>NZ_QMHN01000010.1 GCF_003313385.1 Pedobacter chitinilyticus | reverse complement strand
AGCGACACAAGGATTTTCAGTCCTTTGCTCTACCAACTGAGCTAAGGCACCCCGTTTTGGGATTGCAAATGTAACTTCTTTTTTTGAAAAGCAAAATGAAAACAACATTTAATTGAAATTATACCAGGTGAACTGTCGTTTAAAAAAATAGGCAAATAAAAAGTCTAGTTGTTTATAGCTGGTAGGAAAGTGACGGAGATTGCCATGCAACATGATTTCTATCAGTTGTACGCGTTCAAATCAACTCTATTTTTGAAACTATAAATAATCGCGAAAATGAACGGAACAACTGAAAAAAAACAAGCGAAGCTATGCTATGAGCATCTGGGCGGAAAACTGGGCGAGCTGCTATTTCAAAGCTTTATAACCAAAGGTTGGCTGATGAAAGACGAACTTGGCAAAAAAGATTTCTATATCACCGAAAAGGGAGCAAAGGGGTTCAGCGAACTCGGTGTCGATCTTTCACAGCTCAAGGCTTAAGTTACCTGCACCACTTTGCTAATAAACTGTAGCCGCAGCAATATCCTCGCTTGATGTTCAGGCTTAATGTAAGCAATTTTCATTATTTTGCCCATCATGACACTCTATGTACTTTTCTTGGTATTAAGTGCTGCTGTGCTGCATGCCGTTTGGAATTTGATTTCCAAAAAGGCAAATGGGAAGGCACCTTTTGTGTGGCTCATGTATATCGGCAGCACTGCTGTTTACCTGCCGTTGCTGGTTTATCATATTGCTAGTCACGAAAAATTTCAATGGTCCGCGGCTATGCTTTGGTTTTCCCTCAGCAGCGCCATGCTCCATATTGCTTACTTCCTCATTTTGCAAAAAGGATACCGTAGGGCAGATCTTTCCGTGGTTTACCCTCTTGCTCGTGGTTCTGGTCCACTACTCTCCTCCATAGCTGCTATCTTGGTGCTTAGAGAAACTTTTAGGTACAATATTGCCCTAGGTTTGGTGCTCATCCTTGCAGGCGTACTGGTCATTACGGGGTTAAAATTTAAAAAAGGCGATCGAAAGATACGAGCGGGCGTGCTCTGGGGAACCCTAACTGGGCTGTTCATTGCGCTTTATACCCTCAATGATGCTATTGCCATTAAGCAATACCAGCTTTCGCCACTGCAGCTCACCTTTTCTTCAAACACCTTTAGTATCCTATTGCTGTTTCCCTTTGTGATTGGCCAAACTAGCGAAATCAAAAGAGAATTACGTGAACACAAATGGAGTATCTTGGCTATCGCCGTACTTAGCCCTGCGGCTTATATCTTAGTATTAGAAGCCCTTAAATTAGCACCACTGACAGTGATTGCCCCAGCAAGGGAAACCAGCATACTGATTGGGGTTTTCATGGGGTCAAAAGCGCTCGATGAAAGAGACGGTAAAAGAAGGATTGTTGCCAGTATCCTTATACTATGTGGTATTGTCTCTCTAAGCTTTGCCTAAAGTCGCAGTCTGTTGAGGTAGCAGGTAATCTAGAATCAACTAAAGTTTAAGCCAACAAAAAAGCCTCACATTACTACAAGGCTTTGGGAAGTGGGCTTAAGCATTCGTCTCTTGAACCGTTTCTTTGCTGACGTACGTAGAATCACAGATTTTATTCTGAGCTTCATTAGATATTAAAATGACAAGCAGGGAAAATAGTCGAATTGTAATTATCGGTGAAATACATTAATTAAGAAATTCAGCTTTTTCGAAGCACTTGGCACTAACCAAATGCTATTTTAACTTATTGACCGCTACGTCATCTATCAAAAGCTTATCCGCAGCATTAAAGCAAATGGTAAGCTGATAGCTGTCGGCATCAATAATGTCAAAATCAAGAACATATTCTTTCCATTCCTTGTTATTAACTTTACCTACTGCTGGTGCGCCAGCAATATTAGTACTGCTATTTTTTCCAGCCGCATTCGTGTCTTTTTTATGCAGAGCGATGAAACGAATATCGCCACTTCCTTTTAAGAAAAGCTTAACTTGGTGTTTGCCCGCTTCTAAATTAAATGCGGTGGTAAAAAAACGGCGGTTATCAAATTCCTTTTGTGGCGTAAAACTGATTTGGATAGCTGATTTACCCGAATGTGCCTCTGCGGATGGAGAGAATAGTCCTTCCTTTTCTATGGTGTAAAAAGTACTCCATTGTTTAGGCAATTGTTTACCTGTAGTCCAAATTTCCATATCGCCATTGGCCAAAATAGGTGCTGTTTGAGCAGAAGCATTTGCTGCGTAAGCCATCATCGCAAAAGCGGCTAAAATTAATTTCTTTTTCATATTTATTTTATTGGTTCATTTGGTTCATCAGTTCATTGGTTCATTGGTTTAAATCTAAACTGTAAACTGAAAATTGCAAACTGATCACTGATTACTGTTTAAAAAATTGGAAGTTATCTACGCTACTGTAGATGTTGTTTCCACGGGTGTACATTCCAATGATACATTGTCCGTTGGTTACGTTGATATTTTGAATACTGATTTTTGTCCATGTAGCACCTGGTGTGATGTCTACTTTCATTTGCGCACTGCCGAAGTCCCGAGCAAATAGGTAATTTTCTAACAAACCCGTCCCACTTCTCACCCAAGCCTGTAAAGTATAATTTCCGTTGGTAAGTCCAGTAATGGTTTGGTTGGTTTCTACATTAAAGCCACTGTTTTTAAAATGGGTCAATCGGTAAGCGCCAGTGTGCGGATTGGTTTCCAAGTAGTTTGCATCAGGATTGCTGCCAGCAGTTTGCCATTGCGCAGGCGAAGTTGCAGCGCTCTCATCTACTTCGAAACCTGGATTCTTCACTAAAGAAAAACCATCTAAGCCAACGGTTGGGCTTTTAGTAGTGGCGTTGAAAGTACTTTTGTTAATTCCAGTACGGTGGTAATATTGAGGTTCCCAATAATAAACACCCAAACCTTTGTCATTTGGTAAAGCATGCACGCCATCCAGCAATCTAAATATCATTTCCCTGGTTCGTTTAGGATCATTTTGATAATAGCCACATTCTACCACCATCACTTCCTTATTATAAGTAGCAATGAGCGATTCTAGGTTATCCAAGCTATCTTCGATGTTCTGATCATAAGTCTCCAACACTGGATATACCGAAATACCCACTATATCGAAAGTAGCACCGTTCGCAATTAAACCATCTAAAATTTCTGTACAAACGGCATTATTATAGCCCTTAGAAAATTGCACCATCACTTTAATGGAACTATCTACCAGCTTAATCGCATCGTAACCCGCTTTAAACAGTTGTGCGTAATTTGCCATATGACCTGCAATTCGGGTATCGCCCATGGGCCAAAGCATCCCGTAGTCTGTTTCGTTACCTACTTGTACATATTTTGGAGTGATACCCACAGCTTTCAGTGCGTTCAAACAATCAGTTGTATGTGTGGCTACCGCAGTTTTCATTTGCGTTAAATTATAACTGGCCCAAGCAGCAGGAATATTTTGTTGTTTAAAATCGGCCCAACTATCGCTATAATGAAATGACAATAGAATGGAAAGCCCCTGAGCTTTTGCCCTCAGCGCTTTTGTAACGACATCAGCGATGCCACTATAATAAGATGGGCCAGCTGGATTAACCCAAACACGAAGCCTAATGCTATTCAAACCACGTTCTTTCATCATCAGAAATAAATCTTGCTGATCCGTAGTATTGAAGAAAAATCGGTTTGAATTCTCCATCCAAGTTACATGGCTAATATCGGCACCTTTTAGAAACTCGTAATTGTTGACCGATCGAGCTGCTACCGACTGTATTACATTAGCTTTAGGGATTTCCTTTTCTGGAGTAAATGCCTCCTCGGCGGCTTTTTTCTTACAAGAAACTAAGCCAAGCCCTAGAAAAGTTAGGGCAATACAAGTCCTGATGATGTTGTTTTTACAAATCATATGAATGGTTCCTTTCTTTTTTTGATTACCAGTTATCGGATCTAAAAGGCGCTACTGGCAGGCCATTTAGGTTATATAAGTTACTTCCTTCGGGATTATTGGCCCAAGCATAACGCACCGCTACTGGCTGCGCTACCTTGTCGCTCCATACTTCTACCTTTCCGCTTTTAATGATGGCCTTAGCCCAACAGAATTTTTTATCGGCACCTGCCACAGCAAATTGTTTCAGTTCTCCATTTTTAGCCTGCAAACCTTTATTCAGGTTTTTAAAAGAGACGATGATCTTATTTCCATCAATACTCATTTTGTCGAATTGTGTGACGGGGTCTTCGGCATTTTTATCTTTATAAGCCACTTTGAAGGCACTTAATGCCAATCGGTAGCCCACGTCTTTTTTGTTCAAAGGATGAATATCGTTTGTTTCGCCAATGTCAATAGCTAAAGCCAACCCCACATTTGGAATGGTGTTAGCCACAAATTGCTGCGCTTCTCGTAATCTTGGCCAGCCTCCATCTTGAGGTTCTGTGGATGGCACCATGTAATTGGCCAACTGCACCACAAGAAATGGAAAATCTCCCTGCCCCCAAAGTGTACGCCAGTCTTTAATCATTGCGGGCAACAAGGTTTTATATTCTTCTGGTTTTCCTGTGTTGGCCTCACCTTGATACCAAGCAGCACCTTTGATGGTATAGTGAGCAATTGGCTGTAATTTGCTGTAATATTGGATGCCTGGCAGATAATCTAATCGTAAGAAAGTATTTACTGGCATGGCTGGCATTGTATGACCAACTTTGTACCACCAATCGCCAGTCAAGTCGATTTCCTTATCGTCATTGATTAAACGATATTGCTTGCCAGCGATGATACCACCTTTACCTTCTTTATCTACTACTCTAACTACAATGGTGTTCTCTCCCACTTTCAGCAGACCTTGCGGGATTTCATAACGACGCACTAAATACCTGTTATTTTTAGTGCCGATGAACTTCCCGTTCACATAAGTAGAATCGATATCATCAATTAAACCGAGTTCTAAGAAAACTGGCTTACTAAGCATATCGGCTGCCACATTTACTTGTTTACGTAACCAAACTACACCATCCACTTCCAAGCCCTGATCTTCCCAAACGCCAGGTACTTTCAAGGTTTTCCAATCCGAAATATCAACGTCCGATTTGGACCAAATGGGACTTCTATCCTTTAAGCCTTTATCGTTTTTGTTCATTTCGGCAAACCAATCATCGTTAGTTTTCTTATCCTTTGCCAGTACACTTTTTGCATAAGCTTCCTCTTTATAGGGAGCCGCTTTTTTTAAATAATGAGGATAGCTTTGTAATGCTTCGTCACTCATCCAAGCTTCTGCTGGCGAACCTGCAAAACTAGAATGGATAATCCCGATGGGCACTTTATATTTTTGATACAGTTCTAGGGCAAAGAAGTAACCCACCGCACTAAAACCTAATACATTTTGAGGATTGGCACTTTTCCAACTTCCATCTAGTACATCTTTACGGATAGCGTAACTAGAAGTACTTTTAACCGAAAACTCTCTGATTTGAGAATTGGTAGAATTAGCCACTTCTGTTTTGTATAATTCTTTAGATTTAGACAGTAAAAACTCCATATTCGATTGACCAGAACACAACCAAACATCGCCTAAAAGGATATCTTTTAAAACGATCGTATTTTTCCCAGAGATGGTCATTTGATAGGGGCCACCAGCTTTCATTGGTGCTAATGTGGCTTCCCATCGTTGGCTTTCGGTGCAAGTGGTCTTTAAGGTTTGCCCGTTAAACTCAATGCGAATTTCCTCTCCAGGTGATGCCCAGCCCCAAAGCTTCACTTTTTGGTCGCGTTGCAAAATCATTCCATTGCTGATGAGTTTTGGCAAAGTCACTTCTGCTTTTGTTGAAATAAGAACAGAACTTAGAAGTATTAACAACAAGAATTTCTTTTTCATTTTTACCAATTTGACAGTGATTTTAATTTCGCTTTGTCTACTATTTTTCCGTCGGCATTTACAAATACGACATTGAAAGATCTTTTACTGTTGGCAGGTAACTTTAACTCGAAACCGAGCAAAGTAGTTCCAGGGTTTGGCGCATCATAGCTCTGCGGCGGATCGGTACTCCACGTTTGCAACTTCACCTCTTCCAAACCTTCTACGTAAAATTTCAACTGTTTACCTTTGCTAGTTAAAGTGGCTTCCTTAGCTTTTAGGTTTTCTACTTTAGCTGGTGTGAGCATTGCCCATCTTACCACCGCTTCTTTATCCGCAGTGCTAATTTCGTCTCTTACCGTAACGTATGTTTTATCGATAATGGCAATTCCTCGTTGTGCTTGCTGCAAATCGGGTTGAAATACAGGAGAAAGATCGAAAACCGCCCTGGTATTATTTGCATCATCAGACTTTGAAACCAGTTTTGCATTGCCTACCATGTTGTGTAATTTTCCATTCACCGTTAAAGTGTTATGCGAATGGTTGTTTAAGCGGAAAACCTGCCAACGTTGTGATTTTTGGCTCATATCCCAAATGCTTAAACCTGCAGATTCTAGGGAATTATATTGCTGCATACCTAGTTCCGAAGCCCATCTCACGCCATCCATGTCGAGGACAAAAGAACCTGCATCCATGTGTGCGTGCCCTACCGAAGCGGTACCGCCTTTAAAGCCTACGTAAATATCTTTACCTCTTTCCCAACCACTTCTGAGTACTGCAATTTCATTTTCAGACCTACCGAACCATAAATTAGTTTTTGGTGCAATCATTTCATTTAACTTCACCCCTTTACCCCAAATCATGGCGGCTGGCAACAAACGGTTAGTTTTTACATTGTATTTTGAAGTTTGTAGGTATTCTTTTTCAATAGATAGTAATGAATTATCTTTCAGTTTATCTGCAAACCAAAACATTGCGGGTTGTAAACCTTCATTACCACCAGCATCACCATAGTTAAAAGGTATACCCGATGTGCCGATTAGATTTTGATAGAATGATGCCGTTTGTAAAAAGCCTGGTTCTTTAGCTAAACCGAAATCGGTATCGAATATCTTCTCCAAAGCACTGATAAAAAACAGGTTGAAAGACGTTCCATATGCCCAATAACTGTAGCCTTCCACGTAATTTCCTTCTGGACCATAAGCCGCCATGGGTAATTTGATACTTTGGATTGCCTTTTCTATGATCTGCGTAGCTACTACAGGCTGCTGCTCGAAAACAGCTAACGCACCAAAGGTAATTCCTGTATTGCACACTTGGTTCCAATTGTTCTTACCTCGTTGCCATCCGTTATGTTTCGGATTTAAAGCTGGCGTTAAACCTTTATCGATGATCGCTTTGCTAATGATGTCTTTCGAACTTTGAGATAATTTTGGGTACAACCAATCGTAACCAATAGCCACGGCCAAAGTCATTTCAGCAACATCCAAAAAATGATCGGGGTTCCAATCTTCGAACTTGGATACCGCTAGCAACTCTTCTTCACACTTTTTAAAATATTCGTCCCTTCCTGTCATCCGCCACGCGTAAGAAAGAAAAAACACCCTACGCAAAGCTTCTCTAGAGGTCTGCAACAAACGCCTGCCGATCATTTTTCTTTCAATAGTGGGCAATTGGGTAATAGCTGTACACTCTTGGATGATGGCATCATTTACATCGGCCCAAGCTTTGTCGTTCTTGATTTCGCTTTTGATCTTACTTTCTTCGTTTGCCAATAACAACAACCTTGGATGCTCCTTAACTTTAGCAACATCTATTTGCTGTTGTGCAAAAGCAAAACCAGTAGTAAATATGGTAAAAATAAGGGTTAAAATTCTCATGCTCATTTAGCTTTAAGCTCCTGCTAGTATCTTTTTATATCTGTTCAAAGCTTCCAAATAATAGTAATCAGCATATACCAAAGGCACATCTATTTCTACGCCATGGGCAATACTACCTACGCTGTGCCTCAATAAAAACCCGCCGTTAGTCCCATATTTTGCAAAATAGGCAGCGCCACTTAGGCTCTTCAAAATCTTCACACCTGCGTCTCTGTATTTTTTAGCATCTACACCTTTAAAGGTACTCAATTCTAGTAAAGCTGATGCAGTAACTGCCGCAGCCGAAGCATCACGATAATTGGTTGGCATTTCCTTGGCTTTTGAACGAACCGATGGTGTGTAGCCATTCTGATTAGCATTGAAGTCCCAATAAGCCACATAATCTGAAGGCAAATCTTCGTGATTGATATAGTAATCGGCCATTTTGGTAGCCACATTTAAGTAACGTGGATCTTGCGTTTCGCGGTAAGTCATGGTAAAGCCGTAAATACCCCACGATTGTCCCCTCGCCCAAGTAGAATTATTGGCATAACCTTGTGCCGTTTCTCTAGAAAGCACTTTTCCCGTCTGACTGTCGTAACACACCACATGGTAAGAACTAAAATCATCTCTTATTTGATGCTTCATCGTATTTTCTGCGTGGCTTAAAGCAATCTTTTTATAGCGATCATCACCCGTAACTTTCGAAGCGAAGAACAACAGCTCCAAGTTCATCATGTTATCGATAATCACTGGAAAATCGTAGCGGCCTTTGCCATCCCAAGAACCAAACCTATCCCAAGATTTAATCACGCCTGTTTTTTCGCTAAAGCGTGTACTTAGGGATTTTGCGGATTGTACTAAAATATCCTTGTACTTTTCGTTTTTGGTTAATCGATAAGCATTGCCATAACTGCAATAGACCATGAAACCTAAATCGTGATGTTCGGTAAAGTTCTTTAGCGGTTCCAATTTTTCAGTCCATTTGATGGCTTCATTTTTCAAGGCTGTATTACCTGTACCTTCATAACCATACCATAAACTACCCGCAAAAAAACCTGAAGTCCATTCGTACATATTGGTAAAAACCACTTTACCTTCTGGGTTTGTGGTACGTGGATACAAACTATCAATCTGGTTAGCGGTATCCAATAATTTGGTTAGCTGTTTCTCGGAAGCCGAAAAGTTTTGGTTAACGAATGAAATTTCATTAGGATCGGCTACAAAGGCCAGCAAAAGGCTGATGCTTAAAAAGAGTATCGGCAGGATTACTTTAGGTTTCATGTTTATTTAATTAATTGATCACTTTTATTTTTACTTCTTTTACCAATGATTTGGCATTACCATAGCTAGAATTGGTAGCCAAAAAGCTCACCGTAAAAGTTCCAGTTTTGTTATAGATAAATTGGTATTCTCGCAATCTATCATCATTATAGGCCTTAATCCCTCTTCCTTCGTCTGGCGTAATGGAGGTCAAATCTAAGGCTCGGGTAATTGCCCAATCGTTACTAGCCAAAGTGCTGTTGTAACCAATGCTAATTCGATCATCACTAGTGGCATTTCTGAAATCCCAAATACGATTAGCGGCAGCACCACCCGTGGCTAAATAAGGATCTTCGGTAGTACGGGCGTTAAAATCAAAAGCTGTCCAACCCGCATTGCCTGTATTTACAATTTCATAATTGGTGCCATCAGCTTCGTTAGCGACACGAAAGTTTCTTACCTGATAGCGAGGAAAATCGGTGTTCACTGGTCTATCATACTTAAAAGCAACATATAGCGGTTTACCTACAAAAGCCGTTAAATCAATTTTTGGAGATAGCTGCGTGGTTTGTGTAGTCGGCAAGTTGGCCTGATTGGTTACGTCAACCCACGTAGCTTTCGTGATATTCTCGGCATCCTTTACCCTATCCTTCGTAAAACCTACAAAATCTGAAGACAACAAAACGTGAAAAAATCCTGATGGCATATTTCCATTTTCCATTTGTGTATTGAACTGTAAATAAGGTAAGCCTTGAATACTTGTTCTATCGCGATGTTGGTACATCATGCCCGGTTCTCCCGAATAGAAGGTAAGCATATCAGCTACGCCATCCAGATTAAACCTTACACTACTGCCCACTTTAAAAACTGGAATACCATTTTCTACTTGCGTGGCATTTTCTGTGTTTACACTTACCGTAAATTCTGGCGTTGCGATGTCATCTTTTTTACAGGATGCCAATGCTACCATTGCGCCTATAGCTATTAATAATTTCTTCATGATTGATCTACCAAAATCTATTTTGCTTCATTTTATTATTGAGGTTCAATTCTTTCTGCGGAATTGGGAACAACCTGTATTTCTCAGTCATTTTGCTGGCAATTGCAGCCATGGTCGTACGTTGTTGTGCACTGGCAGTTCTACCCGCTACGGTATTTGCCGATAGAAAAGGTTCTGCGGCTGCTTGTTGCATCGAGGTTTCGAAAATGCCCCATCTAATCAAATCGTGTTTTCTAATTCCTTCGAAACATAACTCCCTTGCTCTCTCGTCTCTAATGACTTGGCGTAAATCATCTTGCCCAGTAATGGTAATCACACCAGTGCCCGTAGTCGTGGCGTAGGGCTTTACCCCAGCCCGAGCTCTCACTTCATTAATGGCTGCAAGAGCGATAGTACTTGCTCCGTTAATTTCGTTTTCAGCTTCGGCAATCATCAACAGTACATCCGAATATCTGATGATAGGAAAGTTAGTTTCGTTGTTGTTCTTCACCTTAGGTCTTAACGTTTCTTCCTCCCTACGCCATTTAGCAGCACAACGGTCTGCAATGGCCGTAAAGGTGGTCAGTTTTTGGTTGTAAGGCTGGCCGTTGGTTACGTTGTATCGGTGTGGTGCAATACTGCGGTATTTTCTTTTATCGGATTCCTCAAATAAATCCCAAAGTTTTAACCTAATGCGGATGTAGCCGTAAGAATAGCCCAAAGCGTCCGACTCGTCGTAGCAAATGATTCCGTTGGTTACCCCTATCCAACTGTACTTATCGCCCTTGCCTGGATCTGTGGTTGGATTTCCAGTAAAATCTGCCTCCCACATGCTTTCGCGATATTGGATATCGAAAAGATTTTTAGAGTGATTGGTGAAGATTTCATCATAGTTAGGGTTAAGCTTATGCAAACCACTGTCTTTTACTTTGTTGGCCCATGACAATGCTTTTTCATAAGAACCTGCAATTTTTAAGGGTTCGCCAGCCATTTTTAGGTATACACGAGCCAAAATTGCTTGTGCAACGGTAATGCTCACTCTACTGCTGTGGTTGTAAACAGAAGCTGCTTCCAAGTGATTGTTATTAATCACATCCTCCATTTCTGTGACCACCATCTGTAATACCTCCTTAGCACTGGTTTGCGGAATATTTACATCGGTAACGGTTTGGTTCGATTGTAAACGTACTGGAATATCACCCCATAAATCGGTTAGGAGATAATGGTAATAAGCACGAAGAAATCTGATTTCACCAACATACTTAGCTTTCTTTGCCTCTTCCATTTCTGCTTTATCAATGTTTTCAAGCAATACATTAGCACGTTCAATCCCCTCGTACAAACGTTGCCACATCATCATAATTTGTGGTTGCGCTGATGTATAATTCCAACTTGCTAATCGGTCAATGATATTTACTTCTGATTGGTTCCAATAGCCCAAATCGTCCATTGCACCATCCACGACCATATGCCTACCGTAAGTAAATTCGCTTCCAAGCGTAACATAAACTCCAGCTAAGGCACTTTTCACTTCCGCCTCGTTACGGAAATAGTTATCTGGTGAAAGAAAATCTTTGGGTTCGTTTTCTAAAAACTTCTTACATGAACTGCTTAATAACAGCACACTCAATAAAGTCAATAATATTATTCTGTTCTTCATATCTGCTATTATTTCAAATTCATATTTAAACCAAAGGTGATGGTGTTAGCTCTCGGAAATGCCGAGAAATCAAAACCTGGTGTAAGTGCCCCTGCTCTTGTAGAAACTTCAGGATCCATACCAGAATAGTTGGTCCAAGTCCATAAGTTTTGTGCTGATACGTATACCCTTAAACTTTGAAGAAATGATTTACCAAATACTTTTGAAGGCAAATTATAACCCAAAGCCACTGTTTTCAAACGCAGGTAAGAACCATCTTCAATACCGTAAGAAGAATAATAACTGCCCGAACCTTCATTTACACGAGGAATATCACTTGTTGGATTTTCTGGCGTCCAGCGATTAGCGTAAGATGCATACATATTAGAATGAGGCATATAATAACGTTCAAACATATATTTGTTGGCATTAAGGATATCGTTACCATAACTCCATTGAAAAAACACGCTTAAATCAAAATTCTTATAAGTAAAGGTATTGTTGAAGCCTCCTGTGTGTACTGGAAAACCATTCCCAATTACCGTTCTATCGTTGGCATCAATAATTCCATCACCATTAATGTCTTTGTATTTCATGTCACCAGGACGAACGTTAGCCCTTGAACCTGGATAAGCGATGTTATTTTTCAGGTAATAGGTACTTCCTGTTTGGGTAAAATCCTCAGGTTTGTAAGTGCCTTCGTAAATAAAACCGAACATCAAGCCCACTGGCTCGCCTTTTCTGGCAATGTAAGCTGGCTGGCTATCGCGATTGTATTCCCACCAAACCGAGGTAGCTAGTGTTTCTTGGTTTTCGGTTAAGGAAATTACTTTATTTCTATTAAAAGAGATATTGAAGTTAGAAGTCCACATGAAATCTCTTTTCTTGATGTTTACCGTGTTCAAAGTAATTTCCAAGCCTCTGTTTTCTACCTCTCCAATGTTTTTAAAAGAAGTTAGATAACCTGATGAACCTGGCAATTGTGCATTCAGCAACAAATCTTTGGTACGTTTTTGATAAACTTCGGCCGTTAGGTTAATTCTATTCTTGAACATATTGACATCTAAACCGATGTTGGTCATGTAGGTGCTTTCCCATTTCAAATCTGGATTGCCCATTACGGTTTTAGCGCTCCCGATAATTAACTCGCCACCGAAGTAATAGCGATCAGGTCGCAAGGCTGTAATTTGAGGTAAGGAAGCATATTCGCCTACCCTGTTATTTCCCGTTGCCCCCCAGCTTACACGAAGTTTTGCATCGTTAATAAATTTAAACGACTTCATAAATTCTTCGCCACTGAAACGCCACATTAAAGATGTGGAAGGGAAATATCCCCAACGGTTTTGGGGTGAAAACTTAGAAGAACCATCGGCACGCATGGTAGCGGTAACGTAGTATTTGCTAGCGTAGTTATAGTTTAAACGACTATAGTACGACATTAAACTCCAATCGTTGCGGTAAGCTTGCATCGAATAAAAAGTACCTTGATCCATACCACTCATTCCCAAAGTTTCGTAAGGAATTTGCTGCATACGGGTGTAGTTGTATAAATGGTCTTCGTATTGTAAGGAGAAACCACCCATGGCATCAAAACGGTGCTGACCTTTTTTAAGATTGTAGGTCAATGTGTTTTCATTGAGCCAGTTCGATTTTTCATCGTACATCTGCCCTGCGTTTACCCCAAGTGTGGTCGTTAGCGGGTTACCACTCCTACTCTTTGAGTTATTAAAAATATCGTTGCGAACATTGTTTTTGGAGTAACCGATGATAGACCTGAATTTCAAGTTCTTCACAATATTGGCTTCTATATAACCGTTGGCCATCATGAAAGTGAAGATGTTATCGTTCTGCTCGTTCTTCACTGCAACTACGGGATTAATTCTATAGTTATCGTTAGAATTTAGGATCGGATCAAAAAGATCGTTAGACAGATCGAACTCGCTAGCACCAGTTACTGGACGGTAAGCCCAAGTGTTTTGTAGGATGTTGTAAGTAGCGGTTCCATCTGAAAGGAAAGTTCCGCTGTACTTACTTCTTGAATAGGTCAATTTAGCACCAACTTTTAACCATTTCCTTACCTCTTGATCTAAAGAAAAACGTCCCTGCACTCTGTCAAAACCAGTATTGAGCACTACACCATCTTGTCCTGTGTACGAAAATGAAAGATTATATTTTGTGCCACCACTTCCAGACATAATCGAAAGTCCGTGTTTTTGCATCGGTGCAGTCCTGAACATTTCATCTTGAAAGTCTTTACCCGTACCGCGGTAGCTTTCCAACGTTTTACCATCTTTAAAATAATAGTCATCCATGGTGGCAGCACCAAAAACTTCTCCCTGCAACTTCACAAATTCATAGCCATCCATTAAATCCATCTTTTTCAAAACAGATTGTACACCGTAAAAACCATCGTAACTGATCACTGGCTTGGCTTCTTTTCCAGTTTTGGTAGTAATCATTACTACGCCATTTGCACCTCTAGCTCCATAAATTGCCGTTGCAGAAGCATCCTTCAAAATCTCAATAGACTCGATATCTTTTGGATCAATGGCATTACTTAAGGAAGCCTCCACTGGAAAACCATCTATCACATAAAGTGGATTATTATTTTGCGTTAATGAATTTGCACCTCTAATTACGATATCGGCTTCCGCTCCAGGCCTACCTTCGGCAGAAACCACATTTACACCCGCTACACGTCCAGCCAAGCTCTGATCGAAACCTAAAACCGAAGCTTTTTGCATCTCTTTCACATCGGCTTTATCTACTGCACCAGTTAAATCTCGTTTGGCAACCGTTCCATAACCAATCACTACTACTTCGCTTAAATCGTTGATTTCTTTTACCAATTTCACATTAATGAATGGTCTTTTGTTCACCATAATTTCCTGTTTAACAAAGCCCAGCATCGAAACAACTAAAACTGGATTTACCGTTTGCGAAGGAATATTGATACTGTAGTTCCCTAAACTATCGGACATGACTACTAACTTGCTACCTTGCAGCGATACGCTTGCGCCTGGTACCCCCAAGTTTTCGTCGTCTGTAATTTTACCTTTCACGGTTTGCGCATTGGCCGCTATGACGATAAGCAGCAAACTGCAAATCATTAAAGCTATTTTAGCTAAAAACCGTTGAGTGATGTTGTTTTGTTCTTGCATAGTCGGTTAGTCATTTGTTCTATTTGGTTTGATCATAGCGAATCCTTATGCATTAAAGCTGACACGCTATAGCATTGAGATGATGGGTGTAAACGAGTTGATTATTTTTTAAGATGAATAATGCTTTAAGCATTAGAAAAACATCGTAGGCTTTTGCCCACAATTGTTCAATAATTGAAGAAAGAATCAAAGCTACAAATAGCGATACTGACCTTTTCATAAAGCTTACATATTTGGTTAGTGATTATCCATTAAAAAAGCCAGACGTGGGCTGATTAATTCCTCGATAATCGTTAACAAATTTAGATTCGAGTTGATTTCAAGAGTTGATAAGATCGTCCAAAGAATTTGATAAAATTATCCAATAATGCTTTAATAGCTACTGAACATGTTTTTTTCGATATTCTTGAGGTGCATATCCGTATTGCTCTTTAAAACATTTATTGAAATACCTCGGACTGCTAAAGCCCAAGTTATACGCAATTTGACTAATGTTTAGTTCTGGAGAATTTTGGAGCATATCTGCCGCTTTCTTCAATCTGATATTCGAAATAAAAGTATTCGGCGTAAGTCCAGTTACTCCTTTCAATTTACTGAACAACGAAGATCGGCTCAATCCCATTTCCGAAGCAAAGAGGTTCACATCTATCTCGCTGTGCAAATGCTCTTCTACAATGGCTGTCGCTTGATCAATGAATTTTCTGTCGATTTCCGTGGTTGCCACTTCTTGTTGTTGCGCCAATCCAGGCTGGTTAAAGTATTTCGCTTTCAATACCTGACGGGCATTGATTAAATTGTTGCAACGTTGAATGAGTAGTTTGGTATGAAACGGTTTGGTTACGTAGTCATCTGCACCTGTGCGCAGACCTTCCAATTGATGTTCTACCGCAGACTTAGCGGTTAACAATACTACTGGGATATGGCAAGTATCGAAATTGCTTTTTAGTTTGGCACAAAGTTCAGTTCCCGACATTATCGGCATCATTACGTCGCTGATGATCAAATCTGGCTGCTCCTTTCTTGCAATTTCCAGACCTTGCTCGCCATCTTCCGCGGTATAAACGTGAAACAACTGCGCCAAAATTTCTTGTAGAAAACCCCTCAATTCTTCATTGTCCTCTACCAATAACAACCGTTTTTTAGTTGCTTCTTCTGTTGCAGCAATTTGCGCTACTAAATTGCTTTCCTCCACTTCTGCTTCTGGTAAGTGCTCTTCGGTTACCATTAACTGTTCTTCTACCGAAAGCGAGGCATTTCTTTCTAAAGTCACCGTAAATACAGTTCCCTGACCCAAAGTAGAAACCGCTGAAATTTGTCCTCCATGTAGCTCAACAATGCTTTTAGAAATCGCTAAACCAATTCCCGTTCCTGGACTTGCTGTTTGTTCTACCTGATAAAATGGATCGAAAATGTGCTGGAGTTTGTCTTTTGGAATGCCCTTTCCAGTATCTTCAACTACTAGCTGCACTTCATTAGAATTTGTTTTTACTTTTAAAACAATACGATCACCAACAGAACAAGCCTTAACCGCATTAGACAATAGGTTATTGATTACCTTTTCCATCTGCTTACGATCTAATAAAAGTACTAGACTATTTTCATTGATGTCTAAATTCAACTCAATATTATTTTGCTGCGCCAAAACAGAAAATCTTTCGGAAATCTCTTTCAAGAGTTCAATCAAATCAACATCAGTACGCTTTAATTGTGCATAGCCCTGTTCCTGCTTTCTAAAATCGAGCAGCTCATTTACTAAATTGCCCAAGTTAGATGCATTTTTGTGAATACCTTGCAGCTTATGTTGTAAAGCTGGCTTAACATTTTCTGTGTTTAGCAATTGTTCGGTCTGCCCCAAAATCAAAGTAATTGGCGTACGGATTTCGTGGGAAACATTGGTAAAGAAATTAAGTTTAGACTGTGCTACTTCTTCCGTTCTTTGCTTTTCCTTTTTCTCAAAAGCCAGCGAAGTTTCCAGATAAGCCCTCATTTTGGTCTGCTTCATCCACCAATAAATGAGGCCAACAATTAAGCCTACGTAAAAAAGATAAGCAAGCCAAGTGTTATAAAATGCTGGTTTAATCAGAATTTGAATAGTTCGTTCATCCAATACTTCATTATTATTGCCAATTGCTTTTACATGGAAAAGGTATTTACCAGGCGACAAATTCGTATAGTTGGCTGTATTTTCTACTGAAGGTCCGACCCAATTTTTATCCAAGCCGTCTAACTTCCACAAGAACCTACGCTCTACCGACTGGCTAAAGTTGATGGTCGTAAACGTTAATGCAAAAGAATGTTGATCGTGCTGTAGCGTAATTTCCGAAGTGTTATCCAAAGGTTTTTTCAAAGGTGAATCCTGCTCACCAGCCTTTACTTCTTTATTGAACAAATTGAAATTAAGAAAGACGATTTTTTCGGAATAAGTTGGCGTAGAAATAGATTTAGGATTGAAGGAAATAAAACCTTTAGTACCGCCAAAGAAAATATCACCAGTTCTAGTTTTCATCCTCGCCGTTTGAAAGAAACTCATGTTAATCGGCATCAGTTTCTTTGGATAGTTCTTTACCCGCAGTGTTTGCAGGTTAATCGCCGAAATTTTATCTCTACCAGCAACCCACAACTGTCCATCGCTATCGGGCACTAAGCTATAGGTGATTTCTTGCGTGTGCTTTCCAGCAGTGCTGATGTACTTTAACTTTCCAACAGGAACTTGATAACGTACCAAGCCTGCACCGTATGTTGCCAACCAGATTATCGTATCACCTTGTAAATAAATATCGCAAACATACTTGCTTCTTAACGTTTTAGAAATGGGATGAGGAATTACTTTTAAGCTTTTTGAATTGATTTCGAACAGTCCGATTTCTGTGGCAGCCAAGATATTTCCATTGATATTCTTGGTAAAGTAGTTCACTTGTCCTAAGCTCACTTGGTAGAATTGCCTTGTCAGAATATCGAATTTGCTACTCATCCCCTTTTTACCACCGAGCCAAATATTGCCGTCGTCATCCGCTGCAATAGCGTAAACAAAATTACTTGCTAGAGATTGTGCTCCCTCATTTTTCACATAATGATGCAAAACATCGCCTTGCGTGTTCAAGACATACACGCCAGAGCCGTATGTACCCACCCAAATTAATCCGTCTTTAGCCTGAAAAAGCGAAAGGATGTATGATGATTTCAGTAGAAAAGTGACCTTCCCAGTCCTTGTATCCTTAAAAGACAAACCACCATTGGTACCAAACCATTGATTGCCATTAACGTCTTCCAATAAGCAAGTCACTACATCTTTTGCAATAAGATTGGGTTTATCATCGTATCTCATCTGCACCCTAAAACCACTTAGTGGAGTTTCCATTAAGTTAATGCCACCATCAGTACCAATCCAAATACGTTGATCTTTATCTTTAAAAACATCATAAATGGCATCGCCACTTAAATGCTCGGTTGTATCATATTGATTAAACTTCGTGATGATATTTTTTCCCGCTTTATCTACCAAAAAAGCACCAGCGCCATCTGTCCCCACGATCAAAGTACTTTGATTTAGCTCTGCAATACACATAATCATGGCTTGATTTTCAGCAGGTAACGATACTATACCCAACTGTTTCGACTTCAAATGATAGGTCAACAAACTTCCACTTACAGTTCCAATCCATAACATTTGTTGTTCACTGTCCCAAAAAGCAGTTTCAATCTGAATTTTATTGAAGCTGTTTCGCTGTTCCTGATTGAAAAAATGAGTTATTGCTTCAGTAGCTGTATTGAGCCAAAACAAACCATAATCGGTTACAATCATCTTTTGTTGATCAGTATAATTGATGATGCCTTTCACCAATAAGCCTTTCAACAGCGGTTTCTCGATAATTTTTACTTTACCGTTCTCTAGTAATCCCAATTTGTGGTTAGTGCCAAACCATATGCGTCCGTCAGGGTCTAGACTTACGGTTCGGATATAGAAATTTAGGTTAGTAAGTAACTGAAAGGTATCGCTTGTTGGTTGATATTGATAAATTCCGCCGTTACTGGTATAAGCGTAAATCTGCTTTTGGGAATTAGCAATTACATTGATATACCTCACGGGATTGGCGTTGGCCAGCATCGGAATTTCGTAATGCTTTACGCTATAGCCATCAAATCTATCAATCCCAAACCTATTAGAAACCCAAATAAAACCTTTTTGATCTTGTGTGATTTTGAGCGTTTGTTCAGACATCAGGTCTTTATGCTGAATAGCAGTAAGTGTCTTTTGAGCATTCGATTTAGATAAAAATAGGAGTAGCAACAAAAAACAAAACAGAGGTCTCATGAACTTAGGGCTTATTTGGTTACGGCTTAAAGATAGCAAGATAGGAAATTCCTTATTGGAATAAAAGTGGCTATTCGACTAGTATAGACTATTTTATCAAATGATTTGGACGATATTAACCCAAGCCTTCCCGATGCTCCCATTAGCTTTGGTTATTATAACCAAATCAACTTTTGTATGAAATGCGTTCCAGCGTATCGTTGTTCATATGCGTTGACCATTTGGTTACACCTCATCTTTTAACCAAATAAATCCAGTATGAAAAAAACTTTACTCATTAGCTCTTTGTGTGCTTTAACATTTGGCTTACAGGCACAATTTACCCCTAACAGGTTAGCAGTTTATAGGGTAGGCAATGGAAACACTGTTGCCAATAATCAGACCACCGCTGTTTTTATAGATGAATATCTGACCTCATCAACTAATCAAGCTACTCCTTCTTATTCTATTCCTGTAGCGGCCACAAATAATGGCGCTAACTTTAGACTTACCAGCGTGATGCGTACGGGCGCTACTGCTTTTCAACTTGAAGGCATGTCTGGGCTTTCGGCAGATGGTAATCATTTAGCCATTATTGGTTACGATCAAGCTACTGGAGCAACTGTAGATAACAATACCATTAAGGTGGTAGGCATGGTGAATTCGCAAGGCGAAATAAATACCACCACTACACTTACTGGAAACTCGCCTGCTAGAGCAGCTATTGCGCTAAATGGAGGTGCAACCACCTATAGCTCGATTTTAGGTGCTGGAATAAGATATTCAACCTTAGGAAGTTCGACCTCAACACAAGTGAATAGCACCGTGAGTAACGCTCGTAGCTTTACCATTTTCAACAATAGACTATATTGTGCCAACAATGCTTCTCAAATTCCTTTCTTTAATACTTTGCCTACTTCTTCTGGAACGGCTACTTCTGGTAACATCGTGTTATCGGGAATTAGTAATATCAACCAAATTGCTCTTTTTGATGCGGATGGAAACGGTACACCAGATATTATCTACGCCGCAAACGACGGCACTAGTTTAGCCGATGCGGGTTTACATAAATACATTTTAGAAAGTGGCACTTGGGTAGCGAAAGGTTTCATCAAAATTGCAGGCCTTACAGATGGTTTAAAAAGTGTTACTGGAAAAGCGACAGGTTCCGATGTTGAATTATATGTGACTACTTGGGGGAACTTAGCAACCATCCCTAAAGTACCCTCACAATTACTGAGAATTATTGATTTAGAAGCGCAGACCTCAGTAATTAGCAATACAGATAATGTGCCTAGCATATTAGCTACTGCAGCAGATAATACCATTTTCAGAAGCGTAACTTTTACTCCAGGAACAACGCCACAAATAACACTACCTGTAAAACTGACCTCTTTTAACGGCAGCAAAAAACAGAACGGGATCAGCTTAAGTTGGACAACTTCTTCTGAAATCAACAACTCGCATTTTGAAGTTTTAAGAGCAACTAACGGAAATGATTTTGTTAAAATTGGCAAAGTAAGAGGCAGTGGCAATTCATCAACCAAGCAATTTTACTCATTTCTCGATCATCAACCTCAAAATGGCACAAACTACTACCAATTACAACAAGTAGATCTTGATGGAGATGTTGAGAAATCACAAATCATTGCCATTGATTTTAACTTACGACAAAAAAAGCTAATCGTATGGCAACCTAATTCACAGACTTTGCAACTATCGTTCGACACGAGCCACAATGGAAATGCCGAAATTACAATAGCAGACCTCAACGGTAAGAAAATCTTCAATGGAAAATTAATTGTTGCGTCTGGAACGAACGATATATTACTTCCTTTACAAGTTCAAAGCGGATTATATATGGTAAGTGTCAATACCGGAAATGAGTTTTTAAGCTCAAAATTATTAAAATATTTTTGAGCGCTTCTAAAGTTACAAGCCGTTTGGATTACATACTTGATTTAAATTATGGATGAATATCCTTGCTTTTTTTTCTTAATGAGATGAAGATGCGCTATAGCACCGTGCAATGACTAAAGCAAGCCTAAACCGATAGCGCATATTTTAATCACTATATTTTACGCCAAAAATCATAAACAAGAAAGCCTTGCATTACTGCAAGGCTTTTGGAAGTGGTGCCTGCTGGGATCGAACCAGCGACACAAGGATTTTCAGTCCT
>NZ_QMHN01000008.1:206980-234753 GCF_003313385.1 Pedobacter chitinilyticus | reverse complement strand
TTTCTCGCATTAGGATTCCCAATCGAGTTGGGAATGACGAAGAGACAGCGCCAGTGCTTGGATGATGTAAACGTTCATTTGCCGTCATTCCCGTGTATACGGGAATCTTAAAGGACTTGATCATAAAAAACTATGTGGTTTATGAAAGGTTTCTTGTATTAGGATTCCCAATCGAGTTGGGAATGACGAAGAGACAGCGCTAGTGCTTGGATGATGTAAACGTTCATTTGCCGTCATTCCCGTGTATACGGGAATCTTAAAGGACATGATCATAAAAAACTATGAGGTTTATGAAAGGTTTCTCGCATTAGGATTCCCAATCGAGTTGGGAATGACGAAGAGACAGCGCTAGTGCTTGCTTGGTAAATTACGGAAGTCCGCTGACTTTAGCCCCGACAGTAATGGAAAGCCCGTAAGGGAGCGAAGCGAGTGCGGACTTGAAATGAATGGCGGGAGTATCGTGATTTAAGTGTATTGGTTTTGCGCTTCTAAAAACTACTTCAGTCTGGATTGGAAGCTCAAACCTCGTAGGTTTTAAAAACCTACGAGGTTAAGATTTATGATGTTTTCAAAACTTCGTCAGTCTCAAAAGCCTAACTATTCTTTCTCGGCTTTCATATCCTTGTCATAATCATCAAGTATTTTGTTGATCATTGGGCGATAGAACTCCCAAAAGAAACTGACCCTTTCGGCGGCAATATCGTCGTTGTAAAATAGCTTACGGAACAAACTGATGCCTTTGAAATAAGAACCTCCTTGCGAAATAGGATTGTCTGCAAAGTCACCGCAGAAATAGTAGAATTTGTAGTCGTTTCGGTAGTGCTCTATAATGGCTGGAAACTGAGAAGGGATGTTGTTGTCAGCCAATATCTTCGATCCCGCATCGTTTACCCTTAGATCATAAAAAGAGATGATTTTATTTGAACGTGAGGTTTGTATGATGTCAAACCAGAAAGGATATTTCATCTCTTTTGGAATGTTATACCTGTCACGTCCCTCTTTTCTAGTCAAGATGTAAGGTACCTCGCCATTTAAGTGGTTCACATATTCCAATACTACAATTTTATCGCTTTTACTTACAAAAGCAATTCCAGATCTTTTAAAAGGCCACTTGCCATTGTTTTGTGCTTTGTAGTTTTCTACTAGCCATCTAGGTAATTCTTTATTGCGTACGGTATCAAAAGAATCGAAGTATTTGCCTACCCAACCAGTCCACTTGATTTTGAAAGTCTGCTCAAAATCGCGGGCTACAGTGTTTGAGGTAGGTGTGGCAAAGGTATTAAACTCGGTAATGATGAGCTTTTTCTTTTGCTTCATTTTCTTTAGGAATGCCATATCCTGTGGGGATAAGCCTCCATAGAGCAAACGTTGCCTTTCGGTAATGTTTTTAGCTAGGTACCATTCTTTGGAGTAAATACCATACGTATCGGTAATATAGGCCATATCCGAGTGGCGGCTTAGTTTTTCTAAATCTTCGTCGGTTGCTCTTTCCAATCCTTTTAGGTCATACTTTTTGTTCTTATTAGGAAAGAAACCAAAGTAATCTCGGCCTACTTTGTATAAATCTTTAGAGGTTTTAGAGTACTTGTTGTTACGTAGTACCCAAGTAAGCGAGGCGTGCTCCTGTCCAGTTTTAAATAGTACCGTTTTATCTACAATGGCAATTACCAGTTTGGTTTTGGGCCAAAAAAACCAAACTACAAACATCCATAAGGGCAAGGCAATGACTAAGTAAAATAATATGGTACTGATGATCCCACGTTTCATCCTAAAATCTCTTTATTAATGAAAGGCCAAGACCAATTTGATTGCCCCATTCATCGGTACGGTACTCCTCACGGAACCATAAACCTGTAGCAGCTAAGGTAAAGTTGCTAAATAAGTCTCTTGAGTAATTGACACCAAATTTGTAGGTATTTAAGTTGCCTGTGCCCATAATATTCCTGGCCCTGTCGTCTGGAGAGACCCCTGCACCAATTTGGAAACCGATAAAGTTATAGCGATCAGAATAATAATAACGTGTAGTAAAGGTATAGGAGTGGGAGAAGACATCTACGTCTGGTGACAAATATGTTTTTAAGTTGAAATAAAAATTACCTGTGTATTTACCTAAAGCTAGTACATAAATGTAGGTTTTGGTTGGGTTAAAATCTAAATATCTAAAACCCGTCTCTGCATCAAAGCTTTTAGGAAGCGTGTAATAAAGCGATACACCTGCCCTAAACCTAGGGAAAATGTCCGCTTGCGAATAAGCAGCGCCTACATAAGCATAAATTCCTTTTGTAATGGAAGGATATGCCTCTATTTCGCCTTGCAGACCATCGCTGCGGAAACGGTTGCTGTACATGAGTCTCCCTGTTACTGAGCCAAGGGAAGTATTGCGGGTATAATCTATAGAAGCGTAATGCCAAGGGTCATCAAAACGCCTGTCGAAATACACATACTCGTAGCTTAAATCAATTAAGTTTTTGGTATTTGTGCTCCTTAACATTTGGTAATAGCTCTTTACTGTATCCTGCCCAGGGTTTTGTTTGTTATAATCACGCAATATGGCCATGGCCTGTCTCGTATCTTTTAAGGCGTTTAGCGCTTTTGCTTTTTTAAGTAATAGTTCTGTAGACTTAGGATCGTATAATAAGCCTTGGTTGGCATGGTCTAATGCCCTCGTGTAGTTTTCGTTCCAATATTCTAAATCGAATATAGCCGAATAGGCTTCGAGGTTTTGAGGCTCTTTAGCTAATACCTGATTAAATTGATATCGGGCGCTGTCCAATTTATCGCTCCAAGTGTAAACTCTTCCTAGAAACAAACGGATGTCTGCGTAGTCAGGGCTTTTTTGTAGTGCCGTTTTAAGCAAGCCAATAATCTGTGGATAGTTTTGTTTGTCCTTGGGGATATTTCTAGCTTGGGTAAACAGTTCGTCGGAAGTAAGGTTATTGGTGTCTTGAGCAAATAGCAAACCTGTAAACAGTATTTGCAGGCTCAGTACCATCGATAAAAATCTAAAAAGGTTTTTTGTCATGACATTGGTCGTTTCAATTAGCATACCAATAGGCGAAAATTAAGTTCTTATCGAGAGATTATAGCTCTAAATGCCCTAGGGTGTATTCTACAAAGCTCTAAATTACTAAGTGTGGCGCTACTTACAAAGCAATGCGTAAAACTTTAGGAAAAAAAATCTACAGTTTGGGGGATTATGACCTATTTATCATAGCTAAAAAAGGGGTAAGCCCAGTAGTTTTTATGACCTGTTAGGTTACTTGTAAGGAATAAAAAAGCACTATTTAGCAATCAGGTTTTGGTAAAGGATATTAAAACTTTCTTTAATGATGGCTTTATAACCATCTGTTTCTTTTGCACTGGTACCATTGGTAATTACTACAATTCCAAATTTTTCTTTTGGATCAAAAAACATGGCGCTATATAAACCATAAGCGGAGCCGGTATGTCCTACTAATGTTTTGCCCGAAATCAATTTGTTGGTAGTAAGCAATGCTAGGCCATAGTTTTCTGGACTGCTGAGGGGTGTTTGCATTTGTTTAGCGCTCTTTTTAGCGATAATTCTGACACCATTGGCTTTGCCATAGTTCATGTGCATGGTCATGTAGGTGGCTAAATCTGTGGCTGATATTTTCATGCCACCTGTAGGTGACAAGATAGGGGTGCTGTAACCTAATTGGTAAGTGCTCAGCTCTTCCCTACGTGGTGCGTAAGCGGCTGGCGATGGTTTAAAGGCTTTGTTTTCATATTCGTATAGCGTAGCAAAGCGCTTGGCATCCAAGGAATCGATACAGTAACCACCGTAAACATTTAATGGGGCAAGGATGTGCTGTTTTACATAACTATCGTAACGTTGCCCAGTGATACGTTCAATAACCGCACCTGCCATGTTAAAGTTTAGGTTACAATAGAGATAGCTTATGCCTGGTTGCTTATCGGTATAGCATTTTTCCCAATTGGGATTTTTGCTGGGGTTAATCACATCTAAATTGAAATAACCTTGGCTGTCGTTAATGCTTGATGTATGCGATAGCACCATTCTTAGGGTGATTACCGTTTCTGGAAACTTAGGATTACGGATTTTGAAGCCTACTAAATTGCCAAAGTCATCGTCTAAGGATAGTTTTTTAGCTTCTGCCAATTGCATCATGGAGGTTGCCGCAAAGGATTTGGAAATGGAAGCGATTCTAAAGATGTCTGAATTGCTTAAAGGAGTGCTGTCTTCTACGTTCTTTTTACCAAAAGCATGCTGGTACACCAACTGGTTGTTCTTAATTACGGCAACTGCTAAGCCAATGGTCTCTGTTTTGGTCAGACTTTCGCCTATTTCACGCTCTATTTTTTCAAATTGTGCATGGCTAGAGAGGTAAAGGAACAGGATAATTGCGGAAAGTGCAAGCTTCTTCATGATTGCAATGAGGTTTGGGTTTGTTGTATCCTAAGTTAATACTATTTTAGGAATGATTTAAGTGTTCGAAAAATGCATACACGAGAAGGGAGATCATGTTAAAATATTTTATGACATCACAAGAGGATAAAAATTCAGTGTCGTTTCCTAAAATAGGTAGCGTTTATGCTTCAATTCTTCTAATGATTGCAGGTATGCGATTATTGTTTGGTAAGACAATTGGACTTGGTTTACAAGAAATAAGACATGAATATTTAATAACGATTGATAGATACCTGCCATATTACATTATTCTACATGTGTTGCTGCTAAGTATAGTTCTTAGAATTTTCAAAGAGCGCATATTTACTGGTATTTTGCTTGTTTTAATGTTATTGCATGGCTTATTACTATTCTTTTATATCTTCTTGATATTTTTTAAATGATAGTAATCTAATTATAAAAATATAAATATGATATAGTCTTGCACACGCCACAAGCGTGCGCCAGCGAATGGGTTTAAATAAATTGTATGGATTTCATTATAGAAAGTCTAAAAAAGCAAGAACCTTCCTTTGAAGAGCTTATAGCTTGTCTTGAAAAAATTAAATCAAACGGAGAGGTTGCTGTTATAAAATTTGATGGACAAAGAAAAGATAGTTCGTATACTGTATTTGTATCTTTTCCAGACAATAAAAGAGAAATGATACGTGCTGATGAAAATGATTTGAAAAAAGCTTTAGTTAATGTGCTACTCAGATATGTAGAAGAATATAGAACTTAAAATCTAATAGCTGATTAATTTTTGAACTTAAAATAAGTGGAGTTATATAGAGAATACAAAGACGGATTGTTTTTTTTGACCTTTGATTCATTTAATCTTTATCATTCAGTAGATGATAGGATAGCTTTTAAACAGATGTTGAATAGGTTTTTAAAAGAAACAGATGAAATATTATGCTATTTCAGAAGAGAAGAAGATCTAACTGATGACGAAGAGCTTTTGCAGTTAAAGCAAAGCATCTTTACAAGATTTACCTTAAAAGGAAATGAATTTAAATATTTGTATCAAATTGATGAACGGCGTTTTGATGCCATTGGGAAATTTAAATTAGAATATGACTTTGCCAATGCTATCATAGAAATGTGGAAATACTTTTATAGCTTCAGCTTTTTTGCTCCGATTAATAATTTAACTTTCGAAGAGTATGAAGAGTATCTCGAAGTAAATGGTTTTGAAGATATTGATGGTAAGAATCATGTCTATCACCAATTAGCAAATTTTATTTGTATAAAAGGACTAGGCGGAGATTACTTGACCATTACATCAATTCAGGATGTAAATATTTAAATCTAAATTAAACTTCTTGCTGGTGCATGTATACTGCCTGCATATGAATTAAACTTCCTTCAACTAGCAATTACTCTAATACTATCTACATCAAATAAGAACAGACAGTTGCTAACCGTCTGTTTATAAGCTATTGCTATTCCGAAGATAACTCACCCTCATCGGTATTGTTGGCACTACTGCGTCTGTTTAATAATGTCATATAGTTGCTAATGTTTTGATTAATCTTAGCAATGGTACCGGCCCAAGGCTCTGCACCTTCATTAATCATCATAAAAGCATTAATCATGTCTCTTAATTTATAATAAGCCTCATTTCCTTCTAAGCGTAGTGTTTTCAGGTTTTTTGTAGGTGCAGTGACAAGTTCGTCATTTCTGGTGCTGAGGGCTTGGCTAAAAGCGTTGTTGGCCGCATCTATTTCTGTTTGCCATGGCGTAAGCTGTAGCACAGTAATGGCTTCTGTTAGCTCAGGTTTAGTCATCCAATCATTAATGATATTGCGCAGGATGGTGGTCTTACTTTGGTAGTTTGTCCTCGCGATGCCTTTACCAAACAAGCTAAGATGTGCTTCCAACAGTTTGGCATGGCGATTCAGTATAGGATCATTGCTATAAGTAAGCGAATGTATCTGTAAACGTACCCCATGAATGGCTTTAAATCTGCGTGCATCAAGTGTCTCAATTTCCTTAGTGACAGGACTAGATTGTCTTATCTTGAAGATTTGCTCCATACTATTTAGCTTACTTTGTAAACTATCGTACTGCGCCTTCACCATTAGTGCATCAGGATTGTTATTGAGCACAATATGAAGTGTATCGGTGATGAATTGAATATATTCACCATTCTTTAGGGGTTGTAATTTGATGTTGTTGATCATAGTTTAATCATTATCGAGATGTAATAGATTTTTATTTTTTAGCAGGAATGGCCTCCTTTTGAAAATTAGGGTAATCATCTTAAGGATAACACCTTCCTGTTGGTTGCATGAGCTCGTCATGCTAAGGATGACACCTTGCTGTTGGCTGCATGGGCTCGTCATGCTAAGGATAATATCTTGCTGTTGGCTACATTGACTCATCATGCTAAGGATGACACCTTCCTGTTGGCTACATGAACTCATCATGCTAAGGATAATATCTTCCTGTTGACTACATGGGCTCGTTATGCTAAGGATAATAACTTCCTGTTGGCTACATGGACTCATCATGCTAAGGATATCACCTTTATGTTGATTACACGGACATGTCATCCTAAGGATAACGCCTTCATGTTGATTGTTTTCTTTCTCCATAGGTAAAAGGTTAAGGATAAACAGTTAAAATGTAAGGTGATGATCTTGTTAAAGTGCTTAATATGGAGGAAAGCAATGGATCATTGAAGGAACTAATGCCAAAGTATGTGGCGAGTATAGGTATGTTTTCATGGTGGAGGTATTTAATTTTAATAACTAATTTATAAATCAAATACATTATTTGCAATGTTTTAGGTGAGGGATTTTTGCTTTACAACTATACTTTGTAACCGATAACAAGTAGACCGTTGATTTGCCTTGCGATTGAAAATCCTCCAAAAAAAATGCGATATTGTATATAGACAACCAAAATCAAAAGTCATGAAAAAAAGCATATTGATGATTACTTTGGCCATTGCGCTGGCAGCTTGCAGTGCGACCAAAACGGATAATAATACCACCGACACTACCGCTACAGTAGCCCAACAGGGGCAAGCAGCGCTTGTGGTCGACCTTTTTGACAAAGAATGGAAATTGAAGGAACTTAACGGTCAAGCCATTGTGCTTGATACTACCTTTAAGCGAGAACCACAAATGGTTTTCCAGAAAGAAGGAGGTAAGCTTACGGGCAACGGAGGCTGCAACAGTTTCTCGGGTACTTATCAGTTGAAAGGCGACAACGGGATAGAGCTATCAGAAGGGGTTGCCACCATGATGGCATGTCCGAACCTTAAAATAGAAGGCGAGTTTTTTGCTGCCTTGAAGCTTGTAAAAAGCTATCGGATAGAGAACAGCAGCCTTTTGCTTGAAAGCGATAAAAAAAGCATATTGGCTAGGCTGGAACTTGCCAAGTAAAAAGAGTTTGCTTAATAGCTAAGTTCTGCAGTGCTTTAAAAACTTTGCAGGGCTATTTCCTCATTAAAAGAAAAATGGTAAAAACAGAACCTATTATTGCCGTAAAAGATGTTCGCGAAAGCGCCCACTTTTACCAGCAGTTACTCGCCTGTAAAAGCGAACATGGAGGTAGCACCTTCGAAATTTTAACCAGTAATGGGCAAGTGGTACTATGCCTGCATCAGTGGGGCGAGCACGAACACCCTACGATGTTGGCTCCAACAGAAAACAATGGCAATGGTTTAATCCTGTTTTTTAGGGTAGATGCCTTGCAGACGATTTTTGAAAATGCCCAAGCCATGCAGGCAGCGATCGAGAAAGAAATTCACTATAACCCTAACTCGTTGCAAAACCAGTTTACGCTAAGGGATTTGGATGGTTATTATTTGATCATTTCTGAATAGGGGATAAGGAGAGGATTGGTAGTGCTGAGTTGCTATCATTATTCAACTGCCCGTAGCCACTACCGTCATCTCGACTTTATGGAGAGATCTTTGCACTTGGTTTGGTACATTGGTGCTATTTATACACAAGCTATAGGCCTAAGCTAGTGCTGTTATGTAGACTTACGAAGTTTCAAAAACTTCGTAAGTCTTTAATCTTGATAATGGTTTCTACTTAAATGGGATTGCTAACTCAATTTAACACACTAATCCCTCTTCCTAACTTCCCGTCTTTTTCAAAAAAGATGTACTTTTATAGCATGCCAAAAGCATGTTCCTAAATGACAACACCACCCAACGAAATCATATTAGCCCATACCCACCTCAGTAGCCTTTCCGCAATTGATTTGCTTAAGCATGCCCAAAGTGGTGACTTTATGGAGCAAAAGGAACTGCACTATATTTACCCCATTACCTTGGAGCTTAACAATGGGGTATTTACCAAAAAGGGTGGGGTTAATTATCCTAGGGTGGCCGTAAGCCAGTTGGGAGATACGCTGAGTACTTCTTGTTCCTGTGCCCATGCATTGCCAAAACTATGCGAACATCAGGCCGAAGTGATTTATGCCATTTTAGAAGTGAGGAACTTGCGTGTTTTTTTTGATCAGCCTTTGCGATATCAAATGCTGCAAGCCACGGCAAGGGAATATGGCTTGGAAGCAGCACCTGATTTAGATGCCTATTTTGAACTGAATTACCACGAAGGTAAAATCCAAATCGCACCCAAGCTAAAGGGCATGCTAAAGGTAGACGTGCCTTTGCTCCAAAAAACATTGGCCCCACAACAGCCCTCTATCCTTAAAAAAATGGCAGCACAAGTCACCGATAAGCGGCAGCTATTGGTCATTGGTAAACACCGTTTCTATAACCAGCTCAACTTCCTGTTAATGGAAGCGGCCATTACACAGTCGGGGAAAATAAAAGCCCCTATTAATGAAGTTGCACCCATGTCATTGGTTTGGAAAGCAACCGCACCTGCCGAGATCAAGTTTTATACCGCCCTGCTCAGCTTCCAAAATAAATTTCATGAAGAAGATGCCGAAGCAGAATTGGAAGCTTTGAAACGCATGGTCGAAAATCCTTTGGATTTGGAAGTGTATTACCATGATAGGAGCCTTTCCGAAACCATTTCGACAAAGTCGTTGCTACCAGTAGAACTTACGCTGCTCAAAGCAGAACTTAAGCTCACTGTTTTTAAAAAGGAACCCTTTTATGAGATAACCGCCGAACTGTTGTTTAATGATATACTGCTTCCATTGAGCAGTGTGGCTCTTAGGCACGAATATTTTATCCACCATCGGCAAGCCTTCCATTTGGTGCAACATCCAGATTTGCTGCGGGTCATTAAATTCTTTAAGGCAAATAACGAGATCCTGATCATCCATTCGTCCAAGTACGAGGCATTTGTACAAACCGTACTGGCGCCATTGGAACATTTGGTACAAATCAATTATAGCTATATCCGCCAAGCTACCGCAGTACAATTGGCAGAAAAGGAGTTTTCAAGAGAACCTGTGATCTACCTATACCAAGAAGGTAGCTTTATTGCCATTACTCCTGTGATGAAATACGGTTCGGTGGAAGTTCCTGTATACTCCAAAAAACAGCTTTTTGATACCGATCAGAACGGTAACGAATTTAAGGTAGCCCGAGATCAGGAAGCTGAAACCCGTTTTACGGGAATGGTCTTGGAGCAGCATCCCGACTTTGCTGAACAAATAGAAGGTCCTGAATATTTTTACCTCCATAGAGACAAGTTCCTAGATGAAGATTGGTTTTTGGGAGCCTTTGAAGTATGGAGAAATCATGGCATTGCCATCCTTGGATTTAACGAAATCAAAAACAACCAGCTCAATCCACACACTGCCAAAATCAGCATCGAGGTGCTTAGTGGTATCGATTGGTTCAATGCCGAGCTAAAAGTAGGTTTTGGCAAGAAGAAGGCAAGCCTCAAACAGATTCATAGGGCTATTCGCAATAAAAGTAAATTTGTGCAATTGGATGATGGTACCAAAGGGATTTTGCCACTGGAGTGGATGGATAGAATTGCCCGCCTTTTTCAGGCAGGGGATTTGGAATATGAACTGATTAAAATACCCAAGATCAACTTTACAGAAGTCGCTGAACTGTTCGATAAAGCAGAACTAAGCACTGCTGTGCAAGAAGAAATTGAACTTTATACCCAAAAGTTTGCTCACGCAGGAGAGATTCCCAAAGTAGCAGTACCAGCAGACTTAAAAGCCCAATTAAGAGATTACCAACTGGAAGGCCTAAACTGGCTAAACTATTTAGATGATTATAATTTTGGAGGCTGTTTGGCCGATGATATGGGATTGGGAAAAACCCTACAGATCATTGCTTTTGTCCTTTCCCAAAGGGAGAAACACGGGCATACCACCAATTTAATTGTAGTACCTACTTCTTTGCTGTTCAATTGGGAACAAGAATTAGCCAAGTTTGCCCCTTCTATTAGTTTGTGGACGCATTATGGCGCCAATAGAAAGAAAAGTAGCGAAGGGATGCAAGTTTATGAAGTGGTGTTGACCAGTTATGGGATGCTGTTGTCGGATATCCGTTTCCTAAAAGATTTCCATTTCAATTATGTGTTTTTAGATGAATCGCAGGCCATTAAAAATCCTAATTCGGAAAGATATAAAGCCGCCCGATTGTTGCAGTCGAGGAACAGGGTGGTGCTTACGGGAACCCCCATTGAAAATAATACCTTCGATTTATACGGACAATTGTCCTTTGCTTGCCCTGGCTTGTTAGGCAGCAAACAGTATTTCAAGGATATTTATGCCATTCCTATTGATCGGTTCGAGTACAGCAAACGTGCTTTTGAACTTCAACGTAAAATTAAGCCCTTTGTATTGCGCAGAACGAAAAAGCAAGTAGCTAAGGAATTGCCTGAGAAAACGGAAATGACCATTTACTGTGAAATGAATGCCGAGCAGCGCAGAATTTACGATACTTATGAAAGGGAGTTAAGGGAGTTTATTTCGGCTACCAATGAGGATGAACTATTAAAAAATAGCATGCACGTGCTCACAGGTTTAACCAAGTTAAGGCAGATTTGTAATTCGCCCGTGTTGCTTAAGCAAGGACATTCTGGTACTAACGCAGTTAAAATAGAGGTGCTTACCGAACAGATCGAAAACAAATCAAAGGCACATAAGATATTGGTGTTCTCGCAGTTTGTAGGGATGCTTGATTTGGTGAAAGCTGAACTGGAACAGAGAAATATCCCTTTTGAATATCTTACGGGGCAAACCAAGGATAGGGGGAGTAAGGTACAGAACTTCCAAACTAACGATGAGATCCGTGTGTTCCTCATTAGCTTAAAAGCAGGGGGAGTGGGGCTTAACCTTACCGAGGCCGATTATGTTTACCTGATAGATCCTTGGTGGAATCCAGCGGCTGAAAACCAGGCCATTGATCGCGTTTACCGTATTGGACAGGATAAACACGTCGTGGCCGTACGCTTGATATGTTCCAATACAGTGGAAGAAAAGATCATGAAGCTTCAAAATAAGAAGAAGCAATTGGCACAGGACGTAATCCGCACAGATGCGTCTTTTTTCCAGTCGCTATCTAAGGAGGAATTAGTAGGGATGTTGTAAGAGTAGTCTTAAGAGATTCGGCAGCTTATTAAAGCCTCTCGATGCATTCTAAGCCGTGTATATATTGTAAACTGTTCGGGTTGAGATCGTCGAATAACAAAAAGCCGCCCGAAGGCGGCCTATTTATGGTTTATTTCTTGATTACTTTTATCGCGTTTCTGTTGCCTTTGCCTGATAGTACCAAGCTATATGTTCCTCTGGCAAATCCCGACAAGTCAATATTAAGAAAGGAGGCATCTGCGGCGATAAGCATTGTCCGCAGAATCTTTCCATTATTGTCTACCAGTTTGGCCGTAGCATAAAGGCCAGCTTTGAACGATACATTTGCATTGGTATAAACGGGGTTCGGATATACCGATACTTCAGATTTTGCAATATCGAAGGAAACTGATTTGGTCTCCAATATATTTTCTGTGCCATCTACATCCACCTGTGAAAGCCTATAGTAGTTGTTCCCATTCATTGGCGTTCTGTCGGTGTAGGTGAAGTCTTTTGCCACCGAGCTATTTCCACTGCCCTTAACGTTTCCAATAGCGCTGAATATCCCGTCATCACCACTACGGTAAATGATAAATTGACTGTTGTCCTTTTCAACTGCCGTAGTCCAGTTCAACTGGATGTAATTTTCCCTGACAGCTATATTGAAACGCATCAGGCCAACGGGCAGGGTTATCGGTGTTACTGGGCCTCTCAATGTACTTTCGACCGCCGTACCATTTAGCGCCCCATCCCTTGGTGTTACCTCAAAGGAAATGTATTTGTTCACATCTGAAGCGGTCAGTACGTATGTTGTGGATGAGGCTGATGCAATAGCTGACTTATTCAGTCCAGAAGCATTGTCCGACCTATACCATTTGAATGTTGAGCCACTTTCCGCGTTACTTTCCGCGTCAGCATATGTATATGTTCCAGTCAAGGTCTGTCCTTCTTTCAATGTTCCAGTATTGGCTACATTGCTCGCTGTAGGTGCGGTGTTTGTGGCCGTGGTCATCAGGCGGAAATTATCAAAGGCCATTGCACCTGGGGTCTGGTTGTTGACGAAAATCCTGATCCTTATGTCAAGTGTGTTGCCCGTGCCAGTAATATTACCAGATAATTCGGTAAGTGCGCTTCCTAGGGCTGGACCATCGCCAATCATGTCTCCATTCGTATCACGAGCCATCTTTCCACCATTTGCCGTAGCATCGTTGGGATAGATCGCAATCGACTGCTGCCAGGTTGGACTGCCATCAATCCGATACTCGATGATCATGTAGTCCAGTGCAAAGTTGTTAGTCGCATCATTGAAGAAGATGCCTTGAAATGTTGCCGCCGAATTCGCTCCAAACAGCCCCTTAAAGGTGATGCCTGTTTTGCCCGTTATGTTGATGCCAGACCAAGTGATAGACTGTGAAGGTGAAATGGTATTGTTGCCGCCGCAGGAAGGGCCACGGTCGATGTCCATCGCTCCAAAATATTTTAGGCTGTTATATCCAGTAAATGCGTCTGGCCAGGTGATGTCGGAACCATTAGTCCTTTTGAAGAAGCCCGATGAACACTTGAACTCAGTTATTGATGTGGTACGGCTTCCAACGGAGGGCGATCCTGTATCTTCGAAATCGTCCGACCAGAAGGTCTGCGCCGATGCATTTAAAGAAAATAAAAATAGCAGTAAAGCTCCAATGAGATGGGATTTTTTCATGTCGATAAGCGATTAATTGTTGGTTACAAGTTAATCGCTGTTTTACTGTAGGGCCTAATACTATTTTAGCTTTTGTTTTGCTTATATGTATTAGAAAGAAGACTGTTTGGTTTGAAAGATGTCTTTCTGAAGATCTTCTGTTCAGCAGATATTTGTTGAGCGTGGTAATGTTGTTGAGCACTTGTCAAAGCAAAAAGCCCCAACTTTCGTTGAGGCTTTTAGATCTCATTTGACAGCGATATTTAAAATAGATCGTTTTTGAACTGATGATAGCTTGCTCAAGGTTTTAACCTATCTCCAGATATATGAAACAGATTCAGTAAATGAACTAGAGGCAGAATTTGATGATGCTGTTTTGGAGTCAACCAGCTTTCCATCAATATAAAGCTCTCCCTTTATTCCTCCAGGGCCAAAAGCAATAAAACCTAAAGAAACGTCATCATAAGCATTTACGGTTCGATTTATCTTTTTACTAAAAGGCAATGCCACATTAGTGAGCCTATCTGTACCTCCGTTTTCATTGGTATAGCTTATATCTAAACCGCTAGGGGTGCCAGAAGCTACTGTGCACTTGTATTCAATGCTTACATTTTTTGGATAAGTCTTAGTAGGGTCATCAGCCTTGTCTTTTTTGCAGGATACCAAGGTTAACACCATTGTAGAAATTAGAGCGGAGAATAAAAAAAGTTTTGTTTTCATGATCATCGATTTAAAATTTCAGAGTTTTAATGGCAAAGGTGAAGCACTAAGAAATGATAATCGCCCCACGAGGCTTCGTGGCACCTTTTTTATTGGTTAGTTAGAAAGGGTGTTCCATTTAAATGTTTGGCTATTAGTCGGATATTTCTTTTCAATGAGGTCGTTCTTGAAAAGAAATGGTTAATGCCAGTAATAGGAATTGGGTATTGATTAAGCTTTATGATGCTCTATTGCCATAGATTTTCTGAAGAAATCTGAGGGAGATTTGCCTGTAAATTTTCGGAAATTGCGATTGAAAGATGATTTGGAATTAAAGCCGCAATCAAAAGCAATTGACAGTAGCGTATAGTTTTGGTTTTTTTCGTCAGCAATCATTTTTACACATTCATCTACCCGAAGCGAGTTGATATAGTCGTAAAAACTCTTGTTAAATTTAGAATTGATCACCTGCGACAAAGTAGCATCTTTTAGTTTTAATGTTTCGGCTAATTTGCTTAGTGTTAGTTCAGCATTTTTATACAGTTTCTCTTGTTCCATTACCTTGTTGAGTCGCAAGAAAATACGTTGACCTTCTTCTGCGGTAAGTGAAGACCAGTCGTATTTCATTTTACCAGGCAACAGTATTTCTTTGGATAGCTCTTCAGAAAGGTTTTCTTCTTGTGAAGATCCTACATGGGTAGGATGTTCGGCAGTTATCAGATTAGAGGACGTGTTAGTTGTTTTGAATATTTGCTGTTGGCGCACACCAAAAAATCCAATAAAACAGATGTATAAAGAAGCACTGAAATAAATACTCTCTTCGGTGGGATAAAAAATAACGAAAATCCAAATTCCAGCGATACCCGCGATAAGGTAACGCAACCAATTCAAGCTGATTTTATCTGTATTCGAAAATTCTTCGCTTATTTTTTCTTTGTATCGATGCAGTAAAACCATTGCAGCTAAAACATAAATAATTCCTGAAATGATAATGCCAACATTCGTGATGAATCCAGCGGTTTTGTAGTAGTCGGAGGAAAAGCCTTGATCATAAAGTAATAGTTTTTGCGCTGGGTTTCGTAGCAAAAAAGACATCCATAAAAGATAGGCAACAGCAACAGGTAAAAAGTGAAGTAACTTTTTCTTGCTAAATTTTATTGGCGTGGTAAGATGAAGGATATATAGATACAAAAAAGGCCCGTGAACGAGTGCTAATAAATCTCCCCAGCCTATTAAACTGGGGAATTGGCGATAGCTTCCCGAGACCTGCAAATATAAACTGGCTAAATGAAGTGTTGCTACCAGCTGCCAAATCATTAATAGTTTATCTGCAATTATTTTGTTTGGCTTAACTGCCAGGAGTACGAACAGGTATAATGAAATTGCAATGCTGGTGAAGTATAACATGCTGTTGTTTTGTATGGGTAGCCCGATGTTATTAATCAACTCAAAAATATGAAATATATTCAAGTTCTACCTTGTTGGTTGCAAACAGCAGTTTACCATCAAGTTCTTTGTCCTTATTTTTTTAACACGTTTAGTAAATGAAGAAGCTTCTTTAAATGCAAAAAGCCCCAACTTTCGTTGAGGCTTTTCGTGATCCCGCTGGGATTCGAACCCAGGACCACTACATTAAAAGTGTAATGCTCTACCAGCTGAGCTACGGAATCTTCCTTCGTTCTAAGGAGGTGCAAATATAGAAACATCCACTTTTCCTTGCAAATAAAAAATGCTTATAAGTTGTACTGCGTTGATTTTTAGTCGAATTATTTGCAATATGCCTATTTAGTATAGCTCACAAAAGCCTCTTTAGTCCATTAAAACGTCACATTTGTGATTTTACCTGCACATTAAAATAGGCATTGTATATTTGTGCTTATGCAAAAGAGAAAAATTGTAGTAGCGGTTACAGGAGCAAGTGGAGCAGTTTATGCCAAGTTATTGTTAGATAGTCTTGCTAAACTGTCGACGCAAATAGAAAAAGTAGGCGTGGTAATGTCTGACAATGCGAAGGAAGTTTGGCAATACGAACTGGGCAACAAGGACTATGAGCACTATCCATTTGATTTTTATGCCAAGACCGATTTCAATGCCCCTTTTGCATCAGGATCTGCCAAATACGACACCATGATTATTGCGCCCTGTTCCATGGGAACTCTGGGCCGTATTGCCCACGGTATTTCCAACGACCTAATCTCCAGAGCAGCCGATGTGATTTTGAAAGAACGTAGAAAGCTGATTGCTGTAGTGCGTGACACGCCTTTCAGCCTCATTCATTTACAGAACATGAAGCTGGTGACTGAGGCAGGAGGAATCATCTGTCCTGCCAACCCCTCTTTTTACAGCTTGCCTAAAACCATTGAAGAAGTGGCTCAAACCGTTGTGGATAGAGTCGTTGATTTGGCAGGATTAGAAAAGGAAAGCTACCGTTGGAACGATTAATCAAACTATGTACTTTTGAAACATGAAAAAAATCTTTACTAGCGCTTTTATTATATTCTCGTTATTTTCTGTCAATTTGTTAAAGGCACAAAAGGACTATGTAGTTACGCTTGCTGGCGATACACTTTTAGGAAAAATCAAAAAACCTTTTTTAGATGGATTTAAATTTCAGGAGACGGGCAAAAAGGAAACGTTACCTATTAATGTTGAGGCACACAAAGAATACTTTAAAGCAAAAGATAGTACCCACTATGTTGCTGTCAAAGTATCAGCTTCAAAAAAGCCAGAATTTTTAGAGCGTTTAATTTTTGGGAAAATCCAACTATTCGTAAAAATAAATAATCATCCTGGATCGATGAACGGAGCAACTGGCGTGATGATGCCTGGTAGCAATACGTCTTTTTGGTACGCAGGTTTTGATGTAGATAGTTTAAGGGAAATAAAAACCAGTGGTTTATTTGGGTCCCGTGCTGAAAGAGAAAAGAACTTTCATTCCCTCATTGAATCTTATCCTGAGCTATTAGAAGATTTTAAAAAGGAAAAAGATTTTAGTTTCGAGATGTTAAGGTCATATATCAGAAAGTATAATTACTATTTCGAGCATATCAAGAAAGAGACTAAGTAATTAGGTGCCTAACTTATGACTTAAAACTTACCGCAGGCAATTTACAACTAAGTACATTTTTGTATCTTTGCTGCCTTAATGAAAAAAGTAGCTTTTTATACACTGGGTTGTAAATTGAATTTCTCTGAAACTTCAACAATTGGCAGGTTGTTCACCGATGCTGGTTACAGCGTAGTTGAATTTACCGATAAGGCAGATGTGTATGTCATCAATACTTGTTCAGTAACAGACCATGCCGATAAAAAATGCAGGAAGGTAGTAAAAGAAGCACTTAAATATTCACCCAACGCCTACGTAACCATTGTAGGTTGTTATGCACAGCTTAAGCCACAGGAAATTGCCGAGATTGAAGGTGTTGACATGGTTTTAGGCGCTGCCGAAAAATTCCGTATTGTAGAGTTTATTACCGATTTGACCAAACAACCAAAGGCGGTAGTACACCAACAAGATATTGAAAAGGTGAATCATAATTTTATTGCCGCTTATTCTATTGGCGATAGAACCCGTACTTTCCTAAAAGTGCAAGATGGCTGTGACTATCCATGCACCTATTGTACCATTCCATTGGCGCGTGGCGGCAGTCGTAGCGATACCATTGAAAGTGTGGTGCAAAAAGCACAACAAATTGCGGCCAGTGGTGTCAAAGAAATTGTACTTACTGGGGTAAACCTTGGCGATTTTGGAATTAGGAATGGTAACAGAGAAGATCGCTTTTTTGACTTGGTAAAAGCTTTAGATGAGGTAGAAGGAATCGAAAGAATCCGTATTTCATCGATAGAGCCTAATTTGCTGAGCAATGATATTATTGAATTTGTGGCCAGCTCTAAACGTTTTGTACCGCATTTCCATATTCCTTTACAATCGGGATCTAATAAAATTTTAGGCCTAATGAAACGTCGCTACCAACGCGAACTTTACGTGGATAGGGTGGCTAAAATTAAAGAGCTGATGCCTAATTGCTGTATCGGTGTTGATGTGATTGTAGGCTTCCCTGGCGAAACTCAGCAGGATTTTTTGGATACCTACGAGTTCCTGAATGGCCTTGATGTTTCTTATTTGCACGTGTTTACCTATTCGGAGCGTGAACAAACCGAAGCGGCTGTCATGAAAGGCAAAGTCACTGGAAGCACCCGTTTTGAGCGCAATAAAATGTTGCATATTCTGTCTGATAAAAAGCGTAGAGCTTTCTACGAATCGCAAGTGGGTGCAAGTGCTCAAGTGCTTTTCGAAGACGATCAAAAGAATGGTTTCATGCATGGTTTCACTAAAAACTATGTGAAGGTTAAAGCCAAATACGATCCTTTAATGGTTAACGAATTGAAGGAGGTTAAATTGGTTGCCCTTACTGCCGATGGTGAAGTGGAAGTTGCCGAGCTAGAAACGGTTTACGCACACCATTAGGATTTACGAGTTACGAATTACGATTTTAGATTGGAATAGCTGTCTTTGTAATTTTAACCATTAAGGAATTAAGAAAAATGAAGACTTAATATACTTAATTCCTTAATGTTTGATTTTTACTAAATCTATTTTGAAAAGCAATCTTAGTAGTTGATCACAACGCTGGCCCCGCTTTACATTTCAATCTTTTTGATTCCCCTCCCAAACCTATGAGGTTTTCCCCAGCATCAAAAAGGATTTCCATTCCAATCGGGTTTATAACACTTAAACCTGTGCACAAAGCCAGCCAGCTAAACCCGATAGGAGCGAGCACGCAGCAAAGCGAAGTAAAGCGGATAGCGGGACTGCCGAAACAACCAGCGCAGCACCTTGTTTTTCTATTTCTAAAAATGACTTTGTAAAGGCTGAAAAAGCTAGTGAAAAGGGCAAAAGAATGGGCAAATTTTATATATTCGCCTAAACTTTTTACGTATGTTTCCAACCGTATCACATTTTATTTCGTATTTATTTGGTATTGAAGTGCCCTTGCCATTTAATACGTTTGGTGTATTTGTAGCATTGGCCTTTTTGGCTGCTTATTGGGCTTTTAGCAAAGAGCTTCAACGCAAGGAAGCGCTGGGGTTGATTAAGCCTACAAAGCGTGTGACCGTGGTGGGCGAGCCTGCCAGTACTTGGGAATTAGTTTCAAATGGTGTTTTTGGCTTTCTGATAGGTTATAAATTGATTTACGCATTGGTGAACTACAAATTGTTTGTCGCCGATTCGCAATCCGTTTTGCTTTCGACCAAAGGAAACCTATTGGGAGGTTTGGGCCTGGCAGCACTTTTTGTGTACTGGTCTTATAAAGAAAAGGAAAAAGTTAAACTACCTACGCCTAAAAAAGTAGAGGTAACTGTTCGTCCGCACGAATTGATGAGCCATATGATTGTTTGGGCAGCCATATGGGGCTTTTTAGGTGCTAAAATATTCGATAACCTAGAGCATTGGGATACTTTCATTAACGATCCTATTGGCGGCCTGCTTTCTTTTAGTGGTTTAACCTTTTACGGAGGTTTAATTTGTGGTGGTGCTGCGGTGCTTTATATTGCTCGTAAAAATGGCGTAAAACCACTTCATATGCTTGATGTGGGTGCACCTGGGATGATGTTGGCTTATGGTGTAGGTCGTATTGGCTGTCATCTTTCTGGTGATGGCGATTGGGGAATTGTTAACCTTAACCCGAAGCCTTTTAGCTGGTTGCCAGATTGGTTGTGGGCCTATACTTATCCTAACAACGTGGCGGGCGAGGGCAATCCTATTCCTGGCTGTGTGGGTAAATTCTGTAATGAGTTGCCACAGCCTGTATATCCAACGCCTATTTACGAGGTGATTGCAGCATTGTTGATTTTCTGGTTTTTATGGAAAATTAGAACCAAGGTAAAAGTGCCAGGAGTGATGTTCGGTATTTATATGATGTTTGCTGGCGTGGAACGCTTCTTGGTAGAATTGATCAGGGTAAACTCTAAGTATAACGTAGCTGGAATTCCATTTACACAAGCTGAGTTGATCTCATTGATTTTATTTATTGGTGGCATACTACTAGTCGCATATTCGTCTAAAAACAAAGATAAACTAGCAAACTATTAGCAAATGAACTACGAATTGTTATGCAACAAGGTAATTGCCATTGCTAGGCTTACAGGTAACTTTATTAGAAAGGAATCCTTAAGTTTTGATGATGCCAAAATAGAATATAAAGGGCTTAATGACCTTGTTTCGTATGTAGATAAAACTGCAGAGAGACAGTTGGTGAAGAACCTGAAAAAGGTATTGCCAGAGGCTGGTTTTATTACTGAAGAGGATGAAACGGAGAACACCTACAATCAACCTTTTACCTGGATCATTGACCCTTTAGACGGAACGACTAATTTCATTCATGGAATACCTACTTTCTCGATCAGCATTGCGCTTTATGAAGGTTCGGAGCCAGTATTGGGGGTGGTATATGAAATTAATAGGGGAGAGATGTTTTACTCTTACAAAGGTGCTCCCGCTTATTTGAACAATAAGGAAATTAGAGTATCACGGTCTTCTAATTTATCACAATGTTTGTTGGCTACGGGTTTTCCCTATTATCAATTTGATAAGCAGCCTCAATACATTCAGTTGTTTACGGAAATGATGCAGAAATGCCATGGTTTACGTAGGATAGGCTCGGCAGCTGTTGATTTAGCCTATGTAGCTTGTGGTCGTTTTGATGCTTATTTTGAGTATAATCTTAATTCTTATGATATGGCTGCTGGTGCGTTTTTGGTCAAACAAGCTGGCGGACAATTGCATAATTTTTCTGGTGGCGATGAGTATTTGCAAACCCGAGAAATTGTCGCTTCTAATGGTTTAGTCACTCAGGAAATCCTGAATACGATTAAAAAGCATTTTAATTAAGCATTTATCGACTTTAAAAGGTTTCTTCTTTCTTTTTACAAAAAGTGTTTAGATGTTTGAGTGCTTTTTCTATCCTGTTTTTTAAGTTTTCTTCGCCCTCCTGTATATACAAATAATTATCCGTTGAATTTTGTTTATAGGTGCTTTGCGTCATTCCATTATATATTTTAGCGGCATCAAAAGAGTATTGTAGCTGCCCAAAGCGGCCTAACGAAGTGATTGATGTTGGGGCTGTAATTCGATATACTTTTCCTTGCGACCATTTTGTTGGCTCATCAATGGTTGAAAAAACCATTTCACATTCATTGATGGTAACGATGGTGATTTTTGCGGTACCGCAGTAGGCATTTTTACTCAATTTTTCAGTTAACCAAGTAATGGTTTCTTCTTTTGTTTGTGCACTTGAGGTAAAAGCCAAGGAAAGAAAAGCAAGTGATAGTACTATTTTTTTCATATTGTTGTGATAAGAAGATAGCCTGTTTTTATTTATTACAGCTGTAAGCGTAAGTGGTATACACAAACTCTACATTTGGGCTGTTGTTCTTTATGCGAGCAACATACTCGTCCATTTTTCTTTTAGCGTCATTATAACTGCTTATTTTCTCACTTTTTCCAAAAATAATCCCGCCATAGCTGTCTCCATCATAATAGCTGTTGGTTTTATTGTAATTGGCCAATAACCATGTCTCATAAGCTTTTCTTGCTTTAATTTCAGTTTCCCAATCTTTGCCGCACGAAGGCTCGTAACGGTTAAGTCCAGTGATGTAAATTTTCTTTTCATCCGAACGGTGTTTCAGAACAATTACATAGTAATATTCACCAACTTTGGTGTTCGTTTTTGGATTTGTAAACCCGAAGGTGATAAGAATGCCTAAAGCAAATAAGATAAATTTGATTTTTGAAATAGCGCTCATGGTTATTTAACTTTATGTTAAAGCTCGCCATCTTCTTTAAAAGCTCAAATACTTATTAATAGGTATTTTAGTGATGTTTTGTTAGGGATTTCCCTTTAATTGGAAAGTTTTTTAATGAAAAATGGGCCCTAAAATAAGGCCCATGTAATCATTTATATTCAATATTTTCTCTTATAATGCTTCAGAAACTACTTCTTTCACTTCTGGCACCATGCGTTGCAATAAATTTTGGATACCTGATTTTAGCGTGATGGTACTAGAAGGACAACCACTGCATGAACCTCTTAATTCTACCGTTACAACGCCTTCATCAAAAGATTTGTAGGTAATGGCACCACCATCTTGCTCTACCGCTGGACGAACGTAGTCGTGCAAAATTTGTTGGATTTTGATTTCAGTTTCAGAACCTTCAAAGTTAGGAGCTTCATCTGCAGCATCCTTAATTTTCAGTTCAGCTTCTACAGCACCCTTTACAAACTCTTTTAAAATAGCTTCAATGTCGCTCCATTCTGCATCATCAGTTTTGGTGATCGTTACAAAATTACTAGCGAAGAAAACACCATTTACAAAGTTGAACTTGAAAAGTTCTTTGGCAAAAGGTGAGCTTTCAGCACTTTCTTTAGTCGCAAAATCTTCACTGCCGTTAATTAAAAGCTTGTTTACCATGAATTTCATGGTTGCTGGATTGGGAGTTTGCTCTGTATATACGTTTATGGTCATGTCTAATCAAATTTACAAATACAAAAATATATAATTGCAATACCAAGTCATGTCTATTTTAGGTCATTTATACTAGTGGCTAGGTATTAGTGGTTAGGGACTGGTTTAAATTCCAAACGCCAAAAAACCAACTAAAATATGCCTGTATAGCTGAATGGTGTAATTTGTTTCAATTCGGCTTTAATGTTATCGTTCACCTCTAGACCATCAATAAATACAGCAATGGTTTCAGCTGTGATTTTCTGGTTAGTCCTAGTCAATGCTTTTAAAGCTTCGTATGGGTTAGGATAAGCTTCTCTACGCAATACGGTTTGAATAGCTTCAGCCACTACTGCCCAGTTATCTTCCAAATCAGCATCAATAGCCTGTTGGTTAAGGATAATTTTACCTAAACCTCTCATGGTAGAGTTGATGGCAATTAAGGTATGCGCTATTGGCACACCTACATTTCTAAGTACAGTTGAGTCGGTTAAATCTCTTTGCAAACGAGAGATTGGCAATTTAGCCGCTAAGAACTCGAACACCGCGTTGGCAATTCCTGCATTTCCTTCTGCATTTTCAAAATCAATAGGGTTTACCTTGTGTGGCATGGCCGATGAACCCACTTCACCTTCCTTAATTTTTTGTTTGAAGTAGTTTTTAGAAATATAGGTCCAGATATCGCGGTCAAGGTCAATAATGATGTTGTTGATGCGTTTTAAACCATCGCATTGCGCTGCGAATTGGTCGTAATGCTCAATTTGTGTCGTGTATTGGGCTCTGCTTAATCCTAAAACATTATTTACAAAGTTGTTAGAAAAATCAACCCAGTTAATTTGAGGGTAAGCAATGTAATGTGCATTGAAATTTCCTGTAGCACCACCAAATTTTGCACCGTTGGGGATGTTTTTCAATGTGGCTAACTGTACTTTCAAGCGCTCTACAAACACCATAAACTCTTTGCCAAGTTTGGTTGGCGAAGCTGGTTGTCCGTGGGTGTGCGCCAATAGGGGTACATTTTTCCATTCTTCGGCTAGTTGGCTTAATTTTTCAATCAGCTGTTCCAAAGCAGGAACGTAACTTTCTGTTAAGGCCAGTTTGAAAGTATAAGGAATAGCTGTGTTATTGATATCCTGTGAAGTTAATCCAAAATGGATAAACTCTTTGTAGGCTTGCAGGTTCAATCCATCAAATTTAGCTTTGATGAAATATTCAACCGCTTTCACATCGTGGTTGGTTACACTTTCGGTGTCTTTTACACTTTGAGCATCCGCTTCGTTAAACGACTGGTAAATGTCTCTCAACTGTGGAAACAGATTTTTATCAAAGTTTTCAGTCCCTGGCAAATTGGCTTCAACTAAGGCAATGAAATATTCTACCTCTACCAAAACGCGATATTTGATTAATGCGTACTCAGAAAAATAGTCGGCAAGTTTAGCGGTAGTTTTTCTGTAACGGCCATCAATTGGAGAAATAGCTTGTAGAGGAGATAAAGTCATATTTTGCTGATTTTTATTAAGATGTGCAAAGTTAACATTTGTTGGCTATTAACATAGCCGAAAAAGCAAATTGACTAATGCAACACGATAATAGAACAGTTTAGTGAATTAAAACAGTTCAGTACATTGATAACCCAGTTTTTTAACGCTTTCCACTACTTTTCGAGACGAAATGCGTTTTCCCTCAATGCGTAATATTCTGTCGCAGTCTTGCAAATCAAAGTTAATTTGGCAACCGAAAACCAGTTCTTGTAAACAACGCATAATGTAGCTAGCATCTTTCGGGCAACCTACATTGGTTTTAAAAATTTTAATGTCATTCATCATTAGATTAGAAAGTTTACTTTTTGCTTTTTGCAAAAGGATTAAAGGAAACACCTAAATTTAAATACATGGCACCATTTGGTTTGGCCTCAAAAAGGTAATTGTCAAAGGATTTGCTCTTTTCAAACACCCTTCCCGACGTAATACTCTTGTAGCCTGTTTTAATGGTTCCTATAAATGAACCGCCAAAATAATGTTCGTAAATAGCACCCATGTTAATTTCAACCTGTCTAAATTCGTGAGTTCCTGAGGAACGGTTGAATTGGTAAAGATAAAGCCCCGTTCCATCAAGTTCGGCACCAAGGGAAACTCTGCCATTGCCAAAAACTTCCTTTTTGAGTAGTAATCGTTGTGGTAAAACTACATCAAGCATCCAATCGCCTCTAAATTTATGTTCATATGAGAAGGTTGGAATTACTGGAATTTGTGCACTAGGATCAACAATACCCACTAGGCCCAGTGTCATTTTGGTTTTTAAATTGGCTTTCAGTATCATGGTAGCGGTTAGTAGGCCCTTTACCCTTTCGAAATTTTTCTCACTACCGTCAACCACCACAGAACCTGAATAAACTACCATTTTATCTAAAAGCTTAGCGAAATAGGCAAAATTTAGCGAGGAAGTATGGTAATGGTAGGTGTTTTTTACAATCGTTTTCAGCTGATCGTCGGGGTTAGTGTAAACGGTAGTTGCACCCATGTATCGATAGCTAAATGACCCACCTAACGACCACCTTCTCTTTTTAATGAAATTGGGGTTTAGGTTGATCTTTGTTTGGTGCATGTTGCTGATTTCACCACTGGTTTGTGGGCCATTTAATAAGCTCGAATTGAATTTGTGAGAGGCTAACTGATAGTGTTCTATGTTGAGTACTCGGGTCGAAGGGAATTTATCGGCGACATATGCTGTAATCTTTTCAGGAATACTATCTTTTTTCTGCCCAAAAGATTGACCATATATTAACAACAAAACGAAAGACAAAGTGGTGCCTTTATTTTGGGTAAATATTTTGTTGAGTGGTCTTTCGGAGTATTTCGCTAATCTTAAATACATTTTTGTTTTTATTGCAAAAAAGAAGAAAGTGTTGCGGGTTTTATTTCTTTTTATACCAAGCTTGCTTTTTTTTATACCAAGTAGGCTTTGGTATAATTTATATGCCATTTCGTATAATTTATGTCGATGCCAAGTTTTTTATATCGCTATTTTTGAGGCGATTTGAATATGAAAGACAACTTTTCTGCAGATGATACTTTAAAAGCTTTTCAGAACAAAAAGCTGATTAGTTTTTTGATTGATGGCCGTTACCGATATGTGAGACATGCAATTATGCTGCTTAGTTTGCTGCTCATATTATCCAATGCAAAATCCACCAGTGATTATAGTGATCGTTACGAACAATATAGCTTGTTGGTGTATTATTTGGTAATTGTCTTCTTAGTCTATATCAATATCTATCTGTTAGTGCCCATGTTTTTCTTTAAGGGCATGTACATTGCTTATTTAACCGTACTAATGGTGTTGTTGGCTTTGGTCATGTCGGTTATGTTTTCCGTTATAGAGCAGTATTTTGAACCTCATCGTATTTTGGAGAGGCATCCAATCAGTTTAACGAGGGTAATTGTTTCTGGCGTGGTGTTTTTTGTGCCTTTCATCATGGTTTCAACTACTATTAAATTGGTACAACGTTGGATTAAGGACAATGAACGAATTAGCGAATTGAAAAATATTACGCTAAGAATGGAGCTGAATGGACTTAAAAATCAAATTAATCCCCACTTTTTGTTTAATATGCTGAACAATGTAAACACCCTGGTCAAGGTAAATCCACAAAAAGCTTCGTTGGTGATTTTGAAATTATCTGATTTTTTGCGCTATCAGCTTTACGACAATGATGAGGAGTATACAAACCTTAGCGCTGAGCTTGATTTTTTATCAAACTTCCTGAATTTGGAAAAGATAAGGCGTGACGATTTTACGTTTGACATTGACGTTAGTCATGGAGATAGGACCATATTATTGCCTCCTAACCTCTTTACTACTTTTGTAGAAAATGCCGTAAAACATAGTGCTGATGTTACTGGTGGACATAGTTATGTTCATTTATTGATTGTAGCAGATGAGCATCGTTTGCATTTTAGATGCATCAATTCAATTGTTGGTAACGAGGGATTGCAACCGCCGTCGATAAGAGGGGGGATGGGGCTTGCCAATATTAAAAGAAGACTGCAACTGTTGTACGCCCATAATTATCATCTTACTTCTGAAACATCTGCGAAAGAACATATAGTAAATTTAATCATTCCGATATGACCTGTATCATTGTAGATGATGAACCTTTGGCCAGAGAAGGCCTGCAAGCGCTGATAAAAGAAGTTTCGGATTTGGAAATCGTGGGGCAATTTTCCAGTGCTTTTCTGGCTTCCGATTTTTTAGCAAGGAATGAGGTTGATCTGATTTTTTTGGATATTCAGATGCCTAAAGTAACGGGGTTGGAGTTTGCTGCTCAAATCTCTAAGCAAACCATGATCATTTTTACCACAGCTTATGAACAATACGCTTTAAAAAGTTACGAGTTAAATGCTTTTGACTATTTGCTGAAGCCCATAGGTATAGAACGTTTGGCAAAAGCCATTGATAAAGCACAAGCTTATAAGAAATTGCTACTTGCCAAAACACCTAAAGGCGCTGCTGAGACAGATGAGGAAGATTACTTATTAATTAAAGCAGATAGAAGGCAGTATAAAATCAACTTTAAGGATATCCAATTTATTGAAGGGCTTAAGGATTATGTGATTGTTTATAGTGGAAGTCAAAAGCTAATTACGGCGATGAACCTGAAGAACATTCAAAGAAAGATCAGCTCGCCTAGTTTTTGTAGGGTGAGTAAGTCCTACATTGTGAATATTAATCATGTAGTATCGTTTGATGCGCGTACAATATATATTGACCAGTTTGAAATCCCTATTGGTGAAATTTACCGTATGGATTTTTTAGAGCGCTACTCGTTAAGGTTTAGTCAGGGACGAAAAATCTAGCATTTATCAAAAAGGCAGTAAAATGAAAAAGTCCCGCATTTGCGGGACTTTTTTATGCTTTCACTAAATTTTGGCTTAGTGTTTTACAGTTGAATCAACAACAGTAGTGTCAGTTTTAACAACTGTA
>NZ_QMHN01000008.1:0-206880 GCF_003313385.1 Pedobacter chitinilyticus | reverse complement strand
TAGTGTTTTACAGTTGAATCAACAACAGTAGTGTCAGTTTTAACAACTGTATCTTTTACTGTAGTATCAGCAGTTACAGTAGTATCAGAACCGATAGTGTCAGTACCTTCAGCTTTTTTCTCAGAAGAACAAGCAACTACAGTTAAAGATAATGCTAAAGCTAAAAAGCCAAATTTGAATAAGTTTTTCATTTTAATTTTGAGTTTAAACTATTGTATAAATTAATTAATTGCTAGTTAATACGCTAATTGTTAAAAGGTAACCCAATAAAAAATATAAAATTTCAATTTTTGCTTTAACTATTTGTTTTTCAGTAAAATAAAATTGTTTCTTTAGTGCGCTTTTTAAGGTTACCCTCATTTTTGGGTATTAAAAAAGCCCCGCATGTGCGAGGCTTCTATTTTTTCAACTATCGACTAGTGTTTTACAGTTGAATCAACAACAGTAGTGTCAGTTTTAACAACTGTATCAGTTACAGTAGTATCAGTAGTTACAGTAGTGTCAGCACCTACAGTGTCAGTACCTTCAGCTTTTTTCTCTGAAGAACAAGCTACTACAGTTAGAGATAATGCTAATGCTAAAAAGCCGAATTTGAATAAGTTTTTCATTTTAATTTTTAGTTTAAACTTTTTTAATTAATTAATTACTGTTTAATACGTTAATCTTTAAAAGGTAACCCGATAAAAAATATAAAATTTCAAATTTGATTTAACTTTTTGTTTTTCAGTAAGATAAAATTGTTTCTTAAGTGTGCCTTTTTAAGGTTACCCTCGTTTTTGGGTATTAAAAAAGCCCCACAGGTGCGGAGCTTTCTATACTTTGTTTCAACTATCGACTAGTGAGCAGCAGGAGCAGCTTTAGTAGTATCAGCTTTAACAGCAGTGTCAACTTTAACAGTTGTGTCAGCAGCAGTTGTATCAACTACAGTTGTATCAACAGCAGCAGTGTCAGTACCTTCAGCTTTTTTCTCTGAAGAACAAGCAACTACAGTTAAAGATAATGCTAAAGCTAAAAAGCCGAATTTGAATAAATTTTTCATTTTAATTTTCTGATTTAATAATTAATTAATTTTACATTTTAATGCCGCAAAGGTAAAAAGGTAACCTTATGTTTTTGAAAAAAAATAAAAAAAGTTTTCAACGGTTTTTAAGGGTTACTATTCAGATACTTTGGTATTAAAATGTGTGTTTTTTATACAGGTGGGAATGTTATAAACCCGATTGTAGCGGGAATCCCGTAATATACGGGATAAAGTGGAAAGCGGGACAGTATTGAAATAGTAGTACAAAAAATGCTTTTTTAAAAAACAATGGCGGGCATGTTTAGGGATGGCTTGTGATTTTTTTGATTATTATTGGGTTACCATTTGATTTTAATTGTATTAATAGGTGAGTATAAAGTTTAGCAGTGATATACCAACAGATAGAGAAGTTGTACTAGGGATACTCAATAACTCGGTAGAGGCTTTAAATAAGTTGTATTTGGCGTATTTTCCGATGGTGTTGCAGTTTATTTTAAATAACAGCGGCAACGAGGATGATGCTAAAGATGTTTATCAAGAAGCCATCATAGTACTTTATAATAAGGTACGTAGCGGGAATTTTGAGTTGAGTAGCAAGTTGAAGACTTATATTTACTCGGTAAGTAGAAGAATTTGGCTGAAAAAACTTGCTCAGCAAAGTAAAAAGACCAATAACATCGCCGATTTTGAGGATGTGTTGGCCGTGGATGATAACGTAGAACTGCATGAAGAAAAGGATATGCAGTTTGATAAGATGAAGGTAGCGCTGGATAGTTTGGGCGAACCTTGTAAAACCATCATCCAGGATTTTTATATCCACAACCATTCGATGCAGGAGATTTGTGAGAAGTTTGGATATACGAATACAGATAATGCAAAGACACAGAAATACAAGTGTTTGCAAAGGTTAAAGAAATTATTTTTTCAATCATAGGAAATGAGAAACGAGATAGAACTTGAAGCTATTATTGAGGATTACCTAAAAGGTAAACTTACGGCAGAGGAGCGCGTGGCGTTTGAACAATTGCGAAGCAATGATCCCGTGGTTGACCATAAGGTAGTGGCCCATAAGGTTTTTTTAGATTCGATGGCACAATATGCACATGTGGTGAAGCTAAAAGAGCAGATGGACGCTGTACACTCACAAATTGATGTTGCGGCCTTGGCTGAAAATTTAAGACCACATCCTTCGAAATTAGTAAAACTTTGGCGTAATAACAGGTCGGCAGTGGCCATTGCGGCATCATTTATCTTATTGGCCATGGTTTCGTTGTACTCGATACAGAGTAACAATAAGCAAGCTGGTACTTTTGAGGCCATGAGCAAGGATATGGCCAGACTTAGGAGTACTCAAAATACCTTGATTCGCGATATTAAAACCAGGGAAGCGAACAATAATAGTAATAATAATAACAACAACGCAAGATTTGGTGGGACAGGCTTCGCTATCTCTGGCAACGGCTATATTGTAACCAATTATCACGTAGTTCGTGGCGCAGATTCGGTTTATGTACAAAATAGTAATGGTTCTTATAAAGCGAAATCGTTTTATAGCGACCCTGTAAACGATATCGCTATTCTGAAAATTAGTGATAAGCGCTTTGAAAGTTTGCCTACGTTGCCTTATACCATTAAACGTGGTACTTCTGGTATTGGCGAATCGGTATTTACCTTGGGTTTCCCTAAAGATGATATTGTATTGGGCGATGGTTATGTAAGTTCACGAAACGGTATTAACGGCGATACTTTGGCTTATCAAGTGGCTATTCCAGTAAATCCGGGTAATAGCGGTGGCCCTTTGTTAGACAATAGTGGTAACGTGGTAGGGATTATTAACGGAAAGGAAAATAAAACCGACGGCGCAACTTTTGCTGTGAAATCTAAATATATCATGGAAGCTTTAAATGCTGTTCCACAGGATTCGTTAAGCAGAAAGGTTTCTTATGGTAAGAAAAGCAGCTTGCGTGGCTTAAAACGTAATAAACAAGTGCAGAAAATGCAGGATTATGTATTCATGATTAAAGTGTATAACAACAACTAGTTTTTACAATTAAATATAGTTGAAGCCCAGAAACATTTGATTGTTTTCGGGGTTTTTCTTTGGAATGAAGTTTTTGTTAGCCGGAAGCACGGATATGTTTATTTGATAGCCACAGATACACAGATTTTATTTATTTCAATATTAGAGATTTTAAATGTTGTTTAAGTATCTGTGCATTTGTGGCAAATCAATTATAGTTATGGATATACAGATTTTTTATTCGTTATAAGTTTTTAATATCTGTGCATCTGTGGCGAATTAACTATATTTAGCTATGGAATTTGGAAGAGTTGAACCCAGTGAAATTAAACAAGTAGATTTTACCTTGCCTCCCGATGGCGAGCAAACTAAGCTGACTTTAAAAGGTAAGGCTGTGGATGATCCGAAGTTTTTTGTGGGCTGTGCTAAATGGGGGAGAAAGGAATGGGTGAATTTAATTTACCCTGCTAAAACTAAAGAGAAAGACTTTTTAGGGGAATACGTAAAGCATTTTAACTCTATCGAGTTGAATGCGGTTTTTTATGGCATTCCTAAGGAGGAACAGATTGTGAAGTGGAAGGAAATGGCAGATCAACGTCCAGATTTTGTTTTTTGTCCCAAGTTTTCCAGAGCGATTACCCATATTAAGCGTTTGAACAATGCGCAGGCTGAAACAGATTTGTATTTGAAAGCTATTAGTGCGTTTGGTGACAAACTAGGTCCTTGCTTTTTGCAATTGGGAGATAATTTTGGACCTAAAAATTTCGATGCCATGCATCAATATTTAAAGGCTTTGCCAAGAGATTTAAATTTGTTTTTGGAAGTTCGTCATGAGGATTGGTTTGCCAAGTCTGATGATCGAAAAGCATTGTTCTCGTTGCTAGCGGATCTTAAAATAGGCGCAGCAATTACTGATGCAAGTGGCAGACGAGATTGCGTACACATGGAATTGCCCACGCCTAAAGCTTTTGTTCGTTTTGTGGGTAATGGTGGACACTTTTTGGAAAGTTCAGATAAGAAACGAGTAGATGATTGGGTAGTGCGTTTAGCAGATTGGTTGGATAGGGGACTGGAGGAAATCTATTTCTTTTTGCACCAGCATGATGAAAGTGATACCCCGATTATTGCAGATTATACCATCGAAAAGTTCAATCAGAAATTAGGAAGTAAGCTGCCTCGTATTAATTTCTTAAATGGACAGGCTAATTTGTTCTCTTGATTTTTTCGTAACTTGAAAATATAATTAATCGATTTTTCAATTAAAAATAATACCATGAGTATAAGAATAGGCGATATCGCTCCGAATTTTAAGGCTACAACATCTATAGGTGAGATAGACTTTTATGAATACCTTGGCGACAGCTGGGGAGTTTTGTTTTCACACCCTGCAGATTATACGCCTGTTTGCACTACAGAGTTGGGTCGAACGGCTGCTTTGAAGGGGGAATTCGATCAAAGAAATGTCAAAGTTTTAGCCTTAAGTGTTGATCCTGTAGATTCGCATTTGGGATGGATTAAGGATATTAATGAAACTCAAAATACAACAGTAGATTTTCCCATTATTGCCGACTCGGACAAGACGGTAGCGAACCTTTATGATATGATCCATCCGAATGCTTCGGAGACTTTGACGGTACGTTCACTTTTTGTGATAGGACCTGATAAAAAGGTAAAGCTCATCATCACTTATCCTGCTTCGACGGGTAGAAACTTTAACGAGGTGTTGAGGGTAATTGATTCGCTACAGCTTACGGCAAACTATAGCGTAGCTACACCTGCTGACTGGAAGGACGGAGAAGATGTAATTGTAGTAAACAGTATCAAGACAGAAGATATTCCTGCAAAGTTCCCTAAAGGACACAAGGTGATTAAACCCTACTTAAGGACCACGCCTCAACCTAATAAATAGCACAGTCGTTTGCATTAAACCAAAAAGGCTCCCAATATGGGAGCCTTTCTTGTTTATGTGTGATGATGCGATGCTTATTTTACACCGTGCATCAGTTTTTTAACAATTGGACCTAAGGCAAAGGCCAATAAAGATGCTGCTAATGAAACACCAGTAAGTGTCCAGAAGAAATAGCTATAGCCTTTTTCTCCTGCTATGCTTTCTGAAACTTCACCAAATATACCTGCTAACTTGTTACCAATAGCTACTGCCAAATACCAAACGCCAAACATGATGGCAATCATACGGCCTGGCACCAGCTTACTTACATAAGAAAGTGCTACTGGTGATACGCAAAGCTCAGCCATGGTATGGAATAAATAAACAAATACCAACCAAACCATGCTTACGGAAGCTGATTTAGCTCCAGCAGGGATAGACGCTGCTCCAAAGGCTACAAATGCCATTCCGATAGCTAAGAACAACATACCAATGGCATATTTGTTATTTGCTGATGGGTTGCGCTTACTGCTCCACCATTTAGAAAACAATGGGGCCAGTGTGATAATGAAAAGCGAGTTTAAGATATTGAACCAACTTGCATTTACCTCTGTAGCAGCAACTTTTGAAGTAATGGTTGCTTTGATAGGAGAGGTTTGGTCAGCGTCGTATTTGATGTTGTGGTTAATCAATATTTCTTTGGTGTCACCTACTTTTAACGACTCTTTTTCGCCTTTGGCTAATTTGATTTCTCTTTTAAGCGTTTGTCCTGCGGCATTGGTGAACTCAATTTCAGCATAACTCACTACCGTGCCAAATGCTCCTGGTTTTTCGCGGTCAACAATGTTGCTGATTTTACCGTTAAATACATCACCAAGGTAGTTTTTGTCTTTATCTACTAAGGCATTGTTTTCAACCGTAGTTTTCTCGTCAGCTTTATAGAATGAAGTCCGCTCAATATCTAAAATGGCAATCTCTTGGTTATCCTTATAAGATTCAGATGAAACTACTTTGTCGTTGTTTACTAAACCACTAAGGTTTTTGTATTGAACATTGTATGAAGTAGACTTGTATTCGTTGGTTACCATCCAGATGGCAATTCCCCAGATGATCAAGAAACTGAAACCTAAAATCAAGTTGGATAATTTGTATTTAGTGAAGGTTTGTCCGAACAATTTAAAAAGTACCCAAGTAATGATGGCCAAAGGACCAATGGTGATTAAGGAGTTAACGATTTTAAAAATAGTACCCGAAGTTCCTTCTAAAATGCGTTGGGTATAATCTTTTGCAAACAAGGTTAACGATCCTGGTGCTTGTTCAAATATCGACCAGAAAATCATGGTAATGATAGCGAAAAACACAATGGCAATCATTCTATCTTTAAGCACTTTATCGTATCTGTTAATTCTGGATACTAATAAGATTAAGAATAGTACCAAGGCCGTTAAGATGATGAAGTTACTGCCGTCAACTCCAAATAAACTGAAGCTGAATAGGTTGGTAGTGCCTTCCGAGATTTTATTAACAGGGTCATTTAAAATCCAAGCCAAACCTAAACCAACACATAGTACAATTAATACCATGTGAAAGCTTGTAAATGGATTCAATTTACCGCCTTCTTGTTCTACTGAAGCCGCTGCTGCTTTTTCTTCAGCTGTTGCTTTAACAGGTTTTAGACCTATGTTTCCAAAAATATTTTGTGCAAACCAGAATTGCAATAGGCCAAATAGCATGAAAATACCTGCTACGCCAAATCCCCAGCTCCAGCCAACTTTTTCACCTAGATAGCCACAAAGCATGATTCCGAAAAATGCTCCAGCGTTTACACCCATATAGAAAATGGTGTAGGCGCCGTCTTTTTTCTCAGGGAAGTCTTTGTACATTTCTGATACAATGGAGGTCATGTTGGGTTTGAAGAAACCACTACCAAATACCAAGAAAACTAAACCTGCGTAAATAAAGAACGAGGTTTCTAATGCCATACAGGCGTGTCCTAAGGTCATTAATAGGGCACCTACCACTACGGCCCAGCGGATACCAATTACTTTATCGGCAAAATAGCCACCAAGCATGGTAGAGAGGTAAACTAATGCAGTATAGGTTCCGAAAATGGCTAGTGCATGTTCTTTTGGCCATCCCCAGCCGCTATCTAAAACAGAAGCACTGAAAAACAAAACCAATAAGGCTCGCATTCCATAGTAGGAGAAACGCTCCCACATTTCGGTAAAGAAAAGTACAAAAAGCCCCGAAGGATGCCCTAATACCTTGCTTTTAAAAAAATCGTTTGGATTTTCTGCAGTATTTGTTTGCATAGATTATTTAATAAGTTAGTCTTAGTTTTTTAAAAAAAATTGGTGCAATATAGGCGAATACATTTACATTTCAGCAAAAATTAATGTTTGCCCTTTTGGAAAAGTGTTGTCGCTTTACGTGGAGTGCTGTATAATTCGTCTAAATTAGAAGCGTCGTTTCTCACCTCTATATTCTCTTTCAAATATAACCTTGGATAGCTAATGGCGTAACCGTCAAAGCTTAAGTCGGAAGCATAATATTCGAAGTTACCTTCCATATTGGCTTCAAAAGGAGCCAAGTGGTCAAAAACAATCATATTTACTTTTTTGTCAAAAGCCAAAGTCATGGAGTTTTTCTTGGCATATTCAAAAACGATTCTGTTTTTAATGGGTACTTTTCTACTTAGCTCAAAAACATTCTTGCCAAAAATAGCTTGGTCTTTTTCGAAAGATAAAATCTCGATGACTTTTTTATTGGTTTTATCGTTGTTGCCTTTCCATCCCAATAAAATATAATAAGGGTTTTTACCAGGATAGGTTACGGGAATGATTTCATAATAACGGGCACCATACCATTTTTTTTGGTTGGTAATGATGTTGTCGTCAGTAAAAGTTTCCGTGGCATCATTCAAGGGGATCAGTTTTAAAGAACCATCTTTGGTGGCTAACTGGATGGTACCATAAAATTTATAGCCACCATCGGTAAGTGGAACCGACCAAGTGAAAATCCTGAACGATTGGTTAGGGGCACTGAGCACCGTTACGTTAGCAAGGGAATCGAAATTGAATTGAAAGGAGTGAGGGGTTTTTAAAGCGCTGATGAGTTTTTTAACAAACATGGTGTTGTAGGCTGCCCGTTCTACATCATCTTTAACACTTACTGTCGAATCACTATAAGCCGAAAGGGTGTCTTGGATTTTTAACAATTGGGGCAGTGTAGTAGGTGCTATGGATTGTTGGGCTTTTAAGTTCCCTGCCATCAAGCACACTACTAAAAGTGAAAAAAATGTCTTCAAAAAACTGCTTTGCATTTAAATCTTGTTAACGAAGATTTTCTATAACTATTGCGCTAGCGCCACCTCCACCGTTACAAATTCCAGCAACGCCTATCTTTCCATTATTTTGAGATAATACCGATAATAGCGTCACCACTATTCTGGCACCTGAAGCACCAAGAGGGTGACCAATGGCTACAGCACCACCATTCACGTTTACTTTTTCGCCATTAAGGTCTAAAGCTTGGTTGTTGGCTAAAGATACCACTGAGAAAGCTTCGTTGATTTCGAAATAATCTACTTGCTCTTTGGTGATATTCGCTCTTTGTAGCGCCAATGGAATTGCCTTAGACGGTGCAGTAGTGAACCATTCTGGAGCTTGTTGGGCATCGGCGTAAGCCAATATTCTTGCTAATGGAGTAAGTCCTAATTCTTTTGCTTTTTCAGCACTCATTAAAACCAAGGCAGCCGCACCGTCATTTAAAGTAGAGGCATTTGCTGCAGTTACGGTTCCGTCTTTTTTGAAAACAGGTTTTAGCGCAGGGATTTTGTCGAATTTTACTGCAGCTGGTTCTTCATCATTGGCAAACAAAGTGATTTCACCTTTTCTGTCTTTGATTTCTACCGCGACAATTTCGTCTTTAAACTTTCCATCGCTTTGCGCTTGTTGCGCTCTTTTGTAAGACTGGATGGCAAAGTTGTCTTGGTCTTCGCGGCTGATGTTGCAAGTTTCGGCACAAAGTTCCGCTGCCGAACCCATGTGATAATCGTTGTACACATCCCAAAGACCGTCTTTTACCAAGCCGTCGGTAATTTGTCCGTGCCCTAAGCGGTAGCCGTTTCTGGCTTTGTCCAAGTAGTAGGGAACGTTGCTCATGCTTTCCATTCCGCCAGCAACTACAATGTCGTTTTGTCCCAATGCAATGCTTTGTGCGGCTAGCATAATGGCTTTAGTGCCTGATGCACAAACTTTGTTGATGGTGGTAGCAGGTAAATCGGGTAAGCCAGCATATTTTGCTGCCTGTGTAGCAGGTGCCTGACCTAAATTGGCCGACAATACATTGCCCATATACACTTCTTGCACTAATGCTGGTTGAAGACCAATTCTTTCTAAGGCTCCTTTGATGGCAAAACCACCTAATTGTGTCGCCGAAAATCCTGAAAGTGAGCCGCCAAAACTACCAATAGGAGTTCTAACCGCTGATACGATAACTACTTCTTTCATATAGTAATGTTTATATTATATTTGGTTGGGCGCAATTTAGGGATAATCTTTAAAATACCGCCACAAGCCACATTTTATTTACGTTAGCTATACATTGTCATCGTTAGTTTTTTTATTGTTTTTTTTTCTGTGAGATTTTATAGCCTCGTTCAGCAAAAATTCAATTTGACCATTGGTGCTTCTAAATTCGCTGGCCGCCCAAGTCTCTATCTCTTTGAGCAATGTGGGGCTTATCCGCAATGCAAATGCTTTTTTATCTTTCTCGGGCATTATTTTTATCATTAAAAGATGATGTGTCCCTTAGGCTTGTATGCCAAGTAACACATCAAAATTTTATTAATTGTACAGCGTACCAGTATTCACTACAGGCTGTACGTTTCTGTCGCCACAAAGTACCACCAATAAATTACTTACCATGGCCGCTTTTCTTTCTTCGTCTAAAGTAACGATATCTTTTTCCGATAATCGTTCCAAAGCCATTTCGACCATGCCCACTGCACCTTCAACAATTAGTTTACGGGCAGCAATTACGGCCGTAGCTTGTTGGCGTTGCAACATGGCACTTGCAATTTCTTGGGCATAAGCTAAATGTGAAATCCTAGCTTCTATCACTTCAATACCCGCTCTCGATAAACGTTCGTTCAATTCTTCCTCCAATAATGCATTAACGGTTTCAGCGCCATCTTTAAGGGTAATTCCTGCATCTTCATCTTCCAAATTATCATAAGCAAAGCTGTTGGCCAAGTGCCTTACTGCTGCTTCACTTTGTATGCTTACATATTGTATATAATCTTCTACAGAAAAACTGGCTTTGGCGGTTTCTTGCACTTGCCACACCACTACGGCACCAATCTCAATAGGATTGCCCATTTTGTCGTTTACCTTTAATTGCTGGCCGTTGAGGTTTCTGGCTCTTAATGATAGTTTTTTCTTTGAGGTTAGGGGATTTACCCAAAAGAAACCGTCCGATTTAACGGTGCCTACATATTTGCCAAATAGGGTTAATACTTTGGATTCGTTAGGGTTTACAATAATCAATCCTGGTAAAACCAAGATGAAATCTACCAATAGTACTGCGGTGCCCCAGCCAAATTGACGAATGGCCATTAGGTAAATGCCTGCAGCTAGTAATACAATAAAAACGCCTAAGGTAAGGTAGCCTGATGGAGGTCTGATGATTTTTTCTGTTTGCATGATTGATATTATTTTGATATCAAATATAAATTAAAAATTTGAAAGATGAAATGCTTTTTTGAACCATAGATTTTGTTTCTGTGAGTTGCTTTGTAGGCTATTGCAGAAATAAATACTAATTTTGATTGAAATAAAGGATTACATTTTGGCCAAGATTAAAAAGAACTCGCACAAAATACTTTACCGCAAGTATTCATCTAACTTAAAGTACGTGATGATGGCGGTATGTGTGTTGATAATTACACTTTATTTACCCAAGCAACCACGATTCAGGTATGAATTTGAGAAAGGTAAAACTTGGCTGAACAAAGACCTTATTTCGCCTTTTAGCTTTGCCATTTTAAAAACACCACAACAAATCAATCTTGATAAAAAAACAGTACTGGAAAATGTACTACCCATTTACGAATATCAGGAGGAGGTGTTTAAGGACCAAAGTGATGCTTATTTGAACGAGTTCGATGTGAAATGGAAGTCTAATACCTTGAATGACAGAGATAAGGAAATTAATAGGCAACGTTCACATCAAATCTTGCAATCTATTTATAGCAAAGGGATTATTGATATCAATCCCAAACATCAAAAAGGTGGAAGCTATTACGATTTTTCGCTGGTGCGAAATAATGTTTCTATCAAAAGTAATTCGCAAGATGTTTTTACGACAGAAACGGCATTGGCTTATTTGAAAGCAAGTTTTAAAACCACTGAGCCCGAAATCGCCAAAGCGGTATTTGATTTGGCAGAAAGTCATCTCAAACCTAATATTATATTTAATGAAACCTTGACGGCTACCGTTCAGAATAACGCCTTGAATAGCATTTCTACCACTAAAGGAATGGTGCAAAAGGGCGAACTGATTGTGGCTAAGGAAACGGTAATTGATGAAGAGGTTTATCAGAAGCTGGTATCGTTTAGGGAAAACTACGATGCGCAAACCAAAAGTGTGGGCGACGATAAATTGGTGTTTTTAGGACAGGTGCTATTGGTGGGCTTTATTGTGACGCTTTTAATGGTGTTCCTTTACCTTTTTAGAAAAGATATTTATGCCGATAACCGTCAGCTTTCTTTGTTATTGTTGGTGATTACCTCGATGTTGTTGGTCCTTACGTGGTCCATCAAATTTAACCTTTCTAATCTTTACCTGCTTCCTTTCTGTATTGTACCTATTATCATCAGGATATTGTTTGATACGAGGCTGGCGCTAAATCTTCATTTGTTGGTAATTTTAATTGCTGGATTTTTTGTGCCCAACAGCTTCGAGTTTGTTTTTTACCAAACTACTGCTGGTATGGTGGCTATTTATAGCATCAAGAATTTAGTGAAACGAGAGCAATTGCTTATTTCAGCCTCCTTTATATTAAGTGCTTACTTTGTTTCATTTGTGGGCATTGCGTTATTGAGGGAGGGTTCACTAACGCATATCGAGTGGGCTAATTTCTTGCCATTCGTGTTCAGTGTGCTCCTGTCGTTATTGGCCTATCCATTAATTTATGCTTTTGAACGGGTTTTTGGCATCACTTCGGATGTTGCGCTGATAGAATTGACCAATACCAATAATAAACTATTGAGGGAGCTTGCTTTTAAGGCACCAGGTACTTTCCAGCACTCGTTGCAAGTAGCCAATTTGGCCGAAGCAGCCATATTTAAGATAGGAGGGAACGCTTTGTTGGTGAGGGCAGGGGCTTTGTACCATGATATTGGTAAGATGGAAAACCCACAGTATTTCATCGAAAACCAAACGGGGCAGAGCCCGCACGATAAGTTGCCTTATGAGCAGAGTGCGCAAATTATTATCCGTCACGTGCATAAAGGTATTGAGATTACCAGAAAACATAAGTTGCCAGAGTCGGTGATTGATTTTATACGGACACACCATGGGAATACCCGAGTAGATTATTTCTATCAATCTTTCCTTAAAAATTCGCCAGAAAAATTTATTGATGAGAATATTTTCCGCTATCCAGGACCTATTCCATTTTCGAAAGAAACAGGTGTTCTAATGTTGGCCGATTCGGTGGAAGCTGCCTCAAGAAGTCTGAAAAATCCCGATGCGCAGAACATCAATGACCTTGTTGAACGTATCATTGACTACAAATTGGAGCAAAATCAATTAGATAATTGCGATTTAACTTTAAAAGATTTAGAAACTATTAAGTTGATTTTCAAGACGATGTTAATGAGCATCTATCATGTTCGCGTAGATTATCCACAAAGTATGTAATTTTTTTTTGCAAACATCAATGAATTGCTATATTTGCAACCTCGAAACGCAGAAAATGTGTGGAGAAAGGTGAGGTGCCTGAGAGGCCGAAAGGAACAGTTTGCTAAACTGTCGTACTGGTAACGGTACCGCGGGTTCGAATCCCGCCCTCACCGCCAATAAAGGTGATACCACCATCGGGGTGTAGCGTAGCCCGGTATCGCGCCACATTTGGGATGTGGAGGTCGTAGGTTCGAATCCTGCCACCCCGACAAAGCAATTAAAACCTCTAAATGTTAAAGTTTAGAGGTTTTTTTGTTGTATTTCAGCAATGTATCTGCCCTGGTAATTCCGATAATAGGTCTTTTTAGTCGATGTCCTTACTAAACTAATAGCTGCTTATTAAAACCAATACAAATAATTTGTATGTCCTGATTTAGCGTTTTGCAACCTTTATCCTCAAAACTACGTCTTGCGTAAAACGGCTATTGCTAACAAAAACAATCACAAAAATTATGGAAGCACAATTAGATTATTTAAAAAAGCAGATTAGGTTATTGCGTTTCGCAGTATGTGCCTTACTCTTTTTCTTCACAGCGTTTATGTTTATGGCTTTTACCAAAAACCAGAAGTTCGACGAAATAGAAGTTGAGCGTATTAACGTAAGGGAAAAAGATGGGACACTAAAATTAGTAATTAGCAATAAAGCAAGGCAGCATTCTGGTCGTGTGGACGGAAAGGACGTCAAACCTCGTGAAAGAGAGGCAGGGATGATTTTTTTTAATAGGGATGGCGACGAATGTGGGGGCTTGGTTTATGATAATGATCAAAACAGCGCTGGTATGGTCTATTCTGTCGATAAATACCGTGATGACCAAATCATGCAGCTTCAATATATGGAAGACACCAAATCCAAAGCACGCAAATATGGACTGCAATTTTGGACCTATGGTAAAGAAAATGCTTTTAGAGAGAGGGAAAGACGTTATCTAGAAGCCGAAAAAGAAACAAATGAAGCAAAAAGAGATTCTGCTTTTGCCAAAATGAGGGCGGAAGGTCTATTTGCAACGGATCGTATGTTTATTGGGAAAACCTTTAAAGACGAACTCGGTTTATTTATAAGGGATGCCATGGGCAAGCCTAGGATAAGGCTTTATGTAAACAAGGATAACAAGCCTGTAATAGAATTTTTGGATGAGAAAGGAAAGTCTATCCCTGTTCAAATGCAGTAGATTGAAGCGTTACTAATTACTGAGAAATTAAAAACCTGTTCACCAGCGTTTCATCACCATCCAGGTTTTGGAATAAAATAAAAGCCTCAAATGTAATAGGATTATTATGACGTATTAGCTGATAAATGCATTATAAGAATCAGGTGGTGATGACAATAAAGTTTTTAAAATTATAAGCCTTCTTAAATTGTAAGCCACTTAGGAATTTTTTTATTAAAAGCTTAATACAGCTGTGAACATATTATTGTTGCGCAAATAAGCTAGGTGCTTAATTAATCTAATTTTATAGACATGGTTATCTTAATCTAATTTCTTAAAATTTATTTGTATACTTGTGCAATCGATTGCACAAGTAATCTGCCAAATATGATGAAGAATAAACTACTTATTATGGCCGCATTGTTGGCGGGCCAATTTAAAAGTCCAGCACAAAACATTTATCAAGATAAGTCGAAACCAGTTGAACAACGAGTAAAAGATCTTATCTCAAAAATGACATTGGAAGAAAAAGCAACGCAGCTGCGGTACAATAGCCCTGCAATTCCACGTCTAGGCATCCCAATATACAATTGGTGGGGAGAAGCTTTACATGGTGTGGGTAGAAGTGGCGTAGCTACTGTATTTCCACAAGCAATAGGCCTTGCTGCTACTTTTGATGATGAACTAGCACAACAAGAAGCTGATGTAATTAGTACGGAAGGCCGTGCAATGTATAATGTTTCTGTAGCAAAAGGATATCGCCAGCAATATGGTGGGCTCAGTTTCTGGACACCTAATATCAATATCTTTCGCGACCCCAGATGGGGTAGAGGGCAAGAGACCTATGGAGAAGATCCTTATCTTACTAGTCGTATAGGTGTAGCTTTTGTAAAAGGTTTACAGGGAGATAACCCTAATTATCTAAAATTAGCTGCTTGCGCCAAGCATTATGCAGTACATAGCGGGCCAGAGCGACTAAGGCATGAATTTAATGCTTTACCTAGCAAGCAGGATTTATGGGAAACCTATCTGCCCGCCTTTAAAGCCTTGGTTGATGCAAAAGTAGAAGCTGTAATGTGCGCTTATAACCGAACAAATAATGAACCTTGCTGCGGCAATACTTTTTTATTACAAGATGTGCTTCGTAAGAAATGGGATTTTAAAGGCCATGTAGTTAGTGATTGCTGGGCAATTAATGATTTTTATAAAGGCCATAAGGTCGTTTCAACTGTAGAACAATCTGTTGCACTTGCGTTGAATAAGGGAGTGGATTTGAATTGTGGTGATGAGTATGAAACTGGCTTAATTAAAGCACTACGAGATAAACTAACTACAGAAAAGCAGGTAGACGTAGCTTTGAGTGCATTGCTAACTACTAAAATTAAGTTGGGTATGTTTGATCAACCTGGTAGCAATCCATATGACAATTTATCTGTTAAGGAAATTAATTCTGAAAGTAATCGGGCGCTAGCGAGAAAGGTCGCTCAAAAATCAATTGTCCTGCTAAAAAACAATGGCGTGTTACCTTTGAAAAAAGATTTGCAGAAGTACTTTGTTACTGGACCCAATGCTACAAGTATAGAAGCTCTGCACGGAAACTATTTTGGGATAAATAACAGTTATAGTACCATATTGGAAGGTATTTCTGGTCATATTCATGCAGGCAGCCAGTTACAGTATGCACCTGGTACCACGCTTGACCGCGATAATGTAAACCCAATGGATTGGGCAAGTTCCGAAGCGGGAAATTCTAATGTTACGATTATGGTTATGGGGATTACTGGAATGCTTGAGGGAGAAGAAGGAGAAGCTATTTTATCACCATCTTTTGGCGACCGATTGGATTATAATCTTCCGAAAAATCAGATTGATTTTTTGAGGAAAATGAAAAAAGGAAACAGTAGGCCAATTATTGCCATAATTACTGGCGGAAGCCCAATGAACTTGGCGGAAGTACAAGAAATTGCTGATGCGGTTTTACTGGTTTGGTACCCTGGAGAAGAAGGAGGAAATGCAGTAGCGGATGTCGTTTTTGGAGATGTTACGCCTTCTGGCAAGCTTCCAATTACATTTCCGAAATCGCTTGACCAGCTGCCTGCTTACGAAGATTATACGATGAAAGGTAGGACCTATCGCTACATGACTGAAGAACCTTTATATCCTTTCGGTTTTGGTTTAAGCTATACCACATTTTCCTACAATAAAATTGAACTTAGCAACAAAAAAATTAAAAAGGGAGAATTGGTTAAAGTAGCGGCAACGGTTACCAACACTGGTAACGTTGATGCAGAAGAGGTGGTGCAGTTATACATTTCTGCACTAGATATGGAGCCAGGGCTTCCATTGTATTCTTTAAAAGGGTTTAAACGCATTGCTCTTAAAAAGGGAGAAACAAAAACAGTTGAGTTTGAACTGCCTGCAGCAGCCTTTACGTTAGCCAATGATGCTGGCGAAATGATTGAACGTAGGGGCCAGTATAAAATTTCCGTATCAGGCTCCTTGCCTGGTAAAAGAAGCGCAGAACTTGGCGCAACAAAAGGGCTTGAGGCCATGCTGACCGTACAATAGTATTTAAAAAGATAGAAACGAAACTAATCAGCCTAAATGTATTTATCCTGAACATTTTTATGTAAGGATACGAGAAATGGCAAAGAGTACAGTAGTCCAAATAGATATCTAAAAGAAGTCCCGCTATATTTACTAGAAATAGCGGGGCTTCTTTTTTTTAAAAGATGCTTACCAATATATTGTATATAGCGCTACTATAATACCTAATACCAATAGTGCCCCAACTGCAAATTTATTGTCTGTTTTAAACATCTTGGCATCTATTTCTAAACCATTTGCAGGTATGCCACGCTTACCATCCATGATGCTGATAATATACATGCCTAATACCGCAATAATAAAAACAAAACCCATCCTATCTAAAAAAGGGATTTCATAGAGCATGCTGCCGTCTTTTTGTAATACCTGTTTAGAGAACCCAAAATTACCGAGGAATTTGAGGTCAATCCATTGAGGTAAAATCTTGAAAAATATGGAAAGGAGGAAGCCGCCGATGGTTGCGAATAAAGCAGCGTTGCTAGTAGTTCTTTTCCAAAAGAATCCTAGGATAAACATTGCAAAAATGCCTGGCGATACAAAGCCAGTATATTCTTGAATATATTCAAATCCACCTTTTTTATCGATTCCTAAATGCGGAGCAATCAATACTGCTATTAACATGGAAACAACAACGGCTAATCTTCCAATCCATACTTGTCTTTTTTCATTGGCTGTAGGGTCAAGTTTTTTATATATATCGAGCGTGAAGATAGTGGCGATGCTATTGGCTTTGCCTGCAAGAGATGCAACTACAGCAGCAGTAAGTGCAGCAAAAGACAAACCTTTTAAACCTGATGGCAGTAAGTTTAACAATACTGGATAAGCTTTATCCTGAATGATTTCACCATTTACCATCATTTCCTGCTGAAAATGACCGTTGCGATAAAGTACATAGGCTGCGATGCCAGGTAAAACCACGATTAAAGGCATTAATAGCTTTAGGAAGGCGGCAAAAAGAAGCCCTCTGCGTGCTGTAGTTAGATTTGCGCCAAGCGCTCTTTGCGTAATGTATTGGTTGCATCCCCAATAATTTAGGTTTACGATCCACATGCCTCCGATCAAAACTGTTAAGCCTGGTAAACTGATATAATGCGGATTGTCTTGCTTCAATATCATATGGAAATGGTCATTAGCTTGTTTGGTGATGTAGCTGAATCCTTTTAATGCTCCTTGCGATCCGAAATGTTCGGCTACCAGATCAAGCGCTAGGTATGTTGTCGCCAATCCCCCCAAAATCAAAAAGAAAACTTGGATTACATCGGTGTAACCAATAACTTTCATCCCGCCCAAAGTTATAATTACAGCAAATATGGCTAAGAATATCATGCAAGCCGTTAAACTGATACCCGAAATGCTGCTGATGGCTAGCGCACCTAAGAACAAGATAGAAGTTAGGTTTACTACGACATACAGTAACAGCCAAAAAACAGCCATGATCATTGCTACAGTGCCATTGTAGCGCTGGCTCAAAAATTGTGGCATGGTATAGATCTTGTTCTTAAGATATACTGGTATAAAAAAAACTGCAACCACAATTAGCGTTACTGCTGCCATCCATTCATAGGTAGCAATAGCAAGGCCCATTGTAAAACCGTTGCCACTCATTCCTATAAATTGTTCGGCCGAGATGTTGGAAGCGATAAGTGAAGCTCCGATGGCCCACCAAGTAAGCGACCCTTCGGCAAGAAAATAATCTTTTGAATCCTCTGTTTTTGACTTCTTTCTGTAATAAATGTACAGCCCATAAGCCGCAACAATGATAAAGTATACAAAGAAAACAGTATAGTCCTTTGTATCAAGTACATTATTCTTCATTTTGGTAGTTTTATGATGTTAATATTATATAAATCTGTTGATGATATTTTCCAGATATTCTTGTTTACCACTTGTTACTTCGGGCTCTCCATGAGTTGCAGCATAATTCCTTAAGTCTTCTAAACTAAGCATACGGCTTTCAAATTCGGCACCTTTACCACTGTCAAATGAAGCATATCTTTCTGCTCTAATTTTTTTATAATCAGATTTTTGGAGGATATTATCTGCTGTGATTAAAGCTCTTGCAAAGATGTCCATTCCACCAATATGTGCATAGAACAAGTCTTTGGGATCTGTAGAATTTCTGCGGATTTTAGCGTCAAAATTAACACCTCCACCTTGCAGGCCTCCACCTTCCAAAATAATTAACATCGCCTCTGTAAGCTCGTTAATGTCGTTTGGAAACTGATCCGTGTCCCATCCGTTTTGATAATCACCACGATTGGCATCAATGGATCCTAATAAACCGTTATCAACTGCTACTTGCAATTCGTGTTGAAAGGTATGACCGGCTAAAGTAGCATGGTTTACTTCTAAATTCAGTTTGAAATCTTCCAACAAACCATATTGTTGTAAGAACGATTTGACTGTCGCTGCATCATAATCATATTGATGTTTAGAGGGTTCACATGGTTTTGGTTCGATGAAGAAAGTACCTTTGAATCCGTTTTTCCGTGCATAATCTTTAGCGGCATGTAAAAAGAGAGCCAAGTGCTCTTGTTCTCGTTTCATGTTGGTGTTCAACAAGCTCATGTAGCCTTCTCTTCCTCCCCAAAATACATAATTCTCGCCACCTAATGCAATCGTCGCATCTAAGGCCGCTTTAACCTGTGCTCCGCCATGAGCCAGCACGTGAAAATCAGGATTGGTAGCTGCTCCGTTCATGTAACGTTTATGACTGAACAAATTGGCCGTACCCCAAAGGAGTTTTACACCGCTTTCGGACTGTTTAGACTTCGCATAATCGACGATAGCTTGTAAACGACGCTCGTTTTCTGCAATGTTATCTGTATAATCCACTAAGTCTACATCATGAAAACAGTAATAAGGCAACTGCATTTTGGTAATAAATTCAAAAGCAGCGTCCATTTTGTCCTTAGCGCGTTCAACAGCATCAGATTTCGTATCCCACGGGAAGATATGTGTTGGTCCGCCAAATGGATCGCCACCATTCCCATTAAATGAATGCCAATAGGCGCAGGCAAACTTGAAGTGCTGTTTCATTGTTTTGCCAGCAATCACCTTATCCTGATCGTACCATCTAAATGCGAGAGGATTGTCACTTTCCAAACCCTCATATTTAATTTGTGTAATACCACCAAAAAATTCCCTTTCTCCTTTTACTATTTTTGTCATTTTTAATTATTTTTAGATTGTTTTAAGTTAAATTCAAGTATTTCTTTCCAATCCTGATAAATTGGCTCGTACGCCTTTGTATTTTTAGGTTCGATATATTTTTTAATAGTTTGACCGTTAAAAGCCTCTTCGGGGTTGCTAAAAATACCTGCACCAATCCCCGCACCTAAAGCGGCGCCTACGCTTCCATCATTTTCGTAAAGTTCAACGGGTACATTTGTGACATCAACAAAGGTTTGTGCAAACAAGTCGCTTAAAAACAGATTGGCCCAGCCAGCCTTGATTATTTTTGGTTGTACTTCATTTTCACACATGATATCTAAACCATATCGAAAAGCGAAAGCGATGCTTTCTTGTACGGCTCTGAAAATATGGGATTGTTGATGAACGTTAAGATCTATGCCGATAAACTGAGCTCCTGTGTAAACATTGTTTAACATACGTTCTGCACCATTGCCAAAAGGCAACGCCTTTAGCGCCTCACTTCCAAGTGGAGCTTGGGAAGCGATATGGTTTAGTTCATTGTAGTTTAAATAGGGAGCAAAAGTATGCTTGGCCCATCGGTACATGCTACCTGTGCCATTAATACAAAGCAATACGCCTGTTCTTGGATGGTCTACACTATAATTAACGTGTGCAAAAGTATTAACTCTTGAAAGTTTATCGTAGGTTAATCGATCACTTACACCGTAAATTACCCCTGAAGTCCCGGCTGTTGCTGCCACTTCCCCAGGTCGAAGCACATTTAGAGATAAAGCATTGTTTGGCTGATCTCCCGCTTTGTATGCAATGGGAATTCCTGCGGTTAACCCTAATATTCCTGCTACTTCATCTTTTAATTGGCCGTGTATAGAGAATAAAGGCTTGATTTCAGGTATTACTTTTTTGTCGAAGCCAAAGTGGTTCATTACATCTTCGGAGATTTTATTTTTTTGAAAATCCCAAAAAATCCCTTCGGAAAGTGCCGAAATACTAGTCGTGATTTCTCCAGTGAGCTTCATGGCAATGAAATCTCCAGGAAGCATAATTTTGTCAATCTTGTCATAGACATAAGGCTCATTTTCCTTTACCCACGCCAGTTTAGAAGCTGTAAAATTCCCTGGAGAATTAAGCAGCGCAGATAGGCATCTTTCATGGCCTATACTATCAAATGCTCGGTTGCCTAAATTTACGGATCTGCTATCGCACCATATAATCGAATCCCTTAATACCTCTTGATTTTTTCCAACGGTTACCAATCCATGCATTTGATAACTGATGCCAATGGCTTTGATATCTTTTGGATTGAATAGACCGAAGGCATTTATTTTCAAAATGGCCTGCTGTGTATTGTGCCACCAATCCATAGGAGATTGTTCTGCCCATCCAGGCATGGGTGATTTGATAGGGGTTTCCTCTTCTGGATACTGAACTCTTGCTATATTTTTCTGTGTAGTAGCATCTACCACTGCAACTTTTATCGAAGAAGTTCCTATATCAATACCTAATAGATACATGTGTTTAATTTGGTTTTATTTTATGCAATCGGTTGCATAAAGATATATGTTAAATCGATAGCAACAAATTTTTTTATTAAAAGAATTTTGATTGATTAAGATAAAGTGGATTGTCTTTCCATCAGAGAAGGCTCGATTATAACTGTACTGGTATTATGAGCAGATTTGTCTTTGATCATATCTAGAAAAAGCTTTACACATTCTGTTCCCATTTGATTAGGGTGCTGATCTATGGTAGATAGGGTGGGGGTGATGTAAGCTGAAAAAGCTTCGTTCGCAAAGCCAATAACACCAATTTTTGGCGGAACCTGATCAATTTCCTTCAGCTTTTTAATTGCACCTAGAGCAGTAAAATCGTCGGCTGCAATGATGGCATCGGGTTTATGTTCCAGACGCATAAGTTTACCTACACCAAATCTACCGTCTTTAATTGACAAACCACCGAAAATGATATTTTCCTCATTCAAGGGTAAATCATTATCAGCCAATGCAGCTTTATAACCTTTTAGTCTTTCGCTAAAAATTGGGATCTGATGGATAGTGGTTAGGTAGGCAATATTTTTGTATCCCTGATCTATAAGATGCTGCGTAGCTGTATAGCCTGCTTTAAAATCATCAAGTATTACTTTTGGCACGTCTAGCTTTTCATGTACACGGTCGAATAATATCAGCGGTTTATTTTGTTTGATAACCTCTGAAAAGTGATCTACATTGTCGGTTTCCAAAGAAAGGGAAGCCATGATACCATCCACTTGAGCTTCTAGCAAGGTCTTTACACCGTTGATCTCTGAAATAAGCGACTCATTAGACTGATAAAGAATGACACGATAGCCACTGCCTTTTAATCCTTTTTCAATACTGTGTATGATAGAAGCAAAGAAGTGTGCTTGTAAGCTGGGTACAATAACACCAATGATATGCGTTTGTCCAGATTTTAAAGCAGAAGCCAGTTTATTAGGACTGTAGTTAAGTCGTTTCGCAGTCTCAATTACTGCCTGTCTAGTGGTATCACTAATCGCTGGAAAGCCACTTAATGCTCTAGAAACAGTAGAAACAGTAATATTCAACTCTTTCGCAATATCGTAAATCGTAGTTTTCTTTTTCTGGCCAGACATAATACCTGCAAACTAACTAAAAAAAACAAAAGAACAACAATAATGGACGTATAATACCTGTAGATTCCATTGAGCAGTTTATCCGAATAATACTCCTACACCATCAAAATTGTCTTATGCTAGGATGCCTTTTATTTCCCCCGAAAAAATAGTAGTTGTTGCAGGACAAAGTCTACACATCTTTTATTTATCTCATTTAAAAGTGTCATCGTCTCCTTTATAACTGAATTTCTTAAACACTGCATGGTTGGTTGAGGGCATGCCTGACGAGGTGGCGTACATCGCATAAAAGGCGCCTACAAAACCTCCCGCCGTAGTGGTGCTCAGAAAGTTCGCATCTACCTTTCCTTGTAAAAGCTTCCATTTGTCTTCTTCCTGGCTATAATAAAAATCATAATGGTTGCCGTTGGCCTCGATTTTTAATTGAAACGTTGTTCCCATTGCCAAGCTTATAGGTGCGCTCGCCAATAACGAATCTTTTGCTACGCCTGTTTTTCCTGAGCTTTTGTACAATTCAACAACCGGTTTGCCGTTTTTTACCGACTGACAGAGAAAATAATAGAAGTCTTCATTCTGGAAGATCAGCAGTCCCGCTTTTTCATTTTCCTTTAGAGGTTTAAACAGCAGCTTAGTGGTGGCTTCACCTGTTAAATGCGCTTGTCGGAAACCGATAAACGAAGGATTTCCCTTTCCAGATACTGTTTCTGTTTGTAGCTGTAGCTTTAATCCTTTACCATCCAATTGGTGCCATTGTGATGATGGAGTTCTTAAAAGCTCGAATCGTTTGTTCAGTTGTTTCGAAGAAAAATTATCGGTATAGGTATAATTGCCGTTAAATACATTACCTGTAATTTTATGTTTGGTTTTCATGGGTACATAGTAGGGTACAGCGGTATCTTTATCCAGGATATAAGGCCATCCGTCTTTCCAGGTAAAGGGAAGCAGGAAAGTTTCCCTGCCCGTATTATAATTGTCGTCGGTATAAGGCCTGCAGCCCAGGAATACCGTATACCAGGCGCCTTCGGGTGTTTCTACAAAACTGGCGTGACCTGTACTGGTAATGGGGTTATTACGTGTTTTATCGAGGTGACGTTGTGTTAAAATAGGATTGCCTGCAAAAGATTCATAGGGCCCTTCTATATTTCTGCTTCTGAAAATTACCGCTGAATGATTGTATTCTGTTCCGCCTTCTGCGCATAACAGATAATAGAAATTACCCTTCTTAAATATATGAGGCCCTTCTACCCATATCGGCTTTTTAGTGATATCCGATCCGCCGCTAACCAGCAGTTTTTCTTCCCCCGTTTGCTGAAAGGTTACTGGATCCAGCTGATGCATACGAATGGAGGAATGACCATGATACAGGCTTTTGCCACCTGGAGGGGGAGCATTGTACACGGCAAACATCCGCCCATCTGTATCAAAGAAAAGTGACGGATCAATTCCAGATACGCCTTTTAACCATATCGGATTGCTCCAGGGGCCTGCGGGGTTTTTTGCGGTAATTACGAAGCTACCCCTATCTATGTAGGTGCAGGTAATATAGAAAATGCCATTGTGGTGCTTGATGGCGGGTGCCCAAAGGCCTCTCGACACGCCAACACCCTGCAGGCTGAGCTGTTCTGTTCGGTCGATCGCATTTCCTATCTGCTGCCAGTTAACCAGGTCTTTGCTATGAAAAACCGGTAGCCCTGGAAAGTAAGCGAAAGTAGAATTGACGATATAGTAATCGCTGCCAACCCTACAGATACTGGGATCGGGGTAAAAACCTGCCAGCACAGGGTTCTTTATCTGTGCATGCAGTGCAGATGAAAGTGTCCATTGTATCAATAAACAGCACAAGAGCAGGCTGTAACGCAAATTACCTGCCCGCTTTTTGATTTTATGGTCATCCTTCATACCCGGTATATTTGCAAGCTGGCCATCTTCTGGATGACCTACTGTGCATAGTTTTATAATATTTTTGTGTGATAACATATTATTTATAAATTACTTTTGGTGCTATTGACGGCGGGATTTTTACTAAGCAGGCTTGCCCCGGAACGCTATATACCTATATTAAGGATAACATAGTTACTTTATAAAACATTCCAGGCACTAGCCAATGCTTACAATGCTATTTGAGCAGCCTTACCACTATATTCAACAGTTCGGTTTATTTTACGAGATGGATTGATTCCTGTTCCGCGATCCTCACCCACCAGCACGATATGGAACAGCCTTTTTTTCAACATGCCATCGTAGCTTCCTTTCATCGCTCCTATAAGAAGTTTACGATTCTTATCGTCCCATTTAAAGTCTATCGTTGAAAACTTACCCTTTTCGTAGTTATGGTTATCTCCCTCATCTTCATACAGTACAAAATGTCCGTCAGCACCAGGATAAATTCGTATTTCCATGATGGAATCTTTCTTCTCGTCACTGTATTGTTTAAAATCTCCTAACGGAACAATAGCGCCCGCTTTTACATAAATAGGCATCATATCAATCGGTGTTTGTTTCTGTGTCAATTGACCGCCAGGCAGCTTTTTTCCGTTCCAGAAATCAATCCAATTGTTCCCTTTTGGGAGGTAAACATTGCGGGATCCCGTCCTGGAAAAATCTTCCAGATGGGGTTTGGTTGCCGTTTTTACGTATTGTGATTCCACTACAGGGGCAATCAAAAAAGACTGCCCATATAAAAACTGGTCATTGATATTGTGTGTAAGCTTATCGTCTTTGTAGTCGGCAAATAGTGGTCGCATCAGCGAAGCATGGGCCTTCATTACCTGGTACGAAGTGGAATAGGTGTAGGGCAATAAGCGGTAGCGAAGGTGAATGAATTTTTCAATGGCATCATAAGCCCATTGCCCTTTTTCGCCATACTGGTAGATCTCTCTGGGCGTATTTGTTCCGTGCAGCCGCATCAAAGCCGTAAAAGCACCGAATTGGATCCATCGTACCACCAATTCCCGAAACGCTGGGTCTGTATGTCCCTGCGGGAAATGGGGAGCACTGTAAAAACCCCCGATGTCTGCATTCCAGTAGGGCATACCGCTCAACCCCAGGTTCAGCGCACCTGAGATCTGGTTCTTCATCACTTCCCAGGAGCTGATAATATCGCCCGACCAAACAATGGAACCGTAGCGCTGCTGGCCAATATAGCCTGATCTTGTCAACACAAATGGCCTGCGTGCAGCGGTTTCTTTACGCTGTTGGTCCACCACGCCGCCAATGGTGTACAAAGGGTAGCTATTAGCTACTGCAAATACGGTATCGCCGGTATTTTTAAATAGGGGATCCAACTGTTTGAAAGTGGCTTTGGCTGATATGTTCAGGTCATATTTTTCAAAAGGTTCAGTAGCGTCCAGCCACCAGCCATCCATTCCTTTGGAAAAAATGTTCCGGTTCATGTGGTCCCATACTAATTGCTGGGCATCTTTATTAAAAGCGTTATAAACGCGGCCTTCTTTCGGGAAATCAGGAACCCGGTCTTTATATAAAAAGCCAGCACTATCCAGTGCTTTATAGATGGCGGTATTAGGCCCGAAAGACGGCCAAACGGAGATGATGATCTTCGCATTCAGGTCATGTACTTTTTTGATCATTTCCTCAGCTTTGTTATAGGCGGGATTATCAAAACGGAGCGCGTTCCAATCTTTAAAATCGGTACCCCAGTATTGCCAGTCCTGTACAATACAGTCAAGCGGGACACCACGCTTACGATATTCTTTTACTACATCTACCACTTCCTCCTGGCTTTTGTAACGTTCTCTGCTCTGCGCAAAACCAAAGGCCCACTTTGGCAGCAGGGGAGAACGTCCGCTCAGTTCGCGGATGCCAGCAACTACCGCATCGGAGTGGCCACCCCAAATAAAAAAGTAATCTACCGCTTGACCTTTATCAGACAGGAAATAGGTTTGGGAAAGCGTATCGGCAAACAGGGTGGGGGATTCGTTATTCCATAAAATACCGTAACCTTTTATCGACTGCAATACCGGCATGGCTATTTCCATATTATTCTGGTAGATCGGTTGTACATGGTTTCGCTGGTTCATGGTGCCTTCCTGGTGCTGGCCCAGGCCATAAATAGCTTCATCTGGTTCTAGCACAAAACCTTGTTTTATGCGGTATGTATCCTGTTTGTTCGTTAAGGGGCCAAATTGAGGTTGTACCAAGGCATCCTCTTTCAACAATACTTTCTGCTTACGCAAAAAGCTCACGGAGGCATTAACTTTATTTACTTTTACTGTCAGGCTATCTGTATGAAACACCAGTTGACTGGCTTCTGCTGTTTTTTTGACCATTACTTTTTTGGGTAATGCTACAATGGAGAAATTGACAGCAGGTTCATGGAGGTCACTCTGTTTGGTTTTAATAACCCGCACTATGCTTGGGGAATAAAACTGGAGTGTAACCCGCATGGCATCTGTTTGTATAACTGTTTCGCTGATACGTTGTGCCTGTTGACCGTAGCTGACTTTTACAAGTACAATTAGGCATGCTGTTATTAAAAATATTTTCTTTTTCACATGTGTATATTTAGTTACTTTACTGATCATCTATTATATTTTATTTGCTAAACCCGTAAAAAAGGCTAAAATTTAGTTGGAGCAGAAGAATATACCTGCTTGCCTTTTGCAATACCATTCTCGTTAAAAGCATCCACCCTGAAATAATAGGGTACGCCTTTATTGAGCGATGGAATATGCAGCTCATGATCATCATAAACCATGATGGAATGAAATAACTTTCCAGGATCATTGCCATAATACACCATGTAACCCGTGGCGTCTTTAACAGGCATCCATTGTAGTTTACATCTCCTGTCGTCAGTTTTATCCCGATTTACATTTACCGACTGAACAACGGAAGGTTTGTTGCCAATTCCCTTTCCAAACACCCGAAAACCTGATATTGAAAATTTCCCCGCAGGCGTCGATATATTAGTGATCCGTAAAAAACGGGTTTTAACAGGCTGGGGTAAAACCATGTAATCGTGGACAACATCTACCCTGTTTTTAGATTTATCTACCAGAGGTTTCCAGGTTTTCCCGTCAACGGAAGATTCGATCATAAACTGGTAGGGTATGTAGCTATCCTGTGCTTTCAACATGGCATCCTGGTCGGCAAAATTTACCTGCAGGGCATTAACGGTGTTGAGCTTTTGCAGATCCACCTGAAACCACTCACCTTTATTGCCTGTTTGTGCACTCCACCAGTCACGTATCTCTTCGTTCACAGCCAGTTCGGGTGCATGGTCGGGCAGGGAAGAGGAGGCGGTAACCGGTTTTTTATAAGAGAGCAGCATCCAGCCGGTAAAAAGACTTTCTTTTTCAAAATCCATTTTCCGGGCAGGCATCATGGTGGGGTAGTCGCCAAAAGCCGTAATACAATGAAGTTCCCCATCCTTATCAAAAAAAGCAGGAAATAAACCTACCCTTCTTTCAAACATGTGGCGGATAGATACCGTGATTGTTCCTGCATGCCAGTAGTTGCCATATTTGTCTTTAAAAGTACTGCCATGTCCTGCTCCGTTTGCAAAGCCACGCGGTTTATACGAAAATGGGCTATTGGGCATGTAGGTAAAAGGGCCCAGGGGCTTATCCGATACATATACGCCATCGGCATAGCCTTTAAACTCTGTACCGGGCGCAGCATATTGCAAATAATATTTACCCTTATACTTATTCATCCAGGCTCCTTCGTTCCAGCCGTTATGGCCCTTGTTGTTTTCTTCGCCGGGCTCTTCCCAGCCGTGTTCTTTAATATTATGTTTGATCAGTACTGCCGGCGTTCCTACGGTATCAAATTGGCGTTTAGGGTCAACCTGTACGCCCATAATGGGATTTACATTAGAGCATCCGTAATAAAAGTAGACCTTGCCGTCGTCATCTTTAAACAATGCTGGATCGGTTGTTGTGATCGGAAATTCTTCGCGGTATATCTTCCAGTTGTCTTCTTTGGGATTAGTGTTGTAGTAAATATTACGGGTGTGCGAAATATTAACACCCTCTGTTGAGGCTATAAAAAATACCGTGTCGTTAATGGTTTCTACGGTGGGCGCATAATCTTCTGTTGGCAGGGTTTTAGAGGGTCTGAAGGTCCAGTTTAACAGATTATTCGAATACCAGTAACCTCCTGATTTTGATGCATACAAAAAATAGCTGCCCTTGTACAGGTGAAGCGTAGGGTCTGCCGCTTCGCGATAACCCAATCCATCGTAACTGAAACGATAGTTAAGGTTAAGGGGGTTGCACCAGGTAGCATTTTTCTGCCCGAAGACTGCGATGGAAAAAAAACAACAGGAAATGATCGTAATAGCTATTTTGTTCATAAAGTCTCTTTTAATTAAATTCTGTTCAGCAGAACTACTGGAAAAAATATCTCGGAGATTGGTTACCAGTGAGCGAGGTTTGCCCCCGTAAGCGTATAGTGACGTTTTGATTGGGGTTCCCAGTAGGCTGTGTAACGGTTAATCCAGAAACTTTTCCTGCCAATTGTTGCATGGGATTACTTATAGTGCCAGTATTAAAATCCTTTGCAGACAAATTGGAGACGGCTCCTGTCACATCTTTTTTTCGGGCAGTTCCGTAGCCGATAACAACTACCTCATCTGAAGTGACCGTTTGTTTGGGCAGAAGCTGAATAAGCAATTCGGCATTCCTGGAAAATGGAATTTCTTTTGTTTCAAACCCTGCATAAGAAACGATCAGTATTCCTGCTGGCAGATGTTTCAGTACTAAAACTTTCCATCTTGTTTCGTCAGGGTACCTTTAATTGAAATAGATGCGTTTGAAAGCGGTTGATGTAGGAATCCGTTATAGTCCCTTTAATAACACTTTTTTGCTGGGCATGTGCCACAGGTATCATCATTCATCAAAAGCAGTTGGCAAGCAGCCAGTAAAGAAAAGTTTTGTTCATACAATTTGATAAATTTTAATATCTATCAATATCCCTCAACTATAAAAATGCAGTTCGTAGAGTTGCATAGTTGAGGGATACGACCTTGTTAACCATTTTTGGGGTTTCAGCTCCCGTATCGCTACATTCATTCGCGTGTTTCCGTCACAGAAAAACCTTAGCCAATAAAGACAGTCTATAACCGTTTTTGCTGTATGCTTTATTGCGTTACACTCGACAAATGTTGCCCATGTAATAAACCATTTATTTAATCATGGGATTAGTACTTGTCTCTGAAGAAGGTATTGGTAGCAGATTCTGTTGCCCAGCTCTTGGATCTGCCATTATAGATGGGTAGTATCCTCTGGCTCTCCACCTGAGCATGTCTATGTTGTTTACTTCTTCAATGCCCAACTCAACCATTCGTTCATGCATCAGTGCCCTTATGGCCTGATTTTTTGAAGAGAAGGAAACTCCAGGCATGTTTACACTTTTGCGCGAACGAACTTCATCTATGTATTTTTTTGCCAATGATAGGCTTCCGTTAGGCAACTCGATTTCACATTCTGCCAGTAAAAGCAATACCTCTGCATAACGTAGTACACGCTGGTTAATACCTCCAGGATGATAGCCAGAATTATCCCAGTCGAGTATTACATACTTTTTAAATATACGTTTTTTGGTAACCCCGTTTCTTGTACTGGTGGCTACATTCATGTTGTCGGCTGTGAACGGAGTACCTGGCCTTGTTCCACCATAAGTAAGCATCATATCTCCTTCTTCATATACCGAAAACTTATAACGGGGATCATTCGCCTCAAATTCTTCCAGATAAAGTTTAGATGGCACTATATTGCCCCATACAATACCAAATTCCTGGTTGCGGATGGTACTTATGCCACTTGCAACACCCTCTCCATTATATCCCCAGTTAAAGTTATTGTCACCCTTATCCATAAACGGGATCTCAAAAATCGACTCACTGTTAAATTCGTGACCATCTGTTACTTTTTGTCCGTTTACCATCACATCACCATCAAAATTATCGGAATAATTATCAACCAGCGTGTATTTGCCATATACTTTTAAAAGGGCAGTTTTAGCCGCATCATACTCGTTACCCTTTTGGATGAGTACTTTTCCAAGTAAGGTGTTGGCTGCACCGCTTGTTGCACGTCCCAGTTCTGATGCTGTTGCAGGCAACCCGGCAGCAGCCGAAGTAAGATCTGCGATAATAAGGCCGTAAATTTCGGCAACCGGGCTTTTGCCTTTATAATCTGTTGCCGATACAACTGGAGCTGTATATAAGGGAACTTCTCCCCATTGCGTTACCAGTTCGAAATAAGCCCATGCTCTTAAAAATTTTGCTTCATTTACAACCTGATCTCTTAGCGCAATATTGTCTGTTATTGATGGGCCTCTGCTAATAACCATATTGGTCCTGTTGATAATTTGATAATAACCATTCCAGGCCATAGTTATCACAAAGTTGGAAGGTGCTCCGTTGGTCTGTTGTAATAGTTCGGCCCTGGGAGCTTCCAGTTGCGGACCGCCTGAAGCAGTTTCTCCGCCACGCATATCATGCAAAAAGTACCATTCTCTTGCAGCAAGACTGGCAGACCGAAGCGTAGAATAGGCTGCATTCACGCCATTTTGTAGCTCCGAAGCCGTTTTAAAATAGTTTGTTGTGGTTGGACTGTTTATATCTAATACGTTTAATTGTTTTTTACACGATGTATATACTGCCAGGCAAAGGATACCTGCAATCAATATTTTACTTTTATTTCGTTTCATAATGATATGATTTAATTTTTTTCTGCATTGAATATGATTAAAAATTAGCCTGTAAACCAAACTGGAAGGATTTAGGCTGCGGATATACAGCAAAATCAATCCCATTGGTTAATGAAGACCCCGGTGTGCGGTTTCCTACCTCAGGATCATAACCTGTGTATTTGGTAATTGTAAACAGGTTTTGAGATGAAACGTATAAACGTATATTTCTTACTGTATTTTTAACAAAAGCGGGTAATGCACTTTGAGGTAGGTTATAAGCTAATATTATATTTTTTAATCGTAAGAAAGATCCGTCTTCTATAAATCGATCGGATGGTCTTGAATTTTGATTCGGATCACCCGATGCAGCTCTCGGAATATTTGTATTGGTGTTAGTTGGTGTCCAGGCGTTTAGTACCTGAGTACCAGCGTTGAAGAAACGAACCATACCTTCTGTAATTACTCTTGAAGCATTAAAGATTTTATTACCTTGAACACCCTGGAAGAATAGAGATAGATCAAAATTCTTATAGCTGGCGCCAAGATTTATGCCGTAAGAGAATTTTGGTAAAAAGCTACCCAAAAATGTGCGGTCCTGGCTATCAATAACTCCATCCTGATTTAAATCGGCAAATTTAATGTCGCCAGGCGCAGTTCCGTCTCTTTGCTTGGCATGGCTGGCTACATCAGCTGCATTTTGAAATAATCCCTCGGTTACATACCCATAAAAAGACTGTATTGCTTGTCCTACTTCGGTTCTGGTTATGTTTTCAGCACCGAAATCGGCATCGCCACCAGCCTCGATATTTGCTACTCCTGTCGCCATACGCGTTACTTTGTTGGTTATAATGGATACATTTACGCTGGCATTCCATTTAAATGCTCCTGTTCTTTGGATATAACCCAACTGCATTTCTAAACCACTGTTATCCATGGCTCCAACGTTTTGCAATACATTGCTGTTCAGATATCCTACTGATGGCGGAAGCGGCACGTTCAGAATCAGGTTATCTGTTTTGCGTTTAAAATAATCTACCGATAAGGTAAGGTCATTCTTCAATATGCCAAGATCTAATCCAATATTGAGTTGTTTGGTTTTTTCCCATTCCAGGTCTGTATTGCCCAGTCGTTGAATTGATGATCCGGATCCTGCATTGGCATTATTACCAAAAGGATAGAGCGAACTGTTTGCATTTACTGACACGAGCCATGGTGTATTACCTAATACAGTACCATTTAACCCTGTAATGCCATAACCAGCCCGTACTTTTAGTTCAGATATGAATTTTTGAGATTTCATAAATTCTTCCTGATCTATTCTCCAACCTATTGATGCAGAAGGGAAAGTGGCCCATTTTTTTCCCGGTGCCCAAACAGATAATCCATCACGGCGAATGGCCGCACTAAACAGGTATTTACTTCCAAAATTATAATTGATACGGCCCAAGGCAGAGAACAAGAAATTCTCACCATAAAGCGTTTGGAGGGCAATGTTACTTGCATTATTTAGTGTCTTTAAATCATTGGAAGGTTGCTGACCGCTTCCGTTTTCTGTTCTTATTTTCTGATTTTGCTGCTCTACTACTGCAGTTGCATTAATATGGTGTTGACCAAAATATTTATCAAATGTCAATTGCTGTGTATATAGAAGTACAGAAGAAATAGATCTGTTGTTAGTAATGGTCGCTACAATAGCATTTGATCCGGCAATTGTACCATTATTGTTAAATATTGGAGAAAAACGGTAATCAAGTTGGTTAGCATAGTCTACTCCGAATGTAGACCTGAATTTTAGTGACTCCAGCAATTTTACTTCAAGATAGGCATTGCCCAGAATTTTTGTGCCACTACGTGTACCTGGGTTTTTGAGTTCAGCATCTTCTACCGGATTGGTCGGATCGCCACCATCTAACACGCTATTTACACCACGGTAGCCACCAATAGAAGTAGGGTCATATATCGGCATAAATGGAAAGTTTCTGATTACATTTACCAGATTGGTTCTTGATCCGGTTTCGTTATTATCATATTGCTGATTGGTAAAAGCGGTATACAAGTTTTGGCCAAATGTAAATCGTCTACCAATATTGTGCTCAGAATTTAACCTGAAATTGTATCGTTTATAGCCTACTGCGGGTGAGGTACCGCGTTGGTCCATATATCCTGCTGATGTATAAAAATGTGAAACGTCATTTCCTCCATTCAGCGCTATATTATGCTGGGTAATCATTCCTTTTCTAAAGTATGCATCCTGCCAGTCGGTATTGGTTTGGCCATAAGTCTGCGTTGCACCAGCGTAAATAGGTTTGTCTACTTCAGGTGGCAATAATCTTCCAGGCAGGTTGCCACGGTAAGCTAAGGCATATTTTTTAATGCCTTCGGTATCAAGTAAATCCAGTCTTTTTGTTACTGCTTGAAAACCCACGTACGAATCTAATGATACGCCTATACGCTCACCTGAGTGCCCTCTTTTTGTTGTAATCATAATTACCCCATTGGTTGCCCTCGAACCATAAATGGCTGCGGCTGCGGCATCTTTTAAAACATCCACCGATTCAATATCCCGGGTGTCTATAGCGGATAAGTCTCCTGTAGGAAATCCATCGACTACATATAAAGGATCCGAAGCAAATGAAATGGAGCTGATACCCCTGATTCTAACGATGGGAGATGCACCAGGGCTTCCATTGCTGGTGACTTGTAAGCCGGCTACGCGACCTTGCAAAGCATTAGCAATATTAACGGCCGGCGTTTCTGATACTGTTTTGCCGCTAACCTTTGTAATTGCACCTGTAATATCTCTTTTGAGGGCAGTTCCATACCCAATTACAACAATGCTACTCAATGAATTTTCCTGCTCTGTCATTGTAATGCTAAGGGTTGTGCCACCTCGAGCCAGTAATTCCTTAGTAGCGTATCCTATCAGTGTAAACACAAGTGTCTCTTGGTTGCTTTGTATATTGATGCTGAAGTTACCTGCAGTGTCGGTAGTAGTTCCAAGGCTCTTGTTTTTTACAGTGATATTTACGCCAACCAATGGTTGCCCATTTTCATCCTTAACTGTACCCTTGACCACTTTTGTCTGTTGAAAAAAATTAAGTGTTGATGCATTCTTGAAAATAGCATCATTTGGTTCTGACTCATACGATTTCATTTCCATGGATTTGGCGTTTGCCAAACTGCTTAGAAAAATAAAAAGTATGAGCAGTGCGGACTTCACATGAGATGTTAAGTCCTCTGAACTCATGTTGGTGTTTTTCATAATTTTTGATTTAAGGTTTGTATCTGATTTGATTAAATTCTTTGCACTCTCTTCGTTAAATATTATTCGGTTAAAACTTATAGCACCATTAAATTAACAGCCATAGTATGCTACCAGTATGAAAAATAAAACGATTGGTTTCGAAAAGCTTTCCTTAACGCAACTTCTTTGGTGATATCGCAATTGAAAAAACTGACAGTTGCCTATAGATGTCGATTAGTTATCAATTGGTAATTGATATCGCAGGGGCGAATAAAATTGCGTAAATGCTAGTTTGTTAAGGAGATTTCTTTGTAGAGGATAGTTGCCATTTATAGGAATGGCAAAGCCCATTAATGTTAAGCTTACTTTTATCATAGGTGTATGTTTGGTTATTAATCTACGCGATTGTTCACGTAATATTTGTATTAAAATTTCATCTGTAAAAAGCTATTCAACTACTTGATTTTAATTGTTGGTAGGTGAATAGTTGGTGATTTTAACGGATCAAAATCTAACATCTATAGACTAAAGTTAAGTAAATATTTTAAAATTGCAATCGATTGCATAAATAAAATTTGAAATATTTTTAAGGAATTTTTCGGTTACTCCATATTGGAGTATATATGATTAGAAAAAATATTCGTATCGATCATCCCCGAATAGATTATGATGTATTTTGGAAAAAATTAGCGTGTTAAAATTTTAATATATAAGTGCAGCAAATTTTTCTTGAAAAATCATTTAAGGAAACTCAAAACCTTCCTTTGGAAGTCATCTTTTTGAATTCTCAATTTTTTAAACTTTATTAGTTTTACTTATATCAAATATCACAATCAATTTCTGTAAGCCCGTGGGGCTATCTTGGTCTGTTTTTTAAAGAAGTTAGAAAAGTGGGCGGGTTGTTCAAAGCCTAGGGTATAGCTGATTTCAGAAATATTCCAATCTGTATGTTTCAAAAGGGCAATGGCTTCTGTCACCAAGCGCTGGGCAATGTGAAGGGTTGTGGTCTTTCCCGTAGTTGTTTTAACAGCTCGGTTGAGGTGGTTGGGATGGATGTTCAGTTTTTCAGCAAAGTCTTTGGCCGATCGTAAGCTGAACTGTTGGGAGCGAGTCTCGATGGGGAACTGTCTCTCTAGGAGTTCGTTAAATACGGCGGTGATCCTAGCATTGGCATCCGTATGTTGGTAAAGGTTTTCTGTAGGTTGTAATTTGAGCGCACCATGGATCATTTCCATGATATAGTTACGGATGAGGTCGAATTTAAATGCATAGTCAGAATTGATTTCATCCAGCATCTTTTCGAAGATTTGACTAAAATTCTTTTCCTGTTGTTGGTCAAGTACGTAAGCTGGTTTACCGTTGACGGCATACATCGGCAAGTCTTTTAGACTTCCGCGGAGGTGTTCGGCAAAGAAAGCATCCTTAAAAATACAGAAATAGCCAGTCACATCTTCGGTTAACGGTTCAAAGGTGTATGGCACCTGCGGATTGAAGAACAATAGGGTAGTGCCATCTACTTCCAGCGTTTTATCGCCATAATGGTAAAGGTGGCGACCACGCATGAAAGAGATTTTATAGAAGTCTCTGCGGGTATACTGTACGGGTGGTTTTCCAGGGGCATTGCAGTCTTCTAGACGGAATACGTTGAAGTGCCCAAGGACCGTATTGAGGCCTTCCCGTTTTTGGTTGAGTTTACGGTCATAAAAATCTTCTAGGGTTTCTAACGGTTCCATTTTGTAAAATTAAAACATTTTCAATTGATTTTAAGCTCAAAAAAAGGTCGCTCTAGAGCAATGCCTGAGCGACCTTTTGAGTTCATTATTCAAAAGAGGTTCGAGTCGCTAAACTTTCAAAAGTAGCTAGGTCGTTTTGTACCAGCTCTATCTTGTCTTTTGCCAATTGATAGGCATCCGCACCAAGGAATAAATGTAAGGCTGGGTCTGCCTGCACAGCTACCGCAATCATTACGGCTGCTGCTTTTTCTGGATCTCCAGGTTGGTTGGTATTAATTTGTTCTAAGTGATTTTGTTGTACCGCTCTGACATTTTGGTAAGCAGCTATTTCTGTTTTAGGTTTAACTATGGAACCCTCGCTCAGGAAATTGGTACGGAAATAACCAGGTAGCACTAAGGTGACATTGATACCGAAAGGTTTCACCTCGTGCGATAGTGATTCTGTTAATCCGCTTACGGCAAATTTAGTGGCGCAATAGATGCCAAAGGCTGGAAAACCACCATGATAACCGCCAATGGAACTAATGTTAAAGATATGGCCATTGTTGTTCTCCCTAAGGTGAGGCATTACATTTCTGATGACGTTCAAAGTGCCAAATACGTTGACCTCAAAATTTGCTTTTGCTTCATCACTAGTCAGTTCTTCTAAACCGCCAATTAGCCCATAGCCTGCATTGTTCACCACTACATCGATGGTGCCAAAATGCTTGATGGCTTTTTGAATGTTGGCCGCAACATCGGTTTCATTAGTCAAGTCCATGGCTAAAGGAAGAAATTGAGCTGTTGCATTTCCCAAGGCAGTTTCTAAACTTTGAATATCGCGGGAAGTGGCTGCTACTTGATAGCCTCGTGCTAATAATTGTTTTGCTAAGGTTAATCCTAGTCCTTTTGAGGCACCAGTAATTAACCAAGTTTTTCTTGTTTTCATTGCTCTTGTTTTTTGTTAGTACAAAGTTGGGGCAATGCGTAGCCCTATAGTTAGCACAACTCAAACAGATAATTGCAAAATTCAAACAATTTAAGCTTGATTGAAAATAGTATCGCTTAGTAGGGTAGATGACGCCAAAATATTACATTGGATAACGAATAATTAGAGAAAGTAGTCTTTCTCAAACCAAAGCCCTTAGACCATTTAATCTAAGGGCTTTTGGTTATTAGCGATGAAAGCTAGTTTAGCGTAAAAGTTTCCCAGCCAGCAATGGTAGTTCTGTTGCATTTCATTACCGATTGCCCGTTTTCTGAGGAAATGTATTTGCCGTTATTTCCTCTTAATGAAATGGTGCCGTTAGTGTTTACTATCCAGTCGAATTTTTCCCAATCGCTGATGGTCGTTCGATTGCAGGTGATGCCTGTTGTGGCGCCGTTTTCAGAAGATACGTATTTGTTCATGCTTCTGAGTGCCACTTTTCCGCCTCCGGCATCAACAATCGTAAAAGTTTCCCAAGTTGATGCGGTTGGACGATCACACATCATTGGATTTAAGCCGTTCTCTCCTGATACAAATTGGTTGTTAGGACCTTTTAATTTAACGCTTTGTCCAATTGGAGGAGTTACCTGTAAATTGCCAAGTTTCAACCATCCGTTAGAAAAATTGCCAGTAACGGCTAGCTGTATACCTGGTTTGTTGGCATTGGTTTTATCAATAATAGCTACGGCCCATGTATAGGCTGCAGGGGTTAAATCTACGGCTGTGGTGGTGAGGTTGTAAGCAACAGGATTGTTTTTAATCCATTTAGAAGGATCGCTCACATTATCTATAAATAGTTTTTTGACCGCTCCTGCAGCATCTAGGATAGCAAAGGCAACTCTGTATTTATAATTCCATTGAGGAATATTGTTAGGACAATAACCCCAACCCATATTTTTCCAGCGATGGCTTAAGTTTGCTATGGCTCCTGTCGTAATGGTATTGGGTAAAGAAACCTCATCGGGATATAAACGGTAACCGCCTTCGGCATTAAAGCGTTGTACCAAATTGAAGCTGTTTTGGAACCAAGAAGCCACTTCGCCCACACGGAAATCCATCATATTTACTGCCGCCTCGGCCGATGTATCAAACTCACCTTGCCTTACATCTTCAGGATGACCTTCTCTGTAATTGTTACTTGAGTCTATCCAGTAGCGATGTGTGCCTGTGGTAATCCATCCACCTTCCATAATAATTGGACGTTTATGTTTCCAGGTTGCTGCAAATGTTCTTTCCCAAGTCTGATAATAGTCGGTCATGGCAAAAGCATCATGTCTGAGGCTATACCCTTGGTTAATGGCTTTGGTGAGTAACATATCGCTATTGGCATTTACCGCACCCCAACTGGTGGGATGTCCAATGAGCCGGTGATAGTTCATTACCAGTGGTATTTTGGTGAAAGTTCTGTTGTATAATGCCATAAACCAATCTAAAGTTTCTTCTTTAGCTGTTTCTGTTTGTGCAGCGGTTAAAGTTCCTGGAGCCGCATAAACTACATTGTGTGCTTCTCCCCATTTGCCCAAACCATAGGCATCCATAAATGAAGTCACGACTGGATCATTGAAATCCTTAGCTAGTTCTTCAATAAACGTCGTATAATGCTGCCTAAAAATTGGATCTTGAGGGAAAGGAGTTTTTTGTGAAGTGACTGCAGGATTAGACAGCCAATAAGCAGCTCCGGCATCGAACACAAAAGCAGGGGTATTTTCACCCTGGTCCCGTCCATCTACTACAATACGGAAGGCGATAGGCAACCCTCTGGTTTTAACCCCGTTGATCAGTTTACCCATTTGCGAATTGAGGTCTCGCCAAGTATAAACCCCAGGACTTGGATTTAGCGATCTCCAGCTGGTTCGGATATAACAGGCGGAAGCATAGTCAATGGCTTTAACGTTGGTGCCCAATTGGGGTACAAAAAATTCAGAGTCCCAATAGGTATCAGTTGCATCTCGTCGGCCGTACATTACCCAGCCATTTAACGGGTTGCGTAAAAAAGTAGTGCTGTTGTAAGTAGGAGTAATCACTACGTTGCCAGGAATGGCGGCAATGTTAACGTCTGCTCTTTTGAGGGCGTCAATACTAGCGGAGTCTAGCAATTCTTTTTCAGGATTTTTAGAGCAAGAAATGGCGTGAAGGCATATGAATGCCGTTAGGGCGACCTTACCCAGTTTCATACAGTTTAGTTTTCTCATGGTCTTAACATTAAATATTTGGTTAGCAATTCTATGAATTCAATGTTGTTGTACCCAAAAGAGGTTCGGAAAGGAGCGGCTAGCTACACCATTTTAACTTTTGCTGTAGTTGAAATGGTTGGTTAATACTTGGTTACAGAGAGGTATCTCCTTTGGTATTGATAAAGCTACTTACAAACTATAGGTGGGAGGGTTCGTTTTCGTTCGGAAATGGTTCAATTTTGTACAGCAGGATTAGTGGCTGCATCGCTTCCTATTACTGGTTTTTTAATGTGGCGCTGGCGAGGTAAAAAGAATAAGTATCATGAGGTAGTTTATTTTTTGAAGCGCAAATTCACTGCAAGCCAAGTAGACTTACTAAGTTTTCGAAACTTCGTAAGTCTGTTTAAACACTAGATTATCTGAGTGTTTTGGGTGTACTCGTCCACCGTCGGTCTACCGTCGGTCCTCCGTCCATCCATCGTCGGTACTATTTCTGTAATTGGCGCCTTGATAAATAGGCTATGCTGCAATACATCATGGCATGAATTCTTCGCTAATTTTAGATGCTTTAAGATTTCGAATACTTATTCCAAATTTCCAGTTTTGCTTTTTGCCTAGTTAACCTTTAAGCTGGAAGTGCTTGTTCGTTAATGGCCAAAATAAGACTTATGAAGTTTTCTAAACTTCGTAAGTCTATATATTCCCATATTTATTACCTTTGCATCAGTTCTTGATTTATTCATCTTTTTAATATCAAGATATCATGACAGCATACCGCTACATATAACCCCTTTGTTCATTGCCTAGTAGGCAGTAATTCCTTTTTGTTTTTAAAATTAAGTGACGGTATAAATCAACTGTTGGTTTATCTGTTCCACTTCATAGGAATTTTGTGAGCATTGAAAAAGGGTATATCCTCATTAAGGACGAATTGTGATCCGAAATCAAGCTAAGAAAATTAAAATGAAAAGTGATGGACACCCATCAATGGAACTGCCGTATTAGATCGGCAAGACAGAAAAAACGAATCGTTAAAACAGATCGAGATAAACAATTAATAAAGTTACAAAAAAGACGTGAAGAACTTTATCAGCAACAAATGAGTTTGCCAATGGTTCCATTACAACAACCTTATCAGAGAGGTTGGAAGCGACTTTTTGTGTTGAGAGATGATGTTAAACGTAGTGCTAGCGCTCAGTTTTATGAAGCGTTATTGCCTAAAATAAATACAATACAATTTCATTATGACAAAACATTTAAAAAGAAGAAACGGAGAAAAAAACGTTATGGATACGAAATAAAACAGCAATTGTTGCGAGATTTTTCTACTCACAGCTGGAAAGTAAATAGGGTGGCCTTAACCGATGAAGAAAAAACCTGCTTTACCCAAGTAGAAATTTTCGATATAAAAACAAAGTGTAATGAAATTAGATACGTGCTCACGGAACCTTGGCGCTATGTACTAAAAATAGCTCCTCATATGGTTACCCATGTGAAAATGAAGGATCTTGATTTAGAAAGAGAGTTAGGTTACATAGAAACTCATATTGACGTAAACCATCTCGGACCACGGATCAATTTGCTTAGCTATGGGCGAAGCTACCGTTGGAAAAATCGTTTTGTCGAACGTACAAAATATCATAATAGGTTCAAAAAGCTATCCAAATATGCAGGTAAAGAAGCATATCTAGCGTCAGAAGGATAGTGGATATTTCAAACCTCGTAGGTTTTAAAACCTACGAGGTTTTTTGTTGCTGGCTAAATAGACTTATGAAGTTTTCTAAACTTCGTAAGTCTATTTAAACCTTTACACCCGCTGCATTTAGCATTAGGTTATGCAGCTCTGTATTGCGTACAAATGGATTCATTAAAGTACTACCAGGACCAAAAGCAGCCAATTCCACATAGTCCGCAGAGTGTTCCATCGAACCCCAGTTGACCGAAGTATATTCGCTTTGGATTTTTCCAAATCGTTCGAAAGGTAGCTTACGGACGTTGTACAATCCGCCACCGTCTAGTTTTTGATAATGTGTTAAAATGTCTTTTGCCTGCTCATTGGTAATGGTATAACCCTGCGCATCATTAATCATGGCAATGAGGTTTGCTGCGGTATCATTAGGCTTGATGCTATTCAACACCCAATCATTACTATGCTTAAACTTTTGGAACAAGTCAAACTTCTGATCAGCGTTTTCCTCGCCAAAAAGTCCTGGATTGCCATTTCCATGGTCAGTAGTGATAATTACCAAGGTATTTCTGTCCTTTTCTGCAAACTCAATGGCTTTTTCCACTGCCAAATCAAATTCTAGTTGATCAAATAACAAACCTGGGGTATCGTTAGAATGGGCTGCCCAATCTACTTTTCCGCCTTCTACCTGTAGCACAAAACCTTCCGCGTGGTCTTTCATCAAGTCAATAGCCTTTACGGTCATTTCCGACAAGGTAGGAATGGTATTCTGGAGTTTTTGATCGTGAGCATAATCTACACTAAAAGGTAAAGCATCATTGTCAAATACCGCAAGTACTGGTTTTTGATGATCTAGGGCCTGCATTTGTTGTTTTGTTTTAGCCAATTGATAATCTGCTTTCTCAAATTGACTATACACGTCTACTTTATCTTTCCTTTTAGATGGGTTAAAGTATTTGTCGCCTCCACCCATCATTACATCGAACCTAAGTGGCAAATATTGTAAAGCAATGCCATTTTGGTCACTTCTAGATTTATTACAAATGCAGAAGCCTGCTGGTGTAGCATGGGTAATGGGAACCGTAGTGACACAGCCTACCTTTTTACCTGCGGATTTAAACTTCTGTAAAATTGGCGTGTTAAATGAGCCATCAGCATTCACATTTAAGCTGCCATTGTTAACCCTTACACCACCTCCCCAAGCTGAGCTAGAGGCTGCGGAATCCGTCACCATAGAATCGGCAGAAGCAGTATCCATGAAAGCCCTTACCACTTTATTTTCACGGTAGAGTGAAATCCATTTGCTTTCTCGTCCATACATGCGTTGAGACAATAAATTCGCCATCGTTAGGGTGCCATTGCTCATGCCATCACTTACCAAAAAGATAATGTTTTTAGCGCTGCCAACTGCCCTTTCATCTGGTGCGAATAATTGCCCAAATGTTTCGGTAGCACTTAGTAAAGAAATACCCAAAGCGGATAGCGTGCCAGTTTTAAGAAAGTCTCTTCTAATCATAGCGCAAAATTAGCAGACACATATTAAGTGTAGATTAACTTGGTGCATGCGTCAGGTTAACTTTATGTTAGACTTCGTAAGTCTTAAAATCCTAATTTTTTAAAAACGGAGGTGTTTAGGTTATCTACAGCTACAAGTTTTAAGAACAAAAGCCTCTCTAAATTAATTGAATAATTTCTCAACAAAAGAGGTGTTAATGAAGCAACAGTAATTTGTAACTTTAAAAAGTTTAATGTGATTTTGGTGAAACATAATGCGCTTTATTTGCTCTAATAACGGCAATAGTTAAGATCATCTAAAAAGATATAGAAACAACAATGACGTTAATAGCCATCTTTTTCCCATTTATTTCATTCATCCTTAGAGGTAGAATCATTACAGGGATCATTTGTTTGATCTTACAAATTACTTTAATTGGTTGGATTCCTGCGGCAGTTTGGGCGGTCATCTCTTTGCAAAACTCAAGGGCAGACAGACGGAATGAAAGGTTGATTAGGGCGATGAACCGAAGGTAAGATGATGTGTCGTGGTAATTAATCGGATAGCTCATCGATGCTTTCAAGTACCCTTTCGTAATAGTTCAATTTGCTATTACCTTTAATCACTATCACCTCTACATCATTCACTTTTAGCAAATCGAGCTTGTATTGCGATAGCACAATATATTCTACGGGGATGTAATAGTAGATTTTATTGGTGATGGAAATTTTGTTTTTATAGAACTTGCTGCGGGCCCTAAAAGTCAGTAACCACCAAAGATCAGTTTCGATAAAATCAAGTGCCAAGCCAAAAATGAAGATGTCTTTGGTAAAGAATAAGTCAATCCATGACTGATTGACCAAAGGCTTTTTAGATTGCAATCTTTTCAATAAGGGTGCTTTGGTGACGGTCGAGCTCACATAGTCAGTACCCGTTACCACATAGTTGCGCATGTTTTGCAACTGTCCACAGTAATGCTCAAAACCTAAGTTAATGGACATGGGGTGATTAGCTTCACCATGTAAATGCCAGTAGTTAGTACCGTTTAATTCATTTCTTCTGAAAACACTGTACAGACGCTCAGCCACTACACCTGTATTTTTAAGCAAGTTGGTGCCCTGAAGCGTATAATCGTAATTGGTGGTCATTACATTGGCCGCAGACAATGCGCTAATTTGATGATGAATGTCGTTTTGATCAATCTTTGCAACGTTTGTGGCAATGAAAGTTTTTAAATCTTTCTCCTCAATCAGCTTGTTTTTGATGGCGGCTAAAAAAATCTCTTCATAAAGCATGGGGAAAGGTTTTTCCTTATGGATGGTCACCTTGTCTGATACCTTGCAAAAATCGGTAATCTTTTGAAGTAAATCTGCCCAGCTAATTCCTGGAGAAATATTATTGATGTCGTTTCCAATCAGCAGTGCAATATCTTTCATCTTGGCTCATTTGAGTAAAGCGAAGATATTATTTCTATTAAAAAAAGACAGTAGGCCAAACGCTTTTTATTTGTAGCTTTAAAACTCAATCATAGAAGAATTTTTAATGCTCGAATTCGAATTTAAGGAACAGCTACGCTCGGTTGCTCAAGATATTTTAAAGGAGGGAGATTTTCATGAATCACTTGCGCCAGCAATTTCAAAGTACCACCAATTATTATTTGAAATGTTGGAGATTGATCCAGACGATGAAAAAGAAAAGGAGCACATAGAAACCGAAAAAGGAAATGCCATAGGTACATGGTGGGCAGCTACTTGTGTGAAGGAAGTTTTTAGAACGCAACGTTTTGCAAAGGCTTTGGCGCAGGCTATTAGAGATATACAGTGCAATGAAAAAAGAACAGTACACGTATTGTATGCAGGAACGGGGCCGTTTGCAGCACTTGCCTTACCCATCATGCTCACATTTCAACCTACTGAAGTGCAGTTTACTTTATTAGAAATCAATCAGAATAGTTATGCGAAACTACAAGATCTCATGAAAAGATTGGATCTGTTACCTTATGTGAAAGAATCAAAGTTAGTAGATGCTACAAGTTATGTGTTAAAGAATTACGATGTTGATATTGTATTGAGCGAAACCATGAATCTGGCACTTTTTAAAGAACCTCAAGTAAGTGTCATGATGAATTTTGAGCGCCAACTAGGCAATAAGGCATTATACCTGCCCAACCAAATTAAGGTTGCTTTATGTAAACAAGGGCGTAAGGATTTGGAAGAGCTAAAAACGTTGATCAAGTTTGATCAATTAGGTATGGCTGAACTCAATAAAAGAACTAATGCTAATCAAGAGCTTTTTGAAAAAATAGCGTTAGAAGTTGAATTGGCACAAGGTGAAAGGTTATGCTATCATACAGAAATCACTATTTACAAAGGCTTTAAGCTTGGGCTTAATGATAGCTCCTTAACCTTGTTAAAATCTGTAAAGCCAAATATGCAAGCAGGAAGGTACCAGTTGAGTCTCCAATATCAAGTGAGCAACAATCCCGGGTTTGTGGTGGAAAGTAAAAATATCGACGTTCAAAACTAACAGTGTTATGTAACAATTGGCTACCAACCATTGCATTTTTGCCTCATTTGGCTAATTTTGGGGCGTTGAAAAGAGCCCTTCACATACTGCTGCTTAGCTTATATCTGCTTTCCTCTACTGAATTACAGGAGTTGGCCAAGCTGCCTGTGCTCTTTCAGCATTATTTCGAGCATAAAAACCTAGATAGTAACATTACTTTCTTCGCATACCTGGAACATCACTATAACGATATTCCCCATACGGACAACGACGAAGCAAGAGACAACCAGCTTCCTTTTAAAACACATGGTCTTTCGGCGACTAATGCCTTAAGTCCTGCGTTGCCACCTTCTTTTGGCCTGAGCCTTAAAAAGGTCTATCAAATACTGCCCAAACAAAAAATCTTGATCAACAATGATCATGTTCCAAATTCGGCCTATGCTGGAAAAATTTGGCAACCGCCAAAATCTGTAATCCTTTCTTAATACTTGAACGGCCTTTGTAAGGTCGTAATGATTAATTAGAAACGATTATCCCCATTTTTCATGCTGAATAGAATTATTGAGTTTTCTATTAAGAATAAACTCATTATTGGGCTATTTACCATTAGCCTTATCATATATGGAAGCTTTGAGCTGACCAAATTACCCATTGATGCCGTGCCCGATATTACCAATAATCAGGTACAGATCATTACTACGGCACCTTCCTATGGTGCTACCGATATCGAAAGATTGGTGACTTTTCCTGTGGAACAGGCCAATAGCAACATTGCTGGAATTAAGGAAATTAGGAGCTACAGCCGTTTTGGACTTTCCCTCGTTACCCTTGTTTTTAATGATGATGTAGATGTTTACTGGGCCCGACAACAAGTGGCCGAACGATTATTGGTAGTGCAGGAGCAAATTCCACAGGGAATAGGAAAACCAGAGATGGGACCTATCTCCACAGGCTTAGGTGAAATTTACCAATATGCCGTAAAACCCAAAAAAGGTTACGAAAAACGATACGACATTACCGAGCTGCGTACCATTCAAGACTGGATCATTAGACGACAACTACTGGGTGTTAAAGGTGTAGCCGAAGTAAGCAGTTTCGGTGGTAAGTTGAAGCAGTACCAAGTGACCATTGACCCTAATAAGTTGGTGGCGCACAAGGTAACCATCAGTGATATTTTTGATGCCCTGGAAAGTAATAATCAGAATACAGGAGGTGCTTATATCGAAAAACAATCTACGGTACTTTACATCAGAAGTGAAGGTTTGATTGGCGGTAAGGAAGACATCGAGAACATTGTGGTTAGAAATAATCAAGGTTCAACACCCTTGCTGATTAGAGATGTAGCGAATATCGAAATCGGTTATGCCACTAGGTATGGCGCATTAACCTTTAACAATGAAGGCGAAGTTTCGGGTGCCATTGTAATGATGCTGAAAGGCGCCAACAGCAATGTGGTGATTGATGACATCAAAGCCAAAATCAAACAAATAGAGCAAACCCTGCCCGAGGGCGTAGAGATTGTGCCTTTCTTGGATCGTACCAGTATGGTAAACAACGCCATTAAAACGGTAGAGACCAATTTGTTGGAAGGCGCATTGATTGTAGTGTTTGTACTGGTAATCTTCCTAGGCAATTTTAGGGCAGGCTTTATTGTCGCCTCGGTAATTCCTCTATCCATGTTGTTTGCCATCATCATGATGAACATATTTGGCGTAAGTGGCAACCTTATGAGTTTGGGGGCCTTGGATTTTGGTTTAATTGTAGATGGGGCGGTGATCATTGTGGAAGCGGTAATGCACCAACTCAGTCATAGTAAAAAGTTTGCAGGCCTATCCATCCTGAAACAAAATGAGATGGATCTGGAAGTGAAAAGTGCTTCGTCTAAAATGATGAACAGCGCTGTGTTTGGCCAAATCATTATCCTCATTGTGTACTTGCCTATTTTTAGTTTGCAGGGCATTGAAGGGAAGATGTTTAAACCGATGGCACAAACCGTTGCTTTTGCGCTGTTGGGTGCCTTTATCCTTTCGTTAACCTACATTCCAATGGTATCTAGCTTGTTTTTGAGCAAGAAAATCAAAACTGCACCTAATATTTCTGATAAGGTAATGGCCAAGGTGGAGAACAGCTACTCCAAAATGCTTCGTAAAGTATTGGGTATCCCAAAAATGGTGATTGGTGTAGTGTTGGCCTTGTTTGTGGCTGCGGTGGTGATCCTGTCTAATTTAGGAGGAGAGTTTATTCCATCCATTGAAGAAGGAGATTACGCGGTAGAAACGAGGGTGCTTTCGGGCAGTAATTTGAATACCACCATTGAAAATGTGCAAAAGGTAGCAGGTATCCTTAAAGCCAGATTTCCAGAGGTCAAGAACATTGTAGCCAAAATAGGAAGTAGCGAGGTGCCTACGGAACCATTGCCAATGGATATGGGGGATATGATCATTAACCTGAAACCTAAAAGCGAGTGGACTTCGGCCAAGACTTTCGAAGAATTGTCGGAGAAGATGGGAGCAGCGGCTAGCGAGATTCCAGGGGTAACTACCAGTTTCCAGTTTCCCGTACAAATGCGTTTTAATGAGCTGATGACAGGGGCTAGGCAAGATGTGGTGTGTAAGATTTTTGGGGAGGATTTTGATACCCTGGCACTATACTCTAAAAAACTGGGTAACTTGGTGAAAAAGGTACAAGGCGCAACCGAAATTTATGTAGAACAAATTTCTGGAACGCCTCAAATTGTGATCCAACATAACCGAGCAGCCATTGCCCAATACGGTTTAAACATTGCCGATATTAATAGAAATATCAATACCGCATTTGCTGGACAAAGCACAGGATTGGTGTTTGAAGGCGAGAAACGTTTTGATTTGGTAGTACGTCTACAGAACGATAAACGTAAAAGCATTAAAGATGTACAAAACCTGCTGATACCAACGCCCTATGGTAAGCAAATTCCTTTAGCGCAAGTAGCCTCCGTTGCTTTGGTAAATAGTCCTAGTCAAATCCAACGGGAAGATACCAAACGACGTATTTTGGTAGGTTTCAATGTGAACGGTCGTGATGTAGAAAGCATTGTGAATGAACTGCAGGAAAAGGTAAATGCCGAAATTAAATTGCCGACGGGCTACAGCATCACCTACGGTGGTTCCTTCGAAAACCTTAACGAAGCAAAATCAAGGTTGATGATTGCCGTGCCTGTATCGCTCATCCTGATTTTTCTATTGCTTTACTTCGCCTTTGGTTCTATCAAGTATGGTTTGCTCATTTATACGGCCATTCCATTATCTGCTATTGGTGGAATATTCTTGTTGGCTTTGCGTGGCTTGCCTTTTAGTATCAGTGCAGGAGTTGGTTTTATTGCCCTATTTGGTATCGCAGTATTAAATGGGATTGTACTGGTTGCCGAGTTCAACAACATTAAAAAAACTGGAGAACAGGATATGAAAAAAGTAGTGTTAGAAGGAACTAAAACCAGATTGAGACCAGTGCTGATGACGGCTTTCGTGGCTTCTTTAGGTTTCTTGCCTATGGCCATTAGTAATGGTGCGGGTGCTTCGGTGCAAAGGCCTTTGGCAACTGTAGTGATTGGTGGCTTAATGATTGCCACTTTGCTGACTCTATTTGTACTTCCTATTTTATATGTGAGTTTTGAAAAGGGTTTGAAAAGAAAAAAGAAGCATCTTAAAGCACTGACCATACTATTGGTTTGTTTTGGATTTTCTTCGGCCAATGCCCAGCAAAGTATTACGCTAAAAGCCACTTTGGATAGCTTGTACAAAAACAATATCAGTTTAAAGAGTAGCCAGCTAAGAGCAGATTATAGTCAGCAATTGAGTAAAACTGCTACCACGATTGCTCCCTTGAACATTAGTGGCGAATATGGCAAGTTCAACAGTAATTTGGTAGATAATAAATTGAGCGTTAATCAAAGCTTTAGCCTGCCTAATGTGTATGCACGACAAAAGAATAAATTATTGGAAGAGTGGAAGACCGCATTGTTACAGAAGGAGCTGAGCAAAGCAGAACTTACTAAAATTACTACGCAGGTGTTTTATGATTTGCTAGTGGTAGCACAACAACAAAAGCTTTACCAGCAAGCCGATAGTTCTTATAGAAAGTTAAGGCATTTGGCAGAGCTGAGGTTAAAGAGTGGCGAAAGTAATTTGCTGGAAAGGGCTAGTGCCGAAAACCAATTATTGCAGGTAAGCACCAAACTGAAAAACTTACAGATACAGGAGTTGACCCTACAACAGCAATTGGCCTTTTTAATCAATACCCCAATGTTGTTGAAGCCACAGGCTAGACATTTGAGGGCTGACATTACTTTTGCAGATACCCTAAACTGGACAAGTCATCCTTTAATTAAACTTCAGCAGCAGGAAGAGAAAGTTGCATTGGCAAGTACCAAAGCGGAACAGGCTAAACTATTGCCCGAATTTAATGTAGGTTATAACAATACCACATTAAGGGACGATATCAAATTTGATCAAAACGACCGTTTCCAATCCTTCCAGCTGGGTTTAAGTATTCCCTTGTTTGGTAGTTCGCAGCGTAACAAGATTAAATCGGCCAAGGTTTATCAGGAATATCGAAAATCGGAAACCGAAAATGCCAGCAGGCAGGTCAATACCAATTTAAAAGCAGTTTATGTACAATATCAGCAACAGTTGGATATCGTAGGTGGACTTGAAAAAGACGGATTGAAAACGGCCAAGGAAATTACCACTACTTTAAATAAACAATTACAGAACGGAGAAATCAATTACTTAGAATGGACGATGTTGAACAACCAGGCCATCGCCATTAAGGAGAGTTATTTTGAAGCCATCCAACAGTTGAACAAAAGCATTACAGAACTTAATTACCTTTTAGCGCAATAACATGAAGTACCCATTATATTTAGGAGCCTTAGCCATCAGCATGATGTTTGCCTGTAGCAGTAGCAGCGAAACCAAAGAAGAAGCCAAAGTTCCAATGAACGAAAATGAAGTAAGCTTAACGCCCGAGCAGGCAAAGCACATTAACCTGAAAACTGGTGCAGTGGCTTACGGCGAAATCAATGAAACCTTAAAGCTACAAGGTAAAATAGATGTACCCCCTCAAAACTTGGTGTCGGTGAGTATTCCCTTAGGAGGCTACCTTAAAACCACCAAAATGCTTCCAGGTACACATGTGAGCAAAGGACAGGTGATAGCCGTGATGGAAGATCCACAGTATATCCAAATGCAACAAGATTATCTGAACATCAGTAACAAATTAAGTTACGCCAGTAAAGAGCTTGCTCGCCAAAGAGAACTTAATTTGAGCAAAGCGAATAGCGATAAAACCCTTCAGCAAGCAGAAACAGAATACAAAAACTTGAAAGTGGAGCAAATGGCACTAACAGAAAAGTTAAAGCTGATCAATATCAATGCGGCACAGCTTAATGAAGGTAAGATTTCCAAATCAATCAATATCTATTCGCCAATTAATGGCTATGTAAGTAAAGTGAATGTGAATATTGGCAAGTATGTGACCCCATCGGATGTGATTTTCGAATTGATTAACCCAAGTGATATCCATTTGAACCTCACTATTTTTGAGAAAGACCTACACCAAATTAATATTGGTCAGCGAGTGATTGCCTTTACCAACGTGAAGCCAGAGGTGAAATACGAAACGAAGGTGATTTTAGTAAGTCATAATGTAGGCGAAGGGGGTAATAGCGAAGTGCATTGCCATTTTGAAAAATATGATAAAAACCTAGTACCAGGCATGTACATGAATGCTGAACTGCAATTCAAAAATCAAAAGGTTCAGTTCTTGCCAGAGGATGCAGTGGTAAGTTTCGAAAATAAGGATTATGTATTTGTTGAAATAGCCGCTCGTAAATTTATGATGCATGAAGTGCAGGTAGGGGAAACCTCAGAGGGTAAAACCGCCATTACTGCCGATTTGAAAGGCAAACAAGTGGTCGTAAAAGGAGCTTATTCGTTGTTGATGAAATTGAAAAATACTAGTGATGAGGAGTAAGTAGTGAGCTTTGAAACCCTCTCTCCCGAAAAGATCGGGATCTCTCCCTGAGAGAGAGAGGAATGCTTGGAAAAGTTTGTTCTTACTCATTTCTTGCGACTTTTAAGGAGCTCAATACTACTGCCTGTTCTTTATCCTTTTTAAGGAGAAAGTTAAAGAGGATTGTTTCATTTTGCAGTTACTTTCACTGGTGCGTCATTCCCGCGTAGGCGGGAATCTTAAAAGTCTACTAATGCATTACGATGCCCAATCGAGTTGGGCATGACGGATAAACCCTCTCTGCCTATTGGCATCTCTCCCTAAAAGGGAGAGAGCAGTGCTTAGGGAAGTTTGTACGTTTTAGCCAGTCTACCATAAAAACAAAAAAGCTTCGACCATCATATGGTCGAAGCTTTATATTGACAATGGACGTTCGTTAGTTTTTTAATGAAGCCATATCAATCACAAAGCGATATTTGATGTCACCTTTTAACAAGCGGTCATAAGCTTCATTGATTTGGTTCATGTCAATCATTTCGATGTCGGCAGTAATGTTGTGTTTGCCACAGAAATCAAGCATCTCTTGCGTTTCAGCAATACCACCAATCATAGAACCTGCAAAACTTTTACGGCCTAAGATCACACTAAAGGCTGCTACTGGTAGTGGTTGTTCAGGAGCACCAACCAAAGCTAATGAACCATCTACACGAAGTAAGCCTAAGTAAGCATTGATATCGTGTTCGGCAGATACTGCATCCAAAATGAAGTGCAATTTACCTCTGAATTTATTCATTTGTGCTGCATCGGTAGAAAGTACTACCTCATCAGCGCCCAAACGTTGTGCTTCTTTAAACTTACTTTCTGAAGTAGTGAAAGCGACTACGTGAGCACCCATGGCTTTGGCAATTTTAATACCCATGTGGCCCAAGCCACCAATCCCTACAATCCCTACGTTTTTACCTGGACCTACGTTCCAGTGTTTCAAAGGCGAGTAAGTGGTAATTCCAGCACACAATAAAGGTGCGGTAGCCGCCAGGTCAAGGTTTTCTGGAATGCTCAATACATAGTTTTCATCAACTACAATGCTCTCAGAATAACCACCATAAGTTTGAACATTTGGCAAATATTTATCAGGAGAATTGTAGGTGCCTGTCATACCAGGTTCGCAAAACTGTTCTAATCCTTCGTTACAATATTGGCACTCACGGCACGAATCAACGATACAACCGATACCGACTGTATCACCTACTTTGAATTTTTTAACGTGGTTACCTACACTTACTACCTTTCCCACAACTTCGTGTCCAGGTACATTTGGATAAATGGTATTATGCCATTCGTTTCTAGCAGTGTGTAAATCAGAGTGACATACGCCGCAGTAAAGAATTTCGATTTTTACATCATGGGCAGCTACTTCTCTCCGTGGAATACTGAGGCCTTGTAATGGAGCGTCGGCAGCCTCGGTACCATACGCTTTTACGTTGATTGTATTCATGATTATTATTTTTGTTTTGGGGTTTGTAATTCTAATTTATTAAAGTTTAGCCGTACTTAATAACATTAGCCATTGAACCATTGTTGATGTCGCCATTGGAGTACAAAATGATTATTGTGAATCTTTGTGCTAATAGGATATTTAAGTCTGTCTAGATTTTAATACCACAAAGTTCGTGCATTGTAGTCTTGATAGTTTATAATCTTCAAACCAATTATTAAGAATTTCAAACCATACTCTCGCAAAAGGTCGATGGGTTGGTTCCTGTCATCTTTTTAAAGAAGTTGTTGAAATAGGTAGGGTATTCGAAACCTAGGGCATAAGCAATTTCGGCAATATTCCAATCCGTATGTTGCAACAAGGCCCTTGCTTCGCGGGCAATGCGTTCGGTAATGTGTGTAGTGGTCGATTTACCTGTCGTTTCTTTTACGGCACGGTTCAGGTAATTCACATGTATGGCTAAGCTGCTCGAATAAGCTTGTGCAGTATTGAGCAATAATGGACGGTCTGGTGTTTCAATTGGGAACTGTCGTTCTAGCAATTCGAGAAAAACCGAAGCAATCCTTGATAAGGCATTTTTATGCTGATCGAAACTTTCTGAAGGCTGTAATTTAAGTGCTTCGTGAATGATGAGGTGAATATAATTGCGCATCAGATCATCTTTGTAAAAGTAGTCTGTTTGCTGTTCCTCAATCATTTTTTGGAAAATGGTATTCAAAAACTCCCGTTGTGTTTGACTAATGTTCAGGATGGGGGTGCCACCAATTTTAAAGAAAGGCGATTGTAATAAGCTTTCTGAACGTTCGGAGAGTTTTAGGAAATCTTCTGAAAATAAGCAAGCATAACCAGTATAGTTGGGTGAGCGTGTTTCCCATGAGTAGGGAACATGTGGGTTTCCAAAAAACAATACGGTATCATTGGCGTCAAAGCTTTTATCGGCATAGTGAATGGTACTGCTTCCAGTAGAAAGGCAGATTTTATAGAAGTCCTTTCGACTGTAAACCCTTGTCGCATTACAATCATCGTTTAGCTCCCATACATTAAAGCCTTTTAATTTAAGCTCGTTGTTAAATTTAGATACGGAACGTTGCGTTTTTGCTGCCATTGATCAAAGTTAAGAAAATCAATACACTTTGTTGATGGATTGAGATTAATGACAGGAGGTTTACATTATTGGGGAGTTGAATAGATTTGACTTACGAAGTAGACCCTCTCTCTGCCTGTCGGCATCTATTGATAAATATGTTATTGTGTTTTGGCATAAATGAGCTCGCTACGCTTCGGTTCTCCCTAGTAGAGAGAGACGAGGACTTGGGAAAGATTTGTGCATATACTTGAAAGTTTGTAGTTATATATTTGTTAGCACTATCCAATTCTCTCTACTTTTCAAGGAGAAAGTTAGAGAGAGGTTTGTTACGTGTTACATTACCTTTCACCACATTATTTCCTCGTAGGCTGGAATGACGAACGATGAGAGTTACAAACTTCCTAAGTTTTAAAAAACAAACCCTATCATTTTACCATAAGTTAATATAAGGGTAATTTAAAGTAAGTTTTGGGAAGATAATTTTGGCATCGTAGCATTTACGGCAGATGAGCAAAGATTATACGAAACTTTCCGATACGTTATTGATGCAGGAATGCAGTGAGGATAACCTTAGGGCGTTCAATGAATTATTTGCCCGTTACTTCGAATCCCTGTACAAGTTTTCACTTCATTACCTTAAGCAAACCGAAGTGGCTGAAGAACTAGCCATGGATGTAATGCACAACATTTGGCGCCGACGTGCCGAAATACAAATTAAAGGTGAGGTTAAAAACTACCTCTTTGCAGCGATGAAGAATACCCTGTTCAATCATATCCGCAAAAAGCAGTTGGCTACAGTAGATATTGACAGTTTAGGTGAACTTGAACATGCTAAAGATGCGGTGGACGAACAAATGGCCTACAAAGAACTGGAGCACTTGTACCAATTAAAATTGGAGCAGCTAAGCCCTCAACGCAAAAAGATTTTCCAATTAAGTAGGGAAGAACAATTGACCTATCCGCAAATTGCCGAAAAGATGGGGTTATCTATCAATACCATTAAAAGCCAAATGTTGGTTTCTTTAAAATACCTGAGGGAAAACATGCAGGAACATGTAGATATTACCTTGGCCTTCCTTGTATGCTATTTCTTAAAATAGATAACAGCCACAGATGCACAGATGATTTTTAGCTCATCAATGATTTGTCGATTATTATTTATCTTATTTTAGTTAATAGCTTCAATCTTATTTGCAAATTGTTACCAAGCCTTGCAATGCCTATTTTCTAACCAAATATTATCTGTGTATTTGTGGCTAAAATAAAGCTCAATAGCGAAGCAAAACTTTTTTTCATTTCCCACTCACCCTATCCCTTTAAAACTGGTGTCTTTATTAATGAAGGATAGAACAAATGAGTTTAGAAAACCAAAAAGCCTTGATTAAAAAGTATTTGGATGGACAATGCAGTCCAGAAGAATTGAAACAAGTAAGGGCTATACTAAAGAAGGATGATGCTCAACAGCTTTTCGACCAAATATGGGACGAAGAATGGGCACACCAAATAAATCCGCAACAAAATAACGCTACATCTCAACAACAACAACGTTGGAAACAAATGTTAGATCAACGGATTTTCGAGGACGCTTCGGCACCTACACCCCAAATAAAACCTTTTTATCAGCATAATCAATTTTGGCGTTACGCTGCGGTATGGTTAGTATTGATTTTAGGCGTTGCTTTTTGGCAAGTAAGTTCAAAAAAGGAGACTACTGTTGAGCAAACATTTGCTTTTACCGAAATGCAGAACCCCAAGGGGCAGCGTACCCAAATCATTTTGCCTGATAGTTCTATTGTTTACTTAGGCGCAATGAGTAAAATACGCTTCGCTAAAAAGTTTGCAAGTAATATCAGAGAAGTAGCATTGGAAGGTGAAGCATTTTTTGAAGTGACCAAAAATCCCAAAAAGCCATTCATTATCCATACAGGAAATATCAGTACCCAAGTATTAGGAACCTCCTTTAAAATTGATGCTTTTGCTGGGCAGCCTATTAAAGTATTGGTAAGTACTGGAAAAGTAAGGGTTGATAGACATATTAACCACCAAATACAGCCGATAGCCATGTTGTTGCCAGGGGAAATGGTGACTTGGAACGAAAATACCGCTAAGAAGGTATTGGCCAATGTTGACGTAACAGAGGTAACAGGTTGGAAAGATGGCAAGCTTCATTTTGATGAAACCAAACTGGCCGACATTGCCAAAATTTTAGAGCGATGGTACAACGTTAACATTGAAATTGTTAATCCTACTTTGGCTAAAAGATTGATTAAAGTGAATCTTACCACCAATATCTCCATCGTAAAAATCATGAATATTTTAAGTGTAGCTGGCGATTTCCACTATCAGATCAATGGAAAGGAAATCCATATTAATAACAAGGAAAGGAAAACTATGTAAATATCTCGACTACCAAAATAAAACGCCCTCCCTTTTGAGGAGGACGCCAATGCTTTAGGTTGCTTGCTTTTCGACGACACACAACCTCAAGATTAAGTTAATAGATATCCGCCAAAGGCGAAAAACCATAACGATCAAAAATATGCAAAAATTATTACACCTGCATATTTCTTCTCGATATGTGAGGCAGTTAACAACCCTGGTCCTCCGTATACGAAAGAAATACCGTCGGGTGCTTAAAGACCATCTGCCCGCAGATAAAATTTATTTCTATATGAAGTGCTCGTTTCTTCTGATAGCTATCAAGCTTGCCTGTGTTGGAGTACTTTTGGCTAATAGTGCACTCGGTCAAAATTTAAACCAAAAAATTAAGCTAAAGCTGGATAATGCCACACTAGGCAATAGTTTAGCTACTATTGAAAAACAAAGTAAAGTACAAATTAATGCACAGGTTGAGCTCTTGGAAAGCATCTCCAAAAAAATCAGCTTGAACACGGAAATTACCGTGGCAGAGGCTTTGAACTTGGTTTTAGCTCATACCAACCTTCAATATAAAGTGGTAGAAGGCTATGTGGTCATCACTAAAAAACCTGTGCCAATTGTGATTGCAGGTACGGTGATAGATGCCAAAACCAAAGAAACCTTAATAGGTGTAGGTATTAAAATTAAAGGCACCAACAATGCCGTATCTACAGATGCCGATGGTAAGTTCAAATTGACCATACCAGAAGGGGGTGCCACTTTGGTCATTTCCTATATCGGTTACGAAACCCGAGAAATAAAGGTTGATGCCAATACCAAAAACCTTACCATTTCATTAAACGCCTCTTCTACAACCTTAGGCGAAGTAGTGGTGCAGGCACGCAGACGAGCCAGCACAGATGTATCAGTATTGGACGAACGTAAAAACTCCGCCATTGTACAGGATGCCATCTCGGCGCAAATGATTGAGCGTACGGCCAGTATCACCACCACGCAGGCTTTACAACGTGTTTCGGGGGTAACGGTAACCGATGATAAATATGTGGCCATCCGTGGGTTGGGCGATAGAAGCGTCATTGGACAATTAAACGGTGTGCGTTTGGCTTCTTCAGATCCAGATAGGAGTGCTATTCCTTTGGATTTGGTTCCAGCATCTCTTTTAGATAACATCACCATTTATAAAACAGTAGCGCCAGATAAGCCTGCTGATGCAGCTGCGGGGATTGTGGAATTGAAAACCAAATCGGTGCCCGAAAAGGAAACCTTTGAAATTATTGCACAAACAGGACTGAACTCCAATGTAGGCATGAGTGGCCAGTACAATAGTTTTTGGAACAGCGATATGGGCGTACTAGGTACAAAAATCAACGATAAAAACCTGTCGCAAGATTTCAAAAACCTTGCAAAGCAATACCCAGGCGGTTTAAGCTCCATCCAAAATATGGTAGCCAATAGCAATTATAGTCCTAATGCCTACCAAGAAGTCAACCGTGTCAATCGCATTATGCAAAGCTTTGATCCAGTGATGACTACCCAATACAAAAAAGCACCCTTAAACCAATTGTACTCTGCCACCTATGGCAACAGTTACAAGATGTTTAAAAAGCACACTTTGGGATTAATTCTGGGAGGTAACTATTATAGAAGAATTACCGATATCAACGGTGGCGATTTAACACAATACAGTATATACCAAGGTGTAGTTACTGGAAATCCAGATGTGTATAGCTTCCGTAATATCCCTAACTATATTACCCCTAACAGCCTTTACATGGGTAAATATCAAACCTATAAGGAAAATACGGGGACCGAAACCCTTAACTATGGTACTTTGGCAGGGCTTACTTATCGTTTCAACCCTCGTCACGAAATCAGTATGCAGTACCTGGGCAGTTGGGGTGGCGAAACCAAGGCTACGCACCTGAATGGAAGATACGAATATACGGGGTTGCCAGGAGAGGTAGCCAGTACCACTTATTCGCTTAAACAAACTTTCCGTAACCTCAATACCTTTAACTTACAAGGCGAACACAAGTTATTGCAAAGCGAGTTGTCGCCACGTTTAAGCTATAACGTAGCCACTTCCAATTCAAAACAAAATGATCCCGATTTTCGCTTTGCTAGTTTGGCAGACTATACCCCTAGAGGTGGTGGTTGGTATAACCGACCTGTAGTAGGCGCAGGAAATACTCCTAGTGTACCTACTTATAGCCCGCATTTATATGCCCTAACTTCGGGTTATGTAAATGGTTTTGGTAGCTATGGCATTATCCAAGCCGAACCTAACGGCCGAAGATGGCGTAACCTTGAAGAAGATAACTATAACTACAAGGCTGATTTAAGCATTCCGTTTAAGCTTTTTGGACAGGTTCAGCAATTAAAAACAGGTGCTAACTATCTTTTCAGAGAGAGAACCTTTACAGAAAACCAGCTTTTCTTGCCAGGATCTAACTTTACCAGCAACAAGGCAGTGCCGTTGTATGACGTACAAGGAAATTTAGACCGCTTGGTGAGCAATGAAATCATCGGTGTGAAAGTTCCGGGTGCTGGACAAGGTGAGGGAATGATGCCTATTGGTGGATTTCTTTACAACAGTCAAAAATCACCAAACAACTATAAAGGTTATTACGAAACCAATGCTTTTTACGGAATGCTGGATTTGAAACTGACCGAAAAGCTACGCCTAACTGGTGGGGTACGTTTCGAAATGACCAATATTGGTTCTAGCGTTGATACCGCAGGTGTTTTCTTGGACCCTGCTTTAACAGCAGGCAATAGTGGCGTGCCTTTAAATCCTATTAATCCTAACTCGGTATATCAAACGGATTATAAACCATTTTACTCCGTAAATGCCACCTATACCTTAAAGGATAACATGAATTTCCGTGCGGCCTATAACTCTACTTTGGCTAGACCAGAGCTCAGAGAAATTACCAACGTTTTCGAATTTGATGCCTTTCAAATGGGCTTGGTCGTTGGAAATCCAAACTTGGTGAACCAGCAAACCCAAAACCTCGATTTCAGATGGGAATGGTTCCCTGCAAAAGGAGAAGTGTTGGCCATTTCTGCTTTCGGAAAACGCATCGAAAACCAATTGGTAAAGGTGTTTAGTTTAAAAACAGCGGGGTTAGCAGCAACCTATCCAGAGTTTCCAACCATTCAGTTTCAAAATGACCCTAATATTGGTCGTGTTTGGGGAATTGAGTTGGAAGTAGTGAAAAACCTTGGAACAATGTTCGATCCTTTAAAGAACTTCTACATTGGATCCAACCTATTGTTGGCGCAAAGCGATATCAAAAAGACCCCTGCCAGATATGAGGCTAGCCGTTCTTTAGATAGATATACCCCTAAAAATAGCCCACTTTTTGAGCAGGCACCTTATTCCATAAACGCTTGGTTAAACTATAACAACGAGAAGTCTGGAACTGACCTTACGGCAACCTTTAATATGGTAGGCGAGCGTTTGGTACAGATCAATCTTACGGGTGAACCCGATTTGTACAGCCAACCAGTACCCGTATTGGATCTCGTTTTCAGCCAACGCATCAATAAAAAGATATTGTTTAAGGGATACGCTAAAAACATTCTTAACCCAGCAATTAAAACAGTTTACGCCAATCCGGAAACTGGAGGAAAATGGTATGGTAATGAGTATATCAACCGTAGTTTCAAACGAGGTGCCGAAATCATGGTAGGCTTTACCTATAACCTGTTTAAATAATGAGAACATTAAGTTATAAAATTTTAAGTCTGTGCTTTTGCCTCACGCTATTAGCGCAAGCTTGTAAAAAAGACAAGATAGACACCAAGGTAGACAATAGGATACTGACAGAAAACCGCGTGAATTCTAATGTTCGCATCATTAACTTTGCGGGATTTAACCAAGTGGTAGCCAATGGTGATAGTTTAACAAGTTTTATTGTTCGTCCGTCCACAGGCCCAGATAGCTATAAATATCCAGGTACCTCTTATTTTCCAACTGACGGAAGATTAGGACAAACTTGGTCGGTACCGCAAAATTTGTTTAGCCAACAAGAAACAGCAACATTAAAGTTTGGAGTCAGAAACATCAACGAAACCAATGGCAATTTTGATATTAGCATGGTGGCTAAAAACGATTACAACACGCCAACAGACTATGTGTTGATGCCTACACGCTATACCAACGGACAGTCGGAAGTGGTAGCGATTCCTAGAGGAGTGGCCTCGCCATCTAAGCCTGATCATTTTAAAATCAGAATAGTTAACCTCTCAGCAAACATCAATAATCCCGCCTATGGTTTAAGTGGGCCGCAAGAAGATTTACGTGGGCCAGTTTCTTTAGCCTTTGCTGACGGAACATTAGTGAACAATGCCACCAATAACATTACTGCGGCAGCCAAAGTTTCTGAATATGTAGAACTGCCATATGGCACTTACCAGTTTAGAGTGTTATTGCAAGATGGCAAACAATTGCCTTCGCCAGGCAGTAGCGAAGATTATTCGCTAGGACTCATTGATCCAGCTACCTCTAGTATTCCAAAGGATTATTACAAAGTGAGCCATCAGGTATATGCACCCATACAAACTTATCAGCCAGGTGGCGTGTACACCATTTTGGTAGCACCACAACGTTTTGATTATTTGGTAGATGATATTGGCAACAACTCTTTCCTTTATCAAAATGCTTTTAGGGTAATTACAGATGTGAGCGCCCCAGCAAATCAAACCTATTTCAGGTTGCAGGCAGCTAATGCCATGGCTGGACAAGTGATGGGTTTAAGGGTAAACGGAAAACTACTGTCCAATAATATTGCTTACGGCAGTGGAAGCGATTATGCCAATTTGATTAAAGGCAATTACACCGTTGAAGCTTTAGATGCTTCAGGAAATGTGTTGGCTACTTCAACGCAAGAACTTCGCCCTTCTCAAAACTATACGGCTTGGTTGCATCCAGATCAAACGGGTAAGGCAAAGTTGTTATTGGTCGCTAACGATTTAAGTGGAACCTCATTTATGGGGCCTACGGATGATGCTACTTATGCTCGACAGGCTAAAAAGTTCTTCTTTTCTAAGCGCTTCCTCAATCTTTCGATAGGGAATCCTTACATCACCTTCACGTTTGATAACGGACAATACAATTCCAATGCAGTAGTGAATATACAACCTGGATTGCCTGTTTTTGAACAGCCTTATATTAGTGGTTTTGCTACTGGAGAAGCTTACAACATTTTAGCTTACAGGTCTAAGCCAAATGTAGTGCCAGGTACTTGGGCAAATGATATCGAAACCCTTACACACGACTCCTTTATTGCCAACAAAGCCTTATATCAAAAGCCAAACAAAGGCTTGCCTGTAGATGAACCTGGCGTGTACACGGTGGCATTGATAGGGACTAGCACAAATGCTACATCTGCAAACAAGGCCAAAATGATCATTATTAAACATACCAAGTAATGAAGAAACAGATTTTAAGTATTTATTTAAGCCTATTGGCTATGGTAATTGCTACGGGATGCAGGAAGGTTGATTATACCAAAATAGATCAACCTGCCTATCTGCGTGTGTTCAATAACCTCAACTATGTACAAACCTTAGGTACTAAAGATGACAAGGTGCCATTTTTCTGTATGTTGATTAACCCAACTACCGATGCCAATGGTAATTTAACTGGAGCAGAAATTGTGGGCGATTTCTTGGATAAAAGAGACGCTTATGCGCCGCCTTACCCTTCACATATTGGAAACAGTACTTCGGTAAATAACCCAGAGTACCCAGGAAAAGAAAATGTATTGGTGGGACCAATATTAAATGGTTTCGACCTGAGCAGTTGGGCACAGGTGCCTTCGGGCAAATTGAGGGTAGTATTTGCTTATCGCCCCAAAAACACCATTCCTTTTTTTCAATTAGAAACGCATCTTAAAAAGGATATTTTGGTTGATACTACCATTAATTTAACCAGTAAAGAAGTATACACGCTTCACCTCTTACAGAAAGATTTCGAGAAGAAAACAAGCGGGGTTTTACTCAGACATGAAAACTTCTATAAGCTTCCATTGTCAGATTCGCTGGTTTATGTGAACTTCTATAACATGAGCGCCAAAGGCTTTTGGCAAGCTGACGATCAGTTTAAAGACGATGATTTTGCTTTAAAGAGTTTTAAGGGAGGCATCAAAGATGATATGAATGTTTATGTATCTCTTTACGAAAGCCAAAGTAACCTTAACCATCGTGGCTTAACCGTGCCAGGGTATAAAGGAAAATACTTGACCAATGTAAAACGAAACAATACTGAAGCAACAGTTAGTCCTTATGTAAGCTTCCCACTTTGGAGCAGCAGTAAAGCTAACGGTGTGGTCACGGATATTTGGCAAAGGTTTGAGTTTCTATTGCCAGGGATGGATATCTCCAACAATCCAATACACGACAGTCAGATAAACACTGGAAGTAACTGGGCCGTGGTCAACTGTGTATTAAATGGCAAGGTAAGCTTACAGAGTAATGAAAACGGCACGGTGCTACCCAATTTGTTGGTCAACGTACATTCTGGAAAAGATAACCCTAGGACTTTTGCCACCGTAAATACGCTAGAGGTGGTTAACGGTAGAATTTACCTCACTACCATTCAACGTAAATACGCACCACCAATTTATTAAAACACGGAGAAATGAAACATTTAAAAATATTGGTGTTGGCTATGCTGGTATGCGGTATGGCAGCCTGTAAACACGATGATTTAACCGTAACGGTGCCTAATGAAAATATCCGTCCCGCTACAGACTTCATCAAAAATAACTACGAAATGACCTTGTTTAGCGCAGCCTTAAAAAAAACAGGTTTGGCCGAACAATTGAACGGTGCGGGGCCATTTACGGTGTTGGTGCCTAATGATTTGGCCTTTAATGAGCTTGGCATATTTAGTCCTTCTGATTTTGATAAAATGAATGTGGATAGCCTAAAGAAAGTCATTTCTTACCATATCATGCCTCGTAAATTAATGCTGGCGGACGTTCCGACAGATGGTGTAGATGTACGTTATCCTACTTTGGAAGGCTCGGAACTCTACACCACCTTAGGCTCAGGACAATATAAAGAAAACAAGCTTTTCTTTAGCGGAGCCTATGCCACAAGAAAAGACGTCATACTTTCTAATGGTGTGCTACATGTGATTGAAAAAATGATGAAGCCTAATTTTAAGGTCACAACGCAACAATGGTTAGAAAAAAGAGCCGAGTATAGTGTATTTATAGAAGGACTGAAAAAATTTGGTCTTTGGGATCAATTGGCGCAAGCAGGACCCTTCACCGTTTTTGCACCTAGCAATGCAGCATTGGCAAGCATTGGGATTACATCAGCTTCATTAGCTGCTTTAAACAAGGATAACTACAATGGTGATCTTCTTTTTGGCGCTTATTTAATGTACAATAGGCACTTCTTTATTTCAGATTCTGAAGCGCTCCGAATCATTAGTGGTAGGGGAGATTACAGCTATTATTTAAAGGATAACAAACACTACATGCAGTTTAGTGTACTCGTGGCTTATCCTCAAAATCTCTACTATCGTTTAATAGTTAAACCTAGCAACGAGCTGTTTGCCACCCCCATTAAGTCAGTAGAATACTATGTGCAGTCCAAAATGGACAATTTATGCAGTAATGGAGTTATTCATCACTTAGAAAGTGGTCTTTTAACGCCACAACAATCTATTAAACAATAAATAACATGAGGAATATAAAAAATACGAGCATCATTTCATTCTTATTGTTATCGGTAATGATGATAACCGCATGCCGAAAATCCGAATTTATGCCTGATCCAGAGGGGGCTCAGGTACCTTATCAAAGCGATGCCACTCAAAGTATCGAACAATTGTTGTCGGCCTCTCCAGCTAAGATATTTTATGCGGCTTGGCAAAAAAGCACCATGAAGGCAAGATTGGAGGCTATGGGTAAAAATACACAGTTCACGGTTTTTGTGCCAGATGATGCTGCCCTTACCGCTGCAGGTATTACCAACGCCAGTATTGCCCAAATGGCTGTGAACGACGTAGACAGTTTATTGATGTTTTACACCAGTAATAAAGTGCTGCGTAAAGAACAATTAGGTGCATATAGCATCCCACTAAAAACCTTATTGGAGCAAAAAGATCTTTACATGCCGTTTTATGAAAGTAACTTGAACAACGGACAGACTTACGATTTGTACTTCCATAGATTGTATTTGGCAACAAAAGGCGATGAACTGTTGATTTATGGCAAATCAGTAGGAAAACTTAATTACCAGCCTGCAACCAACGGAGCGGTTTATTTCATCAGCAAAGCGGTAGAAAGACCTACCAAAACATTTAAAGAAACGTTAGAGGCCGATGCCAGGTTCAGCATATTTGTGGGCGTTTTAAAGGCTTGCGATGAACTGTACCTAGATAAAGTATCAACGGAAATGGAAATGTGGTTTGGCTATAAACCAAGTCCAGATGAAATTAAGGACATGTATAAACAACGTGATTTCTTTGGAGATTTCTGGGGTGGTATCAATAGGCCTATTTACCAAGGATTTATTGGGCCAAATATTACGATGAATACTTTGTTTGCTCCAACCGATGAAGCTTTTAAAAATGCAGGTTTCCAGTCGGTGGCAGATGTGATGAGGTTTAATGAGCATAATAATGTCCGTTTTGACGACATGAGCTTTTCGCCAGAAGGTAATTTTCCCACCGATACGCTATTTAACTATCACTATAACTGGGGAAGAATGTTTGGGCCCCGAGATCCTAGCTATGGTTTGGCAGCGGCAAATAGTACCATGTTTTACAGCAACGATTTACGCCCAGAATTTCTGAGTGAATATTACGTAAATATTGGCGGTACGGCACAAATTGCTTATGCCTATAAAATGCCCTTTGGTTTTTCTGTAAATGGAACTGCTGTACAGTTAAAAATAAAAGATAGCACCTTTCCAGCGGCCAACGTTGTTCAAACAGACATCAATACCCTCAACGGTCCCATCCATGCGGTTGATCATTTACTTATTCCCAAGGGCTTTAAATTCCATTAATATGAGATTTCATTCTAAGCATAACCTAAAATTGATAGCCTTATTCCTGCTGGCATCCTTGGCTATTTCTTGTCGTAAGGATAAAGACGCTAGTGAATTCGATCAAAACAAGATTAATATGGTGGTGGCAGATAATTTTAACCTTTCTGCTTTTAATGCCGCATTAAGAAGAAGCACCCTCGATAAAGAATTGCAACAGGGAGCGGGTCCATATACCTTATTGGCTCCTTCAGATGCCGCATTTACCAAAGCTGGCTACAATGGTGCCGTGGGCGTATTAGCGGCTAATGCCACCACCATTGCACGTATTGCTAACTATCACACCTTAGACGGTAAATATGAACTCAATAAATTACCCTTTCTATTTAATCAGGAGTTGCGCTCACGTGGCGGAAAGCTTTATGCCACGCATTGGGTAAAGGGAACAGATACAGTGCTAACCATCAATGGTTCAAAAATCCTATCAAAAAACATTACCGCATCAAACGGATTGGTGCAGGTGATTGATCGGGTATTAACGCCTTACCTGCACGATTTGATTGGTGATGCCATTGCGGCCGAAAGCAGTTTAACCCTTTTTGCCCAAGCCTTAAAGGCCTCTGGCGTTTTAGAGAAACTGAACGGTAAAGGTCCTTATACCATTTTTGCACCCACCAATAGTGCCATGCAGGCCTTAGGCTATCAAAGTATTCAACAAATTAATCAAACTGATGTAGCTGAACTAAAGCGATTGGTAGATTACCACATTGTAGCAGATAGGCGATTTGTGTACGATTATATTTTGAGTACTGGACCCACAAATACCGCTAAGCAAAGTATGATAGATGGCAACAGCATCAATGTTAAACTAATCACCGAACCCAATTCAACAGGTGGTTTTACCAGCATCAGCTTACGAGGCATTGGAAATACCGCCGATGTGAACCTGTCAAAAAGGGATATCCTTACAGGAAACGGCGTATTGCACATTATCGATACTGGTTTACGATTAACACAATAGGAAGATAACCATGATCAAAAAGGCAGGGAGATAATTTGACGAACCCACTGGGGTTGGTAGCACTGCCTTTTTGCCTATAAAATTAAAACAAATGAAAAAAAAGATACATATAAAGCATGATCATAGCCATTGGCGTTTGCTGATTGCTTTATTTAGCTTGGTACTTGGTAGCCATTTGAGCGTTAGGGCGCAAGAAACCAGTGGTGCCATCACAGGGCAGGTAAAAGATGCGCAGCAGCAGCCCTTGCCAGGTGCTACCATTGTGGCCATACACACCCCATCGGGCACTAAGTATGCCGTGGCGGCGGATGCTGATGGACGTTACTTCCTTAATAACCTAAGGATAGGCGGCCCTTACCACCTAACGGTTTCCCTAACGGGGATGAAAAACGAAGTGCGTGACGACATTACCATTAGACTTGGCGGTGCGCAACAGCTCAATTTCATTTTGCAGGACAATGCACAACAATTGAGTACCGTAACCATTGCAGGTAAAGCAGGTTCGGGCCAAAGAGCCAATACCTATGGCGCTGGTAAAAACATCAGTGCCGATCAGGTGAAGAACATGCCTACTTTGAACCGTAGCATTACTGACATTACCCGCCTAACGCCACAAGGTAGCCGCGATAACAGTTTTGGTGGTACCAACTTCCGTTACAACAACGTCACCATTGATGGCGCCATTAACAACGATGCCATTGGTTTTAGTCCATCTTTGGGCGGACAAACAGGTACATCGGGCATGGCAGGAAGCAGCACCAGAACCAATCCGCTATCCTTGGATGCCATTGAAGACATGCAGGTATACCTAGCGCCTTTCGATGTGAAGATTGGTAACTTTACGGGCGGTTCGGTAAATGCTGTAACCCGTAGTGGTACCAACAAAGTAAGTGGTTCCGTTTACGGCTTTGGTCGTAATGCCGCCATTACTGGTAAAGATAGGGTAGGGAGTTTGGGTAAGATGAATACTGATTTCTATGATTATCAAGCGGGTTTCCGTATCGGTTTTCCCATCATCAAGAATAAGCTATTTTTCTTCAGTAATGAGGAAATTACCCGTCGGCAAGATCCAACCCAACTCATGGTGGGTACTGCCGAAACCAGTCACATTTTAAGCACGGCCGATGCACAAAGCATTGCCAATATTGCCAAAAGTCGTTACGGAAGTATTTTTGATGTGGGTACTGCGGGCGTTTACACCAACTGGAGCAAGTCGCAAAAATTCTTTAACAGGGTAGATTGGAACATCAACGATAAACACCAATTGGCGGTGCGTAATAACACCATCTTTAGCAAGGCCACGCACATGGACCGCGACCAGCAAGATTTCCGTTTCAGCAGCATGGCTTTTGAGCAAAAAAATAACCAAAGCAGTACTGTTGCCGAGCTGAAAAGCCGTTTTAACAATCAACTTTCTGGAAATATCGTAGTGGGCTATACCCAAGTGAGCGATAGCCGTAATCCCTTAAGTGATCCAAGCCTGCCACAAGTACAAATTATGGGGCGTACCCCAGGAAGTACCATTTATTTGGGAACTGATAGGGAAGCCAGCATTTTTAACATGAAGCAAAAAACTTGGGAGTTTACTGCCAACTTGAATTGGGTTAAAGGACGGCACAAACTTTTAATAGGTACGCATAATGAGCTGTACAACATTGGTTATGGTTTTGTGAACGCATGGAATGGCCGTGTAGATTACCTCAACATCGAAGACTTTATTGCCAACAATCCTTATCGTGTAAGGGGAAGTTATAATTATACCAACAACACCCGCGATTATATTTTGAATAATCCTGCTGCGGATTTCAACGTAAACATGTACAGCTTATACGTACAGGACGAAATTAGGGTGAGCGATAAATTAAAAATTACTCCAGGTTTAAGGGCCGACATTGCTCATTTACCTAACATGCCAACACTAAGTGATAAAATCCGTAGCGTTAATGCCGACGTAAACTTCGGTTCCACCTACAGCTACACACCATTGAGCCGAATCAACAACAGTTTCCTCAACAAAATACAGCTATCGCCACGTCTTGGGTTTAGGTACGATGCCCTTGGCGATCAGAAACTGATTTTCAGAGGTGGGGTTGGTTTATTTACAGGTCGTATTCCATTTGCATGGCTCGCCTATGCCTATTACAATACTGGCGATACCTATGGCGCTTTTGATCAACGTGCCGATCAAAAACCTTTTGTGCCTGGTAGTGATGCCATCAGACCAAGCCAAAACGGCATTGGAAATTTCATTGAACAAAATGGCGCAGTAATCAATAACCCAAATAGCGGGCGTACGCAAGTTGACCTTGTTGACAACGGTTTTGTAATGCCACAGGTATTGCGTACCAGCTTGGGTATTGACTATGAAGCCGCTAACGAATGGCGTTTTACCTTAGAAGGGATGTACACTAAAAACATTAAAGATGTACTTTTCCAACAGTTAAACACGCAGGATAATCCACTGTACTACGGCTACGACAAAAACAAACAGCAACCCGTTTACAATGGTTCGGTAGACAACCGTTTCTCTAACATTTACCTATTGAGCAATACTAGCGAAGGCTATCGTTACAGCATTACAGGAACTATTGCCAAAAACTTCTTCAAAAAATTGAACCTAAGTACCTCTTATACTTACGGACAATCGAAGGATTTGAGCAACGGTGTACGTAACTCTATGGAAAGTAATTGGCAGTTAAATCAAGCATTGGTGCCTAATAACCCAGGTTTGGCCTATAGCAATTTTGATGTAAGGCACAGGATTGTCACTACTCTAGGTTACAGCTACGAATGGAAAAATGCGGGCAAAACCAGCATTAACCTGTTTTTCAGTGCACAATCGGGAAGCCCATTCAGCTATGGTATTGTAAACAACAGTATTCAAGGCTTGCCACAGCAAGTTTCATTGGCCTATATTCCCACCAGAGAAGAAGCTGTTCGCTACTTTAAGGATGTTGCAGGACAAACTGCTGCTCAACAGGCAGCTGCCTTTAACCAGTTTGTTGATGGAAACCAATACTTGAGCAGTAGAAGAGGCCAATTTACAGAGCGTAACCAAGGTCGCACCCCTTGGAACATACAAGCCGATTTACATATTGCCCACGAATTATTGGTAAGCAAAAACAAAGCACAATCAGTTAGCCTCACGGTTGATGTCACCAACTTAACTAACTTCATTAACAAGGATTGGGGAATCCAATATTTTTCGCCCAATACCTTTAACTCAACCAGCAGTGTGGGGCTAACACCAGTGCTTTTTCCACCACAGCAAAATGCAGGCAACTATCCAGTATTTACCTTCAATAATCCTGGCAAGCCTTACAGTACCGACTATTTTGCGTCAAGAGCGCAAATGCAATTCGGATTAAGATATACCTTTTAACCCAACCTATCATGAATATGAAAAGGATTAAAGTAAACATACAGGCAAGCATTGGGATCATGCTGCTATTGGTCATGAGTTTGGCCGCTTGTAAAAAAGACAAAAACGAAATCCCACCAGTACCTTTTAAAATTACCAGTTATTACCCTAATAGTGGTAATGCTGGCACCTTGGTTACCATAGAAGGCGAAGGTTTTGGAACTTCACTAGGCGAATACAGCGCGACCATTTCGGGTAAAACTGCCGAAGTCATTAGTGCTACCGCCAAGGCATTGGTAGTACGTATGCCTGATGGTGCCAGCAGTGGCAACCTGAGTGTAAAACATGGCGATAAAACTTATGAGGTTGGTCAGTACACCTATCAAGCATTGAGCGTTACCCAAGTATCTCCAGCCAATGGCCCTGCGGGTTCACAAATCAGAATCACTGGTACGGGATTTAGCAGTTTAAAAGGTCCCGCTACCGTAATGGTAAATGGCAAACCTGCCTTGGTGGTCAGTGTATCCGACATCATGATTGTGGCCGAAGTTCCTGCTGATGCTGGTTTTGGTCCCATTGTGGTGAAAGTAAATGGCATGGAATCAACTGGACAAAACTTTACCTATCAGGCCATTCACAGCATTAAGCCCTTAACTGGTGGAAAAAACACCAAAGTAGTCATCAAAGGTGAAGGTTTTGAAACCTTAGCGGTAGGTAACGTGGTTGATTTTAATGGTAAACTGGCAACCGTAATAGCGGCAACCACTAACGAATTAACCGTAACTGCCCCTGATGGTGTAAGTACAGGGCCTTTATCTGTAAACATTAACGGTCAAAAAACTACTGGCCCAACCTTTACCGTAGTAGCACCACCTGCTATTGACGTGGTTACACCATTAAGTGGGCCAAGAGGAGCCGAAATGACCATTACCGGCGCTTTGTTCAGTGCAAATATAGACGAGAATAAAGTATATATCAATGATGTATTGGTGCCTATTACCGCTGCTTCTGCCACTCAAATCAAGCTAGTGATTCCTGGAGGAACAGGGTCGGGAACGGTAAGGGTAGTAGTGAATGACCAACCGACCAACGGCCCGCAGTTTAAGGACCAAAATTTGGGTATCCAATCCGTAAGCCCAGATAATGGTTTGGCAGGTACCACGGTTACCATTAAAGGCTCTGGCTTTAGCACTACAGCGGCCAACAACCGAGTTTATTTTAATGGCGTATTAGCCACGGTTAAAACAGCTACCGAAAACACCTTGGTACTTGATGCACCAGCAAATTTAAGTACAGGCCAATTAAAGGTAGTAGTAGGTAGCGAAGAAGCGTTAGCACCTTCACCTTTCAAAAGAGCGGGCGTAATTACCCTTGCGGGTGGTCCATCAAGTGCTGTTTTTGGGGCTAATATGACAGGAATTGCAGTTGATCAAAATAACAATGTATATGTAACCGACCCGCAAAACAAGGTAGTCAAAAAAATTGCTCCCGATGGTACGGTAAGCACCTTACAATCCAATGGTACAAACATCACCTTTGTTAATCCTTTCAGTATCCTTGTCGATAAACAAAACAATATTTATGTAGGTGATTTAGGAGCCAATCATATCCGTAAAATTACTCCATCTGGGCAAAACACAATTTATGTTTCTGGTTTTGCTCCAGGTAAAATGGCCATTGATGAGGCAGGTAACCTTTATGTAAACATCAATGGTTTTGCGCTAGGAATGAATAAAGTGAACGTAATTGGATCGTATAGTAAAATTGGCGGGCCAACTTGGGTGGCAAGTAAGCCTGCGGTGGATGCCAATGGAAATCTATATTTTCCAGATCAAGCGCTTAATAGCAATAATGGCATTGTTAGAATTACCCCAACAGGAACTAAAATAGACTCCTGGGCGGGATATTCTGAGGGAGGTTATTCCGACGGCGTAGGTAGTAATGCGCTCTTTAATGGAATTAACGGAGGTATTGCTATTTATGACAACAAAATATATGTTGGCGATACGTTTAATTTTGCCATTAGAGAGGTAGATATTCCAACGAGGACAGTTTCTACGGTGTTAAAAACTACTATGGGATTTGCAGACGGTACTTTGGCAACAGCTAGACTTGGTCAAACAGCCGATATCGCGGTAGATAAAGATGGAAACATCTATATTCTTGATGCTGGAAATAAAGCAGTAAGAAAGATCTTTTTAAAATAAAACCTCCAAACGCCTGTCTTTTTGATAGGCGCTTTGGAACCTGATGAAGGAGTGTTTTGGCAATAGGAATAGACAGGGCAATACACAAAAGACTGGTTGACGGTTTGGTAGTGCTAAGCGAAGAAGAAAGTTCAAGCTGGCGTGAAGTACTACACGAACTACAACAGGCTTATGAACGTGCCAACAATATGTTGAGCAAAGCAGAGCAGAGTGCCGTGCTTTACAATGAAGTTCAGTCCATCATCCGTATTAAAGTAGCTGCGGAGTTGCGAAACAGAAAGCGGAAAACAAAGCTATAATCATATTAAAATCTAATACTCGCACCCTTAAACCCACCTGTAGCTATTCTTTTGAATAGTTTGGTGGGTTTTGTGCGTTGTTACTGTCCAATTCCTTTTCTTTTAACGAAAAACTATCCCTATTTATAGACGAGCTAAAGATAAGCACTATCCAATTCCCTCTCCTTGAAACGGAGAGAGCTAGGGAGGTTTGTAGCATTTTAAACTTTCCTTTGCTTGATCGTCATTACCGCGTAGGCGGGAATCCTAAAACACATAAAAACTTATGATGGTATTACGATATCCAATCGATTTGGGTATGACGGATAAATACCCTCTCTGCCTATCGGTATATATTGATAGCTATTTATTGTGTTTTAGCATCAATGAGCTCGCTCCGCTTCGGCTCTCCCTGTGAGGGAGAGAGGAGTGCTTGGGAGCAGTAGCAGAAACCAGTTAGTTCATCCGTTCCTATTCCCGTCATCTCGACCGTAGCGGAGAGATCTTTGAACTTTGCTATCCAACCATGCCTGTCATCCAGAGTGCACGTGTACCGACCATTCGGTATCGAAGGATCTCTATTGATTGTTTCATTTGTTAGTTCAATCCGTTCCTATTATCGTCATCTCGACCGTAGTGGAGAGATCTTTGAACTTTGCTATCCAACCATGCCTGTCATCCAGAGCGCTACCTGTACCGACCATTCTTTAGCGAAGGATCTCTATTGATTGTTTCATTTGTTAGTTCAATCCGTTCCTATTATCGTCATCTCGACCGTAGTGGAGAGATCTTTGAACTTTGCTATCCAACCATGCCTTTCATCCAGAGCGCACCTGTACCGACCATTCGGTAGTGAAGGATCTCATTTGTGCCTCTATTGGAGATTTACTTCGTAGCAATGTCTGAAGTATTGGCTTTTCAAAACAGCTTTGGCGTAGTGTGAGCAGTTTCCAAATCAAGTAAAATGGCTTTATTGGCCACTCCACCAGCAAAGCCTACCAGTTTTCCAGAAGTACCTACTACCCGATGACAGGGAACGATGATAGAAATAGGGTTTTTGTTCAATGCACCACCCACGGCACGTACAGCCTTAATGTCGCCAAGCCATCGAGCCAAGTCGCCATAGGTTTTCACACGTCCATAAGGAATATCCAATAAAGCCTGCCATACCCTTAGTTGAAAATCAGTTCCTTGAAGGTCAAGCGGAATATCAAACTCACGACGCTCCAGTTTAAAATATTCCTCTAATTGTTGTTCAGTTTGCAGCAATATAGGATGCTCAGGAAGTAATTGCGGTGTAGGTAACTTAGTTCTGCGATAATCTTCACCTTCCCATAGGATAGCCACCAAACCTTTATCGCTAGTGATCAGCCTAATGTGTCCAACTGGCGAAGGGATATCTTTGTAAAAGAGTGGCTGGGTGTTCATTTTTTTGGTTAGTTTATTGGTTTATTAGTTCATTGGTCATTGGTTCATTGGTTAGCACATCTTGTTCCTATTCCCGTTATCTCGACCGTAGCAGAGACCGCGAAGCAGCTACGAAGTAAAATTTTTGAACTTTGCTGTCCAACCATGCCTGTCATCCAGAGCGCTACCTGTACCGACCATTCGGTAGCGAAGGATCTCTATTTGTTCATTAGTTCATTTGCTCATTCCTACATCGTCATCCTCGCTTATGCGGGGATCTTAAGGCTTTTAAGATTTCTGTTTTTACGGGAATGACGTTCTATTAATGGTTTTCCCGTTCCTACTACCGTCATCTCAACTATAGGACAATCTTCGAACTGTTCATTGGCCATCTGTTTAATCGTTAATTGGTTAATTGCTTTTGAGCGTAAAACTACCTTTCCATCGCTTGCTTAACATAATTAACCTTGTCCATTTCTTTGGTATCAATAATTACTGTAGGTTTCATCCCAATATTGTCGATGGGGTTTTTTGGAAGACGTTTTGAACGCCCAATGGGGATCACCAAATTGAAGTCTTTACATGGAATATCAAAAAACTGGGTATTGTTATAATCTAAAGTACCTGCAGAATTCTCTCCATACAATTTTACTTTTTTGCTTTGTACTGCACTCAATAGAAACGACTCTGCGGAACTTGCCGTGTTTCTATCCATTAAAATCGCAACTTTAGCTGGGTATCGATAGATTGTGTCGCGTGTGATGTCAAAGCTTTCCTTTCCCGATGGGTTTACAAACTGATTTGGATGTTGCTTCATTAAATCAATTAGCTTCCCTAAAAAATCCTTTCCTGCTTGAGAAAGCTCTTCATCTTTTAGGTTTTCGGTTAATATTTTAATGTTCTCTCTCGAGGAACGATATTCGTCGGGTTTAATTTTGATCGTACCGCTATAGATGTAGGGAATTAATCCGCTAAAAGCATAATCTGTACCGCCAGTATTTCCTCTTAAATCGATGATCCAATGGGGCAGGGTTTCCAAGGATGATTTGTATTTGTTAAGCAAACTATCAATCACTTGCTTTTCACTCCATTCAAACGATGGCAATCTTAACAAAATCGTTTTGTCATCCAAAATTCTGAAGCTGGTTTTCCAGTCCAATTTCTCCGTTGATGGCAACACTGTTACTGGCTTAGCAAACTGCTGGCTTAATTTCTTTGCCAATTCAGGATATTTTTTCTTGTATCTCCAATCCAGCTGAACACGAAGATGGTTGTCTTTAAAATAATTGGTAAATGTTCTCAGCAATACATAGCATGAATCGGTACTATTGGCTTCAAGGGCCCGTTTTTTTAGAGAAGCAATAAACTTTTCATAAGTTTTTAGCTGGTTACTTTTGATTTTGTCATTAAAACCAGCATAGTCTGCTTTTACATGGGTGATGGTGTATTCGAGATTTAAGGCACAATCACATTGCTGTGCAAATGAAACCAAAGGGATAAACAAAGCGAGTACGGCTATAAGTTTTTTCATGTCATTACGAATATACTTTAATGATGCATAAAAACAATTTTAGGTTGCATGGTTAATTTTTTTAGTGGTTAGTGGCTAGTTGCTAGTAGTTAGTTATTCGGTAGCGAAGGATCTTTTTGGAGTACTGGTTTACTGGTTCATTGGTTTACTGGTTCATTGGTTAGCACATCCCATTCCTACTCCCGTCATCTCGACCGTAGTGGAGAGATCTTTGGACTTTGCTATCCAACTATGTTTGCCATCCATAGCATTACCTGTCCCGACTCTTCGGTAGCGAAGGATCTCCTCCATTGTTTGATCATTAATCATTGGTCATTGGTGATTAGTCATTGTTTTTTGCTCATTGTTTACTAGCATGTTTTAACCCCTAAACAATTTTCGTCAACTGATGTTATGCTAATCGTAAACATTATGCTATGACTGAACATTTAGAATCTTTTAGGAACGAAATCCTAACCTATTACCAAGATTATTTATTAATGGCCGATTTTACTGCCAATGGAAAACTGGTACTGCTGGCTAAACCCTTTGTCGATTTTCATCAAATTATTGTAGATCTGAGTGATCACATGATTGATATCGTTAATTTCCGACAGCATTTGGATGTGCACCTTTACCAATTTGGACAGAATGAACTGGTAGAAATTACCATTAATTAGTTTTGCTTAGGCAATACCAATCCTTTTATAGTTATTGCAAGGAGGTACCACGAATTAATCTCCGAAACAATGGCTTTTTAGAACAGCTTTGGTGTAGTATGAGCAGTCTCCAAATCAAGTAAAATGGCTTTATTGGCAACCCCACCAGCAAAGCCTACCAGTTTTCCAGAAGTACCTACCACCCGATGATAGGGTACGATGATAGAAATAGGATTTTTGTTCAATGCACCACCTACGGCACGTACAGCCTTAATGTCCCCAAGCTATCGGGCCAAGTCGCCATAGGTTTTCACCCGTCCATAAGGAATATCCAATAAAGCTTGCCACACCCTTAATTGAAAATCAGTTCCCTGATGGTCAAGTGGAATAATTAACAATCTCTACTGCTTTTATGACGTTTGTTACTGTCTGGGTAGTTTTAATAATACTTATAATCCTTTTTCTAGTTCATTCCCGTAGCATATCATCACGATATTTTTTGAAAATACGTAGTTCTTCGCTATTTCCTTCAAGTAAATTCTCATAAAATCTTTCACCTTTAACACTCCATTCTTTGAAACTAATTATATCACCATTTTTAATTTCAAGTGTATCTATTGATTTCGTTTTTAGATATGAAGTATCCCAGAAAATCGAAATGTTTTCATCGTATACTTCAAATAGATAATGTGGGTATGCTAAAGGATATTCGCTAGATTCGTCGCTTATTATGTAATAAAACAAGACATCAAAATACTTTGAAATCGCGAATACCGTATATGTTTTTCCAACTGTAATTTCTAATTCGGAATTATTTGCCCAATTTATTATTGATTGAGGACTATTTTTAGAAGAAATTAAATCGGCGATACAAAGTACTTTCATAAACTATTTAAATTTAAAATCAGTTAAAAATCCTGTTTGAGGATCTCTCAAATAATGCACAACGGATTTGCTCCCTTTTGGCCCAACACTATGATGCCACTTTTCCCATCCTTGATATCTAGGGTCACCCAGTTTTAAATTAAGGTTACGCCCCATTCCTGCTTCAGCTTCAGCTAAAGCTTGTACATCTTGAGCATTTTGAGCTAATCTTCTAAAAATATTTTTATTAGGTCCGTAATGTTGATTTCTAGCCAAATTTGCAGCATTATCCAGAGTTCCGCTTATATTTTTTAGGGGAGCAGCTGCAGCCTTAGTTGTGGTCTTAACAACCTCTGTTGTTTTAATGGTATTAGTTACAGTTTCGGCGGCATTAATCGCACTTGAAAGAGTTTTTCCAGCTTTTATACCGTTGCTAACAACACCAGCACCTTTGCTGAGTGCAACGCTTTCTGCTACGGCATAAAGCACTTGGCCAACCACTTCTCCCTTCTGTCCTGCATCACCATTAACGAATTTATCAACTCCTCCAGCTATCTGGCTTTCAAAACCAAGCACGGCATTAAGGGTATTTGTACCATAGGCGGCGTCAAAAGCGGCTAAATTTGCATATGATCCAGGGGAATTTTTTAGCATCATACCTAAGGATAAATTGCCCATTCCTTTCCAGGTCTCAGCTTTCCAGGCTCCTTCTTTTAAAAATGAGAGCGTTCCCTTAAAGCCCGTCGCAATCCCTCTACCCACACCATTTAAAAATGGTAGCGCTGAATCATAAGGAAAAGGGTACCTGCCATCTGGATCGGTTAGTCTGATCGGGTTATTTAAAACATAGATATAAGGAGAGGTATCCTCTTGATAAAGCTCAACCAGCGGATCTATAACACTCCATCGGCCTATAACAGGGTCATAAAACCTGGCTCCGTAGTCGTACTGCCCTAATTCATCTTGTAATTCCTTCCCATTATAAAGAAACTGCGTTGAATTAGCCGAAACTAAAGAAGGAGTACTTCTGAGGCCAAAAGCGAAATAATTCTCATATTGGAAAGCTTCTATTTGATTATTATTTTGATTGTATTGGATAGATGCTCGTGTGTTTCCTAAGTGATCTGCAAGGAAATATTCGTAACTATAATTTGACCCACTTTTTCTTGCTACACCAAAATCAGTGCTTACAAATTCAATAACACCATTGAGATATCTAATTCCATCAACATAATCAATTATATCTGTACTTGTTTTTCGTAATTTTTTACCTTGGGCATCATAAAGGAAATTAATTCCTGAGCCATATGAAGTAGGGAGATTGAGAATATTATATGTAATTAATTTATTTATTCTTCCATCAGTGGTTACATTACCATTCAAATCATAGTAATATTCGTTGGTAGCTAAGCCTCCATTAATGATCTTTTGCAGTCTATTCCCAATGTACTGGTAAGTGCCAGACTGTCCTTCTCGAGTAAGCCCTGTCATATTGCTCATCGCATCGTAACCATGTACTGTTTCATTCATGCCAGGTGACGAAGCGGTCATTAATCTACTAAGCTGATCATAAGTATAGCTAAATGATTTGCTGTTATAGTTTAACGAAGTTCCCCAGTTTTGCTCACTAATATTGCCATTATATTGGGGCGTGTTTCCTTCTTCATATTTTAGCTGAAAAGAAAATAAACTAGAGGTTTTTGTTTTTAGCCATCCTCTGGAATTGTAAGTATAGTTAATTGGATATAATCCGTTGTGAAGAATTTGTTCCCTAACTTGCCCAAGTTCATTATAAATAAGGGTAGCTAGTAGTACTTCAGGGCTTTGTTCATTTCCAATTCGTTGATAAGTATTAATTTTTCTTCCAACATGATCGTATTCATATCTTTTTGAAATGCTAACGGATTGATTGTTGTAGCCAGAGTGTACTCTTTTTGTTAATACTGTTTGTCCTGTAAAATTATATACGCTGGTAACAATATCGTTTCCATTAACATAATTTTGAGATCTGGTTTCCACTAATCTGCCGTATGTATCATAGTAGTTAACATCTAAGAGCATATTTGATGTGCCTAGTACATTAGTTTTGTTTCCTGTCGCTAATCCATGAACATCTAATCTTTGCCCACTTTGTGGATGCCCAAAATTGTTGCCGAAAAAATTATAGTCATCAAAATAGCTAATGGTTAAATATTGATTAACTTGATAATTAGTCGTAGAATGAAGCGGTAGCGTTTGATCACTATATCCCGTATTTGTATTCGCTACATTGGTGTCATCTCGTTTTTCAAAAAGAGTAAGCTGGTTGTTGACATCATTTTGCCAATCTTCTCTTGATGCAGTCGAGCTTACTATGCCCGTAATTATTAACCTGCCTTGAGCATCATATTTATTAAATAGCCATTTTCCTTTATCTAACTGTTCTGCATCACGAGATAGCACAACTTGATCAAGCTTATTGTAAACAATTTCTTCCTTTCCTTTTCCTGGGACTTGTTTCTCAATCTGTCTATTTCGATGATCATATGAATACTGGAAGCAAAAATTGTTCAATACCTGAGTAGTTATGGCAGTCGAACCATCTGGATTACTACCTGGTGTTAATACAAAACATAAATTGCCAAGGTCATCATAAACATAATAGGTAGAAAGTGGAGACGTTTCTGATTCCCATGTTCTTTTTAATATAATCCTTCCGTCTCTGTCAATAAATTCCTCTTCTGTACCTGCTCTACCTGATACCCAATTTTCATTTTTAGAAATATTAACTGCTAATGTACCTTCAGGATACCATCCATCCTCCGTTAGGTTCCTAGTAACGGTATTGCTTTGAATTTGTGCTCTAAATAGCTTTGCTCCTCTAAAATCCGAAAGGACTGGGTTAGTTTTTTGGTTGTTACTAGAATAATCATTACGTATGGTATGTCCTGAAGCTAATTGCCAAGGATCACCAGGGCCACCTTTCTGAAAAGTTCGGTTTAGTGTAGAAGCCTCAAATTGTGTTTCTGAGAAAGGGGAGGGTATTCTAGGTATTCCATTTGAAAGCTGATCGCCACTGCTTCCTTGAGGATTATAAAAATCATGAACACCTGAAGAAGGTACTAACGCATCCTGTCTGAAGCTACCGTGAACTCCCCCAGCGGTGTAAGGGAGGTATTTGAATTTTTCGCGACCAAATTGATCATAATTTGTAATCGTAATTAAATCTTTTGATCCATCAGGGTTTGCTCTTGTCTCTACTAATTGTAAAGGTCTGCCTAGACCATCTAAGTATTGAATACTTTGATTGACTTCGCAAATTGGACGTGAAGATAAAGTTGAAACATTGGTAAGACCTGATATTCGCGGAGTCCAAGTAATCACATGTGCCTTTGATATCGTTGGTGTTGATTGTAAAGGAATGCAATTGGATGTTGGTATTATTAACGCATGAAAACCATTTGCTGAGGTAAAACCATCAGCTAAAACGATACTTTCAGTTGCGATATGGGTTCCTCCTTGGTTAGGTTGATTAAGAATGATTTGTGCTTGTGCTTTAAGTTCTACAGTAATAAACTGTAGCGAGGTCAGGATTAAAACGCAATAATTTAATAAGAGCCTTTTCATTTTCGAACGTTTAATTTTCTATAATCTCAAGTATTTCAACCTCACAAGTTGTTGCTGCATTGATTTGCATGTAGTCGGAGTAAGTTAACATGCCATTTTCCATTTGAATTTCTAAAACTGTTTCAGTTAAAGCTCCGCCCATATTGATTGGATCATAACGGATACGAATCTTACATAATGCACGTTTTCCATCGTCAAAAGACTTGGTAATGGTATAACTAACAGCACCAAAATAAGGGTCGACGTTATAGCTAATTTCGTAGGTTGCCGTTGGAGTACAAATACCATTGGCATTTGCGTAAGCTTGCCCATTTTCATTTAAGTAGTTTTCGGCCAATAAATCAGCATGCTCTTGGCTTACTGTTGAAGTAAATTGTCCACTAGGTACAACAAAAAGAACTGGAGCGGCAGAATCATTCCCAGTGCAATTGTTTTTTGTGAAATATTTTGATTTTTGATTGCTATAATAACTAAATAGTACGTAATTATAATCATAGGCTTTCACAATATGCTTTTTTTGATCACGTACTGCTTTTAACCTATAAGCGAAATCATATTCATAATAAGTTGTATTTCCGCTCACATCAATAGAACTGCTTAAGCCTAAGCCTGGTTCATAAGTATAAGTTGATGCTTTGCCATTTGAAGGGTAAATAATTATATTATCTAATGTCCCCGATATCGTTTGTCCGTTATAAGGTACTTGTTGATGATGCCACGAATCATTTTCGTAATAAAAATAAGAAAGTAAGTATGATTTGCCATTATATGAGGGTGAGAAAAAATTCGATAACGCTATTGAACCAGAATAAGCTCCTTTGCCTGTATGACTATTGGTACTGTTGGCCGTTAAGGTGCCATTTCCTTCAAAATCTTCAAAGAAGTATTCGTCGCTGCTGGCATTGGTAAATTCCCCAACTAAATATTTCTGGTTATAGCCCCATTTATAGCTTTTAGGCAAGTCATTGGCTATTGCTGTCATCATCGGATTGCCGACGTTGTCATAATTATGGTACTGTACACGAGTTTCGGCGGGTTCCGTTTTAAATTGGGTTTTTACTATCGATGGTAAAATTAAATTGCTATTTGCTGCCCAGCCATTACTGTATTGTGTTGTGGATTTAGAATAGATAACGTTATTAACTTGCTTCTCTTCTTCCACAATTTGAGCTAGCATATTATTATTAACCATTTGCTGATACGGATTAGATTGCCCGAGTTGCACCATATCATAGGCATTACGTTTAATAACCTTTACGATATCACCATTGCTTGAAGTAGTTGTTATCTGTTTTGGTTGCAAATAAGAGCCATTGTAAGCGTAGCTCATTTCTTTCTCTAGAGTATGAGCATTCTCATTAAAAACATATTCTTTTTCACTGATAGGTCTATAAGTACCAGTATAAACGTGGTAATATGATAATCCTGATTGTATAATTTTGGCTCCTAAAATGGTAGCTAGTCCAACGCCCTCATACTCGAAATTTTTTTTAGAAATGGATATAAATGTACCATCTGATTTCCTTTTATAATGTTCTTCAGAAAGAAGCATTCCGTTTCCTACATCCCTTGCACCATAGCCACCAGGAAATATTCCATTAGGATAAACGTCAACAACATTTCTGTAATAATAAGTACTTTTGCCGTTTTCTCCATTTTCTCCATGATAAACCGTTACTTCATCATATCCGTTTGGATTGCCATATTCGCTTGGCAAAATGTTTTCTGAAAAAATTCTACTATAATAAAAGATGAAATTAATGCCGTCGCAGTTGCCATAAGATGCGCTTGGGAAAGAATGCAAACTGGGCGAAAGATCCAGTCCACTGGAGACCCTACCATTACCGCTTGGCTTGGTATAGTCAAATCTGGTAACCTGTAACGTGCTATTATCTATTTCTTTATTGATGATACGTAAAATCCTTGCCCCTTTGTTTTCTAAAAACATATATTGATCGGACCTGCCTATATGTGTTTCGTATTCAAATTCTGTATAACCGCCAGTAGGATAGTAAAGTTTTTTTAATAAGCCCAATGTAGGGTTTGACGCATAATACTTACCATAGGTGTTCGTTTTTGGTGGCAATTGTGATTGCTCATTATAAATAAAGTGGTAGGCATTACTATTCGTATTTACGTACAGTTTATTTAATTTTAACCTAGTATTTATGGCATTTGATCCTCCTCCTGGCGAATAGAAATAAGAATAATCTAAACCAATATATTTTATAATGGCATTTTGGTTATTTCTAATGGTTATATTGTTTAAAGAAGAAGCAGGAGTTCCATTGGTGCGGAGATCTATCCTATACATATAGGAAAAAGATACTTTTCCTCCTCGGTAAGAAATTTCATCAACTAATATTTCATCGGTTTCTGTATGTGTGCTTGTTGATGAAGAACCGCTTGCAAATAGTTCATAGATAGCTCCGCCACTGCGATATGCGCAATCTGGTGCGGTATAAGGTGGATTGACCGCTAAAGATACACTACTGGAGTAGTCGTGGATGATTTTTGGCGTGTTTTGTTTATAAGCAATGGTCATTACATCCTTATTAACCGTTTCAAGAGTGGTGAGGTACCAAGCAGAGATATAATTTACGGTTGCACTAGATCCAGTTTTTTGAGATTGATATTCTTTCTTTTCAAATCTATATATATTGCCGTAAGTATCAGTAATTCTAAAATTATCGCCATTAATAATTTCTATTTTTAGATCTTCGGTTCCCCCTATAAAACGAATAATATAAGAAGAGCTTGAATAGTCAATTAGAAATTTTCCAGACCTGCCATTGATATAATAGTTGAAGATGTCGGGTTCGAGATCTTTTCCACTTCCTAATGTGCGATTGGCTGGAGGTACTTTAAAATATCCATTAGCGGAAAAATCATCCAATAACCTCAAATTTCTAGTGATCATTGCCGTATTGCTAATTGACCAGTGAAGCCCAACTGAAGAGCTTTCATTGAAAATTTTTAACCCATCGGCACTATAATTTAAATCACAGGCAAAATCTAATCCACTTAAAGGAATATTAAAAAGAGGTACTGAGATATTTGGAAGTCCGTTATAGTAGCTAACAGGTATATCCCCAAATATGCCTAAACTGGCAGCAGTTGGTGATGGAGGGACATAGCTCTTTAATGCTTGCCCGTATCCATAGAAGTAAAATGCTATGGAAAATAAGATAAGTAAACTAAGTCTTTTCATGAGATGAGTTACGTTAGAAATATGAGAAGTGTCGGAACTGGCAATAATAACCTGTTGGAAACTGTAACAGAATTACAAGGACGTCGAAATGTATTAGATAGCATGAGCGTTTTTTTTTGAAAAATATAAAAAAAAGCAATTCATTAGAATTTTTTCTTAAAAAAAACGATTTAAGGTTGCTTCGGTTCTCCATAAAAGAGCGAGAGGAGTACTTGGGAATGGTAGTAGGAACCTGCTTAATTCATCCCGTTCCCATCTTGTCATCCAGAGCGTTACCTGTACCGACACTTCGGTAGTGAAGGATCTCTGGTGGTTGTTGGTTCATTGGTTCACTGGTTCATTTGTTAGCTCATCCCATTCCTACATCGTCATCCTCGCGTATGCGGGGATCTTAAAGCGTTTGATGATTCCCGTTTTCACGGGAATGACGTTCTATTGACGGTTTTTCCGTTCTTACTTCGTCATCTCGACCGTAGCGGAGACCGCGAAGCAGCTACGAAGTAATATCTTTGGACTTTGCTATCCAACTATGTTTGTCATCCAGAGCGTTACCTGTCCCGACACTTCGGGAGCGAAGGATCTTTTTAAGCAATGGTTATTTGTTTAATCGTTTAACTGGTTATCCTCCATATCTGTCATCCAGAGCGTTGCCTGTCCCGATACTTCGGTAGCGAAGGATCTCCATTGGTCTATAAGCTCATCCCGTTCCTACATCGTCATCCTCGCGTATGCGGGGATCTTAAAGCGCTTTATGATTCCCGTTTTCACGGGAATGACGTTCTATTAACGATTTTCCCGTTACTACTTCGTCATCTCGACCGTAGCGGAGAGATCTTTGAACTGGGTATTGGTTTGGCTAGGTTTACTTCGTAGCTGCTTAGTAGTCCTCGCTAACGGCTAGGAAGCGTTAGATAACAACCTTACGTTTGCTGGAACATACCTGAGGTTTCTCGGGAAAAACCTGGGGTTTCTTAGGAAAGACCTGAGGTTTCTAAGGAAATACCAGAGATTTCTTGGGAAAAACCTGAGGTTTCATGGGAAAAACCTTAGGTTTCATGGGGAAAACCTGAGGTTTCTTGAGGAAAACCTGAGGTTTGTAACGCTCATTGTTCAAACATAAAAGCTCTAACTGACTGATTCACAAAATAAAAAAGAAAAAAATACTTGACAATCTCATTGTCGAATAATAAATTTGATTTCATATCAGCTACCTCCATCTCCTTCAAGCCGTAAATTCTCTTTAATTTTTATTGCTATGTAAAAGAAAAACAGAAAACATCCACCTACATGAACATCTTTTATCCTAAGCTAAATCATTCCATGAGGAAAGTATATGCCTTCAGCGATACAATTCCTTTTTACTTTTCGGCAATTGCCATTTCCAATTCGTTAAAATATCCCCAAGCAGTGTGTATCCTTGATGGTTCAACGCTTGTTACTGGTGTCCCTACAGTATCTTCTGTTTTTTCAGCAAATTCCCTTTGCACCTCATCTGCCATTCGTTTTTGCATTTTCACTATTTCCAAGCCCCTAAACTCACAACCCTTAAAAATTAGTCCCAATGTAGTAATCAATTAAATAATCAACTATAAATTATCTTTTTATGAAAAAAGTAGACATTGCTACGTCTTTAAGTAAGTACAATGATTCTGAATTAGTAGGAAAGGCACAATTAATCACTAGCAGTTTAACGAACAATGTGTATTTTCCTACACCTGATCCTTCACTGGCAGCTATTAAAGCGGCTACTGATGATTTGGAAGTAGCCATAGTACTGGCCAAAGAAGCGCCAACCAAGGCCAATATCATGGACCGTGACAGCAAACGTGAAATATTGACTGGCCTTTTAATGCAACTTTCTTTGTATGTAAAATATACTGCAAAGGATGATGGTAAAATTTTGGCCACTTCAGGTTTTAGCTTGACCAAAGCCCCAGAACCTGTTGGCGTTTTAGCTAAGCCGCAGAACTTTGTGGTTGAACCTAGTGATATAGGTACTGTTAAATTGAGTGTTAAGACCATTGATAACGCTCGTGGTTACCAATTTGAAAATCGTAAAAAGGGGGCGGAAAAATGGGATGTGGTGGTAGATACCAAAAGTAAAATCATCATTACAGGTTTGGAGAGTGGCGTGCAGTACGAATTTCGTGTAACAGGCATAAGTGCAGCTCCGCAACGTACATACAGTAATGTATTAACCAGTTTTATTTTATAAACCATTGCATTATTCATTTAACCTGTGGTAGCAAGTATGCTGCCACGGGTTTTTTTATTGGGTCGCTAGTTCATTGGCTCATCCATTCCTACTTCGTCATCAATAGGGGACTTATCTTCCAGAGCATTACCTATACCGACAACTAGGTAGCGTTCTTCTGTCATCCAGAGCGTTACCTGTACCGACACTTCGGTAGCGAAGGATCTCATAAGTGCTTCAATTGGAGATTCCTCGTTATACTCGGAATGACAAGTAGGGTGTCTCTTGAGCGCACATGTACCAATGATTGAGAAGACGTGCGTTTGAAAAGGGAGTGTTACGAAGATTGTCTTGGCTCGTGAATAAATCTTAAATGAGCTTTAATTAAGATCTCAACAATTTCTGCCAATTACCAGACAGCATTTAGATGTGCATCTTTATCAATCTGGACAGAATGAATTGGTAGAGAAAGCGACTAATTGAGCTTTATTTCTTATTACAATACATCATAAAAGCTCTTGTATTATGTATTGTAGGCATAAGCTTTATGTTCACCTTTTTTAACACAAAGTCAAGTCGGTATATGTATCTTTTTAAACCAAAATATTTGCTCAATTTGAAACTGAATTATATATTTTAAATATTGATTTTTTTATTATATCTTGATTTAAATCACACTTATTAACAAGTAATTATGGTGAATCATACACCTGGAATTCCGTCTTCTTATGGGATTAATTCTCAATCCTTTTTTTCCTTCATGGAGCCTAACTCCTTAATCGTATTTGTTCATGGATTTGGTGGGAGCGCCTTGGGGACTTGGAATAACTTTTCAACGATGCTACTTTTGGATCCGTTATTTGTCAAAACAGATATCTTGTTTTACGGCTATGATACCTTAAAAGGACAAGCTGGGGATCATGCAGCAGAACTTTATGCTTTTCTATGTTTGGCTGAAAACCCCTTGGCATCTGGCATTTTACCTGCTGATATGGGACTTGCTGAACGAACCTACAATCGTATTGTAATTGTAGCACATTCGCTTGGTGCGATCCTCGCTAGGCAGGTACTGTTGTTAGCATATCATTCAGGTGTCTCTTGGATGGACAAAACTAACCTGGCCTTATTTGCTCCAGCACATCAGGGGGCAAATATAATCTCATTGGCTACACAAGCGCTTCCTGGAATAATGAATTTGCTAGGGATTTTTGTGAAATTTAGATATCCTATACTTTCTGATCTTGATCCAACTACGCCAAATGGAATTATTGACCAAATCAGAAGTCAGACGGAACATTTGCAGAATTCAGGGAGGGGAGAGTTTACCAAAGCAAAATTAGTGGTCTACGCAAAGGGAGATAAGGTTGTTAGGAATATCCAGTATTTGGGAGATGTTCCAGCTAAGGTAGTCCCAGGAGAGTCCCACATCGGCGTTTGTAAGCCTAATGATATCTATAATAAACCATTTGAATTATTAAAAAGCCTATTTTGATAATGACTAGCCAAGAATTTGATCGCAATTTACAATCTCTAAAGGTCATTTACCGGAATCAAGGTAAGACCAATAATGGTTTCAATGTTGTCCAATCATTTATAAAAGAGCATAATTCAGAAGAGTTTGATCATCTTTTGAGGTTCCATATTCCAAAAGGAGTGTATGGAGAGGAATTGATAAAACGATTTGAGATTGATGCCTTAATTGAATGGTACAATCTGCTTTTTATTGGGGTATTGGCAGGGTATTTGGACCGTGATTTGGATCGTGATACGATTTCGGAATTACAATTGGTACTCAATAACCCTTCTATAGTTAACTATTATGAGGAACGCTATCCCTATTTATTGACTTCTTTTACACTTCAATTTTTTTCTACAGATAGAAAAGAGTTTAAAATCCCAGAAGATAATAGTGCTGCTATTGGAGCATATCATATATTTATGACCTTGAATAGAATCTTAAGGGAAGATGAAGATGTTGTAAGGTTTTTAGGAATGCTTGACTATGTCTGGTATGAGGATGACAGCCAAGCGGGCTATACCCGTTTGAATGGTGTTTTGGAGGTGTTGGGCTCGTCTTCAGTTTTAAAGGAAGTCTTGTCATTAAATGAAAAAAATGAAATGGCCAAAGGAGTTTGGGGATTTATAAAGTTTGTAAATGTATTGAGTGAGTTCCGATCCTTATTAGAAAGCATAGGAAATGAGCCCTTGCTACAATCTGCGATGTGGATGTATCACGGATACTACTTTGATCGAATGAATGCTGAAATGAACTTGTTTTTTGATAAAGCCTTCAAAAATTTAGGTTTGGTTTTGAATGATGAAAGTTTGTTTTTAAATGTTGCAGAAGGGGTATATCAGGATCAAGAACTACCAATGTTAGATGAGGATGACTTGAGTGTAATTGCCAAAAAAGCTACTGCAAAAAGCCTTGATGATGTAATGTGGATGCTGAATCCCAATCGTTTTGATGCTATCAAAAATTATTTCAAAAATCGTATTTACGGCCCTTTGCGTGTGATCGCTATCTCTGTAGAACCGAAGATACAATCTGAAATAGAAAGATTAAGTAGGAGTATCACCAAATTGGCTGAGGAAGATTCTACACTTGGAGTAGAACTTGATGAAGATACAGGTCAGATCATTTTGCGTTGTATAAATGAATTACATCTTTCTAAAACCATCTTGCGAATTAATCATGAATTCAAGGTGGAAATCAACACAGGAATACCCCAAGTTGCTTACAAGGAGGCCCTGACAGCAAGTGTTTTACATCGAGAAATCTATAAGAAGCAATCTGGTGGTCGTGGTAAGTTCGCAGATATCCAATTCGAGATTGGTCCAGCTGATCAATCGTTTCTTTCAGAAGGTAAAGGTGGATTTCAATTTGTCAATAGGGTTGTAGGTGGTGTAGTACCAGAGGATTTTATACCATTCATTCGTAAGGGGTTCGAAACTTCTATGAATTATGGTCCGATGGCGGGTTTCCCTTTGGAGAATATGAAGATTACTCTATTTGGTGGTTCATTCCATACAGTAGAATCTGATGCACTGTCATTTGAACTTTGTGCTAAAAATGGTTTCCGTGAAGCTGTATATAAGGCAAAACCAATTATTTTAGAACCTATCATGTTGATAGAAATACTTACTCCCGAACAATTTTTTGTTGATATATTAGTTGACCTTAATCGTCGCCGATGTATGCTGCAAGGGATGGACAAACGAAATAATTTAGAAGTACTCACTGCTTATGTACCCTTGAACGAAATGTTAGACTATCTAAAAACATTACATTCTATAAGCGAATATCGTGCGTCTTACACCACACAGTTTAGTCATTATGAAAGTGTACCCCAAATTATTCAGAAAGACATCTTAGCTAAATTAAAATCCAACTCTAGAATCAATAATTGATAACGTTTTGTTGTCGTTCTGATTAATATAAAGTATTAGTGAATAAGAATGATTTTAATAAGCTTTAAATATTATTTAATTAAAATATAATTGCCAAAAATTCATTTATTTTTCTATATGGTATGCTTTTTTTGATCTGATAAACGGAGGATAAGTCAGCTTTTTCGTATTAAATCGGGACGTGTTTATCAACTTCACCAACAAGCAAGACGCTTTTAAACAAAAAAAGCCCCGTATGTACGGAGCTTCTCAGAGCGAAAGACGAGATTCGAACTCGCGACCCCAACCTTGGCAAGGTTGTGCTCTACCAACTGAGCTACTTTCGCATTTTCTTTTCAAGGAATCCTCAAGAGGAGATCTCGAAAAAAAACCTTCTTTATCTGAATAAAGAAGGTTTGTACTGAAGGCGGGAATCGAACCCGCACGCCTGTTGAGGGCACAGGATTTTAAGTCCTGCGTGTCTACCAGTTCCACCACTTCAGCAAGCAATAAATGCTTTTCAAATTAAATGCCCCCTGGTAGGAAGGCATTTAGAGCGAAAGACGAGATTCGAACTCGCGACCCCAACCTTGGCAAGGTTGTGCTCTACCAACTGAGCTACTTTCGCATTGTTAATATCATCCGATATTTCAAAACTTTCAAGCTTCTTTAAGACGCCATTTCCGTTTTGGTGATGCAAATATACGCAGATTTATATTTTTGCCAAGAAATATTTAATAAAAATTTAACAGTACAATCTAAGTCGTTGTTTTTCATATTTATATACTTTCACTGTTGTAAAATCAATGCTTAAATTAAGATGATTTTAGTAAAGTAAAGATCAAATCCTTTTCATAACCCTTGCTTTGAAGATAGTTTAAAAGCTTCAATTGACGCTTTAAAACATTTTTCTCCCGCTCCAAGGCCTGCTTCTTTTCAAGTAGGGTTTGCAAGGTCTCCAAATACTCATCCTCATCAATGCTGTTCATCGCCTTTTTGATGAGGAGATCAGGTACCCTTTTCAATTTCAAACCCTGTTTAATCTTGAGCTTTCCCCATTTCTTGATTTTGAACTTTCCCGAAACGTAGGCAAAAGCAAAACGTTCCTCGTTTAAAAAGTTCTCGGCAATTAAAGTGGCAATAATATCTTCCACTTCATCAGGTCGCATTTGCCATTCATAAAGCTTGTCCCTGGTTTCCTGCTGGGAGCGTTCCTGAAAAGCACACCAATTGGCAGCTTTCTGTAAAGCTGTTTTTTTATCGTAATTGTATTTCTTTTCTTTATCGGTTTTCATAAATATTTGCTGAAATTCGTAAAAAATTCCCATTAACCTATCATGGCCATGACGAAAGAAAGCTACACCATCCAACAAATTGCAGAAATTTTAAATGGCAAAAGCTTTTTGGACCATCCACAAGCACATATTAAGAGCTTAATTATCGATAGCCGTAGTTTGGCCGATGCCCCACATAGTTTGTTCTTCGCCATTAAGGCACAAAGAGACGGACATCAGTTCATTGCCAATGCCTATCAGCAAGGGATCAGGAATTTTGTAGTCTCCCAAGCGGTCGATACCAAGCAGTTTCCAGCCGCCAATTGGATTGAAGTACCCGATACCCTCGAGGCGCTACAACAGTTAGTGGCTTTTCATCGCAGCCAGTATGCATTAAAGGTGATTGGGATTACAGGCAGTAATGGCAAAACCATTGTTAAGGAATGGTTGTACCAATTGCTTTCGGCAGATGAACAAGTGGTACGCAGCCCTAAGAGTTATAACTCGCAAATAGGGGTGGCCTTAGCCGTTTGGCAGTTAAATCTGCATCACCAATTAGGCATTTTTGAAGCAGGTATTTCCAAACCCCATGAAATGGAAAAACTGGCCAACATCATACAACCCACCATAGGGGTGTTGACGAATATTAGGGAAGCACACGACGAAGGATTTGCCAGCAAGGAAGAGAAGTTAAAGGAAAAACTGAAACTGTTTAAGGACGTAGAGACTTTTGTTTACGCACCTGAACATATCCTAACAAAAGACCTTGAATTACCAGGGAAGCACCAATTCACTTGGAGCTTTGTACAGTCGGCAGATTTGCAAATCACGAAGGTGATGACCGAAAATAGCAGTACCCGCATCCTTGCCAACTATCAAAACAAGGAAATTGCGGTGGTGGTTCCTTTTACGGATGCGGCTTCTATAGAAAACGTAGTGATTTGCTGGGCAACTTTATTGGCTATGGGCTATGCTGCGGAAGAAGTGGTTGCGAGACTTTCGAAACTGAACAGGGTAGCCATGCGTTTGCAGTTGGTGAACGGTATAGACCAATGTTCGCTGATTGATGATAGCTACAGTGCAGATATTTCTTCCTTAGCCATTGCCTTAGATTTCCTTAACCAACAAAACCAGCATCCCAAACGTACCTTAATCTTATCTGATTTGCAGGAAACGGGTAAAACGGCAGATCAACTGTATCAGGAAATTGCTTTGTTATTAAAGCAAAAGCAAATTAACCGATTAATTGGGGTGGGCGAACATATTACTGCCCATGCGCATTTGTTTGAAATGGAAAAGTCCTTTTTTAAGGATACCGATGATTTTTTGAACCATGTAGCGCAGCTCAATTTTAACCACGAAACCATCTTGGTAAAAGGTGCCCGTAAATTTGAGTTCGAAAGAATCATTAAACGATTGGCGCAGAAAATACATGATACGGTACTGGAAATTAACCTCAATGCCCTGCTGAACAACCTACAATCTTATAAAACCAAATTAGCCCCAGGCGTAAAAACCATGGCCATGGTGAAAGCCTTTTCTTATGGTAGTGGAAGTTTCGAAATTGCTAATTTATTACAGCACCATAAGGTAGATTACCTGACGGTGGCATATGTAGACGAGGGCATTACCTTGCGCAAAGCAGGAATTACCTTGCCATTAATGGTAATGAGTCCAGAACCTTCTGCCTTTGATGCCATGTTGAGGTACAAATTGGAACCCGAAATTTATAGTTTGGAGCTGTTGCGGGAGTTTCTGCACTTTCTGCCAGAGGGTGTCAATAATTTTCCTGTGCATTTGAAGTTGGATACAGGGATGCATCGTTTGGGTTTTCAGGAGGAACATTTAGCAGAATTACTCCATTTATTAAAAGGCAACCAAAAACTAAAAGTGGTTTCTGTTTTTACGCATTTGGTAGCTACCGATGATGCGCAACATGATGCGTTTACCGAACAACAAGTGGCCAGTTACCAAAGCATGTACCAACAAATTGTTGCCGAACTTGGCTATTCGCCCATTAGACATGTATTGAACACTTCGGGCATTAGCCGTTGGCCCAAATATCAGTTTGATATGGTGAGGTTGGGAATTGGTTTGTACGGTTTTGATGCCGCACAAAAATCTCTTGATGAACTACAAACGGTAGCCGTATTGAAAACGACTATTTCGCAGATTAAGCATTTGGCAGCAGGCGAAACGGTAGGGTATAGCCGAAGGGGAGTACTGCCCAACGGTGGGACTATTGCAACCATTAAAATTGGTTACGCCGATGGTTACAGCCGAGCTTTTGGTAATGGCGTAGGGAAAATGTTGGTGGGCGGAAAGCTGGTGCCTACCATTGGGTCTATTTGTATGGATATGTGCATGTTGGATATCACGGGCCTATCGCTGAACGTTGGCGATGAAGTCATTGTGTTTAACCACCAACATAGCATTGTGGATTTAGCCAAGGCCATCGGAACCATTCCATACGAAATCCTCACCAACGTATCGCAAAGAGTAAAAAGGGTTTATTATTTTGAGTAGAAGGCGGTTTAACCGCTTAATCGTTTAACGGGTTAACTGAGAATTGCCAACTGAAAACTGTTCAAAATTGCCTAGTTTTGCGCTATGAATAGAATTGGAAAAGCCTTATTGAACTACCTGATTAGAGGATTGTTAATTGTGGTGCCCATTGCCCTAAGCATTTTTATTGTAGTATGGGCGGTAACCACGGTAGACAGTTGGGTGAATATCAACAGTATTTTTGGGGTTAACCCAACCACTGGGGAGAGTAGGAATATTCCTGGGCTGGGTTTGGCGCTGGTCATCTTGATTATTCTCGGTGCAGGTATTTTCGTGACCTATTTCGTGACCGAACCCATGTACAATTGGTTTCAGCGCTGGCTAAACAAATTGCCACTATTCAACTTCATCTATACCTCCATTAAGGATTTAACAGAAGCTTTTGTGGGAGATGAGAAAAAGTTCAATCATCCCGTATTGGTAGAAACCGAAGGAGATATGAAACGTATTGGTTTCCTTACGCAAAACGATTTGAGTAAACTAGATATGCTTGATGAGGCCATTGTTTACTTTCCATTTTCATATTCTTTTGCAGGGCAGATCTACATCGTTAAAAAGGAAAAAATAAAACCTTTAAACATGAGTGCGGCCGATGCCATGAAACTGGTGGTAAGTGGCGGAGTTACCCACCTTTAAATATCCCTAAGGATCACCAGGATAGCAACCAAAGAAATAAAAGCCACTAGCAAACGAGAAAAGAATTCGCGGATGTAAAGCCCAACAAGTAAGGCCAGTTCATCGTCTAGGTTTTGTCCTGCTACCATGCCCGAACCCGAAGATGCTTTATAGTGGATTTGTGTTTCTTGATGATTACTAATGGTCCATTGGCTCAACCAACCATTACTGTAATTCCATGATAAGGGAATTTGCCCAGGTAAGTTAATGATGGCACGCATTTGCCATACATTCATTTTAATGTTGCCCAGCTCCACATGGTTATCGCCATATATGGTTACCGTAGTGTCTGTAAAACCTTTACATTTAAATTGATAGTTGGTTTGCGACATAATGCCTACCGCATGGTTGTTCCAGGTGTTAAAAATGAGATTGCCGCAAATTTGTCCGTTGCAGAAGATTTGATAAGAACTATCAAATACGCCCTTTGTCCATGTTACTGTTTTTTCCATGATAGCTTTTTCATCTTAGATGGTTTATCCAACCTTGCGTTACAAAATACCTGCAATTGAAGGCCAAAAAACAAATTTACACAACATACGAAGCGATTACTTGTTTGGATTGTAACAATTTTTAGAGAATCCTGACCACATAAAAAAGCCTTATAGAATTTGTCGTTCTATAAGGCTTTTCAATTTCAGGTTTTTGATCACCTAGAAGTTTGGTTTCAATACATATTTGTCGTAGAACCTAAAGATATGTTCAGCAGCTTCTTCGGCCGTATCCACCAATCTGAATAAGTTCAAATCCTCTGCATGAATGTTATGTTCTTTCTCCAACATGGTGTTTTTTAGCCAATCAACCAATCCGCCCCAGTAAGCAGAGCCTACCAATACAATAGGGAAACGAGCAATTTTACCTGTTTGGATTAAGGTTAAGGCTTCAAAAAGTTCATCCATGGTTCCCATACCGCCAGGCAATACAATAAAGCCTTGCGAGTATTTCATGAACATTACCTTTCTGATAAAAAAGTAATCAAATTCTAGCAAACGGCTAGGCTCAATATATTTATTGTGGAACTGCTCAAAAGGTAAATCAATATTTAAACCTACAGATTTACCACCATTCATATGGGCGCCTTTATTTCCAGCTTCCATAATACCTGGTCCACCGCCAGTAATTACGCCGTAGCCACGTTCGGTAAGCAAACGGCCACATTCAACGGCTATTTGGTAATAGGGATTGGTTTCTGCAGTTCTAGCCGAACCGAAAATACTTACACATGGCCCAATCTTCGATAACTTCTCAAAACCATCTACAAATTCGGCCATGATTTTAAAAATCTGCCAGCTATCAGTTACTTTAATTTCTTGCCAGTCTTTGTTGGCAAATGCACTTCTTATCTTCTCTTCACTATTCATACTTTTTACTTGGGTTTTAAAATCTAGTTTGCTGATCTGTTTTTTTGCTGATCAGCAATAGTCCCATAAAAGTAATAAATCCATTGATTAAAATAAGTTCTACGCTAAAAACATAGCCGTCCAATAGTTTCTCTGTATTAGTAGCCAATAAATAGCAAAGGATAGGAGAGACGATACACACCAAAGGAACTAATTTGTCGTGCAAACCACGTGACTTTACAAATAGTCCAAAGGAATATAAACCTAATAACGGTCCATAAGTGTACGAAGCAATCAAGAAAATTAAGCTCACTACCGATGAACTATTTAGGGAATTGATGATGATGATCACGAAAAACATCAATAGCGAAAAAACAACGTGTACAATGTGTCTTTTCTTCACCGCATCTTTCTTTTCTGCATTTTCTTTTTTGTTCATGCCCAAAAAGTCTACACAGAAAGAGGTCGTTAAAGCAGTTAAAGCACTATCGGTAGTGGCAAAAGTAGCTGCTGTTAAACCCAGCATAAACACAATAGCAGGAATAGTGGTTAAATGGTTCAATGCAATTTCAGGAAACAAAAGATCCGTTCTTGGTTTGCCAGTGATATGATCCAAAGGAATTTCAATACCATTTTTAGTAGCGAAAATATAAAGCAAAGCACCAACACTTAAAAAGAAAATGTTCAGTACCACAAAGATACCAGTGAAGGTAAACATGTTTTTTTGTGCCTCCCCAATGGTTTTCATGCTCAGGTTTTTCTGCATCAAATCTTGATCAAGACCCGTCATGGCAATGGTTACAAAAACGCCACCAATAAACTGTTTGCTGAAATAAAACTTGCTGGTTAAGAAATCTTCAAAGAAAAAGATTTTAGAGTAACTGCTGCTTTTGATGGTTTCAAAGGCTTGTGGGATGCTTAGACTTAAGCTATCGCAGATAAAATAAATGGTAAGGAAAACAGATAATACCAAGAAAAACGTTTGCAAGGTATCCGTAATAATGATGGTCTTTAAACCGCCTTTAAAGGTGTACGACCAAATTAAACCTAATGAAATCAGTACCGTTACCCAAAAAGGAACGCCGTAAGTGTCGAATATGAAACGTTGCAATACAATCACTACCAAGTACAATCTTGTGGCCGAGCCAAGGGTTCTGCTCACCAAGAAAATAAAAGCGGCTGTTTTGTAGCTATAATAACCTAATCGTTGTTCTATATAACTATAAATGGATGTTAAATTCATCCTGTAGTACAAGGGCAATAATACCGTTGCAATAATGATAAACCCGACCGCATTTCCTAGAACAAACTGGAAATATTGGAATTGATTACCTGCTGGAGCACCAACTTCACCTGGTACCGAAATAAAAGTCACCCCCGATAATGCCGTTCCAATCATCCCAAACGCAACCAAATACCATTTAGAGTTTTTGTTTGCCAAAAAGAAGGTCGAGTTGTCGGATGAATTTTTCGACGTCGCAAATGCAATTGCGATTAAGACGCCAAAGTAGCCTACTAAGAAGCACAGTAGTAATGTTGGACTCATATATAATCTGATTTGTTGCTAAAAGTAGCAAAAACTTGCTAAAACTTGCAACATGGTTTTTAAAAACAGCAAAAGTTAGTAAAAATAAAATGGAGTTGAAGTTTATCTCATTAAAGTAGATGATTAAATCTCATAAGAGATCAAATAATCTGTGCATCTGTGGTAAATAACTAATAAATTTGCAGTATGAATTTTTCTTCCAAGTTACTCGAAGATGCAGTGAATGAGTTTGGTAAGTTACCAGGTATTGGCCAAAAAACGGCATTACGCTTGGTTTTGCATCTTTTAGGAAAAGAACAGGCTGAAGTAGCCCAATTTGGAAACACCTTGATCAAACTCAAGAACGAAATCAAAAATTGCAGGGTTTGTCATAACATTTCTGATTACGACATTTGTAATATCTGTTCGGCACCAAAAAGAGAAAAAGAAGTGATTTGTGTGGTTGAGGATGCTAGAGACGTGATGGCCATTGAAAATACCAATCAATATTTTGGCGTATATCACGTTTTAGGAGGATTGATTTCGCCCATGGATGGTATTGGCCCTTCGGATTTAACCATTGAAGATTTAGTAGAACGGGTAAAAACCTCCGAGGTAAAAGAAATTATCTTAGCTTTAAGCGCTAATATGGAAGGGGATACCACATTGTTCTATCTACATAAAAAATTGAAAGATTTTAATATCCCCATTACTACTATTGCTAGAGGAATAGCCTTCGGTGGCGAGCTTGAATATGCAGACGAGGTGACACTTGGTCGCTCTATTGCTACTCGTGTACCTTATGAAAACACCCTAATCAAGTAATTTATGAGTTTAAAAGATAAAACGGTAGTCATCACTGGCGCATCTTCTGGTATTGGAAAAGCACTGGCACAGGAAATGGCAAAGCGGGGTGCTAATATTGTACTTGCCGCACGCCAATATGTAACCCTTTGCGAAATTACCGCAGAGCTGGAGAAAGCATACGGCGTTAAAGCTTTGGCTGTACAGGCCGATGTGAGCAAGGAAGGAGATTGCGAAGCATTGGTTAAACAAACCATCCTCACATTTGGCAAGCTGGATGTGCTCATTAACAATGCAGGTTTATCCATGCGAGCTTTATTTAAAGATTTAGACCTTTCGGTACTTAAAAATTTGATGGATGTGAACTTTTGGGGCACCGTTTATTGCACTAAATATGCCTTGCCAGAGATTTTAAAAACCACTGGAAGTATCGTAGCCGTATCTTCTATTGCGGGTTATAGAGGTTTACCTGGACGTACTGGGTATTCGTCTTCTAAATTTGCCATGAACGGTTTTATGGAATCATTACGTACCGAGTTACTGAAAACGGGCGTACATGTAATGGTGGCTTGTCCAGGATTTACCACTTCCAATATCCGTGTGGCTGCTTTATCGCAAGACGGAACTGCCCATGGGGAAACCAGTATGGAAGAAGGAAAAATGATGACTGCCGAAGAAGTGGCACAGCGCATTTGCGATGGTATTGAACAAAAGAAACGTACCTTGATCATGACAAGACAAGGTAAACTTGCCGTTTGGGTCAATAAGTTGTTTCCGGCATTTGCCGATAAAAAAGTATTTGAACTTTTCACTAAAGAAAAAAATCCCCTGATTAAATAATGACGCGTCACAAGCAAAAAACGCTCATTTTTGTCTTGTTAGGATTTTTGTTAAATCACCTCTTCATCTCGGGAGCTTTTGCCCAGCGGCCTTCTCACGCCCTAAATAATAGCAAGGATTACATCCAAATCGTTAAATATTACAGATACCTTAACCCAGATTCGGCACTTTATTTTGTAAAACAAGGCCTTAAAGTGGCTGAAGCACAGGGCGACCTGTTGGGCAAAGCAGCCTTGCTTAACCAATACGGCATGATTGACGACAATGCCACGAGGTATAAGGATTCTCGGGAAAAATATTTGGAAGCCGAAACCATTTATAGGGATGCGGGTGATGATATTGGCTTGGCCGCTACTTTAGTGAGGTTGGGTGTGGTCGAAAAGCGTAAAGGGAACTACGATAAAGCCTTGGCCTATTTTATGGATGCTCTTAATATCAGCGAAAAAAACGGTCATAAGTTAGGAATGCTGGAAGGAAGGGTCGTATTTGCAGAGGCTTATTATGCCTTAGGAGAGTATGAAAATGCCTTGAGTAATTTACGCATGGCCGAAGAAATTGATCGTCAAATTCCGTTATCTAACCTCTCGCTAAACATGTACATTAACTATGGCAATGTGTACACCAAAATAGGAGAGTACGACAAGGCGATTGCCTATTTAAATAAAGGCCTTTCTAAAAGCAATCGACCAGATTTTAATGGTTTAAGGATTAGTTTATTGGTGCAGTTGGGTACGGCTTATTACAAAAGTGGCAAGCGTAATCAGGCCATCAGCATCTATAAAGAAGCACTGGCCTTTACTAGGGAAATTAAAAATGTGCTTAGGGAGCAGTCAACCTTGATTGAACTTTCTCAAGTGTATGTTAAAAATCAACCAGATAGTGCACTCTTTTATCTTTCTCAGGCTTTAAAAATTGCTGAAAAACATAAAATGTACCGACAGCAAATTGCGGCATTGGATAATATTGGCGATTTATATAAAGCAAAAGGGAATTTAGCCAAGGCACTTTATTATCGCGAGCAGCGGAACAGTTTGGCCGAGCAGGTATTTTATACTGATATGATGAAACAGGTTTCGAGCTTAGAGAATGCTTATGAGTTGGAGAAATCCAAAGCTCAGCTCAGCGAGCTCACAGCGCAAACCAAGGAGCAGAAGATGATTAAAAACATCTATCTTTATGTAGCCATTGCCATATTTTTAGTACTCATTGTTACCTTAGGCAACTATTTTCGTTCTAGACATTTGAATAAATTACTGACCAAAGCCAATAAAGAGCTGGAAGAAAGTAATGAGATCAAGGATAAGTTTTTCTCCATTATAGCCCATGATATTCGTTCGCCATTGGTATCTACCATTAGCATTCTTAAACTAATTTCCGATAAGGAATTGGACCAAGATATGCAGGAAAAGATGGTAGGGAAGCTAGTAGCCCATTGCGACAGCAGTTTAGAGATATTGGATAAGTTGCTTAAATGGGGGCAAATGCAAATTAAGGGTGTTCGATTGAACATTTCTGAATTTAATCCTGTGGTTAATGTCTATCGTAACTTGGGCTTATTACAAGAGTCGGCAGCAGAAAAAGGGATTACCTTGGATGTTGATATACAAGAAGGGGTAGTGCTTAAAGCAGATGCCGACCATTTTGATTTTGTGGTCAGAAACCTATTGGCCAATGCCATTAAATTCACCGAAAGAGGTGGGCAGGTTGCTTTAAAAGCGAAAGCCATAGACAAGCATACCATTAAGTTCGAGGTGATGGACAATGGGGTAGGCATTAGTCAATCCAGAATTGAGAAGCTTTTTGAACTCTCTGCAACAGGAACCAAAGGCACATCGGCAGAAGAAGGAACCAGTTTAGGACTCATCATTTGTCGAGAATTTGTATTGGCTAACGCTGGTAAGCTCGAAGTACAAAGCCAGATAGGAAAAGGCACTACTTTTTCTTTCACCATGAAGGGTTTTTTTAAAAATATTACATAAAAAGTGAAATCGTTTTTGCATTTAAAGAAAAACAATTACATATTTGCCTACAGAATGAGACAAGTAAACGTAAATACAATTTGGTGGTGGCATAACGCAATAGCGTGATGTGACCTTTTGTACGTTTATTTTTTTAATAAGAATATTTTAGAAGGTTGCTGATAAGGCAACCTTTTTTTGTTGATAACCATGAAGAAAATACTTAACCACCTTTTTGAAAACAAGACTTTTAGCAGTGCCGAGGCTCAAAAAATACTGACCTCTATTGCTATGGGCGAATTTAATCATGCTCAAATTGCGGCATTTATTACGGCCTATTGTATGCGTAATATTACAGTAGAAGAATTGCAAGGCTTCCGCGATGCCATGTTGGACTTGTGCCTGAAAGTTGATTTCTCCGACTTTGAACTGGTAGACCTTTGCGGTACGGGTGGCGATGGCAAGGATACTTTCAATATTTCTACTTTGGCGTCGTTTGTAGTAGCAGGAGCGGGTCATAAAGTAGCTAAGCATGGTAACTATGGCGTTTCTTCTGGCTGTGGATCCAGCAACGTAATGGAGTATTTAGGCTATCATTTTACCAACGATGAAAGTGAATTAAAACGTAGTTTAGAAAAGGCGGGTATCTGTTTTATCCATGCCCCATTGTTCAATCCAGCAATGAAAACCGTAGCACCTATCCGTAGGGAATTGGGTGTGAAAACCTTTTTTAACATGCTAGGGCCAATGTGTAATCCAGCAAAGCCGAAAAATCAGATTGTAGGGGTGTTTAGTTTAGAACTGGCCCGTATTTATGCCTATTTGTATCAACAAACCGATAAAAATTATACGATTATACACGCTGTGGATGGCTTTGATGAAGTATCGTTGACCTGCGATTTTAAAACTTTCAGCAAAAAAGGAGAAGCCTTAACAAAAATTGCCGATTTAGGTTTCGAAGAATTACAGGAAACGCAAATACAAGGCGGAGATACTATCGAATCATCGGCGAAGATATTTACGGAAGTGCTAAATGGAGAGGCTACGGAAGCGCAAACGAATGTGGTGCTATGTAATGCAGCGTTAGCCATACAAACCATTAAGCAAAATGTAAGTTTCGCCGATTGCTACTACGAAGCAGAAGAATCCCTATTAAGCAAAAGAGCATTGGGAAGCTTTAAAAATTTGATAACAGGATAGTATAACCACCTAAAACAACTTAGAACATCTAAGTCTAAAATGCGCTAAGGTGCCTAAGGTGGTGACAATAAAGTGCTGGTAAAAAAATAAAACATTAAGAAAATGAAGAAAATTAAGACGATATCCAAACTTAATACTCTTAATTCCTTGATGGTTAAAACTAAAATGCGCTAAGGTGCCTAAGATGGTGAAAATAAAGTGCTGGTAAAAAAAATAAAGCGTTAAGAAAATTAAGACGATATCCAAACTTAATACTCTTAATTCCTTAATGGTTAAAACTAAAATGTTCTAAGGTGTCTTAGGTGGTTTAAATAAATAATCATGAAAATGAAAATCAAAGTTTGCGGAATGAAACATGCGGCCAATATTGCTGAGGTAGCCAACTTACATCCCGATTATTTGGGTTTCATCTTCTATCCAAAATCTCCAAGGTTCATTAGTGAAGTATCTGCCGAACTCATTAAATATGTCCCTGCTGAGATCAAAACCGTTGGGGTATTCGTAAATGAAGAGATCGAAGAAGTGAAAATAAAAATAGCCAAGCACCAGTTAAAAGCAGTACAGTTACATGGTGCAGAAAGTGTGGCCTATTGTACGGAACTAAAAAGTGCAGGCATAGAAGTCATCAAAGCATTTGGTGTCCATCCTGACTTTGATTTTAAACAATTAGAACCTTATGCTCCAATAGTAGATTATTTCCTTTTTGATACCCAAACACCCGCACATGGAGGCTCTGGTAAAGTATTTGATTGGAAATTACTTGACGATTACCAGTTGGATCAACCTTATTTTCTAAGTGGAGGAATAGGATTGGAGCATGCACAACAAATTAAAACAATACAAGACCCAAGGCTTTACGCCATAGATGTGAACAGTAAATTTGAGCTAGAACCAGGGTTGAAAGATATAGAACAGTTGAAAGAGTTTTTTGATAATGTAAAATAAACTGTCATTCCGAGAGTAACGAAGAATCTCATAGATACTTCGCGATGCTCAGTGTGACAAAAAAGAGATAACATGAATTATTTTGTAGACGAAAAGGGATATTATGGTGATTTTGGTGGAGCTTACATCCCCGAAATGCTTTATCCGAACGTAGAAGAACTGCGTCAACAGTACCAAGCCATTATTGACGACGAACAATTTCAGCAGGAATTTAAAGCCTTGCTCAAAGATTACGTAGGAAGGCCATCGCCACTTTATTTGGCTAAACGTTTGTCTGATAAATACGGCGCAAATATATTCTTAAAACGAGAAGACCTGAACCATACAGGAGCCCATAAAATTAACAATACCATAGGCCAAATTTTACTGGCCGAAAAGCTTGGGAAAAAAAGAATTATTGCCGAAACTGGTGCAGGACAACATGGAGTGGCTACCGCTACCGTTTGTGCCCTGCGTGGTTTGGAGTGTGTGGTGTACATGGGCGAGGTAGATATCAAACGTCAGGCACCTAACGTAGCCCGTATGAAAATGCTAGGCGCAAAAGTAGTCGCTGCAACTTCGGGAAGTAAAACACTTAAAGATGCCACCAACGAAGCCATGCGTGATTGGATCGCTAATCCTGTGGATACTCATTACATCATTGGTTCGGTGGTTGGCCCACATCCTTATCCAGACATGGTGGCGCAATTTCAGTCCATCATCTCTTTCGAAACCAAAAAGCAGCTACAAGAGCAAACTGGAAAATCATTACCTGATTATGTATTGGCTTGTGTAGGTGGTGGAAGTAATGCAATGGGCATGTTCTACCATTTTATAGCTGATGAAAGTGTAAAGCTAATTGCGGTTGAGGCAGCAGGTAAAGGAGTAGACAGCGGTTTTTCTGCAGCGACTACTACTTTGGGAAAAGAAGGCGTATTGCACGGGAGTAGAAGCATTTTGATGCAAACGCCCGATGGTCAGGTGGTAGAACCTCATTCAGTTTCGGCAGGATTGGATTATCCAGGTATTGGACCACAACATGCACATTTGTTTAAAACAGGCCGTGGTCTTTATGCTTCGATTACTGATGATGAAGCACTACAAGCGGGATTGCTTTTAACCCAATATGAGGGGATTATTCCAGCCATTGAAAGTGCTCATGCCTTGGCCTATCTCGAAAAAATGCAATTTAAAGCAGGTGATAATGTAGTAGTTTGTCTTTCGGGCAGAGGCGACAAAGACATGGAAACTTATATGAAATATTTTAATTTATAAACAAAGTCCGTCATTGCGAGAAGCGTAGCGACGTGGCAATCTTTAAGCCAAGAGATTGCTTCGTTCCTCGCAATGACGTCAAGCTAAAGAAATGAACAGACTTCAACAATTATTTCAGCAACAACAAAGAGATTTACTCTCCATTTATTATACCGCAGGTTACCCAAATTTGAACGATACCTTGGATATTGCCGAGGAATTAGAAAAAGCAGGAGCCGATTTTCTGGAAGTAGGTTTCCCTTATTCAGATCCCGTAGCGGATGGCCCCATTATACAAGCCAGCAGCAAACAGGCATTGGATAACGGTATGACCTTGCCCATTTTATTCGAGCAATTGAAAGATTTACGTCAAAGAGTAAACATTCCTATTTTGCTGATGGGATACGTAAATGTAGTTTTACAATACGGTGTAGAGGCTTTTTGCCAAAAATGTCAAGAAGTTGGGGTGGATGGCTGTATCATTCCTGACTTGCCGATGTATGAATATGAGGAATTGTATCAATCAACTTTTGAAAAATACGGTTTAAGCAATATCTTTCTCGTAACGCCACAAACATCAGAAGAGCGCATCCGCAAAATTGATCGGCTGAGCAATGCCTTTATCTATTTGGTATCCTCTTCAGCAACTACTGGAAGTAATTTGGCAGTTTCTGAAAGTGCAACAGCTTACTTTAAGCGCATTGCTGATATGAACTTAAAAAGCCCAGTAGTGATTGGTTTCGGAATTTCAAATAAGGAAACTTACCAAGCCGCAAGTCAATATGCAAGTGGTGCCATTATAGGAAGTGCTTTTGTGAAAAATATCGATGCAAATAACCTAAAAGGAAGCATTAAGGAATTTATGGGGCAGTTTAAGTAGCTTGGATATGTTGTCATTGCAAGGTACGAGGCAATCTAATAAATATCGCTAGCTACTGAATTTTATCGCTTTAAGATTGCTTTTTCCGAAAAGTCGGGACAAGCTGTCCTTGCAACGATGATTAAGATCCTGTAACTAGGATCTATTTAAAAATGCTTGGAAATATAATCAATAGCCTCCTGTTGACTCAAAACGGCGAAATCTTTATACCGCTCATGAACATCAATAATTTCTAGAATAGCTTGATCTACCAATTCCTTGTTCTGCCAAGTTTTAAGATCGGCAATTACCGTAGCCAAGCAGCCCTTTTTGTAGGCAATTTGTCCAATCACATGAACTAAGGTGCTGCTCACCCTTTTTGTTGGGTCAAATTGTAGTTGTTTCAACATGGGTAAAATGTCCTGTGGATGTTTTCTACCCCTAAGTTCAATGCCATGGCAAATCTCACGTCTAATTTCTTTATCGGGATGTTGTAAGTAAGTTGCGGCCCACGCTAATACTGGAGTAGGGTTTACTTCGCCCATCTTTTTTACAGAACCAATCACGGCATTTCTCACAGCATGATGTTCGTCTAACAACCCCTGATCAAAAAAAGATTGAACAGCCATAAAATCACTTTTGCCAATTTCGCCAGCAGCATTAACTACGGTCTGTCTTACCTTAAAATCATCATGAACGAAGAGTTCGTTTAACAGCTTAATGATGTTAGGCAATTGCCCAATATGCATTTTGTAGATTTTTCCAATCGCGAGGTAAGCCGTTTTTCTAATGTAAGTGTCCTCATCGGAAAAATAGGGAAGAATAGGGAGATGGTTTACTGCGGTAATCTCTTTTAAGATAACCTCTTGAATTTGTTTCACCAATACATCTCGCTCTTGTTTCGCTAAATCATAAAACGCCATGTCACTTTATTTATGTTAAAAATTATGCAATCGGCTATTTAATGTAGATTTCCTTCGATAGTTTGCTGATTTTCGTTTCGTAAGCTTTAAGCTCAGTATCATACTTGGTGCTACCTTCGGCTAAAGCCTTATAAATTAAGGTGTAGTATTCCTTGTTTAAGGTGCTATAAGTTTTGTAAACGACTATTTTGGGCTGTACACTTTTGCTATGCGTTAATTTATTTAAACTGTCAATAATTTCGATGTTTCTGTTCCAGTAATAAACGCCAATGTCTTTAACGTCCGACAATGCTTTTTCTCTTCCCTTTAAAGTCGTATCCAAAGGGAAGATATCTTCGGCCATGTTTGCCATGGAATAAAAATCAATCATTATCTCTTTAAACTTTTCCTTGTCTTTAAAGCTGTTTGCAAAAACAGTAAAGCTGATATGATGATTGTTTTTAAGGGACGTTTGCATGTTTTTTAATACGGATTTGAAAGCAAAAAACACGCCGACAGAAGCAATCAATAGGGGTATAGCAATGGCTATAATAATAAATAGCGGTTTGCTGATGGATCTTTCACTCATAATTGATGTTACTTAAGGAGGCCTAGCTTTTGCCAATCTTTTCTTTGCAAAGAAAACCAATAATGTGGTGTGTCGTCAAAATCAAAAATTGCTATAGGAGTTAGTCCACATTTTTGTAAAACGTTCTTAGAACCTAAATTTTCTACATCACAAATGCCGTAAATAGCCTCCAGATTCATGGTTTCAAAAGCGTATTTAACGCACGCCTTGGCAGTTTCGGTAGCAATGCCAGTACCCCAGTATCTCTCCACCAACCTATAGCCCAAATCGTGATAATTCACATGTCCATTAATAGGTTCAATGATATATTTGAAACCTGTCCATCCTACAAAATCGCCATTGGCTTTATCTATAATGGCCCATCTGCCAATACCCAAGTCTGCATATTGCTTCTGGATATATTTAATGGCATTTTCAGCTTCCTCCATGGTTTTAATGGGATTTTTGCCTAAAAAAGCATGTACATTGGGATTGCTGTCCAATTCAAAAATACCAGTAGCATCAGTAATCGCTAAAGGTCTAATAAAACATCTTTCGGTTTCAATAAGGATGTTAGGCATGTTTACATTTTAAGGATTTTAAAAGAAATAAATTCAACAACACTATCACTGATTTCGGTATTACCCAATTGGATACTTAAAGTTTGATCTAACAATTGTGGAAATGCCAGTTTCCCACTCGAATTGGCAATGATTGGTAGGAAAGCTACACAAAATAACAAAAGGATTCCTACTGTCTTTTGGGAATAGAAGACTATAGCGAAAGCGTTTTTACTGGATTGAGGCATTTAGCTAAAATACCAAAATTAAGATGCTATTGAAAAAGATTTCAACGAGAAATAGTGATTTCTATGCTGAGATTGTTGCCTGTCATCCAATAGGCATTCATCGAAACTTCTCTCTCGCTTAAGGGGAGAGATCCTGTATTTATATCGTGAGAGAGGCTTGTTGTTTCTATAAATCCTTAAAACACCCCGTCCTTTGGGCTTGGGGGGCTTTGGACGGAATAAAAAAAGGGATGTCTTTTGAACATCCCTTCTTGAAAATATATTGTTGTTGGGTTTATTCCTTTACAAACTTACTTTGATAAGTTGCACCATTGTCGGTAATTTGAACAATATAAACACCTCTGGCCAATTCTTTTACTTTTTGATTAAGCTGGTTGTTGAAATCACTAGTGCTGCCAGTAGTACGTAATTTAACCTGTCCATCAATACCGCTCACTAACAATTGCAACTGATTGCTGCTGCTTGAATAGTTTAAAGTAATATTGTTTTTCACTGGGTTTGGATAAACAAAGAAAATAGCTTGGTTATTACCTAAAAACCTTACCGATTTTACTTCCGAATAGCTGTATTTGCCATCACGGTCTACTTGTTTAACTCTGTAATAGTTTAATCCTTGGATTGGATTTTGATCAATAGATTGGTAAACAGCGCCTTGTGCACCTTTGCTTGGCTGTTCAGCTACTTTGCTGAAGGTTTTGCCATCTAAAGAACGTTCTACCACAAAATGACTGTTGTCCGTTTCCGATTTAGTTTCCCATTTAAGTGTTACCACATTACCATTAAGGCTGGGCGTAAAATATCCCCAGTTTACACTTAAAGTAGTGTTAAAAAAATACCTGGTTTGAATTGGATAGTGGTCCGTAGTTGTATTGCTATAGCTACTTACCAAACTGGTAACCTGATCTAATACCTCGGCAGAGTTGCTTAAATAATTGTCATTCAAATTTTTGTTGATGATGACGTTGTCGATCACGGTGGCAAAACCTGCTGTTGATCTTTTGCCTGCCAAGCTTAACGGCAAAGTTACGGGGAAATAATTAGCTTGATCTGTAGTGAAATCACTATAAGAAGTTCCTGTTCCAGTAGGTTTAGGAGCAATGGTTTTATCAGGATTAAGCACATCGTTAAAATCTCCCAAAATGATTACTTTTTTGCCTGCTAAATAGGTGTCGATATATTGTTTAAGCTGTAAGGCACCACCTTTTCTTCTGTCATACGAATCATTTTGTGCAGTTACATCTCCAGTATTAGCCTTAGCATGTATCTCGATAAAGTAAACGGTTTCTTCGGCACCATTAACCAATACTTTTGCTTCCATTAAAAATGGGAAACGACCTGAAGACCAGTTTTTGTAAGGAGAGTTAGTGCCGTTGTTAGAAAGATTACTTGGATAATAAGTGTCTCTTAACACCCCAAACCAATTTACAGGTTTAATGATGTCAGTGCGATACATGAAAGCAAGTTTTTGCGCTTGTGGGTAACCTGAGTGGTTTTTGTCGTCGGCGTATGAACCAAAATCACTGAATATGACATTGTAGCCAGCAGGTAACGTACTGTTTCTGAACAAAGCGGTATCAACCACTTCTGATAAGCCGTAAATATCGGCATTAAGGTTGCCAAATATGGTTTTAACGTTAGCAGCTTGTTGTGTTTTATCGCTTGGTCCATTTGAAGTAGCCCCAAACCACTCAATGTTCCAGTTTACTACCTCTAAAGTATTGTTGGTATCGAAAGTGTTTCCTGAAAGGTTTAAAGTTTGGTTGGTAGTACCTGTAGTTGCAATACTCAATTGTTGCGAATAATTAGTATTGGCCATAGTTGGAGCAAACTTCACAAAAACGGTTGATGACGCATTATTTGCTTCTGCTACGGTGTAGGTAGCCGAAGAGTTGAAAGAACCACCACTAGTTTTGGAAATGCTAAAGTTTGCTGGAGCTGTTAAAGTTACGTCGTTGGTAAGTCCACTAGCCGAGAAGTTAAATGAACGTTCCGATGAAGTACTGCCAGCCGCTTGGTAGCCAAAACTTAAAGATGATACTGGTAGGCTAAGCTCAACTGGTGCTGGTGTTGACGAGTTACGGATAGAGAGATCGTCCAAAGTCCAACGAGCACCATTGGATGGAGTAGCATTTGATGAAGTATAAACAAAAGCGATGTAAACTTTAGTGCCTTTGTAGTTGCTCAAATCAATATTGTCAGATTTGGTCCAGGTGTCAGATTGGATTACGGGAAACTTGCCATCGATATTAGTCCATGTTGCGGCATTAACAGGACCAGTACCAGTGTAGTTTGTCGATACTTTTAATTGCAAGTTATTTCCCGCAAAAGCGGTTCTGCTCCAAAAAGATAACATTGGATAGGTCATGGTTGAAAGATTGAAATCTTTAGAAATCAACCAGTCTTCATTTTCGGTACTTGAGGTTGAAGAGCCGCCGTTAATTTGTACCGCATTGCCGCTGCTGGCTTTGCCTGTAGGATCCGAGGCATCTCTGCCGAAAGAAGTACAAGCCCAAGTTTGTGCGCCTGTAATATTTTCATGGCTGAAGCCAGATGGAAGGTTAGTACTTCCAGAAGGAGTACAGTTTTCGAAATCAAAAGATAATACAGAAGGATCGACACCTGTGCCGCTTAATGCTACGCTTGTAGCACTTGCCAGACCACCACCAGTGATGCTGATGGTACCATTGCTGGCTCCTATACTGGTTGGGTGAAATTTTACAAAAACATTTTTGCTAGTGCCTGTTAGACTGGCCCCTGAAAGGACAAAAGAATTCGTAAAAGTACCGCCGCTGGTTTCTGAAATGGTATAGGGAGCTGCGGTAGTTAAGGTAACATCGCTTCCATTTAAGTAAGCATAATTAAGCGTTAAGGTACTTTCATTAGAAGTAGTATTGATGTTTTGGTTACCAAATGACAAAGCATTGGCTGTAATTGTTGGTGCATTGCTTGCCGCTTCGTAATATACTTCTACTTCGTCAATATAAGCTCTTTTGGCTGTAGTCTCTATCTTGATCGTGGCATTGTTAGTTCCGCCAGTGAAAAAAAGGGTTTTGGTTTCAGTACTGCTACTGCCCATCACTGCGGTATAACTAACCGTTTGTGGCGTAGCAATTCCGCTTACGGTAACTTTAATAGCACCTTCCACAGTAGTCCATCCCTTTACTTTAAGATCAATTTTAAAGCTGCCACCATTTGCGCCCAAATTTAGTGGTTTACTGGTAATTGAACCAACAAGACTTGAGGTGCCTAGTTTAACCATGCCGCCAGCTTGGTAGGCCCTATCTACTGTGGTGAAATTGGCGTTCCCTGCCCATGCAGAGCCAGAACCCCCAGTAGTGGTATTGTCGCCAGATGTAAGTCCAGCAAATGTTTCTTGTAGGATGTAGGTTTTTTGTGCGAACACGAAAACTGGAAAAACCAACATCACTACGAAAATGATTTTTGGTAAAAGTCTTTTCATATAATAAGTTTTGCTATCCAAATTATTTTGGACGCAACAAAGCTATCGTGTAGTTATTACGAAGGTGTTAAACAGATATTAAGATAGAAAGCGTAACGATAACTTAACGCTAAGCTTACAGGAAATCTTCGATATTTCCTTTTCCCTCCCTAATCACTTCAAAATCACCGTTAGTGCAATCTACAACTGTTGAAGCTTCATTGTCGCCATAGCCTCCATCAATTACCAAATCGACAGTGTCTTCATATTTTTCATGGATCAATTCGGGATCGGTAGAATATTCGATCACCTCATCATCGTCCTTAATGGAAGTAGAGATAATGGGGTTGCCCAAAGCCTCCACAATTTGGCGGGCAATATTGTTGTCAGGTACACGTATGCCCACTGTTTTTTTGTTGGAGCTCAGTAATTTAGGGACGTTATTGTTGGCGTTGAAGATAAAAGTGAAAGGTCCTGGAAGTGCTTTTTTGAGTACCCTAAAAACCGTAGTGTCTATCGGTTTGATATAGTCTGAAATATGCCTCAAATCTGAGCAGATGAAAGAAAAATTGGCTTTTTCTGGCTTGATGCCCCGTATTTTGCAAATTTTCTCTATGGCCCGATGATTGGTAATATCACATCCCAAACCATACACCGTATCGGTAGGATAAATGATCAGGCCACCTTTCTTTAAAACCTCCACCGCTTGTTCGATGGCTTTGGGGTTGGGGTTTTCAGGATATATTTTAATGAGCATGCGTAAAAATAACAAAATGATGGCGTACTTGTTTTAGTATCGGGTTTTATATTGCTACATTAGCGAAAAACGAACATTAATATTAATTGAGATGAGAAAAGCATTTGTTGCAATTGCTGCTTTTTTGGTAGCATTTACGGTAATGTTAGGAATGTACCAACCTTTTTTATGGTGGACTTTTCTGTTCACTGGACCATTTGTGCTACTCGGCATTTATGACATGATCCAGCCTAAACATAGTATTGTGCGTAACTATCCTGTTTTTGGCAGGTTAAGGTATTTTATGGAAAACATGCGACCTAAAGTTTACCAATACTTTGTTGAAAGTGATACTAATGGTACGCCATATAACCGATTAAACCGTTCGTTAATTTACCAAAGAGCAAAAAAAGAACTGGATACTATTCCTTTTGGAACACAATTAAACGTTTATGATAATGGTTACGAGTGGCTGAGCCACAGTATCATGGCCATTAGTCATCACGATTTAAACCTACACCCACGTGTATTGGTGGGCGGGCCAGATTGTAAACAGCCCTATTCATCTAGTATTTATAATATATCGGCCATGAGCTTTGGTTCGTTGAGTCAAAATGCGGTATTGGCTTTAAACGGTGGTGCCAAGTTGGGCGGTTTTGCCCACAATACTGGTGAAGGGGGGATTAGTGATTACCATCGTGAAATGGGTGGAGACTTGATTTGGCAGATTGGTACAGGCTATTTTGGTTGCAGAAACTTGGATGGTACTTTTAACGAGGAAGCTTTTGGAGAGCGTGCGCACGACGAGCAGGTAAAGATGATTGAAATTAAGCTTTCCCAAGGTGCTAAGCCAGGTCATGGTGGGATGTTGCCTGGTAAGAAAGTAACCGCAGAGGTTGCTCGTATCCGTTTGGTGCCAGAAGGTAAAGACGTACTATCTCCTCCAGGGCACTCCGCTTTTTCTACTCCAATGGAATTGATGGCTTTTATCAAGAAATTAAGAGATTTATCTGGCGGAAAACCTGTTGGTTTTAAATTGTGTATTGGTCGCAGAAGCGAATTTTTTGCCATTTGCAAAGCGATGGTTGAGACGGGAATTTACCCAGATTTTATTACGGTTGATGGTGGAGAAGGTGGAACAGGGGCTGCACCACAGGAGTTTTCTAACTCGGTAGGGATGCCGTTACGTGATGCTGTGGCTTTTGTTTACGATGTGTTGGTAGGCTTCGATTTGAAAAAGCATATTAAAATTATTGCTTCAGGTAAAGTATCTACAGGTTTTGATATTGTGAAGAATATTGCCCTTGGTGCAGATATGTGTAATGCTGCCCGTGGAATGATGTTCGCTTTGGGTTGTATCCAAGCATTGGAATGCAATAGTAACACCTGTCCAACGGGGGTGGCTACGCAAGACCCAAGTTTAATGAAGGGCTTGGTGGTAGAAGATAAAAAAGTAAGGGTTAAAAATTTCCATAACTTAACGGTGGCCAGTGCGGTAGAGCTTTTAGGCGCTGCGGGACTGCGTGAACCTGGTCAGTTGACTAGAGCTTATATTAATAGAAGAGTTACGCCTAACGTGATTCAGAACTACAGGGAGACCTATCCTTATATCCCAGAAGGTTCTTTACTAAAAACCCCGTACCCATCTCGTTTCGAATTGGGAATGACGTTAAGTGAATCAGCTAGTTTCTTGCCTACAGATTATAAGGTAACAGAGGTGGATTATCAAACGGCTAACCCATATCATGATTAGCGTTTGCTTTATCTCTTTCCTCTTGCCGTCATTGCGAGGGACAAAGCAATCCTAAAGCGGACTGCTCTGTCTGTAGTTGTCATCTCGACGATAGGAGAGAGCTAACGATTGGCTATACAGAAAGACTTACGGAGTTTCAAAAACTTCGTAAGTTTAACAAATATTAGAGATTTCTCGTTGCACTCGAAATGACAAATGTATTAAAGAAGTATTATAAATAACAAAGCCGCTTAAATTTTAAGCGGCTTTGTTATTTATTGTCTTTATTCTTTGCTCTTTTATCCTTACTCTGGATTAAAACTCAGCGCTCTTAGGAAAACGAGGGAAGGCAATTACGTCACGAATGTTGGTCATGCCTGTTACAAAAAGCACTAAACGCTCAAAGCCTAAGCCGAAACCAGCATGCGGCGCAGAACCAAAGCGACGGGTATCCAGATACCACCAAAGTTCTTCCTGTGGCACACCCATTTCATCCATGCGTTGTTTCAAAACATCCATACGTTCTTCACGTTGCGAACCACCAATCATTTCGCCAATACCAGGGAATAAAATGTCCATGGCGGCAACTGTTTTGTTGTCATCGTTTAAACGCATGTAAAACGACTTAATATCCTTCGGATAATCAGTCAGAATTACTGGGCGTTTAAAGTGTTTTTCTACTAAGTAACGTTCGTGTTCGCTTTGCAAATCAGCGCCCCAGCTATCAATCAAGTATTTAAACTGTTTTTTCTGATTTGGCTTAGAAGCTTTCAAAATATCAATAGCTTCCGTATAAGTTAAACGTTGGAAATCGTTCGCTAAACAGAAATCTAATTTTTCTAATAAGGTAAACTCGCTACGTTCGTTTTGAGGTTTCTGTTTCTCTTCCTCGGCCAAACGATTGTTCAAGAATTCTAATTCTTCTTTGCAGTTTTCTTTAGCATAGCTGATCACATATTTCATCATGTCTTCTGCCAATTCCATGTTGTTTTCCAAGTCTGCAAAAGCAACCTCGGGTTCAATCATCCAAAACTCGGCCAAGTGGCGGGTAGTGTTTGAGTTTTCAGCCCTAAAAGTAGGCCCAAAAGTATAAATGTGGCCAAAAGCCATGGCTGCTAACTCACCTTCTAGCTGGCCAGATACAGTAAGATTAGTCGCACGACCAAAGAAATCTTCTTTGAAATCTACCACACCATCTTCAGTACGAGGCGTATTGTCAAAATCTAACGTAGTTACTTTAAACATTTCGCCAGCACCTTCAGCGTCACTGGCCGTAATTACAGGCGTGTGCATGTAAACAAAACCACGCTCGTTGTAAAACTGGTGAATAGCAAATGCCAAAGCATGACGTACTTTAAAAACAGCGTTAAAAGTATTGGTTCTAAAACGCAAGTGTGCAATTTCTCTCAAAAACTCTAAGCTGTGTTTTTTAGGTTGTAAAGGAAATTTTTCAGGGTCACTATCGCCTAAAATTTCAACAGCGGTAGCTTTAATTTCTACCGATTGACCTTTGCCTAATGATTCCACTAAAATACCAGTTGCCTTAATAGCTGCACCAGTGGTGATTCTTTTCAACAAATTCTCGTCGGTATTATTAAAATCAACTACCACTTGGATATTGCCCATGCAAGACCCATCGTTTAACGCAATAAACTGATTATTACGGAAGGTCTTAACCCATCCCATAACCGTTACCTCAGTGTTAAAATCTGTAGATTTTAATAGTTCCTTAATTCGTTGTCTCTTAATCATATTGATTTTTATTGTAAAAGCTGCAAAAATAAGCATTTACGCTTTAATTTTCGATATTATTGGACGTTAAATTTTAAAGCAACCTTGCCTATCTTTCGGTGAATATAGTTATGTTTGTTTTAATCTTATTTTTCGATAAACGGTGGCAAAATTTCGTTCCTGGTTCAGTACTGATTATATCATAGGCAATCCAAAAAAGTTTTCACTCGAAGAAAGAATTTTCAACACCTTTTGCGTTATCGCTGTTATTGCACTCTTTTTAGAGATTTTCTTTAATTATTATATCAATCTTAAGGTGGTTGCTTTGATTTGTCTGTTCGGGACAATATTCTCCGCTTTGCTTTATTACTTGTCTCGTAATCGACGTAAAACCAAATTGGCCATAAGAAGTTTGGGTATTGTAGCCAATTTTACCTTTTTGCTCAATTATTTCTTCAATTCGGGCATTTACGGGCCTAATATGGTGCTCTTTTGCTTGATTTTGCTCATTACCATTGTAGTAGTTCCTAAAAAGGAGCTTTTGGTGTGGGTGGCATTAAATGTGGTGACTGTTTTTGGTTTGCTTATTTTCGAGTATTTTAATCCTGAATTGATTCCCAATGTTTACGTAGACAATTTGGCAAAGACGGTAGATTTTGGGGTGACCTATGCGGTGGCTGCTTTGCTTATTTGTTTGAGCATTGCTTTTATCAGAAACAATTATGATAAGGAAAAGAATATTGTTTTTCAGAAGAATACTGAAATTGAAGAACGAAATGCTAGGATAGTGTCCCAAAATGTGGAGTTGGAAAAGCTAAATTCTGAAAAATCAAAGATGTTTTCCATCGTGGCGCATGATATTCGTTCCCCTTTAAGTTCGATATTGGGCTACTTAGAAGTTTTGGCCGAAACAGATATGACTGAAGAAGAAAATAATCAAATCAAACACCGCTTATTGCAGGTCACTAAGGAAACCTCAGAAATGTTAGCCAATGTGTTGGCCTGGTCAAAGTCGCAATTGGATGGGGCCAGGGTAGATATTATTGCCGTAAATGTATCCCGCGAATTAACTAAAGGCTTAAGCTTGGAAAAAAGCATTGCTTATAATAAGAACATCACGCTCGATTTGGTTTTAAAAGAGGAGGTGCAGGTGGCGGCCGATTTAAACATGTTTTTAATTGTGGTGCGCAACTTGGTAAATAATGCGATTAAGTTTACGCCAGAAGGGGGGAAGGTGGAGGTTTCGATGGAGGTGAACCATGAAAACTGCTTTATAAAAATAAAGGATAATGGTTTGGGTGTGAGTGAAGGCGAGCAGGATAACCTGTTTAAATTAAGAGCACATTCCACTTTTGGAACCAACAATGAGAAGGGTGTAGGGCTGGGGCTTTTGCTTTGTAAGGAATTTACCGAACTTCAGGATGGCAAAATTTGGTACGAAGCCAATACAGACAAGGGAAGTACTTTTGTGGTCTCTTTTAATCTTTACGGGGTAGTTAAAGGCAGGGAGATATAAAAACAATAATTTCCTGTTTGCGGGTTTTGTGCGGTGTTGATTTTCCCTTTGTGCATTTCGATGAGTGTTTTGGCAATGGCAAGTGGGTTGCTTTGTGGTTCGTCTTCTAGCAAATCAAAATGCTCCATAGGATGGTTTGTGATGCTGATTTCGGTATGATTTTCTTTTTCGGTTGTAATGAGGTACATGTTGTTTAAGCCTGACAACGTTGATAGGTGCTTTAAAAGGCAGGTAAGGGCATCTCTCAGTCTGTGCGGATCACCGTAAATAGCGATTTCTTTTTTGCTCTCGGTGTTGAGATCGTATTCAGGAAGATCTTGTTTAATCTGCTCGAACAGTTGCGGTAAGCTAATTTCGGCTACGTTGAGTTTGAAAGAGCTATTGTGGATAGGAAAAGCTGATTTTAATCTTTCCAGGTTGGTGAAAACCCTGTCGTTCGCTTTTTCAATGCGTTCGGCTAAAGTGTTGACTGTTTTGCTGTCGTCAGCTTTTCTTTTTAATAACTCGGCGGTAAGTGCAATGGAGGTAAAAGGATTTTTAAGATCGTGCACTGTCTTTTGTATAAAATCTGTGAAAACTTTTTTTATTTTTTGTGTTTCGAAGTGTTTTTCTAAAACAAGTGCTGCCATTTGAGCAGTATTTTCTAATAAGATGATTTCCGTTGGGTTGAGGCTGTCTTTTTGGTTATCGAAGCCAATGATTGCACCTAAGGTTTCTCCTCTTTTTGAAAGAATAGGCGTGCTACAATAGAGCTTGATAGTTTCAGGGCTTTCTAATGTAATGTTGTTGCGGACAATTGTTTTCGATGAGCTTAGGCTTTCAATGTATATCGCTGGTGCTTGATGGGGGCTTAGTGTTTTAATTCCTTGATGGTCGAAAATGGATAGGTTGTCTTCGCCGTTGAGTAGAACTTTACTCATGCTTATGTTTAGGCCTTTGGCAATCATATTGTTGATGGTGCCAATAATATCCTTCAAATCAAGACTGCTTAAAGTTTCATCGCTATGCTTTTTCATGGTATTTTAATTAACGCCGAAATCCCGCTCGTTTGTGTCTGCTAATATACTGTAAATAAATTTTAATCAATTTTTGGTTTGTTTTGTGTTTTGTTGTGTTTTTTTGTGTTTTTATAATTTTTTTACAGTAATATTTGTGTTTTTGTATGTTTTTTATTGATTTATGTGTTTATTTCTTGTTGTTTTCGTTGTTTTATTGTTGTTTTTATTGTTTTTAATGAGGTTATTTTGGTATATTTTCATGTTTTTAATCTTTTTGTTTAAATAAATTATTAAAAAACTTGAAATTTTGTTTTGAAAATGAAAATTATACTATATATTTGTGGTGTTCATACAAAAAAGTACATTTATATTTGGTTTGATTAAAGCTCTGGTTGGATGGCCAGAGCTTTTTCATAAAACAAATGAAATGACGAAAAGATTTTAAACTAAACCTAAACAACCTATAAAGAGCCAGTCATTTTTGATTGGCTTTTGTTATTTATGTGCTATGTTTTTTGAATATGAGTTAGCTACATGTTAATCGTATCCATCATTGCGAATGGGGAAAGGAGGAGTGAGGGGTAACGCAACCTCATTACATCATAATTGCTCTAGTCGCTCCCACGCTCGTCATTTCGACCTTGTGGAGACCGCAGAGCAGTAACTAAGTTAAATCTTTGAGCTTTTTGATTAACATATTCAAAGATTTCTCCGTTTCGTTGCACTCCAGTCGAAATGACGGAACTATTTACGCTACCTCTGCTTGTACTACTGGATTTTCCTACGTCCGTCATTTCGACCTTGTGGAGAAATCTTTGGACTTTTTTGGGAGATAAATCTAGACAGTATTTGATTTCTTTCTAGCAATCACAATGGTGTGTATATCTGGTTTTTTAAAAGCTACTTTGGAAACGTGGATGTCTCCAAAGCCATGAGCTTTTAATTGTGTTTCTATTTCCGATAATTCGTGGTATTGGAAATAAACCCTATCACCTTCATGATTGGTCTTAAATTCGGAAGCTTTTGGGTCGCCTTCTACAAAGCTCAAATAAATGAGTCCACGGTCATTGAGCAGTTGACTTGATTTGCTAATGAACTCATTGCATTCGGCTACGGATAAGTAAGGGAGGTAAAAGCCCGCGATAACGCCATCAAAATGATCGTTGAGGTTATTGATTGCTCTGGCATCCATCACTTCAAAGTGTGCCGTGGGGTTGTTCTTTTGTGCCAGTTCAATCATTTTTGGGGCTACATCAATCCCTAGAATTTTGAAATCGGGTCTTTTACTGAGCAAGTATTTGGCGATATTGCCAGGCCCGCAACCAATTTCGAGTAGCTTGGCATTTTCAGTATTGATGTTTTGGCAAATGAAATCATAGCTTTCATTGTACAAGTCCATGTCCATGAATTTGTCTTCGTAAATCTTTGCAATTTTATTCCAGGTTTCGAAAGTTTCTTGGTATTTGTCCATGGATGGTTTGGTTGAGTAGAGGTTCTGATATTTAGCTAGGCACTGTAAAATCTATAAGTTTTCGTCTCTTATCACCTTGGTGTTTGATAATCTATCGTGAAATCCATTAGTGCTAAATAAAAATGAGATGGCGTCAAATGGGATAATTCTACAAAGTGTTCTTCTAAGAATGTCTGCAGTTGTAGGTTTGAAGCCATCTTGGTTAACAACGTTGGTTTTGGTGATGAATTTGGCAACAGTTTTTTGATATTTTGTTTCCAACAAGGTATAATAACCTATAAATGTAGCCAACATGATAAGGTATCCCAGTAGCATTTGGGTATTATCTTGCGCATTTATTGGAAGGGTAAGTATTGTAGTTAGCACCAACCATATAATCGTATCTATGACGAAATGAGCAAACCTAGTTGCTGCGTTTACTTTTACAGAAGGTTGCCATGCTTTTGCTGAAGCGTTAATTTTGGAATGTGACTCCTCTATTAAGCTTTGGTCGATGCCTCTGTTTTTTATTTCTGCCTCTGCTGCTTCAATGGCTAAGGGTTGGTAATCTTCTCTGTCTAGCGTGATGATTTTGATAAGTTCTTGGTCTGTACGTTTAGACATGACGTCTTTGAAGTCTGCATTCATTTGTTAGCCTATTAAGTTAGTTTGTAAGGATTAATTGCATAAAACTAAAAAAAATGCAGATATTTTGTTGGTAGCAAGACATTTTTAGTGACTGGAATGCTGGCTTTGGTTAGCTAAACCCGATTGGAGCGGAAATCCTTTTTGCGTTTATTTGTCATCCTGATCCCGAAGGTTCGGGAGAAGGATCTGTTAGATTGAGCTGTTCAGCAGTAGATTCCTCGTTCCTCGGAATGACAGTATGAAATTTAAGCAAAAAGATTGCAGCGTAAAGCGGGACTTTCTGGTCCGAAGAACTTCTGGAGTTACTTTTCGGAAAAGTAAAGAAGGTGTGTAAAATAAAAAAGACCAGTTCGATGAACGACTGGTCTTTTTGTATGTGTTTTTTCGATTGCTTAAGCTAGTACTTCGCTTACTAAATCTGCAGCTTCTTTTAGCAAGATCGCAGAGTAAACTTTCAAGCCCGACTCATCGATTAATTTTTTAGCTTCTTCAGCGTTGGTTCCTTGCAAACGAACAATAATTGGAACTCTGATGTCGCCAATTTCTTTGTAAGCATCAATTACACCTTGAGCAACTCTGTCGCAACGTACAATACCACCAAAAATGTTAATTAGGATTGCTTTTACGTTAGGGTCTTTTAAAATGATGTTGAAACCAGCTTTAACGGTAGTTGCGTTAGCGGTACCGCCAACGTCTAAGAAGTTAGCAGGCTCACCACCAGCAAGTTTAATAATGTCCATAGTAGCCATTGCTAAACCAGCACCGTTGACCATACAACCTACGTTACCGTCAAGTTTTACATAGTTAAGGTTGCTTTCGCTTGCTTCAACGTCGGTTGGGTCTTCTTCCAATTTATCACGCATTGCTGCATAATCAGGGTGACGATATAATGCATTTTCGTCTAAGTCAACCTTCGCATCAACCGCGATGATTTTATCGTCGCTAGTTTTTAATACTGGGTTAATTTCGAACATTGAAGAATCGGTAGAATCGTAAGCTTTATATAAAGCAGCAACAAATTTTACCATTTCTTTATGTGCAGCACCACTTAAACCTAAGTTGAAAGCAATTTTACGAGCTTGGAAACCTTGTAGGCCAACTTTAGGATCAATTTGTTCTTTGAAAATCAAATGTGGAGTGTGCTCAGCAACTTCTTCAATGTCCATACCGCCTTCGGTACTGTACATGATGATGTTACGGCCAGCAGCACGGTCTAAAAGTACGCTCATGTAGAACTCTTTTGTTTCCGATGGACCTGGGTAGTAAACATCTTGAGCAACCAAAATTTTGTTTACTTTTTTACCTTCTGCACCAGTTTGTGGGGTAATCAATTGCATTCCCAAAATATCGGTAGCTCTTTGCTTTACTTCATCCAAATTTTTGGCCAATTTAACGCCGCCGCCTTTTCCTCTACCTCCAGCGTGGATTTGTGCTTTAATCACAACCCAGTCAGAGTTAAAGTCAGTTTTCATTTGTTTAGCGGCTTCAACAGCTTGGTCAACTGTGTCAGCAACAATGCCTTCTTGTATAGCAACGCCAAAACTCTTTAGAATTTGTTTACCTTGATATTCGTGGATATTCATTAGATTAAAAATTTGCCCAAATCTACAATTTCAAATGCTTTATGCCAATAGAAAAATGGATTTAAATGTAAAGAAATCGTAAGGTTAACTTATTGCTGTGGTTAAATAGATGAATTGTTAAATTGTTGATCCCCTTAATCCTATTGTTTTTAGTTTTTTGAAAATTGATGGATGTGGTTCTTGGCAGTTTTAGCCCCGCTTTTGCTTCTCCCGATGAAAAATCGGGATCCGCGCAATCGGGTTTATTTAACAAAAGAAACTACATTATGGCGAGGTTAAAATATAAACTGCTTAGCACTAATTATCTATAATTTGGAAGTAATAAAAGGACTTGTCGTAACTTCCATCCGTATTCTTTTTAAAATATATCCTTTTATTGCCATGATCGATGACTATCTTTTTGGAGATAAAATCATTATTAAATGCTGAATTGCTATGGAAATTGATTGTGTCTCGTTCTATATGATAAGTGCCTTCAAATCTTTTTTCGGCAAATAACCAGTTATAGTAGATGAAATATTTGCCATTTTCATAAAGTTCTAATTTCATTCCACTTCTGTCGTCTATGAAATTTGCATTTAAGATTTGCTTACCCCAAAACAAGCCATTTCTATTTCCGTAGGTAAATACATAGGTGGATAAAATACTTGCAAGCAGAATTATGGAGATGAAAGAAGGAAGTTTTTTAGTTTCAATTACTTTAATGATACAAATACTGAATAAGCCTATTGTGACTATTAAACTGACTACGATAAGTAAATCTAATATTAGCTCATAATCCAAGAGGTAATCATTTATTTCTACAAGATAAAAGCAATATGATAAGGACAGTGATAAAGCTGATAAGCTTAAAGTGTGTTTCGGTTTATCTGTTATTGGCATAGAGCGTTGATTTTTTTGAAGGCTGACAAAGCTTGCTGGCAGTACTTGGATACTTTAATTTTTCGATCGTTTTCTCAAACTTCAAACTTTATCCAATAATTCCCAAAATTTTAGTCTTCTATTCTTTGGTACTTTAATATGTTGCCTTTTCGGTATATTGTCAATATGATTCTAGTGGGATAATGGTCTATGTCTTTATATATTTCTATGGCATAAAAATCTGGATATCTAACATAGGAAATTTCATTCTTAATACTGGAAAGGTCAACATTTAATTCTTTTTTCTTCTTAAAAGGGATGGAATTAAAGCCATTTTTAGCGATTTCTATAATTCGATGTTTATCATTTGTGCTAATTTCTAATTCCGTATCTTGTATTCTTTCTGGCATACCTGTTACCGTGTTTTCTTTGATTTTGAAATCATCTGTCAGATTGATATCCAAATGCTTTAGATCAGAAATAATGTCTTTTTTAGAGATACTGACTTCATCGATATAATTCGTAGAAGAAATTAAAATCATTGGACTCATTAATACTATAGAAATCAGAAAGCTGATTACTGATTTCCTTTTTAGTGAATTTATAAGTAGCGCTATTCCAAGAATAAAAACTACAGATAGAAACAGTATGGCATAGATTAAGGAAATTCCCATTTATTATATTTTAGGCAGCAGCGTAATTAATGATGTAATAAGTTTTGTCAATCTTCTAAATACCATGTAAATCAAGATTGACAAAGTTTGCTGGCAGTACTTGGATGCTTTAATTTTTCGATCGTTTTCTCAAACTTCAAACTCATCTTTTTCCAATACTTACCAAAATTTACCCCGCCAGCTTTAAACAGTTTTAGGTGCACTTGCCAAACCACTAAGGCGGTAGCGAAATAAAATGCATAGTAATATTGATAGGTGAGGTATTTTGTCAATTTGTTCTTTTGATTGAAAATGGTTTGCAAACGCTCAATTTGAAAGGAGATGTGAGGCGCTTCATCTATTAAAATATCGGTACATATTTGTTTTAATAGCTTGCAATTGGTTGCATCTTTTAAGCATTGATAAAATATTTGCGCAGCGCTTTCTACCGTAATTACGGCAATGGTCCAAAACTCCATGTCGGTATAAAGTCCCCTGAATTTCCTGAACAAGCTGTCGCCCCAGTTTTTCTTAATTCTTTTTTCGCCAATTAAATCCAAATACTTCCCTAGGTTTTCCCCATGTTTCTGTTCCTCTTTGATGAACAGTTTAATAGCTTCTACATAATTCTTGTCTTTTACCTTCAAAGCATATTTAGTAGCAGCATTAATTAAATTCGAACCATCAGAAGTTTCGCCAAGTTGCCAAGCCTGCAATGATTTAAGGATATTTTCTTTTTCTGTAATAGTCAAGGTCGGAGCAATTCCCCAATCAATTCGATGTTGCTGTAGGTTTTGCGTAAAATATTGCACCCAATTTTCGGAGGTCTGCATATGTCTGATTTTTAAAAATGGTTAGAAGCCGAGTAGGTTTAAATAAAGAAAAGCCACAGGGATGTTTAATAGCATTAGACCAATGGTCTTAAGATGTTCAAGAAACATATCTCTTTTTAAAAAAGCGGCTACCATCACAATTAATAAAATGATGATGTTGTAAACGATAGCGAGCAGTAGGAAACACAGTCCAATAGGTAAAAAATTGAACTATTCGTGATGCAATAGGCCAAGAATAAGAAGGTGCCGACCGAAAAAGACCAAATTGCACTTTGTTTGCCTATTTGAATTTCTAAATCATTTTTCATGTTGTATTTAGCTTACGATACTGAGTTTCTAGTCCCAAAAAATAGCGAGGGAAATGATGGTGATTAAGAAGTCGATTATTAATATGGCTGCAAGGAGTCCGAAGTATAGCAGCATGTATTTGAATAGGCTTTTCACTACTTTTTATATTTCAAGACTTTTGCCGTTTCCCATTCCAAATAGCTAAAAGATAACCCCGAGCCAATAGGTTGCCTTTTCAAAAACCAGTTTATTCTGCGGTCAAGCTGCTTATTAAATTCATCTTGTGCATTTTTGGTTTCCAGTGTTTTACGTTCAAGTTCGCTCATGGGTTTTGCCTTTGTTAAACTATCTGTAGCAGCAGAAACGGTGTCTGGAACTTCTAAAACTACATCGGTTTCTATAGGTTCGTAGTGGTGATAAGAAGTAATATGTTTGGTTAATTGATCGCGGTTTTTCTCAAGTAGGGGTAGGGTCTTATCTGAAAAACTCATTAAATGTTCTGCATCCACGCCAATTTTGTCTAATTGGTTGATGTTGTAGCTTACAATCAGTACATCCCAGTTCACAAAGCTTAATGAGATTAAAAGCACATACCATATTTTTGAATTGACGCGATATAAGTAAAAAGTAGTTTTGTGTTTGGCCACCTTGATGTACACGGTAATCAATCCAATTAAACTAAGCGTAGCAAAAACCAACACCCCAATGCGTTTGTAGGTAAGGCCATGGTTAAAAATATAATCGTAATCTCTGTGGAATACTGAAGCCACCAAAAATATATTTTGTGCCATCCATATATAAGCCAGCAGTTTAATCCATTTGTTTTTTCGGTAGAAGTTAAGGTTACCGCTGAAGAAGAAAACAATGATGAGCATGGCAATCACGATACTGAAAATTAAGGTATACGTGCCATCATGCAGCTCTGCCGAAAAGTTTTTGCTAGTTTCAATAGCTTTGTTAAGCCATAGTGTCGCTACATCTATACCATTTAGTAATAACAACAGCATATTTAAAGCAGCAAATGAAATTACACCAATGATGTTTTCCGTTTTCAAAGCCATTTTCCGCTTGATCAAGTTTCCCGCCAATAGGGTGCGGAACTCGTAACCAAAGGAAGGTCTCTTTAAATCTCTGCGTCTTCGCTCCAGCTGATCTTCGCTGCCAAGTTCTATGTCGCTCAGGGTTTTACTTTTGATGCCGACGATGATGCCCGCGGTAACGGCGCATCCAAACAAGATAAAAAGGAACTTTTCAATGCTGATGTCTACAAAAAAGAAACTGAAGATATTAACGAAGAAATCTCTGATGCTGTTGGCAATGGTATGGGTATATTTTGCAAAAATGGGATTGGCAATGCTGTATAGGAAACAGAAAATAGAGACCATCACAAAAGGCAATAAAATATACTTTGCAGGCCTTATTACTGGTTTGATATTCACCTTGCCAAGCTTGGTGTCTAGTAACTTTTTAATGATGCCGTAAGGTCCGCTAAGCACTTGGAGTATGCCCATGATAAGTGATGTCCCCGTAGATTTTAGCAGTTCAAAATGGGCGTTTCCCAGATATATCAGCATCGTGATGAACCAAGTAATAATGGCTAATACTGAATTGTTGTAGATCAAATAAAAGGCGACGGCTAAATGTCCTATAGCCGTAATTAATTTGTGGTTGTGGTAGGGAATGTCTCGGTCTGTGAAGGTGGCAATCATCACTAAAACAGAGAATATAGCGAAATTGCAACCGATGGTTTCGTTCCAAAAAAGTAGGTTGAAAACCAATCCGCCAATAGCAATCAGGATCAGCCGATAATCAATTTGTTGTTTCATAATTTTATATGGTTTAATTCAGATATCTGGATAGATAGCCAAGCGAATAATATGGCTAGGGGAATGTTGCTAAGCATGATGAGTGCTGCCAAAAGAATTTTTCTCCAGGCAGCACGATGGTTAATGAGATGAAGTAATAAGATGAATAAGATCAGCCCGTTGACAAAAACAGCTAAAGGAATAAAGAAAGCTCCCAGAATCATGATTTGACCAACGCCGCTTATGGCAAACAGTAAAAAAATGCTGGTGCCAACAAGCAGTGATATTCTGGCGCATTGTTTGGCTGTACTCACAATCAGCAAGTCATCGTTGAAGTCTTTCATTTTATTTAAAGTGCTTTGTATTTCAAAGTTTAAGTTCAAAAAAAATATTTGCTAGGAGTTAGCTCCCAGCAAAAGGTGTCCCGAAAATGCCTACAGCTAATTCAGCCCAAATTAAAAAGAGTACGAGTAGAATAACCAACGTAATGACGATTCGCCCATTGGCTGATTTTACTTTACGAGTAACCAATTCAATAGCAAGCCCAGTAATGCTCAACAGGGTACCCATAATGATGAAATCGAATAATTTCCAGTCTACCTGATTAGTAAATTGCATGGCCACCAATGGGATGGCTAAAATAAATGCGACAATGCCAAATGTGACAATTAACCTTTGTTTCGTGGTAGTGCTTAATGTTGTTGTTGTTTTCATGATCTTTATTGTTTGTTGTAAAGTACTTTGTTTTGCAAAGTTTAAGTTTAAAAAAAATTAAATTCCTTTTATCATTTTCTCTAAAGCATCTAAATGCGCTTTAAAAGTCTGTCTTCCTAGGTCGGTAAGGGTATAAGTAGTATTTGTTTTTCTGCCAATAAAAGCTTTGTGCATCTTAATAAATTCTGCCTGCTCTAAAGTATTTAAATGAGAGGCCAGGTTGCCATCGGTAAGCTCCAACAATTGTTTAAGATCGTTGAAACTCACACTATCGTTTACAATAAGCACCGACATTACGCCTAGCCTTATCCTGCTATCAAAAATCTTATTCAGTGCGCCTATCGGGTTTTTCATTTTGTTTATTTACGATTTTAGAATTACGATTTACGAATGGTAGTGCCCATACGTATGACTTAACACCTAAAACTTTCTACTTTTCACCTTTCTCATATTTGAAATACATGATGCTGCCATACAAAATATGCAGCACGCCAAAACCAGCGACCCAAAAATACAAACCTAATCCGATATTGAACATGGCAATAATGCCTAAAATAATTTCACAAATGCCTAAAAAACGAATGTCTGAATAAGTGAACTTGCTCGCATTGATGAGCGCCAAGCCATAAAAAACCAAAGTACTGGGCGCAATTAAACCAAAAGCGCTACTGTGGTTAAGTAAAAGTCCTATCACAAAAAGACCTCCAGTAGCTAGCGGAATAAATAAATTGATCAGTAGGTTTTTACTGGTATTGTCCCATAGCGGAAGATTTTTCTTTTTGCTTTGTCGGTAGGTAAAAAAGATTCCTCCCAAAACCGCTACAATAAGTACCAAAATACCAATTTTTAACAAGTCAATCTCAATATCCGAATCAGCGTCCATGCCATAACCGTAGTCACCAGCCACATATGCTTTTAAGGCTTGGTGGGCGAAATAAGCGCCAACAAGTGCCGTTAATCCCGCAAAAATGCCAGATAATCCGCTTAATGAGATAAACTTCGAAGAACGGTTCATGATATTCCTAATATCATTCAGCGTATCTAATTGTTCTTTTTGGTTCATTTTAAAGTGCTTTGTGTTTCAAAGTTAAGAATGGATTTTTGATTTGCAAATTTTTGTTGAAAGTTTTAATTGAATATGCATTTAAGTTCGCATGTGAGTGCTTCATGCTTTTGTGGTAAATCAGTACATTTGCGACATGCTACAAGCCAAAGGGATAAAAAAAGCTTACGGAAGCCTCCAAATACTTAAAGGGGTAGATTTTGAAGTAGAACAAGGTGAAATTGTGAGTATCATTGGCGCTTCTGGTGCTGGTAAAAGTACACTCTTGCATATTTTGGGAACACTTGATCAACCTGATGAAGGGGAAGTGCGTTTAAAAGGAACTGCCATTAGCAAATTATCTGGTGAAATGTTGAGCGTTTTTAGAAATCTTAATATTGGTTTTGTCTTTCAATTTCATCATTTGTTACCCGAGTTTAATGCTTTGGAGAATATTTGTATCCCCGCATTTATTGCCAAAAAGAGCAAAAAGGAAGCAGAGAAACGAGCGTTGGAGCTATTGGATTTATTTGATCTTAAACAAAGAGCCTGCCATAAACCCAATGAGCTTTCTGGCGGTGAGCAGCAAAGGATTTCGGTAGCAAGGGCTTTGATTAACCAACCTTCTATTGTATTGGCCGATGAACCTTCTGGGAATTTAGATTCGGCTAATGCTGATGCGTTGCACAAACTTTTTATCAGCCTACGCGATAATTTTAAGCAAACTTTTGTCATTGTTACCCATAATACTGAATTGGCTCAAATTAGCGATAGGGTAGTGACTATGAAAGATGGAACTATTGTTTAACCGTATAAACCGATGAATTGTTTAACTGTAAAATATAAGGCAATTCGCAACTTCAGTTAACCAGTTAAACAAATCATCAATTAACCAATTATATAAATTTTGAAAATACTTATTACTGGAGGCAAAACGGCCACTGCATTAAAATTGATTAAGGCCTTCGATCAAGCATCGATCATTCTAGGCGATTATGGCGATGCTCCTTCAATAAAAGTTAATACTTACGAATTTGCCAGCCTGGGACCATGGAATGCCGAAGTTTTAGCGCATAATTTGCTCACTAAATGTTTGGATTATGGCGTTGAGGTATTGCTGCCTTTATACGAGGCGGAGATCAAAGCCGTTTCAAAATCTTTGCTATTGTTCGAAGAATTTGGTTTGAAGGTTTTGGTGCCCGAGAATCCTCTTTTAAGTTCAACTAAATTTACAAATTGGTGTGTTTTTGATTTGGGAGAAATGATTTACACTTCTGCCGCCATTCCAGTAGAAAATAGTAGTGACTTAAATGGTGTATATTCTTTTGATGTTGAAACAGGTAGCTTTGCGTTAATTTCAATTGCCGATCCTAAGTAGGCTTTTTGACTTTTAATTTTTCACTTTTCACTTTTTAGCATGTCTTTAGAAAAATATCTATCCAATAAAAAAGCATTGATCATTACGTTGGATGATGCTTTGTACCCTAAAAAGGATTACTTACTGCAAGTTTACTATCTCTTCTCGGAGTTTATGGCGTATTCTGAGCAAATTGACGCGAAGGCTATTGTTGATTTCATGAGTAAGGAATATCTACAAAGTGGAGAAAAAGAGGTTTTTGCTAAAACTGCTGCCAAGTTTAATATTCCTGATAAATACGATCATAACTTTAACCTGCTTTTCGAAACCGCTCGACTGCCTCTAAAACTGTTGCTTTTTCAAGGAGTATTGGATCTCCTGCAAGAGGCCGTGGTGGAAAGACTGCGCATTTTTATACTAGTGGATGGAAATCCTGCAGAAGCGATCAATAAAATCAAGCAAATAGAGTGGAACGGATTACAAGATTACCTGAAGGTTTATTTCACGGCAGAGTATGATCATTCAGTCACGAATACCATCTCAGGGTTGTTGGAGGAGCAAAGTCTTGTTAAAGATGAGGTTACCATCTTTGTTTCCAAAAACCAATCTGAAAGTAACTTCGTAGATTCTAGTTTACAAAGTTTCTCTGTAACAGAAATATTGTAAAAAATATTTCGTTAATTAGAGTGCTTATTAATTATTAAACATGAACAAAAAATATTTTTTGATGCTATTTATGGTATCAATGTTGGCTGTAACTGCTTGTAAAAAAAATAAAGTCGATCCTAAGCCTACAACACAGGAAGAAACTAAGCCTGAAGACGAAATACCTCCTGTAACTACAAATAGATTTGAATTGTCGCAAGATTCAATTTTTTTATATGCTAAGCAATTATATTTTTGGAATGATCAGTTACCAACATATAAGGTTTTTAATCCAAGAAAATATACTTCTGGAAGTAGTGACTTAGCCAAATTTAATAGCCTTATATTTGGTATCGCAGGATATTCTACGTCGAAGTATGATGTATACAAGATTGGTAATGTTTATCAAAACTCTCCTAAGTATTCTTATGTATCTGATAAGACCACTAAAAATCCAACGGCTGTAGTAATGGATAAGTCTATGGCAGTTGATTTGGAAGGCAATGGAAATGATATAGGATTAAGATTAATAGCCTATATCACCAATGAAACTACTCGAGCTTACTACTTATTTGTAACTGCGGTGTATAACGGTTCACCTGCTGACGAAGCTGGATTTAGAAGAGGGATGATCATTACTAAATTGAATGGCAATACAGTGGGTGCAAACTATGAAAATGACTTGTCGACCTTAAATTCTGCATTAGCTGGTTCTGTTGTAAACATAGAAGCTCGTACATTTATTGGCGCCACAACACTTACAAAATCATTAACAAAAAGATCTTATAAAAGTAGCCCTATTTACAAACAGAAAGTAATTACAGCAGGATCTAAAAAAATTGGATACTTTGCTTTTGCAAGATTTTCAAAATTAACAGTATCTGGAAGAACACCTTCTGATGTTAATTTGGACGCCGTATTTAATGATTTTCAAAATCAGGGTATTACGGATTTAGTTGTTGACCTTAGGTATAATGGAGGAGGATACATCGAAACGGCAGAATATCTTATAAATTTAATAGCCTCTACTTCCAATAATGGTAAGGTTATGTTTACGGAACATTATAACGCTACGATGCAAAACAATAAGGCAACGATCCTTAAGAATCAACCTCTTTTAAATGCTAGTGGAAATGTTCAGTATCAAAATGGAAATATAGTTACCTATTTTGATTATATAGCCAATCCATATTCAGTAGCTAATAACACCACTACGTTTTCGAAAAAGGGAGGCTTAAATTCCGTGCAAAATGTGGTTTTTTTGGTGACTAAAAATACAGCGTCGGCTAGCGAGCTGGTTATAAACTCGTTAAAACCTTACATAGGAGTGAAAGTTATTGGTGCTACTACTTATGGTAAACCTATTGGTTTTTTCCCTATTACCATTGAAAATAGGTATGAAGTTTATTTTTCTTTGTTTGAAACAAAGAATTCATTAGGGCAAGGAGGCTATTATGATGGAATTAAACCAGAAACAGGTTATGATGAAGATGCAGATCCGTCGGGAGCATTTTGGGATGATGTGAGATATGATTTTGGAGATGTAAATGAAGCCTATTTAGCAGGAGCACTTAAAATATTAGCTCCTGGTACTACAGTTACGAATTCTGCTAAAGTAGCTAGTACTATGAGTGTTAATGGAAATGTTTTTAACTTGAAAGATGTAGAAAAGATGAAGCCTGTTAAGAATGATAGTTTTGTTGGTATGGTAGAAAACCGACTTAAGCTTAAAAATTAGTAAAAAACTGTTAAAATATGCTAAAGGCCGCTGTTGCGGCCTTTTTTTTGTATTCAAAATTTTTACAAAATATTGCTTAAAAATTAAGAAGCAAAATTGTCTTTCTTGTAAAAAATCGTTAAGCTTGTTTACACATAAAATTGAAATACTTATGATAGGGGAACTAATTGAAAAAGAAGAGATCGACGTAACCGAATTTTTGCCTGCAGATATACAGTTGTCTGAAGAGTTGTTGTCTAAACTTTCCTCCGTGCAGAGGTTAGGCAATGAGTTCAAGTCTAAAGCGGACATTGCTTTTAACACTAAGCATGGTGTCAAAAAAGTGAGTACAACCGTATGGTCAGTTACCGAGAAATATCTACAATTGAAAAACAACGTCCATGTGCCAATTAAATCAATAGTCGATATAGATTTCTAACAAAAAATCCCAACGCTCAAGGTTGGGATTTTTTGTTTTTATTGCTTTTTCATTTGGAGGTTCTCCTTGAAAATGGCTTGGATATCTCTCTGCTTATCGATGTTCAAAATCACTTCCTGGATAACGCTCACCGCATTCACATAAAATTCCTTATTGATGTTTTTAAATTCATCAGTTGCTTTGTGGTAGTCAGGATGGTCTTCCACGCCAAAGTAGATAAAAGGAATGTTCTTGGCATTAAATGCTCCTTGATCACTTTGATTGGTCCAGTCATCATGGCCAAGTTTAGGGTCGTCATGGCCCAACATCAGTTTGACATTAGGATTAGTGGTAATCAAATACTTCTTTAATTGAGGATATTTGAACGTTCCAACAGCATACAACTCACCTTTATGGTTATGGCTAATCATATCCATGTTGATGTTCAATTTTATTTTATCTAACGCCACTGGAGGGGTGGCCACAAATGCTTTTGCGCCTTGAAGTCCCATTTCTTCTGCATCAAATAATGCAAAAATCAAAGTGTTATTAGGTTGGTGCTCTTTAAAGTATTTGGCAAAGCTTAATAAAGCTCCAACACCTGAAGCATTGTCATCAGCGCCATTGTAAACTTCATTTTTGATCACGCCAATATGATCGTAGTGCGCAGAAATTACAATCACGTCATCGGTTTTACCTTTTATATAGGAAACTAGATTAACTCCTTTGGTTATGCTGTTTCTTCCTTTAATCTCAAAGTTTTGTTCATACGCTCCTAACGAGGATAGGGGAGCCACACCAATTTCTTTTAAACGTTTAGTCAAATAAGCTCTTGACATTTCACTGCCTTTAGTACCTGATTTACGTCCCTCATATTCATCAGAGGATAAAATTTCCACATCCTTTAATAGCTGACTGTTTACCGTTTTTGTTTCCTTCACCGAACCACACCCTAATTGAAGCGCCAGCGGTATCATCAATAATAATCTTTTCATAAATTTTCTTTGAAGCTTAAAGTTATGAATATCTAACAAAAAAGTTTTGTTTTTGTAAAATCATTAGGAGGTGAGTTGCGCTGTGCTGATAACTTTCTAAATTGCCACATCAAATTTTCATATCATGGAATATAGAAGACTAGGAAAATCAGGGTTACAGGTAAGTGCCCTTTCATTTGGTAGCTGGTTAACTTTTGGCAACCAAATTAGTGATAAAGTAGCTGATGAACTGATGGGCGTTGCTTATGATGCAGGTGTTAATTTCTTTGACAATGCAGAAGGTTATGCGGAAGGTAAATCAGAAATTGTAATGGGAAATATCCTTAAAAGCAAAGGCTGGGACCGCGAATCGTTCGTGGTTTCAAGCAAGGTTTTTTTCGGTACAGAAAACAAAGGCCCTAATAGAATAGGCTTGTCCCGTAAACATGTCATCGAAGCTTGTAATGCTGCATTAAAGCGTTTACAGATAGATTACTTGGATTTGTATTTCTGCCATCGCCCTGATAAAAATACGCCTATTGAAGAAACTGTTTTGGCAATGAATACGCTTTTGCAGCAAGGTAAAATTTTATATTGGGGAACCTCAGAATGGAGTGCTGCTGAAATCATGGAGGCTATTGCCGTTGCAAAACAATACAATTTGATTGGTCCTACTATGGAGCAGCCGCAGTATAATTTGTTTGAGCGTAATAAGCTCGAGAATGAATACTTGCACTTATTTAACAACCATGGCTTAGGCACTACCATTTGGTCGCCTTTAGCTTCTGGTATTTTGTCTGGAAAATACACCAATAGTGGGGTAGAAGGTACTAGGTTAGGAATGGCAGGTTTAGAATGGCTTAAGGATAGAACTTTGGCTGCCGATAGAATGGAAAAAGCGGAGAAGTTACAACGACTAGCTAATCAATTGGAAGTTTCTTTAGCAAAACTGTCCATTGCTTGGTGTTTGAAAAATCCAAACGTAAGTACGGTAATTTTGGGTGCTTCTAAAGTGCCGCAATTGCAGGAAAATCTTCAGGTGTTGGAAGTGTTACCTTTGTTAACGGAAGATGTGCTTAAAGAGATTGAGGGAATTGTAGCGAATAAGCCTAAGTTGGCAGATTTTTAATTTCGAAGGTCGCAAAAAAAAATCGAGGCAATTGAGAAAGCTCTTCCCGATTGCCTCGATTTTTTTAGATGTATATTTCACCTTTAAGGTAGGTCACTGCATTACCACTCATCAATACGCGATCGCCTTTTAACTCACACCATAACTCGCCTTTCCTTTCTGAAATTTGAAACGCATGTAATTGGTTCTTACCTAGTTTTTCAGCCCAGTAGGGGATGAGATTGCAATGTGTAGAACCTGTTACTGGATCTTCATTAATGCCTGCTGCAGGAATGAAGAAGCGCGAAACGAAATCACAATTATTACCTTTTGCAGTTACTAAAACGCCGTCTTTATCAATTTTTGCCAAAGCAGAAAAGTCAGGCTTTAAATGTTTGATGTCTTCTTCATTTTCATACACCAACATGATATCTCTTGCTCTAAGGACTTCTGTGGGCTTTTTACCGCCAATGGCGTCAATCAGCGCATCTGGAACTTCAAATGCTGCAACAGGTCTAGCAGGGAAATCTAAGGTATACAAGTCATCCTTTCGAGTAACGGTTAAAGTTCCAGCTTTTAAGGTATGAAAATGGATTTCATCTTTTGCATAATTAAGTTCTGTAAACAAGATATGAGCCGTGGCCAAAGTAGCATGACCGCATAAATCTATTTCAAAAGTTGGCGTAAACCAGCGTAGCTCGTAATGATCACCCTGTGGAATAAAGAAAGCTGTTTCAGAGATATTGTTTTCTGCAGCGATTTTTTGCATTTCACTGGCAGGTATCCATTGATCTAAAGGAACTACTGCAGCTGGATTACCTCCAAATAGCTGATTAGTGAAGGCATCTACTTGATAAATGGGAAGTTTAATCATGATACTCATTTAGCTTTAATATGTACAAAAATAAAAAGGGCACATCCATTAAGGAATGTGCCACAATATAGTAGTTTGTTTGGTTAAATGACTAATAATAGGTAAGCCTTACTACGCCAGCAATTTTCTTAGCTAAACGGATCACCTGACGGGTATAGCCGTACTCATTATCGTACCAAGCGTACAGCACTAAAGATTTGCCGTCTTTAGAAATAATAGTAGCAGGTCCGTCTACAATAGAAGCGTGGCTGTTACCAATTAAATCGGTGCTTACCAATTCATTGGAAACAGAGTATTCCAATTGTTCAGAAAGATCTCCGAAAAGAGAAGCTTGTTTCAATACGCTTTCCACTACATCTTTAGTAACTTCCTGATTTAATGATAGATTTAAAATGGCCAATGAAACGTTAGGAGTAGGTACACGAACCGCATTTCCTGTTAATTTGCCCGCTAGTTGAGGTAATACTTTAGCAACGGCTTTGTCAGCGCCAGTTTCGGTAATCACCAAGTTTAAAGCTGCTGAACGGCCCCTACGATATTTTTTGTGGTAATTGTCTAATAAGTTTTGGTCATTGGTATAGGAGTGTACCGTTTCAATATGACCTTTTTCTATTCCAAAGTTATCTTCCACTATTTTTAGTACAGGAATAATAGCATTCGTCGTACAAGAAGCATTCGAGAAAATGGTTTCTTCGCTGAAGTTAAAATCAGCATCATTAATACCAGTCACAATATTTGGAATATCACCTTTGGCAGGAGCGGTTAATAATACTTTACTTACACCTTTGGCTTTTAAATGTCTGCCTAATCCATCTCTATCACGAAATACACCCGTATTATCAATCACTAACGCATCGTTAATGCCATATTGAGTATAATCGGCATCTTCAGGGTTTTTCACTTCAATTAAATAGATGGTTTGCCCGTTTACGATTAATGCTTTGTTCTCGTGGTCTTCCACAATAGTTCCGCTAAATGGACCATGTATCGAGTCGGTACGAAGTAATTCTGCACGTTTGGTCAATTCCTCATCACTATAGCTACGCGTAACGATTGCTCTTAAGCGCAATTGCTCGCCTTTACCAGCTTGTACAATCAATTCTCTGGCTGCAATACGTCCAATACGCCCAAAACCATACAAAACAACGTCCTTCGGCTTTAAATTGATTTTGTCTTTGCCGATATGGCTTCCCAATTTGCTGATAATAAAATCATGCATAGACGATTGGTTGTTGCTCTCATCAAGCCATTCAGATGCTAATCTGCCAATATCGATACGAGAAGGGGCGATGCTAGATTTTGCGATGGTGTTGGCAAGTTCCAGGGTTTCATAGATAGAAATATCTTTCCCACTAATTTCTTTGGCGTACTGATGGTATGCAAGGATTTCACTACTGCCAACATCAAACAAGGGCTTGCGGAAAAGTACAAGTTCGATAGACCTATCGAACCATAAAAGGCCTACACACTTAATTAGCTCAAGTGCTTTTTTTTCTTTTTCAATCCAGTTTTGAAACTCCGATTGATATTTATTAGACATACAAGAAATTATTTTGGTTAGAAATGCCGCAAAAGTAAAAAAGATTGGGTGCTTTCCCAATCTTTTCTGTTTTTATTTTCTTGTAAAATATTGTTTTATAGTGTGTTGAAAGTACACTATGTAGCTTGCTAACCTAAGTACGATTTTAAAATTTTGCTTCTCGAAGTGTGACGTAAACGTTGTAACGCTTTGTCTTTAATTTGACGTACACGCTCACGTGTTAAATTGAATTTCTCACCAATTTCTTCTAATGAAAGAGGGTGGTTGGTGCTTAAGCCGAAGAACAATACGATAATCTCACGTTCTCTTTCTGTAAGTGTAGATAATGAACGCTTAATTTCTTCTGAAAGTGATTCGTTGATCAAATTGCTATCAGTATTAGGTTCGTGGTTTTCTAATACATCAAGAAGTGTGTTTTCCTCGCCTTGAACAAATGGCGCATCCATTGAAACGTGGCGGCCAGAGTTACTTAAAGTATCTGAAATTTTATCAACTGTAGTCTCTAAAATATCTGCCAATTCTTCTGGAGAAGGTTCACGCTCGTATTCCTGCTCTAATTTAGAGAAAGCTTTACTGATTTTACTTAACGAACCTACCTGGTTTAAAGGTAAACGTACAATACGGCTTTGCTCGGCAATTGCCTGCAAAATTGATTGGCGAATCCACCATACAGCGTATGAAATGAATTTAAAACCTTTGGTTTCATCGAAACGTTTTGCCGCTTTAATTAAGCCTAGGTTACCTTCGTTGATTAAATCGCCAAGGGTTAAACCTTGATTTTGATATTGTTTAGCTACCGAAACCACAAAACGGAGGTTGGTTTTTGTTAGTCTTTCAAGAGCAGCTTGATCTCCCTCACGAATCTTACGGGCTAAAATTACTTCTTCTTCTGCGGTAATTAAATCTACTTTTCCAATCTCATGCAAGTATTTGTCTAACGATTGACTTTCGCGGTTGGTAATGGATTGGGTTATTTTGAGTTGTCTCATTTATGTGTTTTGATCCTCGTTTTGTTTTTCAGTGCTGCAAAAATAGTGTTTTTTTATGCATATCTGAAAGTTAAATTACTGAAAATGTTACGTTTTGTCACGTATTTTTGAACGATTTCTTTACTACAAAAATCATTCCAAGTTATGTTGCTGTCAGTTTTGATGTTTTATTGATAGATAGTCTTTTTTTATTGATTTTCAATTAAAATACATTGTTATTTAATTATTATTGACGTGTTTTGTTTGTGAAATTTTCAATTTTGTTCAAATGAACGAGACATTGAGGTGGTGGCTGTCGTACAAATGAGCTAACAACTTGTCACCGTCTTGTGTACAAATCTCTACAGCAATTGCAAGGCTGGTTTATTTTAGATGTAATCGTACCCCATAGCCCATGAAAAATATTCTGCTAATAGGCGTTGTGGTGCGATTTTCAAACCAACTGATCAAATAAAGATCGTTAGTATTGGTTTCAGCATAAAGACTTACCGCTTTAATAGCAGATTTTTGACTTCCTAAAATCTTTACTTCAGTACTAAATCCTAAATGTATTTTTAAGGCCGTAGACCACCAATAATAACCTTCTGGATATTGGTCTGGGTCGAATTTCTTATCAAAGTTACGTCCTAAGGTGTAGGAAATAAACAAGCCAGGGTTGATGGGTTTCCATACCACATTTTTGCCAAAATGGATATTGAAAGGCTTGTAGTCGAACTTTGGTGTGAGTATATTCAACGGGCCGCCTTTACTCGAAGGGACAAATCCATAATTGAAACTTAGCGAGGTCTTTTCTCCGAGAAAATGATAGCCAACACCTGCACTTACGTATCCAATACTGCCGCCATATTGTAAATTGATATAATCGGGCGTTAATGCTTTCAGTATTTTGTTTTGCCCAAAGCTTAGAGATGGCGTAAGAAAAAAGCTAAAAATTAATAGGAGTGGTCTCAATTTGTCCATTGGAAATATCTAGGATCGTGTAAGCTCTTTTAAGTACCGCATTGGTAATGATGAAGGGCACACTATTGTTGTAAGGTTTGTATGTTTTGTCGGGCTGATGTTGATGTGCGTGAAATGAAGCTAAAAAGCCAGGCGTACTATTGGCCAATTGTTCGTAAACAGGTCTAAGCTTTGGGTCAAAATCGGCATCATTTGGCGGTACATGCGAAAAGGCAATAATATTGGAGGTGCCGGGGTCAAGCTTAAAATTGGCTTTTAGCCATTCGATATCAGGAACAGCACCATTGAAATTGTATTCTCGGCTATTCGAATCAAAGCACACAAACTTAATCGTGCCATAAGTAAAGGTGAAATTAAATTCCCCAAACATCCTCCTGAAAATATAAGGGCCATTGGCCACCAAATCATGATTGCCTACTATCGAAATAAAAGGGACTTTCAGCTTTGAATAAATATTGTAGATGCCTTCAAACTCCAATAATTGACCAAAGTCAGAGATGTCGCCATTTAAAATCACGAAATCAATGTCATTTCTGGCGTTTACTTGATCTACAAAAAGCTGTGCCTCTTTGTACATCCGTTGCGTGTCGCTAGAAATGGCAATCCTAATTCTTGCTCCAGCGCTTTTCTGCTTCAGCTTAGCTATTTCGGTATTATTAACATCTTGCGGTGTGCCATCCCTGAATTTTTGGTTGGGGCTAAATTCTACACCATTACAGCTGAAACTGAATGCAGCTAAAATGACGAGATAAAAATAAAATTGTTTCATTTGTTGGTAACAAGAGCGTGAGCTATTGTTTATAAAATATTGGTGAGTGAGAAGGTATCTTTTAGACGAATCCCTTTTTCTGTCTGTTGTACCGTACAACACTCATTTATTGGATCGTGCTCTAAATATAAAATGTAGTCGTTAGCGGCTGCTTCTTCTAAAAATGCTTTCTTTTCTTGAAGGGTTTGCAGTGGGAACATATCGTACGACATCACATAAGGAAGTGGGATATGTCCAGTAGACGGAAGCAGATCAGCCATGTAAACAATAGTTTTATCCTTGTATTGCAGTTGTGGTAGCATCATCGCATCGGTATGCCCATAAGCAAAGCGAATATTGATGCCGTCGTGAAAATGGACATTGTTTTGTGTAGGAATAAAATTTAGCTGACCACTTTCCTGAATAGGAAGAATATTCTCTTTTAAGAAAGAAGCTTTTTCCCTAGCGTTAGGGCTAACTGCCCAGTCCCAATGTTGTTGATTGCTCCAGTATACCGCATTTTTAAAAGCTGGAACTAGCTTGTCGCCTTGTCGTTCGATAGAGCCACCACAATGGTCAAAATGCAAATGCGTTAAGAAAACGTCGGTAATATCATCTCTATGAAAGCCATGCGCTGCCAAAGATTTATCTAAGGTATCATTCCCGTGCAGATAATAGTGGCCAAAGAATTTTTCATCCTGTTTATTGCCTAAGCCATTATCTACCAAAATTAGTCTGCCACCGTCTTCAATCAACAAGCATCTCATAGCCCAAGAACACATATTATTGTCGTCGGCAGGATTGGTTTTTTGCCAAATGGATTTAGGGACAACGCCAAACATGGCACCGCCATCTAATTTAAAATTTCCAGTATTTATAGTGTAGAGTTTCATTTTTGTTGGTTAATTGGTTATTTGAAGATTTGGTTAATTGTTTGTTTACAACACTTTAATCTATTGATGATTTTTTAAATAAAAAGTAGTATAAACAAAAATTGGTTAATTGCATTATCAACAATTAACCAATTCGAACAGTTTAAACAATTAACCAAAAGGTTAACAATTAAACTATAAGTGAATTACTTCTCCATATGCATCTGCTGCTGCTTCCATTATCGCCTCGCTCATGGTAGGGTGAGGGTGAACAGATTTGATCATTTCGTGTCCAGTAGTCTCTAATTTACGGGCCACTACAATTTCTGCAATCATTTCGGTTACGTTAGCACCAATCATGTGTGCACCTAATAATTCACCATATTTAGCATCGAAAATTAATTTTACGAAACCGTCTTTGGCACCAGCAGCACTTGCTTTACCTGAAGCAGAGAATGGGAATTTGCCAATCTTCAATTCATAACCAGCCGCTTTAGCTGCTTTTTCAGTGTAACCTACTGAAGCAATTTCTGGCGAGCAGTAAGTACATCCAGGGATATTGTTATAATCCAATGGTTCAACATGCATTCCAGCTAGTTTCTCTACACAAAGGATCCCTTCTGCAGAAGCCACGTGAGCTAGCGCTTGACCAGGAACCACGTCACCAATCGCATAATATCCTTTTACCGAAGTATTGTAATATTCGTCAACTACAATTTTTCCTTTATCAGTTTTGATACCTACTTCTTCCAAGCCAATGTTTTCGATGTTGGCGACTACACCTGCCGCAGAAAGTACAATATCGCATTCGATGGTTTGCATACCGCTAGCAGTTTTAACCTGTACTTTACAGCCTTCGCCGCTTGTATCAACTGATTCAACACTTGAAGAGGTCATGATTTCGATCCCTGTTTTCTTCAAGCTACGTAGCAATTGTTTTGATACGTCCTCGTCCTCTACAGGCACAATGTTCTCCATAAACTCAACGATAGTCACTTTAGTTCCCATGGTGGCATAAAAATAGGCAAACTCAACACCAATAGCACCAGAGCCCACTACTACCATTGATTTTGGTTGTTGTGGCAATACCATTGCCTGACGGTAGCCAATTACTTTTTTACCGTCTTGCTTTAAGTTAGGAAGCTCTCTTGAGCGTGCACCTGTAGCAATCACAATATTTTTAGCTGTAAGTTCTTTTTGAGAACCATCAGCACCTTTAACTTCTACTTTGTTGCCTGGTTTTACTTTTCCAGTGCCCATAATTACGTCAATCTTGTTCTTTTTCATCAAGAACTGAACACCTTTGCTCATGCCATCGGCAACACCGCGGCTACGTTTAACCACTGCTTCGAAATCAGCTTTGGCTTCTGAGGTGGTAATTCCGTAATCAGCAGCATGGTTGATATATTCGAAAACTTGTGCACTTTTTAATAAGGCTTTGGTTGGGATACAGCCCCAGTTAAGGCAAATTCCACCCAATGATTCGCGTTCTACAATGGCGGTTTTGAAACCTAATTGAGAAGCTCTGATGGCAGTAACATATCCGCCAGGACCGCTACCTATAACAATTAAATCGTAGTTCATATTCTTTTTAAAAGGAAATTAACGTAATAATTTGCTGCCAAAATTAAAAAAAATGTTGATTAAACCATCGCATGCTGTCGTAAGGTTATTGTAATAAATAAATAGCCTTAATGAAAGATTGCTAAGGTTAGGTTTAAAATATTGTTAAATTATCATTTAATCTGTTATTAGATACCACTTTACATTATGCCTATCCAATGTTAAGTGTGGAAAAGTTTTGGCAGACTTAACAATTTATTCATATTAAGAATACTTTGGGAGCGCAAATTAATGTCTAGATTTGTGGCGGTATTTTTAACATATCTTAACAAAACAATTAAAAATTCATTAGAAAGAGTATGAAAAAATCTTTACTATTAAAAATTGTAGCGATTGTTCTTGTTGTGGTTGGTTTTGTGGGTTCAGTGAACGCACAGGTAACTACTTCATCAATGGCTGGTACAATTAAAGATTCAAAAGGTCCTTTGCCTGGTGCGGGCATTAAGGCAACTCACCTTCCAACTGGTACAGTTTATTCTGTAACTACCAATAACGACGGAAGGTACAACATCAGTAACATGCGTGTCGGAGGACCGTATACTGTTGAAGTAACTTATTTGGGTTATCAATCTTCGAAAGTCGAAGACGTAACACTTAAGCTAGGTGATACCTATGCATTAACCATTACAATGGTAGAAGCTGGTAGGCAATTACAAGAAATTGTAGTTAGCGGTAAAAAAGATGCAGTTTTCAATAGCAAAAGAACTGGTGCTTCTACAAACATCAGTAAAGAGCAAATTGAAGCCTTGCCTACATTAAGCAGATCACTTTCTGACTACTGGCGTTTAACTCCGCAAGCTAATGGCAACTCTTTTGGTGGTGCAAACCAAAGATACAATAACATTACCATTGACGGTGCGGTTAACAATGACGTTTTCGCAGCTTCTAGCTCGGCAATTACTCCAGGAAGTAATGCTAACACTCAGCCAATTTCTTTGGATGCTATCCAAGAAATTCAAGTGGTTTTAGCTCCTTATGATATTACTTATGGTAACTTTACTGGTGCTGGTGTTAACGCAGTTACTCGTTCAGGTACAAATAAATTCGAAGGTTCGATTTACGGTTTTGGTCGTAATCAAAATACAATTGGTAAACAACCTAACGGTTTAAAATCAGCTGATTTTACTAACTACCAATACGGTGCACGTTTTGGTGGCCCAATCATCAAAGACAAATTGTTCTTCTTCGTGAACGCTGAGTTTGGAAGAGTTAAAGCCCCTACATTATTAAATGCAGGTGAGCCAGGCGCTTTATTAACTACAGCTCAAGCACAAGAAATCGCTACTTTCGTTAAGAATACTTACGGATATGACGTTGGTTCATTTGGAACTTCTGAAAACTTAACCCAAAGTGATAAATTGTTTGCTCGTATCGACTGGAATATTAATAAAAACAACCAGTTAATGTTGAGACATAACTATATCAAAGCTTTTGATGACGTTTTCTCTCGTACTGCAACCAGCTTTAAGTTTGGTAATAACGGAGGTAGAAACAACAACAATCAAAACATTACTGTGTTGGAATTGCGTAGTAAATTGTCTGAATCAGTATCAAACCAATTGTTAGTTGGTTACTCAAGAGTAAGAGATGCTCGTTCTACTACAGGAGCCCTTTTCCCTCACGTACAAATCAACAGCTTTAATGGTTCTACCAGTAACCAAATCGTATTTGGTTCTGAAAGAAGCAGCACAGCTAACCAGTTAGATCAAGATATTTTTGAATTTACTGATAACTTGAAAATCGCTGTAAACAACCACACCTTTACCTTAGGTACACACAATGAGTTCTTTAAATTTAGAAACTTATTTGTGAACAACCGTTTTGGTTACTGGCAGTTTGCAAACTTCGAAGATTTCAAAATTGGTAAAGCAACAAGAGCTGAGTCAACTTCTCCAATTACAAGCAATCCTGGTGAAGCTCGTTTCTCTGCAGCTCAGTTAGGTTTCTATGGTCAAGATGAAATTCAAGTATCTCCTGAATTCAAACTTACTGCAGGTTTACGTGTAGACGTTCCTTTGTTCTTTGATAAACCTAACAGAAACCAATTAGCGGAAACTGTATTTGGTTACAGAACAGATATTACGCCTAGAAGCCTTCCATTAGTTTCTCCTCGTTTAGGTTTTAACTATGACGTTTTCGGAGATAGATCACTTCAATTGCGTGGTGGTTCAGGTATCTTCACAGGTAGGGTTCCTTTTGTATGGTTGTCTAACCAGTTTACTAACAACGGTACCCTTTTCTCAACGGTATTCCAAAACAACCCAACTGTACCATTCATTGCTGACCCATACAAGCAATCGAATGCTGCACCAGCTGGCGCTACTTACGAGCTTAACTTGGTTACTCCTAACTTCAGATTGCCTCAAATGTTCCGTTCGAATATCGCTGCTGACTTTAAATTGCCAGGTGGTATTGTAACTACATTGGAAGCGATCTACAATAAAACCATCAATAACATTGTTTACAGAAACTTAAACATCGCCGGAAAATCTACGACAGGTGTAATTAATCCTGCGCTTTCAGGTGGTGCCGATACTCGTACAGCTTATTCAGGTAGAGTAAACAGTACAGTGACCAATGCATTGTTAATTGAAAATAGTAACAAAGGTTCTTCGTATACTTTAACGGCTCAAATGAAGAAAGACTTTAACTTTGGTCTGAGCACTAGCATGGCCTATACTTATGGTCAAGCTAAAGAAGTAAACAGTGGTACAAGCTCTACAGCGTTATCAAACTGGCAGTTTAACCAAATCGTAATGGACCCTAACGATCCAGATTTGGGTTACGCAATCAATGATATTCGTCATCGTTTGGTAGGTAGCCTTTCTTACGGTGTAAGATATGGTAAAAACAAACTTTTTGGTACTTCATTCTCAGTATTCTATGCTGGAAGATCTGGATTGCCAGTTAGTTACTTATACTTCGGCGACTTAAATGGCGACGGTGCCAACCAAAATGACTTGATCTTTGTTCCAAGAACACAATCTGACATTAAATTGGTAAACTTGGTTGTTGGTTCAGGTGCTACAGCAAGAACAATTACTCCTGCTGAGCAATGGGCTTCTTTAGATGCTTTCATTAAAAATGATAAATATCTAAGCTCAAGAAGAGGTCAGTACGCTGAAAGATTTGGTGGACGTATGCCTTGGGAGCACCAATTTGACGTAAGATTACTTCAAGATTTAGGTGGTCTAATCAAAGGCACTTCTAACAAAATCCAATTATCAGTAGACGTATTTAACGTTGGTAATTTATTGAACAAAGAGTGGGGCCGTGGATACTCATTGGGTAACAATGCTTCTACTTTGATCAACTACACTACTGCTAGTGGTGGTGGCTTTACTTTTGCTGCTCCAGCAGGTAATACAGCTTATCAAATCAACCAAACATCATCTAGATGGGCAGCTCAATTTGGTGTGCGTTACTTGTTTAACTAGTACATCGTTTTTAAGCTAAATAATTGAGGCCGCGTTTAGACCTCTATATAAAAAACCCCCAAGCGAAAGCTTGGGGGTTTTTTATATATGCTAAAGTTAAGATTAGATGAATATTGTTGTTAATTACAACTTTTTTGTGTTTTAAGTTGTTGATAATTAATTTGTTGATACTGTTTCATTTGTTATATTAGGACAAAATAAATTAACGATATGACAAAAAAAATCAAAATTAATGCGGCTTTACTAGTGTTATGCTGTATCATGTTTACCGTAGGATGTAAAAAGGAAAATAAAATAGATTTCACAAAACAAGAAGAGATACAAAGTAAAGGAAGTTATATCCTCTACAAACTAAAAGACGGTGGACAGGTCTCTGTTTACATTAATGAGAAAGGAGAGTACATTGTGGGTGGGGACGTGGTTCTATCAAAAGATCAAATCAATTATTTAGAAACTAATAAAATTGGCGCTAAAAGTAACGGTAATCAAACGCAAAGTACATTTACTGGAGAATTTGTTAAATTATGGTATGAAGGTGTTGTGTATTACACTATTAATGACCCCAATAATAGTTCAAGTATAATAGCGGCTATTAATCATTGGGAAAGTAATACACCTATTAGATTTGTTCAAAGAACTTATCAATATAATTATGTAAATTTTAGCGGCGTGCCTTCTCAAGGTGGAGGTAGTTCGTATTTGGGTATGAAAGGCGGGATGCAAGAAATTAAGCTCATTCCAAATGCAGGCTTTACTGTTGCTGTACACGAGATAGGTCATGCTTTAGGATTAATGCATGAACAGACTAGAACTGATAGAGATCAATATATTAATGTAAATTACAGCAATATTAATAATGATTGGAAGTTTCAATATGATACTTATAGTGTTCAAGGTAGGGAAGGAGAACATTATGGCCCGTTCGATTTTCAATCAGTGATGCTATATAGGTCAATTAACTCTGAAGCTTCTATTAATGGTAGTTCGGTGCCTCAAATGACAAGACTAGATGGTTCAACATGGGGCGATAATTATTATCTTTCGCAAGGCGATATTGATGGTATAAATTATATATATACACCTATAAAGATCGGTTGGGTATCTAATTACTCAGAGATAACAGATGTGAGTGAGTATGCAAATAAGTGTAAAAAAGATATTTGGATTAATTTTTATGAAGGCAATTTTAACTGGATAACGTTACCCAAGCCAATAACTGTCAAGATCGTATGTACAAGGAAAGATTATAGTAATCATAACTATGTTTATCAAATTATAAGTCAAAATATTATTACCCTTCCAGCTGGAACTCAGCAATATCAAATAGGAACAGAGACTTATGAAGAGCAATATGATCAAAATATGAATGAAATGGATGGCTCCTACTCTATTACTTATAACGTTATTCGAATGAGGTAATTCGGCTTATTTTTCAGAAATCCCCAAGTGAAACTTGGGGATTTTTTTTGTCATTTGGCTAAGTGTTGGTGTAGCGTTTTGATAAATCTTGGCGTAATATTAAATAATCGTCAATCTATAAATTAAATTATTTACAAACTATGAAAAAACTATCTATCATTATGCTGACGCTTTTTACATGCTTTTTGCTTGCCTGTAAAGATAGCCTAGAAATAAATGCAGACAAAGTATATGTAGAGCAGGGCAAAATCTCTAGTGAAATTGGCTTTGGAGGTATTATTTTAACGCTATATCCAGACGGTAGAGCTGATATCTTGTATGGTGGGGATATTATTTACCGAGGAAAGTTTAATGTTAAGGGAAGTATACTTCAAGTAGAAGAAGGAAAAACTTTAACAAAGTTTAAAATCATTTCTAATACGGAACTCAGATATGAGAACAACCGCATTTTAAAGCTTCAAAGCCGGTAAAAATTAAATGATCTTATATTAATTCCCCAAGTGAAAGCTTGGGGAATTTTTTGTTTATGCCTAACTTAGAACAAACCCAAACCTCAAAACCATGGATCAAAAAATCATCAACTTGTACGATTCGTACACCCACAGCCAAATTAGTCGTAAAGAATTTATGAAAAAGCTGGCTATTTTAACGGGAAGCACGGCCTTAGCGCTAACCATATTGCCATCCTTAGAAAGCAATTATGCAGCAGCAGCTACGGTGAAAGATGATGAAGTATTTAGTGAAGAAATCACCTTCCCAGGTGCTGATGGCGACATGTCAGGTCTTTTTGCCATGCCTAAAGGGAATAAGAAGAAGTTAGGAACGGTAGTAGTCATCCACGAAAACAGAGGGCTAACACCGCATATTAAAGATGTAACTAAAAGGGTTGCTATGGCAGGTTTTTTGGCTTTAGGGGTCGATGCACTGTCTCCATTTGGTGGCACACCAGCCGATGAAAATAAAGGCAGGGAACTGATCGGTAAATTAGACGCCGAAAAGAACTTACAGAATTATTTAAAAGCCCTAGCCTTTTTAAGAGCGCACCCACAAGGAAATGGCAAAACGGGCTGTGTAGGCTTTTGCTGGGGCGGAGCCATGACCAACAAACTTGCCGTAAACGATCCACAATTAAATGCGGCGGTAGCTTATTATGGGTCGCAGGCAAAAGCAGAAGAAGTGCCTAACATCAAAGCCAGTTTGCTATTGCATTATGGCGGTTTAGATGAACGCATCAATGCCGGCATTCCCGCTTATGAACAAGCTTTAAAAGCCAATAACATCAATTACCAACTATATGTTTACGAAGGCGTAAACCATGCCTTTAACAACGATACGTCGCCTACCAGATACAATGAAGCTGCAGCTAAATTAGCTTGGCAGCGCACCATCGATTTATTTAAGAAGAAATTGAGTTAGGGCTCTCGTCATTTCAAGCAGAGTGTAACGAATGCTGCCTGTCATTCCGAACATAGTGAGGAATCTCAAGAGTAAAAGAGATCCTTCGCTACCGAAGTGTCGTTACAAGTAATGCTCTGGATGACAGAACTACAATGCTGGTTGTAAACAAGCTCGCTATTAATACCTGTTTCTTTTCGCTATTTTCAACACTGCCAATAATCTGGGGGTCGATGTTAACGCTTTTAGAAATGTCGATAATATTCTCAGTAATTTCGGGGTAGGAACATAAACCTCATTCATTACCACCAGTGGGGATACTTATTTGTGCCCATCCGTAAAGATGGAACACGCTCGTCACTGCGAGGAACGAAGTAGTCTCCAACTTTATAACTGGCACCTTAAAATTATGATCTTAGTTTGTGCTTTAGTAAATTTTGTTTGTGTTATTGGTAACTGAGTTTGTGTTATTGGTAACTGTGTTTGTATTATTAGTAACTGCGTTTATATTTTTAATAACTGCATTTGTATTATTGATAACTGCGTTTGTATTATTATCAATATAGTTTGTACTTTTTTCACTTGTGTTTGTATTATTAGTAACTGCGTTTGTATTATTAATCACTGCGTTTGTGTTTTTATTAACTGCACTTATAATGTTTGTCAAATAATTTGTACATTAAACAATATTGTTGATGAAATTTTACAAACACCTATGCTTATCTTGAATCTCAACCCTATATTTAAAATACGTGGCATAGAAAAGCCTTTTTCCTATTTGGTAAAGAATGGCTTTTCGAGGCATGCAGCCAACCTATTAATTAATGGAAAAAACCGCGTTTATAGATTAGATCACATAGAGAAACTATGTGAGATATTAGTATGTGAACCAAACGATTTATTAACCTGGTTGCCAGAGAGTGAACAGCATTATCCAGAAAACTTTCCTCTAGCTAAGCTAAAAAAACAAGCTTCCGACAGTTTAAACCTAAAAGACACCTTAATGAAAGCACCATTAAGTGAACTCAAAGCCATTACTGCGACCATCGTCAATGAAAGAGAAGAGAAATAATGTACTGCAATAAGTGGAGCACATCGTTTTTCAAAAAAATGATGCTTGTTACACAGTTCCCTTAATCATAAGCGATGGGCCTAGTTGTAAACAAATTCGCCAAATTCGCTATGAATAGTCACCTGTTTCTGTTCGCTTTTCTCCACACGACCAATAATCTGGGCGTCAATGTTAAAACTTTTAGAAATGGCAATAATATCCTCGGCAATTTCCGCAGGCACATAAAGCTCCATGCGGTGCCCCATATTAAACACCTTGTACATTTCTTTCCAATCAGTGCCCGATTGTTCTTGGATCAATTTAAATAGCGGCGGAATAGGAAATAAGTTGTCCTTAATCACATGAACATCGTCATTCACAAAATGAAGCACCTTCGTTTGCGCACCACCACTACAGTGTACAATACCATCTATTTGCGAGCGGTATTGATCTAAAATCTGTTTAATAACAGGCGCATAGGTGCGAGTAGGGGAGAGTACCAATTTACCAGCCGTTATGCTCTCAGTATCGCTAATTTGAACAAGGTCAGTTAATTGCTTGCCACCCGAAAATACCAGATCAAAAGGAACACCAGGGTCAAAACTCTCAGGATATTTTGTAGCAATAGATTTTTCAAAAACATCGTGACGGGCAGAAGTTAATCCGTTAGAACCCATACCACCATTGTACTCACTCTCGTAAGTCGCTTTTCCGTAAGAAGCCAAGCCCACCACTACGTTGCCTGCTTTGATGTTGTCGTTACTGATCACCTCCTCACGTTTCATGCGACAAGTTACGGTAGAATCAACAATAATGGTACGTACCAAGTCGCCCACATCGGCAGTTTCGCCACCTGTAGAGTAAATAGAGATGCCCAAATTTCTCAACTCGGCCAAAATTTCTTCAGTACCATTAATAATGGCTGCAATCACTTCACCAGGCACTAGATTTTTATTACGACCAATGGTCGATGATAATAGAATTTGATCGGTAGCACCCACGCAAATCAAGTCATCAATATTCATAATGATCGCGTCCTGTGCAATGCCCTTCCAAACAGAAAGATCACCTGTTTCTTTCCAGTAAGTATAAGCTAAAGAGGATTTGGTTCCTGCGCCATCGGCATGCATAATGTTGCAATACGCTTCATCATTTCCCAGTATATCAGGAATGATTTTGCAGAATGCTTTAGGGAATATGCCTTTGTCGATGTTTTTGATGGCTGCGTGTACATCTTCTTTAGATGCCGATACGCCACGCTGGTTGTACCTATTGTCGCTCATAATTGCTGCAAAGATAGCTTTTTAAGCCGAAAGCATAAAGCTGAAAACGTAAAGAAATAGCAGTTTAAATTTAATTAGAAAGGTAAGTTTAGTGCTCCATTTTAACGTCTGTCGGGCTTTACGCTACAATCTTTTTGCTAGGTTCTTTGCTGTAATTCCGAGGAACAAGGAATCTGTTGCCGAACTGCTTTAGGCTACAGACCCTTCACTAGCGTTCAGGATGACAAACAAAAGCAAAAAGTATTTTCGCTGCAATCCCGTTTAGTTAACTAAGGCTTTTGCAGGTTAACTACGGATAGTTGCATAGTTGGGTGTATAATAAACCCGATTATAGTGGAAATACTTTTTGTTGTGGGCGCCGAATAAATCTCGTAAAACACCCCGCCCGTTGGACACCCTTCTGAAAGAGGGGAATGGCAGCTTGCTTTCCCTTCTTCCAGAGGGGTAGTTGAAGACGGGGGGTGGTTTAGTTGAAAATTTTTTGATAATCATTTTTCTAATAATCGAATTCGGGCAAATATGTTTTGTTGGTTAAACCACGAAGTGGTGAAATTTTTCTAGCCTTTAGGTAGTTTAAACAATAACCCGAAGGGGTGACATTATTTATGCGTTTGCAGGTTAACCGCGGATAGTTGCATAGTTGGTTGTATCATAAACCCGATTGCAGCGGAAATACTTTTTGTTGTGGAGACTGAACAAACCCCGTACCTACGGGGTTTATACCTAAAGATCGCAAAAAGATTGTAGCGTAAAGCGGGACTGATGTTGATTGGTGTAGGGATTTGCTTTGCTAATCAACGTAGAGATTCTTCGTCGCTGCGCTTCCCTCAGAATGACAAAAAAATAAAATAAAAAAGGTGCAAAGTTGAACTCTGCACCTTTATATAAAAAGAAAATTTGCTGCTTATTTTAAGAATAACAATTCTCTGAATTTAGGCAATGGCCAAACGCTATCGTCAACAATTTGCTCAAGTTTGTCAACATGGTAACGGATAGTGTCGAAGTGAGATTTTACTTTCTCATCGTAACCGATTGCTTTTTCGCGAGTATCTTCAATTTTGTTTACCTCTTTACGATCTTCTAACATGGTGTCTACGCTAGTTTTAACGATAGATAAATGGTTAGAGATTTTGTCGATAATTGCTAATGGAGTAGCCAAAGTTTCTTTGCTTAAACCAAGTTCTTTTAAACCTTTAGCATTCTCGATTAAAGTATTTTGATAAGCAATTACCGCAGGGATAATTTGGCTATTGGTAACATCGCCAAATACACGTGCCTCAATTTGAAGTTTTTTGTAGAAGTTCTCTAACAAAATTTCGTGACGGGCATGTAGCTCACGCTTGCTGAACACATTGGTTTTGGCGAAAAGCTCTGTAGTTTTCTCACTTACATAAGCATCAAGCGCCTTAGGCGTAGTTTTGATATTTGATAAACCACGTTTTTCTGCTTCTTGAGCCCACTCATCGCTATAACCATTACCTTCAAAACGGATTGCTTTAGATTCTTTGATGTAACGTTTTAGAACGGTCATTAAAGCAACGTCTTTTTTGTCGCCTTTTTTGATCAATTTGTCAACGTCTACTTTAAATTTAGTTAACTGATCTGCAACAATTGCATTTAATACAGTCATTGGCGCAGAAGAGTTAGCCGTAGAACCTACCGCTCTTAACTCAAATTTGTTACCAGTAAAAGCAAATGGAGAAGTACGGTTACGGTCGGTGTTATCCAATAAAATTTGAGGAATTTTAGGGATACCTAACCATAGTGAATTGTCTTCTTTTAATTTTTTGCTTAAACGTGAGTGCTCGATTTCATCTAAAATCTCGTCTAATTGTTGGCCCAAGAAGATAGAAATGATTGCTGGAGGAGCTTCGTTAGCACCTAAACGGTGGTCGTTGCTTACCGATGCAATGCTAGCTCTCAATAAATCAGCATGCTCGTGAACCGCTTTGATGGTGTTTACAAAGAAGGTTAAGAACATTAAGTTATTTTTAGGCGTTTTGCCTGGTGCCAATAGGTTTTTACCAGTATCGGTAATTAACGACCAGTTGTTGTGTTTACCAGAACCGTTAATGCCTGCATATGGTTTTTCGTGCAATAATACTTTGAAGTTGTGACGACGAGCAACTTTCTCCATTACGTCCATCAACAATTGGTTGTGGTCAATCGCTAAGTTGATTTCTTCGTAAATAGGTGCGCACTCAAATTGAGAAGGAGCTACCTCATTGTGACGGGTTTTCAAAGGAATGCCTAATTTGATGGCTTCGTTCTCGAAATCAACCATGTAAGCAAATACACGCTCTGGAATAGAACCAAAGTAGTGATCTTCTAATTGTTGTCCTTTAGCAGACATGTGTCCAAATAAGGCACGGCCAGTAAGTACTAAATCTGGACGGGCGTTAAACAACGCTAAGTCTACTAAGAAATATTCTTGTTCGATACCTAAAGAAGCATTTACTTTAGATACAGCTTTGTCAAAATATTGGCAAACCTCAACAGCAGCTTTATCAATAGCTGATAGTGCTTTTAATAATGGAGCTTTGTAGTCTAGTGCTTCACCTGTATAGGCAACAAATACCGTTGGAATACAAAGTGTTTTACCAGCTGGGTTTTCCATAATGAAAGCTGGAGAAGAAGGATCCCAAGCAGTATAACCACGGGCTTCGAAAGTGTTACGGATACCACCGTTAGGGAAACTTGAGGCATCAGGCTCTTGTTGAACCAATGCACTACCTGCAAATTTCTCAATGGCACCATCACCGCTTGGCTCGAAAAATGAATCGTGTTTTTCAGCGGTTGTACCCGTTAATGGTTGGAACCAGTGCGTATAATGGGTTGCACCTTTGCTCATTGCCCAAGATTTCATGGCAGCTGCAATTTGATTTGCATCATCATGGTTAATTAACTCACCTTGGTTAATCGAAGAAATTAGTTTTTCAAAAACATCTTTAGAAAGATATTCTTTCATCTTCTTTTTGTCGAAAACATTCGAGCCGTAGAATTCTGAAATTTTGCTTGATGGAGCTTTTACTTCAGGTATTTCTCTGGTTTGTGCTTCTTTTAGCGCTATGGTTCTTAAGCTTTTCATTTATTTGTTTAAATTTTTATTCAAAAATAAAATATTTTGTGGTTTTTGATTGATTTTTTGTTAAAAATCTTAAAAAAAATAATTTTTTATGCTTTAAAATCAATTTTTGTATGGTTTTTTATCTTTTTTGTGTGTTTTGTTGGCTGGATTTTTAAAATGTTGCTTGCCGAAGACTTTTGCTCAATTACGTTAGGATACTCAATTTTACCTGACGGAAATTTTTTTTTGGATACGTATGGAATTTGAATATAACTAACATCATAGTTGAAAAACCGATTAGCTATGTTTAATAAATCATCAAATTTGTACGGTAGCGAGTGGCTCGCTCTTGTATTTGCCAACAGAAATCAAAACTATGGCGCTTATCAATTAAGAAGACAGTCTTCCAGTACTTTATTAAAGGCATTTTTGATTGTTGCGCCTTTGTTCGTAGCAGCGTTTGTTGGTCCATATATTGCTTCAGCATTTAAGGATGAAGAGGTCGTGGTAGATCCTATTCAAAAGGAAGTTAAAGTAGATAACGTTGTTCATGAGCTTAAACCTAAGCAGGAACAAAAGCAAGTGGAAAAACAAGCAGAGGTAGAAACACCAAAAGTAGTAGCGCCTAAAGTGAAGTCAGTTGCAATGACTGATAACATTAAGGTAGTTAAAGATGATTTGGTAACGCTACAACCGCCAACTTCCGATGAATTAAGAGATGCTGTGATCGCAAGTACTACTCAAGATGGCATTACTGGTAAGGGCAATGCGGATGTTACAACAGCTCCAGCAGGATTAGGTTCTGGCACTGGTACTGGAGGTAATGGCACCGAGATTCTTGATGCAGCAGGGGTTGATGTTTATCCAGAATTTCCAGGTGGTATGGAAGCTTGGGCTAAATATATCCAAAGAAACTTGAGGTATCCTGGTATGGCCCAAGACCAAGGGATACAGGGAAAGGTGTATTTAAGCTTTGTGGTAGAGAAAGATGGAACCATTACCGATGTAAAAGTAGTTAAAGGTATTGGCTACGGTTGTGATGACGAAGCCATGAGGGTAATTAAAAAATCACCGCGTTGGAAAGCGGGTATGCAAAATAATTTACCTGTTAGAGTGAGGTATAACATGCCTATTAGTTATACCATAAGCAATTAGTTTCAAGTTTAATGTTGATTTGTGAAGCGATGGAGTAATTTCCATCGCTTTTTTGTTTTTTTAGCTTTTAAATTAATGTAGTTTTATTGCGAAATAAATATAACTAATGCTTAAGTTCCTAAGCCAAGATGATTGGATTGTGAAAATGAAGAGCCAAAGAAAGCTCTTTTTTAACGAGCAACCTAAAGTGGTTGATGCCTTGGTGCATAAGCATAGTTGTACTGCCGAATATATAGTTTTTGAGAAAAAAGGTAGGGTGGCAATAAGTTTTCTAGCTTTGGTTAAAAGTAAAAATATCATATCACCCATCCATTTTTTTTATTCAGCATTGTGGATAGATCCAATGCTAGGGGATACAAAATATTGTGAATATGTTTCCGATTTCCTAAGAATGCTTCAATTGCAATTTAAAAAAATAGATATTAGGCTTTCTCCGTCTATTGAGGATGTTCGTCCTTTTTTATGGGCTGGTTTTTCCATCGATAACAGGTTTACCTATATAAAGAGACTGGATAAACTTGAGTATGCCAAAGATGTACACAAAAATATTGAAAAATCTTCTAACGCAACTTATTTATATAAGCAGGAGTTGCTAAATAAGGAAATTTTAGATATAAACCTTAGAATATTTCTTGAACTTAAATTGTACTCTAAAAAATCGATTAATAAAATAAAAGATTTGATAACTCAATTATCTAGTACTGAATATTTGACTTGTTTTAGTTGTTATTTTGAAAATCAGCTTCTCGTATCGCATATATTATTTTTAGATAAGGAAAACAAAATAGCCTATACGGTTCTAAAAAACAAGCAATATAAAGAGCAATCAGGATCTTTACATTCAGTTTTGTACCATCACCTTTTTATATATCTAAAATCTCAAGGTTTTGAATATGTAGATTTGCTTGGAGCGAATATGGAGCCGATTTCGTTATTCAAATCTAGGTTCAAGGCCGATTTGCATACAGCAAATATTGTTAGATATAGCAAAACAAGAGTATTTTTTGATATAGTATATAAAAAAATAACTTATCTAATAAAACGAACAATTGTTATAGCTCGCAGTTAGTTTAAATAGTTATTGTACTATATCTGGGGTTGTAATAATAGCCACCCATTTTTTTAAGAAGTCAAAATAATACGGTTTTAAACATATATCAAGGTTATCTATCTCATAATGGATGGTTACTCTATCTAACTCTCATTTATTAGCTAACCCAATATGTTTTTTCCATCGTAGATATGACCATATGCATCTATCAATATGACGAAATACAGAAGACGCACTATGTAAATATTGTTGATGAACTTTTGATAATATATAAAGCCAATAATACTCTACATTATTTCATTAAATAGATTTTTCCAGTATTCTTCTTGAAAAAACTATCACTGGATGTTCCTCTGTGTTTAATTTCTGATTTGTCGTTATTTTCGATAATCACCTTATAAAAGTAAACACCATTTGCTAGTCTGTCTCCATACATATCCGTTCCGTCCCATGTAAAATCTGAAATGTTATTTCCAATACGAATATTACCCAGTTCTTCTTTGAAAATTTCTCGCACAATTTTTCCTGTGACCGTCATAATCTGTACTTTGATCTTATCTGGGACCTTATCTCCTGTTAAGGTGAAGACAAATTTCATGGCCGTGGTGAAAGGATTCGGATAAGGATAAAAGTGCGTTATGGTTGACTCATTGATAACTTCAAACTCTATAGTGTAGCTGTTTTGACCATTAACGTTTCCTGTAGCATCTTTCGCTTCAACCTTTAAGTTGTAAATACCATCCGTTAACCTATTAGGTTTATATATTACAGTGGCTTTATTATTTGTAGCAGAATTGGCAGGTGTAAAATTAAGTAAGTTTGAAGAGTATGCTATTCTTTTATAATTTCCACTTTCAGATTTTAGATAGATGTCAAGAACAGTAGTGTCGTTTAACAATCTGTATGCGTTCTCATCGGTGAGGTTGATCAATATGTTAGGCTGAGGAGCAACAATTTCTCTGTTCATAATCTGCTTGCCATCAAACGTTACTTCAACAAGAGGATCCTTTGTATCTTTAGTTACAGTAAAGTTTTTTTGGATGTAGTTATTGAAACTGTAGCTATCTTTTTCATTAATAGGTGTGAAATCTAATTTAAGTAGATTATTGCCAACTAGACCTATTGTAGGGAGTTTCATTTTAAATGTCGTATTAGTGCCTGGAGGAAGACTTTCTATTGTTCCTGATTTAATTTTAGAAACACTTCTATCTGGTTTTGTCAGGGTGTAATAGACATGAACAGAGTCTGTAGGGTACTTAGATAGGTTTTGATAAGCTATATTCCAGATAACACTGTCTCCCTCTTGAATAATTTCTTTGTAAAAGTCATTTTTGATTTCAGGGTTGATCGTGGCTTCTCCATAGCCTTCATATAAAAATTTCCATTTTATAATCTGTGATGGGGTGCGGTTTATAGCATCTGTAAAATTGGCTCTTATTGCCATTGTAGGATAATCTTCAGCACTAAAATTGCTTAAATCTAAAGAATTTGAGGGGAGGTTAGTTTGGAGTACTTGCATTGTCCCTGATTTGTTGTATCCTAGTAAATCGAAAGAAACTTGGTCTGAAGCTTCTTTTTTTACTTCATAATCTACACTTTTCCATTTTTTAGAGGGACCAGCTTTTGCAGAAGTATAGCTGCCCTGGGTAAGCGGATAAGCATAAGATTTGTCAAATCTTATGACCTGACTGCGTGCTGGTATTGTAGTGCCTGTTTCAGCCATTTTCTCTATGGCCGTGCCAGGAATTGCTCCTTTTTGCCCCCAAAACATATAAGGTTCTCCTGCTCCAATATTGCCGATATTAACCACGCCCACTTGTAAAAATGCATCTTTAGCATTTTGAGGTAATGCCGATAAGTTAATATTAAAACCGTTGTATCCTACTACATAATAACCTTGGGGTATTTTATGGATATAATCTATGAGACTATCAACTTCAACGCTATTATTTGTGTCATAATAGAATTGACCTGAATAATATAGGGGTTGATTAGCTGCATCTTGATTTTGAAAATTAAATGCTGATGGATAGTTCAGTTCTTGTAAGTTTGCTGGGTTTAGCGCAAGGATCGTGAAGCCAGTAAAACTGTCTGGCCTAAATCCCAAGGATCCGCCAGGATTAGATCTATACCTTCTTTCCTCGGTAATAGGAGCATCGTCTCCTCGTGTTTGCACTACAGTATATAGCGATGTTTTCGCAAATTCTAATAGCTTGGTATTTTCATTGAATTCCAAACTATTTAATACTCCGTTTTTATATTGCTCATATTGAGATTGATTCCAACCATCTGGGCTATTGGCTATATAAGTGAAGTTGCTTTCCTGCCAAGTCCCTCCATTTTCGATTGGAACATCTAGCTTTGCTCGCCAATAATAAACTTGATTGTTTTTGGATAGCAGATTTGTTGTCCATTTTGGAAGAAAGCCAGTGCTGAGGCTTGAAGATTGTTTCCAAGGACTATTGAATGTTCTGACTGTGTCTATTTCAAAAACATATTTAGTTTGTCCTATAGTTAGATTAATGGATTGGGCTACGAGCTCAACATTCGTTTGAGGAACAATGCCATACTTTGGGGGATAAATAATGTTTATGCCATTGGAAAGCATATTATATTCGAAGGATGCCGTATTGTTAACTTTAGAAAGCTCGTCATACTGATTGTCGGGGTCTAACTTTATAGTAAATTTATTAGTTCCTGCTGATGTTGCAGCATCATTAGATTTAATGCTAAAGTAAAGCGTATCTGTATTAAAAACTGCCTTTGTAAATGTTTGACTTGGATAAGTAATAATGGTGTTGTTTGGTAGCGTACGTACAAGAGAAACTTTTAAGGGACTATTTAATGCTTTTCCTATATTTTTTACAACAATCGCTACAGAAAAAGAGTCTGCACTCGCGGTTACATTATTTGGATAAATAAATAAGTCCTTGTTCTCAATCATATAATCTGGTTTAGAAGGATTATAGAATTTCAATGCTGGATCTCCCTGGAATGTATATTGCGTAGTGTGCATTACATTGATCAAATCGTTTAAATTTTGATACTGTGATTTCGTTTCTTTTAAGATGGTAGCAATAGATTTTCCGTAGCTAGTATTAAAAGCCTTTTGGTAAAAGATAGAACTAAAGTTCGAAAGATAACTGGCAATACCTTCACTCGAAGTTCCTATCCAGCCAATGGCTCCCTTACCAGGATACATAATGTGTTTTTCTCCTAAAGAGGGTGCGACGATATACATATTTCCTGTGGTACATCCGTTAACCAGAAATGAAAGTAACTTGGTATTATTGCTTAATTCTTCTGGAATACTAAAGTCTATTTCAGTAGCTTGGTGTGATCCGTGCCCTAAAAATGATAATAGCGCAGCGCCCTTGTTGATTTCGGAAATGATATTTTGTTTTCTATTTGAGCTAATTGGGAGGTTGATATTCTTATGGAAATTAACCGTGTCTGCACCAAAAAATTCTCCTTTGGCCATGTTATACATATTGGCTTGGTAGCCTGCCCACGATAGATTTTCTGATAGTGAATTACCACCACTTATGTGTATGAACTTTTTCCTCCATAATGAATCTGGGTATTGTTCGTAACTTTTTATCTTTTGTAGATAAATGTCAATTTCGTCATTTGTTTTTGCCACTATGCGTCCAGTGGCTATTGCTGGAGCTAAGCTGGAATTATTAATGCGGGCAGTAAATAAATCATCAGAAGGAGGAGAGCCATAAGTAGGTACAAGATCTGCATTAAGTCCTTCTGAAGAACGAATTAAGTGATTCTCTAAGCCTTTTCCCAGCAATAATAGGTATTCAGGTTTTGTACTTGCATATTGAAGTAGATATTTAGATAAATTTCTTATAGCTAGAGGATGGTGCACGCCATAGAAAAAATGATCATATAGCTGTTCTGTAGTAATAACGTACGGTTTATATCCGCTTTGCGTTCTATAAGTAGCATAATTATTTGCACCGTTAATTAGTGATTTATGCGTAACAATAATGAAATTTTTATCAAAGCTATTCGGGTTGATGTTTAGCATCTCAATTTTTGAAATAGACGGAGATTTGAACCCTGCACTATCATATAAAAGAACTTTTCTGTCTGTATCATTAGTGCTTAATACAAATTCTACATTATTGCCATTTACTTCGCCAATAATTCTTTGTCCTGAAGTGACGTCCCATATTACAGGTTTAGATTTATTGTTGTTTGAAAAGTTTAAGTATCGATTGGAACTATTTCTTGGAATGATAAAATTAAAATCAGCTGTTCCTTGAAGATCTAAAATCCTCGGGTAGGTAATTTTACTATAGGCAACAGCTTGATAATCTGATAATACACCCAAATCATTAATTGACTCATAAAAAATTTGTGTTGAAGTGCCAAGCTCATTGGGTGAGATAGAGAAAGATCCGTTATATACATCATAACCAGTAAAAAGCGTGTCTTTTTTAAGACTCGTTGTTGAGCCATTATTTATCCGAATTCTTAAATGATGATTATGGCCTTGAATATTTGTAGATAGCGAATTAGATCGACCTGCTACATAAGTTTGAAATTTAATTACTGGTGCTCCAATTCCAGTGTAAAGGTTTGGCGTGGCTAGTGTTTTTATTTGCTGACCTCCTAATCCATAAGTTTCACCCATAAAGCCCTCTGCTTCTTGATAGTCTGATAAACTCATTTGGGCAATAATATATTTGCCTGGATAATAGGTGTTTGGATACACGCCTAGACTTTCGTATATGACATAACTTTCCGAAGTCAATCCAGTTTTTGAAGCTTTGAAATTTTGTATTCTAGCTCCCTGTATATTGGTGTTTATTGTTAGGAAATATGCAGCAGTATCAGTAAATAAGCTGTAGTAAGTGTGAGGCTGAGTGCCAGTATACAGCTCTTTGTCTAAAGTCCCATCATTAGGTTCTCCAAAAAATTCTATAAAATCGCTATTGTCAAAACTATTGTCGCTTTCACCTTGCACATAAATGGCTACTTCTTTTCCATTTTTGAAAAGTTGAAAGTTTTTAGGGTTGATACTTCCTAAAGTAGGGATTTGTTGATTAAGCGTAGTATAATTTAATCTAAATATGCCTTTTTGAGCTACTTTAATTTTGTAATAAGGTTGAGTAGGGTTAATCCAATCATTGCCGTAGGTTGTTTGTCCTAACGAAGTTAAATGACAGGCGATTAAAATGATGAATAAGTATAAGCGAGACATAAATTCAAACATACGAAATTATTGCTCAATACATTGTCTTAAAAAATAAACTTGTTGTTAATTATGGATAACTTTAAACTTGCTTTAAGCGAAGTAGTTAAGGTATTCTTCAGGTATTTTTCTATTGAAATCTTTTACTAATAGTTTGTTGTTATAGTTTGATTTATTTTTTATCACTTTGCAAGGATTTCCAACAGCAATAGAATTAGATGGAATATTTTTAGTTACTACAGAACCAGCACCAATGATCACATTATTCCCTATTTGTACGCCAGGTAAAATTATGCTGTTAGCATAGATAAACACATCATTCCCAATAATAATTGGAGGGCAATCATCATGTAGCAAGTGGTCCTCATGATTATGGTTGGCAGAAATAATGGCGCATCCAGGGCTAATTCCTACATTGTTTCCCATAATAATTCCGTTCATGGCTTGTATATAAACATTTATATTATCTCCTGGGTCGCATAAAATACCTTTCTTTATTTTATGGGCCGCCCTTACTTTAGAAGTGTAATGTACAGGCCAGGGAACATTGCCATTTATCCTTAAAATTTTTTGAGGTAAGATGAACTCAAATAAAAGTCTATAGTGTGGGACGTAATTATACTTTGGTCTATAATATTGAGGATAACACCATCTTGTTAGCCAGCTTAAAAGAATGAAATCCAATTTTTTCAAGAAAAATTTAACTGATTTTTTTTCTCGCATTTTCTTTTAAATTTTTAACAATGGCTATTAAAAGGATAATATAAGCTAAAGAGGATAATATGGAATATAGTATTATACAAATCAAATACTCCTGCTCTTTTACACCTACGTACAAACTTAGTAAAGAAATAAAAAGTATAAAAGTATTAAAAATCAAAGACCATCGATTCTTTCTAATTACGCTAATAATTGAAGATATGGGATTAACCATGCTTCTTGATAGAATCCAAAAGGACAATATTAGGACATAATATTGCAAGTTAGCCCATTCCTTTTTATCTAAATATATCTCTAAAATATAAAAACCAACACTGTTCATCAAAATAATAAATAACAATACAATACTTGCATTTATAATAATGATAGATTTGGTTAGCTTTATAAGTTCTGTAGGAGAGTCCTCGTATAGAACCGAGGCTTTTTCTGCATAGAATTTTAAAAAAGAAGCCGACAATATGCTCAATGGTACGGTTAATATTTTAGATGCCAATGAATAGACTCCAACTTCGCTGGCCGAAAAATAGGCTAAAGTTAGGATTACAAATAGGTTGCTGCTGATTACATCTATTAATGATGCAAAATAGGATTGTTTAATAATGTCTGCGTATTTTCTAATATTGTTTTTAAAGGAATAAAGACTGGTGTCTCTTATGCTTCTAATTGAAGTAAATAGTGCGCAAAGTACCGTAAACAATAATCCAAGTGCCCAGCCATAAACTAATCCATTTGACTTGTATTCAGTTTGATGAAAAATGAATTGAAATCCAATCGTAGTAACAGATAGTGTAATGATCAACACTGATATTTTGTAATATTCTTTGTTTTTGGTTAGTAAGGAGATTTGAGAATTGTTGATGACAGTCAACCAACTTGCCATTGCTAGAATGATCAAGATTATATTACTGCTACTTACAACAACAATATTTGTGTAGTTAATGAAAAAAAGAATAATTAAGCCTATTAGCGTACTAAAACTAGCTGTCCAAAATGTACCATAGAAAAAAGAGTTTGCCTCTTTTTTATCTCTTATTAAAATGATAATACTGTCGAGGTTAAAAGAAACCACGACAGTGAAAATATAAGCAATACTTAAAATTGCATTGTATATACCGAAATCTTGTGGCCCATATATTTTTGCTAATACCAAACTTCCAATAGCCGCAATTGATTTGGCTATACTATTGGAAATTGCAAGAGGAAGAGCCCCTTTGAGGCTAGCAAAATTGATTTTAAGAGAAATAGCCACTTATCGTTTAGGAAAAAACAATTGAAAGTAACAAATTATTCCTTATTTCAATGTTTTTCCAACCACTTCCTGGCATTTACAAAAGCTTCCATCCAAGGAGAAACCTCGTCTTTTCTACCAGCAGGGTAATTTGCCCAGTGCCATTGGAATAATGAACGCTCAATATGAGGCATCATTACTAAGTGTCTTCCGCTGTCGTCGCACATCATAGCAGTGTTGTAATCAGAACCATTTGGACTAGCAGGATACTGGTCATATCCATATTTGGAAACAATTTGATATTTCGATTCTTCGTAAGGTAGCTGGAATTTACCTTCGCCATGCGATACCCAAACACCAATAGTGCTGCCCGCTAATGACGACAACATCACAGAATTGTTTTCCTGAACCACTAACGAAGTGAACACACTTTCGTGCTTACGACTATCGTTGTGAAGCATTCTAGGCTTTACTTCGTGGTTTTTATTGATCAGTCCCAATTCAATAAATAACTGGCAACCGTTACAAATACCTACCGATAAAGTATCTTCTCTATTGAAGAAATTCTCTAAAGCTACACGAGCTTTTTCGTTATATAAAAATGCACCAGCCCAACCTTTTGCAGAACCCAATACATCAGAGTTAGAGAAACCACCAACAGCACCAATAAATTGAATGTCTTCTAAAGTTTCTCTGCCCGAGATAAGATCGGTCATGTGGACATCCTTTACATCAAAACCAGCTAAATACATCGCATTAGCGACCTCACGCTCAGAGTTGCTTCCTTTTTCACGTAAAATAGCTGCTTTTGGACGAGGTTTGCTCGCATCAGTCACTGGCTTTTTACCGTCAAATTGAGCTGGGAAATTGAATTTTAAGGGTTGGTTTTTATAATTATCAAAACGCTCTTTCGCTTTTACTTCGCCACTTTGTTTGCGGTCTAGTAGATAAGAAGTTTTATACCAAACATCACGCAGATGCTCAATGTCGAACGTATAGTTTTGTGAGCCATTTGTCACACTCAAAGTTGGTTGGTTTGTTGCTGTTCCAATTTTATGGAACTTAACTGCCTTAGCCGTTAAAACAGCTTCAACACTTCCATCGGCTTGGAAAACCAAACTGATGTTTTCAGCGAATAATACTTTTAAGGCATCAGCTTCACCTAATGAAGTTAAATCAAGGTTTGCCCCTAAGTTTTTATCTGCAAAACACATCTCTAAAAGCGTGGTGATTAAACCACCGCTACCTACGTCGTGTCCAGCTTTAATTTTTCCAGCTTTGATTAAATCCTGAATGACGTTAAAAGTAGTGCTAAATTGAGCAGCATCTTTTACATCAGGAGTTTCATTGCCAATTTTATTTAAAATTTGAGCGAAAGAAGAACCGCCCAGTTTGTAAGAATCATTACTTAAGTTGATGTAATAAATGTTGCCGCCATCTTTCTGCAAAACAGGTTCTACCACTTGGGTAATGTCATTACAGTTTCCTGCTGCCGAAATAATTACCGTTCCTGGCGCAATCACATCGCCATCTTTATATTTCTGTTTCATCGAAAGCGAATCTTTACCTGTTGGGATATTGATTCCTAAGTCGATGGCAAAATCTGAACAAGCTTGAACGGCTTGGTATAGGCGGGCATCTTCACCTTCGTTTTTACAAGCCCACATCCAGTTGGCCGAAAGTGAAACACTTTTCAAACCATCTTTTAGCGGTGCCCAAACAATGTTTGATAAAGATTCGGCAATGGCAATTCTACTACCAGCACCAGCATCAATCAAAGCTGAAAGCGGGGCATGGCCTACCGAAGTAGCAATACCTTCTTTACCCTGAAAATCCAATGCCATTACGCCTACGTTGTTCAAAGGCAATTGCAATGGACCAGCACATTGTTGTTTAGCAACACGGCCGCCCACACATCTGTCCACTTTATTTGTTAACCAGTCTTTACAAGCTACGGCCTCTAATTGAAGCACCTGCTCTAGATACTCGTTGATTTTATCTTGACTATAAGTTACTTCGGCATATTGATGATTAACGGTTTTGTCTTCCATAATCATTTTTGGAGAACTGCCAAACATGTCGCTAAGCGCTAAATCCATTGGTTTAACACCTGTAGTAGCCGATTCAAAAGTAAAGCGATGGTCGCCAGTTACCTTACCTACGGTGTACATAGGTGAACGCTCACGGTCAGCAATTTTTTGTAGTGTGGCAATATGTTCCTCACCAATCACCAATCCCATACGTTCTTGAGACTCGTTGCCGATGATCTCTTTTGCCGATAGAGTAGGGTCGCCTACAGGCAATTTATCTAAGTCAATTTTACCGCCAGTTGCCTCTACCAATTCCGAAAGACAGTTTAAGTGACCGCCAGCACCATGGTCGTGAATAGAGACAATGGTGTTATGATCGCTTTCAACCATGGCACGTACTGCGTTAGCTGCACGCTTTTGCATTTCGGGGTTTGAACGCTGGATGGCATTTAGTTCAATGCCAGAACCATGCTCACCAGTGTCTGCAGAAGATACGGCGGCACCACCCATCCCAATACGGTAGTTCTCGCCACCTAAAACCACGATATTATCGCCAGTTTTTGGTTCTTGTTTTTTGGCCTGGTCTACTTTGCCGTAGCCAATACCACCAGCAAGCATAATTACTTTATCGAAACCTAATTTGCGATTGTGCTCTTCGTGCTCAAAAGTTAATACGGAACCAGTAATTAATGGCTGACCGAATTTATTTCCAAAATCAGAAGCTCCGTTAGAAGCTTTGATTAAAATGTCCATTGGTGTTTGGTATAACCATTTGCGTTCTTCAACACCTTTTTCCCAAGGACGATTTTCTTCTAAACGAGAAAGCGCAGTCATGTAAACGGCAGTTCCTGCTAATGGTAATGAACCTTGTCCACCAGCTAAACGATCTCTGATTTCCCCACCCGAACCTGTAGCAGCGCCATTAAAAGGTTCAACCGTAGTAGGGAAGTTATGGGTTTCGGCTTTGATGGAAATGACCGAATCAAAGTCTTTTGTTTCGTAAAACGATGGCTCATCTGGTTTAGACGGTGCAAATTGTTGCACTTTAGGTCCTTTAACAAAGGCTACGTTATCTTTATAGGCAGAGACAATGTCGTTTGGATGTGTCTCTGAAGTTTTTTTGATGAGTTTGAACAGCGAAGTCGGTTGTTCCACCCCATCAATTACAAATTTGCCATTAAATATTTTGTGACGGCAGTGCTCGGAGTTTACTTGAGAAAAACCAAAAACTTCAGAGTCTGTTAAAGGTCTTCCCAGTTTTTCGGCCAATCCATTTAAATAATCAACTTCTTCGTCGCTTAGCGATAAGCCTTCTTGTTTATTGTAGGCAGCGATATCGGTTACTTCTAAAATAGGCTCTGGTTTGATGTTAATGGTGAAAACATCTTGGCCAAGCTCCTGATATTTCTGCGAAAGCATGGGATCGTAGGCAGCAAACCCTTCGTCAACCTTTTTAAATTCCTCAATTCTGATGATTCCCTCTATGCTCATGTTTTGAGTAATTTCCACAGCATTGGTGCTCCAAGGAGTAATCATAGCCGCTCGTGGACCTACAAAAAAGCCAGTTAGGATGCTTTCGGCGCTCAATTTAGCTCCGCCAAAAAGCCACGCTAGTTTTTCTGTATCAGTTTGGGATAAAGTATGGTTTGTTTGTACAACAAAAACCTCGTCAGATTGACCTAAAAAGAAATGAATCATGCTTATTTTTTGAAGACGCAAATTTAGGTTTTTTTTAGGAGAAATTTCGCTGTTTTTGGGTTTATTTGTATGCCGAATTATTGAATTTTGAATGATAAAATTTTGAATGATTTAATAGGCGTCATATCTTCGGACACCCGACTTCAAACTTTTGACTTGAAAAATGTTTAACCGTATTCATCATATCGCTATAATTTGTTCAGACTATGAGCAATCGAAGGACTTTTATGTCAATAAGCTAGGTTTTGAAGTGCTTGGCGAAGTTTATCGCAAGGAACGTAAATCGTGGAAATTGGATTTGGCTGTAAATGGTGTTTATCAAATTGAATTGTTCTCTTTTGAAAATCCTCCAGCAAGGCCTTCGAGACCAGAAGCGCAAGGGTTAAGGCATTTGGCTTTTGAGGTAGATGATGTGGCGGCAACCATTACTGAATTAAATAAGAAAGGAATTGTGACCGAAGCCATAAGGATTGATGAGTTTACAGGAAAACAATTTACTTTTTTTACCGATCCTGATGGATTGCCTTTGGAAGTCTACGAGAAATAAGATGAAACATATTTTCCGTTTTAAACAATTTGAAATAGACCAAACTGGCTGTGCCATGAGGATCAATACCGACGGTGTGTTGTTGGGGACGATGGCGAAGCATCCAGATCCGCAACGGATATTAGATATTGGTACAGGTACGGGTGTCATCGCATTAATGTTGGCGCAACGTTTTCCAAAAGCACAAGTTCACGCCGTAGAAATAGATGAGCAGGCTTCAATAACTGCAGGAAGAAATTTTGAGAATTCTGTTTTCAATAGGCAATTATCCGTTCACCACATGCCAATTGAGCAATACAATAATTCAGATCAATTTGATCTAATCGTCAGCAATCCACCTTTTTTTGTGAACGACCTTAAAAATGCGGAGAAAAAGAAGGAGATGGCCAGGCATGCCAGTGATACCTTTTTTAATGATCTGATTGAGAAAGTAGCTGCTTTGCTAAGTCCAGAGGGTTGCTTTTGGGTCGTGCTGCCTGTTAAGCAAGCTCAGGATTTAGTAGAAAAAGCAAAAATGAAAGGCCTATTTCTAACCCATTTGGTTAAATTGCACTCGGACATTACCAAGCCTGAGTTTAGGCGTATTGTCTGTTTGGAGAGAGAAAAGTCTAGTCTGGCAGAAAAAGATTTCATGATTTACGAAAGTGAAAAGAAATATACCAAAGCATACGAGTTATTGCTAAAAGACTTTTTTTTAGCATACTAAATCGTTCCAATAAACAATTGTTATAGTGATAATTTCTAATTTAAATACATTTTAAACCCGTTAAATGAAGCTTTCTGTCTTAATTACCTCGTTACTAATAACCACTGCTTTTTCGGTAAAAGCGCAAACAAAAAGTAAAGTAGCCGTACAAAAATCGAGTATCGATTCGGTTTTAAACCAAGTTTTAAAAGATCAGCATATTGCAGGTTTTGCAGTGGCCATTGTAAAAGGAGATCAAGTTATTTATAGCAAAGGGTTTGGCTATCGCGATTTGGAAAATAAAAAACCAGTAACACCAAATACACTTTTTGCCATTGGTTCAAGCTCTAAAGCATTCACTTCCTCGCTGGTTGGTTTGTTGGAAAAAGATGGTAAGCTAAAATTGGATGATAAAGCAACCAGCCTATTACCTCAATTGAGCTTTTATAATGCCGAAATGAATAATCAAATTACGGTGCGTGATTTAATGGCGCACAGAACAGGATTGTCGAGGTACGATTTGTCTTGGTTTTTATTTAATACAGCCAATAGAGATAGCATTATTAAAAGAGTAAAATACATGAAGCCAACTTCTGGTGTTAGGGAGAGATGGTACTATAACAATTTTATGTTTTTAGCTCAAGGTATGATTGTAGAACGCTTGAGTGGTAAAACTTGGGAGCAAAATATCAAAGAGAAGTTTTTTGATCCCTTAGAAATGACCCGTTCTAATACTGATATCGAAACTTTTAAGAACGATAGCGATGCGGCATTGCCTTATACCGTTGTTAATGGTAATGAAATTAAAAAAATAGATTACTACAATATTAATGGTATGGGGCCAGCTGGGAGCATTAACAGTAGTGTAAACGACATGGCCAACTGGTTAAAAGTTTGGATCAGCGGTGGATATTTCAAAGGAAAAGAAATTTTGCCTACTAATTACATTAGAGAAGCAGCAAGCTCTCAAATGGTAATGGATGCAGGTTTGCCTAATAAACATAACGATGTCTTTTTGTCTAATTATGGTTTGGGTTGGATGATTGGCTCCTATAGAGGTCATTATTCGGTAGAACATGGCGGTAATATCAATGGTTTTTCGGCGAATGTAGCCTTTTACCCTTCAGATAAATTAGGCATTGTAGTACTAACCAATCAAAGTGTGTCGAAAGTGCCAGATATAATTACGAGCGCTATTGCTGATATAATGTTTGATTTGAAACCGGTGGATTGGAATGGTGAAGCAAAAGCAGAAACGGAAAAAGCTAACAAGGCAAACAAAGAACTCAAAAAGGCAACTATCATTTCAAACACAAATCCGTCGCATCCGTTGAAAGATTATGTGGGTTCTTTTGAAAATGAGGCTTATGGTATCATTAAGGTGACGCTTGAGAACAATGCTTTGCGTACAATATTGGGAGAGGAGAAAATATTGCTTAAACACATGCATTATGATGTATTTGATCCAAAATCTGTGGATAAAAATGGTGTGGTAGATACGGCACAAAGTAATTTGATGTTTAATTTTTCTAGTGGTGTTGATGGTAAGATCAGCGGAATAGGTATCTTTTTAGATGGTAGCGAAAAACCCGTGATGTTTGATTTTAAACCAGAAGTGAAAAAATTAGAGGCGAAAATACTAGAGAATTTGGTTGGTGAATATATGTTGGGAAAGACGCCAGCAAAAGTTTATTTGAAGGGAGATGTGTTGTATGTGTCTGTTCCTGGACAACCAGAATACGAAACGGTGGTAGTTGATGAGAAGACCTTTGAGCTAAAAGCTTTGGAGGGCTATAGCATTAAATTTGAAGGTCCATCGGGTAAAAAAGCAACTTCTATGTTGCTTGTACAGCCTAACGGTACTTTTAAAGCAACTAGGAAAAATTAAGGGAATCTCATATCAGACTTACGAAGTTTCTAAAACTTCGTAAGTCTTTTTGGGTATATAGCATGGTAGGGTTGTGCGCTTTGAAAAACTGGCTTTGTAAATTAAACGGGATTGAAGCGGAAATACTTTTTGTTTGTCTACCTGTCATTCCGAGGAACGAGGAATCTCCTTCAATGTGCAATAACTTAGAGATTCTTTGCTAACGTTCACAATGACAACAAACAAAAAGATTGTAGCAAAAAGCCCGACGGATTTAAAATAGCAGCACTGAAAATGCTTTCCAAAAAAATATTTACCAGATATAAGTTTGGGATGAAGTCTCAATACTCATATCTCAATACTCATATCTAATAAATGAAAAAAATAGGTTTAATCTCAGATACGCATGGTTTTTTAGATGATGCGGTGTTTAAATATTTTGACGATAGAGACGAAATTTGGCATGCTGGTGATTTTGGGCCTAATGTAATTGAGCCTTTGGCAGCCTTTAAACCTTTGCTCGGCGTGTATGGAAACATAGATGGGCCAGATATTCGAGCAGCTTTTCCAGAGCATTTAAGATTTAAGTGCGAACAGGTGGATGTTTGGATGACGCATATTGGCGGTTATCCCGATAGGTATGCGCCTCAGGTAAAGAAGGAAATTTACACTAAGCCTCCTCAGCTTTTCATTTCTGGACACTCACATATTTTGAAAGTAGTTTTCGATAAAAAAATACAATGTTTGCATATTAATCCCGGTGCGGCTGGAAAACACGGCTGGCACAAGAAAAGAACTTTGATTCGCTTTTGTATTTCCGAAGAAAAAATCCATACCTTAGAGGCCATAGAATTAGGGGATAGATAACGTAAAAAATACACTAAGTAAAAAATGTCGGGTATAAAAACATTAGGCCAGTTTATTATTGAAAAGCAAGCGGATTTCCCGTATGCTAAAGGAGAGCTTTCTCGCTTGTTGAGAGATATTGGTATTGCCTCAAAAATTGTGAACCGAGAAGTGAATAAAGCGGGTTTGGTTGATATTTTGGGTGATGCAGATACCATTAATATACAAGGAGAGGGACAAAAAAAGCTTGATGTATATGCTAACGAGCAATTTATTTCGGCCCTAACCAGTGGTGGCGAATGCTGTATTGTGGCTTCAGAAGAAGAGGATGATTTTGTGCGTATTGAATCACCGGTATCCAAAAACGCCAGATATATTGTATGTATTGATCCTTTGGATGGTTCCTCTAATATTGATATCAATGTAACCGTGGGAACTATTTTTTCGATCTATAGAAGGAAATCTACAGAAGGACCAGCTACTTTGGATGATGTGTTGCAAAAAGGTACGGAACAAGTGGCTGCGGGATACGTAATTTATGGCTCGTCTACGATGATGGTTTATACCACAGGAAAAGGTGTCAATGGATTTACCTTGGATCCATCGATAGGGGAGTTCTGTCTATCGCACCCAAATATGAAAATTCCAGAGGATGGGGTGATCTATTCTATCAACGAAGGAAACTATGTTCATTTCCCTGAAGGAGTGAAAAAATACATTAAATATGCGCAGGTAGAAGATAAGGCAACGAACAGACCTTATACTTCGAGATATATTGGGGCCATGGCCGCCGATATTCACAGAAGTTTAATTAAGGGCGGTATCTATATGTACCCAACAACCTCGGCTTCACCAAAAGGCAAACTACGCTTGTTGTACGAGTGTAATCCAATGGCCTTTATTATTGAGCAAGCTGGAGGAATTGCTTCTGATGGTTTAAATAGAATTTTGGATATAGAACCTACTGAATTGCATCAACGTGTAGCTATTTTTGTGGGTTCTCCTAAAATGGTGAAGAAGGCTGAGGAATTTATGGCAGAGTTTTCGCCTGTTGAAAAGCTTTCAGAAAAAACGGTAGAAATTAAAACAGCCTAGTCTTTTATTGGTTAAATAATACAAGAAGGCGAGTGCATAAACTCGCCTTTTTTGTTGTCCGTAATTTTATTGTTGGTGCTAGGATATTTGAGAGATTATCAGTTAACTTAGTATCAAATCAAAAAGATAAAATTAAAAGTTATGAAATCAACAATTAAAACAATGGCAACAGCAGTGCTTGCGCTTTTCGTTTCTGTAGGAGCAATGGCCCAAGATGCGAAACCTAAACCTAGCCCAGCGGCTACGGCTACAGGCAAGGTGAATGGTGCTACAATTACCATTAACTACAGTAGCCCAGCCGTAAAGGGACGCAAAATTTGGGGTGGATTGGAAGCTTACGACAAAGTTTGGCGTGCGGGTGCTAATGATGCTACTACTTTTGAAACCGACAAAGATATTAAGGTAGAAGGTAAAAACTTGCCTGCTGGAAAATATAGCTTTTTCTTAATCCCTAAAGAAAGTGGTACTTGGACGGCCATCTTTAACAAAGAGCCTAAACAATGGGGAGCTTACAAATATGAAGAAGCTAAAGATGCTTTAAGGGTTGATGTAAAGGTAAAGCCCTTAGCTGAAACGCAAGAAAGATTGGTTTATAAGGTACATAGCAAAGGATTTTCTTTGGAATGGGATAAAGTATCTGTTCCAGTTTCAATAAAGTAAGTTGACCTAACCGTCATTGCGAGCTTTGCGAAGCAATCTTAAAGCGTTAGTGTTAGGAGTTATAATTATGGAATTGCTTAGTCATACTTCGTTGAAATGAGGTATAATTTAACCGTCATTGCGAGGTACGAAGCAATCCTATAGCGTTCGCGAAATCATAGAGAGATTAAAAATATAAACGTAAATAAGAAAGCCATCTCTGCTGAGATGGCTTTCTTATTTTAATGCGATGGATTCTTTAATAGCCAATCTTAGCCATTTCGCATTTCTTTTCCTTAAATATCGCGGTAAAAGTTTGAGTTCGCTTCTTATAGCCCTAAACTGTTCTTTTGCTTGCTCTGTTTGCTTGCGGTTTTTTAAGAATAAGCCATAATAATAACGCGCTTCTATGGAATGGTGAACACGAATAATCCGTTTGTAATCATCGTTTGCAGCATCTTCGTTTCCGATGCCCTCCAAAGCTCTTGCATATAGCAGTTCATCTTCTGCTGTTTTAATAGAAGTTTTGCTGTTAAATCGGTCGAAATACTTGATGCTTTCTTGGTATTGTCCACTATAAAAGTACTGACGTGACAGCTGTAGTAAAATAGCGGGATCATCATCATAATGTCCTTTAAGACAATCCAGCGTTAACGTGATGGCTTGGTCATATTTTTTTTGGTTGGCATAAGCCTTTGAAAGGCCCAGTTTATTGGTTACGCTATCCGAAACCTGTAGCTTTCGTTCCCATTCATTAATTTCTCTATTAGGAAACAGGGCTTTGGTGAGGCTTTTGGAACCACTTCCTCTACGCATTTCAGGAAGGAACTCCATGAAGAAATAGACAATAGCCCCAATGGCGGGTAAGAAAATCAATAGGTATATCCATTCCCTTCTACCAGTTTTGATAGCGTGGATGATGGCGATAATTTGTAAAATGATAACGATATAGTAATAGTCGTTCCAATAGGCAAACATCATATGAGATTGTAAATTAGATTAAAACTACATAATAATGCTAAGAAAGAAAAGTATTATTGCTATTTCGTTCCGCTTCAAAAGCGCTGTCGATGGCCCAGTTCGCCTTATCTTGTGAAGCCGCTACCGCTAGTCGGTCGCAGCGTTCATTTTCTGGGTGTTCATTGTGGCCTTTAATCCACTTGAATTTAACTTGATGTAATTTGTGCTGTTGAAGATATTGCAACCACAAATCCTTATTCTTTTTGTCTTTAAAACCTTTTTGTACCCAGCCAAATACCCAACCTTTTTCTACCGCATCTACTACATATTTGCTATCGGAGAAGACAACGACTTGCTGCCCTGGTGTTTTTAAAGCCTTAAGGGCTACAATCACGGCCAAAAGTTCCATACGATTGTTGGTGGTCATTCTAAAACCGCCACTTAATTCTTTATAGTGCTTGCCCGAACGTAGGATAACGCCATAACCGCCAGGACCTGGATTTCCGCTTGCTGCTCCGTCTGTGTAGATTTCTATCATAATACAGTAGCAAAACTAAGTTTTATTATCGTCATTTCGACGAAGTATGAGGAGAATTGAAAATCAACGCAGTTAAATCTAGCGTTATGAGATCATATTGCTAGATTTCTCTCTGCGTTTGAAATGACGGTTTTGTTTTACTTCACCGCTTTCAATAATTCTGCAATGGCTACTTCAAGCTGTTGGTCTTTTCCTTTATCTATCAAACCAGGCATGTTTTTAACCTGAATGTCTGGTTTGGTTTCATTATTTTCTAACCATTGACCAGCCTTGTTTTTAGCACTAATAGGCACAGATCCCCAGCGGGTTCCGTCGGGCAGTAATTCCCATCCTGCAAAACTACAAGTACCAGGTACAGGCATTCCCACGGTTTTTCCAATACCTAAATCCTTATAGCCGCATGAAAAGCAATGACCATCACTGTAATTGGCTTCGTTAAACATGGCCAAGGTTGGTTTAGTCCATCTAAAGGTTGGTTCATAACCTACCGAACGTTGTTCGGTAGCGTAGTCTAAGAATTTCTGTCCAGTGAAGAACATCGCCAAATCCGATACCAAATCGCCACCACCGTTAAAGCGAGTGTCTACAATTACTGCTTTGCGATCGGCGAATTTGCCCATCATTTCTTCGTACACGCTACGATATGGGCCATCGCTCATTCCTGGGATATGCACGTAGCCCAACTGACCTTTACTTAAGCTATCTACTTCCGCTTGGTTCATTTTTACCCAGCGTTTGTAAAGTAACTGGTTTTCGGCACCAAGACTAATTGGCTTGATCGTGATTTGTTGTCTTTCTTTTGTTTTAGGGTCCAAAATTTCTAATAAGGTAAATTGATCAGACTTTCTGTTTAAGAACTTCGCAACATCCTGGTTGGCTTCGATTACTACACCATCCACTTTTTCAATGATCATTCCTGGTTTTACGCTCAGTTTGGCTTTATCCAACGGACCGCCAGAAAGGACTTCGTCAATTAAAATACCATCGCCTTGATGTTTGTAGCTGGCAATCACCCCTAAAGATGCGGTAGCGTCAGCATTAGGGATGGTTCTGCTGAAACGAGCACCCGCGTGGGAAACATTCAGCTCTCCCAATAGTTCAGATAGCATTTCAGCAAATTCATAGCTGTTGCCAATATGCGGAAGGTATTTTGCGTAAGCTGGTTTTAAGCCATCCCAATCGGCACCATGCATGGTTGGGGTGTAAAACATCCCTTTGTTGCGCAACCAAACGTGTTCAAACATGTAAGCTCTTTCAGCAGCGGCATCAACTTCTACTTCGCCGTCAATATTGATTTGGTCACGCTTGTTATTGTCGGTGTTGATTTTCGAAATACGACCACCGCTTAATAAATACAGGTTTTTTTGAGCTTTATCCCATGAAAGACTGCCGCCCATACCATCTAATGGAATTTCCATTTTGGTTTCTTTGGTGCGTAGGTTGGTGCTCCATAAATTACTGCCTTTTTCGAAACTGGCTAAATAGTAAAGCTTTTCACCGTCTTTTGAAAGTACGGCATCGCTCAACGACGATGAGTGAATGGTTAACCTCGCTTTTCTCATATCCAAACCATCCCAATCAAATACGACGGTTGAATCTGGTTTTACGGTCTTAGCTTTAGGATCTTTGGCTTCTTTTTTCGCGGCCTCTTCTTTGGCTTTCTTTTCACTAGCCTCGATGTCTTTTAACAAGGCAAAATCATCCTTGCTCAAGTTGAAACGGTCCCAGCCATCTTTGGTTAAAAACAAGCTATAAACGTCACGTTGCGAAGAGCCGCTATTCGCATGGGCTTTCATCCCATCGCGATTACTGAACCAAATCAGTTGTTTGCCGCCGTTTACCCATTTAGCGCTACCATCCCCGTAACCACTTTTAGTCAGGTTTTTCATGGCTTGTTTGCCTGTTGCATCTAACAACACCACTTCGCCGTTAGACATGGTTGGTTTGTAGGTCGCTAATAACCATTTGCTATCAGGGCTCCAAGTGAAATACTGGTCGCCATCCTGCATATAAAAAAGTTGGTCGGGCGTAAGCAAGGTTACCGTATTTTTATTGCCAAGTTCCATTACCTTTAAGGTTCTGCGGTTTTCAATGAAAGCCACTTTTTTGCCATCTGGAGATAAAGTAGGCATGTAGTTGTCATTTGAATTGCTGATCAGAGGCTTTTCTTCTAATAACGTAGCGGCAAAGAAATAAGGCTCTTCTTTACGGGTTTTTCTACTTTCGTAAATACGCCATTTGCCATTCCGTTCGCTGGCATAAACCAGAGATTTGCCATCCGGTGCAAACTCCACAAAACGTTCCTGCTCTGGCGTATTGGTAATTCTTTTGGTCATTTTGCCATCTACCGAAGTCACAAAAACTTCACCTCTAGCAATAAAGGCCACTTCTTTTCCATCGGGAGATACCGACATTTCCCTTACGCCACCATTAATGGTAATAAAGCCATCGTTATTGGCTTTTTCTTGGGTGTTGATGATGACATTTAGTTTCTGTGGGCTCAATCCAGGCTTTAAGGTGTAAAGCTCACCATCATAACCAAAAGATAAGGTGCCATTGTTGGCAGCACTTAAAAATCTCACTGGGAAATTCTTGAACTTCGTGATCTGCTCATTCTTGGCTTTTTCCTTCAAAGGCATTTTGTGGATGTTGAAAGTGCCGCTTTCTTCGCTCAAATAATAAATGCTTTGCTCATTATCGGCAAATACTGGGTTCCTGTTTTCGCCATAAAAACCAGTGAGCTGAGTATGTTTGTCGGTTTTTTTATCGTAAACCCAAATGTCTCGGGCAATAGACGACTGATGATGCTTACGCCATTCGTTTTCGCCACCTTTTTTGTCGTGGTAAATCATTTTTGAACCATCCTTGCTACTTTGTACCGCTTCTGCTGGGATGGTGAAAATTTGTGAAATGCGTCCACCAGTGGTAGGCACCGAGTATAGTTCTGGTTGGGAACCTGTAGGGAATTGACGATGGTTCACAGCATCTTGCCTGGCAGCACCAAAAACTACCGACTTGTTATCTGCGGAGAAACTGAACGGTACTTCATCAGCCGAATGATAAGTTAATCTTTTCGCTGGGCCACCATTTGCATCCATCACAAAAACATCAAAATTACCATAACGGTCAGAGGCAAAAGCGATTTGCTTGCCGTCTTTACTCCATTGAGGCATAAAATCGTGCGCTTCATGAAAAGTAAGTTGTTGTGCATTTCCACCGTTGCTGGCTACTCGATACAAATCACCTTTATACGTGAAAACAATGGTACTGCCGTCTGGAGAAATGCTTGGATATCTCATCCATTGCGGTTTTTCTTGCGCAAACAATGGGGTAGACAACAAAAAACCTAAAGATAAGGTTAGTAGTTTCTTCATAAACTTTGTTAGTTAAATCTTAAAGCTAAAATAAGTGATACTTTTTAAGAAATGGGTAACAAAGCTGATGTGTTATACTAACCTTTCTAGGAAATAAAATCAAAAAGTGGTAAACCTTTAGAACTAACGGGTTACTAGCAGTTGAGTTGGCGACACGCCATACTTTTTCTTAAATGAAAAGGAGAAATGGGATAAATCTTCAAAGCCAACTTCCAAATAAACCTCTGTAGGTTTTAGCTTTTTTTCAGAGAGATGGTAATAAGCCAATTCAAGCCTTTTGTCAGTCAGCCATTTTTGCGGGGTCGTGTTAAATAACTTTTTAAAATCACGGTTAAAGGTCGACAGGCTTCGGCCAGAAAGGTAGCCCAACTTTTCTAAAGACATATTGAACATGAAATTACGTTGCATAAATCCAATCAGGTCTATCTTTCCTGGAGCATCAAAGTGGGCCAAAACGCTATCTACCTTCGGGTCGATGGTGCGTAGGATACTGATTGCTTCCGTAATCTTCAACTGTGCCAAGCTCTCAGGAAATTCACCAGAAACATCAAAATAGGGGATCAGCGAAGCTAAACAACTTGCTAATAGTGGATGATTGCTGAAACGGTATATTTGCTGTTCTGGCGGCGGTGTTCCTCTCGTGTCAATATGCTCGTAAAACTTCTTGAGCCTTTCTATGCTCAAATGCATGACTACCGTTTTGTGAGGCTGTCCATCCTTGGGGTAGTTAATTACAGTCGCCAGCTGGTTTCTGGGGATAAGAAAGATATCGCCTGTTTTGAAATAGAAGGTGCGATCCGCTTGGATGATCTTCGTTTCTCCCGAAATGAACCACACCAGCATATGGTCGTCGAACATCAAATCTGATTTGAAGAGTTTATCCTCGTAGCTCGAAAGCTTGATTTCTTGGGTGAGGTATCTAGAAATATGTTCCATTGCTATAAAGTTAGGTGTTTTCTCCATTTCTAATCTTTGTTTAATCGCTTTTTAATCGGCCAAAAATTGGAAACCTAAAAGCGTTTCACTCAAATCCCAAAGGCGTAAGGCATTGTCTCGATCTACCGAGTAAGGTTTTACCCCACGTAGGGTTTCAGGTTGATCGTATTGATGGTTGATGTTTCCCATATCCAGTTCGGCAATGTCAGCGTTTTCGCAATAAACGCCGCCAATGTTATTTAGCGCTGGGCTTGTAGCGCACCAAATGGTGGTTGCGGCACCTTGAGGAATGGTTTTAAGCGTCGCAGCTACTTCGGGTTTAAGGTCGCCATTGGCATCATGTGTGCCCAACTGCTTAAAAAGTTCAATCGGTTCTTCTCTGCCAAGGTCGGTGCCAATCACACTGCCAGGATGAAGCGAATAAGCACGGATGTTGAATGGCTGCCCGCGAAGATCCAATTCTACGGCAAAAAGATTAGCGGCAGTTTTGGATTGTCCATAACCTTCCAAGGTTTGATATTCCCGATGCTTAAAGTTAGGATCTTCGAAATGGAAAGGAGCCATCTGATGTCCAAAAGAAGATACGTTGATGACCCTGGCACCATTGGCTTTTTTGAGCGCAGGCCATAACCTGGCAGTAAGCTGAAATTGACCGAGATAGTTGGTCACCAATTGAGATTCGTAACCACGTACATCTCTGCGTAAGGGTACCCACATAATGCCTGCATTGTTAATTAGCAGGTGTAAAGGTCTTTGGCTTGCGAGAAATTGAGTACAAAAGCGGTCTATGGATGCACTGTCCATTAAATCCATGGCTTCCAATTCTACGTTTTGAATATTTTCCAAGTTCTTTTTAGCCTTCTCCACATCTCTGGCAATAACAATCACGGTTGCACCAGCACCTACCAGCGTTTTAGTGGTTTCTAAACCAATACCAGTGTGCCCGCCAGTCACAATGGCAATTTTTCCAGTTAAATCTATGCCTTTAATAACTTCGCTTGAAGTAGATGTTGCGTTAAAGCCAGAACCAATAGGTTGCTGCAATACGCCTTGATAATTGTTTTGTGTCATGTCTTTATTGTTTTGATACCACAAATTTAGCGGGCTTTGCAACCGAGGATTTTGTTGTGCATGTCAACTTACTTTGTTCAGCGTGTCATGCGCTTTGTTAGGCAGTTCAGTGATGCATTCGTTTAATAACGATCATTGAAATTGTAGCTTTATTATCACCTTTTCGTGTACACAGAAGAATATTTTGTGGTAACTTAGTGGTTAGGGTAGGTTGATACGTGCAATTTTTAAGGACGTTTAGTTGGGTGTGTAATTTGTTTAGCTTTCATCCCTGCTTAATATTTATTTTTGAGACAAATTCGTAGATCATGAACTACCATCAATTGCAGCAAGAGATAGAAACTTATGTGGTGAATTATTTTAATGACCACCATCGTGCTGATCTTGTTTATCATAATTTAGCGCACACCAAAAGAGTGGTTCAGGCAGCCGTACAAATTGCCAATCATTATCAGTTAAAAGAGGTTGATTTTTTCATCGTTTATGCGAGTGCATGGTTCCATGATACGGGATATTTCATAGAGAATTTATCACACGAAGAAAAAGGGGCAGAACATGCGGTGACCTATTTATCCAATCATCAGGTAGATGAAAAGATTGTTGCTGCGGTAAAGAGTGCCATTTTATCTACCAGATTACCACAAAGCCCTACCAATTTAAATGAGCAGATTTTGTGCGATGCAGATTTATTCCACTTGGGGAGCGATGATTTTAGTGAGCGGTCGAAGCTTTTGCATAAAGAAGTAGAGCGGCTTTGCAATAAAGAAATCAGTAAAAAGAGCTGGCGCTTAAAGGATATTGAATTTTTAGAAAAACACGAATATCATACTGACTATTGCAGATTGTTACTGGAAGCACAAAAGAGCAAGAATTTGGCAAAGCTTAAAAAGAAATTTAACGAAGATATTTTAGAACAAGCAAATAAAGAAGAAGATAAATTGAAGCACGATAAGAAGGAAAAGGCTGATAAGCCTGCTAAAGAAGACAAAGATGCATTGCCTAGCAAAGGGGTAGAAACCATGTTCCGCATTACTTCGGCAAATAACCAACGCTTGAGCGATATGGCCGACAACAAAGCCCAATTGCTGATAACGGTGAATTCGATTATTTTATCGTTGATTGTGAGTTTGCTGCTACGCCGCCTCGAAGACAATGCCTACTTGGTGGTGCCTACCTTTATACTCTTATTGGTAAGTTTATCCTGCATCGTATTCTCCATACTAGCCACTAGGCCAAGCATTCCCAAAGGTGTTTTCACTAAGGAAGATGTGGATCAGAAAAGAGTAAACCTGGTATTCTTCGGTAATTTCTACAAAATGCCATTGGACGAATATCATCACAGCATGGAGAAGGTGATGGCCGATCGAGATTTCCTGTATGGCACCTTAATTAAAGATGTGTATTCGCAAGGCGTGGTGTTGGGCCGAAAATATAAGCTCATCCGCATCGCTTACAACATATTCATGTTCGGTTTAATCACATCAGTGTTGGCTTATATCCTTTTCTCTGCCATTTATGGTAAATTCTAATCATATGCTTGAGGTAGTCAATACCATGTTTGATAGAGATTTGAGTTGGATTTCATTCAATGGGCGTGTGTTGGCAGAGGCAGAAAGAGAAGCCACGCCGCTTTTGGAGAAAATCAAATTCCTGTCCATCTATTCCTCCAACTTGGATGAGTTTTATCGAGTGCGTATGCCTGTTTTGCAGGCCCTTAAAAAGCTGAGCAAAAAGGAAAATAACGACATCCAACAGGAAGATAATTTGCTGAAACAAGCCACTGAGACCATCCATCAGCAACAAGAGCAGTTTGGAACCATCTTGAAAAGTATCGTATTGCCACAGTTAAAATCCCACGGGATTCATTTTATTTACAATGAGCCTATTCCTGAGCGCTTACAAGATGAATTGAGCAATTATTTCTTAAGCAACATTCTGGCATTCCTTCAACCTGTTGAAATCGCTAATCCTAAAACCGATTTTTTCCCAAATAATAACGAACTCTATTTTTTGGTAAACGTAGAAACCGAAGGAAAGATAACCAGTTATGTGGTGAATATTCCTTCCAATGAGTTGTCTCGCTTTTACGAAACAAGCGTTGATGGACAGAAATATGTATTGTTCATCGATGATATCATCCGTCAAAATCTTTCGCTGCTGTTTAAAAACAAAGATCTTAAAGCTTGTTACAGCTTTAAGATTACCCGTAATGCCGAAATGGAGTTGGAGGATGAATATAACGTGGACATTGCTGATTTAATAGAAAAGCAAATCCAAAAACGTGATTTGGGCTTGGCTACCAGATTTTTGCACGAGCCAAATATTCCGCAAACAACCTTGATGCTTTTGGTACAGCAGTTAAATATTGGGCATGCTAATGTGGTGGAAGGGGGTAGATACCATAATTTAAAAGATTTGGGTGGTTTCCCTATTAAGGATGCAAAATGGAGCAATCAAAAATGGCCTAAAGTAGTATATCCAACATTTAGGAAAGACATTACGCTCCACCAGCAAATTATCGAGGACGACTTGCTCATTAATCCGCCCTATCAATCGTATGACAGTGTGTTGCGCTTTTTTAATGAAGCGGCTACCGATGAGTCAACCACCGAAATCTATACCACTTTATATCGGGTAGCCAGCGATTCGAAGATTGTGAACGCCTTAATTACCGCTGCCAAAAATGGAAAGAAAGTGACGGTATTGGTCGAACTGAAAGCACGTTTTGATGAAGCCAACAACATCAAATGGGCAAAGAAAATGAAGGCCGCTGGGGTGGAGATTATTTACAGCGTTACCGCCTTAAAGGTTCATGCCAAAGTAGCTTTAGTAAAACGCAAACAAGGAATTAGAATGCAATATACTGGTCTGTTTGCGACAGGAAACTTTAACGAAACCACGGCCAATTTTTATACCGATCATATTTTAATGACGGCTCACAAAGGCATGTTACGTGAACTCGAATTATTGTTCTTGTTTTTGGCCCGACGTGAAAAGCCATCTAATCCCAATCTGATCAAGTTCAACCATTTATTGGTGGCACAATTTAACTTGCAGACCAAATTTTTGGAGTTGATCCAGCGTGAAATCGAATTTGCCAATTTGGGGCAACCAGCAGCCATTACCATTAAGCTCAACAATTTGGAAGAAGCCGTGATGATTAACAAACTTTACGAAGCAGCCCATGCGGGAGTGAAAATTAACCTCATCATTAGGGGGATTTGCAGACTAGTGCCCACGGAAAACATCACCATCAGACGTATTGTCGACCGCTATTTAGAGCATGGCAGAATCTTTTTGTTTCACAACAATGGCAACGAAGAAATGTTCCTAGGTTCGGCAGACTGGATGAGTAGAAATATCTACCGAAGAATTGAAGTTTGTTTTCCTATTTTTAATACAACCATCAAGGCAGAATTGAAAGAAATCCTATCCCTGCAACTAAAAGACAATGTACAAGCGGTGTTGATCGACGAAGAAATGAACAACATTCCAGTGCCAGTAGAAGGTGATTTGGTTCAGTCGCAATACGCCATTTATCAATATTTAAAAAACAAAGTATAACCATGAATAATTACGCCATCAAAAGATATCAGAAATTTTTGTTTTTATTTTTTGCCAGCTGTTTTGGTTGCGCTATTACTTTACTTTCTTGTGCACAGGAAAAAACAAAAAAGAATGCAAATCCACCAGGTTACAACCTGGCTACCCCGCAAAAATATAACATGCCAGACGTATTGCAGGAAATATCGGGCATTGCTTTCTTAAATGGAAATAATGCTACGGTTTACGCCGAGCAAGACGAAGAAGGGAGAGTATTTGTGTTTCCTTTGGGATCAAAAAAACACACCTCTACCAAGTTTGCTAAAAATGGCGATTATGAAGATATCGCGATAGCCAAAAACAAAGTCATCGTGCTTAAAAGTAATGGCGATTTATATGCATTTCCGCTTACCGAGACCCAGAAAGAGCAAGCCTCAAACGTAATAGAAACCAAGTCGATTTTACCCAAAGGCGAATACGAAGCCATGTATGCCAATCCAGCCAATGGACAACTTTATGTGTTGTGCAAGGAATGTAAACAAGATAAAGGCTCAAAAAACACCAGTGGTTTTATCCTAAACATGCAAAATGATGGTCGCTTTACCTTGGCCAGCAACTTTAATGTAGATGCCAGTACCCTTGAAAAATTAACTGGTCGCAAAAAAGGAACATTTCATCCATCAGCTTTGGCGCAGCATCCCATCACCAAAGAATGGTACATCGTATCAGCCATTAACAAGGCATTGGTCGTAGCTGATCAGCATTGGAAAATTAAAGCCGCCTACCATTTAAGCTCCAATACATTTAACCAACCTGAGGGAATTGCCTTCGACAAGCAAGGGAACCTATTTATCTCCAACGAAGGTAGCGATACCCAGTATGGAAATATTTTGAGATTTGATTATAAAAGAACAAAAAAGTAGCTTATGCTTAAAAAAATTACGCTAATCGTTCTATTTACCTTAACTAACTTGTTTGCTTTTGCACAGCAAGAAGTAAAATACCGTGTCATTTTAATTGGCGATGCTGGAGAAATGAATACGGGCCAACTAGAATCTCTAAAAAGTGCGGCAAACCATGTCATCAAAGGAAAAACAACCACCCTTTTCTTGGGAGATAATATTTACCCTACGGGGATGGCTTTGCCAGGAAGCAATAACATTAAAGAAACCGAGCAGATTTTAAAATCGCAGTTTGAACCCATGCGTGCCAACGGTGCTGCGGTTTACTTTGTGCCAGGCAATCACGATTGGGATAAATCTGGTCCCAATGGTTTGGCTAAAATTCAGGCGCAGGGGCAGTATTTAGCTTCTTTTAACGATCCTTTGCTCAAGCTTATTCCTGATAATGGTTGCCCCAATCCTGTAGCCATTAACCTTACAGATAAATTGACCATCATTGCTTACGATAGTGAATGGTGGCTTTTTCCTTATGATAAAGCAAATCCAGATTGCGAATGCAATAGCAAAGAAGAGGTGATCATGCGAATGCGGGAGCTCTTCGACCAAAATAAGGATAAAATGATCATTTTGGCCTCTCACCATCCTTTCCAAAGTTATGGAGCACATGGTGGTTACTTTACTTTTAAAAATCATCTTTTCCCACTGACCTCGCTCAATAAAAATTTATATATCCCTTTACCAATCATCGGCTCCCTTTATCCTTTTTTACGAACAACTTTTTTAAGCCCAGAGGATATGAAACATCCTTTATATAAGGAAATGATAGAAAAGGTGAATGGTGTTTTTGGTGAGGTCCCTAACGTGGTTTACGCTGCAGGGCACGAGCATGGTTTACAGCTGATCAAAAATAAACAATTGCAAATTGTAAGTGGGGCAGGAGCAAAGCACTCACCCAATAAGCTTGGAAAAAACTCACTATTCCATAGCTTTCAAAATGGTTACGTGGTAGCCGATCAGCTGATGAATAATGACATGCGCTACGAATATTACACCTTTAGCGATACAGGCGTAAACAAAGTTTTTAGCTATACACAGCCTTTTCAAAAAACAGAAAATACACCCTCAAAATTAGCCAAAGTAATTACGGCGGACAGTGTGATGGTCAAAGTAAAGCCATCGTTCGACAGTGTAAGCAGGTTTCACCGTTACCTGTTTGGCGATAACTATCGGAAAGACTATGCTACGGATACCAAAGTACCTGTCATCCGTATTTCGGAAATAGCGGGAGGTTTAAAACCAACCCAATTGGGTGGGGGTAACCAATCTCGTTCCTTAAGATTGGAGGATAAAAACGGTAAGGAATATGTACTGCGCAGTGTCGAGAAATACCCTGAAGTATTATTGCCGCAAGGATTGAGGAATACCTTCGCTAAAGATGTAATGCGTGACAACATGGCTTCACAACATCCATTCACGGCATTGGTGGTGCCTGTTTTGGCTAAAGCTGCGGGCGTACCTCATAGCAACCCGATGATTGGTTTGGTTTCTCCTGATAAAAATTTGGGCGATTACGCTTCCTTATTTGAAAACACAATATGCCTATTGGAAGAAAGAAATCCCCTTGGACCTTCGGACAATACAGCCAAAATGCTTAAAAAGCTAGATAAAGACAACGACAATACTTACGATGCAAAGTTGTACTTAAGGGCAAAGGCTTTGGATGTGTTGCTAGGCGATTGGGATCGACACGAAGACCAATGGCGTTGGAAAGCCGATAGCACCAAAAAAGGTTTGAAATATATCGCCATCCCAAGAGACCGTGACCAAGTATTCTTTAGGGCCGATGGTAAAATTCAGCGTTTTGCTCAAAAATCTGATTTGCTGCCAATGATGCAAGGCTTCGAAAGAGATTTGAAAGATGGAAACTGGTTCTTATGGGAAGGCAGGGCGATGAATAGCAAACTGTTGTCACAATATACCGAAGAACAATGGGACAAGGATGTGAAGGAGTTTTGTGACCTTTTTACCGACGAGATTTTTGAGGAAGCTTTAAAAAGACTGCCTAAAGAAAGCTATGCGTTAAGGCATGACCAATTTTTGGCGCAACTTAAACAACGTAAAGCCACCATTCCCAAGGTGATGAATGAGTATTACCACTTTTTCAATCGCATTGTAGACGTGCAAGCGAGCCATAAAAATGAGAAGGCCGAGATTAACAGTTTAGACAATGGTCATTTGAAAGTAGAACTGTACAAAATCAACAAGTCGGGGAATGTAAAAGATGTAACTTTCAGCCGCGTTTTCGATCCTAAAACCACAAAACAAATTCGCTTATATATGCGAGACGGAAATGACAGCGTATTCCTCAACAATAAAACTTCGCCCATTACTTTGAAAATCATTGCTGGGCATGGGAAAAAAGTGTACAATGTAACCGCTTCTCGTCAATCCGTTCGCTTGTTTGGCCTTAAAGATGAGAATATATTTGAAGGCGAAGCAGCCAATAAACTGCGCACAAAACTATCTAGCGATACAGGTAATGCTACTTATTTGGGCAAGGATTTGTATAGCAGAACCTCGCTCTATCCAAACGTAGGTTTCAACGTAGATGATGGCTTTTCTTTAGGAGCGTTCATGAACATTACCAACCCAGGCTTCAGAAAACAACCCTACGGAAATTCGCAGTCCTTTAGGATGTTATATGCCTTTGCCACTTCGGCGGTTAGGTTTAAATATACTGGCGATTGGTTAAAAGCTATTGGCAATGCTGATGTGGTGGTGCATGCCAGTGTGCAGGCACCAGACAATACCCGAAACTTTTTTGGCGTAGGTAACGAAACCTCCTTCGACAACAACATTAGATATTACCGCACCCGAATGAACCTCTTTCAGTTCGAAACCAGTTTACGCTGGCGTAGGCCAAAATCTACCTTTAGTGTAGGGCCAAGCTTCCAATTCTATACTTTCGATAAAGAGGATAACCAAAATAAATTCATCAATAACGTATCGGAGCTAAACTCGTCAGATCGTTTGGTGATCGATCGTGAAAAACTGTATGTAGGCGCAATCGTTAACTTCATTAATAACACCAAGGATAACGAAATGCTACCCACCTTAGGAAGCTATATCGATTTTAAGTTATTAGGCTATCAAGGGGTGAGCAGTGCTGCAAGGTCATTTGCGCAATTTAACGGCTCCATAGCTTTGTACAAAAACTTAGATGGACGTGCCAATTTGGTATTGGCCAACAGATTTGGCGGCGCGGTAACGGTAGGTAATCCTGCTTTTTATCAATATGCCTATTTGGGAGGCGAAGGTACGCTATTAGGCTACAGGCAATATCGCTTTGCGGGCAAGCATAGTTTTTACAATAATTTGGAGTTAAGGTTAAAACTGGGCGATTTTATCAGTTATGTATTACCTGGCCAAGTAGGACTAATGGGGTTGTATGATGTGGGAAGAGTATGGGAAAGAAATGATGCTTCCGATAATTGGCATCATGGCGTAGGTGGCGGTCTGTACTTCTCACCAGCACAGTTAACCATTTTAAGAATAATTGCCGCTTATTCAAAAGAGGGCTGGTATCCTCAATTTTCAATGAACTTTAGATTTTAAGTAATGAACACCAACGTTATAAAAATAAATAAAAACGAATGTATTGCCTGTCAGATAGAGTGGAATCTCTCTTTCAGGCCATTGGTTGCTTATTTAAAAAGGAGGTTAAAAACCGAAGAAACCATTAAAAAGGAATTCTACAGGTTTTTACTAGAAAAGATAGAGAAGGAAGGGGCTTTGGCTAAAAACCTGATGGTTGAGGATTTGGCTCAGTACAAAGAAACGTTGGAACTCATTTTTACCATTTTAACGCCTTTAATGGCCAACGAAAAGGAATTGTATTGGGCACTAAGTACGCCAGTTCCAGATCAAATTTTCTTCAGTACCGATTTGCTTTATAACTTCATTCAAAAAAATGTAGAAGAGCACAGCAAAGCTGGAGGAGAATATCAAAAACAAAAAGAAAAAGACCAAATCAAGTTCATTTATAACGTGATTTTAAAGCGATACTATAACTATTCGGCTTTAACCAATAACGAAATGCGCTTTGCCTATAACAATCCAGAAACAGGCTTGACGCAGTATTATAATGTGAACGTAGACACGCAGTTTGTAGATATCAGTTATAATAAAAAAGAATTACCAGTACTTAATTTTGAGCAATTCTCGGGCTTTGTAGACGATGAGCGTGGTTTGGAATTGCTACATGAAGTATTACCCCTGAGCGATTTCAAGTTTGATGGTTTTACCGTAATTTCGGTAACGGACGTAACACTACAGCACGCCATCGATGGCATTAGGGAATCGTTGGTGAACCATAACTATCAAACCGAGGCTTACCAACATGTCATTCAAACCCTGAGAACATTGGGCGGGAATGCAGATATCGAATTTGGATTGTTGCCCTTGATTACGGTAAACGATAAGCCTGTGCTAGATGTCGATGACGATTCGAGTATTCTCATTAATGCGGGCAAACATTTCGGCATAGATGACAGCATTTTTTATAATCAGTTAGAACTATACAAGAATAATCCGCAACCGATCTTTTTTAATAAAATTACGGATGAGCAAATAGAGAAAACCCCATTTATGGAGGCCATTCGAAAAAGCGGTATCCAATCGTATTCTATTTTGCCTGTTTTTTACAATGCACAACTAGTAGGGATATTGGAAATTTACTCAAAAAAAGAAGTACTGATTGACGACATGCTACTCTCGCGTTTGCATTCGGCGATGCCGCTTCTAGGACAGCTTTTCCAGTATCGTATAGAAGAATTTAACACCAAGATGGACGAAGTGCTTAAAGATAAATTTACGGCATTACAACCTTCCGTGCAGTGGAAATTTAATGAGCAGGTGTGGGAATTCATCAAGAAAAACAAAGGCAACAAAAATGCTCAAGATATTGAAACCGTTACCTTCAAAAATCTATACCCATTATTTGGGGCTATTGATATTAGAAATTCTACCATAGAACGAAATCAAGCCTTAAAAGAAGATTTAAAACTGCAGTTAAATAAGCTGAGCACATCGCTAATTGCGTTAAAGAAAACAGTAAAGCTTGATTTAATAGACAAAATCCTGTACAGTTGTAAAAACTGGATGCAAAGAACCGATGCTTTTATTAGTTCTAGTGACGAAGATTCGTTAAATGAGTTTTTGGAGTTCGAGGTATACCCTGTATTGAAACATGTCGAAAAAAACCACCCTTCAACCAAGGCCATTGTAGATGAATATTTTGAAAGCATCAATCCAGAAACAGGAGAAGCCTTCAAAAACCGAAGAACTTTGGAAACATCCATGCAGTTCATCAACGCCTCAGTAGGAGAGTATTTAGAAAGTGCCCAAGACGAATTGCAGAAAACCTTTCCGTTTTATTTTGCGAAATTCCGTACCGATGGGGTAGAATACGATATTTACATTGGACAGGACATTGCTCCTGACAAACCATTTGACATGCTTTTCTTAAAGAACATGCGGCTTTGGCAATTGCAATCAATGGTGGAAATTGCACGTTTAACCAACCGCTTGGTAGATAAAATGGAGAAACCATTGTTAACTACCCAGCTCATTTTCATTCATTCAAACCCTATTGATATTAGTTTTAGAAATGATGAGCGACGCTTTGACGTAGAAGGAACTTATAACATTCGCTATGAGGTGATTAAAAAACGCATCGATAAAGTGAAAATCAAGGATAAGGACGAAAGACTAACCCAGCCTGGCAAAATTGCCATGATTTATTATAACGCTTTCGAGGCGAATGAATACCTCACCTACATCAGCTACTTACAAGAACAAGGACTTTTAATGTCGGATGTAGAAATGCTCGAACTCGAAGAGCTACAAGGAGTAAGTGGTTTGAAAGCTTTACGAATTGGCGTAAACTATGGAGTTGAAAAAGTGGATATTAAATAACAAAGCAAAGATTAGCCGCTATTCATTTTCCTATGTATCTATGTGGTTTATTTATAGATTTTTAAATATAAAGGGAAATATAACCACATAGAAACATAGGACTTTAAGAAGAATAAACTCCATTTATTAAAGCTATGGGCTTGCTATGTGCCTATGTGGTTCATTTATAGATTTTTTAAAACTAAAGGAAACTTATAACCACATAGACACATAGGACTTTAAGAAGAATAAGCTCCATTTATTAAAGCTATGGGTTTGCTATGTGTCTATGTGGTTCATTTATAGATTTTTTAAAACTAAAGGAAACTTATAACCACATAGACACATAGGACTTTAAGAAGAATAAGCTCCATTTATTAAAGCTATGGGTTTGCTATGTGTCTATGTGGTTCATTTATAGATTTTTTAAAACTAAAGGAAACTTATAACCACATAGACACATAAGGGGCGTATCCCGTTAGCTACTAAAACCTAGCTTTATTTTATATCTATAAAGTTTTCCGTTTATTTCTTGCTCTAACTTTAATACCTCATTTGTTTTTTTACTGATCCAAAAAACCTCCTTGTTTCCTTTGCTTTCGTGCGTCAGTAACCAACAATCAATCTTTTGATCATCGTAACCAACAAGTTGGGCAGAGCCGCTAACGGTGTAAGCAACCTTTTGAAGACTAGAAGCTGTACCAGGATCGTAAAATGGAATAACAAAAGTCAATCCATCTTTGTAGGGTAATAGCGGAAAAGTCTCTAAGTCTGAATGCCAATTGAGGAAAAACTTGTCTACAGATGATTTGTATCCGTCCCATATGGCTTTGGGTTGCTTTTCGGTATCAGTATCACTTAACCTGTTCCCATTGTATTCAACGGTTTTGTTTAAAAAATCAACCGTAGTTGCACTCACTGTTTTTGTCGGAGATGTTCTCGAAGTTTGCACTTTCCACCACGTTTGATGGTACAGCGGTTTCATGGTTTTGGCATCCGAAACCGATTTGACAATATGCATAATGCTGTCTTTATCTTCCCATATCTGATCAATTTCAATGGCTGGTACTCCATGGTAATCCGTCTTTTTGATGGTTCTTGTCCAAAATTGGGTTTGCGTGCGCACCGAGTCCTTGCTCATTTTAAAATACACAAGGTATCGATGGGTGCCTTCTCGTAAAACTTTTGGGTTGATGTTTTTTTCTGAGATAAAAACAGTGTCTTTTTGTGCACTTGCAGAGAAAGCGAAAAAAAAGCAAAGTAAAAAAAGTAATGAATAGCGCATAGTTTTATTTTTTGAGGTTTAAAAATGGGTTTAAGTAACTAATTGCTAGATAGATGTTTTTGGTTCGGAATTAAGACAGATCATTTTATGGTTTGTTACATTTAGTCTTGTGGATAGGACTCGTTTTAAGATACGCTCGCTTAGCTATGGGAAAATCTTGCAACCTTTTGAAAATATGGTCGTCTTATGGTTAACAAATGATAAATAGATGAAACAAGCATTACTCTCATTCGCTTTTCTGACATACTCAATAATTAGCGTAGCTCAGACCAATCCAAACAAAACCCCCAGCGATAATCAATTAAAAACTGGACTAGATTCTTTAGTAGACCAAACCGTTTCCACATTTATGAACAATAGTGCTAGAGTCGGTTTGTCCATAGGAATCATTAAAGATGGCAAACCATATCTCTACAATTACGGTTCAACATCAAGAGATAAGCAGGAATTGCCGACATCCAATACCGTTTATGAATTAGCCTCTATTACTAAAACCTTTGGCTCAACCTTATTGGCTAAAGCGGTAGTGGATAAAAAAATTGGCCTAAAGGACGATATCCGTAAATATTTGAAAGAAGAATATCCTAATTTCAATTACAATGGAACACCTATTACCGTAGTCAATTTAGCAAATCTAACTTCTGGTCTGCCTAACTGGATGCCAGAAAAGGATCTTTTTAGCAAGGCCAATCCAGACTCAATCCATTATATATTGGATTCGGTTCATCGAAAATACAGCAAACTAGATTTTTACAGAGATCTTCATCAAGTGACATTAAAGGTAGCACCTGGTACGATGGCACGTCATTGCAATACAGCCGCACAACTATTGGGACACATGATGGAAACAGTTTATCAAAGCCCTTTTGATCAACTATTGAAAACGCATTTTGTAGAGCCGCTGAAAATGAAAAATACCTTACTCATTAAACCTGGAAAGCAGCCTGTACAAATGGCAAAAGGCTATGATGGTAAAGGGCGTATCATGCCTGTCATTGATTGGGAAGACTTACAAGTAGCCGCAAGTATCGCCTCTACCAGTGCCGACATGTTAAAATACATGGCGTTTCAGCTCAACGAAGCAAATGAAGCAGTGAAATTAAGTCACCAACCTACTTTTGGTAAATTGGAAGACGGTGCCATCGCGCTCAATTGGAAAGTGAAACAAGCGGGAAACAGCAAACGAAGCATTTCACATACAGGTGGTAGTTTAGGTTTCAGCAGTTATATGGTGTTTTATCCAGAATCGAACTCAGGCATTGTCTTACTCTCCAATGAAGCAGCACAGAGCACTCAAGGCGAACTGATTGCACTATCAGAGAAAATTATAAAGCCTTAAACTGTATGTTTTACAAATGGTATTTGTAGGGGACACCAAAAGAACTTTGGTAACAAGAAATTGTATGGGCAAAACCGCGCTCTCACCATTTTGTACTTGGTCAAACGTCGGCTTGAGGTCAAAGAATCTTAATACCAAGGAGCCTTGCGCCAAAGAATGGCGTCCCCGCCATTCGTGTACTTTCTTTGAATGAAATTTAAACGGTTTCTAATAAATAAAAAAGCAGTTCTTTTCGGAACTGCTTTTTTATAAAAACGTGATATAGCTCTTAACTTGCAGAAAATCGCGTGTGATAACTTTCTATTTTTAGTTTAAGCTGGTCTGCAATAGCCTTTTGCTGATAAATTTTGGCCAATTCATTAAAAGCCTGCAAAACATACATTCCTTGTTTGATATCATAAATAAGCTCATTTTGATTTTTATTCGCTAGCGAAAGGATATAGCCAAATTCTTGATCAATAAACTGCGAAGTTTCTTTAATCAATCTATTCGCATCCCCATGACGGTTAATCGCGTATAAGTTTTGAACCAACGAAATCTTGTTAAGCGTATCAGAAATAGAACTGTTCTTCAAAGGCAATTTATCCATACTCAATTGAATAACCCTTTCAGCCTGCTTGATTTGGTTGTTTTGGATTAAGTTTGAGCTTAGCGTATTAGCAAAACCCCAAGTAGCATGTAATACCCTTCTACTTTCCGGATCTAGATATTTCGCTTCCTTAAAGCCATCCAATGCAAACTTTTCATAATGTTGATAGGCCAACGCATTATTGGTCCGTGCCGACTTGTCCGTGGCCACATCCGATGTAGGCTTTAACGGCAGTAATCGATAAGCAAAACCCTCCTGATACAAATATTGATCTAGCCCAACATAAGTATCATCAGATACATTGGTAGCAAAATAGATGGGGCGCTTCCACTGGTTGTTGGCAATGATATCAAAAACCATTAACTCGCTTTTAAAGAGATGGTTTTTGTTGAATTTCCATTCCATTTGATCCGCAATCAGGTGCTTCTGCGCTGCTGGTACAGTATGTGTGGCAACCACTTTAGTAGGGTCAATACTCAGCTTCAAGTGTTGAGAAGGTAAAAAGTTCTCATAACTACCGTCGTTCATTTGAATTTTATCATCATTATGGTCCGAAGTCAGGATAGCCAGCAAATCTTTTAGCTCTACACTATCAGTCAATCCATAATCAACATAAGAAAGGTAATCTCGCACCCCTTCCTTATACTTTTCTCTGGTCGTGGAGATGGGTAGGGCTTCAGATTGATCCTGTTTTCGCTTCATTTGATCGATATAAGAAGCCGTAGATAAAAACTGGAGATTCACCACACGTACATCCGTTCTAATGCCTTCCACTTCCTGCGCATACCAAAGCGGATAAGTGTCATTATCAGCATTGGTAAACAAAATGGCATTGGGTTCACAGCTATTGAGATAGTTTTTCGCCATATCCAAAGCGGTGGTTTTGCCAGTTCGATCATGATCGTCCCAGCCCTGCAAGGCCATTAATAAAGGAGCAGCAAATAAAGCAATGGCGGTAGCTAACACAAGACTGGTTCTATTCGCTAATAATCTTTGCAGGTAACTTTTAAGCGCAAAAACACTTAAGCCTATAAAAATGGCGAATACATAAAATGAACCTACATAAGCGTAATCTCTTTCCCTAACCTGTAAAGGATCTTGGTTGATGAATAGAATGATGGCTATTCCTGTAAAGAAGAAAAGTGAACCTAAAACAATCGTAGCTTTTTTGTCTTTTCGGTACAGATAAGCTAAACCTAGAATACCAAGGAGGAGCGGTAAACCATAAAATGAATTACGACCTGCATTTTCAGTAATACTTAGCGGTAACTCCTTTTGATTGCCTAATCTCAACGCATCTATCGGCTTGATGCCCGTAGTCCAGTTGCCTTCAGTAATAGACCCCTGTCCCTGTACATCATTCTGTCTGCCCGAAAAATTCCACAAAAAATACCGCCAATACATAAAGTTAACTTGATAGCTGTTGAAAAAGCTAAGGCTATTCCAAAATGTTGGACTTTGCTCGGGAGATAAACCTAGCCAATTTTGATAAAATTGAATGTGAGCAGGCTTACTGCTATAAATTCTTGGGAAAAAAGTGTTCTTGTCGTAAACATAACTAAATTGTTTTCCTGACACCTCATAAGCGTGTTCTCCACGTCTGTAAGTGGTTCCTTTTTCTTTGAGATCTATAGGTTTGGAGTCGAAGAACTGCCCGTTCAGTAAAGGTTTCTCTTCATATTGAGTTCTGCTCAAATACGAATACAACGACAAAGGCGTGTCAGGACTAGATAGGTTAATGTTCGGTTTAGCATTGGCCCTAATAATGATCATGAAATACGAACTAAAACCAAATAAAACCAGAATGGTAGACAGTAGGACCAAATGAAGTTGGTACAAGCGTTTCTTGATACTATAAAATACGCCGGTAGCTAACACAGCAGCAATAGCAATTAAAAATAAAAGCGCCCCTTGGCCAAAATCCATTTTTAAGGAGTTTACCGACCACAGATCAACCTTAGCCGCAAATAAAACCAGGTATTGGATAATACCAAATTGAATGAAACCCAAGATCAAACAACCTAATAAAAATGCTTTTATCGATCCCCATAAGCTAACCTTCGCAGATTTCTTAAAGTAATACAGCAAACTGATCGACGGAATAATCAATAAACTTAAAAGATGCATACCAATCGAAAGCCCAATAATAAAGGCAATGAATAACAACCATTTGTCGTTAAGGTGAGTCTCCCATTTCAAGGCCGCCCAAAATACAATCGCCGTACACAACGTAGAAATGGCGTATACCTCAGCTTCTACCGCCGAGAACCAAAAAGTATCCGAAAAAGTATAGGCCAAGGCACCTACAGTTCCAGCAGCAACCACCGTGAACAGCTGAGTGCCATTCATCTTTCCATTCTCGGGCTTAATTAATTTGAGTGCAATGGCGTTAATCGTCCAAAAAAGAAACATAATAGTTGCCCCGCTGGAAACCACCGAAACGAAATTAACCCAGTAAGCAACTTTAGTAACATCCGTTCCGGCCAATAACGAGAACAATTTACCGATCATCAAAAACAAAGGCGCTCCAGGCTGATGCCCCACTTGCATTTTAAATGAAGCAGCAATAAACTCGCCACAGTCCCAAAAACTTAAGGTAGGCTCCATGCATAACCAGTATACAAAGGAGGCGAAGAAGAAAATTACCAATCCAGTTAGATTGTTGATGCGTCTATATTTTTCCATACTTGTTTAGTTTATAACAAAGCTAATTTTTGAAGTAAGGCCAAACTGTTAAAGGCTTGTTAAAAAGTGTTAAATATCTGTGGATGAATTTTCTAGACAAATGATAGCCAATTCAAACGGATACTAGCTGAGCCGCTTTCTAGTGATGGTAATGAATTAAATGCGCAAGATTAAAGTTATCATTCGTCATTGCGAGGCACGAAGCAATCTTAACGCGGAGGTACAAGTAAAATACAAACTACCCATACCAGTTTTATTCATTTAGGTTTGGTAGCTCCAAGTTTTTCAACTACTATTGTTAGGTAGTGCATTCATTTTTAATCGCTGCTTAAACCATCGGTAGCTTCACCTTAAAAACAATACATGAAAAAATTGATACCATTGCTATTTGCTTCCTTTTTCGGAATGGCCACCATGGCACAAGCACAAGTAACCTTGCCAGCATTTTTTTCTAACCATATGGTGCTCCAACAGCAAAGTAACGCCAAAATATGGGGTAACGCCATGGGTAAAAAAGAAATCACGGTTCAAACTTCTTGGGATCGTAAAACCTATACCACCAAGCCCGATGAAAAGGGGAACTGGTCAGTAGAGGTAGCCACGCCTCATGCAGGTGGACCTTTTGAGATCAGTGTGAGCCAACAAAATAAGATCGTGCTTAACGATATCTTGATAGGAGAGGTTTGGATTTGTTCGGGACAGTCAAATATGGATATGCCCGTTAAAGGCTACAATGTCTTGCCAATTACCAATTCATTGGATTTGTTAATGGAATCACCTGATCCCATGCTCCGTTTATTTAAAATGGCTCGTAAACATGCCGCTACTCCCCAAACCAAGGTAGAGGGGAATTGGCAGGCCGCCGATGCAGAATCAGTGGCGCCATTTAGTGCTGCGGGATATCAATTTGCCAAATATTTACGTAAGCAATTGGGGGTGCCAGTAGGCATTATTCAGGTCACCTGGGGTGGCTCGGCAATTGAGGCGTGGATAGACAAAGATTTAGTGACCGAGACTTTACAAGAACGCTTAGCCACAAACCAATCCATTTCCAAAGCAGTGCATCAAACCCCAGGCAATTTGTTCAATGGCATGATTGCCCCCTTAATTGGTTATCACATTGCAGGAGTAATTTGGTATCAGGGCGAACAAAACCGCCATAACTACGATGACTATTTAGCATTGCAATATACAATGGTGAAGTCATGGCGTGAGCAATGGAAAATAGGCGACTGGGCATTCTACTTGGCCCAGCTGGCACCAATGAGATATCCACAAAAACAAGAATATAAGGTGCCCTTGCTGCGTGAGGCGCAGTTGAAATTACCCGACACGCTAAGCAATTCGGGAGTGGCCATCCTAATTGATGCTGGCGAAGAAAGAAACATTCATCCGCCCGATAAAACCATCGTGGCTAAGCGATTGGCTTATTTAGCATTATCCAATACCTATCAAAAAAAGGGCTTTCCAGCAGCCAGTCCAACCTATAAAAAAATGGTGGTAAAAAATGATACCGTTACCGTGAGTTTTAATCACGTTCCGCTAGGCTTAACCACTCATGGAAAACCATTGACACAATTTGAGGTGGCAGCAGCAGATCAGGTATTTTATCCCGCTACAGCCGTAATACACAATGATGTAGTGAGGGTTTATAGCGATAAGGTAAAACAGCCTGTTGCCGTAAGATACGCCTTTACAGATTGGTGTGTAGGAGAGTTATATAGCGTAGAAGGGCTGCCAGTTTCTTCATTCAGGACAGACCAATGGAAGAAAAACTAGTGGACATTTTGATTTTAGTTAAACACATAACACCCATCTTACATTAAAAGCACCGTTGATCCCAATCAGCTTGTCATCAAATTTTTCAACGACCTAAGCTTCTTGTTGAATGCCATTTTTCAACAAGAGCTCGTCTGGCTTCAATATCAGTACGCGGTACAAAATTGGCCATATCGTTGCCAATAAATACCTCAAATTTAGTGACCAGAAAACATTTCCAACATGTGGGTCAATGCATTTTCCGAATGCATCAGTTCCCCATTTTCCAAAGATTCTTGTGCAGCAGCAGCCGCTCTTTTACGCATATTTATTTCAAACAATGAAATGGCTTCCTGTAAAGTAGCATATCGGTCCGAGGTCAAACATTCGCTCAGTTCTAAAGCATCCAACATGGCCATGTTAGCACCTTCTCCGGCAAAGGGTGGCATTACATGCGCTGCATCCCCAAGCATGGTCAAGTTGTGGCATGTTTCCCAACTTTGTGTCAAAGGCATACAGTAAATTGGCCGTGGAATAAAAGGTAGTGCTGCTTTTTCAAACAGCTCCTGCCAAATGCTGTCCCATTCCGAATATTCTTTCTTATACCAATCCAATAGTTGAGCACCATCTGTATAATCTAGTCCATTGGTGGTGGCCCAATCTTCGGCAGCTTTAAAACTGGCATAAAAACCCAAATCGCCATTACCTTTCTGGCCCAGCAATAAATTCTTTTTATTTCCAAAAGCCATTATTTTTCCACCTTTAATCAAAGCATCTATACGAGGTACTGCCTGTTTCGAACAATTAATATTGCCTTCCAGCATGGTGATGCCCGAATAAAAAGGTTTAATATCAGTAAGATAAGGACGTATTTTGGAATTGGCACCATCTGCAGCCACTACCAGATCAGCGTATGCAGACTGTCCATTTTTGAAATGTAATAGCCAACCATCATCCTGCTTTTCCATCCGCACGAAATGGCTGTCCCAAATTACCGTTTCAGGTAGCAGCGCATCTAGCAACAGCCGTCTAAGTACACCACGATCTATCTCTGGACGGAAATGCGGATCGCCAAAGTTCTCTTCCAGTTTGGTGTCATGATCACTAAAAAAGATATTCGCTTGATCATCAGTAATTAACTTTTTATCCGCACCGTACATAAAACACTTTTTAAACTCGTCTAACAAGTTTGCCTTCTTTAAGGCAGCCATGCCCGACTCTTCATGAAGATCAAGCGGCGAACCTTGTACACGAGCATGTTTATCTATATCCCTTTCATATACCCTTACCCTAATTCCTTTGAGTTGTAAAAGCTTTGCTAATGTTAAGCCCCCAGGGCCTCCGCCAATAATAGCGATTTCTTTATTTGTCAATAACATAATGTGTCAATTAAATGATGACACAAAACTATTTTTGTTTAAGGACGGATAATAGTACAAATCGGTCGTTTTTATTTTGGGATAATTCTCTTGGAACCACACCAGAAAATTTTCTGATTTCCTTAATAAAATAAGTTTGGTCCGTGAAATTTAGTTCTGGGAAAAGTTTTCCTTTAGCAATATGATTTAATGATGCCCTAAAACGTAAAATACTGCAGTAGGCTTTTAATGGCAGACCAAACTGTTGGGTAAAATATCGGTTGATCTGCCTGCTGCTCCAAAAAACATTTTCCGAAAGTGCTTTTACAGTCATTTCACCATTAGACGCATAAATTAACTCAAAAAGTTTGCGTTTTCTTTCATCAATTTTTGCTGGTAAATGTACGGCTAATTGCTGGTTAGCCTTTAAACAAAAGGTGTCAAAGTCATTAAGGTCGTTAATGCCGAAACTCCAGAAACCATAAGGTAGCTTTTTCCCAGTATTTAATAACTCAGCAATAGATTCTCGTAAAAGATATTCCACCGCAAGCGGTTTAAAACTAATCACATAAATGATGGTTTTAGGCGGAAGGCTTCTTTGCTCTGCTACTGTTTCTAGGCCTAAAAGGATGATCTCAAAGGTTTCCTCGTCAGATTTCCAAAAGAAAAGATCAATTCTTCCATCAGGTAAAACCACTACTTCTTTGGGTGTTGTCGAGGAATTAAAAAATATACCAATACTTTCTACAAAATCGGCAAATTGCTTCTCAGGTTCAATGTAAGTAAAATTAAAGTCATTGTTCATAATCGCCAATCCGTTCAAATCGTTACTCTTATTGAAGAAATAAATACCAAACTACTTTGGACAAGTTAATTGTATTATTCATCAAAGAAAAAATCAAATTGTTACACTGTGTTCAAAATAACAATAGCAAGTAACAAAAAAAGCAGCTCTTTTCAGAACTGCGTTCAAACCAAGTGAGATTGGAATTATACTATTGTCAAGCGTGCAATATCCATCTTACGTCAAAGGCATCAGTGATTTCGATAAGCTTTTCTACGTTATTTCCAGTAAAACCAGACTCTTTGTTTTGTTGTAGTTTTTCAACGAGTACCTTTCTAGCCTCCACATTTGCGCATTGCATAAAAATCGCGATGTGATTTCCCAGTATTCTACCTTCATTGTGCACCAAATCAGAACCATGGATGTTGATGGTGTCGGAAACAAGCGAACCATTGATGACTGGCAGCTGTGCGTAACCCTGTAGCCCTTCAAAAAAATCAAATCGAAGAGCTCCACCAAAGCAAGTTTGGTAAAAAGTGAGTGCTTCCTTACAATTACCAGAAAAGGTAAGGAAAACAGCACTCACAAATGGGTTTTGGTTAGATGCTGCCATGGCAAAACGATTAAGCGTCTGGAATTTCAGGCTCCACCAATTTCATCAATTTTTCTAAGGATTCTTGCCAGCCCAAATAGCACATCTCAGCAGGAATCATTGCTGGAATCCCTTCCTGTACCACTTTCAGTTCAGTACCACAAATCACTTTGTTCAGCCAAATAGTAGTGGTCATTTCGCCCGGTAAGTTCGGGTCATCAAAAGTGTCGGTGTACTTAATAAATTCATTAGGTTTAATTTCAAGATACTTGCCGCCAAAAGAGTGGCTATTACCCGTACTGAAATTGATAAACGTCATTTTAAACTGACCACCCTCTTTAAAATCCATTTGCTGTACAGTGCAGATAAAACCGTAAGGAGGTAACCAAGTAGCATGCGCTAAAGGATCTGCAAATGCCCTAAATACTTTTTCAGGACTTGCTTTAATTACCCGATGTAGGGAAACTGAATTACTTTTCATGTCGATTAAGATTTATTTTACGATGATACACATACGAAACCATTAAGATGGCCAATACCACCAGCGGCATCAGCATATAGGCAATGTTCTTGTCTACACAAGCATGGCTAATGAAGGCAAAAATCAAGCTGAAGGTAAGCCCCGCATAAGCCCATTCTTTTAACCTACTCGGTATTTTTGGAAATACAATGGCCACACAACCTAGCACCTTACAGATGATCAAGGCATAGGCAAAATAGTCAGGATAACCTAGTGGTTTAGTGCCCGCAGTAACATAATCGGGCATAAAAAGAACAGTGCTCAAAGGCATCACGCCTTCCCAAAGTACAATGATGATGGTCGCTATCCAAAAGATAATTTTATTCTTTTTCATGATTATTTCGATTCAACGTATTTAATGAAATTATTTAAAATCGCTTGCCATCCCGCTTTCTGAAATTCAGGATCATTCTGTGTCTCAGGATCAAAAGTAGTAGCCAAATGAGTCTTGCCATCTTTTTCAGTAAACAAGGTGGTCGCCTGTCTGCCATCGCCCATGGTATAGGTAATTTCTTGGTGTGGGATCACGCTGTCGTAAACCCCCTCAAAGTCAAAACCAAAGCTGCCATCCTTAGCTTCCATTCTGTTTTTAAACTTGCCGCCAACTCGCAAATCGTTTTCACTGCTAGGAGTATGCCAGGTAGCTGGATCGGCAGTGTTCCACTGCATAATATCGCTTGGCGTATTCCAAGCCTCCCATACTTTTGCTACGGGAGCATTCACTGTTGCTTCTACCGTAATTTTTGATAATTGTGTCATCCTTTATTTTTAGATTGATTTGATATTTCAAAGATAGGAGGACGGTAAAAAATGGAGCTGTGGCGAAAACGACAAATAAGGGGTCAATTGTGACAAAATAATTTTTACCTTGTAGCTCAATAAACAATATTGATATGCAGATCTCTGTTTTTGTGCCCGAATATGGGGTCATTGAAGCGGTAACCCCACCGTTTAGAACCTTTCATACCGCCAACGAGTTTTTAACCGCCTTTGGTAAAAAGCCTATTTTCAATGTCGAATATGTAGGACTAAACGAATATGTACCCGCCAACAATGGCGAATACATGGTCAAAACCAACCGTTTGCTTAAAGACGTGGCCAAAACAGACTTATTGATCATCCCACCAACTTTTGGCGATACAGCCAAAGGCATTAAAGCCAATGCCGAAGCCATTCCTTACTTTAAAAAGCTGCACGATCAGGGCGCAAGCTTGGCCAGTTTGTGTATTGGCGCTTTCCTTTTAGCCGAAACAGGTCTGCTTGATGGAAAAAAATGCTCGACCCATTGGGCCTATATCAATGAATTTAAAGAAAGATATCCCACAATAGGGGTAGAGGATGGGGCAATCATTACGGAGCACGATAACATTTACAGTAGTGGTGGCGCAAGCAGTTTATGGAATTTGATTCTATACTTGGTCGAAAAATTTTCAGATAGGGAAGTAGCCGTAATGGTTTCAAAATACTTTGCCTTAGATATTGGGCGAGATAGCCAATCTCAATTCGCCATCTTCAAAGGTCAACGAAACCATGGCGACGAGGACATTAAAAAAGTGCAGGACTACATCGAGAAAAATTACAGCGATAAAATATCCATAGAAATTTTAGCAAAATTGATCAATTCAGGCCGTAGAACTTTTGAAAGAAGGTTTAAAGACGCCACCAATAACACGCCGCTAGAATATATACAAAGGGTAAGAATAGAAGCTGCTAAAACTTTCTTTGAAGCCTCCAGAAAAAACATCACCGAAATTATGTTTGATGTAGGTTATACCGATACCAAATCATTCAGGGACATTTTCAAGAAGCTTACAGGACTTACCCCAATTGAGTATAGAAATAAGTTTGCCAGGTTGTCTAATGAGGTGTAAGAAAAGCCATTTCTATGAAAAAGGTAATTCACGATCCGATCTTTCTTTTTTTTGCCATTCGGTAGCATCGCCAAAAGATGAGGATTCTTTTGCCTTAAAATCAAGGATGCGATCCTTGAGATCACTTTTTGCAGTTTTCTTAGAAACTGCATTTTTCTTTTCAATGATTATGTTAAGCTTTTTAGCTAACGCAATAATCTTTGCAAGACTTTTTTCGTCATTTGATTTTAAAATCAGCTCCATAATATTTTGATATATACAAAAATACTAAAAAATAAATTTACAGTGTATTCAAATTGAACTCCCTCTTCTAGCGCAAGCGTCCGCTTGTGATATGATTAAAATCAATTCAAATAAAAAAGCATCCCTTTTCGGAACTGCTTTTTTATTGGGTCAATTGTGGAGTTAAATAAACCGAATAAGGTTGTATAAACACTAATGAGCTGTAGGGATTAATAGCTTCGCTCTCCTAGCTTTACTGATTACTTCCGCATAATTCCGTCTTAGCTTATGTCATCCTTATTCTGTTTTACTAATGATGTAATTACCCGTTTTTTCTTCTTTTTTCACTACGTAGCCATCTTTTAATGTGAGGATCCAACCATCTCCCTCCACTTTATTGGGAGATATTTTCGTTGGGTTGGTGATGGATATCTTATTCCAATTGGAACTCATTAATGCTCCCATTTCCACTTCTAGGATGCCCCATACATCAGTGACTCTCATTTTTGGATATACTGTTCCCTTTTCTTCTATTGGAAGGATGTTTCTTGGATCAAAGGAGATGTTCATTTTTTTAAGGTGTATCTCAAAATGAGGTTGCTCTATGAATTTGACCTTATACTCGTAAATCTGTTTTTTGATTCTTTCCTCCCTGAGGATTTCTTCCTTAAAAATAAGTTGCCCATGATATTCGTCAGCACTTTTTAAGGAATTTGCTTTGAGATCTTGCGGTACAGCGATATTTAATTGCTGGATGAAGAAATCGGTAAGATTAGCATCTGGCCTGATTTCTTTATTCCAATACTTATTTTTCTTGTAAAGCAGATAGCCATATACAGGAGTAGTGTAATAAGCGAAAGAACGTACATAGGTGGGGTTTTTGAAGAACGAGTCAATCTCGTTCCTAAAATGTGCTGTGGTTTCTTTATGATTTCTCCCGCTAATGATAAGACCTGTAAATTCTGCAAGACCTTCGTTAAGTTCCAATTGGTTTTCTAAGGTATCCGAATTCGGAAAAAGAGAGTTTCGGTATTTGCGGAAAAGAATAGCCTTAGCCAAGTGTATTTGCCGCGCTTTCTCTGATTTGGAAAGGATAGCTTTTTTTAGTGCTTCCAGTTCTAATCGAAGATAGATTCTACCATCTTTTTGATCTAGATGATTGCTCTCCTTGTTGTATTGCTGGAAACCCAGCTCAGGTTGTAGCGTATGAAATAGCTCATGGGCCAGTAAATTGATTCTATCATATTTATGGTTGGATAGTGGAAGCATGATCATTGCCCAACGCTTTCCACTCCACGATAGTGCCGTATTCGCGATATTGATGTTTTCTGGTAGTTTACCGCTATAAATACCATGCTGTAGTGTCAAAATGTTTGCGGAATCTGGTGTGTTGCTATAGACTTGTCGTGTCTTTGGATCAACCAGAAGTATGTTCTGGTAAAGTTGCTTATCCCATAGTTTGATATTCCTTTTGGTTGCCTTCTCAATTTCCTTAAAATAAGAAGAAATATGGTGGTTAGTTATTTCTGTTTGCTGTGCTGATAAAGTGTGCACATACAGCATAAGCATGATCAAGATGATTCGTTTCATTATTGGCTAGACGATATTGATCGCAAAATGTTGCATATGAGTTGCCAGATATTAGGTTTATTCTCACTCTAGGACAAGCATTTGCTTATGATATTAAAATCAATTCAAACAAAAAAGCAGCCCTTTTCAGAACTGCTTTTAAAATTGGGTCATCTGTAGATTTAATTCAAACCATTAATCTTCTATAAACTCCAAAAGATCTTTATTAATCGTAGCCGCTTCCGTAGTGGGCATGCCATGAGAAAAACCAGGATACGTAATCAGTTTTCCATGTTTTAATAATTTAATCGATTTTAAAGCAGCATTTTGATAAGGTACAATTTGATCATCCTCACCATGAAGCACTAGCACTGGAATATCAGCGGCTTTCAAATCCTCAGTAAAGTCAGTTTCTGAAAAAGCTTTAATGCCATCATAATGAGCAACAATACCACCCATCATGCCTTGTCTCCACCAGTTTCTTTGGATACCCTCTTTCACTTCAGCACCTTCTCTGTTATATCCGTAAAAAGGAATCGTCAAATCAATATAAAATTGCTGTCTATTATTCAGTGTTTGCTCCCTGATGCCATCAAAAACCGACATAGGAACACCATCAGGATTACTGTCGCTCTGAACCATGATCGGTGGAACAGCACTAATTAACACGGCTTTCTTTGCCCTACCTTTCGCGTATTTATTCACGTAGCGGATCACCTCACCACCACCGGTAGAGTGACCAATATGCACCACATCTTTCAAGTCAAGAAATTCAACCAATTCAGCAGCATCCGAAGCGTATTGCTCTATCGTATGCCCGTAAATATCTTGGCTTGAACGTCCATGACCTCTTCTGTCATGAGTCACTACTCGGTAGCCTCGCTGTAAAAAGAAAATCACCTGTGCATCCCAATCATCTGAGGATAATGGCCAGCCGTGGTGAAACATTAAAGTGGGTCCTTGACCTTGGTCTTTGTAAAAAATCTCTGTGCCGTCTTTTAGTTTTAGTGTGCTCATGGTTTTAAGTTTTTGTTGAGGATTAAAATATGTTGTTGTCTTTATTCATTAGCAAAAGTACATTGGTGAAAAATCATAAATCTTGATCTATGTTAAAATCTTCACAACCATTTAAACATTGAACTTGACACATGGTTTTCGTGCATCTTTTCAAAAGCTATTTTAAAAAGACGACCATAACTTCGCCAAAATCTCACTAGACTAAAAAAATGGAAACACTCGCTAAGTAGCATGTGAAAATAAAATAATCACTCATCCCACAATACTTGATTCCTCACCTTTACCTTAGGAGCAACCTTTTCCAAAACAGGCTTAAAAAACACCTGTTTGCCATCCTTAAAACGAAAAGCATGCGTAATCGCAGCAGCAAATTTATCCTGAGCAAAAGAGCGGTAACCATCACGAAGATATTGGATGCCCACCACTACCAAAAACAATACATTCCCTTTCAAGTCAACCGCAAGCCTTTTCTTCGCCGCCAATAACCGATCCCCAGTCAAATCACCCATACTGATCAAATCGCTGGCACCAGTTTCTAAATCATATCGCAGCAAGCTAATTTGCAACAACAAAGCCTTCAAATCAGCAGACAAACCCGAAATCCTTTCCGAGCCATCAACACTAAATTGGATGTCTAAAAAACCTGGCACATCAACCAACACCGTTGGTCGTTTAAACAACAGCGCATCCAAACCACAATGGGCATTAAATTGAAAGTCGAGCAAAGCATTAATGTCGCCATCCTTAATTTTCTTTCGGCCAAGCTTGCTTTTAGGGAGCGGCCTCAAAACATCGTAAAAACGAGCAGTTAAACGATAGTAAAGCGTTCGGTCGCCGTAATCGTTAACCAAGTCAGCAAGCGCAAGCCTTACGTTTTTACTATGAACACTAGCCTCTGATAAATCTTTACCACTTCTTAAACTACCTAACGATAAACGGTGTGGTCTTTTAGATTGTGCCTTAACAACGGTCTTCCCATGTTGATTGGAATAAACCTTACCTCCAACTTTCCCCGAAAGAAGAGATCCTTTTTGCTGGATCGCCATGAATTTCGTAACTTTATGATACCGAAATAACTTACCCTAAGTTACGCATAAAGTATAAATAATCAAATACTTAAAGCCAAGGTCTAATCAAGGCCAAGTCAACGCTAAATCAAGGCCAAGTCAAGGTTTCAAATAAGAACGATCAACCTGTCAAGTAGGGGATAAGCACACTTCTATATTTTAATAAACTTTGTTGAACCTGATCGCTGATTGGGGAAAAAGACGTTTAAATCGCATACAATAAATTAAGCTACACAATTGACCTTCCGAAGTGTTTTTAAGTGTTAAAGAACGTCAAAGGACAGGTGTTTTTAGATACAGGCCCTCAAAACTATTTGCGCTGAATAAAAGTTAACTGCCTGTTTTTAAATTAGATGCTTTTTTGAATGAAAAAAAAAGAGTAGTTTCGTCCAACTTAAAGTTTTAGACCCAAACACTATTTCCGTATATACGCTTTCATGCCGAAGTTGCTCTCGATAGGTTTTTTTAGGCAGCCAACATATTCTCATGAGTTGTGCGGAAATGCTTTTTTAGCTACGTCCTTTCTATTTGCTTTATTCCCTATTGACTATAAACAAACATTTTAATACTTTTTATGAGAATAATCTTTACTTTTCTATTGACTTTAGTGGCGGGAGCTGTAATGGCGCAATGTGGCAACAACAACACACTCGTCGCGGGATCACTCACTCCTCCAGGAGTGGGACAGAACACCAAGCTCACCTATAATTCAGGACAGTACGTGCTGGCCTACGTCCAGAGCGGCGCTTCTTATACAGTAAGCACCTGTGGTGGTGGAGGTCCTGGATATTATGATCCAGATTGGGACGAATGGGTTTATCCTGGTTATGATACCCAACTTACGGTATATAACGATGCCACGGGGGGGCTTATAGGCTATAATGATGATTATTGCGGCCTACAGTCTACCGTGAGTTTCACGGCAACATTTTGCGGCTATGTCCGTATTTTACTCCATCAGTATTCCTGTAATGGGTCTGGTTTGCCATTCGAGGTGACCATGACGCAGAATACTGCCGGTACAGCACAAACCTATACGCTTTCCGCAGTATCATCGCAAACGAATGTGACCTGCTTTGGAGCAGCAAATGGAACCGCCACTATTCAACCATTGGGCACAACAGGAGCTGTGCGCTACAGTTGGTCACCTTCGGGCGGAACGGCCGCTACGGCAACGGGGCTAGCTCCTGGAACGTATACGGTTACCGCTACCGATGAGACCTGTAAAGGGGTTATTCAAACATTCACCATCACCGAGCCTTCTGTTTTAACTGCCAGTAGTTCCCAAACCAATGCAACCTGTAACGGAGTTTCAAACGGAACGGCCACTGCTATACCATCTGGAGGAACTGCTCCTTATACTTATTCCTGGTCTTCAGGCGGCGGAATCAACGCTACAGCAACGGGGCTAGCTCCTGGAACTTATGTCGTCACGGTTACAGATGCAAAAGGGTGTACAACAACGGCAAGTGCTACCATCACCGAGCCTCCTGTATTAACAGCAACCGCTTCTGGCGGCGGTACAGTGGTAGAGGGTGGTACCATCAACCTAAGTACAGGTACTGTTATTGGAGCTACCTACACTTGGAGCGGTCCTAATAGTTTTAGTTCATCGCTTCAAAATCCATCGATTACCAATGTCACTACCAGTATGGCTGGAATTTATAGTGTAACTTACACAGTGAATGGCTGTACAAGTACTGCTGGATCAACAACCGTAGCTGTACAGGAGATTACGGCTGCACCGTCGCTAACTACACCTGCCAACGCGGCAACTATTACCACCAATACACCAACCTATACAGGTACTGCCACGCCTAATAGTACGGTAAGGATTTACGTTGATGGGATTTTGCTCAACGCTACAACTGCAGGTGTATCTGGTAGTTTCAGTTATACACAACCTGCTCCATTGGCCGAAGGATCACATACATTTTACGCCACCGCAGAGCTTTCCCCGAAAGCGCAAAGCGTCAATTCTAGCACTAATACTTTTTTGGTGAATACCCAGCCCACTATCACATTTAGTGGAACACCCGCGGCTCTTTTTACCACCTACGGACAAGCTTCTACCGCTACTCAGTTTTCCGTAACAGGAACCAACATGCAGGCAGGGGTGTTGATAACATCACCAGCTGGTTTTGAAGTGAGTGTAAATGACATTGATTATGCACCTACGACTACTTTAGGAAGTTCGGATGCCATATCGGGAACGGTATATATTCGTCTGGCGGCGTCAGCTGGATATGGTAACTATAGTGGCAATATTTTATTGAGTAGTACTGGCGCAACAGCAGTTAACGTTGCCATGGGTAACAGTTCAGTTAGTAGAAGGTCACTCACAATAACGGCTAACAACGTTAATAAAACTTATGGACAGGCATTGACTGATGGAACTGGTGTTACAACTTTCACATCAAACGGGCTTCAAAATGGAGAGACTATTGGTAGCGTAACTTTGGCCTATGGCACAGGTGCTTTGGCAAATGCTTCGGTTGGTACCTATACAGGCTCCGTTACACCAAGTGCCGCTACCGGAGGCACCTTTACTGCAGCGAACTATAGCATCAGCTATACTACGGGCAACATCATCGTTGGTGCCAAAAC
>NZ_QMHN01000007.1:229044-334997 GCF_003313385.1 Pedobacter chitinilyticus | reverse complement strand
GTGCCTATCCCTAAACGCCCCCCTTCAGAAATGTCGGGGGGCTTTTTTGTGCACAACACTTCCAAACAATAAGGCCAATGAACGAAAATGGCAGCCAAAAGGGCCAACCCTATTGTTTCATAATCCCCTACATCTTTGGAATTGGGAAAATACTCCCAGCCAATGTCTATACTTTCTGTTAATTTTTGTTAAAGTTTTTTTCTAAACCATACCGTGGCTTCTTTTAATGGTTATTTTTGTATATTAAGAATATACTGAAAGAGTTAAAATGAGAGTTTATAGAATAATTATAATCGCTTTTGCGTTATTGGTTTCTTTTAATAAGGGTTATGCCCAAGATAAAAATGTCAAATTACCTCCCAATTGGTTCAATTTAGATTTAACAGCTGATGGGTATTTTGGGATCAGTACCGAGAAAGCTTATACGGAGCTGTTAAAGAATAAAAAACCTAAGCAAAAAATTGTGGTGGCCGTTATTGACGGCGGGACAGATATTAAGCACGAAGATCTGAAGGATGTACTTTGGACCAATACAAAAGAAATCCCAGGGAACGGTATCGATGATGATGGCAACGGCTACATTGATGATGTGCACGGATGGAATTTTATCGGTTCAAAGAACGCTAACTTAGCTCACGACAACTTAGAGTTGGTAAGAATAAAACGTAAGCTTGAGCCTAAGTATAGGTCTGTCATTAGAAGTACCGTGTTAGATAGTGCGGAGAAAGAAGAATATGCTCTTTATAAAAGAGTGGTATCAGATTTTGGGAAGAAATATGATGAGGCTAGTGCTGCATTTCCTATCTATATCGCTATAAAAAAAGTAATGGACTCTGTGGCGATGATTAATCAAAAGAAAATTCCTTCGCTAGAAGATATGGAGAAATACAAAGCTGATGATGAGTTGGAAGAGTACATTAAAAAGATTGTGCGTAAAGGATCTAAAGATGAAGGGAGTATAGAGAAGTTTTACGAAAGCATTCAAAAAGGACATAAAGAACTTGAACAGATGCTAAAATACAACCTAAATGAAAAATACGATGAAAGAGCAGCGCTTGTTGGTGATGATTATACAAATTCTAATGAGCGTATTTACGGCAATTCGGATGTGATTGGTCCAGATGCAGAACATGGTACCCACGTTTCTGGAATTATTGGTGCAAATAGAAGTAACGATATCGGAATTAAAGGCGTAGCCAATCATGTGAGCATCATGACCATTAGAGTGGTTCCACAGGGAGACGAAAGAGATAAGGATGTAGCCAATGGAATTAGATACGCAGTAGACAATGGTGCGAGAGTGATCAACATGAGTTTTGGTAAAGGGTACAAGTGGGATAAAAAAGTAGTTGATGAGGCTATTAAATACGCGGAATCGAAAGGAGTACTATTGGTTCATGCAGCAGGAAATGATAATCAAGACAATGATGTCACTGATAATTTTCCGACTAAATATTATGATAGTCCAGAAGCAGAGGCTTATGCGAAGAAAAATAAGCCACAAGTAAGTATGTTTCCTCCAATGCCAATGCCATCTAATCGAATGAATGGAGGACCTGCTCCAGCTCCTAAAAAAGATCCATTCGCTAAACTTACTTTAGATTCGGCAAAATACCAACTTCCGCATGCCAAAAATTGGATTGAGGTGGGTGCTAGTGCTTATAAAAATGATGATGACTTGAAAGCTTCTTTCTCCAATTATGGTAAACATAATGTAGATGTCTTTGCTCCAGGTTTTATGATTAACTCTACTGTTCCTAATTCAAAATATGAAGAATTTGACGGTACGAGTATGGCGGCTCCAGTGGTTACGGGCTTGGCTGCTTTAATTTTGAGCTATCATCCAGAATTGACCGCGGTAGACGTGAAAGATATCATCATGAAGTCGGTAACCAAAGTATCACGAAAAGTGAAATACAAAAATGATAAAGATGAAACGGTACGTGCTAATTTTTCGGAATTATGTGTGAGCGGCGGAATTGTCAATGCATACAATGCCTTAAAGCTGGCAGAGAGTTATAAGTCCTCGGCCAAGTAATTGATATAAAATTGTAGATCCCCAGCTCAACTGGGGATTTTTTTTTTGCTTGCTAGTTTTAATCCTTTTTCCCTTATTGATGTCTATGTAAATTCACCACAAATGTAAACCACTAAAATGAAGCTATTTTACACTCTTTTGCCCATACTTTTGCTAAGTATAGGTGTCAGTGCCCAAAAACTGCCAGATGTGCAAGTAAAGGGTGTTTTGGCACCAAGTACTATTCGTATAGATGGAAAGAACCTAGAATGGGGCACTTTCGCTGCTGAAAACAAGCGAACCAACTTATGGTATACCATTGCTAATGATGATAAGAACCTTTATCTGGCTATTAAAGCAAATGATAACGAAACCATCACCAAGATTATGGCGGGTGGCATTTCATTTACGATCAATACCAAAGGGAAAAAGAGAGAACAGGATGCAATCGTAGTCACCTATCCACTTATTGCAAGGACAAACGGTAATCGTGGGAATATGGGACAAAATAGACAAAGAGCTGGACAGGAAAGACAGGAACAAGGCCAAAAGGAAAGAGATTCGATTAATTTAGCACAACGCAAAACCCAATTAGCAGGAGTAAAGGAAATCAAGGCGCTTGGATTTAAACAGTTTTCTGATACGCTAATCTCTATTTATAATGAACATGGTATTAAAGCGGTTGCTAAGATGGATGACCAAGGTGCTTATGTTTACGAAGCTGCTATTCCACTATCCTTATTGGAAATTGCAGCAGGAAGTACCAATGAAATTGCTTATCAAATCAAACTTAATGGGCTGCCAAATACTGGAAATTTTGCGATGAGAGCTAATGCTGCTCCTGCTTTTGGTGGAGGGAATGGTAGAGGTGGCAATTTTGGTGGTGGAGGAAATGCCAATGCTTCCCGTCAAGATTTAATGACAGCGACTGATTTTTGGGGTAAATATATTCTTCAAAAGTAACGGCTAGCTACTATGATAAATATGAAGAATTACCTGTACGGTCTGGTGTTGCTTTCCATATTGCTTGTCATCAATTTAAAAACGCAGGCACAGAATACACCTAAGGGTAAAAATGTTCCGCCGCCAGTAGCTGCTAGAGAAATTAGTGGTATCGTAAAGGACACTACCGATTTAGGTATTCCAGGAGTTACCATTAGGTTAACCTCAGAGAAAGATACTTTAGTCACTAGTTCCAATCCAGATGGGATTTTCGTCTTTAAAAATGTAAAATCTGCAACTTATACCATGAGTTTTACGATGCTAGGCTATAAACAGCAAATCAATAAATACAAGCAAAATGATGCCATTCCTAGAATTGTGATGGACCCTATTGTTTTACGGTCCATGTCTAATACCCTAAATGAAGTAGTCATTAACGGAACACCATCCATCACCTACAAAACAGACACGGTAGAATACAAGGCCAGCGACTATATTGTAAGAGAAAATGCTACGGTTGATGAGCTTCTAAAAAAGATGGAGGGGATGGAAGTGGGCACAGACGGTAGTTTGATTCACCAGGGAAATAATGTAACCAAAGCGAAAATTAACGGAAAGGTTTATGCCGGTGGCGAGATCAGTACGGCCATACAAAATTTACCTGCTGAAATTGTAGATAAGATACAGATTGTAGATGATTACGGGGATCAAGCTGCCAGAACAGGTATTAAAGATGGCGATCCCGAAAAAATCTTAAATATTGTTACTCGTGCCGATAAATCTGTAGGAAACTCTGCGAATATTACTGCAGGAGGGGGTAATAATGAACGTTATGAAAGTTCAGTATTTGGAACAAGGCTTAACGGAAATCAGAATATTGCGGTAAACCTGCGTTTAAACAATACCGTAAATGGCGTCGCAAATACAGGTACAATGGGTGGTGATTCAAGTAATGGAGGGGGCGGTGGTGGCGGCCGAGGAAACGGAGGAAATGCAGGTGGCGGTCGTGGTGGCGCTAATGGTGGATCAGGTGGTAATAACGGAAACTCATCAGGGGGAAGTGGAGGTACCACCAATACAGGTTCTTCGGCATTTTCTTATAGAGATCAAATCGGCAAAAAAATACAAATCAATACCAACTACCGTTATAACTTTAGCAACGTAAATTCATTAAATAGTAGCTTATCTGAAATATACAGTACCAATGGAACTATTTTCTCTACCAATGAAAGCGAAAGGGATAATAAAACCAAAGGCCACAATTTCAATTTCGAGCTGGAAGCAAACATCGACAGTAATAACTTTTTAAGGGTTACTCCAGAAATTAGCTATTCTTCTACCACCAATAGTAGCTTGTCAAGCATAGGACAATCGGGCGCTTTAATTACTCAAAATCAGTTAGGTAATAGCTCGGGTAAAAACACCAGACCAAATATTGGTGCAACCGTATTTTATCAACATATTTTTAATAAACCCCGTAGAAATTTCTCGGCTCAATTTAGCTTTAACACCTCTGATCAAGAATCAGATCAGGAACGAAACACCAAGTTCTACAAGGACGATATTAACGTACTCGATTCTTTGGTACACCGATTAATCGAACGACGAAACCTCACCAACAATTATCGGGGAAGTTTGACTTATGTAGAGCCTTTGGCCGCAAATAGTCAATTGGAATTTAACGGTCAGATCACCTACAATGGCTATGACAATAGGGCAATTACAAGCAATATCGATGCCTTGGATAATAAGCAAGGGGTAGATTCACTGAGCAATATCTACGATTATTCGTTCACGCAAGCTCGAATTGCTTTGAATTACCGTTATGGTTTATCTAACACCTCAAAAGTGCGATTTTCTGTGGGAATCACAGGAGTACCTGCGGTGTTAAGTGGCACAAAAGTGAGTTTGGGAACGACTACCAATCGTAATAGTTTTAATTTAATTCCCATTGCCAGATTTCAATATGCTTGGTCACGCACCCATAGTATACAAATCAATTATTCTGGTAACGCAAAAGAGCCAACTTTCGATCAGATACAACCTGTTAGGGATGTGTCAAATCCACAGAATACCATTGTCGGTAATCCAGATTTGAAAGTTACTTTTAACCATTCCATTAACACGAATTATAACAATTACATCGCCAATCAAAGGCTAAATTATTCCGTTAATTTAAACGCTACTTTTATTGACAATTCTGTGGTGAGTAACATGGTGCAAATTTTCAATAACAATAATCAACTGTTGCGTAATGAAACGCGCTATGTGAACATGAATGGCAGCTATCGGATTGGGGGTAATTATTCGGTAAGTAAGCAATTGAACAATCGCAAGTATAACCTTTCTTTAAGTGGAAATGTAAATTACAATCACGGAGTTTCCATGAGTAATAACCTCGAAAGCATCACCCGCACTTGGAATATTACCGAACGTTTTGGCCCTCGTATCAACCCGAATGAATGGTTGGAAGTGAATCCTAACGTGTCATATAACATCACCAAATCCCAAAATACCATTAGTACAAACAGGGTTAACACTAAAACTTTGGCATTTAATATAGATGGGCGTTTTTATATGTGGCAATCGCTGATTTTCGGTTATAGTGCAAGTAAGAATTTTGTAAGTGGGATTGATGCAAACATCACCAGCAATCCATTGGTGATTAATGCCTATGTGCAGAAAGAATTTTGGAAGCGTAGGGCGTCTATTACGTTCCAAGCTTTTGACCTTTTAAAGCAAAATAATTTTGTAAACCTCAACGTGACGGATTTGGTAAAGACGGAAACCCGTACCAATGCCTTGAGTCGATATTTTATGTTGAGAGCCAACGTACGCTTACAAAAATGGACAGGAGCAAGAAACCGTAATGGTAGACAAATGATGCGTAGGGGAGATGGTAGTTTCTATCAATAAACAACCATCCTCACCAATTATTTTAACCCTGCTTTTTCTTTTAAAATTAGTGCCCGTTGAAAGAAACTTGATCTTTTGATTTTCTCTTCGGCTTCGTTAATGGCTTTCAATAGGTTGTTCTCGTTATCGATGATTTCTTCTAAGGCGCTGTTAATGATAGACCAAACGGGAAGCATTTTTACAATCAGCTCTTCGCCTTTTGCATTTAAAGAAATGATTCGTTTGCGCTCATCGGCCTTGTCCTTTTTGGATTGAACAATTTTTTCTTTTTCTAATTCTTTTAACAAACTAATGGTCGACGGATGGCTGTAGCCAATTTCTGTTGCAATTTCGACCACACTTAATGCTTTTTTCTGATGAAGCGTGTAAATCACAGGAAACCATTTAGGCTCAAAATTGATGTCGTATTCCTTGTATAATAAGGCACCGTCTTTACGTAACTGTTCACTTAATACTTGTAAACGAGTTGACAAAGCTAAAGCACCTACACTATTGATAATATTCATTTTTACCTGTTAGAATGATAAACGACAAAAGACATTGTCTACAGGCATAATTGGGAAAGCTTTTGGTAATTCGCCCTTTTCAATAAGCGAAAAGCCATTTTTTTCGTAAAAACGCAACGCCGCCTGTAAAACATCTTTGGTTCCCAAGTATAGGCTTTTTAAGCCAATTTCTTTGCTATAAGCCATTAAAGTCTCCAATAAAAGCTGTGCAATACCATATTCTTTGCCTCGGTATTCTTTTTTCACAAACATCTTTCTAATGGCTCCAAAATCGTCACTGCATTTGATAAGCCCGATGGTTCCTACCAATTCTCCGTCAATTTTAGCGCCCCAAAAATGCCCTCCACCTTGATGGTAGAATTCTTCGATGGTTAAAAGGTCTTGTTGATCTTTGATCCCAATGGCGATATTGAACTCATTTTGTTGTATGGGTAAAATGATATTAATCACAGCCTCGCTGTCATTATTGTAAATTGGAACAATGGTTATATTCATAATGTACAAAACTACGTAGTTGAATACGTATATTCAAATATTTTTTAAATAAGGATGGATGAACTATGAAATTTTGTTAATGCTATAGCGTTTTCTATGTGTCTATGTGGTTATATTTTTTAATTAAATGAACCACATAGGGGAATTAACTTATATGAAAAAGGCCTGAATAATTTTCAGGCCTCTTGTTATTTTGATTAGATTTTTGAGAATTCTCTAAAATCCTGTCCATCTTTAATGGCTAATAAACTTTCGTAAATTAAGCTGATCACATTGTCCACATCTTCTTTGTGTACCATTTCCACGGTAGTGTGCATGTAACGTAAAGGCAAGGAGATTAATGCCGAAGGAACACCTCCATTAGAATAGGCGAAAGCATCGGTATCCGTTCCTGTAGAACGTGATGAAGCTTGGCGTTGGAATGGAATGCCCGCTTTTTCAGCAGTTTTGATTAACAACTTATTCAAATTTGTTTGTACTGCTGGAGCATATGATACCACTGGGCCTTTGCCTGCTGATAAATCGCCTTGTGTAATTTTGTTAATCATTGGCGTGGTCGTATCGTGGGTTACATCAGTCACGATGGCTACGTTAGGCTTAATACGATCAGCGATCATTTCGGCACCGCGTAAACCAATTTCCTCTTGTACAGAGTTCACGATATATAAACCAAAAGGTAGTTTTTTCTTGTTCTCTTTTAATAAACGAGCTACCTCAGCAATCATAAAACCACCCGCACGGTTATCTAAGGCACGACCAACATAGTAACGGTCATTTAGCACCATAAATTCGTCTTCGTAGGTAATTACACAACCCACATGTACACCTAAGGCTTCTACTTCTTCTTTAGTGGTACATCCGCAATCCAAGAAAATGTTTTTAAGCTCTGGCGTTTGTTCTTTTTCGCCATGGCGGGTGTGGATAGCTGGCCAACCAAAAACAGCTTTTACATAGCCTTTTTCAGTATGGATATTTACACGTTTTGAAGGTGCAATTTGGTGATCAGAGCCTCCATTGCGGATAACGTAGATCAAACCATCATTGGTAATGTAATTCACATACCAAGAAATTTCATCGGCATGTGCTTCAATTACTACTTTATATTCGGCTTTAGGATTAATTACACCTACAGCTGTACCATAGTTGTCTACAAAATGCTCGTCAACATAAGGTTTTAGATATTCTAACCAAAGTTTTTGACCTTCCCACTCGTATCCAGTTGGTGCAGCATTATTGATATATTTTTCGAAAAACTGTAGCGATTTTTTGGTAACTACAGGCACATGTTTTTTATTTTCGTCTTTTTTCTTTGCCATAGTTTTTTAATATATGTGTGGCGGTAAATGTACATATTAAAGGCTTATAATGGAACCATTTTCTTGATTTTTGACAGGAAAATCATTATATTAAACAAACTCTAAAACTCAATATTTATGAACGTAATCAAGATTTTTATTCCAGTGGCTCTTTTTGTTTTAATGGTGATTGTAGCTTTAATGTGGGGCCTGCCGAGATATAATGTTTGGCAACAAGAAATGGCAGGTAAAGCTGAGATGGCCAAGGCAGAACAAAACCGCAGAATTTTGGTTGAAGAAGCCAAAGCTCGTTTGGAAGCGGAGAAATTAAATGCAGCTGCCGAAATAGAAAGAGCCAAAGGGATGGCAGAGGCGATGAAAGTGGAAAATGGCACCTTGTCTGCTACTTATAATCAGTATCTGTTTATTAGAACTTTAGAAAAATTAGCAGATAAAGGGAGCTTGCCACAAATTATTTATGTACCCTCAGAAGGTTTAACTCCTGTGATGGATTTGAATAAAACGCTGCCTAAAAAATAAGCTGCATTTTAATGTATTCCAGTTGGTTTCGTTGGTAAGGTACTCCTTCAGTAACGAAACCAATTTTTGTATAAAAGCCAATAGCACTTGTTCTGGCATTGCACCAAAGCAGTTGAACTGGTTGTTGGTTACAGTAGTCTATTACATATTTCAGCAATAATTTCCCTAACCCATTTCCTTGCTTGGATGGAAGCACGGCCATTTTCCTGAATTGTGCAATACCATCCTTTACGAATAAAGAAACTACTGCCGTAAGTTCATGGTTAAAGTATAGACCGAAATGGGTGCCTTCAAAATCATCAGCTAATTCCATGTCTGTGATTTCCTTTTCGGGATACATAGCTTGTTGCCTAATTCGCCAAGTAAGCGAAGGAAAGATTTGTTCTATTTGAATCGTTTCACTCAAGAGTTTAAGCTTTTTTGTACCACTGATAAATCAACATATTTAGGATGATGATTGCCGTAATACCATAGCAGAACATGGCCCATCCTCCTAATGACCATAGCCACAAACCTAATGCTGAACCACAGGCTGCACCTACAAAGCTCACCGACATAAAAATGGTGTTCAGTCGGTTCCTGGCTTCGGGAACTAGGGTGTAAATACGGGTTTGATTGGTGACGTGAATGGCTTGCTGTCCGATATCTATCAAGATAATACCAACAACAAAAAGGAATACGCTGTGGCCAGTGAAATAGAATAATGCCACACTGGTTAGTTCCAAAATAAAGCCTATCATCAAGTTTTTTCGTGGATTTCCGCCACCGCTCAACTTGCCTACCAATGGAGCAGCTAATGCGCCAGCGGCACCAGCAATGCCAAATAAACCAATTTGATAAGCACTAAAATGATGTGGCGGATTGGAAAGATAAAGCACCATCGTAGTCCAAAAACCCATGATGACAATAAAGGCAAAGAAGTTGATGATCGATGCTTCTCTTAAAACGGGTTGGGTTTTGATATAGGAGAACATAGATCGCATTAACTCTTTGTAGCCACCTGTAAAAGTAGGACGGCTTGTTGGAAAACGCACCGCCATCAACATTACCAACAAAGTACAAATGCCAGCGGCAATTAAGAACATGGCTCGCCAGCCTAGTAAATCGCCCACAGTTCCGCTAATAGCTCTTGAAGCTAAAATGCCTACCAATAAACCGCTCATTACGATTCCTATGTTATGACCACGGCTTTCATCATCACTTAAAGATGCGGTGAGAGGGAGAATAAGTTGTGGCACAATAGAACAAGCGCCAATTAAAACGCTGGCTATTTCAAGTACGAAAAAACTGTGCGAAAAACCAGCGATTAGTAGGGAAACAATTGCCAAAACGGTGATAACCAAAATCTGTTTTTTACGTTCGAACATATCGCCTAATGGCACCAAAAGGAATAGGCCAATGGCATATCCAGCTTGGGTTAAAAAAGTGATGCTTCCCGCTTCGCTTTCGGCCAGTTTAAACTCCTTGGCAATTAAAATTACCAAGGGTTGGCAATAATAGATGTTGGCAACGATGAGACCTGTGCAAAAGGCCATCAAAATTACATCGGCGCGTTTTAATGCTTGCATTTATAATTACAGTGGGATATTCCCGTGTTTTTTTCTTGGGGTGTTTACGACCTTGTTCTCGAGCATTTTAAAAGCCTTAATTAGTTTTTCACGAGTTTTAGATGGTTCGATTACTTCATCAACAAAACCACGTTCTGCAGCACGGTAAGGATTGGCAAAAATATCTGAATATAATTTCTCCTTCTCCAACCATTTTTCTTCAGGATTTTCGGCTGCAGTGATTTCTCTTTTAAAGATGATTTCAGCAGCTCCTTTAGCACCCATCACGGCAATTTCGGCACTTGGCCAAGCATAGTTCATGTCAGCACCAATGTGTTTAGAGTTCATCACATCGTAAGCACCACCATAAGCTTTACGGGTAATTACTGTAATACGAGGAACGGTGGCTTCGCTAAAAGCATATAGTAGTTTTGCGCCGTTATTGATAATACCATTCCACTCTTGGTCGGTACCAGGCAAAAAGCCAGGAACATCTTCAAAAACCAACAAAGGAATGTTAAAACAATCGCAAAAACGTACAAATCTGGCCGCTTTTACAGAAGCATTATTGTCCAAAACTCCCGCTAAATAAGCTGGCTGATTGGCCACAACGCCAATGCTAAGACCCGCTAGTCGGGCAAAGCCCACTACAATATTTTCGGCGTAAGCAGCATGCACTTCCATAAAACTATCGTCGTCGGCAACTTGTGCAATGACCTCTCTGATATCGTAAGGTTGGTTGGCGTTCGAAGGGAGCAGTTCGTTTAAGCCAGCTCTTTCTTCATTGCCTAAATCATAAGCGATAGCTGGAGGAGTTTCCTCGCAGTTTTGAGGGACGTAGCTTAATAGTTTTTTAACGTGATTAATGGCATCAATTTCATTGGCACAAGCAAAATGGGTAACCCCCGATTTGGTTGCGTGGGTACTGGCACCACCTAGTTCTTCGGAACTCACTTCTTCGTGTGTAACTGTTTTTACCACATTTGGTCCAGTTACGAACATGTACGAGGTGTTTTCAACCATTAAAATAAAATCTGTAATGGCAGGAGAATATACCGCACCACCAGCACAAGGACCCATAATGGCCGAAAACTGTGGCACTACTCCAGAAGCTTGCACGTTACGATAGAATATATCAGCATAACCACCCAGGGAAACAACACCCTCTTGGATACGGGCACCACCACTGTCGTTTAAGCCAATGATAGGCGCACCATTTTTCATGGCCATGTCCATGATTTTACAAATTTTTTCTGCGTGGGTTTCAGACAAAGATCCCCCAAAAACAGTAAAGTCTTGAGAAAAAACATAGGTCAATCTGCCGTTTACGGTGCCATAGCCCGTAATTACACCATCGCCAAGGTATTTCTCTCTTTCCATTCCAAAATCGGTACTGCGGTGGGTCACCAACATGCCGATTTCCTCAAAACTGCCTTCGTCCATTAAAAAATGAATACGCTCACGAGCCGTGAGTTTACCTTTTTTGTGCTGGCTATCAATACGAGCTTGTCCGCCACCTAAATGGGCTTCCTCTATTTTATCTTTTAAGATTTGGATTTTGTTGTTCATCGGTTTATATGGTTTATAGATTTGGTTAAAATTTAAAATATTCGCTACCAGCGATACTGGAGGCGAGTGGTAAAAACATTATCCTTAATGTCGTTTTGGTAATTGGCTAATTGTGTACCATCATTATGTACATGCTCGTTATAAATGGTAAGCTTTAAACGACCGTTAAGTGCATAGGTTATACCGTAGCCTAAAGTGCTAAATTTGATGTCGCCCGCAGTAGTATTATTTCCAGTTTTTCCAATTTCGGATTCATCAACATCAGTGTTCGGATCATAAACATCATAACCTACTATGGCAGTTAATTTAGTACTTGCAATTTGCTGCGTGAACCAGATAAAATATCCGTTAAAATTTCTAAGATATAAATTGGTGGTAGGTTGGGCCGCAAAACTTTGACTGGCTGCTAATCCCGAGATACTAGAGGAAGAAGCTACACCTGGTTGTTTACCTTGGATATATTCCGATTTGAGCGACGTGGTTCCAAAAGAGTTGTTGTATTCAAGCTGAAGATTGGCACCATAATAATCTCTTCGGAAATTATAACCTACGTTATTTGCATCTGTAACGCTTGCAAAACCATTTTCAATCGGTTTTAGATAGGTATCGGTATTGCTTCTAACCGTGCCTTTATAAATAGATCCACCAAATCCTAAGTGAAATTTTTTATTGGCTAAGCTGTCAAATTTAAAGTTGAGGTTTCCAATGATGTCTTTGTTAGAGTCGTAATCTTTGGCATTAAGTCCGCTACCGTTAACTACCGCTAATTCGGCAGTCACAAAGTGAAGCATTTTTTTGGGTCTGTAACTAATCATTGCACCCAAATCCCTTTCACGTGGCATTAAAGTTTGGAAAACTCGAGCCCTTTCAGGAAAATCTCTGTAACCAGAAGAATAAACGATGGAATAGCCAAATGGTCTGTTAAACAAACCAGCGGTAACAAGCAATGATTTGTCTTCGGGACTATGGAATTGAATAAAGGCATCCATAATGCGAAGACCATCTTGCGTACCATCCAGCTGAAATACTACCGAAGAAAATTTGTCTACACGATCTACCTTTAAACGCCCACGTCTAAGCATAAAACGGCTAGCAGAGTTTTGGCTAAAGTCGCCTCCCGACCATGAAAATATACCTGGTGATTGGGCTACTTGGAACTGTGTTTGCAGATATCCAGTAATCTTAATGTCGTGTATATCATAGGATGAAGGGGCATTATTATTCTGCGCCAACACAAAGAGAGGCAATATAGTTAGTAAACAAATAAAAAAAATCCTCATTAAATTTTGCTTCGATATGTATAAGAAAAGCTCAAAAGTAAATAAAGTTTGAAAATGCCCAATAATTTTGATTTCCACAGCACAAAATCTTTATATTACAAATTTATTACGTAATAAATTTTGAATTTAAGGGTTTTCGGAATTACTTTTGAAAAATCTGAAAAAGAAGATTTGAAAAAATGAAGCTAAGAAAATATAAGCTTTTGGTAGTTGCTATTTTTATGTGCGTTTTCGCGTCGAAGATGGTAATTTCTGCTGCGCCTATGTTTTTCAAGCATTTGGACGAAGATTTTATGGTTTCTGTAATCATGCAGTTGGAAAATGAAAACAGCGGCGATGATAAGGGAAAATCAAGCGTAAAGTTTGTAGACTATAAAATGACGTTCCAAAAATTTGACCTTAACTACGTTCACTTGGATTTAGATTGTGGCGTACCGAGTAGCTTTATCGAGCACTCGCGGCGCTATGTAGACCCATACCATCCTTCGGTGCCAACACCCCCTCCTAATTTCTCTTAAGTTTTTACCCGTACTATTTCCGTATGCATAATACGGAACTGATTTGATAAAAAAAACTTTAGAAATTAACATAATTCTTTATGAAAAATTCGAATTCGGCTTCTATGGGAAGCGGAATAGGCAAATATTTGCAAAAGAGGAATTTAAAAGCCGATTTGCCAGCAAGTATTGTAGTGTTCTTAGTGGCTTTGCCACTGTGTTTGGGGATTGCCTTGGCCTCTGGGGCTCCTTTGTTTGCAGGTTTACTTACTGGGATTGTTGGTGGTGTAGTAGTAGCCTCTATTAGCGGTTCGCAGTTAAGTGTAAGTGGTCCAGCCGCTGGGTTAACAACCATTGTTTTAGCCTCTATCACTAGTTTAGGAAGTTATCAGGCATTTTTGATGGCCGTAGTTTTGGCTGGTGTATTCCAACTTATTTTAGGATTGATTAAAGCTGGTACCATTGGTAACTATTTTCCCTCAAGTGTGATTGAAGGAATGTTGGCAGGTATTGGTATTTTACTGATCATGAAACAATTGCCGCATGCTTTAGGGGTAGATAGCGATTTTTTTGGTGACGAAAGCTTTTTCCAGAAAGATGGGGAAAATACATTTTCGGCACTAGCAAATGCTTTTCAGCACTTTAGTGTAGCAGCCATTGCGATTAGTGCGCTTTCCATTTTGGTGTTGGTATTTTGGCCTAAATTTAAGAAACTAGCAGTAGTTCCTGCTCCTTTAGTAGTGGTAGCGTTGGGTATATTGGGAGCCATTTTGTTTAGCGGCTCATCAAGTGCTTTAAAAGATAGCCAAATGGTGAAAATTCCAGAAGTAAACAGTGCAGCCGAGTTTTTTGGTTTGTTTACCATGCCTGATTTTTCTACCATTTTTGACTCAAAAGTGTTGATGGTTGCGCTTACTATTGCCGTAGTTGCCAGTTTAGAAACCTTGTTAAGCTTAGAAGCAGTTGATAAAATTGATCCTCTGAAAAGAGTATCGCCAACCAACCGCGAACTGATTGCTCAAGGTGTGGGTAACATTACAAGCGGTATGCTAGGCGGCTTGCCAATGACGGCGGTAATTGTGCGAAGCTCGGCTAACGTTAATGCTGGAGGCCGCACCAAAGTTTCGGCTATTTCGCACGGCTTATTGTTGTTGCTATCATTACTATTCATCCCCTCAATCATCAATATGATTCCGTTATCGTGTTTGGCAGCCATTTTATTGGTTACTGGATATAAACTAGCGAGAATATCTCTATTTAAGCATATGTATCACAAAGGTTGGGATCAATTTATCCCGTTTGTGGTTACTGTTGTAGGTGTAGTAGGTATTGATTTGTTGAAAGGTGTTGGTATTGGTATGGCGGTTTCAATTTTCTATCTATTGAGAACCAATATGCGCAATCCCTTCTTTTACCGAGTACAAGAAGAAGGAAACAAAAAGAACATCAGAATCAAGCTCGCCGAAGAAGTATCATTCCTAAACAAAGCTTCTATTCAGGTGTTGTTATCTGGGATTCCAAGTGAAACCAATGTGATTATTGATGGTGCTAATTCTAGGTATATCGATCCAGATGTGTTGGAAGCAATCCATAACTACAAACATAATGCTTATACAAAAGGGATTATTGTTACTTTAGAGAATATTAAGAAAACTTACTCGGTACCAAAAATTAACACAAAAATTGTTGAACAAAATTAATCATAGAAATAAAATAATGAAGGCACATACTTTAGAAACACAAACGACAATTACCCCTGAAAAGGCACTTGAAATATTAAAAGAAGGTAATGATAGATTTGTTCAAAATTTGAAAGCCAACAGAGATTTACTAGCACAGGTAAATGACACTAGAGCAGGACAATGGCCATTTGCTGTAGTATTGAGCTGTATTGACAGTCGTACTTCTGCAGAATTGATTTTTGACCAAGGACTAGGAGATATTTTTAGTGTAAGAATTGCTGGAAATTTTGCGAACCAAGACATTTTGGGTTCTATGGAATTTGGCTGTAATGTTGCAGGATCTAAATTAATTGTTGTTTTAGGGCACTCAAAATGCGGTGCTTTAAAAGGAGGACTAGATGCTGCTGCGATTCGCGGAATGGGAATGGAAAACCTTACACATTTAGTAGATCATTTTAATCCAATTATTGAGGAGATCATTACAGAAGGAGAAGAACGTTCATCTAAAAATGATGATTTGTTGGAAAGATTGAATGTACAAAATGTAAAACAAACCATTTTAGATATCCGCAACCAAAGTACCACTTTAAACCAAATGGAAAAAGATGGGAAAATAAAAATAGTTGGTGCCAATTATAATGTAGAAACTGGCGTTGTAAGCTGGTTATAGTATGATAGGATAGTTGTAGGTTTAGTAGTATATAATGTTGGAGAGGGTGCCTAGCGTTTGGGCATCCTCTTTTTTATGTAATTATGTTTAGCGAGCTATTTTCCAACCATTCATTTAGGCGTCATTCCTAAATGATTTTTTTTGAAAAACAAGGACAGCAGCTTCTTTTAAAGCTAGTCGGGCTTTACGCTACAATCTTTTTGATTGTCTGCCTGTCATTCCGAGGAACGAGGAGTCTACTTCTGATGAGCAACAACTTACAGATTCTTTGCCAACGCTTAGAATGATAATAAAAAACAAAAAGGATTTTCGCTGCAATCCCGTTTATGAAACTCAAGCAAGTAAATTGAAAACCAACGAAATTAAAGGCTTGTTAATGCTACTGAATTTACGATGTGTCTATGTGGTTCATCTAGTCACATAGATTATTGTTCTCAGTCTTAAATATTAAGAAGATTAAAAACGTTCTTTATTTTTTACGTTGAACTAAGTAATAACTTCCGTATAAAAACAACATCCATAACGGAATTAGTTCTACAGACATTTTCAAATCTGTAAGCCACATTATGACGAGTATGCCTGCTAAAAATAACAAGCAGATATAGTTGCTAATTGGATATAGAAACGATGGAAACTTTGTTTTTTGCGATTGATGTGCTTTCCTGAATTTAATATGCGTATAGCTAATCATTAACCAGTTGATGACAAGTGCTGAAACAACTAAAGACATGAGTATGCTTAGCGCTTGCTCTGGAATAATTTTGTTAATGACTATACAAATGGCAGCAAATACAGCGGAAACTAAAATCGCCATTACAGGCACGTAGTTTTTGTTAAGTTTAGATAGAAATTTTGGTGCATTGCCTTGTTGTGCCAATCCGTAAAGCATGCGGCTGTTGCTGTAAACACTGCTGTTATATACCGATAGTGCTGCGGTAAGTACAATCACATTGAGTACGTTGGCAATCAGTTTGGTGAAATTGATATGCTGTCCGAAAATATCAAGTTGGAAACCGTTAAGCCTTTCAAACACCATTACAAATGGACTGCTGCCGTCGGTAATGCTTTTCCACGGCGATAAAGAAAATAGAATAATCAATGCTCCAACGTAAAAAATCAATATCCTATAAATTACCTGATTGGTTGCTTTAGGAATGTTTTTCTCTGGATTTTCAGCTTCTGCAGCAGTAATGCCCACCAGTTCTAATCCGCCGAAAGAAAACATGATCAGTGCCATCGCTGCCAAAAGCCCTTCGTAGCTACCATTTCCGTTAGTGCTCAACCAGCTTTTTGGAAAGAAACCACCATCATTCCAAAGGTTTTTTATCGTTGCTTGCTCCCCACCTGTGCCGCTTAACAAGAGATATCCGCCAAATATAATCATCGCTATAATAGCCACTACTTTTACAATGGAGAACCAAAACTCTGCTTCGCCATAAACTTTTACCGAAGCAAGGTTGAGCATATTAATCACTACAAAAAAGAAAGCGCTAGAAGCCCAAAGCGGTATTTCTGGCCACCAAAACTGCACATAAATGCCAATAGCAGTCAGTTCAGACATACTTACTAAGATGTAAAGCATCCAATAATTCCAGCCAGAGGCAAAACCAGGAAAAGGTCCCCAATACTTATAAGCAAAATGACTAAAACTGCCCGATACAGGTTCTTGAACCACCATTTCGCCAAGTTGGCGCATGATGAAGAAGGCGATCATACCCGCAATGGCATAGCCTAAAATAACAGATGGCCCAGCCAACACCGCCGCGGGACCAATGCCCAAAAACAAACCAGTGCCTATTGCTCCGCCTAGTGCAATGAGTTGTATATGTCTGTTTTGTAAACCTCTTTTTAGATCGTTTTTGTTGTCAGTATTTTCCAAGGTTAATGGCTTTGAAGTGATCAAGTATTATTATGGCCGCAAAAATAGTCTTTTTGAATAAGAAAGCCCCGCAATGCGGGGCTTTCTGTGGTGATATGTTTAATAAAGCAATCAAAAAAATCACTTTTATTGAAATCAAGATTAGTCTTTTGCCAAAAACGGATAAGTATAATCTTTTGGAGGATCAAAAGTTTCCTTAATTGTACGTGGAGAAACCCAACGCAATAAGTTGATCATTGATCCTGCTTTATCGTTGGTTCCGCTACCTCTAGCACCACCAAATGGCTGTTGGCCTACTACTGCACCAGTACATTTATCGTTAATGTAAAAGTTTCCAGCGGCATTGCGTAGCGCGTGAGTAGCTTTATCAATCGCATAACGATCTTTAGCAATTACTGCACCTGTTAATGCATAAATAGAAGTAGTGTCGATGATTTCTAAAGTTTTATCGAAATCTTTATCGTCATAAACATACACCGTTAGTACTGGGCCAAATAGTTCTTCACACATGGTGGTGTATTTCGGGTCGTCTACCACTAAAACAGTAGGTTCAATAAAATATCCTTTACTCTTATCGTAGTTTCCGCCAGCAATAATTTCAACGCCTTTTGCTTTTTTTGCCTCGTCAATGTACTTAGCTAATTTGTCAAAAGATTTTTCGTCGATTACTGCATTGATGAAATTGGTGAAATCTTCGGTTGGCCCCATTTTTAAGGTTGCCAAATCTCTCAATAGATACTCTTTAATTTGAGGCCATTTGCTTTTTGCGATGTACACTCTTGAAGCCGCCGAACATTTTTGTCCTTGGTATTCAAAAGAACCTCTCAAGATTGCGGTGCTTGATACCTCAGCATCTGCAGAACCATGAACTAGGATAAAATCTTTACCGCCAGTTTCACCTACAATGCGAGGGTAAGTTTTGTATTTGTGAATGTTGCTACCAATAGTGTTCCAAATGTCTTGGAAAACTCCAGTAGAGCCTGTGAAGTGAATCCCAGCAAAATCAGGGTGTGAGAAAATCACATCGCCTGCATCAGGGCCTTTAACATAAACTAAGTTGATGACACCATCTGGCAATCCAGCCTCTTTAAAGATTTGCATGATTAAGCTTGCGGCGTAAATCTGCGTGTCGGCAGGTTTCCAAACTACCACATTTCCCATCATGGCTACGCATGAAGGTAAGTTTCCTGCAATGGCAGTAAAGTTGAAAGGAGTTAATGCAAAAACGAAGCCTTCTAAGGGGCGTTGCTCTACTCTGTTCCAGCTGCCTCTTGGAGAAACAGGAGGTTGTTGTTTGTAGATTTCGGTCATGTAACTCACGTTAAAACGCAAGAAATCTATCAGTTCGCAGGCAGAATCTATTTCAGCTTGGAAAGCATTTTTGCTTTGGCCTAGCATGGTTGCCGCGTTCAATTTATATCTGTATGGGCCTGCAATTAAATCAGCAGCTTTTAAGAAAATAGCAGCTCTTTGTTCCCAAGCTAAATTTTCCCAATTGGCTTTTGCCGCTAATGCAGCATCAATGGCTTGTTGTACGTGAGTTTTACTGCCCCTGCTAAAGGTGGCTAAAACATGTTGGTGATCGTGAGGAGGAGTGATGTTGATTTTCTCATCGGTAAATACCTCTTTGTCTCCAATATACATAGGGATATCCGTCACTTTAGATCTTCCCTCGGCCAAAGCCGCTTTTAATAATTCTCTTTCCTTGCTTCCTGGTGCGTAACCCAAAATGGGCTCATTAACAGGAACAGGAACGTTAAAAAATCCTTTAAGCATAATAAGTAGTAATTTTCACAAATATAGAGGTTTAATTTTGGATAGCGGATGATTAGCAACTATTGATTGCAGATTATTACGGTACAGTAACTAAATGCTCTAATTATGTTTATTGTCGGTGTTTTATATGGTGAAATCTATCTTTAAATGGGAAGGTGGAGAGATGGCCAGATGAATTCTTTGAATAAAAAAAATAGGAAAATAATCTTCGTTTTTAGGATGCAAATGAAGATTTATTCTTTAGAGAAAAAAGTTGTAACGTAATCTTTCTTTTTTTATTGTGATTATATCTAATTTAGATTTAAATCGCTCTCTCATAGCTAAATAGTTCTTAACCAGATAAATTATGAGAAAAACTCTACTCAGAGCACTACCTATGCTTTTTGTTGGATTGCTAGTGGCCCTTCAGGGCATACATGCGCAAACAAATTACTACGTAGACCCTGTTGTAGGGAATGATGCCAATGCGGGAACAGTAATAGGAGCGCCTAAGCGAAGTATTCAAGCTGCTGTAGATGCTGCAGCCTCGGGCGATATTGTTAATCTGGCCAATGGAACCTACTCTCCAGTAGGCGCCGTAGCTGGCTATTTCGTCAACATCAATAAATCTTTAACTATTCAAGGGGCTTCCACGGCAGGTACTATTATCGATGGTACTTTAGCCAACTACATTACTACGAGTAACTACGGACTTAGGGTTGCAGCAAATGACGTAACAATTTCTAACCTTACGGTGACTAATTTTGAAACGGGTATAGGAGTAGGAGTGGATGTCAGTAATGTTTATGTGATTAATGTGTCGGCTAGTGAAAATTACAGATATGGTTTTTATACCAATAAAAGTGTCACAAATTTAATCATCAGATTTTCAACGTTTAATTATAACGGAAATAAGGGTGGTTCTCCGGTGTCAAGCAGCGCAAGGGGAATTATGCTGCAAAGTACTGCAGCAACCTATGAAACTATTGAAATAGATAATAATGAGGTTTCTTATAATCAGTTGGTAGGGATAGATTTTGCGGGTTCAGCTTATACTAGCGGTATTAAGGTGATGAACAATACCGTAAATTCTAATGGGGATTCTGGTATTGGAATGTGGCTGGGTAAAAATGATCTTACATCCGCTCAAACTATTATTTCTGCTAATACTATTACACTGGCCAACAATGCTAGGTTCGGAATCGAAGTCAAAAATGTGTTGGCGTCAGGTGCTAATTCGGGAAATGGTGCTGTCATGGTTAATGGAAATATCATTACACAGTTGGGCACGCCAACAAACTCCAGGGATTTCGCAGCCATTGCTGTGTTGAGAAGGAAAGATGGCTATACGGATATTAATGATCAACCTTTTGGCGTATATATTTGGAATAATACGATTTCCAATATCAAAGGATCTGCCGCCGCGGAAGGTGATGGTTTTGGAATTGTGGTTGGCGGTACAGGACACACTATCATTGGAAATACCATTACGGGAACAGAAGTAGCTGTCCAATTGCAAAAAGGTAATATTGGTTATAATGGTGACGCTAATAGCCCTAGTAATTCAGGTGATGCCAATACACTTTATTTCGACAGGGATAACTCAGGCGATGCTTGTGCTTATTTGAGTGGTAATAACTTTAATTTAAACGGCACCAATTTCAGATTGGTGACCAGTGCGGTTGCCTCTACTGCCGTTGAGCCAGAATTGGTGGCGAGTAATACTACGACTTCGGTGCGTTTCTGCTCCATTCAATCAGCGATAGATGCGCCTTCAACACTTGCTGGTAATACCGTGAATGTTTTTGAAGGAACACATACCTTAACTACAGGAATTAATATCACAAAAAGTATTTCGTTGGTAGGTAATAATGGTGTTCTAGCTAACAAACCGATCATCACAGGAGGTGATGTGGCCAACAAAGCGCTGATTTATGTAGCAGTGCCGAATGTGACGATTTCAAATTTGCACCTCCGCTTTCAAGAAAGCAATTTTAACAACGCAACCACTACCACTACCGCGGGCTATGGGATCAAATCGGGACCAACGGGTAGTTTTAATAATTTAACTATTACCGATAATTTAATAGAGGGAACCAATACGAGCTACGTATTTAATAGTGCGGCAATCTTTTTAGGTGTTTTAAATACCAATGGAAACGATAAGGTGACCATCTTAAGAAATACCGTTGGGCATACTGTGTCGAATAACGCTTTGGGTAGAGCGGTAAGGGCATCTAATATCAACGGAAATATAGACGATAACAATTTTAAAGCGCATTACGCTACGATACAAGCGGGAGATATGAGCGGCGGAGCGCTGATTGTGAATAACAATACCTTGCAAGGTAAACTGGCCATGAACGGTTATGTGAGTCCAGGTAATAAAATCACCAATAATATTATCACCTCTGGTGGAACTGCTGATGCGAATGGACAAACAGGAGCTGATAGACAACCTGCATTGATTGAAATCATTTCTACCATTAACCCTGGTTCAACGGTTGAAGTGTCAGGGAATACCTTGAATGACTTTAAACTGTTAGGATTGGCGGTATTTTATTCGAGTAATGTGAGTGTGATTAACAATATCTTTAATCCGCTTGCGGGAAGTTCAAATACGGTAGGGCTTTATTTCGATACCAAAACCACCAATTCAGGAACTCCAGGTGCAAAATCATTTTCAAACTTAGTGGTGAAGCAAAATACCTTTAATACGCCTACACCTTTAGGTGCTGGACACGTGGGTATTAAATTCGCTAATTCGTATAGTGATGTCGCTTTGGCACCTTTAACCAAGGCTGTTATTGGTGGCCCAGGGGCTGATGCGAATATTTTCGTTGCTACCTTAGACAGATACATCAGCCTTGATGATAGGCCTGCTGGAACCACAGCGGGAGATCCAATTTGGTCTTCCCAATATTATAATTCAGCTGCGGTTACCAACATTTTACCTTTCTCTTCCAATATCGTTGCGGAGAAGAACGTGTATGGGACTTATGATACCAGAACAGACAGAACTTTGGCTACATTTTCAATTGTGAAAGCAAAAATTCATGATATAGATGACGTACCAGGTTTGGGAGAAGTGATTTTGAACCTTCCGATAAGAAATGTAAATACAAGTGAAGGTTTTGCGACGCTACAAGAGGCTATTGACGATACGGATACGCAAAACGGACATGTCATTAACGTGGAAGAAGGCACTTATACGCTTACTGCTGCCGTGTTGGTAAATAAGCAAATAACTTTGAGGGGGAATAACTTAAATCTGGGAGCTAAACCAATTATCAACGGTAGCACCGGTCCAGTGATTAATACAGGAGATCGAAAAAATGCACTGATTGAAATTGATGCGCCTAATGTGAAAATCCAAAATTTTGAGTTCCAAATTAACCAAGAACCGACTTATATTGGTATCGCTACCACTACCACAGATAATTTCAATAACCTAGAAGTTTCCGACAACGTGTTTAAAGGAACCAAAACACAAAGTGTGGCTGGTTACGAATGGTATAGTCATGCCATGAGATTGGGAAGAAATGATGTTGGTGTTCCAAATAATGCGATTAACCTAGTGCGTAATACCGTTACCTATGCTAATTTATTGGCTCCGGAATTGTTTGGAAGAGGTATTTATGCGTATAATACGTATGGGGTTATCGGTGGTTCACCTGCTGATAAAAATAATATTATCGCAGTGTATGGCTTACAAGCAGGCAACATTGGAGATGGTGCTGGTAATGATTTTGATTTTTCATATAACGACCTTCCAGTGGGTTTGGTGTCAGTGCTAAATGCGAAAGTGGGCAATCATAAAATCAACAATAACAACATTGGTGCTGGCATTCCAAGTTTGGCACAGGCAAACTTGATGGTAAGAATGTTGGAAGTGAAAGGAAGCAGAACAGCAAATGCAAATATCGAAGTCGCTAACAATGTTATTACTAACTATGCCAATATCGGGATCTTTGTGCAGCGATCAAACAATGTGAGCATCAAAAATAATACCTTAACGCCATTTACTGGAGCGACGGCCTTTAGTTCTATTGTGTTCTCAAGCAAGGAAGGAACTGCTGGTCCGCAAAGTCCAGTGACTTCAGAGAACCTTTCGATTACTAGCAATACCTTTAATGGTACAGGCGGTGTGGGGATCAGTTTCTATAACCATAACGGATCTGCTTCGGTAAAGCCAGTTTCGAATGTGAAAATTGGTGGTACTGAGGTGGATAAAAATATATTTGCCGCGAGTTTGGGAACATACATCTTTTTGGATGGAACGGCTTCTGGAACTTCGGCAGCTTATGGGACACTTTATGATGTGGCGCAAGATGGAACAAATACCACTAATATCTTTCCATTTAATGGCGATATAGATGCTTCCTATAATATGTTTGGAACCGTTCATAGTGGGACGGAAACAAATTTTGATAACTTGGTGGGGGTTAAAGCTCAAATTGTAGATGGGGTGGATAATGGCTTGGCGGGTTATGTGAACATTCAGCCGCAAAAAGCTTTTATTGGAGCCTTGGCTACCCTAGACAATGCTTTAAAAACAGTGCCCGATGGATTTACAGTGGTGTTAAAAAATGACCCAGCCATTTATGCCACTTTGGGTAATAGAACGCTTACCAATGCACACACTTTCGGTATCGATAATAATGTCATAAGCGAAATTGTTTTTGGAGATGTTAACCTAGGGGCGTTGGCAAAAGCGGTAACTTTTAATCAGCCAGTAAAGGCTACAGGTAACTTTGTGGTCACCGAAGGTAAGGTAAACGCCGCTGCGGGGCTAACGCTTGACGCTGCTAAAACCATTAGTTTTAATTTGAGTAAGCCGCAAAACTTCATTAACGGAAAAATTAAATTGCTTAATGTGGCTAACGGCACGGCCACAAACTTGATGATTGGAAAAAACACCGCTTCTACGGCAATTTCGCTAACTGGTGTAGTGGGTACTGCTTCAGATTTTGAGTTGGAGTATTTTCCAGTATCTTATGTGAATGTGGCTAGTTTTGACCCAGTGGCCTTGGGTTACATTCATAACAAAGAATATTGGACTGTGAATAAACTGAGTGGAAATGCTCAAGCCAAAGTGGGCTTAACCACCTACGATTTTGCTACGTCTGGTTTTTCAAGTTTTGCGACGCTGGATGCCGTGGTGGCGAGATTTAATACGGGTACGAATACTTGGGTAGGTGCTGGGAACGACAGCTTCTCGGTAGTTGGAGGTACTGGAACAATCACTTCAGGCCTAAATACTGATTTTGGGGTATTCACCTTTGCGAAAACACCTGGTGTTTTGCCTGTCGCTTTGGTAGATTTCACCGCAAAGCTTTCTGCCAGTGGTGCCTTAATTAGATGGACCACAAGCTCGGAGCAAAACAATGCCAAGTTTGAAATAGAGAAAAGCTTGGATGGTAAAAACTTTAGCGTGATTGATAGTAAAACAGGAAAAGGAAATTCAGCTACGGTGTCTAACTATGAAGTAGTTGATGTGAACTTCACACAATCTGCTTATTATAGATTGGCACAAATTGACGTCGATGGCACGAGGATCACTTTCGATAAACTCACTCGATTTGTAAAAGGCTTTGATCAAGAACTTTCTGTATTGGCTTATCCAAACCCAGTAACCACTAAACTTTATGTGAGCTTGGGTGCTTCAGCAAAAGAAAATGTTAAATTATTACTTACCGACATGACGGGCAAAACTTTGAAGGCGAAAAATGCAGATGGTTCTCAGTTAATGGAGCTAGATGTAGCCGAGGTTGGTCCAGGTTCTTATATCCTACAAGTAATTAAAAATAGCGGAAACGTGTCCAAAAAAATTGTGAAACTCTAATCCAAAATTAACAGCAACAATGAAAAGGAGGGGCCTAGCTTCTCCTTTTTTTATATAAAATGATTTGAGATTTTAAAATATTAACACTGTTAATTATATTTGCTTCGTCATGAGTGAAACAAATACAAAAAGCAAGCGCCTCAAACATAAGGAGGATCTGAGGAGAAAAATTTTAGAAGTGGCCAAAGAGCTGTTTCTAAAGCATGGCTATGATTCCATTTCTATTAGAAAAATTGCGGATAAAATTGGCATAAGCCCTACCACCATTTACCTCTATTACCAGGATAAAAGCGATGTGATTTATGCCCTGCACCAAGAAGGGTTTAAAATGCTTGCCACGCAATTTGCGGTGCTCAGAAATGTAGAAGAACCTTTCGAGAGATTGAAGGCTATGGGTAAGAGCTATATTGAGTTTGCAATGGAAAATCGTGATTTTTATGAGCTTATGTTCATTATGCGGGAGCCCATCGAGTTTGTGAATAAGAACTATGCCTGTGAATGGGAAGAGGGTGGGGCGGCTTTTGAGGCCTTGCTGGTTACTGTTGCCGATTGTAAAGCTAAGGGGTATTTTAAGCAAGCAGATTTGCACGCAATGTCCTTGTATGTTTGGGCAACTATCCATGGTATTTGCTCCTTAAAGTTGCAAGGACATTTGGACCATGTGGTGAATGCCCACTTTCCAGAAAAAGAACAGCAACTTAGTTTGGAGAAAGCTTTTGACACCTTGGTATTAAACTTGAAAAGTATTCAATAATAATGTTAACACTGTTAATTAAAATGAAAAATATTTGCTTGATGCTGATGCTTGTATTTGCTGCTTTCTCAGTGAATGCGCAGGTACTCCAGACTTATATTGATACCGCCTTTAAGAATAATATAGTGCTACAGCAAAAGAACGTGTCGTTGGAAAAAGCGCAGTACGCTTTGAAAGCGGCAAAAGGCTTGTTCCTTCCTTCGGTGGCTTTTCAAGCGGGGTATCAAACTGCCGATGGAGGCCGTAACATTCCGTTGCCCTTGGGAGATTTGCTCAATCCGATTTATAGCACTTTAAATCAAATTACGGGCGCTAATAATTTTCCAAGAATGGAAAACCAAACCATCAATTTCTTGCCCAAGAACTTTCACGATGCCAAAGTGCGTACTACCGTGCCTATCATCAACACTGATATTATCAATAACAAGCGCATTAGCGAGCAGCAATTGACTTTGAAGGAATTTGAAGTGCAAATTTATAAGCGTGATTTGGTGAAGGAAGTGAAAACCGCTTATTACAACTATTTAAGTGCGCTTGCTGCGGTTGATGTTTATAAATCTGGCTTGCAGTTGGTTAACGAAGGACTTCGCGTAAACCAAAAGCTGTTGGAAAACGGAAAAGGTTTGCCCGCCTACGTACTTCGTTCGCAAAGTGAAGTAGAAAGTGTAAGAGCTACCTTAATTGATGCCGAACAAAAAGTAAATAATGCTCGCTTATACTTTAACTTTCTTTTAAACAGAAATGCCGACGATGCAATTATTGTAGAAAAAGATGATAAAAATGATTTGGCTAAAGTGCAAGGTTTGTTGGCTACCTTGGATATTTCAGGACAACGAGAAGAGCTCAAAGCCTTAAACCAAGTGGTGAGTATTAATAAAACTGTCCGAAAAATGAATGGCCAATTTGCCGTGCCAAGACTAGGGGCATTTTTGGATTTGGGAACACAATCAGAAGGATTTAAGTTTAATTCCAATACCCGATATTATATGTTGGGTCTACAATTGGAAATCCCGATTTTTTCTGGAAATAGAAATAGCAATCGAATTAAAGAGAGCAATTTGGACTTGAAGAACGCCGAACTAAACGCAAATCTAGTAGCACAACAATTAAGTCTATCGGCAAAAACTGCACAAAATAATTTACGCTCAGCCTATCAAACCTACCAATCGTCCCAAAAACAATTTGAGGCTGCTTCTACCTATTTGCGCTTAATAGAAAGAGGTTATTTGGCAGGAGCCAATTCTTTTGTAGAAACCATTGATGCACGAAACCAATACACTTCGGCACAAATACTAGTCAACATTAATTTATACAAGGTGCTGATGGCCATGGCCAATATTGAACGAGAAACAGCATCCTATACGCTAAACTAAATTATGAAATCAAATATTACACAAATCAGCCTCAGCCTAGCCTTACTCATGCTGTTTGCCTGCAAAGGAAGTGACAAAAGAGAAAAGGCAATCGTTCAACAAGATACTATTCCAGTAAAAGTGATTTCGCTTTTGGCCGAAAATGCTGATGGAGAGGTGGCTACTTCTGGCTATTTCACCACTAACGATGAAACATTATTGTCTTTTAAAAACGGCGGCGTCATCAATCGCATTTATGTAAAAGAAGGAGATAAGGTAAGCAGAGGACAAGTACTGGCTACGGTGAACCCTACGGAAATTAGTTCCCAAGCCCAACAAGTACAGCTTTCCTACCAAAAAGCGTTACGTGATTACGAACGTGCCGACAAACTTTACAAAGACAGTGTGGCCACTTTAGAGCAATTGCAAAATGCCAAAACAATGCTCGATGTTGCAAAAAAGCAGCTGCAATCGGCCAAGTTTAACGAAAGCTATACCACTATCAATGCAACGGTGAGCGGTTATGTACTTAGAAAACTGGCCAACGAAGGTCAAATTGTAGGTCCTGGTACGCCAGTGTTGCAAATAAATGGTGCTAGCGAAGGTAATTGGGTGTTGAAAGTTGGCTTAAGCGATAAACAATGGTCGGCCTTAAAAGTTGGAGACAGGGCTGTGATTACCGCCGATGCATTGGCCGGTAAAACCTTGCAAGCCAAAGTAAGCAGAAAATCAGAAAGCATTGACCCGCAAAGTGGAACTTTTGGACTTGAGTTGTCCTTAAATGAACCAGTAAAAGGTTTGGCTGCGGGGATGTTTGGTAAAGCCAATATCTATCCATCAAAAAAACAAAGTGCATATGTGATTCCTTATGATGCCTTGTTGGACGGTGGCGAAAATGAAGGTTATGTATTTGTCACCAGTGATAACCAAGTGGCCAAGAAAGTGAAGGTACAATTGGGTGCTGTACAGAAAGATAAAATTGTCATTACAGGTGGATTAGAAGAAGCCAGTTCTGTCATTATTTCTGGCAGCGCCTACCTTACCGATGGCTCAAGAATAAAGGTGATTAAATAATATTTTTTACGCTTAAAATCGACCGAAAGCAAATGAAAATCTCAGATTATGCAGTAAAAAATTATCAGTTCACCTTAATCATGGTATTAATGGTGATGGCCTTGGGAATTACTACCGTTTTTAACATGCCAAGGGCCGAAGATCCTGACATGAACCCACCCAATTTCCCAGTGGTGGTGGTTTATCCAGGAGCAAGCCCTAAGGATATGGAGGAACTGGTGGTGAAGCCTCTGGAAAAACGTATTTACGGGTTAGACGATATAAAGACCATAAAAACCAATATCAGGGATGGTTTAGCAGTTATCATTGTTGAGTACAAATATGGTGGTAATGTAGATGATAAATACCAAGAGCTGGTAAGGGAAGTGAACAGTGAAAGGCCCAGCCTGCCACAGGAAATTTACAGCATGGAGGTGCAAAAGATCACGCCTTCCGATGTAAATATCCTACAAATTGCCTTGGTATCGGAAAATGCCTCCCGCGATAAACTCAAAAGTGTTGCAGAAGATTTGCAGGACCATCTTGAAAAAATACCTTCACTGAAAAATGTGGAGATGATGGGCTTGCCCGACCAGTTGGTAAAAGTAGATTTGGACTTGGAGAAACTGGCGCTGCTACGTATTCCTGTAACGCAAGTTTCCAATGCCATCCAAAGTGAAGTGGCCAATATTCCAGGGGGAAGCATTGATGCTGGCAATAAATCTTTCAATATTAAAACCAGCGGTAATTACCAGAGTTTAGACGAAATTAAGAATACCATTGTAGCTAGTGCTACGGGCAAAAACACTACCTTAAAAGAAGTAGCCAAAGTTTATTTTGATTATTCCCAAGAGAAGCACATCACCCGCTTAAATGGTTTCCGAAGTGTATTTGTAGTGGCCGCACAAAAAGCGGGCAGTAACATTACTAAAACCCAAGAAGCTTATTTGCCAGTGCTGGAATCCTTCAAAAAGACCTTGCCTAGCAATATTGACCTACAGGTGATGTTTGACCAGGCTAATAATGTCAACACCCGACTGGGTGGTTTGGGCTTCGATTTTGGAATTGCCATTTGTTTGGTGCTCATTACCTTATTGCCATTGGGTACCCGTGCTTCGTTAGTGGTTATGGTATCTATTCCTTTATCCTTAGCCATTGGTATCATCTTGATTAACCTACTTGGATTTAGCCTCAACCAATTGAGTATTGTAGGTTTGGTTGTTTCTTTGGGGCTATTGGTTGATGACAGTATTGTGGTGGTAGAAAATATAGAACGATGGATGCGTGATGGCCACGACAGGCTTACGGCAACCCTAATGGCCACCAAGCAAATTGGATTGGCCGTATTGGGATGTACTGCCACCTTGGTGATAGCCTTTATGCCATTGATGTTCATGCCAGAAGCCTCGGGCGAATTCATTAGAAGCTTACCCGTAGCGGTAATCTGTTCGGTAATTGCCTCCATGGTGGTGGCGTTAACCGTAGTGCCTTTCCTATCGAGTAAACTTTTAAAACCACATGCCGATGTACATGGCAATATCTTTTTGCGTACCCTGCAAAAAATTATCCATGGTTCTTATGCTAAATTATTGGATAAAGCTTTGCGTAGACCTTATTTAACGATTGCGGTTGGTGTGGCGATTTTTTTAGGCTCTTTGGCTTTAATTCCTGTGATTGGTTTCAGTCTATTTCCGTCATCGGAAAAACCACAATTTATCATTACGGTATCTACTCCTTTACAATCGAACTTGAAATACACCGATTCAATTGCTAAACAAATTGAAAAGGAAATCGAGGATATTCCAGAAGTAAAATACTTTGCTTCTAACGTTGGTAAGGGTAATCCAAGGATTTACTATAATTTGCTGCAAACCAACGAGCGTAGCGATTTTGCAGAGATTTTTGTTTTGCTACATCCCGATGTGAGGGCCGATAAAAAAGTAGCACTTATAGAAAAATTGAGAGCTAAGTGGTCGCCGTATTTAGGAGCTAAGGTAGAAGTGAAAGATTTTGAACAGGGCCAACCGATTATTTCGCCAGTAGAAGTGCGAGTGTTTGGTGAAAACCTGGATACCTTGCGGCGATTGGCTGGAAAGGTGGAGAATTTATTGCTTAAAACCGAAGGCACCATCTATACCAACAACCCATTGAAGAATTTAAAATCTGACATCAAGGTAGACATCAATAAAGAAAAAGCCTTGGCTTTGGGTGTGCCGATGGTGAATATTGACCGCACCGTAAGGATGGCCATTGCAGGTTTTGAAGTAGGTAAATACTTAAATCCAAAATCAAGTGGCGACGATTATAGCATTTTGCTCACCACCAAATATTCATCGGAACCAAACTTGGGTGTTTTTGATAACCTTTACGTCAATAACGTACAGGGAACGGCCATCCCATTAGCGCAATTGGCAAATTTAAAACTCGAAACTTCGGCATTAAGCATTAACCATCAAAACAAGGTGCGCACCATTTCGGTGAATTCATTTGTGCAAAAAGGTTATTTAAATGATAAGGTGATTAAAGATGTGGAGGCCCAGATGAAAAAGATGAAACTGCCCGAAGGCTATCATTTTGAAATGGGCGGCGAGGTCGAAAGTCGTAACCAGTCCTTCGGTGGTTTTGGCAGCATTATTTTGGTTACCCTGTTCATGTTTATTGCGGTGTTAGTATTGGAATTTAAAACCTTTAAAAGTACGCTAATCGTATTGTCAGTAATCCCCTTGGGAATAGTAGGGGCTGTACTTGCGTTGATGGTTACTGGAAATTCACTTTCATTTGTGGCTACCATCGGTATTGTAGCACTGGCAGGTATTGAGGTGAAAAACACCATTCTATTGGTTGATTTTACCAATCAGTTACGTGCAGAAGGAAAGCCATTAAACGAAGCCATTGAAGAAGCGGGGGAGGTGCGTTTCTTGCCAATCATCCTTACTTCTTTAACCGCAATTGGCGGTTTACTACCTATTGCTTTGTCCAGCAACCCATTGATTTCACCTTTGGCCATTGTCATGATTGGAGGCTTAATCAGTTCAACTCTGCTTTCCAGAATTGTAACGCCAGTGGTGTATAAATTGATGCCACCAAATATCAAGAAAACGGAAGAGTAATTGATCGTTGTTCGCAAAATACAAAGCCTTTGATAGATAAATCAAAGGCTTTGTTATTTAAAAGAAATTTCCCTCTCTGGCTACGCCATCTCTCCCAAAGGGAGAGAAAAGAAATACTGCAACTCTCTCCCTTTGGGAGAGATGCCCAACGGGCAGAGAGGGTATTTCAAAATTGATTGTATTATCTCTCGCTTCGTTCCTCCATATTCAAATCGGTATCAAACGGACTTTTGGTGAACGGATAAATGGATTGTTTAATAAAACCTTTTGGATAAGAGGCTTCATGCACACCAGTTCCAGCAGGCCATTTTTTATCAGGTAAATAATAAGTGCCAAACATCATATCAATAAAAGGGAAGATGGAAGCAAAATTATGTCCGTAATATTTTGGATCTTCACAATGGTGCCAGTGGTGATATTGAGGTGTGGTAAAGATGTATTTGATGAAACCAAAATTGATACGCGTATTGGCATGGATAAGCACGGCATGTATCGCGATAAATACAATGTAAACGTTAAACACCGTAGAGGAGAAACCTAAAATATAAAGCGGAATAAAAGTCATCGCTCTCGTGAAAAAGATATCTATGAAGTGTGTTCTGCTGCCCGCAAGCCAATCCATGTTTTGCGTCGAATGGTGAATAGAGTGGAAGCGCCATAAAAATACCTTGGTATGAAAAAAGCGATGCGCCCAATACTGGAACAAATCAGTAGTGAAGAAAGCCAAGAATAAGGCGAGGATAAATGGCAAGCCCTGTACCCAAGTATGTAGGTTTTCTAAGCCGATCCAACCAAAGAATAATACCGCAGGTTTTTGGGTAACGATACCGAAAAACTGAATAAACAAATGGCTGATGACAAAGTAGGTTAAATCAGTGCGCCATTCTTCATGAAACTTAGTTTGCGATTTATTCTTAGGGAAAAATAGCTCCAAAGGAACAAAAATGGCGACCATCAACAACAGGTCTAAAATCATCCAATCCAGACCGAAATGCCAGTCTGTTTTAACCACGTCTCTACCATTTAAGGTCAATGCACCTAAAATAATGGCCACGCCAGTAATGGCGGTTCCTGTTAAGGCTAGTTTTATTTTCTTGCTTAATAATAAACTTACTGCCGCAAAGAAGAACGAAGCAATTACCCCGAAAATCATCAGAGCTTCTGCAATACTTTTGGTGTAAACTTCCCTAAATTCTGGGGTGGTCAACTGTTCTGGATATCTGAAACAGAATACCGCAAGCAACACCAATACGGCTAAAAAAATAGAAAGATACCCGCTAATTTGCCCTTGTCCTACTTTGAGGCGTTTGTTTGTCGTCATATGGTTTGAAATGTTTGTTCCAATAATAGTGAAATTGCGGCGAATTTTAAATCATTCCAGTAAATGGCCAATCATTGGCGATAGGGGACTGTTTAAATTTTATTCAAAAAATTACGCGAATGGCGGGGACGCCATTTTTTGGCCCCATGCAACGTTTGGCGTCCTCGCCAAATACCACTTGTAAAATAACAGGCTATTTTTAAACAGTTTCTAAATCTTTACCAAAAAAATAATGTGGCCTAAGCTTTAGTGCAAATATTCAGTATTTTTGTGTTGCTTATATGTTAAAATACCTGCGTCTAATACTATTGCCCTTTAATTTGGTGTACGCCTTGGTGGTTTACCTGCGCAACAAGTTTTATGACTGGAGTATTTTTAAGTCGACGAGTTTTGAGATTCCGATTATCTGTGTGGGCAATTTGGCCGTTGGCGGTTCAGGAAAAACACCCACTACCGAATATTTGGTGCGCCTGCTTAGCCAGTACAAAATTGCCATTTTAAGTAGAGGCTATGGCCGCAAAACCACGGGATTTATTTTGGCTGGGCCAAATGCCACTGCCGAAACCATTGGCGACGAACCTTTGCAGTACTATCATAAATTCAAAAACGTGACGGTTGCCGTTTGCGAAGATAGGGTAACAGGCATTAATGAACTGAAAGCACAGCATGATTTGATTTTATTGGACGACGCCTTTCAGCACCGAAGCGTTAAAGCAGGATTTAATGTACTGCTGTTTGAATTTGCGAAGCTGCAAAAAATGCAATGGCTAATGCCAGCAGGCAATTTGCGGGAACCATTTTCGGGCGTTAAAAGAGCACAAGCAGTACTCGTAACCAAATCTCCTGCTGAAATTACACCAGCTACGAGAAAAAAAATGTGGGCCAAATTTAGATTGCAGCCCGACCAGCAATTGGCTTTTTCGCACATCAATTATCAAAAACTAAAGCACCTTTACACGGCAGAAGAAACTGCATTTGAAAAAGACCAACACCTGTTTTTGTTAACTGGAATTGCCAATCCAACACCACTGGTGCAGTATTTAGAAGAAAAGCAATTGAACATCCATTCGTTCGAATATCCCGACCATCATCGTTTTACGGAAAAGGAAATTACACAGTTGGTAACGGCCTATCAACAACATCCAGCGGCAAAAAAAATAATCGTGACCACAGAAAAAGATGGACAACGCTTATTAACTAACAATTTAAGAGATTTACTATTAAATTTGCCTGTATATTATCTGCCCATTGCCATTGAAATCAATGCAGAAGACAAGGCAATTTTTGACCAAAAAATATTAGACTATGTTGCAAGCATTAAACGATTCGATTAAATACATTAAAAATAAAATAGGTGATTTTGAACCCGAAATAGGCATTGTGCTAGGCACAGGATTAGGTGGCTTGGTGAACGAAATTGAGGTAGCACACAGCATCATGTATGCCAGTATCCCCAATTTTCCTATTTCTACGTTAGAGTTCCATTCGGGTAAATTGATATTTGGTACCCTTAAAGGTAAAAAGGTAGTGGCCATGCAAGGTCGTTTGCATTTTTACGAAGGCTACAGCATGCAGCAAATTACCTTTCCTATTAGAGCGATGAAACTATTAGGCATTCAATACCTTTTTGTATCTAATGCTGCGGGTTCTCTAAATCCTGAATTTAAAAAAGGCGATTTGATGATTATCAACGATCATATCAATTTACAGCCAGAAAGCCCATTGAGAGGAATCAATAACAGTGATTTTGGCCCACGTTTTCCAGACATGAGCCAGCCTTATCAAAAAGACCTGATTGCAAAAGCAGTAAAAATTGCTGAGGAAAAAAATATTACCTGCCATCAGGGCGTTTATGTTTCGGTAACAGGGCCAAATCTAGAAACCAAAGCCGAATACAAATATTTACGTATCATAGGCGGCGATGCAGTAGGAATGAGCACCGTACCCGAAGTAATTGTAGCCAACCACATGAGTATTCCAGTTTTTGCCATTTCAGTATTAACAGATGAAGGTTTTCCTGAAGATTTGAAACCTGTAAGTTTAGAAGAAATTATAGAAACTGCAGCCAAAGCGGAACCCAAAATGACCGAAATTTTAAGCCAGCTTATTTCAACTCTATAATGCAGAAATTATTTGTTGCTGTTTCTTTCTTCTTGTTGTTAGGTGTTGCCAATGCTTTTGCGCAAGACTTAAAAACATCCATTGCGGGTAACAAAGAGCTCGATTCGCTTCGTAAAAAAGAACAAAGCGCACGCGACTCGGTCATATTTAATGCCAAGTACATTAGGTACACCACCCGTAAGCTTACCAAAGACAGTATACAAACCATTCCATTGGACACCACACTAACGGGTATCCAGCAATTTAGCCCCATAGCGCAACCTCGTAGACCAACGGTAGGTACAGGGTTAGTAGGTTTGGCAGCCACCTCTTTGTTGTTTGAACCTGTAAAAACCATTGGCTTCGATGCAGGTTTCCATTCCTTAGACTATTATAAGTTTACCCACGATGATATTAAGTTTTATCGTGCCCGCACACCGTTTACCAGCCTCTCTTACATCAGTGCAGGGGATAACGTACAGTTGCTGAAAATTATCCACTCCCAAAACATTAAACCTAATTGGAATTTTGGGGCCAACTTTAATCGTATTGGTGCAAATGGTTTTTATCAGCACCAACGTGGCGATGACCTTAACGGTACACTTTTTACCTGGTACCAAACCAAAAATAAGAGATACAACATTTGGGTCGATGCCGTTTTTAATACCTTAAAGGCCGAAGAAAATGGTTCGATTCTTAAGGACAGTATTATTTTTGCCCCAGCTGGAAATAACTTAGCCACTAAGGAAGCCGAACCTGTACGTCTTAAAAGCGCTCGCCAACTTTACAGAGATAACTCGCTAATGATTAGACAGAGTTATTTTGTGGGCCGTATTGATAGTACCGAAAACGCCAATAACCAAAACATATTGCCTACCAATAAAATTACCCATACACTTACCTATACCAATAGTTCTTATAGTTTTAAAAAAGACGAAGAAGATACCTACGGCATATTACCTGCACCACGTAACCTCAGTACATTTACCAACGATACCACTAACGTTAAGCATTTGCAAAACGAGTTTATCTACAGCTTTTTCTTAAGAGCCAAAGGCAGTTCGGTCATTAAAAATGAGTTGAAAATAGATGCAGGGATCAGGTACGATATGTACACCTTTAAGCAGCAAATGTTGCAAAAAGATAAAACCCTATTCTATGCTCGTGATTTTAATGCACAAAACACGACCATTTTAGGGGCAATAGGCTATCGTTTCAGTAACAAGGTTGATGTAAACCTTGATGTACAACAGATTTTACAAGGCTTTAACGCAGGCGATTATTTGTATGAAGCCAAAAGTAATTTTTCGTTAAGTAATAAAGCGGGAAAAATTGTAATGAGCGCCTACACTCAAAATAAATCTCCCGAAGAAATCTATAACCGTTATTTCGGAAACTATTACGATTGGAACCAACGTGCTAACCTGTCGCGTACAAAAACGACCAATTTTACTTTCACCTACCTTAACAATTTTCTGAAGCTTGATGCCAGCGCAGCGTATTATCTGATTAGTAACTATCTGTACTTTACCGCCTCGCCAACCATCACCAATGCCATTATCCCTGCACAAAACAGTAGTGAAATTAGCATTTTGCAACTTAAGGTAGGTAAGCAAGTAGATGCGGGCAGCTTTCACGTAAGTGCTTATGGCGTTTACCAAAAAACCGACCAACAACGCATTTTACGTATGCCAGAGATTTACTTATTTGCCAGTGTGTATAAAGATCAAACCTTTTTTAAGTTCTTGAAAACACAATTAGGTTTCGATGTATTTTATAACGATACCTACTTGGCTAAATCATACGCCATTGCCGCCAGTCAATTTTACAATGGTAAAGACATTACCTTTAGTTCAAAACCAGTGGTTGATGCTTGGATAAAAGTAGGTCTACGAAGGGCCAATCTTTTTGTGAAATACCAAAATGCTGCCCAAGGCTTGTTTAATAATGGTACCTATACCGTAAACCGTTACCCAATGCCCGATCGGTTATTGCTTTTTGGCCTAACTTGGAACTTCTACGATTAACAAATTCTAATCTATTGAAAAGCAATTTTGGAGCTACTATTCACCCATAGTCCTGCTTTACGCTGCAATCTTTTTGTGATCGTCACTGCTAAACCTCGCAGGTTTTAAAACCTGCGAGGTTTATGGGCGCCATGCAACAAAAAGTATTTCCGCTACAATCAGGTTTAACTGGCAGTTGCAGTATATCGTTTTATGATATGCTAGATGTAATTTAAACCTACGAGGTTTTTTGTTGAACAGACTTGCAAAGTTATCTCTATAGTTCCTTTTTGTCATTCCGAGCGCAGCGAGGAATCCAAAGAGGCAACGGTAATGCCTCAATTTATGGTCAAGTAAAAACGTATAGACTTACGAAGTTTTTAAAACTTCGTAAGTCTATAAAATAATTAAAATTATTACTTTTTCGACCGCATGGCTTTCACAACCTTCACCTCTTGCTGATTTAAATAGTCATGATATTCAGGAGTGTTGCAGCCATACACGGCAATTTTACCTTCGGCATTATGATGTATGCCCCAGCCATAACGTTTACCCAAAGCCGACGCCCTTAAACAAGCTTGACCTTTGGAAAAGAACTCCTTTCTTGCTGCTTCCATTTCATCACCAGCAAGGTCATTACGTTGAGCAAATAACGTAAAAAGCACCTCGTCGGAAGTATATTGGTATGGATTTTTGCCAAGCATTTCCAGTTGTAGACTAGCAACTGTTTTTTGTCCTCCCTTCTCCGCAGGAATTTCTCCTTTCGAAGCAGGGCAGTCATCAGCCACGGCAATAAAAGTATTGTAATAATTGGTGCTATGAATTTTCATTTTTGCTGCTGCTTGCAATTTTACCAGCAAAATAGGCTACAGGTAAATAAGCGCCTAATAAATCAACAAGCGTAAACCAAATTGGCGAAGGTACCATCATCACCATATAAATACCGCCAGCTAAGAAAAATAAGCCAATAAACATGGCCAAAACCATTTTATGGACAGCAATTCTAGCACAAACATAAGCACCAACAAAAGTACCAATGGCATGTGCCAAAAATGGAAAGATAAAATGTTTTGGTTCAAACAAATGCATGGTCGCTTTTAGGCCTTCAACAGTTGTATTATCGGCACCTGCTGGTAACGGAATAATGCTGTGGCTTATCATAATAATGCCCATGTTTACTATACTGCCAATTACAAGACCTGCAATTACTGCTAGTATATTTCTTAAAATAGGATTCATCGGATTTTATTTATTTGGTTCTTACTTCTTTGAAAGGGCATTAACCGCTTCCAACTTTGAATTTACGAAATTGATTTGGCCATGTTGATTACTTTCTGAAATAAAATCACTCATACTCTTGCTAGGATATTTGCTAAAATCGCCAACAATGGCTAAACGCATGCGATAATTAGAGAATTTCTGTAAAATTTCACCTGCTATTTTAGTGCTTAAATCAAAAAACAAAGGCGTAATGTTTTTTTCATACACAATGGCCTTATCAAAACCTTGATAGTAAATATTGCCAATTAAATCTACACCATCTTCCACGTTGTTGATGATCAATTCGTCGGCTACTATTTCTGCAATACTGTCACTTAAACGGATAATTTCCATACCCCAAATATAAGATATACTTAAATTAAAGTATTGCGCAAAAAAAAGTGCATCCATGGTTTTTCCGTGGATGCAACTACTATATGCTAGTTAATTAATTAGAAAGAATAGCCTACGCTAAATCCCCAAACCCTATTGGTAGCTTTTCTGTCGCCACTTCTGCTATCTTTAGGAACCAAGTTGCTTAAACCTAAGCCATAATTAGCTCCTAGGGTAAAACCGCTATTTAAACGATATCCTAATCCAAAGTTAGCTCCAAAATCAGTACTCGATAAATCATCATCGGTTTTACTACCAAAGTTCAAATTATTGCTTTCGTTGGTAGTGGTACTACCTGCAGGCGTGGTTACCGTGGTATTGGTTTTGGTTTTTCCATCAATGTTAAAACCTATGTATGGTCCTGCACTAATTTGCAAGGCTCCAGAGGTACCCGTAGGGATACGAAGAACCGCATTAACTGGAACTTCAATAGCCATCACATTCGTTTTAATTTTGCCACTTGTGGTCACTCCGCCACTGGTGCTGCTTCCTTCAATTTTTGTTCCCTTGTTTTGTAAAGAAACCCCAGGTTGGATGAAGAAGTTATTACCCACACCAAAATCTCCAAAAACAGTAAAGTTATAACCTACGTTTTGTTTCGTGTTGTCGTTTAGTGCACTTGAACCATCAAAGCCACTATATCTGATAGTACTTAAGTTCACCCCAGCTTTAATTCCAATACGTGCATCGCTACCGCTCATGGTAGTTTGTGCAAAAGTTGCACTGGCAGAAAACAAGAGAGCGCTTCCTAATAATATCATCCTTTTCATAGCAATTCATTTTTGTAGTTGAAACCATTTTCAACGATTGCAAAAGTCCAAAAGCTATGCCAATTGTTATTTTAAAATGGGGACAAAAGCCTTAAAAATACCCTTTAAATAACCAGCAAAGCATGTTTTTAAAAAAGTTCGAGGAACTGCCCAGCAGTGTAACACCATGTTTACAAAAGCAGACAGTTTGCACTACATTTTGGAAAATTTAATCTGTTTTTGCTTGCCAAAAATTAAAAACACAGTGCTATTCTAATTTGATTTCCCGTTGAATATTGATCTGTTTCAAGAAATAATTGTCATGTGAAACCACCACTAAGGTGCCTTCATATTCGTTAATGGCTGCGGTTAGTATCTCTATATTTTGAATGTCTAGATTGTTGGTTGGCTCGTCTAAAACTATCAAATCGGGGGCATGACTACCCAAGGTTAAACAACACAACATCAACCGCATTCTTTCGCCACCACTTAAACTGCTGCATGTTTTTTCCCAATCTTCTTTGTCAAATAAAAAACGATTGAGTCTTGTTTTTACTTCATGTTCCTGTAGCGTTCCTGTGTTAAAGTGTTGTGCCTGTTCATAAATAGTTAGTAAGGGGTTAATCAGCGAATAATCTTGGTCAATGTACGCAGCTTTAATTTCTGTAATTTTTAGCTGTCCAACATAAATTGGCAGATTTCCTAATAGTAAATGAATTAAGGTTGTTTTTCCCGAACCATTTGAACCTTTTATCGCTATTCGCTCTCCACTAGTGATTTGAAAACTGAGATTTTCTTTCCAAAGGTTTTGTTGGGTGTAGCGATGATTGAGACCAATAGCTTCAAATAATACTTTGCCTTTGTGCAGCAAGCTATGGTTAAAGCCAAACTTCATTTTGTCGGCATCAGGCAGTTGGCTGCGCAATGTGCTTAACTCCTGTGCCACGCCACCAACTTTTTCGGCATGTACGTCTTTCATTTTAGAAGTGCTTTTTTCTGCATTGTTGCGTAGGGTATTCATCATGATGCGGGCTACACCAGCTTTTTCCTGTTTCTTTTTTCCTTTGGCATCTTGTTTTTGCTGGCGTGCTAAAGCTTCTCTTTCCTTTTCCTTGGCTTTGCGAAGTTCCTTTTCTTTATTGTGGATGTCTTGTTCCAAAGCATTTTTGGCAAGTTGTTTTTGCTCCGTGTAAAAATCGTAATTACCGCCATAAAGGTTAATGCCTTGTGGGCTTAGTTCGCAAATAGAATCTAAAAGATTAAGTAATTGTCGATCATGGCTAACTACAATTAAAGTGCTTTTAGTACGTCTAATGAATTGATACAAGAGCTGTCTGCTGTCAGCGTCTAAATGGTTGCTCGGTTCGTCAAGTAAAATCAACTGTGGATGATGAATGTTGATACCCGCCAAAAATACCCTAGTTTTTTGTCCGCCACTTAAAGAAGCCATGGGTTGTTGCAAATCGATATCCTGTAGTTGCCAATGGTCAAGGGCCTCTAAGCAACGTTGCTCGATGGTCCAATCGTTATCAAGGTTCTCAAAGTATTCGTCGTTGGCATTGCCATTTAATATTTCCAATAATGCATTGAGTTTCTCATTTACACCCAAGGCTTCGGCTACTGTATAATGGTTATACTGACCAAAGATTTGGGGTACGTAATACGGAACAGTCTCAAGCTGCAAATGCCCAGTGTTAGGCGTAATTTTACCCGCAATTAATTGGAGTAGGGTTGATTTTCCTATCCCGTTATTGCCAATTAAGGCTATTTTTTCATGTGGATTTACTGTAAGATTTAAATTGCTAAACAGTAATTCCTTATTCGGATGTTGATAAGTAATTTGTTGTAAGCTAAGCATGAAATTTCTTCCTTTAAAGATGAATGAATAGCAAGGCAGATGTGCTTGCGGTCTTTAATGAAATGGAAAGAAATTGAATCCTACATGCTAGTATTTTTGTGATTTTAACGCTGCAAATATAATAAAAACAGTTTTAATGGTTGCGATTTTTGCTTAAAACAGTTTTTGATAGCTCAAAACCTAAGCCCCCTTTACTCAGCTGGGGGTTAATTTCTGTGCTAAATTGCCTATTGGCAAAACTGGCGAGAGATAGGGTTAACAAACAAATAATCACCGACAAACCTAGAAAACTTTTTGGAGTATAATAGTTTACTATTCTTGCCCTCCATAATAGGTAGGACATTAAAAAAGAGAGCGTGATACCTACTAAAATAAGTAATGATAAAAACCAAAAAGGGGAAATGAGTAAAGAGATGTGAGGAGCCTCAAATACGAACCACAGCAATGTTGGTACAAATAGGATATAGAGAATAACAATTATTTTGGGTCGCTTTTTACCAGCTTCGTCTAGTAAACGCAAGCTATCGACAGTTACATCAAAAATATCCAGTAAGCTCATGTATAGACACTAAGTTTTCTGTGGTTTCTTTTTGGCAGCAGGAAACAATACGTTGTTTAAAATCAAACGATAGCCTGGTGAAGTAGGATGCAGGTTTAAGTCGGTAGGAGGGTCGTTCACCTGATGTTGGTAATCTTCGGGGTCGTGACCACCATAAAAACTGAACTGTCCCTTGCCTATTTCGCCATGCAAGTAACGTACTTCAGCACCAGCTTTGTTCTCGCCAAGCACCGTAATGCTAGGTTTAACCAAGCTTTTGCGGAAAGCCGTGGTTTGGCCCATAAAGCCTTTAATTACTTTTTCGTGGTTTTGGGTAAGCATGGTTGGCACTAAATCCCACTTGGCAGAAAAATCAAATAGCGTAAAATAATCGTTGCTTTCGTTAAAGCTATTGCGGGTTTGGGTTACATCTATATCCGAAAATTCATAATTGTATGGGTTCATGTCGAGCTTAAAATTGGTAAAAGCCACACTCTTCCCGTAATCAATTTTGGCTTGTGCATTGGCGTCCATGCCATCACCATCAAACATGCTTTCTAATATATCTACACCTTCGGCAGCAAGGGCAATATCAAAACTATCGGTACCTGAACACATGGCAAACAAAAAGCCTCCGCCTACACAAAATTCTTTGATGCGTTTGGCAACCGCCAGTTTCATCTGCGAGACTTTCTTAAAACCGTTACGTTTGGCAGCAGCTTCTTGGTATTTCACATCTTCTTGGTACCAGGTTGCGTTTCTATAGGACGACCAGAACCTTCCATATTGTCCTGTAAAATCTTCGTGGTGCAGGTGCAGCCAGTCGTAGGAAACCAGTTTGTCTTTCAGGATGTCATCATCATAAATAACGTCGTAGGGAATTTCGGCATAGGTAAGTACGAGGGTTACGGCATCGTCCCAAGGAAGTTTGCTTTTGGGAGAGTACACAGCAATTTTAGGTGCTTTTTCCAATTTCACCATCTCCATATTTACGGCAGGGTCGCTAATTTCGTTGAGAATAGCATTCACTTTACCATCAGGTAATACTTCGTAGGAAACCCCTCTAATTTTGCATTCGTCTTCAATGGCTTTGACTTGCTTTACCAAAAAACTGCCACCACGGTAATTAAGTAACCAGTCAACTTCTACCTGCTGCTTAATGCACCAATAAGCAATTCCGTAAGCTTTGAGGTGGTTTTTCTGGTTCTCATCCATGTGAATGAGGATGGAAGCTGCTTTGCCTGCCAAGTGAAACAGCAGCAATAGCACCAATAGCATGTATCTTTTACCTTGCATATACGAATGTAACTTTTTTAGCCCGATTTTAGCATATTAACGTGAAAGTTGATGATGGATTGTTGTTGTTGTTTAGCTTTAAAATTTGAGATTTGATGCAGTGTAGTCGCTCTTTAAACCCGATTGCAGCGAAAATACTTTTTGTTGCACCAACGCAAGGAAAAAACCTCGTAGGTTTCAAAAACCTACGAGGTTTAAGGGGCAGTAGCGACAACAAAAAGATTGTAGCGTAAAGCGGGACTTGAGTTACCGATGGGCATTGGCTTACATTTTCAAAAAGCATCATCTCGTCGTCACCTTATCACATTTGATTTATTTGTTTAAATTTGCACTCTTATATAAAAAATTGAAAATGGGTAAAGCGATTATAAAAACGGTAAAAGGCGATATGACCGTGGAGTTTTATGAAAATGATGCTCCTAAAGCCGTTGCAAACTTTAAAAAATTAGCTAAAGAAGGATTTTACGATGGCGTAACTTTCCACCGTGTGATCCCTAATTTTGTTGTACAAGGTGGTTGCCCTAACTCTAAAGATGGTGCAACGGGTATGGCAGGTACTGGTGGTCCAGGTTACAAAATTGATTGCGAATTGGATGGTGATAACCAATACCACGATAGAGGAGTACTTTCAATGGCGCACGCTGGTAGAAATACAGGTGGTTCACAGTTTTTCATTTGCCACAGCAGAGATAATACGGCACATTTAGATCGTAACCATACTTGTTTTGGTAAAGTTGTTGAAAATGTTGACCTTGTTGATGATATTCGTCAAGGCGATAAAATTTTGACGGTAGAAGTAATTGAAGACTAAATGCGTTGAGCGTTTGGAGTTTGGCGTTTTGAACGCTTTACGCCCTGCGCTAGCCGCTTAACAAATAAAAAAATGAATTTAAGAGGAATTGTATCTGTTTCTGGTAGACCTGGACTTTTTAAGCTGATTGGGCAAAATAAGGCGGGCTATGTTTTGGAAAGTCTTGATGCACAAAAATTGAAAATCGTAGCCAACTTATCGAACACTAAATTGGCTTCGTTAGAAGATATTACCATTTATGGTGAAGACGATGAGTTGAAACTTGTTGATGTATTGGCCAACATTGCAGCTACTAAAACTGCAGTGCCAGATTTAAAGGCTGATGGAAATGCTTTGAGAAGTTTCTTTAACGAAGTGGCTCCAAACCACGACCAAGAAAAAGTTTATGCTTCGGATATGAAGAAGATTTTAACTTGGTACAACTTGTTAAAGGATATGCCATTGTTTACTGAAGCTGCTCCAGGTACTGAAGAGGCTGCTCCAAAAGTGGAAGACAAAGTTGAGGCTAAACCAAAAGCTGCACCAAAAGCAAAAACTGCTAAAGCACCAACAGCAAAAACCGCTGCTCCTGCTAAAAAAGCAACAATGCCAGCTAAAAGAGGAGCTTAGTCTTCCTTTGGTTAAAGAATAAATACGCCTCGTGGTTTTTAAGCTACGGGGCTTTTTATTTCTATCGAATTAAACCGCTATAAAACTAAAAACTGAAAGAAAAATTAAAGATGATTAAACGGATTGTTACCATAGGAGCTTTACTATTTGTCTTAAAAGCATCTGCGCAGCAAAACCTGGTAAAATATGTGAAACCCCTTATTGGTACCGAAAAAATGGGTCATACCTACCCTGGTGCTACAGCCCCATTTGGGGCGGTGCAGTTAAGTCCTGAAACGGATACTGTTTCTTACGAGTTAAACGGACATTACAATGGTGAGGTTTATAAATATTGTGCTGGTTATAAATATGAGGATAAAACGATTACTGGTTTTAGTCATACGCATTTCAGTGGAACGGGGCATTCTGACTTGGGAGATTTTTTGATGATGCCAACTGTAGGGAAGTTGAAACTCAATCCTGGAACAGCAAAACAACCTGGGTCTGGTTACCGCTCAAGTTTTTCGCATGTGAACGAAACCGCCGAAGCGGGTTATTATAAAGTTAAACTCGATAGCTATAACATTATCGCAGAATTAACGGCTACTAACCGTGTAGGTATGCACCAATACACCTTCCCGAAATCTGAGCAATCTCATATTGTTTTGGATTTGACCGCAGGTATATATAATTATGAAGACAAAAATACTTGGACTTATGTGCGTGTAGTAAACGATACTTTAATTACTGGGTATAGGCAAACCAATGGTTGGGCCAGAACTCGTACGGTTTATTTTGCCATGAGTTTTTCTAAGCCATTTAAATCTTATGGGTCTAAATATGAAAACCAAAACCCAGTCTATCGTGGTTTTTGGCGCAAATTCGACCAAACTAAAAACTTTCCTGAACTAGCTGCACGTCAAATTAAGATGTATTTCGATTTTGATACCAACGCAGACGAAAAAGTAAAAGTGAAGGTGGCGCTATCACCCGTTTCGCAAGCAAATGCTTTAGAAAATATGCGTTTTGAAATTCCTAACTGGGATTTTGATGCGGTAAAAAAACAAGCACAAAATACTTGGAACAAGGAATTAAGTAAAATTGTAGTCAATGCCGATCAAGACCATATGGTGAACTTCTATACGGCATTATATCATTCCTTTATCAATCCAACTACTTATATGGATAGTAATGGCGAGTATAAAGGTTTGGATCAGGATGTTCACAAAGCCAATGGCTTTACTAATTACACTACCTTTTCGTTGTGGGATACTTATAGGGCATTGCATCCGTTTTTTAACATTGTACAACCATCTAGGAACAATGATATGGTAAAATCGATGTTGGCACATTTTGATCAAAATTCGTTAAAGATGTTGCCTATATGGTCTCACTATGCCAACGACAACTGGTGCATGAGCGGTTATCACTCCGTTTCTGTAGTTGCTGATGCTGTTGTAAAAGGTGTGTTTAATGGTGATGCGGAAAAAGCTCTTCAAGCATGTATAGTGACCTCGAACAAACGGAATTATGAAGGAATTGGCTATTACATAGACAAAGGTTATATCCCTGCAGAGCGTAGCGGTATTTCGGTTTCTAACACGTTGGAATATGCTTATGATGATTGGGCCATTGCTCAGTTGGCTAAAAAATTGGGTAAAACCGATATCTATAATGAATACATGAAACGCTCCCAAAATTGGATGAACAATTTTGATAAGCAATCTGGTTTTATGAGGCCTAAGTCTGAAAATGGCAATTGGATTTCCAAATTTGATCCGATGAGTACACATGGCCAGGGTTTTATTGAAGGAAATTCGTGGAATTATAGCTTTTTTGTTCCTCATGATACTAATGGATTGGCAAGTGCAATGGGAGGGAAGCTAAATTTTGCAAAACGATTAGATACTTTGTTTTCCATGCATTTACCTGATGAATTTTTTGCGGAGACAGAAGATATTACAAGAGAAGGTATTATTGGTGGTTATGTGCATGGTAATGAGCCAGCGCATCACGTTCCTTATTTATACAATTGGGCAGGACAACCATGGAAAACTCAGGCACAAGTTCGCAGAATATTAGAAATGCAATACAGACCCACACCTGATGGATTAGGAGGAAATGATGATTGTGGACAAATGAGCGCCTGGTATATGTTTTCGGCAATGGGATTTTATCCAGTAGCACCAGGATCAGCCGAATATGCAATTGGCAGTCCAGCAGTGAACAGCGCAACGATACATTTAGAAAACGGAAAAACGTTTAGTATTGAGGCGATTGGACAAAGTTCCAAAAATGTTTATGTTAAAAAAGTAACGCTTAATGGACGGCTCATAACTAATTATAGTTTAAATCATACCGATATTTTAAATGGCGGCAAGTTAGTTTTTTTGATGTCGGCAAAGCCGAATAAGGGCAAATAATCATTAATAAGATAAAAAACACCAACCTGAAGAGGGTTGGTGTTTTTTATGTGAAGAAATATTTATAGGCGTACCACAATACAACCAGCAAAACCATGATAAAAAGTATGGCATTGATGTATTTTTTTTCCTTAGAGGTATCAGTCCTGAATTTGTAATTTCTCTTATAATCGCTGGGTAATTTCATAATGCCTCCTTTTTTATAATGTGATGTTTTGGTTAAAGATATTCCATAATTTTTTGCCGCAAATACACAGATTTTATTTTGTTGTTTGCATCTGCGGTTAAATTTTATTCATGATGATAAGGTTCGTTTTTCAAGATCGTAAAAGCACGGTACATTTGTTCTACAAAAAAAAGCCGTACCATTTGGTGCGAAAAGGTCATGTCTGATAGGGATATGCTACTGTTGGCTCTTTTGTAAATACTTTCATCAAAGCCATAAGGACCACCAATAATAAACACCAAGTTTTGTACACTACCCACCATTTGCTTGTTGATGTATTGGGCGAACAGTACGGAACTGTATTTTTTCCCTTTTTCGTCCATCAGTACTACTAAATCACTATTGTTCAACTGTTTTAAAATCAATTCCGCTTCCTTGCTCTTTTGTTGTGCTTCGGTAAGATTTTTGGTGTTCTTGATGTCGGGAATAACCGTAAAACTAAAGTTGATGTAATGCTTCAATCGGTTAAGGTATTTATCAATGCCTTCGATTAGATATTTGTCTTCAGTTTTGCCAATGGCAATTAGGCTAATCTTCATCTAGTATTTTATCTTTACAGCTTACAAAGTTGCAATTGTTCAAATGGATCATTGAAACAAGTAAGCGGTTTCAGTGTCCATATTCAACACACGTTTATAATTTCTTCAAATATAATGTTAAATACCGAGCAAGATAGACTAAAACCATACGAAGGTTTAGCAAAACAGCAAGAGGAACATATAACAGTAATAAAGAAACAGATTGACCGATTTTCGGTGGTTAGGGTAGCTTTGTTGCTGGTCGAAATAGTTTTCTTTGTAGGGTTAGCAAGTTCAAGTACAGACATTGCCATCAGCATTTGGAGCATTCTTTTGCTGTTGCCTATTGCAGTATTCGTGGTGGTGGTTAAAAAACAAAACCAACTCGAAAAACAATACACTTTTCATCAGAACCTACTTTGGGTGTTTAAAAATGAAATTGGTATGCTGCAAGGAAAGGCAAATGGATACGACGACGGCACCCAATTCGAAGATGAGCAGCACGCTTATCTTTCTGATTTGGATATTTTCGGCAGGTCATCTTTATATGCTTTGATTAACAGGGGAGCAAGTAAGATTGGTATTGAAACTTTGGCCAAGCACTTAGCTACGGATAGTAATAAAGAAACCATTCTGGGTCGCCAGCAGGCAATCGTAGAATTGGGAGAATATATAGCAAGTACTTTTGAATTTAGGGCTAACCTAAAAGGGCATGAGCTAAATAGGATAGAAGAGATTCAGTATAAATTAAGCCATCAACTGGTGAAACAAGTTGCCTTTACCGCTAACCGTTTTTTAAGGCTTTATGTGAAATTGGTACCTTACTTGATGTTATTCCTTTTCTTGGCAGGATTGATTTTTGGAGGGAAGTTGTGGGGTATTTTTGGTTTAATGGCTTTTGCTAATGCGATGCTTACTTATGTGTATTCTAAACAAATCACCCAAGTTTATTATGGCTTTAGTGGAAGTTCTAATTTGTTGAGTAGCTATGCAGAGGCGATAGCATGGACGGAAAAGCATGACTGGAAAAGCAATTATATTATTCGATTGTTTAACACCAAAGAAAAAGTAAGTGGTCACATTAAAGCTTTGGCAAAAATTATTGTTGAGTTTGATGCAAGGCTGAATTTTTTGTTGTACGCCATTCTTAATTTCTTTTTGTTGTGGGATTTAAAATGCTGTATCAAGCTGGGGTATTGGAGTGAAAATGCAGGAGCAAAAGTAGCAGTAGGTTTAGATCGTATTGGTTATTTTGAGGAGTTGATTTCGATGGCAACCTTACATTATAATCAGCCGCAATGGATCTTTCCGCAAATAAATGATGACTTCTCGTTAAAAGCCCAAGCCTTGGGACATCCTTTAATTCCTTCAGATAAAAGGGTAGATAATGATTATGTGCTGAAAGAAAAACCTACAGTGGACATTATTACAGGTTCAAACATGGCAGGTAAAAGTACTTTTTTGCGTACGGTAGGCATCAATACGGTGTTGGCTTATGCTGGTGCCCCTGTTTGTGCTACGCAGATGGAACTTTCCATCTTTAAGCTGCTTACTTACATGCGTATTAAGGATAACTTGATTGAAAATACTTCGACATTTAAAGCGGAGCTGAACCGTCTGAAGATAATTTTGAAAGAGGTTGAAGTACATCCGAATGCTTTTGTGTTGATCGACGAAATGCTAAGAGGAACTAACAGTAAAGATAAGTTTGATGGTTCTAAGGCATTTATTGAGAAGCTGATTGCTCTGCAAATTCCTACTTTGTTTGCTACGCATGATTTACAGCTTTCGGAACTTGAGCATGAACATCCTAAGGCGGTACGTAATTTCCATTTTGATATTCAGCTGATAGGCGAGGAAATGGATTTTGATTACCTGATGAAGCAAGGGCCTTGTACCAAGTTTAATGCAGCAATATTGTTAAAGCAAATTGGATTGGGAGGATAGTTTATCATCTTGGATATTTTAGTTTTGAACCATTAAGAAGTTAAGGGACATTAAGATTTTTTTATAGCTCCATGTCTTAATTTTCTTCATTCTTTAATGTTTAGTCTATGGGGCTGTGCTTAGATGAACTTAGGTGTCTTAGATGGTTGATAATTATTTTTTACCACCTTAGACATTTTAGAACATTTTAGTTTTTGGGACTGTGCTTAGATAAACTTAGATGTTTAATTTTATTGACGAGCAAGTACACTTACACAGTTAATATTTAAATAACTTTAACTTTATACAATCCCGCATTTTATTCATTTTATTTGAGGTTAATGTACAGCAGCGATTTCGGTAAGGATTTTTTATGGGGAGTAGCAACGGCGGCGGCTCAAATAGAAGGTGCTGCCAGTGTTTATGGTAAAGGCCCGAGTATTTGGGATACCTTTTCTAAAAAACCTGGGAAGATTAAGAAAGGGCACAAACCCGATGAAGCCTGTGACTTTTACCATCGTTATGAGCAGGATATTGCTATGGTGAAAACATTAGGATTTAAAGTATTCCGTATGTCGATTGCTTGGTCACGTATTTTTCCTTTAGGAGGCGGAACGGTCAATGCTGAAGGAGTAGCTTTTTACCACGAAGTGATAGACGAGTGCTTGAAAAACGACCTGATTCCAATGGTGACACTATATCATTGGGATTTGCCCGAAGCGCTTTCGAAAGAGGGTGGATGGACGGCTTACGGAATCAACAATGCTTTTAATGAATATGCGCTTTTTTGTGCTAAAGAATATGGCGATAAGGTAAAGCAATGGATTGTCATCAATGAGCCTTTTGGGTTTACTTCTTTAGGCTATATGTTAGGGGTACATGCGCCTGGACTTACTGGAGTAACTAATTTTTTTGAAGCAGCATTGCATACCGCCATTGCACAAGCGGACGGAGCCAAGATATTAAGGGCTGAAGTTAACCAAGCAGTGATTGGTACAGCTTTTTCGTGCTCAGAAATTGTACCTTACAGCCACTCCGACCAAGATGTGATGATTGCCAAAAGGACGGACATATTGATGAACCGTTTTTTTCTGGAGCCAGCCTTGGGCTTAGGTTTTCCTACAGGAAATTGGGACGTGTTGGAGAAATTTGCCATTAGCTATTCAACATGGCGTCACCAAAGTCGTATGGCGTTTGATTTTGACTTTATAGGTATCCAGAATTATTTTCCGCTAGTGATTAAATACAATGCTTTTATTCCTGTGGTGCAGGCTTGGGAGGTAAAAGCTAAAAGTCGTAAAGTGCCGCACACCGCTATGGGCTGGGAAATTAATGCTGATAGTTTTTATCGGATCATCAAGCAGTTTGCAACGTATCCACAGGTGAAAAATATCATGATTACCGAAAACGGTGCGGCTTTTCACGATAAGTTGATAGATGGAAAGATTGAAGATGGAGAGAGGGTAGATTATTTTAAGGCTTATCTAGCTGCCATGTTAAAAGCAAAAAATGAAGGCATCAATATCACGGGTTATTTAGCTTGGACTTTGATGGATAATTTTGAGTGGGCCGAAGGCTATCAAGCTCGCTTTGGTTTAGTACATAATGATTTTAAAACACAACAGCGGACGATAAAACAATCTGGTTATTGGTGGCAAGAATTTCTGTCGAAGTAAATCCTTATATTTAGCCGTATGGAAAATAAAATTGTAGTCTACAAAACTTTTGAGAGCCCAATGGAGGCGAACATTGTAAAAGCCCGCTTATTAGACGCTGGGTTTGAATGTTTTCTTACTGGAGAAAATGCGGCATTGGTTTATCCTGTGTTTGATACCTCTATCAGTGGGATACAATTGCACGTTTTTGAAAGAGACGTAGAAGCTATTGGCCATTTTCTAACTGAAGATGACGCTTTGGAAGGTTTATAGAATCTAGTATTATTGAATTCCGACAACTAATGAGTATAACAAGTTCTATGTTTTTCTATACTTAGAATATTGTCATGATTAAATCTTACCATGTTGAATTTTTAACAGCTACTATTTTAGATTGGAAGCACCTGTTAAATGATGATTTTAAGAGGTTGATTTTAGATTGTATGGAATGGCTCGTAGTAAATAATAGATGTGTGATATATGGCTTTGTGATTATGCCTAATCATATCCATCTGATATGGAAGATTTCTGACGGATTTGATCGATCGCAGGTTCAAGGAGCCCTTTTAAGCTATACAGCTCATGCTTTTAAAAAAGAACTGTGTGTCGGTAAATCTAAAACGTTAGCTGCACATCGAGTTAATTTGTCGGATAGAGCCTTTCAGTTTTGGCAAAAAGATTGTATGGTAAAGGAATGCTGGAACGAATGGTTTTTGGAAGAGAAATTAGAATATATCCATCAAAATCCTTTACAAGAACATTGGCTCTTGGCTACCTTGCCAGAAGATTATTATTGGTCTTCAGCATCATTTTATATAAGAAATGAAAATCATTTTAAGTTTTTAACTCATTATAAGGATTGAGGCTATGCCGTTGGCGAGGACGCCAACTTTAGGCAAAACAAGAGAGGTTGGCCTTTCTTTGTGAATATGCTATCACTTGCGGTAGTTGGCGTCCTCGCCAACGATATTAAAAGCAACGCCACTTAGTTAACGAGAATGTCAGTTTTTCTAGACCTTGCGTTCAAGAAAAAGTGTTTTTGTTGTGCTGCTGAAATTTTTTCGCTTTGCCGAAGGGATATTCCTCTGCTGATATTCAAATTGCTTTTTATCTCTTTTCACAATTTCTCCAATTTGACCAATAGCTTGGTAGATATTATTTATGGGGGCTCCATTGATGCCTGTTTTAATCGCATATGCTTTTGGTCTAAGGCCTTGCTGGTGGAGTTGCTGTTCAAATAGTCTTACAATTTCCGCTTTATTTTGATACCAATCTGTGGTCGTAAACACGTCGGAGAAATAATAGGTAAACACATTTTCTTTTTGGTCTACATAGTAAATGAATTGGTAGCTCTGTTTTTGCGTTGTGCTTTTAAAAAATGAATTGGTGGTTAGTGTAATAAATAACAAAAAGGTGTTCATAGAGATTAGGAGAGTTAGTTGAATTTTGTCGACATATGAAAGCAAATGCTTTTGTTAGGCCAACAGCTTATTTAATGATACAAGTTGATGCGAATTACTTTATGGGATTAAAAGTCCATAAAATTTTGGTACGATGAGGCGGCGCTCGGTTGAAGTATTTTTCATAATTGACGTATGTTAAGTAGGTAGCTGCAAATATAGCGAATAAATAGGAAAAGTGGCAACAGTAATACTATTGATAGGTTTTACAGCTTAGGTGAGTTGTAAGTTATTAGTGATTAGGGGTTAGTCAAGATAAAAAAATCCCAACTAGCTGTTACACTAATTAGGATTCGCTTGTCTTCCGGTCTTTTTAGACTTACGGACTATTAATTTTTAGCAGCTTTAGCTGCGGCTTCTCTTCTGATGATATTTAATGCACCGCCAGCTTTGAACCACTCAATTTGCTGCTCATTATAGCTGTGGTTAACATCAAATTGCTCTGTTGTTCCATCAGCGTGGTGTAATACCAGCGTTAATGGCTTGTTTGGAGCAAATTCTGTTAAACCCAAGATGTCAATGGTGTCATCCTCTTGAATTTTATTGTAATCTTCTTTATTCGCAAAGGTTAAACCAAGCATTCCTTGTTTTTTCAAGTTAGTTTCGTGAATACGGGCAAAAGATTTTACCAATACTGCACGTACGCCCAAGTGACGAGGCTCCATGGCTGCGTGCTCACGTGATGAACCTTCTCCATAGTTTTCATCGCCTACGACAATTGAGCCAATGCCATCAGCTTTGTAAGTACGTTGCGTAGCTGGTACAGGACCGTACTCGCCAGTCAATTGGTTTTTAACAGTGTCGGTTTTATCGTTAAAGAAGTTAACTGCACCAATTAGCAAATTGTTCGAAATGTTATCCAAGTGACCACGGAATTTTAACCATGGACCAGCCATTGAAATGTGGTCGGTGGTACATTTGCCTTTAGCTTTAATTAATAATTTCAAGCCTTTAAGATCAGTACCTTCCCAAGCTGCAAAAGGATCTAGTAATTGCAAACGGTGCGAAGTAGGTGAAACTTTTACTTCTATGTTAGAACCGTCTTCGGCAGGCGCTTGATAGCCAGCGTCGTCAACAGCATAACCCTTTTCTGGCAATTCCCAGCCAGTAGGTTCATCTAGCTTTACTTGTTCGCCTTTATCGTTGGTTAAGGTGTCTGTTAATGGATTAAAACTTAAATCACCAGCGATAGCCAAAGCAGCTACAATTTCTGGAGAAGTTACGAAAGCATAAGTGTTAGGATTACCATCGGCACGTTTAGCAAAGTTACGGTTAAAAGAGTGTACAATGGTGTTTTTCTCTTGTTTCTCTGCACCTGTTCTGTCCCACATCCCAATACAAGGACCACAGGCATTAGTGAAGATGGTCGCATCTAGATTGGTAAAAGTGTCTAATAAGCCATCTCTATCAGCGGTAAAGCGCACTTGTTCAGAACCAGGATTGATGCCAAATTCAGCTTTTTTACCCAATCCTTTGTCAATCGCTTGTTTAGCTACCGAAGCGGCACGAGACAAATCTTCATATGAGGAGTTGGTACAAGAACCAATTAATCCCCATTCAACTTTGGTAGGCCATCCATTAGCAGCAGCAACCTCTTTCATTTGCGAAATTGGTGTAGCTAAATCTGGTGTAAAAGGGCCATTTAAGTAAGGTTCTAATTCGTCTAGGTTGATTTCGATTAATTGGTCGAAATATTTTTCAGGCTCTGCATAAACTTCAGCATCACCAGTTAAGTGAGCTTTTACCGCATTTGCAGCATCTGCAACATCTGCACGGTTGGTGGCACGTAGGTAACGCTCCATACTATCATCATAACCAAAAGTTGAGGTAGTTGCACCAATTTCTGCACCCATGTTACAGATGGTACCTTTGCCCGTACAGCTTAGGTTAGTTGCACCGTCGCCAAAATATTCTACAATAGCGCCAGTACCACCTTTTACAGTTAAAATACCAGCAACTTTTAAGATCACGTCTTTAGCAGAAGTCCAACCGTTTAATTTTCCAGTTAATTTCACACCAATTAATTTAGGGAATTTAAGCTCCCAAGGTAAACCAGCCATTACGTCGCAGGCATCCGCACCGCCAACACCAATAGCCAGCATTCCTAAACCACCAGCATTTACTGTGTGGCTATCGGTACCAATCATCATACCGCCAGGAAAAGCATAGTTTTCCAAAATTACTTGGTGAATGATACCGGCACCTGGTTTCCAGAAGCCAATGCCATATTTATTAGAAACCGACGAAAGGAAGTCGAAAACTTCTGCACTCTCGGTCTTAGCATGAGGTAAGTCAATTTCAGCACCTAATTTGGCAGTGATTAAGTGATCGCAGTGTACAGAGGAAGGCACTGCTACTTTCGGTCGACCAGCTTGCATAAACTGCAACAAGGCCATCTGAGCCGTCGCATCCTGCATTGCTACTCTATCTGGAGCAAAATCTACGTAGTCTACACCACGGGTAAAAGCCTTATTCGATTTTTCGTCCCAAAGGTGTGCATATAATATCTTTTCTGAAAGGGTTAAAGGTCTGCCAACCAATTCACGAGCCGCATCTACACGTTCACCAAAGGTTGCATATACCTTTTTGATCATTTCTATATCAAAAGCCATACTTTATTTTGTTTAAAATTATTGTCAATAATGACATTATCTAAATTAGATATTTTTTGACAGACTTATTTTTGAGATTTGTCAAATTATGTTATTTAAAACCATTCTATACAATTGCTTGTATAAGCAAAGAGGCTATCTGATTTATCAGATAACCTCTTATTTTTAACAAATGATATGTTGATTTGTTTCTTACTGTTTTGTAGAAATAGGGGTGAACTTTGTTAAGTTGATACCCTCTACGGCTAATTTATATTCTTCGATACTTGGAATACGACCTAAGATCGCAGAAAGAACCACTACTGGGGTTGAAGCTAATAACGACTCTCCTTTTTTACCGTCTTTGTCTTCTACTACACGACCTTGGAACAAACGAGTAGAGGTAGCCATCACTGTATCTCCTTTAGCTGCTTTCTCTTGGTTCCCCATGCACAAATTGCAACCTGGACGCTCTAGATACATGATGTTTTCGTACTCGGTGCGTGCAGTGCTTTTAGGTAAGGCATCGCTGAACTCAAATCCAGAATATTTTTGTAAATATTCCCAATCGCCTTCAGCTTTCAGCTCATCGATGATGTTGTAGGTAGGGGCCGCAACTACCAACGGTGCTTTAAACTCTACTTTGCCTGTTTGCGTTTCTACATTTTTCAGTAATTGAGAAACAATTTTCAAGTCGTCTTTATGCACCATGCAAGAACCTACGAAACCAAGATCCACTTTTTTATCGCCACCGTAATAGGTCAAGTCTCTAATGGTATCGTGCGTATAACGTTTAGAAACGTCTACGTTGTTCACATCAGGGTCGGCAATCATTGGCTCGTTGATTAAATCAAGGTCAATCACTACTTCAGCGTAATATTTGGCATTATCGTCTGGTGTTAAGGCAGGTTTGATACCTGTTTTAATTTCCTCTATACGTTTATTTGCTTTGTTGATCAAACCTTGAAGCACTTGGTTATGGTTATCCATACCTTTGTCTATCATGATTTGAATGCGGTTTTTAGCAATTTCTAATGATTGGATTAAAGTATCGTCTTGCGAAATACAGATAGAAGCTTTTGCTTTCATCTCTGCCGTCCAGTCGGTAAAGGTAAAGGCTTGGTCAGCTAACAAAGTACCGATGTGTACCTCAATAATTCTACCTTGGAACACGTTTTCGCCATCAAATTGCTGCAACATTTGTAATTGAGTTGCATGAACCACATCACGGAAATCCATGTGTTCCTTCATTGTACCTTTGAAGGTAACTTTTACCGACTCAGGGATTGGCATCGAAGCCTCACCAGTTGCCAATGCTAAGGCTACCGTGCCCGAATCTGCACCGAAAGCTACTCCTTTAGACATACGGGTATGCGAGTCGCCGCCAATGATGATTGCCCATTCGTCAATCGTGATGTCGTTCAATACTTTGTGGATCACATCAGTCATTGAATGATAAACGCCTTTAGGGTCACGAGCCGTGATTACCCCAAATTCATTCATAAACTTCATCAATTTAGGGATGTTTGCTTGTGCTTTTTTATCCCAAACAGATGCCGTATGACAACCAGATTGATAAGCACCATCAACAATTGGAGAAATAACGGTTGCCGCCATTGCTTCTAATTCTTGAGCGGTCATTAAGCCCGTAGTGTCTTGAGAGCCTACAATATTTACTTCTACGCGAACGTCAGAACCAGCATGTAAAACTTTGCCTTGCGCAATGCCTACCGCATTTCTGTTAAATATTTTTTCTACAGCAGTTAAACCTTGGCCTTCTATCGATACTTCTTTGGCAGGGGCAAATACTACAGGAGCTTCAATTTCTAAAGTTCTAGCTGCAAAAGTTTGGATTTTTTTACCAAATACAATGGCGTAAGAACCGCCCGCTTTGATAAACTCCATTTTTTGCGGCGTTAAAGCTTTTGAAATATCAATCAGTTCTTGATCGCCGTTGTATAATTTTTTTGTTTTTGTATTGATAGTGAGCACAGTTCCTGTGGCTACAGAATATACTTCTTCTAAAATAGGTTCGTCGTTTTCATTACGAATAATGTTTCCGTTTTCGTCTGTTTTCTTTACCCAGTTTTTAAGGTCGATACCAATACCGCCTGTCACATCAACCGTAGTTAAAAAAATCGGAGAAATGCCATTGGTTCCACCTACAATTGGAGCAATGTTTACAAATGGAACATAAGGGCTAGATCTTTTACCTGTCCAAAGTGCCACGTTGTTAACCCCCGACATACGTGAAGAACCTACACCCATGGTACCTTTTTCTGCGACTAACATCACACTTTTATCTGGATGTTGTGCTTGTAAAGCTCTGATTTCCTCTTGGGCTTCTGGTGTAATCATGCACTTGCCATGTAGTTCACGATCTGAACGAGAGTGCGCTTGGTTGCCTGGAGACAATAAGTCGGTAGAAATATCACCAATACCAGCAATAAAAGTTACCACCTTGATTTCTTCTGCTACTTCTGGAAGTTTGGTGAAGAATTCGGCCTTAGCATAGCTCTCTAATATCTGTTTAGCAATTTCATTGCCATTGTGGTAGGCTTCTTTCAAACGGTCTGTGTCGGCATCGTAAAGGAAAACTTGCGTTTTAAGTACTTCTGCTGCTTTTTTGGCTTTATCACCATTGTCAGCCAAAGCGATGTCTAACAAAACTTTGATAGAAGGTCCACCCTTCATGTGCGACAACAATTCGAAAGCAAAATCAGGGGTGATTTCTGCAACAACAGTTTCACCTAAAATAATTTCTTTTAAGAATTGAGCTTTCGCACCCGCTGCAGCAGTGGTACCTGGCAGAGTGTTGTATATAAAAAAGTTAACAGATTCTTCTCTGTTGAAATTGTTTACACTTTTAATTTGAGTAATGATTTCACTCAATAATTCGGCGCTGTCAATAGGTTTTGGATGAAGACCTTGGGCTTTTCTGTCTTCAATCTCTTGGATATAATCGTTGTAAATACTCATCTTAGGAAAGGTGTTTCTTGCGGTAGGTTTGTGCAACAAAATATACACTTGCTTTCTGCAAAAAGAACACTGTTTTGTATATTAAATTTTGTGTTTATTGATCAATAAAAAACTTGAATTTTTGATCAAAACAAAAATAGCAAAAACAACCTTTAAAAGCAATTAAAGCAGGTAATTAGGTAATTTGAATTTATTATAAACTAAAGAGGAATGAGAATATTTTTTTAAAACCATAATCTGTTGTTTTTCTGGTGTTTGTGTTGTTTTTTTTGCGCTATTAGATAGAGGGTTTTTAATCTTTTAATGATTTCTGTAAGATAATCTTTCTGTAAAGAAAAAATTATAAAAAGAATTTGCTGAAAAATCTAGGGTCTTATGGTGTAGTTGATGTTTTAGCTAGCGCTACTATTAAACCTCGTAGATTTTAAAACCTACGAGGTTTTTGTGCGGTCCGCTTTAGTCTTTTAGTCGATCGTCATTTCGAGGCACGAAGCAATCTCAAAACAGTTTCATAAAGGCTGTCCAACTTACTTTTTCGTCAAGCTTTTAATCTCCTTTTTACTCATCTCTTTTTGGATAATTTCAGGAGTAATTGCTGTAGTATAATATTTTTGACTGGTTAAAACCCCATTAGCATTTTCTGCCGTGCAAAAATAAGGCGTAATAAAGCCGTACAAACTTTTGGTTTCCTTTGGATTTTGTTTGGCCGCTCCAATCTCAGCCGATTTGAGATAAGTAATCATCAAAGAAATGCCATACCTTTCGTTAGTGATGGTGTTAATGCCTAGCGCAGTGCCTGGAAATACGGTTTGTCCTTCTTTTACCAAAATTCCCTTTTTAAAGCCTTTGTAGGTAGCTAAAGTACCGTCCGCATGCTCAATAATTACAGTGTTTACTCTGCTGGTGTACTTTAGTTCTTTGGTGTCCTCATCATATAAATCGCTCACGTTTACTACTATTCCTTTTCTAATGGCTGTAACCGTATCAGCTTCTTGCGTATAAAAGCGGTAGGCTTTCCAGTCGTCAGGTGTGGTTGATCCAAAATAAGTTGCATTTAGGAAAGTCGATTCCACGGCCCTTACTTTGGTTTCTTTTCCGTAAGGCAAAACGTAAACAAAATCCTTGTTGTATTTGGGGTTCAATTCCCCCCTGATGTACGTGTAGCTATAAGAAAGTCCAATGCCTTGATTTTTATTGATAGGATTTAGCGTTAAGATGTTGTCGTTGTCGTGTCTTACTTTGTAAACTGGATCGCCTGATTCACTAGCGTTGGTCAGTTCCCTAAAATTAAGGACTACGGTATAAGTTCCTGGCGATCTTTTCGCTGCGGTGATGCTTACGCTGCGGTCGTTATTAGTTTTACTGCTTAAGGAAAGTTCTCTTTCTTGGGCGTGGCAAATTGATGCTGATAAAAGGAAAGCGAATGATAAAATGACTTTGTAAAATTTGTTCATTAATGGTGAGTTAGAGGACTAAAATAGTTTTTTGATATGATTTTAATGTTAAGGATGAGAAAGAAGCTGTAAATCCATACTGAAAATAAAATAAATATCTCAAGTGTATGGAAAAGGTTTGTGGTTTGCATCCAATAAGAAAAAAATAGATGAAAAAACTTTACTTCGTTATCCTCTTGTTGATGAGTTTGGCAAGCTATGCCCAAGAAACCGATCTCGCTTGGCTAAATCAAAATGCAATCAGTTTAACCAGCTGCCAATCAAAGCTAAAGCAAGATTTAAAAGGTATTGAAGTTTTAATGTTGGGCGAAGCTAGCCACGGGACCAAAGAATTTTACCTCGAGAAAAATAAAATTATCCAGTATTTGGTGACTCATGAGGGATACACTCAGATAGGTTTTGAACATCTAGATACTGAATTTGCAAGAATCAATGATTTCATTCAGGGCAAGAATGTTGATTTATCTACTGCAATGAAAAACCTGAGGGCATATCGCACTCAGGAATTTGTGGAGTTGTTTCAATGCCTAAAGGCCTATAATGACAGAAATCCTACCCATAAAGTGACCGTATTTGGTTTCCACCGAGAGGGTTTTTATGATCCGTTTACTAGAGATCAGCTTATGACCGATGAAGTTGTAAAAGTACAAAATGCCACCAAGGCGAAAATTGTTTTGTGGGCGCATAACATTCATACAGCAAAAAATAAAACCATGCCCGAGATCAGTGCCATGGGTGATTACTTAAAGGGAGTTTATGGTAAAAGGTTTTTTAACATCGCTTTTGATACTTATGAGGGAAGTGTACGAACCATGAATTGGAGCGAAGATAAAGGTTATACCTTTGCCGTTAACCAATTGGTGCTGGTAGAAAAAGATAGCTTTACTTGGTTGTTTGGACAATCAAAATCTCCAGATTTTTATGTGCGATTTACTGAAGAAAGTCCTTTTGCGAAGCAGACCAAAAAAATCACCAATATTATGGTGGGATGGAAGGCCCCATTTGCACTGCCCACTACCATTGGTAAGGATTTCGATGCGTTGATTTTCATCAAAAAAACTTCCGAAAGTCAGTTGATTAAGGATTAATTAGGTTGATTGGAGATAGCTTTGTGAAATTTTCCGGTAATAAAGGGCGGCAACGGGCAAGATGTTCAAATCGTAATCTTTGTTCGACGGATACAATCAATTATCAGACAAAATTTACAGTGTTTTAAACTGGTAACCCTGCTGCAGTAAATATTCGATACTTTTGGGCAACGCATATTCTAATCGGTCCCAAGCTTTTAAACTGTCGTGAAATACAATAATGGAGCCGTTTCTGGTGTTTTTAATCACATTTTGGTAACATTTTTCGGGAGAGAGTTTTAGGTCAAAATCTCCACTTAGCACGTCCCACATTACAGTTTGCAGTTCGCTGTTTTCAGTTTTCAGCCTCTTGCCAACTGTCAATTGCCAACTGTTAACTAACTTTCTTATCTGACTTTTCTTAATCCTACCATAAGGCGGCCTAAACAAGTTCGTTTCCGTTAATTCTTGGCATTGCCAAAAATTATCAATGTAGGTTTTGTCATCCGTTTTCCAACCTTTTAAATGGTTGTAAGTATGGTTGCCTATGGCATGTCCATTTGCTTTGATTTGTTCAAAAACTTCAGGATGCTTACTGATATTGTCGCCAATACAAAAAAAAGTAGCCTTAACATTAAAACTTTTTAGTGTATTTAGCACAAAGGTTGTAACATTTGGCATGGGGCCATCGTCAAACGTGAGGTAAACAAATTTTTCTGTGCTATCTTTATTCCAAATTAAATTATTGCGATAATACCATTTGAGAAAAAAGGGCGGCCTAACGGTGTACATGCTGTAAATGTAAACATTAAAGGCTGTAGTTAAAAAATTACAGAAAGCAACCCCTTGTTTATTTATAATTGTGAAACTTAATTTATGAAGAAAATTTATAGCCTAGGTTTATTGTTTGGTGTGGTATTATCCACGACTGTTGGCAGTCAGATAGCCTCTGCACAGGAGGTAATTACTATCCAAGATGCCATCGATAAAACCCTCAAAAACAACCTACAGGTTAAGCAGGCCCAATTTAGTGCAGCTTTAGGCGACGAGACTTTTAAGCAATCGAAGCATGCCGTATTGCCTTCGTTAAATGCTAGCGCTAGTGGTAATCGGAATTTCGGTCGTAGTATCGACCCATCTACTAACCAATATATTAGTCAGCAGTTCAACTCGGCTAGTGGTAGTCTTTCTGCCAGTGTTGATTTGTTTGCGGGATGGCAAAAGGTGAATCAAATTAAACAGAATAAACTATTGCTTGATGCCGATAAAGCGAATGTAGATAAGGTAAAAAACGATCTTATTTTACAAGTGGTAACGGCCTATATGCAAATTTTGTTTAATAAAGATTTGTTGAAAGCGGCTGAAGCTCAGTTAACGGTGGCAAAACAGCAGCTTAACCAGCAGGAACAATTGTTAGAAGTAGGAAATAAAACTTTAGCTGACGTTTCTCAAGCTAAATCTCAGGTAGCAAGTTCTGAATTGGAAGTGACCAATGCGCAAAATAACCTTAGTATTTCGTACTTAACGCTTAACCAGTTAATGGAATTGCCTTCGGATAATCAATTTGCAGTGCAGGTGCCACCCGTGGATGCTTTAGTGGTTGCGAAAAATAACTATACCGCTTCTGAAGTGGTTTCTTCAGCAATGAATGCATTTCCAGATATTAAATTGGCATCTTTAAGAACATTAGCTGCCGAAAAAGGCATTGATGTGGCAAGAGGGACTTACTACCCACGTTTATCTTTTGGCGGAGGTTTAGGGACCAATTATTCTAGCGGAAGACAAAAAGTAACAGAGGTTGATAATGGTCTTAAAGAAGTTGTTGTTGGCCAAGTAAAAAGTACGCTAGAACCAGTTGTAACTGAGGTCCCAGATATTGTTAGGACATTTTCTAACCAGACTTTTGGCTCACAAATTAAAGATAACTTTAACCAATTTGTTGGATTTAGTTTGAGCATACCAATATTTAACGGTTTTAATGCTCGTTCCAATGTAAGAAGAGCCAAAATCAACTATCAAAATACACAAGTGCAAGAGCAGCTTTCTAGGAATAACCTGAATAAAGTTATTTTTCAAGCTGTTGCTGACTTGAGAGCCGCTGAAAGCAAATATCAATCTACCCAAAATGCTTTCGCCGCCCAAAAAGATGCGTTTTATGTAATTGAACAACGCTACAATGTAGGCTTGGCCAATTCAGTAGAATATAGTACTGCTTTAACCAATAAAAACAGGGCAGAAATAGATATGATACAAGCCAAGTATGATTTGTTATTCAAATCAAAGGTGATTGATTATTATTTAGGAAAACAAATCGCATTTTAAAAAAATAAAAACAAGCTGTTAAAAGCATATTTAAAATAAATTATGAAGTTAAAACACATTTTAATAGGCGCTGGAGCAATTATCGCATTACTGATCGTATTGAAATTAACAGGAGTAATTGGCAAGGAACAGATCGAAAAGGTAACTGTAGAGAAAGCTGGAGAAAAAACAGTGATTGAAACCGTAACCGCCAGTGGTAAGATACAGCCGGAAACTGAAGTGAAGCTAAGCTCTGAGGTATCTGGGGAGGTAACTGAACTTTTGGTAAAAGAAGGTGATGTGGTAAAGAAAGGACAGTTGCTTTGTAAAGTACGTCCTGATATTTTGCAGTCGGGTTATGAAAGAGCAGTAGCTTCTTATAACTCGCAGAAAGCTAGTGTGGCAGCGTCACAACAACAATTGGTTCAATCGCAAGCTAACTTTGTGAATGCTGAAGCTACCTATAAGCGTAACGTAGAGCTTTACAATAAAAAGGTGATTTCTGCAGCAGAGTTTGATAATGCCAAAGCAGCTTACTTGACCGCGAAATCAACTTTAGCAAGTTCTAAAGAAAACGTAACTGGCGCTAAATTTGGATTAGAGCAATCAGCAGCTAACGTGAAAGAAGCAGGTGCTAACCTAGCCAGAACTACCATTTATGCACCTGTTGATGGTGTAGTTTCTAAACTATCTATTGAGCTTGGTGACCGTATTTTGGGTACTTCACAAATGGCGGGTACTGAGATCATGCGTATTTCTAACTTAAGCAGTATGGAGGTTAACGTAGATGTTAATGAAAACGACATTAACCGCGTGACTTTGGGTGATAGCGCCACTGTTGAAGTAGACGCTTTCGCAGGTAAAAAGTTTAGAGGAGTAGTAACTGAAATTGCAAGTTCTTCTACTAACGTGGGAGCGGCTACTACTGCATCCGTAGATCAAGTAACCAATTTCTCAGTGAAAGTAAGATTGTTAGCCGAATCATATAACACAGTTAAAGGTGGTGCGAAAGATCTTCCTTCGCCTTTCAGACCAGGCCTTTCAGCTACGGTTGATATTGAGAGCGAAACAGTGAAAGGTTTAGCAGTGCCAATCCAAGCTATTTTTACAGATAACAAAAACGATAGCGGAAACAGTAGTGAAGATACTGAAAAGCAAAAAAGTAAATTGAACGACAAACAGATCAAACAATATGTATACCTTTTTGATGCTAAAACCTCAACAGTTAAAAAAGCAGAAGTGAATACAGGTATCCAAAATGATCAATTTATCATAGTTAAAAAAGGATTGAAAGCGGGGGAGCAAATCGTCTCTGGACCTTATTCGGCTATTCAAAATAAGCTGAAAGACGGTACAAAAGTAGAGCAAACCTCTAAAGATAAGTTGTTTACTACTGGAAGTAAAAAGTAGTCTTAGCAAATCATAATATTTAGTTATTTTTGTAAAGGTTTAAGGAAGTGCACATCGCATTTTCTTAAACCTTTTGTTTTTAGCCGATGTTAACGGTATACAGCAGAACTAACAACTGATATGAGCAGACCGAAAATAGCCATGATTGGCGGTGGGAGCTGGGCAACAGCTATAATTAAAATGCTTTCTGATAACGAATCCGAAAAGGAAATTTTTTGGTGGATGCGTAATGAAGAAGCCATCAGCCATATCAGGGACTATAACCACAATCCTAGCTACCTTAGCGCCGTTGAAATTAGGGTAAAACCAGAGAACGTTTCTTCAGATATTGAATATGTGATTGCTCAGGCAGATTATGTGGTACTTAATGTTCCCGCTGCATTTTTGACCGATACGTTAAAAAATATAAGCCCAGCGCAGTTAAAAGGTAAAAAGCTCATTTCAGCCATCAAAGGTATTGTGCCAGAAGAGAACTTGATCATCGGTGATTTTCTTCACCAAAAGTATGAATTGCCCTATGAGGATATTGTAGTGATCAGTGGTCCTTGTCATGCCGAAGAAGTCGCTTTAGAAAAACTTTCTTACCTAACCATTGCCTCTACAGATGTAAACTTGGCAGAGGATTTCGCCAATCATTTAAATACCAGATATATCAAAACCAATATCTCCGATGATATTTTCGGTACCGAATATGCTGCGGTGCTGAAGAACATTTATGCGGTGGCTAGTGGTATTTGTCATGCAGTAGGTTATGGAGATAACTTTCAAGCAGTGCTCATTTCCAATGCTATCCGAGAAATAGAACGTTTTGTGGGTGTCGTTCATCCTATTGAGCGAGATATCAAAGAGTCGGCCTATTTAGGCGATTTGATGGTAACCGCTTATTCGCAATTTAGCCGAAACCGTACTTTTGGAAACATGATAGGGAAAGGGTATACTGTAAAATCTGCACAGCTGGAAATGGCGATGATTGCCGAAGGATATTATGCTGCAAACTCCATGCACCATATCAATGAAAAATACGGCGTGGACATGCCCATTTCAGAGGCGGTTTATCAAATCCTTTACGAAAGAAAATCTGCCCATTTGGAAATGAAAGCACTGACTGAGAAACTAAGCTAGCTCTAATCAAAACAGCTTAATTTTTTTATACCGACTGACGAAACGTCCCCGTCGTTTCGAGCGAAGAGAAATGGAGTCGAAAAGTCTTTGATTCAATATAACGAATTCCAAAAACTTCTCTGTTGCCCTTTTGTTGGTGATGAGACTAGACGCAAGTTTAATAAGGTGTTCTCTGAGGGAGAAATCTAAGGACTTGGTTGATGGACCAAATGAATAAACTGGTTACGTCTATTCCTATTAGGTAATAAGTGTCTCTTTAAAACCAAACCATTCCCTCGTTTGTTCTCTCCTCATAAAAACCAAAAGAAAATGAAAAAGACATATATCATAGGCTTATTTGCTGTAGCAGCATTGGGTTTGTTTTCATTGAATACTAACGCTCAAGAAAAAAAAGAGAAAAAAACAGAAGTAGGAAAAGCACTCCAAAAAACAGGTAAAGCAGTAGAAAAAGGAGCAAATGCGGTGGGAAATAAAACAGCCGAAGTTGCAGTAAAAGGTGGCGCTAAAGTTGCCGACCAAACCTACAAGGGCAAAATGGCTCCAGATGGCTCAAATGTTTACATTGATGGTAAAAACCGTAAATACTATGTAAACAAAAAAGGAGGAAAAGTGTATTTGAAAGCCAGCGAAATTAAAAATAAACCAGCTCAATAATTGACAGTTTCCAATTGACAATTTCCAGTGATGAGTTTAAGTTTTGCAACCGTAAACTGATATAAATGAGAAAGTCCCGTAATTTAACGGGACTTTCTCATTTATAACTGTGAACTATGAACTGAAAACTACGACCTACGTCTTCTGTCGCTTCCGCCACCGCCATTTCCGCCTTCACGTCTTCCGCTTCCGCCACTTCTTTCTTCACGGCTACGACCAGAGAAATCTCTAAATCCACCACCGCTATTTCCACCATCACGATCTCTTCTTCCACTTCCGCCGCCACTTCTTCTGTCACCACCTCTGTAGCCACCACCACCTTCACGTCTTCTGTCTCCACCAAAACCGCCACGGTCTCCACCACGTCTTCCTTCGCCACGACTACCACGAGCAGGTTCGCCACTTACTTCAATTCTAACTTCTCTGCCGTTGTATTGTACATCTTTAAAGTTAGCTAAAAGTGTTTCAGCTGCTGCGCTTTCTACTTCAACAAAAGAGAAAACACCTTTCAAGTCAATTTTGCCAACAGCTTTACCGCTAATGCGACCGTTGTTGCAAACAAAGCTCAATAAGTCACCTCTGGTGAACTCGTCTACCGAACCAACGTTGATAAACAAACGAGAGTAACCCGCTTCAGCACCTCTGCCGCCACGTTCTCCACGTTCACCACGCTCTCTTCTATCGCCACGCTCACCACGTTCGCGGTCATCAGCACTTAAATTAAGGTCTGGTGCGTTTTGATAATATTCTAAGAAACGATTAAACTCTAATGAAGCAAATTTCTTGATCACTTCCTCTTTGCTCAAATCAGCAAATTCGTCGTTAATCCTCGACATGTATTTGTCGATTTGCTCTTCGTTAACCTCTACGTTATGCACGCGGTGAATTAATCCGAACAATTGTTTCTCACAAACATCAAAACCTGTAGGTAATTCTGCTTTGGTAAACTGTTTTCCGATAATTCTTTCAATCTGGCGGATTTTGCCAGTTTCCTTAGCGTTGATGATACAAATAGAAACACCAGTTTTACCCGCACGACCAGTACGGCCAGAACGGTGAGTGTAACTTTCAATCTCATCAGGCAAAGCGTAATTAATTACGTGCGTTACATTGTTTACGTCGATACCACGAGCAGCAACATCAGTAGCAATTAATAACTGCATGTTACGATCGCGGAAACGTTGCATTACCTTATCACGTTGTTGTTGAGATAAATCTCCGTGTAAAGCATCCGCATTGTAACCATCTTTAATTAAATGCTCGGCAACATCTTGCGTATCCATTTTAGTTTTGCAGAAAACCACACCAAAAATGTCTGGATTGTAATCTACAATACGTTTTAAGGCAGCATATTTATCACGAGCTTTAACAATATAATATTCGTGCTCAATATTTACGTTACCTGTATTCTTGGTGCCCATGGTTAACTCCGTAGGGTTGTCCATGTAATTTTTAGCTATACGGCGCACCTCTGGTGGCATTGTAGCAGAAAATAACCAAGTTTTCTTTTCATCTGGTGTAGTAGAAAGGATGTCGTTGATGTCTTCTTGGAAGCCCATGTTCAACATTTCATCCGCCTCATCTAATACTACATACTTCACATTAGAAAAATCAATGGCTTTACGGCCAATAATATCTAACATACGGCCGGGCGTGGCCACAACAATTTGAACTCCGTTTCTAATTTCGCGGAGTTGCTGCATGATGTTAGCGCCACCGTAAACGGCAACAACACTAGCACCAGGCGTGTTCTTTGAGAAATTTCTGATGTCGTTTGCAATCTGCAAACAAAGCTCACGAGTAGGGCACAAAATAAGTGCCTGTGGCTTATTGCTCTTAAAGTCGATTAATTCTAACAACGGCAAACCAAATGCGGCTGTTTTTCCTGTTCCTGTTTGGGCCAAACCAACAAAGTCGTTACTACCCTCTAACAGTACAGGAATGGCTTGCTCCTGAATAGGCGTAGGATTTTCAAATCCTAGCTCTTTAACGGCATTAACAACGTCATCACTTATCCCCAATTTACTAAATGGGTTTATCATTATAACATTTTTAAATTAAGGCGCAAAGGTACGCTTAATAATTGGTAATTTATAGTGTTAACATGAATTAGTTTTTTTCTTAATAAATTGTAAATAAGAAGGTTAAATACAATTCATCTAGTATTAATGCCCTTTTATGAGTTTTGGAGCGCATTTGTAGTGCAATCCACAGCAGAAAGTCCCGTTTTTCGCTTCAATCTTTTTGTGATTGTTGTTGCTCTTAAACCCCTTAGGTACGCGGTTTGATCCGTATCCACCACAAAAAGTATTTACGCTTCAATCGGGGCTATCAAACCTTGGTCTATGCCAAGGTTGTCAATGTTGTTAGCGAGGTGCGAAATTTGGGATTGCCTGCAAACAAAAAAGCCAATTCATTTTAACGACTGGCTTTTAATTGAAGACTTAAGAAGTTTTTAAACGGCGACGCCCTCAACTTTACCTTTAAAAATAATAAATGGCAAAGTTAAACTTCGTAAGTCTAAAGTGTTTTATTGAATAAATTTCTGAGTAACAGTTTCGCTTGCGGTGGTTAATGATGCCACGTGCAAACCATTAGCACCATTAAAAGGTACCGAAACATTGGTGTAGCCCTTATTTAAGTTCAATTGCTGTTCAGTTAATTTACGGCCATTTAAGTCGTAGATTTTAATAGAGCCCTTGCCTTCATTAGCAGCAAAAATAGTGAGCTTAACTGTACCTTCTTGTCTGTTGGCAAATACCCTAAAATTGCTTGCTGCTACATTTGATTTTACTGCGACAACCTCCGATTCAGAACTTTTTCCGTCTGCATCAACCTGTTTAAGTTGGTAATAACTTACTCCAGGTAATGCATCTTTATCCGTAAAGGCATAGCTTTTTGCAGTACTGCTAGTGCCAGCACCTTTTACCTCGCCAATCTTTGAAAAGATTTTGCCATCTCCAGAACGTAAGACCTCAAAATGAGAATTGTTGCTTTCAGATGCAGTTGCCCAAGCTAATTCAATATTTTGCAAGTTGGCTTTTGCGTTGAAAGAAGTTAGGGAAACTGGTAAAATTGTTGTTTGGTCGTTAATCAAAAAATCATCAAATGTTATGGTCGCATTTTCCGATCCTGTGTCATATCTAAAAAAGAATTGTTCAAGAGCTAAATTTGCAGATTGAGCACCTCTTGCAGCTAAAACAGGTGTGGCAGTAGGGATTCCGATATCATCAACATATAAGTCCCATGTGTCGTTGGCCAACGTTTTTGCACTTCCATCTGGTGCTGAATAATTTAATATACTTCCTGTATTATTTATTACCCATGTAATTACTTTTGTAGTATTGTAATATGGAGTGGAACCAGTAGGGGCATTAGGGCCAGAGATATTGAAGCCTTGCGCTGCATCAAAGCCAATTACTAATCTGCTGTGAGTAGTTGAGGCTAAAGTTGGAGCTCCTGAGCTGTTTGCAAATCCAGTTCCTGCATATAGTTGAGCTTGAGTAGTATTTGTAGCAGCTATGTTTGACACATTTAGTGTGAAGCTAATTTTTAATGCTGTAGGCGGACCAATAAAGGACGCGTTTCGACTGAAATGGGCTGTTCCCGAACCTGTTTTCGTAAAGCGTAAGGTTCCGCTAGTTATACTCGCGATATTGTTTGTTCCACTTCCAATTGCTGTAAATTTGTTAGCCTCAGCGGTTGAGGTTATATAGTCTACAATATTAGAGGAGGAACTGAAATTCTGCGAAAATATCTGTGCATATCCAGCCACAGTAATTCCAATAATAAATAATAGAGAAAGTAAAAGTTTTTTCATATAAAGGGTTTTGAGGTGAACGATTACTTATAAAGTTAATAAAAAGCTATTATATGAAAAAAATATAATGGGCTTAGCGCAACCTATCTGCCGAGCGAATCAGTTTTTCGTCCTTTTTGATGCCTCTGATGGCTAATAGTGTAAAAATAATCGCTAACAACGAAAGATAGATCCCTGGTTCAAGGTCAATTTGAGTTTTGCCATTTATCCCGTTAATAATTTGGAAAAACCAAGCCGATAAGGCCAAAATCAATACAATGTTCAATAGCGCAATGCGGATCTGTAATTTCCTGTTTCTGAAGTTGAAAATGTTTACTAAGCTAATCAATCCTGCAAATAAAGTGCTAATCAATAGCGGGATATTGGTAGGCGAACCATCAGCTCCAGTGGCTTTAAGCCCTGTGCCGTACAACGTGTAGTATCCAGTATTTGAACCCACGCCAATAATAGGAATAAACAATAAACACAAAATAGTAATCGCGGCAAGCAAAAGCCAAATAGATTGAATTCTCTGAATCATAATAGAGCAAAATTAAATAAAAGTATTGTTAAATTGTTGTATTGTTTTATTGTTGTGGAGCGGGTTCGCTGTTTGAATTGGTTAACTACTCACTGAAAACGTTTTGCCATCTATTGGGCTTTCTAACAATTCAGCAATTAAACAATTTGAACAATTAACCTATCTTTGCAACATTGGAAACAAAACGTTATTTCGTTGAGCTTAGCTATAACGGCACCGACTTTCATGGCTGGCAAATGCAGCCTAACGGAATCACCGTTCAGGAATGTTTGGATAAGGCATTAAGCACCTATTTCAGACAGGAAATCGTCTCTTTGGGATGCGGACGTACTGATACTGGTGTTCATGCTACGCAGTTTTATGCCCATATCGATTTGGTAAATGTAACGCATAAGCAAATCGCCAATGCAACTACAGGATTAAACGCGCTACTACCTTATAGCATTGCCGTACATCGTATTTTTGAAGTGGCTACAGATGCTCATGCCCGCTTTGATGCTACCGCTAGAGAATACAAATACCATCTTCATTTCCAAAAAGATCCGTTTAAGTTAGATCGATCGTGGTTGTACAAAGGGGAATTGGATGTAGAGAAAATGAACCAGGCCGCACAATTGCTACTGCAATACACCGATTTTTCTTGTTTCAGTAAATCGAACACGCAAACATTTACCAATAACTGTAAAATTAGCCATGCAATGTTTGAATTACAACCAAACGGAATTATTTTTACCATCAAAGCCGATAGGTTTTTGCGCAACATGGTGAGAGCAATTATGGGAACTTTGGTAATGGTAGGTCGAGGAGATATTGAGGTACAGGAAGTTTCAAAAATTGTGGAAAGTAAAAACCGAGGTAATGCAGGCCAATCTGTACCCGCTTGCGGACTTTATTTGGTGGCGGTAGAATATCCATATATATAAATGCGATGATTAGCCAATGCGCTAATGATCAAATTAACTAATTAAACATGTCAAAAGTAACTGGAGACGCATTTAACTTTAGCTTATTAAAAAGGGTAATGGCCTATGTAAGGCCTTATCGGGCTATTTTTATCTGGTCGGTAGCACTTACAATCTTATTGGCTGCCATTGCTCCAGCTAGGCCACTTTTGGTAGGTTATACTTTAGACAAGCACATTCTTAAAGGCGATTATTATGGTTTGCTAAACGTGACCATTTTGATGTTGGTATTGTTGGTGCTACAAACTATTTTCCAATATGCACACACACTGCTTACCAATAAACTCGGGCAATCTGCCATTAGAGATTTACGGATCAATGTATTTAATCATATCAGTAAGTTAAGACTGAAGTTTTTTGATAAAACACCCATTGGTCAGTTAATTACCCGTACCGTTTCTGATTTGGAGACCATTGCCGATATCTTCTCCGAAGGATTAATTGCCATGATTGGAGATATGCTGCAAGTAATTGTGCTGATGACCATCATGTTTTGGATGGATTGGAAACTTACTTTGGCCGTATTAATTCCAATGCCATTTTTGATCATTGCTACTAGGATTTTCCAAAAGGCGATAAAAGTCGCTTTCCAAGAAGTTCGGGCAGAAGTATCCAACCTCAACACCTTTTTACAAGAGCATATCAGCGGTATCGCCATTATCCAATATTTCGCCAGAGAGGATCAAGAATATAAAAAGTTCGAAAAGATCAACTCGCGCTACCGCGATGCCAATATTCGTTCCAACTGGTACTATTCTATTTTCTTCCCCGTAGTAGAACTGATATCGGCAATGTCCTTAGGACTTTTAATTTGGTATGGTGCTAAGACGGTATTGGCAAAACCTGATCTGGATCCAGGAATCATTACCACCTTTATCATGTTCATCAACATGTTGTTTAGGCCAATTAGGGAGCTGGCAGATAAATTTAATACCTTGCAAATGGGCATGGTAGGGGCTGAACGTGTTTTTAAAGTATTGGATACTCAGGAAATCACAGTAAATTCTGGAAATTTGGCTCCAAAAAAACTAGATGGCAATATTGCTTTCAAAAATGTTTGGTTCAGCTACGATCAAGATGGAGAAGAAGATCCAAAATATGTATTGAAGGATATTTCTTTTGAGGTGAAATCTGGACAAACCATTGCTTTGGTAGGCGCTACTGGGGCGGGGAAATCTTCCACCATCAACATCTTGAATCGTTTTTACGAAATCCAAAAAGGAAGCATCACTATTGATCAACACAATATCCAGGATTACAATCTATCTTATTTGCGCAGAAATATTGCGACGGTTTTACAGGATGTCTTTCTCTTTTCGGACACTATTTTTAACAACATTACTTTAAATAATCCTGATATTGAATACGAGGAAGTAGTGGAAGCGGCCAAAAAAGTAGGTGCGCATGATTTTATTGAACGTTTGCCAGGTGGCTATCATTACAATGTGATGGAAAGAGGAGCAACGCTCTCTGCGGGACAGGCACAGTTGATTTCTTTTATCAGGGCCTTGGTTTACAAGCCTGCCATTTTGGTATTGGATGAGGCAACTTCATCGGTAGATACCGAAACCGAAATGCTGATTCAAAATGCGATTGATAAATTAATGCAGGATAGAACTTCTATCGTCATTGCCCATCGTTTGTCGACCATCCAAAAAGCAGATTTAATTATTGTTTTGGATAAGGGAGAGATTAAGGAAAAGGGGACACACCAACAATTGCTGAAATTGGATGGTTATTATAAACGTTTGTACGATTTGCAGTTTTCGTCAGTAGGTATCGCTAAAGGCTAACAAACATTTTATTTTCTGAAATCTCTTTCAATAACGTGTGAGATCACATTGTTGCCAACCGTTTCTTTTCGGGTATAAACCAGTTTGAAATAACCTGTTCTCAAGTATTCGATATGCCAAGTGCTGTCTGGGGTGGAAGAGAATTTGATGTTTTCGCCAGTCGCATCAACAGTGAAATCAACGGCTGCTGCTCTTCTAATAAACTTAAGGTCGCTTGTAAAGGTTGTAGTATCTATAGGCGTAAAGGTGGTGGTATCTCTTGGGCTTGAAATATTGTTTGTAATGGTGCTTTTGATTTCCGCCCTTAATGGCCATTTGCCTGTGAGGTAGCGTTCTACAAAAAGCTTGCTGTCCACGGGTTCCTTTTTACAGGAATAACCTATTGCTACAATTGTAAGCAAACCGATTAAAACAAACTTTAGTTTACGCATCGCCTTTTGTGTATTTACAGCAAATATACAAAACTAAAGTTTTTAATTCGGGTAATGGAGCGTATCAAATGGATAAAGGAGTATTGATACATATTCGAAATATGTTATTATCTTTCCAGCTTCAAACCGATACTAAACATGAAGAAAATTGTTTCCAACCTAACTTTTCAGGTCCTTGTGGCTATATCGTTAGGTATTTTAGTGGGCGTAATCTATCCAGGTTTTGCTCCGCATGCCGAACTCATCAGTAAGAGTTTTATTAACATGATCAGTATGCTGATCGCTCCGATCATCTTTTTCACCATTGTGCTCGGTATTGCCCACATGGGCGATATGAAAAAAGTGGGGATTGTTGGAGGTAAAGCACTACTTTACTTTGAAATTGTCACTACCATTGCTATCGTCATTGGTTTGGTGGTAGCCAACGTATTGAAGCCAGGAGTAGGGGTAGAAGTACCCGCAGGTGATGTAGCCAAAATGGATGCTTATGCTAAACAGGCAGGATCTATTAACTGGCTAGAATTTATTGCACATATCTTTCCTAAAAATATTTTCGAGGCCTTTTCAAAAGGTGAAATTTTACAAATACTCGTGTTCGCCATCTTATTTGGCTACGGATTAAGTAAAATGGGGCAAACGGGACAATCGTTATTAATCACTTTTGATAAAATAGCCAAGGTGTTATTTAACATGATGAAAGTGATCATGCGTTTGGCACCTCTAGGCGCTTTTGGCGGAATGGCCTATAGCGTGGGTAAATTTGGTTTACACACCTTATTGCCGATGGCCAAACTGATGGGAGCAGTATATTTAACTTGTTTCCTGTTCATTTTTGTAGTGCTTAACGCCATTTGCCGTTACTATAAATTCAGTTTATGGAAATACTTGAAGTTCATCCGTCAGGAGATTTTAATCGTTTTAGGAACTTCTTCCTCTGAATCGGTATTGCCAAGTATGATGAAAAAAATGGAAGATATCGGTTGTAATAAATCGGTAGTGGGTTTGGTGATTCCAACAGGCTATTCCTTTAACCTTGATGGCACTTCTATTTATCTGGCCATGGCCGTTATTTTTCTCACGCAAGTATTTGGTATTGATTTAACCATTGGTGAGCAGGTTTCTATTATGATGGTACTGATGGTGACCAGTAAAGGTGCTGCAGGAGTTACGGGAAGTGGCTTTATTGTGTTAGCAAGTACACTTACAGCTTTAAAGATCATGCCAGTAGAACATATCGCCATTTTACTTGGCGTAGATAGGTTCATGAGCGAGGCCAGGGCCATTACCAACATGATTGGAAACGGTATTGCTTCTATTGTGATTGCTAAAAGTGAAAATGAATTTGATGAGGCAAAATACCTGAGAGCAACCAGTCCATCAGCTATTGAAATGGCCGAGGAAGAGAATATCATGAAAGAATAGTTGCTTAAATAGCAGAAATGGGTTTAACAAGTTGATCTAATCGATGAGTTAAACCCAATTCCATAATATCAATTCCTTTTGATCTAAAGCCGTAGCAATGCTGGCCACATAATTTTCGCCAATGGTGAAAGTTCGCATTTTAAAAATTTCCTCATCCCAACGCAGCTGTTCATTCAGGCACTCTATCAAATGGAGGTTGTCGCTTACCCCTTCGCCACTCGCTTTTAACAAGGCTTCCTTTCGGGTCCACATCACGTAAAAGTTCTTAGGATCTACCCGTTTTTCTCCAATAAAAGCAATTTCATTTTTAGAAAAGGTAATGTCTAAGATGGATTTGAAATCGAATTCTTCATTGATGATCTCGATATCAATGCCTACAGCCCTTGGACTAATCGCAATCAGTACATAATCACCGGTATGGCTAATATTAAACTCTATTCCCTTAACGGTTGGCTTTCTAAATTCGTGAAAAATAAAATCAATTTCTTGCGGACTGGTATTTAGGCACAGCGATAAGATACTACGTAAACAGAATTTACTAACCACATAACGCTCTTTGTCTTTTTGGATAAACATCCTACTCGCCTTTTCCTGTTCGCGTTCAGATAGTACATCTGCTAATCCTTTTTTGATTTTCTGGAAATGATTGTTGATGTCAATCCTGAAAATATGGGTTTTGTCTGTATCTAGCGATTGTCCAGTGGAATAAGGTTTCCAGGCATAATCGTAGCTCAACAGCGTATCTATCATTTTTAATGTTTTATAGTTAGTCTTAGCTCGAGAACTGATAAGTAAATATCGTTAAAATTCTCTTTTACGAGAATTTATTGTTAGATTTTTATGGAAAGTTGTCCTTTTATTCCTTAATGAGGTATTGTTGGTTAGAAACACGCATTAATCGGCTATATTTTTTAATGCTCGTAAGTATTTTTCGATATAAAGCTGTTTTTCCCTGGATTTGTATTGCTGAATAAATCGAGGATGTTCCAATATGGTTAGTTTTTCGAATAATTTTTCCTTTCGATTGATTTTCTGGATGAAATCAGTATTTTTCTTGCCCAAAACAAAAACTTCAGAGGTGTCTAGGCCCAAACTGATGTGTTTCCTTAAAGAAGAAATCATGAAATCTTTCACCATTTCAAACAACTCGGGGTCGTCATAATAATTGGCATTTAGCCACTTGCCATCTTTCGCCCTGCGAATAATAGCCAAAGGAAAAGGAGAATTGATATAGAAATCTCGATAAAAAGAAGCAGCCCCACCATATGCTTCAATCATATCATATATAAATACAGAAGAAATTTCGTGTGTATGCGCCGATTGCATTTTGATGCCACAAACACTTTCCAATCGCTTGGTGTCCGTAAATGGAACACCCGTTACCCCAGCGCCATGACGGCTGGGATTAATACCCACGATGAATTTCCTTTGAGCGAAGTCATTATAATATTTGTGGTAAAATTGCTGCATCACCACCATGGTTTCAAGGTTATCCATATAAGGGTTCATCACTTGGAAACCATCGGGTAGTTTACCCTCATAATGCAAGTGGCAATTGAAATCAATGACGTGGTCTGCGAAAGTTTTTTCCATGTATGAAATAGTGCTTAAAAATAAATCGTTTTTAGTCAGATATCAATATCATACCTGTATGATTTGTAAAGAAATAAGTAGATAAGAAATAATATACTTTTAGAGTTGACATTCCGTAGCATTTACCTTAAGTTTGCACAAAAAAATAGATACAATGAGTGTTTTAGTAAATAAAGATTCTAAAGTAATTGTTCAGGGTTTTACTGGAAATGAAGGTACTTACCATGCTGAACAAATGATAGCTTACGGTACAAATGTTGTTGGTGGGGTAACCCCTGGCAAGGGCGGTCAGGAACATTTAGGCAGACCTGTTTTTAACACAGTTAAAGACGCGGTTGATAAGGCTGGCGCTGATGTATCTATTATTTTCGTACCTCCTGCATTTGCAGCTGATGCTATTATGGAAGCAGCTGAGGCTGGAATTAAAGTGATCGTTTGTATTACTGAAGGTATCCCAACTAAAGACATGATTGCGGTAAAATCTTACCTTTCGGATAAAGATAGCCGTTTAATCGGTCCTAACTGCCCAGGCGTAATCACTGCTGATGAAGCTAAAATTGGTATCATGCCAGGTTTTATTTTCAAAAAAGGTACAGTTGGTGTAGTTTCTAAATCTGGTACTTTAACTTACGAAGCAGTTGACCAAGTAGTTAAAGCTGGTTTAGGTATTACTACTGCTATCGGTATCGGTGGTGACCCAATTATTGGTACGCCTACAAAAGAAGCAGTTGAATTGTTGATGAACGATCCAGAAACTGAAGGTATCATCATGATTGGTGAAATTGGTGGTGGCATGGAAGCAGAAGCTGCTCGTTGGATCAAAGAAAACGGTACTAAACCAGTAGTAGGTTTCATCGCTGGTCAAACTGCTCCTGCGGGACGTAGAATGGGTCACGCTGGTGCTATTGTTGGTGGTGCTGATGATACTGCTGCTGCAAAAATGAAAATCATGCGTGAGTGTGGTATCACTGTAGTAGAGAGCCCTGCGGAAATTGGTGCTGCAATGGCTGCATTATTGAAAAAATAGTCTCGACAAATATTATTTTTAAAAGCGTCCCAAATTTTGGGGCGCTTTTTCTTTTTACAAGAAGTACAAAACTTACTTCAGCATGAAAATCAACAAACGATTAATGCTTATTTTTGTTTAAAGGCATAGGCCCATCACAAATGTAAACCGCCATGAAATCAATTTTTAACCGTATCACACTCATTGGCTTACTTGCACTGAGTACAGGTTTTTCGGCTTGCGCCCAGCAAAAGGAAGAAAAGAAAGAAACCCCATCAAAAACTACAAAGAAAATGGAATGGAATAAGTTAACACCCGAAGAAGAGAGAGTAATTGTAAATAAAGGCACTGAATATCCAGGAACGGGCAAATACGATCAGTTTTTTGAGAAGGGAACTTATATCTGTAAAAGATGTAACGCACCTTTATACAAATCAGATTCGAAGTTTGATGCACATTGCGGCTGGCCAGCGTTTGATGATGAAATTAAAGGAGCGGTAAAACGTATTCCTGATGCCGATGGAAGCAGAACAGAAATAGTTTGTGCAAATTGCGATGCACACCTTGGCCATGTGTTTGTTGGTGAATTTTTAACTTCTAAAAATACCCGTCATTGTGTAAATTCTGTCTCCATGACTTTTGTGCCTGATAAAAAAGAGCAATAGTCTAAAGTATTCAGAAATGCTGGCCATATTGAAAAAGAAAGCGGAGTAGACACTTAAAGTTTGCTCCGCTTTTTTATTCAAAGAACTTAAAAGTTCTAAAATGTCTAAGGTAATAAAAACTAAACTACTTCCGTTACCGCTTCTTCTACCTCAACTTCATTAGTCACTTCTTCTTGAACTTTCATTTTTGAAAACCTTCTGATCAACCAATAAGCAAAAAAAGACCCACTTAGTGCCATGCCTGCACCCACTAAAGAAGGGTAGTTGTAGCTTAGACCATAAACCAGAGGAAAGCCACCAAATAGTGCGCCTAAAGCATTACCTATGTTAAAGCTCGCTTGACTGACCGAAGCAGCAATCATCTCGGAACCTGTAGCTGTTTTAATCATCAGCATTTGGATAGGCGCCGCACAAGCAAACGCAATAGCGCCAGTTAAAAAGGTAGTAATTAATGCTAATGTTGGACTGGATGAAACGAAGAATACGATCACCAAAATAGTGCACATGGCAAGTAGTAGCGCTGCACATGCCTTGGCAGGAGAAAATTTGTCGGCCAAATAACCACCAGCAAAATTACCCAGTAACATGCCCAAGCCAGCCAGCATTAAAATATAGGTTACACTACTTTCTGCAAAGCCAGCAACATCAGTCATCAACGGTGCAATGTAGCTGATCCAGCAGAATAGTCCGCCAGTACCAATAGAAATCATCAGGATAATGATCCATGCCTCACGTTTAGCAAAAAAGCTAAGCTCACTCTTAATGTCACGATTTTTAACCGCTGGTAAATATGGTAACCAATATTTAAGACTAAATAAGGTGATGATACCTACTATCGCTACAATGGCAAAAGAATATCGCCACGAAAAATTATGTCCAATATAAGTACCCAATGGGACCCCGAATAAGTTGGCTATCGTAAGACCTGCAAACATTAAGGAAACTGCCTGTGCTTCTTTTCCTTTTGGAGCAATACGGCTGGCCACTACAGAACCCACACCAAAAAAAGCACCGTGTGGTAAGCCCGAAAATAGTCTGGCGATAAATAGTGAGGTATAACTAGGTGCAAAGGCAGATAGTGCATTAAACACCGTAAATAATCCCATCAAAGCAATTAAGATATATTTTGGTGGATATTTACCAGCAATAATGGCCAATAAAGGCGCTCCAATCACTACGCCTAGAGCATAAGCCGAAATTAGGTGGCCTGCTTCTGGAATGGTGATGGATAGGTCTTTGGCAATATCAGGCAATAGTCCCATCATTACAAATTCTGTAATGCCTATTCCTAAACCGCCAAAAGTGAGGGGAATGAGTTTTTTGTTCAATAACATCTGCTTAGTGTTTTGTTTACACTAAGCAAAGGTAGCCGTTTTTATGATAGGATTTTGTCAGCTAAGGGTTAATAATGGGATCCATAAAAAAGGCCAGCATTTGCTGGCCTTTGCACTAACGCTTTTTAGCGTATTTTAAAATCTTTGCTATCGTTTCCTCTGATGGTTCTCTGTATAGCTCATCTAGTTTAGGTTTAATGGCTTCATACAGTTTTTGGTCGGGATTATTTTCCTGTTCCAAAGTGCTGAGGGTTGATAGGTCTTTTAGTGATGTTGGAGTAAAGGTTTTTGTCATACGCATTTATATCTTTTTGTTTAGAAATTAAACGCCGACTAATAGCCTTTATTTTATGTTTATGGTATTAAAATCAAAATAGTTTAGAAGTGCTTATTAAAATAAAGCTAAACCTTTGTAAAAATGGCAATAGGCGTGTCTGCCTAATATAAATCCATTTGCAACATTGTTGTTACTTAGCTTCTGCTGATACTTACTTCTTTAATATTCATCATTTTGCGCAAGTTACTAAGCGCATAACGCATACGCCCCAATGCTGTGTTAATGCTCACATCCGTAAGTTCAGCAATTTCTTTAAAGCTCAAATCTGCATAGTGGCGCATTATCAGCACTTCTTTTTGCTCATCTGGCAAATGATGGATCATTTTGCGTAAGTCGGTATGTGTTTGTTCTCTAAGGATGCGTTCTTCAGCACTTTCTTCATGAATTTGAATAAGATTAAGTACATCGGTACCATCTGAACTGGTAATGGTTGGTGTACGTTTCTCCTTTCTAAAATAGTCGATCACCAAATTGTGTGCAATACGCATTACCCAAGGTAAAAATTTGCCTTCTTCGTTATAACGTCCAGACCTAAGCGTGTTGATGACCTTGATGAAAGCGTCTTGAAAAATGTCTTCCGCTAAATATTGATCTTTTACTAATAAGTAAATAGAAGTGAAAATTTTGGATTTGTGCCTACGTAAAAGTTCCTCGATCACGGCTTCGTCACCGCTGATATATAACTTCACCAAATCCTGATCACTAGTCTGCTGTAACCTCATAGGAGTGTGTTTGATTAAACCCATCTTTATTAAATAATAAACACGTAAAAGTTTTAATCTATAGCTTTTCTCCTTTTAAATTTTTGTTGGTGAATAATGAATGTTAATGTGTTACAATTTCAAAAGAAACATTTTTTTGTGAGATTCAAAGAATTAAATTGTTAAAAATTGTAAAAATGCCCAATAAACCTTAAAATCATAGGTCTCTTTTTGATCGTCAATTTCATTTGCCTCGTTTAAATGTTGTTAAAAGACTTTCTATATTATGTCAAATTTTATACCAATTATAAATAATTGATTTGGATCTGTACCAACACAAGGATTAATTTAAACAGTTTTGAAGTTAAACCAGTAGAGAAATCTTAGAAATAGAGTTAAGAGTTTTAACACTTAATTGAATAGCTGCTTTAGACTTTCAGCCCATAGTTTTCAACTTAATAAGTTATCTTTGTAAATTACAGCGAAGAGGTAATTCATGAGCAAGGAACTAGAGAAAGATCCACATCAACATATTCTAATTAAAGGGGCTAGGGTACACAATTTAAAAAATATTGATGTAGCTATTCCTAAAAACAAATTTGTAGTCATTACAGGCATGTCGGGCTCGGGCAAGTCTTCATTGGCCTTTGATACATTGTATGCCGAAGGCCAGCGGAGGTATGTAGAAAGTCTATCGGCTTACGCACGTCAATTTATGGGCCGTATGAACAAGCCCGATGTTGATTATATCAAAGGCATTGCTCCTGCAATTGCCATTGAGCAAAAAGTGATCACTTCAAATCCTAGGTCAACCGTTGGAACTTCCACAGAAATATACGATTATCTTAAGCTACTTTATTCTCGAATTGGTAGAACTTATTCCCCAGTGTCGGGTAACGAGGTAAAAAAAGATACTGTAAGTACTGTCGTTGATTTTGTATCTGCCTTGGCTGATGATGAAGTGGTAACGGTTTTCTGCCCGCTGCATCCCCAAAACAAAAGAACCATCAAAGAAGAGCTAGCCATTTTACTGCAAAAAGGCTTTTTGAGGGTGTCTTATCTAGGCGCTGTTAAAAAGATCGAAGCTATTTTAGAGGACGATGCTGTTCAAGATAAAGAGTTGGTTGCAGAAGATCAGGTTTTTATCCTGATTGACCGTATTGTGGTAGCACATGATGATGAAACCCTAAGCCGCATTGCAGATTCGGTACAAACCGCTTTTTTTGAAGGCAAAGGTGATTGTTATGTAGAGCATGATGGCAAACAGCACTTCTTTTGCGATCGTTTTGAATTAGACGATTTAAAATTTGAAGAACCAACACCAAACTTTTTCAGTTTCAATAATCCTTATGGGGCTTGCAAACGTTGCGAAGGTTATGGGAACATCATCGGTATAGATGAAGATCTAGTTGTTCCTGATAAAAGTAAAAGTGTTTACGATAATGCCATTGCCCCTTGGCGTGGCGAAAAAATGGGCGATTGGCTAAAGCAATTTGTTAAAAATGCCGACAAATTCGATTTCCCTATCCATAGATCTTACAGTGAACTTACCGAAGCGCAACAACAATTGTTGTGGACAGGAAATAAATATTTCAGAGGTTTGGATGAGTTCTTTAAAGAGCTCGAAGAGCAAACTTATAAAATACAGTATCGTGTAATGCTATCACGTTATCGTGGTAAAACTACTTGCCCTGATTGTAAGGGCACACGTTTACGTAAAGATGCTTCTTATGTAAAAATAGGTGGTAAATCTATTTTAGAATTGGTGTTAATGCCACTTTCTACCATCTTGCCATTTTTTGATGGATTGGATTTAACGGCTAATGAGCAAAAAATCTCTAAACGTTTGCTTTCTGAAATCAGTAGCCGCATTTTATATCTAAATAACGTTGGTTTAGGATACTTAACTCTTAACCGTTTATCAAATACCCTTTCAGGAGGAGAAAGTCAGCGGATAAACTTGGCTACCTCATTGGGAAGTAGTTTGGTAGGTTCGGTGTATGTATTGGATGAACCTAGTATTGGTTTGCATCCTCGCGATACGCACCGACTCATTGGCGTACTTGAATCACTGAGAAATGTGGGCAATACTGTTTTAGTAGTAGAGCATGAAGAAGAAGTGATGAAAGCTGCCGACCATTTAATTGATATTGGTCCCGAGGCAGGTACCCAGGGAGGTAATTTAGTATTTAGCGGTACCTATAATCAAATTATTAAAGATAAAAAATCTTTAACTGGCAGATATCTGTCTGGAGCGGAAAGCATTGAAATTCCTAAAAAACGTAGGAACTGGCAAGATCATATCCTGCTTAAAGGCGCTAGAGAAAACAACCTCAAAAATATCAATGTAAAATTTCCTTTGGGCGTTTTTACTTGCGTAACAGGCGTTTCGGGATCTGGAAAAACGAGTTTAGTCAAACGAATTCTATATCCCGCTTTGCAGAAAGCAATTGGTAACTATGCTGGTGAGCAAACAGGTTCTTACGATGGTATTTTCGGGAATATTGATTTGGTACACCAAGTAGAAATGGTGGATCAAAATCCAATTGGTAGGTCGTCACGATCCAATCCAGTAACTTACGTAAAAGCTTGGGATGATATCCGTACCTTGTATGCTTCGCAGGCCTCGGCTAAAGCAGCAGGATTAAAACCTTCCGCATTTTCATTCAACGTTGAAGGAGGCCGCTGTGATGTTTGCCAGGGAGAAGGAGAAGTAAAGATAGAAATGCAGTTCATGGCTGATATTTATCTGCCTTGCGAAACCTGTAACGGAAAAAGATTTAAGCAACAAGTACTAGATGTTACCTATCAGGACAAAAATGTTTCTGATGTGTTGGATATGACCATTGATGAAGCCGTGGCATTTTTTGCTAAAGAGGCAAAAATTATGGCCAAGCTACAACCTTTGGTTGATGTAGGTTTGGGCTATGTACATTTAGGACAATCGTCAAATACACTATCAGGAGGTGAAGCGCAACGGATTAAATTGGCGTCTTTCCTAATCAAAGGTAACAATGCACAAAAAGCGGTTTTTATTTTTGATGAGCCTACCACTGGATTGCATTTCCACGATATTAAAAAGCTGTTGAAAGCACTAAATACATTGATAGAGCAAGGCAGCACTGTGATTGTGATTGAACACAATATGGACATGATTAAGAGTGCCGATTGGGTAATTGATATCGGTCCAGAGGGAGGAGACAAAGGCGGAGGCATAGTTTTTGAAGGCAAACCAGAAGATTTGGTGAATGTAGAAAACTCTTACACTGGACAGTTTTTAAAAACGCACCTTAAATAGTAACTTCGTAACCTATGCTTTTGCTCGAATTTCTAATTGGCGTTGCTCTTAATGCGATGGGGTACATCCCCCCAGGGAACATTAACCTTACTTTAGCCCGATTAACCATCAATAGAGGAATGCGCCAAGCTTGGGGCTTTATCCTCGCTTTCTCTTGTGTAGAGGTATTTTTCACCTTCGGAATGATGCGTTTTGCTCGCTGGGTTTCTAGCGATGTGGATATTGAAGCCATTAAAGTGGGTAGTTTTAAGCTCAGCTTTTTGGTCGATGTTTTTATGATTGTATTGCTATTGGTAATGGCAACCTTAGCTTGGAAAAATAGAGACAAGGTACATCAACCTAAAGAAACGGAGGAAAGCAGAAGAGGCAGTGTGATTTATGGTTTGGTTTTGGGCGTGCTTAACCCCGTTCAAATCCCGTTCTGGTTATTTTTTGGCAACTATATCATCCTGCACGAGTGGGTCACTACTGATTATCTTTCTCTCGTGATTTTCAGCATAGGCTCAGGTGTAGGTTCAGGTTTGGCCCTTTATGCTTACGCCTATTTTGCAAAATACATCCAAGAGAAATTTACGTTAAGTAGCCGCATCATCAATAAAGGGATTGCTATTTTTCTTTATTGCCTGGCGCTTTATCTCATCGTCAAACAATTAATCGCGTACTGGTCTTAAATCTTATTTGAAAAGCAAATGCCGTATTCCATTGGGTGCGGTAGCCCTGCTGTGCGCTACTATCTTTTTGTTGTCGTTACTGTCCCTGAAACCTCGTAGGTTTCGAAAACCTGCGAGGTTTTATGAAAGTCTTAAGCTATGCTCTTTCCAATTTAAATAGCCTAATTCCGAAAACAAGTAGAAGCACAAACTTAATTCCTTCGGCTATAGCAAAGTATAAATGCATCGAAGAAGGAGGAACGGGTTTTGCTTCAATATAAAGTAGGGCTCTAGAATCTAGCGCAGGCAATAGCCACACTGTTTGCAAAATCAGTATCAAAACAACGATCACATAAAACGGACTGATTTTAATTTTTCTAACCGTTCGGATATTACTGATTAAAATGGCTACAGCAAATACCCATTCCACTTTGTTTAAAGCAGCAAAAACCAATCGGCCTATACCTAAACCAATGGGTAAGGTAACCCCAGGAGCTCTAAATTTCAGCCAAGCCTCCATAAAGCTAATGGAACATATAAAGCCTATCCAAGTAAAAGTGCAAATAAGTGCTAAAGGCTGTTCTACTTTTGATTTCATGATTTTTGTATTAAGACGTTATTGCAATATACAGCCTGTCCCGATTTTTGGGAAGGCAATCTTAAAGCGAGTGTTGTAGAATTAATCTTTACTTCCCAATGAAGAACGATGAAAACACTAGCGGAAGCCTGTTACAATAATGGTTTCGCATTATTGTTGCGGTAGTAGTCAATTTTATACATAAACATTTCTGCCATTCGGCTGCCTCGCCATTTAGCTTCCTCTGCTTTTTCACCAACAAAAAAATCATCAAGTGTGCCATGCCAAAGTTGTAGCCAGGTATCGAAATGAAGCTGGCTTACAGGTAATTTAGCGTGCGGCGGAAACGGACTTCCAGAATAGGTTGGCACCTCAAGCAAAATGGTTTGCCAAAAGCGATACATTTTTTCCAAATGCTCAGTCCATCTATCCTTTAAAATGCCATTGAAAATTGGCCCCAAAAGCTCGTTTCCTTGTACTCGTGAATAAAATGTATTAACCAATAATTGAATGTCTTCTATATTGCTAATGTCTGCCCTTGCCATTTTGGATTTCTTTGTGATACAAAGATACGGCTTATCTAAGTGTATTTTTTCTGATGCAAGTCATGTAATTGCTTAATCATCATCAAAATCTTGAATTTAGTTTGAGAGAGACTTACTAAATTTTTAAAACTTCGTAAGCCTAAACCTCTTAGGTTTTTAAAACCTAAGAGGTTTGAGTTATCTACTTCTTCATAAATTCCAAGCTCCATATTTTTTCAGCCTTGCGGCCAATCAGTACGAAAGAAATGCCCAAAACGGAGAAGAATATTGCCTTATGCCAGCTATCCCAAAAGTATTCGAAATATCGGGTGTAAAGGTTGATGAACAAAAAGATGATCCCAAATTCCCTAAGCATGGTGTCATTTTTCTTTAAACCAATAACAATGGAAATCACACAAACCACAGCAGAAATAATTGCCCAATAAAATAAGGAGATCTGTTTAATGCTATACCATTCTTCTAAGCTGCCATAATTTCCAAAAACAGAAAGTAACAGTAACGAAGTAAATAGATAAAGTAGTCCACCAAAGTAGGTGATATCGAAGAAATAGGAGAGTTTTTGACTCCTACGCAGTAATATGGATATGAAAGTAAGGCAAAGACCAAAAGCCACAAACCTTAGCGGATAGTTAAGTCCTAAAAAATACCAGTTTCCTCTAGAAAGGTAGCCAGTTTCGGTGCCAAACCACGCGCCCAAAGCTAATAGGGCAAATGCCCAAATCAATCTCGATTTAAAGAAATAAGCTAAGCTCAAATAAATGATGACCGAAAAAAGAATGAGTATAGAGAAATGGTTACTGGTGCTGTTTAATGCCTTGCCTAAATAGGCTACTGCATTTGCCGTAAGCATTACGCCCGAAAAAATAATGGCCTCGTTACTGAAAACTTGTTGAGGCTTATGCTTCTTTCGGCGAATTCCAAACACATAACAAGCTGCAGCCAATAGTGCTGAAACAATACTGATGATGATGTTGGGCGTATTGTACAGGTTTTTAAGATAATCGAGTAAAGATTTATCTACGAGCAATGCACTAAGTGCTACCACCCCACAGCCCATGGCAATCCAAAAAGAATATTGAGCTAGCCGCCTCCAATCGAAGGCTTTAGGTTCGTAGCTGTCTTTAAGTTTCTGTGCCTCGGTATCAGTTAGCAGTTTCTCAGATTGCCAGTAATCTAGCATTTCATCTAAAAACTCACTATGATCGCGATCTATTTTTTTCATGGAAGCTTGCGCCAATAATTATATAACATCGGCACCGTAAATATAGTTTTTTCGGCTTTATTTCAATAGCTCTGGAATGCGCTTATTGTTTCCAACAATCCAAACAATGTCCTCATTTTCAAAAACAAGGTTTGAATCTGGGTTTAAAATACGTTGGCCATTTCTTTCTATACCTACTACCAAACCTTGGGTTTTTTCCCTAATTCCACTGTCTCTAATGGTTTGCCCAAATACTGGCGATTTACTGTTGATGACAATCTTTTGCAGTGACATGTCTTGTTTCGGGAAACTTTCTTCTTCATCAATTTCCACGTTTTCGCCGTCAAAAAGATGTTTAACACTGGCCAATTGATCATCCGTTCCAATCACCAGAACTTTGTCGTTAGGATACAGACGTTCATCTCGTTTTGGGGTAGGAATCATGATCTTTCCCCGCTCAATCATGGCGATATTGATGCCGTATTTTTCTCGTACGGCTAAATCTACCAAGGTTTGTCCCACCAATTTCGATTCTGGTGCTACCGTAAGTTCCAACAAGTGGGTGTCCCAAGGTAAAATTTCAGGTTGTTTTTTTGCCGCTTCTCTTGCGTTAAGATTGTAAAAGAATCGGTTTTCCATACGCTCGTAAAAGCTCTGTAGTTTACGTGAGAAGATAATCATCACCAAGATGATTAGGCCTAATGCAATGCCTGCAGCAATCCAAGTATCGAAAAACTCGTACATCAAGAAGCCTACAAAAAAGATCCCTAAGGCAATTCTGAAAATTTCGATGGCAATTAGTGGTCCGCGGGTATATTTTTTATTAAGCCAAAGGTGAGAATAGGCTGTTTTTTCAATCCTTTTAATAGATAAGGCCCATAAAAATGGCGACATGATCAAGAACGAAATGATTACATTTATAATGACACCGTTTTTGCCATTGGTAATATTGTTCTCAATAAATGGGTGTAAGTAACGCGAAGCCAAAAATATAACGGCGATGATGATTACCGAGTGGATAATGGTATTTACAATGTATGACCTCAACAAAACCTTCCAGTCGCTCAAAGTAGTAATACCCTCCGTACTGCTACTATATCGACTAATGGCATCTAACCATTTTTGAGGGAGTATCTTGGCCAAAAAGTTATAGAAATTTTCGGAATATTTAATGAGGTAGGGGGTAGTAAAGGTGGTGATGGCTGATACAGCTACCGTAATAGGATATAAGAAATCGCTAGTTACTTTTAGGCTTAAGCCTAGTGTAGCGATAATGAAGGAGAACTCTCCAATTTGGGTTAAGCTCAATCCTGTTTGTACCGATGTTTTTAAGGGCTGGCCCGATAATAAAGCACCACTTCCTGTGGTAATCAATTTACCTACAATGGTGATGCCTGTAATAATCAAGATTGGTTGCCAGTAGGCGAATAATATTTTAGGATCAATCAGCATGCCTACCGATACAAAGAAAATGGCTCCAAATAAGTCTTTAACGGACTTCGTGAGATGCTCAATTTTTTCTGCTTGCGTAGTTTCTGCTAAAATAGATCCCATGATGAAAGCTCCCAAGGCAGGAGAGAAACCTACTTTTACTGCCAAAATTACCATTACTAAACATAAAGCTAAAGACACTACTAGGAGCATCTCGTCGTTCATGAGTTTTTTGGTAAGCTTTAAAAATGTTGGGATAATGAAAATACCACCTAAGAACCAAAGAATAAGGAAAAAACTTAATTTAAGGATAGAAATCAACATATCAGCACCTGCAAATTGCTGACTTACAGCTACGGTGGTGAGCAATACCATGATTAAAATGGCCGCTAAATCTTCTACAATAAGTGCCCCAAAAACCAAATTGGCAAACTTTTTATGCTTTACACCCAATTCATCAAAAGCTCTAATAATGATGGTGGTTGAAGAAACGGAGAGGACGGCACCTAAGAAAATACTGTCCATCGTTTTCCAGCCCATGAGTTTGCCTGCAAGATAGCCAATCAAACACATGCCGATAATCTCTACCAACGCTGTAATTGACGAGGAGCCTCCAACTTTTACCAGTTTCTTGAAGCTAAATTCTAAACCAAGGCTAAAAAGCAAGAAAATTACCCCAATTTCGGCCCAAATGGTAATGTTGGCATTGTCGGAAACGGTTGGCGTAAATTTAAAATGCGGGCCAACTAGAAGGCCTGCAATGATATAGCCCAAAACCAATGGCTGTTTAATTTTTTTGAAAATAATAGTGGTGATACCACCTGCTGCAAGTATTAATCCTAAGTCTGCAATGAGTACCGGTAAGTGTGTCATCTAAGCAAAAAATGTGTTGTTGAGTTGTTTACTATTTTGTTTGTAAGGGCAAAATGGTATTTACCAAAACGCATGTTTAGGTAACAGGTAGTTGAATGCTGCTTTGTAATCGAAGTATTTAAAAAATGAACCTTTTAGTTTAAGGTCATCAGGGGTAGAAATGTGAGGTTTTTTATCGGCAATTTTAGTTAACGTATATTCCGCTAAAATTAGCCTGGCTTTTTGCAAAAGCAGTTTGATTTTTACAAAAGCAGTTTTTTTATTTTTTTGAGAATCAGTGCTAAATGAGATATAGCTAGATAAATCTTTTGGAGTAGAGGAGATGGTTTCGCTGGCAGATAACGAAAAGCAACAAGCCAACAACCATCCGCAAAAGAGTAGCATAAATCTCATAGCCTCTAAAATACTAAAAAATATTGATTTTTTGAGCTATGGAATAGGCCTGGGCCTCTAAACAGACACTTGGATGTTATTTTCCTTTAAAAAAAGCCAAGGTTTCTTCTTTGTCTTTTTGAAGTTGTTTGGTCAAGGCTTCTAAGCCAGTAAACTTTACATCTTCCCTTAAAAAGGCTAAAAAGTTCATCTTAATATTTTGACCATAAATTTCACGGTTGAAGTCGAAAATGTTTACTTCAATGTTTCTAGTCATCCCATTAATCGTTGGGCGTTGTCCAATGTAGGCCATTCCACGATATACTTCAGGATTTTTATCTTCTCCCATTTCCACGGTAACGGCATAAATGCCATCCCCAGGAATGAGTTTGTAGGTTTCGGGTACGAAGATATTTGCAGTAGGGAACCCAATGGTCCTACCAATTTTATCACCTTTAATTACTGGGCCATAAATGGAAAAAGCATAGCCCAGATAGCTGTTGGCCAGGGCTACATCGCCATCCAATAAGGCTTTTCGTATTTTGGTTGAGCTTACGGCAACATCATTGATATCTTGTTCGGGTATTTCCTCCACTTGATAACCGTAGGAGCTAGCATTTTCTACCAACGTGCTAATATTTCCTAATCTATCCTTGCCAAAACGGTGGTCGTAACCGATGATGATTTTTTTAGTTCCAATAGCGTCTACTAAAATATTCTTGATGTAATCGTTGGCACTTAAATTAGAAAAATCTCTAGTGAATGGGGTAATGATCAAGTGGTCAACACCTAAGCTAGCCAATATCTGCGCTTTCTCTTCAATAGTGTTGATCATCTTCAACTCTTGATTTTCGGGGTCGATAATCATCCTTGGATGCGGAAAAAAAGTAAGTAGTACGCTTTCTCCTTCTGAATTTTTGGCCAACTCACAAAGTCGTTTAATAATTTTCTGATGTCCAAAATGAACCCCGTCGAAAGTACCAATGGTTACTATTGCATTGTCTAATTTCTTGAAATCGGATAGCTGATGATATATTTTCAAAGCAAAAATCTTTTAATGGAAAGCCTGACGTTTGACTACGCCACCCTTCAGATCGGCAATTTGTTGTTGAACTACGAAAGCGTTAGGGTCTATTTCATCAATCTTGTCTTGTAGTTTACTCAGTTCTAATTTGGTAACCACAGTGTAGATGATGTCAATGTCTTTTTTCTGCAAATAACCACCTTCGCCTTTGTAGATGGTAACACCACGTTTCATTTCGTTGATGATAAATGCTTTGATGACTTCATTTTCTTCTGAAATAATGGTGACACCAGTGTAAGCTTCTAATCGGTTGACAATAAAATCGATGGTGTTGGTTGCCGAAAGATAAGTTAAAATGGCGTATAGCGCCGTATCGATATTGATAAAATATGCGGCAAAAAGGAAAATGACAATATTGAGCATGAAGATGATATTGCCAACGGTAAGCTGGCTGTTTCTGCTAATATAAAGGGCCAATACCTCGGTACCATCAATTACGCAGCCGCCACGCATGGCCAAGCCAATTCCGCCTCCCAAAAAGAAACCACCAAAAAAGGCTACCAAAACCTTTTCGTGGGTAATGGGCTGAAAGGGGATGAAAATCAAACAAAGCGATAATGCTGTGATTGCAATGGCTGTTTTTAAGGCAAAAACTGGTCCAATTTGTTTATAACCTAAAATGATGAAGGGAATATTAATGACGATGATCAGATAGGAAAGTTTCCACTCGCTAAGGGTACTTATCAATAGAGAAATGCCTGTTACCCCACCATCAATAAAATGTTCGGGCATTAAAAAACTCTTCAAACCAAAACATGCGGATATTACACCTAAGCACATAAAGAGGATTTCTTTTGCTGTACGTATTCTTTCTGCCTTGCTGTTTACTTGCATCACTAAGGTTGGTTAGCGGTGTTCTTATTTTCTTCTTTCTTACTACGAAGATAAGCAATCAACTCTTTGAGCTCAAAAGCATTGCTCAATAAAAAGTTGCCGCTTCTGGTACGTGTTAGTTTAGAGAGGTAGGCTCCATTGTTAAGCGCTTTGCCAAAATCAGAAACTAATGATCTGATGTAAGTGCCCTTGCTACAAACAATCCTAAAGTCTATTTCAGGTAAGGCAATTCTGGTAATTTCAAACTCAGGTACGGAAACGAAGCGTTTTTTCAGTTCTACTTCTTCGCCCAAACGTGCTTTTACATACAGGCGTTCCCCATTCACTTTTACGGCAGAGTGTGCTGGTGGATATTGAGAGATATCACCAATAAAAGGTTTAGTGGCATTGTAAATTTCCGCTTCGGTAATGCCCGAAATATCAAATTTAGCATCTACTTCGGTTTCCATATCAAAAGAAGGTGTGGTAGCGCCCAAAATTAGGGTTCCAGTGTATTCCTTTTCTTCAGCTTGGAAAGTGTCTATTTGTTTGGTGAGTTTACCCGTACAAACAATCAATAAGCCAGTTGCTAAGGGATCAAGTGTACCTGCATGGCCCACTTTCAGTTTTAGCGGCTTTAGGGTATTCCTGATTTTTCCAACCACATCAAATGAAGTCCACTCATAAGGTTTGTTAATGAGTAGGAGTTCTCCTTCTGGAAAATTAAAGTCTGGAAATTCAGTGTTCGATTTTTCTTCGTTCAGCATTAAAGTATCGTAATTTCAATCCCAGCAAAGTACAATCCTAAAATAAGGATGCCTATTGCAATTCTATACCACCCAAAGATACGGAAGCCGTGTTTTGTTAAGAAACTAATGAAAGACTTAATGGCGATGATGGCAACAATGAAGGCCACCACATTTCCGAAAAGTAATATCTTGATGTTTTCGGCATTTAAAAGTTCGTAGCCTTTCAGCAGTTTATATCCAGTAGCAGCCACCATGGTAGGCACCGCTAGGAAAAATGAAAATTCTGCTGCAGCATTTTTGGTAAGCTTTTGTTGCATACCGCCAATAATAGTAGCGGCACTTCTGCTCAAACCTGGAAAACAAACCGCCAATACTTGGTAAAGACCAATTTTGAAAGCGGTAGCATTGGTAATCTTGCTTTCGTCGTTTACCGTGGGGTTTTTAAATAGCTTGTCAATAAACAACAGGACAATACCGCCAACTAATAGAATAACGGCAATAAAAATGGGATTGCCTAGTTTGTTGTCGATAAAATCGTTCAGTAAATACCCAAAAAGTAAGGCTGGTACTACCGCAATGGCTAATTTTACATAAAAGGCAAAACTGTTGAGGTTTATAAATTTCTTCCAGTAAATCACCACTACGGCTAAAATAGCCCCAAGTTGTATGGCAATGGTAAAAAGTTTCACAAAGTCGTCGGTAGCAATGCCCATGATAGAACTTGCAATCACCATGTGTCCAGTCGAGGAAACGGGCAAAAACTCGGTTAACCCTTCAATAATAGCAAGGATGAGTGCTTGTAAATAATTCATTTAGAAATTTACGTTTTTAGAATGATGAGGGGCGATTGGTATGTCGCCTTCAAATGATGCTATTTTTTCAATACAGCGTAAACGCCAAATGCAAAGCCGAACAATACAACTACAGGAGCAATCAATGTTCTTCTCGTGTCATAAATGTCACCATCAGCACCCATCATCAATAAAAAGCCAAGTACTACAATAGCGATGCTGATTAATAGTAATTGATAATTCTTTTTGCTGAAGACCAATTCTTCTTTTTGTTTCTGCGTTGCAGAAGTTGATTTTTGATCTGCCATTATCTATATAAATCGTAAATTTTTAAACGTAAATATTTGCTTACCGCAAACCAAGTACTGATTGCAGTGATAAAAATGCCAATAGCGATCATGCTGATAAATACCAAACCAAATTCGGTAAAGTTTCTAAGGATGATGATTTCTGGCAACTCTTGTTGAGCGTAGTATAATAATCCTAAAAGGATAATAATTGCAATGAATGAGGCAATGATGCCGTGTAACGCTGCCACTAAAATAAAAGGCCGCCTAATGAAATTTTTGGTAGCGCCTACCAATTGCATGCTCTTGATGAGGAAACGTTGTGAGAAAATGGCCAAACGAATGGTGTTGTTAATTAAAGCAACTGCAATAATTAAAAGAATGGCTGCAAAACCCAATACAATTAAGCTAATGGTATTGATGTTTTTGTTCACCATATCAATTAGTGAACTTTGATAAACTACTTCTTTTACGATAGGATCTTTCTCAATGGTTTTCTTTAAAGCATCAATATTTTGGTTGTTGGCATAATCAGCCTTTAAATAGACATCAATGGTTGAAAGTAGCGGGTTATAACCTAAAAAGTTCACAAAATCCTCACCCAAATCTTTGGTTAGATTGTGCTGTGCTACCTCCTTATTTACGTATTGCGTTTGTTTAACCGCAATGTTATTGTCCAAGTTTTTCTTGAACGCGAGCACTTCTGTTTCTTTAGCGCCTTCGTCTACAATGATATTAAGTACAATGTTTTCTTTTACATAGTTAGACAAGTTTTTGGCGTGTACTAAGATTAAACCAAGCATGCCCAACATTAACAACACTAATGCAATACTGAAAATAGTAGAAACATACACTGTTTTGGTTTTTTTTGCGGCTTGGCTTACTTCGAATTCTTCCATATGTACTTAATTGTTTTTGCGAAAATAAGTAAAGATAAGCTAAAACTTAAATTATGCGCTTATTGTTTTGTCTAAACAACTTTTTTATCTATTCAAAATTGTGAAAAAATGTTTTGGTTTCATGTATTTTAACATTCCTTAACAAAGTTTTTGTAGAGGAGAATCTATCATATCAGCGTTTAGCAAAGCATGTTTTTTGTTTGATCAATTACGAGTGGCACACGGATTGTTAACGGAATGTCATCTAAGTTGCGCAGTTAAATAACCCTAACCCGTAAAACAAATGAGAAAAAAAGTTGTATTGCTAGGCGCTATCTTAATTGCTATGGTTACTTTCAGCAGTTGTAAAAAGCAGGATGAAGCCACCAAACCCCTTTCAGAAAAGCTTTTTGGTAGATGGTCGGTAGAGAAAGTGGTAACTACCACCGAAACAGAAACAGGTCCTCGAGCGGTTACGCAAAATTATCAGACATCAGATTACATGGACTTCAGAAAAAGTGAAAACAATGATGTTGAAGTAAAATTAGGAGCCAATACTAGTTTAGGGACCTTTACTACTACTGTAGATCAAACCTTATATTTGACCATTTCTGGTAAAAGCTTGGTTTGTCAAATGGACCAAATTACGGATGGCAAAGCTCAATTTACAGGAACGGTTACTGGATCAAATCCCAAAGTAACAGAAACCTATTATCTATATCGATAAAACCAAAAATAAGTGAATGAAGCACCGCTATTTCCCGTAGCGGTGTTTTTTGTTTAAAGCTTTACCAAAACAGGCTTAATTTCCGTACTTTTGCAAACTATTTAGAAACAGCATATTAATGGATTATCAATTTGCAGCCATAGAGGAAAAGTGGCAGAAATACTGGGCCGATCACCAATCATTTAAAGCCGAAGCCAATTCAGACAAACCGAAATACTATGTTTTAGACATGTTTCCGTATCCTTCGGGAGCAGGTTTGCACGTAGGACATCCACTGGGCTATATCGCTTCTGATATCTTTGCCAGATACAAACGTTTAAAAGGTTTTAACGTATTGCACCCTATGGGTTACGATTCGTTTGGCTTACCTGCAGAGCAGTATGCGATACAAACCGGACAGCATCCAGCGGTAACCACCGAAACTAATATCAATACGTATCGTCGTCAACTGGACCAAATCGGATTTTCATTCGATTGGAGCAGGGAGGTGCGCACTAGTGAGCCATCTTATTATAAGTGGACACAATGGATTTTTATGCAATTGTTTAACTCTTGGTATAATTTAGAGACAGACAAAGCGGAATCTATTTCGACCTTAATTGAAAAATTCAATGCTGCTGGTAGTGCTGATATTAAAGCAGCTTGTGATGAGGATACCAGAACTTTCTTGCCAAGTGATTGGGCTAATTTCTCGGAAGAAGAAAAACAAGAAGAGCTGTTGAAATATCGTTTGACCTATTTGAAAGAAAGCACCGTGAACTGGTGTCCAGCTTTGGGTACGGTATTGGCAAACGATGAAGTGAAAGATGGTTTTTCGGAACGTGGTGGCTATCCAGTAGAGCAAAAGAAAATGATGCAGTGGAGCATGCGTATTACTGCCTATGCAGAACGCTTGTTGCAGGGCTTGGATACGATTGATTGGCCAGAGCCAATGAAAGAAATGCAACGTAACTGGATTGGTAAAAGCTCAGGCGCTTCGGTAAAGTTTAAAGTTGAAAACAGCGATTTGCAGATAGAAGTATTCACTACCAGGGTAGATACTATTTTTGGCGTTTCTTATTTGGTATTGGCACCTGAGCACGAATGGGTTGCTCAATTGACCACGCCAGTACAAAAAGCTGAAATTGAAGATTATATTGCGCAAACCAAAAAGAAATCTGAATTGGACCGCATGGCTGATGCAAAAACCGTTTCTGGTGCTTTTACTGGGACTTATGTCATTAATCCAGTGAGTGGCGAGCGTGTGCCGTTATGGATTGCTGATTATGTGTTGGCAGGTTATGGAACTGGTGCTGTAATGGGCGTGCCAAGTGGCGACCAACGCGACTGGTTGTTTGCCACGAATTTCAATTTGCCTATTGTACAAATTTTAGATAGCCAAAAGGAAATTGATGTACAAGCTGATCCTACTAAAGAAGGAAAATATATCAATTCGGGTTTCATTAATGGAATGACCTATAAAGAGGCGGTTGCTTTCTTGAACCAATGGTTAGAAGACCAAGGCGTAGGAAAAGCGAAAATCAATTACCGTCAACGTGATGCTATTTTTGGTCGCCAACGTTATTGGGGCGAACCAATTCCCGTATATTTTAAAGATGGCTTGCCTTACTTGTTGAAAGAGGAAGAATTACCATTATTATTGCCAGAAATTGATAAATATTTGCCAACAGAAACAGGTGAACCGCCACTAGGCAGGGCCGAAGGTTGGAAATATGAAGGTAAATATGAGTACGAACTTTCGACCATGCCAGGTTGGGCGGGCAGTAGCTGGTACTGGTACCGTTATATGGATGCCCAAAATGATCAAGTTTTTGCAGATCCAAAAGCAGTTGATTATTGGAAAGATGTAGACTTGTACATTGGAGGTTCTGAACATGCTACAGGGCACTTGCTTTACAGCCGTTTTTGGAACAAGTTTTTGAAAGATTTAGGCTTCTCAAAAGAAGAAGAACCTTTCAAGAAATTGATCAACCAAGGCATGATCCAAGGTAGAAGTAATTTTGTTTATCGTGTAGTGGATGAAGAGGGAAGAGGAACAAACAAGTTGGTTTCTTTTAACCTTAGAAAAGATTATAAAACCATTGCCCTACATGTTGATGTAAACATCGTGGAGAATGATGTTTTAAATATCGAGAAGTTCAAAGTGTGGAGGGATGAGTTTGCTAATGCAGAATTTGTGTTAGAAAACGGCAAATACATTTGCGGCGTTGAAGTGGAGAAGATGTCGAAATCTAAATTCAACGTAGTAAATCCTGATGTATTGATCGCTCAATACGGAGCGGACACATTGAGGATGTACGAAATGTTCTTAGGACCTTTAGAGCAAAGCAAACCTTGGAATACCAATGGTATTGAGGGTGTATTTAAGTTCTTGCGTAAATTTTGGCGTTTGTTCCATAATGAAGCTTGGGAATTTACTGTGAGCGACGAAGCGCCTAGCAAAGCCGAATTGAAGTCGTTGCATAAAATCATTAAAAAAGTACAGGAAGATATTGAGCGTTTTTCTTTCAATACGTCGGTTTCAAGTTTTATGATTGCCGTGAACGAATTGACCGATTTGAAATGTAATAAGCGAGCAATCTTACAGGAATTGGTAGTGGTTTTGGCTCCTTATGCGCCACATATTTGCGAAGAGCTATGGTCGTTATTAGGTAATAAAGATTTATCTACTGCGAAATATCCAGTTTTCAATCCAGAATATTTGGTAGAGGATGAATTTGCTTATCCAATTTCCATCAATGGAAAAATGAAGATGAACTTGAACTTGAGTTTAACCTTGGAAGCAAAAGATGCCGAAGCAGCAGTTTTGGCCAATGAGCAAGTGCAAGGATTTTTAAATGGCGCAAGCCCTAAGAAAATCATCTTTGTTAAAGGAAAGATTGTAAATATTGTAGTTTAGGATACTATACTATAAATAATGAAAGGGCTCTGGTTTTATATCGGAGCTTTTTTTATTGGACTTTCAATAGACGTAGATACTACGTCATTGCAAAGAACGAATCAATCTTAAAGTGATATTTTATCGCCTAGCGATTGTTGTAGGATTGCTTCGTTCCTCGCAATGATGATTCTACGCCTGTCTAATCTCTAAAATAATTCTCAAAGAGCAAGAAGGCCAAACCATTCGCCGCCTAAAAAATACCATTCACCGACAGTTTTGTGCAAATAGGAAAAAAATGCTTTAACGACACTGTAACAAAAAATACCTTTGAAAGACTAATACGTACAAACAACAAAATAATATGAAAAAACTACTACTAATTTGTGCCGCTTTATTGATGATGGTGAATGCAAAAGCTCAATTCCCGATGATGGGTGGAGGCAATGCAGCTCCAAAAGTGACAGGGCGTGTTTCGGCTACTATTTTAGATTCGGTAAGTAAACAACCTGTAGAATATGCTACGGTTTCATTGGTAAATGCTAAAACAGCTAAAGCCGTTAACGGAGGTCTTACCGACGCGAAAGGTAAAGTATCTATCCAAAATATTGCACCAGGCGAATACAAAATGATTGTGGGTTTTATTGGTTATGCCACTAAAACAATCGCTGTAAAAACAACGCCAGAAAAACCAGATAATAACTTAGGTAATTTATTCTTGGCAGGTAACTCAAGCACTTTGAAAGAAGTGACGATTGAAGGCAAGAAAAATGTAGTTGAAAATAAGATCGACCGTATGGTGTACAACGCGGAGGCAGATGCGACCAATGCTGGTGGTGACGCTACTGACGTGATGCGTAAAGTGCCAATGCTATCGGTAGATATTAATGGTAATGTACAATTGAGGGGAAGCGCTGTTAGGGTATTGATTAATGGAAAGCCTTCTGGTACGATGGCTAACAGCGTAGCTGATGCCTTGAAAATGATCCCTGCAGAGCAGATTAAAAGCGTTGAGGTTATTACTAACCCATCTGCTAAATATGATGCAGAAGGTTCTGGTGGTATCATCAACATCATTACTAAAAAGAGCAATGCAGAAGGTGTAAGCGGTTCAGTAAATGCTTCGGCAGGTACTCGCCAAAATAACGGTAGCTTAAACTTAACAGCTAAAAGCGGTCGTTTTAGTGCGAATACAGCTTTGGGTGGTTTTCTTGCTTATCCACAAGAAACCAAAACAGCTTTCTTGAACAAAATAAGTGTAGGAGACATTTTACAAAATGGAATGTCTGATTGGAAAAGAGAAGGATTTAATGGTAGCTTAGGTTTAGATTACGATTTCAACGCTTATAATAACTTAAGCACTAACGCTAAATACAATACTTTTTACAACGGTGGAAGTTCTGGCTCGAATATTTTTGCCAACGGTATACCTACTGGTAACATTGTTGGTAATAGCGATATGTCTAATGGAAACTTGGATTGGAACTTAGACTACAGACGTACCAGTAAAAAACAAGGAGAAGAATTTTCTGTCGCAGGTCAATTAACACTAGGTAGAAATAACAATGAGTTCGTAAATGATGAACGTACTGCTGCTGGAGCACCAATTTCATATGACGAAAGCAACAATATTGGTAAAAACAGAGAATATACTTTACAAACAGATTATATCTATCCATTTAGTAAAACTATAATTTTTGAAGCAGGTGCAAAAGGTATTTTAAGGAATATTAAAAGTGAATTTTCTCAGGATTCTGAACGAGATTTTGACTACGACCAAAATGTAGGTGCTGCTTATTCTACCATCGCTTTTAATTTAACTGACAAGATTAAGTTTAAAGGTGGGGTAAGAGGTGAATACACCGAGATTAGTTTTGTGGATGTGAATGGAAACCTAAATAAAAATGACTATTTTAATTTGTTTCCAAATGCCATACTTTCTCAGGCAATTAATCCAACAAGTACCTTAAAGTTAGCTTATAACAAAAGGGTACAACGTCCAAGTTTGGCTTATTTAAATCCATTCCTTAATAGAACAAACCCGTATAGTTTAATGCAGGGTAATCCTGATTTGAACCCTGAGTTGAGCCACAACGTAGAGTTGGGTTATTCAACCTTTATTAAAGGCTCAATGATTAATGCTTCGTTATTTTATAGAAATACAAGGAATGTTATTGAAAGTATTAATCAAAAGTATACTGAGAACGGAAGCACGGGTAAAATTTTAACTACTTATGCTAACGTTGGTACTACTCAAAGTTTTGGAGCTAACTTATTTGCTTCATACAATCCAACTCCAAAATGGACTTTGATGACCAATCTGGGTGTAAATACCTATGAGATCAGAAAAACTGCTAATGCCTTAGGAGGGATGAATGAAGGAACCTATTTGAACTATAACTTGTTCCTGAGATCTGCTACAGCATTTAAAGGTGGTTGGAATTTAGAATTGTACGGTGTGGTGAACTCGCCGCGTTATACTTATCAAAGTAAAACAGATCCGATGTTCTTTTACGGAGGTGCGGTGAAAAAAGACATCATGAAGAAACAAGCTTCTATTGGTCTGAACATGTTAAATCCTTTCAACAGAGATTTACATATCAAAACAGTAACTCAATCGGATGATACTTATCAAACCACTAATATTTACTATCCATTACGTCAAATTAGCTTAAACTTTAGCTACAAATTCGGTAAGCTGAAATTTACTGAGAAGAAAAAGATCAAAAATGACGACATGAAACAAGACCAACAACAAGGCGGCGGCATGGGCGGCATGGGTCAAGGTAAATAAGTAGGATTTAAAAATATAAGATTAAAAGGCCGTTCATGATTTGAGCGGCCTTTTTTTATAAGCCGTTTAGAACAAATGATTTATCTCACTTTTTTATTTTTACTCCTTTTAGTTGTTTAAAAACGTTTATTTTTGTGAACAACCAACACAACAAACATTGCTTCTTTTTCATTTGGCAGTTATTGGAGGTATATTTATATTTTCTCTAATTGTCGTTTTGCTTATTCTATTTGGGCGGGGCAGACGTTACCAAAACCTATTGCTCTGCATTGGTATTGCGGGTATTATCTGGTATGCGGTGATGTACCTTCTCACCAGCACGGGGTATATTCGTCATTACCCATATTTGTTTAATAAGGGATTGCCTTTTTACTATCTCATTGGACCGTGTTTTTATTTATATATTAGAGGGACAATCTATCCTCAATACACTTCTTTCCGCAAAATAGATCTACTTCATTTGCTGGTGACAATTCCGGCTATTTGCTCCATCATGCCTTATTGCCTTTTAGATGATGTTGGTCAGCAGTATGTGGTAGATCAGATTGCAAAAGATCAGAACTATTCCTTTAGTGGCGCAAAATATGTAGTAGGCATTTGGCATTGGTTTACTTGGCCCTTAACGGCATTGATTTACACGGTACTTCAATACCATTTAATTAAAAATGCAGCAATATCAGCAAGTTTAACCCAAAAAAGTAAGAAGTGGATGTATGGGATTACCATGATCTGTTTGATAACCTTTGGGATGATACTCACTTTAAATTTAGCGGTGTTATTTGATAAAACTTCTGCAGCAATCATCCTTAATTCTAGCAAAATGATTGTCTTTTTAGCGTTATGTTTCTTAACCTTGGGAGGCGCTTTTTTTGTGAACCCAAACTTTATTTATGGGCATTTTGTTTTGAATGGGGAAAATATTGCTCATACTGATTCAAGCACCGTTCAGGAAAAGCCATTAAGTAAACAAAGCTTATTTAAAGAAGAAGTAACGCCAATATTACCTGATTTTGAATTGATTGATCATTTAGAAGCATACCTTTCGAAAAGTAAGATCTATTTAGAAACAGGATTAACTTTAAGCAAACTAGCGGTAGCAGCAGATATCCCCAGTTATAAACTTTCAGAACTGCTAAATACTTATTATGAGCAGAATTTTAATGCTTATGTTAATGTCTGGCGCATTAAATATATTGTACAAAGACTCGAAATAGGCGACCATAAATTTCTTACCCTAGAAGCCTTAGCCAATGAGGCTGGTTTCACGTCTCGAAATTCTTTTTTTACTGCTTTTAAAAAGCAGATGGGTCTATCTCCCTCTGCTTACATTGGAACTTTAAAGCTAAAAACGGCTTAAAAAGATGTACTAATTTCTAGAATCTAGTACATTGAGTGAGGAATAAAAGCCTCGTTTTCAATGTTTATTGATGAATTTTATCCACGAAAATTAATTAACAATTTATGGAGAAATTCTACAAGAAATTTGCATTCAATTTTAGTGATGTGGGTATGGCTTTGCTAGTTCTCATTTCATTATGGCTCAATGCTAACGTTAACGCTCAAGCACCAACGTTTAATTCTACCCCTGTAACCAATGCTAAAGCGGGTACGCCTTACAATTATTCCCTTTTCGCTACAGACCCAGGGAATAACAATATCACATTTACCGCACCAACATTACCAAGTTGGTTAAGCTTTTCTGCTAGTGGGCAAAATACTCCGACTGAATTTGGAATGACCCTAGCTAATCCAGGAGGAATAGTACAGGATGACGACGGCAATACCTATATTACTTCTTTTTCTGATACCAAGATTTATAAAATAACACCTGATGGAAATTCTAGTGTTTGGGCTAACAGGGGTACGGGAACTGTTTTATCTTTAATGATACATGATGGGTTTATGTATGTGCCTTATTATACAGGGGGTACTTCTGGTTTAACAAGGATAGCCATGAATAATCCTGCAGCAGGTGAAAGCTCGATTTATAGTGCTGCAAAAATTATAAGTTTGGCCCAAAAAGATGGGTATTTATATTGCGCCTCTTATGGTTCTGGTAAACTGGTTAGAATAAGAATTTCTGATTTCCAAGCTACTGATTTAGCGACCACAGGTACTGGCTTATTGGGTGGCCCATTTGGTGTGGCATTTGATAGCGAGGGTAAATTACTAATAGCGTCATGGAACGGTCAACGTTTGCAGAGGTGGGATGGAGCCACTTTCACTACATTGCCTATAACTTTCACTGGTAATTTGAGTGACGTTAAGGTAGATAGAGCTGGCTATGTTTACGTTTCTGTTTACGGGAATAGCACCATACTTAAATTTACCCCAGACTTAAGTTCTTCAGTAACTGTTGCGTCTAATATGTCCACTTATTCGATGACACTTAGTTCAAATGGCACTTTAGTTTTCGGTAATCGTCTTGACTCCAAGCAGTACCGTCTTCAAACTGGAGCAGTGTTAACAGGTACACCAACACAAGCTCACATTGGTACACACAATGTAAAAATTACTGCTGATAACGGTACTCAAACCACAGACCAAGAATTTATCATTACCGTTAAAGGTGCGCCAACTGTTGGTAGTTTCGCTGATATCAGTAAGTCAATTGGAGATGCCAATTTTTCTTTAACCGCGCCAAGTTCAAACAGTGCGGGTGCTTTTACTTATACAAGTAGTAACATTGGCGTAGCTACCATTTCTGGTAATATGGTTACGATCACGGGCGCTGGTACAACCACCATCACTGCTACGCAAGCTGCGGATGGTTTTTATGATGGAGCTTCTGTTACTGCGACCCTAACCGTGGGCATTAAGCCACCAGGTAATGCCTTAACCTTTGACGGTAGTGGTGATTTTGTACAAATTGGGAATGCGAATACTTTCGATGCCCGTAACATGAAAACCATTGAAGCTTGGGTGAAGTTCAATGATTTGGTTAATGAGCAAGAAATTATTAGTAAAAGTACCAGTAGCAATGGCCTTGAACTTATAATTTATAACAGACAACTTGCCGTATTTGCCATGGGCGGAGGCCTAGATAGGCACGTCGACTACCCAACTTCTAATTTAGTAGCGAATAGATGGTATCACGTAGCCGCTACGCATAATGGTGCAAATTCAACCTTAACCCTATATTTAAATGGCGTTGTGGTTGGTACTGCACAAACGCCAACTGGAATGACTAATTCCGCTGATCCTTTGCATTTAGGTAAATGGAATGATCCTTATAGCAACAGATATTTTAAAGGGAGTTTAGATGAGGTAAGAATTTGGAACGTCCAACTTACACAAGCTCAAATTCAAGCCGGAATGTATCAAGAAATAGATCCAGCTACAGCAGGACTGCAAGCCTACTACAAATTCTCTGAAGGTATTGCTGACGGTAATAACACCGCTATCACTACAACCTTAGATGCTACTGCAAATACTAGAAATGGTATCTTAAATGGTTTTGCGAAAACAGGTTCAGCATCAAATTATACAGAAAGCTATGCCTTGGTGGCTCCAGTACTACAAGATGCTGCTGATATCACGGGAGAAGGTTTCACCGCTAAATGGCAAACCCCAATTACAGGCGTGGTTGACAATTATCTGTTAGACGTTTCTGAAAGTTCAAACTTCTCAAGCTTTGTTCCGGGATATCTGAATAAAGATGTAGGCAATGTTAATGAATTTGCGGTAACTGGACTCACTGCAAACAGGACTTACTATTTCAGAGTTAGGGCAAATAAAACTTCGGTAAATACCCAAGGAACTTATTCAAATGTAAAAACTGCAGCTACCACAAAAAGCAATCAAACCATTACATTTGCAGATTTGACTGCGAAAACCTATGGTGATGCAAGTTTTACACTAAGCGCTACATCGACATCCAATTTGACTGTTACTTTCGAAAGCAGTGATGAAACGATTGCGAGTGTTTCAGGGACTACGGTAACGATTAAAAAAGCAGGAACGGTAAATATCATCGCTAAGCAAGCAGGAAACAGTCTTTACAATGCTGCCTCTAATGTTACTAAACAATTGGTAGTCAATAAAGCTCCACTTACAGTAACAGCGCAAAACGCTACTAAAACTTATGATAAAGTTGCGTATACAGGCGGGAATGGAATCAGCTATGCTGGATTTATTACTGGGGATAATGCTGCAAACAGCATAGCTGGAACAGTTGTTTACGGAGGTACTTCACAAAATGCAATCAACGTTGCCAGCAACTACACCGTTATTCCTTCGGGATTAACTTCGGCCAACTATGCCATTACTTACGCTAATGGAACTTTAACCATCAATAAAGCCCCACTTACAGTAACAGCACAAAACGCCACTAAAACTTATGATAAAGTTGCTTATACCGGTGGAAATGGAATCAGCTATACTGGATTTATTACTGGAGATAATGCTGCGAACAGCGTAACTGGAACAATTGTTTACGGTGGTACCTCGCAAAATGCGATCAACGTAGCTAATAACTACACCATCATTCCTTCTGGTTTAAGTTCGGACAACTATGTCATTACTTATGCTAATGGAACTTTAGCTATTAATAAAGCTACATTAACCGTAACTGCGCAAAATGCAACCAAAACTTACGACAAAGTAGCTTATACTGGTGGAAACGATGTTACCTATGCAGGTTTTATCGCTAGTGACAATGTTGCAAATAGCACCACTGGTACCATTAATTATTCAGGTACCTCACAAGGGGCTATTGCTGCAAATACTTACACCATTATTCCTTCTGGTTTAAGTTCGGACAACTATGTCATTACTTATGCTAATGGAACTTTAGCTATTAATAAAGCTACATTAACCGTAACTGCGCAAAATGCAACCAAAACTTACGACAAAGTAGCTTATACTGGTGGAAACGATGTTACCTATGCAGGTTTTATCGCTAGTGACAATGTTGCAAATAGCACCACTGGTACCATTAATTATTCAGGTACCTCACAAGGGGCTATTGCTGCAAATACTTACACCATTATTCCTTCTGGTTTAAGTTCGG
>NZ_QMHN01000007.1:153645-228944 GCF_003313385.1 Pedobacter chitinilyticus | reverse complement strand
GGGCTATTGCTGCAAATACTTACACCATTATTCCTTCTGGTTTAAGTTCGGCCAACTATGTGATTACTTACATTAATGGAACCTTAGTTATTAACAAGGCTACTTTAACGGTAACCGCTCAAAATGCGACCAAAACTTACGACAAAGTAGCTTATACTGGTGGTAACAATATTACTTATTCAGGTTTCATTACTGGCGATAATGTTGCAAATAGTGTAACAGGCACGGTTGTTTATTCAGGTACTTCGCAGGGTGCTGTTGCAGCAAACACTTACACCATTATCCCTTCTGGTTTAAGCTCAGCTAACTACACCCTTACTTATGTAAATGGAACTTTAACAATTAATAAAGCAGCACTTACCGTAACGGCACAAAATGGTGTGAAAACTTACAATGGGCTACCATATACAGGTGGTAATGGTGTTACATATGCAGGTTTCATTGCTGGAGATAACGAAACAAATAGTGTAACAGGAATGGTTAATTACGGTGGTACTTCGCAAAATGCAATCAATGCAAATAGTTACATCATTGCTCCTTTGGGTTTAAGCTCGGCAAACTATAATGTGAGCTACGTAAACGGAACATTAACAGTAAATAAAGCAGCACTTGTTGCAATTGCAGATAATAAAACTCGTTGTTTTGGTTTAGTAAACCCAACATTTACGGTTAGATACACAGGTTTTGTAAATAATGAAACGGCTAACGTGCTAACCACTGCACCTACGGTAGCGACTACCGCAACGGCTAATTCAGCTGCAGGCAATTATACCTTAACTGTTGCAGGCGGTACGGCGCCTAACTACACCATTACTTATCAAAATGGTCAATTAACCATTTATGCACTGCCAGTAATTAACATTGCTGCTGGAAAAATGGAAATCAGTAGAGGTGATCAAATTCAATTGGTTGCTTCTGGCGGAACGAACTACAGCTGGGCCAATGCTAATGGAATTATTGCAGGTCAAAATGGAGCAACATTAACTGTTAGACCATCTTTAACCACTACCTACCAAGTAACCGTTACCAATGCCAATGGCTGTACCGATACCAAATCTATTACCATCGAAGTGATAGAGGATTTCAAGATTGCAGGAACCAACTTGTTAACGCCTAATGGTGATGGTTATAATGATTTCTTCGTATTAGAAAATATCGATTTATATCCAAATAACGTATTAAAGATTTTTGATAAAGCAGGCCGTTTGGTTTACTCAAAAGTAAAATACGATAATACTTGGGATGGAACTTTTAACGGTACTCCATTAGCAGAGGGCACTTATTATTATATCGTTGATTTTGGCAAAGGTAACACAGTGAAAAAAGGTTTTATCTCTATTGTAAGAAATGGAAAATAAGTTGAGGGAGAAATTTAATCACAAATCGCTCTTAAAAAGAACAACAATGAAAATAAATATCAAACATATCATTACTGCCCTATTTTTATTTCTAGGCCATTCGCTTTACGCCCAGTTGGATCCTTTGTCGGCGCAGTATTTTAATAATCGTTACATCATCAATCCTGCATTTGCAGGATTGGAAAACGAAACCAAATTGAACTTGGCGTACCGTAGCCAATGGAATAATGTTCCAGGAGCTCCCGTAACCCAAAATTTGACCTTAGATCACGGTTTTAATAAAGTAGGTTTAGGACTCAACATTGTGAACGATAAATCTGGGTTAACCAGACAAACCAGGGTGGTAGGGACTTTTGCTTACCATTTGCCAGTAGGTTCAAATGATAATAAATTGAATTTTGGTTTATCTGTTGGAATGATGAACCAAAGGTTGAGTAATTCCGACATTGTAGGTAATGTAAATGATCCCGATGCCAATAGGTACAATGAAAGAGAAACCTATTTAGATGGTGATTTTGGTGTAGCTTATACCGATAAACGTTTAACACTACATGCTGCGTTCCCTAACTTGAAGAGAATTTTAGATAACAAAGAAGACCGTTTTGCAGATATTCCTAGATTTTTTACTTCGGCAAGTTATAAGTTTTTATTTGGCGCTGGCATTGATGCCGTTGTATTGGAGCCACAGGTGGCTTTCAGGGCTATCAAAGGCATAGATAATATTTGGGACGCTGGTGCACAAATAGCTATTATTGACAGTCAGATATTGTTTTCTGGAATGTACCATAGTACCAAAAACGCCACATTTGGCTTGGGAATGGATTTCAAGAAGAAATACTTGATCTCAGGTCTTTACACTTCTAATACCGCCCCTCTTAGAGGATATACTACAGGGAACTTTGAAGTAAATTTAAGAGTTAAATTTTAACTGCCCTCCGCCATACGCTCTCAATTAAACGCTCTCAATTAAGGAATGATGAAAGCTCTTCATTATGCTAAGCTCCGAAATTTATTTCGGGGCTTTTTTATTCTTGTTAATTGCTTCATTGTCGGCAACAAATAACTTTTGATACTGTAGCGGACTTTTTCCCATTGTTTTTTTGAAACATTTATGAAAACTTGCGAAATTGTTAAATCCGCTTTCGAAGCAAACTTCATTTATTCTTAGTTTGTTTTCAATTAAAAGTTTACATGCCTGCCCCACACGTATTTCGTTTACAAAATCTGTGTAGTTCTTTTTGCTTCTTGATTTAAAGAATTTACAGAAAGTATTAGTGCTTACTTTAGCCACTTCAGAAATCTCTACCAAGGTAATTTTACGCTTATAATTGCTAAACGTGTAATTGTAAATTGCTTGGATTTGATCCTGTTCCTCATTAAGGTAGTTATATTTAAACCCAATTGATGCAATGGGTTTTAAGATGTGATTATGGTCACTTATTTCAAACAAAGCCTCAAGAAAATATAGCAGTCGTTGATGGCCCAGACTGCTTTCAGTTTTTATGATAAGGTTTATAACATGATCAATATTAGGGAAACTTATTTGTAGCCCTCTTGAGGAGTGATTGATTAGTTTATTTACTTCCCTGTTTTCTGGAACTTCCAAAAATCCTGCTCCTAAAAAGGCGGCCCGAAAATGTATGACGTAAACATCCGCTGACTTACCACCTTCTTGAAAATAATCGTGGTCAAAACGCCAGTAATGAGGCAAGTTAGCTCCTACTAAAACTACATCACCACTTCTGAAGCGTTTGATGCTATCTCCGATAAACTGCGTTCCTTCACCTGCTTTAAAGTAAATGAGTTCCAATTCCTCATGATAGTGCCATATACTATTCACCGTGGGAATTAGGTCTCTTCTAGCGCTAAAAGATTCGATATCATTAGCATATATCTTTAATAGTTTAGGCTTCATCGAAATTTGGTTTTTTGAAAATCAGCTTTATTGTTCTGTTTTCTTGTAAAAGAACAATTAATATACAAAATAGCTTAATAATATGACAATTGAAGATATTTTTTGTACTTAAAATTCAGTTTACTTTGTATATACCAAATGTAAACTGCTATGAAAATGCCAATCAATCCTGTTGATGAATCATCTCTTCGTGCGACAAAGCCAAGAAACTATTATCTAGTTCCTCTTATTTTCATTACTAGCCTTTTCTTCTTTTGGGGACTTGTACATAACATAGATCCAACACTAATAGCGCATTTAAAAAAAACATTTACACTTAATAATTTTGAATCATCATTAGTCGATTTTTCTGTATTCATCGCCTATTTCATTATGGCAATTCCAGCAGGGCTTTTAATGAAAAAGTGGGGGTACAAATCTGGAATTGTTTTCGGACTGTTACTATTTGCAGTTGGAGCATTTTTGTTCATACCTGCGGCAAATACTCATCAGTACTTTTATTTTTTAGCAGCATTGTTTGTGGTGGCCAGTGGGCTGGCTTTTTTGGAAACGGCCGCTAATCCATATGTAACCGTGTTAGGTCCGCCTGAAACCTCTTCGTTTCGTTTAAATTTAGCCCAGTCTTTCAACGGTATTGCAGCTGCTGTAGCTCCTATCATTGGTAAGTATACTATCCTTAACAATACGCATATTTCTACCGAGGAAATTGGACAGATGGATACGCAAGCCAAAGCAAAATTTATCCAGGAAGCCTCGGACAGTGTAAAGTATCCTTTTATGATATTAGGTTTTATCATTTTGGTAGTGGCGGTACTCTTTATCTTTCTAAAACTTCCCGAAATAGGTAAAGATAAAACTGAAACGAGGACAAGGTCTTTTTACGAGATTTTAAGGATCAAACACACCCGATGGGCTATTATTGCACAATTTTTTTACGTTGGAGCGCAAATATGCTTTAGTAGTTTCTTTTTGGTTTATGCTGAAAAGGCCGCAGGATTAAATCATCAAGTTGCTAGTAATTATTTAGCGGTATATGGAGCCCTGTTTATGATAGGTAGAGTCGTTGGAACAATTTTTATGAAATTTATTGAAGCTCCGAAGTTACTGACTATATACAGTATTGTGGCTATTATTTTAACGCTTGTAGCCATCTTTGGCCATAACGCTTACACCATATACTGTCTGCTAGGTATTGGCTTTTTTATCTCCATCATGTTCCCAACCATATTTGCCCTAGGGGTTAAAAACTTAGGTGAAGACACTAAAACCGCATCCAGTTTAATTGTAATGTCGGTTGTGGGCGGGGCAATTATTCCATTGGCGCTAGGCTACATCGCTGATTTAACCAACAATATCCAATATGGGTATAGTGTACCGCTGATATGTTTGCTTGTTGTGGCCTTTTTTGGCTATAGAGGGCATAAACCTTCATTAAAGTAAGATGAATAAAGTTTTAAAAATAAATACCCATGATAATGTGCTGGTTGCTTTGAGCGACCTATCCAAAGGTACTATGGTCAATTTTGAAGGAGAGGATTATATCCTGCAAGAAGATATTCCTGCCAAGCATAAGTTTTTTACTCAGCCCATGAAACGCGGTGACGGAGTATTTATGTACGGAGTGCTGGTCGGCAGAATCCAATTTGATGTGAACGCAGGCCGCCGAATGACTATTGAAAATACTAAACACGCTACTGATCCCTATATTTACAGAAAGACAAATTACCAATGGCAACAGCCTAATATTGGTAATTATGCTAGCCGTACATTTAAAGGCTATCGTCGCAGTAATGGAACAGTAGGTACGGCCAATTATTGGCTTTTTATACCTACTGTTTTCTGCGAAAACCGAAATCTAGATGTAATTCGAGAAGCATTGCATAATGAACTTGGCTATGCTGTAGGATCTAAGTACAAAAATTATACACATGATCTTATTGCGGCCTATCAGAGTGGAGCAGATTTAGATTCGGTATTGTCGAGCCCAAATTTACAGCAACACCGTATTTTTAAAAATATAGATGGAATTAAATTTCTTAATCATAATGGTGGTTGCGGTGGAACAAGACAGGATAGTCATACCTTGAGTATGCTTTTAGCCGCTTATGCCGATCATCCGAACGTAGCTGGGATAACCGTGCTGAGTTTAGGTTGTCAACATTTGCAAGTATCGGATTTTAAAACTGATTTAAGACAACGAAATCCATCTTTTGATAAACCTTTATTGATTTTTGAACAACAGAAAGCGCAAAGCGAAGAGCACCTTGTTAAAGATGCGATTAAGGAAACATTAAAGGAACTGATAAAGGTTAACGAAATCGAACGTAAAGATGCTCCATTGAGCCAGCTTTGTGTAGGAGTGAAATGTGGTGGCAGCGATGGTTTTAGTGGGATTTCCGCCAATCCAGCCGTTGGCCACTGTGCCGACCTATTGGTGGCTTTAGGAGCCAAGGTGCTGTTGGCCGAGTTCCCCGAATTAAACGGAGCTGAACAGGAAATAATCGATAGATGCGAAAATGAAGAATCAGCACGTAAGTTCATACGGCTGATGCAAGAGTACGAGGAGTTAGCACATCAAGCTGGCTCTGGTTTTTACATGAACCCCTCGCCAGGAAATATCAAAGACGGATTAATTACCGATGCTATTAAATCAATGGGTGCAGCCCGAAAGGCTGGTATGGCGAGTATTGTGGATGTGCTTGATTATACCGAACCAGCTACCAAACCGGGCCTTAGCTTAGTTTGCACACCAGGAAACGATGTGGAAGCTACTACAGGTAAAGCGGCAGCAGGAGCAACCTTAATTCTGTTTACAACTGGTTTGGGAACACCTACAGGAAATCCAATATGCCCTACGATTAAGGTGGCTACCAATTCTGCATTGGCCAAACGAATGGCCGACATCATTGATATTGATGCAGGACCAATCATCACAGGAGAAAAAACCATAGCACAACTAGGTGAAGAGATTTTAGAATACTGCATTAGGGTAGCTAGCGGTGAGGAAATTCCCAAGGCTGTACAATTGAATCAAGACGATTTTATCCCCTGGAAAAGAGGAGTGAGTTTATAATTTAAAAGAGTGATATGTTTTCATTTCAAAACAAGAAAGCGGTTGTTACCGGCGGAGGAAGTGGTATTGGTAAAGCCATAGCCGTTGCACTTGCACAAAAAGGTGCAGAAGTTCACATTCTGGAGATGGATGCCAGAAGAGCCAATCAAACAGTATCCGAAATTACCCTACAAGGGCTAAAAGCGGTCGCCCATCAATGTAATGTGGCCATCCAGTCAGAGGTAGAGCAGGTTTTCGAAAAAATTGGAGCGGTACATGTACTGGTTAACAATGCTGGCATTGCGCATGTTGGTAGGGCAGATAATACCAGCGAAGAGGATTTTGATAGGATCATGAACGTTAATGTAAAGGGCGTTTACAACTGCATCAGGGCTGTTATTCCACAACTGCGGAAAAGTAACGGTGGAGTGATTTTAAACATGGCTTCTATTGCCGCTTTAGTGGGTTTGGCCGACAGGTTTGCTTACAGCACGGCGAAGGGTGCTGTTAAAGCCATGACAATGAGCGTTGCCAAAGATTACCTGCATGAAAATATCCGTTGCATTTCTATCTCGCCAGCCCGAGTACATACACCTTTTGTAGATGGCTTTTTGGTTGAAAATTATGGTGATAATCAAATTGAAATGTTTGAGAAACTATCAAAATCACAACCCATAGGGAGGATGGCCAACCCTGAAGAAATTGGATATTTAGCACTATATTTATGTAGCGACGAAGCTTCGTTCATTACAGGCGTAGATTATCCCATTGACGGCGGATTTACCACCTTAAATAATTGAAATGAACGATCTGCTCATCATTCTTGTAACAAAAAATAGTCAAAGTTATCACCTTAATCAGTTTTTTAATTTTTAAAATTATGATCGCGAAGAGATTGTTTACCGTTTGCTTCCTGTTACTGGCTTTACTACAAACAAAAGCCCAATATGTACCAACAAAGGAAAATCTGGAAGCTAGAAAAGCTTTTGAAGCCATGCGTTTCGGGTTGTTTATCCATTGGGGTCCATTCAGCATACCTGGTAGTGGGGAGTGGGTTATGAATAATCGCAACATCAAAGTAAAAGACTATAACCGTTTAAAGGATTTTTTTAATCCAATTGAGTTCAATGCGGCAGCCTATGTAAGTTTAGCCAAAAGCGCAGGCATGAAATACATCACCTTGATTACCCGCCACCATGATGGTTTCAGTATGTGGGACACCAAATATTCGGATTTTAATATCATGAATACACCTTACAAAAAGGATATTGTGAAAATGCTTGCCAATGAATGCCACAAACAGGGCATTAAACTGTTTCTATACTATTCATTGCTTGATTGGCGCCGTGAAGATTATCCACATGAAACTGGCAAAACTGGACAAAAAACAGGTAGGTTAGGTAAAAAAGGTGATTATGCCTCTTACTTGCAGTTCATGAAAAATCAGTTGACTGAACTTTTGACCAAATGCGGTAAAATTGACGGCATTTGGTTCGATGGACATTGGGACCAAACGGCTCCCGAAGGTGAAAAAGACAGATCTTCGAGGATAAATTGGAAATACGATGAAATTTACGGGCTCATCCACAAATTACAGCCCTGGGCTCTTATTGGGAACAACCATCATTTAAGTCCGTTTTCTGGCGAAGATTTCCAGATGTTTGAAAAGGATTTGCCAGGAGAAAATAAAGCTGGACTAAGCTTCCAAGAACCTTCCGATCAACTGCCGATAGAAACCTGCGAAACGATGAACGATTCATGGGGCTTTAACCTCACCGACAATAAATACAAATCTGAAAAACAAGTGGTTCATTTCCTAGTAGGTGCTGCTGGTCGTAATGCCAATCTGTTGTTGAATGTAGGCCCGATGCCAAATGGTAAAATACAAGAAGAATTTGTAGATACTTTGCAAGCAACAGGTAAATGGATGGCCAAATACGGAGAAACGATTTATGGCACCAAAGGCAATGTGATAAAGCCTCAAACATGGGGCTTGGCTACCAGAAAAGGGAAAACCATTTACGTGCATCTGCTCAACGATAGCGGTGCAGACTATATCGTGCTGCCAGGTTTTGATCAAAAGCCAAAAAGTGCGGTGCTTTTTGATGGTGGCGCCAAAGTGCAGTATAGGCTAGAAAATGGCGGATTGCATTTGATGGTGAAAAAAGACCCCGCCTCGATAGATACTATTGTTAAATTAGAACTACCATAGCACGAATGAAACTAATCAGATTTGGCCCAATAGGCGAAGAAAAACCAGGATTAATCATTAACGGAGAATATTTCGACGTATCTGAAATTGTAAAGGATTACGATGAAGCTTTTTTTGCCACAAATGGACTGGAAAACCTGAAAAATGCGACCAAGGAAATAGAACTAAAAAAAATAGATCCCAATGTACGTTTGGGGCCGCCTGTAGCGAGGCCTTCTAAACTACTCTGTGTGGGGTTAAATTATCTTGACCATGCCCACGAGACCAATGCGCCAATTCCTAAAGAGCCGATTTTGTTTTTTAAATCGACTACCGCAATTGTTGGTCCTGATGACGATCTGATGATTCCCAAAAACAGTGTCAAAACAGATTGGGAAATAGAACTAGCGATCGTTATCGGCAAAAAAGCTTCTTATGTAAGCTTAGCGGAAGCTGAAGATTACATTGCTGGCTACTGCTTACACAACGACTATAGCGAAAGAGAATTTCAGTTGGAACGTAATGGACAATGGGCCAAAGGCAAAGGTTGTGATACCTTCGCTCCCCTAGGGCCCTTTATGGCAACAAAAGATGAAATAGCAGATGTGCACCAGCTCAGATTGTGGCTAAAAGTAAACGGACAAATTAAGCAGGATGGTCATACTTCGAACCTGATTTTTAATGTGCCCTTCTTAGTGCATTACATTAGCCAGTTTATGACTTTACTCCCTGGCGATATCATCTCTACTGGCACCCCAGCGGGAGTTGGGCTGGGTCAAAAACCAGCACCGTGGTACCTAAAGCCAGGAGATGTAGTTGAACTGGGTATCGATGGATTGGGAACAAGTAAACAAAAAGTTAAAGCATATTCAGCATGAAAAAATATTGTTTAGCCTTAGATCTTATTAATGATCCCGAATTAATTCTAGCCTATGAGCAATATCACCAAAAAATATGGCCAGAAATTGCCACTAGCATTAAGGAAAGTGGGATTGAGCACATGGAAATATACAGGGTGGGAAATAGATTGTTGATGATCATGGAAGTAAAGGATGGCTTTAGTTTTGAAGCCAAAAGCAAAGCTGATGCAGCTAATCCCAAAGTACAAGAATGGGAAACACTGATGTGGAAATATCAGCAAGCGTTGCCATTTGCAAAACCTGGTGAAAAGTGGCTGCTCATGGATAAAATATTTACGTTGTAATGATTGATACACATGTTCATTTTTGGCATTATGAGCCAGTAAAAGACGCTTGGATAACTGACCATATGATGGCCATAAAACGCGATTTTACTCCAGCTCAATTGGAAGTGCAGCTAAAAGCGAATGGCGTGGATGGATGTGTGGCGGTACAAGCAGATCAAAGTGAAAATGAAACCAAGTTTTTGTTGGCCTATGCAGAACAATTTCCATTTATAAAAGGAGTAGTTGGATGGGTTGACTTAAGAGATCGAAACCTTGCTGAACGACTGGCCCATTTTGCCGTACATCATCAATTAAAAGGCTGGCGACATATTGCACAAGCAGAACCTGATGGTTTTTTAGCCTCTGAAGATTTTTTGAGGGGAATAGCAATGCTAAAGCAACACGCTTATACTTATGATATATTAATCCATAAAGGACAACTTAAGGATGCCATAACGTTAGCAGAGAAGTTTCCAGATCAAAAATTTATATTGAACCATTTGGCCAAACCAGATATTGCCGCAAAAAAGGAGGATATGGAATGGTACGAAGGAATAAAATTATTGGCCCAACAAAAAAATGTGTACTGTAAAGTTTCAGGGATGGTAACTGAGGCCAACTGGCTGCACTGGAAGTATAATGATATGGTTTTTTATCTGGATGCTGTGTTTGAACATTTTGGCTTTGATAGGGTAATGTTCGGTTCTGATTGGCCAGTTTGCACACTCGCCGCTACCTATACAGAAGTAAAGCATATCCTAAACCAATATACCTTGGGCTTAGAAAAAGAGCAACAAAACAAGATTTTTGAAACAAACGCCATAAGGTGCTATAATCTTTAAACAAAATGGATCTACAGTTAAAAAACAAAGTGATTTTAGTAAGTGGGGGAGCTAAAGGTATCGGTAATGCAATATGCCGAGTATTGGCTAGTGAAAATGCAATACCTATTATCATAGGTCGAAGCGAAGCAGATAACCTTAAACTCGAAGCAGAAATAATTAACAGTGGCGGTAAATGTGGAAGTGTTGTCGCCGAGCTTTCAGATCCTAACGATTGCCAAATGGCAATAAGTAAAGTAATAGCCAAATACCAACAAATTGATGGATTGGTAAACAATGCAGGTCTCAACGATGGCGTAAGTTTGGAAAACGGCAACTATCAGCAATTTATGGATTCGGTGCACCGAAATCTAGTACATTACTATCTGTTGGCCCATTATTCCCTGCCTTATCTCAAGCAATCCAAAGGCAGCATCGTTAATATCGCCTCAAAAACTGGAGTTACAGGCCAGGGAGAGACGTCTGGTTATGCAGCTTCAAATGGAGCCCGTAATGCCCTTACCAGAGAGTGGGCAGTAGAGCTTTTAAAATACGATATCCGTGTAAACGCAGTAATAGTAGCTGAAAGTTGGACTCCCCAATATGAACGTTGGATACAGACTTTACCCGATGCCGAGGCTAAATTGAAGGAAATTAATGCTCGCATCCCACTGCAAAACCGAATGACAGAACCAACAGAGATAGCCAATACCGTTGCTTTCCTGTTGTCCAATAAATCTAGCCATACCACTGGGCAGCTAATTTATGTAGATGGCGGTTATGTGCATTTAGATAGAGCGTTGTTGCATGGTTAACAGACGCATGTTTACTGGCCAAACCTTCAAAACAACTAAAAAAACGACGAGATGAATTTAGAATATAGCCAAAATTATCCTGGTATAGATGATTTACGTAATAAAGCCAAAAGCAGGATTCCAAATTTTGCATTTGAATATTTAGATGGCGGTTGTAACGAAGACGTAAATTTATATCGTAATACGACAGAGCTTAGAGAAGTACAATTAAAGCCATTCTATCTAAATGATTATGACGGACTTGATATGAGTACGACTTTATTTGGTAAAACTTACTCAGCACCGTTTGGAGTTGCTCCCGTAGGTTTACAGGGTTTGATTTGGCCAAATTCTCCTAACATTTTAGCTAAAGCAGCCAAAGAACATAATGTGCCATTTATCTTAAGTACCGTATCAACGAGTGCGATAGAAGATATTGCCAAGATCACGGAAGGAGATTTCTGGTACCAATTGTATCATCCAGCAGAAGATGTATTACGTGATGATATTTTGCGTAGACTAAAAGAAGCAAACTGTGACGTATTGGTCATTTTGGCCGATGTTCCCTCTTTTGGTTTCAGGCCAAGAGATATCCGCAACGGTTTGGCTATGCCGCCCCGCATGACTTTAAAAAATATCCTTCAAATAATGGGACGACCAAATTGGGCTTTTCAAACATTGGTACACGGTCAACCTTCATTTGCCACACTGAAACCGTACATGCCAAAAGGGTTAGATATGGGGCAACTCGGGGCCTTTATGAATAAAACCTTTTCGGGCAGGTTAAATCGGGATCGAATTGCGACCATTAGAGACAAATGGCAAGGGAAATTAGTGATTAAAGGGATTGCAAGTAGTGAAGACGCCCAGCTGGCGGTTGATTTGGGTCTGGATGGAATGATTGTTTCGAACCATGGAGGCAGACAGCTTGATGCAGGAGAATCGGCGGTAAAATCTTTGGCAAATCTACTGTCTTTTAAAAATAAGCTCACTGTAATGATGGATAGCGGCATTAGGTCTGGTGCAGATGTGGCAAGAGCGCTAGCCGTTGGTGCAGATTTTACATTTTTAGGCAGAACATTCATGTATAGCGTTGCTGCCTTAGGCAATAAAGGCGGGCAGCATGCTATGGCGGTTTTAAAACATCAGCTAAAACAGGTGATGGAACAAGTTTGTTGCGAACGTGTAGGAGATTTTCCGAAGCATTTTATCAGGTAAAATGTTGTGGCTATTTTTAGTAGCCACAACAGCAGTAATCCCACTAAATTGAAGGGAAAGAAATCCCCTTGATTTTACCATAAAGATCAACCGCGTACAAGTCGGTCATGCCCGATACAAAATCGAGTACACTTTGCACTCTCGAGTAAAGGTCTTGTTTTTCGGTATGAAACTGCTTTGGAATGAGCTTGACTAGTTTTTTGTAATAGTGCGTATCATTATGTACCAAAGCAGGCACAAACTCTTCTAACAAACCTGCCATTACCTTGTATCCAGAAACCTCTTTTTGTATAACTGATTGGTAATTGTAAATCTTCTCAATAGAAACACGCTCTATTTCTCGCCAGGCAGCTGAATATTGTTCGGGAATGGAATCGGTTAAGCTTTTGTTGAAAGTACCGCTAAGAATGGCTTCCTGCTCTTCGTAAAAAATGTGAGAACACTCGTAAATCAGTGTACTAATGGCTTTAGCCCTCAACAAACTTACTTTGGCATCATCATCCTCCAAATCATTCTCTAGTCTTTCTACTAAATTTTCACCTTTACAAAGCGGCAACAACAGATTCTTTACCTCATCAAAGCTTAAAATTTGCAAACGATGGGCATCTTCCAAGTCAATAATACCATAACAAATGTCATCAGCCGCCTCTACTAAAAAGCTCAACGGATGACGGAAATATCCCAATGGATTTTCGCTATCGGCAATCATGCCTAGTTCAGTAGCAAGTGTCCTGAAAATTTCCTTTTCCGATTGGAAGAAGCCGTATTTTTTGCGGTGCAATAAAGGCTTTTGATGGCCAAGAATGGATTCACATGGATATTTGCCAATGGCAGCTAAAGTAGCATAAGTTAAAGCATAAGCACCATTGCCTTTTCCTTCGAAGGGGTGAGTTAAAATGCGAATGGCATTGGCGTTACCCTCAAAATGGGTGAAATCCTTTTTTTGTTCTTCAGTAAGTTGGTCTAGATAAACCTTGCCTTCTCCATTGGTAAAATACCTCGAAATGGCTGCTTCGCCCGAGTGTCCAAAAGCGGGATTACCCAAGTCGTGCGCTAGTGCTGCGGCAGCTACAATGTTGCCCACTTCGCTCATTAAAGGTACTTCCGTATCAATGTTTGGATTGTCCTTTTTGGTTTGGTTGTAAAATATACGTCCTAAAGAACGGCCAACACTAGCTACCTCTAAACTATGCGTTAAACGGTTGTGCACAAAAACGCTTCCCGGTAACGGGAATACTTGAGTTTTGTTTTGCAAGCGTCTAAAAGGCGATGAAAAAATCAGTCTGTCGTAGTCAATCTGAAATTGAGATCTGGCTTCGTCTGTGTCCCTAATCTGCTTTTGCTCATGTCCCCAACGTTTTGCAGACAACAATTTCTTCCATTCCATCATCATTATCCAATTACATAAGTGGCTAGCACTTTTTGCACGTCGTAAACATTTACAGATTTGTTGAATTTCTTTTTGATGCTTGGAAGAACTTCGCTAGAAATCCAGATTTTTAATTCTGCATCTAAATCAAAGGTACCTGCAGTTTCTACACTGAACCTCGAAATACTTTTATAGGTAATGGATAGATATTCTGTTTTGCTACCAGTAAGCCCCTGTACGTCAACAATAATTAATCGTTTGTTGGTGAACATAAAAGTGTCTCTGAACAATTTAAAACCTAATTCGATTTTTTCGTTATCGATCAGTAATTGTCCGTAATTCTTTAAAAGATCTTCTTGGCTAACGGTTGAGGCGTTGCCCATGATGTTTGAAAAAAGTCCCATGATTTTGATGAATATTTTTTTGCGATGTTAAGTAAAATTTCAAACAATTTGGACTTATTTGGTGAGAAACTTGTCGCCCACTAAATTAAGTTTGATACCATGCTCTAGATAAGCTTTGCAAGCATCTAAAACAGTGGTGAATCCGCCAGTAGCGTCTTTTATAATCGCTATTAAATCGTCACCAGTTTCATGGAAACCATAATTTTTAATCACCACATAGGTGCAATGTTCATCAACTTCGGTAAAATTAAAATCAATGGTGGTAGCAGGATCGCCCCATTCGGCAATGATTTTTTGATGGGGTACAATTTCCTTCACCAACACTTCGGCAGATACGCCGTACATTTCCCAATGCCAAATCACGGTTTTCCCCACTTCAAGTTTCCCGCTTGCCTTAGTGAACCAAAAATTGGTGGTAACCGTTGGATCAATAGAAGCCTTGAATACTTCGGCAATAGGTTTTCTGATCAACATTTGGGTTTCTACACAAGGACTGTCTTTGATTTCCATTTTTTAAGAGGCTTTTTGTAAAGAATTTTGTTTGAGCTGTTTGGCTTTTTCGTAGGCTTTTTTCCCTAGTTCAATAAGCTGTGCAGATTTATGGAAATCGAAAGTTCCGCAGGCATTTCTAGGAATTTCTATCACCAAATCTGGTTGATAGTGTTGGATGGTTAATTGTACCAAACGATCTTGGGTAAAATCGTAGGAGGTGTTCATCAAGTCGAAAAAAGATATTTTAGGAATATTGTTTTTGTTGCTGTTATTCCAATAACGTTGCAGCCAGTTCCTGCTTTTCTGTTTTGCTTCTTCCTGTTCCACCAAAGGTTCGTTTCGGCCATTGATGTTCACGGCAACTACTGCACAATCTTCTCTTCTTTTAATGGCGCTAATGGGAAGCGGATTAAGCACCCCACCATCCACTAATACCGTATCTTGATCAATTACAGGCGTAAACACCCCAGGGATAGAAATAGTAGAACGTAAAGCCGCAAACAAATCACCCGATTGATAATGCACTTCCTGCATGTTGAGCATATCGGTAGCCACCGCTGTAAATGGAATTTTAAGATTTTCAATTTGTTGATTACCCGTAATCTTGGCAATGAGCGTCCAAATTTTTTCGCCACGAACAAAACCTCTGGTATTAAAAGTAAAATCTACCAAACTGAACACATTGCCTCTGGTTAAAGTAGCCAGCCAATCTTTGTATTGCCCTAAAAAGCCCGCACAGTACAAGCCGCCTACTACTGCACCCATTGAGCAGCCCACCACTTCGCAAATTTCGTATCCATCACGTTCTAAGCTTTCAATCACTCCAATGTGAGCCAAGCCTCTGGCCCCGCCGCTACCTAAAACTAATTGTATCTTTTTCTTGGTCATACTTATTGGCTAATATACTTTGATGCAAATTTCGCGATCGCTTTTTCTACTGCAGGAATGTCTTTTGAGGTAATGGATGAGCCAATCACGTGATTTCCAGTATTAGGCAAAGCTTGTTTTTCCTTTTGGGAGCTTCCAAGTTCCTCAAACATTTTAAGCATGGCAGGTACGCTCACCACAGGGTCTTGTTCCTTTTCGTTCTTGTAATAATAAAGCAAAAGTGTAGGCTGTTTCACTTCCTTAAAAACAGATTTATTCATACTGCTTTCCAATAGTTCTTGCAATTGTACTACCGATTCTAAACGGTAGTTAGTGTACCAATATTTTTTGTACAATGCACTTTTACCTTCCACCAAGCGTTCTTTGCCACCTGTAACCAATCGGGCAATTTGTAATCCCCAAGGATGGGTTAAAATCCATACTTTATCATCGTTAATGGCAATATTTGGCGACATTAACACCAAACTATGTATTTCTGGATAAACCGCGGCTAATTTTAAAGCCAATGTTCCGCCTGTAGAAGTGCCCACTAGTATCACTTTTTTGCCTAAAGTTTTACCTATAACTAAAGCTTGTTTTGCACTTTCCCATAATCTGTCGGCGGTGAAATACTGCATAGGAGCGATGGTGTCAATACCATGGTCTGCTAAGCGGCTTAAGTAAAGGTTGGCATGGATAGATTTAGCAAAATCACGGTGCACTGTGTTGCCTTCTTCCTTAGATGCCGAAAATCCATGCAAATACACTACCACATATTCAGTTTGTCGATGGGTGCTATCTGCCCAAATGATCTCCGCTTCGTTTTCTGGTTTTAACTGATGTTGCTTTTCGAGCTGATGGACATAGGCGGATACAGAATTAATAGCGATGGGTTTTGGTAATTCGGCATTGTAAATAGGTTCCTGTACTTTTGGGCCTATTAGATAAACAAGGCCAAACGTAGCGATAACGATGAGGATGATTCTGAAAAAAGTCTTCATGCGAATAGTTTCATTAAAAATACGCTTTTAATAGAAATTCAACTAAGTTTGCAAACACATTTTTGCCAGATGCCCGGAATAGATCAAATAAAGCAGCCTATTGCAGCAGAAATTGATGCCTTTGAGGTAAAGTTCAAGGAATCAATGCATAGTAATGCACCTTTGCTCAATAGAATTACCCACTATATTGTTAAGCGAAAAGGGAAGCAAATGCGCCCTATGTTCGTATTTTTTGCAGCCAAACTTTGTGGTGGTATTGTTGAATCTACGCATAGGGGAGCAGCGTTGGTAGAGTTACTGCACACGGCAACCTTGGTGCATGACGATGTGGTAGACAATGCCTATGAACGTCGTGGTTTCTTCTCTATTAATGCACTTTGGAAAAATAAAATTGCCGTTTTAGTGGGCGATTATTTGCTTTCAAAGGGATTATTACTCTCGGTAAACAACAATGACTTTCATTTGTTGAAGATTGTATCTGAAGCGGTGGAACAAATGAGTGAGGGTGAGTTGTTGCAGATTGAAAAGGTGCGCAGAATGGATATTAGTGAAGAGCTGTACTTTAACGTGATCCGCCAAAAAACGGCTTCGTTAATTGCTTCATGCTGTGCTTGTGGTGCGGCCTCAACAGGCGCTTCGGAAGAGCTGATTGAAAAAATGCGACTGTTTGGAGAATTGGTAGGTATTGCTTTTCAAATTAAGGATGATACTTTTGATTTTGGAACAGATGATGTAGGCAAGCCTTTAGGAATTGATATCAAAGAAAAGAAAGTAACCTTGCCTTTGATTTATGCTTTAAACAGGGTTGAAAAATCAGAACGTAAGCGTATCATCAATTTAGTAAAAAGTCATAACGACGACCCGAAAAAGATTCAGGAAATTATTGATTTTGTGAATGCCAATGAGGGCGTGCATTACGCCAACCAAAAAATGTTAGCATACCAAAACAAGGCTTTTGAAATATTGCATGGTTTCCCAGAGGGAGATGCTAGAACAGGCCTTGAACAATTGGTTAGATATACCACTGAACGTAAAAAATAATGTCGCACGAACTGTTATTTATTGGCGGATTCTTACTCTTTATTGTATTTATCCTTGCCCTTGATTTAGGTCTTTTCAGCAGAAGAGAACACGTAGTAAGTTTAAAACAAGCTGGTATCATGAGTTTTGTGATGGTAGTTTTGGCACTAAGTTTCTACCTGCTGTTGATCTTAAAAGGCGATTATCTGCATGGTATTGATAGCATGGCCAAGCTGGAACAAGTCATTAAGGCACATAAGCATCCCATTAGCGTTATCCCAGGTAATTTTGAAGCCAGTTTACAGCTTTACAAGCAGAACCTAGGCATTGAATTTTTAACGGGTTATGTGGTTGAATATGCCCTTTCGGTAGATAATATCTTCGTGATTGTACTTATTTTCTCAGCTTTTGCAGTGCCTGAGAAATATTACCACCGTGTATTATTCTGGGGTATTTTGGGTGCCATCATCATGAGGTTCATCTTCATTTTTGTAGGCGCGGCATTAATCAACCAATTCGAATGGATTTTGTACGTGTTTGGGGCTTTCTTGGTGTTTACAGGGGTACGAATGTTTTTCTCTAAGGAAGAAGATGATAAAATTGACCCTGAAAATCATCCTGTAGTGAAGTTTGCCTCACGTTTTTTTAAGATTCATCCTAAATACGAAGGCAAAAAGTTCTTTCACAAAATCAATGGAAAAAAGTTTGTCACGCCATTGTTCTTGGTGTTATTGATTGTAGAATTCACCGATTTGATTTTCGCGGTAGATTCAATTCCAGCTATTTTTGCGGTCACCAAAGATGCTTATATCGTATTTTTCTCCAATATCTTTGCCATTATGGGCTTACGTTCGATGTTCTTCCTTTTGGTGAACATTATCCATAAGTTCCACTATTTAAAAACTGGATTGGCGATATTGTTGACCTTTATTGGCGTGAAAATGCTCGGACATGGATACCTAAAAGCTTGGGGCTTTACCACCGAACATTCGTTGATTATTATTGTGGGTATTTTGGCGTTGAGTATTATTGCTAGTCTGGCTTTTCCAAAGAAGAAAGAAGTGCATCAAGCGTAAGCAATTTCATGTCTTCTTTTTGAAACTAAAATGAACTAAGGTGTCTTAGGTGGTGATAACCATTGAGAAAATAATTATTATTTCACCCGTTTTTTATTATCACTTACAAAAGCCTCCCAGCCAGTATAAGTTTTGCTCTTCCCAGAGGTCGATATCTTTTGAAAAGAATGACAAACCGCTACTGCCAAACCATCGGTAGCATCTAAAAACTCTGGAGTTTCTTTAAAGTTGAGCAAACGCTGTAGCATGGCAGCTACCTGCTCCTTGCTTGCCGTACCTTTGCCCGTGATTGATTGTTTGATTTTACGTGGCGCATATTCCGTTACCGAAAGATTTCTAGACAGGGCAGCGGCCATGGTTACCCCTTGGGCTCTGCCCAGTTTGAGCATTACCTGTACATTTTTGCCATAAAAAGGAGCCTCAATGGCCAAGGCATCAGGTTTGTAATTTTCGATAAGGCCAATGGTTTTTTCGAAAATGCGCTGAAGCTTTAGAAAATGGTCGTCCAAGTGGTCGAGACGTATTACCCCAAGGCTTAGTAGCTCCATCTTGCTGCCCTTTTCCAAAATCACTCCGTAGCCCATAATTGCCGTTCCTGGGTCTACTCCTAAAATAACACGTTCCTTTTTTTCAACCAACATACGACAATATTAAGCATATTTGCACACACAAAAAGCATTTAGTTTGACATCCCGTTATAAAAAGATACTGTCCAACCTCATTAAGATAGCCGTAGTAGCGCTTGCTTTTTGGTTCATTTATAAAAAACTAGCCAATCATCACGATTTAAAGGAATTTATTGCTTTACTGCACGATATTTCCACCTCGCAGATTAGCTTGGTACTCGGCAGTGTTTTTACGCTCATGCTATTTAACTGGGGACTAGAGGCAGTAAAGTGGCAGCGTTTAATACAGCGAGTGGAACAAATTAGTCTGTGGCGAGCCATAGAGTCGGTATTTTGCGGTTTAACTTGGGCTGTTTTTACCCCAAATAGATTGGGTGAATACGGAGGCAGAGTTTTCTTTCTATCACCTAAAAGGCGGATAGTAGGTGTAGTGGTAATGACCGTGGGGAATATAGGCCAATTGGTGCTTACCAATGTTTTTGGAGCTATTGCCGCCTGTATCTTTGTTTATCGATTTATTCCAATAGAACCTATTCTTTTTGCTGCAATTTGTGGACTTTCTTTTGTGTTTGCCTTGTTTTTTCTGGTTTTTTACTTCAACATCAAATGGCTTAATGGACTTTTGCTGTCGATAAAATTCACCCGCAAATACGCAAAATTCTATGCTGTTTTAGGACGCTATCAAAAAAAAGAACTGCTTAAAGTTCTGCTATTTTGTTTGGCAAGATATGCTGTTTTTACCACGCAGTATTTAATCATGTTCCTTTGGCTCATTCCAGATTTGAGCTTGCTTGACGTGCTCATGTTGGTGCCTATTCTGTTTTTTGTACAGTCTACTTTACCCTCGTTAGATTTGTTAGATATTGGCATTAGAAGTGTAACAGCCTTATTTTTCTTCAAGTACATTACCGATCAAAATATTGTAGTGGTAGCATGTATTGCCAGTATTTGGCTCATCAATATTATAATTCCTGCTATCTTAGGTTCCTATTTCGTATTTAAACTCAACATCTTTGGAAATACTAGACGCAATTAACTACTTCTCGGCATTTTTAACCCTCATTTATGTGTTTGTGGTGGCTACTTTTATTGTGGGGTGGAAAAGAATTAAACCCTATCAAAAAAATACGGCATTGCCCCAAACTTTGGTGTCTATCATCATTGCAGCCCGAAACGAAGAAGATAAAATTGCCAAAACCATTGATGACGTGCTGGCACAACGGTATCCCCGAGAACTGTTTGAATTGATTGTGATTGACGACCATTCTACTGACAGTACTGCTGAGATAGTGACCAGTTATGAAGCTGAAGGTGTGAAGCTGATTCGACTGAACGAAGACAAAGCCCTAAATTCTTACAAGAAAAAAGCGATACAAACCGCTATCGACGGGGCAAAAGGTACCTTAATTATCACTACCGATGCTGATTGCAGAATGGGACCACAGTGGTTACCCACCATTGTAAATTGCTACGAAACGATGGGCTATAAAATGATTTCATCGCCAGTGGCCTATTTTGAAGAAAAGACTCTTTTCGAAAATTTGCAATCGCTGGAGTTTAGCTACCTCATTGGCTTGGGGGCTTCCACCATCGGAAATAAAAACCCGAGCACTTGCAACGGCGCCAACTTGGCCTATGAGAAAAAAGCGTTTATTGAAGTGGGCGGCTTTAAAGGCATTGATGATTTAGCTTCTGGCGACGACGAGCTTTTGCTCCATAAAATTGCCGCCATTTACGGAAATAAAATAGGCTTCCTAAAAAATAAAGAGGCCGTGGTTTACACGCACGCCAAGCCAACCCTTGGCGAATTTATCCAACAACGTCGCCGTTGGGCATCAAAAAGTACCCGCTATAAAGACAAGTCGGTGATTATTTTAGGCGTAAGTATTTGGCTATTTAATGTGAGTATTGTGGTTAATGCTTTACTGAGTATTTTCTTTGCTGCCTCACTTCCTTTCTTGATTTTTCAATTGGCAGCAAAAATGTTGATTGAGTTCATTTTCCTCGTTCAAATGACAAATTTCTTTAAAAGAAGGGCGCTACTTTGGTGGCTGCCAGCGCTCAATATTTTACATGTCATCTACTTTATTTATATTGGCATTGCCGGAAATTCAGGAAAATATAATTGGAAAGGCCGAATGGTAAAATAACATGGCAGATACTACTCAATCCACTAAGGTTTGGAAGAAATTCAGACGTAATACACTTGCATTAACTGGCCTTATTTTTATTTGTTTTATGGTGGTGGTTGGCATTTTGGGCTATTTAATTACGCCCGATCAAACCCCCTATGTCAATACCATGCACCTGCAACTGACCAATAAAAAGCCAGGACGTACTTTTCAGTTCCTCATTGTTAGTCGAAACGAAAATATTAAGCAAGTAGGACTTTTCGAAAAAATGCTTTTTGGGCAGGAAGCCAACTTCAAAAGTATTCCAATTACCTCTAGCCGTATAGTGGGCAATAAAGTTTTTGCCCGCGAGTATATTGGCGACGATGAGCAGGCCGAAGAAGAAGCCTATCCATTAGTTTCTGGTCAAAATACCTATCAAAAAACGTACTATTTAGGAACCGATATTTACGGCAGAGATTTATTGAGCCGTTTAATTCTTGGCGTTCGCGTATCGCTTTCCGTAGGTTTAATGGCCGTGCTTATTTCAATGGTTATTGGGGTAGGCTTAGGTGCCATTGCAGGATATTTTGGAGGAAAAGTAGATGCCGCCATCAGTTGGTTCATGAACGTGATTTGGTCACTGCCCTCATTGCTGTTGGTGATCGCTATTTCCTTTGCCTTGGGGAAGGGTTTTTGGCAAATCTTCATTGCTGTAGGGCTTTCTACCTGGGTTGACGTGGCTCGTTTAGTCCGCGGACAGGTAATGGCCTTAAAGCAAGTTGAATTTGTAGAAGCGGCGAAAGCCTTAGGTTTTTCTAACGGACGAATCATTGTTAAACATATTTTGCCAAATATTGCTGGACCAATTTTGGTGGTCGCTTCGGCCAATTTTGCTTCCGCTATTTTGTTGGAAACAGGCTTGAGTTTTCTAGGTTTTGGGGCACAGCCACCTATGCCAAGCTGGGGCACTATGATTAAGGAACACTACGGGTATATCATTATGGATGCCGCTTATTTGGCCGTGTTGCCAGGTTTGGCTATTATGCTCACTGTGTACGCTTTCAATTTAATTGCTATCGGCTTGCGTGATGCCTTTGATGTAAAAGGTCAAAATACCAGTGTTTAATTTTTTTTTGTCATTCAGAGCGTAGCGACAACCGCGGAACAGCTACGAAGTAAATCTTTGGGATAGGATTGGTTCGTAATATTCTTAGAGATTCCTCCTAACGTCGGAATGACAAGTATGACGCTTTTGATGTAAAAGGCCAAAATACAAGTGTTTAATTTTTGCGAAAAGCAGGTTCACTATCTCTTTTTAACCGATAGTCCCGCACTTCGCTTCAAGTCCTCGTTCACTCTTGCCTGCGACAAGGTTCACTGTGGGCTTTCCACTTCGGTCGGGTTTATGGGGCAATAGCAGAATTTTTTTGGACACAGTTTGCCATTCAATCTATCCGTCTTTTTGTGAAAGGTTACGAAGTTTCAAAAACTTCGTAAGCCTTGTTATACCAAGTAACGTAATTGCCGGGATACAACTTTGTCAATCTTGTAAAGCGCCATCATTAAGATTGACAAAGTTCCACAGATCAATAGGCAGCATATTAGCTGGCACTGCCTTAACTAAACTAAACCTGGGTGAAGTGGAAAGCCCGTAAGCGAGTGGCACTGCGCAGCAGTTAGCGAGTGCGGACTTGAAACGGAACACAGGGCTTGCATTCATCGTAGTATTTACCAAGCTTTTCAAAGAAAACTAATCAACAAAGTAGCACCGTTTTTTGATTTAAATACTAAAAACTGATAGCTAAATCTTTTTAAGTGCTATTTTTGTAATATGCTGCTAAACTGTTATCAAATAGAATTAATTGAGGCTGGTTGTGATGAGGCTGGACGTGGTTGTTTGGCTGGTCCAGTGGTGGCCGCTGCGGTAATTTTGCCCAAGGATTTCTATTTGGAGGGTTTAACAGATTCGAAACAGCTGTCGCACAAACAGCGAGATGAGCTTCGTCCGATTATTGAAGAAAAGGCATTGGCATGGGCTGTAGCCATGGTTGACCATGAGGAAATTGACCGCATTAATATTTTAAATGCTTCTTTTTTGGCCATGCACCGTGCTTTGGACCAGCTTGTGCTGCGACCTGAATATTTGGTGATTGACGGTAATCGTTTTAAGGCTTATCAAGAAATTAAGCATTCGTGCATTGTAAAAGGCGACGGGAAGTACCTGAACATTGCGGCGGCTTCTATTTTGGCAAAAACGCACAGAGATGAGTACATGGCAGCCTTGGATGTGAATTATCCGCAATATGATTGGAAAAAGAACAAAGGATATCCAACCATTGCCCATCGTAATGCCGTGATTAATATTGGCCCATCTCCCTACCACCGAAAAACGTTTAATGTAACCAGTCCGCAACTTACGATAGAATTTTAAATTGAAAGTACTTCTACTGTGTCATAGAGTTCCTTTTCCGCCAAATAGCGGTTATCCTATTGTGGTTTACAATACCATAAAGGGGCTGCTTGACCTTGGCGTGGAGCTGACCCTGTTTAGCCTTAACAACTCTAAACAGTATGTGGATGTGGATGATATTTATGATCCTGTTTTTGAAAAAATCAACTTTCATTCGTTTACAGTAGATATTGAAGTGAACGTTTGGGATGCTTTTGTCAATATTTTTTCGAACCAATCGTACAACGTCTCCCGTTATCATGACCACGATGCGGAAAAGGTTTTGGAGAATGTTTTGCGTGAACAGGAATTTGATGTTGTACAGTTTGAAGGGCTTTTTGTAGTGCCTTACTTGGATACCGTGAAAGCCCATAGCAAGGCTAAACTTGTTTATAGAGCGCATCATATTGAACATGATGTATGGGAGCGTTTGGCACAGGGAGAGCGGTTTACACCCCGCAGAACTTATCTGGAGTTTTTATCCCGCCGTTTAAAGGCTTATGAAACGGAACAGATTAATCGCTTTCATCAGGTGTTTGCCATTAGCAACCCTGATAGGCAAAAGTTGTTGCTGATGGGCTGCCAGACCCGATTGGATGTTTTTCCAGTAGCTTTAGATTTTTCGAAGTATAAAATAGATACGAGTAAAACCAGTTTCCCTACGCTGTTCCATTTGGGGGCTATGGACTGGAGACCAAATAAAGAAGGCTTAGAATGGTTTTTGGATGAAATTTGGCCTGATATTGAAGAGTTGAGCGGCGAACTAAGGTTCTATATCGCAGGTAAGAACATGCAAAAGCAGTTTTTTGAATACGATTCGGATAACCTGATTGTGGAAGGGGAGGTGTTTGACGCCGTGGATTTTATTAACAGTAAGGCCATTATGATTGTGCCTTTGCTTTCGGGGAGTGGCATGCGGGTGAAGATTATTGAAGGAATGGCCATGCAGAAATGTATTATTGCGACCACCATGGCGGCCGAAGGCATTGATTGTAAGCATGGTAAAGACATCTTAATTGCGGATACTGCCGACGAGTTTTATCGCTCAATTTTGAAGTGTATTACTCAGCCTAATAAGTGGCAGGAGATTGGTAAAAACGCTAGAAAAACAGCGGAAAAGCATCATGAAATTAATGCTAATGCCAAGCGCATGTTCGATATTTATCAGGAGTTAACGGTGGTATAAATCCTAACTACTTTTCCTTACGTTCCTTTTGTCATTCCGACGATAGGAGGAATCTCTTTTTAATTGTTCAAGGGTGTCTCTGTCGAAGATTTGGGACTGATTCCAGCTGATATGGCGGGAGAGGTTGCGTTCCCGTAAAGACATTGCTATTTTCGTCATTTCGACGACCGAAGGAGGAGAAATCTAACGATTTGTTTTTTAAAGTTGCTAGGTTTAATCTCATATAGCTAGATTTCTCTCTGCGTTCGAAATGACGGGTGGGTTACTGAAAGACTTGCGAAGTTTCTAAAACTTCGTAAGTCTAGTATATCTCCGAATGACGGGAAAGGCTATTTCGCAACGTCTTTATGAGTGCTAATTGCAATTCTGTTCCAGCCATTAATTGCTACGATGGCCATGATGATTTGCGCTAGGTAGTGTTCTCCGAAAGTGTTCACTGCTTTTTCATAGAGCTCGTCACTAACGCCGCCTTGGTGAATAAGGGTGATTTTTTCGGTAAGATCTAGAAGTGTTTTTTCCTCTTCGGTAAATAAGCTAGTTTCTCTCCATGCGTTAAGCAAAAAGATGCGTTGTTGCGTTTCGCCAATTTTAATGGCATCTTTAGTGTGCATGTCCAAGCAAAAAGCACAACCGTTCATTTGAGAAGCCCTAATTTTGATCAACTCGTAATGAGATTTTTGTAATGAAGTGTTTTGTAGGTAGCTTTCTAGTCCAAACATTGCTTTGTAAGCATTAGGCTCTAGGCTTAATAAATCTATTCTTTTCATTGTATCAAGTGTTAAAAATTATTGGTGTTGAATTAATGATACAAAGCTAAAGGGTGCTATTCGCAAGAAACTTAAACTGGTTTAAGAAAGCAAAATTGCCATGCGATCAAATGATCTCATCATCACATTACCTTATTATTCCATTTTGTTTATTTTCCAAAATGCTTCTTCTTGATTTCGCTAAGGTATTCAGGTGTAAAACCGAGGTAGGAGGCTAAGAGATATTGTGGCACCCGTTGCATAAATGCGGGTTGGCTATTGGCAAAATGAAAATAAAGGTCCTCTCTGGAGTATTCGTTAATGTATTTAATCCTCAATTGTGCAGCGGCAAAGGACTTTTCAAATACCCTCCTGAAATACCTCTCCATTTGTGGGAATTTGGCTAACATCTTTTCTTGTGCTTCGTAGCTAATGCTCAAAACTTCAGATTGTTCTACCGCTTGTATGCTGAAAGCACTTGGTTTTTGCTCTAGAAAAGCTAGGTTGTCGGTCATCCACCAGCTTTCGATACCAAATTGAGTGGTTTGTTCGGCACCTGTTTCCTTTACATAAAATAATCTTAAACAGCCCTTGAGTACAAAAAAGTGTCGTCTGCAAATTTGTCCTTCACTTAGTAAAATTTCCTTCTTTTTGGCAGAAATAGGCTCGAAGAACGCTAGGATGCTAGCAAAATCACTTTCGCTCACCGTTGCAAATTTCTGAATATGTTTAAAAAGTAAGTTGGACATTGACCGCTAATATAGTTGGATTTAGAGATAGTTTCTTCTTTTCATTACAATGATGAAATTTTAGTTTTGCAACACAAACTTTACGTAAAACCACTCTATGTTATAGATATGTAAAATTGGAGCGGTTTTAAAGGCAGTTGGCCGAAAATTTCGCAAATTGCAAGCTCTTAAGTTTGAATGGCTAGGGATATGGGCAAAAAAAATTTAGTTTGGTTTAGAAATGATCTTCGCTTGCACGATAATGAAATGCTGGTTGAAGCTATTTCCAAGGCTGATGAAATTTTGCCAGTCTACATATTCGATCCTCGCCAATTTGAGCAAACTCCCTATCATTCTTTTAAAACTGGTGCTACCAGGGCAAAATTCTTAATTGAAAGTGTCTCTTCGTTGCAACAGGTGTTACAGCAAATGGGTGGTAATCTTTTGGTGTTGCAAGGGCATCCAGAAGAACTACTGCCTGAACTGGTTGAAAAGTACGAACTGACCGAGGTTTATCACCACAGGGAAGTAGCCAGCGAAGAAACTGCAGTAAGTGTAAAAGTTGAAGATGCACTTTGGAAGTTAAAAGTAAATCTTAAGCATTTTATTGGCCATACGCTGTACAATAAAGAAGATTTGCCTTTTCCTATTAAGGATATTCCTGATGTTTTTACCCAATTTAAAAAGAAAACAGAGCGTGATGCGGTGGTTAAGCCCTGTTTTACTACACCAACAAGCATTACTTTTGTAAGCTTAGAGGATTGGGGTGAGATTCCTGAGCTGGCAGAGCTACTGCAAGATCCTGCAGCAAGCATGCTTAAAATCAAAACTGATTTTAAGGGTGGCGAGCAAGAAGCCTTGGCACATTTACATGAGTATTTGCATGCTGGAGAAGGGATGATGTTGGCCAATGCCACACTTAAAAAACATGAAATTGTTTCTAAGCTTTCCGCTTGGTTAGCGTTAGGTTGCCTTTCGCCGCGTGAGGTGTATTGGAAAATGAAAGAAGCCGAGGCTAATTATGGCGTGAAACCTTATTTCCATCAAATTATACTGGGACTGCTTTGGAGAGATTACTATCGATTCATGTTCAAAAAATACGGCAATACCTTCTTTAAGCCTCAAGGGTTTAGAAAAGATGGTTTTTCGTTACGCTTAGAAAATACTGCAGCATTGCAAAATTGGAAAGAAGGACAGACTGGTCAACCTTTGGTAGATGCTTGTATGCAGGAGCTAAATACTACTGGCTATATCAATCAAATAGCAAGGCAATTAGTTGCCACTTATCTCGTTAAAGAACTAGGCCTGAATTGGGTGTTGGGAGCTGCTTATTTTGAGGAGCAACTGATAGACTATTGTCCTGCAAGTAATTGGGGAAATTGGGCAGCGGTAGCGGGTGTTGGAAACGATCAAAAATTATCAAATAGCTTTGATTTTGAGAAGCTGTTGAAATTTTTAGACCCAAAAGGAACGTTTGCACAGGTCGTTCGAGCCTAAAAAACCGTCTATATTTTAGTTACACTTTTTAAATTTATTTAAATGTGATTTTATTGCCTTTTCTAAAGGTAAAATCCTAATTTTGCAATACTTATCGTAATAGTTAAAAATACCAATGGATAATTTATCTTATCTCAACGGCACCAATGCCGAATATGTAGAATCCCTATACCAGAGTTACAAAGAAGACCCTAGTTCTGTAGAGTTTGGATGGCAGAAATTTTTTGAAGGTTTTGATTTCGGAAGAGGCGCAGATGCTACGAATGTAAGTGGAGGAGAAGCTCCAGAGCATTTTTTGAAAGAAATTAATGTTTTGAATTTGATTAATGGCTACCGTCAACGTGGCCATTTGTTTACCAAAACAAATCCAGTTAGAGAACGTCGTAAACACCTACCAACCTTAAATATTGAAAATTTTGGTCTAAGCACTACCGATTTAGAAACGGTTTTTAATTCAAGTGTTGAGTTGGGTATTGGCCCAGCAAAGCTGAAAGATATTGTTGCCTTTTTGGAGCAAACTTACTGTGGCTCTATTGGCGTTGAGTACAAATATGTGCGTACTCCTGAAGTATTGCAATGGTTAGAAGGCAAAATGGAGAGCGAACGCAATACTCCAAAACTATCTAACGATGAGAAAATGAGGATAGTTAAAAAGTTGAACGAAGCAGTTGTTTTTGAAAACTTTTTAGGTACTAAATTCTTGGGCCAAAAGCGTTTCTCGCTTGAAGGTGCCGAGGCATTAATTCCAGCCCTAGATGCCGTAATTGAAAAAGGTGCTGATTTAGGTATTGAAGAATTTGTGTTGGGTATGGCTCACCGCGGTCGTTTGAACGTATTGGCCAATATCATGCAAAAAAGCTATAAAGATATTTTTACAGAGTTTGAAGGAAGAAGCTACAATCCAGAAACTCCTTTCGGTGGCGATGTAAAATATCACTTGGGTTACTCAACCGATGTAACTACCAATAAAGGTAAAAACGTACACTTAAGCCTTTGCCCAAATCCATCGCACTTAGAAACGGTAGATGGTATTGTGGAAGGAATGAGCCGTTCGAAAATTGATTTTAAATACAATGGCGATGACGGCCGCTTGGCACCAATACTAATCCATGGTGATGCTTCTGTAGCAGGTCAGGGGATTGTGTACGAGGTGATTCAAATGGCTGGTTTAGATGGTTACAAAACTGGTGGTACCATCCACTTAGTAATTAATAACCAAATTGGTTTTACCACCAACTACAAAGACGCCCGTTCTAGTACTTACTGTACAGATATTGCAAAGGTAACTTTGTCTCCAGTTTTCCACGTAAATGGTGATGATGCGGAAGCATTGGTTTACGCAATTAACTTAGCGATGGAATATCGTCAGAAATACAGAAATGACGTATTCATTGACATCCTTTGCTATCGTAGATTTGGGCATAATGAGTCGGATGAGCCTAAATTCACGCAACCGTTATTGTACAAAGCGATTGAAAAACACGATAATCCATTGAAAATCTATGTTGCCGAATTGATTAAAGAAGGTAAACTAGATGAGGCTGGTGCTAAGGAAATGGAGAAAGAGTTTAAAGCGCACTTACAAACTTCATTAAACGAGGCGAAAGAGTACAACGCCGCTTTAGCTGAAGTTAAATTTGGTGGTGCTTGGGCAGATATGCGTTTAGCGACTGCAAAAGATTTTGAAACCTCTCCAGAAACTGGTGTTAAAAAGAGCACTTTCTTAGAAGTAGCGAAAAGAATCAGTACTTTGCCAAAAGATAAAAAGTTCTTCAAAAAAATTGAGAAATTATTTGATGAAAGACTTAAAATGGCTACCGAAACCCATATTTTTGACTGGGCCATGGGCGAGCAATTGGCTTACGGTACCCTATTGGCCGAAGGTAAAAGAGTTCGTTTAAGCGGTCAGGATGTAAAACGTGGTACGTTCTCACACCGTCATGCGGTATTAACCCTTGAAGATTCGGAAGAAGAGTACACTCCACTATTAAATATTTCAGAGCAACAAGCTTCTTTTGATATCTATAACTCACACTTATCTGAATACGGAGTTTTAGGTTTCGAATACGGTTATGCAATGGCAAACCCTAATGCATTAACCATTTGGGAAGCGCAATTTGGAGATTTCTTTAATGGGGCACAAATTGTAATTGACCAATACATTGCCAGTGCTGAAACAAAATGGCAAAGAGCAAACGGTTTAGTCATGTTGTTGCCTCACGGTTACGAAGGACAAGGTCCAGAGCACTCTTCAGCACGTATTGAACGTTTCTTAGAATTATGTGCTGAGTACAATATGCAGGTGACCAACTGTACTACTCCAGCTAACTTCTTCCACGCTTTGCGTCGTCAGTTTAAACGTGATTTCCGTAAGCCTTTGGTGAACTTTAGTCCTAAGAGCTTATTGCGTTATCCACTTTGTGTAAGTCCATTAGAAGATTTTACTTCTGGAGGCTTTAAAGAAGTGATTGATGATGCAAACGTAAAACCTGCAGAAGTGAAGCGTGTAGTTTTCTGTTCAGGTAAAATATATTACGATTTGTTGGATGCTCAAAAAACCAACAACAGTAAAGAAGTAGCTTTAGTACGTGTTGAGCAGTTATATCCAACGCCATTGGAGCAAATGGAAGCTGTTTACAACCGCTACAAAAATGCTGATGAAGTACTTTGGGTACAAGAAGAACCAGAAAACCAAGGTGCTTGGCCGTATTTGTTGCGTAGATTGAGAAAAACAGCATTAAGCCATATTGATGTGATTTCAAGAAAAGAAAGCAGCAGTCCAGCGACAGGTTATGCTAAACAACATACTAACCAACAAGCTTATATTGTGGCTAAAACTTTTGAGATTTCAGTGGCCGCGGCAAAAGAGCCTGTTAAAAAGGTAGCTAAAAGTGTTATTAAAGCAGATTAAATAGATTTGAGAACTGAGATGTGAGATTTGAGATTTTGTTCACCCACAATGTTTCAACTTTACAACATTTCAACCTTACAACATACATAAAAATATGAGTTTAGAAATCAAAGTTCCGCCAGTAGGCGAATCGATTACCGAGGTAGTATTATCTCGTTGGGTTAAAAACGATGGTGATTTTGTAGAAATGGACGAAATTATTGCTGAGTTAGAATCAGACAAGGCAACTTTCGAACTTACTGCAGAGCAATCAGGAACTTTAAAAGTAGTAGCTAGTGAAGGCGATACACTAGAAATTGGTGCAGTAGTTTGTACCATTGAAGAAGGTGGCGCAGCACCAGCGAAAGAAGCAAAAGCAGAAGCTCCAAAGGCTGAAGCACCAGCAGCAGATAAAGTTGCAGCTCCAGTGGCCGAAAAATCTTCTAACGAAAGCTACGCAACAGGTACTCCTTCACCAGCGGCAGCTAAAATTTTAGCTGAAAAAGGTGTTGATGCTGCTAATGTAAAAGGTAGCGGTGTGGATGGAAGAATCACCAAAGAAGATGCAAATAATGCACAAGCAGGTAAGCCAGCTGCTAAGGCGGAGGCTCCAAAAGCTGCCCCTGCTGCCCCAGTTGCGGGTTCAAGAAATGAGCGTGCTGAAAAAATGTCGCCATTGCGTAAAACAGTAGCAAAACGTTTAGTGGCGGTTAAAAATGAAACCGCCATGTTAACCACTTTTAACGAAGTGAACATGAAGCCAATCATGGATTTACGTGCGAAGTATAAAGATCAATTTAAAGAGAAATTTGGTGTTGGCTTAGGCTTTATGAGTTTCTTCACCAAAGCGGTTTGTGAAGCTGCTAAGGATTTCCCTGCGGTAAATGCTCGTATTGAAGGTGATCAAATTATTTATAATGATTTTGTTGACGTATCCATTGCAGTATCTGCACCTAAAGGTTTGGTAGTGCCGATCATTAGAAATGCGGAGAGCATGAGCTTAGCACAAATTGAAAAAACTGTGATTGAATTAGCTACTAAAGCTAGAGATAGCAAATTGACCATTGAAGAAATGACTGGCGGTACCTTTACCATTACCAACGGTGGTGTTTTTGGTTCAATGATGTCTACTCCGATTATCAATGCTCCTCAATCTGCAATTTTAGGAATGCACAACATTATCGAGCGTCCAATTGCTGAGAATAAAGAGGTAGTAATCCGTCCGATGATGTACATTGCTTTATCTTACGACCACAGAATTATCGACGGACGTGAGTCAGTAGGTTTCTTGGTACGTGTTAAACAATTATTGGAAGACCCAGCTAGATTGTTGCTAGGTGTATAAGTTTAAACATTAAGGAATGAAGAATAGTTAAGGATTTTTTTAACTTTTTTCAAAAATATTAAGCCTTGTTCATGAAAATGGATAAGGCTTTTTTATAGTTTGCTGTCACCTCATGATTCCCACATAGGAGGGAATCACGAAATGCAGCGAAGTTAGTCCTAATTCGATTCGTCATTGTGAAGTACGAAACAATCTTAAAGCGATAAATTATACAAATGAAAAGGAGATTGCTTCGTGCCTCGCAATGACACATAGGTCAGAGCCTAAGGCTTTCATCACATTACTAAAAGAAGAATGTGACGAAATACCGTCATCTCGACCGTAGCGGAGAGATCTTTGGACTTGACTTATCTTGCTCAAACATTTCTCTCCCAAAATTTAGCGACTGCGCTTCAGTCGAAATGACGGATTGATCATTCTTTGTCTACTTTCTGTTACGTTTTTCCCATTATTCAGTTATTTTGATATTTTCGTTGTCACACAAATTAAAAACCAAATGAGAAAAATTACACTTGTTGTTTTATTCAGTGTTTTCGGCACGATGCTCTATGCGCAAACCAATCAACAAAATACGGGTTGGTTTATGTTTTTAAATAGTACAAAGTTTAATGATAAGTGGGGCATGCACTTTGATTTGCAGTTGCGTTCGGAAGATAACTGGGACAGACTTAGAAATTTGTTAGTTAGACCAGGTGTAACCTATTATATCAACAAGAACTCAAATGCGACGGTAGGCTATTTGTTTACGCAGACTTATTTACCGCATTTGTATCCCGTTTTTGCACCAGGCACCACACCTTATGAGCCGAAATTTACCTTAACAGAACATCGTATTTGGCAACAATACATTTATAATCATCAACCTTGGAAAGGGGCAGTTTTAAGCCACAGGTTTAGGCTGGAGCAACGTTTTATTGAGCGTCAAACTGATAATTTATTTTCTCAACGTTTCCGTTATTTCTTTAGGTTGGTACAGCCCTTAAAAAAGCAAGCAGGCGCTTTTGAAAAAGGAATGTTTGTAGCCTTGCAAAATGAATTTTTCTTAAACCTGCAAAACAAAGATGAATTGAATGGAAGTACTTTTGACCAGAATAGAGCTTATTTAGCGGTAGGTTATCGCGTTTCAAAAGCATTTGATGTTGAAGCTGGTTATTTAAACCAAGCCGTCAAAGGAGCGTCGGTGAATACCATGAATAATGCCGTTCAGCTGGCATTATACACAAGGTTTTAGATAAGCCTTTGCATAAAAAAGTCCCGCAAGAGCAGGACTTTTTTTTGATTTATGCTTTTTAATTTGCCTTTCTTACTTTTCCTGAGCCAATACTTGTTTGACTAATCTCGGCATTGCCTGTATAGTAAACACTTCCAGAGCCGCTTATAAAAGCACTAATTTCACCATCGGTATGTACATAAGCAGTACCCGAACCACTGATGCGAGCAGAAAGACTAGCTACTTTTAAAGCGCCTTTTTTGCTTAAATTACCTGAACCGCTAATGTTTGCGCTGGTTTTACCCGCTTCGCCTGAGATGTTCAATTTTCCTGAGCCGCTAACGGTAGCCGTATAATCTTGCACATCTATGGTCGCATTAATTACTCCAGAACCACTTACGGTAGTCGTCAATGAATTTTGATTAATGGTGCCTTTTACAGTGAGAGAACCGTCGCCACTCATGGTTAGGGCTTTAACGGTTTTTGCATTTACATAAGCCGTTATCTTTTTGTCTTTATATTTGTGCGACCAACTGGTCCAGCTTATTTGAGGTCTAATCATTAGCGTGTTGCCTTTTACCTCTGCAACCAGTGATGCAATGGCTTCTTCATCACCTTCAAATCTAATACCTTCGGTAGCACCTAAAGTAACGATTACCTGTAAAGGACCTCCTGCGGCAACAGCATTGAAGTTTTTAACTTCAATATCTCTGGTTTTCAGCTTTGATTTTGATATGCCGATATTAATAGGCAATTCTGATTGTACAGGATGTGCTGTCGCGATTACTGCGGCTAGCATAAAGCCTATGGAAATGTATTTTTTGCTCATGGTTAGTTTTTGCTTTCTTAAGAGACACTGTTTGATTTGAAAACGTTGCATCAATTAGAAATTCATTTCAGTATTAATATGCTAACGTAAATTTACAGTAGTTTCTTTTAATTATTTAAGGTTTTGTCCAAAATAAATTTGGGTTATTGGTCTTATAGTTGATAAAAGTTATGCCTGTTTTTCCATTGGTTGTTTCTTTTAGTTGCGGCTCCTGTTCAATACCGTCTAAAGGTAGTAGTTCGATATAAGTTATTTTTTTACCATTCGCCGAAGTTTCTGTGTTGTATTCACTTACTTGTTGACTTTGCAGGCGATATAGGTTTTTGGCCATATATTTTTCTAAGTATTCTTCTTTCGTTTGCAAGTTGGTTCTGTTCCAATTGGCATCAGCATTTAGTACCAAAGGGAGGCCTTTAATTAGTCGCTCACGTACTTCTTGAATACCTAGTAAATTTCCTTTGTCATCCATCACATAAGCATCAAAGGTTGGGTCCATCCAAATCCATTTGTTAAGGTCTTTTGAATAAACCATATTGATGACATGACAATCATCGAATTTTGTTTCTTTAGGCATGCAAGTCACATATCTGGAAGCGATGCCCATGGCTAAATAGCATTCGTTAAGAATAGTCGCCAGCATTCGGCAATTCACACCTCTATTTTCTGCTTTACATATTTTCACAAGATCTATCGCATTTTTTAGGGTAGGATTATTGCTGCTGCCGTCATGTCTGATTAAATTATGCACCCAATGCATGAGATTGAAGATTTGTGATAGTTCATTCCCAGTACCTGCAATGGAATCGAGCTTCAAATCTTTTCTTACACGTTGTAAATTTGCATCTTCTTTAGATTGGTAAGTGAATTTTGGAATGAAACGGTTGTCGGTGTTGTTGTATTTCGCTGCTTTTTTAAGCTGTCCTAATCTACTTTCCTGATATTTAATTTGCGTTCTGGCGGTGTCTTTGCCGTTTAGGAGAATAATAAAATCATACTTTCCAACCTTAGGGTCAATTTTAAAAGAGATAGAGTCGATGTCCGTATAAAACGTAACCTTTTTTCCTGATGTTACGTAAACGTCCAGTTTCTCTTCTGGAACGATATGCCAAGCGTTTTTAATTAAGGTTTTATCATCCCTGATGCTAACTTGTGTCGCGTTAGCTTTGATAATTGGGGTTCTTTTTTGAGCAAAGGAAACTTGTGTTGCTAATGCAATAAGGAGTGTAAGGATTGAGGTTGTCTTCATATTTAATTAAGTGGTTTATCGGGTACAGGATTTTCCATACCCGATAATGAAGACGACTCAAACGCATAATGGTTGCATCAAATGGCAACTTATTTTGCGTTCTTGGTGTTTACATAAAAATTTCGTTCCACCTTAAAGTTCTCAGGAGTAATTGAAGCATCTACTTTTACAGATTGCCAATGGTTGCTTGGCTTAACCACCGTGTACTCATCCGCTTTTAAGCTTACTTTTACAGGCATATCAAAACCTGTTACGTCGCTAATCCATCTGTATTGTAATGTGCCGTTTTCAATTTTATATTCTAACGTAGGGATGGCAGCGTGACGTAAGTACTGGTCAAATACTTTATCAAGTTTTAATCCGCTTTGCTTAATGATATAAGCCTCAACGTCGGCAGAAGTGGTGGTAGAATGGTAAAAGGTTTTGTTCAAGCCTCTTAAAATCTGCCTAAATTTTTCGTCGTTGTTAATTAACTGACGTATGGTATGAATCAGATTGGCACCTTTGTAATACATATCGCCGCTACCTTCGGTATTGGTATTGTATTTACCAATCATTGGAGCCGTGTTTTCAATGTTTTTGCGCAAGCCAATAAGGTAATCACTTGCAGCTGTTTTACCTTGAGTGCTTTCGGTGAATAAAACTTCCGAATAGGTAGTGAAGCCCTCATGTACCCACATATCGGCAATGTCTTTGGTGGTGATGTTGTTGCCAAACCACTCATGTCCTGTTTCGTGAATGGTAATGAAATCCCATTTTAAACCAGCTCCAGTACCAGATAAATCTCTTCCCAAATACCCTTTTTGATATTGATTGCCATAGGCTACTGCGCTTTGATGTTCCATGCCCAAGTGAGGCGCTTGTACCAACTTGTAGCCATCTTTATACCAAGGGTAGGGGCCAAACCAGTATTCGAACGATTTGAGCATCGGTTTTACATCAGCATCCCAATGAGGGCGAGCTTTAGTGCTGTCTTCTTTCAAGGGATAAAAGTCCAAGCTTAGTTTGCCATTTTCGCCATCATATGAGTCGCTCCAGTGCGCATATTTGCCTATGTAAAAAGCAATATTGTAATTGTTAATGGGATTACCTACAAACCAATGATGTTTGGTGTAGCCGTCATTACCTTGGGTTTTGCCTCTGTAACGACCGTTGGCAATACAATCTAAATCTTTTAGGGCACTGATGCTGATGAGCATGCTGTCTACCTCATCGCTCTGATGATCCTTGTTGGGCCACCAAACGCTGGCACCCAAACCTTGGCAGGCTACGGATACAAATGGATTGCCTGATTTGTCTTTTTTGAAAATAAAACCGCCATCCCAAGGTGCTCTTTTAGCGACTATGGGTTTGCCGCTATAAAAAACGGTAAAACGTTCTCTGCTGCCTTTTTTTATTTTTGGGAACTTTACAAATACAGCTGCAAACTCTCTGGTAAATGGCAGTTCTTTTCCTTTAAAAACAACCTTTTCTACTTTTAAATTTTCGAACAAATCAAATTGTAGGTTTTCAAAATCTTTGGTGGCGGTGAATGCAAATTCGTTACTGCCGCTTACTGATTTATTATCGATGTCGATTTTCACATCTAAATGATAGTAATTGATGTCGTAACAGGTTCTTAAATCTGTTAAAGCGCCTCTCAAAAATTTTGCTCTTTCTTCTTTTTCATTGCTGCCAAGCATGTTTTGCGCAAACGTGATAGATGATAGCAATATTAGTACAAGGGGAGTAAATATTTTTTTCATTTGATTGTATTTTAACCACATAGACACATAGGTAATCTGAAGGCTATGTGTTTATGTGGTTGATTTTTAGTCATTGCGAGGTACGAAGCAATCTTAAAGCGATGATATAGCGACTCTTATGGGATTGCTTCGCATCTCGCAATGACGACTTGTTTATGTTATTGCTTTAATATAGGTAAAGATAAGAAAGAGCTATTGGTTTGATCATGATAAATTCTGTGCGTGGCCTTTTGGAAATCGCTGGGTTGTGCTTCGTAAATATTCATGAATTTTTGAGGATTTCTATCGGCCAATGGAAACCACGAGTGTTGTATTTGTACCATGATGCGGTGACCTTTTTTGAAGGTGTGGCCTACATCTGGCAGCGCATATTTTACTTGGGTGGCTTGGTTTGGTATAAAAGCTTCAGGTTTTTCGAAGCTATTTCTGTATTTGCCTCTTAATATCTCGCCTCTTACCATCATTTGGTAACCTGCCATCATTTTATCTTTATCGGCAGGTGAAACTTCTTTGGTGTCTTCTGGATATACGTCAATCAATTTCACTACGTAGTCAGCATCGGTGCCCGAAGTGCTCACCATTAAATTTGCCAGTACTGGGCCAGTTAAGGTGATGTCTTCCGTTAAAATATCGGTTTGATAAGTTTTTACATCTGGTCTTCTCGAAGCAAAACGTTGGTCATCTACCATGTATTCTCTGGTTCGGTTGGCTTGGATGCCATCTTGATAAGGCACAGGAGCATTAGGATCGCTCATATACTCGTCATAGCTGTTATTGCCGCTAGGTTTGGTGAACGATAACTTGCCATTTGGATGAAAATACAATGATTTCAGCTCCACATCTTGGGGTGGCCAAGTATTGAATTTTTTCCATTGGTTGCTTCCTGTTAAGAAAATATTAGCTTCGGCACCGTTAAAATTGCCTTCGCCTTTGAGGTAGTATTTGAAAAATGGCAATTCTAAGTTTTCTTGGTAGTAAGTACTTGTAGGCGTACCGAAATTGATGTCTCCAAAACTGTCGCCTTTGCCACGCACCCAACCACCATGGTACCACGGACCTGCTACTAAAATGTTATTGGCTTTAGGATTTTGCGCTTCAATAGATTTGTAGGTTTCGAAAGCGCCATAAGCATCTTCAGCATCAAAAAAACCACCTACCACCATCACTGCAGGTTTTACATCTTTTAAATGTCTTACAATTTGACGTGCTTGCCAAAAAGTATCTAAGTTAGGATGCTTAAATAAGTTGTTCCAAAACTTGATACTGTCGCCCATGTACTTATCCTTTAGGTTTTTTACCGAGCCAGCTTCTAAATAGAAACGGTAGTTATCTTTGATAGGGAATTGGAAAGGTTTAGGTCCTTTGTCGGGGGTAATTGGTTTTGGACGAGGAACCCCAAAAGAGGTCATGAATTTAAAAGCATCCATTAAAAACAATGCGCCGCCATGGTGGAAGTCATCACCAATAAACCAATCGGTAACGGGAGCTTGTGGCGAAACTGCTTTTAATGCTGCATGTGATTTTACCAAAGAAACTGTGGAATAAAAGCCAGGATACGAAATACCGTACATACCCGCTTTGCCATTGTTGTTTTGAATATTTTTCACTAACCAATCGATGGTGTCGTAGGTATCGGTACTTTCATCAATATCTTTTTTGCCTTTTTTAAGGTTGGTTGGTCTAATGTCTTCAAATTCTCCTTCGCTCATCCAACGGCCACGTACATCTTGGTACACAAAAATAAAACCGTCACGCATCATTGCTGGATAGCCTCCCAAACTGGTTTTGTATTCGTTTTCGCCATAAGGTCTCACTGTGTATGGGGTACGGTTAATTAAAAACGGATATTTTTTGTTGGCGGAAATATCCTTAGGAATGTATATGGCGGTAAATAGTTTTACACCATCTCGCATGGGGATAAGGCGTTCTATTTTGGTGTAATGGTTACGTACGTAGGCAGAATCTGTTTCTTGCGCTGAAGCGATTTGGCTAAAAAGGCAAGAAAAGAGTAAGAGGGTGATGATAATACGTTTCATTATGTTGTTTAGTTTAGGGTGCTGAAACAGAAAGCTTGAGGCTGAAAGCTCTTGATAGAAAAGAATGAAAATAATACCGTCATTTCGAACGCGTGTGAGAAATTTAGCAACGGGATAGGTTTGTACCCCATTATGCTTCTCCTTGTCGAAATGACGGCAAAATGTTAGTGGCCGCCGTCGGCAGTGTCAACAGGTTTACGAAAGGCAAAGCCTAAAATGAAATATATCAAGGCAATGATGTACCACACGGTAGGGCAATCATTTCTAAATGCCAATACGCCTAAAAGCAAAGCTGCTAGGCCCACAACAAAAAATGGAAGGTTTCTTAATTTAATCATACTCAAATATAAGCATGTGCTTTTTATAGCGGAAAATTAAATGAAAGTTTTGGTAAAGGTACAAGTGGGGTACTTGCGTCGGCAGTAGAATAGGATAACAAACCTCGTAGGTTTTTAAAACCTACGAGGTTTAAGGAAAAATTTATCGGGAGGGGAGTGGTATGGTGATAACACCAACCACAGGCATTTTTCGCAGATAGCATTGGCTTTGTAAACTAAACGGGATTGCAGCGGAAATACTTTTTGTTATTATTGCTGTCATCCTGAACGCTAGTGAAGGATCTGTTTGATTAAGTAGACGAGAAATAAATTCCTCGTTCATTGGAATGACAGGTTGGCTAGAACAAAAAGATTGTAGCGGAAAGCCTGGCTAGCGGGGGCGATGAAATACTTAGGAAGCTTTTCAAAAAATAATCCTTAAACTTCTTTGATCTGTAAGGCGAAGTGCATAAGCAAGTTTTTACAACATTAAAACATTGTAACTTTTGGGGTTTAGGTGGTAAAGTGTACATTTGCCCTAACAAAAATTCTTAAAAGATTATGCAATACGACGTAGTTGTTATAGGCTCGGGTCCGGGCGGTTATGTAGGTGCCATCCGTTGTGCACAATTAGGTTTAAAAACAGCGGTAGTAGAAAAATATAAAACTTATGGCGGTACTTGTCTAAATGTTGGCTGTATCCCGTCTAAGGCCTTGTTAGATTCTTCGGAGCATTACCATAACGCGGCTCATACTTTTACTACTCATGGTATTAACCTAAAAGATTTAAAGGTTGATATGAAGCAAATGATTGCCCGTAAGGATGACGTAGTTGCTCAAAACACTGCTGGTATTACTTATTTGTTTAAGAAAAATAAAATTGATGCTTTTGAAGGTGTGGCATCTTTTGAAGATAAAAACACCATTTTGGTAACTAAAGCTGATGGTAGCACCGAGAAATTAACCACTAAAAACGTAATTATTGCTACAGGTTCTAAACCTACGGCTTTGCCATTTTTGCCAGTTGATAAAAAACGTATCATTACTTCGACCGAGGCTTTAACTTTGAAAGAAGTACCTAAAACAATGGTTGTAATTGGTGGTGGTGTAATTGGTTTGGAGCTAGGTTCGGTTTACGCTCGTTTAGGGACTAAGGTTACGGTTGTAGAATTTGCTCCATCTATTATCAGCACAATGGATGCTGGTTTAGGTAAAGAATTACAACGTGTTTTAAAGAAATCTTTAGGCATGGAGTTTTTAACCAGCCACAAAGTAACTGGTGCATCGGTTAAAGGTAAAGTGGTAACGGTAACTGCTGATAATGCTAAAGGTGAAGCGGTGAAATTGGAAGCTGATTATTGCATTGTAGCGGTTGGTAGAACGGCTTATACCCAAGGTTTGGGATTAGAAAAAATTGGCATTACGCCTGAGGAGAGAGGTAATAAAATTCCTGTAAACGACCATTTAGAAACTGCTGTTAAAGGTGTTTATGCTATTGGCGACGTGGTTAAAGGAGCGATGTTGGCGCACAAAGCGGAGGATGAAGGGATTTATGTAGCGGAAACTATTGCTGGACAAAAACCTCATATCAATTATAACTTAATTCCTGGGGTGGTTTACACTTGGCCAGAGGTGGCTTCTGTGGGGCAAACGGAGGAGCAATTGAAAGCTGCTGGCGTGAAATACAAAGCGGGTTCGTTCCCTTTTAAAGCGAGTGGACGCGCTAAAGCAAGCATGGATACTGATGGTTTTGTAAAGGTATTGGCTGATGAAAAAACAGACGAAATTTTAGGTGTTCATATGATTGGCCCTCGTGCTGCGGATATGATTGCTGAGGCTGTGGTTGCGATGGAATTCCGTGCTTCGGCAGAGGATGTAGCTAGAATTTGCCACGCACACCCAACTTATACTGAAGCTTTAAAAGAGGCTGCTTTGGCTGCTACTGAAAATAGAGCGATACATATTTAGTGGTTAGTAGCTAGTGGTCAGTGGTTAGCTGACGATGACTGAACATCATATAAATCCTGCGGTTGTTACCGTGGGATTTTTTTGTTTTATAGACTTCATCACTTAGAAATTGCTTAAATTTCAGTCAAACTTTTTATCAATAGATTTAAAATGAAAATACACAACTTTTTGCCAGCTATTATTGCTTTAGTTTTTATAACAAATGTATTTGGACAAGATAAGCAGGTTAAATACAACCTTAACGATTTAAATAAAAAAGGAAAGCTCCAAGTGTTTGGTCGTACGCTCACCTCGGTTGAAGATAAAAATGGAAGTGCGGTTCGTTTTTCTGAAACTACTGGAGATGGTGTGGCTTGGTTGGAAGGGGTGAGTTTTGGCAATGGGATCATTGAATTAGATATTAAGGGGAAGGATGTGCTACAAAGGAGTTTTACAGGCATTGCTTTTCATGGAAAGGATGAGAAAACACTTGATGCCGTTTACTTCCGTCCGTTTAATTTCAAGTCGTCTGATTCGGTTCGTCGCATTCACGCTGTTCAATACATTTCCCATCCTGATTTTCCATGGAAAAGGTTAAGGGAGGAACAAAATGGAAAATACGAAAAGGAAATACCTTTAGCACCCGACCCGAACGATTGGTTTCATGTTAAGATTGTAGTGAACTATCCCAAGATAGAGGTGTATGTAAACCATAGCAGTAAACCTTGTTTAAGTGTACTTAAGCTAAATGACCGTAAGGATGGTAAAATAGGTTTATGGGTAGGTGAGGGTTCTGGAGGTGATTTTGCTGATTTACGGATTACTAAAAAGTAGGCTTTAAATGCTTATGATATAGAAATCCTGCGGTTATTTCCGTGGGATTTTTTGTTTTTGGGAGGTTTGGGTTTGTTTATTAAGATTCAACATTGGTCTTCCAAGGTGCGTCATTGCTTAGAAAAGGAGCAATATTGGTCTTCCGAAGAGAAACATTGCTCCTCCGAGGTGAATCATTTCTTATAAAAGGTGCAACATTGGTCCTCCGAGGAGAAACATTGCTCCTCTGAGGTACATTATTGCTTCTAAAAGGTGCAACATTGGTCCTCCAAGGAGAACCATTGGTCCTTTGAGGTGCAAATTTCTCCTTCGAGGTACAAAATTCTATCCCACAGATCTTTTTGAGCATTAAGCTATCATTAAATCTTTCTCCTACCCATTTTAATTTCCTTAATTCCTGCATGGTTTTATTTTTTAGATATGTATTTTAGCAGCAATGAGAATTACCTTTTCTTTAGTTGCCATTTTACTTTTTCTTGTGGCATGTGTGCCTTTAAGGTCTGTTAAGTATTTAATTCCTGATTTGGGTGATAGTGCCAAGTTCGAAAACGTGACCATCCAAAAATCGGCTACGCCATTTTACTTTAAGCACAATTATCCCAATAAGGCTTATGAAAAATTAAAACTGCATTTGGACACTTCTTTAAAGCTTACCAAAACCAATGTTTTTTTGGTAATTAAAAACGACAGTATCATTTATCAATATCTTTCTGGAGATAAAGCTTTAACGACTAAACAGCCTAGCTTTTCGGTAGCTAAATCATTTGTGGGCACTTTGGTGGGCATTGCCATTGATAAGGGCGAAATTAAGTCGACTAGTGAATTGGTGATTAAATATTTGCCAGAATTGGCCAAAAACGATGAACGTTTTAACCGTTTAACCTTACAGCATGTGCTAGATATGCGCAGCGGATTTGATTTTTCGGAAAGATCTTTTAACCCGTTTTCGAAAATTGTGCGTAGCTATTACGGAGCGAATTTGAAAAAGATGGTGGGCAAGTTGAAGATGAAGCATGAGCCTGGTAAGGTTTTCGAATACCAAAGTATCAATACGCAGGTGCTGGCCTTTATTTTAGAGAAGGCTGTTGGAAAAAGTGTTCAAGCGCAAATGCAAGAGCGTTTATGGCAGCCCTTAGGAGCAGAAAGTAATGCGCTTTGGAGTATGGATGATGAAGGAAACATTAAAGCTTTTTGCTGTTTAAATGCGACTGCGCTTGATTTTGCTAAAATTGGCAGACTTTATTTAAATGGTGGTAACTGGGAAGGCAAGCAGATTGTTTCCAAAAAATGGGTGGAGGTAACTACCAACCCAGATTCGTTGACTAAACTACGTTATAAGAACCAATTTTGGGCTACTAGGGACTTTAAGTTCTTCAAGGATTCGGTAAGTGCGGTAAGCTCTTTGGGGAAAGAAGGATTGGATTATCCAGTGGAAAGAAATCCTGACGGCAGATATTTTTATGCTAAAAAGGTGTACGATTATAAAGCTCAGGGCATGTTCCATCAGTCGGTATATGTTAACCCACAAAATAAAGTAATTATTGTACGTTTGGGCGATAGACAAAAGAAAGTGAACTTCCACAGTTTTGTACAACAGGTAGGAAGATCTATTCGATAATCTTTTGTCATTTTAAGCCTGTAGTACTGCGTAGCTTTTCGCCTCGCTATAGGTCAGGAAGATTTCAGATGGTCGGTTCGTCATGCTGAATTTATTTCAGCATCAGTTCTACGGGCTGTTTTGACCGAGCTGAGGTTCTACTTATACAATCAGCACTTCGACTCAAAATATCAGTTTTCTGCTGCTATTTATGGTTCTGTCGCTTCGCGGACAAACTTTTTTCCTGTAGATGAAAAAAGTATGCAAAAAAATCCACGGCTGCGCCCTGTTCTGTTAAAGTTAGTAGTCAGGCCAATTTGTATTTGCCGAACAGGCCAAGGCGATTTTAGTAGAACGAAGAGGGATTGCTAGGGCTGGAGATAATGAAAAATTGCAAAATGCCTATTTCAAACTCACGTCGATTACCAATCCATTTCTTTTTTAAGGAAAGCGCTTAGTTCATTCGCAATTTGCTGATGTTCTGCTAAAGAGGGATGTTTTCCGCAACCACCATTTGCCCTGATTTCGAAAAAGTAGCTGGCAATATTATTCTCTCCACTCTGGTTAAGCGTAGTTTTTACGGCACTGATATACTTTGCCAAAGCAGCTTTAAGTTGCGGGCTAGCCATTGGACTGGTCAGCATCACTAACTTTGCTTTGGGATAATAACCACGTAATTTTTTCATGAAGTTGACATAAGCGCTGGTGAATTGAGTTGAATCCTGGATGCCGTCGTTTTGCCCTAAGCAGATGGTCACCACATCGGGCTGGTATTTGGAAAAGTCCCAAACGAGGCTGTCTCTGGCAGGATTAATTTTACCGTACACTGGTGGCATGATGATTTTTTTGCCACAACAACTATGCATCAACCCAATACCTGATACAGAAGTAAGGTGCCACTGAGCATTCAGATTTCTGGCAGTACTGGGACCGTAAGCAAAATAGGCATTGTGTTGGTCGTGCCACGAAGAACCTTTTGCTTCGCATTTAATTTCACTTTCATCGCTTCCTGCGCCACAGGTAATAGAATCGCCAATAAACTCCATTTTCCTTTTTTGAGGAGCTGGTGGAGGCAATAGCTTCTCGCAATCAAAACCTGTGAATGAAATGTAGCCATTTTCCGATTCAGAATTTTTACAGATTAAGATGGTGTGTTTGCCCTTGGGTAGGTTTTTAGCCAACAACAGCTTGTTTTCCTCGCCAGATAAACGTATGCGAAAAGCGGGTTGGTTGTCGATTTTCACCTCCAGGTAGTTTAAGATATTTCCCCACAACATTTCATCATTGAGGTGCGCGGTAAATGAACTGCCGCTAAAGTTAATAAGTACGTAAGCGCCAGATGCCCAAAATTTTGGTTGTAAGGGATTAGAGAAATCTCCTCGGCCGATGTACTGGATATTTTGGTGGTTGGCTGGGTAGAAAGTGGTTTTGGTGGCCCAAGCTTGGATATGGAAAAATGCTACGAAAAGTAATGCGATTCTATATTTCATAAAAATTAAACAAAAATACGATGACCAGAAAGATTGTCTCTAAACTCGGTAGGGGTGCAGCCTTTCTTCTTTTTAAAAATACGGTTAAAGTTAGAAATGTTGTTGAAGCCACAGTTGTAGGCAACTTCCGAAATGGTTTCCGAGGTGTCGATTAGTTTACGAGAAGCGTGCCCCAAACGTATTTCAATTAGGCTGTCGATAAAGCTCGCCCCTGTTCTGTTCTTAAAAAATCGGCTAAAGGAAACCTCGGTCATGTTGGCTATTTTAGCCACTTCGGAAAGAGATACCTGCTTGTCGAAATTGTGGTTGATGTATTCCATCACCTTTTCTACCCTACGGCTAGAATACGAAAATTCAGCTTGGCTAAAAGTAGAGTCGGAAAGCGTACGCATATTTCTGGAGGTAGACAGGTCGTGCAAAATGGACATCAGTTCAAGCACCGAATCAAAACCATGTTGCTTGTTAAGTTTTATGAGTCGGGGACCAATGGCTTTTGCAGTGTCGCTGGAAAATAGGATACCGCATTTTGCTTTTTCAAACATCTCCCTAATAACACGTAACTGGTTTCTACGCAAAAATTTTTCATCAAGTAAGTCTTTGTGAAATTGAATGGTCACCTCGTGTATTTCCTGTCCGCCTAGTTTATAGGTTTCCCATACATGCGGAAGGTTCGAGCCAATCAGCACCAGTTCAATATCGCCAATTTCCTCTATATGGTCGCCAACCACGCGGCGGGCGCCATTGGCATTTGAAATAAAATTGAGTTCCATTTCCTCGTGGTAATGTAAAGGAAAGTCGAAATCCTTTTTCTTACGCTCAAAAATGGTAAAGCAATCACCTGTGGTGAGTGGGGTAATTTCCTTTATCATATGTTAAAAGATAAATAAAGACAAATCAAAAGGATAAAATAATATCATTAACGATTGTAATAGATATAATAATATATTTATGTTTAATGATTTGTATTGCAGTACAATAAACCATATTTTTTTGTTTTAAAACAATCTTTAGAGATAAAAATACTATAAATGGATAATAAAGTATTATTAATAGGCTATGAAGGGCGCTACTTTTGAATTAACCAAATATGACTATTTATGCGTAATCAACTAACCACCTATTTATTAGCATTCTTTGTATGTGTGTTGTTTGTTGCCGAAGCGTTTGCGCAGGACAAAAAACTGTCTGGAAAGGTAATGGACGAAAATGGGCTTCCTCTTGGGGGAGTTTCAGTAGGCATAAAAGGTGCTAAAATCTCTACCACTACTAATGAAAATGGTAGTTTCTTCATTAATGCTCCATCAACTGCTCAAATCATTACCTTTTCCTATTTAGGTAAAGTGCAACAAGAGGTTGCCATTGGAAACAAAACCAATTTCAATGTGAGCCTTCAATCCGCCAGTACCACGCTATCTGATGTGGTGATTATTGGATACGGTACCGTCAAAAAATCGGATTTAACAGGGTCAGTTGCTCGAATTGACCGAGAAGATTTAACCAGAGACGTGCCTACCAATGTGTTGCAGGCCATGCAAGGCAAAGTTGCAGGGGTAAACGTCACCCAAAATGACGGTGCTCCTGGCGCTGGATTAAGCATTAGAGTGCGTGGATCAAACTCCTTTTTGGGTGGTACAGAACCTTTGTATGTGATAGATGGCGTACCTTTTAACAATTCCAGTAGTGGGGCTACGCCAATGTCGCTGGGAGAAGATGAAAAGCAAACGCTTAATGCAATGTCTTTTCTTAATCCAGATGATATCGAGAGCATAGATATTTTAAAGGATGCGTCTGCTACCGCTATTTACGGTTCAAGGGGAGCCAATGGGGTAGTGCTGATTACGACTAGAAAAGGTAAAAGCGGAAAAGATAAGGTGGAAGCTAATTTTAACGCAGGTATCGCATCAGTATCAAAGAAAATTGATGTGTTGAATGCCTCAGAGTATGCCGCTTATCAAAATTTGGCTTATTTAAACTCAAACAAATATACGGGCACTAATTATACCATCCCATTTCCAGGAACTAATGTGCCCGACCCAGCGAATCCAGGAAACACTTATTATTCGAAAGGGCCACAAGATTATGTAGGCGATACCAACAATTGGCAAGACCGCATCTTTAGAAATGGCCTGTATCAAAAATATTCGTTAAACATTTCTGGTGGAACCGATGCAGGAACGCATAGTGTGACCTTTAACTATTTAGACCAGGAAGGAACCGTGCTCAATTCTAAATACAATCGATTGGGCTTGGGTTTAAATTTGAATAGAAATATCAGCAAAACCTTTAAAGTGGGAACCAGTACTTCCATTGCAAGTACCCGAACCAATGGGGTTAAAACAGGGACGGATAAATCGGATGCGGCAAGTGCGGGGGTTATCAGGTCGGCTTTAACTTTTCCTTCCACTATTTCCGACCCCATTGCTTATGATGGCGTTGGCGATGCTTTTATCACCAATCCTTATATTTATGTAAATGATATCTTGAATACCGTAAAAGGCCTAAATATCTTTTCATCTAATTATTTGGAAGCTACTTTCCTGAAAGATTTTAAGTTCAGACAAAATGTAGGTTTCAACTATTCTAGTAGCAACAGAGACCAATATTATCCTCGAACGGTTTACGAAGGCTTTTCGATGAAAGGCTGGGGCTTAAAAGCGGATAACATTTGGAACAGTGGCGTGGCCGAAAGTATTTTGACTTATAATAAAGCCATTAATAAGCATAACTTAAATGTGATGGCTGCGGGAACTTATGAGCGTACTAACGGACAGAGTAAAAGAGCTGAAGCCAAAACTTTTCCTAACGATGCTTTGCAGAACGAAAATTTAGCGGCAGGTGAAGTAGTGATGCCAGTAATTACTTCAAGATACCAATCGACCCTGATTTCATTTTTGGGAAGGGCCAACTATAGTTTTGATGACCGCTATCTATTGACGGTGTCTTACCGTCAGGACGGTTCCAGCAAGTTTGGTAAAGACAATAAATGGGCAGGTTTTCCATCGGCAGCAGTGGCTTGGAAAGTTTCGAGCGAGGAGTTTATGAAGGGACTAAAGTTTGTGAACGATTTGAAGTTGCGTTTCAGTTACGGACAAACGGGTAACCAAGGGATTGGTTCTTATGCCTCTCTTTCAAAATTAAGTGTGTATAACTACGTGTTTGGTGGTGCTGTTCAAACAGGTTTGGCCAACGATTTATTCTCTGGCCCCGCCAATGAAAAACTGAAATGGGAAACCACCAGTGCCTATAACTTGGGACTTGATGTGGCCATGTTCAATAACCGTTTGAATTTGCAGGTAGAGGTGTACAAGAAAATTACGGACGATTTGTTGCAGAACTTGATCATTCCATCGTCTACAGGCTTTGAAACCAAATTGGTGAATTCAGGATCTATTCAAAATAAAGGTTTGGAGGTAACACTTGGTGGTACGGTGATGAAAAGCAAGGATTTTGAATGGAAATCAAATTTTAACATTGCCTTTAACCGCAACAAAATTTTAAGCCTTAGTGCTGACGTTACAGAACAATATGCCCGTAACATTTCTACTGGCGATGCGCCATTTATCCAAACCGTGGGCAAGCCTATTGGTGCGTTGTATGGTTATGTAGAGGATGGTTATTATGATAATGAAGCTGAAGTAAGGAACGACCCCATGTATACCAATCAAGGTAATTCAATTATCTTGAGGACCATTGGCGAAATCAAGTATAAAAATTTGGATAATGATCCAACGGCAATTACGCAAGGCGATAGAACTTTTATCGGAGATGTAAATCCTGACTATACCTTCGGTTTTACCAATAATTTTAAATACAAACGATTTGATTTAAGCGTGTTTATCAATGGGTCGCAAGGAAACGACATCATCAATATGAACACCCGTTTTAATGCTAATTTGGGAAGTAATAAAAACATCACCCAAGAAATGGCAGATGGTGCTTGGGCGGCTGGGCAAGACAATAGCAATGCTACGGGGCCAAAAGTAATGCGCCAATTTTTTAGGACCATCTTTTTCTCTAGAAGATTTATTGAGGATGGAAGTTTTGTGAGGGTTAAAAATATTACCTTGGGCTATAACCTTCCGCTAAAATCAAAAACCATATCGGCCATGAGGGTATCTGTAGGCGTTAATAACCTGCTTACATTTACCAACTATTCGGGTTACGATCCTGAGATCAATAGCTATGGCGATAACCCCGCATTGTTTGGAGTAGACTTGGGAGGTTACCCTAATTCTAGAACTTACAACCTGTCATTACGTTGCAACTTTTAAACCTTAACCACATGAAAACGATTTCAAAATATTTAACGGTATCGGTAATTGGTTTGGCTTTGTTAAGCACCATTTCATGCAAAAAGGCATTGGAAGAAAAACCATACTCATTTTATTCTCCAGAGAATTTTTATAAAAACGAAAGCGATGCAAAAGCGGCCATTAATGGCGTATATGCTGCTTTATACACTTGGGAAATGTACTTGCAGCCCTTTTGGAACATGACTATTTTAGATGATGACCACGTTTCAGGAGCCGATTGGTATTTAGGAACTACAGGAGCAGGTAACCCACAATCATATTGGGGTGTTGATGGGCCTTGGGTAGGTTGTTACACCATTATTTCGAGGGCAAATTCTGTATTGGAAAATGTAGTGAACATTACGGACATTGATCCAGATGTAAAGAAAAGAATTTTGGGAGAAGCCTACTTTTTAAGAGGTTGGGCCTATTTCCAATTGGTGCAATTGTACGGCGGAGTGCCCATTCATTTGAAAACCATTTCAGCTAGTAATCCTGAAACCAATGTGCCTAGAGCGACGGTAAAAGGAACTTATGACGTGGTCATTTCCGATTTTAAGTCTGCAGAAGCTAATTTATTCCCAGCAGGGCATGCCAAAGCAGGAGAAGTGGGCCGAGTAAATCAGGGGGTAGCCAAAGCATTTTTAGCGAAAACTTATTTAACCATTGGTTCGGGAGCTGCAACAGGAAACGTAACCGTGAGAGGTGGCACTGATAACGGTTATTACACTTATGCTAAAACAGTGGTGGCAGGATTGGAAGGTATTGACTCTAAGGCTTATTTCCTGCTTGCTAGGGATAAGGCCGCAGAACTATTGGTGCCTGGCGGGCCCTATGCACTTACCCCCAACTGGAAAGATTTGTGGAGCATTGCAGGAAGGAACAACAAAGAGCAAATGTGGGAATTACAATCGCTATCGGGCACCAGCTTTATCAACGAAATTGGCAATTATTTTTCTGCACGCTCAACCTTTGGACAGGGAGCCGTTTTTACCACTAATAACCACTATAAGGATTACGACGAAACTGATACGAGGGTGTTGGATGGCATTACCCATAATTATACCACTTTGCAAGGAACAAACATCTTTTATCCTTCATGGCAGTCGGCAAAATACAAAGTGGTTAATGGCGTAACCTATAATAATACAGGTTCTACCACGGCAGAACGTGCTTATACAATTAAATACAGCGTAACGGAGCCAACGGTGGTAAGAAGTGACGCTTTTGTCCCTTTATTGCGCTATGCAGAGGTTTATCTGATGTACGCTGAAGCCGAAAATGAAGTGAATGGCGCAACTACCTTAGCTTATAACGCCCTGAATGAGGTAAGATTGAGAGCTTATTTGAAGACAGGTACACCTGCTACACCAGTACCAGAGGCTTACGCGCCTGCAGGCATGACCTCTGAGCAGTTTAGAAGTTTTGTATTGGCCGAAAGAGCAAGGGAATTTAATCTGGAAGGTATTAGGCGGTTTGATTTGATGCGTTGGGGTATTTATTTGCAGGTGATGAATAAAATTGGCACGGGGCAAAACAATATCTCTAAACTACGAGCTAATAAAAACCTATTGTATCCTATTCCGTTAGGCGAACTAAATTCAAATACAGCGCTCAACAGAACTAATAATCCAGGCTGGTAAATCATTAAATGACTAAATAGTTGAACAGATGAAAACGATAGCAAAATATTTTGGTGCCTACTTCATTGCCGTAGCAATGCTGGTGCTCCTTGGTTGCAAAAAAGATAAAGAAGAAAATACCGCGCCACCAACACTTACGGCAATTACTAATTTAACCAACAGAGGTACCGAGCTACAGGCAGTTGATTATGGTGATTGGATCATCATTAAGGGCACAAACTTAAAAAGCACCCAAAAGGTTGACTTTAACGGAACGCTTGCTGCGGATTCGCTTACTTATGCCGAAGATAATGGGATTACGGTTAAAATTCCAGCAAACTTGACTGATCCTATTAACAACCCCATTACGGTAACTACCAAATACGGAACCGCAACACTTAATTTTAAAATTAGGCAACCCTCTCCATTGGTTGAAGATTTTTCGCCAGGTGCTGGGGTGCCGGATGATGAAATCACCATTGCTGGTAATTACTTTAAAGGATTGAGCGCAGTGACCATCAATGGTGTAAATGCGACCATCGTTTCCAGCACTCAAACGCAAATCAAAGTCAAAGTGCCTACGGGTGTAACTTATGGTCCTGTGGTGGTTACTACCCCTGTAGGTTCGGTAACAGCCACTAAAACTTTCGGTCTAAAACACACCATTTTTGATGATGCCTTGAGGAACTCGTGGACCAATACCTCTTATTCGAGCACGCTTAACTTCGCCAGTACCGAAAATAACAGAAGAGGTACAGCAGCCATTAAAGCGACGTATGTAGGTTTTGGTGCGGTAAGATTTAGATTGGTGTCCAAGTTCAATACCACAGGTTACAGCATGGTGAAAATATCCATTTTTGGTGGCACAGGCACGCAGGGTAAGAAAATTAGAATTTCGGTAACGCCAGCGGCAGCAACTTACGAATTGATTTTGAACGAAGGAAAATGGACGGACTATCAAGTGCCTCTAATCAATATTGGTAACCCCGCAACCATCGAATACATTACCTTTCAGGAATTTAGCAATTTCGCTTCGCAGGTTTACATTGACGATGTTGGCTTCTATTAATCTTTATTTATGCTCAAAAAAATAACCCTGCTCCCTTTGGTGATTGCTTTAATTAGCTTGCAAAATGTGCTGGCCCAAAAGCTCAGTCATTCCAATTCTACAAAGGAAACAAAAGCCTTGTACCAAAACTTACATGCCTTAAGCAAAAAGTATGTTTTATTTGGCCATCAGGATGATTTGGCTTATGGCGTAGGCTGGAAATATCAAGAGGGAAGAAGCGATGTGAAGGAAACGGCGGGCGATTATCCAGCCGTGTATGGATGGGATATCGGAAGAATTGAACATGGTTCGGCAAATAACATCGATGGCGTGCCTTTTGAGAAAATGAAGACTTACATCAAAGCAGGTTACGAAAGAGGAGCGGTCATCACCATTAGTTGGCATTTTGATAATCCCTTAACGGGCGGCTCCTCATGGGATACTACTCACAATACGGTAAAGGCTATTTTGCCAAAGGGCGATAAGCACGAGCTGTATAAACAATGGTTGGATAAGGCTGCCAATTTTCTGTTGAGCTTAAAAGGCCCCAAAGGCGAATACATTCCAGTGTTGTTTAGGCCTTTTCATGAGCTTACAGGGCGTTGGTTTTGGTGGGGCAGTAATACCACCACGCCAACAGAAATGAAGGAGATTTGGCAATTCACGACCGATTATTTGAGGAACACCAAAAAAATAGACCACCTGATAATGGTGTACAATACCAATGATTTTAAAACTGAAGCCGATTTTTTACGCAGTTATCCTGGAGATGACTATGTAGACGTATTGAGTTTTGATACCTATCAATTTGACCTGAAGAAGAAAGAGAACTTTATCCAGGAAATCAAAAGACAATCGGAAATAGTGACCAAGCTAGCTGCCGAAAAAAATAAGCTAGCCGCCTTTGCCGAAACAGGCTTCGAAAATGTGCCCGACCCAAATTGGTGGACAGGTACTTTGTGGCCTGCCATTAAAGATTATCCGCTTTCGTATGTACTTGTTTGGCGCAACGCAGGTTACATGCCATCTTCCAAAAAAATGCATTACTATGCTCCATACAAAGGAGGCATTTCGGCCGAAGATTTTAAACGCTTCTCCCAAAATCCAAAAGTGTTGTTGGAGAAAAAACTCCGTAACAAAAAGATATACCAAAACCAAACAAACTAACCAAACTAATGAAGTTGCAAATCATCGACATCGCTATCCTCGTCATTTATCTCGCCACTATGGTGCTGATTGGTTTTTACATGAAGAATAAAGCCAAACAGGACAAAGAAAGTTATCTCATGGGCGGTAAAAAGCTGCCTTGGTATATGTTGGGGCTTAGCGATGCCAGTGATATGTTCGACATCAGTGGCACCATGTGGATGGTGGCGCTATGCTTTGTTTATGGCTTCAAAAGCATCTGGATTCCTTGGCTGTGGCCAGTGTTTAACCAAGTGTTTATGATGATGTTTTTGTCCAAATGGTTAAGAAGGTCGAATGCGACTACAGGTGCCGAATGGTTAAAGACGCGATTTGGCCTAGTCGGAAAAGGAGTGAACGGCTCCCATGCCATTGTCATTGCCTTTGCGCTTATTAGCTGCCTCGGTTTTTTGGCTTACGGTTTTATTGGTTTGGGCAAGTTCATCCAAGTGTTTGTGCCATGGGACTATGTGAAGGAATATGTGCCTTTTCATATTACGGATAAATATGTGCCGCATTTTTATGGCATTGTCTTCACGCTGTTTGCCATGTTCTATTCCATTTTGGGAGGGATGCATAGCATTGTTTTGGGCGATGCCATTAAATACATCATCATGACCATGGCCTGTTTGGCTATCGGTGTCATTGCCGTACAGCATTTAGCTACTCAAAGTTTAAATGTACCCCATGGTTGGAACGACCCTTTCTTTGGTTGGAAACTCAATCTCGACTGGAGCAAGATTGCGGCAGAAGCCAATCAGAAAATTGCTGATGACGGTTTTAGTCTGTTTGGTCTTTTCTTTATGATGATGTTATTGAAGGGTGTTTTTGCCTCATTGGCTGGCCCAGCACCTAATTATGATATGCAAAAAATATTGAGTACCAGAAGTCCTAAGGAAGCCAGTAAAATGACGGGCTTTGTGAGCATCGTTTTGCTGCCTATCAGATACACCATGGTGACTGGTTTAACCGTATTGGCACTTTTGTATTATAATCAAATCTACCTTAAAGATGCCAATGGCATTACCGATTTTGAGAAGATTTTGCCCGCAACCATTAATAATTTTTTGCCAGTGGGCGTACTTGGTTTGGTACTAACAGGCTTGCTGGGTGCTTTTATGGGCACTTTTAGTGGAACCTTAAATGCTGCACAGGCCTACATCGTGAATGATATTTACCTAAAATACATCAACCCAACCGCTCCCACCAAAAAAATTATCTCCATGAATTACATCGTAGGTGTGGTGGTAGTCGCTGCGGGTGTGTTTTTTGGTTTCTTGGCCAAAGATGTGAACGATATTCTGCAATGGATAGTAGGTGGTTTGTATGGCGGTTATGTAGCGGCCAATTGTTTAAAATGGTACTGGTGGCGCTTTAATGCCAATGGTTTTTTCTGGGGAATGGCGGTAGGTGTCGGCGCAGCTTTACTGATGCCATACCTAACTACAGGATTGCCTTTATTTTGGTGGCCAGCACTTTTTGTGCTTTCCCTTATTGGCTGTGTAGTGGGTACATATGCTGCTCCGCCAACAGATGTGACCGTTTTAAAATCATTTTATAAAAATGTAAAACCTTGGGGCTTTTGGCAGCCCATCCATGAATTGGTAGTAGCAGAAGAACCTACTTTCGAGGGCAATAAAAATTTTAAGTTAGACATGTTCAACGTGATTTTGGGGGTTGTTGCCCAACTCTGCTTAACCATATTTCCCATGTACCTCATTACGGGAATGTACACGCAGTTGGCCGTGAATTTGGCTGTTTTAGCCGTTATCGTAGTTATTTTAAAAAGAACCTGGTGGAATAGATTAGAAGATTAAAACATGAAGACAAATTTCGAAGAGCGTATTTTACAGATGACAAAGGCTCATCAACAATTGATACAAGAACCCAATCAAAAGCTAGCCACTGAAAATGGCATCTACCATCGGTATCAAAATCCAGTATTAACGGCTCAACATATTCCGCTGAATTGGAGGTTCGATTTTAACCCCTTAACCAACCCCTTTTTGATAGAACGATTTGGGGTAAACGCGGTGCTGAATGCGGGAGCAATCAAGTTTAATGGAAAATATATCCTTATGGCAAGGATAGAAGGTAATGACCGTAAGTCTTTTTTTGCCATTGCTGAAAGTCCAAACGGTGTAGATCAGTTTAAGTTTTGGGACAAGCCTGTGGTGATGCCTGAAACAGAAAATCCCGACACGAATATTTACGATATCAGGTTGGTAGCTCACGAAGACGGTTGGATTTACGGTTTGTTTTGTACGGAAAGGAGAGACCCGAAAGCCAGTAAAGGAGACCAGTCGGCAGCCATCGCACAATGCGGTATTGCCCGAACCAAGGACCTTGAAAATTGGGAGCGTTTAGCTGATTTAAAAACCAATTCGGCACAACAACGAAACGTGGTATTGCATCCTGAGTTTGTGAATGGGAAATACGCATTTTACACCCGTCCGCAAGATAGTTTCATTGAAGCTGGAAATGGTGGCGGAATTGGGTTTGGCTTGTCTGATACTATTGAAAATGCCGAAGTAAAAGAAGAAAAAGTGATTGACCAAAAGCAATATCATACTGTTTACGAAGCCAAAAATGGTCAAGGACCAGCGCCAATTAAAAGCGAAAAAGGCTGGTTGCATTTGGCGCACGGCGTACGAAATACCGCCGCGGGTTTAAGGTACGTACTGTATATGTTCATGACCGATTTAAACGACCTAACCAAGGTAACACATAAGCCAGCAGGCTATTTTATTGCACCCGAAGGGATAGAAAGAGTAGGCGACGTGTCGAACGTGATTTTTTCCAATGGCTGGATATTAGACGATGACGGAACGGTGTATATTTATTACGCTTCTTCAGATACTAGAATGCATGTGGCTACCACCAGTATAGCGCAATTGTTGGATTATGTAACCCACAATCCTGAAGACGGCTTGAGATCTGCCACTTCTGTTCAAACGATTATCAATATCATCGACAACAACCAAAAAATTAACCGAGAAAAGAATACAATGGTAAATTTGAATGAAAGGGTAAGTTTGTAGGCATGGGTTCCATCACCATTGAACAATATCAACAAGAACTAAAAACAGAATTAAATCATCTATTGCAATGGTGGTCTACCTATACCGTGGATGAACAGCAAGGTGGTTTTTATGCGCAGGTAGATTATTTGAACCAAGCCCAACCTGCGGCTAAGGGATTGGTGTTGAATGCCCGCATCCTTTATACTTTTTCGTCGGCATATCTGTTAAGCAATAAAGAAAGTGATTTGAAGCTTGCCGACCGAGCCTATCGTTACTTACTCGACTTTTTTAATGATGAGCTCAATGGAGGATTCTTTTGGTCGTTAAACCCTGATGGCACTTTGTTGGATGGCAAAAAGCAAGTTTACGGACAGGCTTTTGCCGTTTATGCTTTAAGTGAATACTATAAAGCTACCCGAAACGAAGAAGCCCTTGAGCTAGCAAAAGCTACCTATCAATTGCTTGAAAAATATAGCTACGATGAAGTGTTTACGGGCTACATTGAAGCGCATGACCAAGCTTGGGGACTTATTGCCGATTTGCGTTTAAGCGAGAAAGATCAGAACGAAAAAAAATCGATGAATACACATTTGCATGTGATAGAAGCTTATGCCAATTTGTATAGCGTTTGGCCCAATGGAGCATTGAAAAATGCCATTATCCAACTGTTGAACAATTTTCGTGAACATATTGTCGATTCTAAGCGCTTCCATTTGCATTTGTTTTTTGCGGAGAACTGGGAAGTGAAATCTTCCTTGGTTTCTTTCGGGCACGATATTGAGGCGGCCTGGTTATTGTTTGAAGCTGCTGAAATCATCAACGATCAAACGCAGATGGTCCATTTTAAACAATTGGCTTTAAAGATGGCTGATGCCGCCGCTATAGGTTTAGCTGAAAATGGTGGATTGCTGTATGAATATGATGGGACAACAAATCGTTGGATAAAAGAATATCATTGGTGGCCCCAAGCTGAAGCCATGGTGGGTTTCTTTAACGCTTGGCAATTGTCGGCAAAGCAACAGTACCTGCAACAATCCTTAAATAGCTGGGCTTTTGTGAAAAAATACCTCAAGGATAAAACAAATGGTGAATGGTTTTGGGGTGTTGATGAAAACCTCAACCCTATGGATGAAGTGAAAGCAGGTTTTTGGAAATGCCCTTATCATAATGGCAGAGCCTGCATAGAATTGATTAAACGAATTTCGCGAATTAAGCTTTGTTGATCTCGTCAATCAGCTTGTCGCACTCGGCAAAAGCTTGGTAAAGGTATTTGTTTCGATGTTTTTCGCCCTGTCCACTAAAAGCCATCGATTTATTGATCAATCCTTTGATCCATTCTTTAGTTTGTAGACAAAAAGTTTGGTCTTCGGTTTTCAGGTAATTGTAGGTGTTAAATCTGTTGTAGCACAACATTGATTGCTCGAGATCAACCATGTAGGTGATGCCACCCAATACATCGCAATGATACCAGTTAAAAGAATGGGTGTTGTCGATGGTTTTTTTACTGCCAATGGCGTACATGCTAATATCTGTAAGGCAGTATCGTAACTGTTCCACAATGGCTACAGCATCAGCCTTATTGCCGATGTGGCCAGCTTCAAAACTATATCTTATTTGTTCAATGGTGCCATGTATGGTGTCTTTGGCCCAAATTTCGGTACTTGGAATTTCCAGATAAACCTGATGAAGCTCCAAGGCGATATCTAAAATGCTGCTAGGTAATTTCTCAAAATCAAACTGCTGCATGCTAGGGTTATTTGCCCAGTAAAACAATTTGAAAGCCGTTAGCGTAGGATATTTGAAGAAATGGAAAATAGGCACATCATCGCTGGTTACCGTAATGTGTTTTTGCTTGCTTTTTTGAATCTGTTTCATCGTAGCCAACATTTCCTTTAAATATTCAGTCATGTGTTCTGCTTGGTCGCTGTGACTTACGTAATTAAAGGTAACAGTAGGTAATTGACTAGGTTGATATTGGAAAGGTATGCTAAAGCCATCAGACAACTTCGTGATTTGATTGATGTTCAAAAGACTGGTGCCCCGTATCTTTTTATAAGCTTCGTTAATGCTGATTCCTAAAATATCAGCAACACTCTGTGCTAAATTTTGATAACTGGGTAGTGTTTGCTTGATGCGTTCAAAGAAATTAGCTTGCTCGTTCATCGTTAAAAGATTATTCTATAAGTAAATATAGTGGTAAAAGAATAATTTTTGGCTATAAAAACAAATTCATTGTATCTTTTAGATTTGTGATTTGATTGAAATGACTAGATTAATATCTTAAAAGATTTATTTGAGTACGCGTATATATCTTATTGAGATTATTCGATGGATTTAAGCTATGTAGTTTTGAAGCATACTAATCATCCATAAAATGAAAAAGATCATATTAATTGTCGTGAGTGTGATGTTGATTGCGCTCGCGGCCTTTGCTCAAAATGAAAATCAATTGTTCAGTAGGCTTCAGGGAATTTATAGTAATGGGACTGATTTTTTTAATGTAGATGGGATAGAAATTACCAGTCAAACCAAAGCCGAGGAATTTAGTAAGAAAAACATCTTAAAGCATTTTTCTAAGTTAAAAATTAAAGAGAAGGATTTAGTGCAAGGGGACAGTACCCTAGGGTTTCGCAATTTTTATGTGGTTAAAAAGTATGAAGAGCCAAAAGGTGTGCCGAATAGCGTGTCCTACTATTTTGTTGAAAACAAGAACAATCAAATATTGGCCGTCACTTTTGCTTCTCTTATGGCAACCAACCAAGTTTTGGAAAGGCAATTAGTTCCTCTTATTAGAGATGAAAAAATACCGCCTCGTGTTTTTAATTCTTTTGGTACAGATAGCATTAATTTCGCTGGAAGACAGATTAAGATCGGAAGAAACTGTAGTTGGCGAGGAGTGAACAACATGCAATGTCCATCCTATGGACAAATGAGTTGGAGTATTCACGCAACTTTAAAAGGTGCTCAACAGGATATTGATAGCCAAGTGGCGAGAATTTTCAATCAGAAAAAGGGTAAGACAGTTTTAGACACTACCGTTGCGGTGATTTTTGAAGGAACAGAAGTTTCCGCTCGAAAAATTACCTACGATTTTACAGGAATCAGTTCTTTACTGCTGACCATGGAAGGAGGAAAAAGACTCAATATTTATTTTGTAGTAGCGCCAGTACGCAACAACTACGTCAGTTGTGTAATGAGTTTTTGGGATACTGATCAAATTAACAAAAGTGGACTTCCGCCTTTATTGGAAAAGGTGATGAGCTTAAAGTAGTTCGTCAAATTTCACTGGTTAAAGCAGAGATAACATCATTTGAACTTTAAAAATAAAGAGATGAAAAAGATAATTATTTCATTAGGGCTACTGCTATGCCCTTTTGTAAACGTTTTAGCACAAAAAAATAAGGACTTAAGTTTCGATAATCTTTATTTCTTTATGCAAGGTGGCGTAATCGATGATTACAAGACATTCATCCAAGGAGGAGCGTACCTGCAGTATGAAAATCATTACTTTAGGCTAGGTGTAGCTGATGGTACCGACGGGCGGAGTGAGGATCAAAAACGCTTTCACAAGTCTCATAATAATTGTGAATGTAATGTTGACGTAAGGGCCCTCAGAACATTTAATCTCGAATATGGTAAGATTTACAGGTTTTTCAGAAGACAGCAAATCAGTTTTTCTTCAGGTTTTTCCATCGTTACCAAAATAGATCCCGACGTCATTTTCAATCAAAATAGAGAACCTTGGGAAGAGGAGAAGTTCAAAAAAAGAACTACCGTCGGGCTACCTTACGAATTAAGATATAGCTTGATGATCAATAGGGGCATAGGTATTGGTTGCTCTTATTATGGAAATGTAAATGCTAGAAAAAGTTTTAATGCCATGTCGATTGGAGTAGCACTTGGTTTGTTTTAATCAAAGTAATTTCAATGTTAAAAAGCAAAAGAATGGGGGATAGATAGACATGTTGTGTTTGTTTTTGCAGACCTTTGCAAAAAAATATCCCCCTCCTTTCATGTCAACAATTGCCGATAATTCTGATTTGTCCGTTAAAGAAACTAGTAAGTATAGTAAAAAGACCATTCGTTTAGCGGTATCTCTATTTTACTTTGGCCAAGGGCTTGTGTTTGCCAGTTGGGCCAGCCGTATTCCCGATTTAAAAACAGCGTTGAACCTTTCGGATGCGGCATTGGGCAGTATCTTATTGGCCTTGCCTATTGGTCAGCTGATTACCATGCCGCTTTCTGGACGTTTGGTAGCTGTTTTTGGAAGTAAGAAAATATTAACCATGGCTACGCCGCTTTATGCACTTTGTTTGACCAATTTGGCCTTGGCTACGCATGGTTGGCAGCTCGCATTGTTTTTACTGCTATTTGGCATTTCTGGAAACCTTTGCAACATTGCGTTAAACACGCAGGCGGTAACTGCAGAAGGGCACTATGGTAAGCCCATCATGTCCTCGTTTCATGGTTCTTGGAGTTTGGGTCTATTTACAGGCGCCTTGGTGGGCCTGTTAATGATGAACCTTCACTTGACCACTACCACTCATTTTTGGATTATTGCTGCTATAGGCTGGACCCACATTTTTATCAATCATCGCTTCTTGCTCATTGGTAAGTCGGCGCAAAAAGAAAAACCCAAGTTTTTAATTAAGCCGCAAGGTGTTTTGGTACAGTTGGGCGTAATTGCTTTTTGTAGTATGGCTACCGAAGGCGCAATGATGGATTGGAGTGGTGTTTACTTTAAAGAGATTGTACATGCGCCAGTAAAATGGATTATTTTAGGTTATGCTTCTTACTCCGCTATGATGACCATCGGTCGTTTTATTGGAGATAAGTTTATTGCTTCTTATGGTAGAAAAAACATGCTGCAAATTTGTGGCGTAGTGATTTCTACAGGGATGTTTCTGTCGGTAGCTTTCCCGCATTTGGTAGTAGCCACTATTGGTTTTATGATGGTGGGGATAGGCGTTTCGGTGATTATTCCAATGACTTATACCATTGCTGGTAACAACGAGAAAATTCCTTCTAGCTTGGCCATTGCAATGGTTTCTAGTATCGGTTACTTTGGCTTTTTAATGGGGCCACCGTTAATTGGTTATATTTCGGAGCTGTTTAGTTTGCGCTATTCATTTGCGGTAGTGGGTTGCTTTGGTATTTTAATCAGCTTGCTGGTAAGGAAAATTAGTGCAATTAGATAATAGTGACTAGGGATTAGTGATTTTCTACAGCCGCCTAGCCTTCTCTCTCCTTTTTTAGGGGAGCCGAAGCGTAGCTGAGTTCATTGATGCGAAAATCAATCAAATAACTGTCAATAGATCCTGGTAGGGCAGGGAGGTCGATGGCTTTTTTATCAAACGCCATTAAGTTCTTGCAAAACCAATTTTAGTTTGCTTATCCTGTTTGACCAAGTTTTGTGCAGAAAGAAGAATTGTATAGAGAATACGATAAAAATTAAGAATATTGCCCACCATTTTTGCACTGAAAATGTGATATTATAAGTAAAGAATAACATCAGGCCAATCGTAAATGCAAGTCTGGCAATAATGGTTTCTACACGGAAATTTTCTAGCTTATTTACAAAAATCGCTAAATCATCTTTAAGGTTTTTGCCGCTTTTAAACTGCTTTTGTAACTGGTATCCCCTAAGGTGGTTTATAATTGGAAGCACAATGGCTACCGCTATAATGAGGTTAATTGTTAATGGTTTGTTTGCGCCATCAAACATAGAATAGTAACAAAATAAGAAAGCGATAAAGCCGAAAAGCTCGATATAAATTTGTTTCCTCATTGGTTCAAGTACTGTATTGCTACGTTCTTTGGACATCTTTATTAAATCTTCATTACTTTTTAGAGCGGGTGTAATACTTTGCCAAACTGATTTTAGATTATCTGTTTCCATGGTTTAAAATTTGATGAAGTTTGTTTTTGATACGGTTAATTTTTACACCTACATTGTTTTCGGTTATTCCAATGACCTCGGCAATTTCCTGGTAGCTCATTTCTTCTAAATAAAGTGCGATAACTGCTCGCTCACCTTCATTGAGTTGCTTGATTGCCCAAAGCAAGTGCTGTTTCTTGTCATTCGTTTCGTTGGCATAATCGATTAAGGTATCAGGTAAAATAGATACCAAGTCTATTTTTGGCCGCTTTTTTCTGAAAGAACTGATAGCAGTATTTAAGGCAATGCGATAGAGCCAAGTGCTGAATTTAGATTCACCTCTAAATGAGGAAAAACCTTTCCATGCTTGATAGGTGATTTCTTGAAACAGGTCTTCATAGTCTTCTCTTTGATTGCAGTAAATGTTGCAAACTTTTCCAATAATACCTTGGTTGGCAGAAAGGAGCTGAAGAAATTCGGTTTCGCTCATTATTTAGGTTTAGCGGTGCTGGTTGTTGTTATTTTTTCGTTTAACAATCTTAGGCTATCTAAAATAACAATTTGCCTTTTCTCTAATTTATCTATTCTTTGAGAAAGTTCGCTGTCGCGTAATTTTGCTCTGCCGTCGGGCGATGAGTTTTGTCCACAACCTGCATAAGCTAATGATGTGATGCTTGCAATTACCAATATTGTCTTTTTCATACTTATGATTTTTATGGATAAGTAGCGAAGGGGAAGAAAAACTTACATCTACCAGAGAAAAAATTAGTTATGGAAAGCAGGTTTGAGTTTCGTAAACGGGATTGCAGCGAAAATCCTTTTTGTTGCAATTGCCGTATTGAGAAACCTCGTAGGTTTAACTTTCTCCAGTGTTAATGGTAAACGCTGTACCGTTACAAACCTACGAGGTTTAACGAATTGACAGGAGCAGTATGACAGGCATTGACAGCTTTGGCGTTGAAAAAAAGATTGTAGCGTAAAGCCCGACCTGCTTTAAAAGAAGCTACTGCCTCTGCTTTTCAAAAAAAAGACATTTAATCGGAATAGCTACGTGTCTTAGTGGTTGTATTTTCGAGAATAGCGATCAGAAAACAACATAAAAAAAGTCCCGATAACAAATTGCTATCGGGACTGGCTTATTGTGTGTTGGGAAAAATTTAAAATCTTAGTGGTGCTGTTCCCACTCGTTTACATCTTTGTGGTCGTAAGGTTCTACCATTAATTCTTCAATGGTTTTTCCTTTTTTGTTGAAACCAAACCGCTCTAAAATATTATCGAAAATTTGGTACATTACTGGTACAACCACCAAAGTTAAGAAGAGCGAACTGGTCAAACCTCCGATAATTACCCATGCCAAACCATTTTTCCAGTCGGCACCTGCACCACTTGCCAATGCAATAGGTAACATACCAATTACCATGGCAATTGTGGTCATTAAGATTGGACGTAAACGAGCGTGGTTGGCTAAAATTAGGGCCTCATGAGTGGTTTTGCCTTGCGCCTTCATTTGGTTGGTAAAATCGACCAAGATAATTGCGTTTTTGGCTACCAAACCCATTAGCATGATGAAACCGAGGATGGTAAAGATACCCAAAGCATTGTTGGTTAATGCCAAGGCAAGCAAGGCTCCAATTAATGCCAGCGGTAGAGAGAACATTACCACAAATGGATAAACGAAACTATCATATAATGCTACCATGATTAAGTACACCAAAATAATTGCAGCTAGTAAGGCAATACCTAACGTACCGAAACCTTCACTTTGGTTTTCTTGATCACCTGCCCAGAAGAAACTGATACCTGCGGGTAGTTTCATTTTATCCAATTCAGCTTGGAAATCTGTTACCACAGAACCTGTTGGTCTACCCACCGTTTGTGCCTGCACGGTTACCGAAGTAGATTTGTTCAAACGCTCTAGCAAACTAGGTCCTGAACCTTCTTTGATGTCGGCAAATTGTGAAAGCTTGATTTGTTGGCCAGCTGGATTTACGAAAATTAAATTACGTACATCGTCGATATCCTTACGGTCAAAATCTTGGTATTGGATATTGATGTCATATTCGTACTCCCCTTGACGGAACTTACCATCGGTGTTACCCGCAAAAGCAGTTTGCATGGTAGAACCAATTGTTGATAAGCTTAAGCCCAATGCAGCCATTTTATCTCTATCTACCTTAACGTTGATCTCTGGTGTACCTTTTTCTACCGAGAGTTTAGTTTGCGTAGCACCTGGAACTTTCGCTAATACTTTCTCTGCTTTTTCAGCGAAAGCTAATACGGTATCTAACTCTGGACCCATTACCACCAACTGAATTGGAGCATTATCAGCAGTTCCCAAAATACCAATTGGAACGGTTTTGATTTTAGCACCTACCAATACTTTCTCTAATTCCCTGGTATAAGTAGTAGAAATAATATCAGAAGACACGTTGTCGCGTTCTGGTTTATCTACCAGTTTTACGTTAATCTCAGATTTGTATGCAGTTGCTGTAGTAGCTCCCATGTTTCCACTAGATTGACCAACGGTGGTAATCATTTGAACTACATGTTTTTGACCACTTAAATAGTTTTCTGCCTTTTGTGTATAAAGGTTGGTTTGTTCTAAAGATGCATCTTTAGGCATCTCAATTTGTAGTAAGAACTCACCTTTATCTGATTTAGGGAAGAACTCAAAACCAATATATCCACCAACTAATAAGCCACAAGAAGATATTAGCATAACAAACATTCCAATAATGGTGATTGCTTTGTTTTTCAGTGTCCAGTTTAGGATGTTGGTAATCCAATTGGTGAATTTATGTAATTGTTTCTCGAACCAAAGGATGAATTTGCCAAACACATTTTTACCTTCAATACGTTCTAACTTACCAAAACGTGAGAAAATTAACGGTACAATGGTAAATGATGCCACTAAGGATAGTAAGGTAGAAATAATTACCACCACACAAAACTGGCGTAAGATGTTGGCCACCATACCTGTACTTACGGCAATAGGAAAGAACACTACCACAATTACGAAAGTGATAGATACTACGGTAAAACCGATTTCACGTGTCCCGTCAATAGCAGCACGTACTTTATTTTTACCCATCTCCATGTGACGTTGGATATTCTCCAATACCACAATCGCATCATCCACTAAGATACCTACTACAAGGGATAGACCCAATAAAGACATCAAGTTTAGTGAATAACCAAATAATCCGATACCAATAAACGTTGCAATTAATGAAGCTGGGATAGATACCATTACAATGATCGCATTACGTAAACTGTGCAAGAAGAAAAGCATTACGATAGCTACCAATACTACGGCTAACATTAAATCGTGGATTACCGCATCAGCAGATTGTAGTGTGTAAACCGAACTGTCGTTTACAATTTTAATATCTAAATTGATATTTTTATAATCTGCTTTTAGTTTTTCGATGATTGCTTTGGTGCCTTCACTTACCGTTACCGCATTCGCATCACTCTGTTTAATAATTTGTAAAGCAATAGAGTTGGCTCTGTTAATACGAGCAATTTTCTCTGTTTCTTTTTGTGTATCTTGTACGTCGGCAATATCTCCTAAACGGATTTGAGCACCATCTTTACCTGTAGACACTACCAGGTTACGCATCTCTTCAATACTCGTATATTTACCAGATAAACGCACTAAGATGTCTTGCGCTTTGGTTTTTACACTACCCGTAGGGAAATCTAAATTAGAAGCCAAGATCGCTTGCTGTACAGCTGGTACAGATAAACCGTAACCTTGCATTTTTTTAGCATCTAAGCCTACTTTAATTTCACGCTCAGAACCACCAATAAGGTTAACTTGTGCTACACCAGATACACGAGAAATGATGGGTGCAATACGCTTGTCCATTAAATCGTAAAACGAAATATCATCCATTTTAGCAGAAGCTGACATGGTGATTACAGGGAAATCATCTAACGAGAATTTACTCAATGATGGTTGTTTCACATCGTCTGGTAAATCCGCCAAGATGGCATTTACTTTCCTTTGTGCATCATTAAGGGCGATATCTATTTCGGCTTTGTCGGTAAGGGTAATTACTACAACCGATAAACCTTCGTAAGAACTAGCGTTAATTTTTTTGATGTTCTCCATCGAAGATACCGCATCCTCAATTTTCTTAGTTACGGTACTTTCTACTTCGTTTGGCGAAGCACCAGGGTAAATAGTCGAGATAGATACTACGTTAGAAGTGAACTTTGGTAAAAGCTCGTATCCTAACGAGAAATAACTCAAGAGCCCCATCAAAGTAAGTGCGGTAAATACCACAATTACTAGTGAGGGTCTTTTTATGGATATGTCAGTAATTTTCATTTTTTTAAGTATTGCGTATTGCGTACTAAGTATTGGGATTTGAATGTGTCTCAATACTCACATCTCAATACTCACATCTAAACTATTTTATTATCGTCACAGGAGCACCTTCGGTTAGGTTAATTTGGCCACTTGTAATAACCGTTTCGCCTTCTTTCAAGCCGCTCAAAATCTCTACTGATTCTCCTAAAATACGGCCAGAAACTACCTTGCGTAATTCAGCTACATTTTTAGAAGTGTTTAATACATACACTTCGTTACTGCTCACACTACCCACAAAAGAAGTACGTGGAACCAAAATAGCTGGTGCTTGTTTAGGGAATTTGAATAAAGCGGTACCGTACATGCCTGCTCTCAAGCTGTTTTTAACGTTATTAGTTACTTCAACTTCGATAGGGAAGTTTAAAGTTTCATCAGCTTTTGCAGCAATAAAAGTAACCTTGCCAGAGAATTTCTCTGTAGGGAATACTGACGATTGAATTTCAACGGCATCACCAATTTTCAAGTTAGCTACTTGACTTTCGTTAACGTTTACTTTCAATTTCAGTTTAGATACATCAACCAATTCAAATAATTGGGTGCCAGGTGCTACTACTGCGCCAACTTCGATGAGTTTTTTGTTCACTACGCCATTAATAGATGAGCGGATGTTCGCATCGTTAAGTTTGCGTTGTTGTTGTTGCAAACGTAGTTTAGCATTTTCAGCGGTAAGTCTAACCTCATCAAGTTTTTGTTGAGTTACACCCCCTGTTTTAAAAGCACTTTCGTGACGAGCTAAATCTTTCAATGCATTTTGATAAGTAGCTTCTGCAGTCTCTCTATCGGTATTTAAAATCTCTGCATCAATTCTGGCTAAAACTGTTCCTTTGCTTACACGGCTACCTTCTTCTACAAATATTTTGGTTACACGACCAGAGTTTTCAGCACTGAAATTCAGTTCTTGGTTTGCAGCAAAAGTACCGTTAGCCGTAAAGTCTAGGTTGATTTCTTTGCGCTCAACATTAGCAGCTTTTACAGCAACAGCGCCACTGCCTTTGGCAATAAAATCCGTCGTTTCCTGTGCTTTCTTTTTATTGTTGTTCAATACATAGCCAATTGCAGCTAATACTACAACTACTACGAGAATGATGGTGATTACTCTTTTCATTTTATCTGATATTATTTCTTCTGTATTTTGGTTTATTGTACTAAAGTTCTGATGTCTCCTTTTGCTTTAATTAGTTGTATTTCAGCAATTTTATAATTTAATAAAGCTTGTGTATAACTGTTTTGGGCTTCAGTAAGTGAATCTTCAGTGTCCAGTAAATCTGTTAGTGTAGCCAGCCCATTATTGTAATTGTTTTGGGTGCTATTATAAATTTCTTGTGCCAACTCGGCATTTTTACGTTGCGAATTGATAGTGCTAATGCTGTTCTTCAGTTCGATTTTAGCATTTTCGTAAGCCAAATTCAGCTCATTGGTTTTTTCAATCCTATCTTGTTTAAGCTTATCAATATCTACATTAGCCTGACGTACTTTAGAACGAGTTAAGAAACCATTGAAAATTGGAATTTTAAGCGAAAGCCCAACTGATGAAGCACCAAAGCCTATCGCTGCTCTGTTTGAGCTTAAAAAGTCGAAACTGTCGCTTTGGCTAGAATAGGTATAATTTCCAGTTAATGATAAGCTAGGATAGTATTCAGCCAAATAAGCTTTGCGTTGTAACGCATACAACTTGTCTTGGTTGTTCAAAAGTTTAATCTCTGTTCTGTTTGCCAAACCAACGGTATCTGCAAATACAGGCAATTGTCTTACCTCGGTTAATTCGCTGTTTGGTAAAGTAATAGGCGTTATTACCGACATTCCCATTGCAAATTTCAATTGGTTTTCTTGTTGGGTGATGGCATTAATAGTTTGTACGCGTTTAGTTTCCAGATTGGTAAGTTTAACTTTAATACGATCTACATCAATTTTTTTAGCCAAACCATTTTCAAACTGACTTGCGGTAACTTTTTCTACCACTTTAACGTTTTTAATATTGGTTTCAACCACGCCAAGCTGTTGCTTGTTTACCAATACCTGGTAATAGGTGTTGGCCACCAACTCTATAATTTGTTCTTCGGTAAGTTGAGCAGTAAGGTTGTAAAATTCTTCACTAGACCTAGCCGCTTGTAAACCAGTAAACACAGTTTGGTTAAACAATTGTTGCGAAAGTTGAACACCGGCACTGGAATTCCAGTTTTGCCCCATTCTAATTGCCTGCGTTTGGCCACCAAAGTTGGCTACTAATTGTCCGATAATTGGGTTGTAGGTTAAACCAGCATTACCCGTGATTTGAGGTAAAGCTTGAGCTCTAACTTCTTGCACCTTGTACCTGCCGCCTTCAATGTCTAATCTAGCTTTGCGAACTTTTACATTGTTGTCGAGTGCATATTTCAATGCATCTTTCAATGTGATGGGCTGTTGTGCAAGAGTTAATGTTGGTAAACCGAAGCTGATTATCAGCAGTAGCATCAGTTTTGCCGTCTTTATTCTAAACATAGTTGATTAATTATTAATTTTTGGGTGATTTCTATATTAATTAAATGTTTTTTGCCATTTCTTTCTTGTCCTTTAGCTCTTTATCGTATTTATGGATTAACTTAAGCCCCTCATTGTTACAAATTCCGTACAAAAAATGACGAGTTATTTCTACCATAATGCTGGAAAGGCTGTATTTCTTCGTATCGTAGTGCCCGCTTTGCGTAAAAACCACGTCTACTTGGTCTAATCTCATTCTCGTAATGATTTCAAGGTTCAAGTCATTGCGATATAAACCTTCGGCAATGCCACGTTCCAAATTCTCCATTACCTTTTTGCCAATCTCCTTTTCCTTAAAGGCCATAAAGTTTAACCAAGCCTCTTGATGATACTTCTGCAAATCGTAAAAAAGCATCGGGTTCATCGTTTCCAAGAAAAAATCCATGTCCAGCATGCCAAAGAAAACCTCTTCTACAGCGTTCTCCGATTCTTGAGAACATTTGTTCATCTGCAGGTCTTGATTGACAATCCTATCGTGAATAAGAATGTTGATGAGCTCGTTCTTGTCTTTAAAGTTCTGATAAATCGTCTTTTTTGAGATGCCCAAATGTTTGGCAATATCGTCCATGGTTACACTTTTGAAACCATATTGACAAAAAAGTTTATCAGCGCCGTTAATGATATAATCTTTTACTTCCAATTTAAAACTCCCTTTCAAAATCCGCACAAAACTATGGAAACTTTTTTTAATCTTAAAGTTTCCTGTGAGATTTTTTTTACAATGATTTCAAATTACATTTGTTAGACAGTTGGTTTCAAACAAAACCGACTACAGTCAAATCGTAAATCTTGTTACATTTGCAATAAAAATACTTTATGTCCTTTATCAGCAACTACTCACTTAAAAATCTGAACACTTTTGGAATTGATGTAAATGCCAAGCTATATGCAGATGTTTCGACCGAAGCAGATTTAGAGGAAGTTTTTGGTAGCCCATTGATCAAAGAAAACAAACTGCTGGTTTTAGGTGGGGGCAGTAATATGCTTTTTACCAAAGACTACGATGGACTTGTGCTTAAAATCAGTATCAAAGGCATACAAGTTACTCAGCAAGGCGATGATGTTTTGGTAACCGCAGGTGCAGGAGAGGTATGGGATACTTTAGTGAAATACTGCGTGGCCCAAGGTTATGCTGGCTTAGAAAATTTAACTTTAATTCCTGGAACTGTTGGTGCATCGCCCATACAGAATATAGGTGCTTATGGCGTAGAAATTAAAGATGTTTTTGAAAGCTGTACTGCTTTTGAAATTGCTACTGGGCAAATTAAAACTTTTAACAAAGCCGATTGCGAGTTTGGCTACCGCGAAAGCGTGTTCAAAGGAAAGTTAAAAGGAAAATATATCATCACTTCGGTTACTTATCGCTTATCCAATATTCCTAATGTGCAAACCCACTATGGAGCCATTAATGCCGAGCTTGAAAGAAGAGGCATTGCTGAGCCTACCATTGCCGATGTTTCAGAGGTGGTGGCGGCTATTAGAGTAAGTAAATTGCCAGACCCCTCAACCATTGGTAATGCAGGCAGTTTCTTCAAAAACCCAATTGTCGACCAGCCAGTGTTTGAGAAACTGTTGTCGCGTTTTCCAGACACCCCACATTATCCAGCTCCAGACGGACGTGTAAAGTTAGCCGCAGGCTGGCTGATAGAACAGTGCGGATTTAAAGGTTTGGTTGATGGCCATACAGGAACTTGGAAAAATCAAGCGCTCGTTTTGGTTAATCATGGTGGCGCAACAGGACAGGAGGTGTATAGATTTTCAGAAAGAATTATCGAAACTGTACAGCATAAGTTCGGAGTACTTTTGGAGCGAGAAGTAAATACTTTTTAGTCTAGCGCTTTTGAAGCGTATTTTTTCATCTTTTAAATTTTTAGTCGATAGTTTTTAACGGTTTTGGTATCATAGTTGTAAGGTGTTACACAACTATGACAGTTGCAAGCCCATCTAGCTTCTGTTCTATTTTATTAACTAAAAACTAAAAAGAATATGACACAGCTGCAATTTAACGAACAACTAAACGATTATTCTACCTCGTTGAAATCATTTGCCTTGAATTTCACCAAAGACCTAGAAGACGCAAATGATTTGGTACAGGACACGATGCTAAAAGCTGTAACGTATTATAGTAAGTTTAAAGAAGGCACCAATTTAAAAGGCTGGCTTTTTACCATCATGCGTAACACTTTCATTAACAATTACAGACGCTTAGTAAAAACTAACGCGTTAATTACACAAAGTGACGACATTACCTATGCGAATTTGCACTACAGTGCTACTAACAATGCGGTTGAAAGCAAATTTGTATTGAAAGACATTAACAAGGCGCTTGATTCACTAGCTCCTGAATATTATATCCCATTCATTAAATATTTCGAAGGATTTAAATACCACGAAATTGCCGAAGAACTTAACATCCCAATTGGTACGGTAAAGACCAGAATACACGTAGCCAGAGGACAACTTAAAAAATACCTTAAAAATTACTCTACAGATAGAGGATAAGATACAGAAGCCCTGCACATGCGGGGCTTTTTTTATATCAATAATTGCCGTTTGAAAAGCTATTGCATTGCAATTCATTTTCAGCAGTCCCGCTTTCATTCCAAGTCCGCACTCACAAGCTCGCTTACGGGCTTTCCATTTCAATCGGGTTTAATTGGCAATTTTAGTGCTTTGCACCACGTTAAAATCGGCAGCCTATCTAAACACAAAAAATCCGAGCAACTAAACAACCACCTCTCAACCAATATAAAATCATACTTTTGGGGAATAATACCACAATATGATGAAGTTTGTTTTTCTAATTTTAGCGCTTGCTCCCTTATTACTCCCATTGATTTTTCAAATCGATAAGCAAATATTTAAAGATGGCAATTTAAGAGCTGCGTTTGGTGCGAGTTTGGTGGCTACCATTCTGTTTTCTGCCATCACGGTTGTGCTGTATTTGCTCGGTTTGGTCAGTTATGAAGCTCAAAACACCTTGTCCATTAGTTTTAAGGATATTCCTGTTGAACAATATTTACTTCATTTCAGTTTAAGCTTTACTGGGATTTCTCTTTATCAATACCTCAATTTGCGTTTCCCTAAAAACGATCTGCAGAAATATAGTTTGGCCTTTAGTAATTTATTATTAGGCCTTTGTGTAGCTTTTTTATTTTTCGGTTATCCTAAGTGGTACACTATGCTGACTTTTGCTACACTTTTGTTGGTCCTATTGCTCATTGAGTATGTAGGCAAATTAAGATTTATGTACAGAGCCTATCGTGCTTTTGTTTTCATGCTGTTACCTTTATTAATTGTTTATGGTGTTTTAGCATGGAATAATGTTGTGGTGGCCACTGCAAATGGTGTTTCGGGTTTGTATATCGTAAAAGTTCCTGTAGAAACTTTATTCATGTTTCTTTCTGCTTTGTTGGTTAGCATTTACATGTTCGAATTTTTTAAAAGCAAGAGAGCAGCTTAATGGAATTGCCATCTTATACGAAACAGCAATTAGCTTTACGCAACGGGCAGGATAAACCGCAAATATGGGTGGCCTATAAAGGAATCATTTATGATGTAACGGAAAGCCGCTTATGGAAAAATGGTAAGCATTACGAACATTGGGCAGGGCAGGACCTTACCGATGAACTGGCCGATGCGCCACATACCGAAGTGGTTTTTGAGAAACTTACGAAGGTTGGAACGTTAGGGTAGCGCATTTGTGTAAAAGCCTAACAAAATAGCCCCGATTGTAGCGGCACCGTAGGTACAGCGTAAAGCGGGACTATCTTGATATAGTAGCAGTGCAATTGCGCTGCTAAAATTAATTTTGACTGATTTCGAAGCTGCTTAAATTCACAAACTGTTGCAAACGATTGGCAATTTCTTCTTGGCTTAACGATAATAATTTCTCGGTTCCAAATTTCTCTACACAGAAAGAAGCCAATGCTGATCCGTAAATCAACGCATTTTTCATGTTGTTGAAATTGATACTGCCTACTTTGGCCAAGTAACCAATGAAACCACCCGCAAAAGTATCACCAGCGCCCGTTGGGTCAAATACATCGGCCAAAGGCAATGCTGGAGCAGAGAAAATTTTGTCTTCGTGGAATAACAATGCACCATGCTCACCTTTTTTGATGATTAGATATTTAGGACCCATGGTTAAAATTTTGTTGGCTGCTTTAACCAATGAATATTCGCCAGATAATTGACGAGCTTCAGAATCGTTGATAGTCAATACGTCAACCATTTTAATGGTCTCTAGCAAGTCATCCATCATAATATCCATCCAAAAGTTCATGGTATCAAGAACAATTAGCTTTGGACGGTTTTTAAGTCTTTTAATAACGGTTTGTTGTATTTGAGGAGTAAGATTGCCCAACATCAAATACTCGCAGTCTTGGTAGCTCTCAGGGATGATTGGATCAAAGTTTTCCAATACATTTAATTCGGTAATTAAAGTATCGCGACTGTTCATGTCGTTATGGTATTTGCCACTCCAGAAGAAAGATTTTTCTCCTTCTTTAATCTGTAAACCTTCGGTGTCAATGCCGTGGTTATTTAAGGTGTCGATATCTTCTTTTTTGAAATCATCGCCTACAACAGCGACAATTTTTGTGCGATTATAGAAGTAAGAAGCAGCCAAACTAGCGAAAGTTGCGGCTCCACCTACAATTTTATCTGTTTTTCCGAACGGAGTTTCAATGGCATCGAAAGCCACAGTACCTATGATTATCAGGCTCATACGTTGTATCTTGTGATTTTTATCTTTTTTTTCGCTACAAATATTGCATAAATAATTTAAAAGCCCTAATATTGCATTCCCAAAACGAACAAGGGTGTTCAAATTATAAAGGACATTTAAGAACGTTTTAAGCAACACCAGCACTCCTTCTTAGCTCAGCTGGTTAGAGCATCTGACTGTTAATCAGAGGGTCGCTGGTTCGAGCCCAGCAGAGGGAGCCAAAAGCCTTACTTGTGTAGGGCTTTTTAATTTGAAAAATTGATAAATCCTTTCGAGGAAAAATTCCTTCTTAGCTCAGCTGGTTAGAGTCCCGTAGATACGGGATTAATCAGAGGGAAAAAGAAGAGAGTTTGAAGAAAATATTCCTTCTTAGCTCAGCTGGTTAGAGTCCCGTAGGTACGGGATTAATCAGAGGGAAAAAGAAGAGAGTTTGAAGAAAATATTCCTTCTTAGCTCAGCTGGTTAGAGTCCCGTAGGTACGGGATTAATCAGAGGGAAAAAGAAGAGAGTTTGAAGAAAATATTCCTTCTTAGCTCAGCTGGTTAGAGCATCTGACTGTTAATCAGAGGGTCGCTGGTTCGAGCCCAGCAGAGGGAGCTTGAAAATTCAAGCCGACCCCACTCCGTCCGAGTGGGGTTTTTTTGTATCTTGACATTTATGTTCTACCTCTACATTCTTTATTCCGATAATTCGGATAAGTATTACATTGGTTATACCAACGACTATGAACGCCGATTTCATGAGCACAATCATAGTGATAGGACCACTTTTACTTCAAAACATAGGCCTTGGATATTAAAAGTCGTTTTTGAATGTGGAGAAATAGAGATTGAGGCCATACATTTGGAGCGGTTCATCAAAAAACAAAAGAGCAGAAAGCTACTCGAAAGACTTATTGATGGCGAAGCGCTAACGGGAATATTAGCTCAGCTGGTTAGAGTCCCGTATGTACGGGATTAATCAGAGGGTCGCTGGTTCGAGCCCAGCAGAGGGAGCTTGAAAATTCAAGCCGACCCCACTCCGTCCGAGTG
>NZ_QMHN01000007.1:139452-153545 GCF_003313385.1 Pedobacter chitinilyticus | reverse complement strand
GCCCAGCAGAGGGAGCTTGAAAATTCAAGCCGACCCCACTCCGTCCGAGTGTTTTTTTGCCTTAACGTTTTCTTTGTGGGTGCATGCTTTTTGCTGATAGCTCGTACCTTAATTATCAGAATGAGCTCTAACTAACCTTGCCTTTATGGTTTTAGAATTTTAACTTTAAAGAAACTTCTAATAATGAAAAAAATCTTTTTAATGCTCGTTTTGGTTTCAGTTACCTTTTTTACATTGGCGCAAAATGATTATCAAAAAAAATACCCTTACAACGAATATAACAAAGGCTGGGCGTTGGTAAAGACCCAGAGCGGGACTTACGGTTTTGTAGACAAGAATGGAAAGTCAGTTGTTTTTCCCATCTATTCGAAAATCGAAAAGTTCGGACAGTACGATCAGGATTTGGCCTTGGTGAAATCCATCAGTGATAGTTATGGGTTCATCGACAGACAGGGGAAAGAGGCCATTCCAGCCATCTATGATTTAAAGGAGATTGAGACTAATTTTAGGTCAATCAAATCAAAACATATCAAATAATATGGCTTACTGGTTGGTAGCCGACAAGCAAAAGTCAAAATACATGCTCCAATTATAACTTCCGCTTGTTTGTCTCAATAGCAATAAATTCTGGTAAATAGTTAGGTGTACAGCCTTTTGATACCATTTCGCCTTTATATAGCCCCGTTTTTTCACCGATCGCAATGCATCGTTCACGATATTGCTTATCAAAAATACCAATCCAACCTGCAGTAAAATTCATTGCCCATTGCACCTCGGGTTGCTCTTTGGTAATTCTATTCTCTATAGCTTTGAGTAAGTACTCGGTATTCTTCGGAGGGACCTGGCCTACCCATCTTAATCTCCCTTGGTAATACCAGAAAATGCGCCTTTGCAATGCTGAGGGACTATTTTCCCACGATTGCATCAGCTCAATCGATTTTTTATCCTTAGTGAGTTGATTGGCCATTAACCAATCGGTTAACTGATTTCGTTCATCAAAGGGATGAGTTTGCATATCCTTATCAATCTTGCTCATCAAGTCTGTTGTGATCAATTTACCATCCATAATTAAAATGGCAAGCTGTCTGGGCATAAACTTCCCAGTTGCCCACAGTTCCATCGCTAAGGAATGATCTTTCTTGATTTCCTTGGCAATATTCCTTAGATCTCCAAGTTTAGTTTGGCTATTGATTTGTTCTAAAATGCTTTCGGCCTTGGTTTGTGATTTCATATTTATCTCTTTTAAACGGCAAGTGGCAGGCTAATATAAAAAGTTGTTCCCGTTCCTTCTCTACTGTCAAACCAAATTCGACCGCCGTTGGCCTTAATAAAATCCCAGGATAACATCAGGCCTAGACCTGTGCCTTTTTCACCTGTGGTGCCAAAAGTGCTATTCAAACGACCCTCTGCAAATAAATGTCGTTGTTGTTCCGCAGGGATTCCCTTTCCATGATCGTGTACGGCAATAAGCGCCAAACGGTCCTGCTTTTCTGTCGTGATTTCAATTTGTCCGCCAGGGTAGGAGAATTTGATGGCATTGCTAAGCAAATTGCGAATTACAAAATCAAATTGGTCTCTGTCAGCTAATACGGGCAAATCATTGCTTTGAGGTGGAATTATTCTAATATCTTTTGCCGCGGCCTGTGCCATCAATAAGTCTAGTGATTTTTGGATGGTCGTTAAGGTATCAACCGAGGTAATTTGCGGTTGGGCTCCTTTCAGTTGTGCTGCTGCCCAATTCAACAAGGTGTTAAGCGTTTCGTTAAATGATCGGCTCTGTTGCCTTAACAAACTAATGATTTGTTTTTCTTCCTGCTGATTTAATATCCCAGCATCTACCATTTCCAGTGCCTGCATAATGCTACCAGCGGGCCCGCGTAAGTCGTGTCCAATAATAGAGAACAAAGTGTCTTTAATTTGGTTAGATTGAGATAGTGCTCTGTTCAAACGTTTAATGCGGCGGAAATAATAGACGAAAATGAGCAGCACTATGATTAAGGAAATGGCCACGGTAATAAAAATGGCCCTTTCACGCTGATGGGTTTCCTCATCATGTAACTGGGCTATTTCTTCTGCCCTATGTTTCTTAAATACTTCCTGTATCAGTTTTTGGTGCGCTTCAAGGGTAGCTAGCGACTCTTTATAATTCTGTTGTTGCTTGTATACACTGCTCATAGCTAGCAGGATGTTTGCTCGCAGTTCGTGTTTGTCCAACCGCTCGGCAATCTTTAGCGCTTTGTTAAGGTAGGCATGGCTTTGGCCAGTATCCTGTCCCTTCAGCAATATTCCAATATGCATTAAAGAATGGGCCTCGTGTTCCTGAAGACCGTGCTTTCTGGTATGTAAAAGTGCCTTTTTATGATAATGTAGTGCCTTCACAGTATCGCCGTTTTTAGCATGCGCTTTTGCTGAATCGGTAATGCTTTTATGGGTAGCCACATGTACGGTATCTTGGGCTGGTTGAGACTGGCCTTGGCATCCAGATGCTAACAAGAATATCGCAATATATGTTAATAGAGAGACTTTCATGTCCTATTTATATTCGTTTGTTTCGGGGGATTTTGTATTTCTGGAAGACTGTGTTAAGTTAGGCAAAAAAGATAGAAATACTGATGATAAAAGGATGAAAAGCTTCGGTAATAACATCATTGATAATCACAAAATTTAGCTAAATTCGACCCCTGAGTTAAGGAATCAAAGCTAATTGGATTGTTCAACTTTTCACCAAATCAACTATAAACCAAAAAGAATAAGGAATGGATAAAATTAATGTGCTGGTTATTGTAACCACAATCTCTTTGTTCATTTCACTCTTTCTTGCGTTCTTCTTGGTTACCGTAAAAACAAAGTACAAAACCAGTAATTATCTGTTTGCTGCTTTTCTATTGATAAACGCAATAGATCTTAGCCATCCTTTATTTGATTTGATCGCTGATGGCCCTTCAAATTTGGGAATGCTCAGAACTACCTTAGCGTTCTTACAAATTCCTGTTTTTTATCTGTACGTTTTATCGGTTTGTTATGCAGATTTTAGGTTTAAACCCAAATACCTATTACATCTACTTCCATTTTTAATTGCAAATGCAGCTTTATTACCGCGTTTTTATCTGGTAGATGAGGCGGCTAAAATTGATTTTATTGTCAATCGCCAAAGTAGGATTGAATTGCAATTTACCCACTTCCTTATTTTTATTCAGGTGGTGGTGTATTTTGTGGCCGTCTTTATGTTATTAAGAAAGGCAAAAAAGCTATATCTCGAAAATTATGCAGGTACTGGTATTAACGCTTACCATTGGTTGTTTCAGTTTACGAGTGTACTCGCTATTTTATATTTAACGGCTATTTTAAAAAATGCTTTTAAATTTTCTGATTACCCTTATATCTCTGAATGGATAAGGATTTTAATCTTGGTACTTCAACTATTTATCATTTGCTGGTACTTATTTAAAGCATTAAATAGCCCTGATCTTTTTAGGAATATTGATTCGAAATTAAAACTGGTTGCTGAGATTGTTTCAGAAAAAAGTAGTGAACACTCAATGGTAGATAAAAAAGAATACCATGAAGATTTACAGAAATTGCAAAAATATATGGTGGAGGAAAAGCCATTTCTTAATCCTACTTTAACCATTCAAGAAGTCTCTAAGTATATTAAAGTTCCTGTTCGGGATTTATCTCTCTTAATCAATCATCAATTAGGACAACATTTTTATGATTTCGTGAATGCCTATCGAATAGAAAGCGCGATGGATATTTTAAAAGACCCTACAAAAAGTAGGGTAACCATTTTAGAAATTCTATATGAAGTTGGTTTTAATTCAAAATCTTCATTTAATACCGCTTTTAAAAAACATACGGGCAATACGCCAACCGCTTATCGCAAAAGCTTGTAAAATAGCTTTTTGTAATTACTCGTACTCGCCTTTTTATTTACTCGTACTTGTTTTTTGATACAAATGCGTTCGACTGCGTTTATTCGGTCGCATAGTGTTGAAGGCTTTCCCATGTTTGTATCGAACTCATTTTTAACCTAAAAAACGATACAATGAAAAGGACCCTTTACTTACTCATTATTATACTAAGCATTTGGAGTTGTCAGGTAAGAAATAAAGCTTTGTCGAAAAAAAGAGACTATAGCTTTTTAACAGACAGTTTAGATATTGAACAACAATTACAGAAATACAAGCTTCCTGGATTTAGTGTTGTTGTTTTTGAAAATTATAAAATTGTCTACTCCCATCAATTTGGATTGAAATCTAGCAATGCTAAAGAAAAGATAGATGAAAACACTGCTTTTTCGACAGCATCAATTTCAAAACCAATTACCGCACTACTTTGCTACCTGCTTGAAGAAAAAGGCTTAATTAACTTGGATGATCCAATAGATAAGTACTTAAAACGTTGGCATTTGCCAAAAAGCAAGTTTACAGAAAACAACAGCCCGACCTGGAAACAGTTTTTTAATCATACCGCTGGTACAAGTCAAGGTGGATTTGCAGACTACTATGAAGGAGATACCATTCCAACCATTAAACAAAGCCTTTTAGGGCAGATCCCAAGATACGATAAGGAAATTGAATTTCTTTTTACACCAGGAACCAGTTTTGAATATAGTGGTGGGGGGTATGTAATTGTTCAAATGGCCTTAGAAGATACCTTGAATCAGTCTATGGCAGAGCTTGCACAAACGTATATCTTTTCTCCGCTTGGGATGAAAAACACCACCATGATTCAGCCCAATGAAAAAGGATTTCCATCAAATGTGGCTCTGGTTCATGATAATGATGGAAAAGTAATTAGAACAGGATTGCCCATAACACCACAAGTGAGCGCTTCTGGAATGTGGTCGACTCCGACAGATTTAGCCAAACTTTCTATCGAAATACAAAATGCTTTACGCAATAAAAACAACAAAGTGATTTCGCACCGTATTGCAAAAAAAGTAACCGAAGTAACTGCCTTTAAAAATGCAGTTGGAGGCTGGAGTTATGGCTGGCAAAAATCTTTTGGTTATCATAACTACGATTGGTTTTCATGTAACGGTTCCAATACTGGAGTTGGTGGCAATATTTTGGCTACAATGACAGATGGTAACGGGATGGTATACCTTGCCAATGGCGAAAAACCGAATCGTTTTCCAGTGATGAATCATACCAGAACAAAGATTCTAACATTGATGGATTGGAATAAAACGACGAATGAAGCTCTTCAAGAAATACCATTAAGTCTTAAAAAACAACTGATCGGAACTTATGACGATTTCTTATACGGACAAGGAATGGAAACCAAAATTGTAGAAAAGAATAATCGTCTTTATGTTGAATCTATGCTTTTGGATTTTTTTAAAGGAAAGAATAACAGCGAATTGCTGTACCTGAAAGATGGAACCTTTAGGATTGTAGATTATCCGAATGCCTTACAATTTAATTTCATTAATGGCAAGGCAAGTTCTGCCATCTTAACTAGAGATTCCTTGAAAACAGAAGTTCAAATGACTAAAAAATAAATAAAAACTTAAAACTCAAAAAAGTATGAACCCATTATTTTTAATTCCAGTTGTAGTAATCATTGCAGGTGTAGCTTTCATGATCATCATGAATAAAAAACACAAAACAGCAAAATCAGAAATTGATTTAAATGCTGAAAGAACGAGATATCAACAATATAAACAAGAACTATTAGCGCAGGATTTCTCAAAATTAAGACAGTGGATGGAGGGCAAAACCATTGACGCTTTTACTTCCGCATCTGTTCCCCAGTCAACAGCCAATAAAGTACAGGAATTGGTAACCGATGGATTAAAAAATGTAGCATTATCTACAATAGGTGTGAAACTTAGACGAATTGAAACAGATTGTTTTTGGGTTTTAAGTGGGAATGACTTGCATTTTTTTAGCACTGATACCGTTGGCGAATTAGATGAACATATTGTATTTGATCATTTTAGAATTGAAAAAGCTAGCCTTCAATACGGGGGTATTTTAAAATCACAATTGGGTGTTTATTCAAAATCATCAGAAGAATATTTACCAAAAATACATGTGATTACTTTTGATATTGATGGAAGTTCATTATCCCTTGAAATTCACGATAGGCTTAATTATAGAGTCGACCCAGAAGATATGCTGAACCTAAAAAAGCAATTAGCTACAAGAGCAAAATATCAAGTAGTTGGCGAAAAGTTTATTGAAATTTTAAAGGATAAATCCCCTCATCTAAACGTGTCTTAATATCATATGGCATTTCTCTCGAAATTTTTAAATTCATTTAAAAGCATGCGATTAAATGATAAAAACATAGTAAATGGTTATTTATTAGATCATTTACTGGTAGGTTCAATGTATGCCGAACAACAATCGGCATACTTAAATTCTTATGAAACAGGTTTAAACAAGCCCCATATTATAAAATTAGTTGAAACGTATTGGGAAATATCAGACCAAAATCAAGCCATAGAAATTCTCCAAAGCCTGCACTATAGAAATCAGGACGAAAATCTTGATATCGTATATAAAGCTTATGAAAACTCAGAAAACTACGTCGAAATTTTAAGGTCAAATCTATCAGATGAAGAGGGGGCTTTTGAATATTATTTAGGCCTCTTCAGAAAACTAAAAAGTGTTGTTCCTGAACTGATTGAAGAGAAAATTATCACAGACTTTGCCCAGTTAAAAAAAGCAAAAGATAGCGGTTGGAATTATGGAAGAAGTGTGTTTTTAGCACGTTGCTGCTACGAATTAGGTTATATTTCTGAGAAGGAACTCATGGCGTATTTAGCAAAAGCCCACGAGGAGTTGAAAAGATATTGCAGTACCTGGAAAGAATATACAACGAGCTATATTTTTGGAAGGGCACTTTGGGGCGGAGGTAATAATAATGGAATGGTACAAATTGCAAATGACTTATTGAATAACAGTCAAAGCCCACTCAAAAACAAAGTGTACCTCTGATTAGAAAGATCCTAGTTTCAAAATCCAACAAATATGATTAAAAGCTAATCACAACTCCGTGGATTTTAATGAGAAATCTTCTTTTAATACACTTTAAAAATACAAGGCTAATAGATTGGTTTTTTATTTTAATCTGCTTCAAAACAGCAATTTGTAATTATTCGTACTCCTTGGGATAACTATTCGAACCAATTTTTGGAGATAAATGCGTTCGACTACGTTTATTCGGTCGCACAGCCCTAATTTCTTCACCATGTTTGTATCGAACTCATTTTTAACCTAAAATTAAATACAATGAAAACTTCATTAAAATTTTTATCAGCGCTATTATTCATCAGCAACTTTTCTTTTGGACAAGAAGTCTTCAAAAAAATAGACTCAATCATAAAAGATAGTAATCAAAAAAATCCTAACGTAGGTATCAGTGTTGGATATATTGAAAACAACAACACCTATATTACCAGTTATGGCCAGTTGAATACCCAAAGCGAAATGAAGATTGATCAAAACTCTCTCTTCGAAATTGCATCAATTACTAAAATTTTGACCTCAAATTTAATCGCACAAGCGGTTATTGAGAATCGATTAAAAATAGACGATTATATCGATAGCTATCTCTCTAAAGCATATGTATTACATCAAAATCTTAAAAATAAAATCAAGATATCAGACTTAGCCTCACATCAATCTGGTTTGCCTGATATCGATTTTGGAAAGTTAATAGAATTGAATCCGCAACAACCAGTAAGCAGTGTCACCGAAGAAACATTGGCTACCATGATCAATAATTGTACTGAACTGATTGATTATGGTAAGTATCGTTATTCTACCATTGGATATACTTTGCTGGGACAAATATTGGAAAAAGTATATGGCAAGCCTTATGATGAAATCATTGGCGCAAAATTAATCAGCCCCTTAAAGATGACCAATACATTCACTAAAAATTTTAACGTGAAAAACAGGACAGTTGGTCACAATCCTGATGGAGGTATCCAGGAATTTTTCAAATGGAATGTTACTGCATCTGCTGGCCTAGTGAAATCTACCGCTGCCGATATGCTTAAATTTTTAAAAGCGGTTTTAAATAAAGAAACGGTAGTAGGTAAAGCTGCGATCATGACAGAAAAAGTATACTATAAAGATGCGAAAAGAGAAATGGGATTGGGTACCAATATCCTAACGGATGATCAAAATACACTTTATTTGAAGACGGGAGATTCGATGGGACAATCTTCGATTATTTGTTACAACAGGGCTAAAAATTGGGGCATCGTCATCTTGTTAGACCAAAGAAACTCTAAAATGAGGCAAAACTTATTGAATGAAATTACGGAAACCGTATTGAAGTAAATAAAAGCCGCAACAGCTGTTGCGGCTTTTATCTTTTACAGCTAAGGTTGTTTGGGCGGTTGAGGTGGTTTAGGTTGTTTCAATTCCTCTTGCAGCTTTTCGGTAAGTTTCTCAAACAACGCAATCTGATGTCCTGTAGCTTTCTTTTTATCAAGGAATGCTTCAAAACGGTTGCCTAAAAGTTTAGCACTGTAAGCCGTAGTGGCCCATTGGCTCTCGCTGGCAGATGAATTAGAAGCTTCGCCCAACATCCCTTCTAAAACGGAGCGTATGCGTTCGGTCCGTTCCGCAGGGAATGAAGACCTAATGCTGTACTCTGTATTGTTATCCTTAACGCTAAATTTAATTTTTTCGGTGATGCTTTGGGCAAAGGTTACCAAACTACACCAAGTGGTAAGTAAAATTAGAATGTATTTTTTCATCTCTCTTTTTTTGATCAAAGATAGCTTGAAGAACCATGTACAGCGGTTAATGAAGTGTTAATGGAAGGTTAATGTGTAATATTTACCGCAAACTTCCTTGCATAATTTAGCATATTTAGAAAAACTAAAACTGATAGCCTTTATTAGTATATAAATACGAGGCTAATTGATAATTCGCAATTGCTTCATTAGTTAACCACGTTTCGGCAGGAATTGGTTGGGCAGCACCAGTCACAAAATTTGGTAGGTAAGTGCCTAGCTTCTTATTGGGGTCAAGGATCACGAGCTTGTTGTTTTTGAGATAACCTAAGCTTTGGTAAGTGCTAATGAAAGCCCTTTGCTGTTCGTCCTTCATCTTAAATACATCCTGTCCAAAAAACTTACTTTGATAACTGAAATTCAACAAACCTAGGATAGAAGGGCCCACATCAATTTGTGCGGTGAGCTTTTCAAATTTCCCAGGTTTAATCAAGGTTGGTGCGTACATGATCATCGGGATATGGTACTTGTCCACAGGTAATTCTACCTTTCCAGCGCTCGATGCACAGTGATCTGCTACAATGACGAATAAGGTATTATTAAACCAAGGTTTAAGTTTTGCTTCCCTGATGAATTTGCCAATAGCATAATCGGTGTATTTGACGGCACCTTCTCGGCCCGTATGCGACGGAATGTCAATACGTCCTTCAGGATAAGTGTAGGGCCTGTGGTTGGAAACAGTCATGATGTGTGCAAAAAAGGGCTTTTTGTTTCGATAATCCTTATCCAGTTCTCGCAATGAAAGTATAAACAAATCTTCATCTGCCACCCCCCAAGTGTTTTCGTAGTGGATTTCCTTTGCACTCAAAGCATTCCTGTCGGTCACATCATATCCATTTTGGGAGAAGAACTCGTTCATATTGTCGAAATAACCATAACCGCCATAAATAAACCTGCTATGATAGCCTTTAGATTGGAAAACATTACCTAAAGTAAAGAGGTTTTTGTTATTTTGACGTTTCACGATGGATTGTCCTGGAGTGGGTGGTATGCAAAGCGATAAAGCTTCCAAGCCGCGGACGGTTCGGGTGCCCGAAGCATATAAATTAGTAAAGCACAAACCCTGGTTCGCTAAGGAATCCATGTTTGGAGTAAGTCCGCGGGTATCGCCGTAGCTACCCAAAAAGTTAGCGCTCAAACTCTCTACGCTGATCAGCACCACATTCATCCTTCTTTCGGCCGAGCCTGCTTTGATCCAGCGGCTAGTGTTTTGGTCTTTTGGATTATCAGGTGTAAAACTTAAGTTCTTTCTGATAATGGACAGTGCTTTCGAGATAGGGATGGTTTTGTAAAAGGTATTATAATCTAGTTGGTTGTGCCAAAAGGCAAAGCCAAAATCGTACATACCATTACCCGAAAGCTCGTTAACATATTGGTTGTGACTATGGTTTTTCCACTGGTGGTTCACTAAAAAGTAAGTGGACAAAGGCATTAATATCCAAAGCAACATTTGTTTGGAGCGCTTAGCAAAACGCATAGGGATGACAGCAGATTGCCAAATGGTTTTTCTTAACGCATAAGTTGCGATGGCTGAAATGCCTAGCAGAATAGTTAGTAATGTGTTTATAGGGTATGATTGACGAATGTTACCAATTACTTCTGTAGTATAAACAAGGTAATCGACCGCGATGAAATTGTAGCGGACTGAAAATTCTTCCCAAAAAATATACTCTGATACGGCATTAAAAATGAGCGTGAAAATAACCACAAAGAAATAGATCAGCAATAATCCCTTATTGAATTTTTTGCCATACCATTTACTTGGAAACAGCCACAGGTAAATTAGCAGTGGGATGATGGCGTAAGATGCTGCGGCTAAATCATAAACCGAGCCGATAAAAAATACTTTTAGGAGATTAAAAAAGCTCCATTCAAAGGTGGAGGCAGCATTAATGAGCAGTACAATTCGAGTAAGCAGAGAAACTCCACAAAGCAATAATAAGGCAATTAGCAAGGGGCCAAATCGGTATTGGAAACCGTTGTTCTTTTTTTTGACGTTGTTATTGTTCATTCTTTTTTTGGCCGAATGGCCAAAGCTACTTTCCAATTCTGAAGAAAGTCTGAACTTTTAACTCCAAAAAGCTATACGCACTCATTAATCATGTTAACGATATACCCATTTGACTTTAAAATAGGAGTATGAGGTTTAAATACTAGGGAAGGAAGGCCTTTACTTCGCTTTCGATAAAGCCATCTTCACTGCCAAAAAAGCAAGCACACTGGCCATAAACCATTTCTGCACTTTTACCCAAAGGGGATTGCTGGCGAAAAAACTGGCGGCCTTGGCAGCACTTAATACAATGAGGAAGTTAATGCTGAAGCTCACCAAAATTTGGGTGCAGCCCAACATTAAGCTTTGGCTAAAAATGGAGCCGTAAGCAGGCTTAATAAACTGCGGAAAAAAGGATAGGTAAAATACTGCCACTTTGGGGTTAAGCACATTTGTAAGAAAGCCCACGGTAAATAGCTTACGGGGCTGATCGATCTTAAGACTTTGGTCAACTTCGAAAATGTTTTTGCTATTGGGCTTAATGGCTTGGTAAGCTAAATATAAAAGATAGATCACACCCATTGTTTTCAATACCGTATAGGCAAAAGGCACAGCAAATAAAATGGCCGTTAACCCAAAAGAAACCATTAAAATATGAAATAGAAACCCACAAATTACCCCAGCAAGGGAGGTTAGACCTGCTTTTCTGCCTTGGGTAATGGTTCTGGAGATTAAATAGATCATGTTTGGTCCTGGGCTGATCACAAGAACTAAAGCGGCCAAAGCAAAAAATAACAATTCGTGAAATGGGATCATGGGAGTGAGGATATGAACCCAAAGTTATGAATTAATTTGAAGAGGTTGAAGGGAAGATGAGCGTCATTTCCACCCGTCATCTCGACCGTAGCGGAGACCGCATAGCAGCTACGAAGTAAGATCTTTGGAGTTAATTATTAGTTCATTGGTTCAATTGTTCACTGTCCGTTCGATTTTTGTCATCCAGAGCGTTACCTGTCCCGACACTTCGGGAGCGAAGGATCTCATTTGTGCTTTCATTGTAGATTTACTTTGTAGCTGCTTTGTGGTCCTAGTTATCCTCAGAATGACGGTAAGGAATATCGATAAGCTATTGCTACTCGATATTATGGTAATTTGTTCTCACCGATGTCAGGAAGTCGTCACGACCATGGTAATTCATTCCCGCTAATGGCAGGAAGCCGTCACCACTATGGTAATTTGTTCTCGCCGATGGTAGGAAGTCATAACCGTTATAGTAATTTATTCCCGCCAATGAAGGAAAGCTGTCACATATATGGTAATTTATTCCTGCAGTCGGCAGGAGCCCGTCAACCATAGGTTGAAACCTTCCCGCTACTGGCAGCGAGCCGTCAACCTAAGGTAAATGGGTTGCTGCCGATGGCAGGACGCTGTCAACCTATGGTAAATGCCTTCCTGCCAATAGCGGAGAGCCATCAACCTAAAAAATCCCCTTAGCATTAACCAAGGGGATTTGATCATGATAAGATAAAACACCTACCAGTAAACCGTATATAAAATAGTAAGCAATGCCAAAATCACAATGGTGCCAATGGCAAAGCTTCTGGAGGTCTTGAACATCTTCGGATCAACCTCCAAGCCCTTAGGTGTAATGCCTCGGCGGTGATCCACTATACTGATGATATACATTCCAATCACACAGAACAAGAACACGAAGCCCATTCGGTCAATAAAAGGAATTTCGTAAATCCCTTTGGCATTAGGAATAGCAAAGCCCATTGGCGATAGCCACGAAAGATCAGTTAAAGTAGGCAATACCTTTAAGAAAAGAGAGAAAATGAACCCCCCAATGGTAGCAAACAATGCAGCTTTAGAAGTGGTTTTCTTCCAGAAAAAGCCCAGAATAAACATGGCAAAAATACCAGGCGAAACAAATCCCGTATACTCTTGAATGTATTGGAAGCCGCCCTTTTTATCGATACCCAAATGTGGCGCAATTAATACCGCAAGGATCATGGCCGCTACAATGGTAATTTTACCCGTATTGATCAAGTTTTTCTCCGAAGCCTTGGTATTAAAAACCTTTTGGTAAACATCTAAAGTAAAAATGGTGGCAATGCTATTGGCCTTACCCGCTAACGAAGCCACTACGGCAGCCGTAAGTGCTGCAAAAGAAAGCCCTTTTAAGCCCGCAGGCAATAAATTTAACAATACAGGGTAAGCACGATCGGGATTTACCGAACCATCGTGTACCATTTCGGTCTGAAAATGACCTTCTTTATAAAGGACATAAGCCGCAATACCTGGCAACACTACAATAATAGGCATCAACAACTTCAAGAAAGCCGCAAATAGCAAACCCCCACGAGCCGTATTCAAGTCGGCCCCCAAGGCCCTTTGCGTAATGTACTGGTTGCAGCCCCAATAGTTCAAGTTCACAATCCACATGCCGCCAATCAGTACCGAAAGCCCAGGCAAGTCGATATAGTTTTCGTTATCAGGCTTCAAAATCATGTGGAAATGCTCCGACGCTTTGGAAGTCATGAGGTTATAACCTTCTAAAATCCCTTTGGTACCATAATGATCAGACACCAAATTAAGTGCTAAATAAGTAGTGGCTAAACCACCAAGAATCAGGAAAAACACTTGGATCACATCCGTATAACCGATTACTTTCATGCCGCCAAGCGTAATGATGATGGCAAAAAGCGCAATAGCGTACATACAAGCCTCAATGCTAAAGCCCGAAATACTGCTTACCGCCAAAGCACCCAAGTAAAGGATAGAGGTAAGGTTAACTACCACATATAACAACAGCCAAAACACTGCCATAATCATGGCCACGGTACCATTATAACGCTGGTTTAAAAACTGCGGCATGGTGGCAATGTTGTTTTTTAAATAAACAGGGATGAAAAAGATGGCGACAATAATCAACGTAGCAGCAGCCATCCACTCGTAGGTAGCAATGGCTAGTCCCATTTTAAAGCCAGAGCCACTCATGCCAATAAACTGCTCGGCAGAAATATTAGAAGCAATGAGCGAAGCCCCGATAGCCCACCAAGTCAGGGAGCCTTCGGCCAAGAAATAATCTTTTGAATCGGATTTAGCAGATTTCTTTTTTTGATAGATATATAGCCCGTAAGCCGCAACAATAACGAAATACACCGCAAATACGATGTAATCCTTTAGTTCAAGTACATTGGTTTTCATTAATGGTTTAATTGGTTAATCGTTCATTAGTTCACTTGTTCATTGGGTGATTAATACTGGCCACCCATGTCCGTCATCTCGACCGTAGCGGAGAGATCTTTAAACTTCGCTTTTTGGTTCATTGGTTCA
>NZ_QMHN01000007.1:90772-139368 GCF_003313385.1 Pedobacter chitinilyticus | reverse complement strand
GTATTATTAGAGATTCCTCGTTATACTCGGAATGACAGGTAGGGAGCATAGCTAAGGATATTGTGCTTATTGGTTCATTGGTTCACTTGTTCATTAGGTAATTAGTACAGTCCACTCATGTCCGTCATCTCGACCGTAGCGGAGAGATCTTTAAACTTCGCTTTTTGGTTCATTGGTTCAATTGTTCATTAGTTCATTGTCCGTTCATGTTTGTCATCCAGAGCGCTACCTATACCGACACTTCGGTAGCGAAGGATCTCCTTCGTATTATTAGAGATTCCTCGTTATACTCGGAATGACAGGTAGGGAGCATAGCTAAGGATATTGTGCTTATTGGTTCATTGGTTCACTTGTTCATTAGGTAATTAGTACAGTCCACTCATATCCGTCATCTCGACCGTAGCGGAGAGATCTTTAAACTTCGCTTTTTGGTTCATTGGTTCAATTGTTCATTAGTTCATTGTCCGTTCATTTTTGTCATCCAGAGCGCTACCTGTACCGACACTTCGGTAGCGAAGGATCTCCTTTGTATTATTAGAGAATCCTCGTGATACTCGAAATGACAGGCGAGGAGCGTATGCTAGGTTATCATTGATAGGTAGGGAGCAAGGAATACATTTCCCTACTCAGCACTAACCACTATCCACTAACTACTATCCACTAACCCCTAACTCCTAGCCCCTGTTCCCTAATCCCCAACTAAACTACAGATAAGAATGAATTGCCAGTAACCTCCCCATTCTTTCTGTACAAAAACGAACCATTTCTGAACAAAACCATACCATGGACAAAGGCGGGGTTGGCTACTTTTGTATTTCAGGGAGGTGCATAGCGCAATGCTTTGCCAACCCTGTTTAACCTAACCAAGTGAATGTATGAAACCAAATACCACAGGTTTAAAATCCTGTACTCGTCTTTTTTTGAACCCCAATCCCTTAAGCAATGCCATCGCCATTTGCGCTATACAAGCATGCCTAATCAAAGCCAACTGAAACCCTAATGATCCCTAGACGATACCCATTAATGAACCAAAGAAACCTTTATACCCTACTCACCACATTGGTGTGCCTTACCGTTTTCATCACCGCTTTTAAAAACGATCAAAGCAACGATGTTGACCCTAAAGCCAATTATGTTTCCCTAAGCCCTGCATACGATAGTGTTAGCGTATTACGCAACCCTTTAAACGGTTGGGTGATGTATGCCGCCCGCAGTGCCGAAGAATCTTACTGGGATAGCGAATATTTGGTGCCCAGCTTAGGCAAAAAAGTAAAGCCTATCGATTACGCTTCGGCCTGTTACCTGCGCACCAGTTGGTCGTCCTTAAACCCTAGCGAAGGCGTATACACTTGGAACGATCCCAACTCGAGAATAGGACAGCTCATTAGAGGCGCACAAAAAAGAGGACTGCCCATTGCTTTCCGCATAGTGGTTGATGGTCGTGACCAAGGACAAAACACCCCACAGTTTGTGTTTGATGCAGGCGCTAAATATTATGTAGAAAACAGCGAACATCCCGATAGGCAAACCCCATACCCGCAAGATCCTATTTTTAGAAAGTACTATACTAAATTCATAGAAGCATTAGCCAAGGATTTTAACGATCCCGAGCGAACCTCTTTTATAGATGCCTATGGTTTGGGCAAATGGGGTGAAGCACATTTTGTGGTATACGAAGACCCGAAGACCGCCACCCCAGCAAACACCGAAAAACAAAAAGAAGAAGTGCTAGATTGGGTAACCGATTTATATGCCCGCACCTTCACCAAGGTTCCTTTAGTCATCAACTACCATCGCTTGGTGGGACATCCCGAAAGTTGGGCGCCAGCCAATACCAATAGCGATAAATTATTGGTAAAAGCCATTAATAAAGGCTACAGCCTACGCCACGATGCCTTTGGTATGACGGGTTATTACCAAAACTGGGAAAAAGATTTTGCGAAGCGATGGAATTACAAGCGCCCTATTATTATGGAAGGCGGCTGGATCACTTCGCGTACCCATAGCTATTGGAAAGACCCAAGCAAAAAATACAGACAGGGACATGACGAAGATGTACGATTGGGCGAATACGAAGCATCGGCAGAAGCAAAAGTAAATATGATGGACTTTAGAGCTGGTGGCGAAACTGCTTCGTGGTTTGAGAGATCGTTTCCATTAGTGCAGGCTTTCGTGTCCGAAGGTGGTTACCGTTTGTATCCAGACCAGGTGAGTGTGCCTACCAAGATTAAATCAGGCGATAAAGCCCAAATTACCCACCGCTGGCAAAACAAAGGTTGGGGCTATTGCCCTAATAACATCCCGCAATGGAATTATAAATATAAAGTTGCCTTTGCCATTTTAGATGGTAAAAGCAAAGTAAAACAGGTTTTTGTAGATAAGAATAGCGAGCCCTCAAACTGGTTAAAAGATAAACCCACGACTTATGAGTTAAATGCTGCGGTGGCATTGCCAACAGGCCATTATGCTTGGGCGGTTGCCATTGTAGATACCAGCAAGGAGAACGAGCCAGGCATTAAGTTGGCATTAGAAGCCGAAACCACAGAAGAAGGCTGGGTGAAGTTGAATGATTTTGAAGTGCAGTAGCCATTAAAACTAACCAAACCAAATATGATCATGTCACCAACATTGTACCCTAAAGCCAAAGCCTTTACCCTTTTGCAACAGAGCAAATGGCTTTGCTACTTTTTACTCGTCCTTTTTACCATAGGGATGGGTTCCTGCTCAAAATCAAAAACAGCAAACAATCCAACGCCCGAAGTATCGGTTAAACTAGACAAAGAAACCAGTACACTAATGCAGGGCGATGAGCTAAAGATCAACGTAAACTTTACACCAACCGTAAACACACCCAATGCAGAATATAAATGGCAGGTAGCCGATTCGAGAATTGCCGATGTTAAAGTGAATGCCGATTTCTCTGTCAATGTTACCGCAAAGAACAAAGGCGAAACGGAAGTAGCCCTTTATGGCCCTTCGGGTAAAAAGCTGGCGGCATGCCTCATTACAGTACAAGAAAAGCCTGTGCCCGATGATGGGATTGTAAAGATTTTGGCCATTGGCAACAGCTTTTCCGAAGATGCACTGGAGTCTTATTTATATGGATTGGCCAATTCGCGTGGGCATAAAATCGTGATTGGCAACCTGTACATCGGCGGTGCCAGTCTTTCACTGCACTTGCAAAATGCTAGCAACAACGCCAATGCATATGCTTACCGAAAAATTAACCAACAGGGCATTAAAGCCACTACCGCTAATGTCTCTATTGCCATGGCATTGGCCGATGACAATTGGGATTACATCAGTTTCCAACAAGAAAGTCCAAGCTCGGGCTTGTTCAACACCTTTGCACCTTTGGTAGATTTGTATAACTACGTTAAAACAAAGACGACTAACCCAAGTGTAAAGTATGTGCTTCACCAAACATGGGCTTATCAAAAAAACGCCACCTATTCTGCTTTCAATAATTACGATAAAAATCAGGATAAGATGTATGCGGGCATAGTAGATGCCTATATCCAAGCGAAAAACCTGATCCCAACTTACACGGTAGTGCCTGCGGGTACGGCCATTCAGAATGGAAGAACTAGTGTTGTTGGTGATAACTTTTGCAGAGATGGATATCATTTGGACATCAACATTGGCCGATATACTGCCGCCTGTACTTGGTTCGAGTCTATATTTAAGGAAAGCGTAGTGGGCAATGCCTACAAACCATCGGCCTTGTCCGACTATCATACCGAAATAGCACAAAACGCAGCGCATTTGGCCGTATTAAAACCTAACGAGGTGACCCAAATGGTGAACTATCAGGGGGGCGGCACTTCCGATTTTACCAAACCAATCTTGGTGAACTTTGGCGGAAACTCCACACCTTCAGAGTGGAACTCATTGGTTCAATATACCGCAGGAACCTCGATTGCTAATTTGAGAGATCAGGTAGGCGCCAATACCAACATCAGCATTACCATTGTAGAGGGATTTAACAACCGCAACCAAACTGGGCCTACCACTACCAATACTTCGTTAAATATGCCTAGCAGTGTTTCTTCCGATTCGTATTACGGCAATTCAAAAGCGGTATGGGAGAGCAAATCGGTTACCCAAAGCGTGGTGAAATTAACGGGGTTAAACACCGCTAAGAAATACAGCCTATGTTTCTTTGGGTCAAGGGCTAATTCTGGTACCGAAAATAGGGAAACCAAATACACCGTAAAAGGAACTAACGAGGTAATTGCCTTGCTTGATGCCGCCAATAACACTTCGAATATTGCCTGTGCAGAACAGGTTGCACCAAATACTGCGGGTGAAATTACCATTACCATTACCGCAGGCAGTAACAACAATAACGCCTACGGATTTTACTATATTAATGCCTTACAGCTAAAACAAGTGAATTAATCAATGAAGCCAATAAGGAGAAGTATATGGATAGCACTATTGTTTTTGGGAGTGTACACTGCCCAAGCAAATAGTGGCTATTACAGCCGATTAGATAAGGATACCCTAGTGATAGGGAACCAATGGATGGAAAGAAAGTTTCTTTGGAACAAAGGCAACGTTATGACCTACAGTTTAACCGATAAGCAGGCTCAACAAACATGGTTCAACAGGTTGAAAACCCCCGATTTTCAAATCACTAAGGACGCCGTGGCCTCAAATGGAAGCTACGAAGCAAAGGAAATCAAAGAAACCAGCATTCATCCCAACTATTTGACGGTAACCATCAGCTTCACCACAGGTACTTTGTCTGTTAAAAAGGTGTATCGCATTTACGAGAATAGTCCAACCATTGCTTGCGATATCTATTTAAAAGGAAGCGCCGATTTTCCAGTAGACAATAAAGTAGCCAATGCCGCCGATAGGAAGAATATTGAGTTCGCCGAAGACATGAAATCGCAGCAGCTTACAGCCATCATCGACCAAATCAAGCTGGATGGTTTCCACTGGCAAACCAACATTGTGGAGTTTTTTGACGTCACCGATTGGAACAATAACCTTGTCCAAGAAAGAAAGTTTATCCCTTATCGTAAAACTACCTATCGCGGGAATTTGCTATTGGCACACAATAACGAAAACAACAGTGGTTTCTTCTTTTTAAAGGAAGCCCCAACCTCTAGCGTGCAATTAGCTTATCATGGTTACGATTTTACCACTGACTTTAACCATTTTACCATGAGTGGATTGGGCCTAACCGCTGCCGACATCAAGACGGAGGAGTGGACCAAAGCCTACGGCGGGGTTATTGGCGTGTATAGTGGCTCGGAACTGGCACAACTGAAAGCCTTACGTAGCTACCAGAAAAACATGCGCAAGTTATTGCCACAGCGTGATGAAATGGTGATGATGAATACTTGGGGCGATAGGAGCCAAGACTCGAAAGTAAATGAAAAGTTCAGTTTACTGGAAGTAGAGAAAGCGGCTGAACTAGGGATCTCTCATTTCCAAATTGACGACGGATGGCAAGTAGGCAAAAGCCCTAACTCGGCCTTGGCTAAAGGCTCCTTTAAAAACATTTGGGATAACCCTGATTATTGGAAGCCCGATCCTGCTAAATATCCAAACGGTTTGCATCCCATTGTAAAACGAGGTAAGGAGTTAGGTGTAGAAATTTGCTTATGGTTTAATCCTAGCGTACAAAACGATTATGCCGATTGGGAGAAAGACGTGAATGCTTTGGTCACTTTATACCAAACCTACGGCATCAGAACCTTTAAAATAGATGGTTTAGCTATTCCCAACAAGCAGTCGGAAATTAACCTGCGTAAACTGTTTGATGGCGTGTTGGAGAAAACCAATCACGAGGTGGTATTTAATTTAGATGCTACCGCTGGTAGAAGGGCAGGCTATTATACCTTTAACGAGTATGGCAACATATTCTTAGAAAACCGCTATACCGATTGGCAAAACTACTACCCTTATTGGACGCTACGCAATTTATGGCAGCTGGCTAAATATGTGCCCGCAGAGAAACTGCAAATTGAGTTTTTAAATAAGTGGCGCAATGCAGATAAATATGGCAAGGACATTTTTGCGCCAAACAACTACTCCTTCGACTATTTATTTGCTACTACGATGGCCGCACAGCCTTTGGCATGGTTTGAAGGAACAGGCTTACCTGCCGAGGCCCTAAAAATCAAAAACCTGATTAAAGCTTACCGTAAGATACAGCACGATTTCCATAAAGGCATCATCTTGCCTATCGGCGATGAACCTTCGGGCAGGTCGTGGACAGGCTTTCAATCCATCAACGGAAACAAAGGTTACTTCATTTTTTATAGAGAACACACACCCAATGCTACAAGCGCCGTGAAAACTTGGTTACCCGCTGGCACCCAAATAAAATGTACGCCAGTGCTAGGCAATGGCAAGGCCATCAACACTACGGTAAGCAAAACAGGCAGCATTGAAGTAAGCCTACCCAAAATCAACGACTTTGTAATGTACCAATACGAAATTATCCCATAACACCGCATGAAACATACCTTAACCATATTACTATTGGCTTTGTCGCTTCCTACTTGGGCACAAAAGCAATACCAATTAAAATCGCCCGATGGCAAGCTGGTAGCCGCCGTGAGCTTAGGCGATCAGATAAGCTATTTGATTACACATGAAAGTGATACGATTTTAAAACCCTCTCCATTGGCAATGGCTTTAGAAAATGGTCCTGTTTGGGGCCGTGGCTCTCATCTAAGCAGCGCAAAGACCCATGCCGTCAATCAACAAATTAATGCTCTCTTTTATAAAAGAAATCAAATTACCGATCAATATAACGAGCTGGTACTTCAGTTTAAAGAAAACTTTAGCCTCATTTTTAGGGCTTACAACGAAGGCATTGCATATCGTTTTGTATCCAACAGCAATCAAGGCATTGTGGTGAAGAATGAAGAGGCTTCTTTTAATTTCGCCAAAGATTTTAATGCCTACGTGCCTTATGTAAAAGGAAAATATAAGGACATCGAAAGCCAATATTTCAACTCCTTCGAGAACGAATACACTTACACCACTTTGAGCAAGATGAGTGCCGATAAGTTGGCATTTAGCCCCTTGGTAGTCAGTTTAGATAAAGGAAAGAAAGTATGTTTGGCAGAGGCCGATTTAGAAAGCTACCCAGGGATGTACTTGGTGAATAAAAATGCCTCCACCTCACTACAATCTAACTTTGCACCTTATCCCACTACCACCAAACAAGGTGGACATAATGAGCTACAGCAATTAGTAACCGCTCGTCAGCCGTACTTGGCTAAAAGCAAAGCCAAAGCAAAATTCCCATGGCGCATCGTCATCGTGTCTACTAGCGACACCCAATTAGCCGATAATGACATGGTCTATAAATTGGCAGCACCGTCAAAGCTAACCGATGCATCGTGGGTTAAACCAGGTAAAGTAGCTTGGGAGTGGTGGAACCATTGGGGCATTTCGAAGGTTGATTTCGAAGCAGGCATCAATACCAAAACCTATCAGGCTTACATTGATTTTGCAGCTAAAAACAATATCGAATACGTGATTTTAGATGAAGGTTGGGCTGTCAATAAAAAGGCTGACCTGTTCCAAGTGGTGCCCGAAATAGATTTGAAGCAACTCATTGCCCATGCTAAAGCTAAAAATGTGGGTATCATCCTGTGGGCAGGTTATTATGCTTTCGAAAGAGATTTCGAAAAAGTGTGCAAGCACTACTCGGAAATGGGTGTAAAGGGTTTCAAAATTGATTTCATGGACCGTGATGACCAGCCGATGGTGGATTTCCACTACCGAGCGGCGGAAATAGCTGCGAAGTACAAGCTCATGCTCGATTTCCATGGTACCTACAAACCTACAGGCATCAACAGAACCTACCCAAATGTGATCAACTTTGAAGCTGTGCATGGCTTGGAACAAATGAAATGGACAGGTCCCGAACTGGATCAAGTGACCTACGATGTCACCATGCCTTTTATCCGCATGGTAGCTGGCCCCATTGATTATACCCAAGGTGCCATGCGCAATGCCACCAAGCGTACCCATCGCGGTATTAACGACGAACCCATGAGTCAAGGCACTCGCTGTCGCCAGTTGGCCCAATATGTCATTTTCGAATCGCCTTTAAATATGCTGTGCGATAGTCCCACCAATTACGAGAAAGAACAAGAGTGTACCGATTTTATTTCGACCGTGCCTACCGTTTGGGACCAAAGCATCGCCCTAGATGGGGAAATTGGCAAACACTTGGCTATTGCCCGCCGAAAAGGAGCACTATGGTATGTAGGTGGCATGACCAATTGGGATGCCCGTCAAACCGTCTTGGATCTCTCTTTCCTAGGTGAGGGAAATTATGTAGCCGAACTTTACCGTGATGGCACCAATGCCAACCGTATTGCTTCCGACTACAAAAAAGAAACTATGGCTATTCCTGCCGACCGTAAAATAAGCCTTAACATGGCTAAAGGTGGCGGGTTTGCCATGAAAATTTACAAGAAATAACACCCGTTTATGATGAAGCCGAATACCTTTTACTTAGCATTATCCCTGTTTTTAAGTGTAGTTTTCACCGACTTGGTGGCGCAGCAAACCATTACCAATGTATATGGTCGCCAAACGCAATCGCTCAATGGAAAATGGGATGCCATTATCGACCTCTACGATCAGGGACGTAAGAACAAAATCTATTTGAATAAAAAGCCCGAAACCAAGATCGATTTTTATGAGTACTCATTCGATAACGGTTTACGTTTAAATGTGCCTTCCGATTGGAATAGCCAAATGCCCGAACTGAAATATTATGAAGGCACAGTTTGGTACGCCCGTCGTTTTGATGTCACTAAGCAAAGCGATAAACGTCTGTTCCTCTATTTTGGAGCCGTGAGCTACCGTTGTCGTATTTACCTGAACGGAAAGGAAATTGGACAACATGAGGGTGGTTTTACGCCTTTTCAAATGGAAGTGACGGATGCTGTGAAAGAGAAGAACAACTTTTTGGCGGTGGAAGTGAACAATACCCGCACGGTAGACGCTATCCCAGCCATGGCTTTTGATTGGTGGAACTACGGTGGCATTACCCGTGATGTGTTTTTGGTAAGTACCCGAAAAGTGTTCATCGAAGATTACTTCATTCAACTGGATAAACGCAAAGCCAACCAGATTGATGCGCATGTAAAACTTTCGGAGAAGGTAGCCAACACGCCTGTAACCATCGAAATTCCTGAGCTGCAATTAAAGCAAACCCTTAAAACCGATGCTAATGGGGAGGTGAAAACGTCATTTCTTACTAAAAAGCTGAAACGTTGGTCGCCAAATGCACCAACCTTGTATAAAGTGAAAGTGTCGAGTGAAAGCGATCAGGTAACCGAAGAAATTGGTTTCCGCAATGTTTGGGTAAAAGGGGAGGATGTGTATTTGAATGATCAACCGATCTTCCTCAAATCTATTTCCTTCCACGAAGAAATTCCACAACGCAAAGGCAGGGCATTTTCACAAGCTGATGCCGTGATGCTGCTATCGGAAGCCAAAGCATTAGGCTGCAACATGATTCGTTTGGCGCACTATCCACAAAATGAATACATCGTAAGGTTGGCCGAAAAAATGGGCTTCTTGTTATGGGAAGAAATCCCGATTTGGCAGGGCATTGATTTCGAAAACCAAGCCACCAAAGAGAAAGCAGGGAAAATGATGCAGGAAATGGTAATGCGTGACAAAAACCGTTGTGCATTAACCTTCTGGGGGGTAGCCAACGAAACGCAACCTTCGGCACCACGTAACGCATTCATCAAATATTTAATTGAAACCACCAAAGCGATAGATACCACTCGATTGATTACGGCTGCTTTTGATTTAGTGCGCTTCAATAAAGAAAGGCAGGTGTTCATCATGGACGATCCGTTTATCAAAGAATTGGATGTGGTGGCGGTGAATAAATACATGGGCTGGTACCATCCCTGGCCAGTAACGCCAGATAAAGCCACTTGGGATGTGGCTAAAGGACAGCCGTTAATTGTCTCAGAGTTTGGTGGCGAAGCACTTTACGGTAAAACAGGTGATGCCGATGTGGTGAGCTCATGGAGCGAGGACTATCAAGCCACCTTGTACCGAGAAAACCTAGAAATGTTTAAGCATATCCCTAACCTCCGTGGTACTTCCCCTTGGGTATTGTTCGATTTCCGTTCGCCTTTTCGTTTCCATCCCACCAATCAGGAAGATTGGAACCGCAAAGGATTGGTATCAGATCAAGGATATAGGAAGAAGGCCTGGTATTTAATGAAAGCATATTATGATAGTAAGTAAAGTTTAGAACTTAACTCGTCATTGCGAGGTACGAAGCAATCTCTTGAAGCAAATACTATCGCTTTAAGATTGCTTCGTCATTCTTCCTCGCAATGACGAAAAAGGCGGCGTCATTGCATGATGCCTAAACAGCGTCGACTAAGCAACTATGCTTATCCCCCTTTGGAGAGCCTGCTCCGACAATTTCGGAGGGGTAGGGGGAGGATTGAAGTAACCCGTCATTGCGAGGAGGCACGACGAAGCAATCTCAAAGAATATAGTAGAATGATAAAAATGGCAACAAAATTCACCACCATGAAATACAATCGATATAAAAACCAGATCCTTATAGGATTGATATCGCTATTGGCTTTATCAGCAGTGGGATATGCCCAACAGCCCAACTACGACGAATCCAAAGTTCCTGCCTACACCTTGCCCAATCCGTTAAAAATGGAAAATGGTAAGGCTGTAGTAACCAAGGAGGAATGGAACGAGCGTAGAAAGGAAATCCTACAACTATTTGAAACGCAGGTATACGGTAAGGCTCCCGCACATCCAAAGGACTTACACTTTAAGGTGTTGAAAGAAGATCGCTATGCCATCAATAACATGGCTACCCGAAAAGAAGTAGCCGTTTATTTTAGCAAAGATGAAAAGCACTACATGACCATTTTAATGTATGTGCCCAACAAACGCAATGGTGCTGTACCCATGTTTTTTGGTCTTAACTTTAAAGGCAACCATACCGTTTCCGACGATCCAAACATTACCGAATCCATTACCCGAATGAAACCCAAGGAAGGCGGTAAAGAAATACAGATGGGAACCTTTAAACGTGGTGCCGAAGCCTCACGTTGGCCTATCGAAATGCTCATTGCCAACGGTTATGCTATAGCTACCGTCTATCGTGGCGATATTGATCCCGATTACGATGATGGTTATCAAAATGGCGTGCAACCTTTGTTTTACCAAAAAGGGCAAACCAAACCTGCGGCTGACGAATGGGGAACCCTAGCTGCTTGGGCCTGGGGATTAAGCTGTGCCATGGATTACTTTGAAACCGATGAAGACATCGATAGTAAGAAAGTAGCCGTGATAGGACATTCTCGTCATGGTAAAACCGCTTTATGGACAGGTGCTATTGACCAACGCTTTGCCATGGCCATTTCTAACGATTCAGGCTGCGGTGGTGCGGCCATTTCCAGAAGAAAATTTGGAGAGACCTTCCGCAAGATCAACACGCTATTCCCACATTGGTTCTGCGAAAACTTCAAACAATATAATGATCGTGAGGAACATTTGGCGGTAGACCAGCATCAGCTCGTGGCTCTAATGGCACCTCGTCCAGTATACATCGCCAGTGCGGCCGAAGATTTATGGGCTGACCCCAAGGGAGAATTTCTTTCTGGTGTGCATGCTACGCCTGTTTATGAGGTGTTTGGTTTGGATGGAATCAAGGGTGTTGATGCACCAAAGGTAAATGAACCCATCATGAATGGCGCTATTGGCTATCACGTACGCTCGGGCAATCACGACATTAATTTATACGACTGGCAGCAGTTCGTCAAATTCGCCGATAAACACCTTAAATAAATTAGAAACACAACGCTAAACACACGAAAGCAACATTTGATATAAGACAGCACAATGAATAATCAGTTATTAAGAAACCTTACGCGTATATTTTTGATCGTGCTAATAGCGCAGGTAGGAGCGCTAAAAGCACAAACCGTTGTAGATTTATCAGGCACCTGGAAGTTCCAAACCGATGTGATGGATTTCCGAAGAGGTTCGCTATCGCCACGATATAACCATGAGCTACAGGAAACCATTCTGCTTCCTGGTATTACCGATGACCATCAAATTGGTTATAAAAATCCTTACAAATACATCGATCGCCTGACCCGTAAATACGAATACATGGGGCCAGCCTGGTACCAACGAGATATTGAAATCCCTGCCGCTTGGAAAGGCAAAAAGATCTTTATGTATTTTGAACGTACGCATTGGCTGAGTTCTATTTATGTAGATACCAAAGAAGTAAGTCAAATTGATTACATCAGTGTGCCGCATAACCACGATTTAACCGATTTTGTTAAACCTGGTAAAACCCATCGTATTACGGTTTGTATCGACAATAGATTCCAATACAAAACCCACAAATGGAACCATGCCCATACCGAGTTTACCCAAATTAATTGGAACGGAATTTTGGGAGAGATGAAGTTGATTGCCGTTGATCCTGTCTTTGTGGAAGACCTTCAGGTTTATCCTAATATTACGGATAACTCCATTAAAGTAAGGTTGCAGGTAAATAACGATACTAAAAAACAGGTAAAAGGAAAAGCGGCCTTTACCATTACTGGCCCAAACTATCATCTTAAGAGCGAAGTTGCGGTAGTCAGCAATGACTCGGTTACCTTTGTAGAAAGCACCATTCCACTTGGTAAAAATGTAAAGCTTTGGGACGAATTTAATCCCAACCTTTATCAAATTACCGCCCAATTGAACACTTCCGATGGAAAGGCTAATTACCAGCATACCAAAGCCGATACTTTCGGGATGCGTGAAGTGAAACAAGGCAAAAGCCATGTGCTGCTCAATAACCGTCCCATTCACTTAAGAGGGAATGTAGAAAATGCGGTTTTCCCTAAAACGGGTTATGCGCCAGTAGATGATGCTTCTTGGGAACGCATCATGTTATTAATGAAAGATTACGGACTGAATCACCTGCGTTTCCACTCATGGTGTCCACCAAAAGCAGCTTTCCGCATGGCCGATAAACATGGAATTTACTTTGAGGTAGAAATGCCAATGTGGGGTAAAGATGCTGAACCCGACGAAGACCGTTATAACTTTTTCCGCAGAGAGATTAAAGCCATTTTAAAGGAATATGGGAACCATCCATCCTTCGTGTTGTATTGCAATGGCAATGAAATTACGGGCAACTTTGATTTTATTGAGGAGTTGACAGCCGAGGGCAGAAAGCTGGATCCACGGCACCTGTTTAGTGGTTCTACTGCACGTACCAGAGTAAAATCTGATCAATATTATGTATCCCAACAAACCAATAAAGGCCCTGTAAAAGTGTACGAAGGTTTACCTAATACTGATTGGGACAGAAGCGCCGAATCAGATGTGGACGTTCCTGTAATTTCCCACGAATCGGGACAGCGTTGTGTATATCCTAACTTCGAGGAAATCAAAAAATACGCCAACAGCCCTGTAGAAGCCCGCAACTTTGAGGTATTTAAAGACCTATTGCAAAAAAACGGCATGCTCGATCAAGCCAACGACTTTTTCCGTGCCTCGGGAGCATTAACTGTACTTGAGTACAAAGCAGTAATCGAGGCCTTGTTGCGTTCTTCAAAATCCGCGGGTTTCCAGTTACTATCCATCAACGATTTCCCTGGTCAGGGTTATGCCCCTGTGGGGATTCTTGATCCTTTCTGGGATTCGAAAGGTTTGGTCACCCCAGAGAAGTTCAGGGAGTTTTGCGGACCTACCGTAGCCTTGTTGCGCTACGAGAAGAGTGCTTATTTCAATCATGAAACCTTTACGGGCAAAGCCGAAGTGTATAACTACAGTAATGCGGCCCTTAAAAATGCCAAATTAAAATGGTGGCTTACCGATGAAATGGGAAAATTATTGCAAAAAGGCAACTTAAAAACTCAAACCATTGGCAATGATGGCGTATTTCCTGTGGGCGAATTTGCCATTCCTTTAAAAGGTATTGCCAACAAGCAAAAACTTACGGTGCATATTTCGGTGAACGAACAAATTAAAAACAGTTGGGACATTTGGGTGTATCCGCCTCATCAAAACTTAATGCAGTCTACCGATCAGGTGCTTTATACCACCGTTTACGACGACGCTGCTAAAAAACAATTGGCCCAAGGCAAAACCGTAGTACTTTATCCATCGCCAAACCAGGTGAAAGGTCGCAAATCAGTTTTCCATAACCACTTTTGGAATCCTATTATGTTTGCTTGGCCACCAATGACCATTGGTAGTTTAATTCACCACAAACAAGGCATGTTTAATGATTTCACCACGTCTTACCATACCGATTGGCAATGGTGGGATATTTTGAACAACGCTAAAGTGATTGAAATGCAAAATGCCCCTGAAAAGCTTCGTCCGTTTATTCAAATCATCGATAGTTACGATAATAATCAAAAGTTGGGCATTGGTTTCGAAGCTAAAGTGAACGGTGGGAAATTGTTGGTGCTGGCTTTGGATACCCAAAAAGAAATGGACAAACGTCCAGCTACACAACAGTTGCTTTACAGTATTGATAATTATGTGAAGAGCAATCAGTTTGCACCTGAAGTACAGGTAGAAGAATCATTTATTCAATCGTTTTTAACTAAATAGGAGGAGATAAGATGAAGTGGAGAATAGCATTAAGTTTAGCGATATTGGCCAGTGGATTAGTGCAGGCCCAAGAAATCACTTTGGATAAAAAGGCTTCCTTAACGCAAGTTTATTTGCCAGCGGTAACTTCAGAGCAGTTGCTGTCCATGAACGACTTGAATGTCGAATTTGGTTATGTGCTTTATCAAACGGAGATCACCACACAATCTGATAGTGAAGAATTGGAATTGGAAAATGTACGTGATTATGCAGCGGTGTACGTAAATGGGAAGTTGCAGGGAACATTGACTGATAGCCGTAAGAAAATGGCCATTAAAACCGAGCCTGGAAAATATTTGCTGCAGATTTATGTAGAAAATATTGGCAGGATTACCTACGGCCCCGAAATTACCGACAACTCCAAAGGTTTATTTGGGGAAATTACTTTGGATGGAAACGACATCGAAAACTGGAAAATGTTACCACTTAACGTGCGAAAATTTCCTGTAAAAAACCTTGCCTACGATAGTGATTTAACTGATGGAAACCCTGGTTTTTACAAAGGTACTTTCCGTATGGAGGGTTTAAAAAATACTTACCTAGATATTTCGGGCTGGGGAATGGGAGAAGTTTGGATCAATAGCAAATACCTGGGTTCCTATTGGGAAGAAGAAAAGCAGCGTTCCATCCTAATTCCTACCGAAGATTTGGTACAGGGCGAGAATGAAATCGTCGTTTTCGAACTAAAGCACCATCAACAAAAAACAATGAAGTTATCGCAAACCCCCGTTTTTAAATAAGTTCAATCATTATGAAGAAAGTTACCTTACTGTTATCAGTAATCACCATTACCTTATTTTCAGGTTATAAAAAAGAAAATCCCTTATATAAAGATGCCAAGCAACCTATCGAAAAACGTATAGAAGATTTATTGGCCCGCATGACCTTGGAGGAAAAGGTAATGCAGTTGAACCAATATACCTTAGGCAGAAATGACAATGCCAATAACATGGCCGATCCAGTGAATGATATTCCGGCACAAATAGGCTCGCTCATTTATTTTGGCAGCAATGCTGATTTGCGCAACAGGGTACAGAAAAAAGCGATGGAGCAAAGCCGTTTGGGCATTCCCATCATTTTTGGTTACGATGTGATTCACGGTTTCCGCACCATTTATCCCATCTCCTTAGCCCAAGCTTGTGCCTGGAACCCCAAGTTGGTGGAGCAGGCCTGTGGCGTAGCTGCCCAAGAAGCCAGAATGTCGGGGGTAGATTGGACTTTCTCGCCCATGATTGACGTAGCTAGAGATGGTCGTTGGGGTCGTGTGGCCGAAGGCTATGGCGAAGACCCTTACACCAATGCTGTTTTTACAGTAGCTTCGGTAAAAGGTTACCAAGGAACTGACCTATCTAGCGAAAAAAATGTAGCGGCTTGCTTAAAGCATTACATTGGTTACGGCGCTTCAGAAGCGGGACGCGATTATGTGTATTCAGAAATATCGAGACAAACACTTTGGGACACTTACATGCTGCCTTATGAGCAAGGTGTAAAAGCAGGAGCGGCCACTTTAATGAGTTCTTTCAATGATATTAGCGGAACGCCAGGTTCTGCCAACCATTATACCTTAACCGAAGTGCTTAAAGACCGTTGGAAACACGATGGTTTTGTGGTTTCAGACTGGGGATCAATAGAGCAATTACGTCCGCAAGGCGTGGCGGCCAATAAAAAAGAAGCGGCACTAAAAGCATTTACCGCTGGCGTTGAAATGGACATGATGAACAGATGTTACGATAACCATTTAGGCGAATTGGTGAAAGAAGGCAAGGTATCTGAAGCGTTGTTGAATGAATCGGTAAGAAGAGTACTCAGGGTAAAATTCCGTTTGGGATTATTTGACCGTCCTTACACGCCAACTACAACCGAGAAACAAAGATTCTATCGCCCAGAAAGCATGAAGATTGCCGAACAGTTGGCAGAAGAATCAATTGTGTTATTGAAGAACCAAAATAAAGCACTACCCCTAAACAAGGTGTCGAAAATTGCCGTAATTGGACCCATAGCTCAAACCAAATGGCATTTGCTAGGTTCATGGGCAGCGCAAGGCAATGCCGAAGAAGTAACCACTGTTGTTGATGCTTTAAAAGCAGAATATAAAGACAAAGCCGAAGTAACTTATGCTTTGGGTTGTGATTTTGATGGACAAGACAAAAAGAATTTTGAAGAAGCTAAAAATGTAGCTGCAAACGCTGATGTGATTGTCCTTTGCTTGGGTGAAAAGAAAAACTGGAGTGGCGAAAATGCTTCACGCTCAACCATTGCGCTGCCACAAATACAGGAAGAACTGGCCGTGGAACTGAAAAAGCTGGGCAAGCCTGTGATATTGGTATTGTCGAGCGGTCGTCCGTTGGAACTTAACCGTTTAGAGCCCATTAGTGATGCTATTTTAACCATGTGGCACCCAGGAACACCTGGAGGGAAACCATTGGCAGGTGTTTTATCAGGGAGGGTAAATCCTTCTGGTAAATTATCCATGACCTTCCCTTATTCCACAGGTCAAATTCCTATTTATTACAACTACAGACAGAGTGCCCGTCCTCACCAAGGCAAGTATCAGGATATTCCGAGCACGCCTTTATATGAGTTTGCACATGGGTTAAGCTATACCACTTTCCAATATGGAGAACTAAAAGTATCTGCTACACAAATTAAACGTGGCAGCAAACTACTGGTAGAAATTCCCGTAAGCAACACAGGCGATAGGGATGGGGTGGAAACCGTACATTGGTTTATACAAGATCCAGTATCTAGTATCTCACGCCCTATCAAAGAGCTTAAGCATTTCGAAAAGCAACTCTTGAAAAAAGGCGAAACCAAAACCTATAAATTTGAAATCGATCCAGAGCGAGACCTTAGCTTTGTGGATGGTAACGGAAAACGTTTTCTAGAAGCTGGAGATTACAATATTTTGGTGAAGAATAAGAAAATTAAGGTAGAAATCGTAGATTAAGGCTTTGAGCTTTATCCAAATTTTAACAACCAACGGAAATCCTTTTAAATGAAAAAATACGGTCTGCTTACTTGCTTCCTTATTCTCCTCTTTCAGAATGTTTTTGCCATCGATGTTTCGAAGTATAGGTTTCATATCATGCCTGAAACTTCGTATTACGGCGGAATACAAAGCATGGCAAAGGATAGCTTGGGAAGGATGTGGTATACAGGACCCGATGCGCTTTTCATGTATGATGGTAACAACTTTTACCAACTGAATGACATCGTTTTTTCTATTAAACCAAAGGTAAAGTGGGGCTTTGGTTCAGTGGTTAGAGATAAAAAAGGAAATTTGTTTCTGAGCACTGGACACGGTTTGTTAAAATTTAACTACGACAAGTTTTCGTTCGATATCGTTGTTGACCAAAAAGTCCGCTCACTTTGTTTACATAGCGACGGTAAATTATACATGTTGTCTGCCGACAGTTTGAAACGTTATGATCCACAAACCAACAAAACGGATGGTTTCATCTTGCCAAAAAATCAATCCTTCAATAATCTCATCAGTTTAAATGGCAGTGTTTACATCACCCAAGATGCGGTGCTGCAAAAAGTAGATGTGGCCAAACGCAGGTTCATTCCTTTTGCAAACTTTGGTGGAACCACAAATGCCGTAAACGATGCCTTAGCTTACAAAGGTTTATACTATTTTTTGACCCAACGTGGAGGTATTTTTGTCACCGATGCTGCGGGAACGGTCAAAAAAAATATCCCTGTAGTGATTAATGGCACCAAATCCTTCATTTCTAAAAAACTTTACGCAGACCAAACTGGCATTATTTGGGTGGCCGCCCAAGCAGGACTTTTCTTTTATGATCCAGCAACGGAAAGTAGCAATTTCTTGCGCATGAACCTGAATGATGCTTTCTCCTTACCTAATAACTCTATTTGGACCATTTATCCCGATCCCGATCAGGGCGCATGGATAGGTACTTATGGTGGTAAAATCGCTTATTGTTCCCTCTACGATTCCCGTGCAAGGTATTTTACGCCTAGCCTTGGCGGACTAAGCCATCCTATCGTGAGCAGTTTCCAGGAAGATCATTTAGGTAATATGTGGATTGGTACAGAAGGTGGTGGGCTCAATTATTGGAACAGAAAAAGCGATACTTTTAGACATTTCGTGAAATCGCCAGGCAATTCGCCTAACTCTAATATGATCAAGCGCCTCAAGTTCGATCAGCAAAGCAAGCAGTTGTATATTTCGGCATTTAGTGGCGGTATTGGAACTTACGATATGAACTCGGGAAACTTTGGTAGCCTTGGTTTTCTATCGCCAGAAAGCAAACAGCCCTTAACCGTGTACGATTATGTACGTGATCAACAGGGCACATGGTGGATGACCGATCCCGACAAGTCGTTCTTTTACAAAAAAACTGTACAAGGGCCTATTGAAATGACCAGGGTAATTGGTGCCAATGGTGAAAAACTGTATCTGGAAATTGAAGCCCTGTTTGTGAATAAGCAAAATCAAATTTGTTTAGTCACACACCAAGGGTTTTTCGTCGTTGATCCTAACACGCAAAAAGTATTGAAGCATTACATGATCAAAGACGCTTCCTATTCCGCCAATTACCTCTGCAGTTTTTATTTGGCATCCAATGGCGATTTATGGCTGGGCACTTTGGGAAAAGGAGTGAACGTACTTAAGCCTAATGGTACCTATGTGAACTATAGCAGCAGCAATGGTTTGCCTGTAAAAATGGTGTTTGGCATTTTGGAAGACAATGCTTCTAAAAACATTTGGTTGAGCACCAGCGATGGACTTTACTATTACGATGCCAAAGCAAAGACCTTTGAAAAAGCACGCTTTTACCAAGAAAACAGCTGCGGCTCATTCTACATCCGTGCCGCATACAAAACATCAAAAGGCGAAATGCTTTTTGGCGGCACCAACGGATTCCTGCTTTTTGACCCTGCTTACTTGAATAAAAACCCACAAAAGCCTAGAGTTTTCTTTACAGGATTTTTTGTCAACAATAAACAAATTACCACGCAAACAGAGCAATCGCCTTTAGCTAAAGATATTGCCAGTTTATCTAATCAAAAAGAAAACAGGATAAAGCTGAGCAGCAAACAATCGAATGTAGAAATTAGGTTTTCGGCAGATAGTTATTTGTCGGCGGATAAGAACCAATTTGCCTATCGTATGAAAGGATTGGGCGAAAAATGGCAAATTATCCACAACAACCAAAGATCGGTGCAGTTCCTTAATCTCCCTAGTGGCGATTATACTTTCGAAATCAAAGCCTCTAACAACGATGGCCTTTGGGGAGATCAAATCTCACGACTTTACATCCACGTTGACCCGCCTTTTTTCCTGTCGTGGTGGGCTTATTGCTTTTATATTGCCATTGCTTTTGCCCTGTTGTTTTTCATCACCCGCTATTACACCAATAAAAAAGTATTTAAGGAAAGATTAGCCTTAGAAGCATTGAAGGAAAAAAATATGCGGGAGCTGAACCAAGCACGTACCGATTTCTTTACCAATATTTCCCATGATTTAAAAACGCCACTTACCTTGGTACTTCAGCCACTTAAACAGCTTAAAGAAACCTTGGGAACTAACGATGGCGCCAAGGGTTACATGAGCTTGATTGAGAAAAATGTGACCCGCATCCAGCGGATGATCAGTCAGTTGCTGCGTTTTAGAGAAATAGAAAGTCAAAAAATCACACTAAACCCGCAGATTGGTGACTTCATCAACTTTGTGCGAGATGTTTTCGGACTATTCGAGTTATATGCCAATAAGAAGGAAATCGAAACCAGTATTTCCACTTATCAAGATAACCTACATGTGGCTTTTGATTACGATGTGATCGAGAAAATTCTAACGAACCTATTCTCTAACGCATTAAAATATACTCCGAATAAAGGCTATGTAGGGGTACGTATTTATGCCGCTACCGAGGAAGAAAAGCAAAGACTTGCTGAACCCTTGGATGAACAAGAAACGGCTTATATCTCCATTGAAGTGCTCAATAGCGGCGATGGTTTTTCGGAAGAGCAGATTGCCACCTTATTTACTTCCTTTAACCGCCTTTCATCGCACCGGCCGACCTTTGAAGAAAGCTCAGGTTTAGGGCTTGCCATTGTGAAGGAACTGGTTGATGTACTTGGCGGAAAAATATGGATGGTGAATAAAGCGGATAAGGTTTCCTTTACCATTATGCTACCACTAAAAACGCAAGCCAGTTCTGGGGACATGCAGTCGAACGTTTACGACTACACCATCTCAGAGATCGATGACATTATGTTGGATGCTACAGAGCCAGAAAATGCAGCATCGAGTGCAAGAAAAGCCAATAGCTTATTATTGATTGAAGATGATCCTGCTATGCGTGCTTATATGGAGCAGCGGCTGTCAGAACGATACAATGTCTACACCGCCAGTGATGGTGTAGAAGGCTTAATCAAAGCGGAGAAAATTTATCCCCAGCTGATCATTACCGATTTGATCATGCCTAATAAGAACGGATTTGAAGTTTGCCGAAGCTTAAGGAATAACTTTAAAACCAGCCATATTCCAATCATCATGATTTCGGGTAATGGTGATGATAATCAGAATAAAATCAAGGCACTCGAATACGGCGCAAGTGTATTTATCGATAAACCTTTTGATGTAGACTATTTGTTGCAACAGATAGACACCATTTTAAAGAATCAAAAGGAACTCAAAGAGAAATACAGCAAACGTATCCAAGTTGATCCTTCTAATGTGACCATTACCTCAATGGATGAAGAGCTTTTGGTGAAAGCAATGAAAGTGATTGAGCAAAATATCGCTAATGCCAATTACTCTGTAGACGATTTTGTGTCGGATATGAACGTAGGAAGGACCATTCTGTACCAAAAAATCCACGACATTGTAGGCATGTCGATCAAAGAGTTTATTTTAAATATCCGATTGAAGAGAAGTGCTTACCTATTAGAGAAATCGGATTTAACCGTAGCCGAAGTAGCTTACCAAACAGGTTTCAACAACGCCAAGTATTTTAGTGTATGTTTCAAAAAGCAATTTGAAATAAGCCCATCGGAGATGAAAAAAAAATCCTCCACTGGGGCAGGTAAGAAGTAATTGGGTTTGGGTTTTGGTTATTCGGTTAATTGTTTAACTGGTTAATCGTTCATTAGTTCATTAGTTCAATTGTTCATTATCCGTTCGATTTTGTCATGCAGAGCGTTAGCTGTACCGACTATTCGGTAGTGAAGGATTTTTCAATAGGGTTGTTTGTTAATTATAAAACCTCTCTCTAACTCTCTCCTTTGGAAGAAGAAAGAATGTGGTTAGCGCCAGGTTGTTATGTACTGCTGCTATTCAAGTTCGTACTAGCTTACCCAAGCGCTATTGTCTCCCTCGTAGGGAGAGAACCCGATTTTATCGGGAGAGAGGGTTTAATTTATAAAAGGCTTAGCCACCATGTTCGTCATACCCAATTCGATTGGGTATCGTAATGCACTAGTAGGTTTTAGTATGCTTTAAGATTCCCGTTTTCACGGGAATGACGCTTCTGTGGACGTTAAGTCTAGCAAAACCGACCAAACCCTTTTTATTTCTTCCTATGTACGAAAACGAACCATTTCCGTACAAAACCGAACCTTTCCCAATCGCCTTTATGCTAGTTTTGGAAATACTAAATAGTTAAAATATTTAGCGCTATTTGGTAATGATCAAAACCAATTTCCTAAACCAAAATAAATGAACAACATGAGAAAATCTTTCTCTAAGCTATTGTTAATAGCACTTCTTATTACGAGCCAAGTAAAAGCACAATCCCTAAAAAATGTAATTGATAAAGCTTTTCAAAATGCAGAGCAACAAAGTTTACTAATGGCCAAAAAGTACGAAAACCAAGCGGGTAGACTTCCAAAATCTTTCGAAAATGGAAAAGACGTATCTTCTGATTCCAGATGGTGGTGTAGTGGTTTTTTTCCAGGTACGCTTTGGTACTTGTATGAAAACAATAAAAATCAGGAAGTGCTGAAATACGCTAAACTATATACGGATAGGGTAGAGCGGGAAAAATACACCACCGACAATCACGACGTTGGTTTTATGCTTTATTGCAGTTTCGGAAACGGCTTGCGACTTACTGGCGAAGAGCGTTATAAAGAAGTGCTGTTAACTGGTGCTAAATCATTGGCTACCCGTTTTGATCCACAAGTAGGCTTAATCCGTTCGTGGGACCATAAACAAGAAGTGTGGCAATATCCAGTAATCATCGACAACCTCATGAATCTTGAATTGATGCTATGGGCAGCCGACTATTCCAAAGATGAAAACTTTAGGAAAATAGCGATTTCACATGCGGATAAAACCATGAAGTATCATTTCCGTCCTGATTATAGCTCTTACCATGTGGTTTCATACGACCGTAAGTCTGGCGTTCCGCATTTGAAGCAAACCCATCAGGGAGCAAGTGACGAATCGGCTTGGAGCCGTGGACAAGCTTGGGGGCTTTATGGCTACACCTACCTTTATCGCGAAACAAAAGATCAACGATATTTAGAACAGGCCAAAAATATCGCCAATTTTCTGATCAACCATCCGCAAATGCCGAAAGATTTTATTCCTTATTGGGATTATAATGCACCACAAATTCCTAATACTACTCGTGATGCTTCTGCAGCTTGTATCATGGCGTCGGCTTTAGTAGAGCTGAGCGATTTTGTAGATGCCAAATTGAAAGAGAAGTACATGGCAGTAGTGGATACACAGATTAGAACCCTTTCATCGGAAGAATATACCGCGAAACTTGGTGAGAATGGAAATTTTATCCTTAAACACAGCACTGGAGCTTTGCCTTTCAAATCTGAAATAGACGCACCATTGACCTATGCCGATTATTATTATTTGGAAGCACTCACCAGATTAAAGAAAAGGTTATAAATATTCCTCAAATCATCAAAAAAACAAGTATTCTTACTGTTAAATACCTCATCGTTACAAAATCATAACCATGACCATCTCAAGGAAAGCAATCTTAATGTTCTGCGTTTGCATGTACAGTTTCAATTTTTTAGTAGCAGTTAATGCCCAAAAACCAGCCGAAACCTATCATAGCCCTAACCTATATTCTAAAGGCTCCCAAACAGAACGGATACAAAAAGCAATAAATGAGGCGAAAAATACAACAGGTAAGGTAGTGATTCCTAGATACGATGCAGTGGCAAAAACCGATGTTTGGTTAATTGATCAAGCCATTTTACTGCCTGGTGATTTTGAATTAGAACTCAACAACTGTAAAATCAAATTATCAGACAAATGCAGAGATAATTTTATCCGTTCTGCAAATGCAGGATTAGGGATTACCAATATTGAACCGTTAAAAAACATCAAGATCACGGGAAAAGGCAATGTGCTTTTAGAAGGAGCCAACAACCCCCGAGCTACGGGCGATCACAATAAAACCTTATCTAAATCTCCCAGTGGTTTCGGACAATCATACGGAAGCGATGCCGACAAACCTAATGAAAACCAAAAAGGCGGATGGCGCAATCATGCCATTATACTGGCCCATGTAGATGGCTTTGAAATTAGCGGTATTGTGTTGAAAGATTACCATGCACACGGTTTGGTAATGGAGCGTTGCAGCAATGGAGTGGTTAAGGATATCACTTTTGACGTAAGGCAAGCCATTAACGTTGCGGGTACAGACCGACAGGTTTTAAATCAAGATGGTTTGGGCGTAAGATTTGGATGCAAGAACATCACCATTGCCAATTGCAAAGGCAAAAGCGGCGATGACTTTATCAATATAGGTTTAACAGATACAGGCGTAGCAGCAGGTAAGGAGAATGTCAACGTGGTGAGCGGTTCCGTGTATCGTGGAGAGAGCGATAATATTTCGAACATCTATCTCCAAAACTGGCAAGATTTCTATTCCATCTCACACCGAGCAATCCGCATTATGCCTGTCGGTAAGTTGAGAATTAAAAATGTTTTTATCGAAAATATGATCATCAGCCCTTTATCAAAACAAGGCCTGGTGGTTGAACATACTTCCAATATTAAAGGCCTATTTGTAAGGAATATCATCACCCATTATCCTGTAAAAGCCAAAGGAATATCCGAAGCTAGTTTTAGGGATATTTTCTATATCGGCAATGGCACTCCAATAGATGTGGAGCAGAGTGATTCGGTAAGGATAGACCATGTAAAAACCATTGCACAATAAGTGATTACCTCATAAATAAGCCGTTTTTCTTCTCAAGTAGGTATAAAAACGTCCACAATCCTTAAGGTTGTACAAAACCAAACCATTTTCGTACAAAAACGAACCCTAGGGATGTTTGATGTGTATAGTTTTGTCTTAACCATTTGTACAACCTAGAACCAAGTATGAAAACTAACCAACCCATAACCTTAGCAATTGCTAACGAACTGTACATCCCAAATTCGAGGATTTCCAGAACGCTTAACAGAGCATCTCATTCCCAGTTTTTAATTCCTGTAAATCATCAGGTAAAAAATCCTATTGCCAAACTTTGGTCTTTACTCAAGGCCCTTCGGTTGGTATAGAAAAACATTTTTGAGTAGTCTCTTTTGCGATCCCAAACGTCATCATTGATAAACCCATAAAGCTGGTATTTACTGCTTGGTCACCACAGGCAGTTTAAACATCGGCAATAAGAAATAGAAGTTGAACAAAACAAAACCAAAGCCTATCGCCAAACTTAAATGAACCTAGCTTTCTTCGCTCCATCTGGCAGCGCAAAACATGAACGATTAATTTTTAATGCTAACCAATATAAAACTAAATGATAAAAGAATTACACATCAAGCTCAAGAGCTGGCTAATGATGTTAGCCGTTCTACTGATGGCAACAAATTACAGCTATTCACAACAAGATCCGATTAAAGTTAAAGGAAAAGTTACTGATGAGAAGGGGGAAGTGCTGGTAGGTGTTTCAGTAATTATCAAAGGAACTAAAACAGGAACCTTAACCGACGTAGACGGAAATTATACCATACAAGCTGCGCCAGCGGCTACTTTGGTGTTCTCGTACATAGGCTTCGATCCACAAGAAATTAAAGTCAACCCAACGGGGACCATCAATGTGAAAATGTCGGGTGATAAAACCTTAGACCAAGTAGTGGTGGTAGGTTACGGTACCGCCAAGAAAAAAGATTTAACGGGCGGTTTGGCCGTAGTGGGTAAAGAGCAGTTAAGTATGGTATCTACCCCTAACTTAATGGACCGTTTGGTAGGTCAGGTAGCAGGTTTTAGCATCACTACTGGTAATGCGGCTCCAGGGGCGGCGCAAACCTTGTTGATCCGTGGTGAAAACTCCTTATCAGCCAGCAACAATCCATTAATTATTTTAGATGGAATTCCTTACAACGGTTCACTTGCAGATATCGACCCAAATAACGTAGAAAACCTGTCTATCCTAAAAGATGCCTCTGCGGTAGCTATTTATGGTTCTAGAGGTTCTAACGGGGTAATTTTGATCCAAACCAAAAGAGGTGCCTTAGGTAAAGCAACGGTAACCTATCGTGGGCAATTGGGCATGGCCGAGCCAATGCAAACCATTGATGTCATGGGGCCAAATGAATATATCCGTTTCCAACAGGATATTGCAAGATTAAGACAAGGATATACTGGAGAATTGTTAGATCCAATCGCTGGAGATATCATTAGCGTCACCGAACGTAATAACTATGCCAAAGGTATTACAAACGATTGGCAAGATTATATTTTTAGAAGGGCCATGACTATGGATCACCAGCTATCTATATCAGGCGGTACAGAGAGTACCAAATATATGGCTTCTTTAGCAGCTTTAGATCAAGATGGTGTAGTGTACAACTCTAAACTGTCGCGTTTAAATATCACCTCTAATCTCGATCAAACATTTAACAAATGGTTAACCATTGGTGTAGGCCTGCAGTATACACGTAAAAGCGATGGCGGTATTACGCCAAACATTGAACATGCGATTAAACAAAGTCCGTACGGCGCTTACAAAGACGAAAATGGTAGATATGTGCCAGAACCAATGGAATATTCGTTGATCGTAAACCCTATGCGTAATGTAAACGCCATCCAAGATAGATACAATAATAACTTCTTTGTTTCTGGATATGCCAATATTTTATTGCCAGTTAAAGGCTTGTCGTTAAGATCTAATTTTGGTTACAACTATAGAAATGGTTTTACAGGAACCTATTACGGTCGTGATACCTTTGATGGTAGAGACCAAGGAACTGTAGTGGGTGGTAGTGCTTCTATTAACAACTCTCAGTATAATGATTATACTTGGGAAAACATTATCAAGTACGAACGTGAAATTGGCGACCATCGCTTTGATGTGACTGGCTTGTTCAGTATGCAGAAAACTAAAAGTTGGGGTACATCGCAGAGTGGGCAAGGTTTTGTAACCGATGATAATGAATATTTCATGATCGGTAGTGCAGCCCGTAATCCAGCAAATGATTCTTCCTTATCAGAAACAGCAATGCTTTCTTACATGGGCAGGTTAAACTATGCTTATAAAGGTAAATACCTACTTACACTAACAGGTCGATCTGACGGGGCATCGGTATTTGGTGTCAATAATAAATATGCATTTTTCCCAGTTGCCGCCGCGGCTTGGCATATTGGCGAAGAAAGCTTCTTGAAAGATAAAGTAAAGTGGTTGGATATGTTGAAAATCCGCCTTTCTTATGGAGCCAATGGTAATCAGGCCATTAATGTTTACAGAACGCTCGATCGTTTAAACTCTAACGTAAAATACATTTGGGGTGATGCAGGACAGGCGGTTACAGCAGCTTATTTAGCGGGTGATGGTATTGGTAATCCTAACTTAAAGTGGGAAACCACCTATTCAACCAACTTAGGTATCGATTTTCAATTGTTCAAAAGCAGGTTAAGTGGTAGTATCGATGCTTACCTTAACAACACCAAAGATTTGTTGATGACACGTACCGTTCCTATTATGAATGGCTACCGTACCATTATGGACAACATTGGCCAAACACAAAACAAGGGTATTGAGGTTACCTTAAATTCTGTTAATGTTAAAGCAAAGGATTTCTCTTGGAACTCAACCGCAGTATTTTCTTTGAACAGAGATAAAATTGTAGAATTACGAGGCGATGGATTGGATGATATTGCCAACAACTGGTACATTAACAAACCATTGAGGATATTTTTCGATTACAACATGGTTGGAATTTGGCAAGCTGGCGAAAACTATAGCGTACAGCCAGGAGGATTGCCAGGTGCAGCAAAAATTGAAGATGTAAATGGAGATGGCGTAATTACAACTGCAGATAGAAAAATCATCGGTTCTAAAAATCCACGTTATACCGCATCATTCGCAAATAGATTGAGCTATAAAAACTTCTATGCATCGGCATTGGTAACAGGAGTTTTTGGCGTTTGGAGAGACGATCATATGGCCAACCTAGGTTCGTGGACTTTTGGTATCACCAATTATGTGCACAATGCCAATTACTGGACGCCAGAAAACCCAGGCGGAACCATTGTTTCACCAGCTTATATGAACACACTTCAGCACGGTTACTACAAAAAAGTAAACTACGTACAGGTTAGAAACATCACCTTTGGTTACAGAGTTCCACAAAACATCGCTAAAAAAATAGGATTAAGCGGTATCGATATCAATGCAAGCGTAAATAACTTACATACGTTTTCAAATATCCGTCAGGTACTTAATTATGATAATACTTGGATGGCTTCTTTCCCAACAGCACGCTCGTACATGTTTGGTCTAAATGTGAACTTTTAATTTTAATACCACACGAAAATGAAAAATTTTATCAAAACAAGTCTAGCACTTATCATATTGATCTCATTAGGTGGCTGTAAAAAGTTTTTAGAAGAAGACTTGAAAACTGAACTGGCACCATCTAATACTTATACCAGTACCTACGGTTTTGAAGTAGGTAGTGCAGGTTTATATTCATTAACCCGATCTGAATACAATACTTTTGGCGAAGGTGGAGCTTTTATACATAACGCAGCAACACCATACGAATCGTTACAGGCAGCCACAGATATTGCGGATGTAATCAACAGCGATGGTTCACTAACCGCACATGCTACCCTAACGATCACCCCTACGGAAAGATTTGCGTTAAGCTACTGGAATTGGGCTTACAGCTTAATCTCGTCGGCAAACTTAATGTTGGTGTATTCAGAGAAGAATACCAATTGGGATTCACCTACAGATAAACTTCGTTTTCAAGCTGAAGCACGTTTCTTTAGGGCTTATGCTTACCGTACTTTGACCTATCTTTATGGCGATGTACCTTACGTAGAAACTATTCTTTACGATTTTAAGCTGAACTTTACCCGCACACCAAAAGCAGAAGTGATTGCACACATGGTGGATGACCTAAAATTTGCGGTAGCCAACTTGCCAACCAATCCAGATGTTACAGATTTTAAGGAAGGTAAGCTGACAAAATGGGCTGCTAGCCATTTGTTAAGCGAAATCTATCTCTTACAGGGCGACTACCCAGCGGCAGAGCAGGCGGCACTTGCAGTAATCAACAGTGGCTATTATAACTTAATGAAAACACGTTTCGGTGTGGCAAAGGATAAAGCTGGTGATGTGTTTAGCGATATGTTTCTAGAAAACAATCAAAACAGAAAAAGTGGCAACAGAGAAAGTATTTGGGTATTGCAATTTCAGTTTAATACCATTGGCGGCGGTACCAACTCTGATGACTGGACCCGTCGAGCTTGGATCCCTAACTACTCATCTATAAGTGGATTTGTTTTGGCAGATACCTTGGGAGGAAGAGGAATTGCACAATTAGTACCAATGAAATGGTGGGTAGGTACCAATCGGACCAATGCAACAGGAAATGTAGCTGGTATTTTTAGTGCAACTGATATGCGTAATTCAAATTATAACATTAAACGTGATTGGTACTACAACAATTCCGCTGATGCAGCTTTGTTTGGTAAAAAAGCAAATATAACCGAGCAAACTTGGTTTACCACAAAAACTTTATTTCCGGCAATTACTAAGTTCTTTTACGGGCGTACCGAAAATTTAGCTTTAACGGGTAGTTATAAAGATCGTATGAAGTTCCGTTTGGCAGAAACTTATTTATTATTAGCCGAAGCTTATTTGGGACAAAATAATCCAGGTAAAGCTGCTGATGCAATAAACGAAGTACGTAGAAGAGCAGGCGCTGGAGATGTTGCTGCAGCACAGGTAGATATGGATTATTTGCTTGATGAACGTATACGTGAATTAGTAGGTGAAGAAAGCAGACGTTTTACCTTGGTGCGTACCAAAAAGTATGTAGACCGTATAAAAGCACATAATCCTGCAGTTGCTGGTAAAGTAACTGAAAATAATATGTTGTGGCCAATTCCTCAGGTAATTAGAGATGCCAATACTGGCGCACCATTCCCTCAAAATCCAGGATATGGCAATTAACCAATGGTTGTTAATAAAAAATAAACAGATGAAAACGAACTATTTATATAAAACTTTATTGGCCATGAGCTTTGTGCTTTGTATTTCGGCCTGTAAAAAGGGGATTAACGATATTCCGAAAGTTCAAGAAAAAATGGAGCTAAAGGCGTCTTCACTAAACATCACTTTAGATGAAAACAATCTTTCCAAAGATATTTTAACCTTTAACTGGCTGCCTGCTCGCTCACAATCAAACGACCATATGGTGAGTTATACCACTAAATTAGATGTGGTTGGTAATAATTTCGGTGCGGGTACGGCCATCATGAATTATGAAGATGATGGCGTATTTAGCAGAAGTTTTACTTCAGAGCAATTACAGAACTGGGCAAATGAAAAATGGGGTGTGCCTGCCAATAAACCATTTACCGTAGAATTTAGAGTAGTGGCCGAGTGGCAGGGTGGCGCTACTTTCGAAGCCCCAGAAGTACGTACCATAAGAGTGGTGGTTACCCCTATTAAAGCAGTCATTTTTGATGCCGATAAGGTGTTTTTAGGAGGAAGTGCTATTCAGGGCATTAATAAAATTGAAATGCCAGCAACCTTAGAGAACCTTAACCAATATGCTTACGTATTGAATTTACAACCAGGTGATTTAGAAATTCCAGTAGAGTTTAATGGTGAAACCAACTATATCGTTTCAGCAGATGCTAATACCGAACTTAAAGATGGTCAAGCAGTAGGCATTAAAATACGCGAAACCAAATTTGCCTGGAAAATAGAAACGGCAGGACAGTACCGTGTGGTGGTAAACATGCAAAAAGCTACCGCTACCATTTATTCGCCGGCACAAGCATTAAGCCCAAGGGTAGTAACCTGGAATGGAGATGGGGGCGTGGTTCAAACAACCACCGTTTCCGAGTTATGGATGCATGGACAAATCAACAGTTGGGGAACTCCAATTAAAATGGATTGTAAAGTGAGTTTGGCTGATCCGCAAGTACTTGTTTATACTGGTGGTAGAGTTGGAAAAGCCAAGTTTATTGTATACGGTGGTACAGATAACAACAAGAATTTGGCCTATGCCTTTACTGCACCAGTAAGTGGTACGGGAACTGCTCAGGAACTTACCTTGATCCTCGGAAAAACGACTGAGCTGGCTGGAGGAACTACCAGTGCGCAACGTAATTCATATTACACCATTCCTGCAACCACAAATGTTGTTGTTTTTGATTTACGAAATAATACCATCCTAGCAGAAAAACGCTAGTTCATGGTAAGTTAAAATATTGGAGTATAAACTAATTTAAGGTTACTCAACATGAAAAAAATAAACTATAAAATAACAGGCCTAAAAACTTTGGCCGTGGTCATGTGTCTCTCGGTTTTTGCCTGTAAAAAGAATAAGGATGATGAGGCAACTCAAGCCCAGGGTACGCTGGTAAAGCCTAATTACAACAGGAGCTCAGTATTTCGTAATCCTTTAAACGGATGGGTGATGTACGGTTCTGGATCAGGTTTGGCAAGCTATTGGGATACCGAATATTATGTGCCAGATTTGGGCAAGAGAGTAAAAGCAATTGATTACGCATCAGCATGCTATATCCGTACCAGCTGGGCAACATTTAACCCAGCCAACGGGGTTTACGCATGGAGAGACCCAAGTACCGCCATTTACAAAATGATCAAAGGAGCAGAAAGCAAAGGTTTGCCAATCTCTTTCCGTATCGTAGTAGATGGTCGCGACCAAGGCTTAAATACCCCTCAGTTTGTATTTGATGCTGGTGCGAAGTTTTACTTGGAGAATGCTGCCTATCCTACACGTAAAACGCCATATCCTCAAGATCCAATTTTCAGACAGTATTACACTAAATTTATCGAAGAGCTGGCGAAAGACTTTAACGATCCAAAGAAAACCGCATTTATTGATGCTTATGGTTTGGGCAAATGGGGCGAGGCGCACAACGTGATCTATTTTGATCCAGCATTAAACACCCCTGTCGCTAAAATTGAAGAAGCAAAAGAAGAAGTGATGGATTGGATTTCTGATCTTTATACCAGAACATTCCCTAAAATTCCTTTGGCCATGAACTACCACCGTGTAGTAGGAGACCCAGTAAGTTGGGGATCAGCCAATCCTAATTCTGATAGGTTATTGGTTAAGATGATCAATAAAGGATACAGCTTACGTCAGGATGCTTTTGGAATGACTGATTACTACCAAAGTTGGGAAAAAGCTTTTGCAAAAGCTTGGAACTTCAAACGCCCAATTTTAATGGAAGGTGGTTGGATTACCAGCGGCACGCACCGTTATTGGACTGATCCAAGTGGGAAATACAGAGAAGGACATCCTGAAGATGTAAGAAAAGGCGAATTTGATGCCTCGTTAGAAGCTGCGGTAAATACCATGGATTTCCGTATCGGAGATATCGAAAGTTGGTTCAGCAAATCTTTCACCTTGGTACAACGCTTTGTATCGGAAGGGGGTTATCGTTTATATCCTGATCAGGTTTACTTGCCAGAGAAATTGAATAGTGGTACCGAAGCCACCATCACTCACCGTTGGAGAAACATGGGTTTCGGTTATTTCCCTAACAATATTCCACAATGGAACTTTAAATATAAAGTAGCTTTTGCCTTATTAGATGCTAGCGGAGCAGTAAAGAAAGTTTTGTTGGATAAAGCGAGCGAGCCATCAACTTGGATGAAGAGCGCCCCAACAAAATATGAATTAAAAGCCAACGTAGATGTACCTGCGGGAACTTATACTTGGGCAGTAGCTATTGTTGACACTACAGACGGCAACAAGCCAGGCATTAAACTATCCGTAAATGGCGATATCACCACTGAAGGATGGTTAAAACTCATTAACGTTCAGGTACAGTAATTAATTAATTTAATGGGAACAAAGCCGTAGCAAAAGCTGCGGCTTTTGTTGATTCTATAGCTAAACCTCGTAGGTTTCAAAAACCTGCGAGGTTTGATGATAGCCGTTCCGTCATCTCGACTTTAAGGGAGATCTTAGAATATACCTTTGTCGACAAACAACTTATAAAACTGAAGAATAGTTATTGTCGAAAATATAACCACATAGACACATAGGGAATTTATTATAGCAGATAGCTATGTGCCTATGTGGTTAATTCAAGTAGCTTATAAAGAGATAGGCAAGAGATTGTTTCGTCGTTCCTCCTCGCAATGACGGAGTGGTGATGTTCAAAACGAGTGAACCAATGAACTAATGAACGAATTTTATGTAACAACTTCTATATTTGTGTATGTCCACATCCAAGTTAGCCATCTATCGCCGTAAAAGAGGATTAAGTCAAGAACAACTGTCAGCCCTTTCTGGCGTAAGTGCCCGCACCATCCAGCGGATTGAAAAAGGTACGGTAGAAGCACACTTAGCTACCCTTAAATTATTAGCCGATTGTTTGGACGTAGATACAGAACTACTTTTAGAAGAAGGACCAACGGCAGCTCCTACCCAAACTGCTCCCCAGAAATCACCAACGTTAACCCCCTTGTTTCATGCTTCGGCTTTAGTAGGCATGTTTTTCCCTATTCTCAATATCATTATCCCTGGGGTGTTGTGGTTTTTGAAAAAAGATGAATCTCCCGAGTACGATCGTCAAGGTAAACAAGTCATCAACTTTCAGCTCACCATGTCCTTTGCTTTTGTACCTGCCATTTTCCTATTGGTATTCTATTTTCCAGTAGGGTTTCCTTTGGCGATATTGGTGTATTTTTATACCATGGTGATGTGTTTAATCAACCTATTTAAGTCCATCAATCAAAAAGCCATTTACTATCCATTAGCTTACCCTTTTTTAAAATAAATGCCATATAAGCCCCAAAAAGGGCAAAGTGACGTGAAGGTGTCGGGGATTTGTCGTTGAAACGAACCAGATACCAACCTAAATTTGTCTTAAATAATTTAAAAGATGAAAAACCTATTTACGCTTGCTTTCGCACTTTACCTTTTTCCTTTGTTTGCTCAAAATGCGGCGAAGGTAAAACAACTCAACGGTCAATCGGTAAACACCGAAGCCTTACAAAAAAGACTTACTTATTTGGTAGATAGTGCAAAGATTGCTGGATTGCAGGTGGCCATTATCAATAACAATAAAACCGTATGGACTTCAAGCTTCGGGTCTAAGGATCTCGAAAACCAGAAACCTTTAAATGATAGCACAGTCATGTATGCTGCTTCTTTAACCAAACCAGTAAGTGCTTATATCTTTCTACGTTTAGTTGATCGTGGCATCTTCAAATTAGACCAACCTGTACATTTCTATTTGAAAAAGCCTATTGGCGAATATCCCAAATGGAAAGATTTGGCAGATGATACCGTTTCATTCAATCGCATTACCCCTCGAATGTTATTGGCTCACAGTTCAGGATTGCCAGTATTGCGTCAGTTATATGGTAATAAAACTAACTTGATTGCTAAACCAGGTGAAAAATTCTATTACTCCAACGAAGGGATCAACTTGTTGGGTTTTATGATCGAAGAATATACTGGGAAAACACTTGAAGTGATTGCCCAAGAAGAAGTTTTTGGGCCATTGCAAATGCAACGTACCAGCATGATTTGGGAAAAACCTTTCGAAAGCAATTTCTCTTATGCCTATTTTAAAGATGGTAAGAAATACGGTTCCGAGAGAAGACAAAGCAGTAGGGCTGCGGGCTCTATGTCTACCACTGCTAGCGATTATGCCCGTTTCTATATCCAGTTAATGAGTGGTAAAGGCTTAAGCAAAGAAAACCTCCAACAAATGTTATCGTCGCAAATTGCCGTAACCAGCCAACGTGGCTTTGGTAGCTTGAGAGATAGTTTAACCCATGAAAACGATGCCATGAAGTTAGCTTGGGGTTTAGGCATCGGTTTATTTCAATCGCCTTACGGAAAAGGATTTTTCCATACAGGTCATGGTGATGCCAACCAAAATTATGCAGTAGCCTTTCCAGAAAAAGGGATTGCGGTAGTATTGTTAAGCAATAGCGAAAACTTTGAACGTGCCAGTGCCCAAATTGTAAAGGCTTGCATTGGCGATACCTATTCACCATTTAAATGGTTGGGGCATTTGGATTATTAATCAGAACCTAATCAACGATGCTAAGACTTACGAAGTTTCGAAAACTTCGTAAGTCTACTACTAATTGTAAGAAACCTCGCAGGTTTCAAAAACCTGTGAGGTTTGCTTGCAGTGTAAATATGCTAGTTAATCAAATCGTCGTTTTTAACGCCTCTCTTTTTAGAAAGATTTTCCTTCAGTTTACCGAAATTATAAGTAAAACCGATGTAGGTAACCCTAAATGGAGTGCGTGTATGCAGACGGTTACTAAAGTTGCTATCTTCTGTAAAAGCGTAGTTGTTTCGCCATTTGGCAAAGAAATTATTAAAGTTAACCGTAGCGTTAAGTTTATCTTTAAAAAACTTAGCTCCAAAGTTAACCTGGTAATAATGGATAGCTTTTTGGCTGTTCACCAAGGTGAAAGGCGGTCGGTTAATGCCACCGCTGCCGCTGATAGAGAAAGTTTTATAAAGCGTTAAATAGAAAAAAGCCCCCAAATTTCCGCTAATGCCTTCCTGTTGCTGACTAGCGATCAGCATGTTTTCGATTTTATTGTAACGAATACTCAGGTTAAAACCACCTCTCAGTTTTTTAATAGAAGAAGAGAAGGAGATCAGGGAGGCAATTTCCCTGTTTCGGCCCACATTATCATATTGTGTGGTACTGATCCCTGAAGCTTCATTAAAGGTGGTGTATTGCGCAATCATATTTCCCGAGTAAGAAGCGCTAAGTGCAAAAGAGAAAAAATTGATGCCCTTTAAAATCCTGTTTTGCCACGATAGGCTATGGATCGTTTGCGCACCCAGCTCTGGATTACCAAAAGATAGGTTCAAAGGATCGTTATTGTTTACAAAAGGATTAAGCGTATTGATATACGGGCGTTGCAAGCGTTTGGTATAACTAAATACCATGGTGTAGCTTTTGCTCAATTGCGTATTCATCGAAAAATCGGGGATTAAAGTTGTATAGCTTTGCTTCACCTTGGTATTGGTGTTAAAGAAATCTCCGTTCACTTCAGTATGTTCGGCCCTCAATCCAGTCCTGAAATTTAGTTTGCTTAAAGAAAATGCCAGCGAACCGTAAGCACTGTACACCTGCTGCTTGTAGGCAAAGCTATCTGAATTAGAGGCATCGGGTTCATAAGGCTGATCTTCGGCGGTGCGACTTAAACTAAGGTAGTCTGCATTGGCATCTCTAAAAATAAACTTAGCGCCCGTTTCCAATTTCAAATCGGTATCAATAGGTTGGATAAAGTCGGTTTGAAAAGTATATTCCTTATTTTTGGAATAGTTATCATTCTTTCTGAAAAGATCATTACTGGTCCTGTCCATCAAACTCGTATTGAGTCCATCGTTTTTACTGAACAGGCCATTAAACCTAAAACTGAGCTCCTTGTCGGGATTGCTTTTGAATTTCTTGATAAAATCACTTCCGATGCCATAGGTTGGAAAACTATTGCGGATGTTTTGTGTAAAGAAATCCAATTGCGGTGCTGCGTTCGCGACATCAGTAGTAATGGTTTGCAGCAATTTGCTTCGGTTATGGCCACCGCTAATGTTTCCATACAATACAATGGTTTGTAGTGTGTCAATATTATAGCTCATCTCCAGATTACCGTTGTTTAAAAAACGATTGGCGACCTGGTCACCTTCCAAAAATCGTCTTTGGTAGGTAGCAGGTTGTAGGGGCAGGGTTTCATTAAATACCTGCGATTTGTTGTCATAGTTTCCACTTAAAAAATAGGTTCCCGTAACGGCAAATTTTCCTGTCCTGACGCTAAAGTTGGTGCTGGTTTGGTAATTGATATTAGAATAGTAGGCATTTACAAATCCATTGTAGCCAAAAATGGCTTTTTTAGTAATGATGTTGATCAGTCCTCCAATCCCTTCCGCATCATATTTGGCCGAAGGCGAGGTAATAACTTCTATTTTAGCCACCACGGCTCCAGGAAAACCTCTCAAAGCATCCTTGGTATTTTGGGCAAACATGGCAGTTTCCCGTCCGTTCAATAGTACTTTATAGTTGGTTTGTCCATTCAGTTGTACATTTCCTTCGCCATCTACGCTTAGCATGGGTACTCTTCGCATTACATCGCTAATGTTTTCGCCTTTGGCGGCTTCGTCTTGTTCCACATCGTAAACCAATTTGTCCTTTTGTTGGCTAATCAGCGGTTTTTTGCCAACTACGTTAACTTGTTTAAGCTGATTGGCAGCAGCTTGGAGCAAGAAGACTTGAGTTCCCGCTGTTGTTGTCGAAACTTTAAGCTTTTTAATCAGCTGGCCGTAACCCACGAGCTGTATGGTAACTTGATAAACACCAGTATCTAAGTTTACCACCAATAATCCTGTGGTATCAGAGGCTGTATGAATGAGAGTTTGCTGAAGTGGAGCAATTTTTTGAAAGCTAGCTCTAGCGTAAGGGAGTGATTCTTGGCTGATGCTGTCCTTAACTATTCCCTTAAACTTGATTTTTTCTTGGGCATGTGCCATTTGAGTAGCACAACCTATCGAAAATAACACGATAATATACGCGGTAAACGGAAGTGTAAATGATGAAATACGTTGTAGAAAATTTTTGTTCATAAACATTGGTTTCTATAAGAGACGAGACGGTTTTTCCTTTCGTTGCATGAAAAAGTAAATTTGTACGAATTTTTTCGTATATAAAGGTTGATTACTCGAAAACATCATTCCTAAACATTAAATTTTATCTTTGGATAAGTATATCTTCCTATTTTGGTGTCATTAACCATAAAGCCAAGTGTAATTGCCCGAAACCTAATTTTAATGCCAGAAATAGAAATCGTATCGTTGTTTAAAGAGATCCAAGTGGGGGACAAAACCGCTTTTGATATGCTTTTTAACCATTATTATTCGAAACTGGTCACCTTTGCTAAACAATACACCAAACAACAGGAAAGTGCAGAGGAAATTACTTCGGAGCTTTTTGTAAAGCTTTGGCTAAAACGGGAGACGCTTTTGAAGGTGCTCCATCCCGAGGTTTATCTTTACGTTGCCATTAAAAATTCCTGCTTAAACTTTATGCGTTCTCATCAAAAACGAAAGCATGTATTTGCTGAAAAGGAGGAAAGTGCTGTTTTCGAAGGGATCTGTAATGGCCATATGAGCTTTTTAGAAGATAAAGAACTGCGTAAACTGCTTGATGAGGCGGTAGCATCCCTTCCCGAACAACGCAGAATGGTGTTTAAGCTCATCAAAGAAGATGGGCTGAAAACTGCTGCGGTGGCTCAAATCCTTGGTATATCCAAAAGAACGGCAGAAAACCAATTATACAAAGCGGTAAAAACACTGGCTGAAACGCTGAGTGATTATTTAGGCTACCATCCACAATCCAAAGTGGCAAGGAAACAACAGCTTCGAGATCTGTCTTTATTATTTCTTTAAGGGCAGTAAGTAATTTGCTTGAAAAGGTTGTCCTTTAGATATAAGCACCAAAACATGGAAAAAGATATCTTCATCGCACTGCTCAGCAAAAAGCTCTCTGGAGAAATTTCTACGAGCGATCAAACGCTTTTGAATGAAGCACTTCGAAATAACCCAGCCTACCAACAACTGGCTGTTCAATTAGAAAGCTATTTTAATAAAAAGCCTAAAGCCAACACCAATGCTAAAGCTTTAGAACAAGTTTGGGCAACCATTGCCGAAGCAGAGAAGGGAGCACCTGTTGATCAGTTTAACTATCGTACTAAAAAGCAACCTTGGTTAACAACACCTTTGCTTAAAATAGCCGCCATGTTGTTGCTGGTATTGGGTGTAGGATTGCTCAGTTATTATTGGTTAAATCGTAGCCAAAAAGACTTTGAGGCTTTAGCGACTACCGACCAAAAGGTTTTTAAAGTACTACCAGATGGCACACGTATATGGTTAAATAAACAAAGTACCATCACCTATAACCAAGCTTTTGGTAAGCAGCAGCGAGAAATATTTTTGGATGGCGAAGCTTATTTTGATGTGATAAAAAACGCCAAAGTACCCTTGTTAATCCATGCTGGTGATATTGATATTGAAGTAAAAGGTACTGCCTTTAATGTCAATGCTTATCAAAAGAGCAAACAAGTAGAGGTGGCATTGATCAGAGGATCGATTGCTGTAACCGATAGGTTAAATGCCAAACATCAGGTGTTGCTTAAACCCAATGAAAAGCTGATTTTCACGCATCAAACCATCACCCAAAGCGAAAATAATTTTCAGGTGATGGCCATTCAACCAAGCCTTTTGAGTAAGGAAATTAGTTGGACCATAGATACCATTACGTTCAACAAAGAAAAGTTAGTGGATTTGGCGCTGCGTTTGGAAAAGAAATATGAGGTGAAAATCGACATCAAAAGCGAGACCTTGAAAGACAAGCGTTTTAGTGGTTCGTTTAGCAACGAGAACATCCGCCAAGCTTTGGATGCGCTTAAACTTTCCTATCCGTTCACCTATACCATCAACAATAGATTGGTGACGATTAAGGATTAGGGGCATGAAGAAAATTATCCTATTTACGTTTGCCTGTTTCCTGTGCATTGCTGTATTTGGTCAAGATCGAAAGTTAAGCTTACGCCAAGAAAGTATCTCCCTTCCATTGCTCTTTAAAAAAATTCAGGAGCAATGTGTCTATACCTTTGTTTACAGCGACGAAGTGGTTTCCGATACGATGTTGGTCTCCATAAATGCCGATCGTATGCCTGTTGCCAAGGTATTGGAAAGCGTGCTTCCTGCAAAAAAGCTTTTTTACCAAATGGCCTCGGCAGACATGATTGTTATTGGAAGCGAACGCTTATTGAAAAAGCAGGAAGATGATTTAAAAACAACCTTGACAGGAGAAGTGGTTGATGTGGAAGGAAGTAAAATGCCTTTTGCAACGATCATGCTTTTTGAAGATGCCAAGCAAGTAAATGGTGTAATTGCCAATGAGCAAGGTGCCTTTGAGTTGCTGCATCCTTTAAAAGCAAACCATTTGTACCTGCTCAAAGTATCGTCTATGGGTTATGAAACCACCCAACTCAGTTTTTCGGTGGCAGTGGGCCAGTTATCCAAAGTTTTTGGAAAAGTAAAGCTTAAGCAAAGTGCCAAAATCCTGAAGGAAGTGAATGTAAGTGGTAGCCAAAAGATCATAGAAATGGATGGCAGTAACCTCATCTTTAATGTTTCTAAAAGTATCAGTGCCCAAGGTACCAATGCGCTTGAGCTATTGGGTAGGGCACCAGGGGTAAATGTAAGCACCGATAATAGTATTTCCCTGAACGGAAAGGCGGGCGCCGCGGTATTGATTGACGGTAAACAAACCTATTTATCTAACCGAGAGGTAGCGGAACTGCTGAAATCCATGTCGGCCTCAGAAATTAAATCGATAGAGATCATTAGTAGTCCAAGTGCCAAGTACGATGCCTCTGGTACTGCGGGCATTATCAATGTACGAACCCAAAAAAATAACGTGCAGGGTTTTAGTGCCAGCCTAACCTCTGGATTGAGTTACGGGGTATACCTCAGAAATAACCAGGATTTGGCGTTGAGTTTTAGAAAGAACAGGCTGAGTATTTTCGGGAACTACAGCCATTTTATAGGTTATTATTCCTATTTGTATGGTGGCGATAGGATTCAGGAAGGGAAGTTTTATAACAGCTTTACGGATGATATTGATAAACGTAAGAAAATGGGATCGAGGTTGGGGGCCGATTTTGCTATCGACAAAAACCATACGGTAGGCATATTGCTAAACGGTAATTTTTTATTTGGCGGTGGCATTACCAATACCAGAACGGATATTGGACAGGCGCAAACTTCAACCATTGACCAAACCCTTACCGCTATTAACGATTATTACCATCAGCAAACCCAACGTTATAACGTTAACTTAAACTATAGGTACGAAGATACTTTGGGTACCATCGTCAACTTTGATGCAGATTATGGGGATTTTACTAAAGGTGCAGGTAATTTACAATCCAATAAGTACTCGGCTAGCAACCAAACCGTGATGAGCGATAATTTATATCGTTCCTTAAATGCCATTGATATTGGTTTGAGAGCGATAAAGGCTGACTACACGACTAAGCTGTGGAAAGGGAAATTGGAAACGGGGCTGAAATATTCTTCCGTATCGGCCGATAATGATTCGAAGTTTCTGGAAATTAAGTCCGATGGCGAAACCATTGATCCCAATAGGTCAAACAGGTTTGTCTATTGCGAGAAAATAGCCAATGCCTATGTCAACTATCAAAAGACTTTTGGAAAATGGCAATTACAAGGTGGATTAAGGGTAGAAAATACGGCTTCCAATGGGCAGCTAGATGAAGCTTCCAGTGTGTTTGGCAACATTAGAGTAACTGAACGGAACTATACCAATTGGTTTCCATTCTTTGCCGCAACAGTAAAGCCTAATGCCTCGCATAATTTTTCTTTAAGTTATTCCCGCAGGATCGACCGACCTGCCTACCAGAACCTTAACCCCTTTATTTATCTGTTAGATGAACTTTCCTATTGGCAAGGAAATCCCTTTTTGGAACCTCAGCTCAGTCATCGTGTACTGTTGCAATATGCTTATAAAGGTGCTACCATATTAGGACTGAGCTATACCTATACCGATAAGTTTAGTGTAGAGGTAACCGATGCCGTAGATGATACCAAAATTGTGATGGTGCCACGTAACCTGGGCATTCAGCAACATTTGGCCCTTACTTTAACGCAAACTTTGCAACCCTATAAATGGTGGAATATTACTTTTAACGGAACACTTTTCGGGCTGCATAATGATATTGATTTTGGCGGCGGACGTAAGCTTAACCTAAAACAATTGGCGGGTAGGTTTAATTTGCAGCAAAGCTTTAAACTCCCTTATCAGCTTACGGGCGAGATCATGGGAATTTACAATTCCAGAAAGCTGGCTGGCGCTAACCAGTTCGCAAATGCCACTAGCCAGGTTGATTTAGGTTTGCAACGTAACTTTATGGACAATAAAGCTACCTTAAGACTTATTTTTAGTGACATCTACAAAGGTACCAAAGCCAGTTCTGTACAACAAGTGCAGGGACTTTACATTCGCAATTACAGTTATTTTGAAGCTCGACAGGTGAAACTCAATTTTAGTTATAGGTTTAGTAGTGGAAGTTCCAAAGGGCCAAGAAACAGAAGTTCGGCCTTGGAGAATGAACAGGGTAGGATTAAGTAAGGCTTATTTTAAACCTCGCAGGTTTCAAACCCTGCGAGGTTTTTAAACTTCATAAGTTTGGAAAACTTGTTACATAGTATTGCCTTTCCTGTCAGTTTCTATTAAGCCTTTGGTTGGTGTTATCACCAACCATTTATTGCAGGAGGGTGGTATGGTGATAACACCAACCACAAGTTGAAACCACAAGTTAAGGCTGTTTTTATTCCTCAGGTTTCTTATTGGAAACGTCAGGTTTTCCCCAAGAAACCTCAGGTTTTTCTCGAGAAACGTCAGGTTTTTCCTAAGAAACCTCAGGTTTCTTCTTTGAAACATCAGGTTTTTACAACTAAAAAACCTTAGGTTTTTTGCAATTTCCTTTAGGGATTTCACGATTTCCATAAGGTTTTTCACGATTTCCATATGGTTTTTTGCGATTTCCATAAGGTTTTTTACAGTTTCCATAAGGTTTTTCGTGATTTCCATAAGGTTTTTTACGATTTCCATAAGGGATTTTGTGATTTCCATAAGGTTTTTCATGATTTCCATAAGGATTTGATCAATTCCCTTAGGGTTTTCCCCTACAGCTTCATGGCATTATGTTGTCGTTAAATTGCTTTTTAAGCAAATAGTTCGTCTTTCATAAAGGTGTTTATTGGCGATACTTTGTTGACATACTATGGCTTCATTAAATCCGCCAGTACTTTTTTCCCATGTTCGTTATCAGGGCTTAAGGCAATAGATTTTTGGTACATGGTAATCGCCTCACTCTTTTTACCTGCTCTTAATAAAACCTCGCCATAGCTATCAAAAGCATTTCCGCTTTGCGGGAAAAGATGGGTGTTTAACTTGAATATTTCCGAAGCATCTTTCAAATTGCCATTTGCCATCATGCGGTAGCCCCACTCATTAATTTCAAACTCATTAGGGATAAATAATGGATTGCTCTTTTTCTGTTCTTCGGCAAAAGGAATAGCTTTATCAAAACCGATCTTCCTTAACGAAATTTTCATTAACGTAATGGGCGAAGCTTTTGGAATGTCTGGGTGATAACATCCCGCCAGCTCTTCTAGCATATCTTCGGGATAGCTTCCTCCAAGGTTCGTGAGCACAATAACCGCCAAGTCATCTTCTGGATAAACCAAAAAGGCCGCTCTTCCGCCGCCCGACATGCCCACCGCTTTATGTTTGGCCCTAAACCTGTTCAAGCCCCAACCTAAAGTCCAAGGAGTGCCTGTGCCATTGTTAAATTTTCCTTGCGACCACATGGTGTCTAAGCTCGATTTGGCTTTCAATAATTTGCCACTTTGCAAAGCGATGATCCATTTAGCCATGTCTTCGGCAGTGCTGTTAAGGCCCGAAGCTGTTCTCCTGAAATAAGGAAACTCATAATAATTGTTAATGAGTTTTGGGGTGTTTAATGGTTGTCCGTCAATTTGGGTGCGGTAAAAATAAGTGGGTGCAAAATGAGGGATCACATCACGGGAATCGCCAAACACGGTATGCTTTAATCCTGCTGGCTGAAATTGGCGCTCATCAAATACTTCCTGAAATGTTTTTGAAGAGAATTTATTGATCAGCTTTGCCAATAAATAGGCATTGGTTTGATTATAGTTAAATCTTTCGCCAGGTGTAGAAATAAGAGGCATTACTTTTAGCTTTTCCCAAAAGGTAGCTTCAGTAGTGTTACCTGTTCCGCCTGTTCGTTCATCCAATAAGCCCAGGCCATCGGGTAAACCAGAAGTATGGGTGAGCAATTGTTTAATGGTTACGGTAGACCACGCGGCGGGTAGGTCATCAAGGTACGTCGCCACTGTTTTCGATAGGTCTATTTTTCCCTGTTCAACCAATTGCATGACGGCTACAGCCGTAAAAACTTTGGTACATGAGTTGATGGCGAAGATAGATTGGTTGCTTACGGGAACACTATCTTGAACATTGGCAATCCCATAAGATTTATTCAAAACTATTTTCCCTTTACTGACCACGGCAACCTGCAAGCCAGGGATTTTTCTTTCCCGCATTTCTCGTTTAATGATGTCGTCGACAGCAGGATTAGTTTGGGCAAATAAGTGGGTGGTCGCAATAAGGCAGGTAAAAAGAAGGGAAATTAATCTCATGAAGTGTCTTTTTTTAATAGACAGGAAAAAGGAGTGAATGTTGCATGGGATTTCGTCTTCTTTCTTCTGTTCGATGCGATCACCGTACCAGTTAAATTTGATGTGGTTGATGATAACACCAACCAAAGGTTTAAAAATCAAAACTATTCTCTTATCTTTGCCTATCAATCGCAAAGAAATTGAGTCATGTAATTGCTAACACATAACCTATTAATGGTCTTTCCCGTTCGGGAAGGAGGCAATTTTCTATTTTTTTAATTTAAAATATTGACACATGACTATATCACAGAAATATGGTCGTACCTATCACTATCCTTTTTCGCCAGGTACCACTAGCGATGATAGAATAGCACACGACTATTGGGGGAAAATTCAGCATATTCCCAATTTAATTCATACAGAGAAATTAGATGGCGAGAATAACTGCTTATCTAAGCATGGTGTGTTCGCACGTTCACACGCAGCACCAACTATTTCTCCCTGGACAGCAAGTATTAGACGTTATTGGCAAACCATCAGAAATGATTTAGGTAATTTGGAGATTTTTGGAGAGAATTTATATGCCATACACTCCATCGAATATCATCAATTGGAACATCATTTCTACGTTTTTGCAGTTCGAGAATTTGACCGCTGGTTGAGCTGGGAAGAAACACAGTTTTATGCAGGTTTGCTTGACTTGCCTACCGTTCCTGTGCTTAAAAAAGAAGGAACACCTAAAAACCAACAACAGTTTCAAGAGGAAATGTTATCTCTTGTAAAAGGACGTGGCGCTTTTGAGCCGTATGATGTTAAGGATGGGCAACCATCAACCATAGAAGGAATCGTTAGTAGAAATGCAGATGCCTATTTGGTTGAAAATTTTGCTGATAATGTATTTAAATATGTTCGGAAAGGACATGTAAAGACAAATGAACATTGGACACGACAATGGAAAAGAGCACCATTGTTAAATGAAGGAGGTAGGTATGTGGACTATTTATAATAGTAAGAATTGGAACGATTTAGAACAGCATTTTAATTGGGTAAAGCGCATGAGCGAAGTCCCTCAGGATTCCCGTTATCATGCGGAAGGAAATGTAGGTATCCATACAAAAATGGTGTTAGAAGCGTTACAGGAGCAGACAGATTTCCAAAAACTAGGTAAGCAAGAACAAGAACTATTGTGGGCAGCAGCTTTATTACACGATGTGGAAAAATATAGCACCACAGTTTTAGAGTCGGATGGAAGCATTACTTCGTATGGACATGCACGTAAAGGTGCACAATTCGCAAGGAGGTTGTTGTACATGGAGTTGCCAACGCCATTTGAATTGCGTGAACAAATAGTGGGTTTAGTACGCTATCATGGTTTGCCAATTTGGTTATTTGAAAAGCCAGACCCTTTGAAAACTTTGGCAAAAGTGAGTATGGAAGTGAATACCGAATGGCTAGCGCTGTTGGCTAGAGCCGATATGATAGGCCGTGTTTGTGATGACCAAGAAGAAATGTTATATCGGATATCATGTTTCGAAGAGTTTTGTAAGGAGAATAATTGTTGGGGACAAGCACGAAATTTCGTTTCACCTGATGCAAAGATATATTATCTCCAAAATGAAGAAGCTTATATAGATTATATCCCTTTTGAGCAAGCTAAATTTGAAGTGATAATGTTGAGTGGTTTGCCTGGCGCTGGAAAAGATACGTTCATTAAAAAGAACTATGCTGATTGGCCAGTTATTTCGTTAGATGAGTTACGAATAGAAAAAGGTATTGCACCTGACGATAAAAAAGGTAACGGACAAATTGTTCAAGAAGCTAAGGCTCGAGCACGTGTGTTTTTGCGTAAGCAAGCTCCCTTTATTTGGAATGCCACTAATACGACAAGCCAAATGCGAATGCAATTGATAGGTTTATTTTTAACCTACTATGCAAGTGTAAAAATAGTTTATCTCGAAGTCCCCTTTGAAAATTTACATTCACAAAATAAAAATCGTGAAGCGGTGGTGCCTAAAGTAATTTTGGACAAACTTGCCAATAAGCTAGAGGTGCCCACACTATGGGAAGCACATCAAGTTAGCTATCACATTGGGTAGATTGGCTTCATCAGAAAATAGCGTTGTCACATTTCTCTAATGGAATGTGGCAACCTTTTAGTTTGAAGTAGCTGGGATTGGTAATGATGGTTACATTTTTCTTCTGGTTTAAATGTATGGCTGACCCTGAACTAAATTTGCTTTGCAGCTACTTCGTGGTCAGGGTGACGGTAATCAATGCTCCGTCATGCTGACCTGTAGCGAAGCGGAAAGCTATAGAATAAATTTAGTTCAGCATCAGTTTTATAGGTCAATCATAATGAATTTAGTAATCGAACTCAAATAAGTTTGAAATCGAATATGTACAAAACTTTCCCAAAAACTTCTCTTTCCCGAAAGGGGAGAACCGAAGCGCAGCGAGCTCATTGATGCCAAAATGCAATAACATCCTATCAATAGATGTTAGAAGAACAGAGAGGGTCTATTTCTATAAACCTCTCCCTAATCCTTCCGATGAATCGGAGCAGGTACTCGTTGAAAAGGAGAGGGAATTGGTAATAATCGTTACATTAAATTTTTTTCATAACTTCGTCGCCCCTAAAATTTTATTGGTTTAGCTTCCCATCTCATGAAACGATTTTTATATGGTATCGACTTTGGTACCACCAACTCCGCTTTGGCTATTTACGACGAGGATTCGAAAGAAATACACAGTACCATCATCATTCCTTCCTTAATTTACTTTTATCATCAGTTAAACACAGGAGCCGAGAAAAATTATGTGGTGGGAGAGGATGCCATTAACGCTTATTTGAGTGATGGCATGAAAGGCCGTTTCATCAAGTCCATTAAACAGATCTTATCGAGAAGTAGCTTTACTGAAACCCGTATCCATAACAGAAGGTACAACGCTTCGGATTTGGTAGCCATTATTTTAAAAGAACTTAAAGGCAGGGCCGATAAAATTGTTGGACAGGAGGTGGAGAAAGCCATTATTGGAAGGCCCGTGTTTTTTGATGATGATAATGTGCAGAAGGATACTTTGGCGCAAAACAGATTGAACAAGGCGGCTGAAATGGCTGGCTTTACACAAGTGCGTTTTCAGTTTGAACCTATTGGTGCTGCTTTTGCCTACGAGAAAACGTTAACTAAAAAGGAGCACGTTTTGGTAGGTGATTTGGGCGGCGGTACTACCGATTTTACCTATTTGGTACTTGATCCCGACAAGGTGGGAAGCAAAGACCGTAAGAAAGACATGATGGCTACGGGTGGTATTTACATTGGTGGCGATAGTTTCGACTCGGCTTTTATGTGGGAACGTGGGACGCCTTACTTTGGTAAACACACTACCTACGAAGCCACTCCAGGAAAAGTATTAACGGTACCTAAATCATTGTTTGCCAATATTTGCTCGTGGGACCAAATGAACTTTTTTAATGGCCAGCGTATTAAAAAGGATATCGATGATTATTATTATTTCTCGGGGAAGGATAGAAAGTTCAAAAACCTGATTACCCTCATTGAAAATAACTTGGGTTATTCAGTTTTTCAAGCCATTGAGCAGACCAAAATCACTTTATCGAGCGAAGCGCAAACTCAGTTCAGCTATCATCAAATGGAGATTGATATTGAGGAAGAAGTTTCGTTGGCCGATTATCAGCAGATCATTAAAAAAGATGTAGATCGTATTGCCGCCTACCTTGAGGAATTTATGACGGCCAATCATATCGAAGTAGAAAAGATTGATAGTTTGTTTTTAACGGGCGGTACTTCGATGGTAGCAAGCATTCAAGACTTGTTTAAAAACAAATTTCCGCACTTAACCCTCAATTCGGGCGATAACTTTAAGAGTGTGGCCAAAGGTTTAGCATACAGTGGTTACCTATTCGAGGATTAGTTATTTCGTCATTGTGAGGAGTCACGACGAAGAAACCTCTTACTTATCTTCGTTTTATCCATGCGTTAGTGAGAAGCCGCTTTGATTAACCACATAGGCACATAGCTGCTTGTCGATGAAGGCATATCCAAAGATCTCTCCATAAAGCCGAGATGACGGAACCCGACCTAAGCTGCAAAATTTGACAATCCTGCATCACCACCCCGTCATCTCGACCGTAGCGGAGAGATCTTTATACTTTGCAAATTTACTCACTCCGTCATTGCGAGGAGGCACGACGAAGCAA
>NZ_QMHN01000007.1:0-90672 GCF_003313385.1 Pedobacter chitinilyticus | reverse complement strand
TACTTTGCAAATTTACTCACTCCGTCATTGCGAGGAGGCACGACGAAGCAATCTCTTGCTTATTTTCTTTTATACATGGCTTAGTGGGAAGCCACTTTAATTAACCACATAGCTACCTGCTATAATAATTCCCTATGTGTCTATGTGGTTATATTTTCTTGATAGCTACTATTTTTATAAGCTACCTATTAACCACCTAGACATATAGCTGCTTGTCGATGAAGGCTTATCCAAAGATCTCTCCATAAAGTCGAGATGACGGAACCCGACCTAAGCTGCAAAATTTGACAATTCTGTATCACCACCTCGTCATCTCGACCAAAGCGGATAGCTCTTTGTACTTTGCAAATTTACTCACTCCGTCATTGCGAGGAGGCACGACGAAGCAATCTCTTGCTTATTTTCTTTTATACATGGCTTAGTGGGAAGCCACTTTAATTAACCACATAGCTACCTGCTATAATAATTCCCTATGTGTCTATGTGGTTATATTTTCTTGATAGCTACTATTTTTATAAGCTACCTATTAACCACCTAGACATATAGCTGCTTGTCGATGAAGGCTTATCCAAAGATCTCTCCATAAAGTCGAGATGACGGAACCCGACCTAAGCTGTAAAATTTGACAATCCTGCATCACCACCCCGTCATCTCGACCGTAGTGGAGAGATCTTTATACTTTGCAAATATTTATTAGTCTCGGCACCTCCTTCTGGTCGGTGTTATCACCGACCAGTTAAAGTTGGTGGTATGGTGATAACACCAACCACAGGTTAAAATGAAATACTACCTGAACAATTGCTCTATTTCTTTTTTCCGTTCAGGAATTACTTTGTAAAACTCGGCAAGTAAATCTAAACTGGTCGGCTTTTTAGGATATACATTGTGTTCCAGGAAATTTCGCAGCGCAAGATTTACTTTCTCCTCACCAATCAATTCACTCAGTTTTACCATAACCACTGCTCCTTTAGAATAGGAAATATGCGTGTTGTCGGGAGTTACTTTGTATAGCGGCTGATTCTCCGAAAAGCCTTTTTCCGAATCATAAATTTGCTGGTGTATCTTCACTCTTTCAAGCATTTTACTTTTACCATGCATTTTTTGATAGAGCATCATCTCCGTGTACATCGCCATCGTTTCCGTAAGCATCGCCGCACCCTCTCTATTGTCGGGATTAATACCACTATTGCCCCACCACAAATGCGAAAGTTCGTGTCCAGCAAGCTCATTAATCACATCCTGTTGCTTATCTGCGTGAATGTTGGCGTGAAATATCATGTCTTCGGGCATAAAAATGGCAGACGGATAAGCAGTTGCGGCAAAACCTCTGGTAAAAGAAGATATTTCTGCAAAATTGATGCTCTTGAAAGGATATTTTCCAAAGTTACGAATGCAGTAATCTAAGGTAAGCTGAGCATTTTTAAGTAAATGCGCTACATTTTCATAATGATTAGGATGATAAAACACATTAATGGCAATACCTTGGTAACTAGCCGACTGTTTTTGATACACTGCCGATGAAAGTCCAAAACGAAACGGAATGCTATTGGCCTGATATTGAAAGTAATTCCTGCCATCGCTTTGCCATTGCTTTTGCAAATCGCCAGTACCAATGGCCGTTTGACTGGCTTCGGTAGAAATTGTCATCTTCAAGTTAATGAAATCGTTGCGGTAAACAGCAGCTTCCGTTACTTTCTTAATGGGACTTGCCTTGCCTAAGCCAAATGTTGCCCGTTCCTTGTCGTCCTGCAACTCGTAATCAGCTTGGTAGCCAATGCTAGGGAAATACCTGCTGATCCGTAGGAAAGTGCCGTTTTCAATGATACTGTTAAAAGACTGATGTCCATTTGAAGGAAACCATTGATAGGTCACTTTAAAAGTCAACACCGCATTTTGATGAGGTTGCAAGGCTTGTGGGAGCTGAATTGCTGAGATGTTTTGGTCAAGCTTTAAAGTGTTGCTACCTACTTTTAATTGCGCTGCTTCTAATTTTAAATCGGGATGGAAGTGAAGTAAAATGCTTTTGATGGCTTTGTCGTTCAGGTTTTCCAGTTGGTAACTTCCCTCAATGGTATAGGATTGCTTGGAAGGAAATAAATGGATATTGGTTTGTACTGAGGTAATGGTGGGCTGAGGGAGTTGCGCAAATTTCTTGTACTGCTTTTCATATAGAGCCGCAAATTGCTGTGCTGCCCATTTTTCTTTTGGCTGATAACCTTTTAGGAAAGCTTTTCCAGAGAAAAATCCAATCGTTAACAACACTATCCCATAACAAAGGCTCGTGAAACGTAGCTTTCGATTCCCAAGTGATGTAAAAAACAGAATAATTAGCAGGAGCATACAGGCACCAAAAGTTAACCTTAAGGCGAAAGAACCAACATAAGGACCAAAGCCATTAAAATCGCTAAACTCACCTTTAAAATCGGAGAAGATTCGCAACAGAGGATTGGAGAGCAGTTTTTTCGAAATAGGAGGGAAAGCCAACAACAATGCTAAAATAGAAAGCCCTAAAGCCAAAAACTTATTCCTGCTGATTTGGTTAAGCCCTATCAATAAACCCGCAAACAATATTAAAGGGAAGGTGCAAAATAGAAATACACTCAAATAGGCTTCCCAGTCGATATGGAAATAGGCATACATCCATTGAAACACCAAGCCTTCTATAATGAGTAATGCCGAAAAAAATAAAAGTAGAACAGCCATCGCAAAGAAATGCCCTTTTGCTTTGGCATTGGAAAAATAAGTGCTGTTTTCGATGAGAGAAAATCTCGAAGCATGGCTTCTCCAAAAAACATCATTCACAAAATACACCAAAATAAGCATGCCTATTAAGTGGAAGTTTTGCATAATGGTAGTAGCCATTAACCCCGCACTGGCATATTTCTGTGGAATACGGATGCCTTTCTCAATTTCGGCATACATTTCCATCCCACAATTAAAAAGCAATAAGATCGAAATGGCAATAATGCTGATGCTTTTAAACAAATAAGTGCAATCCTTTTTGGCAAACGATAGGATAGATTTTAAGCTTTGCGGTAAATCAAAATAGTTGTTGGCACTAGTCAGTTGGATAGTATTAATGGCCGAAGCGGTATTTTTATGCTTGCTACTTTTTCTTTTGCCCGACACGGGAGAAAAGGAGAAAGAAAAATAGCTGAGCATTAAAAACAGCACCGAAAGTAGCGTGAAGATGAAATGATTCAACATCACATATTCGCCAAATGGAACCGATATGGTGTTTCTTTGAGCTGGACTAAAATCTCTACTTTCAAAAAAATAAGCCGAAAGACCAAAGGGATCTAAAATAGCTGATATTTTTTGCGCAGCGATGGATTGAGGAAGTGCTCCTGCCATAAAAGGGGAGTTGGAAAATAACAACGACACCATGTAAATGACATAGAGCAGTAAACCGCCTACAATAACCAATAATTTTTTACGGGTAGCAAAAGCAAGCAAAAACAATACACTACAAACCAATAAGGAATTAAAAAGGCCGAAGGTTAACAATGGCAATAAATAGTGCATTAAATGAAAACCAGCTTTCATTTCTGTTCCCGTTCTCATTTGCTGACCAATGGTAAAGCCAATCATCATGACAGCAAAGCAGCTGAAGGTGAGGACGAAGAAAGCCAAAAATCTCCCTTTTAAATAAGTAAGTTTTGAAACAGGTAAAGCGAAAATAATCGCATCTGAACTGGAATCGAATTCCTTAAACAGCAGTTGGTTGGCAATTACCGTGGCAATGAAAATAATGGAAAGGCTAAGCAGTCCAGTCATAAAACCAATAGTGTATGGCGAGTTGAGGTAAACTCCTTCTCCAACGGTAAGGTTAAATTGCGATCCTGTAAAAACACCGAAGACTAATAAGACCAAAATAACCAGCACATTGGCTAGTCTTTTCCTGATTTGTCTAAAATCAAAGTTGAAAAATGGGTTCATGATACCAATGTTTTAGCGTGTAGACAATGGAAATAAACGTGCTCAAGGCTAGGCTTAATGACTTCGAAACCATTAATAGCTGTATTAGAGAAAACGGTAATGTGCATTTCCTTTTCAATCAACTGGTGGCTAATGATTTCATATTGCGATTGATAGTTGACTAACTCATTCTTGTCAATTTTCTTGCTCCAAATTTTTCCTTGAAGCTGAACCAGCATTTCCTTTGGTTTGCCTTTTTGCAAAATCTCTCCTTGGTCCATAATGGCCATTTCACTGCAGAGATTTCTTACATCCTCCACCAAATGGGTCGATAGTACCACAATGACTTCTTCACTGATTTCGCTCAGCAAAGTATTAAAGCGATTACGCTCCTCAGGGTCTAACCCAGCAGTAGGCTCATCCACAATAATAATTTTAGGATTGCCCAAAAGTGCTTGTGCCACACCAAAGCGCTGTTTCATGCCGCCTGAAAAAGTATGCACTTCCTTTTTGCTGAACTCCTGAAGGTTTACTTTCTCCAGTAGGTTTAAAATTTGGTTTTTACTTTGCGAAGCATCTTTAATACCCTTAAGTATGGCAATATGATGGAGGAGATCATAGGCATTAACCTTTGGATATACCCCAAAATCCTGCGGAAGAAAGCCCAGATGTTTCTTGATCTCGAGCGGATTTTTCACCACATCAATTCCGTTAAACAAAATGTTTCCCGAAGTAGGCTTTTGTAAGGTGGTAATGGTTTTCATTAAGGACGATTTACCTGCGCCATTACGGCCCAGCAGTCCAAACATGCCGTTGCCAATTTCCAGATTGACATTGCGGAGGGCCTGATGCTGATTGGCATACACCAAGTTTAAGTTTTGAATGACAAGTGTGTTCATTTTTAAAAATTTTAGGCAATAAAAGGTCAGGCAACGCTTTCCGTTGCTTTAAAAAATGGATATGTTTTTTTGTTTATTTCTCGGTGTACTCCAGGATATCGCCAGGTTGGCAATCCAATATTTTACAAATGGCTTCCAGCGTGTCGAAGCGGATACCTTTGGCTTTTCCTGTTTTTAAAATAGAAAGGTTAACAGGTGTAATTCCTAGTTTTTCTGCCAATTCCTTGCTCTGCATTTTTCGCTTGGCCAGCATCACATCTAAGTTGACTATTATTGGCATATCGTTAAATAAATAAGTCCTGTTCCTTTTGTAAGTTTACGCCTTGGGAGAAAATTCCCGCAAGGAAAAATGCGAAAATACCTAGAAAGAAATGGATAAGCACCAAACCCCAAATGATACTTTCCACAGGAATAAAGAAAGAAGCAAGTAAGGAAATAGGTAACGGCACAAAAATGTTAAGCATATAAAATCTTTTAAGCGCTACAATGTTTTCCTTGGTGAACAGCTTGGGCTGTAAAAATACTTTGAAAACGCTTGCCGACATTAGAAAGAAAAGGCCGTAAAGTGATAAAGGCAGCGCAAAGGCGACGATGATATAAGTTAGGTTATAGTCTACAATCATAAACGGTTGCTCGGTGAATGGAAAAAACACACGTAAGAACTTTCCATTGTCAAATGTTTGGGAACCTATGCCTGTTACAATGCAAAAGAGTGAATAAATCACAGAACCTAAATAACCTGTAGCAAGTACTAGACTGATATAATATAAAATCTTGGCGATGAATTTGGTTTGTTGCATAAAATCGCTATTTAAATAATCAATGCAAAACTATAATTAATTATCGTAAAACAATAATTAATTGTTGTATTTTTTTATTTATGCATCTGCGGACCTATTCTTTGAGATTAGATTATTATCCTTAAATTGTAGCGTATAGAGCGATGTAGCTTTTGGTGTATGAACAATTTTAGTACCTCACTTGTAATTTTAGAAATGAAGAACTTCCAAAATATCACAGGCAGCGTGTTTAAAACGCTGATTTTTTTGCTGATGTTAAGCAGTCAATCTGCCTTTGCGCAAATTGTTCATACTGATTCCATCGAAATTCATAAAGGATGGAAGGATAAGAATGGGGAAAACAAGCTTGTTGTGAATGTAAATGCGCTGTGTAATCCCGATAAACCTCCATTTGATGGGCATAAAACGAAGATAGTTGCTTCCTTAAAGAACAAGAAATTTAATCAGACCATCGTCTTTGATGATAAAAACTATCAAATGGAGATGATTTTGTTTAGAGAAAAGGATATCTGGTTTACTGAATATCATGGAACCAAAGCAGTTTTCATTCCTTTCTCTTATTGCGGTAACGCAGATAATGATGTCAAAGCATCGTTTATCATTTTTTATGAGGATAAAAAGCATCTTTATCACCTGAAGTTTTATTGTGACGATGCGGGAGATTGTAAGCTTAATGAAAAAGATCTCCACTTAAAATTAAAAGCGCTCCCTAAAGAATTAAAGGATAATTTGATCAAAAAGCTAAAAACTAACTATACTAAGGGAAGTCAGTTTTGGGGGTAATTTGATACGTTACGTTTCATTATCATTCTTAAATTGTAGTTTTGAAAACCAAGAGTAACCTATATGAATCCGAACAATACCAGAGTTTATCGCATGTCGTTTGCCAGTGTTTATCCGCATTACCTTGCTAAGGCAGAAAAAAAAGGACGCACTAAGGCAGAAGTAGATGAAATTATATTTTGGCTCACAGGTTATAATGCCGAAACCTTACAGCAGCATATCGACAATAAAACAGATTTCGAAAACTTTTTTGCACAGGCGCAGCTTCATCCCAACGTTTCTAAAATTACAGGCGTAATTTGCGGTTACCGTGTGGAGGATATCGAAGATAAATTAATGCAACAAGTACGTTATTTGGATAAACTGATTGATGAATTGGCCAAAGGCAAGGCCATGGAAAAGATTTTAAGGAAGTAACCTTCGATAACAGTCAGCGGAAAAGATGGAGATGGAATTTTATAGGCCCTTGCATAAGGACTTAAGCAAATTTATTGAAGGCTATTACTTTATTTCTCCTGGACAAAATCCAAAACCATTGCATTATTGGACATTCCCTAACAATTTCTTTATTGTTTCGGTAAGTAAGGATACTGAAATTGAAATGCAGGAAAGTAAGTTTGTAATCAAACCTTCCTCACAACCCAATATTATTGCCAACTACGTGGCACGCTACACTGCTCCAATTGAGATCCTTTGCGAGGGCGCTGTGAATGAAATCACCATTTACTTCAAACCTTTAGGCATTAATCGTTTCGTTGATGATTCGCAAGCGCTTTTAAAACAAAAGAGTGCAAAGGATTTTAATCCATTTGTCGATTTCCTTTCAAGCATGCAGCAGCTATTTGAAGAGCGGGACAGAAACCTTCAACGGGAGCAACTAGAACAGTACTGGCTTTCGAAACTAAACTCAAACGAGCTTGGTTTGATGGAAAGCATTTTAGCAGATGTGGAAGCAGACCTTAAGATTGATGATATTGCGCAAAACAGGAACTTTTCAAGACAATACCTCAATAAAGTCTTTACTAAAAATATAGGAAAACCTGCCGCTGAATATCGGAAAATACACCGCTTTAGAAAGACGGTCATTAATCAGCGAGAGGCTAAAAACCTAACGGAACTCTCTTACGATAGTTTGTTTTACGACCAATCTCATTTGGTTAAAGATTTTAAACAACTTACCCATGTTAATCCTTATGCCTTCTTCAAAAAGGTAGATACCCAACAGGGCAACCTTTGGCTTTTCATTTAGTGGTTTACATTTTTACTATTTTGATGGTAGGGCATAAATTACCTTTGTCGCTTCACAAATAGGTCATCAAACATGAAAAAACTACTTTATCTACTTACCTTAATCTTTCCTTTATCAATAGCTGCACAGCAAGCCAACTGCCCTTGCGAACAAGTTTTAAGTCAACTCATTAAAAAGGTTGAAACCGAATATCCAGGCTTTTCCGCAAAAACCAAAGAGACTTTTTTGTACAATGGCTTCAAGGAAAATTTAGCCAAGCAAGCCAAACAAGCAGATAGTTTAAATTGCCAGAAGTTGTTGAAACAATATACCGATTTCTTTAAAGACCCACATTTATGGGTAGGTGCTAATGGCGCACCTTTTTCTAATGGCATAACAGGTTCAGTAGAAAGCGTGAACATTGATATCCAAGATTTCCAAAAACAGGTAAGCAAAACAAAAGACAGTTTGGAAGGTATTTGGTCTACGGATGGCTATCGTATTGGGGTTAAAAAGGTAGGTAAAGACGAATACGTAGGTTTCATTATTGAAGCAGAATCTGCCCAATGGAAACCTAAGGAAATCAAATTCAAATTATTCGCCAATGGTACCTTTGAATATGCCTTACGAGATAAATCCTTAAAAACAGGAAATTACACTTTGTACAAAGAAGGTGTGCTGTTTTTAAGTGAAGTAAGCGTGGCACTGGTAAAGCAAAGTCCACAATCCACAACAAGTAAACAAGCAGTAGCCCATCGGTTAAATGAGTTGGAAGGCTTCTACTTTAAAAAACTAACAGCTAAAACAGTCCTTCTTAAATTGCCGAGTTTTGAGTATCAGTACTTGAAACAAATCACGCAGTTAATTGAAGATAATAAAGCAGGGCTTGAAAATACCGAAAATCTGATTGTTGATCTTAGGGGCAATCCAGGGGGAACTACAGATGCTTATCAGAAATTGTTGCCTTATATCATGGGGAAATCTATCAGAAATACTGGTGCCGAGTTTTTAGCAACGCAAACCTACATTAACAATTTGGAAGCGTACAAAAAAACGCTTGATAAAAATGCACCTACCGCCAATATAGATAAGAACATCGCAGCCTTAAAAGCAAACTTGGGACAGTTTGTTAATTTTAATGATGCAGGTCAGCCAGTTTATATAGAAAAAGTAGAAGTGGCACCAAAAAGCCCTAAACATATCGTAATCCTTGCCAATAAAGGTTCAGGTAGCTCGGCAGAATACTTTTTATTTGTTGTCAAACAAAGCAAAAAAGTTAAAATTTTAGGTATCCCAAGTTATGGCGCTCTGGATTATGGTAATGCTTATTTGGTTGATTTTGGTTGTCCTGGTTACCAAGTATTGATGCCAACCTATAGAGCGTTGCGTTTGCCAGATTATCCGATAGATAATATCGGTATACAGCCTGATGTTTATATGGATAAATCGGTGAAAGATTGGGTAGCATTTGCGGTGAAATATTTGGAAGAGGAGTAATTAAAATAGGGAGGTTGGCTTGCTAGCTGCCTTCCTTCAAATTCCTAAAAGAAAGGTACAAAGAAACAGCGTGGTGCTTATTCTTTTTATTTCAAACAAGTGGATCGAATCGGTTGTTTATTTTTCGTCAATAAGATGCTTGTGGTAGTAGCCTACTTTCAAGAAAGAGGAAAAATTAAATTACGAATCAGAGAGCCCTTAACGCCTAAATCTAAATCATCGCTCATCCACCTATTATGCTCTATCTGTGTAAAACATAACTAGATTTACGCGATTACCATTGGGCCTAATGTTAAGATTAGATGCCTTGATGATGGATACAATACGTTCACTAGAGAGAAAAGATTTTAAGGGAGTTGATTTGACCAAGTTCGTCTTGGCTATTTTGGTAGTTGCTGGACATACCCATCCATTTAAAGAGATTACCAATCCAATTTTCGTTCATTTATGGGAAAGGCTATTGCTTTTGGTGGTACCTTATTTCTTTATTGCTGCAGGTTTTTTTCTGTTTCCAAAAGTATATTCAAGCCCTGATAAAACAAGTAGGTTGCAGACACTTTGGCTGTACCTCAAAAGAATTATTAGTCTGTATATTTATTGGACCATTATCTTTTTACCTCTTACCCTTTGGTACTTTTCTCATGATAACCTGATTATAGAAAAAGATGTTGTACTCTTTATTAGAGGCACTTTTTTCTTCGGCGAGAACTTTTATTCATGGCCGCTTTGGTTTTTGTTGTCCATGATTTATTCCTTAACGTTCATCAGTCTTTTGATGTTTATCAACCTGAGAGTAAGAACCATATTCTACATTTCCATCCTGATTTTTGCTGTTGCCATGATTTTTAACTATTTGGTGGCAGGGGAGAGCCGAAATGAGTTTTTGCTAATGTTGGGTAAAATCATCAAATACCTGTTCTTAACAGGAAGATTGTTTACAGGCATGTTTTATTTGATGATTGGTGGGCTAATTGCCATGAATCAAATACGGATATCAAAACTTGCCATGGTGTTGATGGTACTTATTGCGCTCACCTTCCAGTTTGTTGAAATTGAAATCATCTCGCCTTTCTTATTTTCGCTACTGCCCATTACGCTGTTCTGTTTAACGGTAGATTTGAAGTTGGAAGGCATAAAAAATGGTCTGTTTTTAAGAAAATGTAGTACCGTCATGTATTTTACGCACATGATCATCTTCTTCCTATACACGTTGATATTTAGAACCATTCCTTATTTCGGATGGGATGCCTTTTTAGTTTCTGTAGCCGTGCCGATGATATTAACACCTATCATTATTCGTAACGAAGAGCGGTTCCCATTTTTGAAGCAATTGTTTGGATAATAAAAAAGCCCAATTTATATTGGGCTGATATCTCTTGTTTAGTCGAAATCAAAAAGATCCGAAAGAAACGATTTTTTCTTTTTGGGATATTGTTGATACTTGTGATCGGAAGAATAGCTGTCGCGGTGCTCTTTTGGGTAATCATTTCTGTTTCTTGGCTCTTGGTAAGGTTGCGAATCCGCTTGTGCTAAAATTTTATCTAGCTCACCACGATCCAACCACACCCCTCTGCAACTTGGACAATAATCGATTTCTACCTGATGGCGTTCAGTAATCAAGAGTGTTTCGTTACAATTTGGACATTTCATAAGCTTACATATTATATTTCTAGTCGTTGACAATATAAGCAACCTTTGAGCCAAACACCTGCAGGCAATTGTAATATTTGCTTTTCAAAAAAGACTTTCAATTAAAGTCGTTTAATATGGATTATATTTGGATAAATCAGATCCTTTTTGAAATAGATTAATTGACTAAATGGCTATACCAACCGATATATTAAAATTTTTTGATAGTTCAAATATGATGCATTCTGGTAATAATGCAATTACCAGAGATGTTAGCGAGTTTTTAGTTTCAATATCCGCAAGCTCGGATGGTCATGGCGACATGGCAGAAATAACTAAGATTTGTGAACGTCTTTTAAATAAGGGTTATCTTTTCAAAGCAGGAAACCCATCAAACAATCCTATAATTGGTGATAGATATTTAGGTATTGGCTTTGATCAAACTATGGCTGATTATGGTTCCTATGATTTTATTGGTTATGGGTTTGTTGCTATTAGAAACCATTTTAAAGAAAGCGTTCGTCCAATTATTGTTAAAACTTTAGGAGGAATTGATAGTATTGGGACATGTTTTCTGGTAGGAAAGGATATGTTAATTACTGCTCGGCATTGTATAGAAGGCATGTCTTCTATTAAAATTCCTGATAATAGCGATGGATATTTGATACCCGAAAATGTATATATCAGTAAGGATTCTCGAATTGATATCGCTGTAATTAAATTGAAAAAGCCAATTGCTTCGGAAATCCCAACTTTCAGATTTGGAGATGCAGATGTTTTAGATGAAATACTAACCATTGGGTATCCTCCAATAGCTGGGTTTGATGCTATTCAGTTCGTTGAGAAAGCAATGATCAATGCCAAGCTGAAAAGTTCGACAGGTGAATTGATTGCAAAGGATAAATCATATTTAGATTCTCAAGATTACTTCCTCATTAATGCAAGGGTTAAAGGTGGAAATAGTGGAGCTCCTGTTATTAATGAATTGGGAGAAGCTGCAGGCATGCTAGTAAATATTCCAACAGATCCAGAGGATTCGACAAAATTAGATGTGCTAGGCTATGGCGTGGCAATACCTAAAGTTACAATAGAAAATTTTCTGGCGGATATTGAAAAAAAATCTCATAACATTATATCTATTAGCCCCGAACTTTTGAAACATGGATTCAAACTTGATAATGCTTTGTTTGAATAATTGAGTTAAAGAATGCTCTAAGTGAAGTGGTCTTGGTGATTGCTCGAAGTTTGAGATTCGCTTAATAATTCCTTATTTAAATTTTTTTGAAGAAACTCTTTAACTAGATTGAATTTTAAAGGAATAAAAAAAGCCCACATTGCTGTGAGCTTTTACCTGGTAGCGGGAACGAGAGTTGAACTCGTGACCTCAGGGTTATGAATCCTGCGCTCTAACCAACTGAGCTACCCCGCCGAAAAATTTCGAGCTGCAAATATAGGATTAAATACAAAAAACAAAGAAAATTATTTAAAAAGGTTTTTTATTTATGCTAGTGTGCTGTTTTTTAGGGTTTTTCTTTTGCTCGCTAAGAATGCATCGCATCTAAAACCAAAGCTCAAGAATAAAAAAATACTTATTTTCCAAAACTTTGCATTTATAAAAGAAAATACTTTTCTTTAGAAAAAATAGGAAAGCAAAAAATAGAAGTAAGGATGTCAGAAAAGAAAAAATTTACATTAGAGTATGCCATAAGGTCATCTCCTCGCATACTATACAGCTTTATTAGTGAACCAAACGGTTTAGCACAATGGTTTGCTGACGATGTAGTTTTTAGAGACCAAACCTATACTTTCACTTGGGATGGAGAAGTGCAGAAAGCTAAACTCATTAGCGTTAAAGAAAATAAGTTAGTGAAGTTTAGATGGTTGGATGACGAGCCTTATTGCTATTTCGAAATGGAAATCGTACAGGATGAGTTAACCAACGACGTGGCCTTAGCCATCACTGATTTTGCTACCGAGGAAACCTTGCAAGAAAGAACGCAAATTTGGGATAACCAAATTACCTATTTGTTGAGTGTATTGGGAGCCTAGTTGCTCAATTAGCAAGTTTTTAGTTAAAACCTAAGCATTAACGCAAGCTAAATTTATTACTTTCTCACTGGCATTGCCTATCTTTGCATCATTGAAAAAGATCCATTTACTGCTAATCAAGGCATTTCTTAGGCCCTTTGCCGTCACATTTTTTATTGTGATGTTTATCTTGTTGATGTTCTTTTTGTTTAAGTACGTCGATGATTTGATAGGCAAGGGTTTCGAATGGTACGTGATTGCCGAGCTGATGATGTATGCTTCTGCATCCAACGTGGCCATGGCATTGCCTTTGGCTATTCTGCTTTCGTCTATCATGACCTTTGGTAACTTGGGGGAAAATTACGAATTGGTGGCCATCAAATCGGCAGGAGTTTCTCTACGAAAAGCCATGCAGCCTCTTTTGGTGCTCATCGTTGGGCTGGCCGTTGCTTCCTTTTTCTTTTCAGATTATATGCTTCCCAAGGCCAACCTCAAATATGGCTCTTTACTGTGGGATGTACGTAATAAAAAACTATCTTTCTTAATTAAACCAGGCGTATTTAACAATAGTATACCAGGATATTCCATGCGTGTAGAACGTAAAGGCGAAGGTGCCATTGATTCGCTCTATGGAATCATGATTTACGACCATAGCAGCAGCAATGGTGTACCGCAAATCATCATGGCCGAGAAAGGCAAGATGTCCAAAACTTCTGACGGGAACTACATGGTGCTAAATTTGATGAATGGTGTTCGTTATCAAGAGGCTGCTTCAAACAATGGTTCGTATAATCCTCGTCAAACCCTCACTCGTATGCGTTTTAAGCAAACAGAAGTGAAGTTTGATTTCAGTAGTTTTAAGGATATGACCCGTACACAGGAGGAGAACTTCAAGAACAATGCGCCTATGTTAAACCGTAAGGAATTATTGCATCGTAGAGATTCCCTGAGTAAAGGTTTGGATAGCGTGACCAAGGCGCTGCAAAAAAGTGCGCAGTATTACTTTAAGCAGAGCAGTTATGTAAAAGGCTACACCAAAATTAAAACACCGCCTAAAGTAATTAAAGGCAGTATCTTAAATATTATTCCAAAAGATCAGCAATCGCAAGCTTTGCAAAGTGCCTACGACCAAGTTGATGCGCTTAAGCAAACGGTGGGTGCGCAATTAACAGAATACGAGTTTAGAACGAAGGAAATTCAAAGGGCCTTAATTGAATACCAACGTAAGTATACCTTGGCGGTTTCCTGTTTGTTGTTGTTCTTTATTGGAGCGCCATTGGGCGCCATCATCCGTAAGGGTGGTTTAGGCTTGCCGGTAGTAATTGCCGTAATTTTCTTCCTGTTCTATCACATCATTTCAACGGTTGCCGAGAAGTCAGCTAAAGAAGGCTCGCTAGATCCAGTATTTGGAATGTGGATGGCGGTGATTATCCTTACCCCAATAGGAGTGTTCCTCACCTATAAAGCAACGGTCGACTCTGCGCTATTTGATGTCGATTATTACAAGCAGTTGGCGTTGGGGCTCTTTAAAAAAAAGAAAAAAAAGGAAGCCCAGTAAGATAGGGAATGGCTTTAATGGTCAAATCAAATGCTTGTAAGAAGCACTAGTTGCCTCATAGCGATTTCTTACTTCATAATGATAATTACCTACAATAATTGCTTTTAAAGGTTGTACCTTTGTACACAAATTAAAAGATGGGTTAAACCCCATTCATTTTGTTATTTGCCAAAATGGAGATTAAATTAAATACCATAGAAGAAGCACTGGCCGATATTAGGGCAGGCAAAATTATCATAGTAGTTGATGACGAAGATCGTGAGAACGAAGGTGACTTTGTAACTGCGGCCAGAAACGTGACCCCAGAAGTCATTAATTTCATGTCTAAATATGGACGTGGATTAATCTGTGCTCCGCTAATTGAGGAGCTTTGCGATAAGCTAGAACTCAACTTGATGGTACAAAACAATACTGTTTTGCATCAAACGCCATTCACCGTTTCGGTTGATTTGATTGGGCATGGATGTACCACAGGGATCTCGGCACACGATAGAGCGAAGACTGTGCAAGCATTGATTGATCCTAACACCAAACCTGAAGATTTAGGTAGACCAGGTCATATTTTCCCGCTAAGAGCTAGAAAAGAAGGTGTATTGCGTAGAACCGGACATACCGAAGCAACCATCGATATTGCTCGTTTAGCAGGTTTTGAGCCAGCTGGTGTATTGGTAGAAATCATGAACGAAGACGGGACCATGGCTCGTTTGCCAGATTTGATGATCACCGCAAAACAGCACGATTTGAAAATCATTTCTATTAAAGATTTGATCAGCTATCGTTTAGCTGCAGAAAGCTTGATTAAAGAAGAAGTGACCGTGAACTTGCCAACACAATGGGGCGATTTTAAAATGACTGCTTATACTCAATTAAGCAACGGTGCTACCCACATGGCCATTTCTAAAGGCGAGTGGAAGGAAGATGAGCCAGTGCTAACACGTATCCATAGTTCATGCGTAACAGGTGATATTTTTGGTTCTTGCCGTTGTGACTGCGGACCGCAATTGCACAAAGCCATGGAAATGATTGAGAAAGAAGGCAAAGGCTTAATTGTATATATGAACCAAGAGGGCAGAGGGATTGGTTTAGTGAACAAACTTCATGCATACAACCTTCAAGATGCGGGATTAGATACGGTAGAAGCCAATATACAATTAGGCTTTAAAGGCGACGAACGTGATTATGGCGTGGGTGCACAAATTCTAAGAGCACAAGGCATTACCAAAATGAAGTTGATGTCTAACAACCCAACCAAAAGAGCTGGTTTAATTGGCTATGGCTTGGAGATTGTAGAAAACATCCCAATTGAGATCGAAAGCAATAAGCATAACGAATCCTATTTGATCACCAAAAGAGACAAAATGGGACATCATATCCTAAAAGGATAGAAAAGATATAAGCTTAATGAAAGCCAGAGGTAAATGCTTCTGGCTTTTTTATTTTCGCAATATTCGATTAGCTAAAATAAAACATTAAGGAATTAAGAAAATTAAGATGTAAGACTATATAAAGAAAACTTAATGTTCCTTAACTTCTTAATGGTTCAAAAACTAGAATTTATTTAAAGATAAAATATTAAGGAATTAAGAAAATTAAGGCATAAGGCTATAAAAATAAAACTTAATGCCCCTTAATCCCTTAATGGTTCAAAAAACTAAGATGTTCTTAAATGTCTAAGGTGGTTCAAATATTAAGAGAGTGGTGAAAAAACTAAAATGCCCTTAAATATCCAAGGTGGTTCAAAACCTATTTCTTCTGCACCTTCTTATTCTCCCTTAAAATCGCCTCTTTATCCAAACGCTGTTTCTCTTTCTCCGCTTCCTTTTTCTTCTGCTCGCGACGATACTTGCCAGATATCTTTTGCAGCAATTCCGTGAAAGTATCAAACTGTTGGTTATAGATCAAACCAATCGACGTAATATTCTGATAAGGATTAATACCAGGGTTGGCAAAAATACTCTGTATAGTAGGCGGCTTGTTCGCTATTTTGCCTACCAAGCTACCATCTTTCTTAATCAAACCTAAAATCTCTACCTCACGACCCACTTCGTTTCTAAAACCAATGCTATTATCAATAGAGCTTTTGCTGATATCAGTAATACCCGCATTCACAATAATCCTATCATTAAAGAATTTGAAAGAAGCACTGGCCTCGTTAAACGAACGAATGTTAATGTCCACAAAATTGAGATTTAAGCTCGATAGCACATTATTCAGTTGGTTAAAGATTAAGTCGGTGGCTGTACCCGTTCCAACCGAGCCAAGTTGCTGACTAAGGTTTTCAGAACCTGTACCAGGAGCAAACCTACGTTGGATAATTAAGCTCAGTGATTGTGTATTGAGGTTGTTTCCATCGTTAAAATATGACTGCAACTCTTCTTTAATTGCTGGATTGGCAGGGAAAAAGATATCCAATTTAATATCAGGCTTCATGAGTAAGCCCGTCAATCCCATTTCTACCTCCGTTTGAGCCGTCTGTGTGGCATTACTACTGCCATCACGGTTCGCAGCACGATACAGATCCCCAAGGGCAGCCCTAACGGTATAAATCGCTTTTAGGTTAATTTGTGCATTTACAGGATTGCCTGTCCATCTAATACTTCCACCCTGTCTAATGTCAAATCGCTTGTTGATTACCTCTCTGGCCGTGAAGTCGAAAACGCCGCTCTCTATAATGTAATCACCCTTCATCTCAAAATCACCTACTTTGGTAATGTTCAGTTCCAAATCAGCATTTCCCGTACCGCTAAGTTTACCCAATATGGTATAAATATTTACTGTAGTGCTGGGATCAACCGATAACTTAAAGTTCATGCTTAATCCTTCAAAACCACTCAGCTTTTTAACAACATTAGTTGTGTCTTTCCCTACAAAAGTGATAAATTCTTTGTCGCTAATTGTTTCCGAACTATTTAGTGGTAGATTAAAGACTGTTCCTTTTTCTGTTTTCGCATCGATGTCGATCACCATGTCATTGGTTGGTCCTCTGAAAGAGAATTTTCCAGTACCATAAGCCTTACCAAAATAAATGGCATTATCCTTTGAGGTTGTATTTAAGGCCATCAAGCCATTCGCTTGCAACTCCACCTGGATATTAGGATTGTCGATGTTTTTAAGGTCAACCGTACCATTTGCCGTTCCAGTATGTCCTTCAAGATCTTTCAAAACCAGATTGGACAGTGCAATGGCACTATTTTCAACGCTCACCTGATCATCAATGATATAAGTAGTTTTTAGGTAGTTTACGGTAAGCTGCGCTTTGTCCAGTTCAATATCACCATTAATTAAAGGTTGCTCAAAAGGACCTTTCACCGTTAAATCAGCAGATACTTTACCTTTAAGATTAGATACGAGTTTATTGACAAAAGGAGTGAGGATGGCCAATTCGCTATCGTCGAGTTTTACTTTAAGATCGATCTGTTTCTGGGCAATATCCAGATTTCCAGTGATGTTGAAAGTCTCTCGATCAGCAGCAATAATTTTGGTGTAAACATTTACCAATTTACTCGTACTGTTAAATGATGAAGTGTCTGTTAAACTACCGATATAGGTATTGTTAAAGCTCAACGAATCAATATGCAAGCTATCCGTAATCTGTGGCGATTTTAACACGCTATGCACCTTGGTTTTTCCGTTAGCAATACCTGCGAAATTGATGCCCATACCCTTAACAAAAGGGTTAATGGTTTTAAGGTTGAAGTTCTGCAGCACTACAAAAAGCGCATCAGATGGATCTTCTGAAACCACGCCATCAATTCTTAAATCCTGTTTGCCATTACTTAAGGAGAAGTTCTGTATTTTGGTTTTTCCGCCGTTAAACCCTATTTGTACTTTCTCTTCTATGTTCCAATCCTCACGGTTAATTTTAAGATTGGATGGCAAGATGCTGATATCGGCAGTATCAGGGGAGAATTCAACCAAACCGTTAAGGTCAAGCTGATTGGCATCATCAGCATTCGAAAGTTTAACGTTCAGCGTAAGGCTGTCATTCCGTAGGATATTCGAAATATTGATGTTCTTAATATAAAGGCTATCATTAAGGTCAATCCTGTCAGAAGAAATAATGGCAGTAAGTTGCTGTGGCGAGGTATTTTGGTCAATGATGATATTACTGGCCACAATTCCCTTATATTTCAGCCGTCGGACAATGCCCCCAAAAGTAGCTTTGTTGTTCTTCGAATCGAAAGAGCCGACCAGGAGCGATTCTTGGTCAATTTCTAAACCTGGAGAAACAAGCTCTGCAATAGGTTCAAAATCTTTAATCTTTAACCTAAAATCGAAAACCTGTGTTTTATAATTAACAATTTGTGTTTTAAGAGAAGGGATATAGGTTTTCGCAATGGTTTTAAAGTAAGAAACAATGGTCGCCAAATCATACTGGCCTTTTATCCCTGCTTCTAATATATCAGAATAAATATTCAAGCTCCTATCCATACCAATTCCTCTGGCACTAAGGAACACCGAATCCACCTTATAAATTCCTCTTAGGTTATTGAGGGTGATTTCCTGTAAAAGTAGACGTCCCTGTAAGTTATCGAGGTTGGTGCCCGAAAAATTGGTGCTAAAAATTGCATCCACTTTCAACGAATCCTTATACAATTTTAATGTCTTTAACTTGGCATTTCTAATGTTTGCTTTAAAGTTAAAAACAGGCAATTTTGGATTAAGGTTTACCCCACCATCAAAATCTAATTGAACATTTTTATCATTGATTTTTAGACTGCCATCAAAGAATTTCTTTTGGAAAGTACCGTTAATTTTAATGTTTCTATATCGGTATCCTTTAAAATCAAGGTAACTAATCTGTCCCTTTAACTCCTCGTTTAACTCCTTTATTTCAGTACCACGGCCTTTGATGTAAAGCTCGGAAGTAATTCTGCCCAATAACTTTTCATCAATCAAATTGCCGATGTCAAAATCATAGGTTTTTACATTTCCAGTGTAAGAAGGAACGCCCTTCTTATCAATTTTCATGTTTACATCTGATTGTAGGCGGCCTAGTTTGGTTTTAAACTCGCCATAAGCAACAAAATCATTTTGGAAACCAGTAAAGTGACCATTAAAGTTAATGTTGCCGAATTTGTTGATGATTTCTGGAATAGCTTTTACACGTTTGCCCGTTAAATCGGTCAATATCTCATCTAAATCTTTTTTATTGGTGCCCGCCAGTTCAATCTTCATATCCAGGAAAGTTTCATCCCAGTTAGGAAGCCCTTGCAAGCTAAAATCTCCTTTAATATAGGTAGCTCTTCCTGCTTTTACAGAAAGTTTTTTAGCCCGTAGGTTGTTCACTAAGCCCGTAATCTGGCCATCCACTTCAACATCAAGCTTCATTTTTTTAAGAGCAGGCGCAAAAAAAGCGACATCACTCGAAGAAATATGGCTATTCTTGAAATTGGCTTTCATCCTTACCTTATTCTCATAGTCGTTAAAGTCCTTAAAACTTTTAAACTTCATCTGATAATAATCGGTGAGGCGGGTTTTGCTGGTCACCAGCATTAAATTTTTAAGCTCAATAGCATTGCTGTCAACCGTAGTAAAGGCACTTAAATTTTTAAGGTAAAAACCACTTTTTTCTTTCAGGGTTAGGTTTTTAATGTTGGCCTGAAGAATATGCTCTTTAGTATTCAATCCTTCAAAAATGCCGTTCATCTCCCTTACATCAATATCATCAAAGTTAACCCCTTCTTCTATTGCGTTACGTTTAAGGTTCTTGTACTTAAAATGTAAGTTGTTAATGATGATGCGGCTAAAAAGAATTTCGAATTTCTTTTTCTTCGAAGGCTTTTTAGGAGCAGGGCTATCAAAATAATCAATAATAAAATCAAGGTTGGAAGTGCCGTCCTTATGATCCTTTAAAAAGAAAGTACCGTTGTTAAGCTGTACTGTGTTAATGTCTAAGATTCTTTGTTTAAGTGAAAAGCGATCAATGTCCACCAATAGCTTGGGGAAATTCGCTAGCGTATCTTTTTGTAGGTCTAATACCAGTAAATCTTCCAGTACAACAGACTTGAAAGGCCTTATATAAAGTCCGCCTATACTTACCGTAGTTTTTAATTCTTTAGAAAGATAATCGGCTGCTTTTTTGGCTACAAAAGTTTGTACAGGCTTAAACTGTAGGGAAAAAAGAACGCCTGCAATCAAAATAATGATCGAAGCGATAATCCAAAGAAGTATTTTTAATAGTTTTTTAATAATTTTGCAGCTTAAAATATCTTATCAGTGCCTGTCATCCTAGCTATAGAATCATCCTGCGACGAAACTTCGGTTGCCATTTGTGATAACGGCAAAATTACTGCCAATGTTATTGCAAACCAAACAATTCATGAAAATTATGGAGGGGTAATTCCTGAGTTGGCCTCTAGGGTGCATCAACAGAATATTGTACCTGCCGTACAGCAAGCTTTGGCCATTGCCAAAATACAGAAGAAACAACTTGATGGTGTAGCTTTTACGCAAGGGCCAGGGCTGTTAGGGTCCTTATTAGTAGGCGTTTCGTTTGCTAAATCTTTTGCTTTGGCACTTGATCTTCCATTAATTTCGGTAAACCATATGCAGGCCCATATTTTGGCGCACTTTATAGATGAACCGATGCCAAAATTCCCGTTTCTGTGTTTAACTGTCTCGGGTGGTCACACACAAATTGTGCTGGTGAAAGATTATTTTGACATGGAAATAGTAGGGGAGACCTTAGATGACGCAGCAGGGGAAGCCTTTGATAAAACAGCTAAGATTTTAAATTTACCTTATCCAGGCGGGCCATTGATTGATAAGTATGCCAAGCAAGGTAATCCTAAGGCCTATCAATTCCCTGAGCCACAAATAAAGGATTTGAACTATAGTTTCAGCGGCTTTAAAACCGCTATTCTTTATTTTATTAGAGATAGCCAAAAGGTAAATCCTAATTTTGTAGAGGAAAACCTAGCCGATATTTGCGCATCTGTACAACACAGTATTGTCAATATTCTATTGAATAAACTCAAAAAGGCAGCTAAACAGTATCATTGTACTCAAATTGCCATTGCAGGTGGTGTTTCGGCAAACTCTGGTTTAAGAGATACCCTAATGAGCTTGCAAGATAGTTTAGGATGGGAAGTGTTTATTCCCAAATTTGAATATTGTACAGATAATGCCGCAATGATTGCCATTGCAGGTTATCATAAGTTTTTACAGAATGATTTTGTGGGTCAGGAAGTAGCACCGATGGCCAGAATGAATTTTTAATGATATAAATTATGCAGACAGGAAGTTTTATCTTTTTTGGATTATTGGCCATCCCCCTTATTATCTTTTTAATTTGGACCATTAAGCAAGACAAAAAGAAAAATTATTTGGGTTTGGCGTTGTTGTTAGTAGGAGCAATGATTGCTGCGTATACCATTGTGAGGTTAGATTCTTCTTTCGTAAAAGAAAAAGGCTTACAAGCAGCCCCTAAACCTTCGAGTTTTAAATAAACCAACAGGAAACGGAAATGTATAAAATATGGCTATTTCCTTTCTTGCTACTGTTTTTTCACTATTCGGTAAATGCTCAAGCCGATTGGACTTTAAAAAGAACGAACGACGGTATAAATATCTATACCAAAACAGTTTCTTCTTCTGGTTTAAAAGGCATAAAAGTTAAATGCAGTTTGCCAGCAAAGCTTTCGCAAATGGTGGCCTTAATTATGGATGTTGATGCGGGCGAAGATTGGGTTTACGGTACCAAATCAAGCACTTTGATTAAAAAAGTTTCTCCTTCAGAATTATATTACTACTCAGAAGTTGATATTCCTTGGCCATTAAGTAACAGAGACTTTATCGCTCACCTGATCGTGAGTCAAGACCCTCGAACAAAGGTGGTGACCATTAATGGCCCTACAGAAGCAAACTATTTACCTGTAAAGAAAAACATCGTGAGGGTAAATCATTCCAATGGCAAGTGGATTTTAACACCCACAAAAAATAATGCTATACAAATAGAATACACCTTAGAAGTAGATCCTGGTGGAACTATTCCCGTTTGGTTGGTGAATCTTTTTGCCACTAGCGGGCCAACAGAAACCTTCAAGAAAATGAAAGCTCAAATTCAAAAATCTCAGTATGTAAATGCTAATTTGAGTTTTATTGATAACGATTAGCTAAAGCTTTACAGCTTTTTGTAAAGCTTGTAGTATTGTCCATTGCTTCGTCATTGTGAGGAGGAACGACGAAGCAATCTCAAAAAAGAGCCATCCAATAAACTTACTTCAATAAAAAAGGCCATCAATTTAATGATGACCTTTTATTATACTTTTAAAATAGCGACTAACCGTTATCTTCCAACTGTTCTCCAGTTACCTCTTCTCTAATACGAGCTTCTATTTCGTCAGCCAATTCAGGGTTGTCCAACAACAACTGCTTAACTGCATCTCTACCTTGTCCTAATTTGGTATCACCATAAGAGAACCAAGAACCCGCTTTTTTCACAATGCCGAAATCTACACCAAGGTCAATAATTTCACCAGTTTTAGAAATACCTTCGCCAAACATGATATCAAATTCGGCCAAACGGAAAGGAGGAGCAACTTTATTTTTAACGATTTTTACTTTTACGCGGTTACCAGAAACCTCATCAGAATCTTTAATTTGAGAAGTTCTACGAATATCCAAACGTACAGAAGCATAAAATTTCAATGCATTACCACCGGTAGTCGTTTCAGGATTACCAAACATCACCCCAATTTTTTCACGTAACTGGTTAATGAAGATACAGCAGCAGCCAGTTTTTGAAATAGTTCCAGTCAATTTACGTAAGGCCTGGCTCATCAAACGAGCTTGTAAGCCCATTCTGCTGTCACCCATTTCACCTTCAATCTCGGCCTTAGGAACCAATGCTGCAACCGAGTCAATTACAATGACATCAATAGCGCCAGAGCGAATCAAGTTATCCGCAATTTCCAAAGCTTGCTCACCATTGTCTGGCTGCGAAATCAATAAGTTATCAGTATCTACCCCTAATTTTTTAGCATAAAACTTATCAAAGGCATGCTCCGCATCAATAATGGCGGCAATGCCACCTTTTTTCTGAGCTTCGGCAATAATATGGGTGGCTAAAGTTGTTTTACCAGATGATTCAGGACCATATATTTCAATAATACGACCTTTAGGAACACCTCCTACACCTAAAGCAATATCTAAACTGATAGAGCCCGTCGAAATCGCTTCCATGCTTTCTACCGCTTGGTCGCCAAGTTTCATGATCGAACCTTTACCGTATGATTTTTCAAGTTTATCTAAAGTAAGCTGTAATGCTTTTAATTTGTCTGTGTTTGGATTCATGTCTTTACAATTCAGGGAATAAATATAATACGTTTCGGCAAATACTTAAATTAAAGTTTAACTAATAATTTTAGCAAACATATCGAAATGTTTTAATTAAATGCAAATAAATTTATAAATATTTTTTTGTAGGTTAATTTTTGCTCACTTTTTTAGCTTTTTGTAGCTTCTCGTAATACTGGCAAAAATAAGTAAGTTCGCAAACATCACACTTGGGATTACGAGCTACACAAACATATCGGCCATGCAAAATTAGCCAATGGTGCGCCACGGCAATGGTATGTTCGGGCAAATTTTTAACTAAATCCTTCTCCACAGCCAAAGGCGTTTTCCCCTTCGTAAGTCCTAAACGGTTGGCCACCCTAAATACGTGGGTATCTACCGCCATCGCAGGAGCATCATAAACCACAGAAGCAATCACGTTAGCCGTTTTACGACCTACTCCAGGCATTTTTTGCAATTGGTTAACATCCGAAGGCACTTCATTGTTAAAATCGTTGATTAACATATTGGCCATGCCCACCAAATGTTTGGCCTTATTGTTAGGATAGCTTACACTTCTAATATAATCAAACACAATGTCAGGCGTAGTTTCGGCAAGTGCCTTAGCATTGGGGAAGCGTTGGAAAAGCGCAGGAGTTACCTGGTTGATCCGCTTATCCGTACACTGGGCCGATAGAATTACAGCCACCAATAATTGGTAGGGATTATTGTAATGTAGTTCAGTTTCGGCATGCGGCTGCTTGGTCGAAAAATGTTCCACAAAATGCTGGTAACGTTCTTTTTTTAGCATAAACAAAATTACGATTTAGGAATCAAGAATTACGATTACTCTTCGCGTTCTTTGCGTAACTCTTTGTCACTTTGCGTTAATCAATTTAAATCGCAAAGGTTTTTCAAGTATTAGCAAAGACCGCAAAGTAAAATATGTATGATGCCTTTAGAAAATGTTCGTACCGTATGCTATGGGCAACGATAGCCCCGTTTTACACTGTAGCCCTCGTACCTCGGGGCTGCCGTTCCAACCGGGTTTAATCAACAAAAATCAGTGCACAAAACTTCGTGTTCTTTGCGTAACTCTTTAGTTCTTTGCGTTAATCAATTTACATCGCAAAGGTTTTTTAAGTATTCGCGAAGACCACAAAGTGAAATATGTATGATGCCTTTAGAAAATGTTCGTACCGTATGCTATGGGCAACGATAGCCCCGTTTTACACTGTAGCCCTCGTACCTCGGGGCTGCCGTTCCAACCGGGTTTAATCAACAAAAATCAGTGCACAAAACTTCGTGTTCTTTGCCTAACTCTTTAGTTCTTTGCGTTAATCAATTTAAATCGCAAAGGTTTTTCAAATATTAGCAAAGAACGCAAAGTATCAATGCCCCATATAAACTCGTAACCCATAACTCGCAACCCATAACCCATTACTAATACCCATAAAAATCCTAACTTTACAGCGATGGCTCGTAAATCAACAAAACAAAAAGGAAAGAAGTCCCTATTTAAGCGCATGGCTATAGTAGCGGGCAAGGTGCTGCTATGGTTCTTCATCTTCTCCGTAATTTGGGTAATTGCTTACCGATTTATCAATCCGCCCATTACCTTTTTAATGGTGCAGCGCAATTGTGAGCGTAAAGCCGCTGAAAAGCCAGCCAAAATCAAAAATGAATGGGTAAAGTTTGAAGATATTTCAGACAACATGAAGCGTGCCGCGGTATCTGCCGAAGACCAACTTTTCTTAAAGCACATGGGTTTTGACATAAAGGCCATCGAAAAAGCCTATGAAAGTAATCTCAAAAAAGGCAAGAAAAAAATCAAAGGCGGAAGTACTATTTCACAGCAAACAGCCAAGAATGTGTTTTTATGGCCAGGCAGGTCTTACGTTAGAAAAGTTTTTGAGGCCTATTTTACTTTGTTGATAGAAGTACTGTGGAGCAAGGAAAGAATTTTAGAGGTGTATTTAAATGTGATTGAAATGGGCGATGGCATTTATGGGGCCGAAGCCGCTTCCCAAAAATACTACGGCCATTCCTGCAAAAAAATGAGCCGTTCCGAGGCAGCGTTGTTAGCCGCATGCTTTCCAAACCCATTACGTTGGAACCCCAATAAGGCTACCCGATACATTAAACACAGGCAATACCTCATCATGAGAAACATGCGCAGGTTAGGACCTTTGGATTTTTAATAACCTGAGTTCAATTATTATATAGCTTAATTTATGATTATTCAACTACTTTGATGCCTGGCTGACCCTGAAATAAATTTACTGCGTAGCTTTCCGCTTCGCTCCAGGTCAGCATCAGTTTTAAAGATTAATCACCATTGAGTTATGAATAGAACTTAGGTTAATAAGTTACTTAAATGCAGTTTCAGTTGTTATGCTGAACTTGTCGAAACATCTATACAACCGCTAAAACAACTTATTCTCCAAAGCAAACTGTAGTAATCCATTTTTTTTATCAACCTTAAGTTTATAGATCATATTTTTTCGGTGGGTGTCAACCGTGAACATGCTAATAAAAAGTTTCTTGGCTATTTCCTGTGAAGTATAATTTTGTGCGATCAGTTTTAAAATTTCCAACTCCCTATAAGTCAGTTTATGCTTCTTTAAAAAAATATCCGTCGCGTTAAAGTTGTTGCTCGTTTCTTGAACAGGTTTTGTTGAGGCAAAATAAGTCTTTCCATTGGCCACATCCCTAATTACTTTAAACAATAGGTCGGTACAAGTGTCTTTGGGTAAACAGCCGTGTACTCCAATCTCTTTTAATTTTTTGTCCATAGCCGCCGTATTGTACATCGATAAGACGAGTATCTTAATCGACTGATAACGCTCTATTACTTTTTTGGCAACCATTTCGCCATCCACAATAGGCATGTTAAGGTCTAAAATCAATACATCTGGCAGGTTATGGTTAATCAAATGCAGCACAGTTTTTCCATTTGCTGCTTTCGCAATCACTTCAAAATCAGATTGGGTGGCTAGTAAACTGCACAAACCCTCCATAAATAACAAATGGTCATCAGCCACTACAATTTTCAGTATGTTGGGTTGAGTAGTCATTCTAGCGAGGAATAAATATGCTGATACTGGTTCCCATTTCATTGCTTTCCAAACTAAATACCCCTTTTAAATGGTTTACCCTCAATTTAATGTTGGCAAGTCCAATACCGTCATTGCTTGTATTAGTATTAAAGCCAAGGCCATTATCTTCACACATCATCACAATCTGCTCCTCCGAAGAAATAATTTGTAAGGATGCTTTAGTGGCTACCGCATGCTTAATCACATTGTTGATGAGTTCTTTTGCAATGCGGTAAATGGTCAATTCAATGTCGGGTGAAATAGCTTGCTCAATGTCATGCACAAACTCAAAGGTAATATCACCTGTTTGGTTCAACTCTGCAAGCTGTTCAGTAAGCGTATTGATCAAACCATTTTTCTCCAAGTTTTTAGGCATTAAATTATGGGAAATTTCCCTCAAGTTCTCACAGGCGCTTTCTATCATATTAATGGTTTGCTGATAAAAAGCATGATTTTCGGCAGGCAGTTGCACAATGTTGGATTTGAAAGCCGTTACATTGAGTTTAATGGCAGATAAGGTTCCTCCCAAATCATCGTGTAAATCCTGAGCCAATCTCCTTCTCTCATTTTCCTGTGCTTCAAAAACATCATCAACTAAGGCAATTTCCAATTTTGTTTTCTGCTGCTGTAGTATTTTGGTCTCCTTCTTTAAAAAATTGTAGCGCTGCGTAAGGGCAAACGAAAGGAAGATGATTTCCACCGTTAAACCAACCACTAAACCTGTGGTATTAAATATATAAAAGCTAGTAATGCCCAAACTGTTAAATACGTAGTTTAAAATACCCAAAAGCAATATCAGCATGGTAATGAGGTAATACCAGGCCAATTTGTAGCCCTTAAGAATACGCTCTGTAGTGTTTAAAATTAAAATGATGACCGTTAAAAGAGCTAACAAATTTGAAGCGAAGAAATTGACTTTCTCCAGTACCATGTTACTGTTAACGAATAATAAATATAAAGGCAGTAGTGTGAGGGCATAACAAAAGTATTTGTAGCCATTAATCAAATGATAAAACCTGCTATTACTGCTGTTTTGGTTAATGAAAAGCAACATGATTTGTACCAGTAGTGCCGAACTGATGAAGGCAATAATGCTACGCAAATAATCTTGCAGGTAAGGTACATTGGGATAAATCCATTGAAAACCCAAGCCCTCATCTTCCAAATTAAAAAGAAGCACGCAAATCACATACAATGCATAGTAAATATGTATCACATCGCGTAGCGAGACGAATAGAAAAAGATTGAAAATAATGGCAAATAGATAAATGCCTACAAAAATGCCGAACATGGTATAAAAAGGAATTTCTCCATGAACCAAGTCTACATCTTTAGCCAACCCAAGCGGCATGGTCATGTTTTGGCCTCTTTTATCGGCCCATAAAAAATAAGAAGCTTTTTCGTGGGCCTTTAATTTAATAGGATATAAATAGTTATGATAATTTACAGGTCGGCTATGAAATTTGAAATGATCGCCAGTAAGTGCCATAGGCGTGATCTTGCCAGTACTATCTACCTTAAACAATTGCAACCTGTTAACACTATTGCTGCGCTCGTTAAAAAATAAGTTTACAGGTTCATTTAAGGTATTCTGCACATCAAAAACAATCCACCAATAACTTTGGCTAAAGCCCTTGTTAAAAGTTCGATAGGGAGTAAGTTCGGTAAGTTTCCCCTTCTCTTTTAGCTGTACCAAGCTATCTATCGTCGCTTTTAAACCCTTGTCTTCATAAAAATAGCCATGGTTCCTAATATCATAAGCACTTGAACTATCAATTAAAATAGGTCGGCCATTTTGGGCAAATCCCAAAAAAGTGAAGAGAACAAGGAAGCCCAAAAGTAGGGGTCTTTTCATAAGGGGGCGTCATTTGGTTTTGTAACCTAAAGATAACATTAAAATGGTTCTTAAAATATACCGAGTGCTAGGTATATGAAAGCGTTAGGAGAGGATGTAGTTTTGATATTGATATTGAACTAAATCTATGAAATTGAGGTATATATTAATCATTTTTTTTCAAGTAGCTATTGCTGCTTACGGACAGGACAATTCGTTTTCTTTTGTTGGTGCTTATAAAGATGAGGCTTCTTTATTTAAACTGGCAGACAGTATGAAAAGACCCTTGTTAATTTCCGAAAATAAAATATATGTTATTGGAAGTAGCTGTATAACAAGGCTATTCGACAGTAGTATTAGTAATAGAAACGGGGACGGAGATAGTAATGAAAGATATAGAGATGGCGATGCCGATGAGCGGAAAAGTGGCGGAGGTATTGCCGATAGAAATAGAAAAGGTAAAAACAATCATAGAGATGATGATGGTGATGTAAATGAACGTAATAAAGGGGCTAGCTCAGACAGTAGAAATGCAGCAGGCGCTATTGCAGAAGGTCCACGGTGTTCTTATACAAAAAGCGGTAAAATTCTACTTTACACTAGGCAAGACATTAACCCTAAAAAATCTAGAATTTATTATGCTAATAATTTTTATTCAAATAAGTATTTTAAAATTATAAAACTATGAAAACAACTTTTATCACAACTTTTAAACTATTATTTTTCTTTTTGTTTCTCTTTTCATGCGCAGGTATGATCAAAGTGCCCATTAATAAAAATAAAATAGCAAGTGATGTCAAAATTCTTTTTACAGAGAAGAATGTCGAGTTTAAACAAAATGATGCATTCAATTTGTCTGATCTTGGTTTAGAGGCTAATAGTGAAATAGGTGGAGGAAATTGGTTAAAACACTTCACAGATGTAAATTATACCCTAAAAGCTTTTAAGAAAAAGCAATTCATAAATTACGATATAACCATAAAATCACCTAAATATTCTAAGCCGTATTATGGCAAAATCGCTTTTTTTAATACAACCGAAAAGAATAGCGTAAGTGCAGTAGCTAGATATAGGGAAATTGCCATAGCCGATGAATATTTTGCAAATGCAACAAGGGGCAGAACTGCCATTATGTATGAATATGCAGAACAGAACTTTGGTGGATTTGCAGGGTCTATGGTGCTGAAAATGCCCACTTGGATTATCCTGATGAGTGATGAGCCATTTTAACCTGTAGTTCAGATTATTGTATTGAAACTTTAATCAGCAGCTATGCTACTTTCAAACATCATAAAATCTGCTAATTAGGTTGTTGGCTGTAATGTCTACAACCACTAAAACAAACGATGATGAAAAAGACATTACTACTTTCGGCAATTTTATTACAAACCATGTTGTTGTTTGGGCAAAAAAATGGAGAAGGAGCCACCAATTGGGGGCCTTGGAGTAAAGCAGCTCCATGCTTCCCAAATCTTTATTTCTCATTTAAATGTTTAGGATGGGTAAGTTCTGTAAATAAGTATGCCTACAACTTTAGATTGAAAAATAGAGGAACTAAAGTAATGCATTTTAGCCTCGACCTACGCTTTGCCAGTGGCGAAAATTATACCGCCGATGGCAGGTTCGATCTCTCTCCAGGACAAGAATACACCCATGTTTCCATGTATTACAATACCAAACCTATACCCAATGCTACCAATTTTATTCTCTCTTATGTTACTAAATATTTAGAAAATAATGGAAGAGACGACTGGACTGCGCCAAGTTATACTTGTGATGGCAATAGGCAGGTTTGTGATGCAAACTGCAACAGTAATAAGCCTAATGCTAACAACAGTCAAGCAAATACAAACAATAGTTCTTCCAACACCTCTTACGATCCTACTTTTGACAGAAACAATGCAAGTTTCCAAGATTATTACAAAAGGGCCACAGCAGCAGGACAAGCAGGCAATTATGATCAAGCGATATCATTATGGAATTCTGCCATTTCTGTAGCGGTAAACGATGCCCAACGAAACAATGCCAAGGCCTGGCTTGCCGAAGCACAAAAGGCCAAAGCGAGTAGTAGTACTTCAAATAATAACTATCAACAACAACAAATTGCACAGCAGCAAGCACAGCAACAGGCCTTATTAAAACAACAGCAAGCATTGCAAAAGCAGCAGCAATTGCAGCAAGGGATGACCCAACTTGCCGATGGTATTACTGGCCTAGTTGCCTCTATACAAGCTAACAAAGAAAAAAAGCGATTAGAGGAACAGCAAAAGGCCATTGCGGCAAAACAGAAAGCACTAGAGGAAGAAATGGCAAATTCAAAAGCGCTTGTCGATGCTGAAAATGGAGACTTTAGTGCGCAAAGAAAAGTGGCCGAGAAAGCTTTTGCTAATAGTGAGTATGATAAGGCTGAGAATTATTATGCCTTGGCCATACAAAACGGTGGAAGCGATAAAAATCAAAAAGCATCAATGCTAGATGATTACCTGAGTAGCTTGGCCTTACAGGGCAAAAGAAAAGAATACTTTTATATCATTAATGATTTAAAAAAGGAAAAAAACAGTTTTACCTATAGCCATAACTTATTGTTTGCACTATCACAGATCTTTTGCAGTGATTTCCCTAGCGAATCCATGGAATGCAATGATGATAATATCAGTGATGGAGTTAAAAAGTTAACAAAAATCACATGGGGAATTGCACCAACTGTAGTGAATTACCTTCAAGCAACTGGTTTGTATACCCAATATGGCATTTCGGCAGATAGCAAAACTGCTTTCGAAGCGCTAGAAAAAAAGGCAGAAACAAAATATCCTGAAAAAGCGGCGCTATATTATTTGGGTATGATTTACCTGAATGGAACCGCAAGCATAAAAGCAAATGACAGGAAAGCACTTAAATATTTTACCGATGCTATTAATTATGATACAAAAGACATTGGGAGAGCGCCCACATTTTCTACCAATAACGGACAGGGTTATTTTAATTATAGATTGTTGGCCTACGTGAAAATTGCCCAGATTTTATCTCGAAAAAGTGATAAAGACGATCTGGAAATGTCTAAACGAATGCTCAGAAGCTTTTATAAATGGTATAAGCCTATGATCCCGAATGCTGATTTGCCATATTTTAAGGAATTTGAAACCAAATAAATCATAAAACGATGAGAAGCAATATCCCTATCATCATAAAAACAGTGGCTTTCGTAGTTTCAATACTGTTTTTTTCGGCAAATATTTCCTTTGCCCAATCCGACGTGGAGTTAAAACAAGCGGTCGATCTTGCCAACCAAGGAACCGAAGAAGGTTATAAAAATGCTATTGTGCTCTACAAAAAGTATGAAACCAAACTTAATGCCAGTCAGTTCAATGACTTTGGCTACTGTTACTGGAGTTTAAAAGATTACAAAATTGCGCTACATTATTTCGAACTATCTGCTTCAATAGGTTTTGAAATGGGCATTTTTAATAGCGCCTATAATTATTTTTATGGCAACGGCACAGATAAGGACTTTGTAAAAGCCTATAACTACCTTAGTAAGCTGGGCCAGAATTTCAGCGAAATAAGTGAAGCTAACCATTTAATGGGGCACTGTATAGAATATGACGCCAAGGTACAGGGAATCAACGGCAAGCCCAATTACGGTTTGGCCTATAGCTATTTCTTAAAAGCTGCCGAAAAAGGGCACATGGAAGGCATTAAGCACGTTGCCGATTATAACAACAACAGCGGCAAGATTCCTACAAATTATGAGAAAGCTAAATATTGGAGTAAAAAAGCATGTGATGCAAATTTGCAAGAGTATTGCGAAGCTTTGGCTAAAATAAATTTGCTGCTGGCTAAAAATTCAGAAAATACACCACAAAATACAGCTAATGCTAAACCAAAAAGCACCGATTACTTATCGGTATTGGAAGCGATAAGAAAGAATTTGTAAATCACTAAGTTATAAGATAAAACTTCTTTCGTTTTTACTCTTAATTTGTGTATTAAGTATTTGTTTTTCAATTTGTTGTGTTTGTTTTGAATTGGTATATTGCTTGATGCGAAAACATCACTACCATGAATGCAAAAAACCAACAGGACTACCTTGCCGTCCAAAAAAATTGGCGAGCACTAGTCCATCAAACAAATGCGATAAAAACAATTGAACTGCCCTTATACCTTGAAACACACAAGCGACTGTTCAGTATCTTTCAACCCAACCCTTACTACCTGTTGCTTTTCGATCTTTATCAAGGACAGATGGCAGAAATAAGTCCAGAAATAACTGATATCCTAGGCTACCCGCTCGAAAAAGTGAATATGCAGTTATTCATGGATCATATGCATCCTGCAGATCAAGCTTATTTCCTCTCTTTCGAAAATCATGCTGCTCAGTTCTTTAGCCATATCCCTTTTGATAAAATAGATCATTATAAAGTGCAGTACGATTTGAGATTGAAAAAACGAGACGAAGAATATGCACGTATACTCATCCAGTATGTGCTTCTAAATGATGCAGATAACCTTTGTCACAGTTTCCATATCCATACCGATATTACCCATCTAAAGCCAGACGGCATACCCACTTTTTCCATTATCGGTATTGATGGTGAGCCTTCCTATTGCAACATTCAACAAGTACAGGTTTTTACAAAATCTAACGACCTTTTCACCAAAAGAGAATGGGATATACTCAAGTGCATTACCGAAGGCAAAAGCAGTAAACAAATTGCCGATCAACTTTTCATCAGCATCCATACCGTAAACTGCCACCGAAAAAACATATTGGCAAAGGCTAAGGTAAAAACACCAATGGAACTGTTAAACAAAACCATCAGAGAAGGTTGGATGTAGCTGTAAAATACCTAGTACTAGGTATTCTTTCTTGTTAGTGAGCTGTTTACATTTGGTGTATACGATCAAATAGAGAAACGCTTCTGTTCCCCCAATTATAATAGAGTAAGCTGATTTATTCAATAAAGAAGCATAGTACCTACAAGCATTCTAGCTCGTTCCCGAAGAATACTCGATTCGCCTTTGCAATAACTGAATATTAACAATAATTGATTTAAAAATGGAAAATAAACTACGTATGAGAAAAATGGACATATTTTTTGCCTGCATAGCTGTAGTGCTATTATTGGGATGTAAAAAGGAAAAGAATGTAGTGCAAGAAACTGGGGGCTATTGTTTTGCCTCTAATTTTGGAGGTTTGGGTCAATTATTTAAATCGTCAGGTAACCAACAGCTTGATTATTGGCACTACGGAGAGTACAACAATTTAGTCCAACGATTTGGAGTAATACCCGATATATATTTTTATGACGATGGCAATTCACCAAATGCATACTTTACGCCTCAAATTTCTAACAATCAATATCCAGATGGTCAAGTCGCAATAGGTCTTAATTGGATTAAAAAAGAATTTGCCAACTCGCCCACAAATAGTGGAGTTAGTATAGCCATAATTATGGCACACGAATTTGCGCATTGTGTTGATGCTAAATATAAAGTATATAACACGCATTCGTACCGAAACGAGCTATTTGCTGATTTTTTAGCTGGATGCTACTTACATCTGAAAAGTATGATAATTGGCGAACAGTATGTAAACGAGGTAGCGAATTCATTTTATGCTATAGGAGATTACGCTTTTAATGACCCAAGACATCATGGGACACCAGCACAAAGAGTAAGTTGTCTTATGGAAGGCTATAAATTTTCTAAAAGCAAAGTAGGGGTTGGTTACCAACTACCAGAAGCAATTTCAAATGCTAGAAATTATGTTGCAAGATTTTAGAGTTATAGAAAAACTGGCGTACTCAAATATACTATTAACACTTTGTATAATTATTCTTATTAGTTAACCAAATAAATAAAAGTACCATGAAAATCGAAACATTAGTAAAAAAAGCCCAAGCGTCCATGAACCAAAAAGGAGCTACGCTTACCGTAGATGGTAAATGGGGCCCAAAATCAGAAGCTGCCGCAGAAAATTTCGAGTTTAAGGTTGAAGCAATTCCAGACAATCTTATCATTCCAAAAGAAATTTCTAAAACAGAAGAATCACTTTCAGGCATTACCGAACCCATCTTTGTCACCGTTAAAGGCAGTAAATTTAAAGATCGAGGTAGTTACAAAACACCATCTGGAAAATTCAAGGGCTTAACCGTACACTACACAGTGAGCAACCGATCAGCTGCCACAGCCAAAAGTATGATCCAATATCTAGAAAGCCAAGGCTTCGGTTGTATGGTAATGGACGAAAATGGTGTCATTTACATCCCCGAAAATTTTGATGTATTTAAAACTTGGGGCTACCATTCAGGCGTAAGCGAGTGGAAAGGCATCACCAATGTATCAGACCATTTTGCGGGCATGGAAATTTGCTGCTGGGGCAAAGGTTCAAGTGTTGGGCCATTTCGCGACGTAACCACCGCACAAGGCTACATTGTAGCGGGCAAGTATCAACAATATACCGAAGCACAAGAAAAAGCCCTCATCAACTTCATTTTATGGGCCAAAACTAAAAACCCCGAATTTGATCTGGACTACGTGGCAGGGCATGATGAATTGAGAAAAGAAGCAGGAAAACTTGGTGACAAACAAGACCCAGGAGGCAGTTTAAGTACTACAATGCCATCATTCAGACAGCTGCTTAAAGCCAAAGCAACAGCTTTAGGAATTTAGAAAATTAACGAATGCAGACTTACGAAGTTTTCAAACGGCGAAGCCCTCAACCTCACCACTAAAAGCAATAAATCATTAAAGTTAAACTTCGTAAGTCTGATAGTTGTGTACAATTATGGACGACCGCAACTGAAATAACAAACAAGGTTCATACGGGAAAGCCGAAAACCGCATTTTGAAAGAGTAGGCAAAATAAATTTAAATATCATGGCAAAAGACAATCTACCAATTGGCACTATTATGCCCTATGCTGGTGAAACAGTATCATTAAATAATAATAATTGGAAAATTTGTGATGGGGATAGTGTTTACAAATCTCAATATCCAATTCTATGGGGTGTGTTGGGGAATAGATGGGGCAAACATGAAATTATAGGAACTGATGTCAAATTTTCACTACCTGATTTGAGAGGTGTTTTTCTACGTGGTGTTAATGCGGACAGAGTAGATGGTTTTAAAGATCCCGATGTTTCATTGAGAATAGCAGTAACTGATGACAAGAAAAATGAAACGGGAAGTTTTCAAACTTCGGATGTAGGACACCACCAACATTACATTAATCAAGGTTTAGAAGCAAATCATGACGACGGAAGGCATTATGACAATGTTGGACCTATAACTCATGATCCTGCTGCACCATACAAAAGCATTTCTGGTTTAGTTATTTCTACTGCCCAAAACCCTCACAATGAAACGAGACCTTCAAATGCTTATGTTCACTACATAATTAAAGTAAAAGACGAATAACTGCACACAACAAGGGTTTAGCGAAAGTGGGGCAACAGTACTAAATTGAATATTTGTGCTTCTTAAACCCCCACCTTCGCCAAGCCCCAAACCGTTACACCACCGTTCCATTTCGTCATCTCGACTGTAATGGAGAGATCTTTGGACTTTGCAATATATGCCTAAAATATATCTTAGCTGCTTTGCAGTCTCGGCTGTGCTCTAAATGATGAACAGAAATCAATAATACTTCAACCATAAGCTACCTCAATTTAAACCTGTAGCTTGTGCAATTATCCTAATCATAAAAATAACTACTACTAGTTATTTTTTCCGCTCCATAACCCATGTAAATTTATCTCGATAGTTAAAGGCGGTCAAACCTCAGCTACCGCTAATCTTTTACCTAAAAACAAAAAAAATGGCATCTAATTCTGACAAAGGACACGCCAAGAACGTGGCGAACTTTGAAAACCTAATCGAATTCTGTACTCGTTATGGTCAAGCTTACAATCCATCAAGAGAAGAACTTAAATTAACCAATCTACAAACACTATTGGCCGAAGCAAGAATAGAAATAAGCAATTGTAGTCAACAAAAAATCAGTAATGATAACGCCACAGATGCCCGTGCGCAAGTGTTTGCTGGACTTAAATCTTTGGGCACAAGAATTGTAAATGCGTTGGCTGCTTCTGGTGTAGATATTAATGTCATTGAAAATGCCAGATCGATCAATCGTAAATTGCAAGGAATTAGAGCAAGTCGGAAGAAAGCAAATGACAATACTTCTAAAGATGGAGATGTTGTACCTGCTAAAACCATTTCTAGCTCCCAACAAAGTGCAGATAATCAAATAGAACACTTTAGGACGCTCGTTAACTTAGTGGCTTCTCATCAACTGTTCCAACCAAATGAACCAGAACTAAAATTAACAGCTTTAGAAGCAACTCTTCAACGATTAACAGTAGCCAATTCGGCGGTCATAGGTACTTACAGCCTTTGGAGCACAGCAAGGTTAAAAAGAGATCATTTGCTGTATAATGATAACAATGGTTTGACTGTGATTGCACAGGCAGTTAAAACCTATGTTAAATCCATATTCGGTGCCACTTCTCCAGAATTTAGGCAAATTAGCAGCATAGAATTTAAAAAGGTTGAGTATTAATCGTTGTTGGTTTTCTTTTTAACTAAAAATTGGCTACTGCCATAGTGAAATAGCTAACTGCGTAGGTACCATTGGCACCTGCGTTGATAAAATAAGTAACTGCGCCGGTAAAATAGCTAACTGCATCGGTACCATTGGCACCTGCTTTGGTAAAATAAGTAACTGCACCGGTACAATAGCTAACTGCATCGGTACCATTGGCACCTGCGTTGGTAAAATAAGTAACTGCGCCGGTACAATAGCTAACTGCGCCGGTACCATTGGCACCTGCGTTGATAAAATAGGTAACTGCGCCGGTACAATAGCTAACTGCGTCGGTACCATTGGCACCCGCTTTGGTAAAATAGGTAACTGCGCCGGTACAATAGCTAACTGCGTCGGTACCATTGGCACCCGCTTTGGTAAAATAGGTAACTGCGCCGGTACAATAGCTAACTGCGTCGGTACCATTGGCACCTGCGTTGGTAAAATAGGTAACTGCGCCGGTATAATAGCTAACTGCGTCGGTACAATTAACACCTGCGGTGGTAATACGAGTAACTGCGTGCTAATATGAAAACAAAACAGACTTACGAAGTTTTTAAACGTCGAAGCCCTCAACTTTACCATTTAAAACAACAATTAATCGAAGTTAAACTTCGTAAGTCTGCTATTAGCATTACCGTTCCTCTCTGTCATCTCGACTGTAATGGAGAGATCTTTGGATCAATGCTTTCAATAGATAATTTCAACTTATGATTAGTGTTATCACCATCAGTTAACCTTCATAAATGTCATGAAATTGTGTTACCCTTCTACTTTAAAAGATTTCTCCACAAGGTCGAAATGACGAACCGACATTAACCCATGGTTGATGTAATCACCATATCACACGTCAGGCCTTTTAAGAAGGCTCATGAAGTTTCAAAAAACAACAATAAGTAAACTTCGTAAGTCTTCCACAAACCCACTACTTTTCCCTATCCTTTTTCTTATTCCATCTAATTTTAATTTCGCCACCCTCATCAACCGCTTTCAAATGCAGTACAATACCCTTCATGCGGGCAAGCTCACGCTCCTCCTTGTCCACAATATCAGCGCTCTTTTTAGGGTCCCTCAACGGAATATCCAACGCAATGTTAGTGCCGCTGTTGAAACCATAAACCCCTTTCACATCAAAATTAAGTGCGGTAGAGTTTACCTTCATAGGGCTAATATCTACTTTATCGCCACGCAAGGTAAGCGTACCGTTCAATTTCTCCAGTTGCACATTGGAGAGGTTTCGGCTCCTGAAAATAAATCTGCCAACATTTTCCAAAGGCTCAAAGCCTACTAGCGCCGCTTTATCCAAAGTAAAATTAACCTTGCCAAACATCGATTTAGGAACCATATTACCTTTAGCAGTTACCGTACCCGAAGCATTTACATTAGCAGAAAGAAAGCCTTTTAAATTTTTGTTGGTTACCGACTGCTGCCCAAAATTATCAAAAGCATAAAAAAACTCTTTTACGCTGACCTTTGCAATATTGGCATTAAACTTTACTTTGTTTACCGCACCCATTTGTTCTATCTTCCCGTTTACGTTCACCTGTCCGCCAGCATGCTGTATGCCAATTTTGTTGAAATAGATCCCATTGCCAATTAAAGAAATATCAGCATTAACCTGATTGGCCACAAACTTTTGGTACACCGCACGATTTACTTTCAGTTTAAGATGCATTTTCGACATCTCCAAGGCGGTACTTAATTGCTCCGAAGCCTCTTTAATCGCATTTTTAGCTGATGCTTTCCTTTTCTTCGCTTTGCGGGGCCCTAACAAAGGCATAAACTCGGTAAGGTACAAATGAGGACTACTTAAGTTGACATTGACCTCTATCTTTTCAGGATCCGTATAATAAAAATTGAGAAAATTTTCGATAGAACAATTCATGTTCAAAATACTGCGCCCCAATTGAAACCTACTATTGGTGATGTTTAAATCCTTTTGGTTGAAATTAAGATCAAGCGAACTATTTATCAACTTTAGGTTACGTGGCAAATACGTAATATCTGCATTTTTAATTTGTACCTTCCCATGTATTACAGGTTTGGTAAATAGGAAATTGTCAATATCTGCTTGGCAAAACAATCGCAAATCAGCAGTACCCTTTTCAAACTTAAAACTTTCTTCCTCAAAAGAGCTGTTCAACTTTTGTAGCTCAAACGATGAAGTCACTAAACCTTGCGCCAAAGGCTTTTCCAAATTAGAAACCGTAAAAGTATCTATCTTAATAGGAGCGTTGTAATAATTGGCCTTCAATTCATAAAAGCGGATAATAGAATTCGCATCGCCAATAGGTCTGTTAGTCGTATCTCGGTTAGAGAAAAAACCAATAAAAGAACAATCCGTTAAATCGCCTGAGGGAATAGAAACCTTATTATTCTTCACCGTCATCTTCACATTAATTAAGGGATCTTTATGTGATTTATCCCCATCATCAATAATACTTCCCGTAACATCTATCGGTTTTTCTATCCCAAACTTTAAAAGCTTCGAAGAAATATTGGGCGCCAACAAATTGGCAATATTAGGAAACAAGATGTTATCGGCCTTAATGGCAATAGAAAAAGCAGATTTGTTTTCGGCAATGTTAATATTAGCCCCAATATGGAAAATATCCTCACCAATTTTGAGCGGCTTCTGATCAATAATAATCACCTCGCCCTCATCATCATAGTGCGCACGCATATTTCCCGAAAGACTTTTGTTTTTCAAAAAACTGCCCTTTCTGGTATTAAAAGCAAAACTTCTTACTTGGGTTTTCAGCTTAAAGTCTCCATCCCAACGGTTAGCAGGATATTTGATTTTACCTTTAAGTTCATCCACAAAAAAGCTAAAAAGCTTAAAACGCTTTTGGTTGTCTATCACCAAATCAACCTTGTTTAAGTCGATGATTCGTATTTGCAAAGAACTAGAGCCATCATCATTCTCTGCTGCTTTTTTCTGATCCTTCGTACGAAACATACTCGTATTGCTGTACCCATTCGAGTCTGTATAAAGATAGATGTTGGCATTGTTGATGGCCACTTTGCGGATATTGATGGTACCAACCAGTAAAGACAGGGCATTAAGTGTCACATCGATATCCTTGGCTTTTAAAAGATCGTGCTTATGTACATGCCAAAGACTATCTTGCAATGAAACATTTTTTAGCGATACAGAAATACCTGGAAAACCTTTTAATAGCGTGGTTTCCATGTGCGACACCTGTACCTTTCCATTTACTTTAGTATTAACTTGGTCAAGTATTTTGGCAAGAATAGCTTTATTGTTTTTATTGATATAGTAGGCAGCACCCACCCAAATCAAAACGAGTAAGAGCAACAGGCCACCTATTACTTTCAGGGATATTTTGAGCCAACGCTTCATAAATAGTATTTGTTACAAGATAACAAATATTTATGGCAGTTGTTTTTTGATTAGTCGCTAGTGATTAGTGGTTAGGAGCTAGTAAGCAATTAGCACAGGCACTACTCCTCTGTCATTTCGGCTGTAGTGGAGACCGCGAAGTAGCTACGAAGTAAATCTCTAAAAATAACATAATCTAGTTATATATGCTTTAAAAGTAGGTAGTTAGAGAGGTTTTTATTAAAATTACCCTCTCTGCCTGTGGGCATCTCTCCCTAAAAGGGAGAGAGAAGGGGTTGGGAAGGTTTGTACAAACTTTGAATTTTTGCAGTAATGATGATTAAGCACTGCCAATCCTCTCTTCTTTTCAAGGAGAGAGTTAGAGAGAGGTTTGGAACTGTTTAATGGCTTTTAAGATTTAAAGATCTCTCCGCTGCGGCCGAGATGACGAAATCGCAATGTCTCTGCTCATATTCTACTAGCTCCTAACCCCTAGTTCCTAACTAACCATTCAACTGCTCCGCAAAAATATTTTTGTGCCAACTATCTTGCAAAGGCACTTCCCATTTCTGCTCAAAATCTTCCAAGGTTTGCACCAAGTTATTAAACACAATCGTCTCCAAACCAATCTTTTTAATGCTAATTAAGGTTTCAAAATCCTCTTTGGTCGCCACATGAACATCGTCGCCTATCTTATAGGCCATATTAAAACGGTCGAAAAGATCTAGCCCAAACTTGCTTTCAATCTCTTTAATTACCCGCACCGAAGAATCAATAGAACAACCCGTAGCATTGGCTACCTCCTGATCCACCGTAAGTACAATAAAATAATGGTGAAATACTTCGGCCCTTGCCTTTAGCTGATGACCGTGTGCTGTCCATTGCTCAACAAAATCATTTAAAATATTTTGTATTTCCGCTGTTTCCTGATCGGTAAATCTTCGGTTGCTTTGGTAGATCCAAACTTTAGATTGTGGAGAAAAAATCATAACTCAAAAATATCAAAATAATTAACTTACCTACTTTAAAACGGAACTCTCATGCAAAAGTTTACATTGGACTTAAAAAAGTCCGTTTTCTTTTTGTTTGGCCTCGCTTTTTTGTTGTTCTCTGGCTTTTCGGCTGCAGAGGATACCCGTGCGTATATCCACCAGTGGTTAAATAAATATTATAATAAAGATGGACAACCAGAAGCGCTAAAACGCTATGAATTGAACGTTACTAACACTGGTTTTTGCAGATATAGGAAGGTTTATGTAAGTGGCAAGGAAGAGTTTTTTGCCTTTAACCTATCCAGGTTCAAATCTATGGATTACTATGGCAACACCACTAGCGGCGAGCTTTGGTTGCGCACCAAAAATGATGACGTAATTGTGCAGACACGCAATGATAGGCAAGGGGCAGTCGACTCCATGTCTACCTATTTGATTATTCCCATAAAAAATATTGACGAAGAGCAACTGAACGAACTAGCGAGTAGGTTAAGGCAGTTGGTTCAAAAAGACTTAGTGGCGAATAAGTAGCATTGAATGTTGTGAGTTGCGTTATTGGTAATCGTAAAACTCCGTAAGTCTGAAAACCTGGGTTTGATTTATGCTGCTAGTTTATAATTGTTAAACTGTTTTGATGTATGCTGACCCTGAAATAAATTTACTGCGTAGCTTTCCGTCTTGCTACAGGTCATGGTGACGCTAAATCAACGCTCCGTCATACTGAATTTATTTCAGTATCAGAGTTTTACAGATTGCCAATAAATAACAATTGAATTTAGGTCGTGAGTCTTATAAAGCTGGTTAAAATATTAAAGATCTTTTTTCAAGAGTTCTAGAAAAAAACAGTCTACAATCCGTTAGCTCTAGCCGTAATCTCGGCAATATCCAATACCTTTACCTCTTGCTCTTTGTCTTTCAATTTCACACCATCGTTCAACATGGTCATACAAAAAGGGCAGCCAGCGGCAATAAATTGTGGTTCGGTAGCTAAAGCTTCCTCAATACGCTCAATGTTCACATCTTTATTTCCCTTTTCAGGTTCCTTAAACATTTGAGCACCGCCAGCACCACAACAAAGACCATTGGCCTTGCAGCGTTTCATTTCTACCAATTGGGCATCCAAAACCTCTAGCGCTTTTCGTGGAGCCTCGTAAACACCGTTTCCACGCCCTAAATAGCAGGGGTCATGATAAGTTATTTTCTTTCCTTTGAAACTTTCGCCACCTTCGGCCTTCAACTTACCTTCGTTAATAAGGTCTTGTATCAGTTGCGAGTGGTGAATCACTTCATAAGTGCCGCCCAACCCTGGATATTCGTTTTTAATGGTGTTAAAACAATGTGGACAGCCAGTTACAATTTTTTTAATGTTATAAGCATTAAGCACCTCAATATTGGTCATGGCCTGCATTTGGAACAAAAACTCGTTTCCAGCCCTTTTAGCAGGATCGCCAGTACAACTTTCTTCGGTTCCTAAAACTGCATATTTTAGTCCAACATGATGTAGGATTTTACAGATATCGCGGGTAATTTTCTGTGCCCTTTCGTCGTAACTGCCAGCACATCCTACCCAAAACAATATTTCTGGTTCTTCTCCTGCAGCCATTAACTCGGCCATGGTTGGTACTTTGAATTCCATTTTTTTAGTATTTCGTAGTTAGTAATTAGTATTTAGACAACCGTCGACTTACCATTTACCATACTTAGTCTTCATTTAATTTAAGTCTTTTCGGACTTCTTCGTCCTTAATCCTAGTTCCTAGTTCCTTGCTCCTTAATCCCCTTCGGCCCAATTAAACCTGTCGGCAGGTGAGTATTTCCAAGGAGCGCCATTGTTTTCTACGTTGCCCAACATGGCATTAATACTTGCTGGTGCAACAGACTCTTCCATCACGGCATAACGTCTTAATTCTACAATAATGCCTAGCGGGTCAATATTTACTGGACAAGCTTCTGTACAGGCATTACAGCTGGTGCAGGCCCAAATTTCTTCTCTGGAAATATAATCATCCAACAATGATTTGCCATCTTGATGATCTGCCCCATGTTTGTCGATGTTTTTACCTACTTCCTCCATGCGGTCGCGGGTGTCCATCATAATTTTACGTGGCGAAAGCAGTTTGCCAGTCATATTTGCTGGACATACCGAAGTGCATCGACCACACTCGGTACAAGTATAAGCGTTGAGTAAATTTACCCAAGTAAGATCTTGAATGTCTTTAGCACCAAATTTTCCTGGAGCAGTTTCGGCAGGCACAAACGAAGGATCAAGCATCGCCTTCACCTCGTTAGTAACACTATCCATATTGGTAAATTCCCCCTTCGGATTCAAGTTTGAAAAATAGGTGTTTGGGAAGGCCAACATGATGTGGAAGTGTTTTGAGTAGGGTAGGTAGTTTAAAAAACCGAAAATACCTACAATATGGAACCACCAGCAAAAACGTTCAATAAAAATTAAAGTGTTGATGTTGTTAGGTAACAAGCCTAGCAACCACGTACTTACTGGAAAAGCACCTGCTTGTTGGTAATGCGCTACACCTAAAGCCTGTAGTTTGGCATCGGCAGCGTTCATCAGCAAAAAAGCGGACATCAATAAAATCTCGGTAATTAAAATATAATTAGCATCTGATTTTGGCCAGCTTTTCATTTCTACGCCCGAAAAGCGCTTTAGCTTCACCACATTTCTTCGGATAAGAAAAATGGCACAAGCCAACCAAACGCCAGCAGCCAAAAGTTCAAAACTTCCAATTAAAAAGTTATAAAGGCCGCCCAAGCCCGCAAATACGCGGTGGGTGCCAAATATACCGTCAATTACGATTTCTAAAACTTCAAGGTTGATGATGACAAAACCCAAGTATACCACCAAGTGCAAAAGAAATGGTACAGGTCTAACAGCCATTTTGGTTTGACCAAAGGCTACTTTTAACATGGTCATTAAACGTTCTTGAGGTTTATCACTGCGGTTTGCAGCCTTGCCTAGTTTAATGTTCCTGATCACCTTGCGAGCATTAAATGCAAAAAGAGCAGTGCCCGCAACAACCAATAAGACGAATATTATTTGTACAACCATAGTTTAATAGGGTAATGGTACAACGAAGTTAAAAGATTTCGATTTAAAACATATTATTATGCATGCATAATTTTTTAAATTTAGAATGGTTATGAATTATGAGGATCTTTAATTAGAAATTAATTGGTTGGTTTTTAGATGAAAAGGCTGTTTGAATAAAATTAATTAATATTTTTTTACGAAATAATTTTGCCTTTCAAAAAAAGAAACTACATTTGCATTCCCAAACGGAGGTGCCTTAGCTCAGTTGGTAGAGCAAAGGACTGAAAATCCTTGTGTCGCTGGTTCGATCCCAGCAGGCACCACTTCCCAAACCCCGCAAATGCGGGGTTTTTGTTTTTTATAGCATTTCCATTAAACCGTACCCATCTGTCATGTTCATTTTTTGTAGCGGTAATCTATTGAAAATAGGTCTTCTTCCTTTTTGTGATAATTAAGCTGTTGTCGCTTAACTTTCTTTTTGCCGCTGAATTTACAATGTCTTCACTTTTACTACTGGGCGCAAATAGCTTTTTTCGTGTTTTTTTTGCTTTGAATTGATAGTATTGCTTTCGGCTTGCCAATCAATGTTTTAATGTCATTGTTCAACAATTTTGATAGGGATTACCAAATTCAAATAATAAATGTATTTTTAACGTTTATTAATCAGGTATAAACATTTTGTTAAATGAAAAGAACGATATCACTAGTATTGGCTTGTTTAAGTCTTACTAATGCTTATTCTCAATCAAAGCCAGACTGGGAAAATCCCGAAGTATTCGCTATTAATAAAGAGAAAACGCGATCAAGCTTGTTGCCTTACGCCTCAGAAGCATTGGCTATCAAAAATGAATACAAAAGCTCTCCATATTATCAATCTCTAAATGGTAAATGGCAATTTCATTGGTTCGGTAAAATAGCTGATGTTCCCGATGAGTTTTTCAAAGAGGAATTTAATGCAAGTTCATGGACTACCATGCCAGTGCCAGGAAATTGGGAATTTAATGGCTTTGGTATTCCCATATATGTGAATACTGGTTTCGGATTTTCTTCCAGTCCGCCATTTATTAATAGAGAAGATTCGCCTACAGGTGCTTACCGTAAACAGTTTAATATTCCTGAAAATTGGAATGGTAGAAAAGTATTCCTGCATTTTGAAGGCGGTACAAATTCGATGTACGTTTGGATCAATGGAAAGAAAGTAGGTTATACCGAAAATTCTAAAAGCCCAGCAGAATTTGACATCACTCCTTATCTTAAAAAGGGAAGTAATCTGTTGGCCTGTGAAGTACATAAATTTAGTGATGGCAGTTATCTGGAAGATCAGGATATGTGGAGATTAGGTGGTATCAATCGCAGTGTATATTTATATGCTACGGACCAGACCCGCATCCTCGATTTTTTTGCGCACCCAGACTTAGATGCTCAGTACAAAAATGGTTTATTTAGTAGCTCGGTAAAAATCCAAAATTATGGTAATGCAGCTACTGCTCAAATGGTAGAAGTAAGCATTTTGGATAAGCAGGGGAAAAAAGTTTTTAGTCAACAAAAGCCAATCAATTTAGCTGCTCAAGCCGTTGATTCATTAGTATTTGAAGGTACGGTTAAAACCCCACTAAAATGGACTGCCGAAACACCTAACCTTTATACGATGTTGGTGACTTTAAAGGATGGCCAAAAGAAAGTAATAGAAAGCACTTCGCATCGTATAGGTTTCCGAAAAGTAGAAATTAAAGATGGGCAAGTACTCATTAATGGCAAGCGTGTGCTGTTTAAGGGGGTAAACTTGCATGAATTTAATACGCAAACGGGCCAAGTGGTCGATTCTGTGGTTATGCTTCGTAATATCCAGTTGTTCAAGGAACTGAATATAAATGCTGTGCGGACCTCTCACTATCCACAACAGCCCTTATGGTATAGGTTATGCGACGAGTACGGGATTTATCTGGTAGATGAAGCCAATCTTGAATCGCACGGATTGGGCTACGGACCAAACAACGTTTCTAACTTTCCTGAGTGGAAAGCGGCGCACATGGATAGAATTATGAGGTTGATTGAAAGAGACAAAAATCATGCTTCGGTGATATTTTGGTCTTTAGGTAATGAAGCCAGTAACGGAAAAGCTTTTTTTGACATGTACGATTGGGCAAAAGCGAGAGATAAAAGCAGGCCAGTACAATATGAGCAAGCCTATCAGCGAGATAGAAATACCGACATTATTTGTCACATGTATCCTTCTTGGGGTAGCATGGTACGCGATGCTGCCAAAGATTTAGGCAAGCCTTATATCATGTGTGAGTATGCTCATGCAATGGGGAACAGTATGGGCAATTTCCAAGACTATTGGGATTTGATGCGCACCAGTAAAAATATGCAAGGTGGCTTCATTTGGGAGTGGTACAATCACGGGTTTAAAACCAAGGATGAGCAAGGTCGTGAATATTGGGCCTACGGTGGTGACTTAAATGGGTTTAATAAGCCAAATGATGGTAATTTCTGTATGGACGGTATTGTTACTCCAGATCAGCAGTATATGCCACACACCCATATTGTTAAAAAGGTTTATCAAAATATATTATTTGAAGCCAAAGACCTTGCCAATGGTGTGGTTACCGTGATCAATGATTTTAAGTTTACCCCAATTAGCACCCAAGAATATGGTTTTAAATGGGTGTTGTTAAAAAATGGGACTAACGTTGCTGAGGGTAATTTTGAGGTCGCTATTGCCGCCGACTCAAGAAAAGAGGTAACCTTGAAACTTCCTAAGCTAGCTTTTGAGGCAGGAGTAGAATACTACTTGCAGGTTTATGCCCATAGAAGAACGGCCACTAAATTTCTTCCTGTAGGATTTGAAGTTGCCAAAGGAGAATTTGCATTTACAAACAATAATTATTTTGCTGAGGTAGCCAAAAATGCTAATCAGACAAAAATTGAGAAAAAAGAAACGCAGCAAAAATACAGTTTCACAGCAAATGGCATCACTTACGAGTTTGGAAAAGATAATAGAGCTTTGACAGACATTAAAGGTGCTTCTAAACAATTAATTGCAAAAATGCCAAAACTAAATTTTTGGAGAGCACCTACTGATAACGACTTTGGTTCGCAGGCGCAGTACAATTTAAGAGTTTGGGAAACGGCTTCGATATCGCAAAAAGTTAGCTTTAAAAGTATTGATGAAAAAGCGGATGCGATTACGCTAAATTATGAATTTCAACCGCAGGGAGTAGCGGCAAAGGTAGAAGTGGCCTACACCATTAATAGTGATGGTTCATTGACGGTAAACACCCACTACAAAGCATTAACTGATGACTTGCCTGAAATGATGCGCTTGGGTATGAATATGGAGTTGCCTAAAGAGTATAATAATTTTACTTGGTACGGTCGTGGACCTTGGGAAAACTATGTAGATCGCCACCAAGATGCCTTTATCTCGGTATGGAGTGGAAAGGTAGGAGAACAAGTTTTTCCATATTACAGGCCACAAGAAGCGGGTAATAAAACAGATGTACGCTGGTTTACCCTTACTGATAGTGAAGGCAATGGCCTGCAAATTAAAGGTGCACAGCCTTTATCGGTAAGTGCCACTAACTATAGAATTGAAGACTGGGATCCAGGAACTACCAAGAAACAACAACACCCCTCAGACATCATTCCATCAGATAGGGTCATCTTAAACGTGGACTTGTTTCAAAGGGGAGTAGGAGGATTGGATTCGTGGGGCTCTAAACCGTTGGATAAATATCTTTTCCGTGGTAAAGAGTATCAATATTCCTACACGATGAGCGTAATCCGCAAAGGATCAAATCAAAATTCTAAATAAATATATTTCTAAAAGCGCAATATATGAGGTTGAATAAAAAAAACTTTCTAGTACCAGTAGCTATCTTATTACTTTTTGGGTGTTTTTCTGTCAAAGCACAAATTGATAAGCAGCATACTTTTAAAATAAGCGGAAATCAATTTCTTCTGGATGGTAAGAACTTTCAAATCATCAGCGGCGAAATGCACTACGCTCGGATACCGAAGCCTTATTGGCGTCATCGGTTAAAAATGGCGAAGGCAATGGGTTTAAATGCCATTTGTACTTATATGTTCTGGAATGCCCATGAGCCGCAACCAGGTAAATACAACTTTAGTGATAATTTAGATATTTCTGAATTCTGCAGAATTGCGCAAGAGGAAGGGCTTTGGGTAATTATCAGGCCAGGGCCTTATACTTGTGCCGAATGGGACTTGGGAGGCTTGCCAGCTTGGTTATTGAAAACCAAAGGCGTGGTATTAAGAAGCTCTGATCCTAATTATATGCCGCAAACGCTTACCTTCTTGAAAAGAGCTGTGGAGGAATTCCGTCCAAACCTGATAACAAAAGGTGGAAATGTGTTGATGGTACAGGTAGAAAATGAATATGGCGTTTATGCAGGAGATAAAAAATATGTAGCTGCCATTAGAGATGCGCTTTTGGAAGCTAAAGTAGATGTCCCACTTTTTCATTGCGATTGGGCAGGCAAAAACTATTACGATAATGCGCATGTTGAAGGAGTAATGCCTTCTATTAATTTTGGTGGAGAGGCAGAAAAGAATTTTGCCATTTTTGAGAAATATGCACCTAATGTGCCCAAATTCAATTCAGAATTTTGGACAGGATGGTTTGATTATTGGGGTGGTAAACATGAGGTTCATTCTGTGGAAGAAAAACTGTCAGATTTTAAATGGATGGTAAATAATGGTATTTCTGTGAATCTATACATGTTCCATGGTGGTACTACCAATGGCTTTTTCCCAGGAGCTAACGGTAGTAATACTTATTATACGCCGTATACCACTAGTTATGATTATGATGCGCCTTTAAGTGAAGATGGTGTGCCAAATGACAAATTTTTTGCTTTTCAAAAGGTAATTAAGGATAAGTTTCCTGAACTTAAATTGCCGCCACTTCCAGAGCCATTACCTAAAATAACGATTCCAGAGTTTGAGCTAAAACCTGTTGCTTCGTTAGTGGCCAATTTGCCAAAGCCTCAAGTTTTTGAGAAGCCACAAACAATGGAAAGCTTGGGTCAAAATTCTGGATATATTCTGTATAGCAGTCAAATAGAAGGGCGTTTGCAAGGAAATTTGACCATAAAAAGAGTAATGGATAGGGCCACGATTTATATTGATAAGAAGAAGGTGGGCTTACTAGATAGAAGATTGAATCAGTTTTCTATTCCCATTAATGTGAAGGAAGAAGGTAAGCATACTTTGGAAATTTTAGTGGAGCATCAAGCTCGTGTTAATTTTGGCAATGCGATAGATCACGAACGTAAAGGAATTACTGAAGGCGTATGGTTAAACGGTAAGGAAATTTTGGGCTGGTCTCATTATTCATTGCCGTTAAATAATATTGATGGTTTCAAATCTTCTTCTCGCCAAGCTGGATACCCGCACCTTTATCGAGCAACTTTTAAATTAGATCAAGTAGGCGATACTTATTTGGACACTAGAAAAGTAGGTAAGGGCTTGTTGTGGGTTAATGGCAGGCACATTGGCCGTTATTGGTTTATAGGGCCACAACAAACTATTTTTGTACCAGGTTGCTGGTTGAAGAAAGGTGAAAACGAGATCAAGGTTTTAGAAATGGAAGACTTCCCAACACTTAAATTGAAAGGTATTAAAAATCACATCTGGGAAACGAAGATAGATTCTACCTTGTTGCACAGCAAACCAGGCAATAAACTACAATTAGTTACAAAAAATAAAGTACTTACAGGTACCTTGAACAACACCGAAGGATGGCAGGAAGTTAACTTTGAAAAAACTCACCAAGGTCGCTACATCTGTTTAGAAAGTCTTTCGGCCTATGGTGATGTGCCATTTACCACCATTGCAGAACTGAGGATTAAAAATAGCGAAGGAAAAGAAATTCCAAGAGAAGAGTACTCTATCTTTTTTGCCGATAGTGAAGAGCTGGGAGAAGGAAATGGTTTGGCAACCTTAATGGTAGATAATCAACCAACTACTTTTTGGCAAACAGCTTGGAGTAGAAACGCTAAAGCTCAACCTCACCAAGTAGTTATCGATTTAGGAAAAGAACAGGTGATCTCGGGGTTTAAGTACTTGCCCCGTATGAGGGAAAGTAAAGGGAGAGTGAAGGATTTTAATTTCTATATTTCCAAACAGCCGTTTATGATTAAGTAATTGGAATAATGCATTTAATTGGCGTCACCACGAATACGTAGACGGTAGCTACGAACCAATTTATTTCAGGTTTGTTAAGCAATTACCGAACATGTCGCGTTAACTCAGTTAAATAATGATAATGGATTTCGATTTGGTATGTTTACAAAGAAAAACGTCAAGTACTATAAATACTTGACGTTTTTTATGGCTATTGATTTTAAAATTAAGTGGCTAATTAAAATTAATGGTTTTGGTGGTTCCATCTTGAAACATCACTTCAACATTGTTTTTATCGTCTGTTATTTTTACGCTTTTTACTGGTTGAAGCTCTTTGTTGGTGAAGTCTTTTTTGCCTTTCTTCCACAATTGCAGAGTGACGAAGATTTCTTCCTCAGAAACATTGCTTTTTGCACTAATAAGGCTACTTTTTTCACTAACAGGATGCAAATTTTCAGTGTCTACGAAATCCATTTTATCCCAGCCATTTAGCGAAATCATGGCCAAATGATATTCGCCATTACTAATGAGATAAGCGTTTCCTCCTTTTGTTTTTTTAACCTTCTTTACGATTTTCTGATCTAAAAGGGGCAAAGCGTAATGTCCTAAGGTCAAATCTGTTCTTACAGGAGAAACTACTTTGTCTACTCTTAAAATACCGTTGGGCAAAGGGATATCTGCCAACTTTAATTTAATGTCACTGTTTGTTTCTAGTTCGGCATTTCTTCTGTAAATTCCATTTTCAAAACCTATAAAAGTATATAGGCGCAGCACTTCCCATTCTTTCTTTCCATTAAAAACACCATAATTCATGGAGATTTCTCCATTTTTGCCATCTGCCATCCAAGGTAAATTGGTATTGTAGGCAAGTTTGTTATAATTCTCTGTGCTGCGGAATTTCTGCCAATCTTTGGCCATGGTTTCGTGGCACCACGAGCGTATTTCGGAAGCACCGCTGTTGGGATAATTGGTGATCAACAGATTTGAGCCAGGTTGGAATTTGTTATAAACATGGTCTTTTTTGAGTTCATTGTCCCAAGCACCGTTATTTTCTTTAGCGGTCCAAAATATGTTGTCTGCGGGTAACTGTAACGCCAAAAAAGCTTTTCCTAGCCAATATACACTTCCCCTGCAGCTGTAAACTTGTACTGCGGGTTCAAACGCTCCATAGAAACCCAAGGTAGGCACATGGTCTTCCATAAACGATGGATTTTCGAGAAATTGTAACATACTGCTAGAGGCAATTCTTCTCATCCATCCATAATTTACCTTGTTGGGGTCATTCAGGTAGCCAGTTAATGCTAGGGGAGCTACCGCACCAAAGCGATAGGCAATACTACGTCCCCACATGTTCATTTGACCTTGCTCATTAAAGGTGTAAGGATAATTTTGGGCCATTTCAGACAAATTATCCATGAATTTTTTAGCGTAGGTAGGATAGTATTTGTTGCCGTAAAGCTGCGACCATAGTGGCCCGTACATTTGGAAGGCCCACATGCTGTAATAATCGTAGGCTGGAGAGTCATTGTACCAGCCATATCCACGATAGGCTTCTATGATTTTATCCAAGTAACCAAGCATCAGCTGCTCATTAACCTTGTAGCCTTTTTCTTTGAAGAAACTCAAGACAAACACATTGAAAAATCTCCAATTGGAGCCTATAGTTGGCCCATCGCCGTAGCTGAGCATGGTTGCTGCCAACGCATCTTTCTGTTCTTCAGTTAACGGATCCCAAAGTATTTCTGGTGCAACAGATAAGGATATGGCCAATGCGCCAAACTCCACTAAAATTTGACTTGGTCCGCCGTTGCCACGAGGTTTGATATAACTTGGACTGTTGGGATTAATTAGGTTTAAAAGATTGTGCCGGTAATAATCTGCTACTTTAATATGGTTGAGCACCAAATTAGGTTTTTCACGTAGTAAAGGAGCTGCTACAAATAAGGTGCGGCAAAATCCTTCTAGCTTTTCAGTGGGAAGCTGATCTTCTTTTTTAGGATAGGTTTTCTCATGTTGTTTCGGAAACTTCATGGCATCATCCATCGTATGGATATAACTAAAAGCTCCGTTAAGCAGGTACTCAGCCGCATCTACCCAATGCTGGCGTGTAACGCCCGTTAATGGGCTAACCTGATAGTTAGGTTTTTTAATTTTGAAGATGCTATCTGTTTTTTCCGATGCCCTTAAGATAGCGGACGAGAAAATGACTAGCCATAGCATATAAAGTGCTTTCAAGTTTATTCTTTTCATCTTTTTCGATTTTACTAGTCAAGCATCATGATCTAACTATCAGGTTACTAAAATGAGATGTTTACCAGAATTTAACGTATAGCATGGTAATTAATAAAAGCGTGATCACGATTAAGCTCATGGTCACTTTATCCACCTTAAACATCGACCTTTCTAATACAAATGCTTTAGGATTAATTTTTGGGCCAAATAAACTGATAGAAATCATGGTTAACATGGTGAAGCCAAAAGAAAGTCCCATACAAATCAAGAAAGGAATTTCGTAACCACCTTTACCGTTAGGGAAAGCAGTATAAAGTAAGGTTTCATTACCAAACCAAGCTGGTGCATAGTTGTTAAATACTACGGATAATACAAAACCTGTAATTAAACCAGCGATAGCTGCGGGACCAGTCGTTCTTTTCCAGAACATCCCTAAAATAAACATGGCAAAAACTCCAGGGCTAATAAAGCCTGTGTATTTTTGGATAAAAGTAAAGCCACCCTCGCCACCAATGCCAAGTAAGTCTTCCCACGTCAATAAAATAGAAAATACAATAGCCGCTAAAATGGTGAGTTTTCCTGTGAGTACCAGTTTTTTCTCTCCAGCTGATTTATTGATGTACTTTTTGTAGATATCAAGGGTGAAAATGGTAGAAATACTATTTGCTTTTCCGGCTAATGACGCCACAATAGCTGCCGTTAATGCTGCTAGTGAAAGTCCTTTTAAACCCGTTGGAAGAAAGCCTAATACCGCTGAATAAGCATTGTCCGCATTGAAATTTCCCCCTGGAGCCATTTCTTGCTGTAACGAACCATTCTTATGCAATACGTATGCTGCAATACCTGGTAACATCACAATGATTGGCATTCCTAATTTTAAGATGCCTGCAAATAAGATCCCCTTACGAGCGGTTTTCAAATCTGCACCTAAAGCTCGTTGAGTGATGTATTGATTACAACCCCAATAGTTAAGGTTAACGATCCATTGTCCAGCAAAATACATGGCAATTCCAGGCAGCATCAAATATTTGTTGATATCCGCTTGCGAGGCATTTGGGCCAGGTTTATCGAGGATCATTTTAAAGTGGTCTGGCGCATCTGTCATCATCATTTTAAAGCCCGCTAAAACATCTTTTCCTAAGCCAAATTTTTCACTTACCATGGTTAGTGCAATGTAAGTAGTGGCAAGTCCACCAATAATTAATACCAGCACTTGGATCACGTCGGTAAAGCCAATTACTTTCATCCCTCCTAAGGTGATTAAGAGTGCAAATACCGCAAGGGCAATCATAATCAGGTGAAAATTCCCACCTCCAGCAAGGTTGCTGATGGCTAAAGCGCCTAAGTAAAGGATAGAAGTGAGGTTGACAAAAATGTATAGAAACAACCAAAAGATGGCCATAATTAAACTTACCGTTTCGTTATAACGGGTTTGCAAAAACTGTGGCATCGTAAAGATTTTGTTTTTCAGGTAAACTGGAATGAACCAGACGGCCACAATAATAAGTGCAATGGCAGCTACCCATTCGTATGCTGCTACTGCAATGCCCACTACAAAACCATTACCGCTCATGCCAATAAATTGTTCGGCAGAGATGTTTGATGCAATGAGCGAGGCACCTATTGCCCACCATGTCAAAGACCCTTCGGCAAGAAAGAAATCATGACTTCCAGAAGCACCTTTGTTTTTTTTACGGCTATAAATCCAATAGCCATAGCCCGATACCAAAATGAAGTAGACGATAAATACAATGATATCTGTTGTTGAGAAATTTCCCATAGTTTGTTGGTTTATCTGGTTTGTAGTTGATAAAAAGTGTCGTTCCAATGCAGTTCATTTCTAAACTGTTCTAATTTCGTTTCGGCACCAATGTTTATATATTCTATTCCTGCAATATTAGCAAAATCTAGAAAATGTGCAGTAGTAAGACATTGACTATATACCGTATGGTGTGCGCCACCAGCATAAATCCATGCAGCACAGCCTGTTTTCATATCGGGCAAAGGTTTCCATAGTACTCTAGCTACAGGCAATTTTGGAAGATCATGTGGTGCTTCAACTGCTTCAACTTCGTTCACAATTAGCCTAAAGCGATTGCCCATATCAATTACGGATGCATTTAGAGCCGCACCACCATTCACATTAAATACTAAACGAGCTGGGTCAGCCTTTCCACCAATACCTAAAGGATGTACTTCTAATTTTGGTTTTTCATTGGCTAAAGCGGCATCAACTTCAAGCATGTGCGAGCCCAATACCATTGAATTTGCGGGGTCAAAGTGATAGGTATAATCTTCCATAAATGCACTCGTGCCCTCGAGACCAACGCCCATTACCTTGCTTGCACGTACTAGTGCGGCAGTTTTCCAATCGCCTTCGCCTGCAAAGCCGTAGCCATCCGCCATTAGTCGTTGAACGGCTAAACCTGGTAGTTGAACCATTCCATGTAGGTCTTCGAAAGTATCGGAGAAACCTTTAAAGCCACCATCTTCCAGAAACTTACGAAGGCCCAATTCAATTTTAGCCGCTTCAAATACCGATAGATGCTTTTTACCGCCAGCTTTTAAACTGGCATCCATCTCGTAAGTTTCTTCGTAGATTTTTACCAATTCATTAACGGTTTGATCTGGGATAGCATTAATCACTGTTACTAAATCTCCTATGGCATAAGTGTTTACTGAGAAACCGAATTGCTTTTCGGCTTCTACTTTATCACCATCGGTTACGGCAACAAAGCGCATATTGTCTCCAAATCTTACGAATTTAGCACCTTGCCAATCATGCCAACCAGCTGCGGCACGGGCCCAAACATCTATTTGGTTAAGAGCCTCCTCATCTTGCCAGTGACCAACCACCACTTTACGGTTTTTACGCAATCTGCTTACCATGAAACCAAATTCGCGATCACCATGTGCGCTTTGGTTTAAATTCATAAAATCCATATCAATGGTATCCCAAGGAAGATCACGATTAAACTGGGTGTGTAAGTGTAATAGCGGTTTTTGTAGGATACTTAATCCTCTAATCCACATTTTAGCAGGAGAAAAGGTGTGCATCCAAGTGATGATACCGATACAGTTTGGTGCTACATTGGCCTGTTGTAGCGTTTCGAAAATTTCGTCAGTGGTTTTTACAATTGGTTTATACACTACTGTAACAGAAACTTGTTTGGCATTATTGATGCCATCGGCTACAATTTGAGCATGCTTACTCACTTGCTTAAGCGTTTCCTCGCCATATAGATTTTGACTTCCGGTGATAAACCAGACTTCAAGATTTTTTAAGTTGATCATTAGTTTATATTGGTTAATTATTTATTTAGATTTTAAGATTGGCCGTAGTAGGAATCGGGGCCGTGTTTGCGTTCGAAATGTTTTTGGATCAAGGCTTGCTTTAAGCGAGGTGTCATTGGATTAATTTGTCTGGTGAGCAATGCCATTTCCGCCACTGATTCCAGCACTGCACTATTGTAAACCGCTTTGGCGGCAGTTTTTCCCCAAGTAAATGGAGCGTGGTTTCCCACTAATATCATTTCCACTTCCTTATAGCTTAATTTTAGCGAGTTGAAATGATCAATGATTTGAAAGCCAGTTTCATACTCGTAGTTTCCTTTAATCATTTTATCATCCATTGGTGGCGCACACGGAATGTCAACGGTTAGATGATCTGCGTGGGTGGTGCCAAAAATAGGAACAGCGCATTGTGCCTGGGCCCAAGCAGTGGCATGGGTAGAATGGGTATGTACAATTCCGCCAATATCTTCCCAATTTTTGTATAAAACAGCATGTGTTTTCGTGTCGGAAGATGGTCTTAAACTCCCCTCCACAGTATTGCCGTCAAAATCTACAATCACCATGGCATCAGGGCTAAGTTCTGGATAAGGAACACCACTTGGCTTAATGGCAAAAACACCTTCTTTTCTATCAACGGCACTTACATTACCAAAGGTGAATAGTACTAAATTCAGCTCAGGAAGCTGCATATTTGCCTGATAAGCTTCCTCTTTAATATGTTGATACTTGCTCATATTCGTTGACTTTAAGTGAGTGTTCTGTAAATCGGCCTAATGCTTTATATCTTAAATATTGCTTACGATAGAGGTTTTGCTTATCGATATTTGACGTGTAAATTTTTTCAAAACCAGTTCCCATGGCTTTTACAGCATCTTCTACAGAGGCATAAATACCCGCTGCAACTGCAGCAAACATGGCAGCTCCTAAAGCGCAGGTTTGTTCCGATCTTTGTATCCTGATGGGCATTTCTAAAACATCAGCCATCATTTGCATGATGTAAGGAGATTTTTTGGCTACGCCGCCAATGCCAATAATACCTTTTACGGGCACACCTTCCTCTTCAAAACGTTCTACAATACTTTTAGCACCAAAACACGTTGCCTCTGCCAGAGCTCTAAAAATACGAGGCGCATCAGAAGCTAAGCTGAGTCCCGCAATGCTTGCCTTCAATTCTTGATTGGCATCTGGAGTACGTCGACCATTTAGCCAATCCACGGCAATTTCTATACTTTCTGAATCTGATAATTGACTTGCTTGGGTACTTAACTCCTTGATAAGATGGTCTTCTATTTCATGTTTAAGTGCAATAGCCGTTTCCGTATTGATCAATGTAGAATTTTGTAATTGCTGTAGCGGCCAGCTTAACAAGCTTTTAAACCAAGCGTATACATCTCCAAAGGCCGATTGGCCAGCTTCAAGACCTAACATTCCTGGGATGACGGACCCATTAACTTGACCGCAAATTCCTTTGATGGTTCTATTGTTGATATCCTCTGTGGGAGCAATTAAAATATCGCAAGTGCTGGTTCCCATAATTTTGCAGAGATGATAAGGCTCAATTTGGCCTCCTACTGCGCCCATGTGTGCATCAAATGCACCTACGCCTATCACTACGTCTTTGGGCAGGCCTAATCGCTCTGCCCACGCTGTACTAATTTGCCCAGCAGCTTTATCAGAGGTATAAGTTTCGTGAAATAAGTTGTTGGTAAAGCCGCTTAATAGCGGGTCTATTCCTGAAAAGAAATCATTGGGAGGCAAGCCGCCAAATTCTTCTGACCATAAGGCCTTATGCCCAGCTGCACATCTGCTTCTCTTGATTTTTTTTGCATCAGATCCACCAGTTAACAGAAAAGGAATCCAGTCGCAATGCTCTACCCATGAAAAACAAGCGCTTTTCACTTTTTCATCGTTTCTAAGAATGTGTAGTAATTTGGCCCAAAACCATTCAGAAGAATAGATTCCACCTACGTTTTGCAAATAGTTCACCTCAGCATTTGCTGCATGAGCATTAATTTCTGCAGCCTCTTTTACAGCCGTATGATCTTTCCACAATACAAACATGGCATTGGGATTGTCTTCAAAATCTGTGGTCAGCGCTAGTGGTGTGCCATTCTTGTCAACTGCCACAGGGGTAGAACCTGTGGTGTCTATAGAAATTCCTTTGATGTCTTTTGCAATAGCTAAGTGATCAACTTTAGCGAGACACGCTTTAATAGATTCTTCTAGCCCTTCTATATAATCCAGTGGGTGTTGTCTGAATTGATTTAATGAAGGGTTGCAGAATAAACCTTGTTTCCATCTTTTGTAATAATGCACTGCCGACGAAATTTCTTTTCCGTTAGCTGCATCTACGATGATGGAACGCACTGAGTCTGAACCGTAGTCGATACCGATTACATATTTGGTTATGTTCATATAATTTTAAATGTCTAAATAACGTTTATTTTTTTTCAAAATGAAAAGTTTTTATAAAAAACTAAAAAAGTTGAAGTTTTGGAATGTCAAAAGTAGCCGATAGGGGAGAGCGATAATTAGTTAATAACGAAGAGTAGAACTAAAGATCTCTTTCTATACTGTGTTAAAGAATAAAGTGCTTGATCGCCTTGTCTTTATGTCATTTAGTTGTGTCAATATAGTGTTATGTTAACTTTAAGTGAAAGTTTTATAAAAAATTAATTATCTGATAATTAGTTGTTTATTGATTATAAACGTTAAAAGGACGTTTATAATTTGGTGTTAATTTATCTTTTTCTAACTTAGTACTAACAATGCCTTAGTGGCGATGTAATAACCGAGTATTTATCTGAATCTTTCGTGAATGAACAATTAACCTTTTCAATAAAAGGGAAGATCTAGTCGGCTCGGACTTATAAACGTCAAACAAACATTTATTGATTAACCATTTATAAACCAATTCAAATTATGAACAGAAATTTTACGCAAGTACGATTAGTGTTCTTGATCTTTCTTCTGCTAGTAGGGATAGGACTAGAGGAAGGGATGGCTCAAGATGCCACTCGTGTAATTAGTGGTACCGTTAAAGATGCATCAACAGGTGCAACTTTGCCTGGTGTCGCGGTAAAACTGAAAAACTCTACTAATGGCATCAGTACAGATGCGGAAGGTAAATTTGCCTTGAAAGTACCCGCTACTGGTATTTTGGAGATTTCCTCTATCGGTTACGAAAAGCAGGAAGTTACCCTGACCTCAGCAACAGTATATAATGTATCACTTAAAGAGAGCGCACAAAACCTTAACGATGTGGTGGTGGTAGGTTATGGTAGTATGAGGAAAAAAGATCTTACGGGCTCTATTGTGCAAATTATACCAGATAAAATAGCTAACGAAAATCCAAAAACAGTACAAGACATTTTACGTGGTACTCCTGGTTTAAGCGTAGGTTATGATCCTTCAGCAAAAGGAGGAGGTTCTATGCAATTGCGTGGACAGCGTTCTGTATATACAGGTGGAGGGCATAATGATCCTTTAATTGTATTGGATGGCATGATCTTTTATGGGGAACTTTCTGAGGTTAATCCTGATGATATCGGACAAATTGATGTATTGAAAGATGCTTCTGCGGCTGCGATATATGGTTCTAGAGCTGCAAGTGGCGTAATTATCATCACTACCAAAAAAGGTAAACAAGGTAAGCCTGTAGTTAATATTAGTTCAAACATAGGAACTACGGTAAAGAGCGAATATAGAGAAGTTTTTGGACCAGACGAGTATATGAAATATCGTGAAGACTGGTATAAAAAAGATACTTATGGTATTAACCCTGCTACAGGTAATTATGAAGCATATAGGTCGGCTGCTACGGTAGCTAAGCCTGGTTTATACGACAATCCAGCCAATATTGGGAAGTACGGAATTACGTTAGCGCAATGGAGAGCCTATACCACTAATGTCGCTGGCGAATCTGATGCTAGTATTTATGCGAAACGTTTAACCTTAAATGAAGGCGGTATTTTAAATGATTATTTAGCTGGAAGAACTTTTGACTGGTATGACCATACTTTCCGTACTGGTCTTAATAGAGATTATAATGCTAGCGTTTCGGGAGCGAGTGATAATATGAATTATTATATGTCTATGGGCTACCTTGAGAATGAAGGAGCGGTAAACTATAATAATTATAAAGCCATTCGTTCTAATTTAAAATTAGAAGGAAAAGTAAATAAATGGCTGGAAATAGGTGCAAATGTGAATTTTCAAAACCGCAGCGACGGCGATTTAACACCTGGTTTGGGTTTAAACTATTGGGATGCTAACCAAATCCGTAACTCGCCCTTTAGTCGTTATAAAGATGATAATGGTAATTTAGTGCAATTCCCAATGAGTGACGGTAGTATCAAAAGAGGGGTAAATTACGATTTTGATAGACAGTATTTAGAGTTGGAGAGAGGTTATAATGTGTTAAATACGATCTTCAATGCGAAAGTGAAGTTACCTTTCAATATCACTTATTCATTTAATGCTTCTCCTCGTTTCCAATGGTTCTACAATCGTTATTTTATGTCTGCTGCTTTGCCAGAATCTTTGCCAGTTAACCGTGGGGTTGATCGTGAGACTTCCAAAAGTTTAGATTGGAACTTAAATAATACTTTGAACTGGGAGCATACTTTCGGCACCAAGCACCGCTTAAATGTAACTTTGGTTCAAGAGGCAGAAGAACGTAGATATTGGCAAGAAAGAATAGAAGCAAGAAACATTTTGCCTTCTGACGCCTTGGGTTTCCATAATGTTGCCAACGGAACAAGAGCAAATAATAACATTTCTAGTTACGATAGTCGCCAAACTGCTAATGGTTTGTTAGCAAGGGTTTTCTATTCTTACGATGATCGCTATATGATCACGGCTTCTATGCGTCGTGATGGTTATTCTGCATTTGGTCAAAACAATCCTTACGCAAATTTCCCAGCGGTAGCCTTAGCTTGGAATTTTACCAATGAAAAATTCTTTAACTGGAAGCCAATGTCTTTTGGTAAGTTACGTGTTTCTTATGGCGAAAATGGTAACAGGTCTTTATCAGATCCCTATGTGATGTTGTCTAATTTAGGCTCTGGTTTAGGGCAAACCATGGGTTATATTGTAGGTAGTGGTATGGAGGAAGTGAAGTACTTGTTGGTAGATAGATTAGCCAATCCTAACTTAGAATGGGAGAAAACAGCTTCGTTAAATTTAGGCCTTGATTTTGGTTTCTTTAACGATCGCATTACTGGTACTTTTGAGTATTATTCGATGAAGACACATGACATGATCATGTTTCAACGTCTTCCAGGATTTACTGGATTTGGTAATATCATCACTAATCTTGGAGAAGTACAAAATAGAGGGTTTGATTTTTCAATCAGTACCTTGAATATGAAGAAAAATAACTTCGAATGGAGAACAAGTTTGACCTTTTCTTATAACCAAAACAAAATCTTACATATTTACAACGAATACGAAAATGTGTTAGATGCAGCTGGAAATGTAATAGGACGTAAAGAGGTAAATGATCCTGTTAATAACTGGTTTATTGGCAAACCGATTAGTCAAATATGGAGCCACCGTGTAACTGGAATTTGGCAAGCTAATGAAGCTACCGAAGCTGCAAGATACAATCAACGTCCTGGTGATCCTAAAGTTCAAAACAGTTACACTGCTAACGATATCAAAAATGCAGATGGTAGCACAACACCCGTTTACGATGATAATGATAAACAATTCTTAGGACAAACAGCGCCACCAATCAATTGGCAGTTAAGAAATGATTTTACGTTTTTCAAAAACTTCAGCCTAGGCATCAACATCTACTCCTACATGGGTCACAAAAGTTTAGATGGCAATTACCTTAACCAAGATAACGGAGGTTCTCTAATTACCTATGCCTATAACACCTTTGCAAAGGAATATTGGACTCCAGAAAACCCAACCAATAAATATGCAAGATTGGATGCTAGGGCTCCTGCCAACGCAAGTGCAAGCAAGTTATATAACCGCTCATTTATACGTTTAGAGAATATCTCTTTTGGTTACACCATGCCAGCTAAACTCACTAATAAATGGGATATCCAAAAAGTGAAAGTCTTTGGCTCTGTGCGTAATGTAGCTACATGGCAAAAAGACTGGGAATATGGTGATCCAGAAACAGGAGGTTTAGCGACCCGTTTATTCTCACTTGGTTTAAATGTAACCCTATAAAAAAATGGCTATGAACTTACTTAAATATAAAAGCAAAAAAACTTTATCAATACTTACGCTATCAGTTTCTATAGGTAGTTTAATGTTTATGGGAGGGTGCAAGAAAGCTTTCCTTAAACCAGATCCACTTTCCATATTTGAACCAGAAGCTACATTTAGCACTGAATCTGGTTTAAAGGCCGCTTTGGCTATTAGCGATAGGCATTTACGCTCTTACTGGACCAATACTTCTTCTAACACCAACTCGGTAGTTATAGGAACAGAATATATGTTTTCTGACCTGGCAGTTTATGGGAAATCTGACGTGGATGGTAATAGTGTGAATTTTAATTTCGCCGACGGTTTGCAGCCTAATGGTGGTGCAGGAGGTCCAGGTGGTAATGATGGTAACTATATCAATCATTACTGGGACGAAACTTACAGTGGTATCAAATATGCCAATACAATTATTTCTTACGTAGATAAGGTAACTACATTAAGCGATGCGGTTAAAAATGCCTATAAAGGCAGGGCTTATTTCCATAGGGCTTTCCGTTATTTTGGACTAGTTTTTCAATATGGAGATGTGCCATTGGTGACCAAATTACTGGAAGTGCCTAAGCAAAACTATAAAAGCACTAAAAAGGCAGCCATCTTAGAAATGATTACCAAAGATATGGAATTTGCTGTACAATGGGTGCCCGAGCAAAAAGACATGACCAGTATTGGTATGGTAAACAAGGGAGCCTGTAGAATGTTATTGATCAAATGCTATTTGGCAACTGGTCAGTATCAAAAAGCAAAAGACCAAGCAGATATCTTGATTAATCAATCTGGTTACGCTTTGATGAAAAATAACTTCGGAACTTTTTATCCTGGAGCTCAACCTTCAACTTGGACCATTACCAGAAATGTCATTTGGGATTTACATCGTCCAGAGAATAAGTTGATTTCTGCGAACACAGAAGTTATCATGGGGATGCCTAACCGTGGTGTTGAGTCTAATATTGCCTTTGCTACCATGCGTATTTTTAGTCCTCTTTATAATTCAGGTAATTTAAAAACTCCGTCTGGCGGAAATGCGATGGATCTTTATGCTCGTAACAATGCCAACTATCGTGCTGACTTAGATTATGGTAGAGCCTTAGGACGTGGTATTGGTACTATTCGTCCGACAGGTTTTGCTCAAAATGAATTATGGGTAGTAAATGGCGTGCAAGATGCTACGGATCTTAGACATAGCACAAGCTCAGGTAACTGGGTGAAAATGGAAAACCTGAAATATTCAACCGCAGGATCTCCTAATCGCGGACAGAATGTTACTTTATACCATCCAACTACCAATGCGATTTTATGTACAGATACAATTCGTAGTTATTATCAATGGCCTCATTACAAGCTTTACATTACCGATGTAGAGCAGGAAGCTAACTTAGGTAGCAATGCGTACCAAGGAGCAAGTAAGGGAAGTATTGGAGATTGGTATTTATATCGCTTGGCCGAAGCCTATTTGTTAAGAGCAGAAGCTAAATTTTATTTAGGCGAAACAAGTGCAGCTGCAGATGATGTAAATGAAGTAAGAAAGAGAGCAAATTGTACTCGCTTATATACCAATGTAACTATCGGTGATATTATGGACGAGCGTGCTAGGGAGCTGTATTTAGAGGAATGGCGTCATATGGAATTAAGTAGGGTTTCTTATTGTTTAGCATTAAGTGGTAAACCAGATGAGTGGGGAAATATCTACAACGTAAATACTTACGACAAATCTCAAGGTACTGATTTAGGTGGCGGTAGTTACTGGTATAAACGTGTGGTAAATTTAGGTAAGATGTATAACAGAGGTGGCGTAATTTCAAATGCCAGAACCCTAAATTATAAAATAGATAAGAGAAACTTATATTGGCCAATTCCCAATTCAGCTATTACGGCAAATAAAAAAGGTCAGCTTTCTCAAAATTTTGGCTACACAGGTTATAACGCTGGTGTTTCCGTATGGTCTACTTGGCAAGAAGCTGTTGCCGATGAAGACAAAACAGAATAACAATACTTTAGCGCACTCATTTGTATAAAAGTTACATTCAAATTTTAACCAGTTTCCGTTTGGTAGCGGAAACTGGTTTATCTCAACACCTGTCTTATGAACCAAGGATATGTAACTAAAAATCTAAACCCAATTAAATAAGCAATAGCGTATGAAGTTGGTATCAACCAAGTAAACCTAAGTACACACTGTACTGATTTATTAACCTTTTAATCTCAAAACTAATGAAAAGAAATTTACTCTTCTTTTTACTGGCTTTGCTATGCCTTGTGCATTTGAATTTGGTGGCGCAGGTACCTAACCTGCCAGTCAAAGCAACGCTCAGTACACAGTTGAATGGGCAAAAAACATTCAGTAATCCCTCTCAAAGGGATATTTTAGCACTTCCTTTTAGTCCCGTTGGCGATTATTCGTTGGAAGTAAAGGCTAAAGTAAATACGCTAATAGGTCGAGGATTGGATGTCGATACTCGATCATCTGGCGGGATGGGCTTCAGGACGTCGTTGGATGCTAGCGGCCTAAATTTTACGTCACCTCTTAGTACGCCCTTGAGTTTAAGCACTTCGAATAATGCCGAAGAGCAAACATTGAGGTATGCAGTAAAAGGAAACACTGTACATATTTATCAAAACGGAGCTCACATTGCTTCAAAAGCATTAGTTACCTCCAAAGATATCAATGACAGTAATATAGAAGTAGATGCACCAGTTTCAAAAGGCCCTAACTTGATCACCAACTGGTCTAATACCACAGGTTTACCTACAGCCATAGGTTGGGGAGGCGTAGGGGGAACGGTTCCCTGGAATACTACCAATAGCGGAAGCGGCGTGCGGTTTTTAGATGTAAATGCTACTGTAAATAGACATACTTACAACGGTGCTACCTATAATGGAAGGATATTATTTATACGTTGGGATGGTAATGGCTATAATAACGCTGTTTATTCATATCCAGTAACACTTGAAGCAAATAAAACCTATGATTTCTCCTTGCTATTTGCTTTTTGGGCTAATTCGCAAAACAACGTTAGGAATATCACTATTGGAGTGAGCAAGAAAAATGATGGGACAGATATCATCAGCTCAAAAACTTTATATCCAACGGCTACCCAAGGCGAATTGAATAAAGGGAACCTCTCTTTTACGGCGGCAGAAGCAGGACAATATTATTTAACTTTCAAAGGTGCATGGGGACTATACTCTGTTGCTGATTTTTCTTTGAACACGGTGACCATCACTCCACAATTGCTGATAGGTAAAAATTACCTAAATGGTGCCGTAGATATGGAAATAACCTCTGTGTTTTATGAAGATGGCGCATATGCTCCTTCAGCTTACACTCCAAATACCAGAAAAACCGTGCAGCTTACAGGTAATGTAGTGAATTTGCCAGTAAGTTTCGATACTGATTTTGTGGTGCCTGGAAAGACAGATGTTCATTTTACAGGAGACCCAACACCAATGCTCAATTCATCCATTGCATTAAATTCAAACGATGCTTGGTTGTTTCTAGATCATGTTAAGCCTTCTGTGGTAATAAGCGATTGGTTGGGTAAAATCACCATCAATGGGGCACCCATAATAAATAATGTAAATGCAAGAATTTCTATTTATAAGGATGGCTCTGTAATTATTCCAAACGGCAATTTAACCGACCAGTCAGCACTTCAAGTATTCTCTGACGCCAGTTTAGGAGGAACTTCCAAAACATTGGCTGTACAAACTTATCATAATAATTTGGCCGAGTTTGATAATACCATTAAATCATTCAAACTCAAAAGAGGCTATATGGCTACGGTAGCAAACAACCCTGATGGCACAGGATATAGCCGAGTATTTATTGCCAATGACGAAGACCTAGTGGTGAATACATTACCTGCCGAGCTTAACGCCAAGATTTCTTTTATCAGGGTGTTTAGATGGGATTGGGTAAGTAAAAAAGGAAAAGCAGGGTGGTCGCCAGCTAAGTTAAATGCCACTTGGTACTACGACTGGAACATTGCAGGTGCTTCGGCTAGTGATTATAAATATGAGGCCATTAGGCAAAATGCGGGTTGGCCTTCCTGGGAGAGTATCAATACTAAAAGTGATGTTACCCATCTATTAGGTTTTAATGAACCTGATCAGGCAGACCAATCAAATATGACAGTTGAGGAGGCCATTCGCCAGTGGCCAGATATGATGAAATCTGGCTTACGTATTGGTTCGCCAGCACCAGCGGCACATACTAGAGATTGGTTGCCAAACTTTATGAAAAAGGCCGACTCGTTAAACTATCGTGTAGACTTTATCGCCATTCATGCCTATTGGGGCGGTAAATCTCCTGCTTCTTGGTATAGTGACCTTAAAGCAATTTATGATAAATATAAAAGGCCAATTTGGATTACCGAATGGAACAATGGTGCCAATTGGACTACAGAGACTTGGCCAACAGATCAGGCTGCTCAATTTCAAAAGCAGTATGAAGATATTAAGGGGATATTGAATGTATTGGATACTGCTTCCTTTGTAGAACGATATGCCATTTATGATTGGGTGCAAGACAAGAGGGCTATGGTGTTGGCAGATACACTTACGCTGGCTGGTAAATATTATGCCGCCAACAAATCTGATATTGCTTTTAACCCACAAAAGGCATTTTTACATACTTGGAAGTTATCTGCGCCTTATATCTACAGTGCCATTAAGGCCGATAATTTTGCGAAGGTAGTGTTGAAGTGGAATGATATCAATGGGGAACTAGGGAGTAAGTATGTTTTGGAACGGAAGATAGACGGCATGGACGCTAACTTTATCCCTATACAGGAATTTACGAGTTATGCGGCCAGTGGGCAGATGACCTACGAAGATGATGTTTTCAATAAGGCATCCTACCGATTGGCGGCCTATGATAAAGACGGACTGAACCTAGTATACTCTGTAGTACACGACGTGATAAGAGATGTGGTTCCTCAAGCACCAACGCCATTCAGTGGAGAGATCATTTCTTCTTCAAAATTGAAATTGACATGGACAGCCAGTACAGTAGCAAGATCGTATAACTTAAAACGTTCGCTAAATGCCGCGGGACCATTTACTGCTATTGCCCCAAATACTACGTTGCTTACCTATCTAGATGAAAATTTAGATCCTAATACAGACTATTACTACATAGTCACTTCGTTAAACTCTGCAGGAGAAAGTACGCCATCCGTTACTGTACATTTAAAAACACCGGCATTAGTAGTGCCAACAGGCGTTGAAAATTTGCGCATCGCTTCAGGGGATACCAAGGCTACGTTAACCTGGGATTTTCAGTATGATACCAAATACGATATTTTGCGCTCTTCAACGGTTAATGGAACTTATACCACTATAGCCACTGACGTAGATGCCGTGAGATATGAAGATACAGGTAGAGCTAACGGAACGACTTACTATTACAAAGTAGTAGCGCATAACAGTGCGGGAAGAAGTCCTGAATCTGCAGTGCTAAATGCTGAGCCAGTTTTAGGTCAACATTTACATATTGCTTTTGACGAAAATACTGGAATCAAAACCTATGATATTTGGGGTGGCTATCATGGAACGTTAAGCAATTCACCTACTTGGACAGCAGGTAAAGATGGTGGTTCTTCAGCCATTGCGCTGGTAAAATCAGCAAGTTCTTATGTGCAGTTGCCTCAAGGGATAGTGAGTACTTTAAACGATTTCACTATTGCTACATGGGTAAAACTTCCAGCCAACCAAGGCACCAATACACGTATTTTTGATTTTGGATCAGGTACTGGCACTTTCATGGTACTGATTCCAAGGCAAAGTGCAACGACAATGAGGTATAAGATTACTTGCCCCGCAGGAACCTACCAGCAAGATATTTCCTATGTATTGCCGTTAGATCAATGGTTGCACGTCGCAGTTTCACAACAAGGTACGCAGTTGAAGGTTTACGTAAACGGGCAGCTGATATTTACAGAGAATAGCGCTACCGTAAAACCTTCGGATATGGGCTTTACCACCCAAAATTATTTGGGTAGGTCACAATGGCCGTCTGACCCTTACAGTGACCATATGTATGATGATTTTAGGATTTATAACAATGCACTTTCTTTGCAGGATATACAGACCTTAGCAAATGCCACAGTGTTACCCGTTGAGCTGAATAGCTTCAAGGCCAAAAAGCAAAGCAGTACAGAAGTGCTTTTACAATGGGAAACCTTATCTGAAAAAAATAGCCGTAGTTTCGTGGTAGAAAGAAGTGCAGATGGTACTCATTTCCTTGCTATCGGAGAAGTATTGGCCAAAGGTAATGCCAGTACATTGAATAGCTACTCATTTGTAGATAAGCGACCTCTAAGCGGATATAACTATTACCGTTTAAAACAAGTAGATTTAAATAATGATTTTGACCACTCGAAAATTGAAGTCGTGAAAAATGATCTTAACGAGCTCAACATCTCAATTTTCCCTAACCCAGCCTCTAGCTATGTACAAGTATCTGGATTGGAAGCCAACAAAACTCATTCTTATATTCTGTTGAATGTATTGGGACAAAAGATGGCGAGCGGTAAAATATCGAATGGAAAAATTGATTTGCCAACTTTGCCAAAAGCAGTTTATACCTTACAAGTTTTAGAAGAAAGTAGGAATATGATTAACCATAAGTTAATCATAAGATGATAAAATGAAACCAGCCTTTTACATAAGTAGAAGGTTGATTTTATACTTTTAATTTCTCAAAGAGCAAAGGCCCATTTCAAAAGAATGGGCCTTTGCTCTTTGCTTTAAAAGCCAAATTGACTTATAGGATGAAATTCTCAGGGTTTGGAATGAAATTGATAAACGACTGGAATTTGGCTCTGTACTTATTCATATCAAGCTCATAGTAAAACGCACCTCTTTTCGAACTTGATTTGTCTTTTTCTGCCAGTTTAATTAATAGCCCAGTTGAATTTACCTTTCTGATGAAGTTTCTGTTGTCGATTTTGGCATTATAAACCTGCTCGTACAAATTTTGTAACTGAGGAATGGTAAACTTTTTAGGCAGTAGTTCAAATAATATGGGATGAAAAGCGGCTTTATACCGGATACGTCTTTTGGCCTTTTCTACCATTTCGTCGTGATCGAAAATCAACTTGGGAGCCTCCTGTACCAAAAACCACTCGGCGTGGTGGGTGTCACTGATCTGTTCCCTATATTTATTGATGTCTATCAGTGCAAAATAAGCAACGGATATAGTTCGTTCCATAGGGTCCCTTTGCGGATCACCAAAAGATTTCAGTTGCTCAAGGTATACTTTCTTTAAACCAGTACTGTTAAATAAGATTCTTTCGGCGGCACCATACAAATTTTCATTGGGTTCAATAAATCCTCCCATTAAACTCCATTGATCTTTTTGTGGCTCCATTGCCCTTTTAATCAAGAGAATTTTTAATTGCTCGCCATCATAACCAAAAATAATACAGTCTACAGCTACAAGAATGCGTTTCTGGTTTTGATATTTATTGAGTGCTGTCATAAAAGTTAGATAAGGTAAGCTAGTTGGTGTTACATGCTATATATAAAACCAAATTTGAAGATAATACTTTAAAAATTAATAAAAATCTAAATTGAGCAAAATGTTGCTAAAAAAAATGTTGATTTGACGTTTAATTTTTTTTTCTTAGTTTAGTTCTAACGGAAATCAACCAAATACATCAAATGATCAAACCAACCTTAAACTATTTGGCAGCGCTATGTCTGCTTTTTTCTTGTACAGCTAATCAAAAAGAAGAGAAAACCGATTTAGAAAATAAATCGCAAGAAGTACAGCTTGATACTTCGGCATATTTGGCAAAGGTACAAGGAAAAGAAACGAAGTTATTTCAGCTCACTAATAAAAATGGTGCAAAATTATATGTGACCAATTATGGAGCTAGGGTAGTGGCACTAATCGTACCCAATAGAGCTGGTGAGTTTACCGATGTCGTTTTGGGTTATGACAGTCTTAAATCATTCCAGAAGAAGGGCGAGCCATTTTTTGGAGCAATTATTGGGAGGTATGGCAATCGCATTGCGAAAGGCAAATTTAGTCTCGCTGGAAAAAGTTATCAGTTACAATTAAACGATGGCGTAAACACGTTGCATGGCGGAACAGATGGTTTTTATGCCAAAGTTTGGGAAGCTAAGCAATTGGATCAACAGCAAATCGAAATGAGCTATCTTTCTAAAGACGGAGAAGCGGGATATCCAGGCAATGTGAACGTTAAGGTTGTATATACTTTAGCAGATGACAATAGTTTGAAGATAGATTACTCGGCAACAACAGATAAAGAAACCATCTTAAACCTAACCAACCATGCTTATTTCAATCTTAATGGCGAGGGTAATGGAACCATTCTTGATCACGAACTGACCATAGCAGCAGACGGATATACGCCAGTAGATAAAACCTTAATCCCAACAGGTAAAATTGAGCCTGTTAAAGGAACGCCTTTTGATTTTACTACGGCAAAAGTGATCGGCAAAGATATTGAAGCTGCAAATGAGCAGTTAAAAAGTGGAAAGGGATACGACCACAATTTTGTATTGAACAAAAATGATGGTAGCAGCCCTGTGGCCATCGTTAAAAGTCCTAAAACTGGTATTGTGATGGAAGTTTATACCACTGAACCAGGCCTCCAATTTTATAGTGGGAACTTCCTGACAGGTGTCGATAAAGATGGAAAAGGTGGAAAATCTTACCCTTTTAGATCTGCTTTTTGCTTGGAAACCCAACATTTTCCCGATTCTCCAAATCAGCCTAATTTTCCGTCAACGGTTTTAAAACCTGGGCAAACTTACAGTACAAGTACTACCTATAAATTCGAGGTGGACAAAACTAAGGACTAAAATACCCCATCATGATAGGCAATAGCTTTTTCCAGTAGCAACTTTAATGCGCTGGTAAAGCTATTTGTTTTTTGCAACATTCCTATGGCATAAATTAATCATTATTAATAATTGTTGATTTGACGTTTATTTTTTCTTACTTTGGCTAAACCAAATAGGTTAGACCAAATTGTAACGTACCAAATGAACAAAAGGATACTAGCAGCTTTGCTGTTCTCAATCATTTCTCTTAACGTATTGTCCCAGCAGGACAAATCCATTTACATCCATACAGATCAATCTATTGCTCCAATCCAAACCACCATGTGGGGTGTTTTTTTTGAAGATATCAATTTTGGAGCAGATGGCGGTATTTATGCCGAATTGATCAAAAACAGGTCCTTTGAATTTGCCAAACCTTTAATGGGTTGGAGTATCAAAGGGAAAAAAATAAAAGAAGGCGACCTCTTGATTTTGAATAGGCAAGGGAGCCCCTTTAATCCAAGGTTTTTAAGATTGAATGTGCAAGAAGCTGCAAAGGGAGATGTGGGCATTCTCAACGAAGGTTTTAGAGGGATTGGTGTGAAAAAAGGCTTAAAGTATGATTTTTCGTTAATGTACAGGCAACATCGTGGCAATGTGTTACTGCATGTTGAATTTGTTGATGAAAAAAATGCCGTCATTGGTTCTACTTTATTAAAGTTGGCCAGTACAGATGCGAATTGGCACCAACAGGAAGTTAGTTTGGTGTCGACAGCCACTGCGGAAAAAGCAAAACTAAATATCTGGTTCGAAGGAAATAGTCTGGTTGATGTCGATATGATTTCCTTATTCCCTAGCGATACGTGGAAAGGCAGAAAGGGTGGCTTAAGAGGCGATATGGTGCAAATGCTGGCAGACATGAAACCTGGATTCATTCGTTTCCCTGGGGGATGTATTGTAGAAGGCATGGATTTGGCCAACCGCTACCAATGGAAAAAAACGATAGGTCCCATTGAAAATAGACAACTCATCATGAACCGCTGGAACGTTGAATTTGGACATAGACCAGCGCCTGATTATTTTCAAACGTTTGGGCTCGGTTTTTTCGAATATTTCCAGCTAGCGGAAGATTTAGGCGCACAAGCTTTACCCATCTTGAATTGTGGAATGGCCTGCCAATACAATACGGCCGAACTGATTCCATTGGAAGATTTAGGACCTTATATTCAAGATGCATTAGACTTAATTGAATTTGCCAATGGCGATGAAAATAGCAAATGGGGAAAAATGAGGGCCAGCATGGGTCATCCCAAACCTTTCCATTTAAAATATTTGGGCGTGGGAAATGAAAATTGGGGACCGCAGTATATTGAGCGTGCCAAGCTTTTTCAACAAAAAATCAAAGAGAAGTATCCAGAAATTAAGCTCATTTTCAGCTCGGGAACAGATCCAGACAGTGAAAGATTCCACTATTTAAATAATGAACTGCGTGCCATGAAAGCCGATATCATTGATGAACATTATTACCGTTCACCAGATTGGTTCCTGAAAAATGCCTCACGTTACGATAGTTATGATAGAAAAGGAGCCAAGGTTTTTGCAGGTGAATTTGCAGCACATAACCATAATAAAATTACTGGAAGCGATAAAAATACTTGGCAAGCGGCCATAGCCGAAGCCGCTTTTATGACGGGCTTAGAAAGAAATGCGGAGGTGGTGAATATGGCTTCTTATGCACCGCTGTTTGCACATAGTGAAGGTTGGCAATGGGCACCTGATTTGATTTGGGTAAACAATCTTAATGTCTACGGTACACCAAATTACTATGTGCAGAAACTCTTTTCGACCAACAAAGGAACTCATGTGCTAGGAATGACTAAGGAAGCCAAAGCAATTAGTGGCGTAGATGGTTTGTATGCCTCTTCAGTAATTGATACCGTCAAAAAAGAGATCATCATCAAAATTGTAAATACGGAGAAAACAACACTCAACCAAACCATTGTTCTTGATGGGAAAAAGAAAATTTCTGTAGGAACCATCACCATTATCGATGGCGACCCTGAGGGGAAAAACTCTTTTGAACAGGCTAAAAATTTCAGTCCTAAGGAGCAAAATATCTCAGTAAAAAAGCAGCAGTTGGTTTTGAATTTATCTCCAAATTCATTAAATGTGCTTAAGTTAAAATATAGATAAATAAAGATTTTAAAAGGAATATGAATCACAAAGGTGTAATTAAAGGTTTTCTTTTCGTGCTTGCTGTTTGCGGTATTTGCAGTTCAACGGGCTTTGCCCAGAAAAAGAAAAGCGGCGGAAATTCAGCCTACTTGTTTACTTATTTTACAGGCAACACAGCGAATGAGGAAGCCATTAGATTTGCGATAAGCAAAGACGGTTATACCTACACCGCATTAAATGGAAATGAACCCGTAATCACTTCTGCTAAAATCAGTTCTACGGGAGGGGTAAGAGACCCGCATATTTTACGTGGTGCTGATGGAAAAACCTTTTACCTGGTGGTAACGGACATGGTTTCGGCCAAAGGTTGGAGTTCCAATAGGGCCATGGTTTTGTTAAAATCAACAGACTTGATCAATTGGAGTTCTAGCGTTGTAAATATCCAGAAACGTTTTGCCAACCAAGAAAACCTATTACGAGTTTGGGCACCGCAAACCATTTACGATCCACAAGCAGGTAAGTACATGATTTACTGGTCGATGAAACATGGTGATGATCCTGATAAGATTTATTATGCTTATGCCAATAAGGATTTTACGGATCTAGAAAGTGAGCCCAAGCAATTGTTTTTCAGCCCAAGCAACGGTGCCTGTATCGATGGTGATATTATCTATCATAAAGGGAAATATCATCTTTTCTTTAAGACTGAAGGACAAGGAAATGGCATTAAGCAAGCAGTTTCCGACCGTTTAACCGAGGGATACGTGCAACAAGACAAATACTTGCAACAAACCACTGACGCTGTGGAAGGAGCAGCGGTTTTTAAGCTCAACAATAGTGATGATTACATCCTGATGTACGATGTGTACATGAAAGGAAAATACCAATTTACCAAAAGCAGCGATCTGGAAAATTTTAAAGTGGTAGATGAAGCTGTTTCCATGGATTTTCATCCTAGGCATGGTACGGTTTTGCCGATCAATGAAAAGGAACTACAGCGTTTGTTAGCCAAGTGGTACCATCCAATTCAAGTATTAAGCACGGCAAAAGCGGAGATAATTAAGACACGCAATATCTTGGTAGATACCCTTAAAAAGACCGTTTTTTTACCTTTAAAAAATGGAGCTAACCTTAAGGCTATAGATCCTCTTTTTCAGCAAATTCCTTATGTCAACATTGCTCCAAAGGCACCTTATGATTTTAGTAAAGGTTCGGTGAAAGTAACCATCAACATTACTGGTCAAAAACCACAAATTTATACCATTAGTGCTAGTGTAAACCACAATCCAGTACTGAACGGTTATTTTGCTGATCCAGAAATATTGTATTCCAATAAAACTAAAAAATATCATTTATACCCAACAAGTGATGGTTATATCAGTTGGAGCGGCACCAGTTTCAAGAGTTTTTCTTCTACTGATTTAGTGAACTGGAAAGATGAAGGAATCTTGCTAGACTTGCCCAAAGACGTGAGCTGGGCCAAACGAAATGCTTGGGCACCAACCATGGCAGAACGTAAAATCAATGGTGAGTATAAATACTTCTATTATTTTACTGCTGCGCAAAAAATAGGAGTAGCCGTTTCCGATAGTCCTACGGGGCCGTTTAAAGACAGTGGTAAAGCCCTAATTACAAAGAAGCCTGCTGGTATTAGAGGTGGACAAGAAATAGACCCCGATGTATTTGTAGATCCTCAAACACAAAAAGCCTATTTGTATTGGGGGAATGGTTACATGGCTGGATCAGTTTTAAATGACGACATGATTTCAATCGATACCAACTCTATCAAAGTAATGACACCCGATGCCACCTTCAGAGAAGGTACGGAAGTCTTTTATAGAAATGGTAAATATTACTTTCTATGGTCTGAAGACGATACCCGTAGTGAAAACTACCGAGTAAGGTATGGTTATTCCGATTCGCCAACGGGTAAAATAACGGTACCTGAAAATAACCTGATTTTAGCTAAAGATGCAGCAAATGGCATATTCGGGACTGGGCACAACAGCGTGATCCAAGTTCCAGGTAAAGACGAGTGGTACATTGTTTATCATCGTTTTACAAGGCCTAAAGGGATCACTATGGGGAATGCTGCTGGATACAATCGTGAGGTATGTATTGATAAAATGGAATTTAATAGTGATGGCAGTATTAAGAAAGTGGTACCAACGGTAGCAGGTATTCAAAAGTTGAAGTAAAACTAAACACACCAATAATTGATATAGAGATGAAGAAATATGCTTTTATAACCTTAAGCCTTTTGATATTGACCATCGGTATGCATGCACAGTTGCCTAAAAAGGATGAGGTATTGGCCATTATTAACAAGGCGAATAATTACTGGCAAACTAACAATAAAGCCGAAGTAAGGTCTTTTTGGGACCATGCCGTTTATCATACGGGTAACATGGAAGCTTATAGCATTACAAAAAATGAAGCCTTCCGCCAATATTCAGAAAAGTGGGCCATTCACAACAAATGGATGGGGGCCAAATCGTTTGACAAAAGCAAATGGAAATACAGCTATGGCGAAAGTGATGACTATGTATTGTTTGGCGATTATCAAATCTGCTTCCAAACCTATATCGATTTGTACCATCTCCAACCTGATGAACAAAAAATAGCAAGGGCAAAGGAAGTGATGGAGTACCAAATGAGTACGCCAAATAAAGACTACTGGTGGTGGGTAGATGGTTTGTACATGGTGATGCCTGTAATGACCAAAATGTATAAACTTACAGGCAATCAACAATATTTAGATAAGTTGTATGAGTATTTTGCCTATGCCAACAGCATCATGTACGATAAAGAAACAGGACTGTATTATCGTGATGCTAAATACATTTACCCTAAGCATAAATCTACAAATGGTGGAAAAGATTTTTGGGCTCGTGGCGATGGATGGGTTTTCGCAGGGTTGGCGAAAGTATTGAAGGACTTGCCCCAAAAAGATGCCCATAGAAGAGAGTATATCGATAAATATAAAAAAATGGCTAAAGCAATTGTCAAATGTCAGCAAGAAGAAGGTTATTGGACCCGAAGTATGCTAGATCCGCAACATGCACCAGGCAAAGAAACCAGCGGTACCGCCTTTTTTACCTACGGTTTATTGTGGGGTATTAACAATGGCTATCTTAAAGAAAAAACTTATTTCCCTGCGGCTTTAAAAGCTTGGAATTATTTAGCCAAAACGGCTTTGCAGGAAAACGGACAGGTGGGTTATGTACAGCCCATTGGCGAGAAAGCCATTCCAGGCCAGGTGGTGAATGCCAACTCCACCGCAAACTTTGGGGTGGGTGCCTTCTTACTAGCTAACAGTGAAATGTTCAGGTATTTGGAGAAACAAAAATAATCATCAGCAATGAAGCAACTTTTTAAATTTAGCTTAATGTTTTCACTCTTAATGGTGATAAGTATCAACCTGTCAGCGCAAAAGAAAAAACGTACAGAAAAGTCAAAAGCCCTTACAGAGCGTGAGTTATGGCTAAAGGAAATGGACAAAATGGTAAGGCCAATGATGTACAGTTTAGCCAAAGACAGCTTGACGGTGTTGATGCCCCAAGAAACTTCCATCAGGGTAGATAACAAAGCGAATAGGGTAAAAGTACAGTATTTGGAAGTTTTAGGTCGTGTATTAAGCGGCATAGCGCCTTGGTTACAGTTAGAAGGGGGGTCGGCAGAGGAAGTTGCTTTGCGTAATCAGTACCGCCAATGGGCTTTGCAGGGAATCAAAAACTCCCTAGATTCTAATGCGAGAGATTTTATGAGGTACGATATTGGCGGACAGCAATTGGTAGACGCCTCATTTGTGGCTTATGCTTTTATACGTGCGCCATGGCTATGGGAAAATCTGGACCAAAAGAGTCAAACATTATTGGTTAAATCAATCCAAACTACACGTCGATTTAAGCCTGTATTTTCAAACTGGCTATTATTTTCGGCCATGAATGAAGCCTTTTTGGCCAAGTTTGGTTACGAATGGGATGTGATGCGGGTAGACTACGCTTTACAACAATTGGAGCAATGGTATGTGGGTGATGGGATGTATAAAGACGGGACTACCTATGCTTTTGATTACTATAACAGTTATGTAATTCATCCTTATTTGGCTACCATTATGAACATAGTTAAAACGAAGACCAATTCCTATAATCAAATGGCGGAGAAGATAAAGAAACGAAATGAGCGTTATGCGGTTATCCAAGAACGCCTGATCAATGCCGATGGAACTTTTCCAGCGACTGGTCGTTCTTTGATTTACCGTGGAGCAGCGTTTCATCATTTGGCCGATATGGCTTGGCGAAAAGCTTTGCCTAAGGAGTTAAGTCCAGAGCAGGTTCGTGGCGCACTTACTGCGGTCATTAAAAAAACAGTCGAAAGCCCAACCACCTATAAAAACAACTGGCTCACACTTGGGTTATACGGCTCGCAACCTAACATAGCCGATTTTTATAACAACCAAGGAAGTCCGTACTTGGCTACAGCCATATTCCTGCCTTTAGGATTACCAGAAACAGATGCTTTTTGGGCTAATGCACCAGCCAAATGGAGTGCACAAAAAGTATGGTCGGGCGAAGATTTTCCTAATGATCACGGTGCAGATTTAAGATAGCCACATCAATGATGAAAAGTATGAATAAGGTAATTACTTGCGTTGTAATTGTTTTCACCATGTATGGCAAAGTGAATGCACAAAATGAAGCTACGTTGTATGTGGATGGGAAAAAATCGAATATTACCATCAGTCGCCATATTTACGGACAATTTGCCGAACATTTGGGCAGAAGTATTTATGATGGATTTTGGGTGGATAAAAATCTGAATGTGCAAAAGCAGGGCAGGATCAGAATGGATATTGTAGAAGCGCTAAAGAAGATTAAAATCCCAAACTTACGCTGGCCAGGCGGTTGTTTTGCCGACGAATATCATTGGAGAGACGGTATTGGCCCTGCTAAGGACCGACCTAAAATGGTCAATACCAATTGGGGCGGAGTAGTGGAAGATAATAGTTTTGGCACGCATGAATTTTTAGAACTCTGCAAGTTGCTCAACTGTGAACCCTATATCTCTGCAAATGTAGGTAGCGGTACGCCCGACGAGATGAGTAAATGGGTGGAATATCTCAATTTCGATGGCTTAAGTCCAATGACTGAACTGCGTAAAAGAAATGGCAATGCCAAACCCTATCATGTGAGCTTTTGGGGTGTAGGTAACGAGAGTTGGGGTTGTGGCGGTAACATGACTGCCGAATATTATAGCAACGAATATCGCCGATACGCCACTTTTGCCAAAGACTATGGAAATGCAAAGTTGAAGAAAATTGCGGCAGGGGCTTCAGATTTTGACTATAACTGGACCGAAACAATGATGAAAAACGTTGGCCACCGTATGTGGGGACTATCATTACATTATTATACCATTCCCACAGGAAATTGGGGTAAAAAAGGATCTGCAACTGGTTTTAGCGAGCAAGAATATTTTAATACCATGGAACGTGCCTTGCGTATGGATGAGCTGTTAACTAAACACATTGCCGTGATGGATAAATACGATCCCAAAAGGAATGTGGCTTTAGTGGTTGATGAATGGGGAATTTGGACAGATGTAGAAGCAGGTACAAATCCAGGCTTTTTATACCAACAAAATAGCTTAAGAGATGCCTTAATTGCCGCTAGTACACTTAACATTTTCCATAAACATGCTGAGCGAGTGAAGATGGCTAATTTGGCACAAACGGTGAATGTACTACAGGCTTTGATATTAACAGAGAAAGAAAAAATGCTGCTGACCCCAACTTATCACGTTTTTGATCTGTACAAAGTACATCAGGATGCTGAATTGCTAGATATCAAATTTGTTTCGCCAGATTATTCGTTGAATGGTAAGAAAATTCCTGCCTTGAACTTTTCTGCTTCTAAAGATATCAACGGGGTAGTAAATATTTCGATTGTAAATCTAGATGCTACTAAGGAAATCTCATTAACTACTGATTTGGGAGATTTAAAATGGAATGATGTAAGCGGAGAGCTACTGACTTCTGCTAATTTAAGCGACATTAATACATTCGAAAAGCCAGACTTAGTCAAGCTGCAGAAATTTAGTAAAGCAACGAAAAACGGCAGTCAGTTGCTCGTTAAAATACCTCCACATGCCATAGTCAACTTATCACTCAAATAACATGCGATTTAAAAGCCTAACCTCATTTTTAATACTGTTTTTGTTTTCCTGGGAAGTTGATGCGCAAAAAATAGAACAACAAACCATTGCAGGAAATGGTTGGGCCAATAACTCCGTAAACACGGTGATTTTCAGGAAAAATGCGTTAACTACCTTTAAAGATTATCAATACACGGCCTATTACGATCATGAACAATATGTGGTTTTGGCAAAGAGAAAACTTAACAGTTGGCAATGGGAAGTCTCGAGGACGGCTTTCAAAGGAGATGCCAATGACGCACACAAATCCATCAGTATCATGGTTGATGGGAAGGGCTTTTTACACTTGGCTTGGGGTCAGCACAACAACAACCTCAACTATGCTAAATCAGTTGCACCACAAGTCTTAGCAATGGGCAATAAGGAGAAAATGATTGGCAAAGAGGAAAATAAGGTAAGCTATCCAGAGTTTTATAAATTGGCCAACGGTAAGCTATTGTTTTTTTATAGAGATGGTGGATCTGGCAATGGAAGCCTGATGATTAACCTTTACGACTCCAAAGCCAAAGCTTGGAAAAGAATACAAAATAATTTGATCAGTGGAGAGGGAAAGCGCAATGCCTATACCCAAACCACGGTTGATGCAAAAGGCGTCATCCATATATCGTGGGTGTGGCGAGAAAGTCCAAACGTGGCGAGTAACCATGATTTATGTTATGCAAAATCTAGCGATGGCGGCATTACTTGGCATAAATCCACGGGAGAGAAGTATACACTGCCAATTACCCTCGAAAATGCCGAGTATGCCCTTAAAATTCCCCAAGAAAGCGAGTTGATCAATCAAACTGCCATGGCTACGGATGCGGATGGAAATCCTTTTATTGCTACCTATTGGCGTCCACAAGGCACGCTTGTTCCACAATATCATGTGGTTTATCATTTAGATGGTAAGTGGCAGGTAAGTAGCCTAAACTTTAGAACCAATGGATTTACATTAAGTGGTGGTGGCACTAAAAAAATCCCAATTTCAAGGCCACAATTGGTGGTTTGGCAAAAGGATAAAACTTTCAATGCCGCTTTGCTTTTTAGGGATGTAGAACGAGGTAATAAAGTTTCTATGGCATTAAGTCAGGGAAAGGATTTGAATAAATGGGAAGTTTTTGACTTATCCAAAGAAAGTGTTGGAGAGTGGGAACCATCATATGATACTGAGCTATGGCTGGCTAAAAAGCAATTAAGCATTTTTGTTCAGGAGGTAGAGCAGGTGGATGGTGAAGGCAATGCCGAAAAGAAACCTACTGCCTTAAAAGTGCTCAATTGGAAGCCTTAGCTACGTTTTGAAGCTAAGCTGTCTTGAATAAATTACAGGTTTATTTTAAAAATTATTTGCATAAACGATAAAACCCTACTACTTTTAAAATAAACGTCATTTTTACAATTAATAATTGTTGCAATTTGAACGCTATGTTAAGCAAATATTCCTATTTTGAATAATGAAAATCAAAGTATACTATTTTTCCAAATTTTTAAGTGTCATTGCGTTTTGGCTGGCATTGAGTTCGTTTATCAATCCTGTGATTACCAAGGCACAGTTAACGTTCACCGTAAAAAATACCCTAGATTTTGAAAGAAGCGAAGTCGTTAACATCAGTGCTAAAAAGCTTGTAAAGCTATTGAAAACTGCTTCTCCTGATCATATTCGAGTTAGGGAGCTGGGTAAAACCTTAAATTTGGTATTACAATGGGTAGATGAAAATGGTGATGGGAAACCAGAGACACTGCTTTTTAAACCAACAGTTAAAGCAAAAGAAACTGCTAAATATGTGGTTTTGCTAGACAGTACCACGTTAGTTACCCAAACTGAACTTACCACTTATTCGCGTTTTGTGCCCGAGCGAACCGATGATTATGCTTGGGAAAACGATAAGGTGGCTTTTCGTACCTATGGCCCAGATGCACAAATGAGGGCCGAAAAGAAAATGCCAAACGGCACCTTGAGTAGTGGGATTGATCTTTGGTTAAAAAGAACCTCATTACCTGTCATTAACGAATGGTACAAAGGTTATTTGACCGATCCGAATTATTACCATAAAGACAGTGGTAAGGGTTACGATCCCTATCACGTAGGGGCCAGTCGTGGTACTGGCGGTACGGGTGTTTGGGAAGGAGATACCCTATTGGTGTCTAAAAACTTTATCCATTATAAAACCATTGCCACCGGCCCATTGCGAACTATTTTTGAGTTATATTATGCACCTTATGGCCGCTACAATGTCAAAGAAACAAAGCGCATTTCTCTCGACATAGGCTCTAATTTTTCTAAGTTCGAAGTGTTTTATACCTCTTCCCAAAAACTTCCTAATTATACCATGGGCATTACCCTTCACGATAAAAAAGGAGAGATAAATGTGTTAAAGAATTTGGGCATATTCATTCATCACGAAAAAATAGACAACAGCTATATCGGCGAAGCCATCATTGTAGACCCCAAGATCGTGAAAAGTGCCTTTGCAAACAAAAGCCAAGTGAAAGATCAGAGTAACCTTTTGGTGTTAACCAAACCACAGAAAAGCACCACTTTTTATGCTGGTTTTGCTTGGGAGAAAAGTGGTCAAGTGAAAGATAGTAACGACTGGGAAAACTTTGTAAAAAAGCAAAGAACTATTATCGATAACCCTTTGCAAGTGCTAGTAAAATAAAAATAGCTAAACCTCAATAGATATGAGAAAAATCAATTTTTTAATATGGCTAGGTATGGGCGTCAGCATTTCATCCTTTGCTCAGAAGGAATTTGTAAAAGAAGGTTACAAACTGGTTTGGGCAGATGAGTTTAACCAGAATGGCAAACTGGATACTACCAAATGGAAATATGAAAATGGATTCGTTCGTAACCAAGAGCTGCAATGGTACCAGTCAGATAATGCTTGGTGCGAAAAAGGGGTTTTGGTAATCGAAGCCCGTAAAGTTCAGCAAGCTAATCCAACCTACAAAGAAGGCAGTAAACATTGGGGAGCGGCACGTAAAACCATCGAATACACTTCGGCCAGTGTAAATACAGCGGGTAAGCACAGTTGGCAATACGGTCGTTTTATAATGCGAGCCAAAATTGATGTGAGCAGCGGCATGTGGCCAGCTTGGTGGACTTTGGGTGTGGCGGGCGAATGGCCTTCCAATGGCGAGATCGACATTATGGAGTATTATCGTAACATGTTGCTGGCTAATATTGCCATAGGTACCGATCAACGTTATAAAGCGCATTGGTTCAGTAAAACAAAAGATATTAAAGCATTGGGAGGTAAAAAATGGGCAAGTAAGTTTCACACCTGGAGAATGGATTGGGACGAAAATTCGATTGCTTTATATGTAGATGATATGTTGTTGAACAAAGTGGAGATGAAGGATTTGCACAACAAAGATAAAGTAGGATTAAATCCGTTTAAGCAGCCGCATTATATGTTGTTGGATTTGGCCATCGGCGGAATGAATGGAGGAGAAGTAGGAGACACTGTTTTCCCAAATCGTTTTGAGATCGATTATGTAAGGGTCTATCAAAAGGAAAATCAAATTAAGTAAGAGAGCGTTTTAAAAATGAAGAAAACCTTTATCATAGCCATTCTAGCCCTTGTTGTTGGAGAAGTAAGTGCCCAAAAAAATAAAAGTAACCATTCTGGATATCCAATTACGCCCGTGCCTTTCACCTCGGTGAAAGTAACCGATAGTTTTTGGGGGCAAAGATTGAAAGCGAGCAGAGAAGTAACCATACCACTTGCCTTTCGTAAAAGCGAAGAAACGGGAAGATATGAGAACTTCATCAAAGCGGCCCATCCTTCAGTAGCCTATAAAGTAGAAGGCTTTTCGTTTGATGATACGGATGTATATAAAACCATTGAAGGTGCCAGTTATTCGCTGCAAACCTACCCGAACAAAAAACTGGAAAAGTACATTGATAGTGTGCTGAAAATTGTTGCAGCAGCGCAAGAACCCGACGGCTATCTGTATACTTCGAGAACCATGAATCCAACACATCCCCATGCTTGGTCGGGCACTAAAAGATGGGAAAAAGAAGAAGACTTAAGCCACGAACTGTATAACCTGGGGCACATGATCGAAGGCGCGGTAGCCCATTATCAGGCTACTGGTAAACGTAATTTCTTGGATATTGCTATTAAATACGCCGATTGTGCGGAAAGAGCAATAGGCAATGCCCCAGGCAAATTAACCATTGTTCCAGGACATCAGATTGCCGAAATGGCCTTGGCAAAACTGTATATCGTTACGGGGCAGCAAAAATATTTGGATTTGGCCAAGTTTTTCTTGGATAAAAGAGGCTACACCACTATTAAACAAGCCTACAGCCAGTCGCATCAACCTGTACTCAAGCAAGACGAGGCCGTGGGCCACGCAGTTCGTGCGGCTTATATGTATTCGGGCATGGCCGATGTGGCGGCACTAACGGGTGATACGGCCTACATTCATGCCATTGACAAGATTTGGGATAACGTAGTTGCTAAAAAATTGTATATCACTGGAGGCATTGGCGCAACTCATCAAGGAGAGGCTTTTGGTAAAGCTTATGAATTACCTAACCTAACCGCTTATAATGAAACCTGTGCGGCCATTGCCAATGTGTATTGGAACCATCGTTTGTTTTTATTGCACGGCGATGCCAAATATTACGATGTGTTAGAACGTACTTTATACAACGGCTTAATTTCTGGCGTGTCTTTAGATGGAGGTGAGTTTTTCTATCCTAACCCTTTAGAATCAGATGGGAAATATAAATTTAACCAGCAAGCCTGTACCCGCCAATCATGGTTTGGTTGTGCTTGTTGCCCTTCTAATTTAAGCCGCTTTATTCCTTCCTTGCCAGGTTACGTTTATGCCGTAAAAGCGCAACAGGTTTTTGTAAATCTGTTTATGGGCAGTTCTTCCGAACTTTCTGTAAATGGAAAAAAAGTTCAAATCAAACAAACAACGGCCTATCCTTGGGACGGAGCAGTAAGGATGGAAATCAATCCACAAGGCAAACAAACTATCGCTTTAAAAATAAGGATTCCGGGATGGGTGCAGGGCAAGGTGTTGCCAAGTGATTTATATCATTTCTCAGATCAGCAACAGTTAGGATTTAAGATCAAATTGAATGGGAGGCCCGTAGAAAGTAGGATCGAAAATGGCTATTTCACCATAGAACGAGCTTGGACAAAAGGAGATGTAGTAGAAGTAAGTTTCGACATGCAACCACGCGTGGTAAAAGCCAATGCGAATGTGAAAGATGATTTGGGAAAAATCGCTTTTGAAAGAGGTCCCATTGTATATTGTGCCGAGTGGCCCGATAACAATTTTTCTATTCCAAGTGTTTTGTTGCCCGCTCAACCCCAAATACAAGTGCTTGATCAACCTGGTATGCTTCATGGCATTAAACAGTTAAAAGTGCAAGCACAGTCGCTTTTAGTGAATGAAAAAGGTTGGTTAGCACCTCAACAAGTTTCCTTTACCCTTATTCCTTACTATTCGTGGTTACACCGTGGGAGCGGAGAAATGGCGGTATGGTTACCTCAAGAAGTAAGTGCTGTAAAGATGGTCTCAAAAACCGATGGTAAATGATCAACATCAAAAGCGCTACAAAAGATGAATAAAAAAATAATTTTACTATCGGCAGTTTTAGGGATATATTTTTCTGTAAAAGCCCAAATTCAACCTACCATTGCAATCAGTAGTCCCGATAAATATTTGGTACTTGCCATTTCTCAAAATGAGATGGGGAGCGTTTATTACAGTGCTTCCTATAAAGGGAAAAAAATCCTTGAAAATTCACCATTAGGCTTAATTTCCAACGTGAGCGATTTTAGTAAGCAACTTAAATTAGTAGGCCAAAAAGATTCTGTTATCAAAGAAACCTACCAACAAAGCCGAATCAAAAAGTCTGAAGTTACGGTTAATGCCATAGAAAAGATTTTATCGTACGAAACCCCAAAAAAGGAACGTATCGATATGGTGTTTAGGGTAAGCAATAACGATTTTGCTTTAAAATATATCCTATTAAAGAAAGGCGAAACGTTACGCTGTATCATCGAAAAAGAGCTAACAGGTTTTAAATTTCCTTCATCAACCACCACATTTTTAACACCGCAAGCTAGCCCAATGATTGGCTGGAAAAAAACAAAGCCTAGTTACGAAGAGGAATATGTGGCCGACGAACCTATAGGAACACCCTCCAAATATGGTATGGGTTATACTTTTCCAGGGCTGTTTCATGTGGGCAATAATGGTTGGGCACTGGTTTCAGAAACTGGGGTAAGCAGTTTGTATTGTGCTGCTAAGCTTAGCGAGGGAACTAAAGACGGGCTCTACACCATCGCTTTTCCCGAGTCTGGTGAAAATAACGGCATTGGTAGCGCTAAGCCAGCCGTCACCTTGCCTGGCGAAACACCTTGGCGCACCATTACCATTGGTGACCAGTTAAAGCCTATCGTGGAGACCACCATTCCTTTTGATGTGATAAAACCATTGTATCAGCCATCTACCGATTATCAATTTGGTCGTGCTACTTGGAGCTGGCTTGAATGGCAGGATAACAGTATGAATTATAACGATCAAATCATTTTTATTGATTTGGCAGCGCAAATGGGTTATGAATTTATTTTGATTGATGCTTTGTGGGACACACAGGTGGGCTATAAAAAAACAGAGGAGCTCATTAAGTATGCACAAAGTAAAAAGGTAAACGCCTATTTATGGTATAACTCCAATGGCTTTTGGAATGATGCCCCACAAGGTCCCAGAAATAGGATGAACACTTCTACGGTCCGCAAAAAAGAAATGGCTTGGATGAAAAGCTTGGGAGTTAAAGGCATAAAAGTAGATTTTTTTGGAGGCGATAAACAGGAAACCATCCAGCTGTATGAGGACATTCTTTCGGATGCAAATGATTACGGCTTAGGCGTTATTTTTCATGGCTGCACTTTACCTAGAGGTTGGGAGCGCATGTATCCTAATTTTGTAAGTGCCGAAGCGGTGCTTGCTTCTGAAAACTTGGTTTTTACCCAGCATGCTAATGATTACGAAGCCTATAATGCCACCTTGCACCCATTTATACGTAACAGTGTGGCCAGTATGGATTTTGGTCCAGTTTTACTGAATACGCGTCATAACCGAGGCAATAATGGAGGCACCATTCGTAAAACCACCGATATTTTTCAGTTGGCTACTTCGGTAGTGTTCCAGTCTTCGGTACAAAATTTTGGGATCACGCCCAACAACCTTACCGACCGTGAAAGTTTTGTGATCGATTTTATGAAGAATGTGCCTACTACATGGGATGAAACAGTATTTATCGACGGTTATCCTGGCAAGTATTGTGTTTTGGCAAGAAGAAGTAAAGATAAATGGTATATCGCGGGCATCAACGCAGAAAAAACAGCTAAAAAGATAGACGTTACCCTACCCATGCTAGCGGGAGCGAATGTTTTGTTGTATTCAGATCAACAGGATCGTAGCCCAGCGTTGAAGCCAATTCAGATGAATAAAAATGGAAAAATAGTATTCACCATCCAGCCAGAAGGTGGGGTAATGTTGATTAGCGACGGAAAGTAAAATGGCTAATCCTTACCTACAGCATGTTAAAATAATTAAACGATTAAAATGTTAAAACAAATACTGATCGCGGTTTTTCTATTGCTTGCGGGGAAAAGTTTCGCCCAACAAAAACAAAGCACCATTAGGCCAGGTGAGCTTTGGAAAGACGACCAAGGGAAGCATATTAATGCGCATGGCGGTGGAATGCTGTATCATAAAGGAACTTATTATTGGTTTGGTGAGCACAAAGGCGAAAAATCTAATAATGCTTACGTTGGCGTAACCTGTTATTCATCAAAGGCCCTCTATCATTGGAAGAATGAAAGTGTTGCCCTTTCTGTTGACGACAGTCCTGAAAGTTTGATTTACAAGGGATGTACCATCGAAAGGCCCAAGGTGATATATAATGAGCTGACCAAAAAATTTGTGATGTATTTCCATTTGGAGCTTTTTAGAAGGGGATACGAAGCTGCTTACACGGGTATCGCAGTTAGCGACAAAGTGACTGGACCTTATCAATTTCTACATGCCTCAAGGGTAAATGCGGGTTACTGGCCCATAAACCTATCTCAAGAAAACAGAAAAATAAAGCTAAAAGCAGATGACTACGGTAAATGGTGGACTCCAAAATGGAGGGAGGGAGTAGAACAAGGTTTGTTTGTTCGTGAGTATTTCTATGGAGGACAAATGTCGAGAGACATGACCTTGTTTGTAGATGATAATGGAAAAGCTTACCATATTTATTCGTCGGAAGAAAACTTAACCCTGCAAATTGCCGAATTAACAGACGATTATACGAGGCATACAGGAAAATATATTAGGGTGGAGCCAGGAGGGCATAACGAAGCACCAGCGATCTTTAAAAGAAACGGTAAATATTTCATGATTACTTCTGGCTGTACAGGTTGGGATCCTAATGCCGCCCGGTTGTTGGTTGCTGACAATATTTTGGGCGAGTGGAAACTATATCCTAATCCGTGTGTAGGCACTGGAGCAGAACTGACATTTCAGTCTCAAGGCACTTATATCTTTCCAGTACAAGGTAAAAAAGATGCCTTTGTTTTTATGGCTGATAGGTGGCGACCGTCAAACCCAATAGATGGACGCTACGTATGGTTGCCAATCAAGTTTGAAAATGATTTGCCCGTACTCAGGTGGATGGACCAGTGGGATTTATCGGTTTTTAATGAAAACTAACGTTGATAGATTTAGATTAGAATTAGCGGTGCTTTGTTATGGGATGATGTTAGCCTTAGCACCAATATTTCGTTTACCTAAATCGGCATTGGCCTGTTCGGTTAAGTAGTGATTAGCCTACCGATAACTTTGATGGAACAGGGCACAGCCGTGGCTTTTTTTCTGCTTTTTCAGCTCTAGGAGCCTGAGCTTGCTAAAGCAATAAGACAAATAAAACACTAGATAAATATTGTTAAATGGCAGCTATTTAATAGACTAAAAATTATGAATAGATTTTCAATTGTTGTTTTATTGTTGCTGATCTTCAAAAGTGGCTTTGCCCAAATGAAAGCCAATGAAAAAGATTTTGTAGGTTATCTTTTTGCCTATTTCGAAGGCTCCAGTGATAAATTTAAACAAGAGCAATTGCGATTTGGGGTAAGTGCGAATGCGGTAAATTGGTTTGCTTTAAACCTTAATCAACCCGTGATATCTTCTGCCGATATTTCCCAAACAGGCGGCATACGCGATCCGCATATCCTTAGGGCCGAAGATGGAGGTTTTCTCATCACGGCTACAGACATGTTTACCGTCAAAAATGGTTGGAACAGTAATCCAGGCATTGTGCTGTTGAAATCAAAAGACTTGATTGACTGGAAGCATCATATCATAGACTTGGCCAAAGCTTATCCCCAAAAATTTGCGAAGGTAAAATGGGTATGGGCACCTCAAACGATTTACGATGTAAAAGCAAAGAAATACCTTGTTTACTTTACCGTTCGTTTTCATAACAGTAACGAATTGAATTTTTACAGCGCTTATGCCAATAAGGACTTTAATGGGTTTGACGCCGAACCGAAATTGATGTTCAAACCAAAGTATGGTGCTATTGATGGCGACATCATTTACAAAGACGGCATTTATCACCTGTTTTATAAAGGCAATACTAAAGATGCTGCGGGAAAGGAAATTAAAAATGGCATACAAAAAGCCACTAGTAAATCTTTAAAGGGCCCTTGGGTAGAAGATTTTAAGTATTTAGATGCCTACGCAGATACTACCATTGCAGTAGAAGGTTCTAGTGTATTCAAGCTAAACCATACTGATGAATATATTTTGATGTATGACCTATATACCAACTTGCGTTATGAATTTCAGCGCAGTAAAGACTTGAATAGTTTCACCGCAAAGCCAGAGCAGTTTACGAAAAACTTTAATCCGAGGCACGGTAGTATCATTGGGATTACCAAAGAAGAAGTACGCCGTTTACAAAATAAATGGGGCGGAGTACCAGAGGTTTTGCTACAACCTGCTGCCCCAAATGATCGTTACCATTTTCAGTCGAAGGGTAACCCTATCATTACGCATGAATACACTGCAGATCCAGCGGCTATGGTGAAAGGCGACACCCTTTGGCTTTATGCTGGACATGATTTTGCGGGTGGTCAAAAGAATTACAAGATGAAAGACTGGTTGGTATATTCGACCACTGATTTGAAAAACTGGACCGAATATCCTGTGCCCTTAAAAATAGGTGATTTTGCATGGGCTAAAAGTGGCGATGCCTTTGCCGCACAGGTGATAGCGCGTAATGGAAAATACTATTGGTATGTTAGCACCAATTGGTCGGGCATAGGCGTAGCCGTTGCTGATAGACCTGAAGGACCTTTCAAAGATGCTTTGGGCAAACCCTTGTTAACCAATAAAGATTGTTTTGCTTCTACACACTCTTGGGCTTGTATAGATCCTGCTGTTTTTGTAGATGATGATGGCCAGGCTTGGATATTTTGGGGTAACCGCGAATGTTACTATGCCAAGCTCAAACCAAGCATGATAGAAATAGATGGCCCCGTGAAGAAAATAGATTTTAAGGATTTTAATTTTACGGAAGCCCCTTGGATGCACAAGTATAAGAATAAATATTACCTCAGTTATGCTACTGCTTTCCCCGAAAAAATTGCCTATGCCATGGCCGATCAAATAGAAGGGCCATATGAGTACAAAGGCATCTTAAATGAAATTGCAGGGAATAGTAACACCAACCACCAAGCAATTGTGGAATTTAAAGGCAAGTGGTACTTTATTTATCATAATGGCGCTATTGAAACCGAGGGAAGTAGCTTCAGTCGTTCGATTTGTATAGATGATTTAGAATATCATCCTGATGGAAACATCAAAAGAATTGTGATGACCACTGAAGGTGTAGAGGCTAGGGTAAAGCAGTAATAGGGTTTGAAAAATGTAGGCTTCTTTGGTTTTGAAGGTGCTTTCATTAAAATAACTCTCATAAAAAGGGTATTTTCATCTCACTTTTTAAAAAAGAACTACATTTGCATTCCCAAACGGAGGTGCCTTAGCTCAGTTGGTAGAGCA
>NZ_QMHN01000006.1:288651-353374 GCF_003313385.1 Pedobacter chitinilyticus | reverse complement strand
GCAAAGGACTGAAAATCCTTGTGTCGCTGGTTCGATCCCAGCAGGCACCACATACGGGGTAATTGAAATTCAGTTTCATTTACCCCGTTTTTTTTGCCTTCTACCTATCTGTTTGTGACTTCCTAATTAATGCAGGGATAAACATTTTAGCAGGCTTACGAAGATTTTTAAAACGCTGTAAGTCTCTGCTAAGTTATCTTATTGAACTTTTTTAGTCTTTTCTAGGAGCCATTGGGTTAAATCATCGGCAGCTTTATCATTCTCAAACCTGGCTGGTAATCTTCCATTGGTATATTCATTATAAAGCCAAGGATCACCCACTGCTAATACTATTCCTTTCCCATATTTAGCACTAACTATGGCATTTTTGCCGTCTTTTGTTTTCAATATAGGAGTTGCCGTATGTTGAATAGCGATAGAAGCCGCATTTTTGATAAATATATGCTTAGACGTTTTAAACAAGCTACTGCCTAAAGTAGAAAGTCCTCCGTAATCAAAATGCTCATCGTCCTTTACGGCTAAAATGATATCGCTATTAAAAGTAAAACCAAACTTCGCCGCAAGGATATTGAAATGCTTCAAATCGGCATTTGCTTCGTCATTGCCCATTAATAACAACACACCGCCCTCCTTTACCCAATTGGCAATTGTTTGAACACTTTTTTCATCCATATAGTTAGGAGTTGGACTATCGCCTAAATGATCAGGATCTACAATAATGTATATATCCGTTTTTTTTAAATTCTGCATAGTTGGCGCTTGTGTCAACGTCGTTAAAGCTTTCGCTCCATTTTTTAAAAATGTTTCACCCAGGATGGAAAAACCCGACGTTGTTTTATCGGTCCATAAATAGTGGAAGTCTTCAGTCCGGCCATCTTTCAATTTTCTGTTTTCCTTATTGTAATAATTGTCGACAGTGACAGTTTGGGCATATACTGTTAAACTCATAGACAATGCGACTAAAGCAATGCTAATTTTCTTCATTTTAATCATTGGATAAAGTATCTATTGTTAATTTTTTATAAACTATACTTTGCTTTAATAAGCAAATAAATTGTTTCAGCATTTGTTGAATTCGCTTTGACTAGTTTCCTAATTTTCTGTATTGAATCTTAATTTCCTTTTCTTAATTTTTACCGGTTCAGGGTTGTTGTACGGTTTGAAAGGGTTGTAGTAATACAATCCAGCTTCATCATATAATGGTAGCTGATATTTTAAACGCTGCATAAAGCCATCAAAATCTGTTCGGTTTGATGGGCTGTTCCATGCTACTTCTGCCAAAGCAGTCATTCTGGGGAAAACCAGATAGTCTAGCCTATTTGTATTTTCTACAGTCTCGGTCCAAAGGTTGGCTTGTACACCTAAGATTTGATGGCTATTATGGCTGCTTATTGCTGGAAGGCTGTAGTTATATATGGATTTTAGTGTGTTAAATTTCCCTTCCCATTTCCTGCCATAGTTATGGGTGCTGTCTTGTACAAAATCGTAATAGAAAGGGAGACGTGGGCATACAACAACTTGATGTCCATTACTTATTGCTTGATTTAGTTGTTGAGGTTGATCATGGCGCCACCAAAAGATGATCGTACTGTCTTTTCGTAATTTAAAATCTACAACTTCATCCCATGCCAAGGTCTTACTGTTAATGCTTGTAAGGGTGTCGGACATCCTTTTGATAAAATAACGTTCTACATCCTTAAGGTCATTTAGTTTTTCTTTTTGCATTAACTGTTTAACCTCTGGAAAACTGTTCCAATTTTGATTGCCAAAGCTTACTTCATCTCCGCCAATATGTATCAATCCAGAAGGGAATAAAGTATTTACCTCTCTCAGTATATTGCTTAGATATTGATAAGTACTTTCCTTTCCTGGATGAAAGGTAAATTCGGGATGTTTTTCAGAACCTCCACCAGAATGTTGCGGATAAGCTCTGTTGGCAGCCGTAGCATGCCCTGGCATATCAATTTCGGGGATTATAGTGATAAAACGTTCAGCCGCATAGGCAACAATTTCTTTGATTTGTTCCTGTGTATAATACTTTGTCGGTGCATTTTCTTCTACGAAATTACCTATGCCGCCTATAAGCGTTAAAAGTGGATATTTTTTGATCTCTATACGCCAACCAGGTTCATCAGTTAAATGCCAATGGAACCGATTTAATTTATAGAAGGCCATCCAATCGAGTAATTGTTTTACTTTTTCTACCCCAAAGAAGTGTCTTGATTCATCGAGCATGAATCCCCTCCATTCAAATTGTGGTTTATCGGCAATATTCCAGTTGGGTAGGTCAATATGCTTAGCAACTATTGGAGTTTGTCTGATGAGTTGCAATAGAGACACTGCGCCCATAAAAAGCCCTTCATCGCTTGCAGCTTCTATGTTGATTTTATTGTCAAGCATCACAAGTTTATAGGTATTATTGGTCATTTTCTTTTCAGGTAAAATACTGAAAGTGATGGTTGAGGTATGCTGGGTAGTAGTAGCTAGAGATATACCTGTATGCCGCAATACCTCGCTTTTGAAATACCAGGCAACTTTTGCACTTGCTGGAGTATTAATTACAGATGTCGTTTTAGACAACTTAAAACTGCCCGATTGTTTTTGATAAGTGTGGGGTTTGGGGATAATGGGTATAATTTTTTGAGCTTTGGTCAAAAATGCTAGAGAAAGAAGCAATAAAATAAAGAAGGAACGGCGTATGTTATTTTGCATTATTGTTAAGGTTGATAGGAATTCTATACTTCTATTCTGGATTTTGATTAATGGTTTTTAAATAGGATTTTGGCGTATGACCAAATTGTTTTTTGAACTCCCTACTGAAATATTTAGCATCGTTAAAGCCTACTAAATACGAAACCTCAGAGATATTATACTGATTGGTTGCCAATAGTGAGGCAGCTTTTTTTAGTCGTATCGACTTAATGAAATCATTTACGGAAAGATCTGTGATGGCCCTTATTTTTTTGTAAAGCACTGGCTGGCTCATTCCTACTTCATTGGCGAGATCCTGTACAACAAAATGCTGGTCAGCCATTTTATCATCAATAAATTGAATAACCTTTAGCATAAAATCATGATCGGTTTTGTTGATGGTAATGTCTTGTGGCTTAAGGTTAACCTCTTCAGTAAATTTTTTCCGCATTACCTTTCGGGCCTGTAAAAGATTCCTTACGTTAAGCAAAAGTAGTTCGGTACTAAATGGCTTGGTGATATAAATGTCTGCTCCAGTTTCCAGCCCATCCACTTGTTGTAAGTGCGAGTCCATTGCGGTGAGCAAGATAATTGGAATATGAGATGTTCTGTCGTCTGTTTTTAAATCGCTGCATAATTTCAATCCATTCATGATCGGCATCATCACATCACAAATGACCAGGTCTGGTAAAAGTTCCGTTGCCGTTTCCCATCCTTTTTGTCCATTCTCGGCTTCAATAACGTTATAATGGGAGTGTAATAAATGGTACAGCATCTGCCTAATCTCGGGATTGTCCTCTACAATCAACACGGTTTCACTAAAAGAGATAGGCGTTTCATTTGTTAGCGGTTGGGTGTCGTATTGAGCATCAACTTTATAAATGCGATTAGTTGTGGCGGTGTTGGTCCCCTCATAGTCTTCATTAATCGCCAACTGACCTTTTTTTAACGTTACCGTAAACTTGGTATCTCCTGCTTGTTCTGGCGTTTGCTGTACGCTTTCAATAGAAATTTCTCCACCATGTGCTACTATGATACTTTTAGTCAACGCCAAACCAATGCCCGACCCAATGTGGTCAGATCCAGGATTATCTATTTGAAAAAAGTCACTGAAAAGTTTATTCTTGCTACTTTCTGGTATTCCTATGCCATTGTCTCTAATTTGTATGATAACCTTTTGATCCGTCTCTGTTACAACGAGGCTGATGGTGCCATTGTTATTCGTAAACTTAAACGCATTAGATAGCAAGTTGAAAAAAACTTTTTCCATCTGCACGCTGTCCATCCATATTCTTATAGGGCTTGTTGGCACTTCAATATGGTAACTGATATTTTTACTTAAGGCTAAGTCTTTAAAGACTTCGAACATCTGTTGTACAAATTGTATGATATCATATTGTGCGAGATGGAGTTTTAGATTTCCCGTTTCCATTTTTCTAAAATCCATCAACTCGGTAACCAATTTAAGCAACCTATCTGCATTGTTTTTAATAGGTATAATTTGCTTGTGAATTTCTGGTTGGTCAGTCGTATTTTTCAAAAGAGATTCTAATGGACCTAAAATGAGCGTTAAGGGAGTTCTGATTTCGTGGGATACATGTGTGAAAAATTTGAGCTTCATTTGTTGAACGTTTTCCGTTCTTTTTAGAAGTGCTCGAATAAAGAAATATCTTAGCGTTAAAAACAAAATGCTAAACAATATGATGACGTAGCATAAGTATGCCCACCAAGATAACCATGGTGCAGGATTAATATGAATCTTTAAAGTACGTACAGCGCTGCCCGGAATGCCATCATTATTTATTCCTTTTACTACAAAACGATAATTGCCAGGTGGAAGATTGGTGTAAGATGCAATGGGTGTCGAATCATATTTCCAGTCCTTATCATATCCCTCTAATTTGTAGGCATACTTGTTTTTGTCAGATTTAACATAGTTCAACAATGAAAATTCTAGGGTAAAATTATTTTGGTCGTAATTAAAATCTAGTTTTTCGGCAAGGTTTAAATTATTTTTTAAAATGCCATTCTCATCATCAACACTTACGGGCTTATTAAAAAGTCTTAAACTGGTAAGGACTAATGGCGACACATAATTATTCGATTGTATTTCTGCGGGATAAAAAGAGGTGAGTCCGTTAATGCCTCCAAAGAAAATTTCACCCTGACTGTCTTTAAAATAGGAACGGTTGTTAAATTCGTTACCTGCTAAACCATCACTTTTGGTGTAGCTTCTAAATCGTTTGGTCTTCGGATTGAATTCTGATAGCCCATTAGTGGTACTGATCCATAAATTGCCACTGTTGTCTTCCACTACGCCTAATACATTGTCGTTAATTAAGCCATTGGCTTCAGAATAGGTCTTGAATGAGTTGAGTTTGATGTTGTAAATGCTAAGTCCGCCCGAATTGGTGCCAATAAGTATATCTCCATTTGCGGCTTCTGCTACACAATTAATATAATCTGATTGGAGACTATCTGGATGATTTGCTTCGTTAAAGCTACTTAGTTTCTTATTGCTTAATTGATATCGATAAAGTCCAGTAGAAGTTCCTATCCATAAGTTGTTTTTAGAGTCTGCAAAAAGGTTAAGTATCCCTTTATTTTTAAGGACATTATTTAACGGGCTTCTGGTCGTTATATTTGGATAAAGTCCATTTTTGCTTTGTAAAGTAGTTATTCCATTTAAAGAACCAATCCACAGGATACCATTACTATCATACGCCAAAGCAATAATTTCTGCCGAACCGATTGTGCCTTTGGTATCTTTTACATTTTCAATTCTCTGAAATTTTCCAGTTGATGTGTTCAGTATATTGATGATCCCTCGATGCGTGCCTATGGCAATGTTACTGTCGTGATACTTGTCCCTCACAAGGATTTTTACGAGGTTTGAACTGATGCTACTGGGGTTGCCTGGATCGTGTTTATAACTGCTAAAGGAATTAGACGTTTTATTGAAGAGATTGATCCCAGCACCTTCAGTTCCAACCCACAATTGGCTTTGTCTTCCTTCAGCTATGGCACTCACTACATTTCCACTAATGCTGCTTGACGATTTTCCATTACGGTAAACCTTAAATTTTGTTGATACAGGATAAATTACGTTTACGCCGCCGAAATAAGTGCCAATCCAGATATTTTTATTTCGATCTTTAAAGAGGTGGTGAATAGAGTTATGGCTAATGCTGCCTGTTGTTTCTGGATTGTGCTGATAATTGGTAAATAAACCAGTGCGAGGATTAAAAATACTTAGACCATTTTGTGTGCCAATCCACATCGTACCGTCTTCATCGGGCATAATTTCCCGAATATCATTATGCACAAGCGAATTTTTATTGCCCTCCGTATGAAAAAAAGTTTTAAAAAGCTGTCCATTGTTATTCAATACGTAAAGGCCGTTGGCGGTCCCTAACCAAGTGTTTTGGTCTTTATCTTTTGCTACAGCGGTGATGTAGCCATTTGTTGCTTGCTTGAGAAAGTTGATTCTTTTAAAGTTGAAAACTCCTTTTTGATAGGTTGCTTGTATAAGCCCATCGGCAGTACCAATCCAAATATGACCGTTTTTATCTTTGCATAAGGCATAAATGTTGTTCACAGGATCGTCAGCCTTTTTACTAAAAAGAAAGGTGCTGAAAGTATGCCGATTGCTATTGGTTAATAATTTTAATCCGCTATGTGTACCTACCCATAAGTTTTTTTCATCATCCTGATATAGTAGTTCTATCGGTTCATTTAGCTGTGCTACGTTTTCGAATTTATCTTTTTTAAGGTTATATTTTTGTAATCCAGTAGTAGTGCCTGCCCACAATGTGCCCGTATAATCCGTAATTAATGAAGTAATTTCTTCTTGCTCATTACGTCTTCCTTCAGTGTTACTTTTGCTATAATTTTTAAAGTGATATCCATCGTATCTATTAATACCTTGCCTAGTGCCTAGCCATATCAATCCTGTGCTATCTTGGGCAATTGCCATTACCGAGTTTTGAGATAAACCATCTTCTACCGTTCGGCTGAAAAAGTGTAAATCACGCTGCGCCTTAGCGTAGAAAAAACTGCTTGAAAAGAATAAAAGAAAGAATATTCCAACAAAAGTTTTAAATCTCATAAAAATTAGAAAGTGAAGGTTGTTCGGTTCAAGTAAAAATAAATAATAATAACTAGGAATTGTAATGAGTGGGATTTAAAATAGGCCAATTACGTATGATTTTTGGGTTTTTCTACCCTTTTGTTTAGGATTTTAGCCTTTTTTAAAATAGTGATTTATCAACTTTGATTTGAAAAGCCAAGACTTAATGTTAAGTGCCAAAAGTTACACGCTTTTAAAGACTAATTGCATAAAATAAAACCCCGTTACTCCCTTTAAGACACAAATGATTTATAATATGAATAGTGAATATTTCTTTTTAGCTCCCAACTCAATTAAAAAAATAATCTGTTGCCTATTGTTATTTTTTTGCATTAGCGATGTAACAGCGCAAAGTTCAAAAGAAGATATGCGACAGTTAATTGATAGGCAGTATAAATTAGCGGAGAAACAATATCGCATATTGGCTAGTAATACACCAATTGGACGTATGCCAAAAACTTTTTATGCCAAAAGCAACAAGTTCGAAACTAGTGACACCAAGTGGTGGTGCAGTGGGTTTTATCCTGGTTCATTACTTTACATATACGAATACACTAAAGATGAAACAACTCTAAAGGAAGCAGAGCTGAGATTAGCTTCGCTTGCAAAAGAAAAACATTATACGGGAAACCATGATTTAGGCTTTATGATGTATTGTAGTTTCGGGAACGCCTATCGTCTCAATAAAAAACCAGAATACAAAACAACAATAGATACTGCGGCGGCATCATTAACTACCCGCTATAGACCAGATGCAAAGGTGATCCAATCGTGGAACTCAAGTAAGAAATGGAAAGGACCGGTAATTATTGACAATTTGATGAATCTGGAGCTTTTATTATGGGTTGCCCAAAATGGTGGAGATCAAAAATATAAAGAGGTTGCCTTAAATCATGCTGATGCGACATTAGCTAACCATTTTAGGCCTGATTTTAGTTCGTACCATGTGGTAGATTATGATATGACTAATGGCGAGGTAGTGAGAAAAGGAACTGCTCAAGGAGCCAGCGATGACTCCGCATGGAGCAGGGGACAAGGCTGGGCTTTATATGGCTATACCATGATGTACCGTTTTACAAAAGATAAGAAATACCTTGGTTTTGCCCAAAACATAGCTAGTTATATCTTAAATAGCCCCACTTTGCCAAAAGATAAAATTCCGTATTGGGATTTTAATGCCAAAGATATTCCAAATACTTATAGAGATGCATCGGCTGCAGCCATTATTGCGTCGGCATTATTGGAACTGGGACAATATAGTTCTTCTAAAGACAAAAAATATTATACAGACCAAGCAAGAGAAATGCTAGTATCGCTATCTTCTAAAGAATATACCGCAGAAGAGGGTTCCAATGGTGGATTTTTATTAAAGCATAGCACAGGAGCGCTACCCTTAAAATCAGAGATTGACGTGCCGTTGACTTATGCCGATTATTATTATCTTGAAGCTTTGATGCGTTATAAAAACTGGTATCTATAAAAGTAAAATCATGAAGAGACGAAATTTTTTAACAGCAATGTCCATTGCAGGTTTAACTGGAATAATTAAGCCTGAAACAGTTTTAGCTGAAGAGAAAAAAAACAAGAAAGCAATAAAACCAATCAATGATAGGACTTATTGGTATCAGTTACTTTATAAAATAGCCAACCCCGTGGTGTCTAATTTGGCAGCAGGTACATTGGTTAAAAATATGCCTCTGGTTACTTCGCCAACATTTGATTCGAGGTCACCAAAAGTGTCTTATTTAGAGGCTGTTGGTCGTACTTATGCAGGCATAGCTCCTTGGTTAGCCTTGCCTGATGACGATACTGACGAAGGAAAGCTTAGAAAAAAAATGAGGGTAGAGGCGGTGAAAGGTTTGGACAACTGTTTCGCAAATGGTAGCCCCGATCAACTCACTTTTAATAGGGATGCTCAACCTATCGTAGATGCGGCCTATTTAGCGCATGCTTTTTTGAGAGCGCCTAAAGCATTATGGGAACCATTAAAAGTAGAAACTAAGCAGTCCATCATTGCCTCTTTTAAATCTCTTAGAAACAGAAAGCCTTTCAAAAGCAATTGGCTGTTATTCGGCTCAATAACTGAAGCCTTTTTGTTGACAGTAGGTGAGGATATTGATAAAGAAAGATTGAATGAAGGCATTGTTAAACTTAATGAGTGGTATAAAGGTGACGGTTGGTATGGTGATGGACCAAATTTAGCGTTCGACTATTATAATTCTTTTGTGATCCATCCTATGATGGTAGATACTTTGGCAGTGCTAGTAAAACATCAAATGATAGAGCCAGCTAAATATGAATTAGCTTTAAAACGTATGCAACGTTATGCGGTAGGGCAGGAAAGAATGATTTCTCCAGAGGGTACATTTCCTCCTATTGGTAGGTCTATTACTTACAGAACCAGTGCGTTTCAGGTGTTAAGTCAGGTGGCGTTGATGAATAAGCTACCTAAAGGTATCAATCCAGCACAAGTGAGATGCGCCTTAACATTAGTAAAAAAGAATATGTATGATGTGAAGGGAACCTTTGACGATAAAGGATGGCTACAACTTGGTTTTTGTGGTCATCAACCAGAGATCGCAGATTATTATACCTCAACAGGGAGTCTTTATATGGCCACTTTGTCTTTTTTACCTTTGGGTTTACCTGCTACAGATCCATTTTGGTCAGCGCCTTTTGCCGAATGGACAGCAAAAAAGGCATGGTCTGCCAAGAGTTTTCCAAAAGACTATCATGTTGATTACTAATGTTGCCTACGCTTAGATGGTGATTGAGAGCTTCTAAATTCTGAATGCTCACAGCACAAATCGAAAGCTGTCAACTAAAATATATTTACTCGGCATGAAAAAGAATGTGACCATCAAGGAGATTGGAAAGAGATTGAATTTGTCTTTTTCCACTATTTCTAGGGCGCTACATAAACATCCAGGCATTAGTTTGGCTACACAGCAGTTGGTGATGGAAACTGCCGATGAAATGGGGTATCTGCCCAATCAGAAAGCAATCTTTTTCAAGCAGGGAAGAACATTTAATATCGGCGTCATCCTGCCCGAGCTGTCGGAGAGTTTTTTTTCTGCCGCAATTAGTGCTATTGAAGACATCGCGTACAAGAACAATTATGTCATCACCGTCGCCCAGTCTCACGATGACCAGAAACGTGAAAAACAGATGGTGGAGCAGATGAAGTCATCTGGTGTGGATGGCTTGTTGGTTTCTGTAGCTAAAAATACGATGGATTTTGATCATTTTGAGCAGCTGAAGAAGTCCATAATACCAGTCGTATATTTTGATCGGATACCGCCCATAGAAAATATTCATTATGTAACCTGCAATATCAAAAAAGGTAGCATGGAAACGGTTGATTTCCTTGTAAAAAGAGGGCATAAGCATATTGCCTTTATCAATGGCCCCCGTAAACTATGGGAAAGTAAGCAAAGAAAAGAAGGCTATCTAAAGGGATTGAAAAAAAATTCCCTAGAATTTGATCCTTTCTTGGTGATGAATTGTGATCTGACGAAAGAAGGGGTGGTCATGACGTTGGAAACTTTGCTCAAACGTAGACTTAAACCCACAGCAATTATTGCCTTTAGTGATGATGTGGCATCCTTTGCAATTGGGCATGCACTAAAACTTGGAATCAGGGTTAATGAAGAAATAGAGTTTGCTAGTTTCGCTAATTCGCCCATTTCAAAGTATATTGAATTTCCACCTTTGGCATCTGTAGAACATTTCCCTTCAGAACAAGGACAAAAAGCCATAGATGCATTATTGCATCTTATTCAAAATAACAATAGTACCGAACAATATTTCTTTAATACATTAGTCGATCCAGTGCTGGTACAACACATCGGCAAGTAATGTATTCCTTTATGGGGTAGTTGGACAACGAATGACTATCGCTTAGATGTTCTCCTATATGGTAATTTAATATTACGGAGGGCATACATCTTCCTATTTCTCTACTTATAACTAAACAAATGGTATCAGGTCGTTAAATGATAATCAATATAAAACCAAAACTCTAGTATGATTGACTTCTTTCGGCCCGTTTGTTAAATGTAGTAGCTTTTGATGTCGCTCTTTCTATTAAAAAAAGCATTTAATTTTTCAATCTGAAGGTTTCTTCTTTGTTCAAATTGAAATTCATTTTATCTGCCAGAATATTCCGAATTTTTTATCGAGCTTTTTTGTCGAGTAAATGTTGTTAGTTTTTTGAAAAACAGCTTTTAGTTGTGTTTTGAGGGTTTTATGCAGAATAATCTACCTAATTGTTTTGGATTTTCATCTTTTTTAAAATGGTTAATGGACATATTTGGATTAACGAAACCAACCAAAACTAATCATGAAACCAAACAAACAAATCCCCTTGCTGAGGAGAAAATGCTCCGACGCGATCTTTCAAAAACGAAGAAGATAAGCTAAATAAATATTTCTTCTCAATACTAGAGTTAGAGTTCCTCTGAGCATAATGTCAATTTAGTGCTGTAAGGCTCCAACATTCGAATTGATTAAATCAACAATTAGAAAAATGAAAAACTATTTTGCGTGTTTTACTTTTTTACTTTTTATTAATGCCTGCTTGTCAGAAGCTGTAACAGCTAGCGTTAGTTTAAAAAATATAACAATCGCTGCCCCTTATCAAGAAGTAGATTCAGCAAAATCTAAAAAGGATAAGCCTAATGAAAATACTAAGGTAATAGACTCAGTGGTACTTAGAAATTACGTTTCTAAAAAAATCGTCGATTCTATTAACGTAAAGAAGGCTGCGCTATATCCTTTCAATTCCTTACAGCAAGCATTAAAAGCATCAGTGAGTGGCGTATTTGTGCAGGAACCTAATGGAGAGCCTGGAACTTCGGAACAAGGGATGCTCATTAGAGGGATAAGTCGTCCATTTTTTACTAAAAGCGATGTCACGTTAGCGCAACCTGCAATTTTTATTAATGGTATCCCGCTCATGCAGGATAATACCTTTTCGGGTAAGATACAAAAGTATGATTTTAGCCCGCTAGGATCGGCAACCAATCTGCTTTCAACAATCGATTTAGATAATGTGGCATCAATACACGTGGTAAAAGGCCTTGATGCAGCAGCAATTTATGGTCCGCGTGCTGCTAATGGCGCCATTTTAATTACCACTAAAAATGCCCACGAAGGTAAACGTGAAATTTCTTTTAACAGCGCCTACGGTTTTGTAGATAAGGATATGGTAACTACAACCAATGGTGTGGACGAGAGTAATTTCAGGAAAATCTTCTACGATAAATTTGCTACAGCGCAAGAAAGCTCTAATGTGCCTGGTTTTTTGAGCGATGTAAGCAATGAAAACTATTATGGCGCTTCTAATTGGACTGATCTTTACTATAAAAGAGCTCCAATTTATACGATTAACGGAAGTATTACCGGTGGAACTAGCAGATCAAACTTCAGATTTTACGGAGCAAACAGTTCAAGTGCTGGTAATGCCGATGATACAAAGCTCGATAAGTATGTGGCTTCTTTCTTTATCAACATGTTGCCCCTAAAATGGCTAACGGTATCTAGTATGGTAAATGCCACCAAATTAACCAGAGACCGCAACAGAAATTTGAGAGATCGCTTTGCCGAAATGCAATATGTACCAGACTTAAGCAGTCCAATTGCACCAAATAAAACGGTGTATAGCAATTTGCTTGACCAGTACGAGAATAGATCATTTGACAATAATTCGAACAATGTTATACAAGGCTCATTCTCGTTAAATGCAAAAGTCAAGAAGTTTGATTTGCTGTCGAGAATATCATTTGACTATAATGAAAATATGAGGGATGTTTTTTATAACTCCCAATTGTTGGATGGCAATAACTACGTTTCTAATTATTTTGGTTATAACCAAAGGTTAAATATTGACAATGTTTTAAGTTATAGCTATACACTTGATCGTAGGAACGACTTTAATTTTTTGGTAGGACACACCTTTACCAATGATATCAGTAAATACAATTACGGACAAGGTTACAAAGGTCCCAGCGACTATGTACGTATCAACTCGGTTGTTGGAAATTCAGAAAGTGCCGATTATCTAAAATCGTTATTCCTTATTGTAAACAGATTTACAGATAAGCAAAAAATTAACCTTAGCTCTTTGTACGGTAAAGTAGAATACAGTTATCACAAAGAGTTTTTCCTAAATGCGGTATTACGTACAGATGGTGCATCTAACATGCAACCTACAAATCGTTGGTTTTTCTCGCCAATTATAAGCGCACAATGGAACCTTGAAAGAATTATAGCTAAATATAACCTGCCAGTTTCACGATTAAAAGTTAATGCGAGTTGGGGCAGGTTGGGCACTTTATATACTTCTGACAGATATGCTGCTGGACCTCAATATACTTCTGATATTGGTTGGTCTGCAAATCCCAGTATGAGTTCTTATAACGGTTTTGGAACCATTACCAGACCCTACTCTTTAGGGTGGGTCGGGTATGATATCCCTTGGGCCTATGTGCAGGAAACTAGCATTGGCTTAGAAGTTGGCATGCTAAAGGATAGGTTACAAGCTAAAATAGACCTGTACTCTAAAAACAATAAGCGCATGTTAATGGACGTGCCAACTAATGCCGAGTACGGTTATGCTAATACCTCACAACCCGGTATGGATGTCAATAACAGAGGAGTAGAGTTAGCATTGCAAGCAGCTATTTTAGCACCAAAAAATGGGGGTATTACTTGGAATTTAAATTTCAATGTTGCTTACAACACCAACAAGCTAAATGCGCTTCCAGGTGGGCTTAATGAAATTACGGTAGGTAATCAGAAACTAGTGGTCGGCAAACCTATCGATAGGTTTTGGGTGCTGCAAAGTGCGGGCGTTTATCAAAGAGATATAGATGTTCCGGTAAATCCAACTAACTATCAAATCTTAAACTACAAAGGCTTACCACTACTTGCAGGAGATCCGAAATGGAAAGATTTAAATGGTGATTACATCATCAATGAAAATGACAAAGTAGAACTAGGCAATTTTATTCCTCGTATCACAGGAAATGTAGGTACAGACCTCACTTATAAAGGTTTTACCTTAGATGTAAACTTTGCCTTTGTAGGCAAACGCAATATCTTAAACCAAGCAGCAGCAAACAGACTTGATTTTGCAGCTAGAGCTGGTAACAATGATATCAATTCCATTAACGAAATCACCTTTTGGCAAAAGGGATTGGATATGGCTAATTATCCAGTTTACAATCCTTGGAGTGCGGTACAAGCCTATCGTACCGATCAGGATATTTTTATCGAAAACGGTGCCTACCTAAAGTTAAGAAGCATCTCGTTAGGCTACGATATTACCAGAGCAGGATTTTTCAAGAAACAGAAGAATAATTTTAGAAGACTTTACCTGTATGCTACGGCATTAAATGTATTTACCATTACGCCTTACACTGGTGGAGACCCTGAATTGGTGAATTACACAGGTGTAGACACTGGATACGGCATGTCTATTCCAAAAACATATTCTTTAGGTATAAAACTAGATTTATAAGAACGAAATGTTATCAAAGCAACTACATCAAATCAGATTTAATACGTTGAAGTTCCAAGCCATTGGATTTTTGATGACGGTGTTGGTTTTGGTTTCTTGCAACAAGAAATTAGAAATTAATTCCACACACTTAGTAAACGAAAATAACAACTGGGAAACGATTTCAGATACCAGGGGCGCACTTTTAGGAGCTTACGGACTACTAAGGGCTGCATTAGCAGATAACAACGCCCATTGGTTGTATGGTGAACTTAGGCAGGGTGATTTCGTAGCAACTACCAGGTTAGACCTTAAAGCCGTTATTGATAATAAATTGAACGCTCCTTATCCAACTTTACAGTCTTTAAGCAACTGGCGAAGGTTTTATGCTGTGATTAACAGCACTAGTTTATTTATTGAAAGGGCAGGAGAGGTGTTAAAAAAAGACAGGCAATACACCGAAAAAAATTATAAAACAGACGTAGCTCAAATGCGTGCCCTAAGAGCTTTTACCTATTTTCTAATGTGTAGAATTTGGGGTGATGTACCATTGATTACTTCCTCACATGACGCTTATTTTGAGAAGAAAGAGAGAACTAAACAGTCAATCGTATTAAGATACGCAGAAAGCGAATTGATTCTTGCCGCTACTGATTTGCCTTATAAATATGGATTTCAAACGGATGAAGATTTGCCTGGCGCTTATTACGGAAAATACACTGATGGAACAGTAGCCGCCGATGTGGGTTATTGGAATGGTGTATTGCTAACCAGAACATCAGCCTACGCAATTTTGGCCCACATTGCCGCTTGGGACCAAAGATATTTAGAAGCCTCTACTTACGCAGAAATAGCCATCAGAAATTACGAAAAAACGGGTGCTTCTTTTACCACAACAGCCAATTTAACACTATCAAGTGGCTTCTTTTATAACAATAAACCATCACACTTAATTGCTTTTCCTTTTAGGTGGGATACAAAGGAGTTTTCGCAGGTTGGGCACATTGAAGATCTTACCCTGGCAGCGCCTTTAATTACTAGAGCTAGACCTCATATTTATGTTCCCGATGAAACCATTACGCAAATTTTTAATGAAGCTACTGATGGCAGATTTAGAATTAACCCTGTAGACGGCAAGCCAGTGACAGATTATTTTACGGGTTACGGAAGTTCAAATACAGTCTTTAGTAAGGTGAAATGTATCAGGAATGCACCACAAACAGATGGTTCATTGGCCTTGTACACTTCAGCAATGGTATTTACCCGAATTGAAGAACTCACCTTATTGTATGCCGAGGCCCAAGCGGTTTTAGGGAATACCTCCTCTGCCATAGACGAGCTAGATAGAGTAAGATTTCTACGCGGATTAGGCGGTTATAACGGAGCTGCTGATGGTGTAATTGATGCCATTTTTTTAGAAAGAAGAAGAGAATTAATGGGCGAAGGTTGGAGATGGTTCGATTTGGTTAGGCTTAACAGAATAAAAAGAAAAGATGCTGCATTCAATCAATTATTGGATCGCGGAGGCATTTATTGGCCAATTAGTGAAGAGGTATTAAGAAACAACTCATTATTGGTGCAAAACGAATATTGGAGGTAAACAAGCAATGAATTTTAACAAGAAAAACACGGGTAAAATTTTACTAGGCTTTTTGATGTTGTGCTTAGCATTTACGGCCTGCAAGAAAGATAAGGGCAGATATGATTTTGTAAATGAAGTAAACGTTTACGACGGCGATGTTTATGCCTATCTCAAAGGTCAAAAGCAATTTGATTCGCTTACCAAAGCGATAGATAGAGTGCCTGGATTTAAAGATTGGATGACACAGGAGCAAAATCTGACCGTTTTTGCACTTACCAATAGAAGCTTTGAAGTTGCCTTTATTGGACTTAACAAAGTGAGGGCAGCACAAAACAAATCGCCTTTAGGCATTGCAACGATTGATGTAAGCCACCTAGAAATTTTAATGGACCGTTACGTGGTCAAAGGCAAATTAACTACAGATAGTTTAAAGTTTGCCGATGGCGCATTTCTTAGAACGGCCCGATTAGATTATGAAATGAATGCAGTGGATAAAAGTTCGAATGCAAGTGGACTGGTAAATGGTGGGCCTAAAAGTATCATTTATAGTGATGTGAAAAATTCACAATACACAAAAGATTGGATTAGTACCACTACCCAAGCCGTAAATATCCATAGTAAAAACGCTATTGTACACATCATTGCAGCTTCGCACGAGTTTGGTTTTGGCGAATTTGTAAATCGAATGAATAGATAGGATTTGAAGCAAGAACATAAAAATACAGCGATGCTAAAAAATAAAACAAACGCATTATTGATACTCATACTCGCCACTTTGCTATTTGGTGCTTGTAAAAAGCTCTTACCTACAGATAAAGATGCATTTAATGCAGATGCGGGCTTTACCCAAACCATTTATCAACCTGTTTTAGGCAGAACCACCGTGATGAGCAATAATTTCAATTCACAAGGCTCATCTTTACCCTTAACATTTAAGATTGTTGGCATAAGAAATAGCGACGGCATATCTGCTCCTGAATTACTAAAGTCATTTCCCATAAGTGTATGGAAAAAAGCTTACGACGGCAGCGAGAAAACATTGGCGGAAATTGAAGCAAAAAGAGTAGTTGAAGAACATCCTTTCTTCGAGATTAGGCAACATTCTGGAGAGTTGATCATGTGGTCGGAAGCCACTTCAAACATTGTAAAATCATTTCCAGACTCTGGTTACGTTTTCGACGTTGAGGTAAGCAACTCTGGTGGTCGTAAATACTACAATGGCCTAAAGCTACAACCGTATAAGGAACGAGCATACGAGCCAAACAACATTAACCCACTTACAGGTACATCTACTGGCGGAAATATATTCCCTACACGGATTGATAATATCGTGGGAGAGGCCAGTTCTAGCTTCCTCAATTTTGGAGATGTGAATATTTCGTTTCACCGAAAGGGAGATGGAAACTCATTGAGCTTTAAATTCTTGGATACCTTATCTAATCCCATAGATCCTGCAAAATTTAAACTAACTAACTGGGCAAAATTGATACATGGGTTTAACATGAAGATGACCACTACCGAGGTGACTTATGACGTAGCATATCCTATCCCTTGCGTATTCATTCCTACACCTTATACCACAGCAGATGGTCGCCGAGCTAGCGTAAATTTCCTTTATGATAGAATGGGTTTCGGTGGGGTAAGGCAGGTAGCAAGATTAGGCTTTGATTTTACAATCTTTCAAAAAGGAAGTTGGGATATCATCATTTGGTTTAAGACAGACAATCCAAAATTCACAGACGACTAATGGGACATACAAGTAGAATAAAATTGGATAAGATACCTTTCACAAACAGATCTATAATGAAGCAAAAGTGTGTTCATTTCGTTTTAATGTTAATGTTAGCTGTGTTAACGGCTATCAATGCTCATGCTCAAACCCCAAAAAACATAACCATAAAAGGTGTTGTGGTAGAGCGTGCTAACGGTTTAGGGATACCTTCACTGGTCATCATGATTAGCGGTACCCAAAAATCAGCAGGGTATACCGATTCAGATGGAAAGTTTAGTGTAACTGTACCCGAAGATGCTGAACTTGTTTTCAGGTATATGGGTTTTAAAACACAATCCATTAAGGTAAAAGGGAAAACAGATTTAAAGGTACAATTAGTAGAAGACAATGCTACCAGTTTAAAACAGGTTCAGGTAATTGGTTATACGCCAAAAACTAAGGAAGTAACTACTGGTGCTGCAGTGACCATTAGCGGTAAAGACATTCAAGATGTACCAGAAGCAAACTTAATTTCACTTTTGCAAGGAAAGGTGGCAGGTTTAAACATCCAGAATAATACAGGTAGCCCTGGAGCGAGAGGTTCCATTTTTGTGCGTGGATTAAGTAGTATCGATGTGCAAGGATCTGGTAACAATGCCTTTTTAACACCAACCTCACCATTATTCGTAATAGATGGTGTCCCTATTGACGCCAATACCGATTATGAGTATGGTTTTTCAGGTGGAGGTCCGGGCATCAGTCCACTTTCCTTAATTCCAGCCGAGGATGTAGAAGAAATTACGGTATTAAGAGATGCACAGGCCACGTCGTTGTACGGCTCTCAGGGAGCATACGGGGTTATTCTCATCACCACTAAGCGAGGCAAATCTAAAACACCTATTATTCAATACACCTCTAACGTTTTTATCAATACACCTCCAAATTTAAAGGAAGTATTAGGTGGAAATGGAGAAAGAACTTTGCGTATATGGCAAATCAACACCTTTGGTAAAGACATCTATTCGGCTCGTCAAACGATAGACAATGCTCCGTTTTTGGCGGATAGTTTAAACGCCTTTTACAATAACTCCACTAATTGGCAAGACCTATTTTACAGAACAACCTTTAACCAAACCCATAATATTTCTGCTTCGGGTGGTGATGATAACTTTAACTATAAAGTTAACATGGGTTATTACGATGAAAATGGAATTATAAAAAATACAGGTTTCAAAAGGTATTCGCTAAATATGAATACCAGGTACAGACCTAATGCTAAAATTTCCTTCAATGCCAATATTTCTACCAACCTAGGTAACAGACAAAATGGTAGCGGAAATGGCGTCTTGCAAACTGGAATCGCTTCAGCAGCCTCCGCCTCTTCTTTATTGCCTGGCCCAAGCTTATTTAATGGAAATGCAGCCTTAGGAGCCTTAATTACCGAAAATGATAACAAAACGGGCAATTTGAAAGCGGTAGTAGAAGGTAAATATGAGTTCATTAAGTCGCTTACTGCCACAAGTACATTTAGTTACGATTATAATACAGGTACAGTAGAAACGTTCACCCCAGCCATTTTAGGAAACAACGTAGCCAAAGTGTATTCATATAATGATAAGCGTAGCACGCTGTACAACAGAAACATGCTAAACTTTAGTAAAACCATCAAAAAGCATAGCATTAATGCCTTCGTTTTCAACGAAATGTACATCAGAAATTTCCAAGCACATGCCATCAATAATGAGCAAACCACAAATGATCAATATCAAGGTCCAGTGGGAAGTACGGGAGCGACATCTAAAAGCGGTATTCTAGACAATTATTTTGATTTAAGATCAGTAGCATTTGCTTCTCAAGTGGCTTACGATTTTGATAAAAAATATGTGGTAGAGCTTTCTTACAGGTTAGATGGTTTATCTACCAGTGGTCCAAACGCACCATGGTCAAAAAACCCATCAGTAGGATTACGTTGGAACTTTAATAAAGAAAATTTCTTAACGCTATCCAAGTGGTTAGATTACGGATCGTTACGTGCTAGCTGGGGTAAAAATATTGTGCCTACGGGTTCTGTTTTCGATGCCTTTGGTACTTACGATTATACAGGTTTCTACAACGGAAATCAAGCGGTAGGTGTTGATTTTGGTACGCTTCCAAATATCAGTTTGGTACCTACTACCACTACACAATACAATGCAGGTTTTGATATAGGTGTCTTAAATGGCAGGTTATCATTATCATTTGACACTTATTATAAAATGGTTGATAACCAGTTAAGGTCAAAAGCATTACCCAACATGACCGGTTTTGCTAATATCAAAACTAACGAAGTAAGTTTAGTTAACTATGGTTATGAACTTTCGGCAACGGTTAGACCTCTATCTAAAACGAGTAAAGTAGAGTGGACCTTATCTTTCAATGGAGCCATCAACAAAGATGTACTTACCTCATTGCCCGATGGAGCTAGACAACAATTAATAGAAGGCGGAGCAACAGGGCAGGCCATCCTTTACAGATTGGGAAGGAATAGTTTGACCAATATCCTTTACAATACAAAAGGCGTTTACTCCACTACCGATGCTGTAGCGGTTGATCCAGCTACGGGTATGCGTTATAAAACTTTTAATGGTACTACAACACCTGTTTATTTCCAAGGTGGCGACCCTTACTATGCTGATATCAATGGGGATTATATTTTAGATCAAAGAGATTTGGTACCTGCTGGTAACTCGTTTCCTCAAATTACAGGTGGTATCACCTCTTTCATAAGGTACAAAGAATTCTCCCTTAACGTGAACATGTCTTACACCTACAAGAGAGATATTTTAAATAACGCCTTATCCAGTATGTTCCAAAATTTTGCCAATCCTTTAACCGCAACAAATTTAGTTCCCATTGAGCAATTTAACTACTGGAGAAGCGCTGGCGATAACGCTACTTATCCAAACCCTTATGATTATTTAAGATTTGGTAATTACAGCCCTACTTCAAATGCAGGGACACAGTTTTTACCTTTCCGTTACAACCAAACCTTATTTCAAGAGGACGGCTCCTATTTAAAAATCAATACCATTACTTTCTCTTACACTTTCAATAGAAATGCATTGAAAAAAATAGGGGTAAGCTCTATGCGGATGTATGTCACGGCTAACAATGTATACACATTTACAAGTTACTCTGGTCCAGATCCGGAAAATGTAAGTGATTTAGGTAGAGATATGTCTGCTGGATATCCCTCAAGACGTAGTTACAGTTTAGGCTTAAACGTTCAGTTTTAAAATTATCGTTATGAAAAAAATTAGCTATATCATATTAATTTTTGCTCTAGCGCTAGGTATACCCAATAGCGGTTGCAAGAAATTCCTTAATGTAGAACCGTTAAATAAGCTTTCGGGAAATAACTTTTGGACAAGTGAAAAAGATGCCGAAAGTTTTGCTACCGATATTCATCGTTTATTTAGAAATGCCACCATGTCGAGCGTATTGTTTGCCGTTGGTGATGAGCGTTGCGCTCCAATTAGGGGCTATTCTGGTGCAAACCCATATCGTCACGATTTTGATTATATGGCTAAAAATAATCTCCGACTGGCCATTGCAGCTAGAGCCGATGGGCCGCCAAGGATCCTTAATTTGCCCAATGCACAGCTACTTTTAGAATGGTTTCAAAACAACGCTAGGTATGATTTAATCCCTAATTGGACACCATTTTTTAGGGTAATTCAGTCTTGTAATATCATGTATAAGGAAATTGATTTAATTCCTAAAAGTGAAATTACCGATGCCAAAAGAAATCAATACAAAGCTGAGGCTGTATTTATGCGTTCAATGGCCTATTATTTCTTGGTAAGGCTGTATGGTGATGTTCCTTATTACAAAGAAGCTTACCAGCAAGATGCCATGCCCAGAACAAATATGGTCAACATATTTAACGATTGTGTAACAGAGCTAAAAAAGGTAAAAGACAACTTGCCATGGACTTACACTGATCCGGCCAATAGAGGAGTGAGAGCTATGCGTGGAGGCGCTTTGGCTTTAATGATGCACATGAACATGTGGAATGCAGGTTTTGACGCAGGAAATGCAAAAAAGTATTACGAAGAAACCGTAGCATTTGGTGATGAAATTCATGAATTAGGGGTAGTAAAAGAACGGGCTTATCGCCTATTGCCAATCGAACAAACCTATCAAATTATGTTTGGACGTTCGCAAGAGGGGCTTTACGAAATACAGTTGAGTGATAACTATGGGGAAAGTACTGCCAGAAATAGGTTCAAATTCAGTGTAGGACTAGTTAATCAAATTTTTGCACCCGCTATTAGCGACAGAAATTACACCGAGCTCACTTTTTATCCCGCTTATATGAGCAAAATTTATCCAGAAACACTTACCGACAAAAGAAAGCAGGTATGGTTTGACGCCAATATGTATAAAACCGATGGTACAGCGGTATTTTATAAAATGTTTAACAAAAGCGCAACAACGCAAAGTAGCGACGATAATCCTATTGTTTTTAGATTGGCAGATACTTATTTGCTACAGGCCGAAGCATTGGCCGAGTTGGGAACCGATGATACCAAAGCCGCAGAGCTATTGAATAAAATTAGAACCAGGGCAGGAGCAGATCTTTACCCAGCAGATCCAGGTGAAGGAAAACTTAAGGATGCTATTTTTTGGGAAAGATGCAAAGAGCTAATGGGCGAGGGGCACTACTTCTATGATTTGGTGCGAACCAAAAAAATCTTAAATCCTGATTACTGCTACAATCCACTTACTTATTCGGCATTTATTGCTGGTGCTTGGACCTGGCCTATAGATCGGGCTGCCCTCACTAACAATCCGTACATGACATTAAATAACTATTGGCAATAAACAAATGAAAACAACTATAAATATGAGTTTTACTGGAAAACTAGGTGCCGGTTTGTTATTGCTAATGATGGCAATAATCACCATCACTTCTTGTAAAAAAGATTATTATAAAGACACGGGTTTGGCTAAAGCCACTTTCGATGGAACAATATTGCAATACTTGGAATCTAAGCCTTTGCATTTTGATACGCTGGCTAAAATTATAAAGCTGGCAGGTATGGAGAATACCTTCAATAATGAAGAGATTACCTTTTTTGCACCTCCAGATCCTACTATACAGGTATCTATCAGGGAGCTTAACCAGCGTTTGCTTTCCATAGGTAGAGATACGGTAAGTAAATTGGAAGATATTAAGCCCCAGGCTTGGAAAATACTACTTTCATCGTACATTTTTAAAGGAACAAACCGCCTGAAAGATTACAAACAGGTAGATACCTTGGCTTTGGATACCTATGCTGGACAAGGCTATTTAGCTTACAGTAATGTGCCGTACAACATTGGTGTAGTATATAACGACGCCAAAAATGATAACATCGTGATCAAGTACGCAGGCTATCGCCAACTCATGATCTCTTACATCCCCGATTGGACAAATCCAAAAAAGTATTGGATAAATGCCCTGGTTTCTTCGTCAGATATCAATCCTAAAAATGGAATTGTACATGCGTTAAAAATAGAACGCCACGCATTTGGTTTTAACACTGGAATATTTTCCGAGATAGCACTACAATTTGGCATTGGCAATTAATAAGAAATAGACATGAAAAAATTTAAAGATATAAAGCATCCAGTTCGTTTTTTCTTCGTGTTAATGCTAGCAGTAGTTTGTTTTACAGCCTGTGAAAAAACCGAACCGTTGCCAGAAGACCCATACTCAGGTGGAAAAGAAGCGTTAGGCATTAGATTTTTAACTACTCCTGCGGTAACAGAGGGAAATAGTATGACTTTTAGCGCTACTGGTTTAGTTCCTTATAAAGATAAGCTACGTTTACTCATCAACAACGTACCAGCAACAATTACATCAGTAACCACCAATTCTGTAACCGTTACTATACCAGATAATTTGAGTTCAGGGCCAGCGGTGATCATTGTAGATGAGCAGATCTTTTTTGGTCCAATGGTGAACATTGCTGGTAAAACAGAAGTAGATGCCACTTTTTCAAGTTTAGGCGCAAACAGCATGATTAGTCAAATCTTGCCGTTGCCAAACGGTAATTTAATGATGGTGGGAAGTTTTACTAATTATGCACAGGCCGCTTCAGAAAAACAGCCCATTAACGGTATCGTGTTAACAAACCAAAATGGAACTTACCTAAATACCTTAAATTCAAAAAAAGGTGCAAATAGTTTTATCACCTCTATTGCTCGTTTAAGTAACGGTCAATTGATGATTGGTGGATCGTTTTCTAGTTTTAATAATAGAAAAGGAATAAGCGGGATCACCAGATTAAACGCCGATGGTTCGCTAGATACTACACGTGTGGAAGTGGTGAATTTGACGCCACTGATTCCTGCCAATAGCTATGATACTGTTGCCAGATTTAACGGAGGAATTAATGGCACGGCCAGTAAGCTGTTCATCTATAACAATCAAATTATTGTACAGGGTAATTTCAACAATTATGCAGAGCATTTCTATGAAAGATCCACCCGAGATAGAAAAGTAGTAGGTTATACTAAAATAAATAACGTGCTGCGGATGAGTTTGGAAGGGAAAATGGACTCTACATACAATTTCGATAAGGCTGCTGGTATAGCTTTGGAAGCTGGTAACGGAAGTGTCTATGATTGTGCAATACAGCCCGATGGCAAACTGATTATGGTAGGTAGCTTTACGCGGTATCAGGCTCAAACAGCTAACTATATTTTAAGGCTAGATAATAATGGAAGAGTAGATCCATCCTTTACCGCCTCAGCTAACGGACCCATTTTTAGTGTGAAATATAATGCTACCAATGGAAAATATATGTTAGCGGGTTCATTTACTACCTATAATGGTACGCCAGTAAATGGCTTAGTGCGCACCAACGCTGATGGAAGCATTGATCCTTCATTTACAGCACTTGGCATGGCAAGTGGATACCCAACTTTTGCGGCACAACTTTCTGGTGGCAAAATCATTGTGTCGGGAAGTTTTGCGAGTTATAACAATATCATCAGGCAGGGCTTTATGATCCTGAACGCCGATGGAACCTTAGCCCAAGGTTACAACAATACAGGCAGATTTATTGGTTCAATTTCCGACATCTATGAGAAAACAAATAGCCTCGGTTATCCAACTGTAATCATCGCTGGGTTTATCACCACGTTCGATGCCAAACCTGTCAACAACATCGTTAGGATAGTCCTTAAACCATAAATTATTTACCTCCTGATTAAAATAGAAATGGAAAGAACACAAAAAAATAACACCAATAAATGCGGCATATGGTATGGTATCCTGTTTATTTTGGCAGGATGTGGCCTATCGGCTTGTAATAAAGATTTTGAAGGTAAACGTGATTTTGCCAAAACCAAAGATACTGTTCTGGAGGTCCGAACCTCAAAAATATTGTATATAATTATCGACGGCGCCAGAGGTAAATCTATAGAAACCAGTTTAGCACCCAACCTAACCAAAATCAAGGCAAATGCCAATTATGCCTACGAATCGGTAAGTGATGACAGTGGTTTAGATGCAACCACTTGGACAGACATGCTTACGGGCGTAAATAAAGCAAAGCATGGGGTAACTACCGCCGATTTTGCAGGGAAGCAGCTAACAAACTATCCTATGTTCTTTAAACGAATTAAGGATAATCTTACATTTCGTACAGCCGCTTTTTGTGCCTCAGCACGTTTAAGCCAAAACTTAGTCAGCAATGCCGATGTAAACCAATCTTTTAATGATGATGATTTGGCGGTGAAAGCGGCAACCGTGGATGAGTTGAAAAGGGACGATGCCGCTGTGGTGTTGACAGAGTTTAACAGCGTAGATAAAGCAGGAGCACAATATGGCTACGACAATTCGGTGGCACAATACCAAAGCGCTATTCTTAAGATAGATGGTTACATAGGTGAAATCATGGCGCAGCTAAAGAGTCGTAAGAATTACGCTAATGAAAACTGGTTAGTCATCATCGCTTCTAACCAAGGGGGCGCTTACCCTATTAATCCAGCAGATAATGATGGCACCCTTTTTAGCAGACCATTGCTTAACAGCTACGTGATGTTCTACAACCCCGCCTTTAATACAAGTGTTTACGAGAAACCAAATACAAGTGCCATCCCTTACAATGGTAATTATATTAAATTAAATGGTACTGCTTTGAGAGGAACTTTGAGTGCTGCTGATGCTTCGATTTTTAACTTTGGTACTGGTGCCACAGCGCCAGAGTACACGGTAGAATTAAAATTGAAAGTACATGCATTTGGAACCTTAAATGCTCCTATATTTTCTAAAAGTAGCAGCCCCGCAAATAGTTCAACAGGATGGTGGATTATACATAATGGCTCTAATGGTACATGGCGCTTCGCTGGTTTATCTGCAACGACTATTACCAGTGCTTCAGCTCCACTACTTACGGTTGGCAAATGGTACACCATCGGATTTAAAATATATAATGAAAGCGCTAAAAGATGGGTTGTACTTTATCAAGATGGCGAGAAGATTTCCAATCCAGTAGATATTACCACTAGAAATGTAGATAATGCTGTGCCGCTTATTGCGGGACAAATAGACGGTTACGGAAATACAGCAACACAAAGCATTACCGATATACGCTTATTTAAAGCAGCGGTTCCAGATAATATCATTAAAGAATACGCTTGCCAGGTAAATGTACCCACCACACACCCTTATTACAGCTCCTTAATTGGTTATTGGCCAGCAACCGATGGCGTTGGGGTTTCTTTTAAAGATAAAATATCAGGCACCAGAAATTTCGCTATCGGAGGAAGCCCGGTGTGGGAATCTTTTGAAGATGCAGATGCAAAATTTTGTATTCCATTTTCACCCGAAATATATGGTAGACTGCCAAGAGGGGTAGATATTCCCAGGTATATCTATTCATGGTTGAGGATCAAAACAGATAACTATGGGCTCGACGGAAAAGTTTGGTTGCCAGTTTATAACATCACCCAATAATAATGACGAATATGAAAAAGTATAATTTTAGCATCACGGCCATTTTACTGGTAGTTTTATGTCTAGCGGCATGTAAAAAGAAATACGGATATTCTTTTGAAGACGGGTATAATCCAAATGGTGTTCCAGATACCCTGAAAAAAGTGATATTGGATACCTCAATCTATAAAATAGACCGTTCGCAGTTTAATGCGGCCAGGGTATTTCCTGGTCTTGTGGGCATTGAAGAACCGCGTTTGAAAGGGATAGAAGTTACCCTAAACCTAGATTACGTAGTCAGTAACAACGACCTTTTAAGAGTTTCTGTCCCACCAGGCGGCTATTTTAGCACGGGTATGTATGCGCCTGCTGGAGAACTAATAGAGATTGTAGTGCCTTTAGGTGTTTACGGATTAACGGCTCAAATTGGTGCATGGACAGATAATTTAACTGGCAAAGATCCTTTAAGTAGGGCTCCGATCATTTATAGCCGCCAAGAATTGTTCCCAGGTAAAAATATGTTACGTAATTTATATGGTGGCCATGTGTGGATCATTCCTCCTCGTCCGTTAGGTAAAAAAGTAACTTTTCAATTTACAGGAGTAGTCAAATCGCCAGATTTTGTACTGGGCGAAACGACTAACGCAGCGTGGAAGCAGATGATTGCCAACACCAAAGTTCCTTGGTTCGAATTAAGAGGTAAACGCATTATTTTCACCCTGCCTGTAAATAAATTAGCCGATTTTCCTATCGATGATCCACAATTGCTTATGGAAACTTGGGACAAACAAGTGGAAGATGGGATCTGGAAATGGTACGGTTTATCTCCTGATGCGGTTGACGTAAGAGATAGAAATGCCATGTTGCCTTGGCGCATTGTTCATGATATACAGCCTTCGGTTGGTGCGCAGCATAGTGGTTACCCTGTAGTGGCTACCGCAAACGACAACTATTTTAAGCAGGCCGTTACCCAAAGCCAAGTGATTGGATTTAACTGGGGTACTTACCATGAAATTGGGCACAATATGCAAATGGGCTCCACTTGGAATTTTGAGGGTAATGGCGAAGTAACCTGCAACTTGTTCAGCTTAAAAGTAGCCAAGCAAAATGGCTTTAAACATAGCAATTATAAAAGAATGCTTGATGCTGGTTTGGCATTTGTAAATGCTGCTCCTCCTGCGGCACCAGCACGTAAAGAATTTTCGGCCAATACCACAAGTTTAGATGCAAGATTAGGCATGTATATCCAAATTTTTGAAAGATATGGGTACGGCTTTATGACCTATTTGGTCACCGAAGCAAGACATGCACGTTTTGGGGCCAATAACAACCAAGACAAAGTGGATTTTTTCTACGAAAAACTATCCACCTATACGCAAACAGATATGGAACCCTTCCTCACAAAATGGGGAATATGGGTAAGTACAGTTTCTAAGGCTAAAATATCAGCGCAATACCCTTTGTTAACAGAGCAAGTTTGGCTTTCAAATCCAATCTAATTTAAATAAGATGAAGACATTAAAAAATACTAGACAAATGGTGAACAAAGGGTTTTTACTCTTGATGCTTTGCTTTGCTTTTTTGGGATGTAAAAAATATTTCGATCCACCAGATGTATTTGAGGAACAAACCATCGTCAATGTCAAAAGAAAAAAAGTTTTGCTTATTGGCCTTGATGGGATAACGGGAGCTGATTTAAAAACTATTGCCCCGCCAAAAATTCAGGAAATATTAACCAAAAGTAAATACAGTTATGACGGCTGGACAGATATGCCCGTTAGTGATGCTGGTAGTTGGAAAAATATCATGACTGGTGTAAGCATAGGCACCCACGGCGTAGCTGATAGTTCTTTCGATGCCTCGTCTACCGTCATCGGTGGCGAGCATGATGCAAGGGCAGTATATCCTACGTTTATAGAAAGGCTACAAGGTAGTGGTAAAATTAGGTATTCAGCCGCAATTACTACTTGGCAAAAACTATCTCAAAAGTTATTTATCTATTCAGATTTTCCAATTGTAGTGGCAAATGATGCGTTGGTAAAAGATTCTACGCTGAAAAAAATAGCAGAACCCAATATGGATTTGGTCATCGCTAATTTTAATGGCGCAAACAAAGTTGGTTTAGCTGCAGGTTTTGATGCTAATGTACCCGAATACAAAAACGCGGTACTACAATTAGATACCTACATTGGCGAATTGCTAGCGGGTATTAAAGCAAGGCCTACCTATGCCAAGGAAGATTGGCTAGTGGTCATCACTTCCACCCATGGTGGCGATGGAAAATCCTTTACATCAGGCAGCAAACGTACACGGAATATATTTACCATTTACCATCAACCAAATTTTGTGGGCAAAGAGTTACCTGCGCAGCCTGTGGTAGATGGGGTAACGACCTCTTCCAAAAATGTATTGGCAAGTCTTTCGGCAGCAAATTCTGCTGCTTATGGCTTAGGCACTACAGGCGATTTTACTATACAATTCAAAGTGAATCTAAAAGCTGTTCCCAGCGGATCTAACCATGCTACCATTCTTTCAAAAATTAATGCAGCGTATGGTAATGCTACCGGTTGGGAATTTATGTACGAAGCATCTACCAAATATTTCCGTGTAATTTTAGGCAGCGGCAGCTCTGCAACATTAAAGTTTTTAGTAGGCACCCAAGTAACCGATGTTAACAAATGGTACAGCTTGGCATTAAGGGTACATACCGAAGGCGGTAAGCGTTACGCACAACTTTTTCAAGATGGAAAGGCAGTTAAAGAACCAACAGATATTACGGGTTTTGCGATGGGCACTGCCTCCGATTTGGTAATTGGTACCATTGCATCTTCATTAGGAACATGCACGCAAAACGTAAATCAACTGGCCATTTACAATACAGCAATTTCACCTCAAGCTATTCAAAACTTTGTTTGTCAAGAGCAAATTCCCGATACAGATCCTTACTTCAATAATTTGATTGGTTACTGGCCAGGAAACGATGCGCAAGGAACTGTGCTTAAAAACTATGCTCCAAATGTTACAGGTAAAGATTTAACAATTACCGCAACGAGTGGGACAAACTTCGCTTGGGCTCCTTTAGCCGCATGGACATGCACGCCTGGCAAGCTTTACCTTACCCACAATTCAGATATTTCACAACAGCTTTACTATTGGTTTGGTGTTAATATCGAAGCCAAATGGGTAACCAATGGTAAGGTTTGGTTATCAGATTTTGAATCTGAGTTTATAAAATAAGATCGTATTAAAGATTGCAACATGAAAGCATCAAACATCAAACTATTTAAATACGTAATTCCTGTATTAACAATTGTCACCATTTTCGCCTGTAGCAAGTTAGAAAATGATGCCCTTAATACCGACGAAAATTTACCAAGTACATCGTTAAATATTAAGGTAATTAACACAAAAAATAATTTGCCAGAGCCAGGAGTAAAGGTTTTCGTTGGACGAAAAATTAGTGCTCAGGAACAATATCAAATTGTAGATACCATTAGGACTAATGCTAGTGGCGAGTTTAAGTATGATGCCCGATATCCAAATCAGTATAGGATATTTTTAGACACCACTTTTTATACAGCCGATACGGTTAATCTTGCGATAGGTACCGCAACACCAAATAGTATCGTGCTACGTACAAATCCAAAATTTGGCATGTCGCCTGTAGAAATTAATGTAATAGATAGTGCTGCCTTGCAACCTATCTCAAATTTTAACATAACTGTAAGCTACAGAGCTGGTGGAAAGAATGATTTTACCCTAGTGGGTACAGAAAAAACAGATGCATCAGGTAAAATTTTGATGTCCTTGCCATGGCCATCTACCGTAAAGGCAAAAGTAGCAGATGCAGATGTTTACAAAGCAGATTCGGCTTTTGTGCAACATAAAGATGATATAGGAACAGCGGTCACGCTAAAAATATCGACGTTAGTCGGCTTAGATGTTAATGTATTCGATTACCTAGATAATCAATATGTTCAAGGCGCTGATGTTAAATTTAGCATCAAAAAACAAGGGGAGAGTGCTTTTACCCTGCTCGATACCAAGACCGTTTCTGCAGCGGGTAAGGCGAGTATTTTTGTCGCTTTCCCATCAGAGGTGAAAGTTGAAATCACTGGCCTTAAATTTTTTAAGGATACGGTATTCAATGTCAATGTACCTAAATATGCTACCCATACCTTAAGTGCACCATTATATTTAAAACCGCCAGCTTATAATGAGCCTGTCATGACCAACTTGCGAGTAACTACACTTGCCTTAAACAATGGAATTACCCTTGCTGATCCGCAAGATGTCACTACGGATAGAAAAGGTAATATTTACATCACAGATGGCAATACTCACAGAATTATTAAGGTTGATGCCAATGGAAATACTACTGTGTTGGCTGGTAGTGGCACCGCGGGAAAAACTGATGGACCGGGAGCTACGGCAACTTTTGCCTTTCCTTATGGCATTAAAGTAGCTAACAACGGTTCCATTTATGTGGCTAACGATAATGGTTCTGCCAGCACTGCTTTTCATGCCATACGCCGATTAGATATTGCGCCAAATGGAGCGGCAACGGTAACTACTATTGCAGGTTCTGGTACCTCTGGTGCTGCAGATGGTATAGGTACATCGGCTACATTTAACCGACCAGCAGGTTTGGCCATAGATAAAGCAAACAGATACCTCTATACCGCTGAGTGGGGTGGTGCAAGAATAAGAAGGATAGACTTAACGAATAATCAGGTAAGTTTAATTGCTACTACTGGATCCAATCCTTGGGGAGTGGCATTAGATGAAAATAACCAAAACCTCTATGTAACTGCTTGGAATGGGAATGCTATCAGTAAAATCAATTTAGCAAACAATAGCGTTACGGCTATTAGGACCGGAGCTACAACCAATTTCAAATCTCCAAGAGGTATCTATGTGAGCTCGCAAGGTAAAATTGTGGTGTCTAATTTTGATAATCCTGGCGCTGGTCAAGGTCATTACCTGTCTATGGTAAACGCACTTAACGAAACAGGTACCTCAACCTTTAGTTTGGTAGCTGGAGCAACTGCTAATGGCGATGTTTTGGGAGCGGCAAGCTCGGCAAGATTTAATGGCCCAATTGGTATTTGGTATGATAGGTACACGGGCAATTGGTATGTAGCAGATGTTGGCAATAAGAAAATTAAGGTCATCAGGTCTAGCGATATTTAAATTAACCTCCAATGCATGGGTTGCGCAAGCAATCCATGCTATTGAAAAAAAACAATCAACTAACTTTTAAACTTAAACCAAAAAGGATGAGAAAATTCTACAACTTAAAAAAACAATCCTTAACTAATGGCGTCGCGATATTGCTTGGGATGGGGGTATTTGCACTAACTGATGTAAAGGCTCAAAAAACATATAACCGTGTAGACTCAACGTCAATTTCAGGTGGAATATTAAATAACGTTAGAGCACAAAAGATGATTTTTGGCTCTATCGATGCAGTTAATAATGGTAAAGATCAGGATTTGTTAATATTCAAAGTAGGTAACGAAACAACAAGCGCTGCGCTTACTTTTACTGGGATTGAGTTGTATAAAAACAATGGTACTGGGACTTATACTTTAAATGCCTCTGCATTTGATGCTTTAAAAAGAGGAAATGGAGCATGGAGTAAAACCGACGGTAACATTGTAACTAATGGACTTAACAGCAGCGATGTTAAAACAACTATGCTGTACGCTCGAGACGGAAGTGGTAATTATGTCAAAGTAGTTAACCCTGTTAATGGTACAAGTGAATTTCCAGGTACGACTGGTTTTGTAGGCTTTATTGATTACAATGGTGATGGCAAAGACGATATATTTTTGGTTGATAATGATACTGGTGCAAGCTTTCTGTATCAAAATTTAGGTTCAAACCAATATACGTTGTTGGTTAATCCAGTAGATGGAACTAGCAACTTCCCAGTAATGATTCTAAACAGTTATCAGGTAACTGGCGTAGTAGTTGGCGATTATAATAAAGACGGCAAACAAGATATTGCTGTTGCCGCAAAAATTGGAACCGGTGCTAATGATACCTATACTTCTATTTATAAAAACAATGGTAATGGTACTTTTTCTAAAGTTTCAATTACTTTAGATGGTACACCAAATGCTAATTTTACAGGCATGGGGAATGGTAGTATTGATTTTGGAGATTTAGACGGAGATGGTTTCGCAACAGATATAGCAGTTCAAGGTAATACAAGCGGCAATACTAACACAACTTCTAGGATGATCAAAGTATATAAACAAGATCCAAGTAATCCAGATGTTTATACAACGGTGTTAACCTACGGAAATGGTAGTACAGGTCAAACTAATCATCAAGGAGGTAAAAGGTATGGTCAAGTAATATTTGGTGATTTAACTGGCTCGGGCTTTAAAAAAGATTTGATTACTACAGGGCAAACGGCTACTGGATATGTAACTACAGAGGTACTTATCTGCAAAGGAGCGCCCTACACTGATTTCACTGTTTATTCTAGATACGGCAACAATCCTTCTGTTTATACCATTAATACTACGGCATTTGCCAGTTTTATTTGGGATTATGCTTCAAACTCAAATTATCGTTTCTTCGCCTTTGGTGATATAGATGGAGATGGTAGGAAAGATGATGTGGCGAAGTTTGGTATCCCTGCTAATGCAGGTTCGGCAAGTATTGCCGCTTTGTATACGTATAATGACACTCCGCTACCAGTAAACTTTATCAGTTTTGCTGCTAAGTCTACTACTAGTGGTGTGCAATTAAGCTGGAAAGTCGCTTCAGAGACTGATCATAAGCAATATATCGTAAGTCGCAGTAGTAACGGAACAGACTTTACCCTGGTAGCTAAAACTACAGGATATAGCTTGGTTGATAAAAACGCAATTGCGGGTACTTATTACTACAAATTAGAGCAAGAAGATTTAGATGGAAAAATTAACCATTTAGATACAAAAGTGGTAAAAGTTGGTTTAAATGATAACAAGTTGAGCGTTTATCCCAACCCAACTAAAGGGACGGCAACGGTAGCTTTGGCTACTGGCGCTTACACTGGCTATACGGTAGTAGGTGTACAGGGTAATACCGTTGCCTCTGGAAAAATTGGCAGCACTGACAATACAATTGACATCAACCTAGCATCGGTAGCAGCAGGTACCTACATCATTAAATTAACTGGTGCAAGCGGTAACATAGCAACAAGAGTTATAAAACTATAATGACGATTGTAGAGGATGTGCGAAAGTACATCCTTTATAATTGATACAATTTTGATCATAAAGCAATTTATTTCATAAGAATTGCTAAAATTGATTTATCTCACACACAAATGAAAAAACTAAAAGCAATCCTAAGCTCGGTGTTAATTGGCGTAGCAAGTTTAACCCTTAATGCGCAATCTTCGACACTCAAAACAGATACCATACCTTTAAAATATGGCGCCCACAGAACGGGTAACAGAACCGATGCCGAAATGGAACGTTGGCGAAGTTATGGCCTAGGTCAGTTTATCCATTGGGGCGTGTATGCCATACCAGGAGGTCAATGGGCTGGCAAAACCTATGGCGGCGCAGCCGAATGGATCCGTTCTTGGAGCAAAGCTACCGCACCAGAAAATTGGACCAATACCTACGATAACTTCTACAAACAATTCAATCCTACCAGTTTTGATGCGAAAGCTTGGGCAAAGCAAGCTAAACAAATGGGCGCAAAATATGTGATATTTACCACTAAACATCATGATGGTTTCTGTCTTTGGCCAAGTAAATACACTGATTACACCATTAAAAATAGCCCTTATAAAAAAGATATTGTAAAAGAGGTAGTAGATGCTTATAACGCTGAAGGCATAGATGTTTACTTATATTTTTCGATTATTGATTGGAACCACAAAGGTTACAGAAGTGCTGCGCCAAAAACTGCGGAAGAAATTGCAAGCTATGAAACATTCAAAAAATTTACACGTAACCAATTGCTCGAGCTACTCAAAAATTACCCAACCGTAAAAGGTTTGTGGTTTGACGGTTCATGGGATCAAGCTTGGATTAAAGAAGCAGCTTATACTGATGAGTTGGAAAAAGAATTGCGTAAGGTACATCCAGGTTTAATTATTGGCAGCCGCTTTAGGGCCGATGAAAACGGTAAACGCCACTTTGATTCAAACGGTAAAATGATGGGCGATTATGAACAGGGTTGGGAACGTAAATTACCAGCCAGTATAGAAGTGCTAAAAGGTCGTGACTGGGATTGCGTAATGACCATTCCGCCAAACCAATGGGGCTATAACGCCGATTGGAAGTCGTCGTACATTAAAACAGATGACGATTTGATACAAATGCTATTGCACTCGGTATCCTTAAATGGTAACTTGGTCATCAATTTTGGTCCAGATGGAAAAGGAGCTATCCGTCCCGAAGAAGGTGCAATTGCCGCTGGCATTGGCGAATGGATGCAGCAAAATGCTGAAGCCATTTACGGTGCCAAATATGCAGGTCTGCCTAAACCAGAATACGGCTATTACACCCTAAAAGGAAATCAGCTTTATTTAACGGTTTTTAACCGACCAGTAAATAATCAATTGCGTTTGGCAATTCCTCAATCCTATGGAAAAGGGATACAAAAAGCGTATTTTTTGGTGGGTGGCCAAGCACTAAAGATTAAAAAAACCAATATAGGAATAGATAGGGATAGCAACACGTATTTTGATGTTACCTTGCCTGCAGATTTTAAAACAGAGAAGCCTTTTGTGGTTGTGTTGGATTTAGGTGAAAGTAACGGAAACAATAAAAATTATGGCGATGCGAAGACCTAAGTTGTTAATAGGCTTGTCAATTGTTCTTTTTTTGGGCATAGCATTTAAAAGTGATGCTCAAGAAAAAAACTATATCACAAAGAAGTTTAACGAAAGATACCACCAAGCAGCATTTGACAAGGATGTTGCGCAATGGCGTATGAACGAATTGACTGATTTGCGCCGTAAAATCAACAGCTTATCCGCTGCGCAAAAAGCCTATTACATTAATTTAGCTAACAAGGCCAACGAATATGATTGGCCCAGCATTACCGCAGCTTTATATTTAGATTATAAGCACAAAGGCCAACGTGTAGCTTTCGAGAATTTACACAACAAACGTCAAGAGATGATTTCACTTTTAGCCATAGGGGCAATCATTTCTGATGATGACACTTATATTCCCCAATTGGTAAACGGGCTATGGCTTTTGCTCGAAGAAAGCACTTGGGTGGCTCCAGCGCACATTGTTGTACAAAAACAGGGCGCTGATTTACCCGCCGTATCCACTTCTTATATCGATTTACATGCTTCCCGAACAGGTTATCGGGTGGCATTAATTCAGTTTCTTTTAAAAGATAAACTAGAGAAATATTCCAGGGTTGTCAACCAAAGAATAGCTGCCGAACTAGACAAGAGAATCATCCAACCTTATTTAACCAATGATAAGTTTTTTTGGATGGGTTTAAATGGCGGAATTGTTAATAATTGGAATGCCTTTAATAATGCTAATTGTTTCAATGCCCTCATTTATTCGCAAGTATCGGCGGATACACTCCAGCAATTGGCCCAAAAAATTATCCTAAGTTCCGATGCCTTTTTAAATCATTATCCTGCTGATGGAGGTTGTGATGAAGGTCCGTCTTATTGGGATATGGCAGGCGGTCGTTTAATTAATTTATTAGATCAGCTAAAGGCCATTTCAGCAAATCAAATTGATTTTGCAGAGAACCAATTGTTGCATAACATGGGTAGCTACACCTATAAAATGCACATTAGCGATAAATTTTATACCAATTTTGCTGATGCTCACGCCATTTATACGCAAAATCCAGTAAGTATATTTCAATACGGATTAATGTTTAACGACGAGAAGTTGAAGGAGTATGCTGCTTTCGTGTTTGAGCAACGCCGTCAGGAATGGGGCAACGATATCGTTGATTTCGTAGAGCTTTTGAAGGTTCATCAAAAACTGATTGCCACCCCAGCAAAAGCACCCTATCCTAAACGCACATCACTCCCTAATTTGCAAGTTTTTACGGGTCGTCAGCAAGAAGGTTCCGACAAAGGATTATTTTTCGCCATCAAGGGCGGACATAATAACGAAAGTCATAATCACAATGATATTGGGAATTTTATTGTTTATGTAGATGGAAATCCATTATTGATTGATGTTGGGGTTGGTACCTATACAGCTAAAACATTCAGCAAACAACGTTACGAAATTTGGAATGTGCAATCCAATTGGCATAACTGTCCAACCATTAACGGGTTTGAGCAAAAAGACGGCAGGAAATATGCCGCTTCAAAACTAAATGAAATCCATCAGGATAATTTAGAGCAAATATCAATGGATCTCTCAAAAGCTTACCCTACAGAAGCTGCAATAAACTACTGGAATAGGGAAATGATATTGAATAGGTCAAAAAAGCAAATTAGCGTAACGGACCAATTTGAATTGAATAAAACCGTAAAGAATAATGAGCTTAACTACATTGCCGTCATCAAGCCAACCATAACCACAGGGAAATTAAATTTCGGCAACAAGGCAACTTTGCAATTTGACGCTTCCAAATTCGATGTCGTCATCAATCCAAAAATGATGGATGATGATAGACTGATAAAGGCTTGGGGAAATCAAATTTATCAAATAAAACTGGTGGCTAAAAAGAAACTCCTAAAAGACAACTACCAAATCACGATCAAACAATATTAAAAATTGACTCGCAGAAAGGTGGCATGGCCGCTATCTGCCTTGGTAATTAATGAAATTCCTGATCACAGGCAATCTAGGCAATCTTCGGTCTTTTCTAGAGTGGTCAGTTCATATCCAAAAGGTTATTTATGGGCCATCGTCCCTTCTAGCGCAAGCATTAGCATAGTGGTGCTTGGGTTTGAAAAATTGCTTAATGTTAAATTGTTAGTATAGGCCCAAGCAGAAGGTTGCGCCAGAGAGGGGCTACTTTTCTAATCAGGTGCGATGATGTGCACTTAGTACGGTCATTAAAAGAGTGTATGGTGTGATACTGTTTTTTCCTTTACAGTTACATTGCTCAATCTTCTTTTTCCTTAGTTCAATTGATTTTTTCCTGCGTTTATTGTTTTTGTGTTGAACCAGGAATGCTGATAACATAGTTTTGATTCATCAAACTATAAAATTGAAAAGATGAATAAAGAACTTACCTTTCTCAGAACATTTGCTGTAGCTACGGCCATTGGTGTAACAATATTGACCACTTCAGCATTTAAAAAAATAGGCAACCAGCGTTTTACGGAAATCGATGTTGAACGCATCAACATTGTAGAAAATGACGGCACCGTAAAAATGGTGATTACCAATGTAGCGCGTTTTCCGAACGGCACAGATCAGATTAACCATAAACCTACCAATGCCGACCGTAAAAAGCGTTCGGGAATGTTGTTCTTTAACGAGGATGGCATTGAAGCTGGTGGCTTTATCTACGATGGAAAGAAAACCGCAAATGGGCATGCTGCCGGGCTTTCGCTTACTTACGACCAGTACGATGGTGATCAGGTGATGCAGTTGCTTACCCAAGATGTGGCACAAGGTGACCAACGGTTTGTGAGTAGTACTCTGGCATTCAACGACCGCCCAAGTAAAGAATCGCAGCTGAAAACAATGGAAATTATGAAGGAGCTGGAAGAACTTCGTAAAAAAGATCCAAAACTGATGCAGGAAAAATACAAATGGTATGAAAATCAAGGCTTAGTTGGGGGTGTTCCTCGTGTAATGCTAGGAAAGTCTAGAAACCAGAACAACGGACTGTTTCTTTTCGATGATAAGGGAATGCCGAAAGCGATGTTCTATGTAGACAAAGCAAACAAAGCAAAGCTCGATTTTTTCGACGATAAAGGTAATACCATTGCTTCTTTTCCAGAGCAGAAAAATTAAAAATAGCAGTCACCTCATTCCATCGGTCCTCGTCCTGAATTTATTTTACAGCGTAGCTTCCGCTTAGACCACAGGTTAGGCGGTTGCCAGGCTGAAATAGTGCTATTTTTTACCGTGCTATTTTTTGTAAATTGCAGGTGCATATCTCAATGAAAAAACTCGTTAGCAAAATATCTCAAAACCGCTACTTTCTGCTTTTTATTTTGCTGTTTGCTTATGTACAGTCTATTTATACACGTATTGCGGTAAGACAGCAAATTAACATTTACACCTTTACGCCAGAGGCCGCTTTAGCCCAGCTGATTGGTGCAGGTATCTTGTTTTTGATTATTGTTTTCTTTATCCGAAAATGGCAAAAAGGGGGTGTGTTTAATACCCTGTCGATGCTGAAGGTTTTTGTTGCTTCTGTGCTCGTATTCGTGCTTTCAATGCAATTGATCGGCTTACTTATTGCGCTGGCTTTTGATCATGTAGAACGAAATTTCAATTCGCACACTTTGGCAATTTCGCTGTTTTCACATTTGTTAGATGGCATTATTTACGGGAGCTTTTTTTTAACCTATTACTATTATCATAACAATAAAGTATACCAACAAAAGCTGCTTGTTTATAACGAAGCCTTAGCTGAAAGTAAAATCAGCCAACTCAAAACACAGCTCAATCCACATTTTTTGTTCAACAACCTCAATGTATTGGATCAACTGATTGAGGAGGACAAGCAGAAAGCCTCTGATTTTCTAAATGAATTTGCTGAAATCTATCGGTATGTACTGCATTCTACCGACAAAGAATTGGTAACTATTGCCCAGGAAATTGATTTTGCCCAGCAATACTTCAACCTTATTCAGCATAAATATGGGAATGCGTACCAATTAACTGTCGAATCTGAAAATGAAAGTGGTTTTATCGTTCCGCTTACCTTGCAACTGTTAATAGAAAATGCGGTTCAGCATAATTTGGGAACGGACGAAAATCCAGTTTTTATTAAAATCACCATAGGCAAGAACATTACTGTGGTAAACAATATCAATTTAAAGCGAAATAAAAAGGCAACCTCTGGGCGGGCATTGAAAAATCTGAAGGAGCAATATCAGTTATTGTCGGATATACCTATTGAAATTCATCAAGATGATACGGCATTCTCGCTACACCTTCCCATCATACTCAAACAAAGCAAATGATGAAAATACTGATCATAGAAGACGAAATTCCAGCGAGAAAAAAATTGAGGCGATTGATTGAAGAACTGGATTCGCCTGTCGAAATTGTGGCTGAAACAGCTACGGTTCAGGCATCGATTGATTTCCTAAGGACTAATCAGCCCGATCTTATTTTCTCCGATATCGAATTATTGGACGGCAATGCTTTTGAGATTTACGGGCAAGTTCCAGTGAAGTGTCCAATCATTTTTACGACCGCTTATGACCAATTTTGGATGGATGCTTTTGAGGGCAATGGGATCGATTACCTCCTGAAGCCCTTTAACAAGGATCGCTTTTTAAAGGCTTGGCATAAATTTAAGATGCTTAAAAGTGCTGCTTCATCAGAGCAAGCTATGATCACTAATTTGACAAAGCTAATTAGGGAGAATTTTCCTGGTCAGTCTTGGAAAAAACGTTTTGCCATCAATACCCGCCAAGGAATTTATTTTATAGAAACTGAAAATATCCTGTTCTTTGAAGCCAATGAAGGTATGGTAGTGGCTTATGACCATAAAGGAAAAGAGCATTTGCTGAGCGAAGCTACGTTAAAGCAAATAGAGGAGCAGCTCGATCCCTCCGTATTTTTCCGTATCAACAGGAGCGAGCTTATTCACAAACCTTACATCGAAAAAATAGAACGCTACAATAAAAATACGCTTGCCATTAAATTGATAGGCTATGAAAGCTACCTTAAAACTAGCCAAAGCCAAACAGCCACGTTTAGGGATTGGATAGAAAAGTAGGAAAATGTTGTCATATATATCATTCAAATATCCCCCTTCTAGCGCAGGCATTAGCATAACGGTGCTTGGGTTTAAAAAATAATTTAATAGTTATGATAGGTAAAAGGAAAAGCTTGCGCTAGAGAGGGAATGTAGAGCTGTTATTCTCTATTAAGTATTAGATATCAAGATATATTTAACAGCTATAGCGTTGTAATTACCGATAAAAATAGTTACATAAAATACCTGAATTCATATGGTTTATTTATAAGCTTATTCATTCTTTTAATGGTAGTAGCCAGTGATTGAGCGTATCCCAATGTGACTGGCAAGCGATCGTATAAAGCATCGTGATTCCAATTCATTTTAGTCAGACCTAATATCGCTTGGCAATTTCTATTCCAACCACCATCACCAGCAAAACGTCTAATTAAAATGGGAGATGGGATGTTCTTGCCCTCCTTGAAAAAGTTCTTGTTGTTGAGCACCACATTTCCCTGTGTCCAAAGGAGCACTTCCTGCGGACCTATTTGAAAGTATGTGCCTCTGTTCAAAGGAAAGTTGTCAGCGCACTTTGTCCCTGATTTGTCAATGTAATGAATTCCTCTCCAATTGGTATCTTGAACTATTTGTAACAACTCTAAATTGATATTGCCAGGTATGGCATCGAAAGCTCCATCAATCTCACTTTTTGTAAAATGAGTGGTTTTATGAACAATCAGCCTTTCAGGCCTTCTACCGGCATGTTTTCGTTGGTATAGCTCTAGGCTTCTCGACATTAGTTTTCTCATTTCTGCCCTGGATAAGAACGGGTTTTCACCTACCCTCGTTTCGATTTCAGCCGCATCATAGGCTACAAATTCCAATCCAGTTCCATCAGCATCAAAAACCTGACTGCAACAGGTTGTAAAATCAAATTGATTGGTGTTTGGATTGAGTCTTGTGGCATAACTGAGGCCTATAAAAGCGGAGTTTTGGTCGATTGACGAGAGCTTCCAAGGTATCCCGCCCGCTTTTACATACAATGCGATGGATAGTCTCCACATCACACTACATCTACACTTATATTTTATTGCACTACTCTCCCGCAAAATCTGGCTAGCGACATTTTGCATCGCTGTTGTCGCTTTAATAAAGTCATGCAAGTCAAAGCCTGTGTTCAAATCATCAAATCCTGCAGACCAATATTCTGGCAAATAGATAACAAGGACGTCATATTCCAAAATCCGTTTAGCCATTTCTCTAATAGCGGCACTAATTGCTTCGCTTAATGAGATATAAGGCTCGACACCATCTTTAAACATATTATCTGTTCTTAAAGAGATGGAAAGGTTCTCAGGGATCAGTTCAACTTTTGTTTTGAATATGGCCTCTACTCCAGTAAATTCTTCCAAGTAGGCTGTCCGTTCTTTAGGTGTATGTACCGAATGAAGTTCGCGGACCAGATTTTCAAGTATGTTATAAGAGCCCTCTGGATAGATTGCCGCTACTCTAATTTTTCCGATGGGATTTAATTTGCTGGAATATGGATTAAAGGATTTCAGCCCTCGCAGCGGATGGATGTCTTGTGTATTTGATAAAGCTTCGAAGCTAAGTTTAGGTTCTGGTATGACTTGATATGCAGGAAATTCCATTTTAGTTTATTCTAGTGAACGCTGTGGTTCGTGAGAGTGTGAAAGAAGCGTTAACGCCTCCGATTGGTCTTTGGTACGCAGTAATAGTTATTTCTTTATTTGTTCCAAATAGGACATCTAGCCAACTGTTTAAAATAGTGTCATATTTTTGATTGTACCACTTAGCCATAAATTCTTTTACAAATGGAGCGACCAGCTTACTTTCCGAACGCTCCGATGCTTTGGATGCTATGACAGTTGGTGTAAGTACAAGCAAAGGTTTGGACAATACATATTGAATATTTACTTCCAATGCGATAACCCAAGTTAGCTTTGATCTAGGTACGGTACCAGATATAGTTGTCAATGTTGATTTAAGAGAATCAAAAATAGGGTCGGATAGCTTTTTGGGGTCTGGAAAAATAAAATGACGATTACGACGCTTCGATGATCTAAGAGGTTTATTGTCTATAAGTGCCTTCTGCAAGCATGCTGTAATCAATCCTTTCATTGCGGAGTCATCATACATCAGATCCTTTTCGGTTATCTGGAATAGTCCGGTATCATAGTCTCCGTAGTCTTTAAAAGTATTTTTAAAATCTTCATCGGGCCCAAAGCCTACAACCCCACTCTGTTTTCTAATCGCCAATATTTTGCTGCCACTTTTTAAGATGTTTTCCGTAACCTCTTTAGTATTTCCAGCATTACACTTGTATAACCTCGCAGTTGCTGGATATTCTAAAATAGGAATTGCGTTCAGTCTGAGTAATGGGTATTTTTTACCGACGTCTGGTAGTGGTTGGTTATTTATTCTATGGTAATGTTGGTTAAGGTTCTCGAAATCCTCATGTGAAATATTATCAAAACCCTTGATGATATCTGCCCAAGCTGTATCGAAGGTTTCTATTTCAATAATTTCAGCTTGCTTTCCGTGCTTTTTTGCCGCATCTATCAGCGATTGAACTTCTGGCAACGGTTGGCTTCCCGATCTTATAAACCAAAAAAGACCGTTCGAAAAGGAGTTGGTTTTTATTAAAGATTCCTGTAGGATATCTATAATCGACTTATCTCTGCCGCTGTATCCCATTACGCAAAGCCCGTTGGTATCTAGGGAGATTGATAGAATATCTCTCAGTTTTTTGTCTTGGCTTTGAAGTTCTTCCGTAGTGTTTTTAATTTTGTCTGAAAAATAATCACCGTGAAGTTTAACGATAAGTGGACGCTTTCCGTTTTGAAAAAACTTAATGCCATTATCGCCGCCATCTAAATCTGCCGCATACCAACTTTCTAGTTTTTGAAAATTGGAACTTGCAACATTTTCGAATGCCTTATCAAAATTCGTGGTGAATATTAAATTGATGTAGCTATTTTTCATTAATATACCTATGACCTTATGGCCATAGGTCAGCTGCATTCCCGAAGTCTGTTTAGCGATATAGTCGCTCCTATCTCTGGGAGATGAAAATGCTCGTTCAAAATAATACGAGTATTCTTCGGGACTATCAAAAGCAGGACAATTTCCTTGGGAATCAAAATAGTTTTGGATCTGTTCCCTGATTCCTTTGTCAGTTAGATTGCTAAATAAATGCAAAGGATAAGATTGTTCAGCACAATATATTCTTCTTTTGAAGTCCCAAGTAAGATCGTATGCCGAGGGAACTCCAGCAGACACCGAACTCCCAGCCCCGAAGAGCCATCCTAAGCTGCTTGCCCTTAAGGGATAAAATTTGACGAATTCTGATAATGATATTGCCAATGAGAATGTTATTAGATGGTTAAACTTGTTTTAATTCTGCAATTTAACATAGAATAGACTAAACTAAAAAATATTCGACCTGTAATTTATTTTCCACATTATTAATCACTTTAGATAAGAGAAATCGAAGATGTTGATGTTGCATGAATCATAAATATTCTTGCGGCCAGTTTTGAGTAAAATCGCTGCAAGTTTGTGTCTAAACCTATAATGGGTTAGTCTATTCCTCTTTAAATGTGACATCGCCAGCATCATTTGCAACTCCACGATTACGGAATTCGGAAAATTGCGATAAAGCAAGCATTTTGATATTCTTGGCCCATCGTATCTCAATAGGTGTTCCAATATATAGTAATGCCGATTTTCTCAGATTAGGATATATGTCTTCAGCTTCCAATTCATTTCTTAGGTCGTCATTTAGGTTGAGATCTATTACGGATGCATAAATATGTAGTTCTTCATCTATTTCTGTCAAACTATATTTTTGAAGCTGATCTTGGGCAATCTGTTTACAAACTAATGCGGGAAGATGTCGTTTTTCAAGAACAAAAAATGTTGGATTCATCATAGCTCTATTGAAGTTGTCAAATGTTATGATTTCCAAAGATTTGTATTGAGTTGCCGTTAACCCATCTATTTTTTCATAGTTTATTTGGTAATTTAATTCAATACCAAAATTGACGATGACAAATTTTTTGGGGTCTAGAGCTAGGCGGTCTAAAGCCTTAAAAAGGTCTGGAGTCTTTAATAGGAATCTTTCAGTATACTTCAAATGGAATGTTTCTGAGACAGACATACTGATGCGATTGGCTTGTTCTGCCGCCAGAAATGTATCATAGTTAGTATGGTGTACGTCTTGGTTATCAGAGAAAGCACTCTTTTCGGAAACCATATTGATACTAGGAACAAACCAGCTTTTGTATTCTTCCTCAATCTCAGAGTTTAGTTTTGATTTGTACTCATTGATTACTTTCGATAATATGTTCTTGGTCCCATCAATAAAGGATTGTCTTTTGGCATCAGATATTGGCTGGTTTAGCTCTGTGTTGTCGTATGCTTGGGAAACTTCTTGTTTTAAGTTCTCAATAAAATCTTGAGGTGAGGTTTTGCCTTCGTCAATAAACCACTGGCTGTTTATATAGCCAAATCCAACATCGTTTAGTAATGCCCCATCATTTAGAATGTTTTCGATCAATGTTTTAAAATGGTCAAGGTTCTCAATCCATAGCCTTTTTTCGTTCTGTTTTTCTGGTATGAAAGGGTATCTTAATGGTTCCATGAATGAAAGATACGGGATGATACTGTACTGTCGAATGAACAATAGTGCGGCATATTTACATATCCAGAATTTGACTGCATTCTCACCTTGAATACCTTCTACTTCTGGAAAATAGTATCGGTTATTGATGAAGGGAAAGTTATAGTCATAAGGATCTCTAAACTTAAAATAAAGCTGGAACACCTCATTCATCCATAGTGGTAAGAGATCATAAGATGGGGGTAAACTTGTGGTATATTCGAATATTCTCTTTAGACATTTGTGGCGGCCTCTGTACATAAGTAGTCCCCCTAATGCATAATTGAATTCCAGAAAGCGTGATCGTTCTTCTTCTCTATCATCTACTTCTTGTGCGTTCTGAACTACAAACTGCTCATTCATCCTTACATGGTTCGGATGGATAGAACTTAGTTCATACATAAAATACTGGTGGGCTACACTCCAGTAATGCATTACCATGTCATCTCTATCGTGTTTGACTGCCAATACCAAGCCGTGCCATAGCCAGCCGAAAGTGTCTTCGTGGATTTTAGCTCTTTCATGTTCTCCTAGATACCATACACCTCCTATAGTTCTGTGTTCCAGATAGATGAAGCGTTCATCTCTTGAATAGATAAGCTCTTGAATAATCTTGTGGACCGCTTGATAATAAGCATTTGGATATTGAACCTGAATGCCAGAATTTAAGACACGAATGTTCCGAAAGTTTTTGTAGATGAATTCCGAAGCAGTTTTTGCTGTTACGGTGTCCTGTTTTTTTATAGATAAGTTAAGAATATCTGAAGTTGCCTGAAAATAAATGTGGTCCTCATTATCCTTCTGTTGATTAAAATATTGGAGAACTTGATTGGTAGAATAATAGATTATTATCTTTTTTACAAAAAAGAGAAACACTATAATCAATACAGTTGTAGAAATGATAAAGGCAGAAATAAACATATTTGTGAAGCATATATTTGTTGTGATTGCCAAATAAGGTACGTTAAGGACTATATATACCAGTACACAGAAAAGCGAGGTGAAAAGCATTAGTCTAAACAGCTTCCATTCAATTTCTTCTTTGAAGAGGTTTACAATAACCAATGAGCCATATTTTTCATCAAGCCTTGATACTACTTCGAGTAATATTGGATAGGCAACACCAACAAGAGCGGCGATAAATGTGATGCATATTTCAGGTATTCCCATAAAGTAATATTTATTTAGTTTATAGCCATATCAATATTGATTTTCTTTAATAAAATTCATTTCTAATATAAAAAAATAAACAGCAAATAAATTAACCGACGTTATCTCATAGACTTTTAATCTTTGCCTGTCTTAACATTTAGTAAGATAGGATTTTTAAGCAAAGTGGATGAAACCATAAACTATCAAATCCTAAATCTGTACACTTTTCAGGACAATTTTCCCTCTCTAAAATTAATTTTTAAAACATGCTAACTTGCTGATTAGATGTTTTTTGTGTAGTTTTTAGTTTCCTTTGGCACTATTTTCCCTCCTAACTGGCCGATGGGGCAATTCCCAGTCTATGAAATTAAATATATGAAACTAAAAATTACAAAATCTGCACTTTTAATAGCCTTGGTAGGTATTTCAGGTTCAGTGATGGCACAAGAGATGTCATCATCTACAGAAGGAACACGTTTTTCTACACAACCATTTCGTACTTGGTCAATAGGAGTACACGCTGGGGTAACCAGTCCGAGAACATTGTTCGATGGAAAGTTTAGAGATTTCCAAACCACCAAAGAAAGCTTAGGTTATGGTGGTTACATTAAAAAACAGCTTTTGCCTTCTTTAGGTATCCAAGCGGAGTTTTTAGCGGGTAAAGTTCAAGGCTTAAGAGCATGGACTGGTGCTACTGACGCCAATGGCAATCCAACTTATTTGACTGGATCAGGTTATGAGAGCCGAATAGAATGGTCTGGTGCCGTAACTGCGGTATATAACATCGCCAACATCAACATCAATAACGAAAATGCCGTATTGATCCCTTATGTAAAAGCAGGTGCTGGTTACATGTCATCTAACGCCACTACTTATGCAGGTAGTACTAGCAATTATCAAGGTTACGACCAAAGATGGTATATCCCTACAGGTATTGGTTTCAAACTTGGTGTAGCCAAAGGCATTAACCTAGATTTGGGTTACGATGTTAATTTCGTGAAATCATCAACTTTTGATGGGGTTAATCGCGCAACCAACGACAAATTCACTTATGCACATGCAGGTTTAGAATTTGCTTTGGGTAGCAAATCAAAACCACAATTGCAAAACCACAGTTCATTGGCAACACTTCGTATCCAATCTAAAGAAGAAAGTGAAGCATTGAGAAGAGCATTATCTACCGCCGAGCAAAATGCACAACGTGACAGGGATCAATATGCGAAAGATATGGGCGATGATGACAATGATGGTGTAGCCAACAAATTTGATAAATGCCCAGGAACTCCTGCAAACACCGTGGTTGATGGTTCTGGATGTCCAATCAAAGTACAAAGAGAAGTAGTAAAAGAAACCAAAGTAGTGGTAACTGAAGCTGACCGTAAAGTAGTTGATGAAGCCATTAAAAACTTAGAGTTTGACTTAGGTAAGTCTACCATCAGATCAAAATCTTATGCTACCTTAAATAGAGTAGCGGCATTATTGGTTGAAAAGAACTTTAGCTTAAAATTAGCTGGTCATACTGATATTACTGGTTCAAGAGAATTGAACTTACGTTTATCAAAAGAAAGAGCAGAGTCAGTAAAAGCTTACTTGGTATCTCAAGGTGCAAATGCCTCTAGAATTGAAGCTACTGGATATGGTCCTGACCAACCTATTGCAACAAATAAAACTGCTGCAGGCCGTCAACAAAACCGCCGTGTAGAGTTTACCTTATTCTAATGATGAGTCTCTGTTAGACGAAAGAAAGGTCCATCGAATATTCGGTGGGCCTTTTTTAATGATACGCAATGGAGGTGGTGTATTGATCAACGATCCAATCGGTTCATCTTTCCACGTCATGTACACGCATTTGTAAATTTAAGCCCATCCCCAAATACACTATTCGGGAGATGGGCTTGATGTTAAATGATCACGGTTTCTGCCTTGATATGACCAGGGGTATCTTTAGCTTCTGCCGTCACTTTGGTACCTGTCAAATTGCCATTTAAGGTGGTGGCTTCGTAAATCCAATCGATGTTGTTGGTACTTAGCATGGCCAAGCCGCTCTCGATCAATACATCGGTGGCATCAAAAATGCTCACTTTTACTTCGGTCACCCTAAAATTGTCGATGGCCTTAACCTTAATCTGATCGCCAATTTGACCTTGATAAGTGCTGGTATCCACCAGGGTAATTTCTGGCTCTTTGCAATAATCTGCCAAAGCTAGGTTGTAAACTGAGGTGCCTGGCTTAACAAAAGGCTGATAGGTGGCGACCAGATCAGGATTGCTGATTACGGCCTTTGCATAAAGCACGCCTTCTCTAAATTTTTGCGTAGCCTTGATTTGTTTCTCCGTATACACCAAATTTTCTGGTCTTCTTGGTCTTTTGGCAATCACCGTTTGGTTGTTCGCAAAATTTTTAAATACCACTAAGTTACCCACTTTGCCGCGGGCACCAAACATCACTTCATTGTTTTCTGATTTTGCCATTTTTTTCCTTTCTTTTTTAATGTGAATAATCTTTACCATTTACACTGCTTATTTACCGGTAATGCGTGTTTGATGAAGGCAATTTGGGAAGAAAGCATTTTGGGCTTGGCGGTTTTGTCGCATTTGAACGCATTTTGCGTTGTTTTCTGTTTTTGTCGCAATAGTCGAGGCATGCTCGTTTGCCGTCGGTCTACCGTCGGTCTGCCGTCGGTGCTACGTCCGCGGAAATGTGGGCAGGAGTGAGGGTTTCATTTTTCCCCAATGCAACGTTTCTGTGCAGGTGGTGTCCTTTGTGGTAAACCTTAAATTGATTTTCCAATGAACCAAACTCATTTAGCAAAGCTGTTGCTGTCGTTATTATTTTTATTAAACACCGCTTTGGCTTTTGGCCAGAAAAAAGCGGAAGGATCAACTCCCGCTTCATTTTTTCCAAAAGAGCGAACCAAGGTGCTATTTGTGGGGGCCTTTCATTTTCACTATCCAGGATTGGATGCCCATGTGACCTCCAATAGCGACAAAGTAGACGTCCTTTCAGAATCCAGAAAACCAGAAGTGACGGAACTGGTTAACTATATCAAAAAATTTAAACCTACTAAAATTGCTATTGAAGCCTTTCCACAATGGAAAGCAACAGAAAAGTTGAGGCAATACAAAGAAGGCGCACATCGGGATAAGCGTGACGAACGTTATCAGTTGGGATTGAGGATTGCCAGTGAATTGAATTTGGATACGATCTATGCCATTGATGACGATTCGATGGTTTCCCAACTCATGACATTGGATTCCACTTATTTTAAAAAGCTATTTAAGGATTATGATTATCAAAGCGATGATCCTTTTAGTAAAATGTATAAGGCTTGGTACGTTAGCGACGACAAGCTGCGTTCGAAATTGGACTTGTTGAGTTATTTCAAACATATCAATGCTCGAAGCTACCATGCGGCTAGTCACGGGGCTTACCTTGTAGGGGATTTCAAATTGGAAGATAAAAGAGGTGCTGATGCGCTTTCTATCAATTGGTATAGTAGAAATCTGCGGATTTTCAGGAATCTTCAGGAAATTACTGAAGGTCCAGCGGATAGGATTTTGGTATTGTTCGGAAACGGTCATGGTTCCATTCTTCGGCAGTTGCTAGAAAGTTCGCCTGAATACGAGTTGGTTGAATTTGATGGATTGAAGTAGTGCGAAATTAAGCTAAGGGAAAAAGTAGGCAAAGCTGAGAGCAGCTCATTTTGCTAGCAAATTCTCCATAATTCCGAGCAAATAGCTATCTTCAAAAGCGATTTAAAACGTAAAGAATTATCTCATAACAGACCAGCAGATCAGATGAAAAAAATATTGAGCATGTTGCTATTGCTATCGGCACTAAACACTTTTGCTGCCGATGTGGATACGGTTAAAACTTATAGTGCTTCCATGAAGAAGGAAATCAAAGCGGTGGTAGTTACTCCTGCGAGCTATAAAGATGGAAATCGGTTCCCTGTAGTTTATCTGTTGCACGGCTACTCGGGCAATTATGCCGATTGGATTAAAAAAGTGCCTGCCATTAAAGACCTGGCTGACCAGTATCAACTGATGATTGTTTGTCCAGACGGTAATTTTAGCAGTTGGTATTTTGATAGTCCTGAGCAGCCCGAGAACAAGTATGAAACCTATGTGGCTACAGAGCTTGTAAAATGGATAGATGGAAAATATAAAACCATTGCTGATAAAAAAGCACGAGCCATTACGGGCTTAAGTATGGGTGGCCATGGGGCGCTTTATTTGGCCTTTAAACATCAGGATGTATTTAGTGTGGCGGGCAGTATGAGTGGTGGCGTGGATTTACGCCCATTCCCGAACAATTGGGACATTGCCAAACGTATTGGCACCTATGCGGCAAAGCCTGATCAATGGGAAAGCCGCTCGGTCATTAACCTTACACATTTGCTTACGCCCAATTCCTTGGCATTGTTTATTCAATGTGGAACCGAGGATTTTTTCTACAAGGTAAATGTTCAATTGCATGAAAAGTTAGCCTATCAGAATATTCCACATACTTTTATGACTAATCCAGGGGCGCACAACTGGCAGTATTGGTCCGACGCCATCAAGTATCAATTACTTTTCATCAGCAACAATTTTAAAAAATAACCTGGCTCACTATTGTAGATCATCACTCCTGATCGTTTCCGATACTTAAAAACAAAAAGAAGCGTTGGTATGTTTAGTTTCAAAGCCAACTGTATGGATACTAGGGAATATCAAGGAGATCTTTCAAGAATCTTGTTTTTACTGCTAGTGGTAATTACCGTAATTTATTGTATCGGGAGCTAGCACTTCTTATATTTTAAATTTAATAGGAGGTAATGGTCTAAATCTTTGCGTTTTACGCTTATTTAAACGAATATCATGATGTTAGAAGCCCTTATTGCTGAGTTTGAACATGAAGTGGCAGGCACTCGAAAACTGCTACAGTCTATCCCATCAAAAGATATTGCTTATAAGCCTTCGCCAGTTTCTTGGACAATGGGCGAATTGGCCCAGCACATTGCTACCATTTATTATTGGTACGTAGGTGTTTTTGAAAAGGAAGTTTATGACATGGCGGCTGATAGCTTAGAGCGAGGCGAACCAGGTGATATTGAAGCAACGCTAGCGCTTTTTGAACAAAATGTAGAGAAAGCCAGAGCGGCCATGAAAGCAGCAACGGACGAAAGCTTGCAACGGGCATGGACCATGAAAGTGGGTGAACGGACGGTGCTTGGGCCAATGCCTAAGGCCATCGTGGTGCGTAGTTTCTTGTTTAGCCATATTTATCACCATAGGGGCGAAATGGTGGTATATCTTCGTGCTACGGGTAACAAACCGCCAGGTTTATATGGCCCAACTTATGAAGATGTGAAGGCTTCGCAAGGCTAATTCTAATTTTTCTAATCGTTTTAGGGATTGCTGTTTTCAGCATATAAGGTTAAGGTATTGCCTCTAATGCGGTATTTAATTGGGGTGTCTTTTAACTGTTCTTTCAAAATAATTCCTAAACTAATTCCTTTGTAGTCTGCGGCTTTTGCGTGGTAGGGTGCCAATAAAGCACTACTGAAATCAATATTGGTGCGCGTTTCTGTGTAAATGCGCAAAACTACACTTTCTAAAGTCTCGGCCTGGTGAACAGTTATATGTATTTTGCGTTGAAGTAATTTATGTTTTGGATTCGTTTCCTGAAATTGGATTTGCAAAATCGCAATGGCGGCTAATAACGATAATTTGTACATGACTGGGAATGTTGGATTTATATCCTATGGGAATGATGTGCAAAGGTAAAGCTGTTAGGTGAAGTGAATGTTACGAAACGATGATGTTTAAAATATGCGCCAAACAAAACATAGGATTTGCTGTTCATGGTGTAAAAGTGCCCTTATTGTATTGAAATGGGCTAATGATAACAATAAATGAACATTGCATTAATCCACATTACCTTGTTTTGTGGCCATAAAAAAACGATAAATAAATATGGAAATAACCGTGCTTAACCAAAACGCAGATTTACAGAAGTTTATTGACAAGTTTGATCCAAGAAAATTTAAGTTGATCAAAAATGGGGTAGAAATTAGGGGAATTATAGATTTGCACAGGGGCATGCAGGAAGCCAAAGCGTTAATAGAACGTTTTCAGCTAAAACTAGTGGTTACGCATACCGCCGAGATGTTAAGCTATCGAGGTTTTGAGGTGAATTATATGGTGGGCTAGCCCACCTCATTTATTTTCCTTGATAAATATCGTACCCGTAAGGTGGCAATATTTGGCGTTCACCATTGTTAAAACTTTTGCGTTGCCTTGGTAGCTTCTTTGGGTAGCTATTGAAAATTGGGTTTTATGGTGGAGAAACAGAGATAAAAGGCCTAAATTTATTATTCTTAGTCAATCTAAAATTATTGGATATGCTATACGCAAAAATTAACAAATTGAGTTTCGTTTTGGTGTCAACCTTAATGGCGTGCGGATCTGCACCATCTCATAAAACTTTAGAGAAGGACAGTATTTCAATTGAGCAGAAGTCGACAGTTAAAGCGTTAGAGCCTGCAGGTAACTATGTGAGCGCTGATTATGAGCAGCGTAGCAAGGGGTATGATTGGGTTGCTGTGACTGTCGAATCAACAGATCAAAATAATATCAGAATTAAAATTAGGTCTAGAGCAGATTTAAAAAAGCCTACCTGCACTTTAGATACAGAGGCTATGGAAATTGGTGCTGGTGTTTTTGAAGCCCATTTGTCTAACGGTATTGCGGTGTTTGAATTTAAAGATGGGAATTTATCTATCCGTCCAAAAACTGAAAAAGATGCAGGGGCGCTATATTTTTATTGCTCAGGCGGAGCCAGTATTGCTGGAAACTATCATCAAACTACCGCCAAACTAGATACTGTGCAGGTAAAATAGAAGCAAATTACAGATAGGGTTCTTTTAAAAAAGAAAGTCTTCATTTGGCGTTGACGCTGAACCAAACCGTAACCATCCAATAAGCCCGTTAATTGATTTGATGAATTGCGTATGATCATTTTGTTAATCATAACATATTCCTTTTAGAAGTGGTATTTTATTGTTATCTTGGATGACAGGCCTCGAATAACTTAGTGAAATCTTGCATTTAAGGCTTGTTGGATTAACAAATTCAAATACGCTCATGATGAAGAAAAAATGTCTATTGTTTTCATTTTTACTCATTTTCTCCCTGTCAGCTATTGCTCAGCAAACGGATATTGCTGGCATCGATAGAGATACCATCACCAACTATTCTACTTACAAACGTTCTATTGGTTTTGCGGGTTTGTTGCAGACCAGATTTCTGGCTTCTCTTTCTGATAAGGTAGATATTAATGGTAAGCATTTTAATGACGCATCCACCAGTAAAAATACCAATGCCTTTTTGCTAAAAAGGGTCAGACTTCAGGTGAAGGGTAATGTGAACGACCACTTCGCCGCAAATATCATGTTCAACTTTGCGGAATTTAGTTCCAATCCAGCCAATAAAGTTTTGGAAAATGCCTACGTAAAATATACCCTTAGCAAGCATTTTCAAGTGCAGGCTGGACAATTCAGACCTTTCTTTGGGATAGAGGATGCGCTTCCAGTAGATGTCATCAGAACTTTCGACTATTCTAACCAATATTATGCTTTTGGAGCCAGTGGATGGCAAAGTTTTCAAATAGGCTTATCGCTGTTTGGCGATGTCACTTCCACAGGGCAAATGCCCATCAGGTATTATTTAGGGGTTTACAACGGAAATAATAGAAACGAATCTAGCGACAACGATGACGCTAAGAATTTTTACGGGCGTATTGAGGCCGAAGTAGCGAAGAAGCTTATTGTGGGGGTGAATGCCGCAGTTGGAAGTATGGGCAATGGCCAAGGTGATGCTTGGGGCGCTGACGTAGTGACCACGCATAAGCTTGGAAACAGGTGGCAATTCTCCCTGAGTGGTGAGTATAAAAATGGAAGTAACCTGTCATTGTTCAATACCTTCACCACCAATGCACCAAGTCTTTCTAAAGTGCGCATGCACGGTTTTTATGTATTCCCCATCCTGCGTTACAATTGCAATTTGCCTCGTTTGCGAGGAATTGAGTTCTCCTCGAGGTATGAGTACTTGGATTTGAATTATAAGCTAGACAAAAACGTGAGAAGGAATATTGTTCCAAATATCTCACTGGTATTTGCCGACGATTTTTACGCGGCCATTCAAACGGGGGTATCCCTCAATTTGTATGATCGCAATGTTCCGCTGAGCACCACTTACGATAGTCATCTTTATTACTTGCAATTGCAGGTCCGTTTTTAAACCCTCGTTTATGAAAGAAGTTAACCTAAAATCACTGGCCATTACCGTTGTTATTGGTCTCATTATCTGGTTTATTCCCGTTCCAGAAGGCGTAAAGCCAAATGCTTGGCATTTGCTGGCTATTTTTGCGGCCACCATTATCGGGATCATTCTTAAAGCGGCGCCTATGGGTTCTATGGCCATGATTGGGATGACCGTTTGTGCCGCTACCCAAGTACTAGCACCTGGAGATCCTACGCAATCCATCAAAAATGCTCTAAGTGGTTTCGGAAACTCAACCATTTGGTTAATTGGATTGGCTTTCTTTATTGCCAGGGGATTTATTAAAACAGGATTGGGAACCAGGTTGGCCTATAACTTTATCCGCATGTTTGGTAAAAGTTCGCTGGGGCTGGCTTTTGGCCTCAATACTGCCGATTTGATTCTTGCTCCCGCCATTCCCAGTAACACGGCTAGGGCTGGAGGGGTTATTTTTCCGATCATGAAATCCATTGCGGTCAACATGGGGTCTACGCCAGAAAATGTAGAGAGCCATCGTAAGATAGGTTCCTTTTTAACCTTGAGCAGCTATAATGCCAATATGATTACCTCGGTCATGTTTTTAACGGCTACAGCCAGTAATCCCATGGCACAAAAATTTGCCAAAGATTTGGGCATTACCATCACGTGGGGCAGTTGGTTCATGGCAGCAGTAATTCCTGGCTTGGCCTGTTTTATATTGGCACCGCTTTTCCTTTACAAATTTTATGCACCCGAATTAAAAAAGACACCCGATGCCCCACGTTTAGCCGCTGAAAAGCTCAAAGAAATGGGGCCCGTAACCAGACAAGAATGGTTAATGGTGGCCACCTTTATCATTCTTTTAGTATTATGGATATTTGGAAACCTGATTGCGGTAGATGCCACTACTGGCGCTTTAATCGGGTTGTCTATCCTGCTGCTTTGTGGGGTATTGACTTGGGATGATGTCAAATCGGAAAAGGGCGCATGGGACACCATTGTTTGGTTCTCTTCGCTGGTGATGATGGGTTCCTATTTAAATTCCCTTGGTTTTATCGGTTGGTTTGGTAATTTGGTAGGTGCTAAAATGAGCACCTTTAGTTGGCAATTGGCCTTTCCGATTATCATTTTGGTATATTCTTATTGCCATTACCTTTTTGCCAGTGCAACGGCACAAGCTGCCGCCATGTATTCGGTGTTTTTGGCCGTGGGTATTTCGGTAGGGGTGCCAGGTACTATGCTGGCTATTTTCTTGGGTGCTTGTGCTACCTTAATGGGCTCTTTAACGCATTATGGTCATGGGCCAGCACCTATTTTCTTTGGCAGTACCTATGTGGATATGAAAGATTGGTGGAAGCATGGTTTTTTCATTAGTGTGCTGTTTCTTTTAATTTGGTTTGTCATTGGCGGCCTTTGGTGGAAAGTAATTGGGTTATGGTAAAAACTAAAGGAGCAACAACGCAGGGCTATAAACTTTGGATGGCCTTAACAGGACTTTTTTTGTGCGTGTTTTTGGTGATTCATGTGCTGGGCAATCTGCAGCTTTTTCTTCCTGCCGAAGAAGCTAGGATCCAGTTCAATTGGTACTCGCAATTACTGTCCAATAACCTCATCATCAAAATCATTTCCTATGTGCTCTATCTATCCATTATAGCGCATGTGGTTTATGCCATTATCCTTTCGCTCAAAAAACAGAAAGCCAATGGGGTAAAATATGCTTATGACCAACGTGGTGCCGTAAGCCCTTGGTATAGTCGTAATATGGGCGTGTTGGGCACCATCATTTTCTTGTTTCTAATTGTTCACCTGAAAGATTTTTGGTATCAATATAAGTTTACGGAATTGCCCTTGGATGCGCATGGACAAAAGGATTTATACACCATTGTGGTAAGTGCCTATCAGGAACTGTGGTATGTAATGTTGTATGAGGTGGGTTTGCTAGCCTTAGGATTTCACCTATTGCACGGTTTTTTTAGTGCCATCAGAACTTTGGGGCTATATCATCCCAAATATGTGAAGTTGGCCAAATGGGTAGCATGGGTTTATACACTGGCCATTACGCTAGGGTTTATGGCCATGCCAATTTATGTTTATTTAAGCCACTGATATGAACGCTTTAAATGCAAATATTCCAGAAGGAGCTTTAGAAGATAAATGGTCCAATTTTAAGGAAAAAGCCAAATTGGTGAATCCCGCCAATAGGCAAAAAATGGAATTGATTGTGGTAGGCACTGGCTTAGCTGGGGCTTCTTGTACAGCTTCATTGGCCGAACAAGGTTATCGGATTAAATCCTTTTGCTTTCAGGATAGTGCCAGAAGAGCCCATTCGGTAGCGGCACAAGGAGGGGTAAACGCTGCCAAAAATTACAAGAACGATGGCGATAGTGTTTATCGGATGTTTTATGATACGATTAAAGGCGGCGATTTCCGCTCCCGTGAAGCCAATGTGTATCGTTTAGCCGAATGTTCTTTAGCACTTATTGATCAGTCGGTAGCGCAAGGCGTACCTTTTGCCAGGGAATATGGCGGCTATTTAAATAACAGATCTTTTGGCGGAGTGCAGGTTTCCAGAACTTTTTATGCCCGTGGACAAACGGGACAACAATTGCTGCTGGGCGCTTATCAGGCTTTAATGCGACAAGAAAGTTTGGGGAAGGTAAAAACCTATACCCGACATGAAATGCTGGATTTGGTTTTGATAGATGGAAAAGCCAAAGGAATTATCACCAGAGATTTAGTGACAGGGGAAATAGAACGTCATGCTGCCGATGCGGTGGTATTGGCTACTGGTGGCTATGGTAAAATCTATTATCTCTCTACCTTGGCCATGGGCTGTAATGGCTCGGCCATTTGGCGGGCACATCAAAAAGGGGCATTAATGTCGGGCGTAAGCTGGATCCAGTTTCATCCCACTTCTTTACCGCAATCGGGCGAGCAGCAATCTAAGCTAACACTCATGTCCGAATCGCTACGTAACGATGGTAGGATTTGGGTGCCGCTCAAGGAGGGGGAGCAGCGAGAGGCTGGGCTTATTCCAGAAGAAGAAAGAGATTACTATTTGGAACGACGGTATCCAGCGTTTGGAAACCTTTCTCCACGGGATATTTCCTCACGTGCGGCTAAGGAGCGCATTGACGCAGGCTTTGGGGTTGGTCCGATGAAGAATGCCGTTTATCTGGATTTTTCAAGGGCCATTAAAGCACAAGGGAAAGCGAAAATCAAAGAAAAGTACAGTAACCTTTTTACCATGTACGAGAAAATCACGGGGATCAATGCTTATGAGCAGCCCATGTTAATTTCTCCAGCAGCTCACTTTACCATGGGCGGATTGTGGGTGGATTATCAGTTAATGACTTCTATTCCAGGTTTATTTGCTTTGGGTGAAGCTAATTTTTCAGATCACGGAGCAAACCGACTGGGTGCCAATTCGCTCTTGCAAGCCTGTGTAGATGGTTATTTTATTGCTCCTTATACCATCCCAAATTATTTGGCTGATGAATTAAAAGCAGAACGTGTGAAAACTTCGCATCCTGCGTTTGATGAGGCAGAGGCACAAGTAAAGGCGAAGCTTCAGCAGTTAATGGAGATTAAGGGCAGTCTTTCGGTCGATTATTTCCATAAAACATTGGGCAAATTGCTTTACGATAAATGTGGCCTCTCGAGAAGTAAGGAAGGTTTGCAACAAGCCATTGAGGAGATTAAGGCACTCAGAAATAAATTCTACACCGATTTAAAACTTACTGGCGACGAGCATTTGAACAGCGAATTGGAAAAAGCGGGAAGGGTGGCCGATTATTTGGAACTTGGTGAGCTGATGTGTTTGGATGCTTTACAGAGAGAAGAATCATGTGGGGCGCATTTTAGGGAAGAATACCAAACGGCTGATGGAGAGGCGGTACGTGATGATGAACATTATGCCTACGTTTCTGCTTGGGAATGGAAGGGCGAAAATGAGCAACATGTGTTGCATAAAGAACCATTGACTTTTGAAAGGGTGAGTTTAACCGTTAGGAGCTATAAATAAAGGAAACCATGAAGTTGAACTTGAAAATATGGCGACAAGAAAATGCTTCGGAAAAGGGCAGGCTTGTTGATTATCAATTGGATGGGGTCACTACGCACATGTCTTTTTTAGAGATGATGGATATGTTGAACCAGCTGTTGATTGAAAAAGGGGAAAGAACCATTGAATTTGATCATGATTGCAGAGAAGGTATTTGTGGGCAATGTGGCATGATGATCAATGGTCGTGCCCATGGGCCTTTGGCCAATACCACCACCTGTCAGTTGCATATGCGCAGTTTTAAAGACGGGGAAACCATTTATGTAGAGCCTTTTAGGTCAAGTGCTTTCACCGTTTTAAGGGATTTGAAAATAGATCGAGGCAGTTTTGATAGAATTATACAGGCGGGTGGATTCATATCTGCTTCCACGGGACAGGCCCCTGAAGCCAATAGCATTCCCATTGCTCATGAAACGGCCGAAGCAGCTTTTGATGCGGCGGCATGCATTGGTTGTGGTGCTTGTGTGGCCACCTGTAAAAATTCCAGTGCAGCCTTATTTACCGCGGCCAAAGTAGTTCATTTGGCTATATTGCCACAAGGTAAGCTGGAAACAGCTAAAAGAGTGGATGCCATGGTACAACAAATGGATGCAGAAGGTTTTGGACATTGCTCTAACACCGAAGCTTGTGAAGTGGAGTGTCCGCAAGGGATTTCAGTATTGCATATTGCCAGGTTTAACTATCTATATCATGAATCTCGTTTGTTAAGTAAAACCTAAGCTTAGTAGGATTTGAACATAAAAAAGGCGGTTGGTCATCCAGCCGCCTTTTTATGTTCGAAATGTAGTGGTATCGCCCGTCATTGCGATGTAAGTGTTAAATCACGGACATCAATGTACAACCTAGGGTTTCAAAGTGTATTTGTCGGTGGTGATCATTGGCATTTCGTTGCCCAACATTTTAATCACTACTTCTACGCGATCGTTCACAGGAACATAAATTTTATCTTTTTCGATGTATTGATAAGTTACTTCGGTAGTCAGCTTGGTTGCCTTGAGGATTTTAATCCTTAAGTCTTTCAAATTTACTTCGGTTATTTTCTCCAACCTGCCCGTTTTGGCATTAATGTGTAATGTAAATAGGCAATCTTTAAAAAATCCGTGTTCGCTATCTATGGTACTTGGGTCGTATTGATAAGTGATTTCTAAGGTGTTGCCATCATCTTTAGCTATTTTGTAAGAGTTGTCGTCTACCTTAAAATCAGTTTTTTGATTGTGTTCCTTGTCAAAAGCTTTTTGCTCGCCCTTTGAAGGTTTTTTACCATTTACCGAAACCAACGTCCATTGTGGTGTGTCTTGCTTATTGGGGTCGAAACTGGAAATATAAACTTTATCCTTATCGTTAAAGCTTACCGTTCTTTCTACTTCATGAGCGTACTTTTCTAAATTGTCTTTCAAATTAGGTTTCAGCACGTCTTCGCTCACATGGTATTTTTTTAGTGTTTGCAACACCAGGCTCTTTTGGGCAAAGGCCACGAAGCCTATGGAGGTCATCAGCAAAGAAATAAACAGTTTTTTCATCTTATAAGCTTTAAAATTATTTACGGTATAAAGGGCAACGTTTTAAAAGGTATTGTAATGGACTGCCAAAACCTCCGTCTGTGTTGGAGAAAAAAGCTTTATGGCTTTGATTATAAATATTGGCATTGTTATCATTATAAATGTTCAAGCTCACCGAAACGTCGTAACGTTGTTCGGCATTTGAAAAAGTAGAACCGTAAGAGTTTACCTTGGTTACTTTGTCATTTGCGTTTCTTTTTACGTTGGTGTTTGAGTTATCACTGGTGTAACTGGTTTGCGAGGCTTTGTTTTGTTTAACGGTGCCATCAATAATGTATTCCACACCAAGTATATTGCATAACTCGTTCATGGTAAAGCCAGTAATGTTTTCCTTGGTTACGCCTCCTTTGGCCAACAAAGCATTGGTGGTTCTGGGATCAATTAAGGTATAGCCTGCCGAGTGTTGCGATAAAAACGAGTAGGTGTCTTGTTGGGCACTTAAACCTATTTCATCGGCACCAGGTTGATTTTCGATCAAGTAGTGAAAAGGAAGTACAGCAATGCGATTATGATGGTCGGCGGGAGTGCCTTTCATTACTATTTGGTCGTTTTTGCGAATGTCAGAAGGCAAAGGCGGTTGGTTAATGGTTTCTACCCTGCCACTTGAATGGGTGATTTTCAAAATATCCGATTTCTTAATCGTGTATTCTAAAGTTTCGCCACTGTAAATAAAAGTGAGGTCAGTATCGGTAATTTTAGTGATTTTACCTTTCATTTCGTCGCCATTCACTTTCAGGATAATGTCGGCTTTTTCGTTGTTGGATGTTTGCGCAAAAGTGCTGATAGAGAGCAACAGTGCTACCAGGAATAAGAGAGGTCTGCCCATGAGTTGATTATTTTTGTATGGTATAAATTTACCTTTTTAGCAGCTAAAATTACTCATTTAGGGAATATTTTTTTAATTTCATGGCATTGATTAGCGCAACGGCTACTCCATTTATTTGATTTCATATATGCAGCCTCAACTGTCCCGTATCATCAACTTGTTGCTTCTTTTAGTTGGGATGTTTAGCTTGTCTTATGGCCAAGTCAATCAATCAAATCAAAAAGACACTGCGAATGCTAAAAGTTTTGTGGACAAAATGCAGGATTTTGCAAAGTCGTCTGCCATGAGTAGTGCTGCAGATTTTGAGGCGGATAGGGCCGAGCAGGTGCAGGAAGCGACATTGGTAGAGATAAAGAAAAACATCCAAAAAGCTAAACTTTATCTTCGTACTGGTTTAGATACCCTAGCGGCTAAAAAGGAACTTTCTTTAATTGCAAAGCATGCCAGTTTAGCAGGCGATGGAGTTTTCGCAAATAGAGAAACACCAAGGACTTATCGAAATCTGGTATCAACCCAAAAGTTGCTTAATGCATTGTTGGAACGATGTAACTTGCAGAAAACCAAATTAGATAATCACAAAAAGCGGCTTTCGCAGTTTAAATATCAAATTGATTCCCTTTCCAAAACCAAAGAGCTGTTCAGCTTCTCTAAAGATTCGGTAAAACTATCCAAGTACATACAGGCTTTAGTGGTATTGGCACAAGAAGTAGCGCCTATTGATAGCATGATTGATCGTTCGATTGTGCAAACTCAATCTTTACAAAATCAAGCGAACTTACAAACCTATAGTTTGGAAAGTCATCTTGATGAAGTGACGCATTTTCAGCAACAAATGGCAGATCAACTGTTCCATCCTGAATTGAGTTACATTTGGCAATCCTCAGAAGTATTTAGGCCATTTGGGCAGATTATTAACTACTCCGTACAAAAAGGTCAATTGATTTTACGCTTCTTTAGCATTAGTAACGTGGGTATTTTGGCTTGCGTTTTATTGCTCCTACTGGTGTGCTATTCTTTTATATTGTCGCTTAAAAATGCTTACCGTAAAGAAGCTAATGGCCAAGCCATAGGCAAAGATCATTTGATCATCAGGCATCCGCTGCTTTCGGCTATTTTCATCATTGCAAATTTAGCGCAGTTCCTGTTTAATTCACCGCCTTTTATCTTTAGTTTGTTTTTTTGGCTTGTTGCTGGATTAGCACTTACACTGTTGATGAGGGGCTACATCACCAAGTTTTGGATGTACGCTTGGTTGGGCATGTTGTCGTTGTTTATACTATCAGCCATTGATAACCTCATTCTTCAAGCTTCGGGTATCGAAAGGTGGTATATGCTCTTTTTATCAAGTGCAGGTTTGGTATTGGGCTATTTGATTTTTAAAAAAGGAAAACGTGATGAATTGAGGGAGCGCCTCATTGTTTATGCCATTGGATTGATGGTGGCGCTGGAGTTTTTTGCCTTGCTATTTAACCTGATAGGTAGTTATAACTTGGCCAAGGCCTTGTTGGTTGCAGGTTATGTAAATGTCATCATTGCCATTATGTTTTTGTGGACGGTAAGACTGATTAACCAAGGTTTACAATTAGCATTTAACCTGTATGCACGGCAAGACAAAAGCCTGTTTTTCATGAATTTTGATAGGGTAGGGCAAAAAGCACCCATGTTGCTTTATGTGCTATTGGTTATTGGTTGGTTGATTTTGTTTGGACGGAATTTCCCAGCTTATGCTTTTATTGTTGAGCCTGTACGCAATTTCTTTTTCGACCAGCGTGCCATAGGAAGTTATACTTTCAGCATCAGTAACCTGATTTTATTCTTCTTTGTGGTATCTGCATCAGTGGTGATTTCTAAAGTAGTCTCGTTTTTTGCGGTAGATAAACGTACTTTTTCTAAGCAAGATGGCAAAAAGGGAATTGGCAGCTGGATTTTGTTAATTCGAATTACCATTATCCTTTTAGGCTTGTTTTTGGCATTTGCTGCGGTAGGTATCCCTATTGATAAAATTGCGATTGTGTTGGGTGCTTTGGGTGTGGGTATTGGTTTTGGTTTACAATCGTTAGTGAATAACCTGGTTAGCGGATTGGTGATTGCTTTTGAAAAGCCGCTGAACTTGGAAGATGAAGTAGAAGTGGCTGGCAAAAGCGGCACGGTAAAATCTATAGGTTTCCGCAGTAGCATTATAACCACTTTTGACGGTGCGGAGATTGTGATGCCTAACGGCGATTTACTGAATTCGCATTTGATCAATTGGTCAAGTGGTGGCAGTAAACGACGAGCGTCGGTGATTATCCATATTGCCCATGGTGCTAACCTTCAAAAAGTGCAGCAAGACATTTTAGCATTGCTGCTGGCCGACGAACGGATCATGAAGCATCCAGAGCCTACGGTGTTCTTTAAAGATATTAGTCCAGAAGCTTTGCAAATGCAGGTGTTTTATTGGAGCCGACAAACGAAACAGCTTGCCGAGATTAAAAGCGATGTGATTGTAGCCATTAATCAGTTATTCCTTAAAAATGACATTCAAATTCCGTATCCAAAACAAGAGGTATTTGTGCATACGGCCAACCACGAGAAAAATAAAACTTAACATAAATCCTTATACAAAAATTAACATCAGATGATTAAAAAACTCTTACTTCTTTCTGCTTCGGTTTTTATCTTTTCGGCAGCTAGTGCCCAAAAGGGAACAAATGCTATTCAGGTAGGTGCTCGTGTAGCTTTCCCAACCGAAAAACTAAATGATATTGTTAATACAGGTTTTGGTGGCAGTTTAAAGGGCATATATGGCGTTGGCGGCAAAAGCAGTCCACATCAGGTTACTTTAGAGGCAGGTTATAACCGTTTTGGTTTGAAAGACCTTCCTGACGGCGCAAGCGGATCTTATTCGGCCATTCCTATTTATACAGGTTATCGTTATTTGTTTGGTAAAGTCATTTTAGATACTCAAGCAGGGATCTCGATCAATAGGGCTTCTGGAAAAAGCGCATCAGGTGTAAAGGCCAGCGGTAGTCAAACCGCTTTTGGTTGGGCCGTTGGTGCAGGTTATATGATCAATCAAATTGAATTGGGGGTAAAATACCAAAGTTCTGATGTAAGCGATGATATCTATGATATCAAGTTTGTGGGCATTAGGGTAGGCTATAATTTTGCACTGTAAATAGGTTGAGCTAAAATAGTTCATTGGTTCATTAGTTCGCTTGTTCATTGGTATTTAAACCTCGTAGGTTTTTAAAACCTACGAGGTTTGCGGACATGATGTTAGTGTGAACTTTCTTAAGCACTTCTCTCTCTCCATTTTAGAGAACCTACAAAGCGGAGAGAGGGTTTGATGTTTTTAGGTGTTGAACCTCTCTCTAGCTCTCTCCTTTGAAAGGAGAGAGGACAGGTATTGCTTTTATCATTCTTACTGAGGGTAGTTTTCATATTGAAACTTTCTCTAACTCTTCCGAATCATCGTAACAGGTACTTCTTTTTTAGGAGCGAGTACCTGAACTGCGATTTCAATTGATCACTGGTTAAATATTTCCCCCGTTACTTTAATCTCTGCTATTCTTGCCCTTAAATGGAGAGAACCGCATAGCGAGAAAGGGTTTTGATATTTTTATGTGTTGAACCTCTCTCTAGCTCTCTCCTTTGAAAGGAGAGAGGACAGGTACTGCTTTTATCATTCTTACTGTGGGTGGTTTTCGTATTGAAACTTTCTCTAACTCTTCCGAATCATCGTAACAGGTACTCCTTGTGT
>NZ_QMHN01000006.1:281807-288641 GCF_003313385.1 Pedobacter chitinilyticus | reverse complement strand
TTGAAACTTTCTCTAACTCTTCCGAATCATCGTAACAGGTACTCCTTGTGTAGGAGTGAGGACCCAAACTGCGATTTCAATTGATCACTGGTTAAATATTTCCCCGTTACTTTAATCTCTGCTATTCTCGCCCTTAAAGGGAGAGATGTCCACGGGACAGAGAGGGTTTTTGATGTTTTTATGTGTTGAACCTCTCTCTAGCTCTCTCCTTTGAAAGGAGAGAGGACAGGTACTGCTTTTATCATTCTTACTGTGGGTGGTTTTCGTATTGAAACTTTCTCTAACTCTTCCGAATCATCGTAACAGGTACTCCTTGTGTAGGAGTGAGTACCTGAACTGCGATTTCAATTGATCACTGGTTAAGTATTTCCCCGTTACTTTAATCTCTGCTATTCTCGCCCTTAAAGGGAGAGATGTCCACGGGGCAGAGAGGGTTTTTGATGTTTTTAGGTTTTGAACCTCTCTCCAGCTCCCTCCTTTGAAAGGAGAGAGGACTGGTATTGCTTTTATCATTCTTACTGTGGGTGGTTTTCGTGTTGAAACTTTCTCTAACTCTTCCGGATCATCGTAACAGGTACTCCTTTGTTAGGAGTGAGTACCTGAACTGCGATTTCAATTGATCACTGGTTAAGTATTTCCCCCGTTACTTTAATCTCTGCTATTCTCGCCCTTAAAGGGAGAGAACTCGCATAGCGAGAAAGGGTTTTGATACTTTTAGGTGTTGAACCTCTCTCTAGCTCTCTCCTTTAAAAGTAGGGAGGACAGGCAGTGCTATTATTTCGCTCCTTAACCCTTCTCCTTGAAAATGATAGGGGATGGGTAGCGCTACTATTTCTTCACAAATTAGCGGGGTCGAGTGGTGCTATTCCGCCTTTATTCTAAGTGAATTCCGTACAAACTTTTCTATATGTATCTCTCCGCTACGGTCGAGATGACTGGGTAGAAGCTGAATGAACAATGATCAGTTGGCAGTTGGCTAATAAACAGTTAACCAAATCATCAACTAACCAGTTAACCAATGAACCAATGAACCAGTGAACCAATCAACTAACAAACCAATGACTACGTATTTTCCTCGCTAAATACCTAATTTAAAAGTCGCCTAAACCAAAGCCACATGAGCTTGTTGTGTTTCGGGAAAGGGATGAGAGTAAAAGAGGATGGGCCTCTAGAATCTTGTTCTTTTCCTTTTAAATCACTGGATAAAGAATGTTAGCACAAGAAGCACAAAACAACTTACAAACAATAGATTTACCAAGCACCGAAGTGCCTGCATTGCCAAATGTTTCAGTAACATCACTTGATCATATTGCGTTGGCTGAGCATTTACAAATTAACTTATCGGAAACAGATAGGTTATTACATACCAAACCCGTTTTTCTTTATCCAAAGAATGGTATCTCAGGATTGCTGTAGGTGATTTATAGACGTACAAAAATTTAAAACTAAATATAATATTATGGCAACATCATCAAATACAGTATTAAACGAGCTGATAGAGCTTAACAACGACAGAATAGCAGGTTTTGAAAAAGTGCTATCGGATATTGACGACGCAAATGTGGATTTAAAGGAACTGTTTCAAGAATACGCTACACAAAGTAGAAGATTTAGTCAGGAACTTACTGCAATTGTAGCGGCAAGAGCAGGCGAGCCAGAAACAGGAAATAGTGTGGCTGGAACTCTGCATCGTGCATGGATTGACGTGAAAGCGCTGTTTGGCGGTAGTGATAGGGAAAGCATTTTATCGGAAGCAGAAAGAGGGGAAGATGCCATTAAAAAAGCTTATCAAACTGCCATTGCTGAAGGCGGACTTGCAGGCGAGGCTTTGGAAAAAGTTACGGAACAAGCTAGGTCGATCAACAAAGCGCATGATACCGTGAAAGCCTTAAGAGATATGGCTAAGGTATAACAATAAGTAGGATTAACTTAGACAAGATAAGCATATGATTGGCAGTCAATTTTTAAGAACAAAGCCAAGTAGCCACACGGTGCTACTGGCTACGGGTGTGGCCGCATTGGCTGGGGTAGCTTTGGTTTGCGCCATACCGCAAACCCGCAAAGCTTGTGGACGTTGGATTAATAACATGATGGCACGTGCAAAGGAACGTATGCATAACCAAAACAATAATGGTAATTGGAAACGTAATTTGGACAATGCGGAAAGGTTGAAAGGTCCAATGGCTAAACGGAGAAATGCTACTATAATTAATGCACCCAATGTAGCAACCTCTGCCTGGAAAGACGAATGGTCGAGTGAATAGGAATTAGGCAGACAGTATTTGTTTCATTTACAATTGCTGTTCGCAGGTCTGCAATTGATAGGATATTTAGGTGTGGTATATGTTTGTGTGTGAACCGAACCATTCCCTTGTGGAGTGGTTTTTATGTTTAAGGATGTGTACTATGAATTAGCCAAAAGCCAATCATTAAATGAACGGATAATAATTAAATCAAATCACATGGAAAATCAAAATCAATCTCATAAAGATGAACAAGGTTCGTCTGCAAGAAATCAAGAACAAAATACGACTAAAACCAATCCTGATATGCCTACTTCGGCAGGAGGCAATAGGGAGTTTGAATCTCCTAATCAGGACGACCTTAATAATGAAACGCTATATCGTAAAAACGAAATTAGCGAAGATGCTGAATCGAGGGTGCTGAACGAGGAGGAAAACAACATGGAACCTCAAATAGATGAGGAAGGCGAATTTAAGCCTAAAACGGGATGGATGAGGGAAGAGGGTTTAAGTGGTGAGGAACGGAACACGGCGGAGGAAGAAGACTTGAATGGTCGACGTTCTGGAGATGCATCTGCGCTATAGCATTACACCAACACTATTTGTTTAGAGCACCTACGGCTATTTGCTGGAGGTGTTTTTTTTTGTTTCTCTCTTTCGTTTGGTGAATCACTGAGGCTAATTACAAATCTTTTTTAATCTTTTTTTGCACTGCCATAGGGCTGTCAGTAGCCCATGATATTTTCGTTTCATCAAACCTTAAATCATGGAAACTAAAGACGGAAAATTGGCAGTATATGCGCCTGGCAGAAAGGAATGGCGCAAATGGTTGGCGGAAAATTACCATAGCGGTAGCTCGGTATGGCTCATTTTGTACACAAAAAAGAGCTTAGTGCCAAGTATTAACCTGAACGATGCTACGGAAGAAGCATTGTGTTTTGGATGGATAGATAGTTTATGCAAGAAAAGGGACCACGAAAGCTATTACCTTACCTTTGGTCCACGAAACCCAAGAAGAAGCAGTTGGAGTGCAATCAATAGGGAACGGGCACACCAAATGATCAGCAAAGGATTGATGATGCCTCAGGGACAATTGATGATCGATTTGGCGAAAGTAAGGGGCAGCTGGGATTCTTAGGTTGGTTAATTGTTTAATCGTTGAACTGGTTAGTCGTTGAACTGGTTAATTGTTGAATTGGTTAATTGCTTATTAACATTTGGCATTCATCGCTCATTCCTTTTTTCATTTTCCGAAATAAAAAATTAATCTAGGTTGAGTTATCCACCGAACTTTGCGAATTATTGAATGTACCTTTTACCACTTAATGTTTTATCTTATAAAATAGATCAGCCAAATCCGAAATCGCTGATGTTACCTTCATATCGTAATAACGAATTTTGAACCACGCAGCCGTTCGGCAGGACCTTTTCTGTTGTATATAATTTTTTTGTTTTTGATATCATTAAGGTGAGTCCAACTATGGAAATGATCAAGTTCGACGAGATGAAGAAAACATGGTTTGAGATTGCTAAAAACAATGACGGAATCTGCCCCCTTCATTTGAGCTGGAGGTTCATAGAAAACTGCTGAATATTTTTCAGGTCGGGGACTATTACTATTACATCTTCAATACCGCAAATGGAATTTTTGTGCAAAAGCACTAGTTATAAAGATAATTAAAAAAGCAAAGCTGATTTTTTCACGTTAAAGGTGTTCTAGTTCTAGTTTACGTATCTCCACTAGTCCTTTTTTGTCGCTTAGGGGAGCTCCCGTAACCAAAAGGCCTAAATAATATTTGTCTGGGAAATAATTTACTTCGGTGGATAGCTGAAAGTTTTCCAAGTCATTTAACCTGCAGGTGAAGGTATTGCCTTTCTTGGTGATAGTAAGTTTTACTTCCGATTCTGTGAAATTCAGCATAGGGTTTTTCTTTCTGCTAAGGGAGACCCAACTTCCATTATAACCATCTTGTCCAAGATAAATCCCCCTGGATTTATCTGTATTCAATATTTTTCTTTTGACCTCTTTCAGGTGAAATGTATTTAGACTACCGTATTTATCAGTAACTTGATAAGCCATTGGAGAACTGATAAAAGCATAAGTTCCATTCATTTTGGGATTGATAAATAGGTGATAACCTTTCCCGATCTCTATTTTAAAGAGGTCGGTTTTATCACTTGCCTTTAGATACAGGTTCATCACAAAGTCTTTCGAGAAGTCGAATTTGTCGATGTTCCTGTAGATACGTGAAGGTTCAAATCTGGTTTCTTTATCCCAGTTAACAACGGCACCGACATAATTTTGTGTACTGATTTTAAACGTACCATTCTCTATGTTAGTGTAGTTAGTTGTATACTTGTAGTTTTGATCTTCCCTGATTGACGGATGTGTATTGATGATCCAAGTTTGATCTGATTTAATTTCATCCAAGATCTTCAGTTTCTGATAGGGGATATTTGTCGCGGTCAGTTTAGCCAGCGTAGGCGTAATGATTTCTAATTTCTTGGCTATAGCCTCCTTTTTTAATCTTTCCTCCTTGGCCTCTTGGCTTCCTTTGATGATCCCCACGGCCAAATTGACCGTATTTTCGCCGATTTTTCCACTTTTGATTTCGTTCATGGCGCCATCTATCATATAATGAGTTTGGATATAGGCGTAATAGGCCTGTTGTTTTTCTTGTGGTAGGAGAGAGATCAGGGTGCTGTTCAATGAAGTGAGATAGTTGTCGAAGGAAAGTTTCCCCTGTTTGATATTGGCCAATTGTTTGCTAAAGTTTACCGTTTGCAGGTAATTGTTTACGGCCTCATCATGTCCGAATACCGTTTCAAGATAGGCCTTGGCACTTGCCTCGTCCAGTTTTCCCTCTTTGAGCAGAGATTCCAATAAGGTGCCAAACTGCTCGTTAACTACTTGCTCAAGTTTGATCTTGTTATCCTGTGCAAAGCTAGTTGCCATGCAAAATATCAATAGTAAAATAAATAGTCTTTTCATTTTAGCGGATTTAAAATGTTGATCATGTATCAGCAATAAGTGTGGCAGTGATGAGACGATCTCATTGCGCACTTACTTTTGAAGGCCTGTTTTCTTCATTCTTGGGCTGAGGCATACTGATCCATTTTAGGTTGTATCCTCGCTTCTTAAAACTTTCAATTTTGAAGTCCCTACTCTGTTTCTCGCTTTCGTACCATTTTGCATGATGTTTGCTCATCCAGTTAAAACTAACTAGGTAGGTGTCGGGTGTACGTTTCTGCCATCCCATAAGTTCTACAAAACCCTGTCGCCAAGCATTTGCATGATTATATTTATCCTCTACAACCACTTCTTGTAACTCCGTGAGGTAAACAACCTTATTGGTATGGTCCATGGCATAAAACCAAGCTTCTCCCTTAGCCTGCGGGAAGGCGTTAAAAACATGGAGCAGCAAGGCTATCAAAAGCGAATTTTTCATCATTGATTTGTTTTAGTTATAAATGTGCCAGCTCCAATTTGTGGATTTCGACAAAAGTCTTTTTGTCAGGAGCTTTTAGGGCAATGCCGATGTAGTATTTATCAGGAAAGTAATTGATCTTTCGGGTGACTGCGTAGGGTAAATCATTGAAAGCGCAAGAAAATGTAGCTTCTTTTTTAGTAATAGTCAGCTTTAAGGGTTGCTCAAAGTCGATATCTGCATTTTTTCTCTCGGTAATGGTCATGCCACTTTTTGCTCCCAAAAAGATACCGCGATCTGCATCAACCCTTCTTCCGTCGTACAATCCGCGATGTTCTTTTTCTTTAAGGTTTCCATACTTCTCAGTTACACTATATTCAAGCGGAGTGGTGATGATGAGTTGCCCATTGGCCCGCTGAACGAATATTTTGAAACCTTTGCCAATTTCCAGTTCGAGCCTAGTCTGGCTTTTAGGTATCCTGATATAGATGTCCATTCTAAAATCTTCAGAGAAGTCAAATTTCTCGGGGTTCCTGTAAATTCTGATGGGCTCGAAAACAGCTTTTTTCTCCCAATCAAGCCCCGAAAAATAATTTTGGGAACTGACCAATAAATATCCGTTCTGTAATGCGGTATAATTGGAAGTGAATTGTAATGTAGGATAATTTGGCCTATCTAAAACGATCGGATTTTTGTTTTCTATCCAATTCAAGTTGGATTCGACCTCATCAATAATTTTAAGCTTTTTATGATCTTTGTGGCTTGCCGCTAATTTTGATATTGTTGGGGTAATGATTTCTAGTTTTTTAGCGATCGTTTCGTTTCTGATCTTTTCTTCTTTCGCATCTTTCAGTCCTTGTAAAATCCCTGAGGTCAATTGTAGGGTGTTGGCACCTATCTGCCCACTTTTAAGCTCATTTAGCGCACCTTCCATCATATACTGGTTTTGCATGTGCGAAAAATAGGCTTGCTGTTTTTCTTGCGGGATAAGTGATAGCAGGTTATGGCTGAGCGAAGTAAGGTAGCTATCAAAAGACATTTTGCCTTGCCCAAGGTTCTTTAATTGTTGTCCAAAGTTTATTGTTTTCAGGTAATTGCCCACGGCCTCATCGTAACCGAACACCGTTTCCAGATAGGTCTTGGCACTCGTTTCGTCCAGTTTT
>NZ_QMHN01000006.1:111157-281707 GCF_003313385.1 Pedobacter chitinilyticus | reverse complement strand
TAACCGAACACCGTTTCCAGATAGGTCTTGGCACTCGTTTCGTCCAGTTTTCCGTCTTTGAGCAGCGACTCCAGCAAAGTGCCGAACTGTTCGTTCACTACATTTTCGAATTTTATTTTATTGTAATCCTGTGCCCAAACATTGACGTTAAGGCACAAGAATAAAATTATGGCTAACGTTGGTTTCATTAGAGATGTTTTAAATCAATTTGTAAAATGCTTACTGGATCAGATCCCGCCTGTTTAAAACCTAGAAAATATTTGTCTGGGAAATAGTTGATTTCGTTGCCTACTTTGATGTCTTGTCCGTTGATCAGACAATTAAACACTTTGCCTTTTTTGACGATCGATACCTTGAAATGTCCGTCGACTGATGCTAATGAAGTCGGTACTTTTTCATCAATCTTGTTATAAGGCCAATCCCCAGATCTCAAGAAGCCATATTGTTCTGTGATTTTATATTTAGATGGCGTTGAGATGGCTAAATTTTTACCGCCTTTATAAACAATCTCCAGTTGGAAGCTTTTGCCTATCAGTATACCAAGTCCGCTAATTCTCGTCTTTTCTGGAATATCAAAATAAACATCCATCTGGAAGTCTTTAGAAAAGTCAAATTGTTCTTTGTTCTTAAAAGTTCGCATAGTGTAGAACATGAATAGGGCATGGGCCGACATTCTAGGTATATGATTGGACAACAGTAGCGCACCATTTTCGAATTCGACTTTGTTGGCGAGGCTATTGTAGGCATTCGAGGATTGTCTCTCTGGAATATCGTCATAAATAGACCAGCTATTCTTATCAAAGGTTTTATAGCTTAACTGCTTTTTATTTTGGGCTACAAATGAGCCATCGGGACTTTTTAATGAGTTAAGTTTGGGAGTGATCTGTTCAAACTTCGCCATGATGGCGTCGCTACGTTTTTTGGCGTCAATGATATTTTGAAATGAGTTGGAGATTAATTGGGCTGTTTGCTCGCTTAATCTTCCCGATTTAAGTTCTTGGCCAATTAACGTTCCTTGGTAGTAAGGACTTTCAAACATCTTCTTCCGGTAGTTTTCGGGGATTAGGCCGATGATTTGTTCATTTATGGTGGGCAGGTATTGGTCGATGGAAAGTTTGCCTTGTTTTATATTGGCTAACTGCTTTCCTAAATCAACGCTTTGTAGATATTTGTTAACGGCTTCATCATAACCGAACACCGTTTCCAGATAGGTCTTGGCACTCGTTTCGTCCAGTTTTCCGTCTTTGAGCAGCGACTCCAGCAAAGTGCCGAACTGTTCATTGACAACGTTCTCGAATCTTAAGCCTTGGGCTTGTACTGATGTACTGGTGTAGCAAAACCACACGATTAAAATGGATAATGATCTTAAGGACTTCATGCGTTTAATTTATAGGGATTGGCTATTCTACTTTTACCGATTTCCAAACTGCAGGAGGAATTACATCTTCACAAGGGCATTTTTCTGGGTTTTCCAAGATGGATTTGAGCGCCTGTATGATTGGTGTCAGCATATCTTTCCGCTCATCAACATTATAAGTGCAATACGCTAAGGCCGCTGCCGCACAAAACGCCCATCCCTGTGTGTTATCTGGATCTTTTTTGATCATGGCCGCATATTTATCGTATAGTGGACAGTTGTCTGCGCCAGACGGTAGTACCTCTTTTTCATTAGTGTTGCCGCCAGTATAACTGAAAAGATATTCCTGGCCTCCAGTCTTGCCCGTATAATATTTATTGTTGCCTGCCACTCGGATATAATAGGAAGCATATTTGGGCTCGGTATGGTAATAGGTAGTGCCTCCCTTACTTTTGTATAGATTTACTTTATTGGGTTCGGTAATTTTTACCGTTTGGCCGATATGCTCTACGATGACCGTATATCTGCCGTCTGGGGAGGTGTAATTGCCCGTAGAGAGTTGTTGGGCCTGAACAGCGTTCCACAGTGAAAGTATCAATAGGCAAGGGATGAAGGTTTTCATTGTTTTAGAGAATTGTTAAGTGATCCGCAGATCCAAAGTTTCCAACAAATTTCTCCTAAAAACTTTTGCCAAAAAATACCTATTATTAGTGATTTTTTGACGACGAGTGGTTTGTGTAGATTCGTCAAGTAGCCATCACCTTTTGTTCTAAACTGACCACCAAACCAATGAACCAATAAACCAATGACCAATGACCAATGACCAATGAACTAATGAACTAATGAACCAATAAACCAGTTAAACAAATGACAAAAAATGACGTTTAAAATGTAGCGGAAACCGTAGCTTTACTTATACAACATCGCAAGTACATTTGGAAGAAAATACCCTACATACCACCACTACTAAAAAGTTGTTGCCAGTAATTTTGGCTACTTCTATTTTTATGCAGATGCTGGATTCGACCATCCTTAATACTTCCCTGCCTACCATTGCCAAAGATTTAAACGAATCGCCGCTGAACATGCAAAATGCCATCATCAGCTATGTGCTTACTTTGGCGGTGTTTATGCCTGTAAGTGGGTTTTTGGCAGATAAGTTTGGCACGAAGAAGATCTTCATCTTTGCCTTAATTTTATTTAGTGTGGGGTCTTTGTTCTGTTCGCTTTCGGGCAATTTAACGGAACTGGTAATCTCGAGGATGATCCAAGGGGTAGGCGGTAGTTTAATGACCCCTGTAGGTAAATTGGCGCTCATTAAAACCTTCCCTAAAAACGAGTTACTTAAGGCCATGAACTTCGCCATTATCCCAGCGCTCATTGGTCCTGTACTAGGTCCTTTGGTAGGTGGTTACATGGTCGACTACCTGTCGTGGCACTGGATTTTCCTCATAAACATCCCTATTGGGGCCATCGGTATTTTGCTGAGCCTCAAATTTATGCCCGATTATCGCTCCACCATTATCGATTTCGACCTCAAAGGCTTCCTCATCTTTGCGGCGGCATCGCTGTTGCTATCCATTGCCCTGGAACTGTTTGGCAATACCGTACATGTTACACCTGTGCTTACTGTACTGCTATTGGGTTTCTTGATGCTGTATTTTTATTACCGACATGCCAGTAGGGACAATAACCCCATCTTCCCGCTCAACCTTTTTAAAGTGCGTACGTTTAGGGTAGGCATTGTCGGGAATTTGGCCACCCGTTTAGGCATCAGTTCGGTGCCTTTGTTGTTACCCATGATGATCCAAATTGCTTTTGGGCAATCGGCGGTTACTTCTGGTTGGATCATTGCACCCATGGCACTCACCGCCATGTTTGGTAAATCGGCCGTCATTAAAATCCTTGAAACTTTTGGTTACCGAAATACCTTAATGGTGAATACCTTTTTAATTGGGTTGCTGATCTGTTGCATGGCCATTCCAGTCATTCACACCTCTATTTATTGGTATGTGCCCATTATTGCCACTTTAGGCTTCTTTAACTCTATTCAGTTTACCGCCATGAATTCCATCTCTATTGCCGATTTAAGGCAATACCATACCAGTAGTGGTAATTCGTTGGTGTCGGTTAACCAGCAATTGGCCATTGGTTTTGGGGTAGCCTTTGGCTTAATTGTCTTGAAGATTTTTCAGGGCGATGCCAAGCTGATCCATAATGAAATCCACAATGCTTTTCGTTATACCTTTTTGGTGATTGGCGGGTTGACCATCTTATCGGGGCTGGTGTTTAGGAGATTGCATTTTAAGGATGGCGAAAATATGCGCTCCAAAGCGTAAATCTTTCTTTAATCCTTTGTGCGTTTGTGATTGTGAAAAGGTACTTTTATCTTGGTATTCAATTGAACTAATGAGGACGGCAAAACATACAACGAGGCAAATGATAGGCGCTAGGCAAGGCTTAATGCTGCTTCTGATAGGGCTGTTGTGCTTAACGGCCTGCCACCAAAAGCAAGCTACAAAATCTTTAGATATGAACCAGAAAGATAGCCTTGCTTTTAGCAGTGGGCATGCGGCCGTAAACGGCATCAACATGTATTATGAAATTTATGGCGAGGGACAGCCCTTGGTGTTGATCCACGGGGGTGGTTCTACCATTCAATCTAATTTTGAAAGGGTGATTCCGCTGTTTGCCAAAAACAGAAAGGTGATTGCGGTGGAGCTGCAGGCACATGGCCGCACCAGTGATCGGGCTACAGGCGTTACTTTTGAGCAGGATGCGGATGATGTGGCGGCACTCTTGAAGCATTTGAACATTGGCAAAGCCGATATTTTAGGTTTTAGCAATGGCGGTACCACTACCATGCAAATCGCCATCCGACATCCGCAATTGGTTAATAAAATTATCTTGGCGTCGGCTTTGGCCAAACGTAGTGGGGTGCCACCACAGTTTTGGGATTTCATGAAGCAAGCCTCTTTGGATAACATGCCCGCTCCTTTAAAAGAGGCTTATTTAAAAGTAAACCCAAGCCAAAAAGGTTTGCAGGCCATGCATGATAAGGATGCGCAAAGAATGGTGGTGTTTCAAGATATTGCTGATGAAAAGATTGCGGCCATTAAAGTGCCTACGCTTATTATGATTGGCGATAAGGATGTGATTACCGTGGCACATGCGGTGCAATTGCATGGTTTAATTGCGCATTCGGAGCTGGCCATTATTCCTGGCGGACATGGCGAGTACCTTGGTGAAATCACTACTTTAACTCCTCAAACTAAGGACAGCGAGTTTGTTGTTCCCATGATCGAGAAGTTCCTGAACAAAAAGTAAACGATGGAAAACACCAAAGAAATAGCGAAAAGGTTTGCCGAAGTGATTTTAAACGGTACTTGGATTGCCAATACGAATTATAAAGATCAATTGGCGCAATTGGATTGGCAAATAGCTACCGCCCAAGTGGGCAGTTTAAATACCATTGCCGCCTTGGCCCAGCATGTGCATTATTACATTAAAGGCATTAACCAAGTGTTTAAGGGAGGCACTTTGGATATTAAGGACCAGTATAGTTTCGATTTTCCGCCCATGACTTCGCAAGCGCAATGGGAAGCTTTTTTAGCTACCTTTTGGTATGATGCGGAAGAGTTTGCGGCTTGGGTAGAGAAGATGCCCAAGGCTCAACTGGCCGATGTGTTTGTAGATGAGCGATACAGCACCTACAACCGTAATATCCAAGCCATGATAGAGCATAGTTATTACCACTTGGGGCAAATTGTGCTGATCAAGAAATTGTTGTTAGAAGGAATTAAATAAGAAACTGATGTTGAACGATGCATTAATAGCTCTTTTTGAAAGAGATTTGAAAAGAGTAATCAAGGAACTGGAACTTTACCACAATGAAGCTGATTTGTGGCGTATTGAAAAAGACATTGCCAACTCGGCGGGTAATTTGGTACTGCATCTGCTGGGCAATTTGAATACTTACATTGGAAAGGAAATTGGCCAAACGGGTTATGTGAGGAACCGCGAGTTAGAGTTTTCGATGAAGGATGTGCCAAGGGGGGAATTGATTGCCAAATTGAATGATACGATTGTGGTGATTAAGGATGCACTGCAAACGGTAACGGATGAGGATATGCAAAGTGAATATCCATTATTGGTGTTGCAAGAAAGAACCACTACCGCTTATTTCTTGGTGCATTTGAATGGACATTTGAATTATCATTTGGGGCAGATCAATTACCATAGAAGGTTGATCGGAAACAATTAGGCGCATTTGTAACTTCGAAAAATAAATAGGTAATATATATTCGATGCAGGGACGTTTTAAACTATTATTTCTTCTTTCGGTAGTATTGTTTGGTTGCTCAACACACCTAAAAGATTCAATAAATGAACAAAAAGCACTAGATATATGTGACTTACCTGAATATCAAGATAAAAAAACACGTTTAATTGCTACTTATAGTGGGGTGGATGAATACTGGTCTTTAAACTCGGTACGACAAAAAAAATGCTCCAACGACTTTACAATTGATTTGGATTTTGACGATAATTATGATTTGCCTAACCACTTTAGAAACTTAATGAGAAAAGTACATTCAAGTTATTGGAATACCTATCTTTTAATAGACGCTATTGGAATTTATGAAACAGGTAAAAAAGGAGGGTATGGGCATTTGGGGTATAATAAAGCAAGGTTTAGGATTGTAAAGGTTTTAGATATGAAGCTCATCAAAAAGAAAAAGTAAACAAATTAGTGCCAATTTAAATAACGCTACACCTCCATGGGAATATTTGATTTTTTTAAAAAGCCTGATCGTGATGACCATCTTAGTAAGGCCGAACAGCGGAAGAAGCGGACCGTAAGATACTTGAAATCGAAGAACATTCCGTTTATTGAACATTTGCCGCTCATCGAAGAGGAGAGTGAGGTGAAAATCAGAACAGCTCCTGAGATCGCTACCCGAATTTTAATTTTGGTATATGTCGCCTTTGTTTCCGAAGTGCCTGACGAAAGGGAAAATGTCATTGACTTTTTAAAGGAACATGCGCTTTGGGATAAAGTTTCCCCAGAGGAGAAGACGCTTTTGTTGAAAAAAGAATGGACAGCACAGGAAGTGATCAATGCTTCTTGGCGTTCAGAAGCGGTATGGTTATTACTTTGGTGCATTCAAAAGGTTGATGAGTTAGCACTGCCGATAGCGCACGCAGAAGTAAATGAAATTATGTTGCGAATTCCCGAGTTCTTTACCGATCCCACCACATTTATTGAAACGGCAAAGGTGAGGTCAACAGCTGAGTTGCTTGACGCTTCGGACTTGCTTTATCGAATTCATTGGGCAACCAGAAACGCAGGACTGAACAACAAGCCAATGCCTGCAAAATTAGATCCGAGTGTAGTGATGGAAAGACATTACGCCATCAACTGGGTAACTTTTTATGCAGATGAATGGGATGAAATCACCACAGATACGTAGAGACTTTTGATGGATAGATGAACCACATAGGCACATAGGAATGATGGATGTGGTCTCGCTATTTTGTTAACCTGTATTTTCGATATATCCTCGCAGTCTCCAATACCATTCCTAGATATATTATATCACTCATCAAAATAATACTGTCTATGCTCATCGCAACGATGAGCAACAAATGGTCATTTGTAAATATTCAACGAAAGAATTAGTTTTAGAGAGAAATAAATATTTATGACATTAACCATCGAAATTACAAGGGAAGACTACGCTGATTTTAACAAATTTAATTTCTATTCGAAGGGATTAAAACGGACAATTATTAATGGCGTGATAACAATCATATTCTTACAATTATTGCTAAATTATAAAGAATTTAAGTTAGCACCCACCTTAATATCTTCAGTAGCTTGCGTATTGGTCTATTTTTTTCTTATCAAAAGATCCTTAAACAAATCAAAGAACGTTCCAGATCAAGATGGATCGATGTTAGGAGAGAAGGAAGTCGAATTTACAGACGAAAAGATCTCGTATAAGGCTTCAAATGCTGAAGGAAGCATTAACTGGACTGCTATTAAGAGTTTTAAAGAAAGTTCAAAAGCATTTTATTTGTATATAGATGCCAATATGGCCGTGGTAGTGCCTAAGCGTTTTTTTAAAGACGGAACACAAGAAATGGAATTTAGGAATTTGGTTAACGGAAAAATAAAACTTCATTAAATCCTGAACGATTACATATCTCTTATGCTCTTCAACTTCAATGAAAAAAATATATAAAACCACTGGCATTATTGCCGTGGTAATGATTTTGCTGGCTGTTGGCGCCTATGGTTATTTTACGAACTTCGGAAAGACGAATATTTTTTTCACTGGTCCGAGATCGCCAAAGCTTGAAATGCCAATTACCTATAATGTTGGCTGGTGGTCAAACCAAGACGCGCTCTCTATTGACAGCTTACAGATTGAAGTTGTAGAAAGTAAGCTCAATCTGTTTAACGATAAGTCATTGATCGCTTACAAAATCAGTGGGCAACTGGCTCATCAGAAAGATTGGCAATGTGTAATCAAGGAAGTGCATATTTCCGAACGGGTAAATCTTGATACCACCTTGCATTGCGATAGAATTATTGAACTTACGCCAGTAGTTAAAAGCAAGGAAAGTAAAACGCTCGACGGAGAGATGGAAAGATTTCAATTGAGGAACGAGCATACCATTGTCTCTAATCATTGGGGCATCAACCGCATTAAATTTATTTGCGGGAACAAAGAACAAATTATTGAATTGAAGCAACGTAAGTAAAAGCGACTAGTTGTTCGCTATTGTCATTAGCTTAAAAGATTAGCGTTTTGAAAGCAAAAATATTCTCCCATCATCAACTAATAGGAACCACTGATTTGCAAGTTGGCGATAAAGCCATTGGCAGTTTGTTTGGAGAATTTATACCTACAGCGTTATATTCCGACAAAGTACAGCGACATGTTTGGAGGTTTTGGCAAACTAATGCGCCTGATTATCAAAAGTGGCATTCACTATGGTTAAATGTGCAATTGGAAAATGGAATTTTTCTCTTTCCGCAAGGTGGCTATAGCATCGACGACATTGAGCGATGTCCAGAAGAGCCTAAACGAATTGATATTGTTGGCGTGAACCATAAAATCATAGACGATTTCTTTTTAACCAACCCACCTAGACCCTTTACTGAAGAACCTTGGGTTGAACTGAATATTGAACAAAAAATAGGGTTTGAAAATGAACTTAAAAAAGAATTAGGAATTGAGCGTCAGTCATTTTTTCGCTTTTTTAACCAACGCTCAAAACATGTGCTTTCTGATGCGGATTTCTCTGCTTTTTGTCGTGACCAAAGAAATGACGACGTTTTATTTGAAATTAGAAAGCAAGGTCTGGACAAGCAGTTTGCCTTGGTTCATTTAACTTGGACGGGTAAAAAAGAAAAGAACAACTATCCGTACACCACTTTCTGTGCAGATTTTGATGAGTTTAAACATTCAATCATGTATCCAGATAAAGTTGATTGGGAAGATTAATTAGATAGTTTTGTAGAGAACCAAGCGAATGCTTGCGCTACCAGATTATTTGCGGTCAGCAAGTGGCTTTTTATTTCCCAGAAAAAGTGTTTTGCGCAGGAAGAAATGGCCTTCGCAAAGGGAGAAATTTACTTTCGCAAAGAGGAAAAGTGTTTTGCGCAGGAAGAAATGGCCTTCGCAAAGGGAGAAATTTACTTTCGCAAAGAGAAAAAGTGTTTTGCGCAGGGAGAAATGGTCTTCGCAAAGGAAGAAAAGTACTTTCGCAAATAGAAAAAGTGTTTTGCAAAGGAAGAAATGGTCTTGGAAACGGAAGAAAAGCCCTTCGTATAGAAGGGAATGCTCCTTCGTAACGAAGAAAGATTCCCTCCTTTAGTCGCAAAAGCAGCGGATACAGTGGTGAAGATTTGGGATCATCCTTCACCACCATCGTACCGCTAGGGTGTCCGCTAAAAATCAATCTTCAACTCATCTACCCAAATGGCTTTCCTGTCGTAAGTATCTTTAAAGCCCGCTATGATCAATTCCTTGTTGTAAATAGGCTTGCGAGAAACCTTTTTAACCCCATTTACATATACCGTTACGGGCTGGTTCATGTCCACCATTTGGGGTGAAATAAATACGCTAATACCCTTTACTGCCGAAGTTTCGAGACGAAATACATTGTTTTGATAAGTGCCTTTTACCACACCCGATTTCCTAGGAAAATTAAAAGCCTTCACCAAAGTGTCCGTAGTCACCAAACTATCTTTTTTGTAGCTCAATAACTTATAAATGTTAAAGTTGATGTTTTGATGCCAAGCGGCAGGTTGGCTTAAGGTATCTAACTGGTTAATCTGAACCCAATCGGCCCTGCCGTATTTCACATCATCACATTCCCAATAAATACTTGGCTTAAAAGCAGGCCTGTTTCTGGTGGCAATGTCCTTAAAAATCATGGGGTAAACAGGTTCCGATTCATCAAACTGCGGGAACCAATGCGGCCAACCGTTGTATCGGTGATCTTGGTAGTCCGCTTTTATGCTTTTCATGATCACGTTTAAACTGTCGTTGGCATCAGGCGGATAATAATAATCTTCATCGGTAGATACATTGAAATAAGAGCGGTTGGCAATGTTGCGGATAAAAGTGCCGCCAGTTCTCACCTTGGGTTGCGTATTAAACCCATAAAAACCTGCAAAAGGACTTTGCTGCTTCATTAAATACGAAAAAGAACCTGTGGCCCCATTGGAGTGGCCCGTGATAAAAACCTTGTTGTCATCTACATTAATGGCCTGTTTAATTTCCTTTAGCATGGCGGGGATCATGAAAAAGCCATCATCAGGGTTCATCCAGTTGTATTTTTTAGAACCTTTGGGATATACCATGATCACCTCGTTTAGCGCCGCATACTTGGTGTAGTACCTGTTCCAATCGCCCAATACGCTTTCATTTTGAAATTCGGACAAGCTATTGCCTTGTACCGCCCCATGTAAAAAGAAGAGCACAGGATAGCTTTTCTTGGGGTTGTAATTACGAGGTAAGCTCACAAAATAAGAGGTGTAAGTACTATCGGCTACCTTAAACCTAATGGAATAACTCACTGATTTTTTGTGCTGAAAACCTTGATAAGATTGAATGAGCTGGTAGGCTTGTTGGCCATCCTTAGCCTTGGTTAAATCGAGCTGCTTTAGGCCGCCCGTTTCAAACGCTGCTTGCTGATCTTTTAAGTGCTTAAAAAAAGCCGCTTTCATTTGTTGTGCTTTTTGTGCCAAGGCGAGCCAACGTTTATCATCCAGTAAGTTTTTATATTCCGACTGTACGTATTTACTCGTTAACGAGCTCCAAGTGGTTGTTTGTGTTGTGTTAATGGCCAACAGTTGCTCCAAATATTCAAAAGCCTTGTCCAGTTCTTTAAGTTCTCCCGCCAATACCGCTGCCTTGTATAAACCCAATGCATTTACTTTTTTGGGATATAATTGAAACGCTTTTTGATAGAGGTTTAACGATTGACGATAACCCACGGTGTCTTTTGCATCCCACATGATGCGCAGGGCACTATCGGCTAGTTTGGTATAGCTTTGCGCTTTTGCTTGGCCTATCAAAATGAATAATAGGACTATGCTGATATATTTTTTCATGACGATATTAATTGATCAATCAAAAGTAACCCCTCATGAAAACTAAAAATTGTAAAATTGTGACCTACTTGGCGAAGTTCCAAAAGGTATCTTCGGAGCCTACCACTTCACCTGTTTTAAACAATTGAGAAGGCGTTAAACCTGTAAGTTGTTTACAGGCCTTAATGAAATGCGACTGATCGGTATAATGGACTTGGTGCGATAACATGGTGAGGTTTTGCCGCTCATTTTGGTGCAGTTTATGGTTCATTAATTGCCTGAAACGGACAATGCTGCGGTACTTTTGTGCGCTCACCCCAATGTATTGTTTAAACAGCCTGTTTAAGTGCTTGCGGCTAATGCCCAATTTAACTTCGGCAAGCTCATCAATACTGACCTCATGGTCTACGGCATTCAACATCTGGATGGCTTTGCTGAGGTAGGGATTCTCCTTTGGCGCGAATAGTTTCAAGAGTTGCTTATCGAGCAGGTCGGCAATTTCCTTCAATTGGCCTGATTGGAACAGCAGACATACAAAAGCATCCTCAAAAAAATGAAAAGTAGGGGAACAGGCTCTTTCGTTAATGGCAATCTCTTCCTGTAAAAATTGATGGATGCCCAGGGGTTCAAAAACAATCCCAATCTTATAAACAGGCCCTTTTTGTGTTACCTTTAAGGTGTTTTCTCTTAATGGTGTGAAGATTTGAAGCGGTGGGGCATCTTTATCAAAGTTCACTATCGAATGGTGGTTTTGTAAAGAAGCGGTATGGCTTTGGTATAAAGAAATGGTATTGTTGTAATGCGGATAGCAGATGTATTCATTGCAATAGTCCTGCTCATCAGCCCTATCTAAGTAGTAATAACTGACATGCTTTTGCAAAAGTTGATCACCTGGCTTAATGGTTTCAAATATCCTCATTGATTAAAAGACGTTTTTTTGGGCGAAATGTTGCTTGTTTTAGGGATTTATTGAGGAGCAATCTTTTATGGTATGACCTCGCTGTGCAAAGCAAATTAAAAGTCTTAATATTACCTTATCGATGAAGAGAAAAGTGAAAGACTTGTGATAAAATAATTACCTTGCTATAGATCATGATAGAAGAAATAAAACGACAAGGAAGCCCTCAGCGATTGACAGATTTGGTGAGCGCACCCCTTATTGCTGCAGCAGAAGCCAATGCAAAAATGTCGCAGGCACAAGTTGATTTTTTATTGGAATGTTGTTTTACGAAAAATGGCGACAGCTATACACCTAAAATGATTCAAATGGAGCTGACTAGGGGGTAATTACGCCAGCAGCAGCAGGTGAAATAGACCAGGCTACGCAAATGGTAGATGCCACCACCTCTTTTAATTTGCCATTGCTCACCATTGTGCCTTTGAATAGTTTGGCCGTTAACAATGTGGATGTGAATTTTGAAATGGATATTACACATTTAGATATTGATGCGCAAGGGGAGCCGCAATTGCTGGGCAAGGTGATGAACGATGCTGAGATAGAAGGTTTTAAAATGGAAATTGCCATTCATGCGGGCCAAATTCCATTAGCTGCTGGTTTATTAACGATCATTGATGCTTTTTCCAAGAACATTCAGCCAACTAACCACTAAAATATGCAGACGACCAATTTGCCTTGTCCCAGCTGCAACGCGGTGATAAAGATCAATATACATGAGCTTTTAAATGGTGCTGCTTTTACTTGCGAGAATTGTAAAGCCCGTATTTCGATGAAGCCAGAGAATAAGGAGGTGTTGCAACACGCGATGGAAAAATTGGAAGCCTTCAAAAAAACTGATCCATCCTCATGAGCCAAGTGTTTGCTTTTAGGTCTTTGATGCTGGCTTTGCGTCACTCGGTATTGAGTGCTGCCGCAGGTTTAAACCGCACTACTGAAAAAGTATTCGGTGCTTATTTGGAAGCGGATGGGCAAACGCCTAAGCGCATCTCCGTTACTGGTGCTGCTGCCGAGATGAGAGTTCCGCTATTGGCCATGGCACCATTAACGGCTTTGGGCATTAACTCGGTTTCTTTTAAAATGACCTTGCCTGTGTTTACTAAGGATGGGGAGTTGTGGATAAGCTTGGATAAAGGTGCCCCGCCGTTGAAGGAAATACAGGTTAGTGTGTGTATTGATCCTCATGAAGATTTAACGGTGTTTTTGGAAAGGGTTAAGGGCTTGGAGCAGGGATTTTTAGCGGAGGTTTTGTAGGAGTAGCATAGGGATTAGTTTCAATGGTTAGATTAGTTTTGCAAGACCTAATAATAAAAATATAAAGTGATGATAGCTCCAGATATTTTACCTGCATTACTTCTAGTAGGCTTTATGCTAATCATCTGTCCAATCCTAACAACAATCTTCATTTACTATCGATTTGGTGTGGCCAATAAGTCCACAACACAAAAGATATTCATTTCTTTTGCCAGCCTCCTCTTAACGTTCGTACTGATGTTAATGCTTCAACTGCAATTTCCCTATTTAGCTAGTATTTGGTTTATTTTGTATTTGATAGTGATAGCCACTTTAACAATTGTAGCTTATAGAGAGCGTAAACGAGCAAGCAGAACATAGTTTGATTCTATAATTGAGGGTTACCTTTTGCACTAGTATAGATTAATAGGTAGCATGGACTCTCAAAACATAATGAATTAATGAAAGAATTTAATGCCATAGCGATCGGCTGTGTGGCCATTTTTGCTGGTTTCTGTGCCTCTTTCTTCTTTATTGGCTCTGAAGAAGGGTTGAGTAGAATAATAAAGGAGTACTATATCTATTTTCCGCTAAGGTTTATTGCGTTTACATTGTTTGGGATGTTGTGGTTTACTCCCTTGGTTGTTCTAAACCTTACTATCAACAAGATTTTTAAATTAAAGATTTCTATCATCGGTTTGATTAAGTTAGGTGTCATCATTATTGCCATAGGTAGTTTAGTGGGTACAAGTGCGTTTTATTTAGATTGTTTTGGTAGGTGAAGCTTGGGTAAAGCATAGCCAAAGTCTTGAGATGCACTTTTCTATAGTTGTGGTGAACATTGCAAATTTAAAAGGGAAGTACTAGCTTAGAGGAAGCAAAGTGACTTAATTGTTATCTAAATATGAGGCAGCTTTGGAGTAATTTATAGACGACGTCTGCCAAATAATGTTATGCTAGACTATACGCTTAAAAACATCGATCCTGAATGTATTGAAGATTTACTGGTGAAAGTAGAGAAATCTTTTGATATTAAATTTGTAGGTGACGAGTTGATCCATATCACAACCTTTGGTGAACTTTGCGACCATATTGTCAATAAAATTAAGCTTGACCGCTCCGACGATTGCACCTCTCAACAGGCATTCTATAAACTCCGTGGCGCCATTTCATCGACACTACAAATTGATAATCAATTAATCTCGACCACCTCATTGCTGGCGGATATTTTACCACAACAAAACAGACATACCAGTATTAAGCAATTGGAAAGTCTTTTAGGTTTTCGATTAAATATTTTGAGTCCACCGTTTTGGGTCATCTGCGTACTTTTGCTTTTGTCCCTAGCTTCTTTCATCAACCTATTTTTTTATTGGAAGATGGGAATTGCTGGAATTACTTTTTCAATTGCTGGATTTTGGTTAGCAGACAGCATGGCTAATGAGCTTGACTTGCAAACGGTTGGGCAGGTTGCCGAAAAAATGGCAAGAGAAAATTATCTGCAATCAAGACGAAACCCGAAAACTTTTAATCAAAAGGAAGTGGAGAAAGTTCTTACAGATTGGTTCGCTGATGAATTTGGTCTTGAAAAAGAGGAATTGACGAGAGAAGCTAAACTATAGCTAGATTATATAGCAGCTAACGATGCTTTTTTAGCATATCTGTGCGATTGTCAATGCTACGCTTTGCTAATGTAAAACATAGCCAAAAGCGTGCTGCACACTTTTTCTTTGACTCATGGACTCTGTTCGCAGATGGCGAGCCACTGTAAACTACACATATACAGCTAAAACAAGATATTACACCCCCCGAACAATACCATACATTCAGCATATTTGGTTCTTCAAATACAGAAAGCAATAAGCAGAACCAAAAGAATTTGGATTTTCCAACTCTAGGCAAAATGCTTGCAAGGCTTGCACAATCCGAAATGACAAATTATATTTGACAAATGATGTCAAGTTAAAATATTCATATGAAAACAGTCGGACAAATCATAAGAGCAAAACGAGAAAATCTAGGCTTGTTACTTCGACAAGTGGCATCATACCTGGATATTGATCAAGCAATACTTAGCAAAATCGAACGAAATGAACGTAAACCAACAAAAGACAATATCATAAAACTTGCGGAAATTCTTGAATTTGATAAAGAAGATTTGTTAGTTCAATATATGAGCGAAAAGATCGCTTACGAAATTGCAGAAGAAGATTATGCTAGTAAAGTCTTGAAAGTTGCGGAACAAAAAGTAAAATATCTGAAGTCTAATCTTATAAAAAACTAAACTATGCGAACAGAAATAGTGGAAACGGAATTAAGCGTAGTTGAAGAACCGCAATTGGAATTTTCATATTATTCGAAAATGAGTTCCCGAGTAATCAATGAAGGAAAGAGAGAAACACTAAATGTTCTTTCGCTTTTTTCTGGCTGTGGGGGGATGGACTTAGGCTTCGAGGGTGGTTTCCCCATTTTAAGAGCTTCGGTTAATGAAACTCTCAAACCAAATTTTATTGACAAAAAACTAAAAAATGGTTTTGTTCAACTAAAAAAAACAAAATTTACAACCGTTTTTGCTAATGATATTTTGATAGATGCTCGAAATGCTTGGGTCAATTACTTTTCGAAACGGGGCCATAATGCTAGCGATTTTTATAAAGAAAGCATTGTTGATTTGGTAAAAATGTATCGCAACGGTGTAAATGTTTTCCCCAAAAATGTAGATGTTGTAACAGGAGGATTTCCTTGTCAGGATTTTAGCCTAGCGGGAAAGCGAAACGGCTTTAATTCGCACAAAAACCATAAAGGCGAACTGATTGATGATAAAGCAGCTTCCGTAGAGACACGTGGCCAACTATATATGTGGATGAAAGAAGTGATTGAGATTACCCAACCAAAAATTTTTATTGCAGAAAACGTAAAAGGTTTGGTTAATCTTGGCGATGTAAAATCAATTATTCAAAACGACTTTTCATCAGCTAACGGAAACGGCTATATTGTTCTCGACCCGCAGGTTTTGCATTCGGCAGATTTTGGTGTTCCTCAATCAAGAGAAAGAGTAATTTTTATTGGTATTAAGAAATCTGCTTTAAAAGAATCAGCTTTGGCTGAATTAGAAAAAGAAATAATTTCGGAACAATACAACCCTTATCCAAAACCAACGCACTCCTACACGAACAAAGGTGAAGAATTAAAACATTTTGTTCAGTTAAAGGAAGTGTTTAAACATTTAGAAGAACCCGAGAAAACAGAAGATTTATCCCAAAAATTCTACTCAAAAGCAAAGTTTATGGGTAAACATTGTCAAGGACAAATAGAAATAAAACTTTCCAGTATTTCACCAACAATTCGTTCTGAACATCACGGAAACATTGAGTTCAGAAGGCTTTCAAAAGAAAATGGAGGGCGAATTGAAAATGAGCTAAAAAGGGGATTAAAGGAAAGAAGACTGACGGTAAGAGAATGTGCGTTAATACAGACATTTCCACTCGATTACGAATTTGTAATTGAAAATAAAAATGGAAGAAAAGGTTCATTTTTAGTTAGTCCATCGCAAGCATATAAGATTATTGGTAATGCAGTCCCACCACTTTTGGCGTACAATTTAGCTAAGAGAATTGAAGAAGTTTGGGACTTATATTTTTAAAACTAAATATGATAATCTCAATAAATTCAGACCCAAACAGAAATGAATTTGATACATTACTCGGCTCTACAATAAGCGAGTTGAACGTTCACGCCCAAAAATCATCTAATAAAGTTGCAGCTCTTATAGGCAGAAATCTAGAACCGTATGTAAGAGATGTGATGACGGATTTGGCTGTCGGTACTCCATTTGAAAACTCAATAGAGTTGATTGGCGGGCAAAAGTTTCCAGATATTGTTGCTAAAAAATATTACGGAATTGAAGTTAAAACCACCACACAAAATCATTGGAAAACTACTGGGAATAGCGTTTTAGAAAGCACAAGAGTTGATGAAGTTGAACGTATTTTTATGTTATTTGCAAAACTTGCAAGTCCAATTGAATTTCGATGTCGTCCTTATGAAGAAGTTTTGTCAGAAGTCGTAGTCACGCATTCCCCTCGTTATTTGATTGATATGAATTTGGAGCAAGGGAAAACAATTTTCGACAAAATCAAAATGTCTTATGACACATTACGTAAGAAAGAAAATCCGATAAGACCAATTGTCGATTATTACAAAAGCATGCTGAAACCAGGTGAAGAACTTTGGTGGATGGATGCTGAAAATAACAGCAAAGCAAGTAACATCGTTATCCGAATTTGGAATAATCTTTATTTAAAAGAGAAACAAGAGCTAAAAAATCGGGCAATGGTTTATTTTCCTGAACTCTTTGGAAATACTAGTGATAAGTTTGGTAGAATAGCTATTTGGCTGGTAACCCGTGAGGCTGTTGTTTGTCCGAACGTTCGAGATTTGTTTACGGCAGGTGGAAAGAATGATTATATGATCGGCTATAAAGTTTATCAAAAGGTGCCGAGAATATTTTTAAATTTATTTGATAATGTTTCAAATATCGTTGAAACCATTATGCAAACATCGGCTTTTGAGCTTTCGGAATATTGGGAAACCAAAACGACTGACGAAACGAAACTATTTGATTGGATTGATTTGGTTACAGAACACGCAAGGAAAATTCAAGATGCTAAACATTTAAATATCAAAAAAATACTGATGGAATTGGCACTAAAATAACTAATGCTTTTGCTACATTTGTTTTCCCAATCTTATAAAACCAAACAAAAAATGCTATTAAGCTAAAGAATAGTCAAAATAAGTGTCAAAATTAAGGTGAAGAAACGAGCTATTGTACAACAACTTATTGCCAAGCGGTACAGAAACGCTTTAATTTATATTTCTGAAAGTATCAACATTTGTTCTTCGTTTTAACTTCAGTGCTAAAATACCCACCTTCGGGAATACTTAAACCCGTTAAAATAATTAATCACTCCCCAAATTTAACCTTTTTCCCCAACACGCTTAAAGGAAGTACTCCATAAACCCACAACTCCAACCGCACTACTTTTTATTCCATTATTTCTTTGCCTAGTTGTTGAGAAAGGTTGCTATTCTAACATCAATTTAAAATAAAAGAATAAAGTCGGAGTATCACAAATTCAAAGTAAATACCTAAAAATCAGTTTTATAAATTTAGATAATGGCTATATTCTTTTTCAAAAAGGATAAAAGACATACGCCAAATACGGCTATATTTGGATAGATTATGCCTGATAACGTCAGACATATTTATAAGTTATGCACCATTTTTAGGATGACACAGCAATCCAATCAAACTAATTTTAAGACAGATAAATTTTAACAAGAAATAGAAACATGAAAAAAATGCTCTTAGTCATTTTGACTGCAATGGTAGTATTTACAACAGAAGCACAAGACAAAGTAAGAACAGTAATAAAAACACCACGAAACGGACATAGTATTTATGGGCACAAAGGGGCAAACGACAAAATTTCACTCGCCTATCTTGATGATGAAAAAACGCCATTTACAGGTAAGTTTATAGAAAAAGGTTGGGATGATGAGTTATTAAGTGAACGAAATTATGTGAAAGGGCTTTTAAATGGTGATTTTATAGAGTGGACAAAAAGAGGCGGAACAGAATACATTAAAACAAAAGGAACCTACAAAGACGACAGGCTATTCGGGCAATATACAGAGTGGTGGCGACCAAATCATAAAAAGAAAGAGTGTTTCTATGATACTAAAGGAGAATTTCACGGTAAAATGGTTCATTATGAAGGATTTTCTGTGGAAGAACCAACAGCAATTCAATTTTACAAACACGGTGTTCGAGATAGCACATGGACCTGGTTTTATAACGGTGGAAAAATTAAAAGCGTTGAAAACTATAAAAACGGAAAGGAACACGGTGCTAAACTTGAGTACTATGAAAATGGCAATAAAAAATACGAAGTAAAGTATCTAAATGACAAAAAAGAGGGCTTATTATCGGAGTGGTATGGAAATGGACAATTAAGGTACACTTGTGAATATGCCAATAATCAAAAAAACGGTAAGGAGATTTACTATTATCAAAATGGAAAAATTGAAAAAGAAGGTGTATTTGTAAACGGAAGTAAAAAAGGACGTTTTGTTTGGTATAAAGAAGACGGAACAATATCTGAAGAAACAACTTTTTAATCAAAAAGAATAAGCACGTTTGGCGCAATGAAGGCTGACATTGTTAATTGGAAGTTTGTGCTTCTATTGTAAATTAGTGCTAGCAGACATCGGCGCCGTAACCCTTGAATAAACAAGTATATCTTTTCTTTGTAGACGGTGCGCACTGGATTCTTAAAAGCTGAAACATTGTATATTCAATTGAAACTGTTTGCTTATAAAAGCAGTAAGCTTAAAACTACAGACCTAAAGTGTCAAAACCGATGTTGGAGGTGCCAATTTAAAGTTGGATATTAGTACCTTACCTTAACTTGCATCATGAAATACACGCTCTTGCTTAATGCATTATTACTCAGTTCTCTGTTATGTCAGGCACAATTTCAAGTTAAACAAGCTATCGACAGCATTAACAAACTGACGTTACCTGAACCGAAAGCCCCAATATACGAAGACGATAAGTATATAGTCAGGCGTACCTGTAGTGGCGAGTGGGGAGGCACTGCTTGGTTTAAGAACAAACAGACGGGTATCGAATATTCCTTTGCAGCAACTTGTCCAATATCAGTAAATAAGATTGATAGTATTTACTATGTTACGAGCACACTAATGCACCTAGTAGGCTTTTCCAGTGTAGTAGAAATCAAGGACCCTAATTTGATGGAAGTGTTTGTGTTGCCTCCAGCTAGAAAAATAAAAGGGAAGCGTGTTCGTTATGCGGGGGAAACGGAATCGGGTTCAATGGTAGGTGTTGTTAAGTTAGCTGAGAGCGGTCAAAAGGTTATATTGGGGAGTTTTGTTTACAATGGACTTCTTTATCACTTAATGAGAGGATATAAAGACGTTTACGTTGCTACCATTAAGGACGGAGAGCTAACCAAAGTGCTACAAATATCAGAGGATAACATCAATCCGACTCATATTCCTTTTAATCGTGAGAATGAATTAATAGTACCCATCATTATGACAGACAGCCAAGTTAATGGGTATATTAAAGTTGTAGGCAATACGATCACTGTTGTTAAGACGAAGGTTTGACACTAACTTTTAAAAAGTCAATTAAACCAATATGCAATTAAAATTTGATCACATAAGTCGTAGCGAAAGTACAATTGAATATAAACTGACGGTTGACAGCAACGGTTTAGGCATACTTACGTTTTGTGGCAATTATAAGCATGGAAGCCAAGGTAATGTTGATGGCTTCTTTATGGAGGAGGTAACTAGTTGTGCCTTGAAACATGTTTTGGTTAAATCACTCATGGTTGATTTACGAAACTTGGAATATTCATGGGGCAATACAATTATTAATACCATATCATTATTATTAACTACAAACGTACCCGTTGCCGTTATATATAGTGATAAGTGTAAAGGAATAGTAGATGCTGATGAGGGCTTCTTTGTCAAAACAGAACTTGAAGCTTTAGATGTTATTAATAAGCATTGATTCAATCAAGAAACCTTTTCAAGGCCCTTAAGTAAACGTTATTGATTAAATCTTGACTATGGAAATAAGTACAGACTGGAAATTCGTTAAGGTCGTTAGAGATGCTGAACCTTTCTTTATCAATGGCATCGGGATTTGGCAGCACGAATGGAATGGTATAAAAGGCTTGTTAAGGTATAATTACTAAATTAGGTAAAGCGAACGCTGGCGCTAGATGGATAGTAAGAAATTTGAATTGATATACGTGGCAAAAAAAATGAAAACTACTCGCAATAAATACTACCTGCTAAATTTTGTTTTTCTTTTTTGCCTGGTCATTCTTTTGCTAAATGACCATTTCTTCAAATATCAATTTGCCAATGCGTTGACAGGTAAGTTGTCGGACGTGGTTGGCATCATTTTATTGCCCTTGCTGTTGGCTTTTGTATTTCCTAGGTTAAAACAACAAGCAGTATGGATCAGTGGGCTGTTATTTGTTTTTTGGAAATTGCCCTATTCGCAATCGCTCATCGACTTTTATAATCAGTATACTTTTATCCAAACCTCAAGGATTGTTGATCTGACAGATTTGTATGTGCTACTGCTTTTGCCAATTCCATATTACCTAATTAAACGCATGGATGATTTAGAGATCCTTAAAATCAAAAAACTTCATCCTGCTTTACTGCTGTTCCCTACTGTATTCGCTTTAATAGCTACTTCGCCACCTGCAAGTTATTACTATAGTCGAACAGATGGGAACTTGGACTGTTATAGGTGCTACCTCACGGTTAAGTATAAGCAAAGGGAGATTGTAGCAAAACTTCGTGAGTTTGATATTGTTTTCGACAGTATTGCACCCCTTGATAGTTTTGCTTTGCAGCGGGTACCAAGGCTTGCCACCGAAGATGCTCACGTTTATCGTCTCAATCAACTGGTTATTGATAATGACACCCTACGGAATTTGGATTTCACAATGTTGAGTATTAAGGATGGGAGAACTAAAATTTCCTTTAACGGGATGCAGGTTTCGCAAGATATTTCAACACCAAAGCTGAAAAGGAAACTGAAGAACTATTATAAGAAAATTTTGTTTAGAGCGCTGAAAAGCAAATTGAAACAGTAAAATTTGGCTATGGCTATTAAACTCAAAGATGAGTATCTCTAAAGATTGGGAGTTTGTTAAAGTAGTTACTGACGGTGAACCCTTCTTTATCAATGGTGTTGGTATTTGGGAGAACGAATGGAAAAATACAGATCAATCTATCTATATTCTTGATCCTGTCTATCATAGGCCATACACCCTGCCTATATATGAAATCTCAGCAGATGGGAAGACCATCACATTTGCGGCTACAGAGTTCTCCAATTGCGTGTGGGGTGTTTACATTCCCGTTGCAAGTCACTATGTAATCGGCTATATCCATTGATGGTGCTTGATCAGTTTAGAAAACCAAAACTCCTATAAAAAAGAAAAGAGACAATCCATCCAGACTTGTCTCTCTTTCTAACCAAATATAAACCTGTATGAACGGGTTGCTCTTTATTCCAATTAAGGAGGAATTTCTAATTTTCAAGTGTCGGTGCTTAAACCAACGATACAAATGTAGGCATTATTTTTCTTAGTGTAAATGATACACTAAGAAAATTTTATTTTGTCATTCGTTATGACATTGTCATGACTTTTGTGTGCGTGTTTGTGCAAATATGCTATCAAACGGTGCTAATTTTAGTCAATATTGCAGTGATCCTCCGCAAAAACTATTGTTTTAACGCAAAAATACTAATCACATTGTGAAGTATTAAACAAAATAGTTTTGTTCATATTTTATTTAACTTTTGTTAACATATGCTGATTCATTGGTTCAATTGTTCATTAGTTCAGTGGTGGTTATTTGTTTAATCGTTTAACTGTTTAGTTGGTTGTTTGGTCTTTGTCATCCAGAGCGTACCTGTATTGACCATTCGGTAGCGTAGGATCTTTTAGGCTGGTTAATCGTTTAACTGGTTAATTGATTCATAAGTAGTAGCGTTCTTATTGTCATCCAGAGCGCTACCTGTACCGACTATTCGGTAGCGAAGGATCTCTTTTTGGGCCGTGATGGAGATTTACTTCGTAGCTGCTTTCACGGTCCTCGTATACTTGGAATGACAGATCATAGGACCAGCAGGAAGGACAGTGATATCAGTAAAACAAAAAAGCAGTACCCTTGGATACTGCTTTTATTATTTTGGTTGGGATATTGCAATTAAATGAACTTACCTACTTCTTGAGCTAAGTCGATGATTTTGTTTGAGTAACCCCACTCGTTATCGTACCAAGACACCACTTTTACGAAGTTATCGCTCAAAGAGATCCCTGCTTTAGCATCGAAGATTGAAGTACGAGCATCACCTAAGAAATCAGAAGAAACTACTTCATCCTCAGTGTAACCCAAAATACCTTTCAATTCACCTTCAGAAGCTTCTTTCATCGCCGCTTTGATTTCTTCGTAAGAAGCACCTTTTTCTAAACGAACGGTTAAATCTACTACAGAAACGTCGGCAACAGGTACACGGAACGACATGCCTGTTAATTTACCTTTTAATGAAGGCAATACCAAGCCTACTGCTTTAGCAGCACCAGTAGAAGAAGGGATGATGTTAGAGAAACCACCACGACCACCTCTCCAGTCTTTAGCCGAAGGACCATCAACTGTTTTTTGAGTAGCAGTTACCGCGTGAACAGTGGTCATTAAACCTTCTAAAATGCCATATTTATCGTGTAATACTTTAGCAATTGGTGCTAAACAGTTAGTTGTACATGATGCGTTAGAAACGATGTTTTGATCCGCTTTTAACTCTTTGTGGTTAACACCCATTACAAAAGTAGGGGTGTCGTCTTTAGCAGGAGCCGACATGATTACTTTTTTAGCACCAGCATCGATGTGTTTTTGAGCAGTTTCCTGAGTTAAAAACAAACCTGTAGACTCGATTACTACTTCAGCACCTACTGCATCCCATTTCAAGTTAGCAGGGTCTTTCTCAGCCGTAACACGGATGGTTTTTCCGTTCACTACTAAATTACCGTCTTTTACTTCTACAGTTCCATCAAATTTACCGTGGGTAGAATCATATTTTAACATGTAAGCCATGTAATCAGGCTCCACTAAATCATTAATGCCAACTACTTCGATATCGTTACGTTTTACCGCGGCTCTAAAGGCTAGACGGCCAATACGGCCAAATCCGTTAATTCCTATTTTCATCTTTTTATCTATTTATTTTTTAATGGTGATGAAGCTGTTATGAAGAATCACAAAGGCTTCATTGTTTTTTAATTGGTGTAATAGTTCAAAATGTTATGTATGGGTTCTCTGGTTACCGACATGATTTGAATGCCGTGCTTACTGGCCACTTCTCGGAGTTGATCTTGGAAATGTCCAGCTACTGAGCCCACAAAGTGTATTGCTTCGTTGGGATGTTTTTCTAGGGTGGGTAGGATATAGGTGCTGAAATATTTTTCAAAACCTTGTGCTACCAATTGTTGGATGAACTTGTGTTCCCTGTTTTCGAGGTAGAAGTCGAGGAAAGAAGCCAGATAGGTTTGTACCTGTGGTTTCCGGTAAACGCGTTCCAAAATACTTGGACGGTCTAAGTGGTATTGAGATTCGATTTTTATTCTTAAATCATCTGGCAGCTTTTCTTCCAAAAAGTTTTTCAGCAACATTTTGCCGAAGTAATTGGCAGAGCCTTCGTCGGCCAAGATATAACCCAGGCCGTAATTGTTTTTTTCGGGCTTTTTACCATTGTAGTAAGCGCAATTGGCACCACTGCCCAAAATGCCTACAATACCAGTTTGATCATGACAGGCTGCAATGGCAGCACCGTATAAATCATCCTTTACCTTTATTTTACTGTTCACAAAAAACTGCTCCAGTGTGCTGGCCAGTTCTTCCTGTTTTTCTTTAGCTGATGCGCCAGCGGCAAAAACATAGATTTTTTTAATGCTTTCAGCATTATGGATCAGGGTAATGTTCTTGCTTAGGATTTGGAGGGTTTGCTTAGGATCGTTAAAGCAGGGGTTAATGCCCGCGGTGTGTGTTTCGATCATGGCTTTTCCATCTTGAGAGATTTTCCAACAAGCGTTTTTAGAACCACTGTATACTACTGCTATCATCTTTCGCTATATTGATAAAACATGAGTCATTTCAAGCAAGTCGTCTTCCAACTTGTAGTTACCTAATCCACTTAGTGCTTCGCTCAATGACGTTAACCCAATTTTATTTCCTTTGAGGCCTACCATTTTCATGCTTTCGCCAGCGATAAGGGCATTGGTGGCTGCAAAACCTAAACGGCTTCCCAAAATCCTGTCGAAACCGCTAGGACTACCCCCACGTTGCAAGTGCCCTAAAATAGTCACCTTGGTATCGTAATGAGTAAACTTGCGTTTTACGGCTTTGGCAATATCATAAGCGCCGCCATATTTATTTCCTTCGGAAACGATTACAATGCTTGATGATTTTTTGGTAGAAGCACCAGCTTTAAGCTTGGTGATCAGTTCTTTTAAAGAAGTTTCTCTTTCGGGTAATAATACAGCTTCGGCACCACTGGCAATGGCACTGCGTAGGGCAATACAGCCCGAATCGCGGCCCATTACTTCTACAAAGAACAACCTATCGTGTGAGTCGGCCGTGTCCCTGATTTTGTCGATGGCTTCAATTACAGTGTTAATGGCTGTGTCGTAACCTAAAGTAAAGTCAGAGCCATAAAGGTCATTGTCTATGGTTCCAGGTACACCAATCACATTGATGCCGAATTTTTCGCCGAATCTTTTGGCTCCTGTAAAGGTACCGTCGCCGCCAATCACCACTAATCCGTCAATTTCTTTTTCCTGTAAATTTTTAAAGGCAATTTCCATTCCCGCATCTTCTTTAAACTCCAGGCATCTGGCCGTTTTTAAGATGGTTCCGCCCATGTGTAAAATGTTGCTTACAGAACGGGCGTTCATTGGAATGATGTTATTATTGATTAAACCTTGGTAGCCTTGTACTGCACCGAACATGTTTTTACCATGGTAGATTCCGGTACGCACAACAGCTCTAATGCAGGCATTCATGCCTGGAGCATCGCCTCCTGAGGTCAGTACTGCTATGTTCTTGATATTTGGTTTCATTCTGATTATACGAATATAACGTGTATTTTTTACACTAAGTAATTTTTTTTCAAAAAATTTATGAATTAACGAAATAAGTGTCTTTATTTTGTTTCAAATTTGGAACATTTTAAATTATTGCTTTGACAGAAATAACCCCCGGTTTTGACTTTGCAGTATCCATAGATTGTGTGCTTTTCGGTTTTGATGGCAGCGAGCTTAAGATATTGTTGATAGAGAGAAATGAAGAGCCTTTCAAGGATTGGTGGGCATTGCCTGGCAACCTTGTAAATAAGGAAGAGAGCGTAGACCAATCGGCGCAGCGAATTTTAAAGGAACTCACTGGCCTGAGCGATATCTACATGGAACAATATTATGCCTTTGGTGAGGTTAACCGACACCCGCAAGGTAGGGTAATTTCCGTGGCCTATTATGCCATGTTGCGCTTAGGTGGCGAAAAGCCCTTAAAGCCTTTGAGCAGCTATGCTAAAAAAGCGCAATGGATTAATGTGGCCGATTTGCCCAAGCTAGCTTTTGACCACCAGCACATTTTAAATAAGGGTTTGGAAAAAATTAAGCGCAGAATTAAACATTTGCCTTTGGCTTTTGAATTACTGCCAGAAAAATTTACCCTTACACAGGTGCAGAGTGTTTACGAGCTGATTTTGGGTAAAAAACTGGACAAGCGTAATTTTAGAAAGAAGATATTGAGCTTTAAGGTGCTGAAGGAATTGGAGGAAAAGCAAAGAGGTGTTTCGTTTAGGGCGGCTACGCTTTATAAATTCGATAAACGTAAATACAATAAGCTTTTCGGGAAAGAGATTTCTTTTTAGGGGCAATTAGTGGTTAGTAGCTAGTGGCTAGGGGTTAGTGTTCAGGGGCTAGGGATTAGTATTTAGCCGTTAGTATTTAGTATTTAGATAGGTTTTGTTGGGTGTGCATTGTCTGTTTTCTTTTACGAAAGACAATTGTAGCAGTGCCCGTCATCTCGACCGTAGTGGAGAGATCTTTAAAATATGACATCAAACCTTGTGGGGTTTAAAAACCCACAAGGTTTTTTGTTTGACAGACTTGCGAAGTTTTAAAACGGCAAAGCCCTCACTTTACCTATAAAAACTACAAAAAGCTAAAGTTAAACTTCGTAAGTTTTTAGTGCGAAATCCAACTTTTTAGAGTAATTGACAGTGTCTTTTATTGGCTAAACCCGATTGAAATGGAAAGCCCGTAAGCGAGCTTGCGAGTGCGGACTTGGAATGTAAAGCGGGGCTTGCGGAAGTGAACAGTAATAAAGTACCTTTTCAAATTAAAACCAGCCTCACAAAAAAGCCCCGATTTCTCGAGGCTTTGTATGTTAAATCCGTAAAGGATTATCTTTTGCTTAAGTGGTATTCTACCAAGTCATCTATTGGTGAACGGATGATTTTTCCTACACCCATCTCATACTTATCAGCAACAACGCTCAAACGGTCTCTGAAACTGTAGCCTACAGAACCTACTACGTTTAATAAATGCTTGTTGTAGTTTGGATAGTGAATCACCAATTTCTCGAAGAATGCGGTGAAAGCAGTATCAATCACATCTTCTGCATAGTCAGTATAAACGGTTTTGAAATCGTATAAAAACTTACTGAAACTTGCACAGAAGCGGTTTGGAAGGGGTTTGTTGTAAATGTTGTCGAAGATATCTTCGTTGCTTAAACCATAGATGTTGAAGAAGCTTTCGCTAAGACCTTTTGGCATGAAACCTTTCATGTAGTCGGCCAATAAGCGTTTGCCGATATTGCTACCACTGCCTTCGTCGCCAAGGAAGTAACCTAGCGAGTCGATGTTGAGGGCGATGCCTTTACCATCGTACAAACAAGTGTTGGTTCCAGTGCCTAAAATAGCGGCAAAGCCAGGTTCGTCGCCCAAAAGTGCACGACACGAAGCAAGCAAATCGTGGTCAACGTTGATTTTTGCGTTCACAAAAACCTTTTGCATAGCATCGGCTACAATTTTTTTGTTGGCATCAGTAGAGCAGCCAGCTCCATAGTAATAAACTTCATCTAGTTTCGAAGGGTCTAAACTGTCTGGTAAAGTGGTTCTTAGGGAGTTTTCAATGTAATCTTGCTTTGCAAAATAAGGGTTGTATCCCTCGGTGTTAAAGTGAATTTTCCTACCCGCCTCATTAATTAAGCACCAGTTGGTTTTGGTAGATCCACCATCTGCAATAACTATCATTTTTTTGGTTTGTTAAGTTGTAAATTTTGTATAAAAGTTTGGCAATATATCAGCCTTTATTGGAAATAAAAAATTAATATTAAGTTTTTTATTAGTTAACCTAGGAAGGATTCAAACGTTTGATTGCGGATAAATAGAGTGGTTTTTTCGTAAAGTGTATTTTTTACACTAATAAAGGCTTTTTTGAACCAGATACTGCTGCTGAAAACTTGATGGGAAAAGTGGAAAAAAATGTGTGGAAGAAAAATGTAATTTTTTCATTAAAAAGATTTTTGCCATCTTCATTACAGCATATTTGGAAAAAAAACTAAAACCATGGAACAGAAAATTGATTTCAGAAGCGATACCGTTACTAAGCCTACGCTAGGCATGTTAGATGCCATGTTGAGCGCAAAAGTTGGCGATGATGTATATGGTGAAGATGAAACGGTGATTGCTCTTGAAGCGAAATTGGCCAATATATTTCATATGGAGGCAGGTTTGTTCTGTCCATCGGGCACGATGACCAACCAAATAGCTATTAAGTGCTTTACCCAGCCAATGGATGAGGTGATTTGCGATCAAACGGCACATGTTTACCGATACGAGGGTGGGGGCATTGCCTATAATTCGATGGCTTCGGTGCGTTTGTTAAATGGCGAAAGGGGTATTTTAACGCCTGAATTGATTGAGCCAGAAATTAATGCAGATGATGTGCATTATCCCAAAACTAATTTAGTGGTACTGGAAAATACCGTGAACAAGGGCGGTGGTAAATGCTATCATTTGGATCAAATTGAAGCCACCCACAATTTATGTGCGATTAAGGGATTGAAACTGCATTTAGATGGTGCCCGAATTTTTAATGCTTTGGTGGCTACGGGTGACAAGGCTGCCGCTTATGGACATTACTTTGATGGGATATCGGTTTGTCTTTCGAAAGGGTTGGGTGCTCCAGTAGGCTCGGTATTATTGGGTTCATCAAGCATGATTAAGCAAGCCCGCAGGATAAGAAAAGTGTTGGGCGGAGGAATGAGACAGGCTGGATTTTTGGCAGCAGCGGGAATTTACGCTTTAGACCACCATGTAGACCGTTTAGCAGAAGACCACCTGCATGCCAAGGCTTTGGCACATGCGTTAGCGCAAACCGATTATGTAGCGCAGGTAACCCCTGTAGAAACTAATATCGTGCTTTTTGAAGTGGCCAATAAGTTCAGTGCCGACGAAGTGGTAAGAGCATTAGGTAGAAAAGGCATCCTTTGCAACGCAACCTCAGCCAAAACCGTTCGTTTGGTTACCCATTTGGATATCTCGCCTGCCATGATAGACCAAGCCATTGAAGTTATTGACACACTAGACGTGTAGGCTATTCGAACTTTTTCTTGATTTTTTTAACGATAGATTCGTCTTCCTCGATAGAGCTCAATTCTAACTCGAGTGCTTTGGTGCTCAGTTGTATTTCCAATAAAGAAATTAATAGCGATACCATGAAGAAAATTAAACTAAGCGCAAAGAATACTTCTGCAGTGATGTTTTTTTCGAGGTAAATAAAAAACATGCAAAATAAACAACAGGCAAAACTCACCACGCCAAAAGCTTGCATGTTTTTGATGAGCTTTAAACGGTAACGTAAATTTTTAATCTGTTTTTGCAGGGCAATATCATTATTGGTTTGCTCGTATTTTGATTTTAAACTTCTCACTAGTGTGGCTAAAGCTAAAAACCTATTGGTATAAGCTAACATAATTAGGCTAATGGCTGGGAAGAAAAGAGCAGGTACGTTTAAGCTGAGTTGCATGGGTTGGTTAATTAGTTCGTTAGTTCACTAGTTAGTCCGAAAATCCTAAAGCTTGGAAGTCCGAAAGATTTTGCTGATAAAAACAACGACACAATATAACAATTTACAAGATGTTTTTAGTGCTTCGTTGTCCTTGCCTATTTAATAATCAATTAACCAGTTAACCAATTCCAATGATTAACCAACTTAACCACTTTCCGATCTCCCGCTGATTTAGCAGATTAGACCGCAGATTGAATGAGATTTTGTCTGTTAACCCACTAACCACTAATTCCTAACCCCTAGTCCCTAATTCCTAGCCATTGCTTCCCAAAACAAATTTGCCATTTAACGATAATTTCTTCATCTTGTAGCCCTAACCAAGTGACATCAACATCTGTTAAGGATATGAAAAAAATATTAGTTGCAAATCGTGGCGAAATTGCGCTGCGCATCATGCGTTCGGCAAAGGAAATGGGTATAAAAACGGTAGCTGTTTTTTCAGAGGCCGACCGTAATTCGCTACATGTTCGTTATGCCGATGAAGCCATTTGCATTGGCCCTGCGGCCTCCAATCAATCTTATTTGGTAGGCAGCAAAATCATTGATGCCTGTCAACAAACAGGAGCCGAAGCCATCCATCCAGGTTATGGTTTCCTGTCAGAAAATCCCGCATTTGCCCAGCAAGTAAAAGCGGCGGGATTAACGCTGATTGGTCCAAGTCCAGAAGCCATGGAAATTATGGGCAATAAGCTTTCGGCAAAAGCAGCGGCGTTAAAATATGATATCCCGATGGTGCCAGGTACCGAGGAAGCCATTACCAATGTAGAAGAAGCCAAAGCCAGGGCGGTTGAAGTAGGGTTTCCTATTTTAATTAAAGCAGCAGCTGGTGGAGGCGGTAAAGGTATGCGTATTGTAAATACCGTGAGCGATTTCGAAGAACAGATGAAACTGGCTGTTAGCGAGGCCACTTCGGCCTTCGGCGATGGCGCAGTGTTTATTGAGCGTTACGTAACCTCCCCTCGACATATTGAAATACAGGTGTTGGGCGATACCCACGGAAATATCGTGCACCTTTTCGAACGCGAATGTTCCGTACAACGTCGCCATCAAAAGGTGGTCGAAGAAGCGCCATCATCGGTACTTACCCCTGAAATTAGAGAAAAGATGGGCAAATGTGCGGTTGATGTGGCCCGTTCGGTAAACTACGTAGGAGCAGGTACAGTTGAGTTCATTTTGGACGAAAACCTCGACTTTTTCTTCCTCGAAATGAATACCCGTTTGCAGGTAGAACATCCCGTTACCGAAATGATTACGGGTTTAGATTTGGTGAAAGAACAGATTAAAATTGCCCGTGGCGAAGCCATTAGCTTTAAACAAGAAGACCTCAAAATAAACGGACACTCCATCGAATTAAGGGTGTATGCCGAAGATCCGTTGAATAATTTCTTGCCAGATATTGGTACACTACAAACCTATCAAACGCCAAAAGGAAATGGCGTAAGGGTTGACGACGGTTTTGAACAAGGCATGGAAATCCCTATTTATTACGACCCAATGATTGCTAAACTGGTTACCCACGGCAAAGACCGAACAGAAGCCATAGACCGCATGATTAGGGCAATTTTAGAATACGACATTACAGGGATACAAACGACTTTGGGTTTTGGCAAGTTTGTGATGCAGCACCCTGCTTTCGTTTCGGGGCAATTTGATACGCACTTTGTAAGCAAATATTTTACTGCCGACAGTCTTAAAACAGAAGACGAGCAGGAAGCTTTAATTGCTGCCATCAGTGCCGTAATGTTATTGCAAGAGCAAAAAACGGCCGCTCAGCCTTTGTCGACATCGGCTACGCAAAAAAGCAATTGGGTTAAAAATAGGAAGGCATATTAACGTAAAAGTCAAAAAAAGCGGTACACTAAACATTATTGCCTTTTACTTTTTACTTTTGCCCTTTAAACTAAAAATATGTTTACGGGAATCATTGAGACGTTAGGAACAGTCCAAAATATACAGCACGACGGTGGCAATGTACATTACACCGTCCAGTCGGCCATTAGTACCGAGCTAAAGATAGACCAAAGCGTTGCACATAATGGCGTTTGTTTAACCGTGGTATCGCTAACCGAAAATACACATACCGTAACCGCCATTGAAGAAACCCTGCAGAAAAGCAATTTAGGAAGCCTAAAAGTGGGTGCGAAAGTGAATTTGGAGCGCTGCATGCAAATGAATGCCCGCTTAGATGGACATATTGTGCAAGGACATGTGGACCAAACCGCCACCTGTATTTTGGTGAATGAGCTAGACGGAAGTTGGGAATATCGCTTTAAATACGATGCAACCAAAGGCAATGTAACGGTCGAAAAAGGTTCCATTTGTGTAAATGGCATCAGCCTAACCGTGGTAAATTCAGTATATGATGAGTTTTCGGTTTTCATTATTCCATATACTCATGAGCACACTAATTTGCAGGAAGTAAAACAAGGCGACTCGGTGAATTTGGAGTTCGATATTATCGGGAAATACGTAGCCCGTTTAATGGGTAAATCTTAATTTTTAGAAAAACAACAGTAGTATTTCATCGTAAACACAGCCCTGCTATTCGCCTTTACGCCCTCATTTCATTTCGGGGGTGTCGGCTACTATCAGGTTTAATTAACAAAGGTTGGGGGTAGCTATTGAAATTTGTTTAGGTGGTACGCTAAACTTCGCGTTCTTCGCTGAACTCTTCTTTCTTCGCGGTTAAAATTTAACGCAATCCCGTACATACGGGATGAAGTATTCGCAAAGAACGCAAAGACTATAAACTTTCCACTTTCCACTTTCCACTTTTTAACTTTCTACTTTTTAACTTTACAACATGTTCAGCAGAGAAGAGGCCGCCAGATTAAGGCAACAATTTTGGATTAGTTTTGGCCAGTACATGAAGCCAATTCCAGGAGCAGAAGGATTGCCCGTGAATTGGGTGAACTATAAAACTGGCGTTAAGCACATCTTCTTCCGCATGGATGCCGAAAAAAAACACGCCAGTATTGCCATCGAAATTGCCCATCCTGATGAAGGCGTAAGAGCGTTACTTTTCGAGCAATTTGAAGAATTTAAACGCTTGCTGGAAAATACCCTAAACGAAGAGTGGGATTGGCAACCACACGCCGCCAACGCTTTCGACAAGCAAGTAGCCCGAATAGAACTTGTACTGCCAAACGTAAGCGTTTACAACCAACAGCAGTGGCCAGATATTATTGCGTTTCTAAAGCCTCGTATCATTGCACTCGATGAATTTTGGGTAGACGTTAAACCCGTTTTCGAAGCCTTGAAATAACAGATTTAACGCTTAAGTTCAGATATTCTACCTTTAATATATTCCACTTGTGGTTCATCATCCTTATCTAAATCCTTGTTCTTCAAATAAAGATTGTAATAAGTTAAGGCAGATTTACCTTGCTTCAGTTTCAAATCGTACAGTAAACCCAAACGATAATAACTGTTTTTGTTAATCTGATAAGTCAAGCCCTTTTTGTAGGCATTGCTAGCTGCTGTAAATTGTTGCTTTTCTTCATAAATACTTCCTAACAAATTGTAATAAGCAGCGGTGTTGGGCGAAATTCCCTCGGTGATGGTTTGCTTGGCATAGCTGGCCGCTTGGTCGTAGTTTTTCAGTTCGCGGAAACAAAGCGAAGTATAATACAGGGTGCTTTCCGTTTGCATTTCGGTTTTTTCAAGCATTTGGTATAAGGTAATCGCTCTTTTGTAGTTCTTTAAAAAGAAATAGGCTTTGGCCACATCAGCGAGCACATTGGCATCGGCACCATTTTTAAGTAGTTTTTCGCCAACAGTTACTACCTCGCTGTACTTGTTCAACTGGTTGGCAATAGGTAATAAAGCTTGTTGCAATACAAGATGGCCGCTATCAGCCGCAATGGCAATTTTCAGTACATCGTAAGCAGGTTTAAGAAGTTTTAATTTCCGATAGCTAGCCGCTAAATCATAAGCAACTTCAGCCTCGGTAGCATTTAATTTATTGGCTTTTTGCAGGTATTGTACCTTTAAAATTAAGCTGTCTGTATAGTCTGCTAAACGCTTAAATGCATTAAAATTAGTGCTGTCTAAGGTAATCACCTCTTGCAGATACACCGTTGCATTTTTATTGTTTCCTCGTCTTGAGTTAATATTGGCCAAACTGAACAATACGGGGATTTGTTTCGGTTGTAGCTCATTAATTTTTTGGTAGTTTCTTTCCGCATCAACCAGTTTTCCTGCCATCATATTGCAGTAGGCAATTTGGCCCAAAACTTTCACGTCGCTAGTCTCTGCGGGATAAATACTGCTTAAGTAAGCGGCCGCTTCACCATAGCGTTGGCTTTGATAAAATTCCAGTAGTTTTTCTTTGTCCAAAACAGCTTGTTGGGCAACACAAAATTTAGCAATCAGTAAAAATAAAATGGAAATATAAAGGCTTTTCATGAAAACTAAATTATTAGTTATATATGAGATCTGCAAATTTCTTGTGCATAAAAAACAATAAAATCAAACAAAAGCCATGTGGGACTGGTTGTTAAATAGAGTTTGTTAATTAAATAAAACAGAATTTATGGAAACTTTAAAGAAATTTGAGTTGATGGAGAAGATAGTGAGAGAGCTGGAAGATTTACAGCATTCACAACAAGCTATCATTCAAAAAATAGGAAAAATAGAAGTCGATAACATTGAGCTCGGTGATAAAAAACTAGATCAAGACTTACCTGATATGCACCAAAGGGTGGCAGATAACTTGGATACTATTGTGGGGATCTTGGACTATTTTGCCAATAAAACGGAGAAATTCGGCAACAAAAACAATGTCGATGAGTTAAAGGAACAGCAAGCCATTAATCAGGTTACTGGTAAATAATTCCTTTCTAAAATATAAGCTATCCTGCTATTCAGAGGAGCGGGAATTCTAGACAGGTTAAACTGTGGAAGTGTTCTTAGCTGTGCTCCAAATAGTAGGATAGTTTTTTTAATCGCCCGTTGGTACAAGCACACAAAAAGTAGTGCCTTTGCCTACTTCACTAGATACGCTGATTTCACCATCATTTCTGCTCATAAAATCTTTGCATATCATTAGGCCCAATCCTGTGCCTTTCTCGTTCTGGGTACCTCTTGAAGATACATTTTCATCCTTGAAAAGCTTCTCCATCGTAGCTTTAGGAATACCTACACCGTTATCTTTAATGCAAATCTTGAGCATGTGATTGCGTTGGTAACTTGCCGTAATCACAATTTCGCAACCTTCGTTACAAAACTTAACGGCATTGTTAATGATGTTCCTAATCACAATTTGAAACATCAAAACATCGGCATATGCAATTTCGTTAGGGAAAACGTCGTGTAAGATGTTTATCTTTTTAAGAGTGGCAGCAGGCAGGTGATAGTTGATTTCATTGATGATGATGTTACGCACGTTGAAAAACTCCTTTTGAATACCGAACCCCTGTAATTGGCTCCTCGACCAGTGCAGAATGTTTTCCAGTAAATCAGTGGTATAAATAATGTCTTTGCTTAGCTCGGGTGATATCTTCTCAAATTCTTCCTGACTAACTTGGTTGTAGGAAACCATTTTCAAAATTTCCGATAGGTTCACCAAAGGACCTCTTAAATCGTGGGCAATGATAGAAAAAATACGGTCTTTCAATTGATTTACCTTTTCCAGTTCCAAGGCCTGTTCCTTGGCAATTAAAGCATCTTTTTTGGCTGCGGTAAGATCTTGCAGTTTTACAATGGTAAAAGCTTCATTGATTTTGCTTTCATTAAGTAATAGGATTTCTGCTTCAAAATAAATCATCTCACCTTCTACGAGGGCCTGCATGTCCATTTTTCCACTAAATCCACTTTCTATTTTTTTGACAAAATCTAAATGCTTTGGAAACAATTCACCGATGAATTGCCCAACAATCTTTTGATTTTTTGAAAGGTTCAGGTATCGGTACAGAGAAGAATTATAATCAATTACCCGATGCTTTTTATCTAGAACCAAAAAGCCATCATCCATTAGTTCCAGCGCTTTTTCTCTGGCAATAGGTACAATATCAAATAGTCTAAATCTGTAAATGCCTAATAAAATGAGAAATGAAGTAAGGATAAAAGCGAAAGGAGTAATGTCTATGAAACCCAAAGGCCTTAATCCCGCAAGGTAGGTGATGTTGGCAACCCAAGGCATTAAGGCTGCAATAAGGATGCTGTAGTTCTGTTTTCTGTAAATAGGATCAGAACTCCTAAATTTGTTGAAAATCAGGTAGCATCCACAAGCTAGCAGTAGGTAGAAGTATACAGTGAAAATATGATACCAAGTTCCAGGGTATATTTTAATCATTGGAAAAGGCCCATCAAAAAACATCTTTACATCCTTGTAATGCAAATGGTGCATCGGATTGGTCCATACCATAAATAGCGTGGTAATGGGAGCAATGAGCAATAAAATGAGGTTCAGAGGCTTCTTGTACCAACATTCTTTGTTGCAAAAAGCAAGACAAAACAAAAACCAATTTAAGGGCAAAGTAGCAATGCCCAAGTATTCAATGTTGATGAAAAATAAGGCTTGTTTTAGGGTATAGCTGGAAAGTTCGAGTCCATAAGCAATGGACCAAATGGCATTGGAACCCATCATTAGGCCAAACCATCTTACCACACTGGTACCACGTTTGTAAATGTAGATAGCTAAAACGGCTGTTAGCGTTCCAAAAAATAGCAAAACTAACCCGTAACCGTTAAAGGAGAAATCCATTGAGCAATTATTAATTTATCTTTAAGAAAGTAAAATTAAAAATTTAATTTACCGAATAAAAACGGAAAATAGTTCCAATAAAATTTAAATTTCGGCTAATGGAAGCCTTGCCGTATGTTGATAATTAGCTGACGAAATCCCTTATATTTTTCGTTAATTTTGGTATCCTCATTTTTTAGCTATGTACTTAATTTTTGATACCGAAACAACAGGTTTGCCGCGTAATTTTAACGCCCCGATTACTGATACAGATAATTGGCCGCGTTGTATACAAATTGCCTGGCAGTTGCATGATGATATGGGAAGGTTGTTGGAGCACCAAGATTATTTGGTACAGCCCGAAGGTTTCAACATTCCTTATGATGCCGAGCGTATTCACGGTATTTCTACCGAATTGGCGCAGGAGCAGGGGATTCCCTTGGCCGAAGTATTGGAAAAATTTAAAGAGGTTTTAGCGAAAGCCAAATTTGTGGTAGGACAAAACATCGGTTTTGACCTTAACATTATGGGCTGCGAACTGTATCGTTTTGGCCAGGAGAACCTATTGGCAGATATGCCAGTGTTAGACACCTGTACTGAAGTAACTGCCGAACTATTGAAAATCCCTGGAGGTAGGGGAGGTAAATTTAAGCTGCCTAATCTTACAGAACTACATCAGTATTTATTTGGAGTGCCTTTTGCCGAAGCCCACAATGCCACGGCCGATGTTGAGGCTACTACTCGTTGTTTTTTGGAACTGATTAAAAAACAGGTTTTTACCAAGGAAGAGCTACAAGTTGATACTGATTATTTCCTGAAATTTAAGGAAGCTAATCCTTTCACGGTAGAATCTGTAGGTTTAAAGCACATCAATCTAAAAGCAGCTTCAGATGAAATAAGGAAAAGAAAAGGGGCCGACACTGGAGGTGTTTCTAAACAAACGTTAGAAAGCAATAAGGCTGCGTTGGCCGATGCTGCGTTTGCACATTTGCACAATCACACCCAATTTTCGGTGTTGCAAAGTACCATTAGCGTACCTGCTTTGGTAAAAGCCGCTGCCGAAAAAGGCATGCCTGCGGTGGCCCTAACCGACCACGCCAACATGATGGGTGCCTTCCACTTTGTGAGTAATGTGCTTAACCATAACAAGGCTGCCGAGGCTAAAAATGCAGAAGCTTTGGAAAAAGGAGAAGCGCCTACGGAAACCATCTTGAAACCAATTATTGGGGTAGAGTTTTTTGTGTGTGAGAACCACACCGATAAAACCCGAAAAGATGATGGCTACCAAGTGGTGTTTTTGGCCAAGAACAAGCAAGGCTATCACAACTTGGCAAAAATGTCGTCAATTGCCTATACCAAAGGTTTTTATTATGTGCCTAGGATAGACAGGGCCATTGTTGAACAGTACAAGGAAAACCTGATTGTACTTACAGGTAACATGTATGGAGAGGTGCCAAGTAAAATCTTGAACATTGGCGAAAAGCAAGCGGAAGAAGCTTTGTTGTGGTGGAAAGAGCAATTTGGAGAAGATTTGTACATCGAGCTCATGCGCCACGGACAGGAAAATGAAGACCGTGTAAATGAAGTGTTGGTGAAAATGGCCGCTCAAACTGGGGTGAAAATGGTTGCCACCAACAATACTTATTACGTTAACAAAAAAGATGCGCATGCCCACGATATTTTACTTTGTGTAAAAGATGCTGAAAAACTAGCCACGCCAATTGGTCGTGGTAGAGGTTTTAGGTACGGCATGCCTAACCAAGAATATTATTTCAAGTCGTCAGACGAGATGAAAGATCTGTTTGCCGATATACCAGAAGCGATTATCAATGTACAAGAAGTTATTGATAAGATAGAAACCTACAAGCTCGCAAGGGAGGTATTACTACCCAAATTTGATATTCCCGAAGAATTTGTGGTGGCAGAGGATGAAGCTGATGGTGGAAAAAGAGGTGAAAACAAATTCCTTCGCCATTTAACCTATGTGGGTGCCGAAAAACGTTACGGGGAACTTACTCCAGACATCACCGAACGTTTGGATTTTGAGTTGGCTACCATTGAAAAAACGGGGTATCCAGGTTACTTTTTGATTGTACAAGATTTTATTGCCGAAGCCCGCAACAGGGACGTATCTGTTGGGCCAGGTCGTGGTTCAGCAGCAGGTTCTGCGGTAGCTTATTGCTTGGGAATTACCAATATCGACCCAATTAAATATGACCTCCTTTTTGAGCGTTTCCTTAACCCCGATCGTGTATCCATGCCCGATATTGATATCGACTTTGATGACGAGGGTCGTGGTCGCGTAATGGATTACGTAATTGGCAAATATGGCTCCAGTCAAGTAGCGCAAATCATCACTTATGGCACCATGGCGGCCAAATCATCCATTAGGGATACGGCAAGGGTATTAGATTTGCCGCTTTTTGAAGCTGATAAAGTGGCTAAGTTGGTGCCGAATATGAAGCTGGCCAAAATCTTCAATTTGCAAGAAAAGGCCCTAAAAGAAGCACTCCGGCCAGATGAATTTGAAAACGTTAACCAGCTTAAAGCATTAGCCTCAGGTAAAGATTTAGCAGCCGAAACGTTGCAGCAGGCCATTGTGTTGGAAGGTTCGGTACGTAATACGGGTATCCACGCCTGTGGGGTAATCATCACACCTGATGACATTACCAATTTCGTGCCTGTAGCTACCGCCAAAGACAGTGATTTGTACGTTACCCAGTTTGATAACTCGGTAGTAGAAAGTGCAGGTTTATTAAAAATGGACTTTTTGGGGTTGAAAACATTAACCCTGATTAAAGATACCGTGAAGCTCGTTAAAAAGCGTCACAATATTGATCTCGACCCAGATAATTTCCCAATAGATGACGTAGCTACTTATGAGCTCTTCCAGCGTGGTGAAACGGTCGGCATTTTCCAGTACGAAAGTCCTGGGATGCAGAAATACATGAAGGAACTAAAACCTACAGTATTTGGTGACTTAATTGCGATGAATGCATTATACCGTCCAGGGCCAATGGAGTATATTCCTAGTTTCGTTAGACGTAAACACGGTGTAGAGCCTATTACCTACGATTTGGACGCCTGTGAGGAGTATTTACAAGAAACCTACGGAATTACGGTTTACCAAGAGCAGGTAATGCTTTTGTCGCAAAAATTGGCTGGTTTTACCAAAGGTGAGGCCGACGTTTTGCGTAAGGCCATGGGTAAAAAACAAAAAGACGTACTCGATAAAATGAAGCCAAAGTTTGTGAAACAGGCTTCGGAAAAAGGACATAAGGCCGAGATTTTAGAGAAGATTTGGAAAGACTGGGAAGCATTTGCGTCTTACGCATTCAACAAATCCCACTCTACCTGTTACGCTTGGATAGCCTATCAAACTGCTTATTTAAAGGCCCATTACCCCGCAGAATATATGGCTGCGGTACTGTCCAATAACATGAGTGATATTAAGCAGGTAGCTTTCTTCATGGAAGAGTGTAGACAAATGGGTGTGCCAGTATTAGGACCAGATGTGAACGAGTCGGAAATGAAGTTCTCGGTAAATGCCAAAGGCGAAGTTCGTTTTGGTTTGTCAGCAGTAAAAGGAGTAGGTGAGAAAGCGGTAGAAAGTATCATCGAAGAACGTACAGAAAACGGACCTTATCCTACTGTTTTTGAATTTGCGAAGCGTTCCAATACGCGTATCGTAAACAAAAAAGCTTATGAAAGTTTTGTTTATGGCGGTGCTTTTGATGCTTTTGGTTTTAACAGGTCACAATATTTCTTTATTGGGCCTAACGACAAACTAAATGGTATCGAAAAGCTGATTAAATATGCCAACGACTTCCAGAATAACCAAAATTCTTCGCAGTCATCGCTATTTGGAGGTTCAAAAGCCGATTTGATTTTGGAACCCTCTTTTGCCATGACCCAAGAATGGGGCTTAATTGATAAGTTGAAATATGAAAAAGATGCCATTGGGATTTTCCTTTCGGGACACCCTTTAGATGATTATCGTTTTGAATTGGACAGGTACTGCCCGCACAAAGTGAAGCATTTGAGTATCATCAATAAAGTAAGGATGGGCGATTCGAATGAAGAAATTATGGCAGAGTTCGAAACCCTGAAAAATCGAGAATTGGTCGTGGGAGGCCTGGTGGTCATGGCTTCACAACGAATTACCAAAACAGGCAAGCCTTTCGGGATTTTTACGTTCGAAGACTATGACGACAGTTGTGAAATTGCCTTGTTTGGTGATGACTTCCTGAAATTTAAACAGTTTTTAACTGAAGGATATTTCTTGCAGATTCGTGGTAAATTAGGACTGCGTTTTGGAAAAGAGGGTGATTGGGAGTTTAAAATCACGACCATTGATTTACTTTCGGGCCTAAGAGATAAACTGACCAAATCATTAACGATATTTTTTCCTATCGAGATTGTGAACGATAGCTTTATGCAACAGATACAGGCTATTTTAGATGAAAATAGAGAAAATGCAGATGCGCAAAACTGTAAGCTCAATTTTGAGGTTTATGATGTGGAGAAAGGGTTGAAGTTGGAACTGCCTTCTAAAAACCAAAAAATAAATCCCAATAACCAGTTTCTGAATGAAATTAAGAAGTTGGACTTTGTTGATTACAGGTTGAATTAGTTTTTAGTAGCTAGTGATTAGTGAAGGGTCTCGACACAAAAGTGTCAAATTGACATTTGGCTATTGATGGCATCACAATTGATAATATATTTGTACATAATAAAAATTTAGATATGGCTTTAGAAATAACAGATGCTAACTTCGAGGAAGTAGTATTAAAATCAGATAAACCTGTTTTGGTAGATTTTTGGGCAGAATGGTGCGGTCCTTGCCGTATGGTAGGTCCAGTGGTAGAAGAAATTGCTAAAGAATACGAAGGTAGAGCTTTGGTTGGCAAGGTAAATGTTGACAACAACCCTCAAATTTCAATGCAGTTTGGTATCCGTAACATCCCAGCTTTGTTGTACTTTAAAGATGGTCAGGTAGTTGACAAACAAATTGGTGCAGTGCCTAAATCAGTTTTGGCAGGTAAATTAGATGGCCAATTGTAGAATAAGGATTTACTTATCTTCATATAAACAAAAAACCGATGTGCTAAAAGTACATCGGTTTTTTTATGAGCTTTTTGCTTGAATCAATATCTGCCAAACTTATAAGTTAAGCCCACACCTAAAGTTTCTTTTAACTGTAGTTTGCCAATTTGATTATCATCGTAAAATAAATCAGCAGTAATTTGGGTAGAAATAAATTTATTTACCTTCATATCCAAAATTCCCGAATAGGAAAGTACCATGTTTTGAGGCTTTTCTAGGTAATTGGTGAAGATGCCAAAACGATTGTCGAGCATAATATTCTCCATCAGTTTCACTTTATACCTACCGCCTACGTAAGCACCTAACTGATAAACCAAACTCTCTGTAGGTTTTGCACCGTAGGCTTCGGTAAGGATACCATCTCTATTGGGGTCAAAAACTGCCTTATCGGCAATAATGGTAAATCTTGAAGTTAATGGATGAACGCTAAATTGGAAATTATCATTAGGGATGTAATCAACACCTAGTCCTAGTGTAACATAGCCTGGAGAAAGCAGATTGGAAATGTAGCTTTGTTCAGGTTTGCCATAATCGTAACCTTTTGCAAATTGTGTTTTAAGGTTTAAGGCGACAGCTCCGTACCAATTGCTCGTTCCAAGTTGGTAGCCATATTTAGAAGTCAAGTCAATCACATCCTCCACTTTGGTCGCTTTGTTGTTTTCTTCCGAACGTAGGCCGTATCCAGCTAAAAGGCGATTTTCCCATAAATTTTTGCCTCTTTTAAGGTTAAATTCGTAATCGGCACGGCCAGTTAAAGCAATGGAGTTAATACCGCCCGCAACCCAGTTAGAAAAAGCTGCTTGATTAAGCAAGAGCGTATTAGTACCTCTAATCGTCCAACCTTCTTGTTTTTTTGCAGTGTCTAGTTTGCCAGCAAGTTTGGCGCTTTCGGTATTTACCTTACCGCCTTGTACTTTTTGAGCATAGCTGCTATTCATTAGCATAGCGCCAATGATAAAAAGTAATAATCTTTTCATATGATGTTATTTAGTGATATAACAAAGCTAAACAAAATCTTTTTTATTAGTTTTACGTATGCAAGCATCGCAAAAACCTGAAGAAATTAGATTTGAAAGTAGTTTGGAGCTTCTAGCAAAGCAAGTGGTAGAAGGATTTATCACAGGCTTGCATAAAAGTCCTTTCCATGGTTTTTCAGTTGAATTTGCAGAACACAGACTTTACAACAACGGCGATAGCGTTAAAAGCATTGATTGGAAGTTGTTTGCCAAAACCGATAAGCTGTTTAGCAAGCGTTACGAGGAAGAAACCAATTTAAGGTGTCAATTTGTGATTGATATTTCTTCGTCAATGTATTTTCCTAACGATAAATATAATAAGCTCACTTTTGCCGTTCAAAGTACTGCTGCTTTAATTTATTTGCTTAAAAGGCAGCGCGATGCTTTTGGTTTAAGTCTTTTTACAGATGAACTGAAGCTCAATACGCCTGCTAAATCTACCAGTGTACACCAAAAATTTTTGTTTGCAAAGTTGGAAGAAGTATTGGCCACTTCTAAGTTGAATGTACAAACCGATCTTTCTGTCGCATTGCACCAAATTGCCGATTTAATCCATAAACGTTCTTTAGTTGTTATTTTTAGCGATATGCTACAAACAGCTAATAACAGTGACAGATTGGATAAATTGTTCTCAGCCCTGCAGCACTTGAAATTCAATAAACATGAGGTGGTGGTATTTAATGTTACCGATAAGACGAAAGAACAAGAGTTTGATTTCGAAAACAGGCCTTATGAGTTTGTAGATATGGAAACGGGAACTGTTTTAAAAGCTCACGCTTCGAAGGTGAAAAATGCTTATCTATCGCAAATGACCGCTTATAGGAAAAACCTAGCCTTAAAATGTGCCCAATATAAAATTGATATGGTAGATGCTGATATGAATGCGGGCTTTAATCATATTTTGGAAGCTTATTTGATTAAGCGCCAGAAAATGAGTTAACCTAATTAAACAGCGTCGGTTTACGATGTATCTATGTGTTCATTTGGGCAAATTCCTGTTTAAAACAGCACATCTGCGATATCAGGATTTTTGTCGAAAACCGATTTAGCGAACGGACATAATGGCATGATTTTTAAATGATTGGCTCTAGCATATCCTACTGCTTTCATCACCATTTGTAAACCAACACCTTTGCCTTTAAAATCGGGATTAACTTCAGTATGGTCGATGATGAATTTAGTGCTTCCAGCCCAAGTGTAGGTCATTACACCAGCTTCTCTGCCATCTTCTACTGCTTTAAATAAACCTCTTCTGTCTTCGTTTTCTTGAATGATTTCCATTTTTATGATGAATTATTTGGATAAAGATAGGAAGAAGTGCTAAAAATATGGCAACAAAAAAATGCGCAGGGCTAGGCCACTGCGCATTGTACTAACTAGGAACAAGTACTATGCTTTTTTGTGTGCTTTGTGCTTTGCTTTTTTAGCTACAGTATCAACCTTAGCTTCTGCTTTTTCAGCTTTTTTCTCTACTACTTTAGCAGCAGGAGCAACTTTTTTTACTGGCGCTTTAGCAGCTGGTGAAGTTTGTGCGTTTGCTAAGTTTACTGTAAATGCTGCAATCAATGCAATCATTAAAAATTTCACTGTTTTCATCTTCTTTTTATTTTTAGTGAACGATGTTGTTGTTTAACAATACTAAGTTCATCTATCAACATGAAGAAATTATGAAGTTTTACGGACTTGTAAAAAAGGCTTTTTAAAGCTGTTTTTCGAGAGGGAAAGTGATACTTACTTTAGTGCCTTCATTTTTTTTAGAAGAGATGTCCAGTGAAATATGGTGAAATTTAGCAATACTGTTGCAAATAGCTAGACCTAATCCCAAGCCGCTAACCTCTTCGTTGTTTTCTCTTTCAAAGCGATGGAATGCTTTTTTGACGATTTCATTCTCCATACCGATACCATTGTCAGTAATGCTAAGGGTGTAGGCAACTTCCGTTAATTGGTCTGAGATGACGATTTTTCCAGCATTTTTGCTGTACTTAATGGCGTTGTTGATGATGTTGATGAGTAACGTATGGATTAAAGGCTGGTTCCCTAAGAAAATGAAATCCTCCTGAGTTTGATTTTCGTAAGTAATGCGTTTGTCTGAAATACGTTCTGTTAAATCTTCGTAGATATCTTCCAGTTCTTGCCTAATGACAATCTGGTCCTTTTTAACGTATTGTTCGTTTTCTACTTTGGAAATTAACAACAAGCTATTGATAATGGATTTTAACCTGCTCAATGTTTTTAGCGAGGCCATGATTTTTTCTTCATGTTCTACCGCTAGTGTTTCTGAAGCAAGAATATTTTCTAACCTGCCATTTAAAATAGAAATTGGGGTAAGCAATTCGTGCGAAACATTGGCGATAAATTGTTTTTCCAGCAGAAATAAATCGGTAATTTTCCTCATCAAACCGTTAATGCTATCATCCAAAAGAACAAAGTCGGTAGTGTTGGTCGGAATCTTGCTGTAATCGAAGGTGATAGGGTCGTTAACCTTGTTAATCTTTTGATCCAATATTTTATAAAAAGGCTTGAGCAGGAACCTGGTGAAAGCATAATCTGTTACCAAAGTAATGGAAAGTGAAACCATCAGTACAATGAACATGTAAATCCCTAATGATTTTTTGATGGAGATGGCACCAGCAGCCGTAGTACCCAGTTCTAGCTGATAATATTTGTTTTTGTACTCAAATTGCTTCGTGAGGATGCGGTAGGCCTCAATATCGCCCATAATTTCACGATCTCCTGTGCTGAATTTTTCCGTTGTATCAAGTTTTTTTTGCTTTGGAATAAGTGTGAGTACAATAAACTCGTCCTTCAAGATATTATAGTCAGTAAAAGTCTGTTCGGCATTCAACAAACTATCCACCTCGCTATCATTCAGGTTTCTGATGAGTTTGGTTTCTTTTTTAGATAACCGATTATCTAAGTGGTTGATGGAAATTTTTTCTAGAGAAAATAAAATAATGGTTCCGAGGATAAAAATGAGTGCAATTTTGGTGGCGGCATTATATAAAGTAAGTTTTTCTTGCAGTCTCATGCTTATCCCAAATTAAAGCGTTATCCTATAACCAATACTCCTTACAGTTTCCAGCCAATCGGTTTTGGCATGGCACATCAGTTTTTTGCGAAGATTTTTAACGTGTACATCCACAAAGTTCGAATCAGAGTTGACCTCTAAAATATCTCCCCAAACGTGTTCGGTAAGGCTCGTACGTGATACTACACGATTTTTGTTCAATACCAGATAATTTAAAATCTCAAATTCCTTTTTGGTCAAATGAATTCTTTCTCCTTTAAAGGTAACCACCCTATTCTGGATATCTAATACAAAATCATGTACTTGGATGTCGTTTTTCTCCAACTTGTGCTTTCTACGGGTTACAGCATGCATTCTTGCCAAAAGCTCGTTCAGCGAGAAAGGTTTAGGCAAATAGTCGTCAGCACCCTCTTCCAATCCTTTAATGCGGTCGTCTACTGCACTTCTAGCGGTGAGAATAATGATGGCATCATCTCGGTCTTTCAAACCTTTAATTAGTTTTAACAACTCAAAGCCGTCGCCATCTGGTAAGCCTAAATCAAGCAGGATAAAATCATAGCTGTTAACGAAAATTTTCTCCTCTGCCGAAGCTTTTCTTCTGGCGTGGTCTATAATATAGCCTTCCTTGCTTAGGAAATCATTGATTTCTAAGGCTAGGCTTTTTTCGTCTTCAACAATCAATACGTTCATCCCAAGCTATTTTGAGGGGCAAATTTTCTCTATATTTCTTAAAATAATGTCGCACGCTGCCTTGATTTCATCCTCGGTAATGGTGAGGGGGGGAGCAATACGCATGGCATCACTACAATGCAAAAACCAGTCGGTAATAATGCAGTCTTCAATGCAGGCATCAATAATTGCTTTATTAATCTCAAAACTATCAAAACTTACGGCAAGCATCAAGCCTTTGCCGCGTATTTCGTTAATCGCTGGATGTTGTAACAGTTCTTTGAATAAATTGCCTTTTGCTTCAACGTCAGCTACAATATTTTCATCTAACAGCGTGTTTAAGGTAGCTAGTCCAGCAGCACAACACACGGGATGGCCGCCAAAAGTAGTCATATGGCCTAAGATGGGGTTAAAGGATAATACCGACATGATTTCTGCCGAACTGATAAAAGCACCAATAGGCATTCCACCGCCAATACCTTTGGCTAAAAGAAGGATATCTGGGGTAACACCATAATGCTCAAAGGCAAACATTTTTCCAGTTCTACCAAAACCTGTTTGGATTTCATCGAATATCAAAAGTGTACCAGTGGCCAAACATCTTGCTTTTAAAGCTTCCATAAAAGCTTGGTCAGCTACCCTCACGCCAGCCTCGCCTTGTATAGGTTCAATAAAAACAGCGGCAGTTTGGTCGGTAATTTTTGTTAAATCGGCAATATGGTTGTGGGAGATAAAATCTACATGTGGCAAAAACGGACCGTAGCCAGCAGAGTAGAAATCGCTTTCCATCAAGCTTTCTGCGCCTTGTGTGCTGCCGTGGTAGGCATTTTTGCAGGCAATAAAGCCTTTTCTTCCCGTATATCTTTTGGCCAATTTCATGGCTCCCTCTACCGCTTCGGCACCAGAGTTCACAAAATAAGTGCAGTTAAGTTGCTCAGGTAAAACCGAAGCTAAAGCAGTAGCAAAATTAACCTGCGGGCTTTGTACAAACTCGCCATAAACCATCAAGTGCATGTAGGTTTCAACTTGTTTTTGCACGGCTGTCACCACGTTAGGATGGCAATGGCCAACGTTGCTTACCCCAATGCCAGCAATTAAATCGATGTAAGCTTTTCCTTCTTTATTATATAGGTTCACTCCCTGGGCTTTCACAAATTCAAGCATTAATGGAGTGGTAGAAGTTTGAGCGTTATGTTTTAAAAAAAGTTGTCGTTGGGTAAGCATGTTGCAAAAGTAGCGGATTTAAGGCTCATTTTTTTGGAAATGATGTCAAATAAAAAAGGACGCCTTTTAAAAGACGTCCTCTTCGGTTAATCATTTGTGCAACCTAATTCGTTTGAGGTGCAGGCATTGCTGCCCTATACTGTTGTAATATTTCTTTCTTGAATGCTTCTTGTGCCCTGTAAAACTTTCCTACCGTTTTAATAGGTAAGCTCGATTTAAACTTGTTGTAGTATTTGCGTTCAATATTTAAATCTCGTTGTCTGAAGTTGAAATCGTTTAAAATCAGCGTTTGAATTTCTTCGTCGTCTAAATCTTCAATCTCCTTCAGTTTTCTAAAGCTAATCATCTTCTGCATCCGTTCTTTTCTCAAGGTGGATTGCTCTCTCACATAGTCATTGTAGATAGGCCAAAAAATCTTTGCATCTTCGGCAGATAAATCCAGCTTTGTGGTTAGCCAAGCCACTTTTCTGGCTTCCATTTTTTCACCACCCATTTTAGGCCCTTGTGCTGAAGCTAAAAAAGGAGCGAAGATTAATAGTGCAAAAACAAAGTTTTTCATCTGTTTATATTATTATTATTATTATTTGATTGTGTTAAATGGGCTTTGATGACGACCATCTGGCCCAGATTTATAAATTATTAGATAAGTCTGTAGTGGAGAAATTATCTAAAATATAGTCTTCCATTTCACTGTCGGTAACATTAGCCGTTTTCCCATGCTGTGCCTCCTGAACATATTCAATAATGACACTTTCGTCAATGTCATATAATAATTGCTCTTTGGCAAGTTCGGTTTTTCGTAATTGATGGCTTTGATACTGTTTGTTGGCAAACCAACCTGTGGTAGACATAATCACCAAACAAGCGGCAACCGCATATTTAAACAATGGTTGATGCCACAGTTTTACTGATTTTTTAGGGCTGATGGTTTTAGCGGTAATATTTTGTTGCAATTGCTCAAAATATCCATCAGGAACACCGAAACCTTGTTGCTCATCTACAAACGTTGATAATTTAGCTTGAGCAATGATTTGCTCGCTAAGGGTTTCGAAATAATTTGCTGGAGTGGTAAAACCATTGCCTGTTGATTTTTCCAACGAACTCATAAATACAGACTGATTGATCCGCTCCTCAAGTTCCTCAAAATAATTTGTTGGAACTGTAAAGGGGTTAGACTTTTTCAGTTTCGCTAGTTGTGGCGCTTCGTTTTCCCATTCCATATTTTCGGCCATTTTACTCATTCGTATTTATTGATGTTTTTTTAGGCAAAAGGTTTAATTTCAATCTTGATTTATTAAAATTGCTTCGATTTTTTTGACCGCAATATGGAACGATGCTTTTAAAGCGCCTACTGTGGTACCCAAAACCTCCGAGATTTCTTCATACTTCATGTCATCAAAATATTTCATGTTGAAGATAATACGTTGCTTTTCGGGAAGCGTAAGGATGGCTTCTTGTAGTTTTCGCTGAATTTTATCACCGTCAAAGTGCGAAGAAGAAGCAAGTGTTTCTGCCAATTCAGAATTTACTTCATCTAAAGAAACATTGTTCCTGTTTTTTTTCTTGTTAAGGAAGGTGATGGACTCGTTGGTAGCAATCCGATAAATCCAAGTATATAGTTGGGAGTCGCTGCGAAACGAATGCAGGTTTTTCCAAACCTTTACAAAAGTTTCCTGAACAAGGTCATCGGCATCGTCGTGGTCGATGACCAAACGTCTGATATGCCAATAGATTTTTTGCTGATATTTTTGTAAAAGCAAGTTGAAGGCGTTATTTCGAGTTTTTTCATCCTGAAATTTCGAGAGAATCTCTGCGTCTTCAACTTGCTTCATAGGTTATTTAGATTTTCTAGCCATTGCTTTTTGAGCAGCTGCTACGATATCTGAAGGATCTAACTTGTATTTTGTCATCAACTGATCAGGTGTTGCACTTTCTCCGAAGCTGTCATTAACCGCTACAAACTCTTGTGGAGCCAAATAAGTAGAGGTTAAGAAACGAGCAACACTCTCTCCTAAACCGCCAAATTTATTATGCTCTTCGCAAGTCACAATACAACCTGTTTTCTTTACAGACTTTAAGATGGCTTCTTCGTCCAAAGGTTTAATGGTATGGATATTTATAATTTCAGCATCGATGCCTAATTTCTCTAACTCCTCACCAGCTTGTATTGCTCTCCAAACCATGTGGCCTGTTGCTACGATAGTTACATCAGTACCTTCATTCACCATCCAAGCTTTGCCAATTTCAAATTTTTGGTCTTCTGGCGTGAATACAGGGATTACTGGACGACCAAAGCGTAAATAAACAGGACCTTCGTGTTCCATAATGGCTAAGGTTGCTGCTTTGGTTTGGTTGTAATCACAAGGATTAATTACAGTCATTCCTGGCAACATTTTCATTAAGCCAATATCTTCAAGAATTTGGTGAGTTGCACCGTCTTCACCTAGTGTTAAGCCAGCGTGAGAAGCACAGATTTTTACATTCTTGCCAGAGTAAGCAATAGATTGACGGATTTGGTCGTAAACCCTACCAGTAGAGAAATTAGCAAAAGTTCCTGTAAATGGAATTTTTCCGCCAATGGTTAAACCAGCGGCAATACCCATCATGTTAGCTTCTGCAATACCTACTTGGAAAAAGCGCTCAGGAAAATCTTTGATAAAAGCATCCATTTTAAGTGAGCCAACTAAATCGGCACAAAGAGCAACTACATTTTCGTTTCTTTTTCCCGCCTCATGCAAGCCAGCTCCAAAACCAGAACGGGTGTCTTTTTTATCTGTGTAAGTGTATTTTTTCATTTTTGTTGAGATATAAGAGGTGAGATTGGTTTAGGTTATAGTGCTAAATCTTTTCTCAAATCTATCTTGTTTAAATATACGATAAAGGATGCCTCGTATGAGTCGCATCTATTATCTAATAATAAAAATCTGATTAGTAATCCCCTAGGGTTTCTTTAATTTGTCCAAGGGCATTGGCTAATTGCTCGTCACTTGGAGCAGAACCGTGCCATTTGTGAGTGCCCACCATAAAGTCAACACCGTAGCCCATTTGGGTACTCATCAAGTTTAAAATAGGTTTTCCTTTTCCAGTTAATGATTTTGCATACTCTAACGATTTTAGGATTTCTTCCATATCGTTACCATTAGAAGTAATTACATGCCAACCGAAAGCTTCAAATTTAGCTTGTAGGTTTTCCAAAGAAAGTACTTTCTCGGTAGGACCATCAATTTGCTGACCGTTGTAGTCAATGCTTGCAATAATGTTATCCACTTTGTTGTGCGGAGCAAACATAAATGCTTCCCAGTTTTGGCCTTCTTGTAATTCCCCATCTCCCAAAAGGGCAAAAACCAATGATTTGTCACCATCAATTTTTTTGGCAAGTGCAGCGCCAATAGCAACTGATAAACCTTGCCCTAACGATCCAGAAGCAATACGAACACCTGGTAGCCCTTCGTGGGTGGTTGGGTGTCCTTGTAATCTCGAATCCAGTTTTCTAAAAGTGCTTAATTCACTTACGTTGAAATATCCTGACCTAGCTAACACGCTATACCAAACTGGTGAAATATGTCCGTTTGATAAAAAGAAAAGGTCTTCGTTTTTACCATCCATGTCAAATTTCGGGTTATGGTTCAACACCTCGAAATATAAAGCTGTAAAGAAGTCTGCACAGCCCAAAGATGCACCTGGGTGCCCAGACTGTACCGCATGTACCATTCTAAGGATATCTCTCCTTACTTGGGAAGCGATATCTTCTAGTTCACTGATTGTATGTTTCATCCAAAAAAAATAATTGTTGTAATAGTAACAAAGTTAATTTAAATATCCGTTTGCCAATTATTTAGGCCTTGTTTTTTGTCTATAATGTCATTTTTTTGCTGTCATAGTTTTCCACAATTTTCCAATTTTGATAAAATAAATGTTGATAAGTTTGTTATAGTCATAAATATATTCTTATTTTGAGTAGGTAATTACCCAAAAATCAACAGATAAACGTTTTCGCTTATGAGAATTTCTACTTTTTTAACATTTCTGTTTTTCTCATCTTTTGCCTATGCCCAAAATGGCTCGGTAGGTATTGGTACGGAAAAGCCTAACACTAAATCAGTTCTGGAGATCTATTCCACCGAAAAAGGTTTGTTGATTCCCCGCTTAACTGAAGTTCAACGAAACGCTTTACAGGCTGTTGGGGTAACTAATGCCTCCATTAATGGTTTGTTGATTTATAATACTACCACTAATAAATTCAATACTTGGAATTTAGATAAGTGGGAAGAAATTGGTTCGGCAGGGGCAAAAGGTGATAAAGGTGAAACGGGTAGTCAGGGTATTCCAGGTATTAACGGAGCGAGCTGGTCAAACGGTACGCTCAATCCACCTACGGCAGCTACAGAGCCAGCAGGTTCTAGAAATGGTGACTACTACCTTAATAATAGTAACGGCAAAGTATTTATCAGAGATGGCGGTGTTTGGAAAGAAGTGGCCAATTTAACGACAGGTGTGGTAGGTCCCGCGGGTCCAATTGGTCCTGCAGGCGCACAATGGTATAATGGTACACTTAATCCACCAAATGCTGGTACAGAACCTGCAAGTACAAAAGAGGGTGATCTTTATTTGAATAATAATACTGGTAATGTTTTTAAAAAGCAGGTAGATGGTACTTGGACCGTGCTTGCCAACCTGACTACTGGAGTGGTTGGACCTCAGGGGCCTAAGGGTGATGTGGGTGCAACGGGTCCTCAAGGTTCACAGGGAATAAAGGGAGACCAGGGTAATACGGGAGCTACAGGTCCACAAGGACCTATTGGCTTAACTGGTGCCCAAGGCCCACAGGGTGCTAAAGGTGATGTTGGCGCTACTGGTCCGCAAGGTATTCAAGGCCCAGTTGGTCCTCAAGGGGCTGCTGGTCCGAAAGGAGATAAAGGTGACGTTGGGGCAAAGGGAGATAAAGGTGATGTGGGTGCCACTGGTCCGCAGGGTCCTCAAGGTTTAAAAGGTGATACTGGAGATAAAGGTGATAAAGGCGATGTTGGAGCAGTAGGTCCGCAAGGCCCTATTGGTTTAACGGGCCCACAGGGAGCCAAAGGCGATGCAGGCGATAAAGGCGATGTTGGAGCAGTAGGTCCGCAAGGCCCTATTGGTTTAACGGGCCCACAGGGAGCCAAAGGCGATGCAGGCGATAAAGGAGATGTTGGAGCGGTAGGTCCGCAAGGTCCTATTGGCTTAACAGGTCCACAAGGTGCCAAAGGTGATACGGGTGATGTTGGTCCACAAGGCCCAGCTGGAGCAACGGGAGCTACGGGTCCACAAGGCGCTCAGGGTCCACAGGGTGATAAAGGGGATAAGGGCGATGCGGGTAATCCAGGAGCAACTGGTCCTCAAGGTGCACAAGGTCCCGCTGGCCCGCAAGGTATTCAAGGCCCAAAAGGGGATCAAGGTGACCCTGGAGAACAAGGTCCTGCAGGTCCGCAAGGTCCTTCGGGAAGTACTACTGCTTGGTTAAGAACAGGTAATGGTGCTGGAAGCATTGGAGGTACCACAAATCCTGGGGTGAATGCAGACTTCTTAGGAACGACCGATAGTAAGGAATTAATTATTGCTTCGAACCGAGTAGAAGGTATAAGGGTTGCTACTGATGGTAAAGTTAGAATTGGTGTAAATGGCTCAAGCATTACTTCAATTTCTAAAGGTTCATTTTCTATAGATTTGCCCAGCATCAATGCTAAGGCTTCTCATAAACAAAACTTTACACTTAATGGAGTAGAGGTTGGTGCTAGTGTAGCAGTTTCTTCGAGTATTGAGTTGCCAGATGGGTTAATTATTGCCTATGCAAGGGTGGTGAGTGCCAACACCATTGAAGTTAAATTTATTAATGTCAGTGATAACCCAATAGATCTGTCTTTGGCTACGTTCCACATTAGTGCTGTGCTATGATAACGAAAAAACTTTCTGGTATTTTTCTCGTTGCCACCATACTCTTGATGAGTGGAGGAAATGTTTTTGCCCAATTGGTAAATAATGGGGCTAAGATATTTATTGACCAGAACGCCCTGCTGTATGTGGGGGATAAAGCGATTCATAACTATGGGTCGATATTGAATAATGGGGAAATGATTGTTGAGGGTGATTGGGTAAACAATAGATCGACGGTTTTTGCATTAGAATCAAATGGTAAAGTAATTTTTACTGCAAAACGAGCTACTTTCTCAGGGGCTGGTACTACGAGTTTTCCTAGGTTGGTGTTTAGTGGACTAGGAATTTTTGAGGTGAAGAGTAATGTAGATGTGAGGCTATCGCTGGATTTAGGCGATGCCGAAGTTCATTTAGATGATAGCCAGCTTCATTTAGATAATAGCGGATCCAGTTTATTTCGAAACAAAGGTTTTATCAGCACGCTTGGTAGCGGTCAATTTGTGCGATACATGGATGCGGGCCAAGAGTATGTTTTTCCTTTGGGTTCAAGTAAGCTTGGCATTATGAGGTTTGTGGCGATTAAGTCTAAAGATGCCAGTGTGATTGGGGCATCATTCTATGATAAAGATCCGTCTGTTGACGGTTATAGCAGGTTTAGCAAAGAAAATGCCATCGTTGGTGTTAATGATAGTTACTACCACGTTTTAAAGAATTGGAAGGGTAGTGGTGCGGTGGACGTAAGTTTCTATACTGCTGGCACCGAAAAATATACCACCTTGGTGAATTGGACCACTAAGAGTACTTGGGACAGGGTATTTCCTGTAAGTACACAAGATAATAGCAGTTTCTTTCCTGGGTTGAGCAAGTCATTCGCTTCGCAAGGGGTAAAGTTGATGAGTGGTGTAGATGTTCCCTTTGCATTTGCCGAAGTAACGAATGCGGGGCCACTTGAAATCTATAATGCTTTCTCACCAGATGGTGATGGCAAGAACGATACTTGGGAGGTGAAAAATATTGATGCTTTTCCTGATAACGACTTAAAGATTTTTGATCGTTCAGGTAATTTGGTGTATCGAATGGGCGGCTATCATTCCTCTAAATATTGGGATGGGCAAAACGCTAGTTCGGGTACTTATTTTTATGTTTTAAGAGTAAAAATAGATGGTAAGGATCAATTTTTTAAAGGATCTATCACCATGGTTAAAAACTAAAGTAATGAAAAGATTTTTACTCCAAATTTTGATTGTCATTTGTCCTTTTGTGGCAAAATCTCAAAATGAGGTGACTTATAGCCAATATATGTTCAACAATTTGTTGGTCAATCCTGCGTATGCAGGCTATAAGGAAGATCTAAACATCAATCTTCTTAGCCGTAACCAATGGGTTGGCGTAAAGGGAGCGCCTACTACACAATCGCTCATCGTGGATGGCGCCTTTTTTCATAATAACAATGTTGGGTTAGGGCTTTCCATTTTAAACGATAGGGTAGGGATACAGGGACAAACGGCGGTAATGGCAAATTATGCTTATCGCTTACCTGTTGGTGAAGAGGGACGACTAAGTTTTGGTATAGGTGTAGGGGCTGTACAGTTCTCGTTAAATAGTGATAAAGCAATTATTGGAGACCAAACGGACCCATCTTTCAACGGAGTACAAAATTACATCTCTCCTGATGCAAAAATTGGGGTACATTACAGTGATAATGTTTTTTATGCAGGGCTTTCGGCAAATAACTTGCTCACCACTGCACTGAATAAAAATAATCAACGTGCAAGATTTATCATTTTGCCACCTATCCACATGTTCTTAACAGCGGGAGCAATTTTAAATGTTAATGACGATGTGAAGTTTAAGCCTTCAATAATGTTGCGTGATGACCCCAATACTATGGGTAATTTCGATGTAAACGCATCTTTTTTATTTAAGGATGTACTGTGGATAGGAGGCTCTTACAGAGTGGGTGTGGATATGTGGAAAAAAACTAACAATTTAAATGGGACTTTTCAACAAAATTCGCTTGTTGGATTAGTTGAAGTTTATGTTGCCAAAAAGTTTAGGATTGGATATGCTTATGATTACGGTTTGTCGGAATTAAATTCATATTCATCTGGTAGCCACGAAATATCTTTGGGCTTAGTAATTGGAAAAAACTACAGAAACAATACTTTAACTACTCCGCGGTACTTCTAACGCAGAGTTTCTATGACATTTAAAAAGTTTTACAGGGTTTCGGCTCTTTTCTTGCTCATTTATCTCCTGCCTTCGGTATTATTTTCTGACGATATAAAGGAAGCCGATAAGCTTTATAGGCAACTCGACTATAAATATGCACTTGAGATTTATGATAAGATCATGAAGACCAATCCTAGCATGGACGTAGCCCAAAAAATTGCCAACTGCTATAGATTTATCAATAATGCCGAAGCCGCTGAGATTTGGTATAAAAAGACATTGAGCTATCCCGATGCTTCAGCGGATAATTACAAATACTTAGCGGATGCCCTAAAGCAAAACGGGAAGTTTGATGAGGCTGCTATTAACTATACTACCTGGGGACAAAAAACTCCAGCGCAAGCTAAAGAGGCAGAGAAACAAGCGAACATTTGCGGCGTAGCAAAAATTTGGGCCGAAAATCCAGACATAGGTGCTTTTGTGGAAAGTGAAATTGGTCTTAACTCCGAAAACTCTGACTTTAGTCCAGCTAAATTCGGTTCTAAAATCCTTTTCATTTCAGATCGTTGGCAAAAAAATAAAAAAGGACAGGAAGTGTACGGGTGGACAGGTAATCCTTATTTGAAAATATATAGTGCCACGCCTTCTTCTAAGCAAGTGGATATCTTAAAAGGTTCTATCAATAAAGGTTTCCATAGCGGTCCAGTAGCGGTATACCCAAGTTTGGACACGCTTATTTTTACCAGATCGGTATTGGCGAGCAATAAAAAGGCGAAACTGGGAGAGGTAGGAAAGCAATACCTATTGATTGCGGTTAAAAAAGGGGATGAATGGATAGAAAAAGATAAACTGCCTTTTAATAGCGGAGGTACATTTTCAGTACAGCATCCAGCTTTGTCACCTGATGGAAAGCTTTTGTATTTCGCTTCTGATATGCCTGGTGGATTTGGTGGCATGGACTTGTATTACAGCGAAAAATTGGCGAACGGAAGTTGGAGTCAGCCTGTAAATTGTGGCAACCAAATCAATACTCCTCAAGATGATGTTTTCCCGACCGTTAGAAATGATGGTAAATTCTACTTTGCTTCAAAAGGTCATATCGGGATGGGTGGTTTGGATATTTTTTCCGCGATAGGTAGTCGCAATAGCTTTAAAGATATAGAAAATTTAAGAGCGCCACTTAATTCTCCGAAAGACGATTTTGGTGTTTTATTTAATGATGATAACAAAACGGGCTATCTTTCGAGTAATAGAAATGGTGGCGTAGGACTAGATGATATTTATAGATTTGCTACGGGCGTTAAAGCCGAGCCGAAATCTCAAGAGAAGATTTATGCGGTAAATGGCGCTGTGGTTGAAAAAGGTACTAACCAACCAATTGCTGGCTTAGAAATCTTATTGCTCAACAAAGATAAAGGAACTCAAAGTACTGTTATTTCTGATGCCAATGGCAAGTTTGCCTTCACTTTGGATAAAGAGACAGATTACGTTGTAAAAGGAAATCCTCAACAATATTTTACCAGCCAAACTGGCGAAATCTCTACCAAAGGCATTAATCAGTCTACCATTTACGATATTAAATTTGAGTTGGAAAGAGCTAAGGGTGTTTTTACGGTAAAGCTTAACAACATTTTTTACGATTTTAATAAATGGAACATTAGACCAGATGCCGTAGGAGATTTGAATAAAGTAAATGCCTTTATGCTAAATATGCCTAACGTGAAGATGGAGCTGGTTGCCCATACCGATGCCAGAGGTAAAGCGGCTTATAATCAAATGTTGTCTGAAAAGAGAGCTAACAGCGCTATGGATTACTTGCTGAACAAAGGGGTAGCCGCAGACCGATTGACAGCGATTGGTAAAGGTGAAACGGAATTGCTTAACCAATGTGCTGACGGCGTAAAGTGTACCGAAGCGCAGCATCAGCTTAACCGCCGCACTGAATTTAAAATTGTGAAGGTTATACCAGTAATGGCCTTAGTTAAAAATGATAAACAACAGATGAACTAACTTAAATACACACATAAATCTGAAATCCTTTCCAGTTTTTGGGAAGGATTTTTTTTGGGTTGTATTAGGAGAGAGGGAAGACTTACGAAGTTTCTAAAACTTCGTAAGTCTATAATGTTCTTAAGTCTTTAAAAGACCCTATTTCAACAATTCCAACACCTGCGCGGTAGAATTTTTAGTATCTACTTTTTTGATGATGTGAGCAATGTTGCCTTCTTCGTCAATGACAAAAGTAGCACGGTTGGTACCCATGTATTTTTTGCCATACATGTTTTTTTCGCCCCAAACGCCATAAGCTTCTACAATGTTTTTATCGGTATCAGCCAAAAGCGTGAATGGCAAATTGTGCTTGGTAATAAATTTTTGGTGTGATTTTTCATCATCTACACTTACGCCAAGGACTTCGATGCCCTTTGCTTGTAAACCTTGGTAGTTGTCTCTAAAATCACAAGCCTCTGCAGTGCAACCAGGGGTGTCATCTTTTGGATAAAAATATAAAACCACTTTCTTGCCCTTAAACTGGTCGAGGGTAATGGTATTTCCGTTTTGGTCTTTTGCAGAAAACGCAGGCGCTTTATCGCCTTCTTTTAATGTGCTCATATTTTTTATGGTTGAATGATGAAGTTTCGAATGAATGGTTTAATTACCTGTAAAACTCAATAGCGTATCTCTTTGTATTGTCTTTCATATCAACAACAAGTAACTCAAAAGTATGTTTACCAGTGGTTGTTTTTTCATCGAAGTTATGCCAAAGGCTGGCTGTTTTAGTATCAAATTCCATCAATACCCATTTGCCATCGATATAGCCGTTAAAGCTTTTGATGCCAGAAAGGTTATCGCTTATCCTAAAACTCATTTTGCTGAGGCCTGCCATATTTTTTCCGTTAGCAATGTTTACGGGAACGATGTTAGGGGCAATGGTATCGATAGCGATAAAAAAGTTGCCGAAGTTACGAGGCTTGGTTTTTACCCAACCGTTTTCGAAATAGCCACCCTGTGATGAACGATTGCTGTTAACAATGAGCGCTTTGCTTTGGTATTTGGTTAATGCGCTATCGGCTTTTATCCAAAGCTCAAAGCCAGTGTGTAATGGCGTAAAGGTGTTTTGGATGTTGTGAATTTCGGAAAAGGCATTTTGCTGCGGCTTGGCAGTTTTTTTATAAATGAAATTAAGGTCGTTGTACAAGGTGCCTTTGGGCAAAATTACTTTTACCTCGTTATTGCTAAATTCATTTTGTTTGTTGTAACTAAACAGCGTGCCAGCAGGTAAATCAGGGGTGTTAATCACTGCTTTGGCGTCTGCAAGCACGTTAAATGCTAAAGTGCTTTTATTCCCCCGTGCATCTGTAATGGTGTATTTAACGGCATGTAGCTTGCCATCGTTAAAGGTAATGCGACCATTGTTAACCAAGTTGAAATAAATCTGTAGTGGATTTCCTGGATCTACAAAGCTTTTTTGGATGCTCTGTTTGGTGCGTAGATAAGTGGGGTAATCAATATGCGAATTGATAGCTTTGCTATTGTCGAAGGTAAAACGCTCCAGTGCAGAGGTATAAACGGTAATATCGTCTACCGCTAGTTCAATAGAATAAACACCATTATTGCCCGATGCCCCATTGTGTCTGTCGTTAACTACAATGGCAAAACCGACTTCGCCATTTAAATGGATAGTGCTTACTTGGTTCAGTTTATAAGTTCCTTTACCGCCCGTCACTTGGAAATATTGCTTAGGGGTAACCTCATTAAATGGCTTGCCATTTAGGCGGTAAACATACATAGCATGAATGACGGGGGGGATATTGTCGGGAATGCTGATGCCCAACAATTGAGGATTAATCGTAGCTTCGGTTTTGCTATCTCTTATTTCGAAATGCAAATGCGGCCCTCCAGAACTACCCGTATTGCCTGTGTAAGCAATTACTTCTCCTTTTCTAACTGGAATGAGATCGGCCGCTGGAAATTCGTCAATCTCATACGACTGCTTTTTGTATTGAGTATTTTTTACAATTTGCGCTATCTTGGGATTAAACCTAGATAAGTGCCCATAAACGGTGGTGTAGCCATTGGGGTGGTTAATATAAAGTGCTAGCCCAAAGCCACTGTTTTGTACCCTTAAACGAGAGATGAATCCGTCTGCCGGTGCATAAACTGGGTAGCCTATTCGCTGATTGGTTCTAAAGTCGATACCAGAGTGGAAGTGGTTAGCACGTAGCTCACCAAACGAACCTGCCAGTGCGGGTGGTTCGATATCCAACGGTGACCTAAAATCTGTTAATGGATAGGTGTTGTTGCTGTAGGTTTGCTGAGCTTTTGAATCAAACGAAAGGAATGCCGAAAAAACAGCAGCTAAATAGGTAATGTAATGGCGCATCTTTTACTTTATTTCGAAATTAAGGAGTTGTTTGCCTTCAAGCCAAGCTTCTAATCTGTCACCTTGGTCTACTCTTCCTACACCTTCTGGCGTTCCAGTGAAAATAAGGTCGCCTTTTTTTAGGGTGATGTATTGGGAAACGAAGGAGATAATCTTTTCAAACGAAAACAAAAGGTTTGCAGTATGCCCTAACTGTTTGGTTTCGCTATTTTTTTGTAGCTCAAACTTCAAATCGTAAAGATTGATGTAATCACTTTTTGGCAAAAAGCTGCTTACTACGGCAGAGTTGTCGAAAGCTTTGGCAAGTTCCCAAGGTAATCCTTTTTCTTTATGCTCTGCTTGGATATCCCTAGCGGTAAAATCAACCCCTAAGCCAATTTCATCATAATAGTTGGCCGCAAATTTTTCTGAAATATGTTTGCCTTCTTTACAAATCTTCAATACAATTTCTAACTCGTAATGCACATCATTAGAAAAACTAGGGATATAGAAAGGCTTATTGTCTTTTAAAACAGCGGTATCAGGCTTTAAAAAAATGATAGGCTTGGTTGGGATGGCATTATTAAGTTCTGCGGCATGTGCGGCATAGTTTCTGCCTATTGCAATGATCTTCATATTGCAAAACTAACAAAAGAAAAATTGATATTAGAGTACCGATATTTTTTTAATTACAGGTTCGCTGCCTGCCATAATGCGAAGAAAATAGATGCCTGCATTTAGTTTAGAAGGCATATTGTAGGTTTTGGTGTGCTCACCGTGAGGTAATCGTTCGTTGGTAAGTGTTACGATGTCGTTGCCTAACAAATCAGTAATTTTAATGGATAAATTGGTTTCCTTTTCCAAACGCAGGTTAATGTTTAATTGTTCTACTACTGGATTTGGGTAGATTTTAAGGACAGTAAGGTTCTTTTCGCTTTTTTCCTTGGCAGGAGCTTTGGCGTTACTTGTTGGGACTACAGAAGGTAAGTAATTATAAACATTTGGTTTGTAGGGTTGCACGCTGCCTTTAATAACTGGAAATTTAGACGCTGGTTTGGTTTTCGGTCTTAAAGAAATTCGGCTGGTATCAACTTTTTGAGCAAAAACAACAGAGCACATCAGCAAAAGCATTGCAATGAGGCATGCTATATTTAAATTGAGCGCTATTTTTACTCCGTGGGTTTTCATTAAAATGTTTCACAAAAATATAAATAATTAAACAAAGAATTCAAACAAAAGGTGGTGTAATTCTATTATTTAACAATATTTAACAAGGTATAATTTCTCCTAATTAAGCCGAGATTTTTGATAAGTTTCAGCTTTTTAATGAAATAGGTTTTTATCCTAATTATTTAATGTAATTTTGCAGTCAAATTTTTAAGTACGTGTCAAGTCATAAAAACGTTAATGCCCTCACTGCCGGAGGGTTATTAGTCACACTGGGAATAGTGTTTGGTGATATAGGGACATCTCCCCTTTATACTTTAAAAGCAATTTTTAAGTCGGTAATCGATACTGGCCAGCACATCACTCCTGATTTGGTACTTGGCGCATTGTCGTGTATCATCTGGACATTAACCCTCCAAACGACTGTAAAATATGTAATTATTACCCTTAGGGCTGATAACAAAGGTGAAGGTGGGATTTTTTCGCTCTACTCGTTGGTGCGTAAAAAGGCCAAATGGCTAGTTGTTCCAGCTATTATAGGTGGGGCAGCACTTTTAGCTGATGGGATGATTACACCAAGTATTACCGTGACATCGGCCATAGAAGGTTTGAAATTGAAGTTTCCCGAAGTACAGGTTATTCCTATTGTAATTTCTATTATCGCCCTTTTGTTTATTATCCAGCAGTTTGGAACCAACTTAGTGGGTAAGTTATTCGGACCAATCATGATGTTTTGGTTTGGTACGCTAGGGGTAATAGGTGTTTTACAAGTGATTCACGATCCTTGGATTTTTAAAGCATTGAATCCTTACTATGCCATTCATCTGATGGCTACCAATCCTGGAGCAATGTTGATATTAGGCGGTGTTTTCCTTTGTACTACTGGAGCTGAAGCACTATACAGCGATTTAGGCCACTGCGGTAGAAATAATATTCGCATCAGCTGGATTTTCGTAAAGCTGATGTTGATTCTTAATTATTTAGGACAGGGTGTTTGGGTGTTGAAAAATGCTGGAAGCTACGATCCACATGATGCGCTTTCTAATCCTTTCTTTAAGTTGGTGCCAGAAAGTATGGTGCTATATCTGGTCATTTTGGCAACTACAGCGGCGGTAATTGCATCGCAGGCCATGATTTCTGGTTCTTTTACTTTGATTTCTGAGGCTGTAAGGTTAAACCTTTGGCCAAAAGTGCGTATCAATTACCCTAGTGTGCAAAAAGGTCAATTATATGTGCCTTCTATCAATTGGTTGCTTTGTATAGGCTGTATCATTATCGTACTGGTTTTCCAAAAATCAGATAACATGGAAGGGGCCTATGGTTTGGCCATTAACCTTACTTTTTTAATGACCACCATTTTAGTGGCCGTATATATGTTAAGGAAGAAATTTCCAAAGTACTTAATTGCAATTTTTGTAATCATTTACATGGCTATTGAGCTTGCTTTCTTGGTAGGTAACATGGCTAAATTTGTACACGGCGGCTGGGTGACTTTGTTAATCAGTATGGTTTTGCTTAGCGTAATGTGGACTTGGTACGCAGCTCGTAAAATCAAAAATAGGTTTGTAAAATATGTAGAGATTGAAGATTACTACGAGATCATTAAGGAATTAAGTAACGATACATCAGTACCTAAGTTCTCGTCGCAATTGGTATATCTAACCAGTGCTAATTTCAAGACTGAGATAGAATCAAAAATTGTTTATTCCATCATTCAAAAGGAACCTAAGCGAGCCGACGTTTATTGGTTGGTGCATGTGGACGTAATGGATGAACCTTATACCATGGATTACAAAGTAGAATTTCTGATCCCTGGAAAATTGATCAGAATTGATTTTAAACTTGGTTTCAGGATAGAGCAACGCGTAAATCTATTGTACCGTAAGGTGGTTGAGGAATTGGTGAAAAACGGAGAGGTAGATATTACGAGTCAATATACTTCGCTAAATAAGCACAAAATTGCGGGCGATTTTAGATTCATCCTACTCGAAAAGCACCTGAGTAAGTTTACCAATCTGAGTTTCTACGAAGAGACCATTATGGACTACTATTTTATCCTTAAAAAGTTGAGTTTGTCTGAAGTAACCAGTTTTGGTTTAGATTCAAGCTACGTTGACGTGGAAAAAGTACCGTTGATTTTCGTAAGCCCAGACGATATTGAACTGAATAGGTTGCCTGTTTAAGTAGTGGCTAGGGATTAGGAATTAGTAGTTAGAAACTAGGGAAAGTTATCTCTTGGTGGGCAAATCTCCTATAACCTTGCGATTAAGATCTGTTGAATCAGCGGGTGTGTTAGGAATTGACCAAGAACTGGTAGTTAGAGATTAGTGGTGGAATTTAGCAAGTTTAATTTGTGGCTTGGAATCTGCTAAATCAGCGGAAAATGAGCTTATTAACCATTGATCCTTAACCATTAACCATTAAAAAACTATCTGGTTTTCAAATAAGCATCTACCAAAAAACAAATAGCAAATACCACAGAGGCATAACCGTTAGTCGTAGCAAAGGCCCTATCCACTTTACTGATGTCGTTAGGTTTGACCAAACGGTGCTGGTAAATGAGCATGGTACAGAAAAACACCACTCCAGCATAATATGGCCATCCAAAATCCATGAAGTAAATAGGCGTTATCACGCAAGCTGCCGACAATACATGTAGAAAAGACGAAAGTCTGAGTGCATTTTTACGACCTAATGCCGATGGGATAGAATGTAGTTTCTCAGAACGGTCAAAATCCTCATCCTGCAAAGCATAAATAATATCGAAACCACTTACCCAAAATAGTACTGCAAGCGAATATAAAACAGGCACAATGTTAAATTGACCTGTAACCGCAATGTAAGCGCCTATGGGAGCCAAACCTAGTCCAAGACCTAATACCAAGTGACATAAGGCCGTGAAACGTTTGGTGTAACTATAAAACAATACCACAAAAATAGCAATTGGCGACAGGTAAAAGCAAAGTGGGTTAATTAAATAGGTAGTAGCAATAAAAAGCACGCAGTTAACAATCACAAAAATGAGTGCAGCTCTCGCTGAAATTTTTCCAGAAGGAATATCTCGCATAACTGTACGAGGGTTTTTAGCATCAATATCACGGTCCAAATACCTATTGAAAGCCATCGCGGCATTACGGGCAAATACCATGCAAAGTACCACAGCCAATAATAAATACCAATTAAATGGATTAGCAGTAGTGGTTACGCCCAAAAAAAATCCAATAAAGGCAAAAGGCATTGCAAATATGGAGTGGGCAAATAAAACTAAAGAGAAAAATTTCTTCATTAACGTACTAAAAAAACGGATTACTCTGATTTGCTGGCAGAATAAAATTGAGGGTCAATTATTGGTTTTACAAAATCTTGGTTTACCTCTTGAACAAATTGCAGCAGTTTCTCTTTGCCTTGTCCTTTTTCAGCAGAGGTAACGAAAAATGGAGGTACTTCTTCAAACCAACCCAATAAGGTTTTGTTAAACTTGGCTACATTTTGATCAGTTTTTGGACCAGATTGCTTATCTGCTTTAGTGTAAACCAATGCAAAGGGAATTTGGCATTCGCCCAACCAAGAGCAAAATTCCAAATCAATTTTCTGTGGCTCCAAACGGCTATCAATTAAAACAAAAACACACTGTAGGTTCTCCCTTTTGGTAATATAAGCCCTAATGAATTTCTCCCATTTCTCTCTGCTGCTTTTAGAAACTCTTGCATAGCCATAACCTGGTAAATCCACAATGTACCATTTCTCGTTAATTAGAAAATGGTTAATTAACTGTGTCTTTCCTGGTTTCTGAGAGGTTTTTGCCAAGCCTTGCTGGTTCACCAACATGTTGATCAATGACGATTTTCCTACGTTAGAACGACCTATAAAAGCATATTCAGGCATGTCTGGTAAAGGCAAAGCCGATACTTTGGTATTACTAACTACAAAGGTTGCCGATTTAATAATCATTTTGCAAAGATAAGGTTAATTGTGAGAAACGTTTAATCGGTTAATCGATTATCAAATACAATTAACCAGTTTTTACAGTTAATCGATTAACCAAAATAACCCTATCTTTGCACAGCATTATGAATCCACAAATCACTCCATATTCTGGTACCGAAACTAAAAAAGAACAGGTGGCCAGCATGTTCAACAACATTTCTGGGACCTACGATTTCCTTAACCACTTTTTGTCTTTAGGTATTGATATCATTTGGCGTAAAAAGGCCATTAAGGAATTGTTGTCTTCCAAACCTCAAAAAATATTGGATGTGGCCACTGGAACTGGAGATTTCGCATTTGAATCCATCAAGATTTTAAAACCTCAACAAATTATTGGGGTGGATATTTCCGAAGGAATGTTAGAAGTAGCTAAGAAGAAGATTGCGGAAAGAAATTTGGGCCATGTTTTTTCAGTGCAAAAAGGTGATTCGGAAGGATTACATTTTGAAGATGATACCTTTGATGCCATCACAGTTGCTTTTGGAGTACGTAACTACGAGAACCTTGAAAAAGGGTTGGCGGATATGTTTCGAGTACTTAAACCTGGAGGTAAAGTGGTGATTTTGGAGTTTTCTAAGCCAAGAGTATTTCCTGTAAAACAGTTGTACCACTTCTATTTTAAATATGCCACACCTTTTTTTGGAGGCTTATTTTCGAAGGATAAAAAAGCTTATGCCTATTTGGAGGAGTCGGTGCAAGCATTCCCTGATGGAAAAGACTTTACCGCTTTGATGGAAAAAATTGGCTACCAGCATACCAAACACCGTTCTTTAACGTTTGGTATTAGTGCCATTTATACAGGTATTAAATGAAGAAACCTTTATTGATTCTCTTATGTTTCCTGTCTGCTAATGCTGCCAATGCCCAAAATTGGGGTGGGGGTATCGATCAACAAGATTTCAATTGGGGTTTCAGTTTCCAATATGTTCTTTCAGAATATAAAATCATTAACAAGCCTAATTGGCGACAACCTTTTATTAATACAGATCCACAGGAAGGGCCTTTAGGTCCAGTGACTCCGCCGCTAACAGGAATTCAAACTAAGCCGTCCGTAGGATTTGGAATTGGTTTCGTAGTTAATTATAAGCTTCATCCTAATGTGGATTTACGCAGCACACCCAGTTTAGTTTTTGCTGATAAATTGGTTGACTATACCTTCAGCGATGGTACAGTAAAAGACCAAAAAGTAAGTCCCGTAATTGTAGATTTACCTTTGGGCATCAAGCTGAAATCAGAACGGCGCAAGGATTTTAGAGCCTATTTGCTTTTAGGCCTTAAGTATTCGATGGATTTGGGAGCAGGTAAAAAACCAAAAGATGATGGTTTTGCTTGGAAAGAACGCATGTTGAAAAATATCGGAAAATATTCGTCTTATGAAGCCGCCATAGGTTTCGATCTTTATTTTGAATATTTTAAAATGTCGCCAGAAATTAAAGTAAGTCACTCATTTAGAGACGTTATCAAAAGAGAAGGCCATCCTTACGACACCCCTATAGACAGAGCAATTTTAAGAAATTTTACTTTCAGCTTGTTTTTTGAGTAAAGGGCTTTTAATAAAAAGCATAACTTTGTGCAAAATCCAACAAAAACAGATGGCCAAAATAGCGTTAATTACTGGGGCAACATCTGGCATTGGCGCTGCCTGTGCTGATACTTTTGCCGCACAAGGTTATGATTTAATTCTCGTTGCCAGAAGGGAAAACCTTTTAGATACTCAAGCGCAGCAACTCAATGAAAAGTATGGGGTTAAAATCAAAAAACTCATTGCCGATGTAAGAGACAAGGAAAATATCAATTATGTGCTGGATACTTTGCCTGGGGAGTGGAAAAATGTGGATGTGCTGGTAAACAATGCAGGTTTAAGCCAAGGCTTGGATCCCATAGATAAAGGGGATACCAATGATTGGGACACCATGATTGATACAAACGTTAAAGGTTTGCTATATGTCACAAAAGTAGTGTCGGGATGGATGGTGGAACGTAAACATGGACATATTATCAATATTGGTTCTATTGCTGGAAAAGAAGTTTATCCCAATGGAAATGTATATTGTGCCACAAAACATGCGGTGGATGCATTAAGCAAAGGAATGCGCATTGACCTTTTGCCGCATAACATTAAAGTAACTCAAATCAATCCAGGAATGGTAGAAACTGAGTTTTCTATTGTGCGTTTTAAAGGCGACGAAAATAGAGCCAAGAAAGTTTACGATGGACTGGAACCTTTAATTGCACAAGACATTGCAGACGCCATTTGGTATGTAGTAAGTAGGCCAGCACATGTGAACATTAACGACATGTTGATTATGCCAACTGCCCAAGCTACCGGAACAATAGTAAAGAGAGACTAGGATTGTTTAATCGTTTAAATCGTTGATTTTATTAATTGCTATTGAGCGATTAACAGATTTACCAACAAAACAATTAACCAGTTAAACAAATAGACAGTTAACCCATTTGAATATGATATCAACAAACATAGATCAGGAAATAAAACAAGCCATGTTGGCTAAAGATCAAGTAAAATTAAGAGGTCTTAGGGCGATTAAATCTGCATTGCTATTGGCAAAAACAGAAAAAGGCCAAACAGAAGAGATCAATGAAGAAGCTGAAATAAAAATTTTACAAAAGCTGGTAAAGCAACGTAAAGAATCAGCGGATATTTATCAAGCACAGGGTAGAGATGACCTTTACCAAGTGGAGCAAGAAGAAATTGACGTGATTTCGCAATTTTTGCCTAAGCAACTGGAAAGAGCAGAAATAGAGTTGATTATCTCTAAGATAATTGCCGAAACTGGAGCAACTACCATTAAAGAGATGGGTAAGGTGATGGGCTTAGCCAATAAAGAATTGGCAGGAAAAGCTGAGGGTAAATTAATAGGAGAAGTGGTGAAAAGCCAGCTTTCTTAGTACTTTTAAAAAGATGATTAAACATAGTAAGTGTTAAAATGTGATTTTAATTCTCATTAATTACATTTACTCTATTAACTTAGTGGCATATACCAAGACCATACATAATAATATTTATGAATTACGAAGTAATTGAACAAGAGGGATTTAAATTTATTGAGGTTGGAGAAGGAGAACCTTTAGTGTTACTTCATGGTTTAATGGGCGAGCTAAGCAATTGGGAACATACTGTGGATAAGTTCAAATCCAATTATCGTGTCCTTGTGCCCATTTTGCCTATATATGAACTGCCCATTTTAACTTTGGGAGTGAAAAGTTTATCTAAATATTTGCATCGTTTCCTTAAATTCAAAAAGTTAGATCAAGTGGTTTTGGTGGGAAATTCTTTAGGAGGCCACGTTGGTTTAGTATTTACCGTTGCCCATCAGGAATTTGTAAAAGCATTGGTACTTACAGGAAGTTCTGGTTTGTACGAAAACGCTTTTGGCGGTTCATTCCCAAGAAGAGAAAGCTACGATTTCATCAAAGAAAAAGTAGAATTCACTTTTTACGATCCAGCAACGGCAACCAAGGAATTGGTAGATGAAGTATTCCAAACAGTTAATGATCGTTCACGTGTGATCAGGATTTTAGCACTTGCTAAATCGGCTATTAGGCACAATATGGCAAAAGAGCTGAAAAAAATCACCATTCCAGTATCGTTAATATGGGGAAAACAAGATAAGGTGACCCCACCAGATGTAGCGGAGGAATTTCATCAGCTATTGCCTAATTCAGAGTTGAATTGGGTGGATAAATGTGGTCATGCCCCTATGATGGAACAACCAGTGGTATTTAATGACCATTTGGAAAAATTTTTGGACAGAATTTTGCTTAAGTAAATTATGCTTGCAGGAGAACTCATATCAAACGTTATACCGCCATTGCGTACTTCCGATACCGTTCGGAAAGCTTTGGAGCGTATGAATGAGTTTAAACTGTATCATTTGCCCATCGTTAACGAAATCCAATACCTTGGCCTGGTTTCCGAAGAAGAACTCATGGAGGCCAGGGACATGGAAATTGCCATAGGTGCTTTGCCTGTCAAGTTGTTGAATACATTCACTTTCGAGAACGCTCATATTTACGAAGTCATTAGGCTATTTAGTGAATTGCAACTTTCAGTAGTGCCTGTGCTCGATCAGCAAAAGAATTATTTGGGGATCGTATCTATCAACAACTTGCTGAATTTTACTGCCAACCTTTATTCGGTAAGTGAGCCAGGAGGTATTATTGTGCTTTCCATTAGTAACAGAAACAACTCGTTGGCCCATATGGCGCAGATAGTAGAAGCAGATAATGCACAAATACTCTCTTCATATATTAATGTCTTTCCCGATTCTACCAGATTAGAAGTGACCTTAAAAATTAATAAAACAGAAATTTCTGCGATAGTGGCTGCCTTTGAGCGCTACGATTATGAAGTTAAAGCAGTATTTAACAATAGTAGTCATGACGACGACTCAATGGATAGATTTGATTCGTTCATGAACTATTTAAACGTATAATCCTTGCATGAAAATAGCCTTATACGGTAGAGATTTTAATGATAGCGTATTGCCTTTTGTACAAGAGGTATTTGATGCGCTAGTTGCCAATCAAATTGAAATTACGGTTTATCAAAAGTTCTTTGATTTTATAAAGAACAAATTGGTATTACCAGATAACCTTGCTACTTTTTCGGGGCATAAGGAATTAGTAAACCGAGCCGATATCCTAATCAGTTTAGGTGGCGACGGAACACTTTTGGATACGCTTTCATTTGTACGCGATTCTCAAATCCCAGTCATTGGAATCAACTTTGGTCGTTTGGGATTCTTGGCAAGCATTAATAAATCGGAAATTGATGGTGCCATCAAAGCGCTGGTGAATGGCGAATATACCATCGATAAACGTAGTTTACTTAACTTAGAATCTCAAACTAGTTTGTTTAGTGATGAGAACTTTGCGTTGAACGATATCACGATCCATCGTAGAGATGATTCTGCGATGATGATTATCCATGCCTATATGAATGGTGAGTTTGTGAACTCCTATTGGGCCGATGGTTTGATCATTGCTACACCAACAGGGTCAACCGCTTATTCGTTAAGTTGCGGTGGACCAATCATTTTACCAAGCGCTCAAAACTTTGTCATTACCCCAGTAGCACCACATAATTTAAATGTAAGGCCAATTATTGTGCCTGATGATGTGGAGCTTACTTTTGAAGTAGAAGCACGTAGCACAAAGTTCTTACTTACCTGCGATTCGAGAACAGAAACAGTAGACCGAAGTGTGAAAATCAATATCAACAAAGCAAAATTTAGCATAAATCTTATCCGCCTTAACAATGAAACGTTTTTAACGACGTTAAGGAATAAATTGCTTTGGGGTATTGATACCCGTAATTACTAGGATGAAGTATAAACAGACGCTATTAGTCATCGTTTTAAGCACGCTTTTTGCCATTAACGCTCCTAACGCTAAAGCTCAAGTATTAGAACTTGGCGTACAGGCGGGCGGTGCTGGCTATATGGGCGATCTAAATCCTACACAACCTTTAAAAATTAGTGGGCCTTCTTTTGGAGGTTTCGCTAAAATCAACTTCGATCCTAATTGGGCACTTTCCTTAAATTATAATTTTGGTAAAATCAAAGCTGATGATGCCAAATCTTCTAATGCAAGTTTCAGGGAACGTAACCTTAGCTTTAGCAATAAACTTCATGAATTCAGTTTAATGGTCGATTTTAACTTTTTCGATTATTTTGCTGGAGGAGGTTTTTCCAAATTTTCGCCTTACCTTTTCGCAGGGGTAGGGGGCGTGATTTTTAAGCCAAAGGCGATTTATCAAGGAAAAGAATATGATTTGGCCTCTTACTATACAGAAGGTGCAGCCTATAAAACCTATGCTTTAACCATTCCGTTCGGTGCGGGTGTAAAATATAGAGTAAGCGAAAGATGGAGTTTAATGAGCAATATTGGCTACAGAAATGCCTATACCGATTATTTAGATGATGTGAGTGGACTATATCCAGATGCTAGTAAGCTATCCAGTGATCCCACTATTCGCCAAATGCAGCAAATTTTATCCGATCGTTCAGGAGAAGTAACGGGGATTTATACTGGTGTACCTAACACACAACGTGGAGATTTTAGAAAAAGAGATACTTATATGTTTGTAGGTATTGGCATAACTTATACCTTTGTGAGCCAAAAGTGTTTTTAACCTAACGCCCTCTAAAACAGTAAATGAATTTTAAAGATCAAATAGATGTTAATCGCTTGCCTGAACATATCGCCATCATTATGGATGGCAATGGTCGTTGGGCAAAAAACCAAGGGAAATTTAGGGTTTTTGGTCATGAGAGTGGAGTGCTTTCCGTAAAAGATATTGTGGAAGGTTGTGTAGAGATAGGCGTGAAATATCTTACTGTTTATGCTTTTTCAACAGAAAATTGGAATCGTCCAATTGATGAAGTGAATGCCTTAATGGAACTGTTGATTTCTACCATCAACCAAGAAGCAGAAACACTGAACAAAAATAACATCAGGCTAAATGCAATAGGTGACCTAAAATCACTGCCCCAAAAATGTATTGATGACTTGGCAGATGCCATGAACAAAACAAAAGACAATACAAAATGTACCTTAACTTTAGCATTAAGTTATAGTGCAAAATGGGAAATTGTAGAAGCTGCAAGACAAATAGCTGAGCAGGTAAAAAATGGTCAAATTAACATTGATCAAATTGACGAACAGCTTTTTGCCTCTAAACTTACCACTGCCAATATCCCTGATCCTGAGCTGATGATCCGCACTAGCGGAGAGCACCGTATCAGTAATTATCTTTTGTGGCAGATGGCTTATACCGAATTGTATTTTACCGAAACACTATGGCCCGATTTCAGAAGAGAGCATCTTTATGAGGCTATTGTAAACTACCAAAAACGCGAACGTCGCTTTGGCAAAATTAGTGAACAACTTAACTAATTTTTCTTTTAACACTTTTTAACAGGAGTTTAAATTAACTTAGCAACGTTTTTTAGATTGTAAATGAGAAGAATATATCACCTAGTATTTTTGCTATTGATTGGATTTCCAGCATTAGCTCAAATTCGTAACCCACAACAAGCTACACCTTCATTAAAAGTAAATGGTCTGAACCTAGATTATTTTGCTCCAAGAGAATACATCATTGGAGGAACAACGCTATCAGGTTCTAAGTATTTAGATAAAGATGTGATCATCGTACTTTCTAAATTAACAAAGGGAGAAACCATTATGCTCCCAGGGGAAGCAACAGCCAACGCCATTAAAAACTTATGGGCGCAAGGCTTGTTTGATGACATTAAGCTAAACGTATCTAAAATTAATGGCGATACCGTTTATTTTGATATTGAAGTAGTAGAGCTTCCACGTTTAAGTGGCTTAGAGTTTACTGGTATCAGCAAGTCTCAAAAAACAGATATTCAAGAGAAGCTTGGAGATAAGGTTGGTAAAACCATCATCAATGATAACCTTTATAACACTACCAGAGCTGTAATCACCAAATTCTTGTACGAGAAAGGCTATTTCTATACTAAAGTAGATTATAAAACCAAACCAGACCCTAATCAGGAGAATAGCATGATTCTTCAAGTAAACATTGATAAGGGGAAAAGGGTGAAGGTTCAGAAGATCGAATTTGAAGGAAACAAAGAATTTAAATCTGCAAAGCTTAGAAAATATCTAAAGAAAACGAAGCAACGTGCTTTCTATAAAATTTTTGGTAGCGGTAAGTTCAACAAAGAAAAATACGAAGAAGACAAACTTAACTTCATAGCTAAGTTGCACGAAAAAGGCTACCGCGATGCAGCACTGATCAGCGATAGCGTATACCGCTACAACGATAAGACGGTAGGCATTAAAATCAAGATGTACGAAGGTCCTAAATATTACTTCGGTAAAATTAGCTGGGTAGGTAATGCCAAGTATCCTACAGACCTTTTGAATAAAATTTTCGGTATAGAACCAGGCGAAGTATTCAGTGAAGAAAAACTGGAGAAAAAACTAAGAGGTAGTGCCAACGGCGATGACGTTTCAAGTCTTTATTTGAACGATGGTTATTTAACGTTTAACGTTGATCCAGTACAAACCAGAATTTATGGTGACACTGTTGACGTGGAGATGCGTATTTACGAAGGGCCAAAATACACCGTTAACAAAGTAAGTGTAATGGGTAACACCATTACCAATGATCGAGTAGTATTGAGGGAGATTCGTACCAAACCAGGTGATTACTTCTCAAAAGAAGCTTTAATCCGTGGGGTACGTGAAATTGGCCAATTGGGTAACTTCGACGAATCTAAAACCAATCCAGTACCAAAGCCAAATCAAGATGGTACGGTAGATATTGTTTACCACGTAGAAGAAAAACCTTCAGACCAAATTGAGTTATCAGGTGGTTTTGGTGGTGGCCGTGTAATTGGTACCCTAGGTTTAACCTTTAACAACTTCTCTTTAAAGAATTTATTTAAGGGCGAAGCTTACCGACCATTGCCAAAAGGAGATGGACAAAAATTAAGCTTACGTGGACAAACTAACGGTAAATATTACCAATCCTATAGTTTCTCATTCTCAGAGCCTTGGTTTGGTGGTAAAAAACCAGTAAGTTTTGGGGTGAGCGCATTTACATCATTGCAGTCAAATGGTCTGGCTAAAAGCAACTCCCAATATTACGGTATTCGCTTAAATGGGGTTTCATTTAGTTTAGGTAGAAAATTAAAATGGCCAGATAACTGGTTCTCATTGGTACACTCTATCAACTTAAACCAATATATCTTAAATAACTATCCAGGTTACTTATTCAGTACAGGAGAATCGTACAACTTAAACATTACTCAGGAAATTGCTAGGGATTCGAGAAATCACCATATTTTCCCAACAGGTGGTGCTTATTTAAGATTTACCATACAAGCTACTCCTCCATACTCGTTGTTTAACAACGTAAACTATAATACCGCTTCAGATAAGCAACGTTATAAATTTACCGAGTACCACAAATGGAAATTTGAGGCACAGTTTTTCGAAACGGTGGTGGGTAAATTGGTATTCAAAGGACAGGCACAGTTTGGTTTCTTAGGCTCATATAACAGCGCCGTTGGACAATCAGCATTTGAGCGTTTTAAATTAGGTGGTGACGGTATGCAAGGTTTCGACTTCTTGCAAGGATCTGAAATTATCGCAATGCGTGGTTATGCCAACAATGCCGTAATTCCAGTAGGTGCTAACCCATCCATTGCACAAAGCTCAGGTAGCCCTATATTCACCAAATATGTAATGGAGTTACGTTACCCAGTAATTAATTCACAACAAGCAACCGCCTTTTTAACCGTTTTTGGTGAAGCAGGTAACACTTGGAATAAGTTTGGCGATTTTAATCCGTTTAATGTTAGAAGATCAGCAGGTATCGGCGCTAAAATATTTTTACCGATATTTGGATTGTTGGGTATTGACTATGGACATGCTTTTGATAGAATCCCAGGAGTACAAGATGGAGGAAAGCAGAGCTTTACGTTTAGTATAGCCCAGCAGTTAGGTGGATTTAATTAATAGAACACAATTTAGAAACCAGTAGATATGAAAAAGATATTTTTTATTAGCTGCTTACTTCTAGTAGCATTGGGAGTATCGGCACAAAAAACAGCTTATGTTGATACGGAATATATCCTGAAACATATACCGGATTATAAATCATCGTTAACTCAGATAGAAGGTTTATCAAAACAATATCAGAAAGAAGTTGACGATGTATTTAAAGAGGTAGATGCCATGTACAGAAGCTACCAAGCGGATCAGGTACTTTTAACTGATGACATGCGCAAACGTAGGGAAAATGACATCATCGAAAAAGAAAAAAAGGCCAAAGAATTGCAACGCCAAAGGTTTGGTCCAGAGGGAGATCTATTCCAAACCAGGACTAAACTATTGAAACCAATTCAAGAAAAAGTTTCAACTACGGTTGCAGAAGTTGCAAAAAACAAATACATTGACTTCGTTTTTGATAAAAGTAGCGAAAGCACGATGATGATTTATGCTAGTGCCAACTACGATATCAGCAATGATGTAATTATTAGATTAGGATTTAAACCAGGTACATTGGTAAAATAACACACAACAGAAAACAAACATTAGGAAAAATAAAAAAATGAAAAAGTTAATTAAAGGATTATTTGTAGCTGCAGGATTACTTTTAACTACTCAGGTTGTAAACGCTCAACAAAAGTTCGGTCATCTAAATTCAGATGAAATTTTCTCAGTAATGCCAGAAGCAAAAACAGTTTCTACCACTATTGAGAATTTGGCGAAATCTAAACAAGGAGAGATTGACAAAATGATTGCTGAGTACCAAGCTAAATATAAAGCTGCTCAAGAAAAAGAGAAAACGCTAAGTGAAGCTAACAAAGCAGTGGTACTTAAAGAACTTGAAACAGCTCAAGGTGAGTTGCAAGATTTGCAAAAAAGAATTGAAGATGCTCGTACAAAAGCAGACAAAGATTTAAGAGATAAACAAGCAGAGTTATATCCTCCTTTGCAACAAAAAGTAGCTGCGGCTATCAATTCAATTTCGAAAGAAAAAGGTTTAGCATACGTTTTTGATACCGCTGCATCACAAGGTTTCAACAACTTGGTATATTTTGATGGTGGTGAAGACCTTACTGCTGCAGTAAAAGCTAAGTTAGGTATTTCTGCTACTGCTGCTCCAGCGGCTAACAAACCAGCTACTGGTCCAGCTAAAAAACCTTAATTTAAAATTTTATAAATTTAACGGCGGAATTAGTTTAACTAGTTCCGCTTTTTTATGCTCATGAACTTTCAAAAAAATGCCATAGGGATATTCGATTCTGGCTTTGGCGGTCTAACCGTTTTCAAATCCATTGCAGCGCAGTTGCCCAATTACAACTATATCTATTTAGGTGACAACGCCCGTTCTCCTTATGGCGATCATTCTTTTGAAACTGTTTATCAATATACCTTAGAATGTGTGGAGTGGTTGTTTGCCCAAGGATGCCCATTGGTGGTACTTGCTTGCAATACCGCATCTGCTAAAGCATTAAGAAATATTCAGCAACTTGATTTGCCTAAAAAATATCCTTCAAATAGGGTTTTGGGGGTCATCAGACCCACTGCTGAAGTAATCGGCAGTATGAGCGATAGCAAATCTATTGGGGTACTGGGCACTAGGGGTACAGTACGTTCCGAGTCTTACCTGATTGAAATACATAAATTTTTTCCAGAAGTTAACGTTTATCAGCAAAGTTGCCCGATGTGGGTACCCCTCATTGAGAATGCGGAGCACGAAAGTGAAGGTGCAGATTATTTTGTTAAAAAATACTTAAACCAGTTATTGAGCCAATCTAATGAAATAGATACCGTTCTATTAGCCTGTACCCACTATCCTTTATTGGTGCCTAAAATCAAAGAACAGTTGAACTCAAATATCCATGTTGTTGCACAGGGTGATATTGTGGCGGCCAGCTTGGTTGATTATCTGGAAAGACATCCAGAGATGGACATTCGCTTAGGACAACAAGCCCAACAATCTTTTTACACCACGGGTGATGCCGAAGCCTTCGATCAGCATGCTTCCGTTTTCCTAGAAAGAAGCATTGCCGCTACAAAAGTTAAACTATAACTTTTTCTGTCTCAAAAATATAACACAAAAATGATGTATATATCGTAAATCAGGTATTTTCTTACTAGGTTTTCATTGTTCAAAAGGGTAAATTTGCACCTTCATTCACAATCAATGAGCGAACAAATCAAACACGAGTGCGGAATAGCCTTTATCCGCTTGTTAAAACCTCTCTCATATTACCAGGAAAAATACGGTACTGCACTCTATGGCCTCAACAAATTATACTTGTTGATGGAGAAACAGCACAACCGTGGTCAAGACGGAGCAGGTATTGCCACCATTAAGTTAGACATGAAACCGGGCAGCCGTTATATCAGCCGCTACCGCTCAATGGCACAAAATGCCGTTGCAGATATTTTCGGTTATGTGCAGAACAAATTTGTGGGCATACAGGAAGAAACACCTGAACTGATGAAAGATACAGAGTTCTTGAAACAGAACGTAAGTTTCATTGGTGAAGTTTTGTTGGGACACCTGCGCTATGGCACACACGGTAAAAACAGCATTGAAAACTGTCACCCCTTTTTACGCCAAAACAACTGGATGACCAGAAACTTGGTGATTGCGGGTAACTTTAACATGACCAATGTTGACGAGCTATTGGAGCAACTGTACGAACTTGGACAGCATCCGAAAGAGAAAGCGGATACCGTAACGGTATTGGAAAAAATTGGTCATTTTTTGGACGATGAAAACCAGCTCTTGTTTGATGAATACAAAAAAGACGGATTGAGTAACGTAGAGATCACTCAAAAAATTTCTAACAACCTCAATGTAGCTAATATCCTTCGTCGCTCTGCAAAAAGCTGGGATGGGGGTTATACCATGTCGGGCATTATAGGTAACGGTGATGCTTTTGTCATGAGAGATCCAGCCGGTATTCGTCCAGCGTTTTATTACGTTGATGATGAAGTGGTGGTAGCGGCTTCAGAGCGTCCAGCGATACAAACTGCTTTTAAGGTACAGATCAATAGTGTAAAGGAAATTAAGCCAGGCCACGCTTTAATTATCAAAAAGGATGGAACAGTTTCGGAAGAGATGTTTCGTGAGCCTTTAGAGAAAAAAGCTTGTTCGTTTGAGCGTATTTATTTCTCAAGAGGTAGCGATGCTGATATTTATAAAGAACGTAAAAAATTGGGCGAGTTATTGTGCCCACAAGTATTGAAAACGGTAAACTACGATTTAAAGAATACTGTTTTCTCTTTCATTCCAAATACTGCAGAAGTATCTTTTTATGGAATGGTAGATGGCTTGCATAAATACATCACAGATGTGCAGAAAGAAACTTTGTTGCAACGCAAGGAAGTTTTGGATGATGCTGCGCTTGATGATTTGTTGTCGATGCGTCCTCGAGTAGAGAAATTGGCCATTAAAGATGTGAAACTGCGTACCTTTATTACCGCAGATGCGGATAGGGGAGAAATGGTGGCTCACGTTTACGACACTACTTACGGAGTGATCAAAAACCATACAGATACTTTGGTTGCGGTAGATGATTCAATTGTAAGAGGAACTACCTTGAAGCAAAGTATCATTAAAATCATTGATAGGCTACACCCTAAAAAAATCATTATCGTATCGTCGGCACCACAAATCAGATATCCTGACTGCTATGGTATCGATATGTCGAAAATGGGACAGTTTGTAGCTTTTGATGCCGCTATTCAATTGCTGAAAGAAAGAGGTCAAGAACATGTTATTGAAGCCGTTTACCAAAAATGTAAAGCTTCGTTAGAATTGCCAAAAGAGGAGATTGTAAACCACGTTAAAGAAATTTATGCCTCGTTTACTCCTCAAGAGATCTCTGATCAAATAGCAAAAATTATTACGCCTGCAGACACTGTTGCAGAAGTAGAAGTGATTTACCAAACTTTAGAAAACTTACACGAAGCTTGTCCTCATCATAGGGGCGATTGGTACTTCTCAGGAGATTATCCAACGCCAGGTGGTAACAAAGTAGTAAATAAAGCTTTTGTAAACTGGAAAGAAGGAAATAACCAAAGAGCATATTAAAGTTTAAATAGCTTGCCTTTAATTCAATAGAAGGGAGAAATCTAACAAGGTTTCTCCTTTTTTATTTTTTTGTCATTGCTGTTTAGGGAAAGCAATCCTAAGCTACGAAATAAAAGCAAGTGTACTCTTTAGAAAAAGGTGCGCATCTTTTGTGTAAAAGATGCGGTACTTTTTGCTAAAACCTAACGTAGTTTTGTGTAAAAGATGCGCATCTTTTTGGTGTTTGTACGCTTACTTTTTTCAAAAGCCATTACGCTTTCTTGAAAGTGGCTACTTTTAGGGTGTTGGTACTGCCTCTTTTTTTAAAAATCATCTATGTGTCTATGTGGTTAATTTATGCGGATTTCCACTTTTTAAAACTATAAATGAACCACATAGATACATAGCAGATACTTCTATCTCACGTTGTAAGATCGCTTTTCCGAAATAGTCGGGATCAACTATACCTCGCAATGACGAACTATTGAAGGCTTATCCTAAACTAACTGGCTGTATGTAGGCAATTCCTCCACAAAAAGAAAACCTTTTTTCTCGTGGTCAATCTGAGCATAATAATGATTTAAGCCATTCGTAATCACAATCCATTTGGCTTTATAAACAGAATTGTATCTGGCTGCCTGGTCAAAAGTAGCTTGAGTGATGTTGACCGATGGTGCTTTACATTCCACTACCATCAATTTTTCACCACTATTGGTGTAAATCAAAATATCGCTACGCTTTCTGGTTTGGTTAAGGCTTAGGCCCCCCTCAATTTGCATTAAACTTACAGGGAATTGTTTTTCTTTAATCAGGTACTTGATGAAATGTTGACGAACCCATTCTTCTGGAGTAAGTACCAGATGTTTCTTCCTTGCTTCATCAAAAATATAATGCACGCCATCCCTTTGGGTAATTTTAAAAGGATGAAAAGGTAAATTGAGTGGAGTTGGGTTAAACATTGGCTGGCAAAGTTAAAAGTAAAAAGTCGAAAGTAAAAAGTTGAATGTTAAGTGATGCAATTTGTTAGCTGTTCATTTTAAATTCACTCATTCACTCATTCACTCATTCACTCATTCTAAAATTTGTAACTTTGAGCAATGAGCGCCGATGAAATCATCAAGGATATAAAAGCAAGAAAATTTAAGCCAGTATACCTATTGCAGGGAGAAGAACCTTTTTATATTGATCAAATTGTAGATTATATGGAGAAGAATATTCTTTCTGATGGGGAAAAGGGCTTTAACCAGACGGTACTTTACGGTAAGGATACGGATATGGCCACCATTATGAATGCTGCCAAGCGTTATCCCATGATGTCAGAATACCAGTTGATTATTGTAAAAGAAGCGCAAGATTTAAAGTGGGGAAATGAGGGTGCCAGTAAGGAAGCTGATTTTACGCTCGCTTATTTTGAAAAGCCTTTACCGAGTACGATTCTGGTGCTAGCTTATAAATATGCCAATTTTGATAAGCGGAAAAAGATTTACAAGGCCATCAATAATAATGGCGTTGTTTTTCAAAGCGATCCCGTACGCGATTACAAATTGGTGCCATGGATAGAAGATCATATCAAAAGTAAAGGGTACAAGATTGATCCACAGGCGGTAGCTTTAATGGCCGAATATTTGGGCACTGATCTTTCAAAAATTGCCAATGAAGTAGAGAAGCTTTGTTTGAACATTGATAAGGCTACTACTATTCAAACCGACCATATTCAAAGAAACATTGGGATCAGTAAAGAATATAATGTATTTGAACTGCAAAAAGCTTTAGCCACCCGCAATGTGGTGAAGAGCAACCAGATTATTAATTATTTTGCAGGCAATCCAAAAGCCAACCCTATGATTATGGTAATGGCCAATCTTAATTCTTACTTTTCTAAAATATTAAAATACCACTATTTACCTAATAAAGCCGATGCACCAAGAGAACTTGGAGTAAGTCCTTACTTCATCAAGGATTATGAGGCTGCAGCAAGAACTTTTAGTGCGGGAAAAACTTTCGATATCATCAGTTTATTAAGGGAATACGACCTGAAGAGCAAAGGCTTAGAAAGTACAGGTAATATTTCAGATGGTGATTTGTTGAAAGAACTGGTTTTTAAAATCCTTCATTAGGCATTAAATTCCCATTTATTCTAAAATGTTTTGTGATGTAACTAAGAAGTTATACGTAATTATGAAATTATCGTAGCGCTACACTTATTTTTACTCCTAGCAATTAACTTATTCAAAAATTGATGAAGAAAAATTTATTTACCCTATTAATGGTTGCTGGTGCGGTGACTTTTGCGCATGCCCAACGACCAACTCAAGGTGGTGGTGCGCCAACTGACAGCACTCGCAGAGCTCCAGGAGCATTTGGCGGTGCCGCTGCGCCTAGAGCACAACCAAAACCTTATGATCAAGTGATCACTAACAAAGCACTTACTCGTAAAGGAATGATCACCGCTCATAGAATTGATGATAAATTCTATTTCGAGATCGCTGATAGCACTTTAAACAGAGATATTTTGGTAGTAAGCCGTATCTCAAAATCAGGAGCCGAGGTTCGTGCTGCCCAAGGTTATGCTGGCGACCAAATTGGTAGCTCGGTAATTCGTTTTGAAAAGGGACCGAACAACAGAATTTTCATGCGCAAAGTGAGCTTTAGAGCTTATGGTGCAGATAGTACTTCTTCAATGTACCAGTCTTTGAAAAATTCTAGTATACAACCAATCGCTGCTTCATTTGATATTGCCGCTTACACCCCAAGTAAAAACGGAAGTGTAATCGATGTAACCACTTATATCAATAGCGATAATGATATTTTTTACTTCGGTTCTTCCGCATTCAAATCTAGATTTGGTATTGGTGCACAACAAGCGGATAGAAGCTATATCCAAGATGTGAAAAGTTTCCCCACCAACGTGGAGATTAAAACCGTAAAAACCTATGCCAAAGCTGCTCAAAGCTCAGGAATGGGCGGCGGCGGTGGTATGCCTTCTTTTGGTGGCGGTGCTCCAACGGGTTCGGTTACTTTAGAGTTAAATACTTCATTGGTGATTTTACCTAAAGTGCCAATGAAAGCTCGTTATTTTGATCCGCGTGTAGGTTATTTCGCAGTAGGTTATACCGATTTCGATTTGAACCCTCAAGGTGTTAAAGAAGTGGAATTGGTGAAACGTTGGAGATTAGAGCCGAAGCCACAAGATATGGCTAAATATAAGCGTGGTGAGTTGGTAGAACCAATTAAGCCTATCGTTTTCTATATCGATCCAGCTACGCCTAAAAAATGGGTACCATATTTAATTGCAGGGGTTAACGATTGGCAAAAAGCTTTTGAAAAAGCAGGCTTTAAAAACGCAATAATTGGTAAAATAGCTCCAACCAAAGAACAAGATTCTACTTGGAGTTTAGACGATGCGCGTAACTCTGCGATCGTTTACAAACCATCAGAAATTCCTAATGCAAGTGGTCCAAGCATTTCAGACCCACGTACTGGTGAGATCATGGAAAGCCATATCAACTGGTACCACAACGTAATGAAATTGGTTCGTGATTGGTATTTTATCCAAACGGCTGCCGTTGATAAAAGAGCTCGTACCGTTAATTTTAGCGATGAGTTGATGGGTGATTTGATCCGTTTTGTATCTTCTCACGAAGTAGGCCACACTTTAGGCTTACGTCACAACTATGGTTCAAGTTCATCTGTACCAGTAGAGAATTTACGTAATAAGAAATGGGTAGAAGAAAATGGTCACACGCCATCAATCATGGACTATGCTCGTTTTAACTATGTAGCACAACCAGAAGATAACATCTCTAAATCAGGTTTATACCCTCGTATTGGAGACTATGACAAATGGGCGATTGAGTGGGGATACAAATATTTTCCTGATAGCAAATCGGTTGCTTCTGATATGAAAATCTTAGATAAGATGACCGTTGAGGCAGCTAAAAACAGACGCTTATGGTTTGGTACTGAAACAAACCCTGACGATCCGCATTCACAAAATGAAGATTTAGGTGATAATGCGATGAAAGCTAGTGACTATGGTATCAAAAACTTGAAAGTAATTGTAGCAAACTTAAAAACTTGGACTAAACAACCGGGTGAGAACTATGATGAACTAGGTAACATGTACGGTCAATTGACTACTCAATTTGGTCGTTACATTGGTCACGTAAGTAAAAACATTGGTGGTATCTACGAAAATCCAAAAACGGTAGATCAAGAAGGTTTGGTTTACGAACGTACTCCAGCTGCAACTCAAAAAGAAGCTATGGAGTTCTTAAACAGACAAGTATTTACTACTCCAAAATGGTTGTTAGATCAATCTATTTTAGATAACATCAACGAAAGCCCACTAGTAGTGGTTTCGAGATTGCAAAATGCTGCTTTATCTCGTGTAGTATCAACCAGAGTTTTAGGCAACTTAATTGCTGCTGAAGCTACTGATGGTGCTAATGCCTATAAAATCTCTGATTTATTTAAGGATTTGAATGCTTCTATCTTCACGGAATTAAAAGGTGGTGCAGCGATTGATGTTTACCGCAGAAACTTACAAAAAGCTTATGTAGATAGATTAATTGCGATTATAAATCCTCCTGCAGCTCCTGCTGGATTGGTGGCTGCTTTTGGTAGAGGCGCTGGCGCACCTACTGGTTTAACAGCTAGCCAAACGGATGCAATTTCAGTGGTTAAAGGCCAATTGCGTGAGTTGGATAAAGCCATTAAAGCAAGTTCACAATCAGATACTTTAAGCAAATATCACTTAGAGGATTTATCTGACCGTATTGAGCAAGCATTAGATAAGAAAAAATAAGCGAAAGGCTTAAGTTTAAATTTTTTTAAAGTCCCTCGATGATTTATCGGGGGACTTTTTTATGGAATATCCGTTAGTCCTTCGACTGATGAAAAGTGTTGAGTTCATCCTTTCTATCGTTCCAACCAGTCCAGTAATCTTTTAAAACTAATTTGCCGTTGCTATAACTGATGACTTTTAAGATGCTTACGGCAGGTGCACAGTTTTTATTAGTTCTTTTACGGGATTTGGTCATAAAAGTATTTTCATCGATCCATTTAAGCGATAGCGTGTCAGGATCCATTGGAAACATTTCGTTGGTCCAACTGATGGTTTTTGCATCAATAAATTTGTAACCTGCATAATTGGCGCCAGTTAATACATACTTTCCCTTAAGCACCTTCACATAATCTGTTTTTGTGGTTTCCTTGGCTTGTTTTGTAATCTCAAAACCTGACCCGAAAAAGGCTACACCTAAAATACTGGCCATTAAAAGGTATTTTGTTTTCATCACTGTTTAGTTATTTGTTTCGTTACTTATTTAACAAAAAAGTACCATCGCTGTTTGCTTCAAGTTATCGATAGAGCTTGTCCCAATACTTCTGGGAGGAATCTTATGGGATTGCTTTATGGGAGATTCTTCGCTGCGCTCTGAATGACAGAGGGGCAAAATACCCGTTTTGTCATTCCGACGTTAGGAGGAATCTCTAAAAAATTCTTCGTTATCCCTATGGTAAGCGCTATTGCCAACCTTAAGTGCCAATTTATTCCTGTGGTTGGTATTATCGTGAACCACTAAAACTTACATGTATTAGTTTTGAGTGTTGTATCTACTTTGGCAGAACCTTTTCGAAAGCCTTTCTAGCGGCACCTCTAAAATAAACTTCACCACAGTAGGTGTAATCCAATTTTTCGAGGATTCTTAGCATGGCCATATTGTCGAAATTAGTATCTACTTTGATGCTATATACACCTTTTTCGATACATAAATCTTCAACCATTTGGAAAAACTTTGTCGCAATTGATTTCCCTTTGGCGAGGGGTGATGCCGCTACACGATGGAGTACCACATAATCTTGGTTGCTTAACCACTGTCCTTCTATATTTTCGTAAGCTGGTTCCACACCAAATATAATGGCTGCGTATAATAGGATGGAGCCTTCTTCTTCAATCACGTAGCCATAACCTTGATTAATGTCTGCTTGGATGGTGTTTTCATTAGGATAACCATCTTGCCATTGTGTGCTGCCATCCGCTTTTCTTTGTGCTATGGCATATTGGATAATTTCCCAAATTTGGTCGATATCGGTAAGTTTTGCTGCTCTTAAAATCATTTGATGTATTTCGGTAAAGTTAAAAAAGGAAGTTTAGGTAATGAATGGACGTAGCCTTTTGTTGACAGCTAAAAGTCTGATGACTGCATAGGAAATGACATAAGTAACTACTGAAATACCTATGATATAAATGAATAGCGACAAAGGTGAGTTTTTATTGATGCTTAAATGTGCTGTGCTGCGATAGATATAATGCAGTACCAACACATGCACCAAATAAATACCGTAGCTATGTTTGTCTAAATTAATAGAGAGTGCATTGGAGCCATGCAACAAGCTTTTGCCCAAAAGAAAAATGCCAATAGATAACAAGCAAACATTTGGTGAGAGATAGTTGTAATAGGTGATATTGAGGTGATTTTCTTTCACAGAAAGATAGCTGGCAGATAGAAAAGTTAGGGCCACACCAAACGCAAAGAACATTATGTACAGGTTGTTTCTAGGGCGGGAGGTGGTCACATGTTTATCGAGATAATGGCCTAATACAAAATAGCCCAAGTATTTGCTAAAATATAAAACTTCTATACTGGGTAGGTATTTGGCTACATTGGTATTGATTAATAGTGTAATAGCCCATAAAAATAAAAAGTATTGTAGTTCCTGTTTGGTGCTGTTTTGAGCCCATTTTCTAATGATGGGTACAAATAGGTAAATGCCCAAAATCATGTATACGTACCATAAATGATAATAAGTGCCTTTAAGCAGCTTATTCATTAACGTTTGCAATAGCTGTAATGTCGAAAATTTTTGGAAACTGCCCGCATATACAAAAATGAAATAGACGAGGCTCCAAAATAGAAAGGGCAATACTACCCGCTTTAAGCGCTTGGATAGAAATGTGCTTAAAGGTTCGTGACGATCGAGCAATACCGCACCAGAAATCATGACGAAAACTGGCACGCCAAAACGAAGCATCGAATCCAATAAGTTAGCGAGTTGCCAAGAGGCAAAGCTGATTTTGTTGAATTGTAGTACAAATGGGGCGGCGACATGCAGTAGGATGACTGCAAAGGTGGCAATGTTCCTTAAGTTGCTAATGTAGTTTTTCAAGCCGTTGTTTTGTGCGTTAAAAATAGTAATAAAAAATGGTTGTCATATCGTTACTGTTAAGGTTGGTACTCCAGCAAATTGTACCGAGAATCCGAAGGATTTCAACGCTTATAGAAAAAATGTAAGAGAAATATGCGACTCGGTAGGAGTCGTATAGTCGCAAATGAGCTGTTTTTATAAATATCAGACCTCTTCAAGGCCATAGAGGAGCCGATTGCCGTTTTCCAGAAAGCCAGTTATTATATGATTGCTGTCAATGTTGGCGCACCCGCCAGCGAAGCAGTTTTGCAAGGTGTTAACCGTTGATAGGAAGGATGCTTTTGTGGAATAAACCTGATTGAACGGTTAGCCCACAGCGGAGTGAAACGTAGCGAGGACTAAAAGTGAAAGCAGGGCTAACATGATTTAATGTACTAGGCCCTGCTTTTCTAAATGTGATGAGATGGTGCGACTACAATTCGAAATCTAAAATTGTAAACCTGCCATCGTAAATATTAATGGCTTGGTGCAGCGGCATCAACACGTTTAATTTGTGCACCTAAGGCACGCAAACGGGTGTCGATATCTTGATAACCACGCTCAATTTGCTCAATATTGAAAATCGTTGACTTGCCTTCGGCAGATAGCGCCGCAATTAACAACGAAACACCTGCTCTGATATCTGGCGACGTCATGCTAATGCCACGTAATTTGTATTTTTTATCGATACCATTCACGGTTGCGCGGTGAGGGTCGCAAAGGATAATTTGAGCACCCATATCAATTAGCTTATCTACAAAAAACAAGCGGCTTTCGAACATTTTTTGGTGAATCAGCACGTTTCCTTTGGCTTGTGTAGCCACTACCAATACAATGCTTAGCAAATCTGGCGTAAAACCAGGCCAAGGGGCATCGGCAATGGTAAGGATAGAGCCATCAATGAAAGTATCTATTTCGTAATGCTTTTGCGAAGGCACATAAATGTCGTCGCCCCTACGCTCTAATTTGATACCCAATTTTTTAAATACCTCTGGAATAACACCTAGCTCGTCGTACTGTACGTTTTTAATGGTAATTTCCGACTCGGTCATAGCGGCCAAACCAATAAAAGAACCAATTTCAATCATGTCAGGCAACATACGGTGCTCGGTTCCGCCTAATTTCTTAACCCCTTCAATGGTTAATAAGTTAGAGCCAATGCCGCTAATTTTAGCGCCCATGCGGTTCAGCATTTTACAAAGTTGTTGTAAATAAGGTTCGCAGGCTGCGTTGTAAATGGTTGTAGTGCCTTTGGCTAAAACTGCCGCCATTACAATGTTTGCTGTTCCCGTTACCGATGCCTCATCTAACAAAATGTAGGTGCCTTTTAGATTGGTGGCATCAACGTTAAAGAAAGATTTTTTGCTGTCGTAAACAAATTTGGCACCTAATTTTTCGAAACCCAAAAAGTGCGTATCTAAACGGCGACGGCCAATTTTATCACCACCTGGTTTAGGAATAGCAGCTTTGCCGAAACGTGCCAACAATGGTCCAACAATCATGATTGAACCACGTAGGCTGCCACCTTTAGATTTAAAAGTTTCCGACTGGAAGAAATCTAAGTTGATGTTTTTTGCCTCAAAGGTATAGGTGTCTTTATTTAAACGTTCTACAGTTACCCCTAAATCAGCTAAAAGGTCAATCAGTTTGTTTACGTCTTTAATATCTGGGATATTGCTGATGGTTACCTTTTCTTCGGTTAACAATACCGCCGATACGATTTGTAGGGCTTCGTTTTTGGCTCCTTGAGGAGTAATTTCGCCCTTTAGTTTTTTACCACCAATAATTTCAAATGCGTTCATTGCAATAATTTTTCTTGTTAATGTCTTTGTTTATTATTGTTGTTGTTATTGTTGTTGCGCTGACGGTTGTTCTTTTTATTGTTTTGACGGCCGCGATTATTATTATTGTTCTGCCTGTTGTTTTGAGACTTGAACTCCACTTTTTGAAGGTTCACATTCTCCTCCAAAGTTAAGGCTCCTCCAGAAAGTTCCCTTAAGTTTTTAATGATCACCTCATCGGCTACATTGTCTTTATTCCACTGCACATAGGCCATTTTCATGAAATTGGCAATGCCTTGTACCATGGCTGCTTTACGCTCTGGATTTGGTTCTTCTATGGCGTTGGCAATTAGTTTTTCAACCGTTTTGCCATAGTGTTTGTATTTAATGCGTTGGTGTGGATAACCAATGTGATCTGGTTTAAATTCCTTCGTTTCTGGCGTAGGTTTAGGGTAAGGGCTATCCACATCAATCTGATAGTTGGAAATGATGTGTAAATGGTCCCAAAGTTTGTGTTTAAAATCGGCAACGTCACGCAAGTGCGGATTTAAAAAGCCCATCAAATCAATAACGGCTTGTGCATATTTGTTGCGCTCTTCTTTGGTAGGCAGGGTAATAATGTACTTTACCATGTTTTGTACATTACGTCCATACTCGGCCAAAATCAGTTCGCTTCTGGTGGTATTATAATCAAAGTTCATTCTTTTTTAAATGTTATGTGTAATCAAACATTAAGGATTTAAGTCCATTAAGATTTAGTTTTTTCTTAAAATTTCTTTATTCCTTAATGGTTAAAATACTAATTGTAAAATTAATAAGGTAATGTTAAACCATTATGAAATAACTGAAACAGAAGTTATAGACTAAGGGAAAACCCTCAACTTCCAAAGATGTTTTCAGTTATGAAATTCATCGGAATGGTTTGTTGCTACAAATATAGAAAAGTTTTACGTAATAAGTTCTAGGTTATAAGTTACGAGTTGAAAGTTTTGCAATCCCGTTAATCGGTCGTCATTTCGATGAGGAGGAACGACGAAGAGAAATCTAACAATTTGTCAATCCAAGTTGCTAGATTTCTCTCTGCGTTCGAAATGACGGCGTGGTGATAACATTCTTCCAAAAAACTATTTCACTATCCTAAGTTTTGCAAATTTTAACAGCAGTTGCTTATTGCCCAAGCCTTGGAAAAACACTGTTGCTTTCACATCGGGAAGTCTTCCTTCTAGCTGTACAATTTTACCGAAACCGAATTTTTCGTGTTCTACTTCCATGCCATTTTGAAACTCATGGGCTGCACTTGGCGTAAAGCCAGCAGTAGGCACGTGCGCTTTAGGTAGGATGGAGGTAGTAGGTTTGGGCTTAAATGCCGTTTGTTGAGAAGCTGGTTTTTGTTGAAGTTCCCTTTGCTGACTCCATGTTTTACGTTCGGTATCAAAGCCACCACTGCTAAAACTTGGTTTTGCTTGTTTAATGGCATCTAACTCTAAGTATTTAGGGCTAATCTCATTAATGAAGCGGCTAGGCTCGCAAGAAGTTAAAGTACCCCATCGGTAACGTGAAGTAGCATAAGTTAAAGTGAGTTTTTTCTCTGCCCTGGTAATGGCTACGTAGAATAAACGGCGCTCTTCTTCCAAATCAGCTCTAGAATTTACTGACATTTGCGATGGGAAAAGATTCTCTTCTAAACCTACCACAAACACGTTTTTAAACTCCAAACCTTTAGCAGAGTGAATGGTCATTAAAGAAACTGTATCAGCATCTTTGTCCTTGTCTTTATCATCGTTGGTTAACAAGGCCACATCTTGCATGAAAATGGCCAAACTGCGGTCTTCAATATCTTCACGTTCGGCAAATTCCTTGATACCCGCTAATAACTCTTGAATATTTTCGTAACGAGCTCTGCCTTCTACGCTATCATCACTGTGTAACTCTTTTAATATACCAGAATGTTGAGCAATGTACAAAGCCGTTTCGTAAGCATCTAATTTTGTCGACTCTGCAGCAAATGCTCTAATCATCATGGAGAAATCATTCAGCTGATTCGGTACACGGCCACCTAAATATTGGTGCGGATTGCAGATCACCTGCCACATGGTAATCCCATGTTCATTTGCAGCTACCGAGACTTTATCTAAAGTAGTATCTCCCAAACCACGACGAGGATAATTGATGACACGTTTCAGGGCTTCTTCATCGGCGGGGTTAAAAGTTAGACGGAAATATGCAATTAAATCTTTGATTTCCTTACGTTGGTAGAAGGACAGTCCGCCATAGATTTTATATGGAACATTGAGTTTGCGCAAAGCCTCCTCCATTGCCCTACTTTGGGCATTGGTACGGTAAAGAATGGCAAAATCGGTATAGTTTAATCCGTTTCCAGTACGTTCTTGTACAATGGCTTCGGCTACTAATTTACCTTCTTCGTTATCGGTAAAAGCTCTTGAAATTTTAATTTTGTCGCCTTGCTCATTTGCAGAGAATACGTTTTTCTCTAACTGATTTTTGTTATTGGCGATGATACTATTGGCAACTTCAACAATGTTCTGTGTTGAACGATAGTTCTGCTCCAATTTGTAAACCTTCAAATCAGGATAATCACGTTCGACATTTAAGATATTCTGAATATTAGCTCCGCGGAAAGCGTAAATACTTTGCGCATCGTCACCCACCACACATAAATTTTCATGTGCAGCAGCAAGTTTTTTTACAATAGTATATTGCGAATGGTTGGTATCCTGGTACTCATCTACCATGATGTATTTAAACTTATGTTGGTATTTGTTCAATACTTCAGGATGTTTTCTAAGCAGTACGTTGGTTTTGAATAGTAAATCATCAAAATCCATGGCACCAGCCTTGTAGCAACGTTTGGCGTAGGTTTCATAAATCTGTCCTAACAATGGTCGCTTATTGCCAACGTCTTCTGCTTGTATGGTTGGATTGTTCACATATTCGGCAACAGAAATGAGGTTGTTTTTTGCTTGCGAAATACGATTGTAAACAATGTTGGCAGCATAAAGCTTATCATCCAACTGCAATTCTTTAAGGATGGTACGGATTAAGCTTTTACAGTCGTCGGTATCGTAAATGGTAAAGTTGCTTGGATAGCCAATTTTCTCTGCCTCTACACGTAATATTTTAGCAAAAACCGAGTGAAAAGTTCCCATCCAAATGCTTTTAGCTTCGGCACCCACCACTTTTTCAATACGCTCACGCATTTCCTTACTGGCTTTGTTGGTAAAGGTCAACACCAAAATATTGAATGGATCAATGCCTTTTTGTATCAAGTGGGCCACACGATAGGTAATTACCCTCGTTTTTCCCGAACCCGCACCAGCTACAATCATCACTGGTCCTTCGGTATTCTCTACTGCTGCTCTTTGTTGTGGGTTTAATCCTGCTAAATAATCCAAATCCTATATCCTTTTTTAGAGCCCAAAAATAGCAAAAACAGTGCGCTTATAAAAGTTAAAAGTAACGTATTGAAAGTTTAAGGCACTCATATGCGCTATATTTGAACATTTAACTTTATGACAAAATAGCATGCTTGCAGTGATTAGGAATGGAATTTGATAAGTAAAGCTTATGGATGATAATAATTTAAATAAAAACATAGATTTTAACGATATCCCAGAAGGGAACAACGCCGATGTTTACGCTAACTTTAAGGAGAAACTGGAAAGTGTGCAGACTTTTCCTGGTATTTATACTTTTAAATTCATTATTACTGGCGACCACGCTGTAATTGAGGAGTTAAGAGCAATATTACCTCACGATGAGTTTGTAGAAAAACCTTCTAAAACTGGTAAATATTTGGCAATTACGATAAACAAGCAAGTGCAAAATGCTGATGAGGTGGTGGGAATTTATAAGCAGGCCAGTGCGATTAAGGGAATTATGCTGCTTTAAAAGTTGAAAGTGTTCGTGTGCGTCATCTCGACGATAGAAGACCGCAGAGCAGCTACGAAGTAAAATCTTGAGGCTATATATTAACCACCTAAGACATTTTAGATCATTTTAGAATGTGTTAGATGGTTTTTTATTTTGCTCAACTTATCAGAATATGAGCAGTTATGTTAATTAGTTTCTATTAGCTATTTCGTTTTTTCGACAATATGACACCACCGATTTGAAATCACGCAGCCGTAATTTTTAGCTTAAATGTCTAGAATGCTCTTAGGTAGTTTCTAATTTTGAGTTAATCACCCTATGCAGCACTTCGCTAACCTGTTTAGCTTTATCCAATACCATCAAATGTCCACCGTTTTCAATAGCAATAGCTTCTTCAGCATTTTTAAAGGGTAGTAATTTGTCCCTAGTCCCATGAATATGCTTTAATTGAGGATGCAAGTCAACGTTTTCCCAAGTTACAATAATATTAATGGCCCACTTTAGAAAGTCAATGTCGGTATCTGCCAGTACTCTCTTGAATAAATCTTTATCGTTTTTACGAATCACACCAAACAACCATCTGTTTAAGGCATGATCTTTTTTCAGGAAAGAATAGGGAATTAATTGATGTAAACGAAGTTGTCCCGCTAATCGATAAATGAATGGTATTTCCGTTCTGGTTTTTAACGAAGAGATTAAGATGAGCTGTTTAACAGGAATTATTTTAGCAAGCTCGGTAGCGATAATGCCACCAAAGGACAAGCCTATAAGTACTGGATTTTTACATTTGATTTGCTCACTGATTCTTTGGGTATAGCGGGTGATGGTTTCATTCGCCAAAGGTTTGATCCATTTTACAAAGGCGACATCTAAATCTTTAAAATCTAAATATCTGAATACCCTTTCATCTGCTCCTAAACCACTTAGTATGTATACGTTCTTCATTTGATGATGGGAAGGTAGTTAGTATTTATTGAACCACCGAAGACATTGAAGTTCATTTTAGTTTGTTTTTTATTTTGTAGTGCTTAGTTTATCAAAATATGAATATAAGCCCGAAATATTGAGATGATATGGCCGTAATCTTAGCTTAAATGTCTAAAATGTTCTTAGGTGTCTTAGGTGGTATCCTTTTCTTTGCTCCTTGCTCTTTACTCTTTTTCTACATCCAATCTTCGTCTCCACTCTCTACCTGATAAAGCCAATAGTTTACCAAGGTCTTTATTTCAGTAAAATTTCCATAGCTGAAGGAAATGCTGCCCGCTGCGGTGTGCAAACTTACATGTCCAATATCTAATTTTTTGTGCCAAGGATATTGTGAGGTACTGATGGATTGTATTTTATGAGGTTCAATGATTTCTTGAGAGATGTCCCAAATGCCACTTTGTTTAATGATATAGGCATCCGATACGCTAATGCGATGTTTGGTGTAACCGACATAAGTCAATATTAATGTAATGACGAAATAAGCCACTGCCAAGGGGTAGTATGCTCTTACTTCCGCAATCAAATAATAAAAGATGCCGTAAATCAACACAGGTAAAAGCACTTGGAATACAATAGGCAGGTTAAGATAGCGCCAATTTGGTTTAAAAGTACTGCCCTCCTTGGGAAGTCTGCCCAAAATCATTCTTAAAAGCTCATTTTTTTCGGCAGCACTACAACCTGGAATTTCTGTGTTGTTGTTCTTCATTTCCTTTTCTGATTGCTCGCGGCCTGCATGCGCTTGTTTTAACGACATTTTGAACAAGCCAATTTTCTTTTGTAGATAGTTTTGGCTATACTCCGTAATTTGTACTTTATTGGGATGGAGCAATGTGTTTTTCTTGGTTAACAATCCAGCAGAAATTAACAGTGATTGGCTGTGCTTACTTAACTGAAAATCGAAGTATTTTATGAAAGTCCTGATGACATTGGTGGCCAATAGTAGCACTGCAATAGCGGCCAAAACAATGCCAATAGAAAATAAGGTGAAACCACTTTTTACAAATTGTTCTACTTGGCCATAGTCATTGTCCAAAGCCTTAAGTAGTTCTTTAATGTTATGGAAAACAGCGTAGCCAAAACCAATCAATAGCGCAATGCTTTGGCCATAATTGCTGGTAAGGCCAATTTTTAATAGGGTAGCGGCTGTAATTTTGATCAAAGGAGCATCTGTACTTACTGCTACTGTTGTTTCTTTATCACTTTCGTTTGCCGTTGGCGTGCGCTGTCCATGCAACAAATGTTGTCTCAACGCCTGCGCAATTTCACCGTTAATGGCTCTAATGTCAACCTCTTTACTATCCGCTCCAGCGGTATCAATTTGCAAGCTGTAAACTCCAATTATTTTCTGCAAAAAACCTTGGTTAATGTTTACCTGCTGTATTTTTTCTATGGGAATAGTTAAATGCTTACGACTAAAAATGCCTTTATCAATTACAAATTCCTGTTTAAGTGGATTAAGGTAAAACGTGAACTTAAGGTAGTAGAAATAGCCGTATACAAATGCAAGGACTACCACTGCGATTATACCAAATGCGGTGTATAAAAGCGCTGTTTTGTTGGCTTTTACAATGAAGAGCGCCAAGGGGATAAACATAGCTCTTACCAAGTGCTGGGCTACATAAGCTCCATTAATGATGATACCTGCAGCAGATTGTCGTTGAGGTTGACTAAAATCTAGAGACATTATTCGTTTTCTGCTTTAGTGTTAATGACCAATCGTTGTACTAGTGCTTCTTTGATAGCTTTGGCCTGTTCTATTTCAATTCCTGCGATATGCATTTCGCCGCTTGAACCGCTAGCTGTATAAATTTGTAGGGTGCCCAAACCAAACATTCTTGAGAACATCCCTTCATTGAGGGCCACATGTTGTATACGATTTAAGGGAATGATAGTCGTTTTTTCGGCAATGATACCACTTTTATACAACACGTCTTTTTCCCTTAATGCAAAACCTCTTCTTTTAAAGCTGGCACGGGAAATTAGACATACGAATATGGCAAAAACTATAAAGAGCGCTGTCCATAATACCCAATTCATACTTACACTTTCGTTAAAAAGCATAAGTAGACCAAGACCAATGGCTATCAATAACAAAAAAATAAATAGGTTAATGATGATTACCCTCCAATATTTTGGGTCGGGATGGGTTAATGGTGTTTCTTCGTATTTAGGAAGTGTGCTTAAATCTATGGTTTCGTTAGTGAAATGCTGCATGCGGTAAATTTTGTGAAATCTAAAGATATACTATTAAGTATAAACTTTTGGAGCACAATTAAAATGTATGTTAATGTTTTCTATATTAGGAGATTAAAAGGCTTTTTATAATGAAACACCATCTTCGATCTCTATTTTTGTGCTGTTTTGTAATAGTTTTATCCTTAGACGTTTATAGCCAGCAAAATATTACAGAATTAACTTTGGCCAATAATTATATTGCCAATGCAAAGAAAAATTCTCTAAAAGATACCGCTTTAACAAAGAGCCAGCTGAGTGAAGCACTAAGTATTGCCGTTAAATTAAAAAGCGACTCGCTATTTGCCAAAATATATGAGGTTTTTGGTTCTACAAACGCTAAAAGAGGAAAAATTAAGGAAGCTCTTTCTTTTTTCGATAAACAGTTATCGTACAGCAAAAAAACAGGGAGCGAGTTTTTCATAGCTAACTCGTTGATGAATATATCAAATGCTCAATCTTCATTAGGAAGAGATACGGAAGCAATTAACACAGCCTTAAGTGCCTTGCAAATTTTTGAAAAGATAAAGAATTCCCCCTTTCAAGCTAAAGTGTTGTTAAACATAGGTACTTCCTACATGTACATGGGGAATTATGAAGACGCTTTACGCTATGAAATAATGGCTTTATCTATTAATGAAAAAATAAATGACAAGGTTAATATGGCGTCTAATTTGGCTGCATTGGGGGTGTTAAGTAATAGAATGAGAAATTTCAAAGATGCCTTGTCCTACAATAATAGAGCAATTTCCTTATTTAAGGAGCTGAAAGATGAATTGTTATGGTCTAATACAAAATTTAATGTTGCAACAATAGAGCTAAAGCTTAAAGAATATAAACAAGCTGAACAACATCTCTTAGAATTAATACCTTTTTACGAGAAAATTAATAGGCCAGATGCGCTGCGTAAAATTTATGGTCAGTTAATTAATGTTGCTGATGAGACAGATCGAGAGAAAGAAGCAGAAAATTATTTGAAAAAGGCTTTGCAATATTCGGTAAAAACAGGGAATCCAGTTAATGATATAGAAGTCATTTTAAATGAAGTAAAGTTATTCGTCGTTGAAAAGAAATATGACTTGGCAGAACAAAAATTAGCTGAAGCAACCTCATTAGCAGACAAGGCCAATTTATCTTTATCCAAGATGAACATTAAAAGGCACTATATTCTATTATATCAGGAAAGTGGGCAGAAAAATAAGGGGATGAGGGCATTTACATCCTACGATTTGATGAAGGATAGTCTGTTAAATAAAGATAATTTGGCTAAAATAAACGAGCTGCAAACGAAATATGAAACTTCTAAAAAAGAGGCGCAGATATTTCTATTGAATAAGGAAAATGCCATTAAAGCCCTACAGCTCAAAAATAATGCGCTGGAAATTTCAAAAAATAAATCTCTGCTTACCACACAGCAGCAGCAAATCACGATTAATGGTTTGGAGCTATCGAATAAAAACCAAGCACTTGCCAATCAAAAACTAGATGCGCAAAAGAAGACTCAAGACATTAAAGCGTTACAAAAACAATCGCGTATACAAAACCTAGAGCTGAAAAATAAAAAGCTGGAGCTAGAGCAGCGTAATTTAGCCATGGGTTCAATCCTTGTGGTGTTTTTGGCTTTGGGCGGTATTTCTTTCTCTTTTTATAAGCGTAATCAACTTAAACAGCAAAACCAGTTGCAAACAGAAATTTATAAGCAACAGGAAATCGCTACCAAATCTGTTTTTGAGGGCGAGCAAAATGAACGCATCCGTATAGCTCGCGATCTGCATGATGGGATAGGGCAAATGCTTTCTGTGGTGAAAATGAACGTTTCTACCCTAAACCCCTCAGATAAAACCGTTGAAGGGACGCTTAGCTTGGTAGATAAAACCATCACCGAATTAAGAGCCATTTCACATAACCTTATTCCAGAAGCTTTAAATTTTGGCTTGTTTGCTGCCTTGGAAGATATTTGCAAGAAGATTAACGACGCAGGAAAAACAAAGGTAGATTTAAATGTAGCACAGGAAATGGATGAAGTACCGTTAACCGAGCAGAATAAACTCTCTATTTATCGTATTGTACAGGAAGTACTCAACAATATGATTAAACATGCCAATGCTTCCCATATTTCTATTGATATTAAAAAAGCAAACGAAAATATGCTGATTGCCATTAAGGATGATGGAGATGGCTTTGATACTTCGAAAATAGACGATTCGAAAGGAATTGGTTGGAAGAATATATCGGCACGAGTACATTTGATGGATGGTGACATGAATATCAAGTCAGAAAAATTAATTGGTACACAAATAGAAATTAGCATTCCTGCTTAACATGGGCACAGAAAATATCAATATACTTATTGCCGACGATCACCAAATGGTGATTGATGGTTTGAAAATGATGTTGGATCATCAACACTATCATGTTGTTTCAGAAGCGAATAATGGACAGGAGGCCATTGATTTGATTAACGTTAATCCTCATAAATACAATTTGGTACTTACCGATATCAGCATGCCTTTATTGTCTGGTACTGAACTGTGCAAGATGATTAAAGCACAGTTTCCACATATCCAAGTGCTCATTTTATCGATGTATAACAATACTCAAGCGGTAAAAGAGGCAGTGTTGGCCGAAGCCGATGGTTATATCCTTAAAAATTCGGGACGTAGTGAACTGCTACAGGCAGTCCATCGCATCACCAATGGAGGAACATACTTTTCACAGGATATTGTACCTATCATTTACGGACAGTACCAAAAGCAAAAAGTACAAGATGAAAAACTGAATGTACTCTCTCCACGAGAAAAGGAAATACTAACACTTATTGTAAAAGAGTTTACGAGCGAAGAAATTGCTGAGAAGCTATTTATCAGTAAGAAAACGGTAGATAACCATCGTCAACATCTGTTTGTGAAATGCAATTGCAAAAGTACTGTTGGTTTGGTGAAATATGCCATTGCCAATGGTTTAGAGTAAGCTATAGGTATTTGTACCTATCAAAATGAGTTTTTATCTCTATTGTATGCCGAGTAGCTGATTTTCAACTTTGTAATGATCATTTAAACCAGATCATTATCAGATATGAAAACCAAACTTGCTCAATTCTCTTTCATTCTATGGATAGCCATTGCCACGTTTATTGCTTGCAAAAAAGATAAGGATAAGGAAGCCGACACCACCGTGGCATTAGCTGGAAACTGGAAAATCAGTAAGTACGACGGTCAGGCATTGCAATCGCCAGCCTATGGTACTTTTTCTGCAACTTCTACCTCCTCAACTGGAGGCACCTCTAACTTCGTAGTTTCTTTTAATGGTACCACAACCAGTAAAGAAAGTGACACATTTACAGTTTCCGACAACAATACAAAAGTTACTTTCACTAAAACAGACGGGAATTACACCGTACTCAGTGGCGGTGGTACTTGGATAGTTAATTCGGTGAGCAGCAGTAACCTGAAAATGACCAGTCAATACGGCTTAGTGTTGGAGATGACCAAATAAATTTCACTATCGCTTTATTCTAATCGTTTTCAAAATGAAAAAATTGCTACTTTCTATTTTAATTATTGGTGTTCACCTCTTTTCTTTTGCGCAATCTGGTGCGGGTTGGGATTGGGTATCAACATCGGGTGTATCTGTTGCACCTGCGAGCGAACCTACAGATTTGGCAGTAGACGCTAACGGAAATACTTATGCTGTAGGACAATATAGCACAGCCATTACCTTAGGTGCTTTTAGCTTGCCAGCTCCAACAGGCAGAGATATTTTTATAGTGAAATATAACGCTGCGGGAACGGTTTTGTGGCTTAAAAGACATACGCCACCTACGGGTTATAATGAGCTAAGCAAAATAATTACAGTAGATGCAAGCGGTGATTTTTATATAGGAGGTACCGATGATACACCTACCTTATCTGGACGATCTTTTTTTGCAAAATACGATAGTAATGGCAATATGCTATGGAATAAGTTTTTGACTTTATATGAAATTTGCGGCATTAACCTAAGTGCCGATGGGAACTTGATTCTGATGGAAAATGGACAGGGTGCAACCAATATTCTTAAAGTTAGCAAAACGGATGGTACGGTGATTTGGAAAGTAGAAAGTATCAATGCGGGTTCAAATGGTGGCGCACGCTTTAAAGATTTGATGGATGCCGCAGGCAATATCTATTTTACGTGTTTTACGGCCAGTGCTGCAACCGTAAAAATTGCAGGGCAAGATATAGTAACCACTGGCTTGTCGAGCTTTATTGTATCGTTAGATAACAATGGGCAAAAAAGATGGATACAAACCATTCCAAACATACAGGTGCAACTGGGGTACACGGTCGATGAGCAGGGAAAAAGCTACATTGTTTTTGGCGGTGGTGGCGGTGGAGCCTTTCAAGGAATACCTACAACAACTGGTACTAATCGGTATTTTGAGTTGGACAATAATGGAACGGCAGTGAAATATAGTTATGCTTCTCCTTATCTCGCTTCAGGATCTATGTTTAGGGTGAAAAACGGATTTGTATATAGCGTACTTACCGATCAAGCAGGCTACGCAGGGGCAAGAGCAATAGGGGATTACCTGTTTAACATACCAGCCAATAATACATTTGCACTGGGTTTTGTAATGAAATATAATGCCAGCAACGGACAAAATGTATGGGTGAACTCTTTCGAGATCAATGGTTCTGCCTGGAACTCTGGTGCATTAAATATATTAGAAATAGGACAGAACCATAAAATAGCCGTTGGTGGTCGTTATGGTAATTCTATTAAGTTTGCTAATAATACTTATAGCGCTACTGCAAGTGGTACTTATCCTGGAGATTTATTTGTTGCTCAATTTGATGAAACGTTAACGCCAGTTCCACAAATTACGAAATGGACAGGTAATGCTGCCAATGGCTTGTGGAATGATGCTGATAATTGGGATAATGGAATTCCTGATGGAACCAAGAAGACAATGATTGCAGGTGGCTTGCCGAATTACCCAACTTCTATCCCTAATAATGCAAAACCTGCAAAAATTGAAATTGCGCCAGGAGCAAAGGTGCAATTGCCACTTAATTTTTCTGCGCCTTTTGGTATCGTAAATAACGGTACCATAGAAATAAACGAAACTGGAACTTTTACTGGTACATTTAATACAACTGCACCAGTAGCGCCAACTGGGACGGGTAAAATCCTCATTAAAAATGCAGGTTTAGCATTCTACTTCACGTCACCCATCAATCAATCTATTGAGTTAGATTTTATTGGTACCGCTTCAAGTTACGGAGGTACCATCAATGGCGATTTAATCCTTACCAAAGGTATCATGAATATTTCATTTGAATTGTATCCCTTAGTGGTAAATAACAATGTTATTGGGGGTTCAGCAATCAGCTATGTAGCAGGTAAGCTCACAAGTAAGGTGAATGCCAATGGAAATTATACATTTCCCATAGGTACTACAGATCGCTATGCACCTATAAGCCTCCAATTAAATAATATTTCCGGACCTCAAACTATTGTCGCCAGTTTCAGTAAAACCATCAATGGTGCTGTACCTAATACTACCGCAGGTGGTAAAGCCGTAACTTCTTTATTAAATGCAGGAATATGGACGGTAACCCCAAATGTAGCCTTAGCTTCAGGAAGCTACTCAATTACACTTGGAGGCACTGGATATACTAATGGTGCGGCAGATGTTCGCAATTATGTGGTGCTGAAACGTAATAACTCTTCCTCGGCATGGGGCTTTTATGGAGACAATGGCACAGCTACTTCAGCAGCGGGATTGGTAACGGCTACTGCTGGAAATATCACAGGCTTCTCTGATTTTGCGATTGGTATTGCAAGTGGAGATGTGCCAGTTACCTTACCCATTAAGCTCATAGATTTTACTGCTAAAACATCGGCTATGGAGGTAATATTAAATTGGAAAACAGTTAGCGAATTAAACAACGAGAAGTTTTTGATAGAAAGAAGTATCGATGGTAAATCATTTGAAAACATTGGTGCGGTAGCAGGCAAAGGCACCACCAATACACTATCTACTTATAGCTATAAAGATGTACAACCAGCAAATGGATACAACTATTACCGCTTAAAACAGTTGGATTTTAATGGAGATTTTGAATATAGTGAAATTCGAACAGTGAAGTTCGATTTAATGCTAGCTGCCGAAAAACTAATTATTTACCCTAATCCAGTCACTAAATCGTTCCGCATCGCTAATGACGCCGCGAAATTTGCTGAAGTGTATGACTTTTCAGGTAAACAATTGGCAAGAATAAATAGCCAAGAGAATGAATTTTCTTTACCTACATCATTAAACAATGGATGGTATGTAGTTAAAGTAGTGCATCAAAATGGGACCATTAGCCAGCATAAAATCATTGTAAAAAGATAATGATGAGGCATTTCATACTCATATCGCTACTGTTTTTCAGTTTGATTGTTAAAGCCCAAACTGCCGAAGAATTTTACAAAGCAGGTACTGCTTTTTATGAACAGAAAAATTACGATGAGGCGGTGAAAAACTATCGTAAAGCTGCTGATATGAACCATGCTTCTGCTCAATATAATTTGGCTATTTGTTATTTGGATGGCAATGGTGTAGCGATTTCTGAAGCTGAAGCGGCGAAATACTTTTTAAAGGCAGCACAATTGGGACATGCTCAGGCACAAAATAACATTGCCAGTTTCTATATCGCTGGAACGGGTGTAAGACAATCCGATGAAGAAGCTTTTAAGTGGTATCAAAAAGCTGCAACACAAGGTTCTGCTATGGCGCAAAATAGTTTGGGCTTAATGTACGATGAAGGACGGGCGGTTCCACAATCTTTAGATGAGGCTGTAAAATGGTACAGAAAAGCAGCGGAGCAAGGCTTTGCTAAGGCAGAAAACAACCTAGCCATCATGTATTTCAACGGTACAGGCGTGGAAAAATCTGTGCAGGAGGGAATAAAATGGTTTGAGGCCGCGGCAAATCATAAATACACCCCCGCAATGACAGCATTGGGTACCTATTATCTCAAGCTGGGAGATGATAAACAGAACCAACAGCTCGCCTTTGATTGGTACGTAAAAGCAGCTGAACGAGCCGATTGGGATGCCACCTATATAGTCGCTTACTTTTATGAGATGGGTATTGGCACTAAACAGAGCGATCAAATAGCTCGCAAAATCTATTTGCTAGCCGCCGACAAGGGACATGCAGAGGCCAAAAAAGAAGCCCAAAGATTAACCAATAAATTGCGGAACCAAGAAATGAACATCAAAGACCAAGCGCCTAAACGTCAGAAACAAAGTGTGAGTGTAATGTGTAGTAGCTGTTTTGGGTCTGGAAAAACTCATACTACGGTGTATGGAGGTTATAAAACCAAAGGCTCTAGTTCGGTCTCTTTCGGTAGTTACAGTAGCTGCACCTCTTGTGGTGGTACAGGTAAAACATCTATCAGAATTTAATTTAAACCATAAAATTTAATCAAATGAAGAAGTATATTTTAAGTTTATTTGTCATTCTATCAGCAATTCAAACCACGGTTGCCTTACAAGAAAACCCAGCTTTGTTTGTTATCGACTTACTAAAATCAAGATCCAGATTAAAGATGGAAAATGGTGAATACGGAGAATGGCGAAAGTGGGAAAAACTGGACAACACCATGGGTATCTATCAAGCACTTAACGGCGATGGGAAGGACGTGATTAAGTTTGTGAACATGAAGAAGAAAGTGCTGTTTAAAACCTATAAATACTCAAAGGTTGATATTGAAGACAAAGATGAAATTCAATCAATGATTTATGAAGGTACGGATAACTACAATGAGCCTGTTAAAGTGGTGGTTTCCTATTATCCATCTAGCGCATCTTTACGTACTGCAAAATGGTTGAAAGTAACGGAAATCTCTAAAAATTACGAAAGAGAATACGAGGCGAAATATTTGTAAGGCTTTATTTTTAAACCTCGTAGGTTTCTAAAACCTACGAGGTTTTTGGGTAGTGTAATAGACTTCGTAAGTCTTGTGTTGCGTAGAAGCAATATGCCAAGTTAGGTTGAAACCTTCGCGCTAGTGGCAGGAATCCGTTATCCATAGGTTGACGGTCTCCCGCTACCGGCAGCACGTCATCAACCTATGGATAATGGCTTCCTCGATCTGAATGGAGTTGTTTACCTTAGGTTGAAAGCCAGAAACTAGATTATAGCATAGATGCTTTGCCAACTGCTGAATGACAAAATGGGTTTGAGTTTATTCAGACTTACGAAGATTTTAAAGCTTCGTAAGTTTTGTTATCGCATTACTCCGCTGTTTTAAAATTGATCAGATAAGCCTTCAATGGAATACCAGCCTCATTTCTAAATCTTTCTGTAACTACACTCTGATAGTGTCTGTTAGGTTCGAGCTTTACTTCATAACTGAAAGATTTTTTATCTTCCGAAAAGCCAAGCACTTTTTGTACCATTAAAACATTTTTTTCGCCCGTTGGCCCATAGTCGAAACCTCTAGAGTTAACATTCATGGGCTGCGAAAAATAAAGGGTTACCGTTTTGGTATTCACATCAACATTTTGGCTGTTATTTTCAAATTCTTTGATGCCAATTACCTGTGGCCTAGATTTTTCGAATGCCTCTTTGTAAACAGCCAAAGGTTTTGCGAAATACTTAGATTTTTCTACAAAAGCAATTAAGTCTTCTTCTTTATTATAGTCCAGTTCGATCATTTCCTTAATCGCTGCTTTTTTATTCTTCGAAAGGTTATAGAATTTCTCACAAATGGCATAACCTACGTAATAACCTAAATCACGCATTTTAAATTCGTTGTTAGGACTGTTATATAGCCAGTTGGCAACTGAGCTCGAAAACATTTCCTTTTCAAATGCCACTTTTATTTTTGCATCATTAGCCTTCCCAAATGCTATTTGAGGATTGGGAGAGGCCACTTTTAAGGATTTTTCGGCCAACAGCTCAGCAACGCCTTCTATTACTACCTGAGTTAGGAGCGTATTGCCAATAGTGGTTTTTTGCTGGGTATGTACATATTCATGGGTATTGGTGAAAACTAAGCCATCAATGGGTCTGGTTTTAAAAAAGCCAGGTAAGTGTGGAAAACCTTTTTGAAGTTCTTCGGTGTTTGTTTTTTCGTCCGTCATCGAAATCTCGGCACCAATCAATACTTTGTCTTCAAGTGTAGTTCCGCCAGTGCGCAAAGCACCAATACTAAAGTAAATGGTAGCTGGTTTTAATTCAGGATAAAGCTCCTTTAGTAATATCACTGCTTTTTCGATCTCCTTGGCATAATCATCGGCCTTTAAGGTGTTATTTCTAACTGATGCCCAAAACTGGGGATAGTTTTTAATGGCATTTACAAAACCTTGTGCATTGTAATTTCTCACTTGCATGAGCGCCTTTAAGCCTGGGGTTCCTTTTTGAATATAGTGCTGGTTGATTAAATCAACTTGCTTAGCGCTATCGGTCGTCAATTTAATTTGGTCGTAGGCTTGCCAAAAGTTTTTAATGTCTGTAGTAACAATACGTTGTTGTGCAAAAGATGTACTGAAATAAGCCAAAAAACAGGCGATAAGGATGTTTTTTTTCATTGTAGTAAAGAGAATGGTAGTAGTATAAAGGTTTACGTTACTAAACTACTAATTTTTACTCCTCGTAAGAATTATATCCCTATATTAAACCAATTTTTAAACTAAAACATGAAGAGATTTTTTATTGCAGCACTAATTGCATTGCCTAGTTTTGCTTTTTCGCAAACGGCACAACATTTAAAAGCTAGCGAACAATTTGCAGAGGCTTCTGGTGTGAAAGCAAGTTTTGATGGCGTCGTAGACGCAATGTTAGGCACTCAAATTAGTGCTGTCCCTGAGCAGTATCGGGAAAAGTTTAAGCAGGTAATGACGGCATTTATGGGTAAATATTTTACTTATGAAGTGCTTAAACCCCGTATTTTGAAAATGTACACCGATGAATTTACGGAAGCTGAATTGAATGAGCTTACTAAATTTTATTCGTCACCAACAGGAAAGAAATATGCCAGCAAAATGACCAGTTTAACGGAAAAAGGTATGGATATGGGGCGTAAGGTGATTGAAGAGCATAAGCCAGAACTCGAAAGCATGATGAAAGAAGCATTTAAACAATAACAAAACAAATAGCATTAAAAAAAGCCATTATCACTAATGGCTTTTTTTGGTTTACTCGTCTATTTTTTTGCCTTTCATCGCCTGTCCTATGGCGGTATCCATTACCCTTTCCGCAAATGGGCGAGTAAATTCGTTGAGCTCATCTGTTTTCTTCAAAATTAAATCTTTTTCGCCGCTATTTAAGGCATCATTTACCTGTTGGATATAGGTTTGGGTATCTGCAATCTCGGTTTCTGTAAGTAAGGCTTTGTTTTTTTCGATAAAACGTTCGGCCGTATAAACCAATTGTTCCCCTTCGCTACGTGCTTCAATCAGCATACGTTGGGCTACATCGCTTTGCGCATTGGTAATGCTGTCGATCAACATTTTTTCTACAGTTTCGTCGCTAAGACCATAGCTAGGTTTAACCTCGATTTCCTGTTTTACGCCCGAACGTAATTCAATAGCTTGTACGGTTAAAATACCATCAGCATTCAGCAGGAAATTAATATCTACTTTAGGCAGGCCAGCAGGCATGGCAGGAATACCTTTTAAATCAAACTCAGCCAGTTTACGGTTTTCTTTCACTAAATCACGTTCACCTTGATAAATGGAGATTTTCATGTTCACTTGTCCATCTATAGAAGTGGTGTATTGGCGACCAGCTTTAGTAGGAACTTTGCTATTTCTGGCAATAATGACATCCATTAAACCGCCCATGGTTTCAATACCTAGCGATAAAGGGGTAACATCTAGCAATAAAATATCAGAACGATTTCCCGCTAAAATATCTGCCTGTACAGCTGCACCTAAGGCTACTACTTCATCAGGGTTGATGTTGTCGTGAGCTGTTTTTCCAAAGAACTCACTTACCGCTTTTTTCACATATGGCGTACGTGTAGAACCGCCAACCAAAACCACTTCGTCAATATCTGCAATGCTCAATGATGCATCATTCAACGCAAGTTGACAAGCCTCAATGGTTTCTTGCACTTTGGCTGCAATTAAGCTTTCAAAAGTTTGTTTATCGAGCGTGCACCAAATGTCACCTAATTTTTCGTTATAAAGATTTTGGGTAGTCAGTGCTTTCTTGGCCGCTTCTGCTTGCAAACGTAAACTTTGTGTGAATACGTTGTCTTTTGCAACTGCTGCTGCATCAAGTTGGTTTTTCTCTACCCAATAATTGAAGATGGCGCGGTCAAAGTCATCGCCACCTAAAAAAGTATTCCCGTTGGTGCTCAACACTTCAAAAATGCCATTTTGGATTTGAAGGATAGAAACATCGAAAGTACCACCACCTAAATCATAAACTGCAATGGTTTTTTGTTGCGAAGGATCTAAACCCAAACCATAAGCTAAACTGGCGGCTGTTGGTTCGTTTACAATACGTAGCACATCAAGACCTGCTAACTTTCCCGCATCGCGGGTGGCTTGTCGTTGGCTATCGTTAAAATACGCAGGTACGGTAATTACCGCACGGTTTACTGGTGTTTTTAAAGCATGCTCGGCACGGGCTTTCAATTCTTTTAAAATCTCAGCCGACAGCTCAATAGGGGTATAGAATTTATCGCCTGCTTTAATTTTTACTAAAGCATCGGTATCATCATCAATTACTTTGTAACTAAAAATATCACTATGTTCAGCAACGTCCTTGTAAGAGCGGCCTAATAATCGTTTTACGGAAAAAATGGTGTTGGTTGGATCGGTTGTTAAATAAGCTTTGGCCTCATTACCAACTTCGGCATCGCCTTGCTCGTTAAAGTGAATCACAGAAGGTACCAATACGCCTTTGCCCGCATCGTTAATCACCTGTGGATTTTTTTCTGGATTGATAAATGCGACCAAACTATTGGTGGTGCCTAAATCAATGCCTACAATAATTTCTTCTTGTTGTAATGAACCTGTTGCCAGGTTGATGGATATTTTTGCCATGCGGCAAATTTACGATAATGTTGTAAGCTTTGGGGATTGGAATGTTTGAATGTTGTAAAAAGGTTGGTTATGTTTAAGCTCTGATTAGAAAGTAAGATCGTTAGTGCTCTATGTATTCAATAGTGACCACATCGTCGAAGCTACTGATTTTTCTATATTGTGTATTCGCAGGAAATTCTTTGCTGGTCTCAATCACGATGGTTGAATTATCTTTCCACCAAGCTTTAATCATCGGGTTGATGCCACTTGTGCCATAAACTGGACCATTAGCTGTTGGGAAATCGACTGAAACATAGGTTGCCGCATGATGTTTATCTGCCCATTGAGTGGTGCGCACTTTACGTTTGCCATCTGGAGAAATTTGTACTTCTTCTTCGAAATGCTTTGGCTTAGGGCCTGTCGATTCTGTTATGGTTACTTCTTCTGTGTTGTCATCAAGTTTTTTAACAACTTTTTTGATGACTGTTACATTGGGTGTCTTTGAGATTGATTGATCGTTAGCATGTTTAACAATAAGATCTTCAAGTTTTTTAACTTTTTCCTCCTCATTTAAAATTTGCTTGTACAATTCTAAGGCATTGGAAACATCGTTGAGGTCTTTTTGGTTACTGATTTTGCCTTGTGTAATAATGACTTCAGTACGTTTTCGCAAATCATCGAAAATATCAACCTCATATCCAGTCTTTTCTTTGATATAAGTAGAGAAGTTTAGGTCGACTTTGTGGAGTAGACCTTTGGTGAGGCTAATCAGTCTTTTTTGAAGTCTATCCAACCGACGTTGCTCGAAATTTTTCTCCGTTTGTATTTTTTGCTCGTGATAATACTCCGCTACAGAATCGATACCATCAAAAATAAAACTTCGTTCTAAACTTTCCTTTAAATAATCTATAGTGGCTAATACAATAGTATGATATTTCTCTAAATCGAGTTGTTTTTGTTCGTTGACCATGCTGAGATGACGTTAGATGTTATAATTTAGTTAATTTAAGCATAAAACCACAATTTTAGACAGACTGCTTACTGATTTCCTATTTCACTTTCCACTATTTGATATTCTCCAAAAGTGCCATCCCATTTTTCTTTGTAGGTGGAAAACTCAATATGCTCAACCATTCCTGCGGTAACATCAACCACATAGCTTAAACCTTCTTTAAGCGCTGGTATCATGATCTTTTCGCCATTGCTAAATAGACTATTGATCATTTCTGGTTCTTCGTTAAAATCAACATAGGAAAAATACACGTACAAGCTAAAACCAGAAATTTGTCTTTTGGAAACCTTTAGGTGAGGAAGGTGTGATCTTAACGACGGATATTTTTCGACTAAACCATTCAATAAGGTGGTTTCTAATTCATTGATTTCTTCCATATTTTGACGAGTATGCTTGTTTACTTATTCTTTTCTTCGATCCACAGCGACATATACTTTGTGCTTTGCAAGGTATGATGTTTCAATACTTCCCCCAAGAAATTCTGTTGTCGATGCGCTGTGAGATTTCCCTCTAGATGGGCGATTTGTTTTAGAAATGGTACTTCAAACTTGCTTTTAGCATATAGTTGGTTGATGATTTGAATGCCGTTCTGTTGTGCTTTTTCCCAAAGGATTTGATCGTTGTAAAGCGCTGCAGTTTCATCAACAAGTTGTTCTAAATTGTCACTGATAATGCCCGCCCAATCTAAACCATTAGCCATTCCCTCTGCACCAACACTGCTGGTGGCAATGGGTGTTCCTGTTTGCATGGCATCTACAAATTTACCTTTGGCGCCTGCTCCAAAAAGTAGGGGAGCAAGCAATATGCGATGTTGGACAATGGTTGTTCTGGCATTTTCAGCTCTGCCATGTACTAGGAATTTCTCTCTTGGGTTATGAAGTTGTGTTACTTTTTCTGAAGCATAAGCCCCATAGATATGTAGGGAAGCTTCAGGTAGCTTTTTTCGCAATAGCGGCCAAACCATTGTTTTTAAATATTGCAGGGTTTGCCAGTTGGGATCATGCAAATAGTTTCCAATAAAAACCAAGTCTTTTCTCTCTTCAAAAGTGTTCCAGTTTGAAATAGCAGTAATTTCTTCTTCTAAAAAAGGTAGGTAGTAAAGGATTTGCGAATTGATCTTGAACGTTTCCAAAACCTCCATTTCCGCTTGAGAAATGATTAAAGACAAATCGCAACGTAAAATAGCGGCCAGTTCTCGCTTCGTTACGTCGTTATATAAATCAATTTGTGCAAGGCTTTTTTTGTTTTTAAGAGCTGTTTGTCGAGCCTGTCGTAAAAAATGCAAGTCTTCCGTATCCAAAATCCTCAGCGCATTCGGACATTTTTCCTGCACTCGCCAGCCATATTGTTCCTCGATCATGAACCTGTCGAAAGCCACCAAATTAGGATTTAAAGCAGCGAGCCAAGTATCAAAGGAGCTATCGTTAAGTTTAATGTCGTGATTGATAATGCCTAAATTTTCCAAATCAAAGCTAAACTCGCTTTTGGAAGCGGCCGAGGCAAAATGTACTTCATCGCCATTGGCTAAAAATAATTGTACCAACTGTACTATTCTGGTACCTGCTGCAGAAGACGTGGGCTCTGGCCAAACCAAGCCAATGAACAAAACTTTTCTAGTCGCCATGTTTTACAAAGGTGCATTTAATCGGCCACAGATACACAGATGTTTTAAATATTATCTATCTATAGAGATTGCTTCGCCAAGCTCGCAATAGCGAAAAATGATTGTTAATGAAAAGATTAAAATAGTTTCAAAAACAAAAATCTGTGCATCTGTGGCTATTTTCTTAATTTTGCAGCCATGCTAGGACTTAAACTACTCACCGATCCGCGTTGGGCCAATATTGCCGAATCTAACTTAGAAGAAATCTTGACCGATCATGCTTGGTGTGAGCAAAAAGCAGCCAGTAATGCCATTACGTTAATTACGCAAAACTCGGAGCATCAGGATTTGGTGGATGAACTAACGGCCATTGCTTTAGAGGAATTGGAACACTTTCAAATGGTGATCAACATCATTAAGGAGCGTGGTTACACCTTGGGCCGCGAGCGCAAGGATGATTATGTAGGACGATTGGTAAAGTTCAGCAAAAAAGACGGTAGCCGTAACCAAGCGTTTATTGACAGGTTATTGTTTGCCGCCATGATTGAAGCCCGTAGTTGCGAACGTTTCAGGGTCTTGTCGCAAAATATTAAAGATGAAGCATTGGCCAAATTCTACCATGAGTTGATGGTTTCTGAAGCGACACATTACACTACTTTCCTAAACTTTGCACGCAAGTACACTATTGATGTTGACGTGGATAAACGTTGGAAAGAATGGCTGGAATTTGAAGGAAACCTCATCAAAAGCTACGGTAATAAAGAAGCGATACACGGATAACCAGTTTTCAGTTTACAATTCTCAGTTAGCATTATTTATTTGCACGTAGAACTGAAAACTGTCAATTGAGAGCCGCCAATTCTTTTTCATGGTAATTCACTAACCAAAGTACAATATCCTGGTAGCTGTTAATTCCTTTTTGTTGGTTGTTAAGCTTTAGGATTTTATCGAAGGTTTTGCCTATGTAAACCGACATAGAGCCGTTGTATTTTGCCCAAAACTCTCTTTCCTGCTTAAAATTATCCATCACCTGCTGCGGTATCTGGGTAATGAGGGTATTGTAATCCTCAGGGTATTTCATCCTGATTTCGAACAGCAAATACCTTAGCATGTTATAATAAGCAGCGTATTGAAATTGGATATCTTCGCTATGAATGGCCGCCAAATAACCCACCAAATTAGCTTCATCTTCACGGGCGACACCCACTTGATGTGCCATTTCGTGGCAAACTACAAAAGGCAAAACAAATTTGGGAAGCTTGGTATTAATATTGGCTTCGCCAGATAAAGGGTTGTAATAACCTTCTATACCCAATTTACTCGTCAACCAGCCACTAACTACTGGTTTAACCGCATCGTATTTGTATTCGAACAAGGGTTGTCTCACCGCCAATTTGTTATAACTAACGGCTGCATGGTCCTGTAGTTCTGCTATGTTATAATTAGCTGTAGTGTCGCCAATTGCTTTGCCTAGCTTCTCTAATTTGTCGATAAACAAACTGCTCAACTGCAAAAGCTGCTCTTTTTGGTAAGGCTTTTTACTAATTTGAAGTTGTTCGTTAATTTGGGGACGAGCATAATTTAAGCCCCACAAAACCTTGAAAGAAATATAGATGATGAGCAAAAAGTTCAAGCCCCTTAAGGCAAAAAATAGATAGGCATCCTTATCTTTTTTTGTTTTGCTGAGGAAGGTTACTATCTCTTTAATGACGTAAATAATCAGCAAAGTATAAAGCAAATCGCCAATGGCAAAAGGGAAAAACGAAGCAATGGAACGCTGTGTCATCGAAATTACAGGATAGATGAGCTCGCTGTAATAGTTTTCAATTACTTTAGGATAAAGTCCTAAAACAAAAATGATAAGTGTGAGTGCTAACAGGACAAAAGTCGTGTTGCGTATATGCTTAACAGCTGTCAATTTAAATCAGGAATTATCTGTTAAACGTTAAGCGCTGTCCCGTTTCACTGGTCATAAACTTTCCTTTTTGGTAAGCCAAGTTTCCAGAAACAAAAGTGTGGGTAATGCTGGCACCAAAAGTTTGTCCCTCAAAAGGCGACCATCCACATTTATATAAGGAATTTAATTTGGTTACTTTGAAAGGATCGTTTAAATCAACCAAAACCAAATCAGCCCAATATCCTTCTCTTACAAAACCACGCTCACTTAAGTTAAAACAAGTAGCCACGTTGTGCGAAGCTTTTTCTACGATCTTTTCTAAGGAGATTTTACCTTGCAAGTGCATTTCTAACAATGCAGGTAGGGCATGTTGTACCAAAGGACCGCCAGAAGGGGCCTGTAAATAAGCTTGGTTCTTTTCTTCAATGGTGTGAGGCGCATGGTCGGTAGCAATCACATCAATATGATTATCCAACAAGCCTTGCAAAATGCCAGCCTGGTCGGCTGCGGTTTTTACAGCAGGATTCCATTTAATGAAATTACCCTTCGTTGCATAATCTGTATCGTTAAACCAAAGGTGATGTACACAAGCTTCGGCGGTAATTTTCTTTTCTGCTAAAGGTAGCGTGTTGTCAAATAAACCCACTTCCATAGCGGTAGAAATGTGCAGAATATGCAAACGAGTTTGGTAACGTTTAGCAAGCTCTACTGCTAATGAAGATGATTTGTAACAAGCCTCAGCACTTCTAATGAGTGGGTGCATGTCAATCGTGATATCATCTCCATATTTCTCTTTATAAGCGGCTAAGTTATGGCGGATGGTCGCTTCATCTTCGCAATGTGTAGCTACCAACATAGGCGCTTTGCTAAAAATATTTTCTAAGGTTTTTTCGTTGTCAACCAACATATTTCCTGTTGATGAACCCATGAATACCTTCACACCACAAACATTTTTCGGGTCGGTTTTAAGCACTTCTTCAATGTTATCATTGCTGGCTCCCATATAAAAAGAATAGTTAGCCAGTGAAGTATGCTGGGCAATGGCATATTTGTCTGCCAAAAGTTCTTGAGTTAAAGTATTGGGTACCGTATTGGGCATTTCCATGAAAGAGGTAATCCCACCAGCCACAGCAGCCATACTTTCAGTAAAAATATCAGCTTTATGGGTTAAACCAGGTTCACGAAAGTGCACTTGGTCGTCAATCATACCTGGTAGCAAGTGTAAACCTTCTGCATTGATTTCTATATCAGCCGAAACGTTAATGTTCGAATCAATTTTCTCAATTCTTCCGTTTTTTATTAAAAGATCTGAAGTGAAGATGTTACCCTCGTTTACAATGCTGGCTGCTTTAATCAAGATTGTGTTCATGCTTCAAAGGTAATAGATAAAGTCGGAAGTCGGAAGTTGAAAGTCTGAAGAAAAGTCGTTTTTCGATTGTTGAATGGTTGTAAGTTTATATCTATCCTTCCTAACTTCTATCGTCGAACGTCGGACTTCTGACTAATAATCGTAAATTTGCAGCTATGCCAAAAAAATTCGATGAGTTTAAACTCAACAGACAGCTATTGAACGCAGTTGAAGAAGCGGGCTTTGTAGAAGCAACTCCGATACAAGAAAAAGCCATAGGCCCAGTTTTGTCTGGTCAGGATTTGTTTGGTATTGCACAAACAGGAACGGGAAAAACAGCTGCTTATGTGTTGCCTATGCTCATGAAGCTGAAATATGCGCAGGGCGAAAATCCAAGAGCTTTAATTTTAGTGCCAACCCGCGAACTGGCTTTACAGATAGAGGAACAAGTAAAACTGTTTTCAACCTATACAGATCTTAGAACCGTAGTGATTTTTGGAGGGATTGGTCCTAAAACCCAAAAGGAGCAAATTGCAAAAGGGCTGGATATTTTGGTAGCTACCCCTGGTCGTTTTTTAGATCTTTACCTCGCTGGCGACATTAATACCAGAAGTCTACAGTTTTTAGTGTTGGATGAAGCTGACAAAATGATGGACATGGGCTTTATCGGCTCTATCCACCGTATTTTGGAAGTAGTGCCTCGTAAGCGACAAAACTTGCTTTTCTCTGCTACCATGAGCGATTTGGTTCAGAAAATAGCAGGAGATTTCTTGAAAAATCCGTTAACCATAGAAGTTGCGGCACAAGCGACTCCAGCGCAAACGGTTACACAAATATTGTATGCTGTACCTAATTTCAAAACCAAAATTAACCTGCTACAGCATTTGCTCAAAAACGATGCGGAATTTAAAAGACTCATCATTTTTTGTAAAACAAAAACAGTAGCCGATAACATTACCAACTTCATTTCAAGAAGGTTTGGGGAAGAAGCGGTAAGGGTAATTCATGCCAATAAGGGGCAAAATACACGTATCAACTCCATCAATAGCTTTAAAGAGGGAAATATTAGGGCTTTAGTTGCTACGGATGTGGCCTCTAGGGGTATTGATGTAAGTGAAGTAAGCCACGTGATCAACTTTGACGTACCTATTGTCATCGAAGATTACGTACATCGTATTGGTAGAACAGGTAGGGCATTTAATGAAGGAACGGCCATTACCTTTTACAACGAAGCCGAAAAATACTATATCAATAAAATTGAAAAACTCATTAGACAGCAAATTACAGAAAAGCCTTTGCCAACAGAGGTATTTGTAGAAGAAACCCCATATGAGGAAAGACAATCCATAGCAAGGGAAATTGATGCCCAAAAGAGGAAAGAAAATCCCGATTTCAAAGGGGCGTTCCACGAAAAGAAGAATCAGTTTAGCAATAACCCTAAAAAAAGTTCGAAGAAAATTAGCAGACCAAAACGTAGATAACTTTGAGAGTAAGACTAACCCCATTAAACATTGTATCAGCTTTGAGTATTATGGCTGTGGTGAGCCTAATCATTAATAAACGCTGGCTTTTGGTGCCCGCTAATGATGAGTTTAAGGGAGTTTTTATAGCCTTAGGCTTGATGGTTTTCTTCGTGTCCCTTTTAAGCGATCAAATTTTTAGAAAATTTATACCAAGTTTGGCAAGACTTTGGCTAATACAACTTGTGCTTGTAGTCTTAACTGCCATATTCGTCTTGGTTTTAAAAATAAGTGTTTTCGGATAACGAACATTATAGAGAATAGAAAGACAAAGAAATGAAAAAAGCAGAAATAAAGATTACCGTAGAGTTAGATGAGAAAAATGTTCCCGAAAATATCCTTTGGGAATCTACAGACTCGGAGAACAAAGACCAAATGGTGGCAAAATCAATGATGTTGGCACTTTGGGACCATAACTATAAAAACTCAATGAGAATAGATTTATGGACTAAAGATATGCCAGTTGATGAGATGAAGCGTTTCTTTTATGAAACTTTACAAACCATGGGTGATAGTTTTTTAAGAGCTACAGGCGAAAAAAACATTGTTGAAGACCTAAGGGACTATTGTGCACATTTTGCAGACAAAATGGGCATCAATACCAAAGGTTAAGCCCAAATAAAACCTGTAAAGTTTGATAAAAATTATGAGTCTGCCTGCGTCGAAGAAGTTATTTGTCAACTTTATGGTTAAGTTGTTACTTATCCTCGTGATCATAGGCGGGGGTATTTCCCTGTTTTCTTATAACAAGGAAAACACAGCTTATTTTAAACAAAAGCAACATGTCGTAGATCAGTTGGTATCACTTAGCGGTGTACTGCAAAGTGCTAATTATGCCTATGTAAATCTGCTCAATGCCGATTCGGCCCAGGCGGATAGCTTGAGTACTCACGTTACTACTCTGTCAAAAGAAAAGGAAGTGCTGGAAGTATTGTCCCAAGACGCCGAATCAAATAACAGAGCGGAAGCTAATGCCGTATTAAGTAGTTTAGAAACAGAAATCCGTTTTTATAGTAGCCAATTGGCGCAAACGGGTAATGTTTTAGGAGAAACTAGCGAAGTGGCAGGAGCAACAAATCCCCTGTTAAATAGCCTGATTAAAAAAGAAAGAGATGAGTTAAAAACACGGATTGCACAAAATGATGGCTTTTATGCAAACTTGGGTTTTTTGGTAGTTAGCGTAGGGATTTTGGTCATGATTATGATCATCATCCTTTATTTCCGTTCTCAAAAGTCGTTGCAAAAGCAAATGGCGCACGCTAAGGAAATTCATAATGCTAAGCTTGCTGCCCAATCTGCAAATAATGCCAAATCAGAATACTTGGCGATGATTAGCCATGAAATCAGGACACCAATGAATGGCGTATTGGGCATGTCGAATTTGTTGATGGAGGGTTCCTTAAACGAAGAACAAAAAGAATATGCCAAAACTATTCACAATAGTGCCGAGTCATTGTTACGCATTGTAAATGATGTGTTGGACTTCTCCAGGATAGAATCAGGAAAAGTACAATTGGATAAAACCACTACAGATATCCGTGAACTTATTGCCCAAACATTTGCCATTCTTCCCAAAAAAACTTCTGAACAATTAAAGATCGACTACTGGATAGACGAGAGCGTGCCTCAATTTGTTTACATCGATCAGATACGTCTAAAGCAAGTGTTACTTAATTTTTTGGGCAACGCAGTGAAATTTACGTCACAAGGTAATATTACTTTGGAATGTAAGGTGATTGACAAGGATGAAAACGGCTTTATACGTTTAGGTTTTATTGTTAGAGATACTGGTATTGGTATTGCCGAAGATCGAATCAAGTTTCTTTTTAAACCTTTTGTGCAGGTAGATCATACCACTGTTAGAAAGTATGGTGGCACAGGTTTGGGACTTAATATTGCCTATAACCTTATTTCTATGATGGAAGGTAAGGTGAAAGTAGACAGCATTGTAGGAAAAGGTTCTATTTTTACTTTCTTTATCGTTACTAAAGAAATGAGTGGCGGACAAAAGCCTAAATCAGCTGTAGGTGTGCCATCTGCATTGGATGTAGCACTTTCTACCTTATATCCGTTAAATATCCTAGTAGTTGATGATAATGAAATCAACCTCATGCTCATCACCAAAACATTGAGCAAGCTGGGCTACGAGTGTAAAAAAGCCTCCAATGGACAATTAGCGGTAGAACTGGTGAAGCAAAACGAGTTTGACCTGATTTTTATGGACATGCAAATGCCTATTATGGATGGTACGGTAGCTACTACCGAAATCAGAAAGTATTATCGTGTTTACGAATATCCAGTAGTGATAGCACTTACTGCCAATGCTCTTGGCGATGGTAAGGATAAATGTTTGGAAGCTGGCATGCAGGATTTCATTGCCAAACCATTTAAACCTGCCGAAATAGAGGAGGTCATTAGAAAATGGGCACCAAAAATTGTTAAATACAAAGACAAAACCCAATCTATTTTTTTAAGTTAGCAGCTTAAATCATTGATATGCTAATTGTAAATAAACCAATAGCCCTTTTAGGGTTAATTATACTGTTTGCTGCGGCTTTTTGCCCTATGTTACAAGTGAAAATTCTTTTCAATTTGGTCACTTGGGGATTGTATAAAACAGATCCCCGTCTCTTTTTAATTACCTATGCAATTGTTGCCATAGCGGCATTATGTTTTTTTGTAAGACAACTTAAAGCTTACCGATTGCTCACTAGGGTATTATTTATTTGGATCTTGCTCATGGCCGCTGCCGTATATTTTAAGTCAACTCATTACTTTAACCTTAAGTTTGCTGATAACCTTTTGGGCAAGACTATTCATTTCCAATGGGGATGGATTCTTTTAGCAATAGGTTCGGTACTTTTACTTTTTAGTGTCAAAAAAGAAGTACTGAAGCCATAAAATACTTTATATTTGTGTTATAATGAAATGGTTACTTACCATATGGGCTGTTTATTTGTTGGCGCTTGCTTCGTTGCCTTGTAGCGATGCGAGCAACCAATGTAAAGATAATGGCCCTAAAGTAGAAACCGTTAAGGCGCATAGCCACGAGAAAGACAAGGACGATAACTGTGCTCCTTTTTGTTATTGCAGTTGCTGCAGCGTAAGCTTTGCCTCTTTTGATTTTAAACTCTTAGAAGTTACGCAGCCTAAAGTGGCCTTTGCTGAAAAGAAAGTCACTTTGCGTAACCATCAATTAGTTTCCAACTACTACGGAAACATTTGGAACCCGCCCAAACTTACCGCTTAATTTTTTTAGATAACCTATGCTTTGGTTGATTTGACCTAGGCAAGGCTGTTGGCTTTGTACATTCATAAAACGCGAACGGTCTGTCTGTGGCCATAAGCTGCCGCATATTCTCTTTTTGGTGCTTACCTCATCAAATCTCAAAGAGCATTTAAGGTTATCCATTGCCGCTATTTGATAGCGGCTTGTCCATACTTTAAAAAAATTAAACGACATTACCGTGTTAGACAATATTATAAAATTTAGCATAAAGAACAAGCTTGTTATTGGCGCAATGACTTCGTTACTAGTGATATGGGGAGTTTGGAGCGCCACCAAATTGCCTATTGATGCTGTGCCCGATATTACCAATAATCAGGTGCAAATCATTACCGTTTGCCCCACTTTGGCTGGGCAGGAGGTAGAGCAGTTGGTGACCTTTCCCATAGAGCAAAGTATTGCCAATGTTCCCAATTTAGAAGAAACCCGAAGTATATCGAGGTTTGGACTCTCTGTGATTACCGTGGTATTCAAGGATGACGTGGATATTTATTTCGCACGACAGCTTATCAACGAAAAATTGAAAGAGGCAGAGGAAAATATTCCCAAAGGTATTGGTACGCCCGAGCTTGCACCAGTAAGTACAGGATTAGGCGAAGTATATCAGTACATCATCCACCCTAAAAAAGGAAGTGAGAAAAAATATGATGCCAAAGCCCTGCGCACCATGCAAGATTGGATTGTGGCCCGCCAGCTTTATGGTACACCAGGCATCGCCGAAGTGAATAGTTTTGGTGGAGAACTCAAACAATACGAGGTCGCTGTTAATCCTAACCGTTTACGGGCAATGGGGGTGAGCGTTTCGGAAGTTTTTACTGCCCTTGAAAAAAATAACCAAAATACGGGCGGAGCGTATATTGATAAAAAACCGAATGCTTATTTCATTAGGGGGATAGGTTTGGTCACTTCGTTGGAAGATGTAAAGAACATCAGCGTTAAAAACGAAACAGGCAGCGTTCCAATCTTTATCAAGGATGTGGCCGAAGTACGCTTTGGAAATGCCATCAGGTATGGGGCCATGACCTATAATGGCGAGATTGATGCCGTGGGTGGTGTGGTGATGATGCTGAAGGGTGAAAACAGTAACGAAGTGGTAAAGCGCATTAAGGAAAAATTGCCCATCATCCAAAAATCTTTACCAGATGATATTGTGATCGAACCTTATTTAGATCGTACGGATTTAGTTGGAAGAGCTATTAACACTGTGGAGAAGAACCTGATAGAAGGTGCCCTGATTGTGATTTTTGTGCTGGTGCTGTTTTTGGGTAATTTAAGGGCAGGCCTTATTGTTGCTTCCGCCATTCCGCTCTCCATGTTGTTTGCCTTGGGGCTAATGAACGTGTTTGGCGTAAGTGCTAACCTGATGAGTTTGGGAGCCATCGATTTTGGATTGATTGTAGATGGAGCGGTGATTATTGTGGAAGCCACCTTGCACCATTTGGGACTTCGAAAATCGGTAAATAAGCTTAGCCAACAAGAAATGGATCAAGAGGTCTTCGAATCTGCCTCTAAAATTCGTAGCAGTGCCGCATTTGGTGAAATCATTATCCTTATCGTGTATATCCCTATCCTTACTTTGGTAGGTATTGAAGGAAAAATGTTTCGCCCTATGGCACAAACCGTAAGCTTTGCCATTTTTGGTGCGTTAATCTTATCGCTTACCTACATTCCCATGATGTGTGCTTTATTCCTTTCTAAAAAAGCCTCACATAAAGCAACCTTCTCCGATAGGATGATGAGCTGGCTGCAAAACAGATATACGCCATTGCTAAAAAAAGCCATGAGGATCAAATATTGGCTCATTGGGGTTACGGTAGCTGTTTTTGCGTTTTGTCTTTTTCTATTTAAAAACATGGGTGGCGAGTTTATTCCCCAATTACAAGAAGGTGATTTTGCTTTTCACTGTATTTTGCCACAGGGAAGTTCATTGAGCCAAAGTATTGAAACCTCTATGCAAGCTTCAAGAATCATCAAGCAATTTGACGAGGTGAAAATGGTGGTGGGCAAAACGGGAGCTGCGGAAGTACCTACTGACCCTATGCCTCCAGAAGCTACAGATTTGATGATTTTGTTAAAGCCAAAGAAAGAGTGGAAAAGCGATAGGAGTTACGAGGAATTGGCTGATGCCATCAATGAAAAGCTGGAAGCCATACCAGGGGTGTTTTTTGAAAAGAACCAGCCCATACAAATGCGATTTAACGAACTGATGACGGGTGTTAGGCAAGATGTAGCCGTGAAAATATTTGGCGAAAACCTAGATACCCTCGCTGTTTATGCCGATCAGGCAAGCAAAGTGATACAGGGTGTAAACGGTGCTACATCGCCTCAAGTAGAACGTGTAAGTGGTTTGCCGCAAATAAATGTGACCTACGACCGTACACGAATTGCCAATTATGGGCTAAACGTTCAAGATGTAAATGATGTGCTGAGTACAGCCTTTGCTGGGAAAAGTGCAGGGGTAGTATTTGAGAACGAAAGACGTTTTGATCTAGTCGTACGTTTGGACAGCACTCATCGTGGTAGTATCGAAGATGTAAGCAACCTCATGATGGCTACGGCAACTGGGAATCAAATTCCTTTATCGCAAGTAGCTACCGTTGAGTACAAATTAGGGCCTGCCCAAATTAGTAGAGAAGCTGGAAAGCGAAGAATTGTCATCGGTTTCAACGTATCGGGCAGAGATGTACAAAGCGTAGTGGAAGACATCCAACAAAAGCTTAATCAGCAAGTGAAATTGCCAACAGGTTATTATTTCACCTATGGAGGTCAGTTTGAAAATCTCCAGGAAGCCAGTAACAGGTTGATGATTGCCGTGCCAATTTCGCTATTGCTCATTTTCGTGCTGCTTTATTTTACTTTCCGTTCGTTTAAGCAAGCAGCCCTGATATTTACCGCCATCCCGATGAGTGCCATTGGGGGTGTATTTGCGCTAATGCTGCGTGGAATGCCTTTCAGTATCAGCGCAGGTATTGGTTTTATCGCTCTTTTTGGGGTAGCGGTACTTAACGGCATTGTAATGATTGGCACTTTTAACCAATTACAGAAAGAAGGCTGGAAAAATATGCTCGACAGGGTACTGGAGGGAACTAAAATCCGTTTACGTCCCGTACTCATGACTGCTACTGTAGCAAGTTTGGGCTTTTTGCCGATGGCATTGAGCACCAGTGCAGGTGCCGAAGTGCAGAAGCCTTTAGCTACCGTGGTAATAGGTGGTTTAATTACAGCTACCTTTCTTACCCTATTTGTATTGCCTTTGCTTTATATGATTTTTAATCGTAATACAAAGGATACCGAACCCTACGCTACACCACATCAGAAATAGATTGAATCATGAAAAATATTTTAAGAAATAATATAGGAAGCCAGTTTTTTAGCACAATGTCTATTGCCTGCTTCCTGTTTGTATTTAGCTTAAGTGCTATTGCTCAAAGTAAAAAACAGCTAAATATTGATCAAGCCATACAAATGTCGATAGATAATAATTTGGTGGTTAAAGCGGGAGATTTGGAGGTTAAAGCCAGTCAGTCTTTAAAAAAGACAGCGGGAGAACTGCCCAAGCTTGATTTAAATGCGCAGCTGGGGCAATACAATAGCACCCAGTTCGATCAGTCGTACCAAGTATCCCAAACCATTCCTTTTCCAACGTTATTTGGAGCGAGGAAGCAATTGATTAATGCTGAAATAAAAGGCAAGCAGCTACAAAAGAAACTTACCGTGTTGGAACTCAAAAACCAAGTGCGTAGCTACTACTATCAAATCCTGTACTTGCAGCACAACCACCAACAACTAAGGCAATTGGATAGTCTTTATAGTGATTTTATAAAGATTGCCCAATTGAGGTATAAAACTGGGGACACTAAAAAGGTAGACGTAAGTACGGCACAAGCCAAACAAGGTGAAATTAATCTCCTATTAAAGCAAAATGAAGTATATCTGGCCAATGCCTATAGCAGTTTAGCTGCATTGTTAAATACTAAGGAGGATTTTGAATTAGCCAGCCAAAGTGCGTTTGCTCCATTACAGATTAATAACCTGTTGGATAGTACTGCGGTAGCCAATCATCCTGCAGTGCAATCCTTTTATCAGGATGCACTGATTGCTGCCCAGAGTAAAAAGGTAGAAAGGTCGCAAACCCTACCTGATATTACCTTGGGTTACGTAAACCAATCTTTAATAGGTTTTCAAAATGTAAACGGTACGGAGAAATACTTTAACGGAAGTAACAGATTTAACTCAGTAAACATAGGTTTAGCCATCCCTTTAACTTTTGGTGCAAATAAGGCGAGAGTTCGTTCATTAGACTATAAGCAACAGGCGGCAGAGGCAAACGCGCAACAGCAGCAGCGGAACCTAATGGCACAAATGCAAAATGCACTGCTACAATATCAGCAAGACATGAGGCAGTATCAATATTTTGTGAAAGATGCCTTACCGAATGCTAAAGAGATCCTTTCGGCGGCGCAGTTGGGTTATAAAACGGGCGAGTCAAGCTATTTAGAATATCTTTATGCCCTACAAACGGCTACCGATATCCAGCTGAACTACCTCAAAAGTATTCAGCAAGTCAACCAATCTGTCATTAACATCTATTCCATCATTAATCAATAACGAATCACCATGAAATTCGAAATCAATAGAAACAAAATTTGGTTTGCCCTAGCAGCTTTATCCATTTTTACCGCTTGCAATAGTGATAAACAAACGGATAGCTCAAATAAGGAAAACACGGAGGTGTCCAAACCAGCAGCAGCTCATGAAGAGGAAAGTGGAAGTATTGCCACGCTTACCCAAGAGCAAATAGAAACCGTTGGGGTCAAATGGGCACCCATTGAACGGAAGGAGCTCACGGCTACCATTAGGGCCAATGGGATGTTGAGTGTGCCCAACAATAATAAAGCAAATGCTACTTCTTTGTATGGTGGAGTAGTTAAATCGCTTAACGTTCAAATTGGTGATTATGTGAGAAAAGGCCAAGTGATTGCTTCGATTACTAATCCGCAGTTCATACAATTGCAGGAAGAGTATTTAACTGTGGGCAGCAGGATTGTTTTGGCCGAGCAGGAACTGCAACGTCAAAAAACATTGAACCAAGGGAATGCTGGTGCAGGTAAAAACCTAGAGAATGCCACCACAGAACTAAATACCTTGCGTACGCGTAGGGCATCGTTACACCAACAGCTCACTTTGATGGGTATCAACCCAAGTTCGGTAAGTAATGCTAACCTTAAATCGGCTTTGGTGGTGGCTAGTCCCTTGAGTGGTACGGTAAGCAATGTTTTTGCCAAGATAGGCAGCTATGTGGATGTTTCATCGCCAGTGATAGAAGTAGTGGATAACAGTTCGCTGCATTTAGATTTGCAGGTGTTTGAAAAGGATTTGCCACAGGTGAAAGTAGGGCAGACCATTCATTTCACGCTTACCAATAATCCTACTACCGAATATGATGCCACAGTGTTTAGCATAGGCTCTTCATTTGAGAATGATAGCAAAACCATTGCCGTGCATTGTAAGGTAAATGGAAACAAACAGGGCCTTATTGATGGAATGAACATCACGGGAATTGTGAGCCTTAATAATGTAATGACACCTGCCGTACCTAATGACGCCATTGTTGCGGCTGATGGAAAGTACTACGTGTTTTTACAAACGAACAAAGAAGGTGAAAAACATGAGGAGGAGAAAGGCCACATCCATGACGAAAAAGAGGAAAAGTCTAAAAAAGATAATAAGCCCAATTTGAATTTTGAAAGGGTAGAGGTGTTTAAAGGTGTATCTGATATGGGATATACGGCGGTAACTTTCTTGAACGAAATTCCCAAAAACAGTATGATTGTGGTAAAAGGAGCCTTTTTTGTGAATGCTAAGTTAAGCAATGCGGGCGGGCATGAGCATTAGAGGGGCTAGGGACTAGGGATTAGGAACTAGGGATTAGAAGCTAGTAGGATAGGGTAAAAGGTGATGGTAGTTTTATATACTGTCGCCTTTTGCTCGTTACTCATTACCAAACACCCAAAAAACTAACCAACTAAACATCCAACAAATAACCATACAGCTTCTCCGTAGGAAGTCCCATCACATTCGTATAGGAACCTTCTAGGCGTTGTACCACAGTGAGGCCAAACCAATCTTGAATGCCATAGCTACCTGCTTTATCAAAAGGTTGGTAATTGTCAATGTAATAGTTGATTTCTTCGTTGTTCAGCTCTCGACAAAACACAGTGGTCTTGTCATAAAATGAAGTAATATGACCTTGATGGTTAATGCTGACCCCTGTGTAAACCTCATGGTTATTGCCCGATAGTTTGGCAAGCATTTCTTGTGCTTCGGCATGGTCCTTAGGTTTGCCCAATATCTCTCCGTTAATGGCAACAATAGTATCAGCGGTAATCACAATATGGTTAGCGTCACCAATAAATGCTTTCGCTTTCTTTTCTGCAATGTAAACTGCAATTTCTGGAGCGCTCAAAGTGTCAGGATAGCTTTCATCAACATCTTTTAATTCGACAGAAAAATCTAAGCCCATTAAACGTAGAAGTTCTTGTCTTCGGGGCGATTTGGATACTAATATAATTGGTGCAGTAAGTTGAAGCATATGTTATGACTATGGTCCAAATTTAGAAATAAAAACGCAAGTCATTGCTCTTAAATTCAGATTTTGAGCATTGGTATCACTAAATGTCATTATACAACAAAAGCGGCAAAGTGCCGCTTTTGTTGTATGTTTTGGTTGGTTGAATTAGTTTCCGCCTTGGCGTTCTTTCATTCTTTTTTCCATTTCAGCTTTTTGCTCGTCTAGCATTGCTTTATAGGTTTTCTTTTGCTCGTCATTTAAAACTGAACTTACTTTGGTTTCAAGGTCAGCTCTCATTTTCTGCATTTTTTCCATCATGGCTTGTCTGTCGCCACCTGCTTCTTCACGTAGCTTTTTTTGTGCTTCACCTTGTTCGGTAAAAATGGTAGTCAATTTTGCTTTTTGGTCATCAGAAAGCTTAAGTTTTTCATCTAACTGTTTTACTCTAGCTTCTGGGTTAGCACCCATACGACCTCCAGGGCCGCCTGGACGACCACCTTCTTGTTGTGCTTGTGCAAATGCTACCATACCAAATAATAGCCCGCAAATCATCATCAATTTTTTCATGTGTTTAGAATTATTGTTTTTGTTTCTCTTCTTTGGAGCACAAAAGCATGGATAGGTTTAATCTGTTTGAAAGATAATTCTGTTAAAAAGTGTTAAGTCCAATAGATCTATCACATCTTGATAGATCTATTGGACTTAATTATCGTTAATGATGTTATCGGCAATGAAAGATAAATCGTAATTATTTACTGGCTTCTGCTGCGGAAGGTATACTCCCGTGCCAGTTATGCTGCACTTTAAGTACTTTTTCAATCACATCCCTAACAGCGGCCTCGCCACCTTTTCGGGGAGAAATATAATGACTGATGGCTTTAATTTCTTCAACAGCATCAGATGGACAAGTGGCAATACCCACGAGCTTCATCACTTCCCAATCAGGAATGTCGTCGCCCATGTAAAGTACTTGCTCAGGGTTAATACCTTTTTGTTGAAGGTAATTGTTGAAAATCTCTACTTTATCGCTAACGCCCAAAAAAACATCGGCAACGCCCAAACTCTCAAAACGCTTGTGCATGGCTACACCTTTACCCCCCGAAATGACACAAATATGGTAACCTTTTTTGGCTGCCAATTGTAGTGCATAACCATCCTTAATGTTAAAGGAACGAAGCAGCTCGCCACTCTCGGTAGCAATCACCGTCCCGTTGGTTAATACACCATCTACGTCAAAAACGAAAGTGGTGATGTTTTTAAGGTTTTCTAACATCGTTAAGTTACGTGCTTTCAGTTACGGTTTTTAGTCGGTAAGTCCCAATTAATAGCTACTAACTACTTTCCACTAGTTATTGATTATCTCTCCACTCGTATACCCAAGCAGACTGAATTTGCTCTAAGTGACCTTCGTTGCATTCTTCTCTGGTGCCTGCAAAATTAGGTAATTCTAAAACCCACTCAATCAATTCCGTAAACCTGATTCTGTAGATTTTTGGCTCATCAAAGGCATCCCCAAATTTTTCGTAAAGCTCAAGCGCAATATCCTCGTGATCTTTCCAGTAAATAGGGAGTGCAAATTTATCGTTGTTCATATTGTTGTTGTAATGTTTGTGTTGGTTAACTGTTGATTTGTTTAATCGGTTAACTGATATCTGGCCACTGTTAACTGAAAACTGTCTAATGTCCTAAAAAGCCTGATTGATCTGGAATCGTGACTTCAATATCGCCATCCAACACGATGCATTGGCAGGCTAACCTTGAGGTGATTTTTGGTCTTACCGCACGGTCAACAAAATCTTCCTCTTTTTCGGATATTTCTTGAATGTTATCCATGCCTTTAGTCACATAAATATGGCAAGTACTGCAACCACAAACACCACCGCAATTATGCTGTAGCTTAATGCCATTGTCCAATACTACGTCTAATACATCTTCACCAGCAGCAATAGGGAGTTCAACAGGTTCTTTTCCCTCTTCTTCGAAATTTATCTTTAGTTTGAAAATACTCATAATACAATGCAAAAGTAAGCAGCTAAAATCAAAAAAACGGTATTATCTGGTTTTTTTAATCTGCTCGCTCAATAGTTTATAAATCATTAACCAATCAGTGTGCTCTTTGAGCAAATCTTCATGTTTTTTTAAGGTCTGCTCATCATTTCTAACCGCTGGACCAGTTTGCACTTCAATAGGAAGGGCCGTTTGCACCTTGTTGGCGGTTTCGGCAATTAAAGGCTTGATGATGTCAAAATCAAGTTGATGTTGTGCCAGCAATTGTTGGGCAACACCATATAGGTAGTTGGGGAAATTACAGGCAAATACTGCCGAGAGGTGTAATATCTTTCTTTGTGCGCTGTCTACCTCGTAAATATTTTTACTGATGAGCGTAGCCAGCATTTTTAATTGTTGCAGGCTTTGTGTATCGTTAGCTTCCAAACACAATGGCACCTGCGAAAAATCCAATGCTGTGTGTTTTGAAAATGTTTGTAGCGGATAAAACACTCCGTAATGAGCATTACCATTTAGTACGTCTAATCCTGCAGCTCCAGAGGTATGTGCTACCACACCGCGATAGTTTTTTAGTTGTGTGGCAACTTCGACAATGGCATCATCTTTAACTGAAATTAGAATAATGTCACTACCATCATCGGTAATTTCAGAAATTTGTTTGATCGACTTTGCTCCAACTTGATTGGCCAGTAGCTCCGCATTTTCAAATTGATGCGACCAAATGCTTGTTATTTCTACCTGGGCATAGTACAAAGCTTTGGCTAAATGTGTAGCTACATTTCCAGAACCTATGATGGAGACTTTCATTAATCAGTTTTCAGTTCTTTTTTCCGTCTGATAATAGACATCAAGAAACCAATCACCATCACAATGGTACCAATCCAATATAAGTTGATATATGGGAATTCGATAGATTTGAATACCACCCAGTCTTTTGCTTGTTGAGGTTTCTCGAAGATTTGAAGCTCAAACTTATTCTCATCAGGAATGATCTTCGTAAATCTAACCCTTAAGCCTAGTTCATCAATCTTACGGGCAAAATCAAAAGTGTTATTGCCTTTAATTAAGAATAATGGCTCTGCATTATAAATTTTACCACTCACATTCACTTCCAACGGTAAGCTCACTGCTAAATCTTCCTTCTCGATTTTTAAGTCCCTAACCACAGGTTTGTTGTTCAGTGCTTTTACCGTTAACACACCGCTGCTGGTATGAACAGTGTCGCCCACTTTTAAGGTAACAATACGAGGAGCTTTGTAATTTTCTTCCTCGGTATGTCCTTCATGATCAGCATGCTCTTCTTTTTTCTGTGCTGCACTGGTAATGTGGGTGTAAATATCTCTCAATAGGTAATGTTTCGTGTCTGGAGAAGCAATTAAGCCCATTTTTCCATTTTCTTGGATGCTAGGATTAACTGAGAAATCTTCTTTTACTTTACCTGTTTCCTCATCAATTACCCTAAAGTTAAGTTTATAGTAGGTATTTGGCTGGATGGTGGTATCACTGATATAAGTAACGGTGTATTTGCCCATTTTTTTAGGCTCGTTCTTATATAACATGATGTTCTCACCTGGTTTCGCTGCTTTTTCGAAATCTTTAACAGGAATAAAATTAGTTTCATTGATAGAGATTGGCTGACTAGTTGCTGCGGCAACCAAAGCCCCAATTAACAAGATGGCAAAGCCGATGTGGGCAATAGCCGAACCTGCCAATTTACTGCCTCTCTTAGTGAAAATACCCGTTAATAATCTAGCATTAGCCAAAATGGCGAAAATACAGCTAAAGGTTAGGATAATGTACATCAGGTTGGTGTAAATACCCGTTGCCCAAACCATGGCAGCTGTAATGACCATTGCGAATACTACAGAAGAGATTAAACTGCTATAGAACTTGCGAGGATCGGTGCGCTTATATTTTAAAAATTGGGAGAAGCCCGAAATCAATGCAATTAACACTGCAAAAGGAGCTTGCCATTGGTTGTAAAACCTTACTGCATCTTTGATAGGAGCGTAGTTAGTGCCAAAAGCAGCATTAAATACAGGTACCGAAGTCGCAAAAATGATGTGGATACAAGAAACGGTAACTACTAAGGCACCAATGAACATCCAAAATTCACGTGAATAAGTTTCTTCGTCTTTGTGTGTGATTGGCAACTCTTTCCATCTGCAGACAATGCAGAATACAGAAATACCTAAAAATACCAAGATGTAAATTACCAACTGCCAGAACATTCCCAAATCGGTGAATGAGTGCACCGAAGTTTCTCCCAAAATACCACTTCTGGTTAAGAAAGAAGCATATAATACCAGGATAAAACTCACCAATATCAATGCCATTGCAGTGAAATAAGCATGACCAGTATTTTTATAGGCAATAATTACGTGCAAACCGCCAATGAGTGTTAACCAAGGGATGATAGAAGCATTTTCTACTGGATCCCAAGCCCAAAAGCCACCAAAGTTAAGTGCTTCATAAGCCCAAAATGAACCCATAATAATGCCTGCACCTAAAATCATTACAGCGAATGAAACCCAAGGCAATACAGGTTTAACCCAGTCTTTGTAACGTTTTTGCCAAAGTGCAGTAATACCGTAAGCAAAAGGTACAATCATGCTGGCAAAGCCTAAAAATAGGGTTGGAGGGTGAATAACCATCCAATAGTTTTGTAATAGTGGATTTAAACCTTTACCATCAGTAATAAAGGTTAAATAATTTTTATAGTTCTCAGGATCAGAGAAAATAGGGATTGTAGCTTTCAAATCCATCGCATCTCTTAACAAGATAAAAGGAGATGAGCCTACACGAGCGCCAAAAATTTCTACGCCTAAAAGCATGGAGGCTAAAAATACTTGCGAAAGTGCAATAATGGTCATTACACCATTTTCCCATGATTTAGCTTTCCAGATCAGGATAATACCTAATAGGGATTGCCAAAAAGCCCATAGCCAAAAGCTACCTTCTTGTCCTTCCCAAAAAGCAGAGATGATATAATATACAGGCAACTCTTTAGAAGAGTGTGACCATACGTAATAGTATTCGTTGTAGTGATTTAAGATTAAATAGAATAGCGTAGCGCCAATTCCGATAATGCCAATAACATTTACCAGAAACCCAATTCTACCTAATTTAGTCCAAGAATTGTCTTCAAGGTTTTTGTTTTTGGTGGCGAAAAAATAGGCGATGGTAGAAAGTAGTGATGCGCCAAACGAAAGTACGATGAAAAATTGGCCTAATTTTCCTGGAAGGAGGTTCTCTCCAATAAACTGTATATCCATTAAGATTTTGATTCTTTTGTCCCCTTTATCTCTTTAACTGTCCCGTCCTGGTTTACTTCAACCATGTTATCGTTATATTTTGAAGGACATTTCATTAAAATCTTTGAAGCGTAGAAAGTGTTGTTTTCCATTTTTCCAATCAATACCAATTTCTCAGAACGCTCAAAGTCTTGAGGTTTAGAACCATTAAGGACTACCTTATTCACGGTGCCTTTTTCATCTTTCATGTAAAAAGCAAAGTGGTTAGGGTCTTTAACCGCATCATAGTACATGCCTTTGGTTTTTTCCCAATAGCCCATCACGTGTTCTTCTTTTTGTGATTCGGCAGCTTCATTGAAGTTGGCGTAAGAGTCGGTGTCGGCATTTAAGCTTACTAAAAAGCCTATGCAAATGGCAATGGTAATTAAACCGATGATGGCACTTTTTCTCATCTGTACAAATGGTGTTGATATGATTTAAAATACAGTGAGCAAAGATAGGAAAACTATGTAGGCTAGGCTATTGTGCTACCCCTTTTCTCTATATCTTGACAATTAGTTGATAAACAAAAAAGCCCCGTAACAGATTAATTACGGGGCTTTGATGTTATTTAGAACCAGTCTATGGCCAAACGCCCAAGTTCATATATGAAACGGCAATTTTGTCAATTGAATTTACAAAAGCAGCAGTTCTTAACGTTTTAATTTCTGGCTTGTCAATTAAAGTTTGTCTAATCTCACGGTATGAGTGGATCATGGTATCTTCTAAACCAGAATTTACCAACTCTAATTCCGATGCCCCTTTAACGATCATCAAACGGTGCTCCGCTGGAATAGTTTTTCCAGTAAGGCTTTCCAAAGTGTTAATCAAATTAGCGTTTGAGTTTTCTGCATAGCGATTTTCCATACGGCCAAAGGCTACGTGCGAAAGGTTTTTCAACCACTCGAAATAAGATACGGTTACACCACCAGCGTTGCAATACATATCAGGGATAATGATCCCGCCCATTTCAGTGAAGATTTCTTCAGCTTCTGGGGTACATGGCCCATTTGCGCCTTCTGCAATTACTTTAGCTTTGATGTTACGGATGTTTTCGGCAGTGATTTGATTTTCTAAAGCAGCAGGAACCAAGATATCACATGGTTGCTCCAAACCTTCTTTAGAGTTTTTGAAATCTGTAGCACCTGGGAAACCTAATAACGAGCCAGTGTTTTTACGGTGAGCAAAAACTTCGTCAATGTTAAGTCCGTTTGCGTTGTAGATAGCACCTTCAAACTCGCACACACCTACAATAGTACCTCCAAATTCAGTTAAGAATTTAGCAGAGTGATAACCTACGTTACCCAAACCTTGTACAATGATTTTTTTATCTTGCAAACCTGCAGTAAGACCTAGCTTTTTCATGTCATCAGCGTGGCTTACACACTCACGAACAGCATAGGCAACGCCACGGCCGGTAGCTTCCTTGCGTCCACGGATACCGTGTAATGCGATAGGCTTTCCAGTAACACAACCAAGGGCATCTAAAGAGCCTGGGTTCATGGTCATGTAAGTATCCGCAATCCAACTCATTTCACGTTCGCCTGACCCATAGTCAGGAGCAGGAACGTCGATACCAGGACCGATAAAGTTTTTCTTGATTAACTCGGTAGTGTAGCGACGAGTAATGGTTTCTAATTCGGCAACGGTATAATTTTTAGGATTAATGCATATACCACCTTTTGCACCTCCGAATGGTACGTTTACGATGGCACACTTATAGGTCATTAGCGCTGCTAAAGCCATCACCTCATCTTCGTTAACCATATCGCTATAACGAATACCACCCTTGGTAGGGCTCATGTGGTGCGAGTGCTCTACACGCCATGCGTCAATTACTTCAAATCCGTTTCCTCTACGAATTGGGAATTGGAAACGGTATACACTGTTACATGCTTTAATTTGTGCCAATAAACCTTCAGGGTGTGAGGTGAATTTGGCGGCGTCGTCAAAGTTTTTGCAGACATCGCTGAAAAAACTTGTTTCATTTGCTGTACTAGCCATTTTTTTGAATTTTGGTTTTATGCTTTTACGGGTGCAAAATTGCAGTAAAATAAACCATTCTTGCAAGAATATTTTGCTTAGTGTATGGTAAACACTATTGCGTTTCGGTTCAAAAAAACGTGCCTAATGCGTTTAAAATTAGTTTTTGGGAGTTGATTTTTTTTCCAACAATTTCAAACGTTTGTCTAGCGTGAAAAGATAAAACAGCAAGCCTGCCAAAATAATGACGATACAAATCACTACAATGTAAATTTTTCCATCAGCACGCAGCTTGTCGGCCATCTCAATATCGCTATTTTGAGCTAATAAATTAAGCGACGAAAATAGGAGGATAAGTACAGTTAAAATCTTCTTCATTACAAAGTGTTGTGTTTATTTTCTAATGTTTTTATTCTGAAACGTAAAGTGTAAACCCAGTAGCCTATTAAAATCCATCCTAAGCAAGCAGGATAAAAGACCAAACGCATACGGCTATCCAAATCGTAACTGTTAAAGCCTGGATTTCCACCATTACCTGGGTGTAGAGAGTCTTGTAAACGTGGTAATACGAAGAGCAATACTACCATCATAGGGAAGGCGAAGATGTTGTAAATTGCTGCTATTTTGGCTCTTTTCTGCTCTTCATCAATGGCATTTCTCAATACAAAATAGGCAAAGTAAAGCAGCAGGGAAATGGCCGCGAAGTTCTGTTTTGGATCAAAGCTCCAAAATTGGCCCCAAGTGAATTTGGCCCAAACGGCACCTGTAACAATGCCCAATATCCCGAAAATGACCCCAGCATTGGCACTTTCTACCGCCCTGATATCATCGGCTTCGCTTTGTGTGCTTAAGGATTTTACACTATAAAAAACAGAAATGGTAAAGAGTACTACCATAGCAAACCACATGGGTACGTGGAAGTACAAGTTTCGGATGGTCTCGTTTAAGATAGCCATTCTAGGCACACCTAACAATAAACCCGCAATTGCGGTATACACTACTAAAACAGCGGCTAAGATTTTCCACCAAGTTTTATACATACAGTTTATAATTATTGATTGAATGAATTTTGAATGATTGAATAGCGAAAGGCGTTTAAAAATCTACTCATTCACTAATTCTCTCATTTAATCATTTGTTTTAATCTCGCCAAAGGTAAGGAAATAACAATAAAGCAACTGTCATCACCATTACATTTATCAAAGCCAAAAGGCCAATTTCATCCAAACTTACGCTTCGGTCCAAGCCATCCATGGCATTTTTTGCAAATTTGATCAGTACAATCAGTACAGGGATAATGATGGGGAAGCTTAAAATAGCCATCAGCATTCCGCCGTTACCTGTTTTTGAAGCAATAGCTGATACCATGGTAAAAATGGTAGAGAAGCTCAAGCTGCCTAGCACAGCTGCTAGCAGGTACATTAAAATATCAATGTCTTTGTTCGGCTCAAAAACCAAACAGTAAAATGCCAACGCAATTACCGTTAATACCATCATTAACAAGCTATTGTAGATGGTTTTAGCGATGATTAATGCTACTGGACTCACTAAGGTATAGGTGTATAATTGTCGGCCTTTGCTTTCCTGAAGGAAACTCTTTGCAATTGCATTAATGGATGCAAATAACATAATGATCCAAAAAAGTGCATTCCAAGTAATTTTGTCAATAATTTGGAACGACATGAAGCAAACAAAAACGGTAGACACTACGTAGAGCAACACGCCATTAAGAGCATACTTGGATCGCCACTCTAAAATGATTTCCTTTTTGATTAAGTGTTTTACCTGTTGAGCTAAATGCATTATGGCAAAGATAAAATTGATTTACAATTTACGATTGATGATTTTAGATTTTGACAGGAATGTTGGAAAAGGTTAACTGTTTATCTGGTTAATCGTTTAACTACATTTTGGAATGTAATCTATTAGGTTAATTGAATTCGTCAATCTAAAGTCGTTGTCTTCTAATGGCTATGACCTGCATAAAAACCAATTAAAGCAACGCCTATACCCAGTAATACGGCTAGCATTTTGCGTTTGTTGATTTTATGGTCTGCGCTCGATTCAAATAAAATAGTAGTAGAAATATGAAGGAAAATACCAATCACAATACCCATAATTTTATTGAAATAGGCTTCAATACCTCCAAGGCTTCCATTGCTTAATCCCAAACTTACCCAATAACCCAAAGGTGCCATCACTGCAAATAAGATTAAAAGGGAAATAATTGGACCTTTTTTGAGATGGTTTTGCAATAGGATGCTGGCCAAGGCAAATGCCGCTGGAATATGGTGCAAGGCTATCCCAAAGATAAATTCATTGTGATGATCTTTGGCTAAAGGCATCCCCTCTAAAAAAGCATGCAAACACAAACTGATCATGATCCCGTAAGGAAAAGAATGCTCATGATGATGTCTGTGGATATGTCCGTGTTCTACACCTTCAGAGAATTGCTCCAAGAAAACCTGTAACAAAAAACCAATTAGAATGTAAATGCCAATCTCATGCCCATCGTTACCACTATAAGCATCAGGAATAAGATGCAGTACCGTAATGGAAAAAAGATAGGCACCACTAAAGGATAAAATCAATTTTAGAAGTTGCGATTTATCATTTTTAACCAAAAAAATGGCCAATCCACCCAAAAAGGCGGAAAAGAACAAAACCGAAAATTTCCAAATTTCCATTATTGAGCGGGTTTTATTTTATGATAGATAAATGTGGTTAGCAAACCGAGGCTTGTACCTAATAAAGTGCCGCAAAAAACGTCGATAGGGTAATGTACGCCTACGTATATTTGGGCAAAGCTGATGGAGGCAGCCCATAAAATGCCAATAGGTAAAATAGGCCTCCACTTTCGGTAAAAAACACCAATTAAAAATACAGCGATGCCAAAATGATTAGTGGCATGCGATGAAGGAAAGCTTTTGCCGCTGCCGCAAGGCACCCGATGAATAATTTGATCGGCCAAGCGTATTTCATTACAAGGTCGGGTACGGTTTACATTTGGTTTAATGATCCTAGATGAAATCATGTCACCCAAAGCAAAAGTTAGCAATACCCCACCAATAATATAAAGGCCTGTTTTTTTATACTGCTTGATACAGAAAATCACAATAAACAAATACAACGGCGACCAAAAAAATCGATTGCGCAACAAAGGCATCAACCAATCGAAAAAGCCATTGCTTAAACCGCGGTGTATCTTTAAAAATAACTCGGTATCAAACTGTAAAAGCTCTTGCATCATGCTTTTTTGCAGATAAGAATCAAACGATCAGATTTCAGTTCGTCAAATGCTTCCAAGTGGTAGTTACCAAATTTCTCAATAATCTGCATTCCAGCTTTTTCAAGCATGGTCTCGAAATCGCTCAACAAAAAAGCTTGTACACGTTCTTCAAAAGCGTAGTCTTTTAATTTGTGCTCGAAATTGATGTGTTTGATGATTTTTCCATCGGTCACAAATTTGTGCAAGTGAAATTCGATGCCGTCAATGGTTTTGATTTCCTGATTAGTGAGGTTCTTGATAATTTTCTGTGTGTTGAAATAATCAATCACAAAAGTACCATCAGCCTTCATGCTTTTTCTAAAAGCCTTCAGCGCATTCACATGGTCTTTTTCGCTTTCAAAATAGCCAAAGCTGGTAAATAGGTTAAGCGCAATGTCAAAATAATTGATGTACGACAGCTTGCGCATATCGTGCACATAAAAATGCAGGTTCTTTTGCTCAAACTGCTGTGCGTATTTAATGTTTTGCTCAGAAAGGTCAATGCCCGTTACATCATATCCCTTCTTATTAAGGTAAATGGAGTGTCGGCCTCTGCCGCAAGCAATGTCAATAATTTTGCTATCCACGCTTGGCTTTAAATGGGCCAGTAGATTATCGATGAGCAATTCTGCCTCCTCATCATTTCTGTTACCGTAAAGAATGTGGTAATATGGAGAATTAAACCAGTATTGAAACCATTTGCGTTGCATTTCTATTCAAATTTAGGACGACAAATATAGTATTTATGCAATAATGTTGCAATAAAATATTATGCCTTGTTTTCTTTGCACTTCCAAAAATACACTAAACAAAAGCTATCGACAAGGACAATCAACTACTTAACTCATAGATTTACTTGAAGTTTATATTTCAAAATCATGATAATTAAGCTAAAGTTAAAGCATTTATTTTTCTTAATTTTGACGAAAAATAGAAGACTTGACTTTAATAAAATCTATCTCAGGCATTAGGGGTACCATTGGCGGCAAGGCTGGCGAAGGTTTAACCCCAATTGATATTGTGAAATTTACGGCTGCTTTTGGTTCATGGGTAATCAGCAAATCAGCATTTAAAAGAATCGTTATTGGGCGTGATGCACGTATCTCTGGCGAAATGGTGAACAACTTGGTAGTAGGCACCTTGCAAGGTTTGGGTATAGAAGTGATTGATTTGGGGCTTTCTACCACACCTACGGTGGAAATTGCCGTACCTATGGAAAAAGCCGCAGGGGGTATTATCTTAACCGCTAGCCACAATCCAAAACAATGGAATGCTTTAAAACTTTTAAACGCCAAAGGCGAATTCATTAGCGATGCTGATGGTAAAGAAGTATTGGACATTGCCGAAAATTCGGATTTCAGCTTTGCCGAAGTGGACCACTTGGGACAAGTCATTAAAAATGACACCTACATTCAGAAACATATAGACGCTATTTTGGCGCTTCCTTTGGTAGATGTTGAGGCCATTAAGAAAGCAAACTTTAAAGTGGCTATCGATTGTGTTAACTCAACAGGCGGGATTTTTCTTCCACCCTTATTGAAAGCATTGGGTGTTGAGACTGTTTATGAGCTTTATTGCGAGCCTAACGGACAGTTTCCTCACAATCCAGAGCCACTACCAGAGAATTTAACTGAAATTGCCAAGGTAGTACAACAAAAAAATGCCGATTTAGGTATAGTGGTTGATCCAGATGTGGACAGGTTATGCTTTGTAAATGAAGATGGCTCTATGTTTGGTGAAGAATATACCTTGGTAGCCGTTGCTGATTATGTGTTAAAGCACACACCAGGAAACACGGTTTCAAACTTATCTTCAACAAGAGCATTAAGAGATGTGACCGAAAAGGCAGGCATGGCATACAACGCAGCGGCTGTTGGTGAGGTGAACGTGGTGAATCAAATGAAGGCAACCAACGCTATTATTGGTGGTGAAGGAAATGGCGGAATTATTTATCCCGAATCGCACTATGGTAGAGATGCGCTGGTAGGAATTGCACTTTTCTTATCTCATTTAGCTAAATTTGGTAAAGGTATTTCTATCCTAAGGGCAAGTTATCCAGCTTATCATATTTCAAAAAATAAAATCACCTTAACTCCAGAGATGGACATTGATTTATTATTGGAGAAAGTGCAAGAGAAATATCAAAAACAGCCTCATAGCACAATAGATGGCCTTAAAATTGAGTTTGATAAAGAATGGGTGCATTTGCGTAGGTCAAATACGGAGCCGATTATACGTATTTATAGCGAGGCTGAAAATGAAACCACAGCGGAAAATTTAGCACAAAAGATCATCTCTGATATTAAAGAGATATTGCAGATCAGCTAGGAAGATGGTTAATTGTTAGAACTGGTTAATTGTTTAACTGTATACTAACTACTAGCCACTAACACCTAACCCCTGAAAACAACACTAACTAACACACAAATAAAAATGAAACGAGTTTATTTAGACAATGCAGCTACCACACCCCTTGACCCTGCTGTAGTGGAAGAAATGACCAACGTAATGCAAAATTACTACGGAAATCCTTCTGCCATACATGCGTTGGGTCGTGAGGTGAGAACCTTGGTAGAGAAAGCACGCAAAACAGTAGCTACACTGCTTAACGCGTCTCCTTCAGAAGTTTTCTTTACCTCTGGTGGTACCGAAGCAGATAACACCGCTATTCGTTGTGGAATTGCCGCTTATGGGATTAAACATGCCATTACTTCTACCATTGAACACCATGCGGTAGAGCACACGTTGAACATGTTGCTTAAAGATGGCGTGATAGATAAACTTAGTTTCGTAAATATTGATGAAAAAGGAAATGTAGACTACGCTCATTTAGAAGAGCTTTTGCAAAATAACGAACGCAGTTTTGTTTCTTTAATGCATGCCAATAACGAATTAGGTACTTTAACCGACATGGAAAAAGTAGGCGATTTATGTGAAAAATATAATGCCATTTACCATGCCGACACCGTACAAACCATGGGCCATTACCCACATGATGTGCGCAAGCTGAAAGCTCATTTCATTGTTTGTGCAGCACATAAACTTCATGGTCCAAAAGGTGTTGGATTTTTGTACGTGAACAACAGCATTAAAATTCCGCCAATGATTTATGGTGGTGCGCAAGAGCGTAACATGCGTGGTGGTACCGAAAATGTATATGGTATTGTTGGTTTAGCTAAATCTCTAGAAATTGCTTATGCCGAAATGGAACAGCACCAAAACCATGTACAAGGCTTAAAGGACTATATGAAACAGCAGTTAATTGCCGAAATTCCTGGGATTTCTTTCAACGGTGAAACGGATGCGGACAAAAGCTTGTACACTGTTTTGAACGTATCTTTTCCTGAAATGGAAATGGCAGATATGTTATTATTCAATTTAGATATCAATGGTATTTGTGCGTCTGGGGGCAGTGCTTGTTCTTCAGGTTCTAACATAGGTTCGCACGTGCTTAACGGCATCAAAGCCGATCCAAATCGTCCTGCGGTGCGTTTTTCTTTTAGTAAATACACGACTAAAGAAGAAATTGACTATACGTTGGAGAAAGTTAAAATGGTGGTAAAGCAGAACGCTTTGGCGTAATCAAAATATTAATGTATAAAAAAGGGGAGGTCTTGATAGATTTCCCTTTTTTGTTCTTGTGGACTTTAAACCTCGTAGGTTTCTAAAACCTACGAGGTTTTTGGAGAAAAAACTTATTGATTAACCCACTTTGGATTACTCTTCAGCACTTTTCCATGGATAGGACAGCTGGCATCATGCGCACCCGCCAAATAGCCAATACTCATTAAAAACTCTCCTACAATCTCTCCACCAGTAAACTTAAAAGTCTTTTTAAACAATTTTACCCATTCTGCCTTCGTTTTGGGATGATGACTTTCCAACCATTTCTCAAAGCTGCCAAATTCTTTTTGAAGTTGTAAAATGGTTTTAGCGTTTTCTATTGCAGCATTTACTTTTAATTTATTGCGAATAATACCAAGGTCTTGCAATAAACGTTCCCTATCAGCTTCGTTAAAATTGGCTATCTTTTTAATGTCAAAATTGGCATAGGCTTTTCTAAAACCCTCTTCTTTCTTTAAAATGGTTTCCCAGCTTAAGCCCGCTTGGTTAATCTCTAAAATTAACCTTCCAAAAAGCTCATTATCGTCGTGAATAGGAAAACCATAATGATTGTCATGGTAGTTGGAATGTAAAGCCCTACGTTCGTTGGGCTGCATGCTAGGGATAACGCTGCAATAGCTCATATTTGTTGATGGTTAATCGCTGTTTCTAATTATTTCTTTAAAGCCAAAATTTGGTCAATGATACTAATAATACGTTGAACTTTAGTTTCGTCGTTTTTAGCCGTAGAAATCCAATCAATATAAGCTTTTTGCTTACTAATTGAAAGCATGTTGAATTTTTCATAAGCTTCGGGAACTTCTTCCAAACACGCTTTTAATTCTTCTGTAATATTGGTATCGGTATCTATGTCGCTATATAGTACCACCCTCACCAAATCTCCAGCTTGTTTGTTGATTTGCTTTCGTATTTCTGCTTTAACAGGCAAAAACAAATTACCATTCCCCATAGATTGCAAAGGGTAATGCTGAAGTTCATAATCATCAATAAAGCCGCTTACCTTCACCCATCCAAAATAGCGTTTCCTATCAGGTTTTATTTCTGGGAGTTCAATAAAAGTCCAACCACCTTTCCCGTTGAATTTTTTAAGGAGATAGTCTTTTTCTACAAGCGGTTTCTGTTGCGACATTTGATGGATTGTTTGCCGCAAAAATAAAATTCACACTGACAACCCTATGGCAGTCCGAAAAAATTATTGCAATAAATGCTGCATTTCTTTCCATTGATAAACCTTTACTTTTTCGGCAGGTTGTTGCGCGGCTGTAAACATAGCCTTTGCAATGTCTTTAGCACTTATTCCTTTGTATTTGTTCAGTTTTCCAATCAAAAGGAGGTTTACTACGCTGAAGATACCGATGAAAACTTTCTCCAAAGGTCTGCTTTCTGCCCTATTGCCCATAATCATTGATGGCTGAAAAATGTGGGTATGTTCAAAACCAACTTCAATAACATCTCTTTCAGTTTCGCCCTTTGTTTTAACGTAGAAAATAGAAGAATTGACGTTGGCGCCCACAGCACTCACCATCAATACTGATTTTGCACCATTGGCTTTAGTTAATTGTGCCGCCAATACAGGATAATCATGATCTATTTGATAATAGATTTTCTCATCGGGAGTTTTTTTCTTGGTAGTGCCCAATGCTATAAATACGTCATCTGCCACTAGTTCATTTTGATACTGGGCTAAAGTTTCATAGTGGGCAATAACGGTTTTTAATTTGGGATGTTGTACTTCCAAGGGTTTGCGCACCACCACTATCACTTCTTCATAGCTATCGCTTTGCAGCAAATCATGAAGCAGGTAGCCCCCAACAAAACCGCTTGCCCCAAATAAAATTGCTTTTTTCATTCTGTTAAATGGTTTAGTGATGTTACAAAACAATCGTTGAATGAGTTTTGTTAAATAAACGTACCAAAATTTAAGATCATGGAACCATCTCAGTTTATTGGGATAGCTCCATCACTGTTAAATAAAAATTATAAGATCATGGAAAATAAAGATAAGAAAGAAAAGGAAGTTAGGAACGACCTGATTGATATTGATAAAACGAAACCTACAAGAACTGAGGAAAATATAGAGAGTAGTCCTTCTTCTACCATTAGTAGCAAGTTTGCCAAAAACCATTCTCGTAAGCATAAGCCATTGGGTGATGGTCATGAACCAGGAACTACACCAGGTACTGGCTTTTAATCAGAAATATTTATTTAAATTTAAGCCACGACGATCAAGTCGTGGTTTTTTGTTTTGCAATATGGAACGTCGACAATTCATCCAACAATCTGCTTTGGCATTAGCCATCCTTTCTATTTATAAATCCAATGCTTTTGCAAACGGTGTTTTTCAGCAAGCTTATCAGTTTAAACCTTTACGAAATAATGTAGGTGTTTTTACCGAACAGGGTGGAACTATCGCTTGGTTAAATAGTAAAGACGGTTTTACGGTAGTCGATTCGCAGTTTCCAAACTCTGCGCCACATGTGATTGAAGAACTGAAAAAACTAGGCAACAAACCTTTTAAATACTTGCTCAATACACACCATCATGGTGACCATACAGGCGGAAATATTGTTTTTAGGGGATTGGCAGAGCACGTAGTGGCGCACGAAAATTCCTTGAAAAATCAACGTGCAACCGCAGAAAAAGCCAATAGTTTGGATAAACAGTTGTTGCCTGACCTTACTTTTGGGAATGATGGTTGGAAGACCAAAGTAGACGGAGAAAGAATTACCGCCTATTATTTTGGCCCTGGGCATACCAATGGCGATAGTATCTACCATTTTGAAAATGCGAATATAGCCCATGTTGGCGATTTAGTATTTAACCGTCGTTACCCATTTATTGATACTGCAAACGGCGCAAATATTGCCAATTGGGTAAATGTTTTAGATAGGATTGTCGCACAGTTTGATAACAATACGATGTTCATTTTTGGCCATAGCCGCGACCCTGAAAAAATTACAGGTGGCAAAGCCGATGTATTGGCATTTAAAAACTACTTGCAATCGCTACTTGATTTTGTAGGAAAGGAAATTAAAGCTGGAAAAACTAAAGACGAAATACTGAAGGCAACTGAAATTCCTGGGGCGCCAGAATGGCAAGGCGATGGTATTGCTAGAAGCTTGAATGCGGCTTATGCAGAACTTACCATGAAATAGTTTTAATTTTTCTTGCCAAGTTCCACTGCTTTTACTTCGTTTCTTCGGTCTTTTTCTAAATCAAATTTTTGAAAAGCTTCTGTTGATGGAGGGAAAATAGAAAAACCATCCAGTTCATCAATTTCGATAGTCATATTGTTGAGGATGACATCAATTAAGTGGCCTCCCTTGGTTTTATCGTCAGAAAGGAAGTGGAAATGATAGCCTGTAATGTTTGGCCCTTCCATATAAGCTGGAAGACGGTATCCTATTAAATCGCCTTCAACATTTTCGTAATTGAAAAATTTTTGAAGAGACAATAACTGAGCCATCGGTTGATACGGTTTTTCAGCAATAATAGGAAATGCCCTGGTCTTTACGAAGGCAAATTTTGCTCGGACATGTACTGCGTAAATGCCATTTTTCTTGGTTAAAACGCTATCTAATAACTGAAATAGCTGGTCTTTAGTGAGTGGTCCTGTTTTTTTGATGCTTTGGTCACTTTTGAATTGGTTGATGATGACAAAAGGAGTTTTCTCCGTGTATCGAATTTCAAAGGTTTTTCCAGAAGATTGTGTTTGATAGAATTTATTGTTGAAAATAACGATTTCGCCATCTAGTTGATCTGGAGCTCCCAATCCAAAATTTCCGTAAGGCTTTATTTGCCCATAGCTGATATGTGCATCGTATAAACCTCCAATAAAGGCACTGGCATGACCAAAGGTATAAAGATGGTTGGGGATGCTGGTTTGGGAAAACAGGTGACTAGATAAAAGACAAAGTATAATCAGAAGCGTTGAACGAGAAGCCATTTGAGTTGTTTAATTCGATTTATCCATCTAAGATAATTTAAATATTTAAGGAATTTTATAGTCTTGTTGTGTTTCAAACTTTGCGTATTCTTTATAAATACCTCATCCCGTATATACGGGATTGTAGTTAGATAAACAATGGTTATCCCAAAAAAGAGTTTAGGCTTCTTCGAAGAGCAAATTGCTGCTCGAAGGAGAAAATTGCACCTCAAAGGAGAAATGTTGGTGCTTTTAGGAATAATTATGTACCTCAAAGGAGAAACATTGCTCCTCGGAAGAGCAATAATGGACCTTTGAAGAGAAAAATTGCACCTCAAAGGAGAAATGTTGGTGCTTTTAGGAATAATTATGTACCTCAAAGGAGAAACATTGCTCCTCGGAAGAGCAATAATGGACCTTTGAAGAGAAAAATTGCACCTCAAAGGAGAAATGTTGGTGCTTTTAGGAGCAATGATGTGCCTTAAAGGAGAAACATTGCTCCTTAGAAGAGCAATAATGGGCCTCTGAGGAGAAATGATGTACCTTGGAGATGAAACATCGCACCCAAATATTGTAATGAGTTGCTTAATTTATAAACGTTCTATTTTAAACATCTCTTTTATGGGCAAGTTTCACGACAACTTCATTATCGTAAATTGACTAAACCCGATAGTAGCGGAAATACTTTTTGTTGTAATTCTTAACGAAAACTTGTAGGTTTTTAAAACCTACGAGGTTTAAAAGCAGTAAGATTCACAAAAAGATTGTAGCGGATAGCGGGACTGCTTTTACAAAAGGGTGCTGAATTTGCTTTTCCAATAATGAATATAAAATGGTTCTCCCAAAAAGAGTTTAATTTATAAACGTTCTATATTTTAAATATCTCTTTGAAAGGTGATTAACTGCCGACGAGTTAATGGCTTAGGTCCTATATTTGTTTAATCCAATTCCCCAACTTATGGATGATTTTTTAGCAGCCCGTTCGCAAATGGCCCTCTCTTTGGGTTTTCACATTATTTATGCTTGTATTGGTATGGTGATGCCGTTTTTTATGGCGGTTTCGCACTACAAGTGGTTAAAAACAAACAATGAAGTTTATAAGCACATTACCAAGGCATGGAGCAAGGGGGTGGCTATTTTCTTTGCTACAGGTGCCGTTTCGGGCACCATGCTTTCGTTTGAGCTGGGGTTACTTTGGCCTAAGTTTATGGAGCATGCAGGCCCTATATTTGGCATGCCCTTTTCTTTAGAAGGTACGGCCTTTTTTATTGAGGCCATTGCTTTAGGGTTCTTTTTATATGGATGGGAAAAACTCAATAAATGGTTCCATTGGTTTACTGGCGTGGTGGTAGGAGTAAGCGGCCTTGCTTCGGGTATTTTGGTGGTTGCTGCCAACGCGTGGATGAATAGTCCTGCTGGTTTTGAGTACGTAAATGGACAATACACCAATATTGACCCTATTAAAGCGATGTTTAACGATGCTTGGTTTACGCAGGCATTACACATGTGTTTGGCTGCTTTTACGGCTACGGGTTTTGCGGTAGCGGGTGTGCATGCTTTGATGATTTTGAAGAAACAGCATACGGATTTCCATTATAAGTCATTTAAAATTGCGGCTGCTTTTGCAACGGTTGCTGCATTATTACAGCCCATAAGTGGTGATATTTCGGCTAAAGATGTGGCTCAACGACAGCCTGCTAAGTTAGCGGCCATGGAAGCCTTATATAAAACCGAGAAGCCTGCACCGTTATTGATTGGTGGTATTGTGGATGAAAAAAATAAAACGGTGAGCAAAGCGATTGAGATTCCTGGAGCTTTAAGTTTTTTAGCGCATGGCGATTTCAAGGCGGAGGTGAAAGGCCTCGATCAAATTCCCGAGGATGAGCATCCACCAGTAGCCATTACCCATTATGCTTTCCAAATAATGGTGGGTTTGGGTACCATCATGATGGTAATTTCAGTGACTTATATCATTGTTTTATGGCGAAGGAAGACCGTTTTGAATAGTAAATGGTTACTGAAGCTCTTCGTTTTTGCCATCCCATTGGGATACATTGCTTTGGAAGCGGGTTGGACAGTGACAGAAGTAGGCAGGCAACCTTGGATCATCAATGGTATTATGCGTACCAAGGATGCAGTAACTCCAATGCCAGGTATTGCTTGGTCATTTTATCTCTTTTCGGCCATTTATTTCTCGCTTAGTTTAATTGTTATCTTTTTGCTTTACCGACAAATTAAAATGGTTCCTGTGCTTTATCAATCTTCAAATACCGACTCATGGAACAAGTAGTCATTATCTTTTTGTGTTTGGCCATTCTGCTGTATTTTTTATTGGGCGGAGCCGATTTTGGGGCGGGTATTATTGAGCTTTTCACTTCGGAGAAGAATAGGAGCAAGACGCGTAATACCATGTATCATGCCATAGGTCCCGTTTGGGAAGCTAATCACATGTGGCTCATTATTGCCATCGTGATTTTGTTTGTGGGCTTCCCGCTTATTTATACCACGATGTCGGTGCATTTGCATATCCCTTTAGCCATTATGCTTATAGGAATTATTGCTAGGGGTACTGCTTTTGTGTTTAGGCATTACGATGCGGTGAAGGATAACATGCAGGGCATTTACAACCAGGTTTTTGTTTATTCAAGCTTTATCACCCCATTATTTTTAGGCATCATTGCGGGTAGCGTACTTTCTGGACAAATAGATTTGAACGCCAACAACTTTGCGGATGCTTATATTTTTAGCTGGCTGAATTGGTTTTCTATTTCCGTAGGATTGTTCACCACAGCACTTTGTGGCTTTTTAGCGGCAATTTATTTAATTGGCGAGTGTAAAACGGTTGAAGATAAGAAGCGCTTTATCAAAAAGGCAGAATATATGAATATTGCGGCAGTAGTTTTTGGTGCAATGGTATTTTTTAGTGCTGCGATGGAAAATGTGCCTTTAATGAACTGGGTGATTTACAACAAAGTTGGATTAACGGCCGTAAGTTTAGCCAGTTTGTCGCTAGTGCTACTTTGGTACCTATTGCTTAAGGGAAAAACAAAGATTTTACGTTTATTGGCGGGGTTTCAGGTGACGATGATTTTGGTAGCCATTAGTTATGCGCACTTTCCCAATTTTATCCGTTTGAAAGGAGGGGAGGTGATTTCTTTGTATACGACCATTGGTCCCGATAAAACGATACAAAGTTTGGGTTGGGCCTTGGTGTTAGGTAGTTTATTGATTTTGCCGTTTTTAGGGTATTTGTTTTATAAGTTCCAGCAGAAAGAGGAATAATTAACCACCTTAGACATTTTAGAGCATCTAAGAAATCTAAGAAATCTAAGATGGACTAAGGTGTCTTAGGTGGTTAAAAAAATACGCACTAATAAAACCACCTTAGACATTTTAGAATATTTAAGAAGACTAAGATTAATATAGGAGTGCTAGAAGAAGATTTTAATAATATCATTTAGATGTTTTATCTAAGATGAACTAAGGTGTCTTAGATGGTTAAAAATTCAAAAATAAAAACCACCCAACACATCTAAAATGAACTCAGATGTCTTAGGTGGTTTAAAATATTGATTCTTCGCTACGCTCTGAATGAAACGTATTAGTCTACACCGCCTTTACGGATTGCTTTTTTCTGCTCTGGCCAAACAGGTTTTTTACCCGTGCGTTCATTTACAGGTAGATCTGCTCTCTCAGTGGTTAATCTTTCAGGATCTTCACAAGCCATGTAAACCATAATTGCCGCTAAAATAGCATTGCTTTTAATCTCGTCGAATACCATTTTATCATAGCTGTCGCGGTTGGTATGCCATGTATAGGTGCCATAATCCCAGCTGGTTGAGCTTAAAGAAAAGCCTGGTGCACCAACAGCTACAAAAGAAGCAAAGTCGGAACCACCAGCTCCTGGAATGCCAGGGAATGAAGTTTTGATTTGATTTTTAATGGTGTCTGGAACTTTTGCCAACCAACGGGTTAAAAATTTCTCGGCATTAGCAAAACCCTGTCCTGCTAAATTTACTACTCTACCTGTTCCATTATCTTGGTTAAATAAGGCTTGTAGGTTTTTTACGATTTCAGGATGGTCTTCCACAAATGCCCTCGAACCATTTAAGCCTTGCTCTTCGCTGCCCCAATGTCCTACTAAAATGGTACGTTTAGGGTTTGGATAGAACTTTTTCAAGATACGCATGGTTTCCATCATCAAAATTGTACCAGAGCCATTATCTGTCGCACCGCTAGCAGCATCCCAAGAATCTAGGTGTGCAGAAAGCATTACATATTCGTTAGGTTTTTCCTTGCTCTTGATTTCGGCTACTGTATTAAAAGTCGGTACTAATCCAAGTTCTTTAGATTCAGAAACGATGTTAAGTACAGGTTTTGAACCGAATTTCACTAAACGAAAAACCAATCCATAATCCTCTACAGAAAGGTTAATGGTAGGGATTTTCTTGGTGTTGGCACCAAAAACCTTATCTACTCCAAAGCCTTGCGACCAGTTGTTGATGGCTAATGCCGCTGCTCCAGCATTTTCTAAGGCCAAGGCTAAGTCTTTCGCTTTTAAACCAGTTTTAGCTAGGTTGTCGTTAAATTTCTTTAATGCGGCAGCTTTTTCCTTCTTGTATTTTTCAAAAAGGTCTTTAGTGGCAAACTCTTCCCAGTTTTTATCGGGACGGCCAGAAATTTGGTTGTGTGAAATTAATACTACTTTACCTTTTACGGTAGGTAACCATTTTTGAAAAGCAATAGAATCGGTGATGTTTTCGGGTAAAATAATGGCTTCTGCTTTAACTGGCTTTCCATTGGTTGATGGGCTCCACGCCAGTTGTGTAGACTCCAAAGTTCTTAGACGAGGACTCACTAAATCTACATGGGTCACGCCGCGCTCCCAACCACGCCATTCGCCCCATTTTTCATTTTTAGCACTAATACCCCAATCGGCGTATTTTTTTACTACCCAGTCATTAGCTTGTTTCATTTGCGGCGTACCCACCAAACGAGGTCCAACTACATCTAGTAGCTCATGTGCTAATTTTTCTAATTGTGAGTTTTCGTTGGCTTCTTTAACAATATTGTTTATCACTTTATCTTGCGCAAAAACGAAGGAAGAAGTGAATAGCAATAAACTTGGTAAAAGTAGTTTTCTATTCATCTGTATATATTTATTTTTTAGTTGTCAGATGGAGCTTACCATGATTTCGTAAATCATGGACGGTTCATTTTAGGTTTATTTTCTTTATTAGTGACTTCAAAAGTAGCCAATAAGTCCGTTTTAAACCCTCATTAATAGAAATGTTGCAAAGGCTACAAGCCTTTTTCCTTTAGCCAAATTAACAAGGCTTCTTTTACAGCTTCACCCATTTTTACCAAGTTGTCTTTATTGAGTAGAAAGTCTCGACTTTGCCCCATGTCGCCTACTTCTAGCAACACACGGTATTTAGCTTTGTTTACATTTTCATCTAGGCTGTAAAACGCTCTTTTACCTGTTTCTTTACACCTATAATCATTTCGGTTAGGCCAACTGTCACCAAAAACACCTTTGTTGGTTAAATCGGTTACCGAAGCTATGGCTGCCGTTAAGCGGGCAGCTAGTTCCCGATTATCTTTCTCATATGCATCACCTTCGTGTATAAAGCCCCAAATGGCATGTTGTTTGGTGCCGCCATTGTTATGGAAAGAAATGAAAACATCGGGTTTTAGTTCGTTGGATTTATTGAGCTCGAAAGCATAGCCCGATATTTTACCATCAATTACATCAGCAGTATGGGCAAGTAAGGTGTTGCTCCCTTGATTGGCGTGGTGCAGGTTCGGCTCATTTAAGCTCCACACTTTGTATTCCTTTTTTATCGGCGATTTCTTCATGGCGGCCTCTACCATGGTATTGCAGGTTTGGGCTTCATTGAAATCTACGCCAGTATCGGTTTGATGAGAAGGTTGCCACACGACTACCGTTGATTTCTTTTGAGCATGAGTTACTTGAGGAAGCAGGGCAATGGCTAGGTAAAGTACTGTTTTTAAAGTTCTACGCATGTTTTACTGATAATGAGATGATGTGATCAATGGCTAATATGATGATAGACTAATGTGATGATGAACCTATCAATGGCAAATGTTTTATTGCTAGAAACTGCTTTTCTGTACTTTGTCGTGATAAGGCAGATATTCTGCAAGTGCTGCAGAGCCATACCAATTATATAACTCAGCATCCAGCAGTTTGGCATTTACTGCTGGGTCGGTAGCTAGCCATGTTTTTGCTTCGTCAATGGATTTTGTATTTAAAATAAAAATACCTCGATATTGCTTGTCGTTTTTACCCATAGGACCAGCAACGATTAATCTGTTGGCTTTGGAAAGTACTTCCATATTACTCATATGCCCTTTAAATAAACTATCGGTTTGCGCTTTGGTGGTTGTGGTGTTACTTCCCGTTTTAAGGATCACCAATACATACATTTTCATGCCGTAATTGTCGGCACCCAGTTTTTTGGCGAGGGCTTCGTCGTATTTTGCTTTTTCTTGCGCTTGGCTGTAAAATGCGGAAGCAATTAATAACAAGGAAAATAGAATTTTTTTCATGATTAGTGTTGTTTAATGTCGTTGTATTGCCAAAGAACATTGATGATTTTCCAAGCACCATTTAGTTTAACGAGGTGCATGTAGTCAATCCATTCGTCGGCGATGAGTTTAAGGGATGCTGTTTTTTCAGAAATGTCCAGAAATTTCACTTCTTTTTTTGGTACAGCGGGGAATTTATCTCCCTTTTTGTTATAGCTTTCGGCAAGTAAAACCATTGATTCTGTGGAGGTTTCTCTCACGTAGTCTTTGCCAGTGGCTTTGTCGTTCCAAAAAGTTCTTTTTACCATTCGGGGATGTAAGGCACGTTCCATTTGCACTGGATTAGGCTGGTGTTGCGATTCGATATAGTCTAATGCAGCTTGTTTAATGGCAAGGGAATCTTGTTTGGTTTGCGCCGAAACACTTTGGTATGCAGAGAAGAAAATTAAATAGAGGATGATGTGTTTCATACCTTGTGAACCGTTGTTTTATTTGATGTTAAGTTAAGAAATGTTTTGGATGTACTCCACATAACTAGCCAAAAAATAGGAGGCCAAATAATGGTAAGTAACGTAGATTTTTTGCAAGGGGCAAAAGTAGATAGGTTAGTGGCATAGGTTAATGTGTGATAAACCTGATTGACGGCGGTAGCTTGCGGAGCGTAGCGAGCAACTAAAGCCAAAAAGCAGGGCTGACATTGTTACATGTCCGAACCCTGCTTTTCTAATATGATTAGCTCATTGGTTTCATTTGTTCATTGGTTTTGTATATTATCCAAATGAACTATTGAGCTAATGAACTACTGAACAGTTTATTTCTTCATCATTTTCAAGAATGTAGCCAATTTAGCTTTCATTTCTCTACGGTCAACAATGAAATCGAGGAAACCATGCTCCAATACAAATTCTGACGTTTGGAAGCCTTTTGGCAAATCTTTTTTAATGGTTTCTTTAATTACACGAGGTCCGGCAAAACCGATTAAGGCACCTGGTTCGGCAATATTAATGTCGCCCAACATGGCGTAAGAAGCCGTTACACCGCCTGTGGTCGGATCGGTTAATAGCGAAATGTAAGGGATTTTAGCTTGGCTTAATAGGGCTAACTTGGCTGAAGTTTTGGCCATCTGCATTAATGAAAACGCAGCTTCCATCATTCTTGCACCTCCTGATTTGGAAATCATCAGGAAAGGAACTTTCTTTTTAAGACTGTAATCGATAGATCTGGCAATTTTTTCACCTACTACTGAACCCATTGAACCACCAATAAAATTGAAATCCATACAGGCAATCATAATTTCCTCGCCTTCAATTTTACCATGGGCAGCACGAATAGCATCCTTAAGCCCTGTTTTTTTGGTGGTTTCTAAAAGTCTATCGGTATATGGTTTGCTGTCTACAAAGTGCAACGGGTCTCCCGAAGTCAGATCGGCAAATAGTTCGGTATATTCGTTATTGTCGAAAAGTACGTGAAAATATTCTTTAGAACCTACCCTGAGGTGATAGCTACAGTATTGACAAACCCACTTGTTTTCCTGAAGGTCGGCACTGTGAAGCGCCTTTTTACAGTTTGGACATTTGTTCCACAAACCATCAGGAGCTTCTTTTTTTTCTTCAGTGCTGGTACTGATCCCTTTTTTCTCTCTTCTAAACCAAGACATGTTACTTTTTAAAAATGCGACTACAAAGAAACGAAAAAAAAAATTAACGCAAACTTAAAAGTGAAGTGGAGGAGTTAGGGGGCTAGGAACTAGTGGTTAGTAGTTAGGTACTAGTGGTTAGTGGTTAGTTTGGAAGCCAACAAGCAGATTTCAATATGCAATGACCAATAATCAATTAAACAGTTAAACAAATAACCAATTAAACAAATCCTAATGAACCAATGAACCAATGAACCAATGAACTAATAATCAAATCCCAATGAATTACTAATCCCTAGCTCCTAGCTCCTAACCACTGATTAAAAGCAAACTTAGTGTATAATTGACAATAAGTAATTTTTGATTACATTTGCCAAATAACATCTATAGTTAGATTAAAATTCCTAACTTCGAAACAATTTAAAACTAAATATAAAATGAGTTTAAAAGGCTACAAAGGCGTAATTCATGGAGCTGCTGTACAGGAACTGTTTGAGCAGGCCAAAAAACATCAATTTGCACTTCCAGCAGTAAACGTAACAGGAACCAATACGATTAATGCGGTAATGGAAACTGCTAAGGCGGTAAATTCGCCAGTAATTATCCAATTGTCTAACGGTGGTGCACAATTTTATGCAGGTAAAACCTTAAACAATGATAACCTACAAGCATGTGTTTTAGGCGCTGTTTCTGCTGCTAAGCACGTACATTTATTGGCTGAGCATTATGGTATTGCAGTGATTTTACACACTGACCATGCTGCTAAGAAATTGTTGCCTTGGATTGATGGATTGTTAGATCACGGTGAGAAATTCTTCGCTGAAACTGGCAAACCTTTGTTTTCTTCGCACATGTTGGATCTTTCTGAAGAGCCGATTGAGGAAAACCTTGAAATTTCTGCAAAATACCTAGAGCGTATGAAGAAATTGGGAATGACGATCGAAATTGAGTTAGGTGTTACTGGCGGTGAAGAAGATGGCGTTGACAATAGCGATGTAGATAGCTCTAAATTATACACGCAACCTAGTGAAGTAGCTTATGCTTACGAAGAACTAAGCAAAGTTAGCGATCAGTTTACGGTTGCTGCTGCTTTTGGTAACGTACATGGTGTTTATAAACCTGGTAACGTAAAATTACAACCAATCATCTTGAAAAATTCACAGGATTTCATCAAGGAAAAATACGGTTTAACGGCTGAAAAACCAATCAATTTTGTATTCCACGGTGGTTCTGGTTCTTCACAAGAAGAAATTAGAGAAGCTATTTCATATGGTGCAATTAAAATGAACATCGATACCGATTTGCAATGGGCATTTTGGGATGGTATTTTAGGTTTCTACAAAAATAATGAGGCTTATTTGCAAGGCCAAATTGGTAACCCTGATGGTGAAGATAAGCCTAACAAAAAGTTCTACGATCCACGTGTATGGTTGCGCAAAGCGGAAGAAACTTTCGTAGCCCGCTTAAAAGTGGCTTTCGAAGATTTGAACTGTGTGAATGTAAACGATAAGTTATAATTCAATAAGAGATAACAAAACGCCGCACCAAAAATGCGGCGTTTTTTATTTTGAACAAGTTATGCTATACTTGTTTTTTGCTAACGGTGTACAAGGTTAATTCATTAACATGGGTTAGCGCATAAATTGAAATTGGTTGGCCTTACCTCGCTAATTTTTAAATGATTACTAATATTGATCTATGTTCATCCTATCTGCCTATCATAGGGTTTTAACTTATTGGAAGAAAATCATTTATGAATTGTTGTTCATTGAGCAATGGCAATTACGATATAAGTTTGATCAAAATACTGAAACTGGATTTGATGGTCAGTTGAATACCTATCAGCAAATTATCCCTCCCAAAGATCGGTTTTGGGCAGATCCTTTTATTGTTGAAGAAAATGGTGTGCATTATGTTTTTGTAGAAGAATTAGAATTTGAAGAGGGTAAAGGATACATTTCAGTAATTGAACTTGAAGAAGGTGTAAGTAAGCCTTTAAAAAGCCAAAAAATTTTAGAAAAGCCTTACCATTTATCTTACCCTTTTATTTTTAAACTACAGGATACCTATTACATGATTCCTGAAAGTACAGCGAATAAAACAATCGACCTTTATCAATGCGAAGATTTCCCCTTAAAGTGGCGTTATTGCAATGCTTTAATGGAAAATGTAATTGCAGCCGATACCACTATTAAATTTCATGATGGTAAATACTGGCTGTTTACCTTGATAGAACCTGAACAGGGGATTACCACTAATAAAGACCTGCATATTTTTTATAGTGACGATTTGCTATCCAACAATTGGGTTGCTCACCCTGCTAATCCTGTGGTGAGCGATGTAAGTAGTGCTAGACCAGCAGGTAACATTTTTGAGGATGAAGGTGTTTTATACAGACCATCACAAGATTGTTCTAAAAGGTATGGTTGGGCAATGTCTGTAAATAAGATCATTACCTTAAACGAAAAAGAATATTTAGAAGAAAAGGTAACGCACATTATGCCTAATTGGGAAAGAAATTTGCTGGCGACCCATACTTTTAATAAGGTGGGCAAACTTTCTATGGTAGACGTACTGGTCAAAAGACACCGTTTTTTATCCCTTTTCTGAATCTCCTTAGGCGTTATTTGCTTATGTTGAATGAATTTGATGTTTTTTTCAGGGTATCCCGCATCTCTTCAAAAGGCAGCGTATAAATTGCGATCAACGCAATGATGTGGTTTTGATTATAAAATGCTAAATTGAAGCTCACAAGAGGATATATTTATATGAGCAACAATAAAATCGGATTGTTTGAACGTTTCTCAAACGTCGCCACCAAATTCACAGGAAGTTCGCCCGCATTTATTTCGGCAGTAGTTATTGTTTTAGCTTGGGGCTTATCGGGGCCTATTTTCGACTATTCGGAAACTTGGCAACTGGTGATCAATACGGGCACGACAATTATCACCTTTTTAATGGTTTTTTTGATCCAAAAAGCACAGAATAAAGATAGCAAAGCCATACAGCTTAAACTGAACGAGTTGATTGCTGCACATGAGAAAGCTAGCAATAGAATGGTAGATATTGAAGATTTAACGGAAGAGGAGCTAGATCAATTCCATAAGTTTTATGTGACTTTGGCTAAGTTGGCCAAAAATGAAAGTAACATCCATCAATCGCATTCTATTGACGTAGCGCAGAAATTGCACTATAGAAAAGCGATTAAATTGGCGCAAACATTGTCTGATGAAACACAGCCTTCAAAAGATTGCTAGTAATATGTTTTGAAAGATCATCCCAATAATGATGAAGTGACTATTGGGATGATCGAATGACGAGTTTGAGGCTAAATTAGCTGTTAAATTCGTCGGCAATTAATTCTTTACTGGCCACAACTCCTGCCATGTTTCCACTATAAACGGCATTGGCTACAGAGCGCATCATACTGGTATTATCGCCACAAGCAAATACACCATCAACAGTAGTTTTTTGCATCGTGTCTACGTTAATATAACCACTTTCAGATAGTTCGCAACCTAAGTGAACTGGAAGGTCGGTATTTTGTTTAAAACCTAATTTAGCGTATAAGGCATCCAAAGGTTGCTTAGTGCCGTCGGTAAATACTAAATGTTCGAGTTTTCCATTTTGATGCGAAACCTTAACAATTTCTTTTTCGATGATGTTAATTTGCTTTGATCGAAGATTTTTAGTTTGCTCTGGGCTTAGGGTAGATTTTCCATTCGTAAACAGGGTTAAATCTTTGGCCCAGTTCCAAATCAATTTGGTAAACTCGTAGGCAATATCGCCGTTGGCGAAAATTCCAGTCGTTTGGTTACGCACTTCGTAGCCATGGCAGTAAGGGCAGTGGATGACCGAAATGCCCCAACATTCAGCAAAACCTTCAATGTTTGGAAGTTCGTCTTTAACGCCACTGGCGAAGATGATTTTTTTGGTCTCAAAAACATCGCCCCTGGCAGTGCTGATTTGAAAGCCTTTGCTTGTTTGGGTAGCTGCTACAGCAGTATCGTCAACAAAGCTGATGGTTTCGTAATTTGAAACCTGTTGTTTCGCTACGCTTGCAATTTCTTTTGGTGTTTTTCCGTCCTGAGTAAGGAAGTTATGAGAGTGGGGCGTTTGCGCATTGCAGGGCTTACCATTGTCCAGCACCAATAAGGTTCGGACGGCTCGGCCCAAAGCCATTGCAGCTGATAGACCTGCATAGCTGCCTCCAATAATGATGACATCGTATGTTTTTGAAATTTCCATGTTCGTTTAATTGTATAAACGAAAATACGCATTAAATTAATAACGCAATGTTGTTGCATTTAATATTTCAAAACAATGACAAGAATTAAGCTTCGTTCATTAAAGCTTGGAATTTCTCTACAAAAAGCCCCACGTGGTAGCCATCGGCCAAACCATGATGGATGTGAATAGACACGGGCATTGTTTTGCTTCCGTTTTGTTCGGTAACTTTTCCAAAGGAAATTTTGGGTGCACTATCTGGAAAGCTGAAACTGCGGGCGTGCGATAAGGAGGTGAAATCTATCCACGGAATGGCCGAAAAATGTATTTCACTTGCGCCTGCTTTTGAAGGGATCAATCCTTCGGTGTTTTGTACTTCTTCTACGGCTTTTTGAGCATCTGCGATGAAGATGTTTTCATCGATATTATAATCGAAGTAACCAAAACCAAAAGTGCCATTTGGCCTGTTGATCGTAGTGGAAACACTAATTTGGTCATGGAGAATAACGTCGTTGTTTAAAATGCGGTAACGAAATTCTTCAATGGAATTCGCTGCTTTTAGTGCTCTGTACAAGTAGTGTAGGAAAAACGATTTCTTTGCTGCTTTAGCCTGCGCATAGGCTTTAGTGCAGTCGATATTAACCACCACGCCGAAGAATGGTTCTTCAAACTGACTGAAGAGTTTAAAATGGTCTCTTCTTTTCCATGTTTCTATGTTGATTGTTTTCATATCTTTTTTTAATTTTTTAGCCACAGATGCACAGATGAATATTGACTACCTCAGCCTTTAGGCACTCTTTTAGTGAAGGGTAATTTAATTCGCCCATTCTCTATGAAGGCTGAGATGGTGGATCGAAAACTAGCGTGTTTAAATCGCTTATCGTGTTTTTTATCTGTGCATCTGTGGCAAATTATTACAGCAACGGAATCACTTGATCAATACTCTCCACACTAATGAAATTTGGATGTACAATTTCCTCTTCATGCATTTCATGTATCCAGGTGGTATGATAAGGCACCTCCACCGCGAAGGCATTGATGGCCAAAACAGGCAAAATATCCGATTTCCGAGAGTTGCCCACCATCAAAAAGTTTTCAGGCTTGCAGTCCAAATGCTGAATAAGTTTACGATAATTGGCGGGCTGTTTGTCGCTCATAATTTCAATATGGTGAAAGTATTTTGCCAAACCAGATTTTTCCAATTTTCTTTCTTGGTCCAGTAAATCACCTTTGGTTGCCATTACCAATCTGTATTTTCCGTATAGGTGCTGCAGGGTTTTTTCGATACCGTCTAACAGGATGATCGGTTTGTTCAAAAGTTCGTGCCCAATTTCGAATATTTTTGAGATCAGTGCGGTATCGACTTTGTCGCCGCTAAGTTTCGCCAGTGTTTCTATCATGCCCAGCATAAAGCCTTTAATACCATAACCGTACATTTTGAGGTTTTTCATCTCAATATCGAACAGTTGTTTAGTGACATCTTCAGCAATCAGGTGTTCAAACAATTTGGAAAATTTATCTTCTGCCTGTCTAAAATATTGTTCGTTTTCCCAAAGGGTGTCATCGGCATCAAACGCAATGGTGGTAATTTGATTCTTCATTTGGCTTAATTATTTTATTTGCGATACTTTGCCATCGCATTATCTTTGTAAGTGTTGCAAAGGTGAAGGAAATACCTGAAGCAAAAAAGGACAAATGTCCCAACCTTGATATGCTGAGAACAAACACCGAATTTTTATCTTACGTGGATGCGCTTTACCAAAGCAAACGTTATCCATCCATTACTTTACAGCGTTTTAGAAGAGAGGATTTATTGCTTACACAGGGTGAGACTTGCCTTAAAGTGTTTGTGGTAAAAGAGGGGATTGCAAAGTGTTACTTTTTAGAGGAGAACGGGAAAGACTATATCCTGGAGTTTATGGGGGATGGGGAAATTTTGGGAGAGATAGAAACATTGAGGAATAACAATTGCCTTTGTAATGTTTCGGCACTCACTTCTTTGGAAGCTTATGCCATTCCTGTGGCTGTTTTTAAGGAGTTGTTGGCCAAAGATCTTACACTAAACAAGCTACTACTACACGAATTGGCCGAGCGTATCGTGAATACAAGTAGTAGGGCATCTTTTCAGCAGTTGTATACGGTTGACCACGGATTGGGTAAACTTTTGGATTTGCAGCAGAAACTAGGCATACAGATCAGTAAGGATGATATGGCCGCTTATTTAGGGATTACCTTGCGCAGTTTGAACAGGGCCTTGAAGGTTGTTGGCACTAAGTAAGGTTCTTTTTTTTCGCCATTCCCAAGGTGGTACTGGGTTTGGTAACTGCCATAAACCTTTTTGTTGTTTTCTGGCCTGTGCTTCTAATTGAGCATACAGTTTATCTTTAGAATATTTCTTGAAATGCCAGGCCATTCCCAATTTGATCATCTCTTGGTTAACAATTTGTTTTTTGTTGTTGACCACTACGGCAATTAACCGTCCATAGCGATCTAATTTCTCACTATGAACGGTAACTGTTTGTCCAAAACACAAATTGGATAATGCCTTTTTCGCCTGTACGCCAAAAGCTTGTTTTTTCTTGTGTTCTGGAGCGTCTATATGCGACAATCTAATTCTAACAGGCTTGTTTTGGTAAAGTGCTTCCATGGTATCACCGTCTAAAATGCGGATGATTTTTGCCGTAAAGCTGGTTTTACTAAGCGCCTTTTGCCAAGCGGGAACGGGTTTGAACTGACTGAAAGCAAAATTGCAGTGCAATAGTAACACCAATGTGGTTAATACTCGTAGCCACATAGGCCATAACCCTGTTTCTTGGCTTTTTCCAAACTGATTTCGACAATTTTGTAATTGCACTTGCGTATTCCTCGGCATTGTTTAGATAGATGATATTTATTGGTTTTTCCGTTGTCGCAAAGATAAACAGTTGGCTTGGTTTGAAACTTATTGAAGGCGATTATTAATGTGGCTATAAAAAGGAATGATTTCATAAATTTTACTGGTTATCCTGAGATGATTTTAAGGATGACTGGTTCGAGATTAGTAGCTAAGTCCGTGTTTTTTAGATAGAATTTTCTCACGCTCATTGTCTTAAACCAATCAGACCAGTATTGGTTAATCACATCATTTTCATAAGGATTCTTCTTCGAGGGATTGATACCGAGTACGATAATCTCTAAATCCTGTAAATTATCCGTTGCAGGAATGAAACCTAATCTATTTTTTTCGATAAGATCCTTGTAATTTGAATTGGTTAATTTTTTTGCCTGGATAAATGACGGAGTAATGTACGAGCTTTTATTTTTTTCAGTGAATTTACTGTTTTGGTGATACATATAGCCATCGGTAATGATTACCAGAATATTACGATGATTATCCTTGACACAGTAATCTTTCACGTTGTTCTTGAAAAATCTCCAAATGTCTGAACCGATAAATGTTTTATCCTTAATTGCCGACTGATATATTTTAGCTGGAATTTCAGAGAACGTTTTTTCTACGTTATTGATCTCGTTCTTGCTCGATTGCTTGTTGAAATTCACTTTCAATTGTTGGCTAAGCGCATTGATGGTTGGGTTTTGTGGTGCTGGATCAAAGAAAACCTGCATCTGATCGTTTAACTGGATGATTTTTTTACCCTTGATATGATTGGTAAATGCTTTTTGCACAAACTTAATGTATTGCAAGTCCCTCTGGTAAAGGTCAGGATATTTGTTTGGGTCTATGCGGTCAGATAAATCCAGCAGTAAGCTGATGTTAAGATTGTTAGATGTTTTCTGTGGCACTGGTTCTTTGGCAGCTTTGAAACTCGTTACTAAAAGTGCCAATAAAGGGAGTATGAGTAATTTTGCTTTCATGTTCGTAAATTTAAACTACTGATAAGTAAACTGAATTTTGAGAATCGGCGGTCGCACCAACGCTCTCGCAATGCCCGTTGTAAACCTCCATACATTCTTTCACTAAATTTTGGTTTTCAGTTCGTGAAACAAATAGTTTTTCGGTAATAAAGGTTACCCAGCCTTGCACATATTCTGAGGCATATAGAGCGTATTCCTTGGTTGGGATAATTACAGCATCAATAATTCTTTGTAATTCGGCAATTCTTCCATGAGCTTTCGCAATCAATTCTTTGATGCTGTCTAATTCTTTAATCAGCGTGTCTTTTTCTTTGTTGAAATCATTGATTTTTTCTTGATGAATAAGAATATCTTGCTGGCGTTTATGTTGTTGGTGCTTAATTCTATCTTTTTCTTTATGCTCTTTCATAATGAAATCGAATACAAGACCCCAGATTACATACACGACGAAACCTGCGAAGATGATGCCCCAGAACTGGATTTTAGTAAACGCAATAGCTAAATCAAAAGGAGCAGATTCAAATGTTTTGTTCAGCTCATAGATTTTCTCTTCTATCTGGTAAGCCAAAATAGCATCGAATACAAAAGTGGTAAGGAATAGGATACCAATTTTAAAGTAGTTGGCAACACTTTTATTTTCACTATACATGTGAATAAGATATCCTAAGCCCAGAAACACAAAGGGAATTAGCATTACAAAGGCCCCTTCTAGTGGTCCGTCTGCCCATGCTTTTTCAAAAGCTTTTGGATCCAGTACATTGGCCATTAAATTGCTTTCAGGATCAAAGGTCTTAAAGAAAGCAGAGTATGAGGTAGACACATAAAAAGTAAACAAATAGAGTGTTATTGGAATAAGAATAATCAGTCCCACCCAAAACTTGGTGGTAGCACCTTTTTCGGCTTTTACATGATACGCTTCTGGATTCCGTGGTAAATCATTAATCTCAAATTTTAACGACTCTATGTTTTCTTTAACCGTTTTAATATTGTCGTTCAGTCTGGTGATCTGTTCTTCCTTATTTTCTTTACTCACGGTAAGTGCCTTAATTTCCGTTTCCTTATTTTTCTGTTCATTGATATAAGGCTCTTTGGCTTGTCTTTGCTTATCTACCAACAATTTCTCTTCATTCTGAAATTTAGCATAAATGGCATCCAAACAAATAGAAAGTACTTGTGACGTTCCCATATTTCTAGAACTGTCTCTAAAACCTGTTTCATGATAGGTTCTTCGTCTTGCTTCTTCTACTTCTTCGGTATTGATTTCTGGCTTTTCATTGGAAGTTGTGGTCGGTAAGATTGATTTTAACCGAAAGATGTTTTTGATCTGTGTAGTCATCACATTTTAGTTTTGGAGTTCATTAATAATTTCGTGTTTGGATTTTCCATTCTGTATGGCTTCCAGAAAGTAGTCAGCTATTGCTGTGGCGTTTTCTTCCACAAAGCCGAAAAGTTTAATGTATTTTTCCAAGGCAGATCTTTCGTTGTCATCTATTTGCTGGTCGGCCCATATCATTACGGTGAGATCATATAAATAGTCAATTTTTTCTTCCAATGCTTGTGGAATGATGTTTTTTGAATCGATTGGTTTGAGCAAAATCTCGTCTAGATTCTTGGCCGTAACTCCTCTTTCTTCTGCGAATTTGTAGAGCATTTTGAGCTCTAGCGAACTGAAATTGTCGTCGCAGATAGCCAATTGATAAAGGCGTAGAAAATGGGCTTTTAAATTTTCTGATATTTGTATGGTTTCCATGTTAAGGATTTGATTTTTTAGGTGAAATAATTCGATCTCTGGTATGAATTTTCGCAGGAGTTGCTTTAGCTGGGCTTTTAGTGATGTTTATTTCTTTCTTTTTTAGAAAAGCCAATGCGTAAAACAATAAACCAACAATAATGTCCAGTGGCATCCAAAGGCTTTTTCTGTATAAATAGATGGGTAGGATAGGGTTAAAAAGGAATAAGATAATCCCGAAAATGATTGCCCACCAATGGTCTTTCTGAATAAGGAAGCGGTAGATGGCGGCGATGGCACCTAACGAAACCACTATTCTTAAAAAAGTATAGTATTCTATTGGCCATTTGGCCAAAGCCATGAAGCAGCAGATGCCACAGAAAACAAACAGCGCTTTCATTATTGATAGTTTTGAATGGTGAGATGGAGTTCGTCCCTGTGTTGATAAATCTCATCAAGATTAGCCAATTGCCTTTTCTCGCCAGCATCTTTCCCGTTGTGAAATAGCTCAATGTATTTATTGGCGCTATTAAAATGTAGCCTGCACAAAGGTTTACGGTTGTTATCGTCTAGCAATACACCGAAGTAAGATTGAGTGTCCCTGGCCGCAATTCGTTCGGCAGAAATCTTTTCTCTTAAAATTGCTTTGACGATATGGAAAGCCTCCACTTCTTCATCCGTAGTGATCACTTTAGGCTGATCGTTGTTTTCGTCTACAGGTTCTACTCTTTGTTCTTTTGGTACTTCAATTTTCTCGTTAATGTTCAGCGCAGATTTTAAACGATAGCTGATCGAGTCGTTGATAGAAGTTGCCAAAGCCTTTTTGGTATATTCTTTAAAGGCAACCATGCGACTGGCGGTCAGTGGCTTTTCGAAAAAACGGCTCACCAATAGTTTTACCATTTCGTCAGATGGGGTTTCTATTTCCTTTTCAAATTCTTTTCGAATGGCTTTGATGTATTTTAAGGCTTCTGCAGAGTCGAGGATGGTTTCTAAATGGTAGTCTTTTTTGGTGAAGCTTTCCAATACTTTAATGGGGTTATCCTTTAAATCTTCAATATTGATGGTTAGAAAAGGCTTCTCGTCCATGATGTTTGGCTTCTCCAGATCGGTATAAAAGTTATAGGTTAAGCCATTGGTGAGTACGCCAAATCGCGCTTTAGAAACATGAAAATAGCGATGTAGTTGAGAGTTGTGAGCGTCTGCACTTTCTTTCCAGTGCTTACATTCGATGATGAGGATAGGTTCGTCGTCTTTTTTGATGATATAATCTACTTTTTCGCCTTTTTTGGTGCCAATGTCGCAGATATGTTCTGGTACCACTTCTGTAGGGTTAAAAATATCGTAGCCCAAAATTTGAATGAAAGGCATCACGAAAGCATTTTTGGTCGCTTCTTCGGTGTTGATCTGATCTTTTAGGTGGATCACACGCTGATGAAGCTGTTCTAGTTTTAGTTTAAGGTCCATTGGATTTTATTTTAGCCTCGGTGTATAATTGCATCATTCAATGCGTCAACAATTTTTTGTATGTAGATTTTATCTCTAGAAACTATGCTGTTTGCTTCACCGGAATTGGTACTTATTCTAACTGCGTATTGATTCTTGTTGAAGATGATCACTAAAAAACCAATTAGTGCTATTATTCCTCCTATTACTTTGCCCCCATCTGTGATTAGCATTATAGCACCAACAATTATTAACACAACTGGTAGGGTATGATTCTTTACTATCTCAAAAACATGAACAGAGGATATGTTTCTCATTGCATATGTTTTGGAATTAGTGACATATCTTGATTGTGTCACTGTAACATTGTGATCTTTATAGAATAATGTTTCTTCTTGTGTTTGCATAATATTTAATGTTTTGATAATGGAAAAATTATAGGCTGGAGAAACCCAGCCTATAGAGTGTGATAGTTTAGGCGTAGCTGATTAATTCCCATGTAACAGCTTTTCCATCATATGGAGGCATTCTATTACCTTTAGCAATAGGAGCTGTTGTAGAGGGAACCCCAACTACTTTCCATACACCTGATTCTGGACAGTTCTCTCCAGTTCTCGCTTTTGTACCGATTGGTTGTTTCATAATTAAAAATTAAATTGTTTAACTATCCAAATGTAGCTAGGCTTAGAAACAGATATTTACGGGAAACCGTAAATGGAGAAATGATTTTGAAATCTTTGAGAACTGAGAAAATCAATGGGCTATAAACAAAAAATCCAACTATCGTATAGCTGGATTTTGTCTAATGCATTTAATCCTTGCGAGAGAGATGAGGTGAAGAAAATTATTCTAGTAAATCAGATAATATTATAGTCTTTACAATAAGCAATGAGCTGTTGATTATTATTGAAATTTAAATCATCCTTAATGGCTTTTAATCTTTTTTCAATACTGCTTAATCCTGATGGAGTGATATTATTTTTTTCTAAATACTCAGCGATTTCTTTTTGAGTGGCACCTGCTAAGATTTGTGTGATAATAGCAATATCTCTAGTAGTGAAATCATAAACTATATCATCGCTCGGTACTTTCTTCAAATTACCCGAAAGATGTTTTTTATTCTCGTATATAGTTTCTATGGCAAGCTGTAGGTCACGAGCATCACTACGTCCTTTGGGCACGTAACCGTCCAACCTCAACTCATTAAAAAGTTTTTGGGCAACGGCAAATCTGTTTTCTATTGAAAATACCAAAACCTTTAAATCTGGTTGTAAGGCTTTTACTGCTTTGATTAGCGTTGCACCATCCTTAATTTCTTGCGGTGTAGCATCATCATCAAAAGATAGATCGGTAATTAGTAGCTCGTAAGGTTCATTTTCGTTCAATGCTTTTTGGATACGTGCGAGCGCATGATCGCAGTAATATACATGGTTTTTGATGTTATGTGCAATGCCTAATTCTTCTAAGGTTCGCTGAACAGAATAATTAACACTAGGAAAGTCTTCGGCGATCAATACTTTTTGAAACATAATACTTTTAATTATTGAATAGGAAATGAAATTGAAATCTCTAATCCTTCATTTTGGATTGTTTCAAAAGTAATAGTGCCAGAAATATTATTCATACGGATTTCCGTATTTTTTAACCCACTACCCTTTTTAGCATTTTCTTGGATGCCAATGCCATTATCGATATAGGTAATTTGAATATGTTGAGCAGATTGTTGAAATTGAATAGTAACCTCCGTAGCCTGACTATGTTTTTTCATATTAGTCATGAGCTCTCGTAAAATGTTGAAGACTTCATCTTTCACTTCTTCGGAGATATTGGACCATAACTCATCATGGTTACCGATAATGTTGATTTCTCTATCTTCGGAACGATAGGAAATTAGCAATTCCAAAAGTTGACGATTAAAAGCTTTGTCTTCTTCTAAGTCAGTTGTTTCGTGTGAAATGTCTCTTGAAATATTATAAAGTACATCAAGTTTTTGCAAGATACTTTCTTTATTGATCGCTGGACTGTATTCTACTTCTGTCATTACATGATAAACTTTATTGGCTACACGATCATGCACTTTTTTAGAAAAAGTAAGGGCAGTATTTTTAACCTCTATTTCTTTTTCTTGTTGAAGTATTTTTTTACGTCTTCTGTACCAGAAATAGCCAAAGCCAATTAATAGGAGTAGTATAACTAGTGCCAAATATTGTAGCACTATTTTATTTTGCTTCTTAGTATTCTCCGCTTCCGCTTTTAGAAAATCGTTTTTGTGCTTTTCTGCTTCATAGCGTATTACTGCAAATTGATTTTTAGCGGCATTACGTGCAGCTAAAATGCTATCATTAAGTTCTTGGTATCGCTCGAAATAAATTTTACTGTTGACAGTTGGTGCTAATCTGATCAATTTCTCTAACCCTTCTAATTTGTCATCTGGGTTATTGATTAGCTGTGCCATTTGGTATCTTTTATTCGCATATAAAAGTGCAGAGTCGGGTTTGTATTTGGAATAATAATCTGCTAAATGTTTATAACTTGAATTCAATCCCCAGTTATCCTTAATTCGTTTACGAATAAGCATTGCTTTTAATAGTTCATTAGAAGCTTTATACGATGGATTTTGATACCATTTGGTAATTTCCATGTTGGTTAGAGCTCTTGCGTAATCTTCTTCGCTTTTAGGCTTTTCATTTAGAATTCTACTATATATAGCCAACGATTTTTTATAGTCTTTGAGTTCACTGTAAGCATTCCCTATATTATTTTCTATGGTAGAATAATAAGAGGATCCTTTTGCATAATTCAAAGAAATGGTATAGAAATTTATCGCTTTAGCATAATCGTTGAGTTTTGTATAGGCTACACCGAGTGTGTTAAAGCATGATTGTAGATAAGGAAAATTTTCTTTTTTATTTTTATCTAAATATTTAAGAGCATCTAATGCAATTTCTTGAGCTCCAAAATGATCTCCCTGATCGGTGGATATTATTGCCATATACAACAAGCTTACACCAATATTTAGACTATCGTTTTCTTGAATTAATTCTCCTTTGGCTTTATTGAAATAAAAAAAAGCACTGTCAACTTTTTTTTCATCATAATATTGAAAAGCTTTACTAAGTGAAGGATTGTCCTCCTTTTGGATTTTCTCAATCTTATTTTTTGAACAAGAAAATAGAAATAGTAATGAACAATATAGAAATATAAGTGGTTTCAAGAGTGCTATTTTTAATTATCTAAATTATAAAAAAAAATGCTACATGCTGTTTTTTGAATACTCTTGAAAAAAAATAAGGCGGTTGCCCCGCCTTATTTCTAGATTATGGTTTTGGTCTTGGTGGAGGAACATGCCCTGTGTCGCCACCAGTACCGCCCCCAACTCCTGTGGAAGTCGTGTCTGTGTCAAACGTCGAATATCTAGGTGGTTCGTTGGTATTTACATAAACACAGCCTCTTTTGTTGGTAGATGTATTGTTGCTTGGTGCCATAAAACCTAAAAGAATGGCAATAAAAATTGGTAAGTACATGAGATTTCCCTCGATTTAAAAAGTTTTAGAATAATTGCAGTTCCTAGCGCACCATGCGCTAGGTTTACTGCGGGTTATTCAGAAGGCCTTCTGAAATTTTTGGGAAGTGGTGAGGTTCAATCGCGGGAGCTTATAACTGCTTCCCAAATCGGTTTTTCACTACCGCGATATCCGCTCGTTTTTTGAAACTAGTTTTGTACATTTACTCGATAGCTAATCGATGTACGACTTGTTTCTGAAGCAAAGATGTGGCTGTTAAAGCGCTTTTAAAGAAGGAATTCCGCTCGTTCTGATTGTTCCTTGCGGAATTCTGGAAAACCGTAAAAATTCCAGAAATTCTGGTTTATTTTTGACTGAAAATTCTGTTAAAATGTATGAAAAGTATCAGGCAGAAGTTTATGCCGAATATTTAAAATCGAAAGGAACTAGCATTGTTTTGGCTAATCCAACGCCGTCTAGCTTGAGAGATGAAGCTGCAGCATTTGACAAAAATGGTAGGGAGGGAGCTGATATTCTCCGTTTTTTCACTAAAAATGGAGAACAAAATGGAAAATTAGATATAGACAAGTTCAAACCTGTACAAAATTTCCTAATTGGGAAAACAAATGAACCAACCATAAGAGTGGTTGAATTTGTTGCTTGGTTTATAGATTTTCAGCCGAGACCGTTTGAAACGTGGCGAAATAGTGAGCTAGAGAGATTGAATGGAGAAACAAGTAAAGAAAATAATGATGTTGAAGCGAGAGAGGAAATAGGAGCTTCTTCTTCTGCAAAGAATTTAGTGGATGTTCCCGTTGTTCAAGAAAATACACCTATAGGGTTATTGGATAAGCCACAAAAAAGCATAAAAAAACTAAACTTCATTCAACGCACAGGTATTGTTGCCACGCTAGGGCTTATCATGGGCGTTGCTTATTGGAAAGGAGTGCCTCCAGATGGATGCATGTATTGGACTGGCACCGAATATAAGGCCGTAGATTGTGATGTTCAAATTAAAGACGCACAAGTCATAGCATTGAATCAGCAAAAACTAGATCATTTTAAGAAAATTACCTTGCCAGATACCATGACGTTTAACTCTTTGAAGAGGGTTTGGTATTCGAAAATTAACAATGAAGTTGAGTTTTTTACTTCAAAAGGTAAACATCCAGTAAATGGGGACAAAATTTTAAAACCAGTAACCATTTATATCTTAGAAAAATATGGTAATAAAATGCTGTCGTTAACTCGCACTAACCAAGCAGATACCACAGAAAATGACTAATGGAAAATACCGCACCTAAAAATAATGTGTTTACGTATTCCATAGGTTTCCAATAGCAATGCTAAAAACACCTGCTGTTTCGCCTAAAAAAGCTAGATAAGGCTTGGAGACGAACTGGATGCAGCATGGAAGTCAGCTGGATGCAGCATGGAGACGAACTGGATGCTGCATGGAGGCGAACTGGATGCAGCATGGAGATGAGCTGGATGCTGCATCGAAGCGATCTGGATGCAGCATGGAAGTCAATTGGATGCAGCATCGAAGCGATCTGGATGCAGCATATAATGATTGATAGCCATTAGGTCCCGAAAAACTAATGAAAAATACGGCTAGAAAACAACATTGCTTCCTGCCATTTCTCTAGATCTAAACCTAATTTGGTGCCTTGTCCGTTCAAATAATAGATTACGTCTTCCGTAGCAATATTGCCAGTCAAATCATCAGCAGCCATAGGGCAGCCACCAAAACCTTTTAAAGCACTATCCATACGGGTACAGCCAGCACTAAAAGCAGCTTCAATTTTTTCTAAACGCTGCTGTGGGGTACTGTGTAAGTGCAAACCAAACTCAATAGCTGGAAATTGCTGTACCAAAGGAGGGAGGATGGTTGTTATTTTTTCAGGGGTTGAAACACCAACCGTATCGGCTACTGAAATAATTTTCACGCCTTTTTCTACCAGTTGGTGAGCCCAATGCGTCACAATATCAGTGCTCCATTCATCGCCATAAGGATTGCCAAACCCCATAGAAAGATACACCACGGCTTCTTTGTTGTGCTTTTGGCAAAGTTCAAGCATTTCTTCGACGGTATTTAAGGATTGCGCAATGCTCGAATTGGTATTACGTTGTTGGAAAGTTTCGGAGATAGAAAAAGGAAAGCCCAAATAGCTAATTTCTGCATGTTTAACCGCATTTTCTACCCCTTTTAAGTTGGCCACAATGGCCAGTAGTTTCGTTTTACTAGGTAAATCTAATTGGGCCAGCACGGCTTCCGTATCCCGCATTTGCGGAATAGCCTTTGGCGAAACAAAACTGCCAAAGTCGAGAGTGTCGAAACCCACTTTAAGCAGCAAGTTTAAGTATTGTACTTTAATTTCGGTAGGTACAAAATCATGCAAGCCTTGCATGGCGTCGCGAGGACATTCTACCAGTTTAATGGCTTTTTCAGAGTTTTCGGTTTTTATATTCATCATAGTCGGTAAGTGCAGCGGTATAAGTGCCGTTCATGTACGGCGAAGAGATGAGAAAGTCGGCCGTAGCCACATCGCAGGCCATTGGAATGTTCCAAACAATGCCTACACGCAATAAAGCTTTCACATCAGGATCATGAGGTTGCGCCTCCATGGGATCCCAAAAAAAGATCAGAACGTCAATTTCACCTTGCGCAATCAATGCCCCAATTTGTTGGTCGCCACCCAGCGGACCGCTCAATAACTTCCTTACAGGCAAGTTCAGGTGTTCCTCTATCAACCTACCAGTGGTTCCTGTAGCCATTAAATTGTGCTGGGCAAGTGCCTCTTTGTTGGTGGCAGCCCATTTAATCAAATCATCTTTACGGTGGTCGTGTGCTACAAGGGCAATGGTTTTATTGGCTTCAAGTTTTTTCTGGGTCATGCGCTTTTTTGTACTCTTTATAAGGTTTAAACGGTCTAATGATCAATCGGGTACCTCTATCGTAGCTAAAGTAACTCCATACCCAATTCACAAATACCACCAGTTTGTTCCTAAAGCCCACTAAGGTCATTAAATGTACGAACATCCAAGTAAACCACGCAAATATTCCTTGAAATCTTATTTTATTGATATCAACTACCGCTCTGTTCCTGCCCACGGTGGCCATGGCGCCCTTATCAAAGTATTTAAAAGGCGTAGTCGGTTTGTTTTCGATAATGTTCACCAAGTTTTTGGCCAATTGCTTGCCCTGCTGTATAGCTGCGGGAGCTACTCCAGGATGCCCGTTAGGCGTTTCATCGGTAATCATGGCCGCTACATCGCCAATGGCAAAAATATTTTGATAGCCCTCTACCAAGTTAATATCATTGACCTTTAAACGATTTCCTCGCACGATAATTTCGGTATTTAAACCCTCTAAAACCACCCCCTTAACCCCAGCGCTCCAAATTACCGTGGCCGAGCCGATGTTTCTGCCATCCACCAAGGAGAGTGTTTTGCCATCGTAGCCCTGCACACGTGCCTCAGTGTACACGGTTACGCCAAGTTCTTCTAAAAAGGCTTTCGATTTTTGTTGGGCTTGTACCGACATGGCACCCAGCAGTTCTGGAGAACCTTCTATCAAATAGATATTTACCTTATTCAGGTCAAGCTCAGGATAGTCGTTTTTAAGTACATGCTTTTTAAGTTCGGCAATGGCCCCAGCAGTTTCTACACCCGTTGGACCACCACCAACCACCACAAAATTAAGTAGCTCGTGTTCTGTTTCAGGATCCTTCGCAATAATGGCTGCTTCAAGATTTTGTAAAATCAAACTGCGCAGGTTAAGTGCTTCGGGAATAGATTTCATGGGCATGGCGTTCTGAGAAATCTCAGTTTGCCCAAAAAAATTACTGGTAGAACCCGTCGCAATTACCAAGTAATCGTATTCAATGTCGCCAATGGTGGTTGTTAGTTTGTTTTCTTCAGGAACCACCGTTTTTACCTCTGTCACACGGAATTTGAGGTTTTTTTGCCCCTTAAAAATCTTTCGGATAGGAAAAGCAATCGAATCAGCTTCCAGTCCGCCAGTAGCCACCTGATAGAGTAGGGGCTGAAAAGTATGGTAATTATGTTTATCTAAAATGACAATGTCAACGTTTTCACTTTTCAGTTTTTTAGCCAACTCGATCCCGCCAAAACCACCGCCAATAATTACGATTTTCTTTTTGTGTTCCATATCAAACTAAGTTGAAAGTCAAAAGTGTAAAGTTAAAAAGTATATCACTTCACTTAAATAGCAACATGTAAAATGCCATTTGGTTTGCGGTAAATATAGGAATTAATTGGTTGGTTGGTGGTTTGCTAGGTCGCTTGTTCGCATTGTTGAATTGCGCTGACAAAAGGCGGTTTGGAAAAGGTTATTTGGTGTTTCGTAGGCTGCGGTAGCCCCGCTTTCGCTGCAATCTTTTTGTTTGATTTTTGTGCTGTCATTCCGAGGAACGAGGAATCTACTGCTGGAGCATGTTAACTTAGAGATCCTTCTCCCGAACCTTCGGGATCAGGATGACAGGTAAAACAAAAAGTATTTCCGCATCAATCGGGTTTATTTAATTAAAACCTGTGCACGGCACTTGCCTTCTAAACCCGACATGAGCGGATACCAGCCTTGTGGTTAAGGCCTGTGCAGTATGAGCGCTTGGCGGGGCTGTGCGTTTGTTTATTGCAGGAATTTGCTTTTCAATAAATAGCTTGGCTTTATTTAAACATTAAGGAATTATATAGTTGATTAGTTGTTTGGCTAACTGGTTATTTGGGAATTGCTTTGCGTTCTTCGCGTAGCTCTTCTTTTTCTTTGCGGTTAGAATCTTTTCATAGCACTTAAATTTACCGCAAAGGTTGATGAAGTTTTCGCAAAGATCGCAAAGAAAAGTTCTTAATAATTTTTGATGTTTGAATAGCGCTTTATTAACGTGTTTTTGAAGTGTAACTACCTTTGCGTTCTTCGCGTAACTCTTCTTTTTCTTTGCGGTATATATTTTTTGTGTCTAAGTTTTACCGCAAAGGTGTAATAAGTTTCCGCAAAGATCGCAAAGAAGGGTTTTTCGATAATCTCTTAATTTTCTTTGCGGTTAGAATCTTTTCATAGCACTTAAATTTACCGCAAAGGTTGATGAAGTTTTCGCAAAGATCGCAAAGAAAAGTTCTTAATAATTTTTGATGTTTGAATAGCGCTTTATTAACGTGTTTTTGAAGTGTAACTACCTTTGCGTTCTTCGCGTAACTCTTCTTTTTCTTTGCGGTATATATTTTTTGTGTCTAAGTTTTACCGCAAAGGTGTAATAAGTTTCCGCAAAGATCGCAAAGAAGGGTTTTTCGATAATCTCTTAATTTTCTT
>NZ_QMHN01000006.1:0-111057 GCF_003313385.1 Pedobacter chitinilyticus | reverse complement strand
TTTCCGCAAAGATCGCAAAGAAGGGTTTTTCGATAATCTCTTAATTTTCTTCATTCCTTAATGGTTTTACATCTCTAATAAAACAAAAAAGGGTCCCGAAATATTCAGGACCCTAGTGATTTATAATTTGGTTTAGTTATGCGATTTATTTCTTATCGTCTTTTGACAAGTCGATAACGATAGGCGTAGAGATACATAATGATGAGTAGGTACCAATGATACGACCAATTAATAAGGCAAAGATGAAACCACGGATGCTATCGCCACCGAAAATGAAGATCACGATTAATACGAAGAACACCGATAATGAGGTTAAGATGGTACGGCTTAAGGTACTGTTCAAAGCAAAGTTGATCAACTTGTTACGCTCTTCGCCTTGTACATCAGTTTTACCGCTTTCAGCCAAACGCTCACGGATACGGTCAAATACAATTACCGTTTCTGTCATGGTGTAACCCATTACGGTTAAAATTGCAGCAATAAAATCTTGACCAATCTCTAGAGGGAAAGGCAACACGCCATCTAAAATAGTGTAGAAAGAAAGTACCAATAAAACGTCGTGGAATAGAGCGATTACCGCACCTAAACCATATTGCCATTTTTTGAAACGTACCAAGATGTAGATAAACATCACTAAACACGAGAACAATACTGCATAAACAGCGCTTGTAATAATGTCGCTAGCAATAGTAGGCGTTACCTTTTGTGAACTTTCAATGGTATATTTTGCACCTAAACCATCTAAACCTTTTCTCAATGCAGTTTCAACAACTTTATCTGCATTAGCATCTTGGTCGGTAATGTGGTAAGGTGTAGTAATTTTTAATGAATTGTCAGTACCAATGGTTTTAACCAAAGCTTCTTCACCTTCAAAGTTTGCTGATAAAGTTTTAGCCACTTCTTCAGTATTCAATTGCTTGTCGAACTTCACCATGTAAGTTCTACCACCTTTAAAGTCAACACCTAAGTGAAGTCCGCCATTTTTCACATAGAAAACAGCACCTAAAATGATGATTACCGTAGAGATGATATAGTAAAGCTTTCTGCGACCTACGAAGTTAAACGCTAGGTTTTTGAAGGCGTTACGGGTCATGCTGTTATCGAAAGTGATATTTGCTTTCTTGTTCATCATCGATTCGAAGATTAAACGAGAAATTAATACCGCTGCAAACAATGAAGTAGCAATACCCACACACAAAGTAGTGGCAAAACCTTGTACTGGTCCAGAACCGAAAACAAATAGGATCACACCTAGGATGAATACGGTAATGTTCGAGTCTAAGATGGACGACATGGCATGTTTGAAACCTTCTCTGATGGCTACGTTGGTAGATTTACCTTGTGCCAATTCTTCACGAACACGCTCGAAGATTAGAATGTTAGCATCTACCGATAAACCAATGGTTAATACGATACCTGCGATACCAGGAAGTGTTAACACCGCACCAAATGCAGCTAAAACACCCATGATAAAGAATACGTTGATGACCAAGGCAATGTTTGCTACCCAACCTGCTTTGTTGTAATAGAATGCCATAAAAGCAAGAATTACCACGAAAGCTAATACGAATGATAGTAAACCACTATCGATAGCTTGTTGACCCAATGATGGACCTACCACAAAATCTGAAACGATTTTAGCAGGAGCAGGTAACTTACCCGCTTTTAATACGTTAGCTAAATCTTTAGTATCTTCTTTAGTGAAACTTCCAGTGATTGAAGAAACACCGTTAGGAATTTCGTTTTGTACCGTAGGCGCTGAGTAAACCGTGTTGTCTAACACAATCGCAATGGCTTTTTTGTTGTTAGGATCAGCAGCAGCTTCAGCCGTCATTTTTTTCCATTTCGTAGCACCTTCGCTGGTCATGAACATGGTAACGTCTGGATTGTTGTTTTGGTCAAAACCGTCACGAGCATTCGCAACCGCATCACCACTTAAATCAGGACGACCATCTAATGAAGTTACTTTAATAGCATAAAGTTCAAATGCTTTGGTTCCAGTTCTAGGTTTTAATCCCCACATGAATTTCATGGTGGTTGGGATTAAAGACTTGATTTCTGGTTTAGATAAGTAAGCATTTACCTTAGCGGTATCTTTTTGCAAAGCGTAACCAACTACTGCACCTGGCATTAATTGTCGTTGGCCATTTTCGCCTTGATAGATAGGTAATTGTAATACGGTATTGATAAGCGGGCTCGCTTTTGCAAGCTCAGCAGTTTTAGCACTTGCGCTAGTATCTTTAGCTGCAGGAGTGTTAGCACCTTTAGTTAAGCCAGCTAATTTACCACCCTTAGCGGTTGTGTCAGCAGCAACAGTTTTAGCTGTAGTATCTTTTAAGGTAGTAGCAAGGGTTTTGTTAATGTTCTCTAAAATAGGGTATACCTCTTGCGATTGGTATACTTGCCAGAACTGAAGCTCGGCAGAACCTTGTAATAATTTACGAACACGTTCTTTGTCTTGGATACCAGGCATCTCAATGAAGATCCTGTTTGAACCTTCTTGTTTCTGCATGTTTGGACTCACTACACCAAAACCATCGATACGACTACGTAAAATGATAAATGAACGGTCGATAGCGCTAGTGGCCTCTTTGCTCAAATAACTTTTTACATCAGCGTTGCTCGCAGTAGCTTTCAGTTGTGCTGAGTTGTCTTGGTTAGCAAAAAAGTCTGCTAATTTTCCGTTAGGCACTAATTTTTCATATTCGCTTACAAACAATGCAATGAAATCTTTGCCACCGGCGTTCATCTGAGTTTGAGCGTTAGATAGTGCCTTGTTAAAGTTCTCATCAGAAGTGTTACCCGCCAATGATTTGGTCAACTCTGCCAAAGAAATTTCCATGGTAACATTCATACCACCTTTTAAGTCTAGACCTAAGTTGATTTCTTTGCTTTTTACTTGCTGATAGGTAAGGCCTAATAAAGGATATACCTTTTCGGTAGCCATCGAGTCTAAGTATGCTTTTTCTTTAGCTTCATCGCCTTTAGCAAATTCCTTAGCCTTTTTCTCTACGTTGTAAGTAATGATGTTGAAAGAAAGTGAATACAGACAGACAATACCTAAAAGTATCGCCATGAATTTTATAAAACCTTTACCTTGCATTGTTTGTTTAATTCTATTTTATAATAAGCTGTTTTTTAACAAGTCGGCAAATCTAATTATTTTTTTAAATAATAGAACCTCTTATTGTAATTTTATTGGGATAAGAAATATATTAAGCCACAGATGCACAAATGATTTAGAAATATTGATCTGTGTATCTGTGGCTAGAAAAGTTTAAACCCTTTCCAAAGTAGAAAAAGTATAAGCGAATTTGTTCTTTTCATCGGGTAAGTGATCCACTTTTTCAATTTCTCTCCAGGTCTCATGATCAAGTTCAGGGAAAAAAGCATCGGCTTCAAATTCCTGATGTACCCTTGTAAGGTAAATACGATGTGAAACGGCAACGGCCTGTTTGTAGATTTCGGCTCCGCCAATAATAAAAACCTCTTCCTCGTCTTTACTTAGGGATAAAGCTTCTTCCAAAGAATTCACTACTTCTACACCTTCGAGGTTTAAATCTTTTTGACGTGTAATGATGATGTTTCTTCTGTTGGGCAGGGGCTTGCCAATAGAATCGTAAGTTTTACGGCCCATGATAATGGTATGTCCCGTGGTAATGTTTTTAAAGTGCTTTAAATCAGAAGGCAAGTGCCAAAGCAATTGGTTGTCTTTGCCAATGGCGTTATTTTCTGATATGGCTACTACAATGGATATTTGGTTCATTAGTTTATAGGTTCATTAGTTCATTGGTTCATTTTTGCCGAGTTGTACTAGCTTCTTGTTTTCCGATAAACTTGATGTAACTGTTTAATTTGAGGTGTATTGTTTCTAATTTTCCAAGCAAGTTAGTGTATTGCTCTTTAGTGATTAGATTTCTCTGTTTTGATTTTCTAATAAAAGATTTTACTTCTAAAATCGAACCTCGGCTGTAATAACAAAAGTTCTTATTCTCTTTAAAATGAAATCTCCCATATCCTTCCGCAATATTTGCACTTATAGAGTCTGCTGCTCTGCAAATTTGTTTTCCAATGGTATCTTTTGCGAAAAAATCCCAATTTAAGACAATATTCCATATTTCGTCGGATATTTCTTCGGCAAGGGTATAAACCTCTAGCTCTTCTATTCTGTTGTGGCTCATAGTTTGGTAGTTGATTTGACTAAGCTATAGAAAATCAACTAATGAACCAATGAACAATTGAACTAATTACACTGCAACAATCCCTTTGATGTGCGGATGCGCTTCGTAATTCACCAATTCAAAATCCTCAAATTTGAAATCAAAGATATCTTTCACTTCTGGGTTGATTTTCATCGTTGGCAATGGCTTAGGATCTCTGCTCAATTGCAGTTTCACTTGCTCCAAGTGGTTATTGTAAATATGGGCATCGCCAAAGGCGTGGATGAAATCACCAGCCTCTAAACCGCAAACTTGTGCCACCATCATGGTTAGTAAAGCATAAGAAGCAATATTAAAAGGTACACCTAAGAAAATATCCGCACTGCGTTGATATAATTGGCAACTTAATTTCCCATCCGCAACGTAAAATTGAAAGAAAGCGTGACAAGGAGGTAAGGCCATGTTTTCAATCTCGGCAACGTTCCAAGCAGATACGATGATACGTCGTGAATCGGGGTTGTTTTTAATGGTGTTGATGATTTGGGTAATTTGGTCAATATGGCCGCCATCAGGTTTTGGCCAGCTGCGCCATTGTGAACCATAAACAGGCCCTAAATCCCCATTTTCATCCGCCCATTCGTCCCAAATACGCACACCGTTATCTTTCAAGTATTTAATATTGGTATCGCCCTGCAAAAACCAAATCAATTCGTGGATGATCGATTTTAAATGCAGTTTTTTGGTAGTCACCATTGGAAATCCTTCCTGTAAATTAAAACGCATTTGGTAGCCAAATACGCTAATTGTTCCCGTTCCCGTTCTGTCGTGTTTCTGCGTGCCAGTGTCCAGCACATGCTGCATCAAATCTAAATATTGTTTCATATACTCCTCTAAAGGTGTTTTTACGTCATTTCGACTGAAGCGCAGCGGAATGGAGAAATCTTTGGATATGTTTAAAAGATTTCTCGGCTACACAATGTTTCGCTCGAAATGACGCATTGATTAGGTGTCCGTGTTAAATTGTAAAATACAAATCTAAAGATTAAATAGGAAGGAATGTTCACCCCTTTTTCCACAAGATGATTTTTTATTGATTTCCATTCCAGGAAGTGCCTCAATATGCCGTAAATGCCTTAGATTTGTTCATCATGATGTTCAGAAAAATTATCTTATCATTTACGATTGCTTGCTGGTTTGGCATCCATAGTTTTGCCCAAAGTCCGCAAGCTCAAAAACTGTCGAACGCTGCCCTTGAGCTTACTAAAGATAGGGTGGTTTATGATCCTGCTTATTTTAAGATTGCGTATCCCAATGGAGATGTGCCCGTAGGAAAGGGAGTTTGTACCGATGTAGTGATTAGAGCTTATCGCAAACTGGGTACAGATTTGCAAAAAGAAGTACACGAAGATATGAAAGCGAATTTCAGGCTGTATCCAAAAAACTGGGGCATGAAAACTACGGATAGAAATATCGACCATAGGCGCGTGCCTAATTTAATGGTGTTTTTTGGTAGAAAGGGAGTGAAAAAGCCAATGACGAAGAAGCCAGAAGATTATTTACCTGGAGATATTGTGTGCTGGGATTTAAATGGCAGGCAAACGCATATAGGTTTAGTGGTCAATCGTAAATCTGGAGATGGCAAACGCTATTTAATTGTACATAACATAGGTGGTGGACAGGTAATAGAGGATGTACTTTTTGATTGGAAGATTATTGGACATTATACTTATCAGTTGTAAGTTATTAGTTTTAAGTTTTAAGTGATAGGTTTGGTCTTTGCTCTTTTATCTTTGCTCTTTATTCTTTTATCAATCTAAAATCTGGGGATGCTAACATTTGCCAATGCTAAAATAAATTTAGGCTTGTTTCTTACCGAAAAACGAGCAGATGGTTACCATAACCTGCAAACCGTTTTTTATCCCATTAAGATACATGATGTAGTAGAGCTGGTGGATGCGGATGAAACGTCGATGCTGATCAAAGGAATTAATATACCAGGAGATGCTAGCGATAATATCTGCTTAAAGGCATTTCAAGCTTTGCAGCGAGATTTTAATTTACCTCATCAGCAAATTGTGTTACTTAAAAATATTCCTGTTGGGGCAGGTTTAGGTGGTGGCAGTGCTGATGCCGCTTTTTTAATTAAACTGACCAACCAAAAGTTCGAACTAGGTTTAACTGATGAGCAGATGGAGAGTTATGCCAGGCCATTGGGCGCTGATTGTGCATTCTTCATCAAAAATAAGCCCACCTATGCTTTTGCCAAAGGCGATGAATTTGAAGATTTGTCGGTAGACCTGTCTAAGTATTATTTGGTATTGGTAAAACCACCAGTGCATGTTTCCACAGCACAGGCTTACAGCAATATAAACGTAAAACAGCCTTCCACTTCTTTAAAAGATTTGATACATTTGCCGCTACAAGATTGGCAAGCTCATATTTTCAACGATTTTGAGCCTTCTGTTTTTGCAAAATATCCACAAATTGACGAAATAAAAACAAAGCTTTATCAAGCTGGGGCTAAATTTGCACTCATGAGTGGTAGCGGCTCTTCGGTATTTGCAATTTTTGAAAAAGAGGTAAAACTGCCAGATCTAGAGAAAGAGAATTTAGTTTTTTACGATATATAAGCGGAAGGCTTAAAGCGAAAGGCGGAAAGCTTTTGGCATTGAGCTTTAAGCTTTAAGCTAATGAAATAATGGAAATCAACCTAATCCGCAAAAGCGGAAAATTTAATTTTGAGGCAGAAAACGATAACGGCTTTACCGTTGAACTGGATGCAAAGCCTGCCATTGGCGGAGAAGGCAAAGGCTTTCGCCCGATGGAAATGTTATTGGTAGGTTTGGGCGGTTGCAGCGGTATTGATGTGGTCAATGTACTAACCAAACAAAAAGAACCTTTAAACGATATCAAAATCAATATTAAAGCTACTCGAAAGGACGAGGAAATGCCTCCTATATTTGATGTGATAGACATTCATTTCAACTTATTTGGAGATTTAAGCGTTCAGAAAGTGGAACGTGCCCTACAAATGACTTTTGATAAATACTGCTCTGTTTCCAATATTTTGGGCAGGTCAGCAACAATAAATTTTACATATACAATTAGTAGCAAGTAGTAAGTATCGAGTATCAAGATTTAATGCTTGTGCTCGTTCGCTGTCTTGATACTTGATACTCAAATCTAGATACTAGAAAAAATGTCAGATCATTTCGAAACCATAGCCATACGCACTCAAACCGAAAGAAGTTCGCACAAGGAACATTCATCACCTATTTACCTTACTTCGAGCTATAAGTTTGATGATGCGGAAGAAATGCGTGCCTTGTTTGCCAACGAAAAAGAAGGTAATGTGTACAGCCGTTATTCTAATCCAAATACTTCAGAGTTCATTGAGAAAATGGTGCTGTTGGAAGGTGCTGAAGACGGATTTGCCACGGCAACGGGTATGGCGGCTATTTTCACTACGTTTGCTGCTTTCCTTAAAAATGGCGACCATATTGTTTCAAGCCGTTCAGTATTTGGTTCTACACACCAATTATTGACCAACGTGTTCGCAAAATGGGGGGTAACATTTGATTATGCTGATTTAGATAAACCCGAAGATTGGGAAGGCTTAATCAAGCCAAATACCAAAATGATTTTTGTAGAAACACCATCAAATCCTGGTATCGACATTATTGATTTGGAATTTTTAGGTGGACTGGCCAAAAAGCACAATGTTTTATTGGCGGTAGATAATTGTTTCGCCACGCCATATTTACAACAACCCCTTAAATTAGGTGCCCATATTTCTATCCATTCGGCCACTAAATACATTGATGGACAAGGACGTGCTTTAGGTGGAATTATTTTAGGCAGCAAAGCACTCATTGCAGAAGTTGTTGCTTTTGCGCGTCACAGTGGACCTTCTTTGTCGCCTTTTAATGCGTGGATTTTGTCGAAGAGTTTAGAAACATTGGCTGTGCGCATGGACCGTCATTGCGAAAATGCTTTAAAAGTTGCGCAATACTTGGAGAAGCATCCAAAAATTAAATTGGTTAAATATCCTTTCTTGGAATCGCATCCGCAGTATAGCATTGCTAAAAAGCAAATGAAACAAGGTGGTGGTATTGTAACCATTGTGGTGAATGGAGGCATAGAAGCTGCTCGTAAATTTATGGATGGCTTAAAAATGTTTTCTATCTCTGCGAATTTAGCTGATACAAGGTCGATTGCAACACATCCAGCAACCAGTACACATAGTAAACTGACCGAAGAAGAGCGTAATATTGTAGGTATTGAGCAAGGTTCTATCCGTTTGTCTATCGGCTTAGAGCATATTGATGATATTTTGAAAGATATTGAGCAGGCGTTGGACAGTTAGCAGTTTTCAATTAACAGTTTTCACTTGCCAAAGAGCAAATAAAAAAGGAGCAAAATTAATTTGCTCCTTTTTTATTTATAACGAACACGTCATTTCGACTGAAGCGTAGCGAAATGGAGAAATCTAACAGCTGTGTTAACGATGGAGATAGATCTCTCCTCGTAAACTCGTTCGAGATGACGAAGGATGAGCGGGAGCTGCTTTTTTATGCATCACGTCATTGCGAGGTACGAAGCAATCTTAAAGCTATTAAGGAGATTGCTTCGTACCTCGCAATGACGGATAATTGGCGGTTCTGCTACTTCACCAACTTAATATGATGGTCTGAAAGTGTAATTAAACGTTCTTTATACAAACCACCAATGGCCTTTTTAAAAGCACTTTTACTTACCTGAAACCTATTGTAAATCTCTTCTGGCGTACTTTTGTCACCAAGGTTTATCTCGCCAACAATTCTTAATTCTTCCAGGATATAATCCTTCGTTTCTAAAATATGTCCAAAGCCCGACGGTTGCAAGGTTAAGTCAATTTTGCCTTCTACCCTAATTTTCTTAATCCATCCAGTGGTTCTTTGTCCAACCTCAATCACCGAGAAAACCTCGTTATGGTATAGTAAACCAATAAATTCATTATTGATGATGGCATTGTAGCCCAAATCAGATTTATCCACAATCAAAAGATCAACCGCATCGCCTTCTTCGAAATCAAAATTTTCGAGTTCAACAAACTGATCTACTTTAGATGAAGCCAGTAATTTATTCGAGAAATCATCAAGGTAAACAAATACCACATAGCTCTCACCGAGTTCCATTGGCTTTTTTTGCTCCCTTTTGGGCACAAAAATATCTTTATCAATGCCGATGTCTAAAAAAGCACCATCATCATTTACACTCACTACCGTTAACAAGGCAAATTCATCAGCGGTTGCCAACACTTCTTTTAAAGTAGCAACGGTACTGCCATCTTTATTGAGGTAAACAAAAGCTTCTACATCATCGCCTAAGTTTAAATCACTTGGTACGTCCTTAAATGGCAAGAGCACTTCTTCGGTACCATCAGTTAAGCTTAAACCCTGACTATTTTTTGCAGCTACACGTAATTTATTGTATTTCCCTATTGCAATCATCTTACTTAATTAGCTTGCAAAGATACTAAGATTATGAAGATTAGCTTTTGTGTTTTACAGGTTTAAATAATTAGGAATATTATCTTTGGTCTAAGATATCTTCTTTATGCTCCGACCGGTGTTTTTTTTATGCTTGCTGCTTTTCCTAAGTGTTTCTTGTTTCGCTCAAGAGAGCTATATAAACGCATTTGTAAAATCTTGGTCGGTAACGGGTACGGCCCAAACTGATAGTGCTGAGGCTAGCTATGTGATTCTTAGAAATGAATTTAAGCTTAAGAGCTTTCTGAAACTAACTGCTGAATTTAACCGTTATCTTGAAAATAATACCGATAAGCGATTGAGAGCAAGATATTGTATGTTCGATGTGCTAGGGCGGAGGGTTTTTAATGTCAAGTTAACTCGTCAGGATAGTTTAAAAATTAAGGAAGCTATTAAGATGGCCAGCAATTTGAAAGACGATCAATTGCTTGCTGAGATTTATGCCTTGGCTGCCGATATAGATTATGAGGGAGGATATTTGCTTTATAACTTGAAAGCGATAGAATTGCAAAAGAGAATAGGATATCAATATTTTTCTTACGTTCAAAATAGGTATTTAGGGGCAAGTTTATCACTTTATAAAACTAAAGATTTTCGGGAGAGCATCAAATACGGAGAAAAATGCCTGACCTTTAAAAAAGTAAAAGTCTATGAGTGGGACCCCATGGTTTACATTTTCCAGCTGGACGTATTGGGCGCTTCGCATTTGGCGCTTGGAGAATACAAAAAGGCCATCAATTATTATCAGCAGATTATAGATACTATCCAAAAAAAGCCGATACATCCTGAGGCTGACGAGCTGTGGATGGCTATTGCTAACGGTAACATAGGCAGGTGTTATTTTTATGAAGGAAATGTTGCGGCTGCATTGCCTTTAATCGATCAACAATTGCAGTCGGGCATTAAATACAAGCAATATAACAATATTGCCATTGCTCAAAATGCCAGAGGCGAAATATTTCTAAGGCAAAAGCAATACGCAACGGCATTAATTGCTTTTAAAGAAGCGTTGAAAGCCGCCATTACGAGTCGGAAATTAGACGATAAAGTGAAAGCTACTAAAAGCATTGCTATTGCTTATACCCATTTGGGGCAGACAGATAGCGCCATTTATTACCAACATAGTTATGGACGGTATCAACAGGAGCAGGACGAGATGATTAATAAAGGGAAGTTATCTGCGATGAACGCCAGGATGCTGTTTGACAATGCACAGAAAAAACTGGAAGAGGCCAATACCAGTATCCAAAACCTTAAGCAAACCCGAACAGCCATTTTTATAGCAATCGCACTTTTGAGCATTATAGGCTGGTTACTTTATAATAGGCAAGCTTTAAAAATACGCTTAGAAAAGCAGCAAAGAGCACTTGAGGCCGAACAAGCACATAATGCCGTAGAAAAAGCAAAACAAAGCTTGCAGCAGTTTAGAAGCCAGATGCTGGAGAAAGATAAACTAATTGAAAACTTAAGTCTTTCGCTCAAGAAAAATAAACTTCAAAATAACTTTGACGAAAAATTGGTAAATAAGAACCTTTTGGAATACGTACTGGTAACCGATGAAGAATGGCGAAGATTTAAAGAGGATTTCAATAAAGTTTATCCATTATTTTACCCTCGTTTACACGCAGTATTGCCTGATTTAACCTCGGCTGAGGAGCGTTTAGCTAGTTTGATTTTTCTGCAAATGAGCAATAAAGAAATTGCCAATACTTTGGGTATAAGCGCAGATAGCGTAGCTAGAAGTAAAAGGCGTTTGAAGCAACGTTTGCCCTTGGCAGAAGACCAATCGCTCGAAACCTATATCCTTTCCTTGGTATAATAATGAGGGGACATTAGTCGAGAAATCTATCAAATTGTCCGCTTTTTGTCCGCCACAAAAAATGTATTTATCACTTTTAGCAACGAGATTTATGTTCGTTGTAAAACTTTTAAGTGTAAAATTAACGCAAATAGCACATGTATAAACTCAAAAATCAGAGAGTGTTGATTATCATTATTTTAATAGCTTTGCTATTGATGGCACTGGTATGGTGTTATTTCGATGAAAGATTGCTTCAGATAGAGAAAACAGGAATAGAAAGAAGAGAGTAGGAGATTGTCAGGATAATTTTGAGTTGATCGTCTATATACTTCACTAATAATGTGTAAAAACATAGTTGATTTGTGATTTGTAGTTGCTATAGACTTGTTTTACTGATAGATTACAACTATTTTTGATTACTAATCTTTTCAGCAGAGCTAATTCCTTTGGGCAAATCAGTAGAAAATACCGCTAATTTTGAGCAGTTGTTTAAGGACAACTATGCCAAACTGTGTTATTTTGCCACTCAGTTATTGAATGATTCTGAGGCTGCCAATGATGTCGTTCAAGAAACCTTTATGACTTTTTGGAACCTTAATCCCGAAGAGAAAAAGAACATTGGGTCGGTAAATGGTTTTTTGTATCAAAGCGTTAAAAATGCCTCTTTAAATCGCCTACGTAGGCAAAAGTTAGAACATTCTTATCTCAATAAACAAGACGTTGAGCCTATAGAAGATGCGGTAGCGCTTAACCTGATGATCAAATCAGAAGTGATCGCCGAGATTAATAAAGTGCTGGAAACGCTACCTGCAAGCTGTCAGCAGATTTTTAGAATGGGATACTTGGAGGGTCTTAAAAATCATGAGATTGCAGATGCCTTAGACATTAGTATCAATACCGTTAAAACTCAGAAAAAACGAGGACTCCAATTATTAAAGATGAGGCTAAATCCAGATTTTTTTGCCATTGCCGCATTGTTTCTGTTGAAATGATGAATTTTTTTTAAAAAATCTCAAAATCTTTTCACCCCTTTTTCTTTTTCAGGTTTCTATAGGATATATGACACCTCATAGAGATTTTGAATACTTATCGTCGCTGATCCTAAAATATCTGAAAAATGATATTACAGAGAAGGAGCAGCAGATCCTTAATGAATGGCTGGAAGAAAGCCCAAATAATAAATCGCTCTTAGAATCCTTTCGACAAACTGCCAAAGTAGAACAAGATATTGATCAACTAAGAAGTATAGATGTTAACGCTCAATGGGAACGGTTTAATGCTAATATCCGCAATAGCCAACCTAAGAAACTGCGCCTAGCTAAATGGTGGCCTCGTGTAGCCGCAGTTTTGTTGGTCGCATCTTCTGTAGCATTTTACGTTTATCAGTCGCAAAAAAAATCAACCGCTTCAGATGCTGTTCTCGCTTATGATGTAAATCCAGGAAGCGAAAGGGCAATTTTACAACTTGCCGATGGTGCAGTGGTAAATTTGGGTCGCTATCAAAAACATTCAGACCATGATCAGGCCCAAGGCTTTGATGTAAAAGAAGGGACATTGTATTTTACCGCCAATCACACCAAAAGTGGTCAAACCAATCATCATGCCTTGCGTACACCAAGAGCTGGTGAATATAAAGTGGTATTGCCTGATGGTACAAAGGTTTGGTTAAATGCTTCTTCTTATTTGAGCTTTCCTCAAAACTTTGATGGTAACGAACGTAGAGTTCAATTAAAAGGAGAAGCCTATTTTGAAGTAGCCCATCAACCTTCAAAACCTTTTATTGTAAGCTTTAATGATACCGAAGTAAAAGTATTGGGAACGCATTTCAATATCAACACTTATGGCAATACCAGCAAAACCACTTTATTAGAAGGTTCTGTAAGCATTAGCGAAGGTGGACATCAAACCTTATTGAAGCCAGGGCAGGAAGCTTTGATTGAGCAAGGCGAAATTGAGGTGCAAAAAACAGAAGTATATAAATCCATCGCTTGGAAAGAAGGTGTTTTCTATTTCAAAGAAGACAATATCAAAGAAATTCTTGATCAGATCTCTCGGTGGTACGACGTGGAAATTGTGTATCAGGGTAAGCCGAGTCAACAGGCCATTACTGGAAACATCCGTAGACAAGCTACCCTTAACCAAGTACTAGACATGCTGGGTACTTTAACCAATGCAAAATTTAACCTAACAGATAGAACAGTAACCGTAAACTTTAACCCTTAAATATGATGTAAACCTACAAAGCCAACACAGCGGCCATCATAAAAAAATCCGAAAGCACGCCAATGCTTCCGGACAAACAGTATGGTTGTTGTCAAATTGATGAGTGTCTAATCCAATCAAATTTTAAAACCAATACATACAAAAATATGAAACAATTTCTTCTCGGCAAGCAGTCGGGAACAAGCAAACTATTTAATAGAAAAATACTATTAATGATGAGACTAACCGTATACCTAATTGTACTCGCTTCATTTGGTGTAAAAGCTTCGGGTTATGCCCAGAAGGTAAGCATCAGCGCAAGAAACCAGCGCTTGGAGCAAGTATGGGAAAGTATTAAAAAACAAACTGGTTATTTCCTTTTGTATGATGCTAAACAAGCTGATCAAAAAGGAACCATTACCCTAGACGTAAAAAACGAAGAACTTAAGGATGTTTTAGCTAAAATTACCAATCAGCTGAATCTAAATTATAAGATCATTGATAAAACGGTCATTTTAACTGAACCCAAAGCAAGTGCTTCGCAAGAAGAAATTAATGTAAGAGGGGTGGTAAGTTCATATGAAGGGCCAGGTAAAGAACCTCAACCTCTGCCTGGAGTTGTTGTTCGTGTAAAAGGAACAGAAAGGGCGGTAAATACAGGAGCTAGAGGTAATTACGCCATCAAAGTTCCTTCAAATGGTGTTCTTGTATTTTCCATTATTGGTTATGGCACTCAAGAAGTTGCTGTAGCTGGTAACATGAATATCGATGTGGTTTTAAAAGAAACTGCCAGTAACCTTCAGGAAGTAATTATTACAGCCTATGGTACCAAAGAAACTAAGGAAAGTCAAGTGGGTAGTGCAGTGCAGCTGACTAGAAAGGACTTGGATATGAAGCCTTTAAATAGAATTGATCAATTGTTAGAAGGTGTGGTTCCAGGGGTAATGGTAGAAATGCAAGATCAAACAACTTCAAGTGCGCGTCCAAGGTTTCAAACAAGAATACGAGGTGAAGGTTCGTTTCAAGCGTCTGGAGATCCACTTTGGGTAATCGATGGAGTACCCATGTACACAGGCGACGAAACGAACATGATACCAGGAGCAAATACCAGTATTAGTCCATTGACCTATATTAATCCAAATGATATTGAAACCATTACGATTCTTAAAGATGCAACAGCTACTTCTATTTATGGAGCAAACGGATCAAATGGTGTAGTGTTAATTACTACAAAGAAAGGTATCCCTGGCCGAAATGATATTGGTTATTCATTTAGAACTGGGGTGAATTTGTTGAATAATAACCGTTTCCATGTATTATCTGCAAGTGAATATCGTGAACTTTTAGCAGAATCATTTGCAAATTCTAGTTTGGTAACAAACCCAGTAATTGATTTGGGGAGTAGTACGGATTGGTATGATGTTTATTTCAGGAATGGAGTAACTACGCAGCACGATTTATCTTTTAGAGGTGGAACAGAGAAAACAAAATACTACATCTCTGGCGCTTACTTTAACGAAAAACCGATCATGATTAACAATCAGACGCAGCGTTTTTCTACTAGAATAAATATTGATCAAAATATCAATAAATCTATCGATCTGTTTTTTAAAATGGGAGCTTCCTATGTGATTAATAATATGTTTAACGCTGGAGATACCTATTATACGAATAAGCCAATAGATAGTCCGTTTAATCCGGATGGCTCTTATGTTAAGCAATTTTACAATAAGCTAGCAGAAGCTAAACTCAATGACGATGACCAAAAAACAATGGCGATGTACGCTAATGTTGGAGGGTCTGCCAGAATTACTGATTGGTTAAGGTATACTACAATCAACGGAATAGATTATACTTCTTTGAGTGAAAGCAGCTATGTATCTATGCTTACCTACGTGGGCAGTTTAGATGGTGGTGACGCTAGCAAGGGACAAAGCACTAATCTTAAATGGAACTCGCAGCATAGGTTGAATTTTGATAAGACTATTAATAAGCATAGCATAAGTGGTTTATTGGGAGCCGAAGCGGGGGAAAGCGGTAGAAGATCGGCAACAGCTTATGGTTGGGGTTTTGCAAATGATAAAATTAGAGAAGTAACTTACGCTAAAACCAGGTATGGTAATAGCTCGGCAACTGAGCAAAGCGAACTTTCATATTATGGACAATTGAGCTATTCGTTCAATAGGAAATATAATGCAGTAGCTAGTTTCAGAAGAGATGCTAATTCCGATTTCGGATCTGATGTGAGATGGGCAACTTTCAAGTCTATCGGTGCGTCATGGAATATCAGTAATGAAGATTTTTGGAAGATTAAGCAGATAGATTTTGCCAAAATTAAATTGAGCTATGGTACCAATGGAAATTCAAGGATTGGTGCTTACAGATCTAAAGGTATCTATAGCTTCGATGTCACAAATAATATTTATAATGAAATGTTAGGTGCTACAATGACTAATGGCGAAAACCCAGTGTTGTCGTGGGAAACGACAACTGCTATCAATGGAGGAATTAGTTTAGGCTTATTCAAAAGAATAGCGCTTGATGTGGAAGTCTACCAAAATGTAACCAAAAATGCACTTGATGATGTAGATGTGACCAGGACTACTGGTTTTACAGGTATACTTCAAAATGTAGGTAAAATCAGAAATAGAGGGGTGGAGATTACCTTGAATACTCAAAACATCATGCACAAGGATTTTGAATGGAAAACTAGTCTCAACTTTTCACTAAATAGAAATACGATTCTTGAACTTTATAACAATAACGAGAAAGTATTTGGTAGCACCATTAGAAAAGTTGGAGAGCCTATCAAAACGAACTACCTAATTCGGTGGGCAGGTGTTGATCCTAGAGATGGCGGTCCGCTTTGGTATGATGCAAATGATAATATTACCAAGGTTTTTGATTTGAATAATAGGGTTTTAGCTGGAACACAAGACCCAACGTTCTTTGGTGGTATGACCAATACCTTTGATTATAAGTCTTTCTCTTTGAGAGCTTTATTGCAATACACAGTAGGAGGCTATCTTTTCAGTAATTTACAACGTGAAGCAGAGTCTGACGGTAGAAACTTAGCCGATGATAATCAGTCACGAAACCAATTAGATCGATGGAGAGAACCTGGAGATTTAACCTTAGTTCCAAAAACTGCTTTAACAGAGAATGCAGACAATGGCAGAAACTCAACTCGTTTTTTACATAACCGTACTGCTTTTAGACTTACCAATGTAAGCTTGAATTACAATTTCCCTGTTAAGCTTGTGAACAAGATAAGTTTACAGCGAGCAAATGTTTATGTTCAGGCAGATAATGTAGCCTTTTGGACACCATATAAAGTCAAAAAGAACTACAACGGATATAGAAATTCATTTAACCCTTATCCTCAGCCCTTGGTGTTGTCTTTTGGTTTGAATGTAGGCTTTTAATTTTTGATTAATATGAATAAGTTAATATACAAAATAACCTTAATGGCCATGCTGGTTTTCAGCTTTGCTTCATGTAAGAAATTTCTAGAAAAGGAACCAATTGGTAAAGTTGGAAAGCAGGTATTGTTTGAGGATGTTAATGGAGCCCAATTAGGTTTGGTAGGGGCATATAGATTGGTTTTAGATTACAATAGAGACGAATTTGGGATGCATGGTGATGTAGCGTCTGATAATATGGTTTATACCCCAACTCCTGCAGCGCAATTTATGGGTCAGTCGTTTAATTTTAGCAGTACACCAGAAGATGACGCCCTTGTAACTGGTCATATATGGCTTAGCGTTTTCGAAGCGCTAAATAATGTTAACAATGTGCTTAATGCTTTACCTGCATTAAAGGAAAAATTCCCGGATCAGTTAAGCCAAATTGAAACTATAGAAGGGCAGGCCTTGGTACTAAGGGCATTGTGCCATTTCGATTTGAGCAAAGTTTATGCTCAGCCATATAATTTTACGGCAGATGCTTCTCATCTTGGTGTGCCAGTGTTAACTAAAACACCTTCTCCTGGAGAAAACGTGGTTAGAAGGTCAATGAAACAAACTTATGACCAGATTTTACTAGATATAACGAGTGCTTTGCCTTTGTTGAACAAGTACAATAATTTTACCAATCAGGCATTGGTTAATTATCAGGCAGCACTTGGATTGCTTTCTAGGGTGTATCTATACAAAGGCGACTGGCAAAATTGTTTAAATACTTCAAACTTAGTTATCGCCGATACGAGGTATAAATTAGCAACGGCTACCGAATATAAATCGTTATATTCTACTTACACCCCAAATGCAAATACGTCGTCAACAAAATCAGAGATTTTATTCCAACTATCTGGTGCTAGTATTGAAAAAGTTAGCATTACAGAGTTGAATGTTATTTTTGCAAGTCAATATGGTGCTTCATCGAAGCTGTTAAATACGTTCGATGCTGACGATATCAGAAAAACTCAGCTTTTTAATACGCTTAATTCTCCCAGGATATATACTACTAAATATACCGCTGGAGCATATGCTATAAAAGTAGTAAGGTTGTCAGAAGTATACCTGAATAGAGCTGAAGCAAATTGGAATTTAAAAAAATATGATGACGCTAAGGAAGATTTACGTGTCATTTCTCAAAGAGCTCATCCTAATCAAACGATCAATATTGGTAATCCGTCTCCTGATGATTTGTATAGGTTGATTGCAGAGGAAAGGAATAGAGAATTATGCTTTGAGGGGCACCGTTTATATGATCTTGTAAGGAGAAAAGAAAGTTTAACGCGTGGTGTAGATTGTAACTCTACAGTTTGCACACTGACTTACCCTAACGATAAGTTCGTATTGCCTATTACCACTAAAGAATTAGATGCAAATAAAGGGATGAAACAAAACCCTGGATATAACTAAAATCTAGATGAAAAAGAATAAATACATATATATCTTATCGTTATTGCTAAGCATAACGATGTTATCGGCGTGTAAGGATGAATTTGAACCTTATGACCATCCATTTTTTCATATTCACGTTGCAAATAGATCGACTGTTGAGGTAGCTGCGGACCGAAATGATCAAACAGACTATAAAGTTTATTTCAGTACCAAGCTACAATTTGAACCCGTTGACCTTAAATATGAAGTAATTGTAGGTAACGGTTTGTTGGCTGGTCGTGATTTCGAATTGATTACCCAGGGCAATACCCTAAACTTTCCTAATGGTATTTTTGAGCGTCCAGTAACCATTAAATGGATAGCTGCTCCGGTAGACGCTACAAAAAATAACACCATAACCATTCGTTTGTTGAGCAATAGCAAGAACTATACAATTGGTTTGCCAGGACCTGATCAATTACAAAAAGAATTAATCATCACTAAAAAATAAGCAGCGTAATGAATTTAAAGAAAATAACAACGCTCCTCATTTTAACAGTACTTTGCACAGTAGGCTTTGCCCAAACCCTTAAGCAAGATCCAAATTTGGTAAAGGGGAAATTGGCTAATGGCTTTACCTATTATATCTACAAAAGCGATAAAGACCCTGGAACCTCAACCTTGCGTTTGTTTGTAAACGCAGGGTCTCTGCAAGAGAATGAAAAGCAACTTGGCTTAGCACATTTTGTGGAACACATGGCTTTTAACGGCACTAAACATTATTCTAAAAATGATGTCATCACTTTCTTAGAATCAAAAGGGGTGAAATTTGGGGCCGATTTAAATGCTCATACCAGTTTCGACGAAACCGTTTATAAAATCAGCATCAATACTGAAGAAGAGAAAAATCTAGAGAAGTCGATCGATATCATGGCTGATTGGGCTTTCGGTGTTACTTTTGATGCAGGAGAGATTGATAAGGAGCGTGGTGTAGTGATTGAAGAATGGCGTAGCAAACAAGGTGCAGAAAATAGATTGAGAGATCAATATCTGCCAGTGCTATTCAACAAATCAAGATATGCTGAGAGACTGCCAATTGGTAAAGTGGATATCCTCAAAAGCTTTAAACGCCAAACCATTGTAGATTTTTATCAGAAATGGTATCGCCCTGATTTAATGGCCATCGCCATCGTCACGGATATCGATCCTAAAAAAGTAGAACAATACATTAAGGCGGAGTTTACCCAGTACAAAGCCAAAAGCAAAGATCCAAGAGTATATTATGAGCTACCAAGCCATAAAGATACTTTATTCTCTATTGTCACCGATAAGGAAGCCAGAGCGATTGATTTCAGTTTCTTCCATAAAATCAAATCTTCGGGAGCCATTAAAAGTGAACAAGATTATCAGCAACAGCAAATCAGAAGCTTCTTTAACGCCTTGGCAAAAAATAGATTCAGCAGAGTTTCACAGTTGAGCGACAATTTCAAGGATGGTAGCTTCTCTATCAGCAATATTGTGCTAAAAAATGGCGTGGTTGCTGGTGGTGTTTCTTTGTATCGTGATCAGGTGAAGAGCGGTATCGAAAATTACCTGTTGGAACTGCAACGTATCCTGAAATATGGTTTTACGGCTGAGGAAATCTCGAAATACCGTGAAGAATATATGGCGGCAATTAAGAGAGGAGCGAAGGAAGAAAAAAGCCAGGCTGAAACCTATTTGAATGAGATGCATGAAGATTTTTATGTAGGTAGTGTGATGATGGATAAACCACAACGCACAGCACTTGCCCTTAAATATGCAGCAAAAATAGACTCAGTAAGTTTACTTAACTTTTTGAAGACTAAGTTGACCCCAGATAACATGGTGGTACTGCTTACAGCGCCAGAAAAAGACAAAGCTTTGTTGCCAAGCCAAGCGCAATTAAAAACTTTAATGGCCAATGCGCTGAAACAAAAAGTGTCTCCTTGGAACGATGAAGTGGAGGTTCCAAAGCAGTTGTTGGAAAAACAACCAATAGCGGGCAAGGTAACTAAAGAAGAACAATTAGCTGAAATTGGGGTAACCAAATGGTCGTTGTCTAACGGAACCACGGTTTACATCAAGCAAACCAAAGAAAAGAAGGATTACTTAACCATCTCGGGCTTTAGAGAAGGTGGAATGTACGCCTTGGATTCTACCCAGTATGTTACTGCACAGTTTGTGAAACCAGTCACTGGACTAAGTGGTGCAGGAAACTTTGGAAGAAAAGCATTGACTCAATTTCTAACGGGTAACTCTGCATCGGCAGTGCTTATTCTTTCGGGAAACAGAGAGGGCGTGGTCACCAATGCGGATTGGAAAGATGCCAAAACCATGTTCCAACTGATGTATCTGAAATGGATGTATCCAAATGCGGATAAGGTTACTTTCGATCAAGCCAAGCGTAAGGCATTGGAAGGGTTGGAAAATGCGAAGCTGTCTCCGAATTACGCCTATAACCAGGCCATTTCTGAGCTTTTAAAAGGTGATGACGATTTTGCCTCAGATGTTACGATAGAACGTATCAACAAAGAGGTGAAATTTGAAAACATCATTCCTGTATTTAAAAGCAGGTTTGGCTCGGCTAAAGATTTCCAATTTGTAATTGTTGGCGATTTTAACCTCGATAGCATCAAGCCAATGGTCGAACAATATATTGGTGGTTTGCCATCAGGCGATTATGTCAAAGATTTCAAATACAAAGGCCCAACAGGTGGGAACAAAGCAAAAGATATTTTAATGTATGCAGGTAAAGCGCCTAAAAGCACGGTCAACATCTTTTACCAAAGTAACGACGTAAAATATGATTATCCAGATATTTTGGTGCAAACGCTGTTGCAGGAAGTGCTGAAAGTAAAATTGCGTTTAAACCTTCGCGAGGAGAACTCAGGAGTTTATGGCGTTGGCGTTTCAGTTTCTTCTACCAGTATTCCTAACCCATTGATCCGCTCACGGGTGTCATTTAGTTGCGCACCTGAGGCCGCAGATTTCTTGGTGAAACAAGTACAAGTAGAATTAGATAAGGTGGCCAGTCGCCCAGATTATTTTGCAGAGGACCTAAAGAACATCAAGATCCAACAAATTGATAGCTACAAAAAGCAATCGACTAAAAACCTGTTCTGGAGTACCGCATTAAGAAACCAGTTTTATTTCGGCTTCAAAGACTTTAGCTATTTCACCAAATACGAAGAAATGGTGAACAGCATTACGCCAGCGGAAATTGCCGAGTATGCAAAAAAATATATCATCAACCAACCTGGTATTAAGGCCATATTAATGCCAGAAAACTTTAAGACTTTAAACAAATAACATGAAGACCATTTTTAACCAACTGAGCGTTTCCTTGCTGCTTTTAATAGCAGTGATGGCTGGTTGTAAAAAAGATCCAGTAATGTACGCTAAGGGTATCGAATCATTTTCTTTTAAAATAAAAGATGCCCAGAATGTAGAAAAGGAATACCAAGGGGTAATTACCGATGGGAGCATTGCCGTAACCGTGCCTACCGAAGCAGATGTAACGGAACTAAAGGCGATTTTTAAAACGGATAACCCAAGAACCATTGTACAAGTGGGCACGGAAGTGCAAGAATCAGGCATTACGATACAGGATTTTACCACTGCCAAAAGCTACCGAGTAAAGGCGGAGGACAAAAGTACCAGAAGTTATGCGGTAACCGTAAGCAAGAAAATTGCCTTAATCAGTTATGGTTTCTATAAAGAGGATAACCCAAGTTTACCTACTGATTATGTAGGGGTAATTAGAGGTTTGCAGGTTGAAGTGGCCTTGCCAGAAACGGTTTCTTTTTTAGGACTTAAAGCCAGATTTACCACTACTACTGGCGCAACGTTGAAAGTGGGGGGCGTAGACCAACAAAGTAAAGTAACTGCAAATAACTTTGACAGCCAAGTAACCTACACATTAAACGAAGCATCATTAACGACACCGTTTGACTACAAAGTAAATGTGGTGTTTTTGGGTAAACAATGGGAACTTTTTGGAGATAATTTAACGGTGCCAACCGCTACCTCTCCAAAAATGGCGATCAATCCAATCAACAACAATCCGTATTTTATTTATCAACGTACGGGTAAAGGTGAAGATGGCTTAACCATTGCTACAGATAACAGAAAAGTAGCGGTAATGGGATACGTGGGTGGACAGTGGCAAAACCTAGGTGATAAATTGGGTATTTCCGATTTTAGAGCTGATGCGCAAACTATTGCTTTTAATAGTACAGGCGAGCTTTATATTGCTTATAAGGACTATTTAAACGCAGAACAAAGAGGTACTGTTAAAAAATATACAGGTGCTGCTTGGGCAAATGTTGGCAATAATAGATTCACGCCTATGAAGGTGGATTACCTGACAATGGCCATAGATGCCAGCGATGTGCCAGTAATTTCCATGACTAAGCAAAGCAATGCCACGGAATATCCTAGCATTCCGCAAAGAGGTGTTTACGTAACTAGCTATAAAAATAGTCAATGGGGCGATGCTACAGGTGCTTTAGCAGGAAAAACAATGTTCCAAAATAACCTGATTAGAGGTTTGGACGGAAATATCTATTTAGGCTTAATGGAAAGAACCACTGGTGCAAACAGACCTTCGATGTACAAGTTTACCAATAATGTATGGACTGCTGTAGGACCAACTTCTTTCTCAGCTCCTGATGGTTTGGTAGGTTTCCAATCGGTTGCCGTTGCGGTTGATAAAACTGGACAAGCTTATCTGGCTTTCCAAGTAGGTTCAGGCGCTAACAGGATGAACCACGTAATGAAATACAATGCTGGGGCTAATGCTTGGCAGGAAATTGGCAATGGTGTATTGAGTGGCGCAGTTTCAGATACTTTCGCTCTGGTAGTTGACAAGGAGGATGACTTGTATTTTGCTTATGCTAATGCAACTTCCTTAGTGGTGAAAACCTTAAACAAAACCACCAATAACTGGAACACCGAGCGTAAAATCATTAATGAAAAAGTAACTGCATTTGATATGCAGGCTGCACCAAACGGCTCGATATATGTCGTGGCCAGTTTATCTGCATCCAGCAAAACAGTAGTTTACAAATACGAATAATTATTTAGGGTTAGTTATGTCGTGAAAAGGTCGGTAGCAATACTGGCCTTTTTTGTTTCCTAGGAGCTAGTTGCTAGTGAAATAGTTCATTGGTTCATGAAGTAGTTCATTGGTTCACTTGTTCATTAGTTTACGTTGTTCCTATACCGTCATCCCGTCCCTATGTCGTCATCTCGACCTTGTGGAGAGATCTTTGAACTTCGTTGGCTAATTGTTATCTCGCAGATTACACTGATTTTGCCGCCGATTGATGTTTGTAATGTGATGATTTTTAATGTTGTTCGCCAACTGCTCACTGGAAACTGTTTAGTTAGTTCACATCGCTCCTATATCGTAATCCCTCGCTATACCGTCATCTCGACCTTGTGGAGACCGCGAAAGCAGCTACGAAGTAAGATCTTTGAACTTTGTTGGCTGATTTTTGTCCCGCAGATTACGTTGATTTTGCCGCTGATTGATGTTTGTAATGTGGTGATTTTTAATGTTGTTTACCAACTGCTCACTGAAAACTGTTTAATTGGAGCCCATTGATCATTAACCATTAACCATTAATCATTTCTTGTCCCTTTGCCAATTAAACCTGATTGTAGGCGGCAGCACCCGAAGCGAAGCAAGGGACTAAAGCCGAAAAGCAGGGCTGAGAGTTGTTAATGGCTATTGCCCCTGATTTTCAAAGAAACTAACTGATATAATCTCTATCCTCGTCGCTTAGCGTACTCTTTTGCTCGTTGGTGTAGTTTTTCTCCACTTCATCGTTGTAGCTGCTATAGGTTTTACGAGGACGACCAGCGATAAAGCCCAAAATAAAGCCAATGAGTATACAGATGCCAATAACGATAAGTTTTGATATTTCTACGGGTTTTCCAATAAGGAAATTAAACTCAACAGCGTCGTTGTTGGCCACTAAAAACAAAGTCAATAATGCAGTAATGACAATGATGGATATGGTTTTGCCTTTCATGATCTCAGAAATAATAGTTGAATAATACTTCGAATATAGGATTTTGATGGTAGATGTTGTTAACAAAAATTAAACGGGCACCCACATCGGCCACGGGTTGGTAGCGCAAAAGGTTCATGTCGCTACGCAATTCGATGCCAAAGGTTTTGGGCTGCGCCAAGTTGGTTTCTTTGCCAATGTTTTCGTAATGACTAAAAAAGTTTGCTCTCACATTTCTGATGTAGGCAAATGGACCAATTTCGAGATCAGGAAAAAGGAAAGGGAAGCGATAGTTAAGCAATAGTGTGTTTTTGAGTAGGCTTTTTGCCCTGATTTGGTTGTAGCCATACACGGTAGGAATATCGTTCACGGTTCTGAAGGTGCCGCTGTTTTGTTGGTAGCTAAAGCTGGCCAATAGGGTGTGGTTTTTGGCCAAGCCAGGGAAGTAGAAGAAGCTTTCGAAAGCAAAAAGACGTCCCGTTAGGCTGCGGTCGAACGGTAGATTTTGATATTTAAGCTCGATAAGCTGCGCCCATTTTGGCGCGATGTCTCTTTCCGCACTGCGTACTTGATGGTTAAAGCTTATTCGATAAGTCATCGGGAATTCGATGGTATTCACCAGTCGCTGATCGTCAACAGGGTTGAAATGACGGTTCACATAATAGGTTCCCGCCTCGCCAATAAAGCTAAACAGGTGGTTAAACGAATTGAAGCTTAAAGGCAGGGAAGTGGTAAGGCTGATATAGTCTTCACGCCATTTGGCCTGGTGAATGGCGTTTTGGAAGCGATAGTTGGCCAAACGTGGTCGGTTGCGATAGTTGATGTTAATGACAGGGTAAAGTGCCTTGTATCTAAAACCAGCATTGTACTCAAAACGGCGTAGTGAACTCTCGTAGGTAACGCCTGCATAAACGCTGGTGGTATTAAGTAGGTCGTCGGATTTAAATTGTAAGCCTACACGCTCTACGTCGTCATCGGAAGTGGGGCTAATGCTATGAAAGTTGAACATGTGTTTGAGGGGGCTATAGCTTTTGGAGCTAAAAGTACTATCTGGGACATAAGCAAATACGTAGTCCTCGGCTTTGGTCGGCTGACCGAAGTACACAAAGTGGTCTTCTGGTATAACAGTGGGGTTGATTTCGGTTTTGGCGATTTCGTAACCCATCAATTGGTAGTTGTTAAACAAAAGCGTTTTACCGTCAGTAGAGAAGCTTGCGTTAAAGGCGCCGTATTTAGAAGCCGTTAGCGCGTTTATTTTTTTAGAGGCGGGTTCTATCTCGTAAATATTGTCTACTCCGCTAAAATGAGCGTTAAATGCGATTTTATTGCCAAAAAATATGGGTCTGCTCAATTGCTGTCTGCTATTGCTGATTAATTCACTTAAATTCTGGCCTTCTTTTAGCCAAAGCGACTTTCCTTTTTCGGTAACGGTAATCCATGCCATTTTGCTGCCGTCGTGGTTAAGGGCGGGAGTTTGTATTTGGTAATTCTCTGGATTGGACAAACTATCAATGATTTTTCCAGTAGCCATATCCAAAGTCACTAACGTGTTTTGGTTGCCGAGGTCTACTCTTACAGCAATGAGCTTTTGGCCGTCTCCAGAAATGCTTGGTGCAAACAAACGAGTTTGGTGAGTGAGTTGTTGCTTTTTGCCACTTTGCAAATCGTAAATACAAATCACATTATAGCTTCGCTGTTTGTACCTCGGGTCTTCTCTTCGTTCGTCCCAAACGACCTTGCCATTTCCGTAACTGTACCAAGGTTGTTCTTGGTAACCAATCTTCAATAAGGTCTTTTCTTTTCCGTCGGGAGCGAGGCTGATAAAACCTGGTGTTTCACTCTTGCTTTGTTTGATAACTAGGATATTTTGATCGGGCAGTTGGGTAGGTAAATGATAGTTGGTGGCATAGGTAGTTTTATGATTTAAACTCTTGTAATCGGTGGTCGAATTTTGCTCGTTTTGTTTGCTCCAAGCCGACCTTAGATCTTCGAGGGTTTTGAGGTAATAATGCTTGGTGTTTTTGTCCGTAATTTTTTTCAGACTTTGCGAAAAAGGGTAGAGTCTTAGGGGGCGTTTGTTGAGGTCGGAAAGCAGCTCGTTTCCGATGTTATTTCCGTAGTTTTTTTGGAGGTTAGAATTGATCAAATAGCCGAGTTGATAATAGCCTGGTGTGACATCTTTTTCGGAGCCAAAATAGGCCTTGGAATAGTTGAATTTTTTGCCCTCTAAAATGGAGGTTCTGAAAGGCATAATCCAGCTGGGTTGGCGACCTCTTCCTGAGTAGGTAAGTGAGGTCTCCGTGCTCACCGCATCGCCCTCCAAAAACCAAAGTGGAGTGCTTACGCCGATGTAACCAAAATACACTTCTTCGGGAAAGGGGAAGCCTGCACTTCCAGTGATTTTATTGAACTGCGCCACGTGCCTCAACTCGTGCACCGCTAGGTTGTTTAGCCAGTCCTGACTGTCGAACTGCTGAGAGGGCATAGTGTAGAATTGTGATTTTTTTGGGGCCAGTTGAACGAAGCCATTTGAGGTGGTCCCTTGGTTCTGTAGCACGATTGGGATCAGTGTTTTTTGCTGTCCCAAACTTTTGCCCACAGTAGGGTAGATGTAGGCTAGCGTATTGGCCATTCTTTGCGCTTCTTTTTCTAGCGAGTTGGGATAGATGATTTTGAAGCCCCTGTGATCAATTTGCCTCCATTTTACACTAAGCGGCGTTTGACTTTCATCAAAAAATTGTGAAAAAACCTCTAGTGAATAAAAACTTAATACCGATAGGAGTAATATTCTGAATTTCAATTGATTTTTATTTTAATGGTGAGGGATATAAAATGTTTGCTAAAAATATTAGTTTTTGTTTTGCTTTAGTAGCGTATTTTATTTTTATAGATTGTTGATGTGGTTGTTTTAATGATGTTGATTTTTAATTTGTTAAATGATGATATGTTAAAGAGTGTTTTAGTGTGTTTTTTGAATTTTTTATTGGTGTTTTTGTTGGTTTATGGCGTTATTTTCGATTTCTAAGATAAGCTATTTTGCCGATATAATATGTACACTATTGACGCTTATTTTTTTGCGGTAAAATTCATGCAGTTTTTGGAAATGTATGAGGAATTTTTAGTCAATGGCTCAGTTGTAGCTTAAGAAATATGATAAAAAATGAAGAAATATTTTCATTTGCTGAAGAAATGGAAGCTTCTTTTTGCAAAGTTTTTTTGAAAATTTGTGATAGTATCGCTCTGATTTTTGCTCCTACATTGTCGGGTAGATAGTGTAATTTTTTATTTTGCTTTAAAGCATTTTTTTGAAGGCGTAATGTAGATGGAGTACTTGCTAAAGGTCTGTTTTGATTCTATGTTTTTAGCGCTAGTATAGATTTTTCAAGTGGTGATTTGTAAGTGTTTTTTCGAAAATGTTGGGGTGGTCATTCAGTTCGTTGGTCTTTTTTTGAACTGCTAAATGAGTGTGCTTTTAACCCTTGTTAGATGGGGAATGTTCGCTTGCTTTAGGCAGCTTTTTGGAGGTGTGATAGTAGCTAATTTGGAGGTTTTTGTTCACTGTTTTTTGATTGATTTTAGACTGTTTTAATGGTCGAAAATCTTTCAGAAATACACCTGTTTTGTGGGTGTTTTTTTGAGTGGAAAAACTACCTTTTTTAGCTGCTTTTAAGCATGCTTTTTGATGCAAAATAATGCTTGAATTGAGCGGTAAAATGGGTGTGTTTTCGGAGTGATTTGCTTGACTGTTTTAGCGTGTTTTGCTGCTCGATAATCTTGTTGGCGGGGCGCTATTTTTGGCTTGTTTTTGATTGAATGATTTGCCCTTTTCTCCTTCTTTTTACAGATGATTTTGAGTTGAAATCGACTCGAAATCGAGACAAGGAATCGGGCTTTTTAAGTAGTTTTTTTTGAACTGCTTTAAGACTTTTTGGGTTGCAAAATAGAGGAAATGTATAACGAAAATTGGTTCTTAACTTATGCTTTTTTTAGGCGTATTCTTGCTCGTTCAATACCAATTTCCATTGGTCTGTTTCGGCATATTGCTTAATGATTTCATTCCTCTTGAGGAGTAATTTTCTAAGATGCGAGGTTAAGATAAGGGCGTTGAAAAGTCTTCCGAATATCCCATAAGGAGTACTAAATTCGAAGTAGTCAGTCATGACCACGACACCATTTATTTTCTCAAATTTGTGCAGGTGATGAATAGATTTGAAGGCACCCTGGATCTGTTCATCTACGAAATAATAAGGTCTATCAAAGCTCGTAATCTTCGAACTAAGCGTTTGTCGAATGCCAAAATGAGTAGCTCTCCAAGTCACATACTCATTCAGTCCAATAAGTCCGCTGGTGACGCCTGAAATAGCCTCTTCGGAAGTGTGTGAGGTGGAAATCCGATGCAAATCTATACTTCTGGCCAAATCAAAGCAAATCGCTACGGGAGCGTTTATTTTCGTGATAAGCTCAATTTTTGGCATAGAAATTAAGTATATAGGTTTAATTATTTTGCAATTTATGGATATATCTCCAGTCTAAGCAATTTCTCTCCATTCTACAGGAAGTCAGCGTTATTTATTCTTTAAAAGATTACACGTTATTGTAGGTCAAAATAATGCCCTATGTGTCTATGTGGTTAATATTTTCTTTATTAACTTCTTTTCGGATTTGCCGTTCCTAAAACGGAAAGCAATCTAGATGAACCACATAGACACATAGAGAATACTGGTTTTTTTCCGCGAAGGTTTTGAGCTTTTTAAACGTAGTGAATCAGCTTTGGCTGTTTTTAAAGAACCCATTGGGCCATCATAAATGCAAATACGCACTATGTGTCTATGTGGTTAAATATGCTGTTAAATGCTATTTAGGCGCTCTTCGTAGTAAATATAAACCAAGTATGGCAAATATAATGACAGGCAACAAGTTGGCAACCAATGGCGGTAACCCCCCCTTAGTCGAGAACATCTTGGCGAATTGATTCAGCACGATAAACAAAAAACTCAGTACAATTCCAATTCCCAACGGTAAGCCCACGCCCCCGCGCACCTTCCTAGACGATAATGCTACCCCAATAAGGGTAAGCACAAAAGCTGATAAAGGTTGTATGAAACGTTTGTACTGCTCAAAAAGCAAATCATTCATTACCCCAGAACCCCTAATCTTTTCTTTTTTGATTTTGTCTGATAACTCCTTGCTGGTCATGCTCTCCACCACGTTGTCGTATACCGAGAAATCGTCTGGTTTCATATCCAGAACAGTATCTTTGGTTTTAGTATTGGCATACACCATGCTTTCCTTTAAACCATCGATATTACGTGTAGTGTAATTGCTCAGTTTCCAAACCCTTTTTACCGAGTCGTAGCTAATCTGCTCGGCCATTAGTTTTTTTTCCAATACGTCACCTTTAAAGCGGTCTAGCGTAAATCTATAGCCTATATTACTACGGTTGTCGAAATTGTCGATAAAGATGTACGTATGTTCATCTATTTTCATGTGAATATTCGACTTCGTATAAGGATCGTTCTTTTTAATTACTTGGTTTTCAAAGCTATTCTTAATCTTGTTGGTATAAGGCAACAAGAAAAGATTAGCGCCCAAGTTTAAAGCAAAAATGATAAAAGCGGAGATGAAATAAGGTCTTAAAAAGCGATTGAAACTTACGCCACCACTTAAAATAGGCACAATTTCCGTTTGGTCGGCCATTTTTGCGGTAAAGAAAATAACCGCAATAAAATTCATCAAAGGCGAGAGCATGTTCACGTAAAACGGAATAGAACCCGCGTAATATTGAGAGAAAATCTCCCAAATCGTCATGTCGTTCTCTAAAAAATCATCTAGCTTTTCCGAAAGGTCAAAAATCACAATAACCACCACAAATACCGCTAACGTGTACACAAAAGTACCTAGGTATTTGCCAATAATATAGGCGTCTATGAGCTTTGAACGTCGAAAAAGAAATTTCATTTAGAGTTTTGTTCCTAAGATAGTAACCATTTTGTTTTTCCACTCATAAAACTCGCCGCTAATAATTTTTTCTCGGGCCTGGTTTACCAGCCATAAATAAAAATGTAAGTTGTGTAACGTAGCAATTTGCGAGCCCAATATCTCTTTACTCTGCATTAAATGCCTTAAGTAAGCCTTCGAATAAACCTGATCGGCTAATAAGTCGCTTTCCACGTCAATTGGCGAAAAATCACTCGCCCACTTCTTATTGGTAATGTTAATCATCCCATTTCTGGTAAATAACATCCCATTTCTGGCATTTCTAGTAGGCATTACGCAGTCAAACATATCTACTCCTAACGCAATATTCTCTAAAATATTGATTGGAGTACCAACGCCCATTAAATAACGAGGTTTTTCATAAGGTAAAATATCGCAAACCACTTCAGTCATGGCATACATCTCTTCAGCAGGTTCACCTACCGAAAGACCGCCAATGGCATTACCTTCACGGCCCATCGAAGCAATAAACTCTGCAGATTTTACCCTTAAATCTTTATAAACAGAACCCTGAACAATAGGGAATAAAGTTTGGTTGTAGCCATATTTAGGTTCCGTCGTATCAAAACGCTCACAACACCTCTTCAACCAACGGTGGGTCATGTTAATGGAGTTCGCGGCATATTTGTAGTCGCAAGGATAGGGCGTACACTCATCAAAAGCCATGATGATATCCGCACCAATCGTACGCTGAATGTCCATCGCATACTCTGGTGTAAACAAATGTTTAGACCCATCAATATGCGAACGGAAAGTAACCCCTTCTTCCTTTATTTTTCGCACTTGGCTTAGCGAATAAACCTGATAACCACCACTATCCGTTAAAATAGGTTTGTCCCAACCAATAAATTTGTGCAAACCACCTGCAGGTTCTAAAATATCCAAACCAGGGCGCAGGTACAAATGATAAGTATTGCCCAGTATAATTTGAGCTTTAATATCTTCCTTTAATTCTTTTTGGTGTACCGCTTTTACCGTTCCCGCGGTGCCTACAGGCATAAAAATAGGGGTCTGTATATCGCCATGAGCAGTGCTAATTACTCCCGCTCTTGCTTTGGAATTTGGGTCCTTTGCCTGTAAGTTAAATTTCATGCGTTGCTGTCCTCTTCAAAATCCGACAAAAGTAAAGATTAATTGTCAAATAGCTTAATGCTTAAAGCCAATTGTTGGGCGGCACTATTATTTTCTTAGAAAAGCAAGATCACTACAGCTATCTAAGTAAGTCCCGCTTTCCGCTTTACTTCGCACCGCTAGCGCCGCTGCTCGTGCCCGCTACAATCGGGTTTAAATAACATAAGGCGGTATAAAAATACCAACTTTGCGTTCTTAGCGTTGCTCTTTTTTCTTTGCGATGATAAACTAACCGCAAAGGTTTTAAAAGTTTACGCAAAGATTTTATCCCTTCCCATTAAACCTACAGCTGCTACGGGTTTATCAAACAGCTTCCCTGCACAAATTAAATTGCCTAAACCCGATTTTAGGGGAAATACTTTTTGTAGCAGTTGCCAAATAAACCCCGTAGGTTTTTAAAACCTACGAGGTTTTGAGTACCAGCAATCACAAAAAGATTGTAACGTAAAGCGGGACTGCACAAACCGAAGCACCACCGCAACTGCTTTTCCAAAAAATAATCAGCGGTAAAATCTGCGGCATCTGCGGGAAAAATAATTACAAGGAACGAAACCATCTTAGGCAGCTTGCCACTAACCACTAACCACTAATCACTAGCCACTAGCCAATTTTTTCAACAATACCCACAAATTAAATTAAAAAACAGACCTTTGCTAGCTTTATAATACCATCGTGGAATTTAACATACTCGAAATCTGCTTGCTAAGCGCTCTGGGCATCTGTTTCCTGATACATCTTTACTATGTTTTAGGCGTACACTTGAAATTAGCGCAATACCCTATCAACGACCTGCCTACCGCAGACCGTAAACCCATTAGCGTAATTGTTTGCGCACGCAATGAAAAACCTAACCTAGAAAAATACCTGCCTAGCTTATTTGAACAGGACTATCCACAGTTTGAAGTGGTGGTAGTTAATGATCGTTCATGGGATGGAACGGTAGATTTGTTGGAAGCGTTAGAGAAGAAATACAACAACTTAAAGGTAGTACACGTAGCCGAAGGAAATAAATTTATAGCGGGGAAAAAATTTGCCGTAACCATGGGCATTAAAGCCGCTAGCCACGAGTGGTTGGTGTTTACCGATGCAGATTGTGAACCAGCAAGTAACAACTGGCTAAAAGGAATGCAGCAACCTACCGACGATGATACAGAGATCGTACTAGGCTATTCTCCCTATTTCAAAAGAAAATCCCTATTGAATGTCTTGATCCGTTTCGAAACATTTTTTACCGCCGTTAATTACTTGTCTTTTGCCATAAAAGGCATGCCCTACATGGGAGTAGGCAGAAACATGGCCTATAAAAAAACGCTTTTCTTTAAAAACAAAGGTTTTGCAGCGCACATGCACATCCCATCGGGTGATGACGATTTATTTGTGAATGCCAATGCTAGGCCCGACAATACCATTATTCAAATCCATAAGGAAGCGCAAGTATGGAGCGAGCCGAAAACTTCTTTTTTTGAATACCTACGCCAAAAGAAAAGACATATTGGCGCAGGAAAATTCTATAAGCCTAAGCACAAGTTGATACTTTCTGCACAAATAGCCATTCAGTTTTGTTTTTATGCTTTAGTAATTGGCTTGGCCATTTTACCCAATACGCGCTTTATTGCAGCAGGCATTTTCTTGCTGAGCTTAATCATCAGAAGTTTTGTTTATCCTAAATTGCTGAAAAGGTTAAATTATGGCGAATTAAGATGGTGGTTCCCAATTTTGGATATTATATTGATGGCCTTTTTAGTGTTCAACGCCATACTATCCATTTTTGTAAAGAAAGTGCAGTGGAAGTAGTGTGAGAAAGGAATAAGGAGAAAGGATTTAGGAGTAAGGACAAAGAATAAAGAACAAGGAGCAAAGAATAAAGATGGGCTACCATCTAAACGTAAATTTGCGCAACAAGTACTAAACACTAGTTCCTAGCCCCTAACTACTAGCTCCTAACTACTAGCTCCTAACTCCTAACCACTAGTTCCTAGCCACTAACTCCTAGTCCCTAATCCCTCTTTTAACTTTCCACTTTAACTTATAACTTTGCCCAATGGTAAAACCCGATATCATTTTCAAGTATTTCCCTGATTTAACTCAGCAACAAATTGAGCAATTTGAAAAACTGTATGAACTGTACAGCTTTTGGAATAGCCAAATCAACGTGATTTCCCGAAAAGATATTGATGAATTGTACGAGCGCCACATTCTACACTCATTGGGTATTGCAAAATTCTGCACCTTTAAGCCAGATGAAAAAGTATTGGACGTAGGTACAGGTGGAGGTTTCCCGGGTATTCCTTTGGCCATTCTTTTTCCAGAAACGCAGTTCCACTTGGTAGATTCTATTGGGAAAAAAATCAAAGTGGTGAACGAAGTAGCAGCGGCATTGGGACTGAAAAATGTGAAAGGTTCACACAGTAGGGCAGAGCAGATTACCGATAAATATAACTTTGTGGTATCACGAGCGGTAACACGTTTGGGCGACTTTTATCCTTGGGTGAGAGGGAAATTTGCCAAGGAAAATATCAATGCCCTAAGAAATGGTATTTTGTACCTAAAAGGAGGTGATTTAACCGAAGAGATTAAAGAATCAAAACTGAAAGCAGAATTATATCCGCTTTCAGCCTATTTTGAGGAAGATTTCTTTGAAACCAAATATGTGGTTTACATTCCACAGTAACTAACCGCTAGCAGCGGTCATTTTTGTCCACTACAGGTTGAGGTTTATATAAAAGCCAAGCCTTACCATTGTAACCAGTTTTTAATTGCTGTGAAAGGGCTATTTTGGTAGTCGTTGTTGCTGGCAATTTCACTTTTCCAAGCTTTACACCTTGTACTTTTTTGGTAGGTGTTCCTGTAGCTTCAATTTTAATAGATTTAATTTCTTTTGATTTAGTGCCGTTGGTTTCATCCAGTTTAATCCCTTTTACTTTTTGAGTAGGATTGTTAGCTTTTATTTTTAGCTCCACTGGTTTGCCTTCAATATTTTTGGTCTTTATTTCTTCTAGCGTAATTTCTTCTACTTTTTTCGAAGGGTACTTCTCGTACTTAAGTGGAAGCGAGTGTAATCCATTATCACTAGATGTTTTTTTCTCCTCAATCTCTATCTCTTCAGTTTTTTTGCTTGGAATAATAGTTAATTCTTCAACTTTGGCGCTATTAAGCGAAGCCGTTTTGTTCGGTTGATCAGGTATTACAATCGGTGGTGGGAATTTTTTAAGCTTTTTACCTTTTGGAGGGTTTTCTATCGCGGGCGGAGGGGACTTTAATCGACCACTTTTGTTTTTATTTTCTTTAGGCATTTTCGGTGGTGCTGGGGCCATTTTAACATCTTTTCCTATAATCTCAACGGCACCATCTTTTCCTTCATTTCCATACTTTTTAATAGCGTCTTCACTTGATAAAAAAAAGATCTTTTCAGCTTCAGCGGAACCATAATACTTGTTTTTATCTTTGATAACTTTTCCATTGATAACAATTGCTCGTTTTTCTAAAGAGATAAAATTGTTATTTTCGTCATACTTGTAATCTGGATAATAAGTCTTTTTTTCCTGTTTTGATTTTGCAGCTTCCTGCTTCATCTTCTTTTGAGTGCCAATTTCTAGATAGCCATAGCTTTTGCTAAAGCCCAGCGTCGATGCGCATAACAAACCCGCACCCAGCGGTACGGCTAGCAAATACTTGAGCCTAGCCCAATTTGCCGTTTTTTCTTTGTTTAACATGTTGATTCTACTTTTTAATATTGATTGATTGAAAAATTGATTGACAAGAGAAGGCGAATACGAAGCCATGGAATTCTCAATGAGAAACATAGCGTATTCATGTTTAGAAATGTTTTTAGCGGTAGTACTTTCATCAGCAATGTATTCATGCAAAAGCGTCAAATCCCTTTTCATGAAATACACCAAAGGATTAAACCAACAGATGATTTTCAAAAGCTCCAGTAAAATGATATCCAAACTATGTTTTTGTTTAATGTGGATCATTTCGTGGGTAAGCACCGCATTGTTTTTTGCCATGCTAGGATGGATGAAAAGCACGTTGAAGAACGAAAAAGCAGCATGTTCGGCAGACAGTTCCACCAAGGTATATTTGCCCAATTCGCGCTTTTGGTGCTTAAAATATAAACGAATGATTTTTGAAATCGAAAAAAGGAACTTGAGCGATAAGCCAATAGCCAAGGCCAAATAACCGTACAAAAGATAGTCGTTTAAGGTCCATGCCGTAGGTTGGTCTGCAACCACTACTTCTATAAATTGCTGGGGAACTTCTTCCGTCTGAAAGGTTTCTACCACTTCCAATGGCGGCTTTAAAAAACCTAATTGCATCAGAGGAATGGTAAATGCCATCGCAATGCTCAATACCAAAAAATATCGATTAGTTTGATAAAAAGTGGTATGCTGCAATAATAATTTGTATAAAAGATAAAAAGCCGCCAAATACAGGTTCGCTTCTAACAAATAATATAGCCAGCTCATGATTTCTTGTTTTTAAGTTGTTCAGCAAGCGCAATAATTTCATCTAATTGAGAAACATCCATGTTCTTCTCTTTCACCAAAAAAGAAACTAAGCTTTCATAGCTATTCTCAAAATAGTTATTCAACACCTTGTCAAAAGCAAAGTGTTTATACTGTTCTTCGGTAATCAAAGGGAAATAAACGTGCGTGTTACCAATGGCCTTGTGGTCAATAAAACCTTTTCCTTCTAATACCCTAATTACCGTTGATACGGTATTATATGCAGGTTTTGGCTCCTCCATGCGGTCAATCACATCTTTTACAATGGCTTCTTTCAGTTCCCAAAGGATAAGCATCACTTGTTCTTCTGCCTTTGTTAATTCTCTCATAATGAATTATATTGCTTAATAATATAAAGTTAAAACTATAAAAATAGTTTGCAAACTATTTTTATAGTTTTAACGATAAGCTGCTGTAATACAGTGTTATAATTTTATCTATGAGTAAACAACATCAAATTGCCCTTACCCTTATTGAAGGGGTAGGGCCTTTAATTGCCAAAAAACTACTCCAGCATTTTGGTAGTGCTGCCCAAGTATTTAATGCTAATCAAAAGCAATTGCTGCAAATAGACGGCATAGGAAAAAAGACCGCAGAAGCTATTCTGCAAACCAATGCCTTGGCTTTAGCCGAGAAAGAGTTGGAGTTTATAGAGAAACATCAAATAAAGGTGCTTTTTTATGAAAATGAAGATTATCCTAAAAGACTTAAGAGCTGTTACGATGCTCCTTTATTATTATACTATAAAGGAACGGCAGACCTAAATGCATCTAAAATAGTGAGTATTGTAGGAACTAGGAATGCCACAGCCTACGGTAAAATGCTTTGTAAGCAACTGATTGAAGTATTGAAACCCTATGACGTGTTAATGGTAAGTGGTTTGGCCCATGGGATAGATGCAGCTGCACACAAAGAAAGCTTATTGCACGAAATGCCTACCATTGGAGTTTTAGGCCATGGACTTGATCGAGTTTATCCCGCTGCACATAGAGAACTGGCGGCTAAGATGCTAAAATGTGGCGGTTTACTTACCGAGTTTTTGCCAGGGACCAATCCTGATAGAGAAAATTTTCCAAAGCGCAACCGCATCATTGCAGGCATGGCCGATGTAACGATAGTTGTAGAAGCTTCTATCAAAGGAGGTGCTTTAATTACAGCGGAGATTGCCAATTCCTATAATAGGGATGTGTATGCTTTTCCAGGTCGGATAAATGACGAATTTTCTGAGGGCTGTAATTTTCTGATCAAAACAAATAGGGCAGGGCTCATCAATAATCCGCAAGATTTAATTTACTATTTGGGATGGGATGACAACACCCGCCAAAACAAATCAGCAGTTCAAGCGCAGCTGCCTTTAAACCTAAATAACGACGAGAGAACCGTTTGTAACGCACTACTACAAGCCGCACTGCCAGTAGATGAGCTAGCCTTAAAAACGAATATTGCCCAAAGCAAACTCGCTGTTATCCTACTCACCTTGGAAATGAAAGGCATCATTGTCGCCTTGCCAGGGAAGCTGTTCAAATTGGTTTAGTAACACTATCATCGTTCGTCATTGCGAGGCAAGAAGCAATCTCAAAAAAATACGATGGCGCAGTAATTGATGTTTTACAGATAAGTTTTCCTATCTACGTCAATGATTTGATATGGTTTTCAACCAGCTTATCAATAGTGTTAAAGTAGCGCCATCCTTCGTTCATCCTTCGTTCATCCTTCGTCTATCCTTCGTTCAAACATCGGTTAGCATGACAATGATCATAGAAATAAGAAGAATGAATTTAGCTAATTCCAATCAATAAATAAAATACAAAAAATTACAGGCAATGAGTTTCGCCAAATTTATAGTATATAAAGTATATCATTTTTGTAGTTTATGTAACTAAATTTTGTTTATTGGTTAATTTTAAAATTAAATTTTAAATAAGTTTTATCGTCTGAAATACTTATTGTTGTTGCGTACTTTTGTGGCATGTGGTATAACAATATATTAGAAACCATTGGTAACACACCATTGGTAAAATTGAACAATATCGTTAAAGATATTCCTGCTACCGTATTAGCTAAAATAGAAACAACCAATCCAGGGAACTCAATTAAAGATCGTATGGCGATTAAAATGATTGAAGATGCCGAAAAGAGTGGTAAGCTAAAACCAGGAGGAACCATTATCGAAGGTACGTCTGGAAATACGGGAATGGGTTTGGCCATGGCCGCCATCATTAAAGGATACAAATGTATTTTCACCACTACCGATAAACAATCTAAGGAAAAAGTTGATGCCCTACGTGCCTTTGGTGCCGAAGTAATTGTTTGCCCTACCAATGTCGAACCAGAAGATCTACGTTCTTACTATTCGGTATCTTCCCGTTTAGAACGCGAAGTACCTAACTCTTGGAAACCTAATCAATACGATAACCTAAGCAATAGCCAAGCACACTACGAGCAAACAGGTCCCGAAATTTGGGAACAAACCGAAGGGAAAATTACCCATTTGATCGTAGGCGTAGGTACAGGCGGGACGATTTCTGGAACAGGAAAATACTTAAAGGAGAAAAACCCAAACATTAAAGTATGGGGCATTGATACCTATGGCTCTGTTTTCAAAAAATATAAAGAAACGGGCATCTTCGATAAAAACGAAATTTATCCATATATCACCGAAGGCATTGGTGAAGACTTTTTGCCAGCCAATGTGAACTTTGATGTCATCGATCTTTTTGAAAAGGTAACGGATAAAGAAGCTGCTTTGATGACGAGGGAAGTTTGCCGTCAGGAAGGGATTTTTGTGGGGAACTCCGCAGGAGCGGCAGTAGCTGGTTTATTGCAGCTAAAAGACCAATTAAAACCAGAAGATGTAGTAGTGGTGATTTTCCATGACCACGGAAGTCGCTACATGGGTAAAATGTACAACGAAGATTGGTTGCGTGAACGTGGTTTCCTAAAAGATGAGAAACTGACCGCTAGAACCATCTTGGCTAAAAAAGAAACAGGTGAAATTGTAACCATCGATTGTGAGAAAACCGTTTCTGAAGCATTTAACACCATGAGTACCATGAACATTTCTCAAATACCAGTTACCCAAAAAGGAATGTTGGTAGGTAAATTAGAAGAAAGTGATATCCTAAGTGCTTTGTTGGAAAACCCAAGCGTAAAATCAGCCACAGTAGAAACCGTAATGGGTTCAACTTTTCCTTTTGTAGACTTGAATACTTCTATCGATAGACTATCTTCTTTGATTAATAAAGATAACAGTGCTGTTTTGGTAGAATTAGAAGATGGTAGGTTTGATATCATCACTCAATATGACATCATTAACGCGATAAAGGGATAGGTGATACGTCATCCCGACCGCAGTGGAGAGGTCTTTGAATTAGTTTGATAAGAAATTAATAAAAAGATCTCTTCATTTTATTGCGTTGCGCTCTAAATGCCACTCTATCGCTACAAATAATTATCCTTAGTCACCTCCCAAGTCCAAGGCTTTTTGAAATCACTTAACGTTCTAGGCTGTGAGAAAACCAAGATATCCTCTTCCGTTTCGTTGGAAATATTGCGCTTAAAAATACTTCCTACTACCGTTTTTATTGTACGGTCAACAAAATCATACTGTTTATCTACCATCTCGCCACTATCCTTATTGTAGTATACGTTGTTGGCTGTAACCAAATTCCATTGTTTTTGTAGATACTCAAATTGGTAATTCAATTTCCAACGCCATTCGTTACCACCTTCAAAAGATAAACTGAGTTTATTGGCTTCAATGCTCAAGCCCTTTAACGGTTCGCCCATTTTTCCACCTTCCTCAGAACGTAAAATGAAATCATTGTTTTGCAAGGCCAAACGATATTTGTTTCCTATTTTAAAATAAGCGACAAGCATTCTGGGCTTTTGCGTTTCCCTAATTAATTCTATTTCATAATTGCCATAAGCCCTATCCTCATCAACAGCCTGATGGTACTCTAAAATCAATGCCAAATCCTGCTGTTTGTCGTGGTTCAGGTCGCCATAAGCCGAATCTAAAACCTTCCAGTTTTTAGGGACTAAATTGGTGACTTTATCGCTTTGTGTTAACAGTTTCGGAAAGCTAAACTTTTGAGCATGTACTAGACTTCCAGAAATCAGTAATATAAAAAATATAGGCCATTTCATGCTATTACAACGCTTAAAATACTATTTTAGCATCATTGGCTGTGTGACTGTGCAGCTAAGACCAAAAACCAAAATTAAAACCAGTATGGATTTGTCATTTAACATGAATGAGGACTACAATAAACAGTTAGTCTACCAATTGAAAGAAAAACTAAAAAAAGTTTACCTAGGCGGCGGCGAGAAAAGTTCTGCTAAACAAAAAGAAAAAGGAAAGCTCTTGGCAAGGGAGCGTATTGATTATTTATTGGATCCCGATAGGCCTTCTATCGAAGTGGGTGCTTTTGCGGCCGAAGGAATGTATGAAGCAGAAGGAGGATGTCCGAGTGCAGGCGTAGTGGTGAAAATTGGCTATGTATCAGGAAGGCAATGTGTAGTAGTGGCTAACGACGCTACCGTAAAGGCGGGTGCCTGGTTTCCCATGACGGCAAAGAAAAACCTGCGTGCGCAGGAAATTGCCATGGAAAATCGTTTACCAATTATTTATTTGGTAGACAGTGCAGGCGTTTATTTACCGATGCAGGATGAAATTTTTCCTGACAAAGAGCATTTTGGACGTATCTTTAGGAATAACGCCATCATGTCATCAGAAGGGATTGTGCAAATAGCAGCCATTATGGGCTCATGTGTAGCTGGCGGTGCTTATCTGCCTATCATGAGTGACGAGGCGATGATTGTGGACGGTACAGGTTCGGTATTTTTAGCGGGCTCATATTTGGTGAAATCGGCTATAGGCGAAGATATTGATAATGAAACCTTGGGTGGCGCAACCACGCACTGTGAAATTTCGGGCGTTACGGATTACAAACATCCCAACGATCAAGCTTGCTTGGATAGCATCAGGAATATCATGAGCATGTTGGGCGCTCCTGAGAATGCTGGTTTTGATCGTGTAAAATCGGCTTTACCAAAATTAAAGCAAGAAGATATTTATGGTATATTGCCTGACAACCGTGAGAAACCTTATGATATGAGGGAAATTATCCTACGTTTGGTGGACAATTCGGAATTTGAAGAATACAAGGAATTATATGGGCAAAGTATCGTTTGCGGTTTGGGACGTATAGATGGATGGGCGGTAGGCATTGTGGCCAACCAGCGCAAAGTGGTGAAATCAAAAAAAGGAGAAATGCAATTTGGAGGTGTAATCTATTCTGATAGTGCCGATAAAGCCAGCCGTTTTATCATGAACTGTAACCAAAAGAAAATCCCTTTAGTGTTTTTACATGATGTAACGGGTTTTATGGTGGGAAGCAGGTCTGAACAAGGCGGTATTATTAAAGATGGTGCTAAAATGGTGAATACAGTGGCTAACTCGGTAGTACCTAAATTTACGGTGGTGTTGGGTAATTCCTACGGTGCAGGTAACTATGCCATGTGCGGCAAGGCTTATGATCCACGGTTGATTTATGCTTGGCCAAGTGCAAAGATAGCCGTAATGGGAGGGGCACAAGCCGCTAAAGTATTACTGCAAATTCAGGAAAGCGCTCTGAGAGCAAAGGGAGAAACGATAGCCGAAGACAAAAAGAATCAATTATTGGATGAGATCACCAATAAATATAACGCACAAACCACACCATATTACGCCGCATCACGTTTATGGGTAGATGGTGTGATAGATCCGCTGGAGACACGTAAGGTGATTTCCATGGGAATTGAGGCTGCCAACCAATCGCCTATTCGAAAAACCTTTAACGTAGGGGTAATTCAAACTTAAACGAAATGAAATATAAACTGCTGATATTTTTATGCTTTTGTACGGTTTTACAGGCTTTTTCGCAAGCTAAGCCTATTTATTTTAATGGAAACAGGATCACTTCAGATGCTCGACAGGCTACCTCCTATGGCGTTTACGGAAAATTAAGCGGTGAAGACCTATGGGTATTAAAAAGATATGACTTATACGATAATTTGATGCTTTCTGGGGCTTATAAAGACGAACAGCTTTCTAAGCCACACGGCAAGTTTATTTTCTACGGGAGTATCTTTGATTATAACGATGAGAACTTTACCAATTTCAAGAATGCTAAAACAGATAGGTACATCTCTCAAGAAGGATCTTATGTAGATGGCTTAGAAGAAGGAAGATGGACAGATTTTTTTCCAGATGGAAGGATATTAGGCTATCGCACCTATTTAAATGGTAAACTGCATGGTGATGTAGCGCTTTTCAATTATAAAGGTAGAAGAGAGATTTATGGACATTACAAAAATGGGTTAATGGACGGTACTTGGTATAACCTGAAAAAGAGAACCAAGGAAGTTTATGATCAAGATAAACTCATCAGTACCAGCAGACTCACTAGAGAAGAAATACAAGCAATCGAATAAAATGAAGAAGCAAATAGCTTTATTGGCAGTTAGCATGTTGTCGCTAAGTGTATCTGCACAAACCGCAAGCGAAATACATCGAAAAGCGGTAATGATAGATACGCATGGCGACATCCTTTACAACCAGATACAATCGGGGATCGATGTAGGTAAACTACAATCGTCTGGTAATTTTGATTTAGTAAGGGCAAAACAGGGTGGGTTAGATGTACAGGTATTTTCTATCTGGTGCGATGAAAAAGGTGGGTTTGATTTGGCCAATAGGCAGATCGACTCTTTATATAGCCTGATCAAAAGATATCCCGATAAAATTGCCTTAGCCACCAATGTACTAGAGCTGGAAAATGCTGTGAAGCAAAACAAGCTAGCCGCTTTAATAGGGGTAGAAGGTGGACACATGATCGAGAGTGATTTAGTTAAACTCGAAGCCTTGGCTAAAAGAGGGATGATCTATCTTACCCTTACTTGGAATAACAGCACACCATGGGCAAGTTCGGCAGCAGAAGAAAGCAAAGGCAAGATGGAGAAGCCAGGTCTAAACGATTTTGGCAAGTCAGTAGTGAAAAAGCTCAATGACCTTGGGGTATTGGTGGACCTATCCCACGTAGGAGAGCAAACTTTTTATGATGCCATCCGTACATCTAGAAAGCCGATTTTGGTATCGCACAGTTGTGTGCATGCCATCAATCCCATTCCTAGAAACCTGAAAGACGACCAGATCAAAGCCGTAGGCAAAAATGGGGGCGTAATTTCGTTGAATTTCTATAGCGGGTTTTTAGATTCCACCTACTCAAAAAAACAGCAAGGGTTTTTAGCGAAATACAAAGATGAACTTAAAGCCCTTAGCGATAAATATGGAAGGTCAAAAGCGATTGATACCCTTATTAGCTTGCACCAAGTAGAGGCAGATGAGATACGGCCAAGCATTGAAAAAGTAGTAGACCACATTGATCATATCGTAAAATTGATTGGAGTAGATCATGTAGGCATAGGTGCCGACTTTGATGGCGCAGAATCCTTTCCGCAGGGAATAAATAGTGTAGCCGATTTTCCCAAAGTAACTGCCGCCCTTTTAAAAAGAGGTTACAGCGCAGCTGATATCTATAAAATATTAGGCGGAAACTTTGTGCGCTTGCTGAAAGCCAATAAAGGGAAGTAGGTTGTTGGAAGTTAAAAGTTCGAAAGTTTAGAGTCGGAACGTCCGAAAGATTAAGAGTATCGTATATCCTTGAACTTCCAGCTTCCCCACTTACGGTCTATCAACTTCCTGACTTTTACAATTAACCAATTTACTTCCCAACCTAAGGTCTATCAACTTTCCTGACTTCTTTAAATACTAACTCCTAACCACTAGTCCCTAACTACTAAACGAATTATCTCCACAATTTCATCTTTCTCCACAAATATTGCGCTTTAGGGCTTAAAGATTAAATTTGCATCACAAATTACACACAATGTCTCAACAAGAAGAATTAGAACACGTAGAATGCCTCATTATTGGGTCGGGGCCAGCAGGTTATACCGCAGCTATTTATGCTGCTAGGGCCGATTTGAAACCCGTATTGTACACAGGTATGGAAATGGGCGGACAGCTTACGCAAACCACTGATGTAGACAATTTCCCAGGCTATCCTAACGGAATCATGGGGCCTGAAATGATGGAAGACTTTAAAAACCAAGCAGAGCGTTTTGGTACGCAAATTCGCTTTGGATATGTAAGCTCGGTTGATTTCTCTTCATTACCACATAAAGTAACCGTAGACGAAACGAAAACGATTTTGGCGGATTCTGTGATTATTGCTACAGGAGCAAAAGCAAAATGGTTGGGTTTACCAAGTGAGCAACAATACAACGGTTTTGGGGTGTCAGCTTGTGCCGTTTGCGATGGTTTCTTCTTTAAAGGCCAAACGGTTGCCATTGTAGGTGCCGGAGATACTGCTGCCGAAGAAGCAACTTACCTAGCCAAGCTTTGTAAAAAAGTTTACATGTTGGTACGTAGAGATGAATTTAGAGCTTCAAAAGCGATGGTTCACCGTGTATTAAATACAGAAAATATCGAAGTGCTTTACAACACAGAAACCACCGAGGTCATTGGAAATGGTAAAAATGTAACGGGTGTAAAAGTATTCAACCATAAAACAGAAGAAGCAACTACTTTAGATATCGAAGGTTTCTTTGTGGCTATTGGCCATAAACCTAATACAGATATGTTTAAAGGATGGTTAGATATGGATGAAACAGGTTACTTACAAACAATCCCAGGCACTTCTAAAACAAATATTGAAGGTGTTTTTGCTTGCGGTGACGTACAAGATAGCTATTACAGACAAGCCATCACAGCTGCGGGTTCTGGTTGTATGGCCGCTTTAGATGCTGAAAGATATTTGGCTGCCAAAGGTGACGCTAAATAACCACTGCCAATAAAATTTTCGAAAGCTCCCTAAATAGGGGGCTTTTTTTATGTTTTAACTTTTTCTTTCTCGATCAGGTTGAAAATTTATATCTTGTAAACAACTAAGACGCTTATCGATCGCATTAAACTAAACCAAAATATCATAAACCAAAACTGATGAAAAGATTGTTTTTAACGGCTGTTGCTGCATTTTTTTTGCTAAATGCTCAGGCACAAACCGATGCTAACATGGGGATTATTCCTGCCCCTGTATCCGTACAAAAGGGAAACGGGAGCTTTATTCTTGATAAGAATGTTGTTTTACTCAACAGCAATCCTAAAAATGCCAAAATAGCCGAAACATTGCAATCATTTGCGGCTACTAAAGGATTAAACTTGAAACTGGTAAAAACTTTAGCTGCTGGGCAAAAAGCCATAGAGTTAACCAGTACAGGAGCAGACAAATTACCTAGTGAAGGCTATCAAATTAAAATCAGTAGTCATAGCATTAAATTGATTGGTAAAGAGGCAGGCTTGTTTTATGCGTTGCAATCTTTCATGCAATTGGTACCTGATCAGAAACAAGGTCTTATTAATATTCAAAGTGCAGAAATTAATGATTATCCGCGCTTTAGCTACAGAGGTTTGCACTTAGATGTCGGCCGCCATTTCTTCCCGCTGTCTTTTATCAAAAAGTATATTGACGTAATGGCCCAGTACAAATTGAATAACTTTCATTGGCATTTAACTGAAGATCAAGGTTGGAGATTAGAAATTAAGAAATACCCTAAACTTACGGAAATTGGTGGCAGTAGAAATGGGACCATTATTGGCAATTATCCAGGTACTGGCGGAACCGATAATGAGGTTTATAAAGGTTACTACACACAAGCTGAAGCTAAGGAGATTGTGGCTTATGCTGCGGCAAGATACATCAATGTGATTCCTGAAATTGAACTGCCAGGACATGGTTCGGCAGCTATTGCGGCGTACCCTGAATTGAGCTGCTTCCCAGATAGAGATACGCCAATTGGAGATAAAACTCCTTGGTCTGGACCTCGAAATGGCAAACAGGTGCAGCAAACTTGGGGTGTATTCGACGATATTTTTGTGCCGTCAGAAAATACCTTTCAGTTTTTGCAAAATGTGTTGGACGAAGTGATTGCTATTTTCCCTTCTAAATACATCCACATTGGTGGCGATGAAGCCCCAAAGAAATATTGGAAAGAATCGGAATTTTGCCAACAATTGATCAAAGAAAAAGGACTTAAAGACGAGCATGGATTGCAAAGCTATTTTATACAACGTATTGAAAAGTACTTGAATGGCAAAGGACGCTCTATTATTGGTTGGGATGAGATTTTAGAAGGAGGTTTGGCACCTAATGCAACGGTGATGAGCTGGAGAGGGGAAAAGGGAGGTATTGAAGCCGCTCAACAAAACCACGACGTATTGATGACCCCTGGTTCTAATGGTTTATACTTTGACCACAAGCAATCAATATCAGAAGACGAACCGCTTACCATCAGCGGAAGAGGTAAAGGCTATTCTGATTTTACCAAGGTTTATAACTACAATCCAGTACCTGATGTGCTTAACGAAGATCAAAAGAAATACATCAAAGGCGTACAGGCAAATCTATGGACAGAATATGTCGAAACTCCCTCAAAAGCAGAGTACATGATTTTTCCAAGGGTTTATTCCTTAGCTGAAATTGCTTGGACACCATTAGCCAAAAAAGATATTGCAAACTTTAGCAACGAGCGTTTACCTCTGCATTTGGCAAGGTTAGACCGAACCGCTACGAACTATTGGGTACCTCCAGCAGCTGGACAACCAACTCAAACTGTAAACGGCGAAAACCATGTCATTACTTTGGCTGCACCAGTTTTGGGGGCAAAAGTTTATTATACTTTAGATGGATATCGGCCTTCTGAAAATGCTGCGGAATATACCCAGCCTTTAAATATCAATGTGGCTCAAGGAACCAAAAAAGTATTAAAAACCATTGTGGTTACTGCTAGCGGAAAGCGTAGTGTAGTGGTGGAAACCATTTTAAATAATGGCGCAACAGATGTTAAAGTTAAATAGCCTTTTGCATAAAACGTGTAAAACACATAAATTGGCTTTTTAAAATATGATGAAGATGTTTTTAAAAGATTTTTTGAAATCTGTATTTGTAGTAGCTACAATAGCTGTGGCATTTGTGGCTTGTAGCGAAAATGAAAAAGCTGCGCAAACACAATTGGCTCCAGCAGAAACAAAGGCACCTAACCCATTTCCATTCTATAAGAGCATAGAAATAAAACCTGGTTATTATTTTGAAGTAGTAAGCTGGGGAAAAGGAGTGGATAGTGTAGGTGGATTTTTGATTTTAATGTCTGACTCTGCCCGAAATAATTACAAATCGATTTCTGTAGAACGAAATGGTATCATAACCGATGCTTGGAATATGGATTTGGATAACGATGGTAATCCAGAGATTTATGTGCAATCACTGGTGCGTAAAAATGTAACCGATGTGAATGTTTACGAATTTGGGAACGACTTTAATAAGATCAGTTTCCCAGGCATTAGTACCATGAAAGGTTATCAAGGAGATGATAAATTCTTTGTTAAAAATGGAGATTTATTCCGTTCAGTACCTATTGTACAAACAGAAGGAGGAAAAACAAGCACTTTGGTGAAAACCTTGAAATACCGTTTATCTGGAAATAGCTTCTCTTCTTCGGAAGTAAAACCAGGGGAGGCCAATTAAACAGCTGTCACTATAAAGGACGAGGATTTTATTTCTCGTCCTTTTATTTTTAACTAGAGTTTCATTATTGCCTTTTCAAACATAGCTATGGTTGCAGTGACGACCGACAAAGCTTAAAGTAACTTGAATTCGAGATAAGCGTTTTGTGATTTTTCATTATCTCCAGCCTTAGCAAAGCCTCTTCGTTTTGCTAAAATCGGCCTTGGCCTGTTCGGCAAGCACAAATTGGCCCTGATTGTTACGTTAACAGAACAGGGCGCAGCCGTGGATTTTTTTGCATACTTTTTTCATCTATAGGAAAAAAGTTTGTCCGCGAAGCGACAGAACCATTCATAGAAGCAGAAAACGGATATTTTAAAACTCAAAATCTGGCCATAATCTCTAGAAAGTATTCTAAAATCGAACTCGTGTGAAGTATTATTAGAGCTTTAAAATAATCAGAGTTGGGTTTGTAGAAATACTATAACTTGCTCAATTCACTTTCAAAAAAGCTATTCCAACGTTCTTGAGCTTCCAAATCAGAACCATGTTTAGTCTCTACATCGTATCGGTCCTGCATATTGTTGTAAAACTTGCTGAGCTCTTTGGCAGTTTTGTCCACCAAGCGTTTATAATTTTGTACAGTGTATTGCTGATTGCGTAAAATCCTTTCTCCATTCTTTAACAAAAGGAAATTGATGTAAACATGCCCTTGTTCGTGGTTCAATAAAATTTTACTAGTGTTTCTATTGCTGATCCGCTCCCTCTTTACCCATGATTTATTGGCATCCACACCGCCCAGAAAACTGAAATCAATCGTTAAATTGTTTCCTCTGGTTTTAGCAGTATAGCCATATTGCCAAATGGTACTGGTTACCGCGGCATACTGCGAATTATGATCGGGCGTTCCCCTAAAATGAGTATCCCAATCGAGCGTTTCGGGGTAAATACGCTCATAGGGTACAAAAGCGGTCGCTAGCAAAAATATTGCTAGCATCATTATATACTTCTTTAATGGCTTCATTTAACCATACAAGAACGAAACTTGTGCCAATTTATTCTGTTTCCTTAAACTGGCCGCTAATGCGTTCAAATTTCTCAATTAAAAGTGCAATTCTTTCCTTATCCTTTTTAATGACTGCTTTTCTAACCAGTGTGGAGCAAAAGATGATCCAGCCAAAGCTTAATATCAAAGTCAATATTTGTAGCCAAAGCTCGAAATTGTGTAGTATTTCATAAAAATAGAGGGCCATACCCAGAGAAAGTGCAATCACGTAAAACCAATATAGTCGGTTATACAATTGGTGCCTTTGCAACTGGTACACTTTTAGTTTTTGGAGAAAAATATTGGGGTTTTCTGTGAAATCGTTGCGGGAAATTACGCGGTGGTTGCTGTATAAAATAATGGTGTAAACTGCTATGGCTAAAATAATTATACTAATGCCAAAATGTGTAGAAATAGACGTTACATCGTAGAAAAGCCAAATGGCCGCTACCGCAAAAACAGAAAGCATCATACCAATAATGTTCAGTAACGACTTGGTACGCATGTTGCTTACATCCTTTTTGGCCTGCTTTAGCATCTCGTCGGCAGATATTTTCACATCAACGGTATGCTTAGCCCATAATGCTTCTATGTGATCAAATTCTTGCATGTTGGTTGTATATTTCAGTAAGTTTCTGTTTGATGCGGTGGATTTTAACCCTTAAATTTCCCTCACTAATGCCCGATATATCTGCTATTTCGTTGTAAGGAAGTTCATCTAATACCATCGTGATAATTAAACGGTCATTTTCTTCCAATTTAGAGATCGACTTATACAACAAGGCTACCTGTTCATTTTTTTCAGAGTATTCTTCTATCTTATTCTCTATAATATTATCAGTAAGTTCATCTTTGGCCTGTCTTTTTTCGGAGCGTAAGTAAGTTAAACAGGTATTCACGGCAATCCTATAAATCCATGTAGATATTAGGGATTTATTTCTGAACTTATCCAAGTTCTGCCACACCTTTAAAAACGTTTCCTGCAAAAGATCATTCGCCGAATCCTTGTCGCCAGTATAACCGTAGCACAAGTGAAATATCTTCTTTGAATTTTTATCGAAAATTTCCTTAAAAAGCTGATCTTTTCGGTCCATTTACTGTTTTTGTATGTCTATTAGAACAGTGCAACATTAAATTGTTACACCATAAACGCTGGCTAAATTAATAAATGTTTGTGTGCTTAATGCATTTATTTATTTTTGTCGGTCTAATGATACCCAGCATACAACTTTTATGGTTGTTGAGGGAGCTTAGTACAAACCAAAATAAACCAAATAGAATTTGTGCCTTTTGAATAAATAGACACAATAAAAAACAAAAAATGAAAAAAACTAAAATAGGTCTCATCACCGTAATTTGTATTACCATTGCTTTAATTCTCACTTTGTTAAAAGAATTCGAGATTGTGCAAGTGTCCGAACTAGTGATGATGTCGGCACGATGGGGCCTAGCAGCTGTGTTGATAGGATACGCCTTAGTAAAAAGGAATTTAACCACATGGATATTGGTTTGTATGCTTTTAGGGGTATTCGTAGGTGTTGATTTTCCAAAATTCGCGGCGGCATTACACCCTCTTAGCAAAGGCTTCATCAAATTAGTGAAAACCATCGTAGGTCCAATCCTTTTTGGAACATTGGTATATGGTATTGCGGGTCACTCTGATTTGAAACAAGTAGGCCGTATGGCGTGGAAATCAATGCTTTATTTCTTTTGCGCTACTTCATGTGCCATTTTCATTGGTTTGGCGGTAATTAACATTACACATGCTGGAGTTGGCGTAGATATTCAGAAAATGCCTCAACAACAATTGCCGACAGCTAAAGTAGTGGATACAGAATTAGAGGCACTACCACAAAACGTACACGGTGTTTATAAATTTGCGCACTTCTTTTACGAACTATTTCCAGAAAACGTAGTGAAATCAATGTACGAGAACAAAGTATTACAAATCGTAGTATTCTCGGTGATTTTTGGTATTGGCTTAGCGATGGTAGAAGAGAAGAAACGAAAGCCTCTGGTAGATTTTGCCGAGAGCTTGTCGGAGGTAATGTTTAAATTCACTAATCTCATCATGTACTTTGCACCTATTGGTGTGGGGGCTGCAATGGCTTATACCGTAGGTCATTTAGGGGTAGATATATTGAAGAACCTGTTCATGCTTTTAGGTTCCCTATACATTGCGTTAATTGTATTTGTATTGGCGGTATTTGTGCCGATCATGCTTTTCTTAAAAATATCGATTAAGAAATTTATACAGGCTGTAAAAGAACCTGTTTCTATTGCTTTTGCAACTACCAGTTCAGATGCGGCTTTGCCAAAGGCGATGAGCAATATGGAGAAATTTGGGGTGCCACGTAAAATTGTATCGTTCGTCATACCAACAGGATACAGCTTTAATTTAGATGGAACTTCTTTATATCTTTCTTTAGCGTCTATCTTTGTAGCCCAAGCGGCAGGAATGCATTTGGGAATAGGACAACAATTGGCCATTGCATTTACCTTGATGATTACTTCAAAAGGTGTTGCTGCAGTACCAAGAGCGTCGCTAATTGTATTGATTGCCACTGCCGAGCAGTTCGGTCTTCCCGTGTTTATCATTGCTGCTATTTTAGGTATTGATGAGCTGATGGATATGGCTAGAACCTCGGTAAACGTAATTGGTAATTGTTTGGCAACTGTAGTAGTGGCCAAATGGGAGGGTGAGTTTGACGATGAGGCGTCGAAGAATTTTGTAGCGGAATAAATATGACTTCAAGAGGGAAAAAGATTTTTTTAACATTAAGCGTAGTAGTACCATTTGTAATATACAGTGTGATATATTATGCGCCAATGATTAAAAATGCACCGTTTCAAGAAAAATACTTTGTTTCTTTAGAGTATAAATGGGGAACGGGTACGCAATTGGAAAACAGTTATAATTCAGCTACTGGCGAATTCAAATATTTGAATAAGAACGATTCTTTGGTGAAAAGTAACGTTAAGCTTAGCCAAAGAGATATTAAATACTTGGATAGCATTGCCGATGTTCAGGGATTTTGGAACCTGCCAAACATAATAGCCAATAACGAGGCAGATGTCAATAATCCTAAGCAATTGCGTTATTTCATCAAATTTAACTACCAGAAGAAATCTAAAGAAGTAACCTATTTGCCAAACTTTAGCGGCAGCGAGCGCATGAAAGGTGCCATCGGTAAAATGCAAAAGGAAATAGAACTTACGTTGATCGATAAGGAAAACGCTGCTAGATAATGAATGCCAATCAAAAATTCATCTTAAAAATAGCTTCTGTATTGCTAATCGCAGTGGTTGGCGGTTACTACATGATGAAACTGAGAAGCGGTGGAAAAAAAGCAGTGGCATTTGTAAGCCTTAACTATCAATGGGGAGTAGGCGATAGCTTGCAGAACAGTTATAATTCAAAAACGGGCAACTATCAATTCCTAGATCAACGTGATCGCTTAATTAAAGAGAACTTTAAGCTTCGTACCAATAACGTCATTTATCTGCATAGTAAAATTGATGAGGAGGATTTGCTTAATCTTCCAGATACGATAGCGAATGCAGGTGCTAATTTTAAAGATCCAAAAGTGCTGCGCTATCAATTCCAATTTGTATACGACGACACGACCAGAAATATCATCTACCTTACCAATTACGACAAAGATCCTTTGATAGGTCACAAAGCCAGTGCATTGCAAAAGCTCGTGCAACAAACCATCAACGAGGCAGAGGGACGCTTCGCTAGGAAATAGCATCCGCTGTTTTTATAAACTATTTTAATTCTTATGCAGTAATCAACTTCACCAGTTTTTAAAACTTACGAAGTTTAAAGCACCGATACTCAAACCTCGTAGGTTTTCAAAACCTACGAGGTTTTTTGCATTCTAAAAATCACCTATCACAAGGCCCCGATCCTCTTTTTACCCCATTAAAAACGTTACGGAATTCTATGTGTTAAAATTTTCTAAAAAATTTGCTTCATAACTTTATTTGTATAAATTTGGTCAACCAAATATTGGTCAACCAAATTTATCCTTGTGTATGAATAAGCAAAACTTGCTTTATGTATTATGCATTTGTTTCTTCAGCTATGCCTGTAGTAAACAAAAAAGTGCTGTCCTTGAAAAAGAGGAGATCGCTGGTGGTGGTAATCAAACGGCTAATACAGAGGGAATAACGTTGACTGCCAATGCAGCTGTTGATACCTATCAGTTAATCAATAATATTTTTGGTGGCACAGGCGATGTGATTGAAGCGCCCGATTGCAGTCACATCGCTTTTGGTAAGCATATTACACAAGTTTACGATCAGGATTTAAAGAGGACGGTTTTCGCTTTTAAAATTCATGTGACTCCAGATAATGATAAATGTGAAGACTCAGATCGGCAACGCAATGAAATCAAAACCTATGATAGATCTCCAGAAAATTTAAAAGCTAGTAAAGATGAAAAGGTGCTGTACAAATGGAAATTTAAATTGGATGCAGGTTTCAAGCCTTCTAGCGATTTTACCCATATTCATCAACTAAAACCTATTGATGGTGACAATACGCTTCCTATCATCACGCTAACGCCTAGATATAAAGCTGGCGGTGATATCCTACAGGTCATTCATACGGGTGATACAGATGCTACTTCTCAAAAATATATTGCTACTGTTCCTTTGTCCGATTTCAGAGGACAATGGGTGGAGGTGACGGAAAGAGCTACCTTTTCTTTCGACGGTAAATACGAAATACAGATCACTCGAATTAGTGATAACAAGGTGTTGTTGAAGCAAGCATTTACCAATATCGAAATGTGGCGAAAAAATACCACCAGCTGTCGCCCGAAGTGGGGTATTTACAGAAGAACACTTCAACCAGATATGTTAAGAGATGAAACCCTTTGGTTCAACGATTTCAATATCACAGAATACTAATCCCTTTAAATAAAGAACTGATGAAGAAACTTTTGGCTTTAACTATTGCGCTCTCGACATTTACATTTTCTGCTTGGTCGCAAGCACCAGTAATCAATTATGATTTTGGAGATAAAGAAGCTACTTTCAATCCTAATCCAGGAGCATCTTCTACTTCTTTTTTGCCTAAAATAGTCTTAAGCAAAGCCATCAAAGTAAGGGTGCGTACTGCATCAGATGGTACAGGTGCTTTTGATTTGGTGAAAAGCGGTGCTGATTTCATCAAAGGTGCAGGTTTGGAAATTGTAGCAGGCACCACTACCAGCAAGTTTTCTATTTATAACCTCACTTTAGAAGGTGTTGCTAAAACGAGTTTCAACCTTAAAATAGATGCTGCTACCGCTGGACAGTGGGTGTTTGCTAATGGCAATTCCGATAATTCCGATGATCTTTTTCAGGGCAACGGTGGGATTAAGGAAACTTCCACAGAGATTTTTGCAGGCTTAAGATGGAATTTATCTGCCGCTAATGAAATCAACTTTTATACCCGTAACGGTGCCAAATGGACTTCGGTAAAAGGCACTTCTTTCTCAAAAAATACCGACTACTTAATTGAAGTATATAGTAATAATAGTGTAGAAGCTAAGAAATACAGCAAAGAAGGTGAGCAAATATTAAATACTGGAACTTATCACATTTGGGTAAACGGTAAGCGCTTGGCTGGTGAATTTACCAGTGGAGGTTTAGAATCAGGTAAAACTTTAAACGGCTTTGTTTTTTATGGCGTAACGCCAAAAGGTAATGAAACGATGGCTAAAGCCTGGATGGATAATCTGGAAATCAACGGAAACTTATAAAAGAAATAATTGGAGCGTTTAACCAGCGCTCCTTCACCTATACCAAATATTAAACGCATATGAAAAGAATTTTACTTTTAATGATTTTAAGCTGCATGGCCATTACTGGCTTTGCACAAGGTACTTATTACTGGGTAGGAGGAGCTACAGCAACTTCTCTTGCGGGTACAAATTGGAGCCTTACACCTGGAGGTACAGCAGTTTCTAGGAGTAATACTGCTGATGTACTCATCTTTGATAATGTAACTGTTGCATTCACTATAGGGGGAACTACTATAGGTAAACTACAATTACAAAATGGGGCCGATGTTAGTTTTACTAGGAATGCTTCTTCTGGAACAACCACTTTAGCCCTTAGCAATGGAACTAACAGCGCCTTAGAAGTTACAGGAAATAGCAAACTTAGATTAATTGATGGTGCTGGCGGTAGTTTTGTGCTTTCGGTAGCGGCTACTTCAACCGCTACTTTCAACAATAGTGAGTTATATATTCTAGGTACAGCAGGAGCTCAACGTCTTCAAGTGCCAACAACAGGATCATGTGTATTTTCTAACAATAGTAAGTGTTATGTAAATGTTGTTAATCAATATCCTTTAAGCAGCATTTCTGCTTCTGGAACTAAATCTATCGTATTTAATAGCGGTACATCGTTAATTTATCAAGGTGGACGTAGTCCTTTTGGAGATAATTCTACAGGTTATGTCGCGGAAATGAAATCGGGCAGTAATTACATTTTGGAAGCGAACAATTCGGTGGCAGGGCTTTTTAACGGTAAGAATTTCGGAAACGTAATGGTGAGAAACAATGCAGTGATTACCCTCTCGGAAAATTTTTTGGGAGTAGAAAACTTGACCATTGAAAATGGTGCTTCACTACTTTTAAATCCTACTGGACCGTCTCCTGTATCAGGAAATGTATTGAATAATGGTACTCTTGGCGTAAATGGAGTTGGATCATCTAACCTAATGATGTTAGGTACAACAGCTCAAAGTATTTCAGGGAGCGGAACGTTTAACTTAGGTGCTTTATCTATTGCTAATGATGCTAATGTTACTTTAAATTCGTCGATTAATTTAGGCGGAGCGCTAATTTCTTACATTTATGGTACTCTTGATTTACAAGGTAATCAAATTATAGGGAATGGCGTTTCGGCTAATACAGGAAGGGTGCAATTTAGGGCAGCGGTAAATACCTCTACTAACGCAGCCACCGTAGTTGATGGTAGTAATGTTATAAATTTTGCAAATGTTGCTGACTATAACACATTGGATGTTGCTCCAGGACATTTAATTACTGGACCGCAAATTCAACCAAATACTTATGTGATCAGCACTTCTAGCACTGGGATCATTACTTTATCAAAGTCTGCTATAGGAAATGGAAATTCGATTGCAGTCATCGGCAATTCACCAACTTTAAAAATAGCTAATACCAATGGTATCGATGGAGGATTTAATATTAACGCCAATGGAAGTTTGACATTGTCAACGGGGACAAACGTTATTTTTAACTCATCAACTTTAGCACCATTTTCTACAATAACAGGTAATACGTTGGGAAATGTGACTTTTAATGCAGCTGCCACCACAAACAAAAATGTAACCATTAACGGTAAGTTAACCTTAAACAATGCCATCCTTACGGTGAGGGAAGGTGACAATTTGAGTTTGAGCAATACCAGTATCAATACAGGTACATTTAACGCTTCATCATATATTGTCACTAATGCAGCGGGTGGCAATACAGGAGTACTAAAAATAGCTGATGTATCTGCATCTACATTGATTCCAGTAGGTACAGTAGGCCATTACACACCTGTAACCCTAAATCCAACCGCCATCTCAAACTTTGAGATCAATGTGTTTCAAGGTGCTACGACAGATGCAACTTCTAATGGAACAGCACTAACTGCAGCCCAAAAATTGAGAATGGTAGATGCTGTTTGGAACATTAACCGTACTTCGGGAACCGGCAATGTAGACTTAACCTTAGGCTGGGATAATGCTTTAGAGGGTGCTGATTTTGCTGGCTTCGGTAATGCGCAAATTGGTATTGCAGCTTATGCTTCGGGTGCTTATGGAACTTTTACTGGTACAGGAAATGCAACGTCAAATACCGCTACAATTACTACAAGTACATTTTCTCCTTTTGTAGTGGGGGAAGCTAACACCACTTTGCCATTGAGATTGTTGAGCTTTACAGCTAAAGAAAGCTTAAACAGTGTGAAACTGGCTTGGCAAACTACCGATGAGGTAAATTTGAAAGAATATGTTCTACAGCATAAAAGTGCTAATGGTTTTGAAAAAATCTATTCGGTTGCCGCCAACAATAAAGCAGGGATTTTTAACTATGATTATACTCATTTAAACCCAACAGAAGGAATTAACTACTATCGTTTGGTAGGCGTTGATCATGACGGTACAGAGCATCCTAGCGAGGTGAAATCGGTAAGAATAGCATTAGGCAATGCCGTGGCAGTTTATCCAAATCCAGTGACGCAGAACAATATCAGTGTTGCGGGTGCGGTAAATGGAGATGTGATCAAGATTATTAACATTCAAGGTCAAGTTATGTTGACCAAAAAAGTAAGCGGTAACCAATTGCAAGAAATTAATGTGCAAAATATCCAAGCAGGTACCTATATTTTATCTATAGAAAATGCTGGAAAAGTAACAAGCACTAAGAAAGTAATTAAAATATAATTCAGTTGTGGGTTGCGAGTTATAGGTTATAAGTTTTTCCTATAACTCGCAACTTATAGCTCGTAACCAGTAAAATGTAAATGAACAAACACTCAAAAGCAGTACTAACATTAGGTTTATTTCTAAGCATTTCCTTTAGTGCTCTGGCAAAGGTGAAATTGCCACAGATTTTTGGAAGTAATATGGTTTTGCAAAGGGATGAGCCCATTAGAATTTGGGGTTGGGCCAATGTGGGAGAGAAGATAACTGTAAATTTCAAAGGAAGTGATTATACTACTGAAGCCAATGCAGATGGTAAATGGCAAGTGCTAATGAAAGCAGCTCCTGCTGGTGGGCCTTTTACGATGAAAATCAACGAAATATCCTTGGATAATGTGCTTTTGGGTGATGTTTTTTTGTGTAGTGGTCAAAGTAATATGGCCTTTTTGCTCATGAAAGCTGATGGTGGAGAGAAAGACTTGGCCAATTCCGCCAATCCAAACATTAGGGTGTTGAATGTGACCAGAGATATTGAATTTCAACCTTTGGATGATTTGACCAAAAAAACGCCTTGGCAGGTGGCAGGTCCGCAGGTACTTGGGAAATTTTCTGCAGTGGCTTATTATATGGGTCGTAAACTGCAAAAAGAATTGAATGTACCCATTGGTTTAGTCAGTAGCGCTTACGGAGGAACAGTGATTGAAGGTTTTATCAGTGCGCCTTCGTTGGATACCATTGCCAGATTAAAGCCTATCCTAGATCAAATAGGAACTAAAAACCAAAAACAATACATCGCCGAGAAGATTGCTGAGCTAGAGAAATCACATGGTAAGTTGAACCAATACACCAATACCGAGGTGCTTTGGGACACCATTAAGCCAACACTTCCAGTTTATGCCAAGAATTGGGAAACCATGAAATTGCCCACCTTATGGGAAAAAGCAGGTCTGCCTAATGTAGATGGAGTGATTTGGTTTTATAAGGAAGTTAATTTAAGCAGTGCCGATTGTGAGAAGGATGCTTTTTTAAGTCTAGGTAGAATTGCCGATCAAAGCGTGGTTTTCTTTAACGATCAAAAGTTGGGGTCTTCGCCTGATAGCCGCGATTTGATCAGGGAATTTACCGTTGCCAAAAGTTTGCTAAAGCCCGGAGTCAATAAAATTCTGATTCGAGTAGCCAATAAAGGAAGAAACGGCGGTATTTGGGGCCCTCAAAGTAAGTTGTTCTTTAAAGCTGGAAATCATAAAATAGCTATTGACGGCAATTGGAACTATAAAATACAGGAAATCAATATCGCGGTGCATCCAAATGACGTGCCTTCGTCCATCTACAATGCGATGATCAATCCACTGAAAAGTTTAGCCTATAAAGCAGTGATATGGTATCAAGGAGAGAGCAACGCCAATTGGGCCGACGAATATGAAGGCTTGTTGAAATCCTTGATTAAGGACTGGAGAAAGCAATTTAATCAGCCAAAGCTGCATTTTGTCATTGTACAATTGCCTAATTATAAAAAAGTGCTCAGCACGCCCGAAGTAAACGCTACTTGGGCATTGTTAAGAGAAGGACAAGATAAGGCTGCTCGTCAACCCAATGTAGGCTTGGTCAATATCATCGATCTAGGCTTGGCAGATGATATCCATCCAACGGATAAATTTCCAGTAGGAGAGCGTGTAGCAGCTAAAGTACAGCAATTGGTTTATGGACAAAAAGTAGCAGCTGATGGGCCAGTATTTAAATCGATGAAGATTGAAAAGGGTAAGGCGATATTGGAATTTGACCATGCAGAAGGTTTAACCGTAAATAACAAAGCCGAACGCAGCAATTTTATCATTGCAGGTAAAGACCAAAAATTTGTTTGGGCGCAAGCTAAATTGGAAGGGAATAAAGTGGTGGTTTGGAGTAATGAAGTGAAAAATCCAGTAGCGGTACGTTGTGCTTGGGCAGATAATCCTGGTAAAAGTTACTTCTATAATGGAGCAAATTTGCCAATGAGCCCATTTAGAACGGATAATTGGAAGATTGATTTAGAGGTAATTCCAAGATAAAATGATTTAATTTGAAATAACTTTTTGAATACCCAATTGAATGTTTATTTTTGGTAAACCAATTAATTGGTCGACCAAATAGAAAAACCAAGGAATGAAGTCATTGATAGAAAATATTACCGCCATACAGGTGGAGTCGCCAGTCGATAAAATCATTGGTCAATTAAAGCAGTTGATCATCTCTGGTCAATTAAAACCAGGAGATAGATTGCCAGCAGAAAGAGTCCTTTCTGAACGTTTTGGCCTAGGAAGAAGCTACATCCGCGAAGCGATATTAAAACTAGAGTTTTACGGTCTTTTAAAAACCAACCCACAAAGTGGTACTTATGTGGCAGGTTTGAGTATCAACGTCATTGATAACATCATTTCAGATATCATCAAATTTAATAAGGACGATTTCAATGCCTTAATTGAAGCACGTTATCATTTGGAGCTAAATGCGGTGAAATTGGCTGCCGAACGCAGAAGTGAAGAAGATTTGGAAAGCCTTAGGTTAGCGATGGAAGCTTATGAAAGTAAAGTAAGTGCTGGTGGCGACGCCGTAGAGGAAGACATGGTTTTCCATATCAAAATTGCCAAAGCGACGAAAAATTCGGTCATCGAATCCATGATCTTGATTTTAGTGCCCGACTTGATTAAAAACATTGTAGAAAATAAAATCTGTGGCGACAATAGAGCTAAAACAGCTATTGAAGAACACAGAATGATTTATGCCGCTATCGAATCGCAGGATATGGCCAAAGCTGAAGAAGCAATGGCTGGTCACCTTGATGAGATATGGCAAATTAGTAAAGCAGGTTTTGCTGCACAAAGCATCATCAACGAAACAGAGAGATAATTCGAGAAAATAGGTCCTCCTAGCTTAATCAATTAAATATAAATTCAAGCGTATGAACTACTTAAAAAAAGTGGTATTAGTATCTTTTTGTGCCTTTTTTAGCCTATCGTTAATGGCGCAAACACACCCCAGCATTATGCTAACCAAGGCAAATGTGGCGGCCGTGAAAAAAGGAGTAAATACCTATCCACTTTTGCGCCAATCATACCAAACGGTTAAAAATGCGGCAGATAAAGCATTGGCAGAACCTATTGTGGTACCTGTGCCTAAAGATGGTGGCGGCGGTTATACGCATGAGCAGCACAAAAAGAACTATACGAATTTGCTCAATTGTGGGGTAGCGTATCAGATCTCGGGAGAAAAGAAATATGCAGATTACGTGAAAAACGTAATGCTTAATTACGCTTCGCAATACGAAAAATGGCCCCTTCATCCAAAAAGAAAAAGCGAGGAAGACGGCGGCCGTATTTTTTGGCAAAGCTTAAACGACTTCGTATGGCAAATTTACACCATACAAGCATATGATTTGGTTTATGACGGGATTCCTGCAACTGACAGGAAAACCATTGAAGAAAAATTGTTCGTGCCTATCTTGAAGTTTTTTACAGAAGATAGGTACGACGTCTTCAACAAAATTCACAATCATGGTACTTGGAACTTGGCGGCTGTGGGCATTACAGGTTATGTGCTCAATAAGCGTGAGTATGTAGAAATAGCCATTAAAGGTTCTAAAAAAGATGGTAAAACAGGTTATTTAGCACAAATAGACCAACTGTTTTCACCTGATGGTTATTACATGGAAGGCCCATATTATCAGCGCTATGCTCTGTTGCCTTTCGTATTGTTTGCCAAGGCAATCAACAACTATGAGCCTTCACGCAAAATTTTCGAATATCGTGATAAACTGCTATCAAAAGCGATCCATACTTCTTTGCAAACTTCTTATACCGATAAAACTTTCTTTCCCCTAAATGATGCCATTAAAGACAAAACCTACGAGTCGGTTGAATTGGTGTACGGTGTTGATTTGGCTTATGCCGATATCAAAGCAGAAGTTGATTTATTGGATATTGCCAAGCAACAAAATCGTGTGATTGTTTCGGATGCTGGTTTGAAAGTAGCGGCAGATTTGGCTGCAGGAAAATCGGTTCCGTTCAAATACCAGTCTTTATGGATCAGAGATGGTGGTAAAGGTGACGAAGGCGGTTTAGGTATTCTGCGTAGCGGTGCCAATACCGACCAGCAATGTGTGGTGCTAAAGGCTTCTTCACAAGGCATGGGTCATGGACATTTCGACCGATTAAACCTTTTGTTTTACGATAACACCACCGAAATTTTTCCTGATTACGGAGCTGCCAGATTTTTAAATATCGATACTAAAAATGGCGGCGGTTACTTGCCAGAAAATAACACTTGGGCAAAACAAACCGTAGCGCATAATGCATTGGTGGTAGATCAAACTTCCCACTTCAATGCTAAATTGGAACCTGCGGATAAAGCCAGCCCAACCTTACTATACTTCTCAAATCAGCCAAATTTAAAGGCGGTGAGTGCTAAGGAAGCTAAAGCCTATACCGATGTAGCCATGCTAAGAACTTCTGCTTTGGTAAAAGTTGATGGTTTAGAAAAACCTTTGTTGATTGATGTGATGCAGGCGCAATCGGCTAAAAATCACCAATATGATTTGCCATTTTGGTACAAAGGACAATTGGTGAATACCTCTTTTCCTGTGACTGCGAAAGCGAATCAATTGACCGCACTTGGAGATAAAAATGGCTATCAGCACATTTGGTTAAATGCCAGCAATAAATTAGAGAACAAAGCTGGAATGGTAGGCTTATTAAATAAAAATCGTTTCTACACCAATCACTTTGTTTCTGATAACCCACTAGAAGTGAAGTTGCTTTCTATCGGTGCTAACGATCCAGAAATGAATTTGGTAGATGGTAAAGCATTCATGCTATCAAGCAGTGGCCAAAACCAAACCTTTGTGAGCATTACAGAAACCCATGGTGGCACAGATCCAATCAATGAAACGGTTTCATCGGCCCTGCCATCAGTAAGCGAACTGAAGTTGGTGAAATCAGATGCGCAACAAACCATCATCAGCTTTAAACTGAACAATAAGACTTATACCTATCAGATCAATTATACAGAGAAAGAGAATTACATATCGCTAAGATAAAAGAATAAGGAACAAAGAGTAAAGATATTCATAGGCGCTTTTTTTCCTTTTGGAGGACAGATGGGAGGGCCTAACCAATTTAACAATTAAGCAATTAAACAATATTTATATATGCAAAGCGAATTATTTCAAATAGAAACAGAAACTACCTGGGAAGATTTAGGCAACGGCGTACAACGTAAAATCTATGGTTATGATGATAAAATCATGTTGGTGAAAGCCAAATTTGAAGCTGGAGCCATTGGCCCCTTGCACGAGCATTATCACGTACAGGTTACTTACGTAGAAAGTGGCGTTTTTGAGATGACCATTGGCGATGAGAAAAAAATCATCAGAAAAGGCGATGGTTATTATGTGCCACCTCACGCAGTTCATGGTTGCGTATGTATTGAACCAGGAATTTTAATTGATGTTTTCGCTCCTCATAGAGAAGATTTTATTAAGTAGGTTTTTCCTCCCTCTTTAATTCTCCCTCCAAAGGGAGATACATTTCGCCTAGGCGTTCTGTTTATCCCCCTCTTCGAGGGGGGCAGGGGGAGGAAACAAAATAAATGACAACATGAAAAAATTAATCATAAGCTGCTTACTATTAGTAGCTGCAAGTTTTACGCAAGCACAAGAGACCGCCGAGGTAAAGAAAGTAACCTACCCAACAGGTTTTTCTGAACAGTTAAATGTGGTTTATGCTAAAGTTGGCGATTGGGAAGGTAAAATGGATTTGTACCTGCCACCTACAGACAAAGGACCAACACCAATTGTGATTAACATCCATGGCGGTGGTTTTAACAAAGGAAATAAAGAGTCGCAAACGGGCTTTAATAGCTTCTTTAAAAACGGTTATGCCGTAGCTAACATTGCTTATCGTTTGGTGCAAATAGCACCAGCACCTGCTGCGGTTGAGGATACTCGCTGCGCTTTGATTTACCTGATCAAAAATGCCAAAACACTGAATATCGACCCAAATAGAATTGTAATTATGGGAGGTTCGGCAGGTGGCCATTTAGCTTTAATGGGCGGCTTACTAGGTAACGATACCAAATTTGATGGTAATTGCCCAGGAGTGAAAGACGTGAAAGTGGCGGCCATTATCGATAAATATGGCATTACCCACGTAGGTAATTGGCCTAGTAGCTCGGCAAAGAGATGGTTAGGTGATAGAGCGAATGACCAAGCTTTTGTGCAATCTGTTTCTCCTTTGTATCAAGCAAAGAAAAACAGCCCACCAGTATTTATTGTACATGGCGATGCTGATCCAGTAGTGCCTTACCAACAATCTGTAGACTTGAAAAAGAAGTTGGATGAGTTGGGTGTGAAAAACAAATTCATTACGGTTGAAGGTGGCGAGCATGGAAAATTTCCAGCGGAGAAAAATTCAGAAGTAAACAAAGCGATCATTGATTTCTTAAAAGAATTGGGCATTCACAAATAACTAGTAATATCCCGTCATTTCGACTGGAGCGAAGCGAAATGGAGAAATCTTTGAACTTGACAGATCTCATACAGCAAACTTAAAGATTTCTCCTTATGATCGAAATGAAGGAATATAAACTAACATCAATGCAAAAGATCTTCAATATATATTTGGTTATGGCTGCTATTGCTATCTCAACTTGCTTAAGTGGGCTGGGGTATGCAATACAGCCTTTTCTTCAAAAAACGTCAAAGCCAATTATTGTGGAAAACAGTACTCAGCTTAAGAGAGCATTGGCTACTGCAAAGCCTGGAGATTCCATCGTCTTAAGAGATGGGGTATACGAAGGTAAGTTTGTGATTGAAGCTTCGGTTAGTGGCACATCAAAACAACCTGTGGTGCTTACAGGCGGTAGAAATGCCATTTTGGATGCAGGTAACAACCAAACGGGGTATGTACTGCACTTAAAAGCCAGCTATTGGAAAATCAAAGGGCTTACCCTGCAAAATGGCTTGAAAGGCCTTGTGACCGATGGGGCAAATTATAACATCATCGATGGTGTTTTGGTCACTCAGTTAGGTGAAGAAGGAATCCACTTTCGGGCTTTCAGTAAACACAACATCGTTAGAAACTGCGAAGTAACCCACACAGGAAAGAAAAGTCCAGGTTACGGAGAAGCTATTTACATCGGTTCGGCCTACAGCAATTGGGCCAAGCATAGTGACGGAAAGCCAGATCAATGTGATTCGAACCAAGTGCTGAACAATAAATTGGGACCTTACGTTGCAGCCGAATGTATTGATATTAAAGAAGGTACGACCGGAGGGATTATCAGAGGAAACACTTTTGAAGCGCAAGGAATTACTGGTGCGAACAGCGCTGATAGTTGGATTGACGTAAAAGGTAACCATTATTTGATTGAAGGAAATACAGGCTACAATACCCAACCGTCTATATTGTTGGATGGTTATCAGGTCAATTGTGCTTATGAAGGTTGGGGCTCGTATAACAAGTTTAAAGGTAATATCAGCCATTTAAATACGGATGGTTACGGTATTAACGTCCGCTTAAAAAGCGCAAAAGGCGAAGCGGTGGGGAATGAAGTGTATCAGGATAACAAAGTTATTAATGCTAAAGGCATTACAAATATTCAACTGACTAACAAATAAGGATAGATCAAGACCACTAGTATTAAAGATTTATCAAAAACTAAAAATAAACAGATGAAAGTAAAAGGATTAAGATGGTGGATTATATCGCTAATCGCATTAGCGACAGTAATCAACTACATCGATAGAAGTGCGATTAACATTCTTTGGCCTTATATCTATAAAGAATTTGGCATTGCCGATGTTGATAACAAAAGTGCCTTAGCGTTAATCACTACTTTCTTTATGATCGCGTATGCCTTAGGGCAAACCTTTACAGGCAAAATGATGGATGCGATTGGAACGCGTATGGGTATGACATTATCTATTTTAGGATGGAGCATTTCCATTGCTTTACACGCCTTTGCAAAGTCCTTACTGTCTTTCAACATCTTTAGATTTATGCTAGGTTTTAGCGAAGCAGGTAACTGGCCAGGAGCAACCAAAAACAATGCAGAATGGTTTCCAGCTAGAGAAAGAGGTATTGCACAAGGAATTTTTGGTGCAGGAGCATCATTAGGTTCGGTAGTGGCTGCACCCGTAATTGCCATTTTGTATGTGGCTTTCGGCTGGAAAATGACTTTCGTACTCATTGCAATTTTAGGATTGATTTGGATCATCCCATGGCTTTATGTCAACAAGGCAACGCCAGATAAACACCCTTGGATCACAGAAGAAGAACGCAATTACATTTTGGCTAAGCCAGAAGTAAAGAATGCGGTTGAAGTAGAAGAAGCACCAGTATTAACTTGGAGAGAGCTTTTGAAATTCAGAAATACTTGGGGAATCATCACGGGTAGGTTTTTTATCGACCCTGTTTGGTGGTTGTTCGTCACCTGGTTACCAACTTTCCTAAAAGAGCAATTCATGTTCGACATTAAACAAATTGGTGCGTTTACTTGGGTGCCTTATCTATTTGCTGCGATAGGAAGTTTGGTAGGTGGTTACCATGCATCTGTTCAAATAAAAAAAGGCGTTGAGCCGCAAAAAGCACGTAAAAATGCTATTGCCGTAGGTAGTGTCATCATGTTGGCTTCCTTGATTGTCATCGTTTATCAGTTAGGTAGCTTAAAAGATACCCCAACTTTAGCGATGATGCTGATTGGCTTTACGCTTTTTGGCTTCCAGTACTTGATCGGTAACATTCAAACCCTTCCTAGTGATTATTTCAACGGTAAAAACGTAGGAACAGTAGCAGGTATGGGCGGTACGGCAGCAGTAGCAGGCACTTTGCTAACTACTTGGGCAGTTCCAGTAATTACCCAAACCAGTTATGTGTCTTTCTTCGTATTAGCGGCAGTATTAGTGCCAGTTTCATGGTTATGTATTAAATATATTTCATCAAAAAAATAAAGAATTAAATAATAATAGTATGCGTTTAAAAAACAAAGTTGCGATAGTTTCTGGAGGCTCTAGAGACATAGGTAGAGCAGTTTCTTTGCAGTTGGCAAAGGAAGGGGCCAAAGTGGTGGTAAATTACTTTGATAATAAAGATTTAGCCGAAGAAACCTTAAAAATGATACAAGATTTAGGCGGAGAAGGCATTATTGTAAAAGCAGATATGACCAAAGCAGCCGAAGTGGAAGCTTTAGTAGCTGATGCTAGACAAGCTTTTGGTGAGGAGATCAATGTTTTAGTAAACGTAGTTGGCGGTTTAGTTGCACGTAAATCTACTGCAGAAATGGACGAAAATTTCTGGGATTTTGTAATGAACGTGAACTTGAAATCTGTTTTCTTAGCAGTTAAGGCGGTTTCTCCTTTCATGCCAGCAGGTTCTTCAATTGTAAACTTCTCTTCGTTAGCTGCTAGAGACGGTGGTGGTCCAGGTGCAAGTGCTTACGCCACTTCAAAAGGTGCGGTAATGACTTACACCAGAGCTTTGGCAAAAGAATTTGGTCCTAAAAATATTCGTGTAAACGCTTTGGCACCAGGAATGATTGCAACTACTTTCCACGATACCTTTAGCAAGCCTGAAGTAAGAACCAATGTAGCCAATGCCACTGCCTTAAAAAGAGAAGGTGATGCGCAAGAAGTTGCGGATTTAGTAGCTTATTTGGCTTCGGATGAGTCAAGCTTCTTAACAGGTAACAACATTGATATCAATGGTGGTTTAGCATTTTCTTAATGGAAAGAATACACCGTTTTTATTTAAGGTTTTAATTAAATTTAAATACTCAAAAAAGGGGTGGATACTGGTTTTTAAAGACCATCCCTTTTTTATAAAGCAACTAACCAACTAAAAATCCAAACAACCAACAAACTATTTATTACTTGCCAGAACCAATAAAACGCAAGAATAAGTAATGATTTATCAATCAAAATTCCCTTCGCTCTGAGGAAAAAGCCAATCGGCTGAAAAACTTTTCCTCGTATTTTTTTTGAATATAAATAATAATGATATATTTGGTAAACCAATTTTTGGTAAACCAATTTAAGCCGTCAATTTTTGGAAAACTGGCGCAAACTAACCATATATAAAACCTGATTTGCTATGACATTAAAAAATCGCGTTGGCGGCGTCATTTTTTTGCTGTTGTGCTTAATATCCTTCGGGCTAAGTGCACAGACGGTGAAAATCAAAGGCGTTGTTAAATCTGAAGACGGACAAGGTATTCCTGGCGTATCGGTAACCATTAAGGATACCAATAAAGGCGTTTCTACCAATGAAAAAGGAGAATACGAAATCTCTGTTCAAAAAGGTAAAATCCTCGAATTCAAATCGCTCGGCTATAAAATACATTTACAAGGTGTAGCAAATAGCACTACTATTAATGTCACTTTAGCAGAAGACGTCAACTCCATGAGTGAAGTATTGGTCGTAGGATATGGTACGCAAAAAAAATCCACCATTAGTTCGGCAGTAAGTAAGCTCGAGAATAGAAACTTGGACGAAATTCCCACGTCGAGGCTGGATAATGCTTTGATTGGTAAAATTGCGGGTTTAACCGTACAAAATAACAGCTCAGAAGTGGGCTCGGACCCAACTTTAAGAATCAGAGGAGCAAGTTCCATTAACGCCAACGCTGATCCTTTAGTCGTAGTAGATGGACATCCCATTGCAGATGGCTTAGCTTTTATCAATCCTTACGATGTAGAATCAATTGAGGTGTTGAAAGATGCGGCTTCATCAGCCATTTATGGTTCAAGAGGTGCTAACGGGGTAATTTTGGTAACTACCAAAAAAGGGGTTGCCGATAAACCTAAATTCTCGGTTAAATCATATTATGGTTTAAAGGAAGCTTATAAGGTATATCCAATTTTATCAACCACAGATTACACAAAATTGTTATTTGCAGAGGCGGCTTTAAGGCAAAATGACCCTAGCGTACCAGCCAATGCTAAAAACATCATCAACAATAACGAGCGTGCTGCTTATATTATCGAAAACCAAATTAGCGGTACACCTACCGATTGGCAGGAAGAGTCATTGAGAAATGCAGGAATCTATAACCTACAACTTAATGTAGCGGGAGGTAAAAAAGATTTGAGATATTACGTTTCTGGGAACTTACAGCAGGATCAGGGCATCATGAAAGATAGCGAGAACAATAGAGGAAACATCCGAGTGAAATTGGACGTTAACCTTTCTCCAAAATTGATGTTAAACGTAAACATCAACCCAACCTATACCAAAATTCAACGACCAGCAGAAAATTTTACCAATTATTACCGTTTTCCATCGTTTTTGCCGGTTTACCACTCGGCATTTACAGCGGCATTTGTGAACCAAAATTCGCAATGGGCAAACCTAAGGGCTGGCGATTGGGCGCAAGCTCGTCACTTTACCAATCTTAATTATGCAGGTACCATGCCTGATGGTTCTTTTTGGCAAAGTTCGGGAGCGGTTTCTCCTTTTTCATCAACCAACAATACACCGTTGTCACATGCAGAAAGAGAAGATCGTTTATCTGAAAGCTATCGTTTTCAAGGAGGTACAGATTTAACCTATAACCCAAGCAAAAGCCTTTCGTTTAAAACCTCTTTAGGTGCTTATTATCTATCTAGGGAAGATAAAACGTTAATTAGAAGCGAAGCTCGTAAAGATGGCGACGTGAATATGGCCACCATTACTAACGGCACTACCATCGATATTTTGTGGGAAAATACCATGAACTACACTAAAAGCTTCGGTAATCACAACTTTAAAGGATTGCTAGGTTTTACCGTACAAAGCAATACCGTAAAAGGCACAGAGCAAACGGGTTATAACTTCCCTTCTGATGACTTTACCACGCTTAACCAAGCTGCTTATTTCGATCAAGCACCTGCTATTCCAGTCAATGTAAAAACAGGGTTGATTTCTTATTTAGGACGTGTGAACTATGATTACCAAGGGAAATATATAGCTACGGCAAGTTTACGTACGGATGAAAGTTCGATTTTTGGTCCAGGTAACAGAAGAGGGTGGTTCCCTGCATTTTCAGCAGGTTGGAACATTGCCAGTGAATCTTTTATGAAAGGCAGCAAGAAATGGTTGGAAAATTTAAAATTGAGAGCCAGTTACGGTGAAACAGGGAATAATCGAATCACGCCATTCTCGTATTTAGATTTGTTGTTCAGGTCTAACTACGTATTCGGGGAAGGTACTGGTCAGTTAACGGCAGGCCAATCGCCTAATAACGTGGTCACCTATGGAAGAGATATTACTTGGGAAACAACGAGATCAACTAATATTGGTTTAGATGTCGGTTTGTTCAGAAATAAATTGCAACTGAGTTTAGAGTTCTATCGCTCTATTACCAACAACTTATTGTTACAGCAATCACAACAAGCCATTACAGGTTCATCTTCTTTCTGGACCAACAACGGAAAAATCAGAAATCAAGGTTTCGAAGTGGAGTTAACCTCTAACAATATCGGCACCAAAAACTTCAATTGGACTACTTCCGTTAACATTTCAGCCAACAGAAATAAGTTGATCAAACTAGGTGGCGATGAACCTTATTTGTTCAACTATGGAGAGCGTAGCGAAATTTATGCTTCTATCGTAGGTCAACCTTATGTACAATTCTACGGTTACAAAACGGATGGGGTTTGGAAGTCGCAAGATGAAGCCAATGCAGCCGTAGCCTCAGGACAAACTTCTGTTTTGCAAGGTTATTTTGCGGCTGGTGGTGTAAAATTAAAAGACATCAACGGCGACAATAAAATTGATTTGAACGATAGAGTAATCATGGGGTCGCCATTTCCTGATTTTACTTGGGGAATCACCAATACTTTCAGGTATAAAAATTTCGATTTAAACATCTTGATGCAAGGCTCACAAGGTGGACAATTAATTAACGGCGATTTATATTACAACGAATCAAAGAGACAAAACGAAAACTATATTAAAAACAGATGGGTAAGTCCAGCCAATCCAGGAGATGGGAAAACGCCTTATTTCACTAATGGTATCGCAGCAGATTTGCTATTAACGGATTACGGTGTAGAAAGTGCCTCTTACGCTTATTTAAGAAATGTGATTGTAGGTTACACAATGCCTTCTTCTATCGCTAAAAAGCTTAAAGTAAGTAGTTTAAGGTTGTACGCTTCGGTAGATAATGTGTTTTTCATTACTGGGAGCTCATATAGAGGCATTAATCCAGAAGCGAGGGTAACGTCTGCTTCTTATGCTTCTCCAGTGATTGTGGGTTATCAAAGAGGAGGTTTCCCAGTAAACCGTACATATACATTTGGTCTTGATTTTAACTTCTAATACCTGCACATCATGAAACAAATCAGAAAAATATCAGCTCGCTTCATCATTGTGGTATCATTGGTATCAGCCGTTACCTCATGTAAAAAGGTGGTCGATGTAGATCCCATCTCCAACGAAGCAGTTAAAAACTATTATAAAAATTACAAAGAAGTTAGTGTTGCTCTAGCGGGATGTTATAATGGGATGCAAGAGCCATTGATCAATGAGTGGCAGTTTACAGAATTGAGGAGCGATAATGCCCGTCAACGTTCGGTAAATAGTACCACAAACGTTAATATGGAACTTAATGTGCTAAATCTGTATACCGCGGGCCCCTCACATCAACAGATTTACAACTATTGGCTGGCTGTATATAAAAACATCCGTAACGTTAATTACGTATTAAGAAGTTTAGGCGTAACTTATCAGGGCGGTCAGTTGGTTTTTGGTACGCCTACAGCCACTGTTACCGATGCACAACGCGATGAGTTGGTTGGACAAGCCCTGTTTATTAGAGCTTACCATTATTTCAACTTGGTGCGTTTATACGGTGGAGTATTTATTGTAACGGAACCCTTAGAAGCCGCACAAGCGAGAAAAGTGAATCGTTCATCGGTAAATGATTGCTATAATTTAATTGTTAAAGATTTGGAGGCAGCGGTAGCCAAAGCAAGCGCTAAGCCTTTCGGCCAAATTACTTCAACAGACTTAGGTAGGGCAAATGCATGGTCGGCCAAGGCACTTTTAGCTAAAGTATATTTAACCTTGCCAACCCCACGCGCAGCAGATGCTTTAACTTTATTGAACGATGTGATTGCAAATAGTGGATATGGCCTAGAAAATAGCTTTGCCCGCGTGTTTGCCATCAACAACGAGATGAACAAGGAGATTTTATTTGCGGTAAGATACAAAGCAGGCTTGGTTGGTTTGGGTAATCCAATGGCCAATATGTTTGCTCCAGCAAGTAGTGGCGATGCCATAATTAACGGTGATGGAGGTGGCTTTAATTACCCAACAACCAGTATCAATACCGCATTTACCACCAGTGCAACCAGTTTTTCTGATGCTCGTAAGGATGTGACAATTGCAGCTTATTCAAACAGTACTACACCACTTTACGTGAACAAATTCTTTTCAAAAGTAGTGGTGGCTAACGATGCGGAGAATGACTTTACCGTGCTACGTTTCTCTGATGTATTGCTATTGAAAGCCGAATCTCAAGGTTATGATGGTGCTGCAGGAAGTTCAGTTGGATTAATTAATCAGGTGCGGGAAAGAGCAGGCGCAGGTAATTACATCACAGGAAATTTTACCTCGGCATTTTATAAATATCCAGCTTCGGGTACAGGTTCAATTGCCAGCGCAGCCGATTTCCAAACAGCGATATTGAAAGAAAGACGATTAGAGTTTGCCTTTGAAAATCAACGTTTATTTGATTTGATGCGCTTTGGGCAAGCAGTAACGAACATGCAAAATCACTATGCTACAGAATACAGTGCGTATTATAGCAGATTTAATCCAACGATTCCTTTAGCTACGTTGCAAGCAAATATTAATAATGATAAACTGTTATTGCCTATTCCACAAAGAGAAATAGATACCAATACAGACATAAAAATTCCACAAAACCCAGGTTATTAATAAAGGTTTAAAAAGAATTAAACATTAAGGAATGAAGATAATTAAGAAGACCACATGATACAAAACTTAATGTCTCTAATTTCTTAATGGTTTAAAAACTAAAATGCTCTAAGATGTCTTAGGTGGTAAAAAAGAATTAAAACGCCTTAAATGGTAAAAAAATAAAATTAAACAAATGAAGAAAATCCTAAACCCATTATTGTACTGCTGTTTAGCACTGGCAATAATAGCTGGCTGTAAAAAAGATGATTTTTCTGACGTTGGCGATGGCACGGTAACTGCCCAAGATTACATCTTTAACCGAGCTACCAAAACATTTGATTTAGGGAACGAGCTAAAGAGCAGCATCTCAGCATCCGAAGGAGTTAAATTTGTGTATTGCTACTTGGTACGTACCACTGGAACCGATTCACTAATTCACGTAACAGATAACAAAGGAGCCATTACCCCAACTTACGAGCTCTCTATCCCTATCACTGCTTTTCCCGTAAACAACATGAGTAAAGTAAAAGGGGTGAAAATCATGGTAAAACAAGGGAACAACAGCTCTTTGGAAGGCTTTGTGAATATCAAATACTTCGATCCAGCTTTACCACAATTCAGTGCTTTTCCACCTACCATCACTGCAGATCTTAATGGTGGTGCAACTGCCATTGCAGGTAATATCCAATCAGAATATGGAATTAAGCAGGTAAATATTTACGACGATTATCAACTGGAGAACACTTATGTTTTGGTCAGCAGTATCACGAATACCAGCAATGCTAAACAATACGCTTTAAACTATGCCTACAACTATCGTAAAGCAGCACAGCATATCAAAATCATTGCTACTGATATTTATAATCAAACCAACGAGTTGATCATTAATATGCCAGTAGATGTGTCTATCTTCAAGCCTAAATTTGTAGGTTTTGCGGCGAACATCACTCCAGTAGTAGGCGGAACAACACCAGTTGGCGGGCAAATTACTTCTATCACAGGATTGAAAAAAGTAGAACTTTACGATGATAGAAATGGAAGCTATGCATTGCTTTCGACCAAAACTTTAGCAGGGCAAACCAATTACAGTTATACAGAGAACTATCAATTCAAAAAACGTGCTGAACACTTAAAAATCATTGCTGTAGATAATGATGACTTACAAACCGAATTGATTATTCCGTTGAACGTCACCTATCAAAGTGTGCTTTATAGAGACGTAGAGATGAATGCACAAACACTAGGTACCAAAACGGGATTCCTGAAAAATGGCAACACCATTGGAAACTGCGAGTTGAACGCTAACGAAGCCAATATGTATTTGATATTTGGTGCACAAAGCACAGGGCCAGTATTGTTTAACCCTGCAACGGCAGCAACAGGTTCAATAGCTTCTAACTTAAAATGTAATAACGTAGGCTGGAGCCCAACCAATATCTCTGTTATCCACGATACAAAATTTAGGGTGCTTATTGATGGTGCAAGTACGGGACAATCAGCCATTTATGATTTGTTGGAAAATGGAGAACTGGATGATTTAAGCAATGCTTTCTTCAGTGCGAATAGTATTTCAAACCCTTCATCAAATAACCCAAGGTTTGACGCTGCTGCTGCACCAACAACGTCTGTTTTTAATGCAACTACAGCGAGGGTAATCTTCATTAAAATAACCGATCCTTCTACATCAATAGTAAAAAATGGAATAATCCATGTAAAAGAAGGTGTTGCTGCTAATCCAATAGGCAACTCAACCATAAAATTCGATATCTATATTCAGAAATAAAGGCTTTTTGGTTTATATGTAAAAATGATTTGTCGTTTCAGTCGGAACCTCCGATTGGGACGGCAACATTTTAACTAGTGATTAGGAACTAGTAATTAGGTGTCAGTTTTGAATAACTAATGATAAAAATCCAATGGTCAATTTCTAAAATAACCAACCAACTAAGAATCCGCGGCAATCTGCGTTTGAATCTGCGATGATCAGCGGAAAAACAATCGACTAATCAACTAAACATCCATTCATGACAAAGTTCCCTATTTCTTTTTTAGCCCTTCTGTTCATTGCCTCGCTTACAAAAGCCGCCGATGTTCTGGTAAGTACTCCGCAAGAATTAAAATCAGCGGTTGCCAAAGCAAAACCTGGCGATGTGATTCTGCTTAAAAATAAAGTTTGGAATGATGTGCAATTAGTTGTTTCAGGTAAAGGCACTAAAGAAAAACCAATTTGGGTAAAACCGGAGAACGGTGATAAAGTGCAAATTTCGGGGAAGTCTAACCTTAAGATTGGTGGCGAATTCATCATTATCAAAGGTTTACATTTCAAAAGTGGTTACAGTCCTAAAGATCATGTGGTTAATTTTAGGATAGATAACGATAACTTGGCAAATAACTGTCGCATCACTCAATTTGCAATCGAAGACTTTAGTCAGCCAGAACGTTTTAAAGGCGATTCTTGGGTGACTTTATGGGGAAAGAATAACCGTGTTGACCATTGTACTTTTACCAATAAGCTTAACGCTGGACCAGTAATTATTGCCGAGCTTAACGATGAGCGTAGTCAACAAAACTACCACAGCATCGATTCTAACTATTTCAACGGTCGTCAGCGTTTCGGTTCTAATGGAGGAGAGACGATCCGAATTGGCGTGTCCAGATATTCACTTACCGCATCCAAAACCCAAATTGTGCACAATCTTTTCGAAAGATGCAATGGCGAAGTAGAGATCGTGTCCATCAAATCGGGAGAAAACAACATCAGCTTCAACACTTTCGTGGAATGCGAAGGAAGTTTGGTATTGAGGCATGGTTCTAAAAATGTAGTGCAAGGCAATCTTTTCTTGGGAAATAATAAGCCATTCACAGGCGGGGTTAGGGTCATTAATCCAGGTCATCATGTGTTTGATAATGTATTTAAAGATTTAAAAGGTACTGCATTTCGTTCGCCATTAGCGGTCATGAATGGGGTGCCAAATTCGCTCATCAATCGTTATTATCAAGTAGTTGATGCAAAAATTGAGCGAAATACTTTCATCAATTGTGAACCATCATTGTTTGGAACGGGTAAAGATGCTGAACGTACTTTATCTCCGCAAAGCGTGATTTTCTCCAAAAACTTATTGGTTCAGCCTGTTAAAGCGCTTTATGTAGATGAAAATAAAGATGGCGGTATTGCTATTAAAGACAATGCTTTACAAGGTGATTTGCCTACGCAGGAAGGTTTCGTGAACAAGAAAACAACCAATGTAACCATTAACGGCATTTCGTTTCCTTATCTGGCCGATTATGGAGCGCCACTAAAGAAAATGAAGTTTGTGCAAAAGAAAGATGTAGGTGCATCTTGGTATCAACAAGAAATAAAAGCGGTCAATACACAGCCTAAAATTGTAAAAATTAGTGCAAAAGAAAGCAATAGCATTCAACGAGCAATAGCCAAATTAAGCGATGGTGATATCATTGAACTAACCGACACAGGTTTTTATAGTGTTGATGATGAAATTATCGTCGACAAATCGATTACCATTAGAGCAGCAGCTGAACTAAAAAGCAAACCTATTTTGGTGAACGGGAGCAGTAAAACCCTGCCAGCTTTCATCACTATTGATAACGGAGCAACATTGAAAGTAAGTGGCATTGCTTTCAAGGGAGCTTATGGTAGTGGGGGTGATGTGCGTTGTGGTATCCGCTCTACCGAATTGCCGATGAACAAGCCCTACAAAGCTTTTATCGACAGATGTGAATTTTACGATTACAACGAAGGCTCTTTTGCAGGCTTTAAGGGTAGTAAATCAACCTTGGCTGATAGCTTGGTCATCACCAATTCATTGTTTAGGAATATTTCAGGAACAGGAATCAATTTAGCGGAAGAAAGAGACGATAAAGGCATTTATGGAGCAGAATATACCGTGGTGAAAAACTGTGTATTTACCAATATTTTAGGAAGTGCCATCAATGTATATCGTGGTGGAAACGACGAGAGCACCTTGGGACCATTTGTAACCATTGAGAATTGTACCATCAACGAAGTGGATAACAGAGAGCAAGGTTCAGCGCTTCGTTTGTTGGGTGCTCAATACGCTAGGGTGCTTCATACAAATTTCGTTAACAGCGGTCAGGGAGGCAGATCTTTAGAGTTTAGAGAGTTCCGTTGGGACGATATTTTGGTGGATCATTGCAACTTCTATCAATCTGGAAAAGTGGATACGTATTACAATAAGGCACTTGGAAAGCAAATTTTCGAGATTAAGCCAGAGTTTGTCAATATCAAAGAATTCAATTTTAATTTAAAGGATGGATCAGCGCTTTCGTCAAAAACAAAAGCTGCAGGAGGTGTGGGTGCAAGTTTATAGGTTAAACCTTAAATAACCATACAATGAAAAAATATGCTTTAATGTCCTTGCTAATCGCGACAATTTTTTCGTGTAAAAAAGATGCCGTAGTAGCACAAAAAGAAGAAAAGATTGTGGTTGAAGTGCAGAAAGAAGCACTGGCGCAAGCAACAACTACCGTAGTCAATGTAACGCCATCAACCACGCTCGATGCTGCATTTTGGTCGGGTATACAAACCATGCTGCAAACGAACGCTGTAGATGTGGTTTTTGCTGACGGAACTTACAATATCACTTCTACCATCACTTTGTCGAACATTGGAAGTGCCACTAAAAGACTTCAGTTAAAAGCAAATACCGTGGGTGCTGCGGTGCTTACGGGATCAATTGCCAAGCTGATGTCGCTAAACAACTGCCAAAATATATTGATTCATCGGTTAAAATTTACTGGTGCCGTATCAGAATATGCTTTAGTAATTCAGCGCAGTCCAAACATAACGGTGGCTTATTGTCGTTTTGAAAATATGCCTAATTTGTATTACGGTGCTGTTGGAGCCCATTACGCCACTTCCAATAATATTATCATCAGGCAAAACCAATTCTCTAACATTGGAGTAGGCTCAACCGCACATATGATTTACGGCGCTTTTGGCGTTAAACGATTGAAAATTTTAGAGAATACCTTTACAGATTGTTCGGGTTCATTCATTAGATTTAGGGGCGATAATTCTACCCATGGCGTAGTTTACGGCAATACTTTTAATTCAACAGGTGCCTACATCGTAAACGGAATAGGTGTAAATCCAATTTTTGTAGAAGTGCCTGTTTTTAATGATGTAAACCCTGGAGATGAGACCTTTGGAACCAGTTTTATGGTGACGAAAAACAATTTTAATTACGCTACGGTCGGGAATCAGAGTACAAGATTTGCTTTGGCTTTTCACCACAGTGGTTTTAATCCAACTGGTCGTACGCACTTAATAAGTGCTGCCGATGCTGCAACTTTAGGAACTGGAACTGTTACCGAAAAAAGAGCCATCATGTCTAGCAAATTAGGCTTAGACGGTACTAAGATTTTATACGGTGGAAATAACAATGTTAATCTATCCACTCATGTAGTTTACAGATGTTGGGAAGCGTATGGCGCTACAGCACCTTGGACTGGTGTGGTGAGCATCAGCTCGGCGGTAAGTTCAACGGGATTAGCCACTACTTACGATGAAGCGCTCGTTTTTTACGATAATTTATACTAAAGATATTTTAAAATGAAATTGAATTTTTATGCTGGTTTAGTGCTTATCTGCGGACTTTCTTATAGCAGCTGTGCAAAAGCAGTTGAGGCAGATTCGCTGACTAAAAAGGTAGAAGAACAAGCAACCAACAGCGACAAAACATATACCATTGCCAACGCAGCAGAACTTAATGAATTAAAATTGGCTCCTGGCGATAAAGTGATCATGAAATCGGGCGAATGGAAGAGCCAAATCATTAACTTTAAAGGAAAAGGAACAGCCGAAAAACCCATTACACTGATTGCAGAAACCAAGGGAAGTGTGATTCTATCCGGCAACTCTAACCTTAAAATTGATGGTGAATGGCTAGTGGTCGACGGACTTTTTTTCAAAAATGGGTCTTCCTTAAAAGATGACGTGGTGATTTTTACTAAAGCCACTTCTAACAGTCGCTTAACCAATACCAGCATCGAAAATTATAATCCGAGCGACAAAACTTTAGACTATAAATGGGTATCGCTTTACGGAAATCATAATAGGGTTGATCATTGTTCCATTACAGGAAAAGCACACCAGGGAACGACTTTAGTGGTTTGGTTAGATGATAAACCAAATTATCACCAAATAGACCATAATTATTTTGGTCCTAGACCAGAATTAGGGGCTAATGGTGGTGAAACCATCCGCATAGGGACAAGCACTTTTTCAATGAACGATTCTTATGCAACGGTGCAGAACAATATTTTTGATAAATGCGATGGCGAGGTAGAAATCATTTCTATCAAATCTGGTTTTAATAAAATTATGAATAACCTGTTTTACGAATGTGCAGGTACAGTTACTTTTAGACATGGCAATAACTCTGAAGTGAGCAGTAACTATTTTATTGCGAACAATGTCACCAACAGCGGCGGAATACGCCTTATTGGTGAAAACCAAAAAGTGCACGGAAATTACTTGTACAAAGTGGCAGGAAGAACATTACGTTCCGCGATTTCTGTGATGAATGCTTATGAAAAACCAGCACTAAGCGATTATTGGCAGGTGAAAAATGCAGATATTCAAAACAACGTTATTGTAAGTGCCAGAGAAGCTTTTGTGTTAGGTTCGGGGAAGGATAACGATAGAACAGTAGCTCCTGACGGCGTTAACATTAGCAATAACTACGTTATTAACCCAACAACTTTATTGGTTACCCAAGATGAACCGAAAAACTTGAAAATGCAAAACAATCAGGTAGAAGGTGCTAGTATTGTTGCAGGTTTTGTAAAAATGGGCAATGATTTACAAATGTCGGATGGAATTTGGCAAAAGAAAACCGAATTGAAAAAGCCTTTCTGGTTAGAAACAGCCATTGGTCCTGATTGGAAAAAAGACAATAGGAGTTTTATATTTAAGTAATCGCTATTTCGAATCACCTTCACCGTCATTTCTACAGTACTATTTTCTCGTCATTTCGACGATAGGAGACCGCGTAGCAGCTACGAAGTAAAATCTTTCGATATGCTAGGCGAACAACATTAAAAGAAACTTAATGGAATATGTGCAATAAATATAATGTCACCACTTCGTGGTTTATTGACTGAAATATTATTTTCTAGAATAATGTCAGTCCTTCGGACTTGTTGTCTTATGATTTCGTGAAATCAATACTTTGGATATTATGCCTAACCAAGATTGGTGCTATTAATCTAACATTTCTTTGGAGCTTGATTTTGTGACCGTGCAAATCCGAAAAATTAATCCTTTAAACGTATCACCTAACCACGAAGTGGTGAAATTATTCTAACAAGCTATGCAAGTGATAAAGGAACCCTGAAAGGGTGACATTTCTAACTGTTTCTATTCATAGGTTGCAAGATTTTCCCATTATTTTCTGTCCGTTATTTTTGTCATTTCGACGATAGGAGAAATCTTTAAACTCAGAAGATAATTGCATTAAAAATGCCCGATAGCCCCGACAGTAGTGAGCACGAGTTAGCAGGCGTAGCGTGCTAACGAGTAAAACGAATGGCGGGACTTTCCATTAACTCCCGTACAAAAACTGCGCTTCAAAAATGAAAAATAGATGTTCGGGTAGCTTGCATTCTCCTTAACACAAATTAACACCTAAGCCCTTGCATGTTTGTAAATTAGTTTCGTATATTTACGATTATTTCGTAATTAACTGATGGAGAAACTAACACAGCAAGAAGAAGAGGCAATGCTAGCCGTTTGGCAAGTAGGAGCAGGGTTTATTAAGGACTTTATGGATGCTATGCCAGAACCAAAAACTCCATACACGACTTTGGCTTCAACCATCAAAAATTTGGAACGTAAGGGCTTCCTAAAAGGTGAGCGTTATGCAAATGCCATTCGCTATAGCGCTAAAGTAAAGGAAGCTGACTATAAAAAGCGTTTTATGAACGGTTTTGTGAACGACTATTTTCAAAATTCGTATAAAGAACTGGTTGCGTTTTTTGCCAAAGACAAAAAGATCAGTGCGGCCGAACTTAAAGAGATAATTGACCTGATTGAGAAACCAGAAAATCAATAGAGATGCCACATCTTTTCATTATCCTTTTGAAGATAAACTTGGTGCTGCTATTATTTGCAGCAACCTATTATCTTGTGCTGAGAAGGCTAACTTTTTACATGTTGAATCGTTGTTTCTTGATGTTGGGGATCGTTTTTTCAACCGCTTATCCTTTTATAGATTTAACGGAGTTTTTTCACAGACAGGAGATCAACAACAACGTAGTTACCTATTTACCACAGCTTAACCAAACGGCTTCTGAATTGGTGCCTACTGGTTTTTTTATCAATAACTGGCCTATACTAAGTGCGCTTTTTTATTTAGGGGTTTTGTTTATGACTATTAGGTTAGGGGTGCAGTTTTTATCTCTTTACAAAATCCATCGTAAATCTCAACCTGGTACAGTAGCAAACTATAATGTGCGCTTGTTGAACGAAAGTGTAAGCCCTTTTTCATTTTGGCAAACGGTGTATGTTAATCCAACTTTGCATAGCGACCATGAGTTAGATACCATTTTGGCGCATGAAATGGTACATGTAAAGCAATGGCACTCGTTGGATATTATTTTAGCCGAACTGAGCGTGGTGTTTTACTGGTTCAATCCGGGGGTGTGGTTGATGAAAAAGGCTGTAAAGGAAAATCTGGAATTTATTACCGACCAAAATATCCTTAAAAAGGGGATGGATCGAAAAGTTTATCAATATAGCTTGCTAGGCGTAGGACAATTAACACCTTCGGCGGCTATTGTAAACAACTTTAATCTTTCCGATTTAAAGAAACGGATTCAGATGATGAATGCCAAGCGTTCTTCAAAAATCACATTGAGTAGATATCTTTTTGCACTTCCTGTACTTTTGCTGACTACTTTGGCCTTTACCGTATCTAAAAAAGAGCTGAAACAGCATTTGCCAATGCTTTCGAAAATGGTGACCGTTGCCACAGAAGAGGAAGCCGCAGAACCAGTGAAAGCAGTTGCACATGTAAAAGCGCATCAGCATAAAGTATTTGTTAAAAAAGAGGCACCTGAAAAGACAACGGTAGATACTGTTGCTAAAATGGATGTTTTTGTAAGTAATATTTTAATCAAAAGAGATAGTACTAAGCATGGCCCAAAAGAGATTGAGGAGATGATGATTGCTGCAATAAAGAATACGTTTAACTCGCCTGAAGCTGCTAAACTGGTAAAGGGCAAGGGGAAAATTACCCAACGAATTATATTTGTGAAATCTGACAGCGTTGATGCTTCTAAAATGGCCAATGCTAAAAATTTATCTATCCAGTTTAAAGCAGCTGGCAGCTTTGCAGATGCACCTAACGATGAAGATAAGGTCGTGATGGTAAGGGCATTCAGATCTAACGACAGCACAAAAAATGCAGGCAAAGTAGATTATTTGATCAATGGTAAATTATCGCATGTTACAGACTTCAATAGGCTTAACCCTAACGAAATTCAACACGTACAGGTTGTGAAAGCAGATGGAGGCAATAATCCTCAAATACGCATAGAAACTAAAAAGAGAACCGAACTTTAATCGATTCTCTTTTTTATAAAATACCTTTCAACCTCAAATGCTGGATCAACATCATGGTTTTGGCATCTTTGATTTCGCCACTATCAATCATTCCCAATGCCGTTTCGAAAGGAAATTCCAATACCTCAATATGTTCTTCTTCGTGTGCTAAACCACCACCATGGTGTATTTTCATTGATGTGTCGTAGGCAGCAATAAAGAAATAGATAATTTCAGTCACCGAACCTGGAGACATATAAGCTTCGAATACCTTGGTCACCTCGCTAATTTGATAGCCTGTTTCTTCTTCAGTTTCCCGTTTAATGCAATCCTCAGGATTGTCCTGGTCAAGTAGGCCAGCACAAGCTTCTATCAGCATGCCTGATGGATTGCCGTTTAAAAACGTAGGTAAACGGAACTGTCTGGTCAAAATGACGGTTTGCTTTGCTTCATTATACAATAGAATTGCGGCACCGTTGCCTCGGTCGTAAGCTTCTCGGTTTTGTATTTGCTTAGAACCATCACGCTGCGTAATTTCATAGGTAACCTTATTTAAAACATACCAGTTATCACTTAGTACTTCGGTAGATAGGATGTTGATGTTATTCATATTTCTATTCTAAATAGATGTATTTCGCTTGTTTTGTAACGAGTAGCTCCAGTAAAGGAAAAGCGGAAGTGGTCAATCCAACCTACTTCCGCTTTATTAAATTAACGCTCTAGAATATATAACTAACCTATCGAGATTTTATTGCATCGCTATTCAAATCATCTCAATTAAATGAATAACTAATTACAATCAGTAATTGAAGGTGGCTCTAACCATGGCTACTCTTCCAGGAATTTCATAGGTGCCCACGGTTAAAGAGTTGGCAGAAACGTTGATGGCTTCAAATCTTTTCACGTTGGCCAAATTGGTAATGCCAAACTCAAGGTCAGTTTTCAGTTTCAATACTTTATACCTCACATTAAAATCGGCAAACAAATATTTCAAATCTGGCTGACTTGACTGTTGGGTAAAGATGTGCTCCGCTGAGAAATTCAGAAAAACCGATTTGAGCATGGTTACGGTTAAGCCGGCTTGTTGCCTTAGCTGTTGGTAATTGGTTGAAATTCCATTGCTCACCGTTTTGTTTTTGTTGTTTGAAAAAGTACCGTTGTAGCTAAAGTTCATGAATTTGGTAAGCTTTGCCTCAATACCAGCTTTGTAGGTGTAAGTATCACTTTCGAAAGGTAATAGCTCATTGTTCTGTAGCTGCTGGTACTGGTTGTGGCTATAATTAAAACCTGCATTTACAGTACTTCTTAATGCAAATAGGTATTTGCTCAAACCACTGTTTAAGGATAAAGTTTTCATTTGGTTTTCCAAAGGAAGTACAATGCGTTGCTGTGTATTGTTGGTTAAAGTATAGGCTGAAATGGTATTTAAATTGGTAGTGCTATAGGCAACGCCAATGTTTCCGAATACCATTTGTATGGCTTTGCGGAAATTGAACGAACCCGCAATGGCATGTGTAGCGCTTTCGGAAACAGGTGCATTGTTGGCAAATAACGAGCGGTAGTTTCGTAAAACAGCTCCATAATAGACATCATCAATAGTGCCTAAAGAATTTCTATAGCCATAATTGGCACTCACATAATTTTCGGGACTGGTTTGATATTTGAAATATACCGAAGGGTTCACAAAAAATCGTTCGAGCTTTTTGTTTACCGCATGATTGGCGTCATCGTAGCTGATCGTATTGTAGCTTAATGGAATGCGAACCGTAGCGGTGATTTTGTCGGTGGTGTATTCATAGCTGTTCTCAAGGTAAGTTCTTGAACGAAACCAATCCAGATCATTTAAGGAACCTGCTATGGCCAATTCACTACGACCGTCATTTTGAATTTTGTTAAGTTCGGTTTCTAAATTTTGCTGTTGAAGTAAAAAGCCAGCCCTATACGTTTGCACAAAGTTGCCTTTCGGAAATGCCATGGATATTGCATTGTTGGTGTACCACGTAGGCAGTTTCAAATATTGGTTTAAACTATTATAAGGCATGCCATTGTTCAGAATGTCTTCATTAAGTCCAGGTTTGATGCTAAGCGTTTCGGGTTGCGAAGAACGGCTGAGGCTTGAAGAAAGATGAAAGATATTCCCTGATTTCAATTTCTTGCGGTAGCCCAAATCATTAGATAAGGTAAACATATCCTGACTGAGCGATTGAAAAGCGCCTACGCCGTTAATAAATACATTAGAATTTGTACGATTAGGATTATATTCAACCACAAGAGCATTATTAAAAAAGTAGCCATCTGTATTTCCGTTTAAAGTGAATTGACCTCTTAATTTTTGAGGGTTTAAAAAATTGTCTTGGTTTTCCTGATAACTAATGGTTTGGCCGCCTAATCTGGTTTCCGAAGATTTGTTGTACACTTGCTTGCGTTCATCATATAAGTAGGAAACATTGGCTCTTAGCTGTAAGTCATTATTAAACTTGAAAAGATTGTTAAGGTTGGCCTGTCCAGCTTTGTTAAACAGGGTTCTGCTTTGCGGTAGGGTAGGTACGCCTGCTGCCCCTGCGGTAAGCAAGTTGGAAGGCTTGCTATTGTCGGTAGCTAACGGGTTGAACGAAGTAAGGTCAATTCCTGGGTCAATGCCAATATTGTTACCTTTTAAGTTGTTCAAAAATTTCACTTTCTTATTAAACATCATGGCGTTAAAATTGCCATCAAACCTTTCTGGAGTTCCCACACCTGCTTTAATATCGCCCATGACCTTTAATTTGGCCTCGTCTTTAATCACTAGATTGAGTGCTACATCTTCACTGGTGTTGTTTTTACGTAGCATTTTTATAGGTTGGTCATTCTCAATTACCTGTACTTTATCAACTGCTCCATGAGGAATGCTTTTGGTGCCTATGCCATATTTATCTTCCAGTAAATTATCGCCATCAATATATAGATTGGAGATATTCTTGCCATTGTAGCTTATTTTTCCGTTTTCGGCGACTTCAATACCAGGCATTTTTTTCAGTACATCACCAATGCTTCGGTCTTGTTTGTCCGAGAAATCAGAAGTCTTATAATTTAAGGTATCACCGTTTGAGCTTAATTTCGGGCGATTCTTTACTTCAACTGTTTTCAGTGCAATTTCGCTTTCGGCCAAAACCACTTGATACGGCTTGTTAAGGTCAGTAACAGCAATAGATTTCTTTTCAAATCCCAAGGTGCTGAATTCTAGGGTAAGTCCTGTACCTACTGGATCAACATTGATCGTAAAATCACCTTTTTCGTTAGTGCGGGAAAAAGCTACCGTGTTTCCTTCCTTATCTTTTAAACTAACCATCACCGAAGGAATTGGCTTGGCTTTTTCGTCTTTAACGTTCCCTTTTATTTGTTTTTGGGCAAAAGCGATTGAAGTGCCCATACCTATTAAAGCAATGAGCAGAAACAGTACCTTTTTCATCTTTTGTGTGTTTAGGAAGTGGCCATCAAGACCGATGGCCACCATAAATAGTTTGTTGGTTTGGTTTATTTCTTCTCAGGAAGCTCAATAGGATTGTTGAGAACCATTTTTTTTATGCTACTTGGGGCTGATATTCTTGTGGTATTGGTAACTCCAAAGCTTCCACCTGTATTTCTGCTGGCTAATTGTGCATTAAGAAATCCTTGAGGATCTTTGTCTCTGGCTTCTTTCAGCTTGTCTATCTCTTTTTGGGTTGTTTTTACTGCATCGGTAGGCAGTTTGATCTCATTTCCTAAATAAGAAGCACTACCGTCCATGCCTGCAAATTTGATAATGCCTGTGCCACCATTCGCCATGGCAACAGGTTGCTCGGTTTCTTTTGCAGGTGCGGTCTCGGTAACTTTATCGATGCCTGCAAATTGAAACTTAACTTCGTTCTTTTCGTCGTGCGCCTCCACAATTAAACCTGGTAAACCATTCAATTTCCAAGGACCACTTTGGAAAGGCAATTCAGGAGCGAACCAAGCAATCCAATTGCGGCCTTTGAAATAGGTAGTCGCTTTTTGGCATTTTACGCCAGAAAAGCTAGCCGTATCTTTCGTTATTTTCCAATTAATTTTAGGAGCAGTTTCTTCAATTAAATAGCTGGTGATGATTCGCTCTTTGGTGAAAAATTTGTTTTCGTTAATAAAGTAGAAATAATCAATAGGGGTAACAGGTTTATAGGAACTTCCATTAATATTAATGCTGCCAGTAGTTCCTGCTTGGTTTTTAATTTGTTCCTCAAGTTTCTTCTTCATTTCCTCATCTCTGTTTATTTTATCATAACTAGTATAAACAGATGCATTTTTACCAATCACTAATAGCATGTTTTCCGTGTAGAAGTTATCTCTCTGTGTGGTATCTCGCATATGCGAAAAACTATATCTTACTCTTGCTAATGCTTTATCGGCGCTTTGAGCGAAGGCGGTTGATCCAATAAGCGAGATAATTAAGGTTGCTTTTAAAATTTTCATGCGTTTAATAATTAAATTTTCGTAAATCTACGAAATTATCGTAGATGTAAAACCGATTTAACACTTTTTAACGGCATAACGCCATTTAAGGTAGTTCTATGGGGTTGTTGTAAATGTTAACTGCTGGTGTAGGCCTACTTCCAGGAGCTTGTTTAATCATTTGTGCCAGACCAGACATGCCGCTTCCCGCAAGTTGAGTTTTTGCAAAACCTACAGGATCTTCTGCTTGGGCCCTTTTCAGTTTTAGAAATTCTTCTTTACTCGCCTTGATCGCCTTATTCGGAATTTTGATTTCATTCTCCATTAAATCTACGTTGGCCATCTCCCCTATAAAAGGCTCCTTGCTAACGTTTGCCTTTTTTTCGGCAACTTCTAAACCTCCAAAAAGGAATTGCACTTCTTTTTTGGAATCGTAGGCCTCTAAAATAAGACCAGGTAAGCCGTGTAATTTCCAAGGGCCACTTTGGAAAGGCATATCAGGAGCAAACCAAGCAATCCAGTTTCTTCCCCTAAAAAGCGCAGTGGCCTTTTGGCATTTCACTCCCGACAAGGTGGCAGTATCTGTGGTGATTTTCCAATCAATTTGAGGAATGGCTTCGGTGATAAAATAAGTGTTAACTAAGTGCTCAGATCTGATGAGCTGGTTTTCAGCATGGAAAAAGTAATAATCTTCGGGGACGGTCATACCTTTTCTATTAGATTTAATATGTGCGCCATTTAAAGTTCCTCCATTATTTTTGATCTGTTCATTCACATGCTGATAAAATTCGACCTGCTGTTTCATCTTCACATAACTGGTATATCGTGAGGAGTTTTTACCAATCAGCAAAATCATTTCTTCCTGATAGGGATTGCTGCGGTTATTGGTGTCTCTAACGTGGACATAGCTGTATTTTGCTTTGGCTACTGCCCGTTCCGAAGTTTGTGCAAAGAGCAATGTAGTAGTGCAAAAGCTAAATACGAGTAAAATTAGACTTTTCATAATTACCTATTTTTCGTAAATCTACGAAATATTCGTAATAAAAGAAATAATTTGTTTCGTAATGAAGAAACGAGGAAAGAAGAATGTAGTAAAGTGTGGTAAATCAGCAGGGGTAAAGAAGAAATAGGTATAGCGGTTCAACTAAATATTTTTGCTAAGCTATTGTGTTTGAAAAAGAATTGTTCTATATTTGCACCTCGATTAAAAAAATAAATAGAAATAAAATAATTATTTAACAATGTACGCAATAGTAAATATAGCAGGACAACAATTTAAAGTTGTAAAAGACCAGCACATCTTTGTACATCGCTTACAAGGAGATGAAGGCGCTAGTATTGAATTTGACAATGTATTGTTGGTTGACAATGGTGGTAAAATTTCTGTAGGCGCACCTGCAGTTAAAGGAGCTAAGGTTTCAGCTAAAATCGTGTCTCATTTAAAAGGTGATAAAGTAATCGTTTTCAAAAAGAAACGTAGAAAAGGTTACAAAAAGAAAAATGGTCACCGCCAGTCATTCACCAAAATCCAGATTGAGAGCATCACTCTGTAGTTAATTTATTTGTAAATTCATTTTTAGCTACTTAGCTAATTATAAAAAAGATAAAAAATGGCACATAAGAAGGGAGCCGGTAGTTCAAAAAACGGTCGCGAGTCGCATAGTAAACGTTTAGGTATCAAAATTTTCGGTGGTCAAGAAGCTATTGCTGGTAACATCATCGTTCGTCAGCGCGGTACAAAACACCACCCAGATAAAGGTGTTGGTATTGGTAAAGATCACACTTTATTTGCTTTGGTACCAGGTATTGTTGTTTTCAAAAAGAAATTTGATAACAAATCTTATGTATCAGTAGTTCCTAAAGTTGAGGATGCTGCTCCTGTTGCAAAAAAGGAAGCTGCTCCTAAAGCTGAAGCTAAAAAAACAGCTGCTCCTAAGAAAGCTGCTGCTCCTAAAGCGGAGAAAGCTCCAGCAAAAAAAGCTGCTAAAGTTGAAGAAGCTCCAGCTGCTGAATCTGCTGAATAATATTTGTAATACAAAATACATGAAAAAGCCGAACATCACTGTTCGGCTTTTTTGTTTTTAGGCTATTTGCTAAGCGATAGCTTTCTCTCAAAAGCTTTCCTGATTTTCTTAGAAGTATGGTTTTGATGCACTGCATAATAAAACACTCCGCCAGCAAAATAAGCCAATACATCATAAAAATCGGCCGTATTGTAATGGGTATAGTATGGTAAGAAGCCTTCGAAAACCAATGCAGTGAGTAATGAAATGCTTAAGATTTGGTAAATAGGGTATTTAAAAGTTCCACCTGTTGTAAAGATTAGTGAGCCTAATACAAATGCAACATGTGCAATCAATGGCACAAATACAAAATCAGTTAGCCAATTGTTAAGAAGAGGGATGGGGAAGTGTAGTTTTCGGGTGTACCTGATCAATAACCACGAACAGCAATAAAATATAAAGTACTTGTCGAGGGTGATGAGAATTAATGAGCGAAAGACGCTGCGGTTAAAACGCCTACGGCTGCACATAATACAAGCATTAAAAACATCGACCATCCAATTCTTTTCCCAGTTTTTTTCAGCCTGGAGTCATTAACATCTTCAGGAAATATCGTAGTCCTGATTTCGTATAAATTTCTGAAAAACCAATTGCCCTGTTTATTTTCTTCCATAATGGGTTATTTTTATTTTTTTTCAAATTTAGAACAAATGTTCTAAATTTGAGTGTGAAATCCAAAGAAAAAATACTGAATGCCGCGTTATTGCTTTATAATGAGCAAGGAATTAGGAATATCACCACCAGACATATTGCGGCGAGTATAGGCATGAGCGGAGGGAATTTACATTACCATTTTAAGCATACCGAGGACATTATAAGGGCTTTGTTTGATGAACTTGCCTTAGCTTATGATGGATTGATGGCTAATGCACAAAGTGTTCCGCTTGATTTGAGTGCGATTGCTTTTTTAACTGAATCTTCGTTTAAATTGGTCAATAAATACAGGTTCATATTTATCAACTTCGTTGAAATAGGGAATTGGATACCAGAAATAAGAGATGCTTATTACCAGCTTATCCGAAAACGGGAGCAGCAATTTCTAAAGGTGTTCGAGAATTTAATCGCCAATGGTATTTTTAGAGATGATATTCCCACTTCTAATAAGAGCGGTTTGGTAAAGCAGTTTTTTATCATTAATGACTTTTGGCTTTCCCATAATGAGCTTACCGATCAACATGTGGGGGAGGATGCACTCAACGAATATCAAAATGCTATTGATGTACTTTTGTGGCCATACCTAAAACGCCACCAATAAGCTTATTTCACTAGTATAAATGGAAATAAAAAAGCGTCAGATAATGTTCTGACGCTTTTTTGCAAGCTGCACTTGTTATTTATAAGCTAACTGCTGATTGTCGGCCTCTACTGCTTGTTTATACTGAGCATTGAAATCATTTACTTTCTCTTTGGTTACAAAATCTTTTTTGAAAATCAATTCACGCTTAACAATAACGGTATTGCCTTTTGGAAAACTATTGAGTTTATAACTAAAATACTCATTATCTATGGAAAGAGGCTTGATGCCTTCCATTAGCTTTTTGCCTTCTGGAAAAGACAATTCTATTTGCTCGTCAGTCCTGTCTGCCCAAAATAATTGGATTAGATCAATACCAAAATGCCTAGGATCTGTGATGGTCAATGAAGAAGGCGGGATGGCAGTTGTCCAAGGCAAAGAAAATATATTCATTCCAGCTACTGGCTTACATACTTTTAGTAAATTATAAGCTGAAGTTGCTTTTAAGGTGTCGGAAACTGATGTTTTAGGATCTAAGTTCTCAAAGCTCAAAGAAACTGCTTCGTTGTCAGGGAATCTAGCACTAATTTCTTCTTTCATTTTTTTCAATTGATCTTTAACCGAAAGATCCTTATAGCTAGAACGTATTGAGCTTGCCATTGAACCTGTACAGAAATTAGTTTCGGTAATGTACATGTTTGCATCCTTAATAGTTACTTTAGTTTGGTAGCTCATGCGGTTCTGCACCCTATTTTTAGGCTGTAGTTTAATCAGTTGATTGCTATTTTTATTGATAGGTAGGATGGGAGCTCCTATATCCTGATTGTTGAATGAAGAAAAAGGTAAAAAGTTAGAAGTAAGTTCTATGTAGTTTTCTATCCCATTAACATTGGTTTTAGCAATACAATGGTTAAAGTCGATACTAGGTAGTAATAAGGTATTTTGACCATTGTCTCTTGTTCTTACCAATACCAATTCTGCATCTATTCCCACCTGTTTACACATGGCCACAAATAAAGTGGAAACGTCTTTGCAATCACCTATTCTAGAATTAATTACGGTAGCTGGCGATTGAGGGACAATACCACTTTGTCTAAAGGAGACAGAACTGTAGGAGATGTTTTGGGTAATGTACTGATATATCTTTTTTATTTTTTGTGTATCATTAAGCTGTTGCCCAGCGAAAAGTTCATTTACTAATGTTTTAATCTCATAGCTGCTTCTGGCTTTTGCTGTTGCTAGGTTGTTATACCAATCGGCAACAAACTGCCAGTCTGGTATGGTAGATAGGTAAAGTATATTCGCAACATCATCAAGAGGCGGCATTTTGTCTTCGTAGGTCATGCCTGCATTTTTTTCGGCTTTCCAAGTATATAAATCAAACTCGTCTGCATCAGTTTTAAGAACTGGTATTTCTGATAAAGAAAATTTATGATTGAATTTTTTGTTCTTGCTTATTAACAATGAAAATTTGGTGTTCACATACGGGGTTCCGTGAGAGAAGTAAAACGAAGTCCAAAAGTGTGATGCTAGGCTGCCTACATTGTAATTTCTCAATTTATATCGTATGTTGATGACATCTCCAACTTCTAGGTTAGTAAAAACAAGCTGATTGTCACTTTGCTCGGCTGGTGTTTTACTGCCATTTGATTTAATGGTTTCGGCAATTTCTACGTTTAAATTCTGGTCGCTGTTATAGGAGATATTATATTGCTTATAGGTTTCTAGTCCTTTTTGAGTGAGTATTTTTGCGGTAAAAAAGTGCTTTTCTTCTGAACCACCGTTTTCATAAACCACCGATTGAACTTCTTCGTTTAAAATAACCGAGTGGTCATCTGGGTAATCTTGTGCTTTTGGAGCATTTTTAATGATGGCAACAACATCTGGCTGTTCAAAATAACTGAATACGTCTTTGTTTTTCTTTAACCTTCGTAACTGTTCTATTGCATCATAATAGTTGGGGTTAAGGCTTAGGGACTTTTTGTAAGCTTCTTCGGCTTTAGTGTTTTCTTTGCGTGCCTCATATATTTTACCCAGTGTGTGGTAATAAGAACCAATATAAGGAGCTAAAGCTATTGCTTTATTAATGTACTCTTCGGCTTTATCGTATTTTTGCAACGCATAGAACTTTTCGCTCAAATCGCTATAAATTCCAGTACTTACAGGATCTGCTTTTAGTTTTTCTAAATACACATCTAAACCGCCTTTGCTATTTCCCTTATTGAAATAAGCACTAGCTAAAACTGTAGCATATTCATAATCTTCATTATCATTTAGATACTTAACCAGTACGCCTTCTGCTTGTGAATTCTTTTTCACTTCTTTTTCTAAGATGTACTTGACGTAAGAAAAATTTCTATTATTTGGCCAATTTTTGTAAGCCTTTTCTACTAAACTGAAAACTTTATCTTGTTCATTTCTCTTCCCCGATATACCAATTTTTTTGCTGACGATGTCTTCATCCTCCCCAAATCTTTTCTCCAATTGCATCATAATTTCCTCTGCTTTATCATAATTTTCTTGGTTATAATAGTCGCTATAGGTTAATCTTAATGCATAAGTACTTTGCGGGTCCGAAGTTTTAATTTGTTCCTGTAAGGTTTCTACACCAGTACGATTATCTTCTTTAGAATGAAGGGTAATCATCAAAGTGTTTAGGTAGGTGCTTTCAGGAAATTTTTGCTTTAATTTTTCAAGGATAATTCTTGGTTCAAATACGAAATCATCTCTTAAGTAGAGTTTAGCCAATAGCAGCTGGTTAAGGTAATTGGTGGTGTCGGCAGCTACTAGGTTTTTAAAATAGGCATAGGCTTTTGGGGTAATGCTTTGCGCCTTAAAACTTTCTTCTTTTTGGTAAGGCTGGTATTCATTAATATGGGTAAGGCCAGGGATTGGATAGCCATTGTTGTCGGTCAGCCTTAGCATAAAATTGGAATTGCCTGCATAACTTTCTCCTATTTGTATCAAAATTCGGTTGTAACCTTTATTTAGCTTTAAGGTAGAGATATATGAGTCCAAGTCATTGTTTCTTTCTTCAGCCTCGGTAATAATCAATTGGTCATTAACCCATACTTTTACAGAACCAGATACGCCAATTCTAAGCTGACCTTCTATTTCGGAAGGGGCGTTAACAAAGGTTTGAGCAAATAGGATGGCATTATACGAATCGTCATAAAATGTAAAGTCAAACCATTTTTCTCTTTTCAGGTATGGTACTTTTCTCCAGCCGAATTCAACGTTCTTTTTGCCCGTAAATTTGGCATCCATTTGCGGATGATTAATCGGAGCATAATTTTTATCAAAGCCGCTGGTTGATATGTTTTCAAATGTGCTCGTAATTAGCCAATGGTCTAAGTTTCCAATTTGTGCAAACGCCTTTTCAGATTCTGCCGTTTTTTTAACATTTAGATAATGTTTCCCGATCACCGAAGAGGCCATCGCGTTCAATGAACCATCAAAAGATTTGTTCTTCACGATTTCATTCATCAGCAGCATTGCTTCAGGACGTATTTTGCTGTAGCTACTGTTTACCGCTGGACTGCGCCACAATGCAGAAAGATAAGGTTCTACATTTTTATTGCCTACATAAAATTTTTGGAAATAGTTGAATGCGTCATCATTTTTTTGCTCAAGCTCGGCAAGTAAACTTAAGGATAGATTGGCATCGTTAGCAAATTGAGGTTGTTTGGCTAGTTCCTCAAAGCTTTTTTTGGCAGCTTCGGTATCATTTTTTAAGAAGCTTTCCCATGCACTTTTTAAACTGTTTTGAGCGTTAGCAGAAAAACAAAGTAAAAGTGAGATCGATAATGAATAGATAGTTTTCTTCATGTGCCAATAATAATCATTTTTTTAGTGACTATATCTTGGTTAGAAGAAAATTTAAGAGCTAACTTTCTCTATCCATAATTTGCTTCGCCAATTGCCTTAAAAGGTTTTTTCTATCTTCCGAAACGGCGATTTGATACAGTGCTTGATAAGCTTTGTTTAAATATTTTTCCATCTCTACATTCGCTTGTTCTTTTACCTGGTAACTGTCGTATAACTGAGTAACTGCTTTAACTTTGATTTCGGTGTTTTCGTGATCGCCCAAAAGGGTAGGCAGTTCTTCTGGCTGTACCAGTGCCTTCGCGGTGAGGTGTAGGAATGTTTTTTTATTGGAGATGATGTCACCACCCACTTGCTTGCCGAATTTCTCTGGGTCGCCGTAAACATCTAAAATGTCATCCTGTAATTGGAAAGCTACGCCAAGGTTTTCTCCAAATTGATACAGTAAATCTGCATTTTTTTCATCGGCACCGCCTACAATAGCTCCTAATTTCATCGCTCCGCCCAACAAAACTGCTGTTTTCAAGCGAATCATTTCAATGTATTCTGGAATGCTTACATTATCTCTGGTTTCAAACTCCATATCCAGTTGTTGCCCTTCGCAAACGCCCTGAGCGGTTTGGTTAAAGGTATCAAGCACTGGTTTTAGCACGCTTATGTCAACTTTGGATAAGTGTTTGTTGGATTCGACCATCATCACATCGCCACTTAAAATGGCATTGTTTACGCTCCATTTTTCGTGTACAGTTTGCTTACCACGTCTAAGTGGTGCATTGTCCATAATATCATCGTGCACTAAGGTGAAATTATGGAAGGTTTCAATGGCCAAGGCAACGTCAATCGCCTTTAACGGCTCATCGGTAAACAGCTCTGTCGCCATCAATACAACAACGGGCCTAATGCGTTTGCCGCCTAAACTCATAATGTATTTAATGGGGTCATATAAATCAGCTGGCTTTGATGGATAAGCTAATTTAAATATCTCGTTTTCAATAATTTGTTGTAATTCTGTAGGGCTGTGCATTATTATGGATCTATCATGGTACCAAACGCCGATTTGCTTTCCATCATTTTAATGGAAGATTCCTCTAAAGTGGTTTGCTTCACAAAGGGGTTGTCTTTCCAAAAAATTGGGTTGTACGCAATCGATTCGATGATGGCTTTATCTTTTACGTTTTTGGTTAGTTCAGTAAATTTTTGTGTGTTGAGTGTTTTGTCTAGCTGATATATGGTTAACATCGAGCTGATGACGGGTGTTAATGTTCTGCCGCCAGCAATTAAATTAAGATATAGCTTGGTGGAGATATTCTCAATCACTGGGATTGGTGTTTTCTCTCCGTTAAAAGTAGCTATAGTAGTTGCTATTGGAGGTATTTTGCTGGATGAACCGCTAAGTTTGATGGGTAGATTAAAAATGCTATTCTCCAATCGGTAAATTTTAAGGTCTTCTACGCCGATATAATAAGTTGAATTGATGTAGAATTGCTTTTTGTTGCCTTTGTATTTGCAGGAAACCACTGCAATATCCTGATTTTTCTGTTCGATGTATTTCTCTATAGAGATTTCGAAATCATTCAAGCTTTTTAGGGTAACTGTTTTACCTGTCTTCTTTTCTTCAAACAGATAGCCTGCCAGAGAAAAGGTAAGATAGGATTGATTGCTCATCGAAAAGGCGATCCCATCATTTGTTTCTGCAAATCTGCTTTGCTTGGCGATCCAACCTTTTACTTTAGATAGATTAAATTCCAAATCGTAGAAAAGCTCATATACTTGGCTTGGTTTGCCATTTAATGAAGTCAACTGACGATAAAAGGCATTGCCGTAAAAATGTTGGGTGCTAAATCCTGCGGCTTTTTCCAGCGCGGCTTTAACCAGTTTTAAACCGCGATAGGGGTCAACCACTACAGGTTTTAAATTGATTGCTGCAGGCTTTAATTTAACTATTAGATTGTTTGCAGGCCCGTTGAGTTCTTGCTCTAGCATAAAGTAACTCACATGGCTGTATCTTAATTTAACTGGAAAATTGACGTTTTTAAGGATAAACTCTCCCGCATCGTTAGTTACGGTAGTGTTGTTGGTGCCCATCACACCAATAGAAACAAAAGGAATCGCTTCGCCAGTGATCTCATCAACCAGTTTACCCTGAATGGTTTGGGCTTTGATTGTGGTGAACACAAACAGCAAAAAAACAGTTAAAAGGCAGTTACGCATCAAAGTGAATGAAAGGCCAAAGGTAAAAAATCAGACCGCAGAAATGAAATCAACACTGATTTAGTCCTGTACCAATGAAAAATCTATTTGTCGCTTAGAAAGGTCTACTTTTTTCACTTTAATCTGCACTTCGTCACCAAGCTGGTATTTGCGTTTCTTGCGCTGTCCGATGATGCAATAGTTTTTCTCATCCAATACGTAGAAGTCATCACTAATATCGCGCAATCGGATCATGCCTTCACACTTATTCTCTTCAATTTCTACATACATTCCCCATTCGGTAACACCTGAAATTATACCAGTGTACACAGAACCAATATTGTTTTCCAAGTATTCGGCTTGTTTGTATTTTACGGAAGCTCTTTCTGCATCTGCCGCACGTTTTTCCATTGCTGATGAATGCACACTAGCTGCTTCATATTCTTCGGCATTGGCCGATTTTCCACCATCCAAGTATAGCGCAAGTAGTCTATGCACCATTACATCAGGGTATCTACGGATAGGAGAGGTGAAGTGTGTATAATAATCAAAAGCTAAACCGTAGTGGCTTGTCTTTTTGGTCGTATAAATGGCTTTTGCCATGGAACGGATAGCCAACGAAGTCAAAATATTCTGCTCCTTTTTGCCCTCTACATTTTCCATCAGGTAATTAAGGGATTTGGCAATGTCCTTGTCAGATTTTGTACTAATTTTATAACCAAACCTCGAAGCGAAACTGGCGAAACTAGTTAAGCTTTCCATATTTGGCGAATCGTGTGTACGATAAACGAAAGTATATTTTTGCTTGCCTTTTCCTTTTTTCGCTATAAATTCTGCCACTTTTTTATTAGCCAGCAACATAAAATCTTCAATGAGCTTATGGGCATCTTTACGTTCTTTTACGTAAACGCCAATGGGCTTGCCAAATTCATCTAATTTGAACTTCACCTCGGTGCTTTCAAAACTGATCGCACCATTTTTGAATTTAGCGTCTCTAAGCACGTAGGCCAGCTCATTTAGTTTCAGGATTTCTTCTGCATAATCTCCTTGTTTAGTCTCAATTACCTGTTGCGCTTCTTCGTAAGTGAAACGTCTGTTCGAATGGATTACCGTACGGCCAAACCATTGATCAAGGATATTTGCTTGGTCGTCGAGCTCAAAAACAGCGGCAAAGCAAAGCTTATCTTCATTTGGACGTAACGAGCATACACCATTACTCAATCGTTCAGGAAGCATTGGGATTACCCTATCTACCAAATAAACAGAGGTAGCCCTATGGTAAGCTTCTTTATCTAAATTAGAGTTAGGTTGTACGTAGTGAGAAACATCGGCAATGTGTACGCCAATTTCGTAATGTCCATTCTCCAATTTTTTGAAAGAGATGGCATCATCAAAATCTTTGGCATCAATCGGGTCTATCGTAAAAGTAACCGTATCTCTAAAATCTCTTCGTCCTTTAATATCGGCTTCACTAACCTGTTCTGGAATGGCGTTAGCTTCTTTTTCTACTTCGGAAGGAAAGCTTAATGGAAAACCATATTCCGCCAAGATGGCGTTCATCTCGGTATTGTTTTCGCCTTGGTCTCCTAAAATATGGATGATTTTGCCAATTGGATTTTTAGCGCCTTCTGGCCAATCTGTTAAAGCCACTTGTACTTTTTGTCCATTTTTGGCACCATTTAAGTCACTTAGCGGTACGAAAATATCGTGTAGCATTTTCCTGTCATCAGGGATGACAAATGCAAAGCGATCAGATATTTTGGCAACACCGATAAATTCGGTTTTAACTCGTTTAATAATTTCAACGATTTCACCTTCATTTCTTCTGCCGCCACTTTTCTTAGCAAAAACATATACTTTTACTTTATCACCATGAAGGGCATTTCTGAGCTTTCTTGGCGCAACAAAGATGTCTTTTTCAAATTCGTCATCAGGCACAATAAACGCAGAGCCATCCGCAGTCATATCCACAGTACCCGTGATAAAAGTTTTAAGGTCTTTAAGTTTGAATTTTCCTCTTTCGGGCCTTACAAATTTTCCCTTTTCTGTTTGTTCAATCAAAACCTCTAAAATTGTGTCGATAGATGTTTTATCGCTAAGATTTAAACGTGATGCTACCTGCTTATGATTAAGTGCAATGTTTTTGTTTTTTTCAAAAATATCGCTGATGAGCTGAGTGAGAACAAGTTTGAATTGAGCATTCTTATTTTTTGCCATAATCGTTTTCCAATTGTACCGAAGATAACAAATGTAACCATAGGAAAGGTTTTTTTAATCTAATAATAATTACGATTCAAATAGGTGTTTAATGAAAAAGGCCCGATTTTACTCGGGCCTTTTCAAAAAAAAATTAACAATTATATCAACTAGGATTTTTTAAGGTTGAATACGTAAGTTCCTCTGTTGCCACAAGCTACAAATACATAGCTACCTGCAACTCTAGAACTGATTACGTTAAAGTCGCCACCAAAAGTACTTGAGAAGTGTGTTTTAGCAAGAACTTTGATTTTGTTGTTTTCAATTTGCGCTACCACTAAGCTGTTTCCAGTAGAAACATAAATTTTGTCAGCAACAATTGAGATTGAATTTACCCATCCGCCTAAATCTACTTGATCTAAAAGCTGACCATTTGTTTTATCTACGTGGATAAGGTAGTAGTTATTTCCAAAAAGGAAATTACCGTTAGTTAAAGAAGCAACGCTACCGATATTTACTTCGTTGCTTTGGATTGGCCACCATTTGTAAGTTGATTGTGCCGCTGTATTCGCATCTAAAGTAGTATAGCTATAACCATTGGTAGCAATGATATCGTTGTTTGAGAAAGTGATAGATCTAGCTCCACCGTAAGATTGGAAAGCAGTTCTGCTTGCTTTTTGTCCAGCAAATGAAATGATACTTACACCTCCATTAGTAGAAGAAGCAGCGTATAATTTGCCATTTTGAGTATTGTATTTAACATCTTTGGTTGAGTAGCCTTCCAAGCCTACTACTTGAGGATCTTCTAAGCTACCACCGTTAGTTTTAACGATACCAACTACTGCAGGTGCAGGATAGCTATAGCTTTCGAAAGTTTTAAGGTCCATACCTAAGTAAAGGCGACCGCCCCCGTTGTTAATGCAGGTTACATCAGCATCTGGAGTGCTTACTGAAGAAATTAATTGAGGGGCACCTGATTGAATTTGGATCACATCTACACCACCACCGTAAGCAGCACCTGGTGTTTGATAAGCAATTGCGTAGTAGTTACCATAAGCTGATACTTCTAATGCGCTAAGTGCATTGTTGCTAGCTCCAATTAGTGGATTGATTTTTCCTTTGAAAACCAATTGATAAGGGAATTCAGCAGAAGCTGTAGCAGCGGTAGCTACTTTTCCATTAGTTTCTGTTGCCGCTTGAAAGTCTAAGGTTAAACCTTCATTACTCAAATCAACGCGATTTGAAGGATTGCTATTGATTTTGATGATGTTTGATGCTCCATCTTCTTTAGCCACTACTTCTTGCGTTTCTTTTTTACAAGAGTAAATAGTTGCAGTTAATAAGAGCGAGGCAACTAATAAATACTTGTTTTTTGACATTTCTTTTAGTTTTAATTGATATAATCTGAATATTCCATATGAAAAAACTGTACCAAAATCTAAAACTATTAAGAATATGCGCTTAAACACCTTTTATGCGTCATCTTTATAGCATATGGTTGTGGAACTGTGGTTTTGTATTGGGGAATTATTCTATTTTTGAGTAAGGTATTCCCCATGTTTTTTGTTTAAAAATTCCCAGGTATTGCCTCAATCAATTTTTGGGTATAGGCCGCTTTTGGATGCTCATAAATTTCTTCTGGAAAGCCTTGTTCTTCTATTTTTCCTTTATTCATAATGATCATCCGATCAGAGATGTGTTTTACCACAGCTAAGTCATGGGAAATAAATATGTAGGTCAAACCAAATTCCTCTTGTAAGTTCCTGAGCAAGTTTAAAACCTGAGCTTGTACAGATACGTCAAGTGCCGATACAGATTCGTCGCAGATGATAAATTTAGGTTTCAAAGCTAAAGCCCTAGCAATGACAATTCTTTGGCGTTGTCCGCCCGAAAACTCGTGAGGGTAGCGATTAAAATATTCGGCCCCTAAATTCACTTTTTCGAGGAGCTGTATCACGTGGGCTTTTCTCTCCATATCATTAGCAAAAACGCCATGTACAATCAAAGGTTCCATGATAGATTGTCCCACCGTTATTTTTGGATTTAGGGAAGAATAAGGATCTTGAAAGATAATCTGTATATCTCTTCTCAAGCTTCTTAATTCTTTTTTCCCAATATGGGTAATGTCTTTTCCTTCAAAAATCAATTGACCAGAGCTTGGTTCTACCAGTCTTAAAATAGTACGTCCAAGGGTGGTTTTGCCACAGCCAGATTCGCCTACTAAACCTAAGGTTTCGCCAGGAAAAACTTCAAAAGAAACGTGGTCAACAGCTTTCACGAAATCCTGAGTTTTTCCAAACAAGCCTTTTTTAATAGGATACCAAGTACATAATTCTTGTACTTTTAAAAGTGGTTCCTGTTGATAGAGTTTTTCTCTTCTTTGGTTAACTTCTTCTTTTGTATAGGCATTTTCTTCTAGCAAATGCTTTAAACCCACCGCTTTGCTTTCGTTAAGGAAATCGGCAACGGTAGGTAGTTTTTTCAATAATCGTTTGGGAGAGGGGCGACAAGCCAACAAACCTTTAGTATAGGGATGTTGAGGGTTCTCAAATAAGATTTTAGCATTGCCTTGTTCTACAATATCACCTTTATACATTACCAGAAGCTCATCGGCTATTTCGTTCATTAAACCAAGATCATGCGAAATGAAAATCATGGCCATGTTACGCTCTGTTTTTAAACGTAACAAAAGCTGCAGAATGGTTTTTTGAACGGTCACATCCAATGCGGTAGTGGGCTCATCTGCAATCAGCAACTCTGGATTACAGCTTAAAGCCATGGCAATCATTACCCGCTGTTTTTGCCCTCCAGAAAGTTGGTGAGGATAGCTTTCGAAAATATTCTCAGGCCGTGGAAGCTGAACCTCTTTAAATAAGTTAATGGTTTTATCCTTTGCTGTTTCTTTGTCGATGTTTTGGTGTAACATGATCGCTTCCCTTACTTGTTCACCACAAGTGAATACTGGGTTGAGGGAAGTCATTGGCTCTTGAAAAATCATCGAAATTTTGTTGCCTCTGTATTTCCTGATTTCCTTATCATCAAGTTGAAGCAAATTGATGGTGTCTAACTTTATTTCTCCATCTATTTGCGTGTTTTTACTGTCGTGTAAACGCATGATCGAAAAAGAAGTAACCGATTTTCCTGAGCCAGATTCACCCACGATACCTAGTACTTTTCCTTTTTCAAGGTTAAAACTCACTTTATGGACAGTTTCCAACCAAATTTTGTCTTCTTGGTTGTAGAATTTTACGGCAAGGTCTTTTACGTTAAGCATTACTCTACTAAAGTAATATTTTCTGGCGGAATTATCGGTAATCCTTTAAGGCGTAATAAAACTTGGGCTAAAGTGATGACATCATTTTCGCAATAACGGGCTATCCTATTCAGGTCCTTTTGTTGATAATAAACTTCCCTAACTTTACTGCCGTCTAGATCACCTTTAGGCGTAGGTAAATCAAAAATTGCAGCCAGTAAGTTAAGCGAAGTAAAATGCTTATGGTCACCAAATTTCCATAGCTCCAGCGTGTCGAGATGATTGATTTCCCATGGTTTCTTTCCTGATAGCTGTAATACTTTTGGAATTTTTAGGCCGTTGATCAACATTCTTCTGCACAGGTAGGGGAAATCAAATTCTTTTCCATTATGTGCGCATAACTGTAAATTGTTCGACTGGTTGTTCAATAGTTCTATGAATTGTAACAACAATAGCTTTTCGTCGTGTGCGGCAAGAGAGCGTATCCTTAAGTGGATGTGCTTTTTTTCTAAATGGAAAAAACCGATACTGATGCAAATAATTTTACCGAACTCGGCCCAAATGCCAGCACGTTCATAAAATTCAGCTGCAGTTTGTCCGGCTGGCCGTTGGTATTGGCTTTTTTGGTCCCATAATACTTGAAAATGAGCAGGCATTTCATCAAAATTCTCGTACAGAGGAACGGTTTCAATATCAATGAGAAAGATATTGTTGAGTTTGATGTGTTCTAACATAGATTAGAGGATTGGTAAATCCAATTTACTAGTTTTTTCCTAAACTATTTCTTTATGCAACTTAATATCTTCATGGTTTCAAAAACTAAAATGCTCTAAGGTGTCTTAGGTGGTAAATAATCAAACATTAAGAAATTAAGACGGGTAGTAAAGAAAAAATGTTCTAAGATGTCTTAGGTGGTTAAAAAAGATTGTTGCTTAACGTCCCTTATGTTAAAAGCAAAAAATCCCTCCCAAAAATGGAAAGGATTGATACAGCTCGGTCTTTATTCCTTGCTACTTATTCCTTAATCTAAATACTAAGTATAACCTAAAATTTTAAGTACTTGCTTACTGTTTTGCTCTTCGCCAAAAACCTCAAAGTTGAAAGTTTCATCTCTGTTGCGGCGAATAATCACATGTTTAGGGCTAGGCAATAGGCAATGATGGATACCCCCATAACCACTTAATACTTCTTGGTAAGCACCAGTATGGAAAAAGCCCAAATATTGAACTTTACGGGTACGCGGCATAAATACACTGTTCATATGCGCTTCTTGGTTGTAATAATCCTGGCCATCGCAAGTGATACCACCAAGGTTTACACGCTCATATTCCGCATCCCAATTGTTAATAGGCAATAAAATATATTTCTGGTTTAAAGCCCAAACATCTGGTAAGTTGGTAATGAACGATCCATCCAACATCAACCATTTTTCACGATCGTTTTGTTGTTTACGGCCCAATACTTTGTATAAAATACCCGAAGCTTCTGCTACAGTATATTTTCCAAATTCAGTAATGATGTCTGGTTCAACCACATCGTGTTCAGCACAAATCTCTTTAATACGTTTTACAATTTCGTTCACCATGTACTCATAGTCGAAATCAAAAACCAAACTATCTTTAAATGGCATACCGCCACCAATATCCAAGGTATCTAAATCAGGATTGATTTTTTTGAACTTGCAATAAAGGGTTACATATTTCTCTAGCTCATTCCAGTAATAAGGCGTATCAGAAATACCAGAGTTGATGAAGAAATGGAGCAGTTTTACCCTGAAATTAGGATTTGCAGCCACTTTACTGTTATAAAAATCAATCACGTCCTCTAACCTAACACCTAAACGAGACGTGTAAAACTGAGAGTCTGGCTGTTCCTCTGCGGCGATACGGATCCCTAAATTACAAGGAGTATCCATTTCTATTTCGTCATCATAAAGGTTGAACTCTTCCTTGTTATCTAAAACAGGAATGATATTCTTAAACCCATCGTGTAGCATGTCAATGATATACTGCTTATATTGAAAGGTTTTGAAGCCGTTACAGATTACTGTGATATCTTTAGAAACAACACCTTTTTTCTCTAAGGCATCAATCATTGGCATGTCAAAAGCTGAAGAGGTTTCTAGATGAATATCGTTTTTTAAGGCCTCTTCTACAATGTGCTTAAAGTGCGAACTTTTTGTACAATAGCAGTATTTATAGTCACCTCGATAGTTGTTTTTGATGATAGCAGTTTGAAACAGCAATTTTGCTTGCTGGATTTTCTTGCTAACCATGGGCAAGTAGGTAAAGCGTAGGGGAGTACCATACGTTTCAATCATTTCCATCAAATTAAGATCGTGGAAATATAGCTCATCATCTATGATGCTAAAGCCATCTTGAGGAAAGCCCACACTAAGATCAAGAAATTCGGAGTAACTCTGCATTGTTTCAAAAAATTTTTGCAAAAATGTAATTTTAATTCGAGAAATAGCTCGGTAAGCAGATTTTTTTACAAACAACAAATACGAAGGAGTTTTGCTTTCTTTTTCTCAAGGAAAGTTTTGTTCTTCAAAATGCCTCGCTTATCTCCACAATAATTAAAAAAGGACAAGAGATTACTCTTGCCCTTTTAAGGTTTCACTTGATGTTTGTTTGGTTTACATGCGGTTAGTTAGCTGGTTTTGGCATTACTGGCTCGACAGATTTTTCAATTTTAATTAGGTTTTTTGGGCTAATCAAAACTTTGTTAATGATTTCTAAAGTATTTTGTGGCAATGAAGCAATTTGCATTGGACTTGAGCCATCGTAAATAAGGAAAGCTTTTTCAGTACTTATACCTTTTTTCTTTTTCAATTCCTCTAAATCCTTCTCATATTTTTCACGAAGCTTTTTATACTCTGGAGAATTTTTAAGCTCATCCATCTCTTTCATTTTCTTTTTCCATTCTGGAGAACTGAATTTTTCAGACATGTCTCTGCCCATTTTGCTAATATCCTCCATGCTTTTTTTCCACTCTGCCGACTCAAATTTTTTGCTCAATTCTACGCCATCGAAATCAAACTTGGCTATTTTATCTTTCCATTCTTTAGAATTGAAAATCTTCTCAAATTCTTTACCGTCAAATTCAATCTTAGCCATTTTGTCTTTCCACTCCTTAGAGTTGAAGGTTTTTTCAAGCTCTTTGCTGTTAAATTCAATTTTGGCCATTTTATCTTTCCATTCTTTGGAATTAAACATTTTATCTAGTTCTTTCCCATTGAATGTAATCTTAGCTATTTTGTCATTCCATTCTTTCGAATTGAAGTATTTATCCATTTCCGCTAGTTTCATCCTAACGCTATCTGGCATTTCTTCTAATGAATGGTAAACTACATTATTGCCATTTTTATCTTTGATGATGGCTTTGAAACCTTTTTTACGTTTAACAGTATCTGTGTCTGCTTTCAAGCTGACTAATTGAGTAGGAGGAGTGCTTATCAGTTGATGAACAGAAGTAGTTTTTTGATGTTTTTTAGCAGTATTTTCTTTTTTAGTTGGATTAATCCAGGCCAATGAAACCACGGTGGCCAGCGTTAAGCAAAGGGCTAATATTTTTTGCTTCGCATTCATATAGTTCGTTTTCATATCGGTAATTCTTTTAATACGTTGATACAAGTGTTGATTATTGCCAGTAGCAGCTAGGCTAAGGGCAGGTTGGGTTTTGTCTTTGATGAGCTCCAACTTTAATAGCGCATGGGCGTAGGCAACTGGTGCACCAGTAAATTTTACTACTAAATCATCACAAGCATGTTCTCTTTCGATGTGGATAAACCTAGAGCTAAGCCATACAAAAGGATTGAAGAACAATAACGTTTCAATACCAGTTTTGATCAGGTTTAACATATAGTCGTTTCGTCGAATGTGAGAAAGTTCGTGGATCAAGATAGCTTCTACCTGTTTAATGTCGAGCTGAGCAACTAGCGCAACGGGGAAAAGAACTACAGGTTTTAAAAAGCCTATGGCCAATGGAACATTTACTTTTTCGGATAGGTAAAATTGGACTTTTTTGTTGATGTTGAGTTTTTGCAACATGGTTTGAGCAACATTGAGCCACTCTGATGGGAAATTAGAAATATTGTTGTTTTTCAGTTGTTTAAGTCTGATGTAGCCAGACACAAGCACCACTAATTGGAAGCTAATTCCCAAAACATATAAGCTTACGATATAAGGGAAATAGCTTTCGGTTTTAAAGCTCCAGCTATGTGTTAGGTTGTAAAGTTGTTGAAGCGCATGATCACTAAGTTGAACATTGCCAACAGCATCAGTTGCTTTTGAAGGCAAGTTAAATAACGATGCAAAAGTTAGACAAAAACTAATGAAAATTAGAAAAAGTGAACTCATTGCCAAGTTATGCTTCAGCCTAGCACTCATTTTAGGCTTTACAGATAATGCGATAAATAGTATCGCAAATACAATTGCACCTTGCCATAAAGAATGTAAAATGCTCCATCCAATAGCTTTAATAAGGTTGTTGATAATGGCTTCCATGATTATTTGTTTTCAAGTTTGTCTAGATATTCTTTAATTAAATCTATCTCCTCCTTGCTCGCACTTTTGTTGCCTAAAGCCTGCATCACTAATCTTGCTGCCGATCCGTTAAACACATTGTCGATCATTTTTTTAACCAAATGTTGTTGTGTCGTCTCCTTGTTCACTAACGCTTTGTAGATGTGTGTTTTTGAACTCGTGTCCCTATCAACCAATCCTTTTTCATGCATAATCTGCATTAGTTTAAGGGTAGTGGTATAACCCGAATCCTTTTTATCCAATGCTTCGTGTACTTCCCTAACCGTACAATTGCCCTTTTCCCAAAGCACTTGTAAAATTTCCATTTCGCCTTCCGTAGGCTTCAAAGTTGTGTTGCTCATCTGTTGTACGAATTTTTTCGTATTCAAATGTACGAACATTTTCGTATAATCAAAATATTTTAACAAAATTTTAACGATCTTGATTTTTCAATAAGACGCAAGCAGATAGAAAATGTTGCAGCTAATACTGTTGAAGTAGCTGAAAACACATTTTAGATAAGAATAGAGAAGGTTTTTTTTAATTTCTTTTAGTCAGCCCGTCGTATTTCCCGCTATTAGGAGGGTCAATTTCAATCAACAGGTTATAAGCTTTCATCTTGTCTTGTGGATTTGCAAGGGATAGCACATTGGTAATTTCTTCAGCTTTTGCAGCAAAATATACATTTGGAAAAATAGACCCCAACTTTTGCTGGTCCGTTTGTTTAAGGTCTGATAAAGAAGATAAGATATTTTTAGTGCCTGCACTAGCATTTTCTTGTAGTTTATCCAGCCCATTTAAATGGTATTCGTAAATAAAGGTTCTAAGCCCTTTAAATGAATTGCTAAGTAAATTTTCGTTTAACCAATATCTGTTACGCAAACCATCTACAGGTCGCCAGCCTTTTGCCCCAGCCGTTTGTGCAACATTCACCAAGTTTAAGGCTTTTTGATAATAAGGAGTGCCTCCTTGCTTTACAAAGCTATCCTTATCCAATCCGATAATCGTATAGGCATAAAATCCTAAAAGAGAACTCAAATTGCTTAGAAAGTTCTGTTCAGAAAAGTCGAGCGCTTGTCCTTCGGTGAAATTAAAGCTAAAATCCTTATCGCTCATGTTCAGCAAGGTGGTAGAGTAGGAGCTACCATATACAGGTCTGCTCGATTGAATTTGAGCTTCGGCAGTGTAATTGGCATTGCCATCCCAAGCGGTAATGTTAATTACCAAATTGCATTCAATCTTTTCCTGAGGCAAATACGTTTCGGTAGTCCACTTGTTATTGTTCATAAAATCCCTAATGGTATTTTGCAGCACATCCAAGCTTCGTCTATTGGCATTGTTAATGGTTGGGGCCAAAATTTGAACACGGGTACTCAATTCCTGTGCATGAGCAAATAAGCTGGCCAACGTTAAAAAGAATATGCCAATAGTTTTTTTCATCGATTTTTAGAGATTAGCGTTATTAATATTCATCAACTTTAGTATTTCAGCACAAATATCCTTGGCTACTTCTGTTTTCGATTTTGTTTCGAAGGCAGTTTTCTCTAAAGCTTTATTAAAGATAGTAATTTTGTTCGTTTCCGATTTAAAACCCGCACCTTTATCATTTAAGGAATTGAGTACAATCAAGTCCAAGTTTTTCTTTTTCAACTTTTCCTTGGCGTAGTTTTCTTCGTCAGTTGTTTCTAGGGCAAAGCCTACCAGCAGCTGTCCATCAGATTTTTGTTTGCCCAGGGTAGCTAAAATATCGGTGGTTTTTTTAAGCTCAATGTTAAAATGATCTTCTTTCTTTTTAATCTTTTGCTGTGCCACTTCAACTGGCGTATAATCTGCTACAGCAGCACTCATCACCGTAATATCAGTTCCGTTAAATTGAGCAATACAAGCATTCAGCATCTCAGCAGCACTAGTCACATCAATTCTTTTAATGCCATCGCCACTTTTTAGAGAAGTAGGTCCTGCAATTAAAGTCACGTCAGCACCAAGTTGATATAACGTTTCCGCCAAAGCAAAGCCCATTTTACCAGAGGAATGATTACCAATGAAACGTACAGGATCAATGGCTTCGTAAGTTGGGCCTGCGGTAACCAATACTTTTTTGCCCAATAAAGGAAGACCTTTTTTGATTTCGTTTTCTAAAAAGGCTAAAATTTCTTCAGGCTCTGCCATTCTGCCTTCGCCATACAAGCCACTTGCCAGCTCACCTTTACCAGGAGCAATCATTGTATTGCCCATCTGTTTCAACTTGACAACATTATCTTGCGTGCTTTCATGTTTCCACATATCTAGGTCCATTGCAGGAGCAAACAAAACTGGGCATTTCGCCGAAAGGTAAACTGCCGTGAGTAAATTATCGCATAAACCATTGGCCATTTTGCCTAGTGTATTGGCACTAGCGGGTGCAATCAGCAGGTAGTCGGCCCATAGGCCAAGCTCAACATGGTTGCTCCAAACGCCAGTTTCGGCCTCAAAATATTGAGTATAAACGGGGTTTTTTGAAAGGGTAGCCAAAGTAAGCGGCGTAATAAAATTACTCGCATCTTGGGTTAAAATCACCTTAACATTGGCACCAGCTTTAACCAGTAACCTCACCAGCAAAGCCGATTTGTAGGCGGCAATACTGCCACAAACGCCAAGGATAATGTTTTTATTTTTCAGCATCTGAAAGCAAATATAGATAGAAAATCCAATAGCTTAAAAAGCATTTAGCCACAGATGTACAGATTTTGGAATCTCTGTATACCTGTGGCCAGTTATCATAAAGTATTGCCTAAGCAATAATACTATTTTTGCTCTTTACTAGGGTTTCTGTGGTAAACCTTGTCATTTAAGAACTCGTCGATGGCAATTAAGCTAGGCTTAGGCAAACGCTCATAGTGCTTGCTGATCTCGATTTGCTCTCTGTTTTCAAAAACTTCTTCCAAATTATCGTTAGACGAAGCAAACTCCGCTAACTTGCCATGAAGTTCTTCTTTCATGTTGTTCGAAATCTGATTAGCTCTCTTAGCAATAACCACTAAAGACTCATAGATGTTGTCGGTTGTCCTATCCAAATCATGAACATTTCTAGTAACCGTAGTGTTTGGTATAGCTGGTTTTGGAGTACTCATTTTATTTTTGTGTTTTATTATCTAAATTCTTGTTAGTAGTAGTGTCTTTTTTCTTTTTGTCGCTTTCTTCTAGCGCTTTGTATTTAGCTATCATCGCAGCGTTTTCAGCGAGCTGTTTTTTAGCGTTAACAATGCCACTCTCGCTATCTTGTTTCAACTGTTTAGCCTCTTTGGCATATTTGCTATCAGGGTAGGCCTCCATAAACTCGTTATAATACTCAATCGCTTGCTCAAAACGTTCTTCCTGTCTGTTGGCATAACTGTTTTTAGCATACATAAATTGAGCCTTAACAATCAATAAGTTCATTTCCTCAGCATACTTAATATCAGGAAACTCAATTTGAGCATTTTTAAGTGCTACCACAGCCGATTTGTAGTTGGTAATATCATAACCACCTAAATCATAGTAAAGCTTAGCATTGTCAAACGCTTTAGTTTCCAGTTTGTCCCTTAAGTTCGCAATATACTGTGCAGCTTGTTTAGCCCTGTCACTTTTAGGATAAAGGTTAATAAATAACTGTAACGCATCAATTGCCTTGTAAGTATTCTCTTGATCTAATGACGATTTAGGAGAATCTAGATAATAACAATAAGCGCCCATGTATCGGCACTCCTCTGCATTTTTACTTGCAGGATAAGTGTCGGCAAACTCCTTAAACTTATAACGAGCAGTAGTGTAATCCTTTAAACGATATAATGTATAAGCATAATAATAGTTTAAGTCTTCCGCTTCAGCAGTACCACGGTACTTTTGAACCAGACCCTCAAATAAGATCAACGCCTTGTTATAATCCTTTTTATTATAAAGTCTAATCCCTTCTTGATATTTCTTGGCCACGTCATTGCTCAAACGCAATTTTTCGAAACGACTTTTGCACGCCCCCATGCCCATAAGCAGAACGGCGATGCCACAAATAATAAGGTGTTTAATTTTAAACATTTTGCAAAGATAAGGTAATAATACGACAACGTCAATTAAATAATAAGGGCTAAACTAGTTAAACCCTTTGCAGCTTTAAAATACTTAACAAATTTTAACAACCGCTAACCAATTTTTGAAAAGCAATAGCACCGCTACTATATAAGGACAGTCCCGCCGTTCATTCCAATCTTTTTGTTTTTATTAGTCATCCTGAACGCTAGTAAAGGATCTGGTTGCTTATACAGACTAAAAAGAGCTTCTGCGTTCCTCGGAGTAGAAAAAAACAAAAAGGATTTCCATTCCCGTCGGGTTTAGAAAGCAACTTAAATGCTAATGGTTAAAAGAGCATGTGCTCTGGTGGAGCGGTAGATGATCAAAAAGAGATGCAATGCTTCTCCATTAATTTTTATAAATTAGGGGTTGCTATCGTATTACCTCCATCAATATCCTTTCCAAAAGTCCGTAAAACTTCGTACAAGTGCGTAGAAGTCCGTATAAGTGCATGCATTTTGCACTGTAGTTGGTCTTTTAATCAAGGGTAGCTTTACTTTAGCTATACTCAATTGGCTTTATATATATGTGTATTGCTAAAACATGACCATGAAAATATCTAAATGATCCATAATATATGTGTGGAGTATATCGTGTCCCAAGAAACCAGACGTTCCAGACAAACTTTTCTGTGTAAGCTTGGTGTGATGGAGGTGCGCTGCATATTTAAGATTTGTATGCTGGAATTTCCAGGCATACTCTCTTTGTTGGGTAGATTTGTTTTTGTGAGCTCTTAAATGATGGATTGACGAAGGTATTGGCTTATGGAAGCAGAGGGTTAGATGGAGTTGTGGCAAAAAAGAAGAGGTTGGAAGTGACCCGTAAGAAACATTTTGTGCTAATGCTTCCTTTGTATTATAGTAAGGTGGGCCTAGTTTTCAAGTAAAGTTTTTAATATATATATGATACACGTCTGCCTAATTATGGTGTGAGAGTTGAGCTTAATTAATAGATGTATATATATGTATTATTTTCCCTCCATGGAAGGGAGTGATGGAATAGGAATGTTGGCCGCGCATGTAGTATATGATTAGGTTTGTCGTATGTATGATATTGTATAGGTTATTTGCCCCGCATTATTATTAAGCTATGGCCATCCTATCTTTTCGATTTGCGATACGGAGATGAAGCCTCTGTTGCCTTTGATATCTGTGACTTGTGCTGAAGCTCCCATATTCATTTCTTGTGGACGAAAGAAATGGTCCTTTCTTTTCATTTTTGGCTATTTCTTTGATGTTTATTCATTGAACCGCATTTTTTCCTGTTGTTTACCAGGGTCTTATGTGGATTTTTGCCATAAAAAGGGTTTTGTGTGTTGCGTACGGGATATATTTTCCTACCTTTGCACTCCGCTTCGGAGGAAGAGGGGCTGATGAAAAGCTGCAACAAACAGGAAGAAAAAAAGTTTTATTTTTTTCTTGCGGAAAGTGAAAGTTTTCCTAC
>NZ_QMHN01000005.1:279034-460798 GCF_003313385.1 Pedobacter chitinilyticus | reverse complement strand
GTAGGAAAACTTTCACTTTCCGCAAGAAAAAAATAAAACTTTTTTTCTTCCCGTTTGTTCTAGCTCTTCAGTCGCCCCCTCTTCCTCCGAAGCGGAGTGCAAAGGTAGCAAAATATATCCCATACGCAAGACAAGGACCGATATTTATGGCGCACATCCTCCTAAGCCACTGGTAAACAAAAGGAAAAAATGACACCTTATCTGAAAACTATTTTAAAAATCTTAGGAATGGCACCCATATCGCCTCTCCTGCTATAGATTTTATATTTAGTCAATCTAAAAAACAAAGAATAAACTTGGGCATATTAGCACATATTCTCATATAATATATAATAAAGGGAAAGTGATCATCTCATCAGAATCTGGATTTGGAACATTCTCCATAGCTCAAATGTATATATATGTATAAAGAAGTAAATTTTGGAATGGCAAAGGCGCTAAGAAATAAAACCACCTATGCTTTAAATAACTTCTTATATAAATGACTGGCCAGGCCACTAAAAGAGTTCTTGTTTTTTTCCGTTTGGTGTACCTGGAGCAATGACCTATGCTTGATTTCCGCAATCAATTGTGAAAAATATACTGTTGGCGAAAGAAAATCGTCATAAACCTGCCTACACTTTAATTGTAATTCTTGTGTTAAGCCTTGTTCATGTATTTGCAATGTACGCTGCAAACATGTTTTTGCATCATCTTCAAAAATCAATATTTCATTCCAAGCAATCTTATCTGAAAAAGGCAATAACATATTTGTATTTACCAGCACAGGTATCCTTCCACAGGAAAGCACTTGATAAAATCGCATCGAAAAATTACCTGCTCCTCTATTAGATAATGTAAATTGGGTATTTTCTATATTATCGAAAAACTCGTTGATCAAAGATTTATCATGCGGCTTTCCTCCCCAAAACTTTTTCCTCACTAAAAAATCACTACTAACCTGTTTACTTTTTAGGAATACATTAACTAGTTTTTTGCGATGTTTTGAAAGCAAGCCACAAAAACCAATAACGGGCAATTCACTTTTTGGAGATAAGGGGTAGGGTTCTTCTCTTCCTTCCCACAGATAAGGCAGAATAATTTCGTGATCCCTCAATTTGCTTGCCCTCGCACTTACCCGCAGCAAAATCAAATTATCAAAATGCCCGTAATCACTTTCATCATCGAGCATGACAAAGATGAGCACCTTTTTTCCTAGCGGCTTGTATTTTTCTGAGATCTGTTTAAGAAACTTTCCAACTTGTTTAGCATCTTTATAGAGGTCATGATACAACACCAATTCACAATCTTCTAATGATGCGGGCTGATAGGTGCTGCTTTGAGCAACAAAAAAGAGTGTACCGTCTAACGGTTCGGCGTGGTATATTTTAATAGGTGCGACGGTTTTCACTTTGTGTTAGTATTGCCCTGTGCTTAATAGTACCAAGGTACAAGCTTCTGTATATGCTATTTGATGCTTATCTAGCAACTCTTCCAAAGCTTCATTTTCAGTTCCTGGGTTAAAAACGACTCTTTTGGGTTTTGTGGCAACAATATAATCAAAATATTGTGGTTGGGTTGCTGGCCCTATATATAAGGTAATGGTATCTATGTCATGATAGATGGCATCTGGTTTTTCTATCGCCACTCCTGCTACTTCGCCCTTTTTTATTCCGATATTAACAATTTGATGGCCTCTGCTGGTTAACATATGGGCTGCTTTGTAGGCATATCTATCTGGATCAGTGCTTGCTCCTATAATTAATGTCTTTTTCATGTCTTACTTTGTGATTACATAGATTAAACGATTACATAGATTAAACGATTACATAGATAAATGGTTTCTCAGATTTTAGGTTTACACGGATTTCAAAATAGCATCGGCGCAATTGATCCCATCTATCGCTGCAGAAACAATCCCCCCAGCATAGCCCGCACCTTCAGCACAAGGATAAAGCCCTTTGATTTGTGGATGCTGAAATGTCTCTTTATCTCGTGGTATACGCACGGGAGAGGATGTTCGGCTTTCTACACCCACCAAAATTGCATCGTTGGTATAATAACCTTTCATCTTTCTGCCAAATAATGGAAGCGCCGAACGCAAGCTCGATGAAACAAATTCAGGTAGGATATTATCAAGCATGACACTTTTTGTTCCTGGCAGGTACGAGTTTTTCGGCAAATCAATGGACAATCTATTTTCCACGAAATCTATCATCCGCTGTGCGGGCGCTACCAAATTTCCTCCGCCAGCTTCAAATGCCAGTTGCTCAATCTCCGACTGAAAGTTAAGCATCCTCAAAGGATCATAACCTTGAACATCATCTAGGGTCACCTGAACCACTGTTCCTGAATTGGCATATGGGTTATTTCGTTTTGAAGGCGACCAACCATTTACCACAATTTCGTCCAATCCAGTTGCGCAAGGTGCTATAATACCTCCAGGGCACATACAAAATGAAAATACACCACGATTTTTCACTTGCTCTACCAAGCTGTAATAGGCTGGCGGTAAATACTCGCTTCTCACATCGCAGTGATATTGCGCTTGATCGATCACATTTTGTGGATGCTCTATCCTAACTCCTAAAGCGAAGGGCTTGGCTTCGATTAAGATGTTCTTGCTATTTAACAATTCATAAATATCTCTTGCCGAGTGTCCAGTGGCTAGGATAACGGAATTGGCGGCTATTTCTTGTTCGTGGTTAACGATGATCCCCTGTACCGCACCATCTTTAATGATCAGGTCGGTAAGCTTTGAATCGAAAAGCACTTCTCCACCTGCTTCCAAAATGGTTTCCCTAATGGCCGTAATAATATGGGGCAATTTATTCGTACCAATATGTGGTCGCGCATCAATCATGATGTCATCGTCTGCACCATGCTGTACAAAAATTTGCAGTACCTTATTAATATCACCACGTTTATTAGATCTGGTATATAACTTACCATCTGAATAGGTTCCCGCTCCACCTTCGCCATAGCAATAGTTAGATTCGGTGTTTACCACGCCCTGTTTATTGATCGCGGCCAAATCTCTACGTCGTTGCTTTACATCCTTACCTCTTTCCACCACAATTGGCTTCAAGCCATTCTCAATGCATTGCAAAGCTGCAAACAAACCCGCTGGACCTGCCCCAACGATGATGACTTTTTTATCATCGCCTATTTTAGGGTATTTAAAAGAAATTTCTTCTGGAAGGTAATTTTCATTGATGAAGACTCTCACCTGCATGCGATAAACCACTTTTCTTGAACGTGCATCAATGGATCTTTTAAGGATTTTAAAATCTTTAATTTGATCGCGACCTACCTTCAAGTTTTTTGAAAGCGTTTCTAAAATTGCTTTTTCATTGGCAACCTCGTGTGGAGGAAGGGTTATTTCAATATCTTTTTGCATAACGGTGAGTCGAGTTTTTATCTCGAACACTGCAAAATTAGCAAATTAGCTTGAGCTAAGATTGTTTTTATGCTTATCTTGTTATTAAATATGGCAAGTTGTCAGTTTTTTGTTTGTTTTGGTAACAAGGAACGAATATTGATATCTAAGCTTTAAATAGAAAACCTAAAAAAGAAAATAACATGAAAAAAGTTTTAATTGGAATTGTTGCGATTGTGGCAATATTGGCTTTGTTTAGTGGCTGTGGATATAACAGCCTAGTGAAACTAGATGAGGATGTTAAAACAAAATGGGGAGCTGTGGAAGCTCAATATCAACGTAGGGCAGACTTGATTCCTAATTTGGTAAATACTGTTAAAGGCGCTGCAAAATTTGAAGAATCGACCTTAACTGCGGTAATTGAAGCGCGTAGCAAAGCCAGCCAAATTACGGTAGATCCTGATAAGCTTACAGAGGAAAATATGCAAAAATACCAACAGGCTCAGGGTCAGATTACACAGGCTTTGGGACGTTTGATGGTACTGACTGAAAACTACCCTCAATTGAAAGCTACAGATCAATTTAGAGATTTGTCTGCTCAACTGGAAGGAACTGAAAATAGGATTACTGTAGCCCGTACTGATTACAACAACTCTGTACAAACTTATAACACCAAAGTAAGGTCATTCCCAAATAATCTTACTGCTGGATTGTTTGGCTTTTCGCAAAAAGCCGCTTTCAAAGCTGACGCTGGCGCACAAAATGCACCTAAAGTAGAATTTTAGTTATAAAACAACCTTTTTATAGGGTAATGTATATCTTACATCGTTTAAGCATACATTACCCTTAATTTTTATTTAATCCAATGTCTATTTTCACTACCAAAGAACAAGAACTAATTGCCAACGCCATTACTGAAGCTGAAAAAGCTACTTCTGGCGAAATAAGAATTGCTGTTGAAAAACATTGCAAGGGCGATGCTTATGAAAGGGCTACTGTTTATTTCCACGAATTGGGGATGGATCAAACGTCGCAGCATAACGGTGTGCTGATTTACCTTGCAACCGAAGATCATAAATTTGCTATTATTGGCGATAAGGGAATTAACAACTTAGTTCCTCCAGATTTTTGGGAAACTACCAAAACAGCAATGAAAGCTCATTTTATGTCCAACAATCTTTGTGATGGCATTATTGCTGGAATTGCACTTGCTGGTGAGAAGTTATCTACATTTTTTCCCAATAAAAATGATGATGTGAATGAGCTTCCTAACGAGATTGTCTTTATTGACCAACGACCTTAGGACGTTTCTAATTGTTTTAATCATCACCTATATGTAACTAAGATGAAAAGAATATTTCTTTTAATAACCCTGCTATTATCGTCTGTATTTGGTTTTTCTCAGGAATTTCCGAAAAAGCCTAGTACCCTGGTTAACGATTATACCAATACCTTATCTCCTGGTGATATTGCAAGTTTGGAAAGAAAGCTTGTGGCTTTTGACGATTCTACTTCCAATCAAATTGCTGTAGTTATCCTTAAATCCGTTGGCGACTATGACATTAACGAATATGCTTACCAACTTGGTAGAGCGTGGGGCGTGGGCGGAAAAGAAAAAAATAATGGCGTAGTGTTATTAATTGCTCTTGGTGATCGCAAAATGTCTATTCAAACGGGGTACGGCTTAGAGGGTGCATTACCCGATATCTATACCAAAAGGATTATAGAAAATGACATCAAGCCCTTTTTTAAGGAAGGAAATTACGCTCAAGGGATTGAGGCTGGAACAAATTCAATCATTTCACTGATTAAAGGAGAGTACAAAAACGACAAACCAAAGAGTAAAAAAGGTGTAGGTGGTGCAGGTTCTGGTTTAATTGTGCTGATCATTATCGTCATCATTATTCTGATCCTCAAACGAGGCGGTGGTGGCGGAGGAGGTCAAGTAATTGGTGGTCGTGGTGTTTCTGAAGCACTTTTCTGGGGCTTATTGTTTGGCAGTGGTCGTGGTAATTCAGGCGGTGGATTTGGTGGCGGTTTCGGTGGCGACAGCGGGGGTGGCGGCTTTGGAGGATTTGGTGGCGGTAGCTTTGGTGGTGGCGGAAGTAGCGGAAGTTGGTAGTGGTTAGTGGTTAGTGGTTAGTGGTTAGTGGTTGGAATAGTAAAAACCTTAACACGTTACACATACTTATATTTAATCATTAAAAATTCATTCATTCTCTAATGGAGAAATAATGTACAGAAAAGATTTAATTACGGCAGAGATAGAAAGGCTTGCTCAAGTTTTGGCTAGAATTATGGGCCTGAAATTAGAGGGAGATTTGGTAAAGGCGAACGAGCTTTTTAATGAAACTATAGAAAATTCATTTAAGTTATCTCCTTTTATTTTAGAAGATAGCGATATTAGTGCATTTGAAAATTGGCTGAACGAAACGGATCTTCCCGCCGAAAAATTAGATTCTCTTAGCGAATTTCTTTATTATGAGCTGGGCATTAGTCCTCAACGCAATGCTTTAATTGCTCCAAGATTGAATCTTATCTATAAAGTTTTGGCTGAAAAGCATAAGATTGTGCATTTGGTTAATTTTCACAGACAGGAGATTATTCAACAATACCTTTAGGAATAAAGACGAAAGACCAAAGAATAAAGACGGAAATTATCAATGGAAATAAAAAAATGGCAAAAGCTTGCCTCTAAATATTTAGTGCAGGAGAAATGGGCTACACTTAGGGTAGATACTTGCAAACTTCAAAACGACACCGTTAAAGATGACTACTACGTATTGGAGTATCCCAATTGGGTAAACGCAGTAGCCCTTACCAAAGACAACCAAATGATTTTGGTGCGTCAATATCGCTTTGCAGCAGATATCATTTCCCTGGAAATACCTGGTGGTGTGATTGATTGTGGCGAAGCACCAGAAGTAGCCATTAAAAGGGAATTGTTAGAAGAAACGGGTTATAGTTTTGACAGTTGCGAATTGATTGCAACTTTATACCCTAACCCTGCAACATCAACCAACAAAACCTTTACCTATTTGCTAAAGGGCGGTGTAAAAACCCACGAACAGCATTTAGATGAACATGAAATTTTAAATGTAGAGCTTTACAGTATTGATGAAGTAAAGCAATTACTAAAAGACAACAAGATTGATCAATCTTTACATACCGCTGCTTTATTTTACGGATTGGCAGCTTTACAAGAACAATATCTCTAACAATTAAACACTCCTTATCCTATTAAGGAGTGTTTAATTTTTTACTGAGGACTTCAATTGCCTTTTTAAAATAGGCATCATCGCTGTTTTTAAGTGAATCCGTATTGTCAACTAGATAATCAGGTTGTAATCCTTTTCCTACTTCGGCATACTCTTTCCTATTTCTATCAATAGTATTCCCTTCTGTAAGTACTAAAAATGCACCATCAGCTAATTTATGTTCCTGATTAGCGGATGTTAATCCAGTGGTTTTTGTTCCAACAAAGGAAATGTTCTTTTGTCCAACAAACGATATCGCTGCAAATTCTCCACTACTTGCTGTTCCTTCGTTAATAAGTACCACTATTGGCTTTCTAACTATTTTAATTTTTCGATTACCTATTTTAATTTGATACCTCGCCAAGTTATTCTCATAAAATTTTCCATTTTTAAAATTCATAAAAGTATACCTGTCCAATCCATTTTTCCATCCAATCACGTTGTGCTGATCCAAAAATGGTGAGATAGCGGCATACATCGGCACAAACATCCCGCCTTCGTTATCACGAATATCAATTATCCAACCTTTAGGATGTTTTGATTCCAATTCGGAAATTTTATCCCAAAAGGTTTTTACATACTCGTCCCACTCTGCAAAGTTAAAACTCGCAAAGGAAGGTAGTTGAATATAAGCATACCGACTTTCTAAAATGGCCGACTTCATTTCTGGGAATTGTTGTCCTGTTTTTCTATACCCTAACAAATAAGCTTCAACTTGTTTAGGTGAAAAGAATTTGGAATGGCTATCTTCCAACTTAAGCAAGGTCATTTTGATGATTGGATAGGTATCTGCAATTGTTCTGGCATTTTCGACAGCTGCATTCGCATCTTTATAAATTTCTTCCCAGTTTAACCTGTTACTGTTCACCGATCTTTTTTTCATTAGATCCAACGCTTTTTTTAAATAAAGCTGAATGCTATCTGTTTTGCCTTTTTTCAGCTTAATCAAGTTCTCTTGTGCATTAGCCCTTGCAAATACGAACAGGAAAAGCACGACTAAAATATTTTTATTCATCCTCTGTATCTCCTGCTTATGGTTTTCCAATTTTATCAATAGCGTACTCTAGGAAGGTGTCTTTTCCTTCAAGAATATCGGCTTTGGTAAATTTCATCTTCTTATCTATTTTCACGCCTACCCCTTGAGCAGAAGTACCATCGTTGTAATAAATAGCATTACCTGTAAAGTGGATATTGTAATTACCTGGGATATTGAAGTGCTTTTCATCTCCATCACCGCCTGAAGTTTGTTCGCCAATGGTGATGGCCTGAGGGAACATCGATTGAAGTCCCATGGTGTTCCATTCTGAAAGGCTCCGTGTTCTGGCATTCACGATAATGCCTACCTTACCTTTGTAGACTACATGCTCTGGCACAATGTCAACATTGTTGTAAACTTCAGGAGAATTGATCCAGTTGTACGTTCCAATATTATTCAAATCAGCTTTAACGTATTTTGCAAAGCGTTGGTCCAGCGTGCCAAATTTCTTGTATAAATAGGTGTACATAAATCCAGACCATTGAGGATAACCCCTCATATCGAAAATAATTGCTTTTTGCTGAGCTGCCAAATTCAATATCGAGTCTACATGGCTTTCTATTTTATCATCGTCGACATTTTGCATCAATTGAATAATTTTATCAATATTAAAATAAGCGATGTCATTATTCAATAGCATAAATCCTTTTATCTTGGATGCTTCCGCTTTGCTTTGAAAAAATGCATTGATTTTTTCAAGAGCGGGCTTATCGCTTAAGGTGATAAATTTTACCGTTGTAGCCTTAGTCCCTTCACTGCCAATTAGCTTTAAGTTCAGCTCTTGGCGGTCTGAACTCCAAATAAAGTTGCTATTATAGTTATTCAAATTTGACACCAGCGTGCTTCTATTAGATGCAGACAACAGTCCGCTCAAGGTATCAATCCTTGTAGCAACAGTTTGTCCATTGATTTCTGTAATCCAATCTCCCACATCAATTCCTGCTTCTTTGCAAACTTCAGGCAAAATAATTTTGGTGACCAGAATACGTTTGTCCATAATTTGATAATCGAAAGGTGGATAAAACGTATTTTTAAAAATTTGGCTCTTAAATTTCAAGTCTACGTAAAACCGATTATAGGCATGTGAATCATTTAGATTTGCTACAATTTTCAAGATCAAAACTTCGTATTCCATTCTTGAAGCACAGCTTTTAAACAATGGGATATTTCTTCTCATCACCACATCCCAGTTTTCTTTCATCAAATTGTGATGTGGGTATAAGTAGTCGATTACGCCTTGCAGTTTTGCTAAAGCCAAAAGTCGCATTGGTTCTGGCAAATTTACTGCCGCTTCAAAATTGTATTTCTTTTCATTTGGAATCTCGGTATGATAGTTAAGCAGGGGTACGTAGTGATTGCTTTTAACGTCCCTGCTGTTATAAACTTGAAGCAGTATTTCTTTAAGAGAGTCATTCAAGTCTTTACTTTGCACGTACCAACGATGTATTGGATTAATTTTTACGACATTTTTCATAGCAACTTGTGGCAATGTTGAATTGAGTTTCAAACTGCCAAGCGATTGGATAGTCTGAATAAGCACATGATTAAGTTCTTCTCGAGTTTTGATGCTTTTCAATTGCTCATACTTGGCCAAGAAAAAAGAATCGGCATCCATTTCTCCAGCAGTAATTTTCTGATGATTGTATTTCAGGAAATTCCAAGTTTTGATAAAAAGTAAAAGCTTATCTGTCTCATTAATGCTTTGAGCACGTGCAATCAAAAAAGCGAAACATAATAATAAGCTATAGGTGATCTTTTTCATAAATTTAATTTCTTTATTTCCCTCAAAACTGCAGGATCAAAATAACTTTGAACTAAGAGAATTGACCAACTTGTATTTTCCATTGACGAAAGGTTCAAATCCCCTAAAAATTAGCTTAGCCCTAATTAAACCTTTTTGATGTATAAATATTGACCGTTGGTGCATTAGTTCATCTACTTGACCATTGATTATCCTATTTTTAGCAAAACTTATTCATGAAGAAATCACATTTTGTTTACTTCCACATTGGCTATTGGATCATTCTTTGGCTTAAAGAATTGCTCTTCGGTTTTCAAACGTATAATATCGACGAGCTCACTTTTTCGAGTGTGGCCAGCGTTTTAACCGTAAAACTGATTATCTTAATTTTTCCGCTCTGTATATTTTACACCAATTTCCTGCTGTTGGTTCCGAAGTTGGTTAAAGCCAAGAGAATCTTTTTATATATCCTTTCTGTTTTTGCACTTTTCTTAATTCTTGCACCAGTACATCACTATGTATATGCAATCATCTTACCTCAAAAATTTGGTTGGTATTCCTATGCATATCTTGATAAACTAAATTTTTGGCTTTCCTTCCAGACCTTAATTTTCGAGAATTACGTTTACGTGTTTTTTAGCTTAGCGATTAGTTATGTTAACGCATTTTTTGAAACGCAACAGAAACAAGAAGCATTAGAGAAAGAACAAGCCATTACGGAATTGGCTTATTTAAAATCACAGATCAATCCGCATTTTCTGTTCAATACCTTGAACGATATTTATGCGCTCACCTATCAACAAGCCAAGGAAGCTACCGAAGCTGTTTTGAAACTATCAGCTTTGCTGCGTTACATGTTAAAGGAGAGCAATGATAAATTCGCTTTGATTGGAAAAGAAATCGATTATCTTAAAAACGTTATTGAATTATTTGAAATTGGGCAAAAGGGAAATGCCTTTATCCATCTGGAAATTAAAGGTTCGGTAGATCAACAACAAATTGCGCCTTTAATATTGATCAACTTTGTTGAAAATGCCTTTAAACATGGTGTGATTAACGACCCTGAAAACCCAATACAAATCATGATGTCTATTACGGCAGATCATTTGGATTTTAAAGTATTGAACAAAAAAAACCATGACCAAAAAGACCAAACTGGTGGCATTGGCTTAACGAACGTTCAAAGAAGACTTGCTTTAATTTATCCAGAAAAATACCAGCTTCAAATTATGGATGAGAATGATACTTTTACGGTAACCTTAAAATTAAACTGGACATGATTCGTTGCGTAGTTGTAGATGATAAACCTCTTGCTATTGATATCTTAAATGATTACATCAGTAAAGTACTTGATCTGAGTTTAGTTTTTTCTAGTACCAATCCTTTAGAAGCGTTGGAATACCTCATGAAAAACGAAGTTGACCTTGTTTTTCTGGATATACAAATGCCGCAATTGAATGGTGTACAGTTCATGAAAATTGTACAGGGCAAATGTAAAATCGTTTTAACCACTGCTTATACCGAATATGCTTTAGATGGTTTTGAGAATGACGCCATCGACTATTTGCTAAAGCCTATTTCTTTCGAACGGTTTTACAAAGCGGTACAAAAAGCACAACATTACTTTAATGCCAAAAATGAACCGCAAGTTGCAGCTCAAGTTATCGAGACCACTCCTGTTGCCGACTATATTTTCGTAAAAACGGAATACAAGCTGGTTAAGATCAATACTGATGATATTTTATACATAGAAGGCATGCAAAATTATGTGGCCATTTATACGAAAACAGAAAAGATCATTTCCCTGCAGAACATTAAGAAAATGGAGGAGCAGCTTCCCAAAAAGCAATTTGCTAGGGTTCACAAATCTTATATGGTTGCCCTCAATAAAATAAACAGCATTGAAAGAAGTAGGATTTATATTGCCGATGCGGTTATTCCACTTGGCGACGTTTATAGAGATGGCTTTTACCAATCGATATCAGCCAATCAATAAAAGAAAAAGCCACAACAATCGTTGTGGCTTTTTCTTTTTATATCTTAAGGCTTAGCTCATTTTCAGTTTTTTCTGAATGTCGTTCACGTAAGCTTTAAATTTCTTGTCTGTTTCAATCAAATCTTCAACGGTTTGGCAAGCGTAAATTACTGTAGAGTGGTCTCTACCCCCAAAGAAAGCGCCAATTGTTTTTAGAGAGGATTTAGTATGGCTTTTAGACAAGTACATCGATATTTGACGGGCTTGTACAATTTCGCGTTTACGTGTTTGCGATTTCACCATTTCCACTGGTACTTCAAAATACTCGCAAACCAATTTCTGTATATACTCCATCGAAATTTCTTTCGAGGTATTTTTGATAAAGTTCTTCAACATCTGTTTAGCTAACGCTAAATCAATGTCTTTCTTATTCAAAGTAGATTGTGCCAACAATGAAACCATTGCTCCTTCAAGCTCACGAACGTTATTATCGATATTGTGTGCAACGTATTCAATTACTTCTCCTGGAAGTTCGATACCGTCAGCATACATTTTCTTTTTAAGGATGGCTACACGGGTTTCCAAATCTGGCACTTGCAAATCTGCTGATAGTCCCCATTTAAAACGGCTCAACAATCTTTCCTCTAAACCAGCTAAATCTTTAGGAGCTTTATCAGAAGTTAAAATGATCTGTTTTCCTGATTGATGTAAGTGGTTGAAGATATGAAAGAAAATATCCTGCGTTTTTTCTTTACCTGCAAAGTTGTGTACATCATCCATAATAATTACATCCATGGCTTGGTAAAAGTTCACAAAGTCATTGATGGTATTATTTTTTAGAGAGTCAACAAATTGCTGGCAGAATTTCTCACAAGAAACATAAATCACCAGTTTATCTGGTACACTACGTTTAATTTCGTTACCAATAGCTTGGGCCAAGTGGGTTTTACCTAAACCTACACCGCCGTAAATCATTAAAGGATTAAAGGAAGTACCTCCTGGTTTTGCAGCCACCGCATAACCTGCCGAGCGGGCAAGACGGTTGCAATCTCCTTCAATGTAATTATCAAAAGTATAATTAGGATTCAGCTGAGGGTCTACATTCAGCTTTTTTAATCCTGGGATAATGAACGGATTTTTAATGTCCTTATTGATAGATACCGGAATAGGCATCGACTGAGTTTTTGCCTCTGCACCATTACCATTTGACGGCATATTAGTGGTGTATGGAGATCCTGTGTTTGACGATTTATCAACCACGATGTTATACTCCAATCTACCCTCATCTCCCAACTGCTTTTTTACCGTTTTTCTGAGTAAACCAACATAATGTTCCTCAAGCCATTCGTAGAAAAATAAACTAGGTACTTGTATGGTTAATACCTTGCCTTCTAACTTAAGGGCTGATATCGGTTCGAACCAAGTTTTGAAACTTTGATTCGGGATATTATCCTTAATAATTTGGAGACAGCTATTCCACACTTCGGTACAAGTTTTTTCCATATCGTTTCTATAATTTATTGGTTTTCAGTCCTAATAGGTGCGATTTGAATGCGCACTTTCGAGACTTCGAATATTGAAAAAATTATCAACATTCCGAATATTTTTTTGATTTATTTCGTAACTACTTAAACTGCAACAGCATATACGAGTCCACCTAAATCATTAATGTTAATAACTATTTTTCCACACACTTTTTAGTACTCTCCAAACACTTCCCTAAGGCAATTAGCTATTTCTCCTAAGGTAGCATATTCTTCCACAGCAAGCAAAATAAAAGGCATCAAATTTTCATTTCCACCAGCGGCATTTTTCAAATCCAAAAGTGCCTTGGTTACCGCCTCATTATTTCTTTCGGCTTTTAGCTTAATCAGCTTCTCTATTTGTATCGTCCTGATGGATTCGTCAATATTAAATACGTCCTCTATCCCTTCTTCCTTCTGGGTAAACTTATTTACGCCAACAATGATGCGCTCTCCATTTTCTACCTCTTTTTGATATTCGTAAGAAGCATTGGCGATTTCCTGTTGGATGTAACCATTTTCGATGGCATTTACTGATCCGCCCATCACATCTATCTTATCAATATACATCATGGCAGCCGCTTCTATTTCGTCGGTTAACGTTTCAATAAAATAAGAACCCGCCAAAGGATCGACTGTATCTGTAACGCCGCTCTCAAAAGCAATTACCTGTTGGGTACGCAATGCAATTTTTGCCGCTGCTTCTGTTGGCAACGACAAAGCTTCATCATAACCATTGGTATGTAGCGATTGTGTACCACCCAACACCGCAGCTAAAGCTTGGTTTGAAACTCTGATCACATTATTTAGCGGTTGCTGTGCGGTAAGCGTAGAACCACCAGTTTGTGTATGAAAACGTAGCATCATGGCCTTTTCGTCTGTAGCACCTAAACTTTTCGTAATATGCGCCCACATGCGCCTAGCAGCCCTGAACTTGGCAATTTCCTCAAAGAAATTATTATGGCAGTTGAAAAAGAACGACAACCGTTTTGCAAATACATTAATATCCAATCCCTTTTGTAGAGCAGCATTTAAATAGGCTTTACCGTTAGCCAAGGTAAATGCCAATTCCTGTACAGCTGTTGAACCAGCCTCTCGAATATGGTATCCAGAAATAGAAATGGTATTCCATTTTGGCAATTCTTTACTACAATACTCAAAAATATCGGTAATGATGCGCATAGATGGTTTGGGTGGATAAATATAAGTGCCCCTAGCCGCATATTCCTTTAATATATCATTCTGTATCGTCCCCGATATTTGTTTCAAATCAGCGCCTTGTTTTTTTGCCAAGGCAATGTACATCGCCAATAATATAGATGCCGTGGCATTAATGGTCATCGAAGTGGTGATCTGTTGTAGCGTTATCCCGTCAAACAGGATTTCTATATCCTTTAATGAATCAATCGCTACCCCAACTTTTCCTACTTCGCCTTCCGCCATGTCGTCATCAGAATCGTAACCAATTTGGGTGGGTAAATCAAAAGCTACAGATAACCCCATGGTTCCCTGCGCCAATAAATAATGATAACGCTTATTGGACTCTTCGGCGGTAGAAAAACCAGCGTATTGGCGCATGGTCCATAACCTGCCGCGATACATGTCTTTCTGTATACCTCTGGTGAAAGGAAATTGCCCTGGCAGCTCTTCATTTTTTGGTGCAGTAGTATACACATCCTTGATTTCTATTCCAGATGTGGTAGTATGTTTTTTGTCCATAGTTTAAATGGTATTTGGTTAGTGGGTATTCCGTTAAGTGTTTATTTGTTGAATCGGTTAATCTTTAAAGTTTGCTATCCAGTTACCAATTCAAACCATTAATCTCAAAACAACTTATGTATATCCTGTTTTATTAAACCGATTGCTAATTCATAAGGATTCTCTTCTATCTCACTCATATAGTTAAGTACCTTTTTACTCAGTTCTCTCCCTGATGCCTCAGCAGGCAAATTTTTCACGGCATTGTTCACCATGGCAATCGTATCATCTTTCAATTTAAGGACAGCATTCCAAGTAGCAGCCTCTATATAAAGTTGTTGCGTAATGTTATGCTGAAACTCGGTCTTGATTTCATTAAGTGCCATGACCTGTAAAGCACCAACTTCTATCCCTTGTTGATGCAATCTCAAAAGTAGGTTGGCTGGATTAATGCGATCCACAAAAATGATCATTCGCTCATGTGCTTGTAAACGTAAATTCAGCAAATTATTTTTATCATCAGTTGGTATAGCATTGTTCTTTCTCGAACTCAAATACCTCATGACATCATTCCGTACCATGTAATAGGCCACTACTACTATAAATGTACCTCCTACCGCTAGACTTGTTGAGTTTAAAAGAAATTTACCTAAATCCATTTTCAGTTTTGTTTATGCATCGTAATATTACCCTTTACGACAGGCAAAAATGTACATAAATATTTATATTTGTTTGTCATAATTTTAAATAAGATGAGTAATACTGTTGAAACTAGCTTTGCACCTGTAACCTTTACCGAAGGCGCTGTTAAAGAACTGATAAAACTAAAAGACCAACAAGAAATTGCTGATAATTTTGGGCTTCGTGTTGGCGTTGAGGGCGGAGGCTGCTCAGGGATGAATTATATTTTAGGTTTTGACCAAAAGAAAGAGGGCGACCAAGAGTTCATTATCGAGGGCATTAAAGTGTTTATGCACAAAGCGCACCAAATGTATCTTTTAGGGATGCAAATAGATTGGCAAGATGGTTTAAACTCAAGAGGCTTCACTTTTAACAATCCAAATGCTGCTAGCACTTGCGGTTGTGGAACAAGCTTCTCTGTATAAACATAAAAATATTGTAACATTTTAAAAGGTCTCGTTGTCTTAACAGCGGGACTTTTTATTTTTACTACTAAAGGTTTTAATGATGTAAGCCAAAGGTTGTAATATTGTAAACCATAGTCTTCATATTAATTAAGATCTAATCATACTCCAATATACCAAAATGAATTATAGAGAAAACGTACGACTAGCGATGCAATCTATTAAAAGTAACCGTTTGCGTACTTTTCTTACCGCACTTATTATCGCCATTGGTATATCTGCATTGGTAGGTATATTAACCACCATTGATGCTATTGAGAAGAAAATGACTGATGCTTTTTCTAGCATGGGCGCTAATTCATTTACCATCAGAAACCGCGGCACCAACATTCGTATTGGCGGTCCAGGGCAAAGACCTAAAAGCTATAAACCTATTAGGTATGAGGATGCGCTAAAATTTAAAGAAAGATTAAATGCTCCTGCAAGTGTATCTATTAGCGTATTTGCCAGCAATGGAGCTACGGTAAAATACGGACAAGAAAAAACCAATCCTAATATTAATATCAGAGGTATTGACGAAAATGGCTTAGCTGCACAAGGTTTAGAGCTTGGCCAAGGTAGGAATTTCAATAGTGCTGAGTCATTAAGCGGCCCCAATATTTGCGTGATTGGTTCAGAAATTGCCAAAACCCTGTTTAAAGATAGTGATCCTTTAGATAAAGTGATCAATGCGGGTAATAACCGTTTAAGGGTAATTGGTGTGTTAGCAAGCAAAGGTTCAGGCATGGGGGCTAATGTAGACAGAGCTGTATACGTTCCACTATTCAAGGCCAAGGTAATTAATGCCAATGCCAATCCTTCTTATACCATTACGGTATCGGTTCCTAATGCCGACTTAGTGGACAATGTTATTGGCGAGTCTACTTCTACTTTTAGGAGTATCAGAAAAACCAAGATTGGCGAGGCGAACAATTTTGAAATTACCAAAAGTGATGCCGTTGCTCAAACACTAATTGAGAATTTACAAGTAGTAGTCATCGGCGGCGTAGCTATCGGTGTTATTACGTTATTAGGTGCTTCCATCGCATTGATGAACATTATGCTCGTATCTGTTACAGAACGTACCCGAGAAATAGGAATCAGAAAAGCCATCGGTGCTAACCCAGCCGTAATTAGAAGACAGTTCCTTATCGAAGCGGTAGTAATTTGTTTATTAGGCGGCGTGCTGGGCATATTGTTAGGCATCGCCATAGGCAATGTTATTTCCCTAGTAATGGGCGGTGGCTTTATTATTCCTTGGCTTTTTATTGGCCTTGGTCTGGCGCTATGTATCCTAGTTGGCGTTGTATCTGGCTATTATCCTGCTAAAAAAGCTTCGAAACTTGATCCAGTAGAGGCTTTACGTTACGAGTAATTTTTTTTTAGAAAAGCGAATACAGAAGCACTTCGGCAACAGCAGTCCTTCTTTTCATTACAATCTTTTGCGATAACCATTTCATGGTAAGCAAAAGTATTTCCACTTCAATAAGGTTTATTTATTAAAGTAAGTGCTTTTGGCAAAACTATAACAACAGATTGTTCAACTGGCCTTGTTTCAGTAATTCCTCCACTCGCGACAAGCTTAGGCTTTCTTGCAATGCTTTTGCGTGTCTTAAATGGTGCATATCACTACCCAAAAATGAAATGCAACGTTGATCAACCAAGCTATCGGCTGCTTTTTTTACGCCCTTTCCATAGTAGCCCGTTAGTGAAATGGTATTCAACTGCAAAAAGCAACCGCTATCTTTTATCTGTTGATAGTTTTCGATACTGCCATGATAATAGGGATAGCGCTCTGGATGTGCCAAAACAGGGTAAAATCCCGCATCTTGAATTTTAAAAAGCACATCAATTAGGTTGGGAGGCTGATTGATATACGAAAGTTCGAACAGCAAGTAATTGTTGCCAAAGCCTAAAACTTCCTTTCTGGCCAATTTATTGAAAAAGGTTTCATCCAAATAGTATTCCGCTGCCGCTTCCACTTCCAAATCAATTTGGCTTTTCTGCAACCCTTCTTTCAAAATATCCAATCCCTTGCGAATGCTATCGGGAGTGTTCCTGTAGAAATCTGCCATGACGTGTGGCGTAGCAATTACCTTTTTAAAGCCCAGTGCCACATATTTTCTAGCCATCGCTAATGAAGCCTCCAAGTTAGGTGCGCCATCATCAATTCCAGGGATAATATGAGAATGCATGTCGGTCCCTATCGCAGAAAAATCGATTTCGGATAATTTACTTCGCTTTTTAAACAGACCAAACACTTTGTGAAGTTAAAAGTAAAAAGGTGAAAGTAAAAGTCATTAATCAACACTCTTAGGCAATCCTAAGTCAATTGCTGTTTTCGCAATATAACTACTATATATCTTTGCTAGCAATGCGTTCAAATCTTCTTTTAAATCAAACTGCAAGTCTTCATGTAGTTTTTCGAACTTACGCAACAACATCAATATGGCTTTCACCACATAATTCGCTAGCAATTGTTCGTGATTTTTAGATAAAGAGTAAACCTTATATCTAAACGTCATAGGGCTCAAGTTAAACATCAAAAGCTTCAATTCTACTTCTTCGAAATCGGCTTTGGTTACCTTGTAAAAATGATTGATTTGTTTAGCAAGCTTACGAAGCAGCAATAAGCTATCTTTTGCACTGGTTTTTGGCGTGGTATTGAGTTCCTCCAGCGCCTCAGTGACTTCGTTTTTAATAAAAGCAACCCTATCTTTAAGGTTGCTTTCATCTTCTAATAACAAAAAATGTAAATGCTCGGTAAGCACCTTATCTTTAGCCACCAAACGTAAAAGCAGTTTATCTTTCTCTTTTACGGGCAGGGCTAAGATTTCTTTCTTCAGATCTTTGTGCTCACTAAGTTTCATCGCTATCTAAAACGGATTATCACGAAGGTATTTTTCCCATTCCCAGGCAGAGCGCATCATTTCGTTCAAATCTAGTTCTGTTTGCCAACCTAATGTTGCTTTAGATTTGTTTACATCTCCATAAATTTGCTCTATGTCACCTTCTCTCCTTGGTGCAATTTTGTAATTTAATTTTTCGCCAGTAGATTGCTCGAAAGCATTGATGATTTCCAACACCGACGAACCTTTTCCAGTTCCCAGGTTAAATACATCGTAGCCATCAACTTTTCCATCTGCAAGCAATTTTACCGCAGCAACGTGTGCTTTTGCCAAATCTACCACGTGGATATAATCACGGATGGCAGAACCATCTGGCGTATTGTAATCATCACCAAAAACCTGAATAGGACCTCTTTTACCAATCGCTGATTGTGTAATGAAAGGCACTAGGTTTTGAGGAACACCATTTGGCAACTCGCCAATTAAGGCTGTAGCATGTGCGCCCACTGGATTAAAGTAACGCAACGAAATCACGTTAAGACCTGGTGTTGCTTTAACCGTTTCCTTTAAAATTTCTTCTGCTACTTGCTTAGTGTTGCCATAAGGCGATTCTGCCTTTTTAACTTCACTATCTTCCGTTACAGGCAACTTATCTGGCTGACCGTACACCGTACATGAAGATGAAAAAACAAAGTTAGCAGTAGGATATGCTGTTAGTAAATTGATTAAACTATAGAAGTTATTTTTGTAGTACTTCAAAGGCTCTTGTACCGATTCGCCAACTGCTTTGTATGCTGCAAAATGGATAATCCCTGCTACATCTGGATGCTGTTCGGCAAAACCATTCACCGCAGCCGTGTCTTGTAAATCTAGTTCTATAAATTCGTGATACTTACCTGTAATCTGATGTAATTGATCAAGTATTTTGATACTCGAATTGGCTAAATTATCAACAATCACCACTTCGTAGCCTGCATTATGCAATTCTACTACCGTGTGTGAACCGATATAACCTATGCCTCCAGTAACCAATATTTTTGCCATGCGTTTGCTTATTTATTGTAAGTAGTAAAGTCTTTATGTTCTATTTTGGCCAAAGCTTCCGCTGATAGTGATTTGAAATACTCATAGGTAATTTTCAAACCTTCTGCTCTGTTCACTTTTGGCTCCCATTTCAGCAATTCTTTTGCCTTCGTGATATCTGGCCTACGTTGTTTAGGATCGTCTTGTGGCAATGGCTTATAAACAATTTTCTGATCGGTGCCCGTCAATTTAATGATCTCTTCACAAAACTGCTTGATGGTAATTTCATCAGGATTACCAATATTTACTGGGCTAGCATAGTCAGATTGCAATAAACGATAGATTCCTTCGATCAGATCATCTACGTAGCAAAAAGAACGTGTTTGGCTACCGTCCCCAAAAACCGTCAAGTCTTCTCCCCTTAATGCTTGGCCAATAAATGCAGGTAAAACTCTACCGTCGTTTAGGCGCATACGAGGACCATAAGTGTTAAAAATACGCACAATGCGAGTTTCTACACCGTGAAAAGTATGGTAGGCCATGGTAATTGCCTCTTGGAAACGTTTAGCTTCATCGTAAACGCCACGAGGACCAACTGGATTTACATTACCCCAATATTCTTCAGGTTGAGGATTTACGTTTGGATCGCCATATACTTCAGAAGTTGAAGCAATCAGCATTCTTGCCCCTTTTGCTCTGGCCAATCCCAATAGATTATGCGTACCCAATGAGCCAACTTTTAAAGTTTGGATAGGGATTTTCAAATAATCGATAGGACTTGCAGGTGAAGCAAAGTGCAAGATATAATCCAATTCCCCTGGAACGTGAACAAATTTGGAGACATCGTGGTTGTAAAACTCGAAATTCTCCAATTTGAACAGGTGCTCAATATTTTGCAAATCACCAGTGATCAGATTATCCATCCCAATCACATGACAATTTTCTTTAATAAATCTATCACAAAGGTGCGAACCTAAAAACCCAGCAGCACCAGTAATCAATACTCTTTTACGTTCCATTTAGCTAATAATTTTACGACCAATACTGTTATAATAGTAACCTAGATCTATCATTTTCTGCAAATCGAACAGATTACGCCCGTCGAAAACTACTTTGCTTTTTAAGACTTCGTCCATTTTTTCAAAATCTGGATTACGGAATACCGACCACTCTGTAGCAATCAATAAAGCATCTGCGCCTTCTAAAGCTTCATATTGATCGTTAGCATAGTTGATTTTGTCACCTACTAATGCTTTAACATTCCCTATTGCTTCTGGATCGAATACGGTAACTTCTGCTCCTGCGGCTAATAAATCATCGATGATATATAAAGCTGGCGCTTCGCGAATATCATCTGTCTCAGGTTTAAAAGCTAAGCCCCAAAGCGCAAACTTTTTGCCTTTTAAATCACCTTTAAAATATTTTAGCACCTTTTCGGTTAAAACAGTCTTTTGTTTTTCGTTAACATCCATTACGGCTTTCAAAATCTTAAAATCGTACTGATGTTCAACAGCTGCTTTTTCTAAAGCCTGTACATCTTTAGGGAAGCAACTTCCGCCGTAGCCAATTCCTGGGAACAAAAATCTTTTGCCAATTCTATCATCAGAACCAATACCCTTACGAACCATATCCACATCAGCCCCTACAATTTCGCATAGGTTGGCAATTTCGTTCATGAAAGTGATTTTAGTGGCCAAAAACGAGTTTGCCGCATATTTTGTCAATTCCGAAGAACGCTCATCCATATAATAGATTGGGTTTCCTTGACGTACATACGGTGCATATAGCTCACCCATTAGCTTTTTCGCTTTTTCGCTGGTTGTTCCAATCACCACACGATCAGGCTTCATGAAATCATCAACCGCTACGCCTTCACGTAAAAACTCAGGATTAGACACCACATCTACTTCTACATTGGTATTGGCTGCAAAAACAGCTGCTACCTTATCTGCTGTACCTACTGGCACCGTAGATTTGTTTACGATCACTTTATATTCGATGATTAACTTTGCGATGTCTTTCGCTGCACCTAAAATATAGGAAAGATCAGCAGCACCATCACCCCCCGGAGGAGTAGGCAATGCCATGAAAATAATCTGTGCGTCCTTGATGCCTTCAGCTAGGTTCGTGGTAAATGACAATCTGTTTTGTGCTATGTTACGATGGAAAAGTACATCTAAACCAGGTTCGTAAATAGGCAATTGCCCTGCCTTCATCTTATTCACTTTCTCTTCCACAATATCTACACAAATGACATTATTACCTGTTTCGGCCAAACACGTACCTGTTACCAAACCTACGTAACCAGTACCAATTACAGCTATCTTCATATATTTTGGAGTGTTTTTAACATTAATATCTATCTTCGAGCGAAGATAACAAATTATGCAGCAATATGTATTGGCTTTACAACATTAGTATGTTAATTTACGGCCTTCTGGTAAGATTAGCATCACTTTTTAATGCGAAGGCTAAACTATTCATAGAGGGAAGAAAAGGGATTTTTAAACATATTTCAGCTAAATTTAATGGAAACGAGCGTCCTATCTGGTTCCATTTTGCATCTTTAGGCGAATTTGAACAGGGCCGACCTGTATTGGAAAGCATCAAAGCATCAAAACCTAGTGAAAAAATAATAGTGACTTTCTTCTCGCCTTCTGGATATGAAATCAGAAAGAACTATGCTTTGGCCGACGGTATATTTTATCTTCCTTTAGACACTATCTCGAATGCCCATAAGTTTGTGAGTTTGGTAAATCCCAAAATGGCCATTTTCACCAAATACGAGTTTTGGCCAAACTACTTTAACGCTTTAGCGAACCAAAACATCCCCCTTTATATCATATCAGGTATTTTTCGATCAAACCAAATCTTTTTTAAAGGATACGGAGGATTTTACAGAAATGTATTGAAATGCGTGAGACACTTTTTTGTACAAAATAAAGAAAGTGCCGCTTTGCTGAACAACATCGACATTGACAACGTGGATATTAGTGGAGATACCAGATTTGACCGTGTTTACGAGAATGCGAAAACCCCGAAAAAGCTCCCTATTATTGAAAATTTTTGCGGTGAAGCCCCCGTTTTAATAGCGGGCAGCACTTGGCCAGAGGACGAGAAATTACTCGTTGATTTGGCCACAAAAAATCCAGACTGGAAATTGGTGATTGCGCCGCACGAAATTCATGAAGGGCATATCAGTACTATTACTGATCTATTTCCAAATGGCTTGAGATTTTCTAATTTAGATGTAAATGCAAGCTCTGAAATCAACTCACAAGTTTTGATCATTGATAATATCGGCATGCTTTCTTCTTTATACCAATATGGTCAAATAGCCTATATAGGAGGAGGGTTTGGCGTAGGCATACACAATACTTTAGAGGCAGCCGCATTTGGCCTTCCAGTAATATTTGGACCAAACTATCATAAATTTCAAGAGGCGAAAGACTTGATTGAAATTGGTGCTGCAAAAAACATTAACAATGCCGAAGAACTTACCGCTGCTTTTGAGCATTACATAGCTCATGAAAGCGGAACGCTGGCAAAAAAATATGTAGCCAACAAAAAAGGTGCAACAGAAATGATTATGAAGAAAATTTTTGAGGATTAAATTTGATCTATACGTACCCAATCCATCCCCGCAGCGATAGCACCTTGCACTCCTAATTCTGCATCTTCAAAAACAATACACTTTTTAGGTTCTACGCCAAGAGCTTGGGCCGCCGCCAAAAACGGATCTGGTGCTGGCTTTCCTTTTGGGGTTTCACCTGCGCAAACCAACACATCAACCAAATCAATTAATCCCAACACGGTCAAGGTTTTGGTCACCGTTTTTCTGCTACCCCCAGATACAACTGCTATTTTAACTTTCCCAACGTGATTTTTCAGATGTTCTGCCACGTAAGAAATAGGCTGGGTTTGTTCAATATATTTATCGATAAAGATTTGTGATTTTTCACTGGCAAAAGTATCAGGTAACGAAACACCGTATCTCTTGGTAATTTCTCCAGCAAAAATAGCCGTTGGCATCCCCGCAAATTCATCTACCATGTTTAAATCTAACCCCACACCATAATTTGCGGCCACTTCCTTGTAGGCTAACTTATGCGCCATCATGTTATCGGCTAAAGTTCCATCACAATCGTACAAGAAAGCTTGATATTCTCCTTCAGTTCTTTTGGTTAAAAGTTCAAGTTTTTCTAAGTGTTTACTATCCATTATATCGACATTTCGGCTAAGACTTCTATAAATCTCGCATCTGTATTCAAGCTCTCTACCAATTGCACATGCTCTCCACCAAGCTCTTTAAATTCTTCGTTATATTCTACCGTGATTTCGTAAATAGTCTCTAAGCAGTCAGCCACAAAAGCAGGACTAAATACCAGAAGGCGCTTTTTACCATCGGCAGCCAATTTCTTCAATACATCGGTGGTGTATGGTTGTATCCAAGGCTCCTTTCCTAAACGCGACTGGTAGCAAACCGAATAATTTTCACGGGAAAGCTCTAGTTTCTCTGCCAACAGTTTTGCTGTGTTGTGGCATTGCGCCGAATAACAGAATTTGTTTGCATTGTTATAATTTTCACAGCAGTTATTAACTTTCAAGCAGTACTTCCCTGTATGGTCTGATTTTGTCATTTGCCTTTGTGGCAAACCGTGGAAACTGAACAACACGTGATCATAGTTTTCAACGCCATGCTTTCTTGCATTATCTGCAAATATTTCCAGCATTAAATCATTGTCGTGAAACGAATTCACAAAAGACACTGGAGGTATGGTTGGCCATTTACTCAACAGCTCCATCACTAATTGCAAAACTGAGCCCGTGCTAGCCGATGCGTATTGAGGAAATAAAGGAATTACTTTGATACTGCTTACCAATCCCTTTTTCAAATTTTCCAAAGCACCTTCTATAGATGGGCTTTGATAGCGCATTGCTAATTCTACCTGATATTCACTACCTAGCCTATCTTGCAGCATTTTAGCCTGCTGTTCACTGTAGTAGAGTAAAGGCGAACCTTTTTCGTTCCATATCTTTTTATAAAGCTTTGAAGTTTTTGGGCTACGGAAAGGAACAATGATCCCTTTAACCAATAAGGTTCTATTGAGTTTTGGGATATCAATTACCCGTTCATCCATTAAAAATTGATCAAGATATTTTCTTACATCTTTTACTTCAGGACTATCTGGTGTACCCAGATTAACTAATAGTATACCTTTTTTGGCCATTAATTTTCTTATTTGTCGCAAATATAACTTGATTTACGATTGTAGATGTAAGATTTTAGATTTTAAGACACAGAAGAGACACAAAAAAGTTTTCAGTTGGCAGTTAACAGTTGAATTACAAACCGCCAATAACTTAGCACATCTAAATTTCAACAACAATAAAACAATTTAGCATTACTGTACTAAAAATTTTCAGTTGGTCACTCGCACTAACCTTCAAACTTTAGAACACCTCAACTTACAACCGAGGCATTTAGTAAGACTCAATCTCTGTTTTCACCTTTTCCATGAGCCACATAGGTGTTGATGTTGCTCCACAGATTCCTATACGATCGTTGGACTTGAACCAGTCTTTATTCAATTCTTCTACGTTTGAAATGAAATATGACTCGTCATTATATTTCTTGCATACATCGTACAGCACTTTTCCGTTCGAAGATTTTTTACCAGAAACGAATATGATTTTATCAAAGTCTTTAACAAATTCTTCCAGTTCTTCGTAACGGTTAGAAACCTGCCTACAAATGGTATCGTTTGCTTTTACATCGTAACCTCTTTTAATCAGCTCGTCTTTGATCTGATAAAATTTATCTACGCTTTTGGTGGTTTGGCTGTATAAAGTGAATTTATTGGGGAGCTCAACATTGTCCAATTCCGCAATGTCCATAAAAACCAAAGCTTTGCCATCCGTTTGACCTTGTAAGCCAATCACCTCGGCATGACCATGTTTTCCAAAGATGAGGATTTGCTCTTCATCGTCGTGAGAGTTTTTAATACGATTTTGCAGCTTTAACACTACTGGACAGGAGGCATCGATCAATGTAAGATTGTTTGCCAAGGCCAATTCATAGGTGGAAGGTGCCTCACCATGTGCCCTAATCAGCACTTTTTCGTTGCGAAGTTCCTTAAGCTTTTCGTGATCGATAATCCTTAGACCCTTTACTCTTAAGCGTTCTACTTCTTCATCGTTATGGACAATATCGCCAAGACAATACAAATAATCTTCCCTGTCCAAAATGTCTTCAGCCATATCGATGGCGTAAACTACTCCAAAACAGAAACCTGATGATTTATCTATTGTAACTTTTAAATTATAGCTCATAATGAATATACAAAGGTACGCAGAAGAAGTTTAAATTAAATAAAATTTTTAATATCGGATAATTTAAATAAATTTGATAGCGATATTAGTGAAATGTGGGATTTTGATTTAAAAGATTTAGAAGAATTAAAGCCGCAAATAGAAAGGCTATATGAGAAAAAAGCAAAGATTGACCAATCAAGGCCTTTGCCCAATACTGTATTGCAAAAAATTAAGGACCAACTTAACCTTGAATGGACCTACAATTCGAACAGTATTGAAGGCAATACACTAAATCTTCGTGAAACACAGCTTATTTTAGAAGAAGGAATTACTGTTGGTGGCAAATCTTTGAGGGAGCATTTTGAAGTCGTTAATCACGAAAAAGCGATAGATTATTTATACAGTCTAATTAATCCAGATTACACCTTAAGGAGCATTGATATCTTAAATCTGCATGGCTATATCTTAAAAAATATTGAAGATGATTTTGCAGGGCGTTTAAGGAACGGTGGTGTGCGTATTGTTGGCGCAAACTTCACTCCTCCAAATGCCAAAATAGTTCCTGATCTTTTTGATGAACTAATTTCTTTTGCAAATACCAATCCCATCAATGCTGATGATTTGGTTTTAGCTACATTATTTCATCACAAACTTGTTTGGATACATCCTTTTTTTGATGGAAATGGCCGTACTGTTCGTTTAGCGATGAATCTTTTATTGATGAGAAAAGGATTTCCGCCTGCAATTATTCTTAAAAATGACAGGAAGAAATACTACGAGGCGATTAATCAAGCAAACAAGGGAAGCTATCATAAACTTTGCTTATTGATGCTACAGGCAACCGAACGGTCTTTAAATATGTACATCAATTCGTTGCCTGGTAAAAGCTATGACGATTACGAACCCATCTCAAGTATAGTTTCCGAGCCAAGCTTCCCTTACGGGCAAGAATACGTCAGTTTATTAGCAAGGCAAGGTAAAATAGACGCCTACAAAGAAGGCAAAAACTGGCTTACCACCAAAGAAGCGGTAAAAAATTATGTGGTGAACAGGAAAAGAAAAAGGTAGGTTTTTGAACCTGCCTTTTTTATGCGAAAGTTGAATGTTCTTAGTTAGCTCAAATAAACCCTGTCTTCTTCTCCCTCTACATCCATAATCACATCGACATGCTCCTTTAAAATGGTGGCCAATTCTAAACCCACAAAATCAGTAGCAATAGGGAATATCTTATGACTTCTATCTACCAAAACTACCGTTCTGATTTTTTTATGGGGGGTATTTAGAAAAACGCCTAAGCCGTACGCAAGTGTTTTACCACTGTTCAATACATCATCTACCAAGATGATGACTTTATTTTTCCAGTTACTTTCTGGCAAATCGGTTTTTGCCACCAACTTACTGCTTTGCTTTTCCAAATCGATACGCAATAAAGTCGTTTTAAATTCAGAAATTTCGTTTAACGTCTTCTGCAATCTAACTGCCAATTTATAGCCTCTATCCCAAATTCCAGCCAGTATAATCTCTTTTTCATCTAGGTTATCTTCTAGGATTTGGTAAGCAATTCTATTGATCTTTTGCTGGATCTGTTTTTGGTCTAAAATAAGGACTTGATTTTGGGGCATATTATGGTGCTTTAGCATTTACAAAAGAACGATTTTAAGCCTCAATATCAAATATTGATTTTTTTTTAGTTATTAGCGCAACGTTTCGCATATCGCTTACGTCTTATATACAAAACCACTTGAACATGAAAAAATCATTAGCACTTAAAAAAAATCTAACATTTGTCCTTTTCTTCATCTGCAGCCTTACCTACTTTAATGTATTTGCTCAAAATAGTAGACAAGTTTCTGTAAGCGATTTTAACGGTATCGGCGTAAGCAGCGGCATTAATCTTCATTTAAAACAGGGTAATACCGAAAGCCTTGTGATTAAAGGAGACGAAGAAGTGATCAAAGATGTAGTTGTAGAGAAAAACGACCGCGGCATTTCTATTAAATACAAAGAAGGCGTTAACTGGTCGCGTATATTTAAAGGAAAAATTATTGACGTATATGTAACCTTTAAAAGCCTAAACAGCTTGGCTGCTAGCGGCGGTGCTGATGTTTATATTGATGGTCAATTAAGAACAGATCGATTTTCGCTTGCCGCTAGCGGAGGTGCTGATATTAAACTTAATCTTACTTGCAAGGATATTAAAATTGCCGTAAGTGGCGGTGCCGATATCGAACTTAAAGGTTCTGCTGAAAATATGACCGTTAGTGCCAGCGGTGGTGCCGACCTAGATGCTTTCGATTTTAAAGTGGACTATGCCCAAGTAAATTGCAGTGGAGGTGCTGATGTAGACATTTATGTAAATAAAGGACTTACTGCTTCAGCTAGCGGCGGTGCCGACATTACTTATAAAGGAAATGCTGCTTTGAAGAAAACTTCTAACTCGAAAAGTGGCGACATTACCCACGCCAACTAGTTTTTAAAAACAAAAAAGGTAGGCAATATTTTGCCTACCTTATCAAGAGCAAACTGCTTAGTTTGGTTAATAGTAAAGTCAATGTCGCGGATACGACATTGGCTTATTTTTTTGCATAAGGATAATAAATAAAATTGGCTCCTTCGGGCACCACTACAAATACGCACATAAAATCTTCTGGCTTTTTGTAGTTTTTCAGAAAGTGCTCTTTTTTATTGGGTAAAATAATTCCCTTTTCAACAAATTCTTCGAGGGTAGAAGCTTGAATGGTCCAACTGGTGTTCAGTTCTTCCCTATTTAAAATCATCTCGCCAATTTTCACCTCATGCTGATGGGCGATAAAAATAGGCGCTTGGGAAATGCCCTCTACCATAATTTCTACCGACACTTCCTTTATCGACTCGGCGTAAAACTCCAAGTCTTTCTCTAAACTTACCAACGGGCTTTGCTTTTTTTCCTGCTTAGGTTCATTACCGTTGCCATTTAAGTTTCCTAACAACTCTTCTGATTCCATATGCTAAAACTTAATTTTTTTCTTTTGTACCACAAATTGATCATCTGCCAAGGTATCAACCAGCAGATAATATGTGTCATTTTGTTTTTCTATTCTCTTTGATAAAGGATATTCATCTGCACAGAAGTACATGCTTCCTTTTTTAATCAACTTCCAAGCGCCTTCTTTCAAACTAAAAAGATTAATACTTGCCCAGCAACTGCTAAACCATTCTGGCCTAAGCAATAACTCTGGTTGATCATCTCCATCAATATCACCTATCATATACAAATCAGCACCAATGGCTTCATTGAATTTTAGTGTTGGCCATTTTTTATTACTGAACATGATATTGATTTCGTAGCGTTGTTTTTTACCCCCAGTATCAGCCGTATCCAACCTATCTTTTACAATAATGGCAGTATCTTTCTCTCCTAATATAATGGTATCCAACTGTTGTTTTTCGGCATCCATGATGAATGTTTTGCTTGTTACTTCTACCTTTTTAGTTTCCTTACTTTGGCAGGCCAACAAAATCATCGCAGACAACAAGAAAAAACAGCAATTTTTCATCTTATTTGAGTTGAAGTAAAACCACGTTCTCTACGTGCTGCGTATGAGGGAACATATCTACTGGTTTAATTCTAATCACATCATATTTTTCGGTAAGCAATGCCAAATCCCTCGCTTGCGTAGCCGCATTACAACTTACGTAAACAATTTTCTCCGCTTCCATCTCCAGTAAACGTTCTACTACATCCGCATGCATACCTGCTCTAGGCGGATCGGTAATCACCACGTCAGGTTTTCCGTGCTCAGCAATAAACTCTCTAGTAAGGATATCTTTCATGTCGCCTGCGTAGAAAATAGTATTGTTGATGCCGTTGAATTCAGCGTTGAATTTCGCATCTTCAATGGCCGAAGGTACATACTCTACACCCACCACCTGCTTTGCACTATGTGCTACAAAATTAGCGATGGTCCCCGCTCCAGTATATAAATCGTAAACCAATTCATCGCCTTTTAATCCTGCAAATTCTTTGGTGATCCGATATAGCTCATAAGCTTGCGCAGAGTTAGTTTGATAGAATGACTTAATACCAATCTTATATTTTACGCTTTTGCCATTTCCCAAAGGCATTTCTTCAAAAATATGGTCGCGGCCTGCATAAGTCACTACCTCTTGGTCGAAAATGGTATCGTTCTTTTTATGGTTCACGATATATTGCAACGAGGTAATTTTTGGAAAAGTGGCTTTAAGGTACTCCATCAAGCCCTCAATTTGTTCTGGTGTAGCATAAGCAAAAACCACGCCTACCATTACTTCTCCTGTGCTTGATGTACGAATGATCAGGTTACGCATGGCTCCTTCGTGATTACGCAAATCGTAAAAACTTAAATGGTGCTGCAATGCATAATCCCTCACCTTTAAACGAATATCATTACTCGGGTTGGCCTGTAAATAGCAGTGCTCCACTCCTAAAATCTTATCAAATCTACCAGGAACGTGAAAGCCAAGCGCATTCATCTCTCTGCCTTCAGCTTCCTCAGCCATGTCCTTACTATCTAACCAACGTTTGTTAGAAAAGGTAAACTCTAGCTTATTGCGATAATATTGGTTTTCGGCAGAACCTAAAATTGGTTCAATCCCGCTCACATCTATTTTGCCTAAACGCTGCAAAGCAGATTCAACACTTTTTTGTTTATAGGTTAATTGGGCTTGATATTGCATGTGTTGCCATTTACAACCACCACAAGTACCAAAGTGGCTACAAAATGATTCCTGGCGCAAAGCGGATGGGGTATGCAGGGTTTCGATTACGGCCTCTGCAAAGTTTTTCTTTTTCTTTACCAAACGCACATCTACCACATCACCAGGAACGGCTTTATCTACGAAAATCACTAATTCTTCGGCTTTGCCCACTCCTTTGCCCTCTTCGGCGATATCAATAATACTTAAACCCGAAATTCTGATGGGTTCAGTATTTTTTCTTTTTCTGCTCATTGCTGCAAATATACGGAAAGTCTTTAGTGAGTTAAATCAAAAGATAACTACGGATAAATTAGGCACAGGAATGTCGTACAGGCAGGGCTGCCCGCATGGTTAAAATCGAACTCAATGATGTGGTTTAACCTTCAAAAATGCTTAGAATTACTCCCAAAATACCGTCTGCAAGATTAAAATTCACATCAAACTGCTCGTCTACCATCACTGAAATCTCTAACACTTCTTGACTCATAAATTCCATTTCTATATTTACAAATATAAAATAAATGAACCAAAAACCAAATCGGTATAATGTTAATTTTATATTAAATTTCTGCCACAAAAAAGAAAATGATGTAATAGATTATTAAAATCCTATAACATTGAAGCTCTTCGCCCTCCCTAATTTTGTATTAGAAATTTTTGAAAGATGAAAATGACAGATGCTATATATATTCCATTGGAAAATGTGGAGAGCGAACATTGCGCTTTGATTGTTGACAAAGGACTTGAAAACGTTAAAGAAATCAATACGCATCAGGTAGAGCTCAATAACCAAAGAGCTGTTATTACTGCGAAAAAATATCCAGAAGAAGCCGTTCAGGAGGCCGTAAAACAGATTAGGGATTTAGGCTATGATGTCACTACCGTGAAACAAACTTTTCCTGTTACCGATATGTCTTGCGCTTCTTGCGCTGCCAATACAGAAGCCATTTTAAATGGTCAGGTTGGGGTGGTCAAAGCCGAAGTCAATTATGCCAATACTTCTGCAAAAATAGAATACATCCCTAGCTTGGTAACTGCACAAGCATTGAAACAAGCGTTACAGGAAGGCGGTTACGACCTGCTCATAGAAGACGGCAACGAAGCCAAAGAATCATTGAACGAGATTAAGGCTAACCAATATCAAAAACTAAGGAAAAAAGCGATTAGTGCACTAATATTAGCTGTCCCTCTTTTCGTTATCGGGATGTTTTTTATGGACATGCCTTACGCCAATTACATCATGTGGGTGTTATCAACTCCTATGTTACTGGTTTTTGGTAGGCGGTTTTTTGTAGGTGCTTGGAAACAAGCCAAACATCGTTCTGCCAATATGGATACCTTAGTGGCCATTAGTACTGGAACCGCCTACATTTATAGCGTTCTGATTACATTGTTTCCTAATTTAATGCACAGCTTTGGCATTCACTCCCATGTCTATTTTGAGGCGGCTGGAATTGTAATCGCTTTTATCTTGCTAGGCAAACTGCTGGAAGAAAAGGCAAAGGGCAACACTTCTTCAGCCATTAAAAAACTGATGGGTCTACAACCAAAACACGTAACCATTGTGCATGAAGGTGGACATCAAATGCAAATTGCCATTGGCAGCGTAAAAGTTGGCGATGTATTGTTGGTGAAACCTGGAGAACGTGTAGCCGTAGATGGCACGGTAGTTAACGGCAGCTCGTATGTAGATGAAAGTATGATCAGCGGTGAACCTATTCCCGTTGCTAAAACCGCAGAAAGCACTGTATTTGCAGGCACGATTAATCAAAAAGGAAGTTTTCAGTTTAAGGCCGATAAAGTAGGTAGTGATACCGTTTTAGCACACATCATTAAAATGGTGGAAGATGCCCAAGGCAGTAAAGCTCCCGTACAAAAACTAGTCGATAAAATTGCGTCCATTTTTGTACCTGTTGTGATTGGTATTGCTGTTTTAAGCTTATTGCTTTGGGTAGTTTTCGGCGGCGAAAACGGATTGGCGCCAGGTATTGTTGCTTTCGTAACGGTGTTGGTCATTGCCTGTCCGTGTGCTTTAGGCCTTGCCACTCCTACCGCCATTATGGTTGGTGTAGGAAAAGGGGCTGAACAAGGGATTTTAATTAAGGATGCTGAAAGTTTAGAACTGGCCAAAAAAGTAAATGCCATTATTTTAGATAAAACAGGAACCATTACTGAAGGAAAACCAAAAGTTACGGCCATTGAATGGTTTGCAGACTTCAAATCCCTTCATCAGGATATTCTCTATAGTATTGAAAAATCCTCTGAACACCCTTTGGCTGATGCCATTACGGAACACTTGTCTACTAACGCGAATTTTTTAAATGAGCTTACCATTGAAAACATTAGCGGGCAAGGCATTGAAGGCAAATACGATCATCATACCTATTTCATAGGAAACGAGTTATTGGCAAAAGAAAGAAACGTTAGCATTCCCGACGAAGCTAAACGATGGGCGGTAACGCAACTGAAAAATGCCCAAACCGTGGTTTTCTTTTGTAATGAAACCACTTTATTAGCCATTGTTGCCATTGCCGACCAGATTAAAGCAACTTCGCAAGAAGCCATAAGAGAATTACAAAAAGATGGCATTAAGGTTTACATGCTTACTGGCGACAACGAACAGACAGCAAAAGCAGTAGCTACCACGCTAGGCATTGATGAATTTTATGCCAATGTGCTCCCTGCGGATAAAGGAAAATTCACCAAAAAACTGCAACAGGAAGGCAAAGTGGTGGCAATGGTTGGTGATGGCATTAACGACAGTAATGCTCTTGCACAGGCAGATGTGAGCATTGCCATGGGAAAAGGAAGTGACATTGCTATGGATGTGGCTAAAATGACCATTATTTCGTCTGATCTTTCCAAAATCCCTGATGCGATACATTTATCAAAATATACCGTAAATGCGATTAAGCAAAACCTATTTTGGGCCTTTATCTACAATGTGATTGGCATTCCAATAGCAGCAGGAGCATTATTTCCTATTAACGGGTTTTTACTTGATCCCATGTGGGCTGGTGCAGCAATGGCTTTTAGTTCGGTAAGTGTGGTGGCCAATAGCCTCCGTTTAAAATGGAAAAAAATCTAAGCCTAAATTCAACGCTCTAATATTTAGAAACAAATTAATTGATATCAGATGAATACTTTAAAATTTAAAACAACCATTAATTGCAGTGCTTGTGTAGCTAAAGTTACACCTGTACTTGACGCACAAGAAAACATCCAAAATTGGGAGGTAGACACTACCAATCCAGATAAAATTTTAACAATTAATAGTAGTGAACTTGATGAGGCAGACCTTGTCAAATCACTACAAAAGATTGGTTTTAAAGCCGAAAAAATTTAAATAGGGCGTCACGTCATTGCGAGGTACAAAGCATCTTAAAGTTAGATCATCTCTTCTCGCAATGACGATCTTAATCATCAATAGACAAAATTAAACCTCTATTTATTTCCCGTCATTAAGTCTGGATAATCGGTAACAATACCATCTACTCCTAGATTTTTAAGGTACTGCATATCTTTAACCGTATTCACCGTCCAGGGAATAATTTTTACACCCGCAGCGTGACATTTATCTACCAAGCCTTTGCCTACCAATGGTAAATAGGGGCTATAAATGGTGGGTGTAAAACCTAGCGCTTTGATGTTATTTTCAAAATCTTCTTTCTCATCTATGCCTAGTGACGTTGGTATTTCAGGGTATTTTTCGTGAACATATTGCAAACTTCGGATGTCAAAGGAATGAATGGTCACTCTTTTTTCTAACTTTTTGGCTTTTACCACCGCCATAATCAGCTCTACAAATTCTTCGGGACTTGGCTGAAATTCACCGTCACCTTTTCTGATCAGTTTAGTTTCGATGTTATAATGGGGTTTGGCCATTTTCCTTTTAGCCACGAAAAACTCAACCTTATCAATCAAATCTGACAAAAGTGGTTTTTCAACCCTGAATTTTTCTTGATGTGGAAAGCGAGGATGTGGTTTAGAACCTACGTCAAACTGTTTCACGTCCTCGTAGTCCATTTTGTAGATATTAAACTTCTTCTCGTTCTTAAGCGTAATTTCTTCACCAGTTGGCGAGGTGCTGATCACATGGTTAAAATAGGGTTCCTGCGACACTACCGCTTGTTTATCTTTTGAAATCACCACTTCCATTTTTAGTGTCGTTGCACCACTCTCCAATGCTTTTATCATAGATGGGACAGTATTTTCGGGCATTAGCCCCCTTGCACCACGGTTACCTTGTATTTCAAAGGTTACCTTTTTTTGTGCTTGTACAACAGTAGTAAGTGTAAATAGGAAAAATAAAATGGGAAATGTGATTTTCTTCATGTGATATTTAGTTAACGGCTAAACCTTCGGAGAATTGCAAGTATAAAGTTTTTCGGCTTAAGAAACCGTTAATTTTCAATCAAAATATTATAACTCTGAGGTTGCCTCTCCGAATAATCGGTACAGGCTGTTACCTGGCAAAGACGGGAATAATGTCGTCACTGCGAGGTACGAAGCAGTCTCAATCCCTTAAAACAAAAAAAGGACTTCAACTTATCGTTAAAATCCTTGGTTTATATTTGATATTTGGTTTAAAAACTATCTTTCTGCAACCGTAAAAATTTGGGCAATGATATTCCAGTTTGCATCTGCTTGACGCTCCCAAATAAATACGTAGTTAAAGCTTTCACGAAGATTAGCTTTATAATCAATGGTAGCGATGCCATAAGTGTAAGCAAAATCACCTCCCAAAGCTTTATCAGCCTGTGTAGTTTTCAAGTTGATTTTATCAATCACCCTGTTATTAAATGCTAAGATATCATCTTTACCAATAATCAAATCTGTTCCTGGGAACATTAAACGTGCATCGGGGTTAATGAAACCAGAAAAAGCTTGAATACCATGAGTTTTTAACATTGTATTTAATGTTTTCTCTGTATTATTGATAATTTCTGTGGCTGCCTTTAAGTCTTTTGAGGTAGCAAATTTAGGACTGTGAGTACCTGTTGGTTCCACAAAAGTGTTTTTAGGTTCTTTACCTTTAATTGGCTTCATGGCTTCAGCACCTAAGTCAATCACAAATTCCCAATTACCATCTTTGCCTCTCCAAACTGAAAGGTAATGTCCATAAGTTTTTTTATCGGTACCTGCTACATAGGTTCCAGAAGTAAAACCCCAATCTCTACTTTTTGATAAGCGGGCGTAGTTAGGTTCCCAAGTCAAATTTTTAGTGTCTACCGCGGTAGCATAAAACTTTTTAGCGTTAACTGGATTTGGGCGAAACACAATGGCATCAGGAGCAGCAAACTCTATGAAAGCGGCATTTACACCATCTTTGGCTGCTTTTTGTGCAAAAGACTTTTCTGCATTAACTAAAGATTTTACGGTGCCATCCGATTTTTGTGCATATACATTGGCACCTATGGCTAGGGCTAAAACTGACAGATATATTTTTCTCATAACAATTTATTATTGTAGTGTGCGAATTTAAATGTTGAATGAATTAGTTGGCAAAAAAGTAATTAACAATTGCACATTTTGACGAGTCAAAAGGCAGAGTTAAGGTTTAAAGAGATGGTTAAGCAGATGGTTTTTCTCTGTAAATGGTTTCCAACATAGTTTGTCCCACAGCTTTCAAGGTATTCCTATCAATGTTGTTCAGGTTATCCAACTGGGTGTGCCAATTGCTATAAAAACCTGCTGCATCTGAATAGTGAATCACATCAATAGCTGGAATACCCGCTTGGTTAATCCAAAAATGGTCGTCGACCAAACTGCCAGAACTTACATTGATGAAATAGTTCCCATAGCCAATTTCGCCAGCAATATTCCATACTTTATTCACTACGTTCGGGGCGTACTTTCTAGAAAGCTCGTCTTGCGTAAATTGTGCATTACTACCCCCAACCATATCCAAGTTAATGGCATATAACGGCTTGTAACCTTTTACATGCGGGTTTTTAGCCCAGTATTGCGAACCAATGCACCAAGTAGTTTCATTAGGAGTTTGATCATTGGCACTGCCGTAATCTTCAATATCCCACAAAATAAAATCAACCCCTACTTCGGGTTGCTTTTCCTTAATTTGACGGGCCATCTCCAAAATTACCGCTACACCACTTGCCCCATCATTAGCGGCTTCAAATGCTTTATCCTTCATGTTCTCATCAGGATCTTGGTCTGAAAAAGGACGAGCATCCCAGTGAGCCGTAATTAAAACTCTTTGGGTTTTTTCTGGATAAAAAGCGGCAATGATATTTTTTAATTGGTGCGTTTTACCGTCGTAAGTTTTTGCAGGTGCTTGTTGAACGGTTACCTGGCCACCGAAAGATTTTAGCTTAGCCACCAAATACTCGGCACACTTTGCATGAGCGGGAGTGGATGGAATACGTGGACCAAAATCAACCTGTGCTTTGGTATAAGCGTAGGCGCTATCCGCATTAAATGCTGGTGAGGTTAATTGAACCTGCTCCACTGTTGTTTCTGTATCTGCAGGTTTATTTTCCTGGCAAGATTGAAAACCAACCAATGTCAAAAATGATACTACCAATATTTGATTTACTTTCATTCTATTTCTTGAATTGCGATGAATATCAATGACGGTTCAACTATATTTTGCTCCAAGTAGTACCTTCTTTACTGTCTTTTAATTGTATACCTATATTTTGTAGTCCAATACGAATAGAATCCGACGTAGCGTAATCCTTATTTTCCTTGGCTTCTTTACGCAGAGCGATAATCATTTCGAGTACTTCATTCATATCTGTATTGCTGCTTTCCTCGTCTTTCAGGCCAAAAATATCGAATACGAAATCGTTCATTAACGTTTTCAGTTCTTCCAATTCAGCTGCAGTGATTTTTGCACTACCATCATAAATGGTATTGATGATGCGAGCCGCTTCAAATAATTCGGCAATAGCTACTGGGCTATTGAAATCATCATTCATTGCATTCACACATTTTTCTCTAATTGGTGCAATAGCAATGTTTCCTTCTGCCGAAGCCGTCAATTTTGGCAGTAAAGCAACAGCATTCATCAATCTTCTGAAACCTTTTTCGGAAGCATCCAAAGCATCATTGCTAAAATCTAGTGTGCTACGGTAATGTGCCTGTAACATAAAAAACTTTACCGTCATAGGACTATAACCCTTACGTAATAAAGGATGGTTACCTGTAAAAAGTTCCTGTGGCAAGAAACCATTGCCTGCCGATTTAGACATGCGTGTACCGTTAACGGTTAACATGTTGGTGTGCATCCAATATTTAGCGGGTTGGTGACTTGAACACGCTTCTGATTGTGCAATCTCATTGGTATGGTGCGTCGCCGCTAAGTCCATTCCACCACCGTGAATATCAAACTCGTTGCCCAAATATTTAGCACTCATGGCTGAACATTCGATATGCCAACCTGGAAACCCCATTCCCCAAGGCGACTGCCATTGCATTAATGTTTCAGGCTTAGCTTTTATCCAAAGGGCAAAATCCAAACGGCCTTTTTTATCATTTTGGCCACTTAGTTCGCGAGTATTTTCCAACAGTTCTTCTAACTTGCGGTTAGTTAAAATCGTGTAATTGTATTTTTGGCTGTATTTCTCTACATCAAAATAAACCGTACCATCTATTTCGTAGGCATAACCATTCGCCAAAATGGCTTTTACCATTTCAATTTGCTCAATAATATGTCCTGTAGCGGTAGGCTCAATGCTTGGCGGCAAGGTATTGAACATTCTCATCACATCGTGGAAACCCAAAGTGTACTTTTGTACAATTTCCATGGGTTCCAACTGCTCCAATTTTGCACGTTTTGCAAATTTATCATCTCCTTCGTCCCTGTCACCTTCCAAGTGTCCAGCATCAGTAATATTACGTACATAACGCACCTTGTACCCGCTGTGGCTTAGGTAACGAAAAATCAAATCGAAAGAGATAAAAGTACGACAGTTACCCAAATGCACATCATTGTAAACGGTTGGTCCACAAACATACATTCCTACGTGTGGTGCATTTAAGGGTGCAAAAACTTCCTTTTTACGGGTAAGTGTATTGTATAACTGTAACTCTTGTATCATGGTTGCAAATGTAAAGTTTTTAGAGATTAATATTCATCATCGCTTTCTAAGGAAAAATTTAATCTCAAATCGCTTCTTACAGGAAAATGATCTGATAGTTTTTCTTTGGAAACGTGGTGGTTGATGACATCAAAGTCTTTGGTGGTTGCGATATAATCGATTTGAAAATTGGGAAATGCTCCGTTGTAGGTTTTACCAAAACCACTACCTTTTTCGATAAAAGCATTTTTTAAAGATTTAGTGATTTGGGTAACGGAATAAGATGCAGGTGTATCGTTAAAATCTCCAGCAATTACAAAAGGTAGTTTACATTTTTGCATTTCGGACTTCATTATTTTCACCTGCTCGCTTCTTCTTTCGAAGGCAGCTTTGAGCATGCTCGCAATTCTTCGAGATGACTTATATTCAGTGTTCATCTTCGTCGTCACTTTGTCAATGTAATCGTAATCTTCCTTTTGGAAAGAAATGGACTGGAAATGGACATTGTAAATCCTAAAGAGCTGCCCTTCTACTTTAATATCGGCATAGATACTTCCATTGCCTGGCATTTGGCTAAACGGCACCTCGCCTTTGTTATCAATCGGATACCGTGAAAAGATGGCTAAACCTGCGGCTTCATAATTATTGTCAACAGAAGGTACGAAATAATAATATTTCAGCTTTAGCCTTTTTTTAACACTGTCGATCAAATCAAATTCACCTTTACGTCGTGTAAAAAACTCTTGAAAACAGATCACATCAGGATTCTGACCTTCTAAGAGTTTAAAAATTTGATCTCTGGTAGAAACATCATTGTTTTCACCATATTTTTTGAACTGGTGCACATTGTAAGTCATCAACCGCACATAATGCTCACTTTCCTTTACCGTAGAACCTTCATCACCAAAAAACTGATAAGTAGCGTTCAAAGGCTTCCATCCAAGTGCCATGATGGCCAACGTTACCAAGGCGAAAATGAACCTGCGTCGGAATGCCCAGAAGATGACAAAAATTAAATTGGCCAGTAAAAAGAATGGATACGCTAATCCAGCAAACGCGATCCAGATATCATTTTGCGGATCGGTTTGTCCAGCAACCATCCCCAAAGCAAGGCCCATAACGGCTAACACCGCCAAAAGGAGCATGAATTTGTCGAATATGGAAAGTTGTAGTTTAGGCATTAGTTTTTACTTGCATCAAAAAGGGTTTGCTTCTCTTTAGCGCTAAGGTTTTCGTAGCCGCTCTTGGAAATTTTGTCCAATATGGCATCTATTTCCGCTTGATTTACTGCACTTGTTTTCTTTTTTGGGGCTTCATTTTTCACCACTTTCAATTTTGGTTTCTTCACCAAAAAGCTACTCAAATCAGTGCCGTTTTGCAAAAGCTTGATGTAGACAAATCCGAAAAATGCACCGCCGAGATGCGCTAAATTTCCACCGATATTCCCTGAACCTGGAGAAGTCCCTATCACATCGATGATGATATATACCAATAATAAGTACTTCAATTTCACATCTCCGAATAGGATCAATCGAATACTGTAATTGGGAATAAGAGTTGTTACTCCACTAAAAATAGCCATTACCGCGGCAGAAGCACCTAGCAGAATAGCTCCATTAGCATTTAGCTGTGGGCTTAAATTATAAATTAAAGCAAAGGTTAAAGCGCCTAAAATAGCCCCTCCCCAGTATACCACTTGAAATTGTCGTGGTTTAAGGAAATCAAGAAATAAGTTTCCCATCCAATACAACCATAACATATTAAAAAGGATATGAAAAATATTCTGATGTAGGAAGGCATAAGTAATCAGCGTATAAAAACGAGTAGGCCATTGGGCAATATCAAACGGGAAAGCCAAATACTGTGCGACCAAGCTGTCGACCGCTCCTTTGGTAAAAAAATTGGCAATGCCCAAAACCAAAAACACTATCGTATTTACGCCAATGTAAAACATGGCGGGATTACCCGATTTAAATAAACGATAAGATAAATCCTTGAAGCTATTGTTATTCATAGTAATCGTAAAATCTGTCCTTATCTTTCCATAGTTTAACCAAAATAAACCCGATTAGCGCACCACCCAAATGAGCAAAATGGGCTATCGAATCGCCTGGTATACGTGCCACGCCCAAGAATAATTCTATAACGATATAAATGGGGATAAAATATTTCGCTTTTACAGGGAATGGAATAAACATCAGCATTAACTCTACATTTGGATACAGTACTGCAAAGGCTGTCATGATACCGAAGACAGCACCTGATGCACCAACCATTGGGAACGAATAATTAGAATAAAGTGTAGCTGCTTGATTTGCGGAGTAAACTGTGGTATCGTATTGACCTTTGGTTAGCATTTCTAAGAATGCCGCATCTTTATTCAAGAAGGAGCCTGTAATTTGGTAAATTTCAATTCCTTGTACCAGCCATTGCAATGCCAAAGCACCCAAACCTGTAATTAAATAAAAATTGATAAATCTCTTCGGTCCCCATTTCTGTTCCAAAATTCCACCGAACATGAAAAGCCCAAACATGTTAAAAAACAAGTGCATAAAATCACCATGCATAAACATGTAAGTAATGGGTTGCCAAACTTGAAACTTGGGCGAATCAAAATAATGAGCTCCTAAATAATCTGATAATTCTTTACCCTGTTGCTCAAAGATCAAAGTGGCTAAGAAAAATATCCCGTTAATGATTAACAGGTTTTTGACTACAGGTGGAATATTGATATTATTCATTGTTATTTTTCAAATTTTTGTGCCAATTCAGCCAAGGTAATGGTCTGTATTGCAGGTTTACCGCTGATGCTAAAGTTAGGGCTTTTACAGGCAAAAAGCTCATCAATTAAGGTGTTCATCTCCTGTTGACTTAAAGCTGTACCTGCTTTAATCGCACTGTTTCTGGCCAAACTTCTTGCCAAAGCATCTCTTTTGGTTAATTTTAATTCTTGTCGAGAGTTTTTGAACCCTTCTATCAGGTGTTCAAAAAGTTGGGTTTCGTTAATATTTGTACTACCTAGATCCACGGGAATGCCTTCAATAACCAGCGTATTTTTCCCGAATTCCCGAACATCAAAACCCAAGCTCTTGATGTCATCCAACAAACTTTTTGCCAATTCAAAATCGCCAGGGCTTAAGGTAACAGTTTGCGGGAACAAACTTTGTTGCGATGCTCCTTTACGATCTTCTAAATGCAGCAAAAAACGTTCATATAAAATACGTTCGTGAGCTGCCTGTTGGTCAATAAGCATGACACCCGATTTAATTTGCGAAACAATATAACGGTTATGAACCTGCATATAATGTTTACTTGGCGAAGCAACCAGAGTTTCTTCTTCTTCCTCCTCTCCTAAATCAATACTGGCTTGCTCTGCTTGTTGAAAGTTGGTGATTTCATATAATGAACCCCAATTTTGCGCTTTTTCCTTCGGATGATACTGCTCCTTAAAATAAGTTTCCTTGGCAGCAGCGGGCTTACTTGCCCCAAAAGGGTTAAAGTCTGGATTAAAAGCAATGCTTGGCGGCACAATATCTTCAGGCGCTTTTGGCGTAATCATATTGCTAAACGCCGTTTCTTGATTAAAATCCAAGGTTGGACTGATATTAAACCTGCCCAATGATCTTTTCACTGCCGAGTGGATAATGGCATAGATGGATTTTTCGTCCAAATATTTGATTTCCGTTTTGGTAGGATGAACGTTCACGTCAATTTTAGAGGGATCTATGTCAATAAAAAGCACATAAAGCGGAAAGTTATCATCAGGCAATAGCTCTTGATAAGCCTTGTTAATAGCATGGTTCAAGTAATTATCCTTAATAAACCTATCGTTCACAAAAAAGAACTGCTCACCGCGAGTTTTCTTGGCAAATTCAGGTTTCCCAATATATCCTTTAAGGTTAATGATCGTGGTTTCTTCCTCTACTGGAATTAAACGTTCGTTGTAATTATTGCCAAACAAATGTACAATACGTTGCTTGATGGTTGCTGCAGGCAGTCGGTAAATTTCATTCCCGTCATGATGCAAGCTAAAAGCAATATGCGGTTTGGCCAAGGCCACACGCTGAAACTCGTCGATAATGTAACGCATCTCCGTTGGATTACTCTTTAGGAAATTACGTCTCGCAGGTGTGTTGTAAAACAGATTTTTTACGCTAATGCTTGTTCCATTAGGTGTTCCTATTGGTTCTTGCTTTACCACGGTAGAACCTTCTATTTCTATTAAGGTTCCTACTTCGTCTTCATGACGTTTGGTTTTCATTTCCACCTGTGCAATAGCAGCTATTGATGCCATTGCTTCGCCTCTAAAACCCATGGTCCTAATGGCAAAAAGATCTTCGGCTTTACGCACTTTTGAAGTAGCGTGACGCTCAAAGCACATGCGGGCATCAGTAACACTCATCCCGCAGCCATTGTCTATCACTTGAATTAATGCTTTTCCAGCATCCTTAACAATGAGCTGTATTTTATCGGCCCCTGCATCTAAAGCATTTTCCAATAATTCTTTTACTGCCGAGGCTGGCCTCTGCACTACCTCTCCTGCCGCTATTTGGTTGGCTACGCTATCGGGTAAAAGTTGAATAATATCAGACATCTATTGTGTTAAGTAAAGCCGCTAATTTAACGAAAATAAGCCTTACAAAAGGAGCCTGTTTCCACTTGACTGATACTAAATGACTTAATATTTACGATTTGACTTGTAATGATTTCATCATAAGCCGATATCTTCTGTCTTTAGTCTTTTCAGTTTTTCTAAAAATAATATTTCCACCGCCTCACTAAACCAATCAAACCGATTACCATCTAACCAACCATCTACATAAAATTGTAAAATCTTAACATAGGTCAATACAAACTAGTTTTAAAATTAAATACCTTTACGTTAACTATAAATTAATCAACAATGAAATTAAAAATCACTTCTATTTTAACGTTAGCTCTCGTAGCTAGCTTTTCTTTTTTCGCATTTAAGCCAAAGGCTGATGTTTACACTGTAGATGTTACCAAGTCTACTATCAACTGGGAAGGCAAAAAATTCTCTGGTTCACACAGCGGTACTGTGTCATTAACCTCTGGAACATTAGGTTTCAACGGTAAAAAATTAACGGAAGGTGGTTTTGTAGCGAACATGACTACTATCCAAACTTTAGATGGTGGCAAACCAAATGCAGGTTTAGACAAGCACTTGAAAAATGACGACTTTTTTGGCGTTGAAAAATTCCCTGCGGCTAATTTTGTAATTAAAAAGGTGGAAGGTAATGGTGCTGATGTAAAAATTACTGGTGATTTAACCATTAAAGGAAAAACCAACCCAATAACTTTTCCAGCAAAGCTTACTTGGAATGCAGACAAAACGGTTACCGCAGTAGCAGAGAAGGTTGCTATCGACAGAACCAAATATGGTATCGAGTACAAATCTAAGTCTATCTTCAGCAGCATCGGCGATAACTTCATCTATGATGAGTTTACTATTGACGTAAAATTGGTAGCAAAAAAATAACCTCCTATTAAATAGATGTTTAGAAAATCCGAGTAATACTCGGATTTTTTTTGTTAAATAAATTAATGTAACTTTATGTAAATCCACTTACGAATTATATACCTTCGCAGCGGTTAACAACGTATTTCATTAAAGCCCGATGCAACAAACACCTTCTTCTAAGATTAACCTCCTTGTCATTGATGATGATGACATTAACATCTTTATCATCAGTAAAATTGTTGAAAAAACCGGGTATGACGTGGAGATTTGCGCCAAACATAATGGCCAATTAGCGATTGACTATATCAAGGATTTAGTTGATAGCCAACAAGCACTACCCCAATTGGTTTTAATCGACATCAATATGCCTATCCTTAATGGTTGGGAATTTATTGAAGCTTTTGAAGCGTTAGATCTTAAAGCAACCAATGACATGTACATGCTCTCTTCATCTGTTTATGAAAACGATATAGAGAAAGCTAAAAGCTACAAATCAGTCAAAGGCTTTATTTCGAAACCGCTGTCTATTGACCGATTAAAAGAGCTGCTAGCTGCTATAGATTAGACGATTATAAATTTATCGCCCTGTAGTTCCACAAAAGCCTGTGTTTTAGATTTGGAATGATAAAAAAGGCATTTCCAATGTTCGGCTGCGGCCTTATGCCCAAACTCGTCCCTTAATTCCATCGCCTTGCGACCATCGTAATCATATTTCGCTATAAACTTCCTGATGAGCTCCTCTGGCTCTGGCAATATATCGCCCCCAAAAAACACCTTATCTTCTCCATCGTCAATTAAAAAAACCTGATGATATGGACAATGTGCTCCCGTCAATTCATAGCTGATTTCGTTGGTCAACTGGCCACTATCTTCTATCAAATGGATTTGGGCATTGCGCTGAACAAAATCAAAAATATCTGTATGGTAAGAAGAAGATTTGCTACTGAAAGCGGTCTCCCACTCTCCTCTTTGCATCACATAAGTGGCATTAGGAAAACTTAATTCCATTTTACCGTGATGATGGTGCACCATTCCGCCCGAGTGGTCGAAATGCAAATGCGACATCAATACCAGCTCTATATCATCTGGATCAAATCCTGCTTTTCTGATATTTTCATGCAAATGGAGCTTACCCTCTTCATTGCTATAACCCAAACCTGTGTCCAACAATAGCAAGCTATTCTCGAGCTTAACCAGAAAAGGCTGTACATGAATAAATAACGATGCAGGTCTATCCTTTGGATTATCCTTGGCAGGATCAAAGGGGATAAATTTTTTACTGGCATCTACCGAATATGAACCCTCTGACAACGTGAAAACTTGAATAGCCATCTTTTTACGAAAGAAATTTAATGATATATTTACGGGTTACAAATATAGAGAACAAGGCGAGGCTTTTTGTAATATTAATGCAAACAAGCTCGTTAATGGAGCAGATACCAATGGAGAAAAGATGGGTTTTTAATGAAAATATTGAGCAGGAAAAGGTTGAGGAGCTTTCCCATCTGTTGACTATTGATAAAAGTTTGGCGGAAATTTTGGTACAAAGGGGCATCAAGACGTTTGAACAAGCCAAATATTTTTTTCGGCCGCAATTAGCACATCTGCATGATCCGTTTCTGATGAAGGATATGGAAACAGCGGTAGAAAGAATTGAAAAGGCCATTGAACTTAAACAAAGTATTTTAATTTATGGTGATTACGATGTAGACGGAACCACCGCTGTGGCGCTTGCGTATCAGTTTTTCCGCAATTTCACTAGCCATATCGATTTCTACATTCCCGACAGGCATACAGAAGGTTATGGCATTTCAACGCAGGGTATTGATTATGCTCATGCCAATGAGGTTGATTTAATTATCGCACTGGATTGCGGCATTCGCTCTAACGACAAAATTGATTACGCGAACAACTTGGGTATTGATTTTATCATTTGTGACCACCACTTGCCTAGCGACGAGATTCCTAAGGCCGTTGCAGTCCTGGATCCAAAACGCGTTGATTGCGAATATCCTTTTAAGGAACTTTCTGGCTGCGGCATTGGCTTTAAACTTGCACAAGCCTACTGCACGTTCAAAGATCTTCCAGATGAACTGTATGAGCAATATTTTGATTTATGCATGGTAAGCATTGCAGCCGATATTGTCCCCATTGTTGATGAGAATAGGGTGTTGGCCTATTATGGTCTTAAAAAACTGAACGAAAACCCTTCTACGGGGTTGAAATCTTTGATGCAAATTGCAGGCAAAACAGATAATTATTCCATTATGGATGTGGTGTTTATGCTGGCTCCGCGCATTAACGCCGCAGGAAGAATGGGGCATGCCAACGAAGCTGTAAAAATGCTCTTAAGCGAAGAAGATTTCATTGCAGATGAACAAAGCTCCCTCATCAATTTACAAAACACCGAACGTAAAAGTTTCGACCAAAACATCACTCTAGAAGCACTTGCCATTATTGAGCAGGATGAAGTACTGATGAATCGAAAAACCACGGTGGTGTTTCAAGAAAGTTGGAACAAGGGCGTGATTGGCATTGTCGCTTCTAGGTTAACCGAGAAATATTACCGTCCAACCATTGTGCTTACGGAATCCAATGGCAACTATACCGGTTCGGCACGCTCGGTGGTTGGCTACGATTTATACGAGGCATTGGTAGAATGCAGTGATTTACTGATCCAATTTGGGGGACATAAATACGCTGCTGGATTAACTATCAGTCCTGAAAACTTACCTTTATTTTCAGAACGATTTGAGCAGGTAGTTTCTAAAAGTATCGACCCAGCATTGCTCATCCCCGAAATTAATATTGATACCACGGTCGATTTTACGCAAATCAATGCCAAATTTTTTAGAATATTAAATCAAATGGCACCTTTTGGACCACAAAACATGGCTCCAATATTTACTACTCACGAAGTAATTTTGGTGGGCACCCCGCAAATTGTGGGGACAAATCACCTAAAAATAAATGTAAAACAACAAAATTCGACTATTTTTGAAGCTATTGGTTTTAACCTTGGAGAATTCGAAAAATTGTTAAAACCAAACCAAGCATTTTCTATTTGTTATACGATAGAAGAAAATAATTGGAGAGACAAAAAACGTTTGCAACTAAACATAAAAGGAATAAAGATTGAAGAGTAAAGATTAAAGAGCAAGGAACAAAGACTTGGGTCCAGCCTTAAATCGTCATTCGTAAATCTAAAATCGTAAATATACATGATTTTAAAAGCCGAGCATCTCATTAAAAAATATAAACAGCGTACCGTTGTTAACGATGTTTCATTTGAAGTGAGCCAAGGAGAGATTGTGGGTTTGCTGGGACCAAATGGTGCTGGAAAAACTACGTCATTTTATATGATTGTGGGCTTAATTAAGCCTAATGAGGGCAACATACTTTTGGATGGTGAGGACATTACCAAAGATGCCATGTACCGCAGGGCACAAAAAGGCATTGGCTACTTAGCGCAAGAGGCCAGCGTTTTCCGCAAATTATCTGTAGAGGATAACATTATGGCTATTTTGGAGATGACTAAGCTTAACAAGGAAGAACGCAAGGAAAAACTGGAAGAGCTGCTTACCGAGTTTAGTTTGCATAAAGTACGTAAAAATCGTGGCGACTTGCTTTCTGGAGGAGAGCGCCGTAGAACGGAGATTGCCAGAGCATTGGCTGCAAGTCCTAATTTTATTTTACTGGATGAGCCATTTGCAGGGGTTGACCCTATTGCCGTGGAAGAAATCCAAAGTATTGTAGCAAAGCTTAAGAAAAAAAATATTGGTATTTTAATTACCGACCACAACGTACAAGAAACACTTTCCATTACCGATCGAGCTTATTTGCTTTTTGAGGGAAAAATCTTGGAATCGGGTACGCCAGAGGTATTGGCCGCTAACGAAATGGTAAGAAAGGTATATTTAGGTTCGAACTTTATTCTACGCAAGAAAAATCTATAAGGAAAACTGATGGCGATAGTAAATTCTATTTTTACGTGGTACATGAAAAAGCGCATCCATCAGATTGAGCTTTTCATGAAATATCCCTTAGATGTACAGGATGAATGGCTGCATACCTTAATTTCAAGTGCTGAAAATACGGAATGGGGCAAACTGTACGACTACAGATCGATATTGAACGTACAACAGTTTAAAGAACGGGTACCCATCCAAAACTACGATACACTGAAGCCTTACATTGAGCGCATGTTACAAGGCGAACAGAACATCCTTTGGCCATCAGAAATTAAATGGTTTGCCAAATCATCAGGAACTACCAGCGATAGAAGCAAATTCATTCCAGTATCTGAAGAAGCTTTAGAAGAATGTCATTTTAAAGGTGGCAAAGACATGCTGTCAATCTATTGCAACAACCGACCAAACACGCAAATGTTTACTGGGAAAGGCTTGGTTTTAGGTGGAAGTCATCAAATCAATCAGCTGTGCGAAGACATTCACTATGGCGATTTATCGGCGGTTTTGATTAAAAACCTACCTATTTGGGCCGAATATTATCGGACCCCTGATATGTCCATTGCCCTCATGGATAATTATGAGGAAAAAATGGATCGCATGGCGGAAGCTACCATCAAAGAAAACGTCACCAATATTTCAGGTGTACCTACTTGGACCATTGTATTGGCGAAAAAGGTGATGGAAATTACTGGTGCAAAAAACTTACTAGAGGTTTGGCCCAACTTAGAAGCCTATTTCCATGGTGCCGTAAATTTCGGTCCGTACCGTCAGCAATTTAAAGAACTGATTCCTTCGTCAGACATGTATTATCTGGAGACTTACAATGCATCTGAAGGTTTCTTTGGTATACAAGATCAATCCCACTCCGAAGAGCTGCTTTTGATGTTGGATTACGGCGTTTACTATGAGTTTCTTCCTTTGGAAAACTTAGAGGATGAAAACCCTAAAACACTTTCTTTAGATCAGGTGGAGCTACATAAAAATTATGCAGTAATTATCAGTACCAATGCAGGTTTATGGCGCTACATGATTGGCGATACCGTCCATTTTACTTCCTTATATCCTTTTAGAATTAAAATTAGCGGACGCACCAAGCACTTTATCAATGCTTTTGGTGAAGAAGTGATTATTGATAACGCTGAAAATGCGTTAACCAAAGCCTGTGCTACCACTAATGCCAAAATTAAAGACTATACCGCCTGCCCTATTTATTTTAGCGGAGATGAAGCTGGGGGCCATGAGTGGATCATCGAATTTGAGCAACAACCTTCCAATTTTGAACAATTTATAGATGTTTTGGATCAGACCCTACGTGAGGTAAACTCGGATTATGATGCCAAACGCTTTAAGGATATGGCATTGAAGCGTCCAAAAGTTCACAATGCTCCAGAAAACACGTTTTATCATTGGATGAAAAACCGTGGCAAACTTGGAGGACAACATAAGGTACCTCGTTTGGCAAACAACAGGGAATATGTAGACGATATTTTGAAGATGATGTAGTGCAAAAAGGTCTATTTGGATTTACTGTTATTTTAGGTAAATTTAAGTAAACAACCAAAAGCAGACCATGAAAACAGTTCAACAAATTTTCGATACCAAACCGCTGCAAATTTTTAGTGTTAGTGCTAACACCTCGGTTTTAGATGCCCTAAAGTTAATGACAGAGAAAAACATTAGCGCCTTATTAATCATGCAAGAAGGGCAATTGCTCGGTATTTTCACAGAACGTGATTATGCCCGAAAAATCGTTTTACAGGGAAAAGCTTCGAAGGACACTCCCATTAGTGAGGCTATGACTGCCAATCCAGTTACGGTAACCTTAGCTGACAGCATTGATTTATGCATGCAAATGATGACCGACAAGCACATTAGACATTTACCAGTGGTGACCGAAAATCAAGCCGTTGGAATGGTGTCCATTGGCGATGTAGTGAAATTCATTATTGCCGACCAAAAACAGACCATTTCACAACTAGAAAGTTATATCAATAGCTAAATTATCCACTAAAAACATCCACTTTCCCCTCAAAGAAGAGAATGCCGAGACACTGTGCAAAGGGTCAACAACCAATGAGCAAATGCTGTTGAACATTAGGATTAACTACTTTCGTTTAGCGTGGCTATTGCTGTTTTTTTTCTTTTTTCTGCTCATGTTGCAGATTACACTACGCTATTTACCTGTTAGTAGTGACATTGCCTTTTTGCAGATTAAACAAACAGAAGTAGAAGGCATCAGGCTTTATCTTCCCATTTTTTACATCCACGTATTTAGCGCTATTTTTGTATTGTTAGCAGGCTTCACTCAGTTTAACAAAACACTGTTAAATAAACACGCCAAATTACATCGAAAACTTGGTTACCTCTATGTTGTATTGGTTTTGCTATTTGCTGCACCTTCGGGCTTATTTATTGGCTTTTTTGCCAACGGCGGGCTAATTGCCAAAGCTGCTTTTAGCATTTTAGCGGTATTGTGGTTTTGGTTTACGCTAAAAGCAGTTTTATTAGCCAAAAAGCAGGAATTTAAAGCGCATTACAACTTTATGTTACGCAGTTTTGCATTAACTTGCTCTGCCATTACCTTGCGCCTATGGAAGGTTATTTTGGTATATTTATTCCATCCAGCACCTATGGATGTGTATCAAATTATTGCGTGGCTTGGTTGGATACCAAATTTACTTTTAGTAGAATGGATGATCAGAAAGAAATACTTAAACCTCAAATGAATAAAATGAAAAATCTTGTTATCGCCTTTTTATCAATCTTAACGCTTGCTTCCTGCAATAGTAACGACAAGAAGACCGAAAAAAACGCTGTTGATTCGACAGCAACCGTAAATACTACTTATGATCATGTATTAGGCATGTGGGTAGGTGATTTTGTTGCCGAAGAATATCGAGAGGATTCCTACAGTGAAAATAAAATCACCTTGGTTATTAAAAGCATTGATAAGGATAAAGTAATTGGCCGAAGTGTGGTAGCGGGAAATGATAGACCTTTACAAGGAACACTTACAGATTCTGGCAATAAAATCAGTTTTGTAATGGATGAACCTGGCGACCAAAAGTATGATGGGCGATTTGAATTTGAGCTACGCAATGATACTTTAGTTGGCACATGGAAGTCGTATAATCAGGAAATTAATGTCACCAAAAGATCTTTCAAATTGCTGAAAAAAGTTTTTGCCTATAATCCTAATTTAATGTTAGATAAAGATGGTGAGTACGTTGACTGGCAATCTAGTAAAGTTGAAAAGGTAATTGATACCGTCGACGGAGAAGCACAAACCCACACAAATGAATATTATAGAAGTGCTTCTGACGCCGTTTTCACTATCAACTCGTCTACTCAAGAACTCAAAGAAAGTGATTTAAAAAACCTGCGTAAACTAGATTTACAAATATTAAGAAACACCATTTTTGCCCGTCACGGATATTCATTTAAAAAGAAGACTTACAGACAGTTTTTTGACTACGCAGATTGGTATATTCCAGTAAGCAATGATGTAAACGGCACACTTACAGCACTGGAAAAGAAGAACATCAAATTGCTAGAACGATTTGAAAAGTATGCTGAAGATAATTACGACAGTTTTGGAAGATAAAAAAATGGGGAGTTAATCTCCCCATTTCCATTCGCCAGCAATTTTTAGTGGCTCTTTAAGTTTTTGACTTTCCAAAAATGCTTTTAAATCCGCATCAGAGAATCTAGTCACTGGAATAGTAGGTGTGTTGGCTAAAGCATAAGTCAACATGGCCGAATAACGCACGGTATTTTTCATCCCTTGTTCATCCACCAAGTGGAAACCATCGCCATCCGAATGGTAAAAAGGTCCTGAGTTATTTGGCAATTTACCACCAGCGCCTCCACCCGTTGGGATACCTTCCAGCATAAACGGTTGGTGGTCGCTATGCAAGCCCGCTCCTGCATGGAAAAGATTTTTAAAGCCTGTATCAATTTTTACCACTTCGGCACCCCAGCTTTTAAATAGTGGTTCCATCTCCTTTCTCGAAGTAGAAAATCCTTTAGGATCATTGGTCATATCATAGTTTAACATAAAACGTACTTGACCCAAAGTTTTATCTTTTAAGCCCTGAGCCACGTAGGCTTTTGAACCTAATAAACCTTGCTCTTCGCCCATAAACATCACAAATTCAACGGTACGTTTAGTCTGTAAATTCAACATTTTAAAAGTTCTGGCCATATCAATGATAGAGAAAGAACCAATACCGTTATCGATAGCTCCTGTGGCTAAATCCCAACTATCTAAATGTCCACCTACCACAATTTTTTCATTGGGCAAGGTAGTGCCTTTCAAAGTAGCAATCACGTTTCTGGCTTTGATCATTCCCGAAAAATTGGTCATGGCGATCTGTGCAAATTGCGGACCTGTTTTCAGTTTTGCCTTTAAAGCTATCCCGCTCTCCAAACCAATACAAACCGCTGGAATAGGAATTAATTTGCCAGTAACCGATGCCGTTCCAGTAAGCAACACACCACCTTCTACCTTGTTAATGATGATGACACCAGACGCACCATATTTAGTAGCAATAGCAGTTTTTTCAGAACGATGCAGAGAGGCTGTACCTGCTGGAGAACCTGGAAGCACTCCGATATAAATCAATGCAATTTTGCCCCTCACATTATCCTTTACAGGTTCGTAGTCGGCCTCTAAACCATTTCCTACATCTATGATCTCCGCAGTTACATTTGACCTTACTGGCGAGTGTGCCAAAGTCACCGCTTTAACTGGCGACAAATTTGTTCTATCGCCACCAATTTTAACCGATAAGGTTTTTCGGTCCCAACTTTCTACTTCAAATGGCTGATAACGCACATCGAAACCGTATGATTTCAGAAGATTGAAAGCAAATTCTTCGGCTTTTGCACCATTGGCAGAACCTGTTAGGCGATGTCCAATTTTATCGGTGGCACTCTTCAGGTTTTTATATGCCTGTGAATTTGATTGTACTTCAGTGTTAATTTGCTTAAAAACGGCAGAAAAGTCTTGAGCCCTTGCACTTAAGAAAGCGCAAGCTAGACCCGCAATAAGGGTTAGTTTCTTCATTGAGTAATTATAGTTTAGCTGAATGAAATTAACACTTTATTATCACAACTATGGTCTATAGTTTAAATTTTACAATTTGCTCATGGCTTTCTCAGTTAGTTTTGATTTCTTACTGATTAGATACCAAATAGTCATTGCGAAGAGGTACGACGAAGCAATCTCAGTCACTTCTTAAATGAATACTTATCTATATCCGCTGAGTCAGATTTCTCTTCGTCGTTCCTCCTCATCGAAACGACGTGTAGGGGAGCGCCATTTCGGTGACGAGGTGTATAAACTAATTACTTGGTGGAGGTAAGAAAGTTTTATCACTTTGTTTCTTCGTATAATATCTGATGACAAAGAAAGCACCCAAACCAACCGTAAAAAACAACCAAAACCTAGACAGAAACAGAATAAATTCTTTGAAATATATCCATCCATCCACAAAATTCAGGGCTAGTCTATTAAAAAAACCTGGTTGGTAATCATACAGATTATCATTCGCTACAGTCATTGTTTTAACCGTATTGTCTTGATAAAAGCTAAGCGTAATCGTGCTAAATTTAACTTGTTTGTCGATACTCAGGTTTTCGATTTTCTTGTTCACATAATCATCCTTGATGTAAAGTGAACTTTCTACGTTACTTCCCTTTTTAGTCCCTACCTTTTTAATCTGCTCTACTGCTTCTTGCCTATTGGCAGATTTCATGGAGTTTTCTAAATAGGATAAGCTTTTATCTTCCATTTTCAACGACTGGTTATCTACAAATACCGCCATACCAGCAATTTGATCAGTAAATTCATCTAGCTCCGCAGATGGAATTCTAGCCACTAGATAACCTTCTTTTCGATAAGCGGTAATTTCTTTTAGTGAGTCGGCACTTAACTTAACTTTTTTGGTATTCTGAATGCTGCTATTTAAGGAAAATTCCATCACCAAACCACCTTGCTTTTTTATGGTATTACTCAGCTCAGCTTTGGTGCGCTGTACATCTTTTACCCTAAAACGCATATCAGCGGTTTTGATCATTTTCTCCACTAATTGATTATTAGATACGGTATCTAAAGCTTCTGTAGAAGCATAATCAGTGCTTTCAGCTTTATGCTCGGCATTACAGCCTGCAAATACAATTGCAGCCAATGCCACGATGGCAAAATGTCTTTTCATTTTGTTAATAGGTTTTAAGTGTAGAACTTATTCCTTTCACAAAATTGTCTTAAGCATGCTATTTCCTTAAGGCAGACAATTTGTTTCGAGGTTTAATTTGATCTCTTTTTAGCTTAATGCTAAAAACGCTTGAAGGTAACCCATTTCAGTTTTCAGTTTGCGGTTTTCAATTTGGGACAAATAAAAAAATCCCCTCATAGCAATGCTATGAGGGGATTTTTCATCTATAAATTTTATTAATTTATTTTGCGTTTAAAATTTTGAAGGCCGTAACGCAGCACATTACAAAGCCAAAAGCTAAAATAGCCCATGAAACTAATGAAAGTGTCAAAGAGTCAAAAGCGAAGCGCAAAAATACTCCAACTACAGTTACAACTGCCCATAAAGCAAGTGAAGAATAAATAGCCGAATCGTTGGCTGTTTTCATGCTGTTTTCTCTTTCTTTAGCATCCATGTTTTATCGTTTTAATTTTGTCTTGCGCAAAAATAATATTTCTTCTACAAATAATACTATGGTTTAGTAACTTTTAAGTTTTTCTAAGCGTTGTTTTGCTTTTTCCTGCTCGTTAAACTTACCTTCTTTGTAAAGCAGTTTTTCCCAATCACCATACATCGGATTTGGAAGTACAATGAACTTGGTACCAAACAAGTGCTGATTGGCATCTACCTGCTCTTTGGTATCTTTCCCTTCTCTGTAAAAAACATTCGAAAAATCGCTTAAGTTATCTCCACAAAGCAGCAACACATTATATTTTTCTAATACCTTATTTCTTCTCTCCTGCTTATCCGAAGTCGTGCTTTTGGTCATTACATGTGCCTCATCAACATAAGGAAAGCCAAGTTTTTTCAAATTCTCTATAGTCGCCTTTCTATCAGCCTCATCACGGTTGGTAATATAAAAAGTTTCTACGTTTTTGCTCGCTGCAAATTTCAGGAACGACAAAGCTCCTGGAACAGTATCAGCCATTGCTTTAGAAGTCCATTCTGTCCAATGAGCAGGTACATAACTTGCCCCATGCTGAATTTCGTAACCTTGGAAACGAGAGTTGTCTATGATCGTTTCATCTGCATCTACAATTACGCAGTTAGGTTTACCATTCTGATTTTCCCATAAAGCCTCTTTTAGTGATAATCTAGCAAAGTTATAAGCCTGAAAAGCCAAAGCTCGGTACTCGCCACTATATTGCTGCCATAGCACAGCATTTGTCCAATCTCTCTCAGGCGCTATTCCCTTTTGTGCTGAAGCTAAAGTTGGAACAGCCAACAATGCAATCATTAAAAATCTAAATCTCATATCCGATAAATAAAAAGCCAAAATTATAAAGTATAAAGTTAAAAAGCCATGTCAATTATCAAATCATTTAAAGTAGTAGAATGCTGTTACGTCAAGAACATGCCTCTATCGGCTTTTGAAACAAATATAGATTTGATGTTTTGATACGCTTGTTTAAATGTGGTTGGAATTTTTACCTTTTTATTTTCATTCCACTTAAATTCTACCGCTAGTATTTGATCTGCCTGCTGTTCTATGTAGTCTATTTCTTGCTGTTGTGTAGTACGCCAAAAAAAGTATTTTACATCTTTCTGATTCTGATATAGGTATTTTATTCTTTCAGAAATCATATAATTTTCAAAAAGAGCGCCTACATCATTTCTATTCGCCATAGGATTAAAGTTTCTTGTGATGGCGTTAATGATACCAGTATCATAGAAATAAATCTTTCTTCCTTTCTTTATCTCGTTACGTACATTTCCAGAAAAAGCTGGCAAAGAGAACACTACAAAAGCCTTTTCTAACAGATCGATATAACGTTCTACCGTTTTTTGATCAGCTTTTACCAATTGTGCTAGTTCAGAAAAATTTACTTCACTACCAACCTGTAATGCCAAAGCTTTTACTATTTTTTCGAAAAGCATTGGCTTTTTCACATCTTCCAAAGTAAACAAGTCCTTATATAAATAACTATCTGCCAATAGCTTTAAATGCTCTTCTGCATTCTTCTCATCATTAATCACTTCGGGATAAGAACCATAACGTAGCCTTTGCTCCAACAACCTTTCTTCGGTTAAAAAATCTGTATTATCCACTAATTCTGCATAGGAAAACGGCAATAACATCATCTCATACTTGCGTCCAGTTAAAGGTTCATTTATTTTTCCACTAAGCTCAAAAGCTGATGAACCAGTAGCTATTACTTGAACATGTTTAAATCTATCTACAATAATTTTAATAAACAGGCCAACCTCATTGATACGCTGAGCTTCATCTATAAAAAGTATTTCGTAACCCTCTAACAGTCTCTCCAATTGCGCTGCATTAGGACTAAGAAGATTAGCTCTTACATCTGCATCATCTCCATTAAGATACAAAGTTTTTTTATTGACTTTATTTAGCAATTGTTCTACAAAGGTAGTTTTACCTACCTGTCGTGGACCAAACACAATAAAGGCTTTGCCCTTAAATAGTCGAGCAATAGCATAATCAAGCTGCTTTCTTACAAACATTATAAATTATCTTTAAACAAAAGTATAATAATTTCAGATTACAATCCAAAAAAAACATAATAATTATGGATTACAATCCAAAAAAAACATAATAATTATGGATTATAAAAAGTAAATTCAACAAAAAACCCTCACCGAAAAACGATGAGGGTTTAATATTTTAATGGAATTAGTTCAATGAACTAATGAACCAAAATTATCCGTTTAATGCTGCCGCACCACTTACAATCTCCGTAAGCTCTGTAGTAATTGCAGCTTGACGTGCCTGGTTATAAGCTAATTTCAACGATTTCAACAAGTCACCTGCGTTTTCTGTTGCTTTATCCATTGAAGTCATACGAGCACCATGCTCAGAAGCATGAGAATCTAGTACCGCTTTATACAACTGGATTTTGATTGATTTCGGGATCAATTGAGAAACTATCTCTTCTTGATTTGGCTCTAAAATATAATCAACGTTAGAAGCTTTGATTTCTTCTACTGCCGCCGTTTTAGGCAAAGGTAACAACTGCTCAGTAGTGATAATTTGTACTGCAGCATTTTTAAACTGGTTGTAAACCAACTCTACCTTATCAAATTCTCCTTTTTCGAAACCAGCCATAATCGCATTCGTAATTTTAGTTACGTTTTCGAAAGTAAGCGCTTGATAAACATCATTATTATTACCAATAACGTTGTAGTTACGTTTCTCGTAAAAATCTTGTGTTTTTTTACCGATCGCAACAATACTTACGTTACCTTTTTTAAGCTGCTCGCTATATTTTTCGGCAATTAAGTTATTAGTGGCCTTAATCACATTCATGTTAAACGCACCAGCTAAACCTCTGTTCGAAGATACTGTTACGATCAACACTTTATTAGGCTCTCTTTCTTCGATAAAAGGAGAGGTAGAACCCTCTAAACTTGCCGAAAGATTTCCTAAAATTTCTTTCAACTTGGTTGCGTAAGGACGTAATTGAATGATTGCATTAGTGGCACGCTTCAACTTCGCTGCCGATACCATTTTCATTGCTTTGGTAATCTGCTGAGTTGACTGCACAGAGGCAATACGATTTCTTACTTCTTTTAAATTGGCCATTCTTTTAGTTGTGTTGCGAGTTACGAGTTATAAGTTGCGGGATGTAGACCCATAACCTGTAACTCGCAACCCATAACTATTCTAATATTTACTTGAAATTTCTTTTGCTACAGTTTCCAATACACCAGTAATGGTATCATCAAATTTACCAGCTTTTAATGCCGCTAAAGTTTCTGGATGACGCAATTCTAATGCTTGTAAATAATCTGCTTCAAATTCTTTTACCTTGTTAACAGGTACGCTACGCATCAAGTTTTTAGTACCAGCGTAAACAATTGCAACTTGTTTCTCTACAGTAAATGGAGAGAACTGAGCTTGTTTCAACATCTCTACGTTACGAGCACCTTTATCTAGTACAGATTTAGTAGCCGCATCCAAATCAGAGCCGAATTTAGAGAAAGCCTCTAACTCGCGGTATTGCGCTTGGTCTAATTTCAAAGTACCAGCAACTTTTTTCATTGATTTGATTTGTGCGTTACCACCTACACGTGATACCGAAATACCTACGTTAATGGCTGGACGGATACCAGAGTTGAACAAGTTCGACTCCAAGAAGATCTGACCATCAGTAATTGAAATTACGTTAGTAGGGATATATGCAGAAACGTCACCAGCTTGAGTTTCGATAATTGGCAATGCAGTTAATGAACCACCACCTTTAACGATACCTTTGATAGACTCTGGCAAGTCGTTCATGTTTTTAGCAATATCATCGTTAGCGTTGATTTTCGCAGCTCTTTCTAACAAACGACTGTGAAGATAAAAAACGTCACCTGGATAAGCCTCACGACCTGGAGGACGTTTCAATAATAACGAAACCTCACGGTAAGCCACAGCTTGTTTAGACAAATCATCATAAACAATTAAAGCTGGACGACCTGTGTCACGGAAGAACTCACCAATAGCAGCACCAGCAAAAGGAGCGTAGAACTGTAAAGGAGCAGGCTCAGCAGCAGAAGCAGCCACAACCACAGTATAAGCCAATGCACCGTTTTCTTCTAAAGTACGTACAACGTTTGCTACTGTACTTGCTTTTTGACCACAAGCTACATAGATACAGAATACAGGGTTACCTGCTTCGTAAAATTCCTTTTGGTTGATAATGGTATCGATACAAACCGCAGTTTTACCAATCTGACGGTCACCAATAACCAACTCACGTTGACCACGACCGATAGGAATCATCGCATCGATAGCCTTGATACCAGTTTGTAGAGGCTCGTTAACTGGTTGACGATAGATTACCCCAGGTGCTTTACGCTCCAAAGGCATTTCGTAAGTTTCACCAGCAATAGGTCCTTTACCATCAATTGGCTCACCTAATGTATTTACTACACGACCTAACATACCTTCGCCAACTTTAATAGACGCGATTTTTTTAGTACGTTTAATGGTATCACCTTCTTTGATCTCGTCTGATGGACCTAACAATACCACACCCACGTTATCTTCCTCAAGGTTCAATACAATTCCTTGCAAGCCGTTAGCAAACTCAACAAGCTCACCACTTTGAACTTTAGTTAAGCCGTAAACACGAGCAATACCATCGCCCACTTGCAATACAGTACCAACTTCTTCAAGTTCAGCTTCTGATTTGAAGCCGGCCAATTGCTGTCTGATAATTGCCGAAACTTCGTCTGGTCTTACCTCTACCATAATTTTATGTTATTTTGATATCTTTTGTTGTAAATGTAATCTCTTACTCTTTTGTTATTTCAGTCCCGCTTTCCGCTTTACTTCGTGTCCGCTTCAATCGGGTTTATGTTACTTGCTGCTGTAGTTCTTAGCTTAGTTCAGTATCCGTCAAAGTTTCCTATCTAAATACTAACTACTAAATACTAAAACCTAGTTAGCGAATTCCTTTTTCAGTTTTGTCAAGCCACTAGCAATGCTTGCATCAAATTGCTTATCGCCAACCTTAAGTACAAAGCCACCAATCAAATCAGCATTTACTTTTTCCTTAATCAACACTTGGCTAGCATTCAATTCCTTTTTCACAAGGCTAACTACCTCAGCTCTGTTCGCATCAGTAAGCGGACTTGCCGAAGTCACTTCTGCAGTTACAATACCGTTAATCACGTTATATTGTTGTACAAACTGTTTAGCTGTATCGTATAAGATAGCGCTACGGCCTTTGTTCACCACCAATTTCAAGAAACTTTCGGTGATGGCATGTACTTTTCCTCCAAAAATCCCTTGCAAAATCCCTTGCTTTTTATCCAAAGGCACAATTGGGTTTTTAAGGATAGCTTCCAACTCAGAATTATCGTCTACTACCTGCTCAAAAAACACCATATCATTTTTCACCTCTTCAACAGCGTTTTGCTCTTTAGAAAGGTCTAACAATGATTTCGCGTATCTAGCTCCTGCTTTACTTGACATATATTTTAGTTGTAAGTTGTAAGTGGTAAGTTATAAGTTGCTGATCTACACCGAGCACTAAAACCTAAAACTTAAAACGTAGTACTTATAACTTAGTTTAATTCAACGTCCTTTAACAAATTGTTCACCAACTCTTGTTGCTTCGCCTTATCATCTAATTGGCTACGCAACACACGCTCAGCAATATCCAATGACAATGCCGAAACTTGGCCTTTCAATTCTGCCAAAGCTGCTTTCTTTTGGTTTTCGATTTCGATACGAGCTTTCTCGATCAATTTCGCACCTTCAGTTTGCGCTTGAGTTTTTGCTTCGTTAACGATGCTATCTTTTAATGTTTTAGCTTCTTTCAAAATTTGGTCACGTTCTTCACGAGCTTGTTTCATCAACTCTTCGTTCTGAGAACTTAAACGAGCCATTTCTTGTCTAGCCAATTCAGCTTTATTCAAAGCCTCATCAATGCTTTTTTCACGATCGTGAATACCTTTCATGATTGGTTTCCAAGCAAACTTGCCCAATAAAAACACCAACACTAGGAAAGAAATAGTATTCCACGCTAATAAACCAATTTCAGGAACTAATAAATCCATTGTATATATTTAATATTTTTTCTTTGTTAAACTTTCTTTTAAATAAGCACCTTAGCGGCAACCCCGAAAAGGTGCTTATCTTAAAATCTTTCTTTGATTAATTTGCGATCAAAGAAACTACTACCGCGAATAAAGCAACCGCCTCGATAAAAGCAGCAGCGATAAGCATAGCAGTTTGAATTTTTGAAGCGGCTTCTGGTTGACGAGCAATTGATTCCATTGCAGATCCACCGATTTTACCGATACCTAATCCAGCGCCAATTGCAGCTAAGCCTGCGCCGATTGCAGCTAATGTTCCAGTCATTTTTTTGATTTATTTATTATTGTTTAACAATTATGTTCTAATTAATGGTGCTCTTCTACCGCCATACCAATGAATAGCGCCGATAGAATAGTGAATATAAACGCTTGGATAAATGCTACCAAGAACTCGATCAAGCCGATAAACACCGCAAAGAAAATTGATGCTGGCGCAACAGCGATAGAGTTAAAGATAAAAATCAAGCATAATAGCGACATTACCAAAATGTGACCTGCTGTAATGTTTGCAAATAAACGAATAGCTAGAGCGATAGGTTTAGTAAACATACCGAAAATCTCTACAGGGATCATCAATGGCTTTAACCACCATGGCACTGGAGGGTTCAAAATGTGTCCCCAATAATATTTATTTGCTTTAAAGGTAGTGATCAAGAAGGTAGCGGCAGCTAAAACCACAGTTAAAGCAATGTTACCTGTTACGTTAGCACCTCCCGGAAAGAAAGGAACCAAACCTAACATATTGTTTAACCAGATAAAGAAAAACACAGATAATAAATACGGCATAAAAGCAGCATATTTATGACCTAAGTTTGGTCTAGCAATATCATCACGAACAAAAAGAATGATAGGCTCTAAGAAAGACTGAAGACCTTTTGGCGCTTTACCAGCTCTCTTTTTGTAACCTGCAGCAACTGTAGTAAAAACAACTACCAACACTACAATTGATAGCAACATACTAAATACGTTTTTGGTAACCGAAAAATCCAAAGGACGTGCATTGGTTACTTTCTCTTCACCTTTCTCATCAGCTACGTGAGAAACGTAAGAACCATGAGCATCAGCAGCAGCGTTTGCATAATAGATTTTGTTATGGGCAATCGCAAAACGCTGACCGTTTTTCTCTACCACAACTTTACCTGCATCATCAAACTGAAAAGCAGATGAACTAAACATCACCAAACCATTATCAGTCCAAAGAATAATTGGCAAATGAAGCGTTAAACCATGATCGCCATGTCCCCAAATGGTAAAAAAGTGACTATCACTAATGTGATGGAAAATAAATGAAGTAATATCAAATCCTTTTTCCTCTTTTCCATGCTCTTCACCGTGTGCAGCCGGAGCACTCACTTCATGGCTTTGAGCAGCCACACTATCAGCTTGCGCAAAAGCAGCAGTTCTAAATCCTAAAAACACAGAAAAAAGCGCAAAAACAACAATTAGTCTTCTAACTTTTGACACAAAAACTCGGTTATAATCCATTTACTCGCAGATTTTTACTATTTATTTTGGTGGCGCAAGTTACGTAACAAACCTAATATTTCAAAGAGGGTAAACAATAAATATAAAGAAAAAAAATTGAGGGCAAAAACCAAATCCCCCTTAACTTGTTTCAGGCTGTAAATCAACACAAAAGACATAGCGAATAACATTTTGAGGATTACAGAGCCCAAAATTGCGAAAACACCCGTTTGTGGATTTCTTTTAATGCCCAAATGAGCCAACAGATAAGCGATCAAGGTTAGTCCAGCCAAAAAACCAAAAACCAACCAAAATTGATCAGCAATAACACTTGGCAATAAGTTCTTCAACAAAACTGCCACACCAGCCAATACTAACGTATAAATAAAATAGGCAACAATAAATTTTCTTAAGCTCAAAACAGATTTTTTGTGGCAAAGTTAACCATTGGTCTATAATTTCACGATTTGTTCCTATTTAGCGATCTCACCACTTGATATAATGATGCTCCCACGCCTACTATGCCCAATATAGCGGTAAAAAGAAAATTTTCGATTCCTTGATGTTTGTCTATTTGATAACCAATAAACGCAAAAATGCCAATAGTGGCCATCATTTGAAAAGCAATCCCGGTATATTTGGCATAGCTAGATGCATTTTTATCTTTCTCCTCTTCCATTGTTTGGCTTACATTTGGTAAATTACATTTCAAATATTAAGATTATATTGCCGAATAAAATATTTTTGCAAATATTTTGTTATAGTATAAATAACTCAAAACCAATTGAACTCCTACAAAAAACATGGCTACGGAGCCTTATTGGGCTTTTTAACGCTCGCATTAATCGCAAGCTGCTCTTCTCAAAAAGACACGCTTGCCAACAGAAAACTTCAAAATCTGTCTGCAAGATATAACCTTATTTACAATTCTAATGTTTTATTGGAAGAGTATTTAGAAGGTGTTAACCAAAGTAGAATAGATAATTTTAGCAGTTTTTTGCCGCTCTACTACGCTCCTGCTATTGCCGATGCGACAACCGCTGGCAGTAAAATCAAAGAGCTTGACCTGATAGACCAAAAAGCAAGAACCATTATTGCAGAAAAGAATTATAGTAATTATATAGATGATGCCTACATCCTTTTAGGAAAAACAAATTTTCTTCAAGGCAAGTACTACAACGCTACAGCTTATTTTGATTATGTAGCCAAAGCTTATCAAAAAGACCATAACGTTTATCTCAATGCCCTTAACTGGAAAGCACGCAGTTTTATAGAACTAGATGACCTGGAAAATGCTGCAAAGATTTTAGATACGATTAAAATAGAACTTGATTCAGTAAAAAGAGAAAAATCAGAGCCTTTAGCTACCCTAGCGCAATTCAACATCATCAAAGAAAACGACAAGCAGGCTATTGATTATTTGGAGCTTGCCTTAAAAGCAGGACCAAGTTCGTTAAACAGAATTAGGTGGACGTATACCCTAGCGCAACTTTACGAGAATGAAAAAGAATATGCCAAGAGTAAGGCAGCTTACCAAAAAGTGGAAAAAAGCAACGCCCCTTTTGACATGTACTTTAATGCCAAGTTGAGCAAAATTAGAATTGCGGAAATGTTGGACGGCAAAAACTTTGACAGGAAACTACAACTTACCAGAATGCTGAAGGATGATAAGAACGTAGACTTTAAAGATCAGATTTACTATGAAATTGCCGAAGATTATTATGCCGCCGACCAATATTCCAAAGCGGAAGAATATTATAACCTTTCGGTGAAGAACAGTACCGTTAATCAAACACAAAAAGCATTATCATATTTAAAAATTGCTGATTTAAACTTTAAACACTACAGCGATTATGTAACTGCAAAACTCTATTATGACAGTACCGCTTTAACTTTACCTAAAACACATCCGCTATACGAATCAATTGCCAATAAAGCACAGAATTTGGCCTATTTACAACAACGCTACGAAACCATTAGCCTGCAAGATACGCTACAAAAAATAGCTTTACTGCCAGCTAATGATCGTGCTGTTGCGCTAAACAATTATTTTTCGGCAATGGCTCCCAGTGTAGCCAGCACCTCTACAGATCCGAATGGCACCTCTACAGGTAACGCAGGAAGAGCAAACGTAAATTATCAAAACCAAACTGGCGGCACCTTTTATTTTGCCAACTCCAATGCCGTTAGCAGAGGGTTTAATGAATTTAAAAAACGTTGGGGCAATAGAAAACTAGCACCTAACTGGCGACAAAGTGTCAAATCATCGCAAGACCAACAAGACGCACTTAGTGCAGCGGCAGACAATGGACCTGGTTCACTACCAACGAATCCAGATGCGGCGACTCCAAACAACGCCCCTCAAGACGCGAACAAAGTAACTTCTTATCTTGATTCCATTCCGCTTAGTCCAGCACAATTGGAAAAATCGAACCAAAAAATTATAGATGCCTATTTAGATATGGGTAGCTTTTACCAACAAGTATTGCACGATAAGTCAGAAGCAATCAAGACCTATCAGCTTTTGCTCAAAAGATTTCCCAACAACAACAAGTTGGACATGATTTATTACAGTTTATACTTGGCTTATCAAGGCAACGATAACGCCAAATCAAACGAGTACAAAAACTTGGTGTTAAGCAAATATCCTAATTCGGTTTATGCCAAAACCATCATCGATCCTAATTTCTCTTCGAAGCAAAATGAGCTAGAAGCTACATTGAACAGAGAATACGAAAGCCTATTCAAGAAACTACAGGAAAAAGAGTTCAAGGCTGTAATCGCTGATGCAAACAACGTTAGTCAGCGTTTCCCAGGAAATAGCATGGAGTCTCAGTATGATTACTTAAAGGCAATAGCCATTGGCCGCACGGAACATGTTGACCAGCTAATTACTGCTTTCAAGCAGATTACCGAAAAGTACCAAAACGACCGCTTAATCAAACCTTTGGTAGATGAACACTTGCTTTACATTAATGCCCATTTGGGCGAGTTCAAAAAGAGAAAGATTGCTTTGGTAGATTATGACACGAACGAAATCCCGTTTGCGGAAAACAAAACAAGGATAAGGCTAAACGAACCTATTATTGCTAATTTACTTGATCCAACAGGCAAAAAAACTTATACGCCTACACAAACTGTTGCACCAAAACCTGTAGAAGAAAAACCTGTTCAAAAACCTGTAGTAGAGCCGAAGCCTGAAGTGAAACCTGTGCCTAAGGAAGTTAAAAAGGACACGGTGATCACCAGAAAGCCAGTGGTTGAGCCTAAAAAGGATTCGGTAATTGTACCTCAACCAGTAAAGAAAGACAGTGTAATTATTCCGCCAGTAACCAAAAAGGATACCATCGTTACGCCAATAGCAGTTACGAAACCAGCGGATACTGTTGCTAAGCCTATAGTTGCGCCGCCTGTAAAAGAAACCTTGTTTAACCCTGCTTCTTCAACTACCTATTATTATGTAGTGGCGGTAAATTCGGCTGCACTAAATGTAAGTACTTCTCGTTTTGGTATTGGACAGTTTAATCGTGGCAACTATGCTGGCACCAACCTTCGACACCAGCTTAGGGAACTAAATGACGATCAATTGATTATTGTGGGCGACTTTAACAGCGTTGGCGATGTGAAACAATATGTGGAGAGCATAAAGCCTCAATTAGGCAAAATCATGAAAATTCCTGCCGCTAATTATGTTACCTTTGCCATCAGTAAAGAAAATCTAGAAAAAATCACCAATCGAAATACCCTAGAAAGGTACATTAGATATATCAGTAGCAATGAACTATAGAAAAAACAATTCATTATCTCCAGAGCTTATCAGAAAATACAATTGGCGCATTTGGAAAGTGCTTATTGCAGGCATTATTGCTTTTGCTATTTTTATCATCATGATTGGCTTTGGTGTTTTTGGAGAAATCCCTTCATTTAGAGCCATTGAGCACCCAAAAAGCAATGAAGCTACCGAGGTGATTTCTGAAGAAGGAAAAGTTCTGGGTACTTACTTTGTTAAAAACAGATCCAACGTTAACTATAGCGAAATTTCACCAAACGTGATCAATGCGCTGATTGCAACGGAAGACATTCGCTACCGTTCGCATTCGGGTATCGACTTCAAACGTACTTTTACCATTTTCTTATATGCCATCACTGGAAAGAAGCAAGGTGGTAGTACCATTACGCAACAATTGGCACTCAACCTTTTTTCGGAAGAAGGAAGAGCCAAAAATTTCGCAAAAAGGATTATCCAAAAGTTTCAAGAATGGGTAATTGCCATTAAACTAGAGCGTAACTACACCAAAGAAGAAATCATTACCATGTACTTGAATACGGTAGATTTTGGGAATAATGCTTACGGTATCAAATCTGCGGCAAGAGTATATTTCAATACTACACCCGATAAATTAACGGTGCCTCAGGCAGCGGTATTAATCGGTTTACAAAAAGGAATTACCCGTTATTCACCTACCAAAAATCCAGAACGATCTTTAGAACGTAGAAATACCGTAATGGCTTTAATGGTGAAAGAAGGCTACATTACTCAGGACGAGTTTGCAGGAGCGAAAGAAAAACCACTTAACCTACATTTTAATGCAGCAACCACCAACGATGGTATTGCCCCTTATTTCAGGGCGGTTTTAAAAACAGAAGTAAAAAAGATTTTAGAAGATCGTTCAATCAATAAAGCGGATGGTACTCCTTATGATTTAGATAGAGACGGCCTAAAGATTTATACCACGATCAATTACGATATGCAAGTATATGCCGAAGAAGCCCAAAAAGAATACATGAAGACTTTGCAGGCCCAGTTTACTAAAAGCTGGAAAGGCAGAAATCCATTTAAAGGCTTAGAAACACTCATTGATCAAGGCATTAAAAGATCTGACCGGTATAAAGCTTTAAAATTAGAAGGTAAATCAGATGACGAAATCAACACTGACTTCAACACCCCTTCTAAGTTGACTATTTTTACGTGGCGTGGCAACATTGATACGTTAATGAAACCGATTGACTCAGTTAAGTATTACAAATTGTTATTGCGCAATGCGATGATGGCCATGGACCCAAAAACGGGCAACATTAAAGCTTGGGTTGGCGGTATTAATTTCGAGCATTTCAAATACGATCAGGTAAAGATGGGTAAAAGACAAGTGGGCTCTACCGCAAAACCTTTTACTTATGCCGTAGCGATCGAAAATGGTTATTCCCCATGTTTTGAAGTACTGAATGAGCCTGTAACGATTTCTAATCCAGGTAGCCCTGATTGGACGCCACGTAATTCCGGTACGCCCCTGCCTGGCAAAATCACCTTACAAAAAGGTCTAGCCTTTTCGCAAAACTATATTGCGGCCTTTTTAATGAAAGAAGTAGGTCCAACGGCAGTAATGAACGAGATCAAAAAGATGGGAATCACTAGTGATGTACCTGCAGTACCTTCTATTGCACTGGGGACTTTTGATGCTTCTATTTATGATATGGTAGGTGCGTATGGTGTTTTTGCAAATAAGGGCGCTTGGACACAGCCTAATTTCATCACCAAGATTGAAGACAAAAATGGTGTAGTGCTTTACGAAAGCAAACCTATTATTAAAGTAGCAATGAACGAAGAAGTGGCCTATGTGATGACCCGCATGTTACGTGGCGTAATTACAGGCGGTACTGGTTCTCGCTTAAGCTACAAATACAAAATAAACGGTGCTATAGGTGGAAAGACAGGCACTACTCAAAACAACTCCGACGGTTGGTTTATGGCCATCTCTCCTGATTTAGTTGCAGGCGTTTGGACAGGCTGCGAAGACCGTGCTTTCCATTTTACCAGTACTAGAGATGGCGAGGGTGCTAATTCGGCACTGCCTATTTACGCTGGGTTTATGAAGCGAGTATATGCCAATCCAAACCTAAAGGTTACCAAGAATGATTTTGATCCGCCTACTAGCGGAGTCAACATCATTTACGACTGTAACCAATATCAGCCTCAGGAACAAACCACCACAGAGCTAGACAAAAAATTGGGCTTTTAAATTCTAAATGCCATATTGAATAGACCTCGTAAGTTTTAAACCTACGAGGTCTAATTTTTTAGTGTAAATTTGTCATCTAGATGAGCAGTTTCGATTACAAAAAAGCGTTAAAAGACATTCCCCATAAACCTGGCGTTTATCAATATTTTGATATTGAGGATAAACTCATATACATTGGTAAAGCCAAAGACCTCCGAAATCGCGTAAGCTCCTATTTTGTAAAGGACAAACAAATTAACGGAAAGACTAGGGTATTGGTGTCGAAAATTAGACGCATACAATTTACCATTGTAGATACCGAAATAGATGCCTGGTTGTTAGAAAACAGCTTAATCAAAAAGCATCAGCCTCGTTACAACATCATGCTAAAGGATGACAAAACCTATCCGTGGATTGTCATCAAAAAAGAACCTTTTCCACGTGTTTTTTCGACCCGTAGAATGGTGAAAGATGGCTCGACTTATTTAGGACCATACGCTTCTGTAGGGATGATGCATACCATCCTAGATTTAATTAAAGAAACCTACACACTGCGTACCTGCAATCTTCCTTTAACACCTGAGAATATCAATGCAGGAAAGTTTAAGGTATGCTTGGAATATCAAATTGGCAATTGCAAAGGTCCTTGTCAAAACTACCAAACCAAGGAAGATTACGAAACCAACATTGCAGAAATTAAAGATATTTTAAATGGCAAAATAGGCAATGTCATTAAGGATGTGAAGCAAGTAGTTAAAACAGCTGCTGAGGACCTTAATTTTGAGCTGGCACACAATTACCAAAAAAAGCTGAGCGTTTTAGAAAAGTACCAAAGCAAGTCTACCGTAGTAAGCAGTGCCATCACCAATATTGATGTAGTAAGTATAGCCAGTGACGAACGATATGCCTTTGTGAATTACCTCAAAGTAATGAACGGAGCGATTATCCAAACGCAGACCATAGAAATTAAAAAGCGATTGGACGAGAGTGATGAAGAGCTTTTATCTATCGCTATTGCCGAATTTAGAACGAAATTTAAAAGTACCTCTCGAGAAATCATTGTTCCTTTTGAAATCCCATTGGAGGACATGAATTTAAAGCTTACGCTACCTAAGCTTGGCGAGAAGAAAAAACTGTTAGAGCTCTCTCAAAAGAACGTATTATTCTTTAAAAAAGAAAAACTAAACCAATACGAAAAGCTAAATCCAGAACTGAAAACAGAACGCGTACTTACTCAAATGAAAAATGATTTGAGACTTACGCAACTGCCTCATCATATCGAGTGTTTTGATAATTCTAACTTTCAGGGCAAGTATCCAGTATCAGCCATTGTGGTTTTTAAAGATGCCAAACCAAGCAAAAAAGATTATAGGCACTTTAACGTAAAAACAGTAGAAGGTCCCAATGATTTTGCGACCATGGAGGAGGCTGTTTACAGGCGATATAAGCGGATGTTAGAGGAAAATCAATCATTGCCTCAACTGATTATAATTGATGGCGGTAAAGGACAGCTTTCATCTGCAGTGAGTAGTTTAAAGAAATTAGGGATAGACAAGAAGGTCACCGTGATTGGCATCGCTAAAAGGCTAGAAGAACTTTATTATCCTAACGATAGTTTACCGATGTACCTAGATAAAAAATCGGAAACGTTGAAAATCATTCAGCAGCTTCGTGATGAGGCGCACCGTTTCGGAATTACTTTCCACCGAAAAAAACGAGACAAAGGAACTTTAAAAACGGAACTAGAAGAAATAGAAGGTATTGGCAAAAGCACCGCTGAAAAATTGTTGACGCACTTCAAATCCGTGAAGCGAATTAAAGAAGCTAGTGCAGAAGAGCTATCCAAGTTATTGAACAAAAAACAAGTCGTTACACTAGTAAATTACTTTAACGATACTGAAGCTAACTAAACCAGGACTTTTACGTCGTTGCGAGGTACAAAGCAACCTCATTTGATTTTAGCATTAAGATTGCTTCGTAACTCGCAATGACGTGATGCACTAAAATGACAAAATAGTCTATCACAAAAAAAAGTCCCGATGAACAAACATCGAGACTTTTTATTTCGTTGAACTAGACTTGGTTAATATTCCCAAAGACCTTGTTCCATATCAGCCATTTTTTTCTTGATACGTTCACTTTCCAATAAGCGTAGCCTAGGATCAGTAATTAAATCTTTTACTTTATAATCACCAGAGTTGGTTTCCTTAACGATATAGCTAGAGAATAAACGATGTATAAAGAAATCGTCCATGCTTAATGGCGAAGAGTCATTTAAAGCATTGAAAAGTCTTTTGGTTGCTAAAATATCTCTAGCTTCCTCATAGGCGATCCAAAATACGGGTTGCCAATCTTTAGTTTGCTCATTGAACTTCAAAGGAGCCAAGCCGATGATACGAGGTTCGAAAACACCTCTTTTACCATCAAAAACCCAGTCTTCCTTAATTCTATATTTCAAGAACAAAGCAGGATTAAACTCTCCTGGCACTTGTGTAACTGTTCCCGTTTTATTGTTGGTTACGTTTACCACGCCATTTGCCAATTTAATTGCTTCAGCCGTATCTAATGGGAAATTAAAAGCATCGTCATCATCCAAAGTGGTTGGGTTTTTAGGGTTATAAGCGGTAAGCTCTTCTAATCTTACTTGAGTGAGCAATACATCTATTAACCTTGATTTTGGGAAGTTAAGTACACCGTTAATGGTATCGCGTAAATCGATATCTCTCCAAACGCGTTTGGTAAGCACTACGTCCTCATCCTTAATTACTGCTAAAAATGCTTTTTCTGAAGCCGTATCCCTTAATTCCTTCTCCATGGCATAGCCATCTTTTGGCTTTACCTTTTGCTTTTTCTTAACCGTTTTGGTGGTATCTACTTTTGGAACTTCTGTCTTAGGAGCTTCTTGTACCACCTTAGCAGGAGGATTCTTTGCACCTTTCTTATTGGTATTCGCTTTTTGGGCAAAACCAGTAACTGAAATTACCGCAATTAATACCAACGACAACGCAATCTTTTTCATCTTCAATTATTTTACATTAAATACCAACGCAGGTAAAACCTTTTGTCTACCATCAGGGCCTTGAGAAACAATTTGGTCAAAAATAACCCTTGTTCCTGGCGATACCGCATTGATTGCACTTCTTACTGCTCCAGTAAAATTACCACCTTGTCCTGATATCGTAATCGCATCAGCACGAGGTTTAATTACTGTTACTTCAAATCGCAAGATTTTAAATTTCACATCAAAAGGGAAATCATCTAAATCAGCTTCAATTTCCGACTCGCTTTTCAATTGTACGGAAGCAATATCGCCACCACCGTAACCACCAACTTTAGCTACTGGTGCAGGAATGGCTTTTACTCTAAATTTAGGAGCGCCCAAGTTCACTGTTTTCCCAGCATTTGTACCAGAAACACTGATAGAAACTTCTTTGCCTACTAAGGAACCCGGTACATTTACCATATATTTTCCATTGCCACCGGTTAACGAACCACCACCTGTAATGGAAGCATTAATATTCGGAAAACCCGCAGCAGAAATAGTAAATGGATTCGGAATACCCGCATAAATCACATTCAGCTTATCAGAAGAAACCGTTGCCGAAGGGGCAGCCACTTGATAAGTCTGTGGTTTAGTTTCGTAAGTCTTAATGTTACCGTTTCTTTCTTTAACTCTAATCGTACCTTTCCAAGTGAAAGTACCTACACTACCAGTACCGCCTGTATAAACACCTTTTCCGTTTTCAGTAGGCACTTTATTCCCATTCACACTAACATCTGGACTAGATTTAGAATCACTAGCAGTCAAATAAATTTCAGCTTTATAGGGCTGGCCTTGTATCACGTATGAAGAAGGTGCAACCGCAACCGCTTCAAACTGATCTAGTACCACAATAGGTTTGTCAGCCAAAATCTTATTGATGATGTCCGCTTCCATGTTTTTAGCATCATTCTGCAACATCGTCAAAATGGTTCTGAAAGCGGCTAAAGGCACACCTTCACCAAAATTATTACCTGTCCACGTTTTTGGTTCGCCAGCTTTAGGTTTTACCGGATCAAGTGCTTGTAGCATAAAAGTCGGCTTACCCTCATCAGCCTGCAACAACGCAGCTAATTTCTTACCTGTTTCGTTAATTTTAGCTTGTAATTTTTTACCTGCTTTATTTTCAGTGTCGCTACCCATGATATTTTGACCAATATCGAGGTTGTTTTTTTGCACTAATTCGCCATTTTCGTCAAGTCCCTCTTCAGCAATCTTTGCTTGAAGTCCATCAATATGCTTGATCAAATCTTCAGCAACCTTTTGCGCTTCTTTTGCTCTATTTAATTTAAGCAAATTATCGCCACTCTCCTTGGCTTTTGTGCTTTCGTAATTTCTTAAAAGTTGGGTGATGTTATTTCCAACGTTTTCTTTAGAGGTATTCAAACTATCATTAATGTTCTTGAAAGCTTTTAATACCAAATCAGAAACGTTTAGGGCAAGCATAGCTAATAGTACCAAATACATGATACCAATCATCTTCTGCCTTGCCGTTTCCTTACCTCCTGCCATATTATATCAATATTTATAAGTTAGATTAATATGACCATTAAGCACGTGGTTGATTCATTGCCGTTAACATGTTACCATAAATGGCATTTAACGACGACAGATTCTTGGCAAGTTTACCAACTTCTTCTTTAAACTGTTTCGAATCTTCCATCGATTCATTGAAGTTATCCATGGTTAAGGCCAAGTTCTGGTAAAATTTATTCATTGATTTTAAGTGAGCGCTAGAATCTTGCAATTCTAATTCATACACTGCATTTAAAGCCGAAAGGTTTTTTGCCAAATTATTTACTTGCTCATGATAAGCTTTTGAATCTGCATTGCTAGCACCTAACTCAGCCAATTGCTCAGTAGCTTTACCAAAAGCAGCATTCATATTACCAAGGCTAGCGCTAGCGCCTTTTACGTTAGATGTAAATTCATTAGTAGCTAAAGAAGCATCTGCCACACTAGAGATACTTGCTACTCTATCTCCAAAAGTACGTAAGCCATTACCTAGGCTTTCGATCAATTCTGCACCAATTTTTTCGTTTACTAGTTTATCTAATGCACCAGTAGAAGAAGCACCTCCTACCGCGGCAACTTGAGGGATTGCATCGTTAGGTGTAGGTTTTCCATCTTTACGCAATTGGGGGTAAACTTTATCCCATTCCACATCTGCATGAGGAGGGAACAAACCGCCTAGCAGGAACAGAATAGCCTCTACACCCAGTCCCACCCCAATCATGATACTTCCCCAAATACCTCCCAAGTGAAGGATTTTAAATAACGCACCAACAATTACAATAGACGCACCGATTGACGTTGCTAAGTGTAATTTCGCCTCATTAGTAGCATATTTTCCTGCCATAATTCTTAATAGTTAATTTTTTAGTTTGTGGTTTTTTATTTTAATTTCTGTTTTTACATTAAGCTATTTCCTGCGTAGTGTGACACACATCTGAAACCGATGTATGATCTAGGAATGTTTTGGTATTCGTGTTGCGCTACTGAGTTTTGAAGGAAAAATCCGATATCTTTCCATGAGCCACCTTTCACAACCTTACGTTTACCTTTTCTAAAAATTGGGTTTTTATCCTCTGGCAATGAGCTGTTGTAAGAGTTCAAGGTCCACTCTGCTACGTTACCCGACATGTTATATAAACCGTAATCGTTTGGCAAGTATGCTTTAGCTTCAACAGTGTATAAAGCACCGTCATCCGCGTAGTTACCTCTACCCACTTTAAAGTTTGCTTGCAAACAACCTTTGGCGTTCATGATATAAGGACCACCCCAAGGATATTTAGTTTGTGTTCTACCACCACGGGCCGCGTATTCAAATTCAGCTTCCGTTGGCAAATCGTATTTTAATCTAGAATTAGAAGGCAATTTACGCTGACGGGCAACATTTTCATAAAACTGCGTACGCCAGTTACTAAAAGCTCTTGATTGATCCCAAGTAACCCCAACTACCGGATATCTGTCATACGAAGGGTGGTTAAAGTAAGCCTCAACCATTGGATCGTTATACTCGTAAGTGTAATCTTTTCTCCAAACCAAGGTATCAGGGTAAACCATTACAGAAGGGTGTTCGTTTACTTTTCCAGGAGTTGGATTATCAGTATAGATATCGTAATCGTCGATACGTTGTCTGTTAGGCGATGAAGCATTTTCCAAAGCCATATCCAAGTTTTTCTCTACAAAAGCATAGCGCAAAAGCTTAATATCAATATCCTTATCATTCTTACCATTGGTAAAGCTTGAAAGGTTATCATTGATATACATCGCTTTTAGCTTATTCTGTACGTCTGGTTTCTTATTTCTCCAAAGATTAGAACCATTTCCTACTTTTTTCCAGTCGATGGTTTTAAAAGTAGAAGGTCCAGCGGCAGCACCACCTTTTGGCTTAATGAAATAATCGTCAATATTACCTTTAGTAACGGCGATGGAATCTCTTACCCAATTCACGAACTGCCTGTACTCAGCGTTGGTGATCTCTGTTTGGTCCATATAGAATGGGCTCATCGAAACCATCTTACTTTGTTTGCCTTGATAAAAGGTAATATCCTCATCGGTCATCCCCAAAAGGTTACGACCACCAGGTATATAAACCATCCCCAACGGGATAGCATTGTTCTTGAATTTCCTGTTATAAGCCCCTACTAATTCCCCATTACCGCCCTTTCCGCAACTAGAAAGCATTAAAGAAAGCACGGTAATCGCAAGAAAGTATAATTTCTTCATATGTTGTCTAAGCAATTTTATAGCAATTTTATCAATTAACATTGAGATTAACAACTATTCGCACAAAAAAATCCACACTTTTTGTATCGAAATATTTTATTAACATTCTGTTTATTTCAAAACGCAAGAATTTTAGAGATAATTGACTCGTCTTTAAAGCGACGGTTTTATCCGTAAAACCACCAAAGGTCATCAAATAGGCACATTTTAAATGTACCTACCTGACAACCAGTAGAAGTTAACGCTATTTTTATTGCTTTATTATGTTATCGTCATCTAAGAAGCATTTAATTTGCAAGTTAAACGATAACCAACTGCATATCAATACCTATAAACAGGTATTTGAGCAATTATTTGTTGGATTTTTTGATATAGTTCTCCAGCGCCATAATCATTGAAGGTGCTTCTGGATTTGGTGCCGCAATATCCACAATCAAACCTTTATCGGCCACCGCTTTTTGGGTATTTAAACCAAAAGTTGCAATACGAGTATTATTCTGTAGAAAATTGGGGAAATTTATATACAGTGACTGAATACTCGAAGGGCTAAAGAAAGCTAGGATGTCATAAAACACATCAGCCAGGTCAGAAAGGTCGCTTACCACGGTCCTAAACAGTACCGCAGGTGTTACATCGTAGCCATTTTTCTGAAGAAAGTTCATGGTATCCTCAGTTGCTACATCCGAACAAGGGTAAAGGAACTTCTCCCCCGCGTGTTTCTTTAGTACTTCAGCCAAATCAGCAGCCGTTTGCTTTCCGAAGAAAATCTTACGTTTTCTGTACTGAATATATTTTTGGAGATAAAGTGCCGTAGATTCTGAGATACAGAAGTATTTTAAATTCACTGAAACTTCGAAGCGCATCTCTTCACAAATCCTAAAAAAATGATCAACAGCATTTCTGCTGGTAAAAACCACTGCCGTATAATCAACCAAATTGATTTTTTCTTTCCTAAAATCTTTGGCCGGAACGCCCTCAACGTGAATAAAAGAGCGGAAATCTATTTTTAGATTATACTTCTTGGCTAAATCAAAATATGGCGATTTTTCAGTTTCTGGCTTAGGCAAGGTTACCAATATACTTTTTACCTTGCGCAATCTTTCGTCTTTGTTTTCTTGCATTTTCCTAGTTAGCACTTATATACCTACTGCCTTGATTAATATCAATATAGGGCAAATTTCGAGGGTGCAAAAATACAAAAATAAATACAATTTAGGAAACCTATATTGTGATAAAATATTTATTGCTGCCCTTATGAACTGAAAAACAAAGATGAGCAGCAAGGCTGATATCCCTAAGACGATATAGCTAGCACCGTATTTTTTAGCAGATAGGGCAAAGGCTATGATGATGGGAATGAACAATAAAGAGGTATTAAAATAACTTAAATATAATATTGAGATGTATTGATGAAGCGGGCGCTGCACATCAAATACGAAACCAATAAACCTAAGACATATTATTTTAAGCAAATATAAAAAGATTACACCTACCGAAACTGTTACAAAGAAACTAAACCCTCCCTGATTGGCTGCTGGTAAATTTTGGTACTGGGCAGCGAGGTAAAAAAACATCCCGATAGTAAAGCCGAATTGGATAAATAACAACAAAAATGACCAGGACGTCACCAAGTTATCTTCCTTATTCAAGTTGGCAAGTGCTCTATTGCTATAGAAAGATTGTACTACTGAACTAAGCTGCTTGCCAAAAGCATTCTTTAAAATGGCAAAAAGCACCAACAAAAATCCAATAATACCCAAAACCCAAACATCCCCCTTGGGCAAAAGCTGACCATGTTGGTAGCTTACTTTCTCTTGAGGATTATTTGCTTGGGCAATTACTTTTTGCAAAGAGAATACTTCAAAACCATAGCCACGATTCAAACTATCCAACCATAGCGCATTGGTTAGCGAATCTCTTATTTTTAAAATATTGGGCGTTAAAGTATCTATGGCCTTCACCTGCGCGGTATCAGCAAGCAAACTATCTTGCAAAAACAGAACATTATGTGCTGTATCTTTTTGCACTGGAACTTGTGCTTGACTGAAGACAGTCGTTACGGCAATTAGAAAGAAAAACAAAAAGCTTTTTTTTGACATATTAAAATAGGGCAGTAACGCCGAAGTGCACTTTCCCGTTGCGCAAATTTAAGGGATTATTTCGTTGTTTGCCTAATGCATAGCTTATGGAAAGTATTCCTAAGTTGGTTTCGAAGTTCACACCTGCCCCAAAACCCAAAGGAAAATCGGTGTAGCTTTGCTTTGAGGCCTTGTATTGCAAATATCCTTGGTTATAAAAAGCAAAAAGAAAAGAGTTTTGCTCCAGCAAATATCTTAGTTCGGCGTTACCATAGGTATATTGGGTGGCCAGTACTGAAAGTTCATTAAACCCCCTTAAACTTCGTTGCCCACCAAGCCTGAATACTTCATTTTCAAGCAATTGCTTACTGTTAATAATCCCTGTTTGATTTGCCAAAGCAAAAACAAGTTGTTTGGCTAATGGGATATAATAATTAATATGGCTAAACCATCGGTAAGAAGTACTGCTTAATGTTATTCCTTGATAAAGCTGTTCGGGGATGGCCGCATTACGTTTGATCTTTCTACTTCCTACGGCCACATCCAAGACCAAGCTATAGCCTTTTTGCGGATTATAGCGATAATCGAGATTTTCCATATTTAATCCCAACCCGTAAAAAATAGTATTGGCATCCAATACTGGCGGCAGTGTGGTTGCATTTTGATAAGCTTCTACGGATGAAAGTCGTGAGGATTTGTTCTCGACAAAAAACTGAAAAGTATTATTGCCTTTCATTAGATAATTAAACCCAAGCTTGGTATCTACATTTAAAAAAGATGAATCTTGTTTATACAAATAAAGACTTGGACTTAGACCAAAATCTGTATTCAATACATGTGGCACTATCGCTTTCACATCTAGTAATTGGCTGCGTTGAGAAAGTCCCTGATAATTAAAGTTAAGTTGCTCTCCCCTTTTAAAAGCATTTTGCAAATGCAACCTTAAATTTCCGACCAACTGTGTTTTACCCGTAGCCGCATTTTGTTGCAGACCAACCACTCCATCAAACTGGTTCGCATCTCTTTTGTTCACAAAGATACTCACCTTGGCTTTCTCCCCCGAAAATCTAATTTCTGTTGGCTTTACCACCGTTAAAAAAGGCAGCTCACGCAAACGGTTCTCTATGGCTTGAACTGTTTTTTCGACGTATGGAGCGCCAGCTTTAATATTAAGGTAGGATTGTATGTATTTTTGAGCAATTTGACCGCTACCCACCACTTGTATGGTATCAAAAAAAAGCCGTTGTTGAGGTTTTACATGAACACTGGCCGAAATTGAGTTATTCAAAATATGGATCTGCTCCAAGCTCACGCTGGCAAATGGATAGCCATTGTTTTCGTAATAAGTTAAAAGTGTTTCAAAAAGATGGCTTAACCTGTCTGCATTAAAAGCGGCACTTTCAAAGCTTCGCTCTCTAAATCCAGCTGCTTGCTTAGCTGCACTAGGTAAATTACCGCTAGACAAACTGACCCATCGGTACAATTGATGAGGCAAAATACTGATGGTTGCCTCTTTTCCTTTAAAGTTTAGCTTGCTAATTTCTGCCAACAAATAGCCCCGAAATTGCAGTTGCGACAATACCTTCTCCGCTTCGCGATAAACAGCCAAACTATCTGAGACCTCTTTTTGATAGGAGATTTTTTTGGCAATAGCTTTAGCGGTATCGGGCAAAACTACCGATACTCTATAGATCTGCTGCGCCGATGAGCTTACACTAAAACAAATCAAAAGCCATACAACTAAGCATCTCATACGCATCAAAAATAATAAAGGAGGCAGGCTTATTTCAGCTTTTCTATTTGTATTTGCACAAATAAGCAACTTGCTGTGCGGCTTTTACCTTAAATGAAGTATGGGCTGGCACTTCAAATTGCTGTCCAGCGAGATAAGTTCTCCACTCGTTTTGACTAGGAAGCAAGACTTCCATTGCACCTTCCACTACAGTCATCGTTTCATGCGTGGATGTGCCAAATTCATATTCGCCAGCATTGATCACGCCCACGGTAGACTTTCCATTGTTTTCGTAAGCCAGTGATTTCACGGCTCCATCAAAATACTCATTTACAGCTATCATATCGCTAAAATAGCAACATAAAATTAATCTGACTCTCCTATTATAAAAAATTAGCCCCGCTCTGTGATTGCCTAAATTCAAATTAACCTACCTTTGCAAAAATGGCAGGTATTTATATCCATATTCCTTTCTGCAAAAAAGCTTGCACTTATTGCGATTTTCACTTTACCACTTCTACTAAATACTTAGATGAAATGGTGGAAGCCATTTGCATGGAAATAGTGATGAAGAAAGACCGATTGGCAAACCAGCAAATAGAGAGCATTTACTTTGGCGGCGGCACCCCAACCACCTTACCAAGTGCTGCACTGCAAAAAATACTGGCAACCATTGAACAGTGGTTCTCCATTTCTGCCAATGCCGAAATCACGATAGAGGCCAATCCAGATGACCTTACCGCTCAAAAAATTACCGAATTAAGGCAATTGCCCTTCAACCGTTTTAGCATAGGGACACAATCTTTTTTCAATGAAGATTTGATTTGGATGAACCGTGCCCACAATGCGCAAGAAGCTACCGACTGTATTAAAAGAAGTCAAGATGCTGGTTTTGAAAAACTAACCATTGATCTTATTTACGGATATCCTTTACTCAACAACGAGAAATGGACTAGCAATATCCAAACGGCAATTTCGCTTGAAGTACCTCATATTTCGGCCTATTCACTCACCGTTGAGCCACGTACAGCCCTTGCCAATGCCATTGAAAAAGGCAAACAACCGATGGTGAGCGACGACCAAAGTGCTGAACAGTTCCTCATGTTGGTAGATACCTTAACCGGCAATGGATTTGATCACTACGAAATTTCCAATTACAGTTTACCAGGGAAATATGCAGTTCACAACACCAACTACTGGAAAGGTGTCCCTTACTTAGGGATTGGACCTTCTGCCCACGGTTTTGATGGCATCAATCGTTATATCAACATTGCCAACAATGCAAAATATTTAGAAAGCATTGGTAAAAAACAGCTGCCTGAAACCATCGAACAGCTGAACAACGCTGATCAATTTAACGAATATGTGATGACTTCACTACGTACCATGTGGGGCATCAGCCTTGAAAAAGTGAATGCCCAGTTTGGTAAAAAACCACAGGAACTCATCCTTAAAAACATCAAACCTTATCTATCCGACGAAAAAGTTTACATCGACAACCACCACATTTATCTTAGTAATAAAGGAAAATTATTTGCGGATGGTATTGCCGCAGCACTTTTCTTAGACGAAGATGAATTAAACTAAAATCACTACTTCCCCTTTGGAGGTAAAATCGTAAAACGATATGATGAACAATAAAATAGTATGGATCACAGGTGCATCATCGGGAATTGGCGAGGCACTCGTATACGAACTAAATGCAGCTGGTGCGAAACTCATTATTTCTTCTCGCAACAGAGATGAATTGTTCCGTGTAAAACAAAAGTGCCGTAACCAAATCGACGTACACGTACTTTCGCTGGACCTTGAAGATAGTGAAAGCCTTCCTACCAAAGCCGCGGATGCAATACGTATTTACGGGCATATCGATATACTGATTAACAGTGGCGGCATTAGCCAGAGGGCCTTAGCTTTAGAAACTGACCTTAAAATGGAACAGCGCTTTATGGACATCAATTTTTGGGGAACGGTAATTTTAAGCAAAGCCGTTTTACCACGAATGATTAACCGAAATACTGGGACCATTGTATGTGTAAGCAGCTTAGTTGGCAAGTTCGGCACCAGGTTCCGTTCGGCATATTCCGCATCCAAACATGCGCTACACGGATATTTCGAATCGTTAAGAATAGAGTTGGACAATCCAAATATCCATATCATGTTAGCCTGTCCAGGTTTCATCAAAACCAAAGTCACCATTAACGCCTTAACCGCCAACGGCACCACACAAGGAACGATGGACGCTGCCCAAGAAAACGGAATGGCGGCAGATGAATGTGCTAAACAAATCATCAAGGCAATTGAAAACAAGAAAGATGAAGTTTACATTGGCGGAAAAGAAGTAAAGGGCGTTCTGCTAAAGAGATTTTTCCCTAAATATTTTGCCAAGCTCATAAAAAAAACCAAGGTTACCTGAGTCTTTTAGGGCTAAAAAACATTATGATTTACATCACTTTATTCCCTACTTTTACACAATAGTCACACATCTTTAAGTTTTTTATTACAACTTTGTACCAATTAATTTAGCTTAAATTAACCGAAAGTTTATAAACTACACCAAATGAGCTTTATATTAAAACCCGTTGACACCGTAGAATCCATCACCCCAGAGGACTTTAAGAAGAATTATCTGAAGAAAAAACGTCCTTTAATTATTAAAGGCCTTACCAAAGACTGGCCTGCAAGAGAAAAGTGGACTACCGAGTACTTGAAGGAAATTGCAGGAGAGCTTGAAGTGCCGCTTTACGACAATTCAAAAGCAGACCCAAGCAAACCTATTAACGCTGCAACCACACACATGAAATTTGGCGAATACCTTGATCTTATTAAGCGTGAGCCTACAGAATTAAGGATATTTTTCTTCAACTTATTCAAAAAAGTACCAAGCCTAATTAACGACATCAAAATCCCTAAAGATTTAATGGGCGGATTTATCGAAAGCATGCCTGCCATGTTTTTTGGCGGCTCAAACTCGGTAACTTTCCTACATTACGACATTGACCTTCCACATATTTTCCATACCCACTTTGGTGGTCGCAAGCATATCATCTTGTTCGACTACAAATGGAAAAAGCGCCTTTATTGCTTACCAAATGCAACTTATGCTTTGGAAGATTATAAAGTAGACAATCCTGATTTCGAAAAATTCCCGTCATTAAACGGCATCGAAGGTTACGAAGTTTTCCTTGAACATGGCGACACCCTGTTTATGCCTACTGGAATGTGGCACTGGATGAAATACGTAGATGGCTCATTCTCTTTGAGTTTAAGAGCTTGGGACCAATCCATTAGCCGTAAAGTAGCCAGCGTTTGGAGCTTATTTAGACATGGCGCAGTAGACAGCTTAATCAAAATGATGTTCAAAGAAAAATATGCCAACTACCGCGAAAAGCTAGCTGTAAAAAGAGCAGAAAACGCTTACGCAAAAGGCAAACTTTAAAAATATTCAGAAAAGCACTTGCAGCGGGGCGTCGGTTACGATAGCCCCGCTTTTACTTTTATCTTTTTTGTGGATGGAACTGCCATCCAACATTACACTGAGTTCTTCAAAGTGCTTGCAAGCAGCCCTTCTACAGGCACCAAAAAAGGATAACCGTGCAATCGGGTTTAAGACACAAAAACCTGCAAAAAAACACCCAAATCTCATAAACGTAAAAATAATTGCAGCTTAGCTACGCCATTGCTTAATTTCGCGAACTATGGGAGAAAAGCAACTTACCGAAAAAGAAAAGATGCTGGCTGGCAAAGCCTATCAAGCTGGAGATAATGAACTGGCCAATGATAGATTAAAGGCTCGTGAAATTGTTTTCGAATTTAATAACTTGCCTCCAAAACAAATCAAGCAGCGCAAACAGCTCATCAAAAAACTATTTGGCAAAACCGAAACCATGTTCTATGTAGAACCGCCTTTGCGTTGCGATTACGGTTATAATATTGAAGTTGGCGATCATTTCTACAGTAACTTCAATCTAGTGATTTTAGATTGTGCGAAAGTTTCAATCGGTAATCACGCTTTTTTTGGGCCAAATGTGGCTATCTACACCGCAGGACATCCAATACACCCAAATTTACGTAACCAAGAACATGAATGGGCACAGCCCATTACCATTGGCAACAGTGTTTGGTTGGGCGGCAACACAGTCATCAACCCTGGCGTTACCATTGGCAGCAATGTCGTGATTGGCTCGGGCAGTGTAGTCACCAAAGACATTCCCGACAATGTATTTGCAGCAGGCAATCCGTGCAAGGTAATCCGTGAAATTACCGATGCCGACAAAGATTTTTACTACAAGAACTTCACTTTAGAACAATAAAAACACCCACAACAGACACTTACGATTTTTCAAACAACTTCGTAAACCTTAAAAATATCCCCCAAAATGAATTCCCATATCGAGAAAATCAACCAAACAACAGCAACGCTCAGAAATCAAATTGTAAACCATGGTGTTTACACTCAAATTAGCGAGCTACCCGAGTTACGTATTTTCATGGAGCATCATATTTATGCCGTTTGGGATTTCATGTCGTTACTTAAAGCATTACAGATCAATCTTACCTGCACTACCCTACCTTGGTTCCCTGTTGGAAATGCCAAAACAAGACAATTGATCAATGAAATTGTTGCTGGCGAAGAATCTGATGTGGACGAAAAGGGCGATATCAAAAGTCATTTTGAACTATATATTGATGCGATGGTACAAGTTGGGGCCAATACCCAGCCTATCCAAACGTTTATCCAATCGCTTCAAGTGGGAAAAACCTTTGAAGAAGCTTATGCTCTGGCGAACGTTCCATTGGCAGCACAACAGTTTATCAATAGTACTTTTGCCATCATCAATGCAGGCAAAAACCACGCTACCGCAGCAGCTTTTACCTTCGGCCGTGAAGATTTAATTCCCAATATGTTCCACAGCATGGTGAATGATTTAAACAGCAAACATCCTGACCAAGTCACTATTTTCAAATATTATTTAGACCGACATATTGAAGTGGATGGCGATCACCATAGCCACTTGGCATTGGAGATGACCAGCGAACTTTGTGGGAATGAAGAAAATGCTTGGAACGAAGCTTCAGCTGCAGTAGAAGAAGCCTTAAAACAACGAATTAATTTATGGAATGCGGCACTCAAAGAAATTGAGCAAATCCGCAGTACAGCGTCCGTGTAATTTCATTGCGACTTCTTTAGTTTTTCGTGCTATTTTAGGTTATCTTCAATTAAGATTAACCTTTTATGAGCCAAACCAATACCCGTAAATCTATCCAAACTGGGCTTTACGCCGCCGTAGTGGTGTTTTTAGCCTACACCATGATTTTCGGCTACCGTAAAACTTTTACCGTAGCCACTTTTGATGGCTTAACTATTGCTGGATACAGCTATAAAACAGTGTTGGTGATTAGCCAAATGCTGGGATATTTATTGGCAAAATTTTATGGCATCAAATACATTTCCGAACTACAACGAACAGGTCGTGGCAAAATCATATTGGTGCTTACTAGCATTGCGTGGTTAAGCTGGCTACTGTTTGCCATCGTTCCATCCCCTTACAACATTGTCTTTCTTTTTGTAAATGGTTTCCCTTTAGGCATGCTTTGGGGCGTTGTATTTTCTTATGTAGAAGGACGAAGAAGTACTGATTTTATTGGAGCAGCGCTAGCTGTTAGCTTTATTTTTGCTTCTGGCTTTGTGAAATCTGTAGGTGCTTTGCTGATGAACAATTTTGGCATTAGCGAATTTTGGATGCCTTTTTATGCTGGATTGGTATTCTGCCTTCCCTTGCTTTTGTTTGTTTACTTGATGGAAAGAATTCCCCAGCCAGATGCGGAAGACATTGCTTTTAGGTCGCAACGGGTAGCCATGACCGCTGATGACCGAAAGAAATTCATTCGTGATTTTTTGGGCGGAATTGTCGCCTGTGTCATCATCTATTGTTTTGCTACCATCTTTAGGGACATTAGGGATAACTTCAGTGCCGAGATGTGGAAGGAAATGGGGTTCTTTAACCAACCAGCCATATTTTCTAAAACCGAAACACCAATTACCTTAATTGTACTCGCGCTCATTGGTAGCATGGTGATGATTAAAAATAATTTTGTAGCGTTAAAAACAGCGCATTATTTTATTCTAATAGGTTTTATTTTGGCTGGAGCTTGTACGTTATTATTTAAATCAGGACAACTGAGCCCCATTGCTTGGATGACTTTAGTAGGGCTTGGTTTGTACATGGTTTACATTCCCTTTAATGCCATTTTCTTCGACCGATTGATTTCTACCTTTAAATATGCCAGCAACGTTGGCTTTCTCATTTATATTGCCGATGCTTTTGGGTATGTAGGCAGCATTGGAGTCCTCGTAAGCAAGGAGATTTTCAAAATACAACTGAACTGGGTAACTTTCTTTTCGAGCAGCGTGATGATATTGTCTGTCATTGGTGTAGCGCTTACGATTTACTCCTTGTATTATTTTTCGAGGAAGTATAGGAAGTTGGCTCCGATGAAATAGCCTTGTCATTCAGAGCTTAGCGCAGAATCTATTTGATGTCTCGTGCCTCGACACGGCAAGGAGGCCCAAATTTAGCTAAGAACTATGGTCTGCAACCACTTTCCATTGCCCACTGATTTTTCTCAATAGCAAAGTGAAATATCCCTTGGGTTCATCTTTTTCTCGCTTCAAGTTCCAACTGCCCAACACGAAGGCTCTATCTTTTGCCAGAAAATCTATTTTTTTAATACCGAAAGTTAAAAAGCCCATCGCACTTTTATCCGGGTAACCTTTCTTATAATTATCTAAAGTTTTTTGCCAGCCATAAGTAGGCCCATTTTTACCAACAAACAGCAGACTATCGCTTTTCCAATATCCTTGCATATAAGCATCCATATCTCCTTTGTTCCAACCTTGACACTGGTCTTCCAACACTTTTAAAATCGCTGTTCGGTCTTGGGCGGTTTGGGCCATTACATGGCTAGCCACAAAGCATAATAGGATCGTCAATAATCTTTTCATAAAAAACCTTTGTTAACAAATCTAATAAATTTATTTTCATGCACCATAAATACAAAAGCCAATGAAAATACAATTCAACATCAGGTATTTTGCTCTTGCCGTGATCCTTTTCATCACAGAAGTCCTGATTGCACTTTACATTAATGACCAATTCGTTCGCCCTTATGTTGGCGATGTGTTGGTGGTTATTCTCATCTATTGTTTTGTAAAAGCTTTCGTTAACCTACCTGTTTTAAAAACAACTATTGGCGTGTTACTCTTTGCCTATCTGATAGAAACACTCCAATATTTTCAATTTGTAAAACGAGTGGGCTTGGAACATTCTAGATTAGCCAATGTAGTGATTGGAAATTATTTTGCTTGGGAAGATATATGGGCCTACACCATTGGCGCTGTAATTATTTTACTTGCAGAGCGAGGAAAGCTTTAAGCATTCAAACCTCGCAGGTTTTAAAAACCTACGAGGTTTTTTATAGCAGTGGGCACTGGAGCTAAACGTTGACCATCTTATTTGTTAGTTGTTCAGCGTTTCCGCTTTATGAGATTCATCCTTTCGTTGGAATGACAGGAAAAAATTAGATGCAATGCCTTTGCTCAATAAACCAGATGGCAGCGTTATCCTTTTTGTTGCACCAACGCAAGGAAAAAACCTCGTAGGTTTTTGAAACCTACGAGGTTTAGGGCAGTGGCTACAACAAAAAGATAGTAGCGAACAGCAGGACTTGCGTATCCGATGGAAAACGAACGATCATTTCCAAGTCTTAAAATGCTAAAAATGGACTATTTTAACAGCAAATGGCAAAAGGCACTTCTTAAAAGAATATGACATCTGCCTTAAAATATTCCATTGGCAAACCATTACCTTAGTTGTTACGTTAATGAAAGGTGCTAAGAGCGATATGAAAGGTTATCAGTTTTCTAAATTTTTACCGAACGAATTGCCCAAAGGTGGCTTTGATGAATTGCTGAAATTATTTACGCAACTCCTCAATTACACGGCTGGGGATGCTGGCGAAGCTTTGGCTTGGATGAATGAGTTGGACAAGCAATACAAGTTTACTAACAACGACTATGGAATGGGTGATTTCATTGAAGACCTGAAGGACAAGGGCTATTTGAAGGAAGAGGATGGGGAGGTAAAAATCACTGCCAAAACGGAACAAACCATTCGTAAGTCGGCCTTGGAAGAAATTTTCGGAAAGCTTAAAAAAGCTGGAAAGGGTAATCATAACAGCAATATTTCGGGGATTGGCGAAGAAAAAAATGCAGACCGACGGGAGTTTAATTTCGGGGATAGTTTGGACCAAATCGACATGACGGCTTCTATCCACAATGCCCAAATAAATCATGGCTTAGGCAATTTCACGCTTACAGAACGTGATTTGGAAGTGGAAGAAAAGGACTACAAAACTTTAACTTCTACTGTGTTGATGATCGACATTTCGCACTCGATGATTTTATACGGGGAAGACCGCATTACTCCTGCTAAGAAAACGGCCATGGCTTTGGCTGAACTGATTAAGACCAAATACCCGAAAGATACTTTGGACATCGTGGTTTTTGGGAACGATGCTTGGCCAATCAGCATTAAAGACCTGCCCTACTTGCAAGTTGGGCCCTACCATACCAACACTTTTGCAGGTTTGGAACTGGCTACCGATTTGTTACGCAGGCGAAAAACGCACAACAAGCAAATTTTCATGATAACGGATGGCAAGCCTACTTGCTTGAAGGAGAATGGGCGTTATTACAAAAACAGTGTGGGATTGGACAGAAAAGTGATTGGCAAAACGCTGAACATGGCGGCACAGTGTAAAAGATTAAACATTCCCATCACCACGTTTATGATTGCCAAAGACCCTTACTTGCAGCAGTTTGTGAGGCAATTTACACAAATTAATGGCGGCAGGGCCTTTTACAGCTCGCTAAATGGCTTAGGCGAGTACATTTTTGAAGATTATATTAAAAACAGAAGAAGAACCGTACGGTAGTCCGAAAGTGAAGAGACCGAAAGGCCGAAGTTAGCATGCCTATGATACTTCGGTCTTCCTGACTTTAAGGACTTCCCGACTAAATAAAAAATATGCAAGCAACAACTCTAGGAGAACTAAAAGCAACCTCATATCAATCGTTAAGTATTAAAGACGAGCTTAGGAAAAATTTAATTAAACAGTTACAGCAAAAAGAAGCAGGTTTTGAAGGGATTTTGGGTTACGATGAAACCGTCATTCCCGAACTGCAAACTGCAATTTTGGCCCGACATAATGTATTGTTGTTGGGTTTGAGGGGACAGGCCAAAACACGTATTGCCCGTTTAATGGTGAACTTGCTGGACGAGTACATTCCCTATATTGCGGGTAGCGAGATTTTCGACGACCCTTTGAATCCCATTTCGTGGTACGGGCATCATGAAATTGCCACCAAAGGTGATGATACCCCTATTGCATGGTTGCACCGCAGCGAACGCTACACTGAAAAACTAGCTACGCCTGATGTGACCGTGGCCGATTTGATTGGAGATGTAGATCCCATTAAAGCTGCCAACCTGAAATTGACCTACAACGATGAAAGGGTTATCCACTTTGGTTTAATCCCTAGAGCGCACCGTGGCATTTTCGTGATCAATGAACTTCCCGATTTACAAGCGAGGATTCAAGTGGCTTTATTTAACATGCTGCAAGAAAAGGATATTCAAATCAGAGGTTTTAAGCTTCGTTTGCCTTTGGATATTCAATTTGTGTTTACCGCAAATCCTGAAGATTATACCAACCGTGGAAGTATTGTAACGCCTTTGAAAGACCGTATTGAAAGTCAAATTCTAACCCATTATCCTAAATCGATAGAGATTTCGAGAAAGATTACTTTCCAGGAGGCTAAGCTTACGCCTGAACAACGCTTGATCGAAGCGGATGGCTTGGTGAAAGATTTAGTGGAACAGGTAGCTTTTGAAGCCAGAAAGAGTGAATATATTGATCAAAAATCGGGTGTTTCGGCTCGTTTGACCATTTCGGCATTTGAAAATTTAATTGGCAATGCCGAGCGAAGGATGCTCATCAACAAAGAAAAAGATACTTTCGTGCGTATTTCTGATTTTAGTGGCATTATCCCCGCGGTTACTGGAAAGATAGAATTGGTGTACGAAGGTGAACTGGAAGGTCCCGCTAAAGTAGCGCATACGTTAATTGGGAAAGCTATTAAGCATTTATTTGTCCGTTATTTCCCAGATCCAACAAGAGCGAAGAAAAGTAAAACGGCTAATCCTTACACCGAAATTACGGAGTGGTTTACCGAAGGCAATACCATTGACGTGGATGATAACCTAACCTTGGCGGCGTATAAAAAAGAACTGCAGAAGGTAAAGGGCTTGGAAGAATTGATTAAAAAGTTCCACCCTAAGTTGAGCGAAAACCAAACTTTATTGCTCATGGAATTTGTTTTGCATGGACTATCGGAGTTTTCGCAATTGAATAAAAACTACCTGAACGGTGGCTTTGGGTTTTCTGATATGTTTGAGAGTTTATTCAATGCAGACATTGATGAAGATGATGAAGATTTTGGATAGTTAATATGCTCGCCATTTCGAACGAAGCGAAGCGAGAGAGAAATCTAGCTCTATATGGACTTACGAAGTTTTAAAAACTTCGTAAGTCTTCACTAACTCCTTCTTCTATCATCAGTATGACAAAGATATGGCAAGACCAACGAAACATTTGAAAACTTAATCCATCTAAACACTCAAACTAATTAACTTTATCCCTATGGGAAGAACAATATTTCTTACAGTACTTTGCTTCATCGTCATCTTATTTGATATTTATTGCTACAATGCCATATTAGCTGTATTTAAAAACTGGAAACAAAGTACCAAACAATTCTTTAAAAGAGCGTGGTGGGTAGTCAACATCAGTTTGATTATTGGCGTTTTTTGTGCCATCTATCTTAATCTATTTTTAACTGCTAGAGCCATTATTTTAGTTGCATTCTTCCTTCTTACCGCTAGCAAAGCGATTATATTACCCTTCCTGTTGATTGATGACCTAAGACGGTTGATTATCAAATTCAGCAGATTGCTGAAACGCAAAAAACCTGTTGAGGCGGCAAAAGAAACCATTGCTGGTGAACCTATCAGTCGTTCTTCATTTTTGGTAAAAGCAGGGTTAATTGCAGGGGCTATTCCCCTAAGTTCCTTAAGTTGGGGCATTATTTCTGGCGCTTACGATTATCAGATCAGGAGAGTAAACCTTAAGCTTCCAAATTTGCCTAGCGCCTTTGATGGCATTACCATGGCACAGGTTTCGGATATCCACTCGGGAAGTTTTTACAATAAAACGGCCGTAAAGGGTGGCGTAGAAATGCTCCTTGCCGAAAAGCCCGATTTCGTGTTTTTTACTGGCGACTTAGTGAACAATCTCACCAGCGAAGTAAAAGACTATCAGGATATTTTCAGTAAAGTAACGGCACCACTAGGCGTTTATTCGGTGTTGGGTAATCACGATTATGGTGATTATCATTTTGGCAGAGGCAGTTCGCCAGCCAAAGTGAAAAACCTACAGGATATGGTGGCCACTCATAAAATTATGGGTTGGGATCTTTTAATGAATGAGCACCGTAGATTGAAAGTTGACGGTGAGGAAATAGGTATTCTTGGCATTGAAAACTGGGGAATGGGCCGTTTTCCGAAATATGGAAAAATGGAATTAGCGACACAAAATACGGATGATTTGCCTGTAAAACTATTGCTCTCGCACGATCCATCACATTGGCGTGGAGAGGTATTACAAAAATACCCACAGATAGATGCGATGTTTAGCGGCCATACACACGGTATGCAATTTGGCGTAAGGTTAAAGGAAACCCAATGGAGTCCTATTCAATATATTTATAAAGAATGGGCGGGTCTATATGCCGAACAACAGCAACAATTGTATGTAAATGTGGGATATGGCTTTTTGGGCTATCCTGGCCGTGTAGGTATTTTGCCAGAAATCACGATATTTACGTTAAGCAAAGCTTAGGTATTGCTTGTTATGGGTTACAAGTTATGTACCATCAAGCAACTCATAACCTGCAACTTATAACTGAAAATTAATGATTCGAAAAATAGGTCTATCCATTCTTGATTTTTTGCTGTTTAGCAATTTCTTTATTGCTATTTGTGCAGTAGCTCAAGGCTTGGTCACCTATCATTTGCTCAAAGCAAAACCTAGCGAGCACGTGTTGGCTTTTTTGTTCTTTTCTACTTTGTTGATCTACAATTTAGCGGTGCTGCTCTCTAAACCTAAAGCGCCTCAAAATTCTCCTTTTAAACGTGTAAGATGGATTTTTGCCCATCATAGGTTCACGATTTCCACCACACTTATTTCTGCGCTCTGTTTAATTCCTTTAGGCTTGCTTTACCTAAGCTTCGAATCTAAGTTGCTCATGGTATTTGTGGGCTTACTCTCGGTGGCCTATAATATTCCTTTCTTAAGTTTTAACCAAAAGAAAATAGGCCTGCGTAATATTCCAGGCATTAAGCTCTTCCTTATTTCTTTTGTTTGGGCAAGCAGCTGCGTGCTTCTACCCATTGTTGAGCTGGAAAGCCTACATCAAATTCAAGTTCCACTGAGCGAAACGGTATTGTTGGTAGCTAAAAGATTTCTTTTCGTTTGTGCTATTACCGTTCCCTTTGATATCAGAGATTTATTTCAGGATAAACTTTACGAGCTTAAAACCATTCCAGTAATGCTAGGCGAAAAAAAAGCCTGGATTTTTTGCCAAGCCTTATTGGCAGTTTATCTGCTGCTGCTGGTATTATTTACCAAAGACATTAATCTGGATGTGATAGGACTTACGCTAACCGTATTACTTACGGGCTGGCTCATCTTTAAGTCTAATTTCAAAAGAAACGAATACTATTATTTCTTTTATTTAGATGGCACAATGCTGCTGCAGTACCTTATATTGGTTGCTTGTAGCTGGCTTCCAATATCGTAACCCTCTTGTATAGTTGGCATGTTCTTTGCAAAACATTAAGAAAATCCAACTGAAATGAAAAAGAAACTCCTTATCCCGATACTATGCTTTGCAGTTACCTTATTTGCTTCGTGCTATGCAACGGCAGGTAACAGTGGAAAAGTTCCACCTGGGCAAGTGAAAAAAGCAACAGGGTCTAAATCTGCTAAACCTTATGCTCCTGGTCAAAATAAGAATTAAAAAAGGCCTAGGATTAAATCCTAGGCCTTTTCTTTATCCTGCATTGAAGCGGTAACCTACTCCCCTTACGGTTTGTAACAGCTGTGGATTATCGGCATTAGCCTCTATTTTCTTACGCAAGCGTACAATGTGCATATCTAAGGTACGTGTGTTCACATCTGAATTGTAGCCCCACACTTCCAACATCAAATCTTCTCTGCTGATGACTTGATTAGGGTTACGAAGGAAGTAAAGTAATATCCTGTTTTCTAAAATGGTCAATTCTATTTTCTTCCCGTCACGGAAAAGCGTGTGGATATTTGGATGATGTTCCATATTGCCAAAACGGTGTATTTCTGAACGGTCGGCGTGCAATAAAAACTTCACTTTACTTTCTAACATGGCTACCAAAACATCCATATTGAATGGTTTAGTTACATAATCTGATGCTCCAAATTGATAGGCATCTATTTTATCCACATCTTGCGCTTTAGCTGTCATCATGATAATAAGCCCTTCAAAACCTTGCTTACGTACTTCTTCGCAAACTTCAGAACCTTCTTTTCCAGGCAACATCCAATCTAAAAGCACAATGTCAGGTTTTTCAGTGCTAATGGTCTGTACTGCCGCTAGGCCGTCACCTTCTTCCAAAACCTGATATCCCTCATTCTTTAGTCGATGAACCACTAAAAAACGTAGGTTTTCATCGTCTTCAACAATTAGTATTTTAATATCTTTTGACATAACTATTTAAATTTTTAAATGATTAAATTTTGAATGACTGAATGCTATTATTCACTCATTCTATCATTCTATCATTGATTAAACGGTAATACGATTTTAAACTCGGTGCCTTTGTCTACCACACTGCGCACACTAATTTCACCTTTCATAAAATTAACAAGTTCCTTACAAAAAGCCAAACCTAAGCCTACACTTCCTGCTTGGTTATACTGATTTTGAATCCTATAAAATTTCTTAAAGATATTGTTAATTTCCGACGCAGGAATACCAATACCTGCATCTTTAAAACGTAAAACCACTTTATCTTTAATTAACCTAGCGGTAATGTGTAATTGCTTTCTATTGGGAGGCGAATATTTATACGCGTTTTCTGCCAAGTTATCAAACAAACTACCCAATAGCACAGGATCTGTGATGAAATGTGTAAAGTCGGTAACCTCATAAGTCAGCTTAAAATCTGGATGCTTAAGCTGATGGACATCAATGGTACTTTCGATAAACTCAACCATATCCACGCGATCTTCATTGAGCTTAATGGCCTTGTTTTCAATTTGGGTAAAAGCCAGCAACTTATTCATTAAGCCATTCAACTTATCGGCTTCTTCATCCAAAATTTTGCCATATAGTTTTTGCTCCCTTTCGGAGATGCTTGCAGCGCTTTTAATATTATTGCCTGCAATTTTAATGACGCTAACGGGTGTTTTAAATTCATGCGTTAGGTTGGTCAAAAAATCATATTGCAGCTTAAACATCTTATGGTTAATGTTCAGATTACGATAGATCAAAAAGGCAACGAGTAATAACAGTCCATAAAAAATCAATATCAGCGCAGCAATAGGGAAAAAGTAGCCAAAAATCTCTTTCTTAATAAAAGATTTTGCAGAGATGAAGTATAGTTTGTAAGCCGAAAAAGGACCACCCAAAGTAATCTCCCCAGTTTCATATTCCGAAGAAGTTTCCAAAGGATCGTAGGTAATCGGTTCAATACGTACCGACTGGTAAAGCAACGGACGATTGTTCTTGATCTTAATCTTCATAGGATCAAGTTCAAAAGAAAGCATGTCTTGCTGATAAACTGGTTCAGACGGCAGCTTTTTTGTAATCATCTGCTTGTAAATCTTCAAATCCTCAAAACGTGGAATATTGAAGTAATCTATCCGGTTATGCTTGATATTAGAGAAAATATTAAAAAGTTCCTCTTGTGTGGGCGTTCTGGCAGTGTCGAGCTTATTTACAAAAGTATAAAGCTTCAAAGCCAACTCATTAAAACTCTCCAGCGTAGCATTGCTTTGTACGGCATTTGGACCAAAAATCTTTACTGAATCTTCGGGAATATAGGTTCCAAATTGATACGCGTTTTTCATCCCTACAGAAAACTCCCCAACATTTAGTCCATTATCCTCGTAACGCATGTTACGTACCTCGGCATCAAAGAAAACTACTTTTTTAACGAAAGGGTATTTAAGTAAAATCGTATCTACAAACTTGGCGGCTGTAGCCGAATCAAGGAAACCGTTGTAGTAAGAAATTTCTGGCAGTTTGTTCGAAAAGAAATCATTATAGGGCTTGATACTTTCTTCTAGCACATTCGTTTTTGCGGAAATAAAGTCACCCTCGATTTTCTTTTTGCTGAAATTGAACGCCAAAAACAACGATAGTACAAAGAGTACCGAGATTAGGCCGATAAATGCAACGATTAGGGAAAAGTTTTTACGGTAACCGCTTTCTTTAACAGACTCCATGGCCATGACTTAGCGCTTTTTTAGGTTACCTTGTAAAAAAAGTTCAAGTGCAGCGTATGATTTTTTTCGAGCTTCCTCTCTATTCAAAGGTGACTTACTATCTTCCTTCTCCATATAAGTTACAGGTAGATTTAACTTTTTAAGCTCCTTTACAAACTGTACTGCATCATTCCCATTGATCCGTGGATCTTTAGAGTTTTGCGTAATGAATACAGGGATATTTATTTTATCGGCATGAAAAACTGGAGAAGCCTGCCTCATGTATTCCGCATCTTTATCTGGATTACCTACAATTTCGTAATACATTTGAAGGTTAGAAGTTAAAAACGGTGGAATTGCTTTTAGGTAACTGAAAAGATTTAATATGCCAGTGCTTGAACCTGCACATTTATATAACTTGTTATTGTTTACAGCACTGTTAATGGCAATAAGTCCTCCAAAGCCATAACCATAAATGGCTACACGTTGTGGGTCGGCTATTTTTTGTTTAATAAGCCAATGCACGCCAGCATCTACATCTTGCTGTATTTTTTGTCCCCATTGCTTAAAACCCGCTGCATAAAATTCCTTGCCGTAACCAGTGGAACCTCTATAGTTCACCTGCAGCACTGCATAACCTCTATTGGCTAAAAATTGCACATCGGCATTGAAACCCCACGAATTGCGCTGACCTGGGCCGTTATGCGGCATTACCACTACTGGTAAATTTTCTGGCTGTACGCCTAATGGTAAAGTTAAGTATCCATTGATTTTAAAACCATCGTTAGTGATATAACTAATAGGCTTCATTTCGCACATTTCATCCTCTTTAATGGAAGGGTTGATGTCGCTCAATTTTTTCAGGGAGTTGCTTCCCGAATTATAAAGGTAGTAAGCGCCCGGGCTACGGTCGGTAAAGGTCCTTACAATAAAATGTTGTTCGTTTTTATCTTGATGAATAATTTTCGATTCGGCATCAGGAATTAATTTTTCCAATCCTTGATAAAGCTTTTTAGCATCATCACTCAAATAATGTTTTTCCTTTTTCCAGGTTTCGTACACGACAAAATCCATTTTGCCTCGGCGTTTGGAGTATTGCGCCTCTACTACATTTAAAGTATCTTCTGCAAACAGTACATTTTTTTCTTTTCCTGTGATACAATCAATTTCTACCAAAGCATTTTTATCCCTATTTACATTAGAAATGGCATAAATGGTGTTGGGCTTGTTTTCTGAAAAGGCTACAGGCCACAAGGTAGTTTTAAAGTTATTGGTAATGATTTTTTGGAATGGTCTGGCTTCATTTTCACGGTACCAAACAGATTCGTTTACGCCATCGGTAGAAATGGCCATGCGCAACTTACCCTTACTATCCGTTAGCCAATCGGTAAAATTACCTGGATTTTTAGCTGCCACAATCATCTGTCCATCGCGTACGTTCAATTTATAAACGTCAAAAACGGTAGAATCTCGCTTGTTACTACTTACCAATAGAAATTTATCTTCTATCAGTTGATCTTCCAACAAACGCACCTTGCTTTTGCCATCATTACTTAAAACACGCTCTTGGGTGCCATTTTTGTTGACAATGTATAAGTCGGTTTGAAACCTGCTACCTTCCTTTTCTTTATAGTAGATCAGTTCATCATTACTTACCCAGCAATAAAAATTGATATTACGTTCTTCGAGTTTTGAAATTTCGGTGATGCTTCCCTTTTCTAAATCCTCAACCACCAGATGTTGTTTTTTATCTTTAAGCGTTAAATAAGAGAGGTATTTTCCGTTGGGAGATAGACGATACAATGCCCGATCTTGGGTTTTAAAAAAGTCGTTTACAGGGATTTCCCTCACTTGTGCATCACGATTACATGCCAAAAGCGCTACCACCAACAACAACCATACATATTTTTTCACTGCAATCATCATGTCGCAAAATTACACAACCCCTATAGCTGTTGGGCTATTAGCATTAACATTGTTACTTTTATCAGAGGCTTTAGTTATATCCAAATAAAATAACAATTTGGCATTTTACAGAAAATAGACCGTAACATTTAAAATACAGTATCTCTCCTAGCGTTATTTTATTTTCAATTCGTAATTATAAGCTTAAAAAATTTAATTTTAGCAAATAGCGAAATTTGCCGATGAAACGTCTGATGTTATTATTTCTTGGTTGTTGCTGGTGCACCTTTAGTTTTGCCCAACAAAATATAGATGAAGCACTGGCCTATCAGTACTATCAGCAGGCAGATTACGAGAAAGCGGCTTCACTACTCGAAAAGCTCTTTAACAGCACCAGAAACGATGGTTATTTTGATCTTTATTATACTTCGCTGCTGAAAATCAAAAAATACGATGAGGCCGAAAACCTGGTTAAAAGACTCATCAAACAATCACCTCAAAAACTCAACTATCAAATTGCGCTTGGCCGTATTTATCAAGAACTTGGTAAAACCACTGAGGCCAACAAGATTTATTATACTGCCATACAAAATGTACCCAAAAACGAATTTCAGTTTAGAGATTTGGCCAACGCTTTTTACAGGTTCGAAACTTATGACATGGCCGTTAATACTTTTTTACAGGGCCGTAAGGTGCTTGGCGATGAACAGCTTTTCACTTTTGAGCTATTAAGTATTTATCGATTTAAAAAGGATAAACAAGCCTTAATTGACGAATACATCAATGCGCTGCCTGCCAATCCACAGTTAATCCCTCAAGCGCAAAGTGTGCTTTCTAGCGTTTTTGAAAGCAATGGTGATTACCAACTATTGCAATCAGCTTTGCTTAAAAAGATACAGAAAGACCCTCAAAACGAAATTTATACTGAATTGCTGATTTGGCAATACATCCAACAGCAGCAATATGACATGGCGTTAAGACAGCTTATTGCCCAAGATAAGCGAGCTAAAAATGCTTCTGATTTAATTTTTAATACGGCGAATACGTTTGTGGCCAATAAAGCTTTTGGCCCTGCCATTAAGGCCTATGAATATTTATTAAGCAAAGGTCCTGAACAAGAACTTTATTTGGCGGCAAAAATACAACTCATTAATGCTAAATATGAATTGGCAATGCAAGGTAAAACAGATCAGGTAGCTATTAAGGCGTTGGCTGATGAATTTACCCAGGTGATCAGTCAGTATGGGATTAGCAACCAAACTATTTTTGCACTTAAAAAACTATCTTATTTACAGGCTTATTATTTGAATAATTTGTCTGAAGCAGAAAAAACTTTAGAACAGGCCTTAAAAGTTCCTGGTTTGCCCGCCATGGAACTTGGTCAAATCAAAATAGATTTGGGCGATATTTATCTGCTGAACAAACAGCCTTGGGAAGCAGTGCTGATTTACGAACAAGTAGCCAAGCAATACGAAAACCTTCCAATTGCCAGCGAAGCTCGCTTTCGTTCGGCTCGACTGTCTTTTTATCAAGGAAACTTTAAGTACGCCAAATCACAAGCTGATGTGCTTAAGGCTTCCACTTCTCAGTTGATTGCCAACGATGCTTTAAATCTGAGTCTTTTAATTTCAGACAACCTGCAAAGCAAAAACGATAGCTTGGCACTGATGATGTATGCGGACGCGGAGATGCTACAGTTTTTGAACAACAATACCGCAGCCATTAAGAAATTAGACAGCATTGATATTGCTTTCCCAAAGAATAGTTTGACGGATGATGTGCTCATGTCGAAGGCTAAAATCTATATCAAGACTAGTGAGTTTGCTAAGGCGGAAGAGAATTTAAAGGAATTGATTGCCAACCACGCTACCAGTATTTGGATTGATGATGCCATTTTTACCTTAGCAGATCTTTATGAACATCAGCTGAACAATATTGAAGCGGCCAAAAAGCTATATCAACAGTTGATTACTGATTTCCCTGGCAGCATGCTCAACAGCGAGGCGAGGAAAAGATACCGCAACATGCGTGGGGATAATTTAGGTGCTTAAGTGTATCTTTGCGGCATGCTATTATTTAATGTAACCGTAATTATTGAAGAAGCTTCGGCAACTGATTGGCTGCAATGGATGAAAGAAAGCCATATCCCTCAATTGATGGATAAAGAGTGCTTTGTATCTTACAGACTTTTAAAAATTGTAAATTCTCCCAATGAGGGCTTGAGCTATTCTATACAATTTATTGCCGAGGACGAAACTCGTCATCAAACCTTTTTAGATTTACACGAACAACTTTTTATTGCCGAAATGTATAACAGGTACCCTAATAAGCTGGTTACCTTTACCACATTAATGGAATTTGTAGGATAATTTATGAACTTAATAGAAACACCAATCAAAGACCTATTTGTGATTGAGCCAAAACTATGGCAAGACAGCAGAGGTTACTTTTACGAAAGCTTTAATCAAAGAATTTTTGAGCAGGCAGGCATTGATGTCACTTTTGTACAGGATAATCAATCTTTTTCCAAAAAAGGTACGTTACGAGGAATGCATGCTCAAGCAAATCCATTTGCACAAGGCAAACTGGTAAGGGTAATACAGGGCCGCGTAGTTGATGTCGCTGTAGATATCAGAAAAAACTCTCCTACTTATGGACAGCATTTTGCCATTGAACTAAGTGGTGAAAACCACAAACAATTATGGGTACCTCCTGGCTTTTTACATGGTTTTTTAACTTTAGAGGATGATACCATCTTCACGTATAAAGTAAGCAATTACTATGATAAGGCTTCGGAAATAGGCATCATGTGGAATGATCCAACCATCAATATTGATTGGGCAACTTATTTAGATCCTAAAGAGTTTTCTTTATCAGACAAGGATTTAGTGTTAGGTGATTTTGCTTCGTTTCAGTCACCGTTTTAACATAAAAGCCACAGATACACTGATTTGATTTGTGTATCTGTGGCTATAGCTCCTTCGCTCCCGAAGTGTCGCGGCAGGTTCGTTCAGAATGACAAACAGCGCTATTGTTTAATCAAATCGTACAATTCGTCCAATTTAGGGGAAAGTACAATTTCAATTCTGCGGTTTTTGCTTCTTCCTTCGGCACTGGTATTTTCTGCTAAAGGTTGATATTGTCCTTTACCTGTTGCGGTCATTCTCACACTTTCAACTTTTTGCTCTTCGGTTAGGAAACGTACTACAGAAGTTGCGCGTAATACACTTAAATCCCAGTTATCTTTAATCTGTCCCAAATTGTTAATACGTTGCGAGTCGGTATGACCTTCTACGGCAATGTTAATTTCAGGCTGTTGTTTCAGTACTTCGGCCAGTTGGGTTAAGGCTTGTTTTCCTCGCTCATCAATAATGATACTTCCCGATGGGAATAATAATTTATCGGTTAGGGACACATATACTTTACCATTTTTAACTTCTACCGTCAAGCCATTTTTAGTAAAGCCAAGTAGCGCTTGCTGCAATTTAGCTCTTAATTGGTTGGTGGCCTCATCGCGTTTGCGCAATACTTCCTCTACTTCTTTCAAGCGTTGCTCTCTCTTTTTTAGGTTTTCGCTTAGCTTGTTGATTTCCGAAGAACTGTTGCTTCTCAATTTGCTGTAGTTGGCGTCCAAATCAGTGTAACGTTGATTCAGAGCTGCCAATTGACTATGAAGCGCTGCCGTATCGGCTTGTAGGCGTTTAATGCGTTGCTCTAAGCTTTCATTCTGCGATTGCGAATTGTTCCATCCCATGTTTAGGGAATCTTGCTTGGCTAAAAGCGATTTGTATTTTTTAGTAGAAAGCACCACGCATGAACTTAAGGTGGCGACAACTAAAAAAAGAGCAACTAAAAAATTGAATTTCCTCATTTGTGTTTTATCAATGTATGTTTTAAGGTGTTACTGATCTACTGCTTTGCGCAAAAATAAAATGAATGGTTGAATGGTATGGAAAGCTTTTATCAACTTTTCCACGATATCCTTCTGATAAAAATCTTCTTCCTTTAAAGGATAGATGGAAATAAAGCTTTTCAGTTTCAAGTAATCGATCATTGGATGATCTACTTCATATCCCTTTGGAGCTTTTTTCAAACTGTCTTCTTTGCTTAACGAGAATAATGCTTTGTACTCTTTATCATTAACCACTTCTAAGAACTCATCAGCACTGTAATCAATTTCTTCTCTAATGCTTTTCACTACTTTGCTCTCAGGCATCCAAAATCCAGCGCCAAAGAAACAGCTTCCTGGCTCCAAATGGAGATAGTAACTAGGAGTAGTCGGACCATATCCCTTCACATCAAAGGCTATTCCGTAATTCTTTTTGTAAGGTGCTTTGTTTGGACTAAAACGAATATCCCTGTAAATACGTAATAAGCATTTTTTAGGCTCGGTATCTGCCGAAAATTGTGGATCGATACTGGAAAGTTCCTTAATCAAAGGGGTTATCAAGGCAAAAAGATCAATTTTAGCCTCTTCGTACAAGTGTTTGTTTTTTGCAAACCATTCTCTGTTGTTATTGTCTGCCAGTTCCCTTAGGAAATCAAATGTGGATTTTTTCATCTGTTTAGATTCTATTTCAATTGTGATGAAGCTGCCATCAAAAAATGATGACGGTTTAAGCATAAAATCATAGCATTAGCAATTGCCGCCAATGTAGCAAATTAATCTTTGTTAAAGGAAATTTTAAAGGTTTTTAACAGTAGTACTAGGCCAGGGAGCTAGTTTCTTTTTTGCGAAAGTTGGTATACCAAATCACGCCTACACCACCCGCTAGTAAAAATGGAATGGCCAGCAAATACAAAACTCCAGAGTTTAGTCCTTTAGTTTGCGTATTGCCATTCTTCACACCCATTTCGGCATTTGCGGTACACATTGCACATTGGGCATTGGCATCTGGGCTAATGGCTAGCACCGTGAAAAAGAAAAGTAATATGGCCAGTATTTTTTTCATGCCTCAAATTTAAACTAAAATTGGCAGAAGTTATTTCATTTTTAGGTAAATAATATGAAGACATTTATTGGGCAATCGATATTTACCTTTCCGCTCGCATTTCCCCATATTATAGTCATTTCTTATATGATTTGAAGCTGCTGATTGCAGGAAGCTTTCATACCTACAATAAAAGGTCCTTACACCACCGCATGGAGGTCTTATAGTTACAATGATTAGTCCTTACACTACTGCATGGAGGCTTCATTGTTACAATGATGGGGCCTTTCACTAGTGCTTGAAGGTTTCATTGTAATTTTACTATTCATTTAGTAAAAACGATAATACGTCATCGTGTAATTAAAATAGAAATAGCTATTTCAATAATTAAAATTTGACCATAGTACCGGCCAAGAATTAATGCCAAGCTAATGATTTAACTCCATTGGCTTGAGTTTTTCCAAAAACGAGATGAGTTCTGTATGAGATGCTTCGGTTATTAAAGAAATATCAATATTTATTTCGCTGCTATTTTTAAAAATTTTTAGGTGATCACCATTAATTGCGAAACTAGTGACGTCTTTTAAATAAACTCTCTTCGTCAGCAATCCATTTATGATGAGTTGCTCATTGTCAATCGTCATATAATCGGCTTGCTTATCGAAAATTAGAAATAGCGTGATACTAACGCCAAGAAACACATAAGCATAATGTGTCCAGTGGTGTGTTTGGTCAGTAACAAAATAAGAAATGCCCAGCAGTAAAAATATTGGACCTGCCCAATAAGTGCCAAACTGATATCTAGCATTTTTAAATTTAATGTTGAGCATAAAGAAGAACTAAAAATGGCCCTTGACTTACACTTCAAGAGCCATAATGAATATCGCTTAAATTATAACCCATAAGGGCCAACTACTTGACCATTTTGGATAGATAGCAAAAAGTTATTCCTTTCATATGAAGAGAAGCTATTAGGCAATCTATAGAAACCATTTGGCACATATGTGGTATGATTTGCATCTGAATATAATTTACCATTTGATGAATTATAGTAAATTGGAGTTGAAAAAAGCAAATCACTCACAAAATTAAATACATCAGCCTCGTTATTATAGTATTCTACAGATGTATAATTACTTGTAATTGATATAGTATAATCTGCGGGCTGTAGCGTCAAATCACTCGAGGAAGCTTTTAAGCTAATCCAGCCTATAGTCCTCGTTGCTGCAAAATTTACATATTCTATTGAGCTTTCGGCGATATAATAATTATACAAATCAGTTGTCATTTTTATCTTTCCAGCAAACATCGCGATGCCCAAAGTAAGATGGTAGATATCACCATCCAAAGCACCATGCTGTCCCGTATTCACGAATACATTGTTTAGCCCCAATGTGTATATAGATTTTGATATGGCTAGCATTCTTTCCTCTGGAGTAAACAATGGCAGATTTTGCGACAAGGCATAATTATGTGCTTGCTTAAGTACTGACAAAAATGTTTTTTGTCCACTTGAAAAATTACGAGATATATTATTTAAGGCATACAAAATTTCGGCAGGATCCACTTCTTGATTTACCTCTGTATCTCCACCATTATCTATTGGCACCTCTTCATCACCACCACCACCTGGATTGCCTGGATTCGACGTCATTAAGCAATTAACATAATTATTATAGTCTTCCTGTATAAGGTTTGCTAAAGCATTACCTACCAGATTGGTAAACGGAATTGTTCCTGCAAGTACAAGTGAATTATAGGTATTCGTTATATATGAGTTATAACAGGAGCTTGCAGTTTGTGAAGTTGAGATGCCATTAGGTTTAAAATTTTGAAGGCCTACTACATCATCTTGACGAGAGTTGCTAATTAGACTGTCATTTTTAGAACAAGAAAGTTGTAATACCAGGGTAACAATAATTGCGAAAAAAATTAGATGTTTCTGTTTCATACGATTTACAGTTAATTTAAATAAAAGGTTAATATAAAGTTGTTATAAATAATTATGATTTTAAAAAACAGCCTGGCTATTCACCAGGCTGTTTTAATTAACTATTAATCTAACTCACAAGATCCTCTACTGACTGAGCGTTCCATAGAAAAACGATGCAGGATTGCTTTGGCCTAAGAAGCCTCCCACTTTGGCCCCAGCTGGAGCTGCCGCAGAGATATAAGCAATCTTAAACGAATTATTAGCAATGTAATTCCTCAACGCAACCACGTAAGTAGCTATGGTAGCGGCATTCCCCGAAGGCGTACCCAATTGTGTAAAAGTAGCTACACCTGTAGTGGCATTTAGGTTCATAGTATAATTGAAATCAGCCAAGAAGAATGAGTTTGGACTTGAAGGATTTCTATACCTGATTTGGAAGTTGATGGTGCCATTAGTATTAAACAAAATGGTGATATATTCTATATATCTTCCAGCGTTGCCTAACGTACCTAAGCTGGTATTTGCAGTATTATAAGCTGTTTTAAACGTTGCTGATTGGTCAGGCATTGTACTCACGTTAATTAACAATGAATTCCAGCGGCTGGCTAACAAAGTATGTAGCTCAGGTGTTTCTTCTAGAGGTAATGGTGACAACGAAACTTCAATAATAATTTTAGTAGTTCCGTTTAAGAAATAAAATTGCTTATTCACATCGTCCCAATACACACGGTCAAAGGTATAGTTATTGATTTTAAGTGGTGATTTTAGTTCTAAACCATCTAACTTAAATACAAAAGGTGAGCTAGTTTTACCCGCAATGTTAATCGACTTATTTGAAACCGAAATAGACACTGGAATTTGTTTTCCATCCAATAGAATAAAAAGAATTTTATTAGAAGTGGCCGCCGTTGCATCATCAATAAATGGCTTTAAGGCGCCTGCCAGAAACTTTTGTTCGTCCGCAGCAGTCAGTTTAGACATGTTAAACTTATTGCCATTAAATATACCATCAAAATAGATACTGTCTGCTGTTGTTTTTGTGAATGCAAATTCAAAATCTGAAGCCAAACCTGTAGCATTATTGCCCCCACTCACCGACCCGTTTGGGTCTGCTGGCAAATGGATATAACTATAGCCATCAAAAATTAAAGTTGGCCTCATTAATGCTTTTAACCTATACGTACTTTCAGCTAAAACGGTTGAAGTAGTTGTATTAAAATCTGAAAGCATTTTTACGGTTCCATCAGCATTAAATTTCAAATAGTACATGAAACCTTTGCCTCCTTTCGGATAAATTGTTGCTCTCCAACCATTAGGAGCGGAAAGTAGGTCGGCTTGTTTTGCGACCAACTCTGCAGCAATTCTTTTATCGGGATCTTCCAGTTTTGGATCTTCATCTTTCTTACAGCCTACCACGAAACCTAACATGGCAAGCGCTATATAAATAAGTTGCTTTTTCATTTCAAAAAATTAATATGATAAAAACCCATACATATAAGTACCTTGATTGTTAAAATCGTAAATACCTGTATACTGCTTGGTATTGTTGGCATTATAGTAGTACTTCACGCCAAATTGCTTTCCTGCCAAGAAGTTGGTCATACTCGTTACACCCGAAGCGATTACATCTGCGTTAGCGTCTCTAGAAGCATAGGTTAAAGAAAACGTACCATTGGCATTATTGGTAACATTATAGATAAAGTCTGCAGTAAATGCCGAACCTGATGTATTTCTATAATATAACCTTAGGGTGGTTTGAGTAGCAGAAGTACGGATTAATGCCATTTGGTCTAATATCCTACCAGCTCCACCAACACTAGCCAAACCTGTTGAAGTTTGGTCGTAAACGGTGATGAAAGGTGCAGACATGCCTGGGTTTGCCACTGGATCAATGGTTAAAATTGGCAATTTATCTGTTCCAAATGCAAAATAATCTCCAGCACTTTCAGGTGCTCTTTGGTTTAATGCCGCTTGTACTTTTGCTTGGATACTCTCAATATCAACATTCCAAGTTTGCTTTAGATAAGCAGTTACCATGGTTTGCTTTTGGCGTACATTTGCCAATGCCGTAGCATCGGTAATATTTCTGGTCAACACTTCAAATCCATTCTTACCTTCGGTAATGATCAGAGAAATCATTTCTACAAAATCTTCTTCTGGAGCCGCCTGTGCATATTGAGAAATAAATCCTTTGTTATAAAAACCTGAAGCATTGTTCCAATCTGCGGTATAACCACTCGGTGTAATGTATTGGTACTCTTTTTGGAACATCACCGTTTGATGCAGAATATGAGAAAATTCGTGATGAATTGTTTTTAATATCCTCTTTGATACTGATCTATTTGCAGCATCATAGTTATTTACATTAAACAAGGTGATTTTAATTCCGCCTCCAGCTTCTCCTAGGGTAACAGTACCTCCAGAATTATAACGAACACTTCCTATTAATACATAGTTCTTTGGAGCATAAGTCCTGATAAAATCTGCTCCCATTAAATCTACATATGGTTGAACCCATGCTGTATTTACCATTTCCATTAATGGTTTTACATTTTCTGCCTTGGGCGGAACTAATGTGAAATTTGGGTCTTGTTCTGTACCATCCCAACGGTATTTAACCGCTATATTGTAGGGTTTGGTAAAGGTATCGTAAAGCCAGGTATCGAGTCCAGTTTTAGGCCAAGTATCTCCGCCTAATCCAACAATTTCCCTATCTAAATTTTCAGTTTTTTTACAGCCAAACATTAATAACGCAATAGCCGTAAGTAAAATTCCTATTTTTTTCATGTTTAATTACGCTTTATGTTATCTTGGATTTTTTTGTACTCCTGAAAGCAAAACTTCATCTGGCAATTGCCATTGTCTTCTCAAGTCTTCTGCTTTCAATTCTTTTGACGATCCATCTTCGTAGACATGGACAACTGGTAGTTTGTGTCTAAGGATATCCATCCAACGTATGCCCTCGTGCACAAACTCAGCTCTTCTAAAATCTAAAATTGCATTGGTGTACATGGCCTTTTCATCAGGCAAATTACTGTAGTAATCTTTTACTTTTTTATCGGTTACACCATTGGCTGAAGTGTAATTAGTAATTCGTTTACTCAAAAGTGTATTGATATCAGCTACGCCATTTGCGTAAAGTCCTTTCATGATATAAGCCTCCGCTCTGTTCAACAGTAATTCTTCAGTAGTTAAAGATGGCTGCATGATATAAGCCACACCAGTGCTTGCATTAATGCTGGTTCTCACAAAATGTTCTGCATACTTAGGCACAAAATAATAAGTGCTAGAGAAGGAGAACTTCCTGTATGCTGAAAAGCTGATCCCCATTGGAGCCGTAATGCTATTTAAACGATTTTGAGAAAAAGCAAAAATTGCCCTGTTATAATATCTATTTAACCATGATGTAGTTTGTACCAGCAACAAGTTACCTGGTGTAGAAGCTGTTGTAAAAGCAGTTCCTACTTCCGTACTACTTGGCATGCTAGCATAAGATGGCCAAGGCTTTAGGTTATCAGCAAAATTATTGGCTGGAAATGCTAGGTTGGCACATTCTATTACTTTATCATAATTCTTTTTAAACAGATAAAAGCGTGCAGCAAGTGCATAAGCAGCTTTCTTGGTGAAGTGATAAGCTGGCACTGTATAAGCATTATCTTTAATCAATGGAATTCCCTCGTCAAGATCTTTTTGGATTTGATCATAGGTATATTCTACAGATTTACGCTCATAGTTTTTTAGTACAACATTTTCTGGCTCGGTAACATAAGGTATCCCCATGTCTGTTTCAGATGTTGTTTTATCATAAGGTTTCGAGAAAAATATAGCCAACATCAAATGAGCATAGGCTCTAGCCACTAAAGCTTCTCCCTTTTGTGCTTGATAATTCTCTGGATCAGCTGCTTTCTTTATCGCATCTAAAGCTTGGTTAGCTGCAGAAATCGCTCTATAGGTACTTGTCCAAAAGTATGTTGGAGAATCCTGATTAATAGCTCTGATATCGTTCCAAAAATAAGAATCGTAATTGGCTGGCACGTTATTTCCGGTAGCGTTTACAAAAGAAACATTATCAGACATCGATTCGGCAGCTAAAACGTAGTTACCACCACTATAAGCTGTTACTAATAATTCAGAGACTTTTTGTGGACTATTTAATTGGGTTCTCTGATCAGGCGCATGCTCTAAAAATTTCTTACAACCTGTTGTGGAAACAATAAAGCCGACTGTAAGTATATAACTAAATAATTTTTTCATGACTATGCTTTTATATTCCAATTTTTAATGATAATGTGTATTGTCTCGGAACTGGTATAGCTACACCACCCGAAGCAAAGAATTCAGGATCTTGTCCTTTTAGTTTTTTATCTGCATAGATTAGCCAGATATTATTGCCCTGTAATTTAATAGATGCACTGTTTAGCCCTATTTTTTTCATCAACATTTGTGGCAAATTATAACTAAGAGAAACTTGCTTTAACCTTACAAATGAACCGTCGGCTACTCTTTCTGAAGAGTAGTTAAACGCGGTGTAAGGATAACTTCCCGATAGTGATTTTCTTAACAAATAATCTCCTATCGATGGGCTGTTGACTACTTTCTCATCAAGCGGCAAGGTCCATCTATCCAAAAACTCTCTTGGCATCGCATCAGTATCATCGTAATTGGCAGAATAAGCGTTATTCAATCTAATTTTATTACCTGTTTGGTAAGACACAAATGCGGTAAGTACAAAGTTTTTATACTTGATGGTATTGGTTAAACCTCCTGTAATCAACGGCTCTACTGATCCTTCGTAAGTTAAATAAGCTGGATTTTGACTTTGAACGTAAACACTGTTGGATACATTTCCGTTTTCGTCAACAAAAGAAGGAACACCCAAATAATTTAAACCTTGAAAATTGATCGAATACAATCCTCTCACAGGACCACCTTCTAAAGCACCGCCTTCTGGTCTTACTAAATCATAAATTCGAGCAGTATTTTTTAGGTTAATAATTTTACTCTTATTATAGCCAAAAGTAAATGTTGGAGTGTATTGTAAACCATTTGGATTTCCAACTCTACCACTTACGGTAAACTCAACACCTCTTGATTGCATATCTGCATAGTTTGCATACTTTGTAAATTCGCCTCCAATACCTGAAGTACGAAAAGGACCGATTAAATCAAATCCATTCCTGTTATAAAAATCAACATTGATTGATAATTTATCTTTGAATAGGCCCAAATCTAAACCTGCGTTAAACTCATATTGCTTTTCCCAGGTTAATTCGGAGTTTTCCAAACCATCCAATACTATTCTTGATTCTACCTCCGACAATCTAGGACGTAGGGTGGTGCTGTTGGTCAATAAAATAGAAGAGTTTCTAGCATTACCCATACTAGCTGTTAAACCATAACCAGTTCTTAATTTCAAGTAGGAAATTTGTTCGATATTCTTGATAAAGTCTTCTTCAGACGCATTCCAAGCGCCACTTACCGTCCAAGTAGGCAACCATCTCGCAGTTCTAGATTCTCCCATCCTATTACTTCCATCATATCTGAACGTCCCGTTAATGACATATTTTGATTTATAGGCATAACTGGCATTTGCGAAGAATGCTGCAAATCTGTCGTAATAACGATCCATGCCAAAATAATTATAGTTTGCCTCTAACAGCATCTTAATTATTCTGTAGTCCGTAAATGGTACGCCGCCTTTATCATATTGATAACCGTAACCATTATTGAAGCTATTTTGTCTATTTGTAAATTTGAGTTCTTGTCCAATGAAACCACCAAGAGTATGATCTCCAATAGTTTTGTCGTATTGAATTTGGTTTCTCACATTGAAGTTCAATAAATTGTCATCATTTCTATTGTAAAACCCCCCTTGCGGCAAAACTGATATTTTTTCTACTTCTTGTGGTTTATCTGGATCCCTATAAAAGAAAATATTACCTTCTCTAATGGTTGAATTTGGAGCATACCTGTAAGCTAAAGCCATATTTGCATACTCGGTAATTTTATGTTCTCTTGTTGTTTTTACATAACGCATTGACCCTAATGATTTAAATTCAAATCCTTTTAAGAATTTGTAATTCAACTCACCTTGTACCTTCAAATCCAACATATCTAAATCGATATAATTATTCTCGCTTTCATTTTTGATGTTAAAGGGTGCGTAGTTAAGTTTATAGTATTCCAGATTACCATTATCGTCATACATACGCATGGTACGTGTAGTATTTAGCGCGTAGCTGAACGGATTAATATCAAAATCTCTTTCGTATTTACCTTCGACCACATTATTTGTACGTCCCAATGTACCTGGTGCACGCTGTTGTCTGTAAGCGCCTGTTGCTAAAATACCTGCAGTTACTTTTGGCGAAATGTTATAATTACCCCTGATGTTCATGGTATAACGTTTCACTTTATCGGCGATACTCCAACCATTATCATCGTAATATCCTAAAGAAAAGTAATGTTGTGATTTATCTGAACCAGAAGTGAATGAAAGCGAATGCTCTTGAACAAAAGAATTTCTGAAAAGCAAATCAAACCAGTCTGTATTAGCTCTAGCATATTTTTGTAAAAAAGCCGCTCTACCTTCTGGTGTGTTTTCTACTCCAAATTGGCCAGTAGTAGAATTGTATAGATTCATTTGCTCGTACAACTTTACAAACACTCCTCCGTTTTTGCCATTTACAATATTGGCATCTAAGCCTCCTTTTCTCAAAACCTCAGCGTATACCGACATTTGATCAGCAGAATTCATGATATTATATTGGTCGTACGAAGGTTTTAAAAAGGTAGAATAATTACCACTATAAGAAATGTTATTATTTCCCGCTCTACCCTTTTTTGTAGTAATTACCACCACACCATTCATGGCCCTTGCGCCGTAAAGTGCCGTTGCCGAAGCATCCTTCAAGATGTTAAAGCTCTCAATATCATCTGCATTGATACCTGCAACAGACGAACCTAGCAAGGTTAAAGCATCACCACTTGAAAGCTGGTCATTAGAAATGTTCACAATATCTTCCAACACAATTCCATCAACTACCCATAAAGGCTTGTTCTCTCCTGAAATTGAAGTTGCTCCACGGACACGAATTTTAGGTGCTGTACCGAATGTACCCGAAACGTTTTGAACGGAAACACCCGCAACTTTACCTTCCAACATACGGCTAACATCAATAATACCATCTTGCTTTACATCGCTACCTTTAATACTGGTAGCAGAGCCTGTAAATAGCTTTTTATTGATATTCTGAAATCCAGTAGATACAATATTCACTTCTTTCAGTTCACTAGCATCTTCTTCAATAGATAAATCTATCTTGGTTCTGCCGTTGATACCAATCTCCATTGTTTTGTAACCAATGAATCTGAAAACCAAAACTGCATCTTCTGGCGCCGTAATTTGGTATTCACCTTTATCATTGGTAATTACTGTAGTGTTAGTACCTTTAATAGTAACAGTTACTCCAGGCATCGGTAAGCCATCTTTTTTGTCTTTTACAACACCGGTAACTTTAACAGCAGCGAAGTAGTCAACAATTTTCTCTATGAATGATTTTTCTCGAGGCTTGATGAGAATGGTTTTATCTTCAATGGAATATGTTAAGTCTTTTCCAGAAAGGATTTTATCCATTACCTGCTCTACGGAAATGTTATTGAAACCTGCATTAACAACCGTACTACTCTTCATTTTGTCGGTAGATACCAGCACGTCGTAGCCCGCTTGCTTTTTAATTTCCTTAATAACTTTCTCTAAAGTTGCCTTCTTTTCTTTAATAGTTACCAACTGCCCGTAGGTAGCAGCGCTTACTTGAAGAAAGGAAACAAGCAATATCACTGTAACTAATTTCATGATCAATAAAAATTTTGGTAGGTAGCCAAAATGCCTACATAGAATTTTGGTGTAATTTCTATACATTTGATAGTCTGTTTTTTTGCAATCTCTCTTAGGCGCTAAGCGCCATTGAAATTTTTGCGGTTAATCCAATAAAATTGATTCCTGATACGCCAATATTTTAGGAATGGGTTTAAACAGATACTAGAAAAGGGGGTGTTACGAGCACCTCTTTTTCTTTTGTACTTGACGTTAAATGGAAGGGGTTAGGTTTGTGTGGTTCTTTTCATGTTTAAATAGTTTGTTCGGTTAGTTGATTTTGTTGATTTATTTCTAGCGCTTGTTCGTTAGCGCTCAGTTTCTTTATAAACGGTTATCTTGTTTTTGTTGATTTCAAATCTCACTTCTCCAGTCTGTTCAAATTTCCTCAGCACCTTCGACACGTTTTCAAAACGGCTAATACTTCCGTAATACATCACATCTTTAGCGCTGGCATCAGCATATTCGATTTGCACATTATACCAGCGGGCAATTTTGCGCATGATGTTTTCTTGCCTTTCATTATTGAACATGAAATAGCCATTTTTCCAGTCAATAGACTCTTCGGCATCAACCTCTTTAATGTTCATGCCTTTTTCGTTCAGTGTAGCTTGTTCTCCAGGTTTTAAAACATCTGGCTGTTGTCCTGCCAAATAAGGCATTACTTTCACGCTACCTTCCAACAAAGTGGTTTTCACGTCGCTTTCATCAGCGTAGGAATTGATATTGAAACTTGTTCCTAGTACTTCAACTTCCTGCTTGGCAGTTTTTACCACAAAAGGATGGTCTTTATCTTTTGAAACTTCAAAATATGCCTCGCCTTTTAGCTCAACCATACGTTTTTTGCCTTTTGCAAAAGAAATCGGATAGGTTAACGACGATGCTGCATTGAGCCATACCGAAGAACCATCTGGCAATTTAATTTGCCAAACTCCGCCTTTTGGAGTTTCTATGGTATTGAAAATATCTTCTTTGGTTGCTCCAACTGATTTATCGTCAACAATATTGTACACCAATTGTCCATCGGCAGTTTTTGTAATAGACAAACCTGCTTCTTTGGCCACATCGCCATTATGGATATCACTTAATGAAATTTTTTGACCATTGGCCAATACCAAAATAGCTTTGTTACTACCAGGGGCGGCATCTGAAGCATAACTACGTTGCTTTTGAAATAGAGACTTACCTCCTGAATATAAATAGATTACCGAGCCTAGGGCCAATAAAACCACTGCAGCGGCAGCCCATCTGAGTAATACAGTAGCGCGAGAAAGCTTAATTTGTTTGCTTGGAAGAGTTTGTCTTTCCTTGATTAGTCGCTTTTCAAAACTTTCTGCGACTTGCTTGCTGTCTACATTAGCCAATAGAGATGCCTTACCAGACAAACGCCATACTTTTTCTACACTAAGGTAGAACGCCTCATTTTCTGCAGATTGTTTACGAAATTGATCAACTTGGGCTTTACATTCTAAGTCACTTGGATAGTCCAAATGCTTTGCAATTAAAGCAAGTATTTCTGGTTGGTTGGTCATTTTGTTTGTTTGGTATTCTCTAAGACAAATACCTCACAAAAAACCCCTAGTCAGTCGCGATTTTTTTTTAAAAAAAGAATAAAAGCTGAAATAACCTCGTAGAGCTGCCAATTTCTACATTTCTCTTTTTGAGCATAGCCTCTCTCAAAAGTTTTAGCGCATTGGCGATGTGATTTTCAACCGTTCTCTCCGACAGCTCTAACTTTAAAGCGATTTCTCGATATTTCAATCGTTCAAACCTATTCATCTTAAAGATTTCCTTACATTTTGGAGGAAGTTTTTCAATTTCATCGAACAACAGTACAATTAATTCATTTTCTTCATCCAATTGATCGGCTTGGTCTTCGGTAAACTCATCTACAATTTTCTGATGGTGCTGTTCCAAATTCCGTTGCCTATTCACATAATTAATGGAAGCATTAATGACCGAGCGATATAAATAAGATTTGATGGATTGGATTTGCGTAAGATCGTCTGAACGCTCCCATATTTTCAGAAAAACATCCTGCACTACTTCTTCGGCCACATAAATATCTTTTACATATTTATCGCTTTCGATCAATAGTCTTTTAAAATACTGGGTATAGAAGTCTGTAAAGGCCTTTTTATTGCCTTTCTCCAACATTAGCTGTAAACTTTCTACTGTTCCTTTACCCACACTTCTGAATGATTATGAATTGCTATGTTCTAAGATAAGAATTATAGCAAAAAGCTATAGATTTTTTACAAAATCGAGCATTAAAAATTCAGCGTATTATATTTTAAACAGTTTAGAAATTAACTGCGGCTAAATTAATGAGCGTAATAAGGAGAAATCATGAGATACACCACCACCCCAGTAACGGCTACATACAGCCACATTGGAAAAGCAATCTTCGCTATCTTTTTATGTTTATCAAAACGTTGCGCCAAAGCTTTCACATAAGTGATGAGCACAAATGGGATAATGATGATAGATAATAGGATATGGGTTATTAAAATGAAGTAGTAGATGTATTTAATGGCACCTTCCCCACCAAATTTTGTAGAATCAGAAGTCATGTGATAGGCAACATACATTCCCAAGAACAATACCGATAGTAGGATGGCAAATTTCATCAGGTTTTCATGCAGTTTGCGTTTGCCATTTTTAATTGCCCAAACCGCAACTAGCAATACTACTGCCGTAATGCCGTTGATGGTCGCGTAGATAGGAGGTAAAAAGCTTAACGGTTGTACATCATATCCTAACTTTCTTAAGTTTACACCAAACAAAATGGCTACCACTACAGGAATGGCTATGGAAAGAATCCAAATCCACCTATTATATTTTTGTTCTACCGTATTTTCCATTTTCATAAATTAATAGTTGGCTAAATTTAATCTGTTTGAATTGTTAACTGAGAACTGTTAACTACCTACCGTCTTTAATATTTCTTAGTTCTTCGGCGATGAGTACTTTAATTTCGTCGTCTAATTTAGATAAGGCTTCTTGATTGCTGGCTTCGTAGAAACCTCTAATGCGGTGTTGAGAGTCTAACAGTACAATTTTATTGCTGTACAGAAATTTTCGATCGCTCTGCGTGCTGTTGTCAACCGCATCCAATAGCAGCGAACGTTTTACCACTTTATTTAGGGTCACAGTATCTCCTATCAAAAAGTCCCATTTTTGTGCTACCGCATTTTGGCTTTTAGCAAAATTGGAGCTTGCTTTAAGGTCATCTTTGCTATCTACACTGATGCTGGCCAAGTGTACCATATGGTTATTCTGGTACATTTCATTAAAACCTTGCATGGCTTTCATCGACATTTTAGCACCATCAGAATTCACCTGTGTATAAAAAAGGTTCAACACTACTACTTTTCCTTTCCAGGTATTTAAACTCGTTGTATCGCCATTTTGGTTGGTCAATACAAAATCATCCACTAGGTGATAAATGGTATCTGGAATTTGCTTTCCCCTTACCGAGTGGAAAGTTGACGCTACCTGTTTTGGACCATAAATAGGTAAAGGTTTGTAACGATTTTTACCTTTATCCTGTAGTAAATAATATAAAAATCCTGGTACCGCTAATATGGTGACCAGGATTAATATTTTTTTAATATGATTATATTTCATCTATACCCGTGGCATGTGCAAGTGAAGATAGCCACCTTCAATTAGCATCAATACAATAAAGTAAATGATAAATACGAAGGAAACTGTTAGCGATAATTGCAATCCCAATTTCTCGTACTTAAGGTGCATAAAATACGCCACAATATAAAATGCCTTTAACAGGGTTAGAAAAATGTAAACATAGTTACCAACCGACTGTGACATATGATCTCCTGGAATTGCCCATAATGCAATGATAAACTCAATTACAGTGATGAACAAAAGGATAAAAAACACTTTCCAAATTTTGCCTTTCGACATAGAGGCGTGCTCTCCGTGACCGTGCTCTTTTGATGTATGTGTGTGATGTTCTGACATAATAAATCTCTTTAAAACTAATTAAACCAAATAGAAGAAGGTAAATACGAATACCCAAACTAAGTCTACAAAGTGCCAGTAAAGGCCTACTTTTTCAACCATTAGGTAATGTCCGCGTCTTTCGAAAGTACCGTTAATTACCATACATAAAATGATGATGTTGATCACGACACCACTGAATACGTGGAAACCGTGGAAACCTGTAATGGTAAAGAACAAGTTGGCAAACTGCTGCGCAGATACGGCGGAGACTTCTCCTTCAAAGAAATGTCCTAGTTCCTTAGGGATTTGGCCCCACCAGAAACCTTCGTGGTGTAAGTGAGTCCACTCAATAGCTTGACAGCCTAAGAACATAAAACCACCGATGATAGTTGCTACCATCCACCAAATTACTTCTTTTTTAGATCCTCTGTGTCCTGCTTCTACGGCTAATACCATGGTTACAGAACTCATGATCAATATAAAAGTCATTATACCTACGAAAACCAAAGGATAACCATGGTCTGCGAAACCTGGGATAGATTGGAAAACCAAATCTGGATCTGGCCAAGCAAACTTGCTAAATCTTTGCGCTCCATAATAAACCAATAACGATGAGAATGTGAAGGCATCCGACAACAAGAAAAACCACATCATTATTTTACCATACTCTACCGACCATGGCGAACGACCGCCGGCCCATGGGGTTGTTTTAACTTGGTCTAATTTCGATAATGAATCCATTTAATAATTAGTATAATAGTTTGTTAAAAAATTAACTGTTCAAAAGTAAAAAAACATATAGATATATCCATAAGATATCTATAAAATGCCAAAATATTGAGGTAATGTCCTGACGATAGGCCGCAACCTCGGGAGAAACATTTTTATAACTGCCTATTAAGCTCGCCATCACAAACGCCAAACCCGCCAAAATGTGCAACAAGTGAAAACCTGATACGACATAAATCATGGAAATAGCTGCGTTGTTGTTCACCAATACTGCTCCAGTTTGGTAAAGACCTACCCAACCTTGAAATTGCAATACGCCAAAAACGATTCCTAAAACAAAGGTTAGCCACAATAGCATTCTTTGCTTTCCTATATCGCCATTTTTTAAGGCTCTTGCAGCCATGAATAAACATACACTGCTAAGCACTAGCACGCCTGTGCTATAGGTAAAAACTTCTGGTAAAACTAAACCATGCCCCTTACCTTTTGAGGCCATAAAAACAAGGTAATAACTGGTCCATCCACCAAACATAATGGTAGAAGAAACCACGAACAACCAAACCACAAATTTTTTGGGCTTGAAGTTAAACGCTACGGTCTCTTGTTGCATTGTACTCACCATCTTTATACTACTAAATCAAACAATAAAATTAATTGTACCAAAGGGATGTAAAAGAATGAACAAAACATCACTTTTCTGGCACTTGTCAAATCCATTTTCACTACCAACTGATAAGCATACCAACTAAACAATAATCCAAGCACTACGGAAACACCAGCAATGTAATAGCCACCAAAACCATAGAAGGTTGGCAACAAACTCACTGGAATTAGGATCAATGTACTGGCCAAGGTAAAAACAGCACTCGTTTTATCTCTTTTTTTGGTTGGTAATAATCTAAACCCTGCTTTGCTGTAATCTTCATCTAAAACCCAAGCAATAGACCAAAAGTGAGGAAACTGCCATACAAACTGCACCAAAAATAGGATGATGGCAATTTGATAATCTCTAGGTACATAACCTACAGGAGAATGCCCAATAGCCGCCAAATAACCAATTAGCGGTGGCAATGCACCAGGGATAGCTCCTACAAAAACAGCAATAGGCGATTTTCTTTTTAACGGCGTGTAAGCAAAAGCATATAGCAAAATAGAAAACACGGAAATCAGCCCTGTTTCTAAGTTAAGCTTGCCTAACAACCAAGTACCCGCTATACCCATTACCAAGCCCGACACCAAACCTTGTCCTGTGGTCATACGACCTGCTGGCATTGGTCTGTCTTTAGTTCTGGTCATGAGTTTATCCAAATCCACTTCAATAATTTCATTAAAGCAATTTGCTGCTCCGGTAACCAAGAAACCACCGATAATCAAAATCAACCAATTGGTCCAGTTGATTTCATCGATAATGGCACGGTCTACCTGAATTTTAGATCCAATTAAAAATGTAACAGACGCAGAAAATACCACTAAGAACGTTAGTCGGAATTTTATGAGTTTTGAAAAATCTGAAAAAAACTGTTTCAATTTTTAATATTTAAGCGGTTTTATAGGTCTTTGTTCTATAAACCAACAAGTACAAATAATATTGCAGACTAAACATAATGGTCGAAAACAAAATGTGTATGGCCTGCGCATACGGCGGTAATCCTAAGTATGACAATAAAAATCCAGAAACAATCTGAACAATTAGTGTGATCATTAGGTAGTTGGCCGTAATTAGTGGCCAAGCTTTACCGCTAAAGCGGTCAATTACCATTTTATAAACAATAAAATTGCTAATGCCAACCAAAATAGCTAAGTCTCTGTGATAAGAGAATACGCTACCTATTTTGCCTACCCACGTATTTCGTCCATTGTATTGAAGTGACTTTGCAATGCTGTCTACGGCTTCCCTAACTTCTGTTCCCAAAATAATTTGTAGGATAGAAATAACGATGGTAAACAACAAAAACCCTTTCAACCACATGATACGATACATGATTACCGTTGGCTCTTTATGCAGCTGTTTAGCATAGTTGTAGGTATAAATAGCAATTCCTAAAATAACCAGGGCTAACAGCATATGTACTGTTACTACCCATTGTGTTAAGTTAGTAGATACGACAATGGAACCTAACCAAGCTTGATAGCCTACAACAAGGATATTCAACCAGCTAAGTACAATAATTCGCTTGGCCTTTTTCTTGTATGCAAATGAAAAAATTGCAGTTAACAAAAGTAAGATACCTAGAATTGCACCCGTAAGCCGGTTGACATATTCTGTCCACGTTTTTGCGGCATTAAACTCTTCATGCACCAATATTGATTGATCTTTTCTGATACTATCTGCTAATTGGTGCTTGCCCATACTTTCCAAGTATTTGGCAAACTTCTCATTTTTCTTTTTCCTTCCTTCTACGTACTTCGTTTCGTAATCTGGAGGAAGCTGTTTAACGGAAGTGGGTGGAATATATTGATCAAAGCATTTAGGCCAGTCTGGACAGCCCATACCTGAACCTGTACTACGAACAATACCTCCCGCCAAAATAACCACCAAAGTGGCAATAATGGTAATTAAATTTATTCTAATAAATCTACTTTCAGATTTAGCAATCATTGAATATGTGATAGATTTATAAAAATAAGGTACCTGTAAATGTTAAAACACTTTGCAGATACCTTATTACATATTTTAGACAAAGCTCGGCTCAGTGCTTATTCTTGCACTGGCTTATTTTTAGCTTCCCATTCTTTTTGTATACGCTCTGCTTCTTCGTTACCCTCAAAGTCATGAGGTAAGTTAGAGCTCATTGTTTGAGAGAAAGGAACAGTTTGAGGAATAAAGTCTTTCTCTGCTCCTGGCTTGCTATAGTCATATGGCCAACGGTATACTGTTGGGATTTCTCCTGGCCAGTTTCCGTGTAAATGCTCTACTGGAGTAGTCCACTCTAAAGTATTCGCATCCCATGGGTTTTGAGGAGCTTTCTTACCTCTAAAAATTGAATAGAAGAAATTAAACAAGAAAGCTACTTGAGCCAATGCTGCTACAATTGCAGACCATGTTACAAATACGTTAACGGTTAACCATTTGTTCATGAACTCAAACTCAGTAAATGCATAGTAACGACGAGGTACACCATCTAAACCTAAGAAGTGTAGCGGGAAGAATACCAAGTAAGCACAGATGAAAGTTACCCAGAAGTGCAAATAAGCCAACTTAGGATTCATCATTCTACCAAACATTTTAGGAAACCAGTGGTAAACACCAGCCAACATCCCGAAAATAGCTGCAGAACCCATTACCAAGTGGAAGTGAGCTACTACAAAGTAAGTATCGTGTAAGTTAATATCTAACGAAGCATTACCCAAGAAGATACCAGTTAAACCACCAGAGATGAAGAAAGATACCAAACCGATAGCGAATAACATCGCTGGTGTAAATCTTATATTACCTCTCCATAAAGTAGCTAAATAGTTAAAGGTTTTTACCGCTGATGGTACCGCAATGATCAATGTCGTGATCATAAACACACCGCCCAATAACGGGTTCATACCAGTTACAAACATGTGGTGACCCCAAACGATGAATGATAGAATGGTAATACCCATTAATGAATAAACCATCGCGTGGTAACCAAAGATTGGCTTTCTAGCATTTACAGAGATAATCTCTGAAGAAATACCCAAAGCAGGCATGATTACGATATATACCTCAGGGTGACCTAAGAACCAGAATAAGTGTTGCCACAAAATTGGAGAACCACCTTCGTTAGGTAAAATCTGAGTACCAAATACTAAATCTGATAAATAGAAACTTGTACCAAAGCTACGGTCGAATACTAAAAGTACCACACCCGCTACCAATACAGGGAACGATAAAATACCCAAAACAGCAGTTAAGAACAAAGCCCAAATGGTTAAAGGCATTTTCCAAAGGTCCATTCCTTTTGTACGCATGTTTAAGATGGTACTTACATAGTTGATACCACCCATTAAAGATGATGCTACGAAAAGAACCATACTAATTAACCACAAGGTCATACCTATTTGAGAACCTGGCATAGCTTTAGGTACTGCTGAGAGCGGAGGATAAATTGTCCAACCAGCACTTGCAGGTCCCGTTTGCGTAAAGAAAGATCCCATCATCACTAAACATGCAGTTAGGAAGAACCAATAAGAAAGCATGTTCAGAAATGGTGAGGCCATATCTCTAGCACCAATCTGCAATGGGATTAAAAGGTTACTAAAAGTACCACTTAAACCAGCAGTTAATACAAAGAATACCATGATGGTACCGTGAATGGTTACCAAAGCCAAGAAAAAATCTGGCTTTATTCTTCCACCTTCAGCCCATTTACCTAAAAATGTTTCTAATAATGGAAAAGATTTATCTGGCCAAGCTAATTGAATCCTAAATAAAATAGATAGGAGCATTGCTATAACTGCCATGATGATACCAGTTATCAAAAACTGCTTGGCAATCATTTTGTGATCTTGACTAAATACGTATTTAGTTAAGAACGTTTCATGGTGATGGCCATGTCCATGATCGTCGTGGTGTGTATCGTGTAATGATATTGTTGACATAATAAGGTTTTTCCAGTATTATTATTTTTTTAAAGCTAATTGGTTCTTTACATCTAATGCTACTTTAGCAGCTGTTGCCGTTGTGTCAGCAGGAGCTTCAGTAGCTGCTGGTGCAGCCGCTTCTACTGGAACTGGCAAATTAAATGCCTTTCTTAAGTCGTTGGTTAAATAAGGTGTTTGTTTAGTCAACCACTCTTGATATTCCTTTTCACTTACAACCCTTACATTTTTCTGCATGTTAAAGTGGTTGGCTCCACAAATTTTAGCACACAATAAAATATAGTTGAACTTAGGATCATTAAGCTTAGTTTTCATTTCCTCAGTAGTAATAGTAGGTGTAAACTCAAAATATGAGGTCATACCTGGTACAGTGTTTAATTGTACCCTGAAGTGAGGCATGTAAAAACTGTGAATAACATCTTTACTAGTCAAGATAAAACGAACTGGCTTGTTCACAGGAATCACAATTTCCTCAGCCATTAAATCGTCTAAACTGTTTTTATCTTTAAAATCGATACCTAAGCTATTGATAGCGGTAATCAACTTATAGTTTTTCTTACCTACAATAGCATCAGTTCCTGGGTAACGAATTTCCCATAAGAACTGAGATGAAGTTACCTCGATGTTAATTGCTCTGTTCTTAGGATCTTCAACTTTGTAGAAAATAGATCTCCAAGTCAAGAAACCTTTCAACACCAATAAAGTCAACACCAAAGCAGGAACGATTGTCCAAATTTTCTCAATGGTATTATTATGAGGGTAGTAATAAGCTTTTCTTTTATCAGAAGCTCTGTAGAAATAAGCGAATGCAAAAAGAACAATATGCGTAAGAATAAATACAATAGTCGTAATGATTAATGTTAGTTTAAACATCTCATCAATACGTTGACCGTGCTCAGATGCCGCTTCGTGCATGTGAGAGATCATTGTACCGTGCACCGTATATTCCCAATATACACCGTATAGACCTACAACTAAGAATAGAGCAAATATTACAGCGTTTACAGTGTTCCAGTTGATTCCTTCTGGCTTACCTTGCGTTTCGCGGGTTAATTCATATACTTTTAATGCTTTCCCTACAATTGCAATGAATAAACATAGAAGCAAGAACAATAGTACATAAAATAATGCATTTTGATGTACCGGACCCATGTCTACAGGTTTAGCCGTAGCGGCTGCAGCTGCTTCTTGAGCAAAGGCATTAGCGCTTGAGAAAACAGTAAACAATACTGTTAACGCTGCCATTGTTTTATTAACGATTAATTTTCTTAAACTCATTTTCTTTAAAAGTAGTACGATGTACCGTAGTTATATTATTTATTGTAAACCGTATTTTTTATTATAGGTGGTGGTTTAAACTCTCTTGTAAAAGTGGATGGTTTTTTGCCACCAAAGGTTTTTTGCTTAATGCACTTAACACAGTGTAAGTAAATAAGCCAACAAAGCCAAGTGTGATACCAATTTCTAAAATACCAAATCCACTACCACTCTTTGCACCAAACTCAAATACACCTGGCATAATCATTTGGTAGTAATCTACCCAGTGGCCACATACTACAATAATAGAAACCACTAATAGGATATTTTCACTTCTTTTGTTATCACGGTCCATTAATAATAATAGAGGAGATAAGAAGTTTAACACTAAGTTAAGGTAAAACCAAAACTCGTAGCTATTGAAACGTTTGTAGAAGTAAACTGTCTCTTCCGACATGTTCGCATAGTAGATTAATAAGAATTGAGCAAACCAAACGTAAGTCCAGAAGATCGAGAAACCGAAGATAAATTGACCTAAGTTGTGTAGGTGACTATTGTTTACCCAGCTCATGTATCCTGCTTTTCTCAATAAGATAATCACGATAGCGATAATAGCCAAAGTACTTACCCACATTGAAGCAAAGTTGTACCAACCGAACATGGTTGAGAACCAGTGTGCTTCTAATGACATGATGTTATCAAAAGCAAAGATTGGCGTAGTAAATCCGTAGATTACTAAGAAGATACAAGAGTACTTGAAACTTTTATTGTAAGAAGTTAATCCTCCAGTTAAATCTTCGTTATACGACCACTTGGTTACAAAATGAGCGAAAATTGCATACGATCCCATAAACACTACCTGTCTGATCATGAAGAAAGGTACGTTTAAGAATACCGCTTTACCTGCAATTAAGCTGTCATAGTGTGGCGAGTTAGGATCAGTTAATCCTTCTGCGTTCCAGTGGTGATAAAGGTTATGTGTGTATAATCCGAAACCTGTAATGGCAATTAGGATTAAAGCTGCCCAAGGCAAGTTTTTTGCCATAGCTTGCGGTACACGTAATATAGATGCTGACCATCCCGCTTGAGCAACAAACTGTATTGCCAAGAAGAATGTTGCAGACATACAAACACATGCGAAGTAATAGCCCATCAACAATAGATTGGCAAAAGTACGCTCATGTGTAATGTGATCACTGTTGAAGAATAAGCCATAAGCTATTGTTAAGATACCAATAACAATACCAACAATACTCAGGATTTTTACTTTCCCAGTAAACTCAAATTGTTCACTTAAATTATAATGATGAGTTCCCATTTATATCTGCTTTTCTTATTGTATTTTTTGTAATTGTTGAACATACATCACCACTTTCCATCTTTCTTCTGGGCTAAGTTGTGAAGCATGAGACCCCATTGCATTTAAACCATACATAATGGTATGATAAATTTTTCCAGCTGGCATATCTTTCATTAAGCCACCACGAGATGAGTTTGCATCAGCCCCGTGATAAGCAGGTACGCCTGAGATACCTTTGTCCAATTTCACGATATGACCTTGTCCGTCGCCTTTCTCGCCGTGGCAAGGTGCGCAGAAAACAGTATAGAAATGTTTTCCTTCAACTAGGTTTTTTTCTGTTAAAGCTAATGGGTTTACCAATGCCGCAGAAGCCTCATATCCTTCTTTTGTATTTGGATACTCGTAGCGGATAAAATCAACTGGATTAGTATTTGGAGGTGGCGTTTGCGACGTTGCTCCGTTCGCAAAGTTTTTGTTAGGCTGATCCTGATTGTATGCAATCGGATCGTACATATTCCTTGCGTATTCTAAACCTGTGCTTTTATTATCTCTACAGGCCGAAAGCATTGCTACAGAAGCTAGTAAGCCAAATGCTCCTAAAACAATCTTATTCTTATTCATAGCTAATATACTTCCTTTCATTATGCTTAACTTCTAAAGCGCCTGCACCTTTTAAAAGTTCATCAATTTTTTCGTGTTCTGTATTTTGTTTGGCATCAATAGCAATGACAAAACGATCGTCAGTTGCACGTAAGTCCATTACCCTTGGTGCTCTTCCTGGAAACAAATGGGTTGAGGCATAATATGAACCTACTAAACCAAATGCACAGAATAGAATAGTTAACTCAAAAGTAATTGGAATAAAATCTGGCAATGCAAAGTGCGTTTTACCACCAATGTTTACTGGCCAATCTACTACAGTAGCTAAATAAACCCCAGTAAGCATGGTTATTGTACCTGTAATTCCGAAAAAGAAAGCGGCAATATCTAATCTAGATCTTTTAACGCCCAATTTCGCTTCGATACCGTGAATAGGCATAGGGGTATAAACATCATATATAGAGATGTTGTTCTCCTGCAATTTCTTGATGCCAGTTAGCATCTCATCAGGATCTCCAAAGCTGCCTAAAATATATTTGATATTACTCATTGTTATATTTTTGCGTAATCTTCTTGTTTAACACTATCAAATTTCTCTAAAGATTCAATGTACTCTTGTACATGCTCTTTATCTAAGTTTCCTTCTTTAATCAACTTCATCTTAGATTGCTCACTTGAGCTCTTCAAGATCATTTTAACCTCAGCAATTGCAATAGAAGGTAAAACTCTTAAGAACAATAGGAACAAGGTAAAGAATACACCGATTGAACCGACAAACACACCCACATCTACCCAAGTTGGCGAGAACATCGTCCAGCTTGACGGAAGGTAATCACGGTGTAATGAAGTTACGATAATTACGAAACGTTCGAACCACATACCAATGTTCACTACAATAGATAGTACCCAAGTTGCAGCGATGTTGGTACGGATTTTCTTAAACCATAGTAACTGTGGAGAAATTACGTTACAAGTCATCATTAACCAATATGCCCAGGCAAAGGGACCAGCGATACGGTTTTGGAACGCGTATAACTCGTATTGTGAACCTGAATACCAAGCAATGAATAACTCAGTTAAGTAAGCCACACCTACAATCGAACCTGTTAAGATGATGATCTTGTTCATTGATTCGATGTGGAACATGGTGATGTAGTTTTCCAAGCCTAATACTTTACGTACAACCAATAATAAGGTTAATACCATGGCGAAGCCTGAAAAAATCGCACCTGCAACGAAGTAAGGAGGGAAAATGGTGGTGTGCCATCCAGGAATTACCGAAGTTGCAAAGTCCATAGATACAATGGTGTGTACCGAAAGTACCAGTGGTGTTGAAATACCTGCTAAGATTAATGATACTGCCTCAAAACGTTGCCAAGTTTTTACACTACCTGACCAACCGAATGAGAAAATGGTATATACTTTTTTACGGATACCTGTTGCTCTATCTCTAATGGTCGCGATATCTGGTAATAAACCTGTGTACCAGAATAATAATGATACCGAGAAGTAAGTAGAGATCGCAAACATATCCCACACTAGTGGCGAGTTAAAGTTCACCCAAAGTGAACCGAATTGGTTTGGCAAAGGAAGTACCCAATATGCTAACCATGGACGACCCATGTGTGATACTACGTATGTTGCGGCACAAATAACGGCGAAAATTGTCATCGCCTCTGCCGAACGGTTAATGGAGTTACGCCAGTTTTGACGGAAAAGTAATAGTACTGCGGAGATTAGCGTTCCAGCGTGACCAATACCTACCCACCATACGAAACCGGTGATATCCCAAGCCCAACCTACCGTTTTATTTAAACCCCAAGCACCAATACCAAACCAGAAGGTATAGCCTACAGAAACTACCCATAAAGTAGCTCCGCATAGTGCAAGGATAAATCCAATCCACCAAGCCTTGTTAGGTTTATTTTCTACCGGAGATAAGATCTCTTCCGTAATTTGGGCATACGTGATGTCCTTTCCGGTAATTAAAGGTTCCCTTAAAATTGATTCGTTATGTCCTGCCATATTCTATATTGCTGTAAGTAATAGCTTACGCATGTACTTCTTTTGTTTCTGAATCTATGTTTCTAATTTTTGTCATGTAACCAATGCCTGGCTCAACGTTGATTTCTTCTAATACGTAGTAAGTACGCTCGCTACGTAGGGCTTTTGAAACTTCCGAGTTTGGATCATTTTTATCGCCGAAGATAATTGCGTTTGCAGAACAAGCTTCTTGACAAGCCATTTTGATATCGCCATCTTTTAATGCACGCTTCTCAATTTTGGCAGTTAATTTACCCGCTTGGATACGTTGGATACACATCGAACATTTCTCCATTACACCTCTTGAACGAGTGGTAACATCTGGGTTCAATACTAATTGTGTAAACTCGTTGTTCAAGTAGTTATCGAAACGTGAATCGTTCCAGTAGTTAAACCAGTTGAAACGACGTACTTTATATGGACAGTTGTTTGCACAGTAACGAGTACCTACACAACGGTTATAAGCCATATGGTTTAAACCATCTGAAGAGTGTACTGTTGCCAATACCGGACATACTGTTTCGCAAGGTGCATGATCGCAATGTTGACATAACATTGGCTGGTGCACAACAGAAACACTTTCTAGATTATCTAAATGAGCAATTTCTTTCTCTTTAGTAACAGCCCCGTGTTGCTCATCGTTAAAGCTATAGTAACGGTCGATACGTAACCAGTGCATTTCACGACGACGACGAACCTCATCCTTACCTACTACTGGAATATTGTTTTCTACGTTACAAGCCACAATACATGAACCACAACCTGTACAAGCGTTCAAATCGATCGCCATTACCCAGTTGTTACCCAACATTTCGTGCTTATCGGTAGTCCACAAATCATAAACTTTATGCTTGTGGTGGTTACCTGAACCAGCCGCTGGATCTTTCAAGAAATCTTTAAAAGAAGCTTCACGCACAATGTTTCTACCTTCGAAAGAGTAGTGAGTTTGCGTTTGCGCTAACTCTTCCCAAGCGCCAGTAGCTGTTAAAGTAGCCGTAGTTGCATACTTTAAAGTACCGTTAGTATAATTTACAAATGGGAAAGCATTTTTACCTACATTGTTACCTGCTTTACCAACTTTAGTACGTCCGTAACCTAAAGCTACAGAAGCAGTACCCATTGCTTGTCCTGGTTGAAACAATACTGGTAAATCAACCGAGTAACCGTTTTCACCTTTAATGCTTACTACGTCAAATTCTTTGTAACCTAATTTTTCTGCTTGTTTAGGGTTTAAAGCTAAACTGTTATCCCAAGTTACTTTAGTTACTGGATCAGGGAATTCTTGTAAAAATGCGTTGTTGGCTTGTTTACCATCACGCATCGGAATACTTTCAAAAATTTGAAGCTCGATATCTTTTTTCAATGCTTTGCTGCTTGCTACGATAGCTGCTGCTACTGCATCTAATGATAAAGTAAAGCCATAGCTTCCTGCTGGTTTAGCAGCATTGATGATCACACCAGTTTGTAAAACATCTTTCCAAGTTTTACCTGCTGCAGGTAAGATATTTTTCTCCCAGTAGTTACGTACATATTGGTAGTAATCTTGTACTGGAGCATCTGCCCAAGTTAATAAGCTTTGCTCTGCTTGGCGAGAATTGAAAACTGGGTTGATCGTAGGTTGAACAATGCTGTAGTAACCTTCGTAAGTATTTGCGTCACCCCATGACTCTAAATAGTTAGGTGTAATGGCTACTACATCAGAAAGATCAGCAGTTTCATCTTCTCTATCAGAGAAAGAAACTTTCAAACCAACTTTTGCTAAGCCTTCAGTGAAAGCTTTCGTATTTATAGCATCGTAAGCAGGATTTGAGTTCAAAAAGAACACCGCACCTACTTCGCCCTTGTTCATTTCGTCAACTAATAATGCAAATTCAGCATCATTACCTTCGTAACGTTTACAAGGATTATCTAAGTCGATAGTAGTACCATAACTACCGATTGCAACGTTAATGGCGTTTACTAAAGTTTGAACAGAAACATCGTTAGAACCAGCAACTACTAGTGCTTTACCTTTGTTCTGTGTCAATTCCTTAGCTACCAATTTAATTGCTTTATCAGCGTTGGCATTGTCTGGCAAACCTGCACCTGGCAAGCTAGCACCTGTAATTGCATTATATAAAGCAATTAACGCAGGTCCTTCTTCCGATAATTTCAAAGCAATACGAGTATCGGCGTTAGTACCTGTTAAACTCATACCTGCCTCAAATTGGAAGTGGCGAGACATTTTTTTCTTTTCTAAAGATTTATAATCTCTGTTAGAAGTATATTGAGCAGTGAATTCTTCGCCGCTGATCCAAGTTCCCAAGAAATCTGCTGCAAAGCTTACAATTAAATCTGCTTTTTCGAAGTTATATTTTGGCAATACTGCTTTACCAAAGCTGTTTTCGTTAGCCTTGATAATACCTGTATAAGAAACTGGATCATACTGAACCAATTTAGTTGTAGGATATTTAGCAGTAAATTCTGTAACTACCGCTTTTGCCGATGGGCTGTTCAAAGTACTAGCAACTACACGAATTTTCTTACCTGAAGCCTGAACTTTGTTCAATTCGCCTTTAACGAATTTATCCAAATCAGCCCAAGTGGTTTCATCCTTTTTCAATAAAGGACTTTTTAGTTTAGATACATCGTACAAGTCTAAAACCGAAGCCTGAGCTTGCGCATCAGTACCGCAGTTAAATGTTCCTGCGTTAGGGTTAGCCTCAATTTTAATTGGGCGACCTACCACAGTTTTAACCATTACGCTATTTCCTTTGAAACTTGAAACATAAAAGTTAGGGATACCTGGAGTTACCTCTTCTGGTCTAACTAAGTAAGGAATTGATTTATGTACTGGTGCTTTTTGACATGCAGCTAAAGTCACAGCCCCTAAACCAAAACCTAATGCCTTCAAGAAGTCACGGCGTGGGGTAACTGTACTTAATCCTGCTTCACTTAAAACATCTTCTATTGGAAGCGGCTCGGCAAATTCGCTTTTGTTGTTCTCAACAAACTCGGGAGTTTTATTCAACTCCTCCAAACCTTTCCAGTATTTCTTGTTGCTTTCCATTTAAGCTATATTACTGTTTATCGAACTTTCTAAAAAACTCTATTTATTAATAGTGGCACTTACCACACTCTAAACCACCTAACAATGCTGGGGTAATTTTTTCACCTTTTTTGATTTTCTCGTGAGCAGCAATTACGTTAGCATAAAAAGCATCGTTTTTCTTGCCAGAGATATCAGCATCTTTATGACAGTTGATACACCATTTCATTGTTAACGGAGAGTATTGGTAAACCTCTTCCATAGTGTTAACTGGACCGTGACAAGCGAAACAAACTGGATCAGTTGGTTTCAAACCTGCTTCCTTACGAATTGCTTCCTCACCTACTACTACGTGTTGAGAGTGGTTGAAGTAAGCGAAATCTGGCAAGTTATGTACACGAACCCACTCAATTGGTTTTTCTTTAGTCTTATCGTAAGTTTGAGTGTCTGGGTTATAGCCCAAAGCGTTATAGATTTTTTGAATTTCTGGAGAAATCAAACCGTCATCTGTTCTTGCTTGTACGTTTTTATGACAATTCATACAAACGTTCAAAGAAGGAATAGTTGAGTTTTTAGATTTGAATGCACCTGTGTGACAATATTGACAATCAATTTGATTGATACCTGCGTGTAATTCGTGAGAGAATTTGATTGGTTGCGTTGGTTGGTAACCTGTGTGAACACCAGTCTCCCACATACCCATCCAACCGAATGAACCTAACACAATTACCAAACACAATACTGAGAAGAAAACAAATTTCTTGTTTTTGAACAATCCTTTCAAGCCAGTAGCTAAAGAAACATTCTCATCTTCTACCACCTCGATACCTTGCTTTTCAAGTATTAAACGCTCAAGCATTTTAACTGCTCTGCCCAACACTACCAAAACAACGATAGAAAGAACAATGATTGCGATTACACCTGCAATAGAAAGACCTGAAACACCTTCGTCTTTAACCGCTCCAGCACCAGCTGCAACTTCTTTTTTAGGCTCCCCTGCTTTTGCATAAGCGATGATATTTTTAATTTGATCATCAGTCAAATTAGGAAAAGCGGTCATCTCCGATGGAGAGAACTTAGCAGCCTCGATAGCTTGTTTGTTACCTGAAGCTCTTAATTCAACGTTGTTTCTAATCCAAGGAATCAAGAATGACTCTTCCAACTCGTTAACCTTAGGAGTTAGAGCAGGTCCAGTACCATCGTGATCTAAGGCGTGACATGAAGCACACTTCGACTTAAATAACGTTCTTCCCTCTACAACATCTTGCGCTTTCGATACATTTACAATTAAAAAAGATAGTGCAGCTAATACAAATGTTGCTTTTCTAAATTTTTTAAGTCCGAATGAGATATTCCTCATAATGAGTATTTTATGCTTTATTTTGAAATAAAAATTTTTATCTAAGTGATGAATGATGATTTACCTCTCAGAAATAATTGGACAAAAGTAATCTTTATTAGGATACCAATGACATATTAATGACAGTGAAATACAATTTATAATCATTCTAAACTATTGCCTTTTTAGCCGCTAGAGCTAAATAAATCAGCGATTTTTTTGGAAATCGCTGATCTAATTTGGGTTGGTTTTATACACTGATATTTTGATATTAATTATTGTTTTAATATCCAAGCAAAAATGAGTGGCGCTACGATGGTTGCATCACTCTCCACAATAAATTTTGGCGTATTGATATCTAATTTTCCCCAGGTAATCTTCTCATTTGGAACTGCTCCCGAATAAGAGCCATAAGAAGTAGTAGAATCAGAAATTTGACAGAAATAACTCCAGAATGGAATGTTTTCCATCTCCATATCTTGATAAAGCATAGGTACTACACAAATAGGGAAGTCACCCGCAATACCACCACCAATTTGAAAAAAGCCTACACCTTTGCCTTCTGAATTTTTCACGTACCAATCAGCCAACCAAGCCATGTACTCAATACCGCTTTTCATTGTTGTTGCTTTAAACTCATTTTTGATGACGTATGAAGCAAAGATGTTACCCATGGTACTATCCTCCCAACCTGGAACCACAATTGGCAAGTTTTTTTCTGCAGCAGCCAACATCCATGAGTTTTTAGGATCGATCTCATAATATTGCTCTAACACTCCGCTTAACAACATTTTGTACATGTATTCGTGCGGAAAATAGCGCTCCCCTTTATCATCTGCATCTTTCCAGATGGCGTGAATATGTTTTTGTAAACGACGGAAAGCTTCTTCTTCTGGAATACAGGTATCAGTAACGCGGTTATAGTGGTTTTCTAACAAATCCCACTCGTCTTGCGGACTTAAGTCACGATAATTTGGAACTCTTTTATAATGTGAATGAGCAACAAGGTTCATGATATCCTCTTCTAGGTTCGCTCCTGTACAAGAAATAATCGAAACTTTGTCTTGTCTGATCATTTCCGCTAAAGAAATGCCCAACTCTGCAGTACTCATCGCTCCAGCCAGGGTAATCATCATTTTACCACCTTCGTCTAAATGCGTTTCGTAACCTTTAGCTGCGTCCATCATAGCCGCCGCGTTAAAATGGAGATAATTGGTCTCCATAAATTTCGATATTGGTCCTCTGTTAGTACTCATTTTATATTCATTTTGTTTTCGCCCGCAAAAGTACAAATGATTTATGATTTTAGGCCTTATGTATAGGAACGATTTACAATTTCAATCTAAAGCTACTCAAATGATTCACTTAGAGGCGTAGCTTTTAAACACATAGACACATAACCTCTCCATAACAATTAACAGCACCTATATGCTCATCTGATTTCATTTTAATTTCAACAACTCTCTTTAGATTTACGATTTGACTCAAAAACACTGGAATTAGTAGTGCTCAATTAAACAGTTGAACGATTAAACATTTAACCTTTAATAAAATATGTAGCTTTGCTTAAAATCCTTCGTTTATGAACGCAAACCCTTCTGATTTTAGTAAAACAAACGCAACCGTATTTCCCATTTTATTTGCGCTAAGTTTCTCCCATCTACTTAATGACACCATCCAATCTCTTATTCCAGCCATTTACCCGCTGGTTAAAGATTCGTATCACCTTACCTTTTCACAAATTGGACTGATCACCCTAACTTTTCAACTGGCAGCTTCATTGTTCCAGCCGTTTGTTGGCCTGTATACTGATAAAAAGCCCCAACCCTATTCATTAGCCATTGGCATGGGCTTTACCTTGGTAGGACTTATTACACTTTCGCTATCGAATAGTTTCTACCTGATTTTATTTTCAGTAGCCCTGGTTGGCACAGGATCATCCATATTCCATCCAGAAGCATCTAGAATGGCACACGCCGCATCTGGCGGAAAAAAAGGTTTGGCTCAATCGGTTTTTCAATTGGGCGGAAATGCGGGCAGCTCCATTGGGCCTTTGCTAGCCGCTTGGATCATTGTTCCAAAAGGACAGTTTAGTGTCATTTGGTTTTCGGTAATTGCTTTGTTGGCTATTATGGTGTTAAGCTACGTGGGCAATTGGTATAAAAACTATGTTTTAAATCGCGAAGCGAAAAAAGCTAGTGTAATTGCAGAAAGACATCATCTTTCAAAATCGAGGGTAATTACTGCCATTGTGATTTTGTTGGTGCTTATTTTTTCTAAGTATTTTTACATGGCTAGCTTAACTAGCTACTTTACCTTCTACATGATTGATAAATTCCATGTTTCTGTACAAACGTCACAGATATACTTGTTTGTATTTCTATTTTCGGTAGCTGCAGGAACATTACTTGGTGGACCTATTGGCGATAAAATTGGCCGTAAATATGTAATATGGGTATCTATTTTAGGTGCTGCACCTTTTGCATTGATGTTACCTCACGCCAATCTATTTTGGACAGGCATCCTTATTGTTCCTATCGGAATGATTTTGGCTTCGGCCTTCTCGGCAATCTTGGTATATGCACAAGAACTCATTCCTGGGAAGGTAGGCTTAGTTGCCGGGCTTTTCTTCGGCTTTGCGTTTGGCATGGGCGGTCTTGGTTCGGCGTTAATTGGAAACCTTGCCGATAAAACAAGCATCAATTATGTGTTTTCAATTTGCGCTTACCTACCCTTAATAGGACTCATTACGGCTTTTTTACCTAATATTAGCACCACTAGGAAAGCGAAATAGTCATAAAATATATGAGTCAAAAATTAGTTTTATCCTTATGGTGATTTAACAATTGGAGTGGCGTAAAAATAAGTTTCCAAAAAATCAGAGTTATACCTATAATAACCCTGAGGCTGATTTTCGATCAATAAATAAATCTTAGTAGTTGCACCAGGGGGCACATTAATGATAGAACTACCTGTAACAAAACCTATTGAGTAACCACCTCTGGTATCAGTGTCATGCATTGGCCCTCCATAACAAGTATTGGAACCTCCTACTCCTAAATGACTAAAACCTACTTGCGCAACCGTTGTGGGACTTGACGACAAATAGGCCCTTTGCCAAAAAGCAAGATTATCACCTGCGCCCAGACTTGCCCCTATCTCAACAAAAGTGAGGCCAGTGTTTACAATCCAATCGCCCTCGCTTAAGGTAATGCTGAAACCCGTTTCACGATATTGAAGAGTTGCACCTGGACCAGAACCACCGAAATTAGAAGACACACCCGTTCCTTTAATTACATCGCCAACAACATTAGGAGTCATCACTGGATGATTTACCCATTTTGCACTGCCGTTAGCATCACTCATTAACACGTAATTACGGCCCTGGCTACCATCTTCTATACGTATGGCCGAAATAGGAGTAGTGGCAGTGCCACCACTAATCAAGTGTAATTTGGCAAGTGGCGCCAGTACGCCAATACCCACGTTACCACTGGCGTCCACTATAAAATCATCATCGGGCTGTGTTCCCGTGGGAGTACCGGTTGCGGCGTTGTTCTTTTTAGCATCAACATGCAATGCTCCTTGTGGATTTTTGGTGTTTACTCCAGTTTTTTGCGCCAAGCCATTAAGGCTAAAGCCCATCAGTAATATCATGAAGGAAAAGTATTTTTTCATCGTTCTCAAGATATAAGTGATTAGATTTTGACATCTTTTTTGACGTGTTGTCAAATGCCGTTTTTTATTAATTCAAAGGAAAGGCGTAAAAGTAATTTTCAGGAGCTGAGGGATTAAATCGATAAGAACCCGAGTCTTGGTTTTGCAGCATCAAATAGATAGTAGTAGCCACTGTAACTTGTATTATTGCCCGTCCCGTAATAAAGCCTTTCCTATCAGTTGGCGTATTTGGCGTAAAAGCTACTGATCCCGTTAATACTCCACCGTATAAAGGATCCGTTGCGTTAGGACTCGGATGCGAGAAACCAGTTCTTGTTATGCTGCTTGAGGAGTTTGACAAGTATATGTTTTGCCAAAATGTACTAGGGCCTAAATTATCAAAAACCAAGCCCAGGTTTACCGCCCATTCACCTGGCTGCAGAGTTATGCTCAATAACGAGTACACAGGAGTAGATGTACCATTTGCTACTGGATATGTAAAAGCGCCACTTGGGAAATTCCCCAATTTTCCTGTCTTACTTAGCGGCGGAGTTATCCATGTGCCAACACCATTGGCATCAGAACCTAATACTTTGCCTGCCCCTTGGGTACCATCTTGTAAAGTAATAGCTGGGCTGTTGGCACTTTTAAGATGCAATTTAACACTTGGAGACACGGTGCCCACCCCTACTTTCCCATCTGCATCTACTATAAAATCATCCTCTTCCTCTACCGCGGTTGGTGTACCTGTTGCAGGGGTGTTTTTTTTGGCATCAACATGTAGTGGGCCTTTCGGTTTTTTAGTTTTTATTCCAGTTTGTTGCGCAAAACTGCCAAAGCTCAATATGGTAAACAAAAATGTCAAACAAATCAATTGAATTTTCATGAGTATATTTTTAAACGGTATAAAAATTTTATGAATTCAAACAAACAAATACGCACTTACTAGTTAACCGGAACTGCATAAAAATAATTTTGCGGAGCATTGGTTTTGTACGTATAACTAAAATCTTCAAGCAACAAGTAAATGGTTACGGGAGTAGTGCCAGGAACTTCTATCAATGAATTGCCCGAAATAAAGCTTGTTTTTGTCGCTGCAGGCTCATAGGTTAAAAAGTTACCATATAATACACCCGCGTAAGTGGTGTTATTGCCAGCTGGCCCTAAGTGGATAAATCCGTTTTGTTGTACTGCAGAAGTACTTGTTGAAAGATATGCATGAACCCAACCCATCTGTGGCGTATTTGAAACGGGGATACTTTCAAACGTAATACCAGCACTTACTACCCATTTTCCTTGCCCAAGAACAATAGACTGGCCTGAGTAAATAGGACTACCACCAAAGGGTGATGTATTTGTAATTGTTGTAGGAACAGGAAAAACTCCCTTTACCGCCCTCCTTGTTACGGCGGGGGTTACCCAAGTACCTACACCCGAGACATCACTTACCAGCAACTTTCCCAAGCCCTGGCGGCCATCCACAATACGTATGCCGCCTGCTGTAGCACTTTTAATGTGCAACCTGGTAATGGGGGCTAAAATCCCGACGCCTACCTTCCCATCGTTGTCCACTATAAGATCATCGTCAACTTCTGCAGCGGTGGGTGTTCCTACTGCCGAATTATTCTTTTTAGAGTCAACATGAAAGGCTCCTTGTGGGTTTTTGGTGTTCACACCGGTTTGTTGTGCGAAAAGGCTGGCGCCACAGCTTAAAAATAAAGCAGCACAAGAGATAAATAACTTTCTCATAGGCCAAAAATTGGTTAATAGATAGTATGAAGTTAATCAAACGAAGTGTCATTTGCAATTTTTTTTCCAAAAAAAATAACCACAACCAGCTGACTACCAATAAAAACTGCCTTAGTTAGCCAATTTGGACAAAAATAGTTGCTAGAAAGCTCTTCTATCTTTCTACGGCTCTTCCACGAGTAAGCTGCTTTTCCGATAAAAGAGCATCCTGCTTTTTGGCAAATTCTTCAAAGCATACACCTCCAATCCCCTACCTTACCAACAAATCCTTCATTGTTAGCGCTATGTTGGGACAAACATCGTTCAAGATTTGAAATTGAACCGATATGATATTTATCGAGAACTGCAGTAAATAACACAGGCATAGATCATACCTCAAGATAAACAAAAAAGCCTCACTAGAAATACTAGTAAGGCTTAATGTGGAGGATACTGGGTTCGAACCAGTGACCCCCTGCTTGTAAGGCAGGTGCTCTGAACCAGCTGAGCTAATCCTCCAGAGTTTTTATTAAAATCGTTTACTATCCTGTAAACTTTTGGTGGAGGATACTGGGTTCGAACCAGTGACCCCCTGCTTGTAAGGCAGGTGCTCTGAACCAGCTGAGCTAATCCTCCAGAGTTTTATTCCCAATCTAACCAGCTGAACAAGCCCTCTAATTCCGTTTGGGAATGCAAATATAGCGTTATATTATTTCATTGCAATTCTTTTTTTATTTTTTTTAGGAAAGAACTTCTTCAAGTATTTGATGCGACTTTATCTGGCCAAAAGAAGCTGTGTGCAATTGATAGTAAATCAATATTTTATCTAAAACGACACGCCTGTAAGTATTCGAAAATTTAATTTCATTAATTTTTTCAAAAGGTGTGTTTAACAACTGCATTAAGGAGTTGCCATCTACGTCAGCAGTGAAATAAGGATGCACTGGAACAACAGGTGTAAAGCTTCCTTCTTGCAAATCGAAATATTTTTGGTCAACCCTAGCCTGAGCTTGTGGCGCAAAGCCTAAAAAACGAGTCAACTTCATTAAAAATGACAAATGGAAATTTACACTGAGCTCATCCGCTTCGTCAAACCAGCTAATTGCATTATAAAGGTACTCGAACAGCTGCTCGTCTACATGTTGTTGCCTAATGCTCTTATATAATACTTCATTCAAAAACTGAATGATGGTATTTTTAATCACCTCATAAGGGATACTTTTAAATATGGGTACTGCCCTCGCTTCAGCAATTCTTTGTATTTGCGTATTCTGTTTATAATAAACAACCATATCCAATAAATGTAGCGGCTGCAATACATTCATCGGGATTTTGGCCTTTGGCTTTTTCACACCGTTGATCAGGTACGACTGTATGCCGAACTTTTCGGTAAACATTTGTACCACTACGCTACTCTCACTGTACGTAGTTACTCTCAACACTATACCTCGGGTTTTATGCAGCATTTAAAATATTTTGGGCACGAAAATAACAAATGCTACGACTAATGCCACCAAAGCGGCCACCAAAACTGCTCCAGCGGCAATATCTTTCACCAAACCTGCTTTCACATTAAATTCTGGCGACAACCAATCTACCAAAGCTTCAAAGGCTGTATTAAGCAACTCGGCTACCATTACCAATCCAATGCAAATTAAAACAGCCAACCATTCTCCCTTTGAGATATCAAAATACCAGCCTGCCGCAACCACCAATACTGCCGCAACTACATGGAATATAAAATTCGGCTGTGTTGCTATGGTATAGGACAGCCCCTTGGCCGCAAACTTAAAACTCTTCAAAAACCTATTCATCAAATGGAAATTTGTGCATTTTAAAGTTACTTCATTTTTTAAACAACATTTATAGTAAAATCTCTGTTTCTATTAAGCAAGACCCTGCATAAATAGCCTGGTTATTTTGTAATCCGTCATTTTTATGCGTTCTTTACATTTTTTTATAAATCTATATGTGGGTAAAACTATCTAATGCTATTTTAAAAAATCGCGTTCTCCTTATCCTTTTATTTATCGCCATTACCATCTTTATGGGTTGGCAGGCCAAAAACATTAAACTTTCTTATGCAGGAAGTAAAATTCTACCGCTAACCGATTCGGTTTTCATCAAATACAATGCTTTTAAAAAGCAGTTTGGAGAAGATGGTAGTATTGTAGTGATTGGTATTAAAGACGATAAAATCTTCCAAAAAGACACCTATAATAAGTGGGCGAAACTTTCTGACGACCTACAACAACTTAAAGGCATTAAAGGTGTACTTTCCATAGGCAAGTTTTTTGAATTGGAGAAAGACACCGTCAACCAAAAGTTTACGGTTAAACCTCTTCCTGGCAAAATCATCGCTACCGGTGCAGAAATGGATTCGCTAAAGAGCAAATTAAACCAGCTGCCTTTTTACAAGGGACTTTTATATCATACAGAAACTAACGCGACTTTAATGGCAGTTACTTTCGACCAGAAAATCCTTAATTCGGCAGCCAGAAATCCCATCCTTAAAGAAATAGAAGAAAAAGCGTTGGCTTTTGGCAAAAGCGAGAATATAGAAGTTCACCTATCGGGGCTACCCTATATCAGGACTGCCACCAGCAAGCTCATTTCTAACGAATTTGTGCTTTTCCTTGGTTTATCCATTCTAGTTTCTGCTTTAATATTAGTTATCTTTTTCCGTAGCTTTTCGGCCGTATTTTTCCCAGTGCTTGTCGTAATTATGGGAGTGATTTGGAGCGTAGGTACCCTGGTGCTATTTGGCTATGAAATCACCATTTTAACTGGACTAATCCCACCTCTGATTGTAATTATTGGTATTCCGAATAGTATTTTGCTTCTGAACAAATACCACAATGAGCTTAAAAAACATGGCGATAAGCAAAAGGCCTGGAGCGTTACCGTGGAAAGAATTTCGGTAACCACCTTGATTGCCAATATTACTGCTGCTATTGGATTTGGTGTACTTTACTTTACAGGAAGTGAGCTGTTAATGCAATTTGGTAGTGTAGCGGCATTAAATGTGATGTTCACTTGGTTAATGAGCTTGTGTTTAATCCCAGCTATTTTCAGTTACCTGCCTGCACCAAAAAACAAAACACAAGGAACACACGAACCAAATTTATTGGATAAGTTACTAGCAAAAACAGATAAACTGGTGCAGCATAAAAGTGCTTCGATTTATATCGTTACCATCATTCTAACGATTGTTTCCTTAATCGGTGTTTACCGCATTAATGTGAATGGTTACGTGGTAGATGATTTACCGAAAAGTTCTAAAATATTAACTGATCTAAAGTTCTTCGAAAAGAATTTTGAAGGTATTTTACCACTGGAAATCAGTGTCGACACCAAGCGCAAGAATGGCATCTTAAGTCTTTCCTCGCTCAATAAGATTGACAAATTGGAGCAGATGATTGCTGCTTACCCAGAGTTTTCTCGTTCTATCTCTTTGAACACTGGACTAAAATATGCGACGCAGGTATTTTACAACGGAGATACCTCATTTTATCGCTTGCCATCAGATTTTGAGAAGAACTTCATCTTGATCTATGCAGCAAATTCTGGTAAAGGCAATGGAAATATGCTCACCAATTTTGTGGACAAGGATAAACAAACGGCACGTGTAAGTTTCCAAATGGCGGATGTCGGCTCTAAACGTTTAGATCAATTGCTTGATGAGCTGAAACCAAAAATTGATTCTATCCTATCTCCAAAACGTTTCAATGTAACGCTAACGGGCTCCAGCATCATTTTCTCTAAAGGAACCGACTACCTATTGGAGCATTTATTTGAAAGCATTGGCTTGGCCATTGTTTTGATTTCATTGCTGCGTTTGGCGCAATTCAGGAGTTTGGGTATCATGTTGATTTCTCTCCTACCTAATGTTGTTCCGCTAATCATCACCGCAGGATTGATGGGATTCTTCGGCATTCCATTGAAACCGTCAACCATATTGATTTTTACCATCGCCTTTGGATTGGCTTCCGACCAAACCATTTATTTCTTAACCAGATACCAACAGGAGCTTAACCTCACTAATTATAGTGTAAGCAAAGTAATTACCGATACCATTACTGAAACGGGAGTAAGCATGACTCATATTGCTTTAATTCTATTCTTTGGCTTCGGAATTTTTACCGCTTCCACTTTTGGTGGTACAGTGATATTAGGATTCTTACTATCGATCACCTTAATTGTGGCTTTGGTATTTAACCTTACATTGTTACCTGCTTTAATGCTTTGGTTAGACAAGAATAAAAAGCGCAAAAAACTATCTGAAGCCGAAGTTGCTAAGAACCTAGAGAATTTGGATGACCATTAGAAATTGTTTATTTTCAGACCTGCAAGGTTTTAAGAATCTTGCAGGTTAAAACAAAAATGAACTTCCTTAATATCCACTACCTCAAGCAAGGCAACCAGCGACAACAGTCGGCCTACCAAACGTTGGTTAGCCATCAAATCATGGAAAAGCTTGACGCCTACAATCCCATTTTAACAGGCACTATTCCCATCAATATTGATATCGAATCTAGCGATTTGGACATCATCTGCTATTGGGAAGACAAAGGAACTTTCATCGAAACACTTACCAAGTTATTCGCTACCGAAAAAAATTTTCACCTCCGTGAATGCCTTATAGGAAACCAACAAACGATCGTCTGTAATTTTAAGGTAGATACGTTTGAAATTGAAGTTTTTGGACAAAACATCCCTTCCGAAAATCAAAATGCCTATCGCCATATGCTGATAGAACATCAAATCCTGCAAAATGAAGCGAAGATTTTCGGTTGAAAATTATCGAACTAAAGAAAAACGGGTATAAAACCGAGCCTGCTTTCGGAAAATTATTAGATTTGGAAGGAAATCCCTATCATGCACTTTTAGCTTACCAAATTTAAACACCTCACAAATGACGTTCAGAGAAGCCAGACTTGAAGACATTCCTCAAATTCAAATCGTAAGAAATGCGGTAAAAGAAAATACACTCTCAGATCCAAATTTGGTGACAGATAGCGATTGTGAAGAATTCCTATTTTCGAGAGGTAAAGGCTGGGTTTGTGAAATTGATCATCAAGTTGTTGGATTTGCCATTGCTGACCTCAAAGAACAGAACATTTGGGCATTGTTCATCCATCCGACATTTGAGGGGAAAGGCATTGGCAAAATACTACACGGCATGATGTTAGATTGGTATTTTGAGCAACAACAAACCTATGTTTGGTTGGGCACATCGCCTCGCACTAGGGCTGCATCATTTTACCAAACCGCAGGTTGGACACAAAACGGCACTCATGGAAAAAATGAAATAAAATTTGAGATGACTAAAGAAAAATGGATGTCACTTAGGAAGCCATCTCTTCAGTAACTGGTTCCTTTGCAGCAGGCTTCAGCTCCACATGTTTACCATCTTTATCTGCTTTTGTTGCAAATAATATCGGATAGATAAAGATCAATGCTCCCGCGATAAATAGTACTCCAGCAATGGCCAATACAACTTGGCTTCCACTTACTTTATAAGCTTCCATAATTTTGGCGGCAATAAGCGCCGTGATTCCTAAAGCTATTGCTACAATAGCCTTAGTTAGCTTCAGATTTTTAATCATAACTTATTGGTTTCTTACCCTTCTTTGTTGCAATATGCTTATGACAACAAAGATGAGCCCAATAAGTTCTAAAACCATGCTTAAAAAAAGTACTCCTAGTGTTATATTTTCGTTGCTATTCTTCAACAACAGCGCTAAAGGCATCAACCATACCGCCCCTAACATACAGAAAAGCCCTCTTTTCAGAAATTTATCCATAAAACTATTTCAGGCCCAAAACTACCATTATTCATTCTAAAATCTTAACTTTGCAACCTTTAATTTTTGAGATACTTGATTGATGTATAGGGAATTTAAACAATTAGAACTAGCGAAAATAGGTAAAGAAATACTGGAATTTTGGAAAGCGGAAAACATCTTTGAGAAAAGTATTGACAGCAGACCAAAAAACAAACCTTTTACTTTTTACGAAGGACCGCCTTCAGCAAATGGCATGCCTGGCATTCACCATGTGATGGCCCGTGCGATTAAGGATATTTTCTGCCGTTATAAAACCCTAAAAGGATATCAGGTAAAACGCAAAGGCGGTTGGGACACTCATGGTCTTCCAATTGAGCTTGCCGTAGAGAAAAAATTAGGGATCGTTAAAGAAGACATCGGAAAGAAAATTTCTGTAGATGAATACAATGCCGCTTGTAAAGAAGAGGTAATGCGCTACACCGATGTTTGGAATGACCTTACCGAAAAAATGGGTTACTGGGTTGATTTGCAAAACCCTTATATCACCTACAAAAACGAATATATCGAAACCCTGTGGTGGATTTTAAAACAACTTTACAACAAGGGATTTCTATATAAAGGCTATACCATCCAACCTTACTCGCCAGCAGCAGGCACAGGTTTAAGTTCACACGAACTGAACCAACCAGGCACTTACCGCGATGTAAGCGATACCACCATTGTAGCGCAGTTTAAAGCTATTGCAGAAACCTTACCTTCGTTTTTACAAGGTTTTGGAGAAATCCATTTCTTAGCTTGGACCACTACACCTTGGACCTTACCAAGCAATACTGCTTTAACCGTTGGGCCAAAAATCGACTATGTATTGGTCAAAACTTTTAACCAATACACTTTCGAACCTATCAACGTAATTTTAGCAAAACCTTTGGTAGGCAAACAATTTGGAGGCAAGTTTTTCTTAGCGGAAGATGAAGCAGCTTTTGCCGACTACAAAGCTGAAGACAAGAAAATCCCTTATCAAATTCTAGCCGAATGTAAAGGCGAAGAATTAGTAGGCATTAGATACGAGCAACTTTTACCTTTAGCCCTACCTTACCAAAATGCAGAAAATGCGTTCCGAGTAATTAGTGGCGATTTTGTAACCACCGAAGACGGTACTGGTATTGTTCACACCGCTCCTACTTTTGGTGCGGATGATGCTCGCGTAGCGAAACAAGCTAGTCCTGAAGTTCCTCCTTTGTTGATTTTAGACGACAAAGGCAATTCCGTTCCTTTGGTTGATTTGCAAGGTAAATTTGTAGCTTCATTAGGTGAGTTTGGTGGCAAATACGTAAAGAACGAATATTACACTGAAGGTCAAGCACCAGAAAAATCAGTGGATGTAGAAATTGCCATCCGTTTAAAAGAAGAAAACAAAGCTTTTAAAGTAGAGAAATATGTACACAGTTACCCTCATTGCTGGCGTACGGATAAACCAGTACTTTACTATCCGCTAGATAGTTGGTTCATTAAAACCACAGCCGTCAAAGAAAAGATGGCTGAGTTAAACAAAACCATCAACTGGAAACCTGAAGCTACAGGAACTGGACGTTTTGGTAACTGGTTAGAAAACTTGGTAGACTGGAACCTTTCTCGTTCTCGCTATTGGGGAACACCGCTACCGATTTGGCGTACTGCCGATGGTTTGGAAGAGAAATGTATTGGCTCTGTAGAGGAATTGAACAACGAAATTGCGAAAGCTATTGAAGCAGGTTTAATGCCTGCTGGTTTCGAGCTAAAAGACATGCACCGTCCTTATGTAGATGATGTATTTTTAGTTTCCTCAAAAGGAGAAAAAATGACCCGTGAAACCGATCTTATTGACGTTTGGTTTGATAGCGGTGCCATGCCTTATGCCCAATGGCACTTTCCTTTCGAAAACAAAGAAGAATTTGAAAATGCCTACCCTGCTGATTTCATTGCAGAAGGTGTTGACCAAACTCGTGGCTGGTTCTTTACTTTACATGCCATTGCGGTAATGTTAAGCGAAACCAGTGATGAAATCAAAGCCATCAATGAGCGTGTTAACAATCCAGGTATAGCCTTTAAAAATGTGGTATCAAACGGATTGGTACTGGATAAAAACGGCAACAAAATGTCTAAACGCTTAGGCAATGCTGTAGACCCATTTAGCACCATTGATACTTATAGTGCCGATGCTACTCGTTGGTACATGATTAGCAATGCATCACCTTGGGATAACTTGAAGTTTAACCTAGAAGGATTAGATGAAGTACGTCGCAAGTTTTTTGGAACCTTGTACAACACCTACTCTTTCTTCGCCTTATATGCCAACATTGATAAATTCGAGATTGACTTGAACAATCAAACTCCTGTGGCACAACGTAGCGAATTAGACCGTTGGATTTTATCACTATTGCAAAATCTTATTGCCGAAGTTGACGAAAGCTACAACACTTACGAGCCTACCAAGGCCGCAAGAGCGATCCAAAACTTTGTTGACGAGCATTTAAGCAATTGGTACATCCGTTTATCTCGCCGTCGTTTCTGGAAAGGCGAAATGACTGAAGATAAAAAGGCAGCTTACGAAACTTTGTACACCTGCTTAACCAACATCGCACAGTTAATGTCTCCAATTGCACCTTTCTTCTCAGACTGGTTATACCAAAACCTAACGGAGATTTTACCTGCTGCCGCCAAATCCGAATCGGTGCATTTGACTATTTTACCAGAGGCCGATTTATCATTGGTAGATAACGCATTGAACGAACGCATGGAGTTGGCTCAAAACATTTCGTCGATGGTGTTATCACTGCGTAAGAAAATGGGCATCAACGTACGTCAGCCATTAGCTAAAGTATTGATTCCTGTTTTGGATGATAACTTTAAAGATAAAGTAGAATTGGTGAAAGACCTTATCCTGTCTGAAACCAATATTAAAGAAATTTCCTATATTACCGACGCCGCAGGTTTCATCAAGAAAAAGGTAAAACCAAACTTCAAGGCTTTAGGTGCAAAAGTAGGGAAGGATATGAAACTGGTGACCGAAGTCATCAACAACATAAGCCAAGAGGCACTTGCCAAATTTGAAAAAGAAGGCAGCTTCTCTATCCCTGATACGAGCTACTCGATACTTTTATCAGATGTAGAGATTATTGCTGAGGATATTCCAGGATGGCAGGTAACAAACATGGGCAGTTTAACTGTAGCGTTGGATGTAAACATTACTACAGAACTTAAACAAGAAGGTTTGTCACGCGAACTGGTAAATAGGGTGCAGAACCTGCGTAAGGAAATGGATTTTGAAGTAACCGACAGGATAACTGTAAGTTTACAACAGGATAACCTGATTACGCCTGCGGTATTACAAAACAAGCAGTACATTTGCACCGAAATTTTAGCCGATGATATATTATTGTCGGAAAAACCGCTTAACGGAAACAAAATTGTAATTGAAGATGTTGAACTTGAAATTTTGATTGCCAAAATATAAACCATATGGAAAAAGCTGAAAAAACACGCTATTCAGATAGCGAATTACAGGAATTTAAAGAGCTGATTTTAGAAAAATTGAGAAGCTCTAGGGAAGAGTTACTATCGTTAACTTCATCATTAAGCAATCCGAATTCAAATGGCACAGAAGATACTTCTGGTGCCTACAAAACCTTGGAAGATGGTTCTGCAACCTTAGAAAAAGAACAAATCAATCAGTTGGCAGCACGTCAACGTAAGTTTATTGATAACTTGGAAGCAGCATTAGTGCGTATTGAGAACAAAACCTACGGCATTTGCAGAGAAACAGGTAAACTCATTCAAAAGGAACGTTTACGTGCAGTACCTCATGCTACATTAAGCATGGAAGCTAAATTGAAACAAGGTTAATGAAAGGCTATACAAAACCCTTACTTTTAATATTTATTGTGCTTTTGGTCGACCAGGTTTCTAAAACTTGGATAAAAACCAATATGTACTTGGGACAAGAGTATAAAGTCTTAGGTGACTGGTTCATTATCCATTTTACAGAAAACAATGGAATGGCCTTTGGCTTAGAGTTTGGTGGTGAGTTTGGAAAATTAGCCCTCTCTCTGTTCAGGATCATTGCCGTGGGCGGTATTGGTTACGGGCTTCACTACTTAATCAAACGTAAAAACCATCGTGGTTTAATCCTAAACGTAGCTTTGATTTTTGCAGGCGCTTTGGGTAACATCATCGACTCCGTTTTTTACGGAGTGATTTACGGCTACGAAACACTGTTTCATGGTCGTGTGGTTGATATGCTGTACTTTCCAATTTTGAAAGGCACTTTCCCTACTTGGTTTCCAGTTTGGGGCGGCGAACCTTTCGAGTTTTTCAGGCCAGTATTTAACCTTGCCGATGCAGCCATTTCTGTAGGCGTCATCACCATCTTGATTTTCCAAAAAACTTATTTTAAGGAAGAAGTGAAAGACGAGATTGGTATTAATAATGAAACTGTAGAGGACTAGGGTGATTAACGATTGTAGCGTTACGATTTTAGATTTGTCCTATCAAACGAAAAAAGCCTCGCAAAAATTGCGAGGCTTTTTTTATTCACCCCCCTTCTTTAGAGCAGAATGCAGTACCGAGTAGCTGGGATAAAACTTTGGACTATTCAATCTAATCAAATCCAAAGATTTCTCTACAACGCCGAAATGACGCTATAAACCGAAATGCTATGTTCTCACGTCATTGCGAGGCACGAAGCAATCCTACAACTATCGCATTAAGATTGCTTCGTGCCTCGCAATGACGAAATTATTCAAAGATTTAGCTTCGCTGATTTACGATTTACTTCTCAGCTACTACGAGGTCGAAATGACGTACTATGAGTGGACAAGTCCGAAGGACTGATATTATTCTAGAATACGAGATTGTTTAATAAACCACGAAGTGGTGATATAATTTTGTTAGAGAGTGCTCTTTTTAATTCATTTTCATTGCATCTTCAAAGATTTCTCCACAAGGTCGAAATGACGCGATGAACTCAAACCTCTACAAAACTGAATGATGAAAATAATTAAAGCATTTGCTTACATTTGATAAAAGACCAAATCGTATGTTCAGCAAACAAACCTTCCTTATCTGCCTATTTCTAATAAGTATCAATTATGCCGCCAGCGCTCAAAAAATCAAACTATTTAATGGGAAAGATTTGAAGGGATGGCATGCCGACGTACCCGCAAAGGATAAAAACCCAGATACCCCCGCCTCATTCATTGTTCGTGACGGGAAGTTAGTAAGCATGGGAAATCCGAAAGGGCATTTGATTACCGATGCTGTTTTTTCCAACTACCGATTAGAGGTTGAATATCGCTTTACGGGAAAACCTGGAAATTGCGGCGTTTTGGTTCATGCTTCTACTCCTAGGGTGCTGTATAAAATGTTTCCAAAATCGTTGGAAGTGCAAATGCAACATCAAGATGCAGGTGACTTTTGGTGCATTGAGGAAGACATCACCGTACCCAACATGGAAGAGCGACGTGGGCCAAAGGAAAAATGGGGTGTTAGCGCTGGAAAAGAAAGAAGAATTAAAAACTTAACAGATGGTTCGGAAAAACCTTTGGGCGAATGGAACAGCATGAGCATTGAGTGCTTTGGAAATACCGTTAAAGTTTGGGTGAATGGTGTTTTGGTAAACGAGGGAACCAACTGTACGGCTAGTAAAGGTCAAATTGCCATACAAGCTGAAGGTGCCGAAGTAGAATTTAAAAAACTGGAACTGACGCCAATTAAAAATTGAGTCAATAGTTGAGTCACTATGTGTCTAAGTGGTTAGGCAGCTTTCTGGTATTTAGAGATTGTAAAACGTTGAAGGTAGTTAAAGTGAAAATATCACCACATCTAGCATTATATTACATATTACTTTTTAAGATTGACCATTTTTAAATAGAACAGTGCCATCTAAACCCGATTAAAGTGAAAATACTTTTTGTTGCAACTATAAAACAAACCTCGCAGGTTTTAAAAACCTGCGAGGTTTAAAAAGTACTAATGTTCACAAAAAGATTGCAACGAAAAGCGGGACTATCTTTCCCTAGTAGCTTTGAAATTGCTTTTCAAAAAAATAAAAAAATAATCCCCTCATTTTTTGACCTTTGGCTCAATTTTGGCTTAAGGGAGGAAAATTGTTTATGGATTTGCTCCGATATTTACATCTGACTTATAAACACACAAAAATTTGAAATTATGAAACGATTATTTGTAATAGCTTTATTAGCTTTAACGACACTATCTACTTTTAATGCATTGGCTCAACAAGCTGATTTGAGAAGAAAAATTACGGTTACTGGAACAGCCGAAACTGAAGTTACTCCAGACATTATCTACATCAGCATTTCGTTAAAAGAATATTTGAAAGATGGCAACAGTAAGAAAAAAGTAGACATTACCACTTTAGAAACACAACTTTTTAATGCCGTACAAAAAGCAGGAATTGCTAAAGAAAACTTAACCATTAACAACTTAAGCAGCTGGAGCTATCAAACTGAAAAAAGAAAAAATCCAGATTTTTTAGCTAGTAAACAATACCGCTTGAAAGTAGCTGATTTGAATAAGTTCAACTTAATTTTAGAAGGAGTTGACGCGAAAGGGATCACTAACACCTATGTAGAAAGCTACGATTACAGTAAAATTGAAAGCTTGAAAAAAGAGCTTAAAGTAAAAGCTTTATTGGCGGCCAAAGAAAAAGCGGCTTACATGGTTGAGGCTTTAGGAGATAAATTAGGTAATGTATTGGATATTCAAGATGTGGGCGACAATGGTGGCATGATGGTTCCTCAATACAGAAATTACGCCATGAAAGCCGAAATGTCTATGGATGCAGGTGCCGCTCCAGAAATTGACTTTAAGAAGATTAAATTGAGCTTTACGGTAAACACCGTTTTCGAGATTAAATAATTTATTTTTAATAATTTTGCGAACCTATCAGCGTAATTGTTGATAGGTTCTTTTTTTTACTCATAATTCACACATACATGAAAAAACTTATTTACTTGTTTCTGGTTCTTGTTACGCTTACCACTACTGTTAATGCTGCTCCTATTAATGATGATAAACCTAAAACAGAGTTAACGCTTGAGCAGAAAGCTGAACTTGAGTATATCACCAAGCGTGTGGAGGAAATTAAGTCTATGGATAAATCGAACTTGACCAAAGCGGAAAGGAGAGCGCTTAGAAAAGAAGTAAAAGAGCTGAAAAAACGTTCAGATTTTCTAAGTCAAAACATCACGCTTTCTTTAGGCGCAATTATCATTATTTTATTGTTGCTGATTCTTATTCTTTAATTTTAGCAATTAGGTTTTACGATAGAACTTTTTTAAACATGAGTTGTTTATAGCATTGTAACTAGAAACTAAATCGCATGAAAAAAATTATCTATCCATTAATGTTATTGATGGCATTAACATTTAACCTAAATGTAGCCCTTGCTGCAAAAGATAAACCTAAAACGGAACTCACTCCTGAACAAAGGTTAGAGCTAAACAGGATTACGTCCAGAGTAGAAGAAATTAAGGCTATGGACAAATCAAATCTTAGCAGAGAGGAACGTAAGGAACTGCGCAAAGAGCTTAGAGAGATGAAGAAAAAAGCCAAAGCTATAGGAGGCGGTGTTTACCTATCTGTTGGCGCAATCATCATCATTATTTTATTATTGATTCTTATCCTATAAGATAGCACATCACATTAATTAAAAGCTGGAATTTACATTCTGGCTTTTTTTGTGCGTTTAATCACCCCCATATATAAGGCACATCAATTTACGAAGTGAGCCGCATCACGTGCTTGGCTCCTATTTAGCCAGACCTTTATAGTATTAAAACTTGAATGCTATGAAGACTTCTAACACCTTCTGGATTGTCCTGGCCATCCTTCCGTTTTTTGCCCTAGTAGGCAAAGCGCAAACCGCAAAATTAAACTTAAAAGAAAGCTCAATTTTAGTAAAGGGAACTTCCTCTCTTCATGATTGGCGCTGCAAAACCGAACAAATTGCGGGTGATATTTCCTATAAAGCCGAAGCGCTTACTCTAAAAGATATTACTGCTTTAGACTTACAATTAGTTGTCAAATCGATGCGAAGCATCAAAGAAAATGGCAATTATTATGAAAGTGGCATGGATAAAAACATGTACAAAGCGTTAAACGCCGAAAAGTTCCCCAAAATCACTTTTACGTTAATCGACATTAGCAATGTAAAAGCCAGCGCTGGCAAAGCCGATTTTGTTGCCAAAGGTAATTTAACCATTGCAGGCAATCAAAAGCCCATCAGCTTTCCAGTAAATGCTACGCTTACCGCTAACGGAATTGTTTTCAAAGGCACTACCACTTTCAAAATGACTTCTTTCGGGGTAACTCCGCCAAGAGCCTTGTTGGGCACCATTAAAACTGGCGATGAAATCACCATTGAGTTTAATGCCTCTTTTAAAAACAACTAATTGCTACACTTTAAATAAATTAAGATGAAAAGACTTTTACTCGCTGCAGTTTTTGTTACAGTAGCTGGAACTGCGTTTGCACAGCAGAGCAAAATTGCCAACATGAGGCCCTACGATAAATCAGGCATTAATATGTTTGAAACCCCAAAAACAGATACCGTTCCGTTTGATGATGTGAAAGTGAGGATTGGTGCAGGGTTTACGCAACAGTTTCAGGCCTTGAAACACAGCAATAACTCCACATCTGCCACTAAATTGTATAATTTACGCAGTGGTTTTAACTTGGCTACCGCCAATCTTAATATCGATGCACAACTGGCCAAAGGGATTAGGCTGAATCTGATTTCTTATCTATCCGCCAGACACCATCAAGAAACTTGGGTAAAAGGAGGCTTTGTACAAATTGATGCTTCTCCCGTAAATTCTGAATTGTTAGACAATGTTTTCAAGTACGTGACCGTAAAAATTGGCCACTATGAAGACAACTACGGTGATGCCCACTTTCGTAGAACCGACAACGGACATTCTTTATATAACCCGTTTATTGGAAACTACATACTAGATGGTTTTACTACAGAGATTGGTGCGGAGATCGATTTTCAAAAAGATGGCTTTTTAGCCGTAGCGGCCGTTCACAATGGAGAAATTAAAGGCGAGATTTCTGATGCACCAACCCGTAATCCTTCTTTTATTGGAAAATTGGGGTACGATAAACAATTGAACAATGATTTAAGGGTGCGTTTAACGGGTTCGGTTTACCACAACAATGGTGCAGCAGCCAATACCTTGTACACTGGCGATAGAGGTGGTTCTAGGTATTATTTAGTAATGGAAGCTGCTGGGTCTAATGCAAAAGATGCCGCTTGGTCAGGGAACTTACGCCCAGGTTTTAGCCGTCAGGTCACTGCCTTTATGATTAATCCTTTCGTTAAATACCAAGGTTTGGAATTATTTGGCACGCTTGAATTTGCCAAAGGGAAAGCCATTAACGAAGTGAATAAAAGGGATGTGAATCAGTTAGCGGTTGAAGGTATTTATCGCTTTGCGAAAAACGAGAACCTTTTCGTGGGCGTGCGCTACAACACCGTTACGGCCGATATGTTATTTGGCACTGCTACCCAAGAAATAAAAATGAACCGAGTACAGGCCAGTGCAGGCTGGTTTGTCACCAAAAACATGGTGGTGAAGGCAGAATATGTAAGCCAAAAATACAACGACTTCCCTACTTCCAATCTGTTATCAGGTGGCAAGTTCAAAGGGATGATGTTTGAAGCCAGTGTAGGATTTTAGTTAGTTGAATAGTTATGGTTTGAGCCGCTCTTTAGGTTTAGGGGCGGCTTTTTTCGTGAAACGATAGACAGAATTAATATTTATTTCCTCTCCTACCTCCTCCAAAGCGCAAGGACAGTTAGTCCGAAATTCCCCTCTCCTAGAGGGGGGCCAGAAAGGTGTTTGACCAACCAACAAGATAAATCCTCCCCCTGCCCCTTTTGGAGGGGGCAGGGGGAGGAATATTAAACACAATGCTATACTGATTACCACATTTTAAAATCATGAGCACATTTCCCCATCATTTATTAAGCACTATTTTGCTTCTTTTTTTTCAGATAAGCTTTGCACAAGAATACCAGCTCCAACTTTTACCAGAGAGCAGTATCTTAATTAAAGGCAACTCTAACGTGAATAAATTCACCTTTACCTACGAGAAATCGCTCAAACCATACAGTAGCATCAGTGTAGAGAAAAACAGAAACGCACTTATCCTAAAGAATGCAAGGATAGATGCAGAAGTGACAGCCTTTAACTCAGGCAGTAACATGATGGACCGCGATTACAGAAACATGATGAATTACAGGACTTTTCCTTATATCAGCATTGTAATACATCAAATCAATTTTTTGAAGATTTATAACGAAAATAACGGCACTGCCGAAGCTGTAGCAAGTATCAGCATTGCGGGTGAAAAACGCCTGGACACGCTACAGTTCAACTATTGCAAAACGAAAGAAATTTATCGCTGCAATAGTTCACACCAACTTTCGCTAAGGGATTATAAAATAAAGCCCCTCAAAAAAATGATGGGGCTTATTTCATTAAAAGATGTTTTGGCAGTAGAAATGATTCTCTACCTTAAAATAGATTAGTCGATGATATCGAAACCTGTGTATTTTCTCAAAACTTCTGGAATAACAATACCCTCAGGAGTTTGATAGTTTTCTAAAATTGAAGCCACAATACGAGGCAGGGCCAAAGCGCTTCCGTTTAAGGTATGTGCCAATTGGGTTTTCCCCTCTTTGCCTTTAAACCTTAGTTTTAAACGGTTACTTTGATACGTTTCAAAGTTTGATACCGAAGAAACCTCCAACCAACGTTGTTGAGCAGCACTCCAAACTTCCATGTCGTAAGTCATGGCCGAAGTAAAGCCCATATCGCCACCACACAAACGCAATACACGGTAATGTAAGCCCAGTTGTTGCAATAACGACTGTACATATTGACTCATGTCTTCCAACGTTTCGTAAGATTTATCTGGGTGCGTAATTTGCACCACCTCAACCTTATCAAATTGGTGCAAACGGTTTAAGCCACGTACATGGGCACCGTAAGAACCTGCTTCTCTACGGAAACAAGGTGTGTAACCAGTATTTTTAATCGGAAGATCTTCTTCTTTCAAAATCACATCACGGTACAAATTGGTTACTGGTACTTCAGCAGTAGGAATCAAATACAGATCATCTACCCCTACATGGTACATCTGTCCTTCCTTATCAGGCAACTGTCCAGTACCAAAACCCGAAGCCGCATTTACCAAGTGAGGCACTTGCATTTCCTTGTAGCCAGCGGCAGTTGCATGATCTAAAAAGAAATTGATCAATGCACGTTGCAACCTCGCACCTTTTCCTTTATAAACTGGGAAACCAGCGCCAGTAATTTTAGTGCCCAGCTCAAAATCAATGATGTCGTATTTAGCAGTCAGTTCCCAATGCGGCAATGCACCCTCTGGCAAAGCCGTTGGCTCACCATGTGTTAAAACCACTTCGTTATCATCTGCAGTGCTTCCTGCTTTTACCAAATGGTAAGGCAAATTAGGTAACTGTACAATTAGCGATTGTTGTTTTTCTTCAACTTCGTTAAGCTTTTCAGTCAACACTTTGATGTTCTCCTTGTGAGATGCCGTGCTGGCTTTGATCGCTTCTGCCTCTTCTTTTTTACCACTGCGCATCAATTCGCCAATTTGTTTGGCGGCAGTGTTCGCTTCAGCCAACAAGTTATCCAGCGAAACTTGAGTGGAACGGCGTTCTTCGTCAACGGAGATGATTTGATCTACCAATTCAACTTGTTTAAAATGACGAACGCCTAATCGCTCTAAAACTTTCTCTCTATTTTCGCGGATATAGTTAACTTGCAGCATTATTTTAATTTTTCACAAAGATAATAAGAGTTACGTGTTATCTGTTATGAGTTGTATGTTTTTATAAATGCAAACTCAGTCTCGCAACCCGTAACCCGAAACTCGCAACATGGAAGGAAAGCTTTACATTGTACCTACACCCATTGGCAACTTAGAGGACATGACTTTTAGGGCGATACGCATTTTAAAAGAAGTGGATTTGATTTTGGCAGAAGATACTCGCACTAGCGCTCCTTTGTTGAAGCACTTTGGTGTTGACAAAAGAGTTTTTGCCCATCACCAACATAACGAGCATAAGGCAACTGCCGAAATCATCAAGTTTTTAAAGGAAGGACAAAATATAGCCCTAATCTCCGATGCGGGAACTCCTGCCATCTCGGATCCTGGATTTTTCTTGGTTCGCGAAGCGTTAAAGAACGAAATAGAAGTCACCTGCTTGCCAGGCGCAACAGCTTTTGTTCCTGCTTTGGTGAACTCGGGCTTACCTAATGACCAATTTGTTTTCGAAGGTTTTTTACCCGTTAAAAAAGGAAGACAAACGAGGTTAAAGCAGTTGGCAGCGGAAGAAAGGACCATGATTTTTTATGAAAGTCCACACCGGTTACTGAAAACATTAACTGAGTTTGCAGAGTTTTTTGGAGAGGACAGGCAAGTTTCCGTAAGTAGGGAGTTAAGCAAGGTGTACGAAGAAAATGTACGTGGCACGGTAATGGAAGTAAAATCACATTTTGAAAACAATATTTTAAAAGGAGAATTCGTAATTTGTGTGGGCGGGAATGAGCATAAGGATAAAAGAGCAAAGAATAAAGACAAATACTCAACAAAAGAAGATAATGATTAACATAGATAGATTTTTGGCCGATGAGCAAGACCCAAAGGCCGTTGAAAAAGTAGCAGGTAAGCTAAACGATTTATTAACCAGTGGCGAGGAGATTTTGTACCTGGCTGTACAAAAAAAACCTGCCGTAAACTTGCTGCCTGATTGTATTGCCATCAGTAATAAAAGGATTTTTTATTGCTCGCCAAGCAACTTGGGATTGACCATGAACTTCAAGGATATTTCTTGGAAAAACATTAAAGAGGTTTCTTTTAAGGAAGGTCTTTTAGGTTCGAAGTTTATTTGCGTACCTCAGTCGGGTGAAAACATTGTGACTGATTTCATTCCTAAAACTCAAGTGCGCAAGCTACACCAAGCGGCAAACCAACAATTGGAAGAGTATAAAGAAATGTTGAGGCAACAAAAGTTGGAAGAAAACAGAGCTTCGGCTTCTTCGTTCAACATGCCAGCTCCAGCGGCTACTCCAGTAATTGAATTGCCAATTGAGGAAGCGGTGATTATCCCAGAAATAGCGCCAGTTGAGGTGAGCAAAGAAGACGAAATTGAGCAAAAACTGATTAAGCTAAAAACTTTATACGATAAACAGTTGATTACCCGTGAGGAGTATGAGCACAAAAAAGCTGCAATTTTAGATAGTATGTAGGTTGATCGTCATAGCGAATGCAATGTCATTCTGAGCTTAGCGAAGAATCTGTAAGTAAAAAAGCACTACTGGAGATTCCTCCTAACGTCGGAATGATGAGAAGCCATTGCTTTATGCCCGCTATAACGAACGCCATTAATTACAAAATGACAAAAAAAACAACACTGCTCACATTATTGAGCGCCTTAGTGATGTGGTTAGCATGGCCACCACACAACTGGTTAGCACCCCTACTTTTTGTTGGACTTGTTCCGTTGTTGATCGCAATCAATAATATCAAAACAAACGCTGGAAAGAAAATTGGTAAAAAAATATTCCTCACCGCAGGGCTTTGCTTTCTAGTTTGGAACACTGCCTCTATTTACTGGGTGTTTAACTCCATTAATGCAGTAAATACTGGTTTTGTAGGCACCATTGTTTCACTACTTGTATCCTTAATTCCATACGGACTAGGTGCACTGCTTATGACTTTTGCCGTTTGGATGTATTATCGATTGAGCACCTACACTAACAAACCTATTGCTTATACTGGGCTTATTGCTTTTTACATCAGCATGGAATACCTGCACCAAACTTGGGATTTGGCTTTCCCGTGGATGACCTTAGGAAACGGTTTTGCGGGCATGCACCAAATCGTGCAATGGTATGAAGTTACCGGCGTTTACGGGGGTTCGTTGTGGGTTTTATTGAGCAACATTTTGGCATTTGAGGCCTACCAAAAAATCAAAAACCAAAAGCAATATCAACTAGCAGGAATTTGGGCTTTGCTCATTATTTTACCTATTGGATATTCCCTTTACAGATACTACAATTATGAAGAGAAAAGTGTTCCCGTGAATGTGGTGACCGTACAACCCAATATCGACCCTTACGAGAAATTTGGCTCCATATCGGCAAATGAGCAACTGAACATATTAACACACCTGTCAGACTCTGTTGGACAAACCAATACCGAATATTTTATCTGGCCAGAAACCGCCATTCCTAATTATGCGGATGAAGAGCGCATCAGAACCAATCCAGACTTTTTAAGGGCACAACAATTTCTTTCAAAATACAAAAACGGCACATTGATTACGGGCATTGAAAGTGTTAGATTTTATAATGATAAAAAAACACTATCGGCCAAAGTAAATCCTAACGGCGGTTATTACGATAATTACAATGCGGCCATGCAGGTAGAAAACTCGGCTAATGTTGCATTTTACCATAAATCTAAGTTGGTACCTGGGGTAGAGAAAATGCCTTTTCCTAAAGTGTTTTCGTTTTTAGGCCCTGTTTTCAGCAAGCTTGGCGGTAGCGTTTCAGGCTGGGGATGGCAAGAAGAACCAGGTGTTTTTTACGCTTATAGCGGCATTGGTGTAGCACCAGTGATTTGTTACGAGTCCATTTGGGGCGACTGGATTGCTGGTTCGGTTAAACAGGGTGCGCAGTTTATTGCCATCATTACCAACGATGGTTGGTGGGGCAATACTTCTGGCAAAGACCAACATTTATTGTACGCCAAACTACGTTCCATTGAAACTAGAAGATATGTAGTAAGATCGGCAAACACAGGAATATCAGGCTTTATTAACCAACGTGGCGATGTGGTACAACAATCGAAATGGTGGACACGCACTGCATTAAAAGCAGACATTAACCTTAACGACCATATTACCTTTTATGTAAAACATGGCGATGTGGTGGCAATAGTAAGTGCTATTTTAGCGTTATTAGCGGCGGGATTCATCATCCTAAAAAAATGGTTTTTGAAATAAAATAATAGCCACAGATACACCGATCATTTTAATTTTATCTGTGCATCTGTGGCCAACCCTATCCAATAAAAAATGATTAACCAAAAGAAATCTATCAAATTTGCTTTCCTTTTAGTGATAGTTGCCCTTAACTTGGGCTGCGATCAGGTTTCGAAAGTAATTGCACGCAAAAGCATTGAACCTTATGAGCAAATTAGCATTATTAAAGACCGTTTTACCTTAACCAAGGTAGAAAACACGGGAGCTTTTTTAAGTGCTGGCAGCAACCTGCCCGATTTTGTGAGGGTGATTTTGTTAACGGTAATGCCCATTTTGGTATTAGGTTATGGCTTATGGTTTCTTTACAGCAATCGAAACTTACCTCGAATGATGCAAATCGGTGTGTGCTTTTTAATTGGCGGTGGCATTGGAAACATCTACGATAGGATTGTGTACGGCTCTGTGACGGATTTCTTGCACATGGATTTTGTACTGTTTAAAACGGGCATTTTTAACATGGCCGATGTTTCTATTATGACGGGGATTGGCTTACTCCTGCTGCAAACTTTGCTGGCCAAAAAAGAAGAAAAGCAAATCACCAGCCCTGAACAATCCATAGATTAAATATTTAAGACCTGAGGTAGACTTACGAAGTGCCGAGAGAGATTTACGAAGTTTTAGAAACTTTGTAAGTCTTTGATCTAGCCCCGATAGGAGCGGACACGTAGCCCAAGTTTACGCAGGGCGAAGTAAAGCGGATAGCGGGACTACAGGGTAATAGCAGCAGGACAACTGCGCTTCTAAAAAAATACTTAAGCAACTAGAAGTTTAGCATTCATATTTTGGAAGCTTCCAATTCACTAATTACACGTTACCAATCTACCAATTGGAAGCTTCCAAATTTAAATTGGAAGCCTGCAATCTTATACGACTCGGTAGCTTAGTAGACTTACGAGGTTTTAAAAACTTAGTAAGTCTTTATAGACCGACATTACGGGTAGTGCACCTTAATCCATATACTTGCCCACAATTGGCATACGACGGCCCATTCCAAAGGCTTTTGGCGACACTCTTAAAATTGGTGGGGTTTGGTAACGTTTAAATTCGGCGAGGTTAACCATGCGCAAGATGCGTTTCACCAAAGCTTCGTCAAAACCTTGTGAAATGATTTCTCGGGAGCCTTTTTTAAGTTCAATATGTTGGTAAAGGATTTGGTCTAAAACATCGTATTCTGGCAACGAATCGGAGTCCTTTTGGTCAGGACGCAGCTCGGCAGAAGGTGGTTTTACAATGGTATTTACAGGGATAATTTCTTGATCTTTGTTGATATATCTGGCCAAGTTAAACACTTGCGTTTTGTATACATCGCCAATCACACTAATGGCCCCGCACATATCGCCGTACAAAGTGCCATACCCTACCGCACATTCGCTTTTGTTGGAAGTATTCAATAAAATGTAACCAAACTTATTGGACATGGCCATCACCACAATGCCTCGGCAGCGAGCTTGGATGTTTTCTTCGGCCAAGTTAAAAGGTAAGCCCTCAAAAGGTTTGGCCAACATGCTATCAAAAGCGTCGGCAGCTTCTTTAATGGGGATAATTTCGTGTTTACAGCCAATGTTACTCACCAGATCCAAGGCATCCTTAATAGAGTGATCGGTAGAATATTTGGAAGGCATTAATACCGCCATTACATTTTCGGCACCCAATGCCTTGCAGGCCAAAGCACATACCACCGCAGAATCAATCCCTCCAGAAAGTCCCAAAACTGCTTTCTTAAACCCAGATTTAGCGAAGTAATCCTTAATACCCAAAATCAGTGCGTCATGTATTTGCTCAATATCCGAAACACGTTCTGCTGCAGGATATTTATTTTTAACGTTCTGGACCTCGTCCAAATCAAATAGCTGAAGATCTTCCTCAAAATATTTCATTTCGGCTTTCAGTGCGCCTTCTTGATCAAATACTAATGAACCCCCGTCAAAAATAATCTCCGTTTGTGCGCCAACTTGATTCACGTAAAACAAAGGCAATTCATACTTTTTGGCATTGTCTGCCAAAATTTTGATGCGGTCTTCGTCATGACCATAGTCAAAAGGCGAAGCGGCAATGTTGATCATCAAATCAGGCTGCTGTTTGATCAATTCGTCCATTGGGCACGAAACGTACAAAGGATTATCGTTAATGTTCCAAAGGTCTTCACAAATGGTAAGCGCAATTTTCTTTCCCTTAAATTCTACACAATCAAATACGGTGTTAGGCTCAAAATAACGGTACTCATCAAAAACATCATACGTAGGAAGTAATGCCTTTTTCACCACTTGTTTCACCGTCCCACCGACAATAAAATAAGCAGCGTTAAACAAATCCTTACCCTCAATCACCGGGTTTTTAATAGGTAAACCTACAATGCAGGCAATATCAGTGCAATGCTCAGCTATTTCCTGCGCAGCCTTTTCGCAAAGCGATATAAAGTCATCATATTCCAGAAAATCGCGGGGCGGATAACCACTAATGGCCAACTCTGCAAATACCACCACATCAGCTCCTTTGGCTTTTGCGGCTGCTATATTTGCAATGATTTTTTTCGTGTTGTTTTCGAAATTTCCAATGTGATAATTGAGTTGTGCCAGTGCTATTTTCATGGTTTGCGTTGTGCTATAAATATAAAAAACAAGCCTTAATGAGGCTTGTTTGATTTGAAAGGGTTTTAGTGTTTATTAAAAGAACACGCCAATATTTAAACCCACATAATGGTTGCGAATAGATTCACTATTTTTTGCAATATTGGTTAAACCGTTGTTATAAGTTAAACCTGTCATTAAGCTGGTTTTTCCACTTAAGCGATATTCCATTCCACCGCCAATGATCATTCCTGCTCTTAAAAATTTGGTAAGATCAGTTGACTTAGTATCATCAGCAAATACGGTATTACCGCTTTTCACATCTTGTCTTGCCCCAATACGAATATCAGCGGTTAAACCAAATTGGCCATACCATTTCATCCCATTGTTCTCATCTGTCTTTAATTTAACAGATAATGGAATTTCTAGATACTGCATTTTAAACTTCACATCATATTCTGCAGCATTGGTAGAGCTAGAAAGTAAATGATAAGGTATATAGTTCAGGATGGATGCCTTGCCATTAATGGTGGTTACCGTTAAGCCCGTAGCAAAGCTGTAGTTTTCGGCAAACTCAAAATCACTCATTAAGCCATAGCTAAAACCAGTACTTACGCCATTACCTTTGCCATTTTCTACTTTCAAAAATCCAAAGTTAGGATGTGCGGTAAGTCCCAATCTCACTTGCGCAAAAACTTGCGTAGTGGCAATGACAAGTAATGATGCTAAAAGTATTTTTTTCATAAACAAAGATTTTTGTTGTTTTTAAATTGTTAGGGATACATCATGATTTTGTAAATGATGATGGTTTCCTATTCTGTAGTTTATATATTTGTTATCAATGATACAGCTATTGAAACTTCGCCAAAGTTATTTATTTTTTTTATGCGCTACCCTATTTTTTTCGTGCAACAACAGTAGCAAGCCCGATGTAAGCAAAATTGATCTTGCCATAAAAGTAGAAAGATTTGACCAAGATTTATATCAGCATCGAGGAAAAGACATTAAATTAACAGATAGCCTACTCCACAAAAAATACGGTGCATTTTACGAAGACTTCATCAATAAAATGGTAGGTAATGATAGCTACACCAGCCTAGAAGTACTGCAAGGTATTTATGAAGACAAAGCTTACACCGATCTGAACAAAGAGGTGGATAGCATATTCCCCAACCTTAACAAGGTTGAAACCGATTTAACCCAATCTTTCAAATACATTAAATATTATTACCCAAAAGCTCCTATCCCTCGTTTCATAGGCTTCCTATCAGGATTTGCTTACCAAACTCCCATAGGGGATGATTATATGGGCATTGGATTGGATATGTTTTTAGGTAATGACAGCAAATTTTATGGGGCATTAGTGAAAAGTATTCCACTGTACATGTCAAAACGATTCACTCCCGAATACATTGTACCTCGAGTAAGTGAATATTATGTGCGTGAAAATTTATTTAAGGAGAGAGATCAAGATCGGAGCTTATTGGCAAAAATGGTTTACAATGGCAAAATATTGTATTTTATGGACCAAATTATGCCCGATAATATGCCCGACAGCATTAAAATTGGCTATACCCAAAAACAGCTGGATTGGTGCAAGAGTTTTGAAACCGAACTTTGGGCATATTATTTAGAAAGCAATTTGCTTTATGAAACAGATTATGCTAAAATACAGGTTTTTTTAAGTGAGGGGCCATTTACTCCCGGGTTAGGAGAAAGGAATGAATCGGCACCAAAACTTGGCATATGGACAGGCTGGCAAATTGTAAGGAAGTACATGAAAGAAAATCCAGAGGTAACCTTACAACAATTGATGGCCGATACCGATGCGCAAACCATTTTAACCAAATCAAAGTATAAACCAAAACCAAGCAAATAATAATTAGCTAATGCGACGATGACCTAATTATCGCATTATGCAATGATCATATCAACAACTATCACATTAACACACATGAAAATTGGGATTGTATTAAGTGGAGGCGGAATAAGAGGCATTGCCCATTTAGGCGTGCTGAGTGCCCTAAAGAAAACAGGAATTAAATTTGACCATATTGTGGGCACCAGCGCAGGTTCAATTGCTGGCGCTTTTTATGCGGCTGGCATTGACCCCGAAGAGGCTTTTAACATCTTCATGAGGACCCGCTTAATTAAATTTGTACGACCTGCATTTGGTTCTTTGGGCTTGGTGAACATTGAAAAAACGGGTGATATTTTCAAAGAATATTTGCCTGCACATATTGAAGATTTAAAAACCCCTTTAACCATTTGCACCACCAATTTTAGTGAAGGCAATGTGGCCTATTTTAGCAAAGGACCTTTAATTAGGGCTATCCATGCTTCATGCTGTATCCCAGGAGTGTTTAAACCAATCATGATCCACGACCAGATGCATGTGGATGGCGGCGTGCTGAACAATTTCCCTGTGGAACCCCTTTTAAATAATAGCGATTATATCATTGGCTCTACCTGTAACCATTTAAAACCAGTTGACAAGATTGTAGGTATCACCCGATTAATGCAAAGAGCGGGCATTATGTCCATCAATCATGATATGGAAAGAAAATCTAGGTTTTGCAACCTGATGATTGAACCAAAGGGCATGGGCGAAATCAATACTTTTGATACCAGAAAAGCAGAAACCATTTACTGGATAGCTCACGAAGAAGCTTTGAAAACCATCAGAGACAGCGAAAGCTTTCAACAACTTCTTGCGGCGCAAAGGAATCCGTTAATAGGTTTTAGCAACTCAAGCGCGGCCCATTAACGGATCGGTAAAGCTGGCATTTCCTGTTTCAATATGTCCTGCAAACTGCTGGTAAAAGGAATTGTTGCCTTGTACGTTCACTTCAATATCGTACCAATGGTGACTTTTAGCAACATTTATGGTGAGTGTACCTTTGGCACCAGCAGGCAACTCCTTTGTTATTGGCGCTTGTCCGTATGACTTATCGTTAACCTGAACGGTGAGCCGTTGGCTTGAAGTGTTCGTTAATGACACCAGTAACTTGCCTGTTGGCTTTTTCGTTAGCCTGTTTAATTCTGCCGAAAAATCTACCGTTAAAGGATCATTTCCATCACCTTTAAAGTTCCTGAAAAAACCATTCGGCCCATGCAACCTCAGCTCGTAGTTGCCTGCTGCAAACTTTTGTAATGGCCATTGGTAGTTGATTTCATCTCCTGCTTTTACCGCAAAAGACCAATTTCTACCTACTTCCGCTACTTTGTCTGCTTGATAGCTTATGGGCGAATAGACATTGAAAGGCGCTCCTGCCGAACGGTCGGCAAAAACCTGATTGCCTGCCTGCATCTTTATCGCAAATGATTTTTTATCGGCACTAAGGCTTCCCGTTGCCTCCAATTGATAAGGCAAAGCTAGCGCCTTTCTTACCCCTTTTTCCTGCGGAACCATCAAGTCATCAAACCTCGTTTCCTTTTTCACTTTTGCAATGGCCGCTTCATTTAACTCGGTAAAACCGCCAGGTTCTTTTTTAAACTTGGCATTGTGGATCAAAGAGATAAATTCATTTCTATTTTGGAAAGGTAAATTTTCTTTACCTGCACTAAATGGTTCAAAAACGGAAGTTAAATCGCCACAAATGGTACGACGCCAATCGCTAATGTTATCTATCTTAATATTCTTTCTGTATTTCTTATTCAAGAAAGTTTCCAAAAATTGCAAGGTAGATGTATGGTCAAAAACTTCCGAACAAACTTTTCCGCCCCTGCTCCACGGCGAAGCTACCAACATGGGCACCCTAAAGCCTAAACCTATGGCTGCTTCCCTCGCTTGTTTTTGCGGGACACCGTGCGCCACTTCATGTGCCAAACGCACCTGTTCAATTTCTGTATCTATTCCTGCAGAAACCTTTCCTGTATCTGGCTTGGTGCCGTCTGGGATCGAAAACGGCACGACGTGATCGTAATAACCATCGTTTTCGTCGTAAGTCACAATAAAGATGGTCTTTTTCCAAACCTCTGGGTTTTTGGTTAAAATATCGACAATCTCGGAAATTAACCACGAGCCATACCAAGGCGCACTTGGATGGTCTGAAAAATTTTGAGGACCAGCTAACCACGAAACCGTTGGCAGTTTACCTTCGTTCACATCTTTTCTAAACTGGTACAAAATATCGCCCTTTGGCACCACCAACTCCCGCTCCACACCATTGTCCTTGTGTTTCAACGTTGCTGTTTCTCGGTAGTGCTTATCTCCTTTATTCACCACAAAGGCCCTATTAAAAAGCTCTTTTTGTTGGGCACTCAGTTTTGCAAATTCAGCTTCGCCCCATTGGTTAAGTTCTTTAGTAGCATTTTCTAAGGCCGTTGTTTTATCGGCTACGCTTTTTGCAATCTTTTTTGACGCTTCTTCGCTCGAAGGACTTTCTTCCTGTAATTTGGTAATTTCTACAGGGAGTGTTTCTACTTGCTTTTTAAGGTTCTCTACATATTTATCCTTAAACTTCACATTATAAGCCTTGAAAAACTCTAGCAGGTTACATCCAAAGTTAGCCAACCACGAGCGTTCTTCGCCTTTAAAGCCACCGCCACAACTGGTTTCGTTTTGATAAAACTTCCAATTGATTTGGTTTTCCTGCAATAGTTCTGGAAATGTTTTCCAAGTATGTTTGCCATAGGCGAAGTTGTCGTTCCTGATATTGGCCTTTGGCAGTCCATTCTCTACATTGCTAATTTTTCCTGTCCAAAAGAAAGAGCGATTAGGCGTAGTGCTGGTCATGGCCGAGCAAAAGTTGTGGTCGCATACCGTAAAAGCATCAGCCATGGCATAATAAAAAGGCAAATCTTCACGAGTATAATAGCCCATGGTTAAGGGCATGTGGGCGTATTGCTTATTGCCCGATTTCTTCGCCAATAACCATTTATCATATTTGCCCTGATTATAGGCATCAACTTGGCTGGCTCTGGAATGTGGCAGCGAACCCATCCAAGTCACCTTGGTATCTTTAATATTCAAACGAAAGGGAGCGTAAGTTTTCCCGAGCGAATCGGTTTGGAACCACACAGGTTTTTGGTCGGGCAAAGTAACAGCCCTAGGATCATTAAAGCCTCTAACGCCTTGCAAACTCCCAAAAGTATGGTCGAAGGAGCGATTCTCTTGCATGAGGATCACCACATGTTCTGCATCATAAAAAGTACTTCCATCCTTTGGATTTATGGCTAGCGCCTTTTGGATGGACAATGGCATTGTATTAGCTAAACCCGCAGCACCAGACAGCAACAGCGACTTTCGCAAAAATTCCCTTCTACCGTTCATTTAGTTTTATTTGATTTCGATTTATTTCCTTTATGCAAGTTAGAACTTTATTGTTTAGAGAAGTTTAACCGCATGTTAAGTAACATTCGTTTTACAAAACCCTAAACACAAGAGGGAAACAAGAAAATCAACAACAGGAAAAAAGAAATTAGGCTAGTGCCACCAACATTTCGCCTTGCAGCACAGGAATAGCTTTGCAAACATCAATTTTTAAGCAAAAACGAACATCTTCCTCTATATTCAGCTTAATTAAACGATGGTTATGAGAAGATTTTTGAAGATACCCACGTAAATCGCCTTTGGCCAGTTGGTACATATCCAGTGCAGCCACACTCGAATCATCACCAACGGTAAAATCACCTTGAAGCTGCTCTACCACAGCACCAGCAAATAAAGTATCTTCTAAGTTGAAATTATCTTTCCAGCCCGCACACAACAATAAAACATCTTTATTTTCCTTTTTAAGATAGTCGCAAACGGCCGAAAGATTAAGAAAAGAACCCACAACCACCTGATAAGCTCTTTCTTGCGCCAAATGCATGGCTTTTGTACCATTAGTGGTAGTCAATACAATGGTTTTTCCCGCTACTTTTTCAGCAGTGTATGAAAAGGGCGAATTCCCGAAATCGTAACCCGCTACCACTTCCCCATTACGCTCTGCCGCCAATAAATAACCTTGATCAGCATAAGCCAAGCAATCCTCCACATTCATCACTGGAATAATCGCTTCAGCACCATTTTCGATGCCGTATGTAATAGAAGAAGTTGCTCTTAAAATATCAATGACAACTACAATACTATTTTCAATTGGATATAAATCGAGCAGCGCAGGCGTTAAACAAACTTCAATTTTAGACATTTTTCGGAGTTACGGGTTAAAAGTTATGGGTTATGAGCTAAGACCTAGTCCCGTAACTCATAACCCGTAACTGGTAACCTTATTTTTTCAAGAAAGGGAATTTAACTACTTGAGCTTTTACTTTGTTATTTCTAATGTCGATGAAGATTTCAGTACCTTCTTTAGCAAACTCTTTAGCTACATAAGCAATACCAATGGCTTTTTGTAATGATGGTGACTGTGTACCTGAAGTTACCTTACCAATTTGGTTTCCATCCGCATCAACAACCACATAATCATGACGAGGAATACCTCTGTCGATCATTTCAAAACCTACCAGTTTACGGCTTATACCCGCTTCTTTTTGCGCAAGCAAAGCTGCCGAATTGGTAAACTCCTTGGTAAACTTGGTTACCCAGCCTAAGCCAGCCTCAATTGGTGAAGTAGTATCATCAATATCGTTACCGTACAAACAGAAACCCATTTCCAAACGCAAAGTGTCGCGAGCACCCAAGCCAATCGGCTTAATGCCAAACTCAGCACCTGCTTTAAAAATGGCATCCCAAATTTGATCTGCATATTGGTTTTCGAAGTAAATCTCAAAACCACCAGCACCAGTATAACCCGTTGCCGAAACAAGTACATTATCAACACCCGCAAATTTGCCTTTTTTGAAGCTGTAATACTCCATCGAAGCCAAGTCAATATCCGTTAACGATTGTAAAGCATCCGCAGCTTTAGGGCCTTGAACCGCCAATAGCGAAGTTTGGTCAGAAATATTGTGCATTTCAACACCTTTATCATTAAACTTTTGGATCCAGTTCCAATCTTTCTCAATGTTCGAAGCATTTACCACCAACATGTAGGTTTTTTCGTCAATACGATAAACCAAAAGATCGTCTACAATCCCGCCAGTTTCGTTAGGCAAGCATGAATATTGGATTTTACCATCATAAAGTTTCGAAGCATCATTGCTCGTCACACGCTGAATTAAATCCAAGGCATTTTCTCCCTTAAGGATAAATTCGCCCATGTGGCTTACGTCAAAAACGCCCACTGCATTACGTACAGTTGCGTGTTCTGCATTTATACCTTCATATTGCACAGGCATGTTGTAACCTGCAAAAGGAACCATCTTGGCGCCTAACGAAATGTGTTTCTCGGTTAAAGCGGTGTTTTTCATTTGTTATTTTATCTATTTTGAATTGCGATAAGCCTCTTTCAAACAAGCCCATCAATATATTTGGTTGCTATTTTTTAACGGCCAAAAGTACTAAGAAACCGGCTAAGTTTAGCCTAAATATTTTATCTCATCTTTATCATTTGAAAATAAGCATTTGTACTCATCGGTTATTGTAGTCCCGCTATCCGCTACAATCTTTTTGTTGGCTTTGTTATCCTGAACGCTAGTGAAGGATCTGTAGGAGAATGCTGTTCAGAACGAGATTCATCGTTCCTCGGAATGACAAGTAAACCAAACAAAAAGTATTTCCGCTCCTATCGGGTTTATTAAAACCAAGCCTATACAGTAACCCCACTTCGCCACCACCATCTCTAAACCTCGCAGTTTTTAAAAACCTACGAGGGTTAAGACTTTAACTATATTTGAACCTTAAACCTCAACCATGACTTTTACCACTAAAAGAACTACCTCCTCAGACCCTGACTTTATTGTATTAGTAAAGTTGCTTGATGCCGAATTAGCCAAAATAGACGGTGAAGAACATGGCTTTTATGCCCAATACAATAAAATTGACAAAATTAATCACGTAGTGCTGGTTTACGACAATGATATTCCCGTAGCCTGCGGTGCCATCAAAGCTTATGCTACAGACACCATGGAAGTAAAACGAATGTTTACTCAACCCAATTACCGAGGTAGAGGCGCAGCAAGCTTACTTTTACAACACCTCGAAATATGGGCACATGAATTGGGTTTTGACAAATGTGTACTCGAAACGGGCAAACGTCAACCCGATGCCATTTCCCTCTATCAAAAAAATAGCTACCACATTATTCCCAACTACGGACAATACGAAGGGATTGATAACAGTATTTGTTTTGAAAAAATACTAGTCAAGCAGTAGATGTTTTTAGGATTTAATAAAAATCACTCCACTATTTAATCAATTTCACAACACACAATTAAAAAAATTAAAAAATTCACCAAAAACATTTGCATTTACAAAAAATAATATCCTTATTTGCAGTGTATAAAATACACCAACAATAGAAATGATTTTTAACTCATCAATTATTACCACCATTATTATTACCGGAGGCAAAAGCTATCGGGAGCAGTAACGTTGTGTAAAATTGAAAAACATAAAAAACACAAAAAGGCGCTCCCGATCATTCGGGAGCGCCTTTTTTTTTAAACCACTGAAAACTAATAAAATAAACGAATGAAAGTCCTCAAATTTGGCGGTACATCCGTAGGTACCTCCGAGAACATTAAAACACTGCTAAAACTAGTACAAGAAGAAAGAAAGCATGCCAATCCGGTAGTTGTATTATCGGCCATGAGCGGAGTAACCAATCTTCTTCTAGAAATGGCAGACCTAGCCGAAAAAGGCGAAAACTATCAGGAACAACTTAACGGCATCGAGAAAAAACATTTCGAAGTTGTTAAAGCGCTATTACCAGCAGCCGCTCAAAACCCAATTCTAACCAAATTAAAAATCCTTTTCAACGAATTGGAAGATGCCTTGCAAGCAGTGGCTAGCTTAAAAGAATTGAGCTTACGCACCAAAGATTTTATTGTGAGCTTTGGCGAAAGATGTTCGAACATGATGGTGAGCCACATCGCTACACAATATTTCGACAATTCATTGTTTGTGGATGGTTCTCAGCTAATTAAAACCGACAGCAACTTTGGCAATGCCAGAGTTGATTTTGCACTAACCGATGCACTGATCAACGAATTTCACGAGCAACACAGCGACAAAGTTCTATTCGTAACTGGCTTTATCGCCAGCACTAACGATGGTAAAATAACCACTTTGGGTCGCGGCGGCTCCGACTATACCGCAGCCATTTGGGGCGCAGCTTTAAACGTCGCTGAAATTGAAATATGGACTGATGTGAACGGCATGATGACCGCCGATCCTCGCATCGTTAAAAAAGCTTTTTCATTGGATGAACTGAGCTACATTGAAGCCATGGAATTGAGTTATTTTGGTGCCAAGGTCATTTACCCGCCAACCATGGTACCTGCTTTCGCCAAGAAAATTCCTTTGGTCATCAAAAACACTTTCGAACCTGAATTTGCAGGCACATTCATTCGTAGCAATATCAAACCTTCAGATTTACCCATCAAAGGAATTTCCTCTATCAATCATATCAGCATCATTAATTTGAGTGGTAGTGGTATGGTTGGCAAAGCTGGCTTTAGCGGACGCTTGTTCTCTTTACTTTCAAGGGAACAAATCAACGTAATCTTAATTACCCAATCTTCATCAGAGCACAGCATTACTTTCGCAGTTAATCCTCCTGATGCAGCCAAAGCAGTGACCATCATCAACAAAGAATTTGAATTAGAACTAGCTGCTGGAAAACTGGCTTATCCAGAAGTAGAAGGTGATTTAGCGGTATTGGCCATTGTTGGCGAGAACATGAAACGTACGCCAGGCATGAGCGGCAGATTGTTCCACGCACTGGGCCGTAACGGGATTAACGTTAGAGCCATTGCGCAAGGTTCTTCTGAATACAACATTTCGGTAATCATCAGTAAAGATGACTTGGCGAAATCTCTAAACGCAGTACACGACGCTTTCTATACCGATTTGAAACGTACCTTAAACGTATACTGCTTGGGAACAGGAAATATCGGAAAGACTTTATTCAAACAAATTAAAGATCAAACCCAATTCCTAGCAGAGAAAAATGATTTACAGGTTAAAGTAGTAGGCATTGCCAATACCCGAAAAATGGTATTTGATGCGAATGGCTTTGACCTAGACCATTGGGAAGCCACTTTAGAAGAAAAAGGCGAGCAAGCCAACCTATCAGAATATGTGGCCAAAATGCAATCGCTCAACTTGGCGAACAGCGTTTTTGTAGACAATACAGCAAGCGAGGCACCAATTCCTTTCTACAAGCAAGTTTTTGAAAGTAGTGTATCCATTGTAGCCTGCAACAAAAAAGGCAACTCTGCGGAATTTGCACAATACAAGCTTTTCAAAGATACCGCTAAAAAACATGGGGTAGACTTCTACTACGAAACTAACGTGGGTGCTGGCCTGCCTATCATTGGCACTTTGAAAAACCTCATGATGAGCGGCGATAGGATTGATAAAATTGAAGCCATCCTATCAGGAACCATCTCTTTTATCTTTAACAGTTTTAAAGGTGACACCGCTTTTTACGACATCGTAAAAGAGGCGCAGGACTTGGGTTATACCGAACCTGATCCACGAGACGATTTGAATGGTAAAGATTTTATGCGAAAAATGTTGATTTTAGCCAGAGATGCAGGTTACCCTTTAGAAGCATCGGATGTTAAAATCGATAACATTTTACCTGAAGCTTGTTTAAAAGCGGATTCGGTAGAAGCATTTTATGAGGAACTAAAAAACAACGCGGCTTATTTCGATAACCTGAAAAATACTGCGGAAAGTGAGAAAAAAGTACTGCGTTATATTGGGAAGATGGAAGATGGCAAAGTAGAAATCAGTTTGCAGATGGTGGGTGAAGACCATCCATTTTATGCCTTATCTGGTGCCGATAATATCATTTCTTTCGTGACTGATAGGTATAAATTCCGTCCGATGGTCGTAAAAGGCCCAGGTGCTGGTGCCGAAGTAACTGCCGCAGGTGTATTTGCAGATATTATTAACGTAGCTACCCCGTAATCAGCAGAGAACCGTCAATGCGAGGCACGAAGCAATCTTACACATGATACAAGATGCCTTAAGATTGCTTCGCAGGCTCGCAATGACGAAACGTTCAATTAAAATATAGAAAATTAAAAATGGACACTTTACAATACAAGAGTGATAAAAAGTCAAACCTACCCGCAGTAGCACTTGGAACAGAAATCAAAGTTTTTGCTCCTGCAACAGTAGCAAACGTAGTATGCGGCTTTGACGTGCTGGGCTTTGCCGTAAACGCTCCAGGCGACGAAGTAGTGATGCGTTTGGTTGAAGAACCTGGCGTTCGCTTACTGAAAATTACTGGCGACGATGGAAAACTTCCGCTTAACAGCGATAAAAATACCGTAAGTGCTTCGGTAAAACATTACTTAGCACATATCGGCCGAGAAGATGTTGGCGTAGAAATAGAACTCCACAAAAAAATGCCCATTGGCAGCGGCTTGGGTTCTAGCTCTGCCAGTACCGTTGCAGGACTTTATGCCATTAACCAACTGATGGGCAATTTACTCACCGCAAAAGAGCTGGTGCCATTTGCCATGAAGGGCGAAGAAATTGCCTGCGGTTATGGGCATGCCGACAACGTTGCACCAGCCATTATGGGTGGTTTTGTATTGGTACGCAGTTACGAGCCTTTGGATGTGATTTCTTTACCAGTACCACAAGGCATGTATGCAGCTATTGTTTATCCAGAAGTGGATGTACCGACTAAAGATGCCCGCCAAATGATTCGCGCAAAGGTGCAGCTAAAAGATGCTGTTACCCAATGGGGAAATGTAGCAGGCTTAGTAAGCGGCTTATTTTTAAACGATTTGGATTTGGTTGGCCGCAGCATGAAAGATGTTTTGGTAGAACCTACACGTTCCATCCTTATCCCCGATTTTGAAGTGCTGCGTAAATTAGCGATGGAAAACGGTGCGGTGGGTTTTGGCATCTCAGGCTCTGGCCCATCGGTGTTTGCCTTAACCAAAGATGAGGAAAGCGCTAAACTGATCACCAAAGCACAACAAATGCACCTACACCAAATCAATATTCAAAGCCAAGCTTACGTGTCTGAAGTAAATACTGAAGGACCTAAAACATTGTAAAAATTGTTACCAGTTTTGTGTGATGAGTTACAGGACTAAATCCATAAACCAACAACTCATAACCGATAACTCGTAACCCACAACCCATAACCAATGCAATTCTATTCAACCAACAATAAAGACTTACGCGTTTCTTTTAAAGAGGCTGTTTTTAATAGCATGCCTTTAGACAAAGGACTATACATGCCCGAGGTCATTCCTCAACTACCTGCTTCTTTCATCGATAACATCGAAAAATATTCCCTAACGGAAATTGCTTATGAAGTAGCATCGGCGTTACTAAAAGACGAGATTCCTGCCGATGATTTGAAAGCCTTAGTAGAAGAGGCTGCCAATTTTGATGCCCCTGCTGTTCCCTTAGATGACAACACTTTTGTTTTAGAGCTTTTTCATGGTCCTTCCCTAGCATTTAAAGATTTTGGTGCCCGTTTCATGAGCCGTGTAATGGGTTATTACCTAAAAGACGGGGAGCAATTACTAGATGTTTTGGTGGCTACTTCGGGTGATACTGGAGGTGCCGTAGCACTGGGCTTCTTAGGCGTGCCCAATACTCGAGTGACCATCCTTTATCCAAAAGGGAAAGTAAGCCCGATACAAGAGCAGCAATTAACTACTCTTGGACAAAACATCAGAGCTATTGAAGTTGATGGAACTTTCGACGACTGCCAAGCTTTGGTGAAACAAGCCTTTGCCGATGAAGAACTCAACCAAAAATTCCGTTTAACTTCGGCCAATTCCATCAACATTTCTCGTCTTATTCCTCAAACATTCTATTATTTCAACGCTTACGCACAACTAAAAAGAAAAGGATTTAAGGAGGTGGTATTTTCGGTACCTAGCGGAAACTTCGGTAACATTGGTGCTGGCCTACTCGCTTACAAAATGGGCTTGCCCGTAAAACAATTTATTGCGGCCACCAACGCAAACGACACCGTTCCGCGTTTTTTGGAAACTGGCGTTTACGAAACCAAGCCATCTGTACAAACTTATTCCAATGCCATGGACGTAGGCGCACCTAGCAATTGGGTCCGCATCATGGATTTATTCAAACAAGATACAAAAGTATTAAAAGAAGTAGTCACTGCTTATCGTTTTACAGACGAGGAAACCCTCGAAGGTATTAAAGACATCGCTGAAAAATACGATTACATTGCTTGTCCACATACTGCGATTGCCTACTTAGCTGTAGAGAAATTTAGACAACAGACTGAGGATGAAAGCGCAGCAGTATTTTTATCTACCGCCCATGCTTGTAAATTCCCAGATATTTTCCCACCATTGTTAGCTTCTAAAATCGAAATTCCTCTTTCTGTAGAAGAATTAAGCGGCAGAACAAAACAAGCAGACGAACTAAAAACAGACTTTGCTGGTTTTAAAAGCTATTTGCTGCATCACTAATATAAACTTCAGGCGGAACTCACTTTCCGCCTGAAATTTACACATACTCTCCAAAAATCCAGAAATTAGGACTATTCTACGATGATATTTCTGGCTTCTGTAAGATCATTATTAAAAGTAAGTCGAGTCCGCTATCTGTCTATGTGATTCATTATATAGCAACCTAAATCGCATCATTTCATACAACCGTTTCTAACTTATTTCTACTCATTTGAATATCGTGGCATCTTTTTTGACCCTAGAGAACAGATTTTACGGAGGATCTAGAATCAGATCCCGTAGAAGTAACTAAAATATTTTTATAACAAATGCTTAACATGAAAAATGCAATCGTAATGAGCGCTCTCGCTATCACAATGAGTTTGAGTAGCTGCGGAATATTCCAAAAAGAAAGTAAAACAGACGCCGCTTCCTCAGAAGTGATTACAGGGAAAAAATGGAAACTGATTGAACTAAATGGCAAACCTGTGGCCGATAAAATCAATGGAAAAGAACCATTCCTCAAACTAGATGACAATGACAAACGATATAGCGCTAGTGGGGGATGTAATGGCATAGGCGGAAGCTTCACCTTATCAGCTAACAATCGCATCAACTTTTCACAAGGCATGTCTACCATGATGGCTTGTCAAGATATGAGCGTGGAACAAGGACTAGGAGCTGTTTTTACGGCTGCAGATAATTATACCATAAAAGATGGAATCTTATCTCTCAATAAAGCACGTATGGCACCGTTAGCAAAATTCAAAGAAGTAAAAGAAGTGGCTTCTTCTAAAGAACAAGCTTTGAACGGAACTTGGGAACTAGATTATATTTCTGGACCTCGTATCGCATTTGATGGTCTTTATCCAAACAGAAAGCCAACCATTACCTTTGATACAGCAGCAAAAAAAGCAAATGGCAATAGCAGCTGTAACAACTATAACACCACCATCAAAATCAACGGCGGAAATCTTAATTTTGGCGCTGTAGCCACTACAAAGATGGCTTGTAAGGGAACTGGTGAGTCTGTATATTTTAAAACCTTAGAAACAATTACCAATTACGACATTAAGGACAACACCTTGCACCTGATTATGGGAGACATTGTCGTGATGCGCTTTCACAAAAAATAATTTTCAAAACACGATTTATAGAAAGCCCTTACCTTTAAAAAAGTGAGGGCTTTTTTTATCAAACCCATAACATAACACCCTTAAAAACAATCTATAAGGCAATAATCTCACGAATTCCCTACCTTGCTTTTTCCATCGCACAGCACACTGTTGATTTCACAAAAATAAAAAACGATAGTTATCCACTTTTCCACACAAATTGGCCTAGTCTTTGTTTATGATATTACAACAAGGAGGAGTAGTCATGATAGCAAACCTACATTCGGCCAATGCCACATTTTATAAAGCTAAATCAAAAAGCACGGTTAAATCCTCTACCTACAAAGAAAGAGTAAAAGCCGACCGTATTGTAATGGTCTTGATGTTGTTAGGCACCATCGCTTTCGCTGTATTTGGCATGTAACTATAGCAATAACGCATCTATGCGTTGAGCCTGTACCATATTCAAAGATTTTGACCAGCTAAAGACGGTAAAATGTCCATCTTGTGAGGCAACTAAAGCCAAAGCACTACGTTGGTCGAAAACAAATTGCGCTGCAGATAAATGTCTTGTCCCTCCTATTTTAGCTGGATGCACCACCACCGCTTCTGCGTTATTAATCGGTTCAGTGTATGAAATCTGATGAATATGCTCGCTACTATTTGCCCTTCCAGTTTTAGCACCAAAAGCCAGCAATTCATATTCGTCGGTAACAATAGTCGCACCATCCACCGCTGTTAACCCCGCCAAATGATCAATTTCTCTTTTCAAAGCGGTTTGCCAAAATATCTCGCTGGCATCACTCCGATCCTTCTTTACCAAATCAGACAAACCTTTAAACGAAGGCGTAAGTGAGTAGCTGATGGGGTGTATTACCGATTGCTTCCAATCATCATTTCCTTGAGGAACAATTAACACGGCACCACCCCTACCATGTGCCCGCATCGAAACGGACAACTGGATCAAAATATTAGCAGAATCGTTCCAATAACTATCGGCCGTAAGATCAAGCAGTGATAATAAAATGCCAGGGCATTCGCCTATTTTTGGGGCACTTTCATTCACAATTTTAATTTGATCCCCTTTTAGCACCGCAACATTGGTGAATTTACCATAACCTGCCATCCTACGATGTTTCACTACCAATAAAGCTGGCTCCGAAACATCAACTACAAAACAATAATTCGGAATATTTAAAGTGGTTCCCCAAATATATAGGTCGTAACCATCGTGCCATACACCAATATGGATTCCTCCACGCTCAACACCAGGGGCCAATTTGGTTAACACCGTCGGATTTAACGGTAAATTCTGTTTAAACAACAATGGCTTAACAGCCTGCTCTGGAGGTAAAAATGCAATCGAAATTTTAGGAGAATGTCCTTCTTCCTTACGTAAGCTACTCCAAAAAGCGGCGTCTAAAATAGCTTCAATTACTCGGGCTGGAGGTTGAGGTGCCAAATCAATTTCTCCCTTAGCACTAGCTTCTGCCAAGTGTTCGGCAAAATGCGTTTCTATGGTAGCTGCAACAATTTGCGCCGCTTGGTAAGTCGCCCTGTTAATCATGTTACTAAGTTATCTATTTGGTTTCGCAAAGTTATCAAGTTAACAATTCCATGTTGTAAAACTAAAGTCAGGATTTTAGAGACTATTTAAATTTCGGCTGAGCTTTTACTTATCAGTCTGAGCCTGTCGAAAACTACTTTTTAAATGATGTTTCAGCAAACTCAACATGACACTTTGTTTATGAAAAGAAATTTAAATAGTTTCCAGAACAACACCCAGAATTTCTATTCTCAATAAAACTGTAACGCTTCTGTAACGCCTAAAATTTGATTGGAAGTACATTAAAGTATCATTTTTAAATCGTCAATGAAAAACCAATCCAACATGATGAAAATCAAAATCACCACACTATTTATTTTTTTAGCATCTTTCAGTTTTGCCCAAACACCCGATGCTAATGGCATTGTTTACGTAAAAAAGGGTGCTACCGGCTCTGGCGATTCATGGGACAATGCCGTGGGCGAGCTTGCCGATGTATTGAAGGTTGCCAAAGCCAATACCGCCATAAAGCAGGTGTGGGTTGCGGGCGGAACCTACAAACCCATGTACAGCCCTTTTGACCATAATTTTGGCGCAGACGATGGCAGGAATAATTCTTTTTTGCTGGTAAAGGACCTAAAAATATACGGCGGTTTTGCGGGGATCGAAACAAACCTTGCCCAGCGCGACCTCTCTGTAGCATCCAATCAGAGCTTTTTAAGTGGCGATGCTAACGGCAACGATGCGGTTACCGGCAGAGGTGAAACATTGACTTTTGCCAACAATGCCGACAACTATTATCACGTGGTGATATCGGCCGGCGATATGGGCACGGCAGAACTTAACGGCTTTAACGTAAAAGGCGGAAATGCCAACTCGGCCATTTTCATAAGACGGCAAATCAATTCTATTGGCGTATCAAACCACTCGAACTTTGGCGGCCTGTACATCAACAATTCATCGCCAACCATAACCCTTTGCCACTTTTCCCAAAACTACGCAACAGGATATGGGGGTGGCATTGGCACTTTTGGCACTAGGGCGCCCATAATAACGCTTTGCACCATTTCTGGAAACAGCGCCAGCCAGGGCGGCGGGATATATCTGGGCGGCCCTTTGGATATCAACAATTGCCTTATTTCAGAAAACCGCGCTACCAATGGTGGCGGGGTTTATATCGACTCTTCGTTGCCAAAACTGGCTTCGTGCAACATTTCGAACAACTATGCCACAACGGGTGGCGGTCTGCACAACACCTCATCGCCCACGGTCATGTCTTGCAGGTTTTCCAACAACAAGGCCGAGCATGGAGGAGGCGTATATATCGATGTTAATTTTAGCAAGCCCAAGTTTGTCAACTGCCTAATGGCCAACAACGGAGGAGGTAGCGGCGGCGCCCTGGAACATAGCTACGAGGCACTAAATACATACACCTTGCTACTTAACTGCACCTTGTATGGCAATTCTCGCGCTACAGGAACCAGTCTGCACATCCCTTGCGGTGAGATAAGGATAGAAAATTGCATTCTTTGGGATAATGGACGGAGAAGCAGGTATGAATACGCAGAAGTTAAGGTAAAAAAAAGCTTGGTAGATGGCGACATCATCAATACATCGTGGGGAAGCTATACAGACCTTATACCAAGGGACAATGTAACCACCGAAAAACTTTTTATAGATGCGCCCAACGGCAATTTTAAGCTAAGACTGGGAAGCCCAGCCATTGGTAGTGGTGATAATAGCCTTTACGAAAATGGTGACGACGAAACCGGCAACAGCAGCTTGGCCACAGACAGAGATGCCGCCGGCAATGCCCGACTATGGCGGCAAAATATCGATCTGGGCGCCTACGAGAACACCAACACGGAAATTTTGTACGTAAAAAATGATGCCACCGGAGAACGCAATGGCGATAGTTGGCAAAACGCGATGCCAGATTTAGCAGATGCACTATTATTGGCAAAGACCCTAGACATCGAAGCATACGGAGCGATAAAAGAGATTTGGGTGTCCAAAGGCACGCACAAGCCAAAATACAGCGCCGAGAGCGGGGCTAATTTTGGTACCAACCAAGGTCGAGACAACGCGTTTTTAATGGTAAGAGGTGTGAAATTATACGGTGGATTTGCGGGTACAGAAACCAGCTTGGCCCAACGGGATTTATCCGTTTCCACCAATACCACCACGCTTAGCGGCGATTTTAACAACGATGACATCATAACCGGCAAAGGGCAAAGTTTAAGCATTACAAACAATAGTGAGAACGCATACCACGTGGTCATATCTGCCGATAATTCGACTGGTGCAGTTCTTGATGGCTTTACCATTACTGGAGGCAACGCAAATACTAGCGCAACCTTTACAGTAAGCGGCCAAACCATTTACAGGACAGCTGGCGGCGGCATGGCGGTGCACGGTGCCTCGCCCAGCCTTAGCAATTTAAAGTTTTACGGCAACAGCGCCAGTATAGCTGGCGGAGGAATGTACAATTACGATGCCTCCCCAAGTCTTAACAAAATTAGCTTCATTAAAAATAAAGGAGGTGCCTTGGGAATGGCATTTAGTCCAACCCTACAGCTTAACGAGGTTAGCTTTAATGAAAACCATGCACTTTATGGTGGCGGAATGGTCATCGATGCCTCTTCTTCACCAATTTTAACCAATGTTAGCTTTACAGGCAATTATGCAAGTATGGGCGGGGCAGTACACAATTCAGGCCCCACCATTTACAACCGTGTAAGCTTTACAGAAAACACAGCTTTAAGCAATGGAGGTGCCATATATAATCCACTAGCATCTCCAAAATTTATAAATGCTAGTTTTATAGGCAACAGTGCCCCAGTAGGCGGGGCAGTGCACAGTTACGGTGCTACGGCAAAACCAGAGTTTACCAATTGTACCTTTAGCGCCAACCAGGCAACAAATGGTCAAGCCATACATGCCACTACCAGCTCGCAAATTACTTTGAACAATTGTATTGTATGGAAAAATACGGGTTTTATAGGTAATAATAATTTAGAGGAAAATAGCGCTACCTATATACTTAAAAATACGCTACTGCAATATTCCGGCAATGGTTTCAACATTAGTTTAGATGCAGCCAGTAGCTCTCTGCGCAATGTCAATCCACTTTTTGCGAATATTAATGGCACAGATAATATAGCAGGCACTGCCGACGACAACTTAAACCTAAAATCTGGAAGTCCAGCCATTAACGCAGGTAATAATACTTTGTATGAAGATTCAGACGGCAATGGTAGTAACAATAGTTTAACCACAGATAAAGACCTAGCAGGCAATCAACGGTTATTAGGTGCCAGCATAGATTTAGGTGCATTTGAAAGTATAAGCACTTTGCCCGTAACACTTTTATCGTTCCAAATTAAGAAGGAAAATAATTCAGCAGTTTTAACATGGGAAACTGCTTCGGAAAAAGACAATGCAGGTTTTGAAATCTTCCGCGCAACAGACGATAAAAACTTTGCAAGCATTGCCACTATAGCTGGAAAAGGCACCACCAACCAAAAAAGCAGTTACATTTGGTACGATCGTCATCCATTAAACGACCTTAATTATTATAAACTGGTACAAAAAGATATCGATGGAAAAACGGAAGAGCTGGGAATTGGAACATTGAACTTCAAGCTCAACAGCGAAGGTGTTTTGCTTTATCCAAATCCAGTTATAGAAAAAGCAAAGGTGTTTTTTGATGAAGGCAAATATAAAAACATCATGCTGTTAGACATCTCTGGAAGGGTTTTACAACGGCAGAAAATTAACCCAACCGAAACGGAAAAAGTGATAGCGATGGATAGCATTCCTAAAGGAACCTATCTATTGAAATTACAGGGCGACACCCAAAAATCAATCGTAAAAATCATTAAAAACTAGATTGTGTCTTAATCATGAAAACCACAACACTGTTTATCTTATTTGTTTTTTCAGCTTGCTTTGGCTTTGCCCAAGCGCCAGATGCCAGTGGGATTTTATACGTTAAAAAGGGTGAAACGGGCAATGGAAGTGCATGGAACAATGCGATTGGCGAATTGGCCGACGCATTAATTGCGGCTAAAACATTGAACGAAACCACTCCAGATCTTGTTAAACAAATTTGGGTGGCCAAAGGAACCTATCATCCGTTGTACAGTGTTAAAGATGCAAATTTTGGTCAAGCCGATGGCAGGTATAATGCCTTCTTATTGCTAGATAAGGTAAAATTGTATGGCAGCTTTGAAGGAAATGAAACTGCTTTATCACAACGTGTACCTTCGAGCCAAAATGTATCAATTTTAGATGGAAGCCTAAATGGGCAAAACTCCTTTCATGTAGTAGTGGCTGTGGGCAATAACCCCGAAAGCTATTTCATTAATGGCTTTACCATTACCAACGGTTATTCATTAGATATTTTCAGTGATCAACTCACCACCATAAAAGGTTTCGAAGTTAATGTGCAGCACGGCGCAGGCATTTACGCCAATGTGAGCATTTCTGCGGAGCAATGTTCGTTCACCAATAATGGATCTGCACTTGGTGGAGGGATTTTCATCAATGGTTCAGGAACTGAAAATGCTTTGATCAATCGAAATATTTTCGAAAATAATTCGGCGATGCGTGGTGGTGGATTATACATTGGCATGAATGCCGAAGTAAGAAACAATTTGATCAACGCAAACGCAGCTGTTTACATGGGCGGCGGCGGAATGTGCATTGCTGGCGGAAACGTAAAGGTTTTCAATAATAACATCACCAATAATAATTCCCAAAACCAATGGGGAGGTGGCATTTATTTATTCAATGGCAATTATACTATCTACAACAACTACTTTAAAGGCAATACCCATAATTTAAGCGATATCGAAGGAACTAGCTATCCTGACATTAATTTTTTACAAGGTACTGTAGATTTTGACTACAACTTTGTACAAAAATATAAAGCTGGAGTCGGGAATAACATCACCACTGGAAGCCTTCAAGATGCAGGCGACCCTAATAGCAACACCATAGGTTATAAAGTACAAGTGGGCAACTTAGATTTTAATGGCAGAAAAAGGGTGCAGGGTGGCAGAATTGATATTGGCTATACAGAAACCACCCATTACATGCCCGATGCTAACGGCGTAGTGTATGTGGACCAAAATACTGCTTTTGATGGCGATGGTTCCTCTTGGGCAGAAGCCGCAAAAGAACTGGCAATGGTTGTCGACAACGCAAAGATCAACAACGATGTTAAAAAAGTTTGGGTTGCAAAAGGTACCTATCTGCCCCAATTTAAATCAGCTTTGCTTAATCAAAATAGTGTGGCTACTACAAACGTTAGCAAAACCTTTGTTTGGACTCCAGATTTAAAGCTATATGGTGGTTTCAATGGGACAGAGGATGCCAGTTCTTTTAATTTAGATAACCGAGATTTTACGATCAATGAAACGATATTAAGTGGGAATTTAAATGGGAATAACACTAACAATGCCCAGCACGTGATCGTTTTAAGTGGGAACATGGGAACAACAGCCGAAATAAATGGTTTTACCATTAGTGAAGGACAAACCTCAGGCGGTTTGTCTGGAATGGACGAAACGGTTAACGGAAATCTCATTAGCTCTCGACACGGTGGCGCCATTTACCTTCATAATGCCTCACTATTAGCTCAAAACCTCATCATCAGAAATAACACCGCAATCAATTCTTTTGGAGGCGGTAACGGCGCTGGCATTTACTTTTTTTCAACCAGTCCAAGTACAACGTTAAAACTCTCGAAAGTTATCCTTAGCACAAACAAAGCCGCCATAGGAGGAGCAGCCTATCACAATGGTGGCACTATCAATTATGAAAATGTAAGCTTAATTAACAATAATGCCGATACTAGGGGCGGGGCATTATACAACGGCAACACTATTGCCTCCTTTGTTAATAATAGTTTTAAGGGGAATAAAGTATTAACGGCAGCAAGCAATTTTGGTGGAGGTGCTATTTACAATGGCAATAGCACTGGCACTACCGTAAAATTCATCAATTCTCTTTTCGTAGAAAACGAGTCGCCTGTTGGTGGTGCCATGACCAACAACGGTAACAACACCTTGGATGTTTCATTAGTCAATTGCACTTTTTATAAAAACATCGCCGTTTCCAATACAGGTAATGCTACTGCAGCTGCAGTACTAATGGTAGGAAGTCCCAAAATTACCATTAGCAATAGTATTTTCTTTGGCAATCAAGTTACGGATGTTGATGATGTAAAAGACATTTCTCCCGCCTCTGCTCAAATTACTTTAAAAAATAATATTACGGAAACCTACGGTGTAAATGATGCCGACAATAATAGGGTTGGTGCTAACCCTTTATTTTTTGATGCCAATACAGGAAATTTTGCTTTGCAAGCTGGAAGTTTGGGGATTAACGCAGGCAATAACGCCCTATATGCCGCCACGGGAAGAGACCTCAATACAGATAAAGATTTAGCGGGAAACCCTCGCTTGAGAGAAGCAAATATTGACCTGGGTGCATTTGAAGAGGTAGGTACTTTACCTGTCACACTTTTATCGTTCCAAATTAAGAAGGAAAATAATTCAGCAGTTTTAACATGGGAAACTGCTTCGGAAAAAGACAATGCAGGTTTTGAAATCTTCCGCGCAACAGACGATAAAAACTTTGCAAGCATTGCCACTATAGCTGGAAAAGGCACCACCAAC
>NZ_QMHN01000005.1:271183-278934 GCF_003313385.1 Pedobacter chitinilyticus | reverse complement strand
GATAAAAACTTTGCAAGCATTGCCACTATAGCTGGAAAAGGCACCACCAACTTGAAAAATAACTATACATGGTATGACCGAAAACCTTTAAACGGCATCAATTATTATAGACTGATACAGAAAGATATTGATGGGAAAACAGAAGAATTAGGCATTAAACAGCTAAATTTTGATTTAGATGAAGATCAGGTTCTGCTTTACCCAAATCCAGTAAGTACACAGGCTAACATACAATTTGTGGCCAATACTTATCAAAGCATCAGCTTAACAGAAATTTCTGGTAAAGTTTTACAGCGCCTTTCTTTAAACAAAACCGAAACAGAAAAAGCCATCATGATTAACCATCTGCCAAATGGCATTTACCTACTAAAGCTTACTGGCCAGGGAAAAAACACCATTTTAAAAATGCTTAAGAATTAGGGTACCAACCATAAATCGAAACACCAATGCATCCAAGCTGCTTGGATGCAGCTTCCAGATCACCTCGATGCAGCATCCAACTCGCTTACATGCTGCATCCAGCTCACCTACATGCAGCTTCCAGGTTATCTCCATGCAGCTTCCAGGTTATCTCCATGCAGCATCCAGGTCAGATATATGCAGCATCGAGGTGATCTGGATGCAGCATATAGGAAAATAGTCCTTTATATTGCAGCAAAACAATTAAGCATTGATATGGATTTGAGGAAAATAAAAGATAGACTTACGACATTTTTGGAACTTGTAAGTCTTGCAGAAAAATGCTTTATTAAATTCCGTCCACAAAATTTTCCAGTTGTATCTCGTCATTTCCAGTTTTCTTCCGTAAACGATGCCAAGTTACCCGCAACGATTGGGGTGAAACACCCAAAGCATGCGCCATTTCCTGTTTTGACAACCTAAGTTTGCTTAACACTACCATTTTGGTTTCGGCAAGGGTAACTCCCGAAATTTTTTCCTTTAACCTTCGAATGTACCCAGGGTGAACCTTCTCAAATGCTTGCTGAAAATTGTCCCAACTTTCATCAGTAATAATGGCTTTCTTCCTGACCAAGGCCACTGCTTCACTTTGCTGGTTTTCTTGTGCGGCTTGCATATCCTCAATCATTCGGCTATTATGAGCAATGGTTTGAGCAAATTTTTCCAATTGTTGCTTGGCCTGTTCCAATTCTAAGCTGGTTAACTTCAACTTAGCGTCCTTTATAGCTGCTATACTAAGCCGCTTTCTTCGCTGCAAATAGTAAATCAAAAAACTTGCAGCCACCAAGCAAAATGCAATAAATACCAATGCAAGCAACAGCTTATTTTTAAATTGCTCCTTCGCCAAAAATTCATTGCGTTCAGCAGCCAATTTCTGGCGGTGCTCTTTCTGTTGCACACGTAAAAGCTGTAAGGCATTCACCCTCGTATCCTCTTCGTCTTTGGCCAACCTTGCCGAATCAAGGTATTTTGTAGCCAGCACAGCATCGCCTTTGGCTAAATACCAAGCACTTTTAACGGTATAAAAACCATCCATCAGTTCCAAGGAACGATCAAAAGATTTCTTTAAATAATCATCCGCGTTTTCAATCCACTCCCAAGCGAGTTCATATTTTTTTTGTTTGATAAAGATATCTGCCAGTGGAACTGCCGCACCTGCCGCTAAACGCCAATCAAGTTCAGCCACTGCTTTTTTAGCATCACGCTCCATCAACGGAATAGCCAAAACATAATTACCTCTTAAATAATGATTGTAACCAATGTTTCCTTGGGAAATGGTATACTGGATATCATTACGCCCCAAATACTTTGACTGTACTGCTTTATTAAAAAACACATCGGCACTATCCAACTTCCCTAATTGCCGGTAACATAAACCCATGGTATTATTTGCCGACCATATCGCCTTCCAATTAAAATCAGTAGCAGTAATGGACAAAGCTTTTTGCATATAAGCTTTTGCAGTATCATAATCCTTAAAAAAATAATATAGCTCACCTATGAGGTAATAGTACTCGGCCATGTTTGGAAAATCAGTAGCGTTGGTTTTATCCAACAACCTACCTAAGCGCAGATAATACTCCGTAGCCAACTCATAATTACCCACACGGCGCCAATAAAACTCGCCGATTACCCTGAGTGCCCTGGCTTCTATATGCAAATAATTTTCTTTTCTGCCTTTCTCAGCAATAGCCTTTAGCCTCTTCAATGCTAAATCATGCGGATGGTTAAAAGTCCAATAGGAATAATAATAAGCCTTGAACAGCGCTACCTCCAATACCATTTCCCTATCCTTATGCTGCAGTCCATAGGCTTCCATATCACGTAAAACAGCAAAAGTTTGGCTGGTATCTTTATTCCCGACCAGCTTTCCGTAAAGCGTATCAATAATGTAGACCTTATTTTTATAAGGTTGATGAAGTAGTTGCTGATATTGAGCGGCACAGGGCAAACCTACACCGAAAGCTAGCAACAAATGTAAATGAAGGAGAATAGGTAGTTTCTTAAACATCAACAAGTGTATTAGTTCCCTAAAAATAGAAAATACTTCATTAACAGCACACTACTTTCTTATCCTATATCAAGAAATGGCAAAAAAATGTGCGGTAAATTTGTATCAACAAAGGAGAAAAAAACAATGGCACAGACCGTATTACACACAGCCAACACTCGCGGAGCCGCAGACCATGGCTGGTTAAAAAGCTTTCACTCTTTCAGCTTTGCTGGATATTATAATCCAGACCGCATCCATTTTGGAGCATTAAGGGTATTGAATGATGACTTTGTAACTGGCGGAATGGGATTTGGGGAGCATCCACACGACAACATGGAAATCATTTCCATCCCATTAGAAGGAGAATTACAACATAAAGACAGCTTGGGGAACACCGCTACCATTAAAGCTGGCGAAATACAAGTGATGAGCGCAGGCACAGGCGTATACCACTCTGAATATAATCCTGATGCAAAAAGTCCTGCTAAGTTTTTACAAATTTGGGTATTTCCTAACAAAAGAAATGTAGAACCTCGTTACGACCAAATCACTATAGACAGAGATACCAGAAACGAATTTGTACAGGTGCTTTCGCCAAATGCCGACGATGCTGGGGTTTGGATTTACCAAGATGCTTGGTTTAATATGGGTAGGTTTGATGCAAATACTTCAAAAACCTACCAATTACACAAAGAAGGTAATGGCGCTTACATTTTCGTATTGAGCGGGTCGCTTAGAGTTGCAGGACAGGAATTGAACACCAGAGACGGTTTCGGAATTTCAGAAATTGATCAATTTGAGATCAGTGCTTCCACCGATGCAGAATTTTTGATCATGGAAGTACCGATGAAGTTCTAACCCTATTTTAAACTAGCCACAGATGCACAGATAAAATTAATTAACTTATATTATTAATTTGAGTCGGCTATCATTCCTGTATCGCAGACCCTGAAATAAATTTACTACGTAGCTTTCCGCTTCGCTACAGGTCAGGGTGACGTGAAATCGACGTTACGTCATGCTGAATTTATTTCAGCATCCGTTTTCCAGGCTTATGATCGAACTCGGGTAAACAAAAAATCAGTGTATCTGTGGCTAAATTCATAAAGCGATGACCAATATATTAATTGTTTGTGCTAACGAACCCATTGCAGCAACCATAGCACGTTTAATCGATAAAATGGAAGATTGGCGTGCTTCTGTAGCTTTATCCCTAAATGAAGCCATGGAAAATTGTTATGCCAAAACTTTTGAAGTCATATTAATTGGCTCGGGTATTACACAAGCGCAGGAAGATGTTTTAAAACTGCACTTAGAAAAATTAAAGACCAACAGTGTGGTAGTGAAACATTATGGGGGTGGCAGCGGACTATTATACGCCGAAATTTACCAAGCCTTAGCCGAAAGATGATAAAAGTCATTTTTTAGGTTGATGGTATAAATCATAAGCCATTTAAGCTAACTTTATTTTTGAGGCGTATGGCTAATTGCAGCCCATATGATAACATGCCAAAATTAGGATGTACGAAGATAGAATACTTAAACCAGAATTAGCCGAACTAATCATTACCGCACAAGAAGCGGCAATGATGTTTAAAGATAAAATGGTGGTGGCATCTAGCGGTTTTACCAAGGCAGGCGACAGTAAAGCAGTGCTGATGGCCTTGGCCGAAAGGGCGCATGCCGATCCATTAAAAGTAACATTAATGACTGGTGCATCACTAGGACAAGGAACCGATGGAGCCCTTGTAGAAGCAGGAGCGCTATCCTTGCGTTTACCTTTCCAAGTTGATCCCATTATGCGTAGGGCCATTAATAAAGGTGAGGTATTTTTTATTGATCAACATTTGGGCGAAACGGCCAATTTATTACGCGCTAACAATTTTCCAAAAATCGACATTGCCATCTTAGAAGCCTGTTTAATTGAAGAAGACGGAAGCATTGTACCAACCACTTCGGTGGGTAATTCAGCATCGTTCGCGGCATTGGCCGAAAAAATCATCATCGAACTTAACCTATCGGTTCCCCTATCCATTAAAGGCGTTCATGATATTTTTTCTACTGGCGAATATCCCAACCGCAGAGAAATTCCCATTACCAAAGCCAATACCAAGGTAGGTTCTTCGGTCATAGCCATTAATCCAGATAAAATTGCAGGTATTGTGATTACCCAAAAAACCGATAGCCCTGCAGAAATTGAAGCACCCGATGCATCTACCAAAGCCATTGCCAACCACTTAATCCGTTTCTTTAACCAAGAAGTAGCCAAGGGAAACTTAACCAAATCCTTATTACCATTGCAAGCAGGCATTGGAAAAGTGGCTAATGCGGTATTAACGGGTTTTGTGCACAGCGATTTTGAAGATTTAACCATGTATTCGGAAGTACTTCAAGACAGCACCTTCGATTTATTGGACTCGGGTAAATTACTATTTGCCTCAGGCTCATCCATCACTGTTTCTCAAGCCTATTACGATAAGATTTTCTCCAATTTCGATGCTTATAAAGATAAAGTGATGCTGCGTCCACAAGACATCAGCAATGCAGCAGAAGTCATTAGAAGATTAGGCATTATTGCCATCAATACCGCTCTAGAATGTGACATATATGGCAATGTAAATTCTACTCACGTAAGTGGCACCCACATGATGAATGGCATTGGTGGTTCAGGCGACTTTGCCCGCAATTCATACCTCAGCATTTTTGTAACTACTTCTGCTGCCAAAGGCGATAAAATTTCTTGCATCGTTCCCATGGTTTCGCACGTTGACCACTGCGAGCATGATGTGGACATTATTGTCACCGAACAGGGCTTAGCAGATTTACGTGGTTTGGCACCTCGACAACGAGCGCAGGTGATTATTGATAGGTGTGTCCATCCAGAATATCGGCAAGAATTACAAAGCTATTTCGACAGGGCATCAAAAGAACGAGGAGGACAAACGCCGCATCTATTGGAAGAAGCCTTTAGCTGGCATGTTTCGTTGAGAGAAAATGGCAGTATGAAAAAAGCCCCTATCTAATAGATAAGGGCTTTCAGAGCGTAAACAATAAATGGTTATTGTTTAATGAATTTATGAACTGTTTTTGAATCGCCAGATGATAGCACTACGGTGTAAACACCAGCAGGCAATAAAGCAAGATTCAACTTATGCTCTTGCTCTTTTGCCGTAATTTTATTGCTCATCACTACTTTCCCTAACATATCAACCACTTGTAGTTGACTGTAAATATTTGCAGGGAATTTAACCGTAATTGAATGTGACGCTGGATTAGGGAACAATAACACTTCATCTTTTACTTGACTGAAGTTAACTTGTTTTACTCCATAATCTTTCATTGCACCATTTTTATCAAATTGCAACAATTGATAGTAATTTTGGCCACTTACTGCATTTTTATGCAAGAAGGTATAAAGTTTTCCTATTTTAGAATCACCTAACGCATCTATTTTAGTAAGTGGTTTAAACTCTCCTTTTTCTGTAGCATGCAATAATTCAAAGTGCGAAGAATTAGACTCAGATGTGGTAGTCCATGTAACCTCAACTCCGCTTTGAACAGCCTTGGCAGCAAAATTAACCAACTCTACTGGCAATGGTTCTTCTACTTTAATACTTACATTTACTGATTTTGAACAAGCATTTCCATCCGTTATCCAAACCATAAAGCTATAATCGCCCGCAGCTGTTGGCGTACCCGATAATACACCAGCAGCAGATAAGGTTAAGCCTGTCGGAACAGTTCCCATACTACTGTAAGCGTAACCTGAGGCTCCCCCAGTTGCTGAGAAAGTGTATGAAAACGCAGTACCCTTATTAATAACACCAGCACCTGAATAAGTAGACTGTATAGCGGTTGGCTGTGTAATGGTAACTGATCTAGTGATTGAGCAGGCATTGGCATCGGTAATCGTAACAGTATAAGTACCAACACCTAAACCAGTAGCCGTAGCTGCCGTGCCACCTGATGGCGACCATGAATAAGTTAAAGATCCCGTGCCACCTGAAGCGATAACAGAAGCCGAACCATTCGATCCACCGTTACAGGCAACATTGGTTTGTGAAGTAGATGCAGTGATGGCAGTTGGTTGCGTAATGGTGATTGTTCTGGTGATTGAACAAGCATTAGCAGAAGTAATGGTACAAGTATAAGTACCCGCAGCTAAGCCTGTAGCAGTAGCCGCTGTACCTCCTGATGGCGACCATGAATAACTATATGGTCCAACACCTCCCGACACAACAACAGAAGCCGAACCATTCGATCCACCGTTACAAGCGACATTGGTTTGTGAAGTAGTTGCCGTAATAGCAGATGGCTGAGTGATGGTGACTGTTCTGGTAATAAAACAAGCATTAGCATCGGTAATGGTACAAGTGTAAGTACCCGCGGCCAAACCTGTAGCACTAGCTGCCGTACCGCCTGATGGCGACCATGAATAACTATATGGTCCAACACCTCCTGCAGGAACTACAGTAGCGATACCAGTAGAGCCACCGTTACAGGCGACATTGGTTTGTGAAGTAGATGCAGTGATGGCAGTTGGCTGCGTGATGGTGATTGTTCTGGTAATCGAGCATGCATTGGCATCAGTAATGGTACAAGTATAAACACCAACACCTAAACCAGTTGCCGTAGCTGCCGTACCGCCCGTTGGTGACCATGAATAGGTATATGGACCCGTACCGCCTGAAGCTACAACACTTGCAGTACCATTTGAACCACCGTTACATGAAACTGTAGTAAATGAAGTAGTAGCAGTTAAAGCAGTAGGCTGTGTGATCGTAAAGGTTTGTTGTTTAGAGCATGCATTGGCATCGGTTACGGTACAAGTATAAGTACCAGCGGCCAAACCGGTAGCCGTTGCAGCCGTACCTCCAGATGGAGACCATGAATAAGTATACGGACCAGTTCCTCCTGTTACGTTAACACTAGCAATACCATTTGAACCTCCATTACAGGAAATATCTGTTCTACTGGTTGTAATAGCCATGGCCGTTGGTTGTGTGATCGTAACCGATCTTGTAATTGAACAAGCATTGGCATCGGTAATGGTACAAGTGTAAACACCAACGCCTAAACCAGTAGCTGTAGCTGCCGTACCGCCCGTTGGTGACCATGAATAGGTATATGGACCCGTACCGCCTGAAGCTACAACACTTGCAGTACCATTTGAACCACCGTTACATGAAACTGTAGTAAATGAAGTAGTAGCAGTTAAAGCAGTAGGCTGTGTGATCGTAAAGGTTTGTTGTTTAGAGCATGCATTGGCATCGGTTACGGTACAAGTATAAGTACCAGC
>NZ_QMHN01000005.1:98742-271083 GCF_003313385.1 Pedobacter chitinilyticus | reverse complement strand
TTGTTTAGAGCATGCATTGGCATCGGTTACGGTACAAGTATAAGTACCAGCCGCCAAACCGGTAGCCGTTGCAGCCGTACCTCCTGATGGAGACCATGAATAGGTGTAACCAGGCACACCTCCAGATACTGCTACAGTAGCAGAGCCATTAGTACCTCCGTTACAAGCAATATTTGTTTGCGAAGATGAAGTAACTACCAATGCTGGTGGTTGGTTAATAGTGAAGTTACGAGTAGCTTGACAAGAGTTGGCATCAGTAATCGTCACCGTATAAGTACCAGCAGATAGACCTGTAGCCGTTGAAGCAGTACCTCCTGATGGAGACCATAAATAAGTATATGGACCAGTTCCTCCTGTTACGTTAACACTGGCGATACCATTTGAACCTCCATTACAGGCTAGATCTGTTCTGCTGGTTGTAATAGACATTGCAGTAGGCTGTGTAATGGTATAACCACGAATCATGGTACACGAATTTGCATCGGTAACAGTAACCGTATAGTTTCCTACCGACAAACCTGTAGCCGTAGCGTTGGTACCTCCTGATGGTGACCATAAGTAAGTATATGGACCAACACCTCCAGAAGGAACAATTGTAGCAGTTCCATTAGCACCACCGTTACAGCTTACGTTCGTTTTAGAGGTAACTGCCGACATCGCTGTTGGCTGTGTAATGGTAACGCTACGAGTAATGAAAGTCCCCTCGTTATCGGTAATGGTACAGGTGTAAATACCAACAGGTAAACCTGTAGCCGTAGCATTAGTACCTCCCGATGGAGCCCATGAATAGGTATAAGGGATTTTTCCGCCAGTAGCCACAACAGTAGCCGTACCATTACTACCACCATTACACGACACGGTGGTAAAAGATGCAGTTGCCGCTAAAGCTGCGGTTGTGGTAAAGGAAAGATTTGTTCCATAAGCAGTTCCAGCTGAATTGATTGCGTATGCTCTAAAATTAATAGTGGTACCAGCTGGTAGCGAAGACACTACAGCACTGAAAACTCCAGTACCCGACCCAATAGTTACTTTATTATCTGAAGTTGTTGGATTTTGACCTAAAGCCCAAACGATACCTCTTTCATTTACAGTTGCACCACCGTCGGCAGTTACATTACCGCCCAAGATCGCTTTTACAGCACCAGTACCAGTGGCAGCCGTAGTGCTTAGCGTAGGTTTTGCCGCGTCCGTAGTTACATTAGGTGTAGCATAGTTTGCAGGTAAAATCCCTAAAGATGCAGTCCCATCATGGACCCAGTTGGCAGGATTGTTAATCGCCGCTCTTAAAGCCGAAGCTGAACCCGTTAATGTTCCAGTATACTTACTATTAGCAACTTCTGGTCCAGGATCAGGAAAAAGGGATACACAGTTCACACCATTAGTCAGTCCTTCAGGAACAATACTTTCCGCTGTTCCACTATTATTGCTGGCATTCCACGTTGTAATTGGATCGTAATTAGTACTGTTGTAGTCACCGTGAACGGCCGCTATAAAAATAGGATTAGCAGGTTTAACACCTGAGGTACTTTGGTAGGCCAAAATCTGATCACCTCCCAATAAGTTAAAATTAGAATTTAAAGCTATGGTTACCCCACTAGTACCACTTACCGTAAAAACATCAGCAGCAGTTTCTCTGATCGTAATAATTGTCCCAATTGGCACGTCAGTGGGAATTATCCATTGCAGATGAACTTCCGTACTTCCAGCCCAGCCAGTTGCTGTCCAGCCCTGTTCAGAAAAATAAATGGTTTCACCAGCAGGTAGTTTTTTGAGGGCAATAAATGAGAAGCCGTCAACCGTACCAAAGTCATAGCCAATAAAGGCAATGTCTCCAGCAGCGAGCGTCTGGGCTCGCAGCTTACTCATTCCAATCCCAATAAAAGCACAGCATATAATTAATACTGTCCAAATTTTCTTTTGAAAAGAGTTGTTAAAATAGATCATGATACATTGTTTTTTTTTGTAGTACAAAAAAACGTCATCATGTTGTTCTTTAAACTCTTCGAAGGAATATGCTATTGACAAAAATCAATAGCTGTTTTGTACAACTCACAACAAAGCGCTATTCGGTAAAGACCGTACATTTGGCAATTTTTGTGCGTACTCTACTCAATGTTTCCTCAGAGACACTTAAAAATGAAGCAATCAGTCTTAGTGGAATTCGCTCTATCAAATGCGGGTAGGTCTTTAAAAACCTTAAGTATTTAGACTCCGCAGTGGGAATTCTCGCAATGAAAGCCCTTTCTTCTGCCGCGGCATAAGATCGCTCGATCAATACCCTGCCGATATAATTAATTTCAAAATAATTATCATAGAGATAGGTCAGCATCTCTTTATTAATCACCACAAGCTCACAGTCTTCTATTGCTTCTATGTATTCTTCGGTAATACCCTGCCCATCAATACTACGAATACGCCCAATAAGCACAGGCTCGACTTCCAGCCATGTGGTAATCTTTTTATTTTCTATCTTGGTAAATCCCCTAACGGCACCCTTCACCAAAAAATACATACAATCTTCCTTATCAAGAGGGCTAATTAAATATTTACCTTTTTTAATTTCAATCTTAGTGACCTTTTCAGAGAGATAGGTCACTAAATGTTCTTTTAAAGGATATATTTGGTTTAAGTAGCTGAAAAAAACGGTAACTGGCATAAAATATTTGAGCATTAAAAAAGTTGATGCAAAGCATTTTCTAAAGCAATGTTACTTGCTCCTCAAATAAGATGGATCAAAATCATCTCGCCAGCTTTCGATTAGGGTAAAATAATCTCTACCCTAGGGGTACGAAAGCTTCAGAGTAATTAACACAAAATTCCTACATGAGGAGAAATGAACTCACAACAAAAGTTTATTCATATTAGCCTATTGAAATTATTTTATTGATAAAAGTAACAGCTTGAGATTCTCGTTTGAGGCAAGTAAATGAGCAACCGCTATCACAACAATAGTTCATAACAAGTGGATTTTATAGCAAAAAACGCCAATATTGATGGGATCTAGGTAAAGAAAAAAAATAAAATATTGACGAATATCAATGCCTTTAAGTTATTCATCTTACTATCAACTCATTGCCATCATTAGTTATTTTGGATCTGATTCTGCTGAGTGTTTCTACCGAAAGACCTAAGAAAAAAGCGATATATTTTAAGGAAACCCTATTAACTAAATCTGGATAAACAGACAAAAACCGCTTATATTTTGCTTCTGCTGTAGGCAAACGACCAATGAGCGCTCTTTCCTCCGCTGCCATGTATAATTTTTGGGCAAGCAGCCTGCCGATATAGTTGATCTCAAAATATTGGAAGTAAAGCTCTTTTAAAAATGCGCTGTTAATTTTAACGACCTCACAATATTCCAAAGCTTCTATATATTCTTCAACCATTTCGTGCTGATCATTTTGCCTAATACGTCCCACTAGGTTATTTTCAATGGTAAGCCAAGTGGTGATTTTCTTTTGCCCAATTTTGGTGAAACCCCTTACAGCACCACGAACTAAAAAGAACACATGGTCTTCCTTATCCAAAGGACTGATCAAAAATTTACCTTTGTTGAAAGATACCGTAGAGATTTTCCCCAAAAGATAATTTTCCAAAGAACCTTTTATTGGATGTAACTGATTTAAAAATCTAAAGAAAGTGGCAACGGGCATAACGAGATGAGATTAAACATTAATGCACCATAAGTATGCACCAATCAATATTCGTTACACTAGGAAAAGAATAAATTTTAAATCGCCTTACAGGCTCACGTATTTCATAAGTAAAAACAGCACGTCACTGCAAGGAACAAATAAAAAAAACGCAGATTGAAATTCAATCTACGCTTTATCAATTGGCAATTCGTACTTCTACTTTTGCCTTTTAACTTTTTACTTAACTAGTAAGTTGCCGCTAATTTTAACGCATTATAAGCATTCACAACACCACCAGTAACCGAAATATCTTTCAAGGCATCTGCTTTCTCCACAGAGTTCATGATGATTTCCTTTACTTGCTTAGCCGATAATTTTGGATAGTAAGACCGGATTAATGCCGCCAAACCAGCTACCACTGGCGCAGCCATACTCGTACCATTGTTATCTTGATATTTTTGATCTGGATAAGTAGAGTAAATACCGAAGCCAGGTGCAAAAACATCTACGGTAGTTTTTCCGTAGTTAGAAAAACTAGCTTTAAGTCTACGGTCGTTATAAGGAGTCGATGCACCAACAGTAATCCAGTTCTCTGCTAAAGTACCATCCTCATATTTGTTCGTAGGGAAATTAGTCTCCACATCAAGGTTTTTATTATCGTTACCTGCTGCATGTACTAACAATACATCTTTGCTTACGGCATACTTCACCGCATCGTCCACAACTTTTTTATCTTGAGAGTAGGCCTTACCAAAGCTCATGTTCAAAACCTTAGCACCATTATCCACCGCATAACGGATCGCATTAGCAACATCTTTATCACGCTCATCTCCATTTGGCACATTACGTACCGCCATCAATAATACATTATCCGCAACACCATTAATACCGATGGTATTTTTTCTATCAGCACCAACAATACCCGCTACGTGTGTACCGTGCGATGGATCTGGACCTTTAGAATCGGTATTACCATAAATACGTTGATTGCTATTGTTCTCCTCATCACCAACAATATTACGTGGATCAAAAGTCAAGTTGTAATTGTAGTTAACTTGATCGTAAAAATGCTCGTAACCAGCTTTTACCCTAGTTTCGTAAAAAGTCTTATAATCCGTATTTACCAACGCTCTAAGCAAAGCATTTTTAGCAGTACTTTCAGCCTGTCCTTCAGGAGTAAAGTTCTTTACATCTTCCAAAGTAGGATTTTCTTTACCTAGTTTTTTAGCGATAGCCTCTACCCCATTTTTTAAACCAGTATACCCCGCAAGGTTAGCTTTACCCTCTGCCAAGCCCTTATCGAACTCTTTTTTCATGGCTAAATAAGCCTCAAAAGCAGGTCTATCTTTAGCCGTTACATTTTCTTCGGTTACGTTAGCAAAACGAGCAGCATCACGACGAATTAAACGAGTAAGCTCTAAAGTCTCTTGGTTAATGTTGCCATTTTTTCCACCTAAAAAGCTCCAACCGTTAACGTCATCGATGTAACCATTTTTGTCATCATCTTTACCATTACCAGCCTTCTCTTTTTTGTTCACCCACATTACAGATTTCAAATCTTCGTGAACCCCATCAACGCCGCTATCTAAAATACCAACAATTACAGTAGTCGATTTTTTACCCTTTAAAAGTTCGTTGTATGCTTTTTCGGTACTGATTCCAAAAACACTATCCGCTTTAAGATCTAAATTGTACCAGTTTTTCTTTTGCGATTGAGCAGACGCAATAAAAGGACCCGTTGCCAATAACGCTAAGGCAACCAATCTTTTAATTTGGTTTGTATTCATTTGTGTTAATAATAAGTTTTAGAATTTAAAAACGGCAAGATAGCTTGTTTTATTATCATTATCAATGCTGCAGCCTATATACACCTCGTTTATGGACCAAAACTGACAAACACATACCAAATACTTATAACAACTATTCTATTTTCGAAAAGCAATTTCCGTAGCACATCTTATCGGTAGTCGGGCTTTACGTTACAATCTTTTTGCTTCAACTTAGGCTACCAAACTTAACAAAGAAAGTGCTTCCCTATAGATTCTTCGGAGCACCCAGGCAATGAGAAGCAAAAAGGATTTCCACTTCAATCCCGTTTAGCTAACTCAAAGCTGCAAAATAACTTACAGCAAAAAAATCTCTCCCTAACCCTTCTCCCTTTAAAAGGAGAGGGGATTGGTAGTACTAACCGTTATTAAATTGCCTCCATTCATCTCCACTACTACCTTTCCTAAGCAATTCTCTCTCCCTAAAAGGGAGAGATCCCGATTTATCGGGAGAGAGGGTAAAATGAGCGCCTGCGAGTATGGAATGAGCGATCACAAAAAAAGCAGCGACCTTACAGGCCGCTGCTTTAAAAACCAACATTTAACGAAACTAATCCTTAATTGTTGTCACACTAGGTTTTATTGCCAGCCTCCACCCAAGGCCCTATACAACTCAACACTAGCATTAAGCTGCGCTGTCTTCAAGCTCGCTAAATCAAGCTCGCCCTGCAACAGATTAGATTGCGCAGTAATCACTTCTAAATAATTGGCCATACCGCTTTTGAACAGTAAGTCCGCATTTTGCACTGCCGATTTCAACGTACGTACCCTGTTTCGGGCAATGCTAAATTCCTTTTTTAGGTTTTCTAATTTAGATTGTTCGTTTGACACCTCAACCACTGCTTGAATCACCACTTGTCTAAACAACAATACCGATTTCTCTCTTTCCACTTTCGCCAATTCAAATTGTGTTTTTAGTTCCCTTCTATTGAAAATAGGTTGGGTAATCCCTCCACCAACAATGCCGAACAACGAAGCGGGAACATTAAACCAATTGCTGGCCTTAAAAGAGTTAAGTCCCGCACTGGCCGAAATGGTTAAACTTGGATATAAACTCGCATTAGCTACACCAACTTTGGCATTGGCGATTTTCAAACCAAGCTCAACACTTTTAACATCTGGTCTAATGCCCAACATGATGGATGGAATACCCACAGCCAATTGTGCTGGAATTTCCAATTGTGCTAAGGTTTCCGAACGTTCTATCGCCGTTGGAAATCTACCCGTCAATTCGCTCAAAGCATTTTCCTGAATGCTGATTTCCTGAGTAATTTGCGGAATAAGCTGACTAGCTCTAAGCAACTGCGCTTCCGTTTGTTGTACAGCCAATGATGTTACTTGACCTACTTCAAACTGTTTGCTCACCATTTTCAAAGTGCTATCACTAAGCGCTAAGTTCCTTTTCGCAATATTTAACTGCTCGTCCAACAATAACAAACGGTAAAAACTGGTGGCAACCGTTGCCACGATACGCGTTTGAACGGCTTTCTTTGCCTCTTCGCTTTGCAAATAAGTCGCATATGAAGCTTCTTTTTGCTTACTGATCTTTCCCCAAATATCCGCCTCCCAGCTTAATGCCAAGTTGGCATTATAATCTTCAACATGGGTAGTTTTCAAAAACTGCGAAGTACTCAATCCGTTCAAACTGTTATCAGAAGGCCGGTTTGAATTGGCGGTTACCTGCAAATTTAACTGAGGAAGATTCCCCATTCTCGCACGCTTTAACAACAAGTTAGCCGCATCTATATTTTTAATGGCGATCTGTAAATCGATATTTCGCGCAATAGCGCTATCAATCAATTGCTGGATTGTTTTGGTCGCAAAAAAATCCTTTACCAAAATATTTCCGATACTGGTCGTATCTGCCTGGGCTATCCCCCTATATTTTGAAGGGGTATCCTGTACCGGATTAATCACATTTCGTGGGATGCTACAGCCGTAGCTTCCCAGAATTAAAGTGATCAAAAAACTATATATGAATGTTCTCATGATTTATATTATTTATTTTCCTCCTGTTGATGATGAGGATGTGCATTGATTTCTGCCAATGGTGCGCCTGTTACCTTTTCCTGTAAATATTGGAAGATGATGAAGAGTACTGGAATGATGAACAAGCCTAAAATTACGCCTGATACCATCCCGCCTGCAGCACCAATACTGATACTGTGGTTACCTTGAGCTGATGGACCAGTAGCAAACATCATCGGGATTAACCCTACCACAAAGGCAAGAGAAGTCATGATGATAGGACGTAGCCTCAATTTAGCCGCTTCTAAAGCTGCTGCAATCAATGGTTTCCCAGCTCTTCTGCGCTGTGCCGCAAACTCCACAATCAAAATCGCGTTTTTGGCTAGCAAGCCAATAAGCATGACCAATGCTACTTGTACATAAATGTTATTTTCAATACCAGCAAAGCCGATGGCCAAGAACACTCCAAATATTCCTACTGGAATAGAAAGAATAACTCCCAACGGTAGTAAATAACTCTCATATTGAGCAGCCAATAAAAAGTAAACAAATACCAAACACAAGATGAAAATCACGGCCGACTGTCCACCAGAAGAAATCTCCTCTCTCGTTTGACCAGAGAATTCATAGCTATAACCTGCTGGCAATTGTTTAGCGGCTACTTCTTCAATAGCTTTAATGGCATCACCCGAACTAAAACCAGGTTTTGGAATGGCATTAATCGCGATAGAATTAAATAAATTATACCTTGAAGCGGTTTCTGATCCATAAATGCGGCGCAAAGTCACCAAAGTATTGATCGGCACCATCTCCCCTGTTTTGTTTTTCACAAACACACGATCAATAGATGCAGGATCAGCTCTATCAGCAATATCAGCTTGTACAATTACCCTGTAGTACTTTCCAAATCGGTTAAAATCTGAAGCTTGCGCACTACCAAAATAAGCCTGCATGGTCTGCAATATATCTTTCACGTTCACGCCCAACTGATCAGCTTTTTGTTGGTTAATGTCCAACTCCAATTGAGGATAATCAGCTTTGAAACTGGTAAACGCTACGGCAATGGCTGGTTGTTTCATCAATTCACCAATAAAGTTTTGTGAAATTCCACTAAACTTATCCAGTTTACCGCCCGTTTTATCTTGCAGTACCATATCCAAGGCCTCTACGTTACTAAAACCAGGCACCGTTGGGAAACTGAACACAAAGAAACTACCGCCAGATATTCCAGCTAATTGTCCCCTCACTTGGTTCATGATTTCGTCGATATTCTTCACCTGTCCTCTTTCTTCTGTAGGCTTAAGCAATACGAAAACTACCGCTGCCGATGGACTTGTAGAGTTAGTTAATAGGTTAAAACCTGAAATGGCAGTCACAAACCTCGATGCATCTAACTTTCTAAGTGTATTCTCCGCTTCAGTCATTACTTTCTGAGTTCCGTCTAATGAAGTTCCAGACGGTGTTGACACCGAAATAGCGATAAAACCTTGATCTTCTGTAGGAATGAAGCCAGTACGGGTAGTTCTAACCATCCAAATGGTGGCTACAGTAATTAATGCTAATCCACCCAAGCTTAACCATCTGTTTTTAACCAAAAATTTCAGGCTATTCACGTAACGGTTAGTCATGGCGTTAAAGGCGCTGTTAAAACCGCTAAAGAATTTCTCTTTAAAACCTTTTTTAACTGGAGCCTCACCTTCTTTAGGCGCTGCGTGATTGTCTTTTAAAAATAAGGCAGCCAATGCAGGACTTAAAGTTAAAGCGTTAACCGCAGAAATGACAATGGCAATAGCCATGGTGAACGCAAACTGACGGTAAAACAATCCTGTTGAACCTTCCATGAAACCAACGGGTAAAAATACCGCAGCCATTACCAAGGTGATGGAAATGATGGCTCCTGTAATTTCGCTCATCGCCTCATGGGTAGCCGCTTTAGGTGCTAAATGTTTGTGCTCCATTTTGGCGTGCACGGCTTCCACCACCACAATCGCATCATCCACCACAATACCAATGGCCAAAATTAAAGCGAACAAGGTGAGTAAGTTAATGGAGAAACCAAACAACTGCATGAAGAAAAACGTACCCAAAATAGCTACAGGCACCGCAATGGCAGGAATCAACGTTGACCTAAAATCTTGAAGGAAGATAAATACAACGATAAATACCAAAATAAACGCCTCAATTAAAGTATGGATTACCTGATCGATAGACTGATCCAAGGCAACTTTTGTACTATAAAAAATGTTGTGTTTAATTCCCTTTGGAAAATCTTTTGAAGCCTTTTCCATCAGCTTGTTAATGGCAATCTGGATTTCATTAGAGTTAGATCCAGCTAACTGAATAACCCCGATTACAACTCCTTTTTGTCCGTTTAAACGTGTTAAACTGTTATAAGAATAAGCGCCAAGTTCAATCCTAGCCACATCTTTTAGATAAAGGATAGAACCATCTGCATTTGTTCTTACGGCAATATTTTCATATTCTTCAGGCTTAGTTAGTTTGCCTTTGTATTTAATGACATACTCAAAAACCTCTTTACTACGCTCTCCAAATTTACCTGGAGCAGCTTCCAAACTTTTATCTTGGATGGCGGCCATTACTTCGTTAGGCGTCACCTTATAAGTAGCCATTTGCGTTGGATTTAACCAAACACGCATCGAGTAATCTTTTACCCCACCAAAAATACTGGCAGCACCTACCCCAGGAATCCTTTTGATCTCTGGAATGATATTGATTTGTGCGTAGTTGGCTACAAAAGTTTGGTCATATTTGGCCTCATCTTCAGTAAACATCCCAATAGCCATGATAAAGCTATTTTGTTGTTTCGCAGTAGTAATACCTTGTTGTACTACTTCTGCAGGTAACTGACTAGTTGCTTGAGCTACCCTATTTTGAACGTTTACCGCTGCCTGATCTGCATTGGTACCCAATTTAAAGAAAACCGTAATGGCCAACGAACCGTCATTACTGGCGGTTGAGCTCATGTAGGTCATGTTCTCTACCCCGTTGATCGATTCTTCGATAGATGGTGCCACCGAACGCAAAACGGTTTCGGCATTAGCACCTGGATATACCGCAGTAACCAAAACCGACGGTGGAGCGATATCTGGAAACTGTTGCAGCGGTAATTTAGTTAAACCAAGCACCCCAAGAATCACCAATAAAATGGAGATCACGGTGGCGAGTACCGGTCTTTGTATAAATATTTTAAACATTACGTTGTTGTTGTTAATTTTTAGAAATTAATTGGGCTATTTTTTCACCTTTTTTATCTGGTTGAATAAGTTGCCCATCTTGAAGTTTATCTAAACCACTTAAAACGATTTGATCTCCCGATTTTAAGCCGTCTTTAATTAAATAGTTAGTGCCAGATTTTCCGTCTATAGCAATCGCTACCTTGTTTACTTTGTTGTCTTTTCCAACAGCAAACACAAAAATCTTATCCTGCATTTCCACCGTTGCGGACTGAGGGATTAACATTGTGTTGTCGTGAGATAGGCCTAATCTTATTTTTCCAGTGTTACCTGATCTCAATAAGCCTTTTGAGTTGGCAAAAACTGCTCTCAAAGTAATTGAACCTGTAGTTTTATCGAACTGACCATTGATCATGTCTATTTTTCCCTTCACAGGATAAACACTTTGATCTGCCAAAACCAATGATACTGCAGGCAAATGCTTAATTCTATCCGCTACAGAATTTCCTTCGTATTTAGCATTGAAGTTGATGAAATCAGTTTCTGCCAAAGAGAAGTAAGCGTAAACTTGATTTACATCTGAAAGTTGGGTAAGTGCTTCAGGATCTGAAGGTGAAACCAAACTACCTTGTTTTTTAGGTAAACGTCCGATATAGCCACTGCTTGGGGCTTTAATTTGGGTATAACCTAAATTAATTTGTGCACTATTTACATTTGCTTTAGCCTGTTCAACATTAGCCAATGCAATTTGATAAGTGGTTTTTGCCGTTTTCAGCTGGAAGTCTGAAACTACTTTACTTTGTACTAAAGGTGTTAATTTATCAACTTCTAATTGAGCATTTAAAACCGCTGATTGTGCGGCTTGTAGTGCCGCTTTGGCATTGTTCAACTGAGCTTTAAAAGGCAGTTCAGAAATTTGCAATAACAACTGTCCTTTACTTACCAACTGACCTTCGTTGACCAAGATTCGATCAATAGTGCCTGAGATTTGCGGTCTTATTTCAACATCTGTAGTACCTTGTATGGCAGCTGGGTAATCCACAAAAGTTTCTTGTTCACCTGTAGAAACCGTGGTTACTGGCAATACCGGTGGTGGAGCAGCTGCAGCCATCTGATCTGGTTTAGCTGTACAGCTGGCAAGAAATAAAACGACAGTAATGATAAACAGAATAATCCATTCGTTAAACAATTTAACACTGTTAAATTGTGGGCGGTGTTTGTATATATGATTCATCTTATTGGGGATTTTTACTTACTATATTTTACGTTAATAATTAATTTAACACTGTTAAATAGGTGGTGAAAAAAATTTTAATCGTTGATGGTTTTAATAATCGCCTTAATAGCGCTTCTTAAAATCTCCTGATTAATCTCATCATTAGCACCCTTTTGAACTAGGTTGATAGATATTAGACCATGTATTAATGACCAAAAAGTGTAATATTTTAAGCAAGAAGTGTCTTCTGAAACGGGTTGTTTGGTCAGCAATACTTCGATAGCGTCATAAAATAAATCAGTGGTGTATTCTGCTTCTGGCATTTTCTTGTACAACTCACAACAGTTTACCTGAACACCATACATTAACTGATAAAATTCTTTTTCTTCAAAAGCAAAATCCCAATAGGCTAGCCACATGGCTTCCAATTGTTCTTCTGCGCTTGTCTTACTATCTCTAGCTTCTTTAACTTTTAAACCCAAGTTAATATAGCCTTGCCTAGTCAATTCCAGTAGAATTCCTTCTTTGTTTGGGAAATATTCGTAGATAATTGGTGCCGTATATTCAATCACATCCGCAATTTTCCTCATACTTAATGCGGCCCAACCTTCTTGTTTCACAATTTGCAAAGCAGCGGCCAAGATACTTTTTCGAGTATCCTCCTTTTGACGCTGTATTCTTTCTTTACTTCCCATGCTCTAGTGCTATAAAATTATTTAACACTGTTAAGCAAAGGTATAAACACATTTAATTTATCATATCATCCATTTGTCAGAAATATCAAAAAAATAAAAAAACCTGTCTAGAGTTCATCTGACAGGTTCTGAGTATGAGGTTTGATTAAAAATTTAAGCTACTTTTTTTTCTCCAATTAATCTTTTAATCCTATTCTCGATATAGTCAAGGTCAAAAGGCTTACTAATATAGTCATCGGGACTTACAGCTGCACTCAATTCTTTGCTCTGAACATTTGCCGACATCACGATTACTGGAATGTGTTTAGTAAACACATCTGTTTTCAAATCTCTACATATGTCTATGCCATTTCCATCTGGCAACATGACATCGAGGATAAATAAATCGGGAATGGAATCTTTAAGCTTTGTTTTAAGCTCACTAAAGGTTGATGATACTTGGATTTCGTAACCTTCATCTTTCAATAAAAATTCAATAATGAAAGCAATGTCTTTGTCATCTTCTAAAACATGTATGCGTTTTTTCATGTGGCTAATTTAAATAGTCTATATTTCGGTTTAACACTGATTTGTTAGGGATTAAACAAGCCTTTGTTTAAAATGTTTTAAAAAATATTTTTTTATTCTTCCGTAAGTTTCAATTTACTGAAAAAGTATGCACAAACAAGCAGTAAAACTGTAATGGCGATCCAAAGTACGTTGTAACCAAATTTTTCGGCAATATAAAAACCACTAGTAGGCCCTATCACTTGTGCTACCGACCAGCTTAAGGTATATCCTGCAGCATAAATCCCTCGATTATATTCATTACTGCGCTTTACCACAAAAGTATTGAAGAAGGGAAGGGATAACATTTCTCCAAAAGTGAAAAGTAAAATACTGATGACCGCCAAGGCGATTGGAAAAACTTTTGGCAACATTAAAACACCGAACGAAAAGCAGACAATTATTACCCCAACCACAATATAAAATATAGGCGATCTCTTATTTTCGATCTTGCTAATCATCACCATTTCTACCAAGGCAATCACGACTCCGTTAATGCCTAAAATAATGCCAATAAGTGCTTCATTCAAATGCCAAACTTCCTTGTAAAAAACAGGCACGACCCTAAACATCAAAAATGCACAGGTGGTAAACATGGCACACAAAATCAAAAACTTAATGTATAAGGCATCTTGCCAAGGTTTACGTGCAGACATTTCTCCTTTCTCTTGCGCTGTTTTATGTTGTATGTTTTTTGCTGGTAGTAATAAGAAAATCACGATGGCGACCAAAACACTTACACTCCCATCTACAATAAATAGCAACTTATAATTATATGAGGCAATGATACCTCCCATGCTAATGCCAAAAGCCCAACCAATATTATTTGCCAATCTATTAAGAGAATATGATCGTGTTTCGGTTCCCTCTGCAGCATAAGAAGCAATTGCAGCATAATTGGCTGGTCTAAAAGCCTCCGAAAAAAAACTAATGACTACCGCTAGCCCACATAGCAAAGTGAAATCTTCTACCATTGCGAACATCAAAAAAAACAAGCCCCCAATCAGAGAGGCCAAAATTTGTACGGGTCTATATCCAAAAACATCTGTTAACTTCCCTCCCGCGGCAGCACCTAGTATGGAACCAAAACCGAACAAGGAGATAATAATTCCCGCATCAGACTCTGGACGATGCAAAGCTTGGGTAACATATAAACCCATGAAAGGAACGGCCATAAAGCCGCAACGATTGACTAAGATAACTAGGCTAAGGATCCACGTTTGTCGGCTTAAGCCAGAAAACGAGGTTTTATAAGCATTTAAAATACGGCTGAACATTCGATTTGGTTGGTGCTCAAAATTACGTATTCAACAGTAATTAGTCACCGCTGTACCGGTAAATAAAAGTCATATTTATATCAAACGACTTATAACTTCAACATCATTATTAGCATTCAAAAATATTATCCGTGCATCTGTGGCTAACAATGCTTAATTTTGATACTCTTTTTCCGAAACAATAAATCCTATTATGTCAACAGAAATCAAATGTCCTAATTGTAATCATGCTTTTCCAATCGAAGAAGTGATGGCCGAAGAGTATAAAAAAGAACTGCGTGAGCAGATGGCTTCTTTCAAGAAGAAACAACAGGAGGAATTTGACAAAAAGGCTCAATCGCTTGAACTACAAAAAAAGCAACAGGAAGAGCTATTTGAGGCACAAAAAAAACAGCAGGAGTTGGCTTTTGAGCAACGCTTGATTAAAGAAAAGGAAACCTTACAAGCCTCCGTGAGCGAAAACTTACGCAAATCGATCAGTGCCGATTTCGAAAATCAACTGAAAGTACTAGATCATGCCAATAAGGAAAATGAAGAAAAACTAAAGGCCGCCCGCCAAAAAGAATTGGAATATCTACAACTAGCCAATGAAATGAAGCGTAAGGAAGAGGAGATGGAACTTACCATACAAAAGAAAATGGCCGAGGAACGTGAGAAAATGGCGGTTGATATTCGTGCTATCGAAAACCAGCGTTTGCAAAATGCGGAACATGAGTTTAAGCTGAAGCTGGCAGAGAAAGAAAAGCAGCTTGAGGACCAAAAAAAGCTGGCGGAAGAAATGAAACGCAAAGCAGAACAAGGCTCGATGCAATTACAAGGCGAGATCCAAGAGCTGGCACTGGAAGAACTTTTGCGCAGCTCCTTTCCTTTCGATTTAGTACAGGAAGTAGGCAAAGGTGTTCGTGGCGCAGATTGTATCCAAACGGTAAGAAATAATTTTGGTCAGGAATGCGGACACATCATTTATGAAAGTAAACGTACCGTAGCTTTTGCCAACGATTGGATAGAAAAACTAAAAGCAGACATGCGTAGTCAAGGAGCTGAAATTGCAGTACTCGTTACGCAAAACATGCCGAAAGACATGAACTGCTTTGGCTTAAAAGACGGCATTTGGATTTGTACCTTCAATGAAGTGCAAGCACTGGCAGCGGTTTTACGTGATGGCATTTTACGTTTATTCAACGCCGCAAAATCGCAAGAAAACAAAGGCGATAAAATGCACATGCTTTACGATTATTTAACCAGCAACGAATTCTCTGAACAATGGAAAGCAATCAGAGAAGGTTTTTTAAGCATGAAACTATCCATCCAAAAAGAAAGAGATGCCATGGAGAAACTTTGGAAGGCAAGGGAAAAACAACTGGACAAAGTATTATTGAATGCGGCTCACGTAAAAGGTTCCATTGAAGGAATTGCTGGTAGCGAGAACATACAGTTAAGTTTAACAGACGACGAAGACCTCTTTTTGGAATAACGGGTAACTTTTTTAACGTTTGCCACATTGATTTCGTAAATTGCTAGTTATAAAGCCAAATAACTAAAACTAAATGAATAGCAGTTTACTCGATATCAAGGACTACATTGTATTCCTCGTTTACTTTGTAGTAGTAGCAGGTTACGGATTGTACATCTATTACAAAAAGAAATCCGCAACCACTGATTCCAAGGACTATTTTCTTGCAGAAGGCTCTTTAACTTGGTGGGCAATTGGTGCTTCGCTCATTGCTTCCAACATTTCTGCCGAGCAATTTATTGGCATGAGTGGCTCGGGCTTTAAAATGGGCTTGGCCATTGCAGCTTATGAATGGATGGCTGCCGTCACCCTCATTGTAGTCGCTGTCTTTTTCATGCCAGTATATCTTAAAAATAAGATTTTCACCATGCCACAGTTCCTCAACCAGCGCTATAATGGCACGGTAGGAATGATCATGGCCATATTCTGGTTAATGCTCTATATTGTGGTTAACCTCATGTCTATCTTATATTTAGGTGCCGTGGCCATTAGCGGAATTTCTGGGCTTAACATTACCCTTTGCATTGTATTACTTGCAGCTTTTGCCATTATTATTACGCTCGGCGGGATGAAAGTAATTGGTTATACCGACGTCATCCAAGTATTTGTACTGGTGTTGGGCGGGCTAGTTGCTACCTATTTAGCCTTGGACATTATCTCCGAAGGCAAAGGCGTTTTAAATGGATTTACCAACTTACATAACGGAGCTTCGGAACATTTCCATCTTATCTTTAAGCCCGACAATCCAAATTACATGGACTTGCCTGGCATTAGTGTTTTAATTGGCGGGATGTGGATTGCCAATTTGAGCTACTGGGGCTGTAACCAATACATCACCCAACGTGCTTTAGGAGCATCATTGCCTACCGCTAGAAATGGACTTTTATTTGCCGCATTCCTTAAACTTTTGATGCCTATTATTGTGGTCATTCCTGGTATTGCGGTTTACTATATCATTAAAAACAACATGGGCGATATTAGTGCCGACAGCTTGTTAACTTCCTCAGGAGCTCAAGACCCGAACAAAGCCTATCCCGCCCTTTTAACTTTACTTCCAGTGGGTCTTAAAGGACTTTCTTTTGCTGCACTTACCGCAGCAATTGTAGCTTCTTTGGCGGGAAAAGCAAATAGTATTGCCACTATTTTTACTTTAGATATTTATCAAAAAGCTATTAATAAAGATGCTTCAGAGAAGAAATTGGTGGGCATTGGAAAAATAGCTGTTTTAGTCTCTATGATTTTAGGTACAGGTTTGGCCTTAGTGGTTGGCGATGCTTTAATGGGTGAAGGAAAACAAGGTTTCCAATACATTCAAGAGTATACAGGCTTTGTATCTCCTGGTATTTTTGCCATGTTCATATTAGGTTTCTTTTGGAAAAAAACAACTTCAAATGCTGCATTGTTTGCCACCATTGGGGGGTTTGTATTCTCGGTAATCCTTAAATTTTCTCCTGATTTTATGGACCTTTCTTTCTTATCGAGCATTAACTTTTCAGTGCCTAATGCCAAAGGAGTTTACGAAATTCCGTTTATCGACAGAATGACCATTGTATTTTTACTTTGCGTGATAGGCATGTATTTTATTTCTGTGATAGAGAATAAGAAAAAACCAGTGACTAGCGGTCTTGAGATAGACCCAAGTATGTTTAAAACCAATAAAGCCTTTACCATAGGTGCTTTATTGGTAATCGCCATCGTAACCATTTTATATACCATTTATTGGTAGCAAAAAAAGGTTTAGTTATTTTTATGGAAAGCGCTTTTCGCTATCATCAATTCAATAGATTAAACATTTCTATTGGTAAAAGAGTTTATTAACGTAAATAAATATAAAATGATGAAAATGAAACTTAGAAACTTTGCATGGGCCGTTTTGGCATTGCCAATGGCTTACAGTTGTACCCAAAGTGGAAACAAACAAACTGATGATCATGCAAGCAAAGCTGTAATCGATACGGTAAAACAATGCTACACCTCGGTTTTTGAAGGCGACAGTGCAACCATGAATGTTAACATTATCGATAGTACAAAAGTAGAAGGCAAGTTAATGATCCACTACAAAGAAAAACCTCATAACGATGGACTTGTTAGAGGCGAGTTTAAGGGAGATACCTTATTTGTAGATTATACTTTTAAAACTGGCGAAAATCCTACAGAGTTTTCAAATCCGTTGGTATTCCTTAAACAAGGTGGCAACTTGAAAATGGGCGTTGGTGTCATAGAAACAACCATGGGTAGGTCTTATTTTGCAAAAGATAAACCTATTAATTTCGAAAGAGGCAAATTTGAATTTGTTCCTGCTGAATGTAAATAGTCTTACATCAATTAAAAATAAAAAAGCCCCGTATGTACGGGGCTTTTTTGTTTCATAAGCAGTATTTGTTCTTTCTAGTAAAGTGTAAACTCTACCCTTCTGTTTTGCTGACGACCAGCAGCAGTTTTGTTAGTTGCAATTGGTTGACCCATTCCGTAACCAGTAGCTTCAATTCTTGATGCATTAGCACCCTGAGATACTAAATAAGCTTTTACTGATTCGGCTCTTTCTTTAGATAAACGCAAGTTTAATTCTTTAGAACCTGTATTATCAGTGTGACCAGCTAATTTTAAGCTAAAGTTTTTCTCTACCAATAAAGCAGCTACTCTGTTTAAAGTTTCATAAGATTTAGAACGGATGGTTGCTTTTCCTAAGTCAAACTCAAGGTTAGTAATCGCATCTCTTACTACTTTACGGTCTGCTTCCGTAACAATCACTTTCTCCGTAACTACTGGAGCAGGAATTTTAATAGGACAACCTGAACCATCTACTACAGTTCCTGTAGGAGTGTTAGGACATTTATCCAATTTATCAGCTACACCGTCACCATCACTGTCTTTCAATAAATCATTCATTTCTGAACGTAATTTTGCATTTTCAGCTTTTTGAGCATCTAAGTCAGACTTCAATGCATTTGCAGTGTTTTTAGCAGCCAAAGCCTCCTCATAAGTAGCAGCTGTTGGGCTAAAGAAAGCTAATTGTTTTCCTTTACCTAGCGCAAACTCTAAACCTGCATAACCGTAGTTATACTTGTCGTTGCTACCTCTAGCATAACCATCAAACTCATCGCCATCAACAAAGTTAATAGTCCAACCCAAATCGAAGTTAATCCCTTCCGATAAACGGAATTTTGCACCCACACCTACAGGAACAATCATTTTGTTAACTGATGGTCCAGTAACTTCCGTACTTGAACCTCTAGCTACGGTAGTTGGCTCGTAGTTTACAAAACCACCACCCGCCATCGCATAAAGCGTAGCATTGTTTTGCTGATTAAACATGCTCCAGTTTACCATGTTCACCTGTGCACTTAAACTAGCTGAATACTTAAGATCAGTACTGTAAGAAGCGATTGGGCTAGTGTTTACTGTACCATCATTAAAAGGCTCAGCATTGTCGCCACGCACTTTACCTCTAACTCCGTCTAAACGTAAAGCAAAAGCAGGGCTGATTTGTTTTTTGATGTATAAACCATATCCAAAACTAGTCTTCCAGTTTGAGAAGTCGTTTTGCCCACCAAGAGGAGATACGCCTGTTAAGCCACCAGCGTTAACACCGATTGACCACGTTCTAAGCGAAGGTTTTTGGCCCGAAGTTTCTTGAGCTTGGGCATTGTTGCCGATGATCAGTCCAGCTAATGCGATCGGGAAAAATTTTAAGAAATTTTGTTTCATAATAATTGACTTTATAAGTATCTGTTATCGTCTACTTGTAGTCAATAGGTGTACCAAGTCTTAATCTTTCAGAGAAAAAAAAGCAATAAACAACTGAAAAACAACAAATTAACAACCGTAACAAAAAAGTTAAAGAAAAGAGAAAAGTGTTTGGTTTGCTATACACTTTAAAAAAAAGACAATCAAATAAACGAGAAAACTAGGCATTTATTTTATGCCAATGTACAAAAACAGTTAAAAAGATTAATTAAATAACTCGTTTTATGGCAAGCTAGTACATACATTATAAAGTATTCTCAAAAGGAATATGGTTTAAAAATTAAATACAGCTAGCTATTTTTCATTTAGTAATTATTTTACCGCAAAGATTTGTAAAGTATTCGCAAAGGAACGCAAAGAATATGTTTTCAAATTAAACTCTCAGAATACCTGGCGTTATTAGTAATGTCCATTTATATTTACCGCAAAGATTTATTGATGGATTGCGAAATAATGTAAAGGAATATGCCCTTGCAAGTTTTACCAACCTACAAGGGCTTAAATTTTAGCTAATTACAATTTAATTATTCTTTCAGACTTATTACCATTGGATCCTGTCAGTTTGATAATGTAGGTTCCTGTAGACAATTCAGACAAATTAAGTTCTAACTGTTTATCGGTACTGTTAATGTTACCACTAAGCACAGTATTGCCTTGCAAACCAATTACACTGTATTTATTATACAACCCATCACTTAAAGCTATGGTTGCATTCCCTTTGGTTGGGTTAGGATAAACATTCGCCCTATTATCTGTTAAACTGCTTTTTATCACTTGAGTAGCCAAATAATGGATCGTGCCATCCAAATCTTCTTGTTCTAATTTATAATAATAAGTACCTCCTGTAGCAGTTTGATCCGTATAACTATAGCTTAAAGAAGTATTGCTAGCGCCTGCACCTTTCATCGTTGTAATTAATTGATAGTCTTTTCCGTTGCTACTACGACTCACGATGTATTGTTTGTTATTGATTTCAGAACCCACTTTCCAATCAAGTTGTACGCCAGTGGCATTCTTCTTTGCAGTAAAGCTGATAAATGATACAGGTAGAACATCGTGATGTTCTACAGCACCGATATCGATCGTGCCATTTTTACGAGCCCTACCATTAACATCAACTATAGTAGTATTGTAGGTATCATTACCAGCATTTTTGGCGGGACTAGCACTATGCGGTGCTAAAAAAGCGATATGTCCAGGAGTAATACTAATAAAAAGAGGGTTTACATTGCTAAGATTACCTTGATTTGCCGTAATGTAAGGTGTTTGTTGAACAATGTTATTGCTTACCGCCGCAAGTAACGTTGCATCAGCGGCATATATATCCGGAGTGCTGGTCGTATTGGTGCTCGTATTATTAAAGAATATATTGTTATATAAATAGGTCTTTTTATCTGGATAGGTTGCACTAGCACCTACTGCCGAAACATATATCCCAGCAGAGAAATTAGTGGCGGCACCCCCGTAGGTATTTCTATTATCGTAAAAGGTGTTGTTAATAAAAATAGCGCCATAATTGTTATTCTGCGATCCATAGGCTGCGCCATTAGTGGTAGCCGTGCTATTTTTATAAAAAATACAGTTCAAAAAAGACGCTCTTCCTGTATAGTTATAAATGGCACCACCCCCACTTCCAGTCGCGGTATTTTCGGAAAACAAGCAATTGGTAAAAGTCGGAAAAGCCCCGCGTATATCTATAGCTCCACCTCTTCCTCCGCCACGATTTCCTTTAAAAGTGCAACTAGTGAAAGTTGGATTACTTCCGTTTACCGCCACTGCTCCCCCATAACTGCCAAAATTCTCAGAAAAAACAGTATTCGTGATCGTTGCATGGCTTGATACCACCAACGACATGCCCGAACCATAATTACTACCTGCGGTTTTAGGCGCAGCATTCATGTTAAACGATTTGGTAATCTCGCACTTTTCAATAATTGGACTACTATTATTAACATAAATTCCAGAGCCACAACCGCCCGAAGTATCTCCATCTCCATTGGCCCTATTAATCGTAACCTTCACATTCGAAATCTTAAGACTAGCGCTTGATTCCAAAATATAAATCCCTCCACCAAGTCTTCTATCGATGTTTTTTGAGTTAACAGCCACGACTGATGCTGTATTAGCAGAAGCATCTCCTTTCGTTACGGTAAATCCATCAAAAATGGTAGTATTGGTTAAACCTATGGCCAGCACCACATGATAAACATTATCCGTTTTATTAGCAGTCATATAAGTATTCGTATTTGCGCCAGTCTCATCCACATCATTCACACTCAAATCGCCACTTAAAATGGTTTCATTGCCTGCTACACGTTGTGTTTCATTCGCTTCGGTTCCCGCAAAACCTCCATAAACACTTACGCCGTTTTTAAGCACAAAAGCATAATCCTTACTTGTTATCGCATCAGCTGTATTTACAAGACTGTTTGGAGTATAAGTGCCCTTTGCCACAAAAATTTTGTCTCCAGATTGGGCTATATTGATAACGCTCTGCAAGTCGTTTGAAGCCGTTGCCCAACTCATAGCAGTAACCGCTGTGCCTGCTCCGTCGGTTTTAACATAATAGGTGGTTTGTGCGTTCATCTTAAAAGCAAATAAGCTTAAGCATAACACGCCCAAAGTTTTAAAGTAAAGTTTTTTCATACACGTTTGGTTTTATAATGGTTTATCACAAAACTAAAGGTGTCGGGTATCCAGAGGGTTCGCTTTTGTACGGAAATGGTTTGGTTTTGTACGAAACTGAAAAAACTGGCTGATTAACATGTTTTATTCAGCGAGGATATTTTTTTTGAAAACCAATGGCAGCACTTCTTGGCAAATCCAGCCCCGCCTTTTGCTAAACCCAATACCTTCGTAAACTCAGGTTTTATTGGGTACCGCTGTCAGTCGGGTTTATCTAACAAAATGAGATAAAAAAAAAACGAGATTAACCTCCGTCAACCTCGCTTATATACTACACATTATTATTATATTTTACCATCCACCAGCGGTGTCATCTCCTCTCGGATCAGCACCTGTTTGATAGATTCCTTTTTTAGTGACCAAAATGGCATCCACCCTTCCAATACTGCTACGTTTATAAAAAGTATAGCCTTTTGCTTCCAATTTTTGTTGTACTTCTGGTGTTAGAGCATCTGGTTCAATATCTGTTCTGTCGGGCAACCACTGATGATGAAACTTTTTAGCATTTACAGCCTTTTGCATATCCATTCCAAAGTCGATCACGTTTACAATGGTTTGAAACACTGAGGTAATAATGGTTGAACCTCCAGGAGTTCCAACTACCATTGCTAACTTACCGTCTTTCTCTAAAATAGTAGGCGTCATTGAGCTCAACATTCTTTTGTTTGGAGCAATCGCATTGGCCTCATATCCTACCAATCCAAAATAATTTGGCACCCCAGGTTTAACCGAGAAGTCATCCATCTCATTATTCAACAGAAATCCAGCACCTTTTACCACCACATAATTGCCATAGGAAGTATTAATCGTTGTAGTTAACGATATGGCATTTCCATCCTTATCAACCACTGAAAAATGTGTGGTTTCTTCGCTTTCTTTTCTGGCAAATTCTCCAGCTTGGACTTCGCTACTCGGTGTGGCTTTGTTCCAATTAAAGTTGGCCATCCTACCTTTATTATAGGCTTCTTGCAAAAGTTCCTTTTGTGGCACCTTCCAAAAATCAGGATCTCCTAAATGTTTAGCCCTATCGGCATACACTCTTCTCTCAGCTTCTACCATCACTTGTACGGTCGAATCTGCATTATGCCCCCATTTAGAAAGCGGAAAGGCCTCTACCGACTGTAATAATTGTACCAAAGCAATCCCTCCGCTTGAGGTTGGAGGCATAGTGATGATTTTATACCCTCTATAACTTCCGATAATTGGGGTTCTCCAAGCAGCTTGGTAATTTTTTAAATCTTCTTTAGAAATTAGGCCGCCACCTCTTTTCATCTCTTCTACAATAAAATTAGCTACTTCGCCTTCGTAAAAACCAGCACGACCTTTATCTCTGATTAATTTTAGCGTGTTTGCCAATTCTGTTTGTACCAATAAATCACCCGCAGCCCATTCAACCTCTTGTTTGATAAATACGGTACCCAGTGGATTAAATTGTTTGAATTTATTTTGTAGCCTATTTAATTCGTTTGCTTGCTGTTTAGTGATCTTGAATCCCTTGGTAGCCAGTTGATAAGCTGGTTCAACCAATTCTGCCCATTTCAACCTGCCATATTTCTGGTGTAGTGCTACCATCCCAGCCACAGTTCCAGGTACACCAGCAGCTAAATGTCCTTCCTTACTCTTTTCAGAAATTGCATCGCCATTGGCATCTAAATACATGTCTTTACTGGCTAAAGCAGGTGCTTTTTCTCTGAAATCCATCGAATTAAGCTCTCCTTTGGCTGAGCGATAGATTAAAAAACCACCACCACCAATATTACCTGCATTGGGGTATACCACCGCTAAGGCAAATTTTACCGCCACGGTAGCATCAACGGCATTGCCGCCCTTTTTAAGGATTTCGACCCCTACAGCTGTGGCTTCTGGATGAGCCGACACAACAGCTCCTTTTTTAAATTCCAAGGCTTTTCCAGCCTTTTTTGAATCGGCATTTGATAAGAACTCAAACGCTTTTACATTTTTCTCTTTTTCTATCTGAGCATTTGCCTGGCTAAAACTTAATAGTAAGGCCATGGCTAACCATTTGCTCATTTTAATCCTTCTATTTAGTTTCTGGATGATAGTTTTCTGCATCTTTATATATTTTCTCTATAATTTCTTTGTTCTTCTCCAAAATTACTTTTCGCTTCAAGCTTAATTTTGGGGTCAATTCACCACCGTCAATACTCCATTCTTTCGGCAATAAAGCAAATTGTTTTACTTGTTCCCATTTACCGAATTCCTTGTTAGCTTCATCAATCAGCTTTCGGAATTTTTCATGCACCTCTTTATTTTCTACAATGGTTTCGTTGCTACCATACTCAATGCCCTTCACTCTGCACCAACCTTTCAAGGTCTCAAAATTAGGTACGACTAATGCTGCTGGAAACTTTCTGTTTTCGCCCAACACCATAATCTGTTCAATAAGTGGTGCTTCTTTAATTTTGTTCTCTACTATTTGCGGGGCTACATACTTACCACCCGCAGTTTTAAACATTTCTTTTTTTCTATCGGTAATCTTTAGGTAGCCATCAGTAAGCTCCCCAATGTCGCCAGTATGGAACCAACCATCCGTGTCCACATTTTCACTGGTTAAATCTGGCCTATTGTAATACCCTTTCATTACGTTATGGCCTTTCACCAATATCTCACCATCTTCGGCAATTTTTACTTGTACGCCTTCAATAGGTTTTCCAACAGAGCCAAATTTAATGGCATCAAAATGGTTAACTGAGATTACAGGAGAAGTTTCAGTAAGCCCATAACCTTCAAAAACAGGCAATCCTGCTGCCCAAAATACTTTCGCTAGGCGAGGATTTAGCGCTGCACCTCCAGAAATAATCACTTGAATATTCCCACCAAGGGCCTCTTGCCATTTTTTAAACACCAACTTTCTGGCAATCCCTAATTTAAAAGTGTACCACCAACCTTTGTCGGTATCATATTGCTCTGCCAAGCTTAACGACCAAAAGAAAATCATTTTCTTAATCCCCGTTAATGTTTTTCCTTTCTCTACTATTTTATCATAGACTTTTTCCAACAGCCTAGGGACCGTTGAAAAACCACTTGGTTTCACAAATTGTATATCTGCTACAATGGTATCCATACTTTCGGCATAATAAACGGCAATGTTTAAATAAACGTAGAGGTAATGGATCATTCTTTCGAAAATATGCGACAGCGGCAAGAAGCTTAGCGCATGGGTAACGTTAGGCGGCAAAAGCACGGCAGACATCTTGAAGTTCTGCACCAAATTGTCGTGGGTAAGCATTACCCCCTTGGGTGTACCTGTAGTACCAGAAGTATAAATAATGGTCAAAATATCTTCGGGACTAACGGCCGCTCGATACTGCTCTAAGTCCACACCTTGATTTTGTTTTCCTATTTCAATCAATTCTTCCCAGCAAGTAGCCCCTTCCACCTTATCAAAACTATAAATTTTTACATCGTGTTTTACTTCGGCAATGACATTCTTTACTTTAGTGTAAAGCTGATCGTCAGCTACAAAAATCACATTGATTTCAGCATCTTCAATGATAAACTTCATGTCATGCTCAGCCAATGTTGGGTACAACGGAATTTGATAGGCTCCAAGCTGCAAAATAGCGTAGTCACAGATGTTCCATTCTGGCCTATTAGCAGACATAATAGCTACCCTAGATCCTTTACCTATCCCCAAGGTAGTGAGCCCTCTACTTACATGATCGGTCAGCTCGCAAAACTTTTGTGTACTGTATTTGCGCCACTCGCCGTTTATTTTTCCGCTGACAAACTCTTCTTTAGAAAATTTTTCTAGATTATATTTTAGGAGGTCAAAAACTCTGGTTACTGAAACTGACATACGATTATTATTTATATTGGCTAATACTGAAAAACAGCCATTTGCAGCTGTAGAACATTCTAATTTAGGGTTTTTAAACGAAGTTTATACTATGCAAGCATAATTATTTTATACCACATTGATTTTCTGAGAAAACAAAAAAACTGCGCTAATTGTTGTTTTAAATGTACAAAAGGCACAAAAGTTGCTAAGCGTGCTGTTATATATTAAACAACAATTAACATTTTTATGAAAAAATTACTTTTTACTATTATTGCTGGCGTTGCCCTTTTTGCTACGAACTTATCTAATGCAAATGCACAGAGTTACAAGACGGCCTTGGGTTTAGGTCTTGACTTCGGCAACGGTTCTACTTTGGTAGGTCCTTCTATCAAACATTTTTTCAACAGTAAAGGTGCTGGACAAGCTGAGGTTTTATTTGGTGGAAATAGCGTTCGTGTACAAGCTTTCTATCAATACCATGGTGCTATTACTGGCGCTTCAGGATTGAAATGGTTTGTAGGTGGTGGACCAGGTATCAACTTCTTTAGTGCTGGTGGTTATGATCAAACTAATTTCTTGTTGATCCCACAAGCTGGTTTAGATTTTAAAATTCCTGGGGCACCAATTCAAATGGGTTTTGACTGGAGACCAACTGCTTGGATTGGCGACAACTCTGAGTTTGAAGCAGGAAGATTTGGTTTTGGTTTTAGATTTACTTTCTAATCAAAACAAAGTGATTAAAATAAAAAAGGTCCCGCACATGCGGGACCTTTTTTTGTTGATGTGTATCGTTGCTTATATACCCATCCAACGCTTTCTTACTGCTAATTGTTGTGCAGTAGCATTATCATTGTAACTTGCTTTGATACGTACGTTAGGGCTTTCTTTCAACGTTAAAGAAATCTTCTTCTCCATTCCATCACGTTTTACAGTTACTTCTACTACATCACCTACCTGCTTTTTAGCGATAGTAGGCAAGCTCTCTAAGGTAAGTCCTGGGTTTGGCAATTTAATGTTGCGCATTTCGTCACCAATACTTGATCCATCTAAAGCTAAAATCTCGTCATTAACGTTTAATCCTTGAAACCAAGCTGGTGAATTTCTAGAAACACCGCCCACATTTACACTCCTAGTTACCGTTAAAGTTGCCCCAGTGTAAGGTTTATTTGGTGAAGCAATTTCTGCCTTGGCATCAATTCCTGCATATGCTAAGAACTTCTCAAAGTCGATATCGTCCACACCATCAATATATTTTGCCCAGAAATTGGTAAAGCTTATACCACTAATTTTTTCTACCATCGCTTTAAATTCAGCATCGGTATAACCTCTTTTTTGAACTTTTCCTTGTTCGTACATGGCTTTCATCACATCGTCCAAACTTTTAGCGCCTTTAGTAGCATTCGCAATTTCCAAGTCCATTAACATCCCAACCACTTCACCTTTGCTATAGTAAGAGATAGAACTGTTTTTTGAATTTTCATTAGGGCGATAGCCAATGATCCAAGCGTCAAAACTAGAAGATGAAGCCGACTGGAATTTAGCACCTGGTGTATTAATTACCGTTCCCAAACCTCCAATAAGATCATTTAAGAAAGTAGCTTGGTTGGTAGCTCCAGCTCTAATCAATAACTTGTTTTCATAGTATGAGGTAAATCCTTCAGCCGTCCAAAGGTTGGTGGTGTAGTTCTCATTATCGTAATCAAATGGTCCCAAAGCCACTGGACGAAGTCTCTTCACATTCCATAAGTGGAAATATTCGTGAGCTACCAACGAAAGAAATCCTTTGTAGCCTTTTTCGGTTCCATATGCATTTCTGCTTGCGCCCAACACTGTAGAGTTTAAATGCTCTAAACCGCCACCTCCTTGTGCATAGTTGTGCACAATGAAAGTATAATGCTTGTTAGGATTGTCTCCAAAAATTGCAGTGCCTTGTTCTACAATTTTCGCCATATCTACTTTTAAACGTTCTTTATCATAATTGCCACCGCCATACATGGCCACTTCGTGCTTTACGCCAGAAGCCGTAAATTCAAAAATATCCTGATTACCCACTTCTATCGGGCTATCAAACAGAATATCAAAATCTGCCGCATGGTAAGTGAATTTTTGTCCAGCTACAGGCTCTAAACCTGTACTCACTTTATCCCATTTGCCAAAAGGCACAATTTTTACGGTACTTGGATTTTTAATCATCCCCGCTGGATACATAAAAATACCTGCCGATGAAAGAAAGGCATGCGACTCATCGATAAACGCGGTACGCACCGAGATTTCAAAAGCATAAACCCTATAATTAACTTTTAGAGCTGCTGCTTTAGCATTAAAAACCCTCCAAGTGTTTTTGGTTACCTTTTGTACTTTGGCAGGCTTACCGTTAACAGTAGCGGTAAAGCTCTCCACATTTTTCCCAAACTCACGCACCAAATAAGAGCCTGGTGTCCAAACGGGCATTTTTAAATCTACATAATCTTTTGCGGCAATGCCCGACATGTTCATTTCCACCTCTGCATAGTGTGCTTGGGGTTCTTTGAAAGATACCTCAAAGCCAATTTTAACTTGCGATTTAGCTGCCATAGTTAACGTTAGCAACAATGCTACTCCTAGGATTTTTTTCATTTAATTTTAATTGTTTTTACCATCATAAAGCACCAAAATACTCTTAATTGGTTCTTTATTTTACTTTTCTTGTTGGTAAAAATAGGGACTTAATGTCCTAAAATACCAAGCGTATTGGCACAAAAATAGAATTTAAAACTTCTTTCCTCAATGATTATCCTCAAAGTGCTGTAACATAGTTAGTACATCTTAATAATGGAGAAACAATTAGATATTTTTGTTTGTATTCACTTCGCAATTTTTCGAGCTTAGCTACTTAAAGTGAAGAAGAACTAAACCATTTAAATTTCTATACCGAATACAAACTATTAAGATGAAACGGTCATGATTTTATGAACGCCACGTCGGAATGAATAAATCATGATCGCTTCATCACCATTGAAAACAAATTTATACGAATGAAAAAAAGGTATATATTCTATCTTGTATTGGCACTTGGACTTGCCTATCTCGTTTATTACAGAATTACTGAAAATAAAAAAATCGAAGGGGGCGGCCCAGGCGGTGCAGGTCCAGGAAAAGGCGGAAAGGGTAAAGGCGGAGCGCCACTAAACGTAGATGGAATTATAGCCGCTACGAGCGATTTTTCTAGCAATATAGATATTACTGGAAGTATTGAAGCCAACGAAGCAGTGACATTGAGAAGCGAAGTGGCTGGCTTGGTTACTGGCATCTATTTCAAAGAAGGAAGTAATGTAAGTAAAGGCGCTGCTTTGGTTAAAATAAATGACAGGGATATACAAGCACAACTTAGAGAAGTTATCACCAGGCAAAATCTATCCGCAAGTAATGAAAACAGGGCCAAACAATTATTAGCGAAAGGTGCGATTAGCCAAGAAGAATACGATACTTCGTTGGCTGAGTTACAAGCTTTAAAATCCCAAGTACAGTTAATTAGGGCGCAACTTGCAAAAACCACCATCATCGCACCTTTTAGTGGTAAAGTGGGCTTGCGTAATATTTCTATGGGCGAATACATTACGCCTAACACCACTATTGCGAATTTATTAAGTACCAATCCTGTAAAAATCAACTTCTCTATTCCGGAAAAATATGTTTCACAGCTAAAATCAAATAGTGATATTTCCTTTAATATTGATGGCAGCAATAAAACGTTCTCTGGAAAAGTATTTGCGATAGAGCCAGGCATTAATCAAACTACCAGAACCTTGCAAATTAAGGCCTTGGCACAAAATGCCAGTGGTGAATTACTCCCAGGCTCATTTGCTAAAGTGAAGCTGTCATTATCGACGATCAAAGACGCCATATTAATCCCAACTGAAGCAGTTATCCCTGTGCTTAAAGGTAAAGTAGTTTACATCTCCAAAAATGGTAAAGCGCAACAAATGCCTGTGGAAACTGGCACCAGAACAGCAGATAAAATTTTAGTGCTTTCGGGCTTGAACGTTGGCGACACCGTGCTCACCACAGGAGCAATGGCCCTAAAGCCTGATGCGGATGTGAAAGTTAAAATAGCCAAAAAGTAAGTATGAGCATTTCAACTACCAGTATTAAAAGGCCAGTTTTGGCTATTGTGATGAATCTCATCATTATCCTATTTGGGATAATTGGCTACAACTTTTTGGGTATTAGAGAGTACCCATCCATTGATCCTTCTATTATTTCGGTACGTACTTCCTATCCTGGGGCCAACTCTGATATCATCGAATCTCAGATTACCGAACCTTTAGAAAAATCAATCAATTCCATTGACGGGATTAGGAATATTACTTCATCCAGTAACCAAGGTACCAGCAACATTACCGTTGAATTTAACTTGGGAAAAGATATCGATGTGGCGGCTAACGATGTTCGCGACAAGGTCTCTCAAGCTGCCAGAAACCTACCCAAAGATATTGATGGCTTACCGATTGTAAGTAAAGCCGATGCCAATTCGGATGCGATCATTTCCATGACGATACAGAGCGATAAACGCAATGTAACTGATTTGAGTGACTTTGCGGAAAACGTGATTGCCGACAGGATCCAAACCATCCCTGGGGTAAGTAGCATGCAAATTCAAGGGCAGCGCAAATATGCCATGCGTATCAGGATTGATCCTTCTAAACTTGCTTCTTATGGCCTTACTTCTCAGGATATTGTCACTGCCCTTGACCGAGAAAACGTGGAACTTCCTTCGGGCAAATTGACTGGAGCTTCTACTGAATTGACTGTAAAAACACTTGGAAAACTCACCGATGCCGAGCAGTTCAATAATCTAATTATTAAAGGCGATAGCAGTAGCAGTGTAGTAAAGCTTCAAGATGTGGCAGTTGCCGAGATTGGTTCCGAAAACGAGGAAACCGTACTACGTGAATCTGGAAAACCGATGGTGGCCGTTGGGGTGATCCCGCAACCAGGCGCCAATTATTTGGACATTAGCAGGGAATTCTACAAGAGATTTGAAAAACTACAGGCTGATATGCCAAGCGATATTAAACTCAAAGTTTCTTTAGATACTACCCAATTCATCAAAAGATCGGTAACTGAAGTAGCGGAAACCATTTTAATTTCATTGGTACTGGTAATCCTCATCATCTATCTTTTTTTTAGAGATTGGGGCATTGCCTTTAGACCTTTGATCGATATTCCCGTATCCTTAATTGCCACCTTTTTCATCATGTACATTTTTGGTTTCTCCATTAACGTACTGACTTTATTAGCGATTGTTTTGGCAACAGGTTTGGTGGTAGATGATGGAATTGTGGTCACGGAAAACATCTTTAAAAAAGTGGAAGAGGGCTTATCTCCTATTGAAGCAGCGATTAAAGGTTCTAACGAAATTTTCTTTGCAGTAATATCCATTTCCATCACTTTAGCGGCGGTATTCCTTCCTGTAATTTTCTTACAAGGTTTTGTCGGGCGACTGTTCCGTGAATTTGGGGTTACCATTGGGGCGGCGGTACTCATTTCCGCCTTTGTATCGCTTACGCTCACGCCAATGTTGAATGCCTATTTGATGAAAAAAGGAGGCCACAAGCCGTCTAAGTTTTATAGACTGACAGAACCGTATTTCATCAAATTAAACGAAGGCTATCAAACCAACTTAGAGAAGTTCCTTAAACGTCGTTGGTTGGCGGCTCCCATTATTTTGGTCTGCGCAGGTTTAATTTTTCTTTTTTGGAAAGTATTGCCCAAGGAAACAGCGCCATATGATGACAGAAGTGCGATTAATATGAGCGTTAGCACTCCAGAGGGCACTTCTTTTGCCTACACGGATAGATTCATGATGAAAATTAACCAAATGATTTTAGACTCTATCCCTGAAAAGAACGTCAACATTACCATTACTTCACCAGGTTTTGGCGGTTCGGGTTCTACCAATTCAGGTTTTGTGAGAATGGGATTGGTTGATCCTGGAGACAGGGAGAGAAGCCAAAAAGATATTGCAGAACGACTCACTAAAATTACTCGTAAATATACTGAAGGCAAAGTAACCGTTACGCAACAGCCCACTATTTCTGTAGGCCGAAGAGGCGGTTTACCGATTAGCTACATTATTCAGGCACAGAATTTTGAAAAACTGCGTGAAAAAGTTCCTCAATTTATGGAAGCTGTCTCACAAGATCCTACTTTCACCACTTCTGACGTGAACCTCAAGTTTAACAAACCAGAAATTAACCTTACCATCGATAGAGACAAAGCTAAAAACCTGGGCGTTTCTATCGTAGATATCGCACAAACGCTACAACTTGGATTAAGTGGCCAACGTTTCTCTTATTTCTTTATGAACGGCAAGCAATATCAGGTTATAGGGCAGTTTGATGTAAGCAACAGAAAAGATCCTTTGGATTTGAGCTCGGTGTACGTACGAAATGACAAAGGCCAATTGATTCAGCTTGACAACTTAGTAACTGCCAAGGAAGAAAGTAGCCCGCCACAATTGTATCGTAATAACAGATTTATTTCGGCCACGGTTTCAGCAGGTTTAGCCCCAGGCAGAAGTATTGGTGATGGTATTGAAGCCATGGACAGAATTGCCGCCAAAGTACTCGACGAAAGTTTTACGACCGACCTTAGTGGCGAATCCAGAGATTTCAAGGAAAGCTCATCCAATACCATGTTTGCATTTGGCTTGGCACTTTTACTGGTTTATCTCATTTTGGCCGCCCAGTTCGAAAGTTTTAAAGACCCTATCATTATTATTTTAACAGTACCGATGGCTGTTGCGGGTGCGTTTTTATCGCTATGGTTATGCGGACAAAGCTGGAACATCTTTAGTCAAATTGGAACTATTATGTTGATTGGATTGGTAACAAAAAATGGGATTTTGATTGTCGAATTTGCCAACCAGCTTAAAGAGCAAGGCAAGTCTGTGCAGGAAGCCATCAGGGAAGCTGCCGTTTCGAGGTTACGTCCTATTTTAATGACCAGTTTAGCCATTGCCATTGGGGCATTGCCTATTGCCATGGCTTTGGGTGCAGCCGCTAAAAGCCGTATGAGTATGGGAACGGTAATTATTGGTGGAACACTTTTCTCGTTAATACTAACCCTTTTTGTCATTCCAGCTATCTATTCTCTTTGGTCAAAAGAGCACAAAGAAAATACGGATCTCAAGCAATCTTTAGCAGCGGCGTTGGCCGATGAGGAAAAACCGAAAAATCAATAGTGAAAAAATGAAAATCAAATCATACATATACGCAACGCTCACAATTTGCCTTTGTAGTATTTCATCGGTTTTTGCACAGGAAAAACTGACTTTACAGGAAGCCATCAGCATAGCGCTACAGAACAACTACGATATTAAACTGGTTAAAAACGAAGTAGAAATTGCGAAGAACAATTCCAATTTAGGGAATGCAGGTATGCTTCCGATAGTCACTGGAGATTTTTCTACTGGAGGAAGCAGACAAAATACCGTACAAACCCAGGCCAGCGGTACCGAAAGAAGGATTAATGGTGCGAGAAATAGCAATATGGCCTATGGCTTCGGCATTAATTGGACAGTATTTGATGGCTTCAGTATGTTTGCCAACCGCGAGCGTTTAAAAACTTTGGAGGAACAGGGCGAAAAGAATGTGAATACACAAATCCTCAATACCATTACCGAAGTACTTACTGCTTACTACAACATGGCCAAGCAGCAACAATTAGTAGTTGCGGCTGATAGCACCATTGATGTTTCGGCACTGCGTTTACGCATTGCGGATAGTAAGCTGAAAATAGGCCGTGGCTCAAAACTGGATGTGGTTGCAGCTCAGGTAGATTATAATACCGATACCTCTACCTATCTTCAACAAAAAAACTTGTTGAACAATTATATGGTAACGTTAAATCGGCTTCTAGCAAGAGACATTACCACCAAATTTTCAGTGGATAACATTTTTGACATTGATGCAAGTCTTAACTATACCACGCTTGCTTCGCAACTTGAACAGTTAAATCCAGCTTTGCAAAGTGCCATCCTTAACCAACGAGTGGCCGAATTGAGCTTAAAACAGGTACAAGGGAACCGGTATCCGCAAATTAGTCTTAACAGCGGTTATGATTTCAATAAAAGCGAATCTCCTACAGGGTTTAACACCCAATTTAGAGCCCGTGGATTTAGCTATGGGCTAACGGCCAGCATCAATATCTTTAATGGCTTTTTACAACGTCAAAATGAGCGTAATGCCAAAGTGAATATTAGCACGGCAAAAACACAGGTAGAGCAAACCAAGCAAAATCTTGTTGCACAACTTACCGAAGCCTACCAAAACTATACTACTTTTTTAGAATTGGTAAAATTAGAGCAGGGAAATGTCAATCTGGCCAATCAAAACTTGGATATTACGCTAGAAAAATACAGACTTGGAAATATTACACCTTTGGAATTGCGTGAGGCTCAAAGAAACGCTATTAATGCCAATAACAGGTATCTAGAAATAAAATATCAGGCAAAATTGTCAGAAATTTACCTAAAACAGATTAGCGGTACGTTAAATTTGTAATATTTTTTTATTTTAGAGCATGATTTTAGTTGCAGATAGCGGCTCGTCCAAAACAGACTGGATGGCCTACAGCCCAAGCCAAACACTCTCATTTAGCACTCAAGGCATCAACCCATATTTTGCAAATGCCCAAGATGTGGTAAGGATCCTTTCTAAAAACAAAGATATTTCGGCTATTGCCAGCCAAGTGAAAGAAGTTTACTTTTTTGGCGCAGGTTGTTTAAACCCTGATAAACATGAGATTATCTCTAATGGCCTTTCTTCATTTTTTAAAAATGCCTTTATCAGTGTAGACCATGATTTGTTAGGCTCAGCTTATGCTACCTGTGGCGATAAAAAAGGTTTGGCCTGCATTTTGGGAACAGGCTCGAACATTGCCTATTACGATGGTCAAACAGTTTACAATGGCAAGCATGGTTTAGGTTATATTTTGGGAGATGAAGGTTCTGGCACCTATTTTGGTAAAAAAATGTTGATTTCGTTTCTGCATAAAAGTATGCCTGCCGATTTGAGAGAGATTTTCAAGGAAACTTTCCAAATTACCAAAGACATCGCTGTAGAAAACATTTACCAAAAACCTTTCCCTAACTCGTACCTTGCTACTTTCAGCAGATTCATGGTTCAACACAGGCAACATCCTTTTATCCAAAAAACCTTAAGGGATGGTTTCCAGGAATTTATAGATACCAACGTTAAAGATTATAAGAATTACAAAACCTTAGAGTGCAACTTTGTAGGTTCCATCAGTTATTATTACCAAGAAGAGCTAAGGGCTGTATTTGCAGAAAACAATTTGAGAATTGGCAAAACACTACAAAAACCTATCGAGGGTATTTTCGAGTATATCTTAAAAAGAGAAGGAATATTAGAGCAAGCCGGTTAGGAATACTAAACGGCTTCTGAGGTCTTATTCTGTTTGCGCTTATCGTAAACCTTTTTGATTCCATAAGCTACACCTGCGGCAACCAAAATACCCGCACCACCATCTATTGGCACTTGATTATCAGGATCACAATCATCCAAATTTGAGTCAGGAGGACATGGGGTATCTGGGCCTGATTCGTCTGGTCCACCTGGTTGAGCTATAGCATAATTACCGACAGAAACTGCCAAAACAACTAGAAAAAACGCCTTGTAAATTGTTCTTGTTACGTTATACCTCACAAATACTATAATTAATGGATTAGCCTACTAAGTGTAATCGATACAAATATGTCTGCAATTATAGATTTTTTTAATCTAAAAAAAGAATTTTTCTGACAAAAGTCACTCTTTACAACTCTAAAAATCAGTTTATTATCAGCAATCAAAACTTATTTTCAATAAGCTGCTTTATAATTGATACTAATATCAAGCTTAACCTTTTGCCCAGCTACAATTTCAACGGTGTTAATCTCACCGTCACCATTAAAATTATTAGCGAAATAACTATTTCTTTCTTCTACCGTAAAAATTGAATATTTCCCTGGCGGCAATTCGCATTGATACAACCAATTGGAGTTAGATTTTACAGTTTTAACCAATTGAGTGCTAATTTTAGTGAATAAAGGTGCCTGCCCTTCTACGTCCTTAAATGTGGTGATCTTATAAATATTGATTTGCCTTTCAATAGGACTCCCATTGTTGGCTCTGGGCGCATCTGGCGATGGCATCATGTTGCCTTGCAACCAGTAAACGTTACCATATACGCCTTGCTTAATGCTCATTTTGCCATTGTTTCGCAATGTACAACTCACAAATAAAAGTGCTAAACATAAAATTGCTATATTTTTAATGGAAGTCATCTAATTATGCTTAAAATTGTGCCTTAAAATAATCATTTATTTAGATTTAATAAAATTATGCCCCGCAACCTTAAAATAGGATTGTCGCTCTTTGTCTATACTAGTATCTTATGCTATTTACCTTTTCATTTATACGCTCAAGCTGATCAGCGAAACCAAACCAATACCGCATTTTTAAAGGAAAATTCTCTTGCTCTAGAGAAAATAGAAAACACAAAGTTAACCAAAGCATTTTCTTTAGCCTTAGAAAAAGGCTGGGAAACCTTTGGGATTACCAAAGAAGGAAAGGTATTTACACTTCACGGCGTGGATGATTTTGGCATGCCGTTATATAAAATCACCGAAAACAATTCTATTTCTGCAGCAACCATTAACACCAACAGACTTTATACAGGCGGTTCTTTGGGACTTAATTTGAGTGGAAGCACCATGCCAATGAACAAGGTTGCCATTTGGGATGGTGGGGCTGTTTTAATTTCACATACCGAGTTTGAACCTAACAGAGTAGAAGTAAAAGATGGTGTTAGTGGCAGTTCTACTCATGCCACCCATGTTGCGGGAACGATTATGGCAACGGGTAAAAATCCAAATGCAAAGGGGATGGCATTTGGGTTACCTAAGCTTCTTTCTTTCGATTTTAACAATGACAATTCAGAGATGTCCAACTATGCGGCTTCTTTATTGCTATCCAACCATTCCTATGGTGCAATAGCAGGTTGGTATGAAAATACGAGTGCAATTCCAAACCGATGGGAGTTTAGAGGCCAGGCAGGAGCAACTGAAGATTACAAATTTGGATACTATGATAGTGATGCCAAAGAATGGGACAGGATTTGTTACAATGCCCCTTTCTATTTACCTGTTAAATCGGCTGGAAATTATCGCAATGATAATGGTCCTCCTGTTGGAACTACCTATTACAGATTTAACGCAACGGGTAGCTTGGTCAATGCAGGTCCACGTCCAGAAGGAATTTCCAGTAATGATGGCTATGACATATTAGGCACCTACTCTGTTGCTAAAAACGTAATGACCGTGGCTGCTGTAAATCCATTGCCTTTTGGAACGGTAACACCAAGTGATATCACTATTTCTTCTTTTAGTGCATGGGGCCCAACAGACGATGGACGGATTAAACCTGATATTGCTGCTGATGGCGTAAGTGTTACTTCTACCAGTAATGCCAGTCCTCAAGCGTATACTACCTATTCAGGTACCTCAATGTCGGCACCAAGTGTAACAGGCTCTTTAGTGTTGCTGCAAGAGCTTTATAACCAAAAAAATAGTGCTTTTATGCGTGCTTCAACCTTAAAGGGTTTAACCATAGGCACAGCAAGTGAGGCGGGTGCTGCACCTGGTCCAGATTATATTTTTGGCTGGGGTTTAATGAATACTGAGAATGCTGCAAAAGCGATCTTAAACAACGGTACCAAGAGTTTAATAGCAGAACGTGTATTAGCTCAAGGAGGTACCGAAACTTTCAATGTAGTGGCTTCTGGCGACGGGCCAATTATTGCAACGATTTGCTGGACCGATCCTGAAATTGAAGTTATTCCTGTGGCTAATGCTTTGAACAACTCTACATTGAGGTTAGTCAACGACTTGGATATGAGGGCAAGTGCTGGAGCAGGAACCTTTTTCCCTTGGATTTTAAATCCTGCAAACCCATCGGCGGCGGCTACAAAAGGTGATAATTTTAGAGATAATGTAGAGCAGGTTTATATCGCCAATGCTGTTCCTGGCAAAACCTACAGCATCACCATTAACCACAAAGGAACTTTACAAAGAGGCTCGCAAGCATACTCGGTAGTGGTAACAGGTATTGGCGGCAATCCATATTGCGCTTCAAGTCCTTCATTATCTAACGATTCGAAAATAAATAGCCTTAGTTTTGCCAATATCAATTATACCGCATCGGCAGGATGTACTTCTTACCAGGATTTCACCCAACAAACGATTGAGCTGGAAAAGGCTAAAACTTATCCATTAAACATTTCTCTAGGTACTTGTGGCGCTAATTTCAACAAAGTTGCCAAGGTTTTTATCGACTGGAATAGCGATGGCGATTTTAATGACGCAAATGAACTGGTGGCTACCAGCAATGTGATCAATGCCACCGGCGTATTCACTGCAAACATTACCGTTCCTTCTACAGTGAACGTCAATAACTTTTCGTTACTAAGAGTGGTGCTTAGCGAAACTAACGATGTGGCTACTGTTTTAGCTTGTGGCAATTACGCCAAAGGTGAAACGCAGGATTATAGGGTAAAGTTTCTTAATTTAACTACCGACGTTGGTGTTACCGCCATCAGAGAATCATTCAGCAATTGTGCTAATCCACAGCAAATGGTTAGCGTAGTGATTCGCAACTTTGGCACACAGAACATTTCGAACATTCCAGTTACGGTTACGGTTAAAGAAGGTAGTACCACGGTGGCTACACTAAATGGCACTTTCTTAAATACCATAAAACCTTCGGAAGAAAGGGAATTTACACTACCAGGATTTTATGCTGCACAGAATGGAAAAACTTATACGGTTACCGCTAAAACCAATTTGAGTACTGATCCTATTGCTACGAATGATGAAACGAGCAGAATTGAGCAAATTGGCTTACCTCCTACAGTAACCAGTCAGACTGCATTTTATTGTGATGACAGCAAACAGTATCAATTGAAGGGTAATGGCGATGGCATTATTTATTGGTATAAAGATGCTACCGAAACTACACCGTTTGCTTATGGCAATGAAATTAGTACCGCTACTGTTCCAAATAACGGCAAGTTTTATGCGGGCTTAAATGAGTATACCAGCACTTTTGGCCCTAAAAACAAGTATGAAACTAGGTTAGGGGGAGGCAGCTACCTGCAAACCAGTGGAGGTGTGCTTGTACGTACCTTTGCGCCAGCTGTTTTAGAAAGTGCCCGTTTGTATATTGGTCATTCTGGAACGATAAGGTTTTATGTTAAAAATAGCCAGGGGATGGAAATATCAAGTAGCACAATTAAAGTAACCGCTACTAGAAGTACTCCTGTGGTTGGAAATGCTGATGATGACTTAACAGACCAAGGTCAGGTTTATACGCTGAACCTTAAATTTCCAACGGCTGGTAATTACAGTATTCATACCGATTACGAAGATGATGCTACCATTTTCAGGAATAATACCGTACCTCGTTCTATTTACCCACAAAGTTCTCAACTTGATGTATTCAATATCATTGGGAATGATGCTACTGGTCCGTCTGCTTTTTATTATTATTTCTATGATCTTAAAATTAAGGCTTTCGGTTGTCTTTCAAGTGGAAGAACTGAAGTGCCATTAAGTACCGTGGGCATTACTCAAAATGGAAACAACTTGGTTTCAAGTGTTGCTACTGGTAATCAATGGTACTTAAACGGCGTTAAGATTGAAGGCGCTACTTCGCAAACTTATCAACCAACCATCCCAGGTAAATATCAGGTTTCTGTAGGCTTTGGTAGTAGCTGTAATTCCTTTTCAAGTGAGGTGGTATACCTGCCAAATGACAAGAACGACAACGAAATTAAGTTGAAGGTATTTCCTGTTCCTGCATCTAAAAATTTAACGGTAGCTTTTGAGGTGCCCGAGGCAAAAACGGTAACGGTAAGCATTGCCAATATTATTGGACAAAAGGTATATGAGCAAAGTAAGGGTGTACGTACAGGTACGATGATTGACCAAATAGATATTTCGAAATTGGCTTCGGGCACTTACGTTTTGAGCATAAAGGTGGGAGATCAAATTTATTCGGAAAAGATCATTGTGATATAATTGAACAGCAAACGACCCCAACAATAAGCCTCTATTTCGCGAAAAGCACTGCATAAGGTTAATGTGGCCTAAATGCAGTGCTTTTTGTTTATTAAACCTTATTGCAGCGGCATCCTTTTGCTAGCGTAGCGGCAAAAGATAAAGTGGAAAGAAGGGCTTGCGTTGATAGAAGCGATGGCATTTGCTTTTCAAAAAAACAAAACAGCTCGGATAAAATAAAAAGGGAATGCCGTGCGACATTCCCTTTTGCTTAGTATTTGGTTTAGTTATTTACTGCTTAACCAATTTGGTTTGTCCAATACGTTGGTTACCATTTTCATAAACTTCAATAATATAAAGTCCTGAAGCATAGTTAGCAATATCAAGCTCTTGACCTTCTAATAATTCGGTTTTAGCGATGGTTTTGCTTAACAACACTTGTCCAGTTGCATTTACAATTTTTAAAGTTTGTTGATTAGCTTTTAGGCTACCGTTGTACTTAACGGTAAAAGTTGAAACCACTGGATTAGGGAAAACACCAACTATGTCAAGCGTTCCATTAATTTCGCCTGTGTAATTGATTACCTGCGGTGTTGTTGGGTTTTCTGTACCATTATGATCAATCTGTGTCAATCTGTAATAGTTGTTTCCAATTAAAGGGTTTTTATCAATAAATGAGTAGCTTGAGTTATTGCCTTTGGCTGGTTCGTTATGCAGTTTTACATAACTACCATTGTCGCCTGCTCTTTCTACCACAAATTTGCTGTTGTTCGTTTCTACCAATGTACTCCATTTAACGGCTACACCTTGATTAACTTTAGCTACATTAAAAGTGGCATAAGTTACCGGAAGTGTTGTTGGGTTTTCGAAAGATACGCTAAATCTATCGGCTCCGAAACTTGCCGTATTGTTCACATCTACACTAAATGTGTGCGTACCGCCGTTTGGAATGCTGGCCGAGGTTCCCAAAAAGTTATCATTCAGTTTTACCAAATAACCTGTAGGTACATCTTTGTATTTTACTTGAAGTTGGTAATTACCATTGCCATTTAGCTTATCAATGTCGAGCTTAACTACAGCGTTTTCGCTGATTTCAGGCATATAGTTAATTACTAGTTTCCTGTTATCGCTAGAGAAACTAGATAAGAATACCTTTTGTTCTGCGGCATCTTTAATGTAAGAAACGTCTTCTGAAGCATTGTATTGTGCCGTTTTTCCTGATTGGAACAGGACAGCAGTTTCTTCTTCAAATTGGTTGCCTTGATTTTTAAGTACTAATCTTAATTCAGCACGGGGTGTAGCCAAGATATTTTGATTTGGTCCTACGGCTACTTTTTGCAATGCTAAACTTCCTTGTGCTGGCGAAGATAATAATAAGGCTGGTGCCTGAGTACCAATCTTAGCATCTTCGGTAAAGGTTAAACTACCTGAAGCATTTGCCGACTGAACAAAAAAGCCTTGTCCTGCTGGGATGATATTACTACCGACTCCCGCTGGAACACCGACTGAACCATCGTAAGTGGCGTAGGTTTTAGTTGCAGGGTTCCACGTTCTGATTACATTGTTAAGTAGATTACTTTTTACAATGCCAGCCGAGTTCCAGTCGATGCTTGACGCATAAGGATTACCTACCAGGTTATATCCATTGGCAAGGGATACATTTACATCCTGTTGGTTTAAGGTTCCTTCAAATGTCATGGCGAAACTCTCTGGATCGACAAAAGGAGACGTCATTTTATCTGTTGCATTTGATCTATCGCCACGATAGAAAAGGTAAGCGCCTCTACCTACTGAAAGTGAAGTATTGATGTTAGGCAAGGCGACATAAGCGCCCGCATCATACGTCCAAGCGCTTGCAGAGTTATAAGTTGATGCATCGAAACCATTGGTAGCGCCACCAACACCAGTAATGATCATATTATTGATGAACTGAACGTAGCTATAGGTTCTGTTAGAAGCATTTCCGTTATCGTAAATAGGGGAAGATAACATCCTGTAGGTTCTGTACATGGTTTTATCTCCGCCAGTAATGAACCTTTCTACTTTTACGTTTCCAGTGATAGATGAGCTTGGAGGAATAGGTGCAACCCTTGCCGAACTTGAAGCACTTGACATTAGTGTTAAATGTCCGTTTGCATTCAAATTAGTTCCAGGGTCTAAGGTTAATACTCCAGTTGGGGTAATTGCGAAATTACCAGCAGTCATTGTCTTTGTGCCATTATTGGTAAAGATAACCTCTGGAAATAAAAGTGTGGCGGTTGTTGATAGGTTCTGTGCAGAGGCTCCGTCAAAAGTGATAATACTAGTTGCTGAAGGCGAAAAGATGCCGCCATTGAAAGCAAAATCACCCGCTACGTTTAAGCTTTGGCCTATAGCTAAAATTCCAGCTGTTTGGGTGTAATTACCATTGATAATAGCCACGCCGATATTTAAAGCTCCAGCTCCAGTAGAAGTAATTGTAAAGTTATTTGCCGAGAAAGCGTCGTCTAGCGATGGTGTGCTGGCAGAAGTTTGACCTGCTGCATTCCATACAAAATTAGAAAAGGTTTGTGCGCTTCCTGCTACTAAACCGGCGTAGGTAGTATAGCCAGAAACTTCACAAATAGAACCATCTTCCCATAAAAAGGTTGGGATAGTTCCTGAGGTTGTAGTGAAATGATGCTGATATTTACCTCCGTTAGCCACTTGTAGCACTCCTGCTGTATTGACAATAGGGCGTCCGTTATTTAATAAAACACCTTCAACTTTAAAGTCAATTGCTGCTGCGCCATTATTAATGGTTAATGTACCACCATTGATATTTACCTGTGCTCCACCTTCTATCAAAACATCGTCGATACTAAGGTTACCTGTAACATTGATAACATGTGTGTTTCTTATTAAAATACCTCTTGAAGTAGTGGTAGGTACTCTGGTTGAAGCTTGCCAAGTGGTATTATTTGAAGAGCTTTCCCAACTTGATGAGTTACTCCAATCTCCCAACAACACTGCACTTCTAAAGTAATCGTTGGTAGCACTTGCACCTACCACTGTAATACTACCAGTAGTGTAAGGTGTTTTTGTACCATCAGTAATATTAGTGGCCGTAAGTGTTGTGGACACACTGGCAGAATTTAATGTCACCGGAATAGCAGTATTTGCGCCGTTTACTAAAGCTGGATTTGCAGGTAAAGCTGCCGAAGGATCATTGGAAGTAATTGCTACTTGATCTGTAACGCCAGTAATGGTGTTCCACGCAATATCTACCGCCCTTACTGCAATATTAAAGGCAGTACCAATGGCTTGGTTAGCGGGTGTACCTGTTTTACCGTTAGGAGATCCTGCAGCATATGTTTCACCTGGAAGCACAATTAATAAGCCCGCATAAGCACCTATATTCACCACAAATGTTGGACTTTGGCTAGCTGTCTTGGTATTATCAGTTACGTCTGATACCGTCAGCCTTCTGTTGTTAGCAGTGCTTCCAATACGATAAGTTGCAAATGAATTTAAGATACCGTTAGTTAAAGCAATATTTGGTGGTAATTGCGCGTAAATGTCACTGGTCGCCGTAAAAGTAACTACATCATTAACAGTAGTCACCGTATTTCCATAAGCATCCGCAGCCTTTACAAAGATGCTGAAAGGTTGTCCTGCTACTTGACTGCTTGGTGCACCTGTTTTACCCGCTGCAATTCCTTCCACTGAAGTTTCTCCTGGCAGTATCAATACCAATTTGGTAAATGCTCCGGCCGTAATCGTAATTGGATCGGTGGTATTAGCTGTTTTGGTATTATCGGTAACGTCACTCACAGTAATGGTATGAAGACTTCCCGCGGTTCTTAATCTTGCCGTGAAATTTCTGGTCCCTGCCGATAATGCAATATTGTTACTAGTAAATGTACCTGTTGGATCGGTAGTGGTTAAATTCACTACGTCAGTTACTGTATTTACAAAATTCCAGTAAGCATCAACTGCTCTAACAGTTACCGACAAACCCGTACCCGTAGCAGGATATGGCGTTGCTGTTCCAGTTCTACCTGTGGCTGTTCCTGGGGCATACGTTTCACCAGGCAAAGTAATTAACAGCTTTGCAAAGGCTCCTCTAATGACGGTTAAACTAGCACTATTACTTGATAAAATAGAAGGTAGGGTAACATTTGAAGCCACCAACTGATGATTAGTTGCCGATCTTCTTAACGTTACGCTAAATGTTCCTGTACCTGCTACTAAGTTCGCATTAACAGGTAATGCCGATGTAGCAGCATCAGCAGCCAGTGCGTTGGTAATGGCCACTTCATCTGTTACGCTAGAAATTAGGTTCCAATTAGCATCTACCGCGTTTACCGTTACATTAAAAGGCACCCCTACATTTTGCGAATTGGGCGTACCTGTTTTTCCCGAAGCAGTGTTAGGAGCAGCTGTTTCTCCTGGAAGTAATATTTGTAGTTTCACAAATGGTCCCACCGTTACGGCTGGGAGCAATTGAGTATAGGCTGTTTTAGTACCATCTGTAGTATTGGTGGCCGTAACGTCAGGTGTTTCGCCTAGCGTTTTAAATACCAAGTTGAATGCTTTTGGACCTGTAGTAGAAAGTGTCGAAGCTGCTGGTGGTGTAAAGTTAGTAACACCTGTTGCCGAAATTGCAATCGTGTTGGTCGAACTACTCACCCTATTCCAATATTGGTCTACCCCATACACATTCACGGTATAGGCTACATTAATGATAGGAGCTGTAGCAATACCTGTTTTACCTGTCGCTGTTCCTGGTGCATAGGTTTCTCCTGGCATTACCATCAACAACTTGGTGAAAGCGCCTGCCATTACCCTAATGTTGGAACTAGTGTTAGCAACCATGGAGTTGTCTGTGTCATTACTAGCTGTTACGGTATAGTACGTTGTAGTTGTTGGGCTATAGCTATAAAAGGAAGCATTAAAACTTGCGGTACCCCCAGTTAGTGTTACTGGTGCAGATATTGTTGCATTGGGGTTATTGGTAGTTAATGATATCTGATGAGCTGGTGCTGAAGTAACAATATTAAAAGCATAATCTACAGCATTTACTGTAACAGGCGTAGCTACACCTGCCGTTGGTGTAGAAACAGTAGTAGGGTTCGTTTTCCCTGTAGCTGAGCCTGGTGAATTAGCCTGCCCAGGCAGCAATACTTGCAATGAAGTGAAAGGTCCCGCAGCTCTTGATAATGTTGCTACAGATGCACCATTGGCAAAGCCAGAAATCGTTCCACTATTGGTAGTGTTTGCTCTGACGATATTACCCGCAGTACCTACTGCTTTACTAGTAGATTTAACTCTTAAACCAGAAATGGTAATGGAGTTGCCTGCAGTTGCTACAGAATTTGCCGTATAACTGATAATCAAATAACCAGTCGTGGCATTATCAAATACCGATGAAGCCGTGATCCTTGGTCCGCTATGGCTTACGGTAACCGTTCCTATTTCAAACTGCCATCCCGTTGGCGCATTTAACCTTATTCTTCTATCAGTTCCTGTAGAGAAATTGGTTGCAGCATTATCACTAATGACGATATCGCCAATCGCTGTAAATTGCTCAAGTGGTCCTCCCACTGATTTTTCTACAGAAATATTCTGCCCGCCAGTTGGCTGCGTAATAGTCACCTGGGCCAGTGCTTTGGAAGCACCGAACAAAACAAAAAGCAAGAAAAAAAACTTGATCTGGGTAAAAATCTTCATAGGCATTAAAAATTAGCTCTCATCATTTTAAATTAGACCACAAAACTTATTATTCTGTAAATCAAATAATTTGCGCTAAAGTCGATATTTTTAAGCACTTACGCAATACCTATAAAGCATTAATTATCACTTTTTTCTCTAATCAAAAAAAGAGTATTAACACCTCCGCCCAGTATATAGAAACACATGGGCCTTCACGTTAAAATTTGCTACTTTTTCATCAATTTAGCCGCTGCGATTTTTTTACCGCTGGAATCTAAAAGTGTGGCAAAATAAATTCCAGAAGAAGCCGCTGGCAAAGCTCCAGCATAACCGTTCACCACATCATTTTTAGCTACTTCTTTGTTGTACAACTCTTTACCTGTTACATCTGCAATTTTTAAGGTGTAACGCTCTGAGCTAAGACTACCCTCATATTTTAGGGTAAAGTTAGTTTCAACCACTGTTGGATAAATGAGCATTTCGCTATCAGCGTTGGCGTTAAGGTCGTATTTTACCACTACCAGCTTTTCATAAGCTGTTGGTGTTCCATCTTTATCTACCTGCACTAATTTGTAGTAGTTATTTCCAACTAGTGGCGATTTGTCTAACAGGTTGTAAACGCCTGCTTGATTAGCTGGCACGGCACCTATTGAAGTAAAATCTTGGTTTTCGCCAGCTCTTTGTAAATCAAAGTGGCTATTGGTTGTTTCTGAAGAAGTTTTCCAGTTTAAAGTAACACCAGCATTTGTTTTAACACCTGTAAATTCAGTAAAGGTTACTGGAAGTGTAGTTGGAGGCGCAACCTGTAATTCAAAGCGATTGTTCCCTAAACTAGCGGCATCAGCTTTATCAATATTTAATGCATAGGCAGTTCCATCGTTAGCAATATCAGTCAGAGTATTCAAATACTTATCCTTTAACTTCACCACATATCCCGACGGAATATCAGTCAAAATAAATTTCAAAGTATAAGCGCCTCCGTTGTCCGCATTGATCGTCAATCCAATTTTTTCAACGGTCGAGATATTAGGCATATAATTAATGGCTAATTCTTTAGCATCAGCTGACTGACTTGATAAAAACACCGATTCTCCGCCCATTCTGGCCACATCTTTTCCAGAGAAAACAGCCTCATTTCCCTCTTTTAAAACTACCAATGTTTCATCAGCATTTTCAGTTTCATTTCTAACTAGCTGCACTCTAATTCTGGCAGGCTCTTGCTCTTCTGTAAGCGTTTGATTTGCTTCTGCACCAGCTAAACCAGTTCTATCTAAATTACTGTTACTTACCGACATCACTCTTGACATAGTGCTGGTAGAGGTACCACTCACCACTTTTGAAGCTTCTGTAAACGTTACTGAAGGTGATGAATTGTTAGCCGTTTGCACAAAAAACGATTGGCCAGGTGCGATAAACTTGGTTCCTCCATTAACACCTTCATTTCCATCATACGTTGAATATTGTCTGCAACCAGGATTCCATACCCTTACTACTGTACTTACGTTCGAAGTTTTGGTGACTTTACTCCAATCTACTACTGCCGCATAAGGGTTACCTACCAAACTATAACCCGAAGTACCGTGTGTTAAAGGTACGGTAACGCTCTGCTGGTTCAATACCCCTTTATAGGTCATCACAATCGACTCTGGATCTAGGAATGGACTGGTCACTTTTCCTGTTAAGTTATTTTTGTTTCCTCTATAAAATAAGTAGGCGCCCCTTCCAATGTTTACACTGGTATTGATGTTTGGAATTTCTACGTATTTATTGTTATAAGTCCAGGCACCTGCTTGATTAGATGAAGTTTGATCAAAACCATTGATTGAACCTCCTGGTCCAGTAATGATCATATCATCAATAAATTGATTGAAGCTATAAGTTCTATTACCTACTACATCTGTATTGATGAAATTAGTAGTATTGTCGTACACTGGTGAAGAGAACATTCTATAGGTACGCCACATATTTTTACTTCCGCCTTGGATATAACGTTCAACTGTTACTTGACCTTTAATGGCCGCAGTTGATGGAATAGCTAATACAGATGCTGCGCTGTTAGGATCTGCTTTTAGGGTAAGCTTATTAGAAGTCATTAAGGTGGTATTGGCAGCCATGGTAACGAAACCATTTGCAGCGACAGCAAATTTTCCAGAACCTCCTAAAGTTTTGATACTAGCTCCTGAAAAAGTGACGTTTTTAAATACTACACCATTACCAGCGTCAGAACCTTCATCTCTAATCGATTGGTCTTTGGTGCCAGTGAAACTAACACCCACACTACCGCTTGTAAAATTGATGGCACCACCAGAGGTGTTCCAGCCACCCTCAACGGCTAAGGTACCACTGCCAGAAAATGTTGAAGCTCTATCGTTTCTAAAAGTTCCACCAATAGTTAACGTGATGTTGCTGTTAATGGTCACCACAGGCGCTGTACCCGAAGTACCTATAACCATCATATTACCTACTTTGGTGCTAACAGAAACAGTAGGTTTCGCATTTGAAGAAACATTACCTATTCTTACCAAGTCATTTACTCCTGGAAGTACAGATGGATTACTGCCATCAGCTAATTTCCAGTTTGCCAATGTATTCCATGTACCAGTACCAGCGATCCAATCGTAAACATTACCATTATTGATTGCTGGTGACGTCGTATTACCGACAATTACGCCAGACGTACCTTTATAGTTGACTTGCGCATCTTCAAATCCAATTTTGTCAATATTGGTGAAGCTAAAAGTTACGCCAGTTGGGGCATTACTTTTTACATCGGCCTTGATACCATAGTAAGCGGAAGGCAATAAAGAGCCATCTGCTGCGCCTACTGAAAAAAGCCTACTTTTTTGAGGGAAAGATTCCGCTCTAACCGCTCTCCATTCTACATTTAAACTAGACACTAATGCATCATCAGCGTTTCCAAAATATTCATCATTTGATTTAAACAATCTCAAATTCTCAATGATGTCATTTAATCCTTTGCTACTAGAGGAAACAGTTGCGTCGAGTACGATAGAACTTACATCGAACAAACCGCGGCTCATCATTTTCAGCCCATAAATTACCGCATCTTTTTGACCGTTATAAAGTGGGCTAGAAATTCCATTAGCAGGGTCGTTTGCACTGCTAATTTCTAACTTCATGCTATACATTTTTAGTTCATCAAACTTGAAACGGTTTGCCGTTGTTGCATTGATATGAAGTCCTGAATTTGTAGTTGTGTAGCTTCCTAATGTGTTATGATAAGCGCCGGTACCCCCTCTTTCGGTTCTGGCCTCTCTAACATCAGCAGTATATTCGTCAACAAATAAATGCCAAACATATTGACCCTGTCTTTTCAACCTTTGCATTCTAATGGCATAGGTTTTATTTGCCCAACCTGATCCCAATGATGACAGATCGAAACTAATTAAGTTGCTGTATCTATTTCCCCATGGATCATTGTCGTATCTCCATCTCAACGATAAATTACTGCCATCCTGAGTAAGATAATATCCTGTATTTGGGTTAGCGAAGCTTCCTGTAGAAAGAAACCAATATTTCCATGAGTTTTGACCTACACCGATTACATCAGACTGGTCAGCAGTATTTGAACTATTTTTATAGATAAAAGTCCATTCCCAACCGAAGGTTTCGTCGTTAAGATTGGTATTGTTGGACAGAAAAGAGATTTGATAAGTGCCAGGAAGGTTATTACCTGAAGTGGTTAAACAATAACCATTTTCAACAGCCAAATTATTGGTGCCATTTGAGGAAACTGCTAACGCTGCACTTGCTCCAATTTGTGATATTCCAGCACCTAATTGACCACCATCGAAATTGTTGTAGTAATAATTGCTTGCTGTATAAACTTGGGCATAAGAAAGCATTGTCGAAAATGACAAAGCTAAAGTGGATATGATGAATAATAGTTTGTTTGGGCTCTTCATTATGACAATGAAAAGTCAAAACACACGCCACAACCTATAAATCTATTCTAGCTATTTCCAAAAGCAATATTGCTACAACAAAACGGTGTAATCACACCTTTTTCTACTGGAAAACATTCCCCATAAAGTGAAAAAAATTACCCACTTTATATATCACTACTCTCAATTTATTCGACAGTTAAAACATGCTATATATACACTTAAAGACTTATTTCTATTTTTTCACTACTTTATGCACAGCCAATACTTTCCCCGTGTTAAAGTCCTCGACTTTAGTAAAGAAAAATCTTGAATTTAAGTCTAAAATATTTACGTCGTAACCGCTTGTTAACTCTATTTTGGAAAGCACATATTCACGTATAATTTTCCCCGTAAGATCATACAAACTCAACTTAAACCTATCGTTCAAAAGCCCATCTACTTTAATCGTAAATTTATCTGCCGCAGGGTTTGGATATAGCAGCACTGTATTTTGTTGACCTACTTTAAAGTTAACCACCACAGGCCCAGTTTCTGTTGTTAGCCCATCTAGATCTATTTGCACCAATTTATAATAGTTATCACCAGGCAATGGCACATCATCCATATAAAGATAATTTCCTGGTCCTTTAGGTAAAATAGAGGCGATTAGCACGTAAGTTCCATCATTAGAAGCCCTGTAAAGCTCAAACGATTTGTTATTCACTTCGTAAGAGGTTGTCCATGTGATGGCGACACCTTCATTTTGCTTTTTTGCCACAAAATTTGTCATACCCACAGGCAATGTGACTGGTGGTTCCACCAACACACTAAATCTTCCAGCGCCAAATGTTTGCGTATTTGCCCTATCAATATTGAAATTGTAAACCAAACCTGGCGTAATTGGGATATTCTGGTTAAGAAAATTATCTTTTAGGACTAAGCTATGTTGCTGATAGTACTCATCTAAATTAAATCGCATCAAATAACTACCCGTGGTACCAGCAGAAACATTCATTGCAATTTCTACAGCCTGAGGCATTGGCGGCATAAAATTGATCGCCAATTTACTAGCTCCAGCCAATGTAGAAATATTAACCACTTCACCGTCAAAATGCAAGGCATCCTCTTGGTTGTTATAGGCAGCACTGCTAGCTTCGTTAAAAACCACCACGGTCTCATCTTCTCCGTAAGAAGCTAAAGGTGTCATCTTTATTCTCACCAAACTTTGAGGCGTTTCAGCTATCTGCTCCGTTACCATCATCGACAGCTCATCATTTCTCTTTTCCGTACTCATCAACAAAACAGGAGGCTGTTGAGTAGATGCTTTGATACTTTCCTTAAACTTGATGGAACCTGCCGCGGTGGTTCTTACAAAAAATGATTGTCCAGAAGAGATATAACGACTTCCATCCGAAGCTCCCACCCCATTGATATAGGTGGCATAACCCCTTGAAGCTGGTTTCCATATCCAAATGGCATTAGTCACATTTACCTTGTCGCTACCCCAATTTGAAGAATCCCAATCAATAGTAGAGGCGTAAGGATTGCCGATAAAGTTGTATCCAGAACTCAAAGTTACCGTTATGTTTTGTTGGTTAAGTACCCCGTTAAAATCCACAACGGTGTTTTCGGGGTTTACAAAAGGAGCGGTTGTTTTTCCTGAAAAATTACTTCTGTCCCCTCTAAAGAAAACGTACATGCCCTTTCCTGCATTTACTGCAGTATTAATATTAGGGATTTCAACAAAACCAGTACTATAGGTCCATGCTCCAGCTTGATTACTGTGGCTCACATCAAAACCACCAGCAGCTGCCGATGTTCCAGAAATGATCATATTATCTATTAATTGGGAAAATTTCGCGGTTCTGTTCCCTTCCGTATCTGTATTGATGAATGTAGTCGTATTATCATACACTGGCGAAGAAAGCATCCGATAGGTGCGATACGGATTGACATTGCCCCCTTGCAAATAACGCTCTACCTTTACCTGTCCAATGATAGATGCTTCTGATGCCACTGCACCAACTTGTGCGGTAGAAGCAGCACTGGAAGCCAAAGTAAGATAACCGTTAGCATTAAATGCTCCAGCGCTGGCCGTTAATAGACCCGTTAAACGTAAGGCTCCATTTAAGGTAACTCCAGCAGCATTGTTAATGGTCAAATCTTTAATTAAGTTACTGGCAAAAAGATTAGCGGCAATGGTTTGGGCCGTAGTTCCATTAAAAACCATCCGTCCACTACTTGCAGTTAATGTACCGCTATTAGAAACTGTGCCCGCTACAGAAAGTGAATTGGTGACCGTAACTGAAGCCCCCGTAGCGATCGTTAAATTATTGATAGATTGATCAGAGCTCACCGTAGGATAAGTAGATCTCCCTGTAGGAATGGTAGCGTTTACAACAGCGGTAGGCACAATACCATTACACCAGCTGTTAGCAGTTGCCCAATTATTGCCCGCGTTTCCTGTCCACTGGCCCTCACCTGTAGAAACCACTATGGTAGAGGCTGTGGCTACACAACCATTCCTGCTTACAGTAACCGTATAAACTCCTTTGGCTGCATCAGAATAGGTCAAGGTCGCATTTTGCGAAGAAGAAGTATAGCCATTAGGCCCCGTCCATGAGTAAGTTGCACCATCAATAGCATTAGCCGTTAAAGTTAAAGTCGTTTGAGCGCAAACTGGACCAGTATTACCTGCACCTTCTGTCGCATTGTAAAGTTGCGTCACTTCCGCTGCGCTTAATGCTCGGCTGTAGATATAGGCATCATCCAAATTTCCTGTAAAATATCTATTAGTTGGCGTACTTGCCCATGAATCGATGTTGTCATAAGCTAAGCGCCAATACCCCGTAGTATTTTCGGCAGCAACCGTGGTGACATCCTGTGCTACAGAAACACCATCTATATAGAGCACCATTCCGCCAGCCGACAATACACCAGTAGCCATGTGCCAGTTACCATCCGCATAGGTAGCCGTAGAATTGATCGTTTTAAAAACCCCTCCAGGCTTCACCCCGAAGAAGATCCGTCCATCGTTGGCCATGTAAATATGCCGATCGGCATTGGTGCTGAAACTTGTTTGACTGCTTCCAAAACCGATTAGTTTTCCGCCAGCCGTGGTGGTTTTAAACCAAATAGAAACTGTAAACACAGTAGGATTCACAAAAGAATTAGCTGTAGAAACGTATTGTGTGGAACCATTGAACTGATAAGCTGAATTAGCGATATTAAACCGATTGGTGGTTGCCGTTGGCGTCCCTTGCAAAGTCCCGTTATTGGTCACAAAAAAATCATTGGCATTTCCATCAAGCTTATAACTTGCCACGATATTTCCCAATGGGATATTAGCCAGAGAAAAACCTTGGCAACTAGCCATCTGGCTTCCAGTAACCGATGCGCCCAAGTTTTCCCGAATGACATACACGATATAAGTATAATTGACGCCATTAGTTAGGCCCGTATCGTTAAAAGTAGTAACTCCTGTACCCGTTCGACCTATATAAGTGTAACCTGATCCACTCGACCGATAAATAGCAAAGCCTATCTCGCTACTCGAAGCATAATTCCAATTTAAGGTCATTCCAGTTGCACCAACATTGGAGAACGTTAAAGCCGTAGGAGCAGTAGCAAGTTCTGTTGGATCAAAGGTATAAGTTTGACCATTGGCAGGCTTAGTAGCGATGTTCGCTGTTTCTAGGTCATTACGAGCAGTTGGTGAGGTACCCACACCATTCAGCGAACGATAAACACCTGTACCAACACCCGTGATTCCTATTGAAGCCGATCCATTATCTATTGCTCCTCCTTCTGGGGTATAAGCAAATTGGATATTCCCATTCTCATATATTTTTGCCTGAAAAGTAATTACCGAAGTTAGATTAAGCAAATTGGAAGAATTTTTATCCCAACGCATAGAATACCACTGCACCGTTAAAACCATACTCCCTGCTGTCCCAGTAGTAACATAACTAATTTTGCCAGGAAGAAGAAGACTTAAAATACCCGGAAAAACTGCGAGATCATCCCAAAGAGGCGCAATAATTGGCCTATTTCCACCAGTATTTAGATTATTAACAGGCATAGCCCCACTAACCGCACTACCAAGAGATATCCAACCATTCGAACTTGCGCAAAACCTATCATAACGCTGACCCATATACCAAAAATCAAACCCAATGGGCAAATTTTGATAGGTGTTTTCATCGTTAGAAATGGTAGCGCCTACACCTCCAGGCTCTGTACCGCCAGAGATGGAAGAATAAGTTCCGCTAGTAGCTGAAAATACATAATTATTAATATTCTGCGCACTAGATTTTAGCACAAATAACATAAAGCACAGGATAAAAATCCTACGCAATGAAAGTAGAGAAGCGGCCATAACATTTTCATTTATGGCACTTGCATTTAGCGATCAGAAGTAAGCATAAGAAACGAGCGTAACAGCACAAAAAATACAGGCTTATCAAAAAAATAAACCCACTAAATGCAAATGCAATTATTTAAAAATTCTTGCGGCATTTGTGCTTAAAAAAATATGAGAGAGGTTGCGTTAATAAATTTCTAATGAGCGTTGACGGCAGTTAAAATTTATTTTCTAAACTCAAATGCATAACAATGTAGAATATTTTTCTCTATTTAACAACTTTAAGTTTTAATTGTTCCCAAAAAGAGAAAAAAAATACACATAATCAAGTAGTTACCGCTCTCTAAAAGAGCGTAAATCCCGCAGACCAGCCTAACCAAGCCTTGTTTCCGTTGATTTTTTTACTGTTTGATGGGGCTATTTGGCTTTTGTAACCACTTGCGACTACGTAATCATTGGGAGCTTCGGTAACATAATAATTGAATACGGGACCGCCATAAACACTAAAGCCCTTAAACAGGCGTAGCTGAAAATTGAGATGAAACTTATTAAGGATGTTGGCATAATCCCATCGCCCTAGATGCAGTTGTTGCGCCGTAAGCTCAGTTGAAAGAGAAAATCTTCTTCCAGCAAAAAAATCGTGACCAAGTCCTAAGCCAAAGGTTTCGATGTTTTCATTGTCGACAAAATTTTTGCCCAACATAAATATGGTATACAAATTTGCATTTCCACTTTTGAATGAAACATTGGCATTAATTAAATCATTAGAGGAGACACTCAATTTATGATACCCATGCTTTACAATATTGATTAACCCTAAGCTCACGCCTGTAGAGGTATCAGCGAGATTAATTAAACCCAATTGAAGACCTTTATTATGTTTGGCGTAATTAAATAGCCCCGAAAACTGTACGCCTCTCATATCTTTAAGCGCTACGTTTCCTACTGCCGAAATTTGCATCCCGTTGCTTTCTTTTCGCACTGCATTTAATATTCCCGTCATTTGGAAACCACGCAAGTTGCCATTTACCGTATTGGAAACTGCCGAAAGCTGCAGACCTTCTGTAAAGCCATTTACATAGTTAATGGTAGACATTTGTATGCCATTAACATTACCTTTCACATGATTATAAACCGCCGATAACTGGGCACCATTCGCATCTTTGCCCACCACATTAAATACCCCTGCCATTTGTACCCCTTCGGTACTACCGCCCACCATATTTAATACGCCAGCGACCTGCACATATCTTACATCAGCTTTATTGAGGTTGAACACCCCTGCCATTTCTAACCCATCAACTCCCGCGGTATATCCACCTACCAAATTGAGGGAGAATTTATTCACCACGCTCCCACTCATGCTTCCCCGTGAGCTTAAACCTGGCGTTAAAGAAGCCTGTAAGGGCATGTTGGTCAAAAAGTTGGGGATATTCATATTTTGAATACGTTGCTTTGAAGAGGTTAACCAACGTCCAATCTTAAAATTATCCAACATATTAGACATGAAAGTGCCCTTTTCTTTATCGGGATCATCGTAGCCCTCGGGTTTGATATCAATACTTGAAAGAAAAATAATCGAGGTATCCCGATAGGTTTCCTTACTTGCTGTAAGCACAATGCCACTATGTTCGCCCTTAAATTTTAAGCTAAAAAAGCCTTCCTCATCAGTTAAAGCCGATTGGAGCAAGCGCTTCTCATACACACTGGCGTTTTTTACCCTTTTACCTGTTTGAATATCTACCACTCTACCCGTAATACTGTAAAGATTTTCGGCCGTTACAATACTTTCTGCTTCGATAGAAAAATGGTTAACGGCATAACGTAAAATGATATACTCCTCATTTTCTTTGTAGTCAACCGTTCCGTTAAAAAGTTCATCTAATATTTCGCGGACGGGCTTGTTGCGCACATTGATATTCACAATGCTATCCCGAGCGAATAGTGCCCCGTTATATGTAAAATAAAAGCCTCCTGCTTTACCTATTTTTTGTAGTACCAGACCAATTTTCTCGGCTTTAATATCCATGGTCACCCTTTTTGCAAGGTTGCTTTGGTTATAGTTGACCACAGAGGTTTGCGCAATGCAAATAGTGCTGATTAAGAGCAATAAGATAAATAGCGATTTCTTCATTTCTACTTTTTAGACAGCAAAATTTCATCGCCGTTACGCTGCATTTTCAGATTCAAGGTACTACAAATGGTCTTCAAGTTATCTTCCAAAGTGTATTTAAAAGGTAAAGTTGTAGAAATACCCAAAGCCTTTGCTCCCTCACTTAAAGAGATATTGCCACCATAAGCTTCATTCAGTACACTAATTACCTTAGGCAAAGGCGTATTGTTGGTCACAAAAAGTTGGGTGCGATAATAGTTGTACAATTCATCCTCCACAGGTTTTTTCTCCAGTTTTTCCTCATGATCCAACAGCGTCGCACGCTCGCCTTTGGTAAGCATTAATTGCTGACCATCTTTATCTACCTTTACAATGCCACTCTCTACAATTACTTCTACACCATTTTGTAGCCGTTTAATGTTGAAAGAAGTACCTACCACTTCCACTTTCACTTTATTAATAGCAATCACAAAAGGGTGAGCACGGTCATGCGCTACATCAAAAAACACCTCACCACTAATCAGCTCTACTTTTCTGTCGGTTTTAAAATCAGTAATATAACTGATATTGGTGTTTTTATTGAGCACCAACTGACTGCCATCTGGCAAAGCTTTATTTAATACTTGTGCATTGCTTTGTACGTCGGTGTAAGTATTTCCAAACTGCTGATAGGCTAGCCAAGCACCAAAGCAAAACACAAAAACGGCAGCTATGCGCAGCCAAATGGCATTGGGCCTTATTTTTTTCACCACAGGAAAAGCGGCTTTTCCTTCTACCCGTTGCTTAAATTTCTGCCAAGCTACTTCTTCATCAACAGTATCGGCAGGAGCTAAGTCCGCACTTTCACTCCATATCCGTTCTAGTTGTTGGTAATAGGTTGCATTTTCGGCACTATCGGCAATCCAATCCTGTACCTGTTTGGTTTCTTCTAACGTGGTTTCTTTAAGCAGAAACTTTATCAAGATCTCATCATTCATATCGCTTCGCTTAATTTAAATAATCATTATAATTGGCCAGTCCCAGTAGTACCAGCACTAAAAAATCAACTAACTTGAGGCGTAAAATTTTAAGGGCCTTGCCCATTTGATTTTCTACGGTTTTGATAGAAATACCTAATCGTTCGGCAATCTCCTTATATTTCAATTCCTCAAAACGGCTCATTTGAAAAATGATTCTACACTGTTCTGGCAAAGCATTTAAGGCGTGCTGCAATTGTCTTTGCAATTCCGAAAGCTCTACCTTGTTAGATGCTGCCTCATGTTCGGTATTCATGGTATGCAGGCTAAAATCTTGGTACTTATTTTTAACCTGCTCATGCTTCATGAGGTTAAGACTATCGTTATACACACATTTATACAAGTATGCTTTAATAGATGTCTGCACATCTAGCAAATGCCTTTTTTCCCATAACTTTAAAAACATCGACTGCACCACTTCTTCGGCGGCATCAAGATCTTTTAAGAGCATGTTGGCATAACTGTGCAGAGCCTTGTAATGAGACTTAAAAAGCTGCTCAAAAGCAGCGTCGTTATATGTTTGTACGGCTATATTCACGTTTGGATAGTTCAAATATATCGGTTTGATTTCAGCTACACAATTAACCATTGGTTAACAAATTAATCCGTTTCAAAATTTGCGCCCCATTCTCGCTATCAATGGTAAATAAATCAATGTACTGCACTTTGGGGAACCAAAAACTTCCACCCTCTACTTTTACAAAAACTCGTTTTAAAAGCAGGTCCTTTCCTTCTTCTTTAATGTAGAGACGATACTGTTGGTCGGTTGGCGATTTCAACAAATACATGGGCAGCTTTTTGTAGGAAACCAAACGGACTTCATAAGCTTCGTTGCCCAAAGCTTTACATTTTACGCCGTAGGCAAATTTCCTTTCAATACCTGATAGTTCCTTAACCACTCCATTTTCTTCATACCTGATCCACGAAGCTTTTACAGGAGATTTTTCGTTTAAGCGGCCATCTTTTTCTAAATTCAATTGATAAACTACGGTGTTGGCGTCAGGTGTACGTTGTAAAAAGAACAACATATTTTTCAACTTCGGTTCGGGCAAGGGAGGCTGGGCCAATAACAATTGCGCCACTAAAAGCAAAAACATTCCTAAAATAGTTCCTTTTAAAAAGCGGGCAAGCTTGTATTGCTTATGGCTTTTGGGTTGCTGTTCCGCTTTATACCGATAAACCTTTGCGGGGCTGGCAAATAAAAAGAAAAGCATTTCCTTTAGGCCATCGCTTTGCCTAACATCTTCAGCAATGGCCCTGTACTCATGAAAATTAAGCACGAAAGGATTACTCTTTTCCGTAAGTGGAGTCGTAAGCCCGTATTTGGGTTTTTCTTCTTCGTACTGAAACGTTCCAAATAAATGGTCCCAGATCATGAACGTGGCTCCGAAATTTTTATCAATGTATTTTTCTTGGCTACCGTGATGTACTCTGTGGTTAGATGGCGTACCAAAATATTTTTCTATCCAAGGATGAAGCTTGCCAATAGTTTCGGTATGTACCCAAAATTGATAAAGCGTACTCATTTGACTGGCTACCATAAAAATTACAGGATGAAAACCGAACAGCGCCACTGGAATAAAAAACACCACCTTAACATGTTGTACCCAACTTTGTCTAAAAGCTACCGTTAAATTGTAATGTTCTGCAGAGTGGTGTACCACGTGCGACGCCCAAAAGAAGCGGTTAAAATGGGAAATGCGATGCGACCAATAGCTGCAAAAATCATAAATCAAAAAGCAAGGCACCAAGCTCCACCAGCCAAATTCCATGCGCCAAGGTAAAAGGTTATACAGCCAAACAGCACCTATAAACAATCCTGATTTCAGGAAAAGATTTACGAGCAAGTTGCCCAAACCCACCCATAGCGATCCTTTCAATTCATCATGGGTATAATCTTCGTGCTTAAATATTTTTCCAAGCACAAACTCCAGTACCGTAAACACCGCTACAAAAGGCAAAGCATAGGTAATAAGATTGGGTGTGCTGCTTTGCAATAGGTATAGATCTTCCAGGGCAAGCTTATGAGCGCCAAAATTGGACCCAAAAGCTTGCCAAAATGATTGGCCAGCCATAAAACTTAAATTTAAATTAGAACTTGATCAGTTTGCCAGATCCGCTAATGTCTTGTTGGATTACTGGGCTACCTTTGTAATAAACTTTACCACTCCCGCTTATCTTTGCCTTGATTCTGTCTTGCACCTGAAGTCTCAAACTTCCGCTACCAGAAATATCAGCATCAGCAGTTTTACTGGTGACATCTTCAAAATCTACGGTTCCAGAGCCCGAAATATCAACCTTTACGTTATCTATATGTAGGGCATGATCCGCCTCTACTTTTCCTGATCCGCTCACGGAGACATTCAAATTGGCAATTACAGGGAAGTTTCCTTCTATTTCGACCTCGGTGCTACCACTTAAATCTATCCTATTCAAGGTAGGCATGGTCAGGATCACTTCTACATCATCCCGCCTTACGTTTACCCCTTCAAAACCAATGTGCAGTACGTTGTTCACGATCCTGGTGGTGTAATGCGGAACAATATTGCTGGAACCTTTTACCACCACATTAAATTCGGTTCCATATTTTACCTCTACAGGTGTGGCACCGCTAGAACTGATTCCCGTAAACTGTCCCAAGTTTCTCGTTTCAGCAACAATGTTTCCATTCGCCGTTAATCGATCCTTTTTACACGCCGAAAAGTAAATAACGAAGACTAAGCCTAACACGATTGCGATTACTTTTTTCATATGTTTCATTTATTTGTGTGTGTGTGAAATCTTTAAAAAACAAATTGTAAACCTGCTTGGTAACCAATATGCAGTGACTGTTTAAAATCTGAGTTTTTACGGTTCCAGGTACGGATCACCAAATCATCACTTTCTGGGTGCAAGGCTTTTCCCTCTACCGTATTGGTACTTACGAAATTGATGGATGGACCTCCAAAAATCTCCAACCAAGGAGCTACTTTTACGGCTGGCAATAACCTAAAAGTACCCTTAAAGTATTCGCCCTTTTCAAAGCTTTCCAAAATCGTTTGCGTTAACTCCATATTTAGCCTAAAATATTTCGATTTAAAGAAATGAGCTCCCAAACCAGCCTCAAAAGCATAAACCTCATCTTTGTTTTTAAGGTTGTAGCCCACTCCAATAATTCCGTACATGTTTTTTCCCCCAGACCTGAACGTTAACATAGACGTCTGACTCTCGTCAATGGTTGCAGCGATGCTTTTTTCTCCGTTTTTGATGATGTTGATGATCCCGATTGGGTTATCGCTCGTTTCGGCAATATTGATGAATCCCGCTACTTGGGCGCCTTTCACCTTTTTGGCAATGTTAATGAACCCAGCAAACTGGCTACCGTTTACATCTTTAGCCACATTCATAAAACCAGCAAACTGTGATGCCGATATATTTCTGGCAATATTAGAAAACCCTGCGAACTGCACGCCTTTCATGTCGCCGCCCGTGGTATTAATGAAACCAGCAAACTGCGCTCCCTCCACATTCTTTTGAGCTAAGTTGGCAAAACCAGCAAATTGGCTACCTTTTGCCGAACGATAGGTATTTAAAAACCCAGCGAATAATGCGCCATTGGTTTGTTTACCGATATGGTTAGAGAAACCAGCAATTTGCACCCCATAGCTCTCGTTACGTACTACATTGCTTAAACCGGCATATGAAAAGCCTTTTTCTACCGAAGAAATGCCCGCTAGTAAATGGATAGATAAATTATTGGTATCTAAAGGTGCGTGTGTACCGTTAGTGCTTAATGGATAAATGAGCCCAAAATGAGCTTTGGTTGTTTTTGCCTCTTGTGCATTGGTTTGGAAGGCTAAGCCTAAAAAAGTAATCCCTAGGTAGGTTGCTTTTTTTATTTGATTAAATTGATTGGTAAAGTTTAACGCTTTCATTTATGTCTTATTTAAAAATGAGACAACAAGAAAGAAATGTACCCCTACGTGAATTTTAAAAAAAGTAAATTTTATTTATAAAACACTACAAATCAATGCTATAAAAAATAATTTTTGAATATTTATATTTTTGAAAAGCAATATTTAGTAATCCTTAGGTAGCATTAGTCCCGCTTTCCACTTTACTCTCCTGATTTAACATCAGGATCGTGTTCGTTTCAATCGGGTTTAAAAACTTGGGTTCAATGAGCAAAAAACCTAAAATTTGTGTATAGTTTTAGATTTTCAAGACCTCTAAGAGGTCAAATATTTATAAAAACCAGCTTATCACCTTTGGTACGACTCCTACAGAGTCGCATGCTCTCGCTCACATTTTTTCTCTACGACCATTGAAATCCTTCGGATTTTCGATTTCTCATTTAGTTAGCGTATCCCCTTACCAGCCTACCTTTTGATGATTGGTGATAACACCAACCATAGGACGAAATCTAAGCTGATATTTTTTTAAAAAGCAATCTTCTGTATTATTTCGGAATATTGACGGGCTATAAAAAGATCGTCATTTCGATCGCAGCGCAGCGAGTGGAGAAATCTTTGAAATATAAAGCAAGCGTGCTGTTGTCAAACGACACGTGTGTCATCGCTCATTAGCACGTGTGTCGTTTAGTGATGACACGCTAGGTATTACCCAACGACACGCGTGTGATTTGGTAACGACACACGTGTCATTTTTAATAAGCAGGTTTTAATGTAAACTTTGACGGTTAATTTCTTACTTCTGGCTTAAGACTGGAGCATTCAGAGACCACAAAAGATCGTCATTTAGAGCGTAGTCGAGAAATCTTTTAAAGTTCAAAGGTTTAACATAGCTTTCAGTGTTTCGAAGATCTATTTCGAGCTTTGATTCGGCTTAATTTACATTGTACAAAGATTTCTCCACTCGCTGCGCTGCGGTCGAAATGACGACCTTCCCCTCACGATCGGCGTTATCACCGTACCAGTTTATCTTTCTAAAGGCTGGGGATAACACCAAACATAGTTCTAACATCACTTTCAGTGTTCCGAAGGCCTATTTTCAACCTTTGTTGCAGCTTAATCTGCATTGTTAAAAGATTTCTCCGCTCGCTGCGCTGCGGTCGAAATGACGACATTTCCCTCTCTGGTCAGTGTTATCACCGTACCGGTTTATCTTTCTAATGGTTGGTGATAACACCAACCATAGGTTCTTAATAACTTTCCGAAAATCTATTTCGGCATAAAACAAAACTTTACAATACCCCGCCCATATAAGGATCAGTAATACTATCCATCCCAGTTTCAATGTGGCCAGCATAATGTTTTTGGTAGTCATCAAACCCATTTACCTTCACCTTGAAATTGTACCAATGATGGTATTTCTTCAAGTTAAGTGATACTATTTTTTTGGCACCTGCATCAACTTTGATGGTCTTGTTATTGGCTTTATACACATCATTAACAATCAATACTTCCATGGTTTGGTTGCTTTTGTTTTCCAAAAGCAACTGCAAATTCCCTGAATATTTTTTTGAATTATCCTGCAACTCCGGCATTGCGGTAAGCAACAAATCAGGATCAGCTTTGCTACCCATAAACCTACGATAAAAACCATTTGGCCCATGTACCGATAAGTCATAACGACCTTGTGCAAAAGCATCTATTTCCCAATTGTCCTCTATGTGATCATTTGCTTTTACGCCAATGTACCAGTTGCGACCTTGTTCACCACTGTAGGTATTTAAAGCCGAAACATTAAAAGGTGCGCCAACGCTTTGCTCGTCGGTAATAAAATCAAGAACGACACTTGTTTTGGTTTCATTTAAACGGGCGTCAACCCTTAAATGATACGGTAAAGCGCAAGCAGGCTTCGTACCTTTTTCCTGTTTGGCCATCAAGGCCGATACGCCATCTTCAAAAGCATGGTGTCGATTGATCTTGGCTATCTCATCTTCCTTTAACGGAAACGGAATGCGTTGTTGAGGCTTGTTCTTTACCTTTTGAATATGATCAATCACCTGATTGCGTTCCAACACATTTGGATATTTGAGCTTCTCACCTTTATAAGGCCTAAATATGGAGGTTAAATTCCCACAAACGGCCCTCCGCCAAGTACTAATTTGTTCGCTCTTTAGTTGCTTTCCAGTTTTATGCTTTAGGAAATCCTCCAAAAACATTAAGGTACTGGTATGGTCAAAAACCTGCGAATTCACATAGCCACCCCTGCTCCATGGCGAGGCTACAATCATGGGTACACGATAACCTAAACCAATGGGGCTACCTTCGTTGGCTTCATAATCCGAGGCAGTATCGATACCCTCAGAAACCTTCCCGCTGGCCAAAGTATCAGGTTTTGGCACTACAAATGGTGGCATATGGTCATAATAACCATCATTTTCATCGTAGTTGACAATAAAAATGGTCTTCTTCCATATTTCAGGGTTTTCAGTCAATATATTTAAAGCTTCCGATACATACCAAATGCCGTATAAAGGCGAACTGGTGTGTTCAGAAAAGCGCTGAGGAGCCACCAACCACGAAACCGTAGGCAATTTCCCTTCTTTAACGTCTTTTCTAAACTGATAAAAAATATCGCCCTTAGGCACATTCAAAGTTTCTTGCTCACCTTGTTCATTTTTATAAGTATGGGGAGCCAAATCTAAATAATCGGCAGCGTTAACATTAGTGGTAAACGCTTTATCAATTAGATTTTTCTCACGCTGTGTTAAACGATTGTATTTTTTAAGCACTTCTTCCGCCGAAAGATTTGGAGTAACCGTTTTGTCGCCATTCTTTCTGAAATAAGCTGATAATTTTACTTGATGCCGCTTTACATATTCCAAGGCATTATCGCCATAGTTCCCTAACCAATCATCGGTTTCAGACGGAAGTTTAGCTGTCCAAATCTCGTTTTGGTACACACGCCAATCAACCCCATTATCTTCCAATAATTCAGGGAAGGTAGGCCAATCTACAAAACGGCCTGTATGCGATTCGGCTTGTGAGTTGTTCACTACTGCCTTGGTTGTTTTGTCGTTGGGATGTGGACGTACATTGCCCGTCCAAAAGAATAATCTGTTGGGGGTGGTTCCTGTTAAAGACGAACAAAAATGATGATCGCAAATGGTAAAAGCATCGGCCATGGCATAATAAAAAGGCAAATCATGTCTTTTATAGTGAGCCAGGCACATGGCTGATTTTGCTGGAATCCAATGGTCATATTTTCCATTATTTCTGGCGGCTATTTGATCGGGCCACGAATGCGCCAAACCTCCCTGCCAAGTAATTTTGGTTTTATGAATATCTACATGAAAAGGTGTATACGCATTTCCTTTGGCATCACGCTGCACCCAAACTTTATCTTGGTTGGGCAAAATATGCGGATGAGGGTCATTAAAACCACGCACTCCTTTCATGGCACCAAACATGTGATCAAACGATCGGTTTTCCTGCATCAGAAAAACGATATGCTCCGCATCATAAAAAGTACTGCCCAATGTAGGGTTAATGGCTAAAGCTCGCTGGATAGCCTCTGGAAACATCGTGGATAATGCCGTAGCTCCCGACAATAAACTGGCTTGTTTTAGGAAATCTCTTCTGGTAGTCAAATCGATTATTTCAAAGTTAAAATTAAGGGACTGTTTCATAAGCTCTTCATCAAGAGTTTACGAAGCAATCTTAAACACTAAATATGATGCCCATTAAAAACAACAAATTTCCCAGCTTCGTTCCCAGCTTTCTCCACTCTGCAACTTTTCCATCCCTTCTTTATCTGCTAACTGCTGGTTGTGGTTAACACCATCGGCTATGCCACACCAAGGTTCCAAACATACAAAATTCGCATCTTTGGCCGCCCAAATTCCAAAGTAAGGAAATCCTTCGAAATGAAAATTTAAGCCATTATAATTTTTATTATTGAGCAGTCGGATATGTTTACTTTTCAGACTTTTAAAAACCAGCGCATCCTCATAAAAGAGCTCATGCTTTAAAGGTAAAATCTTATCGCTAAGCTTTAACGTCGTGGTTTCATCTAAAACCAGGTTATCTACAATGTGATGAAAAGTAAGCTCGTCATCATTATCAAACTGCAGATAATAATCGGTATAAACCCCTTCATTGTGCAAAGGTGCCGCAAAGGCGGGATGCCCACCAATAGAAAACAAAAGTGGTTGATTACTTGGGTTTGAAACCTGATAAGCGCATTGTAAGCTAGCTCCCTGAAGCCGGTATTTAAGGGTGAGTTCAAATTCAAAAGGATAGTTTTTTAAGGTTTCTTCATTATGTCTTAGCTTAAAAGCAATCTCCGTAGTATTTAATTTTTCATAAGAAAATTCCATATCACGGGCAAAACCATGCCTTGATAAATGATAGGATTTGCCTTGGTAGAAATAGGTATTATCTTTAAACGCTCCTACAATCGGAAATAGCACTGGACTAAACTTCCCCCAAAACTTCGCGTCACCACTCCACATATAGTTTACCTCACTATCGGTTCCCATGATACGTTGAAGTTCTGCGCCTTTGGTAGAAAAATCTACCACCAAGTGCTCATTCTTTATAGAAACAATCATGAAATAAAAATAAAGCTTTTCGGAATATCTTTTTGAAATTTTAACAAACTCTAACAAATTGTGCTGGCAGATCAGCAAATAATTGTAGTAACCATGTCTCCCTTTGAAGAGCCTGCTCCGAAACTTCGGAGGAGATTAAGAGGGAAGTTGAACAATTAGCAATAATATTATCCCTCCCTATCCCCTCAAAGAGAGGGGGATATAGCAATAGCTCCTAACATTAGCCACATCGTTTAAACCCTCATTGTCACTCTAACCCTTTTTGATACACTTCGGGGTTAATTACCTGTGGCATTTGCTCGCCCTTTAAAGCTTTAATGATATTTTGGGCTGCCATTATTGCCATTTTTTCTCTGGTTTCTTCAGTAGCAGAGCCTATATGCGGCAGTATACATACATTCTCCATATTTAATAGGGGATTGTTTCTATCCATAGGTTCGGGGTTAGTCACATCTAAACCAGCACCCCAAATAGTTTTATTTTGTAGTACTGTCATTAAATCCTTTTCATTGTGAATAGCCCCACGTGCAGTATTGATAAAGATGGCATTGGGCTTCATTTTTTCAAACGCTGTGAGATTGAACATGCCTTTAGTTTCTTCCGTTAAATTCACATGCACCGAAAGCACATCGCTTCGTTTCAGTAAGTCATCAAAAGATACATAAGTAGCGTTTAATAATTCCTCTGCATTTTTGTTTTTACTTCTGTTATGGTAAATCACCTTCATTCCGTATGCTGCTTTTGCTTTTTTGGCAAGCTCCAATCCTATCCTGCCTAAACCCAATACACCAAGGGTTTTACCGTAAAGTTCTTGTCCTAGGTTTTTCATGGGATCAAAAAATCCCCACTCGCCACGCTCAATGGTTTTATGCATATAGAAGGCTTTTCTCGCTACAGAAAGCATTAACAAGAAAGCCGTATCTGCTGTAGCTTCACTCAATACGTCGGGCGTATTACTGATAGGCATGCCATGTTTAGTGGCGGCGTTAACATCAACCTTATCGTAGCCAACGCTCATTAATGCAATGCCTTTTAAATGTTTACAAGAGCTGAGAAAATGTTCGTCGATTTTATTAGGTCCCACACTTAGTAATCCAACATGTCCCTCACACATTTTAATAAGCTCAGCGGGCGTTAAATCTTTGTTTTCAGTATAAATGCTAAGACCATAACCTTCATTTCTAATCAATTCCAAAGCATTTTCGCTAATTCTACGTGTAACTAAAACTTTCTCCATAACCCAAATTGTGTCTCGTAAAATTAACGCTTTTAATTGGCTATTGTTTAGACAAAAACAGCTATCCAAAGCTATTTCGGCATTTTTAATATATTTTTTACCAAGGAAGTTAAACCTTGCTTCAAAACACCACTCTATCGGATATGCAAGCAAAACATTATCTTAAGATCCAGTTATTGGCATTGTTCATGTTCTCCTCGCTGTTATCGGCAGTAGCTCAAGAGAGTAGTCCAAAAACAATGGAATGGAACATTAATGGCGAGACCAGAAAAGCACTCGTTTATATTCCTGCCGCCGCCAAAAACAAATCAACTCCAGTTATTTTTGCTTTTCATGGCCACGGCGGCACCATGCTCAACATGTACAGAACTAGAAGTTTTGAAAAGCTTTGGCCAGAAGCCATTTTCATTTGTCCGCAAGGATTAAATACGCCAGGTTTGCTTACCGACCCAGAAGGTAAAAAAAGTGGTTGGGTGATGAATGTTGAAGCTGATAAGAATAGAGACTTACAGTTTTTTGATGCCATGCTTAAAACGCTTAAAGCCGACTACAAAGTTGACAACAATCGTATTTATGCCACAGGACACTCCAACGGCGGTGGCTTTACTTATTTGCTGTGGGCAACAAGAGCCAACGAGTTTGCCGCCTTTGCGCCAACCGCTACCGCAGCTGGAAAATTAAGAGGCGACTTAACCCCTAAACCTGCTCTGCATTTAATGGGCGAAGCAGACCCCTTGGTAAAACCATTCATGCAAAAAGCAACTTACAATAAAGTATTATTAGTAAACGGCTGTAGTAAGGAAGGAACAAAATTAGATAGTAATGCCACTTTATACGCTGGTAAAGATGGAAACGATGTCATCATTTTTTTGCACAGCGGTGGGCATGAATACCCACGAAACGCGAACCAAACGATCATCGATTTCTTTAAGAAATATACAAAAAAGTAAAACCAGCATCAAATTTATTCCATTTAGCTATATTTAACTATGGAACAAATGGTGATGCTTAAACATGCTTTACTGGCATTTGCAGGAATAGATGAAGAGAACTTTGATCTTTCGCGTGAATACTGGCAGCCAAGGAATTATCAGAAAGGTGAGTTTTACAACGAATATAAAAACGTCTGCAAAAACTTAGGATTTATCATTGATGGTATTTTTCGCACCTATTATGTAAACGAGGAGACTGGAGAGGAGAAGAACATCTTTTTCTTTTCGCCCCAACAAATTATTGTTTCTTATAAAAGTTTCGTTAACCAAGCACCTTGTAATTATCACACTGAATCGATGACGGCTGCGAGCGTGCTCTATATTAGCTATGCAAATTTGGAGAAACTTTATCAGCAATCACACCAGTGGGAACATTTTGGACGGCTCATTGCAGAGAAAGCTTTTAACCTAGCCATGACCAGAACGGAAGATTTTATTTTTAACACACCCGAACAGCGCTATAAAGATTTAACCGAAGCTCATCCACAATTGGCCAATCATATCCCATTATATCATATTGCTTCTTATTTAGGCATTCAAGGCCCGTCATTAAGTAGAATTAGAAAAAGAATGGTAAGCAAATAACGATTTTAACCTGGGTTAAAATTATTGACAGTTTTTGTGCGGAATTTTGACTTGTTCAATTTAAAACAAATTCAAAAAACGATGAAAACTATCAACTCTAAAACCGTACTATTTGTAACAGGTAATTTTGTAAGCCACTTAGGATGGACCGCTTGGCAAAAATATTTCGAAGAACAAGGCTACACCACCCTTGCTCCAGCTTGGCTTTTTAAAGAAGGTACCGCAGCAGAACTGAGACAAAAATATCCAGATCAAAATATTGCCTCATTAAGACTAAGCCAAGTAGTAGATTATTTCGAGAACATCATTAAAACCTTGCCTGAAAAACCAATTATTGTAGGCCACTCTATGGGCGGCTTAATTACCCAACTATTAGTTCAACGTGGTTTGGCAGAGGCGGCTGTGGCTATTCATTCTGTACCACCACAAGGCGTAATTACCACTAAATTTTCTTTCTTTAAAGCTACTTGGGGGCCATTGGGATTTTTCACTTCGCCAAATAAAACTTTCTTAATGTCTTTCCCTCAATGGCAATATGCTTTTACCAATGGCATGCCTTTGGAAGAACAACAAAAAGCTTATGATGAAAATGTCATTCCAGAATCTAAAAGAATTTCAAGAGATGGATTAAGCAGTGCAGCAAAAATTGATTTCAAAAAAGCTCACGCACCTCTACTTTTCGTTGCTGGCTCAACAGACAACGTTATGCCCGCTTCCTTAAACTACAGCAATTACAAAAAATATAAAAACGAGCAATCTATCACCGATTTTAAAGAGTTTGAAGGCAACAATCATTTTGTGCTAGGCCTTTCTAACTGGAAAAATACAGCAGATTATATCCTTAATTGGCTTGCCAACAAAAACTAATTCCCTAATTTAGGGTTTATTTGATATGGCAAAAAACATTCTCATTGCAGGTGCCACTGGCTTAATAGGCCAAGAGTTGGTTGCACAGCTGCAGGCAAAAGGACATCAGGTAAGTATTTTAGTGAGGAAACCTACGCAGAAAGCAGGAGTCAAAGTTTTTCTGTGGGATGTTGATCAGCAACAGATTGATAAGGATGCCTTTAACGGGATTGATACCGTGATTAATTTAGCGGGAGAAGGCATTGCCGACAAACCATGGAGCCAGCAACGCAAACAACAGATTATTGATAGCAGGGTAAAATCTACCGAGCTGCTTTTTAAAGCCATTAAAGAAACTAACGCACCTGTAGAAACTTATCTCTCTGCTTCGGGCGTAGGTTATTATGGCGACAGAGCCGATGAGGTTTTAGATGAAGAAAGTTTGCCTGGCAACGATTTTTTGGCTGAGTGCTGTATTCTTTGGGAAAAAGCCGCTGATCAAGGCATCGCTTTAGGAATTAGGGTAGTAAAGCTGAGAACAGGCATTGTATTGAGTGAAAAAGGTGGCGCATTAGCTACCATGGAAAAACCAGTGAAAAATTTTGTAGGTGCGGCACTAGGTACTGGCAAACAGTGGATGCCTTGGATACATATGGATGATTTGGTAAACATCTACCTTAAAGCAATTGAAGATACTTTGTTATTTGATGCCTACAACGCTACAGCGCCTTCGCCCGTTACAAACACCACTTTCACCAAAGCACTAGCCAAAGCTTTACACAGACCTGTTTGGCCAGTAAATGTTCCCAAGTTTGTTTTAAAATTGATTTTGGGAGAGATGAGTATCCTGCCTCTAATCAGCAATAATACCTCTGCTCAAAAAATATTGAATACTGGCTTTCAATTCAGATATTTGACCCTCGAAAATGCCTTGACCGCTATTTATGAGCAAAGAAAATAATGCACAAGCCATCAGCATTTGCTGGCTGAGAAGAGATTTAAGATTAGAAGACCATGCCGCCCTGTATCACGCCCTTAAATCAGGTTGCCCCGTACTCGTTGTTTTCATCTTCGACCTCAACATTTTAGATCTACTAGAAAATAAAAAGGATGCAAGAGTAGATTTTATCCATCAGCAATTAACAAAAATCAATCAACAACTGGTAGATAAAGGCTCTTGCTTGCTGGTTAAATTCCAAACGCCACAAAAGGCATGGGAAGAAATCATTATTGAATTTAACGTGCGGACGGTTTACACCAATCATGACTATGAACCTTATGCGAGAAAAAGGGACGAAGAGATAGCCGATTTGCTAAAACAAAATGACATCGCCTTTCATACCTATAAGGACCAGGTAATTTTTGAAAAAGATGAAGTTAAAAAAGGAGATGGCAGCCCTTATACTGTTTTTACTCCTTATTATAAGCAATGGCAGCTCAAGCTCAATCCTTTTTATTTAAAGCCCTATCCTACGGCCAAATATTTTAAGAACTTATATCAAGTTTCTGCTGAAAAAGCATTCCATTTTCCTTCTTTGGAAGATATGGGCTTTTCTACAAGTGGAGTTAAGTTTCCATCTATCAACTTTAAGGAAAAATTAGATGGTTATGAAAAATACAGAGATTATCCAGCCAAAAATGCCACTACCAAACTTAGCTTGCACTTGCGTTTTGGCACAGTAAGTATCAGAAAAGTAGTGGGTGAAGCACTCTCTCAAAAGGCCGACAAATGGGTATCTGAATTGGCGTGGCGGGAGTTTTACATGATGATTTTATGGCATTTCCCCGAAACCGTTAACAGCTCCTTTAAACCTGATTACGACAAAATCAATTGGCGCAATAATGAAAAAGAATTTGAACTTTGGTGCAAGGGCGAAACGGGTTATCCTTTAGTAGATGCAGGCATGCGAGAACTGAACAACACAGGCTTTATGCACAATCGTGTGCGCATGGTGGTAGCTAGCTTTTTATGCAAACATTTGCTCATTGATTGGCGTTGGGGTGAAGCCTATTTTGCCGAAAAACTTTTGGATTACGAACAGGCCAGCAATGTGGGCGGTTGGCAATGGGCCTGCGGTAGCGGTAATGATGCAGCCCCTTATTTTAGGGTATTTAATCCCGAACTACAGCTCAAAAAGTTCGACCCTAAAATGGAATATGTGTTTAAATGGGCTCCTGAATATCAAAAAGCGATCGCTCCTATTCCTATTGTAAATCATGAGTTTGCTCGCAATAGAGCATTAGAAAGTTATAAGAAAGCATTAAACGAAAAAGCCAGCTAATTGCTGGCTTTAATATTTTTAACTATTTGTAACATTAGTAATTTCTATTGTGAAATCAAGTACAGCATTTGGAGGTACAGAGCCATAACCAGAAGTTCCATATCCTAATCCAGAGGGAATAAAAATCCTCACTTTTGAGCCCTTCTTAAATAGCGGCAAAACTTCTCCCCAACCTTTCACTACCTCAAGCAATTTTGCCGTGTACGAATCACTGCTATCAAATTGCGTTCCATCCAAGAATCGTCCCGAATATTTTACCACTAAACTAGAATGCTCATCAATAACATCTGTTCCAGTACCCTGAGTTATCTCTTGATAATAAACTCCTGACGAATGCTTAATTGCTGTAATCTGGTTAGCGGCTAAAAATTTAATGATTTTATCGTCATCTAATTCGTCTTGCTTTCTAAAAGCACTTGTTTTAATATATAAGTCTATTATTTCATTCGAAGGAATGGGACCTGCTCCATTTTTACCAAAAGCTAAATAGGAAGGCAATAATATCCTTGCACTTCCACCAGGTTTCAAAGATAAAACAGCTGTTCTTATCGCAGGTATATTATAATAAATCGAAGTAGATAGCGAACTGTTAAAAAACGAATTCAGGTACCCAACATAATTGCCTAAATTGGCGTAAGTTGGGGATTGAAGGTATTGCGTCCCATTCATTAATGATTTAACCGTAACATCATAAAGCACAAAATCGGTATTAGTAAATAAATCTCCTGTTCCTGGTTCTGTAATTTGATAGTAAAAACCAGAAGGGTCAGACTTTACATTCTGCAAGTTATTTTTAGAGATATAATTTTTTATTTGCGTTTCATCAATATCTTCTATTTTTTCATACTCTTTTTTGCATGAAGTAAAAAGTGTTAGCACCATAAAAAGCACTACCAAATAAGTAAAGGTTTTATACATTAAGTTCTTATTGTGCATGAATCAAATCAATAGTAAAATCTAAAACAGTATTTTTAGCAATCGGCCCTTGGGCTCTATTGCCATAAGCCAAACCAGAAGGAATAATCAAACGAATACGGCCACCCACCTTAATCAAAGGTACGCCAATAGTCCATCCTTGTATTACTTGATCTAAAGGAAAGGTCACGATCGCCTCTGATTTTTCAAATTGAGAACCATTTAAAAATTTACCTACATAATTAACGCCAACTGTAGAGGCGGCCGTTACGCTAGCTCCTGTCCCTGGGGTGATAATTTGGTAGTATAACCCTGAACTGTGTTTTGTTGCTTGGATATTGTTTTTGGCAATAAAATCAACAATTAGGGCGTCATCCTTCTTCGCTTGTTCCTCTGCATTATAATCGTCTTTACTACATGAACTTAGCGTTACAACCGCCAAAAAAAACATGAGTAAACACTTTATGTTTAACTTCATTTAGCAAAAATAAACTTTTAAACCCGATGCTACAATTTTTAACCAAATTTAACAAATTGACAGTTGATCGATGGGGTTATTGAAGCATAGAAATCTTTTGTCTCTCAACAGGGACTAATGTTCTAGAAAGTTATTAAAGCACTAAATATTAGTCTTTGGTTACACTAATAATTTCTATATCGTAGTCCAACACTTTGTCGCTAGCATATAGATGCCTTAATGGATAATATACCGTATTAGGATCTGAGGTATTTCTGTACCCTAAGTGGGAAGGAACGATGATCCTTATCTTTCCGCCTGCAGAAATTCTACCTATTAAAACTTCCCAACCTTTGACAAATGAGCTTAATATGTCAGTTTGAGAAGTCCCTTTTTCAAAAATGGTTCCATCTAAATACTTGCCAGTATAATTACAAACAAAAGTAGTGGTCGGACTCACTAATTCAGCCCCAGTACCCATAGTGATCAAGTTATATTTTATGCCAGACGGATCCGTATTAAAAGTTAGGTTGTTTTTGGTAATGAAGGTTTGTATCTCGAAAGCATCAACCTGGTGTCTTTTCTCAAAGCTATACAAGCCTAACTCCACCACAATGGTTTCATTTGAACCTATCCCGAAATTACTTAATCCATTTTTACCAAAAGCCATTCGTGAAGGTAAAAGAAGCACTGCTTTCCCACCTCTTTTTAATCTTCCTAAAACTTCCCTAATGGGTTTAAAAGTATAAACGGAATTTCCAATCGCAAAACGGTCCGTGTATCCTAAAAAAGTTCCTGAAATAGAGATATCACTTGTCTGATAATAAACCTTACCTGAAGTAGATTTAAAGGTATAAGAATAAAAAACAGAATCGGTATTTATGAGTGTACTACCTATTCCAGGGTCCGTAATACCATAGCTATAGCCGTCTACATCTGTAAATGTTAAACTAGAATGGACATCTTTATAGCTTTTAATGTTTCTATTATCTAGTTCTTCAGTGGTTTCATACTCCTTCTTACAGGAAGTCAAAAGTGCGAACACCGTAAAAAGTGCGAACAAATAGGTGCTGGTTTTAGAGGTTGTGCTTTTATTGTGCATGGATCAATTCAATTAACGGATAAGAATACCATCCAACAACTTTTTATTAAGTCCTAGGGTTAACAATGGGGCAAAGCGTTTTCTGATATTTTTCATAAAGTTTATGTGTAAAATTTATCAAAGAAAAAGCTTTTTAAAACAGCGTGCAAAGGCATAAAACCTGAGGTTTTAGGATTTCTCAAAACCTTCATAACAAACTGATTTACAGAAAAATAATTTAATATTAGTTTTCCACAAAAAATATTTAGCGTATCATTAATCATCGGTCAAACTCGGTCCTTTCATCCTTAAAACCAGTCATCTATAAGAACTTAAAACTTAAAAAACAATGAAAAGAAACTTAAAAATGCTGGCTGTAGCTGCCGTAATGGGGCTTACAGTTTTTTCGTGCGCTAAACAGAATGAAGCTGATTTAGCAAACGCTCAAGCCGAAAAGCTTGTTTCGAGTACTGAAGGGCAAATGACTACCTTAACTACCTACACTCCTGGCGTAAGCTATCAGTATAGGGTAACCAATGGCACTTCCACTTTTCTTGCGATTGAATACATTGCTGGCGATGCGGATTCTAGGTTAATCATCGCTGCGCCGCATGGCGGTGGAACTAGACCTGCATTTATGAAAGACCGGACGGAGACTTACACCTATGGCACTTTACCTTACGACCAGTACAGCACCGACACCAGCTTCTCTGACCTGGCAGACACTAAAACCAAGGAACTGGCGATCGCCATTGCCGATTCGGTTCGTATTAAAACGGGCAAAAGGCCTCACCTGATCATTAACCACCTTCATCGCTCAAAACTTGATGCCAACAGACGACGAGAAGTAGCAACGCAAGGAGGCATTTATGCTGGACCTGCCTGGGACAAATTCCATGAATATATTGACGCTGCCAAAGCAACCATTAATGCCAGCTACGCCTCTGGATTATTTATTGACATCCATGGACAGGTACATACGCCAGAAAGAACTGAAGTAGGCTACATGCTCACCAAATACCAACTTGCCACCTACACCAACACCTTAGGTAACTTAACCAGCCAATCGAGTGTTAGGGCAATGGTGGGCAACGGCATTACGCACACTAGTTTGATTAAAGGCACCAACGCTTTTGGCAGCCTGCTTAATGCCCAACTAGGCTACATGGTGACACCAAGCAATACTTATCCGCTGCCAGGAGATACGGCCATTTTCACGGATGGCAAATATTTTGATGGGGGATATAATACCTCACGACATGGCTCTAAACATGGAGGCACAATCTCTGGCTTCCAGCTAGAATTCAATTCGAGTGTTAGGACCAACGATAGCACAAGACCTGGTTTTGCAGGGAAAATTGCTAATGCGCTGCAAAGTTATATGAACGTGTATTTCTAAAATAAAAAAGGCTTAAGGATGGCATCGCCAAACCTTAAGCCTTAACAAACAAATTATATCACCTTAAAAAATATATTTATTAGCTTCTATGATTTGTTGCGCTACATGCTGACGAGCCTCTTTCACATTGAAAGGTTCCATTTTGGTAAACCTTCTCAAACCTACCAACATCATACGTAGCTCATCACCTTCGCCAAATGCCCAAAGCGCTTCTTTACCCGCTTTGGCTACCCCGTCAACAGCCTCTACAAAATAGATGCGCATCATATCCAACTGACCTTTGCAAGCTTCCTCACCTCTCATGCTCACCAATTTCTCTGTACGAAGCATGGTTGATTCCGCCATATATACGTAGCTCGCCATATCAGCAATATTCATCAAAATTTCCTGTTCTTTGCTCAAACTCATCATCAGCTTTTGTACTGCTGCACCAGCAACCATTAAGGTTGCCTTTTTCAAGTTTTGCAATACTTTTTTCTCAGCCGCAAACAGGGTATTATCTTCTTCTCCAAAATCAGGGATCGACATCAACTCCGCTGCTACGGCTGTGGCTGGTGTCATCAAATCTAATTCACCTTTCATGGCACGTTTCAACATCATATCAACGGTCAACAAGCGGTTGATTTCGTTCGTTCCTTCAAAAATACGGTTGATACGTGCATCGCGATAAGCCCTGTCCATTGGCGCATCCGCACTAAAACCCATCCCACCGTAAATCTGCACACCTTCATCTACCACATAATCCAACGCTTCAGAACCCCAAACTTTTAAAATGGCACACTCTACCGCAAACTGCTCTACGGATTTCAATTTAGCTTTAGCTGGTTCCATGCCATCGGCTACTAAGGCGTCATACGTATCGTCAATATTTTGTCCAGCACGATAATTTGCTGCATCTACCGCATAAACCTTGGTCGCCATTTCAGCTATTTTATAACGGATAGCACCATATTTAGAGATTGACCTGCCAAACTGTTGACGCTCGTTAGCATAACTTACAGCCGTACTGATCGTTGCTTTTGAAGCACCAATAGCCGCAGCCGAAAGCTTAATACGACCGATGTTCAAGATGTTAACGGCAATTTTAAATCCGTTCTGACGATCGCTCAACATGTTCTCTATTGGCACAGCACAATCGTTAAAGAAAATCTGACGGGTAGAAGAACCTTTTATCCCCATTTTATGCTCCTCTGGGTTCATCGTAATGCCACCAAAATCACGCTCTACAATAAAAGCGGTAAGATTTTCATCATCATCAATCTTGGCAAAAACAATAAAGATATCTGCAAAACCGCCATTGGTAATCCACATTTTTTGACCGTTAATGATGTAATGCTTCCCATCATCGCTCAACTTGGCTTTGGTTTTTCCGGAGTTGGCATCCGAACCCGAGTTAGGCTCTGTTAAACAATAAGCCGCTTTCCACTCACCAGTACCTAGCTTTGGAATATATTTGGCTTTTTGCTCCTCATTTCCGTAGTACAAAATAGGCAAAGTCCCAATTCCCGTATGTGCTGATAATGCTACCGCGAAAGAATGTCCCGCACCTACCACATCAGCCACCAGCATAGAGGTATTGAAGTTCTTACCGAAACCTCCATATTCTTCTGGCACAGAAACGCCCAAAATACCTAATTCACCTGCTTTGGTCAATAAGGCTGGCATTAACTCTGGATCTTCATGACTGTCTAATTTCTCTAAATTAGGATAAACCTCCGCTGCTAAGAAATCACGGCAGGTCTGTGCAATCATTTGCTGTTCTTCATCAAATTCTTCTGGTATAAATACATCGTGGTAAGATGTTTCCTTAATCAGGAATTCCCCTCCTTTAATTGTTTTGCTCATTGTTTTAAGTATCTAGTAGCGAGTATCAAGTATCAAGACTGGTTGCCGATCTTGATATTCGCTAGGTTTAATTTTTAATCAATTTTCGCTCTAAAGCATATATCATTTTTTGAATTTCGATTGTTTGATTAATTAGGTTTTTAGCTAACACATCATTAATCAAGCCTAATCTATTTGAAATGATTAATTGTGTTTCGAGTTCAAATGCAGAACCTTGACTAATATTTAAGAAGTGTTTGAATTGTAAATCCGTATTTCTTCATGCCCCTTCTGCAATATTTGATGATATCGAAATTGTACATCTTTTGATTTGAGAGATAAGACCATATTTTTCATCAATTGGCAACAAAGACATTGCCTGATAAACGTCTACCGCTAAATCCATAGCCTTTTGCCAAACTTTCAAATCTTTAAAATTATGCATACTTGCTATTTTGTCAATTGCTCAATCTTGATACTTGATACTCATATCTTAATCCTAAAAAATCTCAAATATCCCCGCAGCTCCTTGTCCTGTCCCCACGCACATGGTCACCATGCCGTATTTCTGGTTTTGGCGTTTGGCTTCATTAAAAAGCTGCACCGATAATTTAGCTCCTGTACAACCCAGCGGGTGTCCTAAAGCAATAGCTCCGCCGTTTACATTAATTTTGCTTTGATCTAAGCCTAAGGTTCTGATGATGGCTAATGATTGCGAAGCAAACGCCTCGTTCAGTTCAATCAGCCCAATTTCATCCTGTTTCATATTGGCCATTTTTAGCGCTTTAGGAATAGCCTCAATTGGGCCAATACCCATAATACGTGGCGGCACGCCCGCCACACCATAACTTACCATACGGGCAATCGGCTCTGCGCCTAGTTCTTTCATTTTCTTTTCCGAAACAACCAGCACAAAAGCAGCACCATCTGAAGTTTGTGAGGAGTTCCCTGCAGTAATGCAACCATTGGCAGCAAAAACAGGCTTTAACTTGGCCAAACGGTCTAAAGTTGTATCAGCACGTGGCCCTTCATCCGTATCTACCACATAGCTGCGTGTCTGCTTCTTCATATTCGCATCCAAGTAGTTTTCGTTCACTGTAATAGGCAACACACCTGCTTTTAAATGACCATTTTTAATGGCTTCAACTGCTTTCAGGTGTGAGCGATAAGCAAACTCATCCTGGTCTTCCCTACTCACGTTGTATTCTTTAGCCACAGCTTCGGCAGTTAATCCCATGCCCCAATACCAATCTGGATTATTTTTGGCCACCTCTGGATTGGGCACTAATTTCCAACCACCAAATGGCATTCCCGACATCACTTCTACTCCACCAGCCACAATACAATCGGCCATGCCTGCTTTAATTTTAGCTACTGCCGTGGCAATGGTTTCCAAGCCCGAGGCACAATACCTGTTTACGGTTACGCCTGGTACCTTGTCGGTATCCAAGCCCATTAAACTGATCATACGACCAATGTTCAAGCCTTGTTCCGCTTCGGGAGTGGCATTACCCACAATCACATCGTCAATTTCCTCTTTTACCAAATTAGGTACCGATGCCACCAACTGTCTGATCACATCCGCGGCCAAATCATCAGCTCTGGTAAAGCGAAATACCCCACGTGGAGCCTTGCCAACGGCTGTTCTAAGTCCTGCTATTATGTATGCTTCCATTTTTAATAGTATTTAGTAGTTAGATTTTAGTATTTAGACAGATGATTTTAATTTGACTTGAAATGAATAACTCATTTTCTGCCATTCGTTTATTTTCTCTGTCAACAACTCTAACTCTTCTTCCAATAAATAATTCAAATTATAAGATATAATCAATTGCGTCTCGGTTTCATAAGATGAAGCATGCGCTATCGATAAAAAATAAAGGAACTCTTTATCTGAATTTCGACCAGCGCCTTCTGCGATATTAGATGGAATTGAAACTGCAGCTCTATTGATTTGACTAATCAATCCAAATCTTTCCTTATCTGGAAATTTAGAGGTAGTGCGATAGATATCAGTAACTAATTCTATTGCTTTCTGCCAAACTTTCAACTCTTTGTACTTATGCATTTCTAAATACTAACTACTAATATCTAACTACTCCAGCTTAATTCCTCAAAGGCTTCCCTTTCGTTACAATACTTTGGATACGTTCCAGTGTTTTACGTTCTCCGCATAGCGATAAAAAGGCTTCGCGCTCCAGATCCAACAAGTATTGCTCGGTTACTTCTGTTGGTGACGACAAATCTCCACCGCACATGACATAACCTAGCTTTTCTGAAATCTTCTTATCATGTTCTGAAATGTAATGACCAGAGTACATGCTATTCGCTCCAGCGTGAACAATACCCAAACCTTGCTTGCCCAGCACTTTAATGTTTTTACGTTGGACAGGTTTGGTATAACCCGCATCGGCCAATTCAATAGCTTTCGCTTTAGCATCCGCAATTAAACGGCTACGGTTCATGCTAATGGCGTATTTATCTTTTTGCAAATAACCCAACTCAAAAGCTTCCACAGCAGAGGTCGACACTTTGGCCATACCAATGGTTAAGAAGCGGTTTTTTAAGGTGTTTTGTACAATTTGATCGTCGCTGAACTCATCAGATGCCCTTAAAGCAAACTCTTTCGTCCCACCACCACCAGGAATTACGCCTACACCAAATTCAACTAAGCCCATATAAGTTTCGGCACTCAACTGTACGTGGTCGGCATGCAAGCTAAACTCGCAGCCACCGCCCAAAGTAAGGTTATGTGGTGCCACCACTACTGGAATTGAAGAGTAACGGATACGCATAGAAGTATTCTGGAACAAACGTATGGCCATGTTCAGTTCTTCCCATTCCTGCTCTACGGCCATCATGAAAATCATGCCCACGTTAGCTCCAGCAGAGAAATTGGCACCATCGTTACCAATTACTACACCACGATAATCCTTTTCGGCCATATCAATGGCTTTATTGATGGCGCTTAAGGTATCGCCACCAATGGTATTCATTTTCGAGTGGAACTCTACGTTTAAGATCCCTTCACCCAAATCAATAATAGATGCACCTGCATTTTTATAAAGTACTTTATTGTTGGCTTTCAGGTTTTCGAGGATAATGAAATCTGAGGTACCTGGAATAGCTTTATAGCTTTTCGAAGGAATGTCGTAGTATTTTTTTACACCGTCTTCTACCTTATAGAAAGAGGTGTTTCCGCCTGCCAACATTTCACCTACCCAAGTAGCTGGTTCGTTGCCATATTTCTTCATCCCTTCAATAGCTTCGGCTACGCCAACGGCATCCCAAACTTCGAAAGGACCAAGCTCCCAGCCAAAACCAGCACGCATGGCATCATCTATTTTGTAAAGCTCATCGGCAATTTCTGGAATACGATCAGAAACGTATTCGAACAAGCCAAAGAACGAAGTACGGAACAGTTCGCCCGCTTTATCTTTTCCTGCAGCAAAAATTTTCATCCTATCGGCTACCTTGTCGATACTTTTGGTCATCTCTAACGTAGCAGATTTTACTTTTTGCTGTGGTTTATATTCTAATGTTTTAAGGTCAAGCGCCAAAATTTCGCTTTTACCTTCTGCATTTTTGATTTTTTTGTAGAAACCTTGTTTGGTCTTATCTCCCAGCCAATTGTTTTCGGCCATTTTTTCTACATAAGCAGGCAGCTTAAATAGATCATGAGCTTTATCATTCGGCACATTATCATACAAGCCTTTGGCCACTTTGATCATGGTATCCAAACCTACTACATCCGAAGTACGAAAAGTAGCCGATTTTGGCCTTCCCAATGCTGGGCCAGTAAATTTATCTACCTCTTCTATGGTCAAATCCAACTTCTCTACCGAATGTAGCAAAGCCATGATGGAATACACCCCAACACGGTTGGCAATAAAAGCAGGCGTATCTTTGCACAACACTGTAGTTTTGCCCAAAAACTTATCACCATAATGCATCAAGAAATCTATAATTTCTGGCTTGGTATATGGTGTTGGAATAATCTCGAGCAACCTTAAATAGCGTGGTGGATTAAAAAAGTGAGTACCACAGAAATTCGATTTAAAATCTTCACTTCTTCCCTCGGCCATTAAGTGGATAGGAATACCAGAAGTATTCGAGGTAATTAAAGTGCCTGGTTTGCGGAACTGCTCAACTTGTTCAAACACCTTTTTCTTGATGTCCAAGTTTTCTATCACCACCTCTATGATCCAATCGTAATTGGCAATTTTAGACATATCGTCATCGAAATTGCCTGTACTGATTTTTTGAAGTACATTTTGGGAATAGATCGGCGATGGATTGCTTTTTACTGCAGTTTGCAGCGCGGCGTTAACGATCCTATTTTTTACCGCCTTGTGATCTAGCGCCAAGCCTTTCGCTTGTTCCTCAGCCGTCAATTCCTTCGGCGCAATATCCAACAATAAAACTTCTACGCCAATATTAGCAAAATGGCAGGCAATACGTGAACCCATAATACCCGACCCTAAAACCGCTACTTTCGTTATTTTTCTGTTCATTATTATTTTTTTGTTGGCCGATAAGCCAATGTTAACTGGTTAATTTTATCCAGCGTATTGATCAATTGTTCTTTCTCTCTAACGCTCAGCTTTTCATTCAAATATTCATTAAATGAAATCACCACATCACGAGCAAGCTTGCGTTTTTCGATACCAAAAGGTGTCAAAAAAATCTTTACAGACCTCTTATCTCCTTCTGACGTTTCTCTATAAATCAACCCCGATTCTTCCATATTGTTTAGCATCCTTGACAAACTTGTGGCTTTAACCCCAAGCAAGCTCGCCAATGCCGATACAGCAGTACCCTCAGCCTCTATATTGATTAGTACGTAGCCAATAGCTTGGGTAATCCCAAATCCGGACGCTATTTGGTTATAGGTGTTTGAAACATTTTGCCAAACCACCTTTAAAAAATAATCTACTGTTTCTTTCTGCTTCATCAATTTATTATGCTTGCATAACAAATTTAGTGAATTGATTTTTACTATGCAAGCAGAATATCACTTTTTTGAATGAGACTTAATTTCCCCCTAAAAAGTGCCGATCCAAACCACAAACATTGCGGATAAACATCTTTGTAGTCAGCGGGAAGCTGTCAATGAAACCTAGCAGCGGCTTCCAGAAATATTTTTACGATATTATTTCACCTGTCCAGCAAATTTCCACTTTGTGCTAAAATCTTCGGTCAACGCTTGGTTGGTCAACAAAGCTCTCAGCATTTCTACTGGCATGCAATTTTCTTTCAAGATGCGATCGTGGAAAGCGATGTTAGTCATTTTGCCAGTTTGCACTAACTCTTTGTGTAGTTCTTTAAATTGTAGGCCACCAATCATATATCCAATTTGATATAAAGGGCCGTAATTGCCTGTAAAAGACCTTCTCACTTCTGCTTCGGCATTGGCTCTTTCAAAGCCTACACGCTCTACCAAGAAGTCGATACACTGTTTCGGTGTCCACTCACCCAAATGATATTTGGCAGAAAAAATAATGCGGGCACAGCGGTGCATACGCCAAAACAACATTCCAATTTTATCTTCTGGTGTTTTTGCAAAGTTGTTATTCCAAAGCAGCATTTCCCAATATAGCGACCAGCCTTCCGTCCAAAACGGCGTACTAAATGCCCTGCGATAAGGCTTGTATCTGCTTTGCATGTAATATTGTAGGTTATGTCCCGGGATTAATTCATGAAAAACCACTGCTCTAGAAAAATGTCGATTATTCCCCCTCAAGGTCATCAGCTTTGCTTCTTCGCTCATGTCCTCTGTAGGATAGGCAATCAACACCGACTCGCCTCCTAAAAAGAATGGCGCAAACCGCTGTTCTTCTGGCGTCAGCATACGCATACGCCATCCTTCTTTTGCCATTGACGGAACGGTGATTAACTTATTTTGCTCTACAAAGTTGATGGCTTCGTTCGCCAATTCAAAAACAAGCTCGGGTTGTTTACCTAGCGGTGGATAAGCAGTTTTCACTTTTTCCAGTGCCGCTTTCCAGTCGTTACCAAAACCCATTTCACGAGTGGCTTTTGCCATTTCCGCATCGCACCAAGCAAATTCTCTTTGGGCTATGGCCGCAAGTTCTTCTGGGGTGTAAGCAATCATTTCATTTTTCAACCCATCTATCAGTGCTAACCGACCAATAGGCTCACCAACAATACCCGTTCCATCATCTAAAGAAGTGTTTTGCTTGGCGATTTTTTCTAAATCTGTAGCGTAGCTTTTCAATGCTGCAATTACTTCTGGATATAGATTTTTCGTAGCCTTGGTAAACTGAGGATCGTAACCATCATAAAACTTATACGCTTCCGTAAAAGCTGTGGTATATTGACCTACTGTTTGTTGTGCCCAATTTGCCTGCTTCCAATTTACGGAAAGCTCCTTTTTATCGATAGCTCTTCTGGTTGTTTCAATTTGAGTTTTTAACTGCTCAAAAGCTGCGCTCACCTCAGCCCCAAGCTGCTGTTTACCAACTCTTCTTTTTTGTTCAAAATCTACAATGATGGATGCGAAGGGCAGCAAATAACGGTTGTTTTTGAAATCTTGATACGCTGTTTTTAAATTTTTGTCATTTGCAACGATATTTCTTTTTAATAAAAGGTAGTCGACCTTCTCATTTTGCGACAACTTGGCAAATGGGATACGTTTCAATTGACCAAGCCAGTCTTTATAGAATTGATCCATCCGCCCAAAATATTCTTCAGTTCTCTTTAGCACATATTTTCTGTTGAGCATGTTTTCATCAGACTGAAATTGATTGATGTAAGGCTGCAAAATGCTGGCTTCATTATTCAGCAAAACAGACGAGTTTTGTGCATTAGCTATCAGAACGATGTTCAACATAGCAAGGAGGAGAACTTTTCTCATAATCAAGTGTTAAGAATGTCTAATATAAGTATGATTATCCTAATCCGCAGAAATTCATTTACTTTGCAGGTAATGAAAAAAATCTCTCTTACGGTTTTATGTCTTTGCATGGCTCATTTCAGTTTTGCACAAGGCAAGTTTCTTAAAAAGCTTTTCTCTAACGAAAAGGATACGACTCGCAAATCAAGCTATATGCCCATTCCAGTATTTGGTTACGCCCAAGAAACTGGTTTTGAATTTGGCTTAGGTAGCATTTATTCTTTTTATGTAGATAAAGCTGACACCAACAACCGTAGTTCCAACTTTTTTGGCGCAGCTTCTTATTCTACTAAAAAAACTTACAATGTTACTTTTAGAGGTGAAGCTTGGACTAAACGCAACGAATTCCATTTTATAGGCGAGACGCGTTTCAAAAACATGCCTTTTAATTTTTACGGCATCGGCAACAATACTTCACATGTTGATGAAGATAAACTGGTACAACGTATGCTTAAGCTACAGTTTGATGCAGAAAAGGCGTTTGCTAAAAACACCTACACAGGCGTATCTATAGGCTTTGAAAATTATCGTTTTAAAGACAGCGAACCAGGAGGGATTTATGCTACGGGTAATGGTATGCATGATAAAGATGGTGGTTCTGTTGTTTTTATCGGCGTTTCACAAAGTTACGATACTCGAAATTCCAATAATTATCCTACCAAGGGTTTTTTTGGACGTATTAGCTACCAATATGCACCTGACCTGTTTGGGGGCGAAAATTTTACGGGTAGTCAGATCAAAGTGAATGTGCGCAATTTTTGGTCGTTGGCCCCTAAAGTAGTACTTGGTGTACAGGCATTATATCATACCATTCAAAGTAAAAACACTTCATTTTATTTATTACCACAATTAGGTAATGATGAAATTATGAGAGGTTATTATGGCGGTCGTTATCGCGATGAGAATTTATTCGCTACGCAAGCGGAACTTAGGTATAGGTTTATGGAAAGATTAGGCGTTGTCGTTTTTGGCGGCACAGGTAAAGTTTTTGCCAATGATGATTTCGACCTTAAAAACTTCAAGCCCAACTATGGCATTGGCGGAAGATACTTTTTTGATCCTGCAAAAGGTTTAAGTGTACGCATTGACTATGGCGTTGGAGAGAAGCGACCAAACGAAAAGCGCCAAAGTGGGTTCTATATTAGCTTCGCGGAATCTTTTTAACACCCTTGAAATTTATTTAGCACGAAGTTTTTACATACCTTACGCCACAATAACAAGGTAGGAATTCTCAGTTTCTAGTATTTTTATAGAAATTAGCTTAACGCTAAAATCTAAAAACTTAACTGCTATTTGCAGGTTATGATGAATATGAAAAAATTTCTATTATTATCGCTGCTACCTTTCACTTTATTTGCCCAAAAACCTAGCCCAAAAGAAATCAACGATTGGGAAAAACAAGCGCAACAAATAGAAATTATCCGCGATAAATGGGGTATTGCTCACGTTTATGGTAAAACCGATGCAGATGCTGTTTTTGGGATGTTGTACGCACAGTGCGAAGACGACTTTAAACGTGTAGAACTTAACTATATTGAAAAACTTGGTCGTTTGGCAGAAATTGAAGGTGAAAAAAGCTTGTATAATGATCTTCAAATCAGGCTGCTTATCGACAGCAATCAGGCGATTAACGATTATAAAAAAGCCGAACCTTGGCTAAAAAAGATACTGGAAGCTTACGCTGATGGGATTAATTTTTACCTCTACAAAAACCCACAAATTAAGCCTTCACTACTTACCAAGTTTAAACCTTGGTATCCATTTTTATGGACCGATGGCAGTATTGGTGCGATTAGTACTGGCAACCTCACCATTGCCGAACTTAAAAAATTCTACACCAACGATTACTCGCCAACCAGTTCTCTTCCGCAAATCAGAGACCAACATAGCGGTTCTAACGGTTTTGCCTTTGCTCCCAAAATCAGTAAAACGGGTAAGGCCATGTTATACATTAACCCGCATACCACTTTTTATTTTAGGCCCGAAATACACATGCAAAGCGAGGAAGGATTGAACACCTACGGTGCTGTTACTTGGGGGCAGTTTTTCATTTATCAAGGGTTCAACGAATTTTGTGGTTGGATGCATACTTCCAATAATGTGGACGTGGCTGATATGTATGCCGAGAAAATCACCAAGTTGAATAAAACGCTTTATTACACTTACGACAAAAAACTTTATCCAATTGGTAAAAAAACGATAGAAATCAAATACCTGGAGAACGGACTGTTGCAGACTAAAAAATTTGAAACCTACTTTACGCATAATGGTCCTGTAATGGCGGTGAGAGATGGCAAATGGATTAGTTTGAAGCATCAAAACCAAAATCCAAAAAGTTTACTACAAAGCTGGATCCGTACCAAGTCAAAAAGCTTTGAAGATTATCAAAAAGCGATGGATTTAAACGCCAACGCCTCCAACAATACGGTTTATGCAGATGCCAAAGGTAACATCGCCTATTGGCATGGCAACTTTGTTCCTAAAAGAGATACCGCTTACAATTGGAGCGAGGTAGTAGATGGCACCACTTCTGCTACCGCATGGCAAGGTCTTCATCCTGTTAGCGAAACTGTTCATTTATATAACCCAGCAAACGGCTGGTTGCAAAATTGTAACTCTACACCCTTCACGGTAGCTGGTGCAAATAGTCCGAAAAAATCGGCTTACCCAAGTTACATGGCTCCCGACGGTGAAAATTTTAGAGGTGTGGCTGCGCTACGCTTATTAAACCAACCTAAAAAATACGATTTGAATGACGTGATCAGTATGGGTTACGACACCTACCTTCCTGCTTTTGAAGTACTTTTACCTGCACTCGTTAAAGCTTACGAACAACTCCCACTAGATCACAGTTTTAGAACAACATTGAAAGAGCCCATTGCCGAGTTGAAAAAATGGAACTATCATTCGGCAACAACCTCCGTTGCAGCCACTTTAGCGATGGAATGGGCGCAAAGGGTAAATAGGGACATCCAAAACGTATATATTAATCAAGGTGAAAAAGATCAGGTGGAGAAGACTATCGAATTTACCAAAATAGCAAAAGCTGAAACTTTGTTACAACCTTTAAAAGTCACTATTGACGATTTAAGCAAACGCTTTGGCAAATGGCAAATGCCTTGGGGCAAAGTGAATAGATTTCAACGATTAACGGGACAAATCAACGAAAAATACGATGACAACGCTCCTAGTTTTCCAGTAGCTTACGGTTCGGCTTTATGGGGACAATTGCCATCATACCGCAGCAATCCATTTAACACCAACAAACGTTATGGCTATAGCGGTAATAGTTTTGTTTGTGCGGTAGAGTTTGGCGAAAAAGTAAAAGCTAAATCGGTACTGGCAGGAGGAAACAGCGGCAATCCTTCTTCTAAACATTTCAACGACCAAGCAGAAATGTTCAGCAAAGGAGAATTTAAAGACGTGCTATTCTACAAAGAAGATGTATTGGCTAACATGGAGAAAAAATATCGCCCTGGAGAATAGGTTTTAACCGAACAAGCCCGCTACCGCACTAATCGTGAGTGCCACAATACAGGTATTGAATACAAAGGAAATTAAACTATGCCCCAAGGTTAATCGTCGCATGCGTTTGGAAGTAATGTCAATATCCGAAACTTGGAAGGTCATGCCTATCACGAAGGAATGATAGGCGAAATCAATAAAATCAGGCTCTTCATCTCCTGGAAAAACCAATCCTTTGAGGAGTTTACCAGCTTTTGTACCGTAGTATAGGTGTGCATAACGGGAAGTGTAACTGGTATGCACCAGTATCCAGCTCAAAAACATGCCCAACATTCCCAATAATACTTCAACCCATTGTTTTGAACCATGATCTGTTTTTACTAAAAGGATAAAAACAGCCATCATACCTGCAAAAGTGGCCAGTATTACAATAAGGAATGTAATTGCTCGACCGCCATCTTCAATACTAGCATGTTGGTGAGTTTGAGTTGCAGATGATTTGGCGAAAACCAACCAGCTAATTGCGGTTTGAATAGCACAAAATGTAATCCAAGAAAGCATTAATCTGCTCAAAAGGCCATCAAATAAAAAGGCGGAAAGAAAATAGACAATCACTGCAATGACCAGACTTATGGTTAAGTGCTCTGTCGCCTTAATGTGATGTATTTTTTTGAGTCCCATTTCTACATTCTTTCTTCAATAAATATAGAAAAATTTCCACTGGGCTTGTATGAACACCAGTGGAAATGAAGATAAATCTTTGGGTAATTAATTAGTTTTTAATGTATTTCTTTGTTTTGTAAGTATTGGCCATTAAATCGACTTCTATGATTTCCGCCTCTACTTTAAGATCAGCATCATCCCTTAAAGAACCGTAATAGATCACCATCTTTTTGTTTGTATTGTCAACATGAATTACTTTGCCCTCGGCTTTATATTTCTCCAATGCAACTTTTGCTTTTCCTGTTAACAAAACATCATCTAAAACCCTCCTCACTTTTGTAGAATCAGATGCAGACCATTCTATTTTCGAAAGCGCTACATCTTTACTGAAAGACAATGCACCTTCTTTACCAGGCCCAGAAATTACACTGGTTTGTTCCTTATTTGCTGCAAACTCATAAAAATCGTAGGTTTTCTTATTGATGTTATAAATGATACTTTGGTAAACTTTAATTTTCCCATCGGCAAAATGAACCTTTGCATTTTCTGCGTGCATAAATCCGTTTTTACTGTCTAAAGATGCGTCATCAGCTTCAATCATTATTTTTCCGATCTGTAATTTAGCCTTTTTAAGATAACTGATCCCTCTGTTAGGGTACCCCGTAGCTTCTAAAGCTGAAAGCACTTTAACATCATTTTCAGAAATTGGTGTGATCTTCAGCGGCTTTTGCGGCCCTCCAGCTATTTTTTGAAAACCTTCTTTGGTATAAAATTTTGCATATAATACTGGGTCAATTAGCTCATGCTTTTTAGGATTGGTATATAATGCGATAAGCTTATTGGTTGCATACACATTCTTTGATATCAATTTTTCACCAATAAATTTTACGTTAACGGCGTCTCCAATTTTAAAATCTTCCGCTTTGGTTTTCAGGGCTGATACATTTAGCAAAATTTTAAAAGTTCCATCGTTCAGTTCAATTTCGTTAACATATCCAGCCGAATTTCTTTTGATGCTCTTAATGTTACTATAGGCAAATCTGGCTCTGTTGGCTTCGTACAAAAAGGCATGCTTTTCTGGCGCCTTCATTAACGATTTACCTGTTGGCGTAGCGGCAGCATTGACCATGTAAATAGGTGTATCGTAAATCAGCTCCTCGTTTTTAGCAAGATTTTTTATGCTTAACTTTTGAATCTTCCCAGAAATGGTCACGGTCAGCTCATCGCCAGCCTTAATTTGATAAGGGATATCATGCCTAATGGGATAAGTCGTATTCCCTACTTTAAGATACAATATCCTAGGAAAAATTTGTTTTGAAATACTGTCTACCCTGCCTTTAATGGTTTTTCCAATCAACGGATCTTCTTGGATATTTTCATTTTGTTTTAGCGTTGCCTTACTCGGCACAACATTTACCACTTCAATAGTAAAACCCCAAGTGATGCCTAAAATGAGAGGCACGACCATTAGATACATTAATTTTTTCATTTTCTTTGATTTAGTGTTGAATAACATCTTAATACGCTCTTTTATTGGACTTTTCACAAAATTGTGGACCAAAGCAGTTTGGCTTTCACTCACCGCCAGTTTTAATAGTAAGGAAGCGTAATCTTTTGAACCGAATTGATTGGCTGTGGCTTCATCAGCTTCATATTCGTGTGTTTGCTCTAGCGCTTTGTCCCATAAATAAATGACAGGATTAAACCACATGATTGCCTTGGCCATCATCATAATAATTTTATCTACGGAGTGGTATTGTTGCGCATGAACCTTTTCGTGATTAAGTAAGGCGGCCAGTTCTTGAGGAGCTAAATTTGATCCGTTGATGAAGACATAGTTGAAAAAAGAGCAATTGGTAAATCCTTCTGTTTTTTCTAAAAGTTTTAGTCCATCTATTGATTTGGCATTTTGCCGAGTATAACGAACCAGCACAAACAGCTTTCTTATTCCAAAAAGCAGCAATAACACAGTAATCACAGCGTAGGCATAAGGAAGTAAGGCTAGCCAGTCCGTTTGCTGCTTCGCTAATTTTTCGGGTTGAAAAGCTTTGGGAACGTCAACCGCCTGTGTTGTGTGGATGGATTGCAAATTTTCCACTTTAAGCGAGGCTACCGATCCTATTTCGCTAGCGACTGGTTGAACTTCTCTTTCGATGGTAAAATGTAGTGTTGGAATAACAAAGCTGATGATTAAAGTGCCCAGCAGATAAAATCTGTTGAATTTAAAGAAGGTAAGTTTTTGAAGTACCAGCAGATAGAAGGCGAAAAACAATACCAAGCCAGCACTTGCTTTGAGTAAATAGCTGAACAGTTCCATGTTAAAATTTTTTATTGATGAGTGCTTTTAACTCTTCTATATCTGCTTCACTTAGTTTGTCTTGCTTTACCATAAACGACAATAGGCTTTTGGGCGAATTATCGAAATAACCAGAGAATAATTTAGAAAAACTGGTTTCGGCATATTGCGCTTTGGTAATGGCGGGAAAATATTCGTAAGTTTTGCCATAGGCTTTATAACTTACGTAGCCTTTCTTTTCTAAAAGCCTCACAATTGACGAAATGGTGTTGTAGGGAGGTTTAGGCTCTTCATCTATTTCTTCGATGATGTCCTTTACAAATGCATGTTCTAACTTCCATAGAATTTGCATGATACGTTCTTCGGCTTTGGTTAATTCTTCCATAACCGAATGTATAACTGATTTTTCAGTTATACAACTAAAAAATCAGTTATAGAATTAACTAACTGACTAACAGTTAAATAATTTTAATTAGAGAAATTATATTTTAAGCTTAAAGTGCTCTTTGGCTTGCCCCTTTCTGAAATAAACCAATCCAATCCAAAATAAATCGACAGTGATGGTTACTTCTGGATGTGCCTTAATTTCTTCCCAAGCTTGTTTCATCCCTTCGCTCCAATAGATATCGTCGAAGATCAACAGGCTATTTTCGGTGAGTTTGGGTAAACACCATTCAAAATAATTGAGCGTGGCTTCTTTGGTATGGTTGCCATCAATGTAAACGAAGTCCAACTGAGTGCTTTCTTCAATGGCCTTTGGCAGTAAGTCGTTAAAATTACCTACTTGTAGCTCCACATTGTTTAAGCCTAGTTCATTAAAGTTTTTGTAAGCGACTTCGGCGGTTTGTGGACAGCCTTCGATGGTGAGCACGTTGGCTTTTGGCTGCGCTTTGGACAAATATGCGGTGGTAATGCCCAAGCAGGTGCCCAACTCTATGATGTTAGCGGGTTGGTGGTTGGCCGCAATGCGATAAATTAACTGTGCCAATTTGGGCGATTTTAGCGCATTCTTCGCAATTTGCGCTACCTTTTTTGTACGGTTTTTGTTTAAGTGTGAACCTGCTCCTAAATCGGTGACGGTGATGAGTTTTTGGTCAGCTAAAAGTTTTTTTCGCTGTGCTTCTATGTCTTTGTAAACGCTTTTTGCAGAAAAATCGTAAATTACCTCATCCGCTAGCTTGTAAACAAAGGGCGAGTGTGTTCCGTGTCTGGTTTTAGCAGTAAACTGATGTTTAAGATAATCGGCAAAAAATTGTAGGACCATGGGGCAAAAGTAGAAAGTTAAAAGTTAAAAGTAGTAAGTTAAAAGTAGAAAGTAGCTTAGGGGAGATTTTAACAAGCACTTAGGCTTGTAAGCTAAACCCGATTGAAGTGGAAATACTTTTTGTTTTTGTCATTCTGAGCATAGCGAAGAATCTTTAGAAAAAGTGCACTTCAGGAACAGATCCTTCGACAAGCTCAGGATGACAGCTGTTGAAGACAAAAAGATTGAAACGAAAAGCGGGGCTGTTTTTACCAATGGAAAACTGGCCTTGATTTTCGAAAATATATACACAATAAGGTTAGAAAGGGTAACATCACATGAAAAATGTTGCAGAAATAGATGCGTTGGTAAAGTTATTGGATGATCCTGATGAGGAGGTTTTTATGCATGTGCAAGAGAAACTGCTCGAATACGGAAGCGATGCGATTAGCTCGCTGGAATCGGCGTGGGAGAAGTCGTTGGATACGATGTTGCATGAACGGATAGAGAATATTGTACATACTATTCAGTTTACCAACGTTAAGCAGGATCTTAATTTGTGGTACCAAAGTGGTGCTTTTGATCTTTTACAAGGGGCATTGATTATTAACCGTTACCAGTTTCCAGATTTGGATGAGCAGGCGGTTATTAACCAAATTGAAGATATTAAAAGAGAAGTTTGGGTGGGCCTGCAATATGAAATGAGTTCGATTGAGAAAATTAAGCTGGTGAATCATGTGTTTTATAATCAGTTTGGTTTTGGCGGCAACACCAAAAATCATCATGACCCGCAAAATTCTTATTTGAACCAAGTACTGGAGAGTAAAAAAGGGAACCAGATTTCGTTGGCCATTATTTACTCGACCATTGCACAAAAATTAGACATTCCTGTTTATGGCGTTAATTTGCCACAGCATTTTATATTGGGTTATATTGACGAAAGTAATCCTGATAGGGAGCAGGCGGTGTTGTTTTACATCAATGCTTTTAACAAAGGGGCTATTTTTGGCAAGCATGATGTAGACCAGTTTTTGCGTCAGCTTAACTTGGAGCCTCAACCTGGCTTTTATGCACCGTGCAGCAATGCGGAGATTGTTCGCCGTATTCTTAGAAATTTGATTTCGGCTTATGAGAATTTGGGTGCTGCGGAAAAAGTAGCGGAACTTAAGGAAATGCAAGAAATCTTATCATAGGCTTGAGATGATACAAAATCAACTTAAAAAAGCCATTTGCTTTGGAGAAATTTTATGGGATAATTTACCTTCTGGCCGATTGGCTGGTGGTGCGCCTATGAATGTAGCCTACCATTTACGAAAATTGGGCGTTGATGCTTCGCTGATTAGTCGCGTTGGTGACGACCAAGCTGGCAGGGAATTGATTGATTTTATTTCTTCGATGGATATTCCCGCTGAAAATATACAAATTGACACCGAACAGCGCACCAGCGAAGTGGTTGCCGAACTTAAGGAGAATAACGAGATGGTTTATACCATTACTTATCCTACGGCTTGGGATTACATTGTTTGGCAAAATGATTTTGAAGCAAAAATAGCAAATGCGGATGCTTTTATTTTTGGGAGTCTTTCGGCACGAAATGAAGTAAGCAGGGCCACTCTACTGCAGTTATTGGAACATGCAAAGTTTAAGGTGTTTGATGTGAACCTTAGAGCGCCTTATTATGATAAGGACAGTATTGCTACTTTTTTAAGCCACGCTGATTTTGTAAAGCTGAACGAAAATGAAATCGCGATGTTGGGAGATTGGTTTACGGCACAGCATCACGAGCGAAGCGTAGTAACTGCTTTAATGGAAAAATTCCAACTCTCGGAAATATTAATTACGAAAGGGGCCGATGGTGGCACTTATTACAATACGAACCAAAGGATTAACTACCAAGCTGAAAAAGTAGTTGTGGTGGATACTGTGGGTAGCGGCGATAGTTTTTTAGCGGCATTTTTGAGCAAAAAATTGGCTGGCGAAGAAATAGTGTATTGCCTAAATTTTGCCGCTAAGGTGGCTGGTTTTGTTACTTCGCAAAAGGGTGCCTGCCCTAGTTATGATACTGCAAGTTTGGGGTTTTAAAAGATAATTACTTTGCGTTCTTAGCGTGACTCTTCTTTTCTTAGCGTTTATTTTTTTAACGCAAAGGCTTTTAAGTATTCGCAAAGAACGCAAAGACTTGTACCTTCTCGTAAATATGATTGGTGATAACACCAACCATAGGTTAAATATATAAGACTTTCGTTATTACGATTCCATGCCTGAAAACCAACGTTAAATTTACTTACTCGCTAAAAAATCGCTCAAATAGCTACATTCATAGCTGGCTTTTTTAAAGTAAGCGGTGCTTCCGTATTGCTGCTTTAATTCTGCAAAATAAATATTGTTGCGATTTAATTGATATAGCTGGTTAATTCTATTGGTATAATCAATATCGTACCATTTAGATGAACTTAAGGCTCCATTTGCTTTTTGCTTTTGCTCACATTTGGCCAACATAAAAGTACATTTTGCCCTAAACTCTGGATCTTTACTTAAGCTACGTGCTTTGAGATACCATGCTTTCGCCGTTTGAGCCAGTTTATAATCTTTGTCGTATACGTAAACTGGTTTTTCATTCACCGCGTAAGAGCTCCATCCATAACTAATGAAGATCCATGAGTTGCCAAAATATCCTGTCTGATAAACCCCATTGGCCATTTTGAAATAATACTGTGCAGCATTCTTTTTATCGCTAACGATTAGTTTTTCTAAACGTACCATCTCTTTGGCAAAGGTTTTCTTATTGTAGGTTTGCGCTTTGGAGGTAAATTGTTTTGGATAGTCGTTAATTGTCGTGATAAAAGGATTGGCATACATTGTTCCCTCGGTGTACCAATTTTCAGGAGCTTTAAAATCATGATTAGGTGCTAACTTTTCAAAACATTGTAATGCTTTTTGATATTGATGCTCTCGTAGGTAGGCTGTTCCAAAAAGTTCGTAAAAATCAGATTTGCTTAACTTTCTCAGGTCCTCGTTGATAAAGGCGTCAAAGCTACTTTCATTGGCCTTGATAAATCTTTTTTCTAATTGCCCCAAGGTTGAAGCGCTTAAATAGTTTTGCCAAAACTCAAGAGCGGTCCAACTCATGCGACTAGAAAAGTTGTTGCTTTTGGTCGAATCAGGAATAAAATCACCTTTTAACATCAACAGAGCTGCTCTTGTGGTGTCGCCCATTTTCAGGTAAGTGGGAACCAATAATTCTTGATAAAAATTGCGGGTGGTTGAGATGAACCTATTCTCTCTATTCTCGGCAAAGTAATCATCTCCAGAAACAGGTTTTCTGTCTTTACGTTTTTCATCTAACCATTTTAAGGTAGGCACCAGTTCATTAACATTAAAAGCACCTTGCTTTTTAAGCTTTCTGGCATTAATTAATAGGTTAATGATTTGATATTGATTGCTGTAGCTAGGTTTTAATTGTGCAGGGTTAAGTTGCTTTAACAATTTGGCTGCGGCTTGATCATCATTCTTGATCCAGTTAAGGTAAGCGCCACTAATGATCCCCAATTCTGGCTCTGGGTACTTTTTTTCGTTTGCCAGTTTTAAGGCAAAAGCTTTGGTTAATTCTAACTGTTGCAAATTTGCTTTCCTGATGTTGTCCTTTTGCTGCTGGTCGTTATCGTAATAGTAATTTTTTGCCAAACCAGAAGGCTGGTTCAAATTCTTTTCCAGTTTATTGATTTCTCTTACTAGCAAAGTACCATTCATTAGGTTGTTTGGTGTACTGCCATAAACTTTATATAAGGCTTTTAAATCGTATTCTGGATTACCGAAACTTTTGATGGCCAAAATGTAGGCTTTCTCTTCTTCATTTTTAGCAAAAGTCAGTACTTCATCGATAGGTGCCGACGCGTAGTGAAAGTTTTTGTAGGCTTGTACTCTTCGCTCTGGATTGCTGTTAAAAACTTTTGAGAAAAGATAGGCTGCTTCTGTTGGGTTTCCGCCATAACGAACCGAACCTGCGTAAACGGCCATGGCCCAACCTTTGGCTAAATCGGTAGACGAAATTGGTTCTACATATTGCTTGTATGTGGCTTTACAGGCTTCATAGTTGGCTGCATAGTGGTACATCCTTAGGGCTTGGTAAGCATAACGTAGTTTTAAGAAGGAATCCTTTTTTACCTGTGCTAACTGCAACAGGGCTTCTTTTGCCTTATTGGTCATTTGTGCGGTATCTCTTTGCACTGGGTTCCAAAGATCAAAGCTTACCGCAGCAAGGGGCTCGCAACTTTTGGCAAAGGCAAAATAGGCTAAGGCTTGTTTGTTTTTAGCCAAGGCTTTTAAAAAAGCATTTTGCTGCAAGTCTTGGGGTAGTTGCTTTAAATTTTTCTTAGTGAGGTTCGCCAAAAGCACATTGGTAGCGCTATCGCTTTCGTACATGATCTGGTGAACTTCTTCCTTTTTTACTTTGAGGTAATTTGCCCATTCGGCGCTATTTAAATCATACTCATCTACACTTTCTTGATCGTGATAAAGGTATTCCCATTCACTAAAGCTAAACTGATTATACTCTTTCCCCTGTACATCGTTATGAAAATAGGAGATATAATAATCGTAAGGATCTATTTCGCCACCACAGGCTATGTTTACCACAATTTCACCAAAAAAGATGGTTAAAAAGCTAGCGCAGAATATGAGTGATTTCTTCCAGTTCATAGATTTTAAAATTATTGAGTATCTGTTCATCTAAATGATAAAACAATAAATTCAGTGGTTTTCTCGACAGATATTGGTCAAGATAGACCGTACTCTGTCTGATATCTTCAAATTTACTGGCTTCAAACCTAATTTCATCATTTTTGTAGAGTCCAAATTCGGGTAAATCGGTATTTGCCTGATACAGTCCATTATGCATTTTGGTGAATGCGCTATTAGCGGTAAGGTTGGCCAGCTTTAATCGTTTGGAAATGCCTGCATAGTTCCCGCCCCTAAACACCACAGCCCATGAAAATAGCGGTAAGGCGACATCTATTGGCATGGGATAATATCCTAAATTTTCTCCTGCATATTTCTTCAATTCTTGTACGTCTAAAATTGAATTTTGTGTACCATATTTCCTCAGGTTGCCCATGTTATAACACATTAGCAGTACTTTATCTACTGGTGGAATACCGCTTTTCTCCTGATTTTTCAGCTGATGTAACCGCAGGGTAGAGGAAATGGTTTTGTTGCCCAGCTGCTTTTTGATTTCCTTAAGTAGCAGAAAATAGTTGGTTCTGGTGGTAGCTGTCCAATCGCAATCTATTTGTAATTCTCCATAAGTTGATTTGCCTGCTTGCTTTACTTTTCCGTTTACAAACTGTACGATATTAGAAGCAAGTTTTTTTAGTTGTGCATTGTCGGTTTCTTTCAGTACGTCATTTACCATAAAAACTACGGGCACCAGCTCCAGGTTTTTAGGGAGTTGGTCTTTAAATTTAATGGGTGCTACGGGACTTATTCCGCCGTTTAAATCTCTGTCTACATCTAAAATCCTTACAAATAACTTTTTGCTGTTGAAATGTTGCAAATAGTTTTGTTCAACGGCATTGGTTTGATACACGGTTTTCCAATAGTAAAAACTGGTTTGCACCTCTCGTTTTTGTTGGCAACCGATGAACAGAATTACAAAAAACAATATATACTTGCATTTCATAAGGCAAAATTAACATTAAGTACGGGATGAGAGCAGTAATACAAAGGGTAACCGAAGCGAGTTGTAAAGTAGATGGAACAATAACGGGCGAAATTACCAATGGCTTTTTGGTTTTATTGGGAATTGAAGATGCAGATACGCAAGAAGATTTAGAATGGCTGGCTCAGAAAATTGCCAATATGCGTGTTTTTGGGGACGAAAATGGATTGATGAATAAATCGCTAGCGGATATTGATGGGAACATTCTGTTGATAAGCCAGTTTACTTTATTTGCGGCTACCAAAAAAGGCAACCGACCTGGCTTTACTCGTGCCGCACGTCCTGACAAGGCCATTCCGCTTTATGAGGAAATGAAAAAACAGTTAAGTTCGTTGCTGTGTAAAGAAATACAATGTGGCATTTTTGGTGCTGATATGAAGATTAGCTTACTGAACGATGGCCCTGTGACGATTATGATAGATACGAAAAACAAGGAATAAGGGGATTTTAGATTAACATTACGTTTGGCAGGGGATCTTTTTTCTCCTTGAAGGTACAATGATTCCTTTACAAAGCCCTATGTTTCCTTTGCAAAGCCCTATGTTTCCTTTGCAAAGCCCCATGTTTCCTTTGCAAAGCCCTATGTTTCCTTTGCAAGGCCCCATGTTTCCTTTGCAAAGCTCTATGTTTCCGTTGCAAGGCCCCATGTTTCCTTTGTAAAGCCCCATGTTTCCTTTGCAAAGCCCTATGTTTCCTTTGCAAAGCCCTATGTTTCCGTTGCAAAGCCCTATGTTTCCGTTGCAAAGCCCTATGTTTCCGTTGCAAAGGCCTATGTTTCCGTTGCAAAGGCCTATGTTTTCTTTCCGAAGACCAAAATCGACCTTTTTAAATTAATTTTAGGCTAAACAAAAAGCGCCCCGAAAAAATCGGGGCGCTTTTTGTTCAATAGAGTGGATTTATTAATAAGCTCCTAAATAGAAACTACCTGATTGATTTTTCAATTTAGCTCCTTTGGTAACTTGTTTCGTCTTGTAGTTGATCGCATATAAATTGCCATCAACACCATTAGGAGTCATAGGAATATATATGTTATCGCCAAAAATGGCAACATTTTGGAATTGTCCAAAAGCACCCGTGATTGCAGTTACACCTGTATTTGTATTTGCAGACCTACCTGAGAAACCAATATCAGTTTCGTTATCGGTAGTCAATTTTGTAGCTGTTTTAGCATTTAAGTCCACCAAAGCCAGATAACCGCCAGTAGTTCCGCTAACGGTATAAAGCACAATACCAACACCGTCTTTAATGTATCTCCATGAGCTAATTGAAACATTACTAGCAGAATTTAAAGCAGCTTTTAAATCAAAATTGTAACTGTTATCATATTCGTTAGTTGTACCGCTGATACGTAAAATTTGAGAACCAGAAGTTGCTGTAGCTTGATAAACATGTCCATCAGTTCCTACATATTGTGTCATGGTGCGATAGCTGTGGTTGTTCGTTTTACTGATTGTAGGATCCACATAAATCAATTTAGGATTAGTTAAAGATGGATAATCCACTACCAAAGTAGCTGTACCCAATTCTCTTGTTCCACTACTCCATGTTTGAGTTCCATTAGTATTCACTGTTGATTTTTTGGTTACGTCTGTTCTTGTTAAATTACAACCGATAAAAATCTTCGTTTTTGCCTTATTTAGAATTGGCACATCAATACGGCCTATTTGATAACCAGACTTTGTTTGTTCAGCAGTAAACGGAATAGTAAATTCTGTTTGGCGAGTTATTTTAGGGTCATCTAAGCTGAGTATAGCGATTTTCGCAGTGCTTTTCACGTCAATAAAATCAGCTCCAGCACCTGGGGCAGAAGCCTGAATAGTTGCAGACGCATATACACCCACTCCTATTCCTTCAGCAGCCACTACCCAACGTGGGGCCTCTCCTAAAATTGGTTCTGTGTCTACTTCTTCACGAGTATCTATAAAGCTTTTTCCACCTTCAACTTTGTATTTATTAAAAATACCTCCGTCCGTTCCCGTATATTGGATATTGTACAAAAAGTTCCCATTTATAGATCCTTGTACACGGGCTGTACGTTGAGATCTTAGGCCATAACCACCAGTAAAAACATTTACTTCAAAATTAGGATTAATTGCTTGCTCTGGTGTGATAGCAAAAGCCATGGTTCCACCATTTCCTGCTGTACCTGTAGCATCTGGAAATGCTGCTGTTAAAGTGATATATTTTCTGGCCCAAACATCAGGTCCCGAAACCGAACTAGCTTCAGAACTTCCGCTTTTCTTGCATCCTGTTAAAGTCCCGATTGCTAATGCGCATCCGAACAGTGCGGTTTTAAAAAAACTATTTTCCATGTTGTTATTTATTAAAATTATTTATCGTGTAGTTTAATTTGAAATAGAAGGCCCTTCCAGGCTTTTGGACACCAAAATTGTCGTACAACTCGGCATTCAGTATATTTTTACAATCGAAACTCGCAACTAATTTTCCGCTGGGGAAGCGATAGCTAGCGCCTAAATCGTGGGCAAATTGAGTAGGTGTGGTAAACCATTCCGATTCCATCCAGATGGTTCTAAACGGTGCTACATAACCAGCATTGTAATAAAGGTTGAGATTAGAGCGCTTTTGAAAAACATCATTCAAGCGGTATTGTACATTCCCATTAACGGTAAAGAAAGGTTCGTTTGGCACTTGTTTGTTATAGAGACTGTGGGGATTTCCTCTTTCATCTTTTTCTACTTTAAATAGTGAATTGAATTTGGAAAAATTAACCATCGCGTTCAATTTATTATCGAAAATGTAATTCACCTCCGCTTCAAATCCCACCGATTGGGTTTTTGATAAATTGACAAATTGGGTAACCTGTATATCTTCTATTTGGTTTTCGCGTCCTTCTATCACCTCGTCTACACGAGTTTGCAAAATAATCTTGTCATAGCCATTACGCCAAAACATATTGCCGTATAGCATGAACTTATGTTTATTGGATTTAACAATGTTATAGCGAGCCCCAAAATTGTAGTTAATCGCCATTTCGGGCAAAATATTCGGGTTTGCTAGTAAGTTGTTTTCGGGTTCACCATAAATATGGCGATCAGTAGGCATAATGAAAGATTTTTCAGCAGAAACAATTAAATAGCCATTATTGATCGGCTCATAGGATAGTGTACCTCCAAAACCTTTGTTATCCCTTGTCGTTCTAGAATTTTCGTAAACCAAACCACCTGCATTCTCCGCTATCGGCGACTTTTGATCGGTTTGATAAATGGCATATTTCCCGAAAATATTGGTCTTTAATTTCCCATTAAAAAGCTCCGACTCATAGTTCATTGCCCAAATATTAGTAGTAAGCACATTTTGAGTAATCCATCTGCTCCTCGCTGGGTCTAATAGATCTTGATCATTTCTATTAGATTTTTCAAACTTGTGGTTTAAGGAAACGCGGTGCCCCGAAAAAATGTCGTAAGCTAAATTTGAACGTATATTTGAAATTCTACGCTCTATATTACTCATTACGGCATCGCCTTGTTGCCCTTTCCCAGGGCTATAACCATAGGTCTCAGGCGGTCCTTCTGCATTTTTAACCAACAAAGTACCATCCCAATTATATCTTAGGCTTACTGTATCTTGTAAATAGGTACTTCTTCTGCTGTGTACAGCGTTCACATTAAGCGAAAGGCCATCAAAGAATAAATCCTTTTTATTATAGTTCAAGCTAAATACATGCGCTTGATATTCATTAAAGCGTCCAAAATAGGGCTTAGTCATAGTAACTCCATGTGGGATTTCTTTGTAAGAATCTGAGATGTTATAACCTAAAAATATCTGATCAGCCAACTTTACATTGGTAAAACCAACTTCAAAACGTCCACCAATGGTCTCAAACTCATCATTAGATCGTTTCACTCGATAGTTTCTGATAATTCGACCACCAGGTAAAGTGTACTTTGAAAACTTCCCCCACATTTCATAATTATTATCGGAGTGACTATAAAATCCAGAAGCACGGGTAGTAAAACCATTTTTAGGATTACGATATAAAGCACCAACATCCGCCCGATAAGTATTAAATGACCCATAGGAAACCGCAGCAGTAATGTTATTTGCCGACGCATCTTTTTTCATAATCACATTGATGGCCCCTCCAATATAATTCCCACTCAAATGAGATGGCAATACCCCTTTGTAAACTTCAATACGCTCAATCATTGATGGTGGTATATTATTTAAGTTGAAAGATGAGCCGTATGTAGAAATCTCTATGCCGTCCAAAAACAGACCGATGGTACTTCCAGACATCCCATTCAAGTTATATTCGATAGGCGAACCTTCACCACCATTTTGCCTCACACGAACGCCAACACTCCGATCCAACAGTTCATTGGTCGTCAAATTCCGTAATGAAGCTTCTTTAGTTTCGATAATGGCAACCGCAAACCCGCTGGTCTCCATTTTTTTCTTTTCGGTTTTACCCGTAATGCTCACCTCGTTAAGTGTTTTATGGTCCTTTGCTTTTGCCGACACATTGAACACATGCTCACTTTTATCTATCGTAATGGTTTGTTTTTTAGCGTGTATCTCCATGGAGCCAATTTCCAATACATGGCTACCATAAGGGATGTTCTTTAACTCGTAATACCCCTTTTCATCAGATAAGGTTTGCTTGTTCAAAGCTTTGATCATGACCACGGCACCTGCTACAGGCTCTTTATTTTCCGTAATAATTTTTCCAGAAATATTCCCAGTTTGAGCTTTTGCTACAGTATTAAAGGCAAAAACCCATAACATGGCGAGTAAAAAATGCTTCATTATTCCCTATTGATTTTCACTTTTTATTTAGAAGAAGTCTAAATAAATGTAAATTGCGGCAAATATAGGTTTAACACTATCCTACGAAATGACTTCATACGAAAATTTAGCAACGCAAAAAGAAAAAGCAATAGCACTTCATTTAAACCTGTCTATTTTCCCAAACAGTATGGATGCTCCGTTGCTATCAAAGCATTTAACATTCAGTAAGTTCTTATTCAGAAAGCTCTTAGCCGAGGAAGTTGGTACAAATCCCATTTGTATTTCTTCAGACCAAAACATCCTACTCATCCAATACTGCCTATACGGAAGTTGCAGTATCAAAAATGCTGCATCTCAAAAAACAGATACTTTTAAGCAAGCAGAGTATAATATTATTTTATTGCCAAAGGGCGAAACCACATTGATTACTCCCAAAGGGAATTGCGACTTAGTGCATATTTATTTGAGCGAGGCTTTCTTTTACCGATATGTGCCGCAGCATTACAGCACTCCGTTGCATAACCTAAAAGGCATTGGGAAGCTGTTTCCTAAAAACCTTTACCTCAGCCCCAAGCTAAAAAACATTTTAAATGAGATCAATCTTTGCGATTTTGGAGACCATTTAAAAAACCTGTATACCAAAGCTAAAATTATTGAGTTGCTTAGTCTTCAACTGGTACAACATGAGGAAGAGAAGTTGATTCCTGCCACTTTAAAGCCTTTGGAGGTGCAGAAGATGATCGTAGTAAAGGAAATCATCGAAAACAACCTAGCGGATTCTCATACCATTGCGTCTTTGGCGAGGTCGGCAGGTACTAATGAGCAATATTTAAAAAAGCATTTCAAACTATTATTTGGCAGCACTGTTTTTGGCCATATGATTTCTTGCAAAATGGAGAAAGCAAAGGAAATGTTGTTAACTGGACAATATCGAATTACCGAAATCGCTGAAATGGTGGGCTACAAACATGCTACCCATTTCACCAATGCTTTTAAAAAGTTTTTCGGCTGCTTACCACAATCATTCAAAACCAAGGTGTTTTTTGGCGGATATTTTTCTTTTAGCTTAGAGCTAGAAGCTTTGGAGGTGCTGATGATGATTTGATTTTAGGGGTTAGGGACTAGGAGTTAGGGGTTAGTTCACTGGTTCATTAGTTCATTGGGAATTGGTTCATTGGGAATTGGTTCACCATCCCTTCAACTTTGTCATCCAGAGCGCAGCGAAGGATCTCCTTATCAAACAGGGTTAATCGTTTAATTGGTTATTTGGTTAACTGCTCATTTGATGATTGGATATTGGTCATTGATCTTTGTCATTAATCATTAACACTTAACCATTGGCCATTAATTCTCAATCCTTATCTTTGACCATGACCATTACCGAAGCACAACAAATCATCGATCGTTGGATCAATACTACTGGAATCCGTTATTTTAATGAACTGACCAATACCGCTATTTTAATGGAAGAAGTGGGTGAGGTTGCCCGTATCATGGCTCGTAAATACGGCGAACAATCGTTCAAAAAAAGTGATGAGCAAGTTGATTTAGCAGATGAAATGGCTGATGTACTTTTTGTGTTAATGTGCCTCGCCAATCAAACAGGAATTGACCTTGAAGAAGCATTGGCTAAGAATCTGGAGAAAAAAACTATTCGTGACGCGGAAAGGCACAAGAATAATGAGAAGTTAAAATAGGGAATTGAGAAAAACACTCAAAAGATTCTTGGCTCGGAATTTACAGTGAAAATTTACGTTACAGCTCGGCTCTAATCTTCGCTGCCACCTCTGCGAGTTGTTCTTGACTAAGCTTCAATTTAGGATTGGCAAAGTTCATATCATTCATTTGGTTGATGGGAATAAGATGTACATGTGCATGTGGCACCTCCAAACCAATTACCGCTACCCCAACCCTATCACAGGGATAAGCCTTTTTGATACCTTTAGCCACTTGCTTTGCAAACAACATCAAGCCTTGATAAAGTTCGTCATCTATATCAAAAATGTAATCCACCTCTTTTTTGGGAATTACCAAGGTATGGCCCAGTACCAAAGGACTGATGTCTAAAAAGGCCAAAAATTCTTCGGTTTCCGCTACCTTGTGCGCAGGGATATCTCCCGTTACTATTTTAGAAAAGATGCTACTCATGTTGGTTTTGAGTTATGGGTTACCAGTTACGGGCTAAGTTGCAAATCTCGCAACATTTAACCCATAACATGTAACTACTATTATCTAGAGATTTCCAGAATTTCAAATTCGATTTTGCCTGCTGGCACTTCTATTTCAGTTTTATCGCCAACAGATTTACCTAATAAACCTTGGGCAATAGGTGACTTCACCGAAATTTTTCCTGATTTCAAATCGGCTTCGCTTTCAGCTACCAACTGATAGGTCATGGTAGCCCCGTTTTTTACATTTTTTATTTTAACGATAGATAGTGCCAATACTTTTGACAAGTCTAACTTCGATTCGTCTAACAGCCTAGAGTTGGCCAGTACGGTCTCTAATTTTGCAATCTTTGCTTCATGCAAACCTTGTGCTTCTTTCGCCGCATCATACTCTGCATTTTCTGATAGATCACCTTTATCACGGGCTTCAGCAATGGCTTTTGCTATTGACGACCTCCCTTCAGTTTTTAACTGATGTAATTCTTCTTTAAGTTTATCTAACCCTTCTTTAGTGTAGTAGGTAATTTCTGCCATAACGCTATTTCTTTTCTTTAATCCTCTTAAAAAACAAACAAGACTACATGGGTGATTAACCTACATAGTCTTGCTTTGTGTTAAAAACGAAGATATAAGCCTAAAACTATAAAAGCAAATAAATTGATGGAATTTTTAGTCCCCAATAGGTCATATAAATGCCTATTGCTTAACTAATTTATATCCTTTTTCGGCCACTTTCAATACATAAACCCCTGTAGGCCAATTAAAATTAGAAAAGGTATTTTCGCCAGGCTGCAATTGCTTTTGCCATATTTGTTTACCGCTTACATCAAACACCTTGGCCATTTGCCTTGTGTTCGATTGTATCGTCAATTTATCTACCACAGGGTTTGGAAATATAGTGACCTTGCCTATATCATTCTTTACAAAACCAATATCGCTGTAGGTGCTTGTACCGTTAAGTTCTATCTGCTTAATACGGTAATAAGTAATCAAATTATCTTTCAGAAAAGGAGCGTCGTCAACAAATTGATAATGGTTGGTGCCATTACCTGATGATTTAAGTGTTGCTAACTTTTCAAAAGTTTTTCCTTCGCTACTGCTTTCAATTTCATAGGCGGCAACTTCGCTTTCTTCTACGCTCCAAGTTAATTCAGCCTTTTTATCAAGCCCCAGTTTAGCGTTAAACTTTAGCCATTTGATGGGCAACACGTCCGACTGAAGCTGTAACGCCCAAAGCTCCGTACCAGCTGTGCCATCATCAGCCTTAAATAGCAAAAGATCATTTAATCTGGTAAGTAATGTAGGAGCAGAATTTCCGATGTCACTTCTGATGTTGTACACCATTTGTGTCCCTGTTACAGTGCCATCACTTTTCCAAAGTTCCAACCCATCAACACCGTTGGTGGCCGAGAAGAATAAGGCATTACCTACACTTACAATCTGTGACGGAGAAGAAGACCCTACTCCACTAAAAATATCTTTTACCATCACTGTCCCTGCATCGGTACCATCGCTTTTCCAAAGTTCACTACCATTTACGCCATCGTTTGCTGTAAAAAATAAAGTTCCGTTATGATTAACCATGCTGTTAGGGCTTGCCCCATTACTACCATTCCAAATATCTTTTACCATCACCGTGCCTGCTGTGGTCCCGTCACTTTTCCAGAGTTCATGGCCACTAAAACCATCCGCGGCGACAAAATATAAGGTGGAGCCTACACCTATCATATTAATTGGATATGAGCCCAATGCTCCACTGCGTATATCTTTCACCAATATTGTTCCTGCAGTAGTGCCATCGCTCTTCCAAAGTTCATATCCATTTACGCCATCATTAACGGCGAAAAATAGGGTGCCATTCACGTTGGTCATATTATTAATACCGCTATCAAAAGATCCGCTATAAATATCTTTGACCATCATAGTCCCAGCCGTAGTACCGTCGCTTTTCCAAAGTTCCCTCCCATTTACCCCATCACTTGCCACAAAAAACAAGGTACCATTTACGTTTATAAAAAGATCTACATAAGCATCTCCGCTACTCGGATAAACATCTTTTACCAGAACGGTCCCCGCAGCCGTGCCGTCGCTCTTCCAAAGTTCAGTTCCTTGGGTTCCGTTGTTGGCCGAGAAATATAAGGTGCCATTGATATTAGTCAGATTTGAGGGATTAGACCCCTGTACACCTGGATAAATGTCTTTAACCATCACCGTTCCTACCGCCGTTCCATCGCTCTTCCAAAGTTCTTGCCCTTGAGGTCCGTTATTAGCCGAAAAGTATAAAGTACCATTAACATTGGTAAGTTTTAAAAGGTTCGGCATCCCACTTCCTGGATAAATATCTTTGACCATACTTGTACCGCTTAAAGTGCCGTCTGTTTTCCAAAGCTCATTTCCGTCTACACCATTATCTGCAACATAAAACACTTGATTACCTACCAAAGTAAGTAGTTGAGGGTTGGCGCTACCCGTACCGATATAAACATCCTTGATCATTATGGTACCTGCAGCAGTTCCGTCACTCTTCCAGAGTTCAAAACCATTTATTGCATCATAAGCGGAGAAATATAAAGTGCTATTAAGTGTTGCAAAAGTACCAGGGCTAGATCCAATATTTCCTGAGGCGATATCCTTTACCATTACCGTTCCTGCCAACGTACCGTCACTTTTCCAGAGCTCACGATTGTTCACGTCATCAGTAGCAGAAAAATAAAGGGTGCTCCCCAACATCAAAAAATTGGAAGCCTGATTGAACGAATTTCCACTATATATTTTTTTGATCAGCGTAGTACCAACGGTAGTACCATTGCTTTTCCATAATTCAACTTCACCTACATTATTATTAATTGAAAAATAAAGAATGCTACCATTGGCCGTTAAACCATAGGGTCGAGACTCAGAAGAAAAATCTTTAACGGTAACTGTTCCAACAGCTGTGCCATTACTCTTCATTACTTTACTTGCTAGTGATCCATTTCCTAGAATAAAGTATAGGGTTCCATTAACATTGGTCAAATTTACGATATCCGAATTACCTGAGCCAAGATTCAGATCACTGACCATCACTGTACCTACGGCAGTACCATTACTCTTCCAAAGTTCAATGCCATTGGTACCATTATCTGCTGTAAAATAGAGTGTGCCACCTACATTCAAAAGATTTTCGAGAGTACTTGTCCCGACACCTACATTGATATCTTTTACCATCATAGTCCCAGCGGTAGTACCGTCACTCTTCCAAAGTTCTTCTCCATTGATACCATTATCGGCCACAAAAAACAAAGTGCCATTTACGTTGGTAAATAGGCGCGGAAATCCCGAACTAGCCCCACTAACGATATCCTTCACCATTACCGTTCCCGTAGCAGTACCATCACTTTTCCAAAGCTCTAGTCCGTTAACCCCATCGTCTGCAGTAAAAAACAAGGTGCCATTCACATTGGTAAGTAAGTAGGGCACATATCCTCCAATACTAGCTCTAATATCTTTTACCATTACCGTACCCGCAGCGGTACCATTACTCTTCCAAACTTCATAGCCGTTTACACCGTCCTCGGCAACAAAGTACAGTACCCCGTTTACGTTGGTTAAAGATTGCGGATTTGAACCCAAACTACCGGACCTAATATCTTTAACCAACACAGTCCCCGCTTCTGTTCCGTCAGTCTTCCATAATTCAGAACCACTAGCTGCATCTCTAGCCACAAAATATATACTTCCTCCAACTTCAATAGTATGGCTAGGACTCGAGGATACCGCAGCTCCAGAGGAATTTACATCTTTTAATAAATAAGGTGTTTGGCCTTTTACGTAAGCGGCAAGAATAAAAAGCAGGAAAAATAGTGTCCTTTTCATACTGTAAACTGATATTAAATACCAGTAAATATGAATGAATGGGTTTGCCTATACAATACCCATTTTTAGGTATTTTAAAAGGGAATTTTTATTTACCTATGGCAGTACAACTTGCCTGATGTTTTACGGGGAAGTTGAGTGAACTTGCAATAAAGCACATTCTACTGGCTTCGGCATGTAAAGAATTGGCCCAAGAAATATCCTCTGGTTTTGAAATCACGACTTGCGGTTGCAGCAATATTTCGGTGAACTTTCCGCTACCATCGGCATTTTCGGTCATCGTACCTGTTGCGTTATCTGTGTACTCTATTACTACGATACCGTTTTTAGAGCAGAGATGTAAATACCAAAGCATGTGACAAGACGATACAGAAGAAAGCAGCAAATCTTCAGGGTTGTATTTAGATTTATCACCTAAAAAAACCGAATCAGAAGAACCCTGAATGGGCATTTTACCTTCTATCTCAACGGTAAAATCACGATCGTACGAACGGTAATCCATTGTACCTGAACCTTTGTTGCCTACCCAAACCAAATTGGTTTTGTATATATGATGCTTAGCCATAATTAGATACGAATCGAGAGGTACAAGTTTCAAAAATCGTTTCTCCACTTATACTTGTCTAAATTGTTTTGTTTGTGCCAATTTAACAAATTATCTATTCATATTCTCTAATTTCTGGGCTAAAACTTCAGAAATTTTACGATAGGAATCGAATGTCCAACCGCCCACATGAGGCGTTAAAATTACTTTCTCGTTGGTTTTCAGCGACTCATACCAAGGCTGCACTGCTAAAGCTGGAAATTTTTCATTTTCCAATACATCCAAGCCGGCCCCTATAATTTTGCCATTAGCAATATTGTTAAGCACTGCTTGGGTATTTACAATTTCTCCCCTAGCGGTATTGATGAAAAAGATAGGCTTTTTAAAGTGAAAAAAGTACTCGTCATCAACCATCTGCCTAGTTTCTTTGGTCAATGGAATATGCAAGCTCAACACATCGCTATGTTTCACAATTTCCTCCATGCTCACTTCCCTTGCATAGGCATCGCTAAAGTTGGTTTTATATTTATCGTAGGCCAGCACATTTACGCCAAAGCCCGATAGTTTGCGGGCAAAGCTTTGTCCCATAAAACCATAACCAATAATACCAACCGTTTTATCTTTCAACTCGTAGCCCCTATTGCCTTCACGATCCCAAATACCATTCCTGATCTGCAAATCGGCTTGGCGGAAATTATTCATTAACGACAACAACAAGCCAACGGCATGTTCTCCTACCGCATCCATATTGCCTTCATTAGCGGCCAAAAGGGCAATATTGCGTTGTTTAGCGATGTCGATATCAATATTATCAAGTCCAGCTCCCGCCCTGGCTACAAACGCTAGCTTGGATGCTGCTTCAAAAATTTCTTGGTCTATCCTAAATTTGGTTCTTACGGCAACTCCTTCATAATCAGCAATAGCTGCAAGTGTTTCTGCTCTGGTAATTAACGGTCTATCGTCAACAACATATCCCAATGCCGTAGCACGTTCTTTAAAAACAGGATGTAAATCGTCAACAATTAATATTTTTTTGCTCATGCCTAAGGCGTTTTTTTAATGTATTCAAGCGTTTGTTCAATCCAATCGCTTTTGTACGGATCTAACAGCACATCTGGGTTAACACCCCTACTTTCGTAGGCTAACTCCTTGTCGATACCTTCCATATCGGTAGGATAAAAGGTAAAGCGACCGCTGGGAAGCAATATTATTTTTCCGTAGTTACTTCCAAATGTAATCATCCCTTTAGATTGTTCGCCAAGCGTTACGATATTTTTTTGGCCTTTTAACCCAATAATGACTTGCTCGGCATTGCTTACCGTTTGGGCGTTTTGAAGGATAAAGATTTTGCCTTTATATTTTTTAAAGAGATTGATAAATTTTTGCGAAGTTTTGTAGGCACCTCCAGTATTGTTACGTAGGTCTACAATTAAATATTTAGAAGCTAAACGACCATCAATAGTTTTATAAAACTCCTCTGATTTTTTAATATTGGCATTATCAGCATTAAAACTACTTAACCTCAAATAACCCGTTTCATCGTTAATGGGTCTATATTCAAAATTCTCGGCTGATTTGGCAAGTGTAGAAAATCTCTTTTCCTTGCTTTTCACAAACGGTGTCCCTATGAGCACACCATTGATTAGTCTTACATTTTTAATCAGCTGATAAGGAACATTTCTGCCACCATACTGTACACAATCATAACCGCCATAAGGGGTTTTGATGATTTCACTCATTAAGATCCCATTTTTCAACAGTACTAATTTATAGTGCTGTTGATCGGCAGTGTAAAGTCCAAATTCATAGTCGCCCATGTAATAAATGCCTTCCAGCTCATTTTTGTCTTTTTGGGCGAGTTGCTTTCTTAAGGAATCGATATTGATAGGCAAAGTAACATAAGCTGCCTTTAAGGTTGAATCGGGCGTGCGGTAAAAACCTAAATGGTTATCGTTAATAGGATAAATTAAGCGACTTAATTGTTTAAAAGTCGTTTTCTCATCCGCATTTTTCACCTTTTCTTTAACCTCTTCATAAAGCCGCTGGTAACTGGCATCGCCTTTTAACAACTTTTTATACGAGGGCATTTTTTGGATCGCCTGATATAGCGCATCCAAATCTGTTTGGTTCTGATCTTGCTGGGCAAAGGCTACCAATCCTAGCAATGAAATTAAGAGTGTACAAATTGAGGTTTTCATCACCATAAGGACGTTGGAATTTGGATTAAAGTTGCATCATCTGGTAGATAAAAAATTGGTCAGTTCAATAAAATCGGATACCGTAAGTTGCTCCGCTCTTTTTTCATAAAAAGGGTGTTCGCCCAGTTTATCTCTCGGCACCACAGCAGAAAGTGCATTTCGCAAAGTTTTTCTACGTTGGTTAAATCCCGCTTTCACTGCTCTCCAAAATAATTTTTCATCGCACCCTAGCTGTTCAACACTATTTCTGGATAAACGAATCACTCCCGAATTAACTTTTGGAGGTGGGTTAAATGTTCCAGGTTTCACGGTAAACAGGTAATCAATATCGTAATAAGCTTGAGTAAGCACACTTAATATGCCATACTCTTTAGTGCTAGGTTTAGCAGCTACACGCTCGGCCACCTCCTTTTGGAACATGCCCACCATTTCTACAATGTTATGGCGACTCTCCAAAATCCTGAATAAAATTTGTGAAGAGATGTTATAAGGGAAATTGCCAATTACAGCAAACTTGCCTGGGAAAATAGATTCGAAACTTAGCTTTAAGAAGTCACCGTTAATAAGCCTATCACCCAACTGGGGGTATTTCTCGCGAAGGAAGTTGAAAGATTCAACATCGATATCGATCAGAAAGGTTTCCAAATCTTCTCTGGACAACAAAATATCTGACAAAATCCCCATTCCAGGGCCCACCTCCAACACCTGACGATATTTATCCGTATGGATAAGCCCATCCACGATTTTTTGTGCAATGTTCTTATCGGTTAAAAAATGTTGCCCTAAATGCTTCTTTGCTTTAACTAAACTCATGTGCCAAAGGTAAGGATTTATGATTTACGATTGTAGGATTACAAATTACTATCAATGAGGGTAGCATTTCAAGCAGCTCCTGTGTTTTTTCATCATGAATAACATCACTTTGTAGGGCTTTTTTTAACCTTTAAGAGATTAAACCAAGGTTGAAAACAGGTATCCAAAGTCTCATGATGTGTCTCAAATCTTACATCTCATATCCTATATCTCACATCTATTCGTTATTTTGCGCTAAATTTTATTTTTAGGCATGAGCAACAAGATTAAGGTAGGTATTAGTATAGGCGATATTAACGGCATTGGTTTAGAAGTAATTTTAAAAACACTTGCCGAAAGCAAGATTTTGGATTACTGCACGCCAATTGTTTATGGCCATACCAAAGTTGCCTCTTTTCATCGCAAAGCTTTACGTTTAAGCGAGTTCATGTTTAATGTAATTCCTAATGCCGAAGCTGCTGCTGCTCATAAACCTAACATGATTAATTGTTGGGAGGAGGATATAAAGATAGATTTAGGCACTGCCAATGAAACTGGAGGTAAATACGCTTTTATTTCATTGCAAAAAGCTACCGACGACTTGGTACGTGGCGCTATTGATGCTTTGGTAACGGCACCGATCAACAAAAACAACATTCAATCTGCTGATTTTAAATTCCCAGGCCATACCGAATACCTTCAAGAGCGCAGCGGAAGCAATGATGTGTTGATGTTTTTGGTAAGCGATCTTTTGCGTGTTGGCGTGGTGACTGGACACATTCCTGTAACCGATGTAGCCAAAAGCATTACCAAGGAAAAAATCGTTAAAAAACTACAGTTGATCAATGAAAGTCTGAAAAAGGATTTTTGGATCGAAAAACCGAAGATTGCTGTGTTGGGCCTTAATCCACATGCTAGCGATAATGGGTTGTTAGGCAATGAAGAAGCCGAAATTATTGCTCCAGCCATTCAAGAAGCTTTTGACAAAGGGATCATCAATTTTGGCCCCTACCCTGCTGATGGTTTTTTTGGAAACGGGACCTACAAGCAATTTGATGCAGTGCTGGCCATGTACCACGACCAAGGTTTAATTCCTTTTAAAACAATCGCGTTTGAAACGGGCGTAAACTATACTGCTGGATTAAAGTTTGTACGTACTTCTCCAGACCATGGCACTGGGTACGATATTGCAGGTAAAAACCTAGCAGATCCTACTTCATTTATGGAAGCTTTATTTGCGGCCATCCACATTGTTAAAAACCGCAGGGAGCAAGAAGCGATGCTGCGCAATCAGTTAAAAACTGGCGGCAAAATCATTGAAACGGCCACTGATGTGAAGGACGACGCAAACTGACAGTGATGAAAAAACTTCATCTAAACCACCTCTTTCTCGTCAGCATTAGCTTTTTTTTCTTCCTTTTTAGCAGCTCATTTACTCCCAAAAAGCCATCTAACCAACAACCAAAATTATGCAGTGTAGTTTTGGATGGAGGAACCTGCGTAGGTGACGTACTTACCGTAAGAAGCTCGGAACCTGTCCGATCAATCACCTGGATGCTTGACGGGGTTCCCATCCTAAATCAAAATATCGCGCAACAAAATAATGGTATTGTAGTGGCTGGTGGCAATGGTACAGGAAGTGCACAAAATCAATTTGCCAATCCAGCAGCAATATTCGTGGACAAAGACGGGAATCTTTTCATTCCAGACATGACCAATAATCGCATACAGAAATGGGCTCCTGGAGCTACCAGTGGAGTTACTGTAGCGGGAGGAAATGGTTCTGGAGGCGGAGCAAATCAATTTAATAGACCCACAGGTGTAGCCGTAGATAGGAATGGCAACATCTATGTAGCCGACCAAAATAACCGCAGGGTGCAGAAATGGGCTCCCGGAGCGACCAGTGGCACAACAGTAGCATCAGGCATTGGAGCTCCAACACGCGTTTGTTTCGACAATAGCGGAAATCTTTATGTTTCTGCACAAAATGATGAAAGTATTTTAATGTTTGCCAATGCCACGGGTTCAGCGAGGATTGTGGCTGGGGGAAATGGCACAGGCAGAAGCCCTAACCAGCTAGCCAGTCCAACAGGGATTTTTGTAGATAACAACAATAACCTCTACATCTGCGATACAGATAATACTCGAATCCAAAAATGGGTTATCGGCGCAAATTCAGGAACTACTGTAGCTTCATTATCTACTAATCCTTTAGGAATTTATGTTGATCAAACCGATAACATGTACATCTGTGATTACACGGGCTACGCCGTATTGAAATGGCCTTTAGGAGCTCCATCGGGCATGATTATAGCAGGAGGAAATGGACCAGGTAGTAATCCAAATCAGATAAAGCCAGTGGGTATTTTTATGGATGATTACAACAATCTTTTTGTAAGTGATTTTGATAACGCACGAGTAATTAAATTTTCAAATATTTACACAGGTAGCTACACTACCCTTTCTAATGGGGTGTATACCGTAAAGATTACTACCACTAGTGGATGTGAAGTAACTTCTAATCCGATAAACATTAAAGCAAAAGCAAATGCTCAAATTAGCATTACTGTAGACAAGAGTATTACCTGTACTAACTTCCCTTCCGTATTTACGGCAAACTCAACCAATGGAGGAAGCAACCCGACCCTACAATGGAAAGTAAATGGTATTGATGTCCCAAATGCAAATGCAAGCACATTCAGCAGTTCTACAATAAAAGGCAATGACGTTGTGAGCTGCTCCTTAACCAATCTTGATCCTTGCGTGGCTACTACTACCGTGCAAAGCAATAATATTACACTTCAAGATCCGACAGATCGGCCAAGCGTACAAATAAATTTAGATGCAAACGATATCTGTAGAGGTTCCTTACAAACATTTGAAGCATTCCCTTCAAATGCAGGGAATAACCCATCCTACCAATGGCTCATCAACGGCGCACCCATTAATGGCCAGAACAATAAAATTTTCCAATCTTATCAGCTCCAAAATGACGATGTGATTAGCTGTACCATCAACAGCAACGCACCATATTGCCAAGCAACTACCGCAGCAACCAGTAACGCAATTAGCGTAATCCTTAGACCAATTGTTATCCCTGAAGTTTCAATCTCTACAGATGAAAAGAAAATTTATGAGGACATGGAGGTTACTTTCACCGCTTTTACTATAAATAAGGGAACCTATCCAACATATACATGGAAAATAAATGGTCAAATAGTTTACATTGGCGGAAATGTTTTTACAACTAATAACTTGCAGGACCAAGACCACATTACTTGCGAAGTTACTGTCAACACCTTATGTGCAAGCACTAATTTCGTAATTTCTAACACCTTAACAATAAGGGTTATCAAAATTGAAAAGGTAAATCCTCCAAGTGCATTTAGCCCTAACGGTGATGGCATTAATGATGTTTGGAACATAGACGAACTGAGAATGTTCCCGCAATGCTCTGTAAAAATATTTTCCAGAAATGGTATCGAGATTTTCAATTCCATTGGCTACAAGAAGCCCTGGGATGGCTTTCATAATACCAAAGCCTCACCTCCAGGAGTATATTATTACGTCATTAATTTAGATGGCAAACAAAAAATTACTGGTAGCTTAACCATCATAAAGTAAAGTAACATAGCTAACAGCTGCTTGCTCTCCTTTTATGGTTAACTTCTATTTAAGAAATCTCTTCCTTGTGGCGTGATAGATGCGGCCCATTGTACGCTGTCCCTGTCTATTTTAACGTAGCCTAGCGCTTCTAATTCTTCGTAATCAGCTTCTCTACCCCCTAATATAGAGGAGCTCACTTGTTGTTCAATAACTTCCAATAATTCTATTAATTCTACTCTTTCCATAATATTGCTTTTGATAATAAACAAATAATAACGGATTAAAGTTTACTTACAGTTTGCTTTTTGAAAGGCCACATATTCTGCATATAAAGGTTCATTCACCATTCGTTTTAAAGCTCTTACATGCGGATCAGTGGTTTCATTGCTCTGACTGCGCAATAACATATTTTGCAAACCCGATTTTAAAGGCAAACAATCATTGTTCATGGCCATCTCTTTTGTTTTCTGTAATGAATACTCAAAGGCTGCCCTTTCACTGTCCTCTGGATTTCTTCTAGGCCGAGGGGTTTCATCAAAGTAATGCAGGTGTCCGACTTCGTGGTACAATACCACTAACCATCTATTGTCGTCAAAACGAGGCTTTTTACGAATAAAATAATCCAGATTGAGCGTTATTGTTCCATTAGGATTGGCAAAGCCAGGTCCGCCAGTTTTTTTATTGATAAAAATGACTTGTTTCAACAAAGGTTCTTGATCTAAAAGCTGATGAAATAATTGATAAAACTTTGGAAAGGCAGTTTTATTTTCTTCGATGATCCGATAGCCTGCTGTACCAAGAACCTTGAAATGTTGTGCCTTAGCAATAATACTGAAGAAAAATAAAAAGAGAAGCGGCGATAAAATTTTCATTTTGTTGGTAAGGTTTTCGATAAGACCACTTTGACCACAGATAGTTTAACTTGACCTAAACAAAAGCCAAACGCTTTTTGCGCTGTAAAATAAACCTTATTGAAGCGAACACGAGGACGAGGTACGAGGACGAAGTAAAGCAGAAAGAAGGGCGGCTATTGCCACGATTTACCGCCGTTGTTTTCCAAATAATTAGCTACCGTAATTCTTTTAATATTTTCTGCTACTCATTTTTCTAAATTTATTTTCAATTAATAAAATATTTCATACCTTTGCAGGCTAAAATTTAGTTACAATTGAAAGCATTAAAACAATTTTCAATCCCGTTTACCGGTTTAAAATTGGGGAAGCATCAATTCGATTTCGAAATTGATAAAAGCTTTTTTGATGCGTTTGAGCATTCTTTGGTTAAAGATGGAGCGCTTAAAGCAACGGTTGAACTAGATAAACAAGAAACCATGTTAATTTTGGGTTTCCATGTTGAAGGAACTATAAAATTAAATTGCGACAAATGTTTATCTGATTTTGACCAACCAATTGAATTAGATGAAAGGCAGATTGTAAAGTTTGCAGAAGATGCAGAAGGCGAAGAGGAAGATTTAGAAATCATCATTTTGCCAAGAAAGGAAACCGCAATTGACGTTTCTGAATTGATTTATGAATTCATTACCGTTGCAGTACCTTTTATTAATAAATGCGAGCAAGCTGGACAAACCTGTGATGAGCAGATGTTGAATACTTTAGACAAGCTGCAAGCAGGAAACGAAGAACAAGAAGAACAAATTGACGACCCACGTTGGGAAGCGTTGAAAAAATTAAAATAGTAAATAAAAAACTCAGATGGCACATCCAAAGCGTAAAACTTCTAAACAAAGAAGAGATAAAAGAAGAACACACTACAAAGCTGTAGCTCCTTCGTTGACTACTTGCCAAACTACTGGTGCAGTACACGTACCTCACCAAGCTTACAACGTTGATGGTAACCTTTACTACAACGGTAAATTAGTTATAGAAAACACTTCGATAGGTTAATTTTCTGAAAAATTTTTGTGTTCCGTTAGTTTAAGGTTAACTTAGCCAATGGAAATAAAAGCCAACTTGGCTTACACAAAAGATTTTTTACTATGAAAATAGGTCTCGATATTATGGGCGGAGACTATGCTCCCAAAGCAATTGTTTTGGGAGCAATAGCAGCTCATCAATCCCTGGCTCCAGATGAGCATTTAGTGCTAATTGGAGATACCCAGCAGATTAAACCGCTTCTTTCTGAGCAAGGATTCAATCCCGATCATTTCGAATTCGTACACACCGAAGAAGTGATTGGCATGGGTGAACACCCTACCAAAGCGATCCTTCAAAAACCCAATTCTAGCATTTCTGTTGGCTTTCAATTATTAAAAGAAGGCAAAATTAATTCGTTTGCAAGCGCAGGCAATTCTGGTGCTATGCTGGTGGGCGCTGTTTTTAGCGTTAAGCCCATTGCGGGTATTGCCAGACCGTGCCTTTGTACCATTGTGCCCAAACTAAAAGGAGGCGTTGGCCTTTTATTAGATGTTGGCGCAAATGCAGACTGCAAACCAGACAACTTGGTAGATTTTGGTATTTTGGGCAGCTTGTATGCTGAACATATCATGCAGATTGAAAATCCGAAGGTAGCGCTAATGAATATTGGCGAAGAAGATGAAAAAGGCAACATGCTGGCCATGGCTACCTTTCCATTAATGAAACAATCCCCACATTTTAATTTTGTTGGCAACGTGGAAGGCAGAGACCTTTTTAACGATAAGGCTGATGTTATTGTGTGTGATGGTTTTACGGGGAACATCATGCTGAAGTTGGCTGAATCTTTTTACGTACTGACGATCAAGAAGGGTTTGAAGGATGAGTTTTTTGACCGTTTCAATTACGAAAACTATGGTGGCAGCCCTGTATTAGGCGTAAATGCCCCAGTGTTGATTGGACATGGAATATCGAGCCCAGAAGCTGTGAAGAATATGATCTTCCAATCTAGGGACATGATTAATACTGGATTGGTTGGTAAAATACAAGCCGCATTCCAATAATTAAACACACAACAAAATGAGTAAAATTCACGCTGCTATTACCGCAGTTAATGGTTACGTTCCCGAATATGTGTTAACCAACAAGGAGTTAGAAACTATTGTTGACACCTCTGACGAGTGGATTACCACCAGAACTGGTATTAAAGAGCGAAGAATATTAAAAGGCGAAGGCTTAGGTACCTCGGATATGGCCGTGCCTGCCGTAAATGGTCTTTTGAAAAAAAGAGGCATTGACGCCAAAGAAATTGACCTGATTATTTTTTGTACTACCACTCCTGATTTTACCTTCCCTGCTACGGCAAATGTATTGGCGGATAAAATTGGAGCTGTAAATGCATGGGGTTACGATCTGCAAGCGGCTTGTTCTGGTTTTGTTTTCGGACTTACCACAGGCGCACAGTTCATTGAGTCGGGCAAGCATAAAAAAGTATTGGTAGTAGGTGGTGATAAAATGTCGTCTATCATCAATTATGAAGACCGTACCACTTGTATTATTTTTGGTGACGGTTGCGGATGCGCTTTGCTTGAGCCTAATGAAGAAGGCTTTGGGATACAGGATTCGATTTTAAGAAGTGATGGTTCAGGTGGTAAATACTTGGGCATGAAAGCTGGAGGTTCTGTACATCCTGCAACTCACGCAACCATAGATGCTAAAGAACATTTCGCTTACCAAGAAGGACAAACCGTATTTAAGTTTGCCGTAACCAATATGGCTGATGTAGCAGCTGAAATCATGGAAAGAAATAGCCTTTCTTCTGATGACGTGGCATGGTTGGTGCCTCACCAAGCGAACAAGCGCATTATTGATGCTACTGCTTCGAGAATGGGCGTTGATAGCGAAAAGGTAATGGTAAACATTGAGCGTTATGGCAATACCACTAACGGTACTATTCCGCTTTGTTTATGGGAATGGGAAAAAGACCTTAAAAAAGGCGACAACATTATCATAGCTGCCTTTGGTGGAGGCTTTACCTGGGGCTCCGTATATTTAAAATGGGCGTATAATAGTTAATCAGTTCATTAGCTCATTAGTTCATTCGGCACTAAGCTTACACACTAATAACCAATGAACTATTGAACCAGTGAACCATTGAACAATAGACTAAAAACCTTAACTTAGTTAATCAAAATAAGACAACAATTATTTAACATAACAAAAAGAGAATGGATATCAAACAAATTCAGGAACTAATAAAATTTGTTTCTCGGTCGGGAGTGAATGAAGTTTCTCTAGAACAAGAAAACTTCAAGATTACCATCAAAACTAACCAAAATCCAGTTTATGTAAATGCTGCCGTTCCTACACAGGCACCAGTTGCAACAGCTGTAGCACCAGTAGCGGCTCCAGCTCCAGTAGCAGCAGCGCCTGCGGCGCCAGCGGCATCTACCGCTTCAGAAGACACTTCTAAGTACATCACCATAAAATCTCCTATGATTGGTACTTTCTATCGTTCTGCAAGCCCTGACAAACCTTCGTTTGTTAACGTTGGCGACGAAATAGGCACTGGTAAAGTGGTTTGTATTATTGAAGCGATGAAACTTTTCAACGAAATTGAAAGTGAAGTTTCTGGCCGTATCGTAAAGATATTGGTAGATAACGCTACTCCTGTTGAGTACGACCAACCTTTATTCTTAGTAGAACCTATTTAATTAGCAAATTAATCAATTAGCTAATTAGCTAATTAAAGAGAAATTATGTTTAAAAAAATATTAATTGCCAACAGGGGCGAAATCGCTTTGCGTATTATCCGTACCTGTAAGGAGATGGGCATTAAAACCGTGGCGGTTTACTCTACAGCTGATAGAGATAGCTTACACGTACGTTTTGCCGATGAGGCTGTTTGTATTGGCCCACCGCCAAGCAAAGACTCTTACTTGAGCATTCCTAATATTATTTCTGCTGCGGAGTTAACCAATGCAGATGCCATTCACCCAGGCTACGGCTTCTTGTCTGAGAATGCTAAATTCTCTTCAGTTTGTCGTGATTATGGGATTAAGTTCATTGGCGCTACACCTGAGCAAATCAACAGCATGGGCGACAAGTCGTCGGCTAAAGAAACGATGAAAAAAGCTGGAGTACCTACTATTCCAGGTTCAGAAGGTTTATTGGAAAGCGTTAGCGAAGGTATCAAATTGGCTAACGGTATGGGTTATCCCGTAATTTTAAAAGCTACTGCTGGCGGTGGTGGTCGTGGGATGCGTGTGGTTTGGAAAGATGAAGAATTCGAGAATGCATGGGATAGTGCTCGTCAAGAATCAGGTGCTGCTTTTGGTAACGATGGTCTTTATTTAGAGAAATACATCGAAGATCCTCGTCACATTGAAATCCAGATTATTGGTGACCAATACGGTAAAGCTTGCCACTTATCAGAAAGAGATTGTTCTATCCAACGCCGTCACCAAAAATTGGTGGAAGAGGCCCCCTCTCCTTTCATGACTGATGAATTACGTCAGAAAATGGGCGAAGCTGCCATTAAAGGTGCTTTGGCAGTAAGCTATGAAGGTGCTGGAACTATTGAGTTTTTGGTAGACAAACACCGTAATTTCTACTTCATGGAGATGAACACTCGTATCCAAGTAGAACACCCAGTAACAGAAGAGGTAATTAACTTCGACTTGATCAAAGAACAAATTAAAGTTGCTGCTGGTATTCCTATTTCTGGTAAAAATTACACCCCTGATATGCATGCGATTGAATGTCGTATCAATGCAGAGGATCCTTTCAATGGCTTCCGTCCTTCACCGGGCAGAATTACCAATTTCCACTCACCAGGTGGTCACGGGGTTCGTGTAGATACACACGTGTATGCAGGCTACCAAATTCCACCTAACTACGATTCAATGATCGCGAAGCTGATTACCGTAGCTCAAACTAGGGAAGAAGCAATTTGCACCATGGAACGTGCCTTGAGTGAATTTGTAATTGAAGGTATTAAGACAACGATTCCTTTCCATTTGAAATTGATGAAGGACCCTAACTTTAGAGCTGGTAATTTTACCACTAAGTTTATGGAGACTTTTGATTTCTCGGAATAAGAGATATTAAATTCTAATGAAAATGCCTCGACATTGTTGGGGCATTTTTGTTTTAGGGTGTTTTCGTTTTTTTGAACCACCTTAGACACCTTAGAACATCTAAGTATACGTATTCCTACAAAAACTAAATGTCTTAGATTGTAGTGTAGCCAAATCAATTAATTAAACCATCTAATAAACCTAAGATCATCTATGCATACCGCTCATAAAAACTAAAATGATCTAAGATGGCTAAGGTGGTTAATTACGATTAATATTTATCCTACTTTCAGCACAAAAACTTACCTTTACATCAATTAAATATGCAGGGATTAGTCATTAAATCTACCGGAAGTTGGTATCAAGTATTTGCCGAAGACGGCCATATTTATTCTTGTCGCATCAAGGGTAAGTTTCGTATTAAAGGTATACAAACCACCAATCCTATTGCCGTTGGCGACAATGTAGATTTTGAGCTGGAACCTAATGCCGAAACGGGTGTAATCAACCACCTACACGACCGCAAGAACTACATCATCCGTAAATCCATTAACCTCAGCAAACAAACACAAGTTATTGCTGCCAACCTGGATCAGGCTTTTTTGATTGTGACTTTGGCCTCGCCACGTACTTCCCTGGGTTTTATCGATAGGTTTTTGGTAACTGCCGAAGCTTATGACATTCCAACCTGTTTGATATTCAACAAGCTTGACATTTACAGTGATGATGGCTTGGATATATTGGCTGATTACAAAGCCATCTACGAAAATATTGGCTACTCCTGCTATGAAGTTTCTGCGCTGCAAGGTACCAATATTGCCCAAATAGAAGCTTTGCTGAAAGATAAGGTTACATTATTCTCAGGCCATTCTGGCGTAGGCAAATCGAGCTTAATTAATGCTATTTTACCTGATTTTGATTTGAAGACGGGTGAAATAAGCGAGTCAAGCGATAAGGGCCAACACACCACCACTTTTGCAGAAATGCACCATCTTCCTTTTGGCGGCTACCTAATTGATACGCCAGGCATTAGGGAATTGGGTATTGTAGACATTGAAAAAGAAGAGCTGAGCCACTTTTTTGTGGAAATGAGGGAAAGGCTTAATCAGTGCAAGTTCAACAACTGTAGGCACATTAACGAGCCTGGTTGCACAATTATCAAAGCAGTGGAGGAAGGCGAAATAGAACCTTCTCGTTACGACAGCTACCAAAGTATCTATTTTGGGAACGATACAAGAGCTTAGAATAGTTGCTAGGAATTAGTGGCCAGGAACTAGTAGTTAGTGACTAGGCACAGTTTATTTAAAACCATTTTCTTGTAGCGCAATGACAGTGCGACGATGAAAACGCAGTCCTTTTTTACGCTGTATTTTTGCGCTTACTTCGTGCGCCCAAAAGATGCCGCTGCAAAAAGGGCTATACAACCTAAGCTTGTGCTAAGCAACCCCGCCCACCAGCAAAAGCATTGCCAATTAAACCTGATGGCAGCAAAAATCCTTTTTGTTGCATAGGTTGCTGGTAGAAACCTCGCAGGTTTTAAAAACCTGCGAGGTTTAAAAGGTTGCAATGACAAAAAGATTGTAGCGAACAGCAGGGCTGAATTTGGATAAAGCTTCTGTTTTTGCTTTTCTAAAACCCTTTCTATCCTTCTTACACCTCTCTCCAATAGAAAGATAAAGGCACTTTTAACAACTATTTCTGTCTGAAATAAATTTGGATAGGGACACCAGAAAAATCGAAGTTTTCACGCAGCTTATTCTCAATAAAACGCTTGTAAGGCTCTTTGATGTATTGAGGTAGGTTGCAGAAAAACGCGAACATTGGTGCTACGCCATTAATTTGGGTAATGTACTTGATTTTGATGTATTTTCCTTTGGTGGCTGGCGGCGGATAAGCCTCAATAATAGGTAACAGCACATCGTTCAGTTTAGAAGTCGGGATTTTCTTACTTCTGTTTTTCTGTACTTCTAATGCAGTTTCTATTGCTTTGAAAATACGTTGTTTATTTAGCACCGAGATAAAAAGAATAGGCACATCGGTAAATGGCTGCAACTTCTGCTTAATTTGCTCTTCGAATGCTTTCATGGTCTTGTCGTTCTTTTCGATCAAATCCCATTTGTTCACCAAAATCACCACGCCTTTTTTGTTCTTCTCCGCTAGGTGAAAAATATTGATATCCTGTGATTCTAAGCCTTCTTCCGCATCTAACATTAGCATCACCACGTCAGAATCTTCCAAAGCCTTAATAGTACGCATTACCGAATAAAATTCGATGTTTTCCTTTACTTTGGTTTTTTTACGCAAACCAGCAGTATCAATAAACATGAATTCGTGTCCATACTGGTTATAATGAATATGTATCGAATCACGTGTAGTCCCAGCAATTGGGGTTACAATATTTCTGTCTTTACCAATTAAGGCGTTAATTAAAGAAGATTTACCTACGTTCGGTCTACCTACAATGGTAATTTTTGGCAAAGTATTTTCTTCTTCCTGAATATCTTCGAAGTGCTTAACAACTTCATCCAACAGATCACCTGTACCAGAACCAGTCATCGAAGAGATGGTATAAATTTCGCCCAAACCAAAGCTATAAAACACTGAAGATTCTGTTTCTAATGCCGTATTGTCTACTTTGTTCACCACTACAAAAACAGGCTTTTTGCTCTTACGCAGTAAATTAGCAATATCATCATCTAAATCGGTGATACCAGTAGTTACATCTACCATGAAGATAATTACAGAAGCTTCTTCTATAGCAATAACTACCTGTTCACGAATGGCCGCTTCGAACAAATCTTCAGAGTTCGCCACATAGCCACCAGTATCAATTACCGTAAATTCTTTATCTGTCCACTCGGCTTTGCCGTAGTGTCTATCTCTGGTTACCCCACTAAAATCATCAACAATGGCCTTGCGGCTTTCTGTTAAGCGGTTAAAAAGGGTTGATTTTCCTACGTTGGGTCTGCCTACAATGGCGATGATATTGCTCATTTTAATATACGATTTTGCTTGCCTGCGTTAGGCAGGGGGTTTACGATTTCAGCATTTTAAATGACACACAATCATTTAACAACTGTTTCTCGTTTCATTCCCTTTTTGCGTAAAGGGTTTGACTTGCAAAAGTACGCTTATTTTTTGAACTATTGGCGAGTAACTTTACATGCCCTTAAGTAAAGGCTTGACAATGGAAACATATCGCTTATTTTGGCGGCTGAAACATCTTAAGTGCCTCTGGCCCTTTGATAATAGTGACAAGAATAACAGCAATGAAAATTACTGCCATATAGGCTAAGAATACAGACACTATAATAAGCAATACTTTTAGAATGATTTTCCCTATTGACTTTTCAGGATAAAAACCTCGATAAAACCATACAAAAATAAAAGGAATGATTAACGTGGAAGCAGAAAACACCTTCATAAATGCTCCCATATTTCCCCTTACTAAATAGAGAATAGGATAAGAAACAATGATGGTAATTAGCGTATAACATGAAAGCCCAAAAGCATTCATGACGATGTGTTCATAGTAGTTTTGCCCCCATTTGCGAAAAATAATGGAAGTAAAAATGGCAAGAACTGGCAGGAAAGCGAGCATAATTACCGAGTTATAGCTCGACAAAAAAGAAAGTGCCTTGTTAGCATTAGCGCCACTTGTTTGGACCATAAATTGTCCTAAAAGCTCATTTAAATTAAGGATCTTAAAAGAAATAAATGCAGAGATACCACTTAATACAAAAGCCAAAAGAAGCGGTTTGTAATGATTAACCCTATTTCCGTCAATAAAATCTCTGGCTGTTTTACCTGGGTTTTTGAGGATGTTTTTTACAGAATATAGAAAACCCTTATTGGTGTGTACCAACAAGTATTGCGCTTCATCTACAACGTATTTTCGATCAATTCGTTTAAATTTCTTCTGTCCACAATTGCCACAAAAGTTTTCGGTAATGGTTGATTGACAGTTAAGACAGGTACTTGCCATTTTAACAGGGTTGTTTTGCGTTTCTATTCTAATTCTCACTATCCATTATGCGGCCTAAAGGCTAAAATTTAAGCCTCAAAAATGGTTATGCAAGTATAAAAAAAAGCGATAAAAAAGCCAAGGACAAAACCCTTGGCTCTAAAATATTTTCGAATAAACATATACTAGTTCAACTAGCCATCATAACCGAAGTTTTTTAGGTAGTTCTTTTTACTTCTCCAATCTGGAATTACTTTCACAAAGGTTTCCAAAAACACTTTCGAATCGATGAACTTCTCAATGTCCTTACGAGCTTCCATTCCTACTTTTTTCAAACTAGCGCCGCCTTTACCAATCAGGATATTTTTTTGCGATTCACGCTCCACAATAATTTCAGCACTAATTCTGGTCAGATTTTCTTCTTCCTTAAAAGCGGTAACAATTACCTCAGTACTATAAGGAATTTCCTTTTGGTAGTTATTAAAGATTTTTTCCCTGATGATTTCCGAAACAAAGAAACGCAGGTGTCTATCGGTCAGGTCTTCTTTATCATAATAAGCTGGGTGCTCTGGGATCACCTCCAAGATCAAGGGCAACAATCCTTCTAGGTTATAACCATGTAGGGCCGAAATGGCGAAAATGTGCATCGGATTTAATTTTTCCTTCCAATAATTCATCTTCTCTAACACCTGTTCTTGATTAGCGTTATCTACTTTGTTTATCAGTACTACTAAAGGGATATTAGTATTCGCAATCTTTTCAAGCACATCATTTTCATCATGGCGTTCGTTAATATCGGTCACAAAAAAAATAAGGTCAGCGTCTTGCAAAGCGCCTCCTACTGCAGTCATCATCGAATCTTGTAAACCATATTTAGGTTTAATGATGCCTGGAGTGTCAGAAAATACAATCTGAAAATCTTCTTCGTTAACAATACCTAATATACGATGACGGGTAGTCTGCGCTTTTGGGGTAATGATAGATAGTTTTTCTCCTATCAACGCATTCATCAGTGTAGATTTTCCCACGTTTGGTTTACCTATGATGCTAACGAACCCTGCTTTGTGTGCCATAATATTTTGATAAGGATATTAATAATCTGCAATAATACGCAAAATGCTACTCACGCTCCTTATGCCGATTACGTTTTTTAATTTTATAAGAAGATAAAGCGCTATTAATTTTTTGCATATCAAGCAAAAAGGCGTCAGCTATTTTTACCAAAAAATATCACAAAGAAGCCCTAAAGGTCATTTTATGATTTATTTTAAATTTTTCCTCAAAAACATTTGCACTAAAAAAAAACATTCCTATCTTTGCATTCCAATTCGGAAACAGTGTTAAGGATTTAACCAAAGAAAAAACGAATTGTATAGAGTGCGGGGTGGAGCAGTTGGTAGCTCGTCGGGCTCATAACCCGAAGGTCGCACGTTCGAGTCGTGTCCCCGCTACCAAAAAGAAGTTGAAATGACACTTCTGATTTAATGGCCCGTTCGTCTAGGGGTGAGGACGCCAGATTTTCATTCTGGAAACAGGGGTTCGATTCCCCTACGGGCTACAACATCAACTACACATCTGGTTGATGTTTTTTTATGCAGATGACAGCGAGTTATACTGCTTGATACTTTGAAATTTTGGCCCGTTCGTCTAGGGGTGAGGACGCCAGATTTTCATTCTGGAAACAGGGGTTCGATTCCCCTACGGGCTACTAGAAACCGCTTAATGTTAAAAATTAAGCGGTTTTTTTTGTTTATATCTTTTTGCGACAATCGCAAAATTTAACAGACTATTAAGAGATCCGCACAATAGAAAGCAATTCCATTTGGCTTTACAGACTAGTTTTGACATTGGCTAAAAAAACAAAACCAACGATTTAAATAAATACGTTGGTTCTTTGTTTTCGAGAGCCATTTCTTTGGTACACTTTACACCTATTTAAGATCGCTTTGCGGATCTTTGAGATTTCTTTTATTGGTAGTACAATAAATCACCTGTATGGAAATTTCTAACCATCTTTTCTGCACGCCTAGGATTCATCACAAACACCAATCCTTATGATCGTGGCTTCTTTGCTATAAATAATGCTCTTGTTTTCCTTAACAGACTTGTACCAGCTTTGCCCATCAAAAAAATCCTGAAATCTTTGATTATCGAAACGATAACCTTTTCTTGCATAGATCTCGTTGGCCAGCAATCGTATTTCATCTATGCTCAGATCTGCTATTTCTGCCTGATTAATAAGCTTGCTAGCACAAGAGGAGAAGTCTTTCAGTGTTTGGGCATTAGCTGTAGTACAAAATAAAAAGAGAAACCAGAGGTATATATATTTCATTGTATTTTAAACATTTTTATTTCATTCATGATCAAAAAACCATTCCATTCTCTATATTTTTCTCTATTAAGGGTAAGTGTAGGGCGCAACAAACGATAGACGAACGCTTCGTTTACTGCAAATATATTAAAAGTCACCAAGTGGTGACCTTATAATTTGTTATTTTTGAAAAATATTGAGTACAAATCTTTAAAACTACCGCAATATGGAAACAAATCCCCTAACAAACCGGGCTAGAGACAAAAACAAGAGCAAGCAGCAATTTTTGGACGCCGTTGGGACAATCCTTCGCTCCAAAGGCCATACGGCATTGAAAGTAAACAACATCGCAGCAACAGCTGGTTTAGATAAAAAACTGATTTATAAATATTTTGGAAGTACTGAGCAGCTTATTGATGAATATATTCATTCCCAGGATTTTTGGAGTAATGTTACTGGCGATTTGGTTCCGAAGAAAATTACAGATGGCGGAAAGGATTTTTTAAAACGCATGCTGTTGGAACAGTTTGAATTTGTGTCCCAAAATAAAGCGTTGCAAAAAGTGCTATTATGGAGCCTCTCCGAAGAACGTAAATCGCTTCAAAAATTAATTGACGATCAAGAAGCAAATGGTGAAATACTGCTTAAGGGCATTAGCGATCCACATTTTGGAGATAAGGCATCAGATCACCGTGCAGTAATGGCTATTTTAGTTGCTGGACTTTACTATCTCAACCTATTCACAGAAGTAAACGGCAGTCATTTTTGCGGCATAGATTTAAAAACCGAGGAAGGTAGATCAAAAATTCGTCAGGCAACCACCTTTCTTGTCGAACAGACTTATTCATCGATGTAGATGTAAAAAACGAAAAATATTTTCCTAATCGTTTTATGCCACTACAACGGCTTAACCACTGTTTTACAGTTCATTTACAATGAAAACAGCAACTTATTACTTGCTAAAATTAGCTAATGCCATAAATTAAAGGTATCTTTGTGCCAACAACAAGGTTCTGTCTTGGCCTTTTCTGATATAGTTGGAATAATTTCTTCATCTCAGTTTTCGCTTTCCAGCTCCCGTATTTTACAACATGTTTTTGTAACAGCAAAAATGATGTTATCCTGAGAAGTCAAATAGAATTTACCGCTAAAAATGGTATATCTTATAGATTACATGTTTCCTTCTCCATGCATAACACTGTCTTATACAAAGGGAATAAGAAATATCCAAGAAAAATTGGCCATCCTTAAACAGCAATATATGCTTAGGGAACATCAGTGAGAATCAATTAATCTTTAGAAAGGAATATGTATGGGTGAATCGTTCGCCAAAAAAGAAAGAAACAAAAGTAAAGCAAAGAAAAAACAGGAAAAATCAAGAAAAATGATGGACCGTAAGCAAGATGGATCAAAAACTTCTTTTGAAGACATGATTGCTTATGTGGATGAGTTTGGAAATATCACTGATACGCCTGTTACCGCAGTAAGAAGCGAGATTAAGTTAGAAGATATTCAGCTAGGAGCAGCTCCTGTTGTACCTGAATCGAAAGAACGTACTGGTTTGGTATCTTCTTATGATCCTTTAAAGGGCTATGGTTTTATTATCGATGATGCTAATAAAGGTAAAATTTTTGTGCACAGCAGCGGACTCACACAGCCTATAAAAAATAACGACAGAGTAAGTTTCGAGAGAGAAAAAGGCTCAAGAGGTTACAATGCAATAATGGTTAAAAAAATTAACGACAATAAATAATTTAATAAATACAATAATGCAACAAGGAACAGTAAAATTTTTCAATGAAACAAAAGGATTTGGCTTCATTACACCTACAGCTGGAGGAGAAGATGTTTTCGTACATAGCTCTGGCCTACAGGATCAAATTAGAGAGAATGACCAAGTAACTTATGAGGTTGAAAGAGGCAAAAAAGGATTAAATGCCGTAAACGTTAGAATTGCATAATTCTACCAAAAAATAAAATTCAGAAAAGCTCCACAAAGGAGCTTTTTTAACGCACTTACGAAACGATAATAGATTAATACTTTACAATAGTTGGTTTAAGTTAACAAATAACTCTGTTCCTTCAGTAAAAGTTAATCCGATCAGCCGAGCCAGCAAGAAATTTCTTGCTGGCTTTTTTAATTAGATGAGATTTCAAGGAAGCGAAACCGTCCTATAAAACATCCCATTAAAAATATTCTTCCTCCTTCATTTTAGTTTTTTTATTTTTCACTTTGTAAAACAAAGTAATTTATATTAACTTTGAATCACAAAGCACTTTAAAAAACAAAAACAATGGAAGCAAATTACGATATCCTTGTTCAGCGCCAAACGAATTTAATTGCTAAACGCATGATGGTTGGGGCTGCAACAGCGTTGATCCTCATTTCCGCGCTATTAATTACCGTTAAAAATGCTGATCCTGCTTGGGGTAGGCTTTGGTTTTTAAGACCTTTAATTGTAGTTCCGCTAGCGGGTGCCATGGGTGGTCTTTTTTACCATTTAATGGAGGGGCTGCGTAAACGAGGTGGCTGGAACACCATCATAGCCAACCTCATTAGTGTCCTGGTTTACGTATTCATTTTATGGGTAGGAACCATCCTTGGATTAGACGGCACCCTTTGGGACTAAACCTCTTCTCTAACGTCATTTTATAAGTTAATCTCTCTTTAAAAGGAAGTCCTGATGGCTTCTTTTTTTGTTTAATGTAGTCCTTACACTTCATGATCTATGCGCTTGATCTTTTTTCACACCTGTAGTGGTTTTGAGAAAGTCCATTTTTGGGCTTTTGAAGTAATTTAATAGATATTTGGTATTAAGGCAACCAAGTATAACCATGAACTCATCAAAGGCATATTCATGCGCTTTATTAGTTGCTCGTCATTTAACACATCAATAAAAACCACTAATCACCGTAGGAATTAAAAATGAAAAAAACACTCCTCACTGTCCCCCTACTGGCATTTTCGCTATTTTCTGTCGCACAAAAACAAGCCGACGCAGTCATCGACCAAAAAGTAAAAAGCTTACTGTCTAAAATGACTTTGGAAGAAAAAGTCGGCCAAATGGCACAAATTACCATGGACGTAATTACCAATGGAAAGGACAGATACAGTAGCGACGAACCTGTTGCACTCAATCAACAACGATTGGAACATGCTTTGGTGAAATACAAAGTAGGTTCGGTACTGAACACGGCCAACAATAGAGCTCGAACTCGTGAAGTATGGCATCAAATCATCAATAAAATACAGGAAACGGGCAAAGGACGCCTTAATATCCCGGTACTATACGGTATCGACGCTGTTCATGGCACTACCTACACTGCTGATGCTACCATGTTCCCGCAACAAATTGGTCAGGCGGCCACTCGTAATCGCTCATTAGTTTACAAAGGAGCTGAAATTACGGCTTATGAAACCAGAGCAAGTGCTATTCCTTGGAATTTTTCGCCAGTGCTGGATTTAGCACCAGATCCCCGTTTTCCCCGTCAGTGGGAAACCTTCGGAGAAGATCCGTATTTGATTACCGAACTGGGACTTCAAATGATTAAAGGTTTTGAAGGGAATAATGTTGCCGATCCGTATCGAGTGGCTTCATGTTTGAAACATTTTGTAGGTTATCAGGTATCGGTCTCTGGAAAAGATAGAACACCTGCCTATATCCCTGATCATGTATTGAGAGACTACCATCTTCCACCGTTTAAAGCGGCCATTGAAGCTGGCGCACATAGTATTATGATCAATTCGGGCATTATCAATGGTGTACCTGTACATGCTAACTATCAACTTTTAACCAAACTGTTAAGAGAGGAACTTGGATTTAAAGGACTAATTGTAACCGACTGGGGTGATATTGAAAACTTGCATACCAGAGATCGCGTTGCAAAAGACCACAAGGAAGCCATTATGTTGGCCATCAATGCAGGTATCGACATGTCGATGATTGCTTATGATTATGAGCGATTTTGTGACAATCTCATTGCCCTGGTTAAAGAAGGAAAGGTTAAAGAAACTAGAATTAACGATGCGGTAGGCCATATCCTTACTTTAAAATACAAGTTGGGCTTATTTGAAAAAGCAGTTTACGATCTTAAACAATACCCAAAATTTGGAAGTAAAGAATTTGAACAAGCTGCTTACCAAACGGCAGCTGAATCCATCACTTTACTAAAGAATACTAACAACCTATTGCCATTAAAAAAAGGTACTAAATTATTGGTGACAGGACCTAACGCTAATTCTATGCGTACGCTAAACGGCGGTTGGACCTACTCATGGCAAGGCGAAAAAGTGGAAGAATTTGCGGGTAAATACAATACCATCTTAGAAGCCCTTACCCAAAAAGCAGGCAAAGAGAACGTTGCTTTTGTAGAAGGTGTAAGCTATAAAATGGATGGCAAATACTATGAAGAATTTGAGAATGGGATAGAAAAGGCTGTAAAGGCCGCTCAAGATGCCGACGCCATCGTGCTTTGCTTGGGTGAAAACTCCTATACGGAAAGCCCTGGAAACTTAAGTGACTTGTATATGTCTGACTTACAAACAGAATTGGCGTTAAAGCTTGGTGCTACTGGAAAGCCAATTATTTTGGTTCTTAACGAAGGTCGACCTAGATTGATCAGCAAGTTTGAACCTAAAATGGCTGGCATTTTACAAGCTTATTTACCTGGAAATTTTGGGGGTGATGCTTTGGCGGATATTCTTTTTGGTGAGGTTAACCCATCTGGAAAACTGCCTTACAACTATCCTAGATATCCAAACTCTTTGTTAGGCTATAACCATAAGCCATCAGAAAATAGAACTGTAATGGAAGGCGTGTACAATTATGCTGCAGAATACAACCCGCAATATGAATTTGGTTATGGCTTAAGCTACACAACTTTCAAATTTGAAAACCTGAAATTAAGTGCCGAAAAAATCAAGGCCAACCAAGAGTTAACCGTATCTGTAGAAGTGAGCAACACTGGCAGCAGAGAAGGCAAAGAGGTGGTTGAACTCTATTTGAGTGATTTATACGCCACACTCACTCCCGATTCGAGAAGATTACGTGGCTTCGAAAAAATTAATCTTAAGCCTGGCGAAAAGCAAACGATCACTTTTAAGCTAAACCAAAAAGATTTTTCTTTCACTCATTTAGACAATCGTTCGGTAGTGGAACCAGGAGAGTTTAAGGTGAAAATTGGACTGCTCAGCAAAAACTTCTTTGTAGAATAATTGTTAATTCAAAAGTTAATTGCAACATCAATACCATTCTAATCAAATAGAATGGTATTTTTGTTTTCAAATAGTTGAAATGAGTAGTAATAAGGCCAAAGACTTAATCGATTCGATAAAGAATAAAGGAAAAAACCTAGAGGCAGAAATGTCTTTTTTTGATCATTTAGATATATTGCGCAAACATTTGCTAAGGGCCTTAGCGGTCGTTACGGTTTTTGTATGTTTGGCTTTCTATTTCACTGATTTCATTTGGCATGACGTGATCATGGCTCCAAAAAATGCTGATTTTTGGACCTATCGCATGATGTGCAAATTGGTGGAAGCTTTCCCTTCTATTGGACAGGAATTCTGTATCAAAGAAATCCATGCCAAAATCATCAATACCGAAATGTCGGGACAATTCACCTTACAAATGAACTCATGTGTAATGGCTGGTGTAATTTTAGGAGTTCCTTATTTGTTATTTGAAATTTGGCTGTTCATTAAACCCGCATTATTAGAAGCAGAACGTAAATCAGCAAGTGGTTTTGTGGCTTTTGCTTCGTTTTTGTTCGCCCTTGGCTTATTGTTTGGTTACTACCTTATCTGCCCACTATCAATCAACTTTTTAATTAACTACACGGTAGATAGCAGCATCGAAAATACGTTTACCATTTCATCTTATTTATCTACAGTTTTAACACTTACTTTAGGTTCGGGTATCATTTTCCAATTACCTGTCGTTATTTACATCTTGTCGAAACTTGGCGTTATGACACCAAAGTTCATGCGCTCTACTAGGAGGTATGCAGCGGTATTAATCTTGGTGGTTGCTGCTGTAGTTACACCTACTGCCGATCCTTATACCATGCTTATTGTGGCTTTCCCGCTTTTCTTATTGTACGAGCTAAGTATCTTAATCTCGGCCAATATTGAGAAGAAAAAGAAAAAAGCAGAACTAGCGTTTTATAATAACAAGTAATTAGTGTAAAGAAAAAAGAATAAGGAACAAAGAATAGGAAGTTACCCCCTAGTAAGTTCTACAACAAAATATTTACCTACCATATTTATTAATTCTATATACATTTGGATATGTCTACAACAAATTCAATCAAATTAGCCATCGGGGCAGACCACGCTGGCTTTGAGTACAAGGAAATATTAAAGGCTTTTTTAGCTGATTACCAAGTAACAGATTTTGGCACCCATTCACTGGATTCGGTAGATTATCCTGATTTTGCACATCCTGTAGCAAGTAGTGTTGAAAAAGGCGAAGCGGATTTTGGAATTTTAGTATGTGGAAGCGGGCAAGGAGTAGCCATTACGGCAAATAAGCATCAGGGCATTAGAGCCGCAGTGACTTGGCTAACCGATATTGCCAAACTTTCAAGACAGCATAACAATGCAAATGTCATTTGTATTCCCGCTCGTTTTGTGTCTCCTGAGCTGGCCAAAGAAATGGTTACCGCATTTTTGGAAACACCTTTTGAAGGTGGTAGGCACGCCAATAGAGTGAACAAAATATCGTGCTAACAATAAACGAACAACCTTAACTAACAACAATGAATAAAAAGTTTTTATACACCTCACTGGCGCTGGCGCTTAGTTTTGGTGCGATGGCGCAAGATCAAAATGCCATCAAATTTAGTGCGCCAGTAAACAAGGATAGAGCTTATCAGCACCTGTCTATTTTAGCATCAGATGAGTACGAAGGTCGCGAAACTGGTACAAAAGGTGGATGGATGGCAGCGGAGTACATTAAGAAACAATTCCAAAGTTTTGGCTTAATAGGACCTGTAAAGGGCGGCAAAGATCCTTATCTACAAGCGGTAGGTATTTCTGCTAAAAAGCTTTCTGGTGTTTCTTTAAAAGTAGGTTCACAAACCAAAGAAAATTTCAAAGATTTTTACATCTTAGCAACGTCTACCCCAGCTAAAGGCTTCAACGTAAAAGCATCTTCTATTATTTTTGCTGGTTACGGTTTAAACAAGGAAGACTTTAACGAATATGCTGGTCAAAATGTAGCAGGTAAAGTGGTAGTGATATTTGCCACTGGCGATCCAACCGCTAAAGCTCCCGCACAACCAGCGCAAGGCCGTAGAGGACAAAGCAGTGTAGGTAGCCAACAAGCAAAAATCAAATATCTTCAAGACAACAAAGCAGCTGGTGTTTTAGTGATCAATGAAAGAGTTGAATCGCTTAGTGATGCCCAAAGAGCTTATTTAGCCGAAGGCAGTGCCGATTTAAAAAGAGAAGATGCCAGCAACAAAAATACCTTACCAGTAGTCACCATAGGTACCACAGTAGCTAACCAAATTTTGGCTGGTGCTAATACCAACCTAGAAGAAGTAAAGAAAAAAATTGCCGAAACCTTAAAACCCGCTACCACAGTAATTAACATCCCTGTTGCTTTTACTGCTAAATTGGTAGAAGAGGATATTAAAGCAGATAACGTATTAGGATTTTTAGAAGGTTCAGACCCTAAATTGAAAAATGAAGTGGTAGTAGTTACAGGTCACTATGACCATATCGGTTTAGTAACAGACCCTAATGCTACTGATAAAGTTAACAACGGTGCTGATGATGATGGTTCTGGAACTACTGGCGTTTTAATGCTTGCTGAGGCTTTTGCAAAAGCTAAAAAAGAAGGTCATGGTCCTAAACGCAGTATTTTATTTATGACGGTTTGTGGTGAAGAAAAAGGCCTTTGGGGTTCTGAGTGGTATTCTGAACATCCAGTATTTGCTTTGGAGAACACCATCACCAACTTAAACATTGATATGATTGGTCGCGGCGATGATAAACGTCCTGGTGATAATAATTTTGTATATATCATTGGTTCAAATATGTTAAGCGATGACTTGGACAAAATTGGCAAAAAGGCGAACACGGACTATGTAAACATCGTTTTAGATGAGACCTACAACAACCGTACAGATCCTAACCGTTTCTACTATCGTTCAGATCACTATAACTTTGCTAAACATGGTATTCCAGTGATTTTTTATTTCAACGGTGTACATAAAGACTATCACCAACCAGGTGATGAGGTAAGTAAAATAGACTTCCCAATGTTGGCAAAAAGAGCGCAATTGGTTTACTATACGGCTTGGGAACTTGCCAATGGCGAGAATAGACCAGTGGTGAACAAAAATGCTGATGGCACCTTAAAAACAAACTAAACTTGTTTTAAAATATATTCAATCCCGTTAGGTAACTGACGGGATTTTTTTGTTTTTAGAAGAGCAGTTTTATGTCTATCATTCCTGTGTTAGTTCATCCTCTCCCTAACCGTTCCGATGAATCGGAACAGGTACTACTTGTAAAGGAGAGGGAAGCATTACTTTTAATCGACATGTTGTTTATTACTAAGACTTATGAAGTTTATAAAACTTCGTAAGTCTGATTATCAAAACCTTATCTTTACAGCCGATGAAAAACAAAAAATATCTTCACTTATTAGCTACTTTTCTACTGCTTTTTATAGCCTCTTTTGGTTATGCACAGGAAAACACCGCCAACCAACAGCTACTTGCCAAGGAACCTCATTTTTTGCAAAGCCGTTTAAAATCTACCGATTCACTTTTTTTGGAAGACATCAACGTCATCAAAAAATATATCCAGCTAGATAGTGTTGATATAGAAATTTTAAAGCCTCAAATTTTATACGCGGTATTGATTGAAACCAAAGTTGATTCGGCAGTCACCTATAAAACTTTAATTAATGCCATTCAAACTTTTAAAGGTGGCATTGGATATGCCGAGTTTAGAAAAGGAATTGTACTTTATAAGCAAATGGCCTCCATTAAAGTAAACCCACAAAATTGGAGCAACGACCAAGTACTTTTCAGAAAATTAGGCTTCACGGAAGCAGACCTTGATGATTTCCTTTTGTTTATTTCCAAAGCTGAAAACAAGGAAATGAACTATAAGCAGGCATATTTGGCCTACATGAAGGAAATTGACAACTTGAAATAGACAGAGGCAAGGGGCAAAGACAGAAACCTCGTAGGTTTTAAAACCTACGAGGTTTACTAAACTAAACCTGAACGTAGTGGAAAGCCCGCAGCCCAAGTGAAACTTGGGAGAGGACTTGTAGCGAAGTGCAGGACTGCTATTTCCGATGTACTACTGTTATTGCTTTTCGAAAAATAATGCACTTTAATCTTAAAAGTTGGTGCAGATGGCATAATTATATCAACATCCACTCGTTAAATTTTAAAGCCCTAGCCTATTTGCCTATATTTGACGACTGATGAATATTGCCGAAGAATTTTTAGTAAAAGCCGATGAAAAGGCCTTCGATGTCCCACACCGTAATACCATTAATTACAACATTGGTAAGTATAATGTGGCGGTGGCTCGTGGCTTATCTAAGTTTGAAAATTTAGAGGTATCGAAACGTAGGGCACACGTGATTAAGTGGCGTGTGATGGAAAATTTGGACAAGCTTTTACCTGAGTTTGAGTCGAATTTCCAGAAACGTGGCGGAAAGGTGATTTGGGCAAATGATGCTGCCGAGGCGCAAAAGGAAATTCTACAGATTATTCAACGTGTTGGTGGCAAAAGTGTCATCAAGTCAAAGTCGATGACTACCGAGGAAATTCATTTAAATGAATTTCTAGAGAAACATGACATTGAGTCTTTGGAGAGTGATTTGGGCGAATATATTGTGCAATTGTTGGGGCAGGCACCCTACCATATTGTAACGCCTGCCATGCACCTGAGTAAGGAGGATATTGCCAAGTTGTTCCACGAAAAATTTGGAACTCCCATTGATGCTACGCCTGAGCAGCTTACTCAAAAAGCCCGGGAATTACTGAGAGAAAAATATTTAACAGCAGATATTGGCATTACTGGAGGAAATTTCCTAATTGCTGATACGGGAAGTATTGCGCTTACGGAAAATGAAGGCAACGCCAGGTTAACCACCACCTTTCCCAAAATACATATTGCCATTGTAGGCATCGAAAAACTGGTACCCTCGTTAACAGATTTGGATTTGTTTTGGCCTTTGCTTTCTAGTCATGGTACAGGACAAAATCTTACGGTTTACAATACAATTTTAAGTGGCCCAAGACAAGCCAACGAAACTGACGGTCCAGAGGAAATGTATGTGATTTTGCTAGACAATGGGCGGACCAATTTATTGGCTCAAAAAGATCAACGCCAAGCTTTATATTGCATCCGTTGTGGCGCTTGTTTAAATGCCTGTCCTGTTTACAAAAATATTGGCGGCCATACTTATAACACCACCTACAGTGGGCCTATTGGGTCCATTATTACGCCGCATTTTAAGGGCATGAAGGAGTTTAAACATTTAAGCTATGCTTCTAGCTTGTGCGGCAAGTGCTCTGAAGTTTGTCCTTTAAAAATCGACATCCACAAAATGTTGTTGCTGAATCGCAGAGATGCTGCTTCGTCCAACGAAAATACTGCTGCTGAAAACATTGGTTGGAACATCTGGAAAAAGGGCATGAAAAAACGTTCGTTAATGGACTTTTTTAGTGGTAAGATGAAGAATTTCTTCCTCAAAACATTCTTCAAAAAGGGCTGGGGCAAATATCGCGAAATGCCAGAAGTAGCACCCAAGTCTTTCGCTAAGCGCTGGGAAGAACATCAGAAAAAGCAAGAAAAAGAGTAAAAATCCATTTTAATTTTCCTTTGCGTTCTTAGCGTGTCTTTCTTCTTCTTTGCGGTAAAATTTTAGTCGTAAGCCCCTGTACTAGTTGTTTTTGCGAAGAGATGCAAAGACCACTATCCTCCCCCCTCAAAAACTAAGATTTACGCCAAACGGCTGACAACTTAAATTACTATATTTACTGCAAACCAATATCAGCCTTATGCAGTTCCACAGAAAGCAAAAAACCGATTCGGAGTTACTATCCATCTACAAGCATTTACTTTTTCCGCGTTTAATTGAAGAAAAAATGCTGATTTTGCTAAGACAGGGTCGCATAGGCAAATGGTTTTCGGGCATTGGGCAAGAAGCCATTGCGGTGGGCAGTACACTAGCCATGCAAAACGATGAATATATTTTGCCGATGCATCGCAACCTTGGTGTTTTTACTACGCGAGGTATTCCTTTAAAAAGATTGATGGCCCAATGGCAGGGCAAGCTGAGCGGTTTTACCAAAGGCAGGGATAGATCCTTCCATTTTGGCACACAGGAATACAAAATTGTGGGCATGATTTCGCATTTGGGTCCTCAAATGGCATTGGCAGATGGTATTGCGCTGGCTGATCTGATTGCGGAACAACCGAAAGCTACGCTAGTTTTTACTGGTGAAGGGGCTACGAGTGAAGGTGATTTTCATGAAGCCATTAATGTGGCTGCTGTTTGGAATTTACCCGTTATCTTTTTGATTGAAAACAATGGTTATGGTCTATCTACTCCTATTAACGAACAATATCGTTGCAAAGATTTAGTGGATAGAGCTTTGGGCTACGGCATTGAAGGGGTGCAATTAGACGGCAATAATATCCTTGAAGTTTATGATAAACTCACTGAACTGGCCGATGATATTCGAAAAAATCCTAGAACTGTGTTGGTAGAGTGCTTAACGTTTAGGATGCGTGGCCATGAAGAAGCATCGGGCACTAAATATGTTCCACAGGAATTGTTCGATGAATGGTCTAAAAAAGATCCGCTGAGGAATTTTGAAGAATATCTTTTGGAGCAAAATATCTTGACAGAAAATTCGATCACTGATATTAGAAGTGCTTTTAAAAAACAGATTGATGGTGAAGTTGAGGCTGCTTTTAACGAGCAGGAACCAGAAGCCAATGCCCAGCATGAGTTAAGTGATATGTATTATCCTTATGAAGCTGCATCGTATCCTCCATCAAGCTCAAGCTCGGAAAAAAGATACCTAGATGCCATTAGCGACGGCCTAAGGGAGGGCATGCAACGACATTCGAATTTGGTGTTAATGGGTCAAGATATTGCTGAGTATGGTGGTGCTTTTAAAATCACCGATGGTTTTGTAGCCGAGTTTGGAAAAGCCAGGGTACGGAATACGCCTATTTGTGAATCAGCGATTGTTGGAGCTGGTTTAGGCTTATCTATTAATGGTTACAAAGCGGTGGTGGAAATGCAATTTGCAGATTTTGTGAGTGTGGGTTTTAATCAAATTGTAAATAATCTTGCCAAAACACATTACCGTTGGGCAGAAAAGGCAGATGTGGTGATCCGTATGCCTACTGGTGCTGGCACAGGTGCTGGACCTTTTCACTCTCAAAGCAATGAAGCTTGGTTTACTAAAACTCCAGGCTTAAAAATTGTTTATCCTGCATTTCCGTATGATGCAAAAGGTGTATTACTGGCGGCTATAGAAGATCCCAATCCTATCATCTATTTTGAGCATAAATATTTATACCGAAGCTTAATTGGCCCAGTTCCGGAAGGTTTTTATACCATAGAGATAGGAAAAGCCAATGTGTTGAAGGAAGGCCAACAGCTTGCGATCATTACTTATGGCTTAGGAGTACATTGGGCTTTGGATTATCTCAGCGCAAACCCACAAATAGCTGCAACAGTGGTTGATTTGGTGAGTTTACAACCTTGGGACAAAGCAGCGGTAGCAGCTGCCGTAAAAGCAACTGGAAGAGTATTGATTTTACATGAAGATACACTAACTGGCGGTTTTGGCGCTGAAATTTCGGCTTGGGTTAGCGAACATTGTTTCGAATATCTTGATGCTCCAGTAATGCGTTGTGCAAGCTTAGACACTGCCATTCCGATGAACAAAATTTTAGAAGAGGATTTCTTGGCAAAAGCAAGATTAGCAGAAATGATCGAGAAATTATTGTCTTACTAAAGGGGCTTTTTTTATAAATGTGATCTTCATCACTTTACGTCTTAAAAGAGTAAAGCCCTCGTAACATTTATTTAAAGAGAGCGTTAAATTAAATGACGAGGGCCTGTAATGAGCGTTATTTATAGATGATGGTCTTATTGGCGTAAATATATTCATTTACAGTGCTTAACGAGAAAATGTGACTTTTTTTCACATTTTGTGTATTGATGAAGTCGTATATTTAGTTGATTTACTACAAAGACGCTTTTATGAATGTTGGTAAAATCTTAAAGAAGCTGAGACAATACAAGGGAGTTACGCAAGAAAATATTGCCACATTTTTGAATTTGGAAAGATCTGCTTATTCTAAATTGGAGCAGGACAAGACGATGTTACGGCTTGATACCGCCAAACTTATTGCCGTGTTTTACGGGTTTGAATTACACTATCTCATTTTGTGTATGGAGTACGACCACTATCTGAATAACCCAACTACGCTGAGGTTAATTAAAGCACAAAAAGACAAAGAGGCCCTCTTTGCGAAACAGGTCGCCTATTCGGCATAAACTTCTGCCAGGGGATTGAAAAGATAAATTTTCCCATTATCCAAACAAGTACAACGGTAACGCTTTCTAATTCGCTCTCCCTTTTGGAATTTACGCCCATCTTTTAAAGTGAATACACTGTTGATGGGCAATTGCTCCACATGCAGGGTTTCTTCCTGTACATCGTATTTTTTAAGGGCACGGGCCAATCTTAAATCAGTACAGCTGGAAGCTGCAGGATTGTTTAAGTAGGATACTATTCCTTGGTTAACATCAGCTGGAAAAATCTCCAAATCGAAAAATGGTTTCATCATCCTTTTGAAGTTATTTTTCCATTCGGCACCATGAGGTTTTACTTTATTCTTGTGGTCGTTCCAAGTCAACAAATGCGCAAATTCATGGACGGTAGTGACTAAAAAAGCATAAGGATTTAAATCATTATTAACTGATATTTTATGCCCGTTTCCCTTAAATGGATGTCGATAGTCACCTAGTTTGGTGCTTCGATTCTTTGAAATTTTAAATTCGCACTGAAAATAGTCAATCCATTTAGCAATAATAGGCGCCGCAGCTGGAGGCATGTATTGTGCTAGGACTTCTTTTTTATCCATAGAAAGAAACTGATTAACTGTTTAAACGGCTAACAGGCAAAAGGAAGTATGCATGTGACACTTTTTAGGCCAGCCATTTCTACACAGCAATATAACAATTTACTTTAAAAACTGATAAGCAATCAACGCTGCAACATAAGCCATTGCCGTCATGTACACCAATTGTATCATTGGCCATTTCCATGATTTTGTTTCTCGATAAACGATGGCTACCGTGCTCATACATTGCATGGCAAAGGCATAAAATAGCATGAGCGAAAAGGCAGTAGCAAAAGTAAATATTGGCAGGCCTGTTGCTGGATCTTTAGCGGCACCAATTTTATCACGCAATCTCGTTTCTCCTCCATCGTCTTCAGCACCTTCAACACTGTAAATGGTTGCCATGGTACCCACAAAGGCTTCACGGGCAGCAAATGAGGTAATCAAAGCGATACCTATTTTCCAATCGTAACCCAATGGTTTAATCATTGGTTCAATGGTTTGTCCCAACAAACCAGCGTAGGAATTTTCTAATTTCTCGGCAGCCCTGTCTCTTTCCAACGTTGCTAATTGTACAGTATCTTTGGAATTCGCTTCGATATGATCGTATTTGGCGTCAATGGCTTCAAAACGTTTTGAGGGGCCATAAGTAGACATCACCCATAAAATGATGGAAATGGCAATGATCACCTTACCTGCTTCCAACACAAATGTCTTCGATTTCTCGTACATCGTAAACAATACGTTATTCCAACGTGGCATACGGTACACTGGCAACTCCATGATAAAATAAGAACGCTCTTTGGCCTTAATGATAAATTTAAAAACCAGGGCCACCAAAACCGCAGCAATAATGCTGATGAAATACATGGCCATTAAAGTTAATCCTTGTAGATTAAATACACCCCAAACCTTTTCATCGGGCACTACCAGAGAGATCAGCAAGGTATAAACAGGTAATCTGGCCGAGCAACTTACCAACGGTGTCACCATAATGGTAATGATCCTGTCTTTCCAGCTTTCGATGTTACGGGCACTCATGATAGAAGGTACCGCACAAGCAATCCCGCCAATCATAGGCACTACTGATTTACCACTCAAACCAAACTTGCGCATGATTTTATCCATCATAAAGGTTACTCTGGCCATGTAGCCAGTATCTTCCAAAATGGAGATTAAAGCAAAAAGAATGGCAATTTGAGGAATAAAGATCACAATGCCACCTAAGCCCGCGACTACTCCATCCAACAACAAATCAGTTAATACCCCAGCAGGCAAATGCTCATGTCCCTTTTCGGTAAGCCAAGCAAAACCTCCCTCTATCATATCCATTGGTACTGATGACCAAGAGAAGATAGCGTTAAAGATGAAAAACAGAATAAAAAAGAAAATAATAAAGCCGAATACCTTATGTGTTAATATGGCATCAATTTTATCTGTCAAAGTAAATTTCTTTTTAGCGCCTGTATCCACCACTACATCACTCAATACTTTGCTCAAGTGTCGGTATCTGGCCACCGTTTCTTCTCCTTGAAGTTTCACGGTGTCAAAACCATTGCCTATTTCAATGGCTTCAATTTCTTCTTGTTCTTTATCTGTGAAAAATGCTAAGTGCTCGTGCTGGTGTAATACCTGCAACGCATAATAGTCATTATCTGTTGCAATTTTTTGCTTGATGGCGGCTACTGCTTCAGGGGCAAAACTTTTAGCATCAATGCTGCTCGTTTGTGTTGCTAATGACGTAATTTGGGCAATCGCTTGTTTTAAGGCAGGTAAGCCTTCTCCTTTTCTTGCAGAAATATTGACCACTTGTACCCCAAGTCGTTGCGCTAATTTATCAATATCAATGCTGATCCCTTCTTTTTTAGCCATATCGGCCATGTTAAGTGCCAATAACATCGGGATACCTAAATCGGCCACTTGCGAAAACAACAGTAGATTACGACGTAAGTTGGTGGAATCGGCTACCAGTACAATGACATCTGGATGGCTGCTATTGTTCTTATCGGCCAACACCTGAAAAACAATACTTTCATCCTTACTTTTTGGATATAATGAATAAGTACCTGGCAAATCGACAATTTCGGCACTTTTACCAGATGGCAATTTGCAGAAACCTGTTTTTTTATCGACAGTGATCCCTGGGAAATTTCCAATTTTTTGATTTAATCCTGTTAGAAGGTTAAATAGGGTAGACTTTCCGGTATTCGGATTTCCAACTAAAGCAACTTTTAAATCAGCCAAAATACTATTGAATTATAATTACGGCAGCTTCGGTTTTACGTAAACAAAGTTGATATCCAGCTACACGGATAGCAATAGGATCGCCTAGTGGTGCACATCGCTCCACTTCAACCTCCTCGCCTGGAAGACATCCCATCTCCATTAATTTCACCGCCATTTCTGCATCGGTAAAAGAAACGATGATCCCTTTTTGCCCTGGATTTAATTGCGAAAGTTTCATACAAAATCTTTATTTACGAGCAAGAAAAACCACATTCAATGCCCAAAAAAACTGTCGCAAGTTAGCCGTTATTTATATCAAATCCAAATAAGCCAGTGTAACAAAACGGTAAAACCTCGTCAAGTTGGCTACTTAATTGGTATAAAGCCGCTTTACGCTTTGCTTATTGATCTGACAACCTCTCCCTGACCTATCGGAACTACAAATACCCCTTAAAAAAGAGACGGGGCTAGAAGCGATTAACCGCAGCTGCTACTAATTAAACTTTGGGTTTTGTACGAACCTTCCAAAAGCACTTCTCTCTCCCTCACAGGGAGAGATGCCGATAGGCAGAGAGGGTCTTTTATTAAATAAACCTCTCCCTAACCCTTCCGAAGTATCGGAACAGGTGCTCCTTAAAAAGGAGAGGGAATCGGAAGTGCTTAATCGTCGCTACTGGTTAAATCTAAGAACATCGGTAAAAGTAAACGCTTTCGTTTTGAAATTAATAACAAGCAGTTTCTAAATTGATACTTACCAATTTTAAACTCATAAGCATCTTTCTCCAAATTCATGCGCATCTTTTTGCGAATTGATAAGCATCTTTTGTTAGATTCATGCGCATCTTTTCTATAATTGGTAAGCACCAATCCTTCCATTGGAAGCTTCCAAATTTAAATCGGAAGCTTCCAATTGACCAAGTACTCGTTATGAGTTTTTAGGGCTTGGATAAATACAACAAACGCCTGTGCAAGAGCTGGAGAGAAAAGTACTGAAAAAATCAGCCTCACGGAATGTCTATTTACCATCACCCTGGCCAACAACAAAAAAGGGAGCTCCTTGCGAAGCTCCCTTTTCAATTTATCATTAGGTTTTACATTCTTCCTGGGCCACCCATTCTGAAGTTACCTTGACCTCTTCCTTGTTGTCCTGGCATTTGCATACCTGCAATGCTACTTAACGAGTAAGTGAACGAGAACATGAAATAACGTTTCAATACGTTGAAGTTCTGATCTACGATAGAGTTGGCGCTTGCCGTACGTAAAACACCAGTATTTTCATTAAACAAATCGTTTACAGCCAATTTAAATGTGCCTTTGTTTTTAAAGAACTGACGGCTGATGTAACCATTTACCTGTGTGTAGTCTGCATTAGCTGCCCCTCTTCCAGTAAGTCTATTGTAAGTCACATCTGTTTGCAAACGGATGTTTCCAGGAAATACATAGCTGATATCGATATTAGGTGATAAAGTATAGAAGTTAGTGGTTTCCCCTCTGGTGTAAGTTCCATGATCCCATCTTCCAGAAACGCCAGCAATTAAGTCGAACTTATCCATGTTTGACACCAACTTATAGCCATTTCTTATCCCAATGTTTTTGGTTACATTTTTACTTCCATCCTCTGCTAGATTGGTTCCTTTACTATTAGATAAGCCTCCGTCTATTTGAAGATTTAATTTATTTCCTTTAATAATTGGCAGGCCTAGATTCCCAAAAACATTAACGCTATAATTGCCATCTACGTTTACAAAGCGGTTTTCAATCTTACCTATATTTTCACCTGATGTAATTTGCCTCTGGGCGTTGCCGAAATCATTAAAAGTTTGTGTAATAAAAGCGCCCAAGAATAAAGTACGGTAACTTGCAAAGTCAAAGTTATTATAGAAAATCCTCAAGTTGTTTGAAAACGAAGGTTTCAAATCAGGGTTTCCTTTAGGACTAGTTAGAGTATTCGTATTATCAATTACTGGTTGAATCTGATCGATGCTTGGCTGGTTGGTCCTACCATCATACCTAATATTTAAGCGTTTCGAATTGCTAAAGTTATACCTGAACTGAGCTGTTGGTGTAATATTGAAGAAATCTCTTTTAAAGGAATTCCCAGTAGTTAAATTTTCATTGGTACGATTAGTTAATTGTCCAGCTAAACCGATGTTCCAATTATATTTTTTCTCGTTTTTGTTTAAGCTAAACCCTAAAGCATTTGTCCAAGTTGTATTTTCAAATTCGTTACTATAATCTGGATTTGTGATCAGTACATCATATTGCTGAGTAGCATTATTGAACTCATAAAGATTGCGTTTCCTGTTATCGTGCATGTACCCATTTTGCAAGTTAAATTCTAAACTTAAAGTTTTAGACAATGGCTCTGTATAAACTAATCTTGCTGTATTATTAAATGAGTTTACATTATTATCATTTAATTGGTTCAAACTTTTAACGGTTACGCCTCCCCCTGGTGCTGTTAAAGTTTCTGGGTTCTTGTTGTAAGTATCCGCATCGCTATCGTTGATATTGGTATTTACATTTAATGATAGGGTACGACCACGACGAAGAAATTTTCTGCGAAGTAATAAGCTATTACTGATGGTTGGCGTTGTAGAACCTGTAATTAAATTTTGAGAACCTACGGCATCACCAGCTAAGTTATTTCTTACATAATTGGTCATGCTATTGCCTGAGTTATCGGTGTAAGAAATATTAGGTTGAATTCTGATTGAGGTTGCAGAATCTAATTTAGTATCCACCATAAAGTTTAAACGATGGTTCAAACGCTGGGTGGTACTCTCTAAATTACTATTATTGGTAACAGTATTATTGCCAATAAAACTCTGTGAATTGGTGAACCCAGTGTTAAATAATGAGGTTTTATTAAAGAAGTAACTTCCAGTAAATTGAGTTCCGTCATCGTAAGTATCAGCAAAGTCAATACCCGCAGCAGTAGTTGTGGTAATCCCTTGTTGCTGCTGGCCTCCGCCACCACCACCAAACATTGCTCCACGACCACCGCCTCCGCCACCAATACCACCTCCAAAGTTTTGTTTGTTCACGTTATTGAACTGACCTATTAAGGAAATACGTTGTGCGTTATCAAAACGGTTAAGGTTAATATTTACATCATAACGGTCATCGCTACCGTAACCAGCAGTACTGTTACCCATGTAGCCTTTGTTCTTGATTCCGTTTTTGGTGACAATGTTTAAGATCTTTTCACGGTTACCGTCATCAACGCCAGAGAATTTAGATTGTTCCGACATATCGTCGATGATCTGGATTTTATCTACCATGTCAGCGGGTAGGTTTCTGGTTGCCAATAAAGGGTCGTTACCCATAAAATCCTTACCATCAACACGCACTCTTTTAATGGTTTCACCCTGTGTAGTTACCGTACCATCTTTAGCTACGTCAACCCCCGGAACCTTTTTCAAGAGGTCTTCAACCACCGAGTTTTCTTTCACTTTTAAGGTAGAAGCACTGATTTCCAAAGTATCTTTTTTGACTACCACTGGAGGTGTTTCTCCTTTGATTTCGATCCCTTTTAAGGTTACGCCAGTATCTTCCATCAATAATTCACCAAAGTTGATGCTTGGTTTAGCAGCCGTAAGTTCGAAATCTCTATTAACAGTTTTTAACCCCAAAAACACGACATATAATCGGTACTTGCCAGCAGCAATATTATTCACCGAGAAAGTACCATTGGTATTTGTTGTCGTAGAACCAACTACAGCGGAGTCGCTAGTCAATCTTTTGATGGCAATAGAAGCGTAATCTATTGGCTTTTTATCTTTTTCATTTAACACTTTTCCACTCACCGTTCCTTGTGCCTGTGCAAAAGCGATATTACCCAACCAAAGTAGGGTTAAAAATAAAGCTCTTTGTAAATGTTTATTCATTTGTATGTTCTAAAAAATTATTTTATTGAAATTACCTAATCAGACTTCTCAAAGCCCCAAAGGTTTGTTAAGAAATGTTAAAAGCGCAGTAACATTTTAAATACAACTAACTTTATCGTTACAAACACGGAAATTGAGGCCTGAGCTGCAATAGACCAAGCTTTGTTTATAGGCTTCTATGGCGCGAATGAGGGATTTTTGGGCACTTGCAACTAGGTTTAAAGATGCTACATGATTGAAGCACTAAAAACAGAAAAAAAATCAAAATCAGATTAAACCTTTTTTTCATTGTAGTTTGACAAGTGTAAAAGCACGTAACTAAATACGCCCATTAGGCAGCCGATCATGTCGCAGGTAAAGTCCCACCACTCCGCAGAGCGATAGGTAAATACTTTCCATTGAAGCAATTCTATTCCTCCGCCAATGAGTGCTGAAATTAAGATAATTTTAAAGATGGTTAGCGAGCGAAAACTGTAGTTATGTTGATATCTTATCTTTCCGTAAAAAAGTAGGATGGTAAGCACATAGAAAAAGCTCAAGTGTGCTAATTTATCGAAACCTGTAAAGAAAAAGCCAGGTCCTCCATTACTGGAAAGATCAATGTTACAAAGCACTAAAGTAATGATGGTCCAAAGTATGGCCCAACGTTGATACTTTAGTGCTTTGAATTTGGCCATATTATGCGCCTATTAATGCTTTGTAATCATCAGCACTTAACAATCCGTCTACTTCGCTTGCATCAGCCAAAGTAACTTTCACCATCCAACCTTCTCCATAAGGATCAGCGTTTACCAACTCTGGGTTGTCGTTTAATGCTGCGTTAAATTCACTTACAGTTCCGGTAACAGGCATGAAAAGATCAGAAACGGTTTTAACTGCTTCTACGGTACCAAATACTTCTTCTTTAGCTACTTCAGAGCCGATCGTATTGATATCGATGTAAACGATGTCACCTAGCTCACGTTGAGCAAAATCTGTGATGCCAATAGTAGCTTCGTTTCCTGACACTGATACCCATTCGTGATCTTTAGTGTACTTTAGTTCTGATGGAAAGTTCATTTTTATGTTTTTATTAAGTTTGTTTTCGATTAATATCTGTACCTCGCAAAGGTAATGAAATTATGCTATTGCTAATCTACTAATTTAAGGTTACCCTGAGGCTAAATCCGAAGTTACTAAATGAGGTATTGAACGATTGTGAGGTGTATGGTTTAGTGATATTTGAATCATAGAATACCCTTACATTGAAACGTTGATTCAACACATAATCTACACTTGGGCGTAAAGTGATGTTCTTAGCCCCCGATGACACCTCTGCCTCGGTGATATCTGCACGGTAGATCACCGTTTTATTATCCCTTACCGACACGTCTAGCTTAAAGTCCATGTTGTTGTCCATTTTCATTTGCTTAAACAAACCAAATGGGAACCTAAATTTAGTGGTTCGGTAACCTAGCCCGAAAACAATGTTATTTTCAGAAAGGTGGGCCAACTGACTATTTGCTAAACTTAAACCTAATAACCTGGTTTTATTGATCTCAAAATTAAGGGTCATGTTGTTTTTCAAACGGGTATCAAAACCGATCAATGGTGCAAACTGCTCCGAAATGGTTACTTGTGCAAATTGGTAGAAAGGCAAGAAGTTCCCGTTTACATCTGTACTGCTTACCGCTCCGTTTGACTCTTCGTACTTCAATAAGCTATTAAAGCCGTTGATGCTGTAAGTAGAACGATAGCCGTGTCTCAAGCTTAATTCAGAGAAACGATCCGCAATGAAAGGATACTTGGTCAGTCCTGAGTAAGTTAATCTCCAGTTTGGCAAAGGTATTTTTGGCAAACTGTTTAGGCTTGATGAGTTAGGGTCTTTACCTGTATAAGCAGCAAGGAAAGCTAACACCACTACGTCTTGCGAACGTTTATCGTAACCATTTGCGTAACCATTTGTTACACCAATAGAATTTGGATTCAGCGCTCCTAAACGACGAGAGATCACTGATCTGTTGTTCATGAAATCATTAAACACACTTGATAGGGTGGCGCCACTTTTATCTTTAAATGCTGTTCCTATCGAGATGGTAGAGATGCTATAATCGCCCGTAGTATTTGGACTTTGATTCGCAAATGCTCCGTTATTGATATCGTACTTAAAGTTGGTTGAATAGTTTAAAGTTCTGTTTTTACTGGCTAGTAAGGTAATCTTCAAATCGCGAATAGGCTCAATGGTACTGGTCAATTGGAAATCTTCACGAAGCGTGTTTACATACAACTGCATTTGGGTTTCATCTGTAGTGATCCAGCCACTATTAACCGCCATTAGCCTAATGTCTCTTTGGCTACCAAACACAAAACCTAAGCCTGGTGCTCCAGTCACATCGTCAATCCCGAAAAATCTGGTTTTTGGCAAATAGCCTGGCAAAAATATCCCTTGGGTTTTGGTGTAAGCTACGTTAATGTTTTTGATACTGGTTAACAAACCTACCGCCACATTCGACATTTTGAAGGTGGTATCTCTATTGTTTAGACTACGTCTGATAAAGCCAAATTTATTGTATAGAGAAATCATGTTCAAGGTAGGATTTACCTGTATCGTGCGTGAGTTTTGAATCGTATTCCCTAAATTGATGGTCGGATCATTCAAGGTAGACAAAGCCTCCGTTTGCCAAGTAAATGTGGTACCATAAGTAGTGGCTAAACTGATCCAATCTAAACCTGGAATTTTCGCAATTGGCCAATTATATCTCACGTTAAGGCTATGGTTGTAATCGGTGGTACGACCTAATCCTTTAATATTGTTCCATAGCAATTCTCTCTTATATCCTTCAATACGGCCTTCTGGTTCATCAATGATCGAATAATTGGTCGCATCAAAATCCAGACTTAACGATTTCGTCAGATCCCATGCAATGCCATACACCCTGGTTACCAAGAAATTTTTATTAAACGTGGTGTTGATTGGAATGGAGTTGTTAGGATCATTATTCCGCAACGTATTTTCTGAATAGAAGCGATCGAAATCTATCCTAAAATTGATCGAGTTTGGCAGCAATGAGAAGTTAAAATCCTTCAACAACTTTAAGGTATTGGATTTAATCAACTTGTCAAATGGCTGATAGCTTTTGGAGTTATAGCTATAGTTATAAGCTAATGATGCTTTATAAGTATTTTGAATAGTGGTTTCATTGATAAAATCGCGATGCGACATTTTTGTTTGCGCATAGGAAACGTTAAAGTTCTCGATATCCCACAGCCTCACCTTCGCATCTTCTTTTACACGTTCTTTACGCACGTTGGTGAAAGCCAAACTACTTCTGGTGGTGTAGTCTTGCGCAAAATTTAAGATCGAATCTCTTTGGGCCTTATTAGAATTGTCCAAAGCTTTTGAAAGCTCGATATCTGGGGTACGCGGATCGAATTGAGGCGTTGCAACTTGTTTAGAGTAGCTCACAAACATTGGGATCTTCACCCCGCTTTTTTGTGGCAGGAATTTACCCAACTCCATGTTCGACGAGATATCGAAAGCCATGTTGTCTGATCTGCTACGTTGGCTCACTTTACTATCAATGGAACCAAAGCCTACGGTTGATTTAGTTCCTGAAATGTTCACATCCGCAAAATCGGCAAGCTTGGCACTCATTCTTGCGGTAGCTGCCCAACCTCCACGCTCGTCAAACTCGGTTAGTCTTAATTCATTAAACCATGCCTGTGCGTATTTAGATAAACCATCATCATTAGGAGAAGCATCTGGTCCGCTGCGCCAAGGATTTTTTAAGCCCAGCATGTACACGCGAACTTTACTCATATCAGGTTGCCCTTTTACAATAATGGTATTCTTTCCATCGGTATACCTAAATGGAATGTTGATTGGCCATGGTGCATTACCTAAACGGGCATTGTTACGGGCAATTTTTGCCTTTTGGAAAAGCTCCAATTCAATCACCATTTTATTTTCTTCTGGCCAAATGGCATAGGCATCGGTTGTTCCTGGTTGAGTTACTCTTAATGGCTTATTATATTCGTAATAGTTATCGCTATTATCTGTTCCTATTCTCAAGAATGCGCTCAAGTCATTATCCTGCAAACTATTGATACCATCACCTTCCAAGTGAATGTACATCTCCAGTTTTTTGTATGACCTAAAGTCGTTAATGGCTGTTTTAAACGCTGCCCTACCGTAGCCATCACGTAAATCCTTCACAATCATCGAAAGGGATTGCTCATTTTGACGGGTATCGCCTCTGTAGTTACTAAAGTCTCTTTCTCTTTCAATACCAGGCGGAACCACATAAGGAATAGGGGTTCTACGACCGTTCTCTTCGATGTTTACTGTTCCCAGTTCTAAGATAGAATTATCTGGAGATGGATTTGTACCCAAGCCTGGATCTGCAATGACTTTACCGCTTTCGTTTTTAGCATTGTATTGTCTCCACTCCCCTCTTACAAATTGAATTTTTGCAAACCTCAATACTGCAGTATCCGCAAAGTTGGTCATGAACATCCTTACAAAACGAATAGATTTGAAATCTTGGATGTTCGCCGATTTCGAATCGTACTGTGCTAAAGGAATACGGATTTGATACCAAGTGGCATTTTGGGTTTGGCCGTTAGCCAATTTAACCGAAGAAGTTACTTTATCGGTTACAAAGCCTTGCCCTACTTGCAAATCTCCAGGACGCATAGATATCTTATATTGATAGTATTCGTCAGACTGGGTCATGTTGTTATCACGGTTGACATCCTCCCCATCTGGCAAATAGGTAGAAGCCGAATTTTCCAGTCCTAACTCCTGTTGTGATTGTTGAGAAGTTTTGGAATTACCTTCCAAACCGTTGAAATTCATGTATCGTTTTAAAATGCCTGCATTTGCTTGGTCTAACAAACCACCTCTAAAGTAAGCGTAGTCATCAGAAGAAGGGTCATTATCAAAAGCTTGTGCAGCATCGGGATTTAGCTGTGCTTTAATTTGTTGGATTTGGGCAGCAAATTTTGCTCTTTCATTGGTGTTGGATAGTCCATCCAAACCAACATCCTGTGCTCGTCTCACATTTGGATCGTTATCAAACACCTGCACTACAGGTTGTAGTTTGGCTACACGTCCCCAAATGGTTTCGTCGTACTTACTTGGATCGTCATCCGCAGGCAAACCATTTTCTAATGATTTACGACCGTCTCTTAAAATATCTTCAGAGATGTTACCTAAGTTGAAATACAAATCTCCACCTTGTGAACCTGGCTTATACATGAAAGGATCCATCACCCAAAGTTCAATAAACTCAATGTTTTGGGCTTCAAAATCATTCACATCTACCCTTCTCATGATCCCGCCCCATCTGTTTCTAGGATTTTGTAGTGTACCATTAGGGTTGAAACCGTTAGGTGCAAAGTTGTATGGTCCCCTTAGCATTGGGTAGTATGCCAAATCCAAGGTTTGTAGCGTGATAGGCTGGCCTGTACTGATCTGTTTGAAAGGAAAAACTTCGGTTTCCAATACTTCTCTCACATAGTGATTAGAAAGTTCGTTTTTATTGTTTTTGATGTTATCAGGAATTTGACCTGCACCACCTCTGTTATAAAAAACTGGATCGATGTTGTAGAACGCTAACTTGGCACGATTGTAACCGTACTCTAAGCTTGGAGGCAAGCCAGGCGCTCCTTCTGGGAACATTTGTGGGGTTCCTGAAATTTGCCAAGCAATGGCGCTTTTTAAATCGATGACCGAACGCGAGGCTTCAAAATCATCGATGAAACTGGTACCCCCTTTGCTGCCGCCCATGTTCAGCGCAGATGGATGCCCTGGAATAAGCTGTGCAAACTCTCCGTAAAACGAAATATTAGATTTTTCTTTGGTAGAAATTAATGGCAACTTATCAATCATCTTGGTTAAAAACCTTGAAGATGAAGTATAGTTCACATCCATTCCCCAAATAGAGTTAGAGATAGGTTCTTCTCCAAAATTAACCTTTGGCGTAATCGGTCGCTCGGTAAGGTTCATAAAAGTACCCCCGATATTCAACTTGTTATTTACACGGTAATCGCCCCTTACCCCAAACAATGAACGTTGTTGTAATCCAAACAATTCATTATTTTCTGTGGAGATACGGATGGATTGACCAGAGCTTAATAGCGCGGTATTTAAGATTTTCACCCTACCGCTCATGTAATCCACGGTGTAGTCATTGCCCTCAATTAAAGGAATGCTGCCCATAAATACTTTTACAGACCCTTCAGGAACGTTAATGGCGTTTAAGCTAAATTCCGAAGAAATCTCAGATTGATAATGTCCTTTAATAAGGTATCGATCTTTATCTGGAGACAATTGCTGCGCATCCACTTTGGTGGCGCTATACAATTGAGGGAAAGTATATTTATCTCTTAAGTTTTGTTCAGTGCTAAGAAATTGATTGGCTAAATCTTTACCAAAAGGTTCAATTACTGGAAAAATGATTCGCCCATTTTGAGGATCAATCGTTACATAGCCACTAATGGTGTTCAACAATGAGGTTGCCGAACTTCCTGTTCCAAAATTTGGATTGTTAGTGGTCCCTAAATTATTTTGTGAAGAAGCAAAAGGATTGCTTTGTGATTCGAAATCGAAAACACCATCTGGTTTAGCTTCTTTTTGGGGATTTAGTCGATCTAAGCCTACAGCTTGTAGCCATATTTTGTTGGTCGTATTTGCCCCTTCGGTAATTACCGCTCGTTCCACGCCAGAAGTTTCATCTAATCTGAAAAGATCCAGCTTAAAGTTTTGATTGCTGATTTGATAGCCACCTATGTTATAGATGTTTTTCATCATCAAATTCCAAATGGGTAGGTTAGGCTTGGTTGTTTCATTCTTAAGCAACTTGGCAAAAAGCACATTTGGCGTCGCTTGATCAAAGGGCACGTCGGTTGCAAACTCACCCACTTGATATTCTACCCCGTTGTAGGTGTAGCGATAAGCCACCGCCAGCAGCTCATCTGTATTGAGTTGGGTATTTAACGAGATATATCCTAGCTGTGGGTGTAGCGTAAATTCTCTATCGGTAAGTTTTCTACTATAGGTAATTTTTGCATAGTTATCTGTAGCGCCCGTACCCGCAAAAAAAGTGCTTAAACTTGGGCTGCTCGACAACCTGGCGTCGGTTGGTATCGTGGCTAATAAATTATTTGAATGTGTTGGGAAGGTGGTGTTAGAGAAAGCAGAAGGAAGACTATCGGTTGGTCGAGTCCGGGTAAATGAAGGATTGTATGGGGCATATTCACCTAAGTCCATGAAACCAATTACATCTCTTGAGTCGGTGGTATTTCCCGTTTTGTTGGTTACCCAAACTTCGATCTTAGTAATGTTAATCCCTGTTCGTACAACTGGTGCGGTTTTTAAGGCCCTATTGTATTGATCGCGAAAGTATTGGGCCAAAAAGTAGTGCTTATTAGCTTCGTAATCACTACCACTTACCCTAAATTCGCTCTGCTGTGCACCGTTGCTAATTTCTATTTGTTTTGATTGCGATTTCTGTTGGGTGAAAACAGTCGTTAAAGCCAACTTACCAAACTGTAGTTGAGTTTTGATACCAAACAAGGCCTGTGTTCCTGTAATTAAGGAAGTATTTAAAGGTAAGCTTACGTTACCCGCTTCTATCTTTTTAATAATGTCATCGGGGCCACCAGTATAGTCCAATTTAATTTGGTTTTCAAAATCGAACTGTGCTTCGGTATTGTAGTTCATTTTGATTTTCATTTTGGTACCAATGTTACCCACAACGTCCATTTGGATCCGTTGCGTGAAATCAAAATTGCTTTGTACTCTTTGTCGTTCATTAAAAAGTGGGTTTTCGTTTTTATTGACACGTCCTAGAAAAGTAAGCTCTGCTTCGCCACTAGGCTGGATATCAATGGTGGTTCCGCCAAAGATTTTCTCGAATACACGACTGTTGATTTTTACTTCGGGGATGATTCCCGTTTTGCGAATGTCGTCTATTTCTTGATTGGAAAATAAGCGCCAATTTTCACGTTTGATCTCACTATTGACCAAACGGAGGTATTGCTCAACCGTTAAATATTGAGGAGGGGTATATAGCTTATCGCCAATACGCTCAGAAATGATATACCTGTTGCTGGCAGCGTCGTAAGTTACTTCCCGCTTAACGTTCTCTGGAAGCTTATTAAATGGATTGGAATAATTGCGCAATCCCATCCATTGCTTTTCTTTTGGGTTAAATGTGTTTTTTGCAGAGTCCACCCTAGACCCGCCATTATTTACCTGTGAGAACGCTGTTTTGCCAATGCAAAGGCCTACCAGTAAAACAAAATAGGCTAGTTTGTTTTTCAATTTGGTTTATTTATAAATTCTTCAAAGCTTGTTTGATCATTTGCTCAACTGTCAGGTCACCATCGGACTTCTTCATTACATTATCCAATGCTTTTTCCGCAACCTGTTTGCTAAAGCCAAGCATGATCAAAGCAGATAACGCTTCATCTTTAATTGTATTGTGGTTAGGCATAGAAATTAATGATTCTATTCCTTCTTTTTTTAGTTTATCTTGTAATTCAAGGATAATTCGCTGGGCTGATTTAGCACCTATACCCTTAATCTTCTGAATTAAAGCTACATCGGCGCCTACAATAGCCTGCTGTATTTCGTTTGGTGTTATGGAAGAGAGCATCATACGACAAGTGGTTGGGCCTATGCCCGAAACTGAAATTAAATGAAGGAATAACCTGCGTTCCCCTTCATCTGCAAAACCGTATAAGGTATGCGCATCCTCCTTCACGTGTAGCCACGTATAAATCTTGCATCGTTCTGCGCTGCCTAGTGCGGCATAAGTATTAAGCGATATATTGATTTGATAACCAACCCCTCCTGTTTCTACAACAATGTAAGTTGGACATTTAAACGTTAGTCTCCCATCAATATAAGCGTACATAGTTCTAAGTTAAATTAAAAAGCTAAAAGTAGAAGAAACAATTAGCTTTTTAATTTTTTACAACCTTTTTTTGTTGCTGTTAGACAACAAAAGCAATTATTTCTTTTTGAACAAACCTTTTTTCTTAGGTTCGGCTTCCTCTTTCGCTTGTACATCAAGCACTGCAATGGTTACCATGTTCACAATTTCCCTAACCGAGCTGCCTAACTGCACAATATGAACTGGTTTTTTTAGTCCCAATAAAATGGGTCCAACCGCTTCTGCGCCGCCAAGTTCCTGCAACAATTTATAGGCAATGTTACCTGATTCTAAATTAGGGAATACCAAGGTATTTGCTGGTGCATCCGCTAATCTACTAAAAGGAAAATTATCTTTCAACATGCTGTTGTTAATTGCAAAGTTTCCTTGCATTTCACCATCAACTACAATTTCTGGATATTTCTCGTGAAGGATTTTTACGGCCTTTCTGGTTTTCTCAGGAATGGTTCCTTCGTTAGATCCGAAATTTGAGTAAGAAAGCATCGCAATGCGTGGTGTAATATTGAATTTCCTTACCGATTTTTCCAACAACAAGGTTAAGTCTACCAAATCTTCTACCGTTGGGTCTACGTTCACCGTAGTATCTCCAAAGAAAACCGGACCTTTTTCAGTCATCATCATGTACATTCCCGCTACACGGTTTACTCCTTCTTCAGTACCGATAATTTGTAAAGCAGGTTTAATGGTGGTTGCATAGTTTTTGGTTAAACCAGAGATCATGGCATCTGCCTCTCCAAACTCTACCATGGATGAACCAAAATAGTTTCTATCACGCATTGTTTTTACCGCTTCAGTTAAGGTTACCCCTCTTCTTTGTCTTTTTTCGTATAGCGATTGCGCATATTTCTGTGTTCTTTCAGGCTCCAAAGCTGGATCAATAATTTGAACACCTTCTAGTTCCAAAGCATTTTCTTCAATAATGGCTTGGATTTTCTCCTTATTACCTAATAAAATTGGAATAGCGATGTTATCGTCTTTTACAATTTGGGCAGCCTTCAAGATTTTATAGTTATCTGCTTCCGCGAAAACTACTCGCTTAGGATCTGATTTTGCCTTATTGGTGATGGCACGCATAATAGCGTCATCAGTACCTAAACGTTGCTTCAATTCCTCTGCGTAAGCATCCCAATCGGTAATTACCTTACGAGCAACGCCACTTTCAATCGCTGCTTTTGCAACAGCCATTGAAACGTTGGTCATCAAACGGAAGTCCATTGGTTTAGGAATGATATAATCTTTTCCGAATTTTATATTTTTGGCATTATAAGCCATATTAACCGCTTCTGGAACAGATTTTTTAGCCAATTCGGCAATCGCACGAACGGCAGCAATTTTCATTTCTTCGTTAATAGCGGTGGCTCTAACATCTAAAGCACCTCTAAAAATATAAGGGAATCCTAGTACGTTGTTTACTTGGTTAGGATAATCAGAACGGCCTGTTGCCATGATGATATCCTTACGTGAATTGATCGCTAAATCGTAAGCAATTTCTGGATTTGGATTAGCCATTGCCATTACGATAGGATTTTTGGCCATCGATTTTAGCATGTCTACCGAAACACAATCCGCAGAAGAAAGTCCAATGAATACATCCGAATCTTTCATGGCCTCTTCCAAGGTATGAAGATCACGAGTAGTCGCAAATTCCGACTTAATGGCATCAAGGTTTGATCTATCTGCACGAATTACGCCACTTCTGTCGCACATTACAATGTTCTCTTTTTTGGCACCAATAGCCACATAAAGCCTAGAACATGAAATGGCTGCAGCGCCCGCACCATTTACTACGATTTTAACTTTGTCCAGCTTCTTTTTCTGCAGCTCGCAAGCATTGATTAACGCCGCAGCAGAAATGATTGCTGTACCATGCTGGTCATCGTGCATTACCGGAATGTTCATTTCTTCCTTAAGCCTACGCTCAATTTCGAAACATTCTGGTGCTTTAATATCTTCAAGGTTAACGCCCCCAAAAGTTGGCTCTAGGGCTTTAACAATATTTACAAATTCATCTACATTTTTGGTGTCCAATTCAAGGTCAAAAACATCGATATCTGCAAAAATCTTAAACAAAAGACCTTTACCTTCCATTACTGGCTTTCCAGCTTCGGGACCAATATCACCTAACCCTAATACTGCAGTACCGTTACTAATAACGGCTACCAAATTTCCTTTTGCGGTGTATTTATATACGTCTTCTTTATTATCTGCAATTTTTAAACAAGGTTCCGCTACACCTGGGGAATAGGCTAGTGTTAAATCTCTTTGTGAAGAGTAGGGTTTGGTTGGTATTACCTCAATTTTTCCAGGTCTTCCTTGCGAGTGATAATCTAAAGCGTCTTGTTTTCTATTAATCTTGCTCATTCTTTAATCATTTGTAGCGGCCAAAGTTACAATCTTTTTTTAGGATACAACCTGTTTTTTAACATTCTAATATTGAGTAGCCGCAAGTCGTGAACATCGTTAAAAATAGTCTTTACAAATAGCAAAAGGGACCGACCAAATGGAATTAGTTAAGGCCGAAAGTGTATTTTTTTTATGAAAAGCCAATTTTAGTTGCTATTTACGGCAAGCCCTCTTTCAGCTATAGTCCTCGCTCGCTTAGGCTCACTGTGGGCTACCGCTTCAATAGGGTTTAGCGCACTCGGGCTTTCCGAAAGCAGGTCGTTTCGGCGAAGCAAGAGAAAAATCCAACGGTAAGGCGTTTCGTCATCTCGGCTGTATGAAGATATCTTTGGGTATGCTAATGCGTACAGTACCTATAAAGTTCAAAGATCTCTCCGCTCGCTTCGCTGCGATCGAGATGACGGAGCAGGAACCTGCTATTTGCATAACTACTAACTAAACAAAAAACGGCTGGTGTTTATCACCAGCCGCTACAATATTTTAAACCAATTAAAATTACATTACCTTAAGGATCATTCCTTCAGCAATTTTTGCAGTTTTCAAACCATTAGCCCGCTTTAAACTTGCCACGGTAATCCCCTCAAATTTCTCCGCAATGCTCGAAAGGGTATCGCCCTGTTTCACCTTATAACTTACAAAAGCGGCTTTCGCTTTTGGTGTCAATCTTGGAGCTGCGCCTTCTTTGTATATTTTTAGCTTTTGCCCTGGAACAATGCTTAAAGCACTTAATTCATTCCAAACCTTCAAATCCTGAACTTCCACACCATATTTATTGGCAATGATGGTAAGGTTTTGGCCTGGAAGTACTTTATGAACCAAAATACCAGATGCTTTTTCTGCTTTTTTGGGCTGTGCTTTTTTTCTTAAATCCCTCACATCATCTGTAGAGGCTAGGATAATTTCTTTATCAATATCCACATCCCTATTCAATACGTCAAACAATTGCTCGTAATATTGATGTTCTGGATTAGGAATTACCACACGTTTTGGAGCATTCGCCGTTCCGTTAACAATCTTCTTTTTATAGCTTGGATTTAGGGCGATAAGCGTTTCTTCCGTATGGTTAATCGCATTAGCCACATCTGACAAGGCTACAAAATTTCTCACCTGTATGGTATCGGTCTTAAAGACAAAAGGAGTTGCTTTGGCTTGTATCTGATGCGTTTTAGCGTACTTCATCACGTAAACTGCCGCAATAAAAGCTGGTACGTAATTACGCGTTTCAGCAGGCAAAAATCTTCTGATCTCCCAAAAATCACGAGAACCTGCTTTATCTATGGCCCTATTCACATTGCCTTTACCACAATTGTAAGCGGCAATGGCCAATAGCCAATCTCCTAGCTCTTCATAAGCGTCCTTAAAATACGCAGCGGCGGCATAACTGGCTTGTATAGGATCTTTACGTTCGTCAACAAAATTGTCCATGTTTAAACCATAAGCCTTTGCGGTCCCGAACATAAATTGCCATAAACCCGTTGCTCCAACCCTAGAAACGGCATGAGGATTTAAAGATGATTCAACAATGGACAGGTATTTAATTTCAGTAGGGATGTTGTATGATTTTAATGCCTTTTCAAAGATTGGGAAGTAGTAAGAAGAAAGCCCCAACATATCAGCATACATGTTTTTCCGCTTTACATAAATGTCGATGTAACTTTGTACATATTCGTTATAATCCAGAGGAACGGTTTGCTTAATGGAATCCAACCTTAATTTGTACAGCAAGTTTTGTCCAAAAAACATCGGCTGGTTAATCAACGGCACTGCTACAGTATCTGTAGCTGGTGCTGTGGTCAGTCTTTTTAAAATGGTATCCCCTTGGGTAACTTTTGTTGGAACTTGCGCTTGAGTGCTCAAAACAGTTACCAATCCCAGAATAGCAAGTATCAATTTCCTCATAGGCCAATTTTGTTAAGCATATAGAAAGTCAATTTCTAGACACTTTATTTTCTCCGATGATTAAGTTTTCTCTAAAAAACTATGCGACAATGAGAGCAAAGTTTGTTCGTTAAAGTGCTTGGTCATTAACTGGATACTTAACGGTAAACCTTGGCTATTATTGCCCAAAGGCAAAGCTATTGCCGGTATTCCCGCCAAAGAAGCCAGTACAGTATAAATATCAGCCATGTACATCACCAAAGGATCTTGTACATTTTCGCCTATCTTAAATGCTGGTGTTGGTGCCACAGGACTTACCAATACATCATGGTTTTGCAGTAATGCTTCTATCTTTTCACGGATTAGGCGACGAACCTTTTGCGCTTTCTGATAATAAGCATCGTAGTAACCTGCACTCAGGACAAATGCACCCAGCATAATCCGTCGTTTTACTTCTTCACCAAAACCTAAAGCTCTTGAACTTTTGTAAAGTTGGTTTAAACTTTGGGCTTGGGTATTGCGATAGCCATAATGAACGCCATCATAACGAGACAGGTTAGAAGAAGCCTCGGCAGTGGTTAAAATGTAATAGGTGGGCACCAGATATTCTAACAGGTCAAAAGAAACTTCCGTAACCTCATGTCCTTCGGCTTTAAATTTCTCAATGGCCGAAAGAATCGCTGTTTTTGTTTCAGGATCTAAAGCATCACTGTCTAGCGTTTCCTTTAAAACGGCTATTTTCTTTTTCCCTGTAGCAGATAGGTTTTGTGAATATGGAGGGACTGGCAAAGTAGAAACGGTACTGTCATTTTCATCAGCGCCAGCCAATATTTCCAATAATAAAGCCGCGTCCGAAACAGAGGAGGTTAAAGTCCCTACTTGGTCGAAAGATGAGGCATAAGCGATCACGCCATAACGAGAAATTCGTCCGTAAGTTGGCTTGAAACCAATGTTACCACAAAATGCTGCTGGTTGACGTACAGAGCCTCCCGTATCGGTTCCTAGCGCAGCCAAACACATGTCTGCTTGTACTGCTACTGCGGAGCCACCCGATGAACCGCCAGCTACACGTTCTTCGTCTGCTGCATTTTTAACGGTACCAAAATAGGAAGTTTCATTGGAGCCACCCATGGCAAATTCATCACAGTTTAAACGTCCAATGATAATGGCATCTTCTGCCAAAAGACGTTCAACTACGGTTGCAGAGTAAGGAGCAACAAAGCCATCGAGCATTTTAGAAGAAGCCGTCACCTGATGATCTTGATAACAGATATTATCCTTAATCCCAATCACCATCCCTGCCAGCCTTCCTGCTGTGCCTTGTGTTAACTTTTGCTGAATGGCTTTCGCCTGCGTATTTGCAGAATCAAAAAACACCTCATTAAATGCATTGAGGTGTTGATGCTTTTCTATTTGCTCAAAATAATAAGCAAGAAGTTCTTTTAAAGTTAGTTGCTTTTGCGCGAGTTTTCCTTGTATCTCTGTAAGAGAGGTATATTTCTTCAAAATCTAAATTTAAAAGCGTTTGTAAACTGAACTTATTGAGGTTTGTTGGTGTTGTTTTCGCCACCTGGAGCGTCTACACCTTCTTTACCATCTTTAAATTCTTTTACGCCTCTACCTAAACCTCTCATTAATTCAGGAATTTTTTTACCTCCAAAAAGCAATAAAATTGCCACGATAATTAAGATGATTTCGGTGGTACCTAGCGCTGCTAGCATTGGGGTTTGTAACATGACTGTTGTTTTATATATTCAATTTTTTAAACAGAACTTTTTGGTTCTTTATTTTCTTCTACACTATCTACGGCTTGCGCTTCATTTTGGTTTTCTGCAGCAACAGTAGGTTCTTCATGAATAGAATGTGAGTGATCTACCTCTGGCTCACGATATCTACGGCTTTCCTCGGCTTTCCTATCTTCCTCATCTACATCAACCGCATTAATGTTGCGGTGAATTTCTCTTTTTACTCCTTCGGAAGCATCTTTAAACTCTCTAATCCCCTTGCCCAAGCCTCTTGCTAATTCTGGTAATTTTTTACCTCCAAATAACAAAAGTATCGCAATTACGATGAGAATCATCTCGCCCCCTCCCATATTCAAAAACTCTAATAATGGCGTGTTGTACATTTTAAAACGATTTTATACAAATATAGCGTTTATTTAAGCAAAAGCTAGTTAATTAACGAGCTAACCAGCTTTCTGGATTTTGTGCGGTAGCCCCCCTGTGAATCTGGAACCCCAGTTCTGGGACACCATCACTCGTTCCTGCCGCACCGATGGTTTGTTTAGTGGTTACCTTTTGCCCCTTGCTTACATTAACGCTTTGTAAGCCCTCATAAACAGTGAAATACTCCCCGTGGATGATTACAATGTAATACTTACCGAATTGCTGAAAAACGGAACTTACGGTTCCATTAAAAACGGCTCTAACCGCCGCACCGTCGCTAGTTTGAAATACTACTCCATTACGCATTGCGGTGGCTTGATCAACTTTGTAGGCACCAAACCTACCCGTAATATAACCATTTGCTACAGGCGACGGCAAGCTCCCTCTGTTGGCTTCAAAGGCATCAGAAAGTTTTGCAGCTTCTGGCGTTGCCCTTAGTGCTTCACTAGCGGTTTTTGGTTTAGATGCAGTCGTTGTTGGCGAAGGTTTGTTTTCTGCCTTGGCTTTAGCTTCTGCTAACCTTTCACGTTCCCTAGCTTCTTCTTCTGCCTTTTTTCTAGCAGCGGCAATTTCTCTGGCAATAGCAGCACTAATTTGCCTATCAATTGAAGCTTGTTGCTGTCTTTTCTTTTGAATATCTTGTTTAAACTGCCTTTCTTGTTTACTTAGCTTGTTCAATACAGCAGTTTGTTCGCTCCTATTTTTGTCGAGCTTACTTTTTTCGCTTTCTTGCTCCTTTAACAAACTCCCTTTATTTTTTAAGTCTTTATCCAACACTACAATTTGATTGCTCAACTGCTTTTCGGTGCCTTGAATATAAGCTGCCTGCTTTTTACGGTATTGCCCAAATTGCTGTAGGTATTTAATGCGTTTATAGGCTTGGTTAAAATCTTTCGCAGCAAAAATAAACATCATCTTGTCGTATGAATTCCTATTGCGTTGCGCAAAGCGAATCATCCCTGCGTATTCTTTCTTTAGATCTGCTAAACGGCCCTTCAAGTTGTGCACCTTGTTGGTGTTTTCCGAAATTTGATGATCGAGGCTTTTCATCTCCGAATTGATGGTGGAGATTTTCTCTTGTCTTAACCTAATTTGTGCTTTGATGGCATTGATTTGCCCAAGGGTTAATTTCTTACCGCTTGCTGCTTTATTCAAATTTCTTTGAGCCAGCTCAATCTCTCTTTGTAAGGCTTCTTTTTTACGCTTTAGCTCTTTACTGGATTGCGCAAAAGCACTTACACAAAAAAACAGGGATACAACTAAAAGTAGGGCTTTGTTTAACTTCATTAACCAAAAGTATAAAAAAATTAATTGATTAGTTGAAAAGTCTTTGGAACATTAAAAGGGAATTCTACCGCCACATTGGCCTCAATTTTTATAAACTCAACGGCTACACTTATTTTTTTATTGCCTGCCGCAGAGGTTATTTTCAAATTTGATGGAAACAGCCCATTATTAACTGGTGTATATTTGTCATACACTACCTTAAGCGCTTGTCCAGCCTCTGCATCATTCAAGTTAAGTTCGGCCGCTTTTAACAAGGTATTGAACAGGGTCCTATAAGCCAACCCTTGCTCTGTACCGCTTAACACCCATACGCCATTCTCTTGTTTCAGGTCCGATTTTTCGGACATAAACTCTGGAATGGTATTGCCTACAATAATGGCTTGTAACCAACCAAAGTTGACTTGTTTATTCGTGTAGTTTTGGATATAAGACAACGGCTTCCTAAGGATTGTTTTTTCAGGAATACGGGTCATTAACAATAAGCTATCTGGCGTGATCATGCCACGTGCAGCTTCAATAGCTCCACCTAACGCGGTAACATTGAACCAAATGACTTCATTCTTTTTGATACGAATATTAATGGTTACATTATTTGAATTACCATCAACATCCAATTCGGCCTTGCCTTTTAACGACAGGGTGTTGTATTGAAGTTCTTTTGTTAAAAGTGCAGCAAGGTTCTCCGACTTTTTATCGGCTACGGGTGCTGTTTCTACTACAGGTGGTGCTTTTACAATTTCTTTTTTTGGCCTACATCCTACAGCTAAAATGGTGCATGCAACTAAAAAAAAGCTATTTAATATATTTTTTCTCATTTATCTTTCTATTTAACTTCTCCGACTGATTTCCCGCAACTTTTGCTTTTTGCCATTGGGCAAGGGCGTTTTCCTTGTCGCCTTTTAAAAACAAAATATCACCGTAATGTTCCAAATAAACGGGATTTCCCCCCTCGTTGTTTTGCAATGCTTTTTCTATGTATTTCAATGCATCGTCTAACTTGTTAAGCTTGAGCAATACAATGGCATAAGTATCCAGGATAGATGAATTTTGAGGCATGGCCAAAGCCGCCTTCGATGCTAATTTTTCTGCCTTTGGCAAATCGTGGTTACGCAAAGCGAGATAATAGGCGTAATTGCTTAAAGTCAGGTAATTATTTGGAGCTAAAGCCACGGCTTTATCAAAAGCTGCATCTGCTTCTTTCAACTTGCCTTGGTCAATTAACACTTCGGCTTGCAACGCTAAAATCATGGCTTTTAAATTCACGTCTTCTGGCTCTAGCTGTAATGCATTTTTCAGTTCAAAACCAGCTTCGGCATTCTGTCCGTTTCTGTGCAATGCAAAAGCACGGTAATAATACAAAATTGCCTGGTTAGGGTAAATGGACAGCGCATCTTCTCCCGTTTTAACGGCCTCTTCATAATTGCCCATCAGTGTTTGCACGCCAAGCAACTTTTCCCATCCAATGTAAAGTTGTTCGGAGATTTTTACAGCGCCTGAATATTGTTCCTTAGCGCCTTGTAAATTCCCTTGTTGGTAAAGGATATCGCCATAAAGCACTTTTACTTTAGGGTCATCTTTGTGGTCTTCCAAGGTAATGGCTCCAAGTTGAGCAGCGCTTTTTGCTACTTGCGGATTGTTAAATCGAGATAGCATTTGACTTAAAATTTTCAACTTAAGGGGCAAAGGCATTTCTGGACTTTCAAAAGCTGCTTTAAGAGCCGCCAAAGCTTCGTCTGTTTTTTTCAAGGAATGATATACATCGGCCAATGCCAAATTCACTTCATAGTTATCTGGAGCAAGGGTCTTTGCTTTCATTAAAGTAGCTAACGCTTCATTATTTTGGTTTTTCTCCAACAGCACGCCACTTAAATCAAGGTAATTTTTAACATCATCAGGATTGTCGCTAATGAGCTTATTTAAATCGGTGCTAGCTGCTGCCTGCGTTTTAAACCGCTTCTTCGCTGCAGTGGAGGCTTTGGATACCCCAAACTTCTGTTCCAACAAATCATAAGCCTTTTGCGATTCCTCTATCTTTCCAGCAATATACAAGGCATTGGCTCTATCAAAATGAAAACTCTCTGTTTCCGATTCCAATTGGATCAATTTATCAAAAGTTTGTACCAGCGCATCCATGTTCCCATTACGCTTATACACTTCCGTCTGTAATTTCAGATACCAAACATTATTAGGCTGTGCAGCAAGTGCCTTTTTGATGGAAACTTCTGCATCCAGTAGCTTATTTTGACGGATCTGCATATTGGCCAGCTCAAAATAAGCAGCATCGTTATTGGGGTCAATCACTAAAACCTTTGAAAAGTTATTGCTGGCACCCACATAGTTTTCGTTGAGCTTATCTTTTAAGCCCGCAAAGAAAAGTTCCTTTATAGCATTGCTATCTTTTACGGCAACCGTGTTTTGCTGTGCCCAAGTCATATGGTGGCAAGCAACTGTCAATGCTATCAAAAGAAATTTCTTCATCCTTTATTTTTTTCCTGTATGTCCGTAACCACCTTCACCTCTATCAGTAGCGTTAAGTTCGTCGGCAAGCTGCCAGACTACGGTTTCGTGCTTAGCTACTACCATTTGAGCTATACGCTCGCCGTCGCTCACCTTAAACTCGGTATCAGACAAATTTACCAACAATACTTTTATTTCGCCACGGTAATCGGCATCAATAGTTCCTGGCGAATTAAGCACCGTAATTCCATGTTTATACGCCAATCCGCTCCTTGGTCTAATCTGCGCTTCGTAACCTACGGGAAGTTCTATAAACAAACCCGTTGGAATTAAAGAACGCTGCAAAGGTTTAATTATGATTGCTTCTGTTAAAGAAGCTCTTAAATCCATACCCGCAGCATGTGCAGTTTCGTAAGCGGGTAAGGCGTGGTTTGATTGATTAATGATTTTTATTTCCATTATTAGTATTTAGATGTTAGTAATTAGTATTTAGACATGAGATTCAGCAATAAGCGTACTTTTAACTTTCTACTTTTGCCTCGCCTTTTTTGAAAAATCTTTTCAGTTCGTTCTTTTCCAGGAAATATACTGCTCCCAGAAACAAAATCAAGAGCCCATTGCCAATAAATATATTTCTATTGAATACAAAAAACGAGACAAAGGCAATTACCGTTGATGAAATGAAGTACAATGCAATTCGTTTTAAGTTATAGGGAATTGGGTAATACTTTTGGCCCAGCACATAAGAGATGACCATCATGACAAAATAAGCAATCATACTTACCCATGCCGAACCCATGTAGCTGTACTTTGGAATAAGCACCAAGTTGAGCACAATGGTGATAACTGCTCCAAATACGGAAATGTAAAGTCCAAAACGAGTTTGATCTGAAAGGCGGTACCAAATAGAAAGGTTCATATAAATACCTAAGCAAACGTAACCTAATAACAGGTAAGGTACTGCTGGCAATCCAGCCCAATATTCGGCAATGTGTGCTTTATCTCTACTGATAAAATATTTCAGGATTTCGATATTGGCCACCAAGCCGATAAAAATAACGACCAGTGCAATGACAAAATAATGCAAGATAACAGCATAGGTTTGCTTGGCGTTTTTGTTTTTGGCAAAGCTGAAGAAAAATGGTTCGGCACCTAAACGGAACGCCGTATTAAAGATGCTCAGAAAGATAGCTATTTTACAAACTGCTCCGTAGATACCCACTTCTCCATCCGCAATTTCAGGAGGCAACAATTTTTTAAGTACAATCTTATCTAAGTTTTCATTAATGATAAACGATAGATTAGCCACCAAAATAGGCCAACTGTAACCAAACATATTGCTGAACAAAGCCTTATCAAATCGAAGTTGAAGCTTTAAAAACTCTGGCAGTAGGTATAATAAGGTGGCTGCGCTTGCTACCAAATTGGAGATAAACACATAACCTACCCATTGTTTACGGTACCAAGAAGCCAACCAATCGGCACCTACCCATTGATGTTTAATGATGGCAGGAATAAGCAAGATAAAAATTAAGTTAAGACCTACAAACAACCCAATGTTCAAAAACTTGGCCACACTGTATCTGATCGGTCTTTCATCGGCCCTTATTTTTGCAAAAGGGATTACGCAAATGGCATCGATAAACAATATCCATACAAAGAATTTCACATACCATTTGTAGTCGGCTATTTGGGCCGCATCCGCAGCAAAATATTGTGCTATTTGGGTATTAAAAGTTAGTCCAGTAATTAAAAACAGAATACCAATAAAGGCCACACACAAAAAAGTGTTATTGTAAACTTCCTGCTTTCTATCTTCGTGTTTGTTAAGGTAACGGAAAAAAGTACTCTCCATACCAAAAGCCAACACCGCGTTAATAATCGAAGCATTAGCATACATATTGGTAAAAATGCCGTATACGCCCGCTGGATAAACCCTGGTGTATATTGGGGTCAGGATAAAATTCAGCAATCGCGACAGCACGGTGGTCACACCGTAAATTGCCGTTTGGCCAACAAATTTCTTTAGTGCAGACATTTTAGTAGTGAGTATTGAGATATGAGATTTGAGACTCAACCCCAACAATAAAACAATATAACAATTGGCCCCCTTTTACCACAGCAAGTTCTTTTTAATGACTACAAAGTTGGTGTACTGCTGCATTTCGCCATCTTCTACTAATACCTGTTCTACTACAGATTTTTCAGGCCCCTTGTGGCACCACTCTACAAACATATCTAAAGTAATGGCATCTGCTTCTGCCTCAATCAGCACCGATCCATCTTTTTCGTTCTTCACTTTTCCCTTCACGCCCATTTGGTCGGCAACGGCTTTGGTGCTTGCTCTAAAAAAAACGCCCTGTACCTTGCCTATTACTTTTATATTGATGTGCTTCATGACTGGATTTAAGTATTGAGATATGAGACAATTTTAACTAACCACAAAAGTAATTATTTTGAATCATGTAAGATACGTAAGTTCATTTAAGAGCGCTGCCCAAAAATTAAAATGTTCTAAGATAGCTAAGGTGATAAAAACAAACCATCTAAGACACCTAAGTTCATCTAAGAGCGTACCCAAAACTAAAATGTTCTAAGATGGTAAAAAAACAAACCATCTAAGACACTCAATTTCATCTAAGAGCGATGCCCAAAAAACTAAAATGGTCGAAGATGTCTAAGGTGGTAAAAACAAACCATTAAGAAATTTAAGGTTAGGCCAAAAATCTTAATGTCCCTTCATGCCTTAATGTTTAAAAAAATAAAATGGTAGTTAAAACTCCAATCCCTTAACTCTCTCCGCCTCCGCCAAAAACTCTTCCCATATTTCTTTTAATATATCAGCAGCAGGTTTTATTTCATTCAGCATTGCTGATACTTGACCTATTTCCAACTCACCTTCATCCAAATTCCCTTCAAACATGCCAAGCTTGGCTCTTGCCCTACCTAATAGTTCTGCCAACTCAGCAGTTCCAGCTCCATTGGCTTCTGCCTGAGCCACAGCATCCGAAAACTCATTTTTGAGCAAACGTACGGGCACTAGTTTCTTTAATCTCAACTTGGTGTCTCCTTCTGCCGAAGAAACAATTTTCTCCTTAAAGTTAGGATGGGCCGACGATTCCTCTGCAACGGCAAAAGCCGAACCTACCTGCACCCCATCAGCGCCCAATGCAAAAGCGGCCAACATTGCTTTACCACTGCCAATACCACCCGCAGCAATCACAGGAATCTTCACGACCTGCTTGATCATTGGAATTAAACACAAGGTGGTGGTTTCCTCTCTACCATTATGCCCTCCTGCTTCAAAACCTTCGGCAACAATGGCATCAACCCCACTTTGTTCAGCTTTGATCGCGAATTTGCTGTTGGCAATCACATGCACTACCGTCATCCCTTTTTCTTTAAGGAAGGCAGTCCAAGTGGCGGGATTACCTGCGGACGTAAAAACAATCTTCACTTCTTCTTCCACCAAAATATCCATGATTTCCTGAATATTCGGATAAAGCAAAGGGACATTAACCGCAAAAGGATTCGAAGTAGCCTGCTTACATTTTTGGATATGCTCTCTTAAAACGTCAGGATACATAGATCCCGCACCAATGATTCCTAAACCACCAGCATTGGAAACTGCAGCCGCCAAACGCCAGCCACTACACCAAATCATACCAGCTTGTATAATTGGATATTTGATCCCGAATAAGGAGTTGATTGCATTCGCCATTAGATCAATCGTTTTACATGGTTAGATTTTATAATTTTCGATTCAGAAAGATCCACCAAATTTACACCTGGTTTCTTTCCAATATCAAAACTTCCAAACTGCTGCTCTACACCTAAAAATATCGCTCCGTTAATGGTCGCCCAGTTTAACAGTTCATCAAAAGCGATACGTTTCCGCTGTTGCAAAGTCTGCATTTCTGCCAAGATAGATAATTGGTGGTTGCTCGCCAAACTATCCGTTCCCAAAGTAACCTTTACCTGAGGTTGCATAAACAAAGTAACCTCTGGCAGGTTATTTTCTATATATACGTTAGCATTAGGGCAAAGGCACCAATACAAATCCTTATGTTGCGCCAAAGCAAAATCAACATCGGCTTGGCAGGTAAAAGTATTATGCACTAAAAGCGTGCGGTTAACAGGCATTTGTGGCAAGTGATAGTGAATGGCATTTTCGCCAGTACCATGTGCGGCTGCTTTTGGCACTCCCATCCGTTGGTACATGGCTTCGAAGTCACCAGTACCTCTTTCAAAAAATTCATTTTCGGCAGCCGTCTCCTGGTTATGGATGCTTAAGATATCCTGTGATCTTGTATTCTTTTCGATCAACTGGAAAAGTTCGGGCGATACCGAATAAGGTGCGTGCGGTACTACCGAAGCATTAAGCGGCCAATAACCATCCCTTATTTTTACGCCCTCCTCTATAATGGGTTGCGAAGGACGGTTAAAACCAAACAACTCCACAAAAGTATGATAGTAAAGTGGACTGTTTTGTTTCACCGATTTAGAAAGCGGCACGTTCGAAATATCGCCTACGGCCACAATACCGTTCTCGTACATCTGCCTATCAGCAGCTTCCATTGCCGCAATCACCACTTCATCATCAGCGGCACGCTGCGCTACAATTTCCCTTACAAACGCTGGCAATCCTGTTTGCTCCGGTATTTTGCCATAAAGGTGCGAAAGTTCCAAATGGCAATGTGTGTTCACAAAGCCTGGCACCAACACGCCTTCAAATTTTTCTACATTCTCTATTCTCTTTTCTGCGGCTTGTTCTTGTGTATATACATTTAAAATCTCGCCCTCTGGCGAAACTTCCAGTACGCCATTAGCAATAGGTCCGCTAGTTACGGGGTATATCCAATTTGCCGATAAGTATCTTTGCATGCTACAAATTAAAGGGAATAAGACATTCAACTCAAATTAAAAACTTTTTTGCAGCCTTTAGCAACAGCTTGTAGAGAAACTCCCCAATTCACTTCTAAACCCAAAAACCATAAAGCATTCATTTATAATCGATTAATTTTTGGCACAGCTACTTGGCACCATTATGTACTATTAATTGGTGTAATTGAAAAATTGTAAAAACTATAAAATTAAATATTATGAAAAAGTTATTTGTAGCAGCTATCGTAGCATTCGCAGGATTTA
>NZ_QMHN01000005.1:0-98642 GCF_003313385.1 Pedobacter chitinilyticus | reverse complement strand
ATATTATGAAAAAGTTATTTGTAGCAGCTATCGTAGCATTCGCAGGATTTACCGCAGTTCAAGCCCAAGCATCAGTTAGCAAAGTAGAAATTGTTAGCGTACAAGATAGCGTCGTTAAAACTCCTATTAAATTAGAAGAATTACCAGAAGCCATTAAAACTGTTCTACAAACAGACCCATATAAAGCATGGACACCAACAGCAGCATTCAGCGTAAAAGATGGCAGCAAGTCATACTTCCAAGTTGATGTGAAAAAAGAGCAAGAAACTGCTTCTCTAAAATTCGATGCTGAAGGTAAACCAGTAGAATAATTTCAAAACACATCGTTAAAACTAAACCAATAAGCCAGATTTATTCTGGCTTATTTTTTTGCCATTTTTTTTTAAAAGTGTCGTTTAAAGAAAATGCCCCAATGGCGGGAACAACGTTCTTTGGCTTTATCGCGATGTTTGGCTTCCCCATCAAACGTAAACTTTAAACAGTTCTAAATATGATATAGAGCTACCTAAAAATATCAAGCGACTTCGACGAGATTACTATCTGACCTACTAACAAAAAACACGCTCAGGTACCTGTTTCTTTCGGTAACATTTTGTAGAGAAACTCCACATTCTCATTTCGAACCATAAAAAATAAAACACTAATAATCAATAACTTAAATAAAATATAAGCTTTGGCATCATTATGAAACCTTATTCAGTATAATTCACAAAATGTATTAACTTAAAATTTAGATATTATGAAAAAGTTATTTGTAGCAGCTATCGTAGCATTCGCAGGATTTACCGCAGTTCAAGCACAAGCGTCAGTTAATAAAGCAGAAGTTGTTAGCGTTCAAGATAGCGTGGTTAAAACTCCTATTAAATTAGAAGAATTACCAGAAGCCATCAAAACTGTTCTACAAACAGACCCATATAAAGCGTGGACTCCAACCGCAGCATTCAGTGTAAAAGATGGCAGCAAGTCGTACTTCCAAGTTGATGTGAAAAAAGAAGAAGAAACTGCTTCTTTAAAATTCAATGCTGATGGTAAACCAGTAGAATAATCAACTATCTACATTTCTTAAAACTAAATAAAGGAAAAGCCAGTTATATAATACTGGCTTTTCTTATTTTTGTATATATGGCATCTGTTTTAATTATTGAAGACGACAGCACTTTCGCTCAAATTATTGAAGGCTTTTTAACCAAAAACAATTTTGAAGTTACCACCGTTAGTAATGTTGCCAAAGCTCTCAAGTTAATTGCCCACGAAGATTTCCAACTCTTATTGATTGATTACCGACTGCCTGACGGCACTGGCATCGATGTACTGAACCACCGACGTGAAACTGGACTAACCGTACCTGCCATCATCATGACTTCCTTCAATGATGTGCGCACAGCCGTAAAGGCCATTCAACTAGGAGCAGCCGACTATATCACCAAACCCATTAACCCTGATGAGTTATTGATGATCATCAGCAATGCGTTACAAAAAAAGGAAAAGCCCAAAACTACTTCGAGCGACAATTTTATTAGAGGAAAAAGTGAGGTAGCCAACCGATTATACCAACACATTGATTTAGTCGCCAGCACCGACATGTCGGTAATTATACAAGGCGAAAGTGGTACTGGGAAAGAATTTGCCGCCCGTACCTTACACCTACAAAGCAAACGCAAAAACAAACCTTTCATCGCCATCGACTGTGGGGCACTATCCAAAGACCTAGCCGCCAGCGAACTATTTGGCCATGTTAAAGGTGCTTTTACTGGGGCCGTTGCCGATAAAAAAGGTTCATTTGAAGCAGCCAATGGCGGCACTATTTTCTTGGACGAAATTGGCAACCTCAGTTACGAGGTACAGGTAAAACTTTTACGTGCACTACAAGAACGTGTGATACAACCTCTTGGCAGCAACAAACAAATTGCGGTTGACGTGAGGGTAATTACCGCTACCAACGACGACTTGGCCAACAGCATGAAAAACGGTGAGTTCAGAGAAGATCTTTACCATCGTTTAAACGAATTCAAGATACAATTACCTCCGCTACGAGAAAGGGGCATTGATTTGGAACTTTTCATCGACCTTTTCGTGAAGCTATCCAACCAAGAATTGGACAGAAATGTGAAAGAAATTGACAAAGACACCAGATCGCTACTGCTCAAATACGATTGGCCAGGCAACTTACGCGAGCTCAAAAATGTCATCAAACGCATGGTACTGCTTACCTCTAGCACCGTAGCTACCGCCGACAGCCTGCCCGACGAAATGAAGATTGCCGTGGCTACCGAAGTGCCTCTAGACAATCCTTCTGACCTGAAAGCGGTTAACGAAAGCAACGAACGAGCGCTCATTACCGAAACCCTGGCCAAGGTAAAATACAATAAATCCAAAGCCGCCAAGCTGCTCAACATAGACCGTAAAACGCTTTACGCCAAAATGGAGCGCTACGGAATTGATTAGTTTTTGAAAAGCCACTGTAAAGCTCTTATCCCCCGAAAGCCCTTCTTTCCGCTGTAGTCCAAAGCTCTCCAGCTCGCTGTGGAGCTGCCGCTTCAATAAGGTTTAGCAAACAAATATTTGTGGTGCTTTGGAGAAAGCACTGGTAGTGCGTTACGGCATGGACACAGCAAAAGAACAAAAAAGCACTAACTCACCTATAACTGCTCTCTCCCTATCAGGGAGAACCGAAGCGCAGCGAGCTCATTGATGCCAAAACACAATCAACAACGATCAATAGATGTCCAAAGGACAGAGAGGGTTATTAAATAAGAAAGAAAAACCTCTCTCTAACTCTCTCCTTAAAAAGGAGAGAGGACTGGAAGTGCGTTATAGCCTCTCTTACAGAAGAGAGAAAGGAAGTGCTCCAAGGCAGTACTCCCTACAACACCCCAAAGTGTTTCAATGCATTCCAAATACCATCACTATCTACGTCATCGGTAATATAATCAGCAATGGCTTTCACTTCTGGATTGGCATTGCCCATGGCTACACCTATATTTACGTGTTTCAGCATCTCAATATCGTTTCCACCATCGCCAAAGGCCATGGTTTCGGCCAAGTTAATACCAAAATGCTCACAAAAAACATCAATCCCTACTTTTTTACTTTGGCCTAGCGGGTTAACATCGGCAAATAAAGGTGTCCACCTAGAAGCTACCGAATTGGGCATTACCGCTTGCATGAAAGCCGCTTCTTGCTCTGGCCCCAAAAAGATATTGGTTTGCAATACCGAATGAACGTCAACATTATCCATATCAACCAAAGGTGGTACTGGCAAATTCAAGTGGGCATACATGCCCGCAATTTCGGGTGTTACATCATGTATACTGATTTGCTTCTCCGACATGAAAGAAAAACTCAAGGCATTTTCCTTCGCATAATTTAAAATCGCTTGGATATCCGCAGCATCAATGCATTTCTTAAACAATACATCGCCTTGCGGTGCTACACAATAACCACCATTAAAGGTGATAAAGCCATCAAAATCTAAATATTTGATATGATCTATGCTGTTAATGGATCGTCCTGTTGATAAAATGGTTTTAATTCCTTTTGCTTGCAGTGCAGCTATCGCTTGTTCTGTTGACTCGGAAATTTGATGCGTTTTAAAACTTAATAAGGTGCCGTCAATATCAAAAAAAACAGCTTTAACGGATGGATTTTGCATATCGCAAAGGTAGCAAAGCATATTTCGGCACACAAAATCAATGCAAAAGATAACATTCCTTTAACGTAACTGCCACCGATATGGTTAGACTTGGTAGTTTTCCTGGCAGATCCAAAGGATTTCTGGTCGAAATTGTTTCTTTACTGACCAGAAAAATATCTTTGCAGGTCGGAAAAACTTCTTTGCTGACCAGAAAAGTTTCCTTGCAGGTCGGAAAAATTGTTTTGCTGATCAGAAAAACTATTTCGCTGACCAGAAAAATATCTTTGCAGGTCAGAAAAACTTCTTTGCTGACCAGAAAAGTTTCCTTGCAGGTCGGAAAAACTTCTTTGCCGACCAGAAAAGTTTCTTTGTAGACCAGAAAAGTTCTCTTGTTGGATAGAACATTAACCCTACTTACGAAGTTTTGACCTTAAGCGGCACTGATACGCAATTTAATAGTCTGCAACAATAACTGTAACTGCTGCATTAATGTGGTGATCTTGGTTTTCAACACTTCATCAATACCGTTTAAATTAGCTACTTCCTGTTCAAGCTGTCTAAAAGCAGCACCTAGCTCTTTTGCACCAATTTGCGCAATACGACCTGCCAAACGATGCACAACCAACCTTGCCTGCGCCTGATTTTGATCTTCAACGGCCTGTTCCAACAATTCCTGATCGTCTTTACAATCCTGCATAAAGCTGGCCAGTATCTTTGCCATCATGGCTTGGTCGCCCATCGTCATTTTATGTAAAGAAGTATCGTCAAAATCCACACTTTGGACCTCATCAGTGGGCAATGCAAATAAGGCTAACAAATCTTCGGCCTTAAAAGGTTTAATAATCACCCCTTCAAAACCCTGATCAAGTACGGCTTGTTGTTCATCAGGCAATACCTGTGCGGTAATGGCGTAATATTTTACCTCCTCTGGCAACTGTTTGCGCAATTGGTGGTGCAGTTCGATCCCTGTTACTCCTTCCAAACGCATATCCAATAACACATAAGCCAAATTTTGGTCTACAGGTTGGGCCAATACCGCCTCGGCAGTACTAAATGTTTTAAAAGGAATTTGATGTGTCGAAAAAATCAGCTCACACAAATCTAAAATCAATCGATCATCATCAACCACCCATACCGCTTTACGATGATCAATCGCATTTTCATTCTCCAAACTGATCGTTTCTGTTGGCATTTGCGCTGGCTTAAATTGCAGGTAAACCACAAAAGAAGTTCCTTTTCCAAGTTTACTTTTAGCATTAATTCTTCCGCCCTGCGCATCAATCAAGGTTTTTACAATGGCCAAGCCTAACCCTGTTCCATTTTGGTTAATCACTTGGTGATTGGGGTTTCCTCCTTGCTCAAATTCCCTGAAAATTTTCTCTTGGTCTTCTTCCGAAAAACCAATACCTGTATCCTCTACCGTAAAGTAACAATGCAGGTTATCGTCGTGCTGTTTACAATCTACCGTAAGTTTCACGTGCCCCTTTAAAGTAAATTTAATGGCATTGCCCAACAAATTGTACAGTACTTGTTTCAACCTAAACGGATCGCCGTTCATCCAATGCTGTGCAGCTAAATTAAATTGTACCAACAGGCTGATGCCTTTCTTCTCCGCAAGGGGCTTCATGGCATCTATCACCTCGTCCAGCAATCTTTTCAAATCAAAATCAGCCTTTTGAAAGCTGAACTCGCCAGAAGTAATGCGGTTATAATCCAATACTTCGTTTACAATTTGCAGTAAATGAACCGACGAGCGATGAATGGCCTCTACGTGTTTCTTATTAGGATTTTCTTGCTTGGCGATAAACTCGGCGTAACCCAAAATGGCCTGTAAAGGCGTTCTAATTTCATGGCTCATGTTAGAGAGGAAACGCTGCTTTGCCCTGCCGTGATACTCAGCCTCTTCTTTCGCCTTTTCCAAAGCTAATCGATATTTGTTGTTCTTGGTAATATCAGCCAAAATGAGCGAGCCCAAAATCAGTGTAATGACAAAAAAGGCAATGATGATGACCTTGATCTGGAAAACACCTTCGTTAACAATCCCCTTAGCCTGCTCCCCATTTAAGTCAATTTGCATAAGAGCCTCGGCCTCCACTTCCTTGAGCACGTTGAGCATTTGCTTGGTTAAGGCACTGCTTGAGCTGGCCAGTTCTGCTTCCTTTTTTAGGAAACGTTTGCTCTTTTTTTGTTGTTCGGTTTCAATAGTTTTAAGGGTAGCCTCAACATTCTGTATCAGACTATCCTGCACCTGCGGATTTAAGGTATCCCGCTTCACCTTATACTCTTCGCTAATGATTTTGTAAACCTCAGCTTTCTTCTTACCAAATAGCCTCGCTAAAAAACCTCTCGATTTTTGTTCTTCTTCAGGCGCTACGGTGGTGGTAGAAGTTGAGGTTTCTGTCGTAAAAACAGCACTATCCGCTTCTCTAGTACGCTGCGTAAACAATTCGTTCAGCTTTCCCACTTCTTCTGAAAACGACTGTGTGTTCACCAAATTCTCTTTTACTTCCAGATAAAGCAAAAATTGCTTGTCCCTATCTTTCAGGAGATTTTTTAAAGTCTTAATCCGTTTCAGCTGTTCGGGGTCATTGTCGTACAGCGTCGTTAGCGTGTCCAGCGTTCGGCTGAGCTTTTGTGTAGCGGCAAAAAAGCTAACGTTGTTTTTGGGTTCTCCCTGTAACTGATCAAGTGAGGCAATTTGGTGCGAAAGCTTGTTGACAATCCGCAGCTTATCATTAGGCGCCGAAATTTTTTCTACGGTGACTAATATTTCGCCAAACACAAACCTACTCACCCCCCATGCCAACAACAGGGCCAAACCAGCGAATAAAAAGCCAAGCACAACTTTACCTTTGGTAGCCGTAAAAAAACGTTTTTGGGAGGGAGCTGCTGATTTGATAGCCATATTAACAATAACCACAAAATACGCACCGAAAGTGTTTTAACTATTTAAAATAATTGTAACAATTCTCCATCAATTATAAATTCAACAAAGGTTGCGAGCCAAGCCTACGCCTTTTATATTTGTGTTATGAACAGAATAGATCGGCTTTTTGGAATTCTTATTTTACTGCAATCTAAAAAGCATGTAAGTGCCGAAACCATTGCCGATAGGTTCGAAATTAGTGTGCGTACGGTTTACCGCGATGTGAAAGCATTGGCTGAACAAGGGGTTCCATTAAGCTTTGAACCCAACAAGGGTTACTTTATTGTGCAAGGCTATTTTTTACCTCCAGTTTCGTTTAATACGGATGAGGCTGGAGCCTTACTCATGATGGAACGCTTTTTAGAAAGCTTTGCAGATAGATCCATCAAACAACATTACCACAGCGCTTTGGACAAAGTAAAGAACGTTCTTAAAAGCAACCAGAAAGAAATGCTGGAAAGCCTGAACCAAAACATTAAACTACAGCTGCCCGAGCGGTTAAAGAATGATTTTGAGTATTTGGCCCAATTGCAAAATGCCATTAGCGCCAAACATTGCATTACCATCGGCTATAAAAACAATAAGGAAGAAGTAAGCAAAAGAGAGGTTGAACCCATCGGGTTGATCTTTTATGCCTTTGGCTGGCATTTGATTGCTTGGTGTCATTTACGCAATGAGTACCGCGACTTTAAGGTAGATCGGATCAAGGATATCACGAACCGTTGCGAACCTTTCAAGAAAGAAAAACACATGCCTTTAGAGGAGTATATGAAGTTTTTACCCGTTGATTTTTAAAAATTAAAAAAATATTTTCATCCCAAAAACACACTGCCATAGGGTTGTCAGTAGCAGGTCGCAACTTTGTTTTAACAAAACAATTTAGACATGAATACGATCAATCAATTAAAAGAAGAGTTGGCAAACGAAACTGCAACTACCCTTAAATTTTTAGCTTTAGTTCCTTTCGAAAAATCAGATTGGGCGCCACACGAAAAAAGCATGAAAATGAAAGACCTTGTTACTCACATTGCTGATTTAAGCAGTTGGCCTAAGTTAGGTATTGAAACCGAAGAGCTTGATTTTGCTACTGCTCCGTACAATCCAGCGACGGCTGACAATAACGACCAATTGGTTGCCTTAATGGAGAAAAATACCAAAGAAAGTTTGGAAAGCCTTTCGACCTTAAGCGAAGCAGATTTAGACAAGCCTTGGATATTGCGCACGGGTGAACAAATTCATGCCGAAATGACCAAGTATGGCATCATTAGGGTATCCCTTAATCAAATTACACACCACAGAGCTCAGCTAGGGGTGTACTTACGTTTGTTAGATATTCCTATCCCAGGTTCATACGGTCCAAGTGCCGATACGTCTTTCTAAATCACTTTCATAACATAAAGGCCTACGAAGTTTGAACCTCTCTCAACACTCTCCTTAGGGAAGAGAGCTAACATAATTGAACTTCGTAGGCCTACTTATCATCATATCCCGATTAGAATTGGTTAATTTGTAAATCAATACCAAAGCTAATCATGGAACTTACTACACGTTTAAATAGATACATCAGCGAAAGCGGACTTTGTTCAAGAAGGGAGGCCGATAAATTTATCGAATTGGGCCAAGTGTTTATTAACGGTAAACGGGCTAAAGTTGGCGACAAGGTAACTGTTGGTGATGTAGTAAGTGTAAATGGGCAAAAAATAGCTGCTCGCGAAGCCGAAAACGTCATCATTATTGCATACAATAAACCTGTAGGGGTAACCAGCACCACCGAAGCTGGGGTTAAAGATAATATTGTGGAACATGTCAATCATAGTGAAAGGATTTTCCCGATTGGCAGGCTCGACAAGGATTCACAAGGCTTAATCTTTTTGACCAACAATGGTGATCTGGTGAACAAAATTTTGAGGGCAGGCAACAATCACGAGAAGGAATACCTTGTTACCGTAAACCAACCTGTAACCGAACAGTTTGTAGAGGACATGAGCAAGGGTGTTCCTATCTTAGGTGTAATGACCAAAAAATGCAAGGTCAAAAAAGAAGGCAGCCATATTTTCAGGATTACCCTTATCCAAGGATTGAATAGACAGATCCGCCGCATGTGCGAATATTTCGGTTATGAAGTGACCAAGCTAGAGCGCGTGCGCATCATGAACATTTCTCTTAAGGGTTTACCTATCGGCGATTGGCGTGAACTGGATGAAAAGGAACAAGCAAACCTTTACAAACTATTAGCAGATTCCAGTTCGGAAACGGCGAAAGCACCAAAATCATCGGTAGCAAAACCATCAAGGAATTTCAGTAAGGCCAAGCCGAATAACGCAGGTTCCAATGTAGACAGAAGATCGAGGTCTACCTCTTCCTCCAAATCTGGCAACAAATCCAACAATAAAAGCACTAAAGGAGGCCACGCCAAATCAAAACCCAACCATTCTAATTCAAGAGGTAAAAGAAGGTAAAAACACACATTTGTTAGCGTTTTTTCCTTGGATAGCTTTCAAAAATCGGCTTTTTTAATTACTTTAGCCAGAAACCACAACAAGCAATCTATGGACGCACTAAACAATCTTGAACCCTTACTTAGGGTGTTTTGGTATTTAGCAATACCTGTAAGCCTTGTCTTTATCATTCAAACCATCATGACTTTTATCGGTGCCGATTCGGGGGATGGCATCGATGCTGATTTTGATGGAGATTTAGATCATGCTAATGCCCCTTTCCAGCTCTTTTCATTCAGGAACCTAATTAACTTCTTATTGGGTTTTAGCTGGACAGGTATTTCATTTTATAGCTTAATCACTAATAAGCCTATACTCATTATCCTTTCTGTAGTGATAGGTGTTGCCTTTATTCTGATTTTCTTTGCCATCATCAGGCAAATACAGAAATTGGCCGAAGACAATTCCTTTAAAATCGAATCTTTACTACATAGAAGCGGTTCGGTTTATCTTCGCATCCCCGAAAAAAGAACTGGTATGGGAAAAATTCAGGTAAGCATTAATGGCTCATTTAGGGAAGTTGATGCCATTACCAATGATGACCAGATTGCCAGTGGCGCTGCCATCAAAATCGTAAAAATAGAAAGTAACAACTTAGTACTCGTAGAAAAAATATAGTATGGAAAACCTTTTACAATCGCCTATTACCATTATTTTAATTGCTGTTATCGTTGTATTCGTAACGCTATCAGCCTTATTAGCAAGATACAAACGCTGTCCATCTGACAAAATTTTAGTGATCTATGGAAAAACTGGAGGCACTTCTGCCAAATGTATTCACGGTGGTGGTGCATTTATTTGGCCAGTAATCCAAGACTTCGCTTACTTAGATTTAAAACCAATTTCAATCGAAGCCAACTTAGTAAACGCCTTAAGTAGACAAAATATCCGTGTGGACGTTCCTTGTCGATTTACCATCGCCATCTCTACCGAAACAGACAGCATGAATAATGCTGCTGAACGTTTGCTAGGCTTAGCTCCTGCCGATATCCAAGAACTTTCAAAAGATATTTTGTTTGGCCAACTACGTTTGGTTATTGCCACCATGACCATTGAAGAAATCAACTCAGATCGTGATAAGTTCTTAGATAACATCTCTAAAAACGTAGATACAGAGTTGAAGAAAATCGGTTTGAAACTCATCAACGTAAACGTAACCGACATCAAAGACGAATCGGGCTACATCGAAGCGTTGGGTAAAGAAGCTGCTGCAAAAGCAATCAACGAAGCTATTATCAGCGTTGCCGAACAAACCAAAATTGGGGAAACGGGTAAAGCTATTGCCGATAGAGAAAAAGATGTTCAAATTGCCGAAACACAACGTGAGCGTGATGTGAAAATCGCCATCACCCAAAAAGATAGGGAAATCAGTATCGCGTCTGCATTTAAAGATGAAGCCATTGGTAAAGCAGAAGCTGAGCGAGATACCCGTATCAAAACTTCGGAAGCGAATGCTATTGCCGTAAAAGGGGAAAATGAGGCAAAAATAGAAATTGCAAGTTCTGATGCCTTGCGTAGAGAGAAAGAAGCAGAAGCATTGAAAATTGCTGTATCCGCAGAGAAAGTGCAACAAGCGAAAGCCTTGGAAGCATCATATTTAGCGGAGCAAAAAGCAGAGGAAGCCCGTTCTGATAGAGAAAGAGCTACACAAATTGCCAATATTGTGGTACCTGCCGAAATAGCCAAACAAAAGGCGATTATTCAGGCACAAGCTGATGCAGAAACCATTAGAGAAAACGCTAAAGGTGAAGCCGATGCGATTTACGCCAAAATGGAAGCCGAAGCGAAAGGTTTATTCGAAATCTTAACCAAACAAGCCGAAGGTTATCGTGAAGTAGTAGCCGCAGCAGGTGGCGATCCAACCAAAGCCTTCCAATTATTGTTAATTGAGAAACTACCAGAGTTGGTTAAAACACAGGTTGAAGCGGTGAAGAACATCAAAATTGATAAAATTACGGTTTGGGATTCTGGCAACGGAACAGGCGAAAATGGAGCAGGTTCTACTGCAAACTTTGTTTCGGGCATGATGAAAACTGTACCACCTTTGAATGATTTATTTAACATGGCTGGCTTAAACTTGCCAACCTATTTAAAGGGCGAGGATAAAGATGCAGAAATTACGCCGAGCATTGATGCAAACAGCACTAACCCTAAAGCGTAAAACTTAAATAAATGCACCTTTTGAGGCTTCGGAATTAGGTTTTCGAAGCCTCAATCTTTTTAAGTAACTTTGTAGCCTCATGCAAAGTACAAAAAAGATAGACATCAGGTCACTAAATCCAGAACAGTTAGCCCAACATTTTAAGGAGATGGGCGAGCCTGCTTTTAGGGCTAAACAAGTTTATCAATGGCTTTGGGAAAAATCTGCTCGCAATTTTGAGGAGATGAGCAATCTGTCGAAAGACCTGCGCAAGAAGCTTGATGATGGCTATGCGATCAACACCGTAGAGATCAGCAATGCTCAGTTTAGCAACGATCACACCATTAAAAATGCTTTTAGGCTATACGATGGCAACATTGTAGAAGGTGTTTTGATTCCAACAGACGAAAGAATGACGGCTTGCGTAAGTTCACAGGTGGGCTGTAGTTTAACTTGTAAGTTTTGTGCCACGGGTTACATGGAACGTAAACGTAACCTCAATGCCGACGAGATTTACGACCAAGTGGTTTTAATTGATCAACAAGCTAAAAAGAACTATAACATTCCCCTTACCAATATTGTGTACATGGGCATGGGCGAACCGTTGCTGAACTATGCTAACGTGTTGAAGTCGATTGAGCGCATTACGGCTCCCGACGGGCTGAACATGTCGTACAAACGCATTACCGTATCCACTGCTGGTATTGCCAAAATGATTAAAAAGCTGGGTGATGATGGTGTGAAATTTAACCTTGCACTTTCTTTGCACGCCGCCAATGACGAGAAGCGACATGAGATTATGCCCATCACGGAACACAACTCTTTAAAAGCCTTGGCCGAAGCCCTGAAGTATTACTTCCAGAAAACGAAAAACCCAGTCACTTACGAATACATTGTCTTTAACAACTTTAACGACGAGATACAAGATGCCATAGAACTAGCCAGGTTCTGTAAACACGTACCTTGCAAGGTAAATATCATTGAGTACAACCCTATCCAATTTGCCGACTTCATTAATGCCGAAGGGGATAAGATCGATGCCTTTGCCGCCTATCTGCGGAAGCAGGGCATTACCACCAACATTAGAAGAAGTCGTGGTAAAGATATTGACGCAGCTTGCGGACAGCTAGCAGTGAAAGAGAAAGCTTAAAGCATACTTTCAATTAATTTTTTGAGTTCAGTGGATGATGGCGCTGGTGCATCTAACACCAGTATTTCGCCTTTTTGATTTAAGATCATATATCTCGGAATGGTGGTAACAACCAATTCTTCATTAAGAAACTTTCTAGTTTCGTTCGAAAGATAATAACTGTTCTTTAAACCTATTTTTTTACTCTGCTGCTTCCAATGCTTATCATTAAAATCGTAGGAAAGAAAAACATAGCTCACTGATTTACCTTCCAGCTCCTTTGCAAGTTTCAAAGCCGCAGGCATATCTTCCATACAAGGTACACACCATGTAGCCCATATATCAAAAACGATTAATTTACTGTCGGCATACTTCCCATAATTAAAGCCTTTGTCGTTTACATTAAAAGCATTAACGGCTAATTTCTTGATATACTTCTTTTTTAATTTCTCTAGCTGTTCCGCTCGTTTAGCAAAATATAGGCCGTACCAGCTCTTTCTGTATGTTCTATTTGCCTTGTTGTACAGCAGCTGATAGAAAGCTAGGTTACTTTTTAGGTCTGATCTTTTTGACAACAGGTACATGGACACGTCGCTGTTAGGGTTGTTAGCAATAAAATTCCTGATTACTATATTGTGGGTTGTTTTACCTAAATTTTCCTGAAACCTTAGGGAATCCGTATACAAGGTAAACAATGAATCATTTTTAGCCAATAAAGCTTTGTCTTGTTTTTTACTGAGGGCTTTAAACTTTGCCTGGTTAACCTCTCTATCTTTTTTTAGTAAAGATTGGTAGTTCTCATAATCGATCTGGCTTTTGGAGCGGCCTAATATCTTATAATTACCAAAATGCAATAAGCCCTCTATCGAGTCGGCCACAACGGTTATCCTGGTCTCTTTATCATCGGTAAATAAATTGATATGAGGCCAGTTTCTGAGCAACAAACCTTTTGCTGTTTTCTTCAGCACAGTATCTTTAAAAGACAGACCAATCAATCTATTATTGGGCAGCTTTGCTAGCATTTCAAATTTTCCGTTTTTAATGGTATCCGTCTTCAGTACCTTATTATCAAGTGTCAAAGCAACCAACACATTCTCCATATTCTTGAATTTGCCTGCTATGGTCACAATGTTTTCTTGGTTGCATGATAGTAGGAAGAAACAAACACTAAGAAGTAGGAAGAGCCTTTTCATTATAGCGAGCATTAAGGTTAAGCTCTAATATAAGCGTTTAACAGATAAAATTATCCCTTAAATTTAGTAACTTGTATCATGTTTACCTTAAAACGTTATACCGAAGATCTGATTAGTCTGCTATTTCCAGAGCTGTGTTATGGTTGCGGAAATTTGTTGTACCATGGAGAAAAGGATGTTTGCACTTCCTGTCTCTACGACCTCCCTTACACTGATTATCATATTTATCCAGACAACCCATTGGCCAAACAGTTTTGGGGCCGCCTGTCTTTAGAAGCAGCCATGGCCATGCTTTATTTTAAAAAGGGCACCAAAGTGCAAAACCTCTTGCATGGGTTAAAATATAAGAGCCAAACCAACATAGGCACCTATTTAGGGAAATTGATAGGACAAAGGCTTTCCAAAAGTCAATTTTATGTAGATATTGATGCGATTATCCCTGTTCCGCTCCATCGAAAGAAACTTAGGTTAAGAGGTTACAATCAAAGTGAGTATATTGCAAAAGGTTTGGCCGAAGAGCTTAAGGTTCCGATGGATACCAAGAGTTTGACAAGAGGTACAGCCACTGAAAGCCAAACCAAAAAAGCTAGATACACCCGGTACGAGAATATGCAAGGTGTTTTTTGCGTTAACCATGCGGAGGAACTAGCTAACAAACATATTTTGCTGGTGGATGATGTAGTGACCACTGGTGCTACTTTGGAAGCTTGCGGAAATATACTGCTAAGCCATGGGGTTAAAAAATTAAGTGTTGCAGCGATAGCATTTGCGGAACAATGAAACATAATTACCTACTTCTTTTAATAGCAATGCTTACTTTGTCTTTTGCGGCTTGCAATAAAGACGAAGACATCACTTTTGATCCAAATGCTAAACTTAATTTCTCCACGGACAGTGTTTTGTTTGATACCGTATTTACTTCCATAGGCTCTACTGTTCGTCGGGTTAAAGTTTTTAATTATAATGACAAGGCTATTAATATTGAAAACATTAAAATAGGTGGAGGCGCAAATTCGCCTTTTAGCATTAATGTAAATGGCCAACAAATGGTTGAAGGTAGGAATATCAAAATCAACGGGAAAGATTCCATCAATATTTTGGTAAAGGTGATGATTAACCCTACTACCCAAAACCAGCCTTTCATTGTAGAAGATTCCATCCTGGTATTCTTCAATGGCAAGAAGGAAAAAATGCCACTGGTGGCCTACGGGCAGAATGCCAATTTCCTTAAAAGTGCAACCATCAACAGCAATACTACGTGGGACAGTAAGCTTCCGTATATCATATACAACTCATTAACCATACCTGAAAACGTTACCTTAAGCATTGCAGCAGGCAGTAGAATATTCTTTCATAATGGTTCTACCATGAACATTAAGGGGACACTAACGGCAGTAGGCACAGCAAAAGACAGCATTTTGTTTGCTAGCGACAGAACAGAACGTATTTACGAAGAAGAACCAGGGCAGTGGAATGGTTTACATTTTTATGGTAGCAGCAAAAACTCTGTAATTAACCACGCCACCATTAAAAATGGGATTGCAGGCATTACGGTCGATTCGCTTTCGGCAAATAGCAACCCGAAATTGGTATTGGCCAATACTGTGGTTAAAAATATGCAAGTAGTGGGTTTTTTGGGTTACCACACCCAATTGGTTGCTTATAACAATCTCTTTTACAATTGCGGCCAATATTTAATTTATGGCATTGGGGGCGGTACTTATGATTTAGCTCAAAATACATTTGGTGCTTTTAACTATAATTTTGCACGTAGAACACCAGCTGTGCTTCTTTCTGATTTTATTAGTACTACTGAATTTGCTTCCTTAAATGCCACGTTAACCAATAACATTATTTGGGGTAGTTTGGAAGATGAGCTTACCGTAGAAAAGAAATCTAGTGCGGTTTCCGTCGTTGAGGTTAAAAACAATCTCATCAAAAGCAGCCAGCAAACTTACGTCAATAATGGCAACTTGATTAACGTAGACCCTTTATTTATCAACTCTCGACAAGGGAACTTTAAGATCAGCGATACCAGTCCAGCAAAAAACAAGGGGATTAGCTTGCTTACTCACCCTTATTTTTCAAGTTATTTATCAAAAGACATCCTAGAAAAAGAAAGATTATTTCCTTCTGAATTAGGATGTTATGAGAAAAATTAATTTTTTTCACTTTTTCAAAAACTTTTCGACCCTAGTTCTCGTTTATTATATCGAGAGCGTTAATTTAGATGGTAAGGGTCGATAGTTCCATTCGGGATATCGGCCCTTTACTTTTAGGATAAATAGTGAGCCAACACCTTCTTGATCTCACTTGGATTGAAAGGTTTCAGTACATGCCCATTCATGCCACTTTCCTTAAATTTATTTTCCTCGTCGTGCAGTGTAGAGGCTGTTAGCGCCACTATGGGCAGATTTTTATAATAAGCATCATCCATTTCTCTAATGATAATGGCCGTCTCAAAACCGTTAATTCCTGGCATTTTGATATCCATAAATACCAAATCATATTTGTTTTTGGTAATGGCTTCAATAGCGTTATAACCGTCGGAAGCAAAATCTATATTTAAGCCCCATTTCATTAAAATGCGTTTGGCGATGAGGATATTAATTTCATTATCGTCAACCACCAGCACCTTCTTCCCTTCAAAAATTACAACTTTAGATTGTTCTGGCAATTCAGTCAGTGGCGATTTTTTAAAATTAATGGTAAACGAAAAGGTAGTACCTTCTCCTTCTGCACTATCTACTTTAATATCGGCACCGTGAAGTTTCAATAACTTTTTAGTAATGGCCAAGCCAAGTCCAGTACCTCCGTACTTTCTTGAAATATCGGCCTTTGCTTGCGTAAACGTTTCAAAAATATAGTCTTTCTTATCAGATGGAATGCCTATACCATTATCATTTACTTCAAAATAAACGGCCAGTTCATCCGCTCCTTCATTAAGCACTTCTACCGAAAGTTCTACTTTTCCTTTAGTCGTAAATTTGATAGCATTACCCAACAAGTTCATCAATACTTGATAAAGTCGGGTTTTATCTGCCAATACTAAAGCGGGCACTTGATGATCAAAGTTTAAACTTAGCTCATTATATTGCTTATGCGCATTTACTTGCAACGAGCTAATGATATCATTGCAGAGGTTTTGCAGATTGACAGGCAAAAATTCCAAATGCAGGTTTCCTGTCTCTATTTTAGTGAAGTCTAGTACATCGTTGATGATATTCAATAAATTCTCACTAGAAAACTTCAGAATATTTAAATCTTCTGTTTGCGAAGGTTTAGGATTGTTTTCAATCAGTAGATGGGTCATGCCGATAATGGCATTTAACGGTGTCCGTATTTCATGACTCATCACCGATAGGAACATTTCTTTTGCTTCACTTAGCTGCAACGCCTGCTCTTTTGCGAAGAGAATATCCCGTTCGGCTTGTTTCCGCTCGGTAATATCGGTAATCAGTTCAATGTAACGTTCTAAAACCCCTTTATCATTAAGGATCGGTGTATTAGAAACAGACAACCAAATGGGTATACCATCTTTCTTCTGTGCAAGTACTTCGATAGAGAAAGATTTTTTATGTTCTGAAGCCTTCCTGGCCTCTAAAATCACCCGCCTGTCTGTTTCATCCGTAGAAAGCACATCGCCCAACATTTTACCTGATAGTTCTTGAGCAGAATAGCCAATCAGTTGCTCCAAAGCTTCGTTTACCCAAGTAATCTCTCCATTTTGGTTACAAATGGTTACACCTGTATGGGTTTTACTCGCTACAGTGGACAGCACCTCCAATTCCTGTTCAACCATTTTCTTTTCGGTAATATCGATAATGATCTCTATCTCCGTTTCCACTTCACCGTCAGCACTTAAAATAATGGTACTATAAATGGATAGCCAAATTTTCGTTTTATCTTTTCTGTACGCAAGAACATCAACCGTAAATGACTTTTTCTCACTGATTAGTTTTCTGGCATTTTCAATCACCGACCAATCAGTTTCGGGGCCTCTAATTAAATCACCGAGTGGTTTACCTTGGATATCTTCCAGCGTAAAGCCCGTAATTTTTGTAAAAGCATCATTAGCCCAACTTACGCGATTATAGTCGTCGCTAATGACCACGCCATTATTTACCTTGCTGGCTACAAAAGACAGGTGGGTAAGCTCTACATCTAATCGTTTCTTTTCGGTGATATCACGCCCATAGCTGTACCAAGTATCTTCTTTAGATACCATGCTCCAACTTAACCACTTGATATGTTTTGCTTTGTCTACTATTCTAAAGTCGAGGAAAAACTGCTTGTTTCCCTGCTTTAACCCCTCTTCAATATGAGTAGCTATCCTTAAAATATCTTCTTTATAACAAAAGCTCCACATGCTTTTTCCCAATACCTCTTGTGGACTGTACCCCAACATGGTTTCAACCGCTTGGTTGACGAACATGATATCGCCATCTCTGTTTAAGATACAATGAATTTCTGGCGACGCTTGAAATACGTTAACAAAATCCTCTGCTCGTTTCGTTTGAGCAGCCAATTGAAGATTTTTTCTGCGAAGTGCTAGTTGGGCGATAATTTGAACAGAAAGGGTTTGTAGTGCTTCAACTTGTAGAGAAGTGAGCTGTCTTTCGCAATCATCTACGATACACAAACATCCCAAAGCGAAGCCTTCGGCATCAACCAAAGGTACACTGGCATAAAAGACCAAGTTCTCTTGCGAAAGCAGTAACGGGCTACCGATAAAATCATCATGTATCCTAATGTCTTCAGCAATATAGAAATCCTGATACATCGCATACTGACAGACACTGTCGCTTCTTTTAAATATGCGCTCTTTGGTAATCAGACCATAAGTGGCCTTAAAAACAATGGTATCTTCAGCAACAAAACTGATATAAGCTTTTTTTACTGAAGTAATTTGGGCGGCAAGCTTTACTAGATTATCAAGCTCGTTTTCAAGACCTTCTCCAAGCACGTCATAAGAATGAAGGGCGGCCAAACGCTGCTCTTCCAGATTATAGCTTGGAGAAGGGACTTTTAGCATATTAGTTAATAATACCTAATATAACTATTTATAAAGTGGAAAACGACTTACTAACGCCTGAACTTTTGTTTTTACGTTATTTAATGTTTGTTCATCTTCTGGATTGGTCAATACCTCGTCAATCAAATCAACGATAGTTGTCATTTCGGCTTCTTTAAGACCTCTTGAGGTAATCGCTGCAGTTCCTACTCTAAATCCAGAAGTCACAAACGGCGACTTATCATCGAAAGGAACCATGTTTTTATTCACCGTAATGTCCGCTTTCTCTAAAGCGTTTTCTGCTAGTTTACCTGTAATATTTTTATTTCTTAGGTCGATAAGCATTAAGTGATTATCTGTACCGCCAGAAATAATGCCGTAACCTTTAGCTACAAAAGCCTTTGCCATTGCCTGTGCATTAGCGCCAACTTGTTTGATATAATCGCCATACTCATCCGTTAAAGCTTCACCAAAAGCGATGGCTTTAGCGGCAATAATATGTTCTAATGGACCACCTTGTGTACCAGGGAAAACCGCCATATCCAACAAAGAAGACATCATTCTCACTTCGCCTTTTGGTGTTTTTAAACCAAATGGATTTTCAAAATCTTTACCCATCATGATCATACCCCCACGAGGACCTCTTAAGGTTTTGTGTGTAGTAGTGGTCACAATATGGCAGTGTGGAAGTGGGTTAGTCAACAATCCTTTGGCAATAAAACCAGCTGGATGTGAAATATCAGCTAATACCAAAGCACCAATTTGATCGGCTACTTTACGGATAAAAGCATAATCCCACTCTCTTGAATAAGCAGAAGCTCCACAAATAATCAACTTTGGTTTTTCAGCCAAAGCAATTTCTTCCAATTTTGCATAGTCAATTAAACCATCTTCCTTTTTTACGCCGTAAAATAATGGTTGATACAGTTTTCCTGAAAAATTAACTGGAGAACCGTGGGTCAAGTGACCTCCGTGAGACAAATCGAAACCTAAAATTTTATCACCAGGTTGAATTACCGCCAACATTACCGCAGCATTGGCTTGTGCACCTGAGTGCGGTTGCACATTTACCCACTCCGCACCAAAAAGCTGTTTTGCTCTGTCAATGGCAATGTTCTCAATCTGGTCTACCACTTGGCAACCTCCATAATAGCGTTTTCCTGGTAGTCCTTCAGCGTACTTGTTGGTCAATACTGATCCTGCCGCTTCCATAACTTGCTTGCTTACAAAATTTTCTGATGCAATAAGCTCTAATCCGTGTTCTTGTCTGTCTAGTTCTTTGTTAATTAAGTCGAAAACTAATGTATCTCTATTCATTATTGGAATTATGTTTGTTCGGTAAAAATACTCAAATTATTAGGTTATACAATGATGTAATTCGTATAACTAAGTCATTCTCATCAACATTGAAAAGGCCCTCTCTGTAATTTGAAATTATTCTTCATAAATTTATTAAACAAAATGCCGTAATTTGTGCTTTTATAATATTACATGGAAGTTAAGACAGGCCCTTTACTATCAACGATAAACTATCCAGCGGATTTAAAAAAATACAACGAGCAGGATCTTGAGCAAATTTGTCAAGAACTTCGCCAGTATATTATTGACGTGGTGAGTGTTAATGGCGGACATTTTGGTGCCAGCTTAGGTGTGGTTGAATTAACGGTGGCACTACATTACGCTTTAAATACGCCTTACGATAAACTCATTTGGGATGTAGGACATCAAGCTTACGGGCACAAAATCTTAACAGGAAGACGTAACCAGTTTCATACTAACCGGATCATTAACGGTATTAGTGGCTTTCCGAAAATCAGCGAAAGCGAATATGATACCTTTGGCGTTGGGCACTCTTCTACTTCCATTTCAGCGGCTTTAGGGATGGCTGTTGCCTCGCATTATAAAGGCGAAAAAGACAGACAACATGTTGCCGTTATTGGTGATGGTGCCATGACCGCGGGTCTTGCTTTCGAAGGCTTGAATCACGCAGGCATCGAGAAATCAAATGTTTTGGTGATTTTGAACGACAATTGCATGTCTATTGATCCAAACGTTGGTGCGCTAAAAGAATACCTTACTAGCATTACCACTTCTAAATCATATAACCGCTTTAGAGATGATGTGTTTAACGTTTTGACCAAACTTTCGGAGCTTGGTCCTAACGCACAGAAATATGTAAAGAAAATACAAAAAAGCATCAAAGGAACGCTACTTAAACAAAGCAACCTTTTTGAAGCTTTAAACTTCAGATACTTTGGTCCAGTAGATGGTCATGATGTAAAACGCTTGGCTGCTATTATTAAGGATTTAAAAGATATTCCAGGACCAAAACTGTTGCATTGTGTTACCGTAAAAGGTAAGGGCTTTGCATTGGCAGAAAAAGATCAAACCAAATGGCATGCCCCTGGCTTATTTGATAAAATTACTGGTGAGATTAAAAAACCAGTGATAGACAAGCCTCAACCACCTAAATATCAGGATGTTTTTGGTCATACCATGGTTGAACTTGCGGAAGCAAATGATAAAATTGTAGGGATCACTCCCGCCATGCCATCGGGCTCTTCGCTTAACATCATGATGAAAGCGATGCCCAATAGAGCGTTTGATGTGGGTATTGCCGAACAACATGCCGTAACTTTTTCAGCTGGTTTAGCTGCACAAGGTCTAATTCCTTTCTGCAATATCTATTCTAGCTTTATGCAAAGGGCTTATGACCAAGTTATCCACGATGTGGCCATACAAAACCTAAACGTGGTATTCTGTTTAGATAGAGCAGGTTTGGCTGGTGCTGATGGTGCAACTCACCATGGCGCTTATGATTTAGCCTTTATGCGCTGTATCCCTAACATGGTGGTGGCATCACCGATGAACGAGGAGGAGCTACGCAACATGATGTATACCGCTCAACAAGAAAACATGGGACCTTTCACGATCCGTTATCCGAGAGGTAGCGGTGTTTTACCAGATTGGAAACGTGCGTTAAATACTTTACAGGTTGGAAAAGGACGAAAAATATGCGATGGAGAAGATGTTGCCATTTTAACCATAGGTCACGTAGGCAACTTTGCAGTTGAAGCTTGCAAAGAACTGAATAGTGATGGCATTACCCCTGCGCATTTCGATTTACGTTTTGTTAAACCTTTAGATACGGCATTGCTTCATGAGGTATTTACCCGCTTTAAAAATGTAATCACGGTAGAAGATGGTTGTTTACAAGGCGGAATGGGAAGCGCTGTACTGGAGTTTATGGCCGATCACAATTACAAAGCAAACGTAGTGAGACTAGGTATTCCAGATGAGATCATTGAACATGGTGAACAACCTGAACTTTGGGCATTATGTGGTTACGATACAAATTCAATTATTCAGGCAGTAAAGAAGATAGCAGTAAGCAGAACCACTAAAATAATGGCTTCTTAGCCCCTGCTAAACTTAACAATTACCATCACATTGGAAAAGCATTCTAAAATTTTTGTAGCAGGCCACCGAGGAATGGTTGGCTCTGCTATTTATCGTAAATTACAAAAAGAGGGTTATCAAAATCTTATCACCCGTACTTCTAAAGAAGTAGATTTAAGAGATCAGCAAGCTGTTGCTGCTTTTTTTAATGAAGAAAAACCAGACTATGTTTTTTTAGCTGCGGCAAAAGTTGGGGGTATTGTAGCTAACAATACTTACCGTGCTGATTTTCTTTATGAGAATCTTGCGATACAGAACAATGTTATCCATCAATCCTATGTAAATGGAGTGAAGAAATTGATGTTCTTGGGTTCTAGCTGTATCTATCCAAAGTTAGCACCACAGCCCCTCAAAGAGGAATATTTATTAACTGGATTATTGGAGCCCACCAATGAGCCTTATGCTATCGCTAAGATTGCAGGTATTAAAATGTGTGATGCTTACAGAGATCAATATGGCTGTAATTTTGTTTCAGTGATGCCAACCAATCTTTATGGCTACAACGACAATTATCACCCAGAAAACTCTCACGTATTACCTGCATTGATTAGGAAATTTGATGAGGCAAAGCACAACGGCAGCAAAGAAGTAACCATTTGGGGCACTGGATCACCAATGCGTGAATTCTTATTTGCGGATGATTTAGCTGATGCTTGTTATTTTCTAATGGAAAACTATAGCGAACCAAATCTCATCAACATAGGTACTGGAGAAGATTTAACGATTAAGGATTTGGCTTTAGCTGTTAAAGAAACGGTTGGATTTGAAGGAGAATTAGTATTTGATACTAGCAAACCAGATGGTACACCTCGCAAGTTAATGGATGTTTCTAAACTCCATGACTTAGGATGGAAGCACAAAATAGCGCTTAAAGAAGGATTGAAATTAGCTTATCAAGACTATCTCAGCAAGAAATAGAAAAGGCCCGATTTAAAATCGGGCCTTTTCTATTTTAGATAAAACTTTATAAGACTAAAAATCGTAATATAAGTTTCTAAAGCTGGTTCGTAAACCAAAAGTCACCATTGCAGTGTTATTACTACCCAAGCTATTCTTTTCTTGTCTCAATACACCACCCAATTCTAGCCTCAAGTTATATTTTGGATTAAGCAAGTAAGCAACTTTTCCTTGCAACATATAAAGTTCTGTTAAAATGCCCTGTCCTACGTGACTTCCGTATTGCACAGACCTAGTGTCGTAGCTCTTAAAAATATCTTTCCCAAAGTTAGCACCTGCAGGGTCTAAGCCATAAGCCGCGTATAAACCTTGCCCTTGAAAATCAAACTTCTTCACACTATAGTTCAGGATTCCTAAAAACTCTCTAAAGTTTGCCCCAAATGGATGTGCCAAAGGCTGATTGTAATTTGAATAGTTAGATAACCTATCGAAGTGAGCATAGGTATAAGGACGTGCCGTATTAAACTCTGCCAGGTAGTTTAAGCTTTTTACTTTGAACAAGTCTGAACCTCTTAAGCCTAGCTGTACCGCCCATTTATTTGCCCAATAGCCATTGCCTTTAAAAAATTCTTTGGCAGTAAATTCATCAAACATAAACTGTCCGTAAACTGCAGTTTTTTCCAATACCTCGTACTTCACATTTATTCCCAGCCTCATTTTGTCTGGGGAAGTTGTATTTGTATTTTCAACAGGTCTTAGGAACATAAACGGATGGATATAATTAAAATCAAATCCTCGTTTACCTTCTACTTCTGCATCAGCCCAGGTTACTGCTTGGAAAAAACCGATCGACAATCTTTTAGTAGCATTCCAATCTAAATAATGCGCAGCCATCCATTTTCCCCTGTCTCCTAGCCTTCTATCATTGGCTAATTTCGGAGCTCCTGGATCAAGCATATACGCATAAATGGTTTGGTATTGTAGACTACCTAAACTAGCCCTTAACCTGAAAAAGGTATAATTTGAAGAAACATCAGAAAGTAAAACCGAACGGTAACCATCTCCAATAAAGTTTTTATCATATCCGAGTGCAAAATTCAGGTATTTGTTAGGGGTATAAGAAAGCAAGGCCGTCACATAAGCCCAGTCTTGCTTATCAGTAGCTAATTTTCCATAACCCTGCCCTGGCACTACTTGATTGCTCACAATATAGTTGTTCACATAGTCAGCAAACTTTCCTTGATTTTCAAAGCCATTCAAATAAAAGGAAAATTTCTCACCTACATTTCCTCCAACTTGAAATCCACGAGTGTTCAACCAAGTTGTTCTGTCGCCTTTAAAATCTCTTCCTATTTGAAAATCTCCAAGGAAATCCGCGTAGATATGATACTCTTCATTCTTCACTTCTATCAAATGTTCCTGAAAAAGTTTTCTATGTACCCAACTTCTTCTATTCAAACTATCAGTACCGTAATTCATCAATGAATCATAGGTCGTTTTAAGTCTCTGATCATCCGAATAAAACCCTCTAATTGAAGAGTGGAATTTGGTATTGGTATCGTAAACCGAACGATTTAGCTTTTGATATAATTGATAGTCGTGCAGTATATTTTGATTTGCGGTTGCTGGTTTTTCTTGTGCCCCTGCGTCTAAAATAAAAAAGGCCATAAATGTGGCCAATATAGTATACTTCTTCATTAAATTTTTATTCATTTATAGCACCATCCAATTCTTCAAAAACTGAATTTTTGCTTTTAAATTCGGTTACGATTTTCTTCATCATGATCACTACCTTTCTATCATCATTGACGTTAGCATGTTGCAATAATGTATAGATCTGTTGTTCTACATCATCAAATACATATTCCCTCACTTTACCAATCATAATTTGCTCATGATGCGTTGGCAAGGTATTTTCATTGTCATTTAACAGTTCTTCGAAAAGCTTCTCTCCTGGCCTTAAGCCTGAATACTGGATTTTAATATCTTGATTAGGAGTCAATCCAGCCAAACGAATCATTTTCTTGGCTAGTTCTACAATCTTCACCGACTTACCCATGTCAAATACATAAATCTCTCCACCGTTGCCCATGCAGCCTGCTTCGAGTACCAATCTACAAGCTTCTGGGATTGTCATGAAGTATCTGGTAATTTCAGGATGAGTAACTGTTACTGGTCCACCCTTCTCTATTTGTTGTTTAAAGCGAGGAATTACCGATCCGTTAGACCCCAACACATTCCCAAAGCGGGTAGTAATGAATTTAGTGATTGGCTTCACTTCTAAATCATTGATATAGCTTAATCCGTTACTAAATATAAAATTCTTTTGTGTTAGAGAGTTATTGAGCGACTGTACATAGATTTCTGCAATGCGCTTGGAAGCCCCCATAACATTGGTAGGGTTTACCGCTTTATCCGTAGATACCATTACAAACTTCTGTACGCCATATTTCACAGAAAGATCAGCAATCATCTTGGTGCCATGTACGTTGTTCTTGATCGCTTCTGATGGATTATCTTCCATTAAAGGCACATGCTTGTAAGCAGCAGCGTGATAGACATAATGAGGCTTGTACATCTCAAAAAGATGCTTCATCCTCTTTTCATCTTTTACATCGCCAATAAACGCATGGAAATTGTTATGCTTATAATTCTCTTCTAATTCTAGATAAACATCATGCAAGGCTGTTTCTGATTGGTCACAAAGGATAATCAATCCCACATCAAATTTGATTAGTTGACGAACAATCTCACTTCCAATAGAACCAGCAGCACCAGTAATTAATATTCTCTTATCCTTCAATTGTGCCTGTAAGCTTTTCACGTCGATCTCTATGGGCTTTCTGTTCAAGAGATCCTCGATATTGATATTTTGTATTTGAGACTTGTTGAGTTTACCACCTTCCCACGCATCAGCAGGAGGAATATTGAGCACCGTTACATCATTTTCTAAACACACATCTACAATTCTATTCTTCCTTTCGGGAGGGATCGTATAAGAGGCAAAAATTACTTCATCAACCTCATGCTCACGAATAAGCTCTTCTAAACGTTGAGCACTTAAGATCTTAATCCCATCGATGGCTTTTCCCACTTTACGTTCATCATCATCTACAAAGGCCATAATGGTTTTATTCACTTTGCCATCGTGGTCAAAAGTTCTCTTAGTGGCCAGTCCAGCCTCTCCTGCCCCATAAACAATCACTTTACGCTTATCAAGGTTTAAGTTTTTGATGTACATGAAAAAATACTTGATCAGTACCCGATAAGTAATCAATAAAAGAAATGAGGTTAAGAGGTTTATGATCAGCACCGTATTAGAAATATACGGATGGTAACCTAGTGCTGTAATGACAAAGTTTAAAAACGAAAATACACCATTGCTTATTAATACCGCAAAAAGTATTCGAAAAGTATCTTGAGCACTGGTATAGCGAATAATGCCCGCATAAGTTTTTACATTGAAAAAGACAATAATGTTAATTGCCGTAATGATCAATATATTTCTACTAAACTCTACTACATTGACGTCAGACAATGCCAAGTTCAACTTAACAGCATATGCCACAGTGAGCGAAACTAAGCAAATGCCCAAGTCTAAAAGAAAGATAATCCACCGAGGGACGATATTTATTTTACCAAACAAAATAGGCTATTTTAAATAAAGGTACAACAAAACCATGGTCTAACAAAATTTTTACATTTGTGAACTATGCTTATCGTAAGAGAGCAACAGCCTTTTTTTCCCTTCAAGCTTGAACCTTAAAAAAAGATATATCACCATAAAGGTAAAGAACAGAAGTAAAGTGTAAATCATAGTTTCGTTAGTTAGTTCAATTAATAAGACATTTATCAATAATTGCGCCACTATATATAAAAACGAAACTAATAAATGCGAATATTTGCGCTGATTGGATAGATATTGATAGAAATGACTCCTGTGCGCCTCAAAAATATTTTCTCCTCTTATTTTACGAAACAACACCGTAAACGCAGTATCTGTTCCATAAATTAATAATAAGAAGATGTAGGATACATTATGCGTTTTTAGAATTAATTGTCCAATTAAAAAGACGATGATGAAAGCAATACTTACGCTTCCTACATCTCCAGCAAAACATTTCGCTTTTTTTCTAAAATTGAAGAAATTGAACACTACTAACGCCAACCCAACGATAATTAAAAGCTCATTGGATGTAAAACTGATTATGTTTTGATTGATATAGTACAGCGTTCCAACGGTTAGTAAGCTGTATCCCCCTGTAATACCGTTGATACCATCCATAAAATTGTAGGCATTGATGGTTGCGATGACAAAGATCAATGCGGTTAACACCCAATACCAACTTAGGCTGAATAAATCCCATTGAAAAAACAGCAACAATACTGAGGTTAGATGTACACTTAAGCGTACTTTATTATTTAACGTTAAAATATCGTCCAAGAAACTGACCGTTGATATTGCCAACAGCCCTACCACGAAATAAATATCCTGAAAATCATTAAACAGTGCATATACTAAAATAGACAAAGGAAAAATAATTCCTCCGCCGCGAATGGTGATACTGGTATGTGAGCTGCGATGGTTTGGTTTATCGATGATATTAAATCGATCTGCAATTTTGAAGTAAATCAGCTCCAGCGCAAAAAAGAGGATGAAGTATAAAATGAAATGTAAATTTGGCATTCGTTTAATGAATTTATTATGCAAGCATAATTTAGTACTCTCGTAGTACTCTATCCCTACTTAAAGGGTACTTGAAACCTACTTGAGAGGTGCTTGAAACTTAGCTGAGTTAGGGATGACCTTTTTTATATCTTAAATGCGTCCAACACGGAACGAGGGGACCAACCCAATACCGATCTTGCTTTATCGTCATTAAATGTTAAGTCAGCTGTAATTTTATGAAGCTTTTTTGAGTTCAACGGAAATTCAGGAAGTAAATCACCTATTTTAGCTAGTCCCATGGCTATACTTTTTGGCATATTAGATACATATTTTTTCCCTAGTTGATTAGCAACATGCTTTGATAGCTCATCAAAGTTTGGATGATAACCGTCCGTTAAGTTATACACACCACCTGTTTCTGCAAGCTTAGGAAGAATTTTTGCTACATCTTCTGCCATCACCATACTCTTACGCGCCTTGCCTCCAGCGATATTAAAATAGTATCCTTTTCTAATTCCTTTGATCATAGCTCCTAAATTGCCAGGAGGATTTGCGCCAACCAAGAGCGGCAATCTTAGAATACCACAAACGACGTTATTTTTAGCGCACCAATCGGCAACTATTTGCTCAGCTTGGATTTTGCTTTGTCCATATGGATCAGATGCATTTAAAGGCTGTTCCTCATCAATATCAGTTCCACTTTCCATACCATAAACCGATACTGAGCTAATGAAGATGAATGATTTAGGTAATGAGGGGGCTCGCTCTAACCCCTTGAGCAAATTTTCCGTTCCTATTGCGTTAACGTTAAAGAATTCTTGCTTTTCGGATTCAGTTTTAGGAACGGAATGGGCTTTACCTGCTGAGTGGATAACTACATTGACACTTGGAATATGCGGAATTTGTAATGACAAATCGCAAATAACGTCAGAATACTTCCGGCCTAAAGAAATCCGGTCTTGGGTTCTTGGGGCGCCAAAAATAGCTCGACCAAGAAAACCATTAGCTCCTGTTAGTAAAATCATTACTTGTTTAATGCTTAATTGAACTTGTTACCAAATGACTTGATGAAGTTTGCAGAAACTTCTTTAATTTCTTGCTCCTTCGCTTTCGGATAGACAAGCAACACATCATCATCTATCACTATGTAATCTTCCAAACCATCTATAATTACTGCCTTATAGTTATTTGCACTAACAATGCAATCTTTCGTATTATTTAAGAGAGTTATTATTATCTTTTTTTAGTTACCTTATGTGGATGCCCAAGTTCCTAAATCACGCCATCCAATATCTGCTGGAATAGTTAATATGTTTGTTGCTTTTTCCATCACTGCAAAATCAATGGAAATATTTTCCGCAGTTGGGTAGTTCAAATTAATAAATTCCGCTTCCTGCTCAGTGCCATAGATAGCCAAACCACGATTAAATAATTCGTATATTAAAGGCGAATGAATTGCTAGTGCCTTACTAAACGACCTTGCCGACCAAATAAATATACCTGTATTCCATAAATAATCGCCACTTTTAAGATATTCCTCGGCTACCTCCAATTACGATTTTTCTACAACTTTACCTCATCTCCTCGCTCCTTGTTCTTTACTCCTTGCTCATTCTCATGCTTGATATATCCGTAACCTATATCTGGACGAGTAGGCTTAATTCCTAAGGTAATCAACGCATTGTTAGCTTCGGCGCAAGTCAATGCCACTCCGACCTTCGACAAAAACTCATCTTCTCTTAAAATAAGATGATCTGATGGAGTGACCACAATAGTCGCTTCAGGATTAAGTTTACTGATTTTTGCATTTGCATAGGCAAGACAGGGAGCGGTATTGTTTCTAGACGGCTCAACGATTATATTGTCCCTGTCTAAAGACAATTGATTTAAAACCAGATTAACATAGTTATCATCTGTTAGGACATATATTTGAGCTGGGTCACAGATTTTCAAAAACCGTGCATATGTAATTTGAAATAAAGATTGTCCAGTACCTAAAATATCGATAAACTGTTTTGGATAATTACTTCTACTTTTTGGCCAAAAACGAGAACCTACTCCTCCCGCCATAATCAATACATATCGATTATTTATAGTCATAATTTGAATTATTGTGTTGTAAAAGTGATTAGCCTATTCCGAGTTCTTCAATCTCGCCAAGGTAAGCTTGTTAATTTTCACCCTTTCCTTATCAAAAAACCAACCCCATTTATTAAAGTAATATATGGCAGATTGCATCCCAATCTTAGTTAATCTCCAAGACTTATGTGATCCTTTTTCAAAATGATGAGAAATGGTAGCTTCTGGGTAAAATATTGTTTTATAGCCGCCAGATATTAAACGCCTACAAAGGTCTGTCTCTTCTCCGTACATAAATATTCCATCATCAAAAAATCCTACTTCTTTAATAGCTGATAATCTAAGAAACATAAAACAGCCCGACAGATAAGGCACTTCCATTATTTTATTATAATTAGTAAACCGCAATTCAAAAATCTGATTACGTTTCTCAACTAGCTTTTTAAATGGATTAAATCTCCTACCTATCCAATCATACGGCGTTGGAAGAAGCTTGCACAGGTATTGAATTTCTCCATTTGGATACAAAACTTTTGGCATTAAATTTCCAACCTCCGGATTGTCTTGCATATAGCTTACTATATTTTCTATCGTTCCCTCGTTGAAATAAACATCTGGGTTTAATACCAAATGAAAATTGGCACCCATTTCTATTGATTGCTTAATCGCTATGTTGTGTGCAGCTCCAAAACCAGGGTTTGATGAATTGTGAATATATACTACCCTTTCATCTTCAGAAATATTTTTAAGTGCATCAGTAGGTGAATTATCAACCAGAAAAAATTTACTTACACTTTTAGATGCCAATCCACTAGAAATTGCCTGAGAAAGAATCGCTATGTCGTTATTATAAAGAACAATTGAAATTACTATCCCCATATTAAAAATTATATCTTCGCCAATAATTCGTCATACTTAGCTATTAAATTCTTGTCATTAAATTTATCCAGGAAATCATTGTCAATGAACTTTCGTCGTTGCGCATCCTTCAAGGCGATGTGTAACTCTTCTATGTTATCTGGATCAAAAAAAATTATGTTGTCACTCTCAAATTCTAAAAAGGCAGGGATTTTTGAAGCCACTACAATTGTTCTTGAATAAAAACTTTCTAAAACTGGCAGCCCAAATCCCTCATAAAAGGATGGAAACACGAATGCAATTGCAGATTCATATAAGCTCTTTAATTCATGATCTGAGACGGTACCAACATTTAATGTATTTGTACCAGCTCTGTGCCCCTTACCCGCCATAACTAATAAAGGCAAGTCTTTTTTAGTTTCAAAAACTTTATATAAAATATTCAAATTCTTATGAGGTCGTGAATTTCCACAATACAAGAAAAAGCTTTTCTTAACAAGATTAAATTTTTTTAATATCCTATCGTCAGAAGTAACGTTTATCTCAGAGTTTTCAGGAATAGTAAAGCTATTTCGCTTCAAAAAATTAAAAACGTCATTACTCGTCGTCTGAGAAACAGATACAATTTCATCTGCAGACTTTAAGGAAAGTCTCACGATAAAGTCAAAATACATAATTTTCAACTTATTGACAATGAAGTTTTTGCTAAAAAAATTTGGAACAATTCTATACATTAAATCGTGTACAGTCACTACGGTTCTAATTTTACTTTTAAATGCCAAGGCCGAATAAAATGGCGCATGATAAAGTAATGGTTTAAGGTTCCGTATTTTAAAGTAAAATAAGAAAAAGTGCACGATGTTATATGGTTTTAAGTCTGTATATATAACCTGGCAATTGCAATAAGTAAATTTCTTGTCGTTAGATATTATACTAATATCTTCTGACCGATATCTACAACTATAATATTTCAGTAAAAATTCTATATATCTTGAGATACCTGTGTTATTGACAGTATCTAAAAGCCTCGCATCTAAAGCAATTTTCATATTAAATAAAAAATTTGTTATAAAGCGATTTATAATATTTTATCTTCTTGGTTGAATAACTTATATTTTTCTTCATTGACGAGCTTTAAAAAAAGCGTAATTAAAATCAAAAATATTATTTGGAAAATTGAGTTAAATAAAAAAATACTAGGGCCATGGCGTATTAGGTGAATATAATTAAACATAAGAATGAATATCGAATAATGCCCGATAAGCCTTGCTGCCAGTACATATAAAATGAACAACAATACAAAATAAATAGAAACAATTAAATAATAATTCCCCCCAAAATTACCGAGAAAATAACTAGCAGGACTTAAGGCTAATCCGTGTCCTACTGAACTAAAATAATAATCTTGTAACGTAGTATCAAACTTAAAAAGGTCAATAGGTTTCTGATTTAACGAATATTCGTACCCCCATCCAACTGTGGCTTGTACTCCCATAAATTCAGAAAAAGAGGTATAAATATCTAATAAGGTATCTGAATTTACCTCATTTGTAGAACGTAGAAGTATTACCGAGATTAAAAATGTAAAACCAAATATAATCAAGATTACTATGCGTTTCGTTGTTAACTTTATTTGAGAGATGTCTAAATAAAACATCAGCAACATCAACGATACAGTAGCAAATATTTTTCCCTGATATAAAATATCAATGGTGAATGACAGACAAAAAAAGATAACAAGGAACTTTCGTCGTCTTAACTTTAGTATCGAAATACATGCAAGTAATAATATGTACCCATATCCAGGTATAAGTAATGAACCTATTCTATCTAACAATTCATTTCTGCTAAACCCAGATAATCTGGCTAAGACACCTTGTGAAATTAAAAAAAGCTGATAAAGACAGTTAAGAAAAAAAATAACTTTCAATACCTTACTGGAAACCGGAGGCACTTTGAACTTTCTCTCAGGAAATACTGACAGTAAAAGCCAAAGAAAAACTACAAGCATAAAGAAAAAAGAGATGCTATACCTTGATACTAAGTTTTGAAATTTTGAATAAATATAAAAATCTGCCCCTACAATATCTTCGATAAATGAGGGAACAATAAAGTATAAAAAAGCTAATCCTATTAATATCAGTTTTGAGTAGCTAAGGGAATAGTTTTTCTGCACCATTTCTTCTAAGATCATCTATAAGTTTTTCAGATGGATTAGCACATACGTTAAGATGTCCATTCCACGCCTTTTTTAATAAACTCAATAATTCATCTCTATCTTTATATCGATTCGACTTTTGTGTGCATGCTCTAACACCGATAATATCTCTGACTATTGTGATATTACCCCTTGCATTCGCTTCTCTAATAACTAATGGCTCACCTTCATATAGACTATTAAAAACTAAAACATCTTCCTTATTTATTAACCTATGCTGCTCACTGTTATCAATCCAACCAGTCAAAATAATATTTATATGCTTAGTACTAGACGAAAAATCCATTAATTTTTGATAACAAGATCCTGAACCAACAACGATTAACTCCTCAAATGGATTTTCTTGATTATCTAACCATTCACATAATTCTAATATCCCTTTGTCATACTCTAGTCTACCAACATAATACAGTCGTTTCTTTCTTATTATTCGATGATTTACTGCTATATTAATATCAATCTTATTAGGAATAATTGTTGTCCTTACATATTTAGAGAAAAACCGTGCTTGAATTCTATTGATTGTAATTATTTCCTTACAAAGGAAAATAAAAGCAATTGAGAGTATATTATATAACACTCCTATATTCCCCCACAAAACTCTTCTATCCACAAAAGCTGGAACGTATACCTTTTTTGACTTTCCAAAAAGAGCTATATTAGAGCTAATGCTAGCTTCCAGCGAACCAGCACAAATTATCGCATCATTAGAGTTTAATAACTCACGCTGATAAAAGTAATTTTTCACTCCATAAAATAGCTGCAGAATGAAATTCCCTTTCTTAAAGAAAGGTTTTCTAGCGACAACAAAGTCAACGTGTTCCGTCGCTGACCATATCTTCTTAAACATCTCCATTTGCTCGTTGTTATTAAAGCAAAAAGATATTTGTCTGTAGTTACCCATAAGCTTCGCCAATTGGATAGATTGAAACTCATGCCCACCGATTACATCACTACAGAAAAAAAACACCACTTTATTCATTTATTTAAGTTGTAGATTTCGCATATGTTTCGACACTACATCTTCTTTAATTTTTTGGAGAAGGACGCTTTCCTTGCCACCCATAAGCTCCTAGCAATTAGCGCATAATGATATATCCCAAGATATCTAGCAATTTTACCAATCAATTTTCCATTATAAAATTTAATCATAGCTTTGATAAAAAACTCGTCAAATACGCTGTCAGGCCTAAAAGCAAAACTTCTCTTTATACCGTCATCCAGAATGACTTCAAATTTATCTGCTAAAACTCCTTGATGATGCCCCGAACCATCTGAGCCTATATTTCTAATTTTTGAATAGGCTGGTACTATGGTATATTGATTTAGATATGTCATTTTAATTCCAAGCCAGGCGTCTGGAAAATCACCATTATGTTTTACATCTCTTTTTAACGCATCAACGATGTAGCTCCCACCTAAATTATTAACCTTTTTTATAGTACCGTTATCAACTAAAAAACGATAATCGTTAGGTATATCTAGTGCCTTATTATATTTTTCTTTCCAAATACCAAATCCCCAAGATAAATTCCAATAATATGTAAAGTAATCACTAGAATTTTTTAGCGTTAAATTATCGTCTATAACCGGGGGGCAGTATCCAGAAACTGAAAAAACTTTTTCATCATGTTCATAATAGTTCAGTGCCTGATTCATGTAATCCAAAAAATTTTCAGAACATACATTGTCATCTTCCATGGAGATAATTTTCCCATATTTATTCACCAATCTTCGCTCCGCTTCCAAAACACTCTTGATTGCTCCATAATTAGTTTCTCTAAATTCTGGTATTACTTCTTTAAACCCATCTATGCTTAAAATAAATTTCCTAATAGATTCTACGGCATCCATATCTTCTTTTCTTCCGCATCCATCAGAAACAATTATCAGGGTACTTTCTTCAGCTAAATAATTAGCTTTTAAAGCATCGACCGTTTTTATTAGGTGATCAATTCTTGTATAAGTGTATATTACTATTGGTGCTAGTGTACTCATTTTCTTTTTAATCGTAAAAAGCTGTATAAATTATTCCTAATTAGTTTCCAAATGAAAACATGTATAGTTTTATTTACATTATAAGAACCTATAATAAATAAAAGTAAGAATGTAAATAGTTGTAATAACAGTACAGAAAGGGATAATCCTAAAAATATAAAGATTGACGATGAGATTAAATAAGCGCCTATACCAATTAATAAATTTAGAATTATATCTATTCCCTGTTTATAAATCGTATATCCTATATATTTCTGCGTGTAATATGTATTTGCAAAAAAAGAAAAAAAAGATAATACCCCAAAGCTGTATGCTAAACCCATTATTCCAAAACTATAAAATGCTATAATTGCTCCTATCTGCACAAATTTCTTAATGATTTCAAGTAAAAGAAATATGTCACTTCTGCCGTATATATTTAGTACATTCAAGTTCATAGCATGTATCGGATAAAAAAAAAGGCCTATACAAAGGATCTTAAAAATAGGTATACTATCGTTCCATTCAATTCCCATAAAATTTCTAATTAAATAAGGTACAACAGTCAAAATTGAAAATATTACCAAGCTAGAAATTAAAGACACTGCCATTATTGAGGTTCTAAACTTATTTCTAAGTACGTGAGGATCGTCAATATGATTAGCAAATTCTGGAAGCGTGACTTTTGAAATAACTGTACTTAGAATAGAGATTGGATAATTCCCCAACGTGTAAGCCCGATCATATATTCCAGTCATCTTAATTGAATAATACCTTCCTATGATCAACTGATAAATATTTTCAAAAATAGTATTTATAAATGCTGAAATTGATAGTTTATAACCAAAATTAAAATGATAAGTGAATTTCACCCAGCTTACTTTTAGTTTAGTTCGCCAACCAGAATATAAAATAAAAAGAATAAGTGAAATAAACTGATTTGAAAGAAATAAACAAACAATACTCCATATACCTAAGCCGCTATTGCTCAGAACAATAGACAGAACGACACTAATTAAGTTACCTGGTAAATTTATAAAAAACATTTTTCGATATTCAAAATGTTTCATCATAAAGGCAATATATACACTTTTAAAGGAAGCTAGCAGTATTCCAAGACTGTAGACAGGCACTAAGGAAGCTAATTTAACATTTGAAAAAAAGCTAGAAATTAATGGTGCACATAAAAATAATATACCATAAACAAAAAATCCAAAGACTATATTCGTAATTAGTACTGTGCTATAATCGACATTATCACAGTTCTTAGTTCGCATTAAAGAATTCGACATGCCGCTATCTGATAATGCAAGCCCAAGGTAATAAATTATACTTAGTATTGATGCAAGTCCAAATTCTTCTGGCCCTATCATCTTAGCAATATACATCGTAATTAAAAAATAAGTACCTCTATTTAACAATATATCTATTGTATACCAAGAAACTGAATTAACTGTTCTGTTGCTCATTTTTTGGTCGTATACTTAAATTGAACACAAAGCGGGTTGTATTCTACCATTCATTTCTAAATGCAAAAAAGATTTTTTTAATTGAACCAAGGTTAATGCACCCTACTTTGATAATCGTTGATTATATTATCTATTTGATCAAAAGATAGATCATTTGAGATAATCAACCTGTCAAGATTGACTTTTTAAGACAATAATCTCTCAATAGTTTTGATTATATATTTTTAATGTCCGTAGGTGCCATAGAAACATTAACTTCTATCATGTTAAAAAAGATTTGCTCTTTTCTTTGACAGATAATAAGCCATACAATTATCTGAATAACCTCGATTCTTCATCTCATTAATTAACGGTTTTATATCATATGGCATTGCTTTCATCGTAATACTTTTCTGATCCCAATCATATATAAGGTAGTTTATAGTGTCGATAAATTTCCTGTTTTGCCCCACGCTTCCAGCATTATATAACACGTATCCATTATTTTTATACTCAAATTGATGATGGGAATGACCTATTATGCAATTGTATGTTAATTCTATATCAGTATCTGGATAGATATATTTATCTAAAATTGTATGTGTACAGGTAAAGTTGTTTAAAATAATTTTTCTCTTAAATTTTTTAATCTCTTCCACTAAACTAAATTCTTTATAGGTAATGTTAAAAAATTCCTTTACCAAAGCATTTTCTCCTGGATAGTAGCCATTGATAAATGCTTCTTCATGGTTCCCCATTATTATAGTTGAACCATAAAGTGAATTGGCCAATTCAACACATTCATTACTCCAGGGCCCATAATTAACCAAGTCACCTAAACAGACATAACTCTCATACTTTTCTTCGGCTTTCAACATTTTTTCGAAAGCAGGGAGATTGCCATGGACGTCACTATAGATTAGAGTTCTCATGATCTATATAATTTTTTAATCCTAGTTCTAAAGTTACTTTAGGCAGCCAACTATAGGTATCTACAGTTTTAGAGATATCAAATTTAAATGAAGGAGAGCCATCAGTTCCAATATATTTTATACTACTTCCTAAAATCGTATTTGTAATATATTCAGCAACTTGATGATTTGAGGTAGAGCTTCCTGAGGCGGCAATGATGATATCGTTTATATCTTTATTAGATACTTCTATACAAAGATCACAAAGATCATCAATGTGCAGATAATCCTGTACTCTCTGACCATCACCATATACGTATAATTCTCCATGCCTTATCGCATTCTCTACCCAAATCGGAATCAATGAATTTCTCTTCATTCCAATTCCGTAAATATATGTTGGCCGAATGATTGAAAAACTATCACATGATTTGATCAAAAACTCTTGTGCTAATTTAGAAAGCCCATAGATTTTCGGAGCATTAAAACATGTATCGACTTGAATTGGCATTGTATGATTGCCATAGACTTCTACACTAGAAAATAAGATTATTTTTTTAAATCTTCCATTTTTAATTAAGGAATATAAAAGCTGGTATTGATCTAAAAATTCATTATGACTACTGTCATGCCCTCCAATTGATATAATTAAACAATCTAGTGCACTATTAGAAATTTGTTGGTACGGAAGAATTTCGCATCCTTTAGGAATTAAATCTTTATTTTGGTGATAATAAGCACACACGTGAGTGCCATTTCTAAGATATTTTTCACACAAGTTACGCCCCAAAAATCCATTTGCTCCTAAAATACCAACCCTCATAGTGCAGAATAATGTTCCTGAGAAATATGTCCTGTTGACTTGAGATGACTGACTAAATTGTTTTCTACAACATGCTCTTTCCAGTATCTTAATATTGTTTTTTCTTCAATCGTATAATTTGGAGTTAGCCCTTTTAATATAAAGTCTGCAATCATTTTTGGCTCATTAAAACCACATAATGTTCGAGAAGCTGTCGTTCCTGAGCAGCGTGCATTAATTTCAAAGATATAAGGCACATTATCCTTAACTCTCAACTGAACATTGCAAGCTCCAAAAGGCTTAATAGCTTCTACAACCCGCCTAACAGATTGCTCAATAAGCTCATCTTTTACAGAAAAACATTTATGCGTATCCCCATCCCTTAATATTCTTCTCATTACAATTACCCCCTTACACATATTGTCTAAATTTACAGAACCACATGTATACTCATCACCTTCAATATATTCCATAACTATATACTTATCTATAGTCGTACCCATATTAGCTCTAATTGCATTCCACTCATCTTCATTTTTAGCTAAAAAAATATTTTTAGATCTAGCCCCTCCAACTTTTTGTTTGATGATAATAGGAAAATTAATCATATTAAGGTCAAAGTCTTTCGCATCTACAGTAGTAGGAACAGTGACACCAGCTTCGGTTAATTTAATATAAGTTTGAAGTTTATTATCAGAAATTTCGATTACTTCTGGGCTGCTCACAACAACTGTTGTTCCAATTTTTGAAAAAAGATCTTTGTTTAATGCAAGCGGCATTAGTTCTGCATCTAGACCTGGGAAAAAAAGGTCTACTTTTTCTCTTTCAAAAATATCTAGAAGTGAGGCGATATAATCTGGATTATTTGCGTAGGGGATAAGATATGATGATTTCGAAGCATACAAGCCAGGTGCCAATACCTCACCATCTAAGGCAATTATATTATATCCTGAATTTTCAAGAGATTTTAAAATACTTTGACCAACACCACCCCCAACTCCACTAACTGCAATATTATACATTTTAACTATTATTTTGGTTTCTTAATATTAATCTACAAATCAAATCAACTTCCTCAACAGTCAAATCCTCATAAAGAGGAAGACACATAACTCTAGAGGCAATGCTATCCGTAACAGGCATTTCAACTGGTTTTAGATAGGGTAGCACACTAGCTAACGAAGGATAAAAATATCTACGAACAAATATTTCATGTGCAGTGAGAGTTTCTATACTTTTATGAAGTAAAGCTTCACTTTCTACCACGACTGGGTAATATGCATAATTTTGAGAAGCGTCATGCCTCCATAAAGGTTTAATTGCCTTAAAGTTTTTTAGCTTTTCGTCATAACGCTCACACAACTTTTTCCTATTCTCGTGGATTTGTGTTATCATTTCTAGATTAGCTAACCCCATAGCTGCATGAAACTCAGAATTTTTACCATTTATTCCTAGTTCACTAAAAGCCTCTGGCCCATCAAATCCAAAATTTCTGATATAAGCCATTTTTTTTAATAGATCAGCTTCTTTTGTAAAGATTAATCCACCTTCAATAGAGTGGTAAAGTTTTGTTGCGTGTAAACTACATGTGGAAATATCTCCATATTCAAATATCGATTTTCCATTTACCTCTACTCCAAAAGCATGTGCTCCATCGTAAATAATCTTTAAGTTATGCTTATCGGCTATTTTTTGTAAGGCTATTACATCGCAGGGATTTCCATATACATGGGTTGCCAAAATAGCAGTTGTTTTGTCAGTAATGGCTTGCTCAATTTTATTTGGATCAATATTTAATGAATGCTCATCAATATCTACAAATACTGGTTTACAATTCTCCCACACAATACAACTTGTAGTTGCTATGAACGAAAAAGGTGTTGTAATAATCTCTCCACTTAAATTAAGGGCTTTAATTGCCATTTGTAAAGCAATGGTACCGTTGGTTACAAATAATAAATGTTTAACATTTAAATGTACTTTTAATTTAAGTTCTAATTCGCTTGCTAGTGGCCCCATATTTGTCAGCCATCTACGATGCCAAATACCATCTAAATATTTTTGATATACCTCTTTAGCTGGTAAAAATGGCTTTGTAACTGGTATCATTGTTTTATAATTAAAGATTAATAATAGAAAATAAAACCTTCTTTATCACAACAACGATAATTGCTAATATAGCTAATATAAAACTGCCAATAATAAATGCATTTATTTTCCCGAGATTGTGCTTATCCAACGGATAAACCGGCTCATCAACTACTTGTATCAAGGGGGTTTCTTTAAGTAAAGCCATTTTACTCATTTCTAAGTTTTTTACCATTTCTCCTAAAATCGCTTTATTCGTCTCAGCAGAAAACTGTGCTCGCTGAATTGGAGCTACACGCTGTACTTGTCTTGTCGGATTTGCATTTGGAGTGGCGTCTGCTACAGCTACTGCACTGTAAATAGCACCATTCATTACTGCCCGTACTGAATCTGTTTTATGCTGGAGTATGTTTACATTATCCAGGGATTTTTTTGTTTTAGTTTGGATATAGAATTCGTTGACATTATCTACCAACTCCTCGTTGAAACGTTTAGCAAAAATTTCATCCTTTGAGTTGACATTAACTTTAATGATACTTAACTTCTTATCAGGTTTGGTTATCGCTAGGCTAGTTTTGTTCAAATCTTCTACAATTTTGCTAACTATACTATCTTTTAAACGACGATGTTGTGCTTCTTTCATATGGCTTAATACTTCACCAACTGTGAACTGTAAACTTTGTAATTCAGGTTTGTCTTTCCAATTTTTACGCATTCCACTGAATTCTAGATATCTTTCAATCAAAGGCTGTTGAGATATACTATCCACTCCGCTTAGCAAAGTCTTCTCCAACATGGTTCTAGATTTATATAACTCTATAATATTTTCTCCTTGGAAAATACCACCGCCACCACCGCCTAAATCTACTCCAGCCATGGACGCCAAGCCCGCCAAACTACCCAAGCCGCCACTTTTCTCACCACTCTCTAAAACAAAAGTAGTCGTAGCTGTATAAATAGGTTTTTTGATAACAGCGTAGCCTAAACCCAATAAACCACCGATAAGTCCCGCGGCAATGATGATCCACTTTTTACTCCAAAGATATTGCCACCATTCCCTAATTTTCAGAATGAGTTCTTTCAAAGAAATCTCATCTTCTTGTACTAATTTACTTTTTTCAACTTCGTTTGCCATTTGCTAAATAAATACTAAACTAGATGTTTTTCTTTTTCTAGTATAATTTTTTCGACATTCCTATGCTTATAGATCTGGGAGATGCTTTCAACTACTTGGATACCTCCCCCTAGTGACACATAAGGCTTTTCCAAATCATTGAGTACATCGACCACATTGTTAATTACCTGTTGATGATTAAAAGCAGAACCTTTGTAGGTACCATAGTCGTTTCCAATAGCGCTTTCTTCTAAGATAGGTCTATCAACACCACCGATTTGACAATACTCCAAGCTATTCATATACTGTCCCCCAATTTTCACCGTTCCGTTTTCGGCGACAACTGTAATGCTGCTTTCAAAATTACTTTGAAAAACTGAAGTGGAATACGAAATTGTTCCTGCAGCACCATTAATTTCAAAAGTGATTAGGCCACTGTCTTCAAACTCGGTATTATTTTGATGGTTGAAGTTATAAAATTTGGAGTTGATGTTAGTCATTGGACCAAAGATCCAATTTAGAACATCTATAAAATGGGAAAACTGAGTATATAAGGGGCCTCCATCTAAAGCTAGTGTACCGTGCCAACTTCCTTTGTGGTAATAATGTTCATCTCTATTCCAAAAGCAATTTAATTGAAGCATATAAATAGTTCCTAAAGAACTATTCTCAACCAATTCTTTCAGCCATTTAACTGTTGAAGAGTATCTGTTCTGCACCACTGGGAAAACATGTTTACGATTTCTATCTGCAGCTGCTAAAATCGCATTGGCATCGTCTATTTTTAAGGCTATTGGCTTTTCGATAACTACGTGATGACCTTGGTTTAAACATTGAATAGCTTGCTCAGCATGCAATCCATTAGGCGTGCAAATGTTGATAACATCAACTTCTATTTTTTGTTTGAAGAAATCATCTAAACTTTGAAAGTGGTTAACATTGCTACCAAGTATCTCTAACTGTTCGTAAGCAGGATCAATCATTGCCACTAGCTCTGCATCGGGGTGCTGAGCTACGAGCTCAGCGTGCTTTTTACCGATATGTCCGCAGCCCAATATGGCAAATTTAACCTTCATTTAAGCTATTATCTCCTAAGTTAAAGACTTGATTATTCAATAATCTATAAAGTTGTCCACTTTCTGAGCATTTGGCTGTGTCGCTGATATTAAAATTTAGACTACACCCAAACTCACTTACCCAGCCTATATGCTTCATCGGATTACCGACGACCAAAGAGTATGCTTTCACATCTTTGGTAACAACGGTTCCTGCTCCAATTAAGGCATATTTCCCTATGATATTTCCGCAAAGAATAGTTGCATTAGCGCCTATTGATGCGCCCTTTTTTATTATCGTTGCTTTAAATTCGGCTTTACGATTGATAAAACTTCTAGGATTTTTAATATTCGTGAATACCACTGACGGTCCAATAAAAACATCGTCTTCTATCGTTACACCCTCATATACGGATACGTTGTTTTGGATCTTCACGCTATCTCCAATTTCAACGTTGCTTGCCACCATTACATTTTGCCCTAAGATACAGCCCTGACCAATCTTTGCGCTGTTCATCACATGGCAAAAATGCCAAATCTTAGTTCCAAAGCCTATGATTGCCCCCTCATCAATGACTGCTGTTTCATGTGCAAAATAATTATTTAGTTTCATTGGTGAAACTTGTAATGAGACTAACAATAAGTGACTGATTTTCAGTACTAAGCCCTGGATAAATTGGTAGCGCCAATATTTGATCACAAAGTCTTTCGGATACGGGCAAATCTCCCAATTTATATCCGCTTTTAGCAAAAGCTAACTGCAAATGAGTTGGTAGGGGATAGTAAACCATTGTATCTACACCATTTTCAGCCAAAAATTTTTTGAGACCATCTCTCATTTCCTTATCCTTAAACAGAATACAAAATTGATTATAAGTATGATTATCATCAACTTGTGGCAGTGAAATACTAGCTATTCCTTTTAGATTTTGCAAATAATATACTGCAATTTTCCTGCGATTTTCGATCAATTCGTCTAACCATGGCAATTGAACATTTAAAACTGCTGCCTGAATGGTATCCAATCTAGAGTTTAGCCCAATGTAAACATGATCGTACTTTTTTTGCTGTCCATGATTGGCAAGCATTTTGATTTTCTTCGCCAAGCCCAAATCATTGGTGAATACAGCGCCACCATCACCAAAGCAAGCCAAGTTTTTAGTAGGGAAAAACGAAGTACATCCAATGTGCCCTAATGTGCCTAATTTTTGACCGTTATAACTTCCCCCTAAAGATTGGGCGACATCTTCGATCACAAATAAGTTATTTCTCCTTGCAATTGCCAATACCTGCTCCATTTGTGAAGACAGACCAAACAAATGCACTACGATAATAGCCTTTGTTCTTTTGGTCATATTCTTCTCTAGACTAGCACAGTCAACATTAAAGCTATCCTCCTTCACCTCAACAAAAACAGGTTTAAAGCCTAATAGCGCTACGGCTTCAGCCGCTGCTATAAAATTGAAAGAGGGTATCATGACTTCGTCACCTGGATTTAAATCTAATGCCATCAGGGCTAAGCACAAAGCATCTGTGCCGTTACCGCAAGGAATTACCTGCTCAACATTTAGATATGTAGCCAGGTTTGAGGCAAATTCAGAAACTTCAGGGCCATTGATATAATTACCATTTGATAGCACTTTTTGAATAGCTTCATCAATGAATTCTCGCCGATGATGATAGGCTGCCTTTGCCTCAAAGAAAGGAATTTTCAATTTAAAGTCTAGCATCGATGATATTTCTATCTAGAAACGCTTTGGTATCAAAAATTACTGATTGTTCATCTTTCCTTAATTTGGAAAAGTTGAGATTTAAAAATTCTTGGTGACTTACCGCTAGCACTATGGCATCATATCGTTTATCAATCTTGGGAATCAGATCAATTTGATATTCACTTTTTACTTCTGAAGCATCTGCATGTGGGTCATAAACATCAACTTCCAAACCAAATTGTTTTAATTCTGTGAAAATATCTATGACTCTCGAATTTCTGATATCGGTACAGTTCTCTTTGAAAGTGACCCCCAAGATTAGCGCTCGTGCGCCTTGGACTTTATGACCTTTATGAATCATCAACTTGATCATCTTATTAGCCACAAACATCCCCATATTATCATTCACTCTTCTTCCAGAAAGAATTACTTCGGGGTGATAACCAAGCGACTCGGCTTTATGTGCCAAATAATATGGATCGACACCAATACAGTGCCCTCCAACTAACCCAGGCTTATATTTTAAAAAATTCCATTTGGTCCCTGCAGCTTCAATAACGTCTGTGGTATCGATGCCAATTCTATCGAAAATTAGGGCCAATTCATTTACAAAGGAAATGTTAACATCTCTTTGGGCATTTTCAATTGCTTTTGATGCCTCCGCAACTTTTAAACTTGGCGCCTTGTGTGTTCCAGCAGTAATAATACTCCCGTACAATTGATCTACTATTTCTGCAATTTCGGGAGTTGAACCCGAAGTTACTTTTTTAATTTTAGTCAGCGTATTTACTTTATCCCCTGGATTTATCCTTTCGGGAGAGTAGCCACAAAAGAAATCTTTGTTATAAGTTAACCCTGAAAACTGCTCTAATATAGGCACACAATCTTCTTCCGTACAGCCAGGGTAAACGGTAGATTCATAGATAACGATGTCTCCCCTACTTATTACCTCCGCTAACATTTTAGAAGCACTTAGCAAGGGTCCAAGATCAGGAGCCTTAAATTGATTAATTGGCGTAGGTACAGTTACAATGTAAATATTACATTTCTTTAAATCGTTAACATTAGAAGAAAAAGAAAGTCCTCCTTTTAACAAAACTTCCTCCAAATCCACCAAATTAGCTTCTTTGGTCCTATCGTCGCTTTTGTTTAGTTCTTTAACTCTCTCTTCATTGATATCAAAGCCTACAACCTTGTATTTCTTTGCAAATTCAATAGCCAAGGGTAATCCCACATATCCAAGTCCTATAATGGCAATGTTATAATTGTTCATTGTGATTTTGTGGCCAAAGAATGCTTAAAAGGGTTCTTATCTAAACAAGCTGACAATAATGGCTGCTAATGAAGCTACCCCTGTACCAATTCCTACCCAAGCTTGTGCACTCATTTTTTCACGTTCAGCTTTTACAGGCACAAAAATTTCTGCTCCCGGTCTAACTTTAGGATAGTTATTAAAAAACAAGAATTTTTTTGCCGCCTCTGCTGAGCCATTCGCGTATTTGATATAGGCTCTATTTTTCAAAGCTGAATTCGTAAACCCACCTGCCCCATTAATATATTGCTTAAAGCTTTTACCAGGCACATAAACGATGCTATTCGGATTTAATACTTCACCGGTAACCTTTACGGTTTGAAGCTGTTTAGGCACACGTACAACATCCCCTTCTTCCAAAATTAAATCCTGCCTTGACAAAGGCTTCTTTAATATTTTTTCTAAGTTAATTCCCACCAGGTCAGACTGAACTAATTCTTCTTTTACTTTTTTAACTGCACCAGTATCTTTTGCATCTTTTTCTTGAAGTCTTTCTAAATTGGCGAATTTCTTATCTTCTTCGTCTTTATTATTGATAGCATTCTTATCTGCAGGATTTATCTTTTCAGCACCAGGTCTTTTTAAAGACGCACCTTCTGCATAGGCAAAAGAAGTTAAACCTCCTGCTCTTTTGATGAGGTCTGATATCCGATAGTCTTTGCTTGTAATGGTGTACATACCAGGATAAAGTACCTCGCCTTCAATTTTCACCTGCTTTTGAACGGAGTAACCTTCGGAATTTCTTACCGAAATAATATCGAAAGGCTTGATCTCGAACTTATCGCCTACAACCCTCAGATTTTCATCAATGTTTACTACAAATAAATCTGCTGTCTTAGAAGAAGTTGAAGTAGGATCTGAATTTTTTATTCTCCTCGAAACTTCTATTCGGTTTGGCGTAGCCCCTTCTTTTAAGCCCCCGGCCATTTGAATAATATCTTCTAATTTGAGGTTCTGCGAATATTCAAAAGTTCCTGGAGCTCTCACTTCACCCTGTATGGTTACGGTATATTCTTCTCTTAAATCAAAAATAGAACTGATCGTCACTTTATCTTCTCGAGTTAAAGGAATATCCTTTTCTTCTCCAGATAAAATTTTGGCGACATCAAATGAAACAATATATTGTGTTTTATCTGGATTTAAACGATTAATGTAACCTCGATTTAGGAAAGCATCCTCAGTAATCCCATCTGCTTTTTGAATTAGACCTTTAAGTGTTAGCCCATTGTCTAAAGAATAAACTCCTGGTCTAAACACAGCCCCTATAATTTCAACCCTATTCTCAAAACGCTCCAAAATAGCCTCTACGATAAATTTATCGCCATTTTTGGGTTGATAAGTATTGTATTGCGATTCTGAAATATCACTAATTCGTCTTTCTCTATCTGTATTTTGAAATGATTTTATCTTTGCGGTGTAAGCATCTGCCGTAAAACCTTTTGCAAAATTGATCACATCTTGCAAAGTCTCATTATTTTTTACCTCAAAGATCGCTGCATCTTTTACTTCTCCAGAAATCTCTACGCGTTTATCGTAAGCTGGAATATTAATCACATCCTGATCTTGTAAGCGAATATTGCCTTGCTGAATACCTCTTAAAAGGAAATCATAAACATCAACATTAGCAACAATTTTATTATTTCTGATGACTTGTATATTTCTAAAAGTACCATTTTGAGAAGGACCTCCAGACATATACAAAGCACGATAGACATTTGCTAAAGATGGCAAAGTGTAGGTTCCAGCTTTTACCACCTGTCCCGTGATCGTCACTTGAATACTTCTAATATTACCTAAATTTACCGCGACTGAAGTTCTACCACTCCGTAAAGCTGGATAGGTTTTGGCCATTGTCGACTTAATTTTAGAAGCTGCTTGATCAATACTTAGCCCACCTACGGAAATTCTTCCAACATATTCTAAATTAATTACTCCTTCTGGGCTAACCTGAAGATTGTAGGTACGCTCATTATCGCCTGTTAAGTCAATAATCAACTTGTCATCAGGTCCAATAATATAACTTTTGGGTGTTGCTATTCTTAAATTTGGTTCAAAAGTGATATTTCCATTTCTGAACAAATCAGATCCAAATATCTTAGACTGAATTTCTCCGTCATCTTCTTTTTTTTCATTATTGATCGCACCGCCATCAGTAGTCTCACTGTATTCCCTGCCTGTGCCACTAGAGGGTTTGTCTGTAGTTTGTGAGCCCGCTCCTTGCTTTTTTAATTTTTCTACCCTGGCCTTAAATTTGACCATCTCTTCCTTTTTAATGCCTTTGGCAGCTGCAGCTTGCTCAAGCTGGGCTTCTGTGGTATAGCCCATTGCTTCTGCTTGTTTTACGATTTGCAAAATCTGGGCATCAGAAAGCTCGTCAACTTTAATGTTAGCGCCTGATTGCGCAAAGCTTAAGACGGCAATAAAAATTAGGAGAAATGATAGAAAAATTCTTTTCATGAAAATGATATTCTTATTTTTTGTGAAGACACCAATTATTCAAAATAATTAAGCGTCTTGTAGTCGCCTTGTTTCAGATACTCGTCTTTCTTCATTAAGTTTAAATCAGCTTGCATCATATCTTCAACTAAAGCCTGTAAATCATATTTAGGTTGCCATCCTAATTGGGTTTTTGCTTTAGTAGGGTCACCTAGCAACAAATCCACTTCGGTTGGTCTAAAATATTTAGGGTCAACTTTTACTACTGTATTACCAAGTTTTAAGGTTTCTAAATTTAAACCCAGCGCCATTGCTTTTTCACTGTCAACATCAATAATGACACCTTTCTCTTGCTCATCTTTACCTGAAAATTCTACAGTTATGCCTAATTCAGCAAAAGCCATGCGCACAAAATCACGAACGGTCGTAGTCACACCAGTTGCAATAACGTAATCTTCCGCTTTTTCTTGTTGCAAGATCAACCACATTGCTTCGATATAATCTTTGGCATGCCCCCAATCACGTTGAGCGGATAGATTTCCAAGGTATAAACAATTTTGTAATCCTAAAGCTATTTTTGAAGCCGCTCTGGTAATTTTACGCGTTACAAAGGTTTCCCCACGCAAAGGACTTTCATGGTTGAACAAGATCCCATTACAAGCGAACATTCCGTAAGCTTCGCGATAATTTACTGTAATCCAATAACCGTAGATTTTGGCTACAGCGTAAGGTGAACGTGGATAGAACGGAGTGCTTTCACTCTGTGGAACGGCTTGGACTAAACCATACAATTCTGAAGTAGAAGCCTGATAGATTTTAGTTTTTTTAGTCAGCCCAAGTATCCTAATCGCTTCCAACAATCTTAAGGTCCCAATGCCATCAGCATTAGCAGTATATTCAGGCATTTCGAAACTTACCTGTACGTGGCTCATTGCCGCTAAATTGTAAATTTCGTCGGGCTGAGTCTCTTGAATGATTCTAATTAGATTTGTCGAATCCGTTAAGTCTCCGTAATGAAGTTTAAACCTTACATTACTTTCATGTTGATCTTGATAAAGATGGTCAACTCTATCCGTGTTAAATAAAGAAGATCGCCTCTTAATACCGTGCACTAAATAGCCCTTTTTTAATAAAAACTCTGCTAAATAGGCACCATCCTGGCCGGTCACCCCCGTAATAAGCGCAACTTTCATTTCTATATTTTAGTAAAATTATGGTGTGCAAACATGTACAAACTGTTATTTGTAATCAAAAAGTTGTAGATGAGCAACGCCTCAAAAATAGTATTTTTATTGAACTTCTGTCATTCAAATTTTACCTAAGCCTTGCAAACTCCTGCACAACACCAAATAAGTGTTTCGGCTTTTTGTTACCCTTTAACTACATTAATTTGTTCAATACCTGCTGCCAATTATCAACCCGCTCGTATTCTGTGATTAGAAGGTTATGCGGAGAAGTAAAAAGAAGCGAACGCCCGCTAAAACCCGAAAAGTTTTTTATTCTATCATCAATCATAATATCTACATTGACAATCTTTTCACCACAAAAGATGATATGCTTCCAATCTATAAAAGGGAAATGTTCTGCAAGCCAGTCCAATTTATCCTCCAATGAATTTCTAAATTCCATGGCGGCGGATACGATATAAACCTCATATCGCTGCTGTAGCTTTTTTACTGCTTCTACTGCTCCATCAATAACGGGTAAATCACGGAAGAAGCCCTTCTCATTAATGTAATCGAACCATTTATCGTTCACTTCATCTGGAACGTTTTGGAAGATTTCCGTGCCAGGTTTTATCACCAAATCTAAGGGGACTTGATGATCTCTATTATAAAGCTGAATGAATTTATGTATCGGATCTGCTAGGACTTCGTCCATATCAATTGCTATTCTCATATCTTCAAATATCCGTAAAGCAAGGCCGATATTGACAAACAAAATCTAATTTTAGCATAGTTTGCTAGTTATTAACATTTTATTTACCTTTGCAGCCCCGCAACATGAAGTTCCGGGAACTATGTTGAATACATAAATCATTAAAAAGAATGGCAACTAAAATCAGATTGCAAAGATTCGGTAAAAAAGGAAAACCTTTTTACCACGTGGTAGTAGCGGATTCGCGTGCTCCAAGAGATGGAAAATTCATTGAGCGTTTAGGTTCTTATAACCCAAACACCAATCCTGCAACCATCGAACTTAACTTCGACAAAGCTGTAAAATGGGTACTTAATGGTGCTGAACCTACTGATACAGCTCGTGCTATCCTTTCTTACAAAGGTGTTCTTTACAAAAAACACTTAGAAGGTGGTATTAAAAAAGGTGCTTTAACTCAAGAACAAGCAGATGCTAAATTTGCTACTTGGTTAGAGGGTAAAGCAGGTAAAATTGCTGGCAAAACTGAAGGTTTAGCTAGTGGTAAAGCTGAAGCTCGTAAAGCAGCCTTAGCAGCAGAAGCTAAGAAAAATGAAGAAAGAGCGGCAGCCATTGCAGCTAAAAACGCTCCTGTAGCGGAAGAAGTTGCAGAAGAGGCTACTGAAGAAGCTCCAGTTGTAGAAGCTGAAGCAGCAACAGAAGCTCCTGCTGAAGAAACTCAAGCAGAAGATAAAGCTGAATAATTAACTTTACTTCAAAAAATAGCGTTCCGCCAAAATCGGAACGCTATTTTTATATCCACCCAATCAGCTATCATTCCGAGGTAGGGGGATTCTGTTCCGTTCAACATTTAACGCACAGATTCTTCGCTAACATTCAGAATGACAAAATGCAAGACATATGACAAAAGAAGAATCATTTTATATTGGATACATTACCAAAACCAAAGGTTTAAAAGGTGAGCTTCAGCTTTATTTTGAGTTTGAGGACTACCAAGATTTAGATCTTGACGTCATATTCTTAGAACTGAACGGAAAAATGGTACCTTTTTTTGTTGCCAGTCACAAACTATACGAAAACAGCACTGGCCTTTTTTATTTTGATGATGTTGACCACGTGGATAAGGCGCAGCCTTTGGTAAAGAAAAAAGCGTATTTGCCTTTGAGTAAAAAGCCAGAACGTGAAGACGACGAATTTTACTACACCGATTTAAAAGGTTTTATTGCTGTAGACGAAACTTTGGGCGAACTTGGTGAAATCATAGAAGTAAATGAATACCCTCAACAATTTGTAGCTACGGTAAATTATCAGAATAAGGAAATTCTTTTTCCTTTAAATGAAGACTTTATTGTAGAAATAGATGATGAGGAAAATATTCTTACCTTAGATTTACCAGAGGGGCTATTGGATATTTACTTAAATCCATAATTGGCAAAACAAAACCCGCTGGCCTTAAGTTTTATACTTATGAAGCAATTAGGTTTCTTATGGCTTGGCGTACTAGCACTAATTATGGTTAGTTGTAATCGTACAGATAAATCTGCCGATTCATCTCTTTCATCGGATAGCGGCAAAACAGTTAACGCAGTGGACAGCGTAGCTGATGAAGGCACATTGACTACCATCGCTACCGAAATCCTCACCACGCTAAAGACAAAAGATTATACTGCGTTCGCTTCGTATTTTCATCCAACCGAAGGAGTAGTCTTTTCTCCGTATGGTTTTATCGATACCAAAACGGCAAAAAAAGTGTCAAAAGCCTCGTTTTTAAAACTGGTTGAAGAAAAAGTTTCTGTGATATGGGGAAATTACGACGGGAGTGGCGACGTAATTAGATTAACTGCCCAACAATACCTAGAAAATTTTGTCTATAATGCCGATTATCTTCACGCAGAAAAGATTGGCTACGATCAAATCATTGGCAAAGGCAACTCTTTAAACAACCTCAACGAGATTTTCCCCAAACATCCTTTTATCGAATATCACTTTAGTGGCTTCGACAAAAAATATAGCGGCATGGATTGGACTAGCCTGCGCTTAGTTTTTAAACAGTACCAAAGCAATTATTACCTTGTAGCGGTTATACACGACCAGTGGACGACCTAAAATCAAGGATTAATAACGATTGGCAATGAAACGGGTTGCTTACCTTCTTCTATAATTTGCACAAAATATATTCCCTTGACCAAGTTACTAATTGGCACTTGATATGAAGACGCTGGGGCCATGACCATTTCCAAAACATTTTTACCTATTGAATTTACCAACTTAAGCTTGACAGATTTTGAAGGCGTGTAACCAAAGTCTAGTTTAAATTCCTTCGTAGCAGGGTTGGGATAAATTTTCACCGATGAGTTGGCAAAAACATTCACCACTTTTTCTTCGAAAAATGCAGTTGCTCCATCTTCATCTACCGTTTTAAGACGATAATAATTGTGTCCAACTTCAGGAGTCAAATGATTAGCTGTGTAGTTCAGCTTTCCATCTACGGCTTTCGTTTCGGCAATCTTTTTAAAGTCTGAGAAATCTGTGCGCCATTCTATTTCATATCGTTGCACTTTCTCTTGCATGGCTACTGACCATCTAACATCCACTTGTTGTTTGTTATAGAAAGCATTAAAAGAAACCAGCTTTATAGGCAGTACCGTAAAATAACTATAATCAAAAGAGGTGGCATTAGGCCCTACATTACTTCCATCGAGAGCACTAATCGCAATCGCATTATTTCTATCATACTCATCAGCGCCAATATCCGCTGCACCAATACGATTTTGCTTTTCATAATCCGAAAGCACATAACTAAAAGTTCCTACGGAGGCATTAATCGCTGGGCTAGCTGTACTTAATCTGAGCACTTCATAAGCTTTTTTCAGCTCGCAACCAGCTCCGTTACAAACAGGTTGCTCTAACAAAGGATCTATATTTTTGATTTGTGATGCAGGTACAGAAATCCCGATACTTGCGGCATTAGTGGCGTACATAATATTATTATTAAAGCTAACCCCAGCCAAAGCCTCCGGACTATAAGCTTTCACAATCTGCGTAGCATTTTCTTTCACAATGTTATTCGCAATAAGGCAATTTATAGGAGCTTTATCGTACTTATAGCCTATTTCGATGTTGGATTTATTATTTACGAAGGTATTAAACACCACTTCTACATTTTCAGGAACATAGTGCTTCGCCAAATCTGTTGGATTTTCTACATTGTACGCATCGCCATTGGTAATGGTTACCGCTGCATCAAAAATACTTCCTGTTAAGCCTGAGAAATAATTGTTAAAGATTTTGTGGTTTTTCCCGTAAACCCTTACCCCTCCGCAACCAATAATACTCGAGTTGCCATTTTCGTTGGTATAAACAGCTGTTTTACCTTCTCCAAAAAAGTAATTCCCTTCTACAACACTATTGTTCCCTTGGCGCAAACAAACCGTACCCAAACATCTTCGAAAAGTATTGAATCTAACCGTGTTTGCGAAAGACTTTACCGAAACTATTTCTGGATCCCCATCACAATCTTCAAAGAGGTTATACTCCACCAAAGTGTAACCATTGCTTTGAGAAAGTGTACTTACTCCAATTCTAATGGTTTCCTTTTCATTTTCCTCACGAGGCCCATTGTTCCTAAAGATGTTATAACTAATGGTGTCATATTGTGTCTGCTGGTTAATATTTCCATCCAATAAAATAAATTTCCCAGATTTGGTTTTGCCTTCAAACAAATTATAATCGATGCGGTTGTGTCCAGATTTTAATGGTGCCGTGCTCGCAAAAGTATCACCAATATACAACCAATTGCAAGAGGAAATATTAGTTTCGTCCAAAGTAAAGCTATTTCTCGTAATCCTTACCCTGCTACAATTTAACATCTTAATACCCGTACCCACATTAGCACTTTTAAATGAGAAACCTTGAAGCGTTACATATTGCAAACCATCTAAAACCAATGCCGTTGCCCCATTCAAAATGGCTTGTCCCTGATTTCTTGCTTTAATCACAATAGGTCGGTTTGGACAAGCCGATCGATTGATGGTTAAGCTGCTTAAATCATAACTCCCATCTTCCACTACAATAACATCCCCAGGATTCATTTGCAATAATGCCGTTTTAAATTCAGCCACAGAGGCCACATTTCTAACCACACCAGGGGTGGTGTTGATGGCGACATTTGCACCAATGGACAGATCTGAATTTACAGTAAATGTTTTTGAAAATTGTGTACCGCTTAAGCCCCCCGTCCAACCATTAAATTGATAGCAAGACTCTACCGCAATAGTTGCTGTCACAGCAGTTTCACTGGAATATTTGCCATTAGTAGGTGCTGGCGATAGGGTAATCAAGCCGTTTGAAGGTTGTGTTACCGTGACTACATATTCCGCTGGCGGTGCCGTATTGTCTATCACCACATTGGCCCCAATAACCATGTTATTAGTAATATTAAAAGTCTTACTCAATTCTGTTCCTGCCAAGTCTCCTGTCCAACCATCGTTTTTGTAGCCTTGTGGCAAGGTTAAAGTTGCGGTAACTTGATCATTAATCTGATAACTAGCTTGTGATGGGTTTAGAGAAATACTTCCGTAGCTAGGCTGTTCAATATTGATTATTCTAGCGGTAGAAGATGGTAAAAAAGAAACATCTGGAATTGGGCTTTTACCGATATAAAGATCATCGATTGTAAAATCGGAACTTGCTAGCTGTGTATCCGTAGTATGATTAATCCGAAGAGAATGGAACTCTTTATAAGTTGCAGCCCTTCCTGAACTTGCCGTTGGCACGTAGGCCTCTCTCATTGCAAAATCAGCAGCATTCAACACCCCATTTATCGCTATTTTAAATTTTTCAGCAGTGAGATCTGTCCTAATTGAAATTCTTGTCCATTGGTTAGTAGTCCAAGTCCCTACTTCCACTTGTGTCCCACCATTAGAAACTTTTATCTTATTGTCTAAAGTGAATTCTACGATATAAATCCGCTTCAAACTTCCGCCATACTGATCATACGCCGTTAAATAAATGCCCTTCGTAGCAAAAGCCACAGGATTGATCCACATATCTGTATAAAAAATATCTCTAATGCCAGTTACCGTACCACTATATGGTATAAAGTTAACAGCCAAGGCACTGTTACTATTGTTAAAGCTCAAAGCACTACTTCCTGTTTTTGATTTTGCATTGCTAATTGAAGCGTTGCCACTTGCGACAGCCCAAAGGTTTTGGGAATTAACATTGCCAGTAATATATGTAGGTGCTTCAAACGAAGTTTTCACAGCAGTTTGCGCCATCAAAGAAAATTGTAACAGCACTAGTGCCACTACATAATAAATAGCTAGTTTCATCAGTTTATATTTGGTCTACCAATTTTTGGTTAACCAAATATAATTACTTTAAGGTAAAAACAAATTTTTCTTTAAAAGAAGTAGTTACAATATTTCTAAGTAAGGGCAAAGCGCAAACAAAGCCTTATATTTGCGCTATGCGTTTTGATATCATTTCTGTACTTCCCGATTTGTTAACCAGCCCTTTTGCTCATTCCATTTTACAGAGAGCACAAAAGAAGGGAATTGCCGAAATTGTAGTGCACAACCTAAGGGACTATGCCACCAATAAACAAAAAAGTGTTGACGATTATCCTTATGGTGGTGGGAGCGGTATGGTCATGAGTATTGAGCCTTTTGCTAATTGTATAGAAAAATTGCAGGGAGAAAGGTCGTACGACGAGATTATTTTCATGAGCCCTGATGGCGAAACATTGAACCAAACTATTGCCAACGAACTTTCCATTAAAGGAAATATCATCATCTTATGTGGCCACTACAAAGGAATAGACCAACGTATCCGTGATATTTATGTCACCAGAGAAATTTCCATTGGCGATTATGTGCTCTCTGGTGGAGAGTTACCTGCAGCTGTACTGGTAGATGCAGTCACCCGTTTAATTCCAGGAGTGCTCAATGATGAAACTTCTGCTTTGTCAGACAGCTTTCAGGGTGAATTACTAGACTCCCCAATTTATACAAGACCAGCCGAATGGCGAGGGCACAAAGTACCAGATGTACTATTGAGTGGCCATGAGGCTAAAATTGCTGAGTGGCGACACGAGGAAGCTTTAAAGCGTACACAACAACGCAGGCCAGACTTATTGAAATAAGATGCTAATTGGGGAATTTGATCCTTAGCGAATTATCCAATTTACAAATCATCAAAAATTTTTAAAATTCACTTTTATTTTTAAAAAATAATTCCTAATATTGCAGTCCGATTTTAAACAACATAAATATCGGCTTAATAGCTTAAAATCATGGATTTAGTAAAATTTGTAGAAGAACAGGCAATCACTAAAAAAGAAGTTCCTACTTTCAAATCAGGAGATACTGTAAGTGTTCATTATAAAATTCGCGAAGGTAACAAAGAACGTGTTCAAATTTACCAAGGCGTTGTTATTCAGCGTAACAGCAATGGCGCTAATGAAACTTTCACTGTTCGTAAAATCAGCAACGGTGTTGGTGTAGAGCGTATTTTCCCTTTTAATTCTCCAAACATCGAGAAAGTAGAAGTGAACAGCTATGGTAAAGTACGTAGAGCTAAATTGTTCTATTTACGTAGCCTAACTGGTAAAGCAGCTCGTATCAAATCTTTAAGAAAATAATAGATTTATTATAAAAGTATTAAAACCTTCACGGAATATTCGTGGAGGTTTTTTTGTTTATATCTTTGCGCAACCAAATAAAAATCTGATAATGGCTTAGCCACATTTAAGCCTATGGGTTGATGAAAACCTAGCCATTGTCTCAACACACATGAATAAATGAAAGATCTTTTAAAAAAGTACGAAGAGAAACAGCCAGAGATTGTTTTTGAATGGAAAGACAAAGAATCGGAAGCTGAAGGTTGGGTGGTCATTAATTCATTACGCGGCGGCGCAGCAGGTGGCGGCACAAGAATGCGTAAAGGATTAGACAAACACGAAGTAGAATCTCTTGCAAAAACGATGGAAGTGAAATTTACTGTTTCTGGTCCTCCTATTGGTGGCGCAAAATCGGGAATTAACTTTGATCCTGCTGATCCTCGCAAAAAAGAAGTTTTGGAACGCTGGTATAAGGCAGTGATGCCTTTGCTTAAGAGCTATTATGGTACTGGTGGCGACTTAAATATTGACGAGATACACGAAGTAATCCCAATTACCGAAGGGTATGGACTCTGGCATCCGCAGGAAGGTGTTATCAACGGCCACTACCAAGCCAGAGAAAACGAACGTATTCACCAAATTGGACAATTACGTTATGGCGTTTCCAAAGTATTAGAGGACTTAACCTATACCCCAGATATTAAGAGAAAGTATAAAGTAGCAGATATGATTACCGGTTACGGTGTATCAGAGTCTATCCGTCATTTTTATGAAATTTGGGGCGGTAATATCAAAGGTAAAAGAGCCATTATCCAAGGATGGGGCAACGTAGCTGCTGCTGCAGGATACTACCTGTCGCAACAAGGCGTTAAAGTTGTAGGCATTATTGACCGTGTAGGCGGATTAATTAACCCAGAAGGCTTTAGTGAGCAAGAAGTATCCGACCTGTTTAATAACCGGGTAAATAATACCTTGGTTTCAGATCAGCTGATTTCTTTTGAAGAAGCCAATGAAAAAATTTGGAGTATGGGTGCTGAGATTTTCGTTCCAGCCGCAGCTTCGAGACTGGTAAAACAAAATGAGGTAGACCAAATGATTGCCGTTGGCATGGAAGTAATTGCCTGCGGTGCTAACGTGCCTTTTGCCGACCAGGAAATTTTCTTTGGTAGCATTATGGAGCATGCGGACAACCACTTAGCGATCATCCCTGATTTTATTGCCAACTGCGGCATGGCTAGGGTATTTGCCTATTTAATGCAACGCAATGTTGAAATGAGTGACGATGCGATCTTTACCGATGCATCTAACATCATTAAAAATGCACTTGTTGCTGTACATCAAACCTCTGATAAAAAAACAAATTTATCGAGCACCGCTTTTGAAATCGCGTTAAAACAATTAGTATAAAGAATGGAAGTCAGTTTTTTTGAACAAATTTTTTGGGGCAACACCATCAAGCAATATATTATTGTTGCCGCCATTATTCTTATCGGATTACTTTTTAAAAGGATCGTATCACGCATCCTTAGTCAGTTAATCTTTAAATTGTTCAAAAAATTTGCTGACCAAGTAAATTCTGAAACTTTTATTGCTTTATTGCTAAAGCCAATTGAGTTTTTCATCAGTGTATCTACCCTTTACGTTGCCATTAACCAGCTAAAGCATCCTTTGGATGTTACCTTTTTCAATTACAAAAAGACCATAGACAAGGTAAAGGTTAATCAAGCTTTTACTATTGGTGAGTTTGTAGATAAAATTTTCCTTTTCCTCATTATTCTTTCCGTTTTTTGGATTGTTTTAAGGATCATCGATTTTATCGCCCATGTACTTTTAGTAAGAGCGGCCAATACAAAAAACAAAGCCGATGACCAGCTGGTACCCTTTATTAAGGAACTACTAAAGTTTATTGTAGCTTTTATTGGCTTTTTTGTGTTATTGGGATACGTATTTGAGGTAAATGCCGTAAGCTTAATTACAGGTTTGGGAATTGGTGGTATTGCTATTGCCATGGCCGCCAAAGAAAGTTTGGAAAACCTATTGGGCTCGTTCCTTATTTTTATGGACAAACCTTTTACTGTGGGCGACGTGGTAAGGGTTGATGGCATTGAAGGCACTATTGAGCGAGTGGGCTTTAGAAGTACCGTATTACGCAGTACCGACAAAACGACCTACGTGATTCCCAACCGTTCTATGATAGATGGTGTGTTGGAAAATCTCACCATGAGAAATGCCCGTAGGGTGAAGTTTGACATCGGACTTACCTACGAAACCAGTTCTGAGAACATCAAAAAGATTATCTCTGAAATTGAAAAATACTTAAAGGAACATCCAGGAATCACAGACAGCACCGTAGCTTTGGATTCCTTTGGCGATTCATCTTTGAACGTGCAAGTGATTTATCTAGTGCCCATGAAAAAGGACCTAGACCTGATCAAAATCAAAGAGCAAGTGAATTTCAGCATCATTGAAATTGTTGCAAAAAATGGTTCTGAGTTTGCTTATCCAACTCAACGTACTGTAGGCGAGGCCACTCACAAAGAAGAAAAATAGGTTTTAATCCTTAAAATAATTTGTAAAGCAATTAAAAAAGCCTCGCACGTGCGGGGCTTTTTGCTAACCTGTCATTCAGTTTATTTAACTAAAGACATTGTATAAGATAAGGTAAACCTCTCTATACCTTAACTCGCCATTGCGAGGCACGAATCCTACAACTATCGCTAGATTAAAAACAAACTATCGCTTTAAGATTGCTTCGTGCCTCGCAATGACGAAATAGCCATGTTACATGCGCTATAAAACTCAGGCCTTCCTTCTCAAAAAATGCCATAAAAAAAGTCCCGCGTGTGCGAGACTTTCATATTTCTGAATTTTAAGGTCTACTTAATATTAGCTCAGTTCTCCAAGCACGGTAATCCCGCCTTTAACCACTTGGTTGAGCTCTAAATTCACTTTTGTACCCAAAGGCAAAAAGATGTCAACCCTTGAACCAAATTTGATAAATCCAAATTGTTCATTTTGAACTACTTGATCACCTTCTTTTACATACCAAACAATACGACGAGCCAAAGCTCCTGCAATTTGACGATACAATACTGGAGAGCCATTTTTATGCTCTACCACAACTGTGGTACGCTCGTTTTCGGTACTCGATTTTGGATTCCATGCCGCTAGGTATTTCCCTGGGTGATATTTGAAAAACTTTACCACTCCTGAAATTGGGTTACGATTAATGTGCACATTCACGGGCGACATGAAGATAGAAACTTGTAAACGTTTATCCTTAAAATACTCGCCTTCTTCAGTCTCTTCAATTACTACCACTTTACCGTCAGCAGGGCAAATAATTAAATTTTCGCCATTGGTAAAAGTACGTTTTGGATTTCTGAAAAACTGAAGTACCGTGATGAACAAAGCAAATGAAAAGATATAGATAAACCATCTCAATATAAAAACGTCGGCAAAACGGTATTCAACAACGGCATTAATGATAAAAATAAAAAGCACCGTAAGGGCAATGGAAGTATATCCTTCTTTATGTATGGTCATTTAACTTAGCTTTTGTTATGCTGCAAAACTCGTAAAAATTTATCAATTTTTTGCCCAATTGTACGTTTTATCTTTTATTCTGACGCCCAGGATTTTGCAATCTAAATCTTATTGAAATAGAAATACTTTTTGTTGTACTCGCAAAAAAACCTCGCAGTTTTTTTGAAACCTGCAAGGTTTATATTATCAGTGCCTTCTAAAACTTAAATCGCTCTATAAATATGGTTCAAGTTTCTACCTAAGCCATCGTAATCCAAGCCGTAGCCCACTACAAATTCGTTGGGTATTTCAAAGCCAATATAATTCAAAGCCTCCAAAGGTTCTTTCAAGGCATCTGGTTTAAAAAGTAAAGTACAAATGGCCACAGAAGCAGGCTCCTGCTCCTTAATTTTAGAGAGAATATATTTCATGGTAAGGCCGCTATCAATAATATCCTCCACAATAATCAAATGTCGGCCTTTCAAATTAGCGGGCATGCCCAAGGCATCTTTAACACTGCCAGTGCTGCCCGTTCCATGATAAGAGGCCACCTTGATAAATTCTGTTTCGCAAAGCAAATCAACCTCTTTCATCAGATCGGCGATGAAAAGAAAGCTGCCATTTAGCACGCCTATAAAAACAGGATTTTTGTCTTCGTAGTCTACATTAAGCTGTATCGCCATTAAGCGAATGCGCTTGGCAATGGTATCCTCTTCTAACAAGAGTTCAAATTCCTTTTGGTGAACAGTTACCCTAGTTTCCATTTTTTTCTTGTTCTCTTTTTCTTCTACGCTCTTCACGGCGTTCTTGCCTTAATTGTTTACGTGTTTTTACGGTATCAACGGCAGGTTTTACTTTAACCGTATCCTTTTCCTTTTTAGAAGAGCCACCAAATAAACGGTCAAACAAGCTCTTCGATTTATCCTGCATGCCTTCTGGTGTCATCATATCATCTTCTCCAATATCCACCGAGTTAGTATCCAAAGTAGTAGAATCTGGTGCCAGATATTGTCTCAAACCTTCACGTAATCGCACGTCGTAAAAACCGTAACCTGTAGTGTCTGCTGGAGCTAAACCTCTTCTGGCCATGATATTACCGATATATCTAAAATAAGGCAGCAAATAGCCTTTCAATGTGCCGTTACTCATGAATTTGTACAAAGCCGCTTTTGGCTTAGGCACAATATTGGCCAAGAAAATTCCTTCGCCTAATGTTAATTCAGACGGACTTTTGGCAAAATAATGCCTCGATGCTTCTCCAATGCCGTACACGTTATTGCCCATTTCAATGATGTTAAAGTAAACCTCCAACATGCGAGACTTACTCACCAAGTGGTTGTTTTCGATCAACCAAACAATTAAAATTTCCTCGGCTTTACGTACCAACGTTTTCTTTCTGCTTAAGAACACATTTTTTACCAATTGCATAGAAATGGTACTGCCACCTCGCTTAAATTTCTTTTCCTTAAAGTTTACAGCAATTGATTTACGGATTGATTCTTCTACAAATCCTTTATGGCGATAAAAAGAAGGATCTTCGGCTGTTAACAGCGCATTTTTAAAGTTGGGAGAAATATCGTCGAGCCTTGTAAAATTAGGGTTTGATGGGCCAATGGTGATGTTACGCATGGGCTTGCCGTATTCATAAGGCGTGTAAATAAAATCCGAATTGATTTTCTGCAAATCGGTTTTACCAAAATGTAGCACCTTAAAATTGCTGGGAGTTAGGGTCGAATTAAACCTCACACTATCGGGAACAGCCGTATCTAAATAAAAGTCTAAACTATATTTCAGCTTGCCTTGTACTTTGATGCCATCTAAAGATTCGAACAATCCCAAAGGAAACGAATCGAAAATAGCTTGGGCATCCTGCTCCTGTGCCGTCAGCTTCATTTCGTAGATTTTATTGGGAGACAGGGTGTATTTTAGGTAAGGATGCACGTAAGCATCTCTCAAATAAACCGTCGATGTACTATCCAAACAAACAAAGTTCTCTCCAATCAGCATGTCTGCTTCTATGCGGGCATCAGGCACAATAATATCATCCGCAGAAATTCGAGGCTGATTAATCAATAAGTTTTTAATGGCCCATGAACCTGAAATTTTATAATCGCCGCCACTAAAACTAGCATCCTTCATCTGCGTTTTAACCGTATCAAAATTGATTTTGGTGTGCAGTTTATTTTCTAAATAGGGCAATTCTACTTTCTTCCCATCAGCAAAAAGCATCACATCCAATTGCTTGTCACTAGGATCAAGGTTTCCGTTGATATGCCAAACGGCAGCCGTATCGTTCACCTTAATCGTAGATTTTAGTTCACCTCCATCAATGGTTGCGGTAGTGGTTAAAAATTTTACAGATGCGGTATCGTTGTCATTCAACTGCATCATAAAGTTCTTGATCTCCATGTCATCAGGTATTTTATAGAAAACCTGATTCAGTAGATTACTAGCCAATTCACTCAAATCAACCTTACTTTTGGCGGTGGTACTATCTTTTTTCTTCCTTTTCAAGATGAAATCGATATTAGTCAGCGTGTCACGCATTACTACATTCAGATTACCATCATTAAGGTTAACTTCCGAAAGCTTTACATCACCAAACAACAAGGGAAAAATCTTCACGCCAATGGTCATATCTTTGATAGTGGTTAGCGTATCGCGATCTTTGGGCACTACGGAAATATTGCTCATATGCACTTTGCTTAGTCCACTAAAGCCGTATTCCCCAATCTTTACCGAAAGGTTATAGTCTTTTTCGGCTTTGGCAATAGCTTTCGCTACCATTTTATTTAATAGTGCTTCTCTTTTGCCATATGCCACAGCTCCACCAGCCACTAACAACAACGCAAATATGCCTAGTACCCAGGCGCCAATTTTCAGGTATTTTTTCGGTATCTTAATTTGGGGCAATTGCATAAACCTCCTCGAAATTACTGCTTTAACAAACGCTTAACACAAATGTTTATTTTCATGTGCGAATATGGATTGTTTTCTTATCTGACACAGGATTTTCGTCACAAAACTTGGCCCCTTGCGGAGTAATGTCTGTTACGTCTCATTTCGTGTTAAAAATACAACAAAAAGCTAGATACAAAATTATTTATAGCTAATGTTTTAGTAATTTTGAAGGATGATAATTACCGAGGAAAAAGTTTTAGCGGCACTTAGCCATGTTGAAGACCCAGATTTGAAAAAAGACCTGGTGACTTTAAAGATGATTAAGGATGTTAAAATTGAAGACAAAAAAGTCGCTTTCACGCTTGAATTAACCACTCCAGCTTGTCCATTAAAAGACATGCTGAGGAATGCCTGCATCAACGCCGTTAAGCATTTTGTAGACGCAGCTGCTGAAATAGAGATCAACATTACTTCAAGAGTAACTAAACCAGTTGATACTAGCCAACTGAAAGCCATTAAAAATATTGTTTTGATTTCTTCGGGAAAAGGAGGTGTTGGAAAATCTACCGTTTCTAGCAACTTGGCCGTTACCTTGGCTGCCGATGGGGCAAAAGTAGGTTTAATTGATGCCGATATTTATGGCCCTTCGGTGCCTATCATGTTTGATTTAGTGGGGGCAAAACCAAGCGCTAAAGAAACCGCCGATGGCAAAACTTTAATTCTTCCCATTGAGAAATATGGCATCAAGTTGCTTTCATTGGGCTTTTTTTCTGATCCTGACCAACCAGTGCCATGGCGTGGGCCAATGGCTTCCAATGCCATCAAGCAGCTTTTCAATGATGCTGATTGGGGCGAATTAGATTATCTGTTGGTCGATCTTCCTCCAGGCACAGGCGATATCCATATAACCATCAGCCAAAGCTTTCCAATTGCGGGTGCTGTAATTGTAACTACTCCACAGCAAGTGGCACTTGCCGATACCAGAAAAGGGTTGGCCATGTTTGGAATGCCAGGCATTAATATTCCTGTATTGGGAGTAATTGAGAATATGGCTTATTTTACCCCAGAGGAACTGCCTGAAAACAAATATTATATCTTTGGAAAAGATGGCGGTAAAGAACTAGCAAAACACTTTAAAGTTCCGTTTTTGGGTGAAATTCCATTGGTGCAGAGCATTACTGAGGCAGGTGATAAAGGCAGACCAATTGCTTTGGAAACCAGTCATCCTCAAGCCTTAGCCTTTAAGGAAATTGCAGGCAAAATTGCCCAGCAAATTTCTATCAACAATGTACAGCTAATGGCTAATTGCTAAATTTTTACTATTTTTATACTTTAAAATAATTAAACATGGATTTAACAGCACGAGTAGAGCAAGCTTTGGAAACTATCAGACCTTATTTGATAGCTGATGGGGGAAATGTGGCTATTGAAGAAATTACTCCTGAAAACATTGTAAAAGTGAAATTATTGGGCAGTTGCGGTTCATGCAAAATGAGCTTCATGACCATGAAAGCTGGAATTGAGCAGGCCATTATGAAAGATGTGCCTGAAATTAAAGGTGTAGTAGCCGTTGATTTGGCAGAGCAAGCGTAACACTTTTAACACATTTTAACCAAATAGAAACCCATTAGCGCCTACATTTGTATTATTATTGTATTACAGATGAGATTTAGTTTAACGATCATATTGTTGTTTTTTGTAAGTCTGGCTTTTGCTCAAGATAAAATCCAAACCAACAAACTTGTGCAGTTTTCGGGTATTGTAACCGATGCTGACAGTAATATGGTAGTACCTTATGTAACCATTACCAACCTTAGCAATAAGAGCCAAAAATATGCTGCCAATTATCAGGGTTTCTTCTCTTTTGTGGTCAATCCTGGTGATACAGTAATGTTTTCTGCCGTAGGTTTCACGAGTAAAACTTTGGTATTGCCGAGAAACATTGTAGACAATAAATATACGGCAATGGTTCAAATCAAATCTGAAATTGTATACCTAAAAACGGTTAGGGTGAACCCTTGGGCCACGGTTGAAGAGTTCAATAAGGATTTTCTTTCGTTGAAAATAGCCGACGACGACTTGGCCATCGCTAAGAAAAATCTATCCCGTCAAAGCATTAACGGCTTAAAATTAACCTTACCCCGTGATGCTGGCGAAATTAGCAATGCCAACTATCGATATAATTTCGATAGGATGATGAACGTAAACATGCGCCAAACGAACCCACTGCTTAACCCTTTTGCTTGGGGTAAACTCGTGCAGGAAATCTTTAATGGCGACAAAGCTAGAAGCGCAGAGCAATAACATTTGCTTCGACCAAAGCTTCCTTCAAAAAATATTTTTCTTTTTTTCTTATTTGTGTGCAACAAAAGATTAACGTTGGCGACTATCATATAGTTATTCGTTAATTTTATGAAAACATACAACGCGTCAACATTTATAAAACAAGCTACCATTTGCTTAGCAGTCCTTATTTTTACTCAAGCAAAGGCACATGCACAGGTAACTAGTTTTATCATTGATAGCAGTAAATTTAAGATGGAATTACTTCCTATGCTGGACACCATTTACAAAGATGATCAGTCATATAGATTTGAGCTTGCAAGTTTGACAAGAAGCAATGCTAGTCCGTCAAAACTTGATAGCGTTAGGAACATCATTAAAGAAAAAGATGAGATTAACTTAAAAAAAATTAACGCTATCCTTACAAAATATGGCTGGTTGGGACCTCAAGAAGTAGGGATGAATGGAAGCCAAAGTATATTTTTAGTCATTCAGCATGCAGATTTAGACACACAAAAAAAATACCTATCTCTGGTTCAACAAGCAGAAAAAGAGGGAAAAACCCTTTCAAGTAATTTAGCAATCCTAGAAGACCGCATTGCGATGAGAGAGGGAAGAAAGCAGTATTACGGAAGTCAGGGCTTTAAAGACAAGGTAACGGGCATAAGCTACATTTATCCAATAGTAGATATAGACCAATTAGACCAAAGGCGTAAACAAATGGGAATGCCTCCAATGGCCACTTATGTTAAAAATTGGAATTTAGAAGATTATAAAAAGAAATTACCCGAGATTGAAAAAATTGTGAAAGCGCAAAACATTAGATAAACACCAGGTTGAGTCTTTAGAAGAAGTAGGCTACACCAAAACAAATTAACTATTAACGTACAAATTAAGTTTAAAACCCTTGCACCTGAGCATTTCTATAAACGAAGAAGAATTGGTAAAGCAATGTGTGGCCGGAGAAGAAAAAGGCTATACCATGCTGTACAACAAATACGCTAAGCGCATTTACCATACTGTTTATAGAGTAATGGGCAACAGCGCTGAAACGGAAGACATTGTACAAGAAGCATTTTGCACTGCTTTTGAGCAGATTGGAAAATTGAAAAACCAAAACAATTTTGAGGGCTGGTTAAAAAGAATAGCACTTAATCAGGCGATATCAACCCTAAGAAAGAAAAAAATGGTTTTTACAGAAGATGGTCAACTAGAAGCAGTAGCAGAAGAGGAACTAGACATGAATGAAGAACTTTTGTTTCAATGCAAGGTGGATGAAGTAAAAGCAGCCATACAACAGTTACCCGATGGTTATCGGACCATTATGTCTCTACATTTATTTGAAGATATGGGACAAGAAGAAATTGGCAATATGCTGGGCATTAGCCACAGCACGGTTCGGACACAATACCACCGAGCCAAAAAGAAAGTTTATTTAGCATTAAAAGATAAGGCATACTATGGAACATGATTTTTTTAAGCGATACGTCCAAGAGCACAAAGAGGCTTTTGAGAATGAAGCTTTGCCTCCAAACATGCTAGGCAATATTTTGGGGAATATGAGGGAGCGCCAATTATTACAGGAAAGGAAAAAACGCAAGCTGACCTATACCTGGATGGCTGTAGCGGCTTCGCTAATGATGGTAGTAGGCACCTATTTGTTCCTTTCAAAAGAAAACACGGTGACTAAACCTGGGAGCCAAATAGTATCCAACAAAGATGAGGTGGAAATGCCTGCTAATTTACCTGCAGAAGTGGTTTCACCCAAAACGCAAGTTGCAGTCCAAAAACCAACACGTTTAGTAACCCACCAACCGAAAGTACAACAACATAAAGAAATTTATGCAGGCTTAGCAGATAGTTTGTCTGTAGCTAGCAGATTAAATGCGGTACTTAAAGCGGGTTCTTTAAATAAGCTTGATCAGAAACTAAAAACCGTATTGTGCCAAGTTTTCAACGAGGATGAAAATGACAACGTACGCTTAGCCACATTGGAAGTATTATCTAAGTTTTCTGGCGATAAGTACGTGCAACAACAATTAACGGCAGGTTTAAGTAAACAGAAAGACCCAGTGATACAATTAGAATTGGTAAAAGTACTTGGGCACAGTAATAATCCAGAAACTACCGACAAGCTAATTGCCATGGCCGACAATCCATCAACCATGGATGTAGTTAAAGACCAAGTATATTTTGCATTACTAACCAAACAACAATTTCAATAAGACACATATATAACAAACAAATGAAAAAAATAATCATAGTAGCTTTAGTACTGCTTGTTGCAGCAGGACAAGCATTTGCCCAAAAAGAGTACAAACTTGCAAAAAGCAGCGGAAAATTAGTGATTAACAATATCATTAACCTTAGTGTTGAGGGTTACGATGGTAAAGAAATCATCATTACTTCTAAAGGTAAACAAGAAGCGGTTGACCCACGTGCAGAAGGCCTGACCGTATTAGGTAATAGCGGATTTGATAATACGGGTATTGGATTAAGCATTTCACAGAAAGACCAAGTGGCGGAAATTATGGCGGTAGACAGATCTAATTCTTTAAAAGTAGCTATCAAATTACCTTACGGCGTTGACCTGTCAATCAAAACCGCAGGGTTCGGTGATGGCACCAATGAGCCGATAACACTAAGCAACTTAAAAAGCGAGATTGATGCCTCTACGCAATATGAAAACATCAAGTTATCTAATATAACAGGCCCTGTAAGCGTGAAAACATTGCATGGGAACATAGAAAGCAGTTTAAGCCCATCTTTTAAAGGGCCTATCTCATTGGTGTCTGTTTATGGCTTTGTTGACGTCAAAGTTCCTGAAAATGCGAAGGCGGATATGAGTATCAGCACTGTTTACGAAACGCTTTATGCTGCAAAAGATCTCAAGTTTGAGATTACAGAGACTACACAAAACAAAGAAAATAACACGCTAAGGACCATTACTTACAATACTAAGGGTGATGGACAGGATGTACAAGTATATGCCTTAACTGGTGCGCAAGCTACGGCTGCTCCAAAGGCTAAAACAACTACCACCGAATCATCAAGCAATATTGCAGTGGGTCAAGGAGTTACCACTAGCGATAGAACTGAAGCGGGAAAAAAGAGAGCCACAACGATAGTTAATGGTGATTTTACCTACACTTATTCAGGCAATGCCCTTTTTTCCAACAGTTCAAGAGGTACCGCAATTAGTGGCAAACTAAATGGCGGGGGAGAAAAAATAGTTTTAAAATCTACTCACGGAAAAATTTACTTACGCAAATAATAACCAGACAAACTATATGATCGAAAAGCCAGCTCAATGAGTTGGCTTTTTTATTATGCTTTTTATTGCGAAAGATTGCGGCTTTATTCTTATTTTGGTTAAGATCAATCATATAAACCGCAAATGAAAAAACTTTTACTTTATCTAGGCATCCTTTTACTGCAAATTAACGCAATAGCTCAAAATCCTAAACGAGAGGTAAGAGCCGCTTGGCTTACTACAGTTTCTAACACAGATTGGCCAAAAAGCACGGTACAAACTACACAGAAGAGCAATATGATTGCCATATTGGATAGCTATAAAGAACTTGGCATCAACACCGTTTATTTTCAGGCCAGAAGTCTATCAGATGCGATGTACAAAAGCAACATTGTACCTTGGGCAACCATTCTTACTGGAACATACAATCAAGCGCCTGCTAATAATTTTGATCCACTACAATTTGTGATCGATGAAGGACATAAAAGAGGAATGGAAGTACATGCCTGGTTAAATCCTTATCGGGTGGCCACTACACTTTCTTCTTATAATGCCCTCCCTAGTTCACATCCAGCAAAACAGGCTAATATGCGTGTGGTAACTAATTCAGGCATTCATTATTTAGACCCTGGCCTAACTGCTGTTAGAAATCACATTAACCAAGTGATTATGGAGATCGTAACTAATTATGATATTGATGGTATTCATTTTGACGACTATTTTTATCAAGCAAATATTGGAGCCCAAGATGATTTAACTTTAACCCAAGAACCTAGAGGATATACTTTGGCTCAAAAGAGCGATTGGAGAAGAAACAACATCACTTTGCTTGTTACTGAAACCAACGCCTCAATAAAGGCGCAAAAACCTTGGGTAAAATTTGGCATATCACCATCTGGAATTTATAGGAACAGTACTAATCCTACAATCGGCTCAAATACAGGAGGCTCCGAGCATTATAGCGTTCAATATATCGATAGCAAATACATCATGGAGCAAAATCTGATGGACTATCTCACGCCCCAAGTGTATTGGTATATCGGCCAACCAAATGCTAATTTCAGCGTAGTTACTAATTGGTGGAATAGCATTAATACTGCTAGACACATTACCATTGGCATTGCAGCCTATAAAGTTGGTGATGCGACGCAAGGTGCCTTTAATACGAACACCAGCGAAATATCACAGCAAATAAATTTGGTAAGAGGAACCACAAACTTAAAAGGTGTTGCTTATTACAACACCACTACATTAAATGCCAACACTTTTAATTTCCGAACCAATTTAATCGCTAATCAGTACAGTACTTTGGCGTTAGTGCCAAGCATGAGCTGGATAGATAATACTGCACCTGCAGAGCCTACTGATTTAGCAACAAGTCTTCAATCGGGCAAAACAAAACTTACATGGACTGCTCCAACAGCCACCACAGACGAACTGCAAAAAGTGGTGAGATATGCCGTTTATCGTTCAACTTCGGCCACCATCGACTATAACAATTCCGCCAATTTAATTGCCGTTGTTCCGAGCACCGACCTTAGTTATACCGACAATGCGGTAACTCCTGGAGCGGGCACTTCTTATTACTATGCCGTAACTTCTCTAGACCGAATTAGCAATGAAAGCGTTGCCAGCAATGTAGTTGCCGATCCAACGGTATTGCCTGTTAAACTCATCAACTTTGCTGCTAAAAAAGATAACAATAGAATCAAAATTGAATGGTCAACAGCAAGTGAAGTGAACAGCGATTATTTTTTAATTGAGAAAGCTGGGGTCGACGGTGTTTTTAATTACCTGGATAAACAAAAATCTTCCACCACAAATACCCAATCGATTAAAAACTATATTGCTTGGGACAGTACTCCTGCAAATGGAATTAACTACTATCGGCTTATCCAGTTTGACAAAGATGGAACTCGTTCTGAACCGACATTTGCTAGTGTAAACTTTAATGAACTAATGATAGTTAGCGCGAAAGCATTTCCAAATCCAACACAAAAGCACATCAATTTCAGTATAGAAAACTTTGCAGGAAAGTCAATTAAAACCAAACTAGTGAATCTTTATGGTCAAGTGATTCACGAGGAAGAATTCAACACGCAAGTAGGAAATAGTTCTTATCAACTCTCGTTGAGACAAGACCTCCCAAAAGGGCATTATGTCTTAAGCCTTTCAGACAATAGCTTCAAGAAAAACATTAAACTAATTGTGCTATAAACAAAAAAGGCCAGCTATAATTGCTGGCCTTTTTTATCTTTTTTTATTCTGTCTAGGGAACTTCATTTTATAATCTGCTCTAATTTCGCCTTTCGAAATTTTATCAAGCTTACCCTTGATTAGTTGTTTACGCAACAGATTAATTTTTTCGGTAAAAAGCTTTCCTTCAATGTGGTCATATTCGTGCTGAATGACACGAGCAGCAAATCCCGAAACATTTTCTTCATGTTTTTCCCAATTCTCATCATAATAGCTAATGACAATATTAGGCTTACGAAACACTTCCTCACGTATTTCTGGAATGCTCAAACAGCCTTCGGTAAAACCCCAAGGCTCGCCACTTTCTTCTAAGATTTGTGCATTAATAAACACTTTTTTATAGCGAGGCTCATCATCGTTGTCGCCTGTATCTACCACAAATAAACGAATAGGCAAACCAACTTGTGGTGCTGCCAAGCCTACACCACTAGCGTTGTACATGGTTTCCCACATATTCTCTATCAGTTCGCTCAGATTAGGGTAGTCTTTCTCTATCGGTTCACATACCTTTTTTAAAACTGGGTCTCCGTAGGCAACAATTGATAATTTCATGGTGCAAAGTTAAGAAAAATAAGGTAGAAGGTAAAAATGAAGGGTTTAAGCGATTGGAATCCTTAAAATCATTCCGTTGGATTAAAAACTAGACTGGTCCATTGGCGCTGGTCAAAAACCTCATTCACAATTTCCGTCATATCCTTCACGGTAACTTTTCTTATTTTTTGGAATACGGTCTCTAAACTATCGATATGCTGGTAATCCAGTAAGCTTTTAGCCATGGCGATGATCAAACCAATTCTATTTTCTTCGCCAAGCGCTATCTGGCCAATGAATTTACTTTGTGCTTTATGAAGTTGTATTTCTGTTAAAGGCTTTTGCTTCAATTTATCCATTTCCTTACGGATAAGTTTCATGGCCTTTTCAGCTTTTTCTACGTCCGTTCCAAAATAAATGGCAAAAATGCCTGTATCAGAAAGCGGGCTATAAGCAGATTCGATGGTGTAGGCGATGCCATATTTCTCTCTGAGCTGCAAGTTAAGGATAGAACTCATACCTGTACCGCCAAATAAATTATTCAGCAATAGTAACCCAGTTTTGTAAGGATGGTGCAATGAGTAGGTTTGCATGCCCATCATGCAGTGACTTTGTGCTATTTGCTTATCCACCATTTGGTGCAAGGCTGGATTTCCTGAAGGTGCTACCCTTTGGCTGGCCGCTGTATTTTCCTCAATCTCTGCAAAATACTTCTCCCCTATTTTAACCAGCTTATTAAAGTTATAATTCCCAAGTACCGCCACCACAATTTGATCTGTTCGGTAGTGGTTTTTTACAAATGCTTGGATATCTTTTTTAGATAGTTTTTCAACTGTTTCTGGAGTACCTAAGATATTTTTACCCAACTGATGCCCTTTAAAGAGCAAATCTTCGAAATCATCATTAATCGCCTCTTCGGGCTGGTCCAAATAAGAAGCGATCTCATCTAAAATCACCCCTTTTTCTTTTTCCATCTCCTCTTCTGGAAAGGTAGAATGGAAAACAATATCGTTGAAAAGTTCGAGGGTCCTATCTAAAAATGGATGAAGAAAGGAAGCGTGGATACAGGTGTACTCTTTGGTCGTGTAAGCGTTCAAATCGGCGCCAACACTTTCCAATCTATTCAATATTTGGGTGGTATTGCGTTTCTCGGTGCGCTTAAAAATCAAGTGTTCAATAAAATGGGCCAATCCCATTTGCTGCTCATCCTCATCACGTGAGCCTGCATTGACTAAAATGCAAGCATGTGAAATCGCTGATGCGGCGGGAACATGCAATAAGCGGATGCCATTTTTGAGGGTATGAACGTTGTACTCCATTTGAAGTGGCAAAGATACGTATTGTTTTGTTGTTAAAAGGTTGAAATATTGTAAGGTTGCAGGCTCGTTCATCATATTGTAGAAGCTTTACCATAAAACGTACAAAGTTGCAGCACTGGATTTGCAAATTAAACCCGATTGAAGTGGAAATACTTTTTGTGGCATGGTCCCAGAAACCTCGTAGGTTTTAAAAACCTACGAGGTTGAGCATTGGCAATGACAAAAAGATTGCAACAGAAAGCGGGACTATCGTAGCCAAAGAATTGCTGCAATTACTTTTCAATATTTTATCAGTAATAACCGAACAAACAATCTGTCATTTTGACCTAAATTTTATTTTGGAACAAGGCTTGATAAACAAGGATATAAGCAAAAAATTAGTTTTAAGATATGACAACAGAAAAAGGAAGTATTTCCATACACACAGAAAACATTTTCCCAATCATCAAGAAATTCCTGTATTCGGACAATGAGATCTTTTTAAGGGAATTAGTTTCTAATGCGGTTGATGCGGTGCAAAAAATTAAACGCTTAGGCGCTCTTGGTCAATTCACTGGCGAAGTTGGCGAACCTTTAGTGGAAGTTAAATTAGATGAAAAAGCAAAAACCATCACCATTAGCGACAACGGCTTGGGGATGACTGCCGATGAAATCAAAAAATACATCAACCAAGTCGCTTTTTCAGGTGCTAGTGAATTTGTAGAGAAGTTTAAGGATGCTAAAGATGCCAATGAAATCATCGGTAAGTTTGGCTTAGGTTTTTATTCGGCTTTCATGGTGGCCGATTTGGTTGAAATCAACACTTTATCTTATCAAGAAGGTGCAGAACCCGCAAAATGGACTTGTGATGGCAGCACTGAATTTGAAATTTCGGAAGGTACAAGAACTACTCGTGGAACCGATATTATTTTGCATATTAATGCTGAAAGCGAAGAGTTTTTAAATGAACATAAGCTACAGGAAATTTTAGATAAGTATGCTAAGTTTTTACCTGTACCAATTAAGTTTGGAACTAAAACAGATAGCGTAGAAGATGGTGTTGATGAGGAAGGCAAACCAAAATACACTTCGGTTGAGGTTGACAATATTGTAAATACAACCAACCCGATTTGGACTAAAGCACCTGCAGATTTGTCAGATGCAGACTACTTGGATTTTTACAAGCAATTATATCCTTTTTCGGAGGAGCCTTTGTTTTGGATCCACCTTAATGTAGATTATCCATTTAATCTTACTGGCGTTCTTTATTTCCCTAAGGTGAAAGAGGATTTTGATATGCAACGCAACAAGATCAAACTTTTCAGTCGCCAAGTTTTTATTACCGATGAAGTAAAAGATATTGTACCTGAGTTTTTAATGCTGTTGCACGGGGTAATTGATAGTCCTGATATTCCTTTGAACGTTTCGAGAAGCTTTTTACAAGCGGATAGCAACGTAAAGAAAATCAATAACTATATCACTAAAAAAGTAGCTGATAAATTAAGCGAACTATTTAAAGCGGACCGTAAAGCGTACGAAGAAAAATGGAGTGACATTGGCCTTTTTGTAAAATATGGTATGATTAGCGAAGAGAAGTTTTACGACAAAGCGAAAGATTTCGCATTGCTAACCAATACTAAAAAAGAGCACTTTACTTTTGAGGAATACAAAGAAAAAGTAAGCGCTTTACAAACAGATAAGAATGGGAATGTAGTTTATTTATATACTACCGATCCAGATAAGCAAGACGGATTTATACAAGCTGCTAATAAAAAAGAGTATGATGTTTTGGTCATGAACTCGCCAATAGATAGCCATTTTGTGAGCAGTTTAGAGCATAAACTGGAAAAAACCTTGATGAAGCGTGTAGATGCATCGGTTGCAAACCAATTAATTGAAAAAGATGAAAAGCTTGAGTCTGTTTTAAGTGAAGAGCAATCGAATACGGTAAAAGGAATTTTCGAAAATGCTATTAACAAACCTGGTTACACTGTTGAGGTAGTTGGACTTAATCCTGATGATGCACCTGTTACGATTACGATGGATGAATTTATGCGTAGAATGAAAGATATGGCTAAAATGGGAGGTGGCATGAGCTTTTATGGCAATATGCCAGACAGCTACAAAGTAGCCATTAACGGCAACCATAAATTGGTGAGCAAAATTTTAAATGCTGGCGAAGAGGAGCAAGGAAAATTTGCAAAGCAAGCCGTTGACCTGGCACTTTTATCACAAGGCATGCTTACTGGTGCAGAATTAACTGCTTTTGTAAGCCGTAGTGTAGAGCTGATCTAAAACATCCTTAAAAAGGAGAAAATAAATGAACCGCCATTACAAACTTAATCACGTAATGGCGGTTTTTAGTTTAATGATATGAGAAGAAGTCCCTATATCCCGTTATTGATTTTTGCACTACTCTTTTTCCTTCTCAATGGATATGCTTTTAGCGCATTGAGTTTAGTGCTACCTACTATGGTTTTATCGTGGTTGTGGACGCTGCCCGTTGCCCTTTTTCTGGCGTTTGGCTATAGCATGATCAGGCTCAGCGTAAATGGACCTACCAATCTTTTTAAGATAAGTGCCCATGCCCTGCTCATCTACTTTGTTTCTACGTTGGTATTTGTGCTCGCTACCGTTTTGACCGATATCTACAGGCTAATTGTTGCCATAGTCAAATATTTTGCCGAGGGAAATTTCAGCTATCCTGAAAGACCGTTAACAGGCATTTACTTAGGAGTACTATTAAGCATCTTTATTATCATTGCTTTTATCTATGGTATCCTTAAAGGTAAATATGCTTACCGTGTGATTAAGCACACCCTTTATTTTGAAGATTTGCCCGCCGCATTTGATGGTTTTAAGTTGGTGCAAATTTCTGATGTTCATGCAGGCAGTTTAAAAAACCCAAAGGCTGTGCAAAAAGGGATCGATCTAATCAATAAACAGCATGCAGATCTATTTGTATTTACGGGTGATTTGGTCAACAACAAAGCAGAGGAGATTAAACCTTACATTCAACATTTTTCAAAGATTAAAGCACCTTTCGGGCAGTTTTCGGTATTAGGTAATCATGATTATGGAGATTACATTAAATGGGAAAGCGATTTCATTAAGCAGCAAAATCTGCAACAACTCAAAAACTACCATGCTGAAATTGGTTTTAGGCTATTGCTAGATGAACATGTGACCCTTGAAAAAGATGGGCAAAAATTGGCATTGGTTGGCATTGAAAACTGGGGCTTAGGCTTCGGAGAAAGGGGCGACTTAAATAAAGCACTACAAGGAACCACGCCCAAAGAGTTCAAAATTTTACTGTCTCACGACCCTAGTCATTGGGAAGCTCAGGTAAAAAACCATTCTTCTAAAATACAACTTACTTTAGCAGGCCACACCCACGGTATGCAATTTGGTTTTGAGGCTTTTGGCCTAAAATGGAGCCCTGTTCAATTCCGTTACAAGCATTGGGCGGGAATCAAACAAGAAAATCGTCGAATTTTAAATGTAAACAGGGGTTTCGGTTTTATAGGTTTCTCTGGACGGGTGGGCATATGGCCAGAAATCACCCTCATTGAACTCAAGAAAAGATAAATTTGAGCTGTTAAATAAAAAACTTTTATCATGTTGTAGCGTTTTGATGAAACGCTGCGTATGGGAGTTGTGAGTTAATGGCAATGTGCCAATTTGTTTAATATTTTTTATTGTATCATGAAACTTTCTTTTACGTATAAAGCCATCGCTGCTGCGTTAGTGCTTTCCCTAGGTTTTTTATCTTGTTCTAAATTAGACGGAAATTATGAACCAATCCAAACATCTGGGCTGAACATCATACAAGCCTCTCCAACACTTGATTTGTTAGATGTCTATGTTGACAATACTAGAGCAACAGCTTCTGATTTTGAGTTTGGCAATAAGATTGGCTATTTAAGTGCGTATTCTGGAAATAGAGCTTTTAACGTTACTAAAAAAGGAAATGCGACTTCATTAAAAAGTTTAACCTATACTTTAAAACCTCAACTTGGTTATTCACTTTTTGTAGTTAATACCCTTGCTAATATTGAGTTATTGATGTTAGACGATGATTTAACTAAACCAGCGGCAGGAAAAGCTAGAATTCGTTTTGTGAATTTAAGCCCTGATGGTGGCAACCTAAGCCTAAATGTAGGCGGAGCCGCAACAGACTTGTCAACCAATAAAGCTTTTAAAGAGTTTAGTGCTTTCGAAACTGTGGATGCATCGGCAAGCGTAACATTAAACATTAAGAATGCTACTACTAGTACCATTGAAGCCACTATTCCGGGTGTTAAACTTGAAGAAGGTAAAATTTATACCGTATATGCTAAAGGACTTAAATCTGGTACTGGAGACCTAGGTTTCTCAGCAAAAATGTTTTTGCATAGCAGTAATTAAGCATCTTCCGCCCTTTTTTAAGATACTCCGTCGCCATTGCGATTTTTGGAGAAACCCAAAGCAATTGTCTAAGCAATAAGTTTCTTCTAATCGCAATGGCGATTTTGTATTCTATTGAAATCTACTATCTTTTATACTTTTTGATGAGCGACGGCTATCTGTTTAGCTCAAAAGACCTTATCTTTAGCCTTCATCCGTATCGCTAATGATCGCCAAAACATTCCTTAGTTTATTCTCGACACTCTACTTCTTTAATTGCTTGGCGCAAACGGATACCGTAAGCATCAATAGTCATTTAAAAAACATTACTAAAACACCAGCTTACCGCAATCATCAAAATATAGTGCAATTAAATATCATTGCCGACTATATCAAAAGCAATTTCTTAAAATATAGCGACAGTGTTTCTTTTCAGGAATATGAAGTTGATGGGAAAATATATAAAAACGTGATCTGCTCGTTTGGCGCAGAGAATAAATCTCGGATTATTGTAGGGGCACATTATGATGTTTGTGGTGATCAAGAGGGCGCCGACGACAATGCGAGTGGCGTGGTGGCGCTGTTAGAATTGGCTCAACAGTTATCCAAGCAAAAACTGAACAAGCGAATTGATTTAGTTGCCTACACTTTAGAAGAGCCTCCATATTTTAGAACGGAATACATGGGCAGTTATATTCATGCTAAATACCTTTCGGATCATAAAATTGAGGTGTTTGGAATGTTATCAATAGAAATGATCGGCTTTTTTAGTGATGAAAAGAAAAGCCAAAATTATCCCTTGGGTATTTTATCATGGTTTTATGGCAACAAAGGGGATTACATTACCTTAGTGAATAAGTTTGGGAAAGGAAAGTTTGCCCGACAGTTCAGCAAACGATTTAAACAGAGTAAAACTATAAAGACTAAAAAATTTACTGCTCCTAAAGCCTTGCCTGGCATAGACTTTTCTGACCATTTAAATTATTGGAATTTTGGTTACAGCGCAATGATGATTACCGACACTTCGTTTTATAGGAATAAGAACTACCATCAAAAAACAGACACCATAGCAACATTGGATATTCATAGGATGGCAAAAGTAATCGATGGTATTTTTTTAGCTTTGCTTAAATTAAATCAATAGTCATGGACAAAAAGCGTTTAAAAAAATATATTTCCAATGGTATTTTCATTGCCATCTTAGCTTTGGTGCTTTTTGTCCCGTCGGCCAAGGCGCTTTTAATACAAGGCTTAATGCAGGTGGGAATCTTTAATCCTGATGTACCTTCAGCAAAAAACACGGCTCAACTTACACTCGATTTAAAATTTAAAGACCAAAATGGCAAGGTCGTCTCTTTGAATGATTTAAAAGGCAAAGTGGTATTCCTTAATTTTTGGGCAACTTGGTGTCCCCCTTGCTTAGCAGAGATGCCATCCATTAATAAACTTTACGAACAAAATAAAGCGAACGAGGATGTGGTTTTCATTATGCTTGATGCAGATAGCAATTTTGAAAAAGCAAACGGCTACATGAAAAGAAAGAGTTATCAGATGCCTGTTTACCAAATGGCTAGCAGTGTGCCAGAGCAAATATTTGCAGGCTCGCTACCTACTACGGTCGTTTTTGATAAACAGGGACAATTATCTTTTCAGCATATAGGCCCAGCCAATTATAACAGTCAGAAGTTTACAGATTTTATAGAGAAATTGCGAAAAAGCGATCAGTAGTTTACTTAAGTTTTCAAGGAAATACCTTATTTATTCTGCAGCAATTCCATATAATCAACCCTATCCATCATTTCTGCACCCATACTTAACAAATGATCATTAGGCAGCTGGCAATCTATTAGCTTGAATTCAAATTGTTGACACAGATAAATCAGCGCCACTTTAGAGGCATTACTTACAAGACTGAACATGCTCTCGCCGCAAAATACTTCCCCTATCCCAACACCATATAAACCACCAACCAATTGATTATTTTGCCAAACCTCGATACTGTGTGCCCAACCTAACCGATGTAAATTGAGGTAGGCTTCCTGCATTTCATTAGTAATCCACGTACCAGGCTGATCTTTACGAGGTGTTTTAGCACAATTGGCAATCACCAAATCAAAAGCTTTATTGGCAGTCACTTCAAAAGAATTGCTCCTAAGGAGTTGCCTCATACTTTTACTGACTTTCGCCTTTTCGGGATAAATTACACAGCGTTGATGCGGCGAATACCAGAGAATCGGATCTCCTTCACTAAACCATGGAAAAATACCGTTTTGATAGGCTAAAATTAACCTTTCAGGACTTAAGTCGCCTCCAACTGCCAATAATCCATCCTCATCGGCCAATTCAGGATTAGGAAAAACAATTTCATCGGGAGGCAAGCTGAAAACCATATTCAAAAATAAACAATAGTTGCACAACTTGCCTCAAAAGGGCTATTCTACCTTGGAAAAAACAAGCAACAAAGTCTCATTTTGATACAAGAATAATTTACTTCCCGAAACTTTTCCTGCCGTAACCTTTTCCAAATCAGCGTAGTACTTTTTCTCAGCATCACCTACGGGCTCACAATACATTTGAGTTCCAAATATTTTACTGAACTGTATCGCATTACCATTAATTACGGCATTGCCGCCATAAGTGTTACAGAAAGACTTTCCACCTATCTTATTTCCCCCAGTAATATTTAAAGTGGCTTTGGCAGTAGTTGGCAGCGTTTTGCCTGGCCATTTTGCAAGCTCCCATTTGGTATCTTCTTGTTTGATCAAGCTGAGGTCTTTTGTACATGCCTGTAGTGTAAAAACTACAAAAAATGCCATCATTAATTTTTTCATTATACGTTTATTTAGTTAATCAAACCTATTTTTTTAGAATGCACAATGGCTTCTTCGCTATGTTCAAAAAGACAGGTTTTTATATTATTTTCCTCTAATTTATTCAATATTTCTTGCGTTTGGAATAGCTTAGATTTTCTCACATTTCTAATATAAACGGCAACCATATTTTCGCCGTATTTTTCGGCAATTTTAGCATAAATTTCTGGATCTTGTTGTGAGTTATCACCTAAAAAAATAAACTTCTGCTTGGGAAAGGCATCAATGATCCGCATGATCCTAAAGAGTTTTCCCTCATGCCCAGTCTTGCCTGTTTTTAATAAATCCTTCCATCGCTTGAGCTGATTTAAAAGAAAAGTTCCTTCGGGGAAACCGTTAAAGCGGAAAGTCTCCACCAAATAGTCGTATAAATTCCACTCACTACTAGATACATAGAAAAAAGGATTAGGCTGTTCTACCTTGGTGTGTGCCTCGGCCAATAGTTCATAATGATATCTGGTAGATTGAAAAGTTTTTCGAGTTCGCGGATTTCTAAGCAGCAGTTCTCTCAACCGCTTGGCAATCGTTTTGGAATGCGAGACCATTACCGTGTCGTCAATATCCGAAATAAAAGCATATTGTGTGATATGAGGCACATAAATTGACCCGCTTGAGTGAGCAATTTCATTTCCTCCTTCATCATAGGCCGCCACTTCGACCGTGTGCCAGCCTGCCTCTACCTCGTCCTTCGCCTCCCATTCTATTTTAAAGAAGCCGTCGTAGGCTGTTTTAGCACTAATCTGTTGCCCTCTAAAGCTAAGTTTTACAGTCGCAAAAGGATAAGGTTTTAAAACGAAAAGCTTAAACACATGCATTAAGTTTACAAAGAAGCCATTTCTAAACTTTTGTTCGGCCTTTGCTCTAAACTTGAAAACATGACCATAAACCACCAAATTATGGGTATGGCCATAACCATGATAGATTTTAACTTGAGCGGATTTTTTTGCCATATTATTTAAAACAGAGTAGACCTATTGTTGTTTTTATAACATTATTATTGAGATGACCTATAAAAACAAAAAACAACGATTACTCTTTGTGGTGAACCAAGGTTCTGGAAACAGAGATGAAAGTCTTAGCGAAAAGATTATCAATCACTTCGCGGACAGTGAAACAAGTATAGAAATATTTGAGCTCCCCCGCAAATGCGATATCGAACAAATTAAAAAAGCAATTGCAAAAGCGAAAGCTGATCGAGTAGTTGCCGTGGGAGGTGATGGCACCTTGAAATTGGTAGCGGAATGCCTACTGAATACCGAAACTCCAATTGGTATTATCCCTGCAGGTTCTGCCAACGGCATGGCAAAAGATCTAGACATTCCTCTAGATATTGAGGAAGCCCTAGAAGTTGCTGCTTATGGAACTCCCAAAAAAATTCATGCCACCCTTGTTAATGACGAACTATGCATCCATTTATCAGACATTGGGTTCAACGCTTATTTGGTAAAGAAATTTGACGAGCTTCCTACCAGAGGAATGCTGACCTACGCAAAATCTGCTTGGCATGCATTCTGGAACCACAAAAAAATGCAGGTGCAATTTAAAGTTGGTAAACGCGAGATTAAAACCAGCGCAGCAATGGTGGTTATTGCCAATGCCACTAAGTATGGTACTGGCTTCGAAATCAACCCAGATGGCAAATTAGATGATGATGTATTTGAGGTGATCCTCATTAAGGAATATGCGGTAATGGAAATTTTGAAGATATGGATCAGTAAGTTGCCTTGGAATCCTAAAAAAATAGAAAGTTTTCAGGCCTCAGAAGTAAAAATAAGCACCAAATATCAGGCTCATTTTCAAGTTGACGGCGAATATATGGGCAAAACCAATAAAGTTGAAGCCAAAATACTCCCAAATGCCATCAATATCATTATGCCTTAACGGTATCGTAATGCGCTTTAATGGTCAGGTATAGCCGAATAAATTCTCCTACATAACAAACCTTCAATAAAATAGGAAACCACTTGTCATCGTAGTTGCTGAAAGCTTCGGGCAGCAACGTGATAAAACCAAGGCTCAACACCCAAAGATAAAGCCTAAAAGGAAATTGAATATAATAGCTAATGAAACCAATCTTTTTTTGGAAGAATAAACCGTAGGCGCCCACAGCAACCAAGAGATACATAGGAAACATCAAAATGCTCTGCACCTTGTCTGAAAGCAATGTTAGTTTAGCGAAATTGTTAACGATGGAAACCAATTGCATGGTCATAAACGCTAATGAAAACAGGTCTAGAAAGGCAAAGGCACGAAAAAGTATACGCATGTTTATTTACAATATTTGGCAAGCAATTTATCTGCTTTTTTAGAGCCCATATATTTTACAAACTTAAAATCTTCGCAGGCGCTTTGCAAATCACTTTGATTTATTTTTTTCTCCGCAATCGCTATTTTTCTGTTGATAAAATGATCGTCTATTCCAACTTCTTCTTTAAGTGCTATAATTTTCTCTTCTTCTATAAAATTTTCAATACCCTGCTCTATATTGCGATAAAAGTTGGCGATTTTATTGATCGACTGCAATTCATCCTTATAACGATTAATGGCCAGTCCAACACTGCCTGGATTAATATTTTCACAGCCGTAATCCTGTAAAGAAAATTTCATGGGTGAACGGATTAAAAAGGTGGTATCGTAACCCACAGGGATTTGCCATTTACCACTGCTAAGTTTGATTAAACGAAGTGCTTCAGCATCCAAATCGGCACCAATACCTTTGGTTATCGTAGCGTAAGTAACTTTCCCTGCTTTGTCAAGTTTAAAGCCAACCTCAATCGTGCCTTGGATACAGTTATCAAGCGCAAACATCGGATAAATAGTGTTGGATTTCACAAAGGATTCCAAACCATTCTTGATCGTAGGTTGCTGGGCTTTTGCACTAAACACAACGCTTAACATAAAAATGAAAATCAATCGGCGCATTCTTAAATTTACGAAATTAAAACCTTAAAACACAGCGTTCAACTTTAATGTTACCGCATGTTAAGCTTTGAAAACATAAACGTAGTTATAAAGAAAATGTGATAGCGCTCCAAAATTTACGAACAAATGCCAAAGCTCATGGCTATGCAAATATTTATATAGCGGCTTATCTTTGGTATAGTAATAAGTGCCACCGATATAAAAAACACCGCCCAAGAAAAGCCAAAAAAGTCCCATGGCAGGTACATTTTCTACCATCTTAGCAATAAAAGGAATGATCAAACATCCCATGGCAATGTACAAGCCCGTAGAAACCGCTTTGTTTTTTAATCGATTGAAAATTTTAAGTAGGCAGCCCAATATCGCAATTAGCCATACCAGTCCAAAAAGTAGCCATCGCATCCAGCCATCAAAAATAATTAAGGCTGTAGGCGTAAACGAGCCTGCAATCATCAAATAGATACAGCAATGATCAAACTTTTGCCAAAAGCGAATACCGTATGGTGTTTTAGGCACACTGTGATAAGTAGCGCTTACGCTGAACAACAAAAATATACCGCCACCATATACCAGTGCTGCAATGTTTTCGTAGGTAGTTGAGGATTTCTCCAGCAACAGATACATCCCTGGTAAAGCCAGTAAGGCAGGTAAAAAATGGGTGATGAAATTTCCAGGTTCACGGATATATTTGTTCATTTTTAACAGAACTTAATCTTCGCCTTCTTGGTTATCGTTGTCTTTACGTTCCTTTGCAATTTTATCAAAAATCTGATCCATCCTCTCTACATATTCGTTGGTATCATCCACAAAGAAAGACAAGGTAGGGATCACCCTCGCCTGGTGGCGAATGCGAGAACCCAATTTATATCTGATTTCGCCAGCATGAGAATTCACAGTAGCTACAGATAAATTTGTATTATTTGTATTAAAAAAACTAAGGTAAACCTTCGCTACCGCCAAATCAGGCGACACACGAACCTTAGTGATGGTTACCAATGTGTTGGGTAAATAAGCAGCTCCTTCTCGTTGAAAAATTGCTGCCAATTCTTCTTGTAATAATCCTGCAAACTTCTTTTGTCTGTTACTTTCCATAATTTTAAAATTACCAATTCTCAATATTCAATGCTCAAACACTATCAAAAATCCTTAAGCATTTGCTATAGGTTTAAGATTGCTTCCCCGAAGAATCGGGATAGATTGTACCCAGCCATGACGGCGTACGATCTAATACAACAACTTATCGTAAGGATAGCGTGTGGTGTGAATATCTTTTACTTTTCCATATAACAATGCTTTCAATTCCTCAACGTTTTCTTTTTGCGTAGCAGAAATAAAAATTGCTGGAGCATTATGGTGTGCCATCCACGTATTTTTAAGATCGGCAAGGGTTACTGGTTCCTTTTGTTCATCAACGTCCACCAATTGATCTTGTTCTGGAGGGACATAAGCATCAATTTTATTGAAAACCATGATCGTATCCTTATCTCTAGCACCCAGGTCTTTCAAGGTTTCGTTTACTGTATCAATTTGATCTTCAAAATTTGGATGTGAAATATCCACCACGTGTACCAAAATATCTGCTTCACGCACTTCATCTAAAGTAGATTTGAAACATTCTACCAAGTGATGTGGAAGTTTTCTGATAAACCCTACGGTATCCGATAATAAAAATGGTAGGTTGTCAATTACTACTTTTCTTACAGTGGTATCCAGCGTAGCAAATAGCTTATTTTCTGCAAACACTTCCGATTTAGAAAGCATGTTCATCATGGTTGACTTACCCACGTTGGTGTAACCCACCAAGGCTACACGAATCAATTGCCCACGGTTTTTGCGTTGGGTTTCGTTTTGTCGGTCAATCAGCTTCAAACGCTCTTTCAACAAGGTAATTTTTTCCAAAATCATCCTTCTATCGCTCTCAATCTGGCTCTCCCCTGGACCACGCATCCCAATACCACCTTTTTGGCGCTCCAAGTGGGTCCACATGCGGGTTAAGCGAGGCAACAAATATTGTAATTGCGCCAGCTCCACTTGGGTTTTAGCTTGAGCAGTTTGTGCTCTTCCTGCAAAAATATCTAGGATAAGGTTACTTCTGTCCAATATCTTCACCTTCAACTCACGCTCAATGTTACGCAGTTGCGATGGTGAAAGTTCATCGTCAAACACCACCAAGTCTATTTCTTCAGCCTTTACATAAGTTTGTATTTCTTCCAGCTTTCCTGTGCCTACAAAGGTTGCCCTATCAGGCTTTTGCATGCGTTGCGTAAATACGTTTTCTACCACTCCACCTGCCGTATTTACCAAAAAAGCCAATTCATCCAAGTATTCCTTTGTCTGTTCTGCTTTTTCTCCTGGTAAGGCTACCCCTACCAAAACCGCCCGTTCTTGCTTGGGCGCTGTGTCATAAAATTTCTGTTTTCCCATTGAATAATTGCAAAGATACGAAATCTATTCCCGTTTAATTTAAAGATAACAACGTGTAGGCGATAGTGTTTAAACAAGAAGCGCCACCCTAAATGGATAGCGCTTCTTATATTCTTTTTAATGTTTGGCTATTTAGTAACCATATATACGGTTGTCGCACTTAAATATTGACCAGAAGACGTATTTTCTTTTACTACTACACCATCTATTAAAATCTGTACTTTTAAAGTTCCAGTAGCATCTGTAGCAGTTGCGTTAGCACCTAAAGATATTGCCTGTACATCTGCATTAACGGTTAATTTAGTGCTCCAAGTATTACCGCTCAAACTAGTTAATGTAGTTGCTTCACCTTGTACATTTGAATGTACAACTGTGCTGATACTTGCATTAGAAGAAGCAGTTACTTTAAATTCTACATTACGCGGACCGTTATTCTTGTCATCATCTTTTGAACAAGAGAAAAGAGCAGTTAAAACAACTAAACAAAATGAAAGAGCTAATAATTTTCTAAATTTTTCCATGATTAATATAAATTAGGTTACACATATAAGAGCAACCGTAAAATCAAACTTTGTGCCAGTAGTGTCATATTTCCTTTACAAAAGAGAATATAAAGTTTTCCACTTATCGTCTGTTTTGACTTTTTATCTGACTTAATTATGATAATTTTAGCGCTATAATTTATGACGATGAACCAGCACTTATCACACATCTCTAACGCACTAAGCATCAACAGCAAGCAAGTTAACGCAACACTAAATCTCTTAGAAGAAGGGGCTACTGTTCCATTCATCTCGCGCTATCGAAAGGAGCTTACAGGCAGCTTAGACGAAGTTCAAATTGCAGAAATTAGAGATTTGGCCCAACAGTTAAAAGAGCTTGATAAGCGAAGGGATGCTATTTTAAAATCGCTAACAGAATTAGGAAAGTTAACACCAGAATTGGAAAAACAGCTAAATGCTGCACAAACACTGACTATTTTAGAGGACATTTACTTGCCCTACAAACCTAAACGCAAAACACGTGCGTCTATCGCTAGAGAAAAAGGGCTAGAACCTTTAGCCTTACGCCTATTAGCACAAAGTAGAATTGATGTAGATGAAGAAGCTGCAACTTACATAGATGCTGAAAAAGGTGTTGGCAATGCCGAAGAGGCTTTAGCTGGTGCTAGGGATATTATTGCAGAAATCATTAATGAGGATACTGATGCTCGCACGAAAATGCGCAAGTATTTCGAACAAAAATCAACTTACAAAAGTACAGTCGCTAAAGGCAAAGAAACCGAAGCCATTAAATATAAAGACTACTTTGAGTGGGAGGAAAGCGCTAAAAATGCACCATCACACCGCGTTCTAGCCATGCTAAGAGGCGAAGACGAGGGGCTGTTAAAATTAGATGTACTTCCTCCCGATGAAGAAGCGATTGAAATATTAGAACGTCAGTTCATCACTGGAAACAATAGTGCGAGCAAGCAAGTGGAATTAGCCCTATACGACGGCTATAAACGATTACTTCGCCCTGCGATGGAAACCGAATTGAGAGCAGCAATTAAACAAAAAGCTGATGAAGAAGCCATCCGTGTTTTCGCAGCCAATGCCAGACAATTGTTAATGGCCGCTCCTTTAGGACAAAAAAATGTGATGGCTATCGACCCTGGTTTTAGAACAGGCTGCAAAGTGGTTTGCTTAGACAGACAAGGGAATTTATTAGAAAATACCACCATCTATCCGCATACTGGACAAGGAAATATTAAGGATGCGGAGTGGAAAGTTAATCAGCTTTGCGAAAAACATGATATTGAAGCCATTGCCATTGGAAATGGAACAGCAGGTAGAGAAACCGAAACCTTTATTCGTGGATTAAAACTCGACAAGGTAACCTTGGTGATGGTGAACGAAAGTGGTGCATCTATTTATTCAGCTTCGCCATTGGCCAGAGAAGAATTTCCAGATCATGATGTAACCGTTCGCGGTGCGGTGTCCATTGGCCGACGTTTGATGGACCCTTTGGCTGAGCTGGTAAAAATAGATCCCAAATCAATTGGTGTGGGGCAATACCAACATGATGTTGACCAAAGCAAATTGCAACAAAGTTTGGACGATACGGTAATGAGCTGTGTGAATGCTGTAGGTGTTGAATTGAATACCGCTTCAAAACAGTTGTTAGCTTATGTTTCTGGTTTAGGCGAAAGCTTGGCGCAGAATATTGTTAATTATCGCAGTAAAAATGGTGCCTTTAAAAATCGTGAAAGCTTGAAAAAAGTTCCTCGATTGGGAGATAAAGCCTTTGAACAAGCTGCTGGTTTCTTACGCATACGCAATGCCGAGCAACCTTTGGATAGCAGTGGTGTTCACCCTGAGCGTTATGAATTGGTGAGCAAAATGGCCGCTGATCTCGGCGTTTCCGTAGAAAAACTGATTGCCGATACCCATCTTCAAAAACAAATCAGCCTACAGAAATATGTAAGCACAGAAGTAGGTTTGCCTACCTTACAAGACATCCTTAAAGAATTAGCTAAGCCTGGCCGTGATCCTCGCGAACAATTTGAAGCATTCAGTTTTGCCGATGGTGTAAACAGCATTACGGATTTGAGAAAAGGGATGAAGCTAAAAGGAATTGTTACCAACATCACCAATTTTGGTGCATTTGTAGATATAGGTGTGCATCAGGATGGCTTGGTACATACCAGTCAATTAGCCAATAGGTTCGTAGCCAATCCTAACGAAGTGGTGAAGGTGAGCCAAGTGGTTCAGGTTACCGTAACTGAAGTAGATGTAGATCGCAAGCGAATTTCTTTATCAATGAAAGAGGAAATTGGCGGCAGCAAAGAACAAGCAACAAAGCGCAAGGAAGGGAACCAGAAAGAGAATTGGAATAAAGGTGATGGTCAAAAACGTAACGACCAACATCGAAAACCATTTAACCAACATCAACCTAAAAAAGAAAAAGAAGTGGATGGCGATTTGCAGGAAAAGCTGGCCAAACTAAAAGGGATGTTCAAATAAGCAACTTATAGTGTCCAAAAGGCTACCTATACTTTTGGACACTCCTTTACAACGAAGCGGTTTTCATCCACTCAAACCAGTCACCAACTTCAAAAGTGTAAGCTAACTTATCGGCTACATTAACCGAGTTTATTTTTTTCGAAGACAATAGTTCCTCTTTAAATATTGGTTTTTCCATTCCCGAAGCCTCGCATAAGGCGGTATAAAATTCATTTCTGGTAGGATGCTGGGGCATTACCGCATGATAAATTCCTCCAAAGGCTTTCGTTTTTAACAACTGTAAGCAAATGCCAATGCAATCCTGCAGTGCAATTAAATTAACAGGAGCTTTTCCGTTAGGCACTTCATTTCGTCCTGCAAAAAATTTTCCTAAATTTCTGCTAGGACCAATTAATCCCGCAAAGCGGATGATGGTTGTTACAAACTTATTATTCTCTCTGAACACTTCTTCTGCAGCTAACAACGCTTTACCAGCTTCAGTATCTGGTTGCGGAGTAGTGTTTTCATCCACTTCAAAATTACCATCCTCAAAAATACCTGTCGAGCTAATAAACACCACTTGTTTCACTTTTCCTTCGGCTGCTTGAACCACCGCCTTCAACTTTTCAGGATAGGTTGAAACGTCTTCAGATTTAGCTCGAGGCGGCACATTCACAAACAGTACATCCACCTTAAAAAACGCCGCAGGTAATTCACCAGTACCATTCAAATTAATCTGATAAGGCACAATGCCCAGTTCTTCCAATGCTCTCAACTTATCTGCATTCGTGGTTGATCCCTTCACTTTGTAGCCCGATTGTAGCAAAGCCTTAGCAAAAGGCAAACCAAACCATCCACACCCTAAAATTCCGACTGTTTTATTTTCCATTTGTTTGCAAAATAACATAATTCTAAGCAGCCATAATCATCAAAGATTTATTCTGTAATTTTAGGCTGCAACTCTAACAAAATATAAAAAAGATGAAATCATCAATTAAACTCGTTTTAGTACTTTTTGTACTGGTTGTCTTGGGCGAAAACCTTAAGGCTCAAGGCTTAAAAATGCCTCAACCCAGCACACCACAAACCATTTCACAAGATTTTGGTTTAGGCAAAATCAGTGTAAGCTATTCACGTCCAAATGTTAAAGGCCGTAAAATATTTGGTGCCTTGGAACCTTATGATAAAGTTTGGCGCACTGGAGCAAACTCTGCTACCGTAGTTAAATTTACCGATGCTATTAAAGTTGAAGGTAAAGACCTTCCTGCTGGCGAATACGCTTTATTCACCATCCCTGGAAAAACAGAATGGACCATTATCTTTAACAAAGGAACTAAAGAATGGGGTGCATATACTTATAGTGAAGCCAACGATGTTTTACGTGTTAAGGTAAAACCTGTTGCACTAAAAGAAAAAGTAGAAACCTTTACCATTCAGTTCGCCGATGTATATGATGCTTCGGCAAAAATGCAATTATCATGGGAAAACACCTTGGTAAATGTTAACCTTAGCACTGATGTTGACCAAAGAGTAATGGCCAATATTGCTGAAGCGATGAAAGGCGACAAAAAACCTTATTTCCAATCGGCAATTTACTACTACAGCAACGGAAAGGATTTAAAAACTGCTTTGGAGTGGATGAACGAAGCTGAAAAACAAATGACTGATGCCCCTTGGGTAAAACTTTGGAAAGGCAGAGTGCAATTGAAGATGGGCGACAAAGCTGGTGCGGCTAAAACAGCCCAAGAAGGTATTGAAATTGCTACTAAAATCAAAAACGACGAGTACATTCGTTTAAACACCCAATTATTGGAACAAACCAAAAGGTAATATTTAGTCGTCATTTCGACCGACTGTAAGGAGTGGAGAAATCTTTTAAATAAGGTTTCTCCATTTTTTTTGAATAACTTTTCTAGAGGAATTCTTATTCCTTTTTTTGTAAAGCAATGCCTTTACTATTATCAAACTTCCGTCCCGCTTTCACTCATAGTCCTCGCCTTCGTAAACTCAGGGCTGCGGGCTAATCCGTTCAATCGGGTTTAAAAAACCAAAACTTGATGCTCTTCTCCTAGCTCCTATTTCTTAGCGTTTATTATTTGACCGCAGAGATTTTTGAAGAACTCGCAAAGGAACGCAAAGAAGAGGAATGCTTAAACGGTTGCTTCTATTTCTATGGCTTTTTCCTTTATCAACTTTTGGAATAAATAAGCGAAAATTACCACGCCTAAACAGCCAACTACGTTCAACCATAAGTACGCAACCACTTCCTGAAATCCCAAGACACAAACTATCGCTTCGGCTAAAATAGCGGCATAAAAAACGGCTTTGCTTCCTACACGCTTGAGATAAAAAGCTACTAAAAACACACCCAAAATAGTCCCGTAAATAAAGGAACCTAAAATGTTCACCGCTTCTATCAAATTACCAATTTTACTGGTAAACAACGCCATAATGATACATACCACACCCCACAAAATGGTTGCCCATCTCGAAGCGTTTACGTACTGTCCATCATTGCCACTTTTGTTAATTAGGCGTTTGTAGATGTCAACCACTGTAGTAGATGCCAAAGAGTTTAAAGCACTGGCAGTTGAGCCCATTGAGGCCAAGAAAATAATCGCAATCAACAAACCAATCAATCCCTTTGGCAGGTACTCGGTAACAAAGCTCAAGAAGATATAGTTATTGTCATTCGTAGCCGCATCAGCATCGTTCTTTAACATTAAGGTTTTCAATTCTTCCCTAATCGTTTTGCCCTCCTCATCATATTGCTTTACCAGCGTACGTTGTTGGTTAATCAAAGCTTGGTTATTGGCAGACAAAGCCACATCCAATTTTTCCACTTCTTGCTTCTTTTTTTCAAAAAGTTGGTCATGCTTTAATTGGATATTCGCCAATTCGGCCTTGTGTTCGCTACGCTCAAGTTTATGTAATTCGTAACTATTAAAAAACAACGGTGCTTTATTGTACTGATAAAATGTAAATACCAAAATACCAATCAATAGAATTAGAAACTGCATTGGAATTTTAACCAAACCGTTCATCAACAATCCCAATCGACTTTGCCCAACTGACGAGCCTGTTAAATACCTCCCAACCTGACTTTGATCGGTTCCGAAATACGATAACTGCAAAAAGAAGCCGCCAATAATCCCGCTCCAAACATTGTAGGGATTGGTCCAGCTAAAATCGAAATCAATGGCATTGGTCCGTCCCATTTTTCCGGCAATATCGATGGCCTTACCAAAGCCTACACTTTCAGGCAACAGATGTACCACCATCACTCCAGCTGCAAACAGACCACAAAAGATAATGGTCATTTGTAGCAACTGTGTGTACGAAACGGCTTTTGTTCCCCCAAAAACAGTGTAAAAAATTACCAAGCCCCCCATAAATAAAGTGGTATAGGTTACATTGATATTTAGGATGGTGGAAAGAATAATTGCTGGTGCATAAATGGTAATCCCCGTAGATAACCCCCGTTGTATCAGAAACAGAAATGCGGTGAGCGCCCTGGTTTTGAAGTCAAAGCGCTGCTCCAAAAATTCATATGCAGTGTACACTTTCAGCCTGTGAAAAATAGGCACAAAAGTAATACACAACACAATCATGGCTAAGGGCAAGCCAAAATAGAACTGCACAAAACTCATTCCTGAGGAATAAGCTAAACCTGGCGCCGATAAAAAAGTAATCGCACTTGCTTGGGTGGCCATCACCGAAAGGCAAACGGTATACCATGGCATACTTTGACCGCCCAACAAATAGGCATCCATGCTTCTGGTACCACGACTTTTATAAACACCGTAACCTACAATCCCCAATAGGGTAATGAGCAAAACTGCCCAATCTAAATTACTCATTGGAAATATTTAGTAAAAGCGTAAAACAAAGCGATGAGTAATACGAGCCAAAATAGTAGTAGGTAATAAAACTGTTTCCAGCTTTTTACAAATGGTGGTAGTTCCTTTGGATCTTCTTGCATAGTTGTTTTTTTTGTATGGATAGCTTTGCATTAAATACAGCGTCATTTCGAACGCATGTGAGAAATCTATTTTTGAGATTATTCGCTTTGCTCAGAGTAAAAAATCACAGTGGCTTGGCCAACAAATTCGCAAATAGACGATAAGCTCCCGAAACCCCTGCTGGCAATTGTCTGAAAAACGACAAAGAAGTATAAACGAACTTCCCTTTGCCATAATCCGCAATCAAAAGCGAGCCATCACTGGCTGCTTCGCCAGTATCGCTCATCCTTAAAACAGTTTCATATTTAGGGTCGATATCTTCTGCAAAATAAAGTCCTCGTTCCTGTACCCAACCCTCAAAATCTTTACTGGTAATTTTGTTAGGATAATTAAGGGCAGCGTGAGCAGGTTTAGTAAAGGTAATTGCCGCATCTTCCTCTGTCACTCGCTTATTCACTAACCTAAAAGGATATGGTCCAAAAGTGCTCGACTTTAATCCGTTGTTCACATTGTACTGCTCCAACAAAACCCCACCATTTTTCACATAGTCCATCAACTTCGAGTAGATGTTTTTCGCCTCTTCATTTACGTTAAAAAACCTTACTCCAGTAACAATCGCATCATAAGCAGAAAGGTCATTTAGCAATACTTGCGAAGGGGTCAAATGCACCACCTGATAGCCCACTTGCTGTAATGCGTTGGCCACTAAATCTCCCGCACCATCAATATAAGCAATACGTTTTCCTGCAATTTTCAAATCGGCCACTTCCAGTTTAGCGGTAGCTTCTGGGAACAAGTTGATATTGGGGATATGATCGTAACGAATGGTTTTGAAGCCCTTGCTTTCTGTTTGTCCATTGGTTTTTACCTGCAAGCGAAGTGTCGCTGCAGTCGACCCCGCACCTGGAGTAACTTGAAATACCGCTAACTGCGCATCGCCTTTTTGGGAAAACTTAAAATCGATTTTCTCAGGGCTGGCTTTCCATCCGCTAGGCAAAATAGGGATCAGCTCTCCACTCACATTTTTGGTAAAACTTTTCAGATTTACTTCAATGGTTTTTGGCTGTTTGTTCACAAACAAATAGGCCTGATCGCTCAAGCTAGCGGTTACTTGCGGCGCAATCACCAATGGTTGGTAAAGTTCTCCTTTTATGGGATCGGCAGATTTATACAGAATAGGTAAGTTAAGCTCAATCAGTTCATCATTGATGCTAAACATCGCTTTTACCGTTAAGCTTGAAGGGTTTTCAGGATAACCAATTTCTTCCTGCCTATCTATCACATAATAGCCAATAGGATGCTCTTTTTTGAGATAATAAGGCTGGGTAATATCTAATGGATTGGCTTTAACGCCATATCTGCTAGATGATAAACGATTTTCCTGCAAATCAATTTCTTTGCCGTTGATGCTTGCCCTTACTTTTAATGGTGCAGAAGCTCTATAAATAGCATTTACTGTCACCGCAATAGAATCGCCCACCGCATAACTTGCTTCTGGAACCACGGCTTCGGCCCATAAACCAGCACAAGCGGCAATCATTTCGTCTAACAAGGGCTGGTTAAAACCCTGCTCTTTCACTGCAAGCTTTTTTAGTTTCAGCAGATCTGGTAAAGATGCCGCTGGTTGGTTAAGCTGATATTGCTGTTGTATTTTAGCTAGAAGACTGATCACTTCTTTATTGCTCAGGCCAATATTAATCCCGTCAAACAATGAAGTTTTTGCAGGCTCGCCAGCGGTGTGGCTAAAATATTCAAAAGCCTCGCCACGTTGCAAAGCCGAACCAAAGCCCTGGCTTTTATGATTGGTACGACTAATGGCTGCAATTTCTCCGTAGTTTTTGCCCAAAAGCGGGTTATAAACACCTACATTGATCTTCAATTGATCTGGGGCAGTGGTATTATTCCCACCAAAATTATATGTATTCCATAAAATGCGTTTTGCTTGCCACACCGTTACGCCTTTTTTCAATTGCTCGGGAAATTGTTTAGGATCTGCAGCAGCTACAAAAGCTTCTCTAGCGATAATTGCTGACGCGGCATGATGACCGTGACCAGCCCGAGCATCTTCAGGGAAACGGGTAATGATCACATCAGGTCTAAACTTTCTGATGATCCAAACTGCATCTGCCAAAATCTGTTCCTTACCCCAAATCTTAAAAGTCTCTGCTGAAGTTTTAGAAAAGCCAAAATCATTTGCTCGACTAAAAAACTGTCCTGCACCATCAATGTTTCGAGCGGCCAGTAGTTCCTGCGTTCTAATCTGACCCAAAAGCTCGGCTTGTTCATTTCCGATAAGGTTTTGCCCCCCATCTCCTCGGGTCAACGATAAATAAGCGGTCCTTACTTTGGCTTCTTTTGCCAAATAGGCCAACAATCTGGTATTTTCATCGTCGGGGTGAGCGGCAATATAAAGTACGCTGCCTTTGATAGACAGGGTAGCAATGCCTTGTGCAATTTCTGCAGCATTTAGAGCATTTGGCTGTTGCACTTGTGCCTTTAAAAAGCATGGCAATAGCATAGCAGCAAGAAAAAATCTCCTGATGTTCATTCTGTATTGGTTGTATGGCTAAAATAGTTAAATTTTGCTAAAGCCTTTTGAAATGGAACATTGTTTGCAGAACTTATATCATATTTTTACAAGCCGCAGATGCAAGTTTATTTTTTACTCAAATCACCATCTAAATGAGGTTTAATGAAGCAAATGATCAAAGTACCCTTGCACTACGACTACTTTAAACTACACACATAGATGAAAAATTTATTTTTAGCTTGTCTTATTATCCTGAGTTTAGGATCATGCGGCATTAACAAACAAGCCCAACAGATTAAAGCGCTTGAAAAATGCGACTACCGCATTACCGATGCCACAGATATTACCATTGCAGGAACGGATGTGAGGAAGCTAATAGATGGCAAATCTGTAAATACGCTTAGTATTCCTGGCATTGCGCTGGGCATGCTTAGAAAAGATATCCCATTAAGGGCAAAACTCAATTTAGAAATCAGCAATCCAACGAATAACTTGGCGGCTATTAATGATTTCGATTATATTGTTTTGATCAATCGTCAAGAAGTTTTCACTGGTTCAGTTAACCAAAGCGTAAATATTGGTGCTGGGCAAACCACCCGAGTTCCTGTACAAGTAAACGCCAACATTTATAAATTTTTAACAGATAACAAAATGTTGAACGATATAGGGACATTTATTGGGGGAGCCACCAACGGCTCTGAGAAAAAGGGATTAGTTACCTTGAAAATCAGACCATCTATTAAAGTAGCTGGCGGGCTGGTTAAATATCCAGGCTATATCACCATAGATAAGGAAGTAAGCAGCAAAATATTGCTGTAGTGCGTTTCTACTAAGATTTTTTCCTTCATACAAACCCTTGAGGATCAGTAATGAATTGAGGCAAAAGTTTCAATTCAAAAACTAAGTTATTAGTTTGATGCAACATTATCTTTTTTGTTGCGTCTACTGACTAAACCTCAACAAATGAAGAAAACCATACTATTATTTACGCTGATCTTTAGTTTTCACTTATCTTTTGCACAAAAAGGCAGTGTAACGGGCACTTTGTTAGATAGTTTAAATAAAAAGACGACCCTTAACTTCGCTACCATTTCTATCTTTAAAGGTGCCGATACCGTTTTGCTCTCTTATAAACTTTCTGACGACAAGGGTGTATTCAAGATCAACAATCTCGAAATTGGAACTAGGTACCGTTTAGTCATCAATGCATGGATGTATAATATCCACCGCCGAGAAGTCACTTTAACTGCCGCTCAACCTAATTTAAGTTTGGGCAATATCTATCTTACCGAAAAAACCAACAACCTCAATGAAGTAGTCATTCAATCCGAAAGACCTCCTATTGTAGTAAGGAAAGATACCATTGAATTTAATGCCGAGTCTTTTAAAACGCTACCAAGTGCTGTGGTAGAAGACCTTTTGAAAAAGCTCCCAGGCGTTTCTATAGATGGTGATGGTGGAATAATGGTAAATGGCAAACCAGTCAGCAAAATTCTAGTAGATGGCAAGGAGTTTTTTGGTGGCGACCAACAAATTGCGACGAAAAATCTTCCAGCCAATATTATCGACAAAGTTCAGTTAACTGATGATCCAGAAGCTAAACGCAGGGATCCAGATATTGTAGCGGGCAACGTTCCCCAAATCATCAACCTTAAACTTAAAAGAGCTATCAAAAGCGGGGCATTTGGAAAACTTTATGCTGGCGGTGGCCCCAACAAGCTTTATGAAGCTGGCGGAATCATGAACTTTTTTAGAGATACCACCCAAGTGAGTGTCTTAGGTTACAGCAATAATGCCAACAAACCTGGTTTTAGCATTGGTGATGTGATGCGTATCGGTGGATTTTCTCGATCAGGTGTAAACTCTACCATGATTAATTCAGATGGTGGATTTTCACTGAACGGCATTTCCTTTGGCGGCGCCATGAACGGAGGTGTACAAACGTCGTCTGGAGCAGGAGCCAACTTTAATACCCTTACCAAAAAAGGAGTTAAAATTAATGCTAAGTATTTCTTGGGTTATGCCAAAACATTCAATGAGCAAACTACTGACGTTGAGCAAAACCTTGGCAACAACTTTATATATACCAATTCAAAATCTTTACAGTACAGCAGAAACTACAGCCATAATATAGGTGCGAGAATAGAAGCCAAATTAGATAGCCTTACCAAGCTAACCATAGAACCTGCAGTTTCCATTGGTTTACCAAGAAACACTGGCGACTTGAGCACTTCTACCTTTAATACCAGCCGAGATTTGATCAACGATGGTAAAAATGCATCACGACTAACAGGTAGAAACACAGACTACGGTCTTTCTGCCAGCCTTTGGAAAGACTTTAAAAAAGTTGGCCGCTCTTTAAATATCTCGGTGAATATCTCACAGCGTAAAAACCTTAGCGACAACTATAACGTTGTGCTTAATAATTTTTACAACCCCACATCAACTAACTCGTTTGATCAATGGAGAGATAATGATATTGACAATTTTAACTTGAATTTAAATGCAAATTACAGTGAGCCAATCTCTAAAGCATTAAGTTTAAACATTGCCACCAGTAGTAATTATTTAGACAATGAAAATGCTTTGGCTACCTTCTTACGCAACCCAAGTAATCAGGCTTATGATATTGCCGTTCCTAACCTTACAGAAACAGTAATGCAAAGTGGTTTTAAAACCAACAACAGGGTAAGTTTACGTTGGAAAGTTAACAAGGATTTAAATATTCAACCTGGTTTTGTGTTCAACACCATCGACCTAGAGAATAAGTTCACCAAACATAATGGTTTTGGCCAGCATTTCACTTTTTTTGCACCGCAGTTAAACATCAGATATAAAAGCTTAAATTTCAGTTACTCTCCATCATTCAGAGAACCTGATGTAAGATATATCCAACCCGTAGCCAACAATACTAACCCATTATTTGTCCAAAACGGAAATCCAAACTTGAAGCCATCTAAAACGCATCAGGTAAACCTAAACATGTATAAATACGATACTCAAAGAGCGCTTAGCTATAATATTTACTTAGGTGGAAGCGTTCAAAACGATGGTGTAATTATGCAAAGAACCATTGACGATGCTCAATCACCTACCCCTGGAAAGCAAACCACTACACCTGTTAACGAAGACGGTATCTGGCAATTCCACAGTAACGGTAACATCACCAAAGATTTTAAGGGTACAAAGAGACAATTCACCATCAGCGCTGGCTATTGGGGCAACTACAATAAAAGTTATGTAATAGTAAATGGGGTAAGAAGCGAAAGTAAATTGATTAACGGCGGTCCAAGGATTGGTGGAAGAATTAATTTGAATGATAAATTGGAGTTTGGCGAAACCTATAGCTTTGGTTTCAACAAAAGCTTTTATGAAGATCCTTTCTACAACAACCTAAACTATTACAATCATGGCAGTGATACGGAACTGATTTTGCGTTGGCCTAAAAAAGTGGTTTGGGAAACCAATTACCGTTGGCAGTACAACACGCAATCCATAACGGAAGTAGATAATAAAATGGCATTCTGGAATGCAGCTGTTACCTTTTTATTCTTAAAAAATGACCGACTGCAATTAAAATGCAGCTTCAATGATATTCTAAATACCAATAATAGACGATACGTTTACATCACAGAAAACACCGCAAGAGATTTGCGTGTAAACAATATTGGTAGGCACGGGCTGTTTACCCTCACTTACAACATCCAAAACTTTGGAGGTAAAGTTGGCGGCAAAGAGACCTTGTTTAGGTTCTAATAATAGTTAATTTAAAACAATAAGGCCGTGGATGCGGCCTTTGTTTTTTTATCTACTTTAAAGATTATGTGAAGTCCCGAAATACATTGGCTATTTCCTGATTTCATATTATATAAAAGACCTTGGATAACCTACGCGTATTCAAGGTCTTTTTATATGTTTTTATTCTCTCAAGCCAAAATTTCGCTTCAGTATGTCGTTGATACATTATTCGGCAGCTTCACTTCATATAGATATCTTCCTTATCCGTAATTGGTTGGACAAGGAGGCCTAAACCCAGTAACCATGTATTAATAGTGGCAATCCGATATTTATGTTCAGAACTGACTTCTCTATATCTACGATGAAAGGCTATAACACTCTTTATCTCGCAGTCATTGTTTCTGATTCATGGTAATGGTACTTGTTGCTTGGATTCCCTTAAGACATAGGATTCAAACTGTGAATCCTATGTAGAGGTGCCCTAGCATATAGGAGGCATAAAAATTAACAAAGAACGGATATTGACATTTGTATTTCCCAACCAGGGATCTTAAGGAGGCCCTTACAGTTTTAGGGAGCTGAATTAACTGTGCACCGGTCCTTGGAGCAACGGACCTGTGCAGGTCCCAAATTGACTTTGTTTGTATTTAAAAAGTAATGTCCACAAAAAAGCCCCCCGACATTTCTGAAGGGGGGCGTTTAGGGATAGGCAC
>NZ_QMHN01000004.1:2530-526998 GCF_003313385.1 Pedobacter chitinilyticus | reverse complement strand
AAGCTTTTCAGGGCTATTATTTTTGTAAGTGATGGTAATGGTTGCTTTAACGCGGTTAGTTGCTTCATCAAGGCTTGCGCTGATGTTATAATCGACCCTGTTTTGCCAATATTTAGGCCCTGGAGCACCACTGGCCGAACGGTACTCGTTCCCATTTTGGGTATAAAAAAGAGGCCCAAAAGCTTCTTCGGGTACATATTTAGCTGCTGGTTTATCCTGAGCAAAACTTAATTGCCCACATAAAAGGGTTAGCAAGACCACTAAAGTTCTAGAAATCGTTTTCCGCATGTTTATGTTTGATATTTTGATGCTAAGTTATCTGAAAAGAAACAATATGCAAAAATGGCACACGAATATTACCAATCTTGTTAGTTGCTGGTTTTCAGCTTAGGCAGTGATGGCAGCTTACGAGCATCAGCAGGCAGTTTTTGCCACTCGCTAAAGGTAGTAGCAATGTAAAGCGTGTAATTAAAAGGTTTTTCAGCTTTTATTTGGTCTATCGTTGGGCGATACATGCCAATATAATCATCCAAATCCTTCCCTTTGTATTTTACTAATTTCTGTATCACTTCTTTATTAAAGTTCTTGGAAATTTCCTCGTTAATATCCGCTTCTTCTTCTAGCTTCTGTTCTTTTTCTTGTTGTCTACGCCATTTACCATAACCTAAGCCTAAGCGCAATCCGCCCCTATTTTTCGAATAGTCTACTCTACGAGCTGGGGTAGCGTCAGGATCTTTGGTATCTAGAAAAGGAGAAACTTTTGTGGTCGTGATATTGACTGGGTTTAGCGTATTAACCGCCATCCTTAAGTAGTTGTTTTTAGGAAAAAGGTTCACCAAATAAATGGTATCTGTTTGATAACCTACTAACGCATAAGTCAGCAAATCACCCGTTTTAGCAGGAATGGCGTAATGCCCGTCTTTGTCAGTAACTACCACTGCCTTTGTGGTGAGGTTACGTACGGCAACCCCCTGCAAGGCTGTACTACGCTGTTCGTTGTCGAAAACGTTTCCTGTCATAAAAGTTTGCGCCTTTACAACGAAGGGCAACAACAGCAAAGCCAATAGAGATAGTTTTTTTAACATATTCAAATTTAATGCGCTTTAATCACTAACTAATTCTTTTAACAAAATTTAACACGCCCATTACTTTTTAAAGAAGTGTTGATATTCATCTTCCTTAAAGCCAAGCAAAACTGCTTTTTCATCAACCTCAACAATTGGCCTTTTGATGGCACTGGTATTAGCTGTTAAATAAGCAATGGTACGATCAGGCGAATTGATGTCGGCCTGCTCTTCTTTACTTAATTTTTTAAAAGTAAGCCCCGCTTTGTTAATTACCTTTTCCCAGCCAAAAGTATTAAACCACTCTGTAAGTTTAGCTGGCGTCACCCCTTTCTTCTTAAAATCATGAAACTCATACTCAAGGCCATGATCTTTTAACCAATCTTGTGCTTTTTTAACTGTATTACAATTGGGGATACCGTATAGTTTTGTCATTTTTATTTGCATTAGCCCGCTAAGTTACTAAAACAGTGGCTTTGTTAGCGAGCTATATTTTGTGGAATTCATTTTTCCATTATCGCAATACTCCATTTATAACTATCTTAGCCATATTTTTAAAAAAAGTGGCTTATGCTAAAACTGTCCTTTAAGCAGCAAATTCTTACTGGGTTTGCGGTTTCTCTCATCTTTGTTTTCATCTCTGCAATTGCATCTTATCTAAGTATCAAATCCTTAAATGATAGCTATTCTTGGGTTGATCATACGCAAGATGTGACCAAAACTGCAGAGCGTTTGGAGATTGAGCTTTTAAATGCTGAAACTGGACTGAGAGGATATGTTCTAACGGAAAAAGAATATTATCGAGAGCCTTATATAAAGAGCATTGACAAAATAATGCCTTTGGTTGATAAGCTTCAGAATTTGGTGAGCGACAATAAGCGCCAGGAAGCAAAGATCGATAGTATGGCGGTATATGCAGCGCTCAAAACTGCCGACATGAAGCAGATCATGAATAAGGCGAGCACCCTTGGATTTGATGCCGCAAAAAAACATATTCTATCCGACAAAGGCCGCATTTACAAGAATAAATTATTGCAATTTACGGATGCAATGACTGCCGAAGAATATCGTTTGTTAGAGGAAAGAAGGGCGGTGATGGATGCCAAAAGTAGTCAAACCATTATCATTGTTAGCTTAAGTTCACTCGTTATTTTCGGTTTAATTTTATTTCTATTAAGGTACATTAGAAAAACTTTTGATCAGCAAAAGGAAACAGAAAAACAAATCCTACTCACCAATGCAGAACTAAAGGAGCTTTCGGTAAAAAATGAACAGCACAATTGGATATTGAGCAGTGAGGCAAAAGTAAACGATGTGATGAGAGGCGAATTCGATATGAATCAACTTGCCGACAATATCATTTCATCTATTTGTAATGTGCTGAACTATCCTATCGGCGTATTTTATTTAGTTAACCGCTCACAAAAAACATTATCTGTTAGAGGTTCTTTTGCCATTCACGAAAATCTTGCTCATAAAAAATATCACTTTGGAGAGGGCTTGGCTGGACAAACCGCATTGGAAAAGAAAACACGTCTATTTACCCCAGTTCCTGATGGGTATCTCAAAATCAGTTCTGTTTTGGGTAACGCCAACCCAAGCCATATTTTATGCCTACCTGTGTTGTTTGAAGAAGAGACCATTGCCGTTTTAGAAATTGGCCTTATTGCTGAACCAAACGAGGTGCATATTACTTTCTTAGAGAAAATCGCAAGCGATATCGGTATTGCCGTAAATAGTATGGTGGCTAAAGTTAAATTACAGGAACTTTTTGAAAAAACGCAACAGCAAGCAGAAGAATTGATTAGCCAACAAGAAGAACTGCGTGTAACTAATGAAGATCTTATTCACAAAACCGAAGAATTACAAGCTTCAGAAGAAGAATTAAGAGTACAACAAGAAGAATTGCAGCAAGCTAATTCTGAACTAGAAGAAAAGGCGCAATTGCTTGAAGAGAAAAACGCTTCTATTAACCAGGCCAAGGAGGCCATAGGCTTAAAAGCGGCAGAACTTGAGTTAAGCAGCAAATACAAATCGGAGTTTTTAGCGAACATGAGCCACGAGCTACGTACGCCTTTGAATAGTATTTTAATTTTAGCGAGGATTTTAAAAGAGAACAAACTCAACAACCTTTCCGAAGAACAAATCAAATACGCTGGTGTAATTCATAATGCTGGTTCAGATTTGTTAGCCTTGATCAATGATATTCTTGATCTTTCGAAGATCGAATCGGGCAAGGTAGATTTGATCATTGAACAAGTTCAACCTAAGTCAATCAAGAGCCAAATAGACTCCCTATTTAATGAACTTGCCAAGCAAAGGGAAATCCAGTTTGAATTTAAACTTAACGACAATTTACCTGCCGCCATTGCTACAGACCAAACAAGGCTAGAGCAGGTCATTAAAAACTTATTATCTAATGCCTTCAAATTCACCAGAAAAGGTGGCCGTGTAACTGTAGAAGCTGGCCTTGCCCAAAAAGAGCAAGTTAAGTACAACAAATCACTGCTTGAACTGGACAAAAACCCAATTTATTTTGCCGTTACTGATAGTGGCATAGGAATTCCTAAAGACAAACAGCAAATTATTTTTGAAGCTTTTCAGCAGGAAGATGGATCAACCAGCAGAAAATACGGTGGCACAGGTTTGGGGCTTTCGATCAGCAGAGAATTGGCCAATTTACTAGGCGGAGAAATTCAACTACAAAGCGAAGTTGGCGTGGGCAGTACATTTACCTTGCTTATCCCTCAAGATTTAGCTATAGAGGCTACGTTAAAAACGATTACAGATAAAGATACCCCAATAGATCTTCCTGTAAAAGACACCTTATCTGTCCCTGAAAGTATAGAGACTATTCCATTGAAACTCAGCAATGGCAATAAACTGTTAATTGTTGAGGATGATGAAAATTTTGCCGAAATTTTAAAGGCCTATGCCATTGAAAAAGGTTTCGAACCTATATTGGCGCACAGTGGCGATAAAGGACTTGAACTGGCCACTACTGAACTTCCTGATGCGATTGTATTAGATGTGATGTTGCCCGTAATGGATGGCTGGACCATTTTGAAAAAACTGAAGGCCAACCCAGCTACACAACATATTCCCATCCATATGATGTCGGCAGGAGACGAGAAACCTGCAAAGGCAAAAAAAGAAGGTGCTATTGGCTTTCTGAAAAAACCTGTAGAAAAAGAAAAATTAGACAATGCTTTTGAATTGCTTTCTAACCAATACAAATACGATTTCCATAACGTATTGGTGATCGAAGACCAAGTACTGCAAAGCAATGAACTTACCGAACAATTGATTAAAAAAGGGGCTAAGGTATCACAAGCCTACACTGGAGCTGAAGCAAGGCAAATGCTGGATGAAAGTGTTTTCGACTGTATCATTCTGGATTTAAAACTGCCTGACCTCTCTGGTTTTGACTTGCTCGACGAGATCAAATCTAATCCCGACACTAAAGATGTTCCAGTGATCATCAATACCGCAATGGAGCTGGACAAGGATAAGATGGCAAGCATCATGCGCTATTCGCAAGCCATGGTGTTAAAAAGCAACAAATCTAACGACAGATTATTGGATGAAGTCAGCCTGTTCATGAACAAGTTGCAAGCAGATACGCCTGCTCGTGAAGAATTGCCAAGAACAACCAAAGCGCCCAAAAACTATGCGCCTACTATTGAAACAGCATTGGAAAATAAAACCATTTTGATTACTGATGATGACATGCGGAATATTTTTGCCCTATCATCGGCCTTGCAAGATTATAAAATCAAAGTAGTGATTGCCAACAACGGCATTGAAGCCTTAGAAAAACTTGAAGAACATAAAGAAATAGATTTAGTCTTAATGGATATCATGATGCCAGAAATGGATGGTTATGAAGCCATGAGAAAAATACGGGCACAAAGACATTTAGCCAATTTACCTGTTATTGCCCTCACCGCCAAAGCCATGAAAAGCGACCGTGAAAAGTGTATTGAAGCTGGAGCGAGCGACTATATCTCTAAACCGGTAGATATTGACAAGCTATTGTCGATGTTGAGGGTTTGGTTAAGCTAAAGAATATGACCAAAGACGCAATCACAGACGAACAATTAGAAGACATCATTTTTGTCACTAGAAATATTTATGGTTTTGATTTTGATGGATACTCTAGGGCATCCTTAAAAAGAAGGATCAATAGAATTATGGTGCTCAAAAGATTAGATTTTTTTGATTTAAGAAGTACCTTGACCAACAATAAAGATTTTTTTCATGATTTTTTGAATGAGATTACCGTGAATGTAACGGAGATGTTCCGTGACCCAAAATTCTTCAAATCAGTAAAAGAACATGTTATCCCTTACCTTAGTTCCTACCAACATATTAAAGTTTGGAATGCCGGTTGCTCTACAGGAGAAGAATTGTACTCTTTTGCCATATTGTTTGAAGAACAGGGCTTATATAACCGTAGTTTTTTTTACGGTACAGATATTAACCACAAGGTGTTGGAAACAGCAAAAGAGGGCATTTATGACCTGCAAAAAATGAAGCAATATTCCGAAAACTACCTTGCGTTAGGAGGTGGCAAGTCCTTAGCCAACTATTATGTTGCGCAATATGATGCTGCCTCTATTTCCCGACAATTAAAAAAAAATGTACTGTTCTCGATGCACAATTTAGTGTCTGATGGACCTTTCAACGAATTTCAGGTGATTTCCTGCAGAAATGTGCTGATTTATTTTAATCCAGAGCTGCAGAGAAGTGTGATCAACCTTTTTTATGAAAGCCTTGCCAATTTTGGCTTTCTCTGCTTAGGCGGCAAAGAAACCATCCGAGATCCACAACTGGCCAAAAAATTTAAAGCAGTGGACAAGAAGAACAACATTTATCAAAAAATTAATTAAGCAAATCAAAATGAGCAAGATAAACCTTTTAATTGTAGACGATAAGCAAGAAAACATCATTGCTTTGGAAGCCCTTTTAAATAGGAATGACATCAATATCATTACTACTACTTCTCCAAACGATGCCCTTCGTATTTGCTGGGAGAAGGAGATTGCCATCGCTCTTGTTGACGTACAAATGCCAGAAATGAATGGCTTTGAATTGGTAGAAATTCTTAAAAACAACTCTCGCACTCAAGATATTCTAGTCATTTTTGTAACCGCAATTTCTACAGAGCCTAAATATGCCATCAAAGGATTAACCGCAGGTGCGGTGGATTATTTGTATAAACCACTAGACCCTTATATCACTTCGGCCAAGGTTGATTCGTTTATACAATTGGTAAAAACACAAATCGAGATTAAAACCAAAAATCTACAGTTAGAAAAAATACAGGCCGATTTAATTAAAGCCAAGGAAGAAGCCGAGCAGGGTAAAAGGGCTAAAGAGAATTTTATGGCCAACATGAGCCACGAAATACGCACCCCTATTAACGGAATTATCGGTTTGGTTCACTTACTCAAAAGAGGAGCACTAAGCGAGGAGCAAAACGAAATAGTCAATCTGCTGGATGTGTCTTCAACCTCATTGTTAGGAGTAATTAACGACATCTTAGACCTTTCGAAAATAGAAGCAGGCAAATACAGTATCAACTTTGCGGAAACCGACATTAAAGATTTGGCTACAAAAGCAGCTAATTTGCTTAACATTAAGGCCATTGAAAAAAACATTGCCTTAAAGCTGTTGATTGATGAAAGGGTGCCTCAATTTATCATGGCCGATTCACTACGTTTGAACCAAATTTTCATGAACTTACTTAGTAACGCGGTCAAATTCACCAACGAAGGCGAAGTGGTTTTTAAAGTGGAAATTTTGGAAGAAAAAATAAATAATGCCTTCCTTAAGTTTTCAATCATTGATACAGGCATCGGAATTTCTCAAGAAAATATCGAAACCATTTTCCATTCTTTTGAACAAGTAGAAAATGTACACACCAGAGTTTACGGTGGTACTGGACTGGGCCTTTCCATCGTTAAAAAACTGGCAGAATTAAAAGGTGGCGAGCTTGATGTAAAAAGCGAACTCGGAAAAGGTAGTACCTTCTCGTTCTCCAAATGGTATAATGTAATAGAAAAGGAAGAAAAAATAAAAGTGAACAAAGCATCAGAGCAATTAGCACCACTTAATGGCTTAAAAGTTTTAGTGGCCGAAGACAATTCGATTAACGTATTTCTTATTGTAAAGATATTGAACGACTGGAAGGTACAAACTACCGTAGTAACCAATGGAGCCGCCGCGTTGGAAGCTTTGGAGAAAGAAAATTTCGATCTCGTGCTAATGGATACTTATATGCCAGTAATGAATGGATTAGAAGCGATCAAGAAAATTAGAAATGGCCACATTCCTGGGAAGGAAAAAACACCTATCATCTCCTTCTCAGCAGGTGTACTTGATCATGATAAAGAAAATGCCAAAGAAGTGGGTGCTGATGATATTATTGGCAAACCATTTAAAATTGATGTGTTGCATGAAAAAATCAGTGCACTCACAAAAAGATAAGAGAAATTATTTGTTGAACAAGGTCATGGTTTGAGCCGCGCCTATTGTTGCAAAACTCTTAATCATACTCACTGCCCTGTTAATTAACACGGGCAGTTCTTTTTTCTCATTTTTATCAAACGCCCCCAATACAAACTCCGCTTGTCTCCCTTTAGGAAAATCATCCCCAATTCCAAAACGCAAGCGGGCATAGTTTTGTCCACCACAAACCTCTTCAATACTTTTTAAGCCATTGTGTCCAGCGCTGCTGCCCTGCAATTTCATTCTCAACTTGCCCAAAGGCAAAGCCAAATCATCTACCAAAACCAATACATTTTCAGGTGCTATTTTCAGTTCTTTCATCCAATAGTTCACTGCCTTGCCGCTAAGGTTCATATAGGTAGTAGGTTTAATCACATGCAGCTTCTTTCCTTTATGAGATACTTCTGCATGATAGGCCAATCTGCCATGTTCAAAACTACCCTCTAAACCAGCAACCAGCTCATCAGCAATATCAAAACCTATGTTATGACGTGTTCCTACATATTCGGCACCAATGTTGCCCAAACCTACGATCAAGAATTTCATGCGGGCAAAGGTAAGCAGTTATGGGTTAAAAGTTGAAAAGTTATGGGTTAAAAGTTGCGAGCGAAATGTTAGCTCACAAAAAATGGCATCCCGTTATGGAATGCCATCTTATTTTGTAAATCGAAAGATCTAAATCTTCAGATTATTTACCGCCTTTAGCAGCGTTTTCTGCTTGTTTCAATGCTCTAGACATTCCTACTGATACGATAGTATCTTCTGGAGTGTTAGTTACAAAGTACTCGCCTTTTTCTAGATCACGAACACGGAATAAGTTACCTACTTCCAATTTAGAGATACTTACTTCAACTACTTGAGGCATGTTTTTAGGCAATGACTTCACACGTAGTTTACGTAATTTTTGCACCAACTTACCACCCATTTTAACACCTGGAGAAGTTCCAGCTAATTTAACAGGGATTTCCATCGTGATTTCTTTATCATCAAACAATTGAAGAAAATCAACGTGTAACAATAAATCAGTTAGTGGGTGAAATTGAGTGTCTTTAATGATTGCTTTTACAGCTTTACCATCAAGTGTAATTTCAATAAAGTTAGCTTCTGGCGAATAGATAGCATCGTTCAACTCAGTTCTGGTAACAGCAAAGTGAACTTGCTCTTTACCACCATACAATACCGCAGGAACTTTACCTTCGTAGCGAAGCTCTTTAGCATCGCGTTTCCCTACGTTCTCTCTAAGAGAACCGCTAATAGCGATAGTTTTCATGTTATTTATATTTATTTATTGTTTAATTGGGAACTGTTTAAATCGGTTAACCGAATAACCAATTCTACAATTCACCTTTATTACACTCTAAAAAGCTCACTAATTGAGCCGTACTCGTTTACGCTGGAAATAGCCTTTGCAAACAGTTTAGCCGTACTTAACTGTCTAATTTTCGGGCTTTCTTGTCTCAAAGGAATGGTATCCGTTACAATCAGTTCCTCCAGCACCGAGTTTTCGATAGTTTCGTATGCTTTACCAGAAAGTACAGGATGCGTACATACCGCTCTTACACTTTTGGCACCATTATCCATGATCAGCTGTGCGGCTTTAGCCAACGTACCTGCTGTATCACAAATATCATCAATCAACACAATATCTTGCCCTGTAACATCACCAATAATCGACATCGATTCGATTTCATTGGCACGTTTACGACGTTTATCACAAATCACCACTTCAGCATTGAAGAACTTAGCAAAAGTTCTGGCTCTGTATGAACCACCCATATCTGGAGAGGCAATGGTTAAGTTTTCTAAACCTAAACTTTTGATATAAGGAACAAAAATTACTGCTCCATCCAAGTGATCTACTGGAATATCAAAAAAGCCTTGAATTTGCGCCGCATGCAAATCCATGGTCATAATGCGATGGATACCTGCTGCTTTCAATAAATTAGCCACCAACTTTGCACCAATAGCGACACGAGGTTTATCCTTTCTATCCTGACGGGCCAAACCATAGTAAGGAACTACTGCTGTAATGTAATGCGCAGATGCTCTACGAGCGGCATCAACCATTAACAAAAGTTCCACTAAATTATCACTAGGCTGGTGAGTAGATTGAACAAGGAAAACATCACTGCCTCTAACTGACTCATCAAATGAAGGCTGGAATTCGCCATCGCTAAATTTACTTAAGGTAACACTACCGAGCGGTTTACCGTATTCTTCAGCTATTTTGCTAGCAAGGTCTTTGGTTCCACTTCCAGCAAAAATTTTAACAGGGTTAAATTGCAATGGCATGATTTGCGGGTATCAATGCTTGTTAATAAAAAATCGGGTTGCGGTTTTATTCACAACCCGACGTGATTTTGTTGTCCGACCTGGATTCGAACCAAGACAAACGGTACCAAAAACCGTTGTACTACCCTTATACTATCGGACAATCTCCATTTTCAAGCGTGTTGCTGAAAGGGAATGCAAATGTACGCACATTTTTGAAACTTGCAAATAACTCGCACAAAAAATTTTAAAATATTTCTTACTCTCGCTGATACTCAATTAGATTTAGTTATTTTTTGTTAAATAAGATTAATCGCTAACTTCTTTATCAATCTATTTCTTTATTTTCGGCAGCATTTTAATGCATCAAAACCAAGGGTTAAGAAATCATATCAGAATATGAACTATTCAAAAACAAACAATATTATTGGCTGGGCTTGTTTCCTTATTGCCACTATTACTTATGTTTTAACACTAGAGCCATCCGTAAGCTTTTGGGACTGTGGTGAATTTATCGCGTCCGCCTATAAAATGCAGGTGGTACATCAGCCAGGCGCTCCTTTATTTTTAATGATCGAACGCTTTTTTTCTTTATTAGCCATGGGCGATACTTCTAAAATCGCTTATTTCATGAACTTTGGTTCTGCAGTAGCCAGTGGCGCAACCATTTTGTTTTTGTTTTGGACCATTACAGCATTAGCGAAAAAAGTATTGGTAAAAAAGGGCGAAGAAATTTCAAGTGCTACTTTAATTACCATTATGGGTGCTGGCGTAGTTGGTGCTTTAGCATATACCTATTCAGATAGCTTTTGGTTTTCGGCAGTAGAGGCCGAGGTTTATGCCCTTTCATCATTATTTACCGCCATTGTATTTTGGGGTATTTTAAAATGGGAAGCCGTTGCAGAAGAGCCAAAATCAGATCGCTGGTTATTGTTCATCGCCTATATCATGGGTTTATCTATCGGGATACACTTACTTAACCTTTTAACTATTCCAGCAATTGCCTTCGTTTATTATTTCAAGAAGGCAGAGAAGCCTACTACCCCTGGTATTTTCAAAACATTGGGCATCGGCATCCTTATTTTAGCGGTGGTACAATACGGCATTATCCAATATCTTGTTTCTTTTGGTGCCTATTTCGATTTATTCTTTGTAAACACTTTAGGTTTGGGTTTTGGAACTGGCGTATTATTTTTCGCTATCCTATTGATTGGGGCCTTGGTTTGGGGCATCAGATATTCTATTAAACACCAAAAAAGAGTTTTAAACTTAGCCCTATTGTCAACGGTATTGATCATTTTTGGTTACTCTTCATTTGCCATGATCTTGATTAGGGCACAGGCAAAACCAAATTTAAACAACAGTGATCCGGATAATGCTTTCTCTTTCTTAAGCTATTTGAACCGCGAGCAATATGGAGATAGACCTTTGCTTTTTGGTCCTAACTATAATTCTATTCCTAAATACAAGGATGACGGTTCCTCTCCTATTTATGTAGAAACAGGTAAGTCTTATCGCAAAGGGGATACTAAATATGAGGTTTCGGGGATCAAGAGTAAGCGTATCTATGGTGAGAATGAAACTTTCCCAGACAGTATCCGCAGGCTGCAACACGAAGTTTTATTCCCTCGTATGTATAGCGATGAGGAAAGGCATATCGAGTACTACAAGGACATGATGGGCATGAGCGATGACCACTTTCCTAATTTCATCGACAACCTAGGCTTCTTTATGCGTCACCAAGTTGGTTTTATGTACATGCGTTACTTTTTATGGAACTTTGCTGGTCGCCAGAACGAAGAGCAAGGTCAAGGTAGTGCTTATGAGGGCCAGTGGATTAGCGGTTTGAAACCTATTGATGCGATGTTGTACGGCGACCAGACCAATTTACCTCCATCAATTAAAGAAAGTAACTCCTACAATCGTTTCTATTTCCTTCCGTTGATTTTAGGTGTGATTGGTGCTGTTTGGCATTTTGGCCGTCATCCTAAAGATGCAGGAATCATTGGTCTCCTATTTTTCTTTACAGGATTGGCTATTGTCCTTTATCTTAACCAAAAACCTTTGGAACCAAGGGAAAGGGATTATGCTTATGTAGGTTCCTTCTACGCCTTTGCCATATGGATTGGCTTAGGGGTTATTGCCATTAGAGAATGGCTACTTAAAAAAATAGATCCCAAAACAGGCGCTATCGTGGCCAGTGTAATTGGTTTATTGATTGCACCTGTATTGATGGCCAAAGAAGGCTGGAACGACCACGATCGTTCAACCAAAACCTTAGCTAGAGATATCGCCATTAGCTACATGGAATCTTGTGCGCCTAATGCCATCTTGTTTACCTACGGCGATAATGACACCTACCCTCTTTGGTACGCACAAGAGGTGGAAGGTATTAGACCTGATATTAGATTGGTGAACTTAAGTTTATTTGATACAGATTGGTATATCAACGGTATGAAGCGCAAGGTGCACGAATCAGAGGCTTTACCAATTTCAATGACAGAAAAACAATATGTTTCTGGCGTAAGAGATGTGATGTACTCTAAAGAGATGGGCATTGCACAGCCTGTTGAATTAAAACAGATTGTAGATTTATTGTTATCTGATGATGCTGATGATAAACTTCCGTTACAGGACGGCACCACCACCAATTTTATTCCAACAAAGAAATTTAAGTTAACCGTAAATCCGCAGGACGTAATTAACACCAAAACTTTACCAGCTAACCGTGCGGGAGATATTGTTCCTAGCTTAGAGTGGACCTTCAATAAGGATTATGTAACCAAAGGAACTTTGGCAATGTTTGATATTTTGGCTCACAACAACTGGAAACGTCCAATTTATTTTGCGAGTACGGTACCTTCAAACCAATTTAATGGATTGGATAAATATTTATATAGCGAAGGTTTGGCTTTAAGATTATTGCCTTTAGATCCAACCAAAAGAGACGAGTCTGAGCAACCCGTAAACTTGGATCCAATGTATGACCATGTGATGAATAAATTCAAATGGGGCAACATTAAAAATGCGAAGTATTTAGACATTCAATCTGCTGATGATATTTCTATCTTCAATAACATTTTCAACAGCTTAACTACGGAGCTAATTAAGGCTGGTAGATTAGAAGACGCTAAAAAGGTGATGAAGAGATATGATGAAGTGATTCCAAATAAGATTTACAGCATGCGTGCCTCGATGGGTGCGGCAACCATGGCACAAAATCTTTATACTTTGGGTGAGACTGAAAAGGCCAACCAATTAATCAAAAAGTATGCTGATTATATTGGCAAAGAGATTACCTACCTAGGCGATGTGACGAAGAGCAAGGGCAGATTGGTAGGTCAAGAGCCTGTACAAATAGGTTTGTTCTACGGTTTAATGCCAATGGCTAAGGTTGCTACGCAGTACAATCAGCCTAAACTAGCTAAGGATTTAGAGACTCAAATTAAATCTCTATTTAGTCATGGTGGTTTTGCCCAATACTTTGGGGAGTTGCCTCCAGATTTTATGAAACTATAAGATGGTATCTTTTAAAACAAAAAGCCGCTTGAGTAATTCAAAGCGGCTTTTTGTTTATTTGGGATTTCAGATGTTTTTCTCTTGAAACAAACAAAAGAGGTGTTTTGAATATTACCGTTGAAAATTGCTGTCATGTCGAGGATACGAGACATCTCCTTACAATTACATTAAGATTCTTCGCTATGCTCAGAATGACAAAGTGCTTTAACAGTATAGCTTATGGCATAGTCCAAAGATCTCTCCGCTACGGTCGAAATGACGGGAAGGAACGATTATGCTCCATTAATGATATTGCTGCACCTAAAATTGTATCCATAAAAAAAGCACAACCGTTTCTGATTGTGCTTTTTAAATATATGTGATTTTTTATCCTTCGTTTACGACACCCATTGCACAGAATTTATCAATTCTTTTAGCAATTAGTTTTTCAGAATCCATCTTTTTAAGGCTTTTTAAATCGTCCAAAATTTGGGCTTTTAAAGTTTCTGCCATTTCTTCTGGATTTTGATGTGCCCCACCAAGTGGTTCTTTCACTATTCCGTCAATCAACTTGTTTTTGAACATGTCTTCTGAGGTAAGCTTTAAACATTCTGCAGCTTTCTCTTTGAAATCCCAACTTCTCCATAAAATAGAAGAGCAAGATTCTGGTGAAATTACAGAATACCAAGTGTGCTCAAGCATGTATACCTTATCGCCGATACCAATACCTAAAGCTCCACCAGAAGCACCTTCACCTACAATAAAGCAAATGATTGGCACTTTTAGCACTGACATTTCTAGTAGGTTACGAGCAATTGCCTCACCTTGTCCGCGTTCTTCGGCTTCCAAACCAGGGTAAGCACCCATGGTATCAATAAACGAAATTACGGGTTTATTGAATTTCTCGGCCAAACGCATTAAACGTAGGGCTTTCCGATAACCTTCGGGATTGGCCATACCAAAATTACGGTATTGACGCTCTTTAGTGTTTTTACCTTTTTGGTGACCGATGATCATCACGGTTTGTCCGTCAATGGTCGCAAAACCACCAATGATGGCTTTGTCATCCTTTACAGTTCTATCGCCGTGAAGCTCAATAAAATCGTCGCAGATGGCATTGATATAATCCAATGTTTGGGGACGCTCAGCGTGGCGAGACATTTGAACTTTTTGCCAACCAGTAAGATTTGAATAAAGATCGGTGCTAGTTTGCTCGGCCTTTTCTTCAAGCTCTGCCAGCGTTGCCGACATATCAACCTTGGTTTTATCGGCTATTTGCTTCACCTTGTCAATTTGTTGGTACAAATCTGACAAAGGCTTTTCGAAATCAAATGATGTTTTCAGTTGTTGCATATGGGGCGGTAAAATTAAGCATTTATCTGCAAACAATTAACAATAAAATTTAATGCTCAATTTTTTTGAAATAATGATCTTACTGAAATGTAGGATAATCCCACTGCTAAAAGCAAACAGCATACCCCAAATAAAATCATGGTGTTGGATTCTTGCTGAACAAATTCAACGCCTCTAACCGCAGCGTAAATAGCGACAACTAAACTGATAAATGTCCTAAATATTTTCATCAGGGTTAGTAGTTAGTATTTTATTCCTTTTATTTCAAAAGGTAAGAAAAATAGGCTGATTTTCAAAGTTGGGTTTTAATTATTAAGCTTTAAACAAACCTCGTAGGTTTTAAATACCTACGAGGTTTCGAATCATCCATTTGCTGTTGCAAAGGTGTAGTAAAATAGCCCCGATTGAAGTGAAAATACTTTTTGTTTTTACTTGTCATTCTGAACGTAAGTGAAGGATCTGTTAGGCTCTGCAAATCAGAAGTAGATTCCTCGTTCCTCGGAATGACAAAGAAGGCAAAACAAAAAGATTGTAACGAAAAGCGGGACTACCGTTTATCGTTGTAGAAGCATTGCGCTTCGAAAATTAAAACTTAGCAGATTGTCCTTGCTTTGGCGTTGATTTTTTGATGAACTCTCGGATATGATCATTTCCAAGTGCTAGATCTACCTTACGGAGATACATCATGTGACCACTTTCGTAACCTTCCCAGCTCATTCTATCTTTCAATTTACCGCTTGGATCCATTTGCCACATATTGTATTTGGCGTTAAAATAATCGCAAGCACCATCATAATAGCCCGATTGTACCAAAACATGCAAGTATGGATTTTGAGCCATGGCGGCTCTTAAGTTTTCGCCAGTATTATCGCCAGTTCTATCCCAAGGGTTTACGGGACCGAACATATTATATTTTAAATCGGTTTTGTAGTTCAGTTCATTACGTAAATACATGTTGATGGCTGGTGTAAAGGAATGCAACCACGAGGTCAATTCTGCATTATAATCAGGACGATCTCCAGCGTCAGATTTGTCTATACCTTTATACCTCGAATCCAAGCGACCCACGGTAAATCCTTTGTCTCTCAATAATTCTTTCCAAAATAGATTGGTAGAAATATTAAGGTTGTTTTGCAAGATGACTTTTTCAGGAAGTCCTGAGAAACGAGCCATTTTAGCAGCCATTTTCTTTTTTTCGTCGGCAGAGATGAATCCTCCCCTAGCCATGGCAGGCATCAGCTCGTTAATGGTAAATGTTTCTACTTCGGGCAGCATATCAGTAAGTTTTTTAGATTGCAGATCTGCTGGTAACGCCTTGTGATACCAAGCGGTTGCTGCAAAATAAGGCAAGCGTAGGGCTGCATCCATTACGCCACCTCTTTCGATTCCCAACTCTGTTGGCGACACCAAAACTACACCATTTAAATACATCCAGTGATTGCTTTGTAATTCTAGCGCTAAGCCAGAAACACGAGTAGTGCCATAGCTTTCGCCTATTAGATATTTTGGAGACGCCCATCTGTTGGTACGGGTAACGAAGGTATTGATCCACTCGGCCAGGTATTTGATATCTGCTCTTACTCCGAAAAATTTATTGGTCGGTACATCTTTACTTACTGCTCTGGAATAACCCGTATTTACAGGGTCGATGTAAACGATGTCGGCCACATCTAATATCGAAGTGCTGTTGTATTTGTAACCATAGGGCTGCACTGGGTAGCCTTCATCGTCGATATTAAGTACTACAGGGCCTGTGTAGGCAATATGCATCCAAACGGATGCTGAACCTGGCCCGCCGTTAAATGAAATGACTAAAGGTCTGCTGTCTTTATTTGAAACGTCAGTTCTCTCGTAATAGGTGTAGAATAATCCTGCAAGTGTTTTGCCTTCTTCGTCCCATACCGGCAAAGTTCCTGCAGTAGCTTTGTAAGGCACTGCCTTTCCATTGATGGTTACGGTGTGATTGGTCACCACAGCACTTTCTGGAACAATATTTCTGGAAGCAATATTATTGTTTACTCTTGGGGTAGGCTCTTCTTTTGGAGCTTGTGCATTTGCTGCTGCAGGGGTAGCTCCTCTTTGGGAGTTACCTCCTTGTGCCGATTGTGGGCGTTGGGCAAATACTGCGTTTGAAAGCACCAGTGCTAAGCTAGCGATGGTAATGGTTTTCTTCATTCTTATAAGGTTTAAAGGTTGTAGGAATAAATATCTGCAATGTGAAAGGTAATCACCTAAACCACACTAAAATGTTACTCATTTTTATTAAATTGGAGAATATCTACTACCATGGCTGGAACTTATTCTCAAATATACATACACGTTGTGTTCGCTGTGAAAGGACGTGAAAATCTTATTCATGCTGCATGGAAAAATGAATTGTACAGCTATATCGCTGGCATCATCAATTTGAAAGACCAAAAAGCGATTATCATTAATGGCTATACCGACCATATCCACTGTTTCGTTGGCTTGAAACCTTCTATGGCTATTGCTGATTTAGTAAGAGACATTAAAAACAATTCGTCGAAGTTTGTTAATGAAAGAAGATGGGTTAAAGGCAAATTTCAATGGCAAGAGGGTTACGGTGCATTTTCTTATGGCCATTCGCAAATTGATCGTGTGTATAATTACATCTTAAATCAGGAAGAGCATCATCGGAAAAAGAGCTTCAAAGAGGAATATTTCGATTTCTTAAAAAAATATGAAATTGCTCATGATCAAAAATATTTGTTCGATTGGATTGAATGACAGATGTTTTTTTATTTATTTCACCCCTTCGGGGTTATGGGTGGCATGGCCGTGAGCTATAAGAATGTCAACCCTTCGGGTTTTATTGGGATATCATTAAATTATATCCGAAACTTATTGGGAAGGAGGCTCTGAAAGGACGAGATTATTATTAGAATATTGATGAATTGGTACAAATTGCCGAGATGACGATTGATAAACTATCGCTGGAAACCCCGAAGGGGTAAAATATTTATAACTTAACATATAAGCGAATGCTAAATCAACCCTGAAAGGGTGACATTTAGAAAACATAATGTGAAGTTAGCATATTGAAAAATCTCTGTCCCGAAGATTCTGGTTACGCTAACGAAGTGTCGGTATAGGCTGCAGTCTAGATGACGAACGATGAACAACTGGTGAACCTACGAAAGGGGTGACATTCCCAAAAACGTTATTTCAAAATAGGCGCTAACACCTTAATATCTCCATCTATTTTGTGATCAAAGGATAAGCCTAAAATCTTCGCTAATAAGGGATAGACATGTACATTCTCGAACGAATTAATAGTCAATCCTTCTTTGAAAGCTGGCCCCCAGGCATAAAAAACCGCCTGCATATCGGGCATGTCATTATCAAAACCATGTTTTCCCACTGTAGTAGGTTTTCCTGTTAGGTTAAAGATTTTAGGTAAATGTGGGATAATGATGATATCCCCTATTCTACTATCTTTATTATCTTTTGCACGGTAATGCCAACGTTTCGGCATTTTATTGGTGAGATATACGTCATAATCAACCGCTTCCTTTTTCAAATTTTGATAGAGTGACTTGATTTCTTTTTTGTCCTTGGCATAGATTTGCAAAAGTGCATCACCATTAGGCACAATAAATTTTTCTTTATCAATCATTGGTGGCAGAGGCATCGTATTGATATTATCAGCATTGGTCATGCCATGATCTGAAACAAAAACAAAATTCACGTCCAGTCCAACTTCTTTGGTGAGTTTAACCATTTCACCTACGCAGTCATCCACTAACTTAACGGCATCGGCTGTTTCCTTTGAGTCGGTGCCAAAATGATGACCTGCAACATCAACTTCTGGGAAATAGAAATTAATCAAATGTGGCCGTTTTTCCTCTGGTAACGACAACCAGTTTTTCACCACTTCCATACGTACATCCATCGGGATTTTAGTATTGAAATTATACCAGTACGTTGGTCTTATTCCTAAAATAGCCGTTTCTGAACCCAACCAATAAAATGCTGCCGAAAGCATTTTTTGTTGCTCTGCCAGCACCCAAATGGGCACGCCGCCATACCAAGTACTATCTTTAATGGCACTACGATCTGTTTTAACGTAAAGTTCCTTTTTGTTGGGATCGTAAAATGAATTATTTACAATTCCATGCCTAGAAGGATACATCCCAGTGGCCAAGGTATAATGGTTTGAAAAGGTAACGGATGGAAAAGAAGGCTTCATTGAAATTGCTTTTACTCCTTTTTCTCTCAATGCCAGTAAATTTTTCGCCTGATATTTCTCCGCATAATCATACCTAAAACCATCAGCCGAGATAAAAATCACATACGGATTTTTGATCTGTAGTTCACTATTTTGTCGGTTTGGCTGTATTTGTTGTGAAAGATCTTGCGCCAACAGATTTTGCAAGCAGCAAATCAACAAAAGAAGGGATAATATAGGCTTTCTCATCTCTGATTTTATTTGACAAAAATAGCTCAAATTACAACAAGCCTTGCAAATTATTTGTTGCACAAAAAAGCCCAAAAGAATATACTCTTGGGCCTCGTTTTATTATGCGATGTTGATCCCTTCTTAGTTTTTTATCAGGCTCTCATTACCCCAATTTTCTTACCATCAAAATCAGGGAATAGCACTTTATCATTGGCAATGCCCAAATGGGTATCGGCCACCTCACTAAATACACTTCTAAAATCGGTAGTTACCGCTAAGTCACGACCATCTTCCAAATTATCTTTAGATAAAGGATTAACCAAGCCATGAACCAAACCACCGTTTACGCTGTTGCCTAAAATAAAGTTGCAAGAGCCACGTCCGTGATCGGTACCGCCAGTACCATTTTGAGCTACCGTACGACCAAATTCTGTCATGGTCATTACCGTCACTTCATCCTGATATTTTGCTAAGTCGTTCCAAAATGCCATCATGCAATTGCTCAAATCGTTTACGTTACGAGCAAAAACACCTGTATCCTTACCTTGATTAAAGTGGGTATCCCAACCTCCCGATTCAGCAAATGCCACTTCCATTCCCACATCCATTTTGATCAGCTGTGCAATTTGTTTTAAAGAGTTTCCGAGAGCGGTAGTTGGATAAACCACATTATTTTCTGGCTTATAATTTCTCACATCTGTTTTTTGAAGCATTTTAATGGCATCAAAGCTTTCTTTCCCCGTGTTTTTCAATAAGTTAGACGAGGTTTGATCGTACAAATCTTCAAAGCTTTTAGAAGCCATTTTTGCACCAGCCACATTGCCTCGCATTTGGATATTGAAATCTGATAAATTTCTGATAGCTACTGCTGGATTTTCACCATAAAATGATCTAGGCAACGATGAGGTAATACTTACGCCTTGGAATGGTGTAGCGGCATCATGTCCCAATAAACCTACTGCTCTATTTAGCCAACCACTGGTAGTCCCTTTTTTAAATGGCGTACCAGATTCCATAAAATCTTGTGCATCAAAATGTGAACGGGTATTATTAGGTGACCCAATCCCGTGTACAATGCCTAATCTTTTCTCTCTAAACATAGGTTCAAAGGCTGCCATTGAAGGGTGCAATCCAAATCGACCATCTAAATCAATCAACGGTTTATCATTACCATTTCCTTTGGCTGCCGTCATAAACAATGAAGGTCTTGCTGCTTTTAGGAAATTGTCGGTAAACGGAGTCACCGCCATTAAGCCATCCATTGCTCCTCTTTGGAAAATACACACTAAAATTTTTCTTTTCTTGAACAATGACGGAGTTACCGTACTTGCTACTGCATCGGCTAAAAACCCAGGAATGCCTCCCAACCCTATTCCAAATAGAGCTAGTCCACCTGCTTTTAAAAATCCTCTTCTAGAAACCATATCTTTAACTATTTACGTTGAAACTCTGGTGAACCAATAATTACGCCTACTACTTGTGCCAGCATGGTATTGTTACCTGCTTGTTGTTTGATTGTAGGATTTTCGATAGCTTTTTTGCCATTTCCCAACTTCATCTTTTCTCGTTTCTCTGGCTTTGTATCCATTTGCTGATCGGCCATTTCATTATTTTGCTTATTTGCACTGTTTTGCTCCGCTGCTTGAGCTACTTTTTGCTGCAAGTTAGGATCATTAAGCATAGGTTTTAATCTCGCTACCGTTTGTCCCAGCTCTCTTTCTGGCATAATCAATTTACTGTAGGTTAGCAAAGCTGCTTCTACGCTTTCAGGTTCTTTATGATTATTTAGCGCGGCTAAGTTCAGGCTAACGCCTGGAATTCTTTGTGAGGCTAATGCCAATCCAAAATTCATTCTATTTAATAGTGAACCTGTGTTGATCCAATATTGGCCGTTGTCTGGGAAACCTGTAGGCGCTTGATAATAATACATTTGCTGACCCATTCTATTGATCCAAGTGTACAGCTCGTAAGGTTGGGTAATTTCCGCATTCAAGCTACGTACCGCACTCATGGCCAATTCAAATGGTGATTTTGTTTTTTCACGAAGTGAGTCTTCTGACCAAAATTCTGGTGAATTCACCATCGTAATCAGCACGCTTTTAATATCTCCCTTGGAAGAAGTAAAAGTTTTGGCCATTTTATCAACTAACGAAGCTGGAGGGACATCACTTACAAATCGTACTGCCAATTTTTTGGAGATAAATTTTGCTGTAGATTGATGATGGGCCAACATTTTTAACAACTCCACTCCTTCATCGTAACCACCGCCAGCTGGAAATTTCTTGCCCAACACCACTTTTTCTCCGTTATCATGTCTATTGGCATTAAAGAAGAAATCGCCATCCAATACAAACCCTTTATCTTTTAGTCCCCCATTTCCTAAGCGCTCAATGATATTTTTATTCCCTGCACCATAACCTTCTTTTCCGAGAGGTGCTACGGTCCAACCTGTAAGTACCCGAGCTGCTTGGGTGACATCATTTTGTGTGTATCCGCCATCAACGCCAAGGGTATGAAGTTCCATCACCTCGCGAGCGTAATTTTCATTTAAGCCCCCTTGTTTTTTCTTTTGTTGGATTTGTTGTTTGATTTTATTAATTCGAGCTTTATTCTTTGTTTTCTGCTCGGCATTCAATTGGTTACCATCTGCCATCGACATCATTTCTTGATCTTCCATGGGTACATTTACGCCAGAGCTTGAAAAGTTGTCCAAATACATCAGCATTGCTGGAGATTTAGCCGTTTTCAATAAAATATTTTCGAAGTTCCCGAATACATTTGGTCTAATGACATCACGCTCGTAAGCTGGTACAAAACTGGCACATTGGTTTTTATTCAAGGCTACATTGAAGTGGTTGAACCAAAAATCGGTCATCAATTCTCTCAACTGGTTTTGGCCATAAGCAGCCCTTAATATTTTCTGGCTGATGAACTGCCTGTATAACTCTTGCAATGGGCGGTAGCCTTTATCTTTCATGAATGCTTGAATGGCTTCACGTTGTGCTTTATTATTTCCGTTGTTCAGTGAGTCTTTATGGAGATAACCATCTCTTATGGCCCAGCGATTAATTCTGGCCCCTTGTGGGAAAATGTCCTCTACTTCACTATTGGTTAAGTTAATGGCATCATATTTAGCAAGCATTTGATCCAATTCTTTATCGTCTGCATCGCCTTCCAATTGTTTTTTAAGCCATTTTTCCAAGCCCATTTTGGTAACCTCTTCTACTTGTCCAGGTTCGGCGCCGTAAGTAAAACGACTTAATAGGTGAGCAGCAGCTTGCTCGGTGGTCAGCCCAGCCTTTTTGTAAGGCATAGCAATTTTGTCGGCAGCCCCCATTATCCGTACAAATGAGGAGAATACGATGGCGCAACAGAATAAAATTACGCATAAGTAAAAATTGCGAATATTACTTTTCATATCTTTTGGTCTAGTTCCTCTTTAAGACATGGTGAGTTTTAGAAAGGATTAATTAGCTTTTGACTTTTTTTCTTAAAACTCACAAAAGATGCCTTAACACTTATAAAACAGCAGTTTATTTTTTTAGTTTTTCTACGTTGAACTTATCGATTTTGAGATGGAAAAGCAATTAGGACGTCAAACAAGGTAACATCGTATAGCTTCATAAGATAAAATTGTACAACAATAATGTTTTGAAAAATATTAATAACTATATTTGCATAACCAGTTATGTAATTAGATATACAATGAAGAGCTTTTTTGATAAAACAGGTAAAATGGCCCTGGGTAGCAGACTTAGAATGCTGACCGCAAGGTTTACAGATGACGCTACTGAAATTTATAAACTATATGATTTACCACTATCGCCAAAATGGTTTCCAGTGCTTTTTATTCTTATTGAAGACACCGAGAAAACCATCACCGAGATTGCGGAAGAGATTGGGCACTCTCAGCCATCTGTAACCAAGATCATAAAGGAAATGGCTGCAGCGGGATTGGTTGCTTCGAATTTAAAATCGGCAGACAAGCGTACCAACGTAGTGAAGTTGAGTGAAAAGGGCCAACAGCTTTCGGAAAAGTTAAAAGTGCAGTTGGTAGATGTAGAAGCAGCCGTAGAAACCCTTACCTCAGAAGCTAGACACAACCTTTGGGAGGCCATTGCTGAATGGGAATTTTTATTAGACCACAAATCGCTTTTGCGTAGGGTAAATGAGGAAAAAAAATTGAGAGAAAGCAAGGATGTACGTATTGTGGAGTATGAAGCCAAGTATCAGTCTGCTTTTAAAGCGCTGAATGAGGAATGGATTTCTACTTATTTCACCATGGAAGCGGCCGACTATAAGGCGCTGGATAATCCAAAAACTTATATTTTAGATAGAGGGGGAAAAATATTTGTGGCGCTTTACAAGGATGAGCCTGTTGGGGTTTGCGCACTGATTAAAATGGATGATCCTGATTACGATTTTGAGATGGCAAAAATGGCGGTTTCGCCAAAGGCACAGGGGAAAAATATCGGTTGGCTGCTGGGCAATGCCATTGTAAAGGCTACTAAAGAACTAGGAGGTAAAAAATTGTATCTGGAAAGCAATACTTTGCTTAAACCCGCTATTAGCCTGTATCATAAATTAGGGTTTAAAAAGGTGGTGAGCAGGGCAACTCCTTATGCCCGTGCCAACATACAGATGGAGTTGGTGCTGGATAATTAAGGTTGAAAAATATGTGGTTAAAGAGCAAAGTCGCTAGATCTCTCTCATGCGATCGAGATGACGGTAGCAACGGTAACCAGAACTAAATCCCGAAGGATTTCAATAATTATAGCACAATCGTGCAAAAGTCATACGACTCCTACAGAGTCGCATCAACATTAGTCGGTTATATTTATCAATATTTAACCTCTATGAGGTTAAATATATAGGATTAAAAGATAGCGTTGCTAGATCTCTCCCATGGGGCCGAGATGACGGTATAGGAGTGTTATAAAGATACATGATAAAAAAATGGCCCGAACTACATCCATAGCTCGGGCCATCAACTAACAACTATTCAACAAACTACTCTACTCCTCCTCCAAGGGCACGATACAACTCGATTTTTGCATCTGCTTTTTCTTTTTGAAGGGATATAACATCTAATTCATTTTGCAAAGCGTTATTTTGGGCAACAATCACTTCTAAATAAGTGGCCATTCCACTACGATATAATAGCAATGCATTTTTAACTGCTTTATCCAAGGCAACTTTCTTCTCGCCAATTAAAACCATTCGCTCTGTAGCATGGCTTGATTTGACCATGGCATCTGAAACTTCGCCTACCGCAAGCATCATCGATTGACGAAATTGCTCGGCTGACTTTTGCTGCTCCAATTTGGCAACCTCGTAATTCGTTCTCAACTCTTTTTTTCTAAAGATGGGTTGGGCAAGGTTACCGCCAATGTTTTTCACCAATGAGCCAGGCAAATCAAACCAGTTGTTAAATTGATAAGAGTTAGCACCAATGGACGGTGTAATGCTAAGGCTTGGGTACATGGCTGCTTTAGCTAATCCAGTATTGGCATTGGCCGATACTACCGCATATTCTGCCGCTTTTAGATCTGGTCTTCTGCTCAACAGTTTTGCAGGTACACCATCAGGGAAAACCTCACCAATATCTGCCGTTTTAAAAGCAAAGTTTCTGGCTATCTTTTTAGGATAATCACCACATAAAATACTTAGGGCATTTTCTTGGATCGCAATATTCTGCTTCGCTAATGGAATCAAAAGCTCGGCCGTTTTTTTCTGCGCCACGGCTTGTTCCACACCTAAAGAATTTACTTGTGCTGCTTGGAACTGCAATTGGATCATTCGTAAAGTACTATCGCTTAACACAATGTTTCGCTCTGCCACTTTCAATTGCTCATCGAGCGCCAGCAAATTATAATATGCTTGCGCTACTTGAGCAATAATTCTGGTTTTTAGGGCCGAAAGGTTTTCCCTTTGCATAAAGTAATTCGCTCTTGCGGCATCTTTCTGCATTTTTGCTTTGCCCCAAATATCAGCTTCCCACGATAGAGATAGGGTCGCACTATAATCATCTAGGTAACTACTCCCCACAAATTGTTGGCTAAGTGAACCGTTCAATGAATTTTTAGACTGGTAGATTCTCGAAGCTCCTACACTGAGATCTAAAGTTGGCAATAAACCAAGTTTAGCTTGCTTAAAAGAACGCTCTAATTGCTCCATGTTCAACACGGCTACCGCTACGTCTTTATTTTTCTCCAGTGCCTGATTGATTAAGGTTACCAATTGCTGGTCCTTAAAAAAGGCTCTCCACGGCAACAGCACGGTGTCGCCAGTAAGGGCCATTGTAGTACGATAGGTATCAGGGGTGGCCAAATCTGGACGTTGGTATTTTTTACCTACCGCACAAGATGACAAAACCACAGACACTACCGCACAAACGATGATATAATTTAAAACTCGTTTCATAATTAATGATTTAATTCAGGTTGAGGTAATGGTTTTTTACTCGACACCTTTTCCTGTAAAAATTGGAACAGCATGTACAGCAATGGAATAACAAATACCCCAAAGACTACTCCAGTTAGCATCCCGATTGCTGCGCCAGTACTGATGGATCTATTTCCCATGGCCGAACCTCCAGTAGCAATCATCAAAGGAATCATCCCCACAATAAAAGCGAGGGAAGTCATGATGATTGGTCTTAACCTCGATTTTGCGCCATCAATTGCCGCATCTTTAATCGATAATCCCGAAGCTCTACGTTGCACAGCAAACTCCACAATTAGGATGGCGTTTTTGGCCAGCAAACCTACCAACATGATCAAGCCTACCTGGACATAAATGTTGTTGTCTAAACCGATGGCTTTGATTCCTCCAAAAGCACCTAAAACTCCTGTTGGAATAGATAATAGTACTGCTAATGGCAACAAGTAACTCTCGTATTGTGCTGCCAATAAGAAGTACACGAATAGTAAACAAAGTGATAAAATCACTAAGGTTTGTGCCCCGGAAGATTTCTCCTCTAAGCTTAATCCTGTCCATTCGTAGCCATAATCCGAAGGCAATTTGCTCAATACGTTTTTCTCTAAATTGTCCATGATATCGCCACTACTTGTTCCAGGTAGCGGCATTACGTTAATGGTTAAAGCATTGTACAAATTGTATCTACTCATCGACTCTGGTCCGTAAACTTTATGCAAGCTCACCAATCCTTTTACAGGCACCATTTGATTAAGGTCATTCCTCACAAAGATTTCGTTGAACGCATCTTCATCAGCTCTGAAAACACCATCAGCTTTTACGCTCACTCTGTAAAACTTACCAAATCTGGTAAAGTTCAAGCTCTGATCTCCAGAAAAATAAACCTGTATGGTTTGCATGATATCGCTCACGTTCAAGCCCATTTGGCTGGCTTTATCTTCGTCTACTTCGATCTCGAATTGCGGAAAATCTGCACGAAAAGTAGTGTAAGCATATTGCACCCCTGGTTGTTGCATAATTTGTCCCATTACCTTATCAGCCATAGCTTTTAAGGCAGCGGCATCTTTACCTGTTTTATCCTGCAATACAATTTCGGCACCGTTGGTTACGCCATAACCCTCTACGGGAGGCATCCTAAATACCATTACCGAACCTTCTTTAATCCCTGCTAACTGTGCAGAAACAGCAGCCGTAATCTGATCAATATCTTGTACGGCTCCACGCTCTTTCTTCGGCTTCAGTTTTACGAAACCTAATCCATAAGCTGGACTGGCACTGTTTGACAAAATGTTGAAACCTGTAATGTTTGCCACACTTTCTACCGCTTCGTTTCCTTTAAAGATGTTATCAATTTTTTTGGCAACTTCTGTGGTACGATCTAAAGCGGTACCTGGAGGCATGCTCAAACTAAATACCATGAAGCCATCATCTTCCATTGGCACAAAACTTTTAGGAGTGCTTACCATTAAGAAAATCGCGATAGCGCTAATCCCTACAGTTAAGCCTGCTCCCAACCATTTCTTTTTAATCAAGAAACGAAGTCCTTTGATGTAACGACCGGTTAGGTTATCAAAACCAGCATTAAATGCGGTGAAGAAACGTTTTTTGAAACCACGTTCCGCTGGCTGATTAGCATGTTCACCTGCGTGATTATTTTTCAATAACAAAGCACAAAGCGCTGGCGTAAGTGTTAAAGCGTTTACCGCCGAAATGATAATGGCAATGGCTAAGGTATAAGCAAATTGCTTATAGAAAATACCAGATGAACCTGTCATGAAACCAATAGGTATAAACACTGCCGACATCACCAAAGTAATGGAGATTACCGCTCCAGTAATTTCGCCCATGGCAGTATGCGTCGCTTCTTTCCCTGATAAATTAGAACCTTCCATCTTACTGTGTACCGCTTCCACCACCACAATCGCATCATCTACCACAATACCAATGGCCAATACCAAGGCAAATAGGGTAAGGATATTAATGGTAAAGCCAAACACCAACAAGAAGAAGAACGTACCAATAATGGCTACTGGCACCGCAATGGCAGGAATAATGGTCGAACGGAAATCTTGTAAGAATAGGAAAACCACAATAAACACCAAAATGAAGGCTTCGATCAAAGTAGATTTCACCTGACTGGTCGCTTCGTCCAAACGCTCTTTGGTACTCATTAACTTGCCATACTTAATGCCTGGAGGAAATGACTTAGCTGCTTTTTCTAACTCGGCATTTACGCCAATCTCAATGGCATTTGCATTGGAGCCTGTGGTTTGCAATATAGCCGCTGTTACGGCATTTTTACCGTTAGAGGTACTATTACCACCATAGTAAATAGAACCAAATTCAATTCTGGCCACATCTTTTAAGCGCACCAACTCTCCACCATTTCGTTTCACGATGATATTTTCGTACTCCGTAGTCTGGTTCTTCTTGCCCTTATAACGCATTACGTATTCCAGTGGTGCATCAGATTCGGAACCTAATTTACCTGGAGCCGACTCCACACTTTGACGTGAAATAGCTGTGTTAATATCCGAAGGGATCAAACCATAATTGGCCATCTTTTGCGGGTTCAGCCAAACACGCATGGAATAGTCTTTTGCCCCAAACAATTGTACCTGCCCTACGCCTGGTACCCTTTTAATTTGAGGCACCATGTTAATGTTGATGTAATTTTGCAGGAAAGTCTCATCATACTTATTATTATCCTCGGTGTACACATCGAAGATCATAATCATACTATTTTGCTGCTTAGAGGTGGTTAAACCCATTTGGATTACCTCTTGCGGAAGAATGGGCGTAGCTTGTTGTACTCTGTTCTGTACGTTTACTGCAGCCTGATCGGGATTAACACCTTGCTTAAAAATAACCGAAATGGAAAATGAACCATCATTACTAGCGGTTGATTTGATGTACTCCATTTGTTCTACCCCGTTAATCTGCTCTTCCAATGGCGTTACCACCGAACGGATCACCGACTCGCTATTTCCTCCCGGATAACTTCCCGAAACGGTAACCGTTGGCGGCGAAATATCGGGGAACCTTGTTACTGGCAACCTCGTAAGTCCGATGATCCCCAAAATCACCAGCACTACAGAGATTACCGTAGCCAATACTGGCCTATCTATAATTCTCTTTAACATAAAATACTCTTTAAAACGATGTAATTTTTGATGCGTTATTTAGCAACCGTTGGCACTACTTTTACGCCTTCGGCCAAGTCATCTATACTGTTGATCGCAATTTTTTCGCCTTTGGCTACACCTGATTTTACTATGTAGTTGTCGCCAGACCTGCCAAGAATTTCAATTGCCTTCATGGCTACCTTATTACTATCAGCAAGGGTAAACACAAAGAACTTGTCTTGTACATCTTTTACACTGGCCATTGGCAATGTCAAAGCATCTTTTAATTTCTTAGTAATGATAACACGACCTGCACCACCAGAACGCAATAACTTATCTGGGTTAGGAAAAACTGCTTTTAAGGCAATGCTTCCTGTGCTTCTTTCGATGTTACCACTGGCCAATTCCAACTTACCTTGGTGGGCATAAGGCTTTCCATCAGCCATAATTAGGCTCACGGCATTCATGCCCGCATCTGTTTTACGATCTTGGTTAAAGGCAATAAAATCAGCTTCGCTCATGGAGAAATACACCAATACTTGATTGATTTCAGACAGGGTGGTCAACGGAGCTGCATCTGCTGGTGTTACCAAATTACCAATACGGTTAGGAATCCTGCCGATGTAACCACTTACGGGTGCTTTAATGATGGCAAAATCAGCATTAATTTGCGAAGAGCCTAAGGCCGCTTTAGCTTGTGCCACTTGCGCAGCAGCGGCATCATAATTGGCTTGTGCCGTTTTTAACTGGATATCCGAAACTACTTTTTCGGCTACCAAAGGTTTGATTTTCTCTACCTCTATTTTAGCATTTGCTTGTGCCGCCAATGCCGCTTTCAAATTCGCTTGGCTATTGTTCACCTGCTCATTAAAAACGTCTCCCTTAATTTTAAATAAGGATTGTCCTTTGTTTACATAGTCACCCTCTTTCACGTAAATGGTTTCCAAATAACCACTTACTTGCGCTTTTACTTCCACGTTCACCGTTCCTTCAATCATCCCAGGGTAACGTTTCTCTATAGAAGCATCGGCTAAACCAAGCGTCATGAAATCTGTATTTACTGGCGGCATCTCAAAACTTTGCTGAGGTTGCCCGCAGGCAGAAAGCAAGATAGCGACTAGCAATACCAGCCAATATTCTCTCTTTGTAGTATTCTTTTGTAACATTTTATTTTCAATTAAATTTTCGGTGCAAAAGAAAGCAGATTTTAAGAGCTTAAAGGGGTAAAAATAACCGAAACGGATAAATTGGCATCCGAAGTGAAAACGGGTTCGACCCAAACGTCTTAACGGCCCTACAGTAGCCAAGGACGCCGATACCTGTTCTTCTTCGTTAATTCAGGTCTATACATTTCAGTAGGTAAACGTCTTCATTTGAGCAGTCAATTTTTCCGTTTCGGAAACTTAAAATATCAAGCGAAGTCAAGTCATTTTACTTTTACGTAGTCAGGAACTTTATTAGAGAGATGATGATGAAAAATTTAATCGTAGAGAGGCATTCGCCTTAAATTATATTGCCCAACAACAGAGAAATCGACGCCATTGGTGTTCCAGTTTCTGTTTTAAACTTATCCATTTACACACAGATGGGAACTGCCAGACATTGAACATGCTGGCGGTTTTTCCTATTCTTAATCTTCTCAATGCTAAAAAAATGAAAACGATTATTGTTGCTACTGATTTTTCGGCCGAAGCAGATCATGCCATGACTTATGCCGCTGCCGCAGCTGCCGAAAGAGGTTATAAGCTGGTGCTTTACAACCTTTACAATACTTCTATCCATGCCATGAATGCCCGTGTATCAGGCAGTGAAATGGATAAGATTTCGACTTGGAGACGTGATAAACTGAAAGAGATTGCCGAATTGATTAGCGGCATTTACCATATTAAAACCGATATTCATTTTGCGTCTGGTGATTTTTATGAAGAACTAGTAGGCTGCATCCATTTGCACAGCGCAGACTTGTTGGTGATGGGTATGCCAGAAAAATCATTGGAGCAAGACTTGTTGGGGAATACCATTACACAAGTGATTGATAGGTTAAAGTTTCCGACTTTATCGATACCACTGCAAGCGCAGTACAAAGGCATTAAGCACATTCTTTTTGCTTGCGATATTGCCCGAGGTGTACATGCCAAAATATTGAATGATGTAAAGGTGTTGGCCAAAGATTTTGGTGCCACTGTGGAAGTTTTCCATGTGAGACAAAGAGCGGAGGACCTTTCAAATAGCGAAGAGCTCAATTTGGTAGATCATTCATTGGCACAGGTTGACCATTTCTACAAACAGGTACAATCTTCGAAGATCATTAAAGCCATTGAAGATGAAATCATCGCCTCGCAAACGGATTTATTAGTGATGGTTCCTTACCGCCATGGTTTTTGGGATAGCTTACTACGAAAAAGTAAAACCAGGGTCATGGCTTCGGGAAATAGCGTGCCGCTACTTTCACTTCCTTTGTAGTAGGACGTTCATTTTATTGGTAAGAAGTAAGCCGTCATTTCGACCATAGGGAGAAATCTAGCATAAAGCTATTAAGTGTTAGATTTCTCCTCCTTCATCGTCGAAATGACGGGGATAGGGAGGTTATAGCTTTCCTAATGAACCAATGAACTAACTACTAGCCACTAACTCCTAATTCCTATTCCCTAATTAACAATCCATCCACTGCTTTAAAGCCGCCGCCTTTTCCCTACTCACAATCACTTCCATATCACTGTTTTTTAAAGCCACCTTTATTTTACCGTTAAAGTGGTTGTGCAGTTGGGCTATGGCATTTACGTGAATAATACACTGCCTGTTGGCTCTAAAAAACTGATGTGGATCCAATTGTTGGTCCAGTTCTTCCATCGTATGTGGCAGCACCACTTCAGTACCGTCCTGCAACCTTGCCTTGGTTACCTTAAACTCTAAAAAGAAATAATATACATCGCTTACCGATACGGCTTTATAACCATCTTTAAAAGGAATCAAAAATCGGCTCCGATGCTCCTTAGGTTTAAGGTACCTCACCAAATCTTCAATAGACTGCTGGTTACTGAAGGAATGGTTTTGCTCTACTTTATCCAAAGCCAGCGCTAATTCTTCGTGCTCCACAGGTTTCAGCAGGTAATCAACACTGTTGTACTTAAAGGCTTTAACGGCATACTCATCATAAGCCGTGGTGAAAATAATAGGACAGGTGATGTTTGCTTTCTCGAAAATCTCGAAGCTTAGACCGTCCGACAGTCTTACATCCATCATCACCAAATCGGGCATGGGCGAATTTGCCAACCAATCGACCGTTTCCTGTACGCTTTCTAAAACGGCGAGGATATTAGCTTGTGGCCTAATCATCCCTATGAGGCGCTTTAAACGATCAGCATTTAGCTTTTCGTCTTCAATAATAAGGATGTTATTGTTCATAATCCATAAGGTGAATAATTACTTTATAGGTCGCTGCGTCTTTCACAATTTCGGGCAGTTTCCCTTGCAAAAGCTGGAACCTATTCATGATATTGGGCAGCCCGATACCAAAAGACCTCAAATTTTGGTTTTCTATTAAAGATAAGGAATTCTCTACCACCAAAACAGACGTTTCTTTGGTGTATATTTTGATATTTAGGGGGCTATTTTTACTGGTAGAATTGTGCTTGAGTGCATTTTCGATGAGTAGTTGTAGGGTTAGCGGAGGCAAATACAATAATTTGCTTTGCGAAGCCACATCGATATCAAAGGTAATGCCCGAACCTATGCGGTGTTTAATCAGGAAGATGTAGGAATCCAAAAACTTAAGCTCCTCTTCTAAAGAGACGGTGTTCTTTTTGGAGTTAACAAGCAAGAAGCGGTACACTCTCGAAAACCGTTCGGAGTATTCATAACCCAACTGTTGGTCTTCTAAAATCAGTTCCGAAAGAATACTTAAACTGTTGAAGATAAAATGAGGATCTAACTGTAGCTTTAATGCATTCAACTGCGCTTCTACAGAAGCCTGCTTCAATTCCGACTCTCTTAACTTATGCTGGGCCAAACTCATTTCGGAGTTTTTCCAGTTGGCCACCAGGTAACTTCCCGTGTTAATTGCAATGAGCGTAAAGGAAATCATGGTACTCACTACACCCCATTGCATCAGGTTTTTAATATCTTCGGTAGAGGGATCACCCAAGTGTTCTTTTTCGATGAACACGATGAAAGCAATATCGAGAAAGATGACCACCATCACTGCCAGCATATTGAAAAGTGCTTCGGTCATGAGGCGTTTTAACGGTTGGTCTGTCCAGGGCAGTGTTCTGTTTAAACGCGAGTGGATAAAAATGGAGGCTTCGGACACCAAGAAACAGAACACCAAGGATACGATCCATTCTGTTAAGAGCTTCCAAAAACTTCTCTGGAAATACTCCTGCCAAAAGGTAGCGTAGGGGTCTAATAAAAAGGAAACCAGATAAAAAAGCACGAAGGCTAAGGGTACAAAAACGGCTCGTTTTGCTTTGTTGCTTAAAAATGTCCTTTCGGTTTGTGGCATTTATTGATTTGTAGTGTTTTGCTGCTACAAAGGTAGCTCTTCCAAAAGTGCTGATGGCAGTTTTTCTCACCGAAGTGTAAAAATTTCGGACTAAAGCGAATAATCCGATGGTTTAAAGATCAGTTTTAGATACGTTAGTGGACTTATCAAATCTTTAAAAATGGAAGCCAATCCCTTAGATAATCCTGTATGGAATTCGTTAACAACTACACATCAAGCACATTGCCTTAATTTGGAAGGTTTTAAGTTTTATGACCCCAAGTACTGCCCATTTGGAGCACTTAATCATGAAGAGATCAATGCAGATGCGCTACAAGCATATGCCGACTTAACGAATGATTTCTTCATTGTAGGGAACAAACCTTCCGCACACCCACAAAATTTGCGATTGAAGAATGAGTTAGTGTGTAATCAAATGGTACTTCACGAACCTATCCAATTAGAATTGAAAGAAGAAATTGTTCCATTAAACGATAGTTATCAAAAGGAGTTAATAGCATTAGTTAACCTCGTACAACCAGGTTACTTTAAAGACAAAACTCCTGATTTAGGGAATTACTACGGCATATTTAAAAATGATCAATTGGTTGCTGTAACGGGCGAAAGAATGAAAATGGCGAATGCTACAGAAATCAGTGCGGTAGTGACTCATCCAGAACATTCGGGCAAAGGTTACGCCAAACAATTGGTTGCTTTTGTGGCCAACCAAATAGCTGAAGAAGGTAAGATTCCTTTTTTACACGTGGCCGAAAAAAATGTGGGTGCTATTGGACTTTATGAAAAACTGGGTTTAGTTACTAGACGAAAAATAAGTTTTTGGAATTACAGCCGCAAATAAAAAAGCTCCATAAAAATTCACAGGGTTTTTATGATTCGTTCTACTATAATGAAGAAACCAATAATTTTCCATTCTTATCTTTCAAACAATAATACTTTAGCAACAGCTTTAAGCGTATGGTCTAGATTTGGAAGGTTTTAAATTTTTAACACCCGCATTTTGTTCTTTTAGGGCCATGCTAGATGAAAATTTAAGACATGCGCATCTTTTGGGGAAAACCTAACGTAGTTTTGGGTAAAACCTAACGTAGTTTTTAGCAAAACATGCGCATGTTTTTGATAAAAGATGCGGCACTAATCTGTCATGATAAATTTCGCCTTTTTTCAAAGCTGTATTTTTTTATTAAAATTGAGGTTAAAACGTTGATAGTGGTGCATTACAGGCTTACCGAGTAAGCTCATGACCAGTAACCATTACAGGTGAAAGATGAAGGTGGCGAATACTTATTATATTGGAGGATATCTGTTCAATATTTGATTAGTATAATAGGGGAATACAGTGCCATTGGCTAAAGCAGCTGGATTACGCTTGTACCTTGAAATGATCTCCAAAGCTTCCGGCAAAAGAAGCACATTGAACTTGCGTTCCGTAAAACGTTTTGTTTTCTGCCTGTACATCTCGATCCAATATTCACCATTAACATCCTTTGTGATATGATCTTTATTGAACCTTGTAATGTCACATGGAGAAAGCCCTGTTAGACAAGCAAACAGAAACATATCCCTTACCGTACCAACACCTATTTTTCTCAATTCTAAATTCCTCAACCTATCCAGTTCGTAAGTATCTAGACAGTTACGGTCCTTGGTAATCATCTTTCTTTTGAAATGCTGAAATGGATTTTCTCTAATCCACTTATTCTCCAAAGCGATCCCTATCATCTTTTTGAGGCGTTCCATATGCTTCATCACGGAGTTATTCGAACAAGGACGCTGCCCTTTATCAGGCTTTCTGTTCGAAAGGAAAAGTCCAAAGTTCGTTATGAAAAGATTATCTACGTGCTTTAGCAGGATATCCTTTTTTTTCCATTTGGTAATCAGGAACTCTGTGAGATACCGCTTGGTAGTCCGATAGTTTTTCATCGTTCCCTCTTCCAATAATTGTTTGAGTTCCTCGTTATGGTAATCGATCAGGAACATCAAGGTGTAGGGAGCTATTTCAGTCCCTTCAACTTTTGCTTTTACCGCTTCGGCAGTCAGCTCTCCCCTGTCTCTTCTCAGTTCCTCATAGGCGGAACTAATCTCTATACCCAACAACCTGATCTCGTCTCTTGTCAAGTTATCCTCCGCGGTTTTCCCCGACATACTTTGGGACTTTTGGTCCCATTTTCCAACAGGCATCTTACGCTTGGTTGCCAAATCCGCGTGGCCTCCGTTTACCGTAATTCTTACATACAATGGAGCTACGCCATTTTTTTCCTTGTCCTTTTTCAGAAAGAACGATACAGAGAATGTGTTCTGTGTCTTCATACCTCTTTTTCTGTGCCCATTTTATGCCCTATTTTGGGGCATTTTCAAATGCGATGTCAAAAAACATCAAACGGGGTCAATTAATAATTAAACAATTGATAAACAGATTTTTATATCAAACCAGAGACAATAATACAAGATTAAAACAGGGTGTAGAATAGGGCATAAATTACATGCTATTTTATGCCTTCAATTGACTTGACTAAAAATGAAAAACCCCCTAAATACTAATATTTAGAGGGTTTTTGCTAGATTTCGACATCTAATAAGTCGGGGTGGCAGGATTCGAACCTACGACCTCCACATCCCAAATGTGGCGCGATACCGGGCTACGCTACACCCCGATGGTGGTATCACCTTTTTTCTTATCATTTAACCCGAGGGTTTCCTGATGAGGTTGCAAAGATAAACATTTTAAGACACGATGCAAACCATTTTAAAAAATGTTTTAATTATCTCCACTAAAAACTAAAATCAAGCTTCTGTTGCCTGTTTCGCCTTGATCCAATACAACAGCTCGTTGATGAAAACCCCTGCTTTCTTATCCATCGCCTCTGCATCAGCAGGTACACCTTCTTCATTAAAGGTCTTATCAATAGTAGGTACAGGGAACATAGCTGGAACCGTTAAAGCGCCTATTTTCCACAAACTGAATTGCAGCGAAGTAATCACCTGCGAACCGCCAAAAGCTCCTGCCGAAACCGTTGCAATAGCTACAGGCTTACGTTTCCATTCATTATATAACAAATCAATTACGTTCTTTAAACTAGCAGGATAACCACCATTGTATTCTGGAGTTACAATAATTACCCCAGTGGCTTCTTCAATCTGCTTGGCAAACGACAACATCTGTTCCGTAGGATTTTCAATAAGGCGCAATCTTTCCTCAAAAAGTGGGAAATCATAAGCATCTAAATCTAGGACAGTGACTTCACCCAGTTGTCTTTCCTCTAAATAACGTTTAAAGTACAAGGCGACACTATGGCTTTTGCGGCCTTTTCTAACACTCGCGGAGATAATGGCAATTTTCGACATTTGAATTTGAATTAACAGTAGACAGCTAATTTAACCAAATATCTCGTGGGTTGTTTGCTAAAACTTACTCCCACTTAAAAGTTTTTACCGCCACGGCATAAATTCCGATGCCCCAAAGCAACATAATTAAGATTTGCTGTTTTACATCCCAAAGGTTAGCTCCTTCAAAAGCTACCTTACGCATGGCATCATTTAAATAAGTTAAAGGCAAGGCCCTACTAATAGGTTGCAACCAAGCTGGAAATGCATTAATGGAAAAGAAAGTACCCGACAATAAAAACTGTGGCAAGGTAATGATGTTAGAAATAGGCGGAATGGTGCTTTCACTTTTAGCCAAGCCAGAGACTACGAAACCAAAACCCATAAAAACAATGACCCCTATAGTGGCCAACACCAACATGTTCAATACCGTAAGCGCTCCGTTAATCAAAGTAAAATTAAAGCAGAAGTGGCCGATCAGGATAATGAACAAAGCGCCCAACAAAGCAAAGCCGATACGGGCAATCGCTTCGCCCAAAACAATGCTCGAACGTCTAACAGGCGTGGCAAAAAACCGTTTGATCACCAAGTTTTGTCTTAGAGCAAAAAAGATGAACGCCGTACCAAAAACGCCTGTGCTCAACAATGAAAAGCCCAATTGTCCAGGCAAAATAAAGTCAATGGTGCGGTGTAATCGACCAGTAACAGTAGTAGCTCTAATTTCGGTAACGGCTGGTTTTTGGTTCACCGTGTTTAATTGGTGGGCAATATCATTCAGCACCGACCGTAGGACATTACCGTTGGTTAACGAAGCCGAAGTATATTTTACATTGGTAAAATAAGCCGGTAAACCGTTGGGATTTTTCTCTACGCTAATCAGTGCATCATAAGCCCCTTTCTCCAAGCTTTTATCAATATTTTCCTGCGTGTCATTTTTGGTTAAGCGAATCACACTTGTTTTTTCCAAGGCGTTAATCACTGGATTATTCAAATCAGAACCAGGTGCTACCGCTACGTCCAGCTTTATTCCGCCACCACCGATAAAGCCAAACACGATAATGAATATCAAAGGGAAAGCGAGTGTAAAAATCACTGCCGAAGGACTACGTGTAATAGACCTGAAACTTGCTTTGGCCAATGCCAAGGTAGCTTTTGTATGATTATAAGGTTGGGACATATCCTATTTTAACTTATTACTTTAAACTCTTTACTTCTTATTATTCTCTCCACTCCTTGCCTGTAAGGCTAATAAAAACATCTTCTAAATTCGCAGCTTTCACTTCTTTTTTGCGTTCAAAACCGCTGGCAATTAAATTATCGATCAGTTTATCAGGCGTATCCAAGGCAATTATTTTTCCCGCCTCCACAAAGGCTACCCTATCGCACAACTGTTCCGCCTCATCCATATAGTGCGTGGTTAATACTACGGTAGTTCCACTGTTACGGATTTCGCTAATCAAATCCCATAAATTTCTACGGGCCTGCGGGTCCAATCCTGTAGTAGGTTCATCCAAAAAGATAATCTTTGGCGAATTAATGAGTGTAGTAGCAATAGAAAACCGCTGTTTCTGTCCACCAGAAAGCTCTTTATATTTTGCTTTGGCCTTCTCCTGCAAGTTCACTTTGGCTAACATCTCCATTGGGCTAATGTTGGCACCATACAAACCTGCAAAAAGTTCCAATAGCTCTACCAAGTTCAAGTTTGGATAATAACCTGCGGCTTGCAACTGCACACCAATAATTTGCTTAATGGCACTGGCATTCGTATCAATATTCAAACCATCAACAGTAACCTCACCACTGGTTTTGCTGCGCAAGGTCTCTATAATTTCCAAGGTGGTAGTTTTACCAGCACCGTTAGGACCTAGCAAACCAAATATTTCGTTTTCATAAACTTCAAACGAAAGGCCTTGCACCGCTTTGAAGTCGTCGTAATGCTTTACCAAATTGCTTACGCTAATAATTGCTTTTCTGTCTGTCATCAATATAAAAGTAAGAAGCTTGCGCTAAACGCTAAATGTTTTTCCGCTAATTGGAATAATTATGAGGATGAAATGATGAATTAACTCGGTGATTGGTAGTTTAGTTTTTGGTCGCATAGTTGTTGGGGGAACTCCTTCAAACTAAAAAGGATGCTTGCTTCAACAAACATCCTCTTATTATTTGATATGGTAAAATGCCTTATCAACTTTGGCCTTCTACCCTTTAGCCAGTTATTACCAAACTAAATCGCCCTTAATCATGCTTAAAAAGTCATCAAAAAGGTAACGAGAATCGTGTGGACCTGGTGAACTCTCTGGGTGGTACTGTACTGAGAAAGCTTTTTTGCCTTTCACACGGATACCTTCAATCGAGTCATCGTTCAAGTTAATATGGGTAATCTCCACTTTGTCCGATTGTTTAACCTCTTCAGGAATCACACCAAAACCGTGGTTTTGAGAAGTCACCTCGCAGTGATTTTTAATAATATTTTTTACTGGGTGGTTTAAACCACGGTGACCGTTAAACATTTTCATGGTACCAATACCGTTAGCTTCTGCCAACAATTGGTGACCTAAACAAATTCCGAATAATGGTTTATCCGCAGCCAAAATTGCTTTTACGGTTTCAATCGCATAAGGCATGGCACTAGGGTCACCAGGGCCGTTAGAGATAAAATAACCATCAGCACCCCAAGTATTCATTTCTTCGAAAGTAGTTTTAGCAGGGAATACCTTTACATAAATCTCTCTGTCATCAAAATTACGAAGGATGTTCTTTTTAATCCCTAAATCCAAAGCTGCTACCTTAACTGGTGCTTCAGGATTACCATAGTAGTAAGCCTCTTTGGTAGATACTACCGACGAAAGCTCTAAACCATCCATTGGCGGTACTTCTTCCAATTTCTTTCTCAACTCCTGCAAATCTGTAATTTCCGAAGAGATGATGGCATTCATTGCTCCCTTGTTACGGATGTGACGCACTAAAGCACGTGTATCGATATCAGAAATACCAACAATGTTTTCACTCTCGAAACTATCTTGGATCGATTCCGAAGCTTGCTTTCTTGAATAGTTGATGTTGTAATTTTTGCAGACCAAACCCGCAATTTTAATTCCGTCAGATTCCACCTCATCGCGGTGCATACCGTAATTACCAATATGTGCATTGGTAGTCACCATAATTTGCCCGAAATAAGAAGGATCCGTAAAAACTTCCTGATAACCTGTCATACCTGTGTTGAAGCAGATCTCACCAGTAGTAGTTCCTATTTTTCCAGCAGCCTTGCCATAAAATACGGTGCCATCGGCTAATAACAAAATCGCTGGTAACTTAGTGTAGTTAGTCATTTAAATTACAATAAAAATTGGGGATAAAAAAAGACAATAAAGAAAGAGAGTTTTTAACGGACATGCCGCTTTTCCTAGATGATAAAACCTGCTGTTTGAACTCTCTCATTTCGGAGTACAAAGGTATGTCTTTTACATGGCTTTTTTCAAGATTTTTTTCAAAAAATTTATGAAGCCTAAAGATCGCTAATCGGTTAATCGTTGAAATGGATTAATTGATCAGTCATTCAACAGATAATAAGCACTATATAACTGATACCTAGTACCTAACCCCTAGCCACTAGTGACTAACCACTTTTTTAAAAAATAAACCCTAATTTTGTGTGCACTAAAACAAAAATCATGTCGGTAAACAAAGAAATAAAGCGTGTAACCACGCATATTTTACAAGAGATGAAGCAGCGCAAAGAAAAAATTGCCATGCTTACCGCTTACGACTATTCTATGGCCACCATATTAGATGACGCAGGCCTAGATGTTTTATTAGTGGGCGACTCGGCCTCTAATGTAATGGCCGGACACGAAACAACCTTGCCCATTACCCTCGATCAAATGATCTACCACGCCCAGTCAGTGGTGCGTGGCGCACATAGAGCCTTTGTAGTAGTCGACCTACCTTTCGGTTCCTATCAGGGCAACTCAAAAGAAGCCCTCAACTCGGCCATTCGCATCATGAAAGAATCAGGCGCACATGGCGTAAAACTCGAAGGCGGCATTGAGATTGTTGAATCCGTTCAACGCATCATTACCGCTGGCATTCCTGTAATGGGGCACTTGGGACTTACCCCACAGTCCATTTATAAATTTGGAACTTACACCGTTAGAGCCAAAGACGAAGCCGAAGCCAACAAACTTAAAACAGATGTGCTGGCCCTAGAGCAAGCTGGCTGTTTCGGCATTGTACTCGAAAAAATCCCCGCTAAACTGGCCAAAGAAGCCACAGAAAGCCTACAAATCCCTACCATTGGCATTGGCGCCGGCCCACATTGCGATGGTCAAGTATTGGTGGTAAATGACATGATTGGCCTAACCAAAGGTTTCAGACCTCGCTTTTTACGCCAGTACCTTAACCTGTACGAAGGCATCAAAGAAGCGGCACAATCATACATCAGCGATGTAAAAGCGAACGATTTCCCTAACGAAAAAGAACAATATTAGATTGGAGAAAGGATAAAGGAGCAAAGAAAAAAGACTTTTTTGAAAAGTAGGTTTAATGCTTATCGGTAAAATCAGTCCCGCTTTTTGTTCCAACCTTTTTGTTATTGCCATCCTGAGCCTGTCGAAGGATACGACAAAAAGTGTTTCCACTTCAATCGGGTTTAGACCACAAACACAACTACTAAAAACTAACTACTACCCACTAAAATGGCCATTACCGACGCAGACATCCTTTACGAAGACAATCATTTAATTGCCGTTAATAAAAGAGCTGGAGATATTGTACAAGTTGACGAAACTGGCGACGAGCCTCTGGATGAGCAAGTTAAAAAATACATTGCGGCCAAATACGATAAACCGGGAGGTGCATTTTTAGGAGTAGTACATCGTTTAGACAGGCCCGTAAGCGGATTAATCCTATTTGCCAAAACCAGCAAGGCACTAGATAGGATGAACGCCATTTTCAAAAACCGCGAAATTAAAAAGACTTATTTTGCTGTAGTGCGAAAAAAACCTGCCAAACCACAAGGAAAACTCGTAGATTGGCTCATTAAAAATCCTAAGAAAAATGTGGTAACCGCCTACGACCACCAAGTAAAAGGAAGCCAATACTGCGAACTAGATTATCAATTATTAACCGAGCTTGACGGCTATTATTTATTAAGGGTAAATCCACTTACTGGACGTTCGCACCAAATTAGGGTTCAACTTTCTAACATGGGCTGCCCTATTGTAGGTGACAATAAATACGGTTATCCACGAGGAAGCAAAAAAGGCAGTATTTGCCTGCACGCCCGCCAATTGGAATTTATACATCCCGTAAAAAAAGAGCCCGTAAAAATATTTGCCAAGCTACCTAAAGATGGCTTTTGGGAAAAATTCGAGAAATTTTAAGCTATTTGCAGGCTACCTTTTCAAACACCATCGATGGACTAAAATCTAGCTTCTTCAAATCTTTGAAAAGCGTTTTTCCGTCTTTCTCCTCCACGTCACCAAAGCCCTCTAAAAACTGGTTCCCTTTTTTCAAAAAGGCTACTTGTCTTACCGACTTTTGTCCTTCAGAATCGAAAGTATACGCCGCAATTAAGGTATCACCATGCATCTCGCCTTCAATCGTCCCTATATTTTTATCTTTCTCAAACCACTTGTATTTCAACTCTCCAGTTGAAACTATACCTGTTGTAATCAAAGTAAGTTCAGCGGTATCTTTGCCTTTAATATAAGCATAGCATGTTTGTTCTGCCACGGGAATATTTGCCACCGAATCTGTTTTCGCCTTATCGCCAGTAACCTTGGTCGTTTGCGTACATGCACCTAAGCAAGCGAGCATTGATAGTCCAATAACAACTTTCATCATTTATCTCAGTTTTAGTGGTAACAGAACATCAAAAACCGTAAAATGTTTCAATTGGGGTTTATTAATTTCAGGGTTGTACTTATGGCAATAAACACCCCGCCCGTTGGGCACCCCTCTGGGAGAGGGGAATTCCGTCACGCACTCTCTCTGACAAATCGGAGGGAGCCAGCAGACACCATGCTCTAGCCGCCAACTAAATTCATATTAACATGAGTCTGGAAGCGTTTTGTAATTTTTCATTATCTCCAGCCTCAGCAAAGCCTCTTCGTTCTATTAAAATCGGCCTTGGCCTGTTCGGCATGCACCAATTGGCCTTAATTATTCCTTTAATAGAACAGGGTGCAGCCGTGGATTTTTTTGCATACTTCTTTCATCTACAGGAAACCTGAGCCTGCGAAAGCATCAAGACAAATAAAACAATAAAAACTACTTGATAAAAGTTTGTCCGCGAAGCGACAGAACCATGCATAGTAGTAAAAACTGATTTTTTTGGCCTAAAACCTGTTATGATGCGTAGAAAGCATTTCCTTAACTGGAATTCACGTTATTTACCCTCTACCCTTAAAATCGAACCGCTGGCAATGGTTTTGTCCTGATCCATTTGATAAATGCTTTCTCCTACCGCAGCGGCATTATTTAACCCTCCATCTGCTTTCAACGCTACAAATCTTTCCACTTCTTTAAAATCATCCTTATCACTTTTACGAATTTGCGCTTGCATATCAGTATCTACTACTCCAGGCGCAATAGCCAATACCTTTACCCCATTAGTAAGGTCTTGTTGTTCCAAGGCCAAATTTTGCGTCAACATATTTAACGCTGCTTTGCTACCGCAATAAGTAGACCAACCGTAATAAGGCTTCAATGCAGCACCCGAACTAATATTTAGGATAGATTTTTCTGCAGAAATTTCACGAGTAAGCCTAACAAAAGCCGCACTACAGATATACGGCACTACCGTATTCAGTTTAAATACCTGTTCAATCACTTTCGCCTCCAGTTTCTCAAGTGGCGCTATTTCTCCCAAAGTACCAGCATTGTTTACCAAAGTAATTTTAACAATTTCATCTGCATTCAATAGTTCAAAAATAGCCCCAAGCTGCTGCTCCACCTGTTCTGTTTTGGTAAGGTCAAACGAAATTTGAGTAACGCCTTTAGCACTAAGTTCCGCATCCACACTTCGTGCTATCGAAAAAACACGTACGCCTTTGGCCAAATAAGCTTCAATAATACCTCTACCAATACCTTTACTTCCTCCAGTAATAATTAAAATTTGTTCCATTAATGAGGTAATTTTTCTTTGATTAAACCATAAAACCAAGTGCCAGCAATAGCGCTCAACAAAGTTACTGCAACCACCGTGGCGCCTGTTCCAATTTGTGCAAATAGCGGCCCAGGACAAGCTCCAGTAAGCGCCCATCCAAAACCAAATAATAGGCCACCATATATTTGCCCTTTATTAAATTGCTTTGGCTGCAAGGTAATTGGCTCACCACTTAAACTCTTTATTTTAAATCTCTTGATGATAAATACCGACAACATTCCAACCACAACGGCACTTCCAATTACGCCGTACATATGAAAAGATTGCAATCTGAACATTTCCTGTATCCTAAACCAGCTCACTATTTCAGCCTTTACAAAAACCATCCCAAACAATGTCCCCAGTATCAAATACTTCAAATTGCCCCAACCTTTTGACCTTCTATGTTCCATACCTATAACGATAAAATAATTGGCAATAATAAGTTGGCCATGATAAAACCGCCCACCATAAAACAAATAGTGGCCACTAATGAGGGCCATTGCAAATTAGACAGCCCCATAATGGCATGGCCGCTGGTACAGCCCCCAGCATATCGGGTTCCAAAGCCCACCAAAAAACCACCGAAAACCATCAGCAAAAACCCCTTTAAGGTAAATAAGGAAGTCCAGTTCATCAATTGTATTGGAACCAGCTGGTTATAATTATCCACCCCATAAGAGGCCAGTTCATTAGCCAGCTTGGGATGAACCTGTACAGGATTGGGATTGGCCAAAAAATGGGCAGCAACAACACCACCAACCAAAATACCAGCCACAAAGAATAAATTCCATGCTTCCTTTTTCCAATCGTACTTAAAAAATGAAATATTGGCAGGGATACAAGCGGCACAGATATGCCTTAACGAAGAGCTAATGCCAAACGATTTATTCCCTAACAGCAGTAAAGCTGGAACAGTAAGCCCAATCAAAGGCCCCGCTACATACCAGGGCCAGGGCTGTCTAATCAATTCAAACATAATTGAGGTAATTTTTAACAAAGTTAGCAAACCCCTCAAATCACGAAGAATTATTCCTTTTTCATGAGAATCACTTCATCATCGCCAGCTAAGGTATATCCGTATTCATAACAGAAAATATACACTTTACCTGCGTCACTAAGATGATAGTGCGTATGATAATCAAAATCAAATCCTTTTTTGGCCAAGGTTTCCCGCTTCACGTTCGATTGTCCGTTAGCAATTTCTTCTCGTAAAAGTTTTCTATTCTTATTTAAAATCTGATTTAGTTTCCTTACAAACTCGCCGTCCACACTTTTGCGTCTGTTGTTGTAGTTGTTTCTACATTGGTCATCACAAAACTTCTTGTCTGCACGGCCTTTAATTTCGGTATGGCAATCTAAGCAAAATCGAATCATAGGCTTATCGGCTTTTTACATTTAATAAAACTACGAATAAATTTTGGTCCTGCTGTGCCGTAGCTGGGTTTATTCGAATATAAACGTTTATAAACGATTAACATACGAGTAGTCTTTTCAATAAAACGACCTTTGTAGTATCAACAGTTCTCCAACTGTTGCCAAACCATTTAAAGACGAGCAAAACATACAAGTTGTATCAGCAATTTGAACACCTTCAAATTCACATAGAAAGGTGATATTCAGTAGTTTTCGTCTACCTATGCATTGGGCAGCTATTTTAGGGTAGCTGCCTTTTTTATACCCTTTGCTCCCACAAAAAATATAACCAATTGATTAGGTAAGTTTAAAAAATGTTATAACTTTGAAAAACCCCTAGCTAATTGTACTTTTTACACTAAGGGTAATTTTAATTCAAAACAAGTATAAAATGAGTTTAATAATCGATGTCCATGCAAGACAAATCCTCGATTCTAGAGGAAATCCAACTATTGAAGTAGAAGTAATGACAGAAAACGGCTTTATGGGTCGTGCAGCTGTTCCTTCTGGCGCAAGTACTGGCCAATATGAAGCGGTTGAATTACGTGATGGAGATAAGAAGACCTACTTAGGCAAAGGTGTTTTAAAAGCGGTAGAAAATGTAAATACCAAAATTGCCCAAGCTTTGCAGGGAGTAGATGTTTTTGAGCAAAATTTAATCGACAAGTTAATGATAGACCTAGACGGTACCGAAAACAAGGGAAATCTGGGCGCTAATGCCATATTAGGTGTTTCTTTGGCGGTAGCTAAAGCTGCTGCAAAAGAGAGCCGTCAACCTTTATACCGTTACATTGGCGGTGTTAATGCGAACACATTGCCAATTCCAATGATGAACATCATCAATGGTGGTTCACACTCTGATGCACCTATTGCTTTCCAAGAATTTATGATTATGCCTGTTGGCGCTCCTTCTTTCTCTGAAGCTTTGCGTTGGGGCACTGAGGTTTTCCATAACTTGAAAGCGATTTTGCACGATAGAGGTTTATCTACTGCTGTGGGTGACGAAGGTGGTTTTGCACCTACTTTTGAAGGAACTGAAGATGCCATCGAAACGGTATTAAAAGCCATCGAAAAAGCTGGATACAAATCAGGTTCGGAAATTTGCCTAGCATTAGACTGTGCTTCTTCTGAATTCTACAAAGACGGAAAATACGACTATACTAAATTTGAAGGCGCTACAGGTGTAATCCGCTCTAGCGAAGAACAAGCTAAATATCTAGCAGATTTAACCGTTAAATATCCAATTATTTCTATCGAAGATGGAATGGATGAGAACGATTGGGATGGCTGGAAAAGCTTAACCGACAAAGTTGGTGATCGCGTTCAATTAGTAGGTGACGATTTATTTGTAACTAACGTTAAACGTTTACAACAAGGTATTGATACCAACACTGCAAATTCAATTTTGGTAAAAGTAAACCAAATTGGTTCATTAACAGAAACCATTAATGCAGTAAGCTTGGCACAAACCAACGGTTATACTTCGGTAATGAGCCACCGTTCTGGTGAAACTGAAGACACAACCATTGCTGATTTAGCAGTAGCTTTAAATTGTGGACAAATCAAAACTGGTTCTGCTTCTCGTTCAGATAGGATTGCAAAATACAACCAATTGTTGCGTATTGAAGAAGAACTTGGTGATGCTGCGAAATTCATCGGCAAGAACTTCAAATTCGCTAAAAAATAAAAATCAACTCAACATCAATAAGGTGTTAACAAGTTGAAAACTCCATTTGTAAAACATCCGAAGATTTAAAAACTTCGGATGTTTTTTATTTTAAGCTATCTTTGTAGCATATGAAGCGATTAATAGACCTTTTCCGTAACAAGTATTTTATTGCCATTGCTGCATTTGCAGTTTGGATGTTGTTTTTTGACAAAAACGATATCATAGCACAATACGAGTATAGCGTTCAGGTTAAAAAGCTTCAACAGGAGAAAGATTTCTACACCAAAGAAATTGCCTTGGTAAAAAAAGACCTAAAGGAATTGGACAGCAACTTAAACAGTGCCGAAAAATTTGCCCGCGAAAAATACTTCATGAAAAAAGCAAATGAAGATGTTTTTGTAATTGTAAGGGAAGAAGCAAAAAAGTAATCCCTTTTTGCTATTTTAGTCTTAAAATACTCCAAACCTCATGAGGAAAACCTTCTTACTTATTTTCCTTTTCTGCAGCTTTCAAGCCGCCTCGAGCTTCGGGCAAGAACTTCCCAACCTTAAAAATGTTAAGCTAAACAAACGAGCAAGTTACAAGCATGCAGAGTCTACTGTGATTAAAGTAGTAGATTATCTTTTCCAAACACCTTTGCAAAAGAAAAATAAATCTAGGAATGAGGCGGGCAAGTTTTTGGTAGATTGGATGAATGGTACTCCTGATTATGTTTTTTATTTAGAGGAAAGGGAAACCAGTTTCTTCAATGCTGATGCTGATTTTTTGTTAATGTATATGGCTGCTTTAACAAAATTTTCCCTAGCGCATCCAACCGAAAAGCAAAAACAGGAACAAGCTTTAGGTGCTATGCAATTAGCGTTGCCCTACTTGTACCAACAAAGTGATAAAAAAACTTGGTCTAAGGAATTGTGGCAGTTATATGATGCCGCTGAAAATGGCAAGCTGAAGGAATATCTTTATCCGTAAATCTTCTGCCCAAGCATACCCTCCGTCATTTCACCTAAGCTTGATCCCAAGCATTCGGGAGAGATCTTTGGACTTTATCCTATCTCTTTTTAAGACCTCGAAAAGGTCAAATCTTTATAAAAAACTGATTAATGCTGATTCGATTCTGTAGGAGTTGTAACATTTGTGCTATAAGGATTGAAATCCTTCAGATTTCTGTTCAAGTCATCTACCGTTCCTATGTCGTCACCTCGACCGTGCCAGTCCCGAGCCTTCGGGAGAGAGACCTTTGGAATTGCTATAGGCAAATTACTTTTATATTTAAGATTTAACTTCGTTGAGCTACGGTTCTCCACAAGGTGGAAATTGAAAGAACTGCACTAATACCCAAATCTTGGCAGGGCCAGCTTATACTTTACCACCAAAATTCTAAGGGTAACGATGAATACAATCACCGCAATTTTGGCAATATCTGCTGCGAGGCCGAAATAAAGCAAGCCAAAATATAAAGCCCCACCTGCAATACAGGCTGTGGCGTAAATTTCTTTTCTAAAAATGAGCGGAATGGTATTTAACAGCGTATCTCTGATAATCCCGCCAAAACAACCCGTAATGGTTCCCAAGGCAATACACATTCCTGGTTCCAAACCAAAAACTATTCCTTTTTGAACGCCCACCAAAGTAAATAGGCCCAAACCCAAGGAATCGAATAAAAACAACGTCACCTTAAATTTCTTAATGTGGTGTTTGAAAAACAAAGTCAGAATAGAAGTGACTAATATAAGTAGACAGTAGTTTACATCCCGCATCCAGGCTACAGGCGTATCACCCAACAACAAATCCCTCACGGTACCACCGCCAATAGAGGTTACAAAAGCAATGATAAGTACTCCGAAAGGGTCCAAACGCTTTTGTACCGCCGCAAAAGTGCCCGATATGGCAAAAGAGATGGTACCCAATACCTCAATGACGTCGGTGGTGTCAATATTCATGCCTATGCTTCGCCGTTACGTTTTCTGAAAAACCATTCTGCACTCAACAAAAGTAAGATAAGGGCAAAAATCCATTTGAGGTTAATCATCTCTTCATATCTTCTATCCTCATAAGTAATGGTTTTTACCTGCCCGCTTTTCTCGAGCTCATTTGCAATATCCAATAAGTTGGCAGGCATATACATTTTGCCCTGTGTTTGTTGGGCCATGGTGTTTAACAACTGATGGTTGGCCGTAGTTTGTTGATATTCGCTAATCATTGCATTTACGAAAAATGCACCATTGGCGGTATATTTTTTGTCGCCCAAACTGGTAGAGGCGATATACGAATAGTTGCCTTGAGGTAAATTTCCCGCATCTAACTGATAACCGCTACCCATTTTTGAAAAAGTATAGTTGTAAACCTTTCCTTCGGTATTTTTCAATTGCACCTTTACTTCGGAATTGTTTACGGGCTCAAAAGCATCGTCATACAAAGTAGCGTTAAGCACTACGCTCTCATTTTCTTCGAAAGTACTTTTGCTGGTGTAAACCTTGAACTTTCTTTTATCATCCTTTACAGATAAATATTGTACGGTTTTAGAAATCAGCTCTGCTACCAAGGGATAGCTATTTTCATTTTTGGCTTCCTCTAACTTCCATTTCCAAAGTCCTTCACCAATTAAAAAGCCCATTTTCTTTCCGTTATCCTCTGCAAAAAACAACATCGGACTTTGTGTATTTACCTTGCCTATGCGTTGGTTCAATACCGCAGCGTAATTTCCCTTAATCATTATATTTGAAAAAGGGACCAATAGAGGGTCATACGTTTCAAGCTGTTTTAACGCTTCGGTATTGAGGCTGTAGCTAGTAAAATTCTCCTGATAATAAGGAAACACCTCCTGCAAGCTTCCAGTAGCTCTGGCAAAACTTACCTGTTGTTGGACTTGACCAAAAGCCGAAAGGTTACTTTGTGCTCCTACAATATACCACGTTGCTATTTTTTGTTCACGCAATTTGCTAATTAACGAGCTTGCCGAATAGTTTAATGCTGGCAGTTGATAAAGGATTGCCAGGCTGTATTTGGACAAATCTACTTTTTCCAGTTCCTCCGTCAAAGCAAGGGTTACTTCATAATGTTGATTGAGCTCGATGGCTTGTTTTAAAGTAGCCAAATCTGGATGTGCCGAGGCTGATGCCAACAAAATTTTCTGTCTACCATCCATCACCTCCACAAAAATAGTTTGGCTGTTGTTCTTCGTGGTAATTTCGTTTTTAACCGTAGCAAGATTAATGGTATAGGCATGAACGCCAACCTTATTGGCTTTTAGTTTGATTTGTACATCCTTTACAAAACTAGCATTGTTGATGTCAATGGTTTGTTCGGCTACTTGCTTACCGTTTTCCAGCACCGATAGTTTGGTGTTTTCTCCCCTACTTTCAAAAGCCTGTACCTGTACATCTAAAGTAAACTCATTATCCAGATAAACGATATTGTTGTAGTTGACATTTGCCACTAACACATCTCTCTTTGGAATGGTATCGCCAAGGGCGATGGTATAAACTGGTGCTTTAATCTTATTGAGTTCGTATAAAGGATTCCCTCCCCTATTGAAAATACCGTCGCTGGCGATGATGATGGCACCTACATTTCGGTTCAAAAGTTCATCATTTAAACGATTGACCAATGTTGTTCCGTTAGTCACCTGATGAGTACCTGTAAATTCAAATCCCGATTTTACGCTATCACCGAAAGTATAAGTTTTCACTTCATATCTTTCTCCAAGCTTGGCAGCCAAAGCTTTTAAATCCTCTTCATATTTTTTGGCATTAAAACCAGTAGGTTGTATCGCTTTAACCGATATGGAATTATCATTTGCAATAACAATCACTGGTTTTTCGGGCGTATGGCTAACCCTGCGCACTAAAGGTGCAAATAGTAAAAAGGCAAGAATGGCTACTGCCAAAGCTCTGGCCAAGGCTAAAGTATTACGAGTTTTTTTACCCAGGCTTTTGTTAGTCCCATACAAAATCCATGCATATAGGACGCCCAGGCCAACACAGCCGATAAAAATAAGAAAGGTTGAAAAAGACAGGAAATTTGCCATATGCTTAACCGTAAAGATGCTACATTAAGTCAAAAATTAAAAGGGAAAAGTGAAAAAGAGCAAGGATTGAAGAATAAAGAACAAGGAGCAATGACTAAAGATTGAAGAGACAGGGAGCAAAGGTTTGGAACTGCTGTGTAATGTTTTTGGTTCAATAGCCCAGATTGCAGCGGAAATACTTTTTGTTCTTTTACTTTCATTCTTATCCCGAGGTTTCGGGAGAAGAATCTGTAAGTTTTTGCACATCAGAAGTAGATTCCTCGTTCCTCGGAATGACAGGCAAGCGGTCAAAAAGATTGGAGCGTAAAGCTGGACTGGCGGAGGATAGCAGCTAGACTATTGCGCTTCCAAAGATAAATTTAGACTTCTCGCTTAGGCTCGAAATGAGCGACAAATATATAATGGGGAACAGTGTGGAGGCTAAAGGCTAAACATCCAACCATTCAGCAAACTAAACAACTAAAATTGTAAATTGCATACAAATCAACAGACATAAATGAAATCAATAATTGCTTTTACTTTAGTTATCCTCATGAGTTTTTCTACCTCTGCGCAAAAAGGCTTTAAACAACAGCAACTAAAATTTGAACGGGTTAAGGCCGCTTACGATTTAAAATGGGCATCTTTAGAAAAGGATTTAAAACAGGCTGGCTTTGATAAAGGCTACCAATTGTACATTGCTGCTTATAAAGGTGAGGGCAAGGTAGAGTTGTGGTTAAAAGGAAAAAATCAATCTACTTTTAGTTTGTTTAAAACCTACCCTTTTTGTGCACGCTCGGGGATATTGGGTCCAAAGATTGTGGAAGGCGACTTACAGACTCCAGAAGGTTATTATTACATTAATGTATTTAACCCAATGAGTAATTTCCATTTGTCGTTAGGTGTAGATTATCCAAATGGAGTTGATAAGGCAAGAACGGGAAAAGACCGAAAAACTGGGGGAGATATTTATATCCATGGAGATTGTGTTACTGTAGGTTGTATCCCTTTAACGGATGATAAAATTAAGGAAGTGTATTTGTTGGCAATGGAAGCTAAAGACCAAGGGCAGACTCAAATTCCTGTCAATATCTTTCCGTTTAGAATGACTAAGGCAAACTTAGAAAAATACGGACCCAAATATCCTCAGAACTTGGCACTATGGAAAATCCTTCAAACAGGTTATCTGCATTTTGAGCAACATAAAACCTTGCCTAAGGTGAGACAAGTTGGTGGAAATTATGTGGTAAAATAAAAGTCCCGCATGTGCGGGACTTTACCTTTATTCTTTAACGCTTTGATTATAGCATTCCGCCACAAACAGAAAGTGTTTGTCCTGTAACGTAAGCACTCATATCCGATGCTAAGAAAACGCAAACATTAGCAATGTCTATCGTTTCGCCAGCACGTTTCAATGGAATATCTTTTTCCCAACCAGCAACTACTGCAGGGTCTAATACTTCGGTCATTTCAGTTTTGATAAAACCTGGAGCAACTACGTTAGCACGGATATTACGTGAACCTAATTCTTTAGCTACTGATTTGGTAAAACCAATAATTCCCGCTTTAGAAGCTGCGTAGTTGGCTTGTCCAGCGTTACCTTGTACGCCTACCACCGAGCTCATGTTAATGAAAACACCTTTACGGTTTTTCATCATCACTTTAGAGGCAGCTTTGGTTACATTAAATACCGATTTTAGGTTAACGTTCATTACGTCATCCCAATTTTCTTCACTCATACGCATCAACAAGCCGTCCTTAGTAATACCAGCGTTGTTTACCACGATGTCAATAGTTCCAAAATCAGCTACAATATCATTGATTAATTGCTCTGCTTCGTCAAATTTAGAAGCATCAGAACGGTATCCTTTTACTTTGGTTCCAAAGCTTTGCAGTTCTTGCTCCAAAGCTTGTCCTTTTTCTACTGATGACAAATAGGTAAAAGCAACATTAGCACCTTGCTTCGCAAATTCTTCGGCAATTTTTCTACCTATTCCTTTTGATGCACCTGTTACCAGTGCTGTTTTTCCTTCTAGTAATTTCATTTATGAAATGTTGTAAAGTTTTAATCTTATAAAGTTAACAAATTGTTCAATTGTTGTATTGCTTAATTGCTTGGGCAAACTACTAACTAAACAGCTGGTTCTTGTTGGCTTAAACAATGGAAGCTGCCCAAGCCCCAAATAATATCTGTAGAATCAATTCCAATTACCTCACGGTCTGGAAATGCTTTTTGTATAATATCTAAAGCAATTTTATCATTTACATCTCTAAAGGTTGGCACCACTACCGCAGCATTTGCAATGTAAAAATTGGCGTATGAGGCAGGCAATCTGGTGTCTTCATAAATCACTGGTGACGGCATTGGCAGCTCAATGATGTTCAGCTTTCTACCATCTAGCAAAGTCATTTCCTTTAAGCGCTCCAAATTCTCTTTCAACAACAAGTAGTTTTCATCCAAAGGATTACTTTCGACAACCGTTAGCACCGTATCTTCATTTACAAAACGAGTGATATCATCAATATGGCCATCGGTATCATCGCCTACAATGCCATCGCCCACCCATAAAATCTGCGATGCGCCATAGAACTCCATCAGATAGGTTTCTATTTGCTCTTTGGTTAAATGAGGGTTTCTGTTCTCGTTCAGCAAGCAAGCTTCGCTCGTTAAAATAGTTCCAGCACCATTAAACTCTACCGAACCACCTTCCATTACAATATCAGGCGTAAATAAAGGCAAGTTGAAATGCTTAGCAATTTTGGTCGGCACTACATCATCCAAGTCGTAGGGAGGATATTTATCTCCCCAAGCATTATAACCCCAATCTACCACCGCTTTCTCATTTCCCTTTAATACAAAAGCAGGACCATGGTCACGGCACCAAGCATCGTTGGTTTCGTTAAAATAAAACTCAATTTGATTCAAATCAGCCCTCACTTTTTCTAATTGCGAAATAGCAAAAGCTTTCATTTCCTCATCCTTTACGTTAATTCGTACTTTTTCGCCTTTGGCAACCGCCTTAATGAACAGACAATAGGGCTCGTAAATGGTGTCTATTTTCCCAGGCCACGAAGCTTCCTTATGCGGCCAGCTTAACCACGTTGCCTCGTGCTTAGCCCATTCCGCAGGAAACGCATAGCCTTTTGCCTTTGGTGTTTCAGAAAGTTGGAAAGTCGGAAAGTCAGAAAGTCTGGAAGACTTAGTGTGATGGAGATGAGTATCAGATTTATGATGAATATTATCAGACATTACTTTAATGATTTTATAAGACCATTTATCATCACTAGCACTTCTTCACAAGAAGAATAAAGTTCAACAAAACGGTCCTCTAATATATATTTTCTTCTTTTAGCGAGATGCAAACAACCAACAACTTCAATATTAGACCTTAATGCGTAACGCAGAAATCTTATAAATTCAGCATTACTTTGCCCTGTGCTTCCTTCTGCAATATTTAGTGAAATTGAGTCTGCAGCTCTTTTTATTTGTGAGTTTAGGATATAAATTTCTTCTCTAGGAAATGTTTTAGTCAGTTGGTTAATTTCGTCAGCTAAGTCCAAAGCTTTTTGCCAGACCTTTAGTTTTTCAAATTTAAATGACATAGGTTGTATTTTAGATGAAATGAAGATACAACTTTGTCTTGAAAAACTATTTCGGACTTCCCAACTATAATCTTCCCAACTCTCCAACTATAATCTTTCGGACTTCCTGACTATAGTCTTCCGACTTCCTAACTATAAACTTCCCGGCTAACCACTAATCTTCATCGATAAATCTCTTCGTGATCGGCTGATAAGAATCAATTCTTCTATCTCTTAAGAAAGGCCAATGTTTGCGGATATAGTCACTTTGTGTAAGGTCAATATCTACCACTTCTGTTTCTTCTTTATCGTGTGAAGCTAGGTATAGCAACTTGCCCTGTGCGTTGGTTGCAAAACTACCGCCCCAAAACTTCATACGACCTTCTTGCTCAAAACCTACACGATTTACACTAATTACAGGTAAGCCATTAGCTACCGAGTGCGAACGTTGGATGGTTTGCCAAGCATTGTATTGGTCTTTGTTCGTCTCTTCGTCCTGTGTAGTATCCCAACCAATAGCTGTTGGATAAAACATAATTTCGGCACCCATTAAAGCGGTAATACGTGAGGCTTCAGGATACCATTGGTCCCAACAAATTAAGATGCCAATTTTAGCAAACTTGGTTTGAAAAACCTTGTAACCCAAATCGCCAGGAGTAAAATAAAACTTCTCGTAATAAGCAGGATCATCAGGGATGTGCATTTTACGGTATTTACCCAAATAGCTACCATCCGCATCTAAAACCGCAGTAGTATTGTGGTACAAACCTTGAGCTCTTTTCTCGAACAACGAAGCGATAATCACCACTCCCAATTCTTTAGCCACTACTTGCAAAGCATCGGTAGAAGGACCTGGAATGGCTTCCGCTAAATCAAAATTATCATAGTCTTCTACATCACAAAAATACAATGACGTAAAAAGCTCTTGCAAACACACAATTTGAGCGCCCTTTGCAGCCGCTTCCCTTACTTTCACAATAGCTTTATCTAAATTTTCTTGCTTATCTGCGGTACAGCTCATCTGCACCATGCCTACTTTTACTTTGCTCATATTCTTAGATTTGAGTATTAGGATATCAGATTTGAGACATGATGTCCAACCTTATCCCCTAAACCTTATACCTTAAACCATTTTCGAGCCGCAAAGTTAGGCAAAAACGTCGATATTTTTTAGAAAAGCAAAGCCTGTACAAAGCACTCCCGAAAGCCGGGCTTTACGCTACAATCTTTTTGTCACCCGCATTGCTCAAACCCCATAGGTTTTAAAAACCTATGGGGTTTCTCTCCTCGCACCACCACAAAAAGTATTTTCGCTGCAATCCCGTTTATATGACAACCGTTATTACATCAAACCCAAACTATTTCATATTTTTATGGAAAGACAGAAAGCCGTGCAACATTTTTATCCATTAACCTTCTTTAAGATAAAAAACCTCTAAAATGAATAAGACCATCGTACTCACATTCCTACTATTTGCCAACATTATCGCATTTGCCCAAAACTTCAAAATTGAAGGCACTGTTGAAGGTCTCGAAAACGGGACTTGGCTTTATTTAAAACTAAGTTCTCCTCAAGACATGATCGATTCTACACAAGTGGCAAACGGAAAATTCACCTTAAAAGGCAAACTTGCCGAGCCCGCAACACAAGTAGTATTGCTTACAAAAAATTATACCAACTATGTCTTTTTCTGGCTTGAAAACAAAAACATCACGATGATTCTTAAAGGTGGAGAGTTCAAAAAAGGAATCATCAAAGGCTCGGCTACACAAACAGAGAACGAAGAAATCCAAAAAATAATTCAACCGATTGGCCTTAAAGAAGACAGTCTAAGAACCGCTTTCAGTAAAACTACAGACCCTAGCCTTAAAAGCGAGCTTCGAAAACAAATTGCAAATATTAAGCACGAAGAATACACTGCTTACTTTAATTACGCAAAAAACCATCCCAATTCATTAATCATTGCTAATATTACGGATGTATATTCGACTACTTGGGGGAAAGAAAAAACCAAAAACATTTATCAGTTATTTACACCTTCCATTCAAAAAACCACTTATGCAAAAAATATCAACAGCTTTTTGACACTAAGCCAAGAGGTGAAAATTGGTGGTAAATACGCTGATTTTGAACAGGCAAATACAGACGGAAAAAAAGTAAAGTTATCAGATATTAAAGGGAAATACATACTTCTTGAGTTTTGGGGTTCTTGGTGCGGTCCTTGCAGAGAAGAAAATCCCGAACTGGTGAAAACCTACAACGCTTACAAAGCAAAAGGATTTGAAATTTTGGGCGTTGCTGCAGACAATAATAAAGCGCAATGGCTAAAAGCGATCAAAGATGACAAGCTCCCTTGGGAAAATGTCTGCGACTTAAAAGGGGATAAAAATGAAGCAGGTTTAATTTATGGCATTAATGCCTACCCTACCAACTTCCTTATTGACGAGAATGGCATTATTATCGCAAAGAACCTTCGAGGAAAAGCGCTTACAGCTAAATTAGCAGACCTTTTGCCTTAGAATCATGCTTTTTCATTCAGAGCGAAGAATCCTAGAACTATGAGATTCTTCGCTGCGCTCTGAATGACAGCAAAGAAGGCCTACATAAATGAAAATGTTAGCTAGCTTTAGCAACAATATCCTTCATGATCTGCTCTGCATGAATACGGGAGTTTTCAATGAACCACTTGTGGGTGTCCATGCCACCACAAACCACACCAGCTAAATATAAACCAGAAAGGTTGGTTTCCATCGTTTCTGTATGATGGATTGGCGTTTGGTTTTCATCTAAGGTAACCCCCAATTTTTCTAGTAACTTAAAATTAGGTTGGTAGCCTGTCATTGCAGCCACAAAATCATTCTCAATTTCCACTTCACCATCTGGTGTAGAAATGATTACCGTTTGTTCTTTGATCTCTTTCAAATTGCTTTCGAAATAAGCTTTAATAGATCCTTCTTTGATACGGTTCTTAATATCAGGACGCACCCAATATTTCACATTCGGGCCCATATCATTACCACGGATGACCATAGTTACTTCAGCACCTTTTCTAAAAGTTTCCAAAGCAACATCCACGGATGAATTATTGGCTCCAACGACCAAAACCTTGCTAAAAGCATAATAATGTGGATCTTTATAATAGTGAATAACTTTCGGCAAATCTTCACCAGGAATGTTCATCAAATTGGGAACATCATAAAAGCCAGTAGCAATAATGACATAGTTGGCAGTGTAAACTCCTTTAGAAGTATCTATTTGAAATATATCATCTTCTTTTCTACAGCTCAACACTTCTTCAAACAACCTTACATTCAGCTGGAATTTTTCCGTTACACGCCTATAGTATTCCAACGCTTCATTTCGGTTTGGCTTTGGACTAATGCTTACGAAAGGTACTCCTCCTATTTCCAACCGTTCAGAAGTAGAAAAGAAAGTCATGAACACGGGATAATTGTAAAGGCTATTCACTAAAGTACCTTTGTCGATAATGACATAGCTTTTCCCTGCCTTTTGTGCTTCAATTCCACAGGCTAAACCTATTGGTCCAGCACCGATAATTAAGACCTCGAAATGTTGTGTATCTGATTTAGCCAAGTGATGATTCTTTTAAATTAAACTTGATTACGGCGGACTTGTTTTATTGCAATTGCTAAAAAACCTCGTAGGTTTCAGGATTACGCCGTTTTAAACCTACGAGGCTTAGCCTCTAACAATGACGAAATAGCTTAAGCTTTCGCCAGCTTGCTTGGGCAAACAAAATCGGTTCTTTTCAACGATGTATTCTTAATCGCACCATAACCTCCTGCTACATCTATCACCTTATCAATACCACGAGCTTTTAAGATAGATGCTGCAATCATGGAACGATAACCGCCCGCACAATGGATATAATAATCTTTATCGTCGTTTATTTCGTGAGTCCAATCGTTAATATAATCTAACGGACGAGAATGTGTAAACTCTAAATGCTCCGATTCGTATTCTCCCGGCTTACGCACATCCAATGCTAAAATAGATTGGTCTTCTTGGTAAGCTTGTTCAAATTCGGCTGCAGAAATAGAAGTTACTTGGTCGATTTGCTTTCCTGCATCCTTCCATGCTTGAATACCACCTTCCAAATACCCAATGGTATTGTCGTAACCTACACGTGCCAAACGGGTAATCGCTTCTTCCGCTTTACCTTCATCGGTAATCAACAAAATATTTTGCTTTAAATCTGGAACTAATGCGCCTACCCAAGGTGCAAATTGACCATTTAAACCAATATTGATGGCATTCGGTACAAAAGCTTGTGCAAAAACCTGTGGATCACGTGTGTCTAGCATCAATGCACCGCTTTGGTTCGCCAAATCTTCAAAAGCTTGAGGCGACAGCGGGTTAAGTCCTTTTTCATAAACCTCGTCGATACTTTCGTACCCACCTTTATTCATGGCTGCATTTTTGGCAAAATATTGTGGAGGTGGCAAAATACCATCGGTCACTTCCTTAATGAACTGCTCTTTGGTTGCCGCTTTTAGTGCATAATTTACCTGCTTTTGGTGGCCTAAAGTATCAAAGGTTTCCTTACTCATATTTTTACCACAAGCAGACCCAGCACCATGACCAGGGTAAACAATTACCTCATCCGCTAACGGCTTGATTTTTTCATTCAGCGAATCATAAAGTAAACCTGCCAAGTCGTCCATGGTAAGCGTTCCTTTTTGTGCCAAATCTGGTCGACCTACATCGCCAATAAAAAGGGTATCCCCTGTAAAGATGCAATGATTTCTACCTTGCGCATCGGTCAATAAATAAGTGGTTGACTCGAGTGTGTGACCTGGCGTATGTAAAGCGGTAATGGTTAAGTCACCTATTTTAAACTGTTCTCCATCGGTAGCAATATGTGCTTCGAAAGAAGTGGTTGCAGTAGGCCCATAAACAATGGTCGCTCCTGATTTCTCGGCCAAATCAACATGACCTGACACAAAATCGGCATGGAAATGGGTTTCGAAGATGTACTTTATTTTAGCACCGTTTTGGGATGCTTTTATTAAATAAGGCGCTACTTCTCGGAGCGGATCAATAATGGCTGCTTCGCCATTGCTCTCAATGTAATAGGCCGCCTCGGCCAAACATCCAGTGTAAATTTGTTCTATCTTCATTTTTATAAGTATAAGTTGGATGGGCAATTTGCCTGCCAATCCTAAACAAAAATAAGATTAATGCTTTGTTTATCGAATGATGATGGTCATAATTGCAGAAGTTTTACTTTTTGAGAGTCAGAAAAGCTAATAGAATGAAGTCCGAAGATTGATGTTCAAAAAAGACATACTTTCGCTGTCAATAGGATTAAAAACTTCAAAACATCTTAAAACACAGAGAAGGCAATTAATTTGTCAACTCTCCCGCAATAGGGGTTTCCATTTGTCGTCTAATTTCCTCGGCACTTAAATCAGCTCCCAAAAGATACATCAACTTGGTTACCGCTGTTTCAAAAGTCATATCATAACCACTTAGCACACCCATTTTTTTAAGCTCGCTACTGGTTTCGTACATACCTAACTGCACCGACCCTCTTAAACATTGCGAGATATCGACAATAATTTTCCCATCTTTGATCGCATCTGCCAAAGCATTAACAAACCACTCTGTCGTAGTCGTATTTCCTGACCCAAAAGTTTCCAATACAATGGCTTTTACCTTCGACTTCGTTACAGCCATCACTACTTCCTCCGTCATTCCAGGATAAGCTTTCAGCACACCAATGTTCGCATCAGATTTAGTTTGGATATAAAAAGGTTCGGTGGGAACAGGAAGAATTTCTTTATGAAAAAAGGTCAGTTGAACCCCTGCTTCGGCCAAAATTGGATAATTGGGCGAACGAAAGGCTTCGAATTTTTCCGTATTGAATTTGATAGATCTATTGCCTCGAAACAACTGATTATCAAAATAGATGCATACTTCTGGCACTACCGCTTTTCCATTTGCTTTGGTTGCTGCAATTTCTAGGGCAGTAATCAGGTTTTCTTTGGCATCAGTCCTAATTTCTCCGATAGGCAATTGAGAACCTGTTAAAATGACTGGCTTAGCCAAGTTTTTAAGCATAAAGCTTAATGCAGATGCCGTAAAAGACATGGTATCTGAACCATGTAAAATCACAAAGCCATCAAATTCTTCATAATTATCCCTTATCAGTTCTGCAATCACATTCCAGTGGCTGGGATGCATATTAGACGAATCAATAATTGGATTAAAGGAGTGTACGGATAGCTGGTAGTTCAATCGAGCAAGCTCGGGAACATTATCTTTAATCTGCTCAAAATCGAATGGAATTAAGGCGCCTGTTGCAGCATCATTTACCATTCCTATGGTTCCACCTGTGTAGATGATAAGTATCTTGGTCATTAAAGTACAGCTATGGTTTTGTTTTACAAATTAAACAACAATCGCACAGCTTTTTAAATCACAAAAAATATTTATCAAATAATTAACTATTTGGACAATAGATTGAGAAATGCATAAACAGATGGGTTATTTATGCAGAAATCCGTAACTGGTTATAGGCAGTTAGTGGTATTAGTTCAGATAAAAGAAACTAAAAGCGACCAGGAGGAACCAAAAACAAATGCTCTAAAGCACAAAACACTAGCAATTGGTTGTGTCGAGGTAGGAGAAATTTATTAACCGAAAAGAAATTAAGAGATACGCTAAGAACGCAAAGACTAAAATTCTTGAGATTCAACTTTCTAACCCTACCTTTGCGGCCCTTTGCGAAAACTTCAAAAAACTTTGCGGTAAAAAACTAACTGTCAAGAAAAATAGGATTTAACCGCAAAGAAAAGTAAGAGTTATGCGAAGAACACAAAGACTAGAATTACTAAGAATTAATCTACCCTACTTTCCAATCCAGCCTTTGCGGCACGTTGCGAAACTTCAAAAAATCTTCGGTAAATTTATTCTCAATTAGAAAGCCTTTTTTATTTGATTTTAACTGCAAGAATAAAAAAGATATCCCAAGAATGCGAAAACTAAAGATTATTAACCACACGCTTTAATCCATCTTTCAGTAGATAAGAATTAAAATTCATCAAGAGCCCTAATTTGAAATTACCTAATCTAAGATAAGTAAGCGTTTGAGCGAGGTGTAAGTCCGAAAGTTTCTCTACACTTTTCAGTTCTAAAACCAATTTGTTTTCAACCAAAATATCAATTCTATAGCCACAGTTTAGCCTCATCCCCTCGAACACCAAGGGTATTGGTTTTTCTTTCTCAACATAGAAACCTTCTTTTTGAATTTTATAGAAGAGGCATTCTTGATAAGCGTTCTCCAACAATCCTGGCCCGAGTGCTGAATGCACATCAATAGCCATACCGATTACAACATTTGATAGCTCATTTACTTCCATAGTATTTCATAGTTAGGTAAGTAAATTTAGCTTTTTGTTGATTAATAAAAAACTTTATGATGCTTTACGAGAGACTCAACGTGTTTTAGTTAGAAATTTAGATATGTAGAAAAATAAGTTTTAACTGCTAAGAAATTAAGAATTACGCTATGAATGCGAAGACTACGTTTCCCAAACAATCAACCTACTCTTTTTCTCAATTTCATCTTTGCGATTCTTTGCGAAAACTTAAAAAAACCTTTGCGGTAAAATTTAACCTCGAAGAAAAACAAGATTAACGCAAAGAATAAAAGAGCGACGCGAAGAACGCAAAGATTAAATCCCGAATATTTTTCTGGAATTCTCTGTCGTAACCTCAGCTACTTTTTCAATGCTTATTCCGTAAACATCAGCCACTTTTTGAGCAATATGCACCAAATAGCTACTTTCATTTGGCTTACCTCTAAAAGGAACAGGTGCTAAATATGGAGAATCTGTTTCGAGTACGACATGCTTTATAGGAACATCAGCCAAAACTAAATCTAAACCAGCTTTTTTATAGGTAAGCACGCCGCCAATGCCTAAATAAAACCCGAGGTCGATGGCTCTGTTGGCCTGTACCAAATCGCCGGTAAAGCAGTGAAAAATACCACACATTTTATCGTGTCTGCACGCTTCCAACACTTCAAAAACTTCGTCAAAAGCTTCGCGACAATGAATCACAAATGGCAAATCCAATTGTTTAGCCCATTCTATTTGCTGTTTAAAAGCGTCCTGTTGAATAGCTAATGTTGTTTTATCCCAATAAAGGTCAATACCAATTTCACCAATGGCATAGATTTCTCGGCCAGCAATGCTCTGGTAAATTTCTGCCAACACGTCTTGATAGCCTTCCTTTACATCGCAGGGATGAAGCCCCGCCATAGCAAAACAGTTTTCGGGATAAGTTTTTGTCATCTCGTCAATCATAGCAATGGAAGCCACATCTACATTGGGCAAAAACAGACGTTTTACGCCATTTTCAAAACAGCGCTGCATTTGTGCTGCTCGTTTATCTAAATCTTTCTCGTAGTATTGATGCGTATGGGTATCGGTAAGTAACATGGCACAAAGATAGCTGATTGGTTGGTTTGTTGTTAGGGGAAGAAAAACTTGGGCATAAAAAAAGCCGCCCCGAAGGACAGCTTTCTATGTTATTCAATATTTTGATTAGTGCTTATGACCATCATTCGCAGAGTGACCTGCTGTAGGGGCAACTGGCGCTGGAGGAGGGGTAGCACCTGCCTTTGGTTTAATCACATCTATAACTTCAATCTCGAATACCAATGGGCTAAAAGGTCCGATTGGGCCGCCGCCTTGCTCGCCGTATCCTAATTTAGAAGGGATGATAGCCGTTACTTTACCACCTTTACCTACTAATTTAAGCGCTTCTGTGAAACCGGGAACAGTACCACCTACAACCATTTTAGTTGGACCATAAGGTCTACCTGGTTGGTGTACCTTAGCTTCTTTAGCTAATTTCTCATCGCTAGTATCAAAGATTTTGTATTTTTTATCTTCGCCTTTTTTAGTGAATTTACCAGTATAGTTTACAGAAACAGTATCGCCGTCAACTGCTTTTACACCGCTTCCTGGAGCAGTAATTACATATTGTAAACCACTAGCAGAAGTTTGTACTTTCAAGTTGTTTTCGTCGATATAAGTCTTGATTTTTGTTGGTTCAGCAGCTTTCTTTTTATCCATATCAGCTTTGTAGTCTGACTGGAAGAAATCGCCAGCACGTTTTTGGAAAGTAGAATCAGCCTCGTTAGGTCCTTTTTTGAAAACTTTTTCAATTTTAACGGTAAACACAATGTATTTATCGTTTTTGAACATATCTGGTTTAGGCTGTTTGCTATGGAAAGCCATTGTATCCAAGTTGATTTTGAAAGTTGCACTATCGCCTTCTCCGAAAAGGGTCAATACATCTTGCATATCGCCAGCATATTGTTTTTTACCTACAGGGAAAATTTGCGCTTGCTCACTGTCGTAAGTACTGCCCAAAACTGAATCTCTCTCATTTTTTTGGATAAAGTTCAATTTTACGACGTCACCTTCCTTGATTTTGTCTTTACCACCTGACTTGTGGATTTTGTACAACAAGCCTCCTGGACCTTTTTTCTCTGTGTTACAGGCTGCTAAACCCACCGTAGCCGCTAGCAGAATTACTAAACTTTTTTTCATTTATTGTTTAAATTGTCTTTAGTGTGAATTGATTCCAACAAAGGCTGGAATACTTCATTATTGTTTTTATAGTATTTTAGTCTTCGTATTAAAAGCCCGCTAAGTTAACGAGCTTTCTGATTATTTTTATATTTATTTGTTTATTTTATCATCTATTGCAACAGCTGTGTTTTATACTCGGGCAATATGGCTTTAAAATCGGCAATGGTTTCGTCCAAACCTTTATCTGAGGCGCCACCAGCAGCATTTCTGTGACCGCCTCCATGAAAATATTTCTTACAAATCTCATTGGCTGGGAAATCACCTGTTGAACGTAATGAAAGTTTAACACGGTCTTTTCTTTCAATGATAAAGGCGGCAAGCTTTATTCCGTTGATAGATAACGCATAGTTCACAATTCCCTCTGTATCGCCTGTAACAATATTGTACTTTTCTAGTTCTTCTTTGGTAGCGCTGATGATAGCGGTGTTATATTCTCGAAGGATTTCCAATTTGCTAGATAGGCAATAACCCAAAAACTTCAACCTGTTTTCAGACACATTATCATACACCAACTGGTGGATGCGCCAATGTTCAGCACCCAGGTCAATTAAATCGGCAGCGATGCGATATACCGTTGAAGTAGCCGAAGGAAAACGGAAAGAACCTGAATCGGTCATGATGCCCGTGTAAAGGCAAGTGGCCACATCTTTGTTCACTTTCTCTGGTTCCTCCATCACATTTACTATGAAATCGTACACCAATTGTGCCGCTGCACAGGCATTAATGTCCCAATGGCGGTAGTCATCAAAATCCTCTGGCTCCAAATGATGGTCAATCATCAACTTTACCGCCTTGGTATTTCTGATATGTTCACCCAATTCATTAATTCGTCCCAAGGTATTAAAGTCCAAACAGAAAATCAGTTTTGCTTCGTTCACCAAGTCAATTGATTTTTGCTCTTGTTCAGTATAAATGATTACATCGGAATTGTTAGGCATCCAATGTAAAAATTCGGGATAATCTGTTGGGGTAATCAAGCTAACGTGATGCCCTTTTTGGATTAAATAAGCATATAATCCTAATGAAGAGCCCATTGCATCGCCATCTGGTTTGTGGTGCGTTGTAATAACGATTTGCTGAGGCGTTGAAAGTAGCTTTTTAAGTTCTGGTACCGATATCATAATCTATTGCTTGCGAAGTTAGTGATTTATTGGTTAACTGTTAAATTGATGGAATTGTTTAGTTGCCAGGCTTCCTGCTTGACTAGCGCTAGCACAGGCCCTTCATTATAAACCCGATTGAAGTGAAAATACTTTTTGTTTATTGATGTCATCCTGAACGTTAGTGAAGGATCTGTTAGTGAATGCAGACCAGAAGTAGATTCTCCAATACGTTGGAGATAACAAAAGACCCAAACAAAAAGATTGTAACGGAAAGCGGGGCTTGCCGAACAAAAGTGCTGTTGCGAGTGTTTTCTTATGACCATTTTAAGTTTTCTTAAGCTCTCTCTTAATTATTTACGGCAATAGTTGTACTTTTGCAAAAAATTATAAAAATGAGCACAAATAGAACTTTTACTATGATTAAACCGGATGCTGTTGCTAACGGTCACATTGGTTCAATCATAAATGATATCACTAACGCAGGTTTCAAAATTATTGCATTAAAATACACTCAACTTTCTGCTGAAAAAGCTGGTGAGTTTTATGCGGTTCACAAAGAGCGTCCTTTCTATAACGATTTAGTAAGCTTTATGTCTTCAGGACCAATTGTAGCTGCTATTTTAGAGAAAGATAACGCCATTGAAGAGTTTAGAAATTTGATTGGTGCTACCAACCCAGCTGAAGCTGCTGAAGGTACTATCCGTCAGAAATATGCTAAGTCAATTGATGCTAATGCTGTTCACGGTTCTGATTCTGATGAAAACGCTCAAATTGAAGGCGATTTCTTCTTTACTGCTGACGAGCGTTTCTAATCAATTATAAAGCATACTCCAGAAAGCTTTATTCATTCTGGAAAGTAAAAAAATATCATAAGCACCCATTTTTGGGTGCTTATTTTTTATTGTATCTTTCGCCTTTTAACATAAACAATGAAGAAGATATTTTTAGTAGCATTAGCTTCTGCTGCAGTTTTAAACGCCACTGCACAGACTAAACCCAAAACCGCTCCCGCTAAAGGCAAAACAACGGCCAGCAAACCTGCTGCTAAGCCTGTGGCTTTAAAAACTAAACTCGACTCGGCTAGTTATGCATTTGGCTTGGCCATGGGCAACAACTTAAAATCAAGTGGCTTAGAAACGATCAACTACGAACTGTTAAGTAAGGCATTGAAAGATGTTTTTGCGGGAACTACTCCTTTAATGACAGAGCATGCGTCTCAAAATGCCATTAACAATATTTTTGAAGATCTTTCGAAAAAGAAATTCGGTTCTGCTATTAAAGAGGGTGAAACTTTCTTAGCGCAAAACAAAACTAAGCCTGGGATTAAAACTACTGCTAGTGGTTTACAATACGAGGTGCTTAATCCAGGTACTGGTGCGCAACCTAAGGCTACCGATCAAGTGACTGTACATTATAAAGGTACCTTGCTTAACGGATTTGAATTTGACAGTTCGTATAAACGCGAACAACCTGCAACTTTTGGCTTGAACCAAGTTATTCCTGGTTGGACAGAAGGGGTTCAGTTAATGAAAGAAGGTGCTAAATACAAATTCTTTATTCCTTATAGACTAGCTTACGGCGCCAGGGGTATGGGTAATGACATTCCTCCTTTTAGCACCCTGATTTTTGAGGTGGAGCTGATTAAAATTGGCGAAAAAGCACAATAAGAACTTTATAGCCTGTCATGTATAGATGACAGGCTTTTTTATGAATTCTAGTTTTGGCTAATTGCACTCAAAACCTTTTTGGGGAAATGCTGTTAAGTAAAGAAAACATTTAATAGTTATGAAAAAATTCATGCCCCTTGCTCTTGTAGCGTTATTTGCTACCACATTGAGTAGCTGCGAATTGGTTGAAGGTATTTTTAAAGCTGGTATGTGGACTGGCGTAATTTTGGTGGTGGTAGTGGTTGCTATCATTATCTGGATAGCTGCAAAACTGTTTGGAGGAAGTAAGGATTAGGTTATAAAAATACGATATCGGTGATGACCTGCGAGCCTGCTTTTTCGTTGAGCTTGTCTACAATAGCACTTTTCACAATCAGCAATTCGTTTTTAACCACCGATGATTCTATTCTCACGAATAGTTTGCGTTGATGTATATAAATTTGCTTAGTCCTATTGGCCACAGCAGTACCCATAATTTCGGGCCACATGGCTACCACGCCTGTTTCGTCGAACTTACCACGTAATTTATAATGAGCCAGCAATTTATCGATAGCCTGTTTTAAGGTGATGTCGTTAGGTTTACGCATGATTTACGCTCCCTTCGCTTACGTCAAATAAGTCGACATCGATGGCAATTTGCTCAAATACCTTAGCTACTCTTTGCTTGTCGGTGTCGGTAATAAAAATCTGCCCGAAATCGTGGTGTGAAACCATCTCCATCAGTTTATGTATGCGATTTTGATCTAATTTATCGAAGATATCATCAAGCAGCAATAAAGGCTTAAAGTTTTTAAATTTTTGCAAGTAACTATATTGGGCTAGCTTTAAAGCAATCAAAAATGATTTTTGTTGACCTTGTGATCCAAATTTCTTCATGGGCATGCCAGCAATCTCAAATTGCAGTTCGTCTTTATGAATCCCTACGGTAGTACGTTCCAGCAACCTGTCCTTCTCTATGGCATTCGCCAACAAGGTTTCAAAGTTTTGTTCGTTCAACTGCGATTGATAGCTTAAAGAAACCTGTTCGGCGTTGTTCGTCAAAAACTGATAGTGCTTATCAAAAAAAGGAATGAAGTTGTGCAAAAATTGTTTCCGTTTTTCAAAAATGATATTTCCTGACTTCACCAACTGCTCATCCAAAATTTGCAACAATGCAACATCTAAGGTCCTGGTAGCCGCTACTTGTTTGAGTAGTGCATTTCTGTTAAGCAGGTGTTTGTTATAGGTAATGAGTTCGTCGAGGTACCTGCTGTCGGTCTGTGAAATTACATTATCTACAAACCTACGTCTTTCCTCGCTTCCATCCATAATGAGGTTAATGTCATAGGGTGAAATCATCACCACTGGAAACAAACCAATATGGTCGGCCAGTTTATCATACTCTTTTTTGTTGCGCTTGAAAGATTTCTTTTGGTTCTTCTTTAAGCCGCATGAAATTTTTTCTGGCTTTTCGTCACGAACAAAATCGCCCTGCACTAGGAACAACTCCTCTCCTGCTTTAATCTGCTGGCTATCAATGGGATTAAAATAGCTTTTACAGAGACAAAGGTAATGTATAGCGTCGAGCAGGTTGGTTTTACCCGCACCGTTATTACCCACAAAAGCAGTTACCGAGTTTGAAAAAATCAAATCGGCGGAATTGTAATTTTTAAAGTTTAAAAGGGTAAGATTTTTCAGCCACATAACAGAGAGGTCAAAGTTACCCATTTTTACAGTAGCTTATATACTTATTTTAAAGCTAGTGTTCAACGGTGCCGCTAAACCTATTCTTGATGCTAAAGAACGGTATCTTCGCCATCGGTGTATTTCCTTTGAATGAAATTTACCCCCTTTCTAATTAAATGATTTAAAAAGAGTTGATACTTTAAATGAAAAATGTATTTTTGCAATCCTTTAATTTTAAACTAAAAATGTCTGCAACAGAGAAAGAAACAGCACAACCAGTAAAAAAAGGTTCATTTATACAAGAAAATACCAAAAGTTTAGCTTTTATTGCTGGAGCGATAATTGTTTTAATCGGTATTTTCATCTGGTATCAAGGTGTGTATTTAAAAAACAGAGCTGAAGAAGCTGCTAACCAAATGTTCAAAGCTGAGCAATTTGTAGGCGTTGATTCATTGGCCAACAAAGCAATTAACGGCGAAGGTGGCTACCCTGGTTTAGAAAAAATTGCAGAAGAATACGAGAACACTAAATCTGCTAACTTGGCTAACCTTTATTTAGGTGGTATTTATCTGCGTAAAGGCGAGTACAAAAAAGCAGTTGATGCTTTGAGCAAATACAGTGCAACTGGCAGCCCAGTGATTGATCCATTGGCACTTGGTCTTTTGGGTGATGCTTATAGCGAGTTGAAAGACTACAAACAAGCTTCAACTTACTACAAAAAAGCAATCGACAAGTCTTCAAACAAATTCACTTCACCTACATTCCTTAAAAAATTAGGTTTGGTAAACGAAAACTTGAAAGATTTTAAAGGTGCTGAAGAGGCTTACACTAAAATCAAAACGCAATTCCCTGAAAGTGCGGAAGCACAAATGATCGATTCGTATATTGCTAGAGCAGCTGCTCAAGCGAAATAATTTCTTCGGAAAATAAATGAAAGGCTTCCAAATTTGGGAGCCTTTTTTGTTGCCCTTTATTCTTGTAAACACAATCGTTGGCCAAGCGTCAAACTTTTTAACTTCCCCATAAATCAACAATAAAAAACTATCTTTGCCTCATGGCAACACACCTTAAAAACCTTTCAGATTTTTCACATACGACTATTCCATCGGGCAAAGGCTATAAAATAGCAATTATTGTTGCAGAGTGGAATGCAAACATTACTGGAGCACTTTACCAAGGTGCTTTTGAAACCCTGCTTAAACATGAAGTGGAAGAGGCTAACATTCTTTCGTTAAGCGTACCTGGCACTTTTGAACTTACGGGTGCTGCCGATATCCTTTTAAACAAAAGAAAAGATATTGATGCGGTAATTTGTATCGGTTGTGTGATCCAAGGCGACACTAAACACTTTGATTTTATTTGCGATGCAGCGGCTCATGGAATCACTAACGTTGGCATTAAATACAGCAAGCCTGTCATTTTTGGTGTATTGACCACTAATGATGAGCAACAAGCTATTGACAGGGCTGGCGGCAAGCATGGCAACAAAGGAGACGAGGCTGCCATTACCGCATTGAAAATGGTAGAGTATTCGTCAGGTCTTTAAGAAATAACCCGATTAAATATAGCCGTGTTTCAAAACTTTCAGTTTTAGATGCACAACTTATAACTTTTTTGTAACTTAGGTTTCGAAAAACAATCATTTCAAAATGAAGAAAATAGCTATTCTATTGTTATTTGTGTTCTGCGCCATCGCAGTATTAGAATCGTGCTCAAACCGTCTATGCCCTGCTTTTAGCTCTTATCCAGAGTCTAAAGGAAGAAGAAGGTAGTCATGAAGGATTGGACATCATTAAATCAAATTTCTCAAATCGACGACATTAAGGCGGTTCAAGGCTATAGCTTAATTTTTAAGCATAGTACGCGTTGCTCCATCAGCATGATGGCCAAAAGAACCTTTGAAAGGTATTGGGATGTTATTCCTGATCGTGTAAGCCTTTATTTTCTCGATTTGATTAACCATCGAGACATTTCAGCTTATATTGCGGAAACCTTTCATGTTCATCATGAATCTCCTCAAATTTTACTCATTAAAGATGGTGAATGTATTTTAGATGCATCGCATGGGGATATTTCTGCGGATGAAGTAGCGGAAGTGATTAATGCTTGATATATTTTAAAACATTAAGAAATTAAGAGCATTAAGGTTCAATAGATTATATCCTTTATCCTTAACTGGGATAACATACGCTTTAAACAATCAACAGAACGAAATAAAAAAAGTCCCGCATGGTGTGCGGGACTTTTCTTTTGTATGATATCGCCCTTAGGCTACTACTGTTTCATTTAACTTTAATGCTGCAGAAGTACGTTGGCGTGTTTCTTGGCAAAGCTCATTGTCTTCAGCTAGCTTTTGACCGTAAGTTGGAATCATCTCTCTAATCTTACTTTGCCAATCAGCAGTTTGCATTTGCTTTTTAAAGCATCTGCCCAATAAATCAAGCATGATAGATACTGCGGTTGAAGCACCTGGTGAAGCACCCAATAAGGCAGCAATTGAACCATCGCCAGCACTTACCACTTCGGTACCGAACTCCAAAATACCGCCACCGCTTGGCTTTTTCTTAATCACTTGCACACGCTGTCCTGCAACTTCCAATTCCCAATCTTTAATGTCGGCATCTGGCATATATTCTTTCAGTGCTGCAAACCTGTCTTCTGGTGATTGACGAACTTGCTCAATCAAATATTTAGTAAGATCGATACTTTTCAAGCCTGCTGAAATCATTGGGCGGATATTGCTGAACTTGATGGAAGCCGCTAAATCAAAGTAAGAACCGTTTTTAAGGAACTTGGTGGAGAAACCTGCATAAGGACCGAATAACAGCGCTTGTTTACCGTTAATGATTCTGGTGTCCAAGTGAGGTACCGACATTGGTGGTGCTCCTACTGCCGCCTTGCCATAAACTTTAGCATGGTGACGTGCAATTACTTCTTCGTTGGTACATTTTAACCATTGACCGCTTACGGGGAAACCGCCAAAGCCTTTACCTTCTTTAATGTTAGATTTTTCTAACAACAGTAACGAACCTCCGCCTGCGCCAATAAATACAAATTTGGCCAAACGCTTTCTTCTTTTTCCGCTGTCTAGGTTTTTCACCTTTACTTCCCAGCTGCCATCATCTTGTTTATCGAGATCTCGAATTTCGTGATGAAAATGAAGGGCCACTTTATCCTGCTTGGCTAGGTAGTTGAACATTTCTCGGGTTAAAGAACCGAAGTTAACATCCGTACCTAAATCCATTTTAGTAGCAGCAATAGGCTCTTTTTCATCTCTACCCTCCATTACCAATGGAATCCATTCTTTTATTTCAGAAGGATTTTCGCTGTACTGCATCTCGTTGAACAAGTTGCAAGCTTTAAGGTTGTTGTAACGGGTTTTTAGATAGTCAACATTCTTTTTGCCCCATACAAAACTAAGGTGAGGAATGTTTCTGATGAATGAACAAGGGTCTTTAAGGATACCTTTATCCAGCAAATAAGTCCAGAACTGTTTGGAAACCTCGAAAGATTCAGCGATGGAAACTGCTTTCTTCACGTCAACCGTACCGTTAGCCTTTTGCGGGGTGTAATTGAGCTCGCAAAATGCCGAGTGGCCAGTTCCCGCATTGTTCCACGCATCAGAACTTTCAGCGGCTGCAACGTCTAAACGTTCATAAATTTCTATACTTAAATCAGGGTTAAGCTCCTTGAGCAGTACGCCAAGCGTCGCACTCATGATGCCCGCCCCAATTAAAATAACATCTGCGTCGGTTTCAACAACCGTCTTTTTTTTTCTACTCATTTTAAACCAAATATAAATACCTGCGGTAGTCAGCAGGAGAATATGCTAATAACTAAACGTTATTTCTTGCTTAATATCAGGGTGTAGGCTATACGCCACTGGACAGGTTTTAGCTGACCTTTCAATAATTGCTTTTTCCTTTTCCGTGTAGTTGTTGTCTGGAAAATGAAGTTCAACGTGTATCTCACTCACCCTACGCGGATTTTCGGCCATTACTTTGGTGATTTCCGCTTTAGTTCCATCAATATTAAAACCATGATTTCTTGCCGCAATGCCCACAATGGTCAGCATGCAATTGCCTAAAGAAGTAGCCAATAAATCGGTTGGCGAAAAAGCCTCCCCTTTTCCTTGGTTATCTGTTGGCGCATCGGTAATAATTTCCTTACCCGACTTCACGTGTATTGAAGTAGTTCTTAAGTCGCCAGTGTAAGTTATTTCTGATGTTTTCATAGCTTAAATTTTCGCAAATTTAGTGCTTAAAATCAAAAAATTATGTAATAAAATTGAAGTTTTATTTACTATTTTACATTTACTACAAAAAGCCTTCCAAATCCCAATTTCCAGCCTGTAGCTTTTTTTAACATTTCGGTAAAAAACACCACTTTTAATCCCCTATTTTTATCAAAATGGCGGATTAACGGCCACTGTACTATTTGATTTGTAAACTGAGGGTGAAATGCCTGTATATTTTTTGAAAAATTTCCCAAAAAAAGATTGGTCACTGAAACGCAATTCATCTGCTACCTGCGAAACATTCATCAAATGAGAAGAAAGCAGCACTTTTGCTTCGTTAATTACCATTTCATCAATAATTTCGCCCGCAGTTTTGCCTGTTACGGTTTTCACCACTTGTGACAAATGCCTAGAAGTAACGAACAGCTGTTTGGCGTAATGCTGTACCTGCTTTTCACTTTTAAAGTTTTCGCTTAGCAAATTAAGGAAGTTGGTAGTGAGTTCCTCTTGCCTATTCAATTTCACAGGAATAAAAACACGGTACTTGCTATACACAATAAGGATTTCGTAAAGCACCGAAATGAAACTGTGACGCACTACATCTTTAAAATGAGGAGTGGTCTCTGGCAGGTTGATTTTCTTTTTTAAGGACTTTAGCGAAAAAACCAGGTCCTCAAACTCTTCGTCGTTCAAAGAAAACTTATGCACTAAATCAGTAGAAAACAAATGCACAATTTCGGCTCCATTCAAAAAAACTCCTTGTTCCTTCAGGTATTCTTTCTTAAAACCCATGCTGATAAATTCAAAGTCATCAGACATTTCATACAGCTCGCACAGGCTACCAGGAGTAACTAAATACACGTCTTTTGCCTTCATACAGTTCTTCACGAAATTGTTCTGAAAAACAAAGGAACCTTTCTGCACTACAATTACTGCAAAGGAATTAGACCTAAACGGCTCGTTAAAAGTCATAAAAGGTTTAATTTCAGCGCTGGTAAGCACATTCATGTTACCACCGTTAATGAGGCCTTCTTCTAAGCACCTCTGTTCTACCTTGTGCATCATTGTTTACTGTATTTATACATAATAACTGCGTAACTACGTTAAGTGTTATACAAACGCTACAAAGTTCAATAAAGAATTACATAATTACCAATATTGTTGTTAAAATTTCAAACGTGATTTTTCGTTAAAACATTATAAAGCACGGTATCTAACAGTGTAGGACGTGCCTTTAATAAGATAAATGAGTTTGTTTGCCAAATGTCAGATTTACATAAATAATACTTTTTGACCAATAAGCAATACTTTTGTACCACTCCCTCGGACTAAAACTTTTATTAAATTTGCGGGATTTTATTAATTCTCATTTATTAAATCGTTAAATTTATGTTATTAAGGAGAGTAACATGTTTAACATGAGTTAAGTCTAATACCATTCTAAGTGTTATTCTTTTTAATCTCAAGAGAATTATATCAAACTACAAATGACCTAATTGCATAAAAATATGCGTAAAAAATTACAAGATAGAATAGCTTCGTTTCAAGACGCCAAAATTATTAAAGAAAGGGGCTTGTATCCATATTTCCGTTCCATCGACTCTGCACAAGACACAGAAGTAATTATTAACGGAAAAGAAGTATTAATGTTTGGCTCCAACTCATATCTTGGATTAACCAACCACCCAAAAATTAAAGAAGCTTCGCAAAAAGCAATCGAAAAATACGGTACTGGCTGTGCTGGCTCTAGATTTTTGAACGGGACTTTAGACATTCACCTAGAACTTGAAAGCCGCTTAGCTGCCTACGTTGGTAAAGAATCAGCGGTATTGTTCAGTACAGGCTTCCAAGTGAACCTTGGGGTAATTTCTTGTTTATTAGACAGAAACGACTATCTTATTTTAGATGAGTACGACCACGCCTCTATCATTGATGGCAGCCGTTTATCGTTCTCTCGTTCTATCAAATATGCACACAACGACATGAACGATTTGCGTGCAAAACTAAGTCGCTTACCTGAAGACGCCGCCAAACTAATTGTTTCGGATGGTATATTTAGCATGGAAGGTGATTTGGTAAACTTACCAGAAATGGTAAAAATTGCCGACGAATTCGGTGCAAACATCATGATGGACGATGCTCACAGTTTAGGTGTCATTGGATTTAATGGTGCGGGTACTGCTTCACACTTTAATCTTACGGATAAGGTTGATTTGATTATGGGTACTTTCAGTAAATCTCTAGCTTCATTAGGTGGTTTTATCGCTGCTGATGACGATACCATTGAATTCATTAAACACAGAGCTCGTTCGTTAATGTTCAGTGCAAGTATGCCGCCTGCCGCAGTGGCAAGTGTTATCGCTGCTTTGGACATCATTGAAGCTGAACCTGAAAGAATTGACAAATTGTGGGCTAATACCAACTACGCTAAAAAGCTTTTGCTAGATGCAGGCTTTGAAATTGGCCATCCAGAAAGCCCAATCCTACCTATTTACATTAGAGATAACGAAAAAACCTTCTTAATCACCAACATTCTACAAGAAAACGGCATTTTTGTAAACCCTGTGGTTTCTCCAGCCGTGCCTTCTGATGCATCATTAATTAGGTTCTCTTTAATGGCTACGCACTCTTTTGAACAGATAGAAAAAGCTATCGATAAATTGAAACTGGCCTTTAAAGAAGCAAGTGTAAACTTAGTTGGGGCATCAGCATAAAATGGCACAAATTTTACCCGTAACAGACAAAAAACTGTTAGCAAAGTTCATCGATTTTCCGCACGAGCTTTATAAGAACGACCCTTTTTACGTGCCTGAATTGCATATTGCTCAACGTGATATGTTAACCCCAGGCAAACACCCTTTTCACGACCATGCTAAAATGCAATTGTTTTTAGCGGTAGAGGGCGAAAAGATAGTGGGCAGAGTTGCCGCCATTATCAATGGCAACCACAACACCATTAAAAACGTAAAAGAAGGTTTCTTTGGTTTTTTTGACACTATTGACGATAAGGCGGTTAGCAAATTATTATTAGATGCAGCACAAAACTGGCTAAAAGAGAACGGACAAACTTCGATAATGGGGCCTGTAAATTTCTCTACCAATGATATCTGCGGCTTGTTAGTTACAGGCTTTGATGGACCACCAGTAGCTATGATGCCTTACAATGCGCCCTATTACCTACCATTATTGGAAGATTTCGGTTTTACCAAAAAGGTAGATTTAAGAGCTTACAAATACACTGCAGGGAATTACAATGACAGATCGGTAAGCTTATTAGAAGGGCTGGAAAACAGGCTGAAAAGAAGCAATATCATCATCAGAAAAATTAACCTTAAAAAATTTAAGGAAGAGGCTGCCGCTTTGAGGGAAGTGTACAACAGCGCTTGGGACAAAAACCTGGGTTTTGTACCAATGACCGACAAGGAATTTGACTATACCGCCAAAGATTTAAAAATGGTTTTGGATACTGATTTCTGCTACATCGCAGAACAGGATGGCAAATTAGTGGGTTTTGCACTAGCCATTCCAGACATCAACCAAATCCTTATTAAAATTAAAAAAGGTCGCTTATTCCCTACTGGTTTATTGAAACTGTTGTTGGGTAAAAAGAAAATCAACGGCATTCGTATTTTATTGTTGGGCGTAGTTGATGGCTACAGAAAATTAGGTATTGAAGCTTGTTTGTACGGTAGAATCATCAAAGCATTTAAAGCAAGAAATTTCCAATATGCAGAAGCGAGCTGGACTTTGGAAGATAACGATATGGTGAACCGTCCGATTGAAAACATAGGCGGCAAACTTTACCGAGAATACAGGATACTGGAAAAAGCAATATAAGCAAGCACTAAAGCTATAAAGAGCAAGTGTGATAAAGAGACATGAGCAAAAAGGTATTGATTACAGGCGCAAGCGGATTTGTGGGCTATCATTTAATTGTTACGGCAATTGAATGCGGCTTAGAGGTATACGCAGCTGTACGTCCTAATAGCAATGTCTCCCACCTTAAAGGGTTAAATGTTAACTACGTTCAATTAAACTTTAGTGCAGTTGATGAACTCAAAGCAGCATTGGAAGACAAGCAGTACGCTTATATTATACATGCTGCTGGAACCACCAAAGCTAAAACCTTACAAGAATACAACAGGGTTAATGCCGAATACAGCAGAAACTTGGCGCTAGCGGCGTCGCTGGTAAATTATACCGTCGAAAAATTTGTATTTGTAAGTAGCCTAGCGGCCATCGGTCCAATTGCTGATTTCAACACCACCATTGGTGACGATGCCATTGCCCAGCCCATTACCTTTTACGGGTTAAGCAAAAAATTGGCAGAAGAACATCTTAAGGAGATTGAAAATTTGCCTTTGGTTATTGTTAGACCGACTGCCGTATATGGTCCGAGAGAGAAGGACATTTTTATCATTTTCAAAACTATTAACAGCGGATTGGAACCTTACATTGGAAGATTTAACCAACAGTTGAGCTTCATTTATGTAAAGGATTTGGCAGAGATCATTATTCGCTTGTTGAAATCGGATATTGTGCACAAAACCTACAACATTACCGATGGTTTGACCTACGATAGGTATGCTTTAGCCGAGGGCTTAAAAAAAGCACTGCACAAAAAAACGCTAAAAGTGCACATTCCTTTGGGGATCATCAAAGGTTTAGCTGGTTTTATGGATACCATTTATGCCAGAAGTAGCAAAACGCCAACGATAAACAAAGAAAAAATAAAAGAGCTAACCGCCCCCAATTGGGCCTGCAATATCGAAAACTTGAAAAGAGACCTGCAGTTTGAGCCTCAATATAATTTGGAGAAAGGTTTAGTTGAAACCGTGAAGTGGTACAAAGCAAATCATTGGTTGAAATAAGTCATAGGTTTTAAGTTGTAGGTAATAAGTACCTAGCAAACGTAAAACTTAGAACTTAATACTTATAACATAAAAATTAAATAGAATAAACACATAATAAATAACAATAATGAAAAAGCAAGTAGAAGGAGCTAATGGGAAATTAGGTATCATGATGCCTGGCCTAGGTGCTGTAGCTACTACCATGATTGCTGGTGTAGTTGCTGCTAGAAGAGGTCTATCTAAACCTATTGGTTCTTTAACACAAATGGGAACTATCCGTGTTGGTAAAAGAACAGACAATAACGAGCCCTTAATTAAAGACTTTGTTCCCCTAGCGAAATTAGAAGACTTAGCATTTGGTGGTTGGGATGTGTATGAAGACAATGTGTACGATGCTGCAATGAAAGCAAAGGTTATTGATGGTCATCTTTTGTATGACATCAAAGATGAGTTAGAAGCCATCAAACCTTACAAAGCTGCATTCGACAAAAACTACGTTAAAAATTTAGACGGAACTTACGTTAAAGAAGCTGCTACAAAATGGGATTTAGCACAACAAGTAATTGAAGATATCAAAGACTTTAAAGCTAAAAACAATTGCGAGCGTATCGTATTGGTATGGTGCGGTTCTACAGAGATTTATTTAGAGCCAAGCGCTGTTCACCAAACTTTGGCTGCTTTTGAGCAAGGCTTAAAAGACAACGACGCGAACATTGCACCAAGTATGATTTATGCTTATGCAGCGTTGAAATTAGGCTATGCTTATGCAAACGGAGCGCCTAACTTAACGGTAGATATTCCTGCAATGTTAGAGTTGGCTAAACAAACTCAAACGCCAGTAGCTGGTAAAGATTTTAAAACTGGTCAAACCTTAATGAAAACTGTTTTGGCACCAGGTTTAATGGCACGTTCATTAGGTGTACGTGGTTGGTTCTCTGACAACATTTTAGGTAACCGTGATGGTTTGGTATTGGATGACCCTGATAACTTCAAAACTAAAGAAGTATCTAAATTAGGAGTATTGGAAGATATCTTCAAGCCAGAGCAAAACCCTGATTTGTATGGTGATATGTACCACAAAATCCGTATCAACTACTATCCTCCTCACGGTGATAACAAAGAGAGCTGGGACAACATCGATATCTTCGGATGGATGGGTTACAAAATGCAAATCAAGATTAACTTCTTGTGCCGCGACTCTATCTTAGCTGCACCTATCGTTTTAGACTTGGCTTTATTCTCTGACTTAGCTAAACGTGCTGGCATGAGTGGTATTCAAGAGTGGTTATCTTTCTACTTGAAATCTCCTCAAACTAAAGAAGGATTACGTCCAGAGAACGACATCTTTAAACAATTAGAAAAATTACATAATACATTACGTTACATCATGGGTGAAGAGTTAATCACTCATTTGGGACTTGATTATTACGAAGAAAACTAGTTAAATAAAATTGAGGGTTTTGTAGGCCCAAAGAGCGAAACAGCTTAGGTAGATTCGATGCTACTTAAGCTGTTTTCCAAACCATTATCTTTTTGTCTGCAAATTGTAATTTACTCTTTGACACTCAAAAAACTTGTGCGGAAACTTTAGGTTTAAAAAAAGTTTCCATAGTTTTGCGACGTTTAAAAATAGAAAGTGAATTACTTTAAAACCTGAGAAATTGAAACCGTGATATTTCACAAAATCATATCAACCAGCCTGGGAATTGGGTATATAGGTAAGGGAGCTGGCACTTATGCCGCTATTTTCACCTGCCTTTTATGGTACTTTTTCCTGGCAGGCCAATATGATCCGAAGCTTGCTCCAGCTTTAATTACCTTGTTAATTACCTTACAAGGAATTAGAAGCTCAAATGAAGTAGAAGTACTTTGGGGCAAAGACCATAACCGAGTGGTTATAGATGAAGTTGCAGGGATGTGCATTTCATTACTTTTTGTTCCAGTAACCATTGAATACGTAGTAACTGGTTTAATATTGTTCAGATTTTTCGACATTCTTAAACCTTTAGGTATTCGTAAGCTGGAAAAATGGCCAGGTGGATGGGGCGTGATGGCCGACGATGTTTTGTCGGGTATTTATGCAAACATCGTCCTGCAAATAATAATTTTCTTCAACATATTTTAAAGAAAATGTTAACCTTTTTAAAAGCACAAGCTTCATCACTAACGGCAACGTTGGTTGATTATTTGACCACATGGTTTTGTGTGAGCTTTTTGGGGGTTTGGTATGTTGCAGGGAGTGTAACAGGAACAGTTGTTGGGGGCTGTGTAAACTTCTACATGGGGCGTAATTGGGTCTTTAATTCTACCAATAAAGACATTAGGCCTCAAATTGTGAAGTATATTTTAGTGTGGTGCGGCAATCTTATCATTGTCACCACAGGAGTTTACATACTCACTCATTTTTTAAGCATTAACTATATGCTTTCGAAGATTCTCGTTTCTGGGTTAATCGGTACTATTTACAATTACTTCATGCAGAAGCAATTCATTTTCACGCAGTAAAAATGAAAAAGACATATAAAATATTAATTTATGCACTAATTTTTTTAGGTGCTACTGTAACGGGTGTATCATCGGCATTTGCCCAAAAAACCATCATTACAGGAACCGTTAGAGACGCTGTGACTAAGGAAACGCTCCCTTATGTGTCGATTTTTTTTAACGACACCCGTATTGGCACCCAAACCGATATTGATGGGAATTTCAAAATCAGCACCAACGAAGATTACAACCAACTTAAGTTTAACTATGTTGGCTATGAGGTTTTAGTAAAGAACATTGTAGTGGGACAAACCCAAAAAGTAGATGTGCTTTTAAAATCCAATGCCCAATCGTTAAACGAGGTGACTATTATAGCTGGTAAAAAAAGATATTCGAACAAGAACAATCCAGCAGTTGAATTGATTAGGCAGGTGATTGAACACAAAGACGAGAACCAGCCTAAAGCCTACGAAACTGTACAGTATAAAGAATACGAAAAGATGTTGTTCTCTATGAGCAATATCTCTGAGAAATTCAAGAACAAACGCATGTTCAGGAACTATCAGTTTCTTTTCCAAGAGCAGGATTCGACGCAAATTGGTGGTAAAAACCTACTCCCTATTTATATCCAAGAAAAACTTGCCGACCAGTATTTGAGTTTCTCTCCAGATAAAAGCAAAACCGTAGTATTGGCCGAAAAGCAAGTGCAATTCGATAACAGATACATCGATAATCAAGGGATGAAAGCGTATTTCGATAGGATGTATCAAAACATCAATATCTACGATAACAACATCTCAGTAATGAGCAACGATTTTTTGAGCCCAATAGCCAATTCTGCGCCAACGTTCTATAAATTCTTCATTACCGATACACTAAAAAACATAACACCTAATGTAATTGAGCTTTCTTTTACACCACGCAACAAGGGCGACATGTTGTTTGAAGGAAAAATCTATATTACCATGGATGGCAATTTTGCCGTACAAAGGGCTTCATTTGGGGTGAACAAGAACATCAACCTTAATTTTGTAAGGGCAATGCAAATTGATTTAGATTTTGAAAAGAACGTAGATAAACGTTACTACTTGAGCAAGAGTACGCTTATTGCAGATTTCGGAATCAACAAAAACAAGGGTTTGGGCTTTACTGGCGAACGTAGCGTTAACTATAAAGAATACAAAACCAACGTCGAAATACCTGATACCGTTTTCTCTGGTAAGAAAATTGAAATTCTTGCTGGCGCAGAAAAAAGGTCGGATGATTTTTGGATGAAAAACCGCTTGGATACTATTCCAGAAAAGCAACTGAAAATTTACGGCAATATTGATACCCTACAGAACCTGCCTTCTTTTAAACGTACCATGCAAATTGTAACCTTGCTGTTTGCAGGTTATCAAAACTTGGGACCTTATGAAATTGGACCTGTGAATACATTTTACAGCTTTAACAATGTAGAAGGTTTCCGTTTACGTTTGGGCGGAAGAAGTACTCCTGAGTTTAGCAAAAGATTTTACTTTGAGAACTACGCCGCTTATGGCTTTAAGGATGAAAAATGGAAGTTCTTCCTATCAGCTACTTACTCGCTGAACAACAAATCCATTTACAAATTCCCTCAAAACTATATCCGAGCGAGTTTCCAAAGAGATACCAAAATACCTGGACAAGAGCTGCAATTTGTGCAGGAAGACAACTTTTTGCTATCGTTTAAACGTGGTGTAAATGACATGTTGCTTTACAACGATTTTTACCGTGTAGATTATGTTAGAGAGTTTGAAAATCGTTTCTCTTATACTGTGGGTTTCAAAAAATGGTCGCAAACACCTGCTGGTGGACTTGTTTATAGTGATGCTAGTAGCAATTCTTACATCAATAGATTAACCACTAGCGAGTTTAGTGTGGGCTTGAGATACGCTAAAAACGAAAAGTTCTATCAAGGTAAAATATACCGTACGCCTATTATCGACAGGTACCCTATCTATAATTTAAAATATACCATGGGCGTTAAAGGTCTTTTAGGTGGGGAGTACAATTACCATAATATTATGGGCAGCATAGACAAGCGTTTTTATGTATCGCAATTAGGATTTACTGACGTGCGTTTAGAAGGTGGCTATATTTCCGGAAAATTGCCTTTCCCTTTATTGGCAGTACATCGTGCCAACCAAACCTACGCCTACCAACTTAACTCTTACAACTTAATGAACTTTCTTGAGTTTGTGAGTGATCATTATGCAAGTATAAATATTGACCATAGTTTTAACGGATTTTTCTTAAATAAGATACCTTTGTTAAATAAATTGAAGCTGCGTGAGATTATATCGTTTAAAGCCATTTACGGTGGACTAAGAGACGAGAACAACCCAGAAAAAACTAATACAGGTATTTACAAAATGCCTACTTATGAAAATGGGATGCAAAGAACTTACTCGTTAAACAAAGAACCTTATATGGAAGGCAGCGTGGGTTTAGGTAATATTTTCAAGTTCCTTAGGGTAGATTTGGTTAAAAGATTTAACTATCTTAATAACCCAGAGGTTTCTGAGTGGGGAATTAGAACGCGAGTTAAACTTGACTTTTAAAAGATGAAGCTAAGAGATAACCTTCAACAAGGTATTTATAAAGGAATCAATCCTTTTGTAAAGGGATTGATTAAAATTGGGCTTACACCCAATATGGTCACTACCATTGGTTTGATATTGAACATTGGTGTAGCCGTTATTTTTATCATAGGAGCTGAGAAAGCAAACCGTGGAGAATTGGAGTATGTAGGCTGGGCAGGCGCATTAGTGCTATTTGCAGGTTTGTTTGACATGTTAGACGGCCAAGTGGCCCGTTTGGGTAACATGAGTTCGAAATTTGGTGCCCTGTACGATTCTGTATTAGATCGCTACAGTGAGATGGTGATGTTTTTGGGTATCTGCTATTACCTCATTTCACACCATTATTTTTTAAGTTCGCTATTTGCTTTTATTGCCTTAATAGGTTCTATGATGGTGAGTTACACCCGTGCCCGTGCCGAAGGTTTAGGGGTGGAGTGTAAAGGTGGTTTAATGCAACGTCCAGAACGTGTAGTTACCATTGGCGTTTTTGCAATTGCCTGCGGTATTGCCTATAATTTCTTGGGTGGAGATTACAAAGTTTTTGTTCCTGGCATTAAGTTTCATGTATTTGAAACCATGAGTATTTTCACCTTGCCTATCGCCATTATGGCGGTATTAACCAATATTACTGCGGTAAACAGGTTAAGAGATGCTAAAAAAGCTTTAGATGCACAGGACTTCTTAAAAGCTAATCAAAACAAAGCTGCTTTGGTAACTGGCATCGTATTACTTGCGAGCTTAGCCTTAGGAACTTCACCAAACTTACAAGCACAGCAAGTACCAGATGGCGACCCATCGCCACTTACTTTCCCAGTGCCCAAAAACATCGACAATCAGTTGTTTTATGTACAACGTGATCCGAATATTAATACCATCATCTGCCAATTAAATTTGAATGAAGATGGTCAGCCTATTAAAGAAAAGCCAGTAAATGTATTTTGGATGCGCTATGCAGATAAGGAAGGGAAAAAAGACCTGAATTATATCCAACGTAAATTTGCTTACGGCATACAAACCAAAGATATTGGCAACGGAAATTTTGAGCTACGTTTTGTCTCCTACAAAAAATTTCCTTTGTTGCTTACCAAGTCTACGGTAGATAAAAAATATCACGTATACGTTACCGCCAATAATAAAAAGATTTTGTTAGACAGAATATTCGTAAGGATTGAAGGTGGTTCGTTTTGGCTACCTAATGTTAAATATGTTGAATTGAGAGGTTACGATGCCAACAACCCTAGCAAGGCCGTAACTGAAAGAATAAAAGTGTAAAATCATGGCAAAGAATTTTATTTCAAACTCTAAGGAATCCATTAGGATGTTTAAGAGCGACTTGCTAGAGCCGCTTTCGAAAGTAAAGTATTATGTGCCCTTGCTTATTTATGTGCCTTTGATTTTTTTCTTGGCTTGGAAAGCACTATTTGACGTAAACACACCTGTATTAGAATTTTTCGGCTGGCTTGCTTTTGGTCTTTTCATTTGGACCATTACGGAGTATGTACTACACCGCTGGATTTTCCATTTTTACCCTACCAGTAAATGGGGCAAACGTATCCACTTTATTTTTCATGGGGTACACCACGACTATCCTAATGATGCCAACCGTTTGGTAATGCCGCCATCGGCAAGTATTCCATTGGCTTTAGGTTTCTATTTACTGTTTGATTGGCTATTGCCGGAAACTAAAGTGTATTCCTTTTTTATTGGCTTCATTGGCGGCTACTTATTTTATGATATGGTGCATTATGCCCTTCATCATGCTAATTTCAAAAGTGGATTTTGGAAAACATTGAAACATCACCACATGTTACATCATTATCAAGATGCTTCTAAAGGTTTTGGGGTAAGTTGGATGTTTTGGGATGGAATATTCAGGTCGGGATTTGAAAAGAAAAACGAAATAAAATAATCGCTTCGTCATTGCGAGGCACGAAGCAATCTTAAAACGCCAAAATTTAAACCTTTTGCTTTAGGATGCTTCGTACCTCGCAATGACGGCAAGACATATAAACAAAATAATGACATCAGATATTCCTTCTGAGGAACCAAAAAGAAACTTAAAAAAAGACCTGCCATTAACGCTCGGCATTTCGGCACTTTACCTCATCATTTCGTATTTTTTAGTTGGCTATAAAACTGACCAATTGGTTTTAATTGGGATTTTTAATGCCTTATATTACCTATCGGCCATTACCCGAAAATTTATCATAGGCTTTTCCATTTTCATTGTATACTGGATCATCTATGACTACATGAAGGCCTTCCCAAATTATAACTACAACCCCGTACATATTGCCGATCTTTATCACTTTGAAAAGAGTGTTTTTGGTATAGAGCAAGGCAAATTAATGCTTACCCCAAATGAATATTGGTTATTGCACACCAACGCCTTTTTAGATGTACTTACAGGTTTTTTCTACCTCATGTGGATTCCTGTTCCTTTGGCTTTTGCCGCGTATCTGTTCTTCACCAACAAGAAACACTTTTTATACTTTCTACTCACTTTTGTTTGGGCAAATTTATTGGGCTTTGTGGTTTACTACCTCTACCCTGCTGCCCCACCTTGGTACGTACAACAACACGGTTTCGACTTTATTGCAGGAACTCCTGGAAACACCGCTGGTTTAGCTCGTTTCGACCATTTCTTCAACATCGAGCTGTTTAAGTCAATTTACGCAAAGGGCTCCAACGTGTTTGCCGCCATGCCTTCATTGCACTCCGCTTATCCGCTCATTGTGGTTTACTATGCTTTTAAGGGCAAATTCAAAAAAGCGAACATCTTTTTTGTGATGGTGATGGTGGGAATATGGTTTGCTGCCGTTTATACCAGCCACCATTATTTAGCTGATGTATTGGCGGGCATTACCACTGCCCTAGTAGGTATATTTTCATTTAATTGGTTAAAAGAACGAAAACCATTGGCTAACTTTATTGAGCGCATGTTAAAACTTATTTCCTAATGGAGATTATTCAGCTCAATACCGTTACAAAAAGCAAATCACTGGAAATTCTCCGTCTAAGCCATCAATTAGGTTATGCAAATGACACGCAGCTGCTATTTACGAGATTAACACAAATCCTGAGCTTAAAAGACCATGCTGTTTTTGTGGCTCAAATGGATGGAAAAATAGTTGGCTGGTTACACTGTTTGGTTTGCCTTAGAGTGGAGAGCCCACTGTTTGTAGAAGTAGCAGGTTTGGTGGTAGATGAGCATATGAGAGGTCAGCAAATTGGCAAAAAGCTTATTGAAGCCAGTAAGCATTGGAGTCGTCATCAGGATATTGCTATCATGCGTATTCGTTGCAATGTGATTCGTACAGAAAGTCATCAATTTTACCAAGCCTTGGGTTTCATCAGCAACAAGGAACAAAAGGTATTTGAGATGAACCTGTAGTTTCCGTTCACCTACACGAAACAAAAAAACATTTCTTCCTAAAGATCAAATCATTACAAAGTAATTTATTTTGATTTAGTTGATTTTGCAGCGCTAATTTCTTCACACATTCAGGGAATAATTCTTTATATTTATCGAGTAATACCCAAACAAACGAAGAACCTCTTTACGATGCCTAGCTCCACCAAGAAACAACTTTTGCTGTTTTGCATGCTCATGCTTTTTATTGGCGTTACGGTAAAAGCACAAACTTCCAAAATTGACGAGCTGCTTGGCCAGTGGGACAAAAACAGTGCTGACACTACTCAAATCAAAGTTTTGAGGAAATTATCGGCCGCTTATACTTCGGTAGATCCGCTTAAAAAGTTCTACTATGCAAACCAGTACCTACAGCTAGCAAAGAAAAACAACATTGATTCTTCTATCTCAAATGCCTATTTGGATATGGGAATTGCTTACGCGGTAAGAAGTCAATTAGATAGTGGTTTATATTATTTCAAATTGGGTCATGAAATAGCAAAGGAAAGTAATTACCTGCCTGGAATTGCTCGTGGCTATGTAAACATGGGTTTTGTTCTGGACCGTCAGGATAAGAAAAAAGAATCGGTAAAACATTACGAGGAGTCGCTAAAAATATATAGAAAGCTCAATAACAGGAAAGGCATTAACCAATGCATTATGAACTTGGGCTCGCTTTATTTTGATTTGGGCGAATACAAAACAGCAGATGCCTATTTTCATCAAGTATTAGCTAACGTACGGGAAACGCCTAACGACCAAGCGGGTTTGGCCAGTGCACTCTTTTCGTTGGGCAATTCGAACAGAAAGCTTGGCAACCAGCAAAAATCGTTGGAATATTTTCGCCAAAGTTTAGCCATTCGCGAGAAAATAGGTGACTTAAACGGCATTGCCCTCAGCAATTGGGGTATTGGCTTGGTAATGAACAATACCAATAAATTTGAGCAGGCCTTAGTTCATTTAAAAGTTGCGCTAGAAAATAACCGAAAAACGAAAAATGTCTATCAAGAGGCCATTGTTTTGATGTCTATTTCTCATGCCTATTTGCATTTGGAGAACTATAAAAAAGCGGAAGAAAATATCCAACTTGCACTGGAAAAAGCGAAGGAAGCCGAATCGAAAACCTTGGTAGTACAGGCCCTTGAAAATCTGGTAAAGATAGAAGCTGCCCAGAAAAAATTTGATCTAGCGTTAAAACATCAAGCGGATTATATTGCCATCAATGATAGTTTGAATAACTCTAGGACTAAAAAAGAAGTTATTTTAAGTGATTTAAACAGGGTAAACACCGACAACAAAAACCTGGAAGAGCATAATCAGAAAATCTCTGAAAAAATCACCGATTACGCGATTGTCATTGTTATCGTTACCGTTTTATTATTGGTGGTGGCTATTTTATTGCTACTGTACTATAAGCGTAACTCGGAAAATAAAAATGCCAATGTTTTATTACAGAAACAGAAACAGGAAATTGCCGAAGTAAACGAGGAACTAAAAACCCAAATGGAAATCATCAACGCCCAAAATGTGGAGCTTGAAAAACTCAATAGGGTAAAAAATAAATTCTTTTCGATTGTTTCACACGATTTAAGGGCTCCTATTAATTCCTTAAAAAGTTTATTTGAAATGTACCGCAATGGCATTTTGAATGAGGAAGAACTTGGAGGTCTACTGAACAGATTGGAAGATACGATTTATAATACCGCTTCTTTTCTAGACAACCTATTAGAATGGTCAAAAAGCCAATTAGAGGGCATTACGGTAAAACCTGTTCAGGTAGAACTTCATCAAATTGTAGCGCACAACATCAAATTAATGGACTCTCAGATTAGGACAAAGTTTATTAAGGTACAAAACAATGTACCAACCAATGCTTTAGCCTTTGTGGATTTGAACATGATTCATGTGGTGATCAGGAATTTGCTCTCCAATGCCATTAAGTTTTGCAAAGCCAATGATGAGGTGATTTTTGAAGCTTGGATAGAAAATGAAAATATTATTTGCACCATCCGTGATACTGGACCTGGCATTAGCGACATTGACCTCGAGAATTTATTCAACTTGGCTCATACTCCAAATACGGGTACCGCTGGCGAAAAAGGCTACCACATTGGATTGATTTTATGTCAAGATATGATGGCGCAAAACCACGGTAGTTTAAAAGTAGATAGTCAATTGGGCAAAGGAACTACCTTCTATATCACCCTTCCCGTGAGTTCAAGCACTCTATAATGGAGGGTAAATGTGCAAATCGTCAATTAAACATTACAAGCTACCAACATTCTATCGTTACAACAATTAATAAAGATTGTTTAACTTTGTATTATGATTGAACTTCCAGTTGTAGCGCCAGTTACCGAAAAAGCACGTAAACCTGATTGGCTAAGGGTGAAATTACCTGTGGGTAAAGAATATGCACAAGTAAGAAGTTTAGTGGATACGCATAAGCTGCACACCATTTGCGAAAGCGGTAATTGTCCGAATATGGGCGAGTGCTGGGGTGCTGGTACAGCCACCTTCATGATTTTGGGTAACATTTGTACCCGTTCATGTTCTTTTTGTGCGGTGGCAACAGGCCGTCCTTTAGCGGTTGATACGGATGAACCTAACCGAGTGGCTAATTCGGTGAAGTTAATGGGGGTAAAACATTGCGTAATTACTTCGGTTGACCGTGACGATTTAAAAGATGGTGGCTCAATTATTTGGGCAGAAACCTTACAAGCCATCAGACGAGAAAGCCCAATCACTACCCTAGAAACTTTAATCCCTGACTTTAAAGGACAATGGGATAATCTATATAGAGTTTTAGAAGAAAAACCTGAAGTGGTTTCCCACAACATGGAAACGGTTAGACGTTTGACCAGACAGGTTCGTATTCAAGCGAAGTACGACAGAAGCTTGGAATGTCTTAAAAGAATCTCGGAATTTGGTTTGCGTACTAAAACTGGTATTATGTTAGGCTTAGGCGAAACAGAGGAAGATGTTTTTGAAGCTATGGATGACTTGGTTGCCAATGGTGTACATATCTTAACTTTGGGTCAATACTTACAACCTACCAAAGCGCACCATCCAGTACTTGATTGGATTCACCCAGACCAATTTGCTAAATATAAAGAAGTAGGTTTGGCGAAAGGTTTGAAATATGTGGAAAGCGGTCCGTTGGTACGTTCTTCTTATCACGCAGAAAAACACCTTTTTGATATTGAAGGAATCGTTTAGGATTAAGGAGCAAGGAATAAGGAGTAAAGACCATGTTCTTTAGGTATATTGCTTATATTCCTAGCTTATTCATAAAAAAACACCCCTGACATTATCGCCAGAGGTGCTCCTTCGTTTGTTAATTTAGAATGGGATGAGGCTTACTGCGGAAAAACCAAAACCAGCAATGGCAAGCCTGCACTTATTTTCTGATGATTTTAAGTGTCTGTTTTTTACCCTCGCTAAGGAGATTAATGAAGTATAAACCTTTTGGAAGCGTGCTGAAATCCAAAGTAGTGCTATTCTCTCCTTTTTTAGCCCATTGACTCATTTGTTTACGTCCCTGCAAATCATAAACGACCACTTCAGTGTTTACGGCTAAGGTTGCAAAATTAAGCGTTGCCAAACTTTCTGTTGGATTTGGAAAAGCGACTAAAGCCATCGTTAAATCTTGGATGTCTACCAAACTCACTTCACTAAAAGTCACCTTTCCATCTTTATCGTATTGCTTTAACTGATAATAGTTTTTACCCATCAATGGCGAGCGGTCTACAAAGCTATAATCGTGTTCACCTGCCGTATTTTTTGAGCTTTGCACATTTACGACTTCAAATGTCGAAGTTTCGCTCCTGCGCAATACTTCAAACTTTTCCGTGTTTCGTTCGTTAGCGGTCTTCCAATTAACCGTTACTTGCGGATTGGTTTTGGTTCCCGATTTTTTAGCTTCAAAAGAAAGTAAATCCAATGGTAATACACCGTCGTTAACCACCACAAACGGACTAAATTGAGTGATCCCAATGACAGTAGCTGTGTATGGGTTTGTACCACCAAGCGTAGCACCATAACCTACATAAGTACCTGCGTGATAATTGGCTACGGATATTGGTGAACTGGTTGAAAAGCCAGCGTTATGGTTTGCAGCAGCCCATTGAAATTGAAGATTGGCATTTGCACCTGCACCCGATGGCGTAATATTCCATTGCAGGTTGACTGATTTGGTAGGGTTAAACGGCAGGGTATTATCTATCCCTATTTTTAAGCTTACTGAAAAATCATTGCTGGTTCCTGTATTGCTAATGCTCAAAGGCGAATAACCAACACTTGTTCCCAATGGGATTAAGGTATTTGTTGAACCAATATTTTTCACAATCAAACTTCCTGTACCATTAGTGATGACATAACCTGTAGCGGTGTTGTCTCTGGTAATGCTATTTACGGTTAATGAATTATTCCCTAGCGTTAAAATCCCTGTTTCTACGGTGAGGTTATCCGAAACCACTGGCGATTGTAGTGCGTAGTTTCCTACTATATCTACCGTAAGGTTTTTCAGTAAAGTAGTGGCATCGTTGTATTTATATACGCCCGTTGCGCCTTTCAAGTTCAATTTTACGGAGGCGGCCGAATTTGATTCGAATGTTCCGCTGTTCACCACAAAGTCTCCCGCTACATTCAACACGGCATTTACAGTTCCATTTTCTCGAATGACTACCCTGCCCCCATTTTGCTCATAACTTCCCAAACCAATGGTACCATTGGCATTTAACAAGGCTATGTAAGTGGTCCCTGTACTGTTTACGGTAAATTTACCTCGTATGTTAGCCGTTAAATTTCCTTGAAAAGCATAGTAATTACTTTGCCCTGTGTTGTTCCAAACCACGTTATAGTAACTCAATGTGTTTTTCAAGATACCCGTTTGAGAAGTAGTAATTCCCGAGATTAAAAAGGTTGAACCATCTTCGAAAGTAATCACCGCAGGCATGGTATTTGAATTGGCGGCATGCTCATAAACCCCGCCATCTTTCACGGTGACGTAGTTATAATTCACTGTTGATTTATTAATAAGCTTTCCTTTAATAAACACATTACTTCCCGTTTGGTCTACTTTTAAAGCACCGTTATTGGTCACCAAACCATTGATGATTAAATCGTATTTACCATCGTTATTTACAGTACCATTATTTTCAAACTCTCCATCTATTTGATAAAGCTGGTCGCGATGCATGCCTAATATTTTACCACTTTCAACAATGAGTTTACCGCCATCTCTCACTACGAATGAATTAACATAACCATAAGACCCGCTTTGTGCGGTGGTTAAATCCGTCATGTTAGGAGCAATAATGGTATGGTTAGCTTGTATGAAAGAGGTTTGTCCAGTACCAAAGTGCGGAATGGTTGGTGCTGCCGACCACGTACCTGCTACCATTTTTTGCCAAATGCTAGGATCTAACCAAGCGCCGCTGCTAATCGTCCTATAATCTCCTTCTTTGGCCGCTAGTCCAACATCCCCTTTGATATCTACATTTTTAAGGGTGACATATCTGGTAGCACTTGAACTTCCCGTTCTAAAGTATAGTCTAATTTTAAGTTCCTGACTAGGCGATACGTTAATACCAGTAGCTCCGTTTAAGGCAAAAGCATATCTTTTTACCCCTGCATTCTGATTCTCCAACAGCCAAGTACCATCTGCGAAAGTTGGATAGCTGCCTGTAACCACCAAGGGATTGCCGTTCAATAATCCAGCTTTTAATAAAGTACTGGTAGCGAAATTATCTGTAGAATATTCGATGGCGAAATTTCCAGTGGTATTAAAAACAGCCAAGTTGAATAAGATAGAATCTACTCTTATTTCATAGGTGGTGCTCGGTTTCACCGTAATTTCAATATGCTTGGTTTTATCGGTCATATTTTTCAAACCGTTGTCGGTTTGCCAACTTCCACCATCCGCAGCAGGTGCAAATTGAACGCCCGATGTGGTAGAAAAAGGCACATTGTTTCCGCTTGCTTGGTTAGATAAAATATAGCTTTTTAAATCCAGCGTAGCAGAGGTGACACCCTCTCTTAAATAAGAAGCATTTACATTTTGGGTAAAGCTGATACTTGCTATCCCCTTGCTATTAACCAAAGGCTGATTATAAGTTTCGCCACTTGCTGCAATGGTTTTATTATGGCTACCTGTTCCAGAAACAAAGGTTACATTCCCCGAATAAAGTCCAGCAGTGCTGGCATTTAAACGTACCAAAACAGATTTGGAGGCCAATAAACCATTGGTAACCGTGAGTAATAGCGGGCTCACATTGTTTTTCCAAGTTACCCCATTATCTGCACTTACTTCGAAGTTAGCTGGAGGTGTCACCGTAACATCTGTCTGTAGATATTCACCACTTAGGGTGAGCACCTGTGTTGCGGAAGGCTTGTCTATCCCTTGTTTAAATGCCTGCAATGAACCTGTTAACGTCATTACGGGAATCGCTGCAATCGTAGCACTTTCCGAACGAACTGTTCCATTAGCAGAACTGGCTTCTACATAATACTCGTACGTAGACATAGATGGTGGAACCACTTCTTTTCCTGTGCTTGGTGCATAGGCAAGGTTCACATCGTTACCTGTAATAATTTGTTCATTCACCAAAACTGGGTTGCCACCATCCGCAATGCGATATAATCGATAGGTCACATTATTTTCTGGCCAGTTTAAATTCCATTTAAAGGTAAGTTCCGTTCCTGTTTTAGTGTACTTAAAATTGGAGATGGCCAACTTGTTCGCTGGCACCGCATTGCCATCCAAAAAAACTGCGTAAGGATCCCAAACTACATTATTCCTGTCTTTAAAGACCACATTGTTATCTAAATACCCCGCCGCTTCACTCGCATTTAATTGCTTCGACCAACTTACCCTTGAAGCTACATTCAACGGATTGCCTGACATGTCCATCGAGTTATATTCGGCATAAATAATTTTACTTACATCAGTACCTGCATCCCAAATTGACCATCCTTCTGGTTTAACCACATTACTCATTTTGGTATTTACAAACACTGTTGCCGAAGTGGCTTTAGGTTCAGCAGTAGCAGCATCATTTTGCCAAGGCCTACCCAATACATATTTTGTGGTACCTCTGTTGGCTATAATCTCGCAGTTTCTGAATAATAAACCTTTGCTCTCTCTGGTATTAGAGGCCGTAATATAACTACTTGCTTGGTTGTCCACCCTATCTCTTGGATAAATGGTACATTCGTCGAATACCGTTTTGGCATTGCCAAAAATAAAATCGACTACACCTTCAATGTAGCATTTGTACAACGACTGCGGGTATTTAGAATTGTAGGATAGAAAAGTATCTTGTCCTCCTAAAAACCTGCAATTTTTGAAAGACGCCCTATCGCCACTCACATTAATGGCCAAAGCTTGTGGCGCATCGCCAGTTGTGTTTTCGAAGGTGAGATGTGCTGCGCTAAAATCATCCGCATTGATAATTACAGAAGCTGAATTTGCCGTTCCATAGGTACCGCCCCCTGGAATGTTCTTCCCATTATAATTATTATAGGTGATGATGGTTTTGGCGACATCTTCTCCAATAAATTGGATGAAAGGCTTTCCAATGGTCAAGTTTTCATAATAAACTCCTTTTTTAATGAATATCCGATAAGGAGAAGTGGCGTTAGATGGTGCTGCATTTAGTGCCGCCTGAATGGTGGTATAGTTCCCTGCGCCACTTGGGTCTACGGTAGCTTGATATTGTGCCCTCACCTTAAAGGCTACCAAGCATAACACCATGCCGAAAATTGTTTTTAAAAGATGACTTTTCATTTTTTTATGTTCATGAATTTGGAGAAAAAGGGAGCAGCCAATAAGAACGCTCCCTTCGGTGGTGCCGAGAGTTAGTTTTTTATTTCTTAATTACTTTTACCTGTTTCTGTTGCCCATCTATGTCGACTTTGACGATATAAAACCCATTAGCCAAGTGACCGAGATTGATGCTGGTATCTGTTTGTCCTTTGCTCAATTTTAGGAAACTTTTTTGCTGTCCCTGCGTATCGTAAACGCTTAATGTTCCTGTATTTTTAACCGTAGCATGTTCAACCGTAATTAAACCACTGGTAGGATTTGGATAAGCACGAAATTGAGCAGCTATTGCAGGAAGATTAACTATCCTGATTTCGCTAGTGGTGGTTTGACCGTCTTTATCATATTGTTTAAGCTGATAATAGCTGTTACCCGATAAAGGCACACGGTCTGTAAAACCATATTGATGCTCACCCGCCGTATTATAAGCAGCCTGTGTGTTGATGATTACGAAATTACCTTCGTCTCCTTTTCTAAGCAATTCAAACTTATCTGTATTTACTTCATTGGTGGTTTTCCAAGTTACGTTCACTTGAGGATTAGTGGTTGTTCCTGATTTTTTTGCATCGAAGCTCAATAAGTCCAAAGGCAATGTCTCTGGGAACCAATCTACCTTGTCGGCCCCTGCGTAAATAGGCACCAATACCCTCACCACCGAAGCAGGAAGTGCCGTATAGCTGTAATAGGTGGATGGGTCGAAAACACTACTGGGGTTCAATTCATCAAATTTTACTGACCTACCACCGGGATTTAACATGGCAGGATTAATTTGCGCCGTAATTACTGGCAAACCAGAATCATCATATTCATTTCCTACTTGTTTTAAACCAACTGCAGGCTTATTGCCCGTTTTTGAAGTAAAGGTATCATCTGTATTATTACCGAAAACGGCTTTAAAATCTGCGGAGGTCCTATCGGCATACATTCCCCAACGTGTATTCAAGTAAAAGTTATTTTCGGCAAATACATTGGCGCCGATAGCCGCTGCAATTCCGTAAAGTTTTACCCCGTCACTTAAACAGTTCAATACGTGTACCTCACCAAATCTCACCCTTGGATTTCTAGAGTTGGTATTTAGGAAGTGATTAGCATAATGGGTTACTTTTAAGCGCCCTACATCTGTACCTGCATTATTGTCTGAGTGACCAATTAATCCTGTTTTCCAGCTATTGCGATAAAGGGTCCAAGAAATGGTCACGTAACTAGCCCCGTCTTTAATGTCAATCCCTCCATCTGGATGCTCTGAATCAGCAGGCATTGTGGTAGGATGTCCAACCGTACAGTGATCTACCCAAATGTGATGGGTTTCGGTATTCCCGATATTGATGCCATCGTCGTAGTAATCTTGAAAAGAGATATTTCTGATGATGATATTTTGACTTCTTTTAACATTGATCCCAAACTTGAACACCACATTTTTGCGTCCAATGATGGTTAAGTTAGCCTGCTCCTGAATGTCGAGCATGTGATTTCCCCAAACGCTGATAGATGGGCTTAAAGTAACATCTTCATAAACACCTGGCTCCAAAACAATGGTGAGCGGACTTGCATCCATGTATTTGTATCTGATCCTGTTGTAAAGGGTTTGCGCCAGTTTATTAAACTCCGCAGGGCCGTTGATATAAATAATTTTATTGGTGAAACCTGGCACTACGGCGTCGCCTCCTGTAGTTGGTCCTGTAAAACCATCAGCAGTTACCGATGCAAAGCCTACAGGTTGTTTAAAATTGATATTCAAATTGTCTGTAAAAGTTGCAGTGATGTTTTTATGGGCATTTACGTTAATCACTTGTGAAGCGGTATTCCCCGTTAAATCGCCCGACCAACCTTGAAAAGTAGAACCCAACACAGTGCTTGCGGTAACCGTTACCTGAGTACCATCCGCATACTCGCCGCCCGCGGGATTAAGCACCACACTTCCAATTCCAACGGTAGTAACGTTAATTTTATAAGTACTAATGATCCTAAAATTAGCCGTCACTGTTTTATTACTGTTCATCACCAAGGTGGCTGGATTGGTATTTCCTGTTAAATCACCCGTCCAGTTATCCAATTTCAATGCAGCCTTTTCTTCGGCTAAAAGGGTTACAGTTTCGCCCGAAAAATAACTGTTGCCAACCCTACTTGGACTTACTGCTACCGTTCCACCATTGGTACCTGTTACATTTAAAGTATAGGAAGCACATTGGGCGCCCGACAAGTCCAATCGGTCTAAATTTGGTCCGTCGGTAGTTTCCCAAGTCAGCTTAATTTTATTAACGCCTGCATTAAGGTTTACAGAAACAATCGCTTCTGCCCAATCGGTAAAAGTGGCGGTGCGAGGGAAATCGACATTTTGAACAAAAACATCATTTACGTACAATGCTGCCGAACGGCTCTCATCCTTAGCAAAAGAATACCTCAATTTAGCGGTTTGCACGCCTGCTTGTTGGTTACATACGGTAAAGGTAATTTGATTTTCGCCACTCGCTAAAAAGTCGATAAAGCCTGAGCCTGTAAAACCTGTATGTTGCGCATCCACTTTACCCGTAAACTCAGCATGTTCAGCTTCGTAAGTGGTAAAAGTGAGGTTAGGATCAACAATGGCTACGGTAACAGTCCATGACTTGGTACTGCCATTTTGGGCAGTTACAGTATAATTTACTGGTGCACTAAAATTTTGAGCGCTATTAGTGGCGGGATTTACCGAGGCAAAAGGAGATACTTGAAAAGTAACAGGGGTTAAGGCGGTTAAGCTCGTGCCAAGCGGCATAGTGACCAAAATTTGTCCTGTATTGCTATTGATAGAAGCGTTTCCTATTTGGTTGTTAGAAAGTTTAAAGGCCGTAATTTCTTTTTCTGTAGACTGCACCACAGTGGTGGTTACCGTCCAGTTTTTAGTGGTCGTGCCATCTTGAGCAGTCACTATATAATTTACAGGATTGGTAAAATCACGAGCAGCCGTTGCCAAAGGACTCACCGTTGCACCGTTTGAAATAGTGAAAGTGCTAGGCACTACGTTAGTTAAACTTACTCCTGTGGCTACATTTACGTTAATGGATCCTGCAGCATAGTTGATGGTTTCTGTACCAACTTGGCCTGGAAGTTTAAACGCTGTAACTTCAACATCTGAGCTTATGGTAATGGCTGCTGAGGTAACGGTTAGCACATCAATATCGTTATCGTTAGCGCTGGCATTTACAATTCTAATTCTTCTAATATCTGCCGCCGCAATAGATGCACTTTGAGTAAAATTTACCGTATATAAACCTGCCGTACAGCCAGCAGTGGTAGACGTGGCGGTAGAGATTTGTACCCAGTCAGCCTCTGTAATGGTGGCTAAGTCTGATTTTGTTGTGGCATAAAAAGTAAGTGTTCGCACCGAGGTTCTGCTATTATTAAAGGTTAGTGCAGAAACACCATTGCTTAAAGTTGGTGTAATGGCATATGAATTTTCACCACCAATAAATCTAAATCCATAAGTGCCATCACATTTTGTGGTGGAACGGTAGGCTCCTTTTACTGCCCATGCTCCAGAACTTAATGTAGCTGAGGTTTCGGTAGTTGGTTTAGTAGTAGGCAATCCAGTTTCAAAGCTTTCGGTAAAGTAATTTGTTTGGGCCCACGAAAACTGAGCTAGCAAAAAAAGGAGACAAGTCGTAAATAGCAGTTTTAATTTCTTCATGATGGAGGTTTTTTAGGCAATAGTATTCCAGTACCGTCCAATAAAGACAGTTGGATTGTTTTAATGAATGGATGGGCTATTTTTTGATAAACTTCTGTGATTGAGATTGTCCGTTGGCCTCATACACCAACAAATAAGTTCCCGCAGCCAAGGCCGCTACGTTAATGGTGGTAGATGCGGTGCCACTATTTGCATTGGCTTTAATCACGGAGCGACCATCTAAACTCACTACCTTTAATACGGCTGCACTTTTAGCGTTGTCGTGGTTGACAATCAGTTCATTACTTACAGGATTGGGGCGCAGACTTAAGCTGATGCCTTCTATTTTCACATGGGCAATTTCGCTGTAGGTATACTTGCCATCTTTATCACGTTGTTTCAAACGGTAATAAGAGCTCCCCGCCAAAGGCGATTTATCCATGAAGCTGTAATCGTGTGTGCCCGCTACATTTTTACTAAGCACTGTAGTTACTGGCGAAAAGTCCGTGTCATCAGCTTTTCTCTCCACCACAAAGTCTTGCGTATTGACTTCATTGGTAGTTTTCCAGTTCAGGTTTACGGTTTTACCTAAGGCATCAGGTTTTGCAGAGAAAGAGAGTAATTCTAGCGGTAAAAAATCAGATGGTAAGGTATAGTCAGAAAATCCAGCAGCTACATAATATAAACGAGCCGTGCTAGAAGTACGTTTGATTTGTACAAATTTGGCGCCTCCATTGGGGATGGTAAACTCAGCCAATATACCAGGCGCTGTTGCTCCTGCAGCCATAGTATGGGTTAATGTCCCATCAATACTTGAGGCATTTGCACCATAGGAAACCGTAATTCCCGATACACTCGAGTTTCCAGTACCTCTATATTGTACAGAAATTTTGGTGATATTACCTGTTGACAATGAGGTTAGCGCAATATTTCGAGTAGAGTTGTTTAGCGTATAATAGAAAAATCCAGAAGTACCATCAGCAACTACTCCAGTGGTTTCATAATCAAGCCTAATGTTGTTTTGGGTATTGGCTCCAGAAACGACTTCGGTAGTGGTACCTGTAGCTGGGCCAGGAACTTTATAGGTGAGGTCTTGCGCTTTTGAGGTGAAAGAAAAGAGCATACAAAGGCATGCGAAAAAAGGTAAAGTTTTTTTCATAACAATTAGGTTTACAAATTTGGTCAGGTAAGATTTCGGTGTGTGATTTACCTTGCATGCAAAAGGCTATAAAACACTTCTTTATCCAAAATCTATTACAGATTTAAGAATTTGTTTTTTGTAATGAAAGAGAAAACTGTGCAATCGTTCTCGGAAAAAAAAGTGCCTTGAGCCATCGAAAACAGAGCAGAAACACCCAAAAACGAAGGTATTCTTCATGAAAAAGTGAACAATTCACGGTTATTTTTTTTCAACCGCTCACAATATCAATAAAAATTATCCGTTATTGCCAGCGCTATTGATGGCACTCCCTTAAGATTTTGGGAATAGCTTTAGATAAGGTAGAAGCAGCAATCACCCCTTGGTTTTCTGCCAAAGCATCACCAGTTTTACCGTGTAGATATACGCCTAAAATGGCAGCTTGTTCACAAGTATAACTCTGTGCCATAAAGCTGGCGATCATTCCCGTTAAAACATCGCCCATGCCGCCCTGTGCCATCGCTGGATTGCCCGTTGGATTAATGCAAACTTCGCCCGTTGGCAAAGCAATAAAGGTATATTGATTTTTAAGGACGATGACGATTTGTAGTGCTTGGGCTTTTTGTCTAGCGGTCTCCACCCTTTGCCACCAGTTTGGGTGTTCGCCAAACAATCGGTCAAACTCTTTTAGGTGTGGGGTAATGATACTTTTTTGAGGTATTTTATCCAGTAAATGCTTATTGTTAGCAATGATATTAAGCGCATCGGCATCCAATACTAAAGGTTGGTTTTGCTTGAGCAGATAGTCAAGTAATTGGGATTGTTCCTTATCTACACCAAGACCTGGCCCTATGGCTACTGCCTGGTATTTGTTCAAAGTTGCTTTTTGAAGGAACTCCCTGCGTAAAAACATCGCCTCTGGCAAACTTACGTTTAAAGCGGTTAAGCCACTTTGCGGGATACAGGCGGTTACCAAACCAGCGCCACTATGCAAAGCGGCACCTGTGGCCAATAGTGCAGCACCCATGGTTTCGGCATTTCCAGCAAGCATTAAAACATGTCCGTAAGTACCTTTGTGGGAGAAATTTTCACGAGGCTTTAAGGTAGCACTCACCCATTGATTGGTGATTAACTTCCAATCACTAGGCAAACTTTCGATATAATCTTCTTTTAACCCAATAGGTACCACGTTGAACTTTTTCAAAGCTTCGGCACTTTCGGGAAAGAAGAAATTGATTTTTGGCAGTTGAAAACTGATGGCCAAATCTGCTTTGATACCTTGATAAGGTGCTTGTATTTCGCCCTCACTACTAAAACCAGTGGGTACATCTACTGATACAATGGTTGCCCCTGATTGGTTGATTGCAAAAACCAATGCAGCATACGTCCCACTTAAAGGTTTATTTAAGCCAGAACCTAAAAGTGCATCGATCACGATTTCATCTCTTAGAAGTTCCAACTCACTAGGATTGGTCAGGAGAACAATCGATGGATTCGTCTTTTTCAATCGCTCCAGGTTCAGTAGGTAATCTGCCGATGGGCTTTGGGAGAATTGCGTTAACAACACACGGATATTTGAAAAACCTTTACCAGCTAATATACTTGCAATAGCCAAGCCATCTCCACCATTATTTCCTTGCCCACAGGCCACCAAAATGGCTTGCTGCTGATGGGGATAGGCCGCCGTAAAAGCTGTTACAAATGCTGCCGCTACTTGTTCCATCAAATCAATGGACGCAATGGGTTGGTGCTGGATGGTATAAGCATCAACGGCTCTAATTTGTGAAGCATTAAGCAGATTTTTCATCCGTATAAACGATTTATTCCATTAAAACAGTTGCAAGGTAATGGCTTCTTGCGCATTGGAACCACTTTCTTGAACTTTCTTTTGCTTGGTTCGATGTTTCACAATCCATGCTTCATAATCCTCTGTTCTCAATTGCGTTTCTAATAACTCTGCACCAATATGCATTAACGTAATACTGTTATCTATCTGTTGCCTTACTTTTTGCAGTTGATGTTGAATTTGCTGCTGTATTTTATTTTTTGGCTTTACCCTTACCAATTTCAATACTGGATTCAGGGCTTTTATCATCAACTCTTTTGCAAAGTAGGTATTTGCCGCCACTATTCTTGCTTGAAGCGTTGCTTGAACTGCAAAACCACCTTGCTGGTGTAAAAGTTTCACTTGGGTTTGAAATTTTTCGATCAATACCGTCAAAGCCGAAACACTTTCGATGATTTCAGCGAGCTGCGTTTTAAACATCGGAATATTTGCCCTATTGATTTCTGGATCATTGTCGATCAAATTTAGCTCGTAAGTGATAGGATTGAACCGGAAGTGATTCAGCACCAATTGTAGGATAAACTTTTCTTGGGCTTCCACCTTCATTTGGTCCAGTTGCTCCAAGCTGAGTGGTTTCATAAAGTTAATCACCTCATTGTTGGATCTTAAGCTATCCTTATTGATTTTAGATTTTAGCACCAATCCATCCAAGGTTCTTACCCTACTTAAAGCTACATAAACCTGCCCAGCGATAAAAGATTTTCCTGCATCGATAATGGCATGGTCAAAAGTTAAGCCTTGGCTTTTGTGAATGGTTACCGCCCAAGCCAACTTAATAGGGTACTGTAAAAATTCACCCACTTGATTTTGAGAAACCTGTTCCTCTTCATCTAATTTATATTCGAAAGATTGCCAAGAGCTTTTGGTAAGCAATAACAATTCCTCTTCATCGGCAAAAGAAACATAAATGTCGTCGTGTACGATAGAATTAATTTTCCCGATCTTTCCATTGTAAAACTTTCTGTCCTCCCCAGTATCGTTTTTGATGAACATAATTTGTGCGCCAACCTTTAACGCCAATTGCTGCTCTGCCTGTAAACCTAACTCCTTAAAGTCGCCATTCACTTCAGCATCAAACGTGTAGACTTCGCCTTCCAATTCATCCAACTTTTGCTTGTTGATCAGATTAGCTTCTGCATTATGCGAAGTAATGATGATGGGATTGATATCTCTATTATCCTTAAATACAGGGTCAAATCGTTGATTAAGTAATGCTAAACCTTCGTCATTAATTTGATTATTTCTAATGTCGTTTAGAATGTTGATGAAAGTCTCTTCTGTTTGTCTAAATACCTTGGTCAGTTCAATCTGCAATAAAGGATGTTGACGAACAACGATTGAATCAAAGAAGTAGGGCGAAGGATATGCTTTGCTCAGAAATGCCCAATCTTCACGTTTGGTTACTGGAGGAAGTTGGTATAAATCGCCAATTAACAACAGTTGCAATCCACCAAAAGGGCTACTGTTTTTCCTCACCGAACGTAACAACGCATCCAATACATCCATTACATCACAACGCACCATCGACACCTCATCAATCACCAGCAATTCCAGCTCGTTAAAAAGCTTCAGTTTATCGTTGGTATAACTCAAATCGCTCACCGCCGAACGAATAGAAACAAAGCCATCCTGTAAATGCTGCAAGGCAATATCTCCTGGGAAAAAGGGACCTGGCGGCAGTTGAAAAAAAGAGTTAATGGTGGTTCCCTTTGCATTCATTGCGGCCACACCCGTAGGGGCAACAATGGCCATTTTTTTGGAGCTTTCTTTTTTGATTCGCTTGAGCAAGGTGGTTTTTCCCGTACCCGCTTTACCTGTCAAAAAAATAGATTGATTGGTATATTCAATAAACTCGAAAACTTTATCTGCAATAGGATTTTCCGCCACTACTTTGTCCATAACACAAATCTAGCTAAATTAATTAGCAGGCAGAATAGCTCTGGTTGGATTATTTTATTAACAATATCCTATCTCTGACATGTGCACTTATTTAGCCACAGATGCACAGATATTTTTATTTTCTAATAACATTGATTAGTTTTTATCTGTGCATCTGTGGCTCTCCTCCTTTTGTCATAATACTCAGGTCACTGTAACAATTAATCTCTCCGAAAGTCTTTAGTGCAATTGTTAAATGACTAACCAAAATTTAAAACAATGACTCAAAAACCTTCAAATGCCTTTGTTGCAGCCTCTTGGATTGCTTTAGGCGTAGGCATGATCGGCTTTATTATTGGCCTGTGGCGCTCAGACATGCTGCTCAACGAAAAAGGTTACTATTTTGCTGTATTGATGTTCGGATTGTTTGCCGTTGTTTCCCTGCAAAAAGCAGTTAGAGACAAATTAGAAAGCATTCCAGTAACCGAACTTTACTATGGCATTAGCTGGTTTGCTACCCTGCTCACCATTGCCCTGCTCATCATCGGGTTATGGAATGCAGATTTGCTCCCTAGCGAAAAGGGCTTTTATGCCTTTGCTTTTCTACTTGCCTTGTTTGGCGCCATTACGGTACAGAAAAATACCAGAGATGGGCAAATTGCAAAAGGAAAACATCCATTGAATTAAGAAACCACAAAATTAATGGAAGCGCTGCAGATAAAAATCTGTAGCGCTTTTTTCTTATCCAAGAAAACGCTGCTTAGTGTAAAAAAAACACTTAAGTAAAATTTTGATTACCTGCCTTTTAAATAGCATCCAATAACTATTTTTAGTTAACCAGATATAAAACACATGAAACCATTTAAACTGCTTATTTTCTTACTAGTGCCTATGATTGCCACAGCACAAGGCAAATTTTTCTCTGTTAAAGGCAAAGATATTATCGATCCTACAGGAAACCCCATTGTATTAAAAGGCACCAACTTAGGGAATTGGTTGGTACCGGAAGGCTATATGTTCAAATTCAAGGATGTGTCTTCCCCAAAAATGATTAACCAAATGTTTGCCGAATTGATTGGCCCAGATAAAACTGCCGAATTTTGGGAGAAGTACTTGAACAACTATGTTACCCAAGCAGATATCCAATACTTAAAACGTAGTGGAATGAACTCCATCCGTATTCCTTTTCATTACAAAATGTTCACTACCGAAAGCTACTTGGGATCCAACAATGCAAACAGAGGCTTTGAACTTTTGGATAAAGTGATTAAATGGTGCAAGGAAGAAAACCTTCCTGTAATTTTAGATATGCACTGTGCTCCTGGTGGACAAACAGGTGATAACATTGACGACAGCGATGGGTACCCATTTTTGTTTGAAAGCCCCAAAAGCCAAGCACTCACCATTGCCATTTGGAAAAAAATAGCGCAACGCTACAAAAATGAACCTGCTGTATTGGGCTACGATTTATTAAACGAACCTATTGCGCACTATTTCGATACCAAAACTTTAAATGTGCACCTTGAACCTTTGTATAAAGCAATTACTGCTGAGGTGAGAAAGGTAGATAAAAATCATATCATCTTTTTGGGCGGTGCTCAATGGAACTCTAATTTTAAGGTTTTCGGCACTCCTTTCGACAGTAAATTGGTTTACAGCTTCCATAAATATTGGACCGCCACTACGCAGGACGTTATTCAAGAGTACTTGGATTTCAGAGACAAATACAATGTGCCTATCCACGTAGGTGAAACTGGCGAAAACAATGACCAGTGGATATTAGAGTTTAGAACTTTAATGGAAAAACACCAGATTAGCTGGCATTTTTGGCCTTACAAAAAGATGGATGCCAAAGCAGGTATCGTCAGTTTTCCAAGACCTGAGAACTACGACCTCATCATTAAATATGCCGATCAAGCCAAAGCAAGTTTTGCGGATATTAGAAAGTACGCTCCAAAAGACCGTGCTACCATTGAAGCAGTTTTAAATAAGCTGTTGGAAAACTGCAAATTTGAAAATGCGACCACCAATGATGGTTATTTAAAAGGTTTGGGCTTAAAGGAAGGTAAGTAAGCAGCGAAGAGTTTCCTGTAGATCTCATGAGATTCCTCGTAACCTCGGAATGACAAAAGAACAGTATTGCTTTCCTGAAGAAAAGAATTACTGTTATTCTCTCTTTGCAATTCCTATATCCCCTCTTTGAGGGGGCAAGGGGGAGGCTTATTGTCTATTCCTCCCTCTTTATCTCCCTCCAAAGGGAGAGATGTGAACTGCTACTATTTTTCTTTATACAGTATTTTAGCTACATGCTTTCGAGGTTTGTTTTGCACTAGATATACTAAGGGAAGAAACGATAGCATTATCCTTTCCTATTACGTTATTGCCAGCTCGATTGGCAATAACGTAATATTTATTTAGCAGGAGAGAAATTACCTCTTAAAGTTTGAAAAACATATTCTTTATAATTGGTGCCAATGGGAATTTCCCGAGATCCAATTTCGATATCGTTCATGGTAAAGGCTGTAATTTTTTTCTGATTGACCAAATACGAACGGTGGATTCGCAGAAAGGAAAAGGGCTTTAATTCCTCCTCCATATCACTAATTTTATATTTAGCAGTGATTTGCTGATTGACACAATGAATAACGATATAATCTTTTAAACTCTCTAGGTAAAGAATATCTTCCACGTTTAATTTATGAAACTTCCCACCTGCTTTGATGTAAATAGCCTCATCGGTTGTGGGCATAGCTTTTAGGGGCTGCTGTACCTTCGTTGTTCTCAAATACCTATCTATGGCTTTAAAAAAACGGTCGAAAGTAATGGGCTTTAGCAGGTAATCTACAATATCCAAATCATATCCGTCTACGGCATATTCCCTATAAGCCGTGGTGATAATTACAGCGGGTGGATTTTTTAGTGTCCTCAAAAAATCAATCCCAGTAAGTTGTGGCATTTTAATATCCAAAAACAAAAGGTCTATTGTTTCAGCCCTCAATACCTCTAAAGCTTTAATGGCATTGCTACAGGTGGCTACCACCTCAAACAAATCCAGTTTTTCTAAATGAGTTTGAAGCAGCTGTATCGCCAAAGGTTCATCGTCAACTAAAAGACATCTTACTTTCATCACTCATTTGGACTTTATTTGTTTTCAAATCGGCTATGCTCAATAAAGTTACAAAGGTATTTTCACTAATGTAAGTTTTAAATTCGTGGTTTTGCGGGTAGATTAATGCCAGTTGCTTTCGCACATTTTCTAGGCCAATGCCATCGCTCGGTATTTCTTCATCCTTAGCCACAAAAGAATTAGAAACCATAAAAGAAAAGTTGCCATTACTCAATTTAAGATTAATATCAATAAATGGCCTACCGATATCCTCCCCAGCACCATGTTTAAAAGCATTTTCCACTACAGACAACAAAATCAAAGGAGCAATATCTAGATCTTGGTCAATGGAATGACTAAAATTAACTTTCAACCGCTCATCATATCTCAATTTTTCGAGGTCGATATAGTTTTCTAGCAGTGTAATTTCAGTAGATATGGGCACTAAATTTCCTTTACAACGATAGAGTACGTGGTCCAAAATTTCCGATAGGCCAGCAATAGATGTAGAGGTTACTGGCGAATTGACCAACGACAATGAATAGATATTATTAAGGGTGTTAAACAGGAAATGTGGATTTAACTGCGCTTTTAAAGCATGAAGTTCTGCTTCGGCTTTTTCTTTTTCCAATACCAATGTACGTTGTTTAATCAAGTATCGATCTTTCACCAATTTTAGGAAACCAAAAATCCAAGCCAAAGAAAAATTTTGCAGAAAGTAGACCACAATCAGAATTCTTAAATCTGTAAGGATTTCCCAAATAGATTCTTGCTCAAAAGGAGGCTCACGAATAATTGGCTCCAGTACGTGCACTACCATAATACGGGAGAAAGCACTAATTACATAGCTGCCAATAATGAAATAAATCATCGTCACCAGATAATTATCATCCTTAAGTAGCTTCGGAATAATGAAATAGGCTACGAAATAACAAGCCATCATGTAAAACGTTAAGCAAAAAGCATTGTCAATTAATGCATCCTTAAGGCTCATCCCCTCTGGAATTTGAGGAACAATGAAAACCACCAGCCAAAATATGATATGGCTAGAAACTCGGTAAACCGTGCTATAACGTATCGCTTTGTCTAAAATGGACATTTAATTCAAATATACCATTCGTTTAAATGCAAAAGATGATTGTAGACGAATGTTCCAAAAAAACAACCGAATAGGTTAAAACCGTAGACCAAACAGAACCGTCCTACTGAGTTACCTAAACAGCTACGTTTTTGCAGTATCCGACCATTACTTCCTTTTGGTGTGTCTTTACAATACACCTTTGGCAATCAAACAATAAAAGATGAAGTTTATAAAGATTATTGCATGGTTGCTATTGCTAAGTCACGCTTTACAAAGTGCTGCCCAAGATATCAAAACAGTTTCCATTAAGGGACGAGTGATTGAAAACGAAACGCAATTACCCATTGAAGGTGCTGGAGTGAGCATATTAGCCCCTGTTGACCAGAAAAAAATAGCCAGTGTAGCGACAAACAAGAATGGAGAATTTAGTATTCAAGTGGCTACGGGAAACTACCATATCAAAATTGAGTTCATTTCGTTTAAAACAATTTTACTGGAAAACAAATCGTTAGACAAGGATATTGACTTGGGCAATTTACCTTTACAAACCGACATCAAACTATTGAAGGCTGTGGATGTTATTGGCGAAAAATCATCTGTCTCGCTCGACTTGGACAAAAAAACCTTCAACGTGGGCAAAGATCTTGTTTCTAAAGGTGGAAATGCAAATGATATCCTAAACAATGTACCCTCGGTAAATGTAGATGCCAACGGCGCCATTAGTTTAAGGGGAAATAGCGGCGTAAGGGTGCTCATCAATGGCAAACCTTCCATGATATCGGCTAACAATGGTCTGGAACAAATTCCCGCCAGTAGCATCGAAAAGGTAGAAGTAATTACCAATCCTTCTGCCAGGTATGAGGCACAAGGTGGTGCTGGCATTATTAATATTGTACTTAAGAAAAACAGCTTGGCTGGTTTAAACGCATCGGTGCAGGTTGGAGCTGGCGACCCTACCAATTACAATGGCAATGTTAACCTTAGTTTTAAAACCGAAAAATTTAACCTCTTTAGCAATGTGGGTGTGCGCTTCAGAAATCTTTACCTTAAAGAAGAACGCTTGCAAACCACGCTGAACAATGGTGAAAAAAGTGTGTTGCGACAAAACAATCTCAACAACAGACGTGATGATGCCTACAACATTTACATTGGTGGCGATTACTATTTCGATGCCAAAAATACACTTACGGGAAGTTTTTATCACAGCACACTCATCCTTAACAATAAAATTGATTATCACTATAATTACTTTGATGACAACAATACCAACGACAGTACTATATATCGTTTTGAACATTATAAGGAGCCTAAAAAATACAACCAACTTGAGTTGAGCTATGTGAAAACTTTCGACAAAAAGGATAAAAGTTGGACAACAAGCTTACGCTATGATTTCTGGAATGACGATGAAAATCAGAACATCAATCAACAGAAACTATTTCCAACTGGAACTCCAGAAAGTAACCTTATCACCAAAAACATTGAAAGCAGCAACGACATTTATATCCAAAGCGACTATAACACTAAATTAGGGGAGAGTGGAAAATTTGAAATGGGGGTTAGAAGTGATTTAAGAGCCATTAAAAGTGATTATTGGGCCATCTCCAACGGTGTTGCCTTGCCCCAATACAACAACAAACTTAATTACGACGAAAATTTGGTAAGCGCTTATGTGCAAGTAGGACATCAAATCAACCGATGGAACTACCTTTTAGGATTGAGAACCGAAATGTCTTTCATTGGCATCTCTGATAGAGCAGGTACTTTTGATGACAATAAGCGTTACATCGATTTTTTCCCTACCGTACATTTGGTTTACGCACTGCAAAAAAGCACCGATTTACAGTTGAGCTACAGCAGAAGAATCAACCGTCCTGAGTTTTGGCAGTTAAATCCGTTTGGAGGACTGTCTGACGCTCGCTATCTTACCGTCGGAAATCCAGATTTAAATCCTACTTACAGCAATTCGTTAGAGTTTGCCTTGCTTAAAAAATGGAACAAGTTCACCTTAAGCCCTTCCGTTTATTATGCCCATACCAGTAACTATTTCCAATATGTATTGAAACAAACAGCCGACGGCTTTTTCTTGCGCACCCCAATAAATTTGGATAAAGAGGAAAGATACGGTCTGGAAATTTCGAGCACTTATAATCCATTTAATTGGTGGCGTTTATCGCTCAATTTTAACTATTATGGCTTTAAACAGCAAGGTGAATTTGAAGGCAAACAATATGGTGCAAACAACAAAACTTGGACTAGCCAATTGAACAGTAAAATAAAACTACCAAAGAACTTGGCCATCGAAACCATCTTCAGCTACAGGGGTAAATTTCAAGATATACAATCTATCAACAAAGCGGTATACCGATTAAACATTGCACTAAGCAAGGATATTTTAAATGAAAAAATGACTTTGAACTTCGCAGCCAACAACCTTTTGAATACGCTTATTGACCGTCAGGAACTTAATACGCCGAGTTACCAGTTACAATCTACCGCTTATGGATTAGGCAGGGTATTTAATGCTACGGTGGTTTATCGTTTTAACAGGAAAAAGGGAGATAAAGACCGATTGCCAGAGGAGAATTAGTTAATTAGATGATTGGATAATTAGCTAATTCCTTTGACACGTCATCTCGACCGTAGCGGAGAGATCTTTGGATTTACTTCAAAGGGATTGCCTAGAATTGATGATTGGTAGCTATACTTATAAGCACTTCCTATCCTCTCTCCTTTCCAAGGAGAGAGCTAGAGAGAGGTTTAATATAAATTAGATAAACCCTCACTGCCCTTTGGACTCTCCCTAAAAAGGAGAGAGAAGTGCTTAGGATAAGTTTGCATTTATTTAAAAGAAGTTGCTCTCTATTTGCAGTACAGGCATTTTCATTACAAACATTTCTTATTTGTTTAGTAAACAAATGCTTTTGTTTTCCATGCATGGTTCTTTGTTGTACATAACATTGATCTATGTTGTACACAACATGGTCCTTTGTTGTATATATCATTAGTCTATGTTGTCCAACGCATGGCCCTTTGTTATACATAACATTGATCTATGTTGTACACAACATGGCCCTTTGTTGTATATATCATTAGTCTATGTTGTCCAACGCATGGCTTCTTTTTTTGTTATAGACAAGACTTGTTAAGTTTAAAATAGATCAAAATACTACAGTCTACCCCTCCATTTCCTTTTTCAGAAACTTACCTGTTAAGCTAATTGGGTTTTCAATCAATCCCTCTGGCGTGCCTTCAAAAATGATTTTACCGCCGCCTGCACCACCTTCTTCACCCAAATCAATTACCCAGTCGGCTACTTTAACCACATCCAGGTTATGCTCAATTACCAAAACGGTATTGCCCTTATCTACCAATTCGTTTAGTACACCCAGCAATACGTTAATGTCCTCAAAATGCAAGCCTGTAGTGGGCTCATCCAAAATATAGAAAGTTTTACCTGTATCTTTTTTAGAAAGCTCAGTAGCCAATTTCACACGTTGTGCTTCACCGCCTGATAAAGTGGTTGAAGCCTGTCCCAAACGGATATAGCCTAAACCAACATCATTTAAGGTTTTAATTTTACGATAGATCGAAGGCATGTGTTCAAAGAAATGACAAGCATCTTCAATGCTCATATCCAACACATCGCTAATCGATTTCCCTTTATAGCGCACTTCCAAAGTCTCGCGGTTATATCTTCTGCCACCACACTCCTCACAAGGCACTTGTACATCTGGCAAGAAATTCATTTCAATCACTTTCATTCCTGCCCCTTGACAAGTTTCGCAACGTCCACCTTTTACATTGAAAGAGAAGCGACCAGGTTTGTAGCCCCTGATTTTCGCCTCTGGCAAAGCCACAAACAAATTCCTGATGTCCGAAAAAACACCTGTATAAGTAGAAGGGTTAGAGCGAGGGGTACGACCAATAGGTGCTTGGTCAATTTCAATCACCTTATCAATTTCCTTTAAGCCTGTAATCTTCTCATAAGGCAAAGGTTTTTTCTTCGCTCTAAAAAAGTGATGGTTTAAAATTGGGTACAAAGTTTCGGTAATCAAACTCGATTTACCACTACCCGACACACCCGTTACGGCAATAAACTTACCCAAAGGAAAATCTACAGAAACATCTTTTAAGTTATGTCCCGATGCTTTGATAATCGACAATTGATGGCCATTACCTTTCCTACGTTTTTCGGGAACCACTATTCCTTTTTTACCATTTAAATAGGCTGCTGTTAGGGTATTCGATTTTAAGATTTGAGCAGGTGTACCCTGTGCTACCACCGTACCGCCATGCACTCCCGCCGAAGGACCAATATCAATCACATGGTCGGCTTCCAAAATCATGTCCTTATCGTGCTCCACTACCAAAACGGTATTGCCCAAATCACGTAAGTTTTTCAAGGCAGTAATTAGCCTTTCGTTATCACGTTGGTGCAAACCAATACTTGGCTCATCCAAAATGTACATCACGTTCATCAGCTGCGAACCAATTTGCGTAGCTAAACGAATACGTTGTGCCTCGCCACCAGAAAGCGTACGCGAAGTACGGTCTAAGGTTAAATAGTTCAAGCCCACATCCAGCAAAAAGCCAATACGAGCCCTAATTTCTTTCAATATTTCTTTCGCAATGGTGTTTTGGCGTTCGCTCAATCTTTCCTCAACCCCATCAAACCATTTGTGCAAATTGCTAATATCCATCTCCGCCAATTCGAAGATGTTTTTTCCATCTACTTTAAAATGCAGACTTTCTTTTTTTAACCTCGCTCCGTGGCAGGTTGGACAAGTTTCCAGTCTCCTGAAAGCTTCCATATCATCCGCGGCACCCTCACCTCTTTTCTCTTGTTGTTCTTCCAACAGTTTAATGATACCATCAAAAGTCACTTGGTAGTTCTGTACGTTCCATTTATTGTAGGCCACTTCCACCGAAATCAAATCGGGTGCGCCATTCAAAATCAAATCAATCGCTTCATCACCCAATTTTTCCAAAGGTGTAGACAAAGAGAAATTATATTTTTTGGCCAAAGCCTTTAACACTTGGAAAACCCAAATGTCACGATACTCTCCTAACGGCAACAAGCCACCATTTAAAATGCTGAGCTTCATGTTAGGCATAATCGATTTTTTGTCTACCACAAAAATATAACCCAAGCCATCGCAGTTTTCGCAAGCGCCATAAGGCGAGTTGAACGAGAAACTATTTGGTTGTGGCTCATCGTAAGAAATACCCGTAGTTGGACACATCAAAAACTTACTGAAATGTGCTACGTTATTGTCCTTATCACTAATCTTGATAATGCCTTTACCTAAACGCATGGCTATTTGAATACTATCCAACAAACGCTTGTGGTCTTTAGGATCAATAATCAAACGGTCAACTACAATTTCAATATCGTGGATTTTGTACCTGTCCACTTGCATTTTGGCTACAATATCCTTGATTTCCCCATCTACACGAACCTTTACATAACCTTGCTTGCGGATTTGTTCAAACAGCTCGCGATAATGTCCTTTACGACCTTTTACCACAGGAGCCAATATGTTTACGGCCGATTTTTCAAACTTCTTATAGATATTCTGCAGAATCTGGTCTTCGCTCATGCGTTCCATTTTTTCGCCAGTATTGTACGAAAAAGCTTCGCCCACACGAGCATAAAGCAAACGCATGAAATCGTAAATTTCGGTAATGGTACCTACCGTTGAGCGGGGGTTTTTGCTGGTGGTTTTTTGCTCAATGGCAATTACAGGACTCAGTCCCGAAACTTTATCTACATCTGGACGCTCCATACCGCCCATAAACTGACGCGAATAGGCACTAAACGTTTCCATGTAGCGGCGTTGCCCCTCAGCATAAATGGTATCAAAAGCTAATGACGATTTACCGCTGCCACTTAGCCCAGTAACCACCACCATTTTGTTCCTCGGGAAACTTACATCTATATTTTTCAGATTGTGCACCCTTGCACCATACACCTCTACGTCCTTTTGCTCACCCAAATCTACATGCTTGTTCGCCATATATTATTCGCTCCGTTTTAAAAAATAGCTTGCAAAATTAACGAAATAAAAGCACAAAAGCTATTGATTTCCAGATAACGGAATAAGGAGACGAGTTGTTTTACAAGGAGATGAGAAGCGCAATGAAAATGCAATAAAAACGGCAGTCCCGCTTTCCCTTCAAGTCCGCACTCGCTACGCTCGCTTGCGGGCTTTCCGTTCAATCGGGGCTATTTCACATAAGCCTGTAAACAAAAACGACGAGTAAAAGATAGGCATTTCAATACCGAAGCCTTTCTTAATTCTTAACTACTTTAGTGGTTGCTACATGTCCTCCGCCACTTAATTTCACCAAGTAAATACCTTTTGGATAAGCAATTAAATCTAACTCTATCTCTGCAGCAGTTGGCAGAAGGTCAAACTGTTGCAATATCTTGCCCTCAACAGTGCTTAGCAATAATTTTTGATACCTACCTGCCGAAAAGCCTACCTTTACCTTGTTTGGAGTTGGATTTGGAGATAATACAATTTCATTCTCTGGTACAATGGCAAAACTTGCTACAACAACTCCAAAATCTTCTTTAATACCATCTGCATCTACAGCCACTAGCTTGTAATAATTATCACCCAAAATAGCATCATTATGCAAATAGCTATAGTACTTACCCGTAGAAGAGTTACCAAGGCTTGATATCTTAGTAAGCGGTTTGAAATCATCTTTACTACTCCCGTGAAAAAGCTCAAAATAGGAAGAATTTATCTCACTAAGTGTTTGCCAGTTTAAGGTGATGCCATTAGCAACTGCCTTAGCGGCAAAACCATTAAGTTTTACAGGCAATGGATTGGCTAATGTAACAAAAGAAACCTGAGGCCCATATTCTACTGTTCCTGCACCTGCGCCACTTCTTGCGTATGCTCTCACGTAATAGGTGGTACTTGGATTTAAGCCTGTCATCATGCGTCCATTGAAAGTTAATGGATAGTACTGAGTGCCATAAGTGTAAGTAGTAGAGAGTTTAGTACTTAAAACTACTGTTGGATTTTGACTAGTACTCCAAACGATACCCACCTCGGTGATCCAATCATTTGTTACCGTAGAAGATACCGTTCCTCCACCGACAGCTGATGTATGGGTAACACTAGAAATAGAAGTTGTAAACACCGTCCTTTTTAAGGCAGCAAAGGAAAAATCATCTCCCACCATCTCAGTTTCTTCGCCTACAAGGGCTCTATCACCAGCAACCAACATTGTGTGCGCATTCGAATTGTAAAAACTTAATTGTAGCGCAATAGCCAATAAAACGGCATAAAAACAAGGTTTCATAATTGAAAAATACAGATTTTTGAGCATCACTTCTTAACGACATATAGGCTCAATACATGCAGCGTCAAAACCACACATCGTTACACAAATATATGACTTTAAACACTTTAACAAAACTATCATACAAAATCAAAATCCTTTATCTACCCCAATATTTTTTAATTTTTGATCAGTTTTACTACACTATTGCCTCCACTTCCATTGAGCCTTATAAAATAAAGTCCTTTAGCATACCTACTTAAATCAATCTCCTTATAAAAGTCCGTTTTATAAAGCTTAATTATTTCCAATATCTTTCCATCTATTCCAGAAATTGAAACCAATTGATAAACACCCTCAGCAAATGTTAGTTTAGTCTTTCCAGCAGTTGGATTTGGGTATACACTCACCTCCGTAGCAGAAAGTACAAAGGCCAATACACGTTCGCCTAATTCCGTAGGTTTACCATCTAAATCTACCTGTACCAAACGGTAGTAGTTATTACCTTTTAAAGGTTGCTTATCATAGTAAGTATAGGATGATCCAATTCCCTTCGCAGCCACTTCTCCTAGTTTTACAAATTGTTTGTCATCACCACTGCGATAAATTTCAAAGCCTTTATTGTTTTGTTCGGAAGCGGTTTGCCATGAAAGCTTAGCAGAATTCCCCTCCATCTTCGCGGTATACGTGATTAACACTACTGGTAGCACAGGCTCCAATGTAGTCAGGGCAATCACTTCCGACAATGCTCCTTGACCTGTAACACTCGTCTTTTCCGCCTTTACTCGATAGTAATAATTAGTGAGTGGCGTTAAGCCAGCAACATCTTTATACAAACCATTCACTGTAAAAGGCGAACCTGCAATAGGTTGTGTAAAGGCATTATCGGTAGCAACCTCTAATACATAATTCTCAACAACACCTACCGCTGGTGTGGTCCACGTCGCTCTAAATTGTTTGTCACCGATATTACCTGCCGCAGTTGCCAACGGCACTACTTGCGCATAACTCTCTACCCAATTACTGGTATTTCCTGCCAATTCAAAATTCTTGACACTGCCATTAAAAGCATTGCTCCCTTGGTCGGTAAGCACATCGCTTTTACTTGTGGTAGCCTGATCAAAGTTATAATAAGCAACTAAAGCTGTTGGGTTAGAAACACTATTCAACATATCCACTTTGATCTCTGCTTCTGTTAGGGCCGCACTGTATAGCTTTACTTCGTCAATACTTCCCTTGAAATAGGTATTTTCCGAAGAATTTTTACCGATAGTGATGTAATGCGTAGCATCAAGCAACACCGCTTCATCCGTTAAGGTTCCGTTGCCTACTTCTTTGCCATTGGCATAAATTTTATAGCCCGAAGGTGAAACCACATAAGCCACATGCAACCAACGATTAATTGGATAGTTATAGTTGGCATCGGCAGTGTTCGTCATCCACCCAGTCCCTTTTCCGATATCACCATGTATTTTATTTCCGCCTGTCAATTGCATGTCGAAAGTATTATCCCCACCTTCTCGGGTGCTAAAAATATGCATCGCCTTAGTCGCATGTTCGGGTTTCACCCAAGCCATTACCGTAAAATTTCCCTTCACCACCGTAGGTTGCGGCTGCATTACCACATGGTCGTCGCTACCATCAAAATTCAAGGCATTTCCTGGAGGGCTGAAGGTCTGTAAGGTAACCGCTATGGCTGGAGAGAACGCTCCCTGTCCAGTAACACTTTGTTTGTCTGCCGCCACTCGGTAATAGTAAGTGGTATTTGCTGCTAAACCAGTAATTGTTCTTGTTTGCGCAGCTACCATAAATGGTGAGCCCGCCACAGGTGTGGTAAATTCAGCATCAGTGGCTACCTCTAGCACATAGCCATTATCTACAATCCCCAATTGAGGGTATCCCCAACGAGCTTCGAAAGACGATGACGACAAGCTAATTGGTACGCCTGCTGCTGGTAATACCATGGCATAGCTTTCCACCCAGTTACTACTATTTCCATTTAAATTAAAACCGCTCAATACACCATTTCGTGCGTTAGCGCCTTGGTCTTCCAATATTGTTTTTGCAGCGTTATTTAGAGACGGGGCACCTTCATCAAAATTATAATGCGCTTCCAAATTAAGTGGCAAAATCGTCGTAGCATTCATCATTTCTTTATTGATTTCTTCTGCGCTCAAAACTTTGTTGTATATCCTCACCTCATCCATATCTCCTTTGAAATAGGTGTTTTCTGTACCACTACAACCTAACTGCAAAAGATGATTAGCATCCATTAGCAAGGGTGTACCCGAAAAAGCACCACTTTGCTTAAGGCTGCCATTCACATAGATTTGATAACCCGCAGCAGATACCGCATAGGCAATATGCATCCATCTGCCAGCACTGTAATCATAAGTCACATCGGCTGTATTACTCAACCAAGCATTAGCAGACCCTATATTTGCGTGAATGGTATTACCCTGTTTCAACTGTAAGTCAAAACCATAACCTCCAGCAAACTTGGTACTCAACACATGCATGGTTTTGGTGAAATCTGTAGGACGCACCCAAGCCTGCACCGTAAAAGCACCCGATATTGTATTGTTGCTATTAAAAGTGATTTTGTCATCTACGCCATCAAAATTTAACGCTGCGACCAGTTCTTGGATTTCATAAGCACCCATATCAATACCTGCACCAAGCACTCTTTTATTGCCGCCCAAGTCTTTAGTAATCGTAGAGATATTTGGCGATTCTGCATTACCATAGTAGCTGGTACTTCCTGCATCAATAGCTGGACTTCCGCTTCTCAATTGATAATTCCCATTTGAGTCCTTAAATTGAGGATCAGCAGCAATGTTTCCAGTTCCCAAAAAACCTCCCTGCACTAAACTGTGTTCTACTAGGGTAGCTCCAGCATTAGCAATCCCACTATTATTGCCCCATATAATAGAATTGCGAATTTTGCTCGATGAGTTATCGTAATGATCAATGCCACCTCCAGAATTAGCAATATTTCCAGTAATGGTTACATTAGTTAAAACAGGTACACTGGAAAAGCTATTGTACAAAGCTCCTCCTTCTAATCCTGTATTATTAGCAAGCAGTATATTGGTTAAAATGGGCGATGATTCTTCATTACAAATGCCACCACCAGAGTTAAATACTTTTACGGCATGATTATCAGTAATACTAACATTGGTAAAAATAGCATTAGAACCACCCTTATTATAAATCCCGCCACCAGAGTATCCTGTATTTCCGTCTACGATCACATTTTTGACAATAGGAAACGAGCTATAATTTACAATTCCCCCGCCCAAACTAGTTGCATTATGACCAGTAGCTGTATTTCTGGAAATGATTACATTTTCAATTAAAGGCGAAGAAGATCGATTACTGATCCCTCCACCGCCAACATAAGCAGCGTTGCCAATGATTTGCAGATTACTTAATCGTGGCGAAGATTCAGTACAACTTATTCCACCGCCATTCCCAGTGTAAACCGATACACCGTTTACCGTGACATACTCTGTAGATCCAAACCTAAGGGCATTACCACCAGAAATGGTAAAACCATCAAGCAATGCTGTTCCTACAGCTCCAGCGCTAACCACTACGTGATAAGCATTATCGGCCATATTTTGCATGCTTAAACCTAAACCTTTACCTATTAATACATCATCCCCCTGAAAATCGCCACTAAGTGTAGTCCTATTTGCTTTGATATTTAAATCTCTTTGCGACAAGAACTGTTCAACGCCCGCAAAACCGCCATACACCTCTACATCTGTTTTCAACAAAAAGGCATTGTTACGATCGTTGGCCGTAATGTTATTGACATCATTTGCTCTCCGTTTGGGAATATATACGCCTTTTGCTACCCAAACCATATCATACGCAGATGAATTGTTAATCATTAATTGTAAGTCGTCTGACGCGTTTGCCCACGATGAACCATCTTTATTGCCAGCACCATTTTGGGCAACATAATGAGTGGTTGGATTAACCCTATTAATGGACAAAGTATAGGTTCTACTTGCTGAACCATCGGCTACTTTTACTTCGAGGACATTGACCCCAAAGTTCAAGGGAATTACAGCTGATAAAACTCCACTAGCGATCGTAATGAAATTCCCTCCATTCACTTTAATTTCTATGATTGAACTCGCATTAGGCTGTGCCGCCAATAGCTGAAAATCTGCATTGGCAGTAATGGCAGTGTAATTGAATTGATTAGCACTAAAAGCAGGAGAAAAGTTAATGTTGCTGATGGAAAGTGCATTTAAATAATCGAACGCTAAAGAAGTGGTTACTTTTGCAACAACGCTATAAGCTCCTTTTTGAGCATTACTTGTATTTTTTTGTGCTGATACCCGATAGTAATAATCTGTACCTGATAAAAGTCCCGCAATGTTCTGTGATGTTCCTGTAACGATAAACGGCGAGCCTACAATAGGATTATTAAAGCTTGAGTTAGTGGCCACTTCCACCGTGTACTGTTCGGCAACCCCACTGGTTGGGGCTTGCCAATTGAGCGTAAAACCAGAACTAGAAACATTAGTTGGCGATGCAGAACTAGGAACAACCATTGCGTAGCTTTCTGCCCAATTACTGGTTGTTCCTGTAAGGGCAAAATTGGTAAGGGTACCATCATAGCCATTTCCACTTAAATCAGTTAAAGTAGTCCCCAATTGCTCAAAATTGTAATGTGCTACCAAACTCGCTGGTATAGCTACCGAGCTGCTCATCATTTCCGTAGCCACCTCCAAATCGGTTAATGCACTGCTAAACAACTTTACTTCATCAATATTCCCTTGGAAATAAGTAGCCTCGCTGGCATTTTTACCGATGACTATCCGATGGGTATTGTTCAATAACAATGGTGTACCGCTTAGCGAGCTAGAGATCATCAAATTACCGTTCACATAAATTTTATACGAGCTTGGTGTGATTACATACGCCACATGCAGCCATTTTCCTACAGCATAATTGTAATTGGCGTCTGCCGAAGTTGTAAGAAAAGAAGTTCCATTCCCGATATCGCCATGTACTTTATTGCCGCCTGTAAGTTGCATATCAAACCCAAATTCCGAAGGCTCTCTAGAACTAAAAATATGCATGGCTTTAGTGGCGTTCTCAGGCTTTACCCAAGCCATTACCGTAAAGCTTCCGCTAATTTCTGCATTTTTGGTAGGCACGGTAATATAGTCGTTAACACCGTCTAAATGTAGGGATGTTCCCTGTGCTTGAAGCTTAAGGTTGAAAAACAAGATACATAGGAGCAAACATGCTGTTTTGCAATAGTTATTAAAGCGATACATGATGAAGTTTTTAGTTTGCAGACTGTTGACCAGCCCTTTGTGGTTTACAGGCACAAAAGTAAACTTCACACATCTTGTCCTGTAATTTTAAACCCTAAACTTTGTCCAGTTTTATAAAACTGGACAAAGTTTTTTAAAAAACGATTGATGTATCTCGGAAATATTCAAGAATTGACTCTCTATATTTTTAATCAAATTATATAGAGGATGATGATAATGCGCTTCTATACTCGGCAGGACTTACTCCTACAATCTTTTTAAAGGCATTGTAAAAAGCACTACGCGAAGCAAAACCCGTTTGTCTAGCCAATGCCTCAATAGTGAAATTACGCATCGCTTCGGTATCTGCCATTTGTAGCTGGATGCTCTTGATCCGCTGTCTATTTACAAAATCGGCAAAAGTCATTTTATAGACGTTGTTAAATATAGCAGAAAGCTTGTGGGTGCTGCTCGACAAAGTAAAAGCTATTTTCTCCAAACTTAAATCAGTAGTTTTAAAAGCTTCCTGAGCAATGATATAATCTTCGATTTTTGCACACCAATCTTCAGTTTCTCTATCTTTTTGCAAAGAAAATTGATGTTGTTTTTGCACCCGCAACAAGGTTTGCAGCTTCATATCTAACATAGATGCCACTAAGTGCAAAGGTAAACGTTCAATATACCCAGGTTTGGTGTTTATAAAATAAAGATACCGCTCTTTGGCATTCCCTACCCTAATGATATGCGTGCGTTCTTGCGCATCTCTGTAATACTGTTCTACCATTACCCTAAAAAGGTAATTCATGTCAAAGTATTTGGAAAACAGTTCTTGCAAATCGTCATTATGCATGGCAATGAGTTCGGAATCTTCTACAGCAATAATAGCTTCTTGCGATGGTACTACGCCATGCAAACCAGAAATAGAACTTACAAATTCATTATCAATAGAAATATAGGTAACAATTTCCTTTTGCTGATGAATGGTTTGCCCCATCATTGCGCCACGCTTGATAAAATACATATACTGACATCGCTCTCCTTCTCGTAGTAAAACAGTTTCTTTTTTTACTTTTAGGCTTACTGATTTTTCATAAAAAGCATCGGATAACTCTTTACTAATGGGGTATATGGAGCCTAAAATACTTAATATGTAAACAACGTCTTCTTTGGGAGCCTTTTTGTAACGCATTATGCTAGAGATATCGACAAATATATTCTTTTATTTACTTAGCACAAGAAAAGCACTCACTGCTAAACACTTACAGATGTCCCATAAAAAGCTAAAAGCTAGACAACGATAACCAATCAACATAAAAAAAGGGAGTTAACATTAACTCCCTTCATATGCGTAAACCATTTGCTGTTTTGCTTTTAGCTTGCCCGACACTCTTTTGAGATGTCCTTGTAGCAAGTCGTGTTCATTGTCTACTACGGTAATTAACGCCGCTTTTTGGTAGTGCTGTTTTGCCAATGCAAAGTTCTGACGTTGCTCTTCGTAAACACCAATCATTTCGTAAATCCTAGCAAGATTAATCCCTGGCACTTCAAGTGCTTTGGCACTCACTTGTTCTATTTTTTTATGCAACTGAAGTGTCACCAACAATTTGAGATAATCCTCATACAAATCGGGGAAATTTTCGTCTAAATCCATCCCAGTTTGATAGTAATATCCAGCCGCTTTATAATCTTTAATGTAATAGTGATAAATGGTTGCTAAGCCATAATGCGCTCGGCCATAAGTATCATCGGCAGCAATTAGCTCCTTTAGCAAGTGCATCGCCTTTGGAGTTTCGCCGTAATTAAGTTCGTCCATTGCCTGTAGATATTTTTCTTCTACAGTGTATAAAATGTCCATATATATCATTGTAAACTAATACCTAAGCATCAGTTGTTTTTTAAAAAAATGTAATAATTAATTGAAATGCGTTATTAGAAAGAAATGCTAGTAGCCTGAGATAAAGCTAAAGTCAATATCCAAGCTACTTGGCCAAATAGATTGGCTAGTGCATTGATTTTGGATATGTATTAGACGTAGCATGATTTTTAATATTTCTGCAAATATAGTAAATATTTAAAAATTAAGGATTTAAAAATTAGCGCATTAGCGAGTAGGTAGATTTGCGATTTACACAACCATTGTAAAATAAACCTTGGCGAAGTGGTTATGGCAAAGTGAAGCGCAGCGTAATGAAGCCATTTGAACGCAGCAAAGGACCACATTAGCCAAGAACTACAGGCTTCGCTTTTCAAAAAAACATTTCGTCCCAATGTAACCGTCAAGCAATAGCCAAATGAAGGCACTTTCTAAATTTGCAGAGCACAAAAAAATAGGTAGCTTTGACGAAGGATTGCCAGCAATTGGCATTATAATAACGAAATTATGATTATTGAACCTAGAATGCGTGGTTTTATTTGTTTAACAGCACATCCGGATGGCGCTGCACAAAACGTTAAAAACCAAATTGAATACGTAAAATCTAAAGGAGCTATCAATGGCCCTAAACGTGTATTAGTGATTGGTGCTTCAACTGGCTTTGGCTTAGCCTCTAGAATAACTGCGGCTTATGGCTCTGGAGCTTCTACCATTGGTGTTTATTTCGAAAAGGAACCTAAAGAAGGTAAAACTGCTTCTCCAGGATGGTACAATACCGCAGCGTTCGAAAAACAAGCGATTGCTGATGGTTTATATGCCAAAAGCATTAATGGTGATGCTTTTTCTAACGAAGTAAAACAACAAACTATTGATTTGATTAAAGCGGATTGGGGTCAGGTAGATTTGATTATCTATAGCTTGGCTTCTCCAGTGAGAACTAATCCAAAAACAGGCGTAACTCACCGTTCGACTTTAAAACCTATTGGTGGTACTTTTAGTGACAAAACGGTTGATTTCCATACAGGCATTGTATCGGAAGTGAGCATTGAGCCTGCTAACGAAGAAGAAATTGAAAATACCATTGCCGTAATGGGTGGTGAAGATTGGGAAATGTGGATAGATGACCTAAAAGCAGCTGGAGCTTTGGCCGAAGGTGCAACGACAGTGGCTTATTCATACATTGGTCCAAAAGTAACGGAAGCGGTTTACCGTAAAGGAACTATTGGCCGTGCTAAAGACCATTTGGAAGCAACGGCATTTACCATTACCGATAAATTAGCGGACCTTAAGGGTAAAGCTTATGTTTCGGTAAATAAAGCATTGGTTACCCAAGCAAGCTCAGCTATTCCTGTAATTCCATTATATATTTCTTTCTTGTATAAAACGATGAAAGAAATGGGTATTCACGAAGGTTGTATTGAGCAAATTCAACGTTTATTTAATGAAAGACTTTATACTGGCGGAGACGTTTTAGTAGACGAAAAAGGTCGTATTAGAATTGACGACTGGGAAATGCGTGACGACGTGCAAGCTAAAGTAGCTGAACTTTGGAAAACTGCGGATACGGAGACTCTACCAGCAACTGGCGATTTAGCAGGCTACAAGCATGATTTCTTAAACCTTTTTGGTTTTGATGTAGCAGGCGTAGATTACCAAGCGGAAGCCAATGAGATGGTAGAAATCCCTGGATTGCAAAAAGCATAGTTTAATGTGATGATTAGCTGATGGTTTAATTAGCTAATTTTAAAGCATAGAACGTCATTTCGAGACCGAAACTTCGGGATTGAAATGACGTTTCTTATTTACCAATTATCTCATCAACAAATTAGCTAATTTACTTATCCGCCACTTTATAAGTTGGGTCGTCAATATTTACTTCGATGATATTCCCAGCATTCCTTAGCAACAACCTGCTATCTGCACTCAAGTGCCTTAAGGTGACTTTCTTATTTAGCCTACGGTAACGCTCGGTAATTTTATGAACGGCGTCAATGGCACTCATATCGCTAATTCTACTGTCCTTAAAGTCTATCACTACCATTTCGGGGTCATCCTGAACATCAAATTTTTCTAAAAAAGCTGCAGTGGAGCCAAAGAACAAAGGCCCATAGATTTCATAATGTTTCACACCATCTTCATCGATGTGCTTTCTGGCCCTAATCCGTCTGGCGCTTTCCCAAGCAAAAACCAGTGCCGATAAAATCACTCCTATTAAAACAGCAAGGGCCAAATTATGCATCAATACCGTTACAGCGGCCACTACTACGCCAATAAAAATATCCGATTTTGGCATTTTATTGATTACCCTTAAACTGCTCCATTCAAAAGTGCCAATGGCTACCATCATCATTACGCCTACTAAAGCGGCCATGGGTAATTTTCCGATGACTGGGGCACCTACCAATATAATGAGCAAAATGGTGAAGGCTGCAATAATAGCTGACAGCCTTGCTCTTGCCCCAGCAGATAAATTGACCAGAGTTTGCGCAATCATGGGACAACCACCCATTCCAAAAAAGAAACCATTTAGGATATTGGCACTTCCTTGCGCTACACATTCCCTGTTTCCATTGCCTTTATTGCCTACAATTTCATCTACCAAATTCAAGGTGAGCAAGCCTTCGGTTAAACCTACCATGGCCATAATTAAGCCAAAGGGAAACACAATTTGTAAAGTTTCGAAGTTAAAAGGCACTTGCGGAATATGAAAAGGCGGCAAGCCTCCTGCTACTGAAGCAATATCACTTACCGTTTTGGTTTGAACACCCCCAATGAGCACAATGCCAAAAACCGCTAAAATAGCCACTAGCGACGCAGGAACTGCTTTCGTAATTTTGGGCCAAAGCCACACAATGCCAATGGTTAAAGCCACCAAGCCCAACATGGTATACAATGCAGTACCACTCAACCATTCACCAGTTTCCCGCACTTTAAATTGGTCTAACTGCGACATAAAAATCACAATAGCCAAGCCATTTACAAAACCATACATTACAGATTGGGGCACCAACCTCACAAATTTGCCCAGCTTAAAAATACCCACCGTAATTTGAATAATACCTGCTACAACTACGGCAGCAAACACATATTCCAATCCGTGCAATTTCATTAAAGCAATGAGGGTAATTACCGTTGCGCCAGCTCCTCCTGAAACCAGTCCTGGCCTACCTCCAAGTACCGCTGTGACCAAGCCCATGATAAAAGCAGCATATAAACCTGTTAATGGTGGAAAACCAGCCAGTATGGCAAACGACAGCGACTCTGGAATCATGGTCATTGCAACGGTTAAGCCTGCCAAAATCTCATTCTTATAATTGATGGGCTGCTTAAAATCAAAAAGAGAAAATGCTTGCTTCATTTTGGAATTTAAACCGCTAAATTACTTAAAGGTTTTTAAGGAAGAGATTAAAGAAGAAAATCGACTTTTTAGGGGCCTTTTAAGTATATTTGTTTGAATAGTAAAAACCCAAAAATATGTCGAACATACAACTGATTATTGAAGAGAGGCCAAGTGATATTGGCAATTTTTTGGTAGGCAGATTATTGCCCTTTAGAGAGAAGCGATTGGTAGGTCCTTTTTGTTTTATTGATCACATGGGGCCCGCTGCCATGAACGACCATCAAAATATCGACATCCCTCCTCATCCACACATTGGTTTATCTACATTAACCTATTTGTTTGAAGGCAGTATTATGCACCGAGATGGTTTGGGTACCGCTGTGGAAATTAATCCAGGACAGGTGAACTGGATGACGGCAGGAAAGGGCATTGCCCATTCTGAACGTACTCCTGAAAGGTTAAGACATAGCGACAAGTTTTTACATGGTTTACAAATTTGGGTGGCATTGCCTAAGCACTTAGAAGAAATGGACCCTGAGTTTTTTCATGCTGATGGTAATGATATTCCTACGTGGCAAGAGGATGGTGTAGATTTTAAATTGATTGCTGGTGAAGCTTTCGGCAAGAAATCGCCTATTCCTGTTTACAGTCCGCTTTATTTTATAGAAATTAAGAACAAAGGAGAGAAGACCTTAAGCATTGGAAATCAGTTATTTGGAGAAAGCGGCCTGTATATTTTAGAAGGCGGCGTCACCAGTGATGGCAATACGTTTGGACCAAAGAACTTTTTGGTAGCCAAGGACAGTAAACTTTGTGAATTTACCTTGGAACCCAATAGCACGGTTTATATTTTCGGCGGGGAGCCTTTCCCTGAGGAGCGTTTTATTTACTGGAACTTTGTAGCCAGTAGCAGAGAACGCATTGAAGAAGCAAAAGAGAAATGGCTAAAACAGGAATTTGCTCCTGTACCAGGAGAAACTGAATATGTGCCATTACCTCCGCAAACGAGGAATGTGAAGTAAAGTTCAGGATAGTTCGTAGCAACTATCCCCTCTCCTTTTCAAGGAGAGGGCTAGGGAGAGGTTTTTAAAATTACAAAACCCTCTTTGCCTTCGGTATCTCTCCCTAAAAGGGAGAGAAAAGCGGTTAGGAATGAGTAAGCTTTAAAACCTACAACTCGCAGCTTTTAACTTGCAACTCAAAACCCTCACCCCCAAGTAATCGTCGTATCATTCTCCGTGGGATGCCCTGTGCAAACCAACACCCTGCCATTAGCTATTTCATCATCGGTAAGCACTTCATTATAATCCATTCTTACCCCTCCCGATATACAGGTTGCAGCACAAGTGCTACAAACGCCGCCACTACAACTATAAGGGATTTTTATTTTGTGCTCCAATGCCACATCTAAAATCCTTTTAGGCCACGGCACTTCTAGGTGATGTGTTTCGCCTTGAAAAATCAAATTAATGGTATAGGTATTTTTATCGATGACTTTTTCTGTCGTATCATCCTCATCTACTTCGTCTTCAGGCAATACAAAAGTTTCTCGTTTAACCTGATGTGGTTTATAACCAATCCCTAGAATAGAAATACGGCAAACATCCATATAATCAACGGGACCACAAGTATAAAACAAGGCATCTTCCTTGGCAAAAGCCAAATGCTCCCGCACTAATTCCTGTACTAGGAAACCATTTAAGCGAGCCCTTAACAAGTTTTTAGAATTACTGAACAAGAAAATTAGCTCCAATCTATCAGGATAAACCTGTTGCCAAGCTTTCAGTTCATCAATAAACAAAGTATCTCCTGCGGAACGACTGCTGTAAATCAATACAATTTTAGACTGCTTTTCGGCAACCAAAGCCGTTTTTAAGATAGAGAACAATGGGGTAATTCCCACGCCTGCCGCAAATAGAAATACCGTTCTTTGCTGGTCTACTTTTGGCTCATAAAAAAACAGTCCATTAGGTTCGGTCACTTCTACAATATCTCCAGCAGCAATTTGATGATGCAAAAAACGTGAAATTTCGCCGTTCTCTACCAACTTTACCGCAATAGCCAAAGGTTCATCTACCACAGGTGAGCTATAAAAAGAATAGGAACGTCTCAATTCCTTTCGGTTAAGCGTAAATGATAAAGTAAGGAATTGCCCAGCTTTATAAGTCAAACCCTCCACAGGCTCAAATATGATACTGATGACTTCATTTACTTCTTGACGTACCGCTGCGACCTTTAAATGTTGTAGAGACATATTCCAAAAGTAGAAAGTTAAAAGTTAAAAGTCGAAAACACTGCTAAATTAACCACAGATGCACAGATTATTTATCGAGCCAAACGGGCTTTCTATCTGTGCATCTGTGGCCAAAAAAGCTATAAACGAAAAAAGCGGCTTCCTTTACTTCGGAAACCGCTTTTAAAATGCTTATAAAAAAGCTATACCAATTCTCACTATTCTACCGTAGTAGCATTTGTTTCTTCTGTTTGTTTAAAAGCAATTAATGCTTTTTGATTTTTATAACCGTTTCGGTTAGGATTTTCTAAGATCTCTTTCATTGAAATCAGTTTGTACACGTACACACCTGTTTCGCGATTGAGTTTCATCTTAAAATAATTATCCTGCTTCTGGCGGTTAATTTGTCGGCGCATGTGATTGTCACCAACATTGTAAGCTGCTGCAACCAAAGTCCAGCTATCAAAAACGTCATAAAGTTCTTTGATATACTTGGCTGCTGCAATGGTAGATTTTTTGAGATTATATCGCTCATCAACCTTACTATTTACCTTTAGGCCATACATACGGGCGGTACTAGGCATAAACTGCCAAAAACCAGCCGCACCCTTCGGTGAAACGCCCGCTCTTAAGCCAGACTCCACTAAAGGAACATACTTAAAATCATTAGGTATGCCATAGGCCGCCAAAATTGGTTCTATTACAGGGAACCATTCTGCTGCTTTTTTATGCAAACGCGTGGTTTGCAAGTTTTCATATGAAAATGAAGCCAAAGTCCTCTTCATTTTATGAGTTACCTTAGTATCGCCTATAGGCAATGTTTCTTCGGCAAACTCCAGTTGAGCTATTGAAAATACCGGCTCTTCGGTTGTTTTTACACTATTGGTATAGTTATCTTTCTTAAGATTTTCTACTTCTGTTGGTAGCTTATAAGCAAACACTTTGGCCATAACCAGTAGTCCTAAAACTACCGTACATGGAATGAGGTGTTTCTTTAACATCTTCCTCCTTTTTTAGTTAACACTTAATACTTGGTGCGCAAAGGTACAATTTATTTATTTAATTATCAAGCACTTACAAAAACAAGTGCAAAAATCGATGTTTAAAACACCGTGAGGCTAGTTTTTTTAAGAGTAAGTTTTAGCAAAAATCAGGGCATTTTACAATTGCTAATCCTTACAAATTTGTTATCTTTGCAGCCGCATTATTTATGCGGTTAAAAGCGTATCATGACAAATAGTAACAAAGGGAAAAGTCGGGATGACAAGTCCAATGCTGGCAAGCGTACTGGAGAACGTAAAGAACGTGGAGAGTATAGAGAGCGTGGGGAAAGAACAGAACGTAGTGAGCGCGGTGAGCGCACCGAACGTAACCAACGTACCGAACCAAGAGAACGCACTGAGCGTAGTGGAGCAAGAAGAAGTAATGCTTCAGAAGAAAGACCTAAAAGAGTTAACGAAAACAGCGACAAACCGCGTTTCGATCATAAAGACAAAAAGGACTTCAAATCTAAAACTGGCAGACCTGCCAAAAGCAATTTCGACAATCAAGATGGTTTCAAAAAATCCTTCGACAGCAAAGAAGGCAAAAGAAGCTATGTAAAAAAAGATAGTTACGCCAAAGATGGTGCGGCTGCTAAGTTTGGCGATAGAAAAACTGGAGACAGAAAAGATAACCGTTATGGCGACAATCGCCCTTTCAGAAAAAGAGAAGACGGCGGTTTCAAAAATAAAAAAGAGGATAAAGGCGAACGTGTTGCTCCAACATTAAGAAGCAGAAAATCGAAAGTTGAAGATGACCTGATCCGTTTAAACCGTTACATCGCTAATGCTGGTATTTGCTCTCGTCGTAAGGCTGATGAGCTGATTGAGGCTGGTGTAGTTAGCGTAAATGGCAAAGTCATTAACGAACTGGGTTTTAAGGTTGATCCTTATAAAGATGAAGTAAGATACAATGGTGAATTGTTGAAGCGTGAAAAAAGAGTATATGTACTTTTAAACAAGCCTAAAGATTATATCACCACCACCGAAGATCCACAGGAACGTAAAACAGTTATGCATTTGGTTGAAAAAGCTAGCCGCGAACGTATTTATCCAGTTGGTCGTTTAGACAGAAATACTACAGGTTTATTGTTAATGACCAATGATGGTGAATTAGCCGATAGGCTATCACACCCTAGAAATGGCATTACCAAAATTTATCAGGTAGAGTTAAGTAGAAACCTTACGCAAGGCGATTTCAACAAAATCCAATTTGGTTTGGAGCTGGAAGACGGCTTTATCAAGCCAGATAACATTTCTTACGTAACTGGCGCAAGTAAAAACGAAGTGGGCATCCAAATCCATAGCGGAAAAAACAGAATTGTACGCCGTATTTTCGAACACTTAGGTTATGATGTGGTGAAACTTGACCGTGTGGTTTATGGCAACTTGACTAAAAAGGATCTTCCACGTGGAAGATGGAGATACTTAGAGGAGCACGAATTGGTGCAGATCAAGCATCTGATTAAATAAAACGAATTGAAATGCGCAGAGTTAAACTTTGCGCATTTTTTATTTATTGCTATCTTTCTCAAAAAAATTAAAAAGCCATGCTAAAGAAACTTTCGCTTTTAACACTATTTTGCTACGGTTCATTATTCGCGCTAGCGCAAAACCATAAGCTTATTGTTGGCACTTACACGAAGGGAACTAGCGAAGGAATTTATGTGTATGATTTTGACAGCAAAACAGCAGAGACGAAACAGTTAAGCATAATTAAAAACATCGCCAATCCAAGCTATGTCGCGTTAAGCAAAAACAACGATGCGATTTACAGCGTGTCGGAAGTTGGTGCCAATAGTGCAGCTGCGGCTTTTAAATTCAATCCAAAAACCAACGAAGGTACTATAATAAATAAGGAAGCGACCAAAGGTGCCGACCCTTGCTTTATTCTTACCGATGGCAAACATGTATTTACTGCAAATTATAGTGGCGGTAGCATTAGCGTTTACGGTATCAAGGTCGATGGTTCGCTTACACCAGTTAAACAGCTGGTTCAACATACTGGAAGTGGTCCTGATAAGCGTCAAACCAGTGCACATGTACACCAAACCTTATTCTCGCCAGATGGCAAATATGTTATTTCTACTGATTTAGGAGAAGATAAGATTTATGTTTACAGCTACCAGGCTAATGCCGAAAAACCACTGACTTTAAAGCACAGCATCAGCACCAATCCTGGTTCTGGTCCTCGCCATATCACCTTTAGTCCAAATGGAAAGTTCGCTTATTTAGCGCATGAGTTTAATGGAAAAATTAGTGTTTTCGGTTATAATGATGGCAACTTGAAATTACTACAAGAGATAGGCACTGCTGCTAGTGATTTTACTGGCAGAATTGATGCCGCAGACATCCATATTTCTGCGGATGGTAAGTTCCTATATGAAAGTAACCGTGGCGATGCGAACAACATCAGCGTTTTTGCTGTACAAAAAGATGGCAAGTTAAAACATATTGAAACGGTAAGCACACTAGGCAAAGGCCCTCGTAATTTCAGCATTGATCCAAGTGGAAATTATTTATTGGTAGGCCACCAATACTCCAACGACATCATCATCTTTCAAAGAGATGCTGAAACAGGAAAGCTAGCCGATTCCAAAAAGCGAATTTCAGTAGGTTCTCCAGTATGTTTAATTTTTGGCAAATAGCTTATTTTTAGTATTTTCAGGAATATCTAAATTAATTTAATGAAGAAATTTCTTTATCTCTTAGTATTCGTCGTGCTTTTGCTAGTTTCTTGCGCCAAAGAAACCATTCACATAGACCCTGCAGCAGATCAGAGCTTTTCCTTAGGTGGCACTTCTTGGAATCTGGTTGCAGCCACCAGTTATTTTTACTTTGGACAAGACAAATTTGACATGGACCTTTACGCGCTGATGCCCGAATGTGCTAAGGACGATTTAATGGTTTTCAACAAAGATAATACAATTATAGGCTCTTATGGCAGCTTGCGCTGTGGCAACGAATCTTCCGCCTATCCTGATTTTGGCAAATGGAAACTTTCATCAGACAAGAAAACATTGGAAATTTCAAGCAGAGCGTTTAACGTTGTTGGAACGGATATGCTCAAATGCGAAGTGTTGGCGTTAAATGAGAATAACCTGCAAATCAGATATGAAACCACTGCCAATGGCCTCACCTCTACAACTACTTCATCTTATAAGCGCATAAAATAACCGATTCGCATCGATGGTATTCATAAAAAAAGCCTCGAAAATGCGGGGCTTTTTTTGTGGGCATCTATTAAGATTGATCTATTTCTTTCCAGCAATCACTTCTTCATAGAAAGCAACGTACTGTGGTAATATTTTCTTCAAATCGAAATCTTTAGCTCTGGTCAATGCATTTTCTTTGAAATAATCTAAGGTCTCTTGCTTACTCAAGATCGTTACTGCTTTATTGGCCATATCTTCTACATCACCTACATCGCATAAGTAACCACAAAAATCATCAATATTAAGCTCTGGCAAACCGCCTGCATTAGATGAAATCACAGGCACTTTACAAGCCATAGCTTCCAATGCCGCAAGTCCAAAACTTTCATTTTCAGAAGGAATGATAAACAAATCCGACACCGATAAAATTTCCTCTACAGCATCTTGTTTACCCAAAAACCTTACACTATCGCAAATATTAAGTTCTCTGCATAACTGCTCGTTGGCCGAACGTTCTGGTCCATCACCCACCATCAATAACTTGGCAGGGATTTTCTCCAAAACTTTATGGAACATGCGAATCACATCTTCAGTACGCTTTACTTTTCTAAAGTTAGAAGTATGGATAAGGATACGTTCATTGTTTGGTGCTATTGCCTTTTTGAAGTGATCCTTAGGCTGTAAGCTAAAGCGATTAAAATCAATAAAGTTAGGAATTACCTTAATGTCTTTAGAAATATCAAAATGACGATAGGTATCTTCTTTCAAATCCTCGGAAACGGTCGTTACGCCATCGCTCTGATTGATCGAAAATGTAACTACTGGCTTGTAGGTCGCATCTTTACCCACTAAAGTAATATCGGTACCGTGCAATGTCGTTACAAAAGGAATATTTATCCCGTAAGTAGCTAAAATTTGCTTAGCCATAAAAGCAGCCGAAGCATGCGGAATAGCATAATGCACATGGAGGATATCCAACTGTTCAAAACGGACTACATCTACCAGCTTACTTGCCAAAGCCGATTCGTAAGGCGCATAATCAAACAAAGGATAATCCCTTACCGAAACTTCATGATAAAATAAATTAGCAGAAAAAAAGTCGAGCCTTGCGGGCTGGCTATATGTGATAAAGTGTACCTGATGTCCTTCGTTGGCCAGGGCTTTCCCCAGCTCGGTAGCTACCACTCCACTACCTCCAAAGGTAGGGTAACAAACTATTCCTATTTTCATCCGTTGGTTGTAACGCAATCTTTATGTTCAAGATTTACAAAGGCAAATGTAGCTGATATCCTGTTTAAAGATTGTTAATTCTGGGTAATAATATGGTTAGAAAAATATGGCAATTTTTTATTCCGACCGCATCTCGTTTTGCAACACAAGATACATCTCATTGGGTCTTTGGGTACCAATGTAATACTCTAAACCATCCCTATCGGTAAGTACAATGGCATCTTTACCAGACGAAAAAAAGCGAACGGTTCCGTTTTTATGAAGATTGTAAACAGGGTTGTTAAAGAAAAACCTGCTGTAAGTGGCTTTACGGATATCTACAATTTTATTGAGGTCTATTTCCACCTTCTTCGCAGTCCACAAACCGTCTATCTGTACTTTTTTATTTTCGATGACCGTTTTATACTGCACCATGAACAACAGAATGATAGATACACCGATAATACCAAAGCCCACTACCAAGAATAAGTCAACGGTGTTATCCCTATCTCTTTCGTAAACATACACTGCAAAACAAAATGCAGCCATAATTAAACGTATAGAAATACGGATATAATCTCGGCCGATGTACTGTTTTTCAATAAAGGTGTATCTTCCGTCCATGAATCAGTTTGATAGTTCGAATATAGCAACTTTTTTTGTTGTTGCACCTACTTTATATCTTTCGTCTTGTCGCAAGCCAGCCACCCATATCATTTCTCCATTGCCATTAATCAATAAAGGCACTTTGGCTTTTTGCGGTAAGGGAACTTTTTCATCTACAAAGAAATTACTTAATTTTTTCAAAGATTTCATTCCAAGCGGCATAAACTTATCACCATCTTGCCTGTAACGGATCACCAATGGAAAAATCAGCAAATCAGCATCTACGTGAGCGATGTTTTTCTCTCCTTTAAAGGCTTCCCTTTCAGCAAACTTCAATTTCATGTGCTGACCAAAGCCCATCGATACCTCTCCTTCGCCGTGCAAATAAAAAATTTCATCGCAACTTTGGTTTAAGGGAGAAATTAGTAGCTTTTCCCTGTCGATAATCAATTGATGGCTGTTACTGTAAAAAGAGGTTCCGCTTTGTTTATGTAGCGAAGCTAAAATTTCATCAACCACAGCCGAAGTAAAATGAAAAGTTTTCAAGAGCTCAAAAACCAACAGCTTTTGCGGTTTTAAATTCAGTACCTCCTTGATCAACAATGAAACACCTGTTCCCTCCTCTTTAAGCAATTGCTTACGGTTTTGGGTCACTACTTGTTGTAGCAACTCCTCGGTTTCTGCAAAACGAGTGATATTTTCGGCAAAGGTTTCTTCCAAATTCGGATTGATTTCCCGCAGATGCGGAACCACCTCTAAACGGATTTTATTGCGAGCATATTTGCTACTCAAATTGGAGCTGTCTTCTACATAAGCCAAGTGATGTTCATCAACCAGCTGGTCTATTTCTTGCCTTGATAAAAAGAGTAATGGCCTAATGATATGCCCACGTTTTGGTAAAATCCCATGCATGCCGCTAATCCCCGTACCTCTTACCAAATTAAGCAATACCGTTTCAATGGCATCATTTTGATGATGGGCTACCGCAATACGAGCGTAACCATACGCTTGCCTAAGTTCCTCGAACCAATCGTACCGCAATTGCCTAGCGGCCATTTGGGTCGAAATTTTATGCGTTTGAGAAAAGCCTTTCGTATCAAAATGAACCAAATGAAAAGGCACCTGCATTTCCTCAGCCAACATTTTCACAAACAGCTCATCACGTTGCGATTCATCAGCCCGTAAATTAAAATTGCAGTGCGCTATACTAAAATTAAAACCAGCCTGTTTAAATAGCTGTGCCATCAATACAGAATCCTTGCCACCACTTACGGCAAGCAGCACGTGGTCTGAAGCCTCAAAAAGCTGCTGTTGTAAAACATGGTTCGTAAATTGCTGTACTGGTAACATTGCTCAAAAATAAAAACTTAATCGTTGTATTGCTCTATTGTTTGGTTAAATCTAAAATCGTAACGCTAAAATTGTAAATTTGTATCGTGCAAAAGTTCCGCCTTTTATTTCTTTTCTTGATTTGCCCATTTGTATTGCTTGCGCAAAACCGTACCCAAATAAAACTGGAAACGGCAGAACATGCTACTGGCAGTCCAAAAGCAAACATCAGCTATTTAAGAAAACCCATTTTTAGCCATGATGGCGCCATTTTGAAATGCGACAGTGCGGTGCTTTATGGCGGGACTCGAAACTTTTTCGAAGCCTTTGGCAATGTTCACATCAATCAAGGTGATACGCTAAACATTTATTCAGATTTTTTGAATTACGATGGTAATGCCAAAAAAGCGCATCTTGATAAAAATGTTAAATTAATCGACAGAGAGAATACCCTTACCTCTAACGTATTGGATTATGACATGGTCGCCAAAATTGGCAAGTACAACACTGGTGGCAAACTGGTAAACAAAGACGCGACCATCACCAGTAAAAGAGGGGTTTATTTTTCTAACTACCGAGATGTATATTTTACAAAGGATGTATTGATCGTTACGACAGAAAAGACCATCATTACCTCTGATAGTTTGCGTTATAACACAGGCTCCAACTGGACCTATTTTTATGGGCCAACCAATATTAAAAATAAAGATGACAAGCTTTACACAGAAGACGGTGCTTACAACACCAAAAGTGAAAATGCTTATTTCGGGAAGAAGAATTTATATACCAACGGTAGCCGTTCCTTAAAAGGAGATAGTTTGTACTATTATGGCAAGCGAGGCTACGGTAAAGCGGTAAAAAACGTTGTTTTTAGAGACACGAAAGATCAGACCGTTTTATACGGACAATTGGGCGAATACTACAGAGATGAAGAACGCATTGTGGCCACTCAAAAAGCCTATGTAGGCTTGGGCACAAAAGATAGCGTGACCATTAACAATAAGAAAAGACCAGACACGCTTTGGTTAGCGGCCGACACGTTAGAAAGCCAGCGAACACTGGTTAAAGACCTTAAATTACTGACCAGACCCGCAGTAAAAAAAGATAATGAAATTGGTGCGGAGGATGAAAAAGAGAAAGCAGAAAAGGACAAGGAAAAAGCCGAAGCTAAAAAATTATTGCAGCAACAGACTGACGATTTAAAGAAAAGCGGCACTACTGCAAACGACAAAAAGCTAAGCAGAAAAGAACGCAAAAAACTAGAGGAAGAGGCTAAAAAACCAAAGATCAAAGACCCTCCGTTGATTGACAGTTTGCTAGCAAATAAAAATAAACTACGACAGGATAGCCTTATTGCCGATAGTCTTGCTAAGCTGAAGAAAATTATGCCTGCGGTAAAAACTGATTCGGTAAAAAGCGCCTTACAAAAGGTAGCAACCGCCAAAGCTAAGAATGTATCTGCAACTACAAAAACGAATACCGTAAGTAATGCTAAGGCAACAGCTGGTCAAGTGGTAAAGCCTTTAGTAGCAGATAGCGCCATCAATCCAGCGGATACGGTGAGGGCAAGGACCATTAAGGCTTACCATAATGTGAGGGTATATAAATCGAACATGCAAGCAAGGGCAGATTCATTGTTTTATAATGCTGCCGATTCGTCGCTACGTTGGTATAAAAATCCAATTTTATGGTCTGATGGCAGTCAACAAACAGGCGACACTATCCATGTGTTCTTTAAAAACAATAAAATCCATAATTTTCAAGTACTGCAAAATGGTTTCATTGTGAACATAGAAGGCGACTCCACCAAGTTCAATCAAGTAAAAGGAAAGATTATCACTGGCTTTTTTGTGGATGGCGAAATGCGCAACATGTATGTGGACGGCAATGCAGAAAGTATTTATTACTCGAAAGACAATAAAGGCAACTATGATAATGTAAACCAAACGGTGAGCAGTCGTTTACGTTTCAAGTTTTTGAATAAAGAGCTTACTCATATTGTAACAGTTAGGGAAGTTGAGGGCGCTGTAGACCCCATGGACAAATTAACGAAGGAACCGCTGCTTACAGGTTTTATTTGGAAACCAGAGCTTAGGCCAACCAGCAAAGCTGATGTCATTAAAGGAACGCCCGCACCCAAACCAAAAGCAGGGAGTAAACCATCAAAAAAAGCACCAGTAGCTAGCAATAAAAGCAAAAGTACTAAGGCCAATCCTGTAAAGACACCTCCTGTTAAACCAGTAGAAAAGGAAGTAGTGAAACAAGCTGCAACAACGGCTAACGAAATTCAAAAACTGCTCCCAAAAGCCATCGACTCCATTAAAATAGATAGCTTGAAAAAGCAGAACTAAATAAAAAGGCGACCATTACTGGCCGCCTTTTAATATGATTAGATTTTCAATTACATCTTTTTCAAACCAATTTCTCTTAAGCGTTCGTCAAGGTATTCACCTGCCGTCATATCACTATAAACTTTTGGATGCTCCGCATCAATACACGTTTCTAAACTCGTTAAATCCATGTTACTGCGTGGGTGTAAGAAAAATGGCACTGAGAAACGAGAAGTTTTCATCAATTCACGTGGTGGGTTGACTACCCGGTGCGTAGTTGAACGCAATTTGTTATTAGTTAAGCGTTGCAACATATCCCCTACGTTTACCACAATATCGGTATGGTGTGCTTTAATTGGTAGCCATTCGTTACTACGGGTTAACACCTCTAAACCATCTGCACTGGCACCAATTAACAAAGTAATTAGGTTAATGTCCTCATGTGCCCCTGCACGTACGGCATCAGCAGCAATCGAATCAGGATCCTCGATTGGAAAATAGTGGATACCTCTTAAAATAGAATTTCCATTGTGTACATGTTGATCAAAATAATCGATAGGCAAACCTAAATAAGTAGCAATGGCACGTAGCAGGTGCTTTCCATTCTCCTCCAGTTTTTGATAAATTTCTCTGGTAACGGTATTAAATTCAGGGATTTCGTCAACCACTTCATTATCCGGATACTCGTTTTTAATAGCATCACCATCTGTAACGGTTTGACCAATTTGCCAAAACTCTTTTAAATCGGCAGTTTTCGCCCCCTTTGCTGTTTCTTTGCCCGCACTGGTATAGCCACGTTGTCCTGCTAGTTCAGGTTTTTCGTATTTACGTTTTGTTTCAACCGGTAGCGCAAATAACTCTTTAATGTTTTTATAGAGTTTATCTATCAGCTCCTGACTTACACCATGATTAGTGATGGTAACAAAGCCCGAATCGTTAAAAGCTTTACCAAGTTCGTCAGAAAATTTTTTACGTTGTTCCTCTGTTCCGTTAATGTAAGTGTTTAAATCTAAACACGGGATATAAGGTGTTGACATATCGTTGTTTTTAATGTTCAAGTTAAATTTAGAAAAGATATGTTAACAAACCTCAACTATTTAGATTTTATCATTATAAAAATCTAATAATAAAATACTTAAGTTATTAACACCAACCCTTTTCACTCTGAAAATGTTAACAAGTTGTATTCTAAGCCACTTGTCATTTTTAAGATGACAGGAAACTTTTGCGCAGGCTTTTACGTATAATTACATATTAAGAATTTCAAAAAAATGAAAACTGTAATGATGACTTCTTTAATTCTCTTCTCCATATTAGGTGCCGATGCGCAAAAACCTAAATTAGAGAAAGCAACTTTCGGAATGGGCTGTTTTTGGTGTACCGAAGCGGTTTTCCAGCGATTAGACGGCGTATACAATGTAAAGTCTGGATATGAAGGTGGCAATATTCCCAACCCAACTTATGATGAGGTTTGTAGTGGTACTACTAATCATGCAGAAGTGATTGAATTTGAATATGACCCTAAAAAGATTTCCTTTGACGAACTCCTGGAAGTATTTTGGAAACTCCATGATCCTACTACCTTGAACAGACAAGGCGCTGATGTTGGCACACAATACCGTTCGGTGATTTTTTATCACAATGAACAACAAAAAGCAACTGCGGAAAAGTACAAAGCGCTGCTAAATAAGGAGAATGCGTTTGGCAAACCTGTAGTAACCACTTTAGAGAAAGCCCAGACTTTTTACGTAGCAGAAAACTATCATCAGGACTATTTCCTTCGAAATGGGGAACAGCCTTATTGCAGGATTGTGATTTTACCGAAAATGGATAAATTAGAAAAATTATTCAAAGCCAGGTTAAAGCATTAAACGATAAATGTTCACGATAGTAGAAATAGAGCAAGCACACGACAAAGTAAAGTCGGGAGCTGATTTCCCAAAGTATATTCAAGAAATTAAGGCCATGGGTGTTTTAAGTTTTGAAACTTGGGTAAAGGACAGCCATACTGAATATTTTGGGGCTAATGGTTTTCAAGCTTCTTCAGCACCTCAATATGAAAACCTTTCCATCTCGGCATCCACCGATAAAGACAGGTTTACTAGTCAGCTGAAAATCCACCAACAAGGGGGAACAGACTATTATACCTTTTGTAAAGATTGTGCCGAAACGGGTATAGAAAAGTGGATCGTAGATTTAAATCTGATGACCTGCACTTATTTTGACCAATCAGGTAGTGAGGTCTTAGTAGAACAAATTCCTTCCTAAAACAAGTAATGAACATTGTCAATCTTTAAAGATTGACAATGTTTTTTAATGCGGTATTTAAAATCCAATTTTAAGCCCTACGTTCATCCCTAAGCCTCCAATATTGATATACGACCTCAAGTCATCTCCTCTTTTGTTAGGATCGTAATTGGCATTTCCAGGCACGTTAGAACTTTGATCAATCTTTTTGTGATAATCGGTGTAACGTTGTGCGGTTGGTAAATCATTAATAGTAATAGGCACTTTCGTTCCCAAAAGTGTGGTACCTGTTCCTTCAAACTTACGAACTTCTTTTTCTTTACTACTTACCGATACGTTACGATATTCGACCTCACTAAAGAAACTGATATTTTTACCAATAGGCACGCTAAATCCCGCTGCACCTAAAAAGCCAATGGTTGGTCGCGGCTCAATACGTTCCTCCCTAGAAAGTTCAACGGCTCTCAAAGCTGGATTAATCTCACTAGCGATAGTTCCTGTCTGATCATTAACATTAGTTTTAATTTCTAAATAACCATAAACAGGTACTACTGCCCCAATTTTCAAATAAGGTCTAAAGTTTTTACTGGTAGGTACGTGGAAAACTAAGGTTGGCGTTAAATCTAATGCTTTTACCTGCCCACTAGATTGAATAGACAGCAGCACACTTCCGTTATTGGCATTATACCCCGTTTGGCGTGCCATGGTATTTCTTTCGCTTTGAAAATAGTTAACCCCCATTTCAAAAGCAACTACTGAACTAAACCTAAAACCTCCCGTTAAACCCGCTCTCCAACCTTGTCCAAAAGAACCTGTGATCGCCTCTTCGGAAACTAACGTTTGTGCCCCTGTTAAAGGATTAATATTGAACACCCTGTCCCTCGGTTGTAATTCGCCTACATTGGGAAACTCCACAGGTGTAACTTTGATAAAATAACTTCCAGTAGGTTTGATATAGAAACCTCTACCCTCCTGAGCCAAAGCACTAATGGTAACCGATACCATTAACATGGCTAACAATACAATTTTTTTCATAACCGTTCATTTTAAATAAAAAGCCTCGTCATTTATATACAGGCATTAAAAAACTATGCTTGCATAAGAAACAACCCTTATTTCGAGCAAATTGTTTTCATAAAATGAGACTTGTTTCTATCATCTTTTGGTCAAAAACAACAAAAACTCTTTTAGCTAACACTGTTAACTTTTACTTTTGCTAACAGTGTTAACCTAATTGGATGTTAGTTAAAACAGATAGACAGAAGCAAAAAGAACTGACCAAGAATGCCATCTTGAAAGCCACAGAACAAATTGTACTACAGGAAGGCTGGCAGGCGGTATCCATCAGAAAAATAGCTGATGCGATAGGATATAGCTTGCCAGTAGTGTACAATCATTTTGAGAGCAAAGATGCTATTCAAGGAGAATTTGTGAAACAGGGTTTTTTGATGCTTGCAATGGCCATGCAAAGCACCAAGGAAAAATATACCAATCCTGAAGAACAACTTACGCAAATGGCTTTAAGCTATTTTGAATTTGCGTTCAGTAATGCTGCCTACTACAGAATGATGTTCGGACTCGGCATCCCAAATTGCCAAAAAGCAAGAGAGATTACCGAGATTGGGAACTTTAGCTGTAACCTTATTGAGGTGATTAGCAGTTTAATGGAAGATACGGATGAGCAACGCAAATTCCTCAAATTCCACACACTTTGGTCTATCCTTCACGGACTAACTTCTATCAATATGGTGAACCTAACCGCTGCTCCAGATGAGATGCAACAGCAAATTCTTTTGGACGCCATACAAGGATTTATTAAAAATATCAATCGTTAAAAAAATGAGCTTAATTGAAGCATTAAACTGGCGTTATGCCACTAAAAAAATGAACGGACAAGCCGTTCCTCAAGAAAAAGTAGACCAAATCCTAGAAGCAGCACGTTTAGCTCCTTCGTCATCTGGTTTGCAACCTTTTAAAGTAATCGTGATTACTGACCCTGAATTGAAACAAACTTTAAGACCTCACTCTTTCGACCAATCACAAATTGTTGACGCTTCCCACGTGTTAGTGTTTGCTGCTTGGGACAACTATACCGAAGAACGTATAGACGAGGCTTTCAACCTTATGAACAGCGAAAGAGGATTACCTGCTGAAGCTACTGCTGATTACGTAGCTCGTTTAAAAAGCATGTATTTGCCTAGAGAAGCACAAGTAAACTTTGAGCATGCTGCCCGTCAAGCTTACATTTCTTTTGGTACTGCTATTGCAGAAGCTGCTTTGTTAAAAGTGGATGCTACCCCAATGGAAGGTTTTGACAACGCAAAATATGATGAGATCTTAAATTTGGCTGAACAAGGTTTAAAAAGTGTAACCGTTTTACCTTTAGGCTACCGCGATACCGAAAATGACTGGTTAGCAGGCTTGAAAAAAGTTCGTCAACCAAAAGATAATTTCGTGATCGAAAAATAAAATCAAATCGACATGATTTGCCCACGGCCACATAGCAAAACTATGCGGCCTTTTTTATTAATTTTTCATTTAAACAGACAATTGATTAAAAAAATACTACTTATTTGGTAGATTAGCCTTTTTATTATCAACCATGTCTTTACCTTACCAAAAAATAGTTGTCAAAATAGGTTCTAATGTCATTACCCAAGCTAATGGGCTACCTGATACTGCCAGGATTAAACATCTGGTGGAACAGATGGCGCAAATCAAGCAAAAAGGGATTGAAGTGATCCTTGTTTCCTCTGGTGCTGTAGCCTCTGGCAGAAGCTTAATCAAAGTATCGGAAAAACAGGATGCTGTAGCTACCAGACAATTATTGGCAGCCATTGGACAGGTAAAATTAATCAATACCTATTCAGATTTTTTTGGAGCACACCAAATGACTTGTGCGCAAGTATTGGTTACCAAAGAGGATTTTAGGGACAGGGTACATTACCTGAATATGAAAAACTGCATGCATATTCTACTACAAAATGGCGTAATCCCCGTAGTGAATGAAAATGATGTGGTTTCTGTTACGGAGTTGATGTTTACCGATAATGATGAATTGGCAGGGTTGATTGCTTCGATGATGAATGCAGATGCACTTTTCATCCTATCTAATGTAGATGGTATTTATACGGGTGATCCAAAGCTAGCAGATAGCCAAGTGATTGAAAAAGTAAAATCTGGAACGACTACCGACTTCAGTAGTTTTGTGAGCACTGGAAAATCGCAGTTTGGCAGAGGTGGAATGATTACCAAATCTACCATTGCTCAAAAGGTAGCCAAGCTTGGTATTAATGTGCACATTAGTAACGGCAAAACCGATGGTATTCTAACTTCTTTATTGGAAGGGAATGTGGTCCATACTCATTTTGTGGCCGATAAGATCAAATCTGGGCAGAAAAAGTGGATTGCACATGCTGAAACTGCAGCAACTGGTACCGTACAACTAAACGATGGTGCCAAAACAGTGCTTACTTCTGGTAAGGCGACCAGCCTTCTTCCAGTTGGAATTATTGCCATTAAAGCGGATTTTAAAAAGGGCGATATCATCAAAATTATTGATGAAAATGAGAAACTTATTGGCTTAGGTATTGCCAAATATGGATCAGATAAAGCGCGTGAACGAATTGGTCAAAAGAACCAGAAACCCTTGGTACACTACGACTATTTTTATGCGGCAATTTAATTAGGGATTAGTAACTAGGGGTTAGTAGTAGGGAGCAAAGGATAAGGCGTAAAGAATTCGTCTCTAAAAACAAACCAACCAAAAACCCAAACAGCCAAAAAACTAAAGATGAAACAATACTTCGAAAATGCAAAACAGGCCACCAGAACCATGGTTTCGCTCAATAAAGAGACCATCAACCTGTTGTTGAATAAATTGGCGGAAGCGCTAGTGGAACAAAGCGATTTTATTTTGGCAGAAAACCAAAAAGATTTAGAGCGCATGCCTGAAAGTGACCCTAAATATGACCGCTTAAAACTTACCGAGCAACGCATTAAAGACATTGCAAGTGATGTGAAAAACGTCGTTTTATTGAACAGTCCTTTGGGAGATTTAATTCACGAAAAAACGTTACCCAATAACCTTAACATTAAAAAAGTGAGAGTGCCATTGGGTGTCGTTGGTGTCATTTACGAAGCTCGTCCCAATGTTACCGTAGACGTTTTTGCCTTGTGTTTTAAAACTGGAAATGTAGCCGTGCTTAAAGGCGGTAGCGATGCGGAGTATTCTAACACCGCAATTTGCAAGGTGATACAAGAGGTTTTGACCAAACATCAAATTAACTCCAACGTAATCACTTTATTGCCTGCTGATAGAAGTGCAACCGAAGCATTATTAAATGCCGTGAAAGATGTTGATGTGCTGATTCCAAGAGGAAGCCAATCTTTAATTAATTACGTTCGTGAAAACAGCAAAATTCCTGTGATTGAAACTGGCGCGGGCATTGTGCATACTTTTTTTGATGCTTCTGCGAACCTCGAGAAAGGCCAAATGATTATTGCCAATGCCAAAACCCGTAGGGTAAGCGTTTGTAATGCTTTAGATTGTGTACTGATCCATCAAGAACGCACCCAAGATATTGCCCAACTTTTATCGCCTTTGGCCGAAAAAGAAGTGGAGCTTTATGCTGATGAAACGAGCTACAACGTGCTAAAAGAAAGTTATAAAGATACGTTATTACACCAAGCGCAACCAGAACATTTTGGCACTGAATTTTTATCGCTGAAATTGGCGGTTAAAGTGGTGCAAGATGTAAATGAAGCCTTAGATCATATTGCTACTTACAGTTCAAAGCACAGTGAAGCCATTATTAGTGAAGATGCCGAGAATATTGCCTTGTTCCTAAATCAGGTAGATGCTGCAGCGGTTTACGCCAATGCTTCTACCGCATTTACAGATGGTGCTCAATTTGGTTTGGGGGCTGAAATTGGGATCAGCACTCAAAAACTTCACGCTCGTGGGCCAATGGCCTTAGAGGAATTGACCAGCTATAAATGGTTGGTTACAGGTGATGGGCAGGTGAGAAATCCGTAGAATATTTTAAGCGTTCAGTCCGTCATTTAGAGCGAAACGCATTGTAGTCGAGAATCGAAGCTCAACGAAGTTAAATCTTTTAATGTGTTCTATTTAAAGATTTCTCCATTCCGCTATGCTCCAGTCGAAATGACGACACTGCTTTTTCGGAAAGTTCTTTAAACAAAAAAACTTGCGAAGTTTCGAAACTTCGCAAGTTTATAACGACTCTTACAGTCTTTTATAAAGTGATGATTTCGCCATCACTTTCGTTACCGGTTCTACCTACCGCTGTGACCTTGATGGCTTTCAATTTTGCCATGGCTTTAGTCTTAGGATTTGCTTCTATTTGCTTTGGCACCTGAAAAAAGCTGCTTCTGGCGTTTAAAGTACGGTAAGTCCATTTTTCGCCATACTGAGTATAAATCACATATTTAAATACTTCCTTCTCATTTTTTGCTGTCCATTTCACGTAAAGATCATTGCCTCTATCCTCGTAAGCAGCAGTTGGTTTATGAGGAGCCTTTTTATCTAACCAAGGTGATTCTGGCACTAAAGCCTCTTCTTTATAAGGGCCAGCCAACAAGTCATTGCGCAAGCTTTCATGCTTTGTTAAGGCACCAATACTCCAATGCGCAACACCTGGCGATTTAGGTACAATCCCTCTCGCAATCATAATCTGGTTAATGATTTCATCGCTGTTTTTTTCACCACCGCCAATACCACTATTTAAACCTGGCCATAAGTGTCTGCCTTTCGTATTTTCGCTTTCCCACCAAGCCAACAATACTGGAAAACTCAGGGGAATGTTGTTGATTTGCCAGTACAATTGGGGCATGAAATAATCTATCCAACCTTTGTTTAGCCAAAGTTTAGCATCTGCATATAATTTATCATATTGATCCATTCCCTTAATTGATTCTGGATAGCCAGGACGCCAAATACCAAACGGACTAATGCCGAATTTTACAAACTTCTTCTCTGCTTTGATTTCTTTATAGATTCGTTTCACAAACTTGTTCACGTGATCTCTACGCCAATCTCCTCGGGATAATTTACCACCCTTGTTTTGATAAGCAGCGTAGCTCTCCGAATCAGGAAAATCTTCTCCACCATTGTATTCGGCATAAGGATAGAAATAATCATCAAAATGTACTCCATCAATGTCGTAACGTTTTACAATATCTTTTACTACCGAAGAAGCCAAATCTTGCGTTCCTTTTTTTGAAGGATCAAACCACCAATAGCCTTGCTTCAACTTCACCACTAAATCTGGATGTTTTTTCACCACAGATGATTCGCTCACTGGTCCGCCTGCCGTATGATGTGCACGGTAAGGATTTAACCAAACGTGAAGCTCCATGCCACGTTCGTGAGCAGCTTTCACCCAAAATTCCAAAGGATCATAATATGGGTTTGGTGCTTGCCCTTGTACACCAGTCAAATAATACGACCAAGGTTCCAAATCGCTCTTGTAAAAAGCGTCGGCCTGCGGTCTGATTTGAAAAATAACCGCATTGAAATTGTTCTTTGCCAACATATCCAACAAAGCGATTGCTTCATCTTGTTGCTGTTGCGTGGTTAAACCTGGTTTACTTGGCCAGTTAATATTGGCGACACTAGCTACCCAAGCCGCTCTAAATTCACGCTGTATTTTTGGACCGTTATTGATTTGAGCTTTCAATTGAACAGAAGCGCAAACAAGTAAGAGGAGGAGTATTTTTTTGAACATCATTTGGTTGAATTTAATTCAATATTAAAAATAAATTACCAAAATACCGCAATAATCTGCAAAACAATTCATTTAAACGCATTTTTAGTGCAGTGAAAAGCCCTGCCAATAAAGTCGTTCGTATTGTCATTTCGATCGTAACAGGAAAATCCTTAAACCCTTCGTATAACATGTTCAAAGATTTCTCCATTTCGTTGCACTCCAGTCGAAATGACGGGATAGGTTGCTATTTTATCCTATTCTGAATATCCTCGCCCCTTGTTTTACCCTAGTCAGATTGACCTGAGAATATCAGTGATGAAATAACTTTAATGTCACGGAGCGTAAATCATCCCGTCATCTCGAACGAGGAGAAAATAACATCCTATCAACTATTGCTGGATTTCTCCTTAAGGTCGAAATGACGGGATAGGTTACTACTATTTTATCCTATTCTGAATATCCTCACTACCCGTTTTGCGTTCTCGATTCTCGAATTGTTTTCCAAATCGGTAAGTAAATGAAAGAATGGCTCTTCTACTATCAATCCATATTCTGTTGTACATATTGATGTTCTGATAACGAGTATCATTTTGGAAATTATTGGTCTGAAAAATATCGTTAATGGCCAACTTAATGCTTCCTTTCTCATTCAGTACACTTTTTTGGAAGGCTGCAGAAACTGCCCAGTATGATCGTTCGGTAATGATCCCATACACCGATTTAGAATTATAGAAAGCATTCAATTCTGCACCAAAACCTTTCGCAATTTTAAACGAGTTTTGAGTGTTTGCGCTAAAGCTTGTCTGTTTGTTTCTTCCCTCTTCCAAATCATATTCACTACGAAACACATTGGCAAAACTGGTTCCCGACCACCACTTAAAATAATCTATCTGTGCCGTAAAGCTAATACCATAATTGATCAAGCTCGGAAGGTTTTTGGGTTGCTCGAAGGTAGTATTGGTGGCATCGTTTTGACCAGTTACCCAAGTAATCACATCAGTAGTTCGGCTATAATTTACGGAAGTGGTAAATTTCTGTTTATACACATGCCCAAACACGATATTTTGTGTCAGCTCTGGTTTTAAATACGGGTTACCTTCATAATACAAAGATGGATCCCTAAACATGCGAAATGGGTTTAAAGAACCATAATTTGGTCTTTCAATTCTGCGACTGTATGAAAGCTGCAATTGGTTACTGGCATTTAATTCCTGGCCTAGCGCTACACTCGGGAATAACTGAAAATAATCTCTAGTGAATACTTGTTGGGTGGTAATTTGATTGCCCTTGGTATTGGTATACTCACCACGAAGCCCTGCTTGCAAAGAGGTTTTACCGAAGCTAGCCATCACATTCAAATAACCTGCATGAATTTGCTCTTTGTACTTAAAATGGTTGCTCGAAGTGGCATCATACTCCCAATTTCCATTCAAAAACTGATGATATACCAGGTTATTGTCAGCCTGAATAAAAGAACTTTTGCCTCCCGCTTCCCATTTAATGGCCTCATTGATTACATCTGTATAATCTACTTTGGCTACATAAACATCTGTTTTAGCTGGAACAGTTCCAATTCTTCTGGCCATATTGCCATCAGGTAAACTACTGTTGGGCTTGGTATAGGTATCTAAATTTAAGTTTGAACTAAAACGGTTTGGTGCAAAATCCAAATCGGCAGAGAGTTCCCGACCTTTTTTCGCAAAGCGATGCTGATAATTGAGGTTATAGGTGAGGCTTTGCCAACTTTGTTTGTCATAGTTTTTAGTGAGCGCCTCGCTTAATAAAGCGCCTTGTCGGTTGCTCATCAAATTACTCGTTTGGCTGTCGTGAATGTATTTACCCAAGTTGCCATTTACCAATAAACTAATGGTATTGTTGCTGTTAATTTCATAATCGATACCCGCACGGAAGTTATGTGTGTTTAAAGGCTCATTGGTTTCCGTACGCTGCGTTGAAGTTCTAGATAAGCTCGGTTGGGCATCTGAAAAACGTCGGATATAATCCAAATATTCAGTTTCACCACGATAGGCATAGTTATAATTTCCGTAAAGGTTGATTTTTGAAGTGCGATAATTAAGGTTAAAGCCACTGCCATATCTTGCATTACGGCCAGCGCCACCATTAAAGTTTACCGATCCATTTAAACCTCCTGCCAGACTTTTCTTCATCACAATATTGATGATGCCAGCATTACCCGCAGCATCATATTTGGAAGAAGGATTGTTCATTATCTCAATTTTAGAAATAGAGGAAGAATTGGTGGCTTTCAACAAGGTGGCAAGTTCAGTAGCACTTAGATAGGTCATCTTACCATTCATCATTATGTTCACGCCAGTTCTACCTTTAAGTGATATTTTACCATCACTATCAATTTTTACTCCTGGCGCACGTTCTAATAATTCTAAAGCAGTATTTCCTTCAGCCAAGATACTGTTTTCGACGTTTAAAGTCATCTTATTCATGCTCTGCTCAATCACCTTTTTTTGTCCGCTCACTACAACTGCACTTAACTGTTGTGCATCATCTTTTAATTGGATATTGGAAAAAGTAATTTGAGCGTTGGTGGCATTGAGTTCGAAATTGGGTATCGTATGGTTTTGATGTCCCATACTAGAAATGACGATTTTATATTTCCCATGAGGTACTTTAGCAAAAGAGAAACGTCCAAGTGAATCGGTAAGTACGCCTTTGAAAATTTTCTCATCGGTATGTTTTAAAGCTACTGAAGCGTATTCCACGGGTTGATTATTAGCCGCTTTAACTTGACCAGATACATGCCCCGTACTTTGCGCTGCTACTACCTGTACCATGCAAAACGCTACACATAATGTTAAAATATTACGCAAAAAAATCTCCCTTGCGGTGTTAAAAACCGCATGATACTTACTTTCCATTTCTTGTTTTATTTGCTTTAGTGATGAAAAACTAGGCCGCCAGTTTTAGCTTTTGGCTTTTCTTCTTCGTTTTCTTTTTCTTACCCCAACAGATGTAAAAACCTGTGATGGGTAGACTGGCGCAGATTAAACTGACCAAGAAATAAATACTTTTACTAAACAATCCAGCAAAAGCTCCAACATGCAACGTGTAGTTCATTTTTCGCACTTTATCTGCAAAGGGTAACTCCGCCATTCTTTTTCCAGTGCTATTGGTAAGTGACAGGTCTGATTGTTTGAAATACAGATCTCGCCAATGACCATTCACCATATCTGTACAGGCATATATGGGATCGTCTTCGTGATCTGGGAACGATACAATAATTTGATCTTTATTATCTACCGCAATTTCTTGCTGCACCCTACGCCATACTTCGTCTACGCTTTGTAGCATAGGTGTTTTAGATGGTTCGAATACTTCATCCGCTTGTTTTGGTTGGTTACTATTGCCTCCTGTTAACCAATATATCCCTTTGTTAAACCAAGAGAAGCTCATGATTAAAGCCGTAACGGCCATTAGCAAAGCCAATATCAGCGAGTAAAATCCCAAAACGTTGTGCAAATCGTAGTTTACACGTTTGAATTTTGCTCGCCATTTAATTTTAAAGCTTTTATCTACATTAGATTTCTTAAGGTTTTTAGGCCACCATAAAATCAATCCTGTTATCAACAAGATAAAGAAGATAAAAGTTCCCCATCCTGTAATGGCTTTTCCAATTTTATCAGGCAACCACAAATGCCGATGCCCTTCATCAATAAAGTGAAAGAAATCTTCATGATCTACCATAGCCACTATTTCAGCGGTGTAAGGATTTACATACACCATTGAATCAGAATTAAGGCTAAAATGGGCGGTACGTTGATCGCCATGGTACCACACAGAACGGATTTCCTTTTCAGGCAATGCTTTCTGCACTGCTTTATAGAGTACTGATGGTGGTAAATAAGCTCCCTTGGCAGGCTTTTCGGCATGTAGCCAAGGGGAACTTATACTTCTTATTTCCTGCTCAAAAACCAAAATGCAACCAGTAATTCCGAGGATAATGACAATAATTCCCGAAACTAAACCTAACCAAAGGTGTAACCAGGCATTTAGTTTTTTAAGTGGTTTTAATAACATGAATGAGCGCTTATTTGTATTTCACTAATTGGCTTACACCGTTTACACCATCTAATTTTGCGCCTCTGGTTACGCTACCAGTACTTGCGTTATAAGTGTACACATAGTAACCCGCATCTGTTGAAGCAGGAATATAAGCTACATTTCCATCCACCAAAATATCGTTGCTATAAGGTGTCGCTACACTTTTTGGAATGTTAAGCTTGGTTTTGGTTTTATTTACTACGTCAATCACATAAAATTCGCTGATTTTCTCTGCATAATCTCTGGAAGAGGCGATTTTTGATTTATCTATCACCTTGATAATGGCCTTGCCACCACCCAAATTAAATAGGCCGCTTACTTCTTCTTTTGTTCTATCAGTAAGCTCAAATTGGTAACTCGCATCAGTAGTGGTTGCACCATTTGCCACCCTGTAAACCGAGAAAGAACCTCCTGTTTCGCCAAAAATCCAAATGGTTGGTGCATTTAGCATATACGCATAGTTGTTGTACACAAATGACCCTGGAGCGTGTAAGTTGTAATGTGCTGGTTGGTTAAAACGCGTATCGGTCGTTACGGTGACGTTGCTCACATTAGGAAAATCCATTGAAGCTAAACGTATTTCGTTCAAAGGCACATCGGTAGTGCTGTTTACCAAATTATAACTGATGTATAATTTGTTGCCTAAGAAAGACACGTTATTTCCCCAGTAGTAATAACCTGCTGGAGGAAGTGGAATATTGATGTTACCTGAGGCAGTGATGGTCATCGTTTCTACATTAAGGGTAGCATATTCAAATTGAAGTGCTTCTTTCATGCTTAACAACACCAAGGTTTTTTCGTCTTTCCAAGCGAAAAAGCTAGAGTAATAAGCCCAGCTAATTTGGCTGAAAGGAATTTCTTTGACAATGGTATTGATTTTATTGCTTGAAGTAAACTTGATCAGGTTTCCAGCATTATTGGTTCCGTAAAAGTATTCACCACGTTGTGTAATCACGCTAACATTAGTTTCTGCACCATTTCCCGCAGTGGTTAAGGTTCCTTGGGTTAAATCAGAAGTATTTAGCACATACCTGGCCGCTGGTGTTCCTGCAGTTACCAAAAGTCCGTATTGCTTCTCGCCAGGTGTTTCTTCTGGGGTTGAGCTGCTTTTTTTACAAGCTGCAAATAATAGTACAGTTAATGCAAATAATAGTAAAAGGGGTTGTCTGTTAATTGTAGTTGACATTTTTGTAGTTTTTATTTAATGAAGTATCTAAGTTTCATGAATGCCGAACGCCCTGGTTTTTGTAACCTAAAATTGTCGTACAGCAATTCGTTCGTGAAGTTGTTGACCTCTACCGCAATGCTATATCTGCCTTGGGCTACGGAGTAAGACAATGCTGCGTTATGTGACAATTGGGTTGGGATTTTATTTTTAGATTCGATGCTACCCCGACTTTCCCAATTCAAATAAAACCAGTTTACAAATTGGCTTGATAAGCTCAGCTGCAAACGGTTGCCTTTTGCCCAAACATCATTTATACCAATCTCTAAATTGGCATTTGCATAAAACCAAGGTTGGTTAGGGATACGGTCGCCATAAGTGGCATCTGGTGTGCTGGTATTGGGTTCATAGCGTTGGCGACTCACCGCATTTTGGTAGGTTCCATTCACTGAAAAGTTCAACAAGTTGGTATAGGTGTATCTTGCTTCCAACTCTACTCCATTAATTTTAGCCCCTGCTAAATTGTTGTACATCGAGTACACGCCGCCACTAGGAATAAAGTAGATGAAATCTTTAGCGTTTCTAAAAAAGTAAGAAGCTTCTAACCCGAAAAGATGTTGTTCTGTTAACATAAAATGATAGAAACCACCGACATTGATGTTATCACTGTTTTCTGGTTTTAAAGCAATGTTTGAAGTAACATCTATCCCATTACCAAATAGTTCTTCTCCTTCTTGTAATCGATAGGCATGTTCATAAGAAGCCTTGATCCCGAAGTCATTAGTTATTCTGTATCTTGTTGCTGCACCATAGCCAAAATAATTGTTCGAAGTCTTCGAATCGGATCTTAGATAAGTTTGATTTTGGGAGAAATAAACGGCATTACGCACCAAGGCATTTAAGGCATAGAACTTTGCAAACACTGAAGTGATTAATCTCTTATCCAATAAATTATTCTGATAGGCAATTCCCGCAACGTGCTTTCCAATGGTATTGGGCTCTTCAAACGTGTTATTTTTCACGATGCCTAGATCTTCGGTAGCTCTACGAGCGAAGTGGCTATAGTTATAATTAAGATTGAAGCTGTTATTGTCATCGATCTCATAACTAAAATTTGCCCTTGCTAAATTGGCTGTATTGCGGTAGTGATAGATACTTTTAATACCATAAAGCTCTCCAGAAATTGGTTCTGGTCTGCCTTTACCGCTCCATGTGTATACGTAATTACCTGTGTCAGGTACGTGTGAGCGCTGAATAGAGGTTGAAGCAAAGAAAGTAGCCGTTAAACCGCGGGTTAAAAAATTAGTTTTCTTATACTTAATGGTCGGCATGAAAAACCTCTCATTGTTGGTCACTTCACCAATCACTTTATCTTGGGTAGCACCAGTTTGTATCTCCTTATAGGTATCAGCATATAACACGGTCAACTCTAGTCTATCTGCCCATTTTTTATTAGTTACCCCCACACCAATTTGTCCAGCAGTAGATCTATAAGCGCTGTGAAATCTTCTTACGTCCCGCTCTACCAGCTCTCCATTTTCCACTACCTTAATGGCGGCATCGTATTTCGGATTACTACGCATCAAATAGTTGTTATCGGAGTAATTGTGATAAGCATTGGCATTCACATACAAGCCTGTTTTTTGATCGGTGTATTTACCTGAAACAGCTGCACGAACGGTATTAAATGAGCCATAGCTGATGCTGGCATCTAAAAATTTTGGCGCCGATTGATTAGTGATGATATTCACCGCACCGCCCAATGCGTCAGCACCTAACTCTACAGGAACAACGCCTTTATAAACTTCAATTCGCTCAGCCAAATTAACTGGGATATTATTTAATCCGAATGAATTCCCGAAAGATTCCATAGGAATACCATCGATAAAAAATCGAACCTGCCTGCCAGAGAGTCCATTTAAAGTGAAGTTAAAATCAGAACCCATCCCACCAGCTTCTCTCACTTTTACGCCTGTACTCCTATTTAACACCATATTTAAATCGGCACTGCTATTTTGGAAAGCCTTTAGATCAATAGCGTTAACGGTAAACCCAGATTGCTTTAATTCTGTAGTAGCCGTTCTCCCTTTAATATCTATCACCTCTAAATCATTGAGATTAGACTGTAACATGAAATCGAGCTTTAGCTGTTGCCCCTCTTTAACATTGATATTTCTACTGATTCCTTTAAAACCGATGTAGGAAATGAGCAAAGTATAACTGCCTGGCCTTACATTTTTAATTTGGAAGTAACCTTCGCTATTGGTAGTGACGCCAATTTTTGAGCCTTTAAGAAGCGCCGATGCTCCTGTGATGGCACCGGCACTATCTGTTACGAAGCCAGAAATACTGGCATTCTGCTGAGCATTAACAACTAATATAGGAATTGATAAAATGAAAGATAACAGGATTTTTAACCGAAACATTATTGTGCTTTTTTGAAGAGAGTAGCACAAGTCGCAGCTTCCCGAAGGTAGAAATTGAAAAAATTTAAAATAAGTCTAAACAAACAAAGAATAGAATTGACTATGGCGCCAATTTGTCCAAGCGTACGATAAATGCCGCCACGCCACCAATTTGAAGACCTTTGGATAGCTTCCCAGTTTTGACGTTATAGTTCCAGATATAATTGCCTTCTGTAGCAGAGTTTACTGCAATGTAAACGGTATCTCCCTTAACCAATACCGCTTCTTTACGAGTTCCTTTATCCAATGGCAGGGCTAATTTTTTAATGACCTGTTGTTTGGCAATATCTAGCAAGTAAAATTCAAAATGAGGCGTACTGTAGTGATCTGACAGTCCTTTATAAAGGTCTTTTCTTTCTGAACGGACAATAGCTTGGTCTTTTCCAATATACCAAAGCCCGTAAGCGTGGTTAGCAATTTTAGAGGAAGATAAGTTGAATAAATAGTTTGGATCAACCACATTACTCTTGGCCTTTATTCTGAAGATAGCGGTCGGTAAATCGGTACGGTTGCCCATGGCTATGCCTGGACACGACATGAAATAAAAATCTCCGTGTTCATCAGTAAATTCATTATGTTGTACAACATTCACTCCCGCTGGATACGTAGAACGCACTTCCTTTTGAAGCCCCAAGCTTTTCATTTCTGGATATTTCAATCGGGAAATATACATGGTATCACTCGTGGTATAGTTTCCGTCTCTCATTGGCGGATGAAAAGTATAACCCGCAAAAAGCGTATCTTTCCGTTGATCTACAAAACCAATAGAAGTCGAAATAAACTTACCCTTAGGCTTTTCTATATCCAATAGGCCATGCGCCAACACCTGCATTTTTTGGGTATTGATAAGGTAATATTTAGCGATATTAGAAGCATTATTCAATCCACTTAGCAGCAACGTATCCTTACCTATCCAAATGAAATTTTCTTCACTATAGTCATCCAATTTTAAATGAGCAACAGGTTGTAGCTTTTCATTTTTCAACGCATACTTGGTTAAAATATCCGATTTCCTTTGCAACGAATAATAATAGCCATCCTTTACAATAATGCTTCTGGAAACAGTATCTGGAAGCGCTTCCGTCACTTTTTCGGGTTTAATCAGCCCCGCATCCAAATCGTCGGTAGCTACAACATATTCTTTGCCTTCCATATCGATCAAATGTAGGCTATATCTCTTTGGCTGATTTGAAGATGAAGAAGCATTTTTGCAAGCATAGAGGCACAGTAATCCCAATCCAAAAACAATCATCATTTTTAACTGGCTTGCCATAGCTTTGTTCATAGGGAAATTAGAGCGCTTAAATATCGAATTCTTGGATCAATTTTTTTTGAATAAGTGGCGGCAAGTTAATCAGGTTTTTCTCATTGACCACAATTAACCCATGGTTACCAGACTTGCTATTCAAAATAATATAGGTTTGTCCTTTTTTTAAACTTAGTGTGTTTACGGCACCGTCAAACTTAAGTTCTATATCCCGTTTTGGAGAAATCAGGATACTTCCCGTTAAATCGATCACCCCATTTTGCGCATTGATTTCTGCAGAAGTCTCTGGTCCAATCGCCAAGCTGTATTCTCTAGCGCTGATATGATTGACCTTTAGTGCCGATTTGTTGTGAAATGCTACAAACTCAACCGTTTTCTCGCTGTTGCGATTAACATAATAGAACGCAACGCCTAGTAACGCGATCAATAACGTAGCGGCTACTGCTCCTTTCCACATGTAGTAGGAAGCAGGGCGCAAAAGCTGTTGTTTTGGAGCAGATTGATCAGGCTCCACTGTAGCAATGTTCTTCCACATATCGTCCTTCACCAATTGCTTGTCATTTTCGCTGTGAAACTCCAATTCATCAACATCGCTGTTCATTAGCCAATCTTCAACCGCTTTGCGCTCTTCTAGAGTACAAAGGTTATGATGATATTTTTCTATAAGATCAGCTGTCACTTTCATCAACGTAATTTACAACACAAAATTAACGATTTCTAAGCTTTTAAAGAGTAGTAGCTTTAGTGGGCTACTCCCGTATGTTTTGTTTATTTTTTATTGAAGATAGCTAGTTTTTGTTTAAGCGTTGTCATTGCCCTGGTAATATGATATTCTACCGCTCTTTCGGAAATGGCCAGTTTTGCTGCGATTTCTTTATTGCTCAGGCCTTCTTCCCTACTCATTTTATATACCCTTTTGCATTGACAGGGAAGTGTATCTACCAACAAGTTCACATTTTCCTTTAAATCGTTGAACAGCACCTGCTCCTCGGTGCAATTACTGGCATTTACACAGCCTTGGTAATTAAACTCGTCTAATCTTTGCCTAGTGGTTTTGTTCCTGATATACTCGAAGGTTTTGTACTTGGCAGAACGAATAAGATAATGACCGATGTTTTCAAGTTCGAGCTCCTCCCTACGTTCCCATAAAGATTTAAAGATGTCCTGCACCATTTCTTTGGCCACTTCAACATCTCGAATGTTATTATAACAAACCGCATAAACTTTTTCCCAATACTGGTGATAGACCTTTTCAAAGGTGTCTCGGTTAATGGATAAAGTGTGATGGGTTTCGGCTAACAATCTTCAAAAAATTTCGACAAATATACTCTTATTTAGACTGATTATAAACATAAAATGGCTTAATCACAAAAAAGCCAGCTTTTTAGCTGGCCTTTCTTTATTATTTTGATTTTGCGCTTCTTAATAAGCTGATTTCCTTTTTCAGGGCTTCTATTTGTAGCTGCTGTTCTTTAATGCTACCTACCAAAAGCGGAATAAGGGTTTCATAATCTACTACAGGAACGGTGGCCGTTTTAGTACTGTTTTTACCAGCAGTGTATGTCTTTTGTTGATTAACCACCAATTCTGGAGCAACCTTAGCAACTTCTTCAACTGCAAATCCGCTTTGTTTTTGTGTGCTTAATTTCAATTTACCAGCCCAATCTTTATCATAGCTAAAATTGATTGGCTTAAGCTTTAAAACGGTATTTAATGAATTATCTATCGAAGTAATTTCGGTTTGCTTAACTGTTTGTGCGTTGGTGTTAAGGGCAAAGCCAACTATGGCAATAGCACCCAATAAAAGTGATTTTTTCATTTTAATTTGTGGATGATGATGATGAGCCAATGGTGATTGACTAGCAAATCACAATGGTTTCATCGTTAATACATTTATATCTATAAAAATTTGGTATTGGTTTGATTTTTCTTTGCTAAGATTTAAGCAAAATCAGGCGGGGGTGTGCTTAGCTGAAGGTAAGCGTCTGGAAGCGCAGTCTCCATGTGATCGTTTAAATTCACCACAATAGAGGTTAACGGTTTTAAATGATAACGCATTTTTTCCAGCAGGAAGAAATGATGGGATGTTTCTTTTACCTTCTCTTCTCCACTTTCTGTATTGTCATCATTGACATCCGTTGTTGCTGTTTGCACAGTCTGCTCACTATCCATTACAAAAACATGCGCACTATATACCATGCCCAGCAAAAAAAGTAGGCAAAGCATCATTAGGCTCCTCAGTTTTTGTTTTTTCATGCAGCAAATATAAGTCTTCTAAGTTACTATGCTAGCATAGCTTTGTAAGATAACTGTCTAATTTAAAAAAGGTTTTGTATTTTTTACATTACCTAAAACTAGCTTGCTTCTCAAAATTCATTTAAAAAACAGCTTTTGCAATTTCCTTCGTTTGATCAGGTTTACCCATCGTATAAAAATGCAATACAGGCGCTCCAAATTCAATCAACTCTTTACATTGCTTAATCATAGCAGCTGTTCCTATTTCTTTGGCTTCTGCATTGGTTTTAGCGTGCGATAAGGCATCCGTTAATTCGTCTGGCAAATCAATATGGAATATCTTAGGCAAAGCCGTTACTTGACCTAAAGTACTGATGGGTTTTAAACCTGGAATAATAGGTACATTGATATCATTCTCTCTACATTTTCTTACAAACTCAAAATATTTCTGGTTATCAAAAAACATTTGGGTTACGATAAATCCAGCGCCCATGTCTACCTTTTGCTTCAGGTATTTGAAATCAGTATTGAGGTTAGGAGCTTCGAAATGTTTCTCTGGATAGCCCGCTACGCCGATACAGAAGTCACTTTTAAAGGTTTCTACATCTTCGTGCAGGAACTTCCCTTCATTATGGTTTTTGATATGCTGGATAAGGTCGGTAGCATAAGCGTGTCCACCTGGCGTAGGCACAAAAGAACTGTCAGCTTTACGAGCGTCACCTCTCAAAGCCAATACATTGTCAATCCCCAAAAACTGCAGATCTATCAGTGCATTCTCTGTTTCTTCCTTGGTAAAGCCACCACAAATTAAGTGTGGAACGGCATCAATTTTATATTTATGGATAATGGCAGCACAAATGGCAATAGTTCCTGGACGTTTACGATAGGATACCTTTTGCAATAAGCCGTTAGGTTGTTCTTTGTAGATGTAGTCTTCCCTTAACGAAGTAACGTCAATAAAAGGTGGTTGAAATTCTAACAAAGGTTCAATACCATTGTAAATCCAATCGATACTTTGTCCTTTTATCGGTGGTAAAAGTTCAAATGAGAATAAGGTTTTTCCTTTTGCGTTTTTAATATGTTCTGTAATCTTCATTTTTAAGTTATGGGTTACGGGTTGAGAGTTGCGCGTTTAGAGTGTTATTTGATTAATTGCTGGTAATATTTAATAAACCCGTTTAGTAATTTTCTAGTGGTTTCAAGTTGTTGCAGATTAGACTTCATTGTTATTTCATCAATATATCCCTGATCAAAAGAAATATAAAGTTGAGTTTCTAGCTCATAAATCGAGCCTCTGGCTATAAAGAAAAATTGAACACTATCTTTTGGATGATTTCTACCACAGCCCTCAGCAATATTTGAAGGTATTGAAACTGCACATCTTCTCATTTGACTAACCAGTCCAAATATTTCTTCTTTTGGAAAGAGCTTGGTTGCTTGATAGATATTATTCGCTAAAGCTCTTGCTTCTTTCCAAACTTCTAGGTCTACGTATGCTTTTTTTTCTTTTTCCATTTTTATACTGTTAAACCTGTAACTTTTAACTCGTAACCCGCAACTTTAATATGCTAAATTCGGCGCTAACCACCTTTCCACTTCTTCTACATCTAAGTTTTTCCTTACTGCATAATCCTCTATTTGTTCCTTGCTGATTTTACCTAAACCAAAATATTTCGATTCTGGATGCGAGAAATAAAAACCACTTACGGCAGCCGTTGGGTACATGGCGTAACTTTCGGTAATGCGCAAACCTATTTTCTCCTCCGCTTCCAACAGGGCAAACAACGTTCCTTTTTCGGTATGTTCAGGACAAGCTGGATAACCTGGTGCTGGACGAATACCTACATATTGTTCCTTAATCAAATCTGCATTAGAGAAATTCTCTTCCTTGGCATAACCCCAATAATCCTTACGTACCAATTCATGCAATTTCTCTGCAAAGGCTTCCGCCAAACGATCGGCCAAGGCCTTTACCATGATGCTGTTATAATCATCGTGATGTTTTTCATATTCGGCTACCAGCTCATCACAACCAATTCCTGCGGTTAATGCAAAACCTCCAAAATAATCTTCTACTCCGCTCTCTTTCGAGGCAATAAAATCAGACAAAGCATAGTAAGGCTGTCCATCTACTTTTTCGGCCTGTTGGCGTAAAGTATGAATTCTCACTTTTTCGGCCTTGCCATTTTTTAATTCTGGCGTAACTTTCAAAGTGCTGCTCGCTACATCAAGCTCTATATCATCACCGATGGTGTGTGCGGGCCAAAAACCAAATACGGCTTTTGCTTTCAATAGTTTTTCGTCGACGATACGTTTTAACAACGCCTGCGCATCATCAAAAAGCTTTTTAGCCTCATCCCCTACATTCTTATCTTCGAAAATTCGAGGGTAACTACCTCTTAATTCCCAAGTATGGAAAAAAGGCGTCCAATCGATATAAGGCAGCAATTCTTCCAAAGGAAAATCTTCCAGCACTTTTGTTCCTGTAAATTTTGGAGCTGCGGCCACTTGTGTCAAATCGATCTGGAACTTGTTTGCTCTTGCCTCTTCCAAGGTTTTAAAGCGCTTATCGGAACGTTTGTTCAAGTGTGCTTCACGAGCTTTATCGTATTCTGCCTTAATTTGGTCAATATACGATTGCCTCAATTCGCCATTCATTAAAGTGCTACAAACAGTCACACTTCTAGACGCATCTAATACGTGAATAGCAGGACCAGAATAGTTTGGCGCAATTTTCACCGCCGCATGTATTCTAGAAGTGGTTGCACCACCAACGATCAGCGGAATGGTAAATCCTTCACGCTCCATCTCTTTGGCAAAATGCACCATTTCATCCAACGATGGCGTGATTAAGCCACTTAACCCAATAATATCGGCATTAATTTCCTTAGCTTTTTTAATGATTTCCTGCGCAGGCACCATTACGCCCATATCCACAATCTCGAAGTTATTACAGGCCAAAACTACGCCTACAATGTTCTTTCCGATATCGTGTACATCACCTTTTACGGTTGCTAATAATATTTTACCTGCCGAAGAGCCTTGTGAAGCATCTGGGTTGGCCAATTTCTCTTCCTCAATAAAAGGCAATAAATAAGCTACGGCCTTTTTCATTACCCTTGCCGATTTCACGACCTGTGGCAGGAACATTTTTCCAGCACCAAATAAATCCCCAACAATATTCATCCCGTCCATCAACGGGCCTTCAATCACCTGAATTGGCCTAGAATACTTCTGGCGGGCTTCTTCTACATCATCATCTAAAAATTCTACAATGCCTTTTACTAAAGAATGTGATAAACGTTCTTCCACAGTGCCTTGACGCCATGCTTCATCTTTTACCACAACTTTGCCTTTATTTTTTACCGTCTCCGCAAACTCCACCAACCTTTCGGTAGCATCATCTCTACGGTTTAAGAGTACGTCTTCCACCCGTTCTAAAAGCTCGGGTTCAATTTCTTGGTAAACTTCCAACATCCCCGCATTTACAATTCCCATATCCAGTCCTGCATGGATGGCATGGTACAAAAATGCCGAGTGCATGGCCTCACGAACCACATTATTTCCTCTAAAGGAGAAAGAAATATTAGATACCCCGCCGCTTACTTTGGCATGTGGTAAATTTTGTTTGATCCAACGGGTAGCCTCAATAAAATCTACTGCATAGTTATTATGTTCTTCTAACCCTGTAGCTACCGTTAAAATGTTAGGGTCAAAGATGATGTCCTGTGGTGGGAAACCAATTTCGTCTACCAAAATGCGATAACTACGAGTACATATTTCTACCCTACGGTCATAGTTATCTGCCTGACCTTGCTCGTCAAATGCCATCACCACCACCGCAGCACCGTAGCGCATAATTTTACGGGCATTGGCCTTAAAAATTTCTTCGCCTTCTTTTAAAGAAATAGAGTTAACAATGCCTTTTCCTTGCAAGCATTTTAATCCAGCTTCAATGACGGTCCATTTAGAGGAGTCGACCATGATGGGCAATTTGGCAATATCTGGTTCAGACGCAATCAGATTCAAGAATTTGGTCATCGCCGCCTCCGAATCAATCATTCCCTCATCCATGTTTACGTCGATAATTTGCGCACCACCCTCTACCTGCTGTAAGGCTACAGCTAGTGCTGCTTCATAATCGCCACCTAAAATCAATTTAGAGAACTTAGGCGAGCCCGTGATGTTGGTCCTCTCGCCCACGTTTACAAAAATGCTCTCGGGAGTGATGGTTACAGGCTCCAATCCGCTTAAGCGTAAATAAGGAGCGATAGTTGGAATTTTCCTTGGATGTGCCGCTGCTGCCTTTTTAGCAATACAGCCAATATGGTCTGGCGTAGTTCCACAGCAACCACCAACGATATTCACAAAACCAGAGGTGATGAAATCATCTACCAAATGTGCCGTTTCATGTGGTAACTCATCATAAGCACCGAACTCGTTAGGCAAACCTGCATTTGGATAGGCGGAAACATAGCAAGCAGCTTTAGCGGCCAGCTCTTCAATGTGCGGACGCATTTCTTTTGCGCCCAAAGCACAGTTAAAACCAATACTCAAGGGGTTAGCGTGAGCTACAGAATTTAAAAATGCCTCTGCAGTTTGTCCAGATAAGGTTCTACCTGAAGCATCTGTAATGGTGCCCGAAATCATGATCTCGAGCTTTTTACCTACTACTTCTTCGTATTGTTTAATGGCAGCAATGGCCACTTTTGCATTTAGGGTATCAAAAATAGTTTCGATAAGCAATACATCCGAACCTCCATCTACCAAACCTCTGATTTGCTCGTAGTAAGCATCAAAAAGTTCATCGTATGAAATGGCCCTGAAACCTGGGTCATTTACATCTGGCGACAGTGAAAGGGTACGGTTGGTTGGACCAATAGCGCCCGCAACAAAACACTTCCTATCAGGAAATTTAGCCATAAATTCGGTAGTTGCTTCTTTAGCAATCCTCGCGCCTTCGTAGCTCAATTCGTACGACAGCTCTTCCATTTGGTAATCGGCCATGGAAATGCGTTGCGTACTAAAAGTATTCGTTTCCACAATATCAGCACCAGCTTCCAAATACTCGGTGTGTATGGCTTTGATAATATCTGGACGAGTAATATTCAATAGATCGTTGTTGCCTTTTACATCACAGGTATGGTTGGCAAAACGCTCGCCTCTAAAATCTTCTTCGGTTAGGGTATAACGCTGTATCATGGTGCCCATGGCACCATCTATAATTAAAATACGTTTCTCTAGTTCTTCTCTAATGCGACTCATTCAGTATTGCGTATAGAGATTTGTGTAAAGAGCCATATCGCAATACGCAATACGCTTTACTCAAATCTATTGGCTTACTCTAAAAGTATTGGAATGGATGTTCCCTTAAACTTATCTTCTCTCGCCACTGCTGAGATTAGAAATTAGCACCTTGTTGGCACAGGTTGCTAAGACTTCCTTGGGTCTAGTCCCTCCGTCTTTCTTAATAAGCAATGCAAAGGTGCAACATCCGCTTATCATTTCCAAAAATATCAGTAGCACAACCAAATAAAATTACAAAGGCCATGCAAATTTGCACGGCCTTCGATATAATATTCTGGAAAATGAGCTTATTTTCTGCTTCCGAAGATACGTAGCAAGAAAAGGAAGATGTTCAAAAAGTCTAAATATAAAGACAAAGCAGCAACAATAGCCATCTTTCTGCTCTCCACTTGCAATGCCTGTTCTCCATTTGTCTCCAAGCCCTCACCAATTCTTTTAATTTTCTGTACGTCATAAGCGGTTAAAGCAGTAAATACAGCAATACCGATAAACGCCATCACTAAGCTAAATTGTTCGCTTTGGATAAACATATTAATCAAACTTGCGACAACCAAGCCGATAACACCCACCATTAAAATAGGTCCAAATTTACTTAAATCGATATTTGTAGTGTAGCCCATAAATGCCATAATACCAAATATCCCTGCAGCAGCGGCAAAACAACTTACTACAGAACCAGAGGTATATGCCAAAAGAATGAAACTTAAACTGATACCTGTTAATACAGAATATAAAATAAAGATACCTACCAGAGCGCCATATGACAATCTGCTTAACCCAAAACCCATGGTTAACACTAAGCCTAGCGGAGCAAACATGGCAATATATCCAAAAATAGACATGCCGCCTTTACCTGTCTCTGGATTAAAGGTGATTAAATATTGCATTAAACCCTCGTTTGTACTAAATAAGTAAGCTGCTACAGTGGATAAACTTAAAGCAACAAACATCCAAGTGAAAACGTTAGCAAAGAATTTTTTAGAAACCGATTTTTCTTGTACAAAAACCGAATTGTCTTGATATTGATAATTTTGTTGTTCCATTATTAATTTAAATTGGTTGACGGATAAAAATACAATTTTAGTTTAATCTTTTTGTCAGCAGTTCCTCAACTTTTTTGTAAAACTGTAGCGGTTTTAGCTTTCTCCAGTGTAGTTCGTCCAGTTCGCCGCCAAAGTTGATGTAGTAATCGATACTGTGATCTCTGAACTCTCTAATCACGTGTTCATGAAAGTTGATGCCCGCAATCCAACCATCCTCTACATCCTGAAACCATTCTTCATAATAACTATCATCAGAAGCGTGGAAATTCAAAACATTTTCTCCAATAAGGATGAATTTGTTGATTCCTTCATCTATCATCAATTCTAAAATTTCTCTTTTTAAAATCATGATATCATTGGTAATGGCGTCATTCCATTCCCCTATCAATTCGATGATGGCGTATTCCCTATCGTAGTCAACATAGAGTACTTTAAGGTAAAGCGTGTTAGAACCAAAATGGTCCCATTGGGGATGAATGAGAAAATTATACAGCTGTTTATCGTAGTAAAACTCCGAGTATTCAGTATTATAAAAAGGCGAACGCTCGTCTTCAGCAGCGATATAGTCGTCTCTCCATTGATAATATGGTTCAATTTCGTGCATGAGGCAAATTTACGATTTTATCCCGTACGAACGGGAACGGAACAGCTCAAAAAAGATTAGCCACAAATACACAGATTTTATTTTTTACAATAACAACATCTGTGTATCTGTGGCTAATTAGTATATCGAAGCAGTTCGTTTATCTGCTAGCCTCTACGGCTTTACGCACACTACCATACTTACTCAAAAGTTCAGCAGCTTGTTCCTCGCCAATATTCAATTCTTCCATCACCATATGCGTGCCCCTATCCACCAATTTGTGGTTAGTCAACTGCATATCTACCATTTTATTCCCCTTTACACGTCCCAATTGAATCATCACGGTAGTACTTAACATGTTGAGCACTAATTTTTGCGCTGTTCCTGATTTCATGCGAGTGGAGCCCGTTAAAAACTCTGGTCCAACAACTACTTCCACAGGATAATCAGATACCGCAACAACAGGACCACCTTCATTACAGATGATACAACCCGTTAATACCCCATGTTTTCTAGCTTCTTCCAAACCACCAACCACGTAAGGGGTAGTACCAGATGCCGCCAAACCTACTAGCGAATCCTTTTCGTTGATATCATATTCCTGAAGATCAATCCAAGCTTGTTTTTCGTCATCTTCAGCAAACTCAACTGCTTTACGGATGGCACTATCACCACCAGCAATGATGCCTACCACCCAATCAAATGGTACACCAAAAGTTGGAGGGCACTCTGATGCATCAACTACGCCTAGCCTTCCGCTAGTACCTGCGCCAATATAAAATAACCTACCACCATTTTTCATTCTTTCGGCAACAGCTGTAGCCAGTTTCTCTATCTGTGGTAAAGCCTTCTCAACAGCCAGAGGAACAAGCTTATCCTCTTCGTTAATGCCTTTCAAAACTTCAATTACCGACATTTTATCAATGTCTTTGTATTTAGATTCCTGTTCGGTTACTCTTTTCATTTAAATTAAAAATAGGTTTTTCTTCTCACAAATTTGCACATAACCGCAATATCTTGCAAGAATTTTCAAATATCGGCATAAATTATTAAAAAACTAAATGGTAATTTATACGTTCTTTTTTTACAAGCAACTAATTTTAGTACCTTTGCACTATCCAAACTGATGAAAAAAAGTACTAGCCTCAACTTATTAATTGCGTTAGCCTATTGCGTAACGTTAATTGGCGGCATGTATTTGGGCTACAGATTTTTAAAGGACCAAGGATTTCAGGTCCAAAAGGATATCAGGTACGCCAATACCGAGGAAGAAAAAGTCGACGACATCATCCACATCATCAAAAAAAAATATGTTGACGACATCAATGCAGATAGTTTAAAACATTTGCCTATCGACAGTCTTCTTCACCAACTAGATCCACATAGCGCCTACCTTCCCCCTACCGAAGCATTTGAACTTTCCGAAACTTTAGAAGGTAATTTTGAAGGCGTAGGTGTTGAATACTATATCCTTAACGATACTTTATTAGTCACCAATGTGATTAAAGATGGGCCAGCTTTTTCGAGTGGGATCAGACAAGGTGATAAAATCTTAAAAGTAGACACTACCGTAGTGAGCGGTCGCAGTTTACCTCGATCGGCCATGATGGGTAGAATAAAAGGCAAAAAAGGCACCACTGTACAACTAACCGTCTTGCATCCAGGCACTACCACGCCTGTATTGCTCAATGTTAAACGCGGCAAAGTGGAGGTAAGCAGTATTGATGCCGCCTACATGATGAACCCAGAAACGGCTTACATTAGAATTAGCAAGTTTGGTGCAACTACCGATACCGATTTTGGCAATACGGTTAAAAACCTGAAGGCAAAAGGCATGAAGAAAATGGTGTTAGATTTAAGGGATAATGGCGGCGGTTATCTTACAGCGGCCACCTCATTAGCTAACCAGTTTTTACCCGAAAATAAATTGATTGTATACACCCAAGGCAAACATGACCCTCGTACAGATTACTTTACCACAGGTGGTGGCGAGTTTGAACAAGGTAAATTAGCAGTCCTCATTAACGAAAACTCTGCCTCAGCCAGTGAAATTTTTGCAGGAGCCATACAAGACCTCAATCGTGGAATCATTATAGGACGCAGGTCTTTTGGCAAAGGCTTGGTGCAAGAGCAATTCGCCTTTGAAGACGGTTCAGCTCTCAACCTCACCATTGCCCGTTACTATACCCCTTTGGGTCGAAGCATACAAAAACCTTACAAACGAGGTTACAAAGCCTACCAAAATGATATTGAAGACAGATACAATAGCGGCGAGCTTACCTCTGACGCACCAAAAGCCGATAGCCTGATGAACAATATGCCATATATCCTAAAAGATGGCAAAAAAATATTTGCTGGTGGCGGTATCCAACCTGACATTTATGTAAAGCTGGACACCATTGGCTACAACAAATTTTATGCTACGCTTGTGCAAAAAAAGGTGTTTGTAGATTTTGTATTTGACATATTAGCTGATCGCTATACCGCTGATTACCTTAATAAAGCCGTGAGTGTTTTCAATATTTCCGATAAGGATTATGTAGATTTCCTGAAATATGTGGAAGGCAAGAAAATCCCTATTGACACAAAACAGCTTATCGCCTCAAGGCCACTCATTTATAAAAACTTAAAGTTAATGCTTTATAAGTATTATTTAGGAGATAATGGCTATTATAAGGCCCACAACCTTAACGATGCCATGATTAAACAGGCACTTTCCTACTTGGGTTCATAACTGTCACTTTCCTTAAAACACTAATTTTTTAACTAGAAAAAGAACTTTAGTACGCTTCATCAAATGTAGCCCCGCTATCCACTTCAAGTCCTCGCTCGCTACGCTCACTGTGGGCTTTCCGTTATTATCGGGTTTAGTTAACAACCTACGCCGAACATAAACATCAAAGCGTCCAGCCTTTGCGTTCTTAGTGTACCTTCTCCTTTCTTAGCGGTTAAAAAAATCTTTAACGCGAAGGTGAAAATTTAAAATTGGTCATTCCATTTCATTCAAAACAGAGGTCCTCTTTTCAAAAAATCAAGTAAACTTTTCTAGCTTTTTCTGGCTTTTTCGAAAACATTCATAAAATTTTTTCAATTCTAATTAAAAATTATTTCATTGTAAATCAACAACTTAATACACTAAACGAAATAATTTATAGTACTATGTATTGCATAGTACATTATTAAACATATATCTTTGTATTATGATAGCAGAGAATACGCAAACCCAAATGCGCAAAGGCATACTCGAATACTGTGTGCTTTTAATCATCTCCCGAGGAGAGATTTATGCGTCCGATATAATTGCCGAGCTGAAGCGGGCAAAACTACTGGTAGTTGAGGGTACCTTATATCCTCTTCTTACTCGTCTAAAGAACAATGGCTTATTGAGCTACAACTGGGTCGAATCAACCTCTGGTCCTCCACGTAAATACTATGTACTCACTCCAGAAGGTCGCCAAATCCTTACTCAATTAGACACCACTTGGCACGAGCTGGTTTACGCCATTACAACCTCGCAACAGGGAGCTAACCCAACCACAGAACAATAAACAGAAAACAAACGCTAGTGGCCTACCACTATAAAGAATAAGACCATGAACAAGACAATTATCATTAACATAGGCAACTCCATCATCCATATTGAGGAAGAGGCTTATGAAATATTAATGGTTTACCTAAACGAGATTAAACAACATTTTGCCAAAAGTGCAGACGATTTCGAGATTGTAAAGGACATTGAGAACCGTATTGCCGAAATGTTTGCAGAAATATTGCAAAAAGGACAAAAACAAGTGATAGACGTTGCCGATGTACAAGGCGTAATTGCTCAAATGGGCAGCGTACAAGATTTTGTTGGCGAAGAAGAGGAAGAAGTAAAATACGACAACCCATACGGCAATTATAACAGTCCTAAAAAATTATACCGTGATACCGAAGAAGGTGTGATTGCTGGTGTGTGCGCTGGTTTATCTCACTACCTCAACATGGAAGCTCGCTGGTTACGCTTAGCCTTTTTCTTATTGATGTTTGTCGCCGGAACTGGAATTTTGGTTTACCTGATCCTTTGGATTGCTATCCCTAGAGCAGCTACCAGATCGGAACGGATGGAAATGAAAGGTGAAGCTACTAATTTATACGGCTACAAAAAGAGCTTTGACGAAGAGCTAGCTGCTTTAAAAGCCAATATGAAATCCGCTAACGACCATTTAGCACCAGTGGTCAAAAAATCAAGCAATTTCATTACCGATATCATCAAAATGTTTGGCCGATTGATCAGGGGCATTTTTAAAATTTTCGGAAAAGGCATTGCCATCTTCATCATCGTGTTTGGTTTTGGCTGTCTAATTACATTAATCGTCTTCTTGGGAATGTTACTTGGCTTCTGGGATGACAGCGCTTATCAAACTTTCCCTTTAAGCGTGATTAACACACCTTTCAGAGAAGGTTTAATCGTTAATGCTTTTCTTACTTTCTTCATTCCCATTTTGGCCCTGGTACTTTTTGCTTTAAAAGTCATCAACAACAGGATAGAAATCAGTAAATACATTTGGTTTGCCTTATTGATCCTATGGTTAATCGGTGCCGGTGCATCAGGCTATTATACCGCTAAAATTTTAGGCGAATTTAAAGAGGAAGCACAACTGGTACAGCAAACCGACCTAAAACAATACCAAACCTATGTAATTGACGTAGACAAAAGCATGGTATTTAACAAAGAAGACAGTATTCGCTATCATTTGGAGGACATCAATATTGGCAACAGAATTATTGTGGACAACTATGATAATGGCGGTCCATTTAGAGATCCTAGAAGTGTAAGTTTTGAAATCACCAAAAGTCTTGATAACAAAGCTTCAATTACCGCTACTTACGAATCGCAAGGTAGAGACTTTCAAACGGCACTAAAACACGTACAAAATATCGATTACAAGTTTGTTCAAAAAGACTCTTCACTAGTGTTCAGCCCTAACATACAGTTTAAGAAAAATATGCCTTGGCGTGATCAAAGCGTACATATTCAATTAAAAATCCCTGTAGGTAGCCGTGTTCTGATCAATGAAAACACCCACAGGTACTGGAGCTTTTATCAATATTATTGGTGCCGCGACAGTCAAGGTGAACATAAGGAGCCTTACCGCGAATCAATCATGACTGAAGATGGATTGAAATGCAGATACGACCTTGAAAACCCAGAAAACCAATAAATAATCATTCCCGTTAGGTATCGGTAAACGAAAAAACACGATAGTTTACTGATCCCTAACTATTTTATACTTACCCATTTTTATCACCTAAAATGTCTTCCAAAAAGGAGGAGGGCCATCCTATTGTATAAAAAATAGTGAATAAGTAGCACTGATTAGTACATCAATCATAAACCAATCACTAGCGCTAATTCCCTAAATCCTAAAAAAGAAAAATCATGAAAAAAATATTACTAATAATGACATGCCTTTTGGCGTGGGGGGCTGCTTTTGCTCAAAAAAAGGGGAACATCAGCGGAAAGATCGTTACCGAAACCAACGAGCCACTACCCTACAGTTTGGTGAAATTGGTAAACATCGCTGATACTACAAAAACAATGGAGGTATCGGCCAATTTAGATGGACTGTACCAGTTTGTAAATGTTAGCGAAGGTCAATACCTATTGCGAGTAAAAATGGTGGGCTACCAACCTTATAACGGTCAAAAATTTAGCTTCTCGGGCAGTGACTTACAACTACCAGAAATAAAAATGCAAAGCACCAGCAAACAATTGAAAGAAGTAAGTGTAGTGGGACAAAAGCCTTTTGTAGAACGCAAAGCCGATAAAACGGTACTCAACGTAGAAAACAATGCAACTGCAGCGGGAAATAGCGTGCTTGAACTTTTGGAAAAAGCACCTGGAGTAACCATAGACCGCCAAACGGATCAAATTAAGCTGAACAACAAAGCGGGCATTACCGTAATGGTGGATGGTAAAACGAACTACCTATCTGGTGCCGATATTACTACGGTATTAAGCAACATGACCAGCGACCAAGTAGCTAGTATTGAACTAATCACCAATCCTTCTTCTAAATATGATGCCGCTGGTAATGCGGGGATCATCAATATTAAACTAAAAAGAAACAAAAACTTTGGCACCAATGGCAGTGCGGTTCTAAATACTGGATGGGGCGGCGTTAAAGATGGCCCTAACAACTTATACCGCCATAGTGCCAACCTAAATTTGAACCACCGAACGGAGCAATGGAATATTTTTGGTAACACCACCTACAACACCCGCTCTGGTTTTAACGAAACTTTGCTGACCAGAACCGCCAATACCCCCTCAATGCGCACCACCTTTGACCAATCGTTTAACCGCAAACAAAAAAGCCCTGGTTATTCGGCCAAAATTGGTGCAGATTATTATGCTTCTAAAAAGACGGTATTAGGGGTAATGGTTGATTTTTTTAATGCTAAAAATGAAGTGATGGGATTGAGCAGTGCCGATGTTAACGAGTACCAAGGAAACACACATACATTAAGCTATATCAAACAAAACAATGGCAACAACAGTAAAATGCAAAATGTAACGGCCAATTTTAACGTCAAACATGACCTACCAAAGGAGGAAGCCAATATTACTTTTGATGTTGATTATGCCAATTACACTATGGATAGGAATGATAGCTTTGACGCTCGCTACCTCAATACTGCACAACAAGAAACCAATAGCTCTAATCTACGTAATATCGTTGATGCCAAGATAGATGTGATTGCTGCCAAAACAGATTTTTCATGGCCTTTCTCCAAAACCCTAAAGTTTGAAGCAGGACTAAAAAGCAGCTTTGTAAATACCAATAATGATTTTGTTTCAGAGCAATTGAGCAACGGTTCATGGGCTGATATATTGGGTCGCTCAAATCTTTTCATCTATAAAGAAAATATCAATGCGGCTTACTCCAACCTCTCCAAAACTTGGAAAAAATGGGATTTACAATTAGGTTTGAGGGCCGAGCATACGCACAGCAAAGGACATTCGATAACCAGTAATAAAATCGTCGACCGCAATTATGTATCGCTGTTCCCTTCTGTTTTCCTTAAACAAGAATTGAGCAAAAACCACAGTTTCAATTACTCTTATAGCCGTCGTATCGACCGCCCAAGCTACCAACAGTTAAACCCATTTGTACAGTACCTTGACCCATATACCATTGATAGCGGCAACCCTTACCTTAATGCGCAGTTTACCGATAATTTTGAATTTGCCTACAATTTTAAGGAGTTCTCGCTGTCGTTTAATTATGCCGACGTAAGGGGAATGATTACGCAGGTGAGCCGACAAAACGATGCCACCAGGCAAATAGAAGTTCAGCGCCAAAACTTTGGACATGCCAATTTATATAATGCCAATTTGTTTGTCCCTCTTAAAATCACCAAGCAATGGAGCATGCAAAATAACTTCTCAGCCAATTATCAAAAATATGAAGACGGAACTTTGGTAGGTGCTCAATTCCAAAAATCTAAGGTTTCCTTTAATTTCAACACTTCACAATCCTTTGTTTTCTCCAAAACATTTAGGGCCGAGTTAAGCTTTTGGTACGATTCGCCAAGGATAAGGGGTGTGGAGGAAACGACCATTGCCCAATACGCCCTAAACTTGGGTGTACAAAAAAGTTTAATGCAAAACCGAATAAAATTACGCTTAAGTGTGGATGACATTTTGAACACCAACTATTGGGAGGGCCGTATGAAATACCAGAATGTGGATATGTATGTTACCAACCATTATGTGAATAGAAGGGCTTCCTTCAGTATCAATTATAGTTTTGGTAACCAACAAGTGAAATCGGCACGTAACCGTAAAACATCACTTGAAGATATTAAAGGTCGTACAGGCGGATAGCTTGTATGGAAAGTTAAATGCTTAAATTTTAAAAATACTGAGATGAAAAGAATAATGTTATTAATGGTGATATTAACCATGATTTACGCCTGTAACCAAGGCCGCACCTCTGTTAAAGTAAGTAAAACAGCCACTCGCTACGAAATGCTGGCCGAATACCCAGAGCGAAAAACAGACAGGGTACTTAATGTTTTAAAGAATGCCTTCAAAGATCAGGATAGCTTATTATTAAACAAAAACCTAAGCGGCGGAAAGGAATTGACTTTAGCCAATGGAGCTGTTTTCTACCTTCGTTTTAATCCAGGCAAATTGGAAATGGAGTTATTAAATTCAAAGAATAGCGCTGCTGGCCTTGAGTTTTTTGATAAGATGGTGCGAGAAGTTAAAAGTGCGGTGAATTAGATTAGTAAATCGACACACCTTAGACATTTAAGAACATTTTAGTTTTTTTAGACCCAATGCCTTAATGATCTTAATTCCTTAATGTTTAAAAGAAAAGTCACCTTAGCCACCTTAGCACATCTTAGATTTGGCGCATACCAACTTAAATGATCTTAGGTGTCTTAGATGGTTTTAAAGATTTTCGCTCGAACACCCTATTTCACTACATACCTCATTACACTGCGGCCTACATTGCCATTTTTATCTATTCCCTCTACCACTACCCTGTAGTTACCTTTTCCATCGGCATTATTAAACTCAAAGCTAACGTTGCCTTTTTCATCAGTAATAAGTTTAGGATTCCAGTAAATCGTTGTTCTTAAATCGTTACTAGTTACAGCAGCATTTGGCGCATACTTTGGTGAATAAAATTCACGTTCTTTGCTATAGCCCTGTGGTGTATACTTCACTTCATACTTTTTAGGAAGCATATCCAAGAAATCTTGCTTAGACATTTTCTCACCTTTAGGTATTTTTTTAGTATTCACAACCAACACGCCTCTCGTTCTATACATTCTATCTACTGTACCTAATGGGTCGTTCAAGAAGACTTCTACAGATTCAACATCAGACGCGTTAACAGTATTAATTCCATTGGCATCTATAAACATTCCGTTTAAGAAAATAGCTACTGGAACACGGGTACCTGCATTATAGTCTCTAGTTATAAAAAACTTTTGTTCTTGAAAATCATAAGTTAAACTTGGCACCTGCGTTTTTAAGCATTCCAAAAGTATATTACAACCTTCAAATCTTGCCCCTTCAATCAAACGATCTGGGACTTGACTAAGCCCTGATAAAGCCGCATGGTCCGAATGACTAGGGCGCTTAACTCCCGCACCTTTAATTTCTACTGTTTTAAGCGTACGCATAAAGCGATATTGCCTTTGGCTGTTACTCAAATAAGAAGCCATTGCAGTATCAATATTCTCTATCTCATCAGCCGCATGTACATTCGTTCCCCTGGCTGCCGTTGGACTACCATCCAACATGATCATTAAATTATTATAGTTAGGGTTATAACGTGCGCTTATTACCACTTGCGACGAATCGGGGAATACCAGATCCTTAAAGTTAAATACCCCCACATTGCTGGTAATCGTTTGGGCCGAAATAGGCTTGCCCGTCACCATCATGCGCATAGCACCCTTTTTAATAGGCATGCCCGTAAGATCCCTCAAAGTTCCCGAAATACTGATGCCCTGCTCAGGCAATAAAAATATTTTAGGATAACGACCTGCCAATATCTCCTTGTAAGCAAACCTTCTATAACCCTGTGTCAACATCAGTTTATCCAGTTCGCCCAATTTCTTTTCATCAGTTTTGTTAAAATAGTAATTCGGCTTTTCAACATAACCCTTTAAATCAGAAGTAAGCAATAACGAGCTCAAAATAGTCACCTCATTATTCTCATCACTAGGAACCTTCGTTTCATCCGTAACACTTACCGAAAAATCGCCCGCAACCGGTTGTCCCTTACTTTTTGCATCTAAACTTATCTTTACTTTTTGGCGAGGTTTGTAAGTAGGCAAATTGGCCTTAAGGGCTAAATTCATCACATCGTTATGCAACACAAACACCAAACGTTCACTCACAGGTTCACTTCTTTCGTTAAAAAGCGTCAACTGCGCAATGCCCGATGGAAAGTTTTGCTTAGGAATTTTAACCGTAATCACTTGGTTCTTTAAATTCATTTGTGCGCCATAGGCCACATTGTTACTGTTTTGCCCCACCAAGTAAAACAACTTCTCCTTGTTGGCTTCAAAAAAGGCATTACTAGCCAAAATACGTAAGTTAATAACGTCAGTTACCGCTGTATTGTTCACCTGCAAAGTAATCCCGTCAACCGCTTTAGGTACCTCAACGGTTTTGCTTAAGCCATCTTTACCCGAGTATTTTACTTTATAGCTCTTACCAGCCTCTGGCGAAATAAAGAAACTACCAATACCCGCAAAAGTAGAAGCAAAAGTACCCACTTCGTTGTTCTGCTCATCCACAATGCTCCCCTTTACATCCGCACCCAAGCCACTTGGCAGTACCGCTTTAAAACCCACCTGGTTCGGAATCCCCACAATCAACTCTCCCCCCTCTGGGAACAATTGAAAATCAATGCCGTTATCATTCTGCCTAATGTTAAAACTAGCACTAGCCAGCTCCTTATCAGCGATGCTCACATCAGCTACCAAAGTCCCTTTTTTAATAGGATCGCCAGCCTTGCTAGTAATCGTTACCGTTAAATAACCATTCGCATCCGTAGTTCCTCGGCCACTGCTAAACACATCATAATTATGAAACAATCGCCAATTAACCGTTTTGTTGGCCAGTGGCTTCTTGCTCGTATCCTTAAACTGTATACGGGCCGTAGTTTTAATGGCCTTATCCGTGGGCGTATTGGTATAACTAATATTGGTAAGCAACTGCTTGTCAATAGCCTCACCAATCAAAATGTTTTTCGAGAAAAAATATTCAGCTTCAAAGTTCAGCATCCACAACGTGTAAGCCCTTATGTAATAATTACCCTGTTTGTAAGTATTCATCGGCAAAGGAATATTCCCATAAGCCACACTATTTTTAACGGGCAGCTTTACCGTTTGCACCAACGAATCCACCGCATTGTAAACCTCCACATAAACAATCTTACTCAGCGGCGAAGGTAAAGTACCCTGCGTGGTCACATAAGCCTTAAACCAAATCGTATCGGCCACGGCATAATAAGGTTTATCAAAATGCAAGTATACCTTTTCAAGCGGTTGCTCCGCATTAAGGCGCTTAGTTTTGTTGATAATGGTATTTAAGGCGGCAGTATCTTGTTGGGCGTAAGCCAATGTAGTGCTCAAACAAAATAACAGGACCAGAACTTTAATTGCTTTCATTAATACACGGTTTGCTTAGTGCTAAGTGTGCTAAATATAGGATTTATTGACTAACTAGCGGACCATTACCGCTAAGTTTAACAAAATTTTACATTCCAAAAAAGCTTGCAAGCCCCACCAAACCACTTGCTAATAAACACTTTTAGTTTACCCAATATCTTTTAATCAAATGCCCATATCTTTTAGAAGCGCAAAACTCCTGCTGCCCACCAACAGCAGTCCCGCCATACATTGCAAGTCCTCGGTTTCGTTCCTCAACCTGCGGGCTTTCCATTGCTGTCGGGGCTAGCGACTAATGGCACTGCCAAAAAACACCATACCTTTAAAACTTCCTATTAACAACAATGCAAAGCCTTTTATATCTGCACAAATGCTGTAAAACAACGTATCAATGTATATCAACAACGGAACAATGTCGTATGAATTTAAATCAATGCTTATCGACAATAAGACATTGTTGTACAACAATAGAAAAAAGTTATACAACAAAGAGCAAATGTTATACGACAATAGAAAAATGTCATACAACAAAGAATAAGTGTTATATAACAATATAAAAGTGTCGTACAATAAAAAACAAATGCTGATCGACAACAAGGTAATATCGTATAACAACGAATCAATGTCGTACTAAAAAAAGAATCAATTGAACAGCAAACCTCTAAAGTTCACCGAATAGCTAAGCACATGGCTCAGTAAACCAGGTGTGTCATATATTTAAATGGCTAATTAACATCAAATGGTTACAGCGCTATACTACATCCCTGCCAAAGACAGCACATTAAATTTATGTCCATCTGGATCTGCAAAGGCGCAGAAATAATAACCTCCATACCTGCCTGGTTTCTGAAAAATATCGGCCCCAGCCTTACGAGCGGCATCTGCCCAGTCATTAACTTCCTCATCAGTATCTGCAGCGAGGCTAAAAATCACTTCATTGCCTTCTTTTGCCAAAGCAAATGCACCCTGCATGTTAGATAGCAAGGCTTCCTTCTGAAAAAAATGAATGATAAATTTGTCATCACCAAACAAGAAACTCGCCAAGTCAGGTGCATTATTGTGCCCATTGGGCGTAAACCCTAGTTCGGTATAAAAAGCCCTGGTACGCTCTACATCTTGTACCGCTAGGTTTGCCCAAATCTTCTTCGTTTTCATATTGTTGTTGTTGAGGTGATTAAATAACAGTTGGCTATTGGTTTTGTTTGTGCTCAATAAGTCGCTTTATTTGTTTATACCTATCGCTGGTATTTTTTTGCGCTCGTCATTGCGAGGTACGAAGCAATCCAAAAGCGATAATGATGAGATTGCTTCGTACCTCGCAATGACGAGAATGTCTATCATAGCTTTATTAGCCATTCATACGCAAAATACACCATAACACGACACTGGCATTTTTTTCATTCTGTGTTAAACACGTTTATGCAATTTAATTTCGTAGTTTTAAGTAGTCTATTACGCTAATCACTATGTCTCGAACGAAATCTATAGCTTGCTTGATCCTCGTTTCTGTCCTTTGTTTATTTGGCAATGATGCCAAAGGTCAAATCAAGCAAGAACTACAAAAACTATCTTTAACCAAAGACAGTACCATGAAGGTAAACAGCCTAAACAGGCTGGGAACACTTTACCGCAACCGAAATACGGATAGTGCCTTTTACTACGGAATGCAGGCCAAGAGAATAGCGGCCAATTTACGTTACCAAAAAGGAGAAATAGATGCAGACTTATTACTTGCCCATTCTTTTTTTAAAAGAGGGCTGTATGCCGAGTCTTTAAATATACTTGGCAGTGCCTTGCCTTTTTACCAAAAAACAAATGATGTAGAGAAAATCATTAGGGTACACCTAGACATGGTGGAAGTTCTGAACAAAGGTATTTCTGATAGAAAAAAGATTGTATCCCTTTTGCAAAAGGCTATCGAAATGGGGACCACAAAACTTGAAAAAGACAGCATCATGTCTGAAGTATATCTCACTTACTGTAACCGAAATCCCAGCCTTTCTACAGATAGCATTAAATATTACCTCAACAAGTCTAAAAATATCGCAAGTCGTTATAAAGACCAGTACATGCTTAGCTTTAACCTATTGTGGCAGGCACGTTTGCTAATTTTAAATGGACAAAAACAACAAGCATTACCTATTATCAAACAGTTGATATCAGATTCGCAACGCAATGACCTGCCAAGTTTAGAAATCAATTCGCTCTTCTTAATGACTGGGTATTACGACAACCAGCCCAAAATAGCACTCGACTATTTTTATCAAGCTTACCATGTAGCCCAAAAAAGTGGCGATAGTTATTTGGAAATCTATATTTTAAATAATGCTTTACAGGTTGCTAACCAATTAGGCGACAAGGACGAAATCATTAAAGTTTATGCTGAACTAGAAAAAGCCACATCGGCCGAATGGGAAAAGTCGAAAAAGTTCATCAGTGACTATGTAAAATATAACGCCATTCAAAATGACAACAAACTGTTAAGCAAGAAAAACGAGCAAAAAACAGGCCTTATCGTTGCCTTTGGGATTTCTCTGGCTATTACCATTTTCGCTTTGTTTAAGCTATGGAACAACCGAAGACGGTTATTGGATTTGAACAAGAAAATTTGGACTCAAAATTCCAACATGCAGCAAACACTGAATGCCTTAGAACAAAGCCAGGCCAATAACACTAGGATGATGCAAATTGTAGCCCACGATTTACGCAATCCCATAGGTGGTATATATGGCATTGCTGAAATGATGTTGTATGAAGAGGGCCGTACAAAGGAAGATAGAGAGGCGCTGGAAATGATCAAAACATCTGGAAAACTATCACTCGATTTAGTAAGTGATTTGCTGCTGGCGCATACCAAAACAAACGAACTGGAGAAGGAACCTGTTAACTTGGGTGAAATGCTGCGTTACTGTGTTGATATTTTGCAGCCTAAAGCGGCACTAAAGGAACAGCAAATAGACTTACAGGTTAAAGCTAACTTAAGCATTCTTGCCAATCAGGAAAAACTTTGGCGGGTAGTTAGCAACTTAATTGCCAATGCCATTAAGTTTAGCCCCAAAGGATCATCTATTCAGGTAAATTTACAAAAGGAAGCACAACATGCACTGATTTCTGTAAAAGATGATGGCATAGGAATACCAGAAGAACTGGCTTCCAAAATATTCGACATGTATACCGATGCCAAACGGACTGGAACAGCTGGCGAGCAATCATTCGGTTTAGGATTGGCCATTTCTAAACAGCTTGTTGAAGCTCAAGGCGGCAAGCTCTGGTTTGAAAGCAAGCCAGGATTTGGAACTACTTTTTATGTAGAACTACCAATTTAACTTTAGCGTATTGATCTGATTTAAGGCCGAGAGAACAGATACTAGCCTTATTCTAGCTCGTCGTTGGCGCATGCCTAGCGTGTGCAAAACCAGAAATGAACTACAATTATCATCACTAAAGTATAAAACTGCTAATGATGTCGCTATATACACGTTGTGCGATTACACCGATCCCTGTTGCTCGAAACTCATATTCCTTGCCGCTTTCTAAACCATTAAGCAACATTTTGCTTTTGGTATCTAGCAACACAGTCCATTCATGCATCCCTTTTTTTCTATACTCGTATAAATAAGCTTTGGCACCTTGAATGGTTTTAAGACTTATCTTAATGGTTCCCGCATATCCTGGTTCAACCTTAAAATTTTGTGGCTTACTCAAAATGCAAACAGGTTCGGGAGTTTTTCTCATGGTAAATCCCGAGCTGGCCAATGCCTGCCCATTGTCTTTTGCCTTAAGCTTTACATACAACGATAAACTTACTAAAAGGTTAACCAATGTTGAACGCTTGCTTTTACGATCCAATAGCTGCAATTTATTTCCTTCTTTAGCATAAGTTATGGCGGCTTCAAATGCTGCCAAAGCCGATTCAATGTCTACAATAGCTGGATCTGGATCAATAAAATAAACATTGTCCTTCATTTTTTCCACAATTACTTGTGCTTTTATCATGAGTTCGGTATCGCTATACCTGCCAAAAGAGGTTACAATGCTTGCTTTTTTCATAGTGGTTAGATTTGATACTCATAAAAATAAAAAATTATCTCCATATTAAAATCCATTGTGATACAACAAAAAACCAGTTGCTTTACGACATAGATATATGATGATATGACAACATCTAATTACCATATCACAATCTTGCATTGCAGACCCTGAAATAAATTCAGGGTGACGCTAAAGGGGCGTTCCGTCATGCTGAATTTATTTCAGCATCAGCTTTAACGTACCTTTTCATAGCTAATAAGCTAACCCAAGTATAAAATTTGCTTTAAATAAAAAGGCCGCTGATCTTTCAGCGGCCTTTCTTGAGGATAATTGGTGTTCTAATCACTGATCCTCGAGTAACTATATTCTCTTGCCTATGTAATAAGATTTAAGATCAAATTAATTTATTTAGACTTACGAAGTTTTAAAAACTTCGTAAGTCTTAGAAAGACACTTACTTTAGCTCTATTATTGTACATTCACCGCTTCATTGTTTTTAAATTTCAAGCAAATGAAATAGCCAATAAAGGCACCAAGGATTGAAGCAATAATATCTTTGTAATCGAAGACATTGTTGTTAAAAACACTTCCTTGAATTAACTCATAACCCACAAGTCCCAGACCTGCAGACAAGGCATGCTTTTGCAATGTTGTCTTTTGATCTTGAACAAAGTAGAGTAACACGATGATCAATCCTGCAAAGAAGTTTGGTGAAGAATCTGCAATACCATAATCATTGATCTGATTTGCATAAATGTATTGCCTATAAGTTGATTTTAAAATGATGGCAATAATGGAAAGCAGAATGATGAGCATCCATAAATATTTGGTTTGTGAGAGAGGCCTAAGTTTCATTGTAGTTTATTGATATAAAACAGAGAGGCCGCTGATTTTTCAACGGCCTTTCTTTGTGATGACTGATATGCTAATCAGTAAAACCACCAGTTAATATAATTATGCGGTTGCTTTTTTCTTTTTGTTTTCGCTATAACCCGCAAAGCCAAGACAAAGCACCAATAAAATGGTTCCTGCTAATGAAATCTTCTCGCCCATGTAATAAGATTTAGGCTCAAATTTAAATTCCACTTTGTGGTTACCTGCTTCTAACTGAGCGGCACGTAGTACATAGTCTGCTCTGAAGTAAGGTTTTTGTACCCCATCAACATACATGTTCCAACCTTTATCATAATAAACCTCTGAAAACACCGCAATCACATCACGTGGTGCGCTGTAACTGTACTCAATATGATCAGGGTGGTACTTCTCCATTTTGATAAAAGCATTTGGATCAGCTCCTAAACGGGTAGTGTCCAATAGTTTTTTATACTGTTCATCTACAATCGCCTCAACTTTAGGGTCAAAGCTGCTAATGGCTTTCATTTCCTCATCAGCGTTTTTTACAAATTGTACGCTCTTCACCAACCAAGCATTACCCAACGCCGTAGCATTTCTGCTCATACGGTACGATCCGTTTTCAGGATCTTTGGTAATGAAATATCTCGTATTCAACATATCCAACACATCTTGGTTCACGCTCTTACTAAACTGATGCTGAATCAACTCATCATATCTTTTCAATTTAGCGGCATGGTAACCACCAATAGTTTTATGGAAGTTAGAGGTACTTGCATCACTAAAAGTATTAATGGTTTGATCGTATACACGATAGTTAGGATCTTTATCGCTGGCAATCAAATGATCAATATCTCTAGGTTGGAAATAGTTATTAAGCGTTGATTTGCTTTCAAAATTTTTGCTGTTCAAATACTTACGATCCACTTGCCACATATCAATTAATACGGCAAAGGCCAATAGACCAAATGCTACTTGTGTATTTAATTTTTTAGTGATAAAGGCCCAAACAATGGCATAGCCGAACGCAACAAATAAGAAAGCTCTAATGGCATCAGCCCTAGCAATAGCAATTCTATCTTGCACAAGTGCATTAGCTAATTTTTGTGCGGCGGCTGCATTGTTTTGCAAAGCTTGTGTTAAGGCTTGCACAATATCCGCATGGTTATTGGTTTTAAAACTGAAGAACAAAGTTGGTACCAGCGCTACAATTAAGGCAAAGCCGCCAACAATACCAGCAGACCAGGTTAGCTTTTTCACCAACTCCTTTTGTTCCAGCTTGCTCTCTTGCGCCTCTTTTAAAGCTAAGAAAGCCAAGATTGGCACCATTAATCCTACCACGGCCAAAATAGATTCGACTGCCCTAAATTTATTGTAAAGTGGGAAGTAGTCGAAGAACAAATCAGACACGTACGGGAAATTTTTACCAAAGGATAATAGCATGAAGAGTACCGTGGTTGCTAAAATCCACCATTTGATGCGACTACGCACAATGAACAATCCGAAGACATATAAAAAGCATACAATGGCTCCAAAATAGTATCCTCCAGCAGTGAAAGGTTTTTCGCCCCAGTATTCTTGCATGTTGAAGCTACCTGCCAACTGTTGGATAATTTGAGTGGTTTGTGTTGGATCCCCGCCTGAAAAATCTGCAGCTACGGCTTTATACATATTACTTTCTGGTTTCACCAATTCGTCAACACCAGTAGCACCGCCGTATAAATTAGGAATTAAAAAGCTGAAACTTTCGCCCACGCCTTGACTCCAGCCGTAAGCATATTCCTTACTCATTCCTGCTTTTTCTTGACTTAAGGTGTCGGTTAAGTTAGATTTACCCCTGTTGGTTTCGCCCGCATATTCAGACGTCGTCCACAATAAGCTGGCATTAATCATTACCGCTAAAACTACCGAACCGGCCAAGTAACCAATGGCTTTACCAAAAGCAGGCAAGGTTTTATTTTTATAAGCTTGATATAATTCTATTCCTACCAAAATCAATAAAGAAAGGAACAAGTAATAAGTCATTTGAACGTGATTAGCTCTAATTTCTAAAGCTAAAAACAAGGCCGTTAAACTGGCTCCGAGCAAATAACGCCCACGTAAGGTGATGAATAGACTGGCAATGATAGGCGCAAAAAAACCAATGGCTAAGGCTTTATTACTATGGCCAGTAGCAATTAACACAAAGTTATAAGTGGTAAAAGCAAAGGCAATGGCCCCTGCCGCAGCTAGCCAGGGATTTACTTTTAAAGTGATAAAAAGAAAATAAGCACCAACCAACAAAAGCAATACGGTACCTACCGGATTTGGAAGCGCCTTGGTAATTAAAGCAATACCATAGGTAGCGCCATTGTAGGCGTACTGCACCCAAATTTGATAAGCTGGCATACCTCCAAACATTTGGTTGGTCCAAAGTGGCCCTTTGCCATCCTTCTCTTTGTACTCCATGATTTCTTTTTGCATGGCTTTAGATTGGAGGACATCACTTTGTGCCGGCGCTTTACCTTGTAAAACAGGACTGAAATAGATAAAGCAGATTACTACAAATGCTGCTAGAATGGCAATATGAATGCCATTTTTGTTTAACCAATTGTTCATTAAGGTTATTTTAATTTTAAACTAAGTCTCAAAAATAGAAATTTGATACAGATTTGGAAGAAAAACTTTGCCTACCAAAAGGCTTAGAACTTATTGGCTTGCATCCAATTTTTTAAACGTTCAAACCAATCGTCTTTGGTTGTTTTATTATACAAGCCGAAGCCATGCCCACCTGCTTGGTAAATATGCATTTCTGCAGGAACATCGTATTTCACCAAAGCTTCGTTGTACCTTAAACTATTTTGTACAGGCACTGTTTTATCGCTATTGGCATGCACCAAAAAAGCTGGTGGGGTTTGGGGCGTTACTTGTCGTTCCGAAGAAAAATATTTTTTTTGTTCATCTGTGGGTGTTTCTCCCAATAAATTCTTTACCGAGCCAGCGTGTGTATTGGTACCGAAAGTAATTACGGGATAAATCAAGATAGAAAAGCTAGGCCTCAAGCTGATGTTCTCCTGATTATCAATCTTCATGTCCGAGAAATGGGTGCTGGCTGTAGAGGCTAAGTGTCCTCCCGCCGAAAAGCCCATGATACCTACTTTATTAGGATCAATTCCCCATAGCGCAGCGTTTTTCCTTACCAAGTAAATAGCTTGCAAGGCATCTTGTAAAGGCCCCAAGCTTTTATCTTTCATAATTAAATCGCTAGGCAAGCGATATTTCAGTACAAAAGCAGTGACGCCCATCTCCTGAAATTTCTTGGCTACATCATGTCCTTCTTTGTCAATCGCTAAAATACCATAGCCACCGCCTGGGCAAATAATTACGGCTGTACCTGTTGGTGATGCTGGCTGATAAACATATAGTTCAGGTTTAGAAACTTTGCTTGTCCTCACTACCTTGTCTTCACGGGTAATGGTTTCTTCCACATAACTGGCTGGTGTAGGTTTTGCCCCTGGAATAGCACCGCCATATAAAGAAATGGCCTGTTGAGCGTTCAGATTAGTCGCCACAAATAAAAGAAAAGTGAATAATCCGAAATTCCGAAAGGAGGAGGATATGGTCATTGTTAGTTGCTTAATTATTTAAATTGATTGGGACAAAATCGTACTCGTCAAACTAATATCGTAATTCCTATTAAAATTCCATCAAATAAGCTTTTAAAAACTCATTGATATCGCCATTTAGTACTGCATCAGGGTTAGAGGTTTGGTAATTGGTACGGTGGTCTTTCACCCTTCTATCATCCAATACATAACTTCTAATTTGCGAACCCCATTCAATTTTCTTTTTGCTTCCTTCAATGGCGGCGGTAGCTTCCATGCGTTTACGCATTTCTATTTCGTACAACTGCGATTTCAATAAACGGATGGCGTTCTCTTTATTTTGTAACTGCGATCTGGATTCTTGGTTTTTAATGATAATTCCAGATGGCTTGTGATATAAACGCACTGCAGTTTCCACTTTGTTTACGTTCTGTCCACCAGCACCACCCGAACGGAAAGTTTCAAATTCAATATCGGCAGGATTAACTTCAATTTCTATAGTATCATCTACCAAGGGGTAAACATACACCGACGCAAAAGAAGTGTGGCGACGTGCATTGGAGTCGAACGGAGAAATACGCACCAAACGATGCACCCCATTTTCACCTTTCAAATAGCCATAAGCAAATTCACCGTTAATTTCCAAGGTTACTGTTTTTACACCAGCAACCTCTCCTTCTTGATAATCTTGTTCACTCACTTTGTAGCCATTCTTTTCGGCCCACATGATATACATCCGCATGAGCATACTCGCCCAGTCGCAACTTTCGGTACCACCAGCACCTGCAGTAATTTGCAATACAGCATTCAACTGGTCTTCCTTACTGTTGAGCATGTTTTTTAGCTCCAGCTCTTCCACCACTTTTAAGGCTTGTTGATATTGTTCCTCCACTTCTTCCTCGGTAGCGTCGCCACTTTGTTGGAAATCATAAAGTACGGCGGTATCCTCGTAAGCAGTATTCGCTTGTGCAAAATCTTCTGTCCACTTCTTTTTAGTGCTAATTTGGGCTAGTATCTGTTCGGCTTTTTTAGGGTTGTCCCAAAAATTAGGATCGAGGGTGACTTTTTCTTCTTCGCTTATTTGATATAAAAGTTCATCGACGTCAAAGATGCCTCCTCAGAGAAGCTAGTCTATCTCTTAAATCCTGTAACTGTTCTTTAGTCATAAGGGCAAATATAGGAAAGTTGGTTATTAATTTGTTGGAAGGTTGTAAAGTTGAAAGGTTTTTAGAAAACAATACGACAATGAATTAGACATCTAAGTTTATTAGGTATAGGCCAAACTAAAATGTTCTAAGGTGTCTAAGGTGGTTCATTTTAACTATCATCACTCAACACATCTAAGCGCTAAATTTAAAAACCATTAAGAAATGAAGATAATTAAGGCATGGAACTATAAAATCTAAAATGGTAAGATAAAAAACCACCTTAGACACCTTAGTTCATCTAAGCTATACGACTAAGAAATCAAGATGGTTGAAAAAACTTAATGTCCCTTAACTCCTTAATGGTTCAAAAACTAAAATGTTCTTAGGTGTCTAAGGTGGTTCATTTTAACTATCATCACTCAACACATCTAAGCGCTAAATTTAAAAACCATTAAGAAATGAAGATAATTAAGGCATGGAACTATAAAATCTAAAATGGTAAGATAAAAAACCACCTTAGACACCTTAGTTCATCTAAGCTATACGACTAAGAAATTAAGACGGTTAAAAACTTAATGTCCCTGAACTTCTTAATGGTTCAAAAATTAAAATGTCTAAGGTGTTTATTTTTATTTAAACGTCAAAACATCACTTCTTCTTCATCCCCATATAATCCAACGTTAAATTACACAAAGCTTTTACTCCTAAATTGAAGCTACTTTCATCAATAAAGAAATCTGGGGTGTGATGCGATGGTGCTTTTAATGGATCTTGGCCTTTGGGCATTGCGCCTAAAAAGAAGAATAACCCAGGTACCTTCTCCTGATAAAAAGAAAAATCTTCGGCACCCGTTACAGGAGGTTTCAATTTAACGTTATCTGCTCCAGCAGTATATTGTAAGGTAGGCAGCATTTTTTCAGTTAACGCAATATCATTAAAGGTTACTGGATAATGTGCACTATAAGGAATCAACACTTCGGCTTTTGCGCCAGCCGCTTCGGCGGTTTTAGTGGCAATGGTTTTAATGCGATCGATAAACATCGCCTCATCTTCTTTGGTAAAATTACGCACCGTACCTAACATCTCTACTTTTTCTGGAATGATGTTCGATCGAACCCCACCTTGAATGCTACCAATGGTTACCACCCCAGGGTTTTCGGTCACATTCAAATTCCTACTTACAATGGTCTGCAGGTTATTTACAATTTGTGCCGACACGACAATGGGATCAATGCTACTCCAAGGATACGCCCCATGCGCTTGCCGCCCAGTTACGGTAATTTTCATATCGTTTACAGCAGCCATGGTTCCTCCTGGTTTGTAGGTAAGTTGTCCCACTGGAGTTTGCGAGTTAATGTGCAATCCAAAAATCACTTCTACTTTAGGATTTTCCAGCACACCTTCTTTCACCATCAATTCGGCACCGCCTTCTTCACCTACTGGTGCTCCTTCTTCCGCAGGTTGGAAAATAAATTTCACTGTCCCTGCTATATCTTTCTTCATTCCGGTAAGCACTTCGGCAACACCCATTAAAATGGCCACGTGCGAATCATGACCGCAAGCGTGCATTGTACCTACTTCCTGACCATTATATGTTGTTCGTACTTTTGAGGCAAAAGGCAAGTTCACACGTTCGGTTACAGGCAAGCCATCCATATCCGCACGTAAAGCGACTACTGGCCCAGGCTTCCCTCCTTTTAACACTGCTACTACACCTGTTTTGGCGACACCAGTTTTTACTTCTAAGCCTAAAGCTTGCAAATGTTTGGCTATAATTCCAGCAGTACGTGTTTCTTGATTGCCCAATTCTGGATGTTGGTGAAAATCTCTTCGCCAATCAATTACTTTTTGGGTAATGGCTTCAGCTCTTTTGTCGGCGTCAACTTTTAGGGTATTGTTTTGGGCTGCAGCAAACAAAGGCAATGCAGCACTTAAAAATAAAAGTTTCTTCATCTTAGTTTAGGTTTGCATACAAGATAGGCATTTTTAGCTACTACAAATAGTGATGTAGTAGCTAAAATCAATTTCAACCATTTAAGAAAAACGAAACTACAAATCTCTGTTAAAATAATCCTTTCAGTTTATCCAATAGGCCTCCTTCGCCGTTCTCACCTTTAGCTCCTCCCCCCAACAGGTCTTTAACATCATTGAAATCAAACTTTCCGTCGGCACCACCAAACTGGCTTAAAATATCTTGCAGGTTAAAAGAACTATCGTTTGGATCTGCGGTCTTATTAAAAAACTTCGACAGCACTGTTGGAATTAAGGAAGATCCGATGTTTTTTGCCGTTTCGGCATTGATACCCAAACCTCCCAGCTTATCGGTAAAGCTAGCCGTTGCTTGTTCTAGCACATTTCCACCCGTACCATTTCCTTGGGTAAAGGAGCTAATCAGATCCGTAATGTTACCTGAGCCAATCTTGTCTTTCAATACCTCTACAATGGATCCAGAAGCAGCTTGAATAACCTGCTCATTTTGTTCATTTGGTATTTGTGCATTGTCAATTACCAATTCTTGGGAATTATCCCTTACTAATTGTTCTAAATTTTCTAACATAGTGTAGCTTTTAAATTCTATCCAAGATAGTTAAAATATTGAAAATGAGCATCACTTTCCTCTAGTACTTATTTGGGTGAAATTTCCAGATCATCATCTAAATATAAAATATCTGTATATCTGTGGCTCAATTAACGAACATTTAACTTACAGATTTGTATTTTTACAAGACTAAAAACTCCATTATATGTTGCCAAAAATCAATTTTACTACGACTAAGGCTTATCAATATCTAGCCGATCACTATATCAACATCAATCAAACGGATATAAAAGCACTATTTGCTGAAGATCCTAATCGTTTCAATAAGTTTTCAATACTGTTTGAGGATATCTTATTTGATTATTCAAAAAACAGGATCAACGACGAAACCATGGCACTTTTAATCCAGTTGGCTAAAGAGTGTAAATTGGATGAAGCGATAAAGGCTATGTTCAATGGTGAAAAGATTAATGAAACTGAAGGTCGTGAGGTACTTCACATCGCTTTGCGCAACCAAAGCAATACCCCAATTTTAGTAGATGGTAAAGATGTAATGCCTGAGGTGAATGCGGTTTTGGCTAAAATGGAAAAATTTAGCAATGCCATTATTTCGGGTGATTGGAAAGGCTACACAGGCAAGCAAATTACCGACGTGGTAAATATCGGTATTGGCGGTTCTGATTTAGGCCCAGTAATGGTTACTGAAGCTTTAAAGCACTATAAAACGAGGTTAAATTTGCACTTTGTTTCTAACGTGGATGGTACGCACATTGCAGAGACACTGAAAGCCGTAGATCCAGAAACTACCCTGTTTTTAGTGGCTTCAAAAACATTTACCACACAGGAAACCATGAGCAATGCCAACACAGCAAGAAGCTGGTTCCTGAACCAAGGTGCTACAGAAGCTGATATTGCCAAGCACTTTGCTGCACTGTCTACTAATGCTAAAGATGTAGCTGCTTTTGGCATTGATACCGAAAACATGTTCGAGTTTTGGGATTGGGTAGGCGGTCGTTATTCTTTATGGAGTGCCATCGGGCTTTCTATCAGTTTAGGCATTGGCTTCGACAACTTTAAACAACTGTTAGCTGGCGCACATGCTACAGATAAACATTTTTCATCGGTTCCTTTTGAAGAAAACGTTCCAGTAATTTTAGGAATGTTGGGGGTTTGGTATATCAATTTCTTTGGTGCGGAAACTCAGGCTATTTTACCTTATGACCAATACCTACATCGCTTTGCGGCTTATTTCCAACAAGGAGATATGGAAAGTAATGGTAAGTATGTAGACCGTAATGGTGAAATTGTGATGTACGAAACTGGCCCAGTAATTTGGGGCGAGCCTGGCACCAACGGACAACACGCCTTTTATCAACTGATCCACCAAGGCACTAAATTAATCCCTTCGGACTTTATTGCACCAGCACAAAGCTTAAATCCTTTAGGCGATCACCATCCGATTTTGCTCTCTAACTTTTTTGCCCAAACAGAGGCGTTAATGAATGGCAAAGATGAGGAAGAAGTGGTAGCTGAATTGACCAAAGCGGGTAAAACACACGACGAAATTGCTAAACTTGCTCCCTTTAAGGTTTTCGAAGGTAATAGACCTACCAACTCTATCTTATTGAAAAAAGTAACCCCTTTTAGCTTAGGAAGCTTAATTGCCGTTTATGAGCATAAAATATTTGTACAAGGTATTATTTGGAATATTTTCAGCTTTGACCAATGGGGCGTAGAGTTAGGCAAACAACTTGCCCAAAAAATACAACCAGAATTGAAAGGAAATGAACCTGTAAATTCGCATGATTCATCCACCAACGGACTGATTAATCAGTACAAGGATTGGCGATAATCACCCCAAACGGGTGAGAAAAGTATTTATGGATTTTGCTTATTTCGATCATCATAGTTATAAATTGATATAAAAATGCACAGATATGAATAGGTTAAAAACATTATTAATTACTGCATTAGCCTTTAGTGGGTTAAATGCAGTCGCCCAAACAGATAAGGCAACCACTGCAAAAATTGTGGAGGCCAAAACCTACACTTTTGTAGCAAGGTCGGTGACACCTTTAAATACTCAAGATATCAGTAATGTGATGAGTAAAATGCCGGGAGCGATGCAGGGAGGTGTTATTAACTTAACCGAAACTTATTATGAAGTGAAGGTAACACCCGACAGCGTGGTAGCATTTTTACCTTATTATGGAAGATCATTTAGTGCGCCAATTAACCAAAATGATGGCGGGGTTAAGTTTACTTCAAAAAAGTTCGAATATAAGTCTACAAAAGGTAAAAAACACGGATGGGACACCTTAATTGAAACTAAAGATGCCAGGGAAAGTTACCGTTTGGCCTTTAATATTAGTGACAACGGGTATGTGACGCTTTCGTTGAACAGTAACAATAAGCAATCTGTCACTTATCAAGGTTACTTGAAAGAAAACGGAGATAAGTAACAGATGATTTAAAGCCACTTTAAAAAGAGTGGCTTTCTTATTTTAGAAGAATAAGATTAAATATTCTTAAAAATCCTCTCTGTCTTTCAGACATCTCTCCCTAAAATGGAGAGAAAAGCACTTAGGAGGGGTTACCTCTTTGTGTCCAACTTTATCTCAAAAAGGTTAGGCCATTTTTTTCCCGTTACAAATAAGCGTTTGGTAGCAGGATCATAAGCAATGCCATTCAGCACATTGTTGCCTATTTCCTCATCTGTTTTGAAATAGTTTTTAGGAACCAATTTAGAAAGATCAACCTCTGCATCTACCACGCCTGTTTTCAAATCTATAATGACAATTCTGTTGGAGCCATAAACATTGGCATATAACTTTCCATCAATGTACTCCAACTCATTTAAACGTTCTACTGGACCTTTGTTGTCATAAACTTCAACAAAGCCCTCTTCTTTATAATTTTGGGCGTTCATTTTCCAGATACGGTTAGAGCCATCACTACGCAACAACTGTGAGCCATCATAGGTAAGTCCCCAACCTTCTACACTACTTTGGTAAGGAAAAGTGCTAATCTCTTGTAAAGAAGCCGCATCGTAAACTAAGCCTACACTTTCTTGCCAAGTGAGCACAATGATTTTATCTCCTACTTTTACAGAACCTTCGCCAAAGTATTCGGGTTTTAAAGGCACAGATTTAATGGCTTTTCCATTAGTCAAATTAACCCAGCGCAATTGCGATAGCCCTTTACGGCCTGTGCTTTCCAACAACTTGCCATCTACAAAACTTAAACCTTGTGTATAAGAAGAAGTATCATGGGGAAAAGTATTCACCAAGGTATATTTTAGCTTTTCTGGCTTCTTATCGGTGGTTAAAATAATATTGTTGGTAATCGTGTCTATCTGGCTGCCTGCTTTTACAATAGCGGTAAGCATTCTATAACCCAACGGTAAATTCTGCGTATCTAACCACACAAACTCTTTCGTGTTTTTTTCTGCAAAGGGTTTTCCATCTATTAAATAGCTGATATTTTGTACTTCCGTTTTTTCAGGAATGTCAAGTTCCACCTTAACTGGCTTTCCTGCATGGAAACTTTCGCCCTGTAGCGGATTTTTAAAAGTAATGTAATTCGCTACCTTGTTATTACAGGCAAACTGAAAAAGAGAAATACATCCTAATAAGATGAGGGATATTTTACGTGTAGGGCCAAAAAGCATCTTCGATATGGTTGATGTTAAACGTGTTATTTTTGGTTAAAAGCACCGCAATTACGTCAAATCTAATCTCCCCTTGATGATCCATGATTTCGATGTAGGCCTGCGATGCGAGCTCTAATTGTCGCTGTTTGGCCAAACTTACAAAATCTTCGGGCATCCCAAAAGCCACCGAACTGCGTGTTTTAACTTCTATAAAGATAATGGTATTTGAATGAAGCGCAACAATATCTACTTCGGCTTTGCCAAAAGTCCAGTTTTCATCTAAAATTTCATATCCTTTTTCTTGGAGAAATTGTATTGCTGCTTTTTCGCCAGCTTTACCTCTGTCGTTGTGAATTGCCATTTTTTGAAATTTTGAATGAGTGAGTTTTGAATGAGTAAATATCCCTTATATCATCCAACCACCATCATTTAAAACTATTGAATGGTAAATATTACTAACATCGCTATTCAATCATTCACTCCTTTTATCATTCAATCATTATTTAACAATTACCGAGCCCAAAAATTTAGAAATAGTGCGCTCCACATTTTTCACTTGTGCGTAACGGCCCATCAGGATATCTTGATTCGTTACGTCTTTTTCTTCCTTGATCTGGTTCATCAAATCGGTTAGCATTTTATCTACCTTCCGTTTTTTAAGATGATATAGACCGCCAAGCACTGCTGCTTTAATATTTTGGCTTTCATCTTTCACATAAATTTGATGTTTGTTCAACCAGTTTTCGCTCAAATTGTAAGGTGAAGTGGTTAAGGTGATGGCTAAATTAGCAATTTCTTCATCCTCACTTCTTAAAAACTGATTGATGGTTGGCAGCTGGCCATTTTCCAATTCAGTACGATAATAATCGATCACACGATTACACATTTCGTTATCAAAGGTAACGTCACTAAGGTTCTGGATAATGAATGAGCCAACGTACATGTTATCCGTTTGCTCCCATGTGGCTAGTTCGTGGCCAAAAGTGAGCAACAGCCTCACTATTTCATGTTCCTGCAAAAGGTCTGAACTAATTTGCTCAGTGGTGCTTTGTGTAGGAGCTGCCACTGCTCCTTCTTCAGCAAAAAGATCATCGGGCGGCATATCGGGATGACCATAACCTGATGATTTTGGCGCACTAGAAGTAACTGCTTTTTTGCTTTTAGCCAGTTTGATGGCATTCAGCTCAGTGAGCAACACCCGCTCTTCAATCTCCAAGAGATGACTACATTCTCTTACAAAGACAGATGCTTTGATATTATCGGGTATTTTGGCAATACTCTCTACAATATCTCTAATGATACCAGCTCGCTTGATAGGGTCTTTTCCTGCTTCGGCCAACAAAATATTGGCTTTATATAGGATAAAATCTTTTCGCTGCTCTTCAATGTAGGTTTTAAATGCACCAGCACCCACTTTGTGCATGTACGAATCAGGATCGTCACCATCTGGGAAGGAAACAACTTTTACGTTCAGTCCTTCTTCCAAAATCATGTCGAGCCCACGCAAAGAGGCCTTGATCCCCGCCGCATCACCATCATATAAAATGGTCACGTTTTGGGTAAACCTACTGATGAGCTTAATTTGCTCAATGGTTAATGAGGTTCCCGAAGAGGCCACTACGTTTTCAATATAGGCCTGATGAACCGCCAAAACGTCGGCGTAACCTTCTACCAAATAACAATTATCTTGATCGCGAATGGCCTTTTTAGCATGGTACAAACCATACAGCACATTTGATTTGTGGTAGATATCGCTCTCTGGAGAGTTAACGTATTTGGGTACGTTTTTATCCGTTTTTAAGGTACGTCCACCAAAACCAATTACCCTACCTGTAAAGTTGTGGATAGGGAACATGACACGGCCACGGAACCTATCATACAGCTTCCCTTTATCATTTCTGATAGAGAGTCCTGTTTTTTCAAGGTATTCTTCGGCATGCTGATTTTTGACTGCTTCCAGCGTTAACGCATCCCAAACATCGGGCGAGTAACCTAAGTTGAATTTTTTAATGATGTCTTCCCTAAAACCGCGTTCTTTAAAATAGCTAAGACCAATGGCTTTCCCATCGTCACTATTCCAAAGTTGCTCTTCGAAATAGTTGGCGGCAAACTGCGAAACAATGTAAAGGCTTTCCCTTGCACTGTTTAGTTCAATCTGCTCCTTGCTTTCTACTGTTTCTTCAACCTCAATATTGTATTTGGTGGCGAGGTATTTTAAGGCTTCTGGATAGGTGTATTTCTCATGATCCATTACAAAACGTACTGAATCACCAGCTACCCCACATCCAAAACATTTGTAGATGCCTTTGTTTACCGAAACGTGAAACGAAGGTGTTTTTTCTCCATGAAAAGGACAGTTCCCAATTAAGCTTGAACCACGTTTTTTAAGGTGCACGAAATCACCAACCACTTCCTCTATTCGTGCGGTTTCCTTAATTTTCTCTATGGTTTCTGCTGTAATCATTGCTCGCTAATCCTTCCTAAATGGGACTTCAAATTTAGCATTTTTTACCATCTTCGACTGCTAAGAAATGTCAGAATCTACGCCACATGGAAGAAAATTTCCAGGTGGTAGGAAACACAATATCTCCTACAGTTTAACAAAAGGCAGCATCTGCTGGGCCACAAATAAATTGCCTTGATCGTTCAAATGTACACGATCGGTCGTTAAAACACCTTTTTCTAAATCCTGCACATTGTTTTGTTCTTCGTAGCTGGCAAAGGCCTTTCTTAAATCGCAAAGCGGAAGATTGTTTTTAGCGGCCAGCTCTCTAATCCCGGTTGAATATTTCTCCAACTCGGCATCCATTTCGTTGGCGCCTGCTTTTTTCTCTCCAATTACTGATGGGGTACACAATACCACTTTACTACCAGAAGCTTTAATCTTGTCTATCAATGCCTGATAAAACTTGATATATTTAGGATAATCGGTTCCTGTTTTTGAAGTTTGTTTATGCCAAACATCGTTAATTCCAACGTAAATGAATACCAAGTCAGGCTTTTTTGATAGCACATCATCCTCTAAACGCAAATACAAATCGTAGACTTTATTGCCTCCAATACCTGCACCAATCAATTCAAATTTGTTGGTATCTACCTGTTTTTTCAGCATGTTGATATAACCATTTCCTTTCACACCACCTTGGGTAATAGAATCTCCAAAAAATACCACACGTTTACGGTTAGATTTCATAGCAATTAGAAGAAAAATGGCACACGCCATCACTGATAGTTTTAAAATGGTTTTCATTCGTCAATTTTTTATGCACTAAAGTTAATTGTTTGACTGTAAATATCAACATCGCATTTATTTTCTATCTTTGATTAAATTTTTCGACCCGTACTGATGAAATTATTGGCTAAATCTTCACTTGCTCTTCTATTAACTCTCCTATTTATAAATGTCAGCTTTGCTCAAAAGAAAAGAGCGCCTTTTACGGCAATCGTTTTTGTGGAAGGAAACCAGAAGGTACACGGAAAAATTACCGACATTAATGAATCAGCCTTGGTATTGGTAGACAAGAGAGATGTTGCTCATCCCATTGCCTACCAAAAAATAAAGCGCATAAAAGTTTACAAACACCGTAGTGATGTGGGTTATGCTGCAGTTACGGGGGCTTTAGCGGTAGGTACTATTGTGGCTGCCCAGTCTATTGACGACGCTAATGTTGCCGTGTTGGTTGGAATAGGTGGAACCGCTGCCGTGGTGAGCTTAAGTATGGTTTTACACAATGTGATTCACGGCGCAGAACTTAAAATAGATGCTAAAAAAGAAACTATAGACTACAACAATATCTCACAAAAATTAAGCAAATACATCGTTAATGATGTTGCCTTGAAGCCGTAGTTACTTTCCTTTGCCCAATTGATAATCTTTATGCAGCACTAAAAAGCTGGCTCTCTCTTCTTTTTTAAACGGATAATCCCAATTGCCCTGATAAGTAATTTTGGTAGGGAGCTTTACCTCATCAAAATAACTCATTTCAATATTCATCTGTACATCAAAATCGAATAGCATATTGCTGTACTTCATGTCTACATAACGACCTAGGATTTCGAAATTGCGTTTATCGAAAATAGTGACCAATTCCTTGATCATGATACCGTCTTTGGTCCACTTGGATAAATCAGGTTTTACCGCAACTTTAAAACGATAAACGGGAATAGAATCTAAGTACATCCCGCTGTGAAAGGTGTAATCATAATTCTGGCGCATATTCGCCGTGAAAATTTCTGTCTTGCTACCGATAAACGGTAAGCCTTTAATAGGCCGTCCAGGATTAAATATTAAGGTTTTTAGCTTGTCCTTATAACCTTCGTTGGTACTTTTCTTTCCCTTTCCAGTACTTGGAGCCGAGTTAGGCACAAAATCAGTATTGTAAGCATTCATGAAGATATAATCGAACATTTCAACCGTATACAACTGGTATTTTCCGTTCTTCTTGTATACCTTGCCATTATCTTCTTTCACCAGATATTCCATTTTGTATGGACCATCATTATTATGGCGTATTTTCCGATATATGCGGCCGTCCACCTGATTTTTCTTGTCGTAGGTAAACACCCTGTTTTCGGCAATGAAAGTATATTTTTTCATATTACGGAAAGCCTGATAGAAACTGGTGTCATTAATGATGGCATCAATAAAAGTTTCAATGTTCAGTCGTTTCGCTTTAATGTTCACCACCGAATCAAGCATGATTGTTTTGATCGTATCGGGATTAAAACGAGGAATTTGTTGGGCCTTGGCCTCCACAAAAAACAGTAGTGAAACAATAAGGAAATAAAATCTCTTCATGATAAAAGTTAATACTAAAGTAAAAAGCAAATACCTTTTACTTTAGCAATTTATATGCCTAACATTTGTTTAACGAGTTAATTACCCAATTGTTTCAGGGCAAGATAAGCCATTAAACCTGTTGAGGTTTTCAGCGCATCTTCGTCAATGTCAAAATTCGGGGTATGTACCGAATACGTAGTTCCTTTTGCCGCATTTCCAGTTCCTAAACGATAAAAGCAAGCGTTGGTCACTTGTGAGTAATAGGCGAAATCTTCCGCAGCCATCCAAATATCCAAATCGATCACGTTCTCTTTGCCCAAATAATCTTCGGCAAGCGCTTTGGCATTATCGGTTAACTTCTCTTCGTTAATTAAAAACGGATAACCTCTGTGAATATCGAAATGACAGCTTCCGCCCATACTTTCAGCAATGCCTTCAGCCATCTTCTTCATCAAACGATGGGCTTCATTTCTCCACTCTTCGTTCAAAGTTCTAAAGGTTCCCTCAAGTTTTACTTCATTTGGAATAACATTGGTTGCTCCATTTGCATTAACTTTACCAAAAGACAATACAGATGGCAAACGTGGATCGGCATTTCTGCTTACAATTTGTTGTAAGGCGACAATAATGTGTGCAGTAATCAACACAGGATCGATATTTTGATGTGGCTGTGCACCATGTCCGCCCTTACCCGTTACGGTTACGTAAAGCTCATCAGTAGAAGCCATATAAATTCCCGAACGAAAACCTACTTTTCCAGTCTCAATTAAAGGCATTACGTGTTGACCCATGATGGCCTGTGGGGCTGGATTTTCCAATACCCCTTCTTTGATCATGATACTTGCCCCCCCTGGCAACAACTCCTCGGCAGGTTGAAAAACCAATTTCACGGTCCCAGCAAAATCTTCTTTTAATTGGTTAAGGATGTACGCTGTACCCAGTAGTGATGAGGTATGTACATCGTGACCACAAGCATGCATTACCCCCTCGTTTTTTGATTTGTATGGCTTGTCGTTTGCTTCGTTAATAGGCAATGCATCCATATCGGCACGCAAAGCGATGACTTGATCAGAAGCCTTAGCCCCTGTAATTAAACCCACCACACCAGTATTGGCCATTTCTGTAAAAGGAATGCCCCAGCTGGTCAATTTATCTTTAACATATTTAGAAGTTTCGTATTCATGAAAAGACAATTCTGGATTGGCATGTATATGTTGACGAAAACCTACCACTTCGTTAAATATTTGAGCGGATAGTTCTTGTATTTTTTGTTTCATTACTTATTTTAGGTTAACTGTTGATTTGGTTATTTGGTTAACTGTAAACTACAATCGATTAAACAATTAAGCGATTTATACAATTAAACATTATTTATCTACTTCTAATATTGGCGCATTGATCTTTTCCCTAAAAATAAACAGGGTTGGATAGCTAGGCCGCAATTCGTTTAAAAATTTCTGTGCCTCAAGCCTGGTCCGATAGTCGCCTACCCGCAGGTAATAATTGGGTTCTTTGTAAGTAATATAGGTATTGAGTTTTGGATAGCTTGCTTTAAACTTGGCTTGCTCCGAAAAGGCTTCACGCCTATCAGCTCCATAGTAAATCTGTACCCTAAATCCCATTGACGACACAATAGTATTCCCGCTTGGATTGGTTACCGTGGGTTTTACTTTATTCAATTCAATGCGCTTAGCAATCAAGCTATCAATCAAAGGATCTTTGACGACAGTAACTTCGCCTTTGTTTTGTGCAAAAGAAAAATGGCAAGCAAACAGTAAAGAAAATAAAACTACAATTCTCATATTTTTGGGTGGTTTTCCTTTGCTTTTTTAACTAAGCCTCAGGAAATGATGCATCAAAATGCTGAACTCCTTACAAAAATCGGCATTCTAAACTGCTAATACAAATTTCATTACCTGCAATTGGGCAATATCTAGCTGAAATTCGTCAGGAAATGTCCCCCAGAGATTTCTCCTATCGTCGAAATGACAAACGATGCAAGAATAAAAACACAAAAAAGCCCCAAGCGTTTTAACACTCAGGGCTTTTATTTTTTTAGACTTACGAAGTTTATAAAACTTCGTAAGTCTGTATTTTAATCATTAAAGATTTGCACCGTGGCAGTTTTTGAACTTCTTGCCGCTTCCACAAGGACAAGGTTCGTTACGACCAACCGTTGCTTCTTTTCTAATTGGTTGCAAAGGCTGAGGCTCACGAGTATCACCTACTAAATCCAAATCAGATTGGTCACCGTACTCCTGCTTGGTAGCATTCAATTTGGGCTGAGGTTTTGGAGCAACCGCTTCTCTTACTTGTTCAGGTTCTTGCTGCATTGGAATACCACCTTTAAACAAGAAGCTTACTACCTCTTTGTTCACTACATTAAGCATGTTTTTGAACAAGTTGAAAGCTTCCATTTTGTAGATAATCAATGGATCTTTTTGCTCGTAAACGGCATTTTGTACCGATTGTTTCAATTCATCCATTTCACGCAAGTGCTCTTTCCAACTATCGTCAATTAAAGCCAACACGATGGTTTTCTCGAAAGATTTGGTGATTTCCTTACCGTTGTTCTCGATTGCTTTTTTAAGCTCTACAGGAACTTGAATATGGCGGATACCGTCTGTAAAAGGAACCACAATTTGCTCAATTACATCGCCTCTATCTGCAAACACTTGTTGCAATACAGGCATCGCTTGGTTCACTACCGCTTCTGATTTACGGATATAGAAAGTAGTTACTTCTTCGAACAACTTATCTGTTAAATCGTGGATTTTTTTACTGTTGAATTCTTGCTCAGTGATTTCGGTATCTACCGAGAAGTTTTTAATCACTTCCAGCTTAAAGCCTTCGTAGTTCGATTCTTCTTTGTATTCGGTTACAATATCTTCAGCAACATCAAAAATCATGTTGTTCATGTCTACGTCTAAACGCTCACCAAATAAGGCGTTACGACGTTTAGCATAAATTACCGAACGTTGTGAGTTCATCACATCATCGTACTCCAACAAACGCTTACGTACACCGAAGTTATTTTCTTCTACTTTCTTCTGTGCTCTCTCAATTGAGTTGGTAATCATAGAATGCTGAATTACTTCACCCTCTTCGATCCCCATACGTACCATGATGTTGGAGATACGCTCTGAACCAAATAAACGCATCAAGTTATCTTCTAAGGATACAAAGAACTGCGAAGTACCTGGGTCACCTTGACGACCTGAACGACCACGTAACTGTCTATCTACACGACGAGACTCGTGACGCTCCGTACCGATAATGGCCAAACCTCCAGCTTCTTTAACGCCTGGGCCTAACTTAATGTCGGTACCACGACCAGCCATGTTAGTCGCAATCGTTACTTGACCTGCTTGACCTGCTTCAGCCACGATATCCGCCTCTCTTTGGTGCATTTTCGCGTTCAATACGTTGTGCTTAATACCTCTCAATTTCAGCATACGGCTTAGCAATTCCGAAATCTCTACCGAGGTTGTACCCACCAATACAGGTCGGCCAGCTTCTGTTAATTTTACGATTTCTTCTGCTACTGCATTGTATTTCTCTCTTACCGTACGGTAAACGTAATCTTGTTCGTCTTTTCTAGAAATTACTCGGTTGGTAGGGATTTCTACTACGTCCAATTTATAGATTGACCAAAACTCGCCAGCTTCTGTGGTTGCTGTACCCGTCATACCGCAAAGTTTATGGTACATACGGAAATAGTTTTGTAAAGTCACCGTCGCATAAGTTTGTGAAGCATCTTCTACTTTCACATTCTCTTTTGCCTCAATCGCTTGATGTAAACCATCTGAATAACGACGGCCTTCCATGATACGACCAGTTTGCTCATCTACAATTTTAACCTTGCCTTCGTCAATGATATATTCTACATCTTTTTCAAATAAGGCATAAGCTTTTAATAATTGGTTAATCGAGTGAACACGTTCTGCTTTCACGGCATAATCACGCATCAAAGCATCTTTTTGTGCAATTTTCTCTTCATTGCTTAAGCTCGATTTTTCGATCTCGGCAATTTCAGTACCCACATCTGGCAATACGAAAAAGCTTGGATCTTCACCTTGTTGGGTAATCAACTCAATCCCTTTTTCAGTCAATTCCACTTGGTTATTTTTCTCATCAATATGGAAAAACAATTCAGCATCTACTTTAGGCATGTTCTTAGATTGATCAGCCATGTAGTAGTTTTCTGTTTTAAGTAAGGTTTGTTTGTTGTTACCTTCGCTTAAGAACTTGATTAAAGCTTTAGTTTTAGGCAAACCACGGTGCGCACGCAATAAAGCTAAGCCACCTTCACCTTCTTCTGTACCTACGTTACCGCTGTTGATTAAGTTTTTTGCCGCATTTAAAGCTTGTGTAACGTATGCTTTTTGTGCATTTACCAAACGCTCGATACGAGGTTTCAATTCGTGAAACTCATGTTGATCACCAAAAGGAACTGGACCCGAAATAATCAATGGTGTACGAGCATCATCAATTAAAACTGAATCGACCTCATCCACCATGGCAAAATGCAATTTACGTTGCACCAATTGCTCTGGCGTTTGCGACATATTGTCACGCAGGTAATCGAAACCAAACTCATTGTTGGTACCATAAGTAATATCTGCTAAGTAAGCTTTTCTTCTTTCTTCCGAATTCGGTTGGTGTTTATCGATACAATCTACACTCAAACCATGGAACTCGAACAATGGACCATTCCACTCCGAGTCACGACGGGCAAGGTAATCGTTCACTGTTACAATGTGCACACCTTGTCCAGCCAATGCATTTAAATAAGCTGGTAATGTACTCACCAAGGTTTTACCCTCACCAGTAGCCATCTCAGCAATTTTACCACTGTGCAACACCATACCGCCAATTAACTGTACATCGTAGTGTACCATGTTCCAAGCTACTTGTGTACCTGCAGCATCCCACTTATTCGCCCACAAAGCTTTATCGCCAACAATTTTAACATTGTTTTTTCTAGTAGCTAACTCTCTATCAAAATCGGTAGCGCTTACTTCCAACGTTTCGTTTTCACTTAAACGACGTGAAGTTTCTTTGACTACCGCAAAAGCTTGAGGCAATATTTGTTGCAATACTTTTTCCAACTCTACATTGCGCTCTTTGCCAAGGGCATCAACCTCATCGTATAAATTGGTTTTTTCTTGCAATGAAAGTTCAGTACTCTCTGCTTGTGTTTTTAAATTGGCGATTTTTTCATCGATGTCAGCCAATGCCGAAGCAATGGTCGCTTTAAATTCAATGGTCTTATTTCTAAGTTCATCATTACTTAACGAAGCTAACTTTGCGTATTCCTCGTTAATTTGCGCTACAATAGGCTGTAGTGCCTTTATATCTCTTTCTGATTTGCTTCCAAAAATCTTGGCTAAAAATCCTAACATGTTTATTCTGTTGTTAAATGGTATTATTTGTTTAATTGGTTAATTGTTGAAAGTGGGTTAACTGTTTAATCGGCTAATTGTTTCGAAAATTGCCAGCTACCAGGTTTCAACAATTGTATTTCGTCAATCTCTATCTACCACAGGCAGGTAAAATCGTAAATGAACATACAACAACCAAGCCATACCCTTATCGCAGGTCAACTTGACAGCTGCAGCATTTTCTACCCGTTATCAACGAAATATTATGATTGTGGTTTTTAGCAGTGCTAGGGGCTGTTGTTCCTTGGATTTTCTAACGTAACCGAATAAGCAAGGGGCTGATTACGGACATTATATTTGATACAGTTTTCGCTAGAAAGCACGCCAATGGCGCTCAACTGATTGTTAGATAAGATAAAGTGGGGCAAGTCTTGCAAATCCTGTATCGAACGAATAGAACTTTGCTCGGAAGTGGTTTGCTGCTTGGCACAATAACGCTCGGTCAAATAACGAGTACCTTCCACACGGTCGGCTTTAGCCAAGTGGGAAAGACTGAAAAACACAAGAGATATGGTGACAAGATGCCTCATTATTGCGGCAAATCTAGTTTTATTCTTTTATAATCAGAAATTTGATTTCAGGCAGATAAGCATTTAGCCTCAGCTTAGTGCTATTTCATCCATACAAAGAGGCCAATTACCGATACATTTATCATTAATTAACATTTACTAGCTTTTTTTGACGATGCAGAAGAAAGTAAGGCTGTACACCAACATCCAAGCCATCGCTGGACTATTCATTTTAACCTTACCGATTTTTATTTTTTTCGGACAAAGCAATAAAACAATCACCGTTACCATGATTGTTGGCTATTTAGCTTTCTGTTTACTATTTACGGCCATCTATTTCCTTCATACCAAAATTTTATTCCCGTTGCTTTATGCCCGTAAAAAGCATGGTTTGTATTTTGGAATATTACTTCTATTACTAGTCATTATCGCCTTAGCCAAACCCTTCGACTATTTTATTTCGCAACCAACTCCCCAAGGGCCTATCCCTCTTGGATCTCCTTCACAAAAAGGGAGCCCTGGACCGTTATTAGATATTGTAAGTATTTTTCTTTTTTTACTGGCTTTGGTTATTGGGGTTGCCGCAGAAACCAACAAGCAATTGAGGCTCACTATGCAAAGGGCATTGCAGGCCGAAACCGAGAAAGCCAATGCCGAGCTCGCTTTTTTAAGGGCGCAGGTAAATCCTCATTTTATGTTTAACATCCTTAACAATGTTTATACGTTGGCCTTTACGCAAGATTCCAATACTGCACCTGCCATTTTAAAGCTATCCAACTTGATGCGCTACCTTACCGACGATGCACGCAATGACGAGGTACCTCTCGAAATGGAAATTGGCTGCATGACAGATTATATTGAGCTACAAAAATTAAGACTTACTGAAAAAACGCAAGTGGATTATCAAGTAAAAGGGAGCTTTGCTAACAAGAAAATAGCACCGCTGATTTTCATGGCTTTTGTAGAAAATGTATTCAAATATGGTGTAAGTAATCATAAAAATAGTAAATTGGTGATTAAGCTGTCGGTAGAGCATCACTTGATTAACTTGTATTGCGAAAACACCATTAACCATGACAAGAAAAACGGAAAGAGCACAGGAATAGGAATGGAGAACACCAAAAAGCGATTACAATACACCTACCCTGGTAGACATATCCTAGAAGTGGAGAATAATCAAAGAACATTTAAAATTAACCTCACAATTCACCTAGTATAATGGAACCTTTAAAATGCGTAGCAATTGACGACGAGCCTTTGGCCCTTGCCCTAATTAAAACCTATATCCAATCCACCGAAGGATTAAACTTAGTGCATGTTTTTGAAGATGCTGTTGCAGCCATCGAATACTTAAGCAAATTTCAAGTTGACTTACTGTTTTTGGATGTAGATATGCCCGATATCACGGGATTGGAACTGTATGGTTCGCTAGCCGTAAAACCAATGGTGATTTTCACTACTGCTTATAAAAATTTTGCCTTTGATGGCTTTGAACTGAATGCCATTGACTACTTACTGAAACCCATTGAACATGCAAGGTTCAAAACGGCTACAAAAAAAGCACTAGACTATCATCTTTACAAACAACAGAAAGATTTGGAAGGCCCCAGTGAATATCTTTTTGTTTATTCCGAATACAAACTCATCAAAATAGAAATCAAGGAAATTGTTTACTTGGAAAGCTTGGAAGACTACGTAAAAATCCATTTGAGCAACGGAAAAATGATTTTAACCCTAACCACGCTCAAAAAAGTCATCGATAAGCTCCCTGCAGAAAAATTTAAGCGCATACACCGCAGCTATGTAGTTGCCGTTAAACAGGTACAGCAAGTGGCCAGCCGAAAAGCCCAGCTTAGCAATGGCCTTTCGTTGCCTATTAGCGACACTTACGCTTCATTTATTAATGAATGGAAGAAGGCTTAAACCTTAAGCTTTCTTAACACTTTTTCCTCTGTCGGCACAAAGTACCGCTTAACCGACACTTACTTGCTACAAAAAGCGCCACTTTACATATTTGATAAGTATTTCGCCAAGCTTATTTGATATGGAAAGAAAAAACTTTTTAAAGAGCCTGTTGACTGGAGCAATCTCTACTCCCACGGTGATCAATCCCTGCAAGAAATCGGGCATTGCAGAACACAACTCAGTGTTCCAGTTTAAATCGCCCGTAATGAAAAGGCTTCTGACATCGCTTTGCGGCGTTTTACTTATTGCTTCCATTGTGCTTACCTCAAATTGCTTAGACACGGAAACCAGCCAGCAAAGTCACGGCATACTCTTCAAAGCTTTGCTTATCGTATTGAATTTAGTTTTTACGTTGGTATTTCTAGCAAGCACATTGGCGCTAATTAAAGAGGAAAACAAATCATGAAAGGGAAAATCAGACTCTGTTATCGAAAAATAATTACCATTGAGAGCATGAGTACTTGGGAAAGGTTGGTTTTTACCGATTCCTTTACAGAGTTTAAAATGCAGGCACAGTACTACAACCAAGCTGGCAAATACAATACTTTTGCCCAATTACTGCAAAATGCACCCAATGCCAACCAGTTGCACTTTTTAGTAAGCGGCGCCATTGTGGGCTATGTGAAACAGCTTAATGGTATTGTACCCGACGTGACCAACAACTTGGGATTGCTGTTTTTAACCTTTGACCAGTTCCGATTTGAAATTGTTAATTCTGATTTAAAAGACATAGATAAACATGTAGTAGCAATTAATTTCTACAGCGATGAGCTTAACTATCTGGCACAGATTGACCAGTATTTGCTTACTTCTAAAACAAATCAAAACACGGAAAATATGGGCGAAACCTTAACTGACCTTTTTACCATTAGCCCATATCTTTCCATTTACAGTATACAACAATGAAAATAATCTCTCAAGGAAAGATATTTCTTTCCGACCAAAGAAGTGTAACCGAGAATGAAAGAATCAAAAGATATAGCACTTTTAATTTCGACAACATTTACAATCCAGCAAAAGAGCCGATAGGCAATTTATATGCCCTTCATGATGATACACTTGCTCCAAATGCTTCCATCAATTTCTTCCACCGTGAGCAGGGGCATGTCATCATTATCCCTATTTTGGGCAGCATACGTTATTTTGATGAAGATGAAAACCAAATCGATATTGAAGTGGGCAAAAGTGTCATGATTTTCCACAATGAAAATTCTTTTTTCAAACTACAGAATCCCTATCCAGATGCTACCATTAGCTATTTAATAATCGCCATTAAAAGTGAAGAAGAACATACCAACTCACCTTCTTTCTTGGATATAGACCTGAGCAAACCAAATCAATTAGATATCATTACCAGCGATACTGTTCCATTCAAAATTGGTGTGGGACGATTTAAAGGCAGAGGAGAAAACGAATATTCTTTATCACCTTTCTCCGCCCTATATTCATTTGTATTGGCTGGTGTTTTTGAAATTGATGGACGATTGCTTCACGAACGTGACGGCATTGCATTATGGGCCACCGACAAAATCGAGATGGAAGCCCTGAGTAATGATGCTATTCTACTTACGATTGAACTACCCGAATAAGCCGAAAAAAGGTTCCCAAAATATTTCATATAAGCACCTCAAGGAGCAAAACGCTCAAATACTTACATTTTTAATTACACTTTTAACTTTTTATACCCCCAGTAAGCAGAAAGCAATATCTTTGCGCTATGAATATCTTACTAATAGGTTCTGGCGGAAGAGAATGTGCTTTTGCTTGGAAATTAAGCCAATCGGAAAAATGCGACAAACTGATCATTGCCCCAGGTAATGCAGGTACTGCCAGTTACGGAAAAAATGTAAACATCAATCCTAATGATTTTGAAGCAGTAAAAGCACTTGCTTTGAAAGAGCAAATTGACATGTTAGTGGTTGGTCCCGAAGAACCTTTGGTATTGGGTATTCACGATTTTTTTGTGAACGACGAAGAATTGGCTCACATTCCAGTAATTGGCCCTAAAAAAGAAGGTGCCATATTAGAAGGAAGTAAAGATTTCTCCAAACAATTTATGGAGCGTCACAACATTCCCACTGCAAAATCCAAATCGTTTACTGATGAGAATTTAAATGAAGGCATAGCCTATTTAGCACAACACACCCTTCCCATTGTATTAAAAGCCGATGGTCTTGCCGCAGGTAAAGGTGTATTGATTATAGACAATCACCAAGAGGCGCAGGACGAGTTAAGATTGATGCTAGATGGCAAATTTGGCAAGGCTGGATCAACTGTAGTGGTAGAAGAGTTTTTAACAGGTATTGAGCTATCGGTATTTGTTTTAAGCGATGGGAAAAACTATGTGACTTTACCTGAAGCAAAAGATTATAAGAGAATTGGGCAAGGCGATACTGGCTTAAACACTGGCGGTATGGGTTCTGTTTCCCCAGTTCCTTTTGCTGATGCTACGTTTTTAAGTAAAATTGAAGAACAAATTATTAAACCTACGGTTAACGGCTTAGCCAGCGAAGGCATAGATTACACAGGCTTTATCTTTTTTGGATTGATTAAAGTAGGTGACGACCCTTATGTTATCGAATACAATTGCCGTATGGGCGATCCTGAAACCGAAAGCGTAATCCCTAGAATTGAGAATGACCTATTGGAACTATTTATAGCCAGCAGCAAAAAAGAATTGGGCAACTACCAAATCAAAATCAGCCCTAAAAATGCGGCTACGGTAATGATTGTAGCTGGTGGATATCCAGGAGAATACGAAAAAGGAAAAGCCATTTCGGGTTTAGAAAACATTAGAGATTCTTATGCTTTCCATGCAGGCACAACCCTAGAAGGTGGTGTGGTGAAAACTAATGGTGGTAGAGTTTTAGCCATTAGCAGTGTAAAAGACACCCAGTTTGAAGCGCTACAAAGTGCCACCGCTGATGCCGCTAGGATATATTTTGACGGCAAATATTTTAGAGAAGATATAGGCTTCGATCTAATATAATCTCAATTTGAGGTAAAAATTTCTCACTTATCAACATTTTTCGTAAACTTGTAGTTACAAGGTGCGATTATCCACATCCCGATTAGTTCTATCGCGGTAGCGCTGGTCGGGATTTTTTTATCTGCAGCTACCTATCTGGCTAATTGGCACATTTTTTTGTTACAAAACAGAACAATATAACTGTAGCTTGAGCAACAACCTAAATAAACCATTTTATTTCGCTTTCCTCTTAATGGGAATGCTCATGCTCCCTTTTTTAGGTTTTTCGCAGCAAGAACAACCTAAAAGAGTTACCGTAGTAGTTACCGCCAAAGAAATTACTCCTCAAAAAGAGGTGGTGCAATTGCCTGCAGACAACATGCCCACTACCGTAAACAGTAAGCCTAAAGCCACATCTAGCAAAAAAAGCGCTTACACTACTGCAAAAGCAAAAACTGCGGTCCCTACCAAATCTCGGCCAGAAAAAGCTATTGCAGCAAATCCAAAAGCAACCAATACCGCAAAACTGAGAAGCAAGGTTGCAACAAAAGAAAACACTGTAGCCAAAGCGATAGTTAAGCCCAATCCTACACCCAAACCTGTTGCCACCCCTCCAGTAAAAAAAGAGGAAGTAATTGCCAAAGCGAAACCTACTACTAAAGTTGTAAAGGAACAAGCAAAGCCCGAAAAAGAAATTGCAACACCAGCACCCATTACCAGAGCGGCTTTGCCAAGCAATAAAGCAGAAACAACTGTAGCACCCAGCAAAGAAGATGCTTTAGTAAAAACAGAGAGCAACAAAGACACTCCACAGCTTTCTCCTGACGAACAAACAAATGCGACCAGCTACATCTGGATTGGCGTTTTCCTAATTATTGCAGGGGTGGTTCTTGGTCTTCTATTTGGCAAGCCAGCATTCCTTATCTCTTTTGTAGGAGTAGTTTTCGTTGCGTTGGGAATCATCATATAAACACCTGCTGCTAAACTCCAAGAGCAACTGAGCAACTGGATTATCATATCACTGAATATCAACTATACTTAGTAAGAATAACATACATTCTGCATTAAGATTGCTTCATGCTTCGCAATGACGCTCTCTTCTTAGTCCTTTGCGAGAAGAAACGACAGCTAGCTCCGACAATTCGGAGAAGCATTCTCACTATACTTTATAAGAGAACCAAGATTATCAATTTAACCACACTGTTTTAAAAGCGGCATTACGTTATCATAAAAAAAGGGCTTCCACCTTTAAGTAGAAGCCCATTTATTGAAATCTTTCGAAAGATTTTATTTTGTTTTTTTGTCTAAAAGCTCTGCAAGTTTTTTATGCAATGCACCACCTCTTAAGTCTTTTGCAACAATTTTACCGTTTGGATCAACTAAAAAGTTAGCAGGGATACTTCTGATTCCCCAAGCAGTAGAAACCTCGTTGTTCCAGCCTTGCATGTCTGATACTTGTGTCCAAGCCAGCTTGTCATCTTCCACTGCTTTTAACCATTGCTCTTTAGTTGTTCTAGTATTACCACCATCCAAAGAAACACCTAGGATCGTAAAGTTTTTATCTTTGAACTTATTAAAAGCCTCCACTACATTAGGATTTTCATTACGGCAAGGACCACACCAAGATGCCCAGAAATCAATCAGCACATATTTACCTTTAAAGTCTGATAATTTTACAGCTTTACCATTAGGATCATTTTGTGTAAAATCCATTGCCGCTACACCAACTGCAGTTTTCTTAGTGGCATCGATCGTTTTAGGAATGTTTTGCCCTGTTTTAGTGGCTTTTAATTCTGGTGAAAGCGCTGCATATAGTTTCTCTACTTCACCAACTACTTTATCATTTGAAGCTAGAGAAGCCAATTGAACCATACTGATATATGATTTTGGATTGTTTTTAACGAAGCCTAAATAAACAGGGGTCTTTTGGTCTCTAACGGCATTGTATTTCTCCATAAAAGCATCCATAAAAGCCTCATCCTCTTTTTGCTCTTTGGTAAATTTCGAATATTCGTCGTTCAATGCTTTCTCTTTTTCGGTGAAAGGCTTCAACAAAGCATTCAATTTTGCATTGTCAATATTTACTTGAGTACCACCAGCTACGCCCGATTTCAAGCTATCGGCACTGTTAATGGTGATGTTTCCTGGTTCGATATACAATGCTGTATAGTCCATATTACGGGTATTAGCACCTTTTTTATATGGATTTACATTATTGAACAAATTACCCATTACTGGCGCAGTAACTTTTCCTTTGAATTCAAAAGAACCATTACTTACAATAGCAGAATCCGTTAATCTCTGGCCATTTTCAGCGTATACCAAGTATACTTTATTGCCATTGGCTACGGATTTTGTTGTCCCCTTTAAGGTAAAATCTGATTGAGCCATTAATGCCACAGGAGCAAGCAATAAGGCAGAAAGAATTATTTTTTTCATTGTTTAAAGTGTTAGTGATATAAAGTTCAAAAGAACCTATTCCGTTTAGTATAATAAGTTGTTACTCAAATATACGAATATCTAGTAGTTCTTTGATATTCTTAAATGAGTTTTTGATAAGTACGCCACCACAGGTCGGGCATTTCGCCTTTAACAGCCGTGTTATAATCGTCATAACGACAAGGCACTAAGTGAAAACGTTCGTTTTTAGAGCCATTTGCTGGGTAAGGCACCTGCATCCACCAACGATCTGACTTTTTACTTTTTACAAAGTTTACTTCAGTAGCGCCATCATTCACCGTTGCCCGGTAAATAATGTATTGAGATTTCGGAGTTAATGGAAAATCTTTTTTTCTGGCATAATATCCATCTACAAAATACCACACCATCTGCGAAAGCAACATGGCCGTTTGACTTCCTTTATCAAAAGCTGGATTAAATTCGTAAAAACCAATAGAAGTCAGTTTATCGCTCATTCCCGCATATCTCGCAATGCGACAAGCATCCTCGCCATAAAAGCCATTGGGCACCATGTTCATATTCCCACAAGCATCGCTGGAACGAATAGCTCCCATATCAAAACTTACCATATTGGCGTTACGAATGACAGGCTCAGAAACAGAAAGATCTGAGACGAATTCTCCCAAACGGTGTACATCAAAATAAAGTTTATCCATTACACGCAGGCTATCCTGACTTACAAAATAAGTTTGATAGCCCATGTTACTATAATTGAACAGATAATTGGGCTGATGTAGGAAAATCTTACTTAAATAGCTTTGTGAAGTGGTAGCCACACCTTCCGAATCATCTTCATCAATATCAAAACGATTATCTACCACCAATAAATCAACTTTTTGCTCTAAATGCTCGTATCCCATATATTGCGCATAGGTCAAATCTTGCCCTCCACCAATAACAATAGGCACAATATTCAACTTTACCAATTCGGCAACTACCGTTTTTAGAGCGAAATAAGTATCCGAAATTTCTTGTCCAGCAACAATGTTCCCCAGGTCTACTATTTTGGTATTTACCTGTCCCTCGTTAAGCAGGTAAAATTGTTCGCGGAAATAATCTGGCGCTAAAGAACAGCCGTTGTTGTGTACTGCTCCCCTATCGTCTTTTACTCCCAAAATGGCTAAATCGTACTTGCCTTCTTCCAATTCTGGAAAAGTGTCGGTAAAAAATTCTACCTTCATCCCCAACTGACTGGTTAAGAAACCTTTCTTAGGCGTAAATTTTTCTGGGTCTATTGGAGAAAAAAAATCAGACAAAGTCATAAAGCTATTTAAATGTTTGCCCCCAAATATCTATTTTTGGGCGCATATATTAAGAGCCTGTTTAAAATTATGTTTTAAATATCCCTTGTTTCGCTAAAAAGCAGGCTCTAACATCCTTAAAAAAATGAAATGATACTTGTTACAGGCGCTACGGGTTTTTTAGGAGCAGAATTGGTGAAGCAGCTTACCGACAGCAATATAGCGGTACGAGCAATCAAAAGAGCCAGTTCTACCGTTCCTGCCTTGCTACAAAACAACCCATTGCTAACATGGCATTTGGCCGATGTGAATGAGACCGAAAGCCTTGCCGATGCCTTTGAGGGTATTACCCATGTTTATCATTGTGCAGCAACTGTATCATTTAATCCTAAAGATAAAACACAGCTATTTAAGATCAATATTGAAGGTACAGCCAATATTGTTAACCTTTGTATGGAAAATAATGTGCGTTTATTGCACGTAAGTTCCATTGCAGCTTTGGGCATTGCCAAGGAAGGACAGCTCATTACCGAAAAGCATTTTTGGGAATATGATGCCAAAGCGCACAACTATGCCATTTCAAAATATGAAGGCGAAATGGAAGTTTGGCGTGGCGTAGCCGAAGGGTTGGATGCCGTGATTGTAAATCCAGCCGTAATAATTGGCAAAAATGCGGGCTACAACGGTAGTGGCGCAATTTTTAAATTGGTAAAAGATGGCCTAAAGTTTTACACCGATGGTGCCACGGGCATTGTAGATGTAGAAGATGTGGCCAAAGCCATGATTTTGCTAATGAATAGTGAAATTACCGCTGAACGATTTACTTTAAGTGCCGACAACCTGCATTACAAAGATTTTTTTGCTCAAATTGCTCAGGGCTTTGGCATTAAAGCACCAGCTATAGCAGCAAAACCTTGGATGTTGGGCATTGCTTGGAGAGCAGCCAAACTGGCTTCCATTTTCACTGGCAAAGCTCCCGACCTCACCAAAGATGCCGCCCGCAGCAGCTTTAACCTCAGTTATTATAGCAACCAAAAAATAAAAGACACCCTAAACTTCGAATTTAAATCCCTAGACCAAAGTATTGCAGAAGTATGCAATGCCTTGAAATAAACTCCAGATGAAACAGCAGAACTTTTACATCATTGATTTTGACAGCACATTTACCCAAGTTGAAGCCTTAGACGAACTAGCCCGTATTTCCTTAGCCAAGCATCCCGAGCGTGAAGCCATCTACCAAAAGATAGAGGACTACACCAATTTAGCCATGGAAGGTAAACTGTCGTTTTCAGAAAGCTTGGCCCAACGTGTAAAACTGCTCGAAGCCAATGAAGAACACCTGCAAAAACTCATCAAGCATTTAAAAAAGAAAGTATCAAAATCTTTTTCTCGCAATGCGGATTTCTTTAAAAAACATGCGGATGAAGTACTGATTGTTTCTGGTGGTTTTAAGGAATTTATTACACCAGTAGTAAGTCAATACCATATCAAAAAAGAAAATATTTATGCCAATACCTTTGTTACTACAGGTGATGGTAAAATTATAGATTATGACCATGCCAATCCGCTAAGCGAAGAAGGTGGTAAAGTAAAACTGATGCAGCAATTGAACTTGCAGGGCGATTTATATGGTATTGGCGATGGCTATTCTGATTTTCAACTTCGCGAAAGTGGTTTGATCAAAAAATTCTATGCCTTTACGGAGAATATCGCCAGAGAAAGCATTGTCACTAAAGCCGACCACGTTACCCCAAGTTTCGACGAGTTTTTGTATGTAAATAATTTGCCAAGGGCGATATCATACCCTAAGAACAGAATCTTATGCCTGGTAATAGGCGATGTTCCTGCCGACACGATTAACTTCCTTAAAAAGGATGGTTTCTCTATTCGCCATAAAACTGAATTTGAAGAGAAATATGTGGCTGACGTAGGAATGTTGATTTTAGCCAATGGCGAAAAAATTGAAGAAGAAAAGTTGAAAAGAGCGGTCAAGCTTAAAACCATTGGCTATTTGGGAAATGCCAGAAACAAGTTATCGCTACAAATTTGCAATGAAATGGGCATTGTTGTTTTTGATGATGCTAAAGCAAATCCAAGAAACTCGCTGTTTATACCTAAACGTGTAGCCGACTTCATGAATAAGGGCACCACATATTTAAGCTGCAATTTCCCTAATTTACAACTGCCAGCTATTGATAAATCGCACCGATTAATCCATATCCATAAAAACGTACCAGGTATCATGGCAAAAATCAACACCATTTTTGCAAAACATGACATTAATATTGTAGGGCAGTTCTTAATGACCAATAGCACCATCGGCTATGCCATTACCGATATTAACGCCCAGTACGATAAGCAATTGTTCAAATCATTGAAGAAAATTGAACATACCATAAAATTTAGGGTATTGTATTAAATTTGATTAGCGTTATTTAACAATCGGCACTGTCATTCAGAGCGTAGCGAAGAATTTCAAATACAACCCAAAAGGGATTCTTCGCTGCGCTCTGAATGACAAAACGCCTAAAAATAGTCCCATGCTATCTTCATCGTGGATACAGATTTTCAATTTCACTCTTATCATAGATAGGCCAAGCTAGTTATTGTCTTTTATTTTCCTCCTTTTACGCTAGAGGAATTTCAATTAGCAAACCCTTTTATTTTAAGATAAAACAAATGGAACTTACTCCACAGATTAAAGAAAAATTAGCCCTACTTCAGGAAAAATACGAAGCCATGGGACAAGATATGGTCTCGTACCTTGATGGCCTTTTATACGCCGATTTCCTCACCTATTGGGATTACATTCACTTGGATACTTTGTTGAGCTTGCAAAGTCCAAAAACACCTTTCCCAGATGAGGAAATTTTCATCATGTATCATCAGATAACAGAGCTTTATTTCAAGCTATCGTTACACGAGTGCAAACAAATTGCAACGCATGAAAATTTAACCGCGAAGTTTTTCACCGAGCGTGTAAAAAGGATAAATGCTTATTTCAATGCACTCACTACCTCTTTTGAAGTGATGGTGAATGGCATGGAAAAGGAACAGTTTTTAAAATTCCGTATGTCGCTACTACCTGCAAGTGGTTTTCAAAGCGGGCAATACCGCATGATTGAAATATCAGCCACAGATTTTACCCAGTTGGTAGACAAAAGCAAGAGAGAAGCACTCGCAGGAGCCAGCATCGAAGAAAAATTCGAATACATCTATTGGAAATTCGGTGCCACCGAGCTTGCCACTGGTAAACAGACTTTAACCCTAAAACAGTTCATCAATAAATATGCAGCTCAGTTTTTAGCATTGGCCAAAGAAAGAGAGCACAGCAATTTTGCTTCACTATACAAACAATTGGAAGCAAAAGGCGAAGAGGTAAGCGAATTAGCAGAAGAACTACGCAAACTAGACCTTTATGTCAACGTGGAGTGGCCTTTATCCCACTATAAATCGGCAGTAAGGTATCTCGAAAAAGATCCTGTAGATATTGCCGCAACGGGAGGAACCAATTGGCAAAAGTACTTGCCTCCGCGTTTTCAAAAAAGAATTTTCTACCCGTTTTTATGGACGGATGAGCAGACGGAAGAATGGGGAAAAGGATGGGTACTTAGTGTGCTGCAAACACTAAAAAACAAACATTAAATCTTTGTAAAGGCTTAAAAAACACTTGATTTTTAGTACTTTTGCAGCAAATAAACACGAGGTCGCTAAAACGACCGTCATTTTCGAGGGTAGTAAAAGGTTCCGATACTACGTTTCGTTCGAAATGACGACCTATTGAAAGCTATCTTAAAAAAATGTTATAAAATGACCGAAACATTAGACATCAAAGTAACAAAGGTTGAGCAAACTCGCCTTACCGTTACTGATTTTTCGCAATTGCCATTCGGTAAAGTATTTACCGATCACATGTTTTTGTGCGACTATCAGGATGGTGAATGGAAAAATCCTAGAGTAGTTCCTTATGGTCCAATCCCTATGAGCCCTGCCATTTCTGCCCTGCATTACGGACAGGCTATTTTCGAAGGTATTAAAGCCTATCGACTGCCTGACGGAAAGATCAGCATTTTTAGAGCAGACAAGAACTTCCTGCGTTTCAATAAATCGGCAAAAAGAATGGCAATGGCCGAAGTTCCTGAAGAAATTTTCATGCAGGGAATGGCTACGCTAATTAATATTGATGAGAAGTGGGTTCCTGCACAAGAGGATTATGCCCTTTACATTAGACCTGTAATGTATGCTACTGACCCTTACTTAGGGGTTAGACCATCTGACAGTTATACCTTCGGAATTTTAACTACGCCAACAGGAAAATACTACAGCAAAGCATTAAAAGTTAAAGTAGAAACTGAATTTACTAGAGCTGATGATGGTGGTGTAGGTTATGCAAAAACTGCAGGAAACTACGCTCGTTCGTTATACCCATTTGAAGTTGCCAGAAAAGAAGGTTTCGACCAATTAATTTGGACTGATGCTCAAACTCACGAGTTTATCGAAGAAGCGGGAACGGCGAACTTAATGTTTGTTATTGATGGTAAACTAGTAACTCCAGCGGTAAGAACTACGGTTTTAGACGGGGTAACCAGAGATACCATTATTCAATTGGCAAAAGCTGATGGCATTGAAGTAGAAGAAAGAAGACTTTCAGTAAAAGAAATTATTGAGGGTATTGAAAACGGAAGATTAACTGAAGCTTTTGCTGCAGGAACCGCTGCTACAGTAACACACATTGGTGAGATCAGTTATCAAGGTAAAGATTATACTTTAACTGATCCTGCGACCAGAAGCGTTTCTAACAGTATTGCTAAAAAGCTAAATGATATTAAATATGGTTTAGCTCCGGATACTTTTGGTTGGAATTGGGTGATTTCGTAATCCCTTTTCTTTCTTAAAAAACAAAAGGCCCCGCACATGCGGGGCCTTTCTCATTTAATATTGAGCGCTATTGTTTATCCCACCAAACTCTACCGGTCAAATTATCTCCTCCTGGAACTGCCGCAGAAGCTTCACGATAATTCGCACCATTTTTAGCTGCTTCCTCTACTGGATATGGGAAACGACGAGGAATAGTTCCGTTAGTCGCATTACCAGGGAAAACCACTGGTGTTAACACAGGAAAACCAGTTCTTCTCCAGTTACTCCAGGTCTCATAAAAATCAAGCTGCACATTACATTGCACCCAATATTGGGTATTAATTTGCTGCAAACCTGTTGCAGTATTATAAGCATTTGCCAATAAATAAGTATCTGCCGTAGTTCCTGCAATAGCCATGCTTGCATCATACGGACTAAGTCCAGTGATGCCCGCTTTTACACCGGCATTGTAATGCGTAGCTGCACTACCACCAATCCCCCAACGTTGAGCAGCTTCCGCAAGCAACAACTCTGTTTGTGAATAAGATAAAATGAAAGTGACGCCATTTCTCTTCAACATATTAGGATGCGGAGACGAATAATCTGGCATCGTGGTATAAAATGGATCAGAGCTGATATTCTGGCTAGGCACACTACTTAAGTCCTTACCATTCGGCATTCCTTTTTGCACTAAAGGATTGGCATCAAAATTTGCGTTTTGAGTCTTAGAACCATCGCTTAAATACAATTTGGTCACTGCAACTTTCCCCAAACGAGGATCTGCTGTCGTTTTTAACAAATCGATAAAAGTTTTAGACCATTTTACATAATAATGTTCTTGTCCACCGTCGCCCAATAATACTTGGCTATTTCTGTTCTGAGTAACCCGATCTCCTTGGGTGTCATGAGTAACGATCGCATCGTCTGCATTAGAAGTAAGTGTCTTACCAATAGCTTTAGTAGCATACGTTCTGGCCGTGTTTTCATCTATCTTTACCAAACGCATAGCTAAACGCAACATGAAGGAATTACCAAAACGCTTCCATTTCTCTATGTCACCTTTATAAATAACATCTCCCACTACTTTATCTCCAGCAGAATTTAAAGCGTTAGTAGCCTCATCCACTTCTTTCAGTAAATCCATGTATATGGCTTGTTGCTTATCGTACTTCGGCGTGTAGTTGCTCGTATAATAGCCTTGCCCTGCCTGTAAGTAAGGTACATCTCCATACAAGTCGGTTAATCGGGCGAAAATTACTGCCTTCCAAATACGGGCGATATTGTATAAATTACTGTATTTTGCATTTCCTTTGGCAAATTCTACGGCATCTACAATTGGGCGAACTTGTTCAATATATGCTCCAACGGCACCGTTCCCCCAATAAGCAGCGGTATAACCTTCATTTAACATATACTTATCGCCTGCCCAATAGCTTACTACCGTAGACATACCTTGCATCATGGTGGAGCAATAGATCAGATTTCCACGCCAAGTATCATAAGAGAAATCGATACTGCCAGTGTAAGTTAGTTGTGCTGTAGACAGCATATAATTTGGGTCAAAGCTGCTTGGCCCATATGCTACCGGATCGGTATTGATATCCTTGAAATCCTTAGTGCAACCTGCGCCAAGAAACAATACAAAGATCGCTAGCAAACTATATTTATTAAGAAAATTTGTTTTCATGTCAATCGTTTTTTAGGTTTTAAAACTTAACGTTTAGGTTTAATCCAAAGGTTCTAACTGGAGGAACACCTCCCAATTCAAGACCAGGGAAGGTTGCATTGTAGCTAGATTCTGGATCGATGTTATCGGTATTTTTCATCAGAATGGCCAAGTTTCTTGCTACGAAACTTACGTTAAGTCCTTGAATTTTGTTGTTGAACATTTTAGCTGGAAAATTATATCCTAATACAATCTGTCTCAACTTAATAAAGCTGGCATCTTGTACAAAACGAAAGGAAGTATTATTAGCGGTATTTTCGTAAAACTTAGCCGCAGTTACATTTCCTGGAGCATCTAAAGTCTCTCTGTTAGCTAAAGTGGATTGATGCAAGCCAAAGATATAGCCATAATAATCAGTAGCAGAAAAAATCTTACCACCCCATTTACCATCAATTAAAATAGAAAGATTGATGCCTTTGTAGTTGAACTCGTTGTTCCATCCTGCAAACCACTTATTATAGGCAGATCCGTAGGCTTTTAAATCTCCTCTCGCGGGTCCGTTTGCATCCTCTATAATTTTACCACTAGCATCATATTTATAATCATAAGCCATCACTTGAGAGGCTGCTTTACCTGGGATATTTTGTAAAAAACCTACACCAGAACGCGAAGTAGCAATCAATTGGTTGTCTACACCTTCTGCTAGAGAAAGTACCTTATTATTATTATAAGTGGCATTTAAAGAAGAAGTCCACATAAAGTCTCTTGTTTTTAGTGGTTGTCCAGACAGCAACATTTCCCAACCTTTATTTTCTATTTCACCAGCATTTAATACGGCACCCGCATAACCTGTAGTGCTAGAAGTGGTTACAAATGAGATTTCATTCTTAGAACGTTTTTTATACCAGGTTAAATCTAAATTCAATCTGCTGTTCAGAAAACGCAATTCTGTACCAAATTCTAGTTCTGAAGCTTCTGAAGCTACCAGTGAAGAATTAGGGATATTGCCATTTTTAATAATTCCTAAGGGTGAATTATTCAAATTCTGGCTCATAAAGTCGTAGATTAATGCTGTTTGATAAGGGTCTGTAGCCTGCCCTACCACAGCATAACCAGCTCTAATTTTTCCAAAGTTTAATACAGATGGCTTCCAAAGTTCCGAGAATACAAAAGAAGCATTAACCGAAGGATAAATGATGTATAATTTATTATCCTTAAGCGGTGTTGCCAAAGTACTGAACCAGTCAGAACGGGCACTTCCTGTTAAGTAAAACCAGTCCTTATAACTAAACTCTAAGGTTCCGTAAGCAGATTGTGTTTCGGAGTGGGTCTCGCTATAATTTACAGACTTATTTAAGGCATTTTTAATATTATAAACACCAAAAATTGCAAAATCAGTTCCATTATTAGTCATTTGAGACACATCTGTTTTACGGTAACTTGCTCCCAAATTAGGCGTTAAGAAAAAGTCATCAGTCAAGGTGAATGTTTTACCGACCAACACGTCTGCGTTAATGTCCGAAAACTTGGTGGCTTGTTCGGCAATTTTACCATTGGCGTAGTAACCAGTACCAGAAGGCACCACGTTTTTATAGGTATCGTTGTAACTGTCCTGGCCTGCTCTAGCTTGTATAAACAAACCATTATCTAAGGTATATTTTGCCGTTACCGAACTTAATAAACGATTACGTTTGGTGTTGTTGACAAACTCATAAGCGGCGAACCAAGGATTGGTGGCATACACGTTACCCGAATTGTATAGTTTTTCGCTTTGATCTGCATTTCGCCAAGGTTTCAAGCTATTGATGTTAATACTTGTTGGCAAAAAGATAGCGTTGTAATTGGCATTACCAGCACCATCTGAAACCATTGGCCTGTTTTTAACCTGCTCTAAAATGTAATTTGCACGAGCATCGACACTTAAACGTTTGATCGGTGTGAAAATCCCAGCGAAGTTAAACGATTGTCTATTTAAGCCCGAATTAGGTACAATAGAGTTGTTATTGACATCGCTTCCTGATAAACGGATACTACCGCCATCAAAACTTTTATTCAATGCCAAGGTATTGGTCCAAGTCCCTCCTGTTTTATAGAAATCTTCGATGTTGTCTTTTTGAGCCGAATAAGGTCTATTCACGCCATCAAATTGGATCACATCGCTTCCATCTAACTTAGCACCCCAGCTTGATCCTCCCACTTGAGCGGCTCCTGCTGCTGTAGTTGGCTTTCTGCCATTAGCACCTTGTCCGTAAACATATTGCCAGTTGGTACGGTCTACCACCTGCTCTGCCACGTAATTGCTATTAAATTCAATTCCACTTCCTTTTCCGCTTTTGGTGGTAATTAAAATAACGCCTCCTTTTGCACGATAGCCATATAACGCAGCAGCGGCAGCACCTTTTAGCACCGAAATACTTTCGATATCGTCGGGATTGATGTTTCCTACGGCATCACCTAAATCTGGCGCATTATCCCATTGGCTACCTTTATTTCCATTAGGGTTGGCATTATTTAGGCCTACTGGCTTATTCTCCATTGGCACACCGTTAATCACGTACAATGGTTGGTTGCTTTGGCTCAAACTTGATACGCCACGAATGGTGACACTTATTGCTGCACCAGCACCACCAGCGGTGCTACTTACATCTAGGCCTGGCACTTTACCTGACAATGAACTCATCACATTAAGTTCTCTTGCTTTGGTCAATTCCTCACCTCTTACTTCACTAACGGCATAGCCCAATGCTCTTTTTTCACGTTTGATACCCAAAGCGGTAACTACTACCTCGCCCAATTGCTTGGAGTCTTCTTGTAAAACAACGTCTAAAGTTTTTTTGCCTCCTACAGCAATTTCTTGGGATGAAAATCCCTCATAAGAAACAACCAAAACTGCATTTTCAGGCACTATAATGGAGAAATCTCCATTAACATCTGTTGAGGTACCACGGCTGGTACCTTTAACCCTGACGCTTGCACCTGGCAATGGGAGCCCTTTTCCGTCTTTAACAGTTCCTTTAATAGGAGAATCTTTTACCCGGCTAATAACAATGAGGCCTAGGTCGGAAACCGAATAGCTTAACTTGGTGTGCTCCAAAATTTCGCTCAGCACGTCAGTCACTGGGATATTGGTCACTTTAATACTCACATCTTTGTTAATGGGAACATAGTTTGAACTGTAAACGAAACGGTATTTGCTCTTCTCCTCGATAAGCTTTAATACCTTCGAAAGCTTGGCCTTCTTCACATCTAGCGAAATTTTCTCTTGCGAGAAAACCGACGCGGAAACGTTTAAACAGGTAATGAACACCACTAAAAAAGACAGTTTCATTAGGATGATAAATTTAAAGAGGCGTCTGTACCTAAAACGCTCTTGCGGTAAGTAATAATTAATCATTATGTTTGTGTTTTGGTTGCGGTTTGTGGCAGCCAGTGTTTTAGCGAACACTGCCATAAATACATCAAAAAAATTGCGAAGGGCGATGCGTCAACATCGTCCTTTCTTTTTTATTTTGATATCTTAATTTGATCTCCTTTTATTTCGTAATTAAATTTTTCTACTTGTTGTAAGGCATCTAATACCTCCTTAATTGTTTCATTATTAAAAGTAGCCGTGAAACGATATTTTTCTATTTCAGGGCTAGTAAATGTGATTTTTACGTTGTACCATTTTTCTAGAATGGTTTTTATCTCTAAAAAGTCTTGGTCTAAGATTTCTATTTTATTTTGTACCCAAGCCGTTTCTACCACCGTGCTATCTCTTGCCAATTGGTAGTGGTCTATCGTAATTTCTGGATGCGAGATTTTCAGTTGTCGCTTTTGTTGAGGCAGCGTGGTCGCAGCCGTCTTTTTATACAGGGTGATTTTTTGACTTGGCTTTAGGGTAATGATTCCGCCACCATTTACAGGCTGCATGGTAATCAAACCACGAATCAAAGTGGCTTCGGAGGTAATTTCATCTGGATAGGCTTTCACATTAAATGCCGTTCCCAATACGTTGATTTCAAATTCTGAAGTCTGAACTTTAAACGGCTTTTTACTGTGCTTAACATCAAAATAACCTTCGCCTTGCAATAACACTAAGCGGTTACTCTCATTAAAGTTCTCGTCTAACTTAAGTATACTTTTCGAATTTAGCCAAACGGTTGAGCCATCTGGCAGTGTTACTTTTTTCCGTTCTCCCGCCTTGGTTTGATAGGTTTGGGCATAAACGGCTACTGGCACGGACTTTTCTTCAGCAAAAAAGATAGAACCTAAACCAAGTACTAACAACACTGCTGCCACGGACCACCAAATCCTCCTTGACTTTAACGGCACAACTTTAACTTGCTCAAATGATTGTTGGAATGCCAAGATTCTTTCATTCAGTTTTGACTTGTTACCACTTAAAAGTCGATAAAGCTTTTCGGCTTCGGCAATTGTTTTTTGCTGTTCAGGATGTTGTGAAATATACTTGGTCCAATAATCAATAGATAATTGGTCGGTACCTGCACAATAGTGCTGGAATGTTGCATCTATTAAAAAATCTTCAGCCTCAAATTTACTCCTGTCTATCATTATAATTGCACCTTTTAAAGACAGTGCCACAAATCGGAGTTTTTTCCTAAAGATTTTTTAACTTTTTTTAAACATCGTCAAAAAAATCTATAATTTTTAAAAGCTATTCAGCTCTTTACGTAATACCTTTAAGGCATCGTAGATAGTATTGTAGGCCGTTTTTATGGACTGATTGGTTTGTTCCGCTATTTGCTCATAGCTTAGTCCTTCAAAAAACTTTAAATGAATAAGTTGTTTTTGCCTAAAGGTGAGTTTCGCAAGGGCTTGTTTAAGTTGGTAGCGAACAATTTCATCGCTTTGTACCTTTACGATAAACTCCTCGTAGCTCATTTCCATCCATTCGCCTTCGTCGCCAGCTTTAAAAAGCGCTTCATGTATTTTTCGCTCTCTTTCCAAAAGGCGCAAAAGTTTTCTTTTAAGAAAGGTCCTGAGATAAGCCTCTACATTTTCTACCCGAGCTAAGTTTTCTCTTTTTTCCCAAATAGCCGTAAATACATGGTCGGTGGCTTGGCTGGATAAATCTGTATTGCCACAAACCCTCACACCAAAATTAACCAGACGATAGTAAAGCGCCTTGTATAGGTCAAAGAATGCATCACGGTCGCCCATGCAAATTCTTTCCCATAGCAACTGGTAAGTTAGTTGGTTATCCATCTGGTTAGTTAGGTCGCAATATTAAATATTTATCGCTGAATAAAAAATTCAGTCCTTAGTTTATCGATTTTTTAAACGCTTAGATTTTCTTAATTCTCTCCTCATTCTTCGTTTCTCACGTTCATCTTTCATATTTTCAAACTTAGTGGTGTAACTTTTAATCTCTGCTATTTTCTGTGGCGTAAAACCTACACTGTACTTCACCCCCTGAAATAAAGTTTTCCAAATAAAATTGAAAAAAGAACCCGTTGGTTTACGTTTATAATTAATTGGTGCCACAGTAAACTTTCCGTCGTTCGAAGGATTATCGGAATGGATGATGATTGCATTGGCCAATAAAGACAAAAGCCCCAAGCGCTGTAGCCGCTGTCCGCCTTCATGCTGCTTCATTAATCCTAAGGATAAATCGTTGTATAAAAATTTCACCCTTCCTGTAGCCACATCTTCATTTGCTTTAATATCGAAGGCCAGTTTACGAATCAGACAGCTTTTTACCTGTACCATAGCCAATGGTCTGGTAATATAGTTCAATTGTCGCGCATCCATGTCCTGCAATTGACCTCGATAAGTAAAATCGGCTTTAGGAGCAATGGTATTAAATTTAAAGTTAACGGTGAGCTTGCCTTGCTCCATTAAATGGCTCACCAAATTAGCCTCCGTAATGGGATTTACTTTTTTGTATTTGGCCTGATTGGTGACATTGCTAATCACGCCAGAAGTATTGTTAAAACTAATTCTGCCTCTTTGCTTACTTCTCGCATCAAACTCAGCGTAACTGATATCCAGCTTTTGCAGTAAAATTTTCTTTAACGTAATGGGAATTTTGATTTTCTGCAGCAACTGATGAGGAAACCTACCTGTTTTGTCTTTCACCAGTTTAGGGTAAGAATTATCGTTAAACACCGACAGAAACCCATTGGCAATATGCATTTCATCTGCAAACACCTCTCCTCGCTTAAGGTAGGCGCTTAGGTTAATCCCAGACAAGTCGATATTATTCAACTGTAAGGAATAACGGTCTCTAGCGTAGCCGCTGATTCTGGCAAACTCCTCTTCAGAGTAACGCGGGGTTAAAGCAAACTCTTTAATGTTTACCTTTTTTGCAGAGGCACTAAATTCAAACTGGCTCGCCTTGATATAATACATGCTATCTGGGGTAGCATAAGTGTAATTATTAAGATATACATAAGCATCTTTCAAGAGGTAAAATCGGGTTTTGTCTTTTGCTGAAGTCGAATCAATTAACCAATCTTTTAAAGTGATGCTGAGGTTGGAAACAGTATCTGATTCTACTATCGAATCGTTTTTATTAACGTACTTAAAACTTGCGTTTTTAAAATCAATGGTTTTGATGTGCAGGGCTTCAAAAATAGATTTAATGTAATCGTATGGCGATTTTTCAGGGATAGTCGGCTTATTTTCATTAAAAGCGAAAGACTTATTCACCATGGTAATATGCGGTTTATCAAACAGCAACAAATCAATCTCCAAACGTTTATCAAAATAGATTTTAAAAGGATGAAATTTCTTGATGCTCAGTTTTTCGAGTTTGATAAAGTACAAATTGTTAGGTGCCTTTTGTTCAGTCACCAATTTTTGGTAGGCAACGGTATCAGGCACTAATCTTACTTTGGTTAAAGAGGCATTGCCTGTTAGCGGATTAACACGTACCTCATCGAAATGAATATCATAAAGACCATTGGTAGCTTTTTTAACGATAGCGCCAAGTTCCTGCTGCACAAGAGGCTTTATTTTTCCAGCGATATACCACGAAGCACCAAGGATTACGATTACCAGAAACAGGAAAACAAACGAGATGTATTTAAATTTTCTGCTCTTGATAATCTTTTTTAGCGTCATGGGGTTAAAACGGGGTTAACAACCCAAGATACGGAAATTATTTTTACACGGATAAAGTGTAAACGCCAACTATTACTTCTTCTTCGGTTCTGGCATTTTCTTCATCGGTACAATGCCAATACCAACGGCTTCCCTCATTCCTTTGAAAACCGTCTTCCACATTAAGTTGAAGAAAGAGGCCTGGGGCACTCGTTCATGTATAACCGTCACCTTTCTGGCTTTTTCTCCTGGAATATTATCATCCTTAATTAAAATGGTATTGGCTAAAAATGAAAGCAGCCCTTTCTTTTTCTCTTTCCCATCTTCATCTTCACCTAACATTTTAATTTTTAAATCGGTGTAGAAGAAATTAACCACGCCTTTTGAGCCGCTACTATTTGTCGAGACATCAAAATAGGCACTCGTTACTTTCCCACTTTCTATGGCTATTTGTCCCAAAGGTTTCGAAATGGCATTCAGGGCTTTTAAGTCAAAACCTTTTACCGTGCCTTTATATTGAAAAGCAGCATTTTTGGCCGTGAGGTTAAAGTCAATTTTAACATTCATTTGTGCAACACCCATTACATAGGTAGTTAAATCTGCATAAGCATGGTTTTGTGAGGATAAGCGGGCACTATCATTAGTCAGGTTGCTGACCGTTCCATTTAAACCGCTGAGTTTGATTGTTCCAATCTCCTTTGTTTTGGGATTGTACTCTCCGTAAGCGACATCCACCTTGGCAATTTTTAAACGTTCCACCACTGTTGAAATGGGCAATCTTCGCAAGGCCACATGAGGGAAATTCCGAGCTTTATCAATATTTGGTGGTGGCAACTCTCGGTTCATAAAAACATCTACCTTAGCTGGTCCTAAATTCACTTCTTTTACATAAAGTTCTCCATTATTATTCAACCCTACATAATCTATTCCCGCCAGGCTGATCTTTTGAAAACTCAAATCGTACCTATCCTTTTGTGCACTATATTTTCTGCTAAAAGCAAGTTTCGGGTGCATCGGAACCATTTTAAAGCCTCTTATCTCCAAATCTTTTCCCGTAACCGATCCTCTAATCGTATCCAGTTTTAAGGTGTACATTTTATCTTTCGTTACCGATTGATAGCCTAACAACTCAAACCCAATATTTTTACTATGAAAAACCCTTGTGGTATCAAATTGCGACAGTGAATCAATCAATACATCCTTCACATTTATAGATAGATGTTTAACTGCATTCAGTTTTTGTTTGCCGTTATAGTAATCGAAATCAGCATCTTGCACCTTTATTTGTCCTATTGAAATAGATTTTAGCGACTTCGAAATTAACTCGTATAACGTTTGCTCCTTTTTCGCGGCATCCCTACGTTTGGACACTTTGTGATAAATCATATCGATGGAAGGCTTGTCCAAAATAATGGCTTTCAAGGCCACTTTCTTTTTAAAGTAAGCCGTTAACACGCCCACTCTCGATATCTTCAAATGTGCTAGTTTGATTTTAAAAAGATGGGTTGGTGCCTCCTTATTTGCCCGCAATTGATTGAACACGTTAGTGTCTGGTATAAGGCTAATGCTGTCCAAAACGGCTGTTCCCGTAAGTAAATTCAAATGGATATCCTTAAAATCAACATGATACAGTCCCTTTGACGCTTCTTTTACACCGTCTTTAATTTTTGTGGTTAGCGTAGGTTTCCATTTGGCACTTAAAACCAATGCGGCAATACCCAGCAGGATAATAATAGCTCCTACGATACCGCCAGTCCAATACCAAAATTTACGCTTACGATAGAATGCCTGTTTGTCCATTAAAATTTTATTAGTTCCTCTAAAGACAAAATCAGGGCCTTATTGTTTGTGATGATAAAGAGATTGTAAAATTACTGCCATTCTGTCATTTATGATTAAATTTTTGTATTTTTGGAGCCCATTAAAACAATTTTGTTAATGATTGATTTCAAGCTTCAAGATAAAACACATGATGAATCTCGCCAAGGAGAAGCGTTGGTATTAGATAAAAAAGGTGACGGAAAAAAGCTTTACATAGAAAGCTATGGTTGTCAAATGAATTTTGCAGATAGTGAAATTGTAGCTTCCATTCTTTCCGAAACTGGCTTTGAAACTACTTCCGACTATCATAATGCAGATGTAATCTTCATTAATACCTGTTCGATCAGAGAAAATGCGGAGCAACGTGTTCGCAACAGGCTATCACAGTTTGGCGTGGAGAAACGCAAAAATCCAAAATTAGTAGTAGGCGTTTTAGGCTGTATGGCCGAACGTTTAAAATCTAAGTTTTTGGAAGAAGAGAAGTTGGTAGACGTAGTGGTTGGCCCTGATGCTTATCGTGATTTACCAAAGCTGATTGGCGAAGTGGAAGATGGCCGTAAGGCGGTAAACGTGATTTTATCTCGTGAGGAAACTTATGCAGACATTAGTCCTGTTCGTTTAACGGGCAACGGAATTAGTGCTTTTATTTCCATCACTCGTGGTTGTGATAACATGTGCTCTTTCTGTGTAGTGCCTTTCACTCGTGGTCGTGAACGTAGCAGAGATCCCAAAACGATTGTGAATGAAGCGATTCATCTTTTTGAACAAGGTTATCGCGAGGTGACTTTACTGGGTCAAAACGTAGATTCGTACCACTGGAAAGACGGACAGGAAGTAAAAAGTAAAGCTGATGACTTGCAAGATGACATGAACACCTTAACGGGTGATGCGTTATTGGAAGCTTTAGTGAACAAAACCGACTTGCCTGAAAAACGTGGCGACCATAGTCATGCAGCGCTGGAAGGCAGTGTAAATTTTGCGCAATTAATGGCGATGGTTGCCGAAATAAGCCCTGAACTAAGGGTTCGTTTCTCTACCTCGCATCCTAAGGATATTACCGATGAGGTATTGTACACCATTGCTAAGTACGATAATATTTGTAACTATATTCACTTACCCGTACAAAGCGGCAACAGCCGAATTTTAAAACTCATGAACCGTACTTACGACCGTGAGTGGTATATGAACCGGGTGGATGCCATTAAACGTATTATTCCAGGTTGTGCCATATCAACAGATATTATTACTGGTTTTTGCACAGAGACAGAAGAAGAGCATCAGGATACTTTAAGCATGATGGATTACGTGGTTTACAGTTTTGCCTACCAATTTGCTTATTCGGAACGCCCAGGAACATTAGCTGCACGTAAATATGAAGATGACATTCCTGAAGAAGTAAAGATGAGACGTTTGAATGAAATCATCCAAAAACAGCACGAAGGTTCATACAGTTACATTAAAAATTTTGTGGGTAAATCCGTTAAAGTACTTATCGAGGGTTTTTCTAAAAAATCTGACAAGGAATACAGAGGCCGCACTGACGAGAACGTGATGGTGGTTTTCCCTGTAACAGATTCGGTAAAACCTGGCGATTATGCAAATGTGTTAGTGGAACGCTGCACTACCGCCACTTTAATTGGACGAGTGGTAAATTAGTTACGAGTTACAGGTTTCGAGTTACGTGACTGGGCTCACAACCCGTAACGTATAACTCGCAACACCAATAAGATAAAATGGATACACAAAGCATCAAACAACGTTTCGGCATCATTGGCAATTCGCCTTTGTTGAACCGAGCGATAGATACAGCTAGTCAGGTTGCTCCTACGGACATGTCGGTACTTATTACTGGTGAAAGTGGAAGTGGTAAAGAAGTTTTTTCACATATTATCCATCAATTGAGTACCCGTAAGCACGGAAGTTTTATTGCCGTGAACTGCGGTGCTATTCCAGAAGGAACCATTGATTCGGAATTATTCGGTCACGAAAAAGGATCTTTTACAGGTGCCCATGAAGCCCGTAAAGGTTATTTTGAAGTGGCTAATGGTGGTACCATTTTTTTAGATGAAGTTGCCGAACTACCTCTCGGTACGCAGGCCCGCTTACTTCGTATTCTCGAGAGTGGTGAGTACCTGCGTGTAGGTTCATCGAAAGTACAAAAAACGGATGTAAGGATTATTGCGGCCACCAACGTTGATGTTTATGAAAGTGTGCGTAAAGGTAAATTTCGCGAAGATTTGTACTATCGTTTAAACACTGTGCCTTTGCGAATTCCGCCATTAAGGGAACGTAAAGATGATATTTACCTGCTTTTCAGAAAGTTTGTTTCAGATTTCAGCAATAAATACCGTACACCAGGAATACAGCTAGATAATGAATCTGTCCAAATACTGAGCAATTATAGTTGGCCAGGAAATGTGAGGCAATTAAAAAATATTGCGGAGCAGGTTTGTGTGCTTGAAAAAGATCGCAATGTAACTGCTACTGCTTTGTTAAACTATATCCCTAACGAGCAGAACAACAACCTACCAATGGCGGTAAGCAGCAACAGCAAAGAGGACTTTTCTGAACGTGACATCCTGTACAAAGTGCTGTTCGACATGAAAAAGGACATGGTTGAACTGAAAAAACTAGTGGCAGAAATCATCCAAAATGGTGGTGGAAATATGGCCCACGTGATTGCCGACAATCCGCAGTACATTAACCAACTTTATCAAGATGTTGATTTGAACAATCATTCTTCTGAACCGACGTTAACCATTAAGCACCCCTCTCAAAATATGCCTAATGATTTTAATTTTGCCCATGATGCAGAAGAGGTGGAAGAATCGCTATCATTGGTAGATAAAGAATCGGATTTGATTAAAAAAGCGTTGAAGAAACACAAAGGGAAGCGTAAATTTGCAGCGCAGGAGCTGGGCATTTCTGAACGTACGCTTTACAGAAAAATAAAAGAGTTAAATCTTTAATACAATACTGATGAAAAGAATATTGTTTTTTCTAGCGGTTGTGGTTGTAGCAGGTTGCAGCTATAAATTTAACGGGGCTTCTATTCCTCCTGCAATGAAAACCCTTAATGTAAGGTTTTTTGAAAACAACGCCCCATTGGTAATTCCTACACTTGCGCAGTCTTTTACTGAAGATTTAAAAGAACGCATACGTACCCAAAGTAGGTTAAGCATTACGCAAAACGATGCCGATGCCATTATAGAAGGCAGAATTACGGGATATGACCTTAGACCAGTAGCTTTTACCGATAACAGGCAACCCACTGCTGGCGCTACCCGCTTAACCATTACCGTAGAAGTAAAATACACCAACAACCTAGACACTGGAAAGGTAAAAACAAGCTTCAACGAAACATTTAGTGCCTTCACTGAATTTCCAGCTAACCAAAACCTACAAACTCAGCAACCAGCTTTAATCAAAAAGGTAACCACACAACTTACAGAGAACATTTTTAACCGCGCTTTTGCGCAATGGTAAATAAAATGTATTTTCATTTGTTAACTTAGCGCAATGGAGTTGAATATAGAGAAAACGCAACAATTGGAAAAACTACTTGCTAGGCCAGCTTTGGTCACACAAGAAGATATTCCATTTTTGCAAAATCTTGTTGAAGATTATCCCTATTTTCAGCCATTATACCTACTGTTAGCCAAAGCTGGCAACGGAAATACCGAACAGCAAAGTACACTTACCAAAGCAGCTTTATACACCAACGGAAGTATTTTACATCGTGTATTACATCAGCCACATCTACAAGCAGTTGAAGAAATAGCGGTGGTGAACAATCCCGTTTGGAACAATCAACAGCAAATAGCAATTGCTGCTAAAAATACTGAAGAAGTACCAACAACAATTCCTACAGAGGCAACACCACCAGCTTCCATTGCCGATGCGCCCGAAATTGAAAATTTGGAGCCTTTGCCTCACGAAGTGATTTTAAAGGAACCAATCAAAGAGGCCGAAAAATCAGAAGGTGTTGAAGCTGTTGAACCGACCGCTGTTCAAGAAACCAAAACCATTCCTCAAGATTTTGTGGTCCCAGAGATTGAAAATCTGGAACCATTACCCAATGAGGTCATTAAGGTTTGTGAACCTACACTGGAAGTAAATGATGAGGCCATTTCTCCAGAAGTTGAAGTGAAAGAAGCTGATGACCAAGAAATTTTTGAGGAGATTGGCGAAGTGACGCTTACTGATGAACATTTATCAAAAGCTGAAACTGAAGAAAAGAGCGTTGAAGAGACAGCCCTTGAAGAAAATAGAACTGAAGAAGCCGAGGAAATAGAAATTATTGAAGAGGAGCTTATTGTTGAACCACAAGTTGACAATGTTGCAGATAAAGCTGAGGAACAAAATGATGAAAGCTTAACCAAGGCTAACTTCTTTGCTTTTGATCCTAGTTTTGAAACCGAAGCTGCCCCAGAGGAAGAAGAAGAGATTGAAGAAGTAGAAGAACTTCCAGCGCCGCCGCAACCAGAAAGCATTGCAGAAGAAGTTTCTGCCAAAGAAAATATCATTAGCAAATATGATGATGATAAACTTCCATTCACCTTTTTATGGTGGTTGGCAAAAACGCGTAAAGACCACGAGCAGATTTTTAGGCCTTTTGCTTCTCCTGCGAAAGCAAATTCACCAACGCCAGATTTGCAGCAACAATACATAGAGAATATCTTTCACATACAGGCTCCTTTTGAACCTGGGCAGGATGTACCAGTTCCAACAACCGAAAGCCCAAGGAAAGAAAGTAAAATTATTGATTCGTTCATTAAAAACGACCCACAAATAAAGGCGCTAAAGCCACATCAAATCAACAACGAGAACAAAGCTAAACGAAGTGCCGAGGACAATTACGACATGGTATCTGAAACTTTAGCACAAATCTATATCGAGCAAATGCTTTATCACAAGGCGATAGATACTTATCAAAAATTAAGTTTGAAATTTCCAGAAAAAAGCCGTTACTTTGCCGACCTTATACAGTCTTTGGAAAAGAAAATTTAAAATTATTATACGATATGTTAATCTTATTTATTGTTTTATTGGTAATTGTATGCGTAGCACTAGGTCTATTTGTATTGATACAAAACCCTAAAGGTGGCGGTTTAGCTACTGGTGGCGCTAGCAGCAATATGTTTGGTGTACAACGTACTGGCGATGTACTAGAAAAAGGAACTTGGGTTTTATTAGCTTTAATCGTGGTTTTCTCTTTAGCGATTACCGCAATGAGCAAATCAGGTTCAACTACTGGTACTGGTTCAAAAATTGATGAGCATATCAATAAAGCAGCAACGCCTTCTCCAATTGGTGGCGGCTTACCAACTACTAAACAAGCTCCTGCAGCAACAGCACCTAAAACTGCTGACACTACCAAAAAATAGATTTCTACAAAACGAAATATAAATGTAAGCTCCTTGGTTAACTGCCAAGGAGTTTTTTTGTACAACACGTTTTATTCAACTAAACCTCTCCCACAATCTACACTTGCTCAAATTGCTACCCAGCATTTATTTTCTATATTTGAGAAAGTCATTTTATTTTCTTGAAAAAATTACTCCTCATCGTTTTCGGCTGTTTGCTCTTTTCCAACTCAGCAAACTCACAAAACAGGGCCGATAGTATACAAATTACCGTTGCCCCTACCTATGACCATGTCGGTAAGCTCCATCGCTTTTTCTTTGGCGAAAACTACCGTAAAACTTGGGCAGCTCCAGTTAAAATAAGAGTATTCAACATTCAGCAGGAAAAAGGTGGACTTAAGATTGTAAAGCTGGGCGGTGGTATGCAAACGCGTTCCTTAAGACTAGAGGATAACGCTGGACGCCAATATGTGTTGCGCACCTTACAAAAATATCCAGAAAGAGCCCTTCCCGAAAACCTTAAAGAAACCATTGCCAAAGATATATTGCAGGATCAGGTAACCACAGCTAACCCATTTGCCGCACTTACCGTACCTCCTTTGGCCAATGCGCTCAATATCCCGCACATGAACCCTGAAGTGGTTTACGTAGCCGATGACCCAGGACTTGGTGAATACCGAAAAGATTTTGCCAATCAGGTTTTCCTGTTCGAAGAACGCATTCCCGATGAAAGCGAAAAAAGTGTCAACACCGATAAACTGATTAAAAACCTACAGAAGGATAATGATGAGCTAATAGACCAAAAAACGGTGTTGAGGGCACGTTTATTGGATATGCTGCTTGGCGACTGGGACAGACATGAGGACCAATGGAGATGGGACAAAAACAAGGTAGGCAAACAAGTGACATACACGCCAATTCCCCGAGACCGTGACCAAGTGTATTATCAAACGTCGGGTATTTTCCCTTGGATTGTATCGCACCAATGGCTAAAGTCTAAATTTCAACCTTATAAAAATGAAATAAGGGATATCAACGGATGGAATTTTAATGCTAGATATTTTGACCGTTCATTTCTAAATGGCCTTAACCAGCAAGATTGGGAAGAGCAAGTTGCTTATGTACAACAACACCTACCCGATTCACTTGTCTATCGTGCCATGAAAAGGATGCCGCCTGCAGTTTATGAAATTTCGGGCAAGCGATTGGCCGAAACCTTTATCCAAAGACGAAACAACCTCGCCAAACAAGCGATAAGCTACTATCAATTTATTTCGATTTACATTGACATTCCTGCCAGCGACAAGCATGAAAAGCTGGTGTTGGATTACCGCGAAAATGGAGAAATAGCGGTGACCATCTATAAAACCAAAAAAGAAGGCAATGTAGAAGGGATTATTTACCAACGCACATTCATTCCGCAAGTGACCAAAGAAATTAGGCTGTATGGTTATGGCGGCAATAATGCTTTTGAAGTAAAAGGTCAGCACAAGTCGAGCATTAAGGTGCGCCTAATAGGTGGACAAGATTCGGATTCCTATCAAATTGACAACGGTTTTGCAAATGCCAATAAGCTGTTGATATACGACAACAAGGATGGCAAGAACAGCCTTCCCGACAAAAAGCTGGCAGCATTTAAATTATCAAACGATACCGCTGTTCACAGTTATAACCGCAAGAGCTTTGCTTACGACAGGTTTGAAATAGTAGTACTCCCTGAGTACAACAATGATAATGGCGTATCCGTAAATTTTGGCTTTAGAGATACGAAGCACGGATTTAGAAAAGAACCTTACGCTTTTAAACATGAACTGATTGCTAATTACTCCATCCCTCGAAAATCATTCACCATAGCTTACGAGGCCGACTGGAAGAAACTTATTGGCAATTACGACCTCAACATTAAAGCCTCTTCGCAAGGCCCAAACAACGTCGGCAATTTTTTTGGCGTCGGTAATGACTCTAAATTTATAGCCTACTTGCCTGATGAGGATGGTGAGTTTGACAACGATCAGGATGACAAAATACCATTTTTCCGTAACCGATATGATTTGGTAGATGCCGATATCAGCTTAAAACGTCGCTTTGGTAATTTCGAATTAAGTGCCGGCATTAGCAACCAGTTTTATAATAGTGCCTATTCCAATAACAGCAATAAATTCTTGGGGCTTTACCAAAGTACCTTTCCTAGCGAAAATGTCTTTAGCACTAAATGGTATACTGGCTTAAAATTCACGGCTATTTACGATACGAGGAACAATCCGTTAATGCCTACCAAAGGTCTTTACTGGCAAACTACACTTAGGGGGCTTCAACAATTGAACGAAAACCATTTACGTTCGGGCACTTTCCATACTGATTTTACCGCTTACCTTAATCCCGATGGGCATGGTACTTTCGTAATTGCCAATCGCAGTGGCTTAGCAGCGAATGCAGGCGATCCCGCATTTTTCCAGATGGTTAAACTGGGTGGATCTGTGAACTTAAGAGGTTTTTATAGAGGCCGCTTTACAGGTACTTCACTGGCTTTCAACAATCTTGAGCTAAGGTTAAAAGTCCTTGATTTCAACTCCTATCTTTTCCCTGGCAAAGTTGGCTTAATTGGTTTCCACGATATCGGACGAGTTTGGTCTAAAGGTGTTCAATCCAACACTTGGCACAACGGCTATGGCGGCGGTATCTTCTTCTCCCCTGCCGACCTTCTGTTACTACAAGCGGTGATAGGTACCTCGAAAGAAAGCACCATGACCTACGTGGGGATGGGCTTCCGTTTTTAACATCTAAAATGGATGTTGCCTAAATTATCATTACTTTAGCGCATCTGTTAATTTACGCTTATTCAAAAATGAAAAGAACGCTATTCTTATTATTTATTGCCTTCACCACCTTTACCGCCTGTAAAAAAGACCCTCAAGAGAAACTTGAAGGAAGATGGAATCAAACTAAATTATATGTAGTACAAACCAGTAAGGATACAAAAACTGAAGAAAATATAACCTACAAAATAGGGGAATCCTATATTGTATTTAGCGATAATACTTTTAAATCTTATCAAGACGGTAAATTATCAGATAATGGAACTTTTACTGCGACAGAAAATTCTATCACCTTAACGCGAGGTGAAAGCAGTGCCACCTCTGTTCTACGTTGGAACTCGAAAAAAGAGATCGTGATCATCGGTGAGATTCACGATCTCCCAAGCAATTCTATAAAAGTTGAATTGACTTTTAGAAAGCATTAGTATAGAAAGCTTAGAGATTCCTCCTATCGTCGGAATGAAAAGACGGGAAGTTAATACGCTGGTTAAGCAACCATTAATATTAGCCATGTGCATTTTGTCATTCAGAGCGAAGCGAAGAATCTCTTCAGTTGTGACGCCTTTAACAATAGTGAAACTTACCAATCCCGCCACTAACAAAGTGAAACCATTGAGATTCCTCCTATCGTCGGAATGACAAGATGGAAAGTTAATGTGCTGGTTAAGCAACCATTAATATTAGCCATGTGCATTTTGTCATTCAGAGCGAAGCGAAGAATCTCTTTAGTTGCGCCGCCTTAACAATAACGAAACTCCTACCAATCCCCGCCGCTAACAAAGTGAAACGTTTAACTCTCTTGTTATTCCAAGAGAGGATTAAAGGTTAAAACCTTACCGACCATAGCGAGACCCCATCAACCTTAGGTGGACGACCCAAATACTAAAGCAGCAGCCCGTCCACCTAAGGTTGACAGCTTCCTGCCATAGGCAGGACCAAATTTACCTATGGTTGACGCCTTCCTGCCGTGGGCAGCGCACCGTCAACCACAAAGCCAGTAATGTACACTCAAGTTGGTCCTTATTTTATGATAATGGCTTGGGTTAACTAGCCCCGATAGTAGCGGGCATGAAGCCGCAGGCGAAGTAAAGCGGATAGCGGGACTGGCGGAAAAAGATGGCCTTAGCTGTTGCGCTTCTAGAAAATAAACACTGCGGTTTTTAAAGAACATCCTGTCACTCTGACACCTAAAAATAAACTATCTTTACCTCAACTGTCAAAGCGGTGAAATTTTGTCAACCCAAAACCTATTGGCATAAAAACTGATGACAGTTATACTGTTAATTTAAACATTTTAAAATCAAAATAATATTATTAGAGTTATGGCTTTAAATTTAAAACCAATTGGAGACAGGATTGTGGTAGAAGCTGCACCTGCTGAAGAAAAAACGGCTTCTGGTATCTATATCCCTGATACTGCAAAAGAAAAACCTCAACAAGGAACAGTAGTTGCTGTTGGTGCTGGTAAAAAAGATGAACCAATGACTGTAAAAGTTGGCGACGTAGTGCTTTATGGCAAATTTGCTGGTACTGAAGTATCTCACGAAGGAAAAGAGTATTTAATTATGCGTGAAAGCGATATTTACGCTGTAATTGGATAAAAATAATGACTGAATTTAGAATTAATGAATGATAGAATAGGATGTACGCCTTACCTATATTCATTCATTCAAAACTCAATCATTCAAAATTTTAAATAAAACCCGAGGGAATATTTAATCATTCTCTCATACAATCATTCAAAATTTCATAAAGAAATGGCAAAACAAGTAAAATATAACGTTGAAGCTCGTGACGCACTGAAAAAAGGTGTTGACACTTTAGCAAATGCAGTAAAAGTAACTTTAGGTCCAAAAGGACGTAACGTAATTATCGATAAAAAATTCGGTTCACCAGCAATTACTAAAGATGGTGTTTCGGTAGCTAAAGAAATTGATTTAAAAGACCCAATTGAAAACATGGGTGCTCAAATGGTGAAAGAAGTAGCTTCTAAAACTGCTGATATTGCAGGTGATGGAACTACCACTGCTACTGTTTTAGCGCAAGCAATTGTGGCTGCTGGTATTAAAAACGTTGCTGCTGGTGCAAATCCAATGGACTTGAAACGTGGTATCGACAAAGCGGTAACTACGGTAGTAGCTAACTTAAAAGAGCAATCGCAAGCAGTTGGCGAAGACAACAACAAAATCAAACAAGTTGCTTCTATTTCTGCTAACAACGACGAGGTAATTGGTTCGTTAATTGCCGAAGCAATGCAAAAAGTAGGTAAAGATGGCGTTATTACTGTTGAAGAAGCAAAAGGTACTGAAACTGAAGTGAAAACGGTAGAAGGTATGCAGTTCGACAGAGGTTACCTTTCTCCATACTTTGTAACCAATGCAGATAAAATGGAAGCAGAGTTAGATTCTCCTTTCATCTTAATTTACGATAAAAAAATCAGCAACATGAAAGAATTGTTGCCAGTATTGGAAAAAACAGTTCAAACTGGTAAACCGCTTTTAATTATTGCTGAAGATTTAGATGGCGAAGCCTTAGCTACTTTGGTAGTAAACAAAATCCGTGGCTCACTGAAAGTGGCTGCTGTTAAAGCTCCAGGCTTTGGCGACAGAAGAAAAGCAATGTTAGAAGACATCGCTATCTTAACTGGTGGTATCGTAATTTCTGAAGAAAGAGGTTACAAATTAGAAAATGCTGATTTAACTTACTTAGGTACTGCAGAGAAAGTAGTTATCGACAAAGACAATACAACTGTAATTAACGGTTCTGGTAAAACTGAAGATATCAAAGCTCGTGTGGGCCAAATCAAAGCTCAAATTGAGACCACTACTTCAGACTACGATAAAGAAAAATTACAAGAGCGTTTAGCTAAACTTTCTGGTGGTGTTGCCGTACTTTACGTAGGTGCTGCTTCGGAAGTAGAAATGAAAGAGAAAAAAGACCGTGTTGACGATGCTTTACATGCCACTCGTGCAGCGGTAGAAGAAGGTATTGTTGCTGGTGGTGGTGTGGCTTTCATACGTGCGGTAGAAGCTTTAGCTAACCTAAAAGGCGACAACGAAGACGAAACTACTGGTATCGCCATCGTTAAACGTGCTATCGAAGAGCCATTGCGCCAAATCTGCGAAAACGCAGGTATCGAAGGATCAATCGTGGTACAAAAAGTAAAAGAAGGCAAAGCCGATTTCGGTTACAATGCACGTACAGATGTTTACGAGAACTTAATTGGTGCGGGCGTTATCGACCCAACTAAAGTATCTCGTGTAGCTTTGGAAAACGCAGCTTCAATTGCCGCAATGTTGTTAACTACCGAGGTAGTATTGGCAGACGAGCCAGAAGAAGCAGGTGCTGGAGCACATTCACACCCTCCAATGGGCGGTGGCATGGGCGGCATGATGTAAGATTATCCCGACGTTGCTGTCATTCAGAGCGAAGCGAAGAATCTCATACAGATTACTCCTATCGTCAAAATGACAAAACATACGAAAATCCCTCAGAGCGAAAGTTTTGAGGGATTTTTTTATCCCCACAATCGTCATTGCCAGGCACAGTTTATCCCGACCATTCGGGAAAGCAATCTCAAGATATACTAAAATTTAGAAGCACAATCTCCCTGCTACTATCCTCCGCCACTCCCGCTTTCCGCTTCAATCTTTTTTGTTAACCACTGTCATCCTTAGCCTGTCGAAGAATTTCCATAGCCAACAGATGCCTCGTTCCTCAGCATGACAGCATATTAAAGAACAGCAAATACAAAAAAGTATTTCCGCTGCAATCGGGGCTACTGAGCAAAAACATTGCACAACAATCCCAGACCTTCGCACCGCACCTAAACCTCGCAGGTTTTCAATCATGCAGTTCATACCCAGTCCTTATTCTTTGCTCCTTACTCTTTGTTCCTCCTAACTTACGGAACTATCAAAAAACTTTTCACTTTTAACTTTTTACTCTTTACATTTATCACATGTGGGAAATACTAGGCGATAGAAACCAATTTTTAACAATAGCAGAAGTCAATAAATTTTTATTGGCCATTTTGCTATGTGGCATTATTGGCGCCGAACGTGAGTACCGCAGCAAATCGGCAGGCTTAAAAACCATGATCATGATTGGCCTAGGCTCTGCCCTATTTACCGTACTTTCTGTTAAAATTGGCGACGTAAGTCACGATAGAATTGCCTCCAATATTGTAACAGGTATTGGCTTCTTAGGAGCTGGCGTAATATTTAAGGAAGAAAACCGAGTAAAAGGCCTAACCACCGCCTGCGTAATCTGGATTGTGGCCGCCATAGGTATGGCCGTAGGTTCAGGCTACTTCATTCAGGCCATTGGCGTAACAGGCGTAGTCGTAATCTCGCTACTGGTATTTCCTTATGTAGAAAACATTGCCGATCGCCGCTTCACCAAACGCACTTACCGCATTGCCAAAAAATATCAAAACAAAGATCTGGACAACTACGAACTTATCTTTAAACAGCACAAACTAAAACCTAGTCGGGGCAAACACCAACTAGCAAACGGTATCATTACAGGTACTTGGGATGTGATAGGAAGCCCCACCAACCACCACGAATTTGTAGAAGCGATGCTGCAAGACAGCAGTATTTTAGAGTTCGATTTCTAAGTTGCCAGTCCAGCTAAACATCTGGTTGTTATGGGCAGCAATAGCCCTTTCGTGCAAGCGTTTAACCCCTTCCAACAATTTGTTTACCCTAGCAAACGAAATTTGATAAAGTGCATGATATCGAGCATCGCAATAAGCTTTCTCCAGCAAGCTCAAAAGCCTTGTTTCCATCATTTCATCCTCATCAAAAACGCCTAATATTTCAGGCACAAACCGTTGTAAATATTTTCTCAACTTATTTAAATCATGCGTTCTAACTACTTTATCTCCAAGCGCACTTAAAAATGAACGATAAACCAGCTCCGTTGCTTGATGCAACATAAAGGTAGCCAAGCCTAAAATCTTACGCTCAATATACCAAACCGCACCATTTAAAAACTGCTTTCCAATCTCCATTTCCTTTTCAAAAGCCCTATGATAACTCAATACCTGCTGCTTAAAGACTTGAGAATTAAAAGGCAATTGTAAAGTCGTGGCTTCTGTTTTATAGATCACATTTTCAGGTACACACACAGTACAATAAAACAAATTACCTCCCTGTATTTGCTGGCTAACACTCGAAAAAGTATGCAAAGAGTAAACACAATTCGAAAAACGAAGTAAGGCAGGTTCCATCAAAACATCAATACTTTTCGAAACATAAGTACAATGCCTATCTAAAACCACAATCAAATCAAAATAATCAACCTTTTTACTCACATTAAAAATCATTCCAATAGGCATCACGTTAGTCATTAAATCCAATATCTTACGTAACCTGTTATTTTGGGGCTGGGCTAATAAAAATGTATTTTCCATAAACACTAGCCTATTAAAAATTCAATGAAACAATCTCGCCTTCGTAAATTAACCAGCAACAAATAAACACCTTCACTATACCTTTATAAAGCTTTCGCCTACCCCTATAATCCTCTTCAAACTCATTTTTACATAAGGCCAACTTAAGCCATTCGTTCAACACCAAATGCAATTTCTGCAAATCCATTTCCTTAAACACAGTATTAATGCCCAAGTAAGGATCCGCAACTTCAACATCAGTTAAATAACGTGCTATTTTTTCACTGCTCAACGCTCCCCCACTCTGGCCAACACATTCATACTTTACATTAGTTTGCGCAAATCTGATCCCAGTTTGGTCAATCACCCAAGCAGCATTTAACAAACAGCTAAAAAGCTCTCTGTCAAAAATTACATCGGCTGGAGCTGCCTTTATGCGGGTTAAGCGAATAGCGCTGCGATACATCTTTTTAAGGGCCAGCAAATGTTCATCAATGGTTGACACGCTAAAGAAGTCCTTAAACAATAGATAAGGATCCAAATAATCGTCAAAAACCACAGTTTTCAGCCTTGCTTCATCATATTTGGCAGCATAAAGCGTCATTAAATCCAGATTAAGATCTTTCTGTTCCATAGGAGTATATTTTAATTAATGATTTTACTAGTAGGTAGCAGCTATCATTGCAATTAAAATATTTGAAGAGGCGGTAAAACTTGCTTTGTGGGGAACGGCTTTATTTTAATTGCAATTTTTACTAATTTGCATAGGATAAACATAATTAGATTTTTCTAATAAAATCTAATTAAAATTAGAATTTTTACTAACACAACTACCAATTGACTGAAAATCAACGACTAAAATTTATAATTAGCGAACTAAATCTTAGCCAAAAAGATTTTGCTTATCGCTTAGGCATTCAACCAGGTTCACTTTCTGATATTTTGAGGGCAAAAGGAGGCTTGAAAATATCAGCTTCAATTAAGTATAAGCTAAGCCAAAGTTTACATGTAAATATTGATTGGCTGGAGAATGGAACTGGCGAACCTTTTCTTGCGACTGGTCCTAAGATCAGCGAAGGCGTAGGCGTGCCATATTACAATATTAATCTTTCTGAAACCAAAGGTGAAAACCTAAAAGTGATGGAAGAAAAGCCTGATTACTTCGTAAACTACCGCCCTTTTAATGATTGTGCAGCATATTTACCAGTGTATGGCGATAGTATGTACCCTAAATATGCTTCTGGAGAAATCATTGCCGTAAAAGAAATTACCAACCATGAGATAATACAATGGGGCGAAGCTTATGTCATCATGACCAGCGAAAACTCCAATAGCTTAAGAACCATCAAAATCTTACATGAACATCCAGATCCAAATAAAATTATCCTAAGATCTTCAAATCCAAACTTTAAAGGGGATACCATCATCAACAAAAAGGAAATCGTTTCTCTTTATATCATTAAAGGAAAAATTACCCGAAATATGATTTAGCGCTGATAGCGTTTTGTATTAAAAAGTTCATAGCTTTGCTTTATGCCAAATGAACAAATATCAGTTTTTGACATCTTTAAGATAGGGATTGGCCCATCCAGTTCGCACACGCTTGGCCCTTGGCGAGCTGCACAACAATTTACCAGCAGTTTAGCTGCCCAAGGTGTATTGGCCGATGTGGAGCAAGTGAAAATTTTACTGTACGGATCCTTAGCCAAAACTGGAAAGGGACACGGAACTGATATCGCCATTTTATTGGGGTTGGCTGGCGGCGACCCCGTAACATTTGATGTAAATGCCATTGATAGCACTATTGCTCAAATTAAAGATGAGCAAAAGTTAAGGCTTGCAGGTCATTTCAACATTGATTTTTCTTATCAAGAAGACCTTATTTTTCTATTTGCCGAAAGCTTACCATTTCACCCTAATGCGGTAACCTTTCAAGCCTTTTTATCTACCGGAAAAGCGATATCTGAAACCTACTATAGCATAGGTGGCGGATTTGTGGTAAAAGAAGGACAAGACAGCAGTGAGAAGGAACAAGTTGAACTGCCATTTCCTGTTGAAAAGGCCAGCGAGCTTTTGCATTGGTGCTTAACCACAGGCTTAAAGGTGAGCGAAATTGTGATGGAAAATGAGGCAGCTTGGCGTCCAGAAGCCGAAACCAAAAAAGGCATTTTGCAACATTTTAAAGTAATTAACGAATGTATCTATAGAGGTTGCCATACTTCGGGGTTTTTACCAGGTGGTTTAGAGGTTGCGCGTAGAGCAGCAAAGTTGAACCAACGCTTAATTGGCCAACAAACCTATCATGACTATGACAGCTGGATTACCGCAATTCGCAACGGCGGAATGGGTTTCAATTATATTTTAGACTGGGTAAGTTGTTTTGCCCTAGCTGTGAACGAAGAAAATGCTGCTTTTGGACGAGTGGTAACCGCTCCTACCAATGGCGCATCGGGCGTTATTCCAGCGGTATTACAATATTTCATTACCTTTTGCAACGGCTATACCGAAGATAAGATTATTCAGTTTATTGCTTGTGCCAGCGAAATTGGCAGCATCTTTAAAAAAGGAGCAACCATTTCTGCAGCGATGGGTGGCTGTCAGGCAGAGATTGGCGTATCATCAGCAATGGCAGCAGCAGCTTTAACCGAATGTTTAGGCGGCTCGCAAAGGCAGGTGCTTATGGCTGCAGAAATAGCCATGGAGCACCACTTAGGTCTAACTTGTGATCCAATTGGCGGCCTAGTGCAAATCCCTTGTATCGAACGCAATACTATGGGAGCCATTAAAGCCATCACGGCAAGTCAATTGGCCCTACAAAGTAATCCAGATAAAGCTAAAGTAAGTTTAGATGCTGTGGTAAATACCATGTGGGAAACCGCTTTAGATATGAACGTCAAATACAAAGAAACTTCTGATGGTGGTTTGGCAACAAAAGTGCCTATTAGTTTACCAGAGTGTTAGTGGAGTTGCGAGTTGCGAGTTAAAAGTTTTAAACAGCAAATCGCCACTCATTTTTAGGAGAATACCTGTGCCTATTCTTCGGAAAGGTTGGGAATAGATTACATATAAAACCCTCTCTGCCTTCGGCATCTCTCCCTAAAAGGAAGAGAAAAGCTCTTGGGAAGGGCATCTGTGTATAAAATCAGCGGAAAAAATCACCGTTATCAGCGGGAAAGACTAAACCTCCGCAGGAATAATCCCATTCCAATTATCAATTTCCTTTTCTCATCTGCTCAGCAACCTCATGCGCTTGCACGTCATCACTTTCCAACAAGTAATCGATAATTTTTTCTTTATTGGCTTCTGAATGATTTTGGCTCAATTTAAAAACACCTTCCAACTCCGTTACTGTAATTTCAACGCCAACAATTGCCTTTAAATGATGAGCAATATATTCTTCAGACATCTGGTGAAACGCCGCGGGACTATGTTCTTTTTCGTACTGATTGGTCAAATCTTCGATAGCCTTTCTAGTGCCAGCTTCATCCAACAACTTAATTGTACCTCTAACTTGCACACTGCTATAATTCCAAGTAGAAGCCGAGGCGGGATTCTCATAAACCGATGCACTCACATAAGCATGAGCTCCTTGAAATAATGCCAATACGTTTTCATTAGCAGCAAAAGCCAAATGATGATCAGTCTTCCTCATTACATGACCAATCAATTTAATTTCATCACCAACAATTTTTACCTGAAGCGGAATTTGAGCGGCAGAAGGAATATGGTTATTTGCACCAATCAGCACCGCAAATGGATGAGCCTGAATGAAAGGAATAAGCTTCGCTGTATCCTTCTCTAAAAAGTGACCAACCTTATACATCCTAAAACTTGATACTTATCGATGTTTGAGTTATTCTGCCTGTAGGCAATTTCCACTTCCCGCCATCTTTTAGCAACCTAATAGCTTCGTCATCCATTGCCTTTCCTTCTGATTTTACAACTTTCACATCACTCGGAGTGCCATCAGCCAAAATCTTAAAGCCAAGCACTACCGTTTTAGTGCCATCAGCGTATAGCTTATTATTTTTTTGCAAGTAATCGCTATAAGCTTTCCAGCCAATCTCTGGAACACCAATAATTACTTCGTCAGCAACATTTTTTGCAGTAACCGCAGCTTTCTTTTTTGCCTCGCCATAACTTACTATCGCCACCTCATTTAAAGCATTAGTACTTTCCTCTAAACGGATATTCAGTTTTTCATTGGCTTTAGCCTCTATACTTTTCCTGTCGTAGCCAAGCGATGCCACTTCTAAAGAAACTTTATCTACCTTCTTTTCCGTAGACAATACAAATTCGCCACTACTATTGGTAATTGCCCTTGCATCTTCACCCACCATTTTCACATTTGCACCAGGAATAGGTCTCCCTAAATAATCATACACTTTGCCCCTCACTGTCGCATAACTGGTTTGTGGCTGAACACCCTCTGCTCTACTTTCTAAAGCTTGCACGGGTGGCGCTGGAACAGATTTAACCGTCCCCACTACAGACATTGGACTTTCGGCATGTTCACGTTTAAAACTGGCCGCTGCAGGTTGTTTATCTAACAAAACAGGGGCTTGTGAAGAAGCAGCTACCACATTCTTTGAACGATTACTTGCAATGGCTTGGCTACCTTTATTTAAGGTTTTGTCCAATGCTTGCTCCACTTTCTTTTTATCTACTGCAGTAGCCGCCACTGGAGCGGCTGTACTGTCAACAGACGGCACTGCCGCAGCTACCTGTGGTTTCAAATCAATTTCTACATTTTTTGCCTTATTGGCTGCAAGTTCTGCTTGTTGCTGACGTTGGTTTTCGCGCATCCAAAACAATACGCTCACCGTTAAAAACAATACCGCAGCAGTTGCCGCAATACTTAAACGGTGCGAGGCCATGCGCCACATTTTGCGTTCTACAGGTTTTTCGGCTACACGCTCCTGCAATTGCCTTTGTAAGATAGAAAGAGTTTGGGTACGCTTTTTGGCCTCCGTTAAACCAGCTAAAGCCTGGGCAACAAAGGGGTCTTCAAGCGAAATACGCTCTACCTTATGCATCATACTGGCATCCAACTTCCCCTCAAGGTAGTCGTCCAATATTTCAATATCTAACCATTCGTTATTGCCCACTGTTTTTCTCTATACAAATTTTCAAATTCCGTTTACCATTTTGGATATAGCTTTTCACTTTCAACATATCATATCCCGTAATATCGGCAACTTCTTTATAGCATTTTTCTTGAAGATAGAATAAATCTACGCTTCTTCGTTGTTCTTCCGAAAGGGTTTCCATGCATTTTTCCATGATGGTTAACTGTGTTTCTTTTGTGTCGTCGATATCTAGATGCACAAAGTCACTGTTTTCCACAAAATTATCTTCCATGGTTACCGTCGGGTTTCTAGACGACTTCCGTAAGGCCATTAAACAATGGTTGCGGGTAAGCACATGCAGCCAACTTTTAAAATTTTGCACTTGATGAATGCGCAGTTTCGAAACCAATTCTTCAAAAATTTGCATTACGGCATCTTTACTTGGCTCCTCATCTTTAAAATAGTTGAAGCAAACACCATACACCAAATGCATATACTTGTTATAAAGCTCACCCAATACCTCTAAATCGCCACTTTTTTGATAAGCAGCAACCAGCGACAAATCGTCTTGCTCTTCAATCCTAGATGTATTCTTAATAAACCTCAAACGCGTAGTAATGCCTAAATTTCTTTCAAGTATAAAAATATTTTTCGAGAAGGGTATGGAAAATTATGTCATTGCACATCTAGCTTTTAACCCAAAGTTCGAAAGCGCGAAAGCAATAGGGAAGAAAGACGAGCTTTTTAACTACCCAATTATTCACCTGTAAGTAATTTGATATGAAAACCCTACTAACTCCTATTATTATCCTGATGCTATTTTTGGGATACGAAAAAACACCTAACAAACAAATCACTGGAACGATAACCAGCGCTGCAGACGGATTAGCTTTACCCAATGTAAAGGTTCAAAGCATGCCCAGTAAAACCAGTGTAGCTACCAATGCCAACGGAAAGTACAGTTTAAAAGCTCCAAATACGGATACATATTTGCTCATCAGCTACCTTGGCTTTAAAACTCAAAACATTAAATTGGGTAAACAGAATGTTATCGACATTAAATTAGAAGAAGACATCAAAGCCTTAAATGAAGTTGCTGTAGTGGGTTACGGTGTACAAGCCAAAACGTCAATCACTGCTTCATCTACGTACATTTCTTCACCAGCGCTAAATGGTAGTGTAGCGGGAATAAGTGTTATTCAAAATCGCAAAGAGAAATACTACCCTCTTCCACAAAACACCGAAAACTATGCCCACATTACCGAAAATGCTTTTAAGAAAGCTGGCGATGACCCACTTTCTACCTTTTCCATAGATGTGGATGCAGCTTCTTATAGCAACATTCGCAGGTTCATCAATACAGGCAATTTACCTCCAAAAGATGCGGTTAGGATTGAAGAAATGATCAACTATTTCGACTATGAATATGAACAACCTAAAGGCAGTGACCCCGTAAACATTGTTACCGAAATTGGCACCGCCCCTTGGAACCCGCAACACCGATTGGTGCATATTGGTCTTCAAGCCAAAACCATTCCCAATCAACATTTACCAGCCTCAAACTTGGTTTTCCTGATAGATGTTTCAGGTTCTATGGAATCTCCCAACAAATTACCATTATTAGTTAGCTCCCTACGTCTACTTACGGATAACTTACGCGAACAGGACAAAGTGGCCATTGTGGTTTATGCAGGCAACTCGGGCTTGGTGCTGCCTTCTACCTCTGGCGAAGACAAACAAGCCATTAAAGATGCCTTGAATAAATTAAGTGCTGGTGGTTCTACAGCTGGTGGTGCAGGCATTAATCTGGCTTACAAAGTGGCTGCCGATAATTTTATCAAAGGTGGCAACAACAGAATTATTTTAGCCACTGATGGCGATTTCAACGTTGGCTCTAGCAGTGATGCCGACATGCAGACGCTTATTGAGGAAAAACGCAAAAGTGGTGTGTTTTTAACGGTATTGGGCTTTGGCATGGGCAACTATAAGGATAGTAAAATGGAAGTGCTGGCCAACAAAGGCAATGGCAATTATGCTTATATCGACAATATCAACGAAGCGAGAAAGGTATTGATTAATGAATTTGGCGGAACACTTTTTACCGTAGCTAAAGATGTGAAATTGCAGATTGAATTTAATCCCAAAAAAGTACAAGCCTACCGTTTAATTGGTTACGAAAATCGCTTACTAAATAATGAAGATTTTAATGATGACCAAAAAGATGCAGGTGAAATGGGCGCTGGCCATACCGTTACTGCTCTTTATGAAATTATTCCAGTTGGGGTAGAAAGCAAGTTCATTAAAAAAACCGATGATCTCAAATATCAGAAGAACTCCTCATCCTCTAATTACGCTCATGAGATGTTAACGGTTAAACTTCGCTACAAAGACCCTGACGGGAATAAAAGTAAATTATTGCAACAGGCAGTGTTAGACAAATACCAAGATAAGCTTAGCAAAACCAGTGATAATTTTAGGTTTTCGGCTTCTGTAGCCATGCTAGGCATGTTGTTACGTCAATCAGATTTTGTACAGGAATGCAGTTTTGAACAAACCATTGCCTTAGCTGAAGGGGCAAAAGGTACAGATAAAGAAGGTTACCGAGCAGAATATATTAAATTGGCAAAGAGTGCGCAATTAATGGCAAAAGATTTACGTAATTTTGCTAAGGTAGGTAGTGATAAGTAATCACTACCTCTGTTTAATTAGCATTTAAATGAAAAAAATCGGATTATTCCTACTCACCGCATCAGCGTTAGCTTTAAACAGTTGCGATGCGCAAAGCCAAGGTAAACTAGGCAACATTTTAAACAAAGTGGCTACTGGTGCGACGGGCACGCCCACCAGTTTAGAAATAGGAAATGCCTTAAAACAGGCACTAGAAATAGGCACCTCTGCTGGAGCAGATAAACTATCGGCTAAAGATGGCTTTTTTGGTAACATGGCCATCAAAATCTTGTTTCCTACTGAAGCCCAAAAAGTAGAAAAAGGTTTGCGTAGCTTAGGCTTAAATTCATTAGCTGATAATGTAATTTTGAGTTTGAACCGTGCCGCCGAAGATGCCGCAAAGGAAGCTAAACCCATTTTTGTGAATGCCATTAAGCAAATGACCATTGCCGATGCGACCAACATTTTATTAGGTAACACTAAAGACGCGGCAACGCAGTATTTCAAAAGAGTAACCACTGCCCAATTGACGGAAAAATTTTCACCAGTAATTGCCAATAGTTTAAGCAAGGTTGGCGCTACCAAATATTGGACTGATGCTGCTTCTGCCTATAATAAAATTCCTTTGGTAAAACCAGTAAACACCAATTTAACCAGCTACGTAACCGAAAAAGCCATTGAAGGCATGTTTGTTCAGGTAGCACAGGAAGAATTGAAAATTAGAGATAACGTGAACGCCCGTTCTACAGGCCTCTTACAAAAGGTATTTGGTTACGCCGATGCTAAGAAATAATACACATTTGTTGATTTGTTAATAAAATCTTGACAAAACAAAACCAATTTTTTGCTAGCTTGTTATACGAAAACAAAGTAGATAAAAAAGTCCTGTGAGTGGGCTATCCACGTAGGGCAGGCACAGCATAAATAGGTTAACTATATAGAAAAAGCATCCAGTATTTTGGGTGCTTTTTTGTTTTTATATCTTTTAACTGCTTGAAAAGCTAACCCTTCTTTGCGTTCTTCGCGTAACTCTTTTTCCCTTCGCGTTAATTTTTATCACCGCAAAGATTTTTTAAGAATTCGTAAAGAACGCAAAGGCAAATCGCATGTAGCCGCTTATGTCATCCTGGGCTTCTCAAATAATCGGGACAAGTTGCCGAAGGATTTACAGCATTCAGAAATAGACCTTCCATAAGCTCAGCTTGACAAAATGCTATGGAAAAAAAGAGGATACCCATTACGAGTATCCTCTAACAAAATCATCTATGTGTTGTGATTAGTTTCCGTTGAACGAGAAAGTAACAGCACCCTCTTCACTCACTCCCGAAATGGTAGTTCTACCATCTCTAGAAGTTGGCAACGCCTTCTCAATATCTGCTGCACTACTTACTGCTATACCATTTACTTTAGTAATGACTAGGCCTTTTTTAACACCCCAGTAGTCAAACAGTTGACCAGGAGCTACACTAGTTACCACTACACCATTTTTCACACCGTATTTAGCTTTCAAAGCATCCGATGCCGGAGCAAAGCTTGCACCTAATTTGCTGATGCTAGCACCAGTATTTTTATTATCAGATTTAGTGGCGGCTAAAGCAACAGAGCTTTCACCTTTTAAGGTCACATTCACATTTTTAGTAGTACCATCTGCTTTTAAAACCGTTAAAGCTACCTTATCACCAGGGCTCATACGGCCAATGCGTTCTTGCAAATCTGGAGAATCATAGATGGCTAAACCTTCTACTTTTTTAATGATATCACCTTGTTTAATACCTGCTGCTGCTGCTGCACCGTTAGGCATTACATCGCTCACATATAAACCAGTGTTTTCTTTTACTTTAAGTTCTTCAGCTACATCAGCATCTAAGGCTACAAAGTTAACGCCGATATAACCACGTTTTACCGAACCGAATTTCTTGAAATCTTCTAAAATTTTCTTCGCTAGGTTTACTGGAATAGCAAAACCATAACCTTCGTTTCTACCCGTTTGAGAAGCGATAGCGGCATTGATACCCACTAACTCTCCATTGGCATTCACCAAAGCGCCACCGCTATTACCAGGGTTAATGGCAGCATCAGTTTGGATAAAAGATTCGATAGAGTTATTGGTACGTGTTGGTTTTTGTCCCGTTCTTCTGTATTCATCATACTCCTCTTCGGTCATCATTCCGCTTTCACGGTTTAAGATACCAATGTTACGAGCCTTGGCACTTACAATACCAGCAGTTACCGTAGTTTGTAAATCAAGAGGGAAGCCTACTGCTAAAACCCACTCACCTACCTGTACATTGTCTGAATTACCCATTTTCACATAAGGCAAATCATTTGCATCTACTTTAATTAAAGCTAAATCTGTGTTGGCATCTTTACCAATAACTTTTGCAGTTACTTTGCGCCTGTTAGCTAAAATCACTTCAATTTTATCAGCCTTATCCACTACATGGTTGTTGGTTACGATATATCCATCTGGCGTTAAAATTACTCCAGAACCTGAAGCTGCTTGTGGTTGACGTGGGCCTCGTTGCATGCCACCGCCAAAACCAAAAAACTGTTCAAACATATCTTCCATTCCACCACCATTGCCCCTGCTCGATTTATTTTCGTAGGTTGTTTTAATGTGTACTACCGCTGGAGATACCATCGCCGCAGCCTGCACAAAATCAGGAGCCCCAGCAGAAGATGCTCTTACCACATTACTGGCAAACATGGTATTCTGCTTATCGGCCAATGTTGAATGGTCACTTGGGCGCTCTAATAATTTATAGGCGCCAATTGCTAATGCACCGCCTAAGAAAGAGGCAGCCACTACAATCAATCCTATTTTTTTCATTTGCATAATTATTTATACTTTTTAGGTCTGAAACCGTTCTCGACAAATCTACAACGATTCCAAGGTTATTGCATGTTGTGTATTAATACTTGAAATACATTTCAAATTTAATACCATATGAACGATATTTGTATCATAATCACGTCTAAAGACATGTTAAAAAATGTTAAAAGCCATTACAACAGTATGTTGACGTTTTTTACCTAACGATTGTTACAAATTTATTGTATTTCATAATGAAAATTAAGTTCTATAAATACCAAGGTGCTGGAAACGATTTTGTATTGATTGATCACAGAGAAAGTGCGCTGAAAAACATTGATACAAAGCTTGTAGCCAAACTTTGCGATCGTAGATTTGGTATTGGGGCCGATGGTTTGATGTTTCTTTTAAGCCATCCAGACTATGATTTTGAAATGGTTTACTACAACGCTGATGGCAATTTGGGCAGTATGTGCGGCAATGGAGGCAGGTGTATCGTGGCATTTGCAAAGCACTTGGGCGTGATTGACAGTGAAACTAATTTTTTGGCAGTAGATGGCGCACATTATGCCAAAATTTCAGCAGAAGGCAACTGGGTGGAACTACAAATGATTGACGTAGACGATATTCAGCAAGATGGGGAAGCGTTTGTACTGAACACAGGCTCACCACATTACGTAAAAGAAGTGAGCAGCTTGGAGCAAATGGATGTTTATACCGAGGGCTACAACATTCGTAACAACCAAACCTACCAACGCGATGGCATTAACGTCAATTTTATAGAGCAAAAACCCAATCACTTATTTGTGCGCACTTTTGAGCGTGGCGTAGAAGACGAAACCTATGCTTGCGGAACAGGCGTTACTGCAGTAGCCATGGCCATGGCCAAAAAACAAAATCAGGTAGGTAAAATTGAAACACCTATTAAAGTATTAGGCGGCGATCTACAAATTAACTTTAATTACGATGGCCAAAAATTTACTGACGTATTTTTATGCGGCCCAGCCGAAAGAGTTTTTGTAGGGGAGATAGACCAATTATAAGCCTTTCTCAAACGACAATCTACATCATAATGCAACCCTCTATCGTTTGTAACAAAATTTAATCAAATGATTAAATGAGATTTCCCTGACTTTTAAAAGGCATTCTGAATCTACTTTTGTTAACAAAATTGTTAAACACAAAAGTTAATCGTCAGTCTTGAACAAAGAAGAACTCATTAAACAAACAGCAAAGGACCTATTCTTTAACAAAGGATACCTGCATGCAACTACGCAAGAAATTGCCGACGCAGCAGGCGTGAACCGTTCGCTCATTAATTATTATTTCCGTTCAAGGGATTTACTTTTTCAAACGGTGTATCGCGAAGCAGTAGAAAGTTTGAAATCACAATTGGACAAGGTTCTGTATGACAAAATCCCGTTCAAAGAAAAATTAAATATTTTTATAGATGTTTACATGAAGGAACTACTGAAATACCCTTATCGGGAGTCGTTCCTCATTACCGAAATATGCAGTAAAAACTTTGCCCTTAAGGAAAAGAAAAAAAGTGCTGCCCTAGCCCATTTTCTTAAAGAAATTGCAGAAGAGATGGAAAAAGGCACCCTCAAAAAAGGAGACCCGATACATTTCGTCTTTGACCTTTTCGCGTTAATGTCCTTCCCAGTAATTATGACGCCGCTTTACCAGAAGCTGCTAGACATCTCCAAGGAAAAATACAAAACACTTATTGCCGAAAGAAAACAATTGATTTTAGAAAAAATTTTTAATTAAAAAACCTTCAATTCTCAACATATAATGAAACAATCCTCACTTTTATTCTCGCTAATGGGCATTACAAGCCTATTTATAGCATCATGCGGTTCAGGTGGTAAAGACCCTAAAGCTGCAGCGGGTAAACCTACGGGTCCGCAAGCCTACCCAGTGGTGGAAATTAATGCCCTCAATACTACTTTAGAGAGCGACTATCCAGCTACCTTGGAAGGACAGCAAAATGTAGATATCAGACCAAAAATTGATGGCTTCATCGAAAAGATATATGTAGATGAAGGCGCCACAGTAAAGTTGGGCCAGCCGTTATTTAAAATTAATGCGCCACAATATGAGCAGGCAGTTAGAACTGCCGAAGCTGCGATTAGAAGTGCTGAAGCTGACGTAAACGCCGCACAGCTACAGTACAACAAAACCAAGCCGTTGGTAGAAAAAGACATCATCAGCAAGTTTGACTTAGAAAACGCAGCCCTAACCCTAACCTCTAGAAAAGCAGCATTGGCACAAGCTAAAGCAGCGTTGGTTAACGCCAAGGTTAATTTAGGCTATACCGTAGTCAACAGTCCTGTAAATGGTGTCATTGGAACCATTCCTTACAAAGTTGGTGCTTTGGTGAGCAGTACTAGTCAACAAGCCTTAACTACGGTTTCAAGTATCAGTAAAGTTTATGCATACTTTTCATTGAACGAAAAACAATTGCTACAAATTTCTAGAGATACCAAAGGCCGCACCTTGGAAGACAAAATCAAGCAAATTCCAGCCGTAACTTTGGTATTAGCAGATGGCTCTATTTATCCTGAACTAGGTAAAATTGAAACCATCAGCGGACAAATCAATACGCAAACAGGTTCATCTAGCTTAAGAGCAACTTTCCCTAACCCAAATGGTTTGCTGCGCTCGGGCTCTAGTGCTTCTGTTCGTATTCCACAACACTTACAAAATGCCTTGTTGGTTCCGCAAAAATCAACTACGGATATCCAAGGTAAGAAGTTTGTTTACTTGGTTAACGACACTGGTGGTGTAAAAAGCACCAATATCGAGATTATGGAATTAACTAAAGGTAATTACTATGTAGTAACTAAAGGCTTAAAAGCTGGAGATAAGTTCATACTAGAAGGTTTTGCTTCTCTAAAAGATGGAGATAAAGTAAAACCTACGCCTAAGCCCGCTGACTCTGTATTTGCAGAAGCGAAAAACAAGTAACTAATTTCCGCCATTTCGACGAGGAACGAGGAGAAATCTAACGACATTAATTATTCAACCTGCTAGATTTCTCTCTGCGTTCGAAATGACGCAGTCTAATCATAAATCTTAAAATCGTAAATCGATAGTATGTTTAAGAAATTTATCGAAAGGCCCGTACTTTCTACCGTAGTCTCTATCATTATTTTAATTTTAGGGGTTTTAGGTATTGTAACGTTGCCGATTTCGCAATATCCAGAAATTGCACCACCAACGGTGCAAGTTTCTGCCTCCTACCAAGGTGCCAATGCCGACGTAGTTATGAGTAGTGTAGTGGTTCCGCTGGAAGAGCAAATTAACGGTGTGGAAGACATGACCTACATGACTTCTTCTGCTGGTAACGATGGCTCGGCAACCATTACCGTTAACTTTAAATTGGGTACCAATCCAGATTTGGCAGCGGTAAACGTACAAAACCGTGTGGCACGTGCCACCAGCTTGCTACCTGCCGAGGTAACCCGTGCGGGTGTAATTACTGCCAAAAGACAATCCAGTAACGTATTGATTTTTGGTTTGTACAGCGATGACCCTGCTTATGACCAAAAATTCTTGCAGAACTATGCCGAAATCAACGTCATTCCTCAAATTAAAAGGGTAACTGGTGTAGGTGACGTAAACGCCTTTGGCCAATCAATTTACACCATGCGTTTGTGGTTAAAACCAGATGTAATGGCGGCCTATGGTTTGGTTCCTAGCGATATTAATGCAGCCTTAGCCGACCAAAACATTGAAGCAGCGCCAGGTCAATTGGGTGAACAAGCACAGCAATCTTTCCAATATACCTTAAAATACACAGGGAGGTTAAAAGATGAAACTCAATTTGGAGACATCATTATTAGAACCGCCGATAATGGTCAGATTTTAAAACTGAAAGATATTGCCCGTATTGAGCTGGGTGCACAGAGCTATGCTTCATCAGTAAAACTGAATGGTAAAGCCGCCCTAGGTTTTGCGGTAAACCAAACAGCAGGTTCAAATGCAAAAGAGGTAATTGACGGTGCTTTAAAAGCATTGGAAACCGCTAAAGCTGATTTCCCAAAAGGTGTTAATTATGAAGTTTTAACCAACGTTAACGATTTCCTTGATGCCTCTATTGAGAAAGTATTACACACTTTGGTAGAAGCATTTATCCTTGTATTTATCGTAGTATTTATCTTCCTTCAAGATTTTAAATCTACTTTAATTCCAGCCATTTCAGTACCAGTAGCTATTGTGGGTACCTTCTTCTTCCTAAGTTTATTTGGCTTTACCATTAACTTGCTTACCCTCTTCGCACTCGTGCTCGCCATCGGTATTGTGGTGGATGACGCGATTGTGGTCGTGGAGGCCGTGCATGCCAAGCTCGACAAAGGCTATAAATCGGCCAGAAAAGCAACCCTTGATGCGATGGATGAAATTACTGGTGCCATCATCTCTATTACCTTGGTAATGGCGGCGGTGTTTGTTCCCGTAAGTTTTATCAGCGGTTCATCAGGTGTATTCTTTAAACAGTTTGGTTTAACGCTGGCCATCTCCATTATCCTATCGGCCATTAATGCCTTAACCTTAAGTCCCGCATTATGTGCTTTGTTACTTAAACCGCACAAAGATGACCATGAGGAGAAAAAAGGTTTTATGAAACGTTTTTATGCCGCTTTCAATACTTCGTTTGAAACCATGACCCGCAAATACAAAGGTTCGGTTTATTTCTTATCGAAGAAAAAATGGCTTGCAGGTTTAGGTTTATTGGCTTTCGTAGCGGCATTTGTTTGGGCCTTTAACACCACACCAAAAGGATTTGTACCTAATGAAGATTTAGGTGCTATCATGTCTGATATTTCTCTGCCTCCAGGAACTTCGCAAGAACGTACGGATGAGGTAGTGAGTAAAATTGACAGTATTGTAAGAACGGTTCCAGAAGTAAGACTTACACTTAAAGTAGTAGGTAGAGCCATGATTAGTGGTTCGGGTAGTTCTTATGGGATGGTAATTAGCCGTCTAAAACCTTGGGACGAACGTAAGCGTGATGTAAAAACCATTATTGGAGAGTTGTTTGCCAAAACAGCAAATATGAAAGAGGCTAAAATTATCTTTTTTGCTCCTCCAACCATCCAAGGTTTTGGTACTGGTGGTGGTTTCGAATTCCAATTGCAGGACAAAACTGGTGGTACCATCAATAACTTCTCGCAAATTGCCAATCAGTTTTTGGCAGCGCTAAATCAACGTCCAGAGATACAATATGCGGCAACTTCGTTTAACCCTAACTTTCCGCAATATTTGATTACGGCTAACGTGGCTAAAATTAAGCAGGCTGGCTTAAACGTAAACGATGTAATGAGTGTAATGCAAGGTTACTACGGTGGTGTTTATGCTTCTAACTTTAATAAGTTTGGTAAGCAATACAGGGTAGTTTACCAAGCCGACCCTCAATATCGCTCTAACTTGGAAAGCTTGAACAAAGTATATGTACGTACGCCTAGCGGTACCATGGCGCCTATCACAGGTTTCATTTCTACCGAAAGAGTTTACGGGCCACAGGCTATTTCAAGGTTTAACCTTTATACCTCTATTGCGGTTACAGGAAACCCTAAACCAGGCTACAGTTCTGGTGATGCCTTAAAAGCGGTACAGGAAGAAGCAGCCAAGATATTGCCACAAGGTTATGGTTACGAGTTCTCTGGTTTATCACGAGAAGAGCAATCTAGTGGAAACCAAACGGTATTTATCTTCTTATTGTGTTTGATCTTTGTTTACTTCCTTCTTTGTGCGCAATACGAAAGTTACGTGTTGCCATTGGCGGTAATTTTATCGCTTCCAGTTGGTTTGGCGGGGGTATTTATTTTCGATAAGATTTTTGGTATCGATAACAATATCTACACCCAAATTACTTTAATCATGTTAATTGGACTTTTGGCCAAAAACGCGATTTTGATTGTGGAATTTGCCGTAGAACGAAGAAGAAAAGGAATGACTATCATGCAAGCAGCACTTGAGGGAGCAACAGCAAGGTTAAGACCAATCCTGATGACCTCATTTGCCTTTATCTTAGGTATTTTACCTTTGATGTTATCTTTTGGTGTAGGTGCCGCGGGTAACAACTCTATTGGTACAGGCGCTGTAGGTGGTATGTTATTCGGAACCATATTTGGGGTTTTCGTTATTCCAGTACTATTCATTGTTTTCCAAACCCTACAAGAAAAAGTGAGCAGCAAATCTCCTTTTGACCCTAGCGTGTTGGAGCAACAAACTCACCTGAATTTTGAACAAATAAAAGACCCTGAAGACTAATTCAGCTTATCAAAATGACACGAAATCAAAAAATATCGATATTCATTACAGGTTCCCTACTTTTAAGTTTAGGGGCCTGTGTTACTCAAAAATATGAGAGGCCTGCCGAGCTAAAAACGGAGGGGTTGTACAGAGATGCGAATAGCACCGACACCACCAGTATGGCAGATTTACCGACCTCAACTTTGTTTACCGACCCGCAATTGCAAGCGTTAATTAAGGAAGGTGTTGAAAACAACCTTGATCTTAAAAGTGCCATTGAGCGCATGAAAAGTGCAGAGGCAAATTTAAGATTGAGCAAAGCGGCATTTTTGCCTAGTTTAAGCGCAGACCTTTCGGCCGCAGACAACAAGCAATCAAGAGCAGCGTTGAACTTTCCTCCAGGAATTAACATCAATACCGAAACCCAATTATATAGGGCGCAGTTGAGTGCTTCTTGGGAAATTGATGTATGGGGCAAATTAGGGAGCGCAAAACGTTCGGCAGTGGCTTCGTTTTTACAAACAGATGCTGCAAAACGTGCTGTACAAACGCAATTGGTAAGTTCTATTGCCAATAACTACTACACTTTGTTAGCGCTTGACTTACAATTGAAAATCACACAGCAAACGCTAGAAAGCCGCATCAAGAATGTGGAGGCCATTAAATCTTTAAAAGAAGCAGGCATTGTTAATGGTGCCGCAGTGGTACAAAGTGAAGCCAATAGGTATGCTGCTGAGGTAACCATTCCTGACTTGAAAAGAAGCATCAGAGAAACAGAGAATACCTTGAATGTTCTTTTAGGCAAAGGGCCTGGCACGGTAACCAGGGGTTCATTGGAAGCACAGCAAGATTATAAGGATTTAAAAGTAGGTATTCCTTCTTTGTTACTTAAAAACAGACCCGATGTAGAACAAGCGGAGTTTGCTTTCAAAGTGGCTTTTGAAAATACCAATTTGGCGAAAACTTATTTCTACCCACAGTTGACTTTAACAGCTAATGGCGGTATTTCATCGTTAACCATAGAGAACCTTTTCACTAACTCTATCTTTTACAATTTTGCAGCAGGCTTAACACAACCTATTTTTAATAGAGGTCAAAATAAAGCGAGGTTAACCTCTGCCAAAGCCGCACAACAGGAATCTTTCTATACTTTCCAAAAGACTATGTTGAACGCTGGTTCGGAAGTTTCTAACGCACTTTACGCTTATCAAGCTGCAGTAGAAAAAGAAACTTCAAGAGCAAAGCAAATTGCCTCGTTGGAAAAAGCAGTAGACTATACGAAGGAATTACTAAAATACAGTTCTGCAACCAACTACACTGATGTGTTAACTTCAGAGCAAAGTTTATTAGCGGCACAATTGAGTGGCGTTAACGACAGGTTACAAAAGCTACAATCTATTGTGAATTTGTACCGTGCACTTGGTGGCGGTTGGAAAGAGTAAACGCAAATACACCTATTATAATTTAAGCTTCGAGTTTTGCTCGGAGCTTTTTTGTTTTCTACATATTATTTATGCTTGGCACCGCGTCATTTCGACTGAAGCGCAGCATAATGGAGAACCGAAGCTCAACGAAGTTAAATCTTTGGATGTGCTAGATTGATGCAGGCCAGACTTACGAAGTTTTAAAAACTTCGTAAGTCTTTAAGAATTTCGTCATTTCGGCCGCAGCGAAGTCCAGCAAGATTCGAGAGAGAATTGAAAATCAACGTAGTTAAATCTAAAGACTAAACTATTATATTGCTAGATTTCTCCTATCGTCGAAATGACGCGGTCCCCCTAAGAGTCGCGGCAGGCTATGCAGCGAAATGACGATTAAGGCTACTCCCCTTCCGCCATGAAAGCCGCAATGGCAATTTTAATTTCTCCAAAATCATAAGCTTTACCAACATGGTCACGGATTTCATTAAGTTTTACACTTTTTAAATCTCTGATCGCGTTTAATAAAACCTCTAGTTTCTGTTTAGAGATTACCTTATCCGCACTGATTTCTTGCTTCACAATGTAATGCGCCAAATGCCCTTCAATCGTTCCTCTCGTCATTTTTCGCTCCAATGCAATTTCAGTTGGAGTTTTACCTTCTTTAAATAAAGCCAAGGTCACTTCTTTGGTATCTACCTTGGGCTGTTTTTCCTTAACTACTTTCTTTTTGCTACGAGGTTTTTGCTCATCTCCTGCCCTTTCCAGTTCCTCTTTATTAGGCAAACTGTAAGCTCTGCGCATTTGCTCTTCCCTTTTAGCCAAACCGTATAATTCATTAAGGTCATCCTTACCAATATCCTCATTATTTGCTTTGGCTTTTAACATGGCATTTGCCCGTACAATTTTCTTAAACTGCTCATAAAACATCGCCTCCAAATCTATCAGTTCATACAAATATTCTTTGGTTTGTTTTTGCTGCTTTACGGTTTCTATGTGCTCAAATACAGCCGCACTTTGCGCAACTAAAATAGGGCTAAAATAGTTTCCAGCGGCAGTGGAACGTTCAATCATGTGCGATAAATCAGACGTTTGACCTGACTGGATCCACTTATCAATCTGTTTCAAAAACTTATCGGCATGCACTTTAGCAGCCATCAACTCTTGTTGTAGCTTTACGGCCCAAGATAAATGAGTTTGCTTTATCGAACGTTTTTCATCTTTACTGTAACTGAATACATGTTCATAAACAAAATTATCCAATAGGGTAAAATCAAAAGCCTGTACCAATAATTGTTTCAAAAACAGCTCGGCTTCTTTGGTAATCTGGCTATGGAGGCTTTCCTGTTGGTCTTTGGTGCGGGAATAGTAGGCCACGTTTTGGTCAGCTTTTAAGCCTCTGCTATTAAGGTTGGAAGTCAATATCAATCCATCCAAAGAACGTAATCGCGATAGCGCCACATAAATTTGTCCTGGAGCAAAAGCATCGCCAATATCCACAATAGCCCTGTCAAAAGTTAATCCCTGGCTTTTGTGCACCGTGATGGCCCAAGCCAGCTTTAATGGATATTGCGTAAAGGTTCCTATTTCCTCCTCTTCTATTTCGTTGGTGTGCTTGTTGGTGGTATATCTAATATTTTTCCAAGCGTACTGTTCAATCACGATGGGATATTTGTTCCCTTCGGGCAGTACCTCAATAAAATCATCTCCCAATTTGCTCACTACGGCAAGTTTCCCGTTGAAGAATCGCTGTTCTCCCTTTGGGTCATTTTTAACAAACATCACTTGCGCACCTACTTTTAGTTCCAAAGTTTTTTCAATGGGGTAGGCACTTTCTGCAAATTCCTTATCAATAGTAGCTTGGTAGAAATACGATTTGCCTTTCAGCTCATTCAAGCTGCTACGATTCATGGCATCTGCCTTGCTATTATGGGTAGTAAGGGTAATGTAATTATCGTTGAGGTCAGGTTTAAAGTTGGCCTGATAATGTTGCTTTAGCAAAGCGATGTCCTGCTCGGTGGTAATGTTATTGCGCAGATTATTGAGCAAATCCACAAAAACCTGGTCAGACTGACGGTAGATTTTCTCCAACTCGATGTAAATTGGCGGATTGGGCTTTAAGCTCAGGGCATCGAAGAAAAAAGGACTTTGATAAAATTTACTCAACAGCTCCTGTTCCTGATTTTTAACCACTGGCGGAAGTTGATATAAATCGCCAATAAAAAGCATCTGCACCCCACCAAAGTGATGGTTATTCTTTCTCACAAAACGCAGCACGAAATCGATGGCATCTAACAAATCGGCACGGAGCATACTCACTTCATCAATTACCAAAAGCTCCATATCTAACAAAATACGTCGCTTAATGGCGTTCATGCTCAAATGCCTCACCAAACTTTTAGGGGTGTTGTAAGGCACACCCGATGGCAAAATTTGGCCAGGTACAATACGTGGCACGAAAGCACCAAAGGGCAATTGAAAAAGTGAATGAATGGTTACCCCTGATGCGTTAATGGCCGCAATACCCGTAGGTGCCACAATTACTGCCCGTTTGTGCGTTTTGGCAATGATATTCCTTAAAAAGGTTGTTTTTCCAGTACCTGCTTTTCCAGTAAGAAAAATATGCCTCGAAGTATGGTTAATAAATCTAGCGGCAAGTTCGGCAGGTTGTTGTAGATGTTCGTTTTCTTCCAAATCAATTCTTTTTTATCAATAGGTAGCCGTTGAAATTTAGCCAATTAAAAGATTTCTCATTCTTCTGGTAATTTCCGCTAAGATTTCTTACCACAAAAGTAAAATTATATTTTCGGGTTTTCTGTGGAAGCTGCAACAAAGCAGATGGCACCGTGAAGGTTTCATGCCCTGCTTTTGCAAAAGGTTGCTGATCGTGTTTTAATACTAAATCCCTAGCTAAACTATCTACATTAAATAACACTTCTTCTTTACCTGAAATTTTTAGCGTTAATTTTTCCACTTTACGCTTATGATGTGCTTTGACCTCTTCCCTTTCTCCTTTTTCAACTTCAAACTTGTCGCCATTAAAAATACTTGGCTGCTGCAAATAGTCATTCAAATCAATCATCACTTCATATCCCTGCAAATTAACCACACCATCGGCACTGTTAAAGGTCATATATTTAGACCAAACAGAATTATCAATGTCTTTTACCTTTAAAAGTGCAAAAGCAGTATCAATCTTCTCATTATCTATCTCGTAACTCCGTGATTTGTTCTTTTTCGCTTTAACGTAAATCTTTTCTTCCACCTCTTTGAGATTTGCAGAGGTAAAACCTTGTAACGAAGCAAGGCCATGCCTATCTACTAAGTAACGTACCACCGCAGGAATTTCTTCTTTATCGACCGCATTTTTGCTCGCTATCAATTTTTTAAGCCTAGCCGCTTGGGAAACTTTCGAAATAGAAAAAGCACTTTGAGGTCCATAAATAGACAGTATAGCCAGAGCAAACAAACTAACAGGAATTACTTTAATATTTTGCTTTTTGCTGAATAGAAAATAGCCCGTAATACCTGTAAGCCAAGCGGCTAAAATGATTAAAATATACCTCGATTCTGTAATTCCATAATTACCTACTCGCTTAATTACAGCCAAAATGAGCAATACAATTAACGGAATCATCATGAGGTAAAAGAAACGGGAAAATAGTTTAATCCAACCATTACCGTCTTTCTCCTTAATGGGATAAATTAAAAGTAACGACAGCACACCAAATACCGCATAGCCCAAAATCAGCGTAGATACCAATCCTTTGGGCAATTCCCAGTTGATGGCTATTTTAACTTCATACACTAACAATATGGCCAAGTAAATGGTCATTAAAGGAATCAGAACGTATTGCGTAAATATTTTTAATCCTTTTGGATAGCTCTGCTCCTCATCTAGCTCTTGAAAATTGATGGGCACTCCCGCTAAAAAGAAAACAGTTGTGAAACCAGCGCTCAGCACAATAAAAAGTCTGAGATAGACTTCTGAATGAATGGTAACATTAAACAAACCATCAATAGCAAATAACGCAATGGCCAAACCAGCATAAAGCACTGCAGCATAAAATGCCGATATCAGAAATCTTAAAAACAAGGTTTTATTGTACTGCCAAAAACCATTCAAATTCCCCCGTTTAATGAAAGGCGCAAAGGCCACCAGCAAGTGAAAGGCAAAAGCAAAAAGTGCCATCCTAAAAACATCTGTCAAATACTTAACAGGGTCTATGAGAAAGTACAAAGCGGCTAGGAACGCTAATCCTGATGCCCGCATGATCCATTTGGACCTTAAATTTAAAGAGTGACTCTCTGCATAAGTATCCAATGCCAACAGTAAGGTCAAGCCCAAATTACAAAGAAGCAATAGCTTGAGCAGATTTTGGTTCAAATCCATCTTGACCCCACGACCAGCAAGATAATACCACAATCCTGTAGCTACCAAAGCAACGAGCACTTGTAAGGGGAAACGAACAACAACGCTTTTAAAGTTTTGCCAAAGCACACCTATCGAAGGTAATTTCATAAGCTTTAAGGATTAAAATCATTCACTCTAAGATAGCTAACTCCTGCAACTATCTTAAAAAATGTTAAAAATAGCGTTTTAAGTTGTAAACTATTTTTTTAGTTCATACTTTAGTAGCACACCAAACAATTAACATGAAAAGAACGTTACTCCTACTAGCGCTGATACTGACATTCTCCGTAGCTCGTTCACAAACAAATTCTATTAAAGGCGTTGCTGCAGACCTTTCTTCAAATGCAAAGCTTCACAATGCAACCGTTAGTGTTTTAAACGCAAAAGATTCAACCCTGTATAAGTTCACTAGAGCTAATGCGGATGGCAATTTCAGTTTTCAAAACATGAAAAATGGGAACTTTATCCTATTAATTACCTATCCAGAATATGCTGATTTTGTGAATAAATTCAGTTTAGATTCGGCCAATAAATCTTTCGATTTTAAAGTAATCGATATGAAAACCAAAGCCAAATTGCTGAATGAAGTGATCATTAAAGGACAAGCGGCAGCCATCAAGATTAAAGGTGATACCACTGAGTTTAATGCTTCTGCATATAAAATACAGCCAAACGACCGAGTAGAGGACTTATTAAAAAAATTCCCAGGGGTAACGGTTGATGCGCAGGGTAAAATTACTGCTCAAGGTAAAACGGTAGAAAAGGTATTGGTTGACGGTGAAGAGTTTTTTGGCGATGACCCTACTTTGGTGACCAAAAACCTACGAGCTGATATGGTTGACAAGGTGCAATTATTTGAGAAATCAAGTGACCAAGCTGCCTTTACTGGCGTTGATGACGGCCAAAAGAAACAAACCTTAAATATTGTGCTGAAAGAGGACAAAAAACAAGGCTACTTTGGTAAAATTGATGCGGGTTATGGTACAGATGATTTTTATCAGGTACAGGCCATGTTTAACAAGTTTAAGAAAAAAGAGAAGATAGCTGGTTATTTCACTTCAAGTAATACAGGAAAAACTGGCCTTGGATGGGATGATGCTAACAAATATGGAAGTAGCGGCAATATGGAAGTGACTGACGACGGGATGATCTTCATGTCGAGCAGTGACGAACTTGATGGTGGTGGTCGTTATTGGGGAGAAGGTATTCCTATTGCCCACAATGGAGGTGTACACTACGAAAACAAGTGGAACAACGATAAAGAAAGCATTAACACCAACTACAAGGCAGGTTCTCTTAACGTGAAAATCAATAAAAACACCATCAACCAACGTAACCTTCCTGACGCTATCTTTAATACCAATAGCACTGCTAATACTGAAAACGATATGTTTAGGCAGAAAATTGATGCTACCTATAACATTAAATTGGATACAACTTCTAACTTAAAAGTAACCATTGATGGGACTTTGAAAAATTCAGAAAGTGACGTTATCGATAATTCAGTGGGTAGAAGAGGTGACAATTCTTTATTAAACACAGCGGACAGAAAAACCGATAATAAAACCAAGCAACAAGTATTTAACCTAAGTGCTTTTTACACAAAAAAACTGAAAAAAGCCGGGCGTAATTTTTCGATTAATTTAAGCCAAGCTTACAACAAATCTAATAGTGACGGATTTTTGAAATCCATCAACAATTTCTTCGACGAAAATGAAGATTTAACAAGCACCGAAAAAATTGACCAATTGAAAGACAATAGCATTTTAACAAATCGCTTGTCATCCAATGTTACATTTACCGAGCCGCTAAGTAAATCGCTTAGTTTAGTGGCCAACTATGGTTTAACCTACACCATTAATAAAGCAGATAGGATAACTTACGATGCTTCTACTCCTGGCGTTTACGATCAGTTCAACAGCGAGTTTAGCAATAACTTTGAAGCCGACCAATTACTGAATCAAGTAGGTGCTATTTTCAACTACAAAAAAGGGAAAACAGTAATTAACTTGGGTACTAAAACCAGCTTTATCAACTTCGACCAAACAGAGGTTTACAGCAATCAGAGGTTAAAAAGGAATTTCACCAACTGGCTACCTCAAGCCTCCTATCAGTACAAGTTTTCGGCTCAAAAGTCTTTCAGCATTAACTATAATGGTTCAAATACACAGCCTAGTGTAAACCAATTACAACCTGTAAGAACCAACGACGACCCATTGAACATTGTGGAAGGTAACGACCAGTTAAAACCTGCTTACAATAACCGATTCAACATTAGATATAATACTTACAAGGTACTTACAAGTCGAAATTTCTACGTAAGTGGAGGCTTCAATTTCACCAACAATCAAATTGTGAGCAATAACACCACTGACGACGGCGGTAAAACTACGTACAGAACAGTGAACTTGGAAGATAAATTACCGTATAACTATAATGCTTATGTGGGTTATTCAAGGAAGTTTGCTTTTCTGGGCAATATAAATGCAGGCTTAAACCTAGGTGGAAATGGGTCTCGTTCTTATAATTACGTAAATGGCAATTTAAACACTACTGACAACCAAAGCATTAGTCCTTCCTTAAACTTAAGCAGCTACGGAGACAAAAATCAATTTTATATGTCTTTTGGTCCTAGATATTTTGTACAAGAAGCCTCTTTACAAAAACAGACCAATAACAAAGGTTGGGGCTACAATGGTTACATGGATTTAAGTTTTAAACTACCTAAAAAAATCACCATTAGATCTGATGCTGAATATACCTACCAACCTAGTTCTGCTTCATTTGATAATAGCTTTGAACGTTTCGTAATCAATGCTGCAGTAACGAAGGCATTTTTTAAAGAAGAAAGCTTGAAATTAATGTTTAGCGCCAACGACATTCTGAAACAAAACGTTGGTTTCTCAAGGTCTGCTTCAACCAACTCAATCACCCAAACCAGCTACAATAACATCAGTCGTTATTTCATGTTCTCGCTAATATGGGATTTTAACAAGATGGGTGGAGCTCCAAAAACAAACTAATTTAACCTACAGACACATGAAAACACTAAAATATATCATTGCCGCTTCCTTCACTTTTTTTGTGCTAAGCAGCAGCGCACAACATGCCCGTTTTGTTACACAGGGCACTATTGAATACGAAAAACGCGTAAACGCTTATGCCTTAATCAAGCAACAACTTAAGTCATGGGGAGAAGACAATGCCTTCAGTACTCAAGCACTGGAAAGCTACCAAAAGAACAATCCACAGTTTAAAATACAAAAAAGTAAACTATCGTTTAACAATCAAACTACCGCGTTTATACCTATCGAAGAGAATACTCCCGTGTCAAATAACTGGTTTGCTAACATGATTGAATTTCAACAAGCCAATTCTATTTTAAGTGATTTGAATGCAGGGACTAGCAAAACACAAAAGAAAATCTACGAAGAAACTTATCTTTTGAGTGATAGCATTAGGAAAATCAACTGGAAGATTACAGATGAGTTCAGAAATATTGCAGGCTATAACTGCCGAAGGGCAAATGCACTGGTGATGGATTCAGTATATGTAGTGGCTTTTTACAGCGAAGAAATAGCCGTTAGCGGAGGTCCAGAATCGTTTAGCGGTTTACCGGGAATGATATTAGGTTTGGCACTTCCACATGACCATGTGACGTGGTTTGCCACTTCGGTAACTGACGAAGCGGTTAGCCCAGATAAGATAAAAATCCCTACCAAAGGCAAACCAGTTAACCAAAAACAATTGTACGATATTTTAAAAGGAGCTTTAAAAGGCTGGGGAAAATCGGCCTACCAAACTTTTAAGTGGGCGATGATGTAAAGATTAGTTTAACTGTTTAAACTGAAAAATCGGTTAACTGTTGATAAGCAGCGGTTAACCGATTTTTTATTTCTACACTTGTTAACGAAAACGATGAGCTCACTACACCGTTAACTGTGCATTATTAGTTCACTACCAGTTTATATCCTTTTCCGTGAACATTGATAATTTCCACCTTTGGATCTTCTTTCAAGTACTTGCGAAGCTTGCTCAAAAACACATCCATACTGCGCCCGTTAAAATAATTATCATCATGCCAAATGCTAAGCAACGCTTCTTCTCTGGTAAGCACACCATTTTTCTTTAAGCACAACAAGCGTAACAATTCAGCCTCTTTAGTAGATAACTTTTGCTGTCCACCATTAAAATGGATAATTTGAGTAGTATAGTCAAAACGATAGCTACCAATTTCAAACTGACTTGGTGCCTCTTCTTGTGCTACATTTTGTTTCAAAGATGCTCTCTTTAAAAGTGCATTGATACGAAGTAAAAGTTCCTCTATCCTGAAAGGCTTGGTAATATAATCGTCCCCACCTAAATCATAAGCCAGCGACTTGTCTTCCATCATCGATTTGGCCGTAGCGAAAATGATAGGCACATGCTCATTGGCTTTTCTTATTTCCTTTCCTAAAGTGAATCCATCCTTTTTAGGCATCATCACATCCAGTATACAAAGGTCAAAATCATCCTTGCCAAAAGCTTTATATCCTTCGTCACCATCAGTGCACAGCACCACTTCAAAATTGCCTTTAATCTGTAGGTAGTCCTGCAATAACAACCCTAAGTTCGGGTCGTCTTCAACCAAAAGTATCTTCTTCATATCAATTGTTTAATTTAAATGGTATATGGATGGTAAACGTCGTTCCTTTATCCTTCTCACTATTCACTTTGATGCTTCCATTCATTTGAGCAACAATATCATTTACGTAGCTTAAGCCCAAGCCAAAGCCCTTTACATCATGTAAATTGCCTGTAGGTACTCTATAAAACTGATCAAAGATACGTTTGGTTTGCTCTTTGGTCATTCCAATACCTTCGTCGCTTATTTCTATGTCAATGCCGTTTGCGTGGTTTCTGGTTTTAATGGTAATTTTAGGATTTGACGGACTGTATTTGTTGGCATTGTCGATCAGGTTATAAATCACATTAGACAAATGTAGTTCATCACCAATCAACACATCCTTCTCTGCATCCAATGCCAAAGTAACCTCGGCGTCCTTCTTCTGCAATTGAAGGCTCATACTATCTACCACCAAAGAAATGAGCTCGTTTACAGCCACTGGTTGGCGCTCCAACTTCAGTTCCTTCTTCTCCAATTTAGCAACATTTAATACCCGTTCAATATGGTTACCCAATCGTACGTTTTCGTCGTAAATAATACCCGCTAAACGGTTGATCCTCGCTTTATCCGCATTCAAATCAGGGTCTTTTAAAGCTTCGCTGGCAATCATGATGGTAGCCACTGGCGTTTTAAACTCGTGGGTCATGTTATTGATAAAGTCCGTCTTCATCTCCGTGATTTTTTTCTGTCTGATGATGGCGTAAATGGTATAAGCAAAAATGAAAACCAACACCAACAATAAGCCTACAGAAGAAATAAGGGTGACAAACATGTTGTTAAAAATTAATGAGTTTTTATTAGGGAAACTCACGTACAACATTCCTGGATCTTTAATCATCAAATCATTACTGAAAATGATTTTACTGAAGGTATTTTTGGGCAATATTTCTGCCTCTTGTAAGGATACATTTTGATAAATGACCTTATCGGTATTTTTGGAAGGCGTTACCCAATAGTTATAATCTAAATTAATATTCTTGCTGAGCAGTTCTCGTTTGATCAACGTATCTACAGTCTCTTGGCTCGGGATTCTTTCTTCCAAAGGAATATTCTTATTGGCCATCTCCTTGGCTACATCTTGCAATAGCATTACATTACGGCCATTGTTGCCCACTAGTGTAACGGTATCAGCATAAAGCCGCTCAAGTTCCATTTTATATCGATGCTCCGCCTTTACGTCCTCTAGTTCAAACTTAGTTTTTAAGTCTGGGTCCATCGTAGGTAAAATAATGAACTGCGGTCTTAAGTCAGCTGGGCTAAGAGCGAGGTAAATAATTGAATCAGGTAGTTTATCCAACCTAATAATTGGTCGTTTTCGTTCGTAATTAGACGAAAGTTTACGACTAAGGACTATGCCATCGGGCGTTCTAAACTCATCTATTTTATAATTTAGGGTGTTTTTGTTGTTTGGATTTGGATTAGACAGAATTGCATAATCTTCCTGACTTATAATTTGAGGCTTAACGTAATTACTATGGATAATGCTATCCTGTTCATTTAAATACTGCAAAATCTGTTGCTGCAGTTTCATTCGCCTACGAGCCTTATTTTCCTTATACCGTTCTTTAAACGCAACAATACTATCCGTTTTACTACGGATATTACTTACCTCCAATTCCTGAAATTCTATATCTTTTTGGTTGATATGTCGAATGACATTCTTCTTCTGTATCTTATTAACCACGGCACTTAGTGCTTGATTTACATCCTGCTCAAAAAGCTGTGATTTAAGGTTATAAGATTCCCTAACGTAATACATCTGCATTACAAAAACACCTAACAACGCAAAGGTCATTAGTGCGGTAATTATCCAAAGGCTCCTCTTTTTCATGCCGTTTCAATTCAAAGTTAACGAACACTTTAATAAACACCACTACCCTTTAACACTTTTTAACAGTAAAATCGGGCTCAATAAAAGCTCATTTTCAGCGATTAACAGCCTCAAAAGCAAACTCAACCTAACAACAGCAGCATAAAAGACGCAAGCTTTTGTTACAACGTTAAGTTTTAAAAGAGCATGAAAAAAGCCACTTGGTTATCCAAGCGGCTTCTAATTATCATTGTTTTCTTAAAAAGCGATATTAAAAAGGCAAATCGTCATCCTCACCAGCAGCGGTATTTACGTCAACTGGAGCAGCATATTGCGGTGCATCACCAGCTGCAGGAGCAGTGCCTGTTAATGCAGTAAGACGCCATACTACCAAACTGTTAAAATACGAAGTAACACCATCTTTGTTAGTCCACGGACGACCACGTAAATTGAACGAAACCTCAATCTCATCTCCAGGCTTTAAGCTATCAAATAAAGCTGTTTTATCTTGTAACGCCTCAAATCTAATATATTCCGGATAAGTCGGATTTTCTGCGTATTCTACAATTAAATCACGTTTCTTAAACGTTTCGCTCACCTGCTGTATGGCACCAATTTCGTGTACCTTCCCTTTAATTTCCATATCAATACTAATATATTTCTCTTCTTCCATCCAAATCTCTATATTTTTATTGATAACTTCGCAAATCATATGACACAAGTTTTCCACACCAAGAGCAAGGTAATTATCACCTGTAATAAAAGACTATCATCCTACCTCCAAACAGAAGTAGAGGAACTGGGCTATACCATTGAAAGAGCCTTTTCTACTGGTGTAGAGCTTAACATTACCCTTACTGAGTGTATAAAACTTAATCTCAATCTGCGTTGTGCAAGTCAAATTCTATATAGTTTAAAGAGTTTCGAGGCCAAAAACCCTGAAGAACTTTACCAAACTTTAGTAGATATTGCTTGGGAAGAACTCATTGATTTTTCGGGCTATTTTTCAGTGACGTCAAATGTTGATAATCCTTTTATTACGACTCCGCTTTTTGCCAATCTAAAGGTAAAGGATGCCATTGTAGACCGCATTAAATCAAAAAAAGGCATTCGTCCAAATAGCGGTGCTGATGCTAATAAAACTGTAATTCATTTGTATTGGAAAGATGCGGATGCCACTATATTTATTGATACTAGCGGAGAGACATTGAGTAAGCACGGCTATCGAAAAATCCCAGGAAAAGCGCCTATGTTAGAAGCTTTGGCTACAAGTGTGATCATGGCGACCAAATGGGATAGAAAATCGCCTTTCGTTAACCCAATGTGCGGTTCAGGCACATTAGCTATCGAAGCTGCTTTATTAGCCACCAACCGTCGCCCAGGCTTGTATAGGATGAATTATGGTTTTATGCACATCATTGGCTATGATGAAGAAGTATTTTTTCAGGAAAGACGGATCCTAAAAGATCAGGTGATTAAAAATGTAGATCTACAAATCATTGCTTCAGACCTTTCTGAAGATGCTGTTGATGTGAGCAGGAAAAATGCAAAAACTGCAGGTGTCGATCAACTTATCCAATTTGAGGTGGGAGATTTTGCTGAAACTACTGTGCCTGAAGGACAAAAAGGAGTCGTTGTTTTTAATCCCGAATATGGCGAAAGATTAGGCACCCATAGTAAATTGGAGCTCACCTACAAACGTATGGGCGATTTCATGAAAACAGATTGTAAAGGTTACCACGGGTACATTTTTACAGGCAATCCTGATTTAGCAAAAAAAATCGGTTTAAAGGCCGATAAAAAGATAGAATTTTACAATGGAAAACTAGATTGTAGAATGCTAGAATATGAGCTTTACGATGGCAGTAGAAGGCCTGAAAATGAGCGCCCAAACCGATAAAAAAACCTCTATTTTTCATAAACAAAAAAGTTGTAACCAGATGATTACTAGGGAATAAACTTGCAAACTGTAAAATATTTGCATAGATTTATCCCCAACTAACTATCTGCCCCATGAATGAAAAATACAAAAAAGAGATGCACCGCATCGCTAAAAGAATCAGGAAAGTTCGCGAGTTTAAAAAAATTTCGCAACAAGAATTAGCTTCTAAAATCGGAATTTCCCAAAATGCCTACAGCAAAATTGAATTGGGTTACAGTAAAATCAGCCTCGATCGACTTTTCCTCATTGCCAAACTGCTTGAAGTAGACACCCTAGAGCTATTGGCTTCAAGGCGTGCTTACTAGTATTTGCCGAACCAAACAAAATGCTCAGTGTTCATCATTACATTGAGCATTTCTTTTTATTTAGCAGTCAGTCATTTATCTTTATGTGATTTTTTTTCACAAGCTGTAGTTAAAGAAGCTAAAAGTTAACCCTTACTTTAGCATATATGCAACAGATTTTAGACCTTACCATCAACTTTGTTAAAAACACCCTTGCCGATGCCGAAGCTGGCCACGACTGGTTCCATATTGAACGTGTGTATAAAACAGCAAAGCACATTAATAGTACCGAGCAGGCAGATGAATTAATTGTAGCCTTGGCTGCACTTTTACATGACATTGCCGATAGTAAGTTTAATGGTGGCGATGAAGAAATTGGCCCCCAGAAAGCAGGTGATTTCTTAGCAAGCATTGGCCTTGAGCCCAAAATTATTGAGGAAGTAAAATTGATCATCAAAAACCTTTCTTTTAAAGCTAGCTTTGGCGAAATTTCGTACTTCTCTAAAGAATTAGATGTAGTTCAGGATGCCGACAGATTAGATGCCATTGGCGCCATTGGTATTGCTAGAGCATTTACTTACGGAGGTTTTAAGAATAGGGTGTTGTACAATCCCGAAATCAAACCTAACCTACAGATGAACAAAGAGCAGTATAAAAACACCACCTCTCCCACCATCAACCATTTCTACGAAAAACTGCTGTTGCTAAAAGATTTGATGAAGACAGAAACAGGTAAAGCAATGGCCGAACAAAGACATCAATTTATGGTGACCTATCTGGAGCAGTTCTATTCAGAGTGGGAAGGCAAAAAATAACTAAAAATATTAGCTATTTTACTATATTTGTTAGTAAAATAGCTAGTCATGTCTGAAAGGTTAATTCAAAAACTCAATATACTGGCCGATGCCGCAAAGTACGATGTATCTTGCTCATCAAGCGGTAGCGATAGAAAAAACACCAATAAAGGTGTTGGTAACGGACATCAATCGGGTATTTGCCATACCTATACCGAAGATGGCCGCTGTGTATCTCTATTAAAAATACTCCTTACCAATCATTGTATCTTCGATTGTGCCTACTGCGTTTCGAGGCGCAGCAATGATATTGAACGTGCAGCTTTTACGGTAGACGAAGTGGTGGAACTGACCATGAATTTCTATCGGAGGAATTACATTGAAGGGCTATTTTTAAGTTCTGGAATTTTTAAGAATGCTGATTTTACCATGGAGCGATTGCTTAGGGTAGTGAAGAAATTAAGACTTGAAGAAAACTACAATGGCTACATCCATCTAAAAACAATCCCTGGAGCTAGCGACGAACTAATTACAGAAGCTGGACTTTATGTAGATAGAATGAGTATTAACTTGGAGATGCCCACCGAAGTAGGTCTAAAGCTTTTGGCACCAGAAAAAAGCCATCAAGATGTGATCAAGCCTTTGGGTTTTATCAAAAACCAGATTGTACAATTTAAAGAGGAAAAGAAACTGATCAAGAGCGTGCCTAAATTCGTTCCTGCAGGGCAAAGCACCCAAATGGTGGTGGGCGCTACTCCAGAAACAGATAAGGACATTATGTATACCGCTGCCAATTTTTATAAGAGCTTTTCCTTAAAACGAGTTTATTATTCTGGTTATATCCCTATTAGCAATGATAGCCGAATGCCTATTTTGGGCTCACAACCACCACTTTTACGGGAGAACAGGTTATACCAAACGGATTGGCTCATGCGCTTTTATGGATTTGATGTAAAAGAGTTGCTAAATGACAACAACCCACACTTAGATACCGATATCGATCCAAAATTAAGCTGGGCTTTACGCAACATGCACTTATTCCCTATTGACATTAATACTGCCGATTATCAGATGATTTTACGCATTCCAGGTATTGGTGTTGGCTCTGCACAAAAAATTATACAAGCTCGCAAATTTGGAAAACTTTATATCCATCAGTTGAAAAAAATCGGCATTGCCTACAACAGGGCTAAACACTTTATAACCTGCGCCGATACCCCTTTTCAGTTAAAAGATTTTCAGTCGCACCAAATTAAGGGATTTATTTTAGCCGAAAGCCAGAGCAAGTATTTGAAGACACCTAATGAGCAGCTTTTACTTTTTTAATGATGTTTAACATTAAGGCATAAAGGGACATTAAGGTTTTTGACCTACCCCGCTCTATTACCACCTTAGACATTTAAGAGCATTTAAGGGGATTGTCTAAAATGTACTTAGGTGTCTTAGATGGTTTATAATATTATTTAAAACTATGATTTACATTTTCGATGGAACTTTAGAAGGCCTACTCACCGCAGTATTTGAATGGTTTGAGCGAAAACCTGGACCAGCAATATTGAAATCCAAGGAAATCCATCAGCCAGATGCTTTCATGCCCAGCTTTGAAGTGTTAACCGACAGGGAAAAAGCAGACAGGGTGTGGAAAGGCATGGCCAAGAAATTGGATAGGGCTTGGATGCGCAGAGCTTATTGTTCCTATCTCTCCGAACTCCCGCAAATCCACCACGATCTTTTTCAGTTCATCATCTATATTTTCCAAAGTCCCAGCGGTGCCGAGCAAAATTATGGGCATCCGCAAGTGTTAAGCATTACGCAAACGGCCAGAAAGGTAGAACGGGAAAAGCACAGGATGGAGGCTTTTATACGCTTCCAGAAAACTGCCGATGGAATGTTTTACTGCGGTATAGATCCCGACTTTAATGTGATCCCATTACTAGTTAATCATTTTAAAAACCGTTACGCCGACCAACAATGGATCATTTACGATCTAAAAAGACACTATGGCATTTTTTACGACCTCCAAACCGTAGAAGAAATTGAAATGGATATAGACATCAGCCTGCTAAAAAAAACAAACCAAAATCTGCTAGATGAAAAGGAAAATCTATATGCAGATTTATGGAAGAACTATTTTAAAAGCACGAATATTGTAGCAAGAAAAAACACCAAACTGCATACCCAACATGTACCCAAACGCTATTGGAAATATCTAACAGAAAAATTATAGCCAGTGTGTTAACATTATCTTAACTTATTAGCTGTAATTTAGCCATATGAAATTTAGCGTACTGGTTTTAATTACAGCATTGGCCGTGGGCTTGTCTATTGGCTTAGTGAACTACCATTTTCAGGGAAGCTGGTACTACCTGCTGATTTCGTTCGGAATTTCCTTCGGAACCAGTTTTTTGGTATTCTACTATTTACTTGAAAAATACATCTACAGCAAAATTAAGCTTATTTATAAGTTGATTCACAACCTAAAGCTTGGTAAGGATTTGAAAGAAGCCCTTGGAGAATATGTGAGTTCGGATCCTATTAATGATGTACAACAAGAAGTAGAGGAATGGGCAGGCGCCAAAAAGAAAGAAATTGAATTGTTAAAAAAGCAGGAACAATTTAGAAGAGAATTTCTTTCCAATGTATCGCATGAATTTAAAACGCCTTTGTTTGCTATACAGGGTTATATAGAAACGCTTCAAGATTGTATTTCAGATGATCCAGAGATGGCTGTAAAGTTTTTAAAGAAAGCCGAAAACAATATTGAACGTTTAAGCTATCTCATCAAAGATTTAGATTCAATTTCCAAACTAGAAACGGGAGAAATTCCAATCAACTATGTTCGCTTTGATATTGTTCCCTTAATTAAGGAAGTTCTTGACATTTTGGAAGACAAAGCTGCCGATAACAAAACCAAATTCATCTTTAAAGACAAATACACTACCCCTACAATGGTGTACGCCGATAGGGAGAAAATTAGACAGGTGTTAATCAACCTTATTCAGAATTCCATCAAGTACGGCAAAGAGAATGGCTCCACCTCAATCAAAATCTTTGAGCTTCACGATCAATATTTAATAGAGGTAACCGACGACGGAATGGGCATTGAGGAAAAACATCTTCCTCGCTTATTTGAACGTTTTTACAGGATAGACTCTCACCGTTCTAGAAAAGAAGGTGGAACTGGATTAGGTTTAGCCATTGTAAAACACATCTTAGAAGCTCACCAACAAACTATTTCGGTACGTAGTACGCCAAGCATTGGGACCACTTTTGCTTTTACGCTTCAAAAAAACAACGAACCTTTGTTGAACTACGGTAAAAAATAATTCGCCGCATATCCTTCTTTAAGATTAATGGAGGCCATTTTATTAGGCTACAATCCGTTATCACTTAACAATCAAGTAAAATTGTCGCCAAAGTTAACATTAACTTAACATTGCGGTTTTACTTTTGCATCATATTTAAAATAAGTATGAGCAATATATTCAGCTTCTTTACCCCTAAAGACAAAAAGTTCCAGCCATTGTTTGAACAAGCAGGAAGTAACGTTAGGAAAATTGCAGAAGCACTTTTAGTAGTAGTAACTACCGACGACATCGAAAAAAGAAAAGAAGCCATTAAAGAGGTTGAACGTTTGGAGCACGTAGGTGACGACATTACGCACACGATCTTTATTGAGTTGAGCAAAAACTTTATCACTCCTTTTGATAGAGAAGACATCCACTCATTGGCGAGTGCTATCGACGATATTGCAGATTATATCCATGCATCAGCAGGAAACATTGAACTTTACAACGTGACTAACATTGGCGAGCCAATGGTAAAACTTGCCGAGTTATTGGTTGAAATGTGTGGTGACCTTGAAAAAGCGATCAAAGAATTGAGAAGCTTTAAAAACATCAGGGTAATTGCAGATGCTTGCGTGAGAATCAACAGTGCGGAAAACCAAGCAGATTATACTTGTAACCTTGCCATTGCTCGTTTGTTCGAGTTTGAAACCAATGCGATAGAATTAATTAAGCAAAAAGAGGTGTTACAAACCTTAGAAATTGCGACTGATAAATGTGAAGATGCGGCCAACGTGCTAGAATCTATCTTGGTTAAAAACGCATAAGACCATTATGACCATACTTCTCTTAATTATTGTTTTAGCCCTCATCTTTGATTACATCAATGGTTTTCACGATGCTGCTAATGCAATTGCAACCATCGTAGCTACAAAGGTGCTTACACCTTTTCAAGCTGTAGTATGGGCTGCTTTTTTTAATTTCTTGGCCTACTGGGTATTTGGTTTCGGCGTTGCCGATACCGTTGCAAAAACAGCCAATACCATGGAAATTAACCTTACGGTAATTCTAGCGGGGGTTATTGCGGCCATTATTTGGAATTTATTAACTTGGTGGTTCGGCATACCTTCTAGTTCATCTCACACTTTAATTGGTGGTTTTGCGGGTGCTGCTGTAGCTCATGCGGGCTTAGACGTAGTAAATTGGTACAAAGAAGGTAAAGCAGGCGAAATGCCAACAGGCGTTTTGGTGATTGTAGGGTTTATTGTCCTAGCTCCATTAATTGGCGCCATTGTTTCCTACTGTATTTCTGTCTGGCTTTTACATTCGGCCAAAAAGAGCATTGGACCAAAGCTTTTTACGCTTGGTTTGATGATTGCCACCGTAGTTTTTGTATATCTCCAAATGATCCCATACGATAAGATTCATAAACCTCGTTTTGAATCTCATTTCTGGAGTGTCGTATTTGAATCGCATAACATCAAATGGTTCTTAGTTGCCTTTATTGTACTTACCATTAGCTCGTTTTGTTTAATCTTCAGTTTCTTAAGTCATCACCAATCAACTAAATGGCTTAGAAAAATGCAATTATTATCTTCTGCGGCGTTCAGTTTGGGCCACGGTGGTAACGATTCGCAAAAAGTAATGGGGATTATTGCGGCAGCGGTATTGGTTTATGTACACCAAAGTGGTGTTTCTATGAGCAGTATGCCAGACTGGTTACACGTGGTATTGCCGTCTAAAGATGCCAATGGCGACGAAATAGCGGCACATATGCCACCATGGATTCCATTAGCCTGTTATACAGCTATTTCAATAGGAACTTTAAGCGGTGGATGGAAAATCGTAAAAACAATGGGTTCTAAAATCACTAAAGTAACGCCATTTGAAGGTGTAACTGCAGAAACTGCAGGTGCATTAACACTTTACTTTACTGAGCACTTGAAAATCCCTGTAAGTACCACGCACACCATTACTGGTTCTATCATTGGTTCTGGTTTAACCAAAGGAACTTCTGCAGTAAAATGGGGTGTTACCGTTAAGCTTGTTTGGGCTTGGGTTTTAACCATTCCTGTATCTGCAGCTTTGGCGGCAATCTTGTATTACATTTTAAGCCTGTTTATCTAACAGCATAAAACAACATAACAAGGCGGCTATTGTATGATAGCCGCCTTTGTTTTTTAAACCTTACGCATTATGTCATTGCATCTTCATGCCTCGCAATGACGAAAATTTTTACATAGTGCCCAGCAAAAACTCATCAATCGCTTCAACAGCATGCTTGAAGCGCCGCTCTCCTATACCAGATACCACAGCATATTTAGCACCCAATGCCTTAAGTTCCTTGTGCCAAACTTCCATAAAATGTTCCCGTTGGTTCGGGAAATCTCTCAAAGGATCATCTTGCCAAGGCAAATCAATATCTAACAGAATATAAAAGTCGTAAGGACGATTTTTAAGGGCATCCAATACAATTTGTGGCGTATGTCCAAAAAAGGCATCACTCCAAATCTTTACTGTTAAAAACGTTGTATCACATATCACAAAATCTGTTTCGGTCATTGCCAAAACAGACTCTTCAAGGGCTAGCTGTCCATGAAACATATTCACTTCATCTTGCAAAGTGCAGGGCTCCGTTAATGCCTCACAATAATAACGAGCATATTCTGGTACCCATGGTACTTGATAGTATTTAGCCAATTGCAACGAAATAGTAGATTTTCCAGTGCTTTCGGGGCCAACAATGGCCACTTTTTTAATTTGCTTGTTCACGATAAGTCTTTCTCCAATCTAAATACCCATTCAAAGCTATAATGACTAAAATAGCGTATAATACGGCATAGAGATTAAGCTCTTTATAAATTAATAAGGGTATGTAACAAATATCAACCACAATCCACAAAATCCAATTCTCTAGGATCTTTCGCGTGAGCATAATTTGCGCCACGAAACTCATTGCAGTGCAAAAGCCATCCTCGTAAGGCACGTTAGTAGGTGTATAGCGATCTAAAAAATAACCCAATACCACCGTAAGAACCATTATAGACAAAATGGCATAAATCCAGTGTCTCCATCCAATGCTCACTACTGGCTTGGTGTCTTCCTTCTTTTTCTTCAACCAAAACCACCAACCGTAAAATGCGGTGAAAAGAAAATAAAACTGTAGGGCAAAATCGCCAAACAGATGGCTTTCAAAAAAAAGGATGGCGCTAATCACAATACTCAAGATAGAAATTGGCCAGTTCCATATATTTTCCCTAGCTGCCAAATAAATGCAGGCTATTGTACTTACAAACCCAAGCCACTCAAGCCATGAGGTGTGCTGAAACTGTTGAAGCAATTGCTGCCAAAAATTGGCTTCGAGGATTAACATTAATCAAATATATAGGTAAGTTATCTTTTCGCCACAAATGCACAGATTTTTCTTGCATATTTTGTCCAACCTAACAGATACTAGTATTTAACTTGTTAAAAATAAAAATCTGTGCATCTGTTGCAAAGTAAAAAACCAAAAGGTCTATAAAAAAGAATTCCGGTAGGGAACAACCCCTACCGGAAAATAAACCAAACAAACTATTTATGAAGAATACCCTCTTGCGAGGATGCTTTAGATCAAATTTTCAATTTATATTGCTGTCTTAATCATCAATCTGTTTCAACAACAATTATAAAACTCTATTTGTTTCCTTTTATTACAACATTTTTGCCAATCTTTAAAAATCACCTATTTCATGACGCTAACATGACCTTCAAACGTAGCACATCGTGTTTAAAGCACACTATAGCATTTTTATTTTTTCAAACTTTTAAAAGATCATTTTTTTGTCCACTGCCAGTTTAACATTGTTTGTTTGACAGAGACTGACATATAGCCCTATAAAACGGACAGTGTATTATAAAACATACAAGAATATTGTTCTATTTCACGGCCACTCGCCAAATGATACCGCTTACATCATCTGCCACTAAAAGTGCCCCGTCGGGAGCAACAGCGACACCTACAGGCCTACCGTAAACCTCACTTTTATTCCCATCAGCAATAAATCCTGTTAAAAAATCCTGCAAAGGTCCAGTTGGCTTACCATCCTTAAAGGGCACAAAGGCTACTTTATAGCCACTAAATTTCGAACGGTTCCACGAACCGTGTTGTCCGATAAAAGCACCGCCATGATATTTTACAGGGAACTTGTTATTCGTATAAAAAGCCAATCCAAGAGAAGCCGTATGCGAACCTACCGCAACGTCAGGTACAATTGTTTTCTTCACCAATTCTGGATTAGCGCCTTTTAATCTAGGATCTTCGTGCTGTCCAAAATAAGCGTAAGGCCAACCATAAAAAGCCCCTTGTTTAACACTGGTGATATAGTCAGGGACTAAATCATCGCCTAAACCATCACGTTCGTTCACGGCAGTCCATAACATATTGGTGGTAGGCGCCCAATCCATTCCTACAGGATTACGTAATCCACTGGCGAAAATACGTTCGCCTGTTCCATCGGGATTTACTTCCAAAATGGCTGCTCTCCTTACTTCGTGTTCCATTCCGTTCTCTCCCACATTACTACCAGACCCCACCGAGATATAAATTTTATCCTTGTTCTTGCTCACTAAAAGGTTTCTTGTCCAATGGTTATTATAGCCACCAGCAGGCAAGTCTACGATCTTTTTACCCACTCCAGTAATTTTAGTGTCTCCAGATTTATATGGAAAAACCCAAAGCCCATCCGTATTGGCCACATAAAAGGAATTCTCAATAAAGGCCATTCCATAAGGTTGGTTAAGCCCTGTTAAAAACGTGGTTTTAACTTCTGGCACTCCATCCTGATTACTATCTCTAAATAGCAAAATCGTATTTACACTTTTCCCAGAAACTTCGGATTTAGCTTTTCCTGAAATTTTATTGACCACTTGCTCTGCTACACTACGTTCAGAGTTAGACAAAGCGACTAAAATATCTCCATTAGGTGCAATCACAATATTTCGCGGGCTTTTCATTTGATTTGCAAATTTGCTTACCACAAAGCCCTCTGGTGCCTGAGGTATTTTATTGGCAGGCCAGTCGATTACTTTACTGAAATTATTTTTTGAAGCGGTAGTATCTGGCGCTGGCAGATTCAAGGTATCTATCTCCGTGGCCGCATGTACCGTATCAGCGGTTTCAGTTTTTTTATTTGAACTGTTACAGGCCGCAAACAGCGAGGCAGAAAGAATTAGAAGGAATAGGGATTTTGTTCTCATATCTTTAGTTTTTTTAGCACTGCCTATTTAAACAGCCAAGTGATAAAGTTGTTTTCACTAAACCAGCTGGTTACACAAAGAAAGCATACGCCACCTGCCAACAAAACCTTTTTAAAGCATTCAAAATACCGCCCATCAAATGGCTTATTCTGCGTCATTTGGGTATCTCAATATATTTTAAAATAATCGCCCAAAAATTGATCAGCAAATTGTATCTTTGCATCCCGACAGAGATGTTGGGATTTTCGTTTCATAGCAGAGGAATTCTCCCAGCTATCGGTCAATTTAGACTATCACTTTAGACTTTTTTAAAAATCCCACATGCCTAAAGACACTTCCATCAATTCAGTATTGATTATCGGATCTGGACCTATTATTATTGGACAAGCCTGCGAATTTGATTATTCTGGTTCACAAGCCGCACTTTCTTTAAAAGAAGAAGGAGTAAAAGTTTCGATTATCAACTCTAACCCGGCTACCATTATGACCGACAAGGTAATTGGTGACCATGTTTATTTAAAACCTCTAACCCTCGAATCGATTGACGAGATTTTAACGGAACACAAAAACAATCCTAACTTACCTACTATTGATGCGGTTTTACCAACTATGGGCGGACAAACAGCATTGAACCTTTGCGTAGATGCAGAAGAAAGAGGTTTGTGGAAGAAACACAATGTTAGGATTATCGGGGTAGACGTTGCCGCTATCGATAAAACCGAAAACAGAGAGTCTTTCCGCCAATTAATGGTTGATATAGGCGTTGGTGTGGCTACTTCTAAAATTGCCAATTCGTTTTTAGAAGGCAAAGAAGCAGCGCAAGAAATTGGCTTCCCGCTAGTAATTCGCCCTTCGTATACACTTGGAGGTTACGGTGGTGGTTTCGTACATAAAAAAGAAGATTTTGACGCAGCCCTTAAACGTGGCTTAGAAGCTTCGCCAACCCATGAGGTTTTGGTAGAGCAAGCGGTTTTAGGCTGGAAAGAATATGAGTTAGAGTTATTGAGAGATAGCAATGATAACGTAATTATCATCTGCTCTATCGAAAACTTTGACCCAATGGGTATCCACACTGGTGACTCGATTACGGTGGCGCCAGCAATGACCTTATCAGATCGTTGCTACCAAGAAATGCGTAATCAGGCAATCAAAATGATGCGTGCCATTGGCAACTTTGCAGGTGGCTGTAACGTACAATTCTCGGTAAATCCTGAAAACGACGACATCATCGCCATCGAGATCAACCCTCGTGTATCACGTTCATCAGCTTTAGCTAGTAAGGCAACTGGATATCCAATTGCGAAAATTGCTGCTAAATTGGCTATCGGGTACAACTTAGATGAAATCGAAAACCAAATCACGAAAACTACTTCAGCTTACTTCGAGCCAACTTTAGATTACGTGATTGTAAAAATCCCTCGCTTTAACTTCGACAAGTTTAAAGGTGCCAACATGGAGCTGGGCTTACAAATGAAAGCTGTAGGTGAAGTAATGGGTATCGGTCGTAACTTTATCGAAGCTTTGCAAAAAGCTTGTCAAAGTTTAGAGATTGGCCGCGCTGGAATTGGTTCAGATGGTCGTCAAAAACGTGATATCGAAGAAATTATGCATGGCTTACAGCATCCAAGCTGGAACCGTGTGTTCTTGATCAAAGATGCCATGAGCATGGGTGTACCATTGGAGTCTATCCGCAAGGTAACCAAAATTGATAAGTGGTTCTTAAACCAAATTCAAGAGTTAGTGGCTTTAGAAACTGAATTAAAACGCTACTCACTAAATAATATCCCTAGAGATTTCTTCTTCAACCTTAAACAAAAAGGTTTCTCTGATATTCAAATTGCCTTCATTTTAGGCAATGTAACCGAAGACGATGTATACAACCGTCGCAAGGAACTGAACATCAGAAGAGCTTATAAAATGGTAGATACTTGTGCTGCCGAGTTTGCTGCACAAACACCATATTTCTACTCTACTTTTGAAGAAGCGCCACAACAAATCTCTTTGGTAACTGGCGAAGTTTTATCGGACGGAGATGAGCTAGGTACTAACGAATCAATTGTTTCTGACAGGAAAAAAGTCATTGTATTAGGTTCTGGACCTAACCGTATCGGTCAAGGGATTGAATTTGATTACTCTTGTGTACACGGCTTGTTAGCAGCGAAAGAAAGTGGTTTCGAAGCCATCATGATTAACTGTAACCCTGAAACGGTAAGTACAGACTTTAACATGGCCGATAAATTATATTTCGAGCCTGTTTTCTGGGAGCACGTACGTGAAATCATCGATTTGGAAAACCCAGTTGGGGTAATTGTTCAGTTGGGTGGTCAAACGGCCTTAAAAATGGCTGAAAAACTTCACGAGAACAACATCCGCATCATTGGTACTTCTTACGAGAACATGGATATAGCTGAAGATCGTGGTAGTTTCTCTGACTTATTGAAAGAACTAGACATTCCATATCCAAGATACGGAGTTGCTGAAAACGCTGAAGAGGCCATTAAAGTAGCTAACGAAGTAGGTTATCCAGTATTGGTTCGTCCTAGTTATGTATTAGGCGGACAAGGCATGAGCATTGTCATTAACGACGAAGACTTAGAAAAAGCCGTAGTTAAATTACTAGGTGATTTACCAGGAAACCGTGTATTGATTGACCATTTCTTGGACAGAGCAGAAGAAACTGAGTCTGACTCGATTTGCGATGGCGAAGATGTGCACATTGTTGGTTTAATGGAGCACATTGAACCTGCAGGGATTCACTCGGGCGACTCAAGTGCGGTATTGCCTCCATTCAGCTTGTCTGACAAGGTAATTGCCGACATGGAAAATTACTCGAAAAAAATTGCTAAAGCGCTAAATGTAATTGGTTTATTGAACATCCAATTTGCAGTTAAAGATGATAAAGTATATGTCATTGAAGCCAATCCACGTGCTTCTCGTACAGTGCCTTTCATCGCTAAAGCTTACGATGTGCCTTACATTAACATTGCGGCTAGAGTAATGTTAGGCGTAAATAAATTGAAAGATTTTAACATCGAACGTAAGCTTAAGGGATTTGCAATTAAAGAACCTGTTTTCTCTCATAATAAATTTCCAGAGATCACTAAAGAATTAGGCCCAGAAATGAAATCTACAGGTGAAGCCATCCGTTTCATCAAAGATTTGGAAGACCCTTATTTCTTGAAGCTAGTGAAAGATAAATCGATGTATTTGTCTAAATAGAAATAGTCAGTAAGACCGAAAGTCTGAAAAGATTTAAGTCCCTTAGCATTAAGTTAAGGGACTTTTTTTACAATGTCATTCAGAGCGCAGCGAAGAATCGATTTTTTCGAAGCGCACATACAGCAAAATGATTTACGGGCAGTCCTGCTTTCCGCTTTATCTTTTTTATCCTTCGACAACTTGTCCCGATTATTCGGGAAGCTCAAGAGGACAAAAAAGGATATCGCTACAATCAGGGCTATTTAACACGGGCTTTTACGAAGCATTGCGGAATAACGTCTGTCCCGTTTTGAGAGGTAGGGGAAGATTTTAATTTTTGGGCTTTAGGATAAACCTCATAGGTTTCTTTACAACATACCCATAAACCTATGAGGTTTACGAGAATCTGCCTGACAGTAAACAAACTACTGCTTAGTCCAAATTCTGGTGTTCAAATCCAACTCTTCCACTATGCCATACATAAGCTTCAAAAGCTCTATATCTTTCTTTAACAAATCTTGGTTTAAAAGTGATTTAAAAACTGGCGGTTCGAAATAATCATGTTTTAAAGGAAAGGCGATATATATGTTTGACCAAACAAAAGACACGAAAATATCTGATTCAGCAAACTGATTGAGGACCAGCAACCTTTCCATCATAGCAGGAGTTAATAGATAACGAGCTTCTACTTGGTTACTTGCTTGGGTAAAAAAAGTACTATTAAACTCAGTATTCTCCAAATCTACAACCCTAGCATCTCCTGAAACTTGCCTGCTCACCCAATTAACCATGCTTCCAGTATAATGCTTGGGCCTAACCAATGTTAAACCATCAAAATGCTTGTTAAAGCTTGCACAAAACAATATTCCTTTGAAAATATCTACATAAGCTCGGTTTCCGCGAGCCTGTGCTACTACTTCCGCAAAATGAATGGTAGTTTTACCTATTTCGCCATGCACCAGGTCTTCGGTTTTATAGGCATCAGGCTTCTCTCCGAATAAAAAGCTATCTACAAAATCAGTAGGGCTTATCCCAGAGTTCGGATTAATTTGCAAATTACCATCAATACCTTCCAGCATATTTACCATAACTCCTTGCTTATAGTGCAATCTATATAGCTTTCTATCCTTATTTCCCAAGCTGCATACCACAATTGCCATCACAATCAGTATCAGTATTTCAATTAAAGCCACAAGAAACGCCCCTAAATAGAAACAAATTACAAAAGTGATTATGCCTAAACCTATACACCAATATGCGGCGTAATATTTCCTAGCAATTTTCAGCCGAGCAGTTTCCAGTTCTTCTAATAAGATCTGAATTTTAGAAGGTTGAGACGTTGACATTTTGAAATTGAATTTACTACTGCTTAGTCCAAATACGGGTGTTTAAATCCAGCTCTTCTACCACGTGCAACATTAGCTGTAGCATATTCAAATCCTTTTCCAGCACTTCGGCGTTTAGCAATGATTTAAAAACTGGGGCTTCAAAGTAATTATGATTTAAAGGGAATGCGATGTAAACACTAGACCAAATGAAAGATACGGAGATGGTAGAATTGGCATATTGGTTTAGCTCCAGTAGCTTCTCCATTAAGGATGGTGTTAAAATATAGCGAGCTTCTACTTGGTCGCCGCTCTCGGTAATAAACATCTTATCGAAGTTTACGTTTTCAAGCTCAACAATACGCTTATTACCCATTACATTTTGAGAAAGCCATTTTCCAAAAGCACCTCCAAAGCCCTTAGGCCTTACTACCGTTAATCCATTAAAATTTTTATTGAAATCTGCACAAAAGATAATCCCTTTGAAAATGTCGTGCCAGTGGGTTTGCTTCCCATTTTTAGTTTGGGTTTCGGTTTTGTACTCTGCATGAACTTCGGCAAAATGAATTTGTGTTTTATCTATTTTACCATACACCAAATCTTCTGTTTTATATCGGTCTGGAGTTTGCGAGAACAGGCAGCTGTTGATAAAATCGCCCTCACTTATTCCCGATAGTGGGTTAATTTGTAAATTCTCGTTCAGCTGTCTTAAACCTGCGCCAATAATCTTGTACTTAAAATCTAGCTTATAGACATCAGCTTTTTTACTTACGCGGAAAAATAGCACAAACCCAGTAACTAGGCCTACGATAAATATAAAAAATCCAATTCCCAGCAACCCGAAAACAAATCCAGCAAGCAGGCAAGCTGCACCTATACCTACACTCCAATAAGCTCTAGAATGCTGCTTTGCGATATACAGTCGTGACGTTTCCAGTTCATTAAAAACTGAAACCATTTCTGGACGGCTATGAAGTTGCATTAGTTATTAAATAATTCTTTTGCGCTAATGTTTTTACGTTCTTCAGCTGGAGTTTCTAACACAGGCATGGTTTGATAGCCCATCATGCCCGCAAAAATACTGCTCGGGAACATCATCACCGCATTGTTATAGCTAGTTACCGCAGCATTATAGGTTCTTCGAGCAGCAGCAATTTGCTCTTCGCTTTCTGTCCAAGTGCTTTGTAAATTAATGAAGTTGGTATTTGCCTTTAAGTCTGGATAGTTTTCTACGTTCACCATTACTCCTCTTACGGCCGTTCCAAGCTGTTGGTCTAGCTGTACTTTTTCGGCATCAGATAGGCTTGCATTTGTACCTTGTGTACGCATTTGCGTGATTTTGGTGAGCGTTTCGCTTTCGTACTGCATGTACTGCTTAATGGTTTCCACTAAATTTGGAATCAGGTCGTAACGTTTTTTTAGCATGACATCAATAGCAGAGAATGCATTGGTTACTTGGTTCTTTTTCCCAATTAAAGAGTTGTAAACACCTATACCGATAAGCAATACAACGATGGCGATAATTCCTAAAATAATCATAGTAAGTTGGTTTTAGGACTAAAGATACAAGATTGAGATGTAAATATTAAGTTTTTACGAATTGCTTTTGTGCTTTAGGAAACTTACAACGTTTTGAAAACTTCGTAAGTTTTAAATTTTGTTGGCAAACCTCGTAGGTTTGAGAAACCTGCGAGGTTTTATCTTTGTCGTGCTAAAACTTTGTCAATCTGATCAGCAGGTTGCAGGTTAAGATTGACAAAGTTACCCACAGTTGCTAGATCTCTCCTATCGTCGAGATGACGTTGATAGGAAAGTATTACCCCTTAGGAGAAGGCAAGGGGGGAGGATTTAAGTTTTAATGCATAGGCCTTTGTAAGCTAAACCCGATTGAAGTAAAATCCTTTTTGTGCTTTTGTGTCATCCTGAACGTTAGTGAAGGATCTGTCTGATTGGGCTGTTTAGAAGTAGATTCCTCGTTCCTCGGAATAACAGCATGGATATTAAACAAAAAGATTGAACGGAAAGCGGGGCTTTCGGACCCTAAGTAATACTGAAATTGCTTTTCTAAAAATGAGGCGAGCATTACAAGACTTACGAAGTTTCGAAAACTTCGTAAGTCTGTCTATGAAATTGGCAAAGCTGATGCAGTATTTCTAGTTATGGGAACTAAATCTAAAATCGTTACCGTACATACGGGATAAAATCGTAAATCTATTGTATCTTTGCGCCAATGAAACATTACACGGCTATATTATTCGCATTAAGGTTTTTATAACCATTGCCGTATTATTCTAAGTTTCACAAATCCAATATTGTATGCTTCACCCAGAGATAGAAAAAAGAAAAACATTTGCTATTATTAGTCACCCCGACGCCGGTAAAACGACCCTTACGGAAAAGTTCCTGCTTTTTGGTGGTGCCATTAACACCGCTGGTGCTGTAAAGAGAAATAAGGCCAACCAAAGCAATACTTCCGATTTTATGGAAATTGAGCGCCAACGTGGTATTTCCGTGGCTACATCGGTAATGGGTTTTGAGTATAGCGGCAAACGCATCAATATTTTAGACACCCCTGGTCACAAGGATTTTGCGGAAGATACTTACCGTACGCTTTCGGCAGTGGACAGTGTGGTATTGGTGGTTGATTGCGTGAAGGGTGTAGAGGAACAAACCGAAAAATTGATGTCGGTTTGTAGAATGCGTAACACGCCTGTAATTATTTTCATTAACAAAATGGACCGTGAGGGTAAGGAAGCATTTGACCTACTAGATGAAATTGAGGATAAACTGAACATCAGTTTGTGCCCACAATCGTGGCCTATTGGGCAAGGACATACTTTCAAAGGTGTTTATAGTATTTACCACAACCAATTGAACCTTTTCCACTCTGATAAAACCAAAGTAACGGATTCGGTAGTAAAGGTGAACGATCTGAACGATGATGCATTACTTGATTATCTGCAAGAAAAAGAAGTAAGCACTTTAAAAGACGAAACTGAATTGGTGAATGGTGTTTATGGCGATTTGGATGTTTCTTTATACAAGGAAGGCTTATTAGCACCAGTATTCTTTGGGTCGGCCATTAACAACTTTGGGATTAAAGAGCTTTTGGATACGTTTATTGAAATTGCACCTAGTCCAAGACATCGTGAGGCGGAAGAACGTGACGTGTTGGTGGAAGAGAAAAATTTCAGTGGCTTTGTATTTAAAATCCACGCCAACTTAGACCCTAAACACCGTGACAGGATTGCCTTTTTGCGTATTTGCTCGGGTAAATTTGAACGTAACAAATTTTATTATCATACCCGTCAGGATAAGAAAATGAAATTTGCCAACCCAATGGACTTTATGGCCAATGAAAAAAGCTTGGTAGAAGAAGCTTGGCCTGGAGACGTGGTGGGTTTATATGATAGTGGCAACTTTAAAATTGGCGATACGTTAACTGAGGGCGAAAAACTGCAGTTTAAAGGTATTCCGAGCTTCTCTCCTGCTATTTTTAAGGAGGTTGAGAATATGGATCCAATGCGTACCAAGCAGTTGGAAAAAGGCATTGAGCAATTAACTGATGAAGGAGTAGCACAGCTTTTTGTGATGCAGCCTGGTAATCGTAAAGTGATTGGTGCCGTGGGTGAATTACAATTTGAGGTAATTAACTTCCGTTTGGAACATGAGTATGGCGCAAAATGTCGTTTCCGTACCTTAACCTATAGTCGCTCACGTTGGGTAACTTCTGATGACAAGAAGAAATTGGACGAGTTTGTAAAACGCAAGCAACAACATATTGGAACGGACAAGGAGGGAAACCCTGTTTATTTGTCAGACAATGATTTTATGATTGAGATGACCAAACGTGATTATCCAGATATTGATTTTCACACCACAAGTGAACACAAATAAAAAGATTGGCCTTTCGAAATTTCGGAAGGCTTTTTTAGTTTTTCAAAATCGTCACACTATCTGGATACCTCAATAAAATACTGCTTTCGTCGATCAGCTTTTTCAAGGTTTCATCTTTAATGGTATCGAGCAGTTCATTTCTAAGGTAAAAGGTTCTATCGCCCTTACCATTTTTCCACTGTACAATTTTGCAATTGCAGGCGTGATTATCCATCGTATTAATCACTTCCTTAATTTCGCCTCCTCGTCCCTGTTTGATGTACACCTCGCGAATACCTATAATATCATTGTTTTCGCCTGCATCAAAGTTCCAAGAGGCAGAAACCACCATAATCTTATCTTTATTTTGAGACAACCGCATTAACGAAAGTCGTGGTGCTTCTATCTTATTTTCGCTGCCTTTCACATATGAACGGATGGAAACCACCTGCGGACTTTCATATTGCATGTATCCGTAGTGGTCAAATCCAGCACCGTATCTCGTAAATGTGAAATACCCGTCTTTATATTTTACGTTCATGATGTTTCTCACAAACTTATGGTAACGGTTTTTATCGGACTTGCGGGCTTGCGGCGAACCGATGTATACCATCCAAATCCCTTCTAAGCTATCTATTTCTGCTTGGCTAGGTTGATAGGGTGTAATTACTAAATCTGCCTTTAAGGATGACATTTTATTGCTCGTATCTATCCACTTGAAAATAGCTACCCCAAGTAACACCAATAAAATAAAAATAAGGGAGAAGCTACTTTTTCTTTTAAATCCAGAGGGTTTAGTGTCATCAGTTAAATCATCCAATTCAGTGGCAATTAAATTCGGGTCTAATATGTTTTCCTCAAACTTATTGCGGGCAACTCCATATAAATAAATATAACAGGCATCTACTAAAAAAGGGCGAGGTTTTGCCACCAATCCATTAAAAGCATCTTTAATCTGTCCACCAGTGATGTCGTATTTTAAGTAAGGATATTCGGTTGCTTTGGAGTTTCGGTCTTCTGGATAAGGACTATGGCCAAATTCCTTTGAAGTGTAAGGCAGTTGATTACTAATACCACTCAGCATCTTGGCGATGTCTTCATAGTTCCTGCGATTGGTATTTAAGTTCAGCTTATTCCCTGTCTCTAGTTCATATTTCTTAAAAACTTGTCGCAGTAAATATTCAATCTCATCCTTCCCAGATTTTAATGCCATACGTGATATTCTTCTATTCAAAAATTAAACACCTCAGCAAATTGGCTCGTGTTCTATTCTTCGGTTTGGTTATTGAACCTTAAAGATATTAATAAAAAGTACAAATTAGCAATACCACCACACCGCCGAAAAACAACACAAATCTCTATATATCAAAAAGATGCAAATATTTCCGAAAAACAGGAGTGATTTTCAGAAATCAAAAATAAATTTTCTAAAACCAATTGGATGGCTAAACGGGCTACTACTTCTCTAACTTTAGTTTAAAACCAGCTGACCAAAACGGCATCCAAAAGCCAACAGCTTGTTGAACAAACCAAATATTAACCTAATAAAAAGAACTCCATTGAAGTATCTTAAAATCTTGTATGTACAGGTCTTAATAGCCATTGTATTAGGCGTAATTGTCGGACATTTTTTCCCTGGCTTTTCCGTAACTGCCAAATTATTGGCCGATATGTTTATCAATATGATTAAGATGATTATTGCTCCAGTAATTTTCATCAGTATTGTATTGGGCATTGCAGGTGCTGGCGATTTAAAAAAGGTAGGTAGAGTAGGCATAAAGGGCCTCATCTATTTCGAAATCGTCACTACTGCCGCCATTGTCATCGGTTTAATTGTTGGCAATGTCATTAAACCTGGTAGCGGCGTTCAAAGTAATGCGGTACATGCAGAACCCGTAACAAAGGCAGCATCTTCGGTAGGTATTGATTGGACAGAGTTCATTAAACATATCGTACCAGATAATGCCATTGCCGCTTTTGCCAAAGGCGATATTATCCAAGTATTGTTTTTCGGGATTTTATTTGCCGTAGCTCTAGCCAAAATGGGCGAAAAAGGCAAATCGGTGATTGCTGGTTTCGAGAAAATTAACAAAATCCTGTTCAACATTTTGCACATGGTGATTAAAATTTCACCCATTGGTGCCTTTGGAGGTATGGCCTATACCATAGGAAAGTTTGGTTTTTCTACGCTGTTCGTACTAGGGAAATTATTGATCACTTTCTACATCACAGGTTTCCTATTCATTTTCGTGATTCTTTACCTCATCTTAAAATTTAATGGCTTTAGCCTTTGGAAATTGTTGGGCTACATTAAAGCAGAATTGTTGATTGTGCTAGGCTCTAGCAGTAGTGAAGCGGTATTGCCCAATATCATGGAAAAGCTGGAAAAAGCTGGCTGTAGCCGTAATGTGGTTGGTTTAATCATTCCTTCTGGATACAGCTTTAATTTAGACGGCACCAGTATCTATTTAAGTTTGGCCATCATTTTCTTGGCGCAGGTATTTGGCGTTAATTTAACCCTGGGGCAAGAACTTACCGTGATAGGTATTTTACTATTAACCAGCAAAGGTGCTGCAGGCGTCACAGGAAGTGGTTTTTTAGTGCTTACTTCTACCCTAACCATCTTAAATATTATTCCATTAGAAGGCATGGCATTGCTAGTTGGCGTAGACAGGTTTATGAGTGAAGGAAGGGCCATTATCAACGTGATTGGGAACACCGTAGCCACAGTAATCATTTCTAAAAGCGAAAAAGAAATTGATATGCAACAATATCGATTAATTGTTGAGAAAGCGGAACAGGCATAAAACCATTGGTTATTTTTATCCTTTAAAAATAAAAGTTATGAAATATTTTTTGTGTTTAACATTCATCGCCTTATCTAGCATCGCCTCTTCATTTGCACAAATCAACAGTGGCACTGTTGGCAAACAAATGTTCTATTTTGATAACAAGGGTAAACTTAAAAGCCCAATTAAGGTTTTTTACTTTAGCCCAAAAGCCAACAATCCCGATATGCCTATTGTGGTGATGTTACATGGTGCAAACCGAGATGCATCAGCCTACATGGATGATTTAGTAAATGCTGCAACGGTTTTTGGCTGTAGGATTATTGCGCCAGAGTTTGATCAAGAAGATTATCGTGGTGCCGAAAAATACAACCTGGGCAATGTTTACGAAAAGAACAAGAAAACCTTTTTAAGTCCTGAAAAATGGAGTTTCTCCTTAATTGAACCTTTGTTTGATCACGTGGTAGGGCAAATTAAAAGCAACAACAAAGGTTACTATTTATATGGCCATTCTGGAGGTGCTCAATTTGTACATCGCTTCTTAATGTTTGTGAACCAGCACCGTGTCATAAAGGCGGCGTTTGCGAATGCGGGATGGTACACACTTCCTGATATGAATACTGAATTCCCGTTTGGCATTAAAAATTCTCCAGTAGACCAAGCACAGCTTGCTCGCTTTTTTTCGACCAAAGTTTATGTATTGCTGGGCATGAACGACACCTTGACCGACGAAAAATCTTACAATACCACAGATGAGGCAGAGGCACAAGGCAAGACCCGTTTTGAGCGTGGCCAATACTACTACAAAACAGTAAAGGCTAAAGCCGAAGAAATGAGACTTCCTTTAAACTGGACAGAAATATATGTCCCGAATGTGGGCCACGATAATGGCAACATGGGAAAGTTTGCCTTCGCTAATTTCTTTATGAACATCCAACAATAACCAAATATGACCAAACAAACAAAACTCATCACACTGATAGGTATTTGTCTTTGTTTTTGCATGGCACAATTTGCTTTTGCGCAAAGCGATGAACTCTACAACAGAGATTCGACCTATACATTCAGTGAAACCTCGGGAAACGTAAGTCTCTTGAGGTTAAAAAAAGGCTATCTCCTAGGCGATGGGATTACCTTTATTTCGGGAAAGGGGAATTTTAACCTTAGCCCTTCCCTACAAACCCTTTATTTGGTTAACTCGACCAATAAAAATTTATCATCGCCAAATTCCACTTTCGCCATTAACAGGGCAAGGTTAAATGTGTTTTCAAATCTGTTCGATAACAAAGTAAGTTTATCTGCAAGGTTAAATTTTGCAGCAAATTATGCCAGTGCCACTACAGGCAATAGATCGTTTAACACGGTACTTCAAGAAGCGAATATAGAATACCGCCCCAACCGTACACACGTATTTAATTTTGGTTTAAGGGCCGATTATGTTGATGGTAGGGAAACAAGGATAGAAGGAGAAAGTATTGGCTTTATTGACCGAAGTCTGCTGTCTGATGCTTTTGATGCCATTTTTGATTTTGGGATTCGCTACAAAGGTAATTATAGGCTGGGCGGAAAGCATTTGCTGAAACCCTATTTGTCGTTCACCACTGGCGATGGCAGAAGTGCGCTACAAAAAAACTATGGTGGTTTTAAATATGGTGTCCGATTAGATTACCTGCCCTTCGACAAGTTTTCTCGTGGTGGCGAATTTTATATGGACGACATGTACAGAGAAGAAAAACCAAAACTGGTTGTTGGGGTAGTTTATAGCTATAATGATGGCGCAACCTCTGCCAAAGGCACCAATGGTGGTCGTTGGCTTTACGGCGATGCCAATCAAAACATATTGCTGCCAAGCTATAGTAAATTTGGGGCAGATTATCTTTTTAAATACAATGGATGGTATTCGATGGGCGGCTTTGTACTTACTCAAGCCAAAGTTCCATCGAACATTGCAGGCGAGTTTAGGTTAGATGGTTCTTTTAATGCCTATGCCACATCGCAAACGGCACAACAAATTAAAGACAGGGTGTTATCTCGATTGAATTTAGGCAAAGGCTTTAATGTACAAGCTGGCTACTTATTCCCTGTAAATTGGGCTGTGGGTGCAAGGTACTCTACCTTAAACGAAAATAATGTTACTGCCTCTTTTTCTGATTACGACAGGAGCTACACTTTCGTAACCACCAAATATTTATCGGGCCATGCGTTAAAAATACAGTTTGAGCTAGGCTATAGCCAACTGAAGGAAGCCCTAAAAACAAGTACACAAAACGGCAATTACTACAGCCAATTACAATTTACCATTCAACTATAACTCTAAAATATTCTGAGACATGAAAAAAATATTATTTTTCTTTTGCCTTGCACTATCATTCATCCATATTGATGTCATGGGGCAGCTGGTACAACCCGACTCTACCTTCACCTACGTGAATGGTGAGGGTACTTTTATCAAATTGGGCAAGGGCGAAGGCACGGTTATCAATTTATTGGGCGCACTTCAATCGGGAGTTCAATATGGTCGTCTTGATTCCTTATCTAAAAAAACCAACAACAGCAACATGAGCCTAAACTTGGCTAGAATATACTTAACGGCTACCAATACAAGGTACGGCGTTTCGGCAGGTATGGTGACTGATTTTACTGGAACATCGCCCATATTAGAAGGCTGGATTGCTTATGACTTTAACAAAAGGATTAAATTGGTTTTGGGACAGAAACAAACCCATACCAATAACCGTTTGGCCATGGCCGATGAACGTTATGCTCAAACCATGGGACAAACCATTGCGGGTAAATCCAATGATGGCATTGCCTATGGTGGCTTGATGCAAAACTTTGTAGGTGCTACTCGTGAGGGAGGTTTGTTTGTAGAAACGAATTTCAGCATCAACACCATGAGAATTTACCCTTCTTTCTCTATCACCACTGGCGAGGGACAAAATTTCTTCACTTCACAAGGCAACATGGGTTTCAAATATGGCGGAAGGTTAGATATTATGCCTTTGGGAGATTTCACTAAAAACAATGCTTATATCGCTCATGATATTTATCGCGAAGCAAAACCAAAATTAGCGATAGGTGTGGCCGCAAGCTATAATCAAAAAGCGAGCAGTCCAATAGGTAGCGAAACTGGTTTAATTACGGGAATTTACGATAATGCTGGCGTAGCTAAATTTGCTGATTATAGAAAATTGGTGGCAGACTTTGCCTTTAAGACTTCTGGATTTGCTTTAATTGGCGAGTATGTAGTGAGCACAGTAACAGGTAAAGATTTATTTACCAATGTTGCGGCCACTAACCAGTTAACTGCCGAAGTAGCCAGTTCTTATTATAACATTGGTAGTGCATTTAATATCCAATCGTCTTATGTATTTAAATCTGGATGGGCTATTGATGGCAAATATGCGATAGTGAAACCTGAATTTAACATTACTGGTTCAAGAATTACTGATCAAAAGTGGGCCAGTTTTGGTATCAACAAATTCATTAAAAACAACGCTTTAAGAATTGGTATCAACACCAACTATATTGAGAACAGCTCACCTGCTTTTAGCTCAAAAAAATGGATTAATAATTTAGCGGTTCAAATTGTTTTATAAGCGATTCATCGTCCTTTTTATCATTATTAAAGAAACAAAACATGAAAACATATTTTCCAATTATACTTTTCATCATCGCGGTTATTTGTGGTTGCTCTTCTGAAATTGAGTTTACGCCAGTTACTCCGCCACCAACCAACGATAATTCCGATTTATTGATTTCAGAAATCTCTACTGCAATTAATACCGACGCCAATGCGGCAGGTACACGACCACATTACGTAGAAATTTACAACGGCACCAGTGCCAACGTAGATTTAACCAGTTATGCGATTGGCTATATGGCCAGTACAGATGCCAATACGTTAGTCAATTGGGCCTTCCCTACTGGAAATTTCTTCCTCTTGTCTACCTCTATAGCAAAAGGCAAATGCTATGTAATAGCTTCCCCTCAAGCAGATGCGACAGTGATTAAAAGCGATGTGACTTGGGGAACTACCAGCAGCACCAATGCCAATGCCAGCGTACCACTACAATTAAGTGGAAATAGTGCCATTGCCTTGCTAAAAAAAGATGCCGCTGGCACCATTATGCTTAGCGGAAGCGCCTATAAAATCATTGATGTATTTGGGAGCCCGCAAGTGGCTAGGGTAACCAGTACAGGTTCAAGTAGTGCCCGTAATAATTTCATGTGGACCGTAGCAGGGGAAGTTGCTGACACACGCAACAGAACATTTTTCAGAAAAGCAACCGTTCACAATCCTACCACAGACTGGGCGAAAGCGAAAGGAACAACAGTTGCAGATAGCGAGTGGCAAATTTCGGCTGACAGAGCTTGGGATTATACTAACCTTGGCTTACCGACTAAATAATGTGAGTTTTGGGTGTTAAATTTGGTCTAACAGACCCTGAAATAAATTCAGGGTGACGTTAAATGGGCGTTTCGTCATGCTGTCCCGAACATTCGGGATCAGCATCAGCTTTTAAGGATATTCTGATCAAAATATCATATGACAAATATCTTAATCAGCTGATATTGAATGAAAAACATCCATAATTCACGTTATTTAATACCATTAATGCGAAAGCGAAGTTCATTCGTTTTCGCATTTTTTTGTTTTTAAAATTGGTGCTATTGTGGAGTCCCTCGCAACAACAGCTAGGCTAAAAATATGCCCTTACCTGCATATTGCCTGTATGTACGGTATTTACCGTTGGCGATTTACGGCCTTCGTAACTCACGTTCAACTGTACACCATTGCCAATGGTTCGTTGCAGCGCCAAGCCCCAAGTATAATTATTACCTACCTGCAATCCTGATAGCATTTCATAGCCAATAGTGCTGTTGCCATTACCCGTAAACTTATTGTTGATGTAACTAATCTTTCCCGTGAGCACACCTCTTTTCAGTACATTATAACGGCTCTCGGTCGTGAAAGTGATATTGGTATTCTTCTCCCCTCCTAGCTCCGCAGCATTACGCTGGTTCCCATACACGCCAAGGAAAGTAAGCCTAAAATCTGTATTAAACTGATAGTTGAATTCGGGTAACAAATCCAAATAAGTGATTTGATAATTTCGCTGCGAGAATAATTCTGATTGATATTTTTTCCGTCCTTGGTTAACGGTCAAATTAAGATTGGCGCTTCTTACGGGAGCAGTTCTTATTCGCAGTCCTGCCTCATTACGTTTACGACTATCAAATCCATTGCTCAAAAAGCTCCTTCCTCCATCCGTAAGGTAATTAAAATCTACGCCAAACTTTGGATTGTTCCTGTCAAAAAATAGCGTATTCCTTAAAAAAGAACTTAACGAAACGAGATTTTCGGCATCAATGCCTGTATTGAATGGATTATAAACTTCCAAGCCCTTACTAGCTAAAATCTTTCGATCTATTTTATAAGAAAGCTGGTTGGTGAATTTGCCCAATAGTTTGTTAAAGCCTTTTGAGTCTTTTAAAATCGCACTTGGGGTAATCCGAATGCTTTGGTTAATCCCTGTGAAATTAGTACGAATATATTCAGTACCAGCCGTAAAAACGCGGATATATTTTGCTTGGTCGGGAAAGCGGGAAATCTCAAATTCGTTCAGCTCTTTAATGCCATTGCCATTGTAGTCATTCCATGCGTAAACACCTTGCCCAGGTAGTACTTCCAAATAAGTAATTTCCCTTCGTGGTTCCTGTCCATTTCCCACTTCGTAATACAGCGAAGTATTGATAAAACCTTTCAAGGCATTCAAGTTATAATCCAACCTGCCTACTAAACTTTCATCGCTATTCACCGAAGCAAAGCCATTGGCATAATCCGTTTTACGATAGCCAGAAGTAAGGCTTAACACGGAATTGGCATTTTTAGTTAAATCTACTCCAAAATTTACATTCTGTGAGTGGGAACTGTTCAGCAACTCAGTACCTCTCGGCAATTGATCCTGCCTGTAACTGTAATCCAACTTATATCGATTGCTTTGACCTGCCTTACTTTGCAGGTACAACTTATAGATGTGATAAGAGAAACTGTTACCCGTTAAAACATCGGTTTGCTTATCGCTAGTGAGATTATGTTGCTGTTCAAACACAAATCCTGCCACTAGACTAAAAACCTCTCTATTCACATCTAAATAGTGCTTAAAGAAAGTACCGTTGTTAGCCGTAGCATCCGAATTCAGCAAACTACCATCATACTTTAAACCATATTTCCCTTGTTTGTACAAAGCGCTCACTTTATGTAAATAACCTTGATATTTTGCTTCTCTGCTAAAAGTATTCAGCGTATAAGAAATATGCTGCTGTTGATTATTGTACAATTGTGCACCTACCGAGAACAAATGCTCTGTTGCGGGAACAGTAACGGCATCGAGGTTAAAATCACGGTTAAACTCCACCATCCTGTACATTTCAATAGGTTTAAAAGTTTTGCTGACATATTCGTAATTGGCAGAGGTATTGAGTTTAAGTCCTTTTTGGTTCAACTCAAATGGATGTAGCGCATCCAACTTTAAACCGTAGCCGCTTACGTTTGCGACACTTTTGTCGGCAAATAGGTTGACATTGTTATTGCTAATGGCAAATTCGCTGCTGAAAATACTTTGTTTTTTAGGCTTGTAATCGGCCGCAATGGTAATGAGCTGCTGTTGCTTTGGGGTAACCAGCAAAGTAATGGGCTCATAACTCCCTTGCATAGTACCTCCCACTGGCTCTACAAATTCGTAAACCTTTCCATTGGCCGCCGATTGGTTATTGATTCGGTAATTGCCTTTTCCTTCGCCTACATAAGAAAAACCTACCCGATACTTGGCCAAAGATGGGTCGGTAGAATAACGATAATATTCAATGTTACCAACAGAAACCAACTTCTCATACAAAATTTCGTTTTCATTAAAAGGCACTTCCGTTACATTTGGATAATAAGCCTGCGAAATGTCCTGCCCCAAACCCGCCATAAACTGCTTTTGCGCATCGTTTAAGGTTTGAAGGAAAGGCTGGTTTCGATTATCTTTCTCATTATAATAGTTCAGTCGAAAAGCAAGCTGTTCCGTTTCTATCTTTTGATTTAAATAAGTTAACGAACGGGAGTAATTCTTATCGGAATATTCAAACTCCACCGAAATACGGGTATTCAAATTAATGAGCTGCTTTGCTGTAAAGGTAATTTCGGCCGTATTATAATCAATCACGTAATCATTATCCTGTCCACGCAACAAAGGCATACCATCAATGTAAACACGTTCAGTTCCCGCAATCACTACAATGTAAGTTTCTCCATTATTTCCTATCAAGCGATAAGGTCCTTGATTGCCTTCCTGCCCCATGATTTGGTTACGGGCGGAACGGCCTTTGGCTACCGCAGCAGCTACCGTAGTACTAAAACGAATACCTTTCTCCGTTTTAAACTGATGGTTAATCATGGCGCCCTGCGTACGCTTGTAGAAGTTCATGAAATAACTATCAGGACGTTTCAGTTCATAGTCGCCCGCGGTGAGTACCGTGCTATCTTTTTTGATCTGCACAAACACCCTGTCAAATTCGTTCAATTGTTGGGTATTTCCTTCTGGCTGAACGGGCAAGTTATCGTCGGAAATGGCGGCGAGGATCTCAATATCATTGGCAATTTTACCCGACATTTGCAGCACCATGTTGGAGTTAACGGACAGGTTTTGATTGTTACCAAACATAATCCCTCTCGAGATACTTCCACTTTTGTTTAACCCTTTCATGGAGAAGAGTGTATTTTCTGCCGTTTGGGGTTTATAAACGTAACTATCGCTCCCACTAATCACCGATTGTTCTAGCCTCTTAATATCTTTGTGCTGATACGTTTTGGAGAACAGGATAGGAAAAACCTTGTAACGCAACTCCAAAGAAATACCTTCGGTACCCTTCCATAAAAAAGTTGCTTTGGCATAATCTATCTGATAAAGTGAGGTATCGGCATTAACGTTTTCATTGTACTTAACGGTGAAGGTTTGCGGAACAATACTTAAACTATCTAGGGAAATAACGGTGTGGGAACTGGTTATTTTTTTGAGTCTTTGGTTAGTGTTGAGCTGCGCATTTAAATCAGTACTCATCAACATCACTAAAAGCGATATGAAGCCCCACTTGAACATTTTAAACCAAAGGGAAGGTAAGGTAGAATATCGTACCATTGTTCAACACTGAGGTGAATTCTACTTTTCCGCCAGCATTTTCTATCGCCTGTTTAACAAAAGCCAAACCTAACCCTGTACCAGAAGACTTAGTGGTAAAGTTGGCCCTAAAAATACTGCTTTGCAAGCTTGGATCAATTCCTTTCCCATTATCTTCTACCTCCACAAAAGCCTGTCTTTCATCGTTAGCAACATGCACCTTAATTACACATTTTTCTTTTCCATCTGCCGCTTCTATAGCGTTTTTGAACAGGTTATTAAATGATCGGAGCAATTGATCTTTATCACCCAATACCAAAACTTCTTTATTGCTTCTATTCAACACATGGATTTCTACATGATCTACCGAACTGAAAACTTCCTTTGCTTGCTCAATAATAGGCAGCAATGCAATATGTTCCAGCTTGGTGTCTGGCATTTTCGCAAAGTTGGAGAACTCTGATGCAATGGTGGCCAAACTATCAATTTGCTCTACAAAAGATTTGTTGAAACTGGCAAACTTCTTTTCGAAATTAGGATCTTTTTCTTTCCAAGATTTTTCTAGTAATTGTACACCTAATTTCAATGGAGTTAACGGATTTTTAATTTCATGAGCCACCTGTTTGGCCATCTCCCGCCATGCACTTTCCCTTTCACTTCGGGCCAATTTATTTGCACTAATCTCCAGCTCGGCTATCATTTTATTGTATTCCTTAATCAATACTCCTATCTCATCCTGTCTGTGCCAAACAATGGGTTGATTGGTCTGTCCCAGTTTAGTTCTTCTAATATTTTCTTGGATAAAAGTTAGTGGGCTGGTGATTTGGTTAGCTAAGAAAACCGCCAGTACGCCAATGAGCACAAACACCAGCGCATAAATATTGATTAAGGTGTTGATGAACAAACCAATTTTCGCCTGATAATCTTCCTCATTTGAATAGTAAGGGATACTTAAATAACCCACCACTTGATTATTGGCGTTTCTAACAGGCGCATAAGCCGCTGCATAAGTAAAATCCCCAATTTTTTCGACTGGATTAATGTACTCTGACTTTTGCTGTACCGCTAACTGCATGTAAGCCATTGGTCCCATTTTACGCCCAATAATACCTAAATCATACAGTTTTGGCAAGGAGGTTAAATACAAATTACCCTCAATATCAAAAAGATTAAGGTAAACCCCATTTACGTCGGCAAACTGATTAAACTCAAATTGTGCTTCGCTATTGTTACTAATGGTTCCAGGCAAGGCAATATGCTTTTCATAAGCTAGCTGTACCTTTCTTAACTTCTCCCTAACCTGTTCGGTTTGCTGCTCTAAATATTGATGGCTGATATTGAAAAAGGTTGTCCATCCAACAATCACTAAGGTAGCCACCACAGATAATACAATAGAAAACTGTATCCGTGTTTTGTAAAGGATTTTGTTGGCATTGATCATCAAATACCGGTTCAAATTAAACAGGCCCCCACGGCTATCGCTAATGTTTACCGCCAACCATGTAATGATGTAAACCAACACACCAAAAATGATAAAAATTAAAAAGAAGAAAGATAAGGTAGCCAAACGAACAGTGAAATCTACCTTTTCGATACTGATGACGATTAAACGGTTATTTGCGGGCTTGTATATTGCATGACTGTAAGAGCCCGCATCTGTATATTCATTTACAAATTCGATGTTATCCCTTTCACCCTTAAACACGGTATTGAACATGGGATAAACGTACTTACCAGATTGACCAAAAAGTTGATTTTGCTTGTAAAACGCCAGCGAATAATTACTCAGATCCTCATCACTTTTCAGTTTACCATCAATCAGCAAATCTGGGAAAAAACTGCTATAATCGTAAGGTCTCGAAATCAACTCCACCACCATAGTCCCCAAAAAGCTATCGCCGTCAAAAACAGGAATGATTCCGAAATAATTTTGAAAGCCGAAGGTATCATTGATACGATAAAAGTAATTTGCCTGCTGTGTTTTTACCGCTCCAAATTTTACCAAGCTTTTATACTTATTGATCGGTAAACTTTCCGCACTTTTTAAGGATTGATCATCACTATTGTATTCAAAAATCTTATACTCAAACCTCGACAAATAGCCATCAAGATAATTTTTTGAAATGTAGTTGTGGAAATTAGAAGTTTGGGTGAGCAAAGGCTGTTTAAAGTAGCTCACCACTTGTGAATCGATGGTTAAACCATGTTCCAAAACCTCAATGGAGTTCATCACTTTTGGATCATCCTCATTCATCAATTTTCTAGCAATCCCCGAACGGGTGGTCCTTTCTTTGATATCTTCAAACTTGATGTATTTGATTGAAGTAATGGTGGCCATGCATAAAAATATGACTGCCATAACGGATACTGACAACCTATTTTTTCTGGTATACTGATGATAGGCAATCATGAAAATCAGTAACGCATACACAAGATAAAAGACAGTATAATCTGTGGCCAGCATGTAAATGGTATATCCTGTTAGCAGGATTAAAAACACATACAACTTTTGTCGGGTGCTGATTACAAAATGGGTACAAAGCGCCACCATGGCGCTCACCATCAAATAAATGTTAAGCCATACCAAACATAGTATAAAAATACTCAGCCAACTGATCCATCCTAAATTGATAATGTTGCTGATATTAAAATCTATTTTGGAATAGTACACTACCCCAAAAAACAGGTCTTCGGTTAAAAAACCTATTCCTCCAAGCGCTACCGCAAAAAGAATAAACAGCAAATAGTTTGCAAATTTCTTACGGACAATCCATTCGGGCAACTGATATTCCTTTCTGTGGGCATAAATGAATATCCAGATACAGGTAAACGCCAATACATTTAATAATAAATCCCCCAAAGAGGGTAAGAAATCACTTTCGGCATAAATACTCGGGTCAAATATCCGAAGGTCAAACTGATGGTTGAACCAAAAGAACTTCAAATCTGTGAGCCTTAAAGCAACGAAGTAAAAAATGATAAGCGCAGTGCCCCAAAGCAACTTTCCGCTTCTGGCCAAGGCCAATCCACATGAGTTTACAAAAAGACTTACAAAAATCACCCCAATAATCCACAACCATAACTCCGAACTGGTATAAACATTATCGGTGTAGTTATTACTTAGCTTAACCGTAAAGAGATAATCCTTATTGAGGCTGAAAATCTCTGTAGTTTCCTTATCGGTAAAGGAGGCTATTTCTAGTGTTTTTTTATCGTAAAGCCCAGGCCAAATTTCGTTTTTTAGGTATTGGTTTTCAATAGCGTATTGTGCTTTTACAGTAATCATAAAAACAAATACATACTGCCCTACCGTTTTTTTAATCAGCTCATAATGACCGTTGGGAAGTAGCACAAGAGAAGTTCCTTCCTTTACCTTTTCTATATTTGAAGGCAGCGCTTTATAGGTACTCCAATATTGTAACTCGTGGTTTTTATAGACAAAAACATTGATACCGCTTGACCTATAAGTCGTGATAAAACCGTTAGCCAAACCTTCATCAACACTGAACTTTTTAAGTTCTTCTAATTTTATGGGTAGTGTGAGATAGTCGTAAACGATACGTTCTCTGGCCAACAAATTCTCTTGCAGTTCATTGGCTTCGTGATGTAACAGGTCTTGACGGGTGATTGAGTTACGCAAGGATATTGCCGTTACAAAACAGCAAAGACCCAATAGCAACATCAATAACCTAATTTTTAGTCCTGTATTCAAATTCGGCAGCTTTAAAATATAAATATACAGAAATGGGGCTGTCTTAAAAGCAAAATCTTTATTCCCAACGTATAAACACAGAAAAAGTTATCCATTAAATGAGGATAACTTTTTCTATATCGATTGAAGTTGCTTGCGCAACATCTGATTAATTTAGCTATTAGGCAATTGCCGCACTACTGGTTTGAACATCTCTGCTCACTTTTTTAACCAATCCCTGTAGCACATTACCTGGTCCCACTTCTACAAAATCATTACCACCGTCGGCAATCATATTGGTGGCCGTTTGTGTCCACCTCACCGCTCCTGTAAGCTGCGCAATTAAATTTTCTTTAATCACCGCTGGATCGCTGGTTGGCAATGCATTTACGTTTTGATATATCGGACAAACTGGTGCATTAATGGCAGTTGCTTCAATTGCCGCCTGCAATTCCACTTTTGCTGGCTCCATTAATGGCGAGTGAAACGCTCCGCCTACATTTAATTTCAATGCTCTTTTAGCACCTGCAGCAGTTAATTTCTCACAAGCCTTATCTATCCCTTCAATGGTCCCAGAAATCACCAATTGACCAGGGCAGTTATAATTTGCAGGCACCACTACCTCTTCTACTTCAGCACAAATTTGTTCTACCACCTCATCAGCCAAGCCCAAAATAGCGGCCATGGTTGAAGGTTGAAGCTCGCAAGCTTTTTGCATTGCATTGGCACGGGCAATAACCAATTTCAAACCATCTTCAAAAGATAAAGCGTTAGCCGCAACTAGGGCAGAAAACTCACCCAAAGAGTGTCCAGCAACCATGTTTGGTTGAAAATCATCTCCTAAAACTTTAGCCAATATTACCGAATGCAAGAAAATTGCTGGCTGAGTTACATTCGTTTGTTTTAATTCTTCATCAGTTCCGCTAAACATAATATCGCTAATGCGAAAACCAATGATTTCATTTGCCTTTTCAAAAAGTTCTTTAGCCAATGGACTGTTTTCGTACAAATCTTTGCCCATGCCTACAAACTGAGCACCTTGCCCAGGAAAAATATATGCCTTCATACCCTTTAAATATTGTTGGTTGTTCTATTGTTAAATTGATGTATTGATACAAACCACCATCTAAAACCGTTTGGTGTGATCACTTTCACGGTTAAATCGTATTTCGTAATCTAAAATCGTAAATCCTTTAATCTAAGCTTGCGGTAATTAACCTTAAAAACTCGGCCCTAGTTTTATCGTTTTTCATAAACTCGCCAGTAAAAGCTGAGGTAGTAGTCACCGAATTTTGTTTTTGTACACCACGCATGGCCATACACAAGTGCTTACATTCAATTACTACTGCAACGCCAGCAGGAGACAAGGTATTTTGGATACAATCCCTGATTTCGTTGGTCAAACGCTCCTGTACCTGTAAACGACGGGCAAAGGCATCCACCACTCTTGGAATTTTACTCAAACCAACAATATGTCCATTAGGGATATAGGCAATATGCGCTTTACCAAAAAATGGCAACATGTGGTGTTCACACATCGAGAAAACCTCAATATCCTTTACCACTACCATTTGGCTATAATCTTCCTTAAACATGGCCGATTTTAAAATCTGTTCAGGCTTAATATCATAACCATGGGTAAGATACTGCAAAGCTTTGGCCACACGCTCAGGGGTTTTCACCAAACCTTCACGCTCCGGGTCTTCACCCAAACGTTCCAAAATATCTTTATAATGTACCGCTACACCATTAATTTTATCCTCGTCATATCGTTCTATTTTTTGGTAGCCCAATAGTTCTTCTTCGTGGTCGTGTTCGTGTGCCATAAATGAGATGTATTAGCCGAAATACTCGACATAGTTGTTATCTGTTTCGTAAATTTTAATGCAATGAAGTTGAGCGCCACTTTCGCCAACATGAGGAGCCAATATATCCCAAATGGCAATAGCCAAGTTCTCTGTAGAAGCCAGTTTGCCTTTCATGAAATCCACGTCCAAGTTCAGGTTTTTGTGGTCTACCTTATCAATCACATGCTTGTTGATCACCTGTTTCAGCCATTTCAAATCCACCAAAAAACCAGTTTCTGGATTTACTTCACCCTTAACCGTTACAAACAGTTGGTAGTTATGTCCATGCCAGTTCGGGTTTGCACATTTGCCAAAAACTGCAGTATTTTCATCCTCACTCCAATCTGGACGAGCAAGTTTATGAGCGGCATTAAAGCTCTCCCTACGTGTAATATAAATCATCTTTAAAAAATAAAACGCAAATATACAGATAAAGTCAATAGCCTAACCTTGATATTGAATGGAAGTTAAAATATGAAAATGTACTTACTATTTTGAAAAGCAATGTACACTTACCATAGCCATGTCAGTCCCGCTTTCCGTTACAATCTTTTTGTTTGCCCTTGTTGTCATTCCGAGGAACGAGGAATCCACTCCTAAACAGCTTAACCAAACAGATCCCTCACTAGCGTTCAGGATGACACCATCAAACAAAAAGTATTTCCACTACAATCGGGTTTAACTCACCAAATCCCCTGCTACTAGGCTAAAACCTCTGCAACCGTTCAACAAACAACCAAAAAATAATCGTTACTTAGTGCTATGAAACTTCTGGTAGTGGCAGCAACCCAAGCTGAAATAGCACCTACGCTAGCACATTTTGGAATTGCTTCAAACAACTTTATCGAAACCGAAAACTTTGACCTGCTCATTACTGGCGTAGGTATGGTCGCCACCGCTTTTTCATTAGGAAAGCAGTTAAGCAACCAATACAACCTAGTACTCAATGTAGGCATTGCAGGCAGTTTCGACAGGAACATTGCGTTGGGAGAAGTGGTAAATATTACCCACGACACTTTTGCGGAACTGGGCGCCGAAGACCACGACGATTTTATCACTTTACCGCAATTAGGCTTTGGCGAAAATGCTTTTTCTTCCAATACAGAAACAACCTTGGGCTTGAAAAAAGTGAAAGGCATTACTGTGAACAAAGTGCATGGCAACGCTCACAGTATTGAGAAAACCATTCAACTACACCAACCCCAAACAGAAAGTATGGAAGGTGCTGCTGTTTTTTATGCTTGCCAACAATTGAATATTCCTGCCATGCAAATCCGCAGCATTTCTAACTATGTAGAACCTCGCAACAGAGAAAGCTGGCAAATTGGCTTAGCCGTTAAAAATTTGAATGACTGGCTAATCGAATTCATCAATAAGTCTTCTAACTAAGCATCATGGCAAACCAAAATGAATTGAGCCCAATAATTGACGTAGATGAACTAAAACTACTCGTCCACGAATCTACCGATGTTGTGATTGTAGAGGTAAGCAATGAAAAGAATGCCAAAGAAAATTACCTACAACAACATTTAGACAGCGCCATATTTCTAGATCTAAACAAAGACCTCGCGGATATTAAAACGGATTTAGCTCTCGGTGGGCGACATCCGCTACCACAAATAGCAAATTTTCTAGACTTTTTATCGGGAATTGGCATTTCACCAAACAGCCACGTGATCATTTACGATTACAAAAATGGCGCAAATGCAGCAGCTAGATTTTGGTGGATGATGAAGTCAGTTGGGCATAAAAATGTACAGGTGCTAAATGGTGGTTTCCAAGAAGCCGAAAGAAGAAACTATCCAATTAACAACCATGTTCCTGTTCCTAAAAAAGCAGCCTATCATACCTCTGTTACGGATTGGCAATTACCAGTGGTTGATTTAGAAGAAGTTGATTTAGCATCCAAAAGTAAAAAGCATTTAATTATAGATGTACGAGAAAAACCTCGTTACAATGGAGAATTTGAACCCATTGATTTAATTGCAGGACATATTCCCAACGCCGTCAACATTCCTTTTACAGATAACCTCGAAGAAGACGGACTATTTAAAGCGCCCAAAAAGTTAAGGGAAAAGTATCAGGACATATTTAATGAATTCGGCAATGATCAAATCATCGTTCATTGTGGTTCTGGTGTAACCGCATGCCATTCACTGTTGGCCATGTCATATGCTGGGTTTAACATTCCTAAATTATATCCAGGTTCTTGGAGCGAATGGAGTAGAAACCATAAACCAATTGAAAAGCTTTAAAAAAGAATAATTGAAGCTCAAATGACGCTTAAATTTATTTCATCCCGTAAATTTACCACATGGAACTTACACTTGGTTTTTCGCCCTGCCCTAACGACACTTTTATCTTTGATGCCTTAATTCATGGTAAAATAGATACAGAAGGCTTAAGCTTCAACGTATTTTTTGACGATGTAGAAACCTTAAATCAAAAGGCCCTGCGTGGTGAACTAGACATCACCAAATTGAGTTTTCATGCTTTTGCGTATGTTGCCGAACGATACGCTTTGCTAGACTCGGGTAGCGCTCTGGGTTTTGGCGTTGGCCCCTTATTAATCTGTAAAAAGGAAAATGCCGAACGTATAGAAAGCCAATTGAAAAATGGAAGCTTTGAGCTAAAAACAGGCATTCCTGGCAAATATACCACAGCAAACTTCTTGTTGGGCGTCGCTTATCCGCAGCTGACCAACAAACAAGAAATGGTGTTTTCGGAAATTGAAGATGCTTTGTTAAACGACGAAATAGACCTTGGTTTAATCATTCATGAGAACCGTTTTACCTACCAAGCCAAAGGATTGCATAAAGTAATTGACTTAGGTGCCTACTGGGAAAAGTTTTCAGGCTGTGCCATTCCGCTAGGAGGCATCGTAGTGAATAGAAATTTACCTTTGGAAGTTCAGAAAAAGGTTAATCGCTTGGTCAGAAAATCGGTAGAATATGCTTTTGAAAACCCTAAATCAGGCATCGAGTTTATCCGTGAGCATGCGCAAGCCATGGAGGAGGAAGTGATGTACAAACATATTAAGTTGTACGTTAATCAATACTCGGTAGATTTAGGCATTGAAGGTCGCAAAGCGATTGATACCTTATTCGATATCGCCACCAAAAACGAAGTCATCCCACCGATTGGGAAAAGCTTGTATGTAAGTGCTTAGGATAAAGGAACAAGGATTAAAGAGCAAAGACTTTATTAAGCTACCCTGAAAACAACACATCATTTTGACGAAGAATGAGAATTGAAAATCAACTAAGTTAAACCTAGCTTAAAGAAAATTAACTGTTAAAACCTTTGTTACGTACTGATATACCAACAAAGGTAAAATCCAGTATAAAACGAACTAATTGTTAGATTTCTCTCTAGTGTTCGAAATGACGAAAAAAACACTGATATTACGCCAAAAACAGACTGTTGACCTAACAACTAGCTCCTAGCAACTAATTCCTAGTTACTGATTACAAGGCCCCTCTGGAATTTCTTTGCTCATTTTAAGTACTTTGGTTACCACCATGGTCGAATCATAACCACCAGTAACGGTCGTAGTGTCTGATTTTACCAAATGACATTCCACTTCTATATACACGGGCGTGTACGGTTTTTCGAAACCTAAATTGGTATATTCCAGCTCTAAGTTCTTTGCGCTATCGGCTACCCAATATTCACGGCCTTCATCGCAATCGGTAAACGATTTCACTTCTGGACCATAACTATACAGGCCTTTTAAAGTTAAAGATTTACCTTTTTCTTGCTCTGAACCTTTGTTGCCGCTACAAGCCCATAAAAGACCCATGGCCAACAATACTACACAAACTAACTTTTTCCTGGTACACATATGCTAGAGATCTTGATTAATACGATCTATCTTTTTAACGCTTAAATTTGATGCCAAACCTGCCGCTATAAAAGAAAAAAAACTTACAGTGGCAAAAACCAGCACAAAATCTTTCCACTTTAGGGCAATAGGGTAAGCATTAGAAAACATAAAATTTGCATCGCCCATTTTAATCCAGCCGAAACGCTGCTGTAGCAAGCAAAAAATCAATCCTATTAATACTCCAAAGATACAACCTGTAAGTGTTATCATCATGCCTTCTGCTAAAAAAATTCGCTTGATCAGTTTCTTTCCTGCGCCTAGGCTGCTTAGCACTGATATATCTTTTTGCTTATCGATCACTAACATGGTTAACGAGCCAATGATATTAAAAATTGCGATGATCAAAATAAAGGTCAGTATAATATACACCATCCATTTTTCTGAACCTAAAACATTGTAAAGTGCTTGATTTTGTTCGATCCTGTTTTTCACGACATAGCTGCTGCCCAAATCATTCTCAACCTTTTTCTTAAAGGCTTCCGCATCCACTCCCGTGTTTACATTAATTTCAATGGACGACACCTCTGTTGACTCACCAAGCAACTCTCTGGCAAAACTAAGCGGAACAATGAGCAGGTTGTCAAAATCCTGCTGCACCTCGAAAATACCTGCGGGCGAAATGCTCAACATCGTGAAATCATCCAAAGGATTCACCGAATTTCCTTGAGCACCTTTTTTGGGCGAATAGATTTGCAATTGCTCAAAAGGATCGGCAGGATTTACGCTCAAAAATGCCTGTAATGCCGAGCCTAATACCGCTTGTGGTTGCCCCGCTCTGCTTTCCAACACAAAAGTTCCCTCCACCATAATGGTATCCAAGCTTTTGTTTTTAAGGAAATCATTGCTAACTCCTTTAATCATCGCGGGAGTTTGCTTGGTATCATACCTTACCAAAGCATTTTCACTCAACACCTCCGTAAATGAATAAACCTTTTCATCCTTCCGCAATTGATTGAAATAGGCGGTATTGGGATTAAAAGTCTTTCCTTTAGCAGGTGTAACGACCACTTGCGGAGTGATGCTATTAAACATCTTCAACACCATTTCTTCAAATCCGTTGAATACAGAAAGAATAATGATTAACGCGGCACTACCCACCAAAACACCTACCATTGAAATGGCCGAAATGATGTTGATGGCATTGGTAGATTTCTTGGCAAAAAGATACCTACGGGCGATATAGAGTGCAGTGTTCACTTAGTAAAGATAAGCTTAGCAGCGATAAGATGTTATACCAAAAACGGATTGTTTAATTTTTCATAGCCAATGGTGGTACTTGGACCATGTCCAGGATGTACCTCACAATCGTTTGGCAGTACAAATACATTATTTTTTATGCTCTCAATAAGTTGCTGGTGATTCCCTCCAGGTAAATCGGTACGACCAATGCTTCTAAAAAATAGCACATCGCCACCAATAAGGAAGTTCTCATTTTTTGCGTAAAAACATAAGTGCGCTGGCGAATGACCTGGCGCAAAAATCAGTTCTAACTGGCTATTACCAAAAGATATCGTACCCGTTTCTTCTAAGAAGATTTCGGGCTCTGGCGAAACTTCATATTGAAATCCCATTTGCGGAGCATAGCTCACTACCCTGTGCAACAAAGGCAACTCTCCTTTATGAAACTGTGGCTTTAGTCCCCATTGGTCAAATACAAATTTGTTGCCCAGCACATGGTCAATATGGCAGTGCGTATTTAACAACAGCACAGGGTTTAGTCCTTTATCTTTAATAAATCGCACCAACTCATTCTGCTCGCTCCCTTCGTACATTCCAGGATCGATAATGACACACTCGCTGGTTTCATCGAATAAAACGTAAGTATTTTCTTGGTATGGGTTAAAAGTGAACTGTTGAATATGGATCATTGGGTTATAAGTTTTAAGTAATAGGTAATACGTCAGTGAAATATTAAAGTTGGATATTAAGTTCGTTTATAAGTTTCACTATTTATACTTAATGCAAACTTAAAACCTATAACGTAAAACTCACAACTTTCATTTCTTCCATTTAAAGCTAGCAATTAAGCTATCGATATCTTTTTTGATAAATTTAACTACTGGCTGAATAGAATCGTATTGCGGACGTTCATTGAAATATAACGCTCCACGTAGGTAATGGTTTAAACTATCGGTGAGAAAAAACTGTACAGAAGAAGCGGTATTACCTTCTATGCTATAGTAAATACCATATACTTTTTTGTCTGGATAATTGATGATGCGCTGATCTATGGCTTCGGCCTTAATGGTGTGCTTCATGGCCAAAGTACGAGCATTTTCAGTCATTTCATTATAAGTTTCTAGCGAAAAAACATCGTAGTAAGTAATGTGCAACACACCGTTGAAGGGCGTAAACTCAAGGTTTTTCCAACAAGGCTGTGCATTCTTATCGGTATCGTTGGTTAATTTCGCATAAGTTGGATAACTGAAGCTATAAGCACATCCATCATTAAAAACCTGATATTTTCTTTCAGGGAAATTGATCCGAAAATAGCCTTTCGGCTTTGGGGTAGCTACCTTTTCGCCATTACAGGCCGATAAAACCGCCAACAACAATATCAGACAAAAATTTCGAAGCGATATACTCATATTTATGTGATAATGTGATCATATGAGAATGTGATGATGAAAGGCATTTCGCCAAACCTCACATTAACCAATCATCACCTCTGCTAATTATCAAATTTCTGCATTCCAAATATCCCAAGAACGCTCTGCCTGTAAATGTAGCATTTCTAATCCGTTCTTTATAGCAGCACCTTGCGCTTTGGCTTTGGCTAAAAACTGGGTTTCTTCAGGGTTGTAAACCAAATCGTAAGCCAAATGTTGTTCGCTTAAGTGTTGATAAGGAATTGGTGGAAACGAATCGATATTAGGGAACATGCCCAAAGGGGTAGTATTTACCAAAATCGTGTATTCTTCCAATACATCTTTGGTTACGCTAGAATAGAGTACGGCATTTGGATGCGCATTTCTCACCACCGAAATAAATGGGATTTGCAGCTTATTAAATACGTATTTAACTGCCATTGCGGCACCGCCATCGCCAAATATCAAAGCCTTTTTGTGATGAGCTTTTAACAATGGTTTTAAAGACTCTTCGAAACCATAAACATCCGTATTGTAGCCCTTTAAACGGGGTTTATCTCCAGATTGATCGATAGAGATACAGTTTACTGCTCCAATCTTTTCGGCAGCATCATCTAACTCCGTCATAAAAGGCATCACGCTCACCTTATGCGGAATAGTTACGTTTAATCCGCATAGCAAAGGATCGGCTTCAATCAAATCAAGCATGTCTTTTGCCTGAGGTACAGGATGAAGTTCATACTTACAATCCTTTATGCCTTCAGTCTTAAATTTATCTGCAAAAAACTGCTTAGAAAACGACGCCGACAATGGAAAACCTATTAAACCAAAAGTTCTCATAAAAGTAGTTTGTATTGCGCTGATTTCTGCGGGAGCAACTTCATGAATTAAAGTCAACACTCGCAAAAATGCATTTATTATTTGTTCAAGAAATAATCAAAAGTATCACCACGTAGGCCTAAACGAATGGTTTCCAAAGGAATCACCTCTGCTGGAGCAATATTTCCCAAGTTAACATTAGTGCCAATGAGTTTAATGAACCATACTTGTTGCTCTTTTTGCGGAGCTTCCCATATGATGCGTTCGTCAGGAATTTGGGTCAAAATTTCATCTACCAAACCTTCCCTCACTTCTCCTGTACCACGATAGATCCCTACATTTCCACCCTCTCTTGCTTCGGCAATTACCTTCCATGATCCCGCTTCAATTTCAGCTTTCATCAACTGAATCCATTTATAAGGAGCAAAAATTTTGGTGGCGTCCTTAGAACCTACTTCAGAAATTACGGTTACCTGTTTAGCTAACTTGGCAATGTATTCGCACTTTTCTTCGTGAACAATGTCCATTGAACCGTCAGAAACCTCTGCATATTCCATCCCAAATTCATCCAATACACGCTGATAATCTTCAAATTGGTTTCTAATGGCAAAAGCTTCAAAAAGAGTACCTCCAAAATATACGGGAATGCCAGCACTGCGGTATAAGGCCAGCTTTTCTTTTAAGTTTGGGGTAACATAAGAAGTTGCCCAACCTAATTTCACAATATCTGTGTGTACGCCAGCAACCTCTATAAAGTCCTCAACCTGCCTTAAACTTAAGCCTTTATCCATTACCATCGTAATTCCTTTGTGGCGTGGCTTGCTAGTACGTTCAGGAATGTCGTTTAAAGTATAATTCATCTATTTCGTGTTGTATTTCCATCAGCAAGATGGAGCTTTCATTGAATACGCAACAACACCATGGTTTATTGCATATCCAATTGGCTGCAAAGTTAAAAAACTCTGCCTTTTTTTAGGCACACACCAAGTTTAAGTTTTTGTTTTTATTTGATGTATTTACTGATAATAGTAACAATTGTGCTATTATTTGACAGTTGCGGCAGGTATTCGAACAAGATATAGTGCTTTTGCGGATCGATTTGCAAAGCATTTTCCAGATAATCTACCCCTTCCTGACTTTTACCCAAAGCAAACATATAGGCCACCATCCTGTAGTACAGTTCCGCAGCGTCAGGATTGTTCTTAATGGCTTCGGCCATGGTTTCAGAAGCTTCAACCAGCTTACCTTGCTCGTAAAGCACCGTCGAGAAATCTAACCAAGCCTCTACATCCACAGGGTTAAATTCTACCACTTTGTAATAAGCCTCTATCGACTCTTCTATCTGACCAAGTTTATAATGGGCGTCAGCCATGGCGAACCAAAAATCTGCGTTTTCTTCATCAAGGTCTAGGGCCTTTTTGTAGAAATGCAACGATTCGAAATAACGTTCCTCAAAGTTTAAGGTCACGCCAATTCCAAACCAGGCATCAGCCATTTTAGGGTCCATCTTTACCGACTTCTTGTAGTAAGACCTGGCCTCTCCCATTTGCTCTAATTTCTCGTAGCATTCGCCAATAGCACAATAAGTATCGGCATTAGGTGGTTCATACTCAAAAGTCTGTTTATAAACTTCAATAGCTTCTTCATATTTATCAAGTTGCACCAAAGCATTTCCCTTGTTAAAATAGGCCGAAGCAAAGTTCTCCTTAATTAAAATGGCGTAATCATAAGCATCAATGGCTTTTTCGAAAAGCTCCAATTTATGATAAGAATTGGCTAAATTATACCAAGCGGCATAAGAGTATGGGTCATTATCGATGTATTCCTGATAAAACTGGATGCTTTCCTCCTGCTTGTCCAATATATCATAACAGAACGCCAGCTCATAAAGCCCATCTTTGTTCTCCATGTTTTGCTCTAAGCTGCGCTTGATGTAAACAATGGCATTTTCGTAGTCGTGCATATTTTGGTACACGTACGCAATCTGTAATAAAATTTCATCAGTGGTTTCTGCCAAGGTCAGTGCCTTTTCATAATTCTCCAAGGCTTCCGAGTGGCGGTCCATATTTTGGTAGATATTTCCCCTCAACACATAAATATCCGCTTCAGAAGGCTCCAACATCTCCGCTTTTTCAAGCGCCGCAAAAGCACGGTCTACCTGATTAGTAAACAACAGCAATTGCGCTTGTTTCACCAAAAAAACGGCTGCATAAGGATGCTGATTTAACGCATAGTCAATCACTTGCAGCGCCTTTACAGGATCATTCTTTTCAATATAATTGTCTATGATATATTCAAAAGCTTGCGCATCAAAAAAATACTGATCCTCATTGCGGATCATTTCTTCATAACGTTCTACTGAATTTTGCGCATCTTCATTAAATTCAAATTCAAATTCCTCTTCCATATCTTTGAATATTTAAAAGAACAGTCCCTGTTTGTTTAGCATTACATCATAAGTTTACGCTATTTATTAAATAGGGCAAAAAAATAATTATCAACATACACACAATATGTAGCTCAAATGTTTATAAATAAAAGATTTAGGCAATCTAGGGTGTGGATGTCTTGTAACGCCAGAAGGGCTCTTTCTTTACTTCACTACAAATTTCGATATATTTAGTTTTAAAACAGTAAAACTAAAGTCATGAATTACTTACGCATTGCCTTTACCCTGGCGCTATTTACATTGGCAAATATTGTTTACGGACAGAAAAACAATGAGGAAGAGGGCATTAAAAAAGCAATTAACGCATTGTTTGATGGCATGCGCAAATCAGACAGCACCTTAATGAGAACCGCTTTTAACCCACAGGCCATTTTGCAAACCATTGTAAAAACCAAAGCGGGAGCTACCGAGGTAAGAAGCACTGATTTAAATCTTTTTATCAAGAGTATTGCAAAACCTCACGCAGAAATTTACGATGAAAGGATTGTGTTCACGAAGATTTTAATAGACGATGCTTTGGCAAGTGTATGGACGGATTATCAATTTTACATTGGTGATAAGTTTAGCCACTGTGGCGTAAACTCTTTTCAGTTGGTAAAAGTGAACAACGATTGGAAGATCGTTTACTTGATTGACACCAGAAGGAAGGAAAACTGCAACTAACAACAGTTTTAACAGCCACAGATACACAGATTTTATCTATAAAGTCATAAATCATCTGTGCATCTATGGCAAATTCAATAAAGCCTCTATTATCTCTCTTATTTTTTGTTGATTTGTAGACATCCGTTTTAAAATACAGAATTATGAAACCAGATATCAGTTCAATTTTAGCCCAATTGGGCATTGCTGGATTTAATCCATCATACAGTACTGGAAGTAAATGGAGCCATGCGGCAGATGGTGCACATATCCACAGCATGTCGCCTGTAGATGGCGAAAAAATTGCTTCGGTTTTTGCAGCATCCATTAAAGAATACGACCAGGTGATTACTACTGCGCAAGAAGCTTACAAATATTGGAACAAAGTGCCAGCGCCTAAACGCGGAGAAATAGTGCGTCAATTGGGTGATGCCTTAAGAAAACAAAAAACGGCCTTGGGCACGCTGGTTTCTTATGAAATGGGCAAAAGCTTACAGGAAGGCTTGGGCGAAGTACAAGAGATGATTGATATCTGTGATTTTGCGGTAGGACTTTCTCGTCAGCTATATGGTTTGACCATGCACAGCGAAAGGCCAAACCACCGTATGTATGAGCAATGGCATCCACTAGGAGTGGTAGGCATTATTTCGGCCTTTAACTTTCCTGTAGCGGTATGGAGCTGGAATGCTGCACTAGCCTGGGTTTGCGGAAATGTGTGCGTTTGGAAACCTTCGGAGAAAACACCCATTACGGCGATTGCCTGTCAGCGCATTGTGGAAGAAGTTTTTGCCGCCAACGATATTCCAGAGGGTGTTTCATGCTTAATTATAGGTGACAGGGAAATTGGGGAATTGTTGAGTAGCGACACTAGGGTACCTTTGATTTCGGCCACAGGTTCTACCCGAATGGGAAAATCAGTTGCCATGCAGGTAGCTAACCGTTTAGGTAAATCTATTTTAGAACTGGGCGGCAACAACTCCATTATCATCTCTAAAGATGCCGATTTGGACATGTCGTTAATTGGGGCAGTTTTTGGCGCAGTAGGTACTGCTGGACAACGTTGCACCAGCACACGTAGGCTCATTATCCACGAAAGTGTTTATGAAACTTTTAAAGCTAAATTGGTAAAAGCTTACGGACAATTACGCATAGGTAATCCTTTGGACCAAAACAACCATGTGGGTCCGCTGATTGATAAGGATGCGGTAAAAGCCTACCTCGCTTCTATTGAAAAATGTAAAGCCGAAGGTGGTAATTTTGTGGTAGAAGGTGGCGTATTGGAGGGTGATGCCTACCACTCGGGCTGTTATGTAAAACCTTGTATTGCCGAAGTAGAAAACGATTACGAGATTGTACAACACGAAACTTTTGCACCGATTCTTTACCTCATTAAATATAATGATTTGGAAGAGGCCATTGCCTTGCAAAACGGCGTTCCTCAAGGGCTATCCTCTGCCATTATGACCCTAAACTTAAGGGAGGCAGAAATTTTCCTTTCGGCACAGGGTTCTGATTGTGGTATTGCCAACGTCAACATTGGCACTTCAGGTGCTGAGATTGGTGGCGCTTTTGGTGGCGAAAAAGAAACTGGAGGTGGCAGAGAGAGTGGCTCCGATGCTTGGAAAGCTTACATGCGCCGTCAAACCAATACCATTAACTATTCTGATACTTTGCCACTGGCGCAAGGCATTAAATTTGATTTGTAATCATTGTAATCCCTACGAAGTTGATCAAGCTTCGTAGGGATTTTATATCGATTGCCGATCAGGTCGCTCTTACCGCTTATCTTTACAATTAAAGTTGCTAGATAGCCATATAAAGGCTTAACTGTGCTCATCTAAAATCAAAAATTGCTGTTAAAGGCTAAAGATTTCTTGACAAACTGATTGTTTTTCAAATCTACATGGCAAGTTTTCCAATTGAAAAAACTTCTTTGCTAGTTGGAAAAATGATTTTGCAGGCCAGCAAAGCTCTTTTGTTAACCAGCAAAACTTCTTTGTTGATTAGCAAAACTTCTTTTCAGATAGAAAAATTTCTTTGCAAACTAGCAAGACTCCTTTGTTGATCAACAAACCTCCGTTGCAAACTAACAAGCCTCCAACTTTGGGCGGAAAACTTACAGCTATAACAGCTATCAGTTAAAACATTTATAAATAATAAAAACTTCGTAAGTCTATCACATAAGTGGCATGATTTTACTTATAGTGCTGATAAAACTTGTTGCTAAACAACTCTTCGGGATCATATTTTAATTTCAGCCGAAAAAAATCATCTGCCTGAGGATAAGATTTTCTCATTTTGTATCGGTCAATGTGCAAACGGTAAGGCAAATAAAACGTTCCTTTATTTTTCAATGCTACATCTACCAATTGGTTGGTTAATGCTTTCATTTGCTGTTCCTGTTCATCGGTTTTCTTTTGATTAAACAAAAACACGAAGCCAAAAACATTTTCTCTGGCATAGTTCAAATAGCCATCTTTATCCCGCTGAACCCCACGGATGGTGATGTTCAGTAAATCTATTTTGGTATTTTTAAGGATGGGCCTGATTTCTTTCAAGTATTGATTAAAATTTCTCTCGGGGATGAAATATTCCTGCAGTAAATCGGTGGAAGAAAGATCTTTATTTTCGATCAGGGATGCATCTTCATGCAACAACTCATTTCTTGAATAAGTTAGATTCGTCAATACTTTACCAGCTGTTGTTTCTAAATCCCAGCGTAACCTTTTGCCATATTCACTGTTTACGCTTCCCCTAAACACCAACCTTTTTGCTTCTACACTTGCTTGGCCCGATAATGGCTGCACAGGCTCTGCCGCTTTTTCAAAGAAGTTCAAGGTAGCCTCTTCCAAGAACCGTTTGTCTGAAATCCGTAGCCTTCCAAAGGCCATATGCACATTGGGGTTTGCCGACACGTACTTTTTGTAGTAGTTCACATAGTTTTGTGGGCTTAGCCGAATGTATTTAAACTTAAGCGCATTGTTGTCTGTCACTTTTAGCTTCACCTCTAAAATAATTCCAAACAAGCCATAACCGCCAATAACCAAATGGAAAAGCTCCGTATTTTCCTGCCTACTACAATTAATGATTTCGCCATTGGCTTTCATTAAAGTAAAAGACATTACGCTCGCCGAAATTGGAGGCGAATCTTTTTGCCAGCCGTGCCCATTTACGCTAATGGAACCTCCAATAGAAAAAGAACTGAACGATTGCATAACGGCAATGGATTTTCCGTATTTGTCCAGGTACTTTATGGCATCTTCCCACAAAGCTCCAGCGCCAATAGTTAATATGTTATTGACGGTATCCAGAGTCATTTGCTGATAAGGAAGCATATTTAACACTACGCCATTGGGGTAAATGGTGTGCCCGCCCATGCTATGTCTGGCGCCAGCAATAGACATTTTCAGTTGCTTTGTTCGAGCATATTTTAAGATGTTCCTAAGCTGTCTCTCCATTTCCTTTTTACTGCTGGGAACTTGAAAAACGGTATCTAACTTGGTTAAGTTCAGCTGGCTCGCATCATTTGCATAACCTTTGGGAATGGCAGCCGCAGGAGTATCTTCCCTCCATTTAGTTTTAAGGATATGAAAGGCTGGAATGGCAAGAAAGCTTACTAGGATGAGTAATGCAGCAATCCAAAAGTATTTTTTCTTCATGTGGTTTAGGCTATTTCAGTTTGATTTTAAAATTCATTCCTCAACAGTATCTCCGCTTCTTCTCTAATCCCCTCAAAACGATGCTTCAAACACTTCTCTAGAAAAGCTTTGGTTAGTTCATCTCTGTTACTCTTAAAATATTCCATTAAACTATATAAATGAGTGGCGTTTGCATTCGTATCTATGATATCAATAATGATTTGAAAATACTTTGGCTGACTTAAACCTTGATGATAGCTGAAAAAATAATCGACTGGAAACATCCCATCTTTAAATAAGGATAACCATTTCTCTGTGTATGCTTCCTGTTCAGAATTTAACAGTGCGTTTAACAGATCAGCATCTACTAGCTTTGTATCTAAGAGTTTTAAAAATTGTATTTTATCGTAAGCATCGTTGCTTCTGGCCAATGCCTTTAAACTTACCTGCCTTAACTCCTCATGATTAATGTAGGGCTTTAACAGCTCATAAATTCCAGAGGCTTTATATTCAGCGAGTACCGCTATCGGCCAGCCTTTCATTAAAGTATCATATCTGGACACTGCTTGCTTGAGCAGCTTTTCATTTGCATCTTTAACCGTAATTACATGCATCGCTTTAATGGACAAATATTGCATTGCCTTGTCGTTACTAAAAATGCTATCTCTTGCAAACTGCTCTAAAACGGACTCTTTAATATGGAGGAAATCGATGGTTAAATATTGAACCCGTTCATCAAAACCATAGGCCTTAATACATTTCGCTACGGGCAATAAAGCAGTAGGATTTAACATCAGCAAGGATTTAGCCGCAAATAAATTCCTATAATTATTTTGCTTCAAAATCTGCTCTATATTACTTATCTGCGAAGTATCTTTAGCGGCAGCCGCCATCAAACAAGCCAAAGTATTTATACTTTTCCCAGTATCGGCAAAAAGCTTCGGTAAGCTATTTTGATATAACTCATCATTTAACATTTCCTGTAAAGGGTACGCTTTTACATCAGATGAAATGTCATAAAACCAAAGTAGGTCACCGTAGTTTTTAAAGATTAAACTATCTGCCATTTGATTGGTGATCCCAAGTGCTAAAGCTGCCCTTAATTCATTTTTAAATTTTGTACCAATTGTATTATTGGTTGGCTTTTGGGCAAAACCAGATAGACTAGATAATAAAAGCGATAGGATTAATAAGTATTTCATAGCAATCAAGCTTAATGGATTTCTTGATCTCCTCTTGACTTAAGGGTATCCTTTGCATCAATCGGTGGAACAGTGAAGCCAACACGCCCCTTACCTCCTTTTTTTGTGTATAAATCTGTTCTTTCGGGCAATTGGCGCTCATTTTTCTCAAATAGGCTACGCTTGATTATCTTATAAGCTTCTAAACGGGGTAAAAAGTACAGGTCCCAATCATTACTCGATAGAGACTGGTTAAAATAATTGTAAAGAATCCCTTTTGCTCCATCATAATCTACCTTTCCTGCTTTTATAGCTTTGTTAATATGCACTAGATAAACTTCTCGAGATTTTTTGATTGTTCTGATCATATCCATATAAAGCTGACATACAGAATCTCGTTTATACGCATATTTATTGGCATAAGAAGCATCCGATATTTCTTTAGCAAAATCTCGCCACCTTTCATATTGTGCCTTTCGGCTAATTAACAGACTAAGTTCGATGTCAATGGGGTTATTGGCTGGCTTTTGGGCAAAACCAGATAGACTAGATAATAAAAGCGATAGGATTAATAAATATTTCATAATAGTTAAGCCTAATGGATTTCTTGATCTCCTCCCCAAATTGTATCTTTTTTATCCCGTGGAGGAAGGATTGGAATTGGAAAACCACGTCCTTTACCACCTTTTTTAATATACAACTCTGTCCTTTCGGGTAGTTGGCTTTCATTTTTCTCAAATAGGCTACGCTTAATTACCTTATAAGCCTCTAAACGGGAAAGAAAATAAAGATCTGAATCAAAGGGCAATGGACCTGGATTAAAATAGTTATATTCAATCCTTTCAGGACCATCATATTCTACCTTACCAGCCTTTATAGCCTTATTAATATGTGTCAAGTAAACCTTTGGGCAACTCTTAACAGTTTTGATCATGCCCATATAAAGCTGATATACAGAATCTTTTTTAGTTGTATACAGAGTACTTCGTGATCGCTGGGCCATATCCAACCATTTTTCGTATTGCATTTTTCTGTTAACTAGCAAACTTAGTTCCATGTCAATGGGGTTATTGGCTGGCTTTTGGCCAAAACCAAATAGGCCCGATAATAAAAGCGATAGGATTAATAAGTATTTCATAGCAATCAAGCCTAATGGATTTCTTGATCTCCTCTTGACTTAAGGGTATCCTTTGCATCAATCGGTGGAACAGAAAATCTGATACGGTCCTTTCCTCCCCTTTGAATATATAAATCTGTTCTTTCGGGTAGTTGGCGCTCATTTTTTTCAAATAAGCTACGCTTAATTACTTTATAAGCTTCTAAACGAGTTAAAAAGTACAGGTCTCTATCAAGATAGGACAGGGATTCGTTAAAATAATTGTAAATAATTCTGTAGGCCCCATCGTAATCTACCTTGCCAGCTTTTATGGCTTTGTTGATATGTACCAAATATACTTTTGGAGAGCTCTTAACTTTTTTGATCATCTCCATGTAAAGCTGATATACAGAGTCTCGCTTATACGCATATTTATTGGCTCCAGCAATATCCGATGGTTCTTTTGCAAACTGCCGCCATCTTTCATACTGTGCCTTTCGGCTAATTAACAGACTAAGTTCGATGTCAATGGGGTTATTGGCTGGCTTTTGGCCAAAACCAAATAGGCCCGATAATAAAAGCGATAGGATTAATAAGTATTTCATTGGTTATAAAATTAAAAGTAAATATTTTATTTTTTTCTAAAGTAAATTCTTGACGGATAAGTAATTCCATTTGTAGCAGTATAGTTAGCCTGGTTACTACCATAGCTTACAGGGATATCCCTTGGATGGTGGGTAATGATTTGATAAATCCCCATTTTACTGCTGATTAGCGTGGCTTTACCTCGTGCATCTACTCCAACTACCCTGCCAGAATGGGCAAGTGTATTGGGTCCATTGGCTCCTTCCCTTAAATAAAGCACTACATCGCCCACCTTAATGTTGTCGGTTACTTGCTGCCAGGTTTGCAACGCCACATTATCAAATATTTTTGGCCAACCGTCTGAAGCTTGCGATCCCCTCAATGCGGTAGGGTCTACGTCATGGAATGTATAATAATGGCAATTGAAAGATTCTGGATTAGCGATTTCATCGCCATTAGCGTCAAGAATTCTATGTGGTGGCTCTTGGTTAAGATATGCACTCCAATTATCTGAGGTCAGTTTATTACGCCAGTTATAGGATGCGGGTTCTTCATCTCCACCACCTGTACCCCCGCCGTCACTTCCACCACTTCCACCTCCACCACTTCCACTACCTGATGTAGTACATGTTGGAGGTCCTATACTAAATCGTCCAAGGAACCCATTTATAAAGTAGCTACTGGCGATTGGACTGTATTACAGGTCAGCTAATGCCCAGTAAAAGCTTAGCTTAAGCTTGTCAAAGACTTCATTGGAATATTCTAATATTGACATGGAGCCCCTATCAGAATACATAGTGTAAGACATTGGGTTAATAGCAAACCCATATGTAAGCAATTGCATCCGTACATTCTCTATAAACTGGTAGTATATACGTGAAAAGGCTATATAGTCATCATCAAGATCATAAATGTTAAAAGTTGTTCTATTTATCATTAAAACATACTCGAAATTGACAATAGCTTTACAAGAAATACTGGCGTAAGTCGTTGTCGATTTTCCCTTGGTTTTGCTTTCTACCTTTAGTTTTTCTAAAGCCTGCTCCCGCTCTACTCGTTTTTGTGCTTTACTAAGCAGTCTTAAGTCCTTTGTTTCGAGGTTAAGCTGCGCATCAAAATAGTTGCTGTCGGGACCTTGATAAAACCTTAGTGTTAGGCCCTGCATAAAATCTGAGGTGAGCATGGCTTGGTAATTTTGCCAATCTACCTCGCCCTGTTGGTTAAGGTTGGCCAACAGCGTGTTGTTTTCGGGCTTTTTCAGCTCCTCAATAATTTTAAGTACGTTTTTGTCGCTGCCTTTGTAGCTGGCCAGCACGTTGGCAGCAGGTACTGCATGTTCTTTTCTACAGGACCATACCGCCGCCACAAGCAACAGCAAGACACTGATTTTCAATAGATGTTTTTTCATAATTCAGAGATTTTTGTATCCCAAAACTATCAAAGTACCTCTGCCCGTTTTTTGACAAATGTCAAAAAATGAAAATAATTAACGTTGGCTTCTGATACGGCTCAGGGTTTCGGCAGAAATGCCCAAATAAGAGGCAATGTGCCCTAGCGAAACCCTTTGTAAAATTTGCGGTTGAGAGGCTAATAACTGGCCATAGCGTTCCTTTGCAGAGTGCATGCGCAGTGAATTGGCCTGCGCTTCGTTACGGATATAATAAAGCTCAGTGAGCTTTCGGCCAATGATATTAAACGATAGAAATTTCTCGTAAAGCTGCTCCAGCTTTTTTCTGCTCAGTACAATGAGCGAGCAGTCTTCCATGGTTTTAACGTACTCGAAGCTAGCTTGCGAGGCAAAAAAACTATACACAGAGACCACCAATTCGTTTTCGAACAAAAACCAAGTGTTTTTTTCGTGCCCATCTTTATTGAGGTAGTATATCCTTATTGCGCCCTTTACAATAAAATAGATCTTGTCACTTTTTTCGCCCTCAATTAGCAGTAGCTCTTTTTTGGAGGCATCAATCAACTTACTATGGCTAACAATAGCGTCTTTAAGCGATTGAGATAAAGGATGGAATTGCGAAAACACAGCGAATAGCCGCTCGTAGCTTTCTGAGGTAGATAAATTTAGCATGATTTCAAGGTAGTTTAATGCAAGATAATTAAATAGGCTTGAAAAACCAATCTCGCCAAAAAACCAAAAAGGGCAGTCCAATATTCGAACTGCCCTTTTACATTTATGTAGAGCCCTTTGCGGGAGCGGATTTTATTTTGCCAAATCAGCAGCAATGCTTTCTAAAGTAGGTGTAGCCACTTTAGCTTGCGCCACATATTTAGGTGCAATAGATTTGATATCTGAAGTACCTGCAATGAACTGTCCTGTGCTCATTTTAGCTGAGGTTCCCATTAAAGCGAAGTGCTCTTCAGTTGAACCGCTTAATTTTAAGCTGGCGTTATCTGTTACGGAAGTGTAAAGGTTAACGGTTTTAGCATTGATATCGGCAGTTGCTTTATCTTTCAACACCACATCCAAAGTTAGGAAGCTTACTTTACCAAAAGTTTTTACTACTGCATTGTTTCCAGCCTCAATAGCAGTTAAGTTGCGGACATAAACCGTTACCGATAGTGGCTCCTTTTCGAAAGAGCTGATGCGCAACACGCCATCTTTTTGTTGTACCAACGCATTTTTCGAATAGTAGCTGTCGTACACTTTTACGCTTTCAGTTGACGCTTGTACTACAAAAACTTCAACGTTGCCAGTAGCCACAATTTTGTTGATGTTTTTTACCTCGTTTAAAATGGTAAAGTTTTTTTCTTTAGCGTTAGTATTGTTGTTGTTTTTACCGCTTTCGGTTGCGAAAGCTGAGCTGCTCATTACTACTAAACCTAATACAGCTGCGAATAAATTTTTAATAGAAGTTTTCATGATGTTCTTATTTTAATGTCTTTAATTTCTTTTTTTGGGTGCCATCCATTTTGGAAAGCTTTCGATAATAAGACTTACTGAACACCAAAAGGTTGCATGCATATTTAGTGTTTTATACCATAAGCAATTAACCTTAGACCAACGCCTGTAATTTTTCGACGAACGCCAACTAATTTTTTTAAGATTTTGCGTTCAACTTAAAGTAATGAACATGGAGATAGATTTTTTTTGGAGAAGAAATTCTTTATCAGGTAGTCATCTACTTGTAGCGCAATTGTTGGTAGTGTTATCTAGAGCGCAGCGAAGGATCTCCTAAAGCGCATAAGTTTAAAAATCCCAGCTTTGCGTTCTTAGCGTCACTATCCTTTTTCTTTGCGTTAAAATTTAACCGCAAAACGATTTGAAGTATTAGCAAAGTGACGCAAAGCATGATTACCACTTAACCAATAGATCCTTCACTAGTGTTCAGGATGACAAGCAATCATCTGTGCAATGCCCTTGCCAACTAAACCCGACAGCAATGGAAAACCCGCAAGCGAGCAAAGCAAGTGCGGCTTTGGAATGGATCCCGAAATATCAGGACAGGTCAGCGGGGCTGAACTTAAATAGTAGTAGCAAATTGCTTTTCAAATGAAAACCTCTTAAACATTCCAAATAAAACCATCCCACCAAACCTCGCAGGTTTTTAAACGGCGAAGCCCTCAACCTTACCGATAAAAAACAATATTAAACAAAAGTTAAACCTACGAGGTTGATCCTTATCCATTCCTATGGTAACATAATTTTTAGGCTTTGCTTTGAAAAAACAAGTATTTGCTGTAAGTTTAAAATTTTTTAACAGCTTACCTTTTAATTGTTTTAGCCTTTAATTAATGTTACGAGTAAATAGTTCAGCTCCTTGTCAAATTGTGTATTCTTTATGCAAACACGATTACCTGGGCTATTTAATTGAACCACATATTGTTCAGCTCAATCCACAAGGCGATTTTTCGTTGACCTACCAGCGTTTGTTTACACATACGGCGCAGGAGTTTGCCAAACATTTAACCGAGCTGGATTTTAAGTTGATTAAAATCCTTGATGAAACCGAACAGGATTTTATCATCAAAAAATATCACAAAAAAGCCATCAGGCCCTTCGAGTTTTTCAGCAAGTTTTACGACCAAAAGTTTTATGATTCGGTACGTCCTAAAATTGAAAAGAAACTGACAGAAGTACTGGAGATCCTTAAAACCAAAGGCGGTCTTTACCTGATGGATAAAGACGGCTGGCCTGCGGAGCGAAAAATTGAACTGGCTATCGAAGCCTCGACCATTTTGTTCCACTTCAGGAGAAACGAAGTGGAAACCCGCTATTTCCCTACCATTAAATACCAAGGGATGCGCATTGATTTTATGTTTAAGGAGGCACAGGTCATTTGTAATCAGCCCGCTTGGCTATTGCTTAATGATGTACTGTACTTTTTTGAGCAGGATTTTGAAGGCAAAAAACTGACTCCTTTCCTCAACAAACGTTACATCACCATTCCTAAAGCGACGGAGGCAACTTACTTTGAAAAGTTTGTAGCACCGTTGATTGAGAAGTACCACGTTTATGCCGAGGGTTTTGAAATTAAAACCGAAAAGCATGAGGCGAAAGCCACGATAAAGGTCATTTATGTAGAGAACGGCGTTTCTCAAATACAGCTGTATTTTAAATATGGCAGCTATTCTTTTGCCATGGGCAACGAGCACAAAGTGACCGTTAGGCTGCAAAAGGATGGCGATAACTATACCTTTATCCGCATTAAGCGAAATATTGAATGGGAAAAACAGCAGTTTGATTTCTTGACTGGTTTAGGTTTGAAAAAAGTGAGTGCGCTTTTCCATCATTTGGAACTGCCCAATCTTAATGAGAACCACAATGCTTCTTACGCCATTATTAGTTGGGTAAATGAGCATATTGATACGCTAAAGGAAAAAGGTTTTGACATAGAACAGGCCAGCAGTGCCAAACGTTTTGTGCTGGGCAGCAATAAAATTGATTTCGAAATTAAAGAAGACAATGACTGGTTTGACATTAATGCCATTGTTTACTTTGGCATTCATCCTATTCCTTTTATTTCCTTAAAACAACATATCCTACATAAAAAAAGGGAGTTTATTTTGCCTGATGGGGATATTGCCATTATTCCTGAAAAGTGGTTTACACAATATAGTAGCCTATTTAGTTTGGCCGATGGCAACAAGCATCTGAAGCTGAAGAAGTTTCACATTGGTTTAATTAACGATTTGGCAGAGGATAGCATTGCCAACGTAACGCTTGACCGCAAACTTCAAAAGCTGAACGATTTTGAGCAAATCGATGATTTTTCGATGCCCGAGAATTTCAAGGGCGATTTGCGTCACTACCAAAAAGCGGGCTACAATTGGTTCAGTTTTTTACGCGAATATAACTTTGGTGGCTGCTTGGCCGACGATATGGGTTTGGGTAAAACCATTCAAACTTTGGCCATGCTTCAAAAAATAAAGGAGGAAGATGTGTTGGCAGAAAAGCATAGCACTTCGCTGATCATCATGCCTACTTCTTTGATTTACAACTGGCTTAATGAGGCAAAAAAATTTACGCCTGCGTTAAAAATATTATCTCATACAGGTACTAATCGTAATAAAGACCTTGCGCATTTAGACAAATATGATGTGGTGGTCACCACTTACGGTGTTACCCGTGTGGATGTGGATTTATTACAGGGATTTTATTTCAACTACATTATTTTAGACGAAAGCCAGAACATTAAAAATCCTTCTTCTAAATCTTTCAAAGCGGTAAGAACCTTAAAATCGAGACATAAGCTGGTACTGAGCGGTACACCGATAGAAAACTCGGTAAGCGACCTTTGGACGCAGCTTACTTTCTTAAATCCTGGTTTGTTGGGTACGCAATCCTTTTTTAACGAGGAGTATGTGCAGGCCATTGAAAAACGCAAGGATGAGGACAAAGCCAGGAAACTACAAGCCATTATTAAGCCTTTTGTGTTGCGTCGTACTAAAGAGCAGGTAGCGGCAGAACTACCTCCTAAAACGGAACATATCTTTTATTGTGATATGAGCGAGGATCAGGCCAGTTATTACGAAAAAACCAAATCGGCCTACCGTAATGATTTGCTGAGCAATATGGATAATGGCACCTATGCCAAAAAGCAGATCCAGATTTTGCAAGGTTTAACGGCCTTGCGCCAATTAGCTAATCACCCTGTGATGATTGACGAGGCTTATACTTCTGATTCGGGCAAATTTGAGAACGTAATGCACACTTTGGACAATGTGCTTGTCGGTGGCCATAAAGTGCTCATTTTCTCTCAATTTGTAAAACACCTGGAAATTTTCAGAAAGCATCTGGACAAACAGCAAATCAATTATAGCTATCTTGATGGAAGTACCAAAAACCGTGGGGAGATTGTAGCTGATTTTCAGCAGAACGAGGAAATAAAAGTTTTCTTAATTTCTATTAAAGCGGGTGGTGTAGGTTTAAACCTTACACAGGCGGATTATGTGTTTATTTTAGACCCGTGGTGGAATCCTGCTATTGAACAACAAGCCATTGACCGTACACATCGTATTGGACAGGAGAAAAAAGTGTTCATTTACAAGTTCATCTCTAAGGACACGGTGGAGGAAAAAATACTGGCCTTACAACAACGTAAAAAATCGCTGGCCAGCTCGTTAATCACTACTGAAGAGAGCTTCTTTAAATCATTAAGCAAAGAAGATATCCAGGAACTTTTGGCTTAATCATCGCAATTAGTATTTGCTATTTCTTACCTTTGACTTTAAACTTTTTACTTAAACATGCAGCCATTCGATTTAACATTCAACAACGTTGATTATGCTGTTTTCCCAGAAGGGGACGAAACTTACACCATTTACAAAGATGGGAAAGAATATCTTCAGATCCAGAAGGATGATGGAGAACAATGGATTAAATTCGACAAAGAAACGGGCACCCCTGTATTTGAACCTGATGAGGAAGTAAATGCTTTGGGCAAACTAATTGCCGCATATAAAGAAGAACCAGAGGAAGAGGATGAGGATAATGAAGAGGAATTTTAATGATGGGAGAATCTTTTCATTTTAAACTTCGCGGTGCCATTTACGAGGTTATTCCCGAAGAAGAGAATACTTACACCATTTTTAAAATGGGCGCTGAGTATCTACAAATTCTAAAGAACAGCAACCATAAATGGATGCGCATTGATTATAAAACTGACCTTCCTGTAGTAGAGGAGAATGATGAGGTAGAAGATATTGGTGCTGTGATTGACCAACATTTTTTGAAGTAAACCACTAACCGTCATCTCGACTGGAGCGTAGCGTAACGGAGAGATCTTTGAACTTTGCTGCAAATATTCATATGCAAGATTTAACTTCGTTAAGCTTCCGTTCTTAGCTACGCTCTAAATAACGAGCTAACTGCCATCACCATTCCAATATTTCTGAGCTTAAATCTTTCCATTCCCTATTTATTTGATTAATCAACATCTCCTTTTTGGTCCTGCTCCATCTTTTTAATTGTTTCTCTCTTGCTATAGCTTCCTGAATAGTTGTAAATACTTCGTAATAAACACATAAAGTTAAATCATATTTTGCTGTAAATGAAGCGGGATAAACTTTTGATCGATGCTGATAAATCCTGTATGGTAAATCAGAAGTTACTCCAATATACAGTGTACTTCTTTGATAATTAGTCGTGATATAAATACAGCCGCCTCTTACCATGTTCCTTTTGGATTAAAAAATTGTCTTTTATTATTTACGAATTGCCTATCCTTGTCCGTCATCTCGACTGGAGCACAGCGGAACGGAGAGATCTTTGAACTTTGCTAACCAGCATAGTCTTTCATTTACATATCTCTACTGCATATCCAAAGATTTCTCCACAAGGTCGAAATGACGAACCAAGCTATCCTACCCCGTCATCTCGACTGGAGCGTAGCGCAACGGAGAGATCTTTGAACTTTGCTAACCAGCATAGTCTTTCATTTATCTATTCCAATTGCATGTCCAAAGATTTCTCCACAAGGTCGAAATGACGGGTGGTCTATCCAGACCAGCTTTCCCTGTCCAGACTTCGATAATGGATGGCCTCGGCTAGATGTTCGATTTCAATATCTTCACTATCGGCCAAATCAGCGATGGTACGCGCCACTTTCAAAATCCTGTCGTAAGCTCTGGCAGACAAACCTAGTTTTTCCATTGCCTGTTTAATCAACGAACGCCCTTGTTCACCTATCTGACAAATATTTCTTACCATATTGGCACTCATCTGTGCATTGGCATGAATCTCTTCTAGCTCTGCAAACCGAGCATCTTGTACGGCCCTTGCCTTTATTACCCGCTCCCTGATCAAATCACTTTTTTCCGCTAAACGAGATGATGACAATTCGGAAAAGTTTACTGGGGTAACTTCTACATGCAAATCAATTCTATCCAACAAAGGACCAGATATTTTGCTTAAATACTTTTGCACTACCCCTGGGGCACACACACAATCCTTCTCTGGATGGTTATAAAAGCCACAGGGACACGGATTCATAGAAGCAACCAACATAAAACTAGCTGGGTATTCTACCGAAAACTTCGCTCTGGAAATACTCACCTTACGATCTTCCAAAGGTTGGCGCATTACTTCCAAAACTGTTCTCTTAAATTCAGGCAGCTCATCTAAAAACAGCACTCCGTTATGTGCCAATGAAATCTCTCCTGGTTGTGGATTCATTCCCCCGCCAACCAAAGCCACGTCTGAAATGGTATGATGGGGCGAACGAAAAGGTCTCTCGGTCATTAAGGCATTATTGCTTAACAAACGGCCAGCTACCGAATAGATTTTGGTACTTTCTAATGCCTCATTTAGGTTCAAGGGAGGCAATATGGTTGGCAAACGTTTAGCCAACATGGTTTTTCCAGCTCCTGGTGGACCAATCAAAATCACATTGTGCCCTCCGGCCGCGGCAATTTCCAAAGCTCTTTTGATATTTTCCTGTCCTTTCACATCGGCGAAGTCTTGCTCATAGTTATTAATCTGCTTAAAGAATTCCTTTCTGGTGTCAACAAAAACAGGCTGTGGCTTTTCCTTTCCGCTAAAGAAATTGATCACCTCCAGCAAGTTTGCCATCCCGTAAACTTGCATGTCGTTCACAATTGCTGCTTCATTGGCATTTGCAGCAGGTAGTATTAAGCCTTTAAAACCTTCTTTCCTAGCTTGTATGGCAATGGGCAGTGCACCTTTAATGCTTTGTAAGCCACCGTCCAGCGACAGTTCGCCCATCACTACATATTGTTCCAATAAAGTAGCATCAAGTTGTCCCGAAGCTGCTAGGATACCTATAGCAATGGGTAGGTCATAAGCCGAGCCTTCTTTCCTGATATCAGCTGGAGCTAAATTGACGAGGATTTTTTGGCGTGGCATATGGTAGCCTGCAATTCGAATGGCGCTTTCTACCCTAAAAAGACTTTCTTTTACGGCATTGTCGGGCAGGCCCACCATAAAATATTTATTACCAGGACCAATATTTATTTCAATAGTAATGGTAATAGCGTCTACACCGTAAACGGCGCTTCCATAGGTTTTTATAAGCATAAGGCAGATGTTTTTCAAAGGTAAGTTATAAAACCTCGATCATTTCTACAAATATCTATACCCTAATACATTACAACACCAACAAAAAAGCCAGCTTTCGCTGGCTTTAAAATGCTTTGCTCCTAAAAGAACTTATAGAGATAAAATCTCTGCCAAACGCAACCACCCAGGTGTAATTTGCGCAGCGTCAATATGTTTAATGGCTTTAGCAAATGGCGTAAATACGATTTCTTTATTGATTTGTCCAACCATTACCTTTGATTTCCCCTCAAGCAAACCCTCTACAGCAGCAACACCTAAACGGCTAGCCAATACCCTGTCCATGCAACTAGGCTTACCCCCACGTTGGATATGGCCTAATACCGAAACACGAATATCATGGTGAGGAAATTTCTTCTTTAAAGTTTCTCCAACATTGTAAGCACCGCCAGCTTCATCACCTTCGGCGACTACAATAATTTTAGAAGCCTTGTCCTTACGTCCGTGCTCTATGCGATAAACCAAATCGGAAACGGTTGTTTTGGCTTCTGGGATTAAAATCGCTTCTGCACCTACACCAATCCCGCTTCTTAAAGCAATCAGTCCAGAGTCACGACCCATTACCTCCACAATAAACAATCTGTCATGTGATTCGGCAGTATCTCTGATTTTATCAACCGCATTAACCACAGTATTAATAGCCGTATCGTAACCGATGGTTAAATCTGTACCTTCCAAATCATTGTCAATAGTTCCTGGTAAACCGATAATGGGAAAGTCATATTCTTGCGAGAAAATATCTGCCCCAGTAAAAGTACCATCACCACCAATCACCACCAAAGCATCAATACCATTATCAACCAAGTTTTGATAGGCCTTTGCTCTTCCCTCCACTGTTCTAAAGTCGTCGCAACGAGCGGTTTTTAAAATAGTTCCCCCACGTTGTATAATATTGGCTACCGATTTACCATCCATTGGCATAAAATCGGCATTGATTAAACCATCATAGCCTCTTAAAATACCAGTAACTTTTAATTTGTAATATAAACTACCTCTAACTACGGCTCTAATTGCGGCATTCATTCCAGGAGCATCACCACCAGAAGTCAGCACGCCTATATTTTGTATCTTACTCATTCGGCTAAGTTAAACTTATCTACACCACTTTGCAAGAAAGCAGCATATTCCTTTGCATTGAAAATAGCACCCTGTGCTGGCACCAATGGGTTTAATTGATGATCTACAAGCACATAATAAGGCTGAGAATTAGCCCCATATTTAGTGGCTTGAAAATCTTGGTTCCACCTACCTAAATTATCTGTATCTCCTTTTAGGTATTTCGAATAATGTACTTTATCTGCGGGCATTTTTACTTTTCTTTCATCCACATAAAGTTGGATCAAAACATATTTATCACGAATGATATTTCCTACCGTTGGGTCTACCCAAATGTCATCTTCCATTTTTCTACAGTTAACACATGTCCATCCTGTAAAGTCGAGCATAATCGGTTTATTTACCTTCTTGGCGTACTCCACCCCTTCATCTAAATCAAAAAACACTTTGAAACCGTGTGGTGCGGGAAGTACCTCTCCGTATTTAACTTTGGCAGGAAAGTCTGACGACACCGCGGGTGCTGCATGTTCGTTATTGCTAAGGATAAAATCCTGAGTGTGCATTGGTGGAGCTAAGCCACTTAATACTTTCAAAGGTGCACCCCAGAGTCCAGGCACCATATAAACGGCAAAGGAAATAGATATAATGGCCAGCACTAACCGAGGAACGCTGATGTATTCTAATTTACTATCGTGCGAAAACCTTAGTTTACCGAGCAGGTAGAAGCCCATCATGGCAAATATCACGATCCACAATACCAAGAATATTTCTCTGTCAAACCATTCCCAGTGCCAAACTAAATCTGCGGATGATAAAAATTTAAGTGCCAAGGCTAATTCTAAAAAGCCCAAACAAACTTTCACGCTGTTTAACCAACCACCTGATTTTGGCATGCTATTTAAGAAGCCTGGGAAAATTGCCGACAAGGTAAATGGCAAGGCTAATGCTAGCGCAAAACCAAACATACCCACCGCTGGCGCTAAAATTTCACCTTTAGAACTGGCTTGCACCAATAATGTTCCGATAATAGGTCCTGTACATGAAAATGAAACCAATGCCAAAGAAGCGGCCATAAAGAAAATCCCGCCCAATCCTCTACTATTATCTGCCTTTTGATCAATTTTATTGACAAAGGAACTTGGAAGGGTAATTTCGAAAGCTCCAAAAAATGACATGGCAAAAACCACCAGCAGAAGGAAGAAAAGGATATTAAAAATACCACTGCTACTCAATTCGTTTAGTTTCGACGAACCGAATAAAATAGTGATCAATAAACCTACGGCTACATAAATTACGATAATAGACAAACCATAAATAATGGCTTGAGCAATTCCTTTTTGTTTGCTGCCTGCTCTCTTGGTAAAATAACTTACCGTTAGCGGAACCATTGGAAAAATACATGGCATTAAAAAGGCCAAGAAACCTCCAAAAAGTCCTTCAATAAATGTTTGCCAAAGTGTTTTCTCTTTGTTTTGAGAAGAAACTGGAGCTGCTTCAGCCGCTTTTTTAGTGGTGTCTGTAGCAGTATTCACCGCAGTTGAAGAATCGGGCTTAATGTTGTTCGCTACACTATCTTCTTTTGAGCCGATAGTGGTAAATTCAAGATCGCCAATATCTGCACTGGCCGAAGTCGTGTCTTCCTTGGCTTGCTGGGCATAGCCATCAGAGGAATAAAAGATGGTAAAAAGCGCTATTAAAAGCACCAATAATAAGTTAGTTTTTTTCATTTGTGTGTTTGTGTTGTGAGCGTGAAGTTAGCGATAATTTTCTATTTATCACCTCAACGCATAGGGTATAAGGGCTTAACGGGAAACAGGAATCTGAAAAGAAACCTCTTTCGCAGGAAGACAACTTTTATCATTGCAGGCCATAAACTCCAAAACGCCATTAACTGAACCCTTACCTTTAAGCAATTTTACCTTCTGTGTGAAAATCACTTCTTTTTCAAAAAAATATAGGTTCTTCTTGAAATTCTTATCGTATTTCGCTACAGATTTGGGCTCTCTAACTTTACCTATTAAAGCATATGACGGAGATGGCGTAAAACGAAAACTCGTACTCATTGGTGGCTCGTTAAACTGCATCGCATAAATATGCCATCCAGGAGCAATGCTAGCTTTAATATAAACTTCGGCTTCGTTGTTGTTGATCTTTTTAGACAGATAAGACCATTTGACTGGTTCAAGCAACTGCGCATGAGCAAAAAAACTGCTTAATAAAAGAAAGAGGAATAATCTTGTTTTCATTATAGCACTAGATAAAAAATAAGGAACACCGTTGGCATTCCTTATTTCATTTAATTATTTTACGGGGATGCTAAAGCTCACTTCGCTAGGCGGTAAACATTGCTTATCGTCGCACACCATAAATTCAACCTTACCTTTTACTGTTGTGGTTGCTTTATTCAGCTTTATTTTTTGCTGAAAAACAACTTGATCCTCAAAATAGCTTACATCCATTTTAAATACTTTTTCATATTTAGTAATGGGTTTAGGCTCAGTAGTTTTTCCTACCAATGAGAAATCTTTAGAACTCACGAAAGTAAACTCAGTTTTGTTTGGCCCTCCAGGTTTAAGGTTTTGAGAGTAAAGGTGCCAATTTGGATCGATGGTTGCTTTGATATAAAGCACCGCTTCATTTTTGTTAATCTTTTTCGCAGCATATTGCCAGTTAACTGGATTCTCTAGTTGGGCAAATGCACTAACGGTTGCCATTACAACCATCGCTAAAACTAAGGTGATTTTTTTCATTTGTTTTTTATAAGTTAGTTTGTTAAAATTACAATGTTTCATTAATATTCCTAAATAAAAGCAACTTCTTTAAATCCAAATTCGAGTGTTTCTCCACCCAAAGGTCTGAGCCTTAATAAGCCAGTTTCACTGATTCCTTCTATTATTCCTTCAAATACCCTACCATTTTGCTCATAGGTTGATACCTTATGAAGGCGGTAAAGGTTATTAACGTACAACTCTCTAAGTTTTGTACTTTTCCCAAGCTTCAGTTTTAGATAAAGTTGCTCAATTTGAACACAAATCTCATTTAAAAGCACCATTAAATTCACATTTTGATGTAAAATTTGCGATAAAGACACTGGCCGTCCTGCTAATTCTTCTTCAAATTCACCCTGATTTACGTTTATTCCTATGCCAATAATGCTTTGTTTTAACTGACTGCCAGCTATGACATTCTCAATTAGCACCCCACCAATTTTCTGATTTCCCACATAAACATCGTTTGGCCACTTAATACTAAGGCTGTCTTTTAAATACTTCGACAAAACATTGTTTACGGCCACTGAGACCAACATATTCAATTCAAACTGTCGATCAGCCGTGATAAAAGTTGGCCTTAACAACAAACTAAATGTAAGGCTTTTACCTGGCTGTGCCAACCAAACGTTACCTTGCATCCCCCTACCCGCATATTGATGGTCTGCCATTATTACAGTTCCTTCGGGCAATGGCTCGGAATTTGAAGCTAAATTCTTTAAATAATTATTAGTAGAATCAACCGCTGATAATTTGATAAGATTTTGACCAACAAATAATGTTGAAAAAGTGTTATTTTGCAAGTGTTGATTTTATAATTTATTGAAGACCAAAATTAATTTTTTTAATGGTAAAAAAGAAAAATGAAAACCTTTCTACATACCTATCTGAAATAGCCGTACAAGGCATTCAAGAAAAAAAAGGAAGCGATATAGTGAGATTGGATTTAAGGGAACTGAACAGCTCAGTTTCTGACTATTTTGTCATCTGCAATGCAGATTCTTCTACCCAAGTCAAAGCAATAGCCGATAGTGTAGAAGATGAAATCTATAAATTAACACAATCCCACCCTTGGAGAAAAGAAGGACAAGACAATGCAGAATGGATTATTTTAGACTATCTTGACATTGTTGTCCATATATTTAGAACCGAGAAACGTGATTTTTACGGAATAGAAGATTTATGGGGAGACGCTGAAGCAACCACATACAAAAGCGCATAACCCTCTTAACAATATTTTACTAGCATGAAACAAGAAAATAATTCAAACGATAAGCCCAACAAACCTGGAAAGCGAATGCCAAATATCCCTAAACGCCCTCAAAAAGCTCCAAAATTCAATATATTTTGGGTTTATGCGGCGATCATTATTGGTCTGCTAGCTATTCAGTTTTTGTTTAGCTCAGACAATGCACAACAAATATCCTACAAAACTTTTGAGCAAGAAATGCTAATCCCTGGGGATGTACAAAAGATTGTAACCTATAAGGCCGACGATATTGTAAAGGCCGAAGTTTACATTAAGGACAGCAAAAAAGAAGATCCTAAATACAAAAAATATAAAAACAGAAGTAGTTTTGGTCGTGATACGGGACCTATGGTTACCTTCAATGCGCCATCTCCTGAAATTTTGAGCAAACAATTGGAAAAATCACAAGCCAATGTTCCTGCTGAAAACCAAATCCCTGTAGAAACCATCTCTAAATCTAGTGCATGGACAGGTATTTTCGTTCAAGTGATATTGCCATTGTTATTGTTCGCCGGTCTTTGGATCTTCATGATGCGCCGCATGAGCGGTGGCGGTGGCGGCGGTGGCGGCCAAATCTTCAACATTGGTAAATCAAAGGCAACTTTATTCGATAAAGAGAGCCAAGTGAATATCACTTTTAACGATGTTGCAGGTTTAGAAGAAGCAAAAACAGAGGTAATGGAAATTGTAGATTTCCTTAAAAACCCTAAGAAATACACTAATTTAGGTGGTAAAATCCCTAAAGGAGCACTATTGGTAGGTTCACCTGGTACAGGTAAAACCTTATTGGCAAAAGCCGTAGCAGGCGAAGCGCAAGTACCATTTTTCTCTTTATCAGGTTCTGATTTTGTGGAAATGTTTGTTGGTGTTGGTGCTTCCAGAGTACGTGATTTGTTTAAACAAGCTAAAGATAAAGCACCTTGTATCATTTTTATTGATGAGATTGATGCCATTGGACGTGCTCGTGGTAAAGGTAGTGTGATGGGCGGTAATGATGAGCGTGAAAACACCCTTAACCAATTACTAGTAGAAATGGATGGTTTTGGAACCGATTCAGGTATCATTATCCTAGCAGCAACCAACCGTCCTGATGTATTAGACTCGGCTTTAATGCGCCCAGGTCGTTTTGATAGACAGATTTCTATTGACAAACCTGACTTGGTGGGCCGTGAACAAATTTTCAAAGTACACTTAAAGCCTATTAAAACTGCTCCTGATGTAGAAGCCAAAAAACTATCGGCTCAAACACCAGGTTTTGCAGGTGCAGAAATTGCCAATGTATGTAACGAAGCTGCATTAATTGCTGCTCGTCGCAATAAAGAGATGGTAGATATGCAAGATTTCCAAGATGCAATTGACCGTGTGATTGGAGGTTTAGAGAAGAAAAACAAGATTATCTCTCCAGAAGAAAAGAAAATTGTGGCTTACCACGAAGCTGGTCACGCCATTGCAGGCTGGTTCTTAGAGCACGCCAATCCATTGGTAAAGGTATCTATTGTTCCTCGTGGCGTTGCGGCATTAGGTTACGCACAATATCTGCCAAAAGAGCAGTTCTTATATACCACTGAACAGTTAATGGACGATATGTGCATGACCATGGGCGGAAGAGTTGCTGAGGATATCATCTTCAATAAAATTTCAACTGGTGCATTAAGCGATTTGGAGCACATTACCCGTATTGCTTACGGCATGGTGAAGATTTACGGTATGAACAAAAATGTAGGTAACGTATCTTTCTACGATCCGCATAACGAATACAATTTTGACAAACCTTATTCTGATAGGACTGCAGAAATGATTGACATTGAGGTACGTAACTTAACCAACGAAGTTTATGATCGTACGAAACAATTGTTGATTGCGAACCAAGAAGGTTTAGAGAAACTTGCTCAGAAACTATTGGAAAAAGAAATCTTATTCCAAACAGATTTAGAAGAGCTCTTGGGCAAACGTCCGTTTGACAGCCGTACTACTTATGACGAATTTGTAAACGGAGCAACGGTGATTGAGCCCAAACCAGAGGAAATTGTAGTAAACCATACGGAACAAACCGATGAAAGTGCTACCATCATTAATCCAACAGAAGAAAGCAAATAAGATTTAATTTTTAATAAGAAATAGGCAGGCTTTTATCATAAGCTTGCCTATTTTTGTTTTTAAATCAGTCCGTTGATGAAAGATAATATTACCCCAAAAGAGCTTATGCTCAAAAAGATTAGGAAGGCGCTGCTCGAAAAACGAGATAATCCCTATCCTCATCTGGAAGAGACGCCGTTATATCAGCAAAATGAAGAAGAGTTAGAAATCTTATTTGCCGAACAATTGGGAGCCGTTTCTGGTAATTTCATCTTTTGTGAAAACGGTGTTGATTTCATTGAAAACATTCTGGTGCTTGCCGACCAATTTAAATGGCGAAAAATTTACTGCTGGGAGCCCGAGCTACAGGCACTGCTGAGCAATTACGAGTTTCCTTTTTACCAAACCGACAAGGATTTTGAGCAAGCAGAAGTGGGCATCACCATGTGTGAAGCGCTTATTGCCAGGAATGGTTCGGTTATGGTAAGCAATCAAAATGCAGCAGGCAGAAGGTTAAGTATTTTCCCTCACCATCATATCGTAATTGCCAGAACGGGACAGTTGGTTTTAGACCTAAAAGATGCTTTCCAATTGTTAAAAACCAAATATGGGCATCAAATCCCATCCATGGTCAGCACCATTACAGGACCTAGCCGTACGGCTGATATTGAAAAAACTTTAGTACTAGGCGCCCATGGCCCTAAAGAACTTTTTGTATTTCTAATTGATGATTTCAATTAAACTATTTTGTTTAATCATTCAATAGTCTTAAATTTATACTAAATACCAAATTGGTTTAAAGTGTAATTTAATAACTATGAACAAAATTCGATCGGTGATTACCGGTACGGGCAGCTATATTCCTGAAAAAACTATCTCTGGCAAACATTTCCTTGAGCATACCTTTTTTGATGGTGGGGTAAAGATTGACAAAGACAACGAAGAAATTATCCAGAAGTTTAGTGATATCACCGAGATTAACGAACGACGTTATATTAATGACGACCAACTCAACCATGATATTGGCCTTATTGCAGCACAGCGAGCCATAGAAGATGCCAAAATCGATAAAGAAAGCTTAGATTACATTATATTCTGTCACAACTTTGGTGACGTAAAACACAATAGCAATCGTATAGACTTGCTGCCTGCTCTGGCCGCAAAAGTAAAACTTCAATTGGGCATTAACAATCCAGACTGTGTTGCCTTCGACTTGATTTTTGGTTGTCCAGGTTGGGTACAGGGCATGATACAGGCTGATTATTTGATCCGTTCTGGAGATGCAAAGCATGTATTGGTGATTGGCTCTGAAACCTTGTCAAGAATTGTAGACCCTCACGATCGCGACAGCATGATATTTGCAGATGGCGCAGGTGCTACTGTTTTAAGTGCAGCAACCAATGACGAGTCTAAGGGTATTTTAGCGCACAAGGCACAAACTTACGCCAGCCATGCCGATATGCTCATTATGGGAGGTAGTAATAATCCAGCAGAAAACAACGGCAATACCTATATTAAAATGAAAGGCCGTAAGCTTTACGAATTTGCAGTAGTCACAGTTCCGCAATTAGTAAAACAAGCGATAGACAAGTCTGGCGTAGATGTTAAGCAAATCAAAATGGTATTTATCCATCAAGCCAATGGCAAAATGGACCATGCCATTATGAAACGTCTATTTAAACTTTATGGAGAAGATACTATTCCTGAAAAGCTGGTTCCTATGACCATCTCCTGGTTGGGAAATAGTTCGGTGGCCACCGTTCCTACTTTGATAGATTTGGTATTAAAAAACAAAGTAGACGGATATGAAATTAAAGAAGGCGATCATGCCGTATTTGCATCTGTAGGTGCAGGTATGCACATCAACGCCATCGTTTATAAATTTTAACGAATAAGAATAAGGAACAAAGAGCAAGGAATAACGATTCGTAGTCTTTATTCCTTGCTCTTTGTTCCTTTATCTTTAATTACTCCTCTATCCTTTTTAAAGCCTGCTTCGCTTCGTTCTCAATACTGTTTTCGTATTCATGACCTTTCATATCTATTGCTAAACGGAAACAAGCTTTGGCCTTCGCAAAATTCTTTTTCCTTTCGTAGACATTTCCAGCAAGCACTGCTGATTTCGCAGCATAATAATATTTAAGTCCTTTGCCCAAATTAATGGCATTTTGATATTGAACGAGGGCTGCATCATCCTTCCCTAAATCATCATTTACACGGGCCAGTCTATACGCGTATTCTGTTTTGTCTTTATGATTGTTAAAATTATCCGCTTTGCTGCCATTTAACACTTCAAGCGCTTTATTTAAATAACCTCCATCGTACAACAAACGAGCTTTTAACAACACCAATTGTGGTCTAGAGGCATTAGCTTCATTAAGTGCCTGCTTATCCTTTTCGGCATAAGTATTTCCTTTACTTTTTACTTGGTTGATGAAATGATTAAAGCCCGTTGTATCTTCCTTCAACAGCGCAATCCAAGCCATATGCAAATAGGTATCTTTGATATAGTTAACCCCTCGATTATGCTGCAAAAACTGATTAAAATTGGAAGAAGCACCCATATCAAGCTTGTTTAGTCGTGCCACTCCAAGCAAATAATCCAAATAGGCAAAAGGCTGGTAAGCACTTCCCTTAGGTCTGCTTTCCAAAATTTCAATAGCCTGTTCACTTTTTCCATTTCGAGCACATACATAAGCCTGCATGTAGCTTTTCAACAAACTACTGTCAGCTATACGAGCGGTATACTTCATGGTTTTAGCATAAGCTTGCGGGCTTTTGGCAACATCTGATAATAGATAGGCATAATAAAAAATCACCTCCTCATAAAACGGTTCGTAGGTGGATTTTGGCAGATTTTCCGCTAGACGATCTAATTGCGCTAACCCAGTTTGTACGTCGCCCTTCACACCAAAAGTAGACAAGGCAGACTTCATGAAACCATCGGGCAAAGCACCAATCACCACGTTAATCAAGCCCAAACCCTTGTCATTCAAATGAAATGATGGGAATTTTTTCTGATTGTCCTTAAGTAAACCATTGGCCCTGTTTATTTCACGTGAAGCGGCAAAATAAGCACCGTATCGGCTTCTAATTAATGCCCATTGCAAATTGATCTCGGCTTGTGCATACAAATAATAAGGCGAATTTTTATCGTCTCTACTGATTTGGTCTAAGCGGTTGGCCTTATTGGGTTCCAGTTTTTCAAACTCTGCCTTGCTCTCGGTAGTAAGTAAGTAAAAATAATCTACGTAATTTTCTAACAGGGGAATGATGGAATTATTAGGTCTCACTTTTTTCTCCGCAGCAATCAGCTGTTTTGCAGTAGTAAGTTTTAGTTCGAAAATACTTTGGTAGGCTTTTACGCAATTTGCATTGAAATCAAAATTGGCTGATGCTGCAAATGGGGATAAAAGAAAGAAGAGAATGGAAAGACGGGAAATCAGTTTCAAGGGTGTTATGGTTATAGATGACAATTTAGCTAAACAAAGCTATATAACGTATTTATTTATTGGTTGTTTTTAAAAACCAGCCAAATTTTAGCCTCAAATTGGCCAAACTCCGCTAATACATTATTTTTCAAAACAATAAATTTCACCTAAATGATGTTTCTATTCAAACAAAAGCAATCGCTTTGGACTTAATATTTTGACATATCGAAATTTTAAACCTTAATATAATAAATATGCAGATGCTAAACTTTAAAAAACCCTTTTTAATGATGCTGACGGTTTTGCTTACCACTTTAACCATTACCAGTTGTAGTAAGAAAGATGACGATGCTACTAATGATGGCAGCTTCCATTTAAATGCCAAAATAGGATCGAAAGATAGGACCTTCAGCGATCTTAGAGCAAGATGGGTAGATGGTGGCAATTACCTAGAAATTACTGGAAGGGTTTCTAGCAACGAGTGGCTTACCATTACCGTATTAAACCAAACCACGAGGGTACCCATCGGCAAGTACAACTTAGATGACAACACACCGTTTTCTCTTTTAACCACTTACACCTTGATCGAAAACAATACGCAAAAGAATTATACTGCATCAAGAGCAACGGTATGGCCAGACCTATTTAATCTAGAGATCACCAAAATTGACAACAATGTTGTAGAAGGTAAGTTTACAGGCACGCTTGTGATTGGTTCTGGTCTAACTACGCTAGAAACCATTACGGTGGAGAATGGTTCATTTAGTGTACCTTTCAAGTAGTATTGGACAGGCTCAAACTGACAAATAAAATGTATAAGTTGGGTTTACCCCTGGCTTTAGAAAAACAAAAAGCCCCGTACGTACGGGGCTAATTTTATATTTGGTTGGTTGGATACTTAATTAAGCTTCTGCCAATTCGTGCGTTAAAGCTTCATCAACCAAGATACGACCACAGTGCTCGCAAACAATTACCTTTTTGCGCTGACGGATATCTAGTTGACGTTGAGGTGGAATTTTGTTGAAGCAACCTGAACAAGAATCTCTATCGATAGTTACTACAGCTAAACCATTCACTGCATTTTTTCTCAATCTGTCGTAAGCAAACAACAAACGTTCTTCGATGTTTTCTTGTGCTTTTTCAGCTTTTTTCACCAAAGCTTGCTCTTCTTTCTCCGTTTCAGAAGTGATGGTTTCTAGCTCAGTTTTCTTCGCTTCTAAATCACCTTTTCTTAAATCAAGATTAGCTTTAGCTTTTTCGTAAATTTCAGTTTTATTGTTAATCTCGAAACCAAATTCTCTAATCTTTTTCTCGCTTACTTGAATATCTAAGTTTTGGATTTCAATCTCTTTAGTTAAGGCATCGTACTCACGGTTGTTTTTTACATCCTTAAGTTGTGTATCATATTTTTTAATCAAGTTTTGAGCTTCCTTGATCATATTTTTACGATTTACAATAGCATCTTCCGTATCATCCAACTCTGCTTTAATCTTTTGGATACGGGTTTCCAAACCAGCTACCTCATCTTCCAAATCGGCAACCTCAATTGGCAACTCGCCTCTAATTTGGCGTATTTTATCAATCTTGGTATGTATGTTTTGTAATTCGTATAAAGCCTTTAGCTTCTGCTCTACTGTTTGTTCCATTAAATGAAATAATTTATGGGGTTTGTGTTATGCTCCGTTAAACGGATTGCAAAGTTAGGAAATTTTTCTTGAATATTATCTATCAACAAATTAGATGTAAATTGTTCACTTTCAAAATGTCCGATATCTACAATCACAATTTTATCTTCTGCATCGAAAAATTCGTGGTACTTAAAATCCGCTGTTACAAAAGCATCCGCACCTGCCGCTATGGCATTTTTTAACAGAAAACTTCCAGAACCTCCACACACGGCAACTTTTTTTATCTTTTTGTGCAACAGGTCGGTATGTCTTAAAACACTCGCACCCATTTGCGTTTTCACCAAACGTAGGAAATCTGTACCGTTTATTTCTTCTGGTAATTCCCCCACCATGCCCGAACCTACACTTTGCAATTTATTTTCCAACGCATAAATATCGTAAGCTACTTCTTCGTAAGGATGGTTTTCAAACAAAGCCGACAATAACCTGCGTTCATCCTGCACTTTAAAGATGACCTCGATACGGGTTTCATTGGCATATTCTCTCACGCCAGCTTTGCCTAAAGTTGGATTCGATTGCTCATCACCCTTAAAAGTACCCATGCCCTCTAGGTTAAAACTACAATCACTATAATGACTGATATTACCCCCGCCTGCTGCAAACAAAGCATTACGCAATGACTCTGCGTCTTTATGTTCGCAAAAAGTAACCAGTTTTTTTAAAATACCTGATTTGGGCACTAAAATCTGGGTATTTTCAACCCCCAAGCGCTCACATATTTTCGCATTTACACCAGTCGCCACACTATCTAAATTGGTATGGATGGCATACAGCGCAATGTTATTCTTGATAGCCTTCATGACCACCCGTTCCACGTAGTTTTTTCCGTTCAGCTTCTTCAGACCTTTAAATACGATCGGATGATGAGAAATAATCAGATTGCAATTCTTTTCAATGGCTTCGTTAACTATCTGTTCTGTACAATCCAGCGAAACCAAAGCGGCATGGATTTCATCATCTGGGCTTCCCACAATCAGACCAGAGTTGTCGTAATCTTCCTGATAATTGAGCGGTGCCCATTGCTCTAAACTTTCAATTAGCTTCTTTAATTTCATTGGTTAAAGTTAACCATAAGCTTTTAATAAAACATATTGCAAAAAATGTTTCAACAAGCTCAACATGGCATCGCAATCAGTTCAAAGTTTTCTGACGTATTTCTTTTGCACAAGCAAATTGTATCTTTGACACTAAGGATATAAGTTTTTCGCCTGTTCAGTATGGTTAAACTTATTATCCCAAACCAAATTAATGAGAAATTCAATCTTGTTTCACGTTAAACTGTTTCTTTTACAAGCGGCCTTTTTCACTGCTTTTGGAAATGCTTTTGCCCAAAAAACAGTTTGGATCACAGAAAACACAAAACAGCATATCTTCTCTTTTGAAGAAATTGAACAACTCGAGGACCCTACTGGCAAACTGACTTTCGAGGAAATTTTATTGCCCCAGCATTTACAATCTTTTAAGCCAAGTATCTCCAGCACGCCTAAAAAAAATAACAAAGCCGCAGCACATTGGTATAGAATTTCCATCAATCAGACCAAGCCGCTTAACAAAAGTTTTTTGCTAGAATTTTTTGACCAAACCATTGATGATATTGTTGCTTACATCCCCAACCAACATGGCGGCTACGACAGCCTGTTGCTAGGCGACCGTTATGCATTTGGTGAGCGTGCACTACAGCACAAAAATTTCGAAATCTTCCTTGAAAACATTCCCAATCAGAATAGGGTCTTCTACTTTAGGGTACAGTCGCAACAAACTGCCGATGTCATATTGGTTTTACGCTCGGTTCATTGGTTTATACAATATGCCATTAATGAGTATTTTTCGTTTGGTGTTTTTTATGGCATGATTGCCATTTTCAGCTTCTACAACCTGCTAATGTTTATTTACATTAGGAAAAGGCAGTATTTGTATTACGTTTTCTACAACATTAGCATTGCCATTTATGAGATGAGCACCGATGGTATTGCCTACCAATACCTTTGGCCCAACAGTCCACAATGGAACCAAATTGCCTATGCCATCGCCTTATGTTCTGCCAGTGTTTTCGCGCTGCTCTTTTCGCAACGACTTCTGCAAGTAAAAGAGAAAGCGCCCTCCCTATATCGCATCATTAATTTGGTAATTATCCTAAGGATTGCCTTGTTTACATCTACCTTCTTCTTTAATCAAGATTTGTTCAAATACAAGGTAATTGAGATTATCCCCTTAACGCTTGCTTACGCTACTGGTATTTACATCTATTCAAAGGGATATAAACCCGCGAGGTACTTTGTGTTGGGTTACAGCTTTCTATTTTTGGGTTTCTTGCTCAAATTCCTGATTTCAATTGGCTTTGACTGGCTCAACGTAAGTGCAGTAAGTTATTATGGCCTAAGTATCAGTTTTGTATTGGAAATGATGTTTCTTTCTTTAGCTATTGGCGATAAAGTGCGATGGCTGAAACAACAAAAGGATTTGGCCCAGCAGGAAACCATCAAACAAATGACCATTAATGCCGAACTTAAGGATACGCTTAACAAAGAACTGGAAGGAAAAGTGGCCGAGCGAACCAAGGAAGTATTTGAAAAATCGGCAGTGATTGAGGCCCAGAATATACAGCTTACAGAATCGAATCTTCGTTTGGCACAACAGGCAGAAGAAATCAGTAAGATGAATGCCTTGCTTACCAACGACAACCAAGAGCTTAAAGTGGATATTGAAAAAGTGACTAGAGCACGGGTAATGTCAACCGAGGTAGGTTTTGAGGAGTTCAGTAAGATCTATCCAGATAAGGAAAGTTGTTTTGAGTTTTTGGCCAATTTAAAATGGAGCAAAGGCTATCAATGCAAAAAATGCGGTACTAGTGATTACATTCCTGGGCACACTTCCCATAGCAGACGCTGCAAAAAATGTAGCTATGAAGAGTCGGTACTGATTGACACCATCTTTCAAAATAGCCGCATCTCCATTACCAAATCCTTCTACATGGTTTTCCTCATCTATTCTTCTCAAGGAAAAATCTCTTCGCACAAGCTTTCGGAAATTTTGGGCATTAGGCAAAACACTTGCTTAAACTATGGCAACAAAATCAAAAAAGTAATGGAAAGCAGGAAAAAAGAATTAAAAAATGCTGGAGATATGGGCTGGAGCAAGCTCGTATTGAGCTAAAATTCGAAAAAATCATACTGGTACTCAAACGTATCAAACACCTTTACTCAATTTAGCCAAAAAACAGGCTTGGCAACAGCCTTGGCAAGGAATTTCATCTTCTGGGCTTTCGGCATCAAAACGTATCAAAATTAACACAACAATCTGTTTTACAGATATTTAATTAAATATTTAAAGTTAAAATGCTTGGTTTTTAGCAATAGTTTAATCTACTTTGCATAACGCAACGGCGAAAAAACTGCTTTCAAAAGCACCATTAATCTAACCAAATACAAACCTTAAATACGCCCTTGTCCGTAAAACCTAAACCATAATTTACGGACACGGGGCAAAATCAGAAAACACCAAGTATTCCATTATTAATCAAATATGTATCAAGCCAACCTATTTACCTTAGTGCTCGCTTTTCTACTTGTTTCTACAGATAAGCCAAAAACCAGCGCCAAACAAGCGGAGAAGTTCACCACCGCCGAGAACACCAATCTGCGTATCAGCAATGAGGGAAAGCTCAATTTCACCCCTTACAGCCAACCGCTGGAAACCGAGCCTACGGTGTTCATCAACACCAATAAAACCTTTCAAACCATGGTCGGCATAGGCGGAGCGATAACTGATGCTTCTGCTGAGGTTTTTGCCAAACTACCAGCGGAGCAACAAAAAGAATTTTTAACTGCTTATTACGATAAAGAAAAAGGCATCGGATATAATTTATTACGTACCAATATCAATAGCTGCGATTTTTCTTCGAGCAGTTATACTTATGTAAAGGAAAACGATAAAGACTTAAAAACCTTCAGCGTTGCACCTGATGAGCAATTCAAAATTCCTTTGATTAAAAAAGCCATTGCAGCTGCAGGTGGAAAACTAACCACCTATGTAAGCCCTTGGTCGCCACCAGCTTTTATGAAAACCAATAACAGCATGTTACAAGGCGGCAAGTTAAAAGCGGAATACCAGCAGGCTTGGGCTAATTATTACATCAAATTTATCCAAGAATACGAGAAAAGAAATATCCCTATTTGGGGGTTAACCATGCAAAATGAACCCATGGCTAAGCAAAGATGGGAATCATGCATTTATACTGCCGAAGAAGAGAGAGATTTCATTAAAAACTATTTAGGCCCAACCTTGCATAAATCTGGCATGGCCAATAAAAAGCTAATTGCTTGGGACCACAACCGCGATTTAATCTACCACAGGGCCAGCACCATTTTGAACGACCCACAAGCTTCAAAATATGTTTGGGGCATTGGTTTTCACTGGTATGAAACATGGACAGGCAGCAAAATGCAATTCGACAACCTAAGAAAAGTAAACGAGAGCTTTCCAGACAAGCAATTGATTTTTACCGAAGGTTGTAAAGAAAAATTCAGCCTAGACAGCATCAATAATTGGTCTTTAGGTGAGCGATACGGTCATTCAATGATCAATGATTTTAATAACGGAACCGCCGCATGGACCGACTGGAATATCCTTTTAGATGAAAAAGGAGGACCTAACCATGTACAGAATTATTGCTTCGCCCCTATCCATGCCGATACCCGCACAGGCAAGTTGATTTACACCAATGCTTATTACTACTTAGGACATTTCTCTAAATTCATTAAACCTGGCGCTAAACGCATCATCACTTCCTCTACGAGAGATATTTTGCAAACTTCAGGTTTCCTTAATCCCGATGGTAAAATTGTGATTGTGGTGATGAATACGAGTGATAAAAACCTCGATTATCAACTATGGTTAAACGGAGAAGTGGCAAAAACACAAAGTCAACCACATTCTATCAGCACCTTTATTGTCAACTAATTTAATTAACGCACAATTTGAACACCCAGATGAAGAAGTACTTTATCTTGACCTTGAGCTGCCTTTGCTGGGGCAGCTTACAGGCTCAAAAGCAACCCCAAGTTTGGCTTACTGATGTAAAGCAAAACCTTCTATTTGTACAGCAGAATAACAAAGCTGAAAATTTAGCCACTGGCGAAAACACGATTAGCATAGACCCTAGCAAAAGCTATCAAAGCATTGATGGTTTTGGCTACACGCTTACTGGTGGAAGTGCACAGCATTTGCTGGCCATGGAAAAATCTGCCCGAAAAGCAATCTTGACTGAGCTATTTGCGACCGACCAAAACAATATTGGCACCAGTTACCTTCGTTTGAGCATTGGCGCATCTGACCTTAATGAACAGGTATTTTCGTATAACGATTTACCAGAAGGTGAAACCGATTTGTCGATGAGTAAGTTTGATTTGGGTCCCGATAAAAAAGAGATCATTCCAGTATTGAAAGAAATCCTAGCCATTAATCCAAAAGTCAAATTGATGGGCTCTCCTTGGTCGCCTCCAGCTTGGATGAAAACCAACAATGCGACTAAAGGCGGCAGCTTAAAACCTGAATTTTATGATGCCTATGCTTTGTACTTTGTTAAGTATATCCAAGCGATGAAAGCAAATGGGATCACCATTGATGCCATCACCGTACAAAATGAGCCATTACATCCTGGCAACAACCCAAGTTTATTGATGCTTGCGGCAGACCAAGCTATTTTTGTTAAAAAGCATTTAGGTCCAGTCTTTAAGCAACACAAAATCAGCACCAAAATTATTGTATATGACCACAATGCAGATAGACCCGATTATCCTATCAGTATTTTAGATGATAAAGAAGCAAAACCTTACATCGATGGTTCGGCATTTCACTTATACGGCGGCAAAATTGAGGCATTAAGCAAAGTTCATGAAGCCCATCCCGATAAGAACATTTATTTCACCGAGCAATGGGTAGGTGCCCCTGGAAACATGGCTGGCGATTTTCCATTCCATGTAAAGCACCTTATTATTGGTGCGACCAGAAACTGGGCAAAAACGGTACTGGAATGGAACTTGGCAGCAGATGGCAACTACAAACCACATACACCTGGCGGTTGTGACAGATGTTTGGGAGCCGTCACTATAGAAGGTAATAAAGTAACCCGAAATCCTGCTTACTACATTATTGCCCAAGCTGCAAAATTTGTAAGACCTGGATCGGTTAGAATTGCTTCTAACGAAATTGATGGGTTGGCCAATGTTGCTTTTAAAACTCCAGAAGGGAAAACAGTTTTAATTGTACTCAACGTTGGAAAAGAGCAAAAGGCTTTTACCGTTGCACTTAAAAATGAGAAAACTTCTTATTCGCTAGCGCCTAACGCCGCAGCTACATTGGTGTGGTAAATATCAACCTGAACTTCTACTTACTGGTGGTTAACCCATAAAACTGATGCTGAAATAAATTCAGCATGACGGAACGTTGATTTAGCGTCACCCTGACCACGAAGTAGCTGCAAAGCAAATTTATTTCAGGGTCAGCCATACGCCAGACAATTACAAAATGGCTATATAATAATCGAACTCAAGTTATAAAAAATCAACAGCCCCTTAGCTCGAAGCATAAGGGGCTGTCTCGTTTATGTTAATAAAATTTAAAAGTTGCTCATTCTAACCATTTGCATGCTTTCAAAAACCATGCGTTGGTTATGTTCAAAGGCTAAAGTTTTATGGTTAACAATGTCGATGATTGAACCAATTAAACAAAGACCACCTGTAAGCAAATAAAGAATACCCATCCCTATTTGACCGATAATAAAGCGTTGTAAACCTGGCACCAAAAATAGACCAATGATACAGAACAATAACATATCGCTTGGGTTTTTACGTTTTCCCGAATAAATCATCAAGAAAGTGCGTAGCTGCTGCTCGTTTAAACCTTGTGTAGCAGACTGTAGGTAAGAATATTCTTGTGGGGTGATGCCTGGCAATGACATGAAATTTTGATCGAACATGGCTAAATCTCCTTATATTTTAATTGTTTGCTTTGTTTAATAATTAATTGTTTACCTAACTGATAAATGCGGTAGAGGATAATCAAAAGGGCTGGAATTCCGAACCAATGATGCCTAAAACTCGCTTCAAAATCAGCGTTAAAGATGGCCGTGATGGATCTTCCTAAACCACATCCTGGACACCAATCGAAACCCAGATTAGCTAAGGGACATAAGGTGAAATGATGTTCGTGAGGATTAGCAGTGGCCAGTAACGTTAGTGCTAAAACCCAAAACCCAAATTCTACATATTTTCCCTTATTACTCATCATTTGTTTCGCGTTTTGTAATATTAAGAAACAATTATAAGCTTTATGTTACTTGTTATGAAAGCAATTTCGACAAACTGGAAATAAATCCCGACCAAACCTAAAATGAATATGATGATTTGATCATAAGCAAATGAGCGCTATGTCAAAAACTTACCAACTACCCCGCCTCGCTAACTTTAAAGACTATTTGACAATTTAACAATAATACAATGTGTATCTTTGAATAGTGAACGTTAGAGATTTAATTAATAGATTTAAAACCGACCAACGAGTTCTTGCTATCGCAAAATCGCTGAACAACAGCAAGAGCAAAACTCAAATCAAGGGATTGGTGGGTTCTTCTGATGCCGTAATTGCACTTACAACCTATTTTCTACAGCATAAACCGCAACTTTTCGTATTACCCAATAGAGAAGAAGCTGCTTATTTTTCTTCTGACCTTGAAAGTATTTTGGGCAAGGAGATTTTACTATTCCCTTCCTCATTCCGCAAACCTTTTGAGTTCACACAGGTAGATACATCTAATGTGTTGGCCCGTGCCGAAGTGCTAAACGAACTTAACCACCAATCGGAATACGGACAAATTGTAGTAACCTACCCTGAAGCTTTGGCCGAAAAGGTAATTGATCGCAGCGTATTGGAGAAAAACACCTTGGAAATTACGGTAGGTGCCACGCTTGGAATAGATTTCATCAATGAATTTTTGTTCGAATACGACTTTGAGCGTTCAGAATTTGTTTATGAACCTGGACAATTCTCTATCAGAGGTGGTATTGTCGATATTTTTTCTTTTTCTCACGACCTCCCCTACCGTATCGAGTTTTTTGGCGATACTGTAGAAAGCATCAGAACTTTCGAAATTGAAAGCCAACTATCGGTAGATGATGTAAAAACACTGACCATTGTCCCTAATGTGCAAGCCAAGTTCCTTACCGAGAACAATATTAGTTTGCTAGATTATATTGAAAAAGATACTCAACTTTGGTTTAAAGATGTGGCTTTTGCGCTTGATGTAGTGAAAACAGGCTACAAAAAAGCCACCGAACTTTGGAAAGCATTACCAGCAACGGAGAAACAACAAAATCCGAATTGGTTAGACCCTAAGTTTGCCTTTTCAGACGAAAAAATGCTTTCAGACCTACTGCATGATTTCACCCTTGTGGAATTTGGAAAGCAGTTTTTCTACCAGACGGATGATGTTTTTAACTTCGACACCAAACCGCAGCCTTCTTTCAACAAAGATTTCAATCTGCTTATCCACAACTTCAAGGAGAACGAAAAGCAGGGCGTTAATAATTTCATTTTCACCAATTCGGCCAAACAGGTAGAGCGTTTATATGCCATTTTAGATGACATTGATAAAAGCGTAAAATTTATTCCCATCCATATTCCTTTACGTGAAGGCTTTGTTGATTTTACGCAAAAGGTAGCTTTTTATACCGACCACCAGATTTTTGACCGTTTCTACAAATACCAGTTAAAGAAAGGCTATCAACGTAGCCAAGCCATTACCTTAAAAGAGCTAAGGGATTTAAAACCTGGTGATTTTGTAACGCATATAGACCATGGTATTGGGAAATATGCGGGTTTAGAAAAGGTAGAAACCAACGGCAAAATGCAGGAAATGATCCGTTTGGTTTATGCAGACAATGATTTGCTATACGTGAACATCAACTCCCTAAATCGTATTGCTAAATACAGCGGTAAGGATGGCACGCCACCCAAAATGAATAAACTAGGCACTGAAGCCTGGGACAAGCTAAAAAAAAGCACTAAAAAAAAAGTTAAGGACATAGCCCGCGACCTTATTAAGCTTTATGCCTTGCGTAAAGCACAAGCAGGTACTGCATTTGCTCCTGATAGTTATTTAGATACCGAGCTGGAGGCCTCTTTCATTTACGAAGATACTCCCGACCAGATGAAGGCCACCAACGATGTAAAAAAGGATATGGAGGCCCCTCACCCCATGGATCGCTTGGTTTGTGGCGACGTTGGCTTTGGCAAAACCGAAGTGGCACTTCGTGCAGCTTTCAAAGCCGTTGCTAACGGAAAACAAGTAGCCGTTTTAGTACCTACCACCATTTTAGCCTTACAACATTTCAAGACGTTTTCTTCGAGGTTGAAGGATTTTCCTTGTACGGTAGATTATATCAATCGTTTTAAAACCTCCAAACAAGTTAAAGAAAGCTTGGAAAAATTAGCTCAAGGCAAAATAGACATCATTATTGGAACCCACCGTCTTTTAAGCAAGGATGTAAAGTTTAAAGACTTGGGTTTAATGGTAATAGATGAGGAGCAGAAATTTGGCGTAGCCGCGAAGGAAAAATTACGTGCCTTACGTGTAAGTGTAGATACGCTAACCTTAACGGCCACACCAATTCCACGTACCCTGCATTTCTCGTTGATGGGTGCTCGAGATTTGTCCATCATCAATACACCACCACCAAACAGACAATCGGTAACGACCGAATTGCATGTTTTTAATGATAAACTATTACAAGAAGCCATACAGTTTGAGTTAGACCGCGGTGGACAGGTTTTCTTTGTGCATAACCGAGTGCAGGATTTAAAACAATTGGCAGGCTTGATCCAAACCCTGGTACCAACGGCGCGTATTGGCATTGCCCATGGTCAGCTAGATGGTGATCAGTTGGAAGATGTAATGCTCGATTTCATTAACGGTGAGAAAGATGTTTTGGTGGCCACTACCATTATCGAAACGGGGTTGGATGTACCAAATGCCAACACGATTATCATTAACCATGCACACATGTTTGGATTAAGTGATTTGCACCAAATGCGTGGTCGTGTGGGTCGCTCCAACAAAAAAGCATTTTGTTATTTATTGAGCTTGCCTTTGTCGACATTAACAGATGAAGCCCGCAAACGCTTAAGTGCCATTGAAGAGTTTTCCGACCTAGGCAGCGGGTTCAACATCGCTATGCGTGATTTGGATATCCGTGGTAGTGGAAATTTATTAGGTGGTGAGCAAAGCGGTTTTATTGCTGAAATTGGGTTCGAGATGTATAACAAAATTTTGGATGAGGCGATTCAAGAGTTGAAAGACGATGAGTTCAAGGATTTATTTAAAGATCAGCCCGAACGTCCTTACGTGAGTTTTACGCAAGTAGATACCGATGTGGAAATGCATATTCCAGACAGCTATGTCACCAATATTACCGAGCGCTACAACCTGTATACAGAAATATCCAAACTGGAAACCGAACAACAAATCAGCCATTTCGAGAAACGTTTACGAGATCGATTTGGTCCCGTGCCTTCACAGGTATTGGCGATGCTAAAAGTAGTGCGCCTACAATGGATTGCTAAAACTTTAGGTTTTGAAAAGGTAAGTTATAAGAAAAACATCCTGCGTGGTTATTTTGTGAGTGATAAGCAATCAAAGTTCTTCGATTCGGAAACCTTTAACCGTGTATTGGCTTTCGCACAATTACATCCTCGTTTATGTAACCTTAAGGAAGTAAAGGATAGCTTGCGCATTTCATTCGACAACATCAACAATATTGATGAAGCGATAGAAATGTTGGAATTGATTTGATCCATTGGAGCTTTTAAAATCCCCTCTCCTTGAGAAGGGACATTTTTTTGATATAGCAAGGGGGAATCTACTAGTCTAAAAATAGATTCTTTACTATGTTCAGCATGACAAATAGCATTACAATTGTTGCCTTGCCTTAATGGCCAGGTATCTATTGACCACATTAACGGTTAGATTTTGTGGTGCGGTGAGTAGTGTCAAAATACCATGCTTGCTTAACTCTTTTACCATTAAACGTTTTTCGTAAGCAAATTTTTCGGCAATGGTTTTAATATAAATACCTTCCACATCTTTGGCCTGTTCATCGCTCAAAGTTCTAAGCGTGGTATTTTCAAAAAACACCACCAACAATAAGTGATATTTAGCAATTCGTTTAAGGTAAGGCAACTGTCTTTCTAACGCCGACATGCTTTCGAAGTTAGTGAAGAAAACGACCAAACTGCGTTGTTTTAAAGCCGAACGTAAGCTTACAAAAAGTGCTTCCATATCTGTTTCCAAATAACGGGTTTTCTCCTTGTACAGCACTTCCATTATTTTATTCAACTGTGTTGGACGCTTATCTGCCAATACCACATTTTTGGTCTTCTCGGCAATCGTAATCAACCCCGCCTTATCTTGTTTAATTAAAGCTACGCTCGATAAAATCAAACTGGCATTGATGGCATAATCCAACAAACTCATTCCTTCAAAAGGCATTTTCATGGCCCTAGATTTGTCGATGACGCAATAGATATGTTGCGAACGTTCTTCTGTGTAAGTATTCACCATAAAATCGGCCCTACGAGCTGTTGCTTTCCAGTTGATGGTCCTAAAATCATCACCAGCTACATAGTTCTTCACTTGGTCAAACTCCATGCTATGCCCAACCCTTCTAATTTTCTTAATCCCAACATCGGTTAAACGGTTGGAAATGGCCATCAGTTCATATTCTCTGAGTTTGAGGAAAGAAGGATATACAGGCACCATTTCCTTACCAGCCACATTAAACCTTCTACTCACTAAGCCCAATGGCGATTTCACAAACAGACGGGTAAAACCGAAATCGTATTGGCCACGTTTGGTGGGTCGTAAAAAGTAATTGATGATTTTTTGCTCCCTCGATTTCAAGGTGGTGTTAAACCATAAGTCTCGCTTTTGAAACTGGAAAGGAATTTCATCAATAATTCCAATAGCTACCTGAAAAGGATAGAAATTTTCGAGATAGATTTTAAGTTCGTTGTCGTCACCGTTACTTAATCTTTCTGGCACATCCCTTCTTAAAAAGACTGCTTTTTTTGACGAATGAAGTAAATAAATATCAATTAAAATCAATAATAGTAAAACGCCAAAAGCGATGTAAGGCAAATCACCCAAGATGGGTAAAAAGAAGGCAAACAGAAACATGGCCGAGCAAATGCCCAGCGCGATGAAAAGCCTGTTTTCTAAAAACAGATCGGTATAGAGTTTTCTAAATAGTTTTTTCATGTTCCTGCTTTAAGCCCTAAGCTTGCCGCTTACCTCGGCACTTCTATCTTTTTAATAATTTGGGCAATGATATCTGCCGTCGTTAGCCCTTCCATTTCTTTTTCTGGGCTCAACATCACCCTATGTGCCAATACTGGCGTCGCTACCTTTACAATATCATCTGGTGTTACAAAATCTCTACCCGCCATGGCTGCGATGGCTTTAGCACTATTGATCATTGCTAGAGAAGCTCTTGGCGATGCCCCTAAATACAAGGACTTGTTCTCACGGGTTTCATGCACAATTTGCGCCGCGTAGGCCAACAGCTTAGGTTCTACAAACAACGATTTGATCACTGCTCGCAAAGCCATAATCTGCTTCACATCCAACACTGGTTTAACATCTTCTAACTGGTGCTGGGTATCTTGCTGATGCTGTTGGGTCAAAATCTCAATTTCTTCTTCTAATGTGGGATATTTGATTTCGATCTTGAACAGAAAGCGGTCCAATTGAGCCTCTGGCAAACGATATGTTCCTTCTTGCTCCACTGGATTTTGTGTGGCCAATACCATAAATGGCTCCGCTAGTTTGTAGGTATGCCCGTCTACCGTAACCTGGCGCTCTTCCATGGCTTCAAACAAGGCCGATTGGGTTTTTGCGGGTGCTCGGTTGATCTCATCCACTAAAATAATATTACCAAATATTGGACCTTGCCTAAATTGAAATTCCGCAGTTTTTGGACTAAACACTGCTGTACCCAATACGTCAGAAGGCATTAAGTCTGGTGTAAACTGTATACGAGAAAAAGTAGCATCAATACTTTTTGCCACTAATTTTGCACTTAAAGTTTTTGCTACACCAGGCACCCCCTCCAATAGCAAATGTCCGTTGGCCAACAAACCTGCAATGAGCAAATCGATGGTGTTTTGCTGACCCACAATTATCTTCGATAGTTGTAGCCTAATTTGTTCTACCGCTTGGCTCAATTGGCTTAAATCGGTACGTTGGTTAAACATCTCTTGTTCCATGTATGTTCATTTATAATCTTCACCCATTATAGCAGGCAAAGCTTTATTTGTCTAGTTTATAAAATTGTTCTATGAGTTGATTAAACGCAATGAGGTACTGGTCATTAATCTTATCCTTTTTATCTATTTGATTGAAAGCCAATATGTAATCTCTCAATTGCAAAATTAGCACTGGATCAACGCCAGTAATATTGGTCAAAGTCTCTATAAATTCCTGATCTAGGTCAGTGGTTTTTATTCTGTATTTATTTCTTAAGTACTCTAGGAAATAACTGATCTTTTTTTCGATGATATCGTGGTGATTTCGTTGTTGGTAATATACCCTACCTATGGTTTGTGCAAATTCTACCGAACTGTTTTTAAGCGGATCTAAAACTGGAATGATTCGCTGTCTGCGTTTCATTTCGTACAACACAAATATCACCAAACCAAATAGTGCCAAATAGTAAGCCCAACGCAGCGTTTCATAACTAAATAGCACACGCAATACCGATTGACTATTAACGACTGGCCTAGTGTAATACTCATCCCATATTAGTGTTTTATTTTGTGGCAAATAAGAAAATACCTTAGCCACATAATTTGCCCCATTTTCGTTCAATAAACTATAATTAGTAAACAATTGTGGGTTTGGGCATAGTAACAAGGCTCCCTTACCAAAACGATATTGGATAAGATTTGGATGTTCGTCATATTTTCTACCAAGCACCAACGCTTTAGTAGTATCTATACTACTAAAATACTGTGCTGCAATTCCCTTTTCAAAATAATAGTCCATATCTCGTTTTAAATATGGCGATGTAAAGTTGATAGGATATTTGGTTTTATTTTGCGCATCAAAATTAGAACCAAGTTGAACCTTAAGACTGTCGGCCAGCGCACCATCCATGTGAAAAGCCGCAATTAAAATATGATTGCCTGCCTCCATATATTCTCTCATGACCTTAAAATCTGGCTCGGATACATCTAGGTTTGAAGCAATAATCAAATAGTTAGAATTTCCTTGAGGAGGGGTTTTTAAGGTATTGTAGATATTCGTTTGATAAACTTTTTGCGCTGCTTTTGGGAATATCTCTTCTGCATGTTGGCGTAAGATATACGTCCCAAAAGGATTTTTATCTTCGGGCAAATAGGTAGTAGTCCAATTAACTTCCGCTGGCTTGGTATATTGCGCAATGAGGTATAGTACCAACAAAAGCCCTCCAAAAATCATATATCTTTTCAATCCGTTCATCTCAAGTCCTCATTAAATTGTTGAAAAGATTGTTGGATATGAGCAAAAGTAGCTTTGTCGACACTAAAATCACCGTACCAAATATATTCAAACTGATTGGTTAAGCTTACAAACGCTTCGTAACCTTTACCCTGCTTCTGTACTTCTTTTACATAAGCAAGATTTGTTTTATTTGGTAACCAATCAATGACACCTTTATCACTCAAATGCTTTAATGTTTGCAGATAAAGCAAGCGAACTGCAAGCCGGTAGTTCCCATTTTGAAGGGTGTTCTCAATTTCGTCATCAAAGCTAATTTCATGTATATTTTCTAGGCTTTCATCATAAGGCACTTCAATGGCTTTAGATTTACCAGCAAGCCATTTAAAATCTATGCCAGCTAATTTAAATATCACAAATACAATAATACCTATACAAACACCTATAGTTACATATTTTAAAACCGTAGGCCAAACAGATGCCTTTGAGCCTGTGATCTGTCTTTCTCCAAAAAGGCTATCTATCCAATCCCAAAAGCTTCGCCAAAACCTATCCCACCAACCAAGCTCTTTTGAGTCTTCCTCGCCATATTGAAACGCCTTTTCTGCCTTGTATTTTTGAATAGCTTCATTATCAAATTCACGGATTTGAGTTTTACTGCTGTCTAATTTCAAGGCAATAGTATCTTGAGTTGGCTTCCCAATCACAAATCGTGGATTCTTCTGCGCTAGCAAACCCATCGAAAAAAACAACAAAACAGTCAACAGCAATATGCGCATACTAATAATCTTCGTCGGGGTGCGACACTGGAGCCGTTTCATTACCAAACGCTTCAATTCTACTCAACAAACCTTGACTTTCTTTTCGTTCAGCCAAATTAGCATAAATGAGAGCCATTGAGACCATTGGAATAATCATAAACACCTGCGACAGACTTTGTGAAATGGAAGTAAAAATCTGGTATCCTTTTAAAATCTGTAGATCTCCTCCAGAAAAAGCACTAATCATCATTAAAATGTAGGCCGGCGCATAAACAACCGTCATAAATATAGAGGTGATGATACCCACCACCAAAAGTGTTGCAAAAGTAGCCCACCAATTTTGTTTTACTAATGCAAAGGCACGTCCGAACGCCGTTCCAAAATCAGCATTCTCTAAAACCATGATCGCGAAAAAGATAGAAAACGCAGGGGTTACAAATACCCCTGGAATAAGACACGCCATTGCGCTGATGATCCAGAGCACATAAATGAGGATACAACTCCACATTACCCTAAAAAAATAATACTTAAAGTAACTCCACACTTCTTCTACTGTTGGCGCTACATTACCTTTGGCAATATACAGAGCAATAAAACTGAGTACAGCGGTATACATCGCCGTATAGTTAAGTACCGAAAATACAATGACCAAGAGGTAACGCCAACTTGCCATATAGCTCCAAACTCCAAACCCGTCATAATTTCCAGCTTGGATATTCTCTCTTACATCTGTCATATGCAACTGCATAAAAATGTTAGAAATCAATCCACCTAAGATGAAAATGCCGCAGAGAGAGAAGAATGTTTTTAATAAAGGCTTCATATTCTGCTTGATAAACAAGAGCGTTCCAGAAATTATTCCTTCAAACTCTCTTATTTTCCTAAATTCTATATGCTCTTTCATTATAAATGATTTGAATTTTCTTGCGTTTGTATCGTTAATTTTCTAGCTAATTGATGTGGATAAATGACGATATACCAAACCATAAATACTAATGAAGTTGTTAGTATCGAGACACTTAACCAAATAGGCATTCCAGTATGTCGTGTAACAAAACCTTCTACAAATGCCGCTAGCAAAATAATTGGGACAATGCCTACGGCTATTTTGGTCGCATCTTTTCCACTTCTTTTAAAAGCCTGTAAACGGGTATAGGTTTTGGGAAAAAGCAGGCCGTGCCCCAGTACCAAACCCGCTCCACCAACAACAACAATCGATAATATTTCTAAAGTACCATGTATCCAGATAACCAAAATAGATTCTGCACCCAATCCCTTACTGAAAAAGTAGTATTGAAAAGCACCCAACATTACGCCGTTACGCAACAGGTAAAACACTGGACCGATAGAAAACAGCACGCCGCTAACAAACATGACGAAGGATACGAAAATGTTATTCACAGCAATTTCAAAAAACATCCTGAACTCGTTTGTTTGCTTATATACACCAAAAGGATCTCCTTTAGCAATATTCTCGTTGGTCATATCCACATACCTATCACTGGTAACCAACCTGATCATCCTGTCATCATATTTTGCAGACAGTACACCAATGCTTACCGCCAACACAAAAAAAATAAATGAGTAGAGAATTTGCTTACGATAGGTATAAAAAAACAAGGGCAATTCGAATTTCCAATAACTAAAAAACCTCCCTTTTTCTTCTTTTTTATTCTTGTAAATTGCTTGGTGCAGCACAGATGCCAAACCGTTTAGATAAGCCGTAGTTTTAGACTTCGGATAAAAAGTCTTCGCATAGGCCAAATCGTTGGTGATGTCAACAAAACGCTGGGCAAGTTCATCGGGACTATCTGTGACTAGCGCCTCGTAGTTCTTCCATTTTTCAGCATTTTGCTTAACAAAGAGCGCTTCTTTCATAGCTAATTTCTGGTTCAATAGATAATTGCTCTTAAAATAAAACAAAAAATATTGATAACCATATAGGCAATCGTTTTTTTACAACTTTAACTTTCTTAAACTACTTACAAAAGTGAGTACAATTTATTTTTGTAGATTTTTTGGTTAAAAATTTATATTTGAGGTAATGGAAACCATCAAAATTAACACTAGCCAACACATCGAAATAGATTATCCAGTAGCAGGTTTAGGAGAACGAGTGGCAGCCTATCTCATAGATTTCGGCATGTTCCTTATCATCTATTTTTTTGCACTGATTGCTCTTGCCATTACAGGATTAGAAAATAGCCTTAACAACAGCACCATGGTTATTCTGATTGTTATATTTGGAATTTGCTATGTCTTTTACGACTTGCTATGTGAAGTCGCATTTAATGGCCAAAGCCTAGGCAAAAAACTGTTAAAAATAAAGGTCGTGAGTTTAGACGGCGGACAAGCCAGTATCGGGCAATACTTTATGCGCTGGGTATTTAGAATTGTTGATTTTTCGCTGACCGCTAATTTACTGGGATTCATCAGCGTGGCTGTTTCTGACAAAAAACAACGTATTGGCGATATTGTTGCGGGCACAACACTTATTAAAACCACTCCTGCAACTAAAATGCAACACATTGCATTTCATCCAGTAGAAGATGAGGAGTATACGGCTACCTTTGAAAATGTTACCATACTAAACGATAGAGATATAGAACTTATTCATGAAGTAGTTCAAACTTATTATATCACTCGAAACGCTCAGTTAATTTATCAAATGGCTGCAAAAGTTTCCGGGCACTTAGGGGCAACTATTCCAGAAGGAATGAATGAAATGCAATTTTTAAAGACTATTTCAGCCGATTATATTTATCTGACCTCTAGAGCAGTTTAAAAAAAGAACTAGCATAACAACTCATTAAATAAGCAACGGGAGGACTTCATCAGCTAAATCTTTTCCAAAAGTTTTTCGGCGATTTGTTTCGCCCATTCCGCATACATTTTACCCGATGGGTGTAAACCATCAGACGCAATTAGTGTTTGCTTTTTCAAGGCTTGTCTAGAGCCGGGTGTAATATCCACGTAGGTAACTTGTTTAGCTTCGGTTTCTTGTCTATTGATTTCGTTAAAAGCATCTATTTCATTGCTGATGCTTTTTAAGTCTCGACCACTTTGTTTCGCAAACTCAGTTACGCCCCAATCTGGAATGGAAACGACATACACATTAGCCCTATTTCCACCTGCAAAACCTATAGCCATTTCGAGTAGTTCAGCAAACTCCTTGCGATAAGTATCTTGTGAGTAACCTCTGTACTGATTATTGACACCAATCAACAAGGTCACCAAATCAAAGTTATCGGCAAGCTGTTCCTGTTGTATAGCATGACGCAGTTCATCAGTAGTCCACCCTGTTTTTGCAATAATTTTAGGTGCGGCAAAATCAAACTGCTTCGCTTTTAAAAGCTCCACTAGTTGGTAGGGAAAAGATTCATTTGCTTCTACTGCTTCGCCTATGGTATATGAATCGCCAAGTGCCAAATAAGAAAGTGTTGCCATGCTAATTGTTTAGTGAATATGCTGAAACAGCATCTTGTAAATATAATTGAAGAAGATGAAAAAGCCCGTAACAAAATACATCACCTTAAGAGCCAAAGCATTTTGATTAAGTTTCAGCAACCACGTGCAAGCTGCAGCAAAGAAACAAATTAATAAAGGTACCGTTGGCGGGTAAAGTTTAAAGCTCAGTGAAAAATCGCCTTGCAACAGTGCCAACACCGAACGTTGAAAACCACAGCCTGGACAATCAATCCCAAACAGATATTTAAAAGGACAGGGCAGTAAAAAAAAGTCCGCCTTGCCTAAAAGTAGCAACGCGGACTGATATAAATTTAAAAAAAACAAGTTTCTTAAGGTTGGTTAAATGGCGGATTGTTCGGATTACCGAATTGATTATTGCCAAAGCCTCCTTGCTGTGCTTCAGCCGCTGATGGACCTAGATATTTAGCACTTCCAAATCCTAAGATTGGCCAAAAAATGAAACCTAACAAAACCAAGCCAACAGTAAATCCTTCTTCTTTGCCAAAGCTTTTGCTCATCAGGTTAATCAACCAAATAGAAAAAACGATATTCACACAAGGAATGATACACCATAACAACCAAATACTTGGCTTACCTACAATCTCAATCATAATATAAATATTATAGATTGGGATGATGGCAGCCCAGCCTGGTTTGCCAGCTTTTTCAAAGGTTTTCCACATACCAGCTATTGCTACAATGAGAATTGCCAAATAAATAAAGAAGAAAGTTGCACCAATACCCGCCAAGATACCGATGCCTCCAGAAGAGTAATCAGATGAGTAATCCATGTTTTTAGCTTTTAATTTTAGTTAAGATAAAGATAGGACTTATGCCTAAAAATCAAAATCTTAACTAAAGTTTTTTCGAATACTATTTCAATTGCATTCCAAAAAGCTTGGCAATATGGTTTTTCAATTTTTCTTTTACCTCGTCCATATCCAGCACCATTCCTAGTTCACGCTGCATAGAAGTAACGTCCTTGTCATCAATTCCACAAGGAACAATATTTTTAAAATAATCCAGATCAGTATTTACGTTAAAGGCAAAGCCGTGCATGGTTACCCAACGGCTACAACGTACTCCCATGGCACATATTTTACGAGCCTTTTCATTATCTGCATCCAGCCAAACACCTGTATAGCCTTCATACCTACCTGCCGCAATGCCATAATCGGCCAAAGTCAAAATAATAGCCTCTTCCAAAGTTCGCAGGTAAAGATGGATATCGGTAAAGAAATTATCTAAATCTAATATCGGATAGCCTACAATCTGCCCAGGGCCATGATACGTTATATCACCGCCGCGGTTAATTTTATAGTAGGTAGCCTCTTTTTCTTTTAGTCCCTGATCGTCTAGCAATAAATTTTCTAGATGGCCACTTTTTCCGAGTGTGTATACGTGTGGATGCTCACAAAAAACGAGATAGTTCGGTGTTGGCTCCTGGGTATTTTCCGTACGATTTTTCACTTTTAGGGCAACGGTTTGTTCAAAAATTTGCTCTTGTTTATCCCAAGCTTTTTGATAATCTGTTAAACCCCAATCAATAAATTTTACTTCCTTGTTCATATCTTCCTTACCCAATCACATAACCCAGCATGTAGCCGTCATCTGTCTTAAAATAATTTACATTGAGCTCTTTTACTCCTTTTGGTAAGTCAACCACCGCGGTAAGCTCTCCTTCGTCTCTTAATTTAAAAGGCTTGATGTGTATGTCACGTTTAAACTCTAATTCCTTTCGCCCATGCCATTTGTAGATGGCCTCTTTGGCACACCAACAAACGTAAAGTCCATGAATATTGTCGCCAATTTGTTTTTGTGCCAATTCTACATCTGATAGGAATTTATGCCTGATCAATTTGATTTTATGCTTGATTATTTCCATATCCAACCCAACCTTCTTTTGCGGGTCTCTACTGATCATTACTGCTGCATAGTCATAAGAATGGCTTAACGAGATGTGATAATCGTAGTTTACCAAGTAAGGTTTCCCTTGGTCATCCATTTGGCAATCGATATACTCCTTGGTATCCAGCATGGTTCTAAGCAGTAAACGCGTACTTAGCCACTGTAGCGCCCTCTTGTCGCTCTTAAAAGAATCGATAATTTCAAGTTCGTGCTGTTTAAGTTGTAGACCTGCCATCAATTGATCATGGCTTTCTTCAATTTTCCATACGGCGAGTTCGGTATGGGCATCAATTTTTAAATCAAAAACTACGGGCATCCTCTATTTAGAAAATCAATACAAAAGTATCTTAAATTAATCATAATTTAGACCAAAAAACTTTAAAAATGATATTATCAGACAAACGGATACTTGAGGAGATAGACAAAGGCACCATTATTATAGAACCCTTTAAGCCAGAATGTTTGGGCACCAATTCATACGATGTGCATTTGGGAAAGTATTTGGCAACTTACAAGGACCGTGTATTAGATGCAAAAGCTCACAATAAAATAGAACATTTTGAAATACCAAAGGAAGGTTTTGTACTTCAACCAGGAACTTTATACCTAGGCGTAACCGTAGAATACACAGAAACTCATGGCCATGTCCCTTTTTTAGAAGGGAAAAGCAGCACTGGCCGTTTAGGTATTGACATACATGCCACCGCTGGAAAGGGAGATGTTGGCTTTTGCAATACCTGGACTTTAGAGATTTCGTGTGTACAACCCGTAAGAATTTACGCAGGCATGCCAATTGGCCAACTCATTTACTTTGTAGTTGAAGGGCAAATAGAAAAGATGTACAACACTAAAGACAATGCGAAATACAGCAATAAAACCACTCGCCCAGTAGAAAGCATGATGTGGAAAAATAATTTCTAGTCACCTTTTGAACCTTGTAACTAAAATAATAGTCTATAGTTTGTTACAAGGTTAGCTTTTTTGTATCTTGACTTACGATAAACCTCAATAAATCAACCCAAAAGAGGAAGCTTTAACACAAATGAACCACTATAGCGTAAGGAAGCTTTTCATAGGTTTCTTTGCCATTAAAATGAAAATACTCCAATGAAAATTAAATTCCTAACGCTGGGCGTTGCTCTTTTAAGCATCATTAGCGCGTCTTCTCTTTGGGCACAAGACGCCAATTTGAGCAGTTTCCTTAAAAAATTAGACGAATCCACGAACAAGCAAGCACAAGAAAAGGTATACTTACACTTAGACAAGCCTTATTATGCCGTGGGCGATGACATCTGGTTTAAGGCTTATACCATTAATGCAAAGACTGGACTACCTTCGACCATCAGCGGGCTGTTGTATGTTGAGCTGGTCAACGAAAAAGATTCAGTAACCAAGCAACTGAAGCTGCCCATGAAGAGCGGCATTACTTGGGGAGATTTTAAGCTAATCGATTCATTGAGCGAAGGCAACTATCGTATCAGGGCATATACGCAATGGATGAGAAACGCTGGACCAGAGTTCTATTTCGACAAAACCATCAAGATAGGAAATTCGTGGGCAAACAAGGTATTCACCAAATCAAGCAATGTACTTAGCACAGAAAACAACCAGCAAAAAATAAGTACGACCATACAGTTTACAGATAAACAAAATTCACCCTATACCAACTGTCAAGTAAACTACGAAGTAAAGCTTGGTCAAAAAACAATTGAGAGAGGCAAAGGTGTGACCAATAACCAAGGTGAAATTACCATTGAAGCGACGAACAAACAACCAGATGCTTTAAAAAGTGGTTCTATTATAGCCAACATTACCTTACCTAACAAACAGATAATTGCTAAAGAAATTCCATTGAAAACGACTTCTAAGGAGTTTGATGTACAGTTTTTCCCTGAGGGAGGTAAATTGGTAGAAAACCTACCTAACAAAGTAGGTATTAAAGCCATCAATAGCAGTGGTTTGGGCGAAAGCGCAAAGGGAGTGATTATTACCAATGATGGCACAGAGATATCTCAATTCGAAACCAATAAATTAGGAATGGGATCTTTTTTCCTTAACCCCGTTGCAGGGCAGACTTATAAAGCAATGCTTAGCTTCCCCGATGGCACTAAAAAGACCGTAAACCTTCCTGCAGCAGAAAAAAGTGGCTTAGTACTTTCAGTATCTAATACTGATAGCACAAAAATATCGATCAAAGTTTATATTTCTGAAGATTTGATCGCCAAAGAAGAATATAATCTCATTGCACAACATAATGGTGCCACCTATTTTTCAGCCAAAATTGCTTCCAGCAAACAGGTGGTTGCGCTTACCGTTCCTAAAGACAGCTTACCTTCTGGAATTGTACAAATCTCCTTATTATCTTCTACGTTTGCACCGCTAAATGAGCGTATTGTATTCGTTAACAATTTAAAAGATAAAATTGAAATTACGCCAGAGACTTTAAAACCAAGTTACGGCAAACGAGCAAAAGTAGATTTGTCTGTAGCAGCTACCAATGACAATAAGCCTGTGCAAGGAAGTTTTTCGGTAGCGGTAACCAATACGTCAGCGGTTAAACCCGATCCAGAAAATGAGACCAACATCCTTACAAGGCTGCTACTTACTTCGGATTTAGTAGGCTACGTAGAAAAACCGAATTATTATTTCCTCAACAATGATAGAAATACCCGCTATGATTTAGACAACCTTTTGCTTACACAGGGCTGGAGAAAAATCAATTGGAAGCAAGTGGTAGATGGTACAGAGCCAGTTGCTAAATATCCTGTAGAAAAAAGATTGCAAATTAGCGGAACGGTTACCAAAGGAGGAAAACCAGTAGTTAAGGGAAAAGTTTCTTTAGTATCTTTTTCTGGGGGTTTCTTTATGACGGACACCTTGACCGATGACAAAGGTCGTTTCAATTTTGATAAGATAGAATTTTTGGACAGCACCAAATTCGTAGTACAGGCCAGAACCGACAAAGACAAAAAATATGTTGAGATTGTAATGGATGTAGTTCCAGGTCAAGTGACCACTAAGAATCCAAATACAGGAGACATTGAAGTAAACGTCAACCAATCGTTAGCTGCGTATTTGCAGGAAAGCGGGAAATACTTTGACGACCAAACCAAAAGAGGGTTATTGAACAGAACTATTTTGTTAGATGAAGTAACGATTGTAGAGAAACGTAAACCTTCTCACAACTCCTCTAATTTAGGCGGGGCAGGCAATGCAGATGCCGTAATTACCGCAAAAGAATTGGAAACCGCTTTTTCGCTTTCTCAGTATCTGCAAGGACGAATAGCTGGAGTACAAATTAGAAATGGGCAAGCATTCGCTCGTGGCAGCCAATCCCCAATGGCTGTTATTGTTGACGGAATGAACCTAGGAGGAGAAGACTTTAACCTAGATGACATCGTAGTTCAGGACATTGAAACCGTAGAGATTTTAAAAAGTGCAGCCACTACGGCTATTTATGGTATGCAAGGTGGTTCAGGCGTAATTGTGATCAACACCAAACGTGGTGACGGCCTAAGATCGACCAATACTTACACCCCAGGTTTAATTAATTTTTCTCCAAAAGGATATGCGGTAGTAAGGGAGTTTTATTCTCCAAAATACGATGTAAAACCAGATAGCAGACCTGATTTAAGAACCACCGTTTTCTGGGAACCTCAAATGGCAAGTGACGTCAATGGAAAGGCTAAAGTAAGCTATTTCAATACCGATGTACCGGGAGTTTACCGTATTGTGATTGAAGGCATAGATATTAATGGAAGCTTGGCCAGAAAAGTACTGACCTACGAAGTAAAATAATTTTATGCTTGCATAATAAATTCGAACCTCTTAGCTTTATAAAAATATAAATGTAAAGCTAAGAGGAATGAATACGATTTCAACCACCATTAAAGATAGACTTGCCATTATTACCCTAAACCGTGGCAAATCCAATTCGTTGAACCGAGAAATGGTTACCGAATTACAGGACATGTTACACAACATCGAAAACGATGATAACATAGGTGGTGTATTGATTACTGGCAAGGAAAATTTCTTTTCTGCGGGGCTAGATTTAATAGAACTTTATCATTATAACGAAGAAGAAGCACTTAGTTTCTGGCATCTCTTCTTGAATTTTACTGCAAAAATCACCGCTTTTAAAAAACCACTGGTTGCTGCCATTAATGGCCATAGCCCAGCTGGTGGCTGTGTAATCGCTTTAGCCTGCGATGCAAGAGTAATGGCAGAAGGGAAATATATCATTGGTCTCAATGAAGTTCCAGTAGGCATTATCGTTCCAAATAGCATTTTCAAATTGTACAGCTTTTGGTTGGGGAATGCCAATGCTTATCGTAATCTGTTGGAAGGAAAATTATTTTCTCCAGAAGAAGCTTATGCTGTAGGCTTAGTGGATGAGGTGGTAAAGCCAGAAAGTATTTTAACTGCCGCAGAAAGAAAGGTTAGAAAATACATGGCTTTTGAAGCGAACACCTGGCAACAAAGCAAACTCAATTTGCGCAAAGATCTAATTGCTGCAACCAGCGCCGATCAAAGTAAAGATTTAGAAATAATGTTAAAGCAATGGTGGGCACCAGCGACTAGGGCTATCTTAAAATCATTGGTAGATAGCTTACAGAAAAAGTAATTCGTTTTATTTAGCATCCCCATAAACACTAATAAATCACCCCTAAATACGAGCAAATGTATAACCAACCCATGCTAAAAGATGATGCCTTAAAAGGCAAAACCATTGTTGTTACTGGCGGAGGCACAGGCCTTGGTAAAGCCATGGCTACCTACTTTTTAAAATTGGGCGCCAACTTGGTCATCACCAGCAGAAAAATAGAAGTATTGCAAAAAACCGCTCAGGAAATGGAAAGCGAAACTGGGGGAAAAGTTTTGGCAGTACAGTGTGACGTAAGAGAATATGAACAAGTAGAAAATGTACTCGCAGAAACCATCTCCAAATTTGGCAGTATAGATGTATTGGTTAACAATGCTGCAGGAAACTTCATCTCCCCTACCGAACGTTTATCGGCAAATGCCTTTTCTAGCATTATAGATATTGTACTTAAGGGCACCGTTAATTGCACCTTGGCTTTTGGCAAACATTGGATCAAGCAAAAACAGGCCGCGAGTGTATTAAATATTGTGACCACTTATGCGTTTACAGGTTCTGCTTATGTGGTTCCTTCAGCCTGTGCTAAAGGCGGTGTATTAGCGCTAACCCGATCGTTAGCGGTAGAATGGGGCAAATACGGGATTAGAAGCAATGCCATTGCCCCTGGTCCTTTTCCAACCAAAGGTGCTTGGGACCGATTGCTACCAGGTGATTTAGCTGAGAAATTTGACTTTAAAAATCGTGTTCCTTTAAAACGTGTAGGCGACCATCAGGAACTGGCAAATTTGGCGGCATTTTTAGTGAGTGATTTCTCTAATTACATCAACGGAGAAGTGATTACCATTGATGGCGGCGAATGGTTGCAAGGTGCAGGACAAATGAATGGTTTGGAAGCCATCCCATCAGAAATGTGGGATATGTTGGAGCAAATGACCAGATCCGCGAAAGGAAGTTAATATCAATCAAGCATAAAAAAAGCCATTAGTATAAATGCTAATGGCTTTTTTTATGCTTTACTTTCTAGGCGGTCCTTGCCTAAATTCCTTATTTAATTCTTTAATCAATTTTATTTTGAAGAAAAGAAACGCCGCCAAAGCAGCAATTAGAAAAATGGCAATTAATGGACTTTTATTCTCAAAAGCCCAAAAGGCTCCAAGGATACAAAGAATCAATGCCAAGTTGTAAAAGGCATTTAAAAATATTTTCTTTTTCATATTTATTAATGATAGAATGGCTGAATGTTGAACTATCGAATTTGCAATATCCAATCATTCCCTCATTCGAAATTCAATCATTTTTTAGTACACTGGCATGTTAGGATCAAAAGCCTCTTGCCAAGCCAAAATTCCACCTTTTAGGTTATAAAGGTTATCAAAACCGTGAATCTGCTCCAACTGCATAATAGCAGCAGCGCTACGTTTGCCACTACGGCATTGTACAATTACAGGTTTATCTCTGTCAATTTTATCAGCCTCTATTAAAATACCACCCAAAGGGATATTCAACCCGTCAAGGTTAGAGGTTTCGTATTCAAAAGTCTCTCTAACATCAATCAGTTGGAAAGGCTCATTGTTATCTATTTTTTGTTTTAAGTCTTGAACTGTAACTTCTTTCATTTTTTTGTGTTTTGATCAAAGATACGAATTACGTTATTAATTACTTTCATCGCAAAACTCAAACGGTATTTTTACTTTTCTGCTACCTTCAGTTAAACAGAAATAATTAATTCTCAAAGAACTGTAACATTTGAGATTGCCAGTCGTTTAACTATAGAATTTTAAATTTGGTTAATATGAACCGCGTTTCCCGCTTCCTTTGGTTTTGCTCTGGAGCTCACATTGCTACGCTCGAAAAACATCCTACAGATCATAATAAATATATAGGCATTGGTGCCACTATCTTTTTTACAGGTCTCTTTGCGGCTCTTTCGGGTGGTTATGCCATGTACTTTGTTTTTAAAGGTGGCGATTTGGCTTGGCTATTTTCTATATTTTTCGGTCTAATTTGGGGTTTGGCCATTTTTAACATGGACCGCTATATTGTGGGAAGTTTGGATAAGAATGCAAGTTCTAACAAACAGCTTTTACAGGCGACACCTCGTATCCTACTAGCCATCATGATTGGCATTGTGATTTCACGTCCGTTGGAATTGAAGATTTTCGATAAAGAAATTAAAGAAAAGCTGAAAGTAAGCTACCTGAATGGCCAGCGTTCAAAAATTGACACCTTAAATAAAGCTTTTGATAAAAAGTACACCATTGAAATTGGAAAGCTGAACGAACTAAAAGCGCAACGCGATTCGCTAGCGGCAGCCATTAAAAGCGATAGGCAAAAGCTCAACTATGAGATTTTCGGCAATAAAACTACCGAAACTTCGGGAGTAATGGGTTATGGGCCTTATGCCAAACGCAAGGAAGCTGAACTGAAACAACGTGAGCAAAATTTAGACACGCTTAATGTAGACGTTAGGCAAATGGAGAAATTTGTTGACGGGAGGAAACAGTTTGATGGTTTGATGAGCGAAAAGCTATTCACCTCTAAGCAACTAGATAGTTTAGCTAATATTGCGGGCTTCGCCGATAGAAACTGGGCATTGGGGCAACTAAGTTTCAATCCAGATGGCTCCAAAGATTTCAATACATCTTTGGCGGTTACCTTTATTGGACTACTCTTTATTTTCTTCGAATGTCTGCCTGTTTTTGTAAAACTGATGAGTGCTAGAGGTTCTTACGACCATGCGATTGAAAATGCAGAGAAAGTGCAAACTCATCTTTCGGATAAAGACAGAGATGCAGACATTACGGTTGCTGATCAAATTCAGGACACTAAAATTAGTGTAAAGGCACAGCAGAAAATAGATGAACTAAGATCTGTTTAAATTAGCTATATTTTTCTCTTTCTCTAAGCGTTTTTCATTTGAAACAAAGTTTATCGTATATTGTTAATCACAAGACAATCAAATAAATATTAAACTAATTTAAGTTCGAATGAAAAATTTAATGATGGCCGCTGGCCTCATGCTATTGTTTGCTACGGCCTGCAATAGCGAGAAAAAAAGTAGTACCACTGATAGCACTACCATCGACACTTCTATCACTAAAAACAACGATACTTCTAAACCAGTAGATTCGGCTGAGATGATGAAAGCCTGGGAAGCTTACATGACTCCTGGAAACGAGCATCAATGGATGGCAAAAACTGCGGGCAATTGGGAAGCCGAATGTTCTTTTTATAAGCCAGATGGTTCTGTCATGTCTACCAGTCCTGGCATTAAAGCCGAAACCAAAATGGTTTTGGGAGGACGTTACTTACAATCTAACTATAAAGGTATGATGGATGGAATGCCATTCGAAGGAATCAATACCATGGCCTATGATAATGCTAGAAAAGTTTATATCAGCACTTGGATAGACAATATGGGCACAGGATTGATGTATGCGGAAGGTAAATTCGATAATGATCATAAAGTAATGACTTTTAAAGGAACTGCTACGGATGCTGCATCTGGCAAACAAATTCCATTCAGAGAAACATTCACTATTGTTGATGACAACAACCAACTGATGGAAATGTACGATACCAAAGATGGCAAGGAAGCCAAAACCATGTCAATCAAGTTGGTAAGAAAGTGAAATTCGATTTAAATCTATTTGAAAGCGTTGGCCAGTGTCAACGCTTTTTTTATTAATGTAACTGCCCATTATCGGTTTTTGAGGGCTCAATTTGTGGCTTCAAAACATGTTAGATTTTATTATATTTGATTTACCTATGGCAGCAAAACAAATACTCCCCATCATATCTGATGATATTGTGGTCAACAAAATTTATGAAATAAGAAACCAAAAAGTGATGTTGGACCGTGATTTGGCTGAACTTTATGGCGTTGAAACGAGAGTTTTAAATCAAGCAGTAAAACGTAATATTAATCGATTTCCTGAAGATTTTATGTTCCAACTTAGTCCTGAAGAATTAGAAAATTGGAAGTCACAAATTGTGATATCCAATCGAGAAAAGTTGGGTCTTCGAAAACCTCCATTTGTTTTTACTGAATATGGCGTATTAATGCTGTCAAGTGTTTTAAATAGTCCTCAAGCGATACAAGTCAACATTCAAATTGTTAGGATTTTTTCTCGCTTACGCAAATTACTGGATAACCATAGTAAATTGAAAATTGAGATTTCAGAAATTAAAAGGCACCTGCAAAACCATGATAAGAATATTGAGCTAGTTTTTACTTACTTAGACGAACTCATAGAAAAGAAGGCGGCACCGAGAAGAAGAATTGGCTTTAAGCCTGATGAATTGTAGTTCAAATAGATTTGTCATTACAAAAGGTTAAGGGCTGTCCTAGAAATTTGCGATTAACAGATGTGCTACGGTGATCAAACCCGATTGAAGTGAAAATACTTTTTGTTGTAATCCTTAACCAAACCTCGTAGGTTTTCAAACCTACGAGGTTTAACGCAGTAACATTCGCAAAAAGATTGTAACGAAAAGCGGGACTTTCGGAACAGAAGAACTACTGAAATTGCTTTTCAAAAAAAAATCCTATAACACATCACTCGCAATCCAAAACTTTTTCTTTCAACTATTTGGTATTTAAACTATTCTCCGTATCTTTGCAGTCCCTAAAAAACTGGGAATAATAAATTTTTTAACAAATTAAATAAAAGCAAGTGAATACGTTAAGTTACAAAACTGTCTCTGCGAATGCTAAAACCGTTAACAAACAATGGGTTGTAGTTGATGCTGAAGGAGAGATTTTGGGGCGCTTGTCTTCTAAAATCGCGATGATTATTAGAGGTAAAAACAAGCCAGAGTATACCCCACACGTAGACTGTGGTGATAACGTTATTGTTATCAATGCAGACAAAGTTAAGTTGACAGGAAGCAAAATGGTTGATAAGACCTATGTTCGTTACACTGGTTACCCAGGTGGTCAACGTTTTATTTCTCCGAAAGAGTTATTGGAAAAACACCCAAGACGTGTGGTAGAGAAAGCGGTTCGTGGTATGTTACCTAAAACCAAATTAGGCAAAAAATTATATACTAATTTATTTGTTTATGCTGGTGCTGAGCATCCTCATGCTGCACAATCGCCAAAAACCATCAAACTTTAATTAAAAGAGAAAAGAAATGTCAACAACAAATACTTCTGGTAGAAGAAAAACAGCGGTTGCCCGTATCTATTTGAAAGATGGCAATGGCGCTATTACCGTAAACGGTAAAGATTATAAAGTATATTTCCCAACCCTACCTTTACAATACATTGTTAACCAAGCTTTCGAAGTTGCGGAAGTTGCTGGTAAATATGATGTACAAGTAAATGTAGCTGGTGGTGGTGTTAAAGGACAAGCTGAGGCTGTTCGTTTGGCAATTGCTAAAGCTATTGTTGAGTTAGATGCTGAGAAAAAATCTGCGTTACGTGCTAAAGGTTTAATGACCCGTGACATGCGTATGGTTGAACGTAAGAAACCAGGACGTGCGAAAGCTCGTAAGAGATTCCAATTCAGTAAACGTTAATCTTAAGGAGACAATACAATGGCAAGAACAACATATCAAGACTTATTGGATGCAGGTGTACACTTTGGTCACCTTACCCGCAAATGGAATCCAAAAATGGCTCCTTACATTTTCATGGAGCGCAATGGTATCCACATTATAGATTTAAACAAAACTTTAGCTAAAACTGAAGAAGCTGCTGCAGCGATTAAACAAATCGTAAAATCTGGTCGTAAGATCTTATTTGTAGCGACTAAGAAACAAGCTAAAGAAATTGTTGCAGAACAAGCTAAGAAAGTAAACATGCCTTTCGTAACCGAGCGTTGGTTAGGTGGTATGTTAACTAACTTCGCTACCGTGCGTAAGTCAATTAAAAAGATGGCTAACATCGATAAAATGACTAAAGACGGTACTTACGCGATTCTTTCTAAAAAAGAGCGTTTAATGATCCAACGTGAGCGTATCAAATTAGAAAACCTTTTAGGTGGTATCGCTGATTTGAACCGTTTACCTGCGGCGATCTTTTTAATTGACGTGAAGAAAGAGCACATCGCTGTTGCTGAGGCTTTGAAATTAAACATTCCTACTTTTGCAATGGTTGATACTAACTCTGATCCTTCAAACATCGATTTCCCTATTCCAGCTAACGATGATGCTACAAAATCAATCTCTTTGATTACTGACATTATGGTTAAAGCTATCGAAGAGGGTTTAGATGAGCGTAAACGTGAGAAAGACGAAGAAGCTGAAAAAGAAGCTGTAGCGGCTAAAACTGCTGCTGATGCTCCTGAAGCTCCAGCTAAAAAAGCTAAAAAAGAAACTGCTGAAGCAGAAACTTCATCAGAAGATAACACAGAAGCTTAATTGAAGTTGTAAGTTGTGGGTTGTAAGTTATTAGGTTTTAAACAGCCTTATAACCTATTACTTGCAACTTATAACATTTTATAGAAATTCAAAATATTTAAAAAGAGATGTCTACAGTACAAATTTCTGCGGCAGACGTAAACAAATTACGTCAACAAACAGGTGCCGGCATGATGGATTGCAAAAAAGCATTAGTAGAAGCCAATGGCGATTTCGAAGCTGCTGTTGATTTATTGCGCAAAAAAGGTCAAAAAGTATCGGCTGCTCGTTCTGGTAATGCTACTTCTGAAGGATTAGTATTAATCAATGTATCGGCAGATGGCACAAATGGAAAATTAGTTGCTTTAGCTTGTGAGACTGAGCCAGTTTCTAAAGTTGAAGATTTCCGTAATCTAGCTCAAGTTGTTTTAGCTGCTGCAGTTGCTAATAATCCTGCTTCTGCTGAAGAATTGTCGGCGATTGCTTTAGAAGATGGACGTACAGTTGCTGAAACGATCACTGAACTAACTGGTAAAATTGGCGAGAAAATCGTTATTCAAGAATATGCAAATATCTCTGGCGAGAAAATCGTTTCTTATATCCACTCTAATGGCAAAATGGGCGTTTTAGTGGTATTTGAAGGTGCTAACGGTGCTGATATTACTGAAGCTGGTAAAGATGTTGCGATGCAGATTGCTGCTATGAATCCAATTGCTGTTGATAAAGATGGCGTTGATCCTGCAACAATCGAGCGTGAAATCGAGATTGCTAAAGATGTGATCCGTCAAGAAGGCAAACCAGAAGAAATGGTTGAGAAAATTGCAGCTGGTAAATTGAACAAATTCTACAAAGACAGTACTTTATTAAACCAAGAGTTTGTAAAAGATGGTTCTATAGATGTTCGTAAATTCTTAGACAACACTGCTAAAGGATTAACGGTTACTGCTTTCAAACGCGTACAATTAGGAGCTTAATTTTAAGCTTAATCTATATAGAAAAGTCCTGTGCATACGGGACTTTTTTGTTTAATAAGGTATTTATTTTTTAATGGAGTAACTGCCTACCTCCGTTCCATCATCTTTAATCAGCTTTAAAGTTAGCTCATTAGGGGTTATCCTAACTTTTGTTAACGTTCTGGCACCTTCTTTAGGGCCGCCACCTATTACTAAAGGATACTGATTTGGCCCTTCCCCAGGCTGGTGAATTTTGTAACGATGTGTGTGTCCGCTTAACACCAAATCTACTTTACCCCTATTTAACAAAGGCTCAAAAACCTCGGTACAATGTAGTGGGCCATGAGCCTCACCAGAAAACCGTGGCGGAATATGCATCATTACTACCCTAAATTTAGCCTTCTTAAATGCCCTACTTTCTATTTCCTTTTTTAATAGCGCCGCTTGCTCTCTACGATATTCATCAAAATCTACAATACCAGCATAAACGGGATGAGTATCCTCCTTATCTTCTCCAGTGTCTAAAATTACAAATCTTACCGGGCCAAGTGTAAAAGCATCATAACCTACACTTGCAAAATATTGTGGAAGTTCACGACAGTACTTACCACGGGTTTCATGGTTTCCGCGAACATAAACAAATGGAATATTTTTAGCGAAAGCATTGGTGCAGGGTTGCAAAAAATGATCTATAATTTGAGGCTCGTTAGTTTGATAATCGAATATATCTCCATTGAAAAATACAAAATCATGCTTCGTTCCTTTATCTAAATCTAACAAAGTTGGAATAGATTGAGGTCGGTCGTGTATATCGTTCAGCATCACGAAATTAACTTCGGCCTTGTTCGTGTCTGTATTTATAAAAGACTGAACATCAGCATTCAAAACAGTACCATAGGTGAGCTTATAAGGCTGAAATTCTTTTATTTCTTTAGATACCACTCGATAATAATAGTTAGCACCAGGCTGTAGATTGTTTAATTGCACAACATTAATGGTACCAATTGGCTTTAACCCAAATTCTGACTTGCCATAGGCTTTTTTATCTAAATTATTGGGAGACAGTCCATACTCTACCCAACTTGCAGCATTTTTATTCGTTACCCATAACACAGATATGGCATTGTTGAACGAGGTTTGCAGACAAGGTCCTGCAATCACCTTAAATTCGTCTTCAATTTCACTTACTGCAGCAACCGATGTGACGGGAGCAACCATACTTACAGCTCCAAAAGCCAAGCTAGATTTTAAGAAAGCCCGTCTACCGTGTTCCGCCGTTTGCTTTTTCATCTTTATAGTTGTTTTAAGTTTAATAACACAATAATACCCTTTCTAAATGCTACCTTTAAAATTAAAACACTAAGAATTTCCATGCAAACGTTTGATGATATCGATGTTTTTACAAATGGCCAGATCCATAAACACCAACATATTGAAATCCAAAATGGCAAAATACAGTACATTGCAGATGCCATTAATAAAGATTCGGACACAGACTTGTTATTACCTGGTTTTATCGATTTACAGATTTACGGTGCTGCTGGCAAGCTTTTTTCTGCTGAACCCAGCCTGGAAAGTATCCGTATCATAGAAGACCAACTTTTAAGAGAGGGGACAACTAGTTTTCTGATCTGTTTAGCGACAAACACGCCAGAAGTATTCAATGAATGTATCTCGGTGATTAAGGAATACGAGAAAGATTCCAGAAATTGTATGGGCTTACATTTGGAAGGACCTTTTATCAATCCCGAAAAAAGAGGTGCTCACGTTAAAGAATACATTCGCAAAGCAAGCTTAGATGAAATTAAACAGCTATTGGATTTTGGCGATGGTACCATCAAAATGATGACACTTGCCCCTGAACTTCAGGATGATGAAGTGATCCAATATTTATTAGATCATGAAGTGGTCCTCTCATTGGGACATAGCAACGCCAATTTTAAACAAGCGACGACCGCCTATAACCAAGGCATACAAACTACTACTCATTTGTTTAATGCCATGTCGCCGATCCAACATCGTGCGCCAGGCATTCCTACCGCTGTGTTTAGCCATCCAACAGCAATGGCCAGCATTATTGCAGACGGATTGCATGTAGATTTCGAAGTGGTAAAAATTGCAGCAAAGATGATGAAAGAACGCTTGTTCCTCATTACCGATGCGGTAGCGGAATGTAATTCAGGTCCATATCAGCACCATGCGATAGACGGTAAGTTTGTAATGCCTGACGGCACTTTATCTGGCTCAGCAATGACGATGTTACAATCCATTAAAAACTGCGTGAAGCATTGCGACATTTCATTAACGGAAGCCATTAACATGGCCACCTTAAATCCAGCAAAGCTGATCAAAAAAGAAAACGAAATTGGGCAACTTGTTGTTAATGCAGAAGCGAACTTAGTGAGGATAAACGAAAAAATGGAATTGCAACAAGTATTTTTCAGAGGAGCGGAAATTAAACTGAATTAAGCACCAGCAAATTAAAAAAACTTGATAATTTTGCCTTTTATGAAATATAAACGGATTTTACTTAAACTGAGTGGCGAATCGCTAATGGGCGAAAAGCAATACGGCATTGATAACGAAAGAGTTAAGCAATACGCAGAAGATATCAAAGCGGTACACGACGAAGGACTAGAAATAGCAATTGTGATAGGCGGTGGCAATATTTTTAGAGGTTTAAGTGCTGAAAAATCTGGGATGGATAGAGCTCAAGCAGATTACATGGGCATGTTGGCCACGGTAATCAATAGCATGGCACTACAAGATGCACTGGAAAAAGTAGGTTTAAAAACCCGTTTACTTTCGGCCATTAAAATGGAGCAAATCTGCGAGCCTTTTGTAAGAAGAAGAGCAGTTAGGCACTTGGAAAAAGGGCGTGTAGTTATTTTTGGTGCTGGTACAGGAAACCCTTACTTCACTACTGATTCGGCAGCGGCATTAAGAGCCATTGAAATCAATGCAGACGTAGTGCTTAAAGGTACCCGTGTGGATGGTATTTACACTGCCGATCCTGAAAAAGATCCAACAGCTACCAAATACCAAACATTATCTTTCAAAGAAGTTTATGATAAAGACCTTAATGTAATGGACATGACGGCCTTTACTTTGTGTGAGGAAAACGATCTTCCAATTATCGTCTTTGATATGAACAAGGCTGGAAATTTCATGAAAATTGCTAAAGGCAAAGAAATTGGCACTTTGGTAAAAGGTTAAATGTTGCCCTTTATTTTATATTTTTGCATATAAATCACTCAGAACAATGAATGACCTCATAAAGAAACAGATCACAGATGCTCAAGCCAATATGGATAAAGCAATTGCACACTGTGAATCTGAATTGACTAAAATTAGAGCAGGAAAAGCTTCTGCTGGTATGTTAGATGGCATTATGGTTGACTATTATGGTAACCCAACACCTTTGGCACAAGTTGGAGCAATTAATACTCCAGACGCTCGTACTTTGATTATCCAACCATGGGAGAAAAACATGTTGATTCCTATTGAAAGAGCAATTATGGAAGCTAATATCGGAATCAATCCTCAAAATGATGGTTCCATTATCCGTTTGGTTGTTCCTCCTTTAACTGAAGAGCGTAGAAAAGAGCTGGTAAAAAAGGTGAAGGAAGAGGCTGAAAAAGGGAAAATCGCCATCCGTAATATCCGTAAAGATGCCAACGAGAAAATCAAGAAATTGAAAGCAGAGAGCGTATCTGATGACGAAATCAAAGTTGGTGAGGCAGAAGTACAAAAAGTTACCGACAATTATATCCTTAAGGTAGACAAACACGCAGAACTGAAGGAAAAAGACATCATGACGGTTTAACAATATCGTTAAATTGTAATATAAAAGGGAATGTAACTCAGCTACATTCCCTTTTTTTATTTTTGCATCCCAATCACAACAAAACAAAAATGAATTTATTACTCGAGTACCTCAAAGCGCATAAGTGGGTGGTAGTACTTGCACTATTTTTAGCTGCAGTAAATATCGGCTTCTCCCTTATGGACCCATATTTTACAGGTCAAATTGTTGACCGTTTTATTGAAAGGAAAGACAACCTTGAACGTACGGAATATATCTGGGGCGTACTGGGTTTAGTGGGCTTGGCTATTGGCGCCGCCATGGTTTCCAGAATTGCGAAGAACTTTCAAGATTATTTCACCAACATCATTGTACAAAAAGTAGGCGCTAAAATGTATGCTGATGGCCTGAAACATTCTTTGGAACTACCCTATCAAGTTTTTGAAGACCAACGTAGTGGTGAAACACTAGGTATTTTACAAAAGGTGAGGATTGATTGCGAAAAATTCATCACTTCCTTCATCAGCATCCTATTTGTGAGTTTAATCGGAATGGTTTTCGTGATCGTTTACTCCTTATCGGTGAGTTACAAAGTGACTTTAATTTACACTGCATCTATTCCAGTTATTGCTTTTATCAGTTGGTTTTTAAGCCGAAAAATCAAAACCATACAACGTTCTATTGTTGCTGAAACTACTGCATTGGCAGGTTCCACCACAGAATCGCTTAGAAACATTGAATTGGTTAAAAGCTTAGGCTTGGCCAATCAGGAAATTGAAAGGCTAAATAAAACCACTTACAAGATTCTAGGTTTAGAGCTTAAAAAAGTAAAGTTTGTAAGGAGCATGAGCTTTGTACAGGGCACTACGGTTAATTTAGTGCGCAGCGTGATGATTGTTGTGTTGTTAATTCTAATTTTCGACAATACTATTTCTCCTGGACAGTACTTCTCTTTCCTATTCTACTCGTTCTTCTTGTTTGGACCACTACAGGAGCTCGGTAATGTGATTTTAGCATGGAGAGAGGCCGAAGTATCATTGGGCAGATTCAAAGCGATTCTGAGCACTCCTATTGACAAAAAACCAGATAATCCGAAACCGCTCCATAAAATTGAGCAGCTTACCTTTAACGATATCAGTTTTAAACACCTTACGGGCAAGAACAATGCCTTGAACCATATCAACTTCAGTGTGAGCAAAGGAGAAACCATTGCTTTTGTTGGCCCGTCTGGTTCTGGCAAAACTACTTTAGTGAAACTGTTGGTTGGTCTTTATCAACCTGTAGAAGGAAATGTATTCTACAATAATATTTCTGGCAAGGAAATCAACCTTGACCAATTGAGGGAAAAAATTGGCTTTGTCACTCAAGACACCCAACTATTTTCAGGAACGATTAGGGAGAACTTACAGTTTGTGAAGCCTAATGCCAGCGATGAGGAATGTTTAAAAGTACTTCGTCAAGCAGCTTGCCATACTTTATTGGCCAGAGCCGACAAAGGCTTAGATAGTGTTATTGGTGAAGGCGGTGTAAAAGTTTCTGGCGGTGAAAAGCAACGACTATCTATTGCCAGAGCATTATTGCGTAATCCAGATATTTTAGTGTTTGATGAGGCTACTTCTTCATTAGACTCGATTACCGAAGAAGAAATTACGGCAACGATTAAAGATGTATCTAAATTGAGTGAACAGATTACCATTTTAATTGCTCACCGTTTGTCTACCATTCGTCATGCTGATAGAATTTATGTTCTGGAGAAGGGTCAGATTACCGAGCAGGGCAAACATGAAGATTTACTGGAAGAAAAAGGGCTGTACTACGCCATGTGGAGACAGCAAGTTGGGGAGAGGTAAAACTTAATATTGATTCGTCATTTCGACTGCAGCGCAGCGAATGGAGAAATCTAGCATCATGCTAATCCTAATCGTTAGATTTCTCAGTCGTTCCTCCTTCGAAATGACGGGTTATGATAAAGGCCACGAATACTCGTGGCCTTTATCTTTTATTTTACGATCTTCAATAAATATTCGCCGTAACCGCTTTTCACTAAGGGTTTGGCAATTTCCTTTAATTGGTCTGCCGTGATAAATCCCATTCGATAGGCGATTTCTTCAATACAGCCAATCTTTAAACCTTGTCTTTCTTCAATAATCTGCACAAATTGTCCAGCTTGCATCAACGAGGCAAAGGTTCCAGTATCTAACCAAGCTGTCCCGCGACTTAACACGCCTACCTTCAATTTTCCTCTCTCTAAATAAACCTTGTTAACATCAGTAATTTCATATTCTCCACGGGGAGAAGGTTTGATATTTTTGGCGATTTCTACCACTTCGTTGTCGTAGAAATATAAACCTGGCACCGCATAATCTGATTTTGGCTGCGTAGGTTTCTCTTCAATAGAAATCACCTGGTTGTCCTTATCAAACTCAACCACACCATATCGTTCTGGGTCTGACACTTGGTAAGCGAAAACAACACCTCCTTCTGGATTGGCACTGCTTTGCAAAAGCTTGGCCATGCCATCGCCATAAAAAATATTATCGCCTAATACTAAAGCCACTTTATCCTTACCGATAAATTCCTCTCCTATTACAAAGGCTTGTGCCAATCCGTTAGGTTCTGGTTGCACTGCATAACTAAATTTACAACCTAAAGAAGTTCCATCGCCAAGCAGCTTCTGAAAATTAGGCAAATCATGAGGGGTTGAAATGATCAGAATTTCATTGATCCCAGCCAGCATCAAGGTCGACAATGGATAGTAGATCATTGGCTTATCATAAACTGGCATCATTTGCTTGCTGCAAGCCAAGGTTAATGGATGCAATCTGGTGCCGCTTCCGCCAGCTAATATTATCCCTTTCATATAGAGTCTTTTTTTTTGATTAATGATTAGATTTAAGCGCCTCAATGCAAACCTTTAAACTATCTAGCCAGTAGGGCACTTGAACGTCGTAGTCGGCTTTTATTTTGGTTTTATCCATTACCGAAAAAGGAGGCCTTTTTGCTTTGGTTGGATAAGCGCTTGTTGGTATTGGATTTACCTTCACTTTTGTGCCACTCAGGTCGAATATCGCTTTTGCAAAATCATACCATGAGGTGACGCCTTCATTACTGAAGTGATAAGTACCGTATTTCTTTTCTGGATATTGAATGATGTCAAATATCGCATTGGCAAGGTCAATCGCATACGTAGGTGTGCCTACTTGGTCGGCAATAATACTCAACTCATCGCGATCAGCACCTAGCTTTAACATGGTTTTCACAAAGTTATTGGCAAACTCTGAATACAACCAACTGGTACGAATAATGACATGATTATCCAATTCGTTGATGATTGCTAGTTCTCCATCCAACTTTGTTGCGCCATAAACGCTAATTGGATGGGCCTTGTCATCTTCTTTCAATAGCTTTACTTCTGTACCTTCAAATACAAAATCAGTAGAAATATGGATGAGTGTGGCTTGATGCTTTTTACAAAGTTGAGCTAAATTTCTAGCGCCTGTTTCATTTACCGCTTTGGCAATAGCTGCTTCATCTTCGGCCTTATCAACGGCAGTATAGGCTGCGCAATTGATCACATAAGCAGGGCTGGTTTGTTCAAATAGAAGTTCTAAAGCAGGAACGTCCAAAATGTTAGCGGTATTTTCCTCAGGAAATACTACATTTTCAACAGCTCTTAAACCTACTATTTTTTTGATGCACTGGCCTAATTGACCACCTGCCCCTATCACAACGATATTACCCATTATCTGTTCTTGTACTGTTTTTCGTAATAAGACTGATAATTACCAGAAGTCACATTGTTTAACCATTCGTCATTAGCCAAGTACCAATCTACGGTTTTCTCCAATCCTTCTTCAAATTGTAGACTTGGCACCCAATCCAATTCTTTTTGTAGTTTGGTTGAATCAATAGCATAACGCAAATCATGGCCAGCTCTATCGGTAACGAAAGTGATGAGCTCAGCTGACTCCCCTTCTTTACGTCCTAGCTTTTTATCCATGATTTTGCAAAGCAAATGAATAAGATCAATGTTTTTCCATTCGTTATGCCCGCCAATGTTATAGGTCTCACCTGTTTTTGCTTGATGAAAAATCACATCAATGGCTCTTGCGTGATCTTCTACCCAAAGCCAATCTCTAACATTTTCACCTTTACCATAAACAGGTACTGGTTTGTTGTTTTTGATATTGTTAATAGCCAAAGGAATTAACTTTTCAGGGAAATGATGCGAACCATAGTTATTAGAGCAGTTAGAGATCACGCAATCCATTCCGTACGTATCGTGGTAGGCTCTTACAAAATGATCGGAGCTTGCTTTTGAAGCGGAGTAAGGACTGTGTGGGTCATAAGCGGTTGTTTCTGTGAACATACCTGTTTCTCCCAAAGCACCATATACCTCATCGGTACTTACATGGTAAAACCGCTTTTGATCATAAGCACCTTTCCAATACTCTCTGGCTGCATTTAAAAGATTTACAGTTCCAATCACATTGGTCATTACAAAAGCTGTAGGATCAACAATTGAACGATCTACATGACTTTCGGCAGCCAAATGTATTACCGCATCAAAGTTCTCCTCAGCAAATAATTCATTAATGGCCTGCGCATCTATAATATCTATTTTAACAAATCGATAATTGGGCTGGTTTTCAACGTCCTTAAGGTTGGCTAAATTCCCCGCATAGGTTAATTTATCCAAGTTTACGATTTGATAGTTTGGATAGGTATTTACAAACCTACGTACTACGTGAGAGCCAATAAAGCCGGCACCGCCTGTGATTAGTATTTTCTTCAAAGCAATAATGTATGTTGTTCCTACAAAAATATAAGAATGTCTCTATTTATCTAAAGTTAAAATAATTAAGGAATTGATTTAGCTATTGTTTGCTAAATTCTCTTCGAGTTCTGTATACCAGTCTTCTCCGTATTTTCTAATCAGAGGGTCTTTAAGAAACTTATAAACGGGCACTTTTAGTTCTCTCCCGAAAGTACAAGCATCTTTGCAAATATGCCACCTATCGTAGTTCAGCACTTCAAATTCTGGATATTGGGTAATTCTTATTGGATACAAGTGGCATGAAATTGGCTTTTTCCAATCTACCAAACCTTGTTCATAAGCCTTTTCAATAGCACATTTGGTGATGCCATTCTCAAAGGTTACGTAAGCACATTCTTTATGGCCGTCTACACAAGGGGTAGTTAAATCTCCATCCAAATCCAACACTGAAGTACCGTATTCTTCGATGGCAGCAATGCCTTTTGGAGCTAGTAAATGCTTTATTTTAGGGTATATCTCCTCTAATATTTCCTTTTCTGCTTGCTCAAGTGGAGCACCTGCATCTCCTTCCACACAACAAATTCCTTTACACTTGCTTAAATTACATACAAAATCTTCTTTAATAAGATCTTCATGTAATAAGGTACTTTGAACTTCAATCATTATTTATGTTTAATCGTTGCATTGTATAAATCGGTTAACTGTTATTAAATCATCAATACCAATTAAACGATTAAACAATTAACCTTTTCCAATTGGGTATTTTAGGCCTTCGGCCGATTTAATTTCTAGTGTTACCGAACCGACTAATATTTCTACCTGTGCTTTTACAGGAACTCGGTTTCCGTCATCGGTAATCCAAAGGTACAATTTACTATCCTTTCTAAAAATACGTCCTGGCTTAATTGACGGACTAAATTTAAGACAGTTGATTTTACCGAGTTTAGATTTTATGGTTTCTTTACCAATGTATTGTATTTCAAGGGACGAAATTTCATCACCCAAAAAATAATTGAGCTTAAAGGTATCGTTGATTTTTAATTTGGAAATATCTAGGCTACGAGCAAAGTAGTAGGCAGAAACTAAATCAAAAGTTTGTGTAGTTGGGGTAGTAAAGGTTCCTCTGTTAGCCACTACCTTTTTGCCATCTTGATAGAACCTTGCTTTATCTTGCCTACGATAATTTGCTTCTCTAACGTCCTCCTGATAAAAGTAAGGGGTAAGTTCCGTTTTATGGATGTAGGAATCATAATGGTCCCTGATTTTATAAAAAATATCGAAAGTACCCGATGTGCGTGCATCAACCACCAAACGATAGGTTGGATTTCCATCAAACTTCATATCCGAAGCTTCTACTTTAATGGTCGCCTCGGCAGCCGTGATAAAACCGTACTTTAGTTTATAGCTGAGTACTTCTCCTTCCTTAAAAGCAGTTTCCTTTTTAATGGGGAGCTCTTGGGCAAGGGAAAACTTCCCACAAGCAACTATCGCTAATATTAACGCTAATTTTCTCATGCCCTAGTTAAAACAAAAAGTAATCCAATTTTTAAAAAATATAACAGAGCAGATGTTAACATTTGTTAAAACGCATAAACCAGAGAATAAAATCTAGGCAAATATACGCTTTCACAAAAACAAAATGGCTAATCTTTCCTTTTGTAAAGCGGTACGGTAGAGCACGGCTCACCATACATCAAACTTTTAACCACGGGTGTTAACAGTGCCGTAATTTCCACATAAGCTGAAATTGGAATTTGAGGATTTGCACAACCTTTAACCACCACCCTTTGTCCTGCATATTCTTCCAAATTAACTTTTGCCAAGGCTTTTGAAAACAACTGGGTTTCCAAAGTATCCAAATTACCGAAAACTACTTCATTTGCAAAAGGCTTCATTTTATTGGCCAGCAACATATAAGCCCAAGTAGGCACAATGGCATCTGCGGTACAGGTTATAGCGATATTCTTATCCTGATATTGTTGCCAATCATGTTCCTTTACAAATTCACGAAAATCTTTTTCTCTCAACATTAGTCCGTGAAAAAGGTTGTCTTTGATATCGTACAGCAAACGTTCACCATTTTCTAGATAATCTTCCAAATTAAAAGTGATTAATCCGCTAGCGGCAACTTTATTAACGATGTTTTCTTGAATATCCATTTTGCTAAGTCAAAAAGTGTAAAATCAAAAGTTAAAAGAGCTAAAGCCTGCTAACTTCCTTTAAAACAAAAAACCGCCCAAGTTTGAAGCTTGGACGGTTACAAAATTAAGTAAATAAGATTAATAGAATTTCACCCTATTGTCTTTTATGTCTGCTTTTTCTTGCAAAGCTTGGAATGCTCCGCCTAACGCACGTTGGCTGATGTTCATCAACATCCCTTCTTTTTGCTTGAATGTATTTGCTAAAGGTGCTGGATTGGTGAAACCTTCTACTACAAAAACGTATACGCCTCTGTCGCCACTAACAGCTTTAGAAAGTTTGCCAACTTGTGAACCAAACACTGTTCCAATCACTTTATTCTCTTGCGATAAGCCTGGAATAATAGGATTAGCAAATACCATATTTTGAACTGGAGTAGCTGTTTTACCTACTTTTTGTGCTACTACATCAATACTAGAAGCTCCAGCTAATGCTTTGTCAAATTTCTCGGTCAACATTTTAGCTTTTTTCGCATTTAACACTTGAGGCTCAATTTGTTTCTTCACATCTTCTAAAGATAATTGACCTTTTGGTTTAATGCCTGTTAATTGAGCTACTACATAAGCATTGTCCATGGTGTAAACCTGTGGCAATACATCACCTTTATCGGCTTCGTAACCTTCTCTAATTAGTTGACGTGGATTATCCAAACCTGGCGCATATCCTTGAGTAGCTGTAATTGCATCAGCGACACCAACGGTGTAACCTTGTTTTTGAGCTAAAGTGGTGAAGTTATCAGATTTCACTTCAGCTAAGAAAGCTGTTGCTTTTTTGTAAGCTGCATCTCTTGTTTTTTGGCTAGGCGCTAAGTTTTTCTCGATGTAGGCTAATTTCACCACTTTAGATGAACCTACTTGTTTTTCGATTTTGATCACGTGTACACCAAATTGAGATTTAACCACTTTGATGTCACCTGCTTTACCATTGAAAGCTGCATTTTCAAATTCTGCCACCATTGCTCCTCGAGCAAAAGTACCTAAATCACCGCCTTGGTCTTTTGAACCATCAACACTGAATTTTTTAGCTAATTCGCCAAAGTTGCTACCACCTTGAGCTAATGATTTTAAAGAGTCAGCTAATTTGAAAGCTTTGTCTTCGCCACCAACTTGCGCTGGGTTAATTAAAATGTGCGCTGCTTTAACTGAATCTGGAGAAAAACGGCTATCAATCACCTTAACCAACTTATAAGAGTTTCCAGAGAATTTTGGTCCATAGAAACTTCCTGCTGGATAGTTGAAGATTACTGAATCAACTGCTGGATCTAATTTACCTTTTGAAAGGTAAGTATAAGGAACTTTAACGTCTGAGTTATTTGCTGCGAACAACGAATCATTAGGCGTTGTTTTGAAATCAGCCGCTAATTTCTCGATTTGGGTTTTTACAATAGCGCTATCTGCAGCAGTAGGTAAAATACTGAAAGAAACATATTTGAAATCTCTTCTTTCTGCTGGATTGTCAAAACGTTTTTTGTTCTCGTCATAGTACTCTTTGTAGTCTGCATCAGTCAATTTAACATTTGCATCTAAAATAGAGCTATAATCAAGGTTTACATATTTAAAGTTTACCAACTTGTTACGGTTGATATACTCATCATTTGCTTCCAAAGTAGTTACGTAAACAGAGTTGCTTACTAATTTGGTATATTTTGCTTGAAGCGCTTGTTTTTCGATTTCGTTTTCCAACATCAACCATTGTTGTGCTAGCTGAGGATTTTTATCTCTGCTTTTCAAAGAAGTCATTACCGCAGTTCTATCAAACTCACCTGTTTGTGGATTACCAAAGTATTGCGTAATCAGCGGACTTGGGTTTTTACCTTGAACCAAATCAAAAAGCTCATCAGAAGAAACTGCTAATCCAACACGTTCGAATTCTTTACCTAGCACTACATTGGCAATTTCGGCTTGCCAAGCTTGGTCTACTGCCATTGATTGCATTTGGGCATTCATCACGCCACCGTACTGTTGTTTAAACTGAGCAGAAGTTTGTTCTACTTTTGTATTGAATGCGTCATACTTTACGTCTTCGCCATCAATGCTTCCTACAACTGTTCTTGATGCCGCACCAAATATTGCTGAACCTTGTTGCAACAATGGCTCTAAAACAAATAACGCCAGCACCACTGCGATACCACCCACTAAAAAGTAGCCCATTTTGGTACGCATGAAAGTCATTAAACCCATATTATTCTTTATAAATCTTTATTTTGTTAGTAAATTTTAAGAGGGCGCAAGATACAAATTTGCGACAAATTAGAAAATATTAAATTTCAATTGTTTTTCGACTTGAAAACTAGGCAGATATCCGTGAAAATTTTGTGGTTCTATGGCAGTTTTCCGTTCTCGATATAAGCGTCCGCAGAAGGTAAAGTAATGCTATAAGTACTGAAATCCTGGGGGGCCGAAAAACTGGTTCCTCTCAGCACATTCCCATCTTTGGTGGTTACTGTCCCTGTTGGCGAATTGTACATTTTGGTATTCTCATTCCAAATCAATTCCTCTGTATTAAAGGTCATATTATCGGTTACCACTATAACGTTTTTCCTAAAAATAGTGATCCTTTCGGTTTCTTTATTGATCGCGTAACCAGAGGTAATACTACCCTTGGTTTTCATAAATTCGTCGTAAAAATAAATTTTTACGCCTTTAGGCATCTCACTGTAATTAGCACCAGCAGATGGTGTTACTTTATCTAAAATAGGCGCATAACCTTTGGCTTTTACTTTGGCCGAATCGCTGTAAACGATCTCTACACCATAAGTACGTTCTCTGCTTAGCGTAATTTTATTTGCTGCAATGGCCGAAACTTTCTTAAGGTCGTCACCTTCGCAGGCCGAAAGCAATAAGCATAAAGCGGCAAACAGAACATAGGAAGGGAAAAGAGGAAATCGGAAAGGTTGAGTAGCAAAACCTGAGTTTGAGTGAAGAGGGCTCATTGACCATCGACTATTAACCTTTAAACCTTGACCTTTATTTGCCACAATTCAACAATCGAATAATGCCTCTTAATCGAACCTAAATCTTTGGAACCACTTATCGTTCAACATGAAACCTAAGTGAAGGTTTACGTAACGCTCTTGAATTAAGCCATTACTTACTTTTCCTCTTCTTCCAATTTCTGCAGAAATGTTCATTTTATAGAATGATGATCTTGCATAAGCAGGTTGTAAAGGCAAGCCTAAACCAACCGTTAATGCCATTTGCTTCACATCTTGATTATTCATCTGGATATAAGTCTTGTCGTAGGTAAAGCCCAAACGATAATCTACCCTTTTGAAATAACCGTTAATAGCCGTAACATCAGGTGTAAATTGTCCCCCTACAGAAAATCCGTAAGTATCTTTCAGGTTTTGGTTAACATTGTCGATAGACATTTCTGACCATTTACCTGTACGATAATCCGCCCCGATTAACCATTTATTTTCTTTCACCAAGGTAAATCCAAAATTATGTACCAAAGGCAATTTCAGATTAGTTTTTCCATTTTCAACAGCCGACAAGGTATCTAAGGCTGATAGTTCATTACCTTGTGAATCTTTTTGATAAATGGTAATGTACTGGCTCTTTTCTGAATTTAACTTCGAAGCTGAAGAACCAGAGTAGCCCAACACTAATGAAGTTTTATTTCCCAAGCGAAAATCGTATTGTGCACCGTAGCTAAAGTTAAAACCAGCAACACTATTTTTCAATTGATCACGTGAATTGATGGCGCCCGCCTCATTCACATATTCTGTTGAACGGTTTTGGATTAAGTTACCAAATAGATATTCTGCATTAGCACCAACCCTAAAGTGGTCGCCAAATTGAATACCGTAACCAATATAGGCTTTGGACAAACCTCCCTCGCCACTATACAAATAATCTACCGTCTTAGTATTGTCGGTAGTTGTACCTACAGTCATTCGGTTACTGAAATTGTAGCCCAGTTCCGAGTAAGGCAAAATACCAACACTTAATGCCGATTTCATGGTTACTGGGAAGGCCATTGCCAAATGACTCAATGAAGAGTTGAAGCTATTTTCGCTTAAGGTATTGGTTTTTAAATTAGCAAAGCTTCCCGACATACCAATATCCAAAGTGGTTAAATTAATCCCTGCGTAAGAAGCCGGGTTTTGCATGTTGATATTATTGATGTAGCTCGACCTAAAAACACCAGCAGAAATTCCACCCATAGCTCTTTGGTTAGGCAAAACCGAACCTTTAAGGTTTCCTAAACCAAATTTAGAATATGGCGACTGCACGGTTGTTTGCGCATAAGCTCCGAAAGAAGCCATTAGTAAGCAAGCAACATAAACATGCTTCATTTTTTTGTTCATTTTATAATGTAATAACTTCATTCAATCCTTTTAAAACCAAATAGGGTTCATGAGTAATCTGGGCGGCAAATATGCTATTTTTTAATTGCTTGTTCAAAAAAACCGAATCACCTCCAGTTAATACCACTTTTAAATTGGGGTTTCTTTGCTGTTCTAAGGCAATAAAACCTTCTATTTCATTTACCGCACCCTGTAATACGCCTCGTTTAATGGCCTTTTGGGTATTGGTCCCTTCTTCTATCACTTCCTGCGTTTTATTATCCCAAATCACCAAGGGCAAACGCCCCGTATAATGGTTCAATGCTTTAAAACGCATATTCAAACCCAAACTTATACTTCCTCCAAAGTATTCATTGTTGGCCGTAAGTACATCATAAGTAATACAGGTTCCCGCATCAATCATAAGTGTATTTTGACTAGCGTATAAACAATGCGCCGCAATTACTTTTGCCCATCTGTCCAAACCCAAAGTTTGTGGGCTTTCGTAATAACTCTTTACTCCGCCTACAATTTGGGTACTAAAGCGCACATAAGTAGTATGTTGTTTTAGCAGTTTTTCCAAATCGTCTATCTGGTTTCTCACGCTAGAAACCGTTGAACTCACAATCTTATATTCGGTAATTAGTTTTAAGAGGTTAGCCTCTTCTATTTTTTCAAGCTGCTCGAAATAGAGGAGTTCTTTTTGCTCAAAGACTGCTAGTTTGCTATAGGTATTGCCAATATCTATGACTAGATTATTCATCAAATATTTACATTACCAACAACGAATTACGAATAGAAAGAAACATTGTCAACAGTTTCATGTCACAAAGCTAACCATCTTTGGCAAGTTTCGAGGTATCATTTTGTTAAAAAAGGTTAAACTCCAATTATTTGTAGAATATATTTGAGCCACAGATACACCCATTTTCAAATTTCAACTTCAAAAAATAAACCCAATGCGGGCCTTTAAACTACCCATACATTTCTATTTAATCTGTGTATTTGTGGTGATGTTTAAACAAACAAAAAGTATTGGATGCACACCACTAAAATCAGAAAAAGTGTTTCGTAAAACCACCTCTTTTTTGCGTTTGAAAAATAGTAGGCAAGCAATATGGCACCAGATGGCACACACAGCACAAAATGTGCTACGGTAACGCCTCTTTTGGTGTAAAAACTAACAATGCTGATGACGAACATAAAAAACAGCATTTGAAAAGCTTTACGGGTACTGATAAAGCTCCTAAAGAAGTTTTCCCGCAGCTGAATCACTGCCATGATCATGATTAAACCTACAGGGATAAGTACCAAGTAATCGTTATAGTTAATTTGCAGGTTGATTGGAAACTTATTGGTTAAAGGCTGCCAAATATCAAAAAAACGATCGATGCTATCGTTCCAATAGTAAAAGACAGCCACAAACATAAAAATGGTCAAAAATCCAATGATTCCAGAAACCCATTCCCGCCAGTTAAAAGGTCTGTACAACAACAAACTGAGCCACAACATCAACAACAACATGATGAAGGGAAAGTAAATCAATGTGCCAATAGCAATCACCATCCCCGAATCAAACATAATGCTCATGGCGTTTGAAGTTTTGGCAAGTTTTAAAAACTTATCGATCACCACTATCATCAGGAAGTTGCAAATTAATGCTGGGCTAAGCACCAAAAATTGCAGAAATAAACTCGTTCCCGAAATGTACATCAACGCAGGCAGGTAACTCGGTTTATTTAACAAACCATGGTTATTGATAATCCGATTGAAAATTAAGGCTTGCACCAATACGACTACCGCAGCAAAAAAAACATTGGCTTCTGGCGATAGCGCATTATTGGGAATGTTGATGAAAAACTTGGTGTACGATTCGAGTATTTCGAAATTAAGTTCGGCAGGTAAATTGAAAAAGATAGCCAACCGCATTAAAACGGTATAGGCAACCAATAACAATAGGTTAATAGGGTGTAAGCTTCTAAACTGATTAATCATGCCAAATTACGAAGGCAAAGTAAAGAAATTTATCTGGCAAAAGTGTTTACTGCATTTGCAATAATTGCAGCAGTCTCGTCTGGGAAATCAAATTGATGCTCTTGCGGATTGGCTACAAACTCTTTCAAGATAGGCACCCAATTACGGTTACTTCCCCAAATGACAGGCAATCCGAATTGTTTTAAAGCATAGGCATTGCACTGTTGTTCGTATTGAAAACGCATTGGCGCTACCAACAACTTCTTGCCCAAATGTAAAGCTTCAGCTGGTCCTTCAAACCCACCACCTGTAAAAACACCCTCACAACTCGCCATGCTTGCATTAAATTTTTCGTTATTCACTGGCTCTACAAACACATTTGCATCATGATAAGCTACCTTGGCATGTTTAGAGAAGACTTCCCAGCGTACTTGCGGAATTTGTTTCAACACATTTACCAAATCCTTATCATCAATGGCGGGCAAATAAACCGTATAATGTCCCTGATTAGAAGCAACCAACTGTCTAATTTCGCTTCTGATGACAGGTTTATAGATAAAATCGTCATATCTGTCAAAGTGAAAACCAATATGATGCGTAGTAGGTGCGTACCTGCTCAAAATAAGCTTTCCCCAATCAACGGTTTTAGGGCGTGGTACTTTTTTAGATTTAAATGAAGCTTGATGACTTAAGGATACACTTTCGATTCCCTGCAACTTACAAGCCCAGGCAGAAATGGGTTCAAAATCATTTAGGATAAGGTTGTAGTCCTGCAATGGAATAGATTTCATATCTCTCCTAAACTGAAAGAGGTCCATGTTTTTCCATGTTTTGTAGTGATCTACCCCACCCTTTTTCCCGAAGATAAAGCTGAAACCATGAAAGCGATATTTAATCTCATAAGCCAATTTCACATCAACCTGTGTGCCCGAGATCAATAAATCTACTTCGCCATGTTGCTGTAAAAGCGGGATAATTTCCCTTGCCCTGCTTACATGCCCATTGCCCGTTCCCTGTATCGCGTAAAGTATCTTCATTGGCTCCTAATATCAATATTTTTTAGGCACTAGCCAATTCCGAGTTTAATTTTTTGCAATAAAATATTCACGTCAAGCTTACCATGTAAGTCTTCACCATCCGAAAGTTCACCCAGTTCCACTTCATCCTTCTCAAAATTCTTGGCTTCGTATTTAAACACTTCCCATTGTCCGTGATTGTATTCTAAAGCCGTAAGGTTTTCTACCCAATCACCACTGTTCAAATACATCACTTCACCACCTTCGGCCAAAATATTTCTTTTTTCAGGTTGGTGAATATGTCCACAAACCACATAATGATAACCGTTCTCAATCGCCAGTTCTGCCGCGGTATCTTCAAAACTATTGATAAATTTCACCGCATCCTTAAACTTGGCTTTGATTTTTTTAGAGAAACTCATTTTTTCCCTTCCCAACAAATTCAAGCCCCAATTCACCATACTGTTCAATAAAATCAAACTGTCGTAACCAATGGCACCCAGTTTAGCCAGCCATTTAGAGTGCTGCATGGTCACATCAAAAATATCTCCGTGAAAAAACCAGGCCTTTTTTCCATCAATTTCCAAAATCAGTTTGTTTTGCAGGTAAAAAGATCCCAAGCTCATATCGGCAAACTTGCGCAACAATTCGTCGTGATTTCCCGTCAAATAGTACACATCCACTCCCTCTACCACAAATTTCATCAGCTTGCGTAAAATTTTCATGTGTGTTTCGGGCCAATAACGCTTGCTGAACTGCCAAATGTCTATGATATCGCCATTTAAAATCAGCGTTTTGGGTCTAATGCTTTTTAAGTATTTCAGCAATTCTTTAGCGTGGCAGCCATACGTACCTAAATGTACATCAGAAATAACCACAATTTCTACATTCCTTTTCTCCATAAATTATTTTGGGAACAGTAATTAATCTTCGTCTTCGCCAACAGTTAACTCGTACGGACTAAAGAAAAACGCCACAAAAACAATTAAGCATACCAATAGAAATAGTTCAAGCATCTTTTGAGAATATTATCTGATACAAAATTGCAGCACACTGATTAACTGATTGTTAACACATCATTATGTTTTTCTTGGATTTGGAAAAGCCAGGTCTGAAATTCTTGGCAAATGAAAGCCCCGCTATTTGCTACAATCTTTTTGTTTGGTGGTGTCATCCTGAGCGTTAGCGAAGGATCTGCTTAGTTAAGCTGTTCAGTAGCAGATTCCTCGTTCCTCGGAATGACAGCATAAAGTTTAACAAAAAGTATTTACGCCTCTATCGGGTTTATGTAACAACGTACATACACCAAAATTTTGCCCAAACCAACAGTAATACTTAATATTGAAACTCAACCGAACTAAAATGAGTGCATTTGCCCAGCAACCGACCTTAAAAACCAAAACACATTTTGAAATTTTAGATGGCCTGCGTGGCATTGCTGCCCTCGGCGTGGTGGTGTTCCATTTTATTGAAATGTACACGCCTCATCCTAAAGATTTAATCGCCCATGCCTATTTAGCCGTTGATTTTTTCTTCTGCCTTTCGGGATTTGTGGTGGCCTATGCCTACGATGACAGATTGCCCCAAATGGGATTAAAAACATTTTTCAAATCAAGGTTGGTTAGGTTGCATCCTCTAGTGGTATTGGGCTCTATATTGGGTTTGCTGGCATTCATTTTCGATCCTTTTGGCAACCAATGGGAAGCTTATAGCGGTTGGAAATTAATGGTGCTTTTTTTAGCATCCATTTTGATGATTCCTTATCCTATTATTGGCGAAAGAGCTTTCAATAATTTTGGTTTAAACGCTCCAGCATGGACACTTTTTTGGGAATATGTAGCCAACATTGCCTACGCATTGGTGTTACATCGCCTTAAAAGAATTTGGTTATTGCTATTGGCTATATTAGCCGCAATTGGCCTTTTCTATGTGGCAAATTCAGCAGGGAATATCAGTGGAGGTTGGTCAAAAGATAATTTTTGGCATGGTGGTGCTAGGGTTGCCTTCTCCTTTTTAGCGGGTATGTACATTTTCCGCTACCAGCTCATCATTAAAAATGGCTTAGGTTTTCCATTATTGGCGTTATTATTAGCCGCCAGCTTTTTTGTGCCTTTTAGAGACGAATGGAACTTGATTACCGAACCTTTGATGATTGTGGTTTATTTCCCACTACTGGTTTCTCTAGGTGCGGGGGCTACTTTAAATCCAACGCATCAAGGCGTTTGCAGGTTCTCGGGGCAAATTTCCTACCCACTTTACATTACCCACTATTTTGTGCTTTGGTCATTTGGAAACTATTACGGACAAGCCCAACCAAGTACGCAAACCTTGACATGGGTTATTCCATCACTCATTGCCATGCAGTTGGTAGTGGCTTATTTAGCCATGAAATTTTATGACTTACCGATTAGGAAATGGTTGTCACCGAAGAAATAATATTTTATTTTCAATAATATTTGAAAGTTTAGAAAATAAAATTACCTTTGAGCATGGAATTAGCAGAAGGTAAGCAAAAATTTATTGAAGCTTGGGGCAGAATAGGCTCTGAATGGGGGATTAATAGAACCATGGCGCAAGTTCATGCTTTATTGCTCATCAGTCCTGATGCCCTTACCACGGAAGAGGTAATGGACGAACTTAACATTTCCAGAGGAAACGCCAATATGACTTTACGTGACCTCATTAACTGGGGACTGGTAGAAAAACAACATAAACCAGGGGAAAGAAAAGAATATTTTGCCGCTGATAAGGACATTTGGAATGTAGCGAGGCAGGTAGCCAAAGAACGTAAAAAACGTGAACTAGAACCCATGCTTAAGGTTTTAAAAGAGCTTTCAACAGTTGAGGGTGATCAAAATGATAAAGCCTACGCCACGTTCAACAAATCGGTAACAGACATTAACAAGTTGGCCAACAATGCGGATAGGATGATTGACACCATGTTAAAAGCAGAAGAGAGCTGGTTTTGGGGTTCCGTCCTTAAAATATTCAAATAAACAAACAGTACCAAAGCCTTAACCAGCTTTATTTTTTAATTCAAACTTTCATTTTTTACTGAAACTTCAAAAAATAAAATCATGAAACCTTTAGCCAACCACGTGATTCTTTATGACGCCAATTGTCCAATGTGCAACATCTATACGGCTGCTTTTGTGAAGACAAAAATGTTGGATGTTAATGGCAGAAGCCCGTATCAGGAAATCCCAACAAATCTTTGCCCTTATGTGGATATGAACCGAGCTGTAAACGAGATTGCTTTGGTAAACAAGGAAACAGGGCAGGTGAGCTATGGCATTGCCAGCATCTTCAAAATATTAGGCAATACCATGCCTATATTTAAACCGCTGTTTGGTTTCAAACCATTTATTTGGCTCATGAGCAAATGTTACGCTTTAATTTCCTTTAACAGGAAGGTCATTGTTCCAGCCAAACCTAAAATAAATGAGCATTTACCAGACTTCAAACTTCAATACAGATTAATTTATCTCTTTTTAAGCTGGTTGACTGTAGCTTGCATACTAACTCATTATGCCAAAGCAATGAGTCCCACGGTGCCTTTGGGTAATGCTTATAGAGAATACCTGATCTGTGGTGGGCAGTTGGTTTTTCAAAGCATTATTTGTCTCTTTTATCGCCCAGCGAAAACTTGGGATTACCTTGGTAACATGATGACCATTTCATTAGCAGGAAGTCTTTTACTTCTTCCCATGCTATGGATTGGAAGTGTCTTCAATTTAAGTTCTCTGCCCTACATCGCCTATTTCATGTTCACCGCTGGTTTAATGCTTTTAGAACACTTAAGAAGAAGTAAAATATTGGAATTAGGCTTGTTGCTGAGCATTAGCTGGGTGGTCTATCGTCTTTTGGTTTTAGGTTTAATGATAACTCATATATAAAATGAAAAAGTTCAAAAAAATTGTACTTGCTGGCGGCAGCGGGTATCTGGGCCAGGTATTGGCGAAACATTATGGTGATTTGGCCAATGAAGTTATCATCCTGGCGAGAAGAAAACAAAAAGGAACTGGGAATATCATGTACATTAGCTGGGACGGAAAAACCGTAGGCGACTGGTGCGAACACTTGAGCAATGCCGACTTGTTAATTAATTTGTGCGGCAAGAATGTAAATTGCAGATATACCCAGAAGAACCAAACCGCCATCATCGAATCTAGGGTAACTCCTACGCTCCTACTCAACAGGGTGATAGAGAAAATTGAAAATCCGCCTAGGGTTTGGATCAATGTAACTTCTGCCACTATTTACCGACATGCTGAAGACCAGCCGCAAAACGAAATTGACGGCGAAATTGGTTACGGCTTTTCTATTGATGTTTGTAAACAATGGGAAGAAAGCTTTTTTAGAATCTCAACGCCCAAAACTAGAAAAGTTGCACTCCGTATGGGCATTGTTTTTGGTAGAGCTGATGGAGCGTTTCCTCGATTACTCAACCTTGTTAAAATTGGATTAGGCGGTCGTCAGGGCGATGGAGAGCAGTATGTAAGCTGGATACACGAACAGGATGCGGCATTAAGCACACAATGGATTTTGGAAAACGAAAGCATCAGTGGCATTGTAAATTGCACCGCACCAAACGCTATCAAAAACACGGAATTGATGAAAACAATTAGAACCACCTATGGAATTTCACTAGGCTTACCTTGTCCAACTTGGATGCTAACTTTTGGCGCATGGTTAATTGGCACTGAAACCGAACTTATCTTAAAAAGCAGGTGGGTTTATCCAAAGGTGCTGGAAGAAAGTGGATTTAAGTTCCAATATCCAACGATAGGAGTAGCGACTAGAGATTTGCTAAGTTTAAGGAAATAAAGTGATGACTACTTCACCTCTTCGTAGTCCACAAAGTCCCCTAACTTATCGGCGTTGCCTTTTTTCTTATCCTTTTGTGGCATGTAGTCTATAGAGATTGAACCCTCTGGACGGTTAGATCTTTGTTGTTGCTGCTGTTGAGCTTGTTTTTGCATATTGCCAAAGGCGTTTCTAATTACAGCAGGGAATATCATCCTTACCAGTAATCTAATTACCCATAAAACAATTATCGCTATTAATAGAAAATTTAATATGTATCCCATTTTTTTACTCTTATTACAAATATAGACTTTGCCTACAGCTTTTTGTTTCAAATAACGCTTTTCATTGCAATTTCATTACAATTCGAAATTAATGATATAACTTTTACTATAGCGAAAAAAGAACTTATCCTATTACTTAAGTGGTTCATTTAGATTCCCAAAAACATAATCACATAAACACATAGGTGTTTGATAGCGGATAATTCTTATCAACAGTCTTCCTCTACAATTTCGCAAACTCGACCGATTTGCCCATCTTCCAAACGTACTTTTATCCCTCTTGAATGGAACGTAGCCGAGGTCAATAAATTCTTAACTACGCCATAAGTTACATTCCCACTCCTTTGGTCTTTTTTAAGGATGATCCCCACTTCTAAACCTGGGTAAATATCTTTTCTATGCTGTCCTTGCATTTTATTATGTTATCAACTCCTGACCAATGGTTATGGGAGTTTGCTAAAATCAATTTGAGGTTTTTTATTGGTTGCTTTCCTGCTGAACATGGTTTTGGCAGGCGTAAAATGATTAAAGAAACCTCCGTTCATTAGATAAAAACTGTCGCCATCTAAGCCTCCAGCATAGTCCTTACGGTAATTTACATTGCCTGTGTTATCGACAGTAAAACGTGCAGTATTTAGAGAAATCCAGTTGCCTTTAGTATCGCACACCCACTGATTGTTAAACAACACTTTTCTGGAACGGTCGCCGTAAGCTGGAATAAAATTCTCCAAAAAAGAATGTGGTCTTTTTAAATGGGTTTGGGTTTTTGGTCTTTTAAAAGATGCCACCAATTGCCATTCGTTAAGTTCTGGAGCAAAAAAGTAAGCGGTATACGTGGTAGTGCTATCTTTAACGTTTGGACTTGGTGTAACCCGCAACAGAAACTTATAGGTATTCCCTGCTTTCCAGTTGTATTTAAGATAGCTCTGTCCACCCGAGCCTTCATTCCCAAATTCACCCGTGTGCACCTCTTTCCCTTTTTTTAACATCAAGATTTTATGGCTATCTGGAATATCTTTGGGGTTATCGGTGGTAAATGGGCTCCAAACAGAAAACAATACTCGCCTTTCGGTAGCGGAGTTCACTTGGATACCAAAATAGCCTTCACCAAACCCATTGGCCATAAAATACGAGCCGATGACATCTTCTCCCTTTGGTACCGTTAATTCATTGTAAAACCATTCCGCTTCGATTTGAGCTGGCAATTGATAATTCAGATGCACAGATGGGCCTCTTCTTCCCCAATGGAAAAAATTGCCTTCATTATTTTTTACATAGGATGTTTGTGCGGTAATGGCACTTCCTGATAAAATCAATCCTCCAATATCAGGGAATTTTCCGCCTGTCTTTTTCAGTCCTTTAAGGGTAATGGCTACGTAACCTGTATCCTTTATTTGCCATGAACCTATTTCTTTGGGAGTATCTTTTCCTTCTGCCACCTCAACCGTTTGGAATTTGTTGTTGATTCCCATGCTAAGCTGACTATTTCCTTCCACCTTGGTTATTTTATCAAAAGCTACTTTTAGTTCTCCAGGCTGTTTTAAACGAACGTACACCTTATAAATGATATTGCTATTATTCCAATTGGCAATTCCATTACGGGTAATGGTCTTATCATTTTCAATGTTGGTATAGGCGTTACCACCCATAGGGACAACAATTTGATATTCACTTTGTGCAAAAAGCAAATTACTTACACAAATCAATACAATGCTTAATAATTTCTTATTCATCTTATTTACTAAATCTTTCTTCAAAAACTTTTTCGAGTGCAAACATCTCGTCGCGCAAACGAGCGGCCAACAAAAAGTCCATCTCCTTGGCTGCTTTTTGCATATCCTTCCGAGATTTATCAATGGCTTTTTGCATCTCGGGTTTGGTCATATATTGTACTACTGGATCGGCTGCCATACTTACTTCGTCCACTTCTACATAAGCTTTTGCCCTTGCTTTCTGTTTCTCCGAAACTTCCAATACAGAGGTTTGCTCCATAATTTCAGCTTTCGATTTACCTACAGTTTTAGGGGTAATGCCATGCTCCAAATTGTAAGCAATTTGTTTTTCCCTACGTCGATTAGTTTCCGTAATGGTACGCTCCATAGAGTCGGTAATGTCGTCTGCGTACATGATTACTCTTCCCCTATCGTTACGGGCTGCACGACCAATGGTTTGGATCAACGCTCTATCTGAACGTAAGAAGCCTTCTTTATCGGCATCTAAAATAGCCACCAAACTTACTTCTGGCAAATCTAGCCCCTCTCTCAAAAGGTTGATCCCTACCAAAACATCAAACTCTCCTAAACGCAATCCCCGTAAAATTTCTACCCTTTCTAATGTTTTTACTTCGGAATGGATATAACGACATTTGATATTCAATCTGTCCATGTATTTGGTCAATTCTTCAGCCATGCGTTTGGTCAACGTAGTCACCAAAACTCGGTCTCCTTGTTTGATGGTTTTATCGATTTCATCCAAAAGGTCGTCCACTTGATTAATGGCTGGGCGGATTTCAATTACTGGATCTAACAAACCTGTTGGTCTGATCACCTGCTCAATCACTACCCCATCTGATTTTTGAAGTTCGTAATCGGCTGGTGTAGCGCTCACATAAATGGTTTGAGGGGCTAAGTTCTCAAATTCTTCAAAGTTTAATGGTCGGTTATCCAAAGCTGAAGGCAAACGGAAACCATATTCTACCAACGACAATTTACGGGACCTATCGCCTCCGTACATGGCCCTAATTTGCGGCACCGTTACGTGGCTTTCATCAATCACCATCAAATAATCGTCTGGAAAATAATCTAACAAACAGAAGGGTCTCATTCCTGGTGTACGACCATCAAAAAAACGAGAATAGTTTTCAATTCCAGAGCAGTAACCCAACTCTTTCATCATTTCGATGTCGAAATTTACCCTTTCTTCCAAACGTTTAGCTTCCAGAAGTAAACCATCATTCAATAATTGATTTTTACGTACCTCTAGTTCTTCCTGTATTCCCCAAATGGATTGGTTAAAGCGATCTTTTGGTGTAACGAAAAGGTTAGCTGGATAGATCGCGATGTCCTCCAGTTTTTCAATGGTTTTTCCCGTTACTGGGTCAATGGCAGACAGTTCTTCGATATCATCTCCAAAGAAAGAAATGCGGTAGGCATGGTCCATGTAGGCTGGATAGATATCGACAGTATCTCCTTTTACACGGAAAGTTCCACGTTTAAAATCATTGATGGTACGGGCATATAAAATTTCCACCAGATGGTGTAAAAAAGCATTTCTACTTACTCGGGTACCTACGCCAAAGCGATATACCGATTTCGAAAAATCTTCGGGATTACCCATACCATAAATACAAGAAATGGAAGATACAATGATCACGTCTCTGCGCCCCGAAATTAAGGCCGAGGTAGATCTCAATCTCAATTTTTCTATTTCCTCATTGATCTGTAAATCTTTTTCAATGTAAGTATTAGTGGTGGGCATGTACGCCTCTGGTTGATAGTAGTCGTAGTACGACACGAAGTAGTTCACTGCATTTTCGGGGAAGAACTGTTTCATTTCGCCATATAGTTGCGCCGCCAAAGTCTTGTTATGACTAAGGATCAACGTTGGCCGCTGGGTTTGTTCAATTACATTGGCTACCGTAAATGTTTTACCTGAACCTGTTACTCCTAAAAGGGTTTGATAGTGGTCGCCAGCATTCACGCCTTCAACCAGTTGGGCAATTGCTCCAGGTTGATCGCCAGTGGGTTTATAATCGGAAATTAGTTTGAACTTCATGATGAACAAAGATACGGTTTAAGGATTAACCTAAATATAAGCAGTAAGTTTTTGTATTCTTTCGCTGCATAAAAGTTTCGTCATCTCGACCGCAGCTAAGCGAGCGGAGAGATCTTTCGATGTGCAATTAATATGTTGTTAGATTTAACTCTGTTGATTTTCAATTCTCCTATCGTCGAAATGACGAGTGCAAAACCTCGCAAAAACGAATACTAAACAGCTACCGCGATCAAATGTTATCAAAAAAGAAAGTCCCGCAGGAGCGGGACTTCAGGTATAATCAAAGCATAATTATTTCCCTTTTTTTACTTCAAACTGCATTGGATTAACGCCTTCCGATTGTCCCCGGCCTGCGGCTTGGGCCGCTTTAAACATTTGGAATTTAGATGGCGCAGCTTCTACCGCTCCCCAAGTGTTGTTACTTTCATTGATATCGGCAGTTTCGCGAAAAGGATCTACTTTAATGGCTGCCACTTCTTTATCTAAAGCATAAAATTTAGAGGTTTTCAATTCGTTCAGCCTCCATATTTGTGCGGGTATTCTATCTACGGTTTTGGTACCATCCTTAAAAGTAAACTCCACAATAATTGGCATTACTAAACCGCCTTTATTGCTAAAGTTAAGTTCATAAAAATGTTTGTTGCTATATTTTGCTTTTTCTTCACTCGTAAATTCTTCTGCAGGCAATCTTATTTCCTTGGTTTTCACCTTACTGCTATCTACCTGCACCAAACCTCTGGCATATTTCCAGTAGAAATCACGGGCTTCTAAATCTTGATCGGTATAGAACTTAATTGTTTTGTCTTCTCTGTTTCTTTGCTTGCTAATATCGTCATCGGTTAAGATAGGTTTACCCACCATTGGTTTTTCTGTTTTAGTTTTTGCAGGTTGAGGAAAATCAGCTTTTGCATATTTCACTTCATCTAAAGAGATATCGCAAACATCGGTACTGTAAAACCAGCCTCTCCAAAACCAATCTAAATCTTCACCACTCGCATCTTCCATGGTTCTAAAGAAATCGGCTGGTGTGGGATGTTTAAAAGCCCACCTTCTCGAATATTCTTTGAAAGCATAGTCGAAAAGCTCGCGGCCCATAATGGTTTCACGAAGGATATTTAAACCCGTGGCAGGTTTAGCGTAAGCATTTGGACCAAACTGCACAATGTTTTCTGAATTGGACATGATGGGCTCCAGTTGATCTTTTGGTAATTGCATGTAAGGCACAATGGCATAAGCTGGGCCACGTTTGCTCGGGAATTTATTGTCCCAAGATGATTCGGTTATAAACTGTGTAAAAGTGTTCAGTCCTTCGTCCATCCACGACCACTGACGCTCGTCGCTATTGATGATCATTGGGAAAAAGTTATGTCCCACCTCGTGGATAACTACACCGATCATTCCGTTTTTTACGGTTTCGCTGTAGGTGCCATCTTCATTGGTTCTGCCATAGTTGAAACAGATCATCGGGTATTCCATTCCGTTTGCAGCTTCAATACTTTGCGCTACTGGATATGGATAAGGAATGGTAAAATCTGAGTAGGTTTTGATGCTGTGCGCTACCACTCTGGTAGAATATCTGCTGTAAAGATTGTAGGCTTCTTTTCCGTAGAAACTCATGCAAAGTACATCTTTGTTTGACATCTTTTGGTTCATGGCATCCCAAATGTATTTACGAGAGGAAGTCCAAGCGAAATCCCGAACATCTTTAGCGTGGAAAATCCAAGTTTTTTTAGCGGTCGACTTCTTCGTTTCAGCAGCTTTTGCTTCGGCCAAGGTTACAATTTCCACTGGTGCCTTAGCCGCTTTTGCTGTATTAAATCTCGATAGTTGAGTGGGCGTAAGTACTTGGGCGTAGTTTTGGCATTCGCCTGTAGAACCCACTACATGATCTGCTGGCACGGTCATTTGCACTTTGAAATCGCCGAAGGTTAAAGCAAATTCGCCTCTGCCCGTAAATTGGTGGTTCTGCCATCCCTGAAAATCGCTGTAAACACAAAGACGAGGATACCATTGCGCCATGGTGAACAAATAGTTGCCATCAGCTGGGAAGTACTCGTAACCACCCCTGCCGCCTTTTGCAATCCTGTCCACAATTTTGTAATTCCAATCGATATTGAAAACGAATTTATCTCCAGATTTTAGCACTGGCGTTTCAATTCGCATCATGGTTTTATTAACCGTGTATTTTAGACTTTTACCTTGTGCATCGGTAATTTTTAGGATATTAAACCCAAAGCCGTTGTCAGCTGTTTTTAGTTCGAAACCCTCCACCTGTTTATCCGTTGCGCTTTGAGGCATTTTAGTTGCACTTTGGTAATTGGCATTTTTAAGGTTGTTATGCTGATTTTCATCGAGCTGGATCCAAATGTAGGTAAGTGGATCTGGCGAATTGTTGTAATAGGTGATGGTTTCGCTTCCTTTTAAAGTTTGCGTGTTTTCATCCAGTTCGCATTTAATGTCGTAATCGGCACGTTGTTGCCAATATTTTACTCCAGGAGCACCGCTTGCTGTACGCTGTTCGTTAGGCGTAGGTAATATGGTGCCTAGCTGTTCAAACTTGTTTCCGTGGTTACTTCCTGGATTATTTTGGATGTTTTGTGCCATAGCAGCCGAAGCAAGTAAGGTAGCACTTAAACAGAAACCGTAAAATCTTTTCATTTGTTTTTTATTTTAAAAAGGTATTCGCTGCAAAGCCATTTGCAAAGCTAAGGCAAAAACAGCGGACGATACAAATATGACCCAATCTCTTTGTCGTACTTTGAAAAAATACAGGAAGATCCCTGAGATCAACATGGTTAAAACAACAAAAATAATCTGTCCAACTTCTAGCCCTAAGTTGAAGCCAAATAAACCCCAACCTATATATTGGTCTTTTGCCAGCATCATACGGACCGAATTTGCAAAGCCCATTCCATGAATTAAACCAAAAAACAGCGCCAAATAGTAATTCAGTTGTACATTTTTTTTCCGTTTGTCGTTCTTAAACAGGTTGGCAATTGCCGTGACAAAAATGGTGCATGGAATTAAAAACTCTACCCATTTGCTATCAAAGCGGATGATATCGAAAGTACTTAGGGCTAATGTAATAGAGTGTCCAACCGTAAATGCAGTAACCAATATCAATATTTGCTTGACCTGTTTAGAGGTGTAAACCGCAATAAGTGCCAAGATGAATAGTTGATGATCTAAAGCATCTAAACTTACAATATGCGACCAACCCAGCTCAAAATAGAATAGAAAATCGGAAAACGACATGTAGGATTTTTAATTTTAGCTAGTTAATTGAACCTAAGTTAGGTTCTTTCTGTTACTTTTAAGGCTTAGTTTAAAAAATGAATCCAATATTTTCAAAATTGTTACTTGTTTTACTGCTTCCTTTCAGCTTTTCTCCAAAAGAAGAAGTAAAAAAACATCCTTTTCACGTCAGCAACACTGAAGTTGCTTACAACGCTAAAAATAAATCGCTAGAAATTACTTGTAAAATTTTTACGGATGACTTTGAGAATGTATTGAGCAAGCGATTTAAAAGTAAGATCGATCTGTATTCGAAAAGCCAGGAAAAGGAGATGAGTGCTTTTGTGAAAAATTATTTAGAAAGCACTTTGAAATTCGTTATCGACGAAAAATCGATGAAGTACAATTATTTAGGTTTCGAAAATGATCACGAAGCCACCAATGTTTATCTTGAAATTGGGAACTCTGCCGCTTTTAAAACACTAAGTGTTGACAATAGTATTTTGTATGATTTGTTTGAGGACCAAATGAATATTCTCCACGTGGAGAAAAATGGCAATAGAAAAAGCACCAAAGCAAGCTTTCCAGAAAGGAAGATGGCTGTTTCTTTTTAAGTAAATTTCCCTCTCGTAGAGGGAGTGCCAATGGGGCAGTGTTTTAGGAGATTCAACCTATCTTCCTCCCCCTACCCCCTCAAAGAGGGGGATATGCAAAATGCTTAAAGCGCTATGTTTCCCCGCTGGAGGGGAATTAAAGGGGGAGGAAAAACTCTTTCCCATATTCGCACCTCATATGATACCATACATCTTTGATATTTACAAGTCTAACAAAAAAAGTCCCGCAAATGCGGGACTTCACAAACAATATTAACTATTAACGGATGATTTTTCTATTGAAAAACTCTAACATAGTCTACAATATATTTCTGTGGGAAAACGGTGTTGGCATTTGGTGCGCCTGGCCAGTTTCCACCAACAGCGAGATTAATAAGTAGGAAATAGGAACGTCTGAACTCATCCTTATTTGCACCAGTGGTATCAAACGTGTAAAACTCCACATTGTCTACATACCATTTTAAAGAAGCAGCGGTCCACACTAAAGAAAATACGTGGAACTTATCGTAAAAGTCTCCTGAAGTTAACGTAGTTGAACCTCCAATGTATTTGTGTCCACCGTCCTCATAATGCACGGTACCATGAACGGTATTGTCTTTTCCTGGGCCACCGCCTACCATTTCCATGATGTCAATTTCTCCCGAAAACGGCCACGGCGAAGTACGGATGTTTGCGCCCAGAGCCCAAAATGCTGGCCAAATTCCTTGCCCTTTAGGCAATTTCGCTCTAAAATCGATACGACCATAAAGGAAGTCTTTTTTGTCTTGTGTGGTTAATCTTGAAGAAGTATATTCTTTTCCACCATAGGATTCTTTTTTAGCGGTAATGGTCAAATAACCATTATGTACTCTGGTGTTCTCTTTACGATAGTATTGTAACTCCCAGTTGCCCCATCCTTCTACGCCATTGCCTTCTTCAAAGTTCCAAAATTTGGTATCTAAAGCATCGCCATTAAATTCATCTCGCCAAACAAGGGTCATTCCGGGATAGCTTTCAGGAGAAATATAGCCCGTGTTATCAATCACTTCATCTATATCTACAGTTATTTTTTGGGTCAACTCAATCGATTTATCGCTCGATGAATATGCGGTTACCTTTACGGTGTAAGTTCCTCCTTGGGTATAAATGGTTACCGCTTTACCATCGTTAGACTTAATGCTCTCATTGCTGCCTTGACCGAAATTAAAGAAGTAACGATCTGCGTTCGTTGCCGTGGCTACAAAGTCAACTCTACCTGAGCCATCAGTACTTACAGTGGCCACCAATTGAAGATTGCTTGGCTCAACAGCCTTTGCCTCTTTTTTACAACTTAGGCTCATGGTCAGCATCAAACCCATAAGTAACCAGTTTCTAAACAAGCTTATCTCTACTTTCATCTTTCAGTTTCTTTATATTAACAATTTAGGCAATTACTCTTTCACAAAAAATGGAATATTAGCAGTCGCTACCTTATTCTTTCCATCTTCTACATACACAAATAAACGGTATGCCCCGCTAGTTTTTGGTGCGGTAAGGCTAATTTTTCCGTTGCCTTTATTGGTATGCACCATTTGTAAAGCTGTTGGTTTGTCCTCATGATCACCGCCCTCTCCTACTTTGGTTGCTTCGGGGAGTAATTCCCAACGGTAGTTCAAGCGGTCATTGTCTGGATCTGTAGCCATTACTTCTGCTTCGTAATTCACTCCTGGTTTTAAGTACACGCTTTGGTTAGCTTTTTGGTTGTTTAACAGGAAACCATACAAGTGCGGTGCTTTGTTTTTTGGAAAAGCTCCTTTCCAAAGGTAATGCATCATGTCTACCACTTCATTTTCTTCGCCTTTGGCAGTAAAAAGACCATACCAAGTAGGTGTTCTTTCTTGCTTTTGACCCCATAAAAACACGTAAGATCCTAAGCAATTGGTTTTATCTCTTTCGATACCATATTGGTAACGGTTTTGATAAACAGCTGCTTTTTCAGTGCTTGTTTCTTCTACGGGAGCATTCCAATCTGTTTGTAAACCTTCCCAATGGCCTGTAGGCCCCCATTCGGTCACCATATAAGGCCCATTCCAACCCGCCGCTTTAATTTTTGCAGGAAGCTCTGCCAAGCCACCATAAGTATTGATGGCCAAAAGCTCAATGGCTGGTGCAGTAGCTTTAATGTGTTCTATTTCTTTTTTGTTGACACCTGCCAATACGGTAGTCACCAAATGGTTAGGGTCAACTTCCTTAATCATTTTGGCAATGTCGTTAACAGCCTCCCATACCTTTGGATTTTTGTACGATAGGTTAAGTTCATTCCCAATGCCCCAAGTTAATAGTGCTGGATGGTCTTTGTATTTCAGCACCTCTGCTTTCACTCGCTCCAACTGCTTTTTAACTGCAACGGGATCATCGTAATTAAAACCATGACGTTCTGCAGTAACAGGTAGGCCCATCATCACGGTTAATCCGTTTTTTTGAGCAGAGTCTAGAATGCTTTTTGCACCATTGGTGCTCCACGTACGAACAGAATTTCCTCCGTAGGCTGCCACTTTATGGTAATAAGAAGTGCCGCCAGCACCTTTAACGAAATAGGGTTTGCCATCTCTAAGTAGCTCGAAACCTTTTTCGGTTTTTTTCACTTCCACTTTTAACGGCTGAAGCGGCTCGTTACTTAGCTTTTTTTCGGCAGCAAAAAGATTGCTACAGACTGCCGCACATATGACAATAGTGCTATAAAGTTTTTTCTGCATATTATCAGGATTAAACCTGTGCATTAAAATTTCCCCCATCGCAGGGGGAAATAAAATGCCATTTCTATTAAATTTTTACGGATTAGGAGTTAATTTTCTGTTTCTCTCCATTTCTATTTGAGGGATAGGGAAAAGGTTATAGCTTTCTTTATAAACCCTGTTCTCTAATACTGCCTTGGTATAGGTGATAGAACCATTGGTGTTTTTAATCACATTCATTCTGTAAACTGGACCGTTAAAATAGGTCATTCCAGTTTTCCAACGGCGCACATCATAAACACGTTGTTCTTCAAAACAAAGCTCTACTCTACGCTCATTACGAATTTTCTCTCTCAAAGTGATTTGAGAAAAGTTTCTGGTAATTGGCGGCAATCCACCTCTTGAACGTACTTTGTCTAAAGCATCATACACTGTACCATCTGGTCCACTAAACTCATTTTTAGCTTCTGCATAGTTTAACAATACTTCTGCATAACGCATGTAAATCCAATCGTTATCTCCTCCTTGGTACACCGCATCAGCAGTCATATTTTTTTCGTCGATGAACTTGCGCAAACCATAACCAGTTTTAGTTCTATCGCCATTGGTACGGCTATTGGCATTACCATCAGGAAAAACTGCAAGATCAGCACTTTGGAAAGTTTCTACCGTAATGCCTTTAAATTGTGAACCATTCATCAACATGGCTTTGTCTAAACGGGTATCACGATTTGCATAAGGATTTTGTGGGTCATATCCAGAACCAGGCTCATCAGGACGTAAGCCTGTAGTTCTCATTTCAAAAGCATCTACCAAGTTTTGTGTGGCATGAAAAGCACCCCAGCCTCCCCAACCTGTTGGGGTGAAGCTCATGTGCAACATCCAAGCACTTTGGTGTGTACGATTTGGACGACCGAATTTTTTTGCAAAAATCACTTCCTTGTTACCAGCTTTAGTCATGAATAACTGATAGTAATCTGGATGAAGATCATAAGTTGCAGGTGCCAAAGCCATCACTTGTTGCGCTGCTTTTGCGGCATCATCCCATCTAGAAACAATGTTATTTGGGTTATTTAATGGACTCGCATGGTAAAGCAATACTCTTGCTTTTAAGGCTAACGCTGCTCCTTTTGTAGCCCTACCCAATTCTGCATCTGGATAACTTGGTAGTAATACCGCAGCTGCCTCATCACATTCTTTAATGATAAATGCCACACACTCGTCGTAGGTATTTCTAGGTACTTCCAAATTATCATTCACGTTTTGCTCTGTAGTGATCAAAGGAACACCACCAAACGATTTCACTAAATCTGCATAAGCAAATGCTCTTAAAAATTTGGTTTCTGCCTTTAAACGGTCTCTCAATGCTGTATTAGTGGTAGGTACACCGTCAATACGGGCAATCAGGGTATTTGCCTTTCTAATTAAGCTATAGTTAACCGCCCATAACTGCGTGCCTTCCGAAAAGTGAGCGTTTAGGTCTCCCGCTTGCACTCTGTTCATTGGCAAATCATTGTGACCTTCGATATCATCTGTCATCATATCCAAGTTAGAGAAACCACGTGCCCAATCTTGGTCGTAACCAAAATCTCTACGCTCAAACCCACTTAACAAGGAGCCGTAGATATCGTTAACAAACTGATTGGTTAGGGTGATATCTTGAAAAACAGCTGCATCAGATACGAAATCGATTGGTTTAATATCCAATAGACCTTTTTTACATGAGAAAGTTGTAAGCGTAATTACCATTACGCCGACCAACCATTTATATCTTTTGTTCATTTCTTTTCTTTTAATAGTAATCATATCGACGATTGGTAATTAGAACTGTATGTTAACCCCAAAAGTGTAAGTCTTTTGTTGAGGATAATATCTACCGATACCGTTTGTATTCTCTGGATCGAGGTTAATCAAATCGGTAATGGTGAACAAGTTCTGTCCTTGAGCATAAACTCTCAGGCTATTGGCCCCAATTTTAGACAACAATTTGTTTTTAAGGGTATAAGCAAACTCCACATTTTTCAACCTGATGTAGCTAGAGTTTTGCACCCAAAAACTGCTTACCAAATAGTTGTTACCGTTGGTGTTTAAGGTTAAGCGAGGAAGTGGTGCATCAGGACGAGCTGGAGTCCATCTGTCTAACCATTCCGCATTTACACGACCTCCATTGTGGAAAGCCCATGCCGCATTTTGTGTGTACAATTGTTGAGATTGGGCCGCTCCCTGGAACAAGAAGTTCAATTCAAAACCTTTGAAATTCACCCCGCCATTAATACCATAAAGAATTTGTGGTAATGAGCCGTTGCCTAAATAAGTGATGTCGTCATCATTGATTACTCCATCACCGTTAATATCTTGATATTTGATATCACCAGGGCCTGTAGAACTTAAATATGCCGTATGTTTTGGTGAAGCTGCGTAATCTGCTGCATCTTTAAAAATGCCTACTGCTTTGTAACCATAAATCCCACCGTTTGGTCTTCCTGTAATACGTCTATATTCAGGAATATTAGAAGCTTCTGCCGCTTCTACAATTTTGTTTTTTGCGTAAGTGAAGTTACCTCCAATGAAGTACGACAAATCATTAGTTAACTGTTTGGTATGGTTTAACACTAACTCAAAACCTTTATTGTCAACAATACCGAAGTTTTCAGCAGGCAAAGCAGCTCCAAAACTCAATGGAACAGATAATGACCTTGTCGCTAAAATGTCTTTTCTTCTTTCTTTAAAAACAGTGAAATCAACACTTAGTTGGCTTTTAAAGAATTTAGCTTCAATACCAGCATCCATTTTAACAGAAGTTTCCCAAGTTAAATTTTCGTTGGCAATAGCTCCAGGGGTTAAACCTGTTACAAAATTACCACCAAATGGGTACACGTTAGGCACTAGGTTATAACGGTTGTAGTAACCAAAACGGCTTGGAATACGGTCGCTACCCAAAGTACCGTAAGAAGCTTTCAGTTTTAAGAAATCGATAAACTTTACATTTTGCATGAAATTTTCTCTGGTGATTAACCAACCCGCAGAAAATGCAGGGAAATAGCCTGTTCTTTCTTTTGGCGCAAAGTTCTCTGACTCATCTCTTCTTAAACTCGCTTGGAAAAGGTATTTACCATCGTAGTCATAGTTGACACGAACTGCAGCACTACGCAAAGCTGTTTTATCTTCGCCATCGCTCAATACCTCATTTAAAGCTGGACCGAAATTTAAAATCTGTAAAGCGGAACTTTCGTAAGAATTTCTAGCGCCATAAATTCCTGTGCCTTGATTTTGTTTTTGTAATACCAAAGCCAATGCAGAGATACCGTGTTTACCAAACCTTCTGTCGTAGTTAATGTGACCTTGCAATTCAGTGCTTTGTCCTTCACCGTATCCTTTAGAAAGCGATGATTTTGATTGAGAGTTCACGGTGTAAGTTCCATCATTATTTCTCACATAAAGTGGCACCCACTGATTCCAAATTTTATTTTGGTTGAAGTTTCTATCGAAAGCTAAAACTCCCTTAATAGAAAGTCCTTCTACACCTGGTATTTGTTGTACCACTTGAAAATTACTCATGAAATAACTCGCAGAATTTCTGTTGTAGCCGCTTTCTTCACTAATCAATGCCAGTGGATTTGGATATACACCTGGCGCCGCTAACAAACCGTTAGAAAATCTAGCAGGTTGCACTGGCGGGTTACGCATGGTGTGCTCAAAAATGTTATCGATACTTGCTGGCGGAGATTGTTTGTTCTCTAACCTGCCTGATAAATCAATAGAGATTTTTGTAGTAGAAGTAGCTTGGATATCCACGTTGCTTCTTACGTTATATCTCTTATAATTTAAAGAACTGTACAAACCGTCTTCGTTTAAATAACCGAAAGAGGTGAAGTATTTGATTTTTTCGCTACCACCTGCTAATGATAGGTTGTGCTGCATTCTTGGTGCAGTACCTCCAAGTACTAAATCCATCCAATCGGTATTAGGATTTGCGTCTGGATCAGTTCCATTTTTAAAAGCTTCCAAACGCTCCAATGAAAACTCTGGCGTTGCGTTTGGATTGTCGTTTAATTTCGCTTCATTGTATAACACGGCATACTCATAAGAGCCTAAAGCATCAGGCAGTCTGGTTACTTTAGAAAAGCCGTAGTTGAATGAATAATTGGTGGTAATTTGTCCAGCCTTTCCACGTTTTGTAGTGACCAAAACAACACCGTTAGCTCCTTTTACCCCAAAAATTGCGGCCGAAGAAGCATCTTTTAAAATACTTACGCTTTCGATTTCATTCGGGTCCATCTGACCGAAATCACGGCCAGAACGCACCACACCATCAATGACAAATAATGGTTCCATGCTACCACCACCAAAAGTAGAGTTACCTCTGATGTAGATTTGGGTACCATCAGCTCCTGGCTCACCAGAAGGTTGTTTGGTAATTACCCCAGGCGTACGACCTGCAAGCGCATTACTCAAATCTCCAACTGGTGTTTGAACCAATTGTTTATTGTTTACAGTAGATACGGAACCCGTTACATTACTTCTCTTTTGAGTACCAAAACCCACAATCACCACATCGTTAAGTGAGTTGGCACTCTCGTCTAGCACCACATTAATGGTTTCTGACTTGGTGATTAAGAACTCTTGAGTGGTCATTCCAATAAAAGAAAATACCAAGGTAGTACCAGCTTTAGGGACAGTAATGGAATACTTACCATCTGCCGTCGTAGAAACTCCGTTAGTGGTGCCCTTAATGATTACCGAAACTCCTGGAACTTCTTTGCCCAATCTGTCCTTCACCACACCAGAAACAGTAAAGTTCTGTGCGAATGCGCTCTGCAGCGCAAACGAACAAATTAGCAATACGATTAATAGTCGAATTTTTTTCATATTTATATTTGGTCTTTTAATTTCACAATACCGTTAACGGCGCACTATTTTTTCACGAAACGCATTTGGTGCACTGTTTCATTTGATTTTCCAGAACGCAATACCATTTCAGTAGCTGAAATAGAAATGATACGATAATTATTAGAAGCAACATCGGTTACACCAATAAATCTATCTGGCACATTACCTGGAATGGTGATGGTAGCAATCCCTGCACCTTGAACCGTTGTGCTAAAAGTAAAAGCAGAATCATAAGATCTATCTGCCGCACAACTGTAGTTTGGAGCAATATTTCCCGCATTAAAGGTTTGTCCGTTGGCTTTGTAACTTAACTTAAACGCGTTATTAGCAAAGCTGAAAGTGTAATCATCATCAACCTGACAATTGGCCAAAGCGCCGCCACCAAAATATTCTGCTGGGTTGTTCTCAGTACCTACGGTAATAGGCGCCGTTGATGCTGGGTCTAGCTTCCAAGCATGTGCTACCAACTGTTGGAAAATAGGATTGTTCAAGGTTGGCGTAAAATCATCTTGGTCTACCACCACTGGCTGTGTAGCGATGTCATAGCCCCCTTCACCGTAAGCATAAAGCTTTACATTGTAGGTTCCTTTAGAAATGAAATAAGCTTCGGTAGAAGCACCCGCAGGTTTAGGCCCTTCGTTCAAGCCAAAATCCCATTGGTAACGGTAAGCATTTTGAGAAGTGCTTTCTAATAGATAGGTATTTACTTTGCCCTGTACTTTGGTCACCTTAAAAGATGCTTTAGCAGGAGTTCCTAATTTATCGGCATAGTCTTCATCTTTACAGCCATAGCTTAAAAGTGTAAGACAAGCCAACAACAAAAGACAATGATGCCTTACAAACGACTTGTAGTTCATACGATTTTTATTATTTGGTTATCGGGTTAATTAACACAAATGTATTACCGATGGCTACCAAGCTCCAAATTTACAACCCCATCAAAACTACATCAAAACCGCTTAAAAAGCACCAATATAAAGGATTTCACCTACATCATTTGAAGAAACACAGATTTTGTCTACTTTTATTTTGTTAATGAAACGCCAAATATCACTTATTCTATTTTTGTTTAGCTGCTTATTGAGTTTTGCTCAAAACCCAATTGGCATGCCCGACATTGTCAACTATGACAATACTACTTATGGAGGGGGGACTCACAACTGGGATATTCAACAAGACAAAAATGGCGTGCTCTATTTTGCCAACGATGAAGGACTGCTCACTTTTGACGGTAGCCGTTGGAAAATCTATCCTCTTCCGAACAAAACCATTGTAAGGTCAATTAAGATCGCTGCCGATCATAAGATATACGCAGGTGGCCAGGGCGACTTTGGGTATTTTGCTCCAGACGAGAACGGAAAGCTCACTTTCAACAGTTTAAAACCCAAAATCCCTAAAAGCTATAGCTCTTTTGCCGATATCTGGAACATACAGTATGCTGGCAAAGCAGTATTTTTTAGAACCGAAAACGCCATTTTCAGATGGTATAATAATGAGATTACTGTTTTTGGCACCAATTCCAAATGGCTGTACCTAGGAATGGCCAACAACGAAATTATTGCGCACGATAAAACAAAAGGACTCCTGAAATTAGTCGGTAACAATTGGTTACCACTACTTAAAGAACCTATCTCTCCTTATTTTACCATTAGTTCAATGTGTCCTTATGGAAATGGCGGCATACTGGTAAGCTCTCTATCGCACGGTTTACAAGTCATTAACGGTGGTCAAATGACACCGATTAAAGAAGCTGCGCATATTCCTAATATCACCAATACCTGCAATGTCAATGAAAGCACCCTTGGCCTTGCCACCTTAAATAATGGCTTTTTCCTCATGGAGGAAAATGGCAAAGAGCTGTACCATTTGTCTAAAAACGCTGGACTTCAAAACAATTCGGTATTAAGTTTATTTAAGGACAACAACAATAACATCTGGTTAGGTCTAGCCGATGGTATTAGTTTTATTGCCAGTGGAAACGCGCTAAAACACATTAACCCACCGATTTTTGATAACGCAGGTGGACACACTTCCATCATTTACCAAAACAATTTATACGTAGGCCTATCCAACGGCATTTATAAGCTTCCGTTAGCACATCGCGGCGACATTAGTTTGGCACAAGCTAATTTTACACCTGTAGCCAATGCGGGAGGCCAAGCTTGGGGCATGAACGTGCTCAATAACAAATTACTTTTGGGCAGACACGAGGGTGCTTTTGAAGCGGTGAACAATCAAGCGGTGCCAATTGCTACGGGAAGAGGCTATTGGAATTTTGTTGACTTCCCTACCGCCGACCCTTCCAATAGTTGGATCCTTTCTGGCAACTATAACGGAATCTCAATATTCAACTATCAGAGTAGTCAGTTCAAAGTAGTAGGCAATATTGCAAATTTCAGTGAATCTGCCCGTTTTGTCATTCCAGATGGGAACAAAATTTGGGTATCACATCCTTACAAAGGTGTTTATAAAATTACCCTATCGGGATTAAAAACCACCAGCGTATCGCTTTATACCAACAAAAAAGGACTGCCTTCTACCTTTAACAACCACATCTACCGTGTTAAAAATCGTATTGCCGTGGGTACGGAAAAAGGCGTTTATGAGTACAATCCCGAAACAGACCGATTTGAAGTCTCGAATTTTTTTACGCCTATTTTTGGCGAACGATATGTGCGTTATCTTAAAGAAGATGCTCAAGGCAACATTTGGTTCATTGAAGAAAAAAAACTTGGGGTGGCACAGTTTGATGGAAAAAACTACAGATTGCTCTACATTCCCGAATTGAATGGCAAAACCCTTGGTGGCTTTGAGCATATCAATTGTGTCGACAAGAACAACATTATTATTGGTGCCCAAAAAGGTTTCTACCATCTTAATTTTGAGAAATATTTGGGCAGATATGGCAAACAACAAGTACGCATTAGCTTGGTTAAAGCCTCGGGAAAAACCGATAGTTTATTGTTTGGCGGCTACTTTGGCGATGTAAATGCAAATGCCAGCCAAACCGTCAAACACCGTATTAAACATAGCCTAAATTCCTTCCATTTCGAATATTCTTCTACCTTTACTAAAAACAAGGCAAACACCTTTTACACTTGCTACCTAAAAGGCTTTGATGATAATTGGTCGGCATTAGATAAAAAAACCGAAAAGGATTATACCAACCTTCCCGCTGGCAACTATACTTTTATGGTTAAAACGCAGGACAATTTGGGCAACGAATCGCTTGCGGCTACCTATGAGTTTACCATTTTACCACCGTGGTACCAAAGCATTGTCGCCTACGTGGTGTACGTCTTGATTTTCTTCGGGATCATCTACCTTGTTTACAAAAGGCAGCAACGTAAAATCACCAACCAGCGTATTGCCTTTCAAAGGGAACAGGAACATGTGAAATACATGCACCAATTGGAAATGGACAAGTCGGATAAGGAAATCATCAAACTAAAAAATGAGAAACTCGAGCTGGAAATAGAAACCAAAAACTCAGAACTTGCTTCCAACACCATGCACTTAGTGCAAAAGGCAGACCTCATGTCGAAGATTAAAACAGAGCTTTTCAAGCTAAAAAAAGAGCTTAAAGATGATGAGCAGGCTGCCGATTTTAACAAAATCATCAGGTTACTTAATGCCGAAGAAAAATCAGACGAAAGTTGGGAACAGTTTACCGTTCATTTTGATAAAGTACACGTCGATTTCTTGAAGCATCTGAAAGATGCCTATCCCTCTATTAGCAGCAACGAATTACGACTTTCTGCTTACCTTAAAATGAATCTTTCTACTAAGGAAATTGCCAAATTGATGAAGATTTCGCCACGTGGTGTGGAAATTGGGCGATATCGACTAAGGAAAAAGCTGAACATTAATGGGAATGTGAACTTGTTTGAGTTTTTCAATGCTTTTTAGTTACCTGTCGGTCCAAAACCATCACCTGTCAGCCTGAGCTTGTCGAAGGCCTCTATCAATGTTTCGACAAGCTCAACAGCACATCAACAGTGCCCTAAACAAAAAACATCTTAAATTTTCTGTTTAAAAATGCATATTCACTATCTTAGTAAATATGCAACTGCTCGTTTTCTCTCCACAGGTTACTCCACGTACCAAATACATCTTTAATTTTATTTTCAGAGAGGTTTTGCGTTGCGACTTCGATTTCACCAGCGTAGCCCAACAATTTGTGGATTACAATGGCCCGAAATTTACTTATGCGGAAGTTCCTTTGGCAGGTGAACTTTTTTTTAAAGCAGATGGCCTACTTTCCAAAAACAACATCCAACCCTTAACGATCGACATTACTGATTTTGGAAATGAACGGGTGCCCTTTGCCGTAAAAGGAAGTGCTTTGCCTTTTGATATTTTTGCGGCATCATTCTATTTTTTGAGCAGGTACGAAGAATATCTTCCTTTTGAGCCCGACGAGCATTTGAGATTTCCCGCCAAATTGAGTTTACAATTTCAATTGGGTCTTCTAAAAGTCCCAGTAATTGACCAATGGGGAATTATCCTAAAAAACCTGCTCATCAACAAGCTTTCGGATTTACATTTTGGAAGCAGAAAATTTGAATTTATCCCTACTATCGATATTGACCGAGCTTACCATTTCAAATCGAGCGGAATCATTAAAAATGCTGCCCGTTTGGTAAGAGCCTTGACCAAAGGCGATACGGAAAAGTTCAGCAACATTATCCGTACGGGTTTGGGCAAACGAAAGGACCCGTTTGACACCTACCAGTTTCTACATCAAATACACCAAAAACATGGTTTGAATGCCATTTTCTTCTTCCTCCTCTCCTACAAAGGGCATCGAACACATGATGTGAACATTCATCCCAACGACGAATTGTTACAACAGCTGATTGAAAATACGGTCAAAGAAGCTAAAGTCGGCCTTCATCCTTCCTATGCTTCCAATAGTCATGTAATTAAGTTGAGAGAAGAAAAGGAATTATTAGAATCAGTACTACATAAAAGCGTAGATAGCTCGAGACAGCATTACCTTAAACTACATTTGCCAAAAACGTATTTACAACTTATCAAAGTAGGCATTAATCACGACTACACCATGGGATATGCCTCGCAAGTGGGTTTTAGAGCTGGGACATGTACTCCTTTTTTTTGGTATGATTTACAGCTCGATAAGCAATCCCACCTTAAAATTCATCCGTTTGCGGTAATGGACAGTACCTTACGTAAATACCTCAAGCTAAATCCAACCCAAGCGGTAATGCTTATCCACGATTTAATGGAAAGCGTAAAGATTGTAGATGGCACCTTTTATAGTTTGTGGCACAACGAAAGCCTTTCGGAAACGGGCCACTGGAAAGACTGGAAACAGGTGTACGAAAAAATGCTTGCATTCTCCAAAAACCCGTAACAATTTAGAGCGTATTTGGTTATATTTATAACATGATATACGACCTAAGCAAAAACAATTGCATTGCCAACACCTTTATTGCCGAGTTAAGAGACGAGCAAATACAAAAGGACGCCATGCGTTTCCGTAAAAATATGGAGCGTTTAGGAGCTTTCTTTGCCTACGAAATAAGCAAAACGCTAAAATATCAGGAAGTAGAAACGCAAACACCATTAGGCATTGCCACAAGCCAAGTATTGGTCCAAGCCCCTGTTTTAGCGACTATTTTACGGGCGGGTATTCCAATGCACCAAGGCATGTTGAGTGTTTTTGACCAAGCCGAATCGGCTTTTATTACGGCTTATCGTAAGACGAAGAAAAATGGCGATTTCGTGATTCAAATGGAACATATCTCAGCGCCTGATTTGGAAGGCAAAACCGTCATTTTAGTTGACCCAATGTTAGCTACAGGCTTAAGTATTGTTCTTTGCGCAAAAGAGCTCATCAACTCCTACAAAATCGAAAAGTTGCATATTGTTGCGGCCATTGCCAGTACCGAAGGTGTAGCCCATGTAAAAGCCAATTTGCCCAAAGCCAGTTTATGGCTAGGCGCTATTGATAGTGAAATGACTAGCAAAAGTTACATCGTACCTGGCTTAGGTGATGCTGGAGATTTAGCTTACGGGATAAAGCAGTAAATTAGCTCGATGAATATCCTTTTTGTATGCAGTAGAAATGAATGGAGAAGTCCAACGGGAGAAGCTATCTACAAAAACCACCCTACTATCTTTGCCAGGTCTGCTGGAACATCGCCTTCCGCCAGAATAAAAATCAATCAAAAGCATGTCGATTGGGCCGAGGTTATTTTTGTCATGGAGAAAAAGCACCTGCAGCTTATTGAACAGAAATTTGGGAATAGCGTTAGACAAAAAACAGTCATTTTAAATATCGAAGACGAGTATCAATACATGGATGAAGAACTCATCAATGAGCTTAAAACCAAGGTAGCTCCTTATTTATAATGCTTACCTTTGCATTTAAACTTCGATACATGATTAAGCACATTTTCTTCGACCTTGACCATACCATTTGGGATTTTGACCGCAATGCCCATGAAACTTTGTTGGAACTGTACGAAGCTTATAAGCTCAAAGAACTTGGAATCAACTCTGCAGAGCAATTTATCAGCACTTATACCGTAAACAATCATCAGCTTTGGGCACAATACCATGTAGGTAAAATCAGTAAGCAAGCGCTGCGAGAGGAACGTTTCAGAAAAACATTTATAGACCTTGGTTTAAGTCCAGAGCTTGTTCCTGAAAATTTTGAGAAAGATTATGTAAGCATAGGCCCCACCAAAACCAATCTTTTTGAAAGTGCAGAAAAGGTGCTCAGTTATTTGCAACAGAAATATCCTTTACACATCATTTCCAATGGGTTTAAAGAAGCGGTACTTACCAAAATGAAAGTATCCAACCTCAATCCCTATTTTAAAAATGTGGTGATTTCTGAAGATGTAGGAGTCAATAAACCAGACCAAGCCATCTTTGAATATGCCTTAAATTTAGCGCAGGCTAGCAAACACGAAAGCATCATGATTGGCGATAGCCTTGAAGCTGACATTTATGGTGCACAAAATTTTGGCATGAAAGCCATTTTCTTTAACCCTCTTAAAGCTACTAAACCCAGCGATGTAGCCCAGCAAATTCATCATTTGGAAGAACTGCTTGACCATTTTTAACTTTCCTTAACAGATATTGGATTGATTTTGGCTTTGACCAAACCACACACAAATGAATTCATATGAAGAAGTTAATCCTACTAGGTTTAATGGCTTTACTGTCCATTAGCCTTGCCTTTGCACAAAGAACCCGTGGCAAAGCCGAAGTTTTTGTACAAGTGGCAGAACGTGGCCATTTCAAAGTTTATCTAGACGATGAATTAATCAGTTCCGCCACTGGAAGATTTCGATTTTACGACGTTTATAATACCCGACCTATACTTACGATTCTTGCAGGCTCGGAAAAAGTTTTTTCGAGAGAAATTAATGTCATTCCCAACAAAAGGCTTGTTTTCAATTTTTCGAGAAGAAGTGGCTTAACCCTCCTAAAAGAACTCAACATTTACATCAACAACGTTTATGCTTTGGATGACTTTGATGAATATGTAGACGCTGTTGTTTCGCCAAACAGACCAGGTCAGCCGCAATATAGCAATGATTTCGACGCCCTAGTTGTCCGTGTAAAACAAGAAGCTTTTGATGACCAAAAGCTGAAAGTGATTACCGCTTATTCTAATTATGCGGCCCTTAGTACCAAGCAAATTGGTCAACTATTACCGCTGTTTTTTAAGGATGAAAGTAAACTACTCCTCGCCAAGCAGGAGTTTCAATATGTCGTAGACCCGCATCAATTTTATTTACTGAAGGACTCCTTTACTTTTATGAGCACCAAGGATGAATTTATGAAGTTTTTAGAAGCACAAAAAACAGAACAGGTTAGAAACAGGCCAATGTCTGCAAACGATTTTGCGGCCTTTTACAAACGATTTAAAAGTGAAGCTTTTGACGACAATAAAACTGAATTGGCTAAAGTTGCGTTAATAAATATAAAACTTACCAGCGAACAGGTGAAAGAACTGATTGCTTGCTATAGTTTTGAAGACAAAGGCTTGGATTTTGCCAAATGGGCATTCAGGATTACCTTTGATAAAGAGAATTATTATACCCTTGCTGATAAATTTAAATTTCAAAGTAATAAACAGGCATTATTAGATTTCATTAGCAAGCAAAAATAGCATCGAATTAATGACATGAAAGTCGAAAAAGTATATCAATCTATCTTGAAAACCGTTGATGCCTATCAACAAATGCTCCACCACTTAGGCCCAGCTGATTTTCAGCAAGAGCCGCCCATTAGTGGCTGGAGCTATAGCGAGGTTTATTCGCATATTTTCGACTCGAGCTTGCTATCGTTATTAGCGATGAACAACTGTATTAAAGGAGATGGTCAAGTAAAACCTACTGCCCTGGCGGTAAAGTTCATTTTATGGCTAGGGATGCTTCCACCAGGCAGGAAATATAAAGCGCCTCCTAAAATGGCCGAGAGGGTAAAGAAAATAAGTCCCGCAGCGGCACAGCAGTTCATCACCGATTTTGAGCTACAGCTCGCCTTAGCCTATCCAAAAATCAAGAATGCTGATCCAAAAATTAAGGCTAAACATCCAGTAATAGGTTATCTAAATGCCAAACACTGGCTACGATTTATTGAGATACACCTTAAGCATCATCTAGCACAATTGAAACGTATCGAAAATAGTTTTAAGCAACAAAGCTAATTTTGCATCTTTGAGCCAATGAAGCTGCCCCACATTAAAGGTTTTGACCAAGATGCCCTACACAAGTATTTTAAGAATACAGGCTGGCTAATACTTGCTCGTGTTGGTAGCTTGTTGATCAAAGTTTTAGTTGGATTTGCTATTGCCAATTACTTGGGCAAAGATCAAAATGGCTTATTAAATTATCCTCAAGCATTCATCGCTTTTTTCATAGCGGCGGCGGCCTTAGGCCTAGACGGCTTTACAACGAGAGAACTTTTAAAACATCCCGAAAAAAAGAATGAACTTTTAGGAACCGCATTAAGTTTAAAATTAGTTGGCGGTCTATTAGCAATGCCGTTGATCTATATTGGCTATCTCGTTAACCAAAACTTTTTTACGCCTACACAAACGCCATTAAGCTATATTTTGATCATTGGACTAAGTGGCATCACACAAGCTTTTTATATTACCGATAGTTATTTCCAAGCTACAGTACAGGCCAAATATGTAACGTTTACACAAGTATTTGGAAATATTATTTCTGCATTAATCAAATTGCTATTGATTTTGAATCATGCAGAACTGATTTGGTTCATTTGGGCTATATTCTTCGATACCGTCATTTTAGCTTTTGGCTATTTCTATTTTTACCACAAAAAGGCTGGTAGTTTGTTCAAATGGAAATACAAAAAAAATATTGCCAAACATCTACTTTCTAACGCTTGGCCTTTAGCATTTTCTGCTATTCTTGTTTCATTATACATGAAAATAGACCAACTCATGGTAGATAATTATTTAGGCTCAGGACAGTTAGGCATATACTCCACTGTTGTTCAGCTAAGCGAGAGTTGGTATTTTATCCCAGTGGCCATTGTTACATCGGTTTTTCCAGCGATTATGAATGCCAAACGTGATGATCCAGAAAGGTACCAAAAGAGGTTACAAAATATGTATGATCTAATGGTTTGGATGAGCTTAAGTATCGCTATAGTCACCACCTTGATATCGCCTTTGGCTTATAGGATCATTTATAAAGAAGAATTTTGGACTGGCGCACATGTACTTTCCGTACATGTATGGGCAGGAATTTTCGTATTTCTGGGCTCTGCAAGTGGCCAATATCTTATTGCAGAAGGCTATACTAAAATTTCTTTAATCAGAACTGCCGTTGGAGCTGCCGTAAATATTGCACTAAATATCTATCTAATTCCCAAATTTGGAATTATGGGTGCAGCAATGGCTACACTTGCGGCCTATTTTGTCGCAACTTTCTTTATCCTTGTGATCCCAAAAACACACCGACAAGGTTTAATGATGTTAAAATCATTATTTTTGGTTTCTTTATTTCAAAAAATTTTTAAACGTTGAACAAACTACAAGCACTAGCAACACTTCTATCCAAACCAAAGCGTTTGTCTGCCCTTTTATCGTATGGCCATAAAGGCTATTTGGCTAGTATTGGATGGTTTACAGCTTTTGATAACCGCCAAGCAGTAGATGCGCACAATCAACCTATTCCTTGGGTAACTTATTCGTTCATCGATTTTATCAAATACAGATTGAACAAAAACTTATCTGTATTTGAATATGGCTCGGGCAATTCTACCCTTTTTTATGCCAAGCATGTAAAACGAGTAGTTTCAGTAGAGCATGATGAAGCTTGGTACAAGAAGATTGTGAACCAAAAAGCCCCAAATGCCGAAATGATTTTCACCAAGCTTGAACCGAATGGAGAATATAGCCAAAAAGCCAAACTACTAGGTGAAAAATTTGACGTGATTATTGTGGATGGAAGAGACCGGGTAAACTGTTGCAAACACAGTATTAGTGCACTAACTGAAAGTGGTGTATTGGTTTTAGACGATTCGGAACGTGAGGTTTACGAAGAAGCTAGAACCTTTTTGAAGGCAGAAGGCTTTAAAGAACTCTCTTTCTCTGGTATTTCTCCTGGACTTTTTTATAACAAAGCAACCTCTGTTTTTTACAAACCAAAAAACTGTTTGGACATCTAGCCGTTAAGCATTCAGGTATTTTTTTAGAATTAATTTGATTTATGCAAAATCTGGCGCCAATAGCTCTATTTGTTTACAACCGTCCGCAGCATACAGAGCGTACCGTTAAATTCTTACAGCAAAATCTGCTTGCGGCCGACAGTCGTTTATATATTTTTTCTGACGGGCCAAAAACTTCAAACGATGAGGAAAAAGTAAATGAAGTAAGAAGCTTCATCAAAACCGTAGAAGGTTTTAAATCTGTAAAAATTATCGAAAGCAAGGTAAACAAAGGCTTAGCAAATTCGGTCATAGAAGGAGTTAGCCAATTGAACCAAAGCTACGGACAGGTTATTGTTTTTGAAGATGATTTGGTTTCCTCTCCGCATACCTTAACTTATTTTAACGAGGCCCTCAATATTTACAGAAATGAAGAAAAAGTGATGCACATTGGGGCTTACATGTACCACTTAAAAGAAGAAAACTTACCTGAGAGTTTCTTTTATAGAGCGGCTACCAGTTGGGGCTGGGCAACGTGGCAAAGGGCTTGGCAACATTTCGAACCCAATATCGATACATTACTAAAGCAATTTAATGCCCGCAAAATCCATGAGTTTTCGATTGAAGGCACTATGAATTTCTGGAAACAGATGCAGGATTTTAAACGTGGCAGAAACAACTCCTGGGCCATTCGTTGGTATGCCTCCATCTTCCTAAAGGGAGGTTTAACCCTAAATCCATCTCAATCCTTAGTGAACAATATTGGTCATGATGGCACAGGCGTACACTCTGGCATTAACGATATTTACAACGTCATTATCAATCCAAAACCCATTACCGTTTTCCCAAAGCAAATTGTGGAGGACAAAAATGCTTATGTGGCAATCAAAAGCTTTCTAGCCAGCAGAAAAGGTAGTCTATGGACTCGAATCAAACGTTACCTCAACGAAAAATTACGTAAATAATTAAGTAACCATCCTACGCTTCTATTTCTAATAAACAATGTATGGATACTTTTGGGGTCAGGCCACACTACCCTAATGCTCAAGATGTTTGAAAAGGAATTTTGTTGTTAAATTTCATTCTTATCGCTACCTTAGGAATCACATACGCTGCCGTTTCTCCGCTTTACTTGCCGTGCCTATAACTTTACCTAACCAAAACCTACTATGAAATTATTTACAATCATCTACCTGAATTTGATATTGTGCACTACCTTATTTGCACAAAATACTCCACCTAAGCCCTATGGTGCAATCCCTTCTAAACGACAATTGGCATGGCACAATGTTGAACTTTATGGCTTGATACACTTTACTCCCACTACTTTTGAGGACAAAGAATGGGGATATGGCGACGCCGATCCCGAAATGTTCAATCCAACATCATTTAATGCAGAGCAGATTGTTTTAGCGGCAAAAGCGGGTGGATTGAGAGCCATTATTTTAGTGGCAAAGCACCACGATGGTTTTGCTTTGTGGCCAACAAAAACCACTCCTTATAACATTTCTAAAAGCCCTTATAAAAATGGCAAAGCCGATGTAGTGAAGGAGTTTGAAACCGCAGCCAGAAAACATGGGCTTAAATTTGGGGTTTATTGTTCGCCTTGGGACAGAAACAATCCATATTACGGAACAGAAAAGTATCTCGCTATTTATCAGGAGCAATTAAGAGAACTTTATACTAACTATGGACCGCTTTTTATGAGCTGGCATGACGGTGCTAATGGCGGCGATGGCTATTATGGAGGTGCAAGGGAAAAACGTTCTATTGATAATACCACCTACTACGACTGGAATAATACTTGGAAAATCACAAGAAAACTACAGCCTACAGCAAATATTTTTAGTGATGTTGGTCTTGATGTACGTTGGGTGGGTAACGAAAACGGAACAGCTGCGGAAACGAGTTGGGCCACTTTTACACCTATGCCGCCACAAGGAAAAAATGTTGCAGTACCAGGCCAAGCCAACTATCCTGAAAGCCCAAGTGGAATTAGAAATGGAAAGTTTTGGATGCCTGCAGAATGTGATGTGCCTTTAAGAAAAGGCTGGTTCTATCACCCCAACGAAAAGCCTAAAACACCCGAACAGCTGTTTGACCTGTATATAAAAAGTGTTGGAAGAGGTGCTGGATTAGATTTAGGTCTTGCCCCCGACAAAAGAGGGCTTTTGCATGAAGATGATGTAAATGCCTTGAATAAATTTGGAAGTACACTCGCCAAAACTTTTTCAAATAATTTAGCTTCCCGAGCAACAATAGTAGCCAGTAATACTAGAGGTTCACAATTTAAAACTAGCTATCTAAAGGATAATCATAAAAGCACCTACTGGGCAACAGCCGACGGTGTAAAAAACGCAACTATTTCCCTGAACTTTAAAATCCCCATCACTTTTGACATTATTAGCCTTCAAGAATATATTCCACTGGGCCAAAGGATTGAGCAATACAATATTGAAGCCTTAATAGAGGGCAAATGGCAACAAATAGCAAAAGGAGAAAGCATTGGAGCCAAACGTTTAATTAAATTGGAGCAACTAATCTCTACGCAGTCGATAAGGATAAATATCACCAAGTGTCCCGTAGCAATTACGCTGAGCGAAATAGGTCTCTTTTTATTGAGGTAACGGTGATGAGATACGCCCCAAACTGTCCCTAAACTTAGCCTGCATTTTCATGAGGTTGGTAATCTTCTCAGACACCTGTTTTCTGTATTGATGATCGCTTTTAACATCTTTCATCAAAAGCTCAGCGGCTTCATAGGTTTCCTTGGCAATTGCTGTTCTCAGTTTTCTATCTAGCGTAAGGTGATCATTGAGCTTTAGCTTACCCATTTTTTCTACCACTGCCAAATTTGCTTTGCTTGGTCTAATGCCAAAGGAATAAACATGCTGAATTTTTTGGTCCTTAGCGTAGTCGGCCTTCATCCAAAGCACTCGATTAAAAATAAACGCATTGATGTCAAATTGCTTTTTTAGCTTAAAAAATTCCTCATGTTGATAAACGGTAGTGAAAGCGAAAATAACATAACTAAACACACCGAACAGCACAACCACCGAAGCGTATTTTATTGCAGGATAAACCCTATTGACGCTCCATCGATGGTCGAAAACCAATAGATAAGTAATAACAAAGCCAGAAATTAGACCACCCAAATGGCAGGCATTATCAACCCTTGCGCTCAAACTGCCGTTGATTAACATGATGCCCAGTACAAAAACAGTACTTACTAGTAATGCTTTGTTGGCGTTGCTTTCAAAAAATTTGTTTAGCAACAAAGCCAGCATGGCACCGAAAAGCCCCATAATTGCTCCCGAAGCACCTACGGTATAAATATTCTCGTGGTAGGCAATACTGGTTAAACCTGCGCAAATTCCGCTTAGCACGTAGATCAATAGAAATTTTTTCCACCCAATTTTGTTTTCCAACATGAGCCCCAAATAAACAAACGCATACATATTGAAGAAAAGATGCCTAAAGGAACCATGTAAAAACTGGTAACTAAGTAAGCGCCAGTAATCTCCTTCTAGCACTAGCTTTCTATTGAGTGAGCCCATTACATTAAGCTCCGTAAAGAGCCTGGTAATTTCTTCAGGGGGTACTTGTCTAGCAACCAAAAACATGGGTGTGGCAATCAGTAGGCCAATCCAAGCGAAGAAACAAAGTATATTCAATCCCAGTAGAATTGGCGCAGCGATGTAACCTTTTCTAGGAGCAAACAGATAAAAGACATTCTTCATCTTATCCTTTACCGCCAAGGGTGCTTTTTCAAAATAGTGGTCATCTTGCTTTTCCGCAAATTCATGAAAAGCACGCACCTGCTCCTCCCATTGATCGCTCAAATGATATTGTACATACTCAAATTCGTGAAAAAGCTTTTCTAAATTGGCTTCGTTCTTTCCGTAGTCGTTAAAAAGCAATTGCATGCCCACACATTCGCTCTTTACTACAGCAAAGTTTCCGTGAATGCGTACCGTTACTTCTTCACTGTAAGATTGAAATGAAAGTGGCGTGTAAGCAATAATGCCTGATTCGGAGACATGGCTCAACTTCCAGCCTAAGTTTTCGAAAGCCTGCCTAACAATAATTAAATACTTGTCTGAAGGAAAATCAGATAAGGGAATAAACTTTTCAACTTTGGGAGAATATCCCCAACTGATACTCATGAGCGTTAATTATTTTTAGTTTGTCCTTTTGGCTTCGATCACGATATAAGGCGATAATTGTTTGGAATCAAAAGGGAATATTTTGGTAAAAACCTTGCCAATTAGCCAAGAAGCTTTCTTAAACATCCTCACCCCTGCCGATTTTTCCTTTTCGTTCTCTAACCAGATACTAAATTTACCAAAATATTTGGCACTTGAAACTTTAAGCCCTGCATTTTCGACGATCTGCTTCAGCAGTTGAGGATCCATGCAGTTAATGTTATGCTTGTCGTAATTTTCTTTATCGAAGTTTTTCTGGAACCAACCATTAACCGCTTTAAAATTTGGCAGGGTGATGAACAAAGTCCCTCCTGGTTTTAGAAATGAAATGTGTCTTCGAATAATGTCTTCAGTATCGTTAAAATGCTCAATCAATCCGCAGCTCAATACCAAATCATAGTGCTGTGCTGGCTCATAATTAAACAAATCCGTTTCAATGATGTGAATATCATCTTTGGCTAGTCCATTAGCCTGCAACAGCTGATGCGTAATGGGTTGATGAACAAAGTAATCAAGTAAAGTAACGTCAAGCTTGAGATACTTCTTTAAAAAAACTGCATAATATCCAGGAAAGCCGCCAAGCTCAATGGCAGTTTGAACCTGATTTTGTTTAGCGATTTCCTTTAATTGCTGATGGAATAAATAATTTTCTGGAATGGTAACGGAAAGATCTGTTTTGCTTTCCCAATATTTCACCCAAAAATCTCTGTCGGTAAGTAAGTTTGCCATTTTGTAGAAGTAAACTTACGAAGTTTAACGTTAATTGCCTGTAGTTTTCAAGCGCTTTATCACTAAAAACTTCGTAAGCTTCTTTGTGCTTTATTGTCGGATTGCTTCGATGCGGACAAGAAAACAATCCAACAATTGAAGCTGTTATTTTAAATCTTTCATAATTTCTGCCACAGCTCTTTCCAATTGTGGGTCTCTACCCGCCAATCTATCTTCGAAAGTGTTTTTCACCGTAATATCTGGTGCAACACCTTCTTTCTCTAAATTCTTTCCGTCCATGGTGTAGCAACCCCACGATGGTAAGCGATAAGATGAACCATCAACCAAACCCTTAGCTGAGGTAAAGATGATCCAACGATAAGTTTCTGTACCGATAATTTTGCCCAACTTTAATTGCTTAAATCCTGCGGCGGTCATTTCGGCATCACTTAACGATTGTTCGTTAATCAACAAAACAATAGGTTTTACGGCAGGGCCGAAATTACTTTGAGTAGTTAACTTACCGCCACGGTATTTCCATTTCAAATACGGGCGTTGCGATAAAAAGCGCAGCACTTCGTCGTGCACATTTCCGCCAGTGTTATATCTCAAATCCAAAATAATTGCATCCTTGTTATTTTCTTGCTCTACCATATCCAATAAGAAGGTTTGCAACTCCCCAGTACTCATGTTTTTCATATAAGAGTAAGCGATGCGATTTTTACCCCAATTATCTACATTTTTACGGTTATTGGCAATCCATTCATCATACAAATTAGATTTTAAGTTGACGGTATTTTGTGGGTGGACGTTCACATTGACAGGCTTTCCATTACGGGAGAACGTTAAATTCATTTCCCTATCAATAGATGGTTTGCTGAAATAGTAATCCCTATCCATCGTTTCATCTACTTTTACGCCATTTACATGCGTTAAAATATCTCCGCTGGCAACTTTACCTCCCAATAGGGCCGCACTACTTTTGGCTACAATTCTATCTACCTGATAAGGTTTTTCGTTATTAAAAATGATCCCCGTTTCATTGGTAAAATAGTTCATGCTTTTACGTTCTTCGGCACCAAAGCTGTTAAAGCCCAAATGAGAAGAATTTAGCTCGCCCAACATGTCATTTAATAAGATACGTAGGTCAGAGCGGTTGTTCACATACGGCAAATAGGCCGCATAGCGAGTTTTCATTTTCGCCCAATCTACTCCGTGGAAATCGTCATCATAGAAGTTTTCATCCAAACCTACCCAAGTCTCATAAAACATTTGATTAAACTCGGCATTCAGGTTTTTACTGAATTTGTAGCTATAATCCATCGCATCCAGCTTATTCATATCAATATTGTATTTGTTAAGCACTCCCCTAGCCAACACAAAATGTTTCCCAGCAGCTTCGGCAATGCCAAAACCACCAGCCGCTACCTTTTCTATTTTATTGTTCTCAAAAGGTTCAATAACCGTTCTGTAGGTACTCATCGGTACACCTTCGTGGCTCGAAGTGTAAAACACATAGGTTTTATCGCCTTTGGCCAAAACATCGGTCAAATATTGCGTTCCAAAGGCTGGACTTACCAACTCCACTCTGTCTAAAATACGTTCAGTATTGATGGTAATCGGCTTAGCGGCAGGTTTAGTCTCCGCTTTCTTTTTAGCAGTATCTACAGGTTTTTTAGCGTCTTTTGCTGGTGCCGTTTCTTTTGGAGCTACTGGCGGATTTTCCTTAAACAATTCATCAAACTTATCTGCACGATAAGGTGCATCGTAGTAATCCAAGGCGATGCGATAAACGTGCGCATCTTGCATTCCAAAAGGGTAAGAAGGTTTGGTACGATTACTGGTAAAATAGATATACTTTCCATCTGGCGACCAAATTGGACTCGATTCGGTTACTCCAGTATTGGTTAAATTAGTGGTTTGATTGGCCTTAAGGTCGTGTACCAAAATATCCTGCTCAAAATTACGGTAAACTGTAAAAAGCAAATATTGGTCATTTGGCGAGAAACTAGGTGCCGACTCTTGAATAGCCCAAAACTCATCTTTTAGGACTGTTTTGCTTTGGAAGGTTTTCAGGTCCATTAACCGCAATTCGTTTCTACCACTTAAATAAACTGCTTGGGTTTTGGTTTTGTTAAAAGCTAGCGCCCTATTATTGGCTTTGTCATTTGTAAGCTGCTTTGGGGTCGATTTTCCATCACCTACTACCGTAAACCAGTTCTGGTAACCATTAACAGTTTGGTTGAAAAGGATGGTTTTGTTATCTGCCAACCATTTCAGTTCCAATGCACGCTCGCCACTATTGCTAATCTGACGGATGAACTTTCCGTCGACATCGCTCACAAACAATTCTCCCCTTGAAATAAAAGCCATTTTTTTGCCATCTGGCGATACGTCGAAGTTGAAGATATTTGCTTTCACTTCATACTCTTGTTCTTTGGTCAATACCTGATTTCTGAAAGAACTGATGTTGATTTTTTCCGCTTTTTTGGAAGCAACATCATATACATACAGTTGATAATCTTTTTCAAAAACAACCGAATTGCCATTAGCCGCCACAAAAGGACGTTTAATAGAAGTATCAAACCTAGTAAGCGCTGTTTTTTTACCCCCCACAAAAGTGTAAAGGTTGTATTCGTCGTTAGCTTCATCCGAAACAAAGTAGATATTTCCTTTTTGATCTACACTAGTCCAAAAATCCTTACCTATATAATCGGTATAACGTTTATACGCTTTGGTTTTAGGATTATACGACTGGATGTCCGGATTGAAAGCACCTTTGTAGCGCTTACGGTTAGCAAAGTTCCTGCTTTCCCAAGTATCGCTAAAAAATAAGCTGCCGTCTGGAGACTCGGCAATATTGTGGGTAGTATTAAAATAGTTTTCAAACAAACGCACTGCGGTGCCGCCGTTAATGCCTACTTTGTAGCTCGAAAAGTTGTTATAACGACTAGAAGTAAAATAAATGGTTTTCGAATCCCAGCTCCAGTTATCCACTTCATCGGTACCATCGTTAAAGGTTAATTGTTTAATTTCACCACCAGTCATTGGCATTAGATAAACATCAAAATTGCCATACTGATTGGACGAAAAAGCCAACCATTTGCCATCTGGCGAAATTTTCGGATTGATTTCATCACCTTGCATGGCGGTAATTCTTGAGGCCAAACCTCCTTTAACAGGCACTTTCCAAATATCACCATCATAGCTGAATACTACAGTTTGTGCGTCTGGAGATAAGGCTGGACAACTAGCAAAATAAGTTTGGTTTTGGGCATTTACCATTAACGGCAACGACAAAAATGCGAACGCAAGCTTGCTGAATAGGTTTTTATTCTTCATTTTTATACTGATAAGTTTAGTTAATTTGAGTAACGGTTTTACAAACCTAAACAATAAAATGTATTTTTGATTGCTTTGAAAGTAGTACACCTCAACACATATGATGGCAACGGCGGCGCTGGTAGAGCGTGTTTACGTTTAAGCGATGCGCTGAACCAAGCGGGCATTGATTCGAAGGTATTGGTATATTACCAATTCGGCAACAATCCAAGCATCCATAACTTAAGTAAAAGCCCTTTTGCTAAGGCCAAGGCGGTTTTTAACATCATGGTCGAACGATATTTGGCCAAATTTTTTTCCAAAAAATCGGCAAAAACACCTTTCTCCTTACAGTGGTTTGGCAAAAGCGTACTCAAAAACAAGCTGGTAAAGGAGGCTGATATCATTCACATCCACTGGATTAATCATGGTTTTTTAAGCCCCAAGTTTTTAGCACAGCTTGATGAATTGGAGAAACCCATTGTTTGGACTTTTCACGACAGCAATGCTTTCACTGGAGGCTGTCATGTTCGTTATAGTTGTGAAAATTTTCATAGGCAATGCGGCAATTGTCCTTTGCTAAAAATGAGCGGCCCAAAGGACATCTCCCACCAGACATGGAAGCGTAAACAAAAAGCTTATTCTGAAGTAAATTTCCATGTGGTAGCTCCAAGCAGATGGATGGCACAATCGGTGAAAGAAAGTAGTTTATTGGGCCTAAGACATACTTCGGTGATTCCAAACACCATTGAGGTGGATGTTTTTAAACCTTACGTAAAAGCCGAAGCCAAAAAAATCCTCAAAATAGCACCCGAAAAATTTGTGCTGATGAGCGGTTTCATGCCTTCAAAAAATGATAAACACAAAGGAACACAATATTTGATTGATGCCTTGTTTGAACTATCGCGTCGACCAGAAATTCCTAATGAACAAATAGAACTGGTAATTTTTGGCAATAAGAATGAAGAAAACATTCCCAAGTTTCCTTTCAAAACAACTTTTTTAGGAACCATTAATAAAGATGAGCACTTGGCTAAATGTTACGCGGCAGCTGATGCTTTCATTACACCTTCTTTGGAAGACAACCTGCCCAACACCGTAATGGAAAGTTTAGCCTGCGCCACACCAGTCATTGCTTTTACCACTGGCGGCATTCCTGATATGGTGAAACACCTTCAAAATGGCTATTTAGCGAAATACGAAGACGCCGCTGACTTGGCAGACGGCATCGAATGGCTATTTCTCCATGAACAAAGGGAAGAAATCCAAAAAGAAGCCCGTAGAACTATATTAAGTACTTTCGCCCCACCAGTAATTGCCGAACAGCATGCTTTGCTTTATTTGAAGCTGCTGGATGACATGCCGAAGTAGATTGAAAGTGATGAATAGAAAGTAAGAAGTAGAGAGTTAAAAGTTAACACCGCACTACTCCTGCCGTCACTGCGAGACACGAAGCAGTCCCCTACCTAACTATAATCACAATAGATATAAAAAAAGATTGGTTTAGTATCTTAATATTCATATCAGCTAAATAAAACTTTATTGATTATTTTAGAGACTGCTTCGTACCTCGCAGTAACGGAAGATTATAGCGTCATTGCGAGGTACGAAGCAATCTCCACGGTAATTAATGAATAAGAGCATGGAAAGAGGTGGACTAGTTTATATCCTAACAAATAAATCTAACGCTGTTTTATACACTGGGGTAACCTCCGATATCGCCTATAGAATCTGGCAGCATAAAAATCATGTTTATCCCAATAGTTTCACCTCTAAATACAACTGCAAAAAATTAGTTTACTATTGCTTCTATTCCACTATCGAAGAAGCCATAGATGCGGAAAAACGTATTAAAGCAGGTAGCAGACTAGCTAAAATAAAATTGATAGAAAGTTTAAATCCACAGTGGAAAGATTTATACGATGAGATAAATATTTAACCCTTATTCGATAGAGACTATTTCTTGCCTTATAGTTACGGGAATGGCAACGTCACTGCGAGGCACGAAGCAGCCTCTGACCTAGTTAATCGAATGGAAAGTATTATTTAAAGATTTTATAATGGGTTAAATTAAATAAGCATTATCCTCAGAGATTGCTTCGTCGTTCCTCCTCGCAATGACGTGACTATTATTGTCACTTTGAAGGGCGGCCTTCCCTCCCTTCAAAGTATTAACTCCCAACTTAAAACATTAGATTCGCTATCCACATTCCAAATGACAGACTAAATTCTTAAACTTGTACCATGCTTCCCAAATTATCTGTCATTACGATCGTATACAATAATGTAAAGGATATTGAACGCACCATGCTTTCAATCCTTAACCAAACCTATTCCAATATAGAGTACATTGTAATCGATGGAGCCTCTAGTGATGGTACTTTAGAAGTCATCAACCAATACGAACACCGCATAGCAAAACTCATTTCCGAAAAAGACAAAGGCATTTATGATGCCATGAACAAAGGTCTAGGACTAGCCACAGGCGATTACGTATTGTTCATGAACTCAGGCGATGAAATATATGAACTGGAAACCGTTGAAAAGATTTTCGCTACTACTCCCAATGCCGACATTTACTACGGCGAAACCGAAATGTACGACGAAAATTGGAACAGCTTAGGCAGGCGTAGACACCAAGCACCCGAGCATTTTACTTGGGAAAGTTTCAAATATGGAATGAGTATCAGCCATCAAGCCATTTACATCAAGCGTAGCCTAACAGAACCATATAACTTGCAGTATAAGTACAGTGCAGATATTGATTGGATCATCAAAATTGCCAAAAAAGCCTCTAGTATTGTCAACACCCACTTATATGTGGCCAAATACCTAGTGGGCGGCATGAGCAAGAAAAAGCACCGCGAGAGCCTAAAAGAACGCTTCCAAATTTTTAATCATTACTATGGTTTAGTTTCAAACATCATTAACCACATCGTCATTGCGTTCAATTTGGCTTTCTATTTTTTAAAGCATAGACGAACGAATGATTGAGCAATACCTACAAAGTTTTGATCTTTTTTCAGATGAAGAAATCAATCAGCTCGTCCAATTATTTGAAGTCAGACATTTAAACAAGAATGATATTTTTATTAATGAAGGCAAAATCAGTAATGAAGTAGCCTTTGTGATTGATGGCCTATTTCGCTCCTTTTATATTTCTGAAGGAGGAAAAGATATTACCTACTGCTTTAGATTTCCCAATCAGTTTATTGCAGCCTATTCATCTTTCATCACGGGGAATCCAAGCGTAGAAAACATACAAGCCATTACCAAAGCCCAAATACTCGTCATTAAAAAAGAGGTGATACAGAAACTCAGTATCCATAGTCTCAAATGGACTACTTTTTTGAAAATCGTTGCGGAACAACAATACTTAGAACTTGAAAATCGGATATTTCAACTTCAGAGAGATAGTGCCTCAAATCGCTACAAATCTTTAATGGAAAACCAACCCACGTACATTCAAAAATTACCACTACAATACCTCGCCTCTTTCTTGGGCATTACCCAACGTCATTTAAGCCGTATCAGAAGCGAAGTTTCTTTTTAGACATTTGTCCTAAAGTTAAACCACTTGCTCGATCTATCTTTGCTTCAAGAAGATATTTATGAGCAAGAAAATCGTCATCATCAATGGCCATCCCAATCCAAACGCTTTCAATTTTGGAATTGCAGCAGCTTATCAAGAAGGTGCAAAACTAAGTGGCGCCGAAGTGCGGGAAATTACTATTGCCAACTTAAAATTTGATCCCAACCTAAAATTTGGCTACCAAAAACGGATGGAACTGGAGCCTGATTTACTACATGCTTGGGAGGACATCAAATGGGCCGATCATTTGGTTTGGGTACATCCCGTTTGGTGGGGCGGATTACCTGCCATTACAAAAGGTTTTATCGACAGGCTATTTCTGCCTGGCATGGCATTTAGCTATCGTGAAAACTCCGTTTTTTGGAACAAACTACTGAATGGGAAAACAGCAAGGATTATCACTACTTTAGATCAACCTGGCTGGTATTATTGGCTGTTTTTTGGCAAACCGAGCATAAATCAACTGAAAAAGTCGACGTTACAATTTTGCGGAATAAGTCCCGTAAAAACCACACCCCTAGGAATTATTAAAACTGCCAATGCTAATCAACGAGAAAAATGGCTCCACAAAATCAATAGATTAGGAAAACGTCAGGCTTAAGGGCAATTCCTGTGCATCTCACACCGATTTGGTTTTTATCTAAACAATCCCTCCAAATTTCTTGTATTAAATAAGATTGTTTTATTAAATACATAAAGAAAATGGGAAAGTTGAGCAATAAAAACATCGCCATTCTATCAGAGAATGGCTTCGAAGAATCTGAATTGTTTGAACCACTAAACAGGTTGAAAGAAGAAGGCGCCAGCGTACGCATTATTTCCAGCAAAAAGGGTTCGATAAAAGGAATGAAAGACCATCAATGGAGCCGAGAAATTGAAGTGGATAACGCTGTTGAAGAAGTAAACGTTAATGATTTTGATGGGTTGGTGCTACCTGGTGGGGTCATCAATCCAGATGCACTGCGAGCCAATAACAATGCCGTTGCCTTTGTGAAAGATTTTTTCAGAAAAGGAAAACCTGTAGCAGCGATATGCCACGGGCCACAAACATTGATTAATGCTGAAGTTGTAGAAGGTAGAAAAATGACCTCCTACAAATCCATCAAAAAGGATTTGGTAAATGCTGGAGCAAATTGGGTAGATGAAGAGGTGGTGGTGGACCAAGGTTTGGTGACCAGTCGCAGTCCTGAAGATTTACCAGCCTTTAATGATAAAATGGTAGAAGAATTTGCCGAAGGCATTCACGAAAAGCAACACGCTTAATACTTGGTTTTGGTTTTGGACATGATGGTCCAAAACCAAATTTTACAATCTGCTGAACTCCGAAGAACAAATAATCCTAACTTTGTAAACATGGATATTCAGTTTATCTTAATGATTGCCCTTTTTGTTGCTGCCTTATTTTATGTGGGAAGGGTTATTTACCGTAGTGTTGCACCTAAAAAAGGTTCATGCGCAACAGGCTGTGGCAAATGTGGGGCTGATTTCAGCAAAATTCCTGACACCAATACCAAGTAGATGTTAGAAAAATTCCAGTCCTATCTAAAAGAACGTCTTGCCATTACCGACGAGCAAGCAAAAGAGGCTACAAGCTGTTTGAAGACCAAAACCATTAAAAAAGGAACGGTTTTATTAAGTCCTGGCGATCTAAGGTCAGACAACTATTTCATCAACGAAGGTCTTTTGCGTTATTTTTCTATCGATGAAAAAGGCAAAGAACACATCATACAATTCGCTCCAGAAAATTGGATGCTTTCAGACCGAAACAGTTCTGTGTTTAACGAAGCATCTGTGTTTTATATCGATGCCATAGAAAATACCGAAGCCCTGATTGTCCCTAGCCATTTCTTTGTAGACATCCAAAAACTACTCCCCCATATCTTAGAGTTGAACATCATGATGTTGCACAACTCCATCAGGTTTATGCAAAAACGCATTAACATGTTATTGAGTGCAACAGCGGAAGAACGTTACCTAGATTTCATTAAGCTTTATCCCAACTTAACTTTAAGGGTTCCTCAATGGATGATTGCCTCTTATTTGGGTATCACTCCTGAATCATTGAGCCGTGTACGCAAAGATCTTGCTAAAAAACACTTCAAATAAATTAGCTAATTAGTTAACATACATCAATGTCTAACTAAAATTGCCACCGTAAATTTGTTGCATAAAATTTAATCTTCTAAAAATTAAAATATTATGGCAACAACAAAATGGGCTTTAGACCCAACCCACAGCGAGCTACAGTTTAAAGTAAAACACTTAATGATTACCACAGTAACTGGTAGCATCAAATCTTTTAGTGCAGAATTAAATGCCGAAGGTGACGACTTTACCAATGCTGCAATTTCTTTCTCTGGCGACATCAGTTCTATAGATACTGGTAACACTGATAGAGATAACCATTTAAAAAGTGGTGATTTCTTTGAAGCAGAAAAATACCCAACCATCAACTTTACTTCAAACAGCGTTGAAAAAGATGGCGACGATTACATTGTAAAAGGTGATTTGACCATTAAAGATGTGACGAAAGCGGTAAAATTGAATGCTGAATTTGGAGGTATTGCAACTGACCCATGGGGAAATACTAAAGCTGGATTTACCCTAAGTGGAAAAATTAACCGTACAGAATTTGGTCTTACTTGGAATGCTGCCTTAGAAACTGGTGGTGTAATGGTTAGCGAAGAAGTAAAAATCTTAGGCGAACTACAGTTTGTAAAACAAGCTTAATATAGAAAGGAGGCAAACATGCCTACAACATTCAAAAAAGTTGCTGCTATTCTAAATCCGACAGCCCCACACATGGTTGGCGACGGATTTAGAGTGCACAATTTCTTCCCAAGCGGATATAAAATTAAAATGGATCCGTTTTATTTACTCGATTACAATGCTAAACTCGAGTTTTCGCCAAGCAATACCCCCAGAGGGGTAGGCGTACATCCCCACCGTGGCTTTGAAACGGTAACCATTGCCTATCACGGCGCTGTAGCGCATCATGACAGTGCAGGGAATAGCGGGGTCATTTACCCAGGTGATGTTCAATGGATGACCGCTGCCAGCGGCATATTGCACAAGGAATACCATGAGGAAAGCTACAGCAAAAAAGGTGGCCCTTTTCAAATGGTGCAGCTTTGGGTGAACCTGCCTGCTAAATATAAAATGACAGCCCCCAAATATCAGTCCGTTACAAATAGCGAAATGGCCAACTTCGAACTTCCCAATCAAAAGGGGAAAATTGAAGTGATTGCAGGGGACTACCAAGGTGTAAAAGGAAGTGCTTCAACATTTACAGAGATAGAGTTATATAACCTACGTCTCAAAGCTGGGGCAAAAGCCAATCTGGAAACACCAGCTCATTTCAACACCGCATTATTGATAATTGAAGGAAGCATTACGGTGAACGGCACTGAAAAAGCGACCACCAATCAAATGGTGCATTTTGCTCACGAAGGCAACGCTATAACCATAGAAGCAAGTGAAGATGCCGTTGTATTATATCTTTCTGGCGACCCGATTAATGAGCCTATAGCGCAATACGGTCCTTTCTTGATGAATAAGCCAGAAGAATTGCAACAAGCCATTGAAGATTACAACACTGGAAAATTTGGCTATTTGGAAGAGTAATTAGGCTGTGTATTGCGAGTTATGGGTTATGAGATGAGTAAGCCTGTAACTTGCAACTCACAACTGTTAACTCTTAAACCTTCTCTATCAAACAAACGGCGTATGCCACCACACCCTCTTCCCTACCAACAAACCCCATCTGCTCATTCGTAGTGGCCTTAATAGAAATATCTTCGATAGAAATACCCATTGCTTTTGCAATGTTTTCTTGCATCTGCGGAATATGTGGATTGATTTTAGGCGCTTCCAAACACAACATGGCGTCTATATTCCCCACCACAAAACTTTTCTCCTTTAATAACTTCACTGTTTCCTGCAACAAAATCAAGCTACTGATTCCTTTCCATCTAGGATCGGTATTTTTAAAATGAAAGCCAATATCTCTCAAGTTTGCTGCACCAAGCAAAGCATCACAAATGGCGTGTAAAAGTACATCTGCATCCGAATGCCCAAAAGCACCTCTGTGATGTTCTAGATTAACACCACCAACAATAAATGGATGATTGTCCTTCAACTGATGGACATCAAAACCAAAACCTACCTTAATGCGCATTATTTTCCTACTTTATCGATATTCCATGACAAGCTAAACCTTAAGGTATTAGCCAAAGGACTGTTTTGAGCGTTAGCAACCAAATAAGAAAAATCAAGGTTGAACATGTTGTATTTCAATCCAGCGCCTAAAGTGAAATATCTTCTATCACCTTTTTGAGGATTCTCGTAAAAATATCCAGCCCTTACTGCAAATTGCTGATTGTAGGTGTATTCAAGACCTGTAGAAATAGCCACTTCTTTAAGCTCCTCCTTAAATCCTCCCGGTGCATCACCAAAAGAGCCTAAAATTCCCGAAGGCACCGAACGATATGGGTCTTTTCCAGAGATGATATTTCCATCGACATCCCTGATTGGATCGGTAGGAACCATCAATTTATTGAAATCAAGCGCTATCGTAAATTGGTTGTAATCGTCGATGATAAAAGTGGTAGCCCCACCTAACTTCATATTGGCTGGCAAAAATCTTTTATTTTGCGTTTCGGCAAAGCTCATTTTCGTTCCAATATTGGAAAGATTTAAACCTGCAGATACGATGGCATCTTTACCAAAAAGCACTGTTGGTTTTTTAAAGAATGCCGAAACGTCCACCGCTACAGCGCTTCCCGCTTTTTGCTGGCTTCCGCCTATTTGTCCAGTAGTTAGGTTTGAACGGATATAACGAGCAGTGGTTCCCAAAGAGAAATTATCACCAAAACGACGAGAATAAGTCGCATCAATCGCAAACTCATTAGGGCTAAAAGTTCCCTGGTTATTTCGAAATTCGTCTACCAAAGTAATTTCGCCCAACGAGAAATATCTTAATGAAGCACCTATTACGGTTCTATCATCTAACTGATAATAGCCACTTAAATAGGCCAAGTTAATATCGGGAACCAAATTTTTAAGCCAAGGACTATAAGACAAACTCACCCCATAAGGTTTCTCCAAAAAAGCAAGCTTCGCTGGGTTAATGCTCATTGCGTTACCATCAGGCATTACCGCTACACCCGCTTCACCCATAGCACCTGCACGGGCATCAGGGGTAATCAATAAAAACGGGACATCGGGATAAACACCATTGGTTTGTGTTACACTACTTCCGGTAGATTGTTGAGCAAGCGCACTTTTTCCAACTAACAACGATAAAAGCAACAAAGCGCTACTTAGGCGGTTTAATCTCATTTTACATCTAATATATGCGCAATTTAGTATAGAGTTCGTTAATTTCAAAGCTTTATCGCTACGCTAATTGCATTCTCACTCCTTAACGTTTTACATCGGGTAATATTGTTCTCATTTTAACCAGCTTAAAAAACAGGAAGCCTGCTTCTGATTAATTGTCGCCAATAGTTTATCAAAGTACTCAAAAACGAGTAAAAGAGATAATCCAAAACCTAATAATCCCCCAATTTGGGGAAAATTTTCCTTGATTTATTTTTTTGAAAAGATACTAACAATATCTTTTAATTTCTTACGTTTACTTGCTAAAAAAGAGATTGTTCCATTTTCGTTTTAACGTTTTCGGCAACAATATTTTTGACGAAAAAAGGGCAAATAAAAAAGATTTTTTATTTCTCGGTCTTTTTTTGTGTATTTTTAACGACTAAAGTGCAATTTGCGATATATGAATAAAATTTACTTTTACGCAGTAGTATCCTTATTCGGTGTTGGAGCTTTAAGTTCCTGCGGTGGATCTAAAGGCGGATCTGCAGTATCTGAAAAAACTGGCTATGCTTACAACAAGCGTGAAAACGGCGGTTTCGAAGTAAAAAAGAACTATAAAAGAGGACCTGGTCCAGGTTTAATGGAGATTGAAGGTGGTGAGTTTATCATGGGTGGTAGCGCTATTGAAATCCCGGGTCAGGACATGACTTCTTACAACTACAAACGTCAGGTAACCGTAAGCTCGTTCTACATGGATGAGACTGAAGTTTCAAACACCGACTGGTTAGAGTATCTACATTGGATTAGAACAACTTTTAGAGGGAAGCCAGAACTTGCAGAATATTATTATACCGCACTGCCTGATACCTTGGTTTGGAGAAGACCATTGTCATACAATGAACCTTACGTAAATAATTATTTAAGACACCCAGCTTATGGGGATTATCCTGTAGTAGGCGTAACTTGGCAACAAGCTGCTGATTATGCCGTATGGCGTACCGATAGGGTGAACGAATTGATCTTAAGAGAAAAAGGCTTGATGACCACTTTTAAGGATCTTAACAAACCTACTGCAAAAGGTGGCACACCAGTAAAAAAACCAGATACGATCTTTAACACTGACGTTTACCTTAATGGTCAAATCAAAGATATTGGTAAAAAAGCACCATTAGATTTAAGTGCAGAAGCTGGCGCTACCACTGGTAAAAACAAAGCACAAAGAAACGTTAGATTGGAAGACGGTGAAATTTTCCAACCATACCGCTTACCTACAGAAGCCGAATGGGAATATGCGGCATTAGGCTTAATTGGAAATACCCAATATGCTAACATCAACGAGAAGAAAGTTTACCCTTGGAACGGCTTAGGAATTACTTCTCCTAAAAAATCTACCAGAGGTATGATCTTAGCCAACTTTAAACGTGGAAAAGGTGACTATATGGGTGTGGGTGGTTCACTGAATGATAAAGGTAGTATCACTCAGTCTGTACACAGTTTTACTCCTAACGATTTTGGTTTGTACAACATGGCTGGAAACGTGAACGAGTGGGTACAAGATGTTTACCGTCCTAACACTTTTGAAGCTACTGAAGGCTTAAATCCTTTTAGGGGTAACGTATATTCTGATAAAGAAAGAGATCCACAAAGCAGTGTGATTAAAATAGATGGCAAAGGCCGTCCGGTAATGAAACCAGCTGGTACTGGTGTAAAACAAAGCTGGGCCCAATTGCAATCTCAATATGTAGATTCAACTTACAAAGCAGATCAACGTGGTTACAAGGATGCAGAGAAAACTTTACCAAACGGTGAGTTGCTTGCTTTATATAACGATAAGTCAAGAGTTTTCAAAGGTGGTTCTTGGAACGATCAAGCCATGTGGTTAAATCCTGCGGCCAGAAGATTCCTACAAGAAGACGAATCGACTGCTGATATTGGCTTCCGTTGTGCAATGACCATGCTTGGTGCACCAGAAGTTAAATCTGCTGGCAAACCTCAATTTAAAAATAAGTCAACTAAACCGTTTAAGGTGAAGTAATAAGCGTTTCGCTTTATAAAAAAGTCCCGTAAGCATCATGCCTACGGGACTTTTTTGTTGTTGACTTCATCGTTAAAAAAGAAAATGAATGCTATATTTTCTTAGGGACAAGAGAATTATTGATTAGCTAAAAACTACCAATAACTCATTCTTCTCCACCTTATCACCTTGTTTAACTTCTATCTTTTTAATAACACCATCCGTTGGTGATTTGATCATGTTTTCCATTTTCATGGCCTCTAGTACCAAAAGGTTATCTCCTTTTTTAACCTCCGTTCCTTCGCCCACTAATACGTTGAGCACCAAACCAGGCATTGGTGCCTTAATTTGAAGGATTTTACTGCTGGCAAGATTATCCATCCCCAATTGTTTCAAAAGTAAATCTAATTGAGTGGTTACTTGTACTTGATAAACATTGCCATTCACTTTAATATGGGCTAATTTTTCAGCTTTATCAAAATCTACCACTTCAACGGTATAGGATTTCTTGTCGTGAATGATATGGCTAGATTGTGTCCCTGTCTTCAACAAATCAAAATCAACGGGCTGATTGTTGACCTGCAAAACCTCTTGGACGAAATCCATGTCAAACTGAAAATGGTTGTTTACGGTTACTTTATTCATAAGTTAGTTGGTTAAAGCGTACTGAATTAAATTTGCGCCCATTTTTAGGGCGTTATTTCTACTTTCTTGGGTATCGGAAGGGTAAGTTCCGAAATCTTCCCAACCATTGCCTAAATCGCACTCATACGAGTAAAAGCAAACTACCCTGCCTTTATATAACAGCGCAAATCCCTGTGGGCGTTTATTGTCATGCTCATGGATTTTCGGTAGACCATTAGCGAATCTAAACTTCTGGTTATAAATCTTATGATTTGCGGGCAGTTCCACAAAATCCAATTCAGGGAAAACCTTCTTCATTTGCGGTCTGATGAATTTATCCAAACCGTAATTATCATCTATATGTAGGAAGCCCCCTCCTATTAGATACTTCCTCAAATTTGCAATTTCTTGTGCGTTAAAGGCTACGTTACCGTGGCCAGTCATATACACAAAAGGATAATTGAATAATTCAGCGCTGCCAACCTCTACAATACTCTCATCTGGAGCAAAATTAGTAGAGATGGATTTATTACAAAAAGCGATGAGATTTGGAAGCGCCGTTCTGTTAGCATACCAATCGCCACCTCCAGCATATTTAAGTTTGCCTATTTTATATGTGGGCGGAAAGGTAAATCCAGCGAAAAGTAAAAAGGTAAAAGTAAAAAGTAAAAAGCGAAGCGTGTATCTAAATACGCCCACTAATACACTGATAACCGATAACTGACAACTGATAACTGACAACTTATTCCCTATTTAAAAAATTGACTTCAAAGCAAGCCGCCAAACCAGCAGTTTCTGTACGCAGGCGGGTGTTGCCTAAAGTTACTGGTTTATATCCATTTTGCAAAGCCAGCTCAATTTCTTTGGGCGTAAAGTCTCCTTCAGGGCCAATTAAAATCAGGTATTTTTGATGAGGTTTAATCAATTCTGAAATGGCCTGTTTACTATTTTCATCGATGCAGTGTGCAATCATTTTAACCTCGGCATCGCTTTGTTTAATAAAATCTTTGTAGGCAATGGCAGTGTTTATTTTAGGATGGTACGCAGTAAGCGATTGCTTAACCGCCGAAGTCACCACTTTTTCCAAACGCTCCTCTTTAACGATTTTACGTTCAGAACGATCGCAAATAATAGGTGTTATTTCATCAATCCCAATTTCCGTAGCCTTTTCTAAAAACCACTCAATCCTATCAATATTTTTAGTAGGTGCAATGGCAATGTGGAGGTAGTGGTTTCGTTTACCAAAACCTTGTTGCTTGTCAATAATATTCAGTCGCACCGCCTTTTTGGTGGTTTCGGAAATTTGCGCTACGTACAACCCACCAACACCATCAATCAAATGAACCGTATCACCCTGCTTTAGGCGTAAAACCTTATTACAATGATTGCTTTCTTCCTCGTTTAAGGTATAAGTATCAGAAGTGATATCTGGGGTGTAGAATAAATGCATCTCTAAAGTTAAAAGTCAAAAACCAAAAGTAAAAATGCATTGAAATAAAACCATAGCATTTACATATGCGAACAGCCCACAATTAACCTCTAAACGATTAAATAGTAAAGCAACTGTTAATGCAAATCCACCATATCGCTTTTATTGATGACAATCTCCAGCTTTACAGTTTCAATATTTTGTTCTGTCTTTTTAAGGATGGTAAATAGGTAGCCGTAGCACTCTTCGCTATCACCCACTTCTGGAATTTTACCAAAAGCATGTGATACCAAACCTCCAACCGTATCAAAATCTTCGTCTTCTGGTAAATCATGAGGTAAGTGCTCGTTCACATCGTAAACCGTTGCGTAGGCATTTACCACAAACTCCATATCGCTAATTTTCTCTACAATTGGCTTCTCTTCATCGTACTCATCTTGGATTTCTCCAACAATTTCTTCCACGATATCCTCTAAAGTCACCATCCCAGCGGTACCTCCAAATTCGTCCAATACTATGGCAATTTGGATGCGCTTTTGTTGTAACTCGCTTAAAAGATCGTTGATTTTCTTAGTTTCTGGAACAAAATAAGGCTTTCTGATGATATCGGCTAACGTCCAGTCCTTTTTACTTGCTAGTAGCGGTAAAACGTCTTTGGCATGGATAATACCAATAATCTTATCAATGATATCATCGTAAACAGGCATACGAGAGTAGCCTTCAGAAATGATCTTCTCAACCACTTCGTCCTTAGAAGTATCCAGCTCAATTCCTGATATTTTGGTACGAGGCACCATGATGTTCTTCACCACACGCTCGTTGAAATCAAACACATTCTTGATCAGTTCGTGCTCGTTATCTTCCAAGGCGCCACTTTCTTTGCCTTGATCCAACAAATATTGTAACTCCTCGTTGCTATGTATCGAATCATGACCTCCAGAGGTATTAATACCAAAAGGCTTTAATATAATGCTCGCTAATCCGTTCAATGCCCAAATAAATGGCCTGAAAACGACATAGAAACCTTGCAATGGGGCTGCAACAAATAAAGTTGTAGCCACTGGTCTTTGGATAGCTAACGATTTTGGCGCTAGCTCTCCAAAAACGATGTGCATTACCGTAATGATTGAAAAAGCAACCACTGTTGCTGCAGAATGTAGGAATGCATCGCTAACAGCAATATCAAAGCTGTTAAACATGTTAAGGAAAATAGTGTGCATTACACCTTCACCTACCCAACCCAAGCCTAATGATGCCAAGGTAATTCCCAGCTGCGTAGCTGCTAAATATCCGTCTAAATTGTGAACAATATTTTTAGCCATTTTGCCCAATCTGCTACCAGATTTGGCTTTGATTTCAATTTGCGAGGCTCTTACTTTTACAATTGCAAACTCGGCGGCCACAAAAAAACCATTTAAAAACACTAAAAACAAAGCAAACAATAGGCGCCACCCTATTGATCCACCATCGGAGTCAGCGGGCGTTACCACTGCTAATATTGATGTTGGAAGATTTGTTAAAAAAGCCACCAGGGGCGTACAGACGGAGTAAATCATTAAGGATTATCTAAATGTATTATTATAGAGCTCAATACTTTCATTGATCACTTTATGGGCATATCTCACGCCTAATAAATGTTCAATGGTTACTTGTTTGTTCTCTAATGCTTTATAATCTTGAAAGAATTTTACAATTTCCTTCATGGTATGCGGAGGCAATTCCCCTAAATCATTGATGTGATTTACTGACGGGTCATTTTTAGCTACCGCAATAATTTTATCATCTTGCTCTCCATTGTCAATCATGTGCATTACACCAATTACTTTAGCTTCAATGATGGTCATTGGGTAAACGTCTACTGAACAAAGTACCAAAATGTCCAATGGATCTTTATCATCGCAATAAGTTTGTGGAATAAAGCCGTAATTGGCTGGGTACATAACTGAAGAAAATAATACTCTATCTAACTTTATTAAGTTCGAATCTTTATCTATTTCGTATTTTGCTTTTGATCCTTTCGGGATTTCGATAATTGCATTAACTGTTTCTGGCAAATTTTCACCAGGAGATACACTGTGCCACGGATGGGTTTCCTCTTTAATCATCTTTTCTTTAAATCTCTGTGTCTTCTAAATTACTAGTATTCTTTGATATTTTATTTTTAATAAAGGTAATCACCAATGGAATTGTAGTAATTACAATGAAGCCCACGATGATATAACCTAAATATTCTTCTACTTGTTTGGAGAAACTTTTACCCAAAAAATAGCCCAACAAAGTTAAGGAACAAATCCATAAAATTGCACCTGAAACATTGTAGAGTACAAACTTCCTAAAGTCCATACGGATGATTCCTGCTACTATGGGTGCGAATGTCCTTACAATTGGAACAAATCGGCCCATAATTAGGGCGAAAGCACCTTGTTTTTTATAATATTCTTCGGCTGTTTTGAGGAACTTCTTCTTGAAAAAGAAAGTGTCTTTTCTGGTATGAAGCACTGGTCCAGTTTTTCTACCAAACCAATAACCTGTAAAATTTCCAGAAATGGCTGCAATGATGAGTGAAAACACCAAAACATAAATGTTTACATCTAGCTTACCTGTGGCTACAAACATTCCCGCTAGGAAAAGCAGATAATCGCCTGGTAAAAAGAAGCCGAAGAAGAGGCCTGTTTCAGCAAAAATAACGAAAACAACCAAGTAGAAACCACCTTCGCGCAGCAGTTTTTCAGGATCTATAAGATGCTGTAGGTGGTTCCAAAATTGCTCCATAGTTACAATTATTTGTAAAACTACAAATAATATTCTACATCGGTAGCTATATAAGGTTTAAAATAAACGATGGATAAACACCTAAAAGTAAGATTACTATCGTAGAAACGACTAAAACTACTTTGTACTGCATTGGTGTATCTAATTCAATTTCTTTGCCTTCTTTAAAGTAAACAGCAATGATTACTCTGAAATAATAATAGAAACCAACAAGGGCATTTAATATCGCAATAACCACTAGGATGATCTGATAGTTCTCTAATACGTTTAAGAACATCACATACTTCCCAATAAAGCCCGCTGTTAACGGAATACCTGCCAAAGATAGCATAGCAATGGTTAAAGCTAGTGCTGCTAAAGGATTGCGTTTTGCCAAACCGTTAAAGCTTTCGATATCGTCGCTGCCTGTTTTTTGTTTTACGTTGATCAGTACCGCGAAAGCCACAATACTGGCAAACGTATAAGCTGCTGCATAAACCAAAACGTTGCTTGCTGAGTTAGCGGTTAATACCACTAATGAAAACAACAAATACCCTGCGTGAGAGATACTAGAATAGGCCAGCATTCTTTTGAAGTTCTTTTGATATAATGCCGTGATGTTACCTAAGCAAAGAGTGATGATGACAATCACCATTAACGCTGGCATCCAGAAATCGTGCAATGGCTCAAAAGCACCTGCAAACAATCTTAAGAAAGCCGCAAAACCAGCAGTTTTAACTACCGTTGACATAAATGCTGTTATTAATGAAGGTGATCCTTCATAAACATCAGGCGTCCAAAAGTGGAAAGGTGCTGCACCAACTTTGAAACAAAGTCCAACCATCATCAAAATAATACCTGGATAAAATAATGGTGAAACATTGCTCACGCTATTAACCAATACATTTTGGATGACATCAATGTCGAAAGAGCCTGTTGCTCCGTAAATCAAAGCGATACCAAATAGCAAGAAACCTGTAGAGAATGCTCCCATTAAGAAATACTTCAATGAAGCCTCGTTAGAAGCAAAATTGAGCTTTCTAATTCCCGCTAGGATATACAAACATACCGACATGATTTCGACCCCGATAAACAACATCGAAAGGTTTTTGTAAGAAACCATAATTACAATACCACATAACGCAAATAGGATAAGGGTGAAGTATTCGGCCACATTTGGACTATTTTCTGCAAAATAACGTTGCGTAAGTAGGAAAATCAAGAAAGTACCAATAATGGAAATGCCCGCAAAAGCTAATGCAAAATTGTCAATCTGCATCATTCCAAAATGAACAGTTGGCTGGTCCCATGAACAAACGGTGAAGCCCAAAGAAACCAAAAGGCCAAGCAAAGTTAAAGGCAGCAATGCTTTTTTTGCCTTAAACAATCCTGCATAAAGTACTACTAAAGCCGTTACGGCAATGGTGATAATAATATTCATTTGCTTAGTTAACCCCTGTTAATTTATGATTAATCTGTTCCAATAAATGTTGTACTGAGGCATCTGATATTTGCAATAAAGGTTTTGGATAAACCCCAATCACAATAATCAATGCACAAATGGTGTACAACACTACTTTTTCCGTTCCGTTAATATCTTTAAAACTTGCTGTAAGTGCGTTCGTTTCGCCTAGCATAATTTTTTGGTAGCTTCTAAACATATATACTGCTCCAAAAATAATGGTTAAGCCAGCTACCGCTCCCAAGCAAGCGTTGTAGTTGTAAACGCTCATCAGCAATAAAAACTCACCGATAAAACCATTAGTACCTGGTAAAGCTACCGTTCCCAATAAAATGATAAGGAAAGTAATCGCTAATTGCGGTGCTACTTTTGCCAAACCTCCCAATTCATCAACTTTGTTGGTTCCCAAACGCGATTGGATAATATCCAGCACAAAAAACAAACCAATGACATTGATACCATGGCTTAACATTTGAACCATACTTCCCTGTAAACCTTGGTGGCTTAAAGTGAAGATACCAGCTGCAATTAAACCTACGTGACTAATAGAAGAGTACGCCACCAGACGCTTAGCATCTTTTTGCATAAAAGCAATAATGGCTGCGTAAACCACACCAATAACCGCCAATAGCATTACCACACAGCTCCAATCTTGTACGCCGTGAGGAACAATAGGTAATAACCATCTGATCACACCATAAATACCCATTTTTAACATGATACCAGAAAGTAACATGGTTCCTGGAGTTGGTGCTGTGGTATAGGTGTCTGGTTGCCAAGTATGGAATGGGAAAATCGGCATCTTAATGGCGAAAGCAATAAAGAAAGCCCAGAAAATCCATCCCTGTTGTACGTTATCTAATTCTAACTTGTAAAATTCAGCCAGTTCAAAATTGTTCGCTGGATTTTGAAGGTATAGGTAAATAATCCCCAAAAGCATGAACAATGAACCTGCAATGGTATACACAAAGAACTTCATATTTACTTTGATACGGTCTTTACCGCCCCAAGTGGCACAAATGAAGTAAATTGGAATTAAAGCCGCCTCCCATCCGATGTAGAACAAGAAGGCATCTAGTGCTGTAAACACCAACAATAAGCCAGTTTGCATGAACAATATCAATGCGTAAAAGGCATTGGCATTTTTATATTCGTGTTTGTAGCTCGACAAAATGATTAGCGGTGTGAGTACATTGGTCAACAATACCGTAATCATACTGATGCCATCAAGACCAAGATGGAAATTAATTCCCAACTGCTTAATCCATTCAAAGTTAACCTCAAACTGTGTACTCGCATCTGGAGTAAACTTGCACAATAAACCAATGGCAACCGCCAATGAGAAAATTGAAAATGCTAATGCTGCTACCTTAGCTGTGTTTTGCTTGGCAAATAAAGCGGTGGCAATTGCACCAACTAGGGGTAGAAATATGAGTATTAAAAGTTCCATTTATAACGTTTGAACAATTTAAGCGATAGACAAATAAGTGTACAGCAATAGTGCTACAATACCAATAACCATCATCATGATGTAGTAACCTACGTTACCCGACTGCAATAAGCGCAAACTTTTACTTCCTTCGCTGGCAGTCCAGCCTAAACCGTTTACCAAACCATCTATTACTTTGTTGTCGATAATTTTGTAGAAGAAGGTAGAAAAAGCATCTAAAGGCTTTCTGATGATGGTATCATAAATCTCATCCAAATAAAATTTGTGATAAGACAATTTTTCTAAAGCAGTTCTAGGTGCTTCATCAGCCACAGGTACTTCACCTTTTTTCACGTATTTGCTATAAGCTAACAAAATTGCGACTACCGCTGCCAATACCGATACACCCATTAAAGTAAATTCTGTAGTGTGATTCAATTCCAAATGGTTTTGGGTAACCTTTGCTCCCGTTAACCAATGTGCCAACCACTCGTTACCGCCAAAGGCATGTGGAATGTTCAACAAACCTCCAATTGCTGCTAAAACGGCTAATACTACCAATGGAATAGTCATTGCTTTTGGCGATTCGTGAATATGCTCCTCAGTATGATGCGAACCTCTGAACTTGCCATAGAAAGTTAAGAACATCATACGGAACATGTAGAATGCCGTTAAGAATGCGGTCAATACACCTATTCCCCAAAGTACCGGACTATGTTGATAAGCGTGTGCTAAAATTTCATCTTTAGAAAAGAAACCAGAAAATGGTGGGATACCTGCAATAGCGATGGTACCAATCATCATGGTGGCAAAAGTGGTTTTTAGTTTTGCTTTCAATCCACCCATGTGGCGCATATCCTGCTCATGGTGTAAAGAGTGGATGACCGCACCCGCGCCCAAGAACAATAAAGCTTTGAAGAAAGCGTGGGTCAACACGTGGAAGAATGAACCCGTGTAAGCACCAACACCTAAACCTAAAAACATATAACCTAATTGCGATACGGTTGAATAAGCCAATACTTTTTTGATATCAGTTTGGGTCAACGCAATTAACGCTGCGATTAATGCCGTTGCAGCACCTACAATAGCAATGATATTTTGTGTAATTGGAGCCAAATCAAACACTACGCTTGAACGAGCAATCATATAAATACCCGCAGTTACCATGGTAGCTGCGTGGATGAGTGCCGAAACTGGTGTGGGGCCTGCCATCGCATCAGGTAACCAAGTAAACAAAGGCAATTGCGCTGATTTACCACAGGCGCCGATGAATAACAATAGACCGATGATCGCCATGGTATTGTTTCCTGGCACCATGTTAGCCGCTTGCGGGAACACTTTTGCAAACTCCAAACTTCCAAAAACTTGGAACATTAAAAACACCCCTAAAAGGAAACCTAAGTCACCAATACGGTTCATTACAAATGCTTTTTTAGCGGCACTTGCGTAACTGCTGTTCGTGAACCAGAAGCCAATTAATAGGTATGAACACAATCCTACACCTTCCCATCCAATAAACATCACGATGTAGTTTGAGCCTAATACCAATATCAACATGAAGAAGATGAATAGGTTCAAATAAGCGAAGAACTTGCCAAAGCCAGCGTCTTCGTGCATATAAGCCGTAGAGTAAATGTGGATTAAGAAGCCAATTCCAGTAATGATCAAGAGCATGATTGCGCTCAATGGATCGTATAAAAATGACAAAGGAATTTTTAAATCTCCAACGCTAATCCAATCGAAAAAGTTAACAGTGAATTGTTTTTCTACGCTTGAGCTTAGCTCGAAAAAGAAACAAACGCTAAGAACAAATGAAGCTAAAACCACCCCACTGCCAATAAGGCCTACAGCACCTTTGCTCAATGTATTACGACCTAAGCCGTTAATCACAAAGCCTAAAAGCGGAAGAACAGGTATTAACCAAAGTAAACTTGTAATCATTTTATTTTATTAGAATTACCACTTAAGGCGATTTAATACATTAATATCTATTGATTGTGTGTTGCGATAAACCATCACGATGATACTCAATCCAACTGCTACTTCGGCAGCTGCCAAAGCCATAATGAAGAATACGAATACCTGTCCTGAGGGATCATTGTGATGTACTGAAAATGCAGCCAAAAGCAAATTCACCGCATTTAACATCAACTCTACCGACATAAAAATCACGATGGCATTTCTACGTGTTAATACACCTACCACACCAATGGTGAAGATAATGGCACAGAACCAAATATAATGGTTCAACGGCACCGACTGCATATTTTCGAATAAACTACCCATTTGCTTTTTCCTCCTTTTTGGTTAAAAGTACGGCTCCAACCATTGCGCTCAATAACAGTAATGACGATAATTCGAACGGCAGCATAAATGGCCCAAACAACTCCTTACCTAGATTTTCTACCAATCCTAAATTTGGATTTTTAAGCACCAGAGGATTAGCAATGGCTACTGATTTTAAAGAACCAATTAAAGTAACGACCAAACATCCGCCAGCAATAATACCCACTACTTTAAGCAGCGCTGATTTATTAGGTTCGTTGTCTTTATTTAAGTTGAGGAGCATGAGCACAAAAAGGAAAAGTACCATGATGGCCCCCATGTAAACAATAAAGTTAACCACGGCCAAAAACTGTGCATTCAATAGCACATAGTGAATCGTAAACGTAAAGAACGTAAGGATTAAGTATAGCACACTGTGGATGGGATTTTTTGCAAAAACCACCATCAGCGCAAAGATTACGCTTAATGTTGCCACAAAATAGAATACCGATGTACCCATTAATTTTTATTTAGTTGTTTCAATTTTACCGTCATTGCGAGGTACGAAGCAACCTAGAGATTCTTCGCTACGCTCTGAATGACAAACTATTTTACCTCCAAAACGCTCTCCAAAGGAGCTTCTACCAATTTATCTTTCCCGTAAATAAAGTCTTTACGTAAATAATCAGCTGGAACAATTGGTCCATCCAAGTAAATGGCCTCTTTAGGACAAGCCTCTTCGCATAAGCCGCAGAAAATGCAACGTAACATGTTGATTTCGTAAACTGATGCATATTTCTCTTCACGATACAAATGCTTCTCATCGTTCTTGCGCTCAGCAGCAATCATGGTGATGGCTTCCGCAGGACAAGACAATGCACATAAGCCACATGCTGTGCAACGCTCTCTACCTTGCTCATCTCTTTTCAACGAGTGCATTCCTCTCCAGTTGATAGAGAATTCACGCTCTTGTTCTGGATATTTTACGGTAGCTGGTTTCTTAAAGAAGTGACCTATTGTCGTAGTTAAACCACTTGCGATAGCTGGAAGATACATTCTCTCCGCAAAATTCAATGGTTTTGAAACCAATACTTTTTTCTTATTGCTTAATGATTCCATGTCTCTTTAAAAATTATTCGTCAATGCAATAACAATACCTGTAATCACAATATTTGCAATAGCTAAAGGAATTAAACCTTTCCAGCCTAAGCTCATCAACTGGTCATAACGGAAACGTGGAATGGTCCAACGTACCCACATGAAGAAAAAGATGAACGCAAATATCTTAAGGAAGAAGATTGCTGTACCGAATAGCGGTGCCCAAGTTGGGCCCAATAATCCAGCCATATAATCCATTCCTGGATAGTTGTAACCTCCAAAGTATAATGCTGCCATTACGGTTGAAGACACAAACATGTTGATATACTCCGCAAATAGGTAAAAACCTAATTTCATGGAAGAATATTCCATATGATAACCACCATTTAACTCAGCCTCACACTCGGGCAAATCAAATGGAGCACGGTTGGTTTCGGCAAAAGCACAAACCATGAAGATTAAAAATCCTAATGGCTGATACCATACATTCCAATTGAAACCATGTTGTTGTGATACAATTTCTCTTAAACTAAGTGAGTTGGTAACTAAAAGCAAAGCGATGATAGAAAGTCCCATCGCAATTTCGTAACTGATGTTTTGAGAGGCAGCACGGATGGCACTTAACAACGAGTATTTATTATTAGAAGCCCAACCGCCAATCATCACACCGTAAACACCTAATGAAATCACGCCGAAGATATATAGCAAGCCTACATTGATATCAGTTACTTGTAGTTTTACCAATCTATCCCCTACCATCATATCCTGTCCCCAAGGAATAACCGCGGTACCAATACAAGCACATAACATGGCTAAACCAGGACCAACCATAAATAACCATTTATTGGCATTGGCAGGAATAATCTCTTCTTTCATGAACATTTTTACCCCATCGGCCAAAGGCTGAAGAATACCAAAAGGTCCCGCTCTATCTGGTCCAAGCCTGTCTTGCAAAAAGGCTGCGACCTTACGCTCTGCATAAGTAGAATACATCGCTATTAACAAACTAATTGCAAATAGTGCGATAACCAATATAAACTTCTCTATAACGAAATCGATTTCCATTAGATTTTAGTCGTTTTTTCTAGTTCTCGTTTGTTTGCCTCTTGTAAAGCCAAGTTTTCCTTGATTACAGGAAGCGGTTTAAATGTTTCATAGTGATTTGACGCAATCACTGAAGTATCTGGAATGTGTGTTGGATGTTCCAAAGTCCAATCAGATGTTTTCTTTTTATCGAAACGGCATTCGTTACAGATAAACTCTTCTACCTCTCCAAATTGATCTTTTCTGGCAGTAACACGTAATACATCGTCTCCTTTATACCAAAGCGTTACCTTACCGTTACATTTTTCGTGTGAGCAATTCCTGTGCGCATCAACCGGCTTGGTAAACCATACACGGTTTTTAAAACGGAAAGTTTTATCAGTTAAAGCACCTACTGGACAAACGTCGATTACGTTACCAGAGAAATCATTATCTACCGCATTTTGAATGTAAGTAGAGATTTCAGAATGGTCGCCACGATTTAAGATTCCGTGAACTCGTTTGTCGGTAATTTGGTCAGCAGTAAACACACAACGGTAGCACAAAATGCAACGGTTCATGTGCAACTGGATTTTATCTCCAATATCTATTCTGTCGAAAGTACGACGCTCAAACTCGTATCTGGTTTTTTGTAGGCCATGCTCGTAACCCAAGTTCTGCAAATCACATTCGCCAGCTTGGTCGCAAACAGGGCAATCCAAAGGGTGGTTAATCAGCAAAATTTCTACTACACCTGCACGGGCTTCCAAAACTTCAGGAGAAGTAATGTTCAACACTTCCATCCCATCCATTACGGTAGTACGGCAAGAAGCCACCAATTTAGGCATTGGGCGAGGGTCTTTTTCAGAACCTTTGCTCACCTTCACAATGCAGGTACGGCATTTACCCCCACTTCCCTTCAATTTGGAATAATAGCACATGGCAGGAGGTACAATCTCTCCCCCAATTTGTCGGGCAGCATTTAAAATGGTAGTCCCTGGTTCTACCTCTACTGTTATTCCGTCTATGGTTACTTTAACTAAATCACTCATAATTGATGATTTCTATTTTTATACTCCATGCCGTCATTGCGAGGCACGAAGCAATCTCATTTTTATTTACTCGCCTCGGAGGACGATTTGAAGACTATTTTACTTCCTCAGGCTTTTTCTCAATCGGATTAGCATAATTCGCTAAACCGTAATTGGTGCTTTGGCTCTTCATTGGCTCTTTCACGTGCCATTCAAACTCATCTCTAAAGTGTCTAATTGCACTCGCTACTGGCCAAGCCGCCGCATCACCTAATGGACAAATGGTATTGCCTTCGATTTTACGTTGAACATCCCATAATAAATCGATGTCCTCCATCGTACCATGTCCATGCTCCAGCTTGTGCAAGATTTTCTCCATCCATCCAGTTCCCTCTCTACAAGGAGAACATTGTCCACAACTTTCGTGGTGGTAGAAACGAGAGAAATTCCAAGTGTTACGAACGATACATTGATCTTCATCAAAAGCAATGAAACCACCCGAACCTAACATCGTTCCTGTAGCAAAACCACCTTCAGAAAGTGATTCGTAACTCATTAAACGAGGCTCGCCATTGGCATATTTCAAGGTTAAGTTAGCTGGCAAAATTGGCACCGAAGAACCACCAGCAACCGTTGCTTTCAATCTTTTTCCGTTAGCAATACCACCGCAATATTCGTCAGAATAGATAAATTCTTCTACGGGCACGCCTAACTCTATTTCGTAAACTCCTGGTTTCACTAAGTTCCCAGAAGCTGAAATCAATTTTGTTCCTGTGCTTCTACCAATACCGATTTTAGCGTACTCATCGCCACCATCATTGATAATTGGAACTACAGCCGCAATTGATTCTACGTTGTTTACTACCGTTGGACAACCATACAAACCTGCAATGGCTGGGAATGGTGGTTTAATACGAGGATTACCTCTTTTTCCTTCTAGAGATTCTAAAAGTGCGGTTTCCTCTCCACAGATATAAGCACCACCACCTGGTTGAACATAAAGTTCTAAATCATATCCTGTGCCCAGGATATTTTTACCCAACCAACCAGCGGCTTTCGCTTCTTCAATAGCTCTTTCTAATATCCTGATTTGAGGCATCATTTCGCCTCTTACATAGATATATGAGGTATTTGCACCTAAAGCATAACTTGAAACAATCATTCCTTCAATTAAAGCATGAGGAATGTGCGTCATTAAATATCTATCCTTAAATGTACCTGGTTCAGATTCGTCGCCGTTACAAACTAAGTAACGAGGCACGCCTTCTGGCTTAGCCAAAAAGCTCCATTTCATTCCCGTAGGAAAACCTGCGCCACCACGACCTCTCAAGCCCGATTTCTTAACTTCTTCAACAACATCATCAGGAGTTAAGGTCTTTAATGCTTTTTCAACCGCTCGGTAACCGCCTTGTTCACGATAAACGGCTAGCGTGTTGATGCCAGGCACATTGATATGTTCTAATAATAGTTTACGTCCCATTATTTCTTACGTAAATCGTCAATTAATTGATCTACCGATTGCTCGGTTAAGTTTTCATAGAAAGTATATTCAGGACCAATTTGTAAAACTGGGCCAAAACCACAAGCCGCCAAACACTCAACGCCTCTCCAGCTGAATAAACCATCAGCCGTCACTTCACCTTCTTTAACTCCTAACTTTTGCTCGATATGATCCATAATTTTTTCGGCGCCAACTAAGCAACAAGGCCCAGTACGACAAACCTCCAAAACATATTTTCCTTTTGGTTGCAAAAAGTACATGGTGTAAAAACTGGCCACTTCATATACTTCAATAGGCTGAATTTTAAGGTATTCTGCAACTTTATCCATTGCAGGAACGCTAGTCCAACCATATTCAGCTTGTACCAAATGTAATAAAGGCAGCAAAGCCGATTTTTGCTTTCCTTCTGGATAACGCTTCACTATTTCATCAAATTTGGCTAGCAAAGCTGATGAAAATTCTACAGGCTGTGTTTCTTCTACTTTAAGCATCTAATTCTCCTGCAATAATGTTCATACTACTCATGTTGATAATGGCATCAGACAATAACATGCCCTCGCTCATTTTCGCATACATTTGGTAGTTAATAAAACTTGGTCTTCTAAAGTGCAAACGATAAGGGCTTCTACCGCCATCATTGATCAAATAAAAACCAAGCTCTCCGTTGCCACCCTCTACAGCGTGGTAAACTTCAGCTTTAGGAGCATCAATTTCGCCCATCACAATTTTAAAGTGATAGATCAATGCTTCCATATTGTTATACACTTGTTCTTTTCCTGGCAAGTAAAAATCAGGAACGTCGGCATGAAAAACACCTTTAGGCTCTGATTTTATTTTCTCTAGCGCTTGCTCGATAATGCGTACACTTTGCCACATTTCCTCGTTACGCACCAAATATCTATCAAAAATATCTCCGCTAGTACCTACTGGTATTTCGAAATCAAAATCTTGATAAGATGAATAAGGCTCACTTACACGAACATCATAATCAATACCTGTAGCACGCAATAATGGGCCAGTCCAGCTGTAGCTTAACGCAGTATCTGCAGTCACTTCTGCCACGCCTTTGGTACGATCAATGAAAATACGGTTACGGTTAAGCAAACTCTCGAACTCTCTTAATGCCGCTGGAAACTCTTTTAAAAATTTATTGATTTTAGCAAATGCAACTTCATTAAAATCCCTTTCTAATCCGCCTATACGTCCAATATTGGTCGTTAAACGGGCGCCACATATCTCTTCAAAAATCTCGTAAATATGCTCTCTGTATTGGAAAAGATAAAGGAAAGTAGTGGTTGCACCTGTATCTTGGGCAATAATGGTATTACAGATGATGTGATCGGCAATACGTGAAAGCTCCATGATAATCACCCTCAAATAATCTACCCTTTTAGGGATTTGGATATTCAAGAGTTTCTCAACCGTCATGTGCCAGCCCATGTTGTTAATAGGCGACGAGCAATAGTTCAAGCGGTCGGTTAGTGGCGTAATTTGATAAAAAGGACGGTGTTCCGCAATTTTTTCAAAAGCCCTATGGATATATCCAATGGTAGAAACTCCACTGACTATACGCTCCCCATCCATTTGCAGCACGTTTTGGAAAACACCGTGCGTAGCCGGATGAGTAGGCCCTAAATTTAGAGTTACCAACTCACTTTGAGGATCGTTATCTGTATATACTGGTTGATTGTGACTCATAACTATCTACCAAAAAATTCGTCTTTTTTATCTACCCTGTTAGGGTCTTCCAATGGATATTGTTTAAGCATTGGGTGTACAGTCATCTCGTCCACATTCAAAATCCTTCTCAAATCAGGATGCCCTTCGAACTTTACACCAAAGAAATCGTAAGTCTCTCTCTCCATCCAATTGGCGCCATTCCACAAAACAGTGGCACTGGCAATTTTTGGATCCCTTTCGTTTAAGAAAACTTTTAATCTAACCCTAATACCACTTACCATGCTATGCAAGTGATAAACCACAGCAATTTGCTCTTTTTCGGGATAATGTACCGCAGTGATATCGGTAAGGAAGTTAAAATTGATTCGGCCATTTTCTTTTAGGAAAGACAGCACGTCAATAACTTTATCCTTAGTGGTGGAAAAGGTCAACAAGCCATAAGGCTCGGAAACATCAAAAAGCTGTTCGCCAAATTTTTCACCTAGCAGATCAACTAATTCAGTATTTGTTGCTTTAGCCATTATTGTATTCCGTAACTCGCTAACAGTTCTTTATATTCAGGAGAATGTCTTCTTCTACCCGATTCATTCTTTACTAAATCTTGGATGCGTTGAAAGCCATCTAAAATAGCTTCTGGTCTTGGCGGACATCCTGGCACGTAAACGTCTACGGGAATAATCTCATCAATACCCTGCAATACCGAATAAGTATCAAAAATACCGCCGCTTGAAGCGCAGGCACCAACAGCCATCACCCAACGAGGCTCGGCCATTTGAAGATAAACCTGTTTCAAGACTGGTCCCATTTTTTTAGCGATGGTACCCATGACCATTAAAACGTCAGCTTGGCGAGGTGAGAAACTTAATCTTTCGGATCCGAAACGTCCAAAATCATAATGCGAACCCATGGTTGCCATAAACTCGATACCACAACAAGAAGTTGCGAAAGGTAAAGGCCACAACGAATGTGAACGGGCCAAGCCAATTGCCTTGTCTAGAGAAGTAGCGAAAAAGCCATTCCCTTCTATGCCTGGAGGCGCCTCAACTATTTTGATTTCACTCATGTTTATAAACAAAAAAGCTTGTCCAATTATAACAAGGACAAGCAGCAAATTTACAACATTTAGTAGGATTTGGGCGGCATCATCATCATTTAGAAACAATCTAAATAATTTGAATGCAGGCTTCTAATGCCAATCTAATGCTTTCTTTTTTAGGATATAGATGAAGCCCAGTAGAAGTGTTCCCATAAAAACAAACATCTCTATTACCCCATTCCAACCTAACTCTCTAAAGTTAACGGCCCAAGGGTACATAAAAATCACCTCAACATCAAATAACACAAACAAAATGGCTACCAAAAAGTACTTAATAGAGAAGGGCTGACGAGCATTTCCTATTACCTTAATACCCGATTCGAAAGTAGTTAACTTATCGTTAGTTTTTCTTTTAGGTCCTAAAAGATGTGTAGCAAACAAAGTTACTACCACAAACCCTAAAGCTACAATTACCTGAAATATAATAGGAATGAAATCTTGTGCTGTACTTTGTGCTTGCATAACAATAATGATTTGGTGGCAAAATTAAAATAAAAAGGCAGGATTACAAATCCTGCCTTTCCTTTATGACATTAAAAACTACTTTTTAATGGGTGTTTTCTTAACTGGCGTTGCTGGTGCAGTTAAGAATTTTAAGTTATCCAATGCTAGTGCATTTTGAGGATCAATAGCTAAAACTTTATTAAAATATTCTTTAGCTTTTTCTTTATCTGTAACCGCAGCAACAGCTCCCAAGTAATTATATGCTTCAATCAACTGCGTTTTACTAGCTGCTGCTTTCTCTGGCTTAGCAGTTATTAATTCGATATATTTCTCATAATATGGAACTGCCAATTTTTTTGAGTTTTCGGCATCATCAAGGTTTTTACCAATACGTGCTCTAAACAAATAAGCTACTTCATAATCTGGAGCCAATTTAGCTAAACTAGCAAAAGCAGTATCTGCTTTAACTAATATATCCTTACTTGGATTTTTTCCATCTCTGCTGGCAAATGCATAAGTAAAATAGTTAGCCGCACCTAGATAATAATAAGCCATCGCTAGATTAGGGTTCTTTGAATTCACCGTCACTACTTTGCTATAAACTTCTGCTGCTTTAGGGAAGTTTTGAGCTTGGTAATACTTTGCGCCAATAGTTGCTAACTCTTCTACTTTGGTAGAATCTAATTCTACGCCTTTAGCTATATTGATAAATGCTAAACTATCTTGTCCTGTAGCTTGTTGAGCTCTTCCTAAGTAAAGGTAATCTGAACCGATAATACGAGAAGCATCTTGCGTTCTAGCAAATAACTCGTTCATGTATTTAATCCCTTGCTCGAAGTTTTTGTTTTCTACCGCCGAGTAGCCTCTCATCCTAGTTACCACGAAAGTTTTAGGGTTTTTGGGATCAGGTGCATTTAACGTCGCTACTTCTTTCTCTAACGTTGCAAAATCACCAGCATAAACTAAAAACTGTGCATATCGTAAGCGAGAATCAAAAGATTTATCTGTTAAATCTAGATACTTTCTCATGTTCTCTAATGCCTCTGTTTTTTTAGCTGCACCGTTTTTAGGATCAGCGAAAGACCATTGCATTTGAGTTTCAGCAAGCTCTCTATAAGCTGGGCCATAGTTAGGATCAGCGGCAATTACTTTCTTAATTTCAGCTTCAGCTTCTGGGAAAGCGAATGCATCTTTATACATCTTGCCAATTTGTACGTTAGCCCTATACAAGTTAGGATTAATGTCCAAAGCTCTCAAATATTGAGGATAAGCTTCGGTATTTTTTCTTTGCAAAGCATAGTAATCTGCTAAAGCCAAGAAAGTTTCTGGATCCTTATCTTTTGAATCGAGTTCATCTGCTTTTTGCAAATTAGGCAAGGCCTGTGCATAATCTACATTTTTTTGATCAATATATGCTCTACCAATAGCTAAATAAGTAGCGTAATCTTTGGTTTTTAAACCTATTGCTTTATCGAAGTTAGTTTTAGCATTGGTTGCATTACCTTGTGATAAATCTGCTTGACCTAAACCCACAAAGTTCAATGCATTTTTAGGATCTGCAGTAGTACCATTGGTAAACGCCGCTCTCGCCGAATCGATATCATCGGTCAATAGATATACTTTCCCTAAGTTAAAGTAGTTATCTCCTTCTTTAGGCTGATTTGCCACCAAGGTTTTAAGCATTGACGTAGCCTTCTGATATTGCTCAGCATCGATAGCTTTTTTAGCATCAGCTAAGCTTTGAGCAAATGAGGCAGTGCTACCCATCAATAATAAGCCCGTGGCCAAGGCTATGTTCTTCTTAATCATTTTCATTGTCTCCATTTGTTAAAATTAGAAATAACTATTACTGCTTGTTATACAGTGTGCTCTATTTCTCTAAATTGATAAAATAAATTACTTTTTATTATTAGTTTTTAAGGTTAAATTCTCTTTCTGCTATTTTATGAGGTCCTAGACCCGATTTTAGCACTATTAGTTGTCCGCGGGGGCTTGATAACCAAGTTGCAAATCCCGTGCCTAAACCGTTTGTTCCTTCTGCGTTAATGATGTAAACATTCCTCAGCAGCGGATATTTTCCATTAATCAAATTCTCCTGAGTAGGCTTGTAATAGCCATCAGCACCATTTTTATTAGGCAAATTTTTAACTGCCAAAGTTTTTACACCCGACAAGAAGGGCGATGAAACTTTAACATCTTTTAACAACCAATTTACCCCTATTACTCCAATGTAGCCTTTATTTTCTGCCACATACTTAATCACATCGCTGGTTGTTTTAAGTGTATAGACACCTTCTTTTGGCAATTCTTTGATGCCAGCAGAGTCTATAAAGTACCTTATCGTACTTGAGTAGGCGTTATCGAAAACCAATTTTTTACCCGTTTTTGAGTTTCCTCTCATGATATCATAAGCTTGCTCAACGGTAATAGTACTATCTACTTCGCCCTTGTTTACAATTAAGGCCAAACCGTCAATTGCAAATCTATCCGTATAGATACGACTTTGTTTTTGCTTATAAAAATTATCTTCGCCAGGTTTAAGCATTCTAGAAAGCACCAACATCTTCACTTCACCCTTTTTAAACTTGGGCATGATTTCGTTTTCATTTCCAGCAATAACATTTACTGTTGCAGAAGGATAATCAGATTTGAAAATGAAGATCTGATCATCTAGGATTTGAGCGTACGTCTCATCAACCAATATCGTTGTTTTTCCAGAAGTCCGCGACTCGCTAACTGTTTCTTTGTTTGTTTTTCTTCTACACGAAATACAGGCAAATGTCAAGAGGAGTGCGAGCGCCAAAACCGATGCTTTTCTCATTCTGTTTCGTTGTCTCTAATTATTCTAAAAAATCTAATCGTTGCGTAGATGATTAGCACGATACCAAAAGCTACACGGTATTTTTGAGGGAATCTTTGAGGGTCTAAATTCAAAAGTTCACCCCAAAACATCACCACCACGGCTAATGCACAAAAGATGAAAATCATCGCAACCCCTAAAATAAACAGAAATCGCTGTTGAGGCGATTTCTGTCTGAAAGTATTTGAATTAAACATGCTTAACTATTGTTGCAAGCTAAATTTAATTGGGATATTATATTTAACACGCACCGGTTTACCATTTTGCATACCTGGATTCCAACGCTTACTCAGTTTCAAAACACGAACTGCTTCTTCATCGGTTCCATATCCAAGCTTTCTATCGATTTTGATATCAGTTAACGATCCGTCTTTCTCTACTGTAAAAGAAACGAATACGTTACCCTGAATATTGTTCTCTGCAGCCATTGGAGGATATTTAATATTATCGCCCAAAAATTTATAGAACTTATCGATACCGCCTGGGAACATTGGAGGGTTTTCCATACTTACAAAACTGTAAACGGTATTATCCTCAACCACTACTGCTTGTTTCGGACCTTCACCTGCTGCAGTAATTTGAACTACCTCAGCAGTAGGGTCACCTTCAATAGTTTTTTGCCCAGGATCAGCCTTTTTCAAATCCTCAATGGTTGGTGGTTTTTCGTCACGCACCTCGTTATCGGGTTTAACAATCGGAGGTGGAAACTTCACCTGATCTTGTTTCGGCGGAGGTGGCTCTACTGGCGGTGGAGTTTTCACCTCTGGGTTAATTGGTGGAGGAGGTTGCATAACCACCTCGGTCACTGTCTCCTGTGGAGGTTCAGGAACCATCCCTTTCAACAAAGCATACAGCCTTGGTGCAAGGAAAAGGAAGATGAATATTGCCGAAGCAATAAACAGTGATTTAGTGGTGTTCCAAGAATTGGTCTGACGAAGCTCATATGCTCCGTAAGCCTTGTTCTTTTTGGCGAACACAACGTCAATCCATTCCTTATTAAATAAATCTATTTTAGACATTGCTCAATTTTTTATTTGTTATCAACTCGTTATAAAATCCCTTTGGATTTCATAAAATCTCTTTCGCTATCTAAAAGATGCTTAGGATCATCGTCAACAGCTGGAGCATTGATGTTCGTTTTAGTGATATTGATCTCGTCCATGATGTCTACAAAGTTTTTGTAAGTAGCACCATCAGTAGGCTTAACAATAATCACAATATCTCTACCACTTGCATCTTTTACATCCTTCTTGTTCTTTAACAATGAAGCTCTAATATCATTAAAACCTTCAATTGTTGGAGCCGATTTTCCAGCTTCTCCCATATACCAAGCAATTCTATCATTTTTGCCCAATAAAATGGTCATCGTCTGCGACTCTCTAAGCTCAAGCCTGTTTTCGTCCTTTGCATCCTTATCAGGCTTTGCAATATCCATTGCCTGAGGTTTTGATAAAGACGTGGTCAACATGAAGAAGGTAATCAAAAGAAACGCTAAGTCTACCATCGCTGTTAAGTCAACTTTAGTAGAGGCCTTCTTGCTTCTTACCTTTCCACCTTTACCGCCGTCCTTACCGGAGGTATCTAATTCTGCCATTGCTTAATCTCTATTGTGCACCGCCTTCTGACGATGTAATTAAACTAAATTTGTTAATTTTTTGCTTTTGCAATAAGTCAACTACCTTTCTAACGGTCGGATATTCTTCATTGGCATTTCCTTTAATGCTCAAACGCATATCTATTCCGTGTAGCTCTGAAGTAGCATATCTGGCTTCTTTAATCCAATTGAACAATTCATTGTTCGTAGTGGAGTCCATTGGAATGCCCGACTGTATGCCCGACTTTGTGCGTTGCTCTCCGTTCATAGCCAAAAACTGCTTCATATTACCCATTGGTACACCGAAAGCAGAAACTACTGCGAATTTTTTTGCCTCCTCTTCAGAAAACGTTTGGCCATAAAGGTTTCCCATTCTCGCAAGTGTTGCTTTTTTCACATCTTGACCGATGATCTCTAAGAACACTTTACCTTTACCAATACTCACGATAGAGATATCTTTATCAGGCATTTTAAACTGCACTGAAGAAGATGGGGTCGTGATCTCTAGCGGATCTGGCTGGCGAGCGGTGGCTGTTAAGATAAAGAAAGTAAGTAACAGGAACGATACGTCGCACATCGCAGTCATATCGATCGAGGTACTACTTCTTTTAACTTTTGCTTTACCCATAATCTAAATTATTAAATATTCTAACTAATGATGCTATTTGTTCCGGTTTTCCATAAAGCCGGCAAAAGAAAAATAACAATAATTTTATTTATGTGTACTTGCGTAAGTTTGGATGATGCTGAAACCAGCTTCATCAATAGCATAAGTTAATTTATCAATTTTAGAAGTTAGGATGTTATACATGATAATCGCTAAAGTTGAAGTACCGATACCCGTTGCAGTATTGATAAGTGCCTCAGAAATACCTGTTGCAAGAGCGGCTTGGTCAGGAGCACCTGAGTTAGCTAAACCACCGAATGCCTTGATCATACCTGTTACTGTACCTAATAGACCAGTTAATGTACCTACAGAAACTAAAGTAGCAATAATTGTCAGGTTTTGTTCCAACATTGGCATTTCTAATGCAGTTGCTTCTTCAATATCTTTTTGAATAGCTACAATTGATTGCTCAACGTCTAAGTTTGTATCAACTTCTACTTCGCTATATTTTTTAAGACCTGATTTAATTACGTTAGCAACAGAACCTTGTTGTTTATCACACTCTGCAACTGCAGCTTGGATATTTCCTGCGCTTAATAACGATTGAATTTTTTTGATGAAAGACTCTAAGCTTCCTTTACCAGTTGCTTTACCAATAACGATTAAACGCTCAATAGAGAAAACGAATACCATTAAAAGCATACCCATTAGAATAGGCACGATAAAACCTCCTTTAAAAGCCATACCGCCATAGTTTCCTGGGTGAGGCAAATAAGCGTGGGTATCGTCATTATAAAAAGCTAATGATAAAGAGCTGTTAGCTTTAGCCACTTCTTCTGGAATGTTAAAGTTTGTTGGTTTACCTAATACGAAGATAAAAAGGGTTACACCAATGATAATACAGATTGGGATAACTAGGGTAGCAAATAAGTTAGACGCTGTTGCGCTGCTCTCTTTTTTAGCTGGTGTAGGTTTTGGTGCGTTTGCCATTTTTTTAATTTTTAGTTTTAGTACTTGTTTTTAAATTTCTAATGTAAATAAATAAGTTAATACACTCAACGCCGGCATAGGCCGAATTGTTGCGGAAGCAAATTTATAATTTTGATTTAAATTACAAATTAAATATTCACTACACAATTAATTCGTTACTTAGGCCGCCATCGAAAATGCGCATAACTAAAAAAGATTGCCTCGGAGGCAATCTTTTCGCAATTAAAACTAAAAATTTAATCAAATGCAAATTTTTGCAAGAAAAAAAAGCATTAAACGATAATTTCTGCAAGTTTCGGCATTCCCTTTTTCATCTCTTCATCTGCAAATTCTTCGAAATCTTTGAAGTTGTCCAAAAATGCCTGTGCAAGCTCATTCGCCTTTGTATCATAGTGTTGCGGATTGCTCCATGTATTCCGTGGGTTTAAAACCTCCGAAGGTACATTATCACATGTGTTTGGCATAGCTAATCCAAATACGGGATGCTGGCTAAATGCAACATTTTCCAATGCGCCATTCAGTGCCGCAGTAATCATTGCTCGGGTATATGAAAGCTTCATTCTACTGCCCACGCCAAAAGGCCCTCCACTCCAACCCGTATTAACCAGCCATACATTTACCTGATGTTTTTTCATTTTTTCGCCTAGCAACTTGGCATAGGCTGTTGGATGTAGGGGCAAGAAAGCTTTCCCAAAACAAGCCGAGAAAGTCAATTGGGGTTCGGTTACGCCCGTTTCAGTCCCGGCAACCTTAGCGGTATACCCAGATATAAAATGGAACATGGCTTGTCCTGGTGTTAATTTAGAGATTGGAGGAAGCACTCCAAAGGCATCAGCAGTTAAAAAGAAGATGTTCTTTGGAATTGGTGCGATAGATGGTTCTAAAGCATTATCGATATGATGCATTGGATAAGCCACCCTGGTATTTTCTGTTTTCTCAATATTGGAGAAATCTACCGTTCTGCTAGCTGGGAAATAATTGATGTTTTCCAACAAAGCCCCAAATTTAATCGCATTAAAAATTTGCGGTTCTTTTTCAGCAGTTAAATCTACACACTTGGCATAGCAACCGCCTTCAAAGTTGAAAATACTATCTTCTCCCCAACCATGCTCATCATCACCTACTAAGGCTCGATTTGGATCGGCAGAAAGCGTAGTTTTTCCAGTTCCTGATAGACCAAAGAAAACAGCTGAATCTCCATCTTTACCAACATTTGCCGAGCAATGCATGGATAGCGTATTTCTTTGCTCGGGCAGTACAAAATTCAATACCGAGAAAATACCTTTCTTAATTTCTCCAGTATAGGCAGTACCGCCTATTAAAATAATCTTTTTTGAAAAATTCAGGATGGAGAAGTTTTCTTGCCTTGTTCCATCTGTTTGTGGATTGGCTAAAAAAGATGGAATAGCTATAATGGTCCATTCAGGTTGCGCTGGCAACTCCTCATTTCCATATCTAAGAAAAAGGTTATTCGCAAATATATTTTGAAAAGCATATTCTGTAATTACCCTAATACTAGTGCTATAGGTTTTATCCGCACAAGCATAGGCATCTCTTACATATACTTCTTTATCCGTTAAATAAGCAAGCATTTTTTGATAAAGTGAATCAAAATGCTGTGTACTTATTTTAATATTGATATCGCCCCACCACACGGTATCGTTAGTAACTTCGTCGCTAACAACAAATCTGTCTTTTGGTGAACGGCCTTTAAATTTACCGGTATCAATGGCTAAAGCGCCTGAATCGGCTAGGGTACCTTCCCCATTTTTGATTGCCTCCTCAACTAACTCTGGCACGCTCAACTGATATTTAAACTGAAGCGAAGCCAAACCCAGATAATCTAACTGAGGCTTTTGGATACTATATTTGGTCATATTTTTGGTTTAAATATCCCGCAAAGCTAAGGAGATATTTATGCAAAAAATGCCATATTTAGATAATTTTTTTACTTATTGTGGCAATTACACTAAGAGATAATCATTTGTTTTTCAGTAAATTAAAAACAAAAACCTAACCCCCAGACTTCTTCACTTTATAGCCTTCTTTTTGAAGATATAAAAATGCCTTTTCCTTAAAATCTCCTTGCAAAATGATCTCTCCATCTTTTGCACCTCCTCCTACGCCACATTTTGTTTTGAGTGTTTTGGCTAGTTTTTCCAGATCCGCATCGCTACCAACAAAGCCAGTAACCAAGGTCACTGTTTTCCCGCCCCTGTTTTTTCGATCTAACATTACCCTTAAATCTTGTTGCGCATTGGCCAAAGTCCCTTGCTCTTCTTCTTTAGGGCTTTCATATACAAAATCTGGATCAGTAGAAAACATGATTCCACTAAAATCATTAAAGGTATTTTTCTTTTGCTTGCTCATTATATTAGGGATTAGTGGCTAGGGAATAGTTATTAAGGATTAGTTAATATCTTTAACGATGCAGGGATTATTTTTATTTCCAATTCTTCGCCAAGTTTCAAAGGTTCGCCATCTAAATGCACGGCATCTGCAGCATTACGCTTTATTTTAATATGCTTACCTCTAATGATCTTCACTAAACTTGATTGATGCGTTTTTCCAGTAATCATTTGAAAGGCTAAAATTGGCAACTTTACCAAGGAGATGGGATGTATAATACAAACATCAAGGTAGCCATCCGTTAATGACGACTTTGGAGAGATATATACATTATTCCCATATTGAGATGAATTGGCAATACTAATGGCAAAGGCCGAGTTATCATATTCCTTTCCATCAATTTCGATGTGGTAAGGCTGGGCTTTGTAAGTAGTAATTTCCTTAAATCCCAGCTCTACGTAGCTTTTCAGCCCGCGTTTTTTATTCCCTGCAAAAACAGAACTTAAATGAGCGTCGAAACCCATTCCAGCCATGTTAAAAAATTTCCTACCATTTAGCTCGGCAGTATCTATTAGCTGTGGTTTACCCGTATTGATTAACGAAATGGCCTTTTTGGCGTTAAGCGGTATGTTTAAAAAACGTGCTAATCCATTACCTGAACCAAATGGGATAATGGCCAATGTTTTATCGCTATGCACTAATTTACTGGCTACTTCATTGATGGTACCATCTCCACCAACAGCAACAATCATATCGTAGTTTTTCTTTTCGGCTTCTTCGGCCAGCTCTGATGCATGGCCAATATATTCTGTAAAAGCATATATTGGTGCATACTTCTCCTTATCAAGAAACTGATCTATCAAAGCGGGCAGATCTGATTTCTTTTTACCCCCCGAAATAGGATTGATAATAAAGAGAATATTGAACTTGTTTTGAGACATAAATATTTAGCGTACAAAATAATCGATAATTTTTGAGTATTAAAATTTATTGTAGTAGTTTTGCGGCATTAAAGTGGATTGATTTGCTAATCCCGAATATTTCGGGACTGATTGCTGCCACGTAAAAAAAAGTGCTAATTATATTCCTACACTTCTCTTTTACAACCTTTCGAGGTATCAAGCACTTTAATTTATTGTTTGGTTTACATTAATAAACAAAAAATTAGATGTCGTATTTATTTACATCAGAATCTGTATCTGAAGGTCACCCAGATAAAATTGCTGACCAAATTTCGGACGCGTTAATCGATAATTTCTTAGCTTTTGATGCGGAATCAAAAGTTGCTTGCGAAACTCTTGTAACTACGGGACAGGTGATTTTGGCTGGGGAGGTAAAATCTAAAACCTATTTAGATGTACAGCAAATTGCAAGGGATGTAATCAAAAAAATTGGTTACACCAAAAGCGAGTATATGTTTGAAGCAAATTCTTGCGGTGTACTTTCTGCAATCCACGAGCAATCTCAAGATATTAACCAAGGCGTTGACAGAACTACGAAGGAAGAGCAAGGTGCTGGCGACCAAGGAATGATGTTTGGTTATGCAACCAACGAAACCGAAAATTACATGCCATTGGCGCTTGATTTATCACATGCCTTGTTAAGAGAGTTGGCCAATTTAAGAAGAGAGAATGCTGAAATTACTTATTTGCGTCCTGATGCAAAGTCACAAGTAACTTTAGAATATTCTGATGACAATCAGCCGCAAAGAATCGATGCGATCGTAATCTCTACTCAGCACGATGACTTTGTTCAGCCTAAATCTGGTTCGAAAGAAGACAAGAACGCTGCAAACGAGGAAATGTTGGTTAAAATTAAAAGCGATTTAATTTCGATTTTGATTCCAAGAATTAAAGCCAAATATCCTCAATACGCTCATTTGTTTAACGATGATATCACTTACCACATTAACCCAACTGGTGTTTTTGTAATTGGTGGACCGCATGGCGATACTGGTTTAACAGGAAGAAAAATTATTGTGGATACTTACGGCGGTAAAGGCGCTCACGGTGGTGGTGCTTTCTCTGGAAAAGATCCAAGTAAAGTAGATAGAAGTGCTGCTTATGCTACTCGTCACATTGCTAAAAACTTAGTTGCTGCTGGTTTATGCGATGAGGTTTTAGTTCAAGTTTCTTACGCGATTGGCGTTGCAAAACCTACTTCTATCAATGTGGTTACCTACGGAACTTCTAAAGTAGATTTAACAGACGGAGAAATTAGCAAGAAAGTAGAATCTATTTTCGACATGCGTCCTTACTTCATCGAGCAACGTTTGAAATTAAGAAATCCTATTTATAGCGAAACTGCTGCTTATGGGCACATGGGCCGCCAGCCAGAAACAGTGAACAAAACTTTCAAATCGCCAAACGGTGAAGAAAAAACAGTGAGCGTTGAGTTGTTTACTTGGGAAAAACTAGATTACGTTGATCAAGTAAAAGCTGCTTTCGGTTTATAGTTTTTAACCATATAAATACGCCATTGGCTGGCTTATCTTTTTAGCCACAGATACACAGATTAATTTTACATAAAGATTTGTGCATCTGTGGCTACTTTATTAATAAATCATAAATATGTTCGAATGATGGTAGATTCTATATGTCTTTATTTCTCATAAATGCTTTCTCTTCATCAAGTAAATATTTATCATCTATGGCATAAGTGCTTACTTTATTAATACCCATTTCGTCTATAATATCTACAAAATTGCGATAAACAGAGGTATTAGTAGGTTTAATAATCACATACATTTCTTGGTCTTTTGAAGCTTTATGGGTTTCAGCTACCGTTTTCTTACTAGCTAATATTGCCTTGCTAATTTCAGAGAGGTTGGCTACTAGCATTGGACTTTTATTCGCTTCACCCAAATAATAAACTGCTTGGTTATCCTTGCCCAATAAAATGGTTAAAGTTTTTGAGGCGGGCCAAGGCGCGAAATGCGCTACGCCAGGAACTGGTACTGGCTTGGCAATATCCATGACCTGCATTTTACTTAGAGAGGTCGTCAACATAAAAAAGGTGATGAGCAGAAATGCCAAATCAACCATTGCGGTTAAATCTACTCCTGGAATAGGTCTGCGAGTGCTTCCTTTCACGGCCTTGCCGCTTTTAGGAACGTTAAGTGTTGCCATCTTTGTTCAGTTTTTAACATGATGATGGTTTCACTTTAATTGCATAAAAAAAGAGCGATTAAAATTTAATCGCTCTTTTCTACTATTTAACAGCGGCTATTATACCACAACCAATCCTCGGTCCTGAGTTTCCTGTGGGCTGTGTTTCATAGTCATCGGTACCACCATGCACAATAATTCCCCTTCCGATAATATCTTTCACATCACCATCTGCTGCACTCCATCTAGTAGTGCTTAGCGAAATTTTAGCGCGGCCTTTGCCATCTAGCGCAATGTTGCCTATATCTCCAGAGTGGAATGAATCAGAATCCCATTTACCATGTGGTTCATTGGTAGGATTCCAGTGCCCATGTGTATTTTCGCCCATGTTACCACAATCTCCATGCTCATGAAAATGTACAGCAACGGTACTATCTGCCCTCTCGGGCATATTAATTTCCAAATCCATTTTTATTTTCCCGTCGTTCAGCTGATAAAATTTAGCGGAACCTATCGATTGATTATTCGCGGTTGAATTCAAATTGGCTGAGGCTACCTCCCTTTCTTTATTGGCACAACCCATAAATGCGGTAGAAACAGCAAGTGCAAAGCATAAAAAATAATGTTTCATAATATTGGTTTAAGTGGTTACTATTTATTGATCTGGTGGTTAAGCATTTTTTAAAGACCTTAGCACAACAACCACACGAGCTTTTAGTTTGTATCTCCGCCGCTTTTTTTTGAGAATAAAAAGCAAAACTATTCCATGTTTGAGGTGTTTTTAAGGTAGATCAATTTTAAAAGTTATGGAACAGCCAATAGAGATGAATACCCTTAGTCAAATCCTTGAAAAGTTAAGGAAAAAGGGTATAGACAATGAGCTTAAGATGACTGACCACGGCAAAATGCAGTCGAAAACACTCAACAAAATATATACTCCCGACGATCTCAACATTGTAAAAACTTACAGATTTGAGGGAATGTCGGATCCTGCAGATAGTTCTGTATTGTACATGGTTGAGGATAATGATAAGAACATGGGTTACATTTTGGATGCCTATGGGGCTTATTCGGATAACGATGGTGCCGCATTCGCTGATTTTCTGAAGCGTATCAACACTGCCGACCGAGATGAACAAGAGCTTTTTCAATAGAAAAAGCTCTTTTCGTATCTATAAAAACCTTAACGCAAACGCTTGATATGACTTATACTGGAAAAACATATATTTGCGTTAAGGGGGCAATGATCAATGAAGAAACCAGTAACTATTAAAGAAATTGCGAAAAAGCTAGACTTATCGTTCTCAACGGTTTCACGGGCATTGCACGCACATCCGAGCATTAGCTTGGCCACTCAGCAGCGAGTAAAGCAAATGGCTGTGGAAATGGGCTATGAGCCCAATCAGACTGCTATTTTCTTCCAAAAAGGGAAAACCTTTACCATTGGTGTGATTTTACCAGAACTCGCAGAAGCGTTTTTCGCAGTGGCCATGAGCGCCATTGAAGATATCGCTTATAAAAGGAATTACACCATTTTACTGGCCCAATCACATGATGATGAGGAACGCGAAAAGCTTTTGGTTGAAAAACTAAAAACGCATCGTATCGACGGCCTTTTGGTTTCTGTGGCTAAAAACACTTCCAATTTTGAGCATTTCGAACAATTAAAGAAATCCCGCATCCCAACTGTATTTTTTGACCGCATCCCACCTTTAAAAAACATCCACTATGTGGCCTGTAACATAGAAAATGGCAGTGTGGAAGCCGTTAACTTTCTATTGAAACGTGGCCATCGAAACATCGGCTTGATTAACGGTCCTACTTCTTTAATGGCCAGCGGACAAAGAAAAGAGGGCTACATTAAAGCGTTGCAGAAAAACAGGCTAAAGTTTGACCCCAGCCTCGTAGTCAACTGCGACCTTACTGAAGAAGGCACAATTTCCGCATTAGAAACCTTGCTTAACCACAAACGTAAACCTACGGCCATCGTTACTTTCAATGACTATGTTTCGGCCTTTGCCGTTAAACATTCGCTGCATAAAGGAGTAAAAGTGAATGAAGATATTGAATTTGTGAGTTTCGCCAATGCACCAATTACCGACTATATGGCCTTTCCACCATTGGCTTCAGTGGAGCAGTTTCCTGCCATACAAGGGCAAAAAGCAATTGATACACTGCTTGACCTTATCGCCAACAAAGATGGAGAAGAAGAACAAGCTTTCTACAAAACCGTAATTGAAGCAGAACTGATTGAGCGAACAAAGGGGAGTTAACTTTGACAACCTTCGCTAAAAGCTCAGATTGCCAAAGTTAATTTGGTATTTTTAATAACCACTATCGTCTAATGCAAAAGTATTTTTGCGGGTAGCCCATTTCCCTTTAGTAAAATCAGGGAAGGCTTGTGGTTTATTCCCTTCTTTAAGAGATTTAGTTGAAAGTGGCGTAATTACGCTCATGGTTACTGAATCGTAAACATCAATAGGGGTTTGTTTTTTGTCTTTTACTGCTATAATAAAGGCATTAAACACAAACCAGTCCATACCGCCGTGGCCAGCACCCATTGCCTTATCTTCGTATTTTTTCCAAAGCGGGTGATCGTATTTTTTAAACCATTCTTCAGCTTTATCCCACGAATGCGGCTTTGATACACCTTCGATATGTACAGATTTATTAACGTCCATCCACAAACCATTAGTCCCCTGAATTCTGAAACCTAAGGAATAAGGTCTTGGCAAATGCGTATCGTGGCTAAGCAACACCGTTTCGCCATTAGCGCAGTTTAGCAAAGTGGTGGTCACATCACCATTTTTATATTTAATTTTTGCATTCGGATGCCCTGGCGACTTTTTCTCTACATAATCTGCCAAGCCTAAAGCTTTCGAGCTGAAAGAAACCAAATTAGTAAAACGGTTGCCACGATTAATATCCACACATTGCATAATGGGTCCTACACCATGCGTTGGATACAAATCGCCATCTACATCGATGTTGAACTGCGTACGCCATTGTGCCTCACTTAAGGCATTAGGACCAAACTCTACCCCACCGCCATAGTATTGCTTGCCATTATTGAACAACACTTCTCTCAAATCATGCTGATAACCACCTTCCAAGTGAACTAATTCACCAAATACATTACCCCTTACCATGTTCAAGGCGGCCAAAACATCTCTGCGGTAACACACATTTTCTAAGGTCATGTAAGGCATACCTGTTTTCTCAGACGTTTTTACAATATCCCAGTGTTCATCAACGGTTAATCCAGCAATCACTTCACAACCTACATATTTACCTGCATTCATAGCATAAATAGACTGTGCGTGGTGAAATTGCCAAGGAGTAGAAATGATGATCGCGTCAATATCTTTTCGGTCAGCTAAAGCTTTATAAGCATCCAAGCTCCCTGTATATTCTTTGGCAGCAGTTCTGCCTGCTTTAGCAATGGCAGCTCTACAGATTTTCAGAGAGCTTTCTTGAGTATCACAAATGGCCACGATCTCCACATCATCTCTTAATAAGCCTTCCTTGATATGGTTCATACCGCGGGCACCTACGCCAATATAGCCTAAACGTACTCTTCCAGTATCTTTTGCAAATAAAGAACCCGTAGGTAGTATGGTCATTCCTGCTGTGGCCAAAGCGCCGTTTTTGATAAAATCTCTTCTTTCCATTTAAATCAGTTTATTTGTATTGGTTGTATTAGGTTTATATATACTTGGTGAAATTTCAGGCTCAAGTTAGGAAAAAACTGAGGCTAAATGGAAATATTGAGAACCATGAATGATGCGCAAACGTTTGATATTACACCATCTGTTTTATTTTTAAATGAGCAAACCACATACAAAGACATACTTTATCAAAAACCTACCCCTCGAAGTAAGCTTTAGGCCAAAGGTGATTAGCATAGATTTTAGACCCTACAAGCAAAAACAGGAATTGAACTTGTTGTACAAACATTGTGTTAGCTTGGTAGAAGAAATCAAGCATGACTACGAGCAACATTATGGGAAGCCTTTAAAGATTAGCAAGGCCTCGTTAATCGCCGAGATTTGGGGGCATTTGATGGCTTACCGCATTGCTTTGGGCTTTAAAACTCACCTTAAGGTTTGGCCAATACAAAACTTTGCAAAGTTTGCTGCTTTTAGAAGTGCTGTGGTCGACTGCGGAGAAACCAAGGTAGACACCAACCGTTGGTTTTGGGACATGACGGCTTGGGCCTTTTTCCGCAAATACCGATAGTTACTTCACCACAAAACTTCCTTTTAGCTTGATGTTTTCAGAGGAGCTTCCCAACATCACCGTAAATACTCCAGGCTCTACAACCTGCTTCATCTCCCTATTCCAAAGGGCTAGTTCGTGCGCTGGAACCGTAAAATTGAGCACCTTACTTTCATTGGGCTGTAGGGTTATCCTTTCAAATCCACGTAGTATTTTTTCATAAGTAGTTACCGAGCTTACATTATCCCTGATATAAAGCTGCACCACTTCATCACCTTTTAGGGCACCAATATTTTTAACCGTCATGCTTAACTGCACCGTTCCATCCGTATTGATTTCTGGAGTGATGATCTTTAAATCGCTGTACGTAAAATTGGTATAACTAAGTCCATGTCCAAAGGGGTAAAGCAATCCTTTGGCTTTGGCATGCTCGCCCGCATCACTTTGTGCATTAGGTTTGGTGGGAAAGTTCATGGGAATTTGTCCTACTGAACGGGGAAAAGTAAGGGTAATTTTCCCGCCAGGGTTATAATCGCCAAACAACACATCGGCAATAGCAATACCACCCTTAACGCCAGGATAACCTGCGTAAATGATCCCTTTTACATTTTTGTTGATCCAATTAAAACTGATAGGCTGTGAACCGATGAATACCACCACCACTGGCTTGCCCGTTTTCACCACTTCTTTTGCCAATAACAGCTGATGTCCAGTCAGATCCAAACTGATACGGCTTTTGTTTTCTCCCGCGGTCTGTGTGTTTCCTCCAAGCACCAATATCACCTGATCACTCTGTTTGGCAATGTTTACAGCACTATCAATGCTTTTCCTCTCTTCCTCGTTGGGTTCCTCTGGCAAAAGTTCCGATTCTGGCCATTTTTGATCTACCAAATGGCAGCCTTTACGATATTTTACGTTAGCATCTCCAAGTTTTTGGACAATACCCTGTAGTACATTTACACTTACCGATTTTAGGGGCCCGTAATGGGTATGGGCATAATCGGCATCAGTGGCATTTGGGCCAATCACTGCCACCTTTTTATTTTTTTGCAAAGGCAAAATACCATTCTGATTCTTTAAAAGCACAATACTTTCTCTTGAAGCTTGCAAGGCTACCGCCTGATGAGCTTCACTATTCACCAATTTACGGGTAGCATTGGCATCTTTTACATAAGGCTGGTCAAAAAGCCCCATCTTAAATTTCACTTTCAATACCGATTTTACCCTATTGTTTAGCGTATCTACTGGCATGCGGCCTTCGTTCACCAATTCTCTAAGATAAATGATAATGCTATCGGGCTTATCAAACGTAGTACGCACGTTTAAGCCAGCCATAAAGGCTTGATAAACGGCCTCTTTTAAATTGCCCGCCACACGGTGCTTGCTGTATAAATATTCCAAGGCATCGCTATCACTCACCACATAACCTGTGAAGCCAAAATCTGTCCGCAGCCTATCCGTTAGCCAATACTTGCTACCAGTAATAGGTATTCCATCATAATCATTATAAGAACTCATAACGCCTTGCAGGTCGGCTTCTTTAATTACCTTTTTAAAGGGATATAGCAAAACATCTTCTACTTCTCGCGGGGCAACCTGTGGATCAGTACGGGCAAGCCCTTCCCGTGCGCCTTTGTTGGCACTGTATACGGCAAAATGCTTTGCTGTAGCAGCTACCGTGTTGTTGTTTTGAAGCCCTTTGGTCATTTGTACGCCCAAAGTACCCACTAAAAAAGGGTCTTCCCCATAAACCTCCTCCAAACGTCCCCAACGCTGGTCGCGGGCAACATCTAAAATAGGCGCATAAACGTTGGTATAGCCCAGTGCCCTTGCCTCCAATCCTGTAATTTTACCCATTTCATATACCAACGATTTGTTCCAGGTCATGCCCATGTTCAACTGCGTTGGAAAACCCGTAGCTTCATAGGCTTCTATGCCCCTAATTCCTTCGTTAGTAAAATCAACAGGGATTCCCAAACGGGTTTGCTCAATAAAAAAACGCTGTGTTTCATTCATCGCCCAAACATGATATTTCATGTCTGCAGCAAACTTTGATTCGTCTCTCTTGGTCCACCCCACAAAACCATTTAAATGTTCGTCGATGTTGGCAATGCCATCTTTCCAAATTTTATGCTTCCAATCTGGCGTAGGCAGCGAATCTTTCAAAATCCGCTTCCAGCCATATAAAGTAGCCATCTGACAGGTTTTTTCATTCAGGTTCATTTGGCTCAACAAGTCATTAACCCTAGCATCAATCGGCTGGCTGGGATCTTCGTAGATATCCTTTTTATTATTCTTGTTTAAATCTATCCAGCCTTTACGGTAAATAGACGATGGCTTGGTAAATGAGGTGAGTACAAAAACGAGTAGCACTAGGACAACAATAGACTGGAAACGCATAGTAAATATTTTTAGCTTTTTTAAAGATAGTAGATTATGCTAAAACTTAATCAGCATTTATGTACTAATGCTTTCAAGATGTTAAACAATGGACCCTTGCCCCAAGATAGCTATCCACCAAACGACAGGTTGAACTTTTCAACAAAACAAAATTGAACTTTTTAACAAAGCGATGTTTATTTTTTATGCTGACTTTTGTATCGTAAATTTATCATACACAGAAAATAGAAATTCTTAAGATATTGAATAACATTGCTGAAAAAGTCATCCTTACAGGTGCTACTGGGCTAGTGGGAGAAGGTGTTTTATTAGAAAGCCTCGCTAATTCCCAAATTGCCGAAGTATTGGTAGTAGGTCGAAAAACCTGTGGCAAAACTCATCCCAAGCTTAAGGAACTATTGGTTCCAAGCTTCTTTGAACTTCACGAAGTGAAAGAACAGTTACGAGGTTACGATGCTTGTTTCTATTGTGCAGGGGTTAGTTCTGCAGGAATGAATGAGCAGGATTATGGCTACATCACCTACGATACGACTTTGGCTTTTGCCCAAACGCTGCTTGAAATCAACTCGAGTATTGCTTTTTGTTTTATCTCAGGAAGCCATACCGATAGCACCGAAAAAGGTAAGATTATGTGGGCAAGGGTGAAAGGAAAAACCGAAAATGCCCTCGCTAAAATGGGTTTCGAAACGTTGTATCATTTCCGACCTGGTTTGATGAAACCCACCGAAGGCCAGCAAAACGTTAAAGGCTACTACAAAGTCATTGGCAAAATGTACGGTTTTTTTAAACTCTTATTCCCCAACAACGTAAGCACCATGAAAGCGGTTGGTCAAGCCATGATCAACAGCATCACCAAAGGATATCCAAAACAGATTTTAGAAGTTTCGGATATTAAGCAATTAGCCAAAAATTAGGGCGAGATATCCATGAAAAAAACACTTAAAATATTTAAATACACCATGATCGTATTGTTAAGCTTGGTCCTATTACTGGCCATCGGTACTTATTTTTATATGCGCTCGCCTAAATTTGGCAAAGCACCCAGTGATAAGCGTTTAGAGCGCATGCTGCAATCACCTAACTATAAAGATGGTAAATTCCAAAACCTGCACCATACGCCTAGTTTAACGGAAGGCTACTCCATGTTGGGCGTAATGTTCGACATGTTATTCAAAGACCATCCCCGCCGCAAGCCCGTAGACAGCCTGCCTTCGATAAAAACCGATTTGCTAAACCTACCTGCCAATGAAAATGTATTGGTATGGTTTGGCCACTCTTCTTATTTCATGCAGATCAATGGCAAGCGCTTTTTGGTCGATCCTGTATTTAGTGGCAATGCATCGCCTATCCCTGGCACTACCAAGTCCTTTAAAGGTGCTGATATTTACAATGTAGATGATTTGCCTAGTATCGACTATTTGGTCATCAGTCACGACCACTACGACCACCTGGATTACGAAACCATCATTGCCCTAAAGTCGAAAGTAAAAACGGTGATTTGCGGACTTGGCGTGGGTGAACATTTTGAATACTGGGGTTATGCACCCAGTCAATTGATTGAAAGGGATTGGAACGAAGAAGTTAACTTAGGTGATGGATTTAAACTCCACACCGTTCCTGGACGACACTTCTCTGGTCGTGGCTTTACCCGCAACAATACCCTTTGGACTTCCTATATTTTGGAGACACCACAAAGCAAAATTTACATAGGTGGTGATAGTGGTTACGACACGCACTTTAAGCAAATTGGAGAGAAGTTTGGTCCAATGGATTTGGCGATCTTGGAAAATGGCCAATACAATGTAGCTTGGCAAGCCATCCATACTTTACCGCACGAAACTTTACAAGCAGCTAAAGATTTAAAGGCAAAGAGATTGTTCCCAGTGCATTCTTCAAAGTTCACCTTGGCCATGCACCAATGGGACGAACCGCTTAACGACATTAGCCGATTAGCGGAAGGAAACCTACCTTTGGTAACGCCCATGATTGGAGAGAAGGTGGAGCTTGATAACGATACGCAAGTATTTAAACAATGGTGGAAAGGAGTTAAATAATGGCAGCTGTAGAAATTACCTCTTGTTATATCGGTCCCGAGATTTCGCCCGAGCAATTTATTCCAGAGCATATCTTTATGTTTTTGGCTAAAGGGAATGCCACGGCTTATGATGGCGACAAAAAATACACCATTAAGGGTGGCGAGTACTGCCTCATTAGAAAAAACTATTTGGCCCGTTATACTAAAACCGAGGACAATGGTGCTTTTGAAAAGGTAGTAGTGGTTTTTGACGAAGCTTTCCTGAAACAATTCCAACAAAAACATGGCATTAAGAAAACAGGAACGGTAGCCAAGGGTGCTTTTTACGAACTACAGAAAACACCTTTAGTACCTCACTTTGTCAGTTCGCTAATGCCTTACTATCAAGGTGGCCATCAAATAGAAGGTGCTTTTGACCTGGTAAAAAGGGAGGAGCTACTGCTCATTTTACTACAAACCAATCCCGATTTGGCCAATGTACTATTTGATTTCGGCATCCCCGCTAAAATAGATTTAGAGGCCTTTATGAACAAAAACTATAAGTTTAATGTAGGGATTGAACGTTTTGCTTACCTCACTGGCCGAAGTCTCTCTTCTTTCAAAAGGGATTTCCTAAAGGTATTTGCCGATACGCCTAGTCGATGGCTCATCCAAAAGCGTTTAAAGGAAGCACATTTTCTGCTCACTAAAAAACAACAAAAGCCAACGGATATTTACCTGGATTTGGGGTTTGAAGATTTATCCCATTTCTCGTTTGCGTTTAAGAAGTTGTTTGGCTATGCCCCTACTAAATTGGTAGAAGGTTAGGTTTATTTACTTATTAATAGCCGTTAGAGCCCCTTCTCCCTTCTCTATCGTCGTCATCTCGACCGCAGCAGAGAGATCTTTGGACTTGCGTTTTAAAACGATGGCTTAATGCAACCATGCGGTTTTCTACATCATGCATATCCACCTCTTTGAGGGGCAGGGGGAGGTTCTTTTTAGCATACAACACTGCACTTAAAAAGATCTCTCCGCTACCGTCGAGATAACGGGACCTGCTAACCACCAAACTACATAAAGGGAGAAACTAACCTCAACACCCTTTCCAAACCCTTAATCCATAGCGAACGTTTAATCCAACGGGTATAAAACAACTGTTCACTATGCTGCAAATCATTGTAAAACGCCGTACGCAACCGCTCGGCAATCTGCATATCGTAAATAAGAGTAGATACTTCAAAGTTCAAATCGAAGCTTCTCAAGTCAAGATTGGCAGTACCTACCGAAGCCAATACCCCATCCACCACAAAGGTTTTGGCATGAATAAAGCCCCGCTTGTAAAGGAAAATCTTTACGCCAGCTTGTAATAATTCCTCAAAGTAAATCCGCGACACGCTATCCACAATCCTCGAGTCACCTTTTTCTGGTACCAGCAGCTTCACATCAATCCCTCCCATCGCGGCCATCAGCAAGCTTTGCTGTAAGGTTTCATCGGGGATAAAATAAGGGGTAGTGAGCAATATTTCCGACTTAGCAGTATGAATGGCCTGTAAGGTAGCGAACAAGATATTAGGCAAATCCGAGTCAGGTCCACTAGAAATTACCTGCAATTTACCCTTTCCATGCACCTCCATCTTTTTAAAAGGGAAGTATTCATTTCCAGTGACGGTTAGATGCTCATCACTACAAAAGTTCCAATCAGAAATAAAAAGCTGTTGCAAAGCCATGGCTCCCGTTCCCTTGATGCGGAGGTGGGTATCTCGCCAATAAACTTCGTTTTGAGGCCCATTAATATACTTATCGCTCACGTTAATACCGCCAGTATAGGCAACAATCCCGTCAATAATCACCATTTTACGGTGGTTACGGTAATTAAGCCTGTTCGCAAGGAATAATAAACGCACCTTGTTAAAAGGATAAGCCTCCACCCCACTTTCCTTCAGCTCCTTGGCAATGTTCCTTCTAATGCTTTTACTGCCAAAATCGTCATAAATCACCCGCACCTTAATCCCCTGCTTGGCTTTCTCTATCAAGATATTTTTAATGGTATTCCCTATTTCATCGTTATCATAAATATAGTACTCAAGGTGGATATGATGCTTGGCCTGCTGCAAATCGGCAATCAGCGCAGGGAATTTCTCCTCCCCATTAAACAATAAACGGATATCGTTATTGGGTAGCAGGAAAGCCCGATTAGATTTTCTATTCGCCAACAGTTTAATTAAGCGCTCAGATTGGAGCAGCAATTCATCGCTATGAATGGCTTCCTCTAAGTTATGCGCCTGAAACAGCTGATGTACCTCTTTCTTGAACTGATCATCTACATTCAGTTTCTTGTCGTACATTTTACGCTTGCGGTAATTTACCCCAAAGGAGAAGTAAAAAGCAATCCCTACAATGGGCACAAAAATGGCGAATAACAAATAAGCTAAAGTTTTACTGCCAGATCGGGTATCCAAAACAATACGGAAACAAGTAATGCCCAAGATAAGGAGATAGGCAATTTCGGCAATTAAAATCCAGATGGTTTGTTGCTGCAGCATGTAAGCGCTCGTTTAATCAAATATAGGATAAAACAATTTACAGGCCTTAAGTTTTGTAGGGAAATCAAATTTAGAAGATTGCCAATCATAAAGGTTATCTAACCGCAGATTGCTAAGTTTCGAAAAGGGCGCAAAGACTCACCGACTATCCAAAGTATAACGAGGAATCTTCTCTATCCCAAGTATTAACTTCTTACCGTACGAGCTAAGGCATAAGCCCTGCTATGCCAAAACTTGTAGCAGAAGGGAATATTCAAAGATCTCTCCATAAAGTCGAGATGACGGCAGGCAGGAATAGAAACCAAAAATCCCAGCTACTTTACGCAACTGGGATTTGGTAGTGCAATCTTTTGGGAAGAAATGCTATTTATTAAAGATGCTGTAGCTAATGCCCAGCTCATAGTCACCTGAAGTATAACCTTGCAATGGCGAAGTGTTAGTAGTGTACATGGTATTAATGGCTAGCCTGTTGTTCCAGTTAATGCCCACGCCCAAGGTTAAGCTCTTTGCGCTATGATAAAGTATTAGGGCATTCACCTTATTCACCGTTGGCGAGTTGAACTCCACATTCACCCCTGCATCCAACAAGTTGCGGAAACCCCGCACGCCTCTATACACTACCTTAGGCTCCAACACCGCAAAACTAGCAGGGATACGGTAGCTAATGGCACTATAGAATAAAGGCAAATCCGCTACATCATGGTTATCCTTTTTCAGTAGACGTTTCATGTTGGTCATGGCGCCTTGGATCTGTAAACGATCCGTTCGGTAGGCCACGCCAAAATCAGCATCCAAATACGTTTTACGCAAGTTAACGTTGTACACATCCTGATCGCCATCATCCCCTCGCAAGGCAGCCAGGTTAATGTCGTCATCGGCTAAAGACACAGAGAAGCCAAAGCTAAAGTGACGCGAATCTGCATTTAAAGGCAAGTGATAAGCATAAGAAACCGCAGCACGCGTACGTTTCAATAAGCCCGCCTTATCATTCGTGACCTGTAAACCAATGCCTGTTTTCTCGGCGAAGCCATAATCAACCGTTACAAACTGTGTAAGGGGCAATCCAGGCATGGTACTGAACTGCTGGCGCACGCCAGCGTTCATATGTACACGTTGTTGTAATCCTGCCATCGCAGGGTTGGTTAAGTATTGGTTATGGAAATATACCGAACTCATGGGGTTCAATTGGGCTTGGCTTTCCATCAAAGGAAACAACATCACCAACAGCACGGCAAAGCTTCTGCCCCAAGTTTTATTCCTATTCTTTTTAATCGTCTTCATGGTTCCGAGATATTAATATTTTCTAACAATTGTGATGTATCCTCTAATTGGTTTTACGCCTTTACCAAGGTCAATAATGTAGTAGTAGGTATTCTCCTCTAGCGGTTTACCGTTAAGGGTACCATCCCACTCATTGTTATAGCCTCGTTTGGTATAAACAGGTCTTCCTGCACGGTCAAAGATGCGCACCTCATTGTTCGGATACATATCAATGTTCTTGATCACAAAAAAGTCGTTTTTACCATCACCGTTAGGGGTTAACACGTTATTGCCCTCTAATTTGAAATCCTCAATGACCGTGATGGTGATGGTTGCGGTGCTGGTACAGCCCGAAGCATTGGTTCCCGTGACGGTGTAAGTAGTGTTTTGTGCTGGACGTACATTCAACGTTGCCGAGGTTTGACCAGGGATCACTCCTGCCGCGGTTGACCAAGTGTAAGTGCTTGCACCACTAGCGGTAAGCTCAATGGTTTGTCCTTTACTTACCGTGGTTCCTGGCTTAGCCACTACCTGTACTTGAGGCAATGCCGAAGCAGTAAGGGTAAACGTACGGGTAAACACATCTACTCCTCCGTTTGCGGTACCGCCGTTATCTCTCACGGTAACGGTAATGGTCGTGGTACCTACTGCACCGCTCAGGGTGTAGTTCAATACGCCGTTACCAGCCGTAAGTTGTGTTACCGATAAGGCAGAGAACAACGATGGGTTGCTAGCACTTACACTTAAGGTAGTGGTTTGCGTAGCCTCGATGCCTGCGCTAATGCCGCTTAAAGCAATGCTTTGTGGCGCATTGGTTAAACAAACTTGTTGATTGGCAATAGCCGCAAGGGTTGGTGCCGTATTTAATGGCGGAATCACCGTGAAGCTTTGCGGAACATCTGCCGCTGCATGGTAAATGGCATTACCTGCTTGCGAAGCCGTGATGGTGACCGTACCTACGCCTACAATAGTCACTACGTTTCCAGAAACCATAGCGACTGCTGGGTTCGAACTGGTAAAGGTCACTGGGTTGCCAGAAGCACCACCAGTAGCGGTTAAGGTAAAGCTCGGATCGCCAAGAATTCTGTTTGGCAATGCGGTGAAGGTAATCACCTGATCCATCTTGTCATTGTCGGTAATGTTGGCTGTGGCCGTGTTGCTTGCCGCTGGGGTAAAGCTAAAGTTAGCCGAAGTACCACCCGTAAGGGTTAAGATGACTGTTTCTAGTGGTTCATAAACGTTATCATCGATCACCATTAACGGTACATTTACCGAGTTTTGACCTGCTAAAATGGTTGCCGTACCCGTAAGCGCAGTATAATCTGTACCTGCGGTAGCGGTACCGCCTACCGTATAGTTTACGGTGATGTTTTCTTTAGCCGTAATACCCGTTGGTAAGCTAATGTTAAAGTTACCTTGCGTTGCTGGTTCAGCAGCGTCAGCAGTTTTGGTAATGGCTAACATTTTGTTTGCAGCCGTATTGTCGTCATCAGCGATGTTTAAGCTGGCACTGCCTGTAGCGGTAAAGCTAAGGCTCGCCGAGCTGGCACTGGTTAGCGTAGCCGTTACCGTTTCGGTGCCTTCAACAATCTTGTCGTCGATGACATTTACGGCAACATTTACCGCATTTTGACCTGCTAAGATGGTCGCTGTACCCGTAAGCACAGTGTAGTCTGTACCTGCGGTAGCCGTGCCACCTACGGTATAGTTCACCGTGATGTTCTCTTTAGCGGTAATGCCTGTTGGCAAGCTAATGGCAAAGTTACCTGGGCTTGCTGGCTCCGCTGCATCAGCAGTTTTGGCAATAGTTACCGTTCTGTTGGCAACAGTGTTTTCGTCGTCTGCAATGCTTACCGTTGCACTACCCGTAGCGGTTAAGCTAAAGCTGGTTGAAGTGGCGTTAGTTAAGGTCGCTACAATCGTTTCGGTGCCTTCAATGATTTGATCATCAATGATGGTCGCCAATATATTTACTGAGTTTTGTCCTGCTGGAATGGTTACCGTACCCGAAAGCGCGGTGTAATCTGTTCCTGCAGTGGCTGTACCCGCTACGGTGTAGTTCACGGTAATGTCTTCCGATACGGTCACACCCGCTGGTAAGCTCACGCTGAAACGGCCATCCGTTGCTGGCTCGGCAGCATCTGCGGCTTTGGCAATGCTCACCACCAAGTTGGCAGGAATGTTATCGTCATCGGCAATATCTATGGTTTCGCTGGTGCCTGCGGTGAATACCAAGCCTGTTGCAGTACCCGAAGTTACCGTAAGGGTTACGGTTTCGGTGCCTTCTACTTCTTGGTCATCAATTACGTTTAAGGCCAGGTCTACACTGTTGCTTCCCGCAGGGATGGTGACTACGCCGGTAAAGGCAGTATAATCTGATCCTGCGGCAGCCGTACCCGTTACGGTGTAGTTTACCGTAAGGTCTGTAGGTACTGTAATGCCCACTGGCAAGGCAATGTTGAAATTACCCGCCGTTGAAGGTTCCGCAGCATCGGCTGTTTTAGTCACGTTTAACACCAAGTTAGCTGGGATGTTATCGTCATCGGCAATGTTTACCGTCACGTTGCCTGTAGCGGTAAAGGCAAAGTTAGTGCTGGTACCGCTTGTAAGGGTTAAGGTTACGGTTTCTGTTTGCTCAATCAATTGATCGTCGATCACACTGATCGGTACAATGACCCCGTTTTGTCCTGCCAAGATGGTTGCCGTACCCGTTAAGGCAGCATAATCTGTGCCCGCAGTGGCGGTACCCCCTACAGTATAGCTTACGCTGATGTTTTCGGTCGCGGTAATGCCTGTTGGTAAGGCAATGCTTACACGGCCAGAAGTGCCTGGCTCGGCAGCATCATTTAACTTGGCAATGCTCAAGGTACGGTTAACAGGCGTGTTGGTGGCATCGGTAATGTCTACGGTAGCACTTGCATTAGTGGTACTTGGGGTAAAGGCAAAGCTGGTAGAGTTACCACCAGTGATAGTCAAGATCACCGTTTCTGTACCTTCAATGATTTGATCTACGTTTGCACTTACTGGGATCTTCACTTCGTGATCACCTGCTGGGATCACTACTGAACCTGTTAAGGCCGTATAGTCGGTGCCATTGGTGGCTGTACCAGTGAGGGTATAGTTCACGGTAATGGCTTCGGTGGCGGTGGTGGTAGTGCCTGGTAGGCTAATGGTAAATTCGCCATTAGCGCCACCTTCTACCGCATCAGCAGTTTTAGTAACTGCCAACACTAAGTTTGCTGGCAAGTGATCGTTATCGGTAATGGTACCTGTCGCTGGACCTCCAAAGGTGAAGGCAAAGCTAGGGCTGGTTACACTGGTAATGGTAATGATGACATCTTCCATGCCTTCGATGATGGTGTCATCTATGATATCGGCCTCTATGGTTGTGCCAGCGGTAGAGTTGGCCAAGATATTCGCCACGCCAGTGAACTGCGATGCTAATGGTGTATAATCTACTCCGTTAACGGCACTACCCGTAACGGTATAGTTCACTACTACCTGTTCTGATGAACTGATGCCTGGAGGCAAGGTGAAATCGAACCTCAAGCTGTTGCCACCTTCTGCACCATTGCGGTTTACGGTAGCATTTACAATTCTATTTGCTGGGATGTTATCATCATCCGTAATGTTCATCACTACTGGGGTGGTATTCAAAGTGAAGATATAAGGGAAGCCAGCAGTACTTGTTCCTGAAAGGGCCATTCTTACCGTTTCTGTATTTTCAATGATTTTATCATCAATTACCCTAATAGGAATGTCTACATAGTTTTGACCCGCTAGGAGAATCACAGGACTTATTGCTTGGTAATCTGTACCTGCTGTAGCTGTGCTTCCAGTAGTAAATTGAGTGATGTTAACGTTTGCTGCACAAACGACGTTAGGCGGAAGGCTCACACGGAACATGCCGTTAGTGCTTGGTTCTGCCGCATCAGATATTTTAGTCAGGGTTAGTGTTCTGTTGGTTGCTGTATTATCATCATCAGCGATATTTAAACTGGTTGATTTTTGTGCAGCTACTGCAGTAATTGGGAAAGCAAAGCTAGGTGAAGCCCCATCGGTTAAGGTCACCATAACGGTTTCGTTAAGTACCTCCATGATCTGGTCATCAATCACCTCTACGGGTAAAGCCACTTGGTTTTGTCCCGCTGGTAATACAATGGTACCCGTTAAGGCTTTATAATCGGCACCTGCCGTAGCGGTTCCTGCTACGGTATAGTTCACCGTTACGTCTTCAGCCGAAGTGATGCCTGTAGGCAACTGAACTCTAAAGCCACCATTGGTTGCTGGCTCTGCGGCATGTGCGGTTCTTACAATAGCCAAGGTTCTCTTCGCATCTACGTTGGCATCATTATCAATGATATCTATCGAAGCCGTTTCGCTACCTACTGCAGCGGTATAAGCATTAGTGCCATCAGTACCGCCTGTAATAGTCAAGGCAATGTTCTCTGTAGGTTCTATGATGTTATCATCTACTGCAGTAATAACGATAGCTACGGCATTTTGGCCTGCAACAATGGTCGCCGTTCCGGTTAATGGGTTATAATCTGTGGCGCTGGCTGTTCCGCCCAAGGTATAGTTCACGGTCGTGTTGCTAGCTGTCGTAACACCAGTAGGTAATTTAATAATGAAGCTGCCTGTTGCACCGCCTTCTGTAGCATTGCCATTACCTACCACACTCAACATTCTGTTGGCTGGCGTGTTATCATCATCGGCAATGTTCAAGGTAGCTGCATTTGCGCCTGAAGCTGGTGTATACGTAAATCCGTTTCCGTCTGCCGAGTTATTCAAGGTCAACGTTACTGTTTCTGTAGGCTCTAGTAATTGATCATCAATCACCAACACAGGGAGGGTTACGCTATTGGTGTTTGCGGGGAAGGTTACGGTAGCAATGGTATAATCGGTATTGCGAGTGGCCGTACCGCTCATGGTGTAGCTAAGGGTAATGTTGCTACTTGAGGTATAACCTGTAGGCAAACTCACGGTAAAGCTACCTGCTTGATCAGGCTCGGCCGCATCTGCGATTTTGGCTACTGCCAATACGCGGTTGCCCGCTGCCGTATCATCATCGGTAATCGTCACCGAGATACCAGATGCCGAAGCTGCTGGGAAGGTGTAAGCGGTACCACCATTAATGGCACTACCCGATAGGATGGTGAAAGTCACCGTTTCTGTACCTTCAATGATCTTGTCATCCAAAACCTCTACAGGAATGGTGATGCTATTTTGATTGGCAGGAATGGTAATGGTGCCAAAGTTCTTATAATCTTGTCCTACAATGGCATTGCCCGATAAGCTATAGCCTACGGTAATAGGGAAGTTAGCGGTTAAACCACCTGCTAAACTAATGTTAAAACTACCATTACTTGCTGGTTCGGCTCCATTTACCGCAGCGGTTAACTGTAATGCCGTACTGCTCGTGGCATTCATATCTACAATGGTCACTACGGCACCGTTACCTGTTGGGTCAATGGTATAAGGGGTAGATGGCGAAGAGGCTGAGGTTAAGTTTAAGATCACGGTTTCAGGACCTTCCACCACGGCATCAGCAAGCGCATTTACACTCACAAATACCTCGTTATCTCCTGCTGGGATGATCACTTGGTTACCCGTTACATTTCCTAAAGTATAGTCAGCTGGCGTAGTGGCCGTACCTGTAGTGTTATAGTTAATGGTAATGGCTTCAGCACTGGTTACGCCAGGAGGCAATGAAATTCTGTACTGTCCTGCTGCGCCACCTTCTACCGCATCCGATACTTTGGTTAACAAGACCACAGTGGTATTAGCAGCTGCGTCATCATCTGCAATTTGCGCCGTGGCACTATTTGCCGAAGACGAAGCCGTAAAGTTAAAGTTGGTTGAGGTACCGCTGGCCAGGTTAAAGATCACGGTTTCGGTGCCTTCAATCACCTTATCATCAATAATGATCAATGGCACTTCTACACTGTTTTGTCCCGCTGGGATCACAATGGCACCTGTAATGGCCCTATAATCCACGGCTGAAGTAGCGGTACCCGTTAGGTTATAGTTAAGGTTGATGTTTTCTGATGCCGTAACGCCACTAGGCAAGCTCACGGTAAAGCTACCGTTGGTGGCTGGTTCAGCACCATTTTGTGCGCTTACCGATAAGGTTCTGTTGCTTGCGGTGTTGTCATTATCCGCAATGTTCATGCTGGCATTAGGTGCCGCTGGATTAGGGCTAAAGCTAAACACGGTGGTAGCACCTTGCATGGCTACCCCATTGGTAATGGTAAGGATCACCGTTTCCGTAGGTTCAATCACGCCATCGTTAATCACATTGATCGGCACGTTCACACTGTTTTGTCCCGCAGGCAAAGTAATGGTCGTCGCCGAAACACTGCTGTAATCGGCACCATAAGTAGCCGTACCACTCAAGGCATAAGTGACCGTAATTGGCAACGCACTCACGTAGCCCGTTGGCAAGCTGATGGTAAAGCTGCTGTGCGTGCCAGGTTCTGCTGCGTTGCCATTGCTGGTTACGGCCAATAGTCTGGTGGTTGCGATGTAGTCGTTATCTGCTTGCAAAAGGGTAGCCACACCATTGGTTGCATGCACCCCAAAGATGCCCGAGCTGGTGGTGGTACCGCCTGTAAGCGTTAATATAATGTCTTTAGTTTGTTCAATAATTTGGTCATCAATGGCGGTTACGTTAATCACTACATTGTTTTGACCTGCTAAAATGGTAGCCGTACCGGTAAGGCTTTGGTAATCGGTACCATTTATGGCGCTACCGCTTAGCGTGTAAGCTACCGTAATGTTTTCAGGGGCCAATACGCCTGTTGGCAAGGCCACGGTAAAGGTACCCGTGTTGCTTGGCTCGTTGGCATTTAATTGTGCCGTTACACTTAACACACGGTTAGCTGGTAGGTCATCATCGTCGCTAATGTTTAGCGAAGCGTTGTTTGCTGTAGGACTAAGGGTGTAGGTATAAGTGGTAGAGGTTCCTGCAGATAAGGTTAAGATCACCGTTTCTGTAGGTTCTATCTGTGCATCGTCCATCACATTGACAGGAACCGACACACTGTTTTGGCCCGCCAAGATGGTGGCCGTGCCAGTTAAAGCGGTATAATCGCTCCCTGCGGTAGCGGTACCGGTTACCGCATAGGTCACGGTAATATTTTCAAGAGCATTTACCCCTGCTGGTAAACTGATGGTAAAAGCACCGTTGGTAATCGGTTCTGCGGCATCAGTGGTTTTGGTCACGCTCAATACACGTTTTGCAGGATCAAAAGCATCCACTGTAATGGCGTGTGTGTTGGTGGCTACACAGTTTCCAGTACCCGTTACAGTATAGATAATGTTAGCCGTACCCGCGGCTACTCCTGTCACTACCCCGTTCACATCAACGGTAGCAATAGCGGTGTTGCTACTGCTCCATACGCCGCCTACGGTAGTGTTGGCTAAAGTGATGTTGTCGCCAACAAATAGAGCACTTGCGCCTGTAGTAGTGGCTACGGTTGGCATGGCATTTACCGTTACGGTTTGTTGTACGGCACCTACGCAGCCGTTGCCATTGGTAACAGTATAAATAATATCGGCAGTGCCTGCGGTAACGCCAGTCACTACGCCTAGGGCACTTACGGTAGCTACGGCCGTATTGCTGCTGCTCCATACCCCACCCGCAGTAGCCGAGCTTAAAGTAGTGGTTGCGGTGGTACATACATTAGCCGTACCTGTAATCGGTGCAATCACGACATCGCTTCTGGTCAACACAATTTCATCGGTACGTGAACAGCCATCAGGATAGCTTACCGTTACGGTATAAGTCCCTGGCACTGTCGCTGAAAAGGTGGTACCTGTGCTGCCATCGCCCCAAGCAAAAGTGGCCATTGGCGAGGCAAAGAAACCATCAGTTTTAATGGTATAAGGATACTCGCTAGCGCAAAGTAATTTATCAGGGCCTAAACCCAAAATAGGCGTGGTATTGTTGTAAGGTGAAATGGTCCAATTGGTATTGCCACCTAAATCTTCCGAGTGTTCTAAAGCTTTAAATGGCGTAGTGCCTGCCGCGGTAATGTTGCGCAGTCGCACATAATCAAACTCTACCCCGCCCGTGGTTTTATTTACGGTAAATGCACCCGTAGCCGAGCCGTTGATTTCGGTCAAGTTACAAGGGGTACCGCTACCAAACCAGTCTTTGGTGATGGTATTGGTTGATCCGCTTAAGAAGGTATAGATTTTGCCTGGGGCAAAAATCAAGGTTTCAATGGTATTGCCTGTTCCGTTAATGAAGCCTTTTCCTTTAAACTCTAAACGGCCAATGGTATTGTTCCCTGTAATTACCGCTTGTGAAGTATTGGAATTGTTGCTGAATAAAAGGTCGGCAATGGTGGTTTGTGAAATACCAATATTTTGAGAGGCATTGGTAGTGACATCAACTTTGTTATAGGTTTCGCCATTGGTCCTAAAAACACTCGCGATTACTGTAGAGCCCGAAGCTTGTAGGCTTTTATTGGTACCCGTGTATTGCCACTTGGCATTGATGGTTGCATTTCTGATATCCAAATTGGTGGCTAGTGTACTCGACTCATCTGTGATCACAGAGGCGGTAATGGTACGACCGTTTAGGTTTAAACCACCACTATTCAATACAATTACGGCATTAGGGTTATTTAAGTCTCCAGTAAAGGTAAGGCTACTTCCAGGTTTGATAATGTCCATCCCTAAAGTACCCAAAGTAGCATTGTTTGGCGTAAAGGTGGCATTAGTTGGTCCCATAAAAGCTACCCTAATGTTAGGGTTTAACGCTGGGCTTAGCACCAAGTTGCCCCAAATTTCTAAGGTAAGGCCTGCTGGTTTGGTAAAGGTAGGCGCATTGGTTACCCCTGTCCAATCCATGTTACGGCAATAAGCATTCCCTTGCGAAATGGTCACGGCACTACTACCAGCGGTAAAACTATTGGCATCAAAAAACACATCGTTACTTACGGTAGGTACACAAGCACCGCCTGCACCGCCACTGGTGGTACTCCAATGTGCAGATTCGTTCCAATCGCCTGAACCGCCTACCCAATAACGTGCGCCACCTGCTGAAGCCGTGAATACAAAACCAGTGTTGCCACCCGCATCGGCACCTGATATCGAGATCGGTACGCCTGTGCCTGTAGCCGCCATGTTTTGTACATACACGTTATTAAAATCTTTGGTAGCTGCAGGGCCAAAGTTCAGCGTTGCCGAAGTCCCTGGATAGCCTCTTAACTCGCCCAAACCTTCGCAACCGGGATTGTTGAAACGCAAAAGGCCCGTGATGGTTTGTGTGTTACGGAAGTTATAAACACGAGAAGGGGTTAATAATAAATTGTTAATGGTATTGTTACCCATTAAAGTTACCCCGCCACTCTTGATGTCGAGGGTACCAATGGTGTTACCCCCTGCGCCATTTAAAACAAAGGTAGATGAAGTTGGGCTGGGATTATTAAACACCAATTCGTTAATGGTGGTGTTGACAATATTCACGACGTTTTCAGCAGTGTTCAAATGAACTTTTGGATAACTGAAACCGTTAGTGACAAATATTCTATTCGAGGTGACAAACGAACCTACCGCATTATTTATCCAAGTTGAGCCGCCTGCTCCAACCGTCCAGTTTTCGCTCACGGTAATGGTTGCGTTGCTGATATCCACCGTACGTCCATTACCACTACTGTTTAGCGTGTACATATTGATGGTTCGGTTAGGCATCAACAAGCCCCCTCTGGTATGTACAATGCTCAGTTGCGGGAAATTGATATTATCCGTAACAGTTAATGCCGCATTGGTTGCTTTGTAGATCCTAAGGGAAAGTGTTCCCAAATTAGCGCCTTTGGTAGTTAAGGTCGATTGTTCTGATCCTTGTGATAACAAGATGCCTGAAATGGTTAAGGTTGGATCTAACTCGATGTTTCCATACACCTCTAAAATGGCCGTTCCTGTATTAAAAATTGGGGCATTGGCTACATTAGTCCAAGTCACGTTGTGGCACCAAGCCGCTCCTGCTACCGTTACCGTTTTACTTGCAGCCGTAAAACCCGAGTTGGCATCAAATATTACATTGTCGCCTGTAAAAGGCACGCAAGCACCACCTGCGCCACCACTGGTTAATGCCCAATGGCTCTTATCATCCCAGCTACCTGCGCCACCTACCCAATATAAGGTCGTGCCACTAGCTCTAGGTTGTATGTTAAAACCCGTATTGCCACCACCATCTGCACCTTGTACAGTAAGTGGGGTACCTGTACCCGAAATCACCATATTGGTTAAAAGCACATTCTGTACATCGGCTACGGCACCTGCTGCCATATTGATGTTAATGGCAGGTCCCCCAAGCAATTGTCCTAAGGCATCGCAATCAGGCGTATTGAATTGAAACAATTGGTTTACGGTAATGCTTTCTCTAAAAACATATCCCTTACTTGGGGCAAGAATCAATTTATCAATCACGTTATTGCCCGACTCTATTCGGCCGCCGCCTTTAAATTCTAAACGAGCCAGCTTATTACCCAGGCCTATGCGTACACTACCTGCAATGGAATTAGGGTTAGAGAACAACAATTCGTTAAAAGTAGTATTGGTGATGGTTGGCCCCGCGGCTGTACCCGTTACTTCTACGTTATTAAAGGTAAGCCCGTTACTGGTAAAAGCCTCGGTAATGAGGTTTGAACCTGTAGACAATAAGGTACCATTAGTGGCATTGAAATTAAACTCAATACTTGCTTTTAAGGTGGCATTGCTTAAGTTAAGACTACGTGTAGTGGTAAAGTTGCCATAAAACCTGTTAATTTCATGGCTGTTGCCACTTAAATCTAATCCACCTTCGTTTAAGGTAATGGCACCTATGCCTAGCGTTTCTGGAATACCATCTAACAACTTTAATGATCCGCCCGCCTTGTTCACCAAAAGTTGGTTGTACCAATTAGTACTTATTCGTTGCGCACCATTGGTTTTATAGGTTGCATTGCCGCTGCCTAGAAACTTTACATTGGTCATGCCATATTTTACGCTAGCCGCCAGTTCCAAATTACCATAAATTTGAAGCTCCAAGATGCTGTTACTGGTATTGGACCTGAAGGTAGCCGCAGCGGTTACCCCTACCCACGACATGTTGCGGCAAACGGCGTTGCCTGAAGTGGGTAAAATGATGACCGAGCTGGCATCCAATCCGCTATTGGCATCAAAATAAACATCATCACCCGTACCAGGTACGATAGATCTGTTGGGCACACCTCCTGAGGTAGACGACCAGTGAAGATTTACTTGGCTCCAGTTACCAGAACCACCAACCCAATAGTAGTCGGCAGCACGAAGCTGGAAAGCAAAAAGCACAAGAAGACAAATGAGTAGAGTTTTTTTCATTTAACGAAGTTTAAAAGGAAATCTGAGGCCCTATTTTGCCTATAGTTTTGACAAATAGTCTTGAAATGACAATGAGAAAGCGGCATCATTTGGAGCAGATTCATTTGGAATTGATTCTGTGATCAAAATTAAATGGTAGTTTTTGAAATGTATTTAGAATCAATTCTGCTCGGAAATAGAATTAATTCTATGCCTGCTAGTAATATTTTTGAAACACTTTATAAACACCGTCTGAAAAGAGCGGTTAGCATTTGAAAATTCAATAGCTTAGTGTGCTGATAACACCCGACAAATATTAAGATGAGCCGATCCACCTTTATAGGTCTATTTCTACTTCTTTATTTCTTCTCGTTTCAAGTTCAAAGTCAGGATAATTATACGGTAAAAAACTATTCCGATATCGATGGCCTTCCCCAAAATAGCATCAAATCCATTGTTCCAGATGAAAGTGGCTATTTATGGTTGGCTACCGACGGTGGTTTAACTCGGTACGACGGTCATCATTTTTTAATCTATGACGAGTTCAATACGCGTGATCGCTCCAAAAGGATCAACAGTTTAAAACGCCATTTAAAAACAGGGATCTTATATGCAGAAACGGAGTGGCATGAATTTGTTCCTATCAAAAAAGGCAGCACTATACCTCAACCCTTAGCCTTTAAAACTCTTTTTCCCAATGCAGAATATCCTGGTGATTTGATGGAAGAATTGCCGCTGAGATATGGCAACGGTTCACTGTTTGGCGTTCAACTTTCTGCGAGTGAGCGATGTGAAATCACCCACGACAAAGTGATTCTCTATCAACAGAAAAATGTCAAGCAAATTCTTTATCCATCCGATCACCCCTCATTGTTCTTTGTTTCCCAAAAAAAACTATTCCATATCAACACCAATACCAGTGCCGATTTAATTGATGAAAAAGGTATCGCCAAGGTGGCCATTACTGGTGATTTGACCGAGGAGAAAAACGTTTCGGAAAGTACCTTGAAATTATTTTGGAACAATGCTACCGATCAGGCCTTTGTTTACGTCAACCAATCTGTTTACCAGCTGCAATACAATGGCAGGGTACTTACCAGCAAACTTTTGCTAAAGGGTTTCAACTTTACGGAAAAAAACATCATTACCATTTATTATCATCACCCCTCAAAAAAGTTCTTTTTGGGCAGTTTAACGCAAGGGCTTTATGTGATTCAGCTTGCGGTGTTTAATGCAAAAATGGCAAAAGAACAGTTTGATAAGAGCATCAAATATGCCCTCATTCCTTATGATAGCCACACCGTATTGTTTGCAAACGGCAGCGTACTTCAAACGGACGGCAAAGAAGCTCGTTTGCCATTACTTACTCAATACAGCAATAACTTCTCTATTGCCATTGATAAACAAGCCCATATTTGGGCACAAAAGGACTTCACCGTTGCTAAATTATCAGCCAACGGCAGTAAACTGTTAGCAACCTATACTTTTCCAGACAAAGCCTCTTGTTTATACATGGGTACTGATGGGCTGCTATGGATTGGTACCGTCGGTGGAATTTACACGCTGGATTTAACAACACCCAAAGCTACCCCGCAGGAGCTAATGCAATTAAAAAATGTCAGTATTTTAAAAGAACAGGGCGATTATTTATGGATAGGTACGCATAAAGGGCTTTTTAGGTATCATTTAAAACAAAAGAAATTCACGGCCATCCCTAAAATGTCCGATTTCCACATTCGGAATATCTTAATTAGACAAGATGAAGTATGGATTTGTACCTACGGTGATGGCTTTTATCTATACAAGCACCAACTGTTAAAGAAGATGCCTTTAGATAAGAGTAAATATCTCAACTTTTCACATTGTTTGGTAGCAGATCAACGGGGCTTTTTTTGGGTAACCACCAATAAGGGTTTGTTTCAGGTGGCGATTAAAGACCTGCTCGCTTTTCATAGGGGCGCTAAAGAGGAGGTGTACTATAACTACTTTAATCAGGATTATGGCTTTAACATCAACGAGTTTAATGGGGGTTGCGAGCCTTGTGGCGCAGCCTTAAATGATGGAAACTTGGTTTTCCCTTCACTAATTGGTTCGGTGATGTTTGATCCTAACCTGATCCAAACGGAGTTGCCCGATGACCCCATTTATATTGACAAAATTCTTCGTGATAACGTAGAAATAAAACTTTCGAATCGGTTAAACATCAACCCTGATTTCGAAAGGCTCAACATCATGATCTCTACCCCTTACTTTGGAGATCGGCATAACCTACAGTTTGAGTATAAACTGAAGGATGAAAACAACTGGATCCCGCTGGAGCCTAATGCTGCCATTACCTTCTCCACCCTTTCTTCGGGCACGCATGAGCTGTTGATTAGAAAGGCTGCTGGTTTTGGACAAAGCTATACTTATAAAAGTTTTGTGATTAAGGTATTGCCAAGGTTTTACGAAACCTGGTGGTTCAAGTTACTTACCTCCGCCCTGATATTATTGCTCATCATTCTGATTTTTAGGCAAAGAACTTCCAGAATTTTGAAGCGTAATAAAATGTTGGAGGAGCTGGTGCATAGTCGTACACAGGAACTGGCCAACAACATTCACCATTTAAAGGATTCGCAAAACCAGCTTGAGGCGCAATCTAATTTTCAAAAGCGGTTATTGGCGGCCATTACGCATGATATTAAAAGCCCTTTGAAGTACATGATGATTACGGGCAAGCAGCTTTATGTGAATCCCGAACAAAATCCTAGCTTAAAGGAAGTGGCACGAGCCATTTACCTGTCATCTCGAAGCATGTTTTACTTTACGGAAAACCTGCTGAATTATAGCAAGCTCTTCGTGAATGATACTCAACAGGATTTCAAACCCTTAGATTTACATCATTTGGTGGCTAGAAAAATGGATATTTTCTCGGAAGCAGGAGTGCACCATAACATTACCTTTAAGAATGAAATTGAAAAGGGCACCTTAGTTCACACCAATGGGTTGATTTTATCAGTGATTATTCATAATCTTTTGGATAATGCGGTAAAATTTAGCGTCAACGGCGAAGTGGTTTTCAGCAGCTTGAAAACCGCAAGCGGCATTATGCTTGTGATGACCGATGAAGGTGTGGGCCTACCGCCTGAAATTGTCGACTGGCTTAACTTTTCGAAGGGTGAAGAGGTATCGAATGGGCTTGGGCTAAAGATGATTAAGGAACTGGCGCCAAAAATAAGGGTAAACATTAAGGCAGAACGCTTAGCTAAGGGCACCCGCTTTGAGTTACAGTTTCCGCAAATGCCTTAATACTGGTTCATCCTAAAGATTTCGATGAGTTGGGCCACATTGGTAATCTTGAGCTTTTCGAAGATATTTTTCTTATGGGTACTAATGGTGGAAGCCTGTAGGTTCATTTCGGCACTAATGGCACTGGTGCCCTTTCCTTCGGCCACAAATTTGGCTATTTCCATTTCACGGTTGGTGAGCGCAGCATGTTTAATGAGGGTATGATCGTTACTTAGGCTGTCTAGCAATTGCTCCTTCACCTGCTCACTTACGTATTTTCCCCTGGTGCAAATACTGGTAATGGCAATAATGATCTGTTCTTCTGAAGCGCTCTTTTCTAAATAACCGTTTGACCCTGCTTTTAGGTACCTGAGGGCGTAAGTACTTTCTTCGTAGGAGGAGAAGATGAGGATTTTAACGTCTTGCTGCGCGGCTTTGATTTGCTCGACCATGTGAAAACCGTTTCCTCCTGGGATATTGATGTCAAGGATCAGGAGATCAAACTTCTGTTTTTCGAGCAAAGTGAGTGTCGCTTCCAGCGAGCCTGAATAAGCAATAGCGGTTTGAGGAAAAGCTTCTTTGATGATATAGCCCAAGCCTTGTTGTATGACCAAATGGTCATCGGTAATTAGGACGCGAAGGTTAGAAGCAAATAAACCGCTCATTTAAAATTGGGGAAGTAATATTTAACAAATATATAATTATTAAAAATATCTTTTTTACCAGAAAAACTCAACGAGTTTACGCTATTTTTTGAGTGATTAAAAATCCTTTAAAGGCTAAGGTTTAGCGAGCATTGGTAAAATAAACACGGAATGTTTAGAGACGCTTAAAAGGTTTACAAACACAGGTTGTAATGCAAATATTTATGCGATAATGTTTTGTAAATAAAACATTTGTAAATAATTTAGTTTGTGAAAACACCAACCTATTACCTTATGAAAACATATCATTACCCCCCTAGCTCTTGGTCTTCGTCAACTGGTTTGACTACCTGCTTGCTATCGATTTAAGTGGTTGGCCTAGGGCCACGCCATTTTATTTTATCTGTTCACCCTTAATCCTATGCCTATGGGGAAAGAAAAGAACTAAGCTAAACAGGGATTGAAACTTGTGCAGGATGACAGGTTTTAATCAAAACAGAACAAATGACAATGAAAGCTCCTTACACCAGTGTATGAACCTATCATTGGAACAATGAGACCTTCTTACAGCAGTGCATGGCTACATCATTGTAACAATGAGACCCACTTACAGCAGTGTATGACTACATCATTGCAACAATGAGGCCCTCTTACACTAGTGTATAAGCACATTATTGTAACAATGAGACCTCCTTACACCTGTGTATGGCCAAATCATTGTCAATTAACAGAATGTTTAACCAAAATCACACTGATGACTATGATCAACAGCATTTTATTGCAACCGCTTAGGAATAGTGAATACATCCAGTATTTCACTGATACTTTGAGGATTGTGCTGAACTGTGACCCTGATGCCTTGATGGTAAGAGCGCAATACGAAGCGCTGGAAAACAAGGTACAGGCTATTGAGAGGTTATATAAGATTAGCCAAGGAAGTATAGTGACCAAAGAGATTGTTGCGCTTGATGAGCGCAGAGGTAAGGCCATTAATGGTGTTACACAACTCATCATAGGCCATACTTATAGCATGGACACTACCATCAGTAATCATGCGATTACCTTGATGGCGCATCTTAATTTGTTTGGGCCTGGTATTTCTAGACAAAACCTCCAAAGTGAAACCACTATCCTCCGCAACATTGTTAACGATTGGAAAACCAAGCCTGAATTGACGGCTGCTATTGCAGCATTACAACTCAGTATCTGGCTAACGGAAATTGAATTGTCTAATAATGAGTTTAGTATAGCCTACGACAAAAGGAATGATGAGCTAGCAGCCGCACCTTTGGAAAAGCTTAGCGCTTTGCGTTTGGAAGGCAATGAGCTTTATTATAAGTTGAGGAACAGGCTTAATTCTTATATGGATATTAACGAAGGTGCTGAGCCTTGGGCCAGTGCCGTTAATAAGCTTAACCAGAACATCAACAGCTATGTGTTGTTGCTAAACCGCCGTGGCACGTCTACTGGCGAAGGTGAACCTGAAGAGGAAGCTCCGACGGAATAGTTCGTTTAAACTCGGGATGTGTAAAAAGCATCTCGAGTTTTTTGAGGTGATAGTATTTAAGTATGCTGTAGGTGGTTAATCACTTGAAAAAGCACAGACATTGTTACGCTTATGCTTGCTGATCTACGAATATTTTGAGCTCATAGGTATGCGGTTTAGCACCTATTACAAATACTTTCTTATTTAAATGTTTGAATGCTGATGGTAGTTCCATTAGGAAAGATACTCCCATGGGATCAAGTCCAGCAGTTGACACAAAAAAGTAATCGAAGTCGTAAGTTTTCAAGATAAGTTTATAAAGTAAGGCGAGTACATTGTTTCCTTTAACATCAGTTTTTCTTAATTCTGAAAGCCTGATGTTATTGATTTTCCCATTAACAGGAAGACCAATGAATAGTATTTTACGCTGCAATGTTTCGTCGATTCCCGAAAAGGATATGTCTACATCAGCAGCAATCAGATCAAGTTCATAATATGATTGTTCTGAATCCAGAGATATAAATAATTCGTTAATCTTAACTACTGCCATTTAGTAAAAATAATTAAAGATATGGAGCATGAATATACATTTTGCCTTGAGAAAACCCAAGTTCCTTTAGCGTGGTTCCACTTTAGCAAAAGTCTTAGTATTATAAGAGATTGCTTCGTGCTTCGCAATGACGGCCGCCTCATCGTCATTGCGAGGTACGAAGCAATCTTAAGGCTATAGAGGATTAAATCCCTAACGGGCACAAGTCTGCTTACGCTAGAGCGGATATTCACTGTCTTGTCCTAAAATAGGTTTACACAATTGTAAACCTATTTTAGGACAAGACAGCCCCTCTTTGGTGCAAGCGCCTAGCTTGTGCCTATAACAAACCATTATAAAACTAATGCTCAGAGCACAAACAAACACTTAAACCAGACTATGATACTTTACCCATTACCGAACTAAATATGTTTTAATAATGAATCCTGTATCTGGATCTATCTCGACCATTAACCCATTCGAGCTTGTTGCATAAATAATCCCATCTTTTATTTCCATCTCATAATAAGAATCATAAAGGGATGTTGGCAGATCTGCTATCCATAAAATTTCATCATCATCATCCACAGCCAAAAGATTTTTACGGCCATCCTCAGGTGGCGAGGCTCTCCTATCTATTGAGAGCAATAGTATTTTCCTATAACCAATTTTCTTTTTTTTGCTAATTCTGAAATCTTTCCAATGAGGTAAATTATAATCTGATAGCTTCATTTACTATAATTTTCTGTTTAAGAAGTATATCTAATAACATTATTTCCAGAGGATTTTTATAAATCTTCTGGTATAAATATTTGTGTTCCTTCTCCACCTTCAACCTTTCCAATTGCGTATTGTATCCCTTTTTATACTAAGTTAGAGGACTTGCGTAAGGTAAGAGGAGGTCAACACCATCACTTACATTCCATAAAATCTATACTTTTTTTATGTTCAGGCGAGCCTTTAATTGCTATACTGTAATCCACACATGCCTCTTTTTTCAAACCTAATTTCCATTTTGCCTTCGCACGAAATAAATAAATAAAATCTGATTTTGAGGTTAAGGGAATCGAGTAATCAAAATCTCGAATAGCCCCTTTATAATCTTTTAATTCATATAAGCATTGACCTCTCCACACAAATAAATCTGGGTTTTCTTGTTTATCAGCTAGCGAAATTGCCATATTAAAATCTAGATAAGCCTTCTTGTATCTTTTTGAGAAGAAATATGCTCTTCCCCTATTTCGATAGGCGTACCAAAATTTACTATTAATTTTTATAGCTTTTGAATATTCTAATATGCACGATTCAACTCTTTTTGTAGTAAGTGTCCCAGGTATTACATTCATGCAGTCATTTCCCTTTTGAAAATAATAATCTGCTGACCTTTGGGCCTTCAAAGAAATAGTACCATGAACGATTAAAAAAATAATAAGATATCTACTCATAATTCTTTGTTAATTTTTCTTTTACCTCTTTAGTCCCCTTCCTTTTGCGCAAGCCTTACTGTCTAAAGAGATTGCTTCGTGCCTCGCAATGACGCACGCTCTATCGTCATTGCGAGGAACAAAGCAATCTTAAAGCTATAGAGGGATGGGTACTATAGTTTTAAAGAAGTCACCTCATTTGTTTTGGCCTAGAAAATTAATTCTCTTTTTCAAATCTTCATCATTACTCGATATCCATAAAACATTGGGTTCATATTCTTGATATATAATACATAGACCTTCTATTGTTGTTAAAAATCCCTCATAGAATCGCTTTTTCGAGATTGTACTAACAAGCTTATCGACATCGTCAGAATTACTTAGAAATATTAGACTGGGACTTTCGTATTGACTCCAAACTCTTCCTAGGAAGCTTCTGCTTACCTTTATATGCCGCTCGCCTATTTTTAACAACACTGTTTCAAATTCTTCGTGTTTATTTATCAGGATTTCATCTGCCAAATACTTGATGTTTTCCTTTATGTCATCATAATAGTTAAGCTTTAGCCCATAAAAAAGAACGTATTCAGAGTAGTCAACTAATAAATCCATTAGAAAATCCCACTTTGGCAAAGAAATATCAAGATCTACATCCTTATCTTTGATTGAAATCTCACCATCGTTATGTATCAATGACTCTAAATTATTTCTCATTTCTGCTTGTATTTCAAAAAATAAAACATCCTCTTTAGCGCAAGTCTTAGTGTCTAAGGGAAGAGTCTTGACCCGACTTGGGCTTTAGCTATAAAAGCTCAAAACAAAGTAACTGCTAACAGAAACAAGGCTCCTTACTATAGACCTTAAACACAAGGCTTGAGCTGAAAAAATGAAAATAAAGCTATAATTGACTTCCTATAAAGGTTAAAATATATAGATTCTTTGCAGTAGGAATATCCACACAAATTTCTCTTAAAGTAGCTATTTGTTTTGAATATGTATTTTCATCAAACATATTTAGAAAAAAATACGGCACTAAGCTATCTATAACTTTATTTTCAGAAATCATTTCTTTACAATCCTCTTCTGAAAAATCTGACAAAAAAAGTCGATAAGCAAAATATCTTTTCCAAAAAGCAAGCTCTAAACTATCAGGAAATACTGATAAGCCTTTTTCTAAAATAAGGACAAATTTATCTCCCCCTATTATACTCCATTCATCAGAAATACCATTAGGTAAGTTAAATTCAATTTGCTCAGCCGCAAAAGCCCAATATAGAAAAGCTAAGTTTGCAAACTTTTCTATTGTTGGGCCCTTTTCTATTTCTTCTTCATATTTTTTTATGGCAGATATATACTCTTTATCAATATCTAAATTTATAGCCTTATTCATTACTTTGAAATTATATTTACGCCTGCATTAACAATTTTCCCATTAAACACCTGCACCCAAACCTGTTGTCCACTCCTAAATGTTTGAGAAAATCCTTGAAAGCCTACTGTATTTTTTTGGTAATTTGATAAAATTGCTGGGTTTACATTTTTAACATCATTAGCTACATTTTCAAATAATTTCAAGTATCTCAACTTAGATTCTATAGTCGTCGGATTGACATGCCCTACGGCATTTCTAAAGATATGCCCTAATATATCCTTACTAATATATTTAAAAGTATTTTTAAATATAGCTCCCCCCGTAATATCAAAAAAGATTTCCCCCCCTCCTTTTGCAACATTTCCCCAATCCTTGCCATCAGAGAAAGTTCCCATTGCTCCTTTGGACATTTTCATCAACCCACCAGCAACTGGAATACCTTCAATATTCTTCATTTTCTCATCTGTCTCTGCATTACTTGAAAGCAAAGCATCTCTTCTGTCACTCTGATCTGATGCTTCTTGAGCATCTTTGGGGCCTTTTCGACCGAAACCAAAAAACTCCATCATCATTTGCAACCATCCCTTCTCAGTATCTCCTGGACCATCGTTAGCTGAGCCTGCTTGTAACTGACGCATCATATCCTGTGCATCCTCCCCATAATATGTGTCCTTACCATCGGGGTCAATATTGGTCAAAGGATTATTGTCTACATAGTGATATGGAGTTAAGCTATAAAATTTCTCAGCCAGAGGATCCATCACGTGCCACCTGCCTATCACAGGATCGTAAAATCTCGCTCCATAATCATATAACTCGAGTTCCTCCTGCAATTCCTTGCCGTTATAAAGATATTTATTCTGTAACGAAATTGCACCTATTCCATTGGGTGCAGATTTTCTGTAGCCAAACGCATAGTAATCGTCACGTTGAAGGATCTCTATAGCACCACTAGATTCCCTAAAGGTTACTCGTACATTACCCAAGTGATCAGCCAGATTATAGTGATAAACATATCCTCCACCCGTGTTGAAAGCTATACCCTCGGCAGTCTGGATAAAATCGATGGCTCCATTGGCATATTGTATACCATCAATGTAATCGGTATAAGAGGTGGTGGTACCCGCACTGATTTTTCTAAGTTTCCTACCTGTAGCATCATATACATAATTGATGCTCACTGGAGCTACGATGTTCTGCGGTAAATCCAAATAGTTATAGATAATGTTGCTAATGTTTCTATAGCTGTCCGATTTGACATTTCCATTAGCATCATGACTAAAACTGCCTGTCGTGAATCCAGTAATGCCAGTAAGCTTGTTGCCAGTATAACTATTGTAACTATTAGTTCCAAAACCTTCTCTTGCCATGCTCAGGATATTTCCACCCAAGTCATAGGAAATTGTTTCTCCTAGGTTGTTACCAGCTTCAGACTTTATCAACCTATTTAGTTTATCGTATTGATATGCGAAAGTGTTATTGCTTCCATTGGTATACTGTTGGCTGGTGATATTGCCGTTATACTGCGGATGCGTACCACTATTATATCCCAAAGCAATATCAAGTTCGGTACTGTTGCTTCCTTTAAGCCAACCCCGTTCGTTATAGCTAAAGTTGGTGGTTTGCAAACCATTGTGAAGCGCTTTTGCAGACAACATTCCAATATCGTTGTAGCTGTGTTCTGCCAATAGTACCTCAGGGGCACTGTTCACTTGGTGCCAATTCTTGGTCAACCTGCCCATACGGTCGTACTCGTTCCTTGTTGAAATCTTTACCTGCTCTACGCCGTTAACCTTATGTATGCGTGTACTGGTTAATTGTTCATTGATGAAGTTATAGCTATTATCAATTTCATCATAATTTCCCTCAACTAACACTCCGCCCAGATAATGCTGGTTGATATTCTTTACCATCCTGCCTTCGTTATCGTAGTAGTTAAGGCCCCAAAGCATATGCGCAGGATTGTTCAATACCGCTGTTCTAGTAGCTGTTGGAAGGCCCTGAACCTGCGTGCAATAACCTGCTCTGACATAACCTGTGGGTAAATCTGGAATATCATAGTTATCGAAATAGCTCACAGTGAGTATGGTTGACAAGCTTTGAGGATACGTTCGGATATCATATCCATAAGACATGGCGACAGCTTTTACATCCCATTGAAAGCTATCATCATATACCTGGGACCTGAAATCGGCAGGGCTGATGTTCGATATCCAAAGCCCAGTCATAATATTCCTGCCCAGACCATCGTATTTGTTAACTAGCCATTCATTTCTTAACCTTTGCTCTCCATCTTGGGTGGCTACCACTTGGCCAGACTTGTTATAAACCAAATATTCCCAGTCCTTACCTGGTATTTTCTTCGCCACCATTCTTTGCAATGCATCGTACTGGTATTGATAAACAAGTTCACTGATAGTGGACAATGTAGGTAGCCCACTATCTGCGTCGGCTTTTGGTGGCAGCACATAACATAGGTTTCCATAATCATCATACACATAATAGGTTGATAGCGGGGTAGTATCATCCTTCCATATTCTTTTTAAAACGACACGGCCTTCCTTGTCCTTGTATTCTTGCGACACCCCTGCTTTTCCGTCAACGGGCGACCAATTCTCATTCTTAGTTTCATTGACATATAATTGGTTCTGTCCATAACTGCCTTGATCCGATAGGGTTCGGTTTCCAGAGACATCTATGTTAACCTTATAGTGCTTAGCCCAACGACCACTGCCTAGATTAAACCCAGCAGCATCGTTGGTCAGATCATTGGTACGGACGGTATGTCCATTCCCAATTTGCCAGTCTATTCCAGCTGCGCCCTGTTCTCGCATTCTGTTGAGTGGGCTATTTTCCTGACGAGTTTCTGCAAAGGGATAACTATTTCTAGCGATCCCTCCTGGCAATGTTGGGCCAGTGCTACCTGCGGGATTATAAAAACTCCAAACACCATTGGCGGGACTGACCGCGTCTGCTCTAAATATTCCCTCGTTACTTGAAGCAGCGTAAGGCAAGTATTTTTTGGTTTCCCTACCAAAAGCATCATGAGCATTGGCAGAAATAATATCCTTGGCAAAATCGCTACTGCTCCTAACGTTTACCGTTTGAGACGGGCGGCCCAAACCATCATAATAATTGACAGCTACACGTAGCTGGCTCATCTCCTCGCCTGCTGCACCTCCCAGTTGGGTCGCTGTAAAATTACCGTTTATTGGCGTATAGGCGATGACGTAGTTTTGATCTTGACTTGGTGCGGGTGCAACGATAGGTGGCAATCCGCTATTGTCATAGGTCTCAGTAATAATGATCCCCATTTCGTATGCACTAGGCGAAGTTGACGGATTTAGGTAATGTCCTCTAAGCAGATACGTTCCTGCCAAAAACCTGGAGGCTCCTTGATCTGTCGCATAGGTCTGTTGCTGGCCAGTCCCCATATTAATCAGCTGAATATCTATCGAACCCGCTACAAAAATGTCAAAATGGAATGGAATTTTAAGCTTAACAGTATAAGTGCCACTACCAGGCGAACCGACAAAAGGATATTGAAGATAATTACCATACAGTAGCTTTCCGCCATCATGGTCATATTGCAGGTTGGTTTGCTGCGCTTTGAGCGGCTGAACAAAAAATGCCGTGGCAAATACTCCGCCTGCCAAATATAGGCAACAGGTATATATAATGATATATATTGATTTCTTGATGTTTTGAATCGTTTCCATAAAAAGCTGTTTACCTATTAATAACCTGAGCGATAGTGATAGCCATATTCGTTTACCAATCGACCTTCATGATCTTCGACATACTTTAACCGATTGAAGTTATCGTAGATGTACCTAGTCCTTCTTCCCCTGGGATCTTTAATGCTTGAAATCCCAATAGAAGGGTCATAAGTGTAAGTGGTAATTAAGGCGTTTGGCAAGTCGCTCCTTAGCAAAGCGTCGTCAAAAACAGGAGCCGAAGTGCCCGCATGTGCCTGCAATGACGTTCCATATCTGGAGTATAATGCATACTCTAATTCTCCAATGTTTACATTCCTAATTTCTGCTACTGGATATCGGTGATTGTAGCTCCATAAATAGAATATACTATTAGCACCGAAAGGTGTATACTGAAGTAGGTTGCCCTTCGAATCGTACATGTTATACGTGCCGATGATCCTTTCCAAACCTTGAGTCGTGGCTGTTGTTCTTGAAGGGAGCAGAAGAGATCCAAATGCATTATATTCAGTTTTATTCCTTTTCAGTTCCTGATTAGTACCTGTGCGTTCAATCGTTTCTACTACTGGAGCAATGATATGCCTGTCCACAAGTTGCTGGTAAACATTACTACCAGAGGCAAAGTCCTTAGGATACTTTAATTCGGTGACCTTAATCTTCCCAGTTCCGTCGGCGTTATCTGACAATGTGATCTTCGTAACCTGATTATCATCGTTATGCTCAAAACTTTCCGTACGTACAATTTGGCCCGAAGGCGTAAATAAACTATCTGTTTTGGAGATTAAAATGTCCGTACCTGTTTCTATTTCATAGGCCATCCAATCAAAATAGGAGCTTACATGAGTATAGTCATTTCGTGTTACATGAAGATCTATATCATTGTATTGCGGATAAGTAGGTACTTCACCACTTGAAATATAGAAGCGCTGATTGACCTTAAGGCCATAATAGTTGTTACTATCAACTTTTTTATATTTATAGGTTTCTTTTTTAAGTAGCTGTCCCAGTTCGTCAAAATAGGCAGTAGATTTTAAAGTAGGTTTTTGTCCATCGTAGGTTCGCATGATTCCTTTCCTCTTATTATAATTATCTACCGTGGGATATGCAAAACCTCCGGCCCCCAAAAATGCCCCGTCGTAAAATCCCAATTGCGGAAATGATGGAAGATTATACTCTACACTTCTTTTGCCGTTGTATTTGTTGCCAGCTAGATCATATTGCAACACATCTACATTTCTATAATAAGTGTTGTATTCCGAAAGATTGTAGTCACCCACTGGATTCATTGAAAAAGTTCGATTACAACTGATTCTCCCAATCCATTTATCTGCCTCTAAATACCAAGGCTCAAAAGCGACACCAAAACTGAACTTTTCATGATTGATTGAGTAGGATTCGCTCGAAAAGGCGTTATGGTCTAATTTAAAACTGGAGACACCATTACTATACCTAAACTCTGAAATGACGGGCGTACTTGCTGGATCAGGGGAAGATATAATTTTTTTTATCCTAAGCCCGCCCCCCTTACCAAAAACAGTTTGATGCGTTTCATAAACATATTCTGTATTACCTCCTGTAGGAAAATGAATTTTCTCGAGTGAATAACTCATGACATTGTCCTCGTCTACTGAACGATCGGCACTATGAACATCAATACCAGAATATCGAATGGTTGACTTATTATTTGCTACCGTCCATGATTGATCATCTCCATAGGTTCTGTTCCAAACAAACTCTTCATCCAAAAACTCTTGGTGAAGTATAGGCCTTGCATCTGCTGGAAAACCTTGTTTAAAATTATAGTTATTCCATTGATCAGGATATGGATTACTAATATTAGAAGGAGGAGTATAGTAATCCAGATTATAGGTGTTTCCTAAAGTATTTACTGCATTTAAATAAATATGTGAGGCAGTTGTTTTATAAAGTTCAAGGGTATTAACTGTAGATGGATAAACATAATTAAATAGTTCAATCTCATTGATGACTTTATGGGAAAGCTTATCGGTAACAATAATTTTCTTTAAGATATGCCCCATATCCAAAAGGACGCCTCTTTCAAATTTAACTAGAAGGTTTTCTGTTTCGATTTCATCCAAGAATAATAGCACTTCATATTTAGGCCCACCGCTATATATATTACTTATTGTCCAACCGTCTGTATGAAATGGTAAATTACCACTCCCGCCCCAACTGGTTGCACTCAAAGTGTAGAAAGGGGCATCACTAACGGTTACGCCACTTCTGTTTTCTTTAAACCTCTGGTTAACTGTCCAGATTCTTTTGTACCTAAAATGCACTGTTTCATTCGAAGGTGTTTTGATCTCCCTCAACACCCAAGTGGTTTCATGAAAGGTGGTTACCTCTTTCTCAAAAAGCTCCATCCCATTATCAGTACCACCAATAAAATATTCAATTCCGTTGGCATCGGTAATTTTACACTGTTGTCGCTGGATTTCTACCTTATCCCGCTTATCATCCATTAACGCCACTTGCATGGTAGGACGATCCTTGATGATAAAACTTCCACTCGTGCTAGGCAGCATGTATTGAAATTTATCGTATTGGCCGTCACCATACATGGCATCGCTAACCCCATTTGGCATTCCTGCAAAAACCCCTTTCGGATAGACATCCAAAGGTCTATCAGGATCAAAACTTAAAAAATAAAGAAAGTTATCCTTTCTTCGAGGATCGGTGTGGATGTTCATATCCTCTTGCTTTTTGACACTTTGGTAGTATTGAGCAGGGTACTGTGTGTTAACAGGCGCAAAATCGTCAGCGCCTCTTACACTCCTCGTCAATCTATAACCGCCAGCTCCGATTGACCATCCAGCACCGATATCTCCATCATACTGCATATATTTTATTCCAGAAGCATGGTAGGAAAGGTTTATGGGAATGGTAAGGTCTTTCATTTTGATCTCATACAATGGTATTTCAATCTTAGGGAGTCCATTATATTCTGTAACTTCGTGGTTAAGATAGTTCTCGAAGATCTGCGATTGTGGAGAGGAAGGTATAATCTTCGGTCGCTGGAGGTTCTCCTGAGTATTCGGTTGTTGCGCTTGGGCATAATGAAGCCCAAAGGTTATCATAAGTGATAATACCAACTTTTTTTTCATGTACATTTTTCTACGTTCCATAAATATTTTCAGCTAGCAAACTGCCTCCTAGAAACTACCTTATACCTAATCTTATACTAGCTAACCCAAAAGACAAGCCGCTAGCCATCCACATTATTACCGTCCTATCGTACACAACGAACCAATGTTATGTAAAAGAAGGAAAGCTGCAAGAATTTAATAAGATGAGAAGGATTGTAATTCCAAGACAAGCATGTTTGGGTGTATAGGAATTAGCTAGTTTAAAAATGACCCAATATAGATGGATAATTTCCACTGATTTTCAGAAAGAGTCTGAGAACTTGAGCGCCCCTAATGACGGACATAAGGTTAGATTTCATATTTCGATTTATTAATTTAGTTAGTGCAAATCTATTAAGTAAGTACTATTCGACGGGTTCATTTTTGTACAGAAATGGTTTGAATTTGTACAAAAACGGCAAGGACATAAAGCTAGAGCAAGAAATGATCCCCCACCGTAGCGCAAGTATTAGTATCAAAATAGATTGCTTCGTTCCTCGCAATGACGATGGAGCGGCTGTCATTGCTGTAAAGGTTTAATAATTAGGTAACAGAATTATTAAACCTTTACAATTGCGAGGTACAGTTTGTCCCGACTATTCGGGAAAGCAATCTTAAAGCGACAAGATCAAGCTTTCTACTTATAAATCCTATGGTATAAATCTCATGAGCCTTGTAAGATATTTAATCTATAACACTCAAGCAACCCTATCATAAAACAAGCTCCAACATTTCTGCTGAAGCTTGTTTATCTTTTGTGCTTATAAAGCTTTAATCCCTATTTAGGCGACCCTATTTTAACCCTTAAGTAAAGCTCAAAGCTACCATTGGTGTAGCTGCTTAACTGCGAAGTGTTAGAAGTATAAAGACCGCTAATCAGGTATTTCTTTTTATAATCCATCCCAAAACCAAAGGTGGCATTTTTAGAACTGTGGTACATTGCCGAAAGTAGGATCTGTTGATTAACGACCGCCAGCTGTGCGCCCGCATCCCAAATACTATCGTAGCCCGATATGGCTCTGTAGGCCACTAAAGGTTCTACAATTTCGCCATTGGTATTGGCGCTTAATGGGATTTTATAGCTCACCGAAGAGAAGAATCTTGCCACGTCTGCATACCTCGTATTATTGCCTCTGAACAATTTATTCAAATTTGGCAAAGCAGCATTAATGGTTAATCTTTGGTTGGTATAAGCTACGCCAAAATCGCCATCAAGATAAGATTCACGCTCGTTGTACATCCTCGATTGAGGGTCGTTAGGATTCCCTATAATGTCCGATGTATTTAAGTTCTGGTTGGCTACTCCTAAGGAAACCCCAAAGTGAAGATTGCTTACCTCGTTTAAGGGCAAGTGATAGGCAAAGCTGCCCGTCACTTTGGTTTGACGTTGTAAACCTGTTTTATCGTTTACAAAGTTTAAGCCTAAACCTACTTTATTGAAGCCATGATCAACCGTTACGGCTTGCGTAATGGGTGCCCCTGGAATGTTGTTCCAAAGGCTACGATAACCGAAGTTAAGGTTGGTCACGTGCTCAATCCCTGCAAAGGCTGGATTGAGCTGGTAACGGTTATTGAAGTACTGCGACGACAATGGATCAAGTTGTGCTTTAGCTGTGATAGATAAGGTAATAATGCTCACCAAAGCTAAAATCTTATGTCTTTTCATTTTTTACAAAATTAGTTTGTGTTACAATTATTTATCCTCACGTACAATGGTGATAAAACCTCTTCTTTTTGCTTTACCAGGACCGAAGTCAATGATATAGAAGTAAGTTCCTTCGGCTAATGGTGCTCCGTTTACGGTAGCATTCCAGCTGTTGTCGTAAGCTTTTTTGCTGTACAACACGCGTCCCGCTTTGTCAAAGATCTTCACTTCGTTGTTTGGATATTGATCGATATTCTCAACCACCCATGTATCATTGATACCATCGCCATTTGGTGTAAGGATGTTCGTTGCTTTAATGGCTTCGTAGTCATCTCTAACTTCAATGGTAATGGTCTTCACATCGCTACAACCTGTTGCATTGGTAGCCGTTACCGTATAGGTAGTGGTTACGCTAGGTCTAACGGTAAGTGAAGCGGTATTTTGTCCACTGATAATACCAGCAGCATTTGCCCATGTGTATGAAGTACCTCCTGTAGCGGTAAGTACCGTTGTCTCGCCTTTACTTAATGATGCGCCTTTGCTTGAAACAATGCTCACTACTGGTAGTGGATTAACGGTTAATGTACCGTTTTGGTAAGTAAATGCATAGTTGGTTGCAGTACCTCCAGTAATACTAATTGGATAAGTATTGGCCACTGAATTGGCATTAGCCGTAGTGGTCATTGCTGGTGCGGTACTTACTGCACTAGCGGTTTCTCCATTTACAAAACCTGTGTAGGTGATGGTAAAGCTTGGGTTGGCTTGTCCAAAGCAACGTGCTTTATCATCAGCTTTAGCGGTTAACGTTGCCTTGTTTACGGTTAAAGTACCGTTTACATAGTTTGGCTGGTAGTTAGCCGAAGCATAACCTGCTGGGGTAATCACATAGGTGCCTGCATTGATGGCTCCTTGTGCGGTACCCGTATAGGTTAATGTACCTGTTAAGCTGTTTGCCGCGTTGTCGCTGCCTACAAAACCACTGTAAGTTACGCCGTTGCCACCGTTAAATGCTAAACCGTTATAGGTTTTGCTGGTGTTGGTTGCAATTACGTCAAGTGGTTTTTTGGTGATGGTTAAGTTAGCGCCTACATAGGTAATTACATAGTTACTGCTTAGGGCTAAACTGTTTCTGTTGATGGCATAGGTGCCTACGGCCTCACCAGTTACACGGCTAAGTGTGCCTGTAAAGCTATCGCCACTTACCAAGGCAGGGCTAACGGTATAGGTCAAGGCTGGATCAGCACTGCCATATACTTTGCTCTTCGCATCCGCAGTTACGGTAACGGCTTTAACGCCTATTACAATATCTCCAGCTGCATAGGTAATGGTGTAGTTGCTAGCGGTAAAGGTACCTCCAACAGCAGCGCTAGGCGTTACTTTTGCGGTGTAAGTTCCTATCGGATCGTTAGCTGCAGCACCTGTGCCATAAGCTAAGCTTACGGTACCTACAGTTTCTGCGTTTTTCAATCCAGTAGCAACAAAAGCTGTCGACCCTGTGGCCGCTGTTAATACATCGCCATAAGTTTTATTTACTGGGTTTGCAGTAACGGTAAGCGGTGCAGCAGTAACTGTACTTGCTACGGTGGCTTTGTTCACGTTAACGGCATCGGTACTGGTGAGTACAATATTACCACTGTATGAACCTACTGCGGTGGTATTTTTTAACCTTAGGTAAACTGGTGTGCTGGCCATCATGCCCGCCGCACCAATGGTTACGGTATTGGTAAAGGTGGTGTTGTTTGCACTTACCTCAAAGCCAGCTGGTGGGGTTACCAAAATGCCCGCTTTCATGTTCACGCCAGAAACTGCAAATGGTGTACTTGTTGATGCTGTTCCGTAAACGGTATTCAAGGCATTTAGGGTACCTGTTGCGGTAATGGTTGGCACCGTAATTACGGTAAAGGTATTGGTGTTGCTATACACACTTGGATTACCTGCCGCATCAGTAGTTAATGCTTTTAAGGTATGTGTACCGTCTAACAAGGCAGTAGTTAAGGTGTAAGTCCAATTACCGCTAGGATCAACAGGAATGCTCGTGCTCACTGTTGCGGCGTCAATTTGTAAACTTACTGTCGAACCAATTTCGGCCGTACCATTAATCGCTGGAAGACCAGTATAAACAGTGGCGCCATCGGCTACTGCCGCAATAACCGGTGCTGCAGGTGCAATACCATCAATCACGATGCTTTTATTGGCACCTAGTGAACCTGCTGCTCCAGGAGCAGGTAGGGTTAAAGTGGCACTATTATTTAAAGCATCCTTGATGGTTCCGCCAGCCAATGCTAAAGCAGTGGTACTGGTGTAATCAAGATCTGCAGTTTGGTTGCCTGAAGCAACGGTGTATTTAAATACTAATGATGAAGTGCCAGTACCTGAGTTATACACCGCATTAGCGCCAGCATTTAAGGCCAATTGTGGTGTTCCAGTTACCGTTACCGGCATGTGGAAGTTCACCTGAACGTCGATCACATCCCCTATTTTATAAGTACCATTGGCAGTGCTTGCGGTAACGCCCGAAACACCTGCTGGTTGGGTAATGGTGAAGTTTTTGGTGATGGAACAACCATTGGCATCGGTAATGGTTACGGTATAGTTACCCGCAACCAATCCTGTAGCTGTTGCCGCTGTACCTCCAGATGGTGCCCATGAATAAGTATAACCTGGTGTACCACCTGCTGCCACCACCGAAGCACTACCATTAGCCGCACCAAAGGCAGTAGCATTGATTTGGCTTTGTGTTGCCGTAATGGCTGTTGGCTGCGTTAAAGTTAAGTTTCTGGTAGTAGTACAGCCATTGGCATCGGTAACGGTTACCGAGTATGCTCCAGCCGCTAAGCCGCTAATAGAAGAACTTGTCGCTCCTGTTGACCATAGATAAGTATATGGAGTCGTACCGCCAGATGGAACAATCGAAGCCGATCCAGTTGAGCCACCGTTACAAGCAATATTGGTTTGCGAATAAGTTGCTGCCAACACAGGCGGCTGGGTAATCGTAAAGTTTTTAGTGATAGTACATCCATTGGCATCCGTAATAAGCACTGAGTAATTACCTACTGTCAATCCGCTTGCCGTAGCTGCGGTACCACCAGATGGAGACCATAAATAGGTGTAAGCACCAGTACCACCGCTTACGGTTACACTAGCCGAACCTGTAGCCGAACCATTGCATAGTACATTGGTTTGACTTTGTGTTGCAGTAATTGCCGTTGGTTGGGTAATGGTAAACGACTGAGTGGTTTGGCAATTGTTCGCATCTTTTATGGTTACCGTGTAGGTTCCAGCTAACAGGCCTGATGCCGTTGCCGCTGTACCGCCACTTGGTGCCCACGAATAAGTGTAAGTACCTGTACCGCCAGTTACGCTTACGGTTGCTGAGCCATTAGCACCACCGTTACATGATACATTAGTTTGCCCGCCAGCATTAGCGACTAAAGCTGATGGCTGGGTAATGGTAAACGATCGTGTGGTGCTACATAAGTTGGCATCGGTTACCGTTACCGTATAAGTGCCCGAAGCTAAGCCCGTAGCAGTTGCCGCTGTACCGCCACTTGGAGCCCATGAATAAGTATATGGTCCAGTTCCTCCTGTTGTGATTACTTGAGCTGTACCGTTAGCACCACCATTACATGATACGTTGTTGACCGTTCCAGCAGTAGTTGCCAAGGCAGGTGGCTGGGTAATGGTAAAGGTTCTGGTAGTGGTACAAGCATTGGCATCGGTTATCGTTACCGTATAAGTGCCCGCAACTAAACCCGTAGCCGTTGCTGCTGTACCGCCTGATGGTGCCCATGAATAGGTATATGGTCCTGTAGCACCTGTTACATTCACTGTAGCAGCGCCTGTGGCACTGCCGTTACAAGCAATGTTAGTTTGCGAGGTGGTAATTGCAAATGCAGGTGGTTGGGTAATGGTAAAAGTTTGTGTTTTTGTGCACGCATTAGCATCGGTTACCGTTACGGTATAAGTGCCCGCAACTAAACCAGTAGCCGTTGCTGCCGTACCGCCTGATGGTGCCCATGAATAGGTATAACCTGGTGTACCGCCTGTAGCAGCAACCGTAGCAGAGCCCGTAGCCCCACCATTACATGCAATATTGGTTTGTGCAACTGGACTAACAACCAATGCTGATGGTTGCGTAATGGTAAAAGTTTGTGTTTTTGTGCAAGCATTGGCATCGGTTACCGTTACGGTATAGGTACCCGCAGCTAAACCTGTAGCTGTAGCATTGGTACCGCCACTTGGTGCCCATGAGTAGGTATAGGCAGGCGTACCGCCCGTTGCGATTACCTGTGCTGTACCGTTAGCGCCACCGTTACATGATACGTTGTTTTGCGTACCTGCAGTTACTACCAATGCTGGTGGCTGAGTGATGGTAAAGGTTTGTGTTTTGCTACATGAGTTCGCGTCGGTAACAGTAACGGTATAAGTACCCGCAACTAAGCCAGTAGCCGTTGCTGCTGTACCGCCTGATGGCGCCCATGAATAAGTGTAAGGTCCTGTGCCACCTGTAGCAGCAACCATGGCTGAACCCGTAGCTCCGCCATTACATGCAATATTGGTTTGTGAAACGGGGTTAACGACTAAGGCTGGTGGTTCGGTAATGTTAAAAGTTCTGGTGATTGAGCACGCATTGGCATCCGTAATGGTAACGGTATAAGTACCAGCCGTTAAACCTGTGGCCGTTGCTGCGGTACCTCCTGCTGGTGCCCATGAGTAGGTATAGCCTGGAGTACCACCTGTTGCGGTAACAGAAGCTGAGCCTGTAGCACCACCATTACAGGCGATATTGGTTTGACTTGTAGCACTAGTGCTTAATGCCGAGGCTGGCTGGCCAATGGTAAAACTACGTGTAACTTGGCAAGCATTCGCATCAGTTACCGTTACCGTATAGGATCCCGCAGATAAACCTGTTGCCGTTGCCGCTGTACCACCGCTTGGAGACCATGAATAAGTATAGCCTGGCGTACCACCTGTTGGCGCTACGGTAGCTACCCCATTAGAACCACCATTACAGCTTACATCGGTTTTGCTACCCGAGGCAAGACTAAGTGCCGTAGGCTGGGTAATGGTAAAAGATTTGTTACCAGTACAACCTTTGGCATCGGTTACGGTGACGGTATACACACCGACAGATAAACCTGTGGCTGTAGCATTGGTACCGCCGCTTGGGGCCCATGAATAAGTATAAGGCGCTGTTCCACCAGTAGGGGTTACCGTAGCTGTGCCGTTAGATCCACCATTGCAGCTTACATCGGTTTTGCTGCCCGCAGTGGTATTCAGTGCCGTAGGCTGCGTAATGGTAAAGGACTTGGTGTTCACACAAGCATTCGCATCGGTTACCGTTACCGTATAGGTACCTACGGATAAGCCTGTTGCTGTGGCGGCTGTACCACCACTTGGTGCCCACGAATAAGTATAAGGAGGTGTTCCTCCAGTAGGAGCTACCGTAGCTGTTCCGTTAGATCCGCCATTGCAGCTTACATCGGTTTTGCTGCCCCCAGTGGTATTCAGTGCCGTAGGCTGCGTAATGGTAAAAGTTCTGGTGATGGTACAAGCATTGGCATCTGTGATGGTAACGGTGTAAGTACCAGCTGTTAAACCTGTGGCCGTTGCTGCGGTACCTCCCGCTGGTGCCCATGAGTAGGTATAGCCCGGTGTACCGCCAGTTGGGGTAACTGAAGCTGAACCTGTAGCCCCGCCATTACAGGCAATATTGGTTTGACTTGTAGAACTAGTGCTTAATGCCGTAGGCTGGGTAATGGTGAAGTTACGGGTAACTTGGCAATTATTGTTATCAGTTACTGTTACCGTATAGACACCTACAGATAAACCTGTTGCTGTAGCATTGGTTCCACCGCTTGGTGCCCATGAATAAGTGTAAGGAGGTGTTCCGCCTGTTGGTGCTACTGTAGCAGTTCCGTTGCTACCACCGTTACAGCTTACAGTAGTAAAGCCGCCACCGCTGGCTGCAGATAGTGCTGAAGCAGGTTGATTAATGGTAATTGTTTTTGTAATCTGGCAGCCAATTGCATCAGTAATGGTTACGGTATAAGTTCCCGCAGTAAGTCCTGTAGCAATACTACCCGTACCGCCACTTGGGGACCATGAATAGGTATATCCGCCAATTCCTCCAGATGGAGAAACAGCAGCCGATCCAGTACCTCCGTAGCACAACGCATCATTTTTGGCGGTTGAGGCGGTAATATTGCTCGTTGTTAGGGTTGCTACATTGGAATTTGTAAAACAGCTTGCTACGCCGTTCATCGCTACCAAGCGATAAGTATATCCATTCATTCCTGCAGTTGCGCCAGTAATGGTCAAGGTAGTGGTGGTCGCATTTGAATATACACCACCATTTGAGATATCGGTGAATCCAGATCCTGTATTCACTTGCCATTTATAAGCAGTAGCTCCCGTTGCACTTCCTGTAAAAGTAGTATTGCCATTTACACAAATGGATCTGTTGGGCGGGTTGCCTGTAATAACTGGTGCAGTACAAGTTGGAGCATCCTGAAATACAAAATTATCGATTGCAAAATAATCATAATTGCTACTCAATTGAATCTCAAGCTGGTCTATTATTACACCAGTATTATTTGTACCACCTTCAGTAGCAAAGTTGATAGGAATGAAGCCATTACCTGGAAGACCAAAACCAATATTGGTTCCGTTAGTAGTTTTAACCACAGTAAATTGTGTCACTCCTCCCAATTTCCCGATAAAAGTAACTGATCCAGGTTGCCCATTAACGGTAACATTCGGACTCTGAGTCGCATCACCGGTAAGGTAGATCCATAAATTATTAACCTTAAACGTACCTGTTGCATCAGTAATGGTGCCCGTTTGGCCCATAGATTGACCTCCAGTTCCATCAGCAACCTGAATAAACCTGTTCGAGGCATTATAGCCTAAACCAGCAAAGTTTACAACGGTAAAGCTAAGATAGCTACTGGTTAAATTAAAGGTTTTAGTACCATTTGTAAAGGTAGCCCCTGTGGGGCTGGCCTCAAAAGTTTCTGTTGTTTGTGCCTTTGCCCAATTAGGCAATACTAAAGCAGCTATTAATAGCAACAAACACGAGAAAAATTTTTTAAAGTAAAATTTCTGCATAAATATGGGTTTAGTTTGTATTCTTAGGAAATAGTAAGGAGATGTTTAAACACCAAACGAGTGGCATAAAAAAGTAGGTGAGCCCAATTAATTTGTAGCTTTTGGGATATAATTCAATCGGAAAATTTGTAGCTTTTAAATGCCGTACGACAGCCCATAACAGTCCATAGAAACAGAACTTTTCAGTTTTTTGGAGTGCGAGAGCGTACATGTCAAGAGCTAATAGTTGTAACAAAGATATAGATATCGTGAACAAAAGCAAATTTTTAACAACTTTTTGTAATAAAAACCAATTTGATTCGTTCACGTCGCCTGCATGAAGCAAACAACATTTCACAGCTTAATTTTAATGCGGCTAAATCACATTTTAAAGACCAAGCGACCCTAAAATGAAAGCTGTTATTCATGGCTATACTTGGCACATAAGCTAAAAATCTTTGTAACCAGGCACACAGCGTAAAGAATAATTTAGTGATCAAAACATGAGATTTAGATAGCCTTTTTAAGATAGACTCTTGAAAATCGTTTGAAGACCTCGTTTAAGTAAAATAATTACTAAAAATAATAAATTGATGCTGCCCGTATAACCAATTTTACTATTTACAGCGTTCGAAAAGTATAAGACACCTTCTTCGTTTTAAGATTAGTAATGTTAGCTAAGTCGTAGATCGCTTTAGGAAAAGAGTCCTTTTTAAAGTAAAGTTTCCTAAACATGCCATTTCAATGGAAAGCATACATCAAAAAAGCCCCGCACATGCGGGGCTTCATAGTTTTATCAAGTGGGAAATTACTTCGCTCTACTTAAAAAGGTTGATCTTTAAATTCACTTCGAAACTACCATTGGTCTGGCCTGCCAGCGACGCGGTATTAGAGGTGTATAGTCCCAATAGACTGAAGGCCTTCGACAACTTGGCGCTCAGACCAAAAGAAGTGCTCTTGGTGCTATGGTACATCGCCATCAAACCGATCTTATCTTCTACAAAGGTAAAGTTTGCACCCACATCCACAATGTTGTCAAAACCACGTACTTCACGGAAGGCCACTTTCGGCTCCAATCCAACACCTTCACTCTCCGACAGACGTATCTTGTAGCTCGCAGCTGCAAAGAATCTTGCCTCGTTCACCACCCGGTCCCCGTCTTTGCTTAAACCTAGGCTATTTCTTAGGTTGGGCATCGCCGCTTGCAAACTAAATTTACCGCTGGTATAGGCCACACCAAAATCCCCGTCAACATATTGCTGACGCTCGTTGAAGGCTCTCGCCGTAGGATCGCTCGGATCACCGTCCATTAGCCCTTGGTCTACCAGCTCGTCCATAAAACCTAGCGAAACACCAAAGCTCAACCTGTCGCCCTTGCTGTTAAGCGGCAAATGGTAAGCATAGCTACCCATTACCCTGGTACGCTTAAAAAGGCCTGTCTGATCATTGTATACATTTAGTCCTATTCCCGCCTTTGGTGTCATGGCATAAGAACCTGTTAATACCTGCACCTTAGGCGATCCTGGCACCGTACTCCATTGCTGGCGATAGCCAAGGTCAACTTCTAGGCCTTGTCCTATCCCCGCAAAGGCTGGGTTGTTCAGGTACTGATTATGGTAATACATAGCACCCAATGGTGCCAATTGTGCACTAGCTGTACCGCACACCATGCCCGATACTAGCAATGCCATCATATATCTTTTCATTTTCATGAGCTTATCCATTTTTGTGTTCATCCTACCCTCCTTAGTCCCTTACAATTGATACGAAACCTTTTTTCTTGAACTTGCCACCATCGAAATCGATGATGTAATAGTAGGTGCCTTTTGCCAGTGGCGAACCATTGTAGGTACCATCCCAAGTGTTATCATAACTCTTTTTGCTGTACACAACCCTTCCAGCAACATCGTAGATCTTGATCTCATGGTTAGGGTACACATCGATGTTACGTATAATCAGGTAATCATTTTTACCATCACCATTCGGAGTAAGGATGTTTGTACCTGAAATCAATGCGTAATCATCCAATACTGTAATGGTAATGCTTTTGGTTTCACTGCAACCATTTGCATTAGTTCCCGTAACCGTATAGGTAGTGGTTTGTTTAGGTCTAACCTGTAAGGTTGCTGTACCAGCCCCGCTTAGGATGCTGTTGTCAGCAGCCCAATTGTAAGTAACCGCACCTATAGCATTTAAGGATACCACCTCACCTTTACTAACTTCTACCCCCTTATTACTGCTGATGCTCAATACAGGCAAGGCATTCACGGTAATTACAAAAGTACGGCTGTAGGTATCTACCCCACCATTAGCAATGCCACCATTATCTTTAACCGTAACGGTAACCGTAGCCGTGCCCACTACACCAGTTTTAACTTGATAAACCAAGGTTCCTGTAGCACCGCTACCAGACACCGTCAATGCATCAAACAAACCTGCATTGCTGCTGCTTACTGATAAACTGGTCGTTTGACTAGTTTCAGGACCTGCACTGATGCCTGTTAAGGCTACATTCTGTGAAGTTCTCGTATAACATATCGTTTGATTAGCTACAGCAGCCAAAGTAGGCACTTCATTCACATCCGTTAAATTAATGGTGAACACTCTATCCAATGAGAATCCATATTGTGTGGTGCTCCTCACCCTAACACTATAAGTTGCCTTGGTTTCATAATCCAGAATGGCAGCAGTATTTAATGAAGTTCCCGAAACGGCAAACAAAGCATTATCGGTATCACCCGTTCCAGCAACCAGGCTATAAGTAAAGGTTGCCGCAGGATCATCAGAAGTACTGCTCAGCGTTCCAGCAGTGGTTCCTGCAGGCCTGTTTTCTAACAAGGTCACAGCAGCTAAGCTCACACTAGTTGGTGCTCCTGGTTTAACTGTTAACACTCCATTAGTATAAGTAATCGTATAATTCGCCGCTGCTGCACCGCTTACAGTAATCGGATAAGTACCAATCGGACTAGTAGTTACTGCTGTAGTACTAATACTTACAGGTGTAGTCAATACACTCGAAGTCTCAGCATTTACAAATCCATTATAAGTAATGGTTAAGGCAGGGTTAACCGTACCTACAAACTTCTCTTTGTTATCTGCGATAACAGTTAGCGCTTTTCTATTTACGGTTAAAGCGTTGTTCACATAGCTGATACTATAGTTGCCCAATCCCGTACCTGTTGCTGTTGATACGATAATCGGATAGGTAGAACCTGCAACCGTAGCGGTAGCTACTGCCCCCGTACTGCTCAGGGTTACGCTGGTGATGGCATCGCCATTGATCAGTCCTGCCGAGGTAAATTCGGTACCCGCAAAGGTCACCGCATCCCCATAGGTCTTGGTCCTGGCAGAGGCCGTAACGGTCAACGCTTTCTGAGTTACCGTCAAAGTACCATTTGGATTGGTCACCGTA
>NZ_QMHN01000004.1:0-2430 GCF_003313385.1 Pedobacter chitinilyticus | reverse complement strand
GTCAACGCTTTCTGAGTTACCGTCAAAGTACCATTTGGATTGGTCACCGTATAGTTGCCTAACTTACTGTCAGGATCCAAAAACGTGGCCACAATCGGATAGCTATTGCCTATCGCAGCAGTAGCCGCTGCTCCCGTACTATTCCTCGTCACGGTAATGTTATCACTATTCTGTATACCTGTAATGCTTCCCGCAAAATCGGTGTTCACCAGTACGTCACCATAAACTTTAGAGCGGTTAGTATTGGCCACAACCAAAGCTCGAGGCGTTACCGTCAGCGCTCCATTTACATAACTGATGTTGTAATTGCCTAGTCCAGTACCAACTGCTGCTGTTGCTACAATTGGATAGGTTGAGCCCGCTACCGTAGCGGTGGCTGCTGCACCAGTACTGGTCAGGGTCACACTGGTCACCGCATCGCCATTGGTCAAACCAACCGAGGTGAATTCGGTGCCCGCAAAGGTTACCGCATCCCCATAGGTCTTGGTCCTGGCAGAGGCCGTAACAGTCAACGCTTTCTGAGTTACCGTCAAAGTACCATTTGGATTGGTCACCGTATAGTTGCCTAACTTACTGTCAGGATCCAAAAACGTGGCCACAATCGGATAGCTATTGCCTATCGCAGCAGTAGCCGCTGCTCCCGTACTATTCCTCGTCACGGTAATGTTATCACTATTCTGTATACCTGTAATGCTTCCCGCAAAATCGGTGTTCACCAGTACGTCACCATAAACTTTAGAGCGGTTAGTATTGGCCACAACCAAAGCTCGAGGCGTTACCGTCAGCGCTCCATTTACATAACTGATGTTGTAATTGCCTAGTCCAGTACCAACTGCTGCTGTTGCTACAATTGGATAGGTTGAGCCCGCTACCGTAGCGGTGGCTGCTGCACCAGTACTGGTCAGGGTCACACTGGTCACCGCATCGCCATTGGTCAAACCAACCGAGGTGAATTCAGTACCCGCAAAGGTCACCGCGTCCCCATAGGTCTTGGTCCTCGCCGAAGCCGTGATCGTCAATGTCTTGGTTCCAACAATGATATCGCCACCCACATAGCTGATGGTATAGTTGGAGGCGGTAAACGTACCGCCCGTAGCCGCACTTGGAGTTACCTGCCCCGTATAGGTATTCACCGCAGCTGTTGCCGCTGAACCTGTACCATAGGCCAAGGTTACACTGCCAATCGTTTCACTATTCACCAGTCCATTCGATGTAAAAGCGGTAGATCCAGCAGCACCTGTCAATGTTGATCCATAAGTTTTGTTTACGTTATTCGCTGTAATGGTCAGTGCCTTGGCACCAACGATGATATCGCCACCCACATAGCTGATGGTGTAATTGGAGGCAGTAAAAGTACCGCCGATAACCGCACTTGGAATAACAGAACCAGCATAGGTATTCACCCCAGCTGTTGCCGCTGCACCTGCCCCGTAGGCAATCGTTACACTCCCTACAGTCTCACCATTCTCCAGTCCACTGGAAACAAATGCATTAGAGCCCGTTCCACCAGTCAGGATCTGTCCATAGGTTTTGTTTACATTATTCGCCGTAATGGTCAGTGCCTTTGCACCAACAATGATATCGCCAGCAGCATAGCTGATGGTATAGTTGGAGGCCGTAAATGTGCCGCCTGTAGCAGCACTTGGAGTTACCTGCCCCGTATAGGTATTCACTGCATCGGTTGCAGCAGCACCCGTACCATAGGCTAAGGTTACACTGCCGATCGTTTCACTATTCGCCAATCCACTTGATGTAAAAGCGGTAGATCCAGCAGCACCTGTCAAAGTCTGCCCATAGGTCTTGTTCACGTTGTTCGCCGTAATGGTCAGCGCCTTGGCACCAACAATGATATCGCCAGTAGCATAACTGATGGTATAGTTGGATGCCGTAAAAGTGCCACCCGTAGCCGCACTTGGAGTTACCTGCCCCGTATAGGTATTCACTGCATCGGTTGCAGCAGCACCCGTACCATAGGCTAAGGTTACACTGCCGATCGTTTCACTATTCGCCAATCCACTTGATGTAAAAGCGGTAGATCCAGCAGCACCTGTCAATGTTGATCCATAAGTTTTATTCACGTTATTCGCCGTAATGGTCAATGCCTTGGCACCAACAATGATATCGCCACCCACATAGCTGATGGTATAGTTGGAGGCGGTAAACGAACCACCCGTAGCTGCGCTTGGAGTCACCTGCCCCGTATAGGTATTCACCGCATCGGTTGCCGCAGCACCTGCGCTGTAGGCGATCGTTACACTCCCTACAGTCTCACCATTCACCAGTCCACTTGATGTAAAAGCGGTAGATCCAGTAGCACCTGTCAATGTTGATCCATAAGTTTTGTTTACGTTATTCGCCGTAATGGTCAATGCCTTGGCGCCAACAATGATATCGCCACCCACATAGCTGATGGTATAGTTGGAGGCGGTA
>NZ_QMHN01000003.1:475095-611271 GCF_003313385.1 Pedobacter chitinilyticus | reverse complement strand
CCAACAATGATATCGCCACCCACATAGCTGATGGTATAGTTGGAGGCGGTAAACGAACCACCCGTAGCAGCACTTGGAGTCACCTGCCCCGTATAGGTATTCACCCCAGCTGTTGCAGCAGCACCCGAACCGTAGACTAAGGTTACACTGCCGATCGTTTCACTATTCGCCAATCCACTTGATGTAAAAGCGGTAGATCCAGCAGCACCAGTCAAAGTCTGTCCATAGGTCTTGTTCACGTTGTTCGCCGTAATGGTCAGTGCCTTGGCACCAACAATGATATCGCCAGCAGCATAGCTGATGGTATAGTTGGAGGCAGTAAACGTGCCACCCGTAGCCGCACTTGGAGTCACCTGCCCCGTATAGGTATTCACTGCATCGGTTGCAGCAGCACCAGCTCCATAGGCCAAGGTTACACTGCCGATCGTTTCACTATTCACTAGTCCACTTGACGTAAAAGCGGTAGAGCCAGCAGCACCTGTCAAGGTTTGCCCATAGGTCTTATTCACGTTGTTTGCCGTAATGGTAAGTGACGCTGGATTTACAGTCAAATTCCCGCCCACATAAGTAATAGTATAATTGCTCGCCAAGAATCCATTAGCACCAGTTAAAGCCGATGGCGTGATTACCCCTGTATAAGTTGTTGCAGCAGCATTGGCTGCAGCACCACCAGTATAACTAATGGTTACTGTACTTAATGTATTTCCGTTTTTCAAACTTCCACTGCTCAGTGTAAAAGCTGAAGAACCCGTTGTGGTTGTCAGTGCCTGACCGTAGGTTTTACTTGCATTATTAGCAGTAATGGTAATTGGCGCACCACTTACCGTATTAGCACCATTAGTAGTGGTTGATACATTTACTGTTGAAGCACCTGTACTGGTCAATTGGATATTTCCAGAATAAGAACCCACTGGGGCTGTACTGCTTAACCTAACATAGATAGGTGTCGAAGCCACATTTCCTGCCGCACCAACGGAAACCGTCGAGTGGAAAATGGTATTGTCGGTACTCACTTCAAAACCTGCTGGTGGCGTAACTAGAATTCCTGCAGTTAAATTCGTTCCCGAAACATTGAACTGTTGGGAAGAAGAACTTGTTCCGTAAGTAGTAGATATGTTCCCCAAACTACCTGAAGTGCTAACGATAGCATTGGTTACCGTTAATGTAGCACCATTAGAATTTGCCGCTGGCGCACAACCACCTGTTGCGACTAAGCGATAAATATAACCATTCATACCAAGTGTGGCATTCGTGATCGTTAATGTAGTAGTGGTTACCCCCGAATAAGGAGCCGTATTTGCCAGATTGTTAAAACCGCCGCCATTATCTAATTGCCATTGATACCCAGTTGCGTTGGACGCTTGTGCGGTGATAGTGGTATTACCACCATTATTAATAGACACATTACTGGGTTGAGTGGTAATAGAAGGGCTAGGATTTATCGTTAAAGTGGCAGCATTTGAATTGGCTGGCACAAATGAAGGAACTCCAGTAGCAACACAACGGTATTGATAAGCATTCATACCAGCTGTAGCACCAGTGATCGCTAACGTTGTTGTGGTGGCACCGCTATATACTCCTCCATTCGTAATATCCGTAAAACCACTGCCTGTATTTACTTGCCACTGATAGGCATAGGCATTGGTGGTACTTACTGAAAAACTGGTGTTCAGGCCTGGACAAATTGCAACACCAGAGGGATTCGTCGTAAATGCAGGTGCTAAAGGGCCCGACCAGGTGAAAGCATCAATCGCTATATAATTGAAATTTCCACCAGTAGAAATAGTAATGGCGTCGACATTTTTCACCGCATTATTAGCTCCTCCGAAAGTAGAAAGGTCAATTAAAGTAAAGCCGTTATTCTGTGCAGCACTTTTATTATTAAAGGTAGTAGATGAAGTAGTTGCTGTAAATTGGGTAACGCCATTATAAGATCCTGTAATAGTTAGTGTTCCGGTAACATTCAAATTATTCGAAATGTCTGCCAAGTATATCCAAAAGCTATTCACCCTGAAAGCGGTGGCACTAGATATTTCGAAACTGGCAGCCAAGGTATTTGCGGTTCCATCATTATCGATGAATTTATCATCGGCAGCTGTTCCGCTCCAGCCAAAGCCTACAAAAGCGTGTTGCACCTTTAAAGTGCTACCGCCTGTTAACGTTGTGATGTTAAAAGTTTGGCTGTTACTGCTAAATGAAGTGGCACCATTTACGCTGGTACTTTCAAATGTTTCTGTAAACTGAGCGCTAACCCAAAAAGGCGCGCAGAGGGTAAGAAACAATACAAGTAATTTTATTTTCATATGCCTTGTAATTAGTTAATTTAAATATTTTTATCTATATATTGTGATGCTCATATTCATACCAAAATGACTGTCTCAAAGCTTAGCGCCATTACCAAAACTATTCTACAATCTCAAACACCCGAAGAAGAGGTGTCTGCTATCAAATTGCTCTCTGATTTTTTTTTAACTTTCCGATCCAACCGCATACCTCAACCATCTGATCAAACAGAAATAGTACTTAATGGCGGTATAGCCCTCTCATTTGATCATGCCGCAGATTGCTTACAGGACTACTATAGAACTGCTCGTTTTATTAAAGGCGTCTATCTGTCGATCCAGGAACTACTCCTTCGTTTTCCTGGTGAAAAAATAAATATCCTCTATGCAGGTTGTGGTCCATTTGCCACTATCCTATTACCTGTTCTGCCTTTGTTTAAGACGGATCAGTTACAGGTCACCCTGATCGATATTCATCCGGAATCTGTTAAATTCGTCAAAGAACTTTTTACCACACTTCATCTTTTACCCTTTGTGGATAGCATTTCAGTCCAAAATGCCATCTCGTATCGTTATCCTAGTGCCAATCTCCACCTGGTCATTTCCGAGACCATGTTTCATGCGCTGCTTACTGAACCGCAAGTTGCGATTACCAGAAACCTCGCCCCTCAATTAGCCAATGGCGGGATATTTATCCCCGAAGAAGTGACTGTAGAAGCAGTAATCAGCTCTTTTTCTAACGAGCCTTTCCTTTCCAATACCTCAACCCCTTTACTTCCAGTAACTCCTGAGCGCACACTAATCGCTCAGCTATTTTCGTTAAACAAAAGCTCAGCACAGTCTTCGTCTTTTTCCAATCAGGAATATCGCAGTGCCTGGTACCAAATTCCCGTATTTCAAAAATCTAGTCCCGACATTTGTTTATTTACCCATGTCAAAATATTTAAAACACTGGAACTAGGATTATCCGAGTCCCTCATCACCAATCCTTATTGTTTAGTTTCAATCTTAAATTTACCTTCTAATGCTCGCATCAGCTTTATTTATAATTTTGCCGAACTACCTTCTTGGTCCTATCAATTAGCAGACTAATTTCTAGATGGAAAAGTACCATACATGCAAATGATATGGTTCAATGCCAGAAATGGCTGCATATTATTGTGCGCACTAATGCCGCCCGCGGTTGCCAAAGTCATTGATGTATTATTCGCCTTAATTGAATCTGGATGTAATACGGTATTTGGTGTAGCATTGTTAAAACCAAGTGTTTTTGCTAAGCCGCCAGTAACCAAATAACCTGGTGCAGAAATGACTGAGCCCGCACTAGCTACAGCCAACGTGGAGTCATCGGCACTAACCATTAACCTTACAGGCCCGCTGGATATAGTGCCAGCGTGAGTATGTGCAGGCATTTCAGTGGTGACTAGGGTATGTGTTTCTTCTCCACCAACCTGGCCCCAAACATAATTGCTGCCGCCAGGCCTTTGCCCTACCCCTAAAGCTACTCTGCCACTGAAATTTGGCAGCATATAGTTAGTGGCGCCGTTCCCTCCAAATGTGGTACCGATAATTGCAAATAAAGCAGTATTATTTTGGATTGGTATTGTCTGACCTTGGCAAAATGCCCAATTTCGAGGTGCAAAATTGGCAGCAATTATTCTAATTTCCCCTATAGTTCCGTCCATATTGATGAGTTCTAAATTAGTTTCTTGATGGAAAAATTCCTTGAACACAAATGATAAAATTAACCGCTAAGTAAGGCTGCATATTATTATGCGGCAAAGACCCCCCTGCGATTGTATTGTTTACCGTAAGTGTAGTCAAATCAACTGTTCCCGGGTTTAGCTCCACCGCTGGAGTTGCTGTATTAAACCCTAGGTTAGGTATAAAAGTATTTTCTGCATTTTTATACCCTGCCGATGCAATAGATGTATTAGCGATAGGTGTATGTTCGCTTGCCTGCGCACTATTAACCGACACTGTAGGATTGATCGGTGGGCTCGTAACAAGATGGGTATGAGCAGGTAAATTTGCCTGCGTCAGCGTTACAGTTTCAGCCCCTGCAGTCGCGCCAAGTACAGTTGTTGATAGCCCTGGACCTTGCCCAGTGCCTACAGCGACCCTACCTCTGAAATCTGGTAGATTAAAGCTGTTCACGCCATCTCCGCCATAAGTAGTACCGATAAGAGCATATAAAGCCGAATATTCTGAGATGGACATCTGTTGGCCCCAGCAAAAACTCCAACCTACGGGAGCAAAATTACCAGCAAAGTGTCGAATCTCTCCTAAATTACCTTCCATAATACCTTGATTAATTTCTTGATGGAAATATTCCCATCATACAAATGATATAATTCATGCCCAAATAAGGTTGCATGTTACTATGTGCTGTATTTGATCCCGTTACAGCATTTGTTACCGTCAGCTGTCCGTTTAATGAAGCGCTACTCAAGGCAACATTTGGTTGGGAATTATTAAAACCTAACAGCTGGGTAGATGATCTTCCTGTTGCTTTAATCGGGCTCGCTATCGTTGATCCAGTTACTGGAGTAGTCAAACTTGCTGCTGCAGAACTTACCGACAATTTACCTGAGCCCGATAAATTACTGGCGTGCGTATGTTGCGGCATCTCATTCGACACGAGCATGTGTGTTTCCGCTCCCCCAATTTGACCAGCTACCCAGTTGCTTACACCATTTCCACCAATGCCTGTACCTATAGCAACCCTGCTTCTTAGGTCTGGAAGCGCGAAATTGGTTGTGCCATTTCCGCCAAAGGTAGTGCCCAAAAGTGCAAAAAGCGCCTGATTTTGATTGATAGACAATAACTGTCCACGACAAAATGCCCAATATTTTGGTTCAAAATCTGCGGCAAACATGCGGATTTCCGAAATCGTTCCATCTTGCATAATTCTTTATTTAAATTAATTGTTCTCCTATTCCAATGCCCATACTAAAAAGCTTTGCTCCAGACAAATAACCTTCCTGCATATGAACTACATTGATTTTTAAAAATTCCTGTCCCTTGCACGCAATCACGAGACCATACAGCGCATCCGCATGAACCACCGTTCCTGGTAGCTGCTCAGGTATAGGGGGCATATCTACAGGGCTCACTTCCAATATCCGCATCTCTCTGTTTCTCAAGAACGTGGATGCACCGCCATATTTCTGGTTGCAGGCATTCACAAGATATTCAATTTCACGGGCCGATTGTTTAACCCAATCTATTTTGAGCTGCCCTGTATCTGGCTTTTTATAATATAATCCTTCGTGTGCTGTCTGGATTTTTCCGCGAAGCACATCTCTGTCCATGTGATCCAATAAAAGCTTAAGCTCTTCAACAGCCTCATAACCTATGCGTGTACAATGCATGGTATAAGTTTCTCCAGGAATAATGGCCATTTCCTTCTGCCATACAATTGGACCACCATCAATCTCAGCGTTCATTTTATGGATAAACAAGCCGCCATGGCTTTCCATGTTACGGATTTGCCAGAAAATAGGATCTGCCCCTTTATACTTGGGCAATACTCCGAAATGAAAATTGAAAAAACCTTTTGAAGGGATACTCAATATGGATGCAGGTATTTTCCAGGGAAATGCAATCACAAATACAGCATCTGCATTCAGCTGATGTAACCAATTCTCCATACTTTCCCGCCAAGAAACAGTAGGAAAAATCGTTATAGAATCAGGCATTATACCAATAGTCTGCAGTGAATTCAGCAAAACAGCACTATTCATTTCAGGAATACCAACCCCCACAAGGAAATGCTGCTCCTTCAACAATCGGATAGAAGGGATAGCCAAAGTATCTGAATTGCAAACCACCGCTATTTTCATACTGCCCATGTCATCATTATATGCCTAAATAAGGATTTTCCCAGCCCGACGAAATCTGCTGAAGCGAATCGCTCAATGCTTTGTCGTTAATATCCACTTTTTCTAGCTTACGGACAATCTCTCTCTTGATGTTGTCTCTATTTCCCAAGTGTGTATTTTTCACCAAGTAAACCTGATTATTCTTCCCTGGTGTTTGTGCGTCAATATGCAAAGTCCCACGATCAGAATTGACTTTCACCTGATTCAGTGCTTCAAGTAAATCTCCAATCCCCTTTATTTCTAGCGCTTCGGCAAGTATCATTCCTGTTTCCTTACCCAGTTGATAAAAAGTCTGATCCTGTAAGGCAGCACTTTCTACTGTAGGAATTAACTCGGCGCTACTTAATGCGGTGTAAATCTCCAGCTCATGATCTTTCGCATCAAAATTCTGAAGCAGGAAAGGTAAAGCAAGCAACGGGATATTTTTAACGGCAGAACCCGCATAAGCTTCCTGAAAAGCAGTGGCTTCCTCTCCGCAAAACGCACTAAAAACAAAATCTGGTTTAAACATTTCGATATGCTCAAATACAGTTCTGGGATCAGCAGTTTTTGCGCCTGGTGTAATTTGTGCAATAGAAAAAGGCATGGTGCTATCCTTATCCGCAGCTTCCATTCCAAGCGTCAGCATATTGGTAAAGGAATAGCCTGCATCATAAACACTGGCTACAAACATCCCCTTATTGCCAAAAGTTTTAACCGCCCAGTGACCAAGTGACCAGATCTGCTGCCAAGTATGGATAGAATTGATGAAAACGTAGGGATTAAATGATTCTGGGTTGGGTATATGCTCTCCAATATTATTCATGATGAAGGGCTTTTTGTAGCGTTCGAATTTAGGAGCCAAAGCCATTCCGACCGCGTTCGAAACAATGCCTGTAACCACATCCGCTTGGTGATAGGAAAAGAGCTTGTCAATAGATTCTTCTACCCTTGATCTGCTGCCCTGGCCTATAAATTCTGGAATGAGTTCGATCTCCCACTCATGCTGATCAACCTGGTCATTAATTGCCTGCTTCAATCCCTGTTCAAAATCTTTTCCCATCGGAATAATGGTAGATACAGGAAGCAGTAAACCAACGGTTAATTTCTTCATATGATGAGCGCTATATTTAGTTTGATAATTTGTTCTCAATACCGCAAACCTATATCGCGATTTGCCTCTCAAAAAAGATGGCACAACTTGCGCACCTTTTAATACTGCAATAAATGTAGTAAAACATTATATTCAATTCCAAATAATTATACTAAAAAAAATAATTATACGTTTTTAGGACTTTTTTTACTGATATAAAAATATAATATTCATAAAAGTTGTACGTTTACGAACTTTTATTTAACATTACTCTATCTAAATTATTTAATGTATGACTCAAGCCAGACGATCTTTTCTAAAAAAATCAGGTATCCTTACTAGTGCAGCTTTGTTTAGTGGTCAATTGGGCGCTTTAGCTGGAATCACTAAAAAAATCAATTCGCTCAGCAGCGAAGGCATGACTATCTTTCAAACTAACGACCTAAATGGCAAGATTGAAAGTAGCAACGATGGTTACGGAGGAATTAAAAACATTGTGGAACTGATCAAAACACAGCAAACAGCTGGCTTAACTGTTGATGCAGGTAATTTCCTAGCTGCTAAAGCGGACAAGAACCAAAAGGAGCGTACCATCTATTTAATGAACAAGATCGGCTATCACGCCGTAACCATAGGCGCAAATGAACTGGCCAAGGGCCAAGAAGCTTTCGCAGAGCTACTTCCGCAAATGAATTTCCCTTTAGTTAATTGCAATTACACTTTTAGCAACGCCAGATTATCTTCTAGCGTAAAACCCTATATCATTCTTAAAAATAAAAACTTAAAAATTGGCATCACTGGCGTGGGCGCTTCCTTAAATATACCAGGTGTAGAATTTAAAAATCCTTACCAAGCAGCCAACAAAACCGCCAACTACCTTAAAAATAAACTGAGCTGCCATTTTGTGATCTGCTTATCTCATTTAGGATTTGAAACCGATGGCTATAGCAGTAAAGGATTAGCCGAAGCATCTGAACATATTGATTTTATAGCTGGTGGCCATCAAAACAAAGTTTTGCATGGTGCAATGGTCTTAAGAAATAAAAGTAAACGTGATGTAGCCTTAAGCCAAGCTGGCGAAAATGGCATGATTTTAGGCAAAACAACTTTTGGTTTTGATGCCTTTAATCGTAAAAATGATTTCCATCATAAATACCTTATTGCAGGTTTAAGCCACAGAGAACAATCTACCGATGCGCACTTGGTACTCGGAAAACTATCTATGGCCCAGAAACGCAACAGCTAAGTAAAAAACAGCCGCAGACGTTACAGTTTCGTAAAGCTAAGGTATTGCACAAACCTGGGCAAGGAAGAATAATTTGCACTGGCCGCATGTGGAAGGGTATGACGCCATACAATAATATCACCCTTTTTCCCTGGAACAGGCACTGCTTTCATTTGCCTTCGCATCACCTCATGCGCCTCATCAAATGCTGGATAAGCCTTGATCCATTCGTCAAATTCCAAGTGCACTCCTGGCACCACACTTAATGGCCCTCGGTCTTCAGGAACGTCATCCAGGTAAATCAGCCCTTGTATATAATACTCAATAGGTTTATTGATATCGATATCCCAGTGCAACGCTCCTGCGCTAAATTCCCATCTGTCGGTAACTGGCGGATTAAAACTAACCTTTTCAGTATTTGCAATGATATCCTGGCTACCATAAAGCTCGGAAAACAGCTGATAAACATTGGGATGTTTTCTGATGGCTTCTATACTTTCATCCTGATAAAGCTGCAGCATAAGCCCATGCCAGTCAGGATGAGATTTATACCAAGAATTCGGATCAGTTAGACTAAGGCCCATATGTCTACATATTAACGCTTTTACCTCTTCGCAAAGTGCAGGCTCAACAAGATCACTAATCCTCAAGTATCCCTGCTCTTCCCAAAATTGAAATTGGGCTTTATTCAACAGTTTATATTTAGGTACTAGATCCGCTGTTTTTTGCCGATTTAACCACTCGCTAAATTGGCATGCGGCCTGCGCTAAAAAATCAACCCCTTTAAGCTCCCTTAGCCAGGCTTGGAAATGATCAAAATTGGTACATTCTGCATAAAGAAAAAAATACGTTTCATATTTTCCCAACTCGTAAACAGATAAAAAAATATCCTCAGTTGTATCAAAATTTAGATATTTTGGCGTGAGGTCACGCTGTTTTTTAGCTTGATGGATTTCGTAAAAAACCTGTAGAAAAGCGTTTGATTTCATTTTTTAAGGCCTATTGCATTTTTAAACAGTAAATTGATTTAAATCTAACTATATTTAATTTACAAACCCCAGTCATTAAATTAGAATTGCAAGCTACATCAATCGCGGAAGAAAAGGAAAGGCTAATTACGCTTTTGGTTAACTTTCTACAAGAAATAGGATTAACCATAAGATTTGCCGCTGAAGAAGAACCAGGATTTCTTCCTGGAATACACATTAGAAATGGTGGATTAAGTATTGATCCTGAGCGCATATTATATCCTGGCGACATTTTACATGAAGCTGGCCACTTGGCTACCTTACCACATTCCATTAGGTGTGAATTGGACGGAAAATTGCCTGATACCGATACACATCGGTCTGCCGAGTTAATGACGTTAGCTTGGAGTTATGCAGCAGCCCTGCACTTGAAGATTCCCGCCAGTGTCGTTTTCCATGAACACGGGTACAAAGGAGGCAGTCAAAATCTGATTGATAATTTTGAACAAGGTCGGGTGATAGGACTGCCCATGTTGCAATATTATGAAATGGCCTATGATGAGCAAAACGCCAAGCGGCTTGGTGTTCGTCCGTTCCCATATATGGTAAGCTGGATTTGCTTAAAGTAATATAAGTCTTTAAACTTTTTCATTTTTCATTTGGGCAATCAATGTCCTGGCCACATCGGTATCCATTTTTTCCAGTTCCGCTATCATCAATGCTCTAGTTGCTTTTTCCTGCTCTTTTTCTACTGGATCTAGTTCAAAATCGTAAGCATTTTTAGCAAAAAGAGCATCGGTCCATTCATTTCTAATACAATCCATAATCAAATGAACTCGGTTCGTCTCCCCCCTATTTTCAATATGGTGCGTCTTACCAAAATCCATATACCAACAGGTTCCTTCATCCAAAAATAATTCCTTTCCATCAACCGTAAAAAGCACCGATTTATTAGTCAGAATGGGAATATGGATTCTAAAGCTTCCATCCAGATAAGAACATCCTCGATCTTTGTGTGGCTTGATGACGCTCCCAGGCGAAAGCGCCAATAAACGAACCGACTCTTTTTCACATTTCCAAGAATCTACAACAGACCTGATATAATCTACTTCAGCCATTAACGGCGTATCCACATAACTCATATCTCCAGAATGTGCGAAAATATCATCCATATTGCCACTTGCCGAACGCAGAGAAATACTTCTCCAATCGCCCTCGTAATCAAAATTATTAAAATGCAATGGCCATTGTTTACCCAAACAATGTTTTAGCTCCCGACGGAGTTGCTGCACATCATAAGTCAGCGCTAATTTTAAATGAGAAGAAGCCATATTATAAATCTAACATTAAATCGCCAACTATAAAATCAATAGCAGTAAGCAAACTGTCTTCAATACTTAGCAAATCGGTATCGATAACCAGATCCGCAGCAACAGGTATTTCAAAAACATCATTCAAACCCGTAAGGTTATAGATTTTATCTGGATGACCGTCTGGGAGCAATGCCTTATGATAAAGTCCCTTGGTATCTCTATTGATCAGTATCTCAATTTCACATTTTATCCAAACCAGCTTGGCGCAGCAGCTACGTCTAACTACTTCCCTACCTTCCTCATAAGGATTGATCACCGCAATAAATATAAAGTCAAACTCCTCACGCAAAGATGCCGCGTAAATACCCAGTCTACTTACATTTTCGATCCGATCTGCCCGACTAAACCCCAAGTCCTTACATAAAGTCTGCCGGTAAACATCTCCATCAATCACCTTCACTCGATACCCTTTAGCCTGCAACTCATCAGACAGCGCATTGGCCAGCGTTGTTTTTCCTGCCCCCGAAAGCCCACAAAATTGAAAGATCAATCCCATAAAAATTAGATGGCGTTAATAAATTCCTTATAAGCTTCCCGACAAGCCACTGTTGAAACATCTTCCACTTTAGGCTCAGTATCAAAAGTAAGGCCCGCTGATTTACTGTGGAACTTTAACCGTTCATACATTTTCGTTTCCAGCTCAATTCCCGTAAACTCACTAAAAGATTCCAGCATTTCCTTAGCACCTTCGCTATAATCAAAAAAGCGATTAAATCTAGAGCCAAGCTCCAAAATTCCCCGTAATTCAGTGTAGTAATGCATCAATACTCCAGCAGCAAAGAGATTAAAATCCCATTTAACAGCCTCGCCATCCCATCCTTTCATTTTCAAAAGCAATGGGTCCACCAATCCAGGAACCATATGGATCCCCTTCATTTTTTTGTGTGAAGCTAAAACCTCCGCCGGGCGCCGAGTTAGGAAGAAAAAAGGAACCTCTGGAAACCATTCACGCAGCAAGCCATAAAAATGAATGTGCCAGCTGTCGAGCTTAATGATATAGGAAGATTCCCTACCTGTTCTTAACTGTCCCATCCAGCTCAATGCTGCTTTAAACCACTCCTCACGTTGTGCATTACTAACACTAGGATCATGCTCATTAGACCTTAGAATTTCATCCAGTAAAGGTGCTTCCGAAATACTGATACAGCTTTCAGATTGCGCAAATGCCTGACTTAATAATGTAGATCCGCATCTGGAAACGTGAAAAACAAATGCCTTTGGTTTGAGCGCCGTCATATCATTAGCCTTAAGCAATGCGGCACCACTGCTGCTCTCAAACCTCGACACTCTTCTTTGCTTCGATCTACAATAACGTATGGTCTCGTCAAAAAAAGGATCATCCATCCGCTTGTCGCCAAGATATAGCCAATGCACCAACCAATCCTGGTCTATATATTCTAAGCGATAAGGAATCCAATTGGCTAAAGGAGAAACTACATTCATAAATTAGTTTTTTAAAGCTAATTATTTTTATTGGATTGTAAATGTAAGGTTAAGCTATCACGAAAAGTTTTACCCGCAGCAAAAAAGGAAGATAGTTATAATATAGATACTACTAAGCAACTATTAATACAGCTCAAGTCATCTTACACAAAATCTCAAGCACAAGAACCAAAGTTGCGTACATATAAAAATAACAGATTGCGAGAAAAAACAAAAGCCCTATAAAAGCAAAAAGCTCCAACATTTCTGTTGAAGCTTTTTTGCGGTCCGGACGGGACTCGAACCCGCGACCTCCGCCGTGACAGGGCGGCATTCTAACCAGCTGAACTACCGAACCGTTCGCAACGTTAAACAAGCGTTTTCCGTTTTGGTGATGCAAATATAGAGCGAATATTTCATTTATTCAACAAAATTTAAAAATAATTTAACACCAAACAAAAAACACCTCATTTACAATTGTTTATTTATTAAAAGCTACTTCGTAACAAACAAAAAGCCTCGACACAAATATCGAGGCTTCGTATAAATTAACAAAAGTAGTCCTAACTTACAGCGCCATCTTTCATTTTTTCGGCATTCTCCGCAAACTGAAGCTTATCAATCAGCTCCTGAATATCTCCATCAACAATAGCTGGTAGGTTGTACAACGTTAAACCAATACGGTGATCCGTTACACGGCCCTGAGGATAATTGTACGTTCTGATTTTAGCCGATCTATCACCTGTAGACACCATCGTTTTACGCTTCGCTGCAATATCGCCATGCTTCTTCTGTACCTCCAAGTCATACAACTTCGAACGTAACATCTCCATCGCCAGTTCACGATTGGCCAACTGCGAACGTTCCACCTGGCACACCACTACAATACCCGACGGCCTGTGCGTTAACTGCACCTTCGTCTCTACCTTGTTTACGTTCTGTCCACCAGCACCACCAGAGCGCGAAGTCTGCAAATCAATATCAGCAGGATTTAGGTAAAAATCAATCTCCTCAGCCTCTGGCAATACCGCCACCGAAGCCGCCGAAGTATGTACCCTACCCTGAGTTTCCGTATCAGGCACACGTTGTACACGGTGCACACCACTTTCATATTTCAGTGTACCGTAAACATCATCGCCACTTACTTTCAAAATCACCTCTTTATAACCACCAGCCGTACCCTCCGTTACGTCCATCACCTCAACCTTCCAGCCCTTGGTGTCAAAATAACGCGTATACATACGGTACAAATCGCCAGCAAAAAGTGCCGCCTCATCACCACCTGTACCTCCACGAATTTCAAATACTGCATTCTTGGCATCCTCAGGGTCCTTTGGAATCAACATCAACCTAATGCGTTCCTCCATTTCCTCCTGCTGCACCAATAACAAATCCTGCTCCTCCTTCGCCATTTCCCTCATCTCAGGATCCTTCTCATTGTTCAAAATATCTTTGTTTGCCTCAATATTGCTCATTACGTTTTTGTACACCTTGTACTCTTCCACAATTTTGGTGAGGTCTTTATACTCTTTATTCAACGCCGCAAAACGCTTCATATCCTGTATCACGTCAGGATTGCTCAACTGCTCCTCCACATCTTCCCAGCGCAACTTAATGGCTTCTAACTTATCTAACATATATTTTTAAGAAAATCAATATCCAACAACAATCAAAGCAAGCCCCGCTTTCCACTCTTGTCTTTTGCGCCCCACACAAACCTCATAGGTTTTCTCCGCCACATGCCCAGCAAACCTATGAGGTTTACCCAAGCCAAAAGTACAACCGCTTCAATCGGGTTTATTTAACCAAAAACAATGCAATAAATCACATGCTTTAATTATCGGACAGCAAAAATACGGCTTTTTCGGTTAACACCGCAATTAATTTGTTGCCTACCGCCACTTGCTTAATGGGGGCACTAACAGGTAGTTGCTGTTTAGATTGTTCGAACGAAACAGGATGGTATTTCACCAAGGTATGGTCGCTCACGTAAGCAATTATATTACTCGTAATGTTAAAATCGGTCAAACTATCAATGGGCAGTTCCCTCAAATAGCCACCAAACCTGTCAAATTGCAATATGCCATTGTTGCGACGTTGCAAAAATACATACTGGTCCGAAGCCGCTAATTTCTTCACATCAACCGCCTCATCAAACAATTGAAAAAGGTTGGGCGAACGTATGTCCTCCGTAAAATTGCTGCTCAATTTAACCAATACATTACTGGCCCTATCAAAAATCCACAAACTATTATTATTCCCAGAAGCCACTGCCGATACCAACAAATTACCATTTTTTGCAAAAGAATAGCTGGTAATCTCATTCAGGTTATTGTTCAGTACCACTACCTGCTGAAAATCGGTATAAAAAAGCACCACCCTCAACGGGTCCGAAACATCTACGCTGTACAATTTACCAAAACGATTGTTACTGTAGCGCCATTTCAATACTCCCTTAGCGTCATATTTCAAAAGCTCGTCCCTGCCCGAAAGCAGGTAAACATTGTCCAAATTATCCGCATAAACAGCTTTTGCAACCGTATCTATTTTCGCTACTTGTTTCAATTGCGCTCGTGCCAAGCCACTATCCAGCAGCAAAACAATAAAACAATTAAGCAATAAAACAATTAACCTTTTCATGACTGCTTCAATCTCCCTTTAGGGATTAGGGGTAAAATACTCCAACCTCAGCTGCTCACCGTCAAACAACCCGTACGATTGGTAATTTAACCACTCACCAATATTAACGTAAGTACTTCGATCACTTAGCTTTATCTCTAAAGGTAAATGCCTATGTCCAAACACAAAATAATCAAAATGCTGCTTTTCCAGTTGCTCTTTAGCATATACGGCCAACCACTCTTTCTCCTCCCCTAAAAAAACCTCTTCCGTTTTACTGGCCGCCCTGCTATGCGCCGACCAACCGTTGGCAATGCCCATACCTATACTGGCAGGCAAAATACCAAACAACCACTGGCAAACAGGATTTCTAAAAACCTTCCTTAAAAACTTATATTTCTTATCGCCAGGCCCTAGGCCATCCCCATGATGCAGGTAGAACTTCTTGCCATTACGTTCAATCACCAATTCATCGTTCACAATCTGCATCCCTATCTCCTTGGTGAAATAGTCCTTTACCCACATATCGTGATTGCCCTTAAAAAAATAGATTTTAATGCCGCTATCAGCCATTTTCGCCAACTTGCCCTGCAACCTTACAAATCCCTTAGGCACTACATATTTGTATTCAAACCAAAAATCAAACACATCACCCATTAAAAACAGCTCGCTGCAAGTAGGCGTAATCCAATCCAGCCATTTTACAATGCGGTCCTCACGTAGCCTACTCTCCTCGTAATTAGGCGATCCTAAATGAAAATCTGATGCGAAATATATGTTCTTGGTCATCTAAATTTCAAAGATAGCTTAGTTTTAAGTAATAATTAAGTTTTGCCAATAATACTTCGTTTCTTTGAGAAAACTAAATATAAATGGCCGTTACAATGCAATTCCGATAGATTTAGTAGATTTTTTCACTTTCTATCTAGAATTCATCTAAATAAGTGCCGTTATTTAAAACTTAATTTTGTACTTTTGCACAAATTTTTAAGAATATGATCTCTACTGATATAGCTATTATAGGCGCTGGGCCAGTTGGTTTGTTTGCAATTTTTGAAGCGGGTTTGTTGAAGATGCGCTGCCATTTAATTGACTACTTACCACAGGTTGGCGGTCAGCTATCAGAAATATACCCTAAAAAACCTATTTACGATATTCCAGGTTTCCCGTCAGTATTGGCACAAGAACTGATTGACAATTTGATGGAGCAAGCCAAGCCTTTCCATCCTGGTTTTACCCTTGGTGAGCGTATTGAAGGGCTGGAAAAAAGAGGCGAAGGCGATTTCGTATTAACCACTAACATGGGCACCGTAATTGAAGCCAAAGTAGTGGTAATTGCTGGTGGTTTGGGATGTTTCGAGCCTCGAAAGCCTGCTGTTGCCGGATTAGAAAAATTTGAGAACGGTCGTGGTGTAAACTACATGATCTTAGATCCAGAAAAATACCGTGACCAAAAGATGGTGATTGCTGGCGGTGGCGACTCGGCCTTAGACTGGACTATTTTCCTAGCTGAAATTTGCAGCGAATTAACCTTGCTACACCGTAGCGAAGCCTTTAGAGGCGCTCCAGATTCAGTTGCCAAAGTAATGGAATTGGCCGAAAAAGGTAAAATCAATTTGATTTTGAATAGCAACCTAAACGCCGTACATGGCGAAGGTAAATTGGAAACGGTTGAAATCATCCATAACAAAACCATGGAAACCATTAGTGTTGAAGCCGACCACTTAATTCCTTTGTTTGGTTTAAGTCCTAAGTTGGGACCAATTGAGCAATGGGGACTTAACATTAGCAAAAGCGCTATTGAAGTAAATGTTGATGACTACTCAACCAATGTTCCAGGGGTTTACGCTATTGGCGACATCAACACTTACACCAATAAGTTAAAGCTGATTTTATGTGGTTTCCACGAAGCCGCATTAATGAGCCACAGTGCTTACCAGTACATGAACCCTGGGGTGAAATACACGATGAAATATACCACCGTAAATGGTGTGAGTGAGTTTTAAGAATTATATTGAGCAATAAGATGAGCGATATCAATATCACCGTTGAAGACAGAGAAGGGAATGTAGCTGATTTGGTTGCCCCTACAGACATGGGCCTTAGCCTAATGGAGTTTTTAAAAGCCAGCGAATACGATGTATTGGCAACCTGTGGAGGCATGGCTTTATGTGCAACCTGCTGTGTGGACGTGCTTGAGGGAGAAGACAAGCTTAACGAAATGAGCGATGATGAATACGCCATGCTAGACACTTTGCCTGACCTTTTACCTAATTCAAGGCTAGCCTGTCAAATTCAATTAAAACCTGAAATGGAAGGCTTAAAAGTAAGATTACACGCCATGGATTACTAGTTAAATTCATGCTGATATAAAAAAAGGAGTCCCGAACGTTCGGGACTCCTTTTTTTATATGCTTTTAAAACATTAATTCTCTTCGTCTACCGAAAGCTTAGCGCTACCAATCGTTTTATAAGTGCCGTCGCCTTTTAAAATAGCCAACATTTGGTTTTGGTTATTAAATAACGATTTGGCCTTGGCAATCTCTTTATCGTATTGAAATGATTGCTCAATCCTTCCTTTTTCGTGAAAATAACGGCTGATAATTTGTGTTTCCAAGGCTCTTTTAATTTCTGTCTTATGGTTTGTCAAATCATCTTTTTTAGCCCCAGTCATTTTCACCTTCAAGGCCTCCAAATCTGCTTTCACAGCCGCTGTTTTATTTTCTCTTTCTGCTTCCGCTTTTAGGTCGCTCAACAAGCGTTCTGATTTAGAGGTGTAACTGTAATCCTTATTGGCCAATGAAGCCACAAACTGGGCATACTGGGCATCATTAATTTGGAAGTCTTTTGCACTAGCCACTTTATTTGCTTTTTTAAACTCATTGGCATAATCAAAGAATAAGTTTTTATTGAACAAGGTTAAAGTTACTGGGCTGTATTTTACAGGGTCTACCACTACATCTGGAAAAATACCATTGCCATCGTAAACGGTTCTGCCCGCTTTAGTACCATAAGCCTTTAAGGTGCTATCGGCAAATTTACCCACTGTGCCATCTTGCTTTTTATGCGCATAATCCAATGCTTGAATGCAGCGGCCAGATGGTGTGTAGTATTTTGCTACGGTAACCTTTACTAAGCTGTTGTAAGGCAAATTAAAGGTTTGCTGAACCAAACCCTTGCCGTAGCTTCGCTGACCTACTACAATGGCTCTATCTAAGTCTTGCAGGGCGCCCGCCACAATCTCCGATGCCGAAGCTGAAGCGCTATTAGTTAAAACAACTAATGGCAAATTAGGTGCCATGGCAGGAGCTATGGTTTTGTAAGTCGCACTCTTCTCTGGGTTACGGCCTTTTTGGCTTACGACCAACACATTTTTATCGACAAAAAGGTTAACGATTTTAACCGCCTCTTGCAGGATACCACCCCCATTATTACGCAAATCTAGAATAAGGCCCTTAGGCTTTTGTTTCATGATGTTTTCTAGGGCATCCTTTACTTCTTGTCCAGAGTTCTCTAAAAACTTATCTAAACGGATATATCCCACTTGCTCATCCAACATGCCCGAGTAGGAAACATTAGGCTGTTTAATTTCTTCTCTTACCAGTGATTTATTAATGACAGCACCATCCCTCAACAAAGTAAGGCTAACAGGCGTTCCTTTTGGGCCTCTCAACAATTGGCTAATTTGAGCTCTTTGCTTTCCAGTAGTTTCTACTCCATTGATTTTTACAATCTGATCTCCTGGACGTATATCTGCTTTTTGCGAGGGATAGCCTTCGCTCACTTCATTTACGAAAAGTTTTCCGTCAATGGTTAAGGTACCCGCTCCAATACCACCATATTGAGTGCTTACGTACTTTAATTTGTAGTCTTCAATTTCCGTTTCGGGAACGTATTCCGTATAGGGATCTAAACTGCCCAGCATCGCATCAATGCCGTTTTTCATCAGTTCGCCAGCATTGGTTTCCTCTACATAATTGATGTTGATCTCTTTATATAAGGATGCAAATACATCCAAGTTTTTGGATACCTGAAATAGGTCTTCCTTAAAGGCAAGGGTAAGTGAGGTAACGGCTAGGACAGTGCACAATAGTGCTATTTTTACTTTCTTCATATCGCCAATTTTTAAATAGCGCTCTTTTAAACTTATTGCCAAAAAGAGTACGGAAAGTAAATTTACTAAAAAAGAATAAAATAGAAATGCCTAAAGCCTATTTCCGTCAGGATCGGCTAAAGCTTTACGAATGGTAAACTCAATGTAAGCATTGTCCCTGTTCACCAATTTAGCTAGTTGTTGCACAAGTTGATCTTCCTGTCCTGGAGTGAATGGAATTTCTACTGCAGCCAACTCACGATATTTCCTTAAAAACTTTGTTTTTACTTTGTTCCAGCTCTCAGTTGTAAGGGTAAAACTTGCCATGGGTTAAGGGTTTTGGGCAAAGATATAAAAAACAAAAGACTATCATAACGAATTTACAACGCTGAAGAAACGTTTTTAATGCAATATTAAGAGATAAATGACTATTTGGATTTAAAAAATCATGGCAACTTAACAACGTCGTACTCGCAAGCGAAAAAGAACAAAATTTAAAACGAAAGGCCACCGCAATTCATCATTGGGCAGCCTTTCATTGATTATCTCAAAATTTATTTCAGATAACTCTCGTATTCCTGATCGGTAGCGCAATCCCACCAAACGGGTAACGACCATATAAATAATTGATTTACATTCGGATTTACAGCAAGAGCATTTGCGGAGTTATACTGCAATTCTAAAGTAGCTGGTAGCCTCCAACGACGCATCCAATATTTTGGATCTGTTTTTGCGCCTCCAGTTAACTCTGCTGTACCTGTAAATAAAGGCCCTCTATCGTACCCAGGGTATACCACACCAAAACCACCAATATTACCTGCACTATAATTAAAACGACGCATATCGTTCCAATTTTCAAGACTGCATCCCATTGCAACATATTTTTGCAACATAATATCTCGCATGGTTAAATCTCCAGCATTTTGAGCCACTGCTGCACTTGCTAAATAGTTTGTAATATCAGATTGACTCATTGGCTTCATATCTGGGTTAGTAGTTCCATAAACCCCTTGCCATTCAGTCAACTTAGCTTGCATCATATTGATATGGGCTTCAACTCCTCTTTTATAAGCTAAATGAGCAGGACCTGTAGCTCCCTTACGCATCTGTACTTCCGCTTCGATAAAACACATCTCATGATAGGTTAAAACCTCAAAATCAGAAACTGGACGTGTTTGGAATGAGCCTGTCGAACCTACCACACCCGCAGTAAACGCATCAACATTAGCATACCAATTTACATTACTTTCAGGCTGTGCCGCAATACCTGATGTAGCAATAGCATTGCTCCTTAAATTTACATAAGTAGTATCTCCTGCCAATATATAGTTAGTACTATTGATATACATTGAACCGGCTTTATAAGTTACAGTCACATTGTTTCCTGAAACGGTATAAGTTTTTCCTTTTGCAGCAAGATCTGCTATGAAGGTTGCACGATCAGCTGCATTCGCAATTGTATACGTAATATTTGTATTTGCTTTTGCAAAAGATGGCAAGGCTATTGAAGTTGCGGTAGACTTTAACAATCTGGTAGACGGTCCATACGAATCAACCCCTATAGATCGTGTCCAATCATAGCTTTGAACTCTACCATTACCATCTAATTTTACATTCGTCATCATTGCCGGCACAATCTTGGTCATCCGAGGATCTACAATGCCCGAACCACGCATATTTGTCAATAAATTATAATAGAATTGAGAAATACGTTGATTATTTCCATATGCTGCATAATTGAAATTTCCATTAGTCACCACAGGATCGCCAATTAAATAATCTACAACCATACTGTTATTAAGACCAGGCAGGATAGCATTATCCGCATTAGACTGTGGCCCTCTTGCCAAACAATACAATATTGAATCAGCATTGTATAAATCTGATTTCTTCGATAACTTCAGCATATATCTAGCTTTTAAGCCCCAGCACAATTTAATCCATTTGTCTACATTTCCTTTGTGCATCATATCACCAGACGCCAAAGCTGATGCTCCTACTTCTTGGGTTTTATTAAGCAAGCTAATCGCCTCATTTAATTTGGCCATACATCCGTTATAAATGGTTCTACCTTTGTCGTATTTAGGACTTGGATTACCATAGGTTGCATCAGTATAAGGCATTTCACCATAAAGATCTAACATCTGCATAAAACCCAAAGCATGAAATACATTAGCTGCAGCCATATAATGATATGCACCTTTACTTTTAGCCATGTCATACATATCAGTAAGATTAGATGAAACAGATACAAAAAAGGTTTGGTAAGGTGTTGTAGTAAGGCCAGCCGCAGGCTTCCAAGTAGTGGTTACAGAGTTGGTGTTGGCACTGTTACTGTAATATACGCCCGCCTGAGCAGCCGTACGAAAATTGGCAACCCCAGCAGAGTACATGTAAAAATGCTGTATCCAAGGCAATCTATTTTCCACTAATACGCTCTGGTTATTTGGATTATCTTTATCTACATTAACATCTAACCATTTTTTACAAGATGTTAAACCAGCTACTAGCGCAAAGGCTAGCATTATATTTTTAATATTTTTATTCTTTTTCATGAGCTGTCTTATTAAAATCTAACATTTAATCCAAATGTAAAAGTAGCTACGGCTGGAACCCCCAAATAATCTATACCTGTTGAGCCTGCCCCACCAGTTCCACCTGCAGCACTTACTTCTGGATCCATGCCTTTATAGTTTGTCCAGGTTAATAAGTTGGTGCCTACCGCAGTAGCAGACAAACCTTTAATAAATTTAACTTGCTTAACTAAGCTGCCAAAATCATAAGACAAGGTCACAGACCTTATTTTTAACCAATTAACATTTGTAATAAAATTATATGAATTAGCTGCATAATTTGCCCAATAGCGTTGAATCATTGCTGTACCGGCAACGGTAGTACTGCCTATGGTATAAGTTTTACCAGCTTCGTAGGTTTGGTTAAACTCTGCACCTGTGGTGCTGTTTACACCAGTTACCGTTACCGATTGTCTGTCATTAAGCAAAGTTCTGTTACTTAAGCCATTTGAAACTAAAGCATACTCAGTACCGTTAAATATTGCTCCGCCTTTTCGAATATCTAACAATACCGATAGGGATAGTTTTTTATAACGAAAAGTGTTATTAATCCCTCCGATAAAACTTGGTTCACGATTACCTACAATTGGGTTATTATTATTTATCCTATATAAGCCCGTAGTTGGATCAACTTGGTAACGTCCGCCAGGAATTTCGTTACCATTGCCATCTAATTCACGATAGTAAGATTGACCTGTCATGCCAAGGAAAAAACCACCATTAGGAATCGAAGCTGCCTTTACCGTTCCAAATTGGGCATCTGTTGGATAGAAGTAAGATACTCCTGGCAAAAATTCTCCCAATCTACCTTTGTTATAAGAAAAATTCAGCATTACATCCCAAGTAAAATCTTTTTGATCAATTGGTTTGCCACTCAAAGAAATTTCCATACCCTTATTAATTACGGAACCCGTATTTAATGAACTAAAAATAAATCCCCCTGCATTTGACAAACGTGGCTTTGCAATTTGATTTTTAGTTTTACTATAGTAATAGGTGTAATCTAATCCAATTCTTCCTTTTAGGAACCTGAACTCTCCACCTACTTCCCAAGAAGTTTGGATTTCGGGCTTGATAACGGGGTTACCAGCAGCCCATTGATTTCCTACAGCTGTGTTCGACCCAATAATATAAGGAGGATTGGTGTAAGTTGCAGTCTCATAAGGATCAGTAGCCTTGCCCGCTTGTGCCCAGCTCGCCCTCACTTTACCGTAAGTAAGGATATTATTTTTAGGCATTAATTCTGTAAACACCATCGATCCACTTACAGATGGATAAGAATAGGAATAATTATCAACTGGCAAACTCGACGACCAATCATTACGTTGGGTAACGGTTAAGTAAGCCATGTTTTTGTAAGAAACTCCAGCTTCACCAAAAACACCTACTAGACGCAGTCTTGTTGTCCTATCAGTAAAAAACTTGTTGGTATTGGCTATGTTATTTAAACTAATGGTTCCTGCTGTAATGAAACCATATCCCCAATGGTTTTGGGTAAATCTATTCATATCCTCAGTAGTAGCCCCCACCATTAAATGGGTTTCGAAGTCGCCAAACTTTTTATGGAAGTTATTCATTACCATCGTACTCAAAAATGAGTACTCCGCATCATTTTTGCTTAAACGACCATTTTGATACAAAGGTGCAACTGCGGATCCTGGCGAAATGTAGGTATAATCATCAGTAACGTGCTGATCATAACCTAAACGAGCGGTCAAATCCCACCATTTGGTGATGTTATAGTTGGCGTTGATACCTCCAGTAATACGTTTGGTTTTAGAGGTCAATTCATTTTGGTTGATGATCCAATATGGATTATCCATATCACTTTGCAAATCTAAGGTTGCTGCGTAAGGGCGATATTGGCTTCCATCAATATTGATATAATTTTTAATATCAAAAACTGTTGGCCAATTATATAATGAACCCATACTTCCAACGCCGCCTCCACCATACAATCCAGAGGTGGTTAAGGTTCTGTCCATATCGGCAATAGAATAGGCAACATTAGCATCAATGGTTAGCTTCCCATATTTTTGCTGACCATTTAAACGAAAAGTTGTTTTATTGTAACCAGTATTAGGAACAATACCAGATTGGTCAAAATTAGATGCGGATAAAAAGAAGGTTCCGTTTTTTGATCCTCCAGAAACATTGATGTTGTTATCGAAAACATTTGCATTTTGAAAGAAAGTTCCTATGTTATCATAAGTAGTATTGGCAGATGTTAATTTCTTACCCCACGAACTGTAAGAATTCGCATCATCGAAAGTGCCATTTACCGCATAAGCACCTACACCAAATTCTCTTTGAACTTCGGGTAATTTATTTGCCCAAGAAGTACTTAATCTAGTAGCATAGTTAACACTCACAGATCCCTCCGAACCCCTTTTAGTGGTAATGATGATTGCTCCATCAGCCGCTCTTGAACCATATAGTGCAGCAGCTGCCGCACCTTTTAACACTGACAAATTTTCAATGTCTTCAGGGTTAATGTCCATTACCCTGTTGGAATAAGTGGTATTACTACGGGATAATCCATCAGTTCCAGTATTACCTGTACTTGAGGTTGTATTATCATAGATAATCCCGTCGACAACAAATAACGGCTGATTCTGCCTTCCCTCAGCAGAAGAGGTACCTCCTCGAATAGTAATAGAAGCCCCAGCGCCAGCTGATCCACCAAATTGCGTTATGTTAACCCCTGGAACTTTTCCCACTAATGAATTGACAACGTTGGTATTTTTGTTCTTCATTAATTCATCTGCATTTAAATCAGATACGGCATATCCAACTGCCCTTTTCTCTTTTTTGATACCTAATGCCGTGACAACCACTTCGCCTAAAGCTTGGCTATCAGAGGCTAGAGCGATATCTATGACATCCGAAGCACCCACCACCTTTTCGGAGGTTTTCATCCCTAAATAAATAAACTGTAGTACATCTCCCTGCTTAGCCACGATGGAATAAGTTCCACCGGTGCTTGTTTGAGTTCCATTGTTTGTTCCCTTGATTTTTACGGATGCTCCAGGTATTGGCATCCCATCATCTGCAGAAGTTACCTTTCCAGTAATCGTCTTTTGTTGAGCCATTGTCTGAATGGCTAAAAAGAACGAGCACAGGATTAGCGTAAGTAATCCTTTTTTCATGAACTGTTTAGTTAATAGTTAATAATTAATCGCATTCGTAAAAACCTACTATCAATCTCTACGATAATAATTCAGTTTATACTCTTATTATAGTAAATATAAGGAAAATGTGTTCAGCTATGCATAATTCAACGAGGATATTAACCTTTTTGCGGTTTTAGCTTTGAGCGTCATGGTAAAGAAATCATTAAATGCTATTTCTCATTCGGCACACAAAAAACAAATAACTATTTGAATATTAAATAGATATTAGTATTTTAACTTAACTTTTAACTAAAATTAAAGCAGTATGAAAAATCTAATCACAAAAGTATTTCTAGTAATGTTGCTATTTACCGCAACTTCGTTCAAGAACAAAATGAGCACTGGTTATGTTACATTGGAGGTGAGCTACATGACTGTAATGGGTGGACAGGCTACTGTTTACAACACGGACACCAATACTTACTATTACATCAATGCCGTGGACACTTACGGATCGGAAGAAGTACCTTATGGTAATTATGAACTTGTATCCGCAGGTACAAATTCGTGCAATCCGCCTCTTATCCATAGTGTTACCACTTCTACAGGCTCTACAAGTTTTACTATCGACAGCTCTAATCCGTCGTTTACGGTTTTTGCGAGTTGTTATTGATAAGGATCTTTAAAATAAGAAAGGCCCTGAGAATCCATCAGGGCCTTTTCATCGTAAAAAACTACTCTTATCTCACGTAGTAAAATGAGATATATGGCTTTCGCGGGTCAGTTCCGCTAGTTGGGTATCCACTATAGCCATTTGCAAATGCAGTATAAACCCTTCTTTGTAAAATTGTACTTGCGCTTGTATAGGTGGCAATCACTGCTGATGTTGCGGCTGACCCCCCTACTCTAATATTCCAAGCTGTTGAAGTTGGGGCAGCATTTGGCAAAGTAAATGAATCGCTAATTCCCATAAAAGGTACTGCTGCGGCAACCAAAACAGATCCATTATACAAATCTATCGAAGGCACGTTGGCCATTAAATTAACGAATCGCATCCTAAAATAACCAGAGTCTGGTAGAGAAGCATCTTCTTCTACTAACAAGCTCTTTCTTACCAAACTATCTGCAACATGCAGCGAGTATTTTTTGGATGCTGCTAGCGAAACTGTTGTTTTATATACTTCCAAAGAATCTAATGACGTCCCTCTTTTTGGAATGGTCAATGAAACTTCTGTATTGCCAGGCTTCACAGGAAAGTAATCACCTGTAGAACCTCCTAGAGTATTAAATCCACCTCCTGGAAAGGGGTATCTAGTGTTAAGCAGGCCTGTAACACGAGTGCCATTAATTTTTAGTTGCACGCCAGGGTTGTTGTAGAAGGCCACATTATAATTCACTTTAATAAATGCGTTTGTTGTTTGATCAACTAGTTCATATTCTGAAAACACATTATCTTTATTTTTTTCACATCCAATAAACAGAACAACTGCTAAAAAGGACATGATTGATATTCTTGAAAAAATCTTCGTCGTTATCATAATCATCTTAATTTGTAGGTAAACTAAACCAAGTTTCTTGATAAGAATATGTTGGCAATAATCCACCCCATTTTTGTAATTCCGGCCTATTCCATACATATTCTGAGTTATATCTAGGCCTCAATCTATAAGCATAAGCTCCAACGCCGTTAATGGTGGCTGCAAATTCCGAAGCATCCAATTGTTTAAATTGTTTAAAAATATCGGCTCTGTAGTGCCATTTACGTAAATCGCACCATTGTTCTTGTCCAGCCCAACCCCATTGCGCTACATATTTTTGGCCCATAATATCTGCAAGGGTTAAAGTAGTTGCATTTTGAGCAACCTCGGATGAAGTCATATAGGCTGTAATTTCCGCTGACGTTATTGCTGGAGCAGTAGTTAGGCCTGACCTGCCAAAAGTATTCACAAAATCCATATGCCCTCTAATACCTCGGTCATAAGCAATCCAAGCTCCACCTAAATCACCTTTTAAAAATAAAGCTTCAGCCTTGGCAAATTGCAATTGAGAATAGGTATATAATGGTAGCCTAGATTTTACCCCGTCAGTAAGTCCTTGTCCAAAGATATATTTACCAGGGAAAGGAGCTGCAACTGAGCCGTAAACGTGTGGAATTGTCTTCGTGGTTGGGACATCGCCTCTAGTAGCCACAACCCCTTTGTAGACATTAGTTGTCATTGGAGCAACCATTCTAGATAGTCTCGGATCATAAGGTGTTGTAGTAGTAATTGTAGGATTGGTTGCTGGCGTTCCTCTCATACCTCCTGTCAAATAATTTATTACAGGCTGACCAATTCTGCCAGAACCAACTTGAGCAGCTGCAGCTGCACTTGCTACAGAGTTAAGTGTATTTCCAGTTACGCTAAAAGGATTGGCATTTGCAGCACTTACGCCTTCAAAATTTATAGCAGCATCTTCTGAAGAATTTAAAGTTGTTGCTCCAAATGAAAGATCAACAAATTTAACAACGCTATCAGCATACTTGGTATTAAATTCTGGCTTGTTAGTTAAGTGGCTATATTGAGTTGCCAATATTGCATATACAAACTTCTTCCATCTCTCTCTATAAGCGGTCAAACTGTTATTTGCTGGAATGGCTGAACCAAAAATAAAATCATTATTCCTCAACAAGGAAGGATTTACCAAACCATCTGGCGCATTTAATTTTTGAAGAGCCAAATAACACCACTCTCTAACTTTTGCATATACTTCAGGCTGATCTTGATAAGTAAAAGTCAACTGATCTTTAAGTGCATCATTTAAAATAATAGGTCCATGAGAATCCGTGGTCATTTGATAACCCCAAGCTTTAATGGCGTATGCAACACCTAGCAAAGTATTATTTTGTTTGGCTTCAGATTTTGTAATAATTTCTTCTAAATTCTTTCCCGCATCGATGTATACGAATCTCCATAATACACCGCCGGCATTATCTGTATTATAGTAGCTATGTCTTTCCATAGGATCAGATGCTACTTGGGCCCCAACATTTTGGGTGTATTTAAATTGTGCATTTGCGTAATCCGTTGTTACAGAAACCGCCATCCTAGCAATCATTGGTGCTAAATAGAACTCGGCAGCAACATCCTGAGGAGTAGCTGGATCACTATTTACGTCAAGCCATTTTTTACATCCACTAGTGGCAATCAATAGTGCGATTAGGCAGGTCATTTTAATATATTTCATGTTCAAAATCGTTTGGTCTAAATTATAATCTAATTCTTAATCCCATATTTACACCTCTAGGACGGCCCATACTACCGTAATCGATACCATAACCTCCCGCACCACCAGTAGCTGGATTATTACCATTTACATCTGGATCAATACCTGTATAGTTAGTAATCAAGAACAAATCTGTGAAAGTTACATATAAGCTAACGGCTGTGATGAAGCCCGTTTTTGCTGCCAACTTTTGAGGTAGTTCGTATGCAATTGTCACATCTCTAAGTCGCAGTGTTTTAATGTTTTTTTCCAAAAATTGCTCTGGAGCGATACTCCCCGTCGTACTACTATAATAGTTCGAATAAGTGTAAGGAGTGATCATAATATTATTAATTGTCGGATTAGCAGTGTTCTCTAAACCGTCTTTTAGCACTCCTTTGATAATCCTTGGCTGCTCTCTGTCTAATGTTTTAATACTTAAACCTCTTCTATAAAGCTCGTATTCCGTTTGATTGTAAACATCACCGCCCACTCTCAAGTCCAATAAGAAAGAAAGGGTTAAGTTTTTATATCTAAAGCTATTAAGGTAACCCAAGGTAAACTTAGGAGCCCTATCACCTAAGTATTCAAATTCTGAAGAACTTTTTAGCACAGGAGTACCCGTAGATGGGTTAATCAACAAATCGCCTCTATTGTTTTTCTCATTCACCCAGCCACCAATAGCGAGCGTACTTTTACCAGGAATGGTTGATCCTCTGGCTCCATTTGCAATCCAAGTATCCGAATCATAGTACTCTGGCAATTCTTCAGCAATTGTATTTACAATGCCTTTATTATGTGTAAAGTTAAAAGTCATATCCCAGTTGAAATCCTTTTTACGTAAAGGAGAACCTTTCAACTGCACCTCAACACCTTTGTTTTTTACGCTACCACCATTTAATATTCTAATTACAGAGCCTGTTCCGTATGAAAGTCGAGGAGCGATAATTTGGTCACGGCTTTCACGTTGGTAATAGGTAAAGTCAACCGAAATACGATCCTTTAAAAAGCCTAATTCTGTACCAACTTCAAAATCTATTGTTTTTTCTGGCACTAAGTCTGGATTTGGCCCTGCGGCTATATCGTAACTAAAACCACCACCACTAGTAGTATTTGCAACTAATTTAGGTGCTAAGGCATAATACCTGTATGGCTCTTTACCAGTAATACCAAATGAACTTCTTAGTTTACCACTACTTAACCATTCTAATTTTTTAACAGCTTCTAGCTCACTAAAGTTAAAAGCCAAACTCGCGGATGGGTAAGCGAAGTACGGATTGTTAGGCAACATACGTGAAGCCGCATCCACCCTGCCGGAAAGCGTTAAATACAATAACTGTTCGTAGCCTAAAATAGCTTGAGCAAATACACCTGCATTACGTCTACGTGAAATAGCTAACCTCGCTGATTGTGTAGTTGGCAATGTATTATTGATACTGTAGAAATCAGGATCGTACATATTTTGTCCACGAGCAGAGTTGGTAGTTAGATTAACATCTGATGCATTTGCACCTATGATATAGGTGTTATTAAACTTCCCAAATTTATGTCTTGCAGACGCAGTTAACGATCCATCGAAAGTTTTGTTAAACTGATTATAGGTATTGATCACACCTCCTCTATTTGCTGTTGAGCTCCCAGAGCCATAATACGATTGGGCGTGATAAACCAGTTTACCATCCGTACTCGAAACGTTAGCTCCAAAAATAGCCGTTACATTTAACCACTTATTAGGTTTAATGGTTACGTTTGTATTTAACAAGAAACTGTTTGTTCTATCGTCTGCTAAGTTCTTATTGACATCCCATAACGGACTGTCAGTTTCCGTGTATATGGTTCCTGTCGTTAATACGCGGTTTCCAAGTGGATCAATCCAATTATTGATATCATACCTAGAAGGATAAAGAAGCAATCCCATTAGATAACCACCTAGGCCTTTGTTTGCCTTTCTATTATATGCGTTTGTGTAACTAAAACGAGTAGTTAATTTAATAGCGTCGGAGAGGGCAGCCTGTCCCGCCAAAGAAGTTACAAATCGCTTATATTCGGTATTAGGGATAGACCCCTGATTGTTAACATATTCTGATGACCAACGGTAAGTAAACGATTCTTTCCCGCCTTCAAAAACCAAGTTGTTTTTTTGCGCTGTTCCTGTTCTAAAAAAACTGCCAATATTATCATAGATTTGTAGCCCTGGCGAGTATTTAGGCCCAAAGTAACTGGTGGAACCGCCTAAAAAAATACCATTCGCATCTCCTTGGCTATAAACTTGCTGTACTTCTGGTGCACGATTTACGGTTTCAATCCTAAGGGAACCATTATAGGAAACGCTGGCTTTTCCAGCTTTTGCTTTCTTAGTTGTAATTACAATAGCTCCGTTAGCTCCAAGGTTACCATATAAGGCCGTTGCTTCTGGTCCTTTCAAAATCGTATAGCTCTCGATATCTGCTGGGTTAATATCAGATGCCCTGTTCGTGTAGTCTTGATTTCTGTTGTTTCCTTGAATAGTAGTATTCATTTGGTTAACTACGGTGTTGTCTATCGGAACACCGTCCACTACCATTAACGGCTGGTTATCGCCGCTTAAAGAAACGATACCACGCAAAACAATTTGAGATGAAGCTCCTGGATCGCCACTTGTTGGATTAATTGCCAAACCTGGCACCCTTCCTGCTAAACCGTTTACAAAATTTTCTCTTCCAGTTTGAGTTACTTCATCTCCATCAACTTTAGACAGGGAGTAACCTATACTTTTCTTGTCTCTTTCTACGTTGTAAGCAGTAGTAACCGTTACTTCCTTTAAAGAATTTGCATCTTCTTTTAATGCGACGTTAATAGTTGTGGCATCGCCAATCGTTCTTTCTTGCGTAACAGTACCTAGAAAAACAAATTGAAGCGTTGTCCCTTTATTTGCTTTAATAGAATATACTCCCGCAACATTCGTTTGCACCGCAGAGGTAGTGCCCTTGATTCTTACCGTTGCCCCTGGTATTGGCTGCCCATCTTCTGCAGAGGTCACTTTACCTGATATGGTAACTTGCTGTGCAACTGCTTGCAGAACGAATAGAAAAGCCCCCATGAGCAACATGAGTAGTTTTTGTTTCATAAATTTGTTTGGTTAATAATTAATTTGTTGTTTGTTTGGCAATTTATAAAAACGCATATTAACGCATTTTAAATAAAGCTTAAGTAAATATAAACAAATGTTATTCGTTTAAAAAAGAAACTTTTAACAAATTTTAACAATAAGCCATTTTTTTCTTGTAAAACCCTGCAAAACCACGCACAAGTTAAAACCTTATAGATCAGGAATTAATTCCAACAAAAAAGCACCCTCCATTGGGTGCTTTTTTAATGTGGGTTTATTTTAGGCTTATTTTGCTGCCTTAACTAACGAGTTTTCACCAACTGCATCTTGGGCCAATTCCCAAAACATGATGCCATTGGCACTAGTTTGCGCCAAAGCAAATTTCTGCTTAATGGTTGGAATACCGTTATAGTAGTAGGTGCTGGTTCCAACCGTAAACTCTGATCCATTTTTATCTGCACCTGCTTTTAACAAATCCTTGAAAGCCATGGCTGTATTTCCAGCCGTTTTGCCATAAGCAGGCAAGCCTAATACAGCCTTCTCTTTTGGAAGGTTTTTATCTGTTAGCCAGATATTCAAAACCCTTTCGGCCATCGCGTATGAAGAGTGGTCGTTAGGTCTAGCGGCATCAGTTCCAATGCCATCATAAGCCATTAAATTTACAAAATCACAAGCATCTATTGCCGCTTGGTTAATTCCGTCTTTCACTGGTCCTGCAAAAATGCCCGCTGTAACCGCCATGCTCAAGGTTTTATGCCAGCTGTGTAATTCTGTGGATAGTTCTTGCATAAACACTCCAAAAGTAACGTCATTTCCTTTGGTAGCATTTGGGTATTCCCAATCCATATCTACCCCATCAAATTGATTTTGGATTGCATAATTCACAATACTTTGCACCAATGCCTTTCTTGTGGTGGGGTTTGAAATTAGGGTTGTGTAAATTTTGCTATCACCATTTAAAGCAATTACAATCTTACATTTATGTCTTTTTGCTAAAGCCACTACATTTTTCACACTTTCTCTCGAATCATCCAAAACCAATACTCCATCAGCCCTAGGTTTTAGGAAAGAAAAAATTACGTGTGTTAAGTGATCTAATGAAGTGGTATCAATATCACTAATTGCTCTATAGGCAGGGAAGTAAGCTACCCTTTTAAAGCTTTTGTCTGCCACATAGGGTGTTGATGGCTTCACAAATTCTTTCGCACCATAACCATCTGGCACTTGTGCAATATCCTTTTGGCAGGAAGCCAGCATCATCAAGGCCGCAACCCCTAATAAAAAAAATCTTTTCATAATCTATTTAGCTAACCGCCCATACCGTAAGCACAGGCGGTTATTATTTTATCGTTTAACGTGATCTATTGCAATACCATAAGGTGCATAGCCTTTAATTAAGAAACTAACTGCCTGAGTGCCGTCTAATTTATAGCGCAAAATACCCGAGTTTGCTCCTGAACCCACAGACTGAGGCGCGTTTGTTCCGAAAGAGTCGGCCCTGTTTCTGTAACCAAAATATAGATAGCCATTTCCATTCTCATCTTGATCCAGTTCCATGCCAGTCACATAAATAGACTCTCCTGTTGGGAAAGCTCCAGTAGGAACATAGCCCTGGTCACTAAATGAAGTTGCGGTAGCAAAGCCCATTACTGAAGGTGTATTATAGATAGGCGTAATGTTTCCGCCGTTCATATCACATCTATAGATACCCGGCTCATAAGCTGTAGCACGGTTAATTGCCAAATAGATCATATTGTTTTTAGCATCTACCACAAATTGCCTGATACCAATATCTTTCAAAGCTGTGATTTCGCTTATAAACTCCCCTGTCTTCTTGAATTTATGCAAGCCTCTTCCGCCGTTACCCGTGAAAGAAACCCATATTTCATCGCCAACTTCTCTGATACCCGAGTAAAAGTGTGAGCTAGAACTAAACCCAGTACTTGTATTTCCTCTAATCCTGAAAGCCGGATATGGAGCCTCCGTTGATGCCGCATTGATTACGTGAACGCCATTGTTTCTGGTACCCCACCATAAATTGCCATCTTTATCAACAGTATGCAACCAAGGATCTAAATTGTAAGCAGTTGCTCCGGTATTCTTAGTAATAAGTTTTTCGCCTGATCCATCCAAATTAAACGATTTCAAATAACCATCACCTTCAGCTGCAACACCGCTACTAAATCTTAAGCCAAGTCCAGCCTCTGAATAGTATAGTTTATTACCGGCTACAGAAAGGCCCAAAGGACTAGGCCCTGTGGTTACCCCAGGAAGGGCTACCGGAACTGACGGGCTTAACACCGTAAGCTTGTAAGCATAAATTTTCTTGGTGATGACATCTGTAAAGTATATGGTTTTCGCCAATTCGCCTTTCACTTGTACCTTAATTTCGGTGGTTAATGTTTCTTGTCCATCGTTAACGGTTAATTTAATGGTATGCTCGCCATCTGTTGTAAATTTAACCACTGGGTTTTTAACGTTAAATGTACCTGCAGCGCCAAAGTCCCATGAGTAGGTTACCGTTTGACCAGGATAATTAAACGCACGAGCATCAAATTGAACATCCTCAAACACAGCAATGTTTGCAGGTGCAATAATCCGTGGTTGCATTTTCACTAAAGTGATTTTTTTGCTGATTTCTTGTGGCTTATCTCCTTGCCAAGTAGTCAATTTTACAGTATATTCTCCTGGAAGTTCATACAAAATAGTATCTGGCACCATTTTTTCCGATACTGATACATTGGTTAAACCACTTTTGTTTAGGGTTTTTCCTCCTGTGTATTCCCAACGATACTTATCCGCATTTTTTGAACGGTTGGTAAGCACCACTTTTGCTGGCGCATTAACTACACCCGCTGGAAAATCAAAATTAGCAGCATAGTTTCCCTGCTGTCCAATATTGGTTATCTCTTCTTTAGAACAGCCCAAATAAATAAGGCCAATCAAGAGTAGTAATAATTTAAATTTCTTCATGATCTTATTATTATAAGGTAATATCAAATGTTCTGGTAGCGGCCGTAATGGTATTGGTTGGTGTCACCGCATTTACATCAATAGTGATGCTGTAGTTACCTACTTTTTTAATCGTATTTACGATCGCCACCAACATCGCTCTAGTACAGTTATCTCTCAAATTTTTCATTCCAGTAGCGCTTAACACATAAGTTCCTCCAGTGGTGAAATGTGTCGTTGGAGCTGTTGGGAATAATGCCAAATAATCGTTTCTGGTCATGGTATAAGCCAGTAACCCTTTTAGGGTATTAAACTCGTTATCACTCATTCCATTGATTAACGTTGCGTCATTTGGATACTTGCCAGTTTTTCTTTCTACCTTATATGGATGATTAATGACATAGTTGTTTGTCGAGGTCACCCAGTATTTGTCCAAATCAGTTGCCTTTACTTCTAAAGCCACTTGTTTTTTAGCTATAGAATCTACCAAAACCAAAGTAGCTTCGTCATTAGTTTTTGTAATGATGGATGTACCGTTTTTTAGCGCTAATTGTATCCCTACGTTTTCAACCAATGTTTCGTAAAATGCTACTTTTTGAAACTTATCATCTCTCTGCCAAGTTGAAGCGCTTACAATTAAAGTATCACCAAAAACTGGCCTAGTATTATTATAGGTCACCCTCAATTGGCTGGCAAATTCATTGTTGGTTGAACCTAGCTCTGTGATGGGGTCATTCTTTTTGCATGAAGCCAAAGCCAACAAACAAATCGATAAAACGCCTATATATCTTTTCATATTGTTTTTCATCTCTTTTTACTTTAATGTTGAGTTTTGAACCCACCAAACAGGCTTAAAAGCCCAGTCTCTAGCTTTAGCACCTAATCTTTCTATCTCCTTTGGATTATAAACATATTCTGTTTGTGGATCATAAGGGAAACGCTGAACATATTTACCAGCCCACTCTGCCAAAGCGTATCTTGGATAATAGATCGCATAGGTAACTCCATTTAAATCATTTTTATATACAGATGGTTTATAACCATATCTCTTCATATCAGACCAAGTTTCTCCTTGTAGATAAAGGGCAATATATTTCTGCATCATGATTTTAGACAGATCCAATGTTGCTTCGCTTTGCGCCACCTTTCTTTGATCGCCCAAATAGTTGAGAATTTGACCCTCGGTTACTCCTAAACGCTCCATATTGACACGGATACCTTCTTTGTAAGAGGCCAATGCACCTGTTAAATCATTAAGATGAAATTGGGTTTCTGCTTTGATAAACAATAACTCTTCTTTGATCATTACTGGATAAGGCGAACCGTCTTTAGTCCAATAACCACCGTGAAGCTTAGCAAAATCATCAAAAGTAGTTCCTGTAGGCAGGTTCACATCTCTTAATCCTTCTGACATTTTTGCACCAAGATATTTGTTGTTTTTTCCTGGTGTAGTCAATTTAAGAAGTCTAGGATCATAAACGATAGGGCTACCTGCTGGCGTGGTTCCATCGTCAACGGTAAGTGCCCTCATCAAGAAATCTGTAGGCAAGGTATTTACCAAATCACTTCTAATATCAGCAAACTGGAAAGCTTCTCCAGCTGGAGGAGGGTCCGAAGGTCCCCAAAGGTTGTGTGTCCAACCAGTAGTACTTACTTCTGGATATTTGAATACTGCATCGTTGAAATTAGTCAAGGCATCATTAACAATCGTCAACAATTCTTGGTTGCCATTTTTGAAGTTGGCTGTTCTCAATTTCAACCTCGCTTTAACGCCTTTTGCCAATGCTTTCCATTTATTTAAATCACCGTTGTAAATCAAGTCTGATTTTGCATCCATGGTTTCAGCCAAAGGACTTACATTGTCCAAAGCAGTGATCCCTTCATTCAATAAGTTCTCTACTCCTGCAAAAATTTGCTCTTGAGGATCGTAAACTGGATTGAAAGAACCGATATAAGCTTCTTTGAAAGGCATATCACCAAACACATCGGTAGCAGACAAATAGCTTAATGCCATTATAATTTTACCTACACCAACATAGTTGTTTGAGCTTTCTTCGGCAGCTCTCTTCACCATTTGGTTGATGTTTGAACCTACATCAAAATAATGCCATCTCCAAGCACCCATACGGGTAATGCTATTGTAATTCCAAGTATCGGTAATGGCATTACTATTCCCTGTTCTGGTGGTGAAATAATAACTGTGATAAGCCCCAAAACGTGCCTGCGAATATAGCGAGTAAGCTAAATTGGCTTGGATTGCCGGAAGCCTTTGTTTAGGCGGTACGGTTACTGGCTGTACCGGGTTTACGTTTAAATCTAATTTATTACACGCACTTACTGTAACCACAGCAAGTATCGCTAGAATATTTCTTACTATCTTTTTCATAACTCCTGTCTCTTAAAGCGTGATGTTTATACCCAATGAAAAAGTACGCGGCAAAGGAATTGCACCATTGTCAACCCCCATAGTACTTGCACCAGAGCCACCAGCATTTGGGCCTGCGCTGTTCACCTCAGGATCGCCACCTGAGTAATTGGTAATTACAAATGGATTTTGTGCTCCCAACTCAAATCTTGCACCTTTAAGACCTAACCTATTGGCAAAGGAAGTTGGCAATTGGTAGCCCAAGTTAATGTAGCGAACCCGAGCCCAATTTACTTTCTCCACAAAGTTAGTTCCTACCTGATAGTAGTTGTTGGCGAAGTAGCTATAGTCTAAAACTACCTTCTTGTTGTTTTTAACATAGGTACCATCGCCTTGTTGTACTACGCCGTTAAATACAAATTCTTTATCTCTCCATTCGCCTATATCATAAGCGATACCGTTAGACATCATTCCTTGGAGGCTCGCGTTTAAGATATCGCCACCGATTCTGAAATCCCAAAGGAACGACAAGCTGAATTGCTTGTATTTAAAGTTATTGATTAAACCGAAATTGAAATCTGGCTCTCTGTTTCCGATGTAACGCTCCTTAGTGCTGTTATCAATAATTGGATAGCCATTGGCATCTACAACCACGTATCCATCAGGGTTTCTTCTGTAGTCAGAACCTACAATCCCTAAAACTGGTTTATTAAGGGTGGTTGCTGCTGCACCTGCATTAAGCTGTGCGTTGGTATAGATAAAGGTCACGATATCACCAGCAAAATTCAACATCTTCGATCTGTTTTTCCAACCGTTTAAAGTGGCAGTCCAAGTGAAGTTTTCTGTTTTAATTGGAGTTCCGCTTACCGAAAACTCTACCCCTCTATTCCTTAAAGATCCCGCATTGAAAGTCATGATAACATATCCAGATGGCAAAGGCACCCTAGGGGTCATGATCATATCGATACTTTTTCTTTCGTAAACCGCCACATCAATGTTCAATCTATTTTTGAAGAAACTTAACTCTGTACCAAACTCTAGCTCTTGTGTTTTTTCAGGACCTAAGTCTGGGTTTCCTCCAGTTGGATCGTTCACGAAACCACCGCCAATGGTGTAAGCTTGTCTCAAATTACTGTTGGTTCTATAAATAGGCGCATCTTTACCTACGCGAGCGTAACTTGCTCTTAATTTACCATACCAATCTTTACTGTTTTCAAAAAGCTCCGAATAGGTTAAGCTTGCTGAATAAGATGGCGAGAAAAATGTTCTTGCATTTGCTGGCAAGGTAGAAGTCCAGTCGTTACGACCAGTTACCCCAATGGATGCGATGTTTTTATATTCCAATCTCACATCTCCAAAAACAGCATAACGTTGTCTACGTGCGATAGCTTCTGTAACGATTACATTCTCTCTGTTTACCACGTTAGGGGAGAAAATATCGCTCACTAAAAAACCAGTAGCCTCATAACTCACCCCTCTATTATCGTAATACTCGCTGCTACCGCCTGCTATTGCCGTTAATCTCAAATCAGGAGCGATTTTCTTGTCGTAAGTAGCGGTGAAGTTAGAAGTGATAAATTTAGTTTCCGAGTTATTCTCCGCAACGAAACCATTAAAAGCTGTAGATGAAGGTGTGCCCGGAGTAATTACTCTTCTATATTTGGTGGAGGTAAAATCCTGACCTAACCTATAAGCCAAAGTCAATCCAGCAATAGGCTTATAGGTGATATTGTTATTCACCAAGAACCTATCCACATTGTTATTTCTAGGGTTACGCATTACACCCCACATAGGAGAAATTCTAGCTTGGTTTTCGTTACCTGGTTCTACATAAGCATATAACGGATCGCCATTCGGCTTTTGGTAGCTTAAAATATCATAACGACGTGGATACAACAAAATGCTGTTGATCCAGCCGCCAGCTCCAGCACCTACCAAACCTTCTTGAATATCATTTTTGATATAGCTAGCAGATGTAGTTAATTCAATTTTTTTACTCAATTTGGCCGTTCCTTTTACCATCAAGTTAATCTTTTCTTGATCGGTATTAGGAATCATAGAACCTGCGTTACGATAGCCCCCAGAAACATAATAGTTCAATTTCTCCGATCCGCCGTTCACATTGAAGTTGGCATCATGGGTAAGTGCTGTTTCAAAAAAGCGATTGATGTTGTTATAGATCTTCTCGTCATAACGGAATTTTCTTCCCCATGAGCTTCCAGAAGTTTCATCATAAATACCGCCCGTACCTGTAGTATAAATTGCTTGTTGACGAGGAGTTCTACCCATAGTTTCTACAAATGACTTGTATGAACCCGAAATCTGTAAACTACCTGCTTTACCACTTTTTGTGGTAATAATGATTGCTCCCGAAGCGGCATCAATCCCGTAAAGTGCAGCAGCAGCGGCACCTTTTAAGATGGTGATGTCTTCAATATCTTCAGGGTTAAAATCCGATAAACGGTTTACTGTTCCATTAGAAGCATTATTGTTCACGCGAATACCGTCAACAATCATCAAAGGCTGATTATCGCCAGAAAGGGTCGTTGACCCCCTTAAGATAATTTCTGAAGGCAAACCTGGAGAACCACCCGAAGCACTGATTTGAGCCCCTGCGATTTGTCCCTGCAAAGCGTTGATGATATTAGATTGATTAGCATTTCTCAAATCGTCTCCTTTTACGGTTTGTACCGAGTAAGACAGTGACTTTTTGCTTCTTTCGATACCTAATGCTGTAACCACTACTTCATTAAGCACTTTAGAATCGGATTTTAACTCAACGTTGATCGTTTTCGCGTCACCAACTGTTCTTTCTTCAGAAATAAATCCGATGTAAGAGAATATGAGTACTTCTCCAGCTTTTGCACCGATGGTATAAGCTCCATCCGAATTGGACTGAACACTGTTGGTTCCCCCTTTAACCCTCACAGAAACACCCGGTATTCCGAGTTTATCATCTGCAGATGTTACCTTACCCGTAATCGTTATTTGCTGAGCCATTAGATTCATCGTCAGCAAAAACGCACTCAAGAATAACATGAGTAGTTTTCTTTTCATAAATTTTAATTTGGTTATTAAAAAATTAGCTTCAAATTAAAAACGCATATTAACGCATTTTTTTGAACATAGCTGTAAATATCATATTTATTTTTATAAAACCCGCAAAATTTTGCTAAAAATTTAATAAATACCGCATAAACTCCGCAAAACTCCGCACAAAATTCATATCAAAACACGCTACTATTGATTATTAAGGATATTTTTTACTACCTTGAGCTTGCCAAATACTATAATAGAAAAATGTTAAAAAAAGAAAGACATAACATCATAATGCGCCAAATCAATCTGCACAACCGTGTATTAAGCTCTGATTTGGTCGAGTTATTAAATGTATCTGAAGATACGATCAGAAGAGATTTACAAGAGCTTGCGGATGACAATCTGCTCACCAAAGTCCACGGAGGTGCACTTTCTAAATCTTATCAATCAACTTTTGACGACAGTAAGGTTTATGCTAAAGACGCTAAAATCGGTATCGCAAAAAAAACAGCATCACTCATTAAAGATGGAATGGTGATTTTAACTGGTGGTGGTACTACCGTGATCGAGTTGGCCAAACAGCTCCCTCAACATTTACATGCCACTTTCATCACCATAAGCCCTTTGGTAGCGGTTGAATTGGCAAAATATGAAAAAATAGAGGTGATTTTAATTGGCGGTCTTTTTGCAAAAAACTCACAAATCAGCTATGGTGGCCATGTAATTAGCCAATTGGCTGACATTAGAGCAGACCTTTGCCTAATGGGAACCAGTGCTTTACATACTGCAGACGGCGTTACAGATACCGATTGGGAAATCAATCAGTTGAAAAAGGCCATGATTGCTTCTTCTAAAAAAACCGCAATCCTATGTATCTCTGAGAAATTGGGGATTACCCTACGCTTAAAGGTAGCGGGCCTAGAAAACATCAGCTACTTAGTCACCGAATTAGATGCGGACGACGATATCTTAAAGGCTTATCAAGCGAAAGATTTACAGATTATTTAAACAGAAATAAAAAAGTCCCGTACGTACGGGACTTTTTTATTTTAAAATGTTGGGTTTGCAGGGGTATTCGGATTATTATCTCTCTCTTGGAAAGGGTATGGCATAAAACGACGCTTCATCTCCGCCACTGGCCTTCCAAACCTGCGCATATCTTCGAGCTTTAAACCTGAAGCAAATAGCTCAATACAACGATGCTTATAAATAAGCTCCAACAACTGCGGCTGGGTATAAGGGCCAGTTAAAGCGGTTAAACTTGCACCAACACCGAAAACATCCGTTGTTTTGGTTATTACCTTATTTAATTCAGTTAATGCGCTATTCAAATCTGGAGTAGTTTGACGTGCGTAAGCCTCTGCTTTAATCAAAGGAATTTCTCCAGGCAGGAAAATGGGGAAAGATCCAGTTACTGAAGTAGCAAAACCCGCCATACGCAAGCTAGCTGGGCTACCTGCCATTATTGTGTAAAATGGAATACGCTTATCATTTGCATCTGGAACTAATGTTCCTGTCAAACCCAAATTCGCATCCGTTGGCTGAAAAACGTTATTTGAACTCGCCACAGATGCTATGATATTAACATTTGCAGCATCAAACTTAAACGGCGAAATATCGGCAGAAGTAATTGTGTTTTTATTTGGAGGAATCACTGTTGGCGTAACCACCGCATTAGCCTCACTTAATGCTATTGCGTATTGTCCAGAAAACAAAGCATATCTGGCCTTTAATGCATGTAGCGCATTTACGATGTTGATATTATTAACGGTACTATTAAACTGTGTGGAGATAGGGTTAGCCGTTATTTTGGTCAAAGCATTATCTATTGCTGCAATAGCAGCCTTATAACCATCCATCCTATCAACAAAAGGTGCTGCTTTGCCTATAGTTACGGGTACTTTCTCCCAAAAAGAAGATAGCGTACCTAAAGAAAGCGCCTTAAAAACAGTCACATAACCTATCAAGCCTGCGGCATAATTTTTATCACCCAATGCTTCAGCGCCTGCGATCACTTTGTTGCTTTCATCAATCACTTTCAACGAAGACGCCCACATATTAAACAAAATAGTATTTGTTCCATCTACAGCGCTTCCGCCTGTACTGAGTTGCAATTCGGGAATATTACCTGCATTCAGCAACCTAAGCTCATTACTAGCAAAACCTGAAGCGGTAACTGAATTAAACAAAACACCTGTTCTACTCAATGTATAGGTGCGATTAACCCCCATTGCTACTGCAGATAGGGCTTGGCTAGAACCCAACGCTACTTCTGTACTCGCTCTTGAAGGGTCTTCAAAGTCCTTTTTACATGAAGACATCATGCCTGTTAGCGTTAAGAGGCTGCAGGCTATATATATTGAATTTTTCTTAAAATTTTTCATCATTTATCCTCCTAAACCATTAAAATTTAACCTGTAACCCTAAACTAAAGGTTCTAGGGATTGGCACCGAACCAAAATCGATATTTCTTAAGATCGTAGATTGTCCTGCCGAATTTAATTCAGGATCATAACCTTTGTATTTATCCCAAGATATTAGATTCCTTCCACTCAACACTACCGTCAAATTACTGATAGACTTTACTTTACCAATATTATAACTTAAAGAGATCTCTCTTAATTTCACAAAAGAACCGTCATCTATCCTCCATTCTTCAATAGCGTACACGCCAGCAACGTAGCCTCTTGGCAATTGGCCTAATTGCTCTTGCTCAGCCACTTTACCATTACCCACTCCCTGTCTTGTTCTCCAGTCTGCATTCCACACATCTCCACCCTGCACGCCGTCCAATTGAACCCGTAAACCAAATCGCTTGTAGCTGAAGTCATTTACGAACGACCAATTGTAATCTGGATTAGGATTTCCTAACACTTTCCTTAATGGATTACCAGCACCATCTCTAGCTTGTTGAGGAATGCCCGCTGCATTAGTAACTAAACTTCCATCCGAATTTCTTGCAAAATAAGTTCCATAGAATACTCCCAGAGGCTGGCCATCAATGATGGCTACAGGTGCTCCTGGATTAGTACTCAATAACCTCATCGCTCCGATATTGTAGGCCTCATTTCTATTTCTATTGAAAATTACATTGGTGTTCCAGCTAAAATCATTCGTTTTAATTGGAGTTCCGCCTAAAACAACTTCAAAACCAGTATTTTTTAAAGACCCGATATTATTTAAGAAGCTGGTGTAACCTTCTGAAGGTGCAATTACTTGTGGCAACAATAGATCCTTCACTTTCTTATTATAATAGTTGAAACTTAAGTTTAATCTATTACTGAAAAATCCTAAATCTGTTCCCACTTCCAATTCATCCTGGCGCTCTGGTTTGATATTCTCGTTAGCTAACTGAAATGGACTGAACAAAGAAATGTACTCTATAAACGCCTGACCATTATAGGCATTGATACGATCATAAGGTCCAATACCCGTTAAGTTACCCGACTGACCATAAGCAGCTCTTAACTTAAAAGTATTCCACCAAGAAGACATACTGGCATTCTTCCAATAATCTGCAGAAGAAAGTACATAACTTAAACTTGCTTTTACATAAACCTGATTCCTATTATCCTTTCCAAACACAGACGATTCGTCCATACGTAACGCACCTGTTAAAAACAAATGATCTTTGTACTTGAAATTTTGTTGCAAATATGCTCCGCTGATAGACAATTCCGTTCTACCGTCAGCTCCTGGCAGCGCCGTAGCAGCTCCGTTAACTGTAGATATTTTGGGAGCCATACCTCTGCCTTGCAGTAGTTGATACCTTCCTCTTTCATATTGATAAGAATATCCAACTTGAGTAACCGAGCTTAACAGATCGGAAATTTTACCTTGATACGTCGCATTAATCTCGTTATTAAACATAAATGTTTTATTGGAAGCCGTGCTCGCGTAACCATTTTGTGTCCCGTCTAAACTTGTTCCTCCCCCAAAAAAATCTACGTTAACATTATAGGTATATGGCGGAATATAGGTTGTTCCGTTTTGCGAAGAATTATCCACACCTAAAGTTAAATCAATTGTTAAATTTTTTATTGGATTTAGTTTTAAGGTTGAATTTGCAATGATCCTGTCTACCTCCTGCCTTTGTTTAATATCTTCAATTACAGAAACTGGATTTACCCTCCCTCTCTCTCCTACAGCCATTAAGTTACCGTTGGCATCTCTTCTCCAAATATCGTGGAAGTTACCGATAATAGTTACTGAGTTCATTGGCGAAAAGAAAGAGTTGCCATCTGGCTTCTCATTTGCTGCACTTTTGATATAGTTTAAGCCCGCAGATAAACTAGCCCAGTTATTTAATTTCTGATCTAAATTTGTTCTGAAGTTATACTTCCTAAAATCAGTGTTTTTGATAATACCCTGATTGTTAAAATATCCAAAAGACGAATATACTTTTGTATTTTCATTACCGCCAGAAATAGACAAGTTGTTATCTGTGCCAACTCCAGTCCTAAATATATAGTCCTGATAATCGTATCTCGTCACAGGACTAGTAGTCGTTAATGTCGGCGTAAGTACATCTTGTGTTACAGCATCAACACTTCCTCCAAATTTCACTGGCGATTGGTTTACTTCGATTTTCTTGCGCAATTCGCTAATAGTAAAATTGGTATTAAAACTCACTTGAGTTTTACCAGCAACACCTTTTTTGGTAAAGATTTGAATAACTCCAGCATTTGCTCTCGATCCATAAATCGCAGCGGCCGACGCTCCGTTCAATACCTCTACTCTTTCGATATCGGCAGGGTTAATATCTACCATTCTATTTTGTCCAATATTACCCACAAAGCCGCTTCCATCATAGTTACCAGAAGTGTTGGTCACCCTTGTAGTGGTATTATTCATTATCACCCCGTCGATGATATACAAAGGATCTGTAGAAGAGTTAGCAGAACTGATACCACGTAATTTCACAGACATTCCGCCTGCTGGATCACCCGAGTTCTGGCTAATTTGTGCACCAGCAATTTTACCTTGCATAGAAGCGAGTACATTACCACTAGGCGCTTTATTTAAATCGTCACCTTTTACAGTAGAGATATAGTTACCCAACTGCTTACGTGTAGTTCCTTGCGAAGTACCTGTGACAATGACCTCATCAAGCCCCATGGCGTCTTGCCCCATGGTGAAATTAGCGGTAACGTTGTTATTTGAGCCTAGCGTAATTTGTTGGCTTGCCGTTTTATAACCAATAAATGTAACCGAAACTTGGTAATTTCCTGGCGCTAAATTGGCGACTAATGAATACGTACCATCGCTACCTGCAGCCACTGCAAAATTAGTCCCCTGCACCTTAATTCCCGCTCCTGGAACTGGTGCATTGGTCCCCTCTTCGGTGACTTTTCCGCTAATAACGTAACGATTGGTTTGTGCATTTGCTGTTAAAAAAAACAGCAAAAAGATGGGCGACATACAGAGTATCCTCCATTTTGACCGCCATGAAGTGTAGATTCTCTTCATACTTGATGTGAATAAGTGGTTAGTTGTAAGCTCAGCGCATTTGATTCCAAAAAGCTCTAAGTTGATGTAAATATCTGCAATTGTTTGCATTAAACTGCAAGTAAACTTTTAAAAACGAAAAAAAAAATTCAGCAATACTGCTATTACTTGCAAACCAGACAGAAACTTTTTTGCATCCTCTCCAAATTAAGCGGAGCAAAAGACAACGACCAAAAAGTCGAAAAGCAAAAAAACAACACTTAAATATTTAAAAATCAATAAATTATGAAAATTCAAATAAATACCTTATTGTCGTTAAAATATTATCTATTCAAAAAATGAATATTTTTAATTATTGAAAGTTGAAAAGGTTGTGATAAAATTTTACTTGGGTAAACTTATTTTGCCCATACATACAGACGGCACGCCTTCTCTTTCGCCAAAATAAGTTTGGCTTCCACTCAAGGTCTCATTGGCTAATAGTGCAAATAAAACCGCTTCCTTAGCGTCGGGCTCAATCTCCAAATCAGCAGTGGTTTTAAAGGAAATTTGAGGAAGTTCCTGTTTTAGCAACGATAACAACAAAGGATTGTGCATACCACCACCACTTAAATACAGCACAGGATTTGACAGCTTCACTAAAGCTCTTTTGATCGCTTCTATAATGCCATAAGCAGAACAATGGCATAAAGTAGCCATTACATCTTCAGGGCTTAAGTTTTGGGTATTACTTTCTTGCTGTGCAAGTTCCAAGTAGGCTAAGCTGAAAAGTTCTGGCCCTGTAGTTTTGGGAAATTCGGCCTTGAAAAAGTCGTTTGCCAGCAAAGCTTCCAGTAATGCACTATTTACATGACCTCGCTTTGCAATGGCCGCATCCTTATCATAATACAAGCCTTCAAAATGCTTCTGCACGTATTGATCCATTAATGTATTGCCTGGCCCAACATCTGTAGAAAAAACCTTCGAGGCATCTAAATCTCCTGGCAAATAGGTAAAATTAGCAATACCCCCGATGTTCAACATGATCCGATCTTCGCCTGTTTTTGAAAAGATCAAATAGTCACCATAAACGGCTAACGGTGCCCCTTCGCCACCAGCAGCAATGTGCTTTTGCCTAAAATCGCTTAGCGTAACAATCCCTGTGTTTACCGCAATATGATCACCATCACCAATTTGTAAAGTCCCATTAGGCAAACCTTGTTGCTGATGCAGAGATTTTGGCGCATGATAAATGGTTTGGCCATGGCTGGCAATAAAATCTACTTGCGAATTTTGGTAACCCCATTCTGCAATAGCTTCGTTAATCAGAGCGGCATGTGTAAGCGCCACCTGTTCATTCATCAAACACACCATTTCCAAATCCACCTCTCGCTTAGAAAAAATCCCCTTCACCTGCTTGCGGAAAGTTTCTGAATAATCTCCTGTTTTAAAATTGAGCAACTTAATTTCCGTATTACTGCCATGTCCTTTAAATGAACAAAGAGCAATATCTAGTCCGTCCATTGAGGTACCCGACATTAAACCGATGATAAGTTTTTCTTCTTTTTGAGATTTTTGATAAAAGTCTTCTATCTGATTTTTCATGACAAACAAGCTTAAGATTTGGGAGGCGTAATGTACAAGATGTTTAGCTAAAAATAATAAGCATTTTTGATTTTAGCCTACTTAACCCACCTCTAAAAGTGAGCAAACCGAATGTTTTTTAATTTTTTTAAAAAGTATAAAGCCCTAAACAAGCCTTTAAAGTGGGTTTTTATCCTACTTGAAGGTTTTTGCAAGTTCTATCTATTTTTTTTTCTATTTAACTGTCCTATATTTACTGCTCCGTTCAATAAAAACCAAAGATTAATGGCAAGATTAAATCTATTAGAAGAAACGAGGTTCGAAAAGCTTCCCGTAAGTATTTTTAAAAATCCAAAGGAGGCTTCTTTAAGTGTTGCGAACCGCATCGCTTCGCTAATCAAAGAAAAACAACAAAAAAATGAAAAAGCCGTATTAGGCCTAGCTACTGGTGCAACCCCAGTTGCGGTTTATGCGGAGCTGGTTAGATTACATAAAGAAGAAGGTCTTAGCTTCAAAAATGTAATTACCTTTAACTTGGATGAGTACTATCCAATGCAGCCTAACGCAGTACAAAGCTACGTTGTGTTTATGAATGAAAACCTTTTCAATCATATCGACATCGACAAAAACAATGTGCATATTCCTGATGGCACCTTAAAACTTGAAGAAATTCCAGCTTTCTGTTTAAATTACGAAAAGAAAATAGAAAGTGTTGGCGGACTGGATATTCAGATTTTAGGTATTGGACGTACGGGACACATTGGTTTTAACGAACCAGGTTCGGCACCAAACTCAGGCACTCGCCTAGTTACTTTGGACGACCTTACCCGTAGGGATGCTGCCCGTGATTTCGGTGGTAAATCTAACGTACCAACCAAGGCCATTACCATGGGTATCGGTACCATTTTCAAAGCCAAAGAAATTATTTTAATGGCTTGGAACAAGAAAAAGGCTTCGATTATCAAGAAGGCAGTAGAGGGAGAAATTTCGAGTGAAGTTCCTGCTACTTACCTTCAACTTTCGGATAATGTGGAGTTCATTTTGGATGAAGATGCAGCATCGTGCTTAACCAGATTTAACACTCCTTGGTTGGCTAGAGATTGTGATTGGCAACCAGCGCTCACCCGCAAAGCGGTAATTTGGTTGGCTAGACATCTGAAAAAACCAATTCTTAAATTAACAGAAGATGACTATAACAACCATGGTATGGCGCAATTAGCGACCGAGCATGGTCCTGTTTATGACATCAACATTGATATTTTCAATAAATTACAGCACACCATTACTGGATGGCCAGGAGGTAAACCAAATGCCGACGACAGTCAACGTCCAGAAAGGGCAAATCCAGCGAAGAAAAGAGCGATCGTATTCTCACCACACCCTGATGATGACGTGATTTCAATGGGCGGTACTTTCATTAGATTGGCTGACCAAGGGCACGAAGTACACGTAGCTTACCAAACTTCTGGTAACACTGCGGTTTGGGATGACGATGTATTGCGTTTTGTTGAGTTCAATATCGATTTCTCTGAAAAAATGGGTATCGATCAAACCAACATGAGAAAAACTTACGAGGAAATGCGTGAGTTTATGGCGAACAAACGTCCTAATCAGGTAGATACCGAAGAAATCAAATTGGTTAAAGGATTGATCAGAAAAGGTGAAGCTATTGCTGGTGCCCGTTTCTCGGGATTGCCAGATGAGCACATCCATTTCATGGCGCTTCCTTTCTACGAAACAGGTAAAGTGAAGAAAAATCCAGTTTCTGAGATTGATGTTCAATTAACCATGGAGCTGCTTCAACAAGTTAAACCACATCAAGTTTTTGCTGCTGGTGATTTTGAAGATCCACACGGAACGCACATCGTTTGTTTTAACATTATTGTGGAAGCTTTAAGACGCTTGAAAACAACTGAAGATTGGGTTAACGATTGCTGGTTATGGATGTACCGTGGCGCTTGGCACGAATTTGAACCACACGAAATTGAAATGGCAGTTCCATTGAGCCCTAACGAAGTAGAGCGCAAGAAATTAGCTATTTTCAAACACCAGTCTCAAAAGGATATTCCTGTATTCCCAGGTGATGACCCTCGAGAATTCTGGCAAAGAGCAGAAGACAGAAATCGTGAGACCGCTCGAATCTATGATGATTTAGGTTTGGCCGATTACGAAGCGATGGAAGCTTTTGTGAGATTTCATTTTTAAACCCCTCCCTAACCCTCTCCTTGGAAGGAGAGGGAATAGCAATCATTACTTTCTCTCCCTTTTTTAGGGAGAGATGCCCAAAGGGCAGAGAGGGTTTGATAAATATCTTCTATCTTTAGTTTACACAAACTAAAACATAGAAGATATTTTTTTATTTAAACGCAATGGAAACCAAACCACAACGACTATTATCTCTTGACTTTTTTAGGGGCTTAACAGTTGCCGCCATGATTCTGGTGAACAACCCTGGAAGTTGGGCTCATATTTACGCTCCCTTGGAACATGCCGCATGGAACGGCTGTACTCCTACCGATTTAGTATTTCCCTTTTTCTTATTCATCGTAGGTGTTTCTATCGCCTATGCCATGGGCAGTAAAAGAGAAGACCAAAGCACTCACGGAAAAACGATCTTAAAAGCACTCAAAAGAGCTTTCACCCTTTTCCTTCTGGGCTTCATACTGGCCTTCTTCCCAAGAAACTTTAGCGATTTCAATTTTGTGGAATCTTTAAAAACAGTGAGAATCCCTGGAGTCTTACAACGTATTGCTGTAGTGTTTTTCATTTCTGCAGTGTTGTTTTTGAAACTGAACAACAAGAGGCTATTTCAAGCCATTGTGATATTTCTTTTTGGTTATTGGGCACTAATGACTTTTGTACCTGTACCAGGTGTAGGCTTTGCAAATTTAGAGAAAGAAACCAATTTGGGTGCTTGGCTTGACCGCACCATTTTAACAGAAGCACATTTATGGAAAGCAGCTAAAACATGGGATCCAGAAGGCATTTTAAGCACTATTCCCGCCATCGGTACTTGTTTATTTGGGGTGCTGGTTGGGGTTTACCTAAAAAACAAAACCATCGACGCCGCCACCAAAATCTCTTGGTTGTTTTGTGTGGGCACTTTAACCATCATTGGCGGACTTGTTTGGGACCTAAGCTTTCCTATTAACAAGTCATTATGGACAAGTTCTTTTGTTTTGTACACTGGCGGATGGGCAACCCTTATTCTGTCACTTTCCTATTGGCTGATTGATGTGAACCAGTACAACCGTTTTACTAAGCCTTTTGTAGTTTATGGCGTAAATGCCATCACGGTTTTCTTTTTATCGGGCCTAATGCCACGATTATTGAACATGATTAAAATTGACTTTGAGGGCGAAAAGATAGGTGCGCTAAATTACGTCAACAAGGCTTGGTTTGCTTCTAGTTTTGCAAACCCTTTGAATGCTTCTTTAGCTTACGCCATTGCATTTGTACTTTTCTGGTATGTTATTCTATGGGTAATGTACAAACGCAATATCATTATCAAAGTTTAAAGATGATGTTTCAATACTCATATCTATTTGTAACTTTATTACACAAACAATCTCTAATTTCAGGAAATCATCCACTTAACTAATTTTATATCAATGAAGAAAAACTTGCATTTACTTGCGGTGGGCGCACTTTCATTAGTGTTAGTTCAACCAGCAATTGCACAAAAAAAAGCCCCAGCCAAAGCTTCAGTGGCCAAAACTACCGCTAAGCCGGCAACAAGCACCACTATCCCTAACGATCCTAGTGTTAGGATTGGAAAACTACCTAATGGACTGGTGTACTACATCAAAAAAAATGTTGAACCTAAAAACAGAGCCGAATTATACTTAGGAAACAAGATTGGCTCTTTGATGGAAAATGATGACCAACTAGGTTTGGCGCACTTTACTGAGCACATGGCTTTTAATGGAGCCAAAGACTTCCCTAAAAACGAAATCATCAATTACCTGCAAAAAGCAGGAGTACGTTTTGGAGCCGACCTTAACGCTTATACTGGCTTTAACCAAACCGTCTATCAATTACCGATTCCCACAGATAGCGCCGAAGTTTTCAAAACTGGTTTCAAAATTTTGGCAAACTGGGCCGGAAAAGTAACCATGGATGGCAAAGAAATTGACAACGAACGTGGCGTAATTATTGAAGAAGACCGTCAACGTGGTAAAGATGCTGGTGAAAGGATCAGAAAACAACTTTTGCCATTGTTATTAGGCAATTCCCAGTATGCTAAACGTTTGCCTATTGGCGATATTCAATTACTGCAAACTTTCACCCACGATAAAATCCGTAATTTCTACAAAGATTGGTACCGCCCAAATCTTCAATCGGTAATTGCTGTTGGTGATTTTGATGTGAACGAAGTTGAGAAACTTATTATCGCTAATTTCTCGGGTTTAACCAACCCAGCTAATGAGAGGGCTAGGCCTTATTACACTATCCCTGATAACGCGCAACCGTTGATCAAACTGGTAACTGATAAGGAACAACCATACAACGTTGCCCAAGTAATTTACAAGCAGAAACAAGGCCCCATAAAAACAGAAAGCGACTATAAATTACAATTAACGCAAAGCCTGATCAACAGCATGATGGCTGCCCGCTTAGCCGAAATTACCCAAAAAGGAAATGCTCCATTCTTATTTGCACAAAGTGCCTATGCACCGTATCAAGGTGGGTTAATTTGGGATATTAGTGCCTTACAAACGGTAGCTGTAGCTAAAACAGGCGCTGAATTACAAAAAGCAATTGTTGCAGCCGTTGCCGAAAACGAACGTATGGCCAAGTTTGGCTTCACAGCAGGCGAATTGGAAACAGCAAAGAAAAAAATGGAAGCTGGTGTAGAGAAGCAATTTAAGGAAAAAGACAAAACCAAGTCGGCAGCCCTTGTACAACAATACCTTAACAACTTTTTGATTGGTGCTGCGATGCCTTCTGCAGAGTATTCTTATGAGTTATCTAAAAAAACATTACAAAATATCACATTAGCTGATATCAACACTGCTGCAAAAGCAATGGTGACCAAAACCAACCAAATCATCGTGGTTCAGGCACCTGAAAAGGAAAAAGAGAACCTACCAACCGAAGCGGCTCTGTTGGCCGCCATTAAAAATGCTCGCAACCGAGTAACTCCTTATGTTGACAATACCGTAAACAAACCGTTGATTGCCCAAGCACCAAAAGCTGGAACGATTGTTAACGAAACCAAAAATGATAAAATTGGTGTAACCTCGTTAACCTTAAGCAATGGGGTTAAAGTAGTATTAAAGCCTACCGATTTTAAAAATGACCAAATCATTTTTACCTCGTTTGCAAAAGGAGGTTCATCATTAGCTAAAGACGACGATTTTCAATCGGCTGATAATGCCAACCTTATTGCACAAAGTGGCGTAGGCGATTTTAATCCTACCCAATTGAGCAAGTACTTGGCAGGAAAAACGGCTTCAGCCGGTGCATACATCAACGATCTTTACCAGGGCTTTTCAGGAAGTGCTTCGCCAAAAGATCTTGAAACTGCTTTCCAGTTGATTTACGCTTATGCAACCAATCCTCGCAAGGACCCTGAAATCTTCAACAAAAACATCAGCGACTTTAAAGTAATTACCGCTAATAAAAATAGTAGCCCTACCAGTGTTTTTGCAGATACTGTACAAGCAGTGATGGCCAACTACCACAAACGTGGCATGCCTACCAATCTTTCGGATATCGATAAGATCAATTTAGATAAGGCTTATGCTTTCTACAAAGATCGTTTCGCTGATGCGAGTGGGCAAACTTTCGTGTTTGTAGGCAATTTCGATGTAGAGAAGATAAAGCCATTTATTACTACTTATTTAGCAAGCTTACCTTCGTTAAACAGAAACGAGAATTTTGTTGACAATGGCGTTAATCCTCCGAAAGGTAAAGTAAATAAAGCGGTTAAAAAGGGGTTAGAAGATAAAGTAACCGTTCAGTTGGTATTCCATGACAACTACACTTACAATGCGGAAAACAATGTGATGTTAGATGCTTTAAAAGCCTCATTAGATATCAAAATCACAGAACGTCTTCGTGAGAAAGAAAGTGGTGTTTATAGTCCTGGTGTTTCGTTAAGCGTTCAAAAATATCCAACAGCACAATACTTCTTTACCATTTCATTTAACTGTGCGAAGGCCAATGTAGAAAAACTAGTTAATGCCGCATTGGAAGAAGTAAATACCTTCAAACAAAATGGTGTTACCGCAGAAGATTTGCAGAAATTCAAGTCTGAAGAACTAAGACAAGAGGAATTGAGCCTTCGCGAAAATGCTTTCTGGGTAAATTACCTGACCAATCGCTTAAAATATGGTGAAAACTTAGATCAAGTTTTAGGGAATACCGCACGCATTAATGGCGTAACGGTAGAAGCAACTAAAGCTGCTGCCCAAAAATATCTAAACGGAGATAATTACATCCGCTTGGTATTATTGCCAGAAAATTAATCTACGGATTTCAATACATAAAAAAGGACGACCAATTGGTCGTCCTTTTTTATTATCCTACATCTTGTAGCGTTTTCTCTGACTTCTACGTAATAGATGATCACACACAAATACAACTAACCCAAATACAGATGGCCTACGGAGCTTAAATGTTTCGTAGGCTTTTTTCTATTTAGCCTCTACACCCACTGGTCCACTTGGAGTGCTTTCATTTTTAATACGATCAAGCGCCGTAACCAAATAACTGTAACGCTTTCCTTTTTCTACGTTAGTATCCAGAAAAAAGGGATAATCCTCAAAAGTGATGTTTACAATATTTTTAGCATCCAACACCGTGATCTTCTCACCTTCATCAAAACGGTAAACTACATATCCAGATGCGGTTTCGCCATCTTTGGCTTTCAAAGGTTTGGTCCATTTAATATTGATGCCATCGTTTTGGGCTTCTGCCGTTAAATGTTGAGGTTCATTGGGAGCGATGTCATCTATCCAAGGCATTTGAGGAGGCAAAGCAGGGTATTTATAAAAATTGTTCCTCAAAGAATCTGCTAAACCACGAGCTACCGTTGAAAGGGATTTTGAACTAAAATAAATACTCCCCTGCACTCTGTTATTTGCTCTTATTGCTCTAATTTGATTAGGTATTTCATTTGGCTTTGCCCAAGCAGGCTCTCGTTTGGTGGTACCATTATGGATTAAATAAGCAGCCTGTCCAATATACAGGTGTCTACCATACGTATTATTGCTCCACCAATCCAACAATACCTTAAATGGAGCCGCAGCTCTTGAAAAAGAGAAATAAATTTGAGGGTTGATATAATCTACCCAACCTTCCTTAATCCATTTTCTAGAATCGGCATAAAGTTCCCCATAGTTGGATAGGCCGTTGGTTTTAGAGCCTAAAGTATCCTCTCTAAAATTTCGCCAAATGCCAAAAGGGCTAATACCAAATTTGATGTGTTTTTTATAGTAATGAACACTGTCGTTCACCATCTTCACCAACATATCTACATTGTTTCTTCTCCAATCATCTACCTTCGTAAAACCATTGGGATATTTCGCAAACGTAGCCGAATCGTTAATGACTTGACCTGAGATGCGATAAGGATAGAAATAATCGTCAAAGTGCACCCCATCAATATCATAGCCTTTTACCACATCCAAAATTACTTGCGTAATGTATTCTCTATTTTCAGCAATCCCTGGATCAAATAACTTTTGACCACCGTAAGTATAAAACAGTTCGGGTCTTTTATTGGTAATATGATCTGGATGAGTTACTGCCCTAGCCGACATGGTAGCTCTGTAAGGATTGAACCAAGCATGTAGTTCCATGCCACGCTCATGGGCTTCTTTAATGGCAAAAGCTAAAGGATCATATCCAGGTGCTGGCGTGGCGCCCTGTTTACCCAACAACCAATGACTCCATAGTTCTCTAGATTTAGCATATAATGCATCAGCCGTAGGCCTCACCTGTAAAATAATTGCATTTATTCCGTTACGATGATGCTGGTCTAAAATCGCTATCAGCTCCTGTTTTTGCTGATCTGCATTAAGTCCCTGTTTAGAAGGCCAGTCGATATTGGTAACTGTTGCCACCCATACGCCTCTAAATTCGCGTTTGGGTACAATTTTTGATTCTTGTTGAGCGTTTAATGTAGAAGCGGAAGCAATCGAAAGAAAAAGTGCAAATGCGATGTTATACTTGGATAGGAATTTGAACATTCTGAATGATTTGTTGATACGCTAAATAGGTAACGAACTTTTTAGTGTTTAAATACAAAAGTGACATTATTTTTATACTTTTTTGATTTTTTGTTAAGTTAGCAAATCATTAGCGCTACAGATTTTATTTTAAGAGACTCAAAAAATAATGCAAACACAAGAAAAAGCTGTAGATAACAAGGTAGATCGGAATAAGGTTTATTTTCTCATCGTTGTAATTGTTGCATTGCTAGGCATAAATGGTTATCTCTATTTTAGAGACCAACAGCAAACCAGCAGGTTTGTTACCATCAGTACAGAAAAAGATCGTTTAAAATTAGAGGTGGAAAAAATTGAAGTCGAACTCGACCGAGTGAACCTCTTGAATGTAACCCTTAACGACAGACTTATTGAGGAACAAAAACTAGCAAGGGAAAAAATAGCAGAACTTAAACTGGCCTTAAAAAAGGGCGAACTCACCCAAAAGGAACTGGATGAAGCACATAAACAAATTAACTCGCTGCGAGATTTTGTGAAAAGCTACAACAACCAAATTGCCATTTTGGAACAAGAAAATTCTTTTTTGAAAACAGAACGAGACAGTTTAAAAACTAGTATCAACAATTATAACGAACAAACAGAAAATTTAAGGAGAGAAAACAAGAACCTTAACCGCAAGGTAAAAGTAGGCTCTTCACTAAAGTCTTCGGACATTAGCATTATAGCCTTTAGGGTAAAGGACAATGGTAAGACTTCTATAGTGTCCAAGGCCAGCACAGCGAATAAACTAACCATTGATTTTGCGATTGTGCCCAACGACTTGGCCGAAAAAACCTATCACAAGATTTTTTTAAGGGTAATTGATCCAGCAGGGAATTTAATTGCCGATGAGAACAATATGTTTGAGGCCGATGGCCAGCAAATGCAATACAGCAGAGCGATAGAGATTTCCTACAACAATGATGAGACGAGATACAAGATTGACTGGATTAACCCTAGAGCTTTTATTAAGGGCGTATACGGCATCTTCTTATATGCTGATGGGTTCCAGATGGGAAAATCAGAAATTGAGCTTAAATAGGTTTAAAACGATGTAAAAAATCCCGTTAGGTTTTCTAGCGGGATTTTTTTTGCACTCGTTTTTGTAGGATTTTGGAACTAATCAACTAAACACTCAGAGTTTAATCGAAAAACTACATCTTGATATCCATCACTTTATTTTTCTTACGGCTTTCTTCAGCCATAAAGCCCATCACGTGGCTTTCAATAGATTCATCAATGGTTGAAGTAAGTAACGCTGGATTCTTTTGCGCTACAGCTTGTACAAAGTCACGCACCAGCAACCAATCTCCACCACCATGACCACTATTTTTATATTCTTCTACATCCTCTGCTTTAGGAACAAACTTGGTGTCTTTTCGAGTCCTAAAATCGTAATGCACCAATTCAGTCATGTCGCCAACTAAATCACCCATCGAGCCCATTACTCGGGTTCTTCGGCCATGATACGAAGTGAAAGCTTCCATCGAGAAACTTGCGGTTACACTATCGGCAAACTGGATATTGGTGACATAGTGATCGGGCTGGTCATTCTCCATTCTGTACACACAACGGCCATAGTTGGTGGTTTTTAATTTTTCGGTGATAAAACCTTTACGGTCTTTGATTCCCGCTGGCACATCAAAAACGGAAGTACGTTTGTTAAGTTCAACATATTCTTTAATCGCCGAGTACGGGCACTCTCTTTCTATTTTACAACCATCGGTACAACGGGCTGTACTCCCCTGTGGAGCATTTTCCTTTCTAAACCATTTTAAATCGCCCATGGCAGATATTTTCTTACTTGGTTTGTTAATCACCCACTTTACAATATCTAAATCGTGGCATGATTTGGCCAAGATGATGGGTGTGGTTTCTTTGGAGTTATGCCAATTTCCCCTCACATAAGAATGGGCCATGTGCGTATGCTCAATAGGCTCAAAATGTTGGATACTGATCACTTCCCCAATAGCGCCATTGGCAATAAGCTCCTTCATTTTTACAAAGTAAGGGGCGTATCTTAACACATGACAAACCGCGACAATTCGGTTGTTTTTCTTTGCCAAGTTTAAAATGTCTCTGCATTCCTTTTCTGTTGGGGCAATGGGTTTTTCTAAAAGGATATCGTACCCCATGGCCAAAGCCTTCATGCAAGGCTCGTAGTGCAGATTATCTGGTGTAGAAATGATCACTGCATCAGCAAATTTCGGCCTTTTAAATACGTCTTCCCAAGTGTTCAAACGATTTTCCGCTAGTATGTTATGGATCTTCGCGTACCTGTCGTTTCTAAAGGAGTTTGGTTCGGCAACGCCGATAATTTTAATTTGATCAGTAAATTTTGCCGCGAAACCACCATACACCATGCCTCTATTTCCAGCGCCGATGGTAATTGCGGTCACTGGTTTATCCAAACTTTTGTGATTGGGGTTATCTGGAATGTTATACAAGAAGGAACGTTCGCCAATTTTGGCCAACACCTCTGTACCTACAATGGAAGCCCCCACGGTAAGCGAAAGTGTTTTAAGTAAATTTCTACGGTTCATGAGATTTTGGTTATAGATTGTTTTGTATAACCAAATATATATTTCATTTTGTTTTGATTTATTCTAAATTATCTTTTACTTCATTTCAAAACACAACAAAAAAGAAACCAACAAGAACTTAAATAAACCCGCAAGCGACTCCTCGTCGTTATACTTCCCTAGGAATGACAAGTGAAAATATCATTTAAGGATAATTTTGGCAACGATAGGCAAATGGTCCGAAGCTTGGTGCTCCTGAATGACTTCATGACTAAATATCGAGATTTTTCTGTTAGGCTTAAAAGCGATGAAATCGATGGCTCTTTTGGGCGTAACTACTGGAATGGTAAAACCACAGTTGTCGCATGTTCGTATAAAACTTTTGTCCAAAAGCTGTATAGTGGCCGAACTTGGTACGGCATTAAAATCGCCAGCAACAATGAATGCACCCTTCTCGTTTTCGGCATATTTCACAATTTCAGAAACCTGAAGCAATCGTAAGGCTTCATCTTTTTGATGGTCTAAATGGGTAGAACCGAAAGTGATTTTCTTTCCATTTCCAAGCTTAACGGAAACAACGGCCAAGACCCTGTCTTCTGCCTTAAGTCCTTCTATCCTTGAAAATTTTAAGCTGTGCTGTTCTGATATTGGATATTTTGAAAGTACCGCAACACCATAGTCTCCACCATCGTGATCAATGGCTTTGGCAAAATAGAAATACATGTTCAGCTTTTTGGCCAAATATTCCGCTTGGTTTACATTTCCCGAACGGTTGATGTTCACATCTACCTCCTGCAACGCCACAAAATCAGGTTTTTCATTGGCGAGCACATTGGCAATGGCATCCAAATCTATTACCCCAGGTTTTGCTGGTGGATTGCCATGATGAATGTTGTACGAAACGATCGTAATTGTATCTGCTTTTTGGGCCAATAGGTTCAAACTAACTAGCACCAAGGCCAATAGGAAACTATATTTGAGTTTCATTAGGCAATTAAATTAGCAATGGCTTTATTCACTTTTTCGAAACCGAAACCTTTTAAAGTTTGATTCATCGCTTCGGCAATTTCCGCATTCATTAAGTTGCCAATGCTTCCTTCGTGAGTATGTTTCAATTCATATTGAGGTTTAAAGGTCCCATTATCAATCTGTTCACCCACAATTTTGTAAGCTTCTCTAAAAGGCACGCCTTGCAAAGCCAAATCATTTACCACCTCAACACTGAAAAGGTAATCGTATTTTTTATCCTTCAGAATATCATCTTTAATAGAGATATGTTGCAGCATAAACGTGGTGATTTCCAAACATTCATTTAAGGAAATAAATGCTGGAAAAAGGTTCTCTTTAAGCAACTGCAAATCTCTGTGATAGCCTGATGGCAAATTGGTGGTCATCATGGCAATTTCGTTTGGCAAAGCTTGGATTTTATTGCAACGAGATCTTACCAACTCAAAAACATCAGGATTTTTTTTGTGCGGCATAATGCTACTGCCCGTAGTTAGCTCCGAAGGAAAACTGATGAAACCGAAATTTTGGTTGATGAAAAGGCAGACATCCATGGCCATTTTAGCCAAAGTTGCCGCTACCGACGACATGGCCTGTGCCAAAATACGTTCTGTTTTACCGCGACCCATTTGCGCATATACCACGTTATGGTTCAAACTTTCGAAACCTAACAATTCAGTAGTCAACGTTCTATTTAAGGGGAACGAAGAACCATAGCCCGCAGCAGAACCTAATGGATTTTTGTTGGTGATTTTCCATGCCGCCAACATCAGTTCCATGTCATCGGCCAAGCTTTCTGCATAAGCCCCAAACCACAAACCAAAAGATGACGGCATCGCAATTTGCAAGTGAGTGTAGCCTGGCAACAATTTATCTTTATGTTGATTGCTTAGGGAAATTAACTGGTTAAACAATTCTTGCGTGTTTCCAACCATTTCTTCAATGCAGCTTCTGAAATAAAGTTTCAGGTCTACCAAAACTTGGTCATTACGTGAACGTCCGCTGTGGATTTTCTTTCCAGCTTCACCAATGCGTTGAGTCAATAGCCATTCTACCTGCGAGTGCACATCTTCTACACTATCTTCTATCGTAAAACTTCCTGCTTCAATTTCCTTGTAAATCTCTTTAAGCGCCAGTTGCACTTCTTTAAGTTCCTCAGCAGTAAGCAGGTTAATGGTTTCCAACATTTGCGTATGAGCCAACGAGCCCAATACATCAAATTTTGCCATCTGCAAATCCAATTCTCGATCCTTTCCTACCGTGAAGTTTTCTACAAATTGGTTTACATCTACATTTTTCTGCCAGATCTTCATTACGTGTATTTTGTTGTGTTCTGTTGTCATTCCGATGTTAGGAGGAATCTATTTTCAGATTCTTCGCTATGCTCAGCATGACAAAGCGACTTATTTAGTTCGTTTCTATTATTCTGCTGCAAAAATACAATAATTACACGCAAGATGGTAAAGCAAAGCGACGAACTCTAAAATTGCAACATTGATGCATTAATAAGTCCAAAACATACAACTTTGTGAAGTAAATCATATACATTTGTACAAAGACCATAAATTATGAAGAAAATAACCTTATCTCTATTACTTCTCGGTGGGATGTTTGTAACCTCTACACAGGCTCAGGTAAAGCCTGCGCTTACTTGGAAGGATGTCTCTAAATGGAACTATAACCGAGGAAATGCACTTTCTGGCGATGGCCAATGGAGTGCTTGGGCAACAGGACCAACAGAAGGCGACCTTAAAATGGTGATCAAAAAAACCTTTGACACCTTAAGCTACAGCTACCCTATTGGTGCTACGCCTACCTTTACTTTATTCTCCAAAAATTCAAAGTATGCTGCTTTTAAAGTATCTGCAAAAGATGCAGAAGCCAAAGCCGCTAGAAAAACAATGAAACCTTTGTACGACAAATTGTTATTGGTTTCATTGGCAGACAACAAACAAACTACTTTTGAAAAAGTAAGAACCTTTGGTTTTTCTGGAGATGCTGCTGATTGGATCGCCATACAATTTGCTCCACTGGAAACTGCTCCAAAAGACAAAGATGCGGCCAAAGGAACTGATGTACTTTTATATCATTTGGCTAGTAAAAAAAGCTTTAATCTAGGTAATGTTGGTGAATATGCTTTTAACAAAGCAGGTGATAAATTGGCCTACACAGTTGATGCCAATGGACAAAACGGTAACGGTCTTTTCTTAAGAGACATGAAAACTGGCACCATTACGGCTTTAGATAATGACAAAGCAGTTTATAAAAGCATTACGTGGAACGAGGATGGAACCGCCTTTGCTTTACTAAAAGCTAACAAAAACGACAAATACAAAGATGAAGTGTTAAGCGTAATCGGCATCAACAAAATCAATGGCGATTTAACCGCGAAAGTAATTTACAATGGTATTGACGACAGCAATTTCACCAAAGAAATGGGCATCAACGCCAATGCTACTCCATACTGGTCAGATGATCAAAGCACTTTGTTTTTTGGCATCAATACCTTGATCAAAAAAGAAGATAAAAAAGCAGATAGTGCTAAAGCCAAAGGGAAACCAGAGGTTAAAGTGGATAGTGCTGCAAAGGCTAAAGCTGCTCCTGCACCAGAAGTGAAAAAAGATGATATCGAGAAACCAGATATGATCATTTGGAACTGGCAAGATAGACGCCTTCAATCTGCACAGCAAACCCAAGAAATGAGAGATAAAAACTTCAGCTACGTCAGTTCTTATCGCATTGCGGATAAAAAATTCACACAACTTGCCGATAGCAACATGCGCTCTGTAAGTGTTGCTCCAAAGCAATTATATGCCATTGGTTACGACAATACCAAGTACGAACTGATGGGTAATTTGGATGGTCAAAGTTATTCTGACATTTACTTAATTGACCTTAAAACAGGCACCAAAAAGGTATTGTTCGAAAAAATGTACGGCAATAACGGCGGTCGTTTATTGGTAGCTCCCGATGGTAAAATGGCCAGCTATTATGTGGATGGCGTATTTTACAGTGTGAATTTTGAAACTGGTCAAAAAGCTAACCTTACTGGAAACATCAAGGCTTCTTTTGTGGATCAGTTAGATGACCATAACGTAACCAAACCTGCCACTACCAATTATGGTTGGTCGTCGGATTCGAAGTATGCGCTGATCATGGACAACTATGATTTATGGAAGATTTCTGCAGACGGTAAATCAGTAACGGCTCTATCTGACAACTGGAAAAACAAAAAAACAGCGGTGGCTGGCAGATATCGCATTTATGCTAACGAAAAAGGTACCGACCTAAGCAAAGACCAATACTTTACCGTCTTCAATAACGAAACAAAAGACATGGGTATTGGAATCCTTCCAGCAGGCAAATCAAAAATCAATGTATTATTTACCGATGCCAATAGTTATGGCGTTTTAACCAAAGCTGAAAACGCTAAAGTTTTTGCTTTTACCAAAAGTAATTATGCGCAATCTCCTGTATATTATGCTAGCGCTAGCAGCGATTTAGCGGCACCAAAACAGGTAAACACCAACACACCAGATCAAGCTAAGTATGCTTGGACCTCGGGCGTGAAATTGATTAAGTATGTGAGTGCGCATGGCGATACTTTACAGGCAGCCCTTTACTTGCCTGCCAACTACCAAGCGGGAAAATCGTATCCAACCATTACCTACATTTATGAGCGTTTAACTGATGGCTTAAACAACTACAGCATGCCAGGTTTCCCTGGTGGTGGTTTTAATGCAGGGATGTATCTTAGCAACGGTTATGCCGTGTTGATGCCAGATATCAAATACAAACTAAACGACCCAGGAATGTCGGCAGTAGCATGTGTAGTGCCAGCTGTAAAAGCAGCAATTGCCACTGGTGTGGTAGATGAGAAAAACGTAGCGATCCATGGTCACTCTTGGGGTGGTTACCAAACTTCTTTCTTGATTACCCAAACCAACATCTTTAAAGCGGCTGCTGCAGGTGCTCCACTGACCAACATGATCAGTATGTACAGTTTAATTTATTGGAACAGCGGTGGTACCAACCAAGCAATTTTTGAAGCTAGCCAAGGTCGTTTAACACCAGGTTATTGGGACAACTGGGATGCTTTTGCTCGCAACTCACCAATTTATCACATTAAAAACGTGAAAACGCCATTGTTGTTATTGCACAATGATAAAGATGGTGCTGTTGATTTTACCCAAGGGATTGAGTACTATAATGGTTTAAGAAGATTGAACAAGCCAGTAGTAATGATTACCTACAAAGGCGAAAACCACGGTATTGCCAAATTGCCAAATCGTAAAGATTATGCGGTACGTATGATGGAATATTTTGACTACATGTTGAAAGGAAAACCTGCTCCTGAATGGTGGAGCAAAGGGGTTAACCGATTGGATATGGAAAAACATTTGGAAGCTAGAGCTTTTGACGAAGCAGGCAACTAAAAGAAAAGGCGGTGAGTTTCACCGCCTTTTTGCTTTTAAATGCTAGCAATAAATGGCGCCTTTCCAATATATTCGGCACTGTCTAATTGCTCAATGATAAAATTGGCTAAATCTGTCGCGCTAATATAATCCCCTGGACAGTCTTCAAGATTCACTTTAATTCCATTAGCTACATCCGTCTGCTCAATGAGTGGCAACCTTACTAAAGTCCAATCTATCTCACTTTGGGCTAACAGCTCATATTCAACTTGCTTATCGGTAGTAGTTGGACCATAATTGGACCGCATCCAATCCGTAGCTTGTTGCACCTGCTCGCTTTTATGATCATTAGGCGTATCGACGCTCAAACCAGTAATCACGATGTAACGTTTTACATTTAGCTTTTGCATTGCATTTAATACGTTAATGGTAGCCGTGCTAAAAATAGGCGGTTCGCCTTTTGGTTGTCCCAAGGTGCTCAATACCGCCGTACAATCCTTCAGTAAATGCACTATATCGGCTGTGTTTCGGGCGTCTCCCTTTACCTTTTCAATAGCGGGATGATGAAGTTCCAATTGGTCAGGATTTCGCAATAGCATTTTAATACGGAAGCCTTTTTCCAACAACTTTTTCACTAAGTATTTTCCTGATTTTCCTGTGCCGCCAATCACGGCAATATGATGATGATTAGTCATGATCTCTTTATAAAATTTGGGTAATAAAAATAACCTTCGGAAAATCTATATGTCCGACAAATAAGCAAGAACTGCTTTTAGGCAATATTTATAAAGAGATTTTAATACTCGAATTTAGGAAACAAAATCGTTGAATTCAAAACTTTGTTTCCTAAATTTTTAAGATACTACAGGCTTCAGCATGGCAATATAGCCTTCAATGCCCTGTCTAATTTCATCTACGTACAAAAATTCATCGGCCATGTGAGAACGGCCAGAGAACCCTGGTCCACATTTTAAAGATGGAATAGATAACAATGCTTGGTCAGAAGTGGTAGGTGAACCATAAGTGGTTTTGCCCAATGCAATTCCTGATTTAACAATAGGATGATTTTTATCAATAGAAGACGGCTTTAACCTTACCGAACGAGGTTTCACTTCGCAGCTCACGTGTTGTTTAATGATTTCTACCACCTCTTCATTGGTATAGGCATCGGTTACCCTCACATCAACCGTAAAAGTGCAATTAGCGGGCACTACATTGTGTTGTGAGCCTGCATTGATAATAGTTACCGTCATTTTTACTGGGCCAAAAACTTCGGACACTTTAGGAAATTGGTAATTACGGAACCATTCGATATCTGGAAGCGCTTTGTAAATCGCATTTTCACCTTCTTCACGTGCCGCATGTCCTGCTTTACCGTGGGCCGTGCAATCAATCACTAGCAAGCCTTTTTCAGCGATAGCTAGGTGCATCTCAGTAGGTTCACCCACAATGGCAAATTCAAGTTCGCCCAAATCTGGAATCACTAATTCCAATCCATCATTTCCTGAAATTTCTTCTTCGGCAGTTGCCGCTAAACAGAAGTTATATTTTAAACCCTCCTGCTCGTAAAAGTACAAGAAAGTAGCAATCAGCGATACCAAACAGCCACCTGCATCATTACTTCCCAAGCCAAACAATTTGCCATCCTCAATAGCAGCATCGTAAGGATCACGGGTATAGCCCGAATTCGGTTTTACGGTATCATGATGCGAATTAAGCAACACCGTAGGTTTCGACGCATCAAAATGCTTGTTGTAAGCCCAAACATTGTTCAGCTTACGATGCGTTTTAATGCCATGCTCACCTAAAAACTGTGCAATTAAATTTGCCGTTCTATCTTCTTCCTTACTAAAAGACTGAATGCGGATTAAATCACGCAATAATTCAGTACTTTCTTTAATTAACTTTTCTACCATAAAAACTTTATTGTCATTCCGAGGAACGAGGAATCTTTTTCATCGCTTACAGATGCTTCGACAAGCTCAGCATGACAGATTATTTATTCGTTGTATAACCCGCCTGCTTTTTTAGCCGAAAGTTTAATTCCTTTAATTAGCGATGAACTGAAACCATTATGTTCCATTTCATTTAAGCCTGCAATAGTACAACCTTTGGGCGAAGTTACTTTATCTATTTCAGTTTCTGGATGGGTTTCGTTCAATAACAATAAATCTGCTGCTCCTTTAGCCGTTTGCACTGCCATTTTCAAAGCATCGTGCGCATGGAAACCAATCTCTACACCGCCCTGCGAAGCAGCTCTAATGCTGCGCAAAAAGAAGGCAATCCCACAGGCACACAAAGCCGTTGCCGAGGTCATTAAATCTTCCTGAATGGTCACTACGGCACCAACGGTTTCAAACAAAGTCACTACTTCGTTTAAATTTTCATCAGTTGCGCTATCTGTAGCAATGCAGGTCATGCTTTGTCCAATAGAAATGGCCGTATTTGGCATTGCCCTAATAACCTGTACATTTTCGCCAAGCTCCTTACGCACATCCGCACAGGTTACTCCTGAAACTACTGAAACGAAAAGTTGCTTTTCTGGATTTACCGCGGGAGCCAGTTGCACTAAAACTTTCTTTAACTGTTGCGGCAAAACTCCCAACACTACAATATCAGCCCCTTCAATAGCGGCCAAGTTATCATCGCTCACTTTAAATCCAGCGGCTACTTCTTCCGTCATCAACTTAATGTTTCTGCGGGTTAAAGTAATGTTCTCTGCCTTGCAATAAGCTTTATTTACGAGTCCTTTTGCTAAAGAAAGTCCAATATTTCCGCTGCCGATAATGGTTATTTTTTTCATCTTTTTGTGATTACCCAGATTTTATGATTTCACCGATGCTTCGATGGTTTTATTTTAATTGAAAAGCAGTAGTGATGCTCTTTTTAATGTTTAGCCCTGCTATCCGCTTTACTCCGTTGCACTTCGTGTTCGCTGCTATCAGGTTTAGAACGCAAGCACATTGCAATACTACTCCAAGCGTAACATCGTACCTCGCAATGACGACAAAAAGTATATTAAACTCAAAAACACCCCACCCTTCGGGCACCCCTCTAAAAGAGGGGAATTGCAAAGCGCTTAAAAAAAGTCCCCCCAGGGGGTTTAGGGGCTTAATTTCGTGCCAAACGTACCTAACGCTATTTCATTCAACTCATCGGCTTTGCCGATATAAACCGAAGTAACTCCTTTATTAATCGCCTCAAAAGCATTGTGCAATTTAGGAATCATTCCTCCTGCTACAGTTCCATCAGCTTTTAGCGGTTCAAAGTCTACAGAACGGATTTCCCTTACTACCGTAGCATCATCATTCACATCTTTTAATACACCTTTTTTCTCAAAGCAATATACCAAATGTGTTTCATATTGGGCCGACATTGCCACCGCCACTGCCGAAGCAATCGTATCCGCATTGGTATTCAGCAATTGTGTCTCGCCATCATGCGTAATGGCGCAAAGCACTGGCACAAAACCAGCTTGTAATAAGTGTGCTAAAGAAGTAACCGAAACAGAGTTTTCATCCAAATCGCCTACAAAGCCGTAGTCAATCTCCTTTACAGGACGCTTTTTAGCTTTAATGATATTGCCATCAGCGCCAGTTAAACCAATGGCATTGGCTCCTTTTGCTTGCAGTTGCGCAACAATGTTTTTGTTAATCAGCCCTGCATAAACCATGGTCACCACACGCAGCGTTTCAATATCTGTAATCCTGCGTCCATCTACCATTTTTGCTTCAATTCCTAAAGAAGCACTGGTTTCAGTAGCGATTTTACCCCCTCCGTGAATCAATATTTTAGGACCTTCTAAAGAAGTAAAATCTTCCAAAAAGCGGTATAGGTTTTCGGAGTTGTCAATAACGTTTCCGCCTATTTTTATGATGGTTAGTTTTTGCATGTTTTAGGTTATGGGTTATAAGTTATGAGTTATGAGCTTAGGCATTTACACCTGTAACTCGTAACCCAAAACTCTTAACTATTTTATTTCTTCCAACATTGCTTTTAGTACCGCCTGTGCAGACCATAATCTGTTTCCAGCTTCGTGTATGACTAAGGAGTTTGGCCCATCCAATATTTCAGAAGCCAATTCCAAGTCTCTACGAACAGGCAAACAGTGCATTACTTTTGCATTGCTGGTCAATTTCAACTTCTCGTTATCCATCATCCATCCCTCTGGAAAATCTAACAGTTTGCCATATTCCTTGTAGCTGCTCCAGTTCTTCACATAGACATAATCTGCATCAGCAATAGCTTCATCTAGATCATGAGAAATTTTAGCGCCAGAAGTAAAGTTTTCATTAAGTTCAAAACCTTCAGGTTGGGCGATGGTAAAATCTAACATTCCTTCTGCTTGCGCTCTGCTCATCCACTCTGCAAACGAGTTTGGAACTGCCTGCGGCAAAGGTTTGATATGGGGTGCCCAAGCCAACACCACTTTTGGTTTAGCCTTGGCATCAATACGATAGGTCTCCCAAGTTTCATGTATGGTCACCAAATCCGCTAGACTTTGCAACGGGTGTCTGGTGGCACTTTCTAAGCTTACCACTGGTACGCCGCAAAACTTCACGAATTTGTTAAAAAACTCCTCGTTATAGTCTTCTTCTCTGTTTTGCAGCTTGGGGAACGAACGTAAGCCTAGTACATCACAATACTCGCCCATCACGGCAGCAGCTTCACGAATATGCTCCACGGTCGTACCATTCATGATCACACCATCCTGTGTTTCCAAAGCCCAACCTTCCTTGTCCATGTTCATCACCATCACGTTCATCCCTAAATTAAGGGCTGCCTTTTGGGTGCTTAAACGAGTACGCAAACTTGGGTTCATAAACACCAGTCCAAGGGTTTTGTTTTTGCCCAAATCGCTATGCGCATAAGGGTTAGCCTTTAATGCCAAAGCACTTGCTACTAACTGCTTGATGTCGGTTACATCATTTACGGAAGAAAACAACTTCATATTTAAAAGGTATAAGGTTTAAGGTATAGGGTTTTCCTCTACTGTTTTTCTCTATATTATATCGTCATTGCGAGGCACGAAGCAATCTCTATAGCTTTAAGATTGCTTCGTGCCTCGCAATGACGGTTAGTTTATATTACTTCACTAATTCGCCAAATGCCTTTAGGAACGTATCTGCATGTTTCTTGGTCAAGTTCAATGCTGGCAATAAACGGATTACGTTAGGCTTTGCTTCACCTGTAAAGATAAAATGCTTAAACAACAGCTCTTTTTTTACATGTGCTAGTTCTTCAGGCAATTCAATACCAATCATCAAGCCTCTTCCACGCACCTCCTTCACTTGCTCAAATTTCTTTAGCTCTTCAATCAGATAAGCACCTACTTCTTCGGCATTTTTCATTAAGTTATCTTTCTCGATGACTTCCAATACCGCTAATGCTGCAGCACAAGCCAAATGGTTACCGCCAAAAGTGGTTCCCAGCTGTCCGTGCCAAGGCTTAAATTTTGGAGCAATTGAAATCCCTGCAATTGGAAACCCATTGCCCATTCCCTTAGCCATAGTATAAATATCAGCATCTACGCCAGCCCAATCGTGCGAATAGAATTGTCCAGTTCTGCCATAGCCACATTGTACACTATCAGCAATGTATACGGCATTATATTCATCACAAAGTGAACGTATTTTTTGTAAGAAGCTTTTTGAGGCTTCTCTAATTCCGCCCACACCTTGAATGCCTTCAAGAATTACCGCTGCAATTTCATTTCCATGTTTTGCAAATTCATCTACCAAAGCTTGCTCATCATTATGAGGCAAGAAAATAATGTTTTCAGTCTCGTTAACTGGTGCTACAATTTTCGGGTTATCCGTAGCTGCAACAGCCAATGAGGTACGACCGTGAAAAGCACCTTTAAAGGCAATGACTTTCTTTCTACCGTTGTAAAAAGAAGCCAATTTCAACGCGTTTTCGTTAGCTTCCGCTCCAGAGTTACATAAGAATAATTGGTAATCGGTTTTACCAGAAACCTGACCTAATTTCTCTGCCAATTGTACTTGCAAAGGAATTTTGATAGAGTTAGAGTAAAAGCCTACTTTGTTTAACTGCTCGGTTAAACGTTGCACATAATGCGGGTTGGTATGGCCAATGCTAATTACCGCATGACCGCCATACAGGTCTAAATATTGTTGTCCGTTAGCATCCCAAACATTGCTGCCTGATGCTTTAGTGATTTCTATGTCGTTTAATGGATATACGTCGTATAAGTTCATTTTTTTGTGGTTGTTGTCATCCTGAGGAACGAAGGATCTGTTTCATCGCTTGCAGATGCTTCGACGGGCTCAGCATGACAGGTTGTTTAAAAATTAGCTGCTTTCAATTTCAGCCCTACTGTTTCTTCCAAGCCAAACATTAAATTCATATTTTGTACGGCTTGTCCACTGGCGCCTTTTAAAAGGTTATCGATGATGCTGATGATAAATAATTTGTTGCCATGTTTTTCCAAATGGATCAAGCACTTGTTGGTATTTACCACCTGTTTTAAATCGATGTTTTTCCGACTTACATGAGTGAATGGATGACTGGCATAATAGCTTTCGTAAAGTTCATATGCTGCTTCTTCGGTCAAATCGCTTTCAATGTACATCGCTGCCAAAATCCCTCTGGTAAAATCACCACGCTGTGGGATGAAGTTTAAAGCTTCTTTTACTTCGCCTTGCAGCTGAGTTAGGCTCTCGCCTATTTCACCTAAGTGCTGGTGCTCGAAAGCCTTATAAATCGAAAGATTATTATTTCTCCAACTGAAATGTGAGGTTTTGCTCAAACTCTGACCTGCTCCAGTTGACCCCGTAGTGGCATTAATATGCACTTCACTTTGTAGCAAACCTCTTGAAGCCAGTGGCAATAAGCCCATTTGGATACAAGTTGCAAAACAACCTGGATTAGCAATGTTTTGTGCAGTTTGGATTTTTTCCTTATTCAATTCTGGCAAGCCATAAACGAAGTTACGGGTTGCAAATTGCGAGTTTTGAGCTAATCTAAAGTCCTGCGATAAATCGATGATTTTAACTTTTTCGTTTATTGGGTTTACTTCCAAAAATTTCTTTGCATCGCCGTGGCCAACACATAAAAATAGCACGTCAATGTCTTGCGAAATTTGGTCTGTAAATTTCAGGTCAGTATCCCCGAATAAATCAGTGTGTATATCTGAAATTAGATTTCCAGCATTGCTGCTGCTATTTACAAAAGCAATTTCTACTTGTGGGTGATTAACCAAGATGCGTAACATCTCGCCTCCAGTATAACCTGCTCCTCCAATAATTCCTGCCTTTATTTTCATTAGTTTAAAGTTGAATGTTTAAGGATATCTTTATCCCTCTATTTTATAGTTCAATTTTATAAAGTAAAAACTCTTCATCTGGCCCTTGCTTTACAAAACCAATTTGTTCGTAAAGACTTTGCGCTGTAAAATTATCAACGGCTGTTTCTAGCTGAACATAGACAGCGCCTTGTCCTTTCGCAAAATCCATGACCGTTTTAATAAGCGCCTCCCCGATTCCTTGTTTACGGTATTCTGGATTGACAAACAAATCGTTCAATATCCAATTTTTAACCAGCCTTACCGATGAGTACTTCGGATAAAGCTGTGTAAATCCTACAGGATTATTTTCATCCAACGCTACAAAAATCACCGATTCGTTATTCTCCAGTCGGGCGTCGATGAAATCCTTTGCCATTCCTAAATCAGAGAATTTACCGTAAAATATTCTGTACTGATTAAACAAGCCAACAACTAAGTTTGCTTCATTTTGGTCAATACGTTTAATTTCTATTTTACTCATTATCTAATAATAGTTAATCCTTCGACAATTCATAAGATTGCTTCGTACCTCGCAATGACGACAAGGATCAGAAACCTTTTAGACTTTTCTGTCTTTCGGACTCTCCTTCTACTTCTCAGTATTTACTTTATGCCAAATCATTACTTGGTTACCGAATATTTTAGAAAAACCTTTTACGTCTTCTCCAGACCAAGCATTATTCATTTCTCCGTAGCTACCAAATTTATTACTCATTAAATCGTTAGCACTTTCGATACCAATGATGTGGAAACGATATGGCAACAACTCTACAAATACTTTTCCGTTAACGGTGCTTTGTGTAGAAGTCAAGAAAGCCTCCATATCTCTCATAATTGGATCGTGGAATTGACCTTCATGCAACCAGTTACCATAGAAAGAAGACAAGTTCTCTTTCCAGCTCAACTGCCATTTGGTTAAGGTGTGTTTCTCTAAAGCGTGGTGAGCTTTGATGATAACCATCGGCCCTGCTGCCTCAAAGCCTACACGACCTTTAATGCCAATAATAGTATCGCCAACGTGGATATCACGGCCAACACCAAAAGGAGCAGCAATAGCTTGCAATTTCTGGATAGCTCTTACGGGTTCCAACTTCTCGCCATCAACCGCAACCAATTCACCTTTTTCAAAAATTAATTCTACTTTCTTAGATTCTGTTTCAGTTACTTGAGTTGGCCAAGCACTTTCTGGTAAAGTTTGGTTAGAAGTCAATGTTTCTGCACCACCTACTGAAGTACCCCACAAACCTTTGTTAATCGAATATTTTGCTTTCTCAGCCGTATAAACCACACCGTGTTTGGCTAAATATTCAATTTCTGCTTCGCGTGATAATTTTAAATCTCTAATTGGCGTAATGATTTCTACATTAGGAATCAGGATATTGAAAATCATATCAAAACGCACTTGATCATTTCCCGCACCAGTACTTCCATGAGCTACATAATCAGCACCAATTTTCTTTACGTAATTGGCAATTGCCGTAGCTTGGCAAACACGCTCCGCACTTACCGATAGTGGATAAGTAGCATTTTTTAATACATTACCAAAAATCAAATACTTGATGCTGTCGTTGTAATAGTTTTCGGTTTCATCAACCGCAGCGTGCGATGTTACACCTAAAGCATAAGCCCGTGCTTCAATTTCCTTTAACTCTTCTTCAGAAAAACCACCAGTATTTACCACTACAGAGTGTACTTCTAAATTTCTGTCTTTAGTTAAATGGATGCAACAGAATGAGGTATCTAAACCTCCGCTAAATGCTAAAACAACTTTCTTTTTCATTTCGTATTTACCTATTTTAACCACCTTAGAGACCTAAGAAAACCGAAGCTTTAATACACTAAGGAATCTTAGGTGGTTCATTAATTAATTTTCTATTTACTTATCAAAGCCAAAAACAACAACAGCGATTTCAAATCGTTATTTCCTTTATTTTTTTCGATTAAACGCTGCTTAATACGCATAAATCTTTCATAAAGCTTCGGCTTTTTCTGCAACTCTTCCGCAAATTCTTTGGCTGCTTCGTGTTTCTTTTCTTTTGGATCGTACAACATTGCGGTACACATGCAGTTCTTACGTTCCTTCATTTTAAGGATTTCGAAGTTGACACAGCTTTGGCAGCCTTTCCAAAATTCTTCATCTTGGGTAAGTTCCGAGTAGGTTACGGGCTCATAGCCTAAGTCAGAGTTGATCTTCATTACGGCCAATCCAGTAGTTAAACCAAATATTTTTGCTTTTGGATATAGCTTTCTTGACAAGGCGAAGATTTCCTCTTTAATGGCTTTTGCCAATCCTGCTTTACGGAATTTAGGGCTTACAATTAAGCCAGAATTGGCCACAAATTGGCCATGACTCCAAGTTTCGATGTAGCAAAATCCAGCCCACGTTCCATCCTTATGGAAAGCGATTACCGACTTTCCTTCCTGCATTTTGCCAGCTACGTATTCTGGCGAACGTTTAGCGATACCTGTTCCTCTAGCCTTTGCTGATTCAGCCATTTCTTCAACTATTTCTTCAGCAAAAACACGATGTTCAGGAAGTGCAACTTGCACTATAAAATCGTTATTATTCATTAATTCTTTAACGAAAAAATATGGTATTCTTGTTAATTGGGTTTTTATTGAGGATCAATTCCTCATGGGTTTAAGTTCCCTACGGGTATGACTTAAATCCGCGGCGTAAAGAGTTGCCGACTTGTAGTGATATGGAATACGGGTCGTAAACGTTCAATAAAATAGCCGTTAGGGGCCATGCTTTTGGCCTCTAAAACAGATAATTTATGGACGATTTGTTTACTCACTTTTTTATAAAATCAATACTATTGAATTGATTGTGCCGCAAAGGTTTAAATAAAAATTGAGTTGTGCAATAGAATTCGTATTTTTTTACATTTTGTTTAACATTCCTTAATATTCGAAAAAGCAGGAATATCTGATATTTATGTCCCACTTGTAGCGAAACAGATTAACCTTGCGTATTGCCTTAAAAGAAATCGACCGCTAGCATTCGAAATCCTTTATTTAACAAAGTTTAACATCGAAATAAAATCGATAAAACCAATATTTGTATATTTATAACTTAATTTTCAGACAGACTAAATTGTCATCAACTCTTTAACATGAATACAACCTATACAAAATCATCATTCAAAGCTTTATTTCTTTTGCTTGCGATTGCCGCAGTTACTTTAATTTCTGCTTGTGGAAAAAGTGACACACCAGTTGCAAACTATGGATCTCTAAGTATCTACAATGCTTCTCCTAGCTCAACCACTTACGATGCGTATATTAACACTACGAAAGCCAATAGTGCCGCACTACCTTATGCTGGCGGCATAAAATATGCCCAACTTAATACCGGCACTTATGATGTTAAGTTCACCACAGCTGGCGAAACTGCTTCTATTTATACCAAAAATGTTGCTATAGCAACTAGCGCTTTTTCTACCTTATATCTGGTAGGTACTAGCGGTAATTTCGACGGGCTACTTTTAACTGATGACTTTTCAAACACCTCTACGGAAAAAGCTTATGTTCGTTTTATCAACCTATCTCCAGATGCAGCGGCTTTAGATTTAGGCATTAAAGATGCCACTACTAATCTTGCTACCAATAAAGCGTATAAGGCCTACAGCGGGTTTGTAGCCGTTGATCCTGGTGCAAAAGTATTAGAAATCAAAGGCGCTTCAACTACCACCGTAAAAGCTACGGTTGAAAGAACACTTGTAAAAGGTACTTTCTATACCGTACTTGCAGGCGGGAAAGTTACCCCAGATGCTAATGAAAGGACTTTCAACGGGCAAATCATTGTACATCAATAATTACCTGCCAAACCTAAAAAAATAAGCTAGGGGATCTATTTCGTTTCGTAGCATTCCCACGATCATATTGGCCCCTATTACCGAGAACGTAATTCCATTCCCTCCAAATCCCAAGCAAAAATAACTGTTTGGGAATTTGGGGTGAGGGCCAATGTAAGGCAATCCATCCTTTGTTTCGCCAAAAGTACCACACCAAGCAAAGTCGGCAATGAAGTCAATATTGGGCATCAGCTTATTGATGGCCTTCAAAAGTTTCTTCTCTTTTTTGTTTAACAAGGCATCTCGCAATACTGGATTTCTAAAATTTTCGTCTTCACCCCCTACCAAAAGACGGTGATCTGCAGTACTCCGCATATACAAATATGGGCTATCTGTATTCCAAAAAAGCGTATCATAAATGGCAGAGGTAGCGCCATTCATACGTTCGCTAACCATCGCATAAGTGCTTTTTAAATTCACTATTTTCTCTGGAATGAGCTTTGCACTTTCATAACCAGTGCAATAAATGATCTTTTTCGCTCTAATTTTAGAATTGGTATCTGTTTCTACCAACACTTCATCTTTTAGATATTTAACTTTCATCAGCTCGGTTTTATCAAAAACGGCTAAACCTCTCTTGTGGTTATACGCCAACAGTTCATGAGCCAACCTAAAAGCATCTACACTAGCGCCATCTGCTGATAAAATCCCACCTTCCGATTGCAAACCATAGTTAGCCTGAATTTGCTCTTTATCCAACCATTTCACATCGAATCCTGCTTTCAGTCTTTTCTCAAATTCCAATTTCAGCCACTTTTCATCTTTTCCGCTTCCCGCAAAGTAAAGTGAGTTTTTAGATTGAAATCCCGCTTCTGATTTAATTTCTTCAGCAATTTTCTTCAAATCCCAAATGGAGTTCCTACAAGCTTTGTAGCTGGACACTGCCCCAACTTCTCCTATTAATTTCTCCAGTTGATATAAAGGCACATCAATTTCATATTGTAGCATCGACGTGGTTGCGGAAGTGCTTCCATTGGCAATTTCCCGCTTATCAATAAGCAAGGTATTGAAACCCTCGGCCACGCAAGCATGCGCCATTAATGCTCCTGTGATCCCTGCACCAACAATTAAAACATCGCAAACCATATCTTTTCGTAAAGAAGGATAAGCATTTAAAATACCATTGTTGACTAGCCAATAAGGCTCATTAGATCTAATGTCCATAAGATGTTTTTTTTCAACAACAGTAGAAAAGCGAAAAAGTTACGAGCTTACAAACATCTTTATTTAGAATAATTAAAAATAATTTGGATTAAACGGAGCGGTGTCGTTAATTTGCAGCAGTTTAGAATTAATCCAAATAATAATAAAATGAAAATACGACTCCGTTTAGCGCTCATACTTTTGATTATATTTCATAATACGGCCTTTGCTCAACAAAATGGAAGTATAAAAGGGAAAATAACGACATCTGACGGCCAGCCCGCTGCTTTTATCAGCATAGGGCTGAAAGAAAAAACACAAAATACGTTAACTGATGATAACGGAGCCTACACTTTCCATAAGATAAAACCAGGTAGCTATATCTTAAAAGTTAGTGCGGTTGGCTTAAACACCCAAGAAGAATCAATTACCGTTAGTGCGGGAGAAACAGCGTATGTAAACTTCATACTTACTGAAAATAATGAGGCATTAAAAGAAGTAACTATTGCAGGTAAGAAAAACAAGTATAAAGTAAGCTTGCCGTCCGCCTCCCTCAGGTTAAACGAACCTCTCTTAGAAGCAGCACAGAATATACAAACTGTGAGCGAACAGCTCATTAAAGATCAACAAATCATCAGCATGAGCGACGGTTTAGTAAGAAACGTAAGTGGTGCAGCCAGAGCTGAGCATTGGGGAGACTTATACACCAACATCAAAATGAGAGGTTCTCAAGTACAGGCAATGCGTAACGGCTTCAATTTTGTGAATTCTTACTGGGGGCCATTAACTGAAGACATGAGCTTTGTAGACCATATCGAGTTTGTAAAAGGACCTGCTGGCTTTATGCTAGGTAACGGCGACCCAAGTGGGCTATACAATGTAGTAACCAAAAAGCCTACAGGAATTAACAAAGGAGAGGTTTCTTTCACCGTGGGAAGCTATGATCTGTATAGAACCGCTATTGATTTCGATCATAAAATTACCAACGATGGCAAGCTGCTATTTAGGCTAAATGCAGCGGCACAAACCAAAGGTTCTTTTAGGCCTTTTGAAAACAACGATCGCTATACTTTTGCGCCATCATTGAGCTATCAATTAAGCAATAAAACCAAAATCACAGCCGAGTATGCTTTACAAAATGCAAAAATGACGGAAGTAGGTTCATATTACATTTTTAGTCCTAATGGCTATGCTACTTTACCAAGAAACTTTACTCTAACTCAGCCCGGAGTACCCGATACCAGAATAAACGACCATAGTTCATTTATAAACTTGCAGCATAATTTCAGCGATACTTGGAAAGCCACTGCGCAAGTAGCGTATTCAAAATATTTACAAAATGGCTACAGCTCTTGGCCTTCCGCAGTCTACACTAATAACACCATCATTAGAAATGTAGCCATTTGGGATGCAGAAAGCACCATGAAATTGGCTCAATTCTTCGTGAATGGTCAAGCTAAAACTGGTGGTATTGTACATAGAATTTTAGTAGGATTTGATGGTGGTAAAAAAGATTACATGGCTGATTGGGGACAATCGCATGATTTAGATTTACCAAGTGCACCTTTTAACGTTAACAATCCCAATTACGGATATCCAGCAAACGGATATCCAGCTTTTGATAGAAGCACTAGCTTAAAAGTAAGAGCTGGAACGAATATCATCGACCAAAAATATCTAAGTGCTTACTTACAAGATGAGCTAGGTTTCTTTGACAATAAACTAAGGTTAACTTTAGCTGGGCGATATACTTATGTTAACCAATCTGCTTACGGCGCCAATGCTGAAAAAGCAAAAAAGGTTACGCCAAGAATTGGTTTAAGTTACTCAATTGATAAAAACACTGCCGTTTATGCCGTTTACGATCAGTCCTTCTTGCCACAGTCGGGCATTTTGCGCAATGGCGAAAAAAACCTTCCACTAACTGGTACCAATTACGAAGCTGGGATTAAAAAAGATTGGTTAGATGGCAAGTGGAACACTACCGTATCGGTTTACCGTATCTTGAAACAAAATGAGTTAGCTGCTGATCCAACAAATACCGCTGGTGAAAGCTACAGCATCGTTATCGGCGAAAAAAGGGCTCAAGGTATTGAGTTTGATCTTCGTGGTGAAATCATATCTGGCTTAAAATTGATTGCTAACTACGCTTATACGGATGGAAAAGTAACCAAAGTTGCTCCTGGCGTTAAAAGCGTTGCCGTTGGAGAGGTCGTACCAGGCTTTGCTAAACATACCGCTAACGCATGGTTAAGCTACACTTTGCAAAATGGTACCTTAAAAGGTGCTGGCATTTCGGCTGGCTTTAGTCATTTAGCTGGCCGTGCCATGGGTACTTTCAGCGGCACCAACGAGGAGCGAAACCTACCTGATTACTTTAAACTAGATGGCGGATTATTTTGGGAGAACAAGAGCCTGAGGATAAATGCTAATGTATTTAACGTATTAGACAAATATTTATACACAGGTGCTTACTACACGGGCTATTGGAATGCCCCTAGTTACGACTTGGGCGTGTATTCGTGGCAAGCAGAAGCGCCAAGAAATTATAGGTTAAGTATTGCCTATAAATTTTAATTAACCTTCTTATTGCCAAAACCAACCTGGCTAGAAGCTAGGTTGGTTTTGCTTTAGATTAAACCGTATGGGCTATAAAAAACCGATAAAAAATAAACATACATTTAAGTATTGGATAGGTAGGCTGCACCTGTGGCTTGGCTTATTATCAGGACTATTTGTAGTTTTCTTGGGTATTACAGGCTGCATCTTGGCTTTCGAAAGGGAAATCGAGGATGCGACTCAACCCTACCGCTTTACAGAAACACAAAGTAAGCCCCTTTTAGCGCCTACGCAACTCAAGGCCATTGCCGATAAAGCCCTACCCAACAAAAAAGCGCATAGCGTAACTTATCAGCCTGGTAGAACGACACAAGTTGTTTATTACCACGATTCGCCGACCTATTACTATATCGTATTTGTCAATCAGTACACTGGAGAAGTCCTGAAGGTAAAAAACATGGATGAGGACTTTTTCAGAGTCGTGATTATGGGCCATTACTACCTATGGTTGCCTCCGCAAATTGGCCAACCTATACTCACCACAGCAACCATGATGTTTGTCTTCTTGCTCATCTCTGGTCTAATTTTATGGTGGCCAAAGAGCAAAGCAGCAAGAAAACAACGGTTCACGGTAAAACTGAAATCAAAATGGCGCAGGCTAAATTATGACCTACACAATGTATTGGGCTTTTACATTGCCTTCATCGCCATATTTATTGGTTTAACGGGAATGATCATGGGATTTCAGTGGTTTGCCAAATCGGTTTACTGGGCAAGCTCTGGAGGTAAAAGCATGAACCTTTTTGAAGAAACCTATTCTGATACTACATATTCGGCTAAACTTCAATTAAATGCTGCGGCCGCTGACCAACTTTGGGCTAAATCTCTTAAAGAAGACCCCTCTTTTCAGGGCAGCATCGACGTACATATTCCTGAGGATACAAAAGGTGCGATAGAGATTGCTAAAAATCCAGATCCAAATACTTATTGGAAAGCCGATTACCGATACTTTGATCAGCATACGTTAAAAAAAATTGAGGTAAAGCATGTCTTTGGTAGATTTAAGAATACGAGTACAGCAGATAAAATCATCCGAATGAATTACGATATCCATATTGGAGCAATTGCAGGCTTGCCTGGAAAAATCCTAGCGTTTATCGCCAGTTTAATTGCTGCGAGCTTACCAATTACTGGATTAGTTATTTGGATTGGACGAAAAAAGAAAAAATCTAACCCATCCAAACAGCCGAAAACACAAATAAATTAAAATCAATCCCATTAAAATGAAAAAAATAAACTTAATTATCGTGTTAATATGTGCCGCTATGAGTGTTGCGGCCCAAAACAAGTTAGAACAAGATCGCAACGCTATTAAATCATTGGCAGGCTTCTATAAAGTTACTTTTAACTACGCAGAGACCTTTTCTCCTGATGATGATTACAAGTTTCATGACAGACACCGCTCTTCAGCTAAAGAGATTGCCATCATTGTAGAAGATTCGCCTAAAAAAATCGTGATCCAACACCTTTTGGTCATGAGAGGCGACAGCATGATCATTAAGCACTGGCGTGAGGATTGGACTTATGAAGATCCAAAAATATTAGCTTTTGAAAAAGAAGACACCTGGAAAAACGTAACCTTAAAGCCAGAAGAATATAAAGGCAAATGGACCCAAAAGGTTTTTCAAGTAGATGACAGTCCACGTTACCAAGCCATTGGTAGCTGGGTTCATGTTGATGGTAGATCACAATGGTTAAGCTATTCAGATTCGCCGCTTCCACGCCGTGAGCATACTGAACGTAACGACTATAACGTATTGAACCGTCGTAACTTTGTATACATCACCCCTACGGGATGGATGTTTGAGCAAGACAACAAGAAAATTGTTCGTGCGCCAGGTGCAAAAGATAAATTAATTGCCCAAGAAAAAGGTTTAGAGGAGTTTGTGAAAACAGATCCAAAGTCATTTGGCTACGCACAGGAATGGTGGAAAAAGAACGAAGGTTTCTGGAAAGATGCTCGTGACATTTGGGATAATGTATTTGCCAACAACAGCACCATTAAATTAACTTCGAAAGTAGACAACAAGCTCCTTTACGAAAAATTCTTCGCCGCTAATGCGCAATCGGTAAAAGAGAACTGGACTTCGGCTAAAAACAAAGAAGAAATCACCAAAATCATCAATGCTTATTTGGTAAAAGGATAATTCCTTTTCACCCATAGATCGAAATGCTTTGTGCACACAAATTTATATCTTGTGGCACAAAGCATTTTTGTTATGTCCCGAATCCTATTATTTGCGATACTTAGTCTTGGCTGTCTCCAATCCTTTGCACAAGACCTCAACTACGCCAAAAAAACCATCAGCACGCTTACCTCAAAAAAATATTGGGGACGCGGTTACACCAATAATGGCATGGGCAAGGCTGCCGATTTTATTGAAAACGAGTTCAAAAAGTTTGGGCTTTCTCCATTGAGCGGCAATAGCTACAAGCAGTTCTTCTCTTTTCCCGTAAACACTTTCCCAAGCAACATGTCGCTGAAACTAAACGGGAAAACATTAATCCCTGGTAAGGATTTTATCGTCCATCAGGCCAGCAAGGGTACTACCGCTAGCGATAGTTTAATTCAAAAAGACAGTACTACTTATTTAAGTAAAAGCGGCCAAATTGCCATTAGCCTGCAACCCAAGCTTACATGGTCAGTTTCGCAGCAGGCTCTTGATTACACCATTGTAGAGGTCAACAAAAATTCGGTTTCATTGCCCCTTTCACACATCGAGCTTAATATGACCAATGAACTGGTCCCCAATTTTACCGCAGCTAATGTCGGCGCCATCATTAAGGGAACGACAAAACCCGATTCGATTTTGGTATTTACCGCTCACTATGATCATTTGGGTGGCATGGGTTCAAAAACCTTTTTCCCAGGAGCTAATGATAACGCCAGCGGCGTAGCCATGTTGCTAGATTTGGCCAAGTACTATGCTGTCCATCCACCGAAATACAGCGTCGCTTTTATCTGCTTTGCGGCCGAAGAAGCAGGCTTATTGGGTTCCAAATACTTCACCGAAAACCCTTTGATTCCTCTTAAAAACATTCGCTTTTTATGGAATTTAGACTTGGTTGGCACGGGCGAAACGGGTGCAACCGTGGTAAACGCCACCATTCACGCACAAGAATTTGCTTTGCTGAACAAAATCAACAACGAAAAGCAATTGCTCGCAAAAATTAACGCTAGAGGCAAGGCTGCCAACAGCGATCATTATTTCTTTACAGAAAAGGGTGTGCCTGCATTTTTTCTTTATACACAAGGTGGTATTGCGGCTTATCATGATGTAGATGATAAAGCGGAAACATTGCCCTTAACGGCTTACGAAAATTTGTTTAAACTGTTTGTTGATTTTAGTACAGCTATCACCAACTAATGGATGAAATCCAAAGAACAATTGGGCCTACGACTGCTTGAGTCGATCATACATCAATTTAAACGTGGGAGACGGCAACTTCAACTGCTGCATTTGATGAACCACATATCCTGTTAGGGATTCAAGCTCCGTTTTTGCAGCATGCTTTGCCCTGTCTACCTGCATAGAGGAAGTGGTGGCATAAGGTAATTTACAAAGGTTTTGATAAGTTAACGATTCTATATCGTCTGGAAGCCCTACGTTGCTAGCTTTGGCCAAGCTGCACACTTCATGAATGAGCTGCCGTAGCGAACGGTCCATTTCCTGATCTTCCACAATTTGTCCTACGCTTTGGTGATAGAATGAGGTAGCGGTGGCAATAGCAGATACAAAAACAAATTTCCTCCAAATTACTTGTGTTATTTCTTGTGTTAACGTGGCTTCGATACCTGCTTGTTGCAATGTTTCCGCTAACCATAAAAGTTGGTCATCTTTTAAGTCCTTGTGGCCAAAAAACAAGCTCGATACTTTTCCTGTGTTTTCCACTAAACCTGGCGCAGCTAGCCTAGCCACCAAATAAACACAACCTGCTAGCGCCAAGTTTTGGGGATAAGCCGCTTGTATTTTCTCGCGATGATCCACACCGTTTAACAAAGGCAATATGACAGTATGTTCAGCAATGCAGGGTTTTAATTGTAAAAGGCATTCGTCCAAATCGTAATTTTTAATGCACAGCACCACGTAATCTACTGGGCCAATCCACGTCGGATCATCCGTAGCTAAATGAGGCTTTGTGTTAAAACGTTCATTTCCTTCCACTACTGTTAAACCATTTGCTTGTATGGCCGATAGGTTTTCTCCTCGCGCTAAAAAATAAATGGCAAGCTCATCGCTATGCTGATACGACTTGGCTAACCTTCCTCCAAAATATCCGCCTACTCCCCCAATACCTACTACTAAAATTTTCTTCATCTCCCCTATTATTGATCATTTAAGAAGGGACGGTTATACTGCTCCCAAAACAAGGCATTGTAAGGCACCTTTGCCAAATAATAAAAAGCCGTTCGTCGATCTATTTTTTCCACTTGATCTGTGCTCACCTGATCCGTTAGGAACAATAAGGACGATTTTACGTCCAACTTGCGATCATCTTTTAAACGATTACCCTCGTACTGCCAACTCATGAAGCCATAATATACCACGTATTTTCCAGTAGCAGTACGCTGGTACAAATTGGTGAGAGAAATATTCTCTTCTTGATAGCGATTAGTAAAGATGGGATTAGGGAGATTCTTTTTAAAACTGTTTTGGGCATAACGGTTCATGATGGCGGTATCCCTTTCCCACTTCACCGAAGTTTTGATGATGGCTTTGTCTGAATGATTGATATAAAGTGTACCACTATAAGCTTTCATGTAGTAAAGTCCCGTTACGCGGTGGGTAGCTTGTTTAGCTTTAAAACTGATGACGAAGATCTTCTCGTCGCCTTGGTAAATTACCGAATCTAAGGTTAATTGGAACTTTTTAAGCAGCTTGAGGTTAAATATAGGATTGGTTTTCATCAAATCGGCATTGTTGAGCCATGCGGAACTTCCTGTAAGTGGCACAAAAATGCCAGCAGCGTACGGTATTTTTTTAAGATTGGCTTGTTTTACATTCCCCGCATAAAGATCATCCTTTTGGTAACCGTTTTCAGCGTAAAGTTTAATCACATATTCTTCATCGGCCAGTAAAGTATCCACGTTAGTGCTTTGGGTGCGCACATAGCAGTTGGCATTAAAATCGGTTTGGATGTAGTTTTGGGGAATAAGTTCAATGGCTTCTTTTAATACCTGAAAAGGATCCGTTCGTTTGGCTGTAATGGTTACCGCTTGCAGTTGCTGAGGTTGGGGTTTTAGCTGGACCATGGCATTGTTTTTAAGCGTACTGAGCAAAATGTGTTGCGTTTGATAGCCTACATGCGAAATACTAAGGCTAAGGTTTTTATCGGCTGGGACATTTAAGTTAAAGATGCCTGCCTCATTAGCCACTGTATGTGCTATGTCGTTTGGCAATTGGATGTTGGCAAAGGAGATGGGCTTACCCGTTACGGCATCTTTAATGCTGGCTTTAATTTTAATGAGCGTTTGGTTTTGCAGCGTTTGGTCTACGGTACTTTCTTTTACAACATTGTTTGATGGAATTGACGTTGTTTGTTGGCTGATATTGCTCGCTGGTGGCTCTTCCTTTAAGTAGGGTGTAGATGGCCCAGTACTTTTTACGTACAACAATAGGTCAAATACCTGCTCCCATGGACCAGTTAAGGGGGTGTATTCGATCGCATAGGAAGTTGTTGGGTTTGGAGCAGATTTTAAGTCTACCAAAGCTGCAGTAATAGCTTGTGTGTTGAGCGTTTGTTCAATAGCATTAGCTGAAGGTGGAGGTAAATTGCGCACCTCCTCGGTCCAGCTACCGTAACTACCACTACCTGCGGTTGCGCCAATAATGCACAACTTTTCCTTCAATATCGGTTTCAAGATGCGGCCTATGGGGAAATAAGACTTTAATTCCTCATTGTTCAGCAAATCAACACGGTTAGCAAAATGAGTATTGGCTCCCCAACAAATGATCTTTTGGCCCTTATAGTGTTGCATCAGAAACAAAATGTTATCGGCCATTTGTTGATCTCTTGGATTACTATCTGTCGCCACAAAACTGCTTTCAGACTTTGCACTGGGCTTTTGTACCACATAGCTTTTGGCCAAAGCCAAGGTACTTTCCAATCCCTGCACCAAAAAATCCCTGTGATGTACAATGGTTTGGTTAGGCAGTGTTAACTGGCCTAATAAGCGAATACTTTCTAGGCTAAACTTTTCGAAGGTTGCAATGGAGGAACTTAGAGGAAATTCAAAGCTTTCGTTCAAGTGGCCTATCACTTCATCCATTTGATCAAAATCGATTTTGGCTACGGCCTTTTCATCCTTGCTAAAGTGACTCAGCAGTTTTCTGATTTCCTCTACAAAAGCATCAGCAGAATAGGTCCCTGTTAACTGTGAATCGAAACCTGCCATTTGAAGGGAAGTTTTGTGCTCCTCTACATATTGCATCAATGGGCGAAATTGGGCACTCCCCGTCCAAATATTAAAGATACTACCTTCCAAAGCTTGGCTTGTGTTTTCACCCGCAGCAATGGCTTCGTTAGCCAAGGCCAAATCCACCAGGCCACTTTCAAAAGCCAACACACTAAAGCCCATTTCCTGGTGCAGAAACTTTATCATTTCTGTCTTTAACTTAAAAATATCACCATCGCCATGCGTAGGCTCGCCTAATAATACCACCTGTGCATTGCCAATTAGCCGCTTAATACTATCCGCTTTTTTACCCCCAAACAAAGCCGAATACGGACCATTGTGAGTGGCCACCACAGATAACTTTGTTTGTGCCAATGCAACCGACAGGTGTAAACTAAGCCATAGCAAGGCAAGATACTTGCCGAATTTCAATCGGCCAATCAACATCTTTTTCATTAAAAAATACTTTGAAGGCGGAGGCTAGTTCCTGTTGGCAAAGGCAATGGCTTTTTCAAGTACCTCATCTTGCCCGTTCTTAATACCTGCAATACTTGGCTTCACTTCAATATCGGGCACAATCCCAATGCGCTGTGTTTCGCTCCCATCCAAATGGTACATGCCTATTCCTGTAAACACGGTCCTAATGTTGCCTGGCAAAATAATGGGCGGCGTTACATTGCCATCGGCACCTGCAGTTTGGCTACCTACAATGGTGGTGTTTGGGCCCGTTTTAAAGGCCATTAAGCTCATTTCGGCAAAGCTTTGGGTACTTTCATTGGCCAGTACAATTAATTTGCCCTTGTAGTAATCGCTGGTGTCCTTCCCTATTTTAATGTTTTCCATATAACTATCGCTCAGATAGCTAAACTGCCCAGGCTTGGTGACACTGCCTTTGGTCATTTTACAGAATGCGCTCGACTTGCCAAACAAATAGTTGCCTACGGCCATGGTGAACATGGTTTCTCGGGGGTAGGTACGCATATCAATGATGATCGCTTTGCTTTTCATGGCTATCTTCATGATAGAATCGAGGTTTTTAACTTGCAGTTTTCCTGGATGCAGATACGCAATATCCGAGCTTAGCAGTTTAAAAGAGGGTTCGTTTTCATTTTCTTTAACAATGGCCTTAACCCAAGGCAATGTTTTAATCGTAATTTCTTTCACCGCATCACCTCGTTTGATGGTTAAATTCATCACCGTATCATTTGTCCTAAGCAAATTGGTGGCTATTCTCGAAAGCTGCGTAGGATAGTTAGAGGCCGCTGTATAAGGTAAGCGCTCTTTCAAAATGGTTTCGATGCTTTGATGATTGATACTCATGATTTCATCACCCCTTAACAATTCTTTGGCATCGTTTGTAGCATCTGCCAAGCTTTTAGAGACCACGGCCTTACTGCCTACAAACACCACATTTGCCGCAGGTTTTAATTTGCCTTGAAATTCGTAAAGCAGTGGTTCAGCCCAAATAGATAACACCACATGCGAGTCTTGTATCTTGGCAACCATTGCTGCCACCGAAAGCTTATAAGCCATTTCATCTTTGGCAGTTACAAAGGACGAGATCAGCCCTTTTAGGGTGCTGTCCCAGCTTTCTTTCAAGGTAGTTTTGTAGGGATAAAAGTATTCGACCATGTTCCAGTAGCGATAAAGACTTAACAACCGGTAGCCTGCATCTGGATATTTGAAGCTACTATAGGGTGCTTCGTTTTTAAAGTACGGCAGCGGCATGTCTTCCGAATAGATTTTTACATAGTGGTTATCAGGCTTTCTTTCATAAGTCGTTGTTTTCAACAACAATTGGCTCAACTCATTTCCAAAGGTTTTCGGGTTTATCCAGCTAAGGTTAGGTTGGTACCTTACCGCAAGGGTATCTTTTACCACAGTAGTATGGCCCTCGCCCAATGACTTGGCCCAAGTATATAGTGTCAGGTTTCGTTGGTTTTTGTCTTTTGCCGCTAAAATTTGGGGCATTACCTTAAATAGTTCTTCGTCCCAGTTCAGTGTACCTTCGGCTACTTTGGGATGGTAGTATTTTAAAAAGCCCCATACTTTGCCTAGCAGTACCAAGTCTTCGGTTTGTTGGCTATTCACTTGGCTAAGGGTAATGGATGAACCTGTACTAGGCGCTGCCGTGGTGGTTTGGGCATAGAGTGTCGAAAAAAAGGAGAGCGTTAAGCTTATTGAGCATGTTAAAAAGATGGATTTAGTTAGTGAGATGAGGCTTAATGATTGTTTTTTCATGTGAAAGATTGTTATAATGGCTCAAATGGATTCGGTTATTTTTTAAGGGGATCATTGGGAACGGCAAGCACTACGGATGACAGGTGCTGTCCGCCATCTTTATCTAAGGATACTACTCTAATAAATAGGTCTTTTTTATCAGGCTGCTTTAGTTCATCCTTATTTTTTTGGCAAGAGATCACTAATAAGCTTAAGCAAATAAGGCTCAAGATTGCACCACTCTTCATGTGCTTACGGCGAATGACTAGCAATGGGATCCCTAATATGGACAGCAAGGCCATCCCAGTAAGTGTTTTTTGCTGCGTTAAATCGGCACTGAAATCATAGTTCAGCACTTGGCTCGAATTGCCATTAACGGCTTTTGAGCTTACAGTACCCAAGGTGACAAAGGTTTTTCCGTCAACAGAGGCCTGTACCTCAAAGCGATCGTTGTTCTGCTCAGAAAAGGTGGTCCATTTTACATGTACGGTATTGGCCTTACTACTTGCTAACACGGTACCTAAACCTACGGGTAGCGGGGCTACATAAGTACAATTAATGGGCAAAGGGTAAGGGTTATCCGTATCATCTTTAAATAGCCAGTTTTGTGGGTTGTGTATTTTTGACCTAATCTGGTTCAAGTCAGTACCTTTAGCTTTATCGCAATCTACACGGCTATTATCAGACTCCGCATTAGCCGTACCAGGCAATAATACCGCCATGATAGCATTGGTGCCATTGGTAAGTCCTGGTGGAATAGCCGATCGGTTTTGGGTCAAGCTCCATCCTGTTGGCCCGTTGGCACTGGCAATTTTATCCCAAGTAGCCGCAGCACTAGTGGGTTGGCTACCTGCGCCTACAATTTCACTGTTCATGTGGATGCCCGAAATAAAGGTAGGTGCTAAAGCAGTTCCTGTATAGGCCAATACTTGGTCGCCTGCCGAAGAAAGCACAAAAAAGCCTGAAGTTGTAACCGTTCCCGTTAAAGCACTTACACTTACTGAGGCCTGGCCCGTTGCCGTAATCCTCACCTCGGTGTATTGTGCCAAATCAGCAGCGGCTTTCCAAGTGATGATCCCTTCGCTAGTCCCAAGCGCATTGGTCGCGGTACTCCAACCATTATCCGTAAAATAGATGGCGGTTTGATTTTCGATACCACCAGGCCTAAGGATCACGAAAGAAAACGTGGATTGCTCATTGGAATTTTTCATGGCATTGTAGCCCACAAAGGCAATATCGCCTGCAACAAGCGTGGTGGCCGCATTGCCTTTCAGGTAAAAAAATAGGTTAAGGAAGATGAAAAAGATGAGCCTTTTACTTTTCATGTGCTACGGATTTGTCTTTGGTTCCTTTTAATTGTTCGTTAATGGGCAAAGGACTAAACCAAACCGCTAGCCGTCCCTTCATCCAAATAGAAGGGCTAAATTATTTAAAGCAAAAAGTAGCGAATTGTAAAAATGGAACCTAGTCAGGAAAGAACCAATTGATTTGTCCATTCTCAAAAGCCTGGTTTTTACTAAAGAACTTTTGGGGGTTCATTCCCGTAAGTGCTTTAAAATCTTTGATGAGGTGCGACTGGTCGTAAAAAAGACTTTCGTACGTAAGAGAAGTAAGGCTATCTTGCTGCTTTACGTTTTCTACCCTGTTTTGCAGGGTCTGTCTAAATCGGGCTATTTTCCTAAACTGCGATGGGCTTTTGCATAAATGCGTATTAAACAGTCTGCTCATGTGCTGCCTGCTGATGGAAAGTTCGTCGGCAACCTGTTGAATGGTATTTTGGGGCTGTTCTAGTAATTCCATTGCTCTTTCCAATAGTCCCAAATCCTTTTCTTCGTATTTAGAAAGCCAATAAGCTTCTATCCTTTGCTGAATTTTATCTTCCTGCTTTTCTTCCAACAGGGAAATCATTTCCTGTTCATAATCAGCAAAAGGGAAAAAACTAAACAGTTCTTTTTCAAAATAATCAATAAGATCATTTTTCAGGAATTGATTAAGACCTAACGACTTAAAACAAAAGGCAATTTCCCTAATGGGATGCTGGTAGGAAAAAGTAATGGGCTGTAAAAATCCAAAGGTCGCCAGGGAATTTAATCCGCAACTAGGATCCTCTTTTACGGCAATGCTTTGTTTACCTATTTGTAGCGCCGTATGGTTGTAAATAGAGATGATGACATGGTTGGATGGAAACACGATATACTCCAGCGCATCTTCCACGGTATCGGTAGCAAAGATATAAAAGCCTTCCAAGTACTTTTGAAGTAACTCATTTTGGGGTCTTATAAACTTGAAGTACATAGCGGCAAATTAAATAAAATAAATTGATGCGTGGGAAGGAATCGACTAATATACAACGTATAAAGCCTAGGAATTGTTGTTTTTAGGGATTAGGGGTTAGTAGCAAAACTTTGTTAACTGTTGGTTAATTGATGATTTGTTGAACTGGTTAATCGTTACTATTTCACTACCCATACTTATTATCGTCGTCTCGACCGCAGCGGAGAGATCTTTGAACTTTGCCATCCAAAACGCACTTTCTGTCCCTCTACTTTTCAAGCAGAGATTAGGAGAGGTTCCACCCCCCTAACCATCTATAGTATAGCGAATATAGGTTCCCCTGAATTTCCCTTCTTTTCTTAAACCAGTTTAAGTTTTCTGAGCCTTAACCCTCCTACTTTTACCTTTTATTCAATACTGGTATCATGGAAAATAAGATCAATAATAACTATCCGCAGCTATTTCTAAGATTTGCATTGGGTATTGCCTTATGGTCGGCAGTGGCAGATAGGCTTGGGTGCTGGCCGCAACAGTATGCTGCTTGGGGAAATATGGAAAACTTCATTGCTTATACGGGTAAAATCACCGCTTTTTACCTAGCGGATTGGCAACGACCAATGCATATTTGGCCACCTTTGCTGAAAGTATGTTAGGTTTATTATTGATGGTAGGTTTTAAACTGCGTTGGACTGCTACTTTAACAGGCTTAATGCTGATGGCTTTTGCCCTTTGCATGAGTTTAACGCTGGGCATTAAAGCTCCTTTCGATTATTCGGTATGGGTAGGTAGTGCTGGAGCCTTTTTATTGGCCAACCTAGCTTCGTTTCCCTTTAGCATTAATGGCTAAAAAAAGCGAGTAACGTAAGTGGTCGTGGAGATGCAATAACATCATTTTTGCAAAATAGGATCGATGATGACAATGAAACCGCCAAACACTCGCGTAATGACAATCATTGTTACAATGAAACCTCCATGCACTGGTGTAAGACGAAATCATTGTTACAATGAAAGCGCCATGCACTAGTGTAAGAAGGAATTATTGTTACAATGAAACCTCCCTGCAGTGGTGCATGGAGGTTTCATTGTGGAAAAGTGAGTTGAAAACTGGAAAAGTTAATGATTTAACAGAAAGCCGAGCATTTGCTGTTATCGGTAGGAAAATTTTATTGAAAGCGTGAGGACAAAAAGCTCTTAACTAATTAGGGTCGATTAACCTTTCTTTTGAATAACCAATGGATTTGATCCTTCTTCTAAACCGTTGCATTCATCTAAATGAAAATGATGGTTTGCAGGAACGTTATCCTGTGCCAAAGTTAATAGGTGTTTTGCCAAGGAAATTAGCCCAGCCTTGTTGGCAGAAATCATGATCTCTCCGTTAATTACCTTCGATTCGATCTCAAATCCATCTTCCCAATCTAACTTGAGGCCTTCATCTAAATATTCAGGGACTGTTACTATGATTTCCATATATCTTTATAATACTGCTCATTAAAACATGAGTTACTCTAGGCCACTTACTTCATCCAACCTTTTTTAAGAACAATATCCAAATAAAACTTAAATACTGTCGAATCGGGTTGGTATGTTATTTCTTTAACAGACTTAATACCCGTAAGCTGCTCCATTGCACCCATTTTTATCTGATAAATAGACATTCCTTTGTAACGTAGGTCATGTATAATCCTTGGGTCCATCGCATCGGTCAATAGATATTTGACCATATGGGTTTGATGATGATCAGCAATGTAGTTAATGGCTTTGATCACCTCTATTTTTTTATCGCTATCCAACATTTTTATTAATGTCCTTTCATCAGTAGTGCAGCTACAAAACATTAAAGCAAAGGCGAATATTATCACTCTGCATCTTACAATGTTTTTTGTTCTACTTGCGATCATACCTATACCTTCTGCTATGTAGGGTTCATAGCCTAAATACTTCTATTGCTTTTTCTTCTTCAAGAAAAACAGACCAACCATACTAATAGCCAAAATAAACGTCAACAAGAAAAAGTTATTTCTAAAAAAAACATTTGTTTCGGTAGGTATTTGATGTCCACTGGCATTATAAAGTCCCCAAAGCAGTAAATTAATTAGCAGCAAAACTATACACGCCCATTTTAAACCCTGTGCTATTTTTTTCATTTAATAGAAATTTTAGCCCCCACTTTTCTGGTTTAAGTAACTAACTGAAATAGCGAGCTTAATCAGAAGGGTATTTTCATTGATGTACACCCAAAACGCATGCGCCAAAACAAGGAGGATGTTAGATTAATCTTATATTTCATATTCATTTTCGTGTATAAGGAAATCTTGCAGGGTGTACTCGGTGTCACATTTAATTGCTCAAAGAACATCTGGAAAGTTTTACAGCTTCTTTAGCATTTTCTCTTGAAAGACCTGCGGCCCGTAAAGCTCTATAAGCAATTATAACGGAGTCCTTTTTAAGAACGTAACATATGTGGCGCTATGGGTTAAGGATAGATTTACTTTTCTTTTTTCCTGCCGTCTTTAATGAGCACATAAAGCACGAATACCAAAGTCGCTAGGTAAACAATGCTCAATGCTGGTTTCTCTACCTTGAAGGTTTGAAAGTCGATTTGCTTAAATAAGGCTACACCAATTACAATAGCCGCAATGCTTAGGGCAAAGGTGGGTGCTTTTTTATTTTCCATGTGCTGTTATGCTTGTTTTGTGAAAGCAATAATACTAAAAAGTACGAGTTCAACCATCAAAACTTTTAAGTGTACGCGAACTCTAAGACAATCATCATCTTCTAAAATCTTAAAAAATTAGGTATCCTAAGTGGATTATCTATTTTTTCGTCCTCAAACAAACATTCAATGAAAAAATCTTTTTTTATATTCTCCTTCTTAGAAGAACGTCGGTGGCGGCGTGTACTAATTTAATGGGCTATTAAAACAATAGGTCTCACAATAATGTGAGACCTATCGTACAACTTATTGAATATGGTAGTTATAGGGTCTTAAATTGTCTCTTTTATTCCTACCTATAAGCTGGATTTTGCGGAATATTATTGTTCGTAATCTCTTGGATTGGAATAGGCCATGTTTGATTATATGGGCCTACAGGAACGGCTAAAGTAGCACCACGCTGTACCTGTATACGATTAAAGGTGTTCGTACGTTTCATCGTTGTCCACGATAAGCCTTCTTCGTGCATTTCCCAATCCCATTCTTTCCATACCGCTTGTTGAAATTGCGCTTGGTTCAAGCCCGCTAAATCAGGTACGTGTGTTAGATTATTTTTATCTATTCTTGCCCTCTTACGTATTTGGTTAATGTACTGATAAGCTTGTGCAGGTCCATTCATGGCGTTTTCGGCCTCTGCGGCAATCAGGTACATTTCTGCGAATCGGAGAATAGGAATGGCATAAGAAACCACTGCACCCGAAGGAAGAACCCCACGATCAATCAGTGTTTCATCCACAAATTTATGGAAAAACGGCCTAGCAAGTGTTCCCCCTCCTGGAGCAGGATAATTAGACATAACACCCCATTGCAAGCGCCTATCTCCATTGGGGAAACTAGCAATAAAATTGGCCGATGGTACCAAAGAAGGGGTGTAGCCTTCAGCGGTACAAGAAGCACCGTGCAAAGGATTACCCCCTCTGTCGGCTGTATATTGTTTTTCCCAAATTGATTCGGTAGTATATGCTACTTTATGAAAAACATCAGCATAATCATTTACCAAAGTAAAAGGTCCGCGGGTAATTACATCGGTCGCTTTTTGTAGTGCATCTTTGTAATATTGGGTTTGGTTAAGTGGGTTGCCTGCCATGGTAAGATATACCCTTGCCAACAAAGCGGTAGCCGCCCATTTGTATGCACGACCAGGCTGTGCCGCTGTGGGAGGTAGATTTGCTTCTGCAAAAAGCAAATCCTCCAATATTTGCTTGTATACATCGGCCTGTGGAGTTCTTGGCAGTCTTAGGTCGCCATAATCTTCAGCTACCTTTAGCGGCAAGGGCACATCACCAAATAATTGTACCAGTTGAAAAAAAGCATAGCCTCTTAAAAATCGTGCTTCGCCAGTAAGGTTTGCCACCGTTGAGGCACCCAGTGGTGCTTCAGGCAAATACTTCAAAATAAAATTGGCATTTTTAATAACGGCATACGGGCCGTTCCAAGCTTCACGAGAACTGTAGTAAGACTCTGTGGGCTGATTATTATAAATTTGCAAAGCTTGCTCAACTTGAGAAGAAGGAGCCGCATATAGATCAGTAATCATTTCTTGTGAGGCCCCGAAATATAAAGGCAAGCCACCGTATATCCCTTTTACCGTTGCTTCATAATTTCCAGTGTTTAAGAAAAACTGATTTGGACTAAGGACAGTCTTTGGCTTTTCTTCTAATGCTTTTTCGCACCCTTGGGTCAAAAATGCTAAAAGCGAAATCAATATGATATGTATTTTTTTCATGTTGCTAAGTTTTAAAAATCTACTTTAATACCACCTGTTATAGATTTAGTGGATGGATAATTGCCTCGGTCCCAACCTACCACAGCAGATGAAGCCCAAGATACTTCTGGATCAAACCCGCTGTATTTGGTTAAAGTGAGGTAGTTTTGGGCACTTATAAAAACCCTTACCCTCGAAATGCTTAATTTGCTTAAAAAAGTTGCAGGAAGGGTGTATCCTAAAGTTACATCGCGCAAACGGAGGTAAGACCCGTCTTCAACCCATAGTGAATTTGCGAAATCACGTATGCTACCTCCGCTGTTCTCACTTGGTTTATCAAATCTATTGCCTAATCCAGGACCTTTCCATCGACCATCAAACCCTTCTTGGGTTGGCGCCCATTTTCCCGTAAGCGAAATATTGTATTTCCTAAACTCATTCACAATATCATTGCCGTAACTACCCACAATCATAAAAGAGAAGTCGAAGTTTTTATAAGTAAACCTGTTGTTAAAGCCAAAGGTAAATTTAGGCTCCAGACTGCTTAATACGGTGCGGTCATCCTGATCGTTTACCGTGCCTTTTCCATCCCAGTTTTTAAACTTATAATCTCCAGGGTTTTTAGCGCGCTCACCGTTATCAATGGCTTCTTGCTTGGTTTGGTAAACACCCTCTACGGTATAACCATACAGCTGCATCATCGACTGGCCAACAATGGTAGGAAACCAGTTACCTCCTGCATTGATTTCTTTAAGGACAATTGGGTTACCATAGGCATCTTTACCCAGATCAAGCACTTTGGTACGATTAAAATTCATATTAAACGATGTATTCCATTTTAGCTGCCCGGCTATTTTTGGTTGGGCTGATATCTGAAACTCGAAACCTTTGTTTTGCACCACGCCTACATTTTGCAACACGCTGGTAAAACCTCCCGAACCAGGCAAATCAACCCTTAATAGCAAATCCTTGGTGCGTTTGTTATAATAATCGGCCACAATTTGCACCTGGTTTTTAAACAATCCTATATCCAAACCAATATCAAATTGCCTGGTTGTTTCCCATTTTAAATTAGGATTTGGAAGTACAGAAAGTACAAAAGCAGAATTGATCTGATTGCCCAGAATCACATTGGAAGCAGCAACATTAGCAAGGGTTTGATAGTTATTAATTGCCTGGTTTCCAGATAGGCCGTATGAAGTCCTTATCTTTAACCCAGAAAGAGTAGGGTTATCCTTTAAAAAATCTTCTTGTGATACTGCCCAAGCTAAAGCAGCGGATGGGAAAAATGCGTATTTATTATTTTCACCAAACCGCGAAGATCCGTCCCGTCTGCCTGAAACAGTTAGAAAATATTTGTCGGCGTAAGCATAATTAGCCCTGGCAATAAACGACAACAGTTTGTTGTCGCCAAAGCTTGTTGATGGCAAAGCCTTGGTTACCGCCGATTGAAGATTGAAAGTTTCATAAGTGTCGTTGGCAAAACCAACAGCTGTACCGCTATTTAATCCATCAGAATTGCTTCCTTGATAGGTTAAGCCCAACATTGCATCCAGTTTGTGCTTGCCGCCAAACTGTTTTTGATACTCTAAAATATTTTCGTTAACGAAAGTGGTTGAATTTCCGAAAGATCTAGCCCCCACACCAAATACAGGCTTTCCTTCAACTGTAGCCTGGCCCAGGCTAATATTACCTGGATAATAAACATCGGATTTATTATAACTTTGATCCAAGCCTGCGCTCAGTTTAAGCTTTAAGCCATCAACAATTTGATAGGCCAGTGCCACATTTCCTATAATACGCAAGTTTACGTTTTTATCTTTCCAATTCTCGGAAAGTCCCACAGGATTTGTTTCGCCCCATGAAACACCTGTAAACTTGGTGTAGTTACCGTTGGCATCACGTACTTGCATTGTTGGCGGCAACACCATGGATGACCAAGGTATACCCCCACCGCCATCAGCACTTTGGTACTGAGCTCTGTTATATATCGAGTTTTGGATGGACAGGTTTGTAGAAAGGTTCAGCTTTTCAAACAGTTTATGCTCAATATTGGCTCGTAAAGACATGCGCTCGAAAGCAGAATTACGGATCACACCATCTTGATTAAAATAACCAAAGGAAGTGTAGTATTTCGTGTCTTGGTTACCTCCGCTGATACTTAAATTATGATCTTGTTGAGGAGCTGTCCTATACACCAAATCCTGCCAGTCGGTACCTTTTCCCAAAGCGCTTATCTGTGCAGCAGTCCAAGGAAGTGGTTTGCTATCGTTGGCGGCAACTTCATTTTGCAGCGTAGCAAAGTCACTTGCATTGATCACATCAATTTTCTTTCGCAGCCTTTGAGCACCAAAATAATTGTTATAGCTTACCTTTGGCTTACCAGAAAGCCCTTTTTTGGTGGTAATCATGATCACGCCATTAGCTCCCCTCGAGCCATATATTGCAGTAGAAGCAGCATCTTTAAGTACCGAAATGCTTTCTATATCATCGGGGTTAATCTGTGCAGAAAGCCCATCCAGCATCATCCCATCTACCACATAAAGAGGCTCGTTGTTTGCCGCTAAGGAATTTGTTCCCCTTATTTGTATTTTCATTGCTTCCCCTGGTTGACCAGAAGCTTGGTTTACCCGCACACCCGCAGCTTGGCCCTGCAACGCCTGAGCAACATTTGAAACCCCTTTAACTTGAGTAACCTGTTCGGAAGATATGGTTGAAACGGAACCTGTAAGGTCTGATTTTTTAACCGTTCCGTAGCCGACTACCACAACCTCGTTCATGTTTGAAACATCAACTTGCATGATAATCTTGACAGGATTTCCAGTATATGTTACTTCTTGCGTTTGGTAGCCTACAAACGAAAGTACCAGCACTACATTTTCCTGCTTAGGTTTGTTCAGCTTAAAATTCCCCTGCAAATCAGTAGTAGTCCCTTCTTTAGTTCCTTTAATTTTCACATTGACTCCCGACATCGCTGCTCCCGATATATCGGTCACTTTGCCCGTAATTACTTCCTGAAAGCTATTCTTGATGAAATTTGAGGTCCTTTCTTCTCTAGTGTCCGAATTGCTGATGTGAGCATATGCCTTACCTGAAATTTGGCAGAACACTAAAAATAGGATAAAGTACTTTACACAGCGTACGTACTTTTTTATTGACGGTCCCCATTGAATACAGGGCGCACCAAAAACATGTTTGAATAATGTTATTGAATTCATAAATAGTGGATTAGATTGTTATTTAATTAGTAGATTCTTTCAATTTAGTCCATAGGACCAAATTGAAAATAGCACTGCTATCCCTCCGCAGTTTTGCTTGATTTAATGATTTTGGATATTTTTTATTTGCATAGGCGGTAGTTTGTTTAATGTTTATGGTTAGTTGAAGTGATTTTGCATAGATACAGCACAGCCATTAAGCCCAAAAGGCCTGCTAATGCATCAACTTTGATCATAAACCATTATTGATTTTATGATGTAAGTGCAGATTGTTTTCCGTACAAAATCCTATTCCAACTTTTTTATGTTGAAATGTCTAATTAAATTGCAGAAACGTTAATAAGGGATCTATCTTGTCGGTTCTCTTTATGGAGGGGAATAAAGACTTGTTGTATATGTTTTTCGTAAAAAGGCATTCGTTCAATCACCAAGCTAGCGGACGCCAGCAATTCTGCTTTTGCTCCTAGCTTTGAAACTTCTATTTTAGTGCAGTCCGCAATTCTGGGAATACAAAACTCATTAATGGCTTGTTGTATACCTGGTAGCAATTGCTTACCAGCTTGCGCTCCTCTTCCGCTAAGCACTAATAGCTCGGGGTTGAGGATATGTATTAGCGTAGCGACCCCTTTTCCAATTTGAAAAGCGGCTTTGGATAAAATGGATATGGCCAGTGGATCGTGATTTTTTATGGCATCCAAAAAAATATCTAAATCGGGTTTACTGCTGCTTTTGAACCATTCTCCCAGTATAGATTTCTGACCACTGGCAATCGCCTTTTTTGCATTTTTGATCATTACCAACAAAGAGGTATCTACTTCTAAGCAGCCTGTTTTGCCACAGGAACATAAGTCATTGTTGGGTGACAGTGGAATATGGCTAAACTCTCCTGCGTAACCGTTGTTGCCACGATAAAGTTTACCATCGATGATCATGCCCAAACCTGTTCCCCAACCAACGTTAACCACCATTACATTTTGTTTGCCAATGGCTTTCCCAAATTTAAGTTCAGCCAGTGCAATTAAACTTGAGTCGTTGTCAATAAAAACAGGCAGGCCCAACTGCTCGGCAAGATAAACGCTCAAGCTAGTGTTGTTTGCTACCTTTAAAAAAGTATGATTAAGCCCTTCGTCAGTATTTACAAATCCAGGTATTCCAATGCCAACGCCTATAATATTATTTAATGGAATGTTGGCTTTTTGAATACTGCTTGTGATATAACTTACCAGTTGCGGAATTGCATCTGCCGAATTTTTTAAATCCAGTTCTATACTGTCGGCTTCGAGTATTTGTTCGCCTGCCAAATTATAGATAGCTATTCTGCTGGTTAATTGATCCATGGCAACGGCAATAATATACTTGCCCAAAGCTGGATTAATTAGATATGTTGAGGGCCTACGCCCTCCAGTTGATGGTGCTAGTCCTTGCTCAACCACAAAACCACCTTCAATTAATTTGGCCACCATACTGGTTACCAAAGGCGAACTTTTACCTGTAAGCTTACTTAACTCAGTCAACGATAATGCCTTTTTGTAAAACAGTTGTTTCACAATATCGGTCACTAGTTGTTGATTTTTCTTTGAGGTAAAAGTCATTTGGTTTGTAGATTAACGTAAACTTATGTAAAAAAAATAAAATAAACCAAAACTTTTCAATTTTTTTAAAAAGTTTTTTTTTACAGGGCTACCAATTAGAGACACTTTTTAACTTCCATATCTATGTAAAAGGAATAATTATAGAAAACAAAAAAGCACCAACCATTAACTGATTGATGCTTTGAAAAGTAGCCCCGAGCAGAATCGAACTGCTATCTAATGTTTAGGAAACATCTATTCTATCCGTTGAACTACGGGGCCGAATTACAGGCGCAAATATATAAAATTATGTTGTTTCATTATCTCAACGTATATTCGATTATGAGAAAAATATTTGGCGTTCTTTTAATCATACTTGCGGCTTTCCTTAGCTTAGCTATACTTATGTCAACTTTACCTACACTTTTAGATAGCTCCTCAAAGGTAAAGGGTAGCGATGCATCTTCGCTAGGCTATGCCATAGGAACATTTATCGCATTCATTTCTATGGTTGCTGTAAACGCATGTCTTTATTTTTTTGGATTCAAATTACTAAAGAAGAAAAAAGAGCTTGTACCAATCCCAAGTAAGGATTTTCCTACCTCAACCCATCTATAGCTAAGCCAATAGCGCTCAAATACTTTGATTTATTTCTATCTGTTTAAGATCTCCCGATCCTTCCATCTCGTAAATCTGTAGACCAAAGTATGGTGCCGCAGCAATGATATGGTCAAAAATATCAGCCATAATGTGTTCATATTCGGCCCAAATAATGGTATTGGCAAACACATAAATCTCAATAGGCAAACCATGTTGCGTGGGTGCCAACTGACGAACCATAATGTTCATGCGTTTATTGGTGCCAGAGTGGTTAGAGATATAGCTATCGATATATTTTCTAAACAACCCAGCGTTGGTCAGGTTTCTACCATTAATCAATAGGCTTTTATCCGCATTCACCCGCTGGTTGTGCTTCTCAATATCTCTTTGACGGTGTTGGATATAGGAAGTAAGTAATTGAATTTGCTCAAATTGCGGCAGTTCTTCTTCCTTCAAAAACCGAATACTCGACTGCTTGATGTTAATGGCTCTTTTGATACGTCTCCCACCCGATTGCCGCATGCCCCGCCAGTTTTGAAAGGAATCGGAAATGAGGGAGTAAGTTGGAATCGTGGTGATGGTTTTATCAAAGTTCTGCACCTTCACCGTGGTAAGGTTAATTTCCAGAATATCGCCATCAGCGCCGTACTTAGGCATGGTGATCCAATCTCCAATGCGCACAATGTCATTGGTAGTTACCTGTATACTGGCCACAAACCCCATAATGGCATCCTTAAACATTAACAACAATACTGCAGAGATGGCACCCATTGCTGTAAAAAATGCCACAGGTGATTTGCCCGTTAAATTAGAGAAAAGCACCACCGTGCCTACCAAATACAGCAAAATACGAATCACCTGCAGATAACTATCAATAGGTTTTCCCTTGAAGCCTGGCTTTTCCTTAAGCAAATCGCCTCCAGTTTTGATAAAAGCCATGAGCACCCATACAATTACCAGAACTAGATAAATATCACATAAACCCAATATCAACTTATTGAGTTGCGGATAATCGTGAAAGACCACAGGAATAGCCACATAAATGGCCAACAGCGGCGCAATTAGGGAAAGATAATGTGGCACTTTATTTTCCAGCAGGAACATAAAGAAGGGGATATCCGTTTTACGGATGGTTTGGATTACGATGAGGCGTAGGATGCGTCTTACGACATAGTAAATCCCATAGGTAATACCCAATGCTACCAACAGCAGTACCAAAGTGTTTACAATGGCCGCTGCATTATGTGACAGGCCCATCCTTTCGAAAAAAGATAGGCTTAAACGACTGAAATCTCGCAAGTGATTGTTTAATTCCATATCGTGGCAATATAACTCTTTTGAGAATAACTAGCGAACGGTACCGCCGTTATTTACACTTTGCGTAGGGCTTACAAAGCTCAATTTGCCATTGGCATCTTCTGCCATTAAAATCATGCCTTGTGATACGATCCCTTTGATTTCTCTTGGAGCTAAATTAGCGAGCAAACTTACCTGCTGACCAATAATTTCAGTTGGGTTGTAATGCTCTGCAATGCCCGAAACTACCGTACGTTGATCTAAGCCTGTATCTAACGTTAGTTTCAGTAGCTTCTTGGTTTTCTCTACCTTTTCTGCGGCAATAATGGTTGCCACGCGAATATCCATGGCGCCAAACTGCTCAAAGGTAACATTGTCCTTTGCTGGAGCAAGCGTAGCATTTGCGGCTTCGTTTTGTGCTTTACTATTGTTCAACTTATCAATTTGAGCTTGTACTTCAGCATCTTCAATTTTAGCGAACAATAAGATCGGTTCATTCAATTCATGTCCTCTCTTCAACAGGCTTACAGAACCCGCATCTTCCCAAGTATGTCCGCCATAGTTCAACATTTTCTGCAATTTATCTGCCGTAAATGGTAAAAATGGTTCAATCAGGATTTCTAAGTTGGCTGCAATTTGCAGGGCGATGTTCAAAATGGTACGTACGCGATCTTCGTCGGTTTTAATCAACTTCCACGGTTCGGTATCCGCTAAGTATTTATTACCCAATCGAGCCACATTCATTACTTCAGACAAGGCTTCTCTGAAACGGTAGTTCTCAATAGAAGCACTGATTTTGGCGGGATAGGCTTTTAGTTCCGCGATTACCGCGTTATCAATATCGGTAAGTTCCATGCAAGTTGGCACCTTACCTCCAAAATACTTGTGGGTAAGTACCGTTACACGGTTCACAAAGTTGCCCAAAATGGCAACTAACTCGTTGTTATTTCTAGCTTGAAAATCTTTCCAGGTAAAATCGTTGTCTTTAGTTTCAGGCGCAGTAGCAGTTAACACATAACGTAAAATGTCCTGTTTATCTTTAAACTCCTCCAAATACTCATTTAACCAAACAGCCCAGTTTTTAGAGGTCGATATTTTTTGTCCTTCCAAGTTCAAGAATTCGTTGGCAGGCACGTTATCGGCCAAGATGAAATCACCATGTGCCATTAACATGGCAGGGAAAATGATACAATGGAAAACGATGTTATCCTTACCAATGAAATGCACCAATTTGGCATCTTTATCTTTCCAGTACTCATCGTACTCAAAGTTATCTACTTTGTTTTGGTCTATGTAATATTCCTCAGCCTTAGGGTTCCAAATGCCTAACTTGGCATAGTTAGCCAATTCTTTAGTGGCCGAGATGTAGCCAATAGGCGCATCAAACCAAACATAAAGCACTTTGCCATCGGCTCCTTTTACAGGTACTTTCACACCCCAATCTAAATCTCTGGTCATGGCTCTTGGTTGCAAACCAGCATTTAACCAGCTTTGGCACTGTCCGTAAACATTTGGACGCCATTCTTTGTGGCTTTCGATATAAGTTCTTAATCTTTCTTCGTATTTATCTAAAGGCAAAAACCAGTTCTTGGTTTCTCTCATTACGGGAGGTTCGCCAGACAAAGTCGATTTTGGATTGATTAAATCAGTTGCGTTTAAAGTACTACCACAGCTCTCGCATTGATCGCCATAAGCATTCTCGTTACCACATTTAGGGCAGGTACCTGTAATGTATCTATCGGCCAAAAAAGTTTGTGCTTTTTCGTCGTAATACTGCTCGGTTACCTCCTCGGTAAACACGCCATCATTGTACAGCTTTTCGAAGAAATCTTCCGCGGTTTGGTGATGGGTTAAGGATGAGGTACGATGATAAATGTCAAAGGAAATTCCAAACTCTTTAAAAGAATCGCCAATAATTTTATGGTACTTATCTACGACCTGCTGTGGTGTAATGCCTTCCTTTTTTGCCTTTAGGGTAATAGGAACACCATTTTCATCAGATCCGCAAATGAATTTTACATCCCTTTTGTTAGACCTCAGGTAACGCACATAAGTATCGGCAGGCAAATAAACACCCGCTAAGTGACCAATATGCACCGGACCATTGGTGTAAGGCAAGGCTGCCGTTACGGTATATCTTTTAAATTTACTGTTATCCAAAACTATTTATTTATTTATCTTGGCAAAGATATTGTTTTCAAAATGATTAAGCAGCCACCGTATTTAAAAAAAGGAGATAAAATAGCAATCGTTTGCCCAGCCAAGAAGCTTCCAAAGCCTATTGATAAGGGTATTGAGATTTTGCAAAGCTGGGGACTAGAAGTAGTGCTTGGCAAAACCGTAAGTTCTTCGCACCACCAGTTTTCGGGAACCGATGAATTGAGAGCGCAAGATATTCAGCAGTTTTTAGATGATCCTTCTATCAAGGCCATTATTGCTGGACGCGGGGGCTATGGGACTATCCGCATTATTGATGAATTGGATTTTACCATTTTTAACGAAAGTCCTAAATGGTTAGTGGGTTTCAGCGACATCACTATTTTACTTTCTCATGCGCTAGCAAAGCTGAATACACAAAGTATACACGGGCAGATGCCTTACACTTTTGAAGACAGCACGCCAGAGGCTTTAGAGAGCTTAAGGAAAGCTTTGTTTGGAGAGAATGACACTTACGCTTACCAAAGCGACGTGAAGGGCAGAGATGGGCTAATTGAAGGGGAATTAGTAGGCGGAAATCTAACTTTACTTCTTGCTGTTGAGGGTTCAGTCTCAGAAATGGACTATGAGGATAAGATATTATTTATTGAGGATGTAGGCGAGCACGAATACTCCATAGATAGAATGATGCGAACACTAAAAAGAAAGGGTAAGCTAGCTAAGTTAAAAGGACTTGTTGTAGGTGCTTTTAATGAAATTGGCGAGGAAAGCATTTTCTTTGGCCAAACACCTGAAGAGGTGATCTGGGAACTGGCAAAGGAGTACAATTATCCCATTTGTTTTAACTTCCCTTCGGGCCATATTGCCGACAACCGAGCAATGGTTTTGGGCAAAACTGTATCTTTATCGGTAGAAAATAAAAACATTGAACTAAAGTATTTATAACATGTCCATTTTCGACAACCTAGGGAAATACCGCAACACTGGTTTATTAATTTTAAGAGTTGGCTTAGGTGCCATGATGATGTTTCATGGCCTACCAAAAATTATGGGTGGACCAGATCAATGGGCTGGCATTGGCAGTAGCATGAAAGTGATTGGCATTAATTTTATCCCAGCATTTTGGGGCTTAATGGCGGCAATTTCGGAAGGAATGGGTGGTTTTCTCCTGTTGTTAGGTCTTTTCTACCGTCCTGTAAACATGTTGTTAACCTTTACCATGATCATAGCAGCGCTGGTTCATCTTAACAAAGGTGAAGGCATTATGGGCGCTTCGCATGCCATTGAATTGGGCATTGTATTTTTTAGCTTGATTTTTATTGGCCCTGGGAAGTATAGCGTAGATAAGAAGTAGTAAACCTATTCCAAGAACAAAAAAGGTTGAAGCGTGACGCTTCAACCTTTTTTTTTTGTTTTAACCTGTAATGGTAATGGTATAAAATCGCTTTACAACGGCTCCATTACCAAGTGTAGCAGTAACCGTTAAAACAAGCGTCCCACTTGTTCCCGAAGTTGGAAGTGGAGCATCAGTAGCACCTCTCAAATCTTTTACAAGTTTGCTAAAAGTGTAACTTCCACCGCTTACATTCACTGTTCCTAAATTGTTAGTAACATTTCCTGTTGGCGTTGCAAAAGACAGCGTTTTTACATCTCCCGTGTATGTTATTGCAATACTTACCGTTCCTGTTCCCTTAGTTGTTGGTGTGGCTGTCGCATAAGTAGAGTACGTCCCTAATGTTTTGCTAACATCGCCATCAAATACGATAGTTGCTGGAGTATCAAGTGTCTCAGGTTCCTTTGGATCTTTTTTACATGCAATTAAACCTAAAATTAATGCAAATGATATTATTGTGATTCTTTTCATATCTTTTATTTATTTATCCCAGAACACAGTTTTTGTAAATACCGAAGGTCTGGCGGGGGTGTTCGGATTATAACTTCTCTCATTAAATGAATACGGCAATATACGAGGGATTGCTGTAGCAGGCGACACTGGTGTTAAAACAGGAAAACCAGTTCTTCTCCAATCTGTCCAAGGCTCTATCGCCACACCAAAATTAGCAACGAATTTCTCTTCAATTATTTTCTGTATGGCATTACCTACGGCAATGGTGCCGTTTGTTGAAGCCAGATAAGTGGTTAGGCCAGCATTAACTGCAGCCGCCTCTGTAGCATCTGAAAATTCGGTAGCAGCGCCAAAAGATGCCGTTATACCTGCTTTATAATAAGTATCTGCCGTTAACAAATCAGCCCCTCCATTCGTTCTAGCATAATATTCTGCTAAAATTTGATTTTGCTCAGCAAACGTCAGCATTCTGATCGGCGCCTCTCCACCATAAACGCCTGCACTTAACTTACCTCTTAAGTAAGTACTCATCCTTGAAAAATTAGTACTAATAGTAATGTCGCCTAAGCCGTTGGTTGCGCCAACATACGATCCTGAAAAAAGTGTAAGGAACGAATTTCTTCTGGCGTCACTTTTTGCGTTCATTAAATCAACCAATGTTTTGCTTGGAAAAAACTGGTTTGGCCTCGAGCCTTCAAATTGGTGGATAGGATTGGTTTGATTTGCCGAAGTTAAAAATCTCATTTGGAAATTATCTGCGTTGTTTCTCAACAACTTATTAGTTGCTAAAACTGCGACGATACCGTTTTTTGCCTTTGTAGCATCAGCAGCGGTTCCATTTGCCGAAAAATAGTGGATATATATTCTCAATTTTAGTGCGTTGCCAAATCGCTCCCATTTATCCATATCACCTCCATAAAACAAATCATCAGTAGTTGGTGATAATGCCGATGCTTTTTTGATATCCGCAATTCCTGCGTCAATTAAACCAATTAAAGCATCATAAATACTTGAAGAACTGTCATATTTGGGTTTCAAATTAGCTTCGAAGCCATTGGCCTCCGAGAAAGGCAAATCTCCATATGCATCTACATGGGTTTGATAGACATAGGCTTTTAAAAGCTTTGACACTCCAGAATACCTAGGGCTAGTTGTTTCTGTTTTTTGAATAACTTTTTGTAAATCCGATAAGGTCCCTCCAAAAGTAGCTGCCCAGGTATTATTAATATCACCTTCACCAACGGCATATTTATCATATTGTGTTGGTTGTGCAGACCCTCCTCCTTGTGCTGCAAATTGCTGAGCCCAAAGAGAGGTAAAACGATGAATATCTGAGCCCATTGTAAAACCAATCCTTCCTTGCGCTGCTGGCAGTATTAAACTGGCATCGGGGTCTTTTAGTCGTGTTGGATCATCGTTAATATCCACAAATTTTTTGCATGAGCTTAATCCTATTGTAGCCGTAATCACCCATAGGAAAGTCGTCTTTTTTATATTGATTCTCATAATTTAATTCTCCTATTTCTAAAACGATACTTTTATAAATCCACCATATGACCTGGTTTGGGGTTGTCCATTGTATTCAATACCTTGCCCATTGCTTACACCCAATAAATTATTCTCTGGATCTATGTGAGGGAAATTAGGCGCATACAACAGCAAATTTCTCCCAGTTAACCCAACGCTTATTCCTTTTACAAATTTCAAGCCCTGCAAAACCCTTCCAGGAATACGGTATGACAATGAGGCCTCTCTTAGTCTAATCCACGAGCCATCAAAAACTGCATATTCTTGCGCTGAAGCACTATACAGATCACTATAAAATTGTTCGGCTGTAATTAAGGTGTTATTAGGAGTTCCATCTGCGTAAACAGCATTATGCATATATAACCTTTCTCTGTTACCAGTTTCTGCTACTGTTCCGTATCTCCTTAAATCCGTAATGGTTCTAGAATAGATATCCCCTCCATAGCGAATATCTGCGAACAAGCTTAGGGTTAATGTTTTGTATGAGAAGCTAGTATTAACACCTGCAAGCCACTTTGGATTTGGATCTCCGATAACTTTAAGCTCTGCCGTGTTGATTTGCCCACTACTTAACCTACCATTTGCATCAACAACATCTTTTCCATTTAATTTTTTAAACACTTGCCCAAACAAGGTTCCATATTGGTACCCTGTTACCACACGCCCTTGTGGATTTGTAAATCCTCCATTACCGATAAATGGTACGCCTGGAGCAAGCTCTACAACTTCACTTCTTCCTCTTGAAAAATTCACAGATAAATCCCAAGTAAAGTCTCTCGTTTTAACAGGGATACCGCTTACCATTAACTCTATACCATTCGTTTTTAAAGTTCCTGCATTTAACAAGGTGCTAGTATATCCCGAAGAAGGAGCTGCTGGCACAGAGAAAATAATATCGGTACTCTTTGTACGATAGTAGGCAAAATCCAAAGTCAGTCTATCTTTTAAAAATCTAGCTTCTGCACCAATCTCTTTGGTTGCAGTAAACTCTGGCTTAATATTGATATTACCTGCGGCATCACTAAAAGTTTGTCCATTTACACCGTTGAATGGAAAAATCAGGTTTGGTCCAAATCCATCTGAAGGGCCAGCAGTGCCAAAATAGGTGCCTGTACTATAAACAGGTGCCTCACGACCCACTTTTGCATAGTTTGCTCTGATCTTTAAATAAGAAAGGACATTTCCATTTTTCAATTCAGGGAAAGCCTCTGTAGCGATAAAACTGGCATCTACTTTAGGATAGAAATAATCTCTTTTACCTGGAGCAAATGTGGACGAAACGTCTCTACGGCCTGTGAAAGATAAATAAGCGTATGACTTGTAATCTAAACTTATATCAGCATAAACACCAACCAAGCTTTGTTCAGTTATAGACTGCGCGGGAACATAAGTTAAGGTATTTGAGATATTATAGTTGTGAGCAGCTTGAATGCCATTACCCGTAACTTGAAGTTGATCTACTTTTCTATAGTTAATCTCATTTCCAAGTAGGAATCTAATCCCAAAATCATCTGAAATTTTTCTATTAGCAACTAGATTGAAGTAAGAACTTACCTCACGTCTATTAGTCGTATTGTCTATAATTGATCCTACTCTACTAGCCGATTGGTTGTTGTTGGCGGTTTTTTCATTGATTGTTTTAGATACATTGGTATATTGATCAATACCTATTTTATAATTGGCACTCAACCAATCCAAAATTTTATAATCCAATCCTGCATTACCAATTACACGATCAATCTTTTGCTTAAACAAAACATATTTGATAGACCACAATGGATTATCAGTACCTAAAATGTTATAATAAGTATAGGCTGGGTTATTTACACGACTGGTTGGTATATTATTAAGACCAGCAGGTGTTTCAAATGGGTAGTTTGCGAGGTTATAAGTCCTAGGCAAAGTCATACCGTCAAACAAAGGGTTTGATCTGGCATTACCTACTGGAGTTCCTACAGAACTATTGTTCACATATTGTACCGAAGCCGATATGGTCAACTTTTTATTTAATTCGGTTGTTGCATTAAAAGTGAGGTTATTTTTTGTTAATGTATTATTGGTAATATAACCGTCTTCTTTAAAATTTCCATAGTTTAAATAATAAGTCGTTTTATCGGTACCACCAGAGAAATTAACGTTGTTCTGAAGGCTATATCCCCTCTTGAAAATATCTCTAACGTTATCTTCATATGCAGTTAATGTTTCTTGATTGCCCAGATAATTTGTTACCGTTTGGCCAGTAACTTTGGTGCCCCAAGACATTTGCGAAAAAGAATCGTAAAGACCATTTACCCCTTGAGAGTAGGTGTTTTGATACTCAGGCAGTCTATTGACCTCAAAACTGTTATAATTTGTACTGATTTCGACTTTTCCAGATTGATTTTTCGCTCCCTTTTTAGTGGTTACGATTACCGCACCAGCAACCGCCCTTGAACCATATAATACTGCTGCGGCCGGCCCTTTTAGTATGGTAACAGATTCGATGTCGTCTTGGTTTAAATCAATACCTCTGTTAGAGTTAGTACTTCCAGTATTTACAGCCTGCCCCCCCCCACTATTATCGATAGGGATACCATCTACTACCCAAAGAGGCTGGTTAGACCCCGTAAAGGTGGTGGCTTGGCGAATGTTAATGTTGGAAGAAGAACCAGTAGCACCACCTGATGAAAGGATTTTAACACCTGCAACTTTACCAGCAAGAGAATTTACCACGTTGGTTGATCTACCAGCAGTAAGTTCTTCGCTTTTAATGGTCGTAGTGGCATATCCCAACGACTTGGTTTCTCTCTTTTGGCCTAAAGCAGTAACAATTACTTCTGATAGCGACTTTGAATCTGTTTCTAAAGAAATATTCAATACACTGCTAGCACCCAGCGTGACTACCTGAGGCGCAAAACCAATTGAACTAATCTCAATAGCTGTGGCACTAGGTGGTACAGAAAGGGTGAACTTACCATTGGCTGCAGTTGAAGCTCCAATATTTGTACCCTTTACTTTTACACTTACACCAGGAATTGGAAGCCCGTCTTCTTTAGACGTAACCGTTCCCGTGATTGTTCGATTTTGCGCAATAGCCGAGACAGCCGTAAACAGCAAAATGAACAAACTTTGTACAAGTCTTTTCATAAACTTTTAAGAATTTAGGTTAGTTAATAGTTAATTATATAACAATATAGTTACATAATCATTTTAATGCAAATTTTTTACAACTTTTTTGATACAATTATCCGATCCAATAAGACTGCCAGTGGTTATTATCTAAGTTAAAGCAAAGCGATTAAGAATAGCAGAATGCAACTGCCTAAGAAAATTAGCTAAAAATAATGCCCATAGATACGGACTTACATTGTTAGAAAATTGAAGTCAAGCGATATTTTTTGGCTTTATCCTGTCCATTAATATGTTACGGCAATTATTCTTCTTATAACGCGTGAAGCAAGCATTATAGGATATCTTCATGTAATTAAAATAGATCATCAACTTGATTTTTATCGGACTTAAGATATATACCGCATGTCAAAAGCAGGACCATTTATTTGCAAAAAAAAGAGCCTGTATCATAAATGATGATACAGGCTCTTTTTTTTAATTATGATAATTTACATACTTATAGCGTATTGTAATGGTTAATTAACTTAACCACATCGTCTTCCCGTTTTAAGTTGAGCTTATTGGCCTTAATATAAGAATCCAACTCGGACCCCTTATTTCCCAAGATTGTTAATAGGGTTTTATCACCTAGCTTAATAACCTCAGGAGCCTTGCCTGGGAGGCTTATAAAATACTTAATTTCTGAAGTTACATTTTTAACAACCTTACCTGAATATTCCGTGCTGACAGAAATCACTTTTACATTTCTTTTAAGAAACTTCACTTTTTCCCCAGCTAAAACTTCAAAAAAAGTAAAATTATCATTTTCTAATCCTTTATGAAATCCCGATGCGAAAACCCTCTCCTTGTTCTTGTCTGCTATTGTGAAGCTATTGATAACTGTTTTAAATGTTCTTGCTACCCCATCGTCACCCTTAATTAACAATCTATTCTCTATTTCATCAAATTTTAACAATTGATCCTTTAATACAGCCGTTCCAGAAGTAACTGAACCCTTTGACCAATCTTTAAGAAGGAAAGGATTTCCATTTACACCATCGTATAAAGCTGCTTCATAATCGTGATGGTGAGTATCCAATACCTGAATCCAGTCGGTATTAAAGGTTACCTGGGCATTAACGGTTAAATTTGCAACTAGCAAAAACTTTAGTAATAAAGCTAGTTTTGTCATTTTTCTCATATCGTAAGATATTAAGTGCGAATAATTCAGAAATTAAAAGTAATGGTTTAAACTATAGTTAAAAAGAGCGAGAACTTCTAAAAGTCATCCTCGCTCCTTCTTACCTCTATAAGTTTACCATCCTGGATTTGGAACCAAGTTGGTGTTCAATTGAAGATCATTTGTAGGAATACCCCAAGTGAATTTATTATCATTTGCCTGAATTACAAGTCCTGTAAAGCCAGTCCCTGTGTTAACAAATGCTGTATTTTGAGGAGTTCCTCTTGTAAAACCTAAGCCCCAACGTTTCAAGTCCCATAAACGGAAACCATCGAAGTTCATTTCACGAGTACGTTCATCTCTCACAGCCTGAGTTAAAGCTGCACCAACTGGAGCAATCGTAGTAAGTCCACGAGCAACGCGTAAAGCATTTAAAGCAGTTAACGCATTTGCAGCAGTACTTCCACCTCTCTCTGCGGCTTCCGCGGCAATAGTATAAATCTCTCCAATACGGAAAACTTTAGGAGAGTGCATGTAGTTAGTAAATGTTCCTGTAAACAATGATGGAACGCCAGGAAATTTGTTAACCAACCATACATTATTATATCTAACACCTTGAATGAAGATCGGCAATTGTGCGAAGTAGATATTTCTTCTAAAGTCAGTGGCCTCATACGAGTCAACTACACTTTGCGTTGGAATAAAATCTGGCACATACCATTGATTTTGACCAGAATAACCTAGATAAATTGCGTTGGTATTTACAGTTTCCGCTGTTGTGGCGTTGATACGGAAGATATCTTCACTTCTAGCAGTTTCTGTATGCCAGTAATTTTTCAAAGTTGCTTCTGTAGTATACAACGGATATCTACCAGAAGAAATCAATGTATTAGCCGCAGCATAAGCACCAGGCCAATCTTGAATTGCTAACCTTACCCTAGCTTCAAGTGCTAGAAGTGCATCTGGAGTAAATTTTGCAGAAACTGCAGTAGCAGAACTAGAAGCGGAACGGTTAGCTCTTTTATTGTTTGCTTTTGCGTAAGTTATATCGGCTAAAATTTGATCATAAACTGCCTTTGAATTTGCTCTGCTAGGTAGTGCTTTTACGTCATATTTAATCAATAAAGGCACACCTAAATCTGTTGCCGCGGTCGCTGGGTTATAAGCCTTAGCGTACCTAGTCATTAATTCGTGATAATAATAAGCTCTCACTGCACGTGCATCAGACTTGGCGTTTGTTAACGTGTCTTGTTGTGCCGCCGTTGCAGGAACTGCAATTTTATCCAAACCTTCAATAACAAAGTTTGCGTTAGCAATTGCACTATAGAAACCTTGGTAAGGTCCCGCTACGTCATTTGCTTGCAAGAAGTTACCCCAACGGTGTGCTGCGCCACCTCTGTTGCCAAAATCTAGTGAAGCATTAAGTTGATCAACTGCGGTTTCTTGCAAAGTATTATAAGATCCATACAGTCTTCCTCTTAACTGAGTGTATAAACCATTATCCCAATACCTAGCATCTAACCAGGTTTGAAAGCCTGTCTCTGGACTTACCGAATTGTACGGAGCCAGGTCAAGCTTTTTACATGATGTAATAGCAGCTAAAGTTAGTACCGTCCCTACTATTCCTAATATTATTTTTTTCATACTGTTATTTCTTTTAAGAATTTATACCATTAAAATCTCAATTGTAACCCCATACCAAATTGTCTTGTATTAGGGTTTGTACCTAAAGCAAGATTTGAGTCTACCTCTGGATCTGGTCCTGTATAGTCCGTTACTGTCAATATGTTACGTCCAACTAAGAATATTCTAGCACCTTTTACAACTTTAACAGATTTTAAGATTGACTCAGGAAGATTCCATCCAATTTGTACCGCTTTTAACCTTAAGAATGAAGCATTTTCAATCAAACGGCTATCAAATTGCGTAAATTGGTTTGATAATGATGGGAATCTCGCGTCAGTATTTTGAGGAGTCCAGTAATCTAAAACAGTTGGAGATTGGTTAAATCCAGGGAACTGAGTTGGGTTCTCGAAGAAATATCTATCATTATTGATCAAATATTTACCTAGAGAGAAACTGAAATCTACGTCCATGTAAAGGCCTTTATAACCAGACCTGAAACCAAAACCACCATTCAACCAAGGATATCTTTCGATACCAGTGTTTTGCTCAAGTGCGGTTGAGAAATTGCTAGTAATCGCTGAAGGATCTTTTCTAGGATTAGCAATAGCTTCTCCAGAATTTGGCAAATACCATTGAGGAGCACCATTTGCAGCATTTACGCCTGCCCAAATTGGATAGCTGAATGATACTGGTTGACCAACAGCCCAAAGTACTCCTGTGTTAGGAATAATATAAGTTTGTTTGCCTTGGAATAATTCTGTGATTTTATTTTTATTGAAGTTGGCGTTAAAATAAGGTGTAACGAATGCTTTAGCTGTATTATTTTTATAAGCATCAACATCTAACGTTACATCAAATCCGCTGTTTTGGATTGTTCCAATGTTATATCTAATATTAGCCCATCCAGTAGTAAAAGGTTGAGGCACGTTGATTAACTGGTCAGTAGTCTTACGGAAATAATACTCAACGGTTAAACGAACACGATTAAAAAATCCAGTAGTTAAACCAACGGTTGTTTTGGTTTGTTTTTCCCAGCCCAACTCTGCGTTTCCAGCTTGGTTAATTGCTAGTGCTGGGTTGTTAGTATAGTTGGTTGTAGCAGCAGCTGTTTGCAAATGTTCATAGTTTCCGATGGCAGAGTTACCACTTGTACCGTGGCTGGCTCTTAAGCTCATCTCATCTAGCCAAGACACATCTTTTAGAAAAGACTCTTCTTTCATTCTCCACATACCACCGATAGACCAGAATGTAGCCGATTGTCTTTCAGAACCAAAACGAGATGATTTATCTTCCCTTATTGAACCATCTAAATAATATCTGTTTTTGAAGTTATACTCCAAACGTCCAAAGAAAGAGTTAAATGCGTATTCTGATTTACCAGAAGAAACTCTTCTATTAGTTGCGTTACCATTCTGTAACAACCACATTTCATTAAATGGAGAAGCCGCAGTACCAGCTGAAAAAGAATTATTGGTGCCATCAACATACTCATGACCAGCTAATGCTGTAAAGTTGTTTTGACCAAAATTAAATTTGTACTCTGCTGTGTTAGTCCAAGTCTTAATAATGTTTCTGCTATAGCTTTCATCTAAACTACCGTTACCTGGGCTACCTGCATAAACTGGGCGAGTTCCCCAAGTGTTTCTTTCAATCGTACCATCCATACCTCCTTGTGTTTTCAAAGTCAAACCAGCTATTGGAGTTAATGTTAAATAAGCAGATGGGTTAAATTGTAACCTGTTGTAGTCATCAGGCATCATGTCTGCCAAATAATTTGGAGCATATCTTCCCAATCCAGCAATAGTTTCTCCATAATACTCAGAACCATCAGCTTTGTAAGGAGAGAACCAAGGTTGAGCCAATAAAGCTAAACCACCATTGGTACTGTTCGACCCCCAACCGTTAAGTTGTCTATTATCTGTACCTCCAGATAAGATAAGTCCTGCTTTTAAGTAGCTGCTTATTTCTGTATTCACGTTTGCGCGAATGGTGTAACGATCATAAGCAGAACGATAACGAATACCTTCAGCGTTTAAATAAGACCCTGAAATGTAATAAGTAGTTTTATTAGCGCCACCTGAGATATTGAAATCAGTTTGATAGGTAGGAGCACCATTTTTATGGTAATAATCGTACCACTTGAAATCATTTGGATACTGAGCCAATAAAGCATCAGTTGCAGCTTGAGTTCTTAAGCCTTGTTTAACCTGAAATGCAGAAAGCTCCGCTGTGTTCATCACATTTTTGAAGAACTTATCATAAGCAATACTAGATTCACTGTATTGTTGTTGTATAGACATGGTAGGTTGTCCCACACGACCCTTTTTAGTAGTAATGTAAATTACACCGTTTGCGGCACGAGCTCCGTAAATTGAAGTTGCAGAAGCATCTTTTAACACAGAGATTGATTCGAAGTCATTTGGGTTTAAACTCACAATAACGTTTGGATCAACTTGCGCACCATCTAACAATACCAAAGGAGTGTTACTTGCACCTAGCGATCCAACACCGTGTAAACGCAGTGAAGATGCTACTGAAGGCTCACCGCTTGAGCTGAATAATTGTAAACCAGCAACTTGTCCTTGCAAAGCATCAAATGCATTCGCAGTAGGTTTGCTGTCAACAACTCTTGAGCTTACTGTTGCTACCGAACCAACAATGGTACCTACTGGTCTGCCCGTACCATAACCAGTTACAACAACTTCCGTAAGGGCCTTTGCATCTGTTTCTAAAGAAACATTGACTGTAGTTCCCGAACCGATGTTAATTGTTTGTGATAGAAATCCCAAAGAAGAGAACTCTAAAGCTGTTGCAGAAGCTGGCACTGATAAAGAAAATCTACCGTTTGCACCTGTAGAGGCCCCAATATTAGCACCTTTTACTTTTACACTCACTCCTGGCAGAGGAAGTCCGTCCTCTTTGGACGTAACCGTACCAGTAATTGTTCTATTTTGCGCCATTGCCGAAGAGGCAACAAAAAGCAAAATGAACAAACTTTGTAGAAGTTTTTTCATAAACTTTTTAAAAATTTAGGTTAGTTAATAATTAATTAAGAGCTAAATATAGAGACATAAAACATGGCACACAAATTTTATTTAACATTTTTTAACAAACTTTTTAAAAAAAGCTGTGAAACTTGTTAAAAATGTAACATTCTAGAGCAGAGAATTGTACCCGCTAGGTAACTTTTAAGGAATATTTATCATTTTTCCTTATGTCTATTCCCGATCATAAACAACAAGTACTTTTATTTCCCTATCAATAAAGCGATTAACAAAAACAAGAATAAATTTCTCTTCTTTAAAAAGATGAGTTGTGTAGAGTACTCTTTAAACGACGTTTTGGTTTTAAAAAAACATTTTAATTTTTGTAATCCATCGTCCAGTAGAGATAATAACTGAAGCATAAATAAAAAAGGGAGCTAATAGCTCCCTTTTTTATCGTTTTCAATTATGTTATCTCCAAAGTGGATTCTGAACAATGTTTGTATTAGCTTTCGTAACATCATCAGGGTAAGGGAAGCTCCATTCCCTAGCCGAGGTAGGTAAATTACAATTACTTGCTGGCGAAATGGTGGTTATGCCGCAAGTTAATGGGCTTCTGGTGATTACTCGGGTAGTTCTTTTTAAATCAAAGAAACGGTGTCCTTCTCCTACCAACTCTCGTCTTCTTTCATTTGCGATGGCGGTAATTAAAGTTGCTCCAGTTAATGATTCGTTAACATAGCCCGTAATTCTCGCGGCCCTCAAAGTATTTAAATCGGCCATGGCCAATGCATCTTGTGCAGGACTCGATTTTGCGTAAGCCTCAGCTCTGATTAAATAAAGCTCACCCGTTTTCATGGCAATAAAGTTCGCATTTGCATTGGAAGTAGTTGTTTTTCCTTTGTATTTCGTCAATGCCATTGAAGTTGGATTTTGAGCATTTGCCTGGGCGGTAAAATAAGCAGCATACCTTACATCATTATTTCTTATTAAACCAGTTGTTCCAGTAGTATTTACTACTTCTGTTGCGACCCTGTAATACGCATTAGCTTGGCTTGCAAAATAAACCAAATTAGTTGGGCCACCCTGACCTGGGTCAAATTGGACATTCCAAATGATTTCGCCTGCATTGGTTTCATTATACATACCGCTAAACGCAGATTGACTTGTTGCTAAAGGTGGCGCTAGCGCTAAACCTTTTGTTGCTGCTGTAATTGCGGCAGGATATAGACCCGCATACAAGTTAACCCTTGCAGTCAATAAATGTACTGCAGCCAAGCTTAATTTTGGACGAGTTAATGCGCTAGTTGGATTGATTACCGCATCGATATCGCCTAAAAGTGTTTCAGCTTGTGCTAGATCAGCAAATAAATTATCATAGAACTCCTTATTGTTCATTCTGGCAGGCTTTTCTTCCGAAGACACGACAAATTTCTTACTGTAATATACAGCAAGCGTAGTGGTACTGTTTCGATCGTAGTTATCGGCAAAATATCTGAATAAGTCGAAATGCGCCAAGGCCCTCAAAGCTAACGCCTGACCTTTAATGCGATTTGCACGCTTCACATTCGCTGTAGTGGTAAATTTATCTATATCTCTTAACACAATGTTAGCCGTAGAGATTGGTTTGTACATTTGTGTGTAAATTAACATGATTTGCTCGGTGTTCTTTTGATATGCCCAATCCGACATAAATTTAGAATTGGCCAAAGACTGCCTTGATTCATACAAATCGTCTCCTAAAATATCTGGCATAAGTGCCGCCCCACCTCCAGTACCACTTGCCGAACCATAATAGTTTGCGGCCCTCAAATTAGCATAAGCGCCGTTTAATACTTGCTCAACCTGATCAATAGACGAAGGATTGGTTAATGCATCGAGCGTAAATTCGGGAGTAAGGTTGATATAATCATCTTGCTTACACCCTGATATTGCTATTGTACTCAGCAACACAACTGCTGAAACACGTTTAAATATGTAGTTTCTCATAACTTAATTTTTAAAAACCAATTGTTAAACCAATTGAACCTTGTACCAATGATGGATATTGACCTTGTAAGACAGTACCCGTTGCTTCTGGATCAAATCCTCTGAACTTAGTTGAGGTCCATAGGTTCTGACCTTGAATGAAGATTCTTGCAGATCTAACACCTATTCTTGCAAGGGCAGATTTTGGAACGGTATAACCTAACGTTACGTTACGCAACCTCCAGAAGCTGGCATCGTCTATAAATCTACTGGTTTCCGTTTGGAAAGTATTGTTTCCACTTAAATCTGAACTTGGCACATCTCCCTTAGTATTGGTCGGAGTCCATTCATTTAATAAGGAAACATGCAGATTATCATAATAATAATCTGGGTTCGCGATATTTGTTAGATCGGAGTTAAACATTTCTCTTCCTGAAAAGAAGTTTAATTGAGCGCTAAGGTCAAATCCTTTATAGGCCACTCTGGTTGAAAAACCGCCTATCCAAGGTGCGTCAGAAGTTCCAAATCTAATTTTATCAGCGGAATCAAATAAGTCTGTTACGGTACCATCTAATTTACGGTACAATGCGTGTCCGTTAGCAGGGTCAACGCCTACGTAAGGAACCAAAAACAAAGAATTAATAGGGGCACCAACAGATAATATTCCCACATCACCATCGAGTGTATTATCAGCAGGTAGCTCTAAAATCTCGTTTTTATTGTAGGTGATATTAGCTCCTACAGACCAGTTGACACCAGTGGTAGAACGAAATACATCGCCATTTAAAGACAATTCAATTCCTCTATTTCTTAAAGAACCGAAGTTACTTGGGATTTCATCAAAGCCACCAGCAGCAGGATCAACAGGCACATTAAAGAAAAGGTCTTTAGTTTTTCTATTGTATACCTCCACTGTACCGTTGATTCTGTTTTTCAAGAACCCAAAGTCTACACCAATATTTGCCGAAACATTAGTCTCCCAAGTTAAAAATGGATTACCTGCCACATTTGGGCTAAACCCACCAACACCTGCATAAGTAGCGGCGGAGAATTGATCCAAAGGATAATTATTTGTCGCGTTATTACCAGTTGAGCCATAGCTAGCTCTTAATTTCAAGTTTGAAATGAAAGTTATCTTTTTTGCAAAGTCTTCTTCACTAATTGCCCAAGCAGCACCGATAGAGCCAAAGTTGGCCCATCTGTTTCCTGTACCAAATTTTGATGAACCATCTCTTCTAACTGACAAGTTCAAAAAGTATTTATTGTCGTAACCGTAATTTGCCAAAGCAAAAACAGACATCAAACCATTTTGACCTCCAGTACCGCTAACCAACGGAATATAGTTAGCTGCTGTTGCAGAACCAGGGGTAATACCTGCTTCATTTTTAAAACCATTTGTGAAACCATATCCAGTAAAGTTAAAGGATCTTGCGTCATTTTTTACCGTTTCAAAAAACAAACCCCCACCTACTTGATGCTTTCCAAAACCATTACTATAGTTTAATGAAGTTGTTCCTGTATAACGGAAGTTTCTTGACATACCTCTGGTTAAAGACCCATTTTTAGCAAATGCTACCGTTGTTAATGGGCTAGTAAATTCGTCTCTTTCATTCTGTGTATAATCTATCCCCCAATTTGTTCTAAGGTATAGCCCGTCCACAGATGGAATGCTGTACTCTAGATAAGAAGTAGCAAGTCCTTTTATTTGACGTCCAGTATTTTTGTTTAACAAAAGCTCCATCAAACCATTTGGCTGTCCTGATGATAATCTCCCGTTTGGAACACCCCCAGTAGTACCTTGATTAAAGCTTCCATCTGGATTATAGGCAGTTTCCCACGGGTTACTCCATCTGATCGCATTCAATGGAGAACTCACAAAAGCGTCTCCTTCAAATGTGTTGGAACGCTTAGAAAATCCTCCTTGGACACTTAAGCCGAATTTAAAGTTCTTTACTACGTTATCAACGGTAGCTCTCGCAGTATATCTTTTTAATCCAGTGGTTTGCACAATACCATCTTGATCAAGATAGGAAAGAGATGCATAAAATTTGGTGTTTTCTGTACCCCCGTTTGCACTAATTTGATGTTGTTGCGTTTGGCCTGTTTGAAACAAAGCATCCTTCCAGCTAAAATTTACCGCTCTTTTTTCATCAGCCTCTTGAGGGGTCCAGCCGTAAGGATTATCTCTAATGTTTACTTCATAATCAATTTTCTGTTGACTATTCATTACAATCAATCGATCTTCTGGCATTTTACTACGACCAACTTGTACATCATAGTTAATTTGCACTTGGCCAGCTTTACCTTTTTTAGTTGTGATAACCACGACACCGTTGGCACCTCTAGAACCGTATAAACTGGTTGATACCGCATCTTTCAAAATTTCTAAGCTTTCAAAATCTCCTTGGTTCATGGTTTGGAAATCTGCCGCAGAAATCTCTATACCATCCATAATAAACAATGGTGTATTGGATCCACTAATGGAACCGTTACCTCTAATTCTAACTACGGCATTTTGTCCTGGCTGCCCACCATTTGCAATAACCGATACACCAGCTGCTGCACCTTGCAGCGCTTGATCAAAAGAGCCAAATGTTTGTTTAGCGACATCATTTGCAGAAACTGTTGCCGATGCACCAGCATAGGTTTTACGAGAGATGTTCCCATAACCAGTAATTACTACATCGCTAAGTGTATTGGAAGATTGTTCTAATTTTACAGTAATTGCTCCCGAACCTATAGGAACGTCTACGCTCGAAAAGCCTAGATAAGAAATAACTAAAGTCTTTGCCGTAGCTGGGACATTTAGAGAAAATTTACCATCTGCGCTTGTTGTAGTACCAATATTTGGCATTTCTTTAACTTTTACCGACGCCCCAGGAATTGGCAGGTTGTCTTCAGCAGAGGTAACTGTACCCGTAATTGTTCTATTTTGAGCCATCGCAGAAGTTGCGACAAACAACAGAATGAACAAACTTCGTAGAAGTTGTTTCATAAAATTTAAGAATTTAGGTTTAGTTAATTGTTAATTAACCTAAATATAGAGAGTGTGGCACTGCACTACCAAATTATATTTAACATTTTTAACAAATTTTATACTGCATTTGACACAAAACACAAAACTTACGTATTAATACGCAACAAAAAACAGTATAAATACTTTTTTCGCCACAACGATTACTTAAATAAAAAATGGGCTCAACCTGTTAAGATTGGCCCATTTATATCAGATGTTAATCCTAATAAAGATCCCTAATTTTTATATCCTAAATCCCCAAAAACACACTATTAAAAAACAGTTGTTTGCCTGATTCCCAGAAAGAGCGGAATAAGAGCGGTGTGGCAATGTAAACCACCGAGCCTTTTCCAATATCTTCTGAAGCCAGCAGCATCCCCGACGAGAGTTTATCTTTCACTTTGGCACCAACCACGCCCGCCATATAACTATCTGGTTTGAGTAAACCAATGTTATATCCGTTTTCAAGAGGTTGATAAACATTGGCATCTGTTTTTAAGGTGTAGTAATATTTAGATGCACCAAATGAAAGCGGGTGAGTCGTATCTAAGTATAAGTTATAAATAGCTCCTGGAATGCTATTGCTAAAATCATCATGCCCCCTGTTTCCATAGGCTACCGTATTTCCTTTTGCTTCATTAGGCTTTTCTTCCTTTCTTTTGATTTGAAAAGGTTTTTTCCCTACAAATGCGCCAATGGCATCTTCCAGTAAAATTAATTTACCTCCAGCGCTTACCCAAGGAACCAATTGCTCGGCAAGCTTATCGCCATAATAACCATCGGCAATGATCAAGGTATTTACTTTCTGGATATCAAGGTTTGCAGCTGCCGAAACATTCAATATAGAGATAGGCATCTCCAACTGTTGTTCAAACAAATGCCAAATCTCTCCAATCGACTGCGAAGAGACTTCCGAACCTGCCAACACCGCCACTTTTGGTACGGAAAGCAATCGGTACACCGATGAACCAAAGTCTTTCCCTTTCTCTACATAGCCAGAACTTAATACCTTCACTTCCGCATTCATCTGTCTCAAGGTTTTTTCCACTATTGCCTGAACATTCGGCATCTTCTTCTCATTCTCCGCTCTGTACACCAATAAAGTACCCGCTTTATACAACACACCACCAATGGTAAAGCTCTGTTCGGCCATACGTACTTTAACGCCTTGCTCTTGTAAAGCCATCAACACTTTTACATCTTCAACACCATCCCACGACAACACCCAAGCGTAAGGCTTAACGACAGTACTTACCGATTTCTTTTGTTCTTCAATAAAAGAGAATGACCCAGATAGGCTTTCTTTAACGGCGTATGCTTTCAGTCCGTAAGCATAAGGCAAGGCCCATGCGGTAATATCATAAGTATTTGAATCGGTTACAGCCGTCTGCGGTTCAAACAGGATATTTGCAAGTACGCCATGCTTTTGTGCCACATTCACGATCATATCATTTCTTTCCACCTTAAAAGTCTCCTGTTTTTGCGTCTCGTAACTATAACCATTCAAAGTCCTATCAGCTCCGAAAGCAAATGCTATTTTATTTTTAGTCAGCAAATCAGCCAGCTTGCGCATCCTCGAAATATTTTGAGCCTTTACCACATAGGTTTTATAAGGTAAAGCGGGTGTTAAGCTCTGTTCAAAAAACTTCCTGAACTCAACCAATAGTTTTTCAGCATAACCTGAAGCGATTTCGATGGTAGATAAAGAAGTGGTAAAGTGATGCGAAATCCTATCCTTTAGCGTCAAGGTGTCTCCATCAGCAGTAATTACCGCCAAACCAGCCCTAATACCTCCTTGCTCGTAGGTCATGCCAATGGCTCCATTATACAAAGGATAAGTATCGCCGTAAGACGGATAAAGCAAATCAAACCTTTCCTTGGTAAAATATTGCCACCCATTATCATCAAAATACTTAGCGTTGTTTTTACCTACAACAACTTGGAACTGACGCTGCCAAGGCGTTACCGCTTGGTGTATCGGCTCTGCCGCTGGGGCAAAATAATAGGGCTCGTTATATCCTTGCTCATGAAAATCTACATGAATTTGTGGCAACCATTGATGGTACTGTTTTAGCCTCTGCTCGCTTTCAATCTGACTTTGCCAAGCCCAATCTCTGTTCAGGTCAAAATAGTAATGATTAGTCCTGCCGCCTGGCCAAGGCTCATAATGTTCGCGGGCACTTGGATCAGGATTGGGTTCTGTTCCAACGATGCTATTAAAGTAGCTCACATACCGCTCCCTCCCATCTGGATTTAAACAAGGATCAATAATGACTACCGTGTTTTTCAACCAAGCTTTTACTTTCTCATCCTTTGCGGTGGCCAAAGTGTATAATACTTTCATCGCCGTTTCGGTAGAGTTGGCCTCATTTCCATGAACATTATAGCTCAACCACACAATTACCGGCTGTTTATCTAGCGCAATGCGTTTATCTCCATTGGAAATAGCGCCGTTATTGGCTTTAATTTGGTCTAATCTTTCCATGTTGGCAGGATCAGAAACCACTGCTAAAAGCAGTTCTCTTCCTTCATACGTTTTTCCATACGACTGGAGTTTTACATTGCTTGTTTTCGAGGCAACATCCTTAAAATAATCGACTACTTTTTGATGGCTGCTAAAATGCGTACCCAGCTCGTAGCCCAAAAAAGCATCAGGGGTTTGTATTTGAGCAAATAATGGTGCGCAAATAACGCTAAGCCAGAAAATTAAGAGGGTTCTTCTCATACCGTTTGGATCTTATAATCAATAATACTAAAAGAATATTTGATTTCACTTAAGCATTCGTAATTTTACAGAGCACTATTCATATTTGGGATCATGACAAGCATCGAACAACTTTATCAGCATTATTTAGAATACCCCTTAATTTGCACCGATACCCGAGCAATTACCAAAGGGTGTTTGTTTTTTGCGTTAAAAGGTGAAAAGTTTGATGCCAACGAGTTTGCCCAAAAAGCGATTGAAGCAGGTGCTGCTTTTGCCATTATAGACAACCCCACTTTTGCCAAAGGTGAGCAGTTTCTTTTAGTAAACGATGTACTAGAAGCCTTACAAGGGCTTGCTAAATACCATCGTCAGCAGCTCAACATCCCTATTGTCGGACTTACGGGCAGCAACGGGAAAACGACAACAAAAGAGTTGATTAGAGCAGTACTGGCAGAACATTTTAACGTGTTTGCCACCAAAGGGAACTTAAACAATCATATTGGTGTGCCGCTCTCTATTTTGAGTATTGGCAAGGATATAGAAATTGCCGTGATTGAAATGGGTGCTAACCATCAAAAAGAAATTGAGCTCCTATGTAGCATTGCACAACCTACGCACGGCTTGATTAGCAATGTAGGCATGGCACATTTAGAAGGTTTTGGAGGTTTTGAAGGTGTAAAAAAGGGCAAGGCTGAACTGTATGCTTATTTAAGTGCCAACAATGGCTTTGTTTTTATAAACGCTGCAAACGCTGACCTTATGGAGATGGTGAGCAAGTCTGCTGCTAAAAATATTATCCGTTATAACGTAACAGAACCAAAAGCTGTTCATGGGGTGCTAAAAAACAGCGACCCTTTGATTGATTTTGAATGGACATTTGAAGGCAACACCCATACAGCAAAAGCGAACTTAACCGGCACCTATAATTTCGAAAACATTTTAGCTGCCATTAGCATAGGATGTTTCTTTAAATTAAGTGCTAAAGAGATTAACAAAGGCTTGGCCGATTATTTCCCTACCAATAACCGCTCGCAGCTTACCAAAACAGAACGCAACACAGTAATTTGCGACTTCTATAATGCCAATCCTAGTAGTATGTCTGCGGCGATAACCAATTTGAATAGCCTTAGCGCTACTAAAAAGATTGCTATTTTGGGTGATATGTTTGAATTAGGGCCAGAATCTAATAAGCAACACCAACAAATTATTGAACTGGCACTTCAAAACAACATTGATACGCTGTTATTTATAGGGCATTATTTCTTTGAAGTGAAAGGACAATTCGAAGCTCACTTTTTTGAAACGCCTGCGCAAGCCGCCGATTTTATTAAAATACAAAATTGGAATGATTCGCTGATCTTATTAAAAGGAAGCCGAGGAATGGCCTTGGAGCAGTTGTTGCCGTTACTTTAACGTGCTTCTATACAAAGTCGAGATGACGACCTAAATGCTGCATGTTCGTTATGTTTAAAATGTAAAACATTAAGAAATGAAGAAAATTAAGGAAATCTTAATGGCTCTTAATGCCTTAATGGTTCAATTTAAAATGCTCTTAGATGTATTAGATGGTTAAACATTAAATAAACACCTTAGGCACCTTAGTTCATCCAAGTTTGGAACACGTCTAAAATGTTCTTAGGTGTCTTAGGTGGTTAAAAAGAATTAAACCTTAAATTATCTCAGGCGGTTAAAACTAATTCCCCATATTCTGCAAAGCCTGTCTAAGGTCCTTTTTCACATCTTCAGGAGTACTAGCACTAGCTAACATCGTATTCGCCGTTTCCTTAAACTTATCGGTTTGCTTGGTTTTGATATAGATGATGGCCTTTACAAAATCCTTCAAATACGCTTGATCGGCATCTTTAGCAGGTACTTTAATGGCATTAAACTTCTCTAAATACTTGTCCAGCTTTCCTGCTTCATGCAAGATAGGCCCAAAACCCATCATGGCATTGCATAATTGCTGATAGCCCACTTTATCAGGGTTGTCGATGATTTGATTAAATGCTTCCAGTGCTGGATCCATCTCTTTGTTTTCCAAAAAGTACTGGGTTTTAAAGTAGTTGAACACAAAAAAAGATTGTGCTGGAATATATTTGTCCAAAACACCTTTTACCGCTTCAAAATCCACCTCGTCAGTTACCTGTACTTCTTCCGACAATGCAAATTGGATGGCCAAACTTACCAAACGTTCATTAAAATCATCTTCGGTGTATTTGCCAGCCCTTAGCACCTTGCTTTTACTCTCTGCAAAGTATTTCAAATCCTTTTCCTTTGGCAGCGTGAAAGCATATTTCATCAAAAGGTCAATCAAATCGGCATCACCTAAAATATCAGGCTTTGAAGCTAAAAAGTCTTTGCTGATGTACCCAAAATCTTCATCTTGAAGTTCAACAGCTTGTTCTGCAAATTTCAAAAACTGTGCGTTACTTAGCTTTTGTGCGTCTTTCTTTAAAGTATAATATTGTGTTTGTGGATTTTTAGCCGTTTTCCCCAAGGTCAGGAAATCATCAGCAGCCAAAAACCCCACCCCTTTGTGAAGCATTACACCATCAGGGTTGATAAAAACAAGGTTTGGATAAGCAGAAACATAGTAACGATCGGCAAGCATTGCCCCCTCGCCCTTTTCCATGTCATATTTCACGTTGATAAAGTTGGCATTGTAATAATCTGCAACTGCCTGATTGGTATAGGTTTCAGCATCCATTTGTTTACAAGGACCACACCAAGTAGCATAGGCATCCAAAAAGATGATTTTATTCTCTTTCTTTGCCTGCTCAAGCACCGTAGTCCAAGTAGGATTTTCCAAAAACTTAATCTCGGCGGCATTTGCAGAAAATACCATTAACAGCAAACAAGCTACCAGCAATCTCTTCATCATATCAATACATATTTAGTTTATTTCCCCGAAGGGATATTATGCCCAGTTCACCCTTACAATGGAAATCAATAACCAAAATAGTTGTTATGGTGTGGGGCGCAAATTAAAGTTAATCTTTTATTACTTCAATACCAACATCGCTTACGCCACGCAGGGGGTTATCCCTCATATTCTGCTCAATCTCGATACTGTATTTACCTGTATCAGGAAAACGATGGTTCCTTAGCAAGGGAAAGGTATAGGCGTATAAATCACCAGAACCTTTACCCAACCATTGGCCATCCTCTTTAGCCAGCTTAAACTGGTAGCGCAACCTTTTTCGCCCTTTGGCATCTCTAAAGGTAGCCAGTACATACATATTAGCATACCTGTATTCGCTGTTTATGCGCAGTTTAAAGTTCAGCTGATAAGGCTTGGTTACATCGGTAATCTTAAACTCGGCTTTTGCGGTATTGGCATATAACCATTGATTTTCGTCGACACTTTGATTAGTATCAATTACCGTATTGAAATTACATCCAAAAATAAAGGCAATGCAAATTAAGCCAAAAGCCAAGGTGTTTATACGCAAAGCGATTTTAAAGCTAATGTTCTTTATTGATTTCATTGATGCGCCTTAGGCCCTAACCGTTATTTGTATTCGGGTTATCAGACTGGTTTTTGTTCCTATTTTTATTGCGATTTTTGTTCCGATTACGGTTATTGCGCTTTTGTTCGGTGCCTTGTCCTTCGGCTTGAGCTTTTGGCGCCTGATCGTTGCCTTTAGCTTCTACTGGCTTTTGTGGACGCTGGTTTTGTTGTGGTCTGTCTTGTGGCTTCTGTTTCTGTTGATTTTGGGACTTCTGTCCGCCGTTACCTGTATTTGATGCCGATTGACCTTTATGCTTATCGTTGCGGTTACGGTTGTTACGATGGTTGCGACGGTTCTTTTCATCTAAGCGTGTCAAACTATCTTGACCAACTACATTTTCGTAATCGTGTACTTTTTCAACAGGTGCCGAGGTTTTAAGCTCAATGGCTTCATCCTTAAGGTTACTAGGTTTCTCGCCACGTTTATTCATGGCCATAATTTCCTTCACACGGTCAACTTTTAAAGGAATCCAGTCCTCTTGATTAGCATAACTGAACCACATCAATTTTTTAAAGATGTCTGTTTTCTGATGTCTTGCCACGCCAACTTCGGTCTGTAACGAATCAATACGATCTGGAATATCCCTCAGCGCATCCAAATAAGTATCCAGCTCGTAATTCAAACAGCACTTCAGTTTACCGCACTGTCCCGCTAGTTTTAAGGTATTTAAGGAAAGGTTTTGATAGCGTGCCGCAGCAGTAGAAACGGTTTTAAAGTTAGTTAACCAAGTAGAACAGCACAGTTCACGTCCGCAAGAACCAATTCCACCTAAGCGACCTGCCTCTTGACGCATGCCTATTTGGCGCATCTCAATACGGATACGGAAAGCTTCGGCCATTTTCTTGATCAGCTCCCTAAAATCTACCCTGCCCTCAGCAGTATAAAAGAAAGTCGCTTTGGTTCTATCTCCCTGATAATCCACATCGCTGATTTTCATTGATAATTTTAGGTCTAAAGCCAGTGTGCGGGCACGATGCATGGTTTCCCATTCCAAGCCTTTGGCAATTTTCCATTTCTCAACATCAGCTTCTGTAGCTTTGCGATAGATTTTGCGGGTAACTTGATTGGCCTGAACTTTTCGACGTTTTAATTGGATACGTACCAGTTCGCCCGTAAGCGACACGTGGCCAACGTCATATCCGCCAGTAGGACCTTCAACAGCTACCAGTTCTCCTATTTCCAGGTAAATATCATCGCTATTGACAAAGAACTCTTTTCTAGAGCCTTTAAATTTAACTTCGATGATTTGAAAAGGTTTATAATTAGATGGCATATCCAAGTTGGACAGCCAGTCGTGTACTTCCATTTTTTGACAGCCTCCAGTAAGGCAAGAGCCATTACTTTTGCAGCCAGCGGGGGCACAACCGCCTCCCGTAGAGCAACTTCCACATCCCATATTACGTATATATATATTGAGTCCCTTTCGGGAGCGTTTTAAACTTTATAATTTTTACCAGTTGTAAAGATACATCTAAAAACAGAATTTTTGGATTCGCATTCCGCTCGATATGGTAATGTGCCTTTTCAAACTCATTGATCAATGCCTCTATCATGGCCATGTTCAGTACGTGGGCAGATAACTTTTTGGCCACTTCAAAGTGCTGAGGCGGTAATTTCACCAGAGCATCGGCACCGCTTAGCAACAGCCCGCACTCCCGTAAAAAGTTGATTCCGTACTTTAAAAAATTCTTTTGGTTTTCCCTGCCCCAGCTTGCGGCGGTTTCGGTAAAGGCCATCATATCGGGCACACGGTTGCCGTAGCCCATGCGCAACCACTCCGAAAAGTACCCTGCGTTGTTATTGGCTTCATCGTTAAGCAAGGCATTGGCCTCAATCAGGTTACCATCGGCCAAAAAGCTGTATTCTTCGGCCTGGTTTTCGGAAAGATTGGCCTTATCCATCAGGTACCGCTTTACCGTATTGTCATCCAGCTTGGGAATTTTCACAATTTGCGTCCGTGACAGGATGGTAGATAAAATCTGCTCTTGGCTTTGTGCTACTAAAATGAAAAGCGTATTGGCAGGTGGTTCTTCAATAATTTTCAGCAGGGCATTTCCCTCTCTGTCCAAAAACTCGGGCAGCCACATGATCAGCACCTTGGTTTCGGCCTCAAAGGCTTTGTAACTTAGCTTTTTAATGATATCATGCGCTTCGGCGATGTTGATATTGGCCTGCTTGTTATCGGCATTGAGCTTGGAGCGCCAAATGTCCAGATCGAAATAACTGTTTTCCAGCACCATGTTGCGCCATTCTTCCAGCACATCGGTCGCAATCTTCACATCTTTTGAGGCAAAGAACGGATAAGAAAAGTGCAGGTCGGGATGGATCAGTCTTTCGTACTTGCGGCACGAAGCACAGGTACCACAGCTATCGTTGGTAATTTTTTCGGTACAGTTAATGTATTGGGCGTAAGCAATGGCCAAAGGTAAAGCCCCGCTTCCCTGTGGTGATAGGAAAAGCTGTGCATGGCTCACCCTATTTTCGGCAACGGTTTGTAGCAAATGTTGCTTTACGGCATCCTGTCCAATAATCTCTTTAAACTGCATTGGTGCAAAATAACAAATAGATTTGAGATTTGCCTAGGTTTATTCGTTCATGAGGTCATGATGGCCCGTTTCCATTCCTATTTAGCTCGCAGAGGATTATCTTAGCCTAAAAAAATAGGCTTACAATTGAGTAAACCTATTTTAGGACAAGACATTCTCTCCTCTACATTAGATTCTATAAAATTCCTATTAAAGTAATTGCTAATAGGCACAAGTCAGTCTATACTAAATCCCACCACACAAGACTTGCGCCAAAAGGGGGAAAGCAACTAAACAAAAAAATAACTTATCTAAAGTTTTCATTCTAAATTGTAATATCTTCTAACGGGCTTAAGAAAAAGTGCAACAAACAAAATCATATAAAAAATCAATGGAAAAATTGAAATAAACCTATAAAGGACTGAACTTGTGCTACCCATAAACATATGATAATTTATTGTATTTGTAAATTCCATCATTGTGCCATTGCTTGAGTAAGTTCCATATACAACAATATTAATTATACCAAACAAACAAAAAAGCAATAAAAACAACCATGAGTATTTATTGTTAAAGCTTATAAGAATATTTAGCAACACTAGAGCAAATAAATGACTTCTTTTAAATGAAAGTTGTCCATTGGCAATAAAATAAAGTTCACAAACAGTAATTCCACACAGAAGAACCATTATCAACCATTTAATTAATTTCATTTATCTTAGTGTTTATTATTATAATATTTAACATTTTTTCCATAATCATCCTTTAATATCTCTACTTTTTTTACCGCTGGAAGATATTTAGAGCCATCTTTACTCCAAGTATATTGAGTACCATCTTTAGAAGTCCCCAAATATGTTGCCGCATGTTGATTTTGTGAGTCAGCAAATGCCACTATTGTTTTACCAAACTTATAATTACTTACTTGTCCAGTCACATCTTTAAAATTTACACCCTCAACAGTAGCATCAAACCTATCACCATCAATTCTTTTATCAAAAATTGGCGTTTCTCCATTTGATATTGCTAAAGCAGATTCAAAACAGTTATAATTTTCTGGAGTTCTAAGGATAGCCTCAAATATATTACTAGCATAATTTTCTGGATTACTTTTTGTATCCAAAATTGCTCCATTTATAGCAGCGACTCCAGGAATATTATCTGAAAGGGTTATTTTTCCTCCTTTCATATTCTTAAACTCCGCATCTGCTTGCTTTTGAGAAACACCTATGAATTTTTGCAAAGTTTGGGCATTATCTCCCTTTTCCGCAATCGCAGTCAGTTTTCCATTAACAATACTAGGAATCCACTGCCCTTCCTTCCCGTCAGGGTCAATAACATTTATCGGATTATTGAAAGCGTAAGCATACGGATTTGTCTTCCTGTCTTTCTCAGCCAACGGATCTACCACATTCCATCTTCCAATCACAGGATCATAGAACCTTGCCCCGTAATCATATTGTTCCAGCTCCTCCTGCAACTCCTTGCCATTGTAAAGGTACTTATTCTGTAGCGAAACTGCACCGATATCGTTCAGTGCTGATTTTCTCATCCCAAAAGCATAATAGTTATCACGCTGTAATACCTCAATAGTGCTTCCGTTCACCTTAAAGGTTGCCCTTACGTTGCCCAGGTGATCGGTTAAATTATATTCATAGACATAAGAGCTCCCACTTTTTCTGGCAATACCTTCTTCCGTTTGGATAAAATCGATGGTGTTATTGGTGTACTGGATCCCGTCCACATAATCAGTAGTAGTGGTCGTTCCTGTGGTGGACACCTTCCTTAGTTTTGCTCCCGTAGCATCGTAGGTATAGCTGAGATTCAAACCGCTCTTGCTGGCCGTTACGGGCAGGCTCAAATGGTTGTAGGTAAGGGTTACCCCATTGCGGCCATCGGTAGTGGCATTGCCATTGGCATCATAAGCATAACTGGCCGTGAGTCCCGTGATGCTCTCCAGACGGTTGCCGTCTGTATAATTATACACCTTGGCTCCCGTGCCGTCACGGTTAAGGCTCTTGATGTTCCCCATCAGGTCATAATCCAGCAATTCGGTCATGCCCGATGCCGTTCCATTGATCAGCCTGTTCAGCTTATCGTACTGGTAGGTGAACGTATTGCTGCCGTTATTGGTATAAATCTGACCCGAGATGTTACCGTTGAACTGTTGATGGGCGCCATCGTTGTACTTCAAATTGATACTGAACTGTGGGCTGCTGCTGCTTGTCAGCCAGCCACGCTCGTTGTAGGTATATTCATTCTTCTGCAAGCCGTTAGCCAGTTTCTTTATGCTCAACTGGCCAATCTCGTCATACTGCATTTCCGATAAGATGGTCGGTGCCGCACCATTGATGCTCTGGCTCGTGGTCTTCTTCCTGCCCATATGGTCGTAGGTATAGGCCGAGGCGATGGTCGTGATACTGGTGCCCTTGTTATGGGCGCGGGTAGTATTTTTGATACTGCCATCAAAGTTATACGTCATATCCACCACATCGGTACCATTGTTCATGTGGTGTTCGCTCTTGGTCTGGATAATACGTCCGTAATCGTCATAGTAGTTTACCGTGAGCAGCATGTTACCTGTACCCAGCACCGTGGTCCTAGTTCCAATTAGCAAACCTTTGGTCCTCGTCGAGCTTACCTGCGTAGTACCGTTGGGCTGGCCAAAGGCATTGTTATGAAAATCGTAGTCGTCGTAGTAGCTGATGGTATGGTAATAGTTCACATTGGCTGTGGGGAACGCTTGGTTACCATAGCCCGTATGCATACCGCTGCTATTGCCATTGTCTCGTTCTTCCCACAATATGGCATGTGCATCAACGGCTGCCTGTACGTCTTGTCGGTTCGCCATGCTGTTATAGATCCCCGTCATCACATTGCGGCCTAGGGCATCGTACTTGGTGAACAGCCATTGGCCAGCAATACGTTGAAGGGCATCCTGGGTAAGCACTAATTGGTCCAGCTTGTTGTACACCATCCATTCCCAGCCCTTGCCTGGCAGTCTCTTCTCAATCAGTCTGCCCCTACCGTCGTAGCGGTACTGGTAGCAAAATTGCTCTAAAGTCGTTGCGTCTGGAACGCCCGCATCGGGATTGGCCCCTGGAGGCAATACGAAACTGAGGCTGCCAAAGTCATCGTACACGTAGTAAGTGCTCAGCACCTCAATATTGCCCATCTTTTCGCTGAATATCCGCTTGAGCACCACACGTCCCTCCTTGTCCTTGTACTCCTCTACGGTTCCCTTTTTACCATCGCTGCCCTGCCAGTTCTCATCCTTGCTGATGGTAAGGTACAATTGCCCCGCTCCATAGTGGCCACTACTGGAAAGCGTACGCTGGTGCTCCTGTCCTGGGTTGGTTACCGCAACTGCATCGAACAACCTTACGGCAAAGCCCGTAGTACCGTAATTCACATCACTGTTGTTGGTGCCATAGGCCAATCTTGCCGTATGTTCCGTGGATACATTGCTTGGCTGCCAGGCATCGCCTGGGAAGCCCTGGCGCTCCACTCGGTTCAGCGGGCTGGGCTCGAACACCGTAATACCGTAGGGGTTGCTGGTCTGCCTGATACTGGAAGTACTCGCCTGTCCCATATAAAAGGCCAGCTGGTCGGCAATGCCCGTTGGCCTGTAGCTGCCATTGGTACCTGTTGCCGTATAGGGCTGGTACTTTACCGCCTCCCTGCCCAAGGCATCGTAGGCCACGGGTGTCACAATATCCTGATAACTGGGGCTGGCTCCGACCTGTACCGTCTGCAACGGACGGCCAAGGCCATCAAAATATTGAATGGTTTGGTTCTCCTGACACAAAGTGCGGGCATCATTCAAATTTTGTGCGTTTACCCCTGCTACCTTAAAGATACGGGTAAGGATATAGTTTTGGTTGCTGCTGGGTGTGCTTAAAAGCGGCCCGCAGTCGCCCTGGATAAAGATCCCCAGGTTGCTGCCAGAGGGTGCATGGAAATTGGGCAACAGGGTTATGCTGCCGCTGGCACTAAGTTCTGTCTGGTTATTGTATACCGAATAGGTCTTGTGCTGCTGGGCCTGGGCCACGGTAAGACCCAGCATAACGACCAAGAATGTCAATCTGGTTTTCATAGAAGATTAAGGTTTATAGTGGTAGCTGTAATTCTTGATAATATTTCCGTACTGGTCCTTTTCCAGCTTCAGCCGACCGAAGCTGTCGTATTCATAATAAATCGTCATGCCTTTGGCATCTGTCATACTGGTCATACCAACCAAAGGTTTATAGGTATAGGCGGTAATTTGGGCGTTGGGTCTTGCAAGGCAAAGATCATCTATTAACAAAGCATTTGGATTTTCGATAGCAACGCCTGTAATAGAAGACAAAAGTATTTCTGTATATTTCCAGTCAGCATTACTAAAAGAATGATTTACACCATTTATTTTAAGGCTACCAACTCCCTTTTGCCAAAAAGACAATCGATAATCATTTTGTGGAACAGTTTTGCTAAATATACGAGGCCCATAAAAACTCTTTTTGCCAGTAAAACCATCATTTGTAAGCCAAGAAAATAAAATTTGGGGCGAATTTGTAGGCCCTTTCCAGTGGCTGGTTGAAGACGGCATGTGTTCTAAATAATTTTCAAAGTTTGCAAACGCAAATTCTTCTACACTACAATTACTTGCCTTGGCTATGGGATGCTGACTTCTATAACCCCATATATATGATTCATCGACACCAACTTGATTATTCTGTGTCTGAAGAATATTATTCCAAGCATCATATTTCTTATACTCAATCCTTTTCTGATATCCTGGATCAAAGGTAATTCCTGAGGGATTAATTGTCGTAGATACTTTGCTACCATTGATGTGCCAGGCATATTCTGCCTCACGAGCGATAGAACTGTTTACCAACTTATACGTATATAATTTGCTTTCTATTATCTTTTCAGAATTTGTTATCTGGTCTAATACACTTTTGGTAATTTCGATGGGTAGCGCAACCATATTAAGCATTGTCATTTTAGCATATATATTGGTAAGCCCTCCTATATTGAACTGAAAGTCATAAGGGTACTTATATTCCACAATAGCAGTCTTTCCATTGCTCTCGATTTGTATGCTCTTTTTAAGTTGATTATGGTCATCGTAAACAAACTTATTTTCAATAATTATTTGCCCCCTATCTGTGTAATTTGTTTCAACACTTTTTTTTATATACGGGCAGTAAGTATAATGCTTGAAAGTACTCTTATAACCCCTTCCTACGGCTAAACCTCCATTGGGGCCATTTCCCTGCGCTTTTACAAATTGAGTTAAATCTTCATTATACTCATATCCTTTAGCATAAACTATGGCTGGAACTACGTCGTTTGTAAAATGCTCTTCACTAAGTAGATTGCCTCTTGAAAGTTCTCTGCTAGAATATAGATATAACATATCATTGGCATTAGGAGATTTAGAGTTAGAACCAAAACCATAATTAGGATTTGAAATTTCCAATGCTGGCTCATCCATAAAACCATTGTCATGATTAGAATAATTAAACACCTTATATCCCAATTTGGTCTTTTCTACTACCCTGCTGTAGGTAACATCTCTTCCAAAAGTTCTACTGGGTGTATTTACAATAAAATTTTGAACAACATCACGATTCTCGTACCTATGAACATTGAGGAAAAGTTGCGAAAAATGATATCTTGGTATTCCGCTTAAAACACCACTTGAAATCCCATTTTCCACAAAGCCATTCTTGACATAAAAGTACTCTCTAACATAATTTTCTCCAGATATGGGATAATCTATAATTTTTTTTATTCTCACCCCCGCCCCTATATCAATTTTAGGTTCCAAAACAAAAGGATACTGCTTAGCTACTTGGCTATATGAATTAGCTTCATAAAAAAACTTTGTTTCTCCTCCTGTAGGATATTTAACAGATGTCAGGATCTCTGCTTGAGCGTAAATTGAATTCGGTTCTTTTGAAGATGTATTTCCATTATAATAGCCCCAATGATCTGTTGGTGGCTTGGGAGAGGGTGGCCAACGCATGACAAATGATGAAAAATCTGGTAGAGGCAATGGATTGTATTCAAACTCATACTTGTTTACTGGAAGATTACTAGCTCCAAAAGAAATTTCTTTTAGTTTTAATCTCGTATTTGTGTTTTCTATGTAAGAAAAATTTATGGTGCGTAATACTTCATTTTTGTCATCAAAAACATTAATCTTATCTAACTTGTAATAACTAATATTACTCTCTTGAGGCAGAAACGTCCCCTCGCCTGACTTGAAATGGTATAAAGATTTTGATTTAGAAATACTGAATTCAACTTTTACATTATCTGCATTAATACTCTTTAAAAAAGTTGTTTCTACAACGGATTCTGTTTGAGGATTATATTCACCAAAAATCACATTAGTCTCTGCTAAGGATCGGCTGATAGCAACGCCACTTTTTTGATAAGAGAAAGAGATCAATTTACCGTTGGGTTTCTTTATGGAGGTTAAATACCATGCACTTGGGAAAGACGTAAACTTATACGCCTCCCAAACCGTACTCGTGCTACTAGCTGGATGATTGAAGTATCCATAATTCGACAAGAATTGAGATTGTGCGGTTGTGTTAATTGGAACTTCTACACTACTTTGGTCACCCCCAAAAACATATTCTACTCCAGCCCCATCAATTAAGGTAAACGACTTAATAACTGAGTAGAATTCTCCAAGACTTCCTATATCAACTTTTACAGTTAAATAAATATTTTGTTTAGACTTTACTTTCCATTGTCCAAGCTCATTTCTGTAAAAACTACCAGAAATCCCATTAAAATTAAAAAAGAACTCGTCTGGATTTCTATCCAGAGGTAAAAAATAATAATCATAGGAAATATCAGGCCAATTGTTACCCACGGCACTACCCAAAGCCAAATATGCATGTTCTTCCATCTCTATTCCCCCATTCATAACGGGCCATGAGTAACTTCCACCTGTACATTCATCTGCTTCTCCGTTTCTCTGCCTCGTAATAATCCCTCCAGCATTTAAGTTCCAAGATAATCCCACCCAGCCAGGATTAGCGTTCACTATATTGCCACCTGAACTATAATCAAGCGATATTGGTATTGACAGATTATTTTCATTTATTTCAAAAATAGGTATGGTTAATTGATGCAATCCATTGAAAAAATTAACTGATGTTTTTCCATACTCTCCAAGAGATTGTGAATTAGGAGAAGAAAACATTCTGAATTTTTCGTTATCTATAGAGTTTGTATTTTGCTGAGAATAAGCACTATTGATTAACCATATATTAAAAAAAAATAAGATATTAATATTTATGCTTGATATCTTAAGTCTTAGCGGGGGAAAATTTTTCATAAAATTTGAGATTATTTATTTCGATTATCATTTATTTATCTTACAGTAGCTCTTAGGTTAAAATCACTCCAAGTTCTTTGCTGGCTAAAATACTTTGGTCCAATGGTAATGTGTCTAAAACTTTGGTCTGTCGATATTTGCGTTTTAGCAATAAGCTTAGTTGGATGAACTGGATAGGTCTGAGAAAGAGCGTAAATCAATGTAAAATACAGTCATCCGAGCTGCGCCATAAAAATGAGAAGCAGGAAAATAAAAAAGTATGCGGATATCACCTTTTTTAAAAAAACCAGCACCTCTTCCAAAAAAATTAACCCAAACATTTGCAGGCTATTAAAAAACTTTTATATCTTTAATCATCAACTATCTACCATCTTATGAAAAACTACTTATGGCTGCCGCTATTCGCTGGCGCAATCCCTATCACCACTATTTTTCAAATTGAAGGATCGAGTAATTTCCTTTTGGCGATTGATCTTATTGTCTTCAACGGCAGTGTTTTTGAAAAATGCCTTCCCTATTTCAGTGATGTTGCGTGGCTATCCAAAGCCTTGGCTACACTGTTGCTACTTGCCGTAGTGGTAAGGTGGTTCTTTTACCGTAAATCCCAAAGGGAAAAGGAAGAATCAGACGGAGAGGAAGCACAAGAGGCCTCGCCACTGGCCGAAACACAGGTACCCCAGGTTGAAAAAAAAGCCGAGAGCTTAGAAAAAAGTGTTAAAGACTCAGAATGGCAACGTTTTAGGGAGATGATGTTCAGTTCGTACCCCCAATTAGAGGATACGTTGAACGCTTCCCATGAGAAACTGTCATTAACAGAAGTGAACATTGCCTGTTTAATTTACATTGAAATCAGTGAAAAGGACATCTGTACTTTCTTAAACATTGATCAAGATACACTGGCCATGCACCGACTGCATTTACGTAAATGTTTAAATATCCCAGCAAACCAAAGCCTCGAATATTATATCCAACAGAAAAAATAAAGCCGATGACGTATTGATAACCTCCATCTAATGACTCTATCTTAAAAAACAACGCCGCCTATGAACGCTCTTTCTATCCATCTAATTGTTTCGCCTATCCAAAAGCACTCCTGCCAAATACCTTTTAAGGAAGCGCGTACGACTACGGCTAAGCGCTGCACCTCATTCCTTCCTAACCCTATCAATAAGGTTCGTTTCCTTTTCAATTCAACAGTTTTGCAGATTGGAAAAACTCTCTGGAAGACCGGAAAAGTTTCTTTGCTGGCCAGAAAAATTGTTTTGCAGACCGGAAAAACTCTCCGGAAGACCGG
>NZ_QMHN01000003.1:0-475085 GCF_003313385.1 Pedobacter chitinilyticus | reverse complement strand
GCTGGCCAGAAAAATTGTTTTGCAGACCGGAAAAACTCTCCGGAAGACCGGAAAAGTTTCTTCGCTGGCCAGAAAAATTGTTTTGCAGACTGGAAAAACTCTCTGGAAGACTGGAAAACTTCCACATACGGTTATCTCCCAATCAAGTTTATCTGTCACCCCAACTACTCTCGTTTAATTGCCGCTCCAGTCGTATACTCAAAAACTAACCAATATGTAATTAACCAAATGTTTAACCATAAATTAAAAATCTATGCAAAAACCAAAATTAAGTACGTCGCACAGTAAATATAGCGACGCCGAATTGGAAGTAAAAACAGCAGGGGTTATTGCTGGCCTTACCAACAACCCTGGATTTCCAACTCCAATTCCTACGCTAGAAGAGATCAAAATTGCCCTCGAGGCCTTTAGCATCTCTGTAGTGAAAGCCAGAGAAGGCGGCAAAACAGAAACCTTAGTGCGAGACCAAAAACGTAAAGTCCTCACCGATTTATTGGAGAAATTGGCCCTTTATGTGCAACTCACCTCTGATGACGAGGCTGTTTTATCAAGCTCTGGTTTTTCGTTGGCCAAAACTCCAGAACCTATCGGCATTTTAACCAAGCCGCAAGGGTTTAGCGTACACCCTGAAATGCCAGGAACGATTAAAGTGATGCTCAATGCCATTAAAGGCGCTGGCAGCTACCTGTACGAAAACCGCAAAAAGGGAGAAGAGATTTGGAGAGTAACCGTGCATACTAAAAGTAACCTGTTAATTACAGGCTTAGAAAGTGGTGTGCTGTATGAGTTCAGGGTGGCTGGCGTTGGCAGCGATCCGCAAAGGGTTTATAGTGATATATTGAGCAGCTATATCCTGTAACCCCCGCCAATAAAAGTAGAGGGAACTGGATAATATTCGGTTATTTATCCGTTCCCCTACTATTGGCATTATTTCAATTAGGTGCCACAATAAGCAAAGCTCTAGTTGGCCAGAAATCACCACACTCTCTTCCTCTACGAGAGATGAAGGGGCTGTACCATCATTCTAAATACTATCATCCAGCTACTAAATACCAAATCAACATTCTCTAAAAACCCAAGATGGTTATCTTTACCGCAAATCATCTCATTTTAAGAAATGGCACTTAGCGTATTTAATTGGAGTGGCGGAAAAGACAGCTGTTTGGCCTTGCACCATATTTTGCAGAACCAAGATTTCGAAGTGAAATACCTCCTCACCACCGTCAATGATGCCTACCATCGGGTGAACATGCATGGCGTACGAGAAAGCCTGTTGATCCAACAAACCAATAGTTTAGAAATCCCCCTACATCAGGTGAGGTTACCTGAAATGCCCGACATGGCCACTTATGAGCAAGAGATGAACCAGCATTTAATGCAACTCAAAGTGGAGGGGATTACCCATGCCATTTTTGGCGATTTGTTCTTGGCCGACTTAAAAGCCTACCGCGAAAGCAAACTTGCCGAAATAGGTCTCATCGCCGAATTTCCATTATGGAATAGAGATACCAGAGAAGTGTTGAAAGAGTTTCTCTCGCTCGGTTACCGAACCATCGTCGTTTGTGCCCAACAAGGCCTTGAAGATTTTTGCGGCCGCATCATTGATGAGCAATTCATGGATGATCTTCCACCGGGCATAGATCCCTGTGGCGAAAATGGAGAGTTTCATACTTTCGTATTTGATGGCCCCATGTTTAAGAAGCCTATTGATTTCAGGTTGGGAGAAAAGGTATTCAAGACCTTTCCCTCGCCTGCAGGAGAAAGTCCGCAAGGGTACTGGTACGTAGATTTAATTGAAATTTAGACCGCTTGCAGGCAAAATCTAAAATCGTAAATCCAAAATCGTAAATCAATTCGTACTTTTGCCGCTTAAACATTTAATAAATATGTTAAGAACAACTACTTGCGGTGCTTTGAGCCTTGAAAATTTGGGCGAAAATGTCACCTTGTGCGGCTGGATGCAGAACTCTAGGGATTTGGGCGGAATGACGTTTATCGACATCCGCGATCGTTATGGAATTACCCAATTGGTATTTAACATGAACGACAATGCCGATTTGTGCCAGCAAGCCCGTGAGCTTGGTCGCGAATATGTGATTAAAGTGACTGGGGCAGTGGTTGAACGTACCAATAAAAATAAAGAAATTGCTACGGGCGATATCGAAATCAAGGTGGCATCGTTAGAGATTTTGAATGCGGCGAAATTGCCACCTTTCTTAATTGCCGACGAAACCGACGGTGGCGACGATTTGCGCATGAAATACCGTTACTTGGATTTACGCCGTAACCCTGTGCGTAACAACATGGTGTTGCGTCATAGAATGGCACAATCGGTACGCAGGTATTTAGATGGTTTGGATTTTATTGAGGTAGAAACGCCTGTTTTAATTAAATCGACGCCAGAAGGTGCCCGCGATTTTGTGGTGCCTAGCCGTATGAACCCAGGTGAATTTTACGCCTTGCCACAATCGCCACAAACCTTTAAGCAATTATTGATGGTTTCTGGTTTCGACAGGTATTTCCAGATTGTGAAATGCTTTAGAGATGAAGATTTGCGTGCCGACAGACAGCCTGAGTTTACGCAAATTGACTGCGAGATGTCCTTTGTAGAGCAAGAAGATATTTTAAACACTTTCGAAGGTTTGATCAGAACCTTGTTCAAAGAGATTAAAGGCATTGATTTGCCAGAAGTTCCTCGCATGCAGTACAGCGATGCGATGCGTTTATATGGTTCTGATAAGCCAGATACGCGTTTCGAAATGCTTTTTGTGGAGTTGAATGATATCGTTAAAGGAAAAGATTTTCCTGTTTTCGATAATGCTGAACTGGTAGTAGGGATTAATGCCAAAGGTTGCGCACACTACACCCGCAAGCAGTTGGATGAGTTAACGGATTTCGTTAAACGTCCGCAAATTGGCGCTACGGGATTAATTTACATGCGTCACAATGAAGATGGTTCTTTGAAATCATCGGTAGATAAGTTCTATAACGAAGAAGAATTGCAAAAATGGTCGGCAGCATTGCAAACCCAACCAGGCGATTTGGTTTTGGTTTTAGCAGGTGCAGTGAAAGAGAAAGTTCAAAAACAAATGAACGAGCTTCGTTTGGAAATGGGTTCTCGCCTAGGCTTGCGTGATAAGGATAAGTTTGCAGCGCTTTGGGTGTTGGATTTCCCGTTGTTGGAATGGGATGAAGAAAGTGAGCGCTACCACGCCATGCACCATCCATTTACCTCGCCAAAACCAGAAGATATTGCCTTATTGGACACCAAACCTGGGAAGGTGCGGGCTAATGCTTACGACATGGTACTGAACGGCACCGAAATTGGTGGTGGTTCTATCCGTATCCATGATAAAGAAACACAGGCTTTAATGTTTAAGCATTTAGGCTTTAGTGACGAGGAAGCGAAGAAACAGTTTGGTTTCTTATTGGATGCCTTTGAATACGGCGCACCTCCACACGGCGGCTTGGCCTTCGGTTTCGACCGTTTGTGTTCTTTGTTTGCTGGTTTGGATACCATTAGAGACGTCATTGCTTTCCCTAAAAACAATTCGGGCCGCGATGTTATGATTGATAGCCCTAGTACGATTGACGATAAGCAGTTAAAGGAGTTGAAGATTAGTACGGACGCTTAATAGGTTTTTTAATATTAATATCCCGTTGTTCAAGACAAACGGGATATTAATAAAAGGATGCCTACAGGTAAATTAGTATTGGATCTAAGAAAACAAGCTTCTTATCTCCTTGTAGTTCTTGAATATTCCTAATTAACTTCATCCAATTTTGAACACTCTCAAAGGTATTTGTTATATTTTTCTTATCTCCTCCGCGTTGAAGGCGAATCAAAATAAATATAAATTCATTTTTATAATCTGCAAACTCATGTTGATACTTTTTTAGATTACTTGAAAAGGTTTCAAAATTTAAAAGAGAGGAAGAAAATGCCTCGTTTTTAGAATGAATGATGGTATCTATTGCCCCTTCCTTGTTTATTGCTACGCCAACAGAGAAAGCATGGGCAAAGTCGATAGGATAATTTTTCTTATCAATTTCCAGCGATTTTTTTATTGCATTTGCTACAGATGTTTGAGAATAACACTTTAACGGAATAAAAAATAAGAAAGCAAACGATAGGTAGATAAGCTTCATAACGAGATTGTTGATTTATTCTAAAATATGAAACCTGATTTAAAATCTCAAATAATTTTCGTTTTTTGGATCAGCAACTACTAGTTGATAGCGCATAAAAAAGTCCCAGAAGTGTGGGACTTTTTGTTTAATAAAACATTAAAACTTATATGACAGCGTGGTTAAAAACTGACGTGGCGGAATCGGGTTTACACTATAGTTTTCGTGAACGAAGTAGTTCAGCTCATTCGTGATATTTGACAATTTACCTAACAATGAAAGTTTTTTCCATGAGTAACCAGCAGATAAATCTATAGTGGTAAAACCTTTCAAAGGAATTATTCCACTAGACGAACCATTTTTGGTTGTGTTTCTACCGCCATTTCTATCGCCAGTGTAAAATGCCGAAGCACCTAATTTCAAGCCTTTAATTGCACCATTTTGCAGCGTATAAAATATAGTTGCATTTGCCGTATTTTTTGTTGTACCTACCAAACGCTCTCCTTCTACAATTCCAGAGGTAGCTAATGTAGATGTATAACGCATATAATTGTAACTATAACCTGCTAAAAAATTTAATCCTTTAACAATTACCCCAGATAAATCAACCTCAACACCATCGCTAGCTGTTGCTCCAGAAAACTCTCTTTTTGTAGGGTCGGCAAGTGCCGTTTGCGCAAACTTATCGTTCTTAATTTTGTAAACAGTTAGGTTTACCGATAATTTGCCTTCTAGGAAATCGTTTTTAACACCTGCCTCATATTGATCAATTATGGAAGGGCCCATAGGACCATTTGTAGCAATATCAGTCCCCGAATTAGATGTAAAATTATTAGCATAACTTACATATAATGAAGTGGTTTTAAACGGCTCATAAATTAAACCAAATTTAGGCGAAAAAGCTTTATCGATTTTATCTTTTACCGTCCCTTTAGTCTCTACTCCAGTAGCAACTGTATTTATGGTGGTGGTTGGTGTTTTTTGAAATGACCAACGAACGCCCGCTAAAACTTTAAACTGGGTTGTTAAAGCTACCAAGTCTTGTACAAATCCTCCTATTCTAAATACTTCTGCATCCGTATTAGTAAGCAAAGTAGTATTGGGCATATTAAAATTACTTGGTTGATTAAATGAACTCGGATCTGATATATTTACACGATCGTAATATGTTTTCACTCCTACTACTGGCAGAACGTTAGTAGATGCAAAACCTCCTGACGTTGTTTTAGATTGATCGGCATCAGCACCAACTAACAAAATATGTTTAATACCTGCTGTTTTAAAACCTCCTGTTAAGTTTATTTGCTGGTTAAACGTAAGTTCCTTTATATTAGACCTCGTTAAAACCCTATTCCAAAAGCCATTAGCATCCGCGGCAGGGCGTTCAGCTGAGAAATAATCTCTATCATAAGATTGAATTGATATGTTTACATTTAATTTCCAATCATTATTAAATTTATGATTTAACACCAATTGTCCTGTGGCTGTATTTGTTTTATTATAAGCCCAGTTTGTGTTAATAAAAACGTTTCTACCTAAAGAGTTTAGTTTATTACCAATAGTACCTAAACCAAAATCAGGAGTAAAATCGCTATTTAAATAATCTCCTTGTAGAAGGATTTCTGTTTTATCATTTACTTTGTAAAGTAATGAGGGATTTACATAAACCCTTTTAGATTTTACGTTATCTCTAAAGCTTCCCGCTTCCTCACCTGTTGCAATTAATCTAATCGCTACTTTTTCATCAAGAGGTGTATAAAAATCAACAATACCTTTGTATTGATCGTAACTTCCCGTACGGAAAGATGCTTCCCCACCCGTTCTATCAAATCTTGGTTTCTTGGTCACCATATTTACTACAGCTCCTCCTGTTACACCACCATATAACAAAGCAGCACTACCTTTTAGCACTTCAACAGACTCCAAAGTACTTGCTTCGGGGCTTCCGCCAATGCTGGTACGTGCGCCATTTTTGAAAATATTATTGGAACCCAAACTATATCCTCTGGCGTAAAAGTTTTCGCCTACGCCGCCACGATTGGCACCCAGCGCTACACCATTCACATTCCTCATCACATCTCCTAGCCTATCTACTTGCTGATCTCGGATCACCTGATTGGTAATAATTTGCACTGATTGTGGCAAATCTCTCGGAGGGATGGCTACTTTGCCTAGCGTAGTAGGTTTGCTGTTAGATGACTTATAAGCGCTAATTGCCACTTCTTGCAGTTGCGAGGCCGATTCAGCAATCACTATAGTATTCGTCTCATTCTCACCTTCTTTTACTCGCACTTCTATTTGCATGGTTTTAATGCCTACCGCCGAGATTCGCAATTGATAGGTACCAGCTGTCAGGTTTCTGAAGATAAAGCGTCCGTTTTCATCCGTTTGGGTAGAGACACTTTTTAAGCTTACCGTAACATGGCTGGCTGCGCTACCATCGTTGGTTTTAACCGTACCAGAAAGGGTTGATTTAGTTTTTTGCGCAAATACCGTTATCGAAAATACGGCTAGCAACAGGTACACGCATAGCATAGATGTAAATTTTGTCTTCATTTTTATTTAGATTAAATCTTGATAGCGCAAAGGTAAAATCGAAACCCGTCTTTGTCAAGAGATTTTTACAATTAAATTAAAAGGAGATTGGAATGCCTAACAAAACCTGGTCAAGAGCCGTTTTCGGCATTTCTGATTTTGCTTTCTTTTGCGAAGAACAGGCCATGCCGAATGCGAAAGGCATATAATCCTTAGCAGTAAGTTGCTTCGTGCCTCGCAATGACGACCTTGTCTAATCAGTCGTCAACGTCATTTCGACCGCAGCGCAGTGAGTGGAGAAATCTTTCGAGTAGGTTTATACTTCAATAATTAACGTGAATTAGGGATAGTAACAAAATCGCTAGATCTCTCCTATCGTCGAGATGACGGATACGTGGTCATTGCAAAAAACGGGTGCCAGCCTAAAGCGAAAGTAGGTAAAACCATTGTTGTAAGATTGCTTCGTGCCTCGCAATGACGGCTATATATCAACCAACCACCTAGCCAAAAAAAGCCCCGATGGTTTACATCGGGGCCTTTTTATACTTTAAGCCAATATCATCTCAATATGCGGGATATCATCTTCCAAGTACTCATCGCTATCCTTCACAAAGCCAAAGCTTTCATAAAACTTCTTTAGATAAAGCTGTGCACCTATTCTAATGGGACGCTTACCATGGGTTTCATAAACCTTCTCAATGCTTTTCTCCATCAGGGTAATCCCTGCCCCTATGCCTCTATATCTGGAATTGGTCAGTACACGCCCAATGCTTGCCTCTGCGAAAGAAATTCCCGCAGGCACAATCCGTGTGTAGGCAACAAGGTTATCGCTGTCCCAAGCCATTAAATGGTGGCATTTTAAATCCTTTCCATCAAGGTCCTGATAATTGCATTGCTGCTCAATCACGAAAACCTCGCTACGCAGACTTAATATCGTATATAACTCCTGTTTGGAGAGTTCCTCGAAATGTTTGTAGGTCCAGTTAAGTGTGGGCACTTTTATGATTTTGAATGAGTAAATGATAAAATAATTGAATTTTTATAGGCTCAAATCTTCGGACTTCTATGCCAAGTTTCTACCCGCATTCACAATACCATAAACGGTTCTAATGGCCAGCTTTTCGTAGGCTTGCTGTTTCTCCTCACTTAAATCTCCTTGCAACTTATCCAAGGCAAAGTGTTGGATCAATACCAGCGGCAAGATGATCTTCTCACGTACGGCAATAGATTTCTTCTCTACCGGATAGTTTTCCATTAACGTTTCATGACCAGTCAATTTTAACAACATGGCTTTAGAAAGTTCGAACTCTGCATGTAACTGTTTCCAGAAAGAACCAAATGTAGGATCATTAGCCAAATAAGCGGTGATCTCGAAATCAGACTTACTCATTGACATGATACAGTTATCAACAATAGTTTTAAAATAGCCCGACTGCTGATAGGTTTTTTGCACCTGCGCCCAATTGCCTAAATCTTCTTGCGTTTTTAAAGCCGTTCCTACACCATAAAAACCTGGAACATTTTGCTTTAATTGGCTCCACGAGGTTACAAAACCGATGGCACGCAAGTCGTCCAACTTCAATTTAGTGCCTGCATTTCTTTTTACAGGCCTGCTGCTGATGGTAATTTTAGACAATAGGCTCAATGGCGAAAGTTTCTCCAAATACTCCAAAAATAAGGGGTCGTTACGCAAAGCGATGTAGGCATCGTAGCTATCTTTGGCCATTTGGTTAAGGATATCGAAGTTTTCTTTATCCAAAAGCACGTTGTGCTTACTTTTTACACCCGAAGAAATACCTGCGTTGATTAACTGTTCAATGTTAAAAGTGGCACTGTCCACCGATCCGTATTGCGAACTGATGGTTTGACCCTGCACCGTAAGTTGAATATTTTTATTGGCAATTTCTTTACCCATCGAGGCGTAAAAACGATGTGTTTTACCACCACCACGCGCTGGAGGGCCACCCCTACCATCAAAAAATGCCAATTGAATGTTATGCTCTTCTGCTACCTTGGTTAAAGCCACTTTTGCCGTAAAAATAGACCAGTTGGCCATTAAATAACCGCCATCTTTGGTGCTATCAGAAAAACCCAACATAATGTGTTGTTTCCCGCCTCGCAGTGCCAAATGCTTTTGATAAAAAGGATGCGTGTAAAGTCTTTTCATGATTTCTCCCGCTCCCGAAAGGTCATTAACCGTTTCGAACAAAGGCACAAAATCAATGCTTAGGTTTTCAGCTTCCCAGCCATTCCATAAGAAAAGCTCCATCAATTGCAAAATATCACTTGCTTGCTGACAGTTACTGATGATGAAACGATGGCAAGCTTCTTCACCATTTTTTTGCTGGATGTCTTTAATTTCTGCAATGGTTTGCAAAGCATCTTTAATCAGGTCATCCTGTTCATCTGCATAAATAATCTTGGCCGTTCTTAACGAAATCGTTTTTAGCTTCTCCTCTTCAGAAAGCTCGCCATAGTTTTCGGCATATAAAGAATTGATTGGCTTTTGCGACCTGCAATATTCATGCACCTTGCGCAACACCCTGCTGTCTTGTCTAATATCCAATGAAGCGAAATAGCAACGATAAAGCTCCACTTTTCTTAACAAATCCTGCACAATGTTGGCAAACAAACCATCGTGGTACTTATTTAAAATCCCTACAATGTTGTTAAGATGTTTGATAATTTCATCTGAAATGTCCTTTTCTTCCAGCGAAGAATTAAAGGCATTTTCATAAAACACTTCTTGAAGTTTATTGATATCTTCTTCTACCCCTCTAAAGGTAATCCGTCTTTTTACATTTCTAAAATCACGATAGTAGCATCTGAATAAGATTTGTCTGAGCAATTTAGAAACTTCTAAAGTGGTTTGCGCCTTCACATTAGGGTTACCATCCCTATCGCCTCCTGGCCAAAAGCCCAGCTCAATTACCTTTTTAGGGTCGATGTGATACTCGCTCAACAACTGATTTAATCCTGTTTGAATATTGGCTGCTGCGAAATAAAACACATTCTCCAGATACCAAGCCAAACTCATCGCCTCATCTACTGGCGTTGGCGACTTTTTATTAAAGAAAGGCGTTTTGCCCAACTGCTGCAACAACTGGTTAATGGTGGTAATATCATTAGATTTAATTGCTGCCGTAAGGTCATTGATGATTCCTAAAACAGGGCCTGGGTAAAACTGCGTTGGATGAGCGGTAAGCACCAACCTTAAGGAAAACTCCTCTATCAGTTGGTCTATTTTCTCATGCAGATTTGCATCGTCATTGGCTTTTTGAAACAATGCCCTCAATGAACTCTGCTCGTCGCTGGTATTCAACTTGGTAAAAGAAGCATCTTCCACCGCATCAAAAAGTACCACTTGCCTTTCTATATACTGAATAAAGCGGAAGAGCAGGTCAATAATACTTTCCTCGCCCTTATCTTGAACGTACTTGTCAAAAAACTTCTCAATTAACGCTTCCGGTTTTTCATGGCTCTTAATACCGTCTTCACAGCTCTTGAAAAAAAGCGGCAATAACGTTCCAGTATCTTTAATTTTGTAAAACGGAAGGGTAAGAAACAAACTGTTGTACAATTCGAAACGAGAAACAACCTCGTTATTAAAATAGTATTCGCGCTGGCTGGGTTGATTTAATTGCATCCCGAAAAATAAGTATATTTAGTTTGTTACAGAAATAAAAATGGATTTTATCGAGCATTTTAATAGACATTTAACCAAAACCTAACAAGGTATTAAAAGACAGATTTGAATATATGCGAAAAAAGTTTTACCTTGTACCTATGAAAGGTTAAACAAAAATCTTTTAAAAGCATTACAAAAACCTTATACTAAAGTTTTTGTAAAAATTGTTAATTTTTTGGGATAAACGCCCCTGACCAAAAGTTGGGGGCGTTTTATTTGAGGTAGTTTTCAGGGCTTTCCTTCTATTCTAAAATTTAATCCTATTTTTAGTTAACCAAATCATTTCAGCCCGTTTCAACATGAAGTTTTTTTTGCGCCTATTGCTATTCATTGTCCTATGTTTATTTACATTATTAGCCTTTAAACCTAAAGAACAACAAAGTTGGATCAGGATTAACCTATTGGGTTATCAACCAAAATCGATCAAAGTGGCCGTTTGGGCAAGCAAAGGAACAACGCTTCCAAAAAATTTCGAACTGGTGGAAAAAGCTACCGGTAAAACGGTATACGCTTCGAGCAATATTAAAACCTTCGGGGCTTATGGCCCTTTTGCCAGCGCCGCCCGCTTAAACTTTTCGGAATTTAAAAAACCTGGTCGTTATTACATCAAGGTAGATGGCGTAATATCCCCAGAAGTGATTATTGGAGAAGAAGTTTATCAAAACACTGCCGATTTTGCCTTAAGATACATGCGCCAACAGCGTTGTGGCTATAATCCATTTTTAAAAGACAGTTGCCACACCCATGATGGCTTTGTGGTTTATGGAAAAGAAGGCGGACTTAAAGACAGCACACATTTTGATGCCGTGGGCGGTTGGCACGATGCTAGCGATTACCTGCAATATTCTACTACTACTGCCAATGCCGCATATCACTTATTAATGGCCTATCGAGATTTTCCAAAAGCTTTTACCGATCAAAAACTAGCAACTGGACTTGATGGTAAAAATGGCGTAGCCGATGTATTGGATGAAGCCAGATGGGGCTTAGATTTTATGATGAAAATGCATCCTTCGGCAAAAATCATGTTCAATCAACTGGCCGATGATCGGGATCATATCGCAATGCGGATCCCTAAAGAAGACAGTCAATACGGAAAAGGCTTTGAACGCCCGCTATATTTTATCGATGGAAAACCGCAGCAAAGAGGTAAGTTCATGAACGATACCAAAGGGACTAGCTCTACCGCAGCTAAATTTACCAGCGCCTTTGCTTTGGGCAGTGAGCTATTTTATGGCGCCGACGTAAATTATGCCGAAACCCTTCGCAATAAAGCGCATACGGCCTACCAATATGCCATTCAAAAAAAGGGCGTGACACAAACCGCCTCTGTAAAATCACCATACATTTATGCTGAAGACAATTGGGTGGATGATATGGAACTTGCCTTGGCCAGTCTAGAGTTTTCTCCAAAGGTTTCGGATTTAACCAAAAGTAAAAAAAGGGCTTCATCACTTGATTCTGCTTTCTTTTATGCCAAGCAAGAGCCCATTACCCCTTGGTTAATTGCGGACACGGCTAAGCATTACCAGTGGTACCCATTTATCAATTTAGGACATTACGAGTTGGCCAAACAATCGGCAGGCGACAGAAAACGAGCTCTGATCGACTACTACAAACAAGGAATTACCCATGTTTGGAACCGTGCAAAAAACAATGCCTTTTATCGTGGCGTGCCTTTTATATGGTGCAGCAACAACCTTACAGTAGCTTTTGCCATGCAATGTATGTGGTACAAACAACTGAGTGGCGACGGTGCCTTTTCTGAACTGGAACAGGCTAATTTCGATTGGCTTTTGGGCTGCAACCCTTGGGGAACTAGCATGGTTTACGGTCTGCCAAGTTGGGGCGATACGCCAACGGATCCACATTCTGCTTTTACGCATTTAGGGAAATATCCTATTGACGGCGGTTTGGTGGATGGGCCTGTTTATACCAGCATCTACAAAAACTTAATCGGGATACAGTTAACCAAGCCCGACGCTTATGCCGAATTCCAGAGTGATTTAGCGGTTTACCATGATGATTATGGCGACTACAGCACCAATGAGCCCACCATGGATGGTACGGCTTCGTTAATTTATTTACTGGCTGCTTATGATAGTAGAACCGACAAAGAGTTTACCAGCTACCAAAAGGAAAAGGGTGCAATCATTAGAGGCGACACCAAAGAAAAACGACTGGCAATTGTGTTTACCGGGGACGAATATGCGGATGGCGGGCAAAAAATCATTGCGGCATTGGATAAAGAAAAGGTCAAAGCTTCTTTCTTTTTTACGGGTAATTTTTATCGTAACACCGCCTTTGCTTCTTTCATCAAAACCGCGAAAGCAAAAGGTCATTACCTAGGTGCCCATTCAGATCAGCATTTACTTTATGCCGACTGGAAGAAAAGGGATTCGCTTTTGGTGACCAAAAAGCAGTTCGAAGATGACCTCAATGCCAATTACAAAGCGATGGAAAAATTCGGTATCGCCCGAAAATCAGCCAAGTTTTTTCTACCTCCTTTTGAGTGGTATAACCAAGCCATTGCCAACTGGACAGAAGACTTAGGATTGCAATTGATTAATTTTACTCCTGGAACGAGGTCCAATGCTGATTATACTTATCCAGAATTGGGCAAGGCTTATAGAGGCAGTGAAGAGATTTATCAATCCATCATCGACTACGAAAAGAGTCAGGGCTTAAACGGATTTATATTATTACTGCACGTGGGGACCGATCCCAGAAGAAAGGACAAGTTTTACGACAAGTTGCCTGCACTGCTAAAATACCTTAAACAAAATGGCTACAACGCTGTTCCTGTTCATCGGCTACTAGAAAAATAAGTGAAGGTGAACCAATGCGATCATTAGTGAATTGGTGAATGAACTAATTATCGAATGAGCTTGTTGGGGCTTTATTTTGTTCAAACAAATGTGTTGTTTTTCATTGAAATAACTAACTTTGCGGCAAAAGTTTTAAACATGAGCAATTCAGAAAATAAAAACAATTTTGATTGGGTTTGGTATGTAATTGGTATGGTGGCATTTGTACTTGCTTTTTCTGCCGTTACCACACACATTGGTTATCTTTTTCTAGCAGCGATCATCGGCTTAATTTTCGGTGGTGTTTTCTTGAACAAAATCGTTAAAGGAAGAGAATACTAAGTTTCTAACGCTTACTGTCTGCAAGCTATCAATCAAGATAAACAACCAACAACAATATTTTGATGAAAAAATTAGGCTTATTGATGTTCCTTTTAGCAGGAGCGCTGGCTGTAAATGCACAAAACGTAACTACAGGTGTTACTTTCCCAAAGGTAGACACCAGCCCTTTAGATGTGGTGTATTATCCATTAAACACCACTAAGTCTAAAGAGCCTATAGAACCTGTAATGCGGGTGCTATATTCTCGTCCACAGAAAAAAGGGCGAGAGATTTTTGGCGTATTAGAGCAATTCGACAAAGTTTGGCGTTTAGGGGCTAATGAAAATACAGAGATTCAGTTTTTTAAAGCCGTAACCATTGCCGGCAAAAAAATTAAAGCTGGCAGGTATAGCCTTTTTGCAATTCCTAGTAAGGATAAATGGACCATTATCATCAATAAGCAAAATGATAAATGGGGTGCCTTTTCTTATGATGAACAAAAAGATGTGCTGAGAACGGACGTAGTGGTGAACAAAATCGAGAAAAGCGTTGAAGCATTCTCCATTACTTTTATTGATGCGCCAGAGGGTGCAAACTTGGTAATGGCTTGGGACAACACACAAGTTTTTTTACCTATAGGGTTTAAGAAATAAGTTATTTAATCAACAAATAAAAAAGGGAGAATTAAAGTTCTCCCTTTTTTTGTGCTTTTCTATTTCCTTTTCTAATGAAACTATCTAAATAAATCAGCAACAGTACAGCGTTGATAAAAAAGAAGCTTCTCAATACCGTTGGACTAACGAGCTGTTCAATTTCCCTGTCCAAGCCAAACGCTGGCAGTTTTACTTGGCCAAAATCTGCTGTTGCGAAAGCATAGCCTACAACACCCAATAGGATCATCGCAAAAAAACCACCAATAGCATAAATAATACGGTGATCTACTTTGGTTTTTAAAGCTACGGGCACCATTTCATGCTGCACCTGGTCCATCACCTTGCGTGTAAAAGCCATCGAAGGTTCATCTATTTCTACATGAGTGGCCAGCTGCTTGTTAATTTCCAACAGCTGCGTGTAAAGCAGTCGCAATTCCGCATCTGTTGCCAATTTTGCTTCTATCTCTACTTTTTCTTTATCGTTACAAAAGCCATCAATGTAGTTCCAAAGTTGTTCTTCTTGCTTTGTCATATCAACTCCTTTACTTCTTCTTTTAACAAAAACTGTAATTTTTCTTTTAATCTATGTCTCGCCCTATGCAATTTTACCTTAACAGTGTTTGGGTCCATTGCCAGCGCCTGCCCTATTTCTTCCAAACTTTGCTCGCCTTTATAAAACAAGGTAATAATTGCGGCATCATCTGGCAGCAACATTTCTATCGCTTCGTTCAAATATCTATATGTCGATTTCTTCTCTACAGCATCGGCATCAAAAGAACTATCCTTATTGGCCAATTCCAAAACATGTTCTTCATCATCAATGGAGCTCGAATTTAATTTCTTCTTCCGCAGATAAGTCATTGCCGTAGTATAGGTAATGGTGTACAGCCAAGTAGAGAATTTTGAGGTTTGCTTGAAAGTTCCGAGGGCCTTATAAGCTTTTATGAAACAATCTTGTGCAATTTCCTCCGCATCCTCCCTATTTTTGGCAAAGCGCAGTGCAAGGGTAAAAACAAAACGTTGATGACGCTTTACCAACAAGGCATAATTGCCCGTATCGCCAACCAAAATGGAGTTGATAAGGTCTAAATCTGTTTCTACTTGTTGCATAGTCAACCTTATGACGCGAGGTTTTCACATCAGGTTACAGCAAATTACATCTTTTTTGGCTAATTGTAGATTTGGTTATTGATTGAAATTGGTTAATCGGTTAACTGTTTGGGACACCGATTAACCAATTTGACGATTTAAACGATTAAACAAATTAATGTGAGACGGCTTTCAAACCAATAATGGAACCTACTAAGGTGATGATAAAGAAGATCCGCCAAAAGCTCGCAGGATCCTTAAAAAAGAAAATTCCCATTAATACCGTACCAACGGCACCAATACCCGTCCAAACGGCATAAGCAGTGCCAATAGGCAATGTTTGGGTAGCCTTAATGAGTAATAGCATACTAATGGTTAACGACACCAAGAAGCCAGCAAACCACCAAGCCGCTTCAGCACCGCTGGTTTCTTTCACCTTTCCTAAACAGGAAGCGAAGGCTACTTCAAATAAGCCTGCGACAATAAGATATATCCAATTCATGATTTTCTAATTTCCTACAAAAATCCATCGTTTAGCGTTCATTTTTTTTAACAAATGATAAAAAATCAAACAATAAACAGGTTTTTTCTACTGACAGCCCTTCGCCATGAGGGAGTTGAGGGAGGATTTTCATCACAATAAATAACGTCAATGACATTTAACCGCCACTAGAAATACTTAGAGATTCCTCCTATCGTTGGAATGACAAACATAAAAAGCAAAAACTACTTTATGGCGGCTCTGATTCTGCTCAGCGATACTTGTGTAATGCCCAAATATGAAGCAATGTAGCCCAACTGCACCCGTTTTAATATTGCTGGCGAATTGACCAGTAAATCCTGGTAACGCTCTGTTGCCGTTTTAAACTGTAAGTCCATGAAACGCTGCTCCGCCTTCAGCAATTCGTATTCGGCAAATTTCCTGCCCCAGTTGGCAATATGAATATGTTGACGGTATAGCTCTTGCAGGTCTTTACTCGAAATGCGATAAAGCACTGCATTTTCAAGCAGTTCTATGCTCTCGTAACCAGGTTGATCCTTAAAAAAGCTCAAATAAGAAAGCATGACATCGCCTTCTTGTCCAAACCAAATGGTGGTTTGTCCGCGCTGGTTTTCGCAAAATGCCCGAGCAAGGCCTCCTTCTATAAAGTAAACATGATGTCCAATTTTTCCAGCAGAGATAATGAGCTTACCCTTTGCCACTTCTATACGTTGCAAGCGCGACAAAAGTAGCTCCTTCTCCACCGCTGGCAGAGGTAAAATCGAGTCAATTTGATTGGAGATGGTATTCAACGTGGTTACTTTATACGCCAATTTAATTTTTTTTGCCGAGAGTGTAACCTATTTTTTTTTGCTGTTGTCATAAACCACAGAACACGGTTCGCAACAATTGAATGTTTAACAAAAAATGATAATACCATGATAGGAGAATTAGTACCGATAGTATTGTTTGCTGGTGCATTTGCATTGGTTTTTGGCATCAGATACTTTCTAAATAAAGAAAAGATGGCCATGATAGAAAGAGGATTTGATCCAGGGGCTCGAAAATCGACACCAAAACCCTTTTTAAGTTTAAAATTTGGCTTGCTGATGGTGGGCGTGGGTTTAGGGTTATTGGTAGCATTATTTACGGTTAGGGGAGTTTTTGGTTCCGAAATGACCAATGGTGAAGAAGGACAAGCCGTAGCCCTTTATTTTGGAAGTATCTTCATTTTTGGAGGATTAGGCTTGATTACGTCTTACGTGATTGAGAAAAAGTGGCTTGACCAACAACCATAAAGCTTTTATTAAATCATCCTCTTTGAAAGTGCTATGAATTAAACTTACGAAGTTTTGAAAACTTCGTAAGTTTTTTATTTGGGGCTATTTTTTCTTCCGTTTAACCGCTTTAAGAAATTGGATGAGTACTGTTTCATCATTTTTCAAAGCCTTTTTCTCGTCTTTTTCGTCTAAAGCAATTCGTTTCAGGTAACGCTGCAAATCTCCTGCCTCAAAGGCTTCTAATAAAATTGGATAAACATAAGCACTCTTACAAACCGCCCTTGTATTTCCAAGTTTAGCTGCTACACAATCCAAGGCGGTTACTACCAGTTTTTTAGCGGAAACTTCTGGATTTTGGTTGGTGCAAATGGCCAATTGCCGCATCGCTTCCAATGTTCCGCCCCATGTTCTAAAATCTTTTGCGGTAAAATCGTCTTCGGTTATTTCTCTGATGTATTGATTGATCATTCCAGAATCTACGGCCTTTCTTTGATCATCTTCCGTGTAAAACTGAAATAGATCTTGTCCTGGAATATCCTTACAACGCTTCACTAGCTTAATTAGTCGTTTATCTGTTAAACGTACTTCTTGCTTCACACCTTTCTTTCCTACAAAACACAAGAAAGTTCCGTTATTTTTTTGCTTAACATGCTTATCCTTCAAGGTACTTAAGCCATAGCTATTGTAGCTTCTTTCATAAGCCACTGTTCCTATTCTTATCAAAGTATCTTGCAATACAGCCACACAAATCGCTAGTACCTTTCTATCATCCAGATTTTTTCTTCGCAAATCTTTTTCTACCTGTTTACGCGCTTTCGGTAAAGCCTTTCCAAACTCTAAGAGCCTAAAATATTTTTGATCCGAACGTCTGTTTACCCAATCTGGGTGATAACGATATTGCTTCCTACCTGCTACGTCAGTGCCAATGGCTTGCAGATAGCCATTCTTTCTTGGCGAAATCCAAACCTCTGTCCACGCAGGAGGCAACACGAGCTTTTGAATACGTTCTAAAGTAATGCTATCGGTTATTTTATGGCCTTTATCATCTTCATAATTGAATTTTCCAGGCTTTCCCTTCCGATAGATCCCTCCTTTTTCGGGGCTTACAAAAACTAAATGGCTATCATTGATGACATCGACGGTGCTTACCATAATTACAATTTATGGCAACAACAAAAAGGGAGATGAAATAGTTTGAGTTAGGCTTGGGGCTTGGGCAAAATAGCGACGGTTAGACGGCTTACACAATTCATTTTTCCTTTATCCGTATATAGTTTTATTTCCCACAGATGGGTTTTCCCGCCGATATGTAGGGGCTTACAAACTCCTTTTACAAAACCAGAACTTACTGGTCTAATATGGTTGGCATTGACTTCCAAACCTACGGCAATCTGTTTATTGGGATCAATACACATATAAGAAGCAATACTTCCCAAGGTTTCAGCCAACACCACAGACGCACCTCCATGCAAAATGCCCGCAGGTTGATGGGTACGTTCATCAACAGGCATGGTAGCAACCAGATAATCTTCGCCAACTTCCGTAAACTCTATCCCCAACAATGCGCCTATATGATTTTTAGGACGACTATTCAACATTTCGGGTGTAAATTCTTTAAACCAAATCATGTGTTTAAGTTAAACGTCAAAAATAAACTCAAAAGTCAGTTGTACAAGTTAAGATTGTGATTTTATAATTTCCAGCATTACAACCTTTAAACCTTACAACAACATCCTTTACAAATATCTCTCTACAATCACCTTTTGATGGTGCATGACATGCCCAGCGAGAATAAAAACCAATGCTCTTACCGAAATCTCATTGCCATTGGCATTACCAAACCTGTTCAATTCCTCTTCGTTAAGAGATTTTAGTAAAAACAGGTTTGACTTCCTTAACGAAACAAATTCCTCGCATAAACTTTCTAGACTGCGATCTTTAAAGTGAGCGTTGATCACATATTGATCCTCATCAAAGCCAGGAATAGCTGCTTTCTCTCCCCTTGCAAAACAGGTTAAGCGGAAAACCATAATGCGCTCGGTATCTATAATATGGCCAAACATTTCTTTAATGGTCCATTTGCCTGGCGCATAAGCATAGTCGGCCTTATCGGCATTGCTTGTCACAAATTGTGCAAAGGCTTCGGCTTGTGTGCTTAGGATTTCCAGCACATCTCCATCAACAAGATTGATATATCCGCTATACCATTGGGGATAATCCTCGGTTTGTGGTCGGTTCATATGTAATACTACTTTTTAAAACAATTCTGAAGGTTGTTCCCTTTCCAAGCTCGGAGTCTTTCACAAAGATTTGTCCTTTGTGATAATTCTCCACAATTCTCTTAGTTAAGGTTAAACCCAAACCCCAACCTCTTTTTCTAGTGGTGTAACCTGGCTGAAATACGGTATCAAATTTAGAGCGGGGAATACCCTTTCCAGTATCTGTGACATCAATCAACACTTCTTCTTTTGCTAGGTTTTCGATGATGTTGATGGTAATTGTGCCATCATTATCTATGGCATTTACCGCATTTTTGAGTAGATTCTCTATCACCCAATCAAACAACGGCGCTGATAACATTGCCCTTACCTGGGTGTCTCCAGTAATTACAAAATTGATTTTATCTGAAGCACGAACCCTAAAATACTGTACAAAATTATTGATGATGATGTAAACGACATGGTCTTCCAATATGGGCATTGAGCCAATTTTAGAGAACCGATCCGCAATGATTTCTAACCGCTGAATATCATTTTCCATCTCAGCCACCAGCGGATCTTCTTCGGCATCGAACCGGGTTTTAATCAATTCTACCCAAGCCATTAGTGATGATATCGGTGTCCCTAATTGATGGGCCGTTTCTTTGGCCATCCCCACAAACTCCTGATCTCGCTCTGCTTTTCTTGCAGCACTAAAACCCACATAAGCGGTAATTAAGAAAAGTGCAATTACGCCCAATTGGATGTAAGGGAAATACCTTAACTGTGTCAAAATGTTCGAATCTTTATAGTAGGCAATAAGCTCCTCTTCATTAATACCCTTCATTTTGGCCGGCTTATGCTGCTCCTTCATTTTCTGTAGCTGCTTGGCAAAATATACGGTGTCGTAATGCTTCGATTTGTTATCGGGATATAAGGTTTTGGTGGTATCCAACCCATCCCACAAATAAATGGAACCATCTATTCTGGTGATGATTACATCCATTTTATTGTTCTTTTTAATGGTTTCAAAAACGTCGGTCAACTGTTCGTTGTCGTACATTTTCATTCTTTGCTCTGCTACTTTAATCCAAAGCAAAAACTGCGTTCCTTCTTCCCGCTCCATTTTTTGCACAAAAAAATTGGTGTAAGCTACGGATGCAAAACCAATCACGCCTGCAAATACCAATAAAAATAATTTCCAACGAAGCTTTTTCTGATACGGGTTCATTTCTTGAGCCAAAATACAATATCAGAACGGAAAAACCTCAAAACCATTATGCTTTTTCAAAAAGCTAACCATCCATCATTTTAAAAGCATAAGCGCTTCATCACTGCTGAAAACAGCACAAAAACAGATGAAAAACATATCTTTGTGGCGTCTTGAGTTTTGCCCAGATGGATACACATTCTGATTAGAACTTAAAAACGAAAGTAACACATGGCTTTTTTATAGGAAACATTAAGAAATTAAGAGAATTAAGATTGGATTTCCTTAACTATTCTTAATTCCCTAATGGTAAAGCCAACAAAATACAATGATGAACAAAGCAGTTAGAGTAAGATTTGCACCAAGCCCAACGGGAGGCTTACACTTAGGAGGCGTAAGAACCGCCCTTTTCAATTACCTATTCGCGAAGAAAAACAATGGAACCTTTATTTTAAGGATAGAAGATACCGACCAAACCCGATTTGTGGAAGGTGCGGAACAATATATTGTAGATTGTTTGGAGTGGTGTGGCATTGCTGCGGATGAAAGCCCACAAAAACCAGGGGCTTTTGGGCCTTATCGCCAAAGTGAACGCAAGCCCACTTACCGTCAATACGCAGAGCAATTGGTTGCCAGTGGTTATGCTTACTACGCTTTTGACACTGCTGAAGAACTTACCGCAAAAAGAGCGGAAGAGCCTAATTTCCTTTACGGACAAAAAACCCGCATGCAAATGCGCAACTCGCTAACCCTTACCCAAAATGAAGTAAGCGATCTGTTGTCGCAAAACACACCACATGTAATCCGCATTAAAATGCCTACCGATGAGCAGGTTACTTTTACGGATATGATTAGAGGTGTAGTGAGTTTCGACACCAATTTGGTAGACGATAAAGTACTTTTAAAAGCCGATGGAATGCCTACTTATCACTTAGCAGTAGTTGCTGATGATAAAGCGATGGAAATTTCACACGTGTTTAGGGGCGAAGAATGGTTGCCATCTGCACCAATCCATTTGTTGCTTTGGAGATATTTGGGGTGGGAAAACGAAATGCCTGTTTGGGCACATTTACCACTCATCCTTAAGCCTGATGGCAACGGAAAATTGAGCAAAAGAGATGGTGACAGACTGGGCTTCCCTGTTTACGCCATGAATTGGACAGACCCAAAAACTGGCGATTTAACCAAAGGCTTTAAAGAGCTTGGCTTTATGCCAGAGGCTTTTGTAAATCTTTTGGCTTTATTGGGCTGGAATGATGGCACCGACAAAGAAATATTTACGCTAGAAGAATTGAAAGCTGCCTTTTCTGTAGAAAGAATTAGCAAAGCTGGAGCGAAATTCGATTTTGAAAAAGCGAAATGGTTTAACCACGAATGGATCAAGCAGTCGCCAGTGAACAGTTTACAGCTAACAGTTAACAGTATACTTGCCGAAAAAGGCATTGAGGTAAAAAGCGAAGAAACGCTTGCCAAAGTCATTGAACTGGTAAAAGACAGATGTACATTGTTGCCTGATTTTGTAGCGCAAAGCGCTTATTTCTTTGCGGCGCCACGCGAATACGATGCCGCGGCAGTAAAACCTAAATGGAATGCCGACAAAGCTGTATTTTTTGAAGAATTTGCCAATACATTAAATATTGAGTTGAGCCCTTTGGATTTAGAAGCCAGTTTTAAAGCTTTGGCTGAAGCAAAAGGACTGAAACCAGGAGAAGTGATGCTGCCGTTACGCATTATACTAGTTGGCGGCAAATTTGGTCCAGGCGTGTTTGACATCGTTAAATTATTAGGCAAGGAAGAAACCTCTGCTAGGATCGCAAAGGGCATTGCTGCCTTTACATAAGTAAACAATAAGAAACACCCATATGACTCCTTAATCATATGGGTGTTTTTGCTTAAGATGGATTACTCTTCCAGAAAAGCCATTTCGTAAATAAGATAATGCTTGATGCCAAACTTTTTACCCCAATCTTCCACCTTCTCTCCACTTTGATCAACAGCACAGTACATTAGCCAACCATCTTTTTCATACGGCAGTATATAAGCAAAAACAGGAAAAGGCTTATTTAATTCAATTTTATAATGGTTGCCCAAAACCCGTAAACTGTAATTATCGGTTTTGAGCGATTGATATTTTTTATGCACCCCAATTCTAGGAAACCTAAAAAGTACCTGCAACTTCTCGTCTACCCTCCTTCCCAAAACGGAAAAAGATAAAGTATCCTCACTTGCATTGGTTAAATTCTTTAAGTCTTGTTTTTTGATTAAAGTATCAACCTTTTTAACCTTACCATTCCACATTTCCTTGCAATACAATACAATTTTCTTATCCTTCAATTGCGTTCCCGTCAATTTCACCTTGTAGTATTCCACACCTTGAAAATCTACAATTACTCTTGTTTCTTCGTTAGAAGGCCCATAATCTGCGGTCATTTTCACAGCATCTCCAGTTGGCTTTTGTGCCTTTGCCATATTCAACAAAGCAAGTGTGGTAGCTAGGCATAATAGTGTTTTTTTCATCGTTTTATTTTTACCAAAAATCCATAATTCCATCCTCAAACTGTGTTATCGTACCTGTTATAAAATGTTATAGAACGTTAACGGCTCCTTTTGAGAGAGACTTTTAGGTAACTTTGAGAATGTCCCAAAACACCCGCTATTTATTATCCGCATGTCTATTTGCCGTCGTAGCCTTTCTTTTTATTCAGTTCTATTGGATCAAAACCTATTACACTAGCACCCTAATTAATTTTGAAAGAGATGTCAACCTCGCTTTTGAAGACGGGGTAAAAAAGGAGTTTATGTTGCGATGTGATACCATTCAGCAAGCTATTGAAAACAATTTAATGGATTCAAGCAAGTTCATCATCAGTTCAAAATTTCATCCCACAGAAAAAGTGCAGGTATACACCATTAGATCCACCAAAGACCTTAACGATAACTTCGGTACCTCTTTTTCGAAGCAACAGCTCAACCAGCCCTTAACTAAAGGAGATGTATCACTTAAAAGAAAAATTGCAGCAGCTTTTGCCCAAAATATCAGACAAGAAGATTTAGAAAATCACTTCATTTACTACAGGACTCAAGATTTGGGTAGGTACATTGAAGAAAAAGCCAATCAGTATCAATTTGATACCGCCAGCTTGCGGAAAACGTTTAACTACTATTTAAATTTAAGAGGAATAAAGAGCGATTATACTTTTATCCTAAAGAACAAAGACAGTACCTTAAACAATCGCCCAAAGCTTTTTAGTAGATTTAAACAACCCATTGTCACAAAATCATTTCCCACCTACCTTCTTGAAAAAAATAGTTACGTTAGGGCAAGCTTTATTGCCCCTTTTAGCTACGTAATTTCAAAAACTTGGCTCCTAATTGCTTCTTCCATTGCATTAATGGTCATTGTTTGCTACCTCGTTTGGTTTTTAACAAAAACACTACTCTCGGCTCAAAAAGTAGCCCTTATTAAAGAAGATTTCATCAGCAACATTACGCATGAGTTTAAAACTCCAATAGCCACCGTAGCGGTAGCTGCAGAAGCCCTAGAAGATGCCGATACGATACAAAATTCGGAAAAAAGAAACAGGTATTTAAGCCACATCAAAAATGAAGCGCAACGCCTCAATCTTTTGGTAGACCAAGTGATGAGTTTATCTTTACAGAATCAAACAGCTTATGCACTTTATAAAGAAACGATTGTGGTTTCGGAAGTGATTAACCAGTTGATCAAGCTACATCAAATAAAAGCAGACAAATCACTTTTAGTGAACACCAACATACCAGAACAAATAACTGTTGAAGCTGATAAAAGTCAATTTTATCACGCTTTGAACAACATCATGGACAACGCGATAAAGTATTCAGATGACCAGGTGAACTTAGAAATAAACTCCTATGACAAAAACGGATTCATGATCATTGAAATCATAGACAAGGGAATTGGTATGGAAAAGTCGGAACTAAAGCTGATTTTTGATAAGTTTTACCGCATCAAAAACCAATACCATTCCATAAAAGGACACGGTTTAGGGCTAACTTTCGTGAAACAAATTATGGAACAACACCAAGGTTGGTATAAAATAGATAGCGAAATAAATAATGGGACAAAAGTAACGCTTGCATGGCCACAATAAAACATATCTTATTTGTTGAAGACGAACCTGCGTTAGCTGAAATTGTTAAGGAAAGTTTAATAATGAAAGGTTATAAGGTTTCTCATTGCAAAACAGGTCGAGAAACAATAAGTCTTCACGCCAATCAGGATTTTGACCTTGTGCTACTGGATGTGATGTTACCTGATGCCACAGGTTTTGAACTAGCCAAACAATTAAGACAAGCCAATTTACAAGTCCCTATCATTTTTTTGACTGCAAAAAATCAGCCGAGCGATGTGATCAATGGATTTGAAAGCGGCGCAAATGATTATATTAAAAAACCCTTTAGCTTGGAAGAACTTGCCATTAGAATCAAGGTCCTCCTTTCCACTGGCAGGCAACTAGAGGTGAATTCGCTATCATCCGCTACCAAAACAATTGCTATTGGAAAATATGAATTCATTTACCCTAAGGCAATCCTAAGTTTAAATGGACAAGTTCGAAAATTAACCAGTAGAGAAGCAGAAATATTGCAGTTGTTAATCCTCAACAAGGAGCATATTTTAACCAGAGATATTATCCTAAATCAGCTTTGGCAAAACAATGATTATTTCTCTGGCAGAAGTCTGGATGTTTTCATTACTAAATTAAGGAAATACCTAAAGGGTGATCCCTGCGTATGCATTGTAAATGTGCGAGGACAAGGCTATAAACTGATGTGCTAAACATTTTCTTGGCTTTATCAATCGAACTGTTTATCTTGTTTAAAATATTTTGGTTATGCAATGGTTTGGTAAAGGTAGCGACAATGTAGAAGACAGCCGAGGTAGCGGCGGCGGTAAATTTGCCCTAGGCGGCGGTGTTGGAATCATCGTCGTAATTTTAGGCTTACTATTCGGGAAAGACCTTACGGGCTTGGTTAATCAACTGCCCATAACTACCGAACAAACCGAAGTAAAAAGAGGCAGTTCTGCAAATGACGACCCACAAAAGAAATTTGTAGCTGGCGTACTTGAATCAACCGAGCAGGTTTGGACTGAACAGTTCAATGCCATGGGCCAGCAGTATCAATATACAACCTTAAGATTATTCGAGAATGGTGTACAAACTGCTTGCGGAGGTGCGAGTTCAGCCGTAGGCCCCTTCTATTGCCCAGCAGATCAAAAGGTATATATTGATCTTTCGTTTTACGATGATCTTAAAAACCGTTTTGGTGCTGCAGGCGATTTTGCCCAAGCTTATGTCATTGCGCACGAAGTTGGCCATCACGTACAAAACTTGTTGGGTACTTCAGAAAAAGTACAGCGCATGCGAAACAGATTGAGTGAAACCGAGTACAACAAACTATCGGTAATGTTGGAACTACAAGCTGATTTTTACGCGGGTTTATGGGCGCACCATGCTCAAAACCTCAAAGATTTCAGGCTTGAAGCTGGAGATATTGAAGAAGCCCTAACTGCGGCAAACGCAATTGGTGATGACAAGCTACAAAAACAGGCCACAGGCGAAGTAGTTCCCGATTCCTTTACCCACGGCACTTCCGCACAACGAATGTATTGGTTCAAAAAAGGTTTTGAAACGGGGGATATCCGACAAGGGGATACTTTCAAAGCAAATGATCTTTAATCTGAACAAGACTTTTACAACAGTTAGCTATAGTACAAAGTCATATCCGTCCTTTTTTATTACATTTGGGAATGATCTTACTTGTTGACGATACTCCAGAGAACCTGATCTCTTTGAAAAACGTTCTCGAAAAACATGGTTTTGAAGTAGATACCGCCAACTCAGGTGAAGAAGCACTTAAAAAAGTGCTTAAAAACTCCTATGTACTTATCATTTTGGATGTACAAATGCCAGAAATGGATGGCTTTGAAGTTGCAGAGGTGATTTCTGGTTACAGCAAAGCAAAAGAAACGGCTATCATTTTCCTTTCCGCAGCCAATACCGAATTCCGATTTATCGCAAAAGGTTACTCCTCTGGTGGTTTAGATTATATCACCAAACCTGTCGATATCAACATTCTGTTGCTAAAAATCAAAACCTTTTATCGCATTTACGAACAGAGCCGCAAACTGGGCGAGGTACAAAAAGCATTACTGGAAGAGATAGAATTTCGAAAAGCAGCTGAACTTAAAAAAGACGAGTTCATTAGCATTGCCAGCCACGAGCTTAAAACACCATTAACTAGTGTAAAAGGATATATACAGCTCCTGGAGCGAGGTTTGGCCAAAGGCGATATCGAACAGGTTAAAAGTCACCTATCCAAGGCACAAATACAACTTGAGAAATTAAACGGACTGATTGCCGATTTACTCGATATCTCGAAAATTGAAAGCGGCAAACTCAAGTTCAACAAGCAATATTTCGATATGGACACCTTATTGGAAAACATTATCGAAGTCATGCATCAATCTAATCCTGATTTTAAAATCATCAAAAACGGCAGTGTAAATGTCAAGGTTTTTGGTGATGAAATGCGTATTGAGCAAGTCGTCGTTAATTTTTTGACTAATGCCATTAAATATTCACCAGGAACCAACGAAGTACTCCTAAATATACGCTTACAAAACAATGAGCTGTATGTTGGTGTTAAAGATTTTGGCATTGGCATGCAACCAGAACAAGTGAAAAGAGTTTTCGAAAAGTTTTATCGTGTAGAAGAAACTTCCCATCGCTTTCAAGGCCTTGGCATTGGCCTGTATATTTCTTCCGAGATCATCAGCCGCCATGGTGGACATATCAATGTAAACTCTGTATATGGCGAAGGCTCTGAATTTTATTTCACCATTCCTATTGACCAATTAATGACCGACGTTTAACGTTAATTTATTGTAGATGAAACTATCCCTAAAAACTAACCTCCGTATCGGTTTAGGCATATCACTAATCTTGCTCATCATTAGCTCCACAGCTTCTTATATCAGCATCAAGAATTTAATTAAAAGTGCTGATTTGGTGGTTGAAAGTAACAACATTATCAACGATGTTGACAATATTGTTTCGGCCTTAAAAGATGCAGAAACTGGACAAAGGGGCTTTCTGCTTACTGGAAACCCTGTTTTTTTAGAGCCCTATAACAATAGTGAAAGAAGAACAGATTCGCTTTTTTCGAGAGTAATGGCAAGCACCAAAGATAATCCCTACGAACAGCAGAAATTAAAAGAGCTTCGAAACATTATCGAAAAAAGAATGGATATTTTAGTGAGCACCATTCAAACCAAGCGCAACAAAGGTATCGTGCTTGAGGCTGCTCTATTAGAAGGGAAAATCTATATGGATGGTGCTCGCAGGGTAATTAGAGAGATTAAGGCGGAAGAAAAAAATTCCCTGGCCATCAAAACCAAAGAGATGAATGCTTTGGCAGGGTTCTCTCCCTACCTGATTATCTTCGCGGCCATATTATCGGTGCTCAGTACCGTTTTCTTTTACCAGAAAGTAAGTTCAGAATTTAATGAGCGTGTATCCTTATTTCAGCAACTACAGCACATTAACGAAGATACTGCCAAACGCATTGACACCATCAAGAGCATTGCCCATCAAATTTCTACTGGGAATTATAAAGTAAGACTTCACGAAACCTCAAAAGATGGTTTAGGCAGTTTGTCTGGTTCTTTAAATAGCATGGCCGAAGCCCTGCAAACCTCTTTTGCTTTGTTAGAAGATAAAGATTGGATGCAGACTGGTGTTGCCATCCTAAACGATAAAATGGTGGGTGATAAAGAGGTGCATTTACTCTCTAAAGATATTTTAGAGGCTTTAGTAGAACATACCAAGAGCTTTGTGGGCGCATTTTACATCCTAGAAGAAGATCAAGAACTACACTTGGTTAATGGCTTTGCTTTAAATACCAAACTGCAACGAAAAAAAATAGCCATTGGCGAAGGCTTGGTTGGACAGGCGTTCCAATCTGAAAAACTCATCCTTCTAGAAAAAATCCCTGATAAAGAAGCAACCATTACCTATGCTACTGGCGAAACAAAGCCAACTACCGTGGTGGCATTCCCAATCATCAGAAATGGTTTGGCGATGGGCGTAATTGAACTGGCAACCATCAATACCTATCCGCAGCGCAAGTTGGATTTTATGCAGAATGTTTCTTCAAATATTGGTGTGGCCATTAATGCAGCGCAAAACAGGAAGAAACTACAGGATTTCTTAGAAGAAACCCAATCGCAGGCAGAAGAATTACAAGCACAACACGGAGAATTGGAAGCGCTAAACTCCGAGCTGGAGGCGCAAACCCAAAAAATACAAGCTTCGGAAGAAGAACTAAGGGTACAACAAGAAGAATTGCTTCAAAGCAACCAAGAGCTGGAAGAAAGAAGCAGCCTATTGGAAGAACGCAATCAATTGATTTTAGAAAGAAATCTGGAAATCAAACAGAAAGCAGAGCAACTAGAACAAAGTACCCGCTACAAATCCGAGTTTTTGGCCAATATGTCGCATGAGCTTCGTACCCCTTTAAATTCTATTTTGTTGCTATCTAAGCTAATGGCCGAAAGCGAACAACTAGAAAAAGAATACACCGAATATGCCTCAGTAATCCAAAGTTCTGGCCATGGCTTGTTAAGCTTAATTGATGAGATTTTAGACCTGTCGAAGATTGAGGCGGGCAAGATGGAACTGGAAATTAGCGAGGTAAGAACAGATGAAATTACAACAGATATTAGGTCGTTATTTATGCCGATAGCAAAAGATAAACATCTTGACCTAGTGATTGGCGTTTCTGGCGATGCACCTAATTCATTCACTACAGACCGCATGCGTTTATCGCAAATCTTGAAAAACCTGTTATCTAACGCCTTCAAATTTACTTCAAAAGGTAAGGTTAGCTTATCTATCGGCTATCATGCCAAAGAACAGGTCCTTACTTTTGCGGTTAGCGACACTGGAATTGGCATTCCTCAAAATAAACAAGGGCTTGTTTTTGAAGCTTTCCAGCAGGCAGACGGTTCTACCCGCCGCAAATTTGGCGGTACTGGTTTGGGCCTATCCATCAGCAAGCAACTGGCCAAGCTATTAGGCGGCACCATTAAATTGGAAAGCAAAGAAAATGAAGGGAGTACTTTTACGCTGATTATTCCAGCTAATTTTAACGAAAGAACTGGTGCGTTATTTACCGACTTGCAAGAAGAAGAAAAAGCAGCTGAAGAAAAAGTAGAACAACAACGCGAAGAAGAACGTTTTGTGGTTTCGAAAATACCAGAGGACGTAGAGGACGACAGGAACAGCTTACAGCCCGATGATAAAGTAATCCTGATTATTGAAGATGATACTTATTTTGCCAAAACGTTGTTGGATTTCACCAGAAAACGCAACTATAAAGGCTTAGTAGCAGTACGTGGCGATGTGGGTATAGAAATGGCGCAGAAGTATAAGCCATTGGCCATTTTACTGGATATTCAGCTTCCTATTAAAGATGGCTGGCAAGTGATGGATGAGTTAAAGGCAAATCCAACAACTAAACCTATTCCAGTACACATCATGTCTTCGCTTTCTGCAAAAAGGCAAAGTTTACAAAAAGGTGCCGTAGATTTCATCAACAAACCTTTTGCGCTGGAGCACATGAAACAGATTTTCGAGAAACTGGAACATGCACTGAGCAAAAACCCTAAAAAGGTGCTCATTGTCGAAGAAAATCAACAGCATGCCCAAGCATTAAGTCATTTCCTAAGCTCGGCCAGCCTGCAAACCATTGTGGCCTCAAACATCAGCGACAGCATTGAGGCGCTACACCAAAAAGAGGTTGATTGCGTGATTTTGGATATGGGCATCCCAGATAAGAATGCATACGAGACCCTGGAAACTATTAAGAAAAGTAACGGTCTGGAGAACTTGCCGATTATCATTTTTACTGGAAAAAATCTTTCTAAAGGAGAAGAAACCCGCATTAAGCAATATGCAGATTCCATTGTGGTAAAAACCGCCCATTCTTACCAACGAATTTTAGATGAAGCCGCGCTGTTTTTACACTTGGTAGAAGAAAAAGGCAATAAAAGCAAAGAAATAAAAGGAGAAACGCTGCAAAATGTAACCGATGTCCTTAAAGACAAAGTGGTGCTTATTGCCGATGATGATGTGAGGAACATTTTCTCTTTAACAAAAGCCTTGGAGCCACATAAAATGAAGGTATTGCCTGCCATTGATGGCAAGGAGGCTTTGGCCGCCATTAAGGCCAACCCCAAAATTGATGTGGTGTTAATGGATATGATGATGCCAGAATTGGACGGCTATGAAACCACTAAACAAATTAGGGCTATGCCTGCTTATAAAAACCTACCTATTTTAGCGGTAACGGCAAAAGCGATGATGGGCGATAGAGAAAAATGTATTGCCGCTGGCGCTTCGGATTACATCTCAAAACCTGTGGATATAGATCAATTAATTTCATTATTGAGAGTTTGGCTTTACGACAAATCTAATTAAGCTCTAAATATGCAAAGCACAGAAAAGAAAATTTTAATTATTGATGATGATAGCAGAAACATTTTTGCTTTAAAAGCTGTTTTAACTGCTAAAAAGTATGCTTGTATAGCGGCAAACAACGCTAAAGAAGGCTTGGACCTCATCAAAAAAGAGGGAGATGTTGGTGTAGTTCTTTTGGATATGATGATGCCAGACATGGACGGATACCAGGCGCTTGCAAAAATGCGGGAAGATCAACAACTAAAGGATGTACCAGCCATTGCGGTTACGGCACAAGCCATGTTGGGCGATAAAGAGAGATGCCTGGAAGCGGGGGCGGTAGGCTATATCTCAAAACCTGTTAACGTTGAAGAATTAATTAAACTCATAAACAAATACCTATAGTGTCTCAAGCAGGGGTTATATCGGACGAACAAGTAGAAATCCTCATCAATGATGTGCTAGAGCATCATGGTTATGATTTTACGGGTTATTCTAGGGCATCCCTCAAAAGACGTTTATCCAGATTATACAGTTTAGACAAACATTTAAGCTTTGCCGAGTTCAGGTATAAAACTTTGAACGATGATGTATATTTCAAGCATTTTGTAGAGGGGGTGACGGTAAACGTTACAGAAATGTTCCGCGACCCTTCATTTTATCGATTGCTAAGAAAACAAATATTACCCAACTTAAACACCTACCCTTTTATCAGAATTTGGTTGGCAGGTTGTTCTACAGGTGAAGAGGCTTATTCCATTGCCATTTTACTGAAAGAGCTTAATCTATTGCAAAAATCGTTGATTTACGCAACCGATATTAACCCAACGGTACTAGAAAAAGCTTCGAACGGCATGTTTCCGCTTAGCCAAATGAAAAGCTACTCTGAAAACTATATCGCTGCTGGCGGAATCAAAGATTTCTCCTCTTACTATTCTGCCAACTATAACTTGGCAAAATTTGATGAAGAGCTTAAACGAAAAATGATTTTTTCGACACATAACTTGGTTTCCGATAGATCCTTTAATGAGTTTCAGCTGATTTTATGCCGAAACGTGCTCATTTATTTCGACAGACCTTTACAGTTCCGTGTGTTACAGCTATTTGATCAAAGCTTGGAAAATTTAGGCTATTTGGCTTTAGGTACCAAAGAAACCATTGATTTCTCACCCATATCAGCTACTTATAAAAAAGTAGGAACGGAAAAAGTTTGGAGGAAGGTTGGCGCATGAGAAAAACAGCAGCATTGGTAATTGGCGGTTCGGCAGGCAGCTTAGATGTCCTGTTAAAAATATTACCCCAAATAAGTCCCAATATCGGCTTTTCTATCATTATTGTAGTTCATCGCAAGCAAGGCACAGATTCTTTGTTGAGCGACCTGCTATCCCACCGTACAGCACTAAAAGTAAAAGAAGCTGATGAAAAGGAGAAAATCAACAAGGGCTATATTTACATCGCCCCGTCAGATTACCACCTGCTTATTGAAAAAGACTTTACTTTCTCATTAGACTATTCGGAAAAAATCAACTATTCCCGCCCATCCATTGATGTTACTTTTCAGACTGCAGCGGATGCCTACGGGGATCAATTGGCTTGTTTATTACTTTCGGGCTCTAATGCCGATGGGGTAAATGGGCTGATATCTGCAAAGAAAAATGGAGGTATTACCCTTGCGCAAGATCCCGAATCGGCACAAGTTAAGTATATGCCCGAACAAGCAATTTTAAGAGCCAACGTTTCTGCGGTGCTAAAAATTGAAGAAATGGCTAATTATATCAATTCTTTATCTTTAAACCCATAAAAAAGATGAGCAAAAAGGTTTTCATTTTTGATGACAACAAAGATATTTTGGAACTCTGCACTCTTATCCTAGAAGGAGCAGGATACGAAACCAAAACCTCATCTACCTCTAACCACATCATTGAACAAGTGGCGGGCTACCAACCCGACGTGATTTTAATGGATAACTGGTTGCCAGATGTAGGCGGTATAGAAGCCACACAGGAACTTAAAAGACATCCTATGTACAAAGGCATCCCTGTGATTTATTTTTCGGCCAATAACGACATTAAAGCCTTGGCCGAAACGGCTGGTGCCGAAAGTTATTTGGCCAAACCTTTTGACATTGACCAGTTGGAACAAATAGTGGTTGCAATGATTGGAAAATAATAAAGCAGTAAAAGGTGTTGTTATTCAATTAATTTAAAATTTAACGAATACCCGCCATACCGCTATTGGCCAGATTTATTGTATTTACTACTTTTGCGTTCAAAAAAATATCATGCCAAAATTTCGCCTCAAAAAAGCACTCTCAAAAAGACTGCTTATTTTTTCTTCAATTTCTCTTTTTGTTTCCTATACATTCATCTCATATACCTCTTATGCACAAAATTGGCAGCCACTAGGACCCAATGATTTTGTTCAAGCAAGTTATGGAGAAGCCGCTAATACGAATATTGTAATTTCCAATGGAATACCTCACATTATTTTCCAAGACAGAAATCAAAACAATAAGGTGACGGCAAGAAAATTTAACGGCACTGAATGGGAAAATGTAGGAAATGTAGGTTTTAGTGCGGGAGAAGCTAATCAGATTGTTAGTGCCACCGACAATTTAGGAGTGATGTACGTAGCTTACCAAGATGCCGCTAATAACAACAAAATAACGGTACAAAAGTATAATGGCACAAATTGGGAAAATATAGGCAATGCGGGATTTTCAGATGGAGTTGCCTCTTATATATCCATTTATGTGCATGGAAGCACCCCCTATGTTGCATATTGCGACATTTACAACGGTAGTAAGGCCACCGTAAAAAAGTTTACTGGAACATCATGGGAAACCGTAGGCCTAGTTGGCTTTTCTACGGGAACGGCCTATTTCACCTCTATAGCGGTAAACAGTAATGGGGTACCCTATATTATTTACCAAGATGGTGCAAACAACAATAGCGCTACGGTACAAAAATTCAACAATACTACATGGGAAATTGTTGGCAACTTAGGGTTTTCTGCGGGCGAAACAAATTATTTAGACATCGCCATTCATCAAGATATTCCTTATGTAGCTTATCAAGATCTGGCTAACGGAAACCGATTGACAGCGCAAAAATTTAACGGCGCCAACTGGGAGCCAATTGGTAACCCTGGATTTTCTGGAGCAAATGTTATACAAATATCGATCGCTGTAGATCCAACTGGTATTCCATATATTGCTTATAGAGATGGTAGCAATAGTAACAAACCCACAATACAAAAATTTAATGGGACTACGTGGCAAGTTTTAGGACAGAGTGGCTTTTCAATTGGCTCCGTTAACTTTCTATCTTTTATCCTAAACAATGGTACGCCATATGCTGCTTATGATGATAATGGAGATAACAATAAGGCTTATGTTAAAAGGTTTAATGGCACTAATTGGGAAAAACTTGGCTTAAGTGGTCTTTCAGAGGGTATAGCAGACCATGTCGTTATCGAAAGTAACAGTGCTGGCCTTCCTTATGTATTTTACCAAGATATTGTAAACAGTGGAAAGGCAACGGTACAAAAGTATAATGGCACTAATTGGGAAAATGTAGGCCCTGCAGGGTTCTCTTTAGGGCCTGTGTTCTATAATAGTATTGGTTTTGATGGAAATCTACCCCAAGTAGCATATTGCAATGCAAATGATAATTACAAAGGCTTCGTCCAAAAATTCAATGGAACATCTTGGGAAACGATAGGTAATGCGCCATTCTCTGAAAGTTCGGCCCAATTTAGTGATATGGCAATTTACAATGGGATTACTTATGTAACCTACAGAGACGCAAATAGCTCCAACAAAATAACCGTTAAAAAATTCAACGGAACATCGTGGGAAGTTATTGGTACGCCAGGTTTTTCTGCAGATGCCGTAGCTTTTACATCAATTGCTGTTTACAATGGAACCCCCTATGTAGCTTATACAGATTTTGCCAATAATTTAAAGATTACTGTTCAAAAATTTAACGGCACAAACTGGGAGATCGTAGGTCCATCGCAATTTTCATCAGGAACAGCTATTTATATCGATATCGCGATTTACAATGGTACTCCATATGCTGCTTATCAAGACGTAGCTGCTGGCAATAAAATTACTGTACAGAAATTTAACGGCACTAATTGGGAAAATGTAGGCCCTGCAGGGTTTTCTTTAGGAGTGGCCAATTATATCAAGATGACATTTTACGATGGCAAACCATATGTGACTTATATCGATGCTGGTTATGGCAGCAGAGCAGTAGTGCAAAAATTCGATAACAATAACTGGGAAATGATAGGATCGGGTCCAGCTTCTGCAGCCATTGCCAGTTACAGCAGCATTACGACTACCAACACAGAACTAATTATCACCTACTTATCCAAAGGAGTTTTTGCTAAAAAAATTGCATTACCACCAAGCACACTTCCGCTCAACCTTATTTCATTTAAAGCGAATAAAGCTTCGGGGCAATCGGCCTTATTACAATGGCAAACGGGATCAGAACAGGATGTGAAAAATTTTGATATTTATCGCCGTACAGACGAAACAATCTTTATCAAAATAGGAACAGTAGCCGCAAATACGCAGTCTGTCAACAATAGCTATGCTTTCTATGATAAAGCACCATTAAACGGCAACAATTATTATCAATTGATGTTGGTGAACCAAGATGGAACAACTACAGTTTTGGGGACAGCGCATTTAGCTTTTGGTTTTGACAGCGATAATATCTCTGCGTTTCCTAACCCAACGCTACAGAATGTAACCGTTTCGTTTACTCCAAATAGATACAGCTCACTTAACATATTTGAACAAACAGGAAGAAAAACAGAGCAAAGACAAATTGGTCCAAATGCCTCCAGCATCACCGTAGATTTTTCCACTTATTCAAAAGGCATCTATTTCATAAGCTTAAGCGGGAATGGCGTTACGGAAACAAAAAAAATTGTTAAGCAATAGCATCCCTTAATCTTATACTGCTAAAAAATAAAAAGACTTACGAAGTCTTGAACCTTCGTAAGTCTTCCAAGAATCTAGTAAAGCACTAGTTCTTCATCCTACCTTGCTCCGACTCTGTTCCTGTAGATCTTCTGCGGGCAGGTTTAATCTCATTCTTTCCGAATCTATAGCTAAAGTTAAGCCTAAACAATTGCGTTTCGTTCTTTTGGTAAAGGTTATAGCTCAACCCAGGATAGGCACTGCTCAATCTGGTTCTGTTGGTATCAAAAACGTCTGAAACGGCAAACCTGATACTTCCTTTTTTGTTAAGGATGGCTTTGCTAATGCCTATATCTACAAATGCTTTTTGCTCTATGGCAAGCGTACCGTAAGTTAACGGTGATTCGTAATTGGCATTGATTTCAGCCGTTAACCCATCCATAATGATGAAGTTGTTCTGCATACGCACCTGATAAGAAGTTTGACCCGTTTTTAAGGCTTGCCCTTCTAAGTTGGGCGTTTCAAAGGCCAAATGGAAAACATTCAGATTGTTATTCATCGTCCACCACTTGCTTACTTTTATGGGAATAGAAAGATTTCCAGAAATCGTGGTGTTTTTGGCAATATTTGCATTGGTTTGATATAACGCCTTTTGTTTTTCATCTGGCAAAATCACTTCTGTAATCGCATCGTTTACCACGCTGTAGCCAAAGTTCAAGAAATACTTTTGCATGAAGGTATAATTTACCTCGTAATTGTTAGTATACTGTGGATTTAAGAAAGGATTACCCTTGTTGTAGGTATATTGATCCAAATAGTACATAAATGGATTTAAGGCGTCGTAACTCGGCCGATCAATCCTGCGTCCATAAGAAATGCCCACTTGGTGGTTTTTAGACAAAGTTTGTTGAATGTAAATGGTTGGAAAGAAATCCCAATAGCTACGTTTTACAACTTCGTTGGTCGTTAGCAAATTACCTTTCGAGTTGGTTTGCTCCATACGTAAACCTAACTGAACGCTGGTATTTTTAAACTGCTTATTCAAGTTAGTGTATACCGCATTTACATTTTCATCGTACACAAACCTATTGCTACGGCGCACATCATTTTGCCAAGTATTGCCAATCCACTCCTCTGCACGTAAATCGTTGTCGGTTTCTACCCAACTGCTTTTAGCGCCAGCTTCAAATTTCATGGTTTTACTGATGGGCAAAACATAATCTACCTTAACCGCTTTAATATCGATGATACTTGGGCTATTGTTTCTTAAACGACCAATTGGCTTCACCAAAGATCCATCTGGAAAACGATAGTCATTTACCAGCTCGGCATTGTCTTTTCCATGGTACCTAGAATAATCCGCATCAGCAGTAAGCTCTTGGCCAGTAGTGTCTAAAACTGATTTATAATTCAGGTTATAAGAGAAGTTACGATAGCTTGATATTTGCGTGTTATTGGCCGCCAAGGTGGAATCAATTTGTGTAAACGACTTTCCAATCAATGTACGGTTGGTCGATATATCTTCAGCGCTATTCAAGTAGCCATTTACCAAAACACCAATGGTATTGTTTTTATTAAGAAAGAAATCGGCACCTACTTTAAAGTTATTGTTTTCATAATCACGGGTATCGTCACCCTTTTGAGAAAAATAAGTATCGGCATTAGCGCCAGAACCTTTAGAAACACGGTCGATATTAATTGTATTGTCCCTAGCGCCCTTATTAAAGTTATAGCTACCAAAAACGTTCACGCCTTTGTTCCTATAGTTTAGATTTAGACCTGTGTTTCCCCGAAGATTTTTACCGTAAGCCATCCCTGCATTAAAACTGCCGTTGGCGCCACCACTTCTAGCTTTTTTGGTTTTGATATTGATGATTCCTGAATTTCCAGATGCATCATATTTTGAAGATGGATTGGTAATCAGTTCGATGGTTTCTATTTCGGAGCTTTGCATGTTTCTCAACAAGTTGGCTACATCTGCTTGGCTCATGTACGTCTGTTTGCCATCTAGCATGATCAAAACACCTTGTTTACCTTGCATTGAAATTCTGTCATTCTGATCGACCGTAACCCCTGGCGCTCTTTGTAGCACCTCTAATGCCGACGAACCTGCTGCAGCGGAGCTGGCTTCAACGTTCATCACCAATTTATCGGCCTTACGCTCCAAAAGAGGTTTTACAGCAGTAATGCTTACTGCATTTAAGGTTTTACTGGTGGCTACTAAAATAATTTCAGGTAAGTTGAGCGCTTGTTCTGCTACCGTAAAAGCTTTGCCTTTATGAATTTGGTAGCCCATCATGTTAATTTTGATGTAATAACTGCCAGAGGCGATGCTTGGAAAGCTAAATTTTCCCTCTGGAGTGGTCATGGCTGTTTTCACCAAAGATGAGTCTGAGGATTTAAACAAACCTACCGTGGCATAATCAATGGGTTTGCGCTGCTCGTCTAAAACCAAGCCGTTAACATCTACTTGTTTAGCCCTATTAGGCGAGGCATAAAGTGCCGTAGAAGCAAATAAAGTGAGGATTAAGAGGTATATAGCTTTCATTTGTGTGTTGTTTTATCTTCAAAATTTTGGGCAAAAAAATTCCTGTACGCATTTAGCGCATTTTTTTACCTTTTATAAGTTTTTCGCTTAGTTTTTCAAAAAGGGAAATCCCTTATTAAATAGTTTGTAGCATGTAGACGATAGAGTTTTGCAAAAGGTTACAAGAAATTTTCATTTTTTTAAGCAACCACACCAAAAGGCATAAAAAAAGAGGCCTAGTTTTGCAACTAGACCGCTTCTTTGGGTTTAAAATTTATTTCATTCCTAAAACATCTACTCCTTGTTCAAAAACCACATCTACAGGAATGCCTTTTTGAGCAAGCTTGTCCAAATCGGCCTGTAATTCAGTTTTTATGATCCCTCTTTCCTTCTGCGCTTTTTCTACGGCTAATTTATCGCCATTACCTTGCAAGGTTAAAATTACAGCACTCAATTCGTTCATTGCCGAAGCAAACTTGTCGTAGTTAACTTTATACGCCCCTTGTGCCGTTCTTTCAAATGCTCCTTTTTCTTGGAAAAAATTAAAGCATTGCATGTTTGCTTTACCGTGTGCGCTAGAAGCACCAAAGCGTACCGAGCGTAAAATACCAGCCATATAGGTGGTGTAGTAGTCTTTGATATCGCCCTGCAATTCTCCTTTTTTAAGCAATCCAGTAACCATGTAAAGCCCCAATACATCGGCTTTACCTTCTTCTAACCATGAATATTGCTCTTGCAAAGCATTGCGCACCATTCCTTTACCTGTAATGGTGTTTTTAATCCCCAAACCATGCGCTACTTCGTGGAACATCACATTGGCAAAAAAGGCATCAAACTTAATGTATTTTTGTTGTTCTTTATCGATAAGCACATTGGCGATAGGCACTAAAATCTTATCAAATTTCGCTTTCATCGCATTTTTTAACTGCGAACGGCGGGTCCCTTTTTCCTGTTGGATTTTTTCGTCGTTAGGCAAGTTTACCGCAATGGTTTTAGAACCTGAATTACAGTCGCCTGCATAATAAACCACATCGTAGGCATTCAGCTCCGAATCGGTTCCTGGAACTTCCTTTTTATATTTATCCGCTACGGGCAAACCTTTTTGAAGTTCAGGAAGCAAGGCCACATATTTGGCCAAGCGCTTGCTCCATTCTTTATCTTTTACCAATACATAGCTCTCGAAAGAAGCTCTGGCGTTAAACAATTTATCTTCGTAGTTCTCAATTGGGCCAATAATAATATCCAAGCCATTGGTTTTCATGTCCAACCAAGCATAATCACTTGCGGTGTAGTTATCACTCACCAAAGCATCGGCACGCAGGTTCAGGTATTTTTTAAGACCCGCATCGTCGGTAATTAAAGCGGCCTGTTTTAATAAACTACTGGCTTTTTGCAATTCATTGGCAAAATAGATGTGATATGGAATAGAAACCAGTTTGCCGCTTTCTCTCCTGATTACCGAATAAAGTCCTTGTTTATCCTTTACATCCGATTTTTCCAACTCCTCCTTGGTCATATCTAAAGGGTAAAAAGTTACGCCGAGTGGCTTTTCGCCAATACCTGCTACAAATGGCTTATCACCGTTTAACCTGTCCCAAGGACCATAGTTGATTTTTACAAACTCTTTTGTTTTCTCGTCTTTAATGGTGGCTAATAAGCTATCCCGCTGCGGATAGGCCTGTTTCCAAAACAGTTCGTCCATAATTTGTGCCGCTTCTATTAGCAAAGGTAAAACTTGTCTTTCGTTGGCGGTAAGCAAATTAAGGTCGGTGCTTAACCTTACTTTCTCATAAATTGGCAAGCGTTGGGCCACATATTCTTGCAGGGAATCCAACTCATTTTTTCCAGCATTTTCCTGGCCTGGGTTTTTGCTTGTACAAGCGGTTATAGAAGTCACTAAGACTGTTCCCAAGATCAGGCTTTTGGCTACACGCATCTTTATTTTTTGCATAAATAATATTCTTTCGGATGTTATTTGAAAGCCCTAAATTAGTAAAAAAGTTGAGGAAGAATATAAGTAGTTAAACACCTGAAGGTTTCCCAACCAACTCACCACACAACAAAACATAATTTATTTTAATGAACCGTTACCAATCTTCATTTCTTGCCACAGCAATTGGGCTGTTAATCGCAGGATGCAGCACCTACAAGTATAAGGCTACTGATAAGGTGTACAAAAACAACGCAAAGGCTTTTTCGGAAATGATTAAAGCTACCCCGCCCGAAAACCAAAAAATCGACTCGCTGTATAGCGAACAGTATTTTGTGGGCACCACCAATATGGGCATCAGAAAACCGAATTTTGTCATCATACACCATACGGCGCAAGATTCGTTGGAACAAACGCTTAGAACTTTTACGTTAACTCGAACAGGAACCAGTTCTCACTATGTGGTGAGCAGAGATGGTAAAGTGGTGCAAATGGTAAACGATTATTTGAGAGCGCAACATGCTGGGGCTGGCAAGTGGGGCAGCGTTACGGATATGAACTCTTGTTCTATTGGCATTGAAATGGACAACAATGGGACTACCGATGTGTGGACTGATGCACAGATCAATAGCCTATGTGCTTTATTGGGTACCTTGAAGAAAAAATACAGCATCCCTACCGCCAACTTTATTGGCCATGCGGATTTTGCCCCTGGACGAAAAAATGATCCTAAAAATTTCCCTTGGAAAACCTTGGCTCAAAAAGGTTACGGACTTTGGTATGATGAAGTGTTAGATAGCGTACCGCAAAATTTTGATCCCATAGTTGGCTTAAAAGTGATTGGCTATAACATTGCACGTCCAAATTATGCCATTGAAGCCTTTAAAATCCATTTTATTCAAACGGATATTACGCAAACGCTTACCGATTTTGATAAGCAGGTGCTTTATAATTTGTACAAAAAGAGTTTGTAAAGGATGACTTGATTAATCGAACCCCGATTTATAGTTAGACACTTTAACTGTATCTGGAATCACGATCTCTTGCATCGTTAAAAAACTGGAAGCTTCCATTTCTATATTTGGAAGCTTCCAATCGAACAAGTGGAAGCTTCCGGTTTAGCAATTGGAAGCTTCCAAATTTCAGGCCTACTCCGTCTTTTTAAAAGTGGCGGTTTTTAGCGCATCCCGAATACGTTGCCCAGGACGATATGTAACATAAGCTTCTTTGATAAAAGTGCTATTAAACTCCTCTTTTGTTGCTGCTCCTCCGCTACTAAGTCCTGGATAAAAGCTTCCTAGTTTGTCCATACGGATTACTTTCCCGTTTACTAGGTATTCTTGGATGACATTTTCCAAGGCAATAATTACGCCGCGGATGTCAGGCTCGGATAAGGCAGAGAATTTTTCAATTTGTTTAGATAAATCATCTATACTAATTTCTCCGTCCATAATAACCCTTGCGTACCACTTTTTAGTTCCTCCGCCTAAAACGCCAGGCTCAGCTTTTTCTGTCATCGTATATCTAATCGCCATTTTTTTGTGTTTGATTAATTGTTTCTTTACTTGCTAACACCACATTTTGTAGACAACCTAAATGTCACAATAGGTTTGGTAACCTACTTTAAGAATTAGGGCAAGAATGGTGACAACAATAGCCAAACCGATGGGGCCAAGGGCAAGTGACGACGATATTAGACCAAGGATAATTGGAATGATGATTTTAAGATGGTCGGCAAGAGCACTTTTGCCTGTAAAAAAATCCCTGATTTTTTCGTTAGTACAGATTTCCTTTTTGATACGCTGGAAAAATCCCTTCCCTTGCTCCTTGGCATCAATTTCTGCCATTGGTACCGCATTGCCCACAAAATCAATGGTTTTGATAAAATCAACTTTGTGCTTGCTTTTAATGCTGGTTATGGCCATAACCGCTTCTGGATAGTCATAAGGGGCTACTTCTAGCCCGCTGTTGTAAAGGGCATTGCCCAAAACTGCATACAAGCTGTCTTCACTTTTGGTGTCTGCAATTTTCTGAACTTCGTTTGCAAGTTCTTCATAGTCCTGATTTTCTAATGTTGCTAACATAGTTTTAGATTAAAGAGTTAATGTTTATTTAATTAGTTGTTACTTATTAACAGTGCCTTTTGCAGGGATTTGGCAAGAATTAAAAAGATATGGCTTTACTAAACCCTAATTGAAGTTGTGAAAAATCCTGTTTTCGGTTTCCGGGATCAACATAATTAAGGAACCTCAGGAAAACCTTGTCTTTGTTTTTACTGCCCGAAAAATAATAGACACTGGCTTTGAATGCCCACAAATGATCCCAGGAGCTAGTATCAATGCCATCAATTGGATTTAGCTTTTGCACTAAAAAACGCACACGAATATCGGTGCCAAAGTTTTTCATCCTTTTGCTTTTAATAGCCGCCTCAGCATATGGCGTATGTAAAATGGCGTCTATTTTTTTTCCATTAAACACTAAATTTGAAGTACTGTATTGGTATCCCGCTTTAAGCTCGAAAGAGTTCGCTGGTCGCCAATCAAACCTAAAGAAATTTAAATCCGTGCCTACAGCAAAAGTATATCTCCTAAACACTTCCATACGGTTAATTTCTCCAGGAGAGGATAAGGCAATTGTATCAAACTTACTGTCGATTTTGCTGAAGTGAAAGAATGGTTCGAAGGCATAAAGAAGGTACATAAACTTATTAAAAACATTACCCCTATGCAGGTAAAATTTAGTGTTTGCCTCTATTTGGACCAATCCATTAGCCTTATCTCCCAACACACCCAATAAATCAGAATAGGCCTGTATGTTCACAAAAGAGGAAAAATCATTGCTGGCACTTAACGGAAAGGTCTCGATGGATTTACGTGAATCTCTACGCATGGTAAACACCGTATCGTCGGGAAAGTAATTGAATCTGGTATCTGCATCAAATGACAATACATCTTTCAATAGTACAAAGCAGCCATCTTTGGGATTCCGTAATTTATCTGAAAAACGTTTTTCCATGGTGATAATGGGCACTGGTGCTTGGGTATTGTAAAAAATTTCGCCATCATTGGTATATATCTTTAACAGCTCTATTGTCCCCTCTTTAATGTCCACTTTTACACTATCTACTTCGGCAATCTTCAACCTTATTTTGTTTCCTTTTTGGGCATTATAACATTGTAAAGGTGTTTGAAATTCAAAGTCATATTCTCTTGTTTCATTTTTAAAACTGTCGCGCTTCACCAACGAATCTACGATGTGCCTAATGTCGGCCATCTCCTTTTGGTGTTTGATTGGGAAACAGGAGGGAAATACAACCACATAACGTTCTATCTTAAAGGTGCCTATTTTATGCCTGCCCTTCTCATCTTTCATCAACGCCTTCAATTTTTTAATTAATTCTGTGGTATCATTATCCACTGGTTTAACTTCGGGCTCCTTTTTTTTAACGGCATCAGGAGTTACTGATTTAACTTTGGGAATTTGCGCCCAAGTTAATTCCACTGCTAAGCCTAGTAGCAGTGTTAAAAAGATAAATTTTGTCTTCATAACATTTGGTTAAGTCTGTTATGGTCTTGAAGATCGAGTAGCGCTTAAAAAAAACTGCAACGGCATGAAATAGATTTTCAAAACCAATTGATAAAATCAAATATGCGTGATTTTCTATTCAAAAAAATCACCCCTTTAGGGTGATTTTTCATTTTTTTTTTGGACATAAAAAAACCTCGCAGGTTTTAAAAACCTGCGAGGTTTAACACCCTTATTAAGGTGTCCTTTTACGAAAAAAGTCTATCGATCAATAGACCCCATTACCTTTTGGGAGAATGCATTCAGCGCTTCTCTTTCGGCCATCCCGCCTTTTACGCTTTCATGCACTTCTAATGCGCCGCAAATATTGGTAATCATTTCTCCTGCGACATCCACTTCGGCTTCACTTACACCTCTGAATTCGCAAAATGCTTCTAACACTTCTAATGTTGCATTTAACTGCTCAGGCGTAGCGTTTTCAAAAAACTGTCTGATTACTGGAACTTTCATAATTACTTGATTTTAGCAAATAAATCCGTTAAAACTTCTGCTTTATTGGTTTGCACCTGATCAACCAAAGCTCCGTTTTGAAAAGCGGCAAAGGTTGGTAGGTTATCAACTTTCGCAAATTTTCTCGACTCTGGAAATTTCTCTGCATCAACGATTAAAAACGCCACATCCTCATTTTCTGATGCTAATTTTTTAAACTTTGGTTTCATGATACGGCAGTTACCACACCATGATGCTGCATATTGTACCATTACCTTCGGATTATCTGAAAGGTATTGGTTTAAACTATCTTCTGTTAATTCTAAAAACATGATATTAAATTTAATAGCTATGCAATCACATTACTTTTACAGTCTTGTGTTAGTTTAGAAATCGCATAGTTAATGGTTTGAAAAAAGGTAGAAATCATCGTCTTTGCAAGGAAGAACAACGAAGCAATCTTAAATTAACGTTGTAAGATTGCTTCGTGCCTCGCAATAACGATAAGTTTTTTAGTTAGCACTTAAGTACTCAGCAACGCCAGTTCTAGTCGCGTTCATGGCTGATTTTCCTTCTTCCCAGTTAGCTGGGCAAACTTCTCCATGTTTTTGTACGTGTGCATAAGCATCAATTAAACGCAAATATTCTTTTACGTTTCTGCCCAACGGCATATCGTTTACACTCTCGTGGAATACTTTACCAGTCTCGTCAATTAGGTAAGTAGCACGGTAAGATACGTTAGATCCAGAGAAAACTTCTTCTCCTTCTTCAGTGTACTCAACCTCTTGATCCAAGATACCTAAAGTACCTGCTAATTGTCTGTGGGTATCCGCAATTAATGGATAAGTAACACCTTCGATACCACCGTTGTCTTTTGCAGTGTTTAACCACGCAAAGTGTACTTCGTTAGTGTCGCAAGATGCACCAATTACTACGGTATTTCTTTGTTTAAAATCTTCTAAAGCTGCTTGGAAAGCGTGTAATTCAGTAGGGCAAACGAAAGTGAAGTCTTTTGGGTACCAGAACAACAATACTTTAGAGTTATTTTTTACTGCTTCTTCAAAAACGTTGATTTTCAAGTCGTCACCCATTTCAGACATGGCATCAACTGTAATACTAGGGAATTTTTTACCTACGTAACTCATAATTATTTCGTGTTTTTTAATTTTCGTGCTGCAAAGATAGCCTAAAAAGCTTGCCGGGCCAACGCTAAAACCATACTTAATTTTGATAGCTCCATAGATAAAAATGATACTTCTTTATTGAAAATTAGATCATAGCTATGACAAAAAAGGCCCCAACATACGTCGGAGCCTCAACTTATTTAACTAACCCTATTTACTGTTTAATGAGCTTAACGGTCTTTTGAAGCTCGTTGTTTTTTGAAATCCTTAGGTAATAGATAGAAGCGGGAAGGCTGCCCAGACTAAGTTCTTGCTCGGTAGCTTTCGCATTTTCACTTAAAACTTTCTTTCCGCTCACATCAAATAGTTCATATTTAATGGCTTTATAGTCAGTAGTGCCTGTATTAACGGTTACATATTTGGTGGTTGGGTTAGGAAAAGCCACCACGCTATTATCGTCGAAGCCAAGTTTTACGCTGACTACTTTATCAAACGGCTGTTCGCTTCCATCTAAATCAACCTGTTTCAGTTTATAATAATTTTCTCCTGCTTTAGCCGTACGGTCTATAAAGCTGTAGTTCAGCTCTTCTGATGAGTTACCATTTTGCGCTTTAGAGTTCACGAAACCAATGGGCGAGAAGTTGGCGTTATCGTTAGAACGCAATACTTCGAAGCCTTTGTTTTTCGATTCCGAGGCGGTTTGCCAAGTTAGGGTACTTTGTCGTTTTACTAGAGAGGCATTGAAAGAGGTAAGGGTTACAGGGAGTGTGGTGTTTGAGGTATAAGACGCCAAGCCATTAGCTAAAACGGTATGAAAAAAGGTGAATGTTTGATCTGCATTTTTCAAGACTGCTGCGTCAGCATACGCACTGCCATTTTGAGCCACAGGAGGGGTCATCAAAGTCGATTTGGTAACTAATGAAGGATTAGCAATGTCTGTAATGTTATAAACTTCAAATTCCATCCCAATTTGCTGCATGCTAGCATTTATTACTGCCCCATGTACAGTAATATATTTCTTAGTCCCATCCACAAAATATTCTGCATTAGCGAAGGCAGAATTTTGCTTGCTAATGGTAACCGTTCCTGCCAGCAAAGTTGTCCCTCCTGCCGCAGTAGCCACTTTTCTTACCCAAGTACCGCTAGGGCCCGCAATGATCAATTCGTTCTCGCTAATGGGAGATATACTGGATCTAGCCCAACCAGTAGTTATCGTAATTACCCTGTCCTGTGTAATTACTCCTCCTGTAACTCTATAAACATAAATTTTGTCACTTCCAGATCCACTGACATAAAGCCTAGTATTATCTCCCGTACCGTAGATTCCAAATGAATCCCCCATTCTGGCAGCCATCGAGAACTGAGTTCTTGTCGGAGCTTGATCATCTTCGTTAACCCACCTATAAATAGACAAGTTCCCTGCTGCCGTTATCAGATTTATCGCGTAGATCACGCCATCTGCATCTACCCGAATCTTGTTATACTTAAAGCCATCACTAGACCATGTGGCATCTGTTTTTAACTCCTTCGGAGTACCTCCAGAAATTTTAATGGTAGTTCCATCGGCAGGGGATAGTATACTTACTTTATTATTTCTATCAGGGAATAATAAATGTTGAGTTGAGGGATTGTACGCCACCGAAGCTCCTGTATTAGCAGTAATTTGACTTGACCCAGGAGCAAGAAGAGACCAGTCCGCAGTCAAACTCACTTGAGCTTTTGCAAAAAAAGTTCCAGCTGATAAGAATAGTAGTAAAAGTTTTCTCATACGTTTTGTTTAATGGTTTAAGATTAGTTTGGTTAGGGAAAGGAGCAAAACGGCGATTACGCTTCAAAACGCAACAATTTGCAGGTTTAGGCAAGCAAAAATGCAATTTATCTCTCTTTCAATAAGATAATGATACGAAAACTAAAATTAAAACGCAAGAAAACGCATTAAAAAATTAAAAGCCGCATAACTGTGCGGCTTTTAATTTTGAAAGAAAATACTTCTTATTTGATTTTGGATACCTTAAAAGGCTTCTTTACAGCTTCGTGTGCTGCCTGCTGACCTATTGCAGCTTGTTCTTCCGTGACCTTTTCGGGCCTGTAAGCATTACCTACTACGGTTTGTTTGAAAATAGCTTCATACCAAGTGCAAGAGGCAATGTATCGACCGATGTTAAGGTCAAGGTGATAGCCGTCTCTACATAAAACATCGCCCAGTTTGGTACGTGCATTTTGTATAGCAGTTCCCGAGGGCACCAAAATGTCAAAAGCGACTAACTTCATGGCTTTTTTTGAGGCGTCCATAATACTTTGATACATCTTCATCTGATCTTTACCATAACTTGCAAAACCGCTGTGTGTAGAGGTTTGCGCATAGGCCCAGGTTTGGTGCCAAACAAGTTTCACCTTGGGATTAGTGGCCTTACCCTTTACATAATCGAACAATAAGGGTAGCGGCTCCAAATAAGTTTCAAACAATCCTGATTTGGGGCTGGCTTGTTGCAAGCTGATATAATCCCATTGTTCATCAGCGATGGCTTTCGAGATGCTGGTTTTCGGGAAACGCTCCTTCTTTCCATCCAATCCTATTTTACGATATTCATAGGCATCTTTATCTTCTTGTACGTTTTTCCAATGCAAATCCAATGGCGCACCGCCAATGTATAAGTTTCCGATAATCACTTTGTAACCTCCAGCGTTGGCCAATCCATAAAAGTACTGCTCTAAAGCATCTTCAGAAAAACTATTGCCAATAGCAAGAATTTTAATCACCTTCTCTTTGTTAGGCTTTTCAGTAGCTTGTGCAGAAAGGGAAGCGTGAGCATTTTGGATACCAATTGATAAAAAGCAAATTGCTGCGAGAAAATAAACGAAACGTCTCCTAAAAAATCTAATGTCCATCTTTTAAACTTATTGGTTGTAGCTAACTTATATAGAAAATCTCTTATTGTCAATCATTTTCAGGCTCCAGGCACAAAAGGATTAAAATTTTATCTCCTTTGGATAATATAGTACCTAGTTTCCCCAATCATATTTTACCTGAGCCGATTTCTAACTCACTAGTAATTACTTTAAAACTGATGCTGAAATAAATTCAGCATGACGGAGCGATGATTTACCGTCACCCTGATCTGTAGCGAAGCGAAAAGCTACGCAGTAAATTTATTTCAGGGTCAGCCATACATTAAAGCACCCTTTTACTTCTTTAGCGTATTCTCAAACAACTTGAAGATACGTTTGTACTCATCCGTCCAGCTGCTAGGTTCAACAAAGCCATGATCTTCTACGGGATATACCGCTAACTCCCAATTGTCTTTTCCTAACTCAATAAAACGTTGGCTTAAGCGCACAATATCTTGGAAATGCACATTTACATCGACCATCCCGTGTAACATTACCAAATCGCCTTTAAGCTTGTCTGCAAAGTAAATTGGTGAGCTTTTCTTATATGCTTCTGGATCGTTAAATGGTTCGTTAAGGATATTTGCGGTATAACCATGGTTGTAGTGCGCCCAATCCGTTACTGATCTTAGTGCCGCTCCTGCTCTAAAGGTATCTGATGCATTAAACAAACCCATCAATGTAATAAAGCCACCATAAGATCCACCGTACAAACCAACATTTTTAGGGTTAACGCCATATTTTTCGACCAGCATCTTCACGCCATCTACCTGATCGGTCAAATCTTTTCCGCCCATATGGCGATAAATTCCTGTACGATGGTTACGGCCATAACCAGAACTTGCGGTGTAGTCGATATCAATCACGGTATAGCCGTTATCTGCCAAAAGATTATTGAACATATACTCTCGAAAGTATTGGCTCCACCAGTAGTGTACATTTTGTAGATAGCCTGCTCCATGTACAAAAACTACCGCTGGTTTATTTGGGTGCGGATTTTCAGCAGGATAAACTCTAGCGTATACATCGTCGCCATAGCGGTTTTTAAATGATACCAAGTCTGGTTGGCGCCATTCGTAACTTTCAAATTCTGCTGAAGTAGATTGGGTTACTTTCACTGCTTTTGCGCCAGGTTTATTGGCTTGGATGTAAAGCTCCCAAGGTTTATTCATGTAAGAATAGTTAATGGCCAACCATTTTTCGTCAGGAGACAACGTCACTTCGTTACCACCTTTCATGCTGGTAATTTGAACCAAGTCGCCGCCGTTTACACTGATTTTGTAAAAATGGGTAATGCCTGGATGTTCTTTATTTCCGCTGATGTAGAAAGTGCTTTTATCTTTAGAAAGTTGTACTTGCTGTACTTCCCATTTTCCAGAAGTCAGTTGTTTCTTTTCACCAGTGTTGATGTTGTAGGTGTATAAATGAGAGTAACCAGTCGCTTCGCTTTGGAAATAAAAACGTTGGTTGTCTATCCATCTTACATCTCTGTTAATTCCAGGACCACCTACCCAAGCTTCGTCTCGTTGACGGTCTATTAAACTCAACTTTCCTGTGGTAGGGTCGAGTTTCAAAATCCAGAAATCTTTATTGTCCTGTGCCCGGCCAGAAACTACCGCAAAAGAGCCACTTTCATTCCAGTTCACCACATTGAGGTTCACTTTTCGATCTTCGTTCTTCTTGGTTCTTTCTTCTAGCTGTTTTGGATAATCTTTCACATAATCGGGTAAATCTTTAATGCCAGGTATTTGTGCCGTGCTTACCGCGTAAACCGAATCTTTATCCAAATCTAAAACATAGGTAATACTGGTTGATAAGGTTTCACCTACTTTGGTTCTGCCATTAATGTCTTCGGTATAGCCAGAAGCAGTTACGTAGTTAGGCACAATGGTATTTTTGTTTCCTGTAGCCTGCTTGATCAAGCGGTAGCTTACAAATTTACCATCTGGGCTAACGGTTAAGCCCGCCATAAAATCTTCTTCCAAATAAATAGGCTTGATGGTTCTGGCTGGTGTCGAATTAGCGCCTGCGGCACCAAAACGTCTTCCGCCTCCTGCGCCTCTATTCCCACCTTCTGCGTTTCGCTTTTTAATGATATCGAATAATGCGGTTTGATCATTTTTTAACCAGGTATCTTGTTGCGAAGTTCCTGCTGAACGAACTGGACCTCTCCCCGATGGCATTCCAAATCCTTCTTGTTTTCCCTTGATGAAGTTAGTGAGCTGTTTTAATTCGCCAGTGGCCAAGTTTAGTTGATAAACATTTTCTGCACGTTGAAAAACCACATCGTTGTTGTACAAAAACTTGGCATTGCTCTCTCTTTCTAAGGTATTGGTCAGGCGGGTTTCCTTTTTGGCTTTAAGGTTCGAAAGGTAAAGATCACCCCCTTTCTCCAACAGACCTAGGGATTTGTCTTTATTGTAAGCATAGTTAATTTCCGCGTTTTTATCTGCTTCCCCGTTCTCTGCTTTATCAACTTTTACACTTGCTACATTTACCTTATAGGGTTGCGCCTTGTCTTTATTTTCGGGATTCCAGTTAAAGAAAATCGTTTTACTATCTGCCGACCAACGATAGGCATCGGGTGAAGTTCCCATCCATTTGGGGTCCCGCATAATTTTTTGAACGGTTAAGGGTGCTACTTGCTGGGCTTGTACTGGTTCGCCCAACATAGAAGCTGTTGTAACCGTTAAGAGCGTTGAGAATGCAATATATCTTTTCATTGTGCTATGTTTCTAGTTTGATTTGCTTGCCAAACCACCTTTTTTACTGTTTACGTTAACCGTGAATTTAGTTCCGCCTTTTACCAACCATCTTACGGTTACGTAGGAGTTGCCTGGAATATTTTCTACCCTGATATTGGTTGGGTCTAGCTTCTGCTCGGTGGTAATTCCTAAATCACGATTGTTCACCACCATTCCCGCAACCACGGTTCCGCCTGTTAACGAAACGATATCTGGAATTTCGATATTGTTTTTAATGTCCTGGCTAGAGTGGGTTGGAATCATCCTCAAATTGCTCACTACCGCGGTAACTTGTTTTAATCCCGATCCAATCTCTTTCACTTCAATTTCATCGATGCTTAATTTTGGCGTATTATAGGCATGAAAAACACTAAAAGCCATGTTTCGGTGCGCATCGCTTTCCAACAAAAAGCCAGGATGCAAACGAGTATAGGTTTTCTTAAATCCTCCTATCTCGATATCTCCGTATTGAGGATGCTTATAAGGCTTCCAGTCTACAAAAGCATCTTTCATCAACAAATCCTTATCAAAAGTGTAAAGTTGGTCTTGAGTATTGTCTGCGCCAGCTTTGTTATACATCGCGTAACCTGTCCAAAGTTCATTGGAGAAAGTGTAAATTCCTCGGCCTCCGTAAAACCAATCCAACTCGCCACCAAATACAGAATAAAGATCTTTATAAACTACCAGGTAACGGTAGCCAGGCAACAACTCCTCACCTTTTTTGCCAAGTGCATCATATACACGCACGTCTTGTGCATTGTAAGTGTCTACATCTTCTGCCGCTCCAGGACCACGTAAGATCATCCCGCCATTGTTGTGATAAGATTGTGCCGCGGCAATGTTAGGATGTTTCATCACGAAATCTACCACCGCACGGTTCTCTGGAATAGAGAAGGGGTATTTATATGCGCCACCTTGGATGTAGTTGGGTTGCCAGTTCCAGCCCCAATCGCGGTTAGGATCATAAGCACCTTCGCCATCTTCATTCACCAAACCATCACCATCGTTGTCAATGCCTTCGGAACCTAAAATTTCATATTCTCCTTTTTCATCGTAACCCACAACAATCATTCGTCGTGAATCGCTAGGATCTACTTTATAACGACCGTTTGGATTTTTACGGCGCATCATGGTAATGTGTCCATCGCCATCCAAATCGTCGAAACCATCTTCGTTATCTACACCATCCCTATCATTGTCAATTGGAATTAAACCTGTACGTGGTGAATGTGCTGTATTGGCTTTGTGGATAAAACTATCTCTTGCATCGGGATTAATGGTAGGCACGATGTAAAAGGTTTTATCAGCCAATAACGATTGTACCGTTTGGTTGTTGGCGGCATACATTTCTACCAAATACCATGCAGTATAAAGGGCAAATTCACTTCCCTGTATTTCGTTAGAGTGGATATTTCCATCAATGTACATGGCTGGTTTCTGATCGGCGTTACCCACTTTATGATCGCTAATGCTCATGATCCAAAGGTCTTTGCCTTGATACGACTTACCAATGGTTTCTAGCTTGATCAGGTTGGGGTGGGCAGCTGCTAACTTTTTACAGATTTCTGTAATGGCCGCATAATCGTGATACCTGTTCCAACTGATGGGCACTTTTGGGTTTGGCGGTGTACCTACTGCCGCTAATATATTTTCTGGTTTTTGAGCTTTTAAGGTTACGGCACACAAAATCACCGCAGCCATTAGCATGTATTTCTTCATCCTCATTTGTTCTGTTTGATTAAAGTGTAACCTCTATTGATTTACTTCCTGTAGTTGGGCAGCCTGCGTGAATGGTCACTTTGCCATTGCCTTTGATGAGCCAAGTCAATTCTTTAAACTCTTTGCCCTGCAAACTTTCGATAGTTTGGTTCTTACGTCCACTCACCACTTCTTGTCCGTTTTTGCCGTTTACTTTTACGGCAATTTTTTTAAGGAAGTAACTACGGTCGCCTATTTTGGTGTAGGTAGATAAATCGCCAGTATTCAGCAATTGTACCGTCACGCGAGTAAGACCGTCTGTAAGTTTTTCTGTTTTAAGGTTCACAAATTCAATTTGTGGGGCCATGGCGGCAAGCGACACCAAAAAGTCGGTATGTTTGGCCACAATGTTATCTACCAACTTATAGGGCGGGTTGTTAAGCACAAAAGGATCTACACCGCCCACTTCTACTGTTTGTCCACCAAAATCTGGATGTGAAACAGCTTTCCACGGAGTGTAAGTATCGGAGATTCCTTCTTTAGCAGCCCAACGTAAATAGGCTGCCACAGGATCATCATTGGTAAATTTCTTTTCTTTCTTCGCCGAATCTGGAGCAACTTTCGGCACCCACCAGCCTGGTGTGCTAAAGCTTAAGCGACCATAGTGAAAATAAGCCCACTGCGAAAAATCGCCAGGCTCTGCTTGCGTTTTGGGTGCTTCTTTGGTTTTGGTGATTTTATTGTATCGTTCAGAAACCAAAGCATTAGATTTTGCATCGGCCTCAAACCAACTAGTAATGATTCTTTTGCTCAAACCTGCAGGATTAAATACCACAGGCGATGAAAGATTATTCGTCGGTCCGAAGGCAACTACCGCATATACGTTAAAGGCATCGAAAAGAAAATCGAACAATGCCCTGTTCTCCTTTTCAGAAACGGCATACTCTCCCGCTCCTGGGACAAAGTTTTTGTAGTTAAAGCTAGCGTTTTTGTTAAAACTCACGCCTCCCTCTCCATCTTCATTGAACTGCCCGTCTTTATCGTTATCTATTCCTTCTTGCAAAAGGATATAGGCCCCATTTTCGCCTTTGCTTGCATCAGCCAAAACAAGTGAACGGGGATCGTCTGGGTTCAGCTTGTATTTTCCTGTGGCATCCTTCACACGCATCCAAGTAATTTTGCCATTGCCATCTAAATCATCGAAACCATCTTCGTTCAGCTTTCCGTCGCGGTCATCATCGGTTTTGGTCGCATTGCCGCTGCGCTCGTATTTCAATTTCGCAAAATATTGCTCAGTAGCATCGGGGCTCATGTTTGGAAAAACATAAAAGGTTTGCTTGTTCAATAGGTTTTTAACGCTATCGACGTTTGAACTTGCCAATAGTTTTTCGGCAAAGCCGATGGCCATCTCCACGCCTAGAAGATGTTTTCCATCCACACCACCCACCACTGCAATAGCAGGTTTTTGATCGGCATTTTGGCCGCCCAAAGTCAGCATCCAAATGTCTTTTCCACCAAGCGTTTGGGTGAGTGTTTTTGATTTAATTAAGTTAGGGTATTTGCTGGTCAACGTTTTGATGCGCTGTGCCAAGCTGGCGCTGTTGCTATAATTTTGCGGCGATTGCGCAAAAAGACTAAGCGTAACAGACCCAAAAAGGAGGTAGGTTAGGTAAAGCTTTTTCTTCATCTTGGTTTGTAGTTATGCATGCAAGTTATGCAAAAAAGTGCTGGGCTAGCACACACCAAAACAAGATGTTACAATTGTTACAGATGGCAAAAGCTACCTAATGATTTTTCCTGTTTTATCTACCGTTACGTTAAACGGAGGCATATAATCTTGTAACAATACAGCAAGTTCTCTTCTTGAAATTTGTCGTTCTGCCTCAAATTTTGAAGTAAAAGCATAAGTAGTTTTCCATTTTTTCTCTACTTCCTTAAGCGTACTTTCTGGCGCTTTATTCCCTACATAGCAAATCATATCCAAGGCTGCGCCTATGGTAATCACCTCATTTTTGTAATCATCGAACCAAATTTGAGCTTTGTAATAATGGTCTTTTACTACTTCTTTGATGTCTGCTGTGCGTATTAGTTTTTCGCCGTTGAACAACAACTTCCCGTTAGTCTCTTCGGCTTTGATCACACCAGAAATACCCACCATTTGTATCGCTTTCCAATTAGCGTCTTTGATGCCAATATCTACAAAAGGCATCAGGTTGCTATTATAGGCAATGAGTTCACCTTGTATTTTTTTAAGATTTGATTCGGAAGTTCTTTGATTAAAAAAACCAGCAAAGGCTGCCACAGCCCCAGCTGCTTGCCCCATCAACATGCTAGAAGGATCGCTCACATAAACCAAATTTTCCTGCGTAGGCATCAGTAGCTGATATAGTGAAAAGATGGTGTTGGTGCTGCCAGCAATTTGTTTTCCCACTGCAATGTTGGTTTTGTAGATGGGATTTTGATAGCTGAACTTTTCCCAAGTTCCTACCGCAGAGGCATCAATTTTTAACGCCGCATTTAGTTTTTGATCGGCCGCATTGACGAAAACTTCGGGTCTAATGGTTTTACCGTCCGACAGTTTAAAAACCCAGCCCTTACCTGATCGATCTGCTTTTACCCACTGCACATTTTTGATGACTGTCAGGTTTTTGATGCTATCCGTCCATTGCACCAGCACCTGATTGGCGGTTTGCTTATCAAACGTTACTTCACCAACACTATCGTTCAACTGTTTAAACTTCTTCACCTTATTTAAAAAAGTAGCCTGTACACCTGAATGCAAGTCTTTTCCGATCGGTTCAATATCAAAGCCTCCTGCCTGCAACAACAGTACCGTTTTCACATTGGATTGAGCCGCCTGTATGGCAGCAGCCACCGCCGCATTGCCATTTCCAACCACAAAAACGTCTGGTTTTACGGTTTGCGCTTTTACTTGAACAAAAAGGAAGAAAGTAGAAAATATAAACAGATACTTTTTCATTGTGTTATGCAATGTGGTATGACGATGCTAATTTGCTTATAATTATAAGAAGTTTTATTGGCGTTTAACTATATTTAACAATTAATCTTCCACTTTGTGAGGCTATGAACAGAATTGGCTGCGTTTTCAAAAATCAGCAGGCGCATCATTTTGCGCTAAGGCAAACTAACGCCGTAGCGCGAATTGAGCAGCTACGAAAGCTCAAAGTGGCCATCGAAGAAAATGAAGATGATATTTTTTTGGCACTGTACAAAGATCTTGGAAAGAACCAATTTGAAGCTGCTGTTACCGAGGTTTTTTTCATTTACGGGGAGATTGATTTTGCCATTAAAAACCTCGGCAGTTGGATGGTTCCCAAGCGGATAGGCAAAACATTGAGCAACCCCTTTGCAAAAAATCGTATCTACTACGAACCCAAAGGTGTTTGTTTGATTATCGCTCCTTGGAATTATCCTTTTCAATTGGTCATGTCCCCACTGATTTCTGCCCTTGCTGCGGGAAACTGTATCATGGTGAAACCTTCGGAGCTTAGTCCAGCCACCAGTAAAGTCATCAGCAAAATCATCCTCAATACTTTTGATGAAGAACACATTGCCTGCATTGAGGGCAACGCCGAGATTTCTAAACAACTTCTGGAGCTCCCTTTTGACCATATCTTTTTTACTGGAAGCACCGAAATTGGAAAGGTTGTAATGACAGCGGCCGCCAAAAACCTCACTTCGGTAACGCTTGAGCTGGGAGGGAAATCTCCAACGATTATTGATAAAGAGGTGAATTTATCAAAGGCGGCACAAAAAATTGCCTGGGGGAAATTGGTCAATGCTGGGCAAACCTGTATTGCTCCCGATTACATTTTAATCCAAAAGGATTTAGTTGATGAATTTATAGGTTTGTACAAGCAGTTTGCCAGCGAAATGTATTTCAAAGCAAAAGAAGAAATCGATACCAAAGTTTACGGTAAAATCATCAGCAAAAAGCATTTTGATAGATTGGAGCATTTGATTAGTGATGCAGTAGAAAGAGGAGCGAGAATTAATTGGGGCGGTAAATCAGACGAAAAAACATCTCGCATTGATCCTGTGGTATTAACGCAGCTTCCAAAAGATGCAAGAATTATGGAAGAAGAAATCTTTGGCCCTATTTTGCCCATCATTCCCTATAATGACTTAACGGAAGCCATTGACTATGTGAACCAAAAGGCAAAACCTTTGGCTTTATATATTTTTAGCAAAAGTGATAGGAACATTAAAAAAATCATTAAATCAACTAGTGCTGGTGGTACCTGCATCAACGATGTTTTGGTGCATATTGCCAATCCGAAATTGCCTTTCGGCGGTGTAAATCATAGTGGAGCGGGAAGCAGTCACGGTTTTTTTGGATTTAAAACCTTTTCTCACGAACGCACTGTGGTTACCCAACGATCGCTTGATTTTAATAATCTTGTTTATCCCCCTTATAACACCAAACAGTGGGTGCTCAAACTATTGAGAAAGATCATGTAAGCTTCAAACCAAACAGATCATGAAAAAACTATTCTTCCTCTTCATTCTTTTTACGGCGGCCATTTCGGCATCTGCGCAAAAAGCATCCTTAAAGTCTTTTGTTTTTATGATTGGAAAATGGGAAATGAAAACAAAAAATGGAAAAATTGTGGAGCGCTGGCAATTGCACAAAGATAGCCTTACGGGTCAATCGCATCGGTTTAAAGAGACAGGAGACAGTGTTTTAACGGAAACGATTGTGCTTAAAAAAATCAAAGGCGAGTGGACTTTTTGCGTAACGGGCTACGAGAAAAATAACGAGGGCACTACCCATTTCAAATTGATAAGCAATCAAAACAACACCTTCACTTTTGAGAACAAACAGCACGACTTTCCGCAGCAAATTGTTTATCAAAGTAAAGGAAAAACAGAACTACTCGCTTGGATTGAAGGAGATATAGGCGGGAAGCACAGAAAAATGGAATTTCCTTACAAAAGAGCGGAGTAACTAAGCCACCTTTACCGAAGTCATGGTAAGCGAACCTCCTACCGCTTTGTCGTTAAACAAAAATGCCTGCTCACCTGGTTGCTGTAAGCCCAAAGTGTACATTAAAGGCAAATAGTGCTCTGGCGTGGGCACTGCCAAACGTACATCACTGCCCATTTGCTCAAATTTAATAAGTGCCTGATGGTCATGATTGAGAATTGCCGATTTGAATTTTTCGCTGGCTTCCAAAGCCCAATCGTACCCGCCACCATTCATCATTTCCCAACTTAACATGCGCAGGTTATGTACCATGTTGCCGCTGCCCAAAATCAAAACGCCTTTTCCTCGCAAAGCAGATAATTCCTTTGCTAAATCATAATGATATTGTGCGCCCTTGCTAAAATCAATGCTCAGTTGTAACACAGGAATATCGGCGTTGGGATACATGTGCCTAATTACCGTCCAAGCACCATGGTCTAAGCCCCAATCATGGTCCAAAGCCACAGAAGTTGAGGCAATCAATCCAGCGGTTTCTTTTGCCAGTTCAGGATTGCCTGGTGCTGGATATTGTACATCAAATAAAGCCTGCGGGAACCCTCCAAAATCATGAATAGTTGGTGGAAAATCCATTGCGGTAATTTTGGTGCCCAATGTAAACCAATGTGCCGAAACCACCAAAACCGCTGCGGGCTGCGGAATAGATTTGGCCATAGTTGCCCATCCATTACTAAACTCGTTTACCTCAATGCCATTCATTGGCGAGCCGTGGCCCATAAAAAGCACTGGCATTAAATCGCTTTGCGACAGGTTAGAGGTAAATGTTTTGAATTGCTGGAGTGTGTTCATTTTTTGTGTTTTAGCCACAGATACACAGGTTTTTTATATAAAGACATCTGTGTATCTGTGGCGTTTTTTCAAAAGCTATTTCGCTTTTACAAACTGCAAATTCAACACGATATTTACATCTTTTGCAATACCCGAACCAGTTGGGTCGTACTTAATATTGTAATCTAACCTGTTAATCGTAGTGCTTGCTGAAAATCCAGCTTTGGTATTTCCTTGTTGGTCTTTTGCCGTACCTCCGTAGACTACTGAGAAAGTCACCTCTTTAGTCACATCACGGATGGTCAATTTACCAGTAAGCGCATAACCATTTCCTTTTGTTTTTTTAAAGGAAGTGCTTACGAAAGTCATTTTAGGGAATTTTTCTGCGTTAAAGAAATCGTCTGATTTCAAGTGATTGTCACGCATATCTACGCTAGTGTTAATGCTGGCAACATCGGCAGAGAAATTAATTTTTGCATCCGTCAAATCTTCTTTTGACGAGGTAAACTCACCATCAAATTTTTTGAAAGAACCGTCTACAAATGAAATTCCAGAATGTTTAACCGAGAAATTCACAAAGGAGTGCATTGGGTCAACTTTCCACTTGGTTTGGGCAAACGTCGCTACGCTTAAGCTCGTTGCTAATAAAAATAAGAATAATCGCTTCATGGCTATTGTCTTTTATTAATGAACACAAAGCTACAACAGCAAGTTACAGAAAAAGTTGATGTATGATAAGAAAGTAAGTTAGATCTGATCCAGTGTTTTTCGCTTCAAATCTTGCTTAAACTCCGACGGCGTGATCCCTGTTTCTTTTTTAAACTGCGCCGATAAATGTGCTACGCTGCTGTAATTTAACTGAAAGGCAATTTCGCTCAAGGTCAGTTCGCCATAACTCAAAAGCTCCTTAACCCTTTCTATTTTTTGCTGGATGTAATAATGCTCAATGGTATTCTTTTCCTCGGCAGAAAAAACACTGCTCAAACTAGCGTAATCTGTATTGAGTTTGCTGGCCAGAAAATCAGAAAGGTTTACTTTTAGTGATTCTTTGGTGTAATGTACCAAGTCTACTACCGCCCCTTTGATTTGCGTAACCAACATCTTTCGTTTATCCTCTATTAATTCAAATCCGAGGGTTTCCAAAGCCAGCTTTACGCGTTGATATTGTTCGTTACTGAGCTCCTTTTCATCCAATTCCACCTCTCCCAAGGCGATGGTTTTTGTTTGAAGGCTCAGCTTTTCGAAAACATCACTCACCGCCATATTACAGCGGTTGCATACCATATTTTTGATGTAAAGCTTCATTAATTACTAAAGTAGATAATAAATTCTATAGCCTAAAATTGGGAAGAATAATTCAACTTTACTTAGACAATGATTTGCTTTTTAAATAACTTAGCGCCAAACCAATTTCTGATGAAAAAACTACTTTTGTTTTGTTTAGTGTTGCTTTGTCACACCACATTTGCCGCAAAACCTAAATATCAATATGTTAAAATTAGCACTAGCAAAGGCGAGTGTATTGTAAGGCTTTATAATGAAACCCCATTACATCGCGATAACTTTTTGAAGCTCGCTAAAGAAGGCTACTACAATGGCACTATTTTTCACCGAGTGATTAAAGATTTTATGATTCAAGGCGGCGACCCCGATTCGAAAAATGCCACTCCCAAAGCCAGTCTTGGCAATGGCGGTCCCGAATACAAAATTCCAGCAGAATTTCGAGACAGCATCTTTCACAAAAAAGGTGTTTTGGCCGCGGCCAGAGATAACAATCCCGAAAAAGCATCTAGCGGTAGCCAGTTTTATTTAGTGCAGGGAAAAGTTTTTACCGACGAACAACTGAACACCGTTGAAAAGAACCGATTAAAACATCAAATTCCAGCTTACCAAAGGGAGATTTATAAAACATTAGGGGGTACGCCACATTTAGATAGAAATTACACCGCTTATGGCGAAGTGGTTAAAGGCATAGAAATGATCGATGCCATTGCAGGCGTAGAAACTGGAGAAGCTAATCGGCCTAAAGAGGATGTGAAAATGACCATTACCGTTCTTAAAAAGAGAGAAGCAAAAAAATTGGAGAAAGAATTAAAAAAAGCAGAGACTAAGAAATAAGATGAAAATAATATCATACAACGTTAATGGCATTCGTGCCGCGGCCACCAAAGGTCTTTTTACTTGGTTGCAAGCTACCGATGCAGATATGGTTTGCCTACAAGAAGTAAAAGCACTTAAGGAGCAAATTCCTGATATTTTGGCGCTTATTGAGCAGTTAGGTTATCATCATTACTGGTTTCCAGCCGAGAAAAAAGGATATAGCGGTGTAGCTATCCTTACTAAAGTGAAACCCAATCATGTAGAATATGGTTGCGGCGAACAGTGGATTGATGCTGAGGGCAGGGTTTTAAGAGCCGATTTTGATGGCTTTTCATTGATGAGCTTATACATGCCTTCGGGTTCAAGTGGCGACGAAAGACAAGCCAAAAAATATGAGTTCATGTCTTTCTTCAACAGCTATATCGATGAGCTTCGGAAGACGCATCCAAACTTGATTATTTCTGGAGACTACAATATTTGCCACAGGGCGATAGACATTCACAACCCGAAATCCAACGCCAATTCCTCTGGTTTCTTGCCCGAAGAAAGGGAATGGATGGAGCTTTTCATCAATAATGGTTTTATCGATTCTTTCCGTCATTTTAACCAAGATCCACACCATTACACTTGGTGGAGCTACCGCGCGGGTGCCAGAGGCAAGAACTTAGGTTGGCGTATTGATTATCATTTAACCACCAAAGTATTGGAAAACCGCTTGAAAAGTGTCCGTATTTTACCTGATGCACTGCATAGTGACCATTGCCCTATTTTACTTGAATTAGTGTAGAAATTTAACTGGTTAATCGTTGAAACTGTTTAATAATTAACCAATTTTACAATTCAAACAATTAACCAAATATGCTGATCACCAATATCAAAGCCCTTGTTGGCGTACACCCTAAGGAAACGTATTTTCTTCGTGGCAGCGAATTAAATCAGCTTCCTGTTTTAGAAAATGCTTGGCTGTTGTTAGAGAACGGTTTGATTAAGGATTTTGGTCCCATGGGAAGCCTTCCTTCGTCAAGCGCCAAACTTGAAACGTTAGATGCCAAAGGCCGTTTTGTGTTTCCTTCTTGGTGCGATAGTCATACGCATATTGTATTTGCCGCACCCCGCGAAGAAGAGTTTGCGCTAAAAATTGCTGGTAAAACCTACGAGGAAATTGCCGCAGCAGGAGGCGGTATTCTAAATTCGGCCAATAAGTTGCAAAACGCCACCGAGGATGAGCTTTTTGAGAGTGCCAGCATTCGGTTAAAGGATATGATTAAACAGGGCACTGGAGCTTTAGAAATTAAAAGCGGTTACGGGCTAACGGTAGAAAGCGAGCTGAAAATGCTTCGAGTAATTCAGCGCTTAAAGGCAGCCTTCCCTATTCCCATCAAAGCAAGTTTGTTGGCGGCACACGCCTATCCTGCCGAGTTTAAAGAAGACCATCAGGGCTATATCAATTTAATCATCAATGAATTGATACCACTGGTAGCTCAAGAAAAACTAGCCGATTATATCGACGCTTTTTGCGAAAAAGGCTTCTTCTCATTAGAAGAAACTGCGCTCATTTTAGAAGCCGCAGCAAAATATGGACTTAAGCCTAAAATCCACGCCAATCAACTTTCCGTTTCTGGCGCAGTACAATTGGGCATACAACATCAGGCTGTATCTGTTGACCATTTGGAAGAAACCGACGAAGAGGTACTGACATCATTGAGTGAAAGTAACACCATTGCCACGCTTTTGCCCTCTTGTTCATTTTATATCAATATTCCTTTTGCCAACGCCAAGGGATTGATTGAACACAACGCCATTGTCGCATTAGCAAGCGACTACAACCCAGGATCAACACCTTCCGGTAATATGAATTTTGTGGTTTCTTTAGGCTGTATCAAGCTAAAAATGACTCCTCAACAAGCCATCAACGCCGCTACCATTAATGGCGCTGCGGCAATGGAATTAAGCGAACAGGTGGGCAGTATCGCCATTGGCAAAAGGGCAAATCTAATGATTACCCGACCGATGACTTCATTGGCATATTTGCCTTATAGTTTTGGTCAAAGCCAAATAGAAACGGTAATTTTAAACGGGGAAATTTACCATGGCTAGTTTCAAAATCTTTTCGCAAAGCGATATGCTAAATCTGGTGAATATCCGCAAGGGAGAAATCAAGCTTGGCGAAAGAGTAGCATACTACGATCAACAGGAGACCATCTCGATAGATTCTTTGAAACAGTCTTCTGCTAAATTTGTGCTTTTAGGTATTCCAGAGGATATTGGCGTAAGGGCTAATTATGGAACTGGTGGCGCAGATACTGCATGGAAACCTACTTTGAAAGCATTTTTAAATCTGCAACAGAATCCTTTTCTAAAAGGTGAAGATATTTTGGTGTTAGGCGAATTTGAAATTTCAGAAAACCCTTCTACTGATGTTACCGAACTAAGAAATGCTGTAAAGGAAATTGATGATTTGGTTTTTCCTATTATTCAAACCATTGTGCTATCTGGAAAAATCCCCATTGTGATTGGTGGTGGACACAACAATTGCTATCCCATCATCAAAGGAGCTTCTTTAGCAAAGGGAGAAGCCATCGATGTACTCAATATTGATGCACATACTGATTTACGCGACCCCAGCGAAGGCAGACATAGCGGAAATGGATTCAGTACAGCTATTATGGCAGGCTTTTTAGAGCAGTATCGAATCTTCGGCCTGCATGAAAATTATATAAGCGAAGCGCAACTAAATTTTATTGCTGCAAACAAGCGTATTAAAGCTACATATTTCGACAATTTACTCTCGAATGGAGAAGATCTCCCTTCGGTCCTACAAATACTCTTAAAAGACGTAAAATTGCCTTTGGGCTTAGAGATTGATCTAGATAGCATCACTGGTATTCTTTCTAGTGCCGCTACGCCTACAGGTTTTTCCCTAAACGAAGTACGTCAACTGATATTAACCGCCCAAAAGGAATTTTGCTACTTACATCTCTGCGAAGGCGCGATGCAATTAATAGATGGCAGAAGGGAAGAAACCATAGGCAAAACCATCGCCTACTTGATCAGTGATTTTATTAAAGCTCTTCGTCCTCGTAACGTTGAGCAGCCTTCATCATAATTTCCATTTCCGCTAACTGCGATTTGGTCAAAGGCTCTTCTTGCTCCTGCATTTCAAAAATAGCAATCATCGTTTCTTCGTATTGCTTTTCAGTCGTTATTCTAAGATCCTTTTCCATAATTATCATTATTGACTAGTTTACAAAACTATAAATTTGTTTCGGAGTGATGCACAAATCTAATTTTATATCGTCTTTATGCACATCCGAAATATCTTCAGGCAAGATATCAAAAAGCGAAATGCCCACTTTTCTAGTATTAATTTCTGATAGGAATCGATCGTAAAATCCTTTACCATAACCCACACGATAACCGTGTTGATCAAAGGCCAGTAAGGGAACCAATACCATATCTATCCTGCCTTCGAAAATCTCTGTAGTCTGTGGCTCTGGAATATGATAATGATTTGCTTTTAAGTCTTCTTTTTGATAAGGATGGTGACTCATCGAATGGTCGCTAAAGTTTGACCTAGAGACTACAATGCTCATTTTAGAATGATTTTGCTGCAACCAGTCAATCAAAAGAAAAGTATCAGGTTCCCGCTTCTCCACAATAGGCAAAAAAACGTGGATGCTATTAATCCCAGAAAAATCGATGGTTTTAAATTGCGCCAAAAGCAGTTGGTTCAAGATCAGGAACTCGTCTTCCGACAACTCCCTTCTTTGCTGCAAGATTTCTTTTCTAATGGCAGATTTAAGCATAATTAAATGATCGAAATAAACAGTTTTTATTTACGCCTACTAAAAGCAGACGAATACGAAGTTATAAAAAATGGCCTTGGAAATATCCAAGGCCATCAATGCTTTGTCAAAAAAGTGGATAATATGAGTCCATAGATCAACCCATCCAAAATTCCCGACTTATTTTACACGTTCTACATACTCACCAGTACGCGTATCTATTTTAATTTTATCTCCTTGATTTACAAATAAAGGAACTTTAACTTCTACCCCATTTTCAAGCGTTGCTGCTTTTAAGGCATTTGTCGAAGTATCTCCTTTTACCGCAGGCTCTGAATAAGTAATTTCAAACTCAGCAAAGTTTGGTAATTGCGCCATAATCGGCTCTTCGCTTTCCATAGAAACCAAAACGCTCATTCCTTCTTTTAGGAACTTAATTGCACTGCCAAAAAGTGATTTTGAAACGTTAAACTGTTCAAAGCTCTCGTTATCCATTACCACTAAAAAGTCTCCATCTTCGTACAGGTATTGGTAATCGTTTGTTTCAACGCGACAAATCTCTACCGCTTCATCGGTATTCATACGTGCTTCAACGATTCTGCCAGTTTTAATGTTGCGAAATTTTCCAGTATAAAAGGCGCCCCCTTTACCAGGTGTGCGGTGATTCCACTCATCAACGGTTACCAGTTCTCCATTCACTCGAAGAATATTGCCGTTTTTTATTTCTGATGCTTTTGCCATAATAAGTACTCTTTGTTTTGAGATCGCAAAGTAAAGTAATTCTTCAAACTTTCCGTAAAAAAAGATGGCTTCGGGAACCACTCCGAAGCCACAATCAACCTAAACCTAAAACTAAACTATGAAAATTTATTTTACTCTTTCTATGTAATCCCCTGTTCTGGTATCAACCTTAACTTTGTCGCCTTGGTTAATAAACATGGGTACACGTATTTCAACTCCAGTTTCAACAGTCGCATATTTTTGTGCATTTGTTGAAGTATTGCCTTTTACTGCAGGCTCAGTGTAGGTAATTTCCAACTCTACGTTTTGAGGTAACTGAGCCATAATTGGTTCTTCACTTTCGAAAGCCACAATTACGTTCATTCCTTCTTTTAAGAACTTAATCCCGTCGCCAAATAAAAACTTAGGCACGTTATATTGTTCGTAGGTAGTGTTGTCCATGATCACCAAAAAAGTACCATCTTCGTACAAATATTGATAATCGTTGGTTTCTACACGACAAATTTCTACCTCCTCATCAACGCGAAAACGATATTCAACCAGTTTACCAGTTTTTACGTTACGCATTCTTGCTTGATAGAAAGCTCTCAAATTTCCTGGTGTACGGTGAATAAATTCTTCTACCTGTACTAAATCTCCGTTAAAACGAAGAATATTTCCATTCTTAATGTCAGATGCTTTTGCCATTTTCTTTTGAAACTTGCGCCTATATTTTGGCCCTCATTTCGTGCCGCAAAGGTATAGACTATTTTTTAATTAGACAATAGTGATTTTAAAATATTTTTTTCAAGTGCTTTTAACCCCTTTAAAGTCAGTTTTTAGCACTTTTATCATATTAATTTTACTTTTTATAATCTAAAATATTTAGCTGCTGCTTACAAAATTCGTACTCATAAGCCTGGTTGGAACCTACCAACACTAATCTATTCCCTGCATACTTCTCTATCAAACTTAAATACCAATCGGTGCCCTGAGCATCTAAATTGGAAGTAGGTTCATCAAGTGCCAAGATAGGTGTATCCGCACAAAAAGCCAAGGCCAACTTGGTTCTTTGCTTCATTCCAGAAGAAAAATATTTCAATGGTTTGTCTTGTGCCTTACTTAAAGCGAGTAAATCAAGTACCGCATCGGCATCAAGCCCTTGCTGATACTTTTTGAACTTAAAATGGAATTCTATCGTTTCCTGTAAGGTAAATTCTTCTACCAAATCCAAATAGGGAGCAGCTAAACTAATGTAGCTGAAAATGTGCTCGGGAAGAATCTCCTTGCCTTCTATATAGCTGATCTTACCTTCTGAAGGCGTTAAATTACCGAGAAGAACACTTAACAATGTAGACTTTCCAGAGCCGTTTGGCCCCAATATGGCGTATTGATTTCCCTGAGCAAAAGTGTAGCTGATCTCCTTAAAGATCCACTCCTTATTGAATCGCCTACCTAAATGCTCTAGGGTAATTTGCATACAGAATTAGCTTCCTGAGCCAAAGCCTCTCATCACTCCTCGGTTAGAGTTACGAATGAAATCTACAATCTCATCACGAATTTCAGTAGGCTGAAACTCTGCTTCAATCATATCTAATGCCTTGGTTACGTTATTGTTTTTCACAAAAAGGACACGGTAAATCTCCTGGATCTCGTTGATCTGCTCCGAAGAAAACCCTCTACGACGTAAACCGACAGAGTTAATTCCTACATAAGAAAGTGGCTCTCGAGCCGCTTTTACGTAGGGAGGAACGTCTTTACGTACTAATGAACCTCCAGTTACAAAGGCATGCGAACCTACTTTTACAAATTGGTGTATTGCCACCAGACCTGCTAAAACTACGTAATCTCCAATGGTAATATGTCCTGCTAGAGTGGTACTATTCGAAAATATACAGTTGTTTCCTATGTAGCAATCGTGTGCGATATGCGAATAAGCTTGGATTAAGCAATTACTCCCTACTACCGTGCGCCATTTATCTTTAGTACCCCTGTTAATGGTTACACACTCTCTAATGGTGGTGTTATCGCCTATTTCAGCAGTGGTGATTTCGCCTGCGAATTTTAAATCCTGCGGAATACCAGAGATCACAGAGCCAGGGAAAATACGGCAGTTTTTGCCAATCCGGGCACCGTCCATAATCACCACATTAGAGCCAATCCAAGTGCCTTCTCCAATTTCTACATCTTTGTGTATGACCGCAAAAGGCTCAACAACTACATTATCTGCAATTTTAGCTTGTGGGTGTATATATGCTAGGGGTTGTATCATTTTGTGGTTTCGCTGTCTTTTACTTTAACTATTTGTGCCATCATTTCTGCTTCAACGGCTATTCTGTCGCCAACCATTCCTACGCCTTTCATTTGGGCAATCCCTCTACGGATAGGTTCTACCAAATCGCATCTAAAAACGATGGTATCACCAGGTAGCACTTGCGCTCTGAAACGAACGTTATCAATTTTAAGGAAGTAGGTAAGGTAATTTTCTGGATCTGGCACGGTACTCAACACCAATATGCCTCCCGTTTGGGCCATCGCTTCAATTTGTAACACTCCTGGAAATACAGGAGCCCCAGGAAAATGTCCTTTGAAAAACTCCTCATTCATGGTTACGTTTTTAACACCTACCACGTGGGTTTTCGATAGTTCCATCACCTTGTCCACAAACAAGAACGGTTGTCTGTGTGGTAAAATCTTCATGACTTCTACCGTATCGAAAAGAGGCTTAGCGTTAACGTCATAAGCAGTCGTTTTCTTTTTACCTTTGTCTTTTTTGATCGCAGCTTTAATCTTTTTTGCAAAAGCTACATTGGCAGCATGCCCTGGTCTAGCGGCCATAATATGACCTTTTAAGTGCATCCCTACCAAAGCCAAATCTCCAATCATGTCCAATAGTTTATGACGGGCAGGCTCATTTTGGTAGCGTAGCTCCATGTTATTTAAAATACCCTGTGGCGCAACATCTATTTCTTCTCTATTGAAGATCTTAGCTAGGTGTCTTAACTCGTCTTGGGTAACTTCCTTGTCTACAATAACGATTGCATTGTTCAAATCGCCACCTTTGATCAGGTTATGCTGTAACTGATATTCTAACTCGTGTAAAAAACAGAAAGTACGACAAGAAGCGATTTCTTTTTTGAACTCGCCAATACTGGTAATTCCTGCGTGTTGGCTGCCCAATACTGGAGAGTTATAGTCGATCATACACGTAAAACGGTAATCGTCTAAGGGCATCGCTACAATTTCTACGCTTCTCTCTGGTTCGGTATAAGTAATGTTATGAGGAATGGTATAGTACTCTCTATCGGCGCTTTGCAAAGTGCTGCCAATCTGTTCCAATACCTCAATAAATTTGATGGAACTTCCATCCATAATTGGGGTTTCTGGACCGTCAACTTTGATCAGAACGTTATCTAGGTCCATACCCACCAAAGAGGCCATTACGTGCTCGACCGTACTAACGCTTGCTCCGTTTTGAGAAATGGTAGTTCCCCTAGCGGTGTCGGTTACGTTGTCACAATCTGCATCGATTATTGGTTCTCCGGGCAAATCCACCCGCTGAAATTTAAAGCCGTGATTTTCTGGTGCCGGGCAAAAAGTCAAGGTTACATTCGCTCCGGTGTGAAGTCCAACGCCTTTAACCGAGATTTCGCCTTTAATAGTTCTTTGCTTAACGTTCATTATTGTGTTTGTGTTGTTGTCAATTTCTCAATGATAGCTGTAAGATTCGCTATCTTAGCTTCTAATTCTCGTACTCTTTTGTCAACTTCTGGCAACTTCTTAAATATCACGGTTGAGCGCATCCACTCCTTTAAGGGTTGGGCCGGACTTCCATGCCATTGTTTATTTTCTTCGGTATCAAAATTTATTCCTGCCTGTGCGCCAACTTGGGTTCCTTTACCCAAAGTTAGGTGGCCAGCAATACCCACTTGACCGCCAATCACCGAATTTTCTCCCAGCTTGGTGCTGCCAGAAATTCCGCTTTGAGCCGCAACCACCGAGTGCGATCCCACATCTACGTTATGTGCAATCTGTATCAGGTTATCTAACTTAACGCCTTTGCGTACGTAGGTAGATCCCATGGTTGCTCTATCAATCGTGGTATTAGCTCCAATCTCCACATCATCTTCGATCACCACATTCCCAATTTGGGCTATTTTATTATAAGAGCCATCGACTTGAGGCGCAAAGCCAAAACCATCGCTACCAATCACTGCATTAGCATGGATAATTACCCTATTGCCTACTACTGTATGCTTATAGAGCTTTACCCCAGGAAAAATTACTCCTTCTGCGCCTACTTTGGTATCCGCACCAATGTAGGTTTGCGCATGTATCTTGGTGTTATCGCCAATCTCTACGTTTTCTTCTACACAACAAAATGGACCGATATACACATTTTGGCCAATTTTCGCTGTGGGATGAACATAAGATGAGTTGTGAATTCCAACTTCGTCTTTGCTCATGTTCAGCACTTCGTTGTATTTATCCAACAAAATAGAAAAAGCACTGTAAGGATCCTTCACTTTCACCAAGGTACTTTTTATAGGCTGTAAAGCCACAAAATCTTGGGAAACGATGACTACAGACGCTTCTGTTTTATAAAGATAATTTTCGTATTTGGGATTAGATAAGAAGCAAAGAGAGCCAGCAGCGCCATCTTCTATTTTAGAAAGCGTACTCACTTGAGCGTTTTCATCGCCTTCTATGGTTCCATTTAAAAATTCGCCTATCTGCTTGGCAGTAAATTGCATCCTACAAAGTTAAATGTTAAATTGATATGAACAAATTATCCGTATTGTGTCTTGATAAGACCAAATAACGAGATTTTTGGTTCATTATTTTGTTAAAAAAAGCTAAATATCTCTCACGTAGCACAGTATGTGCTTCTTAACCGTTTTATCTAATGATTCTAAATTAGATAAATCAGAGGCTTTTGCTATATCTAGCAAGGTGCCATTTTTCAATAAAATATTAATATTACTGCTCTCGGCATTATAGGCCCTATTGGTAATGGTGTCCGTAAATACAAAATATTTGAGATCATCTTCACCGATCTCCAATTTTTGAGCAATATTAGACCTTAATTGTTTTACACGTTGAGGATCTGGAGGATCATTGCTAATTTCTACCTTATAAAGTTTTCTAGCGCTCAGCATTCGGCACAACCTAGACAGGATGACATCATTGCTATCCGTCCAAACTTTAATGGAAGCATAAATATCTTGGTCATCCAGTTTGGCAAATTGCGCCAAATGAACCTCCTCTTGAAAAAAATTAGTTTCACTCACCTCTTTTTGAAGGAAATGTTGAAGTGCAGGCGTAGCAAAAAGAACTTCTCCTTTGGAGGTAAGTTGCTTTGCTCTTTCTAATATTTTCACCAAAAGTTGCTCCCCAGCAATAACGGTTTTATGAAGGTAAACCTGCCAATACATCAGCCTGCGGGCAATTAAAAATTTCTCTACCGAATAAATTCCCTTTTCTTCGATCACCAATTGATCATCAGCTATGTTGAACATTTTAATGATCCGATCGAAACTGATAACGCCTTCGCTTACGCCAGTATAAAAGCTATCGCGATTAAGATAATCCATCCTATCTAAATCAACTTGACCGGAAATGAGCTGACAGAAAAATTTTCGAGGGTAATGTCCTTTAAAGATGCTAATGGCCTTGCTAAGCCTTCCGCCAAATTCTTCATTGAGCTTGTTCATCATTAACAGGGAAATGTCTTCGTGCTTAATTCCCCTAGCCAAGGTGTGTTCCAAGGCATGTGAAAAAGGGCCGTGGCCAATATCGTGCAGTAAAATAGCAATCGTAGCCGCCTCTTCTTCTTCAGAACTAATTTCGTGACCTTTGTTTTTAAGCACTTCAATGGCTAAGCTCATGAGGTGCATTGCACCCAAAGCATGATGAAACCTGGTGTTCAATGCTCCAGGATAAACAATATGCGTCATGGCCAACTGCTTAATATACCTTAGGCGTTGGAAATAAGGATGCGAAATGAGGTCAAAAACTAGTTCCGAGGGAATGGTGATGAAACCGTAGACGGGGTCGTTAATGATTTTCTTTTTGTTCATTTTTTAATTTGTTGGAACGTTGAAAGGCGATAATGTTGGAACGTTGCCAACTGGAAACTAAAAACGACCAACTTTATTTATTGCGGTACAAAAATTGCTATTTTTATCGACAGTAGAAAAGCCAAGCGCTTTTTAATCTCTTAATTTACAAAAAAAGGAAATAACATGCAGGAAACGAAGATATTATGGGCAGACGACGAAATTAACCTGCTTAAGCCGCATATTTTGTTGCTGAACGAAAAAGGCTACGCTGTAAGCACTTTTACGAATGGCAATGATGCACTAGAAGCTTTTGCAAAAGAACATTTTGATTTAGTTTTCCTAGATGAGAACATGCCAGGCCTCACTGGGCTGGAAACACTTTCTGCCATTAAGAATATCCGTTCCGATGTCCCTGTGGTGTTAATTACCAAAAGCGAGGAAGAAAACTTGATGGAAGATGCCATCGGTTCGAAAATAGATGATTACTTGATTAAGCCCGTAAATCCGAAACAGGTGCTACTGACCATCAAAAAATTGATCGATAATAAAAGATTAGTCAGCGCAAAGACATCTTCCGCCTACCAACAAGATTTTAGACGCCTAGGGATGACGCTTAACGATAAGTTGAGCTACGATGAATGGGTAGAGGTGTACAAAAAACTAGTCTTTTGGGAACTGGAATTGGAGAAGCTAGATGATCCGCAGATGCATGAAATATTAACCATGCAAAAGGCAGAGGCTAATATGCAGTATTCAAAATTCGTGGAAAATCACTATCTAGACTGGATTAATGGCAGTGCTGATGCTCCCTTATTTTCGCACGAACTGCTGAAGAAAAAAGTGTTCCCACTGATCAACAATACAAACCCCGTGTTTTTCATTTTAATTGACAATTTGAGATATGACCAGTGGAAGATCATTAACCCATTAATTAGCGAATATTTCCGTTTAGAGGAAGAAGATACCTATTCGAGTATTTTACCTACCGCTACGCAATACGCTAGAAACGCCATTTTTTCAGGACTTACTCCTTTAGACATGGAAAAACGTTTCCCTACCCTATGGCAAAATGATGATGACGAGGGTGGGAAAAATCTACACGAAGAGGCTTTCTTGGAAGACCAGATTAAGCGTTCCTTAAGAAAGGATTGCAAATTCAGCTACCACAAGATTCTTACTTTTGACCAAGGAAAAGACTTAGTGGACCAAGTGAACAATTTGATGCACAATGAATTTAATGCCATTGTTTTCAACTTTGTGGACATGCTGTCTCACGCTCGTACCGACATGCAAATGATTAGAGAACTTGCAAACGATGATGCGGCCTATCGATCATTGACTTTATCGTGGTTTGAGCACTCGCCTTTGTTAGATTTGATCAAGAAAATTTCCCAAAAACGTGTGAAGCTAATCATTACCACCGACCACGGCACTATTCGTGTAAAAACACCGAGCAAAGTAATTGGCGACAGAAGTACCAATACGAACTTACGCTACAAACAAGGTAAAAATTTGAATTACAATCCTAAGGAAGTATTTTTGATTAAGAATCCACATGAAGCGAAATTGCCTAAGGTAAATATTAGTTCTAACTATATTTTTGCCAAAGAAGACCAGTATTTTGTTTACCAGAACAATTACAATCAGTTTGTAAATTATTATAATGAGACGTTTCAGCACGGAGGCATTTCTATGGAAGAAATGATTATCCCTATTGTAACTTATAGTGCCAAATAAATGCAGTTAACCATTAATACGCTTGAGGAATTACCCAAAGTAGCTCAAGCACTTCTTAGCTACGCCAATGATCAGAGATTTTTCATTTTTGAAGGAGAAATGGCTGCGGGAAAAACCACTTTTATCAAAACATTTTGTGAAGCTTTGGGCGTTACCGATGTGGTGAGCAGTCCAACTTTTTCTATCGTGAACGAATACGAAAGCAGCCATGGCACTGTTTACCATTTCGATTTCTACAGGCTTAAAAACCCGCAAGAAGCTTACGACATTGGTTACGAAGAGTATTTTTACAGCGGTAGTTATTGTTTGGTTGAATGGCCGTCGAAAGTAGAAGAGCTACTTCCTGGAGCGTATATTAAAGTTCAAATAACCGTTACCGACAAGGGGCAACGGTTATTTGAATTTTCAAAAGTGGAAGAATAGAATTAAACATTCGTTTTCAATACATCCTTAAGGCCACTGGTGGCTTTTTCTTTAACCTTTGCTTTTTGTTTGTCCTTTGTTTTGGGCCCAGCAACTCCTTGCTCGCTAATACTTTTTGATTGCGGCTCATTTTTGCGCCCGCCTGTGTAGGTTCTTACTTCTTTGGTGCTGGCACTTGAAGCTCCCGTTTTATTGCTTTTCAACACCTCAACCCTTCTTCTCGCAGCACTACGTTTTACTCCCTTTTCGTTGATGCTTTTTCCTACTTGAGGCATAGCCTTTCCTACAACCAATTTATAATTTCCTTTTTCTGATACTTCAAAATCAAACTTTCCATTTCCATCTACGGATAAATTCAAGTAATTCCCCCCTGGGTTTTTGCCTCCTTTTACGACTATTCCTCCTATCGGCTGGCCTGGTTTAGCCATCGCTTTTACATTACTTTTAACTCCTTTTTCGTTAATGCTTTTTCCTTGTGGCTCTTCTGGAACACTGATTTGAAACGTATAGCTCCCTATTTCAAGGTTATCTAAAAGAATTTCGCCATTGTTATTCGAAATCAAATTCATGCTTCCTCCTGGGTTTTTACCGCCCTTTACAATTACTCCTTTAATAGGCTGGCCTGGTTTAGCCATCGCTTCTGCATTACGTTTCAGTCCTTTTTCGCTGATGCTTTTTCCATTCGGATCAACAGCCAAATCTACTTTTTTAGAGATGGTCATGTCTTTCATCGTCACCTTTTCAGATTGATTTACTATGGAATTCCCCGCGGCCTGAAGCCCTCCTGCAACTTTCTCACCAAATGTTTTCCCTTGGGTCTGTCTTGCCGTAGTGCCATTACCTTGCATAGATTTTTGCTCGGCCATTGGATTTACGCCTTTTGTTCCTTTGTCCTCATAAACAGGATTGACCGTTTCATTGGCTTGTGCTTTGGCGCCAAAAGAAGTATTTGGCGTTTGGCGAGTACTGGTAGGTGTCATCGATAGACGGTTTGCTGTGGTTACCGAATCTTGTTCGGTTGTGGTGTTTCCTAAGCTTGGCATCACTCTGGCGGCATAAGAAGATGAAGTCGCACCAGAACCTCCTTTGCTCCCTTTGGTTTTTCCTATGGATAGTGCCAAGCCAAAATTCACCTCCATAAAATTGTACCTGCTGGTGTTTACTTTGTTCTCCCAAGTGCTGTTGGCTAATTGACTGACTTCATACATTTTCTTCTCATTGAATCCGCCTTGTGGTACACGTTGTGAAGTGATATGGCTCATTTCGGGCCCTAACCACATGGCTGGACTAACAAATAGTGAAAGATTCGAATTAAGCGCATAACCTATCTTTAATTGAGGCTTAAAGGCAAGGCCACTGCTGCTTTTCGCTTCAGACTTCACCAATGCCAACTGTTGGTTTTGGCCATTAATGGTTGCATTTCCTGTTTGTACAAAACCGTTTTGCTTAACCCTTAAATAGCCCGAATTGATGGATGGAGAAAAGTTGATTTTTCCAAAGGAAACACTTGCCTGAACCCCCAACATTCCTGAAAAACTGGAGGAGGCCGCTCCTTTTTGGGAAGTAACCGACAAGTTTCCGTTATAAATTTGATATTGTCCTGCCACTAAAGTATTGTCTGGAGAGGGATTTTTTAATGAGGCATAGTTACCCAAAACATTTAGTCCTAAAGCAAAATTGCTCCCTTTGCTGTGAAGAGGCACAAAGGCATCTGCCTGCAGATTTAAACCATTGCCCATTCCCATCTCTTTATTTTCGCTGCTGGCGTTAGCTAGTCCCGCTCCCAATGATAGCTTTAATTTGTTTTCTTGCGCAAATCCGATTTGTACTGAAATCAATATGATGCTAATTGTAAAAGTTGTTTTCATATCCTTATAAATATTTAGTTTACTTATTAACATATCAGTTGATTACGAATTTGTTACCCCTCTTTTGGTTTAAATAGTATGCTTCATCTAAAGAATTGATTTTGTAAAGATGATTTCGACAAAATCTCTTAGTTTTTCGTATCTTCAATGCTTAAAACTATACCATCAATAATGGCTACAGGACTTCGCGATGAAATGGCTGCCATTGCTCAAAGGGGATTATTTCAAACCCAAGAAGCAATGCTTGAAACCGGAAAAAAAAGCAACAGTTTGTTTATTGGCATCCCAAAAGAAATATCCTATCAGGAATGTAGGATTGCTTTAACACCCTTATCGGTAGCCCTTTTGGTAAATAATGGGCACAAGGTTGTTTTAGAGGCTGGTGCTGGAGATGGCGCAAATTTTAGTGACAAGGATTACAGTGAACAAGGTGCCCAAATTTCATTCAACAAAAAAGATGTGTGGGCGGCAGATATTATTGTGAAAATTGCTCCACCAACCTTGGAAGAAATAAGCATGATGCACAAGGGGCAAACGCTAATTTCTGCTTTGCAAATTGGTACCTTAAAAGCAGAAGTGCTTAAAGGTTTGTTACAGAAAAAAATTAATGCTTTATGTTTTGAGAACATCCGTGATGAAGGAAATGTGCTTACGGTAGTTCGTGCCATGAGCGAAATTGTTGGGGCTACCTCTATTTTCATCGCAGCCGAGTACTTAAGTAGCGCCTTTGGCGGAAAAGGCTTAATGTTGGGCGGATTCACAGGTGTTCCCCCTACCGAAATTGTTATTTTAGGCGCGGGCACTGTTGGCGAATATGCTGCAAGAACGGCGCTGTCGTTGGGTGCTGAAGTGAAGGTTTTTGACAGTTCAATTTTTAAGTTGAGAAGGCTCCAAAATAATTTAGGCAGCAGGGTTTTTACCTCGGTAATGCAACCCATTGTACTGGGCAAGGCCATTACTACCTGCGATGTGGTGATTGGCGCCATACGCTCAGAACATGGCCGCAGCCCATGTGTGGTAATGGAAGAAACCGTGGCCAGAATGAAACCACACTCGGTGGTGGTCGATGTAAGTATAGATCAAGGCGGATGCTTTGAAACCTCGGAAGTAACCGACCACAAAGAACCAACTTTTGTAAAACACGATGTGATTCATTACTGTGTTCCAAATATTGCATCAAGGGTTCCTCGTACCGCCTCTTATGCCCTAACAAATATCTTTGCACCTATTTTGGTAGATATTGGTGATATGGGTGGGCTAATGAACATGGTTTGGAGCAAACCAGGCATTAGAGAAGGGCTATATTGTTACCAAGGCCACTTAACCAATAAAGATTTGGCCACGATGTATAACCTACCGTACAAAGATTTAGAACTACTTGTGCTTTCCAATCAATAGGCGATGAAAAAAAACCTGTTTCTCTTGCTGCTTTTTACGCTTAGCTTAAGCGCCTGTGCGCAAAATAATGCACAAAACAAGTATGGGCTTAAGGTCATCAACGATTTTAAAGCCTACCAAGCTGAAGTGGCAAAAAATCCGAATTTAGCATTGATTGAGATTAAAAAGGCCATCCCTTCTGTGGTGTTAGAAATCCGCTATGCGACCAAAAACAACTTTATGGGCCAAGTAATGTATAAACAGGCCAGGGCTTTTGCACGTAAGCCTGTGGTCGAAAAACTAAAGCTGATACAGGCCGAATTAAAGAAAAAAGGTTACGGACTTAAGATTTATGACGGCTACCGCCCATATGCTGTAACGGTATCGTTTTACGAAAAAGCTACCGATAAAAACTTTGTGGCAAATCCTGCCAAAGGTTCAAAACATAATAGAGGCTGTGCAGTTGATTTGAGTATTATTGACTTAAAGACGGGTAAAGATGTACCTATGCCGACCCCATATGATAGTTTCGAGGAAGCTGCTGCGCCTCACTACAGCAATTTGCCTGCGCATATCATCAAGAACCGTGACTTTTTAATCAATACCATGCAGGCACACGGCTTTAAGGTGATTTATAATGAATGGTGGCATTTTGATTTTATTGGGTGGCAGGATTACGACCTGATGGATATTCCCTTTGAAAAACTGTAGTTATTCCACCTTGCTTTTGGATCCGTATTTGTCCGTTTTTACTTCCACCTTGTCTCCTTTAATGGTTAAAGAAAACAGGTAATCGTATTCTTCATCCACAATGGTAGGAACAGGACGTTTAGCGCCAAATGCTTCGATCAACTCCAAAATGGTATTAGAATGCCCTACAATCAGTATCTTCTTTCCAGCAGCATTGGTTTTTAACGACTTTACCAGCTGTGCACCTTTTGAAGGGTCGTAAGTTTGGATGCTGATTCCAGTAATATCTGCTAACGGAAAACCCGTAAGTTTGGTTCGTTTATAATCCGTAGAAAAAATACTGTCCAATCGTTGACTTTTAAGCTCTTTTTTCAAATCTTCTGCACGTTGGGCACCAGCATTAGACAGATCTGGATCTTTGTCTTTTGGATCTGAGGTATCTTTTTCAGCATGCCTAACAATCCAAACTTTTAGCGTTTTTTGAGCAAGGCTTATTTGTTGTAAGCCTAACACTAAAACCAATGCAAGTATCAATTTTTTCATCTTCAATTCTTTTAAAACCTAAAAACTTCCAGAACCTAAATCTTAAGGGCTGAAACCAATTTTGAAATATCAGCCTCGCTGTGCCAACTAGAAAGCACGATACGATTTAAAATCTTTCCATTTCTATCAGGATATGGGAAAGACGAAATTAGAATTTTTTCTTCCAATAATTGTTGTGCTACGCCTTCTTGTTTGCATAAAAATACAGGGAACCCATCTACATAGTGCCATGTAGTGCTCTCCTGCAATAATGAGGTCGTTTTTTTTACGTTATCCTGAAGTTTTTGATAGGCTTTGTGGTAAATATCATTGGCATTGATAAAAGCATATAGGCCTGCGGCGGCAGGGGGCGAAGCGCCATAAAACTCGTCGCTTTGCTTCAATTGTTGAATGGCCTGTTTAGACCCCAAAACAAGTCCCGCATCCAATCCAAGTGCCTTTGCCATGGAAGCCACAACAATCACTTCAATCTGTTCAAGCTTTGGAACGTTTGGCAAAGCGCCTATACCTGCATTTAGGATCCCAATACCATGCGAATCGTCAACAATTAAAACAATCTTCTTAGCAGGGCTGATCTCTTGTAAGAATCCAAAATCATAAATTTCGGGATAAAGATTATTCATCGAATTGCTTAACAAAACCCATTTTTCAGCTTCGCTGGAATTGATTTCTTCTACAATTTGTTTGCTCCAATCTTCAAACGCAAGGTTATTTTTCGGATCTCCTTTTAGCCAAAGTGCTGGGTGGCTATTAGGTGCATACCTTATGTTCCCATAAGTAGCGTAATGCTGCACCACAAGCTTTGCGGACAGGTATCCGCTAGAACTGATGAGTGCGGCTTCAGCGCCATATTTTTGCGCGATAAAAGCTTCGGCTTCATCGTATATCCCCAGCTGGACATTATTGCCCCTACTGGTTCCATTGTTGAGCCCATAGCGCTCTATACCCTCGATATACAAGCTAATGAAATCCTTATTTTGTGGAATGCCCAAATAAGCGGTTCCCCCAAAATATAGATACTCGTTGCCACTAACAGCTATTGTTGCGGATAATTTTTGATTTAAATGATTAAAATGCTCTTGGGTACTCATTTTAGTAAGCTCGCCCTAATTTATCATTTGCGGCTTTAATTAACGAATTATCGTTGTTGCTATCGTGCGAAAACTCCCAAAACATGATTCCGTTAGCCCTATCTTTTGCCAACTGTGTTTTTTGCTGAATAGTGGCAATGCCATTATAACCATATTGCACACCGCTCACGGTAGCCACATTTAAATTTACATTCGCTCCAGAAGCTTCAATATCTCTGTAACCAATAGAACTGCCTCCAGCACTTTTCCCATATAACGGCATTCCTACTACTGCCTTAACTTTCGGCAAGCCTCTGTTTCCCAGCCAATAATCTAAGCTGGCTACACTCATTTTATAAGAAGCATGATTTAATGGTTCGGCACTATCATAATTTGCACCATCATACTGCATGATATTTAAAAAATCAATGTATTGATAAGTACTTTGCAAAATAGCATCTCTGTTTGTAGACTGGTAAACCGCAGGTGTTACCGCTGCACTGAGGAATTTTCCAATTTTATGCAGTTCAGTAGAAAGTTCTTGCATCAGCGCATGAAATGCTTCGGACCCGCCATTGCTATTTCTTGGATATTCCCAATCCATATCTACGCCGTCAAGGTCATTGTTTTTAGCAAAAGCGACAATATTTTTTACAAAATTCCCTCTCGCCGTAGCCGATTTAGCAATGGTTAAATAGGTGTCTTCAGTAACTCCGGTACCAGGACCAATTGAAATCCCAAACTTTACTTTATTTGCTTTTGCCTTAGCTTTAACGGTCGCAAACCTACCTTGTTGTGCTAACGGCTGCAAAGAACCGTCTGCATTTGTGGTTGGATTTAAAAATGCATAAAAAAGATGCGTAATCATTTTGTACTTCTGGTCTGCAACCGTCGCAGGATCTCTATAACTTGGCATATAGGCCACAATTTTAAAGCTATTGTCTGGCACATAAGTATCATCTACAGGAGCAGGAGAATCATCTTTCTTACACGCAGCAAAAAATAGCGTTGCGCCCAATAAACAGAGTAATTGTTTTTTCATTGTTGGTTTGGTTTTGGTTGGTTGTTTTTAAAGGAGCGCTAAATTACAACGGCTTAAAAGCTAGCGTAATATTAAAAAATTTTCTTCAAAAACGCAACAACCCGCACCAAAGATCAATCAAACCCATCAAAAGCAAACAAAAGTCCAGTTTTTGCTGCAAAAAACGGCAATACATTAAAAATTATCGTGAACAAAAGTCATTATGCGAACCATTTCCTTTCTTACTTCGGCGGTAGGTTGCACGTAATTATTGTTCATAAAGGAATAATACAGCAGTTTTCCTTTTTTTGTGATGATATAACCACTTTGATTATGTACACCAGAAAGCGTACCTGTTTTTCCAAACACAAAAGGATTGTCGGTTTTGGCATATGCATTTCTTAATGTACCTGTTTTTCCACCCGCTGGCAACATACTAAATAGTCTTTCTTGGTTATTCACTTCTTTGTAAATCATATCCAAAAGCTTGATGACAGACCTTGGGGTAAACAAATTCCCTCTGGAGAGTCCAGAGCCATCTATCCATTTTGGTTTGTCGGGAAGCTCGGAAAGGTACTTTTCCTGTACAGCAGCAATTACTTTCGAAGCGTTCATTTCTAAACCCAATTGATCCGCGTAAGTAAGTAACAGTTGCTCCGCTACAAAATTGTCTGAAGGCAACATCAATTGTCTAAATACATCATCGCTTTTTGAGCTATAAATAGTCTTGGCATTGGCAGGTAGCGACTTATTAACCACTTGGATTTCCTTTTTTAAGGTATCTGCAAGCAGGGTTAACGTTACATTTGTTCCCGTTTTAAAAGGAATTTGTTGTTCGTAATTAGCCGTTGTTTTTACTGGCGGAAAATGAAATTTATTGACGAGAAATTCCCTTTGGGCATAAAAATTTTTAGCTTTATTACTGCTATCAGCGGTAAAACAGGAGTTAAAAATTTTTGGGAAAATATTCATTTCGCCTGCCTGCTTTGAAGTAACTAGCACCACATTGTCAAACAAAGGAAGTTCGGTAATTTCTGGCTGGTAATAGTCGTTGTAATCATCCCAGCTCCAACCATTCCCAAAAAAGTTTCCAGTGTATCTGCCTGCGGCAAAAAACAGTTTTTTGTCGGTGTTTTTTAAGAACTGAATAGCCTTTGTGCCCTTTACAAGAGTATGCAAAAGCGATGGATCACCCGTTCCCCAAAAAATCAAAGAATCCCCCCTCTCCACGTATCTTAAAGAAGGAATTGAATCGGGTGTGATTTTTAAGCCCGCGTAAAAAGTAAATAATTTAGTGTTAGAGGCAGGCGTAAAATATTTACCTGCATCTTTTTCCAAAATCATTTGCTTTGTACTAGGATCGTACAAAGCAAATCCCACCTGATACTTGCCAAGCATTGGAGAATTTCTAATCTCTTTCGATACCTTCCTAGAAATGATCTGATTGGGTTTACAGGCATATACAAGGGAAACAATGATAAACAGTCCGTTAAATATTACTTTTTTTAAGCTGATCTTATCCATGAGAAAAATTGCTATTCGTCTATTTGGTGTAGCGCAAACAGTAGGGTTGATTTTTACTTTTAAATATTCTAATTACACAAGTGTACACTAATTTATTAATTTAGTTTTATGAACTGCTGCAAACCAAAGATACATTTTCACTTTATTAGTGCTTTTTGGGTATTGCTATATTTATTTTCAACCCCAATAAGTGTTATTGGACAAGATTTCAAATTTCAAACTAACCGAAAACAACAAACAATTACCTTTAGTCTCGTTAAAAACCTAATTATTATTCCAATTTATATTAACGGAAAAGGTCCTTTTGATTTTATTTTGGATACTGGTGTAAATCCCATGATTGTTACCGATTCTACCTTAAAAGAAAGTTTAAAAGTGCCTTATGTTCGTAATATCAAAATTGGCGGCTACGGAAATTTTGATGGCATTGATGCCTTTTTGGGCGCCACTACCGTAAACGTTGGAGAGGCTGAAGGCGAAAATATTCCTACCGTTTTTCTAAAAAATGAAATACTTTCATTAAGCGGATATGTAGGTAGAAGGATTTACGGGTTAATAGGGTTTAATTTTTTTAACAGCTTTGTTGTTAAAATCAACTATGATGAAAAGTCTCTAAAATTCATTTCGCCAGGTAAGAAGATAAAACCCAGAGGAGAGAAAATCCCGTTAGAGCTAATTGATAATAAGCCTTATGTTTCTGTAAATATAGAGCAAGAAGGGTTAGGTTCCAAAACACTCAGAGCCTTGGTAGACTGTGGTGCTAGCCATGCTATTTCCCTTGAAGCTTTAATAAAAAATCCATTCCCACTACCAACATTCTCTATTCAAGCTAATCTGGGGAATGGATTAACAGGTCCGATAAATGGACGAATAGGAAGAATCGAATTGTTAAAATTAGGTAAATTCGTTTTCAAGGATGTTCTTGCCAATTATCCCAAATATCAAATAGACACGACGACTAATAGAGAAAGAAATGCCAATTTAGGCGCTGAATTACTTAGTCGGTTTAACGTTACTTATGATTATCGCAATTTATGTATGTATATCAAAAAAAATGCTCGTTTTAACTACCCGTTTGAACATGATATGGCTGGTATCGAGTTTTACTCCGATGGTTCTACATCTGGGATTTTAATTCCTCGATATGTCAAAAAAAATGCTCGTATTAACGTCCCTTTTGGTGCCGATATAACAGGTGTTGAGCTCACCGAAACTAGTTTAATATCCAGAACTTTAATCTCTCGAATTGAACCTGGATCTCCAGCAGACTTAGTCGGCCTAAAGGAAGGAGACCAAATCATTTCAATCAACTTTAAAGACATAGACGATTATCCCATAGACGAAATTAGCAATATCTTTAAAGCAAAGAGTGGATACAGTGTAATTCTTGAAATTTGGCGAGATAAGACTTTTTTAATCAAATTATTGAAACTTAAAAAACGCATATAAAATTCCAACGATGAAATCTCTTTTCCGTGTATTACTATTAACGCTCATTTCCTTTAATGTTTACGCCCAAGACCTAGATTCGCTCAGCTTTTCAAAAGCCAAATGGAAAAAAACTTCGGTTGCAAAAAAAACCAAGCTTTTTACCTATCAATTTGCAGATAGCAGTTTGTTTACAGCCAATCAATACGTCAGCTTTGTGGAAATTAAGAACCATAAAAAAGCCCCTGGGTTTTTCATTGGTTTCGACAAAAAAGAACTGATTAAAACCGCTGTTTTCGCTCAAAAATATCAAGCTAAAGCGGCAGTAAACGGTACATTCTTCGATATAAAAAATGGTGGTTCGGTTGATTTTATTAAAGTAAACGATACCATTATTAACCAAAACAGGGAAGAAAAGAATAACATTCGAGCACTACATCAAAGAGCGGCAGTAGTCATCAATAACCATTTGCTCAATATCAAAAAATGGGACGGTTCAGACACTTGGGAAAATACCTTGACCGATCAAAATGTAATGCTTAGCGGGCCACTTCTCATTCTTAATAACGAAAAAGAAAAATTGGATTCTGTTCCATTTAACAAATTGCGTCATCCACGTACCGCGATCGGAATCAAACCAGATGGCACGGTATTAATGCTTACGGTTGATGGAAGACAGCAAAACTCTGCTGGGATGAGTCTTTTTGAGCTCACCAAAATCATGAAATGGTTGGGCTGCAGCAGCGCCATTAACCTTGATGGTGGCGGTTCAACCACATTATGGGTAAGTGGTTATGGCGAAAATGGTGTGGTAAATTTTCCTTCTGATAATAAAAAATGGGACCACGAAGGCGAAAGAAAGGTTGCCAACGTTATTTTTATTAAAGCCAAACCATAACTTTGTGCCGCTACTTTATACCTTAATTGCAAAATGAGCTTTAAACGAACATTTTTTATTGCCACGTTAGTTTCCGTTACCCTATACGCCTGCAACAATCAATCAGAAAAGAAAACAAAAGCCAAAGATGATACTCCTACCGAAAGCCTCACTTTTAGAGATGTGGATGGCGTTCGTTTTTATGAAGTAAAACGAAGGTTTAGCAATGGCCTGTCTTTTAACAAAGATGGTTTTATGTTGGTTCCAACTTGGATTATAGAATACAAAGCTCCAGATACCATGTTGGCATACAGCCCTGAAAAAAGAGGCATGGAAGCTTTTTATTTGCAGTTTGACCATGGAAGGGTATATAATTTTGCAAGAGAATTTTTTAGAGTAAAAATGATCGCCAAAGATAGCCTTGTACTCCAACGGTTACAGGTTGATGCCAGGGTAATTACTAAAGGCGAAGTTTCTGATGTAAACTGTACCTATTACACTAAGGACTATATCGAAAAAGTGCTTAAAACCACCATTGGAGAACTACAAAGACCAACAAAATTAGATACCGCCTTTATTAAAAAACTATCCGCTGCTACTTACAAGTATCCTTCAAATCCTGATACTGCTTTTGCGGCCACTGAACCAGTGGTATTTGAACCCAACAGCAAGAATGTAAAGGTGGAGAAGCTCGCCTATGCAGATAGTGCACATGCCAAAAAATCTTATGCTTACATGTACCCCGAATATCGGATCGAAATCAACAAATCCTACAAAGCTTTTCGTTTCCGTTTTTCAGTAGTCGTTGATGTAAAAGGCAATTTATATGTGACCAGAATTGAGGGCGTTTTGCCTGAAGATATGCCTGCCAGGAAGAAGCTGATCCAAGGCATTGCCGATGTTTATCTGAAGAATTTGCTACAGATCAAACCAGGCACAACAATGGGCATTCCACACTCTAGTGAGGTAACTATCAACCTAGTGGGAAACCTGTAAACAGAAATTCTAACAAAAAATTAACCATAGATTTTGTGTTATCCCAAATTTAATCTGTACCTTGCCAACTTACTTAATTAAAATAATAATGCAAGAAGGAACAGTAAAATTCTTTAATGTAACCAAAGGTTTCGGTTTCATTATCCCTTCAAATGGAGATGCCGAGATTTTTGTACATTCAACAGGCCTAATCGACGAAATTCGTGAAAACGATAAAGTTCAATACGATGTTGAAAACGGTAGAAAAGGCTTAAATGCCGTTAATGTGAAAGTAATCTAATTATTATCATATTTACCAAAAAAAGGCCCCGCACTTGCGAGGCCTTTTTTATTTTTAAAGGAATTTATACTCCTTATTTCTTAACCTTGGTCAGTAACAATTCTGGTTCGTTAGTAGTGATATAATCAACTTTTTCTCCTAACAACCAATCCATATCTTTCTCAGCATTTACCGTCCAAACATTAATGATCAAACCTGCCACTTTCGCTTGTGCAATCCAATCTGTATTTTTCTTAAATACGCCTTGGTTATAATCTAAACCATAAAACCCTTGCTCTTTCAATTTTGCAGGTTCAATTTCACCAGCTAAGTAAGAAACCCTTGCGCCTGGTGCGTTAGCGATCAGATATTTACAGATATAATGACTAAAGCTAATGTATTCTATCCAAGGAGTAGCTTTAAGTTCATTCACCATCGCAATTACTTTTTTGGTTAACTCCTCTTCTTTTTCTTGTGTTTTTTGAGGCTTAATTTCCAAGATTAACTTGGTTTTTTTCTGCTTCATCCCCGCCTTTAAGTATTCTTCCAAGGTAGGGATACTTTCGCCGTTGCTTAACTTTTTATATTCTACCAATTCTTTATAGGTGCTCGTCGCAATATCTTTTCCCAAAAAATCGGCATTGTGGTTAACCACAGGCACGCCATCTGAAGTAAGCTGAACGTCAAACTCGCTTCCAAAACAACCTATACGAATAGCTTCATTTAAAGAAGCAATAGAGTTCTCGGGCAACTTTTGGGTTTTGAACGCTCCACGGTGAGCAATCACCAGGTTTTTGTTCCACGATTTAATTTGTTTCTGCGCAAAGGCTGTTCCAGTAATCATTAATGCTAAAATAGCCACAAAAAGTTTTTTGTTCATGTGTGTAAGTATTTTTTTGATTGAGGTTGAAAGCTGCAATATACAGCCTTTCATGTTGCATTTTGTTTTTATTGATTGTATTTTATTTCTAAATTACGGTTTATGTGTATATTTTTAAAACAAATTGAAAGTATTAGCTAAAATTTATCTGTTTTTTATTTAAGCGCACATTCTTTACCTTTATTGTCGTTTAAATAGATAATGGGCAATAACTACAGCTTACTTATATCAAAAATCAATGAGTTCACCCGAAAGTTTTACCTTAATAAACTTTTGCGGGGAAGTATATATGCCGCTGCACTTATTTTAAGCCTGTATCTCTGTCTTTTCGTTTGGATTTTTTATACCTATCCAAGCATCTCTACCAAAACGCTTCTGTTCTTCTCTTTTATTGCCGTTTCATTACTCGCAATAGCCCTATGGATTATTAAACCCGCACTCTCTTATTTCAAACTCAGTAAAACCATAGGACTAGAAGATGCTGCAAATTTAATTGGAAATCATTTCTTTAATGTTAAGGATAGATTACTGAATACTTTACAACTAAAAGAACTGGCCGACAGTTCGCCACAAAACAGTGCGCTCATTTTAGCAGGTATAGATCAAAAAATAAATGAGCTAAAACCCATCCCCTTTTCTACCGCCATTAATTTGGGCGACAATAAAAAACACATCAAATACATTGCACTTCCCTTGGCCATCATTTTACTGATTGGCATTTTGGCGCCTGCCATTTTAAGAGAAGGAACCAGTAGTTTTATCCGCTATAATCAGGAGGTATTGCCTCAAGCCCCATTCCAGTTTGTGGTAGAAAACAATCATTTAAATGTGACACAGGGTGATGATTTAACCATTAAGCTTAAACTAACGGGTGACGAATTTCCACAGGATATTTATTTGGAAGATGGAGTGAACAGCTATAAATTAGAAAAGCAGGATATCAGTCATTTTAGCCATACTTTCAAGAACATTCAAAAAGATAAGGCTATCCGTTTTTCTGGCGGCGGATTTAGTTCTGCCAGCCATACCGTTAGTGTAAAACCTCGCCCCTCTTTGCTCCATTTGAGTGCCACTTTAACTTATCCAGCTTATCTCCATAGAAAATCAGAAGAAGTGCCCAATGTGGGTGATTTATTGATCCCCGAAGGCACAAAAGTGAGTTGGAAACTAAAGACCGAAAACAGCGAGGAAATCAGTTTTATTCTTCAGCAAAAAGCACATCAGCTGTTGGTTGAAGATAATCAAGCGAGCTTTACTGCCACCATCAAAACAAACGGGAATTACCAAATTGTACCCAAAAATAAATACGTAAGCCTGCGAGATTCATTGAGCCATCAACTGACCGTTATTGTAGATCAATATCCAACCATTTCGGTAACCGAAACGCCAGATAGCTTAAGCAGCAAAGCCCTCTATTTTAACGGTGTGGTAAACGATGACTACGGTTTTTCATCGCTAAAATTCAAGTATCAAATCAAGGAGCAGAACAAAGTAGTAGCCCAAGGCTCAAAAACCCTTGCCCTTAAAAATAACCAGACCGAGAACACCTTTTTTCATTTTTGGAACCTAAATGAACTCAATGTTAAGCCAGGACAAAGCATCGAATATTTCTTTGAAATTGCTGATAATGATGGCGTAAACGGTGCAAAAGTTACCCGCTCTGAAATTAAGACCTACCAAGCCCCTACTCAGCAACAAATTGCTGAAAAATTAGCCGAAGGGAGTCAATCGCTAAAACAAAAAATGGAGCAGACCATTAAACTGGCGAACACCATCGAAAAAGAAAGTAAAAAATTGAGCGAAAGCCTACTGGAAAAAAAGCAGCTTAATTTTGAAGATAAAAAACAGATTGAGCAATTACTGGATAAACAAAAACAGTTAGACGAAGCGGTAAAGGACATCAAAGCTCAAAATGAAAAAAATAATTTTGACAAGCAGGAAAACAATGTACTTAATGAAGAGCTTAAAGAAAAACAGAAAAAAATAGATGATCTCTTCAAGAATGTTTTAGACGAAAAAACAAAGGAACTTTTGCAAAAGCTTCAGCAGCTGATGGACCGAAACAATAAGGATCAAACCCGCAACGAGCTTTCAAAAATGCAAATGGACAACAAATCGGTAAAAAATGAATTGGATCGTATTCTTGAGCTTTACAAACAATTGGAGTTTGAGCAGAATTTGCAAAACAAAATTGACCGCTTGAACGAAATGGCCAAGCAGCAAAAAGACTTGTCGGAACAAAGCAAAGACAAAAACGCTTCTTCTCAAGATATTAAAGAAAAACAAGACCAGCTCAACAAAGATTTTAAGGATCTGAAAAAAGAACTACAAGAGCTGGACAAAAAAAATCAGGCCTTAGAGCGTCCAAATGATTACAAAAACCCTGAAAAGGAAACTAATCAAATCGAGAAAAACCAACAGGAAAGTAAAGAGCAGCTTGACCAGAACAACAAGCAAAAAGCTTCTGAAAAACAACAACAGGCCGCCCAGCAAATGCAGCAATTAGCCCAACAAATGCAAGAGCAGCAGCAAGCTGGCGCCGAGCAGGAAGACAAGGTGAATGCACAAGAACTTCGCAAGTTGTTGGAAAACCTGCTAAGTACGTCATTCGAGCAAGAAAAGGTAATGGAGTCGTTCCGCAAAATGGGTGCTTCTGATCCTGCTTATGTGCAACAAGCACAAAAGCAAAACATGATACGGGACAATATGAAAACCATTGCCGACAGTCTTTTTTCGTTGAGCAAAAGGGTTCCGCAAATAGAAAGTACCGTGAATACGGAAGTTGAAAAAATCAACTTTAATATCGGCAAAGCCATCGATTTTTTGGGTGATAGAAGAACTGGAGAAGCCAACCGTTCGCAACAGTTCGCCATGACCTCGCTCAACAATTTAGCGCTAATGCTCAACGAAGCTTTGGAACAATTGCAAAATGCCATGAAAAACGCCAAAGGCGGAAAAGGCAAACAGAAGCAAGGCATGCAACAATTGCAGCAAATGCAGGAGCAGTTGAATAAAAACATGCAGCAGGCCAAGGATAAAATGGAACGTGAGGGCAATCAGGGTTCGGTACCAAAAGGACAAATGAGCCAAGAGTTTGCCAAAATGGCCCAACAACAGCAAATGATTAGGGAAGCCTTGGAAAAAATCAACAAGGAAGATAATAAAGATGGCAAAGGTGCCATGGGCAATTTGAACCAAGCGATACAGGAAATGAAGCAATCTGAATTGGATTTGGTGAATAAACGGATTACCCAAGAAACCCTTAGAAGACAAAAAAATTTAATGGTTAAAATGTTAGATGCCGAAAAAGCGCAGCGGGAACAGGATCAGGATTCGAAACGAGAAAGCAATGCAGCAAAACAATTCCCTCCATCCTATCAGCAAATGTTGGAGAAGTTCAACAAAAGTATGCAAAGCGAAAGTGAGCTGATTCAAAAGCTTCCACCTAACCTCAATTACTACTATAAAAACAAAGTAGCCGAATATTTCAGATTGCTAAATTCAACTAAAAAGTAGCTTCCTCGTCAGTACTTCGAAAACTATCCGTTTTGAATTTTTACTTTTGCCTTTTAACTTACCCGCATGTCAAAAATCAATTTCTTTACAGAAGAAACCAACTATAACCTCAAAGGAAAAACAGCCATCAGAAAATGGATCACCGAGACTATTACCAATGAAGGCTACGCTTTGAATGAATTGAACTTTATTTTTTGTTCCGACGAATATTTACTGCGTGTAAACCAAGATTTTCTTCAGCATGACTATTATACCGATGTCATCACTTTTGACAACTCAGAGGAGCTTAAAATGATTTTAGGAGATATTTTTATCAGCATAGACCGAGTAAAGGATAATGCAAAACAAAATAAAGTGTCTACTCATGATGAGTTGTGCCGCATTATCGTTCACGGCACGCTGCATTTGCTAGGCTATAGAGACAAAACCCAAAAAGCCAAGATAGAGATGACCGCTAAGGAAGATTTTTACCTAAATAAGCGCTAAACTATTATTCCCTTTTCCTCCTAAATTCTTGTTTTTGCAGGATTATCGCCACTTTGAAATTTTAAATTAGGTTTTTTGCAGTATTTTTTCTAAAATAGCTTGATTTACAAATTATTAATGCGCTTTCGTGCTGCAATTGTAAGCAACAACCTAAACCAAACCATTTAGAATTATGAAGATGATGACCTCTCTGAGAGAAAGGGCAAAATTTTGCCTGATGCTTACCTTGTTCATTGCGGTACTGGCCTCTTGTTCCAAAAAAAATGATCCAGTTCCTGAAAATCCAGGAAAACCAACCAATCCAACGGAGCTATCAACCGCTAAAGAAATCACCAATATCAGTATTCTAAAATCTAAAAATGCAAACATTTCAGGCGATGGTTATTTCTACAAAAGCACCACCAAAATTTACATCACAATTCCGCTAAATTCTAATTTGACCAATGTAAAAGTCAATTTTGCACTTTCCAATAAAGCGACCATCAAAGTCGATGGCGTAACCTTAGTTAATAATGCAGGAAATTTAGATTTGAGCAAAACCCTTACTGCGGTGGTTACTGCCGAAAACGGTGCTACTTCTACCTATACTATTTTGGCGCAAGTGGGCATTAAGGAAATTGATGCCATGATTTATCCATTCATTGAAAAATACAACATCCCTGCGGCTTCTTACGCCATTGGTAAAAATAGCATTGAAGACCTCGTTTATAAAAATGCTGCAGGTTTTGCCGACGTTGACGCAAAAGAACGAGCCCGATCAGACTATGAGTTCAGGTTGGCCTCCATGACCAAGCAACATACGTCTATTGCCATCATGACATTAATACAGCAAGGCAAAATAGGGCTGCACGACCTTGTTTTTGGCCCCACAGGGATCTTAAAAGCTTCCTTCCCTACCGTAGGCCCGAAATCAGCGAAAGTAACCGTAAAACACCTGCTAGAGCATACCGCTGGTTATAGTGGTGATCCGATGTTCACCAGTAGCGCAGGAACTACCTTAGATCAAAAAATCCAAACCATGCTTAATTCAGCACAGAATGAGCCTGGAACGGTTTATTACTACTACAATTTGGGTTATGGAGTACTTGGAAAAATCATTGAGGTGGTTTCTGGTAAGGAATATGGCGCTTATTTAAAGGAAATTTATGCCCCAGCGGGTATCGTAGTCAACCTTACTTCTTCTTCGCCTACAGCCAGACGAGCCAAAGAGGTTATTTGTTATCCTCAGGGAAGTTCTACTGCCTATGGCAATAATGTAGAAGTTTACAAAGCCGCTGGTGGCGTATCCATCAATACCGATAATCTTTTCAAGGTTTTGTATTCGGTTGATGGCGGCACTATTAAACCAGATATTATCAATGCTGCGACCAGAACGTTAATGTTTACCAAATCGCCTGTGGCAAATTATACTTTGGGCTGGCGTACTGGCCATTCATTATTTGAAGGTTTTTATCATGGCGGAAACTTGATAGGCACTGCGACTTTCTGGATTTATGGTACAGAATATAGTGCTGCAATTTTATTGAATTCTAGAAGTGGCGAGGATGGCTTTGACACTGATTTGATTGTGTTAACCAACAACGTGATGAAAAAAGCAAAGGAATTGAATTTGTAGGATCAGTTTTCTGCCCTCCCTGTCATTCTGAATGAAACGAAGAATCTATATTTTCTTTCAGACTTACGATGTTTTTGAAACTTCGTAAGTCTTTAAATTGCCCTAAGGCACAAAAATCAAATAAATCAGATAGCTTAAAACGATCCCTAAAATAGCGGTAACAATTCCCGAAATCCGTTTCTTTTTGATGAACAGCAACAAGATCAACCCTGTTAAAGAAACGATGATGAGGAAAATAGCGGAAACATCAATCACCCAACTCCATCCACTTCCTGAATCTCTGCCTTTGTGTAAATCATTCCAAACCGCAACTATTCCTTTTTTGATTTCGGTAACCTCATAATCTCCTTTTTCACGATCGATGAAGACATCTGCCGAATAAGCAGGGCCTTTAAAAGTGATGCTCACATCGTAGTCTTCTATCCTAAAATCGCTGACTGCACCCTTCAATTTGTATTTGCTTCGCAGAAACTCCACAATTTCCAGTTTGGCAATTTTATTGGTATCAGGCTGATTTACCCACTGCACATTCAACTTCCCTTTATGCTTTTCTTCAACCTGTTTTTCAGCTCCAAACCAGGTCGGATGATTAAGCGTTAAACCCGTAAAGGAAAAAAACAGCACAATGGCAAAGCTTACCATCGAAAGGTAGATATGCAACCAGCGAGATAATTTAGCGAAGTCTTTTTTAGCGCGTCCTGGTTTTGTCTTTTTTGTACTCAAATCTTAACTATTTCTTTTTACCAAACTCAAAATTTGCCGCAGAAACTTCTACGTTACCAGTGTTGGTTGCCTTAATTGGAGCTTTCTTCAAATCTAGCACCTGACGAATGATTTCATTAGTTCCGTGCTCTTTTGCCGTTTCAATAATCACCGTATATTTTCCCTGCGGCACATAATTTCCCTTATCATCTTTTCCATCCCACTTTATCGTATAGCTTCCTGGGTTTCGGGTAGCTCCAGTTACCGACGCATAATTATCTTTATCCGCTTTAAAACGTTCTCCATTAATACGGTACCAGTTTCTCAAATCAGGAATCCAGTTGGTTTTTCTGTACCATAAAGCCAAATTCCTAACCGATTCGCGTTTTTCATTTTCTACCCAAATTGCCGCATAAGGTCGGTGACTATTGTCCTCAATAACGTTGAATTTAAAATTGATGGTCAATTCAAACTTAGGATCCCATAATTTCTGGTTCTCCGCATAAGCAGATTTCGTTACTTCTTTAATCTCCTTTACTTTGTTTGGCGCTACATATTCACTCCAATTTTGGCTCGTCACTACTTTGCCCTCTTTAGTTACAATCAGATATGCAGCATCTGATTTCTCTGCCAATGCTTTGCTTTCTTTTAATGTCAGAATATTAAATGCAGTGGCTAAGGCGCCAGCATCAACTGCATTTTCTGCAATTACGGTAGCGCTAATGATTTCGGCTACTGGCTTCGCTGTCCTTGGATCAATAATGTGTGAATACCAGTTTTTACCAATCTGCTCTCCCCTACGATAATTTCCACTTGTGGCTACCGCTTTATTTTTCACCAAAAGCTTGGCAAGTGGCGCATCGTTTTCTGCATTTTCCAAAGGATTGGTGACGTGAATTAAATCTGTATCGCTGCCCTTTGTTACCAAATCACCACCAATATTCACCACCACATTTTCAACATTTCCTGTCGCTAGTGCAGCATCACAAGCTTTGTTAATGATATAACTTTTAGCAAAAGAATTCATCACCAAAGGAACCTGATCTAACCTCGTTGCCGTTAAGTCAGCTGCATTTAGTAGGTAATGTTTGTTCTGCATTTTTGAAATCATCTCTCTAAGTGATGCTTTTGAAGGATTATTTTGCTTCAAAGCCGCTTCATGCCAAAGCTTACTTGCGATGGCCACCGAAGGATCCAAAGCACCGTGAGTTTGCTGTTTCCATTGTTCAAATAAATTTAACATTTCAAAAAGCTCCTTTGAAACTTTTACGGGTTTGTTCAGCTCACTTTTCATCCATCTGCTAAACTCACTGTTGTTATTGTAGCCGCTGAAAATATCCGAAAGTCTATTGATTTCCTTCAAAGCCGCCTGTTCCGCCTTAGTTACTTCTATTTCTGAAGTACTTAAGATTTTAAATTCCAAAGAAGTCCCCAAAACATTTTCATGGTTAGAAACATATAATTGAGACTTTAACGGCTTTTCTTCTCCGTTAGGCTGATGGCCAATGAGGGCTAAAGCAGTAAAAATGGTGGCTAATATTTTCACGATGATAAATTTTATTTAAAACCGAAGCCAAAGTTAGCGGGTTGCGATGATATTCATGGCAGATTTGTCATTTTTCTCGGTCTTGAGCTAAATTTTTAATTTTTGACATCTCCCGTTGGTCGAAAAATTACACCCGTTGGTCGAAACTTTACTTGTGATGGTATAAAACAGCGAGTTAGCGTGCAACCTTTTTAGGGTTTGGAGGTCTTATAGATGTAACCAGTTTACAAAAACAAAGAAAATTAAATAACGATATAAAAAACACACAATATGAAAACCGCTATCAAAAATCTATTCGCAGCCATCTTAACAGTAGCTATCAGTGCAAGTGCTCCAGCTTTTGTAAATGCTAAAGAAGCAAAAAAAGTAACTGTATTAAGTACCGTAAAAAACTTCAACAAGCTAAATGTTTCTGGTAATGTAGAAGTTATTTTGGTTCAAAGTGCTAACCCGAGCGTACAAGTTTACGACAACTATTATGCGAAGAATGCATTGGTACAAGAGAAAGATGGTGAATTGAGAATTAGCTCTTTCGACAAAGAAACTTTAACAGTGGTTGTTTACGCCAGTCAATTGAATGAAATTACCGCTAGCGATAAAGCTGTAGTAAAAACAAGCGGCAAATTCAGTGCTTTAAGCTTAGAGGTTAATTTAAAAGATCAAGCCAAAGCAACTTTAAACACCAACACCGTTGATTTATTTGCTAAAGTAAACGACAAAGCTAGCTTAAACTTAAGCGGATCAACCACAGATTACAATGCAGTAATTGGTAGCCTGGCTTCTTTAAGCTCTGAAAAATTCACCGCAGAAAATAGCAGCATTCAATCTAAAAATACTGCAGTAGCTCAAAAACAATCAGTAACCGGCACCTTGCCTACTGAAGACATTTTGACCTTGTTTTAAAATTCATATACACACATATAAATTTAGTTTAGTTTTAGTTAATCAAGCGGGTGGATGCCCGCTTTTCTTTTTTTACACCTTTTCGAAAATCTATTGAGCCTCCAAAAAAGAAAGAGGATAAAGCTCTAGAAAAATGGCTATATTGGGAGTTATTTTTATTTCAACCAAATATGAAAATAGCGTATTCCCTAAAGCAAAAAACCAAAATAGCCTTCTTACTTTTCCTAATTATGGCTTGTACAATTCTGATCCGAGTACTGGAAGACAGAAGTATTAAGAACATGGAAAAGGCTTTTTCATCGCTTTACAACGACAGGTTAGTTCCTGCCACAGATATTTTCTACATCTCCGAAAAGCTATATGCCAAGCGCTTTCTATTGGAAACTTTTGTTTATAGTGATAAAAATAAGCTCAGCCCCCAGCAATTAAACAACAAATTAAAACGTTACGACAAGGAAATTGACACGCTTTTAGCGAAGTATGAAAAGACCTTTTTAGTGAAGAACGAAAAAAATCATTTAACTGAACTAAAAGTTAAACTGCTTGAAAATAAAGTTCTGGAAAAAAACATTTTATTGAATGCTGGAACATTAGACAAGAGCGCTCTCAGAAGTTTATATGACAGCAGTGCCGAACAATCTTTTACAGCCATTTCCAGCTTGCTTTCACAACTCACCAAAATACAAACTGTAGTAGGTGAACAGCTCAAAGAAGAATCTCAGAAAATTGTAATGGGAACCAATCTATATTCTACCCTTCAATTAATTCTAGCTATCATTATCGGTGTACTAATTGTCTCCATTATTTTTGCTTCTAATGTGATGAATATTAGGAACGATAAGTTTAATCTGAATTAAATTACACATCATCACAAACGCTCTTTCAGATCATATTTCCTGTCAATAGAGAGGTGTTTTCACTTGTACCTGCATTTAGGTCCATAACCTTTCGCATTATTTTACCCTTGTCCAACTAATCTGCTAACCATTAAGCAGTTTATAATCCGTACTTTTGCTACAATTTTTGATTATATAATTCGTTTCAAATCACCTTGAGTACACTAATTGCAGCAGAAGGGCTTGGCCATGCCTATCACGATGAATGGCTATTTAAAAATTTAACGTTAGGAATTAACGTAGGCCAGCGTGTGGCCCTTGTTGGCGTCAATGGCGCTGGCAAAAGTACACTGATGAAATTACTAGCAGAACGCTTTGCTCCTTTGGAAGGAAAGATCGTAAAGAACAAGTCCGTACGGATTGGTTTTCTTGATCAAGAACCTTCTTTTCCAGAAAACGCAAGTATTAGCGACTTTATTTTCTCTTCAGAAAACAAGCAACAGCAGTTGATCAGAGAATATGAAGAATTAGTTGAGCAAGAACATCCTGACGAAAAGAAGCTCAATAGATTATATGAAGAATTAAGCGAACATAACGCTTGGGAATACGAACACCAGATCAAAACTATTTTAAGCAGAATGGGCATCAACCATCTACAACAAAAAATAGATACTTTATCTGGTGGTCAGCGTAAAAGACTAGCCCTAGCTAAACTTCTAATTGAAGATCCAGATATTTATGTTTTAGATGAGCCAACGAACCATTTAGACATTGACACCATTGAATGGTTAGAGAAAATATTAACGTCTGGAAACAAAACTCTACTGTTAGTTACCCACGATAGGTATTTCTTGGACAACATTTGCAATACGATTGTTGAGTTAGAACGAGGTAAAACATACACCTACAACGGCAACTACGCTTACTTCCTAGAAAAGAAAGCTGAAAGAGAAGCTCAGGATGATGCCACCTTTCAAAAAAACAAAAACCTATTAAAAAAGGAACTCGAATGGATGCGCAGAATGCCGCAAGCAAGGGGTACAAAATCTCAAGCGAGACAAAATGCATTTTATGATCTTGAAGAAAAAACCAAACAAAGAAGCGATAATCAAAAGGTAACTCTAAATGTAAAGATGGCAAGGCAAGGAAACAAAATCCTTGAATTGGAAAACATCAAACAAAGCTTCGACGATAAAAAAATCATCAATGACTTTACCTATGTTTTTAAAAGAGGTGACAGAATTGGATTAGCAGGAAAAAACGGTACAGGTAAATCTACTTTATTAAACATCATTACAGGAAGCTTAAGTCCAAATCAGGGAAAAGTAGACTTGGGAGAAACCACTAAATTTGGATATTACAAGCAAGGTGGTTTAAACTTTAACGAGAAAGATAGAGTAATAGATATAGTAAAAGCTGATGCAGAATATATCAAAATGGCAGATGGACAAACCATCTCAGCCTCTGCCCTACTTACATTATTTTTATTCCCTCCAAAAAAGCAACATGGATTGGTTGAAAAATTAAGTGGTGGAGAAAGAAAGCGTTTGCACTTGATGAAGGTTTTGATGCAGAATCCAAACTTCTTAATTTTAGATGAACCAACCAATGATTTAGATATTGACACTTTAAATGTACTGGAGGAATTCTTAGAAAACTTCCCTGGTATTTTGGTTCTGGTATCACACGATAGATACTTACTTGACAAGATGAGTGATCAGCTTTTCATTATGGAAGGAAATGGAAACGTTAAAATATTTAACGGAAACTATTCAGAACATAGAAACGCTGTGGAACAAGAAAAGGAAGCCGCTGTAAAAAAAGAGAAAAAAGAAGAAAATAAACCAGCTTCAAGTACTACAAAGTTAAGTTTCAAAGAACAGCAAGAGTTTAAAAACTTAGAAAGTTCTTTAGCAGAAAACGAAGAAAAGGTTAAAAATCTAACGGCAAAACTTAATCAAGTTGAACCTTCAGACTATAATCAGATCCAAGAGATATCCTCAGAGATAGAAAAAATAAACGAAACCATCGAGAAAGAAATGGAGAGATGGATGGAACTTTCAGAAAAATAATCAAATTTTGTTCTTGTTCCACGTGGAACAAGAACAAAAAAAGAATAAAAATAAATGTTTCACGTGAAACATCACAAAAGATATGTTTAAAGAATACGACGTAATTGTTGTTGGAGCTGGTCATGCTGGTTGTGAAGCTGCTGCTGCTGCTGCAAATTTGGGATCATCGGTATTATTGATAACGATGAATATGGAAACTATCGCTCAAATGAGTTGCAACCCTGCAATGGGTGGTGTAGCCAAAGGGCAAATAGTTAGAGAAATAGATGCGATGGGTGGCTACTCAGGTATTATTGCAGATAAAACTACCATTCAATTTAGGATGCTTAATAAGTCCAAAGGTCCTGCAATGTGGAGTCCTCGTACTCAAAATGATAGAAAAAGATTTGCAGAAGAATGGAGATTAGCACTAGAACGCACCCCAAATATTGATTTTTGGCAGGAAATGGTAAGCTCGCTTCTCGTTAAAAACAACACAGTAGTTGGTGTAAAAACAAATTTAGGGGTAGAAATAAAAGCAAAATCAGTAGTGCTTACCAATGGTACCTTCTTAAATGGAGTGATCCATATTGGTGAGAAAAAAATGGGCGGTGGCAGAACTGGCGAAAAATCAGCTACTGGATTAACCGAGCAATTGGTAGAGTTAGGATTCGAAGCTGGTCGTATGAAAACAGGTACTCCTCCTAGAATTGATGGTCGGTCGCTCAATTATTCTCTGATGGAAGAGCAGTGGGGAGACGAAGATAGAGGTAGATTTTCCTACACAAATGTATCGCTACCTACTGAGCAACGCTGTTGTTGGATTACTTATACCAATGATAAAGTTCATGAAACTTTAAAGGAAGGTTTCGAAAAATCCCCAATGTTTACTGGCAGAATCAAAGGTTTAGGCCCACGATATTGTCCATCCATTGAAGACAAAATAAATCGTTTTGCGGAAAGAGAACGTCACCAAATATTTGTAGAACCCGAAGGCTGGAACACCTGTGAGATTTACGTGAATGGTTTCTCTACTTCTTTACCAGAAGACGTGCAATATAAAGCCCTCACGCAGATCCCTGGATTTGAAAATGCAAAGATGTTTAGGCCTGGATATGCCATAGAATACGACTACTTCCCTCCTACCCAACTATCATTGACCCTTGAAACCAAATTAATCAGCAATTTGTTCTTTGCTGGTCAAATTAATGGTACCACTGGGTATGAAGAAGCTGCTAGTCAAGGGTTTATAGCAGGAATTAATGCCCATCAGAAGGTTAATGATAAGCACGAACTGATCATGAAACGCTCTGAATCGTATATTGGTGTTTTGATCGATGATTTAGTGACTAAAGGTACAGAAGAACCATATCGCATGTTTACTTCTAGAGCCGAGCACCGTTTATTATTGAGGCAAGATAACGCTGATATTCGCCTCACTCCTATTGCACATGAATTGGGTTTAGTTGGAGATGATCGCTTGGCCATCGTTAACCAGAAAGTAAAAGATTCTGATGAAATTGTAGCCTTTACTAAAAAGCAAGGAATAGAAATGGCAGAGGCAAATGCGTTGTTAGAAAAATTAGGAACTTCTGCCCTTACTCAAAATGTAAAGTTATTTAGTGTATTGAGCAGACCTCAAGTAAACATTAGTGATTTAAGAAAAGTAAGCGAACCATTTGAGCAATTACTAAATCAATTTGACAAAGAAACTGTAGAGCAAGCAGAAATCAAAATCAAATATGAAAGCTACTTTGAAAAAGAACAAGAGATTGTATCCAAGATGCAGAAGATGGAAGACAAAGCAATTAATCCAGATTTTGATTACAACACTTTAGTATCTTTATCAAAAGAAGCTAGAGAAAAATTATTGAAGATAAAACCACGAACTTTAGGGCAAGCTTCCCGAATTTCTGGCGTTTCACCCTCAGATATTTCAGTTTTGATGGTTCATATTGCTAAATAATTGTTTTACAGTTAATTAGCTAATTAAAAATATCACTTAAAATAAAGCGTTATAAAAGCATAACTCAAAATTTTAATATTACGGTTCCAAAAAAGGTAAAAATAGATTAAAACGCTTATAAATGGCAAAAAACAAAAAAGATCCTTTTTACAGCATTTTTTCAGCACTTATCGTACTCGCTACTTTAATTTATGGATGCGCTGCTATGCAAACTCCTCAAGGTGGGCCAAAAGATACTACTCCGCCAAAAGTGCTTAAAATGACTCCAGAAAATTTGACGACAAATTTTACTGCAAAAAAAATCGTCATCGAATTTGATGAGTATGTTAAACTGAATAATGAATTTAAAGAATTTTCAATTTCTCCAGAATTAGAAAGGGCACCAGAATTAAAAGCCAAATTGAAAAAGTTAGAAATAACTTTACCAGACACTTTAGAAAAAAATACTACTTATACTTTAAACTTTGGAAAGTCTATTGTTGATCTTAACGAAAGTAACGAGCTTAAGAATTTTAGCTATGCATTTGCTACTGGTCCAACTTTAGATTCTCTAAGCATTAGTGGTAATGTAACCAATGCGCTTACCTTGGAACCAGAAATTGAAACTACTGTTTTTATTCTACCCCTATCTAGAGACAGTCTGTTTGGAAAAAAACGGGCAACCATTTTTACTTTAACAGATAGCAGTGGGAATTTTAAGCTTAACAATTTAAAAAAGGACACTTATAAAATTTATGCTTTAAAAGAAAAAGGTGGTGACAGGATTTATCAACAGATAAGTGATGAAATAGGATTTATCAAAGAACCATTTTTATTAGATAAAAATATAGATAGCTTAAATTTAAGTGTTTTTAAAGAATTAGCGCCAGATTTCCGTCTTCTTGATAGAAAATTAAATGCAGATGGAAGTATTTTCATGAATTTTAACCAAAAATTAAAAAATCCTGACTTAACGGTCATATTTCCTAACAATATTGATCAAGGAAAACTGTTACAATTCAATAAAACAAAGGATAGCGTAACCTTGTGGTTAAATGATTTATCTTTTGACTCTGCCAAAGTAGTTATTAAAGACAACGGAAAAATACTAGATACCGCCAAGTTTACAAGATCAAAAAGGGATACTTACAATCGTGTAGTTAACATCTCTGATAACTTAGATGGCGGTTCTTTAAATCCATTTAAAGACTTGACAATTGCTTTTAATTTTCCTTTGAAAAATCTAGACGAAAGTAAAATATTGTTACTAGAAGATAGCATTCCACGAAAATTTACTTTGGAAAAAGACAGTACCAATATGTTAAAATACCATATCAAATATAAGTGGCGAGCTAAAGAAGAGTATATATTATTATTGCGAGAGAATGCAGCTACTGCTATTTTTGATGCTAAAAATAAAGAAATTAAAAAATCATTTACCCTGGGCGATGCCAATGATTATGGTACTTTAACCTTAACTGTAGAACCAACTGATACCACAAAAAACTATATTCTAGAAATTGTAAACAAAGACAAGAATATCGTTTCAAGTTTTCCAATCTCTAAAAAAACTTCTGTTAAACTCAACAAGTATAAGCAGGGTGTATATTATGGTAGGATTGTTTATGATGAAAATAAAAATGGCATTTGGGATACAGGTAATATCAAAGCTGGGATACAGCCAGAAGCCATTTGGTTTGAACCTAAAGAACTGTCTATCAGAGCAAATTGGGATAGAGTTGAAATTATAAAAATTCCATCAGTTGCTCCACTCCCAACGCCAAAACCTAAAGAGAAAAAAGAAGTAAAACCAGCCGTTATACCTTCTGCTCAAAGGCTACGGCCAGGAGGAAACTAAGACTTAAACCAGTCTGAGTACATGATATAATTATCAGGTAACTTATTCAATAAAGCCCTTTGCTCTTCAGTAATGGGCTTTATTTTTTTTGCAGGAGTTCCCGCATAAATGTATCCGCTTTCGCAAATCGTATTTTCCAATACCACGGATCCAGCTGCAATAATACAATACTCATCTATAATAGCGTGGTCCATTACAATGGCTCCCATCCCAATCAATACGTTATCTTTTACGGTACAACCATGCACAATGGCATTATGTCCAACATTCACTCTATTTCCAATGAAAGTAGCTGCTTTTAAGTAAGTTGCATGAATCACTGCACCATCTTGGATATTGCTTTCGCTCCCTATGGTAATGCTGTTAACATCTCCCCTAACTACTGCATTAAACCAAATTGAACAGTTTTTTCCAACTTTAACATCTCCCACAATAGTAGCGTTTGGTGCTATAAAACAATCACTTCCAAATTGTGGACTAACTCCTTTTACTGGCAATATTATAGGCATCTTATTTTTTATTTTGTCATTCAGATCGTAGCGAAGGATCTCTTTTAGATTCCTCCTATCGTCGGAATGATAGTAAACTTAAATAATAGTATCAACTAATTCTTTTGCATGGTTCGGGTAATCCGTGGTATAATGCAATCCTCTACTCTCCTTTCTAGCAATGGCAGATTTTATTACCATATAAGCCACCTGGATCACATTACGTAGTTCACAAAGTTTTACCGAAACCTTATTGTTCTTATAAAATTCTTCTGTTTCTTCAAACAATAGATAAAGTCTTCTCAAAGCCCTATCCAATCTGAAATCAGAACGTACAATTCCTACGTAATCACTCATAATTTTTTGAGTTTCTCTTAAATTGTGAGTAACTAAAATATCCTCATTAGATTGTATCACACCTTTATCGTTCCATTCTGGAATATCATCAGGAATAATATTCTGCTGATAATTTTCTATCGCTGATAAAAATATACGATGTGCAAAAACTGTTGCTTCTAATAATGAATTGGAAGCCAAACGATTAGCACCATGTAATCCGGTTGATGAAACTTCTCCACAAGCATACAAATGATTTATAGATGATTTTCCATCTTCATCAACCATCACTCCTCCACACATATAATGACAAGCTGGTGTTACGGGAATAAAATCCTTAGTCATATCAATACCAATGGACAAACACTTAGCATAAATGTTAGGAAAATGTTTAAGAATATCAGCTTTGCTCCTCATCGTGATGTCTAAATAAACAAAGTCATCACCCGATTTTTTCATCTCATTATCAATGGCACGGGCAACAATATCACGGGAAGCCAATGAGCCTCTTTCGTCATATTCGTACATAAATTCTTCACCAGTTCTTCTACGTAATACGCCACCAAATCCTCTTACTGCCTCAGAAATTAAAAAAGAAGGATATTCACCAGGATGGTATAAAGCTGTTGGGTGAAATTGAATAAATTCCATATTCCTAACTTTTCCCTTGGCTCTGTAAACCATTGCCATACCGTCGCCAGTGGCAATTACCGGATTTGTAGTATTGGCATAAATATGTCCTGCACCACCACTAGCCATTACGGTCACATTTGCCAATATCTTTTCCACATTGTTACTCTCTGTGTTAAAGGCATATATGCCGTAGCAATTGATATCTGTACTACTCTTATCCACATGCTTTCCCAAATGGTGTTGCGTAATTAGCTCTAAACAGAAGTAGTGCGTTAATATCTCGATGTTCTCATTCTGATGAATTTGCTTCAACAAAACACTTTCAATTTCATAACCAGTAATATCCTTATAATGAAGCACTCTGTGTTCAGAATGTCCTCCTTCTTTGGCTAAATCAAATACTCCTGCTGGATTTTTATCGAAATTAATTCCGTAATCAATGATCTCTTGTATACGCTCTGGTCCTTCTTTCACCACGATTTCCACAATGCTTTCATCACATAATCCATCACCGGCTATTAACGTATCTTGTATATGCTTTTCAAAGGAATCTGATTTATCAACTACTACCGCTACACCGCCTTGGGCATACTTTGTATTCGACTCATCTTCGTTTGATTTGGTCACTATCAACACTTTACCAAATTTGGCGGCTTTAAGTGCAAAACTTAAGCCTGCAATTCCAGATCCTATGACTAAAAAATCGACCTTTCTCATTAATTTTAACTTATAATAACAAGTATGTGGATAACGTTGACAAGCTTGTGAATTGCGTGTATAAATTATCCTAACAAATAAATTTGAATGTTTAAAGCTAAGGTAAAAAGCCAAATTCGGAGCAATCTTTTAAATAATTTTCAGCACGTTTACTCAGGTTATCAACTTTTAACAACACTACTAACAATACACATTTCTATATTGATAATTTAATGAAGTAAAAACTATAACATTGAAAATCAATGGAAGTTTAAAATAAAAAATCATAAAAATTGTTGGTAACTATGGGAAAACTCATCTTACAACATTTTTCTTCCTAATTTTTTCCCCGGTTTCAACATGCTAATAAAGAATAAGATTCTATTTAAATAAATTAATTATATTCTATTGAAGTGTGGATAGCGTTGTGAGAGCGTTCGAAGCTGTGTATCTTTACAGAAAATTAATTGGAGCTAAAAAGCATATCAATGGAAATTTTAGAAGAACTTAATAGAAAAGGTTACGTAGAAGAAAAAATAGATCCAACGCTGGATTTATTTGCTGAAATAGAGAAGCTAAAAAAAGAAAAGAATGCCATCATTTTAGCACACTACTACCAAGATCCTGATATACAAGATATTGCAGATTACATAGGTGATAGTTTAGGATTGTCTCAGGAAGCTGCAAAAACAGAAGCTGATGTGATTGTATTTGCTGGCGTGCATTTTATGGCCGAAACAGCGAAGATTTTATCACCAGAAAAGAAGGTTTTATTGCCAGATTTAAAGGCTGGATGTTCTTTGGCGGATAGCTGTCCACCACATTTGTTTAAAAAATTCAAGGAAAAATATCCCGATCATTTGGTAATTACCTACGTGAATTGTACTGCAGAGCTAAAAGCTTTAAGTGATATTGTTTGTACCTCAACAAATGCGGTACAAATTGTGGAAAGCTTGCCAAAAGATCAGAAAATTATTTTTGGTCCTGATAAAAATTTAGGTGCTTGGGTAGCCAAAAAAACTGGTAGAGACCTGGTTTTGTGGAATGGAGCGTGTATGGTGCACGAAATTTTCTCTAGGGAAAAAATTACCAAATTGAAAGAGCGTCATCCAAATGCGAAGTTCATTGCGCATCCAGAGTGTGAAGAATCAGTGTTGAAAATGGCTGATTATATTGGATCTACCACTGGATTGTTGAAATATACGATCAATAGCGATGCGAAAGAGTTTATTGTAGCTACTGAAAGCGGTATTATCCACCAAATGGAGAAAGCTAATCCAGATAAAAGTTTTATTCCAGCCCCTCCTACCAATTCATGTGCTTGTAACGACTGTCCTTACATGAAAAGAAATACTTTAGAAAAACTTTATTTGTGTATGAAAAATGGTTTGCCAGAAGTTACTGTGCCTGAACATATTATCGTAGAAGCCAAGAAACCTATTGAAAGAATGCTGGAGATTTCGGCAAAATTAGGTTTGTAAACATGTTAAAAAGACGCTTTTTTGGACATTTATTGTTGATAAGCACTGTTTTTATTGGTGCTTGTTCATCTTTAAAGGATTTTAATTATACCATTACAGAAAAAAAGCACAGCGTAGAAGCATTAAAAAAAGATGTGGATCTTTCTTACCAAATTCTTAAGGAAGGACATCCAGGTTTATACTGGTATATTTCAAAAAAGCAGCTTGATGGTAAGTTTGATAGTTTAAAAAAGACCATTAATGAGCCACTTACTACCGCACAATTTTATCAGAAACTTTCGCCAGTAATTGCTGCCATTAGGTGTGGACATACAAGTTTAAGATATCCTTCTGTTGTTCAAAAAGATAAAAAAGAACGAGAAGCCATTAAAAATAAAATTTATCCGCTCCAACAGTTTACTTATGCGGTAGTTGATGAGAAATTAATTATTATCAACAATAAGAGTAAAGATAAGACGATTAAAACAGGTACTGAAATTTTAGAGATAGATGGATTAGCTCCAAAAGAGATTTTCAACATTATTTCCACAGGTTTTAGTTATGACGGTTATAACGCGCTATCGAGAAATAAACGTATTGAACGTAGTTTTCCACAACTTTATAAGATCTATTTTGCTGAACAGGATAGTATAGCGGTTAAATTGAAAAAAGACACTACCGTTATCAATACCTACATTTCGTTTTACGATAAGAAGAAAGAAGAAGCTTTAAAGAAAAAGGCCGATACTGTTAAAAAAATAGCAAAAACACCAGTAAAAAAAGCACCTAATTACATCAAACATAGAGGAAATAAGGTGAATGATGAGTATCAGCTTGATTTCAAGTTTTTAGATAAGGAAAAAGAAGTGGCGTACATGAAAATAAAAAGTTTTTCGGTACCTACCGCTAATTTTCCACTGTTTTATAAACAATGTTTTGATAGTATTAATGTAGCTAAAACAAAGAATTTAGTCATCGATATTAGAAACAATCCTGGTGGCACTTTGAGTGCTAGTTTAGCCTTGTTTGCTTATTTAACCGATAAAGAATTTGTGTATTTGGATAAGCCTATCAACAATGGTCGTTTTAATGCCAATAAGTATGGGACAGGTTTTCAAAAACTTACTTATTATCTCACTGGTTTTAACGATGATAATAATTTATATGAAGATGATGAAGGTCATTTCTTTTCTTTTATGAAAGGATATAGTCCGCAAAAAGCGAGAAAAGATAATTATAAAGGCAAGGTTTATGTGTTGATTAACGAGTTTAGTTTTTCTGCATCATCATTACTAAGTGCTAATTTAAAGGCAATTAACAGGGCAACATTTGTAGGTACAGAAACTGGTGGCGGGGCAAATCAATGTACCGCTGGTAGGATACCAGTAGTTACCCTGAAAAACAGTAAATTAGGTTTGAGGTTTGGTTTAAACAGGATGGCGCCAGTTTATCAACAAAAAGAAGTGGGTAGAGGTGTTTTTCCAGATGTGGCCATACAATCGACCTTACAAGATAGAATAAGCAACTATGACAGAGAGTTGCAATGGATTTTAACAGATATTAAAGGAAAAGATAATGTTCGAAAATAAAGAGCGTACTTCATTAGAAGAGTTGGGAGAATTTGGTCTAATCAAACACTTAACAGATAATTTTAAGTTAGCGCATGAAAGTTCTGTGAAAGGTATTGGAGATGATGCTGCTGTACTTGATTTTAAGGACAAACAAGCTTTAATTTCCACAGATCTTTTATTGGAAGGTGTTCATTTTGACTTATCTTACGTCCCTTTAATTCACTTAGGCTACAAGGCGGTTCAGGTAAATTTGAGTGATATTTATGCCATGAACGGTGTAGCCACTCAAATTACCGTTTCACTAGGGGTTTCTAGTAAATTTCCTTTGGAAGCAGTAGAAGAAATTTATAAAGGCATTGAACTGGCCTGCAACAAGTTTAACATCGATTTAATTGGCGGAGATACATCAACAAGTAGACAGGGGTTAGTGATTAGTGTGACCAGTATTGGCTATGCTGCTAAGGAAGATATTACTTACAGAAATGGTGCTCAAGAAGGTGATTTACTTTGTGTTTCGGGAGATTTAGGTGGAGCTTATGTAGGTCTGCAAATTTTGGAACGTGAGAAACAGATTTTTCTGGAAAACCCACAAATACAACCTGACTTAGAAGGAAAAGATTATATCATAGAACGCCAGTTGAAACCTGAAGGACGTAGAGATGTAGTGGATTTATTGGCTCAATTGAAGATAAAACCTACCGCTATGATTGATGTTTCGGACGGTTTGGCTTCTGAAATTCTGCATATTACTAATCAAAGTGATAAGGGATGTACCATTTACGAAGATAAATTGCCTATTGATCCAGTAACCTATGAAACCGCTAGAGAACTAGGTTTAGACCCTACGGTTTGTGCATTGAATGGTGGCGAAGACTATGAGCTACTTTTTACCATAAAACAGACTGATTACGAGAAACTTAAGAATGACGTAGATATCAGCATTATTGGACATATTACCGATAAAAATTCAGGTGTAAAAATGATTTCAAAATCCGATGTCGTTCATGAATTAAAGGCACAAGGTTGGAATGCATTTAAAAACTAAGTTGCGATTAATCAATTTTATTTGATAAAATCATTTCATATTCAATATATTGCCTGTCCAAACAACAATGACTATTGAAGAGAATATTTGTATTTTCTTATCATGGTAGGGAAACCTATCAAACTGGATTTAACAGGTTATTAAGTATTTCTGAAGCGCTCTCTCAAGCTTATGAAGTACACTTTGTTTATGGTAATAAAAATAGAGTTGAAAGACCCATAAAAATCAAAGGCAGCCTCGTCGAGATCCCGTTAAGTTATACCCCAGGTTTTTTTCATAATCTGTATAAAAATCTATTGGAAAATGGAAGGAGACGTTTTGCAAAATTATTGCTGATTACCTACTATTTTTTCACTGGAAAGGAGATTTTTGATTTAGGTAGCGAGTTTAACAAATACAAAAAGAAAACTAATATCAATATTACCCCAAATGACGTTGTTTTTGTCTCATTTCCATCCATTGCTATTCATAATCTAGGAAGCTCATTAAAACAAGAATTTGGTTGTAAGCTAATTTTAGATTATCGAGATCCTGGTGTCTTTGGCTATCCTTCCATTGAGGACAGTAAACTCCTATCTTTTCTTCGGAAATTCTTTCTGAAGAGAAGAGAATTGAGAAATCTGAAAAATGCAGATTTAATCGTAACTATTTCAGAGTCTATTCGAAATCTATTTCCTGAAAAATATAAAAATCAGGTACAGGTAATTAGAAATGGATATGATTTTAGAAAGATCGATTTTAAACAAATTAAAGATCATCCTTATACTTTTAAACTGGTTTATTTGGGTTCTGTTTATAATGATCAATTACAAGATACTACGTTTTTTAAAGCGATAAGAAAATTTATAGATCAATTCACTATCCAACCGCAATATTTTCAAATCAGATTTGTAGGAACAGACGAGTCGATCAAACTTAAAGATTTGATTAGAAGTTATCACTTGGAGCCTTACACTTCTATCAGTGCAAAAATGCCTATAGAAGAGGTGTATACGGAATTGTATAGCGCTGCTATGTTTTTACATTTAAAATATGGTGGTAGGAGAGAAATTATTACCACCAAACAATATGAGTATTTAGCTTTTCAAAAACCTATTTTGTTACCTGTAAATGATCACGGAGATCTAGAAGAAAGTATTAAAAATAATAATGCTGGTTTTGTATGCAATACTGAAGAGGAGATTGTCAACTTGCTAAAGGATTGCTTAGATAAGCATTTTGATAACCAACCTTTGCGTATTCATCGCACAGAAGAAGAAATCTATGAGTTTAGCAGGCAATTTCAGGAAGAAAAGTTAATGAAACTAATAGAAGGCTTATAGCTCTTCCTGATCCAGAAATTTCGTATCAATATGTTTGTTAGATTTTGTTTTTGCTCCTAATTTTTTGATTTTTTCTACTTTTCCAATCAAATTACCACTACCATATTGTAGTTTCTTGAAAGCATCGTCATGCGCTTTTTGCGTTTGTTCAATATGCTTTCCTATTTTTTCCATATCATTTAAAAAGCCAACAAACTTATCGTAAAGCGCTCCAGCTTCTTCTGCGATTTCAAAAACATTTTTATTTTGCCTATCTACCTTCCAAATACTGGCAATGGTGCGTAAAGTAGCCAACAACGTGGTTGGACTTACCAAAACCACCTTCCTGTTCCAAGCATAATTGAAAATTTCGGTATCTGCCTGTACGGTAACGCTAAATGAAGCTTCTATGGGTAAAAATAGGAGTACAAAATCGGGTGAATTGATAGCATATAAATGTTGGTAGTTTTTAGCAGATAAACCATCGATATGGTTTTTGATGGAAAGTAGGTGCTGTTTAAGATAGATCAGCTTTTCTTCTTCATCTTCTGCACTCACCATTCTTTCATAAGCAACCAACGAAATTTTAGCGTCTACAATCAAGTTTTTTTCATCGGGCAGGTTAATGATCACATCTGGCTGTAAACGGGCGCCTTCGGCGCTATTTAAGCTTTTCTGAATGCTATATTCCCTATCTTTAACAAGTCCCGAAGTTTCCAGCACACGTTCTAATACAATTTCACCCCAAGTTCCCTGCTTTTTATTGTCACCTTTTAAGGCCTTGGTCAGGTTATTTGCATCCGTTTGGATTTGCTTACTTTGATCCATTAGCTGGAAAATGACACCCTTTAACTGGCTTCTTTCAGCGGCTTCTGTTTGATAAACCTTTTCAACTTTTTCTTCAAACGATTTGATATTTGCTTTCAGTGGATTGAGGATTTGATCTAAATTGCTTTGATTTTGAGCAGTAAATTTTGCCGATTTTTCATCCAATAATTTGTTGGCAATATTAGAAAATTCCAAGGTAAACTTTTGTTGCAGCTCTTCCAGATTTTGCTGTTGTTTCTGTGATATTTCACGCTGTGCTTTCAAATTTTCTTCTGCACGGGTAGCACGATTGTTTTCGTTAATGTAGTTTGCTCGAACTTGTGTCAGCTCTTGTTGTAGTTTTTGGTTTTCTTCTTTTAAAAAATTAATCGAAAAAAGATCTTGCTCAGAAGCCTTACTAGGTTTTCTGCTAATTAACACCACTAAGAAAATTAAAACAATAACTAATAGTGCAACGATAGCAATTTCCATATCAAATAATTTTATACAAAATAACGAAATTAACGTTGAGGCCTATATTTGGTTTTACTTAAATCCTATATTTAGTTCATGAATAAGCTTTTAGTTTTAATACAATGTAGGGATGAAGTAGGTTTGGTAGCTAACATTACCAGCATTTTAGCAAGCCATCAACTAAATATTATCGCTATGCGTGAGTTTGTAGATGAGGAAGAACAGCGTTTTTTTGCTAGAATTTCATGCAGCAGTGCGCTAGAAAATACAGAAGACTTGAGGTTAGAATTAGAAAAGACACTTCCTAAAAACTCAATTGTAGAAGTTGTTCCTAAAGTTGATAAGAACATTGCCGTGTTGGTGACCAAAGAGTTTCACTGTTTATCGGACATTCTCATCAGAAATTATTTTAAAACTTTAGGGGCGGAGGTAAAATGTGTGATTGGTAATTATAGGAACCTGCAAGAACTTTGCGAAAAGTTGGATGTTCCCTTTCATTATATTTCTCATGAAAATATTTCAAAGGAAGAATTTGAATATTCCATTACTCAACAATTGGATAAATATGAGCTAGATTACATTGTGCTGGCGAAATTTATGCGAATCATTTCTCCTAGTTTTGTGGCCAAATACAAACATCAAATTATTAATATACACCACTCATTTTTGCCTGCTTTTATAGGTGCTAGTCCATATCATCAAGCATTTAATAGAGGGGTTAAAATTATAGGAGCAACTGCTCATTTTGTGACCGATGATTTGGATGAAGGGCCAATTATCAATCAACAGACGATTCACGTTAACCATACTTACGGTGCTAAACAAATGGCTATTGCAGGAAGAGAAATTGAAAAATCGGTGTTGAGTAAAGCTTTGGAATTGGTATTTGACGATCGTGTTTTCGTGGTTGGAAACAAAACGGTGGTTTTTGAATAATGGCTATTTAATAATTTATGAGACTAATCTGTTTATATATTAGCTTATTTATACCATTAATGTTAATGGGGCAAAAAAATAAGACTAAAAAAATTTCAGTAGAGAAAGCCCCAACATCTACTTATTATAAATTTGGAAAAATCAAGCACATGAGCTTTACGAAAAGGCTACAGGAATATCCTTTTAATAAGGCAGCTCAAATCAAATTAGTATCGTTTAATTATGAAGGAGGACAAATTGAAGACACGGTTTATTATAATCCGATGATGCCAAAGCTTCATTATGCCATTTGTAGGTTTCCCTTTGCTGAAATAAAAACAATAAATTATATCCAAGTAGATCGCTTGTCGGACATTATTTATAACTATGGATATATTATTAGGCCAGAAATTGTAAATCTTACTAAATGTTATATTCCAAGAAATGGAGTCCTTTTTTTGAATGAGGACGGGAAAGTATTCGAATTTATAGAAATATGTTTTGCGTGTAAGAAATTAGCTTACAGTTATCATGATAAGGCTAATGCTGAAGATTTCGAAAGACCAGCATTTAAAGTTCTAAGAGATTTTTTCATAAAAAATGGTTTGGAATATGGGCTAACAAAATTATTCGAAGGCCAAACCATGGGAAATTGGGATGATGAGAATTAGTTGTCCCACCCGCAAACCTCGTAGGTTTACTTGTCATCATGTTTATTAAACCTACGAGGTTTATCCAATAAACAAAGCTATTTTTATAAACCCTTCAATACCAACTCGGCAGCTTCTTGTCCCGTTTGGCTACCAATGGCAATGCCCATTCCATTACAACGTACTGCGCAAAATACATTTGGCCTTACTTCTTTGATAATAGGAGAGAGCGACGGGCCAAAAGCCATAATACCACTCCATTTTTGTTCTATTTCAAAGGTTGTTTCTGGCAAAATTACTTCTTTCAATAAACGTAAAAGGGTATTTTGTACTAAAGGAGTTTCACCAAATTGATGCGTTTCCTCTGTAAAAAAGTCTAGGTTTCTACCTCCGCCAAGTAACACCCTATTACCTACATTTCTAAAATAGTAATAACCTTTGTCGTAATGGAAGGTACCCTTCCATTTCAAATTTTCGATAGGTTTGGTAATCATTACCTGTCCACGACCAGGTTTAAGGGAAAGCTGTGGAAAAAATTGGTTGGCAAAAGCATTGGTACAGCATAAGAGCTTTTTTGTACTGAAATTACCTTGAGAGGAAAAAACCACCTGTTCATTTTCTTTTGCTTCAAAAGCAGTCACCTCACAAGTGTTTAAGATGGAAACACCTAGTGAAGAAGCAATTTCAAGAAGTGCTTTGATCATTTTTCCAGGATCAAGTTGTCCTTCTAATTTATTTGAGATGAGATAATTGATCTTTCCAAAACCGAAAGATTCCAGTTTTTCTGCAGAGGTATTAAATACACCAGTTTCCTGGGTAATGTCCTTTATAAGGTGATTATAATGGCTAATTTTCGATACACATTCCGCTGTTAATGACCCATTTTCCTTTTTAAAAAGCTCAAACCCACCATTTATTTGCAGTTCCAGCCTAGCATCACCAACAAGCGAGCGTAATTTTTGAAGGCCAAGCCAACGTTTTTTTATAAGTGCATGTAAGCCATCTGTACCACAAATTTTTTCCTGCTCAATGAGTTCAGAAATACTTCCAAAACAGGCAAAACCTGCATTTTTAGTACTGGCCCCTGAAGGTAAAAAACCTCTTTCCAGCACGGTAACGCTAATATTTGGCTGTTGTTTTTTGATGGCGATTGCTGCAGTTAAACCTACAATGCCGCTGCCTACAATGATGACATCAGATCGATAAAAATTTACTTTTTCCCAATACGATAGGTGAGCTGCCATCCTAAAAAATGTAAAAAAATTAAATATTTATAAAGATGGGAACACTTTTTGATTTAGCGAAACTGAATAACACAAACATTTGAAAAATGGAAACGTATTTAATTTTATTTATTCCGATCCTTCTGCTTAGTATGTTTGTACAGTGGCGTTTCAGGAACAAATTCTCGAAATACGCAGAAATGCAGCTTAATTCAGGCTTTTCGGGAAAAGAGGTAGCAGAGAAGATGCTACACGACAACGGAATCTACAATGTGAAAGTGCTAAGTTCAGAAGGACAGCTTACGGATCATTATAATCCAGCGGATATGACCGTAAATTTAAGTACAGATGTATATTATGGTAGGAGTGTTGCGGCAGCGGCCGTGGCCGCACATGAATGTGGACATGCCATACAACATGCTAAAAGCTACAACTGGTTACAGTTTCGATCTAATATGGTACCTATCGTAAGTATTTCGTCAAACCTTTTGCAATGGGTACTTTTAATAGGGGTATTGTTAATTGCTTTTAACGGACCTTCTATTGTATTGGGCATTGGAGTGGTTGGTTTGGCCATCATTACCTTGTTTAGTATAGTTACCCTACCTGTTGAATTTGATGCCAGTAACAGAGCATTACTTTGGTTAAAGAACAATCAAGGGGTAATGAAAACCTCAGAAGAAAATGTGCAAGCGAAAGATGCACTTTGGTGGGCCGCAATGACCTATGTGGTTGCAGCTTTAGGCGCTTTGGCCAATCTACTTTATTATGCTTCGATGTTGTTTGGCAGAAGCAGAGATTAACTCTAAAAAATAAAAAAGGCAATCGAGAGATTGCCTTTTTTATTTGGCGAACAGACAGGATGGTTTCTTTTATTGCGGAGAGTATTTCACAATATCGATTCCAACACCATTGGGATCTTGAATGGCAAAATGTCTATCGCCCCAAGGCTCGTCCCTCAGCTCAATTTTAATGGCAACACTCTTGGCCTTTAACTGTTGATATAAGGTATCCACGTCTTCTACTTCAATGGTAAGGTACATGCCCTGTCCTTTGAATGGTTGATGGAATAACAGCTGTTGAGTAGGATGATTTGGTAAAAGAAAACTAATTTCTGCGCTTTTATTTGGCGTATGTAACAATAAATAAAATTCGTTTTCAAAGGTAATTCCAAATCCTAAAACTTCCGTGTAGAATTTCTTGGTTTCTGCTAATTTTTCGGTGATTACACCTGCATTTAATTTCATCGCAATCTTGTTTTTAGAAGTTTGACCATAGGAGCCTTTGGCAAAAAATAAGCCCATCAGCGCCATTGTTATGTATTTTGTTATCGACATCATCAACACAAAATTGGCCAAACCTCAGGTGCTAAAATTGTAAAAATCGGACAATTATCTACCAAATGCCTTACTTGGAGTAACCCCGTAAAAATGCTTAAAATCTTTAATAAAATGAGATTGGTCAAAAAAACCAGAATCAAAAAATAATTTATTCTGTTGTAAACTTTGAGTCGATGGCTTTGCTCTCAAAATATTTTGAAAACGGACCACCTTGCTAAAGGTTTTCATGGAATCGCCAATGTAAAAATTAAAAAGCCTCCGGAGTTGTCTGTGACTAAGTCCAGTATCAATTTCAGTCATATCAACCACACCATAGTTTTTCATAATTAAGGCAATGGCATTGTAAAAACGAGCATCATTTTGAAAGTTAGCCGTAGATAGGAGGTCTAAAAAGAATTCATTTAATAAGGAAATGACCTTGTTCATATCCAGATTGGCACCTAAGTGGCTTTGTATAAAAGCAGCAACCTGCGGCACAACTTCTTTTAGTTCTACGGCCTTATTGCTGATACTTGAAGCATCAACATTAAACAGTTGCGGGAACATAGAAGGAAGAAACCGAACACCTACATAATCAAATTCTTCGGCCAAATCAAATTCCGTGTACTTTTTACAAAAACCCATTACAAAGTTTTCCTGAGGTTGATTAAGCTCAAAAAAAATATCGATACAGCCATCGGCCACTATGCGATAAGTGAAAGGTTGATTAAGCTTTTGATTGGTTTTTAACTGCCAATAGCAATAAATATAGGGTTGTAACTGTTGGTGAGGTAAAAATTCCTGATAGCTTACCGTTCCATAAGATTTTACAGCAGGTTGAACGGGAATATATAATTGCCTGATGAAAGAAACATCCATAAGTGATGATTGGCCATTTTAAAATGGAATGCGCTTAGGATTGATTTGAAATTAATTGAGTCTGAAGGGAACCACCAATTCAAACTCAGGAATCTCTACTAAAAACTCCGAGTCGTCTAAGGTGCGGCGCATTAAATATCTGCCACGCATGCTTCCAATATCTGTTTTTAGGTTGCAACCCGAAACATAAGAATAGCTATCGCCAGGCATAATCATAGGTTGCATTCCTACTACACCTTCGCCCTCAACTTCTCTCACCGTGCCATTAGAATCAAAAATGAACCATTGACGGCGCATTAATTGTATTTCAAAATCGGTAAGATTTTCAATGCTGATACGATATGCGAACATGAAATGGCCATTTTCAGGATTAGAATGTTCATCCTGATAAATGGTGTCAACCGAAATTTTTATGCCTTCAGTAATTGCTGTAACCATAACCGTAAATTTAACGAATAAATGTACTCAATAATCACGCCATTTCGGTAACAGGTGCTATATTGGAGTATTTGTCAGTAATTTCATCTAACAACGCATAGATGGTTTCAATGTTTTCCTCTTTAACCAATTGCGTGCGATAAGGTTTAAAATCTGGCAGTCCTTTAAAGTAGTTGCTGTAATGACGTCGCATTTCGAACACGCCCACCTTAGGACCTTTCCACTCTATGGATTTGGTAAAATGAGTTCTGCAAGCTGCTACACGTTCTTCTAAAGTTGGCCCCTCCAAGTGCTCTCCAGTAGCAAAAAAGTGTTTAATTTCCCGGAAAATCCAAGGATAGCCAATTGCCGCTCTGCCAATCATCATTCCGTCTACACCATATTCCAACCGCCAATTGGCCGCTTTTTCGGGGCTATCAATATCGCCATTTCCAAAAATTGGGATTTTGATGCGCGGGTTACGCTTAATTTCTCTAATTAAAGTCCAATCAGCTTCACCTTTGTATAATTGTGCCCTGGTACGGCCATGAATGGTTAAAGCTTGTATGCCAATATCTTGCAAACGTTCGGCAACTTCTTCCACATTTTTGGTGTTATCATCCCAGCCTAAACGGGTTTTTACTGTTACTGGCAAATGCGTGGCTTTTACTACGGCCTCGGTCATCTTCACCATTTTATCAATATCCTGCAAGAGTGCCGAACCTGCACCTCTACAAGCAACGTTTTTAACAGGGCAACCATAGTTGATGTCCATTAAATCTGGGCCTGCCAAGGTGGCAATTTCTGTAGCTTCACGCATGCTTTCGATATCGCTTCCAAAAATCTGGATGCCTATCGGACGCTCGTACTCAAAAATATCCAGCTTTTGCCTGCTTTTTGCCGCAGATCGAATTAATCCCTCAGAGGAAATAAATTCCGTATACATCATATCTGCTCCACCTTGTTTGCACACATAACGGAAAGGAGGATCGCTCACATCTTCCATCGGTGCCAATAACAAAGGGAATTCTCCCAAATCAATATTTCCTATCTTTACAGACATTTTTCTATCTTCAAGCTAATTAAACTGTTGCAAAGTTACGCATAATTCATAAAATGTATCAAAACCCCTTACACAAGTCCGAAAACAGCCCTTTTCTACAAATGCTGTATCTTTTATTATTTGCCCTTGGCGGATTGATTGTTTTTGCTGTAATAGGTATCGCCATTGTTTTTTTTATAGATGGTTTTGAGGGCATTAAGGGAACTGCGGCAAATGACTATCGATATATTTCTTCATTCAAGATTTTGCTAGTAGCGCAGCAGATAGGATTATTTCTAGCTCCTGCGGTTTTATTGTCCATAGTAGAAGGAAAAAGGTTGCCAAAGTTTTACGGTATGAAAGCACCTAAGGTAAATCTTTTGCTATTGGTGGCTGTATTATCCATCTGTTGGATGCCTTTGATGGGCTTTGCGAATGAACTGAACCAAAAAATGGTATTCCCCGAGTTTTTGAAAGGAGTAGAGCTTTGGATGAGGGAAATGGAAGATTCGGCAGCAAAAGCAACAGAAGCGATGTTGAAGGCTACGGGAATTTCAGGCTTATTTATTAACATTTTGGTCATTGCTGTTACCCCAGCCATTTGCGAAGAATTTATTTTTAGGGGAGCGGTGCAACGAACCATCTTCCGCATTAAATCCAATCCGCATGTGGCCATTTGGTTATCAGCCGCTATTTTTAGTGCTATCCACTTTCAGTTTTACGGATTTTTACCGCGATTGCTTTTAGGTGCAGCTTTTGGTTATGTTTATTTTTGGACAGGCAGCATTTGGTATGCGGTATTTGCTCACTTTTTAAATAATGCTTATGCCGTTTCGGTGGCCTATTATTTACAGGCCAATAACCAATCGTATACCAATGCAGAGGATATGCAAATGCCTTGGTATGGATACTTGATAAGTGCTATTTTAACCTTAGCTTTGTTCAAATTTTTGAAAAATATGACTGATAGGACAAAAGAACGGGAATTAAATAGCTCCGACTTTAGCCTTAAACCTTAGTTTTAAATGAAGACCAGAGCCATTACCGCTTTCTTTTTTACCATTGTGATGTTGGGTTCCATTTTGTTGGGTGCCTATACTTTTTCGGGGTTTTACTTGCTATTGAGCTTGGTAGCGTTATTGGAATTCTATAAAATGATAAAAATAGGAGGGATTCGCCCACACCGTAATATTGGGGTGGTGGTAGCAGCGCTTATTTACATCACTACTGCAGCGTATCATTTTTTCCAATTTGAGCTTAAATATCTCTTGTTGATGATTCCTTTGGTTTTTTCGGTATTCATTGCAGAGCTATATAAGAAAAACAAAATCCCATTTGCCAATATTTCCTACACCTTTGTGGGTTTTGTATATGTCACCATTCCTTTCTGTTTCTTCTACTCCCTGGGATTTTTAATGAATTTTGAGGAGTACAGTTTTCATTTTCCATTGGCCTTTTTATTAATGCTTTGGGCAAATGATACAGGTGCTTACCTATTTGGAATGAAATTAGGGAAGCGCAAGTTGTTTGAAAGACATTCTCCTAAAAAATCATGGGAAGGCTTTTTTGGTGGTGTTTTTACCAGCTTGGTAGTTGCTATTATTCTATCCTTTCAGTTTACTGAAGTTGAACCAATTGTTTGGGCAGGAATGGCCGCTATTATTTCATGTTTTGGTACCTTGGGCGATTTGGTAGAATCAATGTTAAAGCGCAGCCTCGAGGTGAAGGATTCAGGAAGCTTTTTACCAGGGCATGGTGGCTTTCTTGACCGTTTCGATGGTTTATTGATTGCTGCGCCTATTGTGTATGTATACCTTTATTTGCTAATTCACTAAGCGGTTTCTCTCTTTTTTAACTCATTGTTAACTTGTTTCAATTGGCTTGAAAAGATGATTAGCAAAGGTGCAAATCCCAATGGAGTAACCGTTAATGCACTAAAACCTTTTTTCATAGAAACAATAATGCCGCAGATGAGCATAATTAACATTGAGAAGCTCATGAAAACGGTCGCTATCTTCAACGTTTTTGCTTTTTTGTTTAATTCTTCGGTTGATAATTCTGTAAGTGGCTGCTGTGGTTTCATCTATTGAGGATTACGTTTGTACGGCGAAGATAATAATTGCTTTTAACAAATATAGCTAATGGTTTAAGCGAAGAAAATATTCTTTACGTTCTTCGCATGTCTTTTGTTTTCTTCGAGTTTAAAATTTACCACAAAGGTTGGATGAAGTTTTCGCAAAGTATTACTTACTTAATTACTGGCGTAGGTTTTTTATTCTCATCCAAAGCCACAAAGGTAAAATCGCCGTGAATGGCCAGCTCCCTGCCTTCGGCATACATTTGCTCGATGTAAATCTCTACCCCAACTCTTAAACTGGTATTGCCCACATGGGTTACTTTACCTACAAGTTCTACAAATGTTCCAGCAGGAATAGGTTGCTTAAAGTCAATTCTGTCGCTGCTTACCGTTACCATTCTTTGTCTGCTAAATCTGGTGGCCGTAATAAAGGCTACTTCATCCATCATGTGCATGGCAGTACCGCCAAATAAAGTGTCGTAATGGTTAGTGGTGCTTGGAAAAACAGCTTTGAAAATACTAGTTTGAGAGCGCTGTATCCTTTCTTCTAATGTCATGGTCAAAGATAAATTTAAAAGACTTACGAAGCTTCAAAACTTCGCAAGTCTATGGTAAAAATTGTTAGTTGTTTCTCATGGTTTTGGCGGCTTCCACCATTTCAATCAGTGCTTTTTTGGTTTCGTCCCAACCACGGGTTTTAAGCCCGCAATCGGGGTTTACCCACAGCTGCTCTTTTGGAATTACCAAAGCCGCCTTTTTCAGTAGCTCCACCATTTCGTCCTTATTTGGTACCCTTGGCGAGTGAATATCGTAAACGCCTGGGCCAATTTCATTTGGATATTTGAAATCAGCAAAAGCATTAAGGAGTTCCATTTGCGAACGAGAAGTTTCAATGGTAATGACATCGGCATCCATTGCGGCAATGCTGTCAATAATGTCATTAAATTCCGAGTAACACATGTGGGTGTGAATTTGCGTTTCGTCCTGTACGCCACTTGCCGAAATACGGAATGCTTTAACCGCCCAATCCAAATAATTTTGCCATTCAGCTTTGCGCAAAGGTAAACCTTCCCTAATGGCAGGTTCATCAATCTGAATAATTTTAATACCTGCTTGCTCTAAATCTACCACTTCATCTCTAATGGCTAGGGCAATTTGCGTACAAGTGGCGGCGCGTGGCTGATCGTTACGCACAAAAGACCATTGCAAAATGGTTACTGGACCGGTAAGCATTCCCTTCATGTATTTTGAAGTTAGGGATTGCGCATAATTGGTCCATTTAAGAGTCATGGCTTCTGGTCGGTAAACATCTCCGTAGATGATAGGAGGCTTTACACAACGCGAACCATAGCTTTGAACCCACCCGTTTTGAGAAAAGGTAAAACCACTTAGCTGCTCGCCGAAATATTCCACCATATCATTTCGTTCAAACTCACCGTGGACCAAAACATCTAGCCCAATTTCTTCTTGCCAACGCACCGCTTTTTCGGTTTCAATGGCAATCAATTGATCGTATTGCGCTTGGTTTAAACTTCCTTTTTTGAGCTTTGCTCTCCAGCTTCTTACTTCGGTAGTTTGTGGAAACGAACCAATCGTAGTGGTGGCAAAAGAAGGAAGATTTAAAGCCTCCTGTTGTAAAATCCGCCTTTTGGCAAAAGCATTTGAACGTTGGTCATGGCTTTCGGTAATGTTAGCCACATCATTTTTCACTTTCTCATTGTGGATAAGCGGTGAGGTTTTTCGACTTTGCTGGGCTTTTACATTTTGTGCCAGCTTATCTTTTGCTAAAGTCGCTTCCTCATTGTTGGTTAACTGTTTTAGGGTAGTTAGTTCGGCTACTTTTTGTTTGGCAAAGGCCATCCACTGCTTAATTTCAGCGGTTAATACGGCCTCATTTTTTTCATTGTCCAAATCGCAAGGACTGTGAAGCAGAGAGCAAGAAGTGGCAATCCAAACTCTTTCTTTTCCAAGAGCGGCTGTTGCCTGATTAATGATGGCGATGGAATTTTCAAAATCGTTCTTCCAAATATTTCTGCCATCAACCAAGCCTAATGAAAGTGTTTTTTCTTGAGGCAATTTATGAATTAGTTCCTCTAATTGCTGCGGAGCTCTTACCAAATCAACATGCAAGGTATTTACAGGTAAGTCACAAGCCAGTTCTAAATTATCTTCCAGTGCACCGAAATAAGTGGCAAGGATGAGGTTGAGTTCTGGAAAGACTTTCCTGAGTTGTTGATAGGCTGTTTGGTAGGCTTGTTTCTCTTTTTCCGATAAATCTAATACCAAAAAAGGTTCATCTAGTTGAATGTGCGTCGCTCCCAAAGCTTTCAATCTGGTTAAAAGCTCGATATAAACAGGAAGTAGGTTTTTAAGTAAATCGATTTTATCAAAACCAGCCTCTTTTTCTTTACCTAAAAGCAGATAACTTACGGGGCCAATCAATACAGGCTTGGTGATAATGCCCAGCTGTTTGGCTTCGTAAAATTCATCAATTACCTTAGTAGAAAACAGATTGAAAGTTTGGTTTTTATAGAATTCAGGGACAATGTAATGGTAATTGGTATCAAACCATTTGGTCATTTCCATCGCAATAATATCCAATCCATTTCGCTGATAGCCTCTAGCCATCGCAAAATAAAGATCTAGCTCTGCATGGTCTGGCTGAATGGCTACGGCATTGTAGCGTTGCGGGATAGCACCAAACATTAAGGAGTGATCCAGTACCTGATCGTAATAAGAAAAATCATTACTGGGGATTAAATCTACGCCAAGATTTTTTTGGAGTTCCCAGTTTTGCTGGCGGATGTTTTTGCCAACCTGAAGTACGTTTTTGTACCCCGATGTACCTGCCCAATAGCTTTCGCAGGCCTTTTTCAATTCTCTTTGGCTACCAATTCGCGGATAGCCCAACACTTGAGTTTGCATTTTAAAAAGGGTTTAAATGAAAATATTTAAAGCCCAACTCTAAATAATGTCTTTGGAAGAAATAAAGGAAGCATAGAAAAGCAAGGCCAATGAAACTCAAGTCGTTTCTGGCACCACTCATCATACCTGACCCTTTGTCCTATTCCGCGAAGACATTGTCAATTCAATAAAGGCAGGTCTCCTGACTTATCCCCAGCACTACCGCCTTCCCATTCCAACCTTGGTTGGCACAGTGGCATTGTGATAGCGCTGTTCTTTTTTGCAAAAGAGGACTTACAGTTGCGCGACAGCTCGTGATTTGCACACGATTCCCTATTAATCCCGATATTACTCGGGAACCGTTATCGGTTTGATTTGAGATAAAGTTAAGAACTTGTTGCAGCGAAGTTATGCAATAGCGACGAGGAAATGAAACTTGTGAGGGATATTATGTTAGCCACAGATGTACAGATTTATAATATTGTCTTTATACAATTTGTTAAATAATCGGATTAAAAAAATATCTGTGTATCTGTGGTGCTCCACAAATTAATCGTGTAACAAATTTAAAGAGGTCCTACAAGGAGTTTTTATCTGTCCTATATTTGATTTAACCATCAAACAAAAAGCAGTATGATAAAAAGATACTTGATTAAGGGCGCTTGGATGTTCTTTTTGGTAACCAGTCTTAATGCGGTTGCCCAAGAGGTTCCTAGTCCGAAATCGCATTTTGGATTTTCCATAGGCGATAATTACCAATTGGCCAACTATACCCAAACCGAAGCTTATTTTAAGAAATTGGCCGCTAGCTCAAAAAGAGTGAGGTTGGTAGATATTGGCAAAACAGAAGAAGGTAAAAGTCAGTATATGCTGATCATTACTTCGCCAGAAAACCAACAAAACTTAGCGAAATATAAGTCGATTTCTCAAAAATTGGCCCGTGCCGAGGCGTTGACTGAGCAAGAAGCGAAAGATTTGGCACAGCAAGGCAAGGCCGTAGTTTGGATTGATGGAGGATTGCATGCCAACGAAACGGTTGGTGCTCATCAGTTGATACAAACCGCCTATAATTTGGCAAGCAGAACTGATGCAGAAACCACAAGGATTTTGGATGATGTGATTGTATTGATGACCCATGCCAATCCTGATGGACAGGAACTACAAAGTAATTGGTACATGCGTGAAAAAACACCAGAGAAAAGATCTTTGGCTGGCTTGCCTGTATTGTATCAAAAATATGCTGGACACGATAACAACCGCGATTTCTTTATGCTTAACCTAAAGGAAACACAAAATATGGGTCGACAGTTGTTCGTAGAGTGGAACCCCCAAATTATGTACAACCACCACCAATCTGGCCCAGCTGGAACGGTAGTGGCAGGGCCTCCATTCCGTGATCCTCATAACTATGTTTTCGATCCTATAATCTTGACCAGTTTAGATGCTGTTGGTGCGGCGATGCACAACCGTTTAAATGTGGAAGATAAGCCTGGTTACACCCAAAGAAATGGTTCTGTATTTTCTACTTGGTATAATGGAGGATTGAGAACAACCACTTATTTTCATAATATGATTGGATTGCTTACCGAAATTGTGGGTAGTCCAACGCCAATGGAAATCCCTTTGGTACCCTCTCGATTATTGCCTAACAGTGATTCGCCAAATCCAGTACTGCCTCAAAAATGGTTCTTCAAAAATGCCATTGATTATTCGGTTTCTATGAACTATGCAGTATTGAACTATGCACAGCGTTACCACGATGAGTTGTTGTTCAACATGTATAAAATGGGTAAAAACTCTATCGAAAGAGGAAGTAAGGACACTTGGTCTTTCTCTCCGAAGAAAATAGAGGCGATAAATGCAGCAGCAAAGAAAGACAAATCAGATAACGCAGGCGGTAGAAGAAGCATGGATCCAAAATTTTTGGATGAAGTGATGAAAGACCCAGCAAACCGAGATGCTAGAGGATACATCATTCCTGCCAATCAGCCAGATTTTACCACAGCCATCAGATTTTTAAATGCATTAATCAGAACAGGTGTAGTGGTGCAAAAAGCAAATGCAGCTTTTACTGTAGAAGGAAAACAATATCCTGCAGGTTCCTATATCGTAAAAACCGATCAGGCATTTAGGCCGCATATTTTAGATATGTTTGAGCCACAAGATCACCCTAATGACTTCAAATATGAAGGTGGTCCACCAGTGGCGCCTTATGACGCTGCAGGTTGGACCTTGGCCTACTTAATGAACGTGAAGTTTGACCGAGTGTTAAATGCATTTGACGGACCGTTCCAAAAAATGCCTCTTGGAGAATTGTTAAAGGAAACGCCTCAAACTTTACCGAGTGCTAGCGGCTTTGCCTTAAGTGCACAAGCTAACGAAAGCTATTTGGCTGTAAACGAACTGTTGAAGGCAAAAGTAGAAGTATTGCGTAACCCTGTTGATGGTTCTTTTTATGTTCCAGCAAGCGCTGCGGCAAAAGCGGCGTTAAATAAAGCAGAGCACAACTTTGGAATGAAAGTTACAGCAGCAGCAAGTAAACCAAAAGGAGCGGTAAAGGTTAAGCCTTCTCGAATTGCTTTGTGGGATACTTATGGTGGTTCTATGCCTTCAGGATGGATGCGCTACATTATGGAGCAGTACCACTACGACATTACAGTCGTTTATCCACCAGATATTGATGCAGGCAAACTTAAGGATAACTATGATGTGTTGATTATGGTTGGGGGTTCTGTGCCAGCTTTGGCTAATGAAGGTGGAGGAAGAGGATTTAATCCACCAACAGTAGATAACATTCCAGATGAATTTAAGGGAAGAGTAGGTAGAATGACTGCCGAAAAATCGGTTCCTCAATTGAAAGCCTTTTTAGAAAACGGTGGAAACATTGTAACCATTGGCTCGGCCACCAACTTAGCAAACCACTTAGGGCTTCCAGTTAAAAATGCCTTGCTTACGGCAGACGGTAAACGCTTGCCAAATGACAAATACTATGTGCCAGGAAGTGTACTAAGTGTTAAAACAGATGCTAAATTAGCTGCTAACTGGGGCTTAGATGAAAATACAGATGTTTATTTTGATAACAGCCCAGTGTTTAAAATCACTGAAAATGATGGCAAAATTAAACCGCTAGCGTGGTTTGCCACAGATAAGCCTTTGCGTAGTGGTTGGGCCTGGGGACAAGCCAATTTGAAAGATGGCGTTGCCGCCTTTGAAGCAGACTACGGCAAAGGAAAACTATTTGCCTTTGGACCAGAAATTACCTTTAGGGCCCAAACCCATGGAACATTTAAATGGCTGTTTAACCAGTTGTATAAATAAAAGAAGCTATAAATTAAATTATAGTGTTTGATTTCACGGGCAGCTCATTATTGGGCTGCCCATTTTTGTTTCCATACAACAGGAACTTTTCTCGTCATTGCGAAGCACGAAGCAATCTCAAAACCTGCAGTATGAAAAAGCATTAATAGCTTTAAGATTGCTTCCCCCAAGAATCTGGACCCCCCCGCAAGCTCGCAAAGACGAAGTGTTATTTTACCTTCCTTAGACCAAGGCTTTTAGCGAAGTACCTACCTTTGTTTTTTAAAAATTTAATTGATGAAAATAGAAATATGGTCAGATGTGATGTGTCCCTTTTGCTACATTGGCAAAAGACACTTGGAAAAGGCCTTGGCAGAACTCCCTTTTGGTAAAGCAATAGCGATTGACTGGAAAAGCTATCAACTTAATCCAGAATATAAAAATGTAGATGGAGAAAATCTTTATCAATATTTGTCCACAAACAAAGGAATAAGCATTGAACAAGCGCAACAAATGACCCAGCAGGTGGTATCAATGGCTACCGATGCCGGACTAGATATTGATTTCGAACGAAGCATCCCTGCAAACTCTTTCAATGCGCACCGATTAATTCATTTTGCTGCAAGTAAGGGCAAGCAAGATTTGGCAGAAGAACACCTTTTTAAAGCGCATTTCACTGACGGAAAAGATATTGATAATCTTGAAGTGCTATTAGAAATTGCCACTGGTTTAGGTTTGGATCAATCGGAAGCCAAAGAAGTATTGGACGGCAATGCATTTGAAGAAGAAGTGCGATACGATGTTTACGAAAGTCAACAATTAGGCGTTAGAGGCGTTCCTTTCTTTGTGATGGACAGAAAGTATGCGCTTTCAGGAGCGCAGCCAGTAGAAGCTTTTAAACAAGCCCTTACGCAGAGCTATAACGAGTGGCAAGCTACGCAGCAAACCTCTCCATTAAAAAACTTAAACGAAACCACAGGAAACGCCTGTGACGAAAATGGTTGTGAGATTTAGGTAAGATTTTACACCGTCATTTCGAACGGATTATAACGAAGAGAGAAATCTAGCGTCTTGGGTTTTTACCTTAAGGTTTTTTATATTTCTCCTTATTCTTCGTCGAAATGACGGAAAATACTACATAAAAAAAGCGAGAAGAATTCTTCTCGCTTTTTTTATTGCCAAGGTTAGATTACTTGTTCAGTATCGCCTTATTATTGTTTTTGCTCAACTTCGAATTTTCATTAAGCTTCATGAAATCTACCATAATGTTCATGCTTTCATCTTCAATAAAGTCAGAAGCCTCTTCCTTAGGAGTTTTTTCTCCTTTTTTCAATGGCGCTAAACCTTTTTCGGCCCTTACCTGATTTAATCTTGCTAACGATTTAGCTTCTAGCGCATCTCTTTCCGCTTTTAGTTTAGCCTCGTTAAGTGTAATAGAGGTTTCGTTCTCTCTCTTCTTACCTTCGGCAATATCCTCTTTCAACATTTTATAGTCTAAAGATTTAGACATACGTTTTTCGTGTAGCTTAAGCAAAGCTGTTTTTGCCGCATTTAAATCATACACGGTAGTGTAAGTAGATGGGTTAACCATGTCAAAAGGCAGCGCAGAAGGTTCTGTATCCTCGCCAATTTTATCTAAAGGATAAATAGAAGGGAAATTGATATCAGGAATAACCCCTTTATGTTGTGTGCTGTTACCGCTTACACGATAAAACTTAGCCATGGTAAGGTTAATTTGTCCAAGTTGAGGAACACCATTCTTGTCAACGATGGTTACCGTTGGCGAATTTTCTTTCACGGTAACTGTTTTTTTCTCACCCTCGTTCTTTTTAAACAAAGCCGCTAACTTTTGCAACATCGAAGAATTCATCAACGAGTTTAAGTCAATAGACGATTGTACAGTACCTTTACCATAAGACTGGGTTCCCATAATAATTCCACGACCATAATCTTGTATCGCACCAGCAAAAATTTCCGATGCCGAAGCACTTAAGCGGTCAATCATTACACCCATAGGACCATCCCAAACAATGTTATTGTCCTCATCCTTGTAAACTTTTACACTATTTCTGTAGTCTTTAACCTGCACCACAGGACCTTTTCCAATAAATAAGCCCGAAAGTTCGATCGCTTCGTTTAATGAACCACCACCATTTGCTCTTAAATCAACCACAATGGCATCTACTTTATCCATGTTTTTCAAGGTGTCAATCAACAACCTAACATCTCTGGTGGTACTTTTATAGTTCGGATCGCCAGCATTAGCCGCTTTAAAATCTGCATAAAAAGCAGGGATTTTAATCACGCCAATTTTATAAGGCTTGCCGTCACTCTCCACCGTTTTAACCACTTTTTTAGCTGATTGGTCTGCCAAGATGATCTTCTCCCTTACCAAAGTAATGATTTGTGGTTTCGAAGAAAGCTCTTGACCTACTGGAATAACTTTTAAACGAACGGTAGTGCCTTTTGGACCTTTAATTTTTGATACCGCATTGTCAATTCTCCAACCAATGATATCTTCAAACTCTCCATCAGCACCTTGAGCAACCGCAATAATTTTATCTCCAGCATTCAGTTTTTTGCTTTTAAAAGCAGGGCCACCAGGCATAATCGAAGCAATTTTGGTCACTTCATTTTCAGATTGAAGTACGGCACCAATACCTTCTAACGAGCGAGACATTTCTTGGTTGAAAGCCTCTGCATTACGTGGATTGAAATAATTAGTGTGCGGATCAACAGCCTCGGTAAATGCGTCCATTAAGATCTGGAAAACATCCTGATTGTTAAATTTCGCTGCTTGTGATTTAAGGTTAGTATAACGCTTAGTCAAAGTTTCTACGTTCTTGGCATCATCAGTACCCGCAATTTTTAGGTTTACCAACTCATATTTCACACGTTTTTTCCAGATGTCGTTAAGTTCGGCAGTACTTTTTGCCCATGGCATTTTTTCTCTGTCGTACACATAAGTATCGTTCTGATTAAAGTCGTACTTGTTCTTGATTTGTGAAATCGAGTAATTTACACGCTCGTTATATCTTTTCAAATAAACATTGAAAATGTAAAAAGGAGTACTCAAATCTCCAATCCTAAAATCATCATCCAAATTATATCTGTTGGTTTCAAACTCCTTGATATCGCTTTCCAAAAAGTAATATCTAGATGGGTCCAATGCCTTGATATATCGATCAAAAACAATCGATGAAATAGAGTCGTTTAATTTGGGCTTTTTATAATTGTAGTTCTCCAGCAGGCCCACCACTTCTTTAGTTACCAAACTTTGTTGCTCGTCTGGTTTTATGTTCGGAATACCATCCACCGGTTTTTGCGCCTTTGGAGAGGCGGTGCAGGCTAGAACTGCAGCGGTAAAGGTAATAGCAAATATTTTTCTCAGCATTTCTTTAACTGTTTTAAAGTCCATTCGTTATAAAATCATTATCCAATATGATACCAATTTCTTAAATAAACAAAAAAGATGCAGTTTTAGTCTGTATCTTTTTTGTAAAGTTTGTTAAAAAGAGTTAAACCTAGGGTACCAGGTCGTTCTTTAAAGCCAAAACTACCAGACCCACAATGCTTTTTACCTTAGTTTTTTTAAAGATGTTTTTACGATGGGTTTCTACCGTTCTTTTACTAATGTCCAAATGTGTGGCGATATCTTGGTTATTATATTCTTGGGTGATGAGCTGGATAATTTCCAACTCACGATTGCTTAATATCGAAGCAATGTTGCTTTTGGGTTTCATGGAGAGCAATTATTTGAGAGCGCATTAAACACAAAGTCTTGGGAAAGGATCTTTGTGATAGACGAAGGTTATCCTTTTTTACTGACCGTTTTTTCAGCAATAAGGGCCCTGTTGTTTTTAATGATTTGGTTATACTGTATCGTGTTGGCATTCTTTGAAAGCAGTTCCGCAGTATTAAGGTCTTTCGAAGCCAATAAATAATCTTTCTTCTTGATTTTCACAGAAGCAATGCCTAATACAGATTCAATAAAAGCGTTTTTATCCTGAAGCTGTTGCGCCAAAATTCCGTGTTGGGTATAAAACCAAAGTGCTTGAGGCAATTTGTTGGCCGCCAAATAAATTTTTCCCAATTGTTGGTAGGCAGACATCTGACCCGCCTTGCTGCCCGTTTTGGCATAGTTCCTAAGCACTTGTTTCAATACTACATGCTCAGCTTCTGCAAAATTAGCTTGAGAAAGGTAAACATTGCTCAAACGAATAAGCGTAGTGCCGTATAGGTTATATTTTTTGTCTTGCTTGTATTCGTTAGCCGCCTTGTTGAACATAAAAGCAGCACTGTCAAAATCTCCAAAACGTTCGTAACGCTCACCTTCTTCATAAAGATTTTCGGCAACACTACGATTGCTGTTGCCTAATACGGCCAGATTAACTGAAAATTGCGAGTGGGTTTGTTCCAAGCCTGGAGCTGCAGTATTTTGTGCTTTCACAGCAAATACTACAGAACAGAAGAGCGCAAGCAGGCAGAATTTTTTCATTTTATTCGATTTTCATTGTAGGCAAAGTCGAAACGTTTGGTTGTATCGTTAGCTAACTTCACGTACAAAGATAATTTTTTTTAAACAAAAAAGGTAAATTGCTGTTTTTCTTCTTTTTGTAACCCTTTGAAAACGAAGGGGAATTTGAGAAGAATTAAAAATCGATGTAACATAATTAGCCAGCAGCCGTCGAATATAAAAAACTTAAAGCGATGTTAATAACCACCACAAATAACGTAGAAGGCAAGAAAGTTGTTAAATACATTGGCCTTGTTACTGGAGAAACCATTATTGGCGCAAACTTCTTTAAAGACATATTTGCAGGATTGAGAGATATTGTAGGCGGTCGTGCAGGCTCTTACGAGCAGGTATTACGCGAAGCGAAAAATACCGCAGTAAACGAAATGCAGCAATATGCGGCGGCTATGGGCGCAAATGCCATTATTGGTGTTGATTTAGATTATGAGACCGTTGGAAGCGGCGGTAGCATGTTAATGGTAACTGCAAGCGGAACCGCTGTTGTTTTAGAGGATTAGCAGTCTTTTGCATGCTGTCATTCTGAGCATAGCGAAGAATCTCTTGGAAGCAAATAGATTCCTCCTAACGTCGGAATGACAAGGAGGAAATAAATAAAGCCCCGATATCGCAAAGACATCGGGGCTTTTATTTTTTATTTTTGACTTTTAACTTATATCTATCTCTGAGGCATTTTTGGCATGTTGCGCATCATTTTAGCGGCAGCCGCAGGGTTCGAGAATTGTTTCATTACTTTTCTCATGTCCTCAAATTGCTTCAACAACTTCGTCACATCCTCTAATTTATTACCCGATCCTTTTGCAATACGCAATTTGCGGCTTTGTTGTATCGAGTCCGGGTTTTCTCTTTCAAAAGGAGTCATCGATTGGATAATTGACTCCACGCCTTTAAACGCATCATCATCAATATCAACGTTTTTCATCATCTTGCCAACCCCAGGAATCATGCCCATCAAATCTTTCATGTTACCCATTTTTTTGATTTGTTGGATCTGTCCGTAAAAGTCGTTGAAATCGAATTTATTCTTGCGGATTTTCTTTTGTAATTCAGCAGCCTGTTTCTCATCAAACTGTTGTTGAGCACGCTCCACAAGGGAAACAACGTCACCCATACCCAAAATACGCGAAGCCATCCTGTCTGGATAGAAAACATCCAAAGCCTCCATCTTCTCACCCGTACCAATAAACTTAATTGGCTTATCAACAACAGATTTAATAGAAAGGGCAGCACCACCACGCGTATCACCATCTAATTTGGTTAAAACAACACCCGTAAAATCAAGACGATCGTTAAACACTTTTGCTGTATTTACCGCATCCTGACCAGTCATCGAGTCAACCACAAATAAAATCTCGTGAGGTTTAGTTTGTGCCTTAACTTCCGAAATCTCGTTCATCAGGGCCTCGTCAATAGACAAACGACCCGCCGTATCCACAATAATTACATTGTTGTTGTTCCTCTTACCTTCGGCAATACCTTCAAGCGCAATAGCAACTGGATCTTTAGACTCTTTATTGGCATATACCGGCACACCAACCTGCTCACCCAACACCTGTAATTGATCAACAGCCGCAGGACGGTAAACGTCGCCAGCAACCATTAAAGGCTTTTTGCCCTTACTTTTAAGGTGTAAGGCTAGTTTTCCAGTAAAAGTAGTTTTACCCGCACCGTTTAAACCAGCGATTAATATAATGGTTGGGTTGTTTTTTAAATCAAGTTCCGTAGCCTCACCGCCCATTAAAGCAGCAAGCTCATCGTTCATAATTTTGGTAAGCAACTGACCTGGCGAAATGCTGGTTAATACATTGTTACCCAAAGCCTTTTCCTTCACCTGATCGGTAAAAGTTTTGGCTGTTTTATAATTTACGTCCGCATCTAACAAAGCCTTTCTGATTTCCTTCATGGTCTCAGCCACGTTGATTTCAGTAATGCTTCCCTGTCCTTTCAGGACTTTGAACGCCCTGTCTAACTTATCCTGTAAATTTTCAAACATTGTTGAATGCTTTTATATTAAAAATTTGTAAAACGCAAAGGTATTAATAATTTACGATTGTAGATTTACGAATTGCGATTTAATAGTAATATAGCCAACACTTTGCTACTTGTTTTTTTAGAAAAGCAATTAAAGTGATCATCGGTTTCCGTGGCCCCGCTTTACACTTTAGCCCTCGTTCCTCGGGGCTGCCGTTCCAATCGGGTTTAGATGGCAAGTATAGACTTACGAAGTTTTTAAAACTTCGTAAGTCTCAAGCGCCGCCCGTGAAAAACCTACGAGGTTTGAAAATAAAAGCTAGTGGAAGATTACCTAGGGAAAGTAAAACTTAGCCCTAAAGCTAGGGCCTGACTTTTCTGTACTTTCAAGTCCATGTCCCTATCGTACAAAATCACACCAGTTAACGAAACGTTCATAAAGCGGTTGATTCTAGAAGTGGTCGACATATCCAAACGATGGTCAATATGGCCGAAATTATCATAAGGAATAAACATGTTGTACTTTCCTTTTAAAACTACATTTTTGACCACCTCTTTTTCAAAATTACTCACAATTTGAAAAGCGAGCTCATTTTTAATCCTGCTTCCAATGGGAACACCAAAGTTTTTAGGGTTGGTTTTATAAATGTTGGTGTCTAGTACAAAAGTTTGGCGGGCTGTACCCGTACCAATACGAGTAGAGAAAACAGCGCTAGGCTTATATTCAAAACCCAGTGATTCGGTAAAATAACCAGGTGACATAAATTTGGAAAGTAGTTTCGCTACTTCATTTCCCTGCGCATCTTTTGAATACGAGAAACCCTTATCAAATTGCGATTCGAAACTTAAAGAAGCAAAGAAATACCAGTTTTTAGACAATTGTACAGCAGCCTTGTTATCCCAATAAATACGGTCGTTCGTTTTCTTTTGCAGTTGGTCTTTGTTTTTAACCTTTCCGTATTGCAAAATAACCTCCGTGGTATAGCTATAACTCTCTTTGCTATACTCGGCTTTGTAGTTCACCAATCCACCAAGCGCAATAGAGTTTACCCCACCACCTTTCCAGTTATCGCTAAATGAAGCTTGATTGGCGTTAATGCTCACCGTTCCTTTGGTTTTCCAATAATTGATTTTTGCTTTTACCGTTGCAGGACTTAAGTCTACAGGTTGGAAAGTAATAACACCCGTTCTTGAAGGTAAGGGGCTTCGCTTTAGTCTAATTTCCAAATCTTTTACGGGAATGGGAACAGTGTCTATTTCTTGAGCAGAAACAGAACAATAAAGAGCCAATACAGTAGAAATGGTAAATACTAAACGCTTCATTCTTCACAAAGAAACGTAAAATTTTATAAAAAGTTTATAGCTATAAAGCGTTTATGCGATGAAAATGATTAATTAGGCACGGAGATATTTTATCCACGAGAACACGCTCCTGGTGCTTAAATAAGTAAAATTCTGTTGTTGCGCATAAGCTTCTTTTTCGAACACGATATTCAAATAGGCGGTCTGATGTTTTCTGTATTTCAGTAAGTTATACAAGTAGTGAAGGAGATAGAGAAGATAGAAAGGAACAACGAGCAATTCCAATTGTTGCCGATGATGAATTTTTTCGTGGTTAACTAAAACCGCCTCGTTTTTGTAGGAAACTTTTTGGACTAAAATAAATGGATAAATGGCCATGGCCGCTACTCGGAGCTTAGGGACAACGATAAACCAAGACATTACAACTTGTCAATACTTAGCTCGGGTAACTTTGGCAAACGGAACATAGATGGGTTGCGTTTGTAAGAGGCATAGCTGTTTTTCACAAACTGTATAAAAGCATATTCAGAAGCACTAAGCACAAATTGATAAGTTGGCCTATACTGCGTCATAAAATCTTGCACATTCTCTTCCTTAATATCAATAAGGTTGCGTACGTAGTTAGGGTTGTAGCGGTAATCAATCACCTGCTCCTTATAGTCTTTTTCAAGGATTTGCTGTAAATGGCGGGCGTTTTTACCTTCTCGGCTCAATAAATTATAAATAGCATCTATGCCCAGTCCAACGCCTCTTTGGCCTAAGTTAAGCAGGTCTTTACTGCTGCCCTTATCCAGTTTGTACTTAAACTCATCCAGTTTTGATTTGTACAGTTCTTGGGGTGTTTTGGCTTTGCCGTAAATACTTACCTCTTTTAACCTGATTCCCATGGAGCGCAACTGAAAAACAATTGCACTTTGTCCGCGATAAACGACGGTATCCATGGCATGACCACTAAGCGCTGCAAATAAAGTATCGCCAACTTTAACAGGAGCCACAAATTCCCCTTTGGTATTGTTGTAAAAACCTTCGTCTAAAGATGAGTTATAGATATAAACTTTGGCCAGCCTTAATTTGGTGTCTTTATCAACCACAAAGCCTTGCACTGCTTTTTGCTGTGCAAAAGCAGACACCACGCTAAGTAAAAATATGCAGACCAGTAGAAATCTCATTGTACAAGCAAAGCTACAATTTTAACAAATTGCTGCTATTTATCTTAACATTATTTAACCACCACTAGTTTTTGACCCACCTTGATATTATTGTCCGAAAGTTGGTTGAGGGCCTTTAAATCGTCAACAGAAATTTTGTAAAGCTGGCTTATTCGGTAAAGCGTTTCTCCAGCCTGTACCACATGGTATTTTCCATTTTCCAATGATGCAGGAGGATCTTTTGGGGCCACGTTTACAGGCGTGTATAGTTTTTTCTCATTAGGAATATTGGCATTGATTTCTTTGAAAACCTTGTCTTCCCTAGCCAATTTTTCACGCTCGCTTTCCGGTACATCATATTGGTTTAGATTGTATTTTTCGATTAGGTTAATGAGTAGGTCTGGGTATTTTGGATTGGTGGCATAGCCTGCATTTTTTAGTCCAATGGCCCAATTGCGATAATCGTTTTTATCTAGCTCAAAAAGTGCCGCATAGCGCTTACGCTTTAAAAACTCCGAATGGTCTTTGTATGATTCCCGCGGGTCTTTATATACCCGGAAACAATCGTCTCTTTGATCATCATCCTTATAATAAGCTTTCCCCTTCCAGTCAGAAGTACATTTGATGCCGAAATGGTTATTGGCATATTTAGCAAGATCGCTGGCACCACTGCCCGATTCCAAGATACCCTGTGCCAAGGTAATACTTGCAGGGATGCCATATTTGTTCATCTCTTCAATAGCAATTCCTTTAAAAGCATCGATATAAGAAATGGTGGTATAGGAAATAGGATTGGGATTATCCTTTTTGGCATTTTTCTCTATTTGCTTGTTATTGCGGCTATATTGCCTGCTTTTACAAGCACTTCCAAATGCAAGGGCCAACATTAAGATAAGCAGCGATCTGTTTTTACTCATTTTTCACTAAAGTTTCAGTTTCTGTCCAGGTTTAAGGGCGTTTGATTTAAGGCCATTTTTATTTTTGATGGCTTTAACCGTTGTTTTATTTCGTTTGGCAATAATACCTAAATTATCGCCTTGTTTAACGGTGTAAGTACGTCCAGATTTCTTTTTTGAACGATAAACTGGTTTTGGATCAACAGGTTCTACATAATCCTCTGGCCGATTATCGTATTGAAAGAGCTCGTATTTTTTAATGAGTGCAATGACCTGTGTGGCCCAAGTTCGGCTACGAGCGTAGCCTCCTCGCTGTATTCCTCTGGCCCAAGCTTTAAAATCATATTGATCATATTTGTCGAAAAGTGCATTAAAATGGCTGCGGCTTTTCAAAAAGGCAATAAAATGATTGTAAGAAGAATCTACCGTTGGAAAATCTTTATAAGATGATCGAATTTCGGTACTGGAGTTTTTGCCCTTAATGCCAAAGTGGTTATTCAGGTACCGGGCAATTTTGCTTTTGCCAGCGGCTGATTCGTGGATGGCCACCCCCAATATAATGCTGGCTGGAATGTGGTGTTCTTCCATCAGATCTTTCGCCACGTCGGCATATTCTTCAATATACTCTTCGGTGGTTTGGGCAAAGGCAAATATTGTTTTTGTGCATAGGAAGAGCAGAAATAGAATTTTTTTCATCGTTACATTGTTTTATTGTAAATATTAGCTTGCGCTAAATTTCAACTGACAATTGCCAACTGATTTATTTTTTTCTGATGACAAACAAGCCATCTCTCACGGGTAAAATCAGCTTTTCTACCCGTTGGTCTTCATTTATTTTATCGTTAAAAGAACTGATGTTCTTGGTATCTTTATCTTGTGCATTGTTCACAATTTTGCCACTCCAAAGCACATTGTCCACAACAATTAAACCGCCGCTTCTTACGCGATCAAAAACCAAGTCATAGTAGGTGCCATTGTTTTTTTTGTCGGCGTCAATAAAAACCAAATCAAAGGTTTCGTTAAGTTGGGCCACACTTTGTTGTGCATCACCAAGGATATATTCTATTTTAGAATTTAAAGGAGATTTGGCGAAATTTTCCCTCACCATGTCTTCTAATTCTTCATTAATATCCAAGGTATAAATGATGCCATCTTGGGTTAAGCCTTCGGCCAAACATAAAGTGGCATATCCAGTAAAGGTGCCTATCTCTAAAATCCTTTTAGGAGAAATCATTTTACTAAGCATGCTCAATACGCGACCTTGATAGTGACCACTAAGCATGCGGGGCATTAATACTTTAAGGTTGGTTTCCCTATCAATATGCTGTAACAATTGGTCTTCGGGCTCGCAGTATTTGAGCAAAAGCTGTTGTAGTTCTTCGCTGATCATTGTGCTTATAAACGGTTTTGTTCCATATAATATTGCAGAATTATGGTTGCCGAAATGGTATCGACTCTTTCCTTGTCTCTTCTGTCGCTCTTTTTTAAACCACTTTGCATAATGGTGGCATGTGCCATTTTAGAGGTAAAGCGTTCATCGACGAAGTGTTGCGGAACGCCAGGAAAGTTCTTTTTTAAAATGGTTGAAAAACCTTTTACATGCTGAGCATTATCGGAAGGGGAGCCATCCATTTGCTTGGGATCGCCAAGTACGAAAGCTTCCACCTGTTCTGTCAATAGATATTTTTTAATAAAATCTACAATGTCTTTAGGGTGGATGGTGTCGAGACCAGTTGCAATAATCTGCAAGGGATCGGTAACGGCAATGCCGATACGCTTGGTGCCATAATCAAAAGCCATGATGCGTGCCATGGTGCCAAAGATAGGATTATTTTAATTTACCCTTTTTTTGTCGATGATGGCTTTGCGTTCTTCGCGTAACATGATAAATCCTTTGTGTTAAAGATTTAACCGCAAAGAAAAAGAAGAGAAACGCTAAGACTGGATAGTTAACACTGGAGCTAATACCACTGTTTTTGGTGAAATAAACCCGATAGCAATGGAAAGCCCACAGCCTAGCGAGCGAGAGCGTTAGCGATGCGAGCTAGGCGAGGACTTGGAATGTATAGCGGGGCTCATTTAAATAGTACGATTTTCTTGCTTTTCTAATTAAAAACAGGAAACAAAAAAATATTTTTGTAGCATGATGCAACGTTTTGAATTTCACGTTGTCTTTTGATCAGAACGCTTTAGAATTTGGAAACTGTTTACATAGACAAGCACGCTGATTTAGTCGCCGAATGCCGAACAGGCAGCAGGAAAGCACAATTTGAAATATACAAGTTGTATGCTGCGGCTATGTACAACGTGGCCCTTAGGATTGTTAATGACGATGCTGAGGCGGAAGATGTGCTACAAGAGGCTTTTTTGGATGCCTTTAATCGCATCGCCGACTTTAGACAAGAAACAACTTTTGGTCTATGGTTAAAACAAATCGTGATCAATCGGTCTATCAACTATCTGCGCAAACGTAAACTAGAAACAGTGAGCGTAGATGAAGTGGAAGTAGCCGATGAACAGGAGACAGATTTTGAAGAAACACAATTAAAGGTAGAAGCTATAAGAAGTGCAATGGCCGAATTACCTGATGGTTATAGAGTGGTGTTGAGCTTATACTTGTTTGAAGGCTATGACCACGAAGAGATTGCACATATTTTGAAAATAACAGAAAATACGTCTCGCACCCAATACATGCGGGCAAAAAGAAAGTTGAATAGTTTATTAGTAACGAAAGGAGTAGCAAGATGAACAATAAATTAGAGGGGTTTGTAAGAGATAACAAAAAACAATTTGAGGTAAAAGGCCCTTCAGATGAACTTTGGGGTAAAATTGCCGCAGAGTTGGACAAAAAACAACCTAAGAAAAAAACATTTGGTCTTTACCAATGGATGAGCATTGCAGCAATGCTAGTGCTTACGGTAGGCATGTATTTTGGCTACCAATATAAAAAATCAACTACCGAGATTTTAGTAGCAGATATTAACCCAGGACTAGGTAAAAAAGAAGTAAGATTTACTAGCCTAATTGAAGAAAAGAGGGATAGTTTACAGGTTTTAGCGAATACGGATCCAGAACTTTACAAACAGTTTATTGCCGATATAGGCAAGTTGGATAAAGATTATCAGGAATTGAAAAATCAACTGCAAACAAGCCCAAACAAAGCCTTAGTTGGCAAGGCCATGATGAAAAATCTGGAAATACAATTGCAGATGATCAGCCAACAGTTATACATTATCAATCAAGTCAATCAATATAAAAAAGAGGAGAAAACGATTTAATACTTTATTTCTTTCGACGTCGGTTATAATGTATTTAAAACAGTTTTGCTCTGCCAAAAACAAGTTTTAAAGAAAATGAAAAATATCATATTTAGTATCTCGGCCTTGGTTTGGTCGGTACTACAAGCAAATGCGCAGGTGGCCGTGCCGCCTACGCCCCCAACTCCTGCTGCTCCAGCAGCGGAGTATAGTCAAAGTTCCTCAACATCTGTTTCTAGATCTTCGGTGACCAGTCGCCATAAGACCACAAAAGATGGAAAGGTAACGGAAACAACCGAAAGTTGGAATAATTACCAACAAGGGCAGTATGATGACCCGCAAAGAACTAAATCTTTTTCAAAGAGCTATGGCATTGGTCGTGGCGATAAGGTAAACGTTGCTAACATTTATGGAAGCCTTATTATAAAGACCTGGGACAAAAACGAGGTGAAAGTTGATGCCGACATTAGGGCCTTTGCAAACTCTGAAGACGAAGCGCAAAAGCTTATCGACAACGTGTCTATCACTTCTTCTAAAAATGGTGATGAGGCGGTTTTTAAAACCCAAATGGAAGACAGGAACGGCAGTTGGGGCAATGGTAGCAGAAATGGCAAGAGGTGGCGCAGGGAAGTAAAAATCTTTATGACGGTTTACTTGCCTTCAAACATTGCGCTTAGTGCTTCACAACAGTATGGTAACTTGGAAATGCCAGACTTTTCTGGTCCAACAGCACTTAAAGTACAATATGGAAAGCTGATTACTGGCGATTTAAGCAATGTGAACAACTTTATCTCGGCCCAATACACCAGCGTAGATTTGAAAGATGTGAACAAGGCCACCATTAAGCAGCAATATGGTAGTGGTTTAACCATTGCATCTATCGGAGATATCAACCTTAATGCTCAATATGCTACCGTTCGTATTGGCGATATCAAGAGAAATGCAAACATCAGACAACAATACGGCAGCGGCCTTTCTATTGAATCAGTGGGTAATTTAGATTTAGATGCACAATATGCTTCAGTGAAAATAGGTACGGTTAGGGGTGAAGCAGGGATCAGAGTTCAGTATGGTAGCGGCCTATCTATTGAGCAGGTTGGTAATTTGAGTCTTACTTCGCAATATACTGCGGTAAGGGTAGGCAGATTAACAGGTATTTTTACAGCGAAGTCTCAGTATGGCGGTAGAATGAACATTGAAAAGATAGAAGCGAGCAGTAAAACAATTAATCTTGATACGGAGTACGTCACTGTAACGCTAGGTTTTGCGCCAAACTTTGGTGGCAGCTTAAATGTAGATACTCAGCATGCTAGCTTTAAAGCAGGAGAAAATGTTAATGCCAAAAGGGTAGGTGCAGATGATGATGATCGTGGTTATAGTTCAACAAAGGAATACACAGGAACTATTGGAAGAGGAGGTTCTTCCAACGTTAAAGCCACAGTAAGATATAATTCATTGACAATAAGATAAGAGGTAACACAAAATGAAAAAAGGGGCTAATTAGTTCCTTTTTTTATGCGTTGAGGGTTGAATCTTTTTTTGAAGCGCAAAACCACTGCACATCACTACCAGTAGTCCCGCCATCCATTACAAGTCCTCGGTTTCGTTCCTCAACCTGCGGGCTTTTCATTGCTGTCGGGGCTAATTTCTAAAGGAAGCATTCCAATTCTCACCGACATTCATAAGCACGATTCTCCCTCTTTTAGGGAGAGATACCTGAAAGGCAGGGAGGGTTTAATGGAGCGCTAGACTTACGAAGTTTTAAAAACTTCGTAAGTCTTCAATGCCAAGGATCGTTCATAAAAAACCTCGTAGTTTTCTAAAACTTACGAGGTTTGGAACATTTAAGAGACGTCTTTTTTATCAATTAGATTTTAGCAGGCTCAGCCACTTGCTCTAAAGTATTGTAAACTTGGTAAAGCGCCCTAGGAATATGGAAACAGCCTTTCCATTTACCTCCTTTTGCTGGTATCGAAACTTCGCCTCTGCGGTTAAGGTAGCCATACCATTCGCCACCATTTTCAGCATCCCTAAAGTTTTTCCAAGTGTAGTCGTGCAATTTTTCGAACCATACGGCACATTTTTCGTTCTGTGTAATGGCATAACCTTTAGCCATGGTTACCAAAGCCTCTACGTGTACCCACCAAAGTTTTTGATCCCACTCCAATTGCTGTACTGGATGGCCTTTAATGTCTTTAAAGTACAAAATACCTTCGTATTGATTATCCCAACCAAACTCTAGCGCTGTAAAAGCAATTTCAAGCGCTTTGTTAACCAGTTCAGTATCGTTTTTTCTAACGGCCAAATCCATGATAAACCACATCGCTTCAATAATGTGCCCAGGATTTACCACTCTGCCTTCAAACGAGTCAGAGAAGCTGCCGTCATGGTGAACATTTTCTAAGATCAATCCTGATTGTGGTTGATAAAATACCGACATCACTTCGTGTAATACCTCGTCAATTAAACTATCAATGGTTGATTTATCTAATAGGTGTTCTAATTCAAGAGAAAGGTTGCAAAGAATCATGGGCAGCGAGAAGTTTTTCAAATCTCTGGTACCAGGAAAACCTTTAGTGTATTTTCCTTTTGGGTTATTTCTTCTTTCTAAAATACGGTTGAAGGTACTTAGCGCAATGTCAGCGTCTTCATTGCTGTTGTTGATTTTACACAAGGCGCCAAAGCCCAAAGCGGCAAAGCAATCAGAAAAAATATTGTAAGGTTGTACGAGTGGTTTGCCTCTTTTGGTGAAAGAAAAATACCAATCCCCATTTTCATCTCTCCCGTGTTTTCTCATAAACGAAGCGCCCAGTTCAGAAATGTCTTTCCATTCCTGTTTAGCTTCCACTTTGTCAAACAGCATGGCGTAAGTCCAAATTTGACGGCCTTGCAACCAAGCAAACTTATCGGTATCGTAAATATTCCCCTTGGCATCTAAACAGGTAAAATATCCCCCTGCATCTTTGTCTAAAGAGTTTTTGCTCCAAAAAGGAACAATCTCGTTTAGCAACTCGTTCTTGTATATATCTATGTACTTGTTCATGTTATAAGTTCTTTGCGTATTCTTGGTATCTGTTATAAAGATGATGTGCTTGGATGTAGGCCGACTGTGGGCTCATGAAATGAGAAAATTCGAAGGTGATGGCTTTATCGTAGCCAGCTTTGCGAGCGGCTTCCAATTTTAGACGCAACTTTTCAAACTTGATGGGTAAAAACTTGATGGGCATATCACGATCAAAACTTTCGGCGTTGGTCCAGCACTGAAGCCCAAATTGATCGGCCATTTTTTTATTCACCTCAAAGAAATCTTGCAGTTCATGGTAATCAACGTGCCCATCTTGGAAAGCTACGGCATCAATAGAGCCTTTTAGTCCCGAGAATATTTCCGACCACTCGTCTTCGTGTTCTTTTAGCGAAACCGCATTTTCCTTGGTTAAAGTTGCTTCGGCAGCCATTACTGCTTTTTTGCCGTCAATCCAAGGTGAAATGAAAGTTGGTAAGCCATTGCTAACCCCTTTGCACTGTAGGCCCAAGGTATTGAAAGCATCGGTTGCTCCTTTGGTACGACGACTGATTTCCATGCTCAAATACCAGCCACCAAAGCTTTTGTAGTGACCATATTTGGTCCAAACTTCGTCAATCACATATCTATTGGCATCAATTTCATGCTGTAGGTTGCCTGTATCCCAATAATGTCCACTATCGTATAAGCCGAAATAAAACTTCATGTCATGCTCATCTGCCAGTTGCAGATAAAGTTCAACCAAGTCTATTGGCGGTTCATAACAACCGAATTTATTTTGGAGGTATACCGATGGATAAGTGATAAACCTTCTGTATCCGCTTCTAATGAGGATGACTGTGTCAATTCCCATCGCTTTCATGTGGGCAAAATCCTTGGCCCATTCTTCTCGTCCCCAGTTTTGATGTGGGATATCGTGAGAAATCTCATCAATAAAAGTTCCCGTTATTTTCATTTATGCTACTCTTCGTTTTTTATTGCTAATGCTGTTTAAAAGCCAAACAGGTGGCTTATAAATATTTCTTATCCTTTAAAAAATTTACCCAGTCGATGTATGCACTTGCTTTTAGGTGCACGCCGTCCATGGTAAATTCTTTCTTTAATACACCGTTTTCATCTTGAAATAAAGGGCAGATATCGATATAGGTTACGCCTTCTTCTTGTGCCATGGCTTTTATTTTTTGATTGAGTGCTGGTACCAAAACGTTGCGACCTTTAGTGTAAGCTTCCTTGGTCATTTCTTCGTTAATGGGCAAAGCACTTTCAATATAAATCTTCGTTTTTGGCGATTGTTGCTTGATTTTTCTGATGATGCGACGGTAGTTGTTGACGCTCACCTCATGCGGTAATTTCCTGAACTGATCGTTAATCCCGTCCATTAAATAAATGGCTTTTGGTTTTGCATTAACAATTTCATCCATTCTGGCCAAGATGCCAAAGGAGTTATCGCCGCCAATGCCTCTGTTAATCACTGGGTATTTGCTGTCGGCAAGTAGTTCCTGCCATTCGGCTCTTTCGGTAATGCTGTTTCCCAAAAAGATAATGGCGTTTTTTGGAATGGGTGTTTTACTGAAATATTCCATGCGCTGCTGGTAATACCAGTTGGCATAGCTGCTATCTATTTTTACGGTTTGCGCTTGGCTAATATTAAAAAGGGCGAGGCCCATGATGATTAGGCTTATTTGTTTCATGATTAGATTACCTTTAGTCTTTTTAATTCATTGGCCCACAACACATAAGATGTTTGACGTAAATGCAAGCCATCAATGCTTAATTCTTTTTTAAGGCTTCCTTTTTCATCAGACAATGCTGGGTGTAGGTTAATGTAGTTCACTCCCATTTCCTTACAAAGGGCCTCCAGTTTTTGATTTAAATCGTTGATTTTACTGTTTTTTACTTGTGCATAAATTTCAGGCAACATGGCTTCGTTAACCGGCAAAACGCTTTGCATGTAAAGAATGGTTTTTGGCGATTGTGTTTTTACCATCATGATCATTCGCTTAAAGTTGTTAAGGATGACCCCGTTTGGTGTACCACGTTTCATGTCGTTTACACCGCTTAACAAGAATACTTTTGCAGGCTTCGATTCGAGTACTTCATCTAAACGGCCCAATATACCGTAGGTCACATCGCCGCTAATACCACGGTTAATGATGTTCTTTTTTTGAAGGAGCTCCTGCCATTTTCCACCTTCGGTAATGCTGTTCCCCACAAAAGCAATTTCGCCTTTGCGGTTGGGCATTTTTCTAAAAAAATCTAATCGTTGCGTATAGTGGCTGTTTAAATAGCCACTATCTACCGCAACGGTTTCTTGCGCATTTACAAAATGAGCAGCAACGACTAAGCAAAATGTATAAATCAATTTTTTCATGTTATTCTTTGATCAGGTCTCCTCCGTTATTGTTGTCGGGTTGTTCTTCGGATTTCTTTAATGGGACAATCCAAGTAGCGATAAAAGCTGGAATGGTGGCAATAAGCACCCAAACGAAAAAGTGTTTATAGCCCAAATAATCGCTGATGTAACCACTGATCATGCTGGCCAATGTGTAACCGAAATAGGTAATGGCACTGCCGAAAGCATAATGTGCCATTTGGTATTTACCAGGAGCAATTTGCTGCATAATGAAAAGGATAATGCCGATAAAGCCGAAGCCATAACCAAAATGCTCGATAGCCACAGCGCTCCCTATGATGAATAGGTTAGAGGTTTGTGTGAATGCTAAATAAGCATAAGTGATAAATGGCAGGTTAAAAAAGGCGCATAGCATTAATAATGTTTTTCGGGTTAAGCCTTTGTTTGACACAAAATATCCCGCCGCTAAGGAGCCCAAAACAAAAGCGATAGTACCATAAATTCCCGTAAGCATTCCTAGGGTAGCTTCGCTAAGTTCTAAGCCGCCAACAGCTTTGGTTGCTTTAAAGAATAATGGCATTATTTTAATAGCCTGCCCCTCGGCAAATCGGTATAAAACGATAAATAAAATACCGAACCAAATGTGTTTCTTCCTGAAAAAGCTGGTGATGACATCGCTTAAGGTTTGCCAAACTTGTGCAGTAGTTTGTACCTGAACTTGCGTTTGTGTTTGAGGCAAAAATTTCTTGTTATACAGGCCGAGCAAAAACATAACTACGGCATAAACCAGTAAAATAACTGCCCATGCTTTGGTGTTGCCATAAAGAGGAATCAGTACGCCTACCAAAAACACCATGCCTCCGTTGGAGAACAATTTGGCGAAGTTGTAAAAGGTACCTTGCCAGCCTACGTATTGCGCCTGTTGTTTATTGCTTAGTGATTGTAGATATAAACCATCGGCAGCAATGTCTTGAGTGGCGCCTAAAAAAGCGATCAGTAAAAAAACTACCACCGAAGCCGCAAAGAAATTGCTGAGAAACAGTAAGCCTGCAGCAACGGCAAATAATAAACCACAAAGAATTTGGGAGCCGTAGATGTAAAACTTTTTGGTTTTGTACAGCTCCATAAAAGGTCCCCATAGCGGTTTAAAACTCCAGGGCAAAATAATGATGCCTGTATAGACCGTAATTTGCGTATCGGAAAAACCCATGTTTTTGTACAGGAGCGATAGTAAAGTGCCGCCCAGGACCAAGTTGGGTAATCCCATGGCAAACCATGTGCTGGGTATCCAAGAGACAGGATTGAGGTTTTTAGTTTGTTTTTGATCCACTGTGTGTGTATAGTTTGTTTAGGTTTTCCAGAAAAATTTAATGCGGGTAAATAATACCGTAATTAATGCTACAATACCCGTGAAGATGAGGCCTCGAGCAGTACCAACAAAAGGGCCGGTATTCATGGCATCTAAATAGTTGGATAACGTAGTTAATTTAAGTAATGGGATTAACAGGAGGTTGCCTGCAGTATACGCTATCATTGGGTTTTTACCATTGTTGGCCAAAAAGTTGGTCAGGCCTTTTAAATAACCCAGTTTTTCAACCAAGCTAAAGGCCAATAAGGTAAGGAATGATAAACCCGAGCAAACAAAGTAGTAACTGTAGGTAGAAAAATCTTTTTTGATCCCGCCTTCGTAAGCTTCAAAAAATAAGCCCAATAATAAAAGATAAACACCTGCAGAGATCATGTTGTTAATTAAAGGACTTTGCTTTACCTGTTTTGCCAATAACAATAGGCAGGCACAGCCAATGAGGTTGAGCAACAAATTCAATTCCAACGATCTTGTAAATAGTCCCCATAAATTTACGAAAACCAAAATACAGGCAATCACCGCAACAAGAAGTAGTGATTTTTTTGAAGCGGTTTCTGCTTTCTCGTTTTTAGATTCTTTAATGAACCATTCTCCAGCAAAGGTGCCTGGAATGATGATAAACAGATATTTGAGGTAGTAGAATTTGTACAACCAATTGGCGGGTGTACTTTCAAAAATCAATTGGTTAATGCTGTTATCTTCTTTTGAGGCTAAAAATACAGCCATTACAAAAGGAAGAATGGCAATGCGCCAAATGGGTTGTTTACGGGTAAAATACCAAATCAATCCACCAAAGAAAGCCATGTTGGCCAATACAATAATAATGATGTCGCTTTTGGCTAAACTAAAATCGCCGTAGGCAAAGGAATAAAATGCTAAAAATGAAACCGCCAAAAGAATACCTGCTATCTTTAAAGCCAAGGCAAATTTGTGCTTCACAAAAGCCGACCAATTTCCATAAATAAGAAATAGACAAGCGAATGCCGCAATGGAAATGAGTTGGGTAATACTGCTTGGGTTTTTCTCCATCACCCAAGCTCGTGCATGAAAGGTGAAAATGGCAAAAAAGGCCAATAGCACCAGTCTGGTAAAAAGCTGGGTAAATATTTTATGGAAAGGCAGTTCCTCTGCTTTTTTATGCAAAGCTAACGGAATGGCGGCACCCATAGAAAACAAGAAGAAAGGAAATACCAAATCAACCCAAGTGATACCAGGTAGGTTTGGGTTGAATACGTGTGTTGGTGGAGGGGTTTGCGCATGGAACATCCAAGCGGGCATCAATTCTCCAAAAGCAATGCTACTAGAGAGCACCATACAAAGTATGGCAAGCCCTCTAAAAGCATCGAGACTGTTTAAGCGTTTGTTCATCTTTTAAAGATATGCATGGTGTAGCTTCAAACGGTTATTTAATGGTAACGGTCAATTCTTTCACCACTTCTTTAACGTTGCCGTTTAATCCGTTTTTGGCAATAAAAGTTACGGTGTATACGCCTGCCTTGCTGAACTTATATTTGTAGTTCTTCATTCTATCCGTGTAAGCTTTTATGTTCACACTAACATCAGGGCTAACCTTATTTGGAAACAAGGCTTTAGACACCGCCCAATCTTCCGATTCAGTAAGGGTACTGTTTGGTGCGAAGTATAAAAATGGCGTGGTAGATTGGATGGTCCATTTGTTAGCAGTGTTTTTTACATCAATAGCAAGCCACGAAGCAGAGGTAACGGTGGCAATGGTTGATGTTCCGCTTGCGGTTTTGTTGGTAAGGTTAAACGCAGGAACTCTCCAGGTTCTTCCTCCAAGAGCAGCAGTAGTACTTGCTTGTCCTACCCATTTGAATGCGAAAAAAATCGGCTTTCCAGAAATGGGCAAATCAGAAAGGTCTACGTCGGCCGAAGTAACAGCCGTTCCAACAGCACCAGCTGCCGCCGTTGAAAGCGTAAAACGATTGGTAATGTCTTTCCACGTTGCTTTACTAATTCCGTCTACGGAGTAGATGTTGTCAAAATCAGTAGAGTATAATAGGCTTAAGTTATTGGCCTGCGTACCATACAAAACTTGGGTTTGGATGTTCAAGTGCATTTTTCCTTGATCTGATTCCAAACGGTTTCTGTAACGATATTCTTTTCCAGCTTCACCAGAGTAAAAGCCAATAACATCTGCATAACCCGACATTTGAAATTCTACCGAATCGGCTAAGTTGTATTCTGCCTTGCTGGTCACCACATTAAAGGTTGGTGCATCAGGCGTATCTTTTTTACAAGCATATACAGCCGGAATTAAAAGCAAGCCAAGGATATATTTTAATTTATTCATGACAATATTTTTTAGTTAATTATTATTACCAGCCTTTATTTGGAATAATTAATTTGTTTAAGCTAAGCTCGTTCGCTGGAATGGCGAACAATACATCTTTCTCTGAAACGTTTTGCGCTGATTTTGCTGCATAAGTGTAAGCCGCAGGTGCAGTCGTTGCAATTTCATTAGCGAGGGCTCTCATGGTTTCATAGAAAACACCCCAACGGATCAGGTCAAATCTTCTTAAACCCTCATAACCCAGTTCCCACGATCTTTCGTTTCTTACTGCAGTACGGAAATCTTCTTTCGTTGCTGTAGTCGTAAGGCTTAAATCGTGATTTGCCGTTTGTGTGTTGGTTAAGGTCGCTGTAGCTGCTGCTCCACTAGCAACGGTTGCTCCTGTAGCATATCCTCCAGTGAAGGTGATGGTTGGTGCACTTGTATAGCCTGTTCCCATGTCTGTTACATATACTGCTGTTACTTTTCCAGAGGCTACGGTAGCGGTTGCTTTAGCGCCAGTTCCTCCGCCTCCGCTAATGGTTACGGTTGGCGCTACGGTATAGTTGGCACCACCAGCAGTTACTGCGACAGATTTTACCATCTCTGCATTCGTTAATGTTTTGCCAAAAGCACGACGACGCACTTCATTAATGGCATCAAAAGCCTTGGTCGTTGGACCATTTAGTTCATTTTCTGCTTCGGCCAACATCAACAATACATCAGAATATCTTAATAATGGGAAGTTAATGCTCGTTGTTCCGTTAAATTTAGGTGTTGCGGTTTCATACTCACGTCTCCATTTAGCATCGTAACGGTTATAGATTTGTGTTGGGCCATAACCTACGCGAGAGTTGTCAGCGGCGTAGTAATAAGGGCTAATGTTCCAATCACGACGTAAATCACCATCAGTAAAGCTATTGTAATACTTTTCGGTGGTATGTTTTGCACCGTAGCTATAGCCAAGAGAGGCGTTTGCGCCAATACCATTGATTGAACCTAGTGCACCTTCTTCTTCCTGTGTGCCATTTTTCTTGTTAAACTCTACTTCCCAAAGCACTTCTTTGGTGTCGTATTTGTCTTGGCACATGTTAATGAAAACTTGTGAATAGCTTGGATTTAAGCTGTGGCCGGCAGTTTTTACTTTCTCTGCCCATTTCACTACCTCGCTGTAACGAGTAGCATCCAACAATGGAGCACCAGCCATTTTAAGATTTACACGAGCTAACATGCCCCAAACCACAGATTTGGTTACACGGCTACTGTAAGTGTAATTAGATATTGGATTGACCATATCAGCTGCGGTCTCCATATCTTTTACAATTTGCTCGTAAATAGTTTTGGCAGGAGTGTTGGCAAAATTTACGTCATCAGGTGTTTTAGTTGACGCAAGACGCAAAGGCACATTTCCCCAATTGGTGGTTAAAACAAAATAATAGTAGGCTCTTAAAAATAAAGCTTCCCCTTTGGCTGCGTTTTTCTTAGTTGCATCCATTTTTGCTTTATCAATATTTTCTAAAAGCATGTTTGCTCTATTAATCCCGTTGTACAAAGTGGTCCAAGCGTCTGTTAGCTTGGTGTCTGAAGGATTATAGTTATACAGGCCAATATCCTGTGTCCAAGAAGATAGCGCAATAAATGCGTCATCAGCTACGTCCATTTCGAAGTAGAAAGATCTTCCGTAAGTGGCGTTTTTACCCAATACATCATATACACCAGTTAAGGCAGCATTGATGTCGGCTTCAGTATTATAGTAGTTGGCTGGAGCCAAAGAATCGGTAGGGGCAATGGCTAAGAACTTTTCGCAAGAACTTAGAGAGAGTACCGATACAAATAGTAGAATTAAAATACGTTTCATCATTTTTATCTATTAGGAATGATTAAAAAGTTGTGTTAACACCAAAAGTGATGGTTCTGGCTCTAGGATAAGCCGAGTAGTCGAAACCTGGAGTTAGCGCACTGTTTCTAACCGATACCTCTGGATCGTAACCAGAATACTTGGTCCAAGTGTACAAGTTTTGAGCAGCTACGTATACCCTGCCTGTTTTAAATACTTTTGATTTTTGTAACCATCCAGAAGGTAGCGTATAACCCAATGAAACAGTTTTTAATCTTAAGAAAGAACCATCCTCGATGATGCGTGTAGAGTAAGCTTTCAATGAAGAACCTCTTCCTGCTGCAACACCTGGGATGTCGGAAGTTGGGTTTTCTGGAGACCATCTGTCGGCGTAAGTGGCATATTGGTTGTAGCCATATTTGTAAGAGGATTCAAACATGATACGGTTGGCGTTGATGATATCATTACCATAAGACCATTGGAAGAAGATACCTAAATCAAATCCTTTGTAGCTAAAGTTGTTAGAAAAACCACCAATGTGAACTGGATTAGGATTTCCAATAACAGTTTTATCCGCTTCTGTAATTTGTCCATCTCCATCAAGGTCTATATATTTTACATCGCCTGGTTTAACATTGGCCCTTGCACCACCATTTGAAGGAACGTTATCTTTTAAGGTATAATTACCACCCAATAAATCGAAATCTTCGTATTTATAGGTTCCAGCATAAATTAAACCATAAAATTGAGCAATAGGTTCGTTGATTTTAGCAATATATCCTGGAATGTTTTTCCAGTCATCACCCCAGCCTTGTGCGGTAAGCATGTACAATTGGTTATCGGTTAAACCAAGGACTTTGTTACGGTTAAAGGCAATGTTGAATGAACTGGTCCAAGTAAAATCTTTAGTTTGAATTGGTGTGCCACCAATGGTAATCTCTAAACCTTGGTTCTGTACTTTTCCAATGTTTTTGAATACTCTATTGTAGCCAGTACTTGGTGACATTGGCGCATTAAGCAATAACCTTTTGGTAACCTTTCTATAAAGATCAACTTCTAACGTTAAACGTTGTTTGAGGAAGCCCAAATCTAAACCCATATCCGTTTGTTTGGTTACTTCCCATCTTAAGTCTTCATTACCTAATGACGAGTATACCAAACCTTTATTGTCTGCTCCGCCAAAGGTGTAGCTAGGGAAATTGTTTACCGTATAAGTGCCATCTGGGTTAGCAAAACTTAATGCCGGATGAGCCGCAAAATTGCCTACGCCATTATTTCCGGTAGTACCATAAGAAACACGTAGTTTGGCGCTTGAAATTGCCCTGATGTTTTTCATGAACTCTTCGTTGTTGATCTGCCAAGCGAAAGCTCCAGAATGGAAGAAGCCCCATCTGTTGCTGTTCAAGAAACGAGAAGAACCATCTGCCCTGAAAGTAGCGGTGAACAAGTAACGATCATACAATTTATAGTTAGCCCTACCAATAAAGCTGGACATCCTAGATTTTGAAGTTAATGAGGTAATGTTTAACGGATTCCCTTCATCTAAGCCACTTAATCCTAAACTTTCGTTAGGAAGTAATACAGCAGCAGCTCCAAAAGAAGTGTTGTTACTTTCTTCCAGCGTAAAACCACCCATTACATCAAGGTAATTGTTCTTGTTTAATCTTTTTGCATAGCTAAGCGTGCTGTAGCTTTGCCAAGTATTTGAGTTAAGGTACGTTTTGCTACCATTCACCAAATAATTTCCAGCAATACCACTTCTAGACATCGAACCATTGAAAACATCGTAAACTCTTGCGCCTTTATTTAAGCTGGCTACGGTTTTAAATTTCAGGTCTTTGGTAATTTGATACTCAATGTATCCATTGGCTGCTAAGTTATCACCAGAATTCTCTCTTAGCTCATTTCTTACCGTAAGAATTGGGTTAAAAGTAAAATTGCTAGCTTGCTCTACCTCTGGGTCATTTGCCAAATCCAATAAATTGGTGGCTGGGTTTACCGCTAAAGGCCTAAAAGCCCAAACGCTAAACAACAAGTTGATCTCGTTGCTAAAATTACCAGTAGAGGTGGGGCTACCATAATTCTTAACCCCCGAATAGGTAGCCGTCAACCCTACTTTTAGTCGATCTGAAACTTCCTGGTCCAATGCAAATTTGCCTTGTAAGCGATTGAAGCCAGAGTTTAATAAAATACCGTCTTGTCCAGTATAGGAAAGTGACGCACTGTATTTTGTCTTTTTATTTCCGCCCATTAAGTTTAAATAATGGTTTTGCATAGGGGCAACGCGGGTAACTTCATCTTCCCAATTAATGCCCTTCAAACCTCTATAGTTTTCTAGGGTCATGTTGTTAACGAAGTATAAGTTTTTAGTTCTTACTGGGTCAATCTCATTTTGAAGTTTTACAAACTCGTATGGAGAAAGTGTTTCTACCCTTTTTCTGTTTTCTTGAAGTCCGTAGTAGCCATTATAACTAATGGTTGGCGTACCTTCTTTACCTCTTTTAGTGGTAACCATTACTACGCCATTGGAACCTCTGGCACCATAAATGGCCGTTGATGAAGCATCTTTTAAAATGGTGATCGATTCAATATCATTTGGATCAATCGTATTCAAAGGGTTAACAGAAAGATTGTTTGGATCTTCGAAGATAATCCCGTCAATAACCACCAACGGATAGTTATTTTGCGTTACGGAGTTATTACCACGAATGGTAATGTTGATGGCCGAACCTGGTTGTCCTTCACTTGAAGTTACCTGTACACCAGCGACACGACCTGCCAAAGCTTCGTCAAATGATTTTACGGGCGCTTTTTGTAAGTCCGAAATATTAACCGTACCCACTGATCCTGTCAAATCTTTTTTGGAAGAAGTACCATAGCCAATCACCACTACATCGTTAAGCGTAGATACGCTTGATTTAAGGCTAATTTTAAGGTCTCCTCCTGTGGCAAGGGCCTCTTTAGTTTCGTAGCCCAAATAGCTAAATACTAAAGTGGTTGAGCCAGCAGGCAGGGTAATTTGGAATTTACCATCTTGGTTGGTGGTGGTGCTTATTTTGGTGCCTTTTACCAAAACACTTACCCCCGTAAGAATTTCTCCCTGATCATCATTTACTGTTCCGCTTACCTTTGTTTGGGCCATTACGGAACTAGTGAAAGTGAATAGCAGTATTGCTAATAGGGCGAGAAAGCCTTCTTTTCTTACTGAAAATCGTTTCTTCATGGTTAATTATTAATTTGTTAGGTTGTTAGTTGCTTGTTTTGTTTTTCCAGTGAAATCTATTTCCATGTTAAAAGGATTTAGAAACTGGTCTAGCACGTGGCTAACCATTCTTCTGGTTAATGTACTCTCGGCAGTTAGGCCATTAAAGTTTTGTTGTTTTAAATAGGCAAGGATTTGATCCGTTTTTACTTCTTTTTTGCTGATGGCTTTCACCACTTTTGTCAAGTAATCGGCAGTGCTTAAATTTCCCGAAGGATGTATTTCCTCAAAAGGCGGATAGAAAGCTTTTAGGCCGTTAACCAAATCCCACTCGCTTACTGGAAGCTCAGGATAAAACCACGTTTGGTTGGCCCATTTGTAAGAAAGTCCTGTCCCTTTTAAAATGCCTGTTGCCCCAATCTTTTGGATGACTTTGAAAGAAGGATCATTCGGTTTTACATCAATGAAAGGCATTAAATAAGCTTTGCTTTCTAACAAGGCATTTTGAACGGCTCTAATGTTTATGTTTGCAGGATCGGTGTTGCTAAGTACTGCTGTGGCAGCCAATGCTCCAGCGGCCTGACCAATACCTAGCACCACAGGTTGTAAGCGGCTAGCCCCAGCTACAATATTGGTTACGCTGATGCTTTTCTCAGCCACAATTAAGCCTTCTCCTGTTTTGGGAACCAAAGCGCCCAGAGGAATGTTGTATGAAGGAACTTTAATTTTCACAAAATCAATTTGTGGCGCATCTGGATTTTTAAGGTGGTGATGATCGATGGTATAATCGCCAACGGCAACACCCGTTCTATATAATGCTGTTTTTTGAGTGTAGGGCGAAGTCACATCATTTAAGGCTAAAGTTACCTGACCGTTTAAACGACGAGATTCCCTGTGATAAGCAATCATTGGCAAACGATCAGCAGTTGGAAACTCATCATCGGCAATGCCTAAATTTTTAAAACCTAATTTGGTTTGTAAATGATAGATGAAACGCAAGCTATGTAGTTTAGCTTTTTTCAAAGCCTCTTTGCGCTCTGCATCGTTCATTTCAATAATGTTTAAATAGATATCGTTACCGCATTTAGGCCAATTGATCATGTATTTGCCGTTGGGCAATTTGCCGTAGGTAATCATTTGGCTGCAATCAATTTTTGGGGTGTTGTCATGCGAAGCAGGATCTTGAACATCGCAGCAGCAATCAAACTCCTTTGGGTCGTAGCCTTCAGGTTTTTTGATGGTCTTATTGGCATTAGGTCCAAAATCTTTCAAAATCACCACGTAGGTTAAATCTTGGATAATGTTGTTGGCTTTCTCTGGAGCAAAACTTTCTCCTGTATCATAGCGACTGTCCATTCCAACACGATAAGGAATTTTCAATTTGGCCATTACGTCGCCCAGTTCTGTGGCGTCAATTACCACTTTTGCTTCTACAGTTTGTTTTTTGCCTTTATTGTTGATTTCGGCTAGCCAAAGTTTGCCGTTTTTGGAGATGTTGCTTAAACTGCTTTTATACCAAATGCTTAAATTTTCGTTTTGGGCCATCTTTTTTAGCGTGATATTGCCAAAAGAAGGCTCGAAAAGGGTGTTGCTTACCCATCCTGTTTCTACTTCCTTAGGACCACCGTAATAATCATAAAGGTGTTGTCTAAACTCGCCCCACAAGCCCGATGGCATATTATGGTTACCATCAATAGCCGAAACGCCAGCCGAAGTGAGCATGCCTCCTAGCCATTCGGTTTCCTCCACCACTAATACTTTCACCCCCATGCGGGCCGATTGGATGGCAGCCGTTGTGCCGCTGGCACCGCCTCCAATAATTAACACATCTGTTTGATGGTTTACTTGTGCAAAAGCCGAATAACAGCTTAGCAAAAGACCGAAAACAAAGAATTTGGTAAATTTTATATTCATACTTGGTTATTTGCTTTTAAGGATGAGTGCCGTAACTACTGGTCTTTCGCCTGCTGCGTCAGAGGGTTTTACGGTATGTACGCCGTTAACGTAAAGTGCTGTTGAGCCACCACCATCTAAATTAACGGCGCCAACACAACCCATTTCTTTCATGGCTTGAGCGACCTCTGCGAGGGTTAGTCCTGCTGCTCCACTCGTATTATTTCCTTCTGCCGCAAGCAGAATGACTTTGTTATTGGCGGTGTAGCCTATGGCAGATCTGGCTCTGGACGAATTGTTGTCGATCACAATGAGTTCTTCTTCGTCGGTAATGTTAATGTTTCCGTTTTTGATGAGCATTGGAGAACCACCAATGGCACTATTTACATTCCAAATACTTCCGCCAGCTGGGAAGTTTGCATTAGGTACACTTTGGGGTGCGGTGTTAAGCAGATTTGGAGATGGCGTTGGATAGCTGTAAACTGTACCGTTTCCTGCACCTACATGATAAACCCAGACCACTTCTGCTGTATTATTGGCGGTTAAACCAAAAGCGGCACGAGTAGGATAATAGGTTGCATTGACACTGTTATAAGGTCTGGTCAACGATTTAATGTTGATGGCGCTTACGACACCATTAAATATACTTAGGCTGTAAGAAGTATTAGTGCCAAAAAAGCCGCCATTGATACATGCAAATTTTTTCCCAATCTCCTCTTGGTAAAAATCACTCACCTTTTTGTTGGTGGCAGAAACGATAGGCTTTAATTCAATCAGTTTTGGATCAAAAACCACGGCATATAATAAAGTGGTTTTGCTGTTAATAGCTTTTTTGTTAAGATAGACCTGAATACCCGTAGGGAAGTCCTTCATTAAATGTACTGCCTTTTTCCAATCCGCAGGCAAAACAGTTAATGCTGTAGAGTCTACAGGAACTATCTCCTGTTTTGGGTGATAATCTCCAGAATTAGATTTACTGCACGCACATATCGAAGCAGTTAATGCCAATGCGGTTGCAATTGAGGTTAGTCTGTTCATGTAGGCCTTTGCTGGTTGAAGGGTTAAATATAAATACTTTTTTAAAAAAATTAATAAGTGTAACATTATTTTTTTAATTTTTTAATTTCAAGATGATGAGAATTCTAATAAAAACAGTCTATTTGTTAGGTTTAGTGAGATATTATTCTAATTTTGATTTTTAAAATTTATTAATAAAAATGACTTTCTTTAACGAACTCAGTGATGAGAACATTTCAGGTGTTGCCTATAAAAATGTAACCATCAAGAAGGCAATAGTGGCGTATTTCAGTAAAAATGGCAATTCTACCATTGCTGATTTGTGTGGAGAGCTTGGTTTGAGTACTCCCAAAATCAACAATGTTTTGAACGATTTAATTGCTGAAGGATTAGTGAAGGATTTTGGAAAACTACAATCGCGAGGAGGTAGAAAACCAAATATCTATGGCCTAGTGATGGAATCTGGTTACTTTTTGGGAGTGGATGTTAAAAAGTCACATATTAACATCGGGCTAACCGATTTGCAAAAGAATTTGGTGCACATTAAGGAGAACATCCCTTATAGTTTAAACAATAGCGAAGAATCTTTAAATCAACTGTGTGAGCTTATTAATAATTTTGTAAAAGAAGCGCCTGTAAAAAGAGAAAAAATATTAGGTGCTGGCCTCAATTTATCGGGTAGGATTAACTATTCTACAGGCTACAGTTATAGTTTTTTCCATTTCAATGAAGAGCCATTAAGCAAGGTCATCGAAAGAAATATTGGCCTTAGGATCTTTTTAGAAAACGACTCGAGGGCGATGGCTTTTGGAGAGTTTTCTGCGGGAGCGGTACATGAAGAAGAGAATGTGCTTTTCCTAAACATGGATTATGGGATGGGTATCGGGATCATGATCAATAGTCAGCTTTATTACGGTAAATCAGGTTTTGCGGGCGAGTTTGGACACATCCCTTTCTTTAACAATGAAATTCTTTGTAGCTGCGGTAAAAAAGGTTGTTTAGAAACCGAAGTTTCTGGATGGGCCTTGGTAAGGAAATTTAAAGAAAAGCTGGCGGAAGGTTCTACTTCTGTTTTATCGGGAATGCCAGTAGACGAAATCAAATTAAACGATATTATTGATGCAGCCATTAACGATGATGTATTGGCTATTGAGTTGGTAGCTGAAGTAGGTGAAAAGCTAGGTAAAGGTATTGCCGTGTTGATTAACATTTTCAATCCTGAAATGGTGATTTTGGGCGGAAGCTTGGCCGCCACAGGAGAATACATTCGTTTGCCAATTAAAAGTGCATTGAATAAGTACTCCCTTAGCTTGGTGAATAACGATACGCAGTTGAAAATGTCTAAATTGGGAGAAAAAGCAGGGGTTATCGGTGCTTGTTTGCTAGTGAGAAACCGCCTGCTTGGGCTAGTTTAAAGCTTTGCCCTTTTCTTCAATTCTGAAATTGGTAGACGTACAATTCTACTTTTTTGTACCGCATCCTTGTAGCTGACTACTCTAATGTTTTTTGCCCCTTTTGGAATGGCAAGTGCCTGTCCATTATATTTTGGGTAAAATTGATCCGGATCTGTATCATCAAAGGAATAATAAACGGCTAATCCAGGAATTTCTGTGTCAATATTTAGGAGTACTTCATCGTTTTGCCCTTTTTTGGCACTAATGATTGCATCATAAAAATAGCTGCTATAATTGGTGCTGTCTACGGTCAACAATGGTAAATGTGCTTCAATTCGATTAAAGAAATCGGGCCAGCTTAATTTTGGTGCCGTTGACCATAAGTTTTCGGATAAGGTGAATCCTCTAGGCCAAGTCATAAACTGTAACTTACGCTCATTTGGAACTTGTTCGGTCCATAAACTTCCTTGCCCACCCAATACATTTTTAACATTAATGCCTGCAGGCAGGGGATTAAATTTATAACTATTGCTAAGTCTATTTACCGTAAAAGGAGCATTTTCTAAATATGGATCGCCTTGATAGAAATCCAAATAGGTTAAGAATGCAGGCGTTAAAATTACTTTTTTTCCTTCTTTGGAAGATTTAACCGCCCCTTTCTCATCTTTCCAGCTCATTTGTACAATGTTGCTGTCTAATCCCTTTTCTAAAGTTTCATACCAGCCAATGGGAATTTTTCCCTTTGCGATCACCATTTTGGCGACTCTATTCACGAAATAGCTTTGCAATTCATCGACATTTTTTAGGCCTTCTTTGGTAATACGGTTTTGGCAAACAGGGCAGTTGCTCCAATAGTTTCTAGTTACTTCGTCGCCACCAATATGAATGTATTTAGAAGGGAAAATTTCTGCTATTTCGGTAATAATCTGATCAATTTTGGTGTAGGTAGAATCGTTACCTACACATACTACGTTAGTTCTTTTGGCATTCCAAGGGTCGCCAGCAAGTACTTGTTGTGGTGTCTTGGTGCAGGAGATTTCGGGATAGGAAGCTACAAAAGCCAAGCTATGGCCAGGCAGATCTATTTCTGGGACGATGTCTACAAAGCGCTGTTTAGCATAGACCACCAAATCTTTAATGTCTTCTTGAGAATAATAGCCACCATAGGTCGCTTTTTCCTCTGGTGCTGGGGCGGGCATTCCGCTCCAATAACCTGTTCTGGGAACTCGCCAAGCACCTACACTTGTTAACTTGGGTAATTGCTTAATTTCCAATCGCCACCCTTGGTTATCGGTAAGGTGAAGGTGAAGTACATTAAACTTGTATTTCGCCATTTGGTCGATATATCTCTTTAATACTTCCTTGCTGAAAAAATGCCTGCTCACATCAATCATTAAACCTCTCCAGCCAAACTTGGGTTCATCTTTAATGCTTAACTCGGTCAAAGAAATTGCTTTCCCTTCTTCTAGTTTTAATCGGAGCATTTGCATGAAGGTTTGCCATCCATAAAACCAGCCAGCAGGTTCTGAGGCACTAATCACCACATTTTTTTTGCTGACATCAAGTTGGTAAGCGTCTTTCGGGAAGTCTTTTTTGATCACAAACGAAATGCTGTTTTTGCTTAGTGGAGCAACAATGGTTTTGATGTTGGTGTTTAAAACGGCAGCAAGTTGCTCACGAAAATGATTGACCAAAGTCTGATGTGCTTTGTCCTTGGGTAGCGCAATAGTGGTTTGTCCGCTGATTTTTAAGGAAGAATTGCCCAATGTTAATTGTGAGGGTTGTGGAATCAAAGGAATACCACTTTGTTGAGCATTAGCGTTATAAACTAAAAAGCTAAATAATAACGCTGTAAATAGATTTTTCATCTGGTTAGTTTTTGAGATGTTCGGCAAAGAACTCAAAATGTTTAAGGATGGTTTTGCTCCAATAGCCGCCAGTATGGCCTCCAGGTTGAGCAATGTAAGTGGCTTTTATTTTAAGCTCATCGCATTTTTGCCTAAACTGCTTACTGGTGATGTAAAGATAATCTTCAGTACCAGTATCAAAAATAAGGGCCTTGTTTTGCCCTTGTAATGCTGCTAATTTATTGACGGGCGAATACTCGTCGTAAAGTACATTATTATCACCATAAGTGCCTAAAAGATAAGCGATGGTTGTTTTTCTGAAAGCAGAATAACGAAGGTTTAACACGCCTGAAGTACTGCCTGCTCCAGCAAACAGATGTGGATATTTGATCATCATCCACATGGCACCAAAGCCCCCCATACTGGCTCCTGTGATAAAAACTCGTTGCGCATCTACTGGATATTTTTTGTTGATGGTTGGCATCAGTTCCTCCAAAAAGAAACTTTCATATTGGGTGCTATCGGGATTTGGGGAGTTGAGATACCAGCTTTTTTTCAAACCATCGGGACATACAATAATGAAGTTATATTGATCTGCCAACGCTTGAAGATTCGCCAATTTGCTCCAGCTCTTGTAATTAGCACTGTGCCCATGCAGCAAATATACCAAAGCTGTTTTGCCCGACATTTGTTTAGGCTTATACACCAAAACAGAATCCGTTTGCTTAAGGTTTTTTGGAGAGGAAATGGTTAGAATTTCTTGGGCATATAATGTAGATACGCCCAAGAAAAATGGGATGAAGATGAGTTGTACTAATCTCATCGTTATGGATTTAAGTCAACAGGAACCAAAATTAATGGGGTTGGTAGGCAAGATGCTCCTGGAGGCGAATAAGTTAATTTTATGGTTTGCTCTTCGCCTTTGCCAGAAGGTTTAAACACTTGGATCAATACGGCTTCTGGAGCAGATTTAGTCACTAATTCATCTTTCGGCAATTGGATAATACCCTCTTTAAATTTGCCTTCGCTTACTTTCATGGCAGCAGCCATTCCGCTGCACCATTTGTTGTCTGCAGAGCGAGAATTCCAGGTAATCAAAGCAAGGCCTTTACCGTCGGTACTTTTCCACTTTAATTCGATGTCATACATCACGCCGTAGTTTCCAGCAAGCTTCGCTTGTTGTCCAGTGGTTCCTTCACGACCAATAATCCAAGGATCGTTTACGCCATCAGCAACCACTAAAGCAGATGTGCCATTTTTAGTGTCGATTATAGTGGTGTTATTCACGTGATAATTGCTTACGCCATATAAACCTCTTCCCGCGCCACTTTTGGTTTTAGGAGGTAAAACATTGGTAATGCGTTTTAAAGCCTCTTTGCCACTGGTTTTAAGGTCGGCTTGCAATACAGTAATTTCCGCAGGCTGATCGATTACAAATTCATAAAAACCATGAACGAGCTCATCGTATTTGACTACATATTGTTCTAGCTTATCATCAATGGGAACTGCATCGCCAGGTTTTACAATACGCACCTCTTCACTAGGTTGTGCCGCGAAGAAAGAAGCTAATCCCTCTTTACCCAATTTAAAATAATTGGTGCTTGGTTTTTGGGTCACATATTTCAACATTTTAATGCGCATAGGAGCCTTACCTGTATTTTTGATCATGGCAATGATTTTCCTATCTATTTTTTGAGGTTCTACTACGCCGTTTACGTTGTACAAATAGAAACGAACTGAACCAGGGACTACACTTTCTTTTAATGCGATAGCTTCAGGTACACGGATGTATTCAGGGTCGTCAGAGATGATGTATTGTGGTCCTGGAGTTGGGAACTTTTGAAAAGGAATTTGAGCGGTTTTCTCGGTTAGGAACCCATCCAGCTTAACAATAGCGCCTTGGCTAGCCTTTAGCAAAGCTTGGTTTTGCTCCTTGCTAAGCTGTTGGGCATAGGTTTTTACGCCAAATATAGAAAGGGCAGCAAGCAGAAAGGTTGTTTTGTTCAGTTTCATCATTTAATTAGGTTTCATTTGTTAATAGAGTGAAGATAGCGCAAAAAATCAATAATTAAAAAAAATTAATAATTAAATCTTTATTTGTTAAAAATATTACAAATTGGGTGGGGCAAAAAATAAGCCCCGCACAGGCGGGGCTTTTCAATCAATCAATATTAAAAAGGAGAACCTTTCTAATTACTTTAAAATTACTGCGCCTTTCGCTTCGAAAACGATTTCTTTTTTAGGCTGGGTAATTTTTGCTATTTCTTCAGGAGATTTTTTAGCATCTTCAGCATAGTGCTTTAAATCTTCTACGGAGGTTTCTTTTCTTTGAGCGAAGCCGTCAATCACTACTTTAGTACCAGCAGGCATGTCTTTTGGCATAAAAAAACCGTAGTCTTTAAATTTAACGAACATGGTTTCGTTGTCCGAAATTTTAACGGTCATAAAGCAACCCTTTTTCTTGCAAACAGTTACCACTTCTCCTTCTACTTTCATGTCTGCTTTAGCTGCTGTGCCTAACTTGGCATTTACATCTGTAGCAGCAATGATATTGCCTTTTTTAACCCCTTCACCAAATGATTGGCCTTCTACGTTATCTTGCGCAAAACCAACACTTGCTAAAGCACAAAAAACTAAGCTTAAAATTAATTTTTTCATCACTATTTTGTTTTAATATGTAGTTAAGATTGAGGAGCAAAGATATTTAAATCTTTCTAAATAACTATCCATGATCAAACTTAGATTTTCTGTTGCTCTAAAAACGCCAAAAAGATATTTGTAGTACAAATGGATAATTTTTTTTCAGTTAGCCGAATAAAGCAGAGAAAACCTCCTCAATTTTGGAAACGGTAATTAACTCAATCTTAAACTTATCCTTATTAAAGCCTTTTTGGTTGTAACTTGAAATAAAGATTTTTTCAAAGCCTAATTTCTCCGCCTCTGAGATGCGCTGTTCAATTCTATTAACCGCTCTTATTTCTCCAGAAAGCCCTACTTCGGCCGCAAAACATATCTTTGATGAGATAGCAATATCTTCATGAGAAGAAATAATGGCAGCAATGATAGAAAGGTCTATCGCTGGATCCTCAACTTTAATGCCTCCTGCAATATTTAAGAAGACGTCTTTGGCACTTAATCGAAATCCACATCTTTTTTCTAGCACTGCCAAAAGCATATTCATGCGCTTGGTGTCAAACCCTGTAGCAGAACGTTGCGGAGTACCATAGGCAGAAGTACTTACTAACGCTTGTGTTTCAATCACCATTGGTCTGGCCCCTTCAATAGTAGCACCAATCGTGATACCAGTCAGTTCTTCGTCACGTTGTGAAAGCAATACTTCCGAAGGATTGGAAACTTCTCTTAAGCCATTTCCATGCATGGCGTAGATCCCTAATTCGGCAGCGGCTCCAAAACGGTTTTTAATAGAGCGTAGAATGCGATAAATATGGTGCCTGTCGCCTTCAAACTGTAAAACGGTGTCTACCATATGTTCCAATATCTTTGGCCCCGCAATGGCCCCGTCTTTAGTGATATGTCCAATCAGAAAAACAGGAGTGGCGGTCTCTTTCGCAAATCTCAATAGTTCTGCGGTACATTCTCTTACTTGGGAAACACTGCCTGGGGTTGATTCGATATGAGCCGAATGCAGGGTCTGTATCGAGTCGACCACTAAAATCTCAGGCTGTAGTTGCTCCAGTTGTTTGAAAATATTTTGGGTTGATGTTTCCGTAAGAATGAAGCAATTGGCTTTTGGTGTTTTGGTAATGCGCTCCGCACGCATTTTGATCTGTTGTTCGCTCTCTTCTCCTGATACGTACAAAACACGTTTTTGGTTAATATTTAAGGCCAATTGGAGCATCAGTGTTGACTTGCCAATACCAGGTTCGCCGCCAATTAACGTCACAGAACCAGGAACCAAACCACCGCCTAAAACTCGGTCGAGTTCTGCATCGCCAGTAAGCATCCTCTCTTCGGTAGCACTGGTAATGTCTTCCAGCTTGCTGGGCTTGGCCACTCTTTGTTGCCCAGTAGAGGATTTCCATATGGCTGACCCAGCAGAAGGTTTTTCAACCACTTCTTCTACAAAGGTATTCCACTGTTGACATGAGGGGCATTTACCTAGCCACTTGGCCGATTCGTAGCCACAGCTCTGACAGAAATATGCTGATTTGATTTTAGCCAATTGATGTTAGTTTTTAGATTGACGAACTACAACTTGTTATCGTTTTATATTTTACGAATTTAGACTTAATCGTTTGGAAATACTAGGCGAGTTTTAAACAAAAAAGTCCCGATTTTCATCGAGACTTTTAATATTTTGTTAAAGTTTGATTTCTTCATCTTTAGAAGACAAGAAGTGGAACTCCGTGAGGTGATAAGAAGATATCGCCTTCACTTTCACCCATTGTCCAAATTTGAAGAACCATTTCCATTGTAAGGAAACCAACCCTTTTTTAATAAACGCAGCAATGTAAGGGTGTACATTTAGCGTAATATTTTTTTCGTTTTGCTCACGTAGGATGTAAGTCAAGTTGCTTTCAATGTCGTCCATCAACACAATACTTGCCTTTATTTCCCCAGTGCCATCACAGGTTGGACATTTTTCAACCGTTACGATGTTCATCTCTGGTCTTACCCTTTGACGAGTAATTTGTACCAAACCAAATTTGCTAGGAGGTAAAATGGTATGTTTTGCTCTGTCCTGAAGCATTAACTCCCTCAGGTGGTCAAACAACACTTTTCTATTAGCTGGCTTGTGCATGTCAATAAAATCAATGACCACAATGCCACCCATATCTCTTAGCCTTAATTGGCGGGCAATTTCTTTAGCGGCTTCTTTATTCACCTGAAGCGCATTTTCTTCTTGGTTTTCTTTGCTAGCGGTTCTATTGCCACTATTTACGTCTATTACGTGCAAAGCTTCAGTATGTTCTACCACTAGGTAGGCACCTCCTGCCAAGTTTACAGTTTTTCCAAAACCGTTCTTAATTTGTTTTTCAACCCCAAAATGGTCAAAAATAGGCTCTTTATGCCTGTATTGCTTTACAATGCGTTCCATTTCTGGAGAAATTTCGTGCACGTAAGAGCGAATGTCTTCGAATAATGCTTGGTCGTTTACATAAACGTTGGCGAAATCGGTACTTAAAATATCGCGGATAAGCGTTGATGTCCTATCCATTTCACCCCAAACACGCTTAGATGGCTCCGTTTCGGGCAGCTTCTTCATGAAGCTCTCCCATTTGGAAATAGAGTCCAGTAAGTCTTTTTGTAATTCCGTAACGCCCTTTCCTTCAGAAACTGTTCTAATGATTACTCCAAAATTTTTGGGCTTTATACTTTCAATGATCTTTTTTAGGCGACCACGTTCAGTATTGCTTTTTATTTTTTTTGAAATGGAGATCACATTCGAAAAAGGAACCAGTACTGTATATCTTCCAGCAATGGAAAGATCCGAACTTAATCTGGGTCCTTTTGTAGAAATGGGTTCTTTGGCGATCTGTACTGGTACCAGTAAATTTTTGCTAACAACTTCCGAGATTTTCCCGGCCTTATTGATGTCGGCCTCTAATTTAAAGTTATCCAATAAAGTGCCCGGTGTGCCGTTACGTCTAATCTTTGTTAGCTTTATCAGAGATTGTACCTGAGGACCTAAATCAAAGTAATGCAAAAATGCATCTTTCTCGTAACCAACATCTACAAACGCAGCATTTAGGCCGGGCATAATCTTTTTAATGCGGCCTAAATAAATATCGCCTACAGCGTAGTTGTTGTTAACGTGTTCTTTGTGAAGCTCAACAAGTTGCTTGTCTTCTATTAAAGCTATGGTTACTCCCGTAGGAGTAGAATCTATTATTAATTCCTTTACCAAAGCTACAGATTTTAAGGCTTTAAAGCCTTATTAACACATGGACCAAAAAACATAGAATCCAAAAGTAAATACTTTTGAGCATTTACCTTTGGCCAAAACACTTAAGAAAAATTATTTTTTCTTGTGTCTGTTTTTTCTTAAACGTTTTTTGCGTTTGTGGGTAGCCATTTTATGTCTTTTTCTTTTTTTACCGCTTGGCATAATTTTGAAGTTTTAAATGTTTTTATTAATTCTATAATTTATTTTTTCAACTCAGCTACCTTCTTATCTATGAAACCAGATAATGTAGGGTTGGCTGCGAGTTTTTTGCTTTGTAGATAGGCGTCAATAGCCTCTTGGTTTTTCCCAAGGTTTTCATAGGCAGTAGCCAAATAGAAATACGCATCAGGAGTAGCCTTAATGTTTTTGATCAAATCCTCAAAGCGGGTAATGGCCTTGTCAAACTGACCAGATTTAATGGCGAACAAACCTAAGTTCATGTTTGCCTTAAAGTTTTTTGGATCTTTTTTAACCACGTCTAACAACATGGCAATACCTTCCATAGGAGCACCCATGCCGTTTACTACGGTGATACCCATTCCAGTTTTCGCATCTAAGTCTGTCGAGTCAATAGCAACAGCTTTGGTAAATGCTTGATTTGCTTTTTGGAGCATGGCAGGCTTCACTAAACTATCTTGTGTATTGTCAAAAGCTTTTAGGAAACGATCACCAGCTTTAACCCAATTTTGTAATGAAGATTGTTCTTTGGCAACTTCTTCTAAATAAAGCGCACTAGGAATAGCTTGTTCCAAATCATCCCATTTTTGAGCTAAAACCTTTGCTTGGTTTGCTTTTTCTTCGCCCTGTGCTTTTTGGAATGCACTTTCTAAAGAAGTGAATTCCTTTGCGGCAGCATTGCTGATTAAGTTTTTAGCTGTCGCCGAAGCTTCTGCCAAACTAACGCCTGGGGTTGCTGCTTCCTGTGGCATTCCCACGGTAGCATCATCCTTCGGTTTTACCAGTCCTTTAATATCTTGGCTAAATAAAAAGCCCACAAGCAATACAATACCTGCAATAATTACAATCTGTGTGGTGCGTGGGCTTTTCATAAAAGTCAAATATTAAGCTTCTGCTTTAAGTTTTTTAGTGCTGTTTTTCACTTTGTCAACAAATACTTTTGCTGGCTTAAAGCTAGGAACAAAATGTTCTGGAATAATGATCGCGGTGTTTTTAGAGATATTTCTAGCAGTTTTTTGAGCTCTTTTCTTTACTACAAAACTGCCAAAACCTCTTACGTAAACATTTTCGCCGTTAATCATATTGTTTTTGATTACTTTGAAAAATGCCTCCACTGTCTCTTGAACGTCAACTTTCTCAATCCCTGTCTTTGTTGATATTTCAGCAATAATATCTGCCTTAGTCATATTTCTAAAATTAATTAATTATTGTGTGTGTTTTTTAATTACATCTGATTTGGGGTTGCAAAAGTATTGCTTTTTAACGAGATAGGAAAATAAAAGATGATTTATTTCTGTCTATAACCATCATGGCATTGCAAGTTTTACAGTTTTAACTGCTTTTATTGTACTTTTGTTACAATGTCTTTTCAGTCCGAAATTGTTAAATGGTACTTTGTAAATAAGCGTGATCTGCCTTGGAGAGAGACCACGGATCCTTATGTAATTTGGCTTTCAGAAATTATCCTTCAACAGACTAGGGTAGAACAGGGCCTCCCTTATTTTCTGAAATTTTTGGAGAATTTTCCTGATGTTAAGGCTTTTGCGAATGCTTCCGAAGAACGTGTGCTAAAGCTTTGGCAGGGTTTGGGGTATTATTCAAGGGGACGTAATATGCTGTATACGGCTAAATATGTAGTGGATCATTTCGAAGGAAATTTTCCTACAGCTTATCAGGATTTGTTAAAGCTAAAAGGGATAGGTGGCTATACTGCTGCAGCTATTTCTTCTTTTTCGAGCAACGAAAAGCAAGCCGTGGTAGATGGCAACGTTTACCGTGTGTTAGCTCGTTACTTTGGAATTGAAGAGGCCATCAACTCACCAAAAGGGCAAAAACAATTTGCTCAGTTGGCACAAGAGCTCATCCAAGATCAAGAGCCTGCCATATATAACCAAGCCATTATGGAGTTTGGAGCATTGCATTGCAAGCCAAAATCACCCCTTTGCAACCAATGTCCAGTACAGCCAGGCTGTTATGCCTATCAACATCAAAAGGTAGAGCAATTACCCTTGAAGCTCAAAAAAGTTAAAATAAGAAAACGGTGGTTTAATTATTTTGTTGGTATAAATGATGATGAAATACTCGCCAAGCAAAGACAGCCTGGTGATGTTTGGCAACAACTATATGATTTTCCTCTGATAGAATCGGAACAGGAGGTAACGATTGACGATGTGGCGCTGTTGGCTAAAGTGCACGAACTGTTTGGAAAAAACGTAGAGCTTACGGTTTTAGAAAGTAAAAAACATGTTTTAACGCACCAAACAATATATGTTCAATTTTTTGCAATAGATAATTATATTGTTAACTTTAATCAACACACCGAAATTAAATCGGTTAAATTAACGACATTTAAACAATTACCTCATCCCAAAATTATTGGGGATTTTATTGAAAAACATATAGACTAATCAAATATATTTATGTCAGGTATTAACAAAGTAATCTTAGTGGGGCACTTGGGAAAGGACCCCGAAGTTAGACATTTGGAAGGCGGTGTTACCGTTGCAAGTTTCCCCTTAGCTACTTCAGAGACATTTAACAAGGACGGTAAACGAGTTGAACAAACTGAATGGCACAATATTGTGTTGTGGAGAGGCTTGGCTGAAGTAGCTTCAAAGTATCTTCAAAAAGGAAAGCTGGTTTACATAGAAGGTAAACTGAGGACACGTTCGTTCGAAGACAAGGAAAAAGTGAAAAAATACGTTACAGAAGTGGTGGCTGAAAACTTTACCATGTTAGGCAGAAAAAGCGATTTTGAACCAAATGCTCCAACAAATGGCAACAGCAGCAATATTAATAATAAAATAGAAGACGATTTTTCAACTTCCATTGACGAAACAGGAGATTTGCCTTTTTAAGTAAATGATAATACAATAACTAACCAAAAATAAAAAAGACAAAAAAAGCCCCGCACTTGCGGGGCTTTTCTTTTATTCAACTGTTACGGATTTAGCTAGGTTTCTAGGCTGGTCAACGTTACAGCCTCTCATTACTGCAATGTGATAAGAAAGCAACTGCAGCGGAATGGTGGCCAATAATGGCAAGAAGGCTTCACTGGCATCGGGAATTTCAATGCAGTAGTCGGCCATTTTTTTCACTTCTGTATCGCCTTCGGTAACAATGGCAATTACTTTTCCTTTTCTGGCTTTTACTTCCTGAATATTGCTAATCACTTTTTCGTAAGAAGAATTTTTGGTGGCGATAAATACCACAGGCATCTCTTCGTCTATTAAAGCAATTGGTCCGTGTTTCATTTCTGCGGCAGGATAACCTTCGGCATGGATGTAGGAAATTTCTTTCAGTTTTAAAGCTCCCTCTAAAGCTACAGGAAAACCGCTTCCCCTACCTAAAAACAGACAGTTTCTGGCATCCTTAATTTTGGAAGAGATTTCTTGAATCAAATCGTTGGAAAGCAAAGCGGTTTGTATTTTCTCGGGAATACAATCTAGTTCAGTAAGCAATTCTCTTAATTTTGAGCTGGTTAACGTGCCTTTTTGCTGTGCCATATAAAAGGCCATTAACGTAAGCACGGTTACCTGCGCCGTAAAGGCTTTGGTAGAGGCTACGCCAATTTCAGGGCCTGCGTGGGTATATACCCCAGCATGTGTGATACGAGGAATGGAGGCGCCAACGACATTACATATTCCAAAAATGGTCGCTCCTTTTTCTTTTGCCATTTCTATGGCTGCCATGGTGTCGGCGGTTTCGCCTGACTGTGAAATGGCAATCACTACATCCTTTTCGGTAATAATCGGATTTCTATATCTGAATTCCGAAGCATACTCCACTTCTACTGGGATACGTGCATATTCCTCAATTAAATACTCGCCTACCAAGCCTGCGTGCCACGAGGTACCGCAAGCTACGATAATAATGCGATCAATGTTTTTCAGCTTATCCGCAAATTCCTTGATTCCGCCTAGTTGTACTTGTCCTTCTTCTGGATAAATACGGCCTCTCATACAATCGCGAATAGACCTTGGTTGTTCGTAGATCTCCTTTAGCATGAAATGTTCGTAGCCGCCTTTTTCCAGCATTTCTAGCTTTAATTCCAGCTCTTGTATATATGGTGTTTGTACAACATTGTCCAGGCGTTTGATCTCTAGCTCATCACGCTTTAAAAAAGCAATTTCATTATCATTTAAATAGATCACATTTTTGGTGTACTCTACAATTGGCGTTGCATCCGAAGCAATGAAGTACTCACCTTGGCCAACACCAATCACCATTGGACTGCCTTTTCTTGCGGCAATTAGCTGGTTTGGATTTTCTTCGTCCATAATGACGATGGCATAAGCTCCAGTGACCTCGTTTAGTGCTAAACGGACAGCCTCGGTCAAGTCAATATTGTTGTTTTGATAGATGTCTTCGATCAGGTGAATCAACACTTCTGTATCGGTGTCGCTACTAAAAGAGTGACCTCTTGAAATAAGTTCTTCTTTCAGGGTCGAATAGTTTTCTATGATGCCATTATGGATGATGCTGAGGTTTCCTTTTTGAGAAGTGTGAGGATGCGAATTTCTATCAGAAGGGGCTCCATGAGTCGCCCAGCGGGTATGACCCATGCCTATTGTACCAGAAAGATTTTTATCAGCAGCAAAATCTTCGAGCTCTTTTACCTTTCCTGCTTTCTTATATATGTTCAAGTTTTCATGGTCTATCAAGGCAATTCCTGCGCTGTCATATCCTCTATATTCTAGTCTTTTTAGACCTTTTAAAACGATTGGCCAAGCTTCTCTAAAGCCAATATAGCCTACAATTCCACACATGTTTTTTTGGGGGTTAAAAATATAAATCCCCCTAAAGTATTTCTTTAGAGGGATTTTATCAAACGTTTGCGTAATTTTTTCGCTAGTTCGCTTTTGTATAGTAAATGTTGAGTTTAATCAGGTTCGCACCAGCTGCGGGACTCTTCTGGAAGCTGCCGATTATTGCCCGTGAAGCTGCACCAAATGAAGGCATATATTCAAAAGTGGCAGTAGGGGTAACGGCCAGATAAGTGCCATAGTCTTCCGTTTTACCATCTAATAAATCTTGCATGTAAGCAGTAACTATAAATACATATCTCTTTTTGGTTGAGTCAAAATATCCCCCAAATACAGATGGATTTGCTCTTGGGTCTCCCGCTGTAGTCACACCGTCGCCAGCATCATTATCAGGTAAGTTTTTTCGTTGCCCTGCAATGTCTGTTCTGTATAGGGCAATCCTTGGTGCGGCTCTAAAAGGAGCAATATCGGTTCCGCTGCTTAAATCAACAATTAGCTCGGCCTTGTTTACAATCATTTTGCCGCCAACCTCAGTTTTCATTTTTTGGAGATAAGGGAAAGAAATCTTAGTTCTTAGGCCTCCTAGTGGTTTCAAGTAGGTCGTAGGAAATTGTTGTTTTGGATTTGTAACAAGGGCATCAAGTTGGGTTTGTACTTGCGTTGAATAGGTGTGCGATACGCTAGCACCCAAAGGAGATGTGCTTGTAGATATTGGAAAGTTTACAGAAACCGTATCCGTTAAAGTGGTTGTAGTTGCATTCTGTTTTCTGTAATACAACATTACACCTGAACCAGCTGTGCTTGCAAAATTAAAGAACATTACGCCGCCATTGCCCATAGTGCTTTGTGCAGAAGGTTTAATTTGAACGTATAAGCCTTTAAACGCATCTTGGAAATAGGAATTGTATTTTAAAGAAGTTGCGGGTAGATTTACAATATTGCTGGTGATAAAGCTGTTACTTAATTTTACACGAAGTTGCGGCGTATTCGTCTTAATGGTGTCTTTAGCTCCAGTAAGCACATCGGTAACCTTAATTGGCGTGGTTGGAAAAACCTTGCCAGTATAATTGGCCACTACAGTGCTATTAAATGGATAAGTTCTGTTGCTTAAGAATGTGTTCTCTTTGGCCAGGTTGTTATTAAGCTGATGCACATCAACGTTATAGGTAGCAGTACTATCTCCGTAGAATTCTCCAGCATAATTTAACACTAATACTGCAGAGTCTAATACTGCGTTTGTGCCAAAACTATAAGCATCGCTAGGAACATTTATAGATAAGGCTAGGCTAGAAGCAGTTGATCCTAAAGCTGGATCATTAAGAAAGCCAAAAGGGTATCTAGTAAGTGCACTGGTGTTGCCAGCATCGTCTTTCACCGTTCTGGAGCTAATGGTTGCAGTATCAATCAAGTTACCCTGTATCACATTGGAAGGATCTACTTCCAAGCCAATGGTAGAAGTACGTTCGCACGAGGCGAAAAGAAAAAGACTTATCAACAAGGTCAATAAGTCTAATTTTATAAATTTCATATTTATTATCAAATAAAGCCTTTGTTACGCTAAAGAAACCAATTCATCACTGGCAACTTCTTCATAAAAAGAGTAGAAGCTGTCATAATTTTCGGTTAAATTAAAAGCTAAAGTTGGTTTATTAGAATCTTTAACAAATTTTAACACCGCTTCATCTATCTTCTCATCGGCTAATACTACTGCGTCAGAGTGAGTTATAGCGCCAATATGCAAGCTGTTACAATCGCTTTCTTCAAAAGCTTTTGTATCGTCTGCAGTCATGTGATTCATGATCGCCTTCTTGTGGAAGTCTGCATTTAATTTTTCGCTAAAGCAGTTTTCGTAAACCGAATAAACAACCTTTGAATTTTTAAAGGTAGGGTCGTTTTTGTAAGTGGTTTTGATGTATGCAGGAACTAAAGCGGTCATCCAGCCATGGCAGTGTACCACGTCAGGCGACCAGCCCAATTTTTTAACGGTTTCCAATGCTCCTTTACAGAAAAAGATGGTTCTTTCATCATTGTCTGCATAGAACTTGTTCTCTTTGTCCCTAAACACGTACTTCCTTTGGAAATAATCTTCGTTGTCCAAGAAATACACTTGCATACGAGCCGCTGGTATCGACGCCACTTTAATGATCAAAGGGTTGTCGTTATCATCAATAATGATGTTCATCCCTGATAATCGGATCACCTCGTGCAACCTATTTCTTCTTTCATTAATGTTGCCAAATTTGGGCATCAAGATGCGGATTTCAAATCCTTTTTCCTGCATAGCCTGCGGTAATTGGCGAGTAATTTCAGAAATTTTGGTGAGTTCGAGGAAAGGCGACATCTCGTGGGTAATAATCAGTAGCTTCGTTTTTGCCATCTCCATATATTATTAAATTACTGTTAATTTAAAGATTATCAAGGGGCAAAGGTACGGAAAATATTAATATTTATCAATATCTTGCTATTCCCGCTTTGTAAGTTTTACAGAAATGCTCAATTTAGCAGCCTCAAAACAAAACACCATATTGAAAGTAATAGCAACCTTAGCTGAACTTCAGAGCTCGCTAACACCTTTGAAAACAAGTGGCTTGAAAATAGCATTGGTGCCTACCATGGGCGCTTTGCACCAAGGTCATCTTTCACTTATTGCCGAAGCGCAAAAATTAGCAGATATAGTCGTTTGCAGTATTTTTGTGAACCCAACGCAGTTTACGGATCCTAAAGATTTGGAGAAATACCCACGTCCCTTAGCTCACGATATTAAGATGCTTACTGAAGCAGGCTGTAATTTTGTGTTCATGCCTTCGGTAAAGGAAATGTACCCCAGCTATCCAACACCAGAGCAATGGAAAATAGATTTAGGAGAAGCTGAGTTTGTGTTGGAAGGCGAATTTAGAAAAGGGCATTACCAAGGGGTTACCCAAATTGTTTTTAAACTTTTTGATGCGGTAAAACCTGATGTGGCGATGTTTGGTCAAAAGGATTTTCAGCAGGTACTGATGATCAAGAATATGGTGAAGGAGCTTGGTTTGGACGTACAAATTGCCGTTTGTCCAATTATAAGGGAAGTTGATGGGTTGGCCATGAGCTCTAGAAATATACATTTGAGCCAAAGTGATCGAGAGCATGCGCTAGTGCTAAGTAGAGCGTTGTTTTATATAGATGCAAATTATGATCGTTTAGAACTTGACCAACTTTTAGAAGAGGCTGAGGCGATGATCAATACGGTACCGGGCGTAGAATTGGATTATTTGACTATTGCCAATGGAGATACCCTTTTGCCTGTTGAACAAAAAACCAAACAAGACACGGTGGTTTTAGTTGCCGCAAAGGTTGGCCAAACGAGGTTGATTGACAATGTCATCATTAATTAGTGAGACTTTTTGTGACTTTAAACTGAAAACTGCTTCATGCAAACTCTAAAACTTAATTCCTAACTTTGCCAAATGATTATCGAGATTCTGAAATCGAAAATACACCGTGTTAAGGTAACCCAAGCAGAGCTTAACTATGTAGGTAGCATCACCATTGATGAAGATTTGATGGACGCAGCAAACATTATCGCCAATGAAAAGGTTCAAATTGTGAATAACAATAATGGTGAGCGTTTTGAAACCTATGTCATCAAAGGAGAAAGGGGAACGGGTACCATTTGCTTAAACGGTGCTGCCGCAAGAAGAGTACAGGTGGGTGATATCCTTATCATTATATCTTATGGTTCGTTGCCTATGGAGGAAGCGAAAAAGTACCAGCCGATTTTGGTTTTTCCTGACGATAACAACCGTTTGTTGAAATAAGAGCCATTAATTGGCTCTGTTTTCTTCATCACTGCGCTTATTCTCCTTGGATTTGTAGGTAGAGCTGCCAAAGTTGTAGGTAATGCCCAACACCAGTCTCTGCGCTGCAAAATAATGGTAGAAATCGTTATTGATAATGCTTTTCTCCCTAAAGATCAGTCTCCTCTTCAGGTTGTCAAAAGCATCGTAAAGCGTAAGCCTGGTATTGAGCTTGTTTTTAAACCATGCTTTTTGCATCCCAAAATCTATTCCATATACTGGTGACATAATGTACAAACCATTGCCACTTTTCGATTCGTAGCTGTAACTTACATCGAATAGCAAGCTTTTAAGGGTAAGTATCTGACTGCCGTTGATGGTATAATTATGTATGGGTATGCGATAAGTTTTTCCAAAATAAGGCGTAAGCTCTTTGTTGTAAAATAAGCCTAAGTTATGCGTCATGCGCCACCACTTGTTAACCGTAATTGGTGAGCTGACCTGAATGTTTGCAAAATTTCGATAAGGGAGGTTTCTGCCCAAAAAAATCAACTCGTCTGTTGCTGGGTTATATTCTGGATAACGAGACATGACATCTGTTTCTCGCCCTGCGTTTAATGAAATGTTAAGGCTCTTTCTGCTGTAGGTTAATGCAAACAGGCTGGTGGTAGACGGTTGCAAGTAAGGGTTTCCTATCCAATAATGCCTAGGGCTGTAGTAAAAACGAAAAGGGTTGAGTGCGGCAAAAGTTGGTCTTGTGATACGCCTACTATAATTAAAACTAAGTTGCTCGGTGTTGCTCAAAGTGTAATTTAAATTGATGCTGGGTAGCCACTTCAAGTAATCCCTTTCAGTAAGTTGTCCAGTAGTGATTGAATTGGCCACGCTGCGGGTGTGCTCAGTCCTTAATCCAATACTATAGCTAAACTTTTTCCATTGGCCTAAATAAGAAAAATATGCAGCGCTAATATATTCCTGATAACGAAATTGATTGCTGCGCTTTAGGTCTATACTGAAAATATCATTGCCTAGAGTATCATAACGGAGATTGTTATGGGTTGAAGTGTAAGCAAATTTAGCCCCCATTTCTAGCTTTTGTGCGCCAATGTTTTGGGTATAATCAGCTTGCGCATTTCTAATCAGGATATTGTTTTTTGAATCTGTTTTCCAATAGCTCAATAAATCTTGCGCAAGCAAATCACGATTTTGGATGTCTTCTGTTTGTAGATTGTTAATTTGCGACAAAGAGGCGATGATATGCAGCTCGCTGTTTTTAAAGCGGGCATCGTAATTAAGTCCTCCAGTGTAATGATGTTGTTTTGGGCGTGCGTCATTGTCACTTTTAACGAGGGCAATGGTATTTTGTTGACGGTTGTCTTGAGTGATGAGATGGTTTGCACTAACAGCATTGCGCTTAACTTGAAGCGTACGTACAAAAACTTCTAGGCTTTGCGTTGGTTTTATTTCATAGGCTAAGTGTGCCTGTACATTAAAATTCTGGTTTGCTGTAGCCGTACGGGTATCGGTGGTCATGGCGTTACTATTGGCTAAAAACTGCAAGGCGTGATATCTGTAATAAGTGCTTCCTGCGGTATGGCCAAGCGTAAGCTGATAGCTTAATCGTTCTGTTTTGTATCCCAAGGAAAGGTTGTGTTCAAGTAGACTGTAGTTGTTGCGTTGGAGCCTAGCGTTATAACTGCCCTTGAGCCCTAAAGATTGATTACGCTTTAACTTTACATCAATAATGCCTTGGTATTCTCCATCGTATTTGGAAGACGGCTGATTAATGATTTCAATCGATTCAACCATTTCTGGAGATAATCCGCTTAAATAGGTTAGTATTTCTTCGCTACTCATGTTGGCGGGTTTGCCGTCTACGAATAAAGTTGGTGTAGCTCTGCTGGCCAATTGCATGCTTCCATCCTGGCCCACTTGTAGGCCTGGCAGTTTTCTAAAAACATCGAGTAAATTGGCCGACGATTTAAAGAAAGCATTATTGGCTATGCCAATTTTTAGTTGTCCGTTTTTGGTGCTAAAAGAGGGCAGGCCTCCAGTAATGGTTACTTCTTTTAGTAAACTTGGATCTTCTGTAAGAATGATATCCCCTAAGTTGATCGCTTTGCTAAGCTGATGGTTGACAATGATACTTCTTTCTGTTTTCTGATAACCCATTAACGTCGCCAGTAGCGTGTATTTTCCATTTTTAATTTCCCTAAACTCAAAATTTCCTAAGGTGTCGCTACCAGTGTATTTAGCTGGAGTAGTTTTATCTTCATTGATTAAGGAGAGGTTGGCTAATATTAGGCCTTTCTTCGTGTTCCCATCAATTAATCGACCACTAATAGTTTGTGCTTTTGCAGTAAGTAATATTCCTAAAAATAGGCTTAACCCTAAAATAAATTTCATTACGCGTGTATTTGGATTTTTGTTGAAGTCCAAAACTATGCGAGGATGAAAGGAAAGAGGTTTTGATTCTCAGATTTAGGAGTTCGGAATTATAAATCTATACCTATATCAGGATACGACAATAACCGATAATTGCTCTTTGTAGAGAGTGGGGGTAGTATTTTTATGTTTTTTAAAAGTGCTGTAAAAAGTAGACTTGGAGTTAAAGCCGACTTCATACCCAATGGCCTCTAGCTTAACGTGCTGCTGTTTGGCAATCATTTGGCAAGCTTCGTTCACTCGGTATTCGTTAATATAAGCTGCAAAACTTTTGCCAAGGTTGTCGTTTAGTAACTGGGAAAGCTGATGTCCCGAAATACCCATTTTACTGGCTAAGTCGTTCAGTTTAAGATCGGGGTTTTTGTAAAGGGCCCCTTCCGAAATTATCCGATCTAGTTTTGTGGTAAGGGCCACCGCCTGCTGCTCGTTAATTTTTTTATTGGCATAGCGCACAGCTTCCGTCTTCCCTGAAAGCAGATTTTCCCCTCTTCTTTTACTCATAAATAACAAAGTGTTGAGATAAAGGGCAAGAGAGAAAAATAAAGCTCCACTAATACAATATCCGTTAAAGAAAGAAAAAATTGGAAGTTTAAAAGCCAACGGGACAATTAAGTTAGCGATAAAAACAGAGAGCAATAGTTTTTCCGTAGTGGGTAATTGTTCTCTTTTTAACACTTTAATGAATGTTGGTTTAAGTAGCCAAGCAGAAAGAATGTTATAGATTGTAAATTGTGCTGCGACAATAGTCCACACATAGTCGTTCCATAAACCAGGATAACTATCGTATGGCGCAATCAGGCTTACGGCAATAATGGCCCCAGTCCAAAAGGCGTAAGTGCATTTGGCAATGGTTAAGTTCTTTTGTGACAGTCCCGATGCCGATTTAATGAAGTAGAAAAGCGAAGGGCCTACCCAAGAACTGAATAAAATGCCTATTTGAATATAAATGCCTGGTAAATCTGGATAGAAGTAAAAAATAAAGGACTTGCTGATTTTTAAGCATAGCGATAACAGAAATAAACCCAAGAAAGCTGATGTTGCAGAAAGAGGTTTTTTAAAGGCCAGCAAATAGATGCTAATGATAAAGCCATTGAAAACACCTAAGGCGCCAAAGAAAAATAAAATTTGCTGACCGAAGTTCATTTAACAAAAATAGCATTCTTGTGTAAACTCCATAAGACTTGGGCATATCGATTTAAAGAATGTCAATAGTTAAGTCACCTAAACATCTTTATCTCCAAAATGTGGCATGAAATAAATGTTATGTTTGCATAGTATTATTTGAAAAATACTATCTTTGAAATCTAACCAATTTACCTTTTTATGCATTTTGAATTAAGCGAAGAGCAGCAAATGATTAGGCAAGCAGCCAGAGATTTTGCCCAAAATGAATTAAAGCCCGGTGTAATAGACCGAGATGAACATCAAAAATTTCCAGCTGAACAAGTTAAAAAGCTTGGGGAGTTGGGTTTTTTGGGAATGATGGTTGATCCAAAGTACAATGGTGGAGGAATGGATAGCGTTTCTTACGCCCTAGTAATGGAAGAGCTTTCGAAAGTAGATGCCTCCGCTTCCGTAGTCGTTTCTGTAAACAACTCACTGGTTTGTTACGGACTAGAAAAATATGGCACTGAAGCACAAAAGGAAAAATATTTGAAGCCACTAGCGGCAGGTACGCAAATTGGTGCCTTCTGCCTTTCTGAACCAGAAGCAGGATCAGATGCGACTTCGCAACAAACTACAGCCGAAGATAAAGGCGACTATTATCTTTTAAACGGGACCAAAAACTGGATTACCAATGGAAGTACTGCCAGTACTTATTTGGTGATTGCGCAAACCCACAAAGAATTAAAACACAAGGGCATCAACGCATTTATCGTTGAAAAAGGAACCCCTGGTTTTACTATCGGACCTAAAGAAAACAAATTGGGTATTCGTGGATCTGATACCCACTCATTAATGTTCAATGATGTAAAAGTGCCTAAAGAAAACCGTATTGGCGAAGATGGCTTTGGCTTTAAGTTTGCCATGAAAACCTTAGAAGGTGGGCGTATTGGTATTGCCGCACAGGCTTTAGGTATTGCTGCAGGGGCCTATGAGCTTGCTTTGGCTTACTCTAAAGAACGTAAAGCCTTTGGTAAGCCTATTGCTGATCATCAAGCCATTGCATTTAAACTTGCCGATATGGCGACACAAATCGAGGCCGCTAGATTGTTAGTGCACAAAGCTGCTTGGCTGAAAGATCAGGGCTTATCTTACACATTGGAAGGTTCTATGGCTAAATTATTTGCCAGTAAAGTAGCGATGGATGTTACGGTAGAAGCCGTACAAATTCATGGCGGTTACGGTTTTGTGAAAGAATATCACGTCGAACGATTGATGAGAGATGCTAAAATCACCCAGATTTACGAGGGTACTTCAGAAATTCAGAGAGTAGTCATCAGCAGAAGCGTATTGGGTTAAAGCATTATTGCCTTCCAATAAAGCGCTGCTTTATTTCTTATTCGACTCTTTTTCGGTATTTGCAATGCATCGCATTTGCTGAACAAGAGTCGGATATTTTTTATGCCTATGATTCTGCAGTGCCAAAAGCAGCATCCAAAATCATCTTGATAACGGTAACGGCAATGGCAAGAATTGCTGCGGATAAAAATCCTGAAGTATTAAAGCCAGTCATCCAACTATCCACCAATAAAATCATCAGTACTGATATAATGAATGATACCAGTCCCAAGGTTAAAAAATTGAGGACAAAAGTAAATACTCGCAGTATCAGCCCTATGGTTGCATTGGCTGCAGCAATTAAAAGAGCGGCAATAATGGCACTTCCATAACCATCTACACTAACGCCGGGTACCAAATAAGCCCCGATCAATACGGCAAGACCCATCAATAGTACTTCTAAAATTAGCTTAATCATAGTAACTTCGTAAAATGTTTAGCAAAATAACACTAATTATTGCATGTTGTTTAATTTTTAGCTCCTGTTTTTTCAAGGGAGATAAAAGTTTAGATATTCGCTTTTCTAGCGATAGCACCAAAATTGAGTTGAATGGTATAGAAGAGGCCAATCTTTTTCAGCTCCGTAAGCACCTAACTGATACCGTATTTGCAGAAACCCTGCTGAGCGTAGAGGCGGTAGATCAAGAGAACCAAGGAGCGGACAGTTTGATAAAAGGAAATTTAGAAGTGGTGGGCAATACGCTTGTCTTCACGCCTCATCAGCCATTTATAAAAGGAACTACTTATGTGGTGCAAACGGTACTGAATTCGAGCTTTGGAAAAACAAAGGATATTCTTAAATCTGATTTGGGGCACAATCCTAAACTTCAGGAGAAAAGCTTGGAGCGGTAGCTAGCGTTTCTCTAAAAGAGATCAGATTTGTATTTCAATCTTTAACGTAACTTTTAACCATTTAAATAACGAAATAATGAAAAAACAATTAGTATCTATGAAAGGCAACCAAAATTTTCGAGACTATAAAATCAAGTTTTTATTGATGATTTCTTGTGTAATAGGATTCATTAACGTAAATGCGCAAACACTGCAAGAAGTTACCGATAATGGTGCTTCTACAAATAGACCTATAACGGCGAAATCATACCTAGCTGTGGGCGGTTCATTTTCTGGGTCGACATTGCCTTCGCATATAGCCTCTCTTTCTGGCTTTCAAATTTTGGGAGATATTGCAAACGTGAGTCAAAATGGAATAACTTACTCCAGTGGTGGGGGTGGTGGTGCCGCAATAGGCTTCTTTAGAGGAGGAAGCTATGAAACTGGCATTGATTTCTACACGAACTATACTTCTGGCTCAGGAAATTTAACACACGCTTTAAGGATTGATAGCCATGGAAATTTAGGTTTAGGGACCGCGACACCAACAGAAAAGCTTGATGTAAATGGCAATGTAATATGGAATGGATATAAAGCGGGTAATATACGGGCATTAAATATAGGATATAGTGGAGGTAATTATGGAGGTATTGGCTATAATGTAGATTTTACGACCGTAACGGGTATATTCAATAGGCCGTCCAATGATCAAAGTAGCTATTTGGAATTTACCTATGGTGGGTTCAAATTTTATGGAAATGCTCGTTCTATTGGTGCTTATGGTGTAAATTTGGGAGGTGGAACAGACAATTTAAACCTTTTTGCAACGATTACAAATCAGGGGAATTTTGGTATAGGAGTTACCGCTCCAGAAGCAAAATTGCATACTAGCGGGGATAGAGTTATGTTTACTCGGTCTGGAGGCGAACATAATTTGTTGTTCGGTGACGAAAGTGCTAGATATTTTTCTCTATATACACCTGAGGGAGCTGCTCGAGCTACTCTTAAAAATTATACCAATAATATAGATATCATTACCTTCCTACAGGATGGTAACGTTGGTATTGGAACCGATGCCCCTCAAGAAAAACTATCTGTAAATGGAAGAGTCAGAGCTAAGGAAATTAAAGTGGAAACAGCCAATTGGCCAGATTATGTTTTTGCAGACGATTATCAACAACAGACTTTGCCAGAACTGGAACAGTTTATCAAAAAGAACAAACACTTACCAGAGGTGCCATCGGCTAAAGAGGCAGAAAAAAATGGTGTGGCTTTGGGGGAGATGAACAAAATCTTGTTAAAAAAGATCGAAGAATTGACTTTGCATTTAATTGAAAAGGACAAGACCCTTACTGAATTAACTAAGAGAGTTGAACGTTTGGAGAAAAAGAATTGAAGGAATAGATAAAAAATCAAAATGCTAAATGATCACTATCTTTAGCGGCTAAACTCCTCCTGATGTCCGAGCAAAAAACCAGCACATTTACCAGTTATCAGAAATTAGTAATCTTATTACTAGCGTTAACGCAATTTTCTGTTATTCTTGATTTTATGGTGATGTCGCCTTTAGGGGATATTCTGATGAAGTCCTTGAGCCTTAGCCCTAAGGAGTTTGCGGTAGTGGTTTCGGCTTATGCATTAAGTGCTGGGATCTCGGGACTGTTAACCGCGGGTTTTGCCGATAAATTTGGTCGTAAAAAACTGCTATTGTTTTTTTATGCAGGCTTTATATTGGGTACTGTTTTTTGTGGTTTATCCCATACTTATGTGGAATTAGTAGCGGCTCGCATCATTACGGGTATTTTCGGTGGCGTAATCAGTTCTATAGGCATGGCCATCATCACCGATTTGTTTAGTCTGCAACAACGCGGCAGGGTAATGGGTTTTGTGCAAATGGCCTTTGGTGCAAGTCAAGTATTGGGCGTTCCCATTGGACTTTATTTAGCCAACCTTTGGGGTTGGGAAGCGCCCTTTTGGCTCGTGGTGGGGATAGCGGTTGTTACTGCAATTTTCATTGCCATCAAACTGCGGCCAGTAACCGAGCATCTTTTCCTTAAAAAAGAAAAAACAGCCATTGCCCATTTGTGGCATACCATTAAACAAAAGAAACATCGTATCGGCTTTACCTCTACGGCGCTACTTTCTATTGGCGGCTTTATGATGATGCCTTTTGGTAGCGCCTTTGCCGTCAATAATCTTGGTATCACCGAAAACCAATTGCCTATGCTGTTCATGGTTTCAGGACTAAGCTCCTTAATTATCCTCCCAATGATTGGAAAACTGAGTGATAAAATAAGCAAGTTGAAGATCTTTACCGTGGCTTCGTTATGGATGATGGCGATGTGCGTGGTTTATACCAATCTTTCAATCACTCCATTTTTAGTGGTGATTTTAATTAATGTGTTAATGATGATGGGTGTAATGAGCCGGATGATTCCTTCACAGGCACTTACTTCAGCAATTCCTGAACCACAGGATAGAGGGGCTTTTATGAGTATCAATACCTCGTTGCAGCAAATAGCTGGTGGCGTAGCCTCCATTGCAGCAGGACTTATCGTGACTTCAAAAGGTAAAGGGCAGCCCTTAGAGCATTATGACATGGTGGCCTATGTCATTGTTGTGATCAGCTTGATCAGTATTTGGTTAATGGGAAGGGTAAATAAAATTGTACAGGCTAAGGCGACGAAATTGCCAACTAGTGCTCCAGTGATGGAACACTAATTCTCTTGATTTTGGTTTCTAAGGTATTCACGCTAAGAAGTATTGATTTTTTAAATTAAATTATTTTTGTATCTTTGCAAAGCAAAACAAGAAAAGAGGGGACGAGTGTCCCCTCTTTTTATTTAGCAAAAAATAATACAATGCAAGTAGAAAAGAGAGTTAGTGAACTGGTAGAAGAAAAAATTGCGGATAGACCAGATTTGTTTTTGGTAGATGTGAAAATGCTCCCAAACAATAAATTAATTATCCATGTTGACGGCGACCAAGGCATTAGTATACAAGATTGTGTGGCCATCAGCAGGCATGTAGGGTTCCATTTAGAAGAGGAAAATGCAATTGAAACGGCCTACAATTTAGAGGTTTCTTCTCCTGGTGTAGGTGAGCCATTAAGATTGCTTAGACAATATGCTAAAAATATTGGACGTGAGTTGGGTCTTAAGCTTGCCAGTGGCGACAAAAAAGAAGGTAAATTGGTGGAGGTAAACGAAAATGCGATTACCATTGAGGAGCAAATAAAAGAAAAAGGAAAAAAAGTGCAATTGGTAAGTAGCCAAATTGCATTAAACGATATAACAGAAACAAAGGTTTTAATTTCATTTAAGTAAAAATGAACAATATTAATTTAATCGATTCTTTTCAAGAGTTTAAAGACTTTAAGAATATCGACCGCCCTACAGTAATTAGCGTATTGGAAGAGGTGTTTCGCAGCATGTTGCGTAAAAAATACGGAACAGATGAAAACTGCGATGTGATTGTGAACCCAGACAACGGAGATTTGGAGATTTGGAGAACCAGAAAAGTAATGGAAGATGGTTTTTCGGAAGACGATGATTTAGAGATTGAGCTTGCAGAAGTACATCAGTACGATGCTGATTTGGAAGTTGGCGACGACTACATCGAGCAGATTACTTTAGAAAGCTTCGGCCGTAGAGCTATTTTAGCGGCTCGTCAAACGCTAGTTTCTAAGGTGTTAGAGCTTGAGAAAGACGAAATCTTCAAGAAATATAAAGATAGAGTTGGTGAAATTGTAACAGGTGAAGTTTACCAAGTTTGGAAAAAAGAAACTTTGGTGCTAGATGACGAAGGTAACGAGTTATTGATGCCTAAAACAGAGCAAATTCCTGCTGACTACTTTAAGAAGGGAGATTCTGTGAAAGCGGTAATCTCAAAGGTAGACATGGTGAATGCCACTCCTAAAATTATTATCTCTAGGGTAGCGCCAGAGTTCTTGCAACGTTTGTTCGAACAAGAGGTTCCAGAGATTTTTGACGGGCTAATCACCATTAAGAAAATTGTTCGTGAACCAGGAGAGCGTGCTAAGGTTGCGGTAGAATCATACGACGACAGAATTGATCCAGTAGGAGCGTGTGTGGGTATGAAAGGTTCTCGTATCCATGGTATTGTAAGAGAGTTGAAAAACGAAAATATCGACGTGATCAACTTTACCAACAACGTTTCACTATACATCCAACGTGCATTAAGCCCAGCAAAAATCACTTCTATTAAATTAGATGACGAGACAAAACATGCTTCAGTATACTTAAAACCAGATCAAGTATCACTGGCAATTGGACGTGGTGGCCACAACATTAAGCTTGCGGGCAAATTAACGGGTTACGAAATCGACGTATATCGTGAAGCTGATGAGGAAGATGAGGATGTGGATATCGAAGAATTCTCAGACGAAATAGATAGCTGGATCATCGACGAGTTGAAAGCCATAGGTCTTGATACTGCAAAAAGCGTATTATCACTATCTTTAGATGAACTGGTAAAACGTACAGATCTGGAAGAAGAAACCATCAAAGAAGTAGTTGCTATTCTGAAATCAGAATTTGAATAAACATCAGATACTTGAATTAATAAGAATAAACGTTACTTTTGTATAATTAGTAAAAAAACAGGATAATAAATGTCAGACGACAAAACAATAATGTTATTAAAAGCAGCAAAAGAGCTTAACATAGGACTTGCTACCGCGGTAGAATTCCTTGGTAAGAAGGGCTATGCTGTGGATAATAAGCCCAATACTAAGCTTTCTGGAGAGATGTACAATGTCTTGCTGAGAGAGTTTCAGGGAGATAAAATAGTTAAAGAGGAGGCTAACCAAATAGTTATTGGCAAAATACGTCGTGATGAACCTGAAGTAACAACAGAGAAAGCCCCTGAAACTACAAAAAGAAGTCAGGACTTCGAAAGTGAAGGTGTTTTGATTAAAAACCTTCATCAATATGCTCCACCTGTAGAGAAGCCAGCGGCGGAAAAACCTGCTGCAGAAAAAGCTGTTGAACCTGAAAAGGAAGCAGAAAAACCTGTGGAGAGTAAGCCTGCTGAAAACACGGATGATTCTTCATTGCCAGGTGTGAAAGTTATCGGTAAGATTGATCTTAACAATCTGAACCCTAAAAATCGTCAACCTAAAAAAGAAGAAGCCCCTGCGCCAGCTCCTAAAGAGGAAAAACCAGCAGCGCCTGTAGTACCAAAGGTGGAAGAAAAACCTGTTGCGCCAGTGAAAGCCGAGCAGCCTGTAGCAGCGAAGCCTGAACCAGTTAAACCTGTAGAGGAAAAAACTGTAGCGCCTGCTCCTACGCCAACCCCTGCTCCTGCAGCTGCACCAGCAAAGCCTGAAGCACCAAAAGATGAGGTCATCAAAGCAAGGTCGGTAAAATTATCAGGTCCAAATATTATTGGTAAAATTGATTTGCCAGTTACTCCTGATAGAAGAAGCCAACCAGTTGCCTCTTCTAGCGATAGCGAAGCCGCTAGACGCAAGCGTAAACGCAAGAAAACACCAGGAGCTCCTGGTACTGGAGGACATCAGCAAGGTCAAGCAGGTACAGGCACACCTGGAAATAACCCTCAAGGAGGCGGTCAAAGGCCACCTTATCAAGGAGGTAACAATCGTCCAGGCGGTGGTCAAGGAGGCGGTTACCAAGGTAATAGAAACAATAACCGTCCAGGTTATCAAGGAAATAGAAATACTGCAGCTGGTAATACTCCAAAAGAGGAGCCAACTGAGAAAGAAATACAAGATCAAATTAAGGCAACACTTGCCCGTTTAAGCGGAGCAGGTAAGTCTGGTAAATTTGCCCAAAGAGCTAAGCTTCGTCGTCAAAAAAGAGATGATGTCGCACTATCTGCGGAAGAAGCTGCTTTAGAGGAAGAATTGCAATCGAAGGTGTTGAAAGTAACGGAATTCGTTACGGCCAACGAATTGGCAAACATGATAGATGTACCAGTAACCAAAATTATTGGAACCTGTATGAGCTTAGGAATGTTTGTGTCAATTAACCAACGTTTAGATGCAGAAACATTAACCATTGTTGCTGATGAGTTCGGTTACGAAGTTCAGTTCGTAAAGCCAGACGAAGAAGAAGATATCAACATTGAGGAGGAAGATGCAGAAGCAGATTTAGTTCCTAGAGTTCCAGTGGTAACCATTATGGGACACGTGGATCACGGTAAAACTTCATTGCTGGATTATATCCGTAAAGCGAATGTGGTAGCAGGGGAAGCTGGGGGAATTACACAACACATTGGTGCTTATAAAGTAACCACTAGCACAGGAAAAGAAATCACTTTCTTAGATACACCAGGTCACGAAGCCTTTACGGCCATGCGTGCTCGTGGAGCTAAGGTAGCCGATATTGCGATTATTGTAGTTGCTGCGGATGATGCGGTGATGCCTCAAACCAAAGAAGCAATTAACCACGCACAAGCTGCGGGAGTACCTTTGGTATTTGCCTTCACCAAAATTGATAAGCCAGGAGCCAACTCTGATAAAATACGTGAACAGTTATCTGTCATGAACATTTTGGTTGAAGATTGGGGTGGTAAATATCAGTCACAAGAAATTTCTGGTAAGAGCGGCTTAAATGTAGATTTATTATTAGATAAAGTATTGTTAGAAGCTGAGTTGTTAGAACTTAAAGCAAATCCTAATAAACGTGCTACAGGAACTGTGATTGAAGCTACGCTTGACAAAGGACGTGGTATTGTAACTACGGTTTTGGTACAAGGAGGTACTTTAAAAGTTGGAGATCCAATTTTAGCAGGAAGTTATAGCGGTAGAGTAAAAGCATTAACCAACGAACGTGGTGCTAAAGTAAACGAAGCTGGACCATCAGTACCAGTACAGGTACTGGGAATGTCTGGAGCGCCTACTGCAGGTGATAGATTTAATGCTTTAGAAAGTGAGTCCGAAGCGAGAGAGATTGCCAACAAGCGTTTGCAGTTGATGCGTGAACAAGGCTTACGTACACAAAAACACATTACCCTTGCGGAGATTGGTCGTCGTTTAGCGATTGGAAACTTTAAAGAGCTTAACCTGATCATCAAAGGTGACGTGGATGGTTCTATCGAGGCTTTGGCAGATTCATTATTGAAGCTTTCTACCGAAGAGATCCAAATCAATATCATCAGCAAAGGTGTTGGACAGATTTCAGAATCTGACGTATTGTTAGCTTCTGCTTCTGACGCGATCATCATCGGTTTCCAAGTTCGTCCTTCAGCAGGAGCGCGTAAATTGGCAGAGCAAGAACAAATCGATATTCGTTTGTATTCGATCATCTACGATGCGATCAACGAGATCAAAACAGCAATGGAAGGTATGTTGGCTCCAGAGTTTGAAGAGAAAATTGTGGCTAACGTGGAGATCAGAGAGACCTTTAAAATCTCTAAAGTGGGTACCATTGCAGGATGTATGGTGTTGGATGGTAAAATTACCAGAAATAGCAAAATTCGCATTGTACGTGATGGCGTCGTGATCTACACAGGTGAGCTAGCTTCATTGAAACGCTTTAAAGATGATGTGAAAGAGGTTTCTAAAGGCTACGAATGTGGTTTGAATATCCAAAACTTTAACAACATTGAAGTAGGGGATATTGTAGAAGCTTACGAACAAGTAGAAGTAAAACGTAAATTGTAATATTTACTGAATTATAAATGTATAAAGGGGAACGATATTCGTCCCCTTTTTTGTTGATAGAGCGGTTAAGATAGTTAATAATAGGTATAAGATTCCGTAATGATCATATGTAAAGGAATCTTATACAATTCTGCAATCTTTTTTAATTGAGAAATGTTAAAATTAACATCATTGTTTTCCCATTTTTGATATGCCTGTCTACTGATGTTGAGACAATTTGAAACATGCTCTTGCGAGAGTGAATTCTTATTTCTGTATTTCCTCAACATTGCCCCGATGTCAATATTTAAAGAGAATTGGTATTTCATGGTGTAAATGTTTATACAAGAATCATAAATTCTTAAGGAAAAAATGACAAGTTGCGGTTGTCAAGTTTTTTGAGGGCCAATGAGCATCTTTGTGAAAAATTTAAATATGAAAAAACTTTACTACCTAACAATGATTTTAATAGGGTTATTTTTGATTTCATGTTCAAAGAGTGAACTTCAAAATAATCCTAAAGAAGAACCTGCTCCTTTAATAAAGAAACCTGGAGGAGGTGCTGGCGTAATGATCGCTGGCGACGGCAAGTATGATTTACTTGGCTACGGTTATGACATGACTGGCGACGCTTTTGCTCTAGAGAACGCTTCTGATGCACCTATTATTGATATGAAGAGATTTGAAACAGATTTTGCTCATAGAGTCAATACTCCAACAACTACTGAGGGCAAACAAGACTATTATTATGGGGCAACAGCATATGAGTATGTTAAAGATATAAATAGAAAGAAGGATTTTAGCGCAAGTGTTTCTCTGGGGCCCAAAGTTCCCGCAAAAGATGGTGAACATTTGTTTACAGGTAACGCAGGTTATAAGGATAGTAGTAATAATAATTATTCTTTTAACAGCAGGTATTCATTTGCGCATTTTGAAGCGACCTACAGAATAAAAAAAATTCAATTCAACGGAGATGTTGATATTAATTTATTAAAGAACTATTTAACCCCAGAGTTTTTAAATAATATCGTAACCTATAGCGCTGATGCTTTGGTAGAGAGGTATGGTACACATGTGCTAACAGGAATTAGCTTAGGAGGTCGATTAAGATTTGATTTTAGTGCAGCACTGGTGAATCAAGCAACAACGGAAGGTAAAAATAGAACTGTAACTGGAGGCCTGGGCTTTTTTACAAAGTTGTTAGGAATAAACTTATCTACTACCTTGACTACACAAGAAATGACCAAATCCTTTAATGAAAGTAGGGAAAGAAGGTTATCGTTAAGTTTTAGTGGAGGCACTAATTCAGGTAGAAGCGTTTCTTTTGATTCAAATGGAAATTCATCTGAAACCGTTAATATTTCGAGCTGGGAACAAAGTGTAAATGCAAATAATTGTGCTTTAATTGGCGTTGAAAATGCGGTTCCACTTCAGGAGTTCATTACGGATCCGATTAAAAAAGAACAAGTGAGGATTGCAATTGAAAATTATATTAAAGCTAGACAAATAAAGTTAGAATATTCCAAAGTGTTACTATATAATTTTTACTCTAAACAGTTAGGCCATATTTTTACAATCGATAGTAATTTCGGAACAACAAATTCTGGCTGGATTCGAATATTTAATGATCCTATTTACGTTTATGACAGCCAAAAACCGGGCTCTGTTCCTGTTTATATTATGCAGCATAGAACTAGATCTGTATATTGTGTAACAGCAAATAACACTATCGATCTCGATGTATGGAAAGAGGCTAACTATCCTGTTTTTTATGCTTATACTGCTAAGGATCCAAATGTTTATCCTATTTATCAGTTTTATCACCCAAAAACACCGAGCTATGGTTATTTTTATGATCTAACATATAGACCGCTATTGAATGGGTGGGTTGAGAATGGTATAAAGTTTTATGCATTTAATAGCCCACTTTAGAATAAAAGTTAGGTTTTAAAAGAATGGATATTACGCCAACTAAGAAACTTATAGATGACCTGAGTTTTAATAATAGGTTGGAGTAAAATTTAAAAGGCAATTTTATTATAAGAATAAAAGGGAGCAAAAACCGCTTCCTTTTATTTCGATATTTTTAGTTAAATCTTTTCTAATAAAACTATCTAACAATTAATTTCTTTGTTGCAGTATAAAGCCCAGAAGAGGAAGTAATCTTACAAATGTACACGCCTGCAGGAAATTGGCTCAAATTCAGCTTTACTACATGCTTTCCTGTATTCAGATATTCGTTTATAGGAGTGGCCATTAACTTTCCTTGTATGGAGTAAATCTTAAGTTCTATCTTATCAGACTCAGGCATTACAATATCTATAGAAGTATATCCATTTATGGCAGGATTTGGATAGTTTTGGGATACGGTAAATTGTAAAAATCTTTCAGCAATTATTTTGTTTATCGTGTCAAATATCACATAGCTAATTAAACGATAGCCCCTTGCATTTGGGTGCACGTCGTCTTGATAAAGAGAAAAATCACGCCTAAATACACGATTAACATCGGCCAGATAGACCACTTTTTCCTGAACGATCCTCTTATAGAGTGTATTGATTTGAGTAATGACGGTGTTGACACGTCTTGATCTCGGATTATTCCTGTCGTCAAAAAATTGAAGAGTACAAACTATGGGGATTAATCTCTGGCTTAAAGAGATATTGATAATTTGTCTCATATTGGCTTCTGTTTCAGCTATAGATTGTCTGCCTGCTTCTATTCTTACAGCGTCATTTACACCAACCATTATCACTATAAAGCCTGTTTTTCCAGAAATAGCAGCATTTAATCTTGGCAGACTCTGTCCCGTCGTTTCACCGCCAACCCCATATTTCTCAATCCGTATAGCTTTGTTAGTATAGCACTTAATGAAGTTTTGTGTAAGGTACGATTGAAACTCTAGACCTTTTACACCTTCCACTGTACTAGCTCCAAAAGTGATGACATTGATGCTATCTTTGGAATAATATTGCGCAGATTCCGGACAGCTTACCCCCATGGATTGCGCTTCCGCATCAAAACTTATCCCTATAAGAAAGATATAGAAGAGAGCGGGTATTAATAACTTCATTTATGTAATGATGAAAATTGTAGCACTACAAATATATGTAATATTTTAGACAGGGGGGGCAGTTAGCTTATATGTTTATGAACTCTATTTAGAATCTATTAGATGGTTTGTTTTAAGTGCAGATTAATGAAGTGCGGCAAGCAGAAAGAGTTAAAAAAGGTGTTATTGTAACTTTTACATAGTTAAAGTTTGTTAAAGACGGGTTAAAATAGCGGCGAAATACTTTTTTTGTCCAGATTTGTAAAAGATGCAAGAAATGAATACAGTAAAGGAAAAGAAAAACTTTGATTTTGTAGACACTATCAGATGTATTTCCATGATAGGTATTGTTTTCGAACATTCGTCTGCGGTTGCTACGGGAATCTATAGTGAACCTTTTGATAAATTTATAGAAGTGGGCTTAATCCAATCTTTCAAGTTCAGTACTATAGCGTTTTTCCTGATTGGAGGTTTTTTAATCAACCATAAATTCCAAGAATATAGTGCCATTCAGTACTTAAAAAATCGTGTCAAAAATACTATTAGGCCTTGGTTATTTTGGATGACGACGTTTATGCTATTCACTATCGTGGATCGGTTTGTTGCTCATTTCAGAGGAAGTGATGTGGGCTTATTAACCACCAATTTCCCTAAGTATTTCTTACAACTTTTGAACCACACGCTCTTTTTCACTGCTTACTGGTTTATCTTGAATTTTTTAATATGTATTGCTATACTATTAATATTTAAGAGGCTCTTATATAAAGTTTGGTTTGGTGGAATTTTAGCATGTATCTCTTTAGTTTATAGCATTAATTTGTATTATGGATGGTTCATCACCCTACATTCCGCAGCCTTGTTTGGGTTTATTTTTTACTTATGGCTAGGTGTTTATCTAAATAAATACTATGATAACGTGATCAATTTCTTAAATAAAACTCCTTGGTATTTATTGCTGCTTTTCGGAATAATGTCTTTTGGACTTTCAGTGGCCGAATCGTTTAAATTGTTAAGTCTTGGTTCTGGAGATGCTTATAATACTTTGCGGATTTCGAATATCTTATATTCTTTTATCGTTTTTGCTATTTTGTTAAAACTTGGCAATATATCTTTTCTCCAAAATAAGCTTCAGCCGAGAAAAACAACCTTTGGTATTTATTTGCTACATTATTTAATCATCAGTAGATTTTTGCCTTTGATATTTCAGCCGCTTAAGTTAGATTATGAGCACTTTTCTGTGTGGGTAAATAGCGGGATTCTTTTCATCAGATTTTTAATCACTTATTCGTCAAGTTTCTTAATCACTTTTTTAATTTTAAAAACAAGATTAAGGTGGATGGTAGGACAATAAACTAAAAATTAATATCCTACTCTCACAATAGTCCATAAATTTGATTTATTTTCGTGGGAGATACTGACAATTATCCAATCTATCCAAATTAGAAATAAATGCAGAAAGCTAGTCACGTGAATACATTGCCCTTAGTTTTGCTTACGGGATGTATAAATCCCGAAGGGATGATATTTACAAAGCTGCAGAACCCTGAAAGGAGAAGGCTCCAATATATTGATGCGATAAATTTTTATTTGAATAATACGGAAAATGTTGTCGTTTTCGTCGAAAACTCTGGAGTAGATTTATCGGATGAGTTTAAGGGCTCCTTACATAAGGACAGACTGGAAGTTATTACTTTTTTCGGAAATAGTTTTGATAGGCGTTTGGGAAAAGGATATGGGGAAATGTTAATTCTTAAACACGCTTTTGAGAATTCGACGTTTATTAAAAAAAGTGTTTCCATTTTTAAGATAACAGGTAGATACAAACTTCTAAATTTTAAATCTATATTGAGGTCCTATCAAGAACATCATTGTAATATTATGGTGGACCTACCTCGTCAATTAAAATATTCGGATTCGAGAGTGTTTATTGCCGATAAAATATTTTTTACTAAATTTTTATTTCCAACCGCAGGTATGATTGACGATAGTGCGGGATATTATTTCGAGCATGCCTTAAGTAGGGCTGTATTGCTTTCTATTATAGAAGAAAAATATAAATATTTACCTTTTAAGTACTATCCCAGATTAAAAGGAGAATCTGGGACTGATGGTTTAAACTACGATTATTCCTTTTCTTATTGGGTGCCTCAAAATATAAAGCAAATTATTCAATTTAAGTTATTCTCAAGAGAATGGGATGTTAAATATATTATAAAATAATACGATTAAAACATTATAAATCTTTAACATTGAAAATTTCTATTATAACAATTAACTACAACAATGCTGCAGGGTTGGAAAAGACAGTCAATTCTGTAATAGATCAAACTTATGAGTTTATTGAATATATTATTATTGATGGGGGATCAGATGATGGAAGTACCGATGTGCTTGCGAAATATCAAAATAAAATAGCTTATTCAATTAGTGAGAGAGATAATGGAATTTATCATGCAATGAATAAAGGTATTCACAAATCCAGTGGAGATTATCTGTTGTTTTTGAATAGCGGGGATATTTTATTTAAATCGAATTCAATTGAAGATGCTGTTAAACAAGGGTTTGATTGCGACTTGGTTTCTGGTAATATGCTTTGCGATAATGATGGTATAAAAAGAGATTGGATACCAGATGACAAGCTTGATTTTGCACTGTTCTATCATAATACTATTCCTCACCCATCAACTTTTATCAAAAGAACACTATTTGATTTAGTAGGGCTTTACGATGAAGCTTTAAGTATTGTTTCTGATTGGAAATTCTTTTTCTTGGCATATTGTAAGTTTAATTGTAGCTACAAACATATCGATGTTTTCATTGCTGAGTTTATGGAAGATGGTATAAGTTCAAACCCTTTATATCGCCCTAAAATGAAAAAAGAGCAGGAAGATGTGATTTCTGAAAACTTTGCGGCATTTGTGCCTTACTATGAAGAGCTATTGGATGCAAGAAAGAAACTGAGGAAATTGAGGTATACGATTAAAATCAAGAAATTTTTTGGCATTCGTTAATCATTCTTTGATATTTAAACTCAAGAGAAAAGCGTTTTTCTAAAGACTTTACTTAATTGCCCAAAAGTAACGAAAGACCATTTAAAAAAAGGACTTTTGAAATATAAATAGATTATATTCTTCTCCTTTTTTACTTTTAAAATTTTAAACCAAGTATCAAATAGAAACCTGTTAAAAATGGATATAGGGTAATATTTATTCAGATGGTTGCTCTTTCTTAAAGCCTTTAAGAAGAGCTCAAATTCGCTTATAGCTGAAGCTTCGAAATCATACTTTAAGATACTATGATGCGTCTTAATAAAGGCTTTATCGGTTGAAATCTTTAAGCTCGAATGGATGTGTTCAATAATACGACGTTCAGCATTATTTAGCTTCTCTGTTTGTACTTTTGAAATGTTATTGCCATGTTCTCGATAAAAAACAAAGGTGTCGCTTATGTTTGCTACCCTATATTTTAGCCCAATTCTAAAGGAAAGGTCATAATCTTCAGCAGGAGCCATATCTCTGTAACCTCCCATTTCTCTCATTACCGAAGTCTTTATCATTAGTGTAGAGTTGATAAAAACATTGTGAAGTACGAGCCAATGAGATAAGCTATCTCCTGAATGCACCTTATAAGGGCGTATTTCTTTGCTACTCCCGTCAATTAATACGGCTTGCCCGCCACAAATTGCAACGTCGGCGTTGGCATTCATATAATCAACTTGTATTTTTAAGCGGTTTGGCATCGCAATATCGTCACTATCTAATATCGCAAAGTATTCTCCTCGCGCTTCCTTTACACCATGATTTCGTGTATAAGTAAGTCCTCTATTTCCATCATTATGTAGTAGCCGAATTCTGGGGTCCTTAAATTGCGCAATTACATCAAGTGTTTTATCTGTAGACCCGTCATTGATAATCAGTAGTTCAAAGTCTCTATAACTTTGGGTAAGCACACTTTCAATAGCCTCTTTTATATATTTTTCACCATTGTAAACAGCCATGAAAACGGTGACAATAGGATTTTTACCTGTGTTATCCATGTTTGATTTATTCTGATTTTCCTAAAATGACACTTCTGTAAACTTCTTCAAAATCGGAAGTTTCGACTAGCTCCTTGACTGTTTCGAAAGCATTTTGGCTGTATTTCTTTAACTGTGCGCTGTCATTACAAAATCGTTTGATTTCATCTGCGAACAACTGGGCCAATAGTTCGCTATCATCTCGGTTTTCAATCAATACACCGTTCGCTTTTTCATTAGAAACGTAATAAGAAAGATCACCTACGTTGGTTGAGATAGGCACTACTCCAAAATTCATGGCTTCAAAAATAACAAGACCCCAGCCCTCTCTTTGAGAAGTTAACAAAAGGATGTGCGCATTTTTGTAGTATTCGTTAACAATATTTTTGTCGTTAACTATACCCACCATTTCTACATTTGATGGGGCTTTTATTTTCTTTGGATCATAATCGCCAATCATTTTAAATACCACTGGAAGATTTTCCTGCTGGCATTTTTCTGCAGCTTTGATTAAGATCTCGCTCCTTTTTTCAGGACTATTTCTAGCTACAAAAACAACTTGAAGTTGATTGTCATAATCTTTCTTCGGCAAGAAATTATCAAAAGGGATTCTATTGCGGATAAAAACTAGCCTATCGACATAATTTAAAGGAATGTTATTGTCTTTATAAAGATCTTCAAATTGCTGTATCAAGCCTTTAGATCCTACAATTCTTTTGTTTATTCTAGGAACGTAAGGAAGTGTTTTCAATTCTAATCCTTTCCCGTTATCTGTAAAATTATGCGTGATATCTATGATTTTAACATGCGTAGCCAGCAGCGGAATTAGCTCATACATAAATTCACTGCTCCAGCCCACAATGGTTACCTCTTTTTGGGAATTGATGGCTTTGGCCACTTTCTTTAACATATAACCCTTTAGTCCTTTTTTTTGGCTCCAACGATTTAAGTTGATGGTGTGTGCCGCTGCCTCATATTCTTTCCTAAATCCTTCGGTAACAGAAGTGCCTGTAACGAAACAAATAGGATGCTCCTCTTTAAAAAGATTTAGCATGTCCACGAAAACCCTTTCTCCTCCTCCAAATGACCAGGAATAGGAAAAAAAATAGAGCTTATTCTTTTTAGAAAGCGCAGCATGTATCGTAGGATATTTCAATATTGATTTTATATTTTCCAATATCCTTTTAATTCTCTTATTCATAATTTCTTTACTGAGGTAAAAATAGTGATTTTTGCTTACCGTTAGGCCTTTGCTGTTTGTTAGCCTTTTTAACCAAATTTGATACATTTGTGATTAATGGCTATCGGGCCTATTCAGCGAAAATTATTCTATTCACACACTATGGTTGCTAAGGCGTTGGTCTCTATCATTATCCCAAGCTATAATTATGCAAATTTTATTATAGAAACCTTAACTTCAATTAGGGGTCAAAAGTATGAGCATTGGGAAGCGATAGTGGTGGATGATGGTTCAACGGATAATACTGAGGCTTTGGTTTTAGAGCTGGCGAAAGTAGATGCTAGGATCATCTACGTTTATCAGGAAAACAAAGGGCTGTCGGCCGCTAGAAATACAGGAATTAAGAAGGCCTCGGGAGATTATATCCAGTTTTTGGATGCAGATGATTTAATTTCTGAAGATAAAATCCAGTTGCAATTGGACCATTTTGCCGCTGACAAAAATTTGGGGATATCGTATTGCAATACTTACTACTTTACCAATAATAATATTCAGGAAAGATATAGGAGTTTGGACCTTACTCAACAAGAATGGATTATCCGGTTAAACGACAGGCCTACAACTGAGCAGCTTTGGGAATTGGTGAATAGGAATATTATGCCTGTAAATTCACCTCTCGTTAAAAGAGAAGTGGTAAAAAAAGTAGGCGATTTTAATACGGAGCTGACGAGCCTTGAGGACTGGGAATACTGGTTTAAAAGTGCGATGTATTTTAAGTTTGGGTATTTGGATAACGAAAGAGCTTATGGTATGGTTCGAGTACACCACACAAGCATGAGTAAAGATCTGAAAAAGATGTATTTGAATGAAATTGTGGTTCGGTCTTTATTTCAAATTTATATCGATGATGCAATGTCGGATTCGGAAGAGGGACGAAAACTGAAGAAGGAAAACATGAGGCTGTTAAAACGGCCCAATAGTTACTTCATCGCCGAAGAAGGTTTTTTCAATGTTAAGCATGCTTTCCAAATGATTAAAAAAAATGGATTGAAGCAGTTTATGAGTGCCTATATGAAGGCGATCAATGATTTTAGGAAGAAGAATCGTGCTTGAATTTTCCTCCAAAAAAATGCTTGAAAATAAAATTCAGATTACTTAAACCCCCTTTTTTAGGGATAAAAAATAACAGCTTGTAATTTGAAATCATGAATGCTGCCAAAGACCAGCAGAAATATGAATTAACCCATTTTTGGTAGGCTTCATAAAGTTTTTCTACGCTGTCTTTCTGCTTGAGGTAAGGGTATTTGCTGAAGTGAGAGAGTTCGTTCAGAATCTTCATCATCTTCTGATATCCTGATGTGGATGGCTTTCGATTTTCCTTGTTGATTTTTAAGATATTGGTGTCAGTGTTTGCGTGTTGCCTATACTTAACTAGTGTTTTATTTAGATAAGTGACGCCACCGTTGTTTGCCGCTGTAAAAGCGAGCCACCTATCGTGAAAGACCTCTTGAGGAAAAGGAAGGCAGTAAGGAATAAGCTTTCTGTTAAAAAGACAGGCATGTCCCGATACGCAATTGAAAAAGAGAAAAGGTACACTGCTTTCCCCTTGATACATGTTCAGGATGTCAGATTTCTTTTTGTCAAGAGAAAGGCCTTTGTCGTCTACAAACTCCGAATCGTGATAGATCAAAGTGCAGTCTTCAATACCAGCTAATTGCAGTTCAATTTTGCTGGAGTCCCAAATGTCGTCTTGGTCACAAAGTGCAATATAATCACCATTACATAAAGAAATAGCCTTCTCAAAATTCTTGATATATCCTAAGTTTTGATCGTTTTGATATACCTTGAAGTTTGGATGCTTTTCTTCGTACTGCTTTAAAATGGCAAGTGTATGATCTTTGGAGCAGTCATCAACCACTACGATTTCAATATTGCGATAGCTTTGCCCAAGCAATGAATCAAGTTGCTCAATGAGAAACTTTTCTCCGTTGTAGGTGCATACCGCAATCGAAACCAAAGGCTGTTTATTGTTCATTAAAAGTCTGCATTTCAATTAAACGATGGTAAAGCCCTTTTTTTGCTAGTAGTTCATTGTGATTACCTTGTTCAACAATTTGTCCTTTGTCGATCACCACAATTTGATTAGCGTGCTGAATAGTGCTCAATCGGTGAGCGATCACCACAGAAGTACGGTTTTGCATTAAATTGTTTAAGGCCTCTTGCACCAGTTTTTCCGATTCGGTATCCAATGCAGAGGTCGCCTCATCCAACAACATAATTGGCGGGTTGGCTAAAACAGCTCGAGCAATACAAACCCTTTGTCTTTGTCCTCCAGATAATTTATTGCCACGATCACCCACATTAGTCTCGTAGCCATTTTCAGTATTAAGGATAAAATCGTGGGCATTGGCAATTTTTGCAGCAGCAACTACTTCTTCTTCCGTTGCATCTGGTTTCCCAAAGGCGATATTGTTAAAAATCGAATCGTTGAAAAGGAAAGAATCTTGGTTGACAATCCCCATTTTAGCCCTGATACTTTCAACCGTTAGGTCCTCGTAATCATTTCCGTCGATGAGGATCTTTCCCTCCTTAGGCGCATAAAAACGAGGAATTAAATCCATTAAGGTACTTTTTCCGCCACCTGAAGGGCCCACCAAAGCAATGGTTTTTCCTTTTTCTATTTTTAGATTAATTTCTTTTAAGATTTGTTTTTCTCCATAAGCAAAGCTTACGTTTTTAAGCTCTAATACTTGGCTAAAACTTTCTAAATCTTTTGCGTCAGCTTTATTTTCCAACTCAGGTTTTGTATCTATTAATCCAAGCACTCTCTCTCCAGCAGCAATGCCTGAATGGATGCCACTAAATGAATCTGTTAAAGCCTTGGCGGGACGCATTACTTGTGAGAAAATAGCAATATATGCAATGAAGTCTGAGGGAGCCAATGCGTCTTGCTGATTGTGCAAAATTAATGTTCCGCCGTACCATACAATGGTAGCAACCATTAGCACTCCTAAAAACTCTGATACGGGCGATCCAAGCTGCTGTCTGCGCACCATTTTTCGAGTAAGGTTCGAATAGAAAATATTCTCCTGATTAAATTTGTCTTTAATTCTTTCCGAAGCGTTAAATGCTTTAATGATTTTAATGCCGCCCAAAGCTTCATCTAAAAAACCAATCATTTTGGCAAATGATTCATGAGCTTCTTTGGCCTGTTGTTTTAGCCTTTTAACAATCTTGCTAATGATAAAGCCTGATACAGGAATAACCAATAAAGAAAATAAAGTAAGTTTTACAGAAATGAGTAACAACATGACAATGTACACAATCAGTGTTACCGGTTCTTTAAAAACCACTTGTAAAGTATTGGTCACGGTGAACTGTACTACTTGTACATCAGAAGCTACCTTAGAAATGATATCGCCTTTTCTTTCGTTGCTAAAATAGCCAACATGTAAGTTCATGACATTGTTAAAAACCTTTCTTCTAAAGTTCAACAGGGTATGTACCCTTAAGTCTTCCATTACACGTTGAGAAAAATACCTGAAGAGGTTGGAAAGTAAAACCGAGCAAACAATAACGATACAAACATAAGCCAGTGTTTTTTCGGCACCTACGGTACTGATAGAGTTGTTTACGAATTCCCTAAACTTCCCCAAGATATCAAAAGATGAAGCTTCGTGTTTTACGGAAGCTGGAGTGCTTAGTGCTGAATTATTTGCTTTTAATAAAATCTCGAAAAGAGGAGATAAGAGAGCAAGGTTTAAAGTGCCAAATAAAATCGCTAACATGGTTGCCACTACATACGGAATAGCAAACTTTTCAATAGGCTTGGCAAAGGATAATAACCTAAAATATATTTTCATCTAAAATCTATAAAAGAAAACAAAGTTACGGTTTTTAAAAAATCTTCTGTCATTGCAGTATATTTACCACTTTAGCCAAAGTTTTGATTTATTCTGTTTCTTTGTTAATATGGATGCTGCACAGGTTTATTTAAATCAATTGATTAGTAAAATAGCTGAAGGTGATTTTCTGGCACTAGCTCGATCGCTTACTTTGGTGGAGAATAGTATTGCTCCAGCGTCAGACCTACTAAAGGCACTTTCAATTAACAGAGACGTGCCCGTCGTAGGTGTCACAGGACCTCCAGGAGCGGGGAAAAGCACTTTGGTGAATGCAATTACCGAAGAACTTTGCCGGTTAAATAAACGCATTGCGATTCTTGCGGTGGATCCATCCTCTCCTTTTAATTATGGATCTCTTTTGGGTGATAGAATTCGGATGTCCAAACACTTTAACCAGCCAAACGTATACATTCGTTCTGTGGCCACTAGAGGTTCATTAGGTGGTATTTCTGCAAAAACGATTGAAATGGTTGATGTGTTGAGATCTAGTAATTTTGATCTGATCATTATTGAAACAGTGGGCGTAGGACAGTCCGAAATAGAAATCGCAGGTTTGGCAGATAAAACGGTCTTAGTACTGGTACCAGAGGCGGGAGATGAAATTCAGCATATCAAATCAGGGTTGATGGAGGTTGCCCAAGCCTTTGTAGTGAACAAAGCTGATAGAGATGGAGCAGATGTTTTCGCCAACAATCTGCAGAAAATGGTAAGGGAGCAACATCAGCAAATCCCTGTTTTTAAAACGGTGGCTGATAAAAATGTTGGGATTGCTACCTTATGCGAATGGATTTTAAATGAAGAAAAAGCAGACGGCTCCAAAATAGAATACTTTTTAGCCGACCAAGCGTTTAGGCTAATACAAAGTAAGCGCATGAAAGATGTTGATAGAGCTCAAATTCATGCATTAATTAAAGAAGAACTAGCTCACAAACGCTTTAATATGTATCAGTTTGTAGAGCGACTGGTGTAGCAATCGACACCGATTGTATATAATTTAGGACTGATTGTACACTAATGAGTGGTATGATGAATAAGCGGATAAGGCTGTTCTGCTTATAGTTAAAAGTTGTTAAATTTATTTCAACAACTTGTAAATCAGTATAAAGTTTGTATTTTTCATGATGTTTTTGTTTAGATTGCGTATTTGGAACGGAGTTTGTGTAGGGTTTTGAGATTATAAAAATTTGTTTAATTTTGTATTGCAAAAAATTATACAATAAATATTTTGTTTAACCTTAAAAAGAAAATTATGAATTATTCTACTTTAAAAAAGGGCGTAGCAGCTTCTTTAGTAGCATTAGTAGGAGTTTCTTCTCTTGCTAGCGCACAAGATGCTCCTGCAACCTCCTCTTCTGCCAAGGTATTTGGTGGTAGAGCGCAGTACAGAACGTGGTCTTTAGGTGTTAACGCAGGTGTATTAGCTCCTGTTGTTTTAACTGGTGGATCAAATGACTTTACTAACTGGGATGTTAACTTAGGTTACGGAATTTCATTGCGTAAACAATTAGGTCATGCTTTTGGCTTAGAAGGTAACATCTTCCGTGGTAAACTTTCTGGTACTAACAAAGACGCTGCTGGCGGTGCTGTTGGTGGTGTTAGAGAGTTTGAAACTGACATTCAGTATTCAGCTGACTTAAGAGGTGTTGTTAACGTAGCAACTGTTGACTTCTTACGTCGTGAGAACTCAGTTAACTTTTTCGTAACTGCTGGTTATGGTGTTATTGCTTATAACCCTAAAGTAAACGGTGTTGACAGAAAAGGTCAATTTGGTTCTGACAATGATAAAGACTTCATTAAAGAAGCTTATATCCCTGTAGGAGCTGGTATCAAGTTTAAAGTTTCTGATCGCGTATCTTTCAACTTAGCTTATACTATGAACTTTGTTGATGGTGATAACTTAGATGGAGTTTATGCTAAATCTATCTCTAAAGATAAATTCTCTTACGGTTCAGCTGGTTTAGAATTCTCATTAGGTTCTAAATCTAAACCAAACTTGGATTGGGTTAACCCTTTAGCTTTGATGTATGATGAATTGAAAGATCCTTCATTACGTCAAGAAGTTGAGGCTTTGAAAAACCGTGTTGCTAACGTAGAGAAATCTGTTGAAGATTTGAAAAAAGATAGCGATGGTGACGGTGTAGCTGATATGTTCGATAAAGAACCTAATTCAGCTCCAGGTGCAGTTGTTGATGGTTCTGGTCGTACAATTAAATTCCCTGAGCCAACTCAAACTACTACTCCTGTTTCTGGTGTAACTGGTTTCGAAACTATCCAATTTGAGTTCAACAGCTCAGTGTTGAAAACTGAATCTTATCCAACTTTAGATAAATTATCTTCTATCTTGCGTGAAAACGGTGGTAAAGTGACTGTAGCTGGTCACGCTTCTAGCGAAGGTACTGCTGCATACAACATGAAGTTATCTAAAGACAGAGCTAACTCTGTTAAAACTTACTTAGTAAACTCAGGCGTTAACGCTAGCAACGTTGTTGTTAAAGGTTACGGAGAGACTAAACCAATTGCTTCTAACGATACAGAAGAAGGTCGTATCCAAAACCGTCGTGTTGAGTCTTCAAGAAACTAATATTTCTTAAGTAATAACATTACAAAAGGGCCTCGAAATTTTCGAGGCCCTTTTTTTATACCTAGATTTGTATATGTCAGAAACTAAAAGCACAAGTAAAAATGTAAAGATTATGCGTGTAATCAATTACATCGCTATAACAGTATTTGTACTAGGTATTTTATACAAGCTAATCGACATTTATATTTTAAAATAATAAGATTGCTTTAGTTCCAACAAAATACAGTAAAGGTCAAATTGCTATACAATTACTCATTAATAAACATGAAAAAAATAATCTATACCTCTAACGCACCTGAGCCTATTGGTCCATATAGCCAAGCAATTGTCGCAAATGGTTTTCTATTCGCTTCAGGGCAAATTGCAATTAACCCCGAAAACAATGAGCTGAATAATCCTTCATTGGAAGAAGAAACGCATCAGGTAATGCGTAACATTAAAGCGCTGTTGATCGAAGCGGAATACGAATTTGAACATATCATCAAAACAACTATTTTCCTTTCTGATATGTCCTTATTTGCCCAAGTGAATGAGATTTATGGTTCTTACTTTAAAAGCGATTTTCCTGCTAGAGAAACGGTGGCTGTAAAAGGTTTGCCTAAAGGGTTGAATGTTGAAATTTCTATCACTGCATATAAAGGATAACATTGACCCCAAATAAATCAAAGTATCTTTGTTCGGGAGTCTTGGCGGCTGTGATTTGGGGTTTCTTTGCTATTCCACTAAGAAACCTTAAGTCTTATCCTTCGGAACAGATTTTATATTATCGCATATTTACCTCTTTAGCGGTCATATGGGTAGCTATTTTCTTGTTTAGGAGGAAAGAGTTTTACAAAGACCTTAGTTATTTTAAATCGCGTAGCGCTAAGGAGAAGAAGATCATCTTGATTCAAATTATTGGTGCCACAGTGCTTTTGGTGCTTAACTGGTATACCTTTATTTATGCTATAAACAATGTCAGTATCAAATCAGGGGCCTTTGCCTACATGGTTTGTCCATTAATTACTGCTTTTGGTGGTTTTATTATTCTGAAAGAACATTTATATCGAATTCAGATTATTGCACTTTTACTAGCAACCGCTAGTATTCTAATGTTGGCTACTGGTTCATTAATAGAAGTCGTTTGGTCGGTGATTATTGCCGCACTGTATGCTTTCTATTTGATTATTCAGCGTAAAATGCAAGGATTAGATAAACTAAACGTATTAGCCTTTCAAATTACCATTGCGGTGATATTGATGCTACCATTTTTTATCTATCAACATACTGGCTTGCCTACTGAAATGAGCTTTTGGTTGAATGTTTTGCTAATCGCCGTTTTGTTTACCGTTGTACCGCTTTTCTTGAGTCTTTTTGCGCTGATAGGCATTCCCTCGTCAACCCTAGGTATTATCATTTATATCAATCCAATTATCGCATTTACGGTAGCTATTGTTTATTTCAATGAGAAAATAGACGCTCATCAGCTGACGGCATATTTATTATTGCTATTTGCCGTTTTCCTATTTAATTGGAACATGATTAAAGATATGCTTACCTTTAAACGAAAAAACTAGGCTTTGTTCTTCTCAAATTTAGAAACCCCTTTAGCGTACCTAAAAGGCGTTGGGCCTAAACGCGCTGAGTTGCTTCAAAAGGAACTGGGCTTTTTTACCTATGAACACCTTTTACACCACTATCCTTTCAGGTATATCGATAGAACTCGCTTTTATAAAATTAGGGAGCTTAACCCAGATATGCCCTTGGTGCAAGTGATAGGAAAAGTGGTAAGTAAGGAGACGATTGGAGAAAAACAGAAGAAGCGGATTGTCATTAAATTTGAAGACGAAACGGGAAGAATGGAGTTGGTGTGGTTCCAAAGTTTAAAATGGGTTGAAGAGAATATTTATAGAGGTAACACCTACATCGCGTTTGGGAAACCTAATTTCTTTAATGGTAGTTTTAGCATTTCTCATCCAGATTTAGAAAATTATCCTCGTCAGCAGACTGGAGTGGCGGGAAACATTACTTTGCAACCTATCTACAGTTCGACCGAAAAACTTAAAAAAGCTTTTTTAGACAGCAAAGGAATTCAGAAGCTCATTTACCAACTGCTAGAACTTCATGTTAACGAAGTAAGGGAAACGCTACCTAAATACATCTTAGAAAAATATAAACTGATTAGTAAAAAAGAAGCGCTCATCAGCATTCATTTTCCATCCAATACGAATATGCTGCAACAGGCGGAGCGGAGATTGAAGTTTGAAGAGCTTTTCTTTATTCAGCTGCAATTGCTACATAACAAGCATTTAAGGAGCTTAAAATTTAAAGGGGCGCTGTTTGATAATGTCGGCGAGCGAATCAATAAATTTTATAATGAAGTTATTCCTTTTGACCTCACCAATGCACAAAAGCGGGTAATTAAGGAAATTAGAATAGACACGCAGCGAGGTACGCAAATGAATCGCTTGGTTCAGGGCGATGTGGGAAGCGGAAAAACAGTGGTGGCATTAATGAGCATGTTATTGGCAAATGACAATGGCTACCAAGCTTGTATGATGGCTCCCACTGAAATTTTAGCACGCCAGCATTACGAGTCGCTTGTGGGAATGCTTAATGGTGAATTGGCCAATGTGGCAATCCTAACAGGGACTACCACCAAAAAGCAAAGGGCTATTTTACATGCGCAGTTGGAAAATGGCGAAATAGACATTTTGGTAGGCACCCATGCCCTGATTGAAGATAAGGTAAAGTTTAAAAACCTAGGCTTGGTGGTCATTGATGAGCAACATCGTTTTGGGGTAGAGCAGCGAGCTAAGCTTTGGCGAAAGAACAGTATCCCCCCTCATATTTTGGTGATGACGGCGACACCAATTCCAAGAACTTTGGCCATGACTTTATATGGAGATCTGGACGTTTCGGTGATTGACGAATTGCCGGCTGGAAGAAAGCCAATTGAAACTAAACATTTATTGGAGAGCCAACGGATGCGCATGTTTGGTTTTATGAAGCAGGAAATAGCCAAAGGTCGACAGGTGTATGTGGTATATCCATTAATTAAGGAAAGTGAGAAACTAGACCTTTTGCATCTCGAAGCTGGAATTGAACAGCTCAGTTACCAATTCCCTTTGCCGCAATATCAAATCAGCATTGTACATGGTAAATTAAATAACGTGGACAAGCAGTTTGAGATGCAACGGTTTATTGATGGAAAGACACAAATTATGGTAGCGACTACCGTAATTGAAGTGGGGGTAAATGTGCCCAATGCTTCGGTAATGGTCATAGAAAATGCAGAGCGATTTGGTCTTTCGCAACTGCACCAGTTAAGGGGGCGTGTTGGTCGTGGTGCCGAGCAATCTTTCTGTATCTTGATGTCGGGGAATAAGCTAAATCCAACTTCTAAGAAGCGGTTAGAAACCATGGTGCGCACCAATAATGGGTTTGAGATTTCGGAAATAGATTTAGAGTTGCGTGGTCCTGGGGATATTACAGGGACCCAACAGAGCGGAACGGTTGAGCTAAAAGTAGCCGACTTGGTAAAAGACCAAGTGATTCTTAAAGAAGCCCGAAACACCGTGATAGAAATTTTTGACCTAGATCCAAACTTAGAAAATCCAGATAATAGTTTGCTCAGGAGCTTCTTGGCAAAGAAAAATACTGGAATTAGCTTCGATAAGATTTCGTAATGTAGGACCTAGTCAGACTTACGAAGTTTTTAAAACTTCGTAGGTCTGGAAGTCGTCTCACTCAAACAAACTCAACTGATTGCTTGGCTTTTTTGCTTTGCCGAAAACAGTCCTGCCACCGTACTTCCAAGAGTCGGCTCTTTCCTTTGCAATCACCGCGTCTAAATTTCCATTGGGAATAAAATCTCTTTCCACTCGGGCAGCAATTTGAGAAAGTGATTTAATGGCTTCTGCTTTATCACTGTTTCCAATTTTAGATTTTTTGATGGCGTCGTTTAAGGTCTTAATCGTTTCGTCATACACATCAACTGGAACTGGAAACGGGTGCCCGTCTTTGCCTCCATTGGCAAACGAAAACCTGGCAGGGTCTTTAAAGCGAGAGGGTGCTCCATAAATCACTTCGCTCACTAACGCTAGCGATTGTAGTGTTCGAGGTCCCAAGCCTTCCAAAAGTAGCAATTCATCAAAATTAGAAATGTTGTTGTTTTGAGCCAACCAAAGAATAGAACCCAATCGTTTTAAATCAACGTCTTTAGCTTGTACATCGTGATGTTTGGGCATTACCAATTTGCTGATTTCTGCTAGCATTTTTTTGGGAGGTTCCGCCATCATTTCCAACATTGACGCTTTAAGTGGCTGCGCTTTCTTATCGGTAAGGTTTAATATTTTTCCTTGGTTTTCGCCATAAATAAAAGTGTGTGGAGCTTCGGTAAAAGATTGCACATTGGCCGAATGCCAGTGATAGCGTCTTGCGGTAGAGGTCGCATCACTCATGCCCTGTTGCACCACGGTCCAATTTCCTTCGGTACTTACTATAAAATTATGCTGATAAAGTTGGAAGCCATCCTGAATAGCGGTGTTGTCTACCTTTGCAGAAAGTTTACTGCTGCGCACCAAATGCTCGCTATCCAGTCCATTAAGCTGTGCAAATTTTGCAAGCTCTGTAGGCGTTTCTCTAGAAAATTTCCCCTTGCCACCACAAACGTATAAACCAAAGGTAGCAGCATTTGGATTGATGGCTTTTTTTAATGCGCCCATTACCGAAGTTGTGATGCCCGATGAATGCCAATCCATGCCCATCACAGCACCAAGACTTTGAAACCAAAAAGGACTGCTCATTCGGCTCAAGAAATCATCTTTACCCTTATTTGCTAAGATTTGCTCGGTAATGGCCAAGCCCAATTTGGCCATACGTTCTGCCAACCAAGGCGGAACGGCTCCGTAATGTAAAGGTAAATCGGCAACACCTGCTCTTTTCATTTGCTAACAAATTTAGCAAAAACTAATGATTTGTATGGCAAAGATTTTCGAAGAACATTAAATCAACCTAAATTTACATAGGTTATGTATCAATAAGCGTTATTGGTAGCGCATATCAATCGCTTTTTAGCTTTGAATAAATATCAATGCTTAAGGGTTTTCCGTCTTTTATTTCGCAATCTCTCATTGTACCCTCATGTTTGAAATGTAGTTTTTCAACGGCTTTTTTGCAGCTTGCGTTATCGCTCTCTACAAAGCCTTCAATTCTATTTAAACCAAGGGTATTGAAACCGTAGTTGCAGATGGCAGGAAATGCTTCTTGCATTAATCCTTCACCCCAAAACTCAGGAAGCAGCCAAAATCCTATTTCGGCTTTTCTGTGTTGTTTACTAACATTGTTGAATCCGCCAGCACCGTAAAAAGTTTGTCCTTCTGGGGAGCAAATGGCCCACCAAATTCCAGTTTCGGTTTGCTCCAACTCCCTATACCAAATCATTTGTTCTTCGGTAGCTTCCAACGAGCTAAAGCTAATACCGTAATACTTGATAACATCTGGATGCGAAAGACCTTTATAGATATGCTGTATATCTTCTGATGTTATTGATCGCAGTAGAAGTCTGTCCGTTTGTATCGTTTTTGAAGCGCTCATTTGGTTAAAGTTTAATCCTCGTCGCTACCTGGCGCTGATCCAGAGCCAGTGTAAGCTCCCTTACGGATGATTGGCATTTTTAGATATTTGTAAAGCTCATCTAAGTGCATTAAGCTTCCGTTGGTAAGGTTGCCCAAAAAGATCACCACAATGTCCTTGTCTAAATCTCGCACGTAAATGTGGCGGAAACCATGCCACCAGCCTGTGTGATAAACTACTTTGTCCATTCCCTTGCCGTCAAACATGCGCCAACCATAGCCGTAGTTGAAGTGACCGTTTACAGGTTTGTTACGACCTACATAAGCAGAGTCTAAAGAAACATTTTTAAGTAAGCGTTCGTTACGCAGATATTTATCGTAAAGCACTAAATCATGAAGCGTGCTGTAAATTCCTTTATCGCCAACAGGTCCGTCTAAGAAATTTTGTACTACAGAGTATCTAAAGCTGTTACGGTCGTGACCAACTACATCAACAGGAATTTTATCGTATTCGGCTTTGGAGTAAACATGCGTATTTTTCATTCCCGCAGGCTTGAAAATATGCTCCATCATATATTGCGAATAACGCATTCCGCTTACTTTCTCGATAATGGCACCTAATACCATGTAGTTAGAATTGTTGTAATGGAAAACCTTGTCGGGTTTGGTGTAGGGATTTGGTTTTTTATCGGCAATTACCTGCATCACGTCTTGGTTGGTAATCCCTTTTTTCATATCCTTTTTTTCCTTGCGCCAAATGTCGTCGATGAAATAAACATAGTTCATCATTCCGCTGCGGTGTGGAAGCAAAAGCCTCACCGTAATTCCATCGTAAGGAAAATTAGGAAAGAACTTTTTCACGTTGTCGTCTAAGCTTAATTTACCTGCTTCCACCAATTGCATAATTGCCGTACCTGTAAAGGTTTTGGTGATGGATGCCAATTCAAATTCCGAATTGATCTTTAAGCTATCGCGATGAAGGTAATCGGCCCAACCCTTAGCCCCTTCGTAAATGATTTTACCTTTTTTGGCTACCAATACGTTTCCGTTGAAGGAGTATTTTTTGTGGAGGTTGTTTACAAAGTCGGCAATCCACTTATCTTCTTTCTTTTTATCGTAAACTAATAACAGGCTATCTGCTTTATCATCCTCGGGTTTCCTAATTTTCTTGTCTTCAGCAACTTTCTTTTCTTTTTCTTCCTTGCTGGTGCAAGCGTTGAGTGTAAATATAGATAAGCTTATGGCAGTTAGTAGTATTCTAAATCTCATTGGTGTGTGGCAACGTGGTTATAAAAGCTGGAAAATTAAGCATTCTTAAAAACTTAACGGTAAAAGAGTTTTAAACATTGTTTTTACTTAGAGATTTTAAGCCACGGATGCACAAATGTTTCTTTCTGTCTTTAAAAATGTATGCCAGATTTAGGATTTACAAAGTTGATGTAGTGTAGGTTGTTAAATAAACGCGATGGTAGCGGAAATACTTTTTGTTGCATGGGGCCCAGAAACCTCGTAGGTTTTCAAAACCTACGAGGTTTAGCAGTGACGACCACAAAAAGATTGTAGCGCACAGCGGGGCTGCAACTCCCGAAAAGTTAGTTCCAATTTTTTTCTAATACTCGTGTAACGTTTCTAAATAAATTTCCTTTAAGGTTCAAAAAGGTTAAATTTGGGCAAAAATAATTTTGTATTACCATGAGTTTTAGAATAGAACACGATACCATGGGCGAGGTACAAGTACCTGCCGACAAATACTGGGGCGCACAAACTGAACGCTCTAGAAACAATTTCAAAATTGGACCTGAGGCTTCGATGCCTAAGGAAATCATCCATGCTTTTGGCTATTTGAAAAAAGCAGCGGCTTTGGCTAATAATGAATTGGGTGTGCTTTCTACGGAAAAAACTGAACTGATTGCTAAAGCTTGCGATGAGGTAATTGCAGGTAAATTAGATGACCAGTTTCCATTGGTAATTTGGCAAACAGGCTCGGGTACGCAAAGTAACATGAACGGTAACGAGGTGATTGCTAACCGCGGTCACGTGATTGGTGGCGGTAATTTGTTAGATGAGCCAAAATCGTTACACCCGAATGATGATGTGAATAAATCGCAATCGTCTAACGATACTTACCCAACAGCGATGCACATTGCGGCTTACAAACAAGCGGTTGAGGTAACGGTTCCAGGCATTGAGAAATTACGCGATACTTTGGCAGCAAAAGCTGAAGGTTGGGGCGATATCGTAAAAACAGGCCGTACGCACTTTATGGATGCTACACCTTTGACTTTAAAGCAAGAGTTTTCTGGCTATGTGCAACAATTGAACAATGGTTTAAGGGCGATTAAAAATGCCTTGGAAATGATTGCTGAGTTGGCACTTGGTGGTACTGCGGTAGGTACGGGCTTAAATACGCCTAAAGGTTATGATGTGTTGGTGGCTAAAAAAATTGCTGATTTAACGGGCTTGCCTTTTGTAACGGCTCCTAATAAATTTGAAGCTTTGGCAGCTCACGATGCGATGGTGGAACTTTCGGGTGCTTACAAACGTGTAGCGGTTTCGTTGATGAAAATTGCAAACGATATTCGTATGTTAAGCTCGGGTCCACGTTGTGGTATTGGCGAAATTGTTATTCCAGATAACGAGCCTGGATCGTCGATCATGCCAGGTAAGGTTAATCCTACACAACCAGAAGCTTTAACTATGGTTTGTGCACAGGTAATGGGGAATGATGTTGCGGTGAGCGTTGGTGCTAGTAACGGACATTTTGAGCTGAACGTTTTTAAACCCGTAATTGCAGCAAACGTATTGCAGAGCGGTCGTTTAATTGGCGATGCTTGCGTTTCATTTAACGATAAATGTGCAGAAGGTATTGAACCCAATCGTCCAGTAATTAAGCAACACATGGAAAATTCATTGATGTTGGTTACGGCTTTGAATCCTCATATTGGTTACGAAAACGCAGCTAAAATTGCTAAAAAAGCACATAAAGAAAATAAAACATTAAGAGAAGCGGCTATTGAGCTTGGTTTGTTAACTGATGAGCAGTTTACTGCTTGGGTGAAACCAGAGGATATGGTTGGTAGCTTAAAATAAAGTGTAAAGGTTGAAAGTTAAAAGTTTAATGTTGATGCAATGATGAATAAAAAAGGCCTTTACTTTTTACTTTTTACTTTCAACTTTTTACTTCTTATGCTCTCCTGTTCTCGCCTTCCTAATGTGCAGGGTAAAGGAGAGACTTTCCTTCAGGGCGTTTGGAACCAAGATAGCATTGGGAATAAGGAACAAATGCAATCGTACACTCAACACAAGTTTAGGTTTACTTGTGATTCGTTTTATGTAGACTTGGTGACCTACTCCAAAGTAAATTACTACGAAGAGGATTGCTTTAATAATGGCGAGTGGAAGGAGTATGCGAAAGGAACTTATCAGGTACGTAATGATACGTTAATGTTGATTGGCGACTTTACCAAGGCCAATTATAAGCAAAAGGTTTCGGGATGTTACCGCCACGGGAGGTATTTGATTAACTTTAAGGTTAAGTCGTGGAATGCCGAGCAATTGCAATTAGAAAACCTGAGCGACCAAACAGAAGTAAAACTTAATTTTAAAGAAAAAATAACCTGCGTCCAAAAGGCGCTTTAAGCTTTTTGTCATTCTGAGCATAGCGAAGAATCTCCTGTTAACCGCAAATAGCTTATGGGACGACAATAATTCAATATCAAAATGAAAAATTTAAAAAGATTAATCTTAGCATTTGCCTTTATTTATACTCCTATTGCGGCTAACGCTTGGGGTGTTTTAGGTCACCGTATTGTGGGTGAGGTGGCTGATAGCTATTTGAGTGCTAATGCCCGTAAGGCCATTAAGCAAATTTTAGGTAATGAAACCTTGGCTATGAGTGCTAACTGGGCTGATTTTATTAAATCGGACACCAGCTACAGGTATTTGAACAACTGGCATTATGTAAACTTGCCAGAAGGTTTGGATAAATCGGGAATGAGCAATTATTTAGATAGCTTTAAGGATGCAAACATCTACAGCAAAACTAACGAGATGATTGCCTTGTTGAAGAACCCTAAAACTCCTGCAGACAAGAAAGTATTTGCGATGCGTTTATTGGTTCACTTAATGGGTGATATGCACCAGCCGATGCATACCGCTAGAAAAGAGGATTTAGGAGGCAACAGAGTCTCTGTAATGTGGTTTGGTCAAAAATCTAACTTACACCGGGTTTGGGATGAGCAGTTGATTGATTTCCAACAATTGAGCTATACGGAATATACCAAAGCTATTAACTTTGCTACACCGCAACAGCTAAGCGAGTGGAATAAAGCTACGTTGAAAGATTGCATTTTCGAATCGTACCAAGTGTGCAATAAGATTTACGCAACAGGCATTAAGAATGATGACAAATTGAGCTATAACTATAACTTCGATTGGATTGAAACCGTAAACCAACAGTTGTTAAAAGGTGGTGTTCGTTTGGCAAACATTTTAAACGAAATTTATAAGTAGTTTGGTTAATTGTTCGGATTGATAAATTGTTTAATTGCTGAAAGTTCGATGAGGGATATTTGCTCCTTAATCTTTTTTCTTTAACTCTCTCTCAAAAATGAAAATACTAATGGTTTGTTTAGGCAATATCTGTCGTTCGCCTTTGGCACACGGCATATTGCAACACTTGGCTGATCAGGAAAACTTAGGCTGGCAGGTGCATAGTGCTGGTACAGGAGGTTGGCATGTAGGCAATCCACCCGACCGACGGAGCGTATTGGCTGCACGAAGCTTAGGCTACGATATTTCTGCACAAAGGGCCAGGCATTTTAATAAAGCCTTTTTTGAGGAGTACGATCATATTTTGGTAATGGACAGAAACAACCTAAGGGATGTATTAGATATGGCCAAAACAGAAGAACACCGACAAAAGGTAAGGTTGTTTTTACCAGATGCCGAAGTGACTGACCCTTATTACGACAACGATTTGTTTGTGCCCGTAAGCTTGGAAGTAGAGCAGCGCTGCAAAGAAATATTAAAGGAGCTACGTGGTTAGCTCCTTTTTATTTTGGGTTAAATAAATGTAGTTGAACATACAAAAAGTAGCGATAGCACCAAAGCTATGCCACAGAAAATGTGTCCCAAAACTTAACCACTCCCATTTATCGGCAATGCGGAAAGTAAGCGCTAAAGCAAAAGATAGCAAGGCGTAGCCTACCCATTTGCCAGCTTTCCATTGGGTATAAATAAGATATTTTAACACGGGTAGTAACACCAGTAGTGCCATTAGCGCATAGTTGATGTTTACAAAAAGATGTACATTATCTGCGCTTAACAAATTCCTGATGGAAAACTGCAAGCCCACATAACCCAACACCATTAATACCGCGTAATACCATTTAGTGCTTTGAGCCAGAAAGTAAACGCCTGCCGAAACGCACAACAGCATAATAGGCATCCAATCCATCATGATAAAAACACTCCATTGTCGTAACGCATGGTACACTGTGCCGCCAATACCACCAATGTATAACAGCACCAAGCAATAGGTAAGGAAGGGATTCGATTTAAATTTCCCTTTCATTTTAAAGGTCCAGTATAGGGCAATTGCCAAAAAGAAACCAGAGGTAATGGCGTTAAGCGGCTCGGGAAAAAGCTGTGCCATATTGGTTTCGGTATAAAGCATGCCGCCATCGGGCGGAAGTTGGTTAACAAGCATGTGGTCTTTTTTCTGAATAACGTGAAGATAATTGTTTTTGTTTTAGCTTAACTTTATGCTTTTATTAAGGCAAGCACCTACAAAACAAATTTCATGACCACACCAAAACTTTTTATGCTTTTATTGGGCTGTAAACCCCAAGGCAGACATACCGAGCAGCACGATATCTTTTTCGCGATAGCAACTGAACTTAAAGAATTGGTGCCTGTTATAAAACAGTTTTGGCCTGAAGCAAATGGAAAAATTCATTTAGATGCTTACCGTATAGTGAACCATGTAGACGGTTACCAAGTGGACGTGGTAGAGAAAGCGGTGCAGAGCGTAGCAAATCAAAAACTGTTTTTTTTGAATTTAGGAGGATATCAAAGCAACGTATTCGAAGAAATACACTATAAAATGCTAATGGTAGCAAAAGATAAGGCAACGGCCACCGCTAATGCTAAAAGTAGCCCCTTTTTTAAGCAATATTTTAGCCCCCATATTGATGATAAATACGGCGTAGATGTGGATGATGTTTTTGATATCGAGGAAGTACTACCTTTAGCAATGAAACAGCAGTATGCGATCCAGTTTACTAAAGCAGAAGATTTGCCGATAGATGAAGTGGTGTTGGGATATATGCCTGTTGATAAACTCTGATACGGTTTTGATCGGCAACTATTCTACTGCTGTTAAAGCTATGGTTTTATAACATTGAGGCGATGGCGTGCGGGCTCGCTTCCGAGGATTTCTATACAGCACCGCAAGTTTTCCGATCTGCAAAAGAACTTTTCTGGCCAGCAAAGAAACTTTTCCGACCTGCAAAGAAGTTTTTCTGGTCTGCGAAATAGTTTTTCCGACCTGCAAAACAATTTTTCTGGCCAGCAAAGAAATTTTTCCGACCTGCAAAGAAGTTTTTCTGGTCTGCGAAATAGTTTTTCCGATCTGCAAAAGAACTTTTCTGGCCAGCAAAGAAACTTTTCCGACCTACAAAGAAGTTTTTCTAGTCAGCAAAATAATTTTTCCAGTCTGCAAAGAAGGTGATTAGGACGTGTTTTTCCTTCTTTTGCGGGTATCATCTTCATAAAATGCCCTTCTTTAATAAAAAAGCGGGTCAATGCATCCACATTGCCCGCCAAACTATTAAGGAATTTAAGAAGTGCTTGTTTATAAACCAAACATAAGCGGTTATCCACGAACGTTGCTAAGGGTATCGACAAAAGCCCCTTGTCTATCGCCGAAATTTTGTCACCCAAGCCTCACAACTTTTTCAAGGCTTAGCAATTGGAGCTAATCTTGTTAAATTGCATCTAAAAGCAAGTGTATGTCAATCTTATTTTCTTCCATAAAAATCAAAAACCTAACGCTCAAAAACCGTATCGTGGTTTCTCCAATGTGTCAATACTCCTCTGTAGATGGCTTTGCCAACAACTGGCATTTAGTGCATCTGGGCAGTAGAGCGGTTGGTGGTGCAGGATTAATCATTACTGAAGCCACAGCGGTTTCTGCCGAAGGCCGAATCTCTATTGTTGATTTGGGCATCTGGAAAGATGAGCATCAGGAAAAATTAAAAGAAATTGTAGATTTTGTACATGCTAATGGTGCAGCGATTGGTGTGCAATTGGCGCATGCTGGTCGTAAGGCAAGTTTTGATGTGCCTTGGGAAAGTCCTACACAGGTTAGTAAAGAAAATGGTGGCTGGGATACGGTGGCACCAAGTGCCATCCAATTTAATCCAAAGGATAAAATGCCCATTGCACTAGATTTGAAAGGCATTGAAAAGGTGAAATCTGATTTCAAGGCTGCAACGTTGCGCGCATTGCAAGTAGGTTTTGATGTGGTGGAGATCCATGCGGCCCATGGTTATTTATTGCACCAATTTCTATCGCCCCTAAGTAACCAACGTACAGACGATTATGGCGGAAGCTTTGAAAATAGAATTCGCCTATTGCTGGAAGTAGTAACGGCTGTTCAGGAAGTTTGGCCAGCAGAAATGCCTTTGTTTGTACGTATATCTGCTACCGACTGGGTTTCTGGAGGCTGGAATGAAGACGATTCAGTACAATTGGCTAAAATATTAAAGGAACGCGGCGTTGATGTGGTTGATACTTCTACGGGAGGTTTATCGAGAGATCAGCAAATCCCCGTTGAACTTGGCTATCAGGTGCGTTTTGCCGAAGCGATTAAGAAAGAAACTGGCATCGTTACTGGAGCCGTGGGCCTCATTACCAGCTCAGCGCAAAGCGAAGCCATTTTAAAAGAAGGCAAAGCAGATTTGATTTTTATGGCTAGAGAACTACTCAGAGATCCATACTTTCCTTTGCGAGGCGCAAAAGAATTAGGGGATGATGTGCAATGGCCTTCGCAATACCAAAGGGCTAAATAAGAGTAGATTAGTGGCGTTGAACATCGAAAAGGTTATTTTGTAAAGAACGAAGTTTTTCTATCTTTATATGGCCAAATGTTAAACGTCTATGCAAAACAAAGGATTCATATTGATCCTATTTTTACTCTTTATTCTGACAGGTAACGCCTTTACACAGAAAACAAAGACCACTAGCTTTTTCTTTAAAACGGATTTAAGCGTTTTAGATGATAAACAAGCCGAGAGTTTTTCCCAGTTTATCAGCGAGATTGACGTTAGGGATATTCTTTCCATCGCTATTTTGGGCTATTGTGATGATAGAGGCCGAGTTGGCTATAATGATACGCTGTCCATTAAAAGGGCTAATCATTTAAAGGAGCTACTTTTAGTTAAAGGGATTGCTACAGAAAAGATTAGGCTTTTAACAGGGCACGGAAAAGTCGACCTTTCGCGGCGCAGTAATGTTTTACAGCAGCGTACTTATAACAGGCGGGTAGATGTGGTCATCAGTTACGCCAAACGTAATTTGGTAGTAGATAATTCTATCTTGTCGGATACCTTAAAAGTTGGAGATAAAATTGTGCTAGAGAACATTCTTTTCGAAAACAGTAGATCTGTGCTTTTGGAGGAATCTATTCCCGTACTGGAAAAAATCACCAAAACCATTAAAGAGAAACCACAATATAGCATTGCCATCCTCGGACATATTTGCTGTAACCCGCCAAATAGAGATGTAAAGGATTTCGAAACTGGCGAGTACAACCTATCACAGGCAAGGGCAAAAATCATCTACGATTACTTGATTTATAAAGGCGTTGACCCTAAACGACTTGCCTACAAAGGAATGATGGCCAACTATCCTTTAGGTAAGGGTGAGAAGTACGACAGGAGGGTTGAGTTACAGATTACGGGTATTAATAGGGTGAGTAATTGAGATTTGGTCAAAATATTAAATAAACCACCTAAGACACCTTAGTTCATCTAAGCTCTTGCAAAAAAACTAAAATGCTCTTAGGTGCCTAAGGTGGTTAAAATCCATCGTTCAAAAAGATAAAAAATTAAAACCTTATCACAAGCGTTACAGTTTAACTTATAGGTTTTTTGCTAATTTTAAACTTCAAAAAATAAAAGCACATGTTTGATAAATTAATGGCCGCACAAGGCAAGGCCGAGGAAATAAAGAAGAGATTAGATGGTATTTCGGTATTTGGAGAAGTAGAGGGTGGTGCGATTAAGGTGACCGCTACGGCTAACAAAGCAATTACTGGCATTAGCATTAGCGACGAATTTTACGAGCAGGCGGATAAAGAAGAGTTGGAAGAGCTTTTACAAGCTGCGGTAAACAAAGCTTTGGCACAAGCAGATCAGGTAAGTGCTGCAGAGATGCAAGCGGCTACGAAAGAAATGTTAGGTGGTTTTGGAGGTCTATTCGGACAATAATCAATAAATTATGAAGTACACATATTACGGACAATCTTGCTTCTTGCTAGAAACCTCGTCGGCAAAACTACTGTTTGACCCTTTCATTAGTGGTAATCCACTGGCGAAGCATATTAAGGTAGAAGAAATTGCTGCCGATTATATTTTGGTTAGTCATGGTCATGGCGACCACGTGGCTGATTTGGTGGATATTGCCAAAAGAACCAATGCCAAAGTAATTTGTATGCCCGAAATTGCGGGCTGGTTGCAAAAGCAGGGCGTAACTAACATCCACGACATGAACATTGGTAAATTCAAGTTTGATTTTGGAACCGTACGCATGGTATCGGCTACACATTCAAGCAGCCTGCCAGATGGTTCTTATGGTGGAAATCCTGCTGGCTTTGTGTTGGATGTAGATGGAATGCAGATTTATTTTGCTGGCGATACAGGCTTAACACTGGATATGAAGTTGCTAGCAGAACTGTACCAATTAGAGTATGCTATTTTGCCAATTGGTGGTAATTACACCATGGACCCAGATGATGCGGTAATTGCTGCCGAGTACGTGAATTGCGATAAAGTAATTGGCGTACACTACGATTCGTTCCCTGTAATTAGTATCGATAAGAATTTTGCAGTGGAAAGTTTTAAGAGAGCTCAGAAAACATTGTTGTTGCCAGCTATTGGAGAAACCTTGGCGTTATAGAGGATATATTTAGACTTACGAAGTTGTTGAAGCTTCGTAAGTCTTAACTAATGCTAGTTTTTCTTTTTAGCGGCTTCTTTGTTGGCTTTGTACCTCATGTCGGCGGTGCCGTCTTTTTTCTTAGGTCCTGCCGTAACCACTTTGGCCTCTTTGTTTTCTTTGTAGCGCATGTCTGGTGTGCCGTCGGCTTTTAATTTGGCACCAGTGGTTGCTGCTTTTTTCTCCGCTTTTTTAGCCTCGGTCTTAGCGGTTGTAGTCGCTTTCTTCGCTTCGGTTTTAACGGTAGTGGCCGCTTTTTTAGGTGCTTGTTTAACGGTTGTAGCAGTTTGTGCAAACGAGGTGCTCAAGCCAAATAAGGCCACAGCAACTAAGGTGAAGATTTTTTTCATGGTTTACTATTTGATTTTGTGGTTTAATAACGATCTAATTTACAGATTATTATTTTCTCAAAGAAAACTTAATCGGCACATTATATCTGGTCTCTACCACTTCGCCAAACATCTTTCCGGCGGTCCAATCAGGCGCCATTTCTAAAACTCTTATCGCTTCAGTTGCCAACTCATTATTAGGTGCTGATAAAACCTCCACATTTTCGATATCCCCATTCTTTTTAACTGTAAAGCTAAGCTTAACTGTCCCTTGTATTCTTTGCTTCAGAGATTGTGCAGGATATTTTATTTCAGCAGATAAGTATTTGTAAAACTCCTTCAGTCCTCCTTCGTAGCTAGGAGGTGCAAATAGATCTTCATATTTTGTCGTGTTTCCTTCTTTATCGTAATATTTACCTTCTATTTTTTTACCAGTGTCGTCGTACATTTCCGTTCCAGCGGGTTTGCCATCTTTGTAAGTGAACATCCAATTTCCAGTCTTTTTATCATTAATGTAATTCCCCTCTTCTTTATTTCCATTCCAATATTTTACATACTTGCCGTCTAGTTTGCCATGAACATAATTTTCTAACTTGCTAATCTGTTCAGTACTGTTGTAAGTGGTCCACTCTCCATGCTTGTGGCCTTTATCGTAATCGCCCTTTTCCCTAAGCTTTCCTTTTGAATAGCTGGTAAATGGTCCTTTTCTAACGGTTAAATCTTTATCTTCAAAACTGATGACTTCTTGCATCACGTCTTTTCTATCATAAAAAGTAACCTGATAAAATTGGCCAACATGTTTTACCACAGGTCTCCATTTTGAGCGGATGGGATCTTTGGTGTACATCGGGCTGTTGTAAATCAGGGTGGTGTCCTGCTGAGCAAAGCCAATTTTGGCGATGGCTAAAAAAAGGATAAGCGTTAGTAATTTCATATTTCGGTTTTTTTGTTTTTTCGTTGGTTGTTTTTTTTGGTTTTGGTTTGGGCTCTGTCGTACCTCGTAATGACGATTGACTAATGTGCCTCCAGCCAGTTCAATCCTTCGCCAATTTCAATTTCAATAGGCACTTCAGTTTTAATGGCGGTTTTCATTCTATGGGTAATGATCTCTTTCACTTGTTCCTGTTCGCCTTTAATCACATCAAACACCAACTCATCATGTACCTGCATGGTCATTTTTGATTGTAGGTTTTGTGCCGTCATATCTTTATGGATATTGATCATGGCAATTTTAATCATGTCTGCTGCAGAGCCTTGTATGGGCGCATTAATGGCATTTCGCTCTGCGTAGCCTCTAACGGTCATGTTGGCCGAGTTAATATCCCTTAAATACCTACGACGCCCCATGATGGTTTCTACGTAGCCATTTTCACGAGCAAAGTTCATCGTGTCGTTCATGTAGTTTTTAATGCCTGGATATTGGATGAAATACTGATCGATAATTTCTGCTGCTTCCTTACGTGGAATGTTCAGGTTTTGCGATAAGCCAAAAGCCGATTGTCCGTAAATGATGCCGAAGTTCACCGCTTTAGCGTTTCTACGTTGGGTAGAAGTTACGTCAGCCACCTCAATGCCATATACTTTTGCAGCCGTAGCCGTATGGATATCGATGCCATTTAAAAAAGCATCCAACATGTTCTGTTCTTTACTGATTTCAGCAATAATCCTCAATTCAATTTGAGAGTAATCCGCAGAAAGTAAAATATGGTTTTCGTCTCTAGGAATAAAGGCTTTACGCACTTCTCTTCCCCTGTCAGTTTTAATAGGAATATTCTGTAGGTTTGGATTATTGGAACTCAAACGTCCCGTTGCCGCTACCGCTTGATTGTAGCTGGTGTGAACCCGCCCAGTACGAGGGTTAACCAATAAAGGCAAAGCATCCACATAAGTTGATTTGAGTTTTTGCATTTGGCGGAAATCCAAGATGTCTTGTACGATATCACTTTTGCTAGCTAAAGCCGTTAATACGTCTTCCCCTGTTTGGTACTGTCCCGTTTTGGTTTTCTTGGCTTTTGGGTCAAGTTTTAAATGATCAAAAAGCACTTCGCCCAATTGTTTAGGAGAAGCAAGGTTAAACTTAAGTCCCGCTTTATCGTACACGTTCAGTTCGGCCTTTGCTATTTCTTCCTGTAGCTGCGCTGAATAAGTGGCTAAAGTATCGATGTCGATTCTAACGCCTTCTTTTTCCATGTCAGCCAGTACAAAAATCAATGGGTTTTCTATTTCCGAAGCTAATTTTTGTGCATTTCTTTCTTGTAGCATTGGCCCAAACACATTGGCCAATTGCAAAGTTACGTCGGCATCTTCAGCAGCGTAATCTACCACCTTTTCCACTGGAACGTCTTTCATGTTCAACTGGCCTTTTCCCTTGGCTCCAATTAAAGAGGTAATGGAAATAGGGGTATAGCCCAAATAGTTTTCAGACAGTACGTCCATGTTATGTCTGGTGTCTGGATCGATAAGGTAATGCGCCAGCATGGTGTCGAACAATTCGCCTTTAAGTTCAAAGCCATACCATTTCAAAACCAACAAATCATACTTAATGTTCTGGCCTATTTTGGTGATGTGCTCGTTTTCAAAAACAGGTCTAAAATCTTCTAAAATAGCTAGCGTCTCTTCTTTGTTTTGTGGCGTAGGAATATAGTAGCCTTTTCCTGCCTCTATCGAAAAAGATAAACCTACCAAATCTACCAAGTTGGCATCTATACCTGTAGTCTCTGTATCAAAAGAAATCCTTTTTTGTTGTAGTAACAGGTTAACCAGTTCTTTTCTTTTCTCCACAGTATCTATCAATTGGTAATCATGTGGTGTGTTTTCAATATTTTTGGCATCAATAGGCGTGTCAAATAAAGAAGGTTGGTTCTCTATTTCCTTTGTAGGAGGCACGGCTACCGCATTGCCAAATAAATCTTGTTGTACAGTGTTTTTACCCTCGTTTACGGTAAAGCTTTCGCCAAATACACGCTTGCCAATGGTTCTAAACTCCAGCTCGGCAAAAAGAGGTTCTAACAATTCCTTGCTAGGTTCTTCAAGCAGTAGTTGCTGCTCGTTAAATTCTATGGGAACATTTAAAATAATGGTGGCTAGTTTTTTGGAGATTAATCCCTGCTCCACATGCGTTTCGATATTCTCTTTCTGTTTTCCCTTCAACTCGTGGCTATGGGCAAAAATGTTTTCCATGCTACCATATTGCTTGATTAATGCTTTGGCTGTTTTTTCACCAATGCCTGGGATTCCTGGAATATTATCTACGGCATCTCCCCATAAACCTAGAATGTCAATCACTTGGTCAACCCTTTCAATTTCCCATTTGGCTAAGATTTCCTTTACCCCTAAAATTTCCATTTCATTACCCATACGAGCAGGCTTATAAATGAAGATATTATCCGATACCAATTGCGCGAAATCCTTGTCAGGAGTCATGCAATATACCTGAAAGCCTTGTTTTTCGCCCTCCTTGGCCAAGGTGCCTATAATGTCATCGGCTTCATAGCCATCTTTGGTAATCACAGGAATATTAAAGCCTTCTATCAATCTAAAAATATACGGAATGGCTTTTGAAAGGTCCTCTGGCATGGCTTCACGATGTGCCTTGTAAGCCTCAAATTCAGTATGTCTCTCAGTTGGCGCTTCTGTGTCAAAAACAACCGCAATATGGCTAGGTCTTTCCTTTTTGAGCACCTCTAAAAGCGTATTGGTAAAGCCCATTACGGCCGAGGTATTGATGCCTGTAGAGGTAAATCGTGGGTTTTTACTAAGGGCAAAATGTGCACGGTAAATAAGTGCCATTCCATCTAAAAGGAAAAGTTTTTTGTTGCTCATTTTTTGTATATTGAGTTGATAGAAATCTTAACCTTGTAAAGTTATAGAATAAGAGCATAGCTGAAGTATATAATTTATTTTTTAAGCACTTATGCATTTTCGACGATTTGATCATCAATAGATTAAAACGATTTTATGAAACATTTTTTACTTTTGCTCAGCTTATTACTCTTCGCCAACTTTTCCCAAGCACAATACCGTAAAGTGCTCGCTGTTTTACAATTTGACAACCTCATTAACGAAGTCAAGCCCAAGTATGGAACTTTGGAACAGCCTTTGGAAAGCGGTGCTTTTATTAATTTGATGAACCCGCAACTAAGAAATGTAGCTTTTGTTCGCCTGTTCAATTCTTATCGTTGGCCAAATGGGCAAAAGATAGATTTTTCGAAAAGAGGCAGTACTAAAGGAGGCGGTAACGGGATTGTAGATCGATATGTTTTGATCAATCCCGAAAGTAGTGATACGGTTTTTTTATATGTAGATCCTTACAAAACATCCAATGAATATTATGTGCCCAAGGGGATGATTGCACTAACACCAGCACTACTTAAAGAAGAAATAGAACCTATTTTAAAGCAAATAGAAGAAATTAACCAAGCAGAGGAAGGTTCGAAACTTATTTTACATGCAGGAGAAGTGATGCGTTATATTTCTGCAAACTTTGACCAGAACAAATTGGTAGATCCTGATAAGGTGAAGCCTTTGTTGGAAGATAAGGAGGCAGATAAAATGCTGGCTGGTTATTTAATGAGAAGCTACATTTTTAGCAAGTATTATGCTTTGGCTAAAGACATTGAACACGAATCGGATTATGCTTTTGAACAAATGAAGGCCAATTTTAAAAAGTATATCAAAATAAATCCAGAAACAAATACGGGAAAACTGGGGGAGTATTTGAAGTAGGAGGGCTGCGTTTTTTTGCGACTAAGTTTACCTCAAGGAATTTTTAAGTTTTCGCAAAGTGACGCAAAGACTAAATTCATTATTGAACATCCTCGATCTTTGCGTTCTTCGCGATTCCTTTATTTTTTCTTTGCGGTTAAATTTAACTCCGAGACTGCGATTGTTAATAAATGTTATCGTGATAACAACACTCCATTATTTTGCGTTAATTTGAATATGAAAGTTTTAAAGCTTATTGTGACCCTTTGTTTGATGGTATTAGGTGCCGAGGCACAAGATGCCGTACTTATTAGCGAAGGTAATTTTGTAAGGGGCGAAATCAAGGGAACTAACTTTGAATCTGTTTTTATACAGATAGAAGAGCAAGGGGTTAAAGAATACAAAGCCAAGGATATTAAATCCTTTTTGTGGAATGGGGATACTTATGAAAGCAAACCCATTATCATCGGTAAAAAAGCAACCATTAAATTTTTTAAGCTGATAGAAGGTGGTAAGGTTAATCTGTATGCTTATGGAAGTACGTCTGGAGTAGAAGAGCCAACCACACAGCCAAGAGTAAAGGCTCGCCCTTCTGTAGGATTAGGCATGGGCACTGGAGGTATTGGTGGCGGACTGGGCGGAGGCATCAGCATTAATTTGGGCGGACGTAGATCTGGGCCAGAGCAACCTGCAGGTGCGGCACCAAAAGCTAAAGTTTTTTATTTTATTGAGAAACCAGGAACGGGTCCGATACAAGAGATTGCTGCTGACGGATCGAAAACGGCTGCGACTAAAGCCTTGTTGCTTCAAAAACTTACGGGAGATGAGGGCCTAACGGAAAGCATTAAAGCCACCGAGGTTTTTGATGAAAAAATGTTGATTGCTTTGGTGAAATCTTATAACGAATCAGTGAAGTAAGCTAAGCCTTATCCGAATGCCCCAAAGATTTTTCAGGGCAAGCAATATCTCTAACCAGTTGCTTCAGCTCTTTAATCTCTGGAAATCGTCCTTTGGTTTTGCGATCAAAAATCAAATCGTTGTTAACAGAAATGAGAAAAGTGCCATTGGCTTCACTAGGTTTTAGGGTTACGCCGCTGAGTTCTTCAGCAAACGTAGTGAGGAGCTCCTGCGCAAAATAAGCTGAACGCAACATCCAACCACATTTTGGACAATATTCTATGGTAACAACTGGCTTTTTCATAAATAATATTTATAAATATGGGAGCTGAAATAAATCTAAAACCTTTGCGTCACTTCGCGAAAACTTCAATAACCTTTGCGGTAAAACTTAATCGCAAAGAAAAATAAGATGTTCCCAATGAACGCAAAGAATGAAAATTATTGCTGCAAATCATCCCAAAACTCCACCGCTCTACGATAGTGTGGAATAACAATGGAACCACCAACCAAATTGGCAATCATGAAAATTTCGTTCATTTCGTCGTTAGTCACTCCTTCGTTGTAGCATTTTTCCAAATGGTATTTAATGCAGTCATCACACCTTAACACCATAGAAGCCACCAAGCCTAGCATTTCCTTTGTCTTTACATTCAAAGCGCCCTCGGCATAAGAGGTAGTGTCCAACGCAAAGAAACGTTTGATATTGGTATTGGCCGTTTCCATTACCCTATCGTTCATTTTGGTACGATAGTTATTAAATTCTTCTACTAATTTTCCCATTTTTTATAATGTTGAATGATTGAGTTTTGAATGATTAAATATGTAATAATATCATCAAACTTCTAACCGCTGAATTTCGGACTTACAACTCCTGCAAAGGATCCCAAAACAGCTGCTTGAAATTTTTAATCTTGTCGTTAACTACAGTGATGCCTTCTTCTTCTAAGAATTCCTGCATCAATGTTGGCGGCGAGAAATGAAATCTTCCCGTTAACAATCCGCTGCTGTTTACTACCCTGTGTGCTGGAATTTTAGGAGTTGCTGAACCTGCATAGACCATGGCATGTCCTACCATTCTTGATGATTTAGCTGCACCTAAAGCTTTGGCAATGGCACCATAAGAAGTAACTCTTCCCTTCGGAATTAATCTTACTACTTCGTAAACTTGTTCATAAAAATTGGCATCCATTGCTTCTCCTCCTGTCGTCATCCTGAATTTATTTTGCTTTGTGGCTTTCCGCTTCGCTACAGCTCAAGATCTTATTTGTATGCCGAAACTGGTTCGGTATGACAAATGTCTAATTAAAAGAAAACTGAATATAATTGATGTTTTTGTCTTTTTTTAAATAGATGTTTTCGTAATGCGTTTTGATAGAAAGTACCTCATCTACCAAATCAGATTGATACAAGTGATCAGTGTCTTTATGGGTAATCAATTCCAGTTCTGCTACCTTTTCTTTGGTGTAACCATACAAGCCATCATTGTCTGTTTTAAGGTTAATTTTACCTCCATCGCGAAGCAATACTTTGTACTTTGATAAGAAAAATGGAGAAGTTAATCGCTTACGTTCTCTACTGATTTGAGGCTGCGGATCCGCAAAAGTGATCCAAATTTCATCAATTTCCTTTTCGCCAAAGTAGTCTAGTAAATCCTCGATTTGTATGCGCAGAAAAGCTAAGTTGCTAATCCCTTCCTCTACTCCAGTTTTGGCGCCACGCCAAATTCTATTCCCCTTTAAATCTACTCCGATAAAGTTTTTTTCAGGAAATAACTTAGCAAGGTTAACGGCGTATTCGCCTTTGCCACAGGCCAATTCCACTACAACGGGCTGGTCGTTTTTAAAATGATCTTTGGCCCATTTACCTTTTAAAACTTTTCCTGCTTCTAACTGATATACGTTCGGAAAGGTGTTGATTTCAGCAAACTTTCTTAATTTATCTTTTCCCACTTTTAAAAATTAATGCACAAAAGTAAGATTTAATTGTCTATTTCGTTCTCAATGCGAAGTAACTATTACGGAAGATGAGCGTCTTAATATGAAATTTAACGTTTTATTAAGATTTACGTGCCGACAAACTATTTAACTTGCGAAAAAAATTAATGATTGCATAGGGGTATGTGCAGTTCTTGCTGTCATATCATTAAAACCATTAATTAACAACAAATCCCAACACATAAATGACATCGAAAATTTTTAAACTACTCGTCCCTCTCCTCTTTATCTCCTTCCTATCCTTTGCTCAACAAACTTTTAAAATTTCCGGTCGTGTAAAATCTTCCGATGGAGCCATAGAGGCAGCTACCATCCAAATAGTAGAAGAAAAACGTAACATCATGACTGATAGCCTTGGCTATTATGAGGTAGAACTTAAAGCAGGAAGTTACACTTTCTTGATCAGTGCTGTGGGAATGAATTCGCTCCGTAAATCATTAAAGGTGAATAAAAACCATACTGTTGATTTTGCTTTAGAAGACAGTGCCAATAATCTCGACGAAATTGTGATCTCTACGACAAGAGACGACCGAAGTCTGGCCAGCCCGCAAATGGGTGCTGAACGGTTGACCATGAAAGCCATCAAAAATATTCCGCTTATTTTTGGCGAGCGTGACGTAATGAAAGCCATCCAATTACTGCCAGGCATCAAATCGGCAGGTGAAGGTGGTGCCGGTATTTATGTACGTGGTGGTTCGGCAGACCAAAACTTGGTGTTGATGGACGATGTGCCTGTTTACAACGCCGCACACTTATTGGGCTTTTTCTCTACCTTCAATCCTGATGCAGTAGAAGACATCACCGTTTACAAAACAGGGATGCCTTCACAATATGGTGGACGTTTATCTTCTGTATTAGATATAAAAATGCGACAAGGTGATGCCGAGAAGTTTTCCGCTTCGGGAGGTATTGGCTTAATCTCCTCTAAGCTTACCTTAGAAGGGCCGATCAAAAAAGAGAAATCTTCTTTCTTGGTTTCTGCCAGAAGGACTTATGTAGATGCCTTATTGAAGCTGTCGCCCGATAGTACCATTAATCAAAACACCATGTATTTCTATGACGTAAATGGTAGGGCTGATTTTCAATTGGGAGAAAATGACAAGTTGACTTTCAGTGGTTATTTAGGTAGCGACAAATTGGGGATCGCTAAAACCTTTGGACTAAGCTGGGGAAATGCGATTGCCAGTGCACAATGGAAACACCTTTATTCCTCAAAACTCAATTCAACTACCACGGCCTCTTATACTCGTTATCAAAATAAAATCGAAATCAACACAGGAATCGATAATGTTCAAATCTATTCGCAATTGAATGACTGGGCTTTGAAGCATAACTTCTTTTGGCAGGCCTCTGATAAGAACTTGGTGAAATTCGGGTTTAACTCCATTTATCACAAAGTAACGCCAGGAGAAATTAGTTCTGAAGGCCCATCGAGTTACAATCCTGTAAACTATCAGCAAAGATTTTCATTGGAAAACGCCGTGTTTGCCTCAAGCGATTGGCAAGCAACCGAAAAACTTAACATTGGTTTTGGTGTTCGTTTAACAGGTTTCAGTGTTTTGGGAGGTGGGGATTTCTTGACCGTTGATCCTAATGGAAATGTAACAAATTCAACTTACTATAAAAAAGGCGAAGTGGTGAAAACCTACCTGAATTTAGAACCTCGTTTATCATTAAGCTACCTATTGAATGCACAAAGTTCGGTGAAAGCATCGTATGTTAGAAATGCGCAGAACATGCACATGATTTCTAACTCTACCTCGAGTAGGCCAAGCGACAAATGGTTGCCAAGTTCGTTGATGGTAAAACCAGAAGTTTCAGACCAATTTGCCGTAGGATACTACAGAAATTTATTTGACAATGCTTTTGAATTGAACGTAGAAAGCTATTACAAAACGATGGACAATCAAATTGACTATCGTGACGGTGCCGAGACTTTCAACTCCGATAATATCGAGACACAATTGTTGTATGGTATTGGCAGGGCTTATGGTTTAGAGGTATTGTTCAAAAAGAAAAAGGGTGATTTTACAGGTTGGTTAAGCTATACACTTTCTAAAACCGAAAGACAGATTGACGGCATTAACGGAGGTAAATGGTACAATGCCCGTCAGGATCGTACACATGAAGTCGCCTTGGTAGGTTCATATCAATTAAATAAAAGATGGAGTTTGTCGGCCTCGTGGATTTATTATACTGGCGATGCCATTACCTTCCCCACTGGAAAATACAACATGGATGGTCAAGTGTTCTTTTATTACACCGATAGAAATACTTATCGCATGCCTTCTTATCACCGTTTAGATTTGGGCGCCAACCTTCAATTGAAAAAGAGAAAGAACTTTAGTTCAGAGTTGTCTTTCAGTTTGTACAACGCTTATGGCAGAAAGAATGCCTACATGATTAATTTCCGCGAAGCAGAAAATGATCCGTCAAGAACAGAAGTGGTACGTACCACCTTGTTCCAATTCTTGCCTTCCGTTTCTTATAATTTCAAATTTTAAACTCTCCTGAAATGAATAACTTAAGATATATCTTTTCCCTAGTTGCCATAGTTGTTTGTCTTTCTTCATGCGAAGATGTCATTGAACTTAATTTAGATACTGCTTCTGAAAAATATGTGATCGAAGCCAATTTGACCGATCAGGCCAATGGCGCAAAAGTGCTCATCAGCAAAACCAAAAGTTTTAAAAGTACCAACGATTTTGCAGGTGTTTCTGGTGCGGTAGTAGAAATTGAAGACCAACAAGGGAACATTACCCGAATGACCGAAAGCACCAATAAAGGTGTTTATACCCATGCTACTTTAAAAGGAACCCCAACGCAAGCCTATAAGTTAAAAATAACGGTGGGTACCGAAGTGTTCACTTCCTCTTGTGTAATGCCTTCGGTGGTACCTTTGGAAGACGTTTATCAATACGAATTGAGTTTATTTGATGGCCCTAGGCTATTCACACACGTGAAATATACCGACCCAATTGGGGTAAAAAATTTCTATCGTTTTATCGAATATAGAAACAACGTTTACACCAAGTCCATTATGGCTTCGAATGATGAATTTACTGATGGCAAACAGGTGAACCAAACCATCTTCCCTTATGAGTTTACCGATGAAACCAAACTTAAAAAGGGAGATAAAATCAAATTAGAATTCTTAACCATCGACGAACCTGTTTACAAATACTGGTTCAGTGTAGATAACGGAGCCCAGGGTGGCGGCGATAGTGCGGCACCTGTTAACCCAGTCACCAACATTAAAGGAGGCGCTATAGGTTATTTTAGCGCACACACTATACAAAGCAAAGAATACACCGTTAAGTAAGTCTTTTCAATAAAGTTACTTCGCACCATTCCAAATGTCCATGGGGATTGCATCTTCGCATGGGCATTTGGTTTTATTAATGGCAATCAACTTAATAGAGGAAGCGACCTTCGCGGCATATTCCTTGAATCCTTCCTCATTCATACTACTGCGGGCCATTGCTGCGGCGGCACAAAACGACCATAACTGAGCATCTTTTTGATCACTCAACATCTTGGCTTTATATTTCTCTGCAAGCGCAAAATAAGTGTTGAACTGATCGTTAGAAGCCGTCGCATCTCTGCCGCTTAACGTAAGCGTATAACGGCTGTTATTTGCCCCAGGCTTAAAGGTTTGTATCGTTGTTGGACTCGTTACTTCTATCCGATAATCAATTTTATTGGTGGGATGAATAAACTGAAATACATTCCCTTCAAGTTTGTGATATACCGAGGTGCGGTTGGGCTCAATTAGCGTGAGCTCTTTATCGGTAAAGTTTATCGTAACCGTATAATAGCCATCCTGCGTGGTATATTGCCCCGAGGTGAGCTTAATTTGTGCGCTCACATTACTCCCAATCAAGCAAAGTAATGCAATGGTTAAACATCTTAAGGACATTGCGCTTTTCTTTTGTTTGCTTCTGGAAAATTATCAGCATCATTACAACCATAAGTACGGGCGTAATATTCCCAATTAGCTTTACAAGTGGAGGATAAACGATTTGGGATTTGGATCGTATATTTTTTCCCCGTTGGACAAGTGTAACTATAGGTATAAGTAGAGTTGTCTACTTTTTTTTCCTCTTCGGGCTCTTCATCAAGTAGCTCGCAACCAAAAGCAAAAAAGCAACTGGCCAGCAATAGAAATAATTTTTTACTTAGTTTCATGTTTATAAGATTTATTGATATCTCAAAGCTAGGGCTAGTAGCTGTGCGCTCAAATACTCAAAAATTGGTATTTTTATATGGAGGTGTGAATGATGTTTAGCCGTTTTTAGCTAGATGTTTTGACAAAATATTGGCTTTTTTGCCGTGTTTTTAAGTGAATATTTACTAAGTTTATAGTGAAATAAAAATGATATCAATTTTAACTATATGACACTTGTTCAGCTTGAATATATCGTGGCCGTTGATACTTACCGTAGTTTTGTGAGTGCTGCGGAGAAATGTTTTGTGACCCAGCCAACCTTAAGTATGCAAATACAGAAGCTTGAGGAATTTCTAAATGTCAAACTTTTTGACCGAAGCAAGCAGCCTGTAACACCTACAGAAATAGGTTCGCAAATTATTGAGCAAGCAAGAATTGTGCTTCAAGAAAATAGTAAGATCAAAGAAATCATTAATAACCAACAGCAGGATATTACTGGGGAGTTGAAAATTGGGATTATACCGACCATTGCTCCATATCTCTTGCCTGAGGTGATTGCGGCAATGTTGCAAAAATATCCCGAATTAAAATTGATGATTTGGGAATACACCACCGAAGACATTATCCACCACCTAAAAACAGGGGTAATTGATTGTGGCATTTTGGCCACTCCTTTGGTAGATACCAATATTGTGGAGCAACCCCTATATTATGAAACCTTTGTAGGTTATGTTAGCAAGAACAGTAAGTTGTTTAAGAAAAAAGCCATTGACGCGGGAGATTTTGAAGAAGAAAACATTTGGTTGTTAAACGAAGGCCATTGTATGCGATCACAAGTTTTAAATATTTGCCGATCCACAAAGAACAATAAACTGCAGGCGCTTACCTATAACACAGGAAGTGTAGAGACATTGATCAGAATGGTAGATGTTAATGATGGAACCACCTTGTTGCCTGAACTTTCGTTACATGATTTAAATAGCAAGCAACTTAATAAGGTCCGTTACTTCAGATCTCCAGAACCAGTACGTGAAATCAGTTTGGTAACCCACAAGAGCTTTGTGAAAAAGAAAATGCTGGATGCATTGAAAGAAGAAATATTGGCACTTATTCCTAAAGGGATGAAAAATAGAAAGAAAAAAGATGTTGTAGGCATTTAGTTCGCCTACGTTATACATCTGAGTAAGCAGTATCTTTCAGCTTGTTGGGTTTAAGGTAAATAAATTCACGTTTGGCATCAATAATAATGTTAAAACGTTTCAGTACATCACCCCCTAAGATGCTCATTTTTTGGCGGCCAATTGCACCATCGAAAAAACCAACTGGAATATTTTTAAGATCGAAATCGCCTAAGGTGAAATTCGAAAGAATTGCTTTCTTGATTTTCAAGATATTGCCGTAAGAATCTTTTAATTGTTTCTCGCTCGTTATAGTAAGCTGTTTAGATAATCTATTGGCATTTGAGAATTGATCATCAAATAATATTGAGCCCGCATAACCAGAATGTATTAAAAACATATTACTAATATTGGTATTGCCTACCTGACATTGGGCCGTTACAAACATCATATCATCGTTATAGTCGATACTTAACCTTTGATATTTCTTGATGTTTTTTGGGAGTTCGTCTCGGATAAATATTTTGCTTTCTTCAAAGTCTATATCAACGATTTTGTCTTTGAATAAATCCAGTCCAAACTTGCCATCTGTGCTTGGGCCAGAGTTTTTGTTTTCCCAAATAGGAATGTTTTTCCAAGTCAATTCGCCAATCTGTAAGTCATTGCTTTTACTGTGCCTGGAAGTATTGCCTGCACCGCCCCAACTACTTACACTATCGGTTCTGTCGAAAGTTACACTTTTTATTCTCCCTATTGCCTCTTCTGTAAGTGTTACCGATGAAGCTGCTAAATGGAACATTAGCTCCACAGTGTCTTTTTGATTTAAAATACCTTTAATAGATAGGTTGTTGTGAGCGGTCAGTTTAAAGGGTATAAGGTATTGCTTAAGTGCGCTTGGGCGCTGGGCCATTAGTTGGCAAGTAGCCAAAAATAGAAGAATAAATAGGCTGTATTTTTTCAAGAACATTTGATTTCTGCTAAATATAAAGCTAATATAAAATAAAAAACTAGCGGGTAAGATAAATATCACCCTAAAGGGGTTAGTTTTTAGATAAAAAATGCCATTAATGATGGTTAAATCAAGGCTTAGAGGGTGAAAGTTTATAAAATAAACTTGAGAAGTACTACATTTAGGTTATCTAACCTTAATTTATGAAAGACATTTTACGCATTGTTATCATCGATGATGATGAAATCTGGCGAAAAGGATGTGAGCTATCATTGTCGGAAATAGCTGGTTTTGAAATCGTTGAGAGTTGTGACGTTTCAACCTTAGATTTAAATGTTTTGGCATCCCATCAATTTCAGTTAATGCTTGTAGGGATCAATCAGCTAAGCTTTAATCACATCAAATTTTTAACTGAAATTAAAAGCAAAATTCCCAAAGTTCCCATCATTGTTTTAACCATTTTTTCAAAGCCAGAGTTAATTTTTGAAATTTTTAAAACTGGTATTTTGGGTTACATTACTAAGGGCTTAAGTGTTCATAAGTTGTTGAATGCTATGAAGATAGTTGCCGATGGTAGCGGTTTTTTTTGTGATGATGTCACTAAAATGATCATCAATTTCTTTCAGAAAAATGTAGGCTCTCCATTAACAAAAAGAGAAACAGAAATCTTACAATGCATTGCCGAAGGTAAGGCCAAAACACAAATAGCCTTTGAACTTTTCATCGATCAAAACACGGTAAGAACCCATGTTAAAAATATTTATAGTAAACTGAGTGTTACCTCGAAATTCGAAGCGATCAGGGTAGCTAAAACGATGCGGCTTATATAAATCTGAAATATCACCCCTTTCGGGTGATATTGCTGATCATTTCCCTATCTAACTTTAAGTCATTACCTATTTAAGACCATGAAAAAACCGACGATAAAACATTATCATGTCAGGGTTAGCAATTTAATAAATGCTACTGCTTTTTTTAGAGAGCGACTCAACCTACCTGTAAAACTAAAATCACTGAGGCATTTTGAAGGTGCCATCGTTTTTTACAGTCCAACGATACAGATCTTTATTTCGGAGAGGATTTATCCAAAACAAACCACTGAAATACATCTTGATACAGAAGATTGTCTGGAACATTACTATCGTTTTAAGGCCAATAATGTGGTGTTCAAAAATGAACCACACTATTTACCGCATGGGCTATCTGTTGAATTTACAGATGTAGACGGTAATAATTATTACCTGCTCGAATCACGTAGTTATTAATTTAAGTTTTTTGCTATGCGTTATTTCAAAGAACTGAGCAACCGTAATAGGATTGTAAGTGAACAGACTTGTAATGCTGTGGTTAACTTACAGGATACTTCCTGTTACGTCATTAAGTTTGTAATATCAGGCAGTGAGAAGTGTATTGTGAACAGTAGGGCAATGAGCATTTTTCCTGACAGTTTTACGGTAATTAATGCAGGAACGGATTATTGCAGTTTAATCGACTCGATAAGTCCTGTACATACCCTTACTCTTTATCTAGATACAAAATTTGTAGCGGATTTCAACCGATGTTTTTCTTTAGATCACGAGGACCTGCTTGCTCATACCGAATCTAAGGACAAGCCTCAATTTGTGGAAACATTATATCCCCTAGTTGGAAACCTAAACTACAATATCGCACATTTGAAAAAGCAGATAAGTAATGGAATTGAGGATGAAATGCTAATTAACGAGTATTTACATCATTGTTTGATTGGCTATTACCAGATTTATACTCAAGAGATTGACAATAAATATCAGCGCTTGAGCTTTCTTAAGACTAAAACAAAGAAGGAGATTTTTAGGCGGCTTTTACTAGCTAAGGAATACCTTCACAGCAATTCCGATAAAGAGGTTAAATTGGAAGATTTAGCTAAATATTGTTGTCTTTCCACCAATCATTTGTTGCGTACTTTTAAGGAAGCCTTTGGGAAAAGTCCGTGGCAATATCTAATTCAGCTTCGCTTAGATCGGGCAAAGTCGTTCTTAAGAACAACGGATTATCCTTTAAGCGAAATCATTTGTTTGGTCGGCTTCGAAAGCCTTAGTTCGTTTGTAAGGCTTTTTAAAACAAGTGTAGGAATCACACCATTTAAATATAAAAGATTAAACGCTATCAAAAACAACTTTTTTGAGTTAAGGCATTAGTTATCAAATTGTAGCGAAATAAAAAAAGGTGATATTCGCATATTTTTTTTAAATAAGTGAACTTACCTTTGAAGTAGGTAACGGACAGATTTTGTAGAAGTTTAGCCGTTTAGTTAATAATTAATTTGGAAAAGCAAACGCCAGGATTGGGTTTGCTTTTCATTTTTTCGCCTTTTTCAAAAAAGGTGATATTCGCACATTTTTTAGAATCTGCATGGCCTTACTTTGTATGGTAAGGGCCTTCCTAAAATGCAGGGCTAATTAAAAAACACTATTAACTAACTAAATCAGTATTCTTATGAAACAAAAATTACTATTATTGGTAATTGCTGTTTTATCTTATTTTGTCGTACAGGCTCAAGATAGGGTAATAACAGGCACAGTAACTTCTAAAGAAGATGGGCAACCGATCCCTGGGGTAAGCGTAAAAGTGCCCGGAACTAAAATTGGGACAGTTACCGCCGCTAATGGCAGGTTCACGTTGTCTATCCCTTCTAATGCACGTTCTTTAGAGGTAAGCTATATCGGCTTTGCCACCCAAACGGTAGAAATAAGCTCTGGAAACGTAATTGACGTGGTATTGTCGGAAGATACCAAGGCTTTGGGTGAAGTGGTGGTGACGGGCTACGCAATAACTAAAAAGAAGGAATTCACAGGTTCGGCTTCTGTAGTTAAAGGTGATGATCTGAAAGATAAGCCCATCCAAAGCTTTGCTCAAGGTTTAACGGGCCAAGCCGCAGGTGTTAGTATCGTGCAGCCAAATGGTTTATTGAACAATCCTCCCGTAATACGAGTAAGAGGAGTAAGTTCTATTTCATTAAACTCATTTCCGTTAGTTGTTGTTGATGGCATACCTTTTCCAACGGCAGATATTTCTGCTAATTCATCTGCCAACAATCCGCTAGGAGATATTAATCCTTCTGATATTGAATCGATAGATATCTTGAAAGATGCTGCTTCTACTGCAATTTACGGATCTAGAGCTGCAGCAGGTGTTTTAGTAATTACTACAAAAAAGGGTAAGACAGGTGATGCAAAAGTGACCTATGACGGTTGGTTCGGTGTAAATAACGCAGTAAGACTGCCTGAACTTTTGAATGCGCAACAATACATTGATTCAAAAAACATTGCGGTAAAAAATGCATTGGCATTAAATGCGAATGCTGTAACAGCAAGTCAAAGGGATGCGAACAATAATAGCTTCTTTCCTAGCTATAATGCAGATGGGTCTTTAGTAGACACCAAATGGTATGATGAAGTGTATAGAACAGCCTATTCACAAAACCACAATGTTACAATAAGTGGAGGGACTACTAAAACTACTTATTATCTTTCAGGAGGCCTTTCCGACCAAGACGGTTTTTTAAGGGCAAACTCCTTTCGTAGATACTCTGCTCGTGCCAACTTAACCCATAAGGTAACAACTTGGTTAAGTTTAAGTGCAAATATTAACTATAATAATAGCATCAATAATTCGCCCAATAGCGGCTCAACGCCAGGTGCGGCATTTAACTCTTCGGGTTTGGGTCGTATCGCTATTGCTGCTGCGCCAAATGTTTCTGTATACAATACATCGGGAACTTATAACTTGGCAGGACAGTACATTGGAAACAATGCAAACTTGATCGCTGCAACTTGGGCGCACCCGGGAGTAGTTATTGATAAGGATAAAAATAGTTCTGAAAACAATCGTTTTTTAACGAATCTTAGTGCTACAGCCAATATCGTTGATGGCTTGAGTTTTAAAACAAATTTTTCGTGGGATCGTAGTAACAGTGAAAATATCCAATTTTTGAATCCTCTTTCTGGTGATGGTTTTAGTTTTAACGGTTATGCCTATAATCATAATCAACGAAGAAATAACTGGAACTGGATTAACACGTTGCAGTATAATAAAACTTTCGGAGGAGACCATAATTTAACGTTGTTGCTAGGGTCAGATGTCCAGAGTACGAGAACAACAAACTGGGGCGCTGTTCGCCAAGGCTTGGGTGATCCTACTTTCTTTAACCAATTTCAAGGCACCTATGTGACAAATGTTCCTCCAGCCAATGGAAACAATATTTCTGAAATTGCCTTTGAAGCCTATTTAGCTAGTATCAACTATAACTATAAGGGAAGATATTTTGTAAGTGGTAATTTTAGACGAGATGGAAACTCTGGTTTAGCATTTGCAAATAGATGGGGCAGTTTCGGAGGGGCATCTATTGGATGGGCCATTTCTCAAGAAGATTTCTTTAAAAATTCATCTTTAGGTTCTATTATTAATAACTTCCGTTTGCGTGCTAGTTATGGTAAAACAGGTAATGGTAATGTTGGTTCTTATAATGAATTCACTACATATTCTTCTGCTCTCTATGGTGTTTCGCCATTTGCATGGGTATATAATCAAGCTGGAAATCAAAACCTAAGATGGGAAACAAGCAAACAAACCGATATAGGTTTAACCCTAGGCTTTTTGAATGATAGGATTACTCTTGAAGCGGATTATTTTAATAAAAACATTGATAATCTAATTTTAGCGGTACCTCAGGCGCCTTCAAAAGGAATTCCTTTTAATACAAGTACCGATGTTTCGGGAACGATCTTGACCAATGTTGGTTCGATGTATAATAGAGGTTTCGAATTTGCTTTATCAGGAAATCTCATCAAAACACAAAAGTTCACTTGGACGGCAAATTTAAATTTTACGACACTTAACAATAAAGTAACTGAATTAGATCCTAATGTGCAGCAAATCATTACTGCTACAGGTAGTTTAGAAAATACAAGTATCACAACGGTAGGTTATCCTATTGCAAGTATTTATGCAGTTAAAACTAACGGGGTAAATCCAGCTAATGGTAGACGAATATTTGTTAATGCGGCTGGGAGAGAGGTTCAATATCTGCATCAAGGAGGTGTTAATGCTTGGACTTATTTAGACGGCACACCAGCGGCAGCACCGTCTGGAGATGCTCAAATTGTTGGTAGTACGCTTCCAAAATGGTACGGTGGATTTAATAATACTTTGACCTACGGCAATTTTGACTTAAATGTAATGTTCACGTTTTCTGGAGGGAATAAGATTTACAATGGTAGTAGAGCGGGACTTCTGGACCAGCGCTTTTGGAATAATTCTACAGAAATTTTGAACGCTTGGACTACACCTGGTCAAATTACTGATATTCCAAGAAGAGTATATGGAGATAACGTATCTAACGGATCTTCGTTTGCGATAGATGCTAATGTAGAAAAAGCTGATTTCCTCAGGTTACAGTCAGCAACTCTAGGATATAAAATTCCGAGGTCTATTTTTGGACGCACAGGCATTAATTCCTTAAGGGTTTACGCATCTGTTAATAATGCTTTTATCATCACCAAATATACAGGTGTTGACCCTGAAATATCTACAAATGGTAACTCTAACTTATCAAGTGGTGTAGAGCGAAATAGTATTCCTCAAGGTAGGCAATTTACTTTTGGACTTAGTTTAGGATTATAATTAAATGATAATGAACATGAAAAATTTTCAAATAAATACATATACAAAGAAGATTATTTTTGTCTTTGCATTGGTTTTGCCAATGCTAGGATTCGTGTCTTCCTGTAAAAAGGATTTTCTTTTAAAGAAACCAGAACTAAATTTATTAGATCAGGATGCTTTTGCTAATCCAACGAGAATCTTGGCACAAGTCAATGGTCTTTATACTTCTGTTAAATCAGGAAATTTTCTTGGTGGTAGATATCAAATATATAATGATATTAGGGGTGAAGATTTTGTGAATAGGCTAAGTAATGGTGTAACAGGGTATACCGTTTACCAAGCCACAAATAACAACTCGGATAACAATGTTACCAATTTATGGACTTACGGCTACTTAACGATTAATAGAGTCAATCTATTTTTACAAGGTTTGTCTCAAAATCCAGGAATATTATCTGCTGCTATACAATCCAATTATGAAGGTGAAGCCAAATTTGTTAGAGCTTTGAGTTATTTCTCATTAATTCAAATTTTTGCTAAGCCCTATGTATCGGATAATGGTGTGTCGCGAGGACTGCCGTTGAGGTTACAGGCAGAACAATCGTTAGAAAATAACGATTTAAAAAGCAGCACTGTTGCGGCTGTATACACACAAATCTTAAAGGATTTGAATGATGCAGAAGTTGCATTGCCAGCAACTTATAGCACGCCTTTGCTGAGAACTACAAGAGCCCATAAAAATACAGCTATTGCATTAAAAATAAGAGTATATATGGCAATGGGTAAGTATCCCGAAGCCTTAATAGAGGGAAACAAATTAGTGCCGCAAACGGCACCTTTTCAAAATGCAACAAATGTGGCTCATGCATTACAACCTAACATTGCAAATGTATTTGCTGCACCCTATACCACAAGTGAGTCCATATTTTCCCTCCCATTTGCTGACACAAATGCCCCAGGAACACAAAACCAGCTAGGATATTACTTCAATGCCGGAAATTTGGAGTATTATTTTAGAGCTGCAGCAGGGATATATGGCGATGCTGCTTGGCCAGTAACCGACACAAGAAAGTCAGCACTAACAGCAGTATTCACTGGAATAGGGCCCTACTCTACTAAGTTCTCTGGTAACAGTCCGTATGTTGATTTCGTGCCAATTATTCGTTACGCGGAAGTTTTATTAAATGTTGCAGAATGCGAAGCTTCTGTAAGTGGAGGTAATATGGTTAGGGCTAGAGCCATTTTGGATGCGGTTAGGCAGCGATCTGATGCCACATATAATTTCGGTGTTTTAACGCCCATTACCTTATTGGCTGCAATTCTTAAAGAAAGAAGAATTGAGCTAATAACTGAAGGATTTAATTATAATGATTTCGCAAGGAGAAATATGGCTCTTCCTTCTTTTGGCGCAGGCTCTTCTATTCCTGTTACGGATGCACGTTATACTTTCCCAATTCCTTTATTAGAATTAAATACTAATAAACTGGTAAATAATTTTTAAAAAATATTTTTATTGAAAGAGGTTATCGAAAATATAGCCTCTTTCATTTTGATATCTTTCTATTTAAGAAAGGTTTTTTGGAGAAAATTAACCTTCACAGAATAAACAATAGCAATTAAAAAACTGCCTGAAGTAATAAGGTCAACGGTGCCATCAGGGATGTTTCTTCCAGTGAGCTGATCCAAATGGTATTTAACAAATGAATTGGGCAAATTGGTTTCGCCTAACTTGGTTTTAACCTGCCATTGCCAATCGGTAATGGGACAGTAGCCCAAGCCATACCAAATTCCTAAAATAAGCCAGCAAGCTAGCGTAATACCAATAACGTATAGGTGTAGCTTTCTGGTTTTTGGCCAAATCCAAGCAAATAGGTTAAGGCCAATAATAACGAGATGTAAAACAGTTAAAAGGTAGTCGAGTATTAGTGGGCTCACGGGGTTCCGCTTCCAGATTTAAGACCTTCAATGCCTACCACTTTTTCTTCTTCTTCACCTTTTTTCTTTTTCTTCTTTTTCTTGGTCGGGTCTACGCCGTTCAAACGATCTTCAATAACCTTGTCAAATTCTGCAATTTGCTCTGGTTTTAAAACAGCTTTTATGTTTTTGTTAGTTTCGTTATTTAAACGGTATAATTTCGATATTTCCTCGTCGTTAAAGCCTGTAGCTTGTTGTTTCTTGCCTAATGCAATTTGTTCTTTTGCTAAATTATAAGCATAGTTATAAATCACACTTTTTTGCGTAGAGCTTAGCTTTAGGCGAGTTTCTAATTCGTCTACATTCTTTTTAGCTAACTCTTCTGGAGTTGGCATTTTGGGTTGTTGCGCCATTGCAGCAACGGCCACTGTGGTGAAAAGAAGAAGAGCGGATAAAAACTTTTTCATGGTGCTTAACTATAGTTTAACGCTGCAATTTAGGAATTTTTTAACAAAACATCATCGATTAAGGTACTTAGCTTTGGGCTGTAGGAGGAAATGTAATTGGAAGTTTAGAATCTTTAGTTTCCGCCCTAAATAAAAAGAAAATAGATGTTCCTTGGAGAATGGTTTGAGTGAGGTTAGCCATGCCAATAATCGGATTAGCCAAATAAAATGTAATCATCAAAGGAAGACCTACAAGTCCAATTAATAGAAATGCCAGTAAAACATATTTTAACCATGTTGTACCTGTTCTCGCTAAAAGACCAAAGCCAGCTATAATTAATAGAGAAAATAGGCCAGTGAAAATAGAGAAATCTGGCATGGTAGCAGCTAAAAATATAAAATTAATACCTCCCAAAGCAGCAGATGCTAAAATTAGATTCGATGCTAGAATATAATCGCTATTGACTTGCTTTTTTTCTTTTGGAGCAAGCGCACTTTGTATATAGGTATTTTGTTCTTCCGAGAATTCATATCCTCTGTCTTTTAGAATTTCGGCTGCATATTCAATAGCATCGGGTACGTAACCTTTATTTGGTAGTAGGTATTTTTCTAGTTCTTCGTTAGATTTTTGAAGGAGCAGGTTTTTGTTTACTCTCATGGTTCGGTCAAGTTAGATAAGAGCAAAATAAACAAATTGGATTATGTTGCAATGAACTTTGTAAAATAAACCCGATTGAAGTGGTTATCCTTTTTGTTTTTATTGTCATCCTGAACGCTAGTGAAGAATCTGTTTGATTGAGCTGCTTAGAAGTAGATTCCTCGTATCTCGGAATGACAGCATTGTTGAAACAAAAAGATAAGAACGAAAAGCGGGACTATCGTATCCGAAGTCCCGCTTTGGTTGCTTTTCTAAAAAAGAAATTGAATTATTTACCTAATGCTTTTTTATAGCGCTCAGCTACTGCATCCCAGTTTACCACGTTCCATATTGCCGCTAAATAATCAGGGCGTTTGTTTTGGTATTTTAAGTAGTAAGCGTGCTCCCAAACATCGATACCGAAAATAGGTGTACCTTTTTGTTCAGCGATGTCCATTAAAGGATTGTCTTGGTTAGCAGTAGAAGATACGAATAATTTACCGTCGGCACCTACTGAAAGCCAAGCCCAGCCAGAGCCAAAACGGGTTGCGCCGGCATCTTGCAATTTTGTTTTTAGGTCAGCAAAAGAACCGAAAGTATCGTTAATTGCTTTCGCTAAATCGCCTGTTGGCTCACCACCTTTGTTCGGTCCTAAAACAGTCCAAAATAGTGAGTGGTTATAATGACCGCCACCATTGTTGCGTACTGCAGCAGGATATTTAGAAATGTTTTTGATGATGTCATCCAAGTTGGCGTTTGCTTCTGGTTTGCCCTCCAAAGCTTTGTTTAAATTGGTAACGTAAGCTTGGTGGTGCTTGCCATGGTGAATTTCCATGGTTGCTTTGTCGATATGTGGTTCTAAAGCGTCGGTTGCGTATGCTAACGCAGGTAATTCAAAAGCCATAATATTTATTTTTTAAGGTTATTTAAATGTTATCTCTACAAATATAGCAGAGAAAGGTTAAGTTTTATTCAATTGTTTGTCAAGATTACTTGCGCTTATTGATAAAAAAGGCCGACATGAGGCTACCGCATTCTTCGGCCAAAATACCTCCTGTTAACAACGTTTTTGGATGCAAAAGGTTTTGGTTAATCTTGGTGAAGCCACGCTTTTCTTCTTTGGCGCCGTAAACAATCCTACTCACTTGTGTCCAGTAGCTAGCCCCTGCGCACATTACACATGGTTCAATGGTGACGTATAAGGTGCAGTCTTTTAAATATTTGCCGCCCAGGGTTTGTGCTGCGGCGGTAAAGGCCTGCATTTCGGCATGTGCAGTTACGTCATTAAGTTGCTCGGTAAGGTTGTAGCCCCTGCCAATTACTTTACCTTTGCAGACCACAACGGCTCCAATGGGAATCTCTTGCGCATCGTAAGCTCTTTTAGCCTCGTTGAGGGCTAAGCGCATGAAGTGTTCGTCTTCTTGCTGCGGGTTGGCGTTTTCTTCGAAGTTATAGAAGGACATTGGTTAATTGTTTAACTGTTGGAATTGTTTTTTCTTTGAACAAAGAGCAAGGAGCAAAGAATAAAGATATTGGTTGCTATTTTTGTCTTTTATCTTTGTTCTTTCATCCTTAATCTAGATTAGCTTACTACCATTTGGTACTTTATGGGCTACGCTGCTCAATACAATGTCCCCGTTTTCATCGGCAAAGCCTGTCACCAAAAATTCGCTCATAAACTTGCCAATCTGTTTTTTTGGAAAATTGATGACGCCAATAATTTGGCGACCAATTAAATCTGATAGGGTATAATGTTTGGTGATTTGTGCACTGCTCATTTTAATGCCAAATTCGCCAAAATCAACCTTCACTTTATAGGCGGGCTTGCGTGCTTCGGGATATTCAAAGGCTTCTATAATGGTGCCTACCCTTAGCTCAACTTTTTCAAAATCATTCCAGCTAATTTCTTCCATAATCCAAAAATAAGGTTTTGGTTGATTAGATAACTGAAAACTGCTTTCTAATCACTGAAAACTTTTTCCATATCTTTGCAAAATGGTAGAAATCAAGCTAAAAAAAGGAAAAGAAAAAGCCGTGTATCAACGACATCCTTGGGTGTTTTCTGGCGCTTTGGATAAGGTAAAGGGAAAGCCTGAAAATGGTGATGTGGTGAAAGTATTGGATGCACAAGGTGAATTTTTAGCCTATGGTTACTATAACGACCAGTCTCGTGTAGCTGTCAGATTGCTGGAATGGGATGAAAATGTGAGCATTGATGAGGCTTGGTACGAACAAAAAGTGAATACGGCTATTGATGGTAGAGCTCATTTGTTGGCCAATGAGGCAACTACCGCTTGTCGTTTGATTTTTAGCGAAGCTGATTTTTTACCTGGACTAATTGTAGACCGTTATGCAGATTTTCTTTCGGTGCAGATATTAAGTTCGGGCATTGAAAAAGCGAAAGACACCATTATTAAAGTATTGGTAAAACGTTTACAGCCTAAAGGAATTTTTGATAGGAGCGATGCTACGGCTCGTACCCACGAGGGAATTACGGCTGAGAATGGCTTGCTTTGGGGCGAAAATCCTGCCGAGTTTATTGAAGTAAAAGAGAATGGAATTAAATACCATATCAATATTGCAGAAGGGCAGAAATCTGGCTTTTATTGCGACCAACGTGATAACCGAAGCATTTTGGCCTCGTACAGCAAGGGTAAAACCGTGTTGGATTGTTTTAGCTATAGTGGTGGTTTTAGCTTGAATGCTTTTGCGCAAGGCGCTGCCGAAGTGACCAGCGTGGATAGCTCGGCTTTAGCTATTGAAACGTTAAAACAGAATATGGTGTTGAACCAATTCGACGCGGCTAAACATGTTGCGATTCAAAGTGATGTGAACAAACAATTGCGCCAATTTAACGACGAAGGCAAAAAGTTTGACGTGGTGGTGTTAGATCCTCCAAAATACGCCCCTTCACGTTCGGCATTGGATAGGGCGGCAAGGGCCTACAAAGATTTGAACCGTAGAGGTTTGATGTTGTTGGAAAGTGGCGGTTTGTTGGCTACCTTTTCTTGCTCTGGTGCGGTGGATATTGAAACTTTTAAACAAATTATTGCTTGGGCCGCTTTGGATGCAGGCAAGGAGGTACAGATCATTAAGCAATTTTGCCAACCCGAAGACCATCCTGTAAGGTTGTCTTTTCCAGAAGGAGAGTATTTAAAAGGATTATTGCTTCGAGTGGTTTAATATTTAAAAAATATCTAACTATTTTTCTAATTTGTTGTTAAGAAACCAACAAACAGAAAAACCCTATGCTTCTTGTCAACAACATTCGGCTAAGTAGAATTATCATTAACACTTGGTACGTGGATATTATCATGATTGCTTCCTGTATGGGAGCCTATTTTATCCGTGAATATCTCATTGCCTACCATTTTTCTATTCCAACCATTATCCCTACAGTGTTGGGTACGGCAATTGCTTTTTTCATTGGTTTTAACAATAATCAGGCTTATGATAGATGGTGGGAAGCCAGAAAAGTTTGGGGCGGTTTAGTAAACGATTCGCGTTCATTTGCGCGTAGCTTGCTTAGTTATGTACCGCAAAGCGATGAAAATAATGTGCTTGTACAGAGGATGGTACATAGGCACATTGCTTTTTTATATGCCTTAAAAGCTAAGTTGCGTGGAACGGTAGATTTAATTTACGTGAAGTATTTGGATGAGGAGGAACGTACGCAAGTGGAAAAACAGGCTAATATCCATAACGCCATTTTACATAAGCAGTCTGAAGATTTAGAAAAGCTTTACAGTTGCGGGAAAATAGATGGCTTTAAGTTTATGCAAATCAATGAGCTGTTGGTAAAATTCAGTGACCAAATGGGGATGAGCGAACGGATTAAAAATACTGTTTTCCCTACCACGTACAGTTATTTAACCAAGGTTTTTATCTGGCTTTTTGTGGTGACATTTACGTTGGTGATTAGTCAAGAAATGGGCGTTTGGTCTATTTTTATGGGCTGGATGATTGGTTTTGTATTCGTTTCTACTCAAATTAATGGGATGAACTTGGTTGATCCGTTTGAAAATAATGTAGCGGGTATTCCTTTGAATCAAATTACCAGAACAATAGAAATTAATTTGCTGGAAATGATGGGGGAGGAAGATACGCCACCTCCAATTTTGCCGATTAATGATGAGTATGTGCTTTAACTTCTTTGGGGTCTTTGCGTATCTTATCCTTTCTTAGCGGTTTAATTTTTACCGCAAAGGTTTTATGAAGTTTGGCAAACGAGGCAAAGTTTGGTTCTACTACATTCACAAAAAAAGCCCAACGAAAATTAATCCGCTGGGCTTTCAAATAGTGTTGGTCGGTTTTAAAGTTCTTCTGAATTGGTGGGTAGCTCGTCAAACTCACCTGCTAGTGCATATTTTCCAAAAATCACCAACCCTGCAGCAATTGGAATATAAATGAGCAGGATAATGCCCCATTGAAGGGCGGTGTTGGTTTGGTCAATTCCTGCGGGCGCCATGCTGATTTTGTCCCAAGCTTGCCAAAACATAAATATCGTTGAAAGTGGACCTAAAAGGATCCAAACAATGCCTAAAGTTCTTTTTAATGCTTTCATGGTCTAGTCGTTTACGTTTTCGTCTCTTTTGTTAGATAAATAAATGGTGCCTATGACAAAACAAAGTGCAGCTATGCCAATAGGATACCATAGGCCTGATAGTGGTGTAGAACCTTTAAAACTGGCAATTAATGTCGCTACAAAAGGTACTAAGCCTCCGAATACGCCATTTCCAATGTGATAAGGTAACGACATAGAAGTATAACGGATCTTGGTTGGGAAAAGTTCTACTAAAAACGCTGCAATTGGTCCATATACCATGGTTACCAATAATACTTGGAAGAAAATTAATCCTACAAATACCCAGAAGTCGTTAGAAGCTAATTTTTTGTCTTTGTAAAGCACTGGTGCATGGCCAATCGCTTTACTGGCATCCGCATAAACGGTATCTACCTGTACTTTATGGAAAGAAGAACCGTCAAGCAAACTCACTATGGTAGTGGTTGTCGCCAGGCTATCTCCGTTTTCATGTATCGCTGTGCGTAAAGTGATTGGTGCAGAAATTTCTTTGATTTCGGTAGGTGTAACATTACTTACGTCTGTTCTATCCAAAAACTCTTGATAAATGGGACGATAGCAAAGAACGCCTAGCAACATCCCTGTAAGCATGATCCATTTTCGGCCAACTTTATCGCTCCAAGCGCCAAATATTACAAAGAATGGTGTGGCAAAGGCAATGCCCCAAAGCAACATATATCTCGAATCGTTAAAATCTACTTTACAGGTATTTTCGATGAAGGACTGCGCGTAGAATTGCCCCGTGTACCAAACCACCCCTTGTCCCATGGCTGCGCCAAAGAGGGCTAACAATACCATTTTAAAGTTCGATTTTTTGCTGAAGCTTTCTTTTAGTGGATTTTTAGAAATGTTTCCTTCGCTTTTAAGTTTACTGAACAAAGGAGATTCGTGCATCTTCATACGGATGTAAACCGATACCAAAATCAACACGATGGAAAGTAAGAACGGAACTCTCCATCCCCAATCGGCAAATTGCTCAGCACCGATGATGTTTTTGGTCAATACAATTACGCCAAGGGAAAGAAATAAACCCAAAGTTGCTGTGGTTTGTATCCAACTGGTAAAGAAGCCACGTTTGCCTTTAGGAGCATGCTCGGCAACGTAAGTAGCTGCTCCGCCATATTCTCCTCCTAAGGCCAAGCCCTGTATTAATCTTAAAATTAAAACTAAAATAGGTGCCGCATAGCCGATGCTTTGATAGGAAGGAATTAAGCCAATTAAAAAAGTGGAGCCTCCCATGAGCACCAAAGTGAGCAAAAAGGTGTATTTACGACCAATTAGATCGCCCAAACGCCCAAATACTAATGCGCCAAATGGCCTGACAATAAAACCTGCCGCAAAAATGGCTAAGGTATTGATCAAGGCTGAAGCGCCTGCGTCTGAAGGAAAGAGCTGGGATCCGATGATGGTGGCCAAACTACCGAAGATGTAGAAGTCGTACCATTCAATGAGCGTCCCCAAAGAGGACGCTCCAATAACTTTGAAAATGTTGTTGGTTTTGGGTTGGTGGTTCATATAAAGGTTAGGTTCAAAATACTAAAACTAAACCTTTAAACTCTAAATCACAACATTTTACTGAAAATATGCTAAGATTCTACAGATACATACCGCCAGATGCTTCTAGTCGTTGCGCATTTACCCAACGGGCTTCTTCCGAACATAGGAAAGCTACTACACCGCCAATATCATCAGGCAAACCTACTCTTCCTAGTGCTGTATTGCCAGCAATTACTTTGTTTACTTGTTCGTTGTCTCTCACTACGCCACCGCCAAAATCGGTTTCAATGGCACCAGGAGCAATGGTATTTACGGCAATCCCTCTAGCGCCAAGTTCTTTTGCCAGATATTTGGTAAGGACTTCAATGGCTCCTTTTAATGCTGAGTAAACGCTATAACCTGGCATTGCGAAGCGAGTTAAGCCTGTAGAAACGGTAACAATTCTTCCGCCGTCGGCAATTAAAGGCAATAATTTTTGGGTAAGAAAGTATACTCCTTTAAAGTGGATATTGGTGAGCAGATCAAATTGTTCCTCGGTAGTTTCGGTAAAAGGCGTGTTGATCCCAATACCTGCGTTGTTGATTAAGAAGTCGAAATTGGTTCTGTTCCATTCCTCGTTTAAAACAGTGCTTAGTTGTGAGGAAAAGTCTGTAAAAGTTTTTACCTCTCCTACATTTAGCTGTACTGCCGCTGCTTTTCTGCCTAAAAATTCAATCGTGCTAACTACTTCGTCGGCCTCTTTTTTATTACTGTTGTAAGTAATGATGACGTCATTCCCTTTTTTTGCCAATGCGATGGCCATATTTTTTCCTAAACCACGGCTTGAGCCAGTAACTAGTGCTATTTTTTGTGTTTCCATTCTATTTGTATCTTTAAATTCAATACAAATATCAGGGCTAAAGTTGTGATAAAAATGGTGACAGTTTAAGTATTTTCTATCAACTGTCTTCGATATTGTTTGGGTGTAACTCCCTCAAATGACTTGAAAAATTTGGTGAAATTGGTTGGGTCGGTAAAAGTGAGGTTAAAGCTGATTTCGTTAATAGGCTTATGCGTTTGGCTCAGCATTTTCTTGGCTTCGTCCATTACCCTTTGTTCTGCAAAATGGCAGGGAGAATAACCTGTAGTTAATTTAATGGTATTGCTAAAGTGCGTGGGATGGATAAATAATTTGGATGCAAAATCTTTGATATGATACATTTTTTCGGTTCGCCCAACCAAAATATCCTCGATATGGGCATCAAGCAAAACAAAAAAATCTTTGGTAATCTCTTCTTTACGGCTTAGCAGTTTTTTAGGAATTGGCATGTACTAATTTAACAATAGTCCAACCATTATTTCATAAACGAACTGTCATAAATTTATTGCTCTTCTTTGAAATACAGTTTGTAGCAATTCATCCCCTTTTCGGCATCATATTCTTTTTCTATCATGTCTTTATTCCCATGGATGTAAACATGAAAGTTTTTATCAAGCTTTAAAATGCTTTTATAGTCTTTCGCCTGCTTTTTTACAGCAGCATCAGAGATGTCAAAAGTGTCTGCAATTTGGGTGTCAAACTCTTCTTCGTAGGATTGTTTATAGTTTTTAAAAAGCTCAATCCCTTCTTCGTTAGCAATTACCTCATTGGCAAATTCGTCTATGTCAAAAGTTTCTTTCTCTTTAAAATATTTCATCGATCGGTTGAGCAAATCGATTTTATCTGTTTTCTCAACGTCGAATTCTTGGTCTAATTTTTCAGTAACGAAGTTCTTGTAAACATCCATTACATTTTGGGTTTTGTTGAAATTGTCATTTCTCACTTTCAACATCAAGAATTGATCTTTCCAATAAGCTGCTTCAGAGGTACGACTGGTATTGTCAACCACTACTACTTTGTAGCCTTCTTCAGCTTCAGTCTTGAAAATTAAGCAGCCTTTGTCTAGCTTGTTGATGTTGATGCCTTGTTGCTCGTAGCTGATATTAAAACCACCATTTTCGGGGTAAACCTTGATGTAGCTTTCCTTACTTTCCGAACGGAAAATACCAATAGCATCGTGTAAGTCACCTTCAATTTGTACATTTTCGAAGTAACCTACATACAATTCTCCTCCTTTAACTTTCGGATGGTCTGCTACTTCAAACAAGTAAGTCGCGATGTTTTTGCTGTTCTCGTGGAATAATCCGCCATCAGCAAATACTTCTGAAGCAAGGCGGTAAATTTCGTTCGAATTTAAATCGTTATTGTGCTGGGTAAAGCGATACACTTCATTAACCTTTTGAAAAGGGGAAAGAAAGTACTGCTTTAGCAGCTGGTTAAGCATTTCGTCGTCTATATGCATAGAACTGTCAGCAAGCGAATAATATTCTTCGTTTGTTTTGTTCCCAACATGATGCACAGAAAGTTCTGCTAAATTCGATTCGAAAAAAGATACCATAAATTTGAATTGAGGAGCAAAGGTATTAAAAAAGTCAGCAGTACGGAAGATGGAAAAATAAAGGAGATTTCTCCTTGATATATTGGCGGTGGGAAGTTTCTCGAAATGAAAGTTTGGGGGACAAAAAAAGGGCTTTCGTTTCCGAAGCCCTTCTGCTATTTTTTAAAAAAGTTATTTCTTTTCTTCCTCTACTGGTGTGTTGCGTAGCTGAACAGGTTTTGACGCGTTCTTTTTCATTCTCAAATTCAGCATCTCTACCAAAACAGAAAACGCCATGGCAAAATATACATAACCTTTAGGGATATGTTGATCTAAGCCTTCTGCCAATAAAGAAACGCCAATTAATAATAGGAATGATAATGCAAGCATTTTCACTGTAGGGTGCTTGTTTACAAAATTGCTTATGGCACCTGCAGATATCATCATGATAATGACAGCAATCACTACAGCGGCAATCATGATTTCGATATGATCGGCCATACCTACCGCGGTAATTACCGAATCGAGTGAGAAAACAATGTCCAAAATTAAAATCTGGATAATGGTCCCCGTAAAAGAATGTGGTTTTACATTGCCTTCACTTTCGTTTTCTCCTTCGAGCTTATTGTGGATTTCGTGGGTACTTTTGTAGATCAGGAATAAACCTCCTATTAGTAGAATCAGGTCTCTACCAGAGATGGCCAGTTTTTCAAGCCAAACGGTGTCTGTAATGCCAATCCAATCACCAATGTTAAATAGTGGAGCGGTAAGTCTCATGATCCAACTTAAAGACATCAGCAACAGCACACGGGTAATCATGGCTAAGGCCAAACCTACTTGGCGTGCTTTCTTTTGTTGATTTTGCGGGAGTTTTCCCGCCAAAATAGAGATAAAGACAATATTGTCTATCCCTAGTACAATTTCTAAAACAGTTAATGTGAGTAGTGATATCCAGGCTTCTGGACTACTTAAAAATTCCATAAATAATTTCTAAAAAATATATGTTCGAAGATAAAACAAAAAAAGGTAGCTTTTGCTTCGTTGCCAAATGAAATATTTTTTTACTTCAATTAAGAGGATAAAATGGGCTGAAATTTCCAAATTTTGAAACCGTAAAGGTGTCATTTTAAAGAATAAAAAATTAAATTTGAATTAATCTACAAGAAGTTATATAAATATCTATCCTATGAAATACTCAAAATGCTTTGCAATAGCACTTATTGCCCTTTTTATCACATTTAATGCTGAAGCCCAAATAAACACAGACAGCCTGAAGCTGCCGCAAATCCAATCCAATACTTTAAAAACAGCGTTAATACCTTTTTTAAAAAAAGCTTTACTCGGATTTTCGGAAGAACGGTATGAATATTTAAAGCCTTTTATCTTAGAAAAAAGCATTCCTCAAATACAGAAAGCTATTTATGCACGTAAGTTTTCATACTTGCAATTAACCCAGTTTTTTCTGTTTCGCATTGCCAAATTCGAAACCACTGCTGGTACTTCTCTTCATGCCATTATTGCCCTTAATCCAAATATTATAGCAGAGGCTAAAGAAAAAGACGTGCAGCTTAAAAATAGAAAAGCAAAGCACGAAATTTTCGGAATGCCCATTTTATTGAAAGATAATATTGGCAGCAAAAATATGAAAACCACTGCTGGTGCTTTGGCCTTAATTGACAATGAAGCTGATGATGCCTTTGTTGTAAAACAGTTGAAAGCAAGAGGGGCTTTGATACTCGGAAAGGTAAATTTAAGCGAATGGGCATTTTTTTTAAGTTTTAATTGTCCAATCGGCTATTCGGCTGTGGGAGGGCAAACGTTAAATCCATACGGGCCTGGTAAGTTTGAAACAGGTGGCTCTAGTTCGGGAAGCGCCGTGGCAGTAGCCGCTAATTATGCGGTGGCTTCAATAGGTACAGAAACTTCAGGATCAATTCTTTTCCCATCGAGCAAAAACGCGGTAGTGGGTTTAAAACCTACTCTTGGTTCGCTCAGCCGAACTGGAATTATTCCATTATCATCAACTTTTGATACTCCAGGGGCAATCACGAAAAATGTAGTGGACAATGCAATTGTGTTTTCAGCTATGCTTGGAAAAGACGAAACAGACCCAGAATCAGTTAAAGTAGAAAACCAAGATAATTTAAAACGGAGTCTAAATCATACCTCTTTAAAAGGAAAACGTTTTGGCGTCATTTCATCTTATTTAAAAGACTCATTGTATGCCAATGCAATTGTAAAGCTTAAAGATGCTGGAGCAGTTCTGGTTGAGATAAACAAGGAGACTGATTTTTCTTTAGTCGGGGATATGTTGAAGATATTGAGTTATGATTTCAAAAACGACCTAAATCACTACCTTCAGCGTTATGCCTCGAAGAATGTAAAAATCAAATCTGTTTCTGATCTCGTCAATTTCAACAAAGCCAATGCCGATTTAAGAATACCTTTTGGGCAATCCAGAATTGAAAATGCTGAAAAAAATACCAGCTCGTTAGCAGAAATTACAGCAACCAAAAATAAGCTTAAGAATGAAGGTGGTATTGCTCTTAAAAAAAATTTTAGTGAATATAGTTTAGATGCGATTTTATCGATTGATAATAGTGACGCGATGGAAGCGGCAATTGCGAGATACCCAGCTTTGGCAATGCCGATGGGTTGCTCTGATAAAGGACAGCCTGCCGCATTAACATTTATAGCTAAACCATTCGAGGAATATAAGCTACTGTCGTTAGCAGCTGCTTATGAGCAAATTTCACCGTCCAGAAAACCTCCGTTAAGCTATAAGTAGTATGATGAAATGTATTGTCTTTTGCGCTTAGCTTACAAAAAGAAAAGGATGGCCAAATGGTCATCCTTTTCTTTTTGTTTAACCTCTTCCAGGTCTGCCGCCGCTGCTTTCGCTACGGTTAGGTCTTCCTGAACTTGAAGAACCAGATGATCTGCTATTTGAGCCAGATGACTGAGTTCTTTCTACTCTTTCTGTCCTTTGTGGCTGCGGTTGAGAACGTTCCATTCTCTCTGGGCGTTCCGTGCTTCTTTGTGGAGGAGCAGCTTGTTGGCTTCTTCCTTCAGATGACGATGAACGAGAAGGGAACGTTGGTCTGCTACGTTCAGCTTCCCGATTGTTTTGTTCAGTAGGTGTCGCTGCTTCCCTTTCTCTAGATCTTCCAAAAACACTGCTTCGATCGTTCCCACGACTGTTATTGTTGTCAACTCTGGTTTCTCTGGTAGGCGTAGTTGTATTGCCACGGTCTCTGGAGATATTGCTATCGTCGATATTTCGATTGTTAGCTCTATCTCCTCTGTTGGTATAAACATCATCTGCGCCACCACGACCTGGTCTGCTTACCACGCCACCTCTGTCAATTCTGTCTCTGGTTACACTACCGTCTACCGCTTGTCTTGGAGCTGCTTTAGCATTATCGCTTCCTCTACTCGGACGTGGGGCATAAATATTTACGGTGTTATTTTCAATCCTACTGGCACCTGATCTATTTGCTCTAGAAACATTGTATACGGTTACATCGCGGTTGGTTGCTCTCCTGATATCATCAGCTCTTGGACCAGTGTAATAAGTCCTGTTATTACGTACATACGTATTGTTAATGATTACCGTGTTTTGGATGTATACCCTGTTTCTTCCGCTATAATATCTAGGATAGCTGTTGTAATAGATGTTTCTTTCAGGAATAAAGTTCCAGCAGAAATCAGGCATTACATAACGACGTCCAATATTGATGTTGATATTAATGCTTGGACCTAAGGGAGCCCATCCATAATAACCGCCACCACTTCTCCAACTTACCCAAGCAGGTCCCCAAACGGTGTCTGGAAGCCATACCCATCTGTTGTACCTGTTGTATATCCAACGACCATAATGGAATGGTGCCCATCCCCAGTCGTAATTAGATACCCAAGTGTTACCGTATTCGGTCATTGCCCAACGGCCATTGGTGTAGTACGGTCTAAATTCATCCTGGTCTACATCTGGTCGCCAAACGTAGCCATACTCTGGATCATTGATCCAAGTTCCATAGGGAGAAAGCTCATCGTAAAATGTTTGCAGAGAAACATCATCATATTGAGCTTTTGCTTCTTGTGTGGTCCCGGTGAGGAGCAAAAGTCCAAGCACCACTGCCGAGAATTTGATCAAGCTTTTCATGTTTGTGTGTTTTAAATATTTTAATTAATTAACCTAACGGTTAGTGAATATCAATTTGAGAACCAAAGAATGTTAAAACCTGTTAAAGCAACAAGAAAGTTGCGGCTTTGTGATATTTAACGTATGTTTCAGTACTTTAAGTGTGTGTTTCTGTCTTAAAATTATGTCATTAATAGGTTGTTGTAGAACTAAATTTGATACAGAAACAACCTAACGAAACACCAATTGGCACTTTGTTGTTTTTAAAAACTTTAATTTTGATGTTGAATAGCTAATATATTATAGATGAAAAAAGGTACATTATTTTTAATTCCCGTTCCCTTGGCAGATGATGCCGCCCACAAATCTTTCACGCCATTTTTGGTAGACACGGTTAACAGCATCAACACTTATATTGTGGAGAATGAAAAGACGGCCCGTAGGTTTTTAAAGGAAGCAGGATTAAAAACGCCTCAAAGCGAATTGCTTATCCACGATTATGGTAAACATAAAAGAGGCAGTTCATTAGTGCCTTTTTTTAAGGAACTGAATGAGGGGATTAGTGTGGGGCTCATGAGCGAAGCAGGTTGTCCAGGAGTTGCAGATCCAGGAGCGGATATTGTTGCCGAAGCACATCGCAGAAATATTAAAGTGGTGCCTTTGGTTGGTCCAAATGCCATGTTGCAGGCATTAATGGCTTCGGGCTTTAGCGGACAAAGTTATGCATTTAGTGGCTACCTGCCTATTGATAAAGGCGACAGAAGCAAGCGGATCAAGGATTTGGAGCAAATGTCACAACGTTATCGACAGACGCAATTGTTTATGGAAACGCCTTTTAGAAATAATCAATTATTGGAAGAAGTTTTAAAAAACTGCCAGCCCAATACGTTGTTGTGTATTGCCAGCAATATTAACGCGGCGGATGAATATATTAAAACATTGCCCATTAGTTTATGGCGCAAAGAAAAAGTAGACCTTCATAAAAAGCCTACTGTATTTTTAATTTATAAAGAAAGTTGATTTGAAAGTTTAGTAAGTTTCGCTATCAGGTGGAATGCCATAGTCTACAAAACTTACTTCATCTTTTTTTCTCTTTGAAGTGAAGAGTGATTTCACTTTGCTGAAAATGCCTGTTAAGCTTTCGGCATCCAAAGATTTACCAATCTTACCCGAAACCAAAGCCGCAATACCTTTGGTTAAAAATCCAGAGCCTCTAAAAACGGTTTTGTTTAAAAATAAAGGCAGTATTAACGACATGATACTGCCGCTTAAATTGGTTTTTTCATCTAACTTCAACAAGCTTTGCGGATTAAAGAAATCTTTGATCAGGTTTAAAGGAGAAAACTGCTTAATATAAGTTTTAGTATCGGCCTTTAATTGGTCTTCTTTTGCCAAATATTCGCTCTTCACACGACTCATTTCAAGCTGTAAGTCAGCTAAGGATCCTATATCTCTACGCTTCTTCATCTTTATCTGCTATTTTGTCAAAGTATTTTTTAATAAACATGTTCACCAAAAGTCTTTCGATGAATTTATCCTTGGTTAAGAAAACGATAATGGATAAGAGTAAATAGATGCCTGCTACACAGCCAAATCCAGCAACATAACTACCAAACACCTCTGCAAGGTATAGGGCCAGCGTAATTGTTCCTAGTATAAAAGCTAATAGAAAGCATACCACTACCACTGTGTTGGTAATGAGATCTGAAAATAGTTTGGAACCCTTCTCTACCGATTTTAAGTGTATATACTCTAATCGGGTATCGACATAGCTTTTCGCATCAGATACAAGTTCCTCGATATTCTTTTCTTTTTTTTCTTCCATTATCGTTTATCAAAGGTGTTTAAACTTTATACGTGTTCTACTTCGTCAGAGTATTCTTGCTCCACATCACGAAGTTTACCTTTTATAGAATTAACTACTTTGTCTTTTAAACTACCCAAGTTGTTAATTTCGTCTGCTGCTCTTTCTTTGATTGAATCACCGAAATCTTTTAATGACTGACCTAATTTGTCGCGGGTGTCACTGCCTTTATCTGGGGCAAAAAGTATTCCTAGGGCTGCTCCTGCTGCTAAGCCAGCTAACAAGGCTACTACTACTTTTGAATTGTCGCTCATGTTTTTATAGTTTTATGTTAAAAAATGAAAAATTATCTTAACTACTTTAGTTAAACTTCGTACAAATACAAATTGTTTTAAGTATTTGTATTTACCTAATTACAAAATCTGTGCCTGTTAAGTATCCTAATATAAATAAAAAAATGCCTTAGGCAATCTAAATAGAAGATTTTTACGCTATTGTTGCTTAAGGCTTTTTTAATGAATGGGAAGTTGAACCACGAATAGACTGCCATGCTGCTGCGGCTTAAAAATAAGGCGGCCATTGTGCGCTAGAATAGAACGCTCGGCATTTGTAAGACCCAGTCCCTCTGCTTCCTTTTTGGTGGTAAAAAAAGGTTCAAATATTTGGTGTTCTAGCTCTGGATCAATGCCTTTTCCGTTATCTTCTATCAAAATAGAATACATCCCACTATCATTAATGGTGCTAATGTTGAGGATTTTTGGATAGCTTTCCATGCTTTCGATGGCGTTGTTGAGCAGATTGACCAGTGCTATTTTTATTTGTTTTGCGTCTATTAATAAGTAGGTCTCGGATGGTAAAAGATGCTTTTCTAAGATAATACGATGTCCTAAAATAAGATCGTTTATTTCAACAATCGCTTCTTCAATCAGTGCATTGATGCCTGTTTTCTGTTTTTGCACAGGCTTGGTTTCGGTACTGGTAATAAAGTTTTTGGTCAGCTGATTGATGTTGTCCACATTGGTTTTAATGATGTCCAAATTGTTCTGCAGTGTTTCATTGTAAGCTAGGGCATCATCGGAAGTAAGCTCATGCAGCACCAAATTAATGGTAGAAAGCGGATTTCTGATCTCTTCTACGAAGCCTTTGGCAATGTGCTCCGAAATAGAAAACTTACTCTCGTGAATGAACTTTGTTTCCTGGTGTTTTCTGTACGTAAGATCATGGATAATGGTATGGTAAACCTCCACCATGTTCTGTGGATCGATCTGTAAAAACGAAGAAAGGCTGCAATAATACACCTGTCCCTTGCTTGAGACCATTTGGCATTCAAAATCACTTACTGCGCCTTTGGTTTCCAGTTCTTGGATAAAATTCTCTCGGTCTTCTTGTGTATAAAACAGGCTGCGATCGTTGGTTTCCAAGATCTCCTTGATATGATAGCCAAAGAAATTGAGTCCCGCTTTATTGATGTCTCGAATTCTTCCTGTATAATCTGAAATCAGGATAGGTTCTTTCGCCTTATCAAAGATGATTTTAAATTTATGCTCACTCTCTTTTAGGGCGCTTAATGTTTCGCTCTGTTTTAAAGCATAGCGCAGGCTTCTATCTAAAGTATCTGGTTCTATTTTGTCTTTCACCAAATAGTCGGCAGCCCCCACGTTCATGGCCTCTTCATCTATTTTATAATCACCTTTTCCCGTAAGGATAATAATAGGCTCTCTAATGCCCGAAAGCACGGCCTCATTCACTAGGTCTACGCCAGTGTGCTTACCCAGTCTATAATCAACCAGGTAAATGTCGTATTGTCGTTTTAATACCGCATTTATTCCTTTTTCAAAAGTGTCTATCCAAGTTAATTCATATCTATCAGCTTGGCTAATGCGGCTGAAAATCTCTCTTGTGATGATGAAGTCATCTTCATCGTCGTCAATTAACAAAACCCTCACTTTATTCATAATTCACATTTAGGTGTTAAGCCATTTTGTGGCAATGGTATTGGTGATGCCTACCAGATCGCTAAAAGAAGCGGGTTTGGTAAAAAACTCACTGGCACCTAATGCCATTACCGAATCGATATCTTCCTTGCTTTTGGTTGTAGATAGCACTACTAAAGGAATGTTTTTGGTTTCGGTGTTTTTCTGTAGTTCTTTAATTACGCCCCTACCGTCTAAAACAGGCATATTTAAATCTATAACGATTAAGTTAGGTAGTTTATTGGTCAATAAAAGTTGTTGTATATGTTCTATCAATAATTTTCCATTGTTTAAAAAGGTTACCGTAGGTTGGTTAATTTCCGAAAAGGCGTCTTTCAGCATCAGCGCGTCATCGGGATCGTCTTCAGCAATTAAAATAAGTGGGTTGTACATAGTGGTCATTGAGCAGCATTAGATTTTAGTGGTAAAATAATAAAAAAAGAAGCTCCTTCACCTTCAATACTTTTGGCAAAGATGAATCCCGAGTGGTTTTCTACAATTTTTTTGCATATGGCTAAGCCTATTCCAGTTCCTTTATACTCTGTTCGTGAATGTAGGCGCTGGAAGAGGTCGAAAATCTTACCCGCATAACTTTCATCAAATCCAATCCCATTGTCGGTAATTTTGATTACACAATAGGAAGTATTAGCTACTGCTCCTGCTACAGGAAGATTGCTGCCCATTAGCGTTTGCGAAGTGATTTCAATTTGAGGCTGTGTATTGGGCTTGGTAAATTTTAATGAATTGCTAATGATATTTTGGAAAACTTGTGCGAGTTGTGGCGCAATGCCTTCTACTTTTTCATTTACCGTTAAGGATACTTTTGCGTGGGCGCTTTCGATGGTATAATCCAAATCTTGGAGTACCTTCGAAATGAGCTGATTCAGATCTACGGTTTCAAAAGCTTTGGTTTGACGGGCTACTTTAGAGAAGGCAAGTAAATCGTCAATCAGGATTTGCATCCGCTCGGCTGCATTTTGCATGCGATTGATATAGTCTTTACCTTCCTCGTCTACCTGTTCTGTAAAACGTGTTTTTAATCTGTCACCAAAGGCCCGTATTTTTCTAAGTGGTTCCTGTAAATCGTGCGAAGCCACGTAAGCAAATTGTTCCAAATCTTTATTTGACACATTGAGCTCGTTAATTTTTTCTTCCAGTTTTCGTTGGGTTTCTTTGAGCTGAGTCACGTCTTGGGTATTGCCCAAATAAGCATAGCCATTGCCTATTTCATCTTCTTTTAATTTAGCTGTTGTGGATACGTGCCTTATTTCTCCGCTAGGTCTAATAATGCGGTAACTGGCCTTAAATGAGGTTTTGTTTTTTCTTGCTTCCGCGAAAGTTTTTTTCAGTTCCTGTGCATCTTCAGGGTGTACGAAATTGAAGTAGGAGCTAAGTGTTACAATGGTGGAGTGGGGTAGATAGCCGTGAATGTTGAACATTTCATCGGACCAAAAGATATACTCTTGGTTTGAATGCCATTCCCAGCTTCCATTGTGTGATACGGCTTCGCCTTCACGTAATAAAGTTTCGTTTTTTCTTAGTTTTAAGGTTGCCTCTTTAAGCTCGGTAATGTCTTGTATCGTTCCTACCAGTTTATGCTCTTTGCCCGAAAAGTAACCTTGATTAAGCACGTAACGTTTAGCACCATCAGGCTGCATAATTTGGTATTCGGCCGCAAATGAGGTTTTATTTTTTACGGCATTTGAAAGTTCCTTGCTTAGCTTTTTGCTGTATTCGGGAACCACTACTTGCTGGGCAATGGCATGTGTGGGTTGAAAAGAGTTGCCTTCGAAACCATAAATTCTGTAAAGTTCATCAGACCATTTGTAGGAATTGTTCCTGATATCAAGCTCCCAGCTGCCTAATTTCGAGATTTTCTCGGCATTTGCCAGCAATGCTTCTCTTTCTAATAAATTAGCGGTTAGCGTTTGTTTCTCTTTTACCTCAACATCCAGCTTTGCAATGATTCTTTGCTCGTTTCTAACCGTTTCTATATAGTTAAGGATAATGCCTGTTAAAGGAACCAAATAACTGATAAAACGCAAGTAGTGAGCAGCATTAAAATAGGTGTCGAAAGCTGATGTGCTTAAGGCCATGAACAATTGCGCCAGAAAAAGTGGTGCAATGCTTAGGATTAAAAGTTTTGAAAAGATCCCTTGAAAGCGCAACATAAACTTAGGCAGGTAAAATACAGCCCAAATAAAAAGGAAGATCAGTGGTAGAAAAGATAGCAGGTCAATTTGTACCATTTTGTCCAAAACGAGTTTCCGTTGTAGAATGGTGCTGGTGTTGGCTATAATTAGGACACAGGTAAGTCCAGCAATGATACTGGTTATTGCCGTACGCCAAATGATTCTGCTCTTTTGTTCGGGCAGTCTTAAGTTTTTTGATTTTATTTTGAGATAAACGGCCGTTCCAATCAGCAGGGTCAGTGAATAAAATAGCCTGTTGATCCACCAAATGAAATACAAGATTTCGGAAATGTTGTTGGTGTTGGTTGCATTCTCGTTTAAGATCAGCAAGTAATAAACGTCTAAAACGGCGGAAATAAAAAGTGTAATGCCAAATAGGGTGATGGTGAGCTCTTTCCTAATGGTATAGTCAATCATGGCCAATATGCCGGTAAACAAAGCTGCTGCAATGCCAAAGGTGGTCCAGATACTGGTGTAAAAATTGGGCTTTACGTTGAAAAACAAAACTTCTTGAGAGGCTTTGCCTACTACGATGGATAATATTACGGATAGCAGCGGTGCAATGCACAACAGCATTACTATCCATAATATTTTTTTGGAAATATTGTAGCGGTTTTCGAACCTAGGAGCGCCAGATTTTCTAAAAAGACTAAACACTTTTATTTATTGTCAAGGTCAATTGCTTTCATCTTGTTATAGAGTGTTTTTCTATCGATGTTTAAAATTTTTGCTGCTTTTGTTTTGTTGAAGTTTACTTCTCTTAGCACTTTAAGGATGGTTTCGTACTCTGCTTCTAATGCCGCATTCTTTAAGTCCCGAGGTTTGCTGCGTTCGGTGTTTTCTGCATTGCCATTTGAAGCCAACATTGGGGCCTTAGCATAAGTAGAAATTTCTAACGGAAGCGCTTTTAACTGTATCTCGTCGGTTTCGGTAAGTAAGGTTGCTCTGCGTACGACGTTTTTAAGCTCTCTCACGTTGCCTGGCCAGTTGTAGGTCAAAAAGCAATCGACTACTTCCTCTGAAAATCCTTTGATATTTTTATTCAACTCCTGATTGGCCAGCTGCAAGAAACTTTCGGCAAAGGCCAAGATATCTTTTCCACGTTGGCTAATTGGAGGTAGGTTAATGGCAAATTCATTAAAACGATGGTAAAGATCTTCCCTGAATTTGCCTTTTGAGATGGCATCCTGCAAGTTTTCGTTAGTAGCTACAATGATCCTTACATCCAAGTCAATTTCTTTGGTGCTGCCAATGCGTTTGATTTTTCTTTCTTGTACGGTCCTAAGGAGTGCCGCTTGAATGTCGTAGGAAAGGTTTCCCACTTCGTCCAAAAATAGCGTTCCGCCATTAGCCATTTCAAAGTGACCAATTTTAGTGTACAAGGCACCAGTGAAAGAACCTTTTTCATGTCCAAAAAACTCGCTACCGGCAAGCTCCTTGGTTAAGGAACCGCAGTCCATTGCTACAAAAGGTTTGTCTTTTCTTGGGCTATTGAGATGTATTGCCTTGGCTACGGATTCTTTACCTGTACCACTATCTCCCATCAGAATAACACTGTATGCTGTTGGCGCTACCAATAAAATCTGCTTCATCAATTCTTTTGAAGCACCACTTTGCCCTATCACAAACTCATCGGTTAAGATATAGGTGTTTTTGGTTGCTTTTGTTTTTTCCTGCTCTTGAGGGCTTTCTGTTTCTGGCAAACTTGCATTTAAAGCAATCTGTGTTTCAATAGCCTTGTTAATGGTATTCAGGATTTCGTCTGGATACAAAGGCTTGGTGATATAGTCGTAAGCACCCAGCTTGATCAGTTCCACCGCTAGTTTAATGTCTGAATATCCAGTGATAATAATTACACCAGTTTTTGGATAGCTTTCCTTTATCTTAATGAGCATTTCCTTGCCATCGGTATCTTCTAAGCGATAATCGCACAGTACCAAGTCGTAATGATCCTTGGCAAGATATTCCATGGCAGAATTCCCACTGGTCGCGCTGCTTACATCAAAAGAGTTTCTGGTTAAAAATTTCGAGAGCAACAACCCGATATTTACCTCGTCATCAACAATTAATATTTTCTTCATACACGTAAAAGGATAGGGTAGATTAATATTTTAGCTAAAATATAGAAAAAAAATACACATGGGAAATATTTTCTACACTATTTGACGAGAAATTCTATTAAAAATGCAATAATGAGGGTTTTATTTGTTCCAAGTAGGTTTAATTGCCTTGGAAATTTGCTTTTCGTTTCTCTAAAAACGCGGTTACGCCTTCTTTAAAATCTTGAGTATCAAAGCATCTTCCAAACTCGTCAATCTCTACCTCGTATCCGTTTAACTGAGGGTTAAAGCCTGCATTGACCGCTTTTACTGCACTTGCCAAAGCTCGGGGTGCCCTCAATTTTATTTTGTCTAAAATCTTGTTTGCTTTCTCTAAAAGATTGGCGAAAGGTACTACGTGATTGACCAGTCCAAGTTGGAGCGCTTTTTCTGCAGCAATCATATCTGCCGTAAAAATCATTTCAAAAGCATTCCCTTTGCCCACTAACTGAGCCAAGCGTTGGGTACCGCCATAACCAGGGATAAGTCCTAGTGTCACTTCTGGCAGGCCTAGTTTGGCATTTTCACTAGCAATCCTGATGTGGCAGGCCATGGCCAGTTCTAAACCTCCGCCTAAGGCGAAACCGTTAATGGCAGCAATTACTGGCTTGGTTGAATTTTCGATGGCATTGAAAACCTTTTCCTGCCCGTCTTTTGCCAGTTGTTTGCCTTCGTCGAGATTATAGTTTTGAAACTCGGAAATGTCAGCACCCGCTACAAATGCTTTTTCTCCAGCGCCTGTAATTAAAATGCCCTTCACCTCTTGGTCTTCTTGGGCATTTGCTACGGCAACCGAGAGTTCTGCTAACACTTCTTTGTTGAGTGCATTGAGTTTTTGTGGACGATTGATGGTGATGTACAGTATGTTGTTATTGGTTTCTACCAGTAATTGTTGATAATTCATAAGTTTAAAAATTTCGGTGTTCAGCTACCCAGTTTTCAATATATTCTACAATGTCTTTCATGGCGGTGCCTGGTGCAAAAAGTTCTCCAACGCCCATTTCCTGTAGTTTTCGCATGTCGCCTTCGGGAATGATTCCGCCTCCAGTGACCAATACATCGTTCAGTTGTTTTTGCTTCATAATGTCCATTACTTTTGGAAAAACGGTCATGTGGGCTCCAGAAAGAATTGAAATCCCAATGGCATCCACATCTTCCTGTATGGCCGTGTTGACCACCATTTCAGGTGTTTGCCTCAAGCCAGTATAAATCACCTCCATACCTGCATCACGAAGCGAGGTTGCGATTACTTTTGCGCCACGGTCATGACCGTCCAAGCCCACCTTGGCAACAAGGACCCTAATTGGTCTATTTAGCGTTTTTTTCATATTTGGTTTCTTGATGTAGGTAAATGTAGTGAAATAGTTGTTTGGTTGGTTAGTTATTTGGTTTTTTGAGGTTCTATTAGGTTCAAAAAGCGCTGTTTTGGAAGCCGTTATTCTTTCCTCCTTGTTGTTTATTCCCCTTTAAAATACCCTAAATTTGGTTAACTTTGGAGTTTAAACACAGATTTATATGAGCGAGGAAAAATCATTAAACTTTATAGAAGAAATTATAGAGAATGATTTAAAAAGCGGAAAGTACGAAACACTGGTGACACGTTTTCCCCCAGAACCAAATGGTTATTTACATATTGGCCATGCTAAGGCGATATGCTTGAATTTTGGATTGACTCAGAAATACGGCGGTTACACTAATCTTAGATTTGATGATACCAATCCGGTTACTGAAAAAACGGAATATGTAAATAGCCAGCAGGAGGATATCCAATGGTTGGGTTTTCAGTGGAAAAACGAGCTTTACGCTTCTGACTATTTTGATCAGTTGTATAGCTATGCGGTACAGTTGATTGAAAAAGGGCTTGCTTATGTAGATGAAAGTACTGCCGAAGAAATTGCCGCACAAAAAGGAACACCTACGGAGCCAGGAACTCCAAATCAGTACAGAGAGAGAAGCATTGAAGAGAATTTGGCGCTTTTCACTAAAATGAAAAATGGTGAGTTTGAGGATGGCGCTTGTATTTTAAGGGCTAAAATAGATATGGCCAGCACTAACATGCTGATGCGTGATCCTATTATTTATCGTATTAAACATGCTCACCATCACCGTACTGGAGATGCTTGGTGCATTTATCCGATGTACGATTTTGCGCATGGGCAAAGTGATAGTATTGAGCACATTACCCATTCTATCTGTACGTTAGAGTATGTTTCTCACCGAGAGCTATATGATTGGTTTATTGCCCAGTTGGGTATTTTTCCTTCAAAACAATATGAGTTTGCCCGTTTAAATCTTACCTATACGGTAATGAGCAAACGTAAACTACTGCAATTGGTAAACGAAGGTTATGTAAGTGGTTGGGACGACCCTCGTATGCCTACTATTAGCGGTTTGAGAAGAAGGGGTTATACGCCAGAAAGTATCAGAGAGTTTTGTGAGCGTATTGGGATTGCGAAAAGAGAAAACCTGATTGAACTTAGTTTGTTGGAGTTCTGTATCCGTGAGGATTTGAATAAAAAAGCGACCAGAGCCATGGCGGTTTTAGATCCAATTAAATTGGTGATTACCAACTATGAAGGTGATGGTGAAATCCTGATTGGAGAAAATAACCCTGAAGCTGAGGATAAAGGCGGCACTAGGGAAATCCCTTTCAGTAAAGAACTTTGGATTGAACGCGAAGACTTTATGGAAGAGCCTGCCAAAAAATGGTTCAGATTGGCTCCTGGGGCAACCGTGCGTTTGAAATTCGCTTACATTGTGAAGTGCGAAAGCTTTGTTAAGGATGCTGATGGCAATGTTACAGAGGTTCACTGTACGTATATTCCTGAGTCGAAAAGTGGTAGCGATACCAGCGGAATCCATGTTAAAGGAACCATTCACTGGGTAAGTACGGCGCATGCTAAAACAGCGGAAGTGAGACAATACGATAGGTTGTTTAGCGTGGTATCTCCTGATGCTGAGGAAGGTGATTTTAAAGATTACCTTAATCCAAATAGCAAGGAAGTATTGAGCAAGGTATATATTGAGCCGGCTTTGGCCGAAGCCACTTTAGGCACTGGCTACCAGTTTATTCGTAAAGGTTATTTTTGCTTAGATAAAGATTCTACGGCTGATCATTTAGTGTTTAACCGAGTGGTTTCGCTAAAAGATAGTTGGAAAGGATAAGGGGAATTTACGATTGACGAATTACTATTTTAGATTGACAGCATTCGACTAGATTGTCGTTCGTCAATCTAAAAACGCCAATTAACGGTACAGACTTTTCTTGTCCATAAAATCGATTACAGCATCTGGTACTAAAAACTGGATGCTTTTTTGTTGCTTTACTGCCTGACGGATAAAAGTAGAAGAAATGTCCATTTGTGGCGTTTGGGTTATTACAATAGAAGGATGATTTTCCCATTCGCTAACGTCTGCATTGGGACGTGGGTACACAAAAATTTGATGGTTTTGGAGCAATACTTCGTAGTTTTTCCACTTTTTAAGGGATGCGAGGTTGTCTGCGCCCATGATTAAAGCAAATTCTTTTTCTGGGTGTTTTTCTTTGAGGTGCGCCATTGTATCTACGGTATACGAAGGCTGTGGAAGCTTGAACTCAATGTTACTTACTTTTAGGTGCGGGGCATTTTCTGTAGCCAAACGAGCCATTTCTAGGCGATCGTACATGTCGGCCAGGCCTGCTTTTTGCTTTAAGGGATTATGGGGAGAAACCACAAACCATACTTCTTTTAGGTCGGTATAATTGGCCATGTAATTGGCAATGACCAAATGTCCAAGGTGAATGGGGTTAAAAGAACCGAAGAAAAGACCAGTTATCAGTTTTCGGTTTTCAGTTTTCAGTTCATGTTGCATAATATTACTTTGCTCCGTATTTTTCAGGATTGTTCATCATGTGGTTCAACAGTTTTCCAACTTCGTCGCTTAAAACAACTAAATCGTTATAATGCTTTTCATCCAAATATCTACATGCGAAAGCAAATTGAAGCCATCCTTTCGTCTCGCTATTTTCCATGTCGCTATCTGATAGTTTGCTAACAAAATGAGCTGGATACCTGCGTTTTCTATAAGCTTCCACAATACAAATATTAGTAGAGCGTGATGAACGTCTAATTTGATCTGTCAACGAATACATCTCTTCTTTTGGAAAAGATTTAGTGATTTCGAAAATAAGCATCGCTAATTCGAAAGACTTCTTATAGACTAACAAATCATTAAAATCACTCATCTGCTTCTGTTTAGGTAGAAAGGAAACTGTATATATGTGTTTTTTAGGAAATTGAAAACTGGTAACTGCTTAAGGAACTGTCTATCGGCTCTTTCTATGAAACTGAAAACTGCTCATTGAAAACTGTTAACTTTTTAAGAAATCACCTACTAATTGCTCTGCTTCTGCGCAGGCGGTTCCAAGCTCGAAATTTTTGAGGATGATGTCAAATTTTTCTGCGTATGCTAGTTCTTTTTCTGCTTTGGCGTAACGCTCTTGTAGCTTTTCTTCGCTATCGGTGCCACGACCAGCTAAACGTTCCTTTAGCACTTCTAATGATGGTGGTTGTACGAAAATCGCTAATGCGTCCTCTTCAAATTTTCTTTTTAAACGTAAGCCACCTTCTACGTCGATGTCAAAGATCACGTGCTTGCCTTCATCCCAAATGCGCTGAATTTCTGAACGCAGGGTGCCGTAAAAGGTACCACTGTATACTTCTTCAAACTCTACAAATTCTTGGTGCGCAACCTTATGCAAAAACTCTTCCTTGCTGATAAAATAATAGTCTTTGCCATTGGTTTCGTCGCCACGTAGTTCTCTAGTAGTCGCCGAAATCGAAAAACTTAGGTTATTGAATTTGGTCAATAAATGTTTAACGATAGTAGTTTTACCAGCACCAGATGGAGCCGAAAATATAATAAGTTTGCCTTGTTTCATTTTTATGAGCTTAAAGCGCAAAGCTGAATGCTCAAAGCTTTGCGCTTTAAGCCTTAGCTTTTGCTTATAGTACGTTAAGTAATTGTTCTTTAATTTTTTCTAATTCTTCTTTCATGCCTACTACCAATTGCTGTATTTGCGCATCGTTGGCTTTGGCACCCATGGTATTAATTTCTCGGCCAATCTCTTGTGAGATGAAACCCAATTTTTTACCATTGGCATCTTTGTCATTTAAAGTAGCGATAAAATAATCACAATGACTTTTTAAGCGGGTTTGCTCTTCGGTAATGTCTAATTTGTCGATATAGTAAATCAGCTCCTGCTCAAAACGATTTTGATCATAGTTTACCTTCCCAACAGTATCTTCCAAAAACTGGGTTAAACGAGTTTTAATGTGTGGAATTCTTAAGGGAGCCAAAGTTTCTACTTCGACAAAAAAGCCAAGAATGTTTTTGATACGAAGTTCTAGGTCAGCTTTTAAAACATTGCCTTCATCTACCCTAAATTGGTTAAAGTTTTTGAGTGCCTTGCCAAAGGTTGCTTCTAATATTTCCCATTCGCTGTCGCTAGCTTCTTCCTCTGTGTAGGTAATTACCTCTGGTAAATTAAGTACAGCAGGCAATATTGTTGATAAATCGGCTGCAATTTCTTTGTTAATTTCTAGCAGTTGCGTGTAGTATTTTTTTAATAATACTTGGTTAATAGAAGCGCCTTTTTGTGCTTCTTCGCTACGTTCAACCGTAAGGGCAATGCTTACCTTGCCTCGCTCTATCTCTTTATTGCAAACGTTACGTAGGTAGAGTTCTTTGTCGGAAAATGCTTTTGGAATTTTGAGGCCAAGCTCAAGAAACTTCGAATTTAGCGATTTTATCTCTACTGAAAACTTTACACTTTCGTGGTCGGTAGATGCCAAGCCAAAGCCAGTCATTGATTTTATCATGTGCAAAGATATAAAAAGTACTTAGTAGTTCGTATAAAGTAATTAGATAGCGATGACTGAACGGATCTAATCGATCAATATCTCCTGCTCATGATGCTCCAAAATTGCTTGTTCCATATAGCCATAATTAGTTTTGAAAGTAAAGCTTGGGTTTTAGTGATGCACTATCATTAATTTGAAAATGGAGGTCAGTAGTTCTTCTTTTTGTGCAGTCCTGCTGTACGCTGCTATCTTTTGGTGAATGCCATGCAAGTCGAAACTTCGTAAGTTTTTAAAACTTACGAAGTGTAAAGTCATCGCAACCAAAAGGATATTCGCTTCCATCAGGTTTAATCAACCATCACCTGTACTACATGGCAATTTAGTTAGCGGGACTATTCCTTATGATCGCTTCCTCCATCAAATCATAAACTTTCTTTTTTAATGCTGGAACATCTTCCAAACTCAGCCCAGCCACACTGATTTCTGATAGTAATATGGTCGTTATTATACCAGGTCTGGCTTTTAGCGGATGCTTTCTTGGGAGTAGCTTCCTGTTATTGATCATCACAAAGGGAATGATAGGGGTTTGTGTTTCAATGGCAATTCTGAAAGCACCATCGTAAAAATCAGTTAGTGGTTTTTCGGTTTTGTTCATGGTGCCCTCCGCAAATATGAGGATGGATTGCCCGTTGGTAATGTCTTTCTTTAGGGCATTTACAGATTGTTCGCGGCTTTCTTTACTGCTTCGGTCTATGAGCACCACAATTCGTTTATAAATGAGCCCAAAGACGGGCACTTTGGTGATTTCTACTTTTCCTAATGCGCTAAAATATTGTGGAATGCTTAGGCAAACGACCACCGCATCTAGGTATGATCCGTGATTGCCTACATAAATGTGAGATTTGTTCAGGTCAACAATTTCTTTGTTTTTGGTGCGTACCCAAAATAAACTCAAGATGCTGAATAGCCAGGCCCAAGTTCTTAATACGATTAATATAGCCCGTTTGCCAGTGTTTAAAGGTAGTATTGCAGAGAAGAGCAATACAAATGGTAAAGCCACAAACATGAGTGCAATAAAAATGATTGCGGCATAAAGTAGGAATATTGTAGAAAGTATACGGCCCATGAATTAACCTTTTTTAACGTGCTAAACGCTAAACATTTGCTAAGTTTACAAAATAAAACAATAACGCTGCAAATGCTAGGCAAAGTTAGGCTCACATTTTATTCGTTAATCATCCTCTGTATAGGTACCACCTATCAGGGCTTTGCCCAACAAGATTTTACACTTACTGGGGTGCTTTTTGAGCGTGGAGCTAATATCCGCATTGCTTTGGCGGAGGTCAAAAATAAACGATCTGGCTACTCTGCAGGGAGTAATGATATGGGAATTTTTTCCATTAAAGCCAATGTAGGCGATACGCTAGTGGTGATGAAGCGCAATTTCAACGATTTGGAAGTGGTTGTGCGTAATAGTAAAGATCTGGTGTTGTACCTAAATCGTGGTACGACCTTAAACGAGGTGGTGGTTACTGGGCAAACTAAAAAGCAAACTTTGGATGAGCTGAAAAAAGATTTCAGGGATAAAGGTTCTTTTTATGGAGGAAAGCCTCCGCTGCTTTCTTTTTTGGGTAGTCCACTGACTGCTATCTATGAACTTTTTGGCAAAACTCCTAAACAGGCCAGAAGGTTTAATCGGATGTACCAAACGGAAATGCAGGATAATGTTGTGGATCAGCTTTTCAACAAAACAAGCATTAATCAGCATACTGGCTTGACTGGAAAGGCGCTAGAAAATTTTATGGTTGATTACCGACCAGACTACGAAAAGGCAAAAACCTGGACTACTTACGATGCGATTAAATGGATTAATGAATCTTTTAAGAAGTATAGTGATACGGCGGGGAAAGTTAAAAATCAGCACTAGTGTATTGATTTTTGGTTTTTTGGATGGTTGGTTTTTTGGGTTGGAATAATCGAATTAGCTAATTCTCGCCTAATAAAATATAACCACAGAGGCACATAGGGGTGCATGCTAAATGGGCTCTGCTTTTGGTGGAATGAAAAGGGTTGCTAGGGCTGGAGATCGTGAAAAATCAGAAAGCGCTTATCCTAGGGGTAGGCTAGATGGCTAGGGCTTCGCAAGCTTTTTCTGCTGCGAGTTTCTCGGCGTTCTTTTTATTGTAATCCCTGCCAATACCAAAGGTTTCATTCTCAATCATCACCTGTACGGTAAATAGTTTGGTGCTTTCGCCCTCGCCATTTTCAATTACATCAAAGGAAACGTCTTTGCCTTGTCGTTGGCACCATTCAATTAAGCGGCTTTTGAAATTGGTTTCGGTAATTTCTAGGTGATGAACATCAACGTAAGGTTTGATGATGCGCTTAAGGATCAGGTTTTTGGTGAAGTTATAGCCCTTGTCCAAATAAATGGCTCCAATTAATGCTTCAAAAGCATCACCGTACATGGAGTGGTGTTTCGATTGGAAGTTTACGGTTTTTTGATCGAATACGATGAGTTCATCAAAGCCCATTTTGCGGGCAAGTTGATTTAAATTGGCTCTGTTTACAATCTTAGAACGCATTTCAGTTAAAAAGCCTTCTTCTTTGTAGGGATAGCTTTTGAACAGCATTTCGGCCACTACAGCGCCTAAAATAGCGTCGCCCAAAAACTCTAAGCGTTCATTACTGCTCCTGCTGCCGTTTTTCAATATCTTGGCCGCCGAACGGTGCCTAAACGCCATTTTATAGAGCGCAATATTGCCCGGGACAAAACCAAGCACATTCTTTAATTTCTTTAAGAATTGCTTATTTGGCGAAAGATATAGTTTATAAATGCTGAGCAAAGACATCAACTAGCAACACAAAATTTAATTATAGAAAAAGCATTTGTATAAATATACAATACAATTGCTCTTAAACCATAAACTTTTTGGCTTATTCTTCGTATTTCTTAAAAACTACCGAAGCATTGTGGCCACCAAAACCAAAAGTATTACTTATTGCGGCTCTAACTTCTCGTTTTTGCGCTTTGTTAAAAGTAAAATTAAGTTTTGGATCAATCTCAGGGTCATCCGTAAAGTGATTGATGGTTGGAGGAATTGTGCTATTCTTGATGGCAAGAATGGCAGCCAAAGCCTCAACGGCACCAGCAGCACCTAGCAAGTGACCTGTCATAGATTTGGTAGAACTGATGTTTAGTTTATAAGCATCTTCTCCAAATAAATCTACAATGGCTTTTGCTTCTTGTATATCTCCAAGTGGCGTAGAGGTGCCATGTACGTTGATATAGTCGATCTGATTGGTTTCCAACTTTGCGTCTGCTAACGCTTTAGTCATTACCATTTTAGCACCCAGCCCTTCGGGGTGAGGGGCAGTGATATGATGAGCATCTGCGCTCATGCCACCACCTACAATTTCAGCATAGATTTTGGCTCCACGCGCTTTAGCGTGTTCCAGTTCTTCTAAAATAATGGTGCCGGCACCTTCGCCCGCTACAAAACCATCACGGTCTTTATCAAATGGACGAGAAGCTGTTGCAGGATCATCATTACGAGTAGATAAAGCATGCATTGCGTTAAACCCTCCCATGCCCGCTTCGTTAATAATCGCTTCTGAACCACCGCTGATAATGATATCAGCCATGCCCAAACGAATATAGTTGAAGGCATCAATCATCGCATTGGTTGATGATGCACAAGCAGAAACGGTGGCAAAGTTTGGCCCACGCAATCCATACTTCATCGAGATATGCCCTGGAGCAATATCAATAATCATTTTCGGGATAAAGAAAGGGTTGTATCTAGGCGTGCCATCTCCTTTGGCGAAGTTAGAAACTTCGTCTAAGAAAGTTTTTAGACCTCCAATTCCAGCGCCCCAGATCACACCAATGCGGTTAGTGTCAAGTGTAGAGAAATCATATCCTCCATCTTTAACGGCCTCTTCGGTGGATACTAGTGCGTACTGCACAAACGGATCCAATTTGCGGGCTTCTTTTTTATCCAAATAATCTTCTGGATTAAAGTTTTTCACCTCGCAAGCGAACTTTGTTTTGAATTTTTCGGTATTGAAACTCTTGATAGGCGCTGCGCCGCTCACACCATTTACTAGTGCTTCCCAAAATTCGGGAACACTATTTCCGATAGGAGTGAGCGCACCCAACCCAGTAACTACTACTCTTTTTAATCCCATTTATAAGTATTGTACAGAAAAAGTATTTCTACTTAACGTTTTTTTCTAAATAAGCAATTGCTTGACCTACGGTACCGATCGTTTCAGCTTGGTCATCTGGAATAGCTACATTGAATTCTTTTTCAAACTCCATGATTAGCTCAACAGTGTCTAGTGAATCTGCACCTAAGTCATTTGTGAAAGACGCTTCTGGCGTAACTTCACTTTCATCAACACCTAGTTTTTCTACGATAATAGCCTTTACTCTTGAAGCAATATCAGACATAATATTATAATTTAATGGTTAAATAATTCTGTGCAAAGAAAAATAAATTCTAACACATTTCAAATGTTTTTATTTCTCTATCAATTTTAACGGGTTTAAAACCCAAAGTAAAATTAGTTTTATAATTTCGTAATTCTAACAAAAAAATACATTTTGAACAAAACTTATTTAAAACTGTCGCTCGATTTGGACTTTGTCCTCATTGCCATCACTGCATCGTTGAAGGATTACGTTTTGTGCCACAAGATAAACACCAATCTTAACTTGGAGTTTTATAAAATTGAGGATCATGAAGTATATTTTAATACGGATGAAGCGCCCTTGGCATTTTCCAAGTATTTTTTCTTTGTGGAAGAGGGTGAGCGAGAGTATTTTTTGGTCAGCAATAGGAACAGTGAGGGCTTTTTGGTTCCCGAAATGAACAAGGTGGATTTCTTCATCGTTATTCATCAGTTTATAGACAAGGAGGACCTGAATTTTATTCTGACTAGCTTGAATAAAATGCCTGATATTCAGGTGGCTGCGCAAATAGATGTGCGTAAATTAAAGTCCAAAGAAAATTTGGTAATGTAAATTTTATATTGTTAGTGTAGTAAATACACTATATTTGAATCTGAAATCAAACTGAAATAGTATAATTAGAGCTTAAACAAGTAGCACATTTAAGTGTTGTTGTGGCGGCGGTAATCACAAGATAATTTTAATGAAACCTTTTCTTTCCAGAACCAAAATTGTGGCCACTTTGGGCCCTGCTTCGGCTAAATCGGAGGTGTTGTACAGTATGTTTAATGCGGGTTTAGACGTATGTAGGCTAAACTTTTCACACGGTTCACAAGCCGATCATCAAAAGGTGATAGACACCATCAGAGAGATCAACCACAAGCACAAATATAACGTGGGTATTTTGGCCGATTTACAAGGGCCTAAAATTAGAATTGGGATGGTGAAAGACGGTGGTATTAACCTTGTTAACGGCAGCAAAACCATCATCACTACTCAAGAATGTATTGGTAACGAGGAACGTATTTACATCACTTACGAAAATTTCCCTAAAGATGTAAAAGCAGGAGAAATTATCCTTTTGGATGATGGTAAATTGCAGATGCGTGTATTGGAAACCAATTATCAAGATGAGGTGATTTGCGAGGTGGTTCACGGTGGTATTTTAACTTCAAGAAAGGGCGTAAACCTTCCTAATACCAAAGTTTCTATCCCTTCTTTAACGGTTGAGGACAGAAAGAACTTAGATTTTGTACTTGAAAGTGATGTAGAGTGGATCGGTCTTTCGTTTGTGCGTAATGCCGCTGATATTGTTGAGTTAAAGGATATTATTAAGGAAAGAGGCAAAACAGCTAGGGTTGTTGCTAAAATTGAAAAGCCAGAGGCGATTGCTAATATTGATGAGATTATTGCGGTGACTGATGCGGTAATGGTTGCTCGTGGTGACCTAGGGGTAGAAATGCCAATGGAAGAGGTGCCTTTGTTGCAAAAAATGATTGTGAACAAGTGCAGAGCGGCTTCTAAGCCAGTAATTATTGCTACGCAGATGTTGGAGAGTATGATTACTACTCCTCGTCCGACGAGAGCGGAGGTGAATGACGTAGCGAACTCTGTGCTAGATGGTGCTGATGCGGTAATGCTTAGTGGTGAAACTTCGGTAGGTGAATTTCCGCTGATTGTGATTGAAACGATGCAGAAAATCATTAATAATATTGAAGAAAATAATTATCCGTTTTACGCAGAGAAATTTTTGAAGCCTAAAACTGATAGTTTCTTGGGAGATGCGGTATGCGATTCGGCTTGTTTCTTGGCTAAACAAACGGATGCTATCGGAATTGTTACCATGACTTCTAGCGGTTATACTGCTTTTGAGGTAGCAAGTCACCGTCCACAAGCGCCTATTTTTACTTTTACTAGTAATGAAAGCTTGCTTAATACTTTAAGCTTGGTTTGGGGTGTAAGGGGTTTCTTCTACGATAAATTTGAGAGTACAGATAAAACCATTGAAGAGGTAAATGATCTGTTGAAGAAAAAGAAATTGGTTAAGAAGGGGGATGTGGTGATTAACACTGCTGCTGTTCCTTTGGAGAAAAGAAGTAGGACCAATATGGTAAAAGTTAGCGTGGTTGAATAAACTTCCTATCAGCTATCAAAAAGCCTTGACCCATTGGTCGAGGCTTTTTTTTGTCCCTATGTGGCTTATCAAATCAGGCTATCTAAAGTAGAGGAAACCTAAAGGAGCATACTAGGAACAGCGTAACTGTACGGACTTCTACGGACTTGTATGCACTTCTACGGACTTTTACGGAGTTTTTGAGCGGAGTTTAACAGAGAGGTAAAGCGGGAGTGTCTTTAATTTAAGAAAAAAATTGATGCCTTGCAAAAGGCCTTTGTTATTATATCTGGTTAAAGTGAAGTAAGATTTAATTTTTAAATAGGGAAATTTTCAGCTGATTTTGGCGAAATATATTGTAGAATAATTGATTTTAATGATATTTTTGCAGCAATCTTAAAAGAGAGCATTTCTCTATAAATCAATAGAAGGATATGTTTTCTTAAAAGAGATAAAAAGGAGAAGTGTCCGAGTGGTCGAAGGAGCACGCCTGGAAAGTGTGTATGCCCCAAAAGGGTATCGAGGGTTCGAATCCCTCTTTCTCCGCTGAGAGGGATTTCATCAAGAAATTCCTCTTTTTTTTGATATTTCATCAAGCTTAAATCTTTCATTTTCATGCAATTAGATATGAATACTTCCATCATTTCAGGTGTTCGATAAACACCGTCTTCATCATAAAGATTGTTGGTGAACACCAAGCTAAAAAACTCCCTCTTTTGAAAACAAAATTATTGAATTGATTTATTAAAGATTTAATTATTTCTTAACTGATAAACAGGTATTTGCATTTTATTTTTAAGTATATTTAATCAACCAAATCTAATATTCACTCTTATGGGTTACAAAGTTATTTCTAGCTTGTACGCAAGCACTTATGCTACCATTAAGGCTAATGGCGAAGGTGGCGACAAAAACAACACAATTTTAATGGGTTCATTTGTACAATTGTTGGATGAAGAAAATGACATCTGGCAAAAGGTAAAAGCATTCAGTATCGAAGGCTGGATCAAAAAATCAAACCTTGGAGATACGTGCGGATTAAAATGTTTCTTTGTAGATGTTGGACAGGGAGACGGTGCGTTGCTTGAAATTGGAAATGATGAAGAAGGAATAAAGATTTTGATTGACGGCGGTCCTTCAGATAATATGAGCAGGTATTTGAATAAGTGGCAGTATGCCTACCAGTTAAAGAACAATAAACCCATTCATATTGACTACGTTTTTGTGAGCCATTTTGACAAGGATCATTATGAAGGTTTGATCGATATTATCAATGACCCTCATTATACTTTTGGTACAATTTTCCATAACGGTATTGGTAAATTCAATCTTAACAAGAAAGGTGTTCCAACAGCGTATAACGATGTTTTGGGAAAAAGAATTAAAGAAGGTAATAAATCATATCTGGTAACCCATTTTGATACACTACAAGACATAAATAATCTACAGCAGAAAGGAGGAATGCAAGATTTATTGGAGAAATTTTTGAATGCTGTAAACAGTGCAAGTATGCAGGGAAGGTTGCAAAATTTTCAACGAATAGATTACCGAAACAGTATTCCATCAAAAACCATTAGTGGGCAGCACTTTGGCATCGACATTTTGGGTCCTATACCGACAGAAGTTAATGGCGAATTTGCTTTTGATTATTTTGATGACCCAGCGCATACCGTTAACGGACATAGTTTGGTACTTAAACTTAAGTATGGTAAACGTTCTTTCCTTTTTGGAGGAGATTTAAATATTCCAGCAGAAGAGCATTTATTGAAATACTACAATGAAGAAAATCCATTTGAAGTAGACGTTGCTAAATCTTGCCATCATGGAGCATCAGAATTTACCTTGGAATACATGGAAAAAGTAAATCCATTGGCGACGGTAATTTCATCAGGTGATAACGAAAGCTACGCTCATCCGAGAGCGGATGCCATAGGTTGTGCAGGAAAATATTCTCGATCAGATAGACCATTGGTTTTCTCAACCGAGTTGGCAAGATCTTCAAACGTTAAAACTGATGAAATAAAATATGGTATGATTAATCTACGATGTAACGGAGATAAAATTGTAATGGCTCAAATGAAAGAGGCTCCTACTGATGGAAAAATTTGGGATCTTTATGATGATACACATCTGAACCCTTGAGCTTGCAAGAGCTAAGGGGTGACTATTGCAAAATTCAGCGCAGTTTCAGCTGCTTTGAATTTTGTAAAAGGGTTTTCAGTTTTGGAGTAATTCTTGCCAAGACCGTTTGAAATGGCTTTTCTTTTATTGAAAGTATTTTATTATTCCAAGATCTGAAAAGTTAAAACTCTATGCCATCAAAAAACGCTAATAAGGGTATTGGGGGGTTAATTGTACTTCCTTCCAATCCCCAATAAAGAAAATTAATTCTTAAAATGATAGGTCTGTTCACTTTCGAACAGACCTGTTTTATTTAGTTTAAATCCGTTTCAACAATAATTGTCTTCCTCGTTTTCTGCTTATATCCATCCACGGCATTATTTGTTTAGTCTATTGGTTTGGATATGTGCTAATCATCTCGCATTTGACTCACAGCAGCAGGTATTTCTCTGGCTACAAATAACTTGATTTAAATGACGATTAAAGTTAATGACCAGTTAACATGCTAGTGTAAAGCGCATGATGAATACGACGAGTAGTGGCGAGCGTAATGTTGTCTATTACAATTCTAGTGTGGAGAATAGTCTAATGGCTGCTCCAATGTTTATCAAAGAAGGTTAAATCACCAAAGCTATTTTCATCCCATCTATATCTAAATAAAATTTCTGTTGGAAATTATCCAGAACGGGAAAAACCCTTTCATTTTGGTAGGCTTATACACTGGTTGAAACTTTGTTGTGAAATAATATGTGGTTGATTATCAGTTTTGTGTTGTTCTTTTGCTGGGGATGGAATGCTATTGGTAGGTAGCAGAAAAACTTGAACATGGAAAAGACCATCACTAGGACAACAAGAAAGGTTGTTCCGCTTATCAAGAGTTATTATCTCATCATGCTGTTTTATGTGCTTATTTCATTTCTGGGCCTTGCACAATTGGTACGTCTTTCGGGTACTTCGGAGACGGAGAAATATGTTGGGCAGGAACATCGCTCTTTAAATGATATTTACAGAGAACGATTAATGAAGTTTATCCAATAATTATTTTTCGAATATGGAAAATGAAATGATTTTCGTGCGTACTGCCACGATAAATGATCTAAAATATATTCCTGAAATTCTGTGCGAAACCGAGGTTTCTGCGATAGCACGTGGTACAGGGATCGCAAAGAGAAACCCCGAGACTGTGGGAACTAAGATTGCGGAGGGAAAAGCGGTGATTGCTGTAACTTTAACAGGGGAATGGGTGGGTTTTTCGTATCTACAGGATTGGGAAAATGGCCGTTTTGTGTCTAACTCTGGATTAATTGTTCATCCGAGATACCGGAAAACGGGTGTAGCTACCGTCATTAAGGAACGGGTCTTCAAAATGTCCAGAAGACTATATCCCAATGCCAAGATTTTCAGTATTACTTCTGGAACAGCTGTGATGAAACTAAATTTTAGGTTGGGGTTTGCTCCAGTTGCTTTTTCGGAGATTACGCGGGACGAAGCGTTTTGGGATGGTTGTAAAGGCTGTATTAACCATGATATCCTACAGCGCAAAGGGAACCAAAACTGTCTTTGTACGGCGATGCTTTTTGATCCTATCGAAATGGAGCGAGAGCAAGTCCGTGAACTGCAAAAGCGTTCCACCCCCTTCGTACATCACTAAAAAATTTAAATAAAAGTTATGAAAATATTATATGAACAGGCAACTGAGCTATTGAAAAAGCTGATTGCCATCCCGTCTTTCAGTACAGAAGAAGCTGCTGCCTCTGATTTTATAGAAGCTTTTCTTCGCCAAAAAGGGGTACATCCTATTAGGAAGTATCACAATATTTGGTGTTATAACCAGCATTTTGAGTCTGGTAAGCCTTTGGTGCTGCTTAATTCGCACCTAGATACGGTAAGACCAAATAGCCAATATCAAATGGACCCTTTTGCACCAGTTATTAAGGATGGGAAGTTGTATGGACTGGGCAGCAATGATGCTGGAGGCGCATTGGTGTCGCTTATTGCTACTTTTCTTTACTTTAATGAAAGGAAGGATTTACCTTTTAACTTATGCCTAGCGGCCACCGCAGAGGAGGAAAATTCGGGGCCGCATGGGATTAGGTGTATTTTGGATGATTTAATGCCAATATCCGTTGCCATTGTGGGCGAACCGACCCAAATGGATATGGCTATTTCTGAAAAAGGCTCGATGGTGTTAGATTGTGTTGCTACAGGTAGGGCTGGCCATGCGGCGAGAGAAGAAGGGGATAATGCTATATATAGGGCAATAAGAGATATTTCATGGTTTTCGAGCTACGAATTTCCTGTTGATCCTGGTCAGCCTCGGGCCGTGAAAATGACGGTTACGGAAATTAATGGTGGGCTACAGCACAACATTGTACCTGGGGAATGTAGTTTTACGGTTGATATAAGATTTGACCATAACTATACCGTAAAAGAAATCATCAATAATATTAAAAACCATACTTTTTGTGATCTTACTGTGAGGCCTAATATTCTTTACCCATCCGTGATAGCGTGTTCGCACCTATTGGTTCAAGCAGGAATTGAAATTGGTTGTGAAACTTATGATTCGCCTACTAGTTCCGATCAGGGCTGGCTTCAATTACCTTCGGTAAAAATAGGCCCAGGAAATTCAGCTCGTTCACATTCTGCTGATGAATACATCTATCTTTCTGAAATTGAAGATGGTATAAGTACTTATATTAGGCTTTTAGAATCATTGAAAAAACTTATGGCTTCCGGCAAGCAATTAAATTCGCTATCTTTCGTGCCTCAATTAGAACCATAAGAATAGGAGCCAAACCATGCAAGATAGCATACTGATCATTGACGACGAAAAAAAGATCAATAGTCTGCTGGCCCGTATCATCAGTCTTGAGGGATTTCGGGTTTTACAAGCTTTTACTGGAAAGGAAGGATTGAAAATCCTAAAGAGTGAGGATATTCCAGTTGTACTTAGTGACGTTAAGTTACCTGATTGTAGTGGTGTGGAATTGGTGATAGAAATTAAGAAGCTGAGACCTGGTTCAGAGATCATCAATCTGACTGCCTTTGGCACCATTGCTGATGGGGTTTCGGCCATGCGCAATGGTGCGTTTGACTATATTACTAAGGGCGACGATAATGATAAAATTATTCCGCTGATCTATAAAGCACTCGAAAAAGCGAAAATGAACGCTCGTTTGCAAAGTCTCGAAAATCGTATTTTAAAGAAATACAGTTTTGAGTCGATGATTGGTCATTCAAGCCATATTCGAGATGCGGTTTCCCTTGCGAAGAAGGTGTCGGCTACTGATACTACCGTATTATTGTTAGGAGAAACAGGTACTGGGAAAGAGGTATTTGCGCAAGCGATCCATCATGATAGCCCTCGACAAAATAAACCTTTTGTGGCCGTAAATTGTAGTGGTTTTAGCCCAGAGCTCTTAGAGAGTGAATTGTTTGGTTACAAATCTGGTGCTTTTACAGGAGCCTCTAAAGATAAAAAAGGCTTGATAGAGGAGGCGAATGGTGGAACGCTTTTTTTAGATGAGATTGGCGAAATGAGCCTAGATTTACAAGCAAAGTTACTAAGGGTGTTGGAAAGCCAGACCTTTATTAAGGTAGGGGATACGCAGACAAGTAGTGTAAATGTCCGTATTATTGCAGCAACCAATAGAGATTTGCAGGGAGAGGCCGAGGTGGGTAAGTTCCGATTGGATCTTTATTATCGTCTTTCGGTTTTTTCCATTCAGCTTCCACCATTATCACATCGGCGGGAAGACATTTTACCGATTGCACAGCATTTTCTGGCCGAGTTTGGTGCAAAAGTGAATCGTAATCAATTGAGTTTGGATAAGGCGGTCATTAGCAAGCTTACCGGGCATCATTGGAAGGGCAATATCCGTGAACTTAAAAATGTAATTGAAAGGTTGGCTATTTTGTCTGATCGTGATGTGATTACTGCGGATCTTTTGCCGTTTGAATTCCATACGGCAACGGCCATATCTGATTCTATGAATATGCAATTGGTTGAAAAGATGCACATTATTAAGGTGTTGCGTTATACCAAAGGAAATAAAACAGAGGCTTCTCGTTTACTTGGAATTGGGTTGACGACACTGTACCGTAAGATTGAGGAGTATAACATTGAGTCTTAAAAAAGGAAAAGATCTATTTTCCAATATGAAAAAACCCTTCCATTTTGGAAGGGTTTTTTAGTTTCTATAAATCCCATTTTTATAAATATATCATTTAACAAGCTGTTTTTCAGCTTGTTGTTTTGCTGTTTTGTTTTTCGGCATGTGGATTGGCATAGGGCAGATAAAAGAAAAAAATCATGTTAACAATTCTATTACTCCTGGCCCTATTGATCCTTAGCTGGATTTGCTACAGATCAATCGATTGGTTCGAAAAAATCTAAAAGACTATGATCGCATTATTTATTATTTCCGTAGCCGTATTCATTTATATGTTGTACGTGCTCATCAAACCCGAAAAATTTTAATTACAAACATGAACACCGAATTACTTGGAATCTTAGCGACATACCTGCTCACACTGGTAATCGCAATCCCATTAGGTAAATACCTGGCAAAGGTTTTTGCGGGAGAGAGGGTCTGGACAGACTTCTTAAAGCCCCTGGAAACAGGAATCTTCAAAATTTCTGGTATTAATCCCAAAGAGGAGATGAACTGGAAACAGGCCATGAAAGCAATGCTAACTGTTAATTTAGTATGGCTTGTCTATGGTTTTTTTGTACTCATGTATCAGGACAAACTTCCGCTTAATCCTGATGGAAATCCTGGTATGACACCAGATCTGGCCTTTAATACTATCATTAGCTTTGTAGTTAATTGTAACCTGCAGCATTACTCTGGAGAAACTGGCGTAACCTATTTAACACAACACGTTATCATGATGTTTATGATGTTTGTAAGTTGTGCCACAGGTATTGCTGCTGCAGTGGTATTTTTTAAGGCTTTTAGGGACAAAACCACTGAAAAGCTTGGTAACTTCTGGGATTTTTTCGTAAAATCTATTACACGTTTGTTGCTGCCACTATCACTTGTAATGGCAGTTATCCTTGCGTTCAATGGTACTCCTACAAGCTATGAAGGAAAGGATCAGTTCATTTCATTGCAAGGGGATACCGTAAATGTATCTCGTGGTCCTGCTGCGGGCATGATCGCCATTAAGCACCTAGGTACCAATGGAGGCGGCTGGTTTGGTACAAATTCAAGCCACCCTTTAGAAAACCCTAACTATATTACAAATACGGTGGAGCTGGTTGCACAGGTGATTATCCCTATTGCCATGGTGATTGCGTTTGGTATCTTCATCAGAAGAAGAAAACTTTCTTGGGTAATCTTCGGTGTGATGACCGTTGGGATGTTATTGCTGTTGATTCCTACGCTAAGCGCTGAATTGGGCGGAAGTCCTGCTTTGGAAAAAATGGGGATTAGTCAAACCACAGGTGCGATGGAAGGTAAGGAAGTTCGATTTGGACCAGCAATATCGGCCTATTGGAGTACAGTTACCACGATTATCTCTACAGGTTCGGTTAACAGTATGCACGACAGTACCATGCCACTTACTGGCGCTTGGCAATTGTTGGGCATGATGATCAACTCCTTTTATGGAGGTTGTGGTGTGGGCATACTCAATTACTTCATTTACCTGATCATTGCGGTTTTCATTTCTGGTTTGATGGTTGGTAGAACTCCAGAGTTTCTGGGCCATAAAGTAGAAGCCAGGGAGGTAAAGATTGCAGCTTTGGTTACTTTATTGAGTCCATTTCTCATTTTGGCTGGTACTGCGTTGTCAAGTTTTGTATTTACGAATTACGCACAGGCCGAGTGGGCAGTACAACCACAAAGCTGGTTGAATAATCCAAGTTTTCATGGGTTTTCGGAGATGCTGTACGAAGTTACTTCATCTAATGCGAATAACGGTTCTGGTTTTGAAGGTTTGGGAGATAACAATGTGTTCTGGAATGTATTGACTGGCTTTGTGCTATTGTTGGGACGTTTCCTACCCATCATTGGACCTATCGCTATTGCGGGATTGTTGGGACGTAAGAAGTATATCCCAGAATCGGCAGGAACATTAAAGACCGATACGCTGACCTTCGGGCTTATGACCTTTGCGGTGATTCTCATCTTGAATGCGCTGTCTTATTTTCCTGCGCTGGCATTGGGACCATTGGCTGAATATTTTACGATGCTCAAATAAAGAAAGGTCCACGGGACCTATCATAAAATCCAAATCAAAACAAAATTATACAGATGAAACACTCATCAAATAGATTGTTCGAACCCGCACTAGTGCGGACCGCCCTTAAGGAGTCGTTTGTGAAACTCGACCCTAGGGTGATGATCAAAAACCCAGTGATGTTTACCGTTGAAATAGGTACGGTAATTATGGCTTGGGTAACTATATATTCACTTAGTAATAGCGGACAGGGCTCTGCTGTATACAATTTTATTATCTTTTTGATCCTTTTACTGACTGTTCTTTTTGCCAATTTTGCGGAAGCGATTGCTGAGGCAAGAGGTAAGGCACAGGCTGATTCTCTAAGAAAAACTAGAGAGGAAACGCCAGCAAAAGTACTTTTGAATAACGGGACAATTGAGGTACGTTCTTCGTCATCATTGCAAAAAGGCGATATCTTCATTTGCGAAGCGGGAGATACGATTCCCACAGATGGAGAGATTATCAAAGGTATTGCCACTATTGATGAATCGGCCATTACTGGAGAGTCTGCTCCTGTGATCAGAGAATCTGGAGGCGACAAATCATCGGTAACGGGCGGTACTAAAGTATTGTCAGACCGTATTGAGGTACAGGTGAACACCCAACCTGGAGAAAGCTTTTTAGATAAGATGATTGCTTTGGTGGAAGGTGCTTCTCGTCAGAAAACACCCAATGAAATTGCCCTTACCATTTTATTGGCAAGCTTTACGATTGTATTTATCATTGTATGTGTTACTTTGAAGCCGTTTGCCGATTATGCCAATACGCCAATTACCATTGCGGCATTAATCTCTTTGTTTGTTTGCTTGATTCCTACCACTATCGGTGGCTTGTTATCTGCAATAGGCATTGCGGGTATGGACAGGGCTTTGCGTGCAAATGTTATCACCAAATCAGGTAAAGCTGTAGAAACTGCTGGAGATATTGATGTTTTGCTACTGGATAAAACGGGTACCATCACCATTGGTAACAGAAAGGCGACCAGTTTTTATCCTGCACCTGGTATTGATCAAAAAACCTTCATCGAGGCTTGCGTATTGAGTTCGTTGGCTGACGAAACGCCCGAGGGGAAATCGATACTCGAATTAGCTGTTGCACAAAATTATCAGCTTGCACCGGCGCCTGAAGGTGCTGTCTTTATTAAGTTCACCGCAGAGACACGTTCTAGTGGGATCGATACTCCTGATGGCAAACGTATTCGCAAAGGTGCTTTTGATTCTATCCGTAATATCGTGATTAAAGCAGGACATCTTTTTCCTGCGGAAACCGAGGCTCAGGTACAACAAATTTCAAGTAATGGCGGAACACCTTTGGTGGTTGCATTAAATGAAACTGCCTTAGGCGTAATTGAGCTTCAAGACATTATCAAGCCTGGAATTAGCGAGCGTTTTGAGCGACTAAGGAAAATGGGGGTGAAGACCGTAATGGTTACAGGTGATAACCCATTAACTGCCAAGTTTATTGCACAAAAAGCTGGTGTTGATGATTTTATTGCGGAGGCTAAGCCAGAAGATAAGATGAACTACATCAAACAAGAACAAAATCAAGGCAAGTTGGTGGCCATGATGGGTGATGGCACAAATGATGCGCCAGCATTGGCGCAGGCAGATGTGGGTGTAGCGATGAATAGTGGTACGCAGGCAGCTAAAGAAGCGGGTAATATGGTAGACTTGGATAACGACCCAACCAAATTGATTGAGATTGTGGAAATTGGCAAACAGTTACTTATCACCAGAGGTACGCTCACTACTTTCTCAATTGCCAATGACGTGGCTAAGTACTTTGCTATTGTTCCAGCGTTGTTTATTGCTTCTATTCCGGCATTGCAAAGTTTAAACATTATGGGATTGCATAGCCCTGAAAGCGCTATCCTTTCTGCTGTGATTTTCAATGCTATTATTATACCAATCCTGATTCCTTTGGCTTTAAAAGGGGTGCAATATAAACCCATTGGCGCTAGTGCGTTGCTACGCAGAAACCTATTGGTTTACGGATTGGGAGGCGTTATTGTTCCGTTTATCGGTATCAAAGCAATTGATATGCTCGTGGGACTTTTCTTTTAAGTGAATTCATTAAGTTATAAAAATCATGAAAAAATACATCATACAATCGATCAGACTAACCTTGGTTTTGGCCGTACTTCTTTGTGGCATCTATCCGATGATTGTTGCTTTTGCGGGAGGATTTTCAACCGGAAATGGTGGAGGAGAAAAAATTACCAGAAATGGAAAGGTAGTGGGATATGCTCGTTTAGGGCAAAACTTCTCAAAGCCTGAATATTTTTGGGGAAGACCATCTGCCGTTGGCTATAATGCGGCAGGATCGGGAGGCTCTAATAAAGGTGCTTCAAACCCTGATTATCTGAAACAAGTATCCGATAGGATTGATACCCTATTGAAATATCATCCTGGCTTGAAAAGATCAGAAATCCCTGCGGATATGGTAACTGCTTCTGGTAGTGGGTTAGATCCAAATATCTCGCCACAGGGCGCTGCTATCCAAATCAAAAGGGTTGCGGCGTATCGGAAATTGGATGAAAAAATCGTCGCCGAATTGGTCGCAAAACATACCGAAGGACCGCTACTAGGGCTTTTTGGTCCGTCAACAATCAACGTACTTAAACTGAACCTCGCTCTTGACGAAATCAAGAAATAATTTACCCTACAACATTCCGTACCGCTGCCTGAACCTCCAGCGTTTGCCAACCATTGGTACAGGCAGCTTATCGGTAACATGGAATATTATCTAAAGCAATTAAATAACAATTTAAATATATGAAAAAACAATTTATACTCGCAGCGTTATTAGGAAGTGGAAGTTTTACTTTTGCCCAAGATGCTCCAAAAATTAAAGTGAGCGGTTATTTGGAAACCTACTATGGCTACGATTTTAACAAGCCTGCTGACAATAACAGACCAGGGTTTGTTTATTCACACAACCGCCATAATGAAGTTAACCTCAATTTGGGATTTATTAAAGGCAGTTATGATGATGGTGCAATTAGGGCAAATTTAGCGGTGATGGCAGGTACTTATGCTAATGCAAATTTAGCAGCGGAACCAGGTGTACTGAAAAATGTTTACGAGGCTAATGCTGGTGTAAAGTTGTCTAAAACGACCAATTTATGGATAGATGCTGGTATTTTCTCTTCCCACATTGGTTTTGAGAGCGCCATCAGTAAGGATTGCTGGGTTTTAACCAGGAATATCGTCTCTGAAAATACGCCTTATTATGAATCTGGAGCAAAGTTGAGCTATGTCACCAATGATGGAAAATTTGCTGCCACTGCTTTGTACTTGAACGGTTGGCAACGTATTGCACGCCAAACAGGCAACAGTCAACCAGCGGGTGGTGTGCAGTTAACTTGGAAGCCATCATCGAAGGTGACCTTAAATTATAGTAATTACCTAGGAACCGAAGGTGAAGATGCGGTTCGTGTACAACGTTTTTATCATAATTTTTATGGAATATTCCAATTGACTGAGGAATTTGGCCTTACCTTAGGAATTGATTATGGTACACAGCAAGTAGCAAAGGGCAGTAGCGAAAGAAATGAGATATTTTCACCAGTTGCCATTGCACAATATAAATTTGCAGACAAATGGGCGTTGGCAGGTAGGTTTGAACATTATCAGGATAAAAAAGGAATGATCATCGCTAGTAATACCCCAAATGGGTTCAAAACGTCTGGTTATTCGATGAACATTGATTATGCTCCAATTAGTAATGCAGTGATTAGGTTAGAGGGAAAGGTTTTATCTAGTAAAGATGCGATATTTATGAGGGATACGGCACCTGTAAAGCATAATGCACTTTTAACTACAAGTATCGCCGTATCGTTCTAACGCTAAAACGACCTCTGGAATGGAAGCAGAAAATAGCACAAATTCGGTTAAAAACTTTCTTGAACTGATTAGAAAGTCCAAGCGAGGAAAGCTCAAAATCTATATTGGGATGAGCGCAGGTGTGGGCAAAACTTATCGCATGCTACAGGAAGCACATGCGCTTTTGAAAAATGGGATAGAGGTGAAGATTGGTTATATTGAAACACATTTTCGAGCCGAAACCCATGCGCTTTTGGAAGGGCTACCTGTTATTCCCCGACGTAAACTTTTCTACAAAGGAAAAGAGTTGGAGGAGATGGATGTGTCGGCGATCCTGAATCTCCATCCAGAGGTTGTTATTGTTGATGAGTTGGCTCACAGTAATGTAGAAGGAAGTAAGAATGGCAAGCGATGGCAAGATGTGATGGATATTTTAGATGCTGGCATCAATGTGATTTCGGCGGTGAATATCCAACATCTAGAAAGTATGAATGAGGAGATAGAGGCCATTACAGGCATCTCTATTACCGAACGGATTCCTGATAAGATACTGGAGGTAGCTGATGAGGTGGTGAATATTGACCTTACTGCTGATGAGCTTATCGAGCGTTTAAAGGCTGGAAAGATATACGATCAGACCAAGGTGGAAAGGGCTTTGGGCAACTTTTTTCGTGCTGAAAAAATACTACAGCTGCGTGAGCTTGCCCTAAAGGAGGTAGCGCATCACTTGGAGCGAAAAATTAGTATTGAAGTTCCCAAACAAGTAAAGCTGCGGCAGGAAAAATTTCTGGCTTGTATTTCCACCAATCATACTACGGCAAAAGTGATCATTAGAAAAACAGCCCGACTAGCTTCGTATTATCGTTCACCCTGGATTGTTTTATATGTACAGCGAGAAAAAGAAGGTGGAAATCGAATCAAACTAGATTTACAACGCCATTTGATTAATAATTTCAAGTTAGCGACTGAATTAGGTGCTGAGGTAGTTAAGGTTAAAAGTGAGGATGTGACCGGAACCATTGCCGAAATAGCACGGGAAAGAGAGGTGACTACTATTTGTATAGGGAAACCAAACTTTAGCTTAATGAAGGTAATTTTGAATACAACGGTATTCAGTAAATTGCTGAAAAATATATCGGAAACTGAAATAGATTTGGTCATCCTCTCATAAATTTCAACGACATGAAAATAAAAACAAAACTTTGGCTTGGCTTTGGGTTTCTATTTATTGTGGTGCTCTTCTTTGGTGGGGTATCTCTTTTTTATATCAACAAAATATCCGATAGCTCAAAAATCATCTTGAAGGATAACTATGAAAGCTTGAGGTATGTCCGTTCGATGCGATCGATTTTGGATGAGCATACTTTGCCATTGAATGCTGCGGCTAGATCACGGTTTTCGGTATACCTCCAAAAGGAAAAACTTAACGTTACTGAACTGGGCGAAAGGGAAGCGGTTGAAAAGCTTAGGCAAATGTATACCCAATTGACTGATAAAAATGTGAGCTTGGAGCAGCAGATCCTTTATTCAAGAGAAATTCATCGTCAGTTGCGCACCATTGATAAACTGAATATGGATGCCATAGAGAAAAAAAATAATGCTGCACAAGCTAGTGTTGATAAAGCGGTGTCGTATTTGATCTTTGCAGCCTCTATCTGTTTTCTATTGCTACTGTCTTTTAGCGTAAACTTTCCTGGATTTGTGGCTAATCCACTTCGAGAATTTTCTGCTGCAATAAAGGAAATTGCCAAAAAAAACTATACACAGCATCTTGAATTTAGGGGTAATGACGAATTTTCTGACCTTGCCGCCGAATTTAATACGATGGTTAAGCAGTTGAAGAAGTGGGAGAACAGTAATTTGGCAAAGCTACAATCCGAGAAACTAAGAATAGAAACGATTATTCAGCAAATGCAGGATCCAATTATTGGACTGAATGAAAAAGAAGAAATTCTGTTTCTTAATAAAACCGCCGAGCAGGTGCTCAACCTAGAAGCGGATAAGGTAGTAGGACAAAATGCTAGAAAATTAGCGGCATCCAATGAACTATTGGATCGGGTGCTTAAAAAATCAAATGGTGAGAAACCTATTAAAATATATGCCGACGAAAGAGAATCTTTTTTTCAATTGGAGCGTAGGGAGATTTTGGTGCCAGTTTATGATTATCAGCAGGAAAATGCCATTAATGAAGCCCAAAGAGCTGCTGGCGAAGTTTTTTTGCTTAAGAATGTTACACAGTTTAAGGAGCTTGATGAAGCGAAGACCAATTTTATTGCGACAGTTTCACACGAATTAAAAACACCTATTTCTTCGCTGAAAATGAGCCTAAAGCTGATGAACGATCAGCGGGTTGGCGAACTGAATGCTGAGCAACAGGAATTGGTGCAACACATGAAAGAAGATTGTGGCCGTTTGTTGACCATTACCAGTGAACTATTGGATTTGGCACAGGTGGAAACAGGAAATATACAGCTCAACATCGTAAGATCTGATCCTAGAAAGATTGCTATTTACGCTATGGATGCAGTAAGGTTTCAGGCGGAACAGAAATCTATTGAGTTGGAGCTGATCAGTAGGAACGATTTGCCACATATTCAAGCAGACACTGAAAAGACCGCATGGGTGATGGTGAACTTTCTGTCTAATGCTTTACGTTATAGTCCTGCAAAGTCAAAAGTTTCTATCAAGATTATCCAAAAGGGAAGCTTTATTGAATTTTCGGTCAAGGATTTTGGCAAGGGCATTGATCAGCAGTATCAAAAGAGACTATTTGATCGCTATTTTCAAGTGCCTACAGATGGTAATAATAAATCTGGATCAGGTCTTGGACTGGCCATCTCAAAGGATTTCATTCAAGCACAAGGAGGTGAAATTTGGGTGGAGTCGGCTGTTGGAGAGGGTAGCGAGTTTGGTTTTAGAATACCCGTCCAGGAATCGTAGATCACGTCTCAGTTTTTGCTTTGGGCGATGAGCGTATTGGTATTTCCATTTAGGTTTGATAAATTAGAGGTCTAACCATTTAAATTATCACCATGAATGTTAAAACGCTTCTTCTATCGTGTTGCATCGCTTCCTTTTTTTCATGTCATTCTGTTAAAACAGAAAATACCCAAGTTCCCATTGTAGGGACATGGCAGTTGTTGTCGGCTACGACGGTTGAAAATGGCAAGCGTACCGAAACAGACTATACGAAAGGTAGAAGCATGATCAAGATCATTAATGATACGCATTTTGCTTTCCTCAACCATAAGCTGGACATGCCGAAAGACAGCAGCAATCATTTTGATGGCGGAGGTGGCAGATATCTCTTAAAAGGAGATGAGTATACCGAGTATTTGGACTATTATAAGGATAGGAACTGGGAAGGGAAAACTTTCAATTTTAAGGTCAGCATCAAAAACGATACATTGATCCAAACAGGGGTGGAAAAAGTAGAAGGCGCTGGGGTAGATCGTACCATTACTGAAAAATATATCAAAGTAAAAGCGAATTGATACTAAGCGCGTTAATTCGCTTGCTTAAAAAAATTAGTCAATTTAAATATTAAGCCTGTCGATGATGCGGTTTGACAGTTCATTCAGCCTGCTTTGAGAGTCGGCGGTTACCACATTAGTGACAATGAAAATTCCCACCTTTTGGTTGGGATAAAGTGCTATCCATGAGGAATGGCCAAAACTGCTACCGTTGTGATAAAGCATTTTTTTGGGCGTATTGTATGCATAGGTATTCCAGGCATAAGCTCGTCCTTGCAACCTATCGCCGGCCAATTGGTTCATGGTCTGTTTCACTACCGCATCGTTATTTTCCAAGTACATCTTTATATAGTTTAACATGGAAGTGGCTGATGACTTCATTCCTCCTGAATAATCGTAGAACCCGTTGATAATGGGCACAGGCTTGCCTTCACTGTTTCTGCCTATAGAGATGTTCGGATTTCCTTCTTGGTTCAATTTTAAAAAGTCTGTTTTTCTTTCGAACGGTAGAAGACATATTTTTGAAGTAGTTCCGTATGGTTCATCTGGTAAACTTGTTCCAATATATAGCCAACCAATTGGATGCCTACACCAGAGTAATGATAATTTTTTCCAGAGTTATCGGTCGGCCGCACCGTTTTTAATGCTTTAAAGAAATCTTCTTTTCGGAATTTTTCAAAACAGGCCATTTGTGTCGTCACATTTTGAGCGTGTTCGTCGCAGTTCATCACCAAGGGTAATCCAGAAGTATGTGTAATCAAGTGTCTGATGGTGATTGGCTTTCCATTGGCCAGTACAAGATTGGGATATTTACCGATCAGATATTTTCTTACATCATTATCTAAATTGATCTTTCGATCGTGAACTGCTTGAGAGAGCAACACACCTGTATAAGTTTTAGTGATTGAACCTATTTCATATATCGTGTTGCTGTTTGGTTGTTGCTCATTACTGAGTTTGCCGTAATTGAAATAATGTGCTTTGCCCTTGAGGTAAATGACTCCAGATACAGCCTTATAACTAGGCGACTTCATCAGCTTTGCCGTTTCCTCGGCGATTATTCTTTCTATTGGATCTTGGGCATCATTTGCTTTTACTACCATCCAAAAAGGGAGTATTGAACATAGAAGTACTGACGCCCATGTGAACTTCATTTGGCTAAGATTTTTAAACCTGTGCAAATTCATACTTATAGTTGTTTTACTACAAAGGTATATAAATAAAGCAAACTATATAGTTGACTTTATATTGTTTTTGAGTATGCTTGAGTTTTAGGACGTCTTTTTCATCCATGAGCTTCTTAGTATCTTTCAGCAGATACTATCTATTCTCATTTTATGGCGAAATTGATTACTCCAAGAGGTTTAAAAAGTGGCGATAAGATTATTAGATGAGGAGGGGGCTTTATGATTTGGCAGTAAATTACCCAAATTGATTTCTGGATAAGCGCTTTGTCTTTTTTTCATTATCTCCAGCCTTAGCAAATCCCCTTCGTTGTACTAAAATTGGAGCCCGTTTAGTGTTTACTCATATATGCCTATGTGGTTGTGTTTTTTGCCAAAACGCAAAAGTTTTCTAAATGAACCACATAGGCACATAGGTTTGTCGGCGAAGCTATAGAACTTTAAATAGTAGTAAAAAATGATTGCTGACACTAAATTTAATGCGTAGAATGCATTTTCCTATTTCGGACGGTTTATTTAAGGTTAAATTGTGCGGTGGCGGTTAAAGCTGTTCCTGTACCGGTTCCTTCTTTTTTCAACACGCCATCCACGTATACCTGAACTTTTAACGTTGAAGCTGCATTTGCGCCGATAGCATTGAATACTACACTTGCTACCGTTGCATTTGCAGGTGCAGTAATTTCTGGACTGGTCCAAGTTGTTCCACCTACGCTAGAAGCGGTGGTTAGCGTATTGTCGTAGCCATAAACAACCAGGTTTAGCGTCGATCCTGCGGAGGCTTCGGCCTTAAATACGAGCTTGTGGGAAGTAGAGGAAGGGGTGTTATCCTTGTCTTTTGAGCAACCGAACATTAAAATGGTAATCAATGTTGCGAAAATAATAGCGGCGTATTTGTTTCTTGTGGTTTTCATGATGCTTAATGATTTTAAATTTTTATCAAAACTAAAGTCATCAAACAAGACTGTATTGTATTAATCCGACAATTTAATAGGTGAATTGTGTCTATACGATTTCAAATTAAACCGCCATTAACTTCATTCTTAGCAAAGGATAATCTTTTCCGAGGTCGTCTTTTTCAGTACGTTCAAATGTGGTAAAGCCAAACTTTTGGTAGAAAGCCACCGCATTTGGATTTTGCTCATTTACATCAACAAGGGTTGCTCCATGGTGAGATAAGGCAAATTCCATGAGCTGTTTACCTAAGCCCTTGCCAATGTAATCAGGGTCGAGAAATAGCATTTCAATCTTCTTTTCTTCTATGCCGATAAATCCCACGACTTTCTGTTGGTGTAGCAAACAATAAACGTTGAGCATTTCAAAATCCATTTCTTGGAGAAGGGATTTGATAAACACAAAATCTTCTTGTGATAAGAAATGATGGGTGGCTAACACGGATTTCTCCCAAACGGATAATAATTGGTTTTTATCTCTAGGATGGTATTTTTCTATGAGGAATGTAGACATATCGTTTCGTTTTTAAAAATTTATACTGCTCGCTCCATCTCCAACTGTTTCACTTTTTCTTTAAGTCCCAGTGTCTTTAAAAATGAAATACAAGCCAGTGAGGTACCATCAATATTATAGACATACACTTCGCTGTTTAAGACCTGCTGTAGATGACTAAATAAAGCGGTGGCAATCCCTTTTTGACGATGTGATGGTGAAACCGCAAATTGGTTGACCTTTTTGCTGTTGGCGTTGTAAATGAGGTAGCCCACTAGCACCTCATTGAGGTAAGCCTCTAGCACTTTACAAATCGCTTTGCTGTTCTGTACCGATTGAACGGCATTTTGCCACGAAGGTTGGATGTCCCAAAAACTTAACCATTTATTCCATTGAAATGCTGTTGCTTCTTTAATACTGATTTCTTTTTGTGTCTCCTCAGCTTTAGCCGTTCCCGAGAAACAAACCAGCTTTCTGGAAATGGTATAGCCCATTTTTTCATAAGCTTTAATGGCTGGCTCGTTTCCTTCAATGACTTCGAGTACCATTTTCTGTACCTGTAGCGCTTGTAGCTTTGGCATTAGGAAATGATACATTTTACCCACTAATCCCTTTCCTCGGTAAGTGGGGATCACCCCTGTGGCTGCATTGTAAGCCACTAAATCATCATTATTTTTACGTAAGCCGTGCAGCATGATTCCTACCAATGCGTTGCCATCAAAAACACCAACAGATAAGTTAAGGTCTACATCTTCCTGTATGATTTTATATTGCAATTGTTCCGTATTCAATTGAAAGGGTACGATGTAATCTGCAAAGGATTGGTTGATCGCTTCTGCCATTTGAGGGATATCGATATCCGCTAAAGTCTTTACGGTCATGTCATGCAATTTGTTTCAAATTAAGGGATTTTATCTGGGCCTGCCAAGCTGATTAACGCTGAAGTTTTGCAAATTTCCTTGTTGCTGCAACACAAAGAATGACGCCAAGGGTAACAGCGACCATTCCCAAACTTACTTGTTCGTGCAATAATGAAGCTGCCAAAGCCAAACCGAAAAAAGGCTGTAGTAACTGCAGTTGACCTATAGTAGCCGTACCCCCTTGGGCTAGGCCACGGTACCAAAATATAAATCCAATAAACATGCTGAACAATGATACATAAGCCAAGCTAGTCCATGCTCCTACGCTAACGCCCTCAAAAGAAGTGGGCAGATAGCAAAAACTAAGGGGTAACATGATGGGTAAAGAAAGCACCAAAGCCCAAGAGATGACCTGCCAGCCGCCTAAAGTTTTGGTGAGCTTTGCACCCTCGGCATAACCCAATCCGCAAAGAATCACGGCCAATAGCATTAAAATATCCCCCATGGGAGAAGCACTAAGCCCCTGCGCAAAGGCGTAGCCGACTACTAATAGGCTGCCCATCAATGAAAATAGCCAAAAGATGGGTCTTGGGCGTTCGCCGCCACGAAGGATTCCAAAGATAGCGGTAGCCAAAGGTAAAATGCCTACAAAAACAATGGAATGGGCCGAACTTACATATTGCAAGGCCAAGGCACTGAGTAAGGGAAAACCGACTACCACACCCAAAGCCACAATGACCAAGGGGAAAAGCTGTTCTTTGCTTGGTTTTTTTTCTTTAAAAACCAGTAAGGCTATTAAAGCAAGTATGCCTGCAATGGAGGCTCTGGCCAAAGTGACAAATACAGGATTAAATTCTAAAACCGCCATCCTCGTGGCTGGTAGCGATCCGCTAAATAATACCACGCCAATAAAGCCATTTACCCAAGCTTGTGTGGTATCTTCTTTTACTTTATGCCTACTGATTTCTGTCATGTGTTGAAATTTTTTGATACAAAGTTCTACATAGAAAACCAGTAAGTACAGTCACAGTTTTTGATTTTACAATGGATACAGTTAGTTTTGTGAAGTGAAGAAAGATTTCATTTATAACGAAATAGCAGATAATATTGCCAGTAAGATTAAAACGGGCGTTTTGCAGGCTGGTGAACGTTTGGCCTCGGTACGGATATTGAGCAGGGAGCATGGCATTAGCATTAATACGGCTAAAAGAGTGTTTCTTGAGCTAGAAGCTCAATCGCTGGTACAATCAAGGCCGCAATCGGGCTATTTTGTGAGTCCGCTTCCTTACCTCAAACTTCCTTTGCCACAAGCTAGTCAGCCTTTGCCTACGGCGAATATTACCGAGCCCAACGAATTGATTGATAGTGTGTATTCCAATATGGGGAATAAGGAATTGACTCTTCTTTCCATTGGTGTGCCTTCAGGTAATCTATTGCCTCTGGCCAAATTGAAAAAGGAGGTGGTATTGGCAACAAGAGCCTTAAAGGAAGGAGGGACAGAATACGAACCTTTACAGGGCAATGTAAAATTGAGAAGAATGATTGCCGCTCGTTCCCTTGCTTGGGAGGGACATTTAAAGGAGAGTGATGTGGTTACTACAGCAGGTTGTATGAATGCTTTAACCTTATGCTTGATGGCATTGACCAAGCCAGGTGACACCGTTGCGATGGAAAGCCCTTGCTACCCTGGTATTTTACAGCTGGCATTGAGCTTGCGATTAAAGGTGTTGGAAGTAGCTACAGATCCTGTGAAGGGTGTTAATCTTGATGCGCTAAAAGCCTTGCTACCGCAAATTAATGTGTGTTTATTGGTTCCTAATTTCAACACGCCTTTGGGCTATTGTATGCCCGATGACCAAAAGAAGGCCGTGGTGATGCTTTTGGAAAAACACGATATTCCCTTAATTGAAGATGATACGTATGGGGACCTTTATTTTGGAACAGAGCGTCCGAAGTGCTGTAAGTCTTTTGATACCAAGGGAAATGTGTTGTACTGCGGTTCTGTTTCTAAAACCTTGGCGCCTGGTTACCGAGTGGGGTGGGTTGCTCCTGGCAAGTATAAGGAGCAAATTATGCGGTTGAAAATGATTCATGCACTGTCTTCCACCTCGGTGATTAATGAAGCGGTAGGGAATTTCCTGATGACAGGCCGCTATGAAAACCACCTGCGTCATCTTCGTAAGACTTTGCAAGAAAACTATCAACGTTATGCCTTAGCTATTGCCGAGTTTTTTCCCGTGGGTACAAAAATCAGTAGGCCGCAGGGTGGATTGGCGCTATGGGTAGAATTTCCCGAGGGCATAGATACGGCAACCTTGTATAATTATGCCATGAAGAAGCAAATTAGCATTGCGCCTGGTCGCATGTTTACCTTACAAGAGCAGTTTCACAACTGTATGCGCCTTTGCATTGGCTTGCCTTGGACAGATGATTTGCGATTGACTTTGAAACAAATTGGTAATTTGGCCAAATGGATGGTGGCTAAGGCTTAGTGACTGCTTTTGAGGTAAGCACTCATCAAATGATCAAGGAAACGGAATAGTTTGTTATTCATTTCCCTAAAATCGTGCTGACGGATGACCTCAGGTTTTTGGACAAATTGATGGGTACTGCGGCGAAGGAAGTCTTCGTCGGCTGCAATGAGCAGTTCAACCACTTCTTTGGTCAATTCCATGTGACATTGAAAGCCGTAAACCAAATCTGTATAGGCAATAATTTGTCGTGGGCAACCTTTGCTAGTGGCTAGTATTTTGCTGTTTTTGGTAAGGCCAGGCATATCACTGTGCCAATGTCCTACCGACAAGGGCGAACCAAAATGGTGAATCTTCTCATCCCTTAAACCCTCTTCAGTAAGGTTGATTGGAAAAACGCCAATTTCCTTTTCAGGGCTATGTTCAAAGGCAGCACCTAGGGATACTCCAATCAACTGTGCGCCCAAACAAACACCTATTACTGCTTTGCCTGCCTGTATGCATTTTAAAATGAGGGCTTGCTCTGCTGTCGAATCAAAATGGGGGCATTCTGCTAATGTAGTATCTGGACTTTGTGGGCCACCCATCACCAATAACAAATCAATATGTTCCACGGTATTAGGTAGTGCTTGGCCTTCATATACTTTTGAAAAGCTGATGCTGTCATTGCGCTGTTGTGCCCATTCCAGATAGGCCCCTGGGGCTTCAAATGTTTCGTGTTGTACAATATGGATATGCATGGTATTCTTTTTATTTGTTTTCGTTCCAGTACTCACTGTCGGGTGTGGGTCTTGTCCCAAAAATAGCCGTGCCTACTCTTACGATGGTGGCACCTTCGGCAATCGCTGCCTCTAAGTCGCCACTCATGCCCATTGATAATTCCTGCATGTTAACGTTGGGTATTTGCAGGGCAATAATTTGTTGTTGAATCTGCTTGAGTAACCGAAAACACTTGCGGACTTTTTCAACCTCTGCACTTAACAAGCCTATGGTCATTAGGCCTTTTATTTTTAGGGTAGGCAGTTGCGCCACCTGTTTGGTTAGTGCAATGGCCTCATCTGGGCTTACGCCAAACTTACTTTCTTCAAAAGAAGTATTTACCTGTATCAACACTTCCATGGTTTTGTTTTCAAGAAGTAAACGTTGATGTAGTTTTTCGGCTAAGTCCAAACGGTCTAAGGACTGGATGCAGGACACCTCATGCTTTAGCAAATCTTTGATTTTATTCGTTTGTAAATGCCCAATAAAGTGATTGGTGTGTGGCATTTCACTTAAAGCCTCATATTTTTCCTTAAGTTCTTGGACCTTGTTTTCGGCGATAAGGGTTTGCCCTGCAGCTAGGGCAACTTTTATGCGATCAGCAGGAACGGTCTTGGTGGCCAACAAAAGCTTCACTTCGCTTTGGTCTCTGCCACTCAAGGCGCATGCCTTTGCTATTCTTTCGGTAATGGTGTTGATATTTAAGATTATATCCTCGCTCATGCGTTCTCCATTTTGTTCTTTTCTGCTAGTGCCTTAATGAGTTTGGTTTTCACCAAGGTAAATGTAAGGTCTTTCGCTTCGGCAAATGAGATGTTATACTGGCGTTCTATGTTTCGCAGGTGTTCTGGGAACCTCGATAATAATTGATTATAATAGTCATCCAAAACCTCTGTGGCGGGCATGTCAAAACCTATTCGTAACTGAAAACGTCTGATGAGGGCGCTGTCGATAATTTCGAGATGGTTCGTGGCACAAATCAATAGTGCATCTTCTGGGTAATAGTCGATCAGTTGAATCAAGGTATTCACTAGCCTTCTCATTTCGCCAACATCTTTATCATCATTTCCCCGAGCCTTTCCTATTTGGTCAAATTCATCCAAAAACAGTACGGCTTTTTCTCGGGCAGCTTTATCAAATACCAGTTTAATGTTTTGTGAGGTTTCGCCAATTTTTGAACAAATCACATTGCTCAAATTAAGGATCAGGATGTTTTTCCCTAAGGCACTAGCAATGGCTTTTGCGGTCATGGTTTTGCCACAGCCCGAACTGCCGTACAATAGCACCTTGTTATTTACAGGCAAACCATATTGATGCAGTTCCTCGATATAAGTGTGCTCCTGCAACAGTTGGGTTAAGGCATCTTTACGGGTCTCATCTAAAAAAATATCATCAAGGGATACCTGCTCCCTGTCGTTTATGATCAAATCAACTATATTCATTTATCTAAGATAGTCCACTTGATCCAATGTATAACAATCTTCCCATTTGGTCATGCCAATTTTCGGGTAATAATCCACTGCTTTAGGCGCGGCCAATAAAATCAGCTTTGCTTGAGGACTGTGGTTTTTGGTAAGACGGATCAGCGCTTTTCCAATTCCCATTTTCTGGTAACGTTCATCTACCGCCAAATCTGAAAGATAGGTGCAGTACACAAAATCCGTTAAGGATCTAGCTACACCTATCAGTTTACCCTCGTCACGGGCGGTGGCAATTAAATTGGCATGTTGTAGCATTTGGGCAATGCGTTCGGGCTCATTTATGGGTCTTCTTTCGGCCAAAGTAGAGGCATTGAGTACCTCCGTAAATTCTGCTGTGGTAATGCTTTGTTCAATTTTATAAGTAATCATATCAGCTGTTAATGATTAAGGTGTAACTGGAGCAAACCTTAATCGGCTTGCTCCAATAGTTATTTCCACCAATGGTAGTAGTTGTGTAGGGCATCGTACTCAAATCCACAGCGGGGATAAAGCTTGTTGCCAATGTCATTGGTTTTCTCGGTCTCCAGCATCAGGCCACAAGCGCCTGTTTCTTTGCACCATTGTTTGCTACGATCTATCAGTGCTACCGAAAGTCCATGGCCTCTATAATCGGGGTGTACAAATAAATCGCTGAGCAACCATTGCTTTTCTAGTTTGGTGTAGTGAAACAGCTTGTATAGCTGTACAAAGCCTACTGCTTTTCCATCTACTATCGCTAAAAAAATATCAGATTCGCCGTTCAGCAGACGCTCCTTTAAAAAGGCCTTTCCTTTTTCTAAATCCGAGGGTTGACGATAGAAGATGCGGTAAAGATTAAATAATTCAGCGGCTTGGTCTAGCTCTTCGAGGCTCGCTTTTTTGATTTGGTAATTGGTTTGTTCCATTCTGATTATGTTTTTCTGTTTTGCAACACAAAATTAGGTTATCTTTGGAGGGTCTTACTGGTACAGTTTTTATAAAAATAGCTAGTCCAATGCTGCGTTCATGGAAGTTTGAAGTACAATTAGATAAGGAGGCTGATCAAGCTGTTTATCTGCAGATTGCTGATGCAATGATCAAGGATATTCAATCAGGAAGGTTAAAGGCAGGTGACGCCTTGCCGGGGAGTAGGAACCTTGCGCAATTATTGAAGGTAAATCGAAATACTGTGGTGGAGGCCCTTCATGTGCTTATTATGGAAGGGTGGCTGATCCCTAAAGAACGACAAGGAACTTTTGTTGCCGATAATATTCCTAAGCTTAGCACCACCAGAAAAATTAAGCAGGCCAGCTCAATGGTGGTGGACCCGCTAGAAAAGAAATTTCACCTTCAGTTTGATGATGGGCATCCGAATGCCAAAATTGCCCCTGTTAACGAATTGGCAAGGGCTTACCGACAAATTTTTAGCCTAAAAACGAAATGGCAATTGATGAGTTACGATGGCAATGCCCTTGGCGATGCAGCTTTCAGACAGGAAATTGCACAAATGCTTAATCACCAGCGGGGGATGCAGGTGCAGGAAGAAAACTTGTGCCTTACCAGGGGGAGCCAAATGGCGATGTACTTGGCCGCACAATGTTTATTGAAAACAGGCGATGAGGTGATGGTAGAAAGTCCTGGCTACAAGCCCGCTTGGAAAGCATTTGAACATGCTGGTGCCAAACTTCTCCCTGTTGGGGTTGATGAAGAAGGTTTGGTGATTGCCGAAGTGCAGGAGTATCTTAAATCAAACAAAAGGATCAAAGCCATTTATGTGACCCCACATCATCAATATCCTACTACGGTAACCCTAAGTTTAAAAAGGCGTTTGGAACTGATCAGGCTTTCTAACGAATATGGTTTTACGATTATTGAAGATGACTATGATAATGAATTCCATTTTGGTTACCGACCTGTATTGCCTTTGTCGAGCTTTCCAGCGCTTAAAAACTACGTATACATCGGCACCATGAGCAAGGTGGTTTCTCCTGTATTGCGTGTGGGTTATTTAACCAGTAGTGATGGGACGTTGATTGAGAAAGTAGGTCAGTTAAGGAAAATCATAGATGTGAATGGGGACAGCATTATGGAACAAGCTGTTTTGCAGTTGATTAAGGATGGAGCCATTAAGCGACATATTAAAAAAGCAACCAGTTATTACAAAGCCAAAAGAGATTTTACAGCAGCGCTATTGAAAAAACACCTCGAAAACAAAGTGGTTTATGCTGTTCCAGATGGTGGCTTGGCTTTTTGGATTGTGATGAAAACACCCACGGATTGGACTGCATTTTCCGAAAAGATGCTCCAAAAGGGAATTAAAATTACCAGTCCTAGTGCCTATGGTTTAGACAGTAGCGCAAATGGTTTAAGGCTGGGCTACGGTGCTTTAACTGAACAGGAATTAGAAGAAGGCATTATGGCTCTGAGTAGCTGTTTGTAAAAGTTCATTCCATAAAAAACTGTATCATTATTAATACCTTAATTTGTAAATGACCAAACCCTATTATTTTAGTTTTTTATTCCTATTTAAAAATGAAAAAACACATACTCAGCATTGGTGCCATTTTAACCGTTTTTACATTGAAGGCTCAAAATAAACCCTTAACCGAGCAGGATTATGCTAGGGCGGAACAATTTCTAAGCTATCATATTGAACCTTTTGTGGATGGTACTACGGTGCGTCCAAGTTGGACTAAGGGAGAGCAGCTGATTTATTTGGCGACGACCAAAAATGGTCAAGAGTTTTTATGGTTAGACCCCGTAAAGAAAACAAAAGTACCTGCTTTTGATCATCAGCAATTGGCAGCAGCTTTAAACAAAGCCACTGGTAAAACTTACCAAGCTTACAAGCTGCCTTTTCAAACCATTGCGCTTTCCAGTGATGAAAAAAGCTTTCAGTTTTTTGCGGATGAAAAATCATGGACCTATCAGATCGACAAAAATTCACTTGTTGAAGGTAGGACAAGTGCACGACCATCAGCAGGAAGAATGGGTGGGGCTGCTGAATCGGTTTCGCCAGATGGCAAAAAAGCAGTTTTTATCAAAGATTGGAACTTATGGTTGAGAGACATTGCTTCCAAAAAAGAAACACAGCTTACTTTTGATGGCGTAAAAGATTATGGTTATGCCACGGATAATGCGGGTTGGAAATCTAGCGATAGACCGATTGTACGTTGGTCGCCAGATTCTAAAAAACTAACTACTTTCCAACAGGACCAACGTCATTTGAGTGATATGTATTTGGTGACCACCAATGTAGGTTCGCCCACTTTAAAAGCATGGAAATATCCTTTGCCAGGGGATAAAGAAGTGGCCAAGTTGCGTAGGGTAGTGATTGATGTAGAGAATCCTAAAGTAATCAGTTTGCAGATTCCTTTGGATGATCATAGGAGTTCGCTAAGCGATGATATTGTTGACGGCGGCCAACTGGCAGATATTGATTGGAATGCCGATGGTACGGAGTTCGCTTTCTTGTCCACCTCTAGAGATCACAAAATCTCTAAACTGCAAATTGCTAATGCCAGCACCGGTGCTGTAAGAGAGGTATTTACCGAAACGGTTAAAACACAGTTTGAGTCGGGGGTAAATTCAATTAACTGGCGTTACTTACCTAAAACCAACGAAATTTTATGGTACTCGGAGCGTGATAACTGGGGGCATTTGTATTTGTATGATGCCAAAACAGGAAAAGTGAAAAACCAAATCACCAAAGGGGATTGGTTGGTAGGAAGGCTGCTGCGTGTAGACGAAAAAAGCAGAACCTTGTGGTTTACAGGGCATGGTCGCGAAAAAGGTAATCCATATTTTGCCTATTTGTATCGTGTAGGGTTTGATGGTAAAGGTTTCACCTTGTTAACGCCAGATGAGGGTAATCACCAAGTGTCGTTTTCTCCAGCATTCAATTATATCGTTGATACTTATTCGCAACCTAATGTGCCTGGGGTAACGGTTTTAAGAGATTTAAAGGGCAAGCAGATTGAAGAATTGGGCAGGACTGATATTTCAAGATTATTAGCTAAAGGTTGGAAAGCTCCTGATGTAGTGCAAATGGTAGCTGCGGATGGACAAACAGCTATTTATGGTTTGGTATTTACGCCAACTAAAATGGAGGCGGGTAAGAAATATCCTGTGGTCGATTACATTTACCCAGGTCCGCAAGGCGGAAGTGTGGGCAGTTGGTCTTTCTCTGCTTCGAGGTCTGACCACCAAGCATTGGCCGAACTAGGATTTATTGTGGTCGTTATTGAAGGCACTAGCAATCCATACCGTTCGAAAAGCTATCACGATATGGCTTATGGCAATATGGGCGAAAACACTTTGCCTGATCAAATTACAGGCATTAAACAATTGGCACAAAAATACCCGATGGATTTGGATAAAGTTGGGATTTGGGGTCACTCTGGTGGTGGTTTTGCTACTGCTGCGGCCATGTTCCGTTATCCTGATTTCTTTAAAGTAGGCGTATCTCAAGCAGGTAACCACGAAAACAGAAATTACGAGGACGATTGGGGCGAGCGTTACAATGGTTTGTTGGCCAATTCAGATTATGAGGCACAAGCTAACCAAAACCATGCAAAAAACTTGAAAGGAAAATTAATGTTAGCGCATGGGATGATGGATAATAACGTCCCCCCGTATAACACTTATTTAGTGGTTGATGCCTTGAATAAAGCGAATAAAGATTATGATTTGGTATTGTTCCCGCATAGCGCACATGGTTTTGGCCCTAACAATCCTTACATGATGCGTCGCCGCTGGGATTATTTTGTGAAAAACTTACTTGGCGTAGACCCACCAAAGGAGTATAATTTAAGAGGAACTAACCAATTGCAGAGATAGTTGATGATGCTGTTCAGACTTACGAAGTTTAACTTTAGCTATTTGTTGTTTTAAAAGGTAAAGTTGAGGGCTTTGCCGTTTTAAAACTTCGTAAGTCTCTAAAATGATATTGAAGCTCAACCTAAGCGTTGGGCTTTTCTTTTTCCTGTCTTTCTCTAACGTGATCAGCTAGTTGATAGCTCTTTTTCTCTTCTTTGGCCTGTTTAGGTTTTTTGTTATCAATGACTAATAGAACCACCAGCGAGATAATAGGAATGAGAAAAGAAATGAAGAACCAAAACCAGAAACTTTTGCCAATACTGTGCGCATACACGCCAGCCACTATTTGTGGAATCATCATGAAACATAGCAGTAGTATCTCTGGCATGGCAATGGATTGATCATAGCAAAGATAATTACATTATTGGTAAGGGTTGCTAGGGATTTTGATGATTCGGTAACCCGTACGTTGTAGGTGCTTAAGGGTACTTTCATTAGGCTCTGTTTTAAAAATAATAGCGCATAATACTTGAGCAGGAATAATGCCCGTTTTAGACAGGAAATCTCTTATTCGTTTTTTGAAATAGATGGACAAAAACTTGAAGCTTCTTTTATTGAACAAAGTTTCATTTGCCCCTTCAAAATAAAAATTAGGGTTCAGTTTTTTAAACGCAACCATAGGCAAGTTAAGGCCTGCGGCGAATTTCTCAAGCTCTCTCTCTGCTATTTTGTAAATAAAATTGCCCACAGGTTCATAGGAAAAACGGTTTTTCCATAGCTTTTGACTTAATTGATCGCTGAAAGCACTGATGACATTCATCAAGCCTAATAAAAACGGCATTTTGAGTACAGGGTCTTGCGGCTCCATTAAAATGAAACCTTTTTTGGCCACACGGGCCATTTCATATAAAGCGGCGTAGGGTCGGGGAAAATGGTGATAAGATTCCTTGCACAAAATGTAATCGAAGGCATGATTAGGATAGCTCATTGCTTCGGCATTTTGTAGGGAAAAATCTGTAATCACTTGTTGGTTTTTTGCGATGGTCAAAAAATCGGTGTTCAGATCACTTGCAATAGCCTTGTTGCCTGATTGGAGAATGTACTGTGCATCAAATCCATAGGCATCGCCAAGCGTAAGCCATGTTCCGTTTTTATCGGCAAGTAACGGATTTAGGCTTTTGAAGAAAATTTCTTGTAACCATTTGCCAATAGTAAGTTGCTTGGTATTCAAATGGTTTTTAAGGTAAGTTGATTTCGACTCCTCGGTAGGGAATTTTTGGTTGTACCATTGGCTGTGCTTCTCGTAACTATCTAAATTAAACATGGGCTTTTTGAATATCTACGGGCTAAAAGCCAAAGATGTTGGGCAGAAAAAAATAAAAAAAATCTTCCCAACGTTTAGTTGATACGATACGTAATAGCTAATAGGGATTGATGTATAAACACGGATTTACATATTTGAATGAGCGATTTGGATAAGGAGATAGCAGCATTAGTTAAAGCTTGTGCTGAAGGGCATCGCCTATCACAGGAACGCTTGTACAAGCTATTTTATGCAGATATGTTGAGGACCTGTATCCGATACGTGAAAACAGACGATTTGGCTAGGGAGGCCTTGAATACTGCTTTTTTGAAAGTGTTTCAACACCTTCATACTTATGAAGCATTTAAAGGGACACTAGAAGCTTGGATGCGCACCATTATGATTAGAACATGCATTGACCTGAATAGAAAAGAATGCAAGTTTGAAGCCGCTACTTTAGCGGATGATTTTAGCCACGAACAAGCTTTTGTAGCTCCCGAAATTTTAGATAAACTTTACGCCCAAGATCTTATTGGTTTAATTAGGCATCTACCTTATGCTACTCAATTGGTTTTTAATCTTTCCGTGATTGATGGTTATTCGCATAAGGAAATTGCCGACAGGCTAGAAATAGGCGAAGCTACCTCTAGGTGGCATCTCTCAGAAGGGAAAAAGCAGCTTCGGAAATTACTGCTTTCCAATACAGAAAGCGACATTCATTATCATACTGAAAACAAAGGAGAGAAAAAATGAAAAAGTCGGTATGGTCTCATCAACTTTGGCAAAAGAAAATGGCCGAGCTCCCAGTCAATGATGACTTGGATGCGGCATGGCGGCAAATGAATCATTTGTTGGATCAGCAATTTGTGCCCACCAGTGCCCAAGAGGTCTCTCTTCCTGAAAATGGCTTATTCGCTCAGCTTGCTCAAATCATTAAACTGATTCTTCCTGTAGTGCTGGTAGCAGGTGGGGTTTATTTTGCTTTTTATCAAAAGCCAAAAGCTACAGTGCAGAAAAAAAGTACAAAGCAAGAGCTGGTTGAAGTACCGAGGAAAAAACAGGTGTTAGAAAACTTGGTGGTTGTTGATACCGCAACATTGATGCCTTCTGAGAAGAAAGTTAAGGAGATGTTTGTTAAAAAAGGAAAATCATCCTCAAAAAATAGTTTGCTGAAAACTCCTTCGACCTCTCCAAATCATCCTCAAGAAATAGACAATTTAAAGAGAGGAGTTGACGCAGCTATCCTTTTAAACAAAGCCGAAATGCAAACCGAAATTGACAGGCCTGCAACCGCTAGGGCGAGCCTACTTCCTTATTTGGATAACAGCGTTGGCCTAGGAGCGTATCAGGTGACGGCAGATTCATTGAAGTGGGTGCCTAATGAGCTAATGCAAAGAGGTCAAAAAGACCTGAAGTCACCAGTAGTTTTATCTAAACGTGAACAACGTCGTTTGAGAAGGACTTTGGCCAGAGATTCGGTAAGGAAAGTAAAGGAGGCGAACCAATTGCAGATGGCCAACTTAAAGCCCATTAAGGAAAAGCCGAAAAATAGAAAGCCAAAGGAAATGGTTACACCCAAATTTAGTTTCGAACTACAGGGTGGGCTAATGTTTGCCAACCAAAATACTACTCCCTATTTAGGTGTCCAAACTCAATGGACCTTAACCAATAAGTGGTTGCTTGGCACAGGAGTTCGGTTTACACAGGCTAAGATGAATGGCGCATACGAGCACCCAGGTTATAACACGGTGACCACAGGTAGTCCTTTCCAAGTGCTTGATTCAAGGAAACATACCAATTTGGTACTTCCGTTAAATGTCAGTTATAGGCTTCATCAACTGGTTAGTTTAAAAGCTGAAGCCAACTTGGCATTTGCCCTGGCGAAAAGTGGCGGCAGTAATGTAGGGTATGTTGCCAGCTATTTAGATACTGTTTTCCATAGCAAGCAAATTCAACAAGCTTTGTCTGAAACGAGTGTCAACAAACTGCATTTTAATATTGGGGGCGGAGTCAATATTCAGTTCAAGCGATTTAATATCGAAGCCATGTATTTCTACCAGCCAAGGCCTTATCGGATCAGTAGCGGTTTGGGCAGTTACCAGCAAGGCTATCGAGCTTTTAGTATTGGTTTGGGCTATCGCTTCTAGTCAATTATTTCTCCTTTACAGCAGCAACCATTTTTTCGGTTACCAACTGGGTGTTCTTATTGCCAAAGGCGTTTCTGATGTAGTTCATCACATCTGCAATTTCATCATCCGCAAAACCCGAAGGTGGCATGGCATTGTTATACGCTACCCCGTTTACCACTACTTTACCATTCATGCCGAATTTAATGGAGTGAATAGATTTTTCGGGATATTTTAGCAAGAAATCGGATTTGGCCAGCGGCGGGAAAGTACCTTTTAACCCTTGTCCATTAGCTAGGTGACAAGTTACACAGCTTTCCATATAAAGTTCTTTGCCTCGTTCAATGCTCTGGTTTAAATCGTCTTGAGCATTTAATGAGAAAATCGCGGCATAGGCCAGTCCACAGCCAATAAAGGTCAATAACTTCATGCTTATGCTTTAGGACTTATTTTAACAATTGAACCTGTATTTTCTAACACAACGTAGATATTGCCGTCAGGACCTTGTTTCACATCTCTCACCCTGCCTATCTTGTCAAAAATGATTTCTTTCTTCACCACTTTGTTGCCTTTAACGGTTAAATGTTCCAAGTTCATAAACTTTAAAGAACCTACTAGCAAATCGCCATTCCATTCTTTAAATTTCGGACTGTTCACAAACGTCATCCCGCAAGGAGCGATAGAAGGTTTCCAGTAAATGACTGGTTGTTCCAAACCAGGAGCTTCGGTTTTATCAGAGATAATGGAGTTGTCGTAATCAATCCCGTAAGTGATTAATGGCCAGCCATAGTTTTTACCTTTCTCCACAATGTTCAGCTCGTCGCCACCTTGAGGACCATGCTCATGTGCCCAAATGGTGCCCGTAGTAGGGTGCATTACTAAACCCTGTGGATTTCTGTGTCCGTAGCTCCATATTTCTGGTAAAGCATCTTTTGTTTTTACAAAGGGATTATCGCTAGGAATTTTTCCATCTTCATGTAGGCGGACCATTTTTCCCTGTGCTTTGCTCAAGTTTTGGGAGTTTTCTTTTTGTCCACGTTCCCCTAATGAAAGGAAAACATAACCTTTATTGTCGAATAAAATTTTACCTCCAAAGTGTACGCCCCCTCTTACATTTGGACTTGCTTTGTACAAATGTTCGATATTGGTGAGTTGGTGTCCGTCTAGTTTTGCACGCATTAGTGCGGTATTTGCCCCGTTATCATCGCCAGCTTCGCCTTCTTTTTTAGGAGAAGAATAGCTGATGTAAATCCAGCCGTTTTCTTTATAGTTGGGGTGAAGTACCACGTCGAGCAAACCACCTTGTCCACGGTAATACACTTTAGGGATACCCGTAATCTCCTGTGGGTCTAGTGTGCCCCCTTTTACTATTCTCAATTTTCCGCCTCTTTCGGTAACCAGCACTCGGCCATCAGGTAAAAAGGCCATTGCCCAAGGCATGGTCAAACCAGTCACAATGGTTTCCGATTTAAGGTTTTTTTCGTCAAGGCTGGCTTCACTTGGCTTGATGTTACAATGGCTCATTAATAAGCCAGCGACCAATAAAGCTACAGGTAAAATAAAAAATTTAAAAGACTGTTTAATCATCGAAAAAGGAGACTTCATAAAGGACATTTTTTCCTAAAGATATTAAAATAACGTAAGTTGGGGATAAAGAAAAAAGGAATTTTAGCATACAGCTTTTTCTTCAGCATGAAAAAGTGCGGATTTTTTACGTGCTGGACTTTCGCAAAGCGGAATTGCTGAGCGATAAACTATTTTAGGATTTGGAGTTTGTTAGGCAACCCTCTCTGCCCTTTGGGCATCTCCCCCAGAGGGAGAGAAAAGCAAGGTGTTAACATCGGACGAGAAATGGACGCACACCGTTTATAGAGCTCCCTCTTTGGGCATCTCTTCCAGAGGGGAGGGGAGAAAAGAGCATGGTTTTTTGGCTGATTAGTGATAAAAAAAACGGTCGCAATTACTAAGTATTGCGACCGTTTAAAGGTGTAAAATGCTATTTATTTATCCTGATGCGTTTTAAGCAGGCTTTGAAAATAGTCAGTTAAAAATTTTAACTGCGCTTTTTCCATTGGCTGCTCGTTGTTAAAGACAGGAGCTGTTGCAAAATCGCAACGCAGGTTGCCCAATGGCTGTAGTTCAGTAAAGGCTTCCTGATAGGGTTTAATTCCCCAAAGGCTTTCCAATTGTTGCCAGTTGCCAGTAGCAAAGTTACAGGCAGGAACGCTTTTGCGCGTTAAGCCACTCGTTTCAAATAGCGAGAGGCTTTCGGTTTTCAAGCCTGTTAAGAATGTTGTTTCTCCAGTTGCAAAACTACAGCCTATTGATGGTTGCGGCCGTAAAGCTGCATCCGTGCCATAGCTTACCTGGGCGTGGCTTAACAACCCTGCAAGCAGCAGGTTTGTTAACGCGAGACCAAATTTTAATCCTTTCATTGCTTAATATTCATTAAATACTTTTTTGAAAATCGCCTCATGCTCCAATGTACCGGCATATTCCATCAATACCGCATCAAATTTATCAGCGGCACTTTTCATGCCCAGAGCCACCATCTCTTGGTCTTTGCTATTAAGCATTAACAAAATAGTAGCAATACTACCAGGTTCTTTTTTCTCAATATTAGCCACCATATCGCCTACAAAAGCAGCTACTTTCTCTTTCTTTATATCACTATTTGCATAATGGTTATAAACTTTTTCAAACGAAGAGTTTAATGATACAATAGCGTTGATGTCTCTTTTTGCAATAGCATTATTGATCACTTCGCTATTGTTTTGAGTTGAATGCAACATAATGCCACAAGATGAAATGGTAAACATCATAATTCCAAAGCCTAAGCCTAATAAGATTGATTTTTTCATGGTTTTGATTTAAATATAAATTGTTAATAAAAGTTAGGCCGCTAGCGTGTTTATGTTATTTGTAAGCACCAGCGGCCGACTGTTGTTTCTTTATTTAGCCGTTAACATGCGATTAATTTGTTTTAATGCAGATTTAAGATGTGCGTTGGTTAGTGCATCAGTAAATTTGCCGCTCTTAATGGCTGCTTCAACTTGCGTTTTTAATTGTTCTGCGTTAACGGTAGCTAGAGCCTTAACAACTCCATTGTCGTTATTTGGAATTAACTCTGATACTACGCTTCCAATCATAGGCAAACCTTTTAAAATCTCTAGCGGACTTGCTGTAGCAGGCATAATTAACTTAGCCATTTTTTCCAAATAGCTATTTTGAACGCTCTGCCTATAATTATCTATCTTTCCACCGTTAATCAATTCTGCCCATATTTTATTTTGAACGTCTTTAAGGTAATCTACCAATTGGTAGCTTTTATCGCCAAAACGCGTATTCATTAAACTCATTTTAGCGAGGGTTTGCTCTCCGATCAATGCATCTATCTGGGGAAGTATATATTTTTTCTGAAGATCAACTGCTTGTGGATTACCTGGGTTATAAAACTTCCCTAAAATGGCCTCATTATTAAATAACCAGCCCTGGCTATGCAAAGCCCAACGATCCAAAAAGCTTATAGCCTCCTTTTGTAGTGCTATTGGGGCAGGGCTATAATTATTTGGCGCACCATCACTAGCTTGATAACTATCGCCATAAACCCCGCCGATATAAGTAGCGGCATGACCAAGATATCGCATAAATTGCGTTAATAATCCATACTGGAATGATTCGGCTAATTTTTGATAATCTTCTCCTGGTTTAATTTTCCATTCAGGTAAATGAGCAGCTATGTACTGCAGGTTTTTTATGCCATAGGTATTGGCCTTCATTTGATTGTCACCCAAATCTTCGTATTGAGCTCTTGGATCGGGAACTCCTGGATATTCTACTGTAGCTCCCCAGCGCAAGCGCGGGTTTTTAATGGCAGCGGATGTTGTGGCATCTAATTTTAGTTTTTCTTGACTTTCACTCAAATTACCATACCAACGATAGCCCCAAGCAATGGCCCATTCATCATAATCATTCACACGTGGGAACAAACCTGCGGTATCAATATTATCTTCAGGTTGTGCTACATAGTTAAAACGAGCATAATCCATGATGGATGGTGTATGACCATTTTTTTCGACCCAAGCTTTGTTACGCAACATCTCTACTGGTACCGAATTAGAGGCAATAAAGTTATGACGCAGGCCAAGGGTGTGCCCGACCTCGTGAGCCGATACAAATCGGATCATTCGTCCCATTAACTCATCATCCATTTCATATTTACGAACTCTTGGATATACTGCACCTAGTTGTGCCAGCGGCCAGTTTTCTAAAATTACCATTACATTGTGGTACCAATTGATGTGCGCTTCCATGATTTCTCCGGTGCGTGGATCGTTTACATTTGGTCCAGAAGCATTAATGACTGGTGAAGGCTTATACACGATGGCAGAATAGCGGGCATCGTCCAGCGACCAGGTAGAATCCTGTTCTTTGGTAGGGGCGCGTTTGGCCATAATAGCGTTTTTAAAACCAGCTTTTTCAAAAGCCTTTTGCCAGTCGTTTACGCCTTGTATTAAGTAGGGGATCCATTTTTCAGGTGTAGTAGGGTCAATGTAATATATAATGGGTTTTTGTGGCTCCACTAATTCGCCTGCCAAGTAACGTTGCACGTCTTCTGGTTTCGGTTCTAGCCGCCAACGATTAGTCATTGCACGCGTTTTAACTCCATGTGGATTGTAGGAATAATCAATAAAAACATTATAAAAGTAACCTACACGATTATCGTACTCACGCATTCGCATTGGCTTTTCTGGCAATAAAACCCAACTGCTATTTAAAACCATGGAGTAACTATTGTCCGAAGCTTGTTGTCCAGGTACTGATACTCCAGCAGGCAGCATCCCAGCAGCACCTCCGCCTCCGCCTCCACCGTAGGTCCTTGCCAAACGAAACGAGAGATTGTTTGGGAAGGCGTTCAACGCATCTACGAAAAATGCCTCTGCTTTAGACGATCCTATTTTAGCCTGCTGCTTAACTTTTGAATCAAAGCCAAAAAGATCTTCATTATTTTCTAACATTTGAGTGATGTCTATTAATTTAGCGCTGTCAGGTGAAGTAGTTTTAACGGGCAGCACATAATTAATGGATTGTTTATTTGAACGTTCCACATTTTTGTACATGTCATCTCCAGGCTTCACGCCCAAAATCGTATAATCTCGTTTTGAGATATTAATTTTCTGTCTTTTACTGTCTAAACTAAGCGTAATAATGACCTCGTTAATTTGATCACCAGCATAAAAATTCTTTAATCCAGCGGCTCCCTCAGCTATTCTGTTAACGATTAAAATTTCTTTGTTCATTATATTTTGAGGAATTTCCAAGTAGTATTTCTTATCTACTTCAATCAAATTCATCAAACCTTTTTTTACGACAGCTTTATCGGTAACGATCTTATTATAAGCCATTGGCTTCTTCAGGGAATCCAGATTTGGCATTTTAAAGGCCGGTGCTTCTGTTTTACCCGTTTCTTTTTTCTTTGTCTGCTGCGCATAGCTGCCCGTCAGGGCAAACATCGACAGCAAAGCAATCAGTGTTGTTTTTTTCATTTTAGGGTTAGAAATTAATGGTTTAAGAATTGTAAATTGTTGTGTTTGGTGCAAAGCAACCCATTTGTACCTCACCGTTAAAAATTACCAAAGGCTTAGTCCTCTAAAAGTTTTTGACCAGAAAAATCCTTGGTTGGTTGGGGAATGCGCCCCCTATTTGGCCACATAGCACCAAAGTGTTTGCCTTAAATCTAACGGCCTCCAAATCGGCGCTGAAGAAAGTATAGGTGCTTAACAGATTCCCATTTTGATCTCTCAACTGGAACCTATAGCCAAGCCTTGCATCTGCTGCTTTGAGCGGATATTTCTTAAAGTTAGCCTGTTGTTTGTAGGTAAGCCCTTCAAATTCATTAACGGTTACACTGCGCGACAGGTTTAATTTTAGTGGGCCGCTGTTGCTAATTAAATTGATCACCCTTACGGCAAAGGCACTATCGGCTACATTATACAAAGGGTAGGTTTCTTCTTTTGTAAGGATGGTTTCGAGATTTGGCGACTGCCCCGTAAGGTACAAACTGTACATGCCCCCACCTACAAAGTTTTGGCTTAGGCTTAGCAATGGCGCTGCCGATTTATGGCTGCCTACTTGGATGCTCGTTGTGGAAAGCAGCACCCCTCTTTTCACGTCAGTAGCATAGTCTAACGAATCAGGGTAGGTGATAAAGTTAGCGGCATTGCCTGTGGCATTTACCTTTAGCGGCGCAAATCCAATGGCTGCATTTACAATTTGCAGCCCCGCTATTTCTTTTGTTTTTTCCTTCTTGCAACTATAGAAAAGCCCGCCTAACATAGCCATTAATATTACAATCTTTGTCTTCATCTTTATGTCTTTATTTATCATCGTTATTACAAATTATTTTTGCTGTAAATTAATAACCAGGGGTTTGCGCTAAACCGGCCCTGTTGTCGTTAACGGTTAGTGGCAGGTATTGCTTATAGCTCTCCCATTTCGCTCCTGTGCCCAGTCTGCTGGTTTGCATTTCTTGCTGCATTACAGCGTCCAATTTGCCTGTACGCCTCAAATCAAACAGGCGATGTCCGTCTTCGAAAAATAATTCTGTGCGTCTTTCTTTTAAAATGGCATCCAGTAGGGCATCGGGCGTAGCGGCGGTGGTAACTCCCAATCCAGCACGTGAACGAATGGCGTTTAAATCGGTAATGGCGCTTGCCAGTTTGCCAGCATCGCCCAACTTGGCCAATTGTGCCGCCGCCTCTGCGCGGATCAGGTATTGCTCGGCCAGCCTCAGCAAAGGCAGGCGGTCCAGTTTGGGTTGCCCGATAATGGTGCTTTTGTATTTACTGGGCAGGTTTATCATCATGCCTGTCAAAAAGTTTAAATCCATTCTAACCCAGTTTTTAAGGCGCAGGTCGTTAGGCTCAAAACTGCTCATCAAGGAACTACTCAATGAATTACTAGGCGGGGGGAACCCACCGGCTTCAAATAAACGAGCATCCTCGTCGCAATCGCCCTCTAAAATAAACTCGCGGCTGGTGGCTAAAAAGGTATTGCCTATGCTGGCACGTGGTTGCAGGGCGTAGCGCGTATCTTTAATTACCTGATCGGCATTGTCCCAGGCCTGTTGCCATTGGCCGGTAAATAAACTTACCCTGGCCAGCAGGGCTTTGGCCGCCAGCTGGTTTGGCCGGGTGCGGGCATTGGTAGCCGTGGTTGTTTTTCCAGACACGTCTTTATAATCGGGGCTGAGCAAACTGATGGCCTGCTTTAAATCGGCCTGCATTAAGCTATAGGCCTGTGCCGGGGCTACACGCGGCACGATTATGTTTTCTTTATAATTGGTACTGGTGATGATGGCCACATTGCCGTACATATTTACCAGGTAATAATACGCCAATGCACGCATAAAATAGGCTTCGCCCAGCCATTGGTTTTTATAAAGCAGTTTGCTTTGGTTGGGTACATTTTCGAGTACGCCGTTGCAGATGTAAATGATATTGTATAGCCTTGGCCAAAAATACTTGCCAGCAGTATTGACGGGGGTAATTTTCCAACTATAAACGGCAACTGAAGAGGGTTCCCCATCTAAAGCTGCAAAAGGATCTTCAACCGCCACCATTTCATCTGCATACAATGCCAGTAAAAGGTTGCTTCCTTTTGTTCCTGTCTGGCTCTGTTTTAGTGCGCCATAGGCCCCGGTCAGCAGCGGACCTATGGCATCATCGTTCGCGTAAGCACCTTCTGCTTCGACGGAATTGGCGGGTTTGGGCAGGGTTAAATAATCCTTCTTGCACGATGCCAAAAGCCCCAGGCCCAGCAGTAGCCAAAAACCTGGTTTTAAGGAGGTGAATATTTTTTTCATTTTTTAAATTATAAATGGTTCTATGTTTAATTGATTTACTTGTGGAGGCCTGTTGCCCACCATTAAAAGCTTACTTTTAAAGCGCCCTGGAAAGTTCTGGTCAGTACGTATCCAGGGCGGGTAACATCGGGGTCTGTACCCGAAAATGGGGTCCAGATGACAAACAGGTTACTGCCCGTAAGCTGCAGGCTCACATTTTTTAAACCCAGTTTTTCAACGGTTTTCTGTGGCAGGTTCCAGGATATGTCCGCATTTTGCAAACGCACCACGCTGCCATCTTCAATACCAAAAGAGGTTTCGTCTATAGCCCGATTTGCTGGGGCGAAAGTAAGCTTTCCTATGTCCGATACCTGGCCCGGACGCTGCCAACGGTCTAAAGCTAAAGTCGACATATTACGGAATTGGCTCATACTCATCAAATTCGCCTTTATATCGTTTTGCATCATTCGCTTGGTATAGCCAATGGTAAAGCCCAGCGAAAAAGCTTTGTAATTGAAGCGGTTGTTTAGCGCACCAAAAAATTTGGGCGAGAAATCTACCCATTCGCTATGCCTGTTTCTATCAATTTGACCAGTAAGGAGATTGCTAAGGTCTGTATATGCATTGGGTCTCAGATCATTACTGATAATGCCGTTAGCTTCGCGGTACATCAAATCGCCATTTTGCGGGTTTACACCTACAAAATTGATGACCCTTTTGCCATTAACGGATTTGCCCTCCTCATAATTGAAGAAAATATTGGTCATTGCCTGATCCAGTTTGGTTACTTTGTTGCGCTGTATGGATGCGTTGAAGTTGGCCCGCCAGCTAAAATCTTTTGAAGTGGCCACCAATAGCCCCAGCACGGCTTCGAAACCGGTATTTTGGATGGTTGCCGGGGTGTTGGTAATTACCGAAGCAAAACCGGTGCTGGTTGGTAATGGCATAGCCTGCAACTGATCACTGCTGATGTTGCGGTAATAGCTAAAAGAGGTGGTTAAGTTTCCTTTTAAAAAGTTGAGTTCCATACCAAGCTCTGATTTGGTGTTCTTTTCCCAATGAAGATCGGGGTTGGCCAAATTTACTGGAAACAGACTAGTCTGGTTAAGATACTGACCCACCGGATCATCATTTTTTGCTAGCATGGCCACGTATTGATAATTGGCAATCCCATCTCCACCCTGTGTACCCCAACTGGCCCTAAGCTTGCCAAAAGCAACAAAAGGCAGGGCTTTGGCAAACCAGGGTTCGGCACTCATGATCCAAGCCCCAGAAACTGAACCAAATAGTCCATATCTGTTGCCAGAACCAAACTTGGTAGAACCATCATAGCGGGCATTTAAATCGAGGATGTATTTGTTATTCCAGTTGTAATTCAGCTGTGCAAAATAACCCAAATAGCGGCCAGGCTCGTAGTTGTAGCTAGCTGTAATATCTGAAGGATTTTTGGTAAAAGTGGGGTTATCAATTACCACATCGGTAAGCAGATTTCTCCCTTTAATCTGAGTACTGTAAGTATATTCATCCCGCAGGGTAAAGCCTGCCCTAGCCGAGAGGCTGCCCAGGCTGCCCAGTTTACTCACATAAGCAATGTTAGGATCTAATGTGATGGTACGCATACCGCTGGATAGTACACCACTTCTTGTAGTAGCCTGGATTAGGGAACCACGATTAGGATCCAAGGCCGTGCTGGGCGTGGCCGCAAACTGACGCGAATTGGTCATGTTGTAACCCATCCTTGTTTCGATGGTTAAGCCTTTTATCGGGCGGTAGTTGAGCGTTAGGCCAGTATTAAATAAGTTGGTATTGGATTGGAACAGCTTGGAAAGGTCAGCCATCACATTGGAAGGATAGTCGACAAAGTTGTAGGAGCCATCGGCAAGTAAAAGTGGTGGCGCATTGGGTACCAGGGTAACATCCCCAATAACATTAATGGCATTATCTGCATTGCTGCTGTACAATGCCGAAATTGCCGCATCGAACTTGCCCCCCTGGTTAAAAGCGAGGTTGATATTGGCCCCGCCCCTTTTTGATCCGCCAGGGCCTATGTTTACACTCCTGTCGTTTTGGAAATTACCCCCCAAATAATAGGTGAAATTATTGAAACCACCAGAATAGGAGCCGTTTACATTATAGTTAAGCGGTTGCTGCGGAGCGAAATACTCATTCCAATTGGTGTAGCGCGTTGCTGGCCAAGTGCCATTAAAAGGGAAACCAGATCGATCGTTGGCAATGGCTTGTCCACTATTCCGATAGGACTCCAGTTGCAGGTTAATAAAATCGGTGGTTTTCAGCAATTCGGGTGTGTAGCCCCGTACATCAAGCCTGGTATTTACGTTAATGCTCAACCTGGGCTCGCCCTGCTTGCCCTTTTTAGTGGTAATGATAATTACCCCGTAGGCACCCCTTGAACCGTAAATAGAGGTGGCGGCCGCATCTTTAAGGATGTCGATACTTTCAATCATCGAGGGATCTAAAAAATCCAGACCATTTCCATAACCACGTGGTAGATTACCTAAAGTAACCGGTGTAGAGGTTAATGGATTGTTATTTTTGTTGTTGTCCCCGTACAAATCTAAAGGCATTTTGCCCAAAGGAAATTGGGCACCATCTACAATGAGCAAAGGCTCCGAGTAGCCAAAAACCTGCGCCCCCCTAATGGTTGCATTAATGCGATTGCCCGCTCCGCCGCCATTATCTTGTTGGATAAAAAGGCCTGGCACCTGATTTTTAATGATTTCGAGTACGTTCCTGGAAGGGTTTTTTTCGATCTCTTCTTTAGAAATAGTCGTAATATTGCCCGTACTTGTCCTTTTTGGACCACTTCCATAGGCTTGTACCTGTACTTCATCGAGTTTGCCGACATCGGGCTTCATGGCCACAATGGTAAGATTCGTTGGGTTGTCTTTAAATGCTGAGGCCTTTAACTCGCGGGTTTCATAACCTACATAGGTAAAAACCAGCATGCTTTCCCTGCTTTTTACGGGGATATAAAATTTGCCTTGCTGTCCTGTGATAAAAGGATTGTTGGCAACACCCTTTTCACGTACTGTTACGCCTGGCAGGGGTTGGCCAAATTCATCGGTTACCAGCCCGTATATACTCTGTTGCACGGAAGAACTGGTGTTGCTATTTGGCTTGGCCTTTAGCACAATTGTTTTATCGGTAACGCTGTACGTGATCGGCTGGTTTGCGAATACTTTATCCAAAGCCTCAGTAAGTGGCATATTGTTGAGCTGCACACTAACGGGTTTGCTGCCTTTTAATACGTTATCATCGTACCAAAAGCTAAAGCCGCTCTGCTTTTTAATTTCTACCATCACCTGATCGAGCCTGGCATTGCTTACTTTAAGACTAATGACCTGGGCATATAAACTAGCAGATACTTTCAGGGAAAGTATCATGAATAATACTATTAATTTCATCGTTAACAGTGTTTGGAATATTGGTTTTTTCTTTTTATGCCCAAGGCATAAGAAATGTTCATAAAAATTCATATTTTAGTTAGTTGGTTAGCTTAAAAAATCTTTAACAGGCTTTGTGTTCGCCCTGCGAACAATGCTTCCCAATAGCGCCGGTGGTCTTGAACAATTGCCGGCGCTTCTTTTTGAGGGAATTCATGAGTAGTGTAGAGTTTTTTTAGTTCATAAGCATTAATTTTTGGTCAAATACTATTCATCTTTTTATTAAGGTTTTACCGTAATTACACGGCCATTTACTTCAAAGTGGATATCGTTTAAAGCCAGTACTTTCAACAAGGCAGATAGGTCGGCATTTCGAGGCATGCCACCAGTGAAAGTTCTTTTTGGCAGTACCCCTTCATATTTAACGGTTACATTGTACCACCGGCTTACTTGTCGCATGATGGTTTGGATATCTGCATTGTTAAAAAGCAGTTCGCCGTTTTTCCATGCCAGCGCCGTTTCAAGATTGGCCTTGTCTACTAACAGTTCTTCATGGGTAGCAATTGCCTGCTCTCCTGGTGTAATGATTTTTGTTTTATTCCCATAACTTACCTGAATTTTGCCCTGTTCAAGTGTTGTTGTGGTCTTATGCTCATCGGCATAACTGTTTACATTAAAGTGTGTTCCCAGTACTTTAATGGTTTGATCAGTTGTTTTTACTATGAAAGGATGGGTTTTATCGTGAGCGACTTCAAAATAAGCTTCACCACTGAGTTCAACTGGACGATCTTCCAATCCGCTAAAAGAAGCTGGGTATTTTAATGAACTGGCTGCGTTTAGCCATACTTTGGTTCCGTCGGGTAATTGAAGTTGAAACTGCCCGCCCATAGGGGTTGAAATCGTATTATAGATGGAGTTGGCTTTTGCTGAAGAAGGAGCTTGATCCGCATTGCTATACAGTAATCGACCATCAGCTGTTTTTTGGATCAGCACATTAGACTGTTGCGCCAACTTACCGTTAGCGGCACTGGCCAAATCAATTTTTTCTCCTCCGGCTAAAGTAAGGGTTGCATTGTCTGATCCAGGTCTGATCTCCTGAACTATTTTTTGTTGTACGGGATGCTTATCTACCTGCACCTGATAATAAGTAATGCCGAGTAGAAAAGCTACGGTTGCGGCAGCGGCATAAGGCCACCATATTTTCCGTTTTTCGGGTAAGCGTAATTTAAGGCTGCGTAAAGATTCTTCTGTTTCTTCAGGCATCCATTTCTTCAGTATTTCTGAGCGATAGTCGGCATTTGTAAGTTCTTCAAAAAGTAAGGTATTGGCAGCACTTTGGTTTGTCCAATTTTTCAGTTCCATGCTTTCATCATCAGAGAGCGATCCACTGATGTATCCAGAAATCAGGTGGATGATTCTTTGGCTTGGTTCTAGTTTTTTTAGGTTCATTGTCGTTGCCTTTTTTAAGCATTACGAAGCGAATGGGAAAAAGTACCTATTGGAATTAAAAAATATTTTATTTCGTATGCAATTCATTTTGCCAAATGAAATATCAAAAGTTTCCATTTTTGATGTGATTGCTTGCTGTGTTTTGTTTTTGAAACGAAAATGTTGCAATTTTGTAAACTGTTATTTACTTTAGATAAATAGTTACTGTAACTTCTAACCTATAGAATATCGCTCGCTAATCATCATGAAGGGCAAACAGCTTTTAAGTGACCATTTATTTCCCATTTATTTAGGGAAGGAGATGGGTTTTGAATTGGCTTACAGATCATACCACCAGCCACTTCGCTTCTTTGCAACGCGTTATGTTTCCGAAGAAGATGCTCAGGATCTCATCGAAAATATTTTTGTTAGGCTTTGGCATAAAAACCAGGTATTTGATAGTCCCAGCCATCTACAGGCTTTTTTGTACCGGGCGGCATATAACGCATGTTTAAGTCATATTAAGGCGGTAAAAAATGCCGAAAATCGTCACCATTTGGTAGGTAGCAATACCCCCGAAGCTGAAGAAAGTTTTATGCAAACGATGATCAGAGCAGAAGTGCTGGCTGAAATATACCGGGCGATCAACTCATTGCCTTTGCAATGCGCCAAAGTGATTACTTTGAGCTTTGTTGATGGTTTGAGCAATAAGGAAATAGCCCAACAGTTGGATTTAACAGAACAGACTGTAAAAAATCATAAAGTAAGGGGACTGAAGATCCTGCGGGATCAACTTTCTGGTGATGCTATGGTATTGCTGTTATCTTTGCCAGCAATTTGTAAGTATGTTATTAAATAGTGTGAATTGAGGATAGGAAAAATACTCCTTAGCCATTATAATTAGACTTTTGGTCCAAAAAAATCCGTTTCCTGATACTGTTGTTAACCTTAAGTTTGAAATCTGTCTATTTGGTTCGTTTAGGGAAAATATAACCACATAGATACATAGGGGCAAAATTCTAGTCCGATTTTAGTAGAACGAAGAGGGCTTGCTAGTACTGGGAGATAATGAAATCTCATAAAACGCTTTATCCCGAACTCACATTAGTTCAAAACATGCGACTCTGTAGGGGTAGTCTCCATGCTAATTATAGATGCTGTAAATATTTGACTTCTGCAAATGCTTGAAACATATTCATCTGAGTTCGCTTAATATGTTAACAACAACATACCCTAAAAAGCTGATGCTGAAATAAATTACCTTCGGTGAGCTCGCTAAGGCTCAGTTTGCTTCGCAACTACTTCGTGGTCAGCATGAGGGAGTGTAAATTTAACGTCACCCTAAATTTATTTCAGGTTCAGTGTATCAGCCTTTAAATATCTTAAATTTTAAAATGGCGAAATTGACGTTCAAGCCCCTTTACTACGCTATCTTTCCTAAATGGAGAGAATAAGCAGTCTTAAGGATCTAAAAGAAGCTTTGGAAAAAGAAAAGGTTGACTAGTGCTAGCCAACCTTTTGGTTCATTTTTTTAATTATTGTCCGCGTTTGCGTTCATTGTCCTTGTTGGAGGTTTGATCTGATCGTTGACCACCAGCATTGGTAATGCCTATTTTCTTTTTATCAAGCTTTACATCGTAATTTGCTCTATCGGCAATGGTGCTACCATGAACACGGCCATTATTTTTTGGAAGATTGGTACTTTTCATGATCTCTAAATTTTAAGGTTGATCAAAACATTGATTGTAGAAATAACCTGTAAACAACTGCTTTAGTTTTAGAAAAAAGAAAAAGCCCATCCTTTTCTAGTGGATGGGCTTTCGATTTATAGAGAAATCGCAGTGCGATTAGAATTTTATTCCTAAACCTACTTGGAAGCCTTGGTTTTTAAACTCAGGGGTGGTAGTGGAACCATTTTCGTTATTTTTTTGGAAGTCTATAGCGTAACGGCCATAGATACCCACTTTGTTGCTCACATCAAACCTTGCACCAATTACACCACCTAACAAGCTCTTTTTAAAACGATCAGATTCGTCTTCAACAACTTGCTGTTCTGCTGAACTAAACCCGTTTTCGAATTTATTTTTGGTAGAAAGTAAGAAGGATACTTGAGGACCAGCTACTACATTAAAACCTTCGGCTAATTTGATACTGGCCAAAATAGGCACATCGATAAAGTGGGTAGTTTGCGTGAATTTGCCCAAGCCAGATTCTAATTTGTAACCTTTGGTTGAGTATAATAACTCTGGCGTAAAGGCCAAGTTTTCTAATAATTTGATGTCTAAGGTTGCACCCACATGGTAACCTACCAGGTAATCGGTTTTAAAATCGTTATTACCGTCGTCTTTAATGATGTTTGAAAAACTGGCACCACCTTTAATACCAAGTCTAATAAAACTATCTGTTGACTGAGCGTTTGCAGTAAGGCCAGTAACAAACAGGCCAAGTACCAGGATCACTATCTTTTTCATTTCTTTTAATTTTAGTTTAATTAACGAGGGGCTACGTTGCCCTTTCGCCAAACCTCTCTCAAATAAATGTGCCAAATACGAGAGGCTACTATCTCAAGAAGTATCTGTTATCTTTAAAAAACCAGTTTAAAAGGCAGATTTTTAAACGATTAAAAAAAATAAAACGGGTTTTACGGCTAAGAAATTAAACAAGTAAAGGTGTATCAAATTTAATACAATTGGCTATTGTGGGCAGGCTCAGGGTGTATTTTTTACACCTCTTTACAAAAATGTGCTACAATTTATTGGCAACAAGAAATGTATTCCGCATCTTTAAAGGATTTTCCGCAAGAAACAGCATTCTCGGAAAAACAACAACCAAAATTTTTAACACAAAAATGAACAAGAAACTTATCTATGCATTGGGTGTGGTTTCCTTAATTTCGATAGGGAAAGCCAGTGCACAACAACCATCTTACCTCGATTTATTGAAGCAACAGCCGCATTGGGTTGATTCGGTATTTAATAAGTTGAGTACCAAACAAAAAATAGCACAGTTGTTTTTCGTGAGGGCACATACCAATCTTAGTCAAGCCTATCAAGATTCAGTTGGTAAAGTAATCAAAAGAGAAAAGTTGGGCGGCGTCGTGTTTTTTCAGGGCGGACCAGAAAGACAGGCCATCCTTACCAATAAATATCAGCAAAAATCTAAAGTTCCATTGTTGATTGCCTCTGATGGCGAATGGGGTTTGGGTATGCGATTGGACAGTACCATTTCTTATCCTTACCAAATGGCTTTAGGTGCCGTACAAAACAAAGAACTCATTTATAAAATGGGTTTAGAAGTGGCTAAAGATTTTAAACGCATTGGGATGCACATGAACTTAGCGCCCGATGTTGATGTGAATAACAACCCACGAAATCCAGTAATCAACTTCCGTTCGTTTGGAGAAAATAAATATAACGTAGCCGAAAAAAGTGCTGCTTATTTGAAAGGAATGCAGGAGGGCGGTTTATTGGTGAGTATTAAGCACTTTCCAGGCCATGGCGATACTGATGTGGATTCTCACTATGATTTGCCACAGCTTAAATTCAGTAAAGAGCGGTTGGATTCGTTGGAATTGTATCCGTTTAAAGAGCTGATTAAGCAGGGAGCTGCTGGGGTAATGATTGCCCACATGAACATTCCGTCGCTAGACCCCACCCCAAATATGCCTTCAACCCTGTCGAAGCCTATTGTGACAGACTTGTTGAAAAATGAGCTAGGGTTTAAAGGTTTAATCATTTCAGATGCAATGGACATGAAAGGCGTAACCAAATTCTATAAAGATGGTGAAGCCGAAGTAATGGGGCTAATTGCAGGAAACGACATTTTGGAACTGGCGCACGACACCAAAGAAGCAGTGAAAAAAGTGAAGCAGGCCATTAAAGACGAGCGTATCACCATGGCGCGTATTGATGAGAGTGTGAGGAAAGTGCTGACTGCTAAATATTGGGCAGGCTTGACCGTAAAACCACATGTAGATGAAAACAATATTGCGGCAGAAGTTAACCGGCCAGAAAGCATGGCGCTGGTACAACAACTGGCCGATGCCAGTATGACCCTGTTGAAAAGCAGAGATGGTTTGGCTGGCTTAACCCCTAACAAAAGAACCGTGATTGTAAATGTGGGAACTCCACAAGCAACTTTGTTCCAAACGGAAATATCGGGCATTTACAAAAACTCAATTGCTTTTAATGTAGATAAAAATGCCAGCGCAACGGCTATTGCAGATATCTTGAAACAAATTAAAGGCGACGACCAAATCATATTGGCTATTGTGGATACGAGGTTGCGCCCTGGGAATAACATCCCTTTAAATAAAGACGTGAAGGATTTGATTACTTCCCTGTCTGCTAGAAATGCGATGGTGGCTTTCTTTGCCAACCCTTATAACTTGGCTAATTTGCCAGGTATCGAAATGGCGAGGTCAATTGTAGTGGCCTACCAGAAAGAAGACTTTATGCAAAAAGCGGCAGCAGCGGTATTCAACAAAAAATTAGTGCCAACGGGCAAGCTACCTGTTACAGTGAATGCCATGTTTAAATACGGCGACGGCTTGTAAAACTTGTCATTACATTAAGAAGCGTTCAGTTCAACTGGACGCTTTTTTTGTTTTTGAAGCGCAGTTTTGCTGCTGCTATGGTCGGCAGTCCCGCTTTCACTTCAAGTCCGCACGCTCCGCCCATTGGCGAATCGTTTGCGGGCTTTACGTTTAATCGGGGCTATTTTACTGAGTTTAGTGCAATAAACCTTGGTTGTTGGTTTGCAAGTTGGCGAATGCCAAAGATAGATTAAAGTCGCTTTATTTCACCCTTTCAGGGTTGCTGGATGTGTGACGTGACTGTTATCATTGTTCCACCCCTTCGGGGTTGTGTTTCAAATCCGAAAGGCTGATGTTTTGATGAGGTTTATAAGCAATGTTAGCCTCGCTTCATCCCTTTAGATTTTCTAGAGATGCTATTTGTTTCTATAAGAATTCCATCACTTTCTTGCTATGCCCCAAGTCCGAAGGACTGACATTATCATGTTGATGGTATTTGAATGATAACGATTTATTTTTCAAAAAAAATCCCGCTCATAACGAACGGGATTAAAAATTTATTTTGTGGCGGCTGGATTAACAGCTTTGTAAGTCCAGTTCTTTAAGAAATTCGTAATCAGTTTTACACTATGACCTTTTCCTTCTTCCAAATACGCAGAGTTTTGGATGTGGATGACTTCTCCATTGCCATCTAATATTAAAAACACAGGGAAGCCAAAACGTCCCGGGTTTTTCAATTTCTTTAATACCGCTTCATTTTTGTTTTCAGGACTGTAATTAACTAATACGGTTTCGAAATTGGCATTAAGGTAGTTTTTAAGCTCAGGAGTTTCTTCCACCAAATTATGAAAGCGAATACACCACACACACCAATTGCCACCCACTTGTACAAAAACATGTTTATTCTCTTTTTTAGCTTTTACTACAGCAGCATCTATATCAGCTTGTGCATTTGCTGAGGGATTGTAAATTTTAACCCCTTCTGTTTGGCTCTGAGCAAAACTACTTAACCCGAAGATTAAAGTAATGATAAGAAATAATAATTTTTTCATTTTATAAATGTTAGATAGTTGATAATGTTGCAAATATAGATGAATTAAAATATACTACTGTTTTTGTAGAGTAAATTTTTGAAGAGCTATTTCTGTACTTTTGTGGAGCAAATGGTTCCCTTTTTAGATATTCATACACACGAAGCAAAGCAAAAGGATGGAGTAATTGCCATTCAAAGTCTTTCATTAACCGAAAGTACCTTTTTGGCGATGCCCAAAACCAAACCTATTTCCATCGGCATACATCCGTGGTATGGTCATTTGGAAGAGCTTGCCAAAAATATGAAGTATTTGAATGTGTTGGCTAAACAACACAATGTAAAACTGATTGGTGAATGTGGTTTGGATAAAATACAAGGCGAGGAAATGACCAATCAGCTCGAAATGCTAGCGGTGCAGATTGACTTGGCTGAACAGTTAAACAAACCTGTGATTTTGCACTGTGTGAAAGCTTTTGATGAGCTTATAGCTTTAAAAAAGAAATTGAAGCCCTCCGTGCCGATGATTGTACACGGCTTCAATAAAAAACATGAAATGGGGCAACAACTGATGGCACAAGGCTTTTATCTGTCCTTTGGTGCGGCAGTTTTAAAGTCCGATGAAATAGCCAAAGTGCTCAAAGAAATCGACCAGCCCTTCTTTTTAGAAACAGATGATTCGAATATTGATATCGTTGAGCTTTACGAGCGAGTAGCAGAAATAAAGAAAATATCCGTTGATGAATTGAAAGATGTTATTTTTGCAAATTGGAAGAAAATAGGATTGTTGTAAATAGTTTTGGGTTGCCTGTTACGAGTTATAAGTTTACGGGCGCTTTATCCCACAACCTGTAATCCACAACTCGTAACATTAAAATTTTACTTAGTAAATGTCTGATTTAGCTTGGTTATCGCGTTCGGCGTTATTGGTGGGCAACGAAGGAATAGCATTGTTGCAACAGAAACATGTTTTGGTGATTGGATTAGGTGGTGTGGGCTCTTTTGCGGCAGAGTTTATTTGTCGTAGCGGTATAGGCGAAATGACCATTGTAGACGGGGATGTGGTTGACCCGAGTAACAGAAACAGGCAATTGCCCGCTTTGGCTACCAATCATGGTGTAAGTAAGGCTCAAATTATGAAGGAGCGTTTATTGGCCATTAATCCCGAGCTTAAACTGCACGTTGTTGAAGACTTTTTAACCCCACAAAAATGTAGGGAAATTTTAGCTGAAAAGTTTGATTATGTGATGGATTGTATCGACAGCATTACCCCTAAGGTAACTTTGCTATCTACTGCCCTGCAATTTAACTTGCCCATTGTAAGTTCTATGGGTGCCGGCGGTAAAGTTGATCCAACCAAACTTCGCGTAACTTATTTACCTGATACCTATCAATGTGTTTTTGCGCAGTATGTTCGTAAACGTTTGAAAAAATTGGGCAATGCCAGTACCATTAAAGCCGTATTCTCCATTGAAGAAGTGATGAAAGAATCCTTAATCATGACCGACGGTTCGAACTTTAAAAGGTCTGCTTATGGTACCATTTCTTATTTGCCAGCAGCTTTCGGAGGTGTTTGTGCTTCGGTGGTGATTAGAGATTTGCTAGGCTATAAAGTGGATATTGAAAAGCGTCCAGAGCGCATCGGCAAAAAATCAATTGCCAAAAGCAAAAAGGCAACGCAGAAGAAATCCTAATTCGCTTTGCGCTAAATAACTTTTATATCTGATGATGCTCATTTTTCCCTGAGTGCCCTTTCAGTAACTTGGCGGCATGCAAAATCAGATGATCAGAGTTACAAAGGAATTTACTTTTGATATGGCGCATGCCCTTTTCAATTATGATGGCCCCTGTAAGAATATTCATGGGCATACCTATCGTTTACAGGTTACCGTATCTGGTTATGCCAACCAAGACCCGCAAAATGTAAAGTGCGGCATGCTGATCGATTTTGGCCAACTTAAAAAGGTAGTCGCCGAACATGTGATTGATAAATACGACCATGCTTTGGTATTGAACGAAGCAGTCCCAGCGTCTTTGCGTGCCAGCTGTTACGCCATTTCGGAGAAAGTGCATTTTGTTTCCTTTCAGCCCACCTGTGAAAATATGCTGCTTAGTATCAAATTTACACTCCTGCCAATTTTGGAAAGCGACGGTTTTACCTTGCAAGCAGTACGATTGTATGAAACCCCAACCTCTTGGGCCGAGTGGAGAAGAGAAGACCAACCGAAGTCTTTTCAATAAAAGTTGAGTGATTAGCTGAGTTTGGTTAACTTCACTTCATGGGAGTCAAACCACTCAAAATACTTCAGGCATCGGCGGGCTCGGGCAAAACTTTTAGCCTGGCAGCACATTATCTTACCTTGCTTTTTAGTGGCGAGCATAAATATCGGGAAATACTAGCGGTTACCTTTACCAATAAGGCTACCGAAGAAATGAAAACCCGTATTTTGGAAGTGCTCAAAGGTTTCGCCGATGGCAATACTTCCAAAAAAATAGAGGATTACAGGACCATTGTATTGGCGGCACATCCTGATTTGAACCTAGAAACATTAAAGCTAAAAGCAGATAAAGTTTATCGCAGAATTTTGCACGATTATAGTCGCTTTGCGGTAAGTACTATTGATGGATTTGTACAAAAAGTAATCCGTGGTTTTGCTTTTGAGTTGGGACTCAATGCCGATTATACCTTGGAAATGAACTACGACAAGGTGAAGAATGAGTTGGTAGAAAAGTTAGATGAAAGTCTGAATCATAACCAGCAACTACTTCAATGGATTATTGACCTAGCTCTTGAACGCATTGGCGACAATAAGAGTTGGAATTACAAAGCCGAGTTGATGAACCTCATTAGCGAAGTGTTTAAGGACAGCTACGAAGTTTTTGAAATTGCGGTGAATTCCTTGGGCTTAGATAATTTGGATGAGCTCTTTAAAAAATATATCAGCGTTACCAAAAGCCAAATCCAAAGTTTTCAAGACAGATTAAAGGAACTAGGGACCACCGCCTGGCAGCTCTTGGAAAACCACGGCGTAAGTGCCGACCAGTTGAAAGGGAAATCTCGTAACGGCTTGCTGAAAATTCTCAATATTGCTCGAGGAGATTTTTCTAAACTAGATGCTGTTTTTAAATTGATAGATGAACCCGACGAATGGTTCCAAAAAGGGGTGGACTTACCACAATTCTATCAAGAACTAAATGAGCAAATGACCGCTATTAAAGCATATTATGATGCTAACTTGGCGACTTATAGTCTGTCTATTGCTTTTAATAAAAACCTTTACTATCTGCGTTTGATGCAAGAAGTGGCAGTACTGCTCAGCAATTATCGAAACGAGAATGATAACCTTTTAATCAGTGATGCGCAAAAGTTGATTACTGGAATTACCGATGATGCGGGTGAAAATCCTTCCTTCATTTGGGAAAAAGTAGGCAGTAAGTACAGGAACTTCTTGTTTGATGAATTTCAAGATACTTCGGTGAACCAATGGAAAAGTTTTAGGTCTATTCTATCAAACGCTATTGCTTCCCCAAGTCAAAAACATATCGATAATCTGATTGTGGGGGATACTAAACAGTCTATCTATCGCTGGCGTAATGGCGATTGGAACATCCTCCATCAACAGGCAAAAAATGAAATAGGTGCCGCAAATGTACTCGATGACCATTTGGAAGAGAATTATCGCAGTACCGAAAATATCATCAGCTTTAACAATTATTTGTATCAAACGTTGCCGCTGGTAGTGCAAAATAAGCTGAACGAAAACGTCACTGAAAAATCTGATGACTTGCTGCAATGGTGGGACGAAAATGGCTATAGCGATATTGTCACTTCGGTATATGCTAAGGCCAAACAAAACCTGTCGCCGTTTACTAAAGCTGGCGGTACCATTAAAGTAAAACGTTTTGGGAAGGATGACGCAGGTGAGGAAATAGAAAGGTTTTCAGAAACGGTTTATCGCGAAATAGCTTTACAAGACGTCATCGAAGAAATTAAATTCCTTAAAACTGAGAAAGCCTATCAGGAAAAAGATATGGCCATTTTGGTGCGTTCTAACATGGAGGCAATGCTTTGTGTAACTCGCTTAATGGAACACAATATTCCTGTGCTATCTGGCGAAGCATTGATGGTGGCCAACAATAGTGCAGTACAACTCATAGTGAATACGCTAAAAGTGTTGGTGGGTATCGACTCGCAAACGGCATTATATAAGGCCAATAGCATTTCGCTTTACCATCGTTTGCATCAAAAAGTTATTGAACCAGCAGCGTATTTGGCATTAACAGGTAAATCATTAAGTAGTCTGTCTTCGCTACTTCCAAAATCGCTTTGCGAAAATTGGCAGACTTGGATGCAGCTGCCTTTGATTGAACTTGTAGAAAACCTTATCGAAGCATATGGACTGTCTACATTAAAACAGCATATTCCTTATTTGTTGGCATTTAGAGATTTAGTGGCCAATGCTACACGTTTGGGCGAGAAAGGCATCGTTAACTTCCTCACTTGGTGGGATGAAGATGGGGTGCGACAATCCTTGCCTTCTCCAGATGAGGCCAATGCCGTACAAATTGTGACCATCCATAAATCCAAAGGATTGGCATTTAGAGCTGTTTTTGTGCCTTTTTGTAATTGGGAGCTTAAAACAAAAGCCAACTCTATTTTTTGGGTGTCGGCCGAAGATACCATTTACAAGGAGTTGGGCGGTATTCCTTTGAAATTTGCGGAGGAGCTTAGCAATTCAACGGTGGCCAAAGCCTATTACAAGGAATTGTTGGATAGTAATTTGGATGCCTTAAATATGCTTTACGTGGCTACCACTCGTTCCAAAGATTACCTATACCTATCGGTGATGGAGAAAAAGGATGCTTCTAATATCAGTTCCGTGGGCGACGCGTTGGCGCAAGTGGTAGGACAATTGAGTTCGGTTGATGAAGAAGGTTTTGACGCCACCGATCGGTATGAAATTATCGACCATGTGCTGGAAAAACCTGAAATAAGCGAAAGCAATGGCTTTGAATTGGAGGAATATCCCACAACCAATCGACTGTCGGCTTTGTATGTGCCTTCACAGGATAAACATTTACAGCATGTGCTCAACATAGAACAATCAGGTCGTTTAGGTTCTATCAAGCACGAAGTATTGGCCAATGCCGCTAACCAAAAAGAAGTAAAAAGTTACCTTGATGAGTTATTGTTAAGCGGAGTGATTGCAGAACTGGAAGTGAAAACACTGCATGAAGAAGTGATGGACGTTTTAAATCACCCCGAGTTAAAGGCTATTTTCGACAAGTCAACCGAAAGTATCATTGAGAAAAACATTATTGATGCCGATGGTAAGTTACATCGACCAGATCGTATTTTAATTGATGGCGAAGGAGTCACTATTTTAGACTATAAGTTTACTTTGGAGCAAAGCGATCGACATATTGAGCAGATATTGAATTATAAAGAACTGTTATTGCAAATGGGTTTTCAAAAGGTGAAAACATATCTGTTTTATGCGGTGACTAAAGAATTGAAACTCGTATAATGATAGATAGAGTCAAGCTATTGGTTAATAAATATCCGCAAGTCTTTTGGTTTGTGGTTTGGATTTTATTTTACATTTTATTGAGTAAGGTTCATGAGCTAGCCTCAACAATTTTTCTTGTAATAGCTATGCTAGTAGGATTGGCCTATTCACTTTTAACAAGTTATAACTATCGTCGAGGAAAGTTAGAATATGTAGTGTTTCCTGTCTATAATGATGATCATTCTCAATTTCAATCCTTCTTTTTTAGTGGCGCATTGTTGGTGGGTTTAGTCATCGCCTATTACGCTGATTATACCACTGTTTTTTGGTCTTGTGTTTGCCTATTTATTATTCTGCTTTTATTTTTTAGTGCCCTTTTTAACATGCCTGGAGGCTTTTTAAAGGTAAAATCCAACAGGATGAGCTTGTACGGAGTGCCAGAAACAATTGAGATGGAAGAAATAAATGCTATTGATATCTATCACGACCGAATAGTCGTTCACGGCCTGAAAGGAAAAATATGGCTTGCCTCCAATATTAAAATTGATCATGTCTATGCAGAGAAAATAGCAAGTTACTTATCAACCAATTTGGTAAATTATCCAGTTAACATAAACAATCAATTGATCGGTAATTAAATGACACCATTTTTAAAAGAAGTTGCAGAAGATTTAGTTGCCAAATTTGGTGATGATTTACAGTATTGCGCTATTGTTTTCAATAACAATAGGCCAGCAACCTATTTGCGTAAATACTTGGCCGATATTATCCAAAAACCATTTTTTAGCCCCGCAATATATACCATCCAAGAATTTTTTGCTGGAAGTGTAAAGGAAAAGCCTGCAGATTTCTATTTACAGTTTTTTACCTTGCTCAAAGTATACAATAAGTTGTTGGAGGAAGAAGGACTTGCGCCGATGAAGAGCAGTCAGTTTTTTCCTTTGGCCAAAATTATGCTCAGCGATTTTGCCCAGATAGATAATGACTTGGTAGATGCCAACAAACTCTATCAGGAAATGGAAGATGTAGCGCAAATCAATCTGGAATTCGATTACCTCAGTAAAGAACAATATGATTTTTTAGCGCAGTTTTGGCAATCTTATAGTGAAGGAAAGCATAAAAAACAGCAAGAACTTTTTATCAAAATGTGGCGACGCATGCCGCGTTTATATCAATTGTTTCACGAAGAGTTAAAAGCACAAAACTACATCACCAATGGCCAAGTTTATCGTCATTTGGCCAATACAGATTTGACGACCTCAGATTTTATCAACTCTTTTAATCGAGGGAAAATCATATTTGTAGGCTTTAATGCGCTGACTAGGGCCGAAGCAAAAGTATTTACGCACTTGAAGGAAGCAGATAAGGCTTTGTTTTACTTTGATGTAGACACTTATTACCTAGAAGACGAACTTCAAGAAGCGGGGTTGTTTTTGCGAAAGAACTTTAAGCAACTAGGCCTAACAAATGTCTTTGAAGATGATGATAACGGTTTTGCTTCCGAAAAGCATGCGGTGAATGTCTACAAAGTTCAAGGGCAAAGCGCACAGGCAAAAATTCTCAATCAAATTATTGGGGATGAAGATGGGAATCAAGAACTCGGTACCACGGCTGTTATTTTAGCTGATGAGCAATTACTGATGCCTGCGCTGCAAACCATTAACGATGGTATAGATCTTAACGTTACCATGGGTTTTGCCTTGGCGGGCTCTACCGTTTTTGGCCTGGCCGATTTATGGTTGACCACCCAATTAGAATTAAAGGAAACAAACAAGGTTGACCACCAAACCCTGGAAGCCTTTGTCACTCATCCGCTGACGGGTTTAAGTACAAAATTAAAAGCCAATGTGCAAGAAGCGTTGTTGCGTGATAATGTGGTGAACATTGATTTGCACCGCTTGATTAAACAAGGTGGTATTTTCGAAAGATTTTATCAAAAAATAGAAGACCCCTCTCGCTTGGTTGAAGAACTACTAAGTGTGATGAAATACATGTTGGCACGTCTGTCTACACAACAGTCGTTGAAAAAGATTGATGCTGATTTGATGGTGAAAACCATTGAGGAGCTCACTCGATTGAATGATACTTTAAGAAACTTTGTCGCAGGAGAAGAGTTCCGTTTTGTGGTACAGCTTATACAGAAATCTTTGCTTGGCGTATCGGTGCCCCTAAGTGGAGATCCCTTAAAAGGTGTGCAGTTGATGGGTTTGCTGGAAAGCCGTAACCTTAATTTTGATAAACTCGTGTTTCTGGGTTTTAACGAGGGGATTATCCCTAAAACGTCCATTGGAAACAGCTTTATTCCCGATAGTATTCGTAGGGCTTATGGCTTGCCTGTGCTGGAAAATTTAGATGCCATTTCTTCTTACATGGTCTACCGTCTATTGCAAAGAGCTAAGAGTATCAATTTTGTCTATAATAGTTTAACGGACGAGCGAAATAGCGGTGAAGTCAGTAGAATTCTGAAACAATTGGAGTACGAAAGTAATTTCAGTTTCAATTATCAGTCCTTAAATTTACCAGTGAGTACCGAGCCTAAAGAGGAAATCGTTATTGATAAAAATGATCCTGTGATACAGGCCGCTTTACAGCGATATCTCAAAGGGGAGAAGATTTTATCACCATCAGCCTTAACCATGTATATCGCTAACCCTATTGATTTTTTCTTCCGATACATTGCTGAAATTAAAGAGCCAGAGGAAGTGACGGCGGTCATAGAAGCCAATCAGATAGGTTCCATATTACACAAAGTGATGGAGTATTTCTATATCGGAGAAATTGGCAAGGAAGTTACTGCAGACGTGATTTTGGTGAAGAGGAAGGCATTGAAGCAAATGGTAACCAAAGCCTTCAATTTTGTAATGACCAACAAAGAAGAGAGTACTTTGGAGTATTCTGGTATGCAAAAAGTGATTTTGGCAATTGTAGAGGCTTATGCAAATATCATTTTAAATAGAGATGAAGCCGATGCCCCTTTTACCATTCTTAGCTTAGAAGAAAAAATAAGCACCGAATTAGCGTTTGAGCTCAATGGGAAAATGCAGCAGGTAAAACTGTTTGGCTTTATTGATAGGGTTGACGAACGCAATGGCGTAACGCGCATCATCGACTATAAAACGGGAAGCGATAAGCTTACTTTTTCAGAGATAGAAAAGCTATTTGATACGGATGGTAAAAGCATCAACAAAGCGTTAATTCAAACATTGATTTATACCTATGCTTACGAAAGGCAGTCGGGTAGGCAGGGCGTTGAACCTAGTTTGTTCGTGGTAAAAACTATGGCCGATGGAAATGTCTACTTTAGATCCAGAAAGTCTACGCTATCTGATGCCTATTTAGAGGAAGTTAAACCATTATTTTTAGCACAGTTGCAGCAAAAAGTGGCAGAGATTTTTGATTTAAATGTGCCGTTTAGGGCGAGTGCCGTGCCTGATAATTACAGTTATTCTATTTATAAAACTTTGTTTGGAGCTTAATTATGTCTGATTGTTCATTGCAAGTGGTATTCGTAACTCGTCAATCTAAAATTGTAAATTAGTAAATGCTAAACCTCAATTTTAATCCATTTCCTGTTTTGCGCACTCAACGCTTGCTGCTACGACAAGTGGTTGAAGCCGATGCGCTGTATGTAATGAAAATACGGGGCAATGAAGAAGCCATGCGCTACATTCCGCGACCAAGAGCAAAAACTACGGAAGATGCATTGGGTGTAATAGCGATGCTTACCAACGGCATTAACGAAGGAAAATCCATCAACTGGGCAATTTGTAATGCTCAAGATCCTAACGAAATTTATGGAATTATGGGCTATGTCAACTTCTATCCACAAGAATTAAAAGCTGAAATAGGCTACATGTTGCATCCTGATTACTGGGGACAAGGTTATGTGCCCGAAGCGATTATCGCGGTAGAAAAATTTGGTTTTGAAAGCATTCATCTCGAACTTATAGAAGCTAAAATAGACCCAAGGAACGATAACTCGCGGAAAGTGCTTTTGAGAAATCACTATCAGTTTGATCGATTGATGCAAAAAGAAATGACCTTTGAAAATGAAGAATTAGATTCGGAGTATTATGTAAAAAAGAAGTCCGTTGGATAATGTTGTCCAACAGCTACTTGATTTGAATTGTTCACCTTATCAAAATAACCATGCTAAAACATGCTGTGCCAATTCTTGCTTCGCTCAATGCAGAAGAAACAATTGCCTTTTACACCCAAAAATTAGGTTTCACTTTTCATTCTAATTGGGATGGCTATCTCATTTTTAGTAGAGACGAAATCCAAATACATCTTTGGCCAACGTCAGACGAACAGGTGCCCAAAAACACAGGTTGCTATGTAAACGTCACGAATGTAGACCAGCTTTACGAAGCGTTTTTGCCGCTAAATATTATCCACCCCAATGGGCAATTAGAGGACAAGCCTTGGGATATGAGACAGTTTTCTATTTTGGATAATAGCGGGAATATTATTCATTTTGGAGAAGACATTTCAGGGGAAGCTTAATGGGCATTTCAAACTTTCATTTGGCAAATCATTTATTTTAGAACATTTTCTATGGCTTGCAAGCTAATTGCAATATTACAATTACGAGCTTTTTGAACCTTTGCATTGCAACAAAGTAATATTTATATTTGCCATCGTTAATTTTCAGCAAAACAATGAGAGAAATCCAATTCAGAGAAGCATTACGCGAAGCATTGAGCGAAGAAATGCGCAAAGACCAAAACATTTTCATGATGGGTGAGGAAGTTGCGCAATATAATGGAGCCTATAAAGTAAGTCAAGGGATGTTAGATGAGTTTGGCGACAAACGCATTATCGATACCCCAATTGCCGAGCTAGGTTTCGCAGGTATTGGAATTGGAGCGGCAATGAACGGCCTTAAACCAATTGTTGAGTTCATGACCTTCAACTTCTCGTTAGTAGCGATTGACCAAATCATTAACTCGGCAGCAAAAATGTTGTCAATGAGTGGTGGTCAGTTTTCAGTGCCAATCGTTTTCCGTGGCCCAACTGGTAATGCAGGTCAATTAGGAGCACAGCACTCGCAAAACTTTGAGAACTGGTACGCAAACTGTCCAGGTTTAAAAGTGGTTATTCCAGCTACTCCTTATGATGCTAAAGGTTTGTTAAAGCAAGCTATTTTAGATCCAGATCCAGTAATTTTCATGGAATCTGAGGTGATGTACGGCGATAAAGGCGATGTGCCAGCAGAAGAGTATTACTTAGAGCTAGGTAAAGCCAATGTAGTTAAAGAAGGTACTGATGTAACCATCGTTACTTTTGGTAAAATGTTAACCCGTGTAGTTAATCCAGCAGTAGAAGAATTAACAAAAGATGGCATCAATGTAGAAGTAATAGACTTACGTACTGTACGTCCAATTGATTATGCAACCATCATCAACTCTGTAAAGAAAACTAACCGTTTAGTAGTGGTAGAAGAAGCTTGGCCATTGGCTTCAATCTCTTCTGAAATTGCTTTCAACGTACAAAAAAATGCATTTGATTACTTAGATGCGCCAGTAATTCGTGTTACTTGTGCTGACGTTCCACTTCCATATGCACCAACTTTAATTGCTGCCAGCTTACCAAATGCTGAGAAAGTAGTTAAAGCGGTAAAAGAAGTAATGTACGTTGCTAAATAGAAAAAATGTTACTGGCCTAGCCAGTTCACAAATAGTAAGTCCCGTTCTGTAAAGAGCGGGATTTTTTGTTTTTAGAAAAGCAAGCCCTGTGTTACTATCCTCCAAAAGTCCCGCTTTCCATTACAATCTTTTTGTTGCTGTCATCCTGAACGCTAGTGGGATCTTTTAGCTAATAGCGATCACAATGGAGATTCCTTGTGCCTCGGAATGACAACAACAAAAAGGATTTTCACTTCAATCGGGTTTAAATGGATGATTCGTGCCTAAACTCAAGCAAGCTTCTACATGCGGCTTAAACTTTCAGATGGAAAAAGATTAATATCACTAAACCAACTGTTCTGGCTCATTAACTACCTCAATTTCTCATGCTAATATTGTCTAAACAAAAACACATAATACGATGAGAAAAATATTAACCTTATTTCTTTTAGTAGGATTAGCCACAAATTCATTTGCACAGCAAAAAGGCGACTTTAGAATGCGTCTTCGTGCCACCGCTGTCATTCCTCAAGAAAGCGCAACTATCAGTACCATTAACGGAAATGTCGATATCTCCAACACCATTATTCCAGAGTTAGACTTTACCTACTTCTTGGCTAAAAACTTCTCCGCTAACCTTATTTTGGGGACTACCAAACACGAGGTGAGTGCAGTAAACACAGCTTTAGGCAATGTAGATTTAGGAAAAGTTTGGTTATTGCCACCCACCTTAACGCTTGCTTATCATTTGCCAGTAAGTAAACAAGTGCAGCCTTATGTAGGTGCAGGCGTGAATTACACCATTTTCTACGGCGTTAAAGATGGTCCTGCGATTGCAAAAACCACTTATAAAAACACCTTTGCACCTGCAGCTCAATTGGGAGTAGATTTCGATATCAGCAAAAAGCTATTCCTCAATTTCGACGTCAAGAAATTATGGCTAAGTACTGATGCTACCGTTACCACCCTTCCTTCTGTAGCAGGAGGAGCTACGGTAGTGGCTGATACCAAAATAAATCCTTGGCTATGTAGTTTCGGGATCGGAATTAAATTATAGTTTCTACTAAGCTAACTATAGCGCACACCACATTTCTACTCAGAAGTGTGGTTTTTTATGTTGAAACCATTTTTTAGAAACGCTAATAAATGTTTAAATTGCAATTAAACATGTACCATGGAAATCAAAGACGTCAAAATTTATCATAAAAAGCCAGTATTTCCCGTCAGTGAAAATTTCCATAAATACTTGCGTACATACCAGCGTGATGCCAGGCTGCCCGTTACGTACGAAGATTTAAAATCATTTACTGAAAGTTACCCTATTCTAGATAAAGAAGGTAAAGATACGCTTTGGGAAAGTCCGATTTATGCTCAGAGCCAAATGGAAGAGCTGCACACAGGCCTAAAAATAATTTATGCCAAGTTGAAGGCTTCTGGTAACCTAAGGATTGTACAACATAAATACATAGATAAAATTGACTATTGTACTTTTGGTAATACGCATCCATTTAGGGTAAGAATTGTAAACCGATTAAATGATGTTTATGATTATTTCTACGTTAAAAAGGCCGATGCCTCAAGGGTTTTTGGCTTGGAGTTGGAAGAAATTTTATCGCCCAACCAAGTGAATTATCTGGTCGATGGAGATACCATGATTGAAGAGCATATTGTCGGGCTGCCTGGTGATGTGTTTAACAAAGGAATGATTCATCAGGCCGAATATAATCCTACCCGTATCGCAAAAGAGTTTGTGAAGTTTAACGAGCGCTGTTTGGTGACTTTATTGGGGGATATGCGTTCTTATAATTTTGTAGTGCAAATTACCCCCGATTTTGACGATATCCAATTTCGTATCCGTGCCATAGATTTTGATCAGCAGTTTTACGAGGGTAATATCAAAGTTTACATGCCGCAATTTTTTAAGGAAAACTACCCTTTGGTGAAGTTGTGTATGGAGCATTTGACGGAGAAAACGGTTCAGCAATATAAGCAGGAAGAATTGTCGTCCATTGTACATAGGGTTCGTAGTGAGCGTCATCGCTTAACAGATTTAAGAGATGTTTCATGTAAAGAGGAATTGACCACTAAGGAAAATATCATGAAACTTAAGAAAAGCATGGCAGTATATTACAAAAACCCAGCCTACGAAGATTGTAAGAATATGACCGATATTATCGAGCTTAACCTTAAAAATATCATCAGGCAGGTGAAACTTTAAGCTATAAACCTTAAGATTCCATCAAACCAACAGTGCCGCCAACCCAATCGAAATCTGCATTGTACCGTACACCAATCATTTTTCCGCGACTTAAACGAGCCAAGTTAATGCATAGCTGCGGTTCTTCACCATCTGGCCACAAATACATCAGCCTGATTTCAACTTTTACACCACCATCAGGGGATTGTACAATGGGCTGGTAAGTTACTTTGCGTTGCAATATCCAGTTTTCAGGGTCCTTGATTACGCTAATATCACTCTCTTTTACATCAATAATTACCCCCATTCCAGCAAAAGAAAACAGCGGCTTTAATACATAATTTTCTAAGTCATGCGGTAATTCTGTAAGCTCATTTAAAAACTTCGTTTCGGGCACAAACTCACCTTTTAACATTGGCATGGTATATTTGCTAATGCGATAGAACCAGTTAGGGTGCGTTACCCATTCCACTTCTATTTCTTCCCGAGGATCAAAACTGTTTTCGAATATGGAGGTTTGATCAGCAATTTCATCAAAAATTAGGCGATTATAAATTCGTTTAATAGGTGTCTTTTTATCACCTTCTATGTAGTATAGTTTTTTGCCTTCTTTTTTAACTTCTTCTAAAGGCAATATCTTAATTCCTAGCTTATTAGCGGTGACGCTAAAATCTATCAGCGTTTTTTGATTTAAAGCATCAACGTCCATCAAAATCACCTCCTGGGGTTGGTGTACTCCCACAATCACTTTCTTCAGCAAATTAAAATAGCTTTCTTCGTTTAAGCCATTAAAAAAAGGAGTAAGCTGTTGATCTAAATCGAAACTTTCTTTATAAGTATTTGCCAAATGATTTTGGAAGCCATATAGCGATGGGAAGCCCTGCATTTCGATCAGCATTGGCTTGATTTTCCCTTGCTCATCGCTACAAACGCCAAAATCAAAAGTCAAAAAGTGCGGATGATCATTCTCGTTAGGTACTTTCCAATCTATCGGGATCGCTTTTTGGGTGATCTCTTTGAAATCATCACGTTTAATAAGCGCAATAATTTCATTTCCAGCAGTAATAAGCTGTTGTTTTAATTCTTCGGGCAGGAATACTGGCGATTCAGCTAGTCTAAAAGTAATTTCGGGATATCCTTCCGTAATTCTTGTTAAGAAATCCTGATATTTCTGCTCGCTGAAATTAGCATTAAAAGATGTTCTATATTTTTGGATCATAGGTAGGGGCAGGTTAAGGAAGAACGTTTATACGAATTGTAGCGCATTAATGGCTTCATCCAAGAAGTTTGGCAAAATGACACTTTTGGTTAGCATAATTCTATCTGGATTTTCCAAGCTGTGCAACATATCGTAATATTTGTCTTCGCCATGGTTTTTAATAATAGCTTCTTTCTTTTCTTCTTGAAGCAGATAGATTTTCATCCCTGTTGGATCAGCTTCTGGATGAAATTGAGTGCCTATGATGTAAGGAGAAAAGCGTATTGCCATGATACATCGTTCTAAATCTACATGGGGTCTTTCTTTTTCGATGGCCAATATTTGAGCACCAATTTTTTCAAAAGCAACAGGGCTAGGTTCAATAACTTGCCAATCTCTGCTGTCTACAGAATAAAATGGATTGTTAAGGCCATTAAAAATGCGTTCTTCTTCTCCTTCAGGAGTTAAGGAAATAGGAAATATGCCAAACGCATTAGATTTACGTTGGGTTACTTTTCCTAATTGATATTTTCTACAACCTAGTTGAAAAGAATGGCAAATTAAGAAGACATATTTTTTTTCTTCATTAATTAGGTTAAAGTTGTCAATCTGGTCCAATAAGTCAAAAAAGTTGCTTTCCCATTCTTTACCTTCTCCGTCGTAAGGGTTTCCAGGGCCTCCACTCGAAATGTAAATGTTATAACTTAAATCAGGGGCTTCCCCTTTCTGCCTAATATCAAATATGTCAATGGTTAAATTGAGCTGGTTCTCCGTTTTGTATTGGTGTAAAATTTCTTGTATACCCCTCATCCCCTGATTAGGGAAGCCCATATTCATGTCAATAATGGCTACCTTAATGTTGTTGTTGTCGCTCATCCTTTTATTTCGTCCCAATTAATGTTTGTGTTGTGATGTAATCTACTACCGACTCGTAACTTTTGGTATGTTCATAAACAGCCAACTGTCTATCGGCACCTGTGCCGTTGGCCAATATGGCGTGTACATATTCAATTTCCTTACGGCTGCCAAGCTCGTCTACCACATCATCTATAAAATCTAACAATTCAAGGACCAAATTTCGGCAATTTACTTCCATTTCTTTCCCAAAATCTATTAAATTTCCATCAATACCATAACGGGCAGCCCTCCATTTGTTCTCGTTAATGAGCGCTCTACTATAAGAAATGAAGTTTAAATTTTGTAAACGCAGCTTATAAAGTTTGGCACATAATGCCTGAAAAATCGCTGTAAAGGCCATTGTTTCGTCAATCAGCATCGGACAGTCGCACACCCTAAATTCGATGGTTTCGAAGAATGGATGTACACGAATATCCCACCATATTTTTTTCGCGTTGTCTATGCAATTGGTCTTGATCAGGAGCTTTACATAGTTGTCATAGTCTTCAATGCTATTAAAAATATCTGGAATGCCTGTACGAGGAAATTTGTCGAATACTTTTGTACGAAATGATTTGTACCCCGTGTTTCGGCCTTCCCAAAAAGGCGAATTAGTAGATAAGGCAAATACGTGCGGTAAAAAATAACGGACTTGGTTGGCAATGTGGATGGCCAATTCTCGTGATTGAAAACCTACGTGTACATGTAAGCCAAAAATTAAATTAGACCTAGCGGCTTCCTGTAGCTCATTTACAATTTCACTATAGCGGGGGTGTTCCGTAATGAGCTGTTTTTCCCAATGTGAAAAAGGGTGGGTACCAGCCGCACCAATTCTGAGGCCCTGCTCGCCCGCTAATTCAGCAACAGTGCGTCTTAGTTGCGAAATTTCTTTCCGTGCCTCTTCTGTATTCCTGCAAATACTAGTTCCTACTTCCACCACGGCTTGATGCATTTCGGCCTTTACCTGATCTTTATGTATTTTTTGTGCCGCCTCTACAATCTTTTGATCATGGGAGGTTAGTTCTCTGGTCACGGGATCGATGATCATGTATTCTTCTTCAATCCCCAGGGTAAACTCATTCATAGATAGTTAGACTTAGCGTTATTTAATCGGTTTTTTAGTTGTTGGTTTTGGTTTTGCCACCGGTTTTGCTTTTGGTAAAGCTTTAGCGGGTTTTGCCACTAAGGGAAGCGCTGCAGCACTGGTTTTGATATAGTTGCCCCAAGTAAGGTTGTTTTTGCCAAATTCTTGCGCTAAGGCTTTCTCTATGGCATAGTTAGCGGCAGTTTCAACTACCCATTCGAAATTTTCTGCACCAACACTTTCTAAGGCGGCATCTGGTGCGGGATTGCAAAAATCGATAGCGATAGGAACGCCATTTCTCACGGCAAATTCAACGGTGTTGAAATCGTAGCCTAAATATTGGTTAAGTTTTAAGGTGTAATCTTCAATTGTTTTTAATAGTTTTTCACTCGGTTTAGGACCATCTACAACATAGCGTAAATGATGCGGATTGCGGGGCTCATATTGCATGATGCGTACGTACTTGCCTCCAATGCAATAGCATCTAAAGTATTCTTCGAACGTGATTTCCTCTTGGAGCATCATTACGGTTTGCTTCGTTTCGCTATGCTTCTCAAAAAATTCTTCTATACTTTCCAATTTGTAAACCTCTTTCCAGCCGCCGCCATCAAAAGGTTTCATGTAAGCTGGAAAGCCTACGTAATTAAATATCGCCTCCCAGTCAAAAGGCATTACCAAATTGCTAAACGAATGTTCGTTAGTGTCATCAGGGTGCTCTCTAGAAGGGATTAATACCGTTTTAGGAACAGGCACTCCAATGTTTTCGGCCAGTGCATTGTTAAAAAACTTTTCATCTGCACTCCACCAAAAAGGGTTGTTAATGACTGCGGTGCCGCCCATCGCTGCATTTTTTAAATAAGCCCTGTAGAAAGGAACATCCTGTGAAATACGATCGATAATGACCGCATATTCGGGCTTTTCGGCCTGGAAAACCTTATCTATTTTTACGAATTCTGCCGTAATGTTTTTTACAGCTTTTTGGTTCACTCGATCAATAAATGCTTGAGGAAATGAACGCTCCTGTCCAAATAAAATTCCAATTTTTTTCATAGTATATATGTTTAAATAGTTAAAAATTCATCATAGTTGATAAATGTATTCGGGAAACATGGCTCTCCATATTGGCCAATCGTGATCAGCATTGGATCTGATATCTAGCCAGTGATTAATGCCTTTGTGGTGTAAAATGCCCGATAGCTTTTCATTGTCGGGCCTGCACATGTCCCTATCTGTAGTACCCAAAACAATTTTAAGCTGCCAAAGCTCAGGGTTGATGTTGTTTGGTATATAATCTATAGGGTTATTGAAATACACGTCATCATTATAAAACCCATCTAATTGCCCTGTGATATCAAAAGCACCACTCATGCTAAACATATGGCTTACCGCCCATGGATGTCGAAATGCGAAGTTGGCCGCATGGTACCCTCCAAAACTGCAGCCTGCGGTAATCACTTTGTTTCGGCCTGTTTCGCTTGTGGCAAGTGGCAATAGTTCTTCTAGTAAAAACTTATCATACCAAATATGATTTTTTACCCTTTCGGACGGATGGATATTTTTGTTGTACCAGCTTAGGGAGTCGATTCCGTCGGGGCAATAAATCTTGATTTTGCCTTCCTCAATAAAATTTTGGACCGACTCTATCAGCTTAAAATCCTTGTTCTCGTAATATCTTCCCATACTGGTGGGGAATAAAATAATTGGGTAGCCACTATGGCCAAACACCAAAGTCTCCATCTCCTTATTAAGACTTGGACTGTGCCATTTTTGTAATTCTTCTTTCATTGGTAATGATTATAAAAATTAAGTTAAGTAAATCATTTTCAATGACAAAAAAATATTTAGATTTTTTTTACTTATTATAGGTTGCCTGATTTTTGGGATAATGGTAACTTTGTAACTGAATTAAGCATTAAACGAAAACTTTATTAGCTACGTTATCAAAACTACCTATCAAATAAAATCAAAATCTCTTCAACGCACGGTTGATGTTGACCTTTATATCCCCGCTAATTTGCTTGGGAATGAAACAGTGCACCTACTTTTGGTGAATGATGGACAAGACTTGGCACAAATGGGCTTGGAAGAAAGCTTGTCGACATTGCAAAGCAAATGGAAAATAGATCCAGTGGTAGTAGTAGGTATTTGTGCTGGGGAAGAGCGTTTGCTGGAATATGGCGTGGCCAACCAACCTGATTTTAAGAACCGAGGCAGTAAAGCAAATTCATATACCCGTTTTGTGGTAGATGAGCTATTGGCTTTTATTGACAAGCAAATCAATATCACAGGTAAAAAGGCTTTTGCTGGATTTTCATTGGGAGGGTTAACCGCATTTGATATTGCATGGCATCACAGTCATATTTTTGATCTTGTTGGAGTGTTTTCTGGCTCATTTTGGTGGCGTAAGAAAGATTTGGTTGATGATTATACCGACGAAGACCGAATATTACATCAAATGATCAAGCAAACGATGTCAAAACCCGATTTGCAATTTTGGTTAATGACAGGGACGGAGGATGAAACTGCCGATCGGAATCAAAATTTCATCATTGATTCTATTGACGATACTGTAGATGTCATTAAGGAGCTCGTAAAAAAAGGTTACAAAAGGCATACAGATATTTTTTATTACGAAATGGTGGGCGGCAAACATAATGTTGCAACTTGGAAAAATGCATTTCCAAAATTTTTGGAATGGGCATTTGCAAAGAAGCTGTCTACTTAAATTTAGTCAATAAAAATATTTCTACGTTAAACCTTTCTTCGCGGTTTTTCTCAAAAGATAAATTTATTCTGATAAAATAGTCTTTATGAGCAAAAAATACGCTTTTTCGTTTCTTTTATTTTTGATGCTAGGGGCCTGTTCAAAACACGCGGACAATGATCATCCTGCAGAAATAGATGATGATTTGCTAGGCCCGATATCCAGACCAGAAGCAGGATATGGAAGCGATGGGAGCTACACGGTAGCAACCCAAAGTTTTGCCAGCCCAACCTACAACGGCAAACAGGTCACTGTTTTTTATCCAAAAGAAGCTACTGGACCCAGGCCAGTGATCTTCTATTCGCATCCTTATGGAGGAGAAGAGGTTAATTACAACTTGGGCTTGTATCAGTTCATTGCTAAGAAGGGCTTTGTGATTGTTTTTGCACCATATCCAACAACAGGAGTAGATATTGATTTCAGATATAATACACTATGGCAGAGCTTTAAAAAAGCGGTGCAGGATTATCCAAATATTATTGACACTAAAAAGGTGGGGTTTGTTGGACATTCGTTTGGCGGAGGTGCGTCTTTCGGCTTGGCAGCAAAGGCATTTGTTGAGGAAGGTTGGGGGCAAGATGGGAGGTTTATATTTTCCATGGCACAATGGTATAGCTATTGGCTAACGGATGCCCAGCTCAAAGGATTTCCTTCGAATACAAAATTGGTTACGCAGGTATACGACGATGATGAAACCAATGATCATCGATTGGCGATAGATATTTTCAAGAACATCAATATCGCCAATGCGGAGAAAGATTTTATTTTAGTCAAACCTTCCACGCTGCCTAACTATGCTTACACGGCCGATCATAGCTTGCCAAGTACGAGAAATGGAATAGATGCTTATGATTACTATGCCGTGTACAGAATTATTGATGCTTTGATTGATTATAGTTTTAACGGGAATGTACAAGCGAAGGACGTGTGTTTAGGAAACGGCTCTTTGGCCCAGAAAACAATGCCAAGTTATCATGGTGTTGCGCTTCAGCCTCTATTGGTTACGGACAATCCGACAGCGCAATATCCGCAAACAAAATATCTTTTTAAATGCACATCATTAGACAACCCAAGGTTAGGGAGTTGTCAGTAAAGGGTACAAAATTTAAATTCAGAAATATTTTTTCAATCCTCATACAATAAACCCCACTAACGGGAGTTTATATTACTGAGAGCGTTAATTTAGATGGCGGGGACAAGGTGGTATGCCGAGTCCCCGTTTCTTTTTTATGTCCTCCAAGCTTGATAGATATTCTTGATGAATAGATTGAGATAAGTGATTTTCTTTCACGCTCTGCTAAGCGTAATTTCACCACATGATTAAAGGATTATTTGAAACACACCTTTTCGTAGAGGATTTGGAGAGGTCTGTTGATTTTTATAAGAATGTGTTAGGGCTTATAGAATGTGGCTATAACGATGATCGTAGGGTGGCGTTCTTTTGGATAGGCGAGCCGAAAGGCGCTATGCTTGGTTTGTGGGAAAAGCCTAAGAATGAAATTGACATCCGTCATTTTGCATTTAGCTGCGAGCTCGACGACGTATTGAACAAATCGATTGATTTTTTGAAGGAAAGAAACCTGAAGCCTTATAATTTTCTAAAGGATGGTAAGGAGAAGCCAATGGTTTTTGCATGGATGCCAGCAGCGGCCATTTATTTTAAAGACCCCGACGGACATGATTTGGAATTTATTGCCCTATTGGAAGGGGAAGGAAAGCCAGAACTGGGGGTAATTAGTTATGAGGAATGGTTGACGTATGTGTAGAAAAGTCTTTTTTGTGGTTGTAAATAGGGTATTGGAAATGACACAGGGGTAAAAGTTTTGCCTCCTAAACCCGATTGTAATGGAAATACTTTTGCTGGGGATTGCTTCGTAATTCGTAGTGAGGGGAATAGCAAAAGATTGAAATGTAAAGCGGGACTATGGTGTCCGATTGGCAATGCAATTGATTTACAAAAACTTAACATCTTTTTCGTAATGGTTATGTTTCGTTTTTCGGCTTTTTTCGCTACCTTTGCGCCCTTAAATACTATCGCATAAGATGCAAAATATTAGAAACATAGCTATTATAGCCCACGTAGACCACGGTAAAACCACCACGGTAGACAAAATTTTACATGCCTGCTCTATTTTTCGTGATAACGAGGAAACGGGAGATTTGATCTTGGATAACAATGATTTGGAGCGCGAACGAGGCATTACCATCGTGTCTAAAAACGTATCGGTTAAATATAAGGACGTTAAAATTAATATTATTGATACCCCTGGTCACGCCGATTTTGGTGGTGAGGTAGAGCGTGTGTTGAAAATGGCTGATGGCGTGCTTTTGCTTTGCGATGCTTTTGAGGGAGCGATGCCTCAAACTCGTTTCGTAACTCAAAAGGCTTTGGCTTTAGGCTTAAAACCAATTGTAGTTGTAAACAAAGTTGATAAGGAAAACTGTCGCCCAGAAGAAGTTTATGAGCAAATTTTTGAGTTGTTCTTTAACTTAGAGGCTACTGAAGAGCAGTTGGATTTTCCTGTAATTTATGGTTCGTCTAAAAATGGTTGGATGAGCACTGATTACGCACAACCAACAGATAATTTTTTCCCTTTATTGGATGCGATTGTAGAACATATTCCTGCTGCCCCAATTAATGACGGTACTTTGCAAATGCAAATCACTTCGTTAGATTATTCTTCTTTCGTAGGTCGTATTGCCATTGGACGTGTACACAGAGGAACCATTAAAGAAAACCAACCTGTTACTTTAATTAAACGTGATGGTAAATTGGTTAAATCTAGGGTAAAGGAATTATATACTTTTGAAGGTTTAGGTAAAGTAAGAACTACTGAAGTTAAATCTGGAGATATTTGTGCGGTGGTAGGTATTGATGGTTTTGATATTGGTGATACCATTGCTGATTTTGAAGCACCGGAGCAATTGCCAGTAATTAGCATTGATGAGCCGACAATGAACATGTTGTTCACCATTAACAACTCTCCTTTCTTTGGTAAAGAGGGTAAGTTGGTTACTTCTCAACGTATCAAAGATCGTTTGATGAAGGAAATGGAGAAAAACTTGGCGTTGAAAGTTGTTGAAACTCAAGGTGCGGATTCATGGTTGGTTTATGGTCGTGGTATTCTCCATTTATCAGTATTGATCGAAACGATGCGTCGTGAAGGTTATGAGTTACAGGTAGGTCAGCCACAAGTTATCGTTAAAGAAATTGATGGTAAAAAACATGAGCCAGTTGAGACTTTAATTGTTGATGTACCTGGTGATGTTGCTGGTAAAGTAATTGAGTTGGTAACGCAACGTAAAGGTGAGTTGTTGATTATGGAACCAAAAGGTGATTTACAACACTTAGAATTCGAAATTCCTTCTCGTGGTATTATCGGTTTACGTAATAACGTATTAACGGCTACTGCAGGTGAGGCGATTATGGCACACCGTTTTAAAGCTTACGAGCCTTGGAAGGGAACAATTCCTGGTCGTTTGAACGGTGTATTAATTTCTATGGATAAAGGTACCACTACTGCTTATTCAATTGATAAATTACAAGATAGAGGTCGTTTCTTCGTAGATCCAGGTGTGGATATTTATGAAGGACAGATTTTAGGTGAGCATATCCGTGATAATGATTTAGTTATCAATATTGTTAAAGGAAAAGCGTTGACTAACATGCGTGCTTCTGGTACTGACGATAACACGCGTATTGCACCAGCCATTAAATTCTCTTTAGAGGAATGTATGGAATACATACAAGCTGATGAGTATATTGAGGTTACCCCTGCGAGCATACGTTTGCGTAAAATCTTCTTAACGGAACAAGAGCGTAAAGTTAAGGGCAAAGCTTTTCAATCGTAATTGATTGTATGCTAGCATAGTAAATTCGGAAAATTGAAATTAATTTATTAACTTTAATTGTCCGAGACATAGGAGAATTACAAAGGCCTCCCGACTATTTGTCGGGAGGCCTTTTGCTTGTGTGTTAATTTGGAAAGAATTTAATTGGGATGTTGTACTGAGTTCTAACTGGTTTGCCATTTAATGAGCCTGGTTTCCATTTGGGGCTAGATTTAAGGACTCTCTCTGCTTCTTCTTCAGTGCCTGATCCTAACCCCCTAAGTATTTTAATATCGCCCAGCGAGCCGTCTTTTTCGATGACAAAGGAGGCAAAAACATTTCCTTTGATGTTTTTTGCTCTAGCTGCTGCTGGATATTTGAGGTTATCTGAAAGGAACTTATAAAATTTAGGTAGCCCACCAGGAAATTGTGGTGGGTTTTTTAGTGCCACAAAGGAATAAAGTTCGTCCCCTTTAGTGGTAGTTTGAGCTTGGCCTAAGTGGTAGCCTAATATTGAAACTAATAAGATAAGCGCAATTTTTTTCATTTTTATCGTTGAGTTGGTTTTTTACTAGGTCTTCCAGTCACTACTTTTTCAGCATTTTTTGTAGTAATAATTACTACACCATTTTTTGCTTTTTCACCATAAAGGGCTACCCCGCTATCATCTTTCAAAATGTTGATTGTTTCAATGGTTTTAGGATCTATGCCGCTAATTCTTCCATTTTCCAAAATTTCGCCGTCTAAAATGTAAAGAGGTGATTTTCCGTCTTCAAAGTCTTTTCCTCTCAGCACAATTTGATCTCCTGTTAGTTTTATTGCACCCTCTTGAGATTCGATCCTAATGCCTTTTACAGCGCCAGTTTGTCTTTTATTTAGGCTAAACTTAATTGGGAGATTATATTTTACTCTAACGGTTTTCCCATTTTGAGTGCCTGGCTCCCATTTTGGACTAAGTTTTAAAATTCTTACAGCTTCTTCATCTGTGCCATATCCCAATCCCCTGTCTATTTTAATATGATTTAATGAGCCGTCTCTTTCTACAATGAAGGATACAAACACATTTCCTTGAATCTCTTGTTTCGCGGCTTCCTCTGGATATTTAATATTGTCGCCTAAAAATTTATAAAAATCATCAATTCCACCTGGAAATTTTGGAGGGTTTTCTAAGCTCACAAAGCTATGTACTTCATCGGCCTCGAAAGGGTATCCAACAATAGAAATGGTGTTTAAACTGATGAAGTTAGCCTTGTTCTTTGCATTTTCATTGAGAAACGGAGCCGAAGAGCCTTGAAGCATAAATGCTACTTTTAGACTGTAATTTCCGTCTTTTAATGCGCCTTCTTTATAGGCACCAATTCGGTTAACTAGTTCTTCATCGCAGCCTGCTCCCAGTTTGGTTTCTATTTTAATATCCGTGGTTTTTCTGTCAATTACTTTAAAGGTGACCACTAAATTTCCTTGAACTTTATTTTCGGCAGCTAGGGAAGGATATTTTACCGTATTGCCTAAATATTTATAAAATGAGTTAATGCCATCTACGGCCTTAGTCCCTTTAGGAAGTGGGAATCTTACGATAGGTTCTCCAATAACTACCTCAACAGACCTTTCTGGTTTCAAATTTAGCACTTCTGCTACGGTTGCTTTTGCTTCTTCAAGTTGTACTTGTTCTGCTGCGGCTAAAAGCTGTTCGTTTTTTCTGATGGTTGAAGAAGAAAGTAATAGGGCTAATGCAAAAAGAGGAACGAAAATGCCATATTTCACGATGGCTGTTTTTCTAGACCTTTCTTTGTAAAGCATAAAAATCCGCTTCTTAATCATTGATTTTTTAAGGAAACCATTGGTTAAGGTATTCACGTTTACACCAAAGGCTTGGTTAAGTAACAACATGGAGTAAGCCTCCTTGTCGCCCTGAAATTTGGCAGCAGCCTCATCAGCTAAATATTCGTGGATATTTTTAACCGTAGCCTTATAGAGGTAGATAATGGGGTTAAACCAAGTGAGGATACCTAAGGATTCGAAAAATAATACATCAAAAGTGTGCAGTTGTTTAATGTGGATGTCTTCGTGATGATTTACGGTTGCGGCATCAGGAAGATTTTCAGCCACTATTTTTTTATTCCAGAAAGAAAATGCCAAGCCATTTTTAAGGCCATTGAACATCTTTTTTACACCGATCAATTGAATGATAAAGCGGCTTAGGAAGAACAAAACTCCCGATAGGTAAATTAGGACAATGAGGCTGCCCCAATTAAAACTTTGGGTTTCGGCAACTACTGGCCCTTGGGTAATGAGCTGGTTCAGTTGTTCAACCTGTACGTAAATTTGCTGACTAATTTCCTGTTTGCTAAACCAATCTAACTGTATAAAAGGAATTGCCAGCGAGAAAATGCCCGAACAAATTAAGTAGACTCTATTTAACACGAAATAGGTCTCTTTGGTGAGTAATAATCTATAAAAGACGTAAAAAACAACCAAATAGATATTTACTTGCAATAAATAATGTGACCAGCTCATTTTGGTTTATTTTTAAATTTGTTAATCATTTTTAAAATTTCATCCACATCGCTTAGATCGAGCTTTTCTTCTTTTACAAAAAAGGAAAACATACTTTCTACAGAGTTTTCGAAATAATTACCCAAAAGCTTTTCGGTGGCATGCCTTTTATATTCGTCTTTTGAAATGAGGGGGTGATATTTGTGGGACTTTCCGTAAGCTTCATGACCTATAAAACCTTTTACTTCTAAAATTCGGATAATGGTTGATACAGTGTTATATGCGGGCTTAGGTTCAGGAAGATAATCAATTACCTCTTTTACAAAAGCGCTGTCAAGTTGCCACATTACCTGCATAATTTGTTCCTCTGCTCGAGTTAAATCTTTAATTTCCATGTTGTCTATTTTAAATATTGTCTTTTAAAGCGCAAGCTTAAGCTAAATATTTTAATACCAATATATAACTAATTAATTAGTTTTTAAATTTTAGTTAGAAATATTTTCTATTACGATGGCTTCGGTTGTTTAAATGAGCTTGGTTTCGTAGTATTGAACACTAAAGAACTTAAAATGAAGATAGCTTTTCATGGTGCTGCCAGAAACGTAACTGGAAGTAAACACCTACTTACCTTAGACAATGGAACTAATATTTTATTGGATTGTGGGATGTTTCAGGGAATGGGGCAGGAAACGGAAGCATTAAACGAAAACTTTGGTTTTGTAGCCGCCGAAGTAGATGTTTTGGTATTGTCGCACGCACACATTGACCACAGTGGATTGATTCCTCGTTTGGTGGCCCAAGGCTTTAAAGGTAAAATTTACGGAACTCCTGCTACCAAGGAGCTTACCAAAATCCTATTGTTGGATTCCGCGAAAATACAAGCTGGAGATTTAAACTATAAAAATAAGAAGCTGGCCAAACGAGGCTTACCTTTAGAGGAAGCGCTATATGAAGAGGAAGATGTGCTGAAAGCGATGTCTTTTTTTGAAATTGTTCCTTATCACAAAGAAGTGGTGATTACCGACGGGGTTAGCTTACAGTTTATTGACGCTGGACATATCATTGGCAGTGCTTCGGTACATTTGCGCATTACTGAACAAGGCAACACCTCTCAATTGAGCTTTAGTGGTGATGTAGGACAGTATGGCGATTTACTTTTACGTTCACCGCAATCATTTCCGCAGGCAGATTATATTTTATTGGAATCTACCTATGGTGATAAACTCCATAAAGATGCTCAGCCAACGGCGCAAGCATTATTGAATGTGGTGATTAAAACCTGTGTGGAGAAGCAAGGGAAGTTGATTATTCCTGCTTTTAGCGTAGGCAGAACGCAGGAGATTTTATACGTGCTCAACAACCTGGATTTGAAAGGTCAATTGCCAAAAGTGAATGTGTATGTGGATAGTCCACTTTCAGCAAAAGCGACTCAGATTGTAGAGAACCATGCCGAAGGGTATAATGATGAGGTGTTGGATATTATGAAAATTGACGACAATCCTTTTGATTTTGAGCGATTACATTATGTAGAAACTGCGGAAGAATCAAAGGCCTTGAATACTAATCCCGCACCGTGTATCATTATTTCTGCATCAGGAATGGCCGAAGCCGGAAGGGTAAAACATCACATCAAAAACTGTATTGGAGATCCTAAGCATACCATTTTGCTGGTGGGTTACTGTGAGCCAAATTCATTGGGAGGTAAGTTGAAGAATGGTGCTACAGAGGTGGGAATTTTTGGAGATCGATTTACGGTACATGCAGAAGTGCAAAGTATCCAATCAATGAGCGCTCATGGCGATTATAATGACTTGCTCCAATTTCTTTCTGGTCAGGATGCAAGCAAGGTGAAGAAACTGTTTTTGGTGCATGGTGAGTATGAAGTACAATTGAATTTTAAAGAGAAACTGCACGCTGCTGGTTTTAGGAATGTAGAAATTCCAGATAGGCACCAATCGTTTGATTTACCTCGTTAGTTAGCTAATTATCGAATTGGCTAATTTGATAATGTCAGTTAACCGATTTCAACAATTAAACAATTAACCCAACTAGATTTTTATTAAATCGTTCTTAATGCCATAAACCACCAAGCCAGTTCTGGATTTTAGGTTAAGCTTGGCGAATAAGGATTCGCGGTAATTGTCTACCGTACGGGGACTCACATTCATGAGGGATGCAATTTCCTTGTAGGTAAGCTCCGAGGCACAATATTGCAAAAAGGTAAGTTCTTTTTCGGTAAGGATATTTTTGGGCTCTTCATTTTTGATAGACACCAGTAAACGGCCAGAGACGAGTTCGTTTACATAAAAGCCCTTTTCTAGCATTGCTTTAATGGCAATGAGTACTTCCGAAGGTTTCGATTCCTTCAAAAGATAACCATTTGCACCAGCCTTAATCATGTTGATGATGGATTTTTCATCTTCGAACATGCTGAGGGCCAAAACATAAATATGAGGATAGTGCTCCTTGATCCATTTTGTGGCAGCAAAGCCATCTACTACGGGCATGTTAATATCCATGAGGATCAATTGTACGTCTTCATTCTTTTTAATTTTCGACTGTAGATCACTGCCGTTTACCGCTTCAAAAACAATGACAATCTCCTCAAATTCACTTAACAGGCTTGCTAAGCCAGATCTGAACAGGGTGTGGTCGTCTACTAAGGCTATTTTTATCTTTTCTTGCATCATTTAAGGATAGGGTATGATTAGGGTGATTTGAGTTCCTTTACCTATTGTTGAGTCAACTTGGAATGTGCCGTCAATTAACTTTACTCTCTTCTCAATGGTGTGCAGACCTAGTCCAACACTATTGTTTTTAGATACGTCGTGATAATTAAAGCCAATGCCATTTTCTTTAATGACAATGAGCAAGTTTTCTTGTTGTTGTGTCAAGCTGATGATGATTTCGGTTGCCTTGGCATGTTTGATAATGTTATTGACGATTTCTTGAAAGAGTCTTAAGATAATCAAGTCCTTTTCGGGAGAGGTCTCTAGCTGTTCTTCAAGTTGGTTGGTAAAGTTAATTTGGTAGATTTCAGATTTTTTAAGCCAAGCTACTTCCTGCGCAAGGGCATAGCCGATACCTTTTTCGAGCAGTTTTTCTCCCTGTAATAGCTTAGCCAATTCTCTTAGTTCCTTAATGGATTTGTTCACTAACTCGGTAGAGTTGTCAATTTTTTTGCTTGCCTTTTCTCTGTCATCTATGTTAATAGAAGCCAAGGTTAAGTTGGTAAGGCTTAGCAGCTGTCCAATATTGTCGTGGAGGTTGCTGGCGATGGTTTGCATGGTTTGCTCCTGCACTTCAATTTGGGATTTGAGTAGAATGGTTTCATGTGTTTTCTTAAGGCTTTCTTTTTCCATCGCATGAATTTTTCTTCTCTTGTTGTAAGTGAACACGAGGAAAACCAATCCAGCAGCAACTAAGAAAAAAACTAGTGCTGAGAGTAGGATTGCGTTATATAAGTCTGCTTGTTGTTGATGCATAAAAACGATTTGATCCAGCAGCCATACATGATGATGTTGCCTAATACAACTAAAATAGCACGTAGAGGAATCTGATTTTTAACTTGAAGTTTTAATAGTTCGCTAAAGAAAATCGAGGTAGAAGCAACGATAGCCGTATAGAAGAGGGTACCAGTTACAAACCAAAATGCAGCATCTTTTAAGAGATCGGAATATTCATCTTGTTGAAAGATGCTGTAGAAATATAACCCACATAAAAATAGTTGTACTACCGATAGATAAATGAGGGTTCTAAAGAAGAAGTTACTAAAGCCATGGCTAAAGCCTTCCCATAACAATACTCCCAAAAAACTAATGGAGAGCAATAAAACGAAGGGTTTAATTCTTTTTAGCTTGATGATATGATTAAATACATAAAAATAAAACAAGCCATATACTGGCATGAAACTATTATAAAGCCATTGGTTATTCTTTAGCAGTTTATAGTTAAGACCAATAAAGTTGAACCACTCTAAAACCATTGCTATCAATAGATAAACAGGAAATAAAAGCCAAGGATGTTTCCTGGGCTTTTTTATTAAAAATACAGCAGCCATAAAAGCAATAATTATGGCTATCTGAGAAATTGGGAATTTAATCATTTCCTATATCTGTAACACTAGGATCATCTTTAGGGCATTCTGGTGGACAAATTTGAGCCATGTCTAAGCCATCTCCATAAGGGTCATTTTTTTCATAACCTGTAATGATGATGCTGTCATTATCATTGTCTTTGGTGTCATCTAACATATCTTCAAAGCGCCCGCTCCGTAATTCAGTATTGCAGGCAATAATTGTATTGTGGCCTTTATAATTTGGTTTTCCTGGGCAGTATCTTTCATTGAGATGGTTTCCCAAATATAGTTTAAGGCCATGTTTTTTAACATCTACTAGCTTTGCTAGTTCTAGCTTTTCTCTGTCTAAAATTTTATTATCAATAAAAAGCTCAAATATTTCTTTAAGATTGAAATGGGCAAGTTTTAGCTCTCGTTGAGCTCTAATGCTTCTGTATTGATTTACCATTGTTTCTACATCCGACCTTTTCAGACGCAATTCAAGTTTTTTTTGAGGGTCATTTAATTTTTGTGGCATAGTTGTAAGGTTTAATTATAAATTTTCGTCAAAGAAATTGATTTTTTAATAAAAGTAATACCGTAAAAACACCCTGTAAATTAAGGTAATATCTCTAAAGTTGGAACAGTTCGGTCTAAATAATTTTGGGTAAAACTAAAGAGCTATGACAATCCAAATTAATGAAGAACATCTACAAGACAGTATCAGTACCCGAGAGGTGGAAGTTTTACAATTGATTTCCTTGGGCTATTGCAATAAGGAAATTGCTGATCAGCTTTTCATCAGCAGGCTCACTGTTGAAACCCATCGAAGAAATATGGTAAAAAAAATGGGCTTTAGAAATGCCTACCAGTTGGTGGTATGGGCATTTAAGGAGAGGGTATTTGTATAGAAATTATCGCAATAGCAATATTTACTTAATACAGAAAATAATAGATGTAGAATTATAATGGAGGCCAGAGACCATTGAAAAAAACGGAGCGTATCCGAAAAGCTATACGAGTAGGAAGTAAATAAATAACAAAATGGCAACACTGATTACTTTAGACATTTTCTCTGGGCGTCCCAATCCAACTTGGGAGCTTTCTGATGAACAGGCAAAGATCCTTAAGGAGAAACTTTATTCTTTACGTGAGAAATCACTTTTGAAATCCCCAAGTATTTTGTACGGGCTCGGCTATCGTGGGTTTATCGTTTCTTCCGTTGGAGATCCTGATTTGCCCCAAAAAATGCTAGTAAATGCAAACATTGTTGACTTTGGCTGGACTAGAGAGAGCTATGTTGATCATCAAAATGATATAGAAAAGTGGTTATTGGATACTTCGGGTAGTTTTTTGGATGACGAAATCAAAAAAATTGCTTTAGAGGAAATCGATGTCAAAAACAAAAGCTTTGAATCAACTTTAAAAAGCAAAAAAGATACTGCTAAAGTATTAGTAGAGCCGCCTTATAATCCTGGTTGGTGGAATAATGATGCGAGTAGGCTTAGAAGTAATAATTGTTATAACTATGGAAGTAACTTTGCAACTAATACTTTTGCGCAGCCAGGTAGAGGCAGTGGTCGTATGTATGCAGCAATTAGCTGTGCCGAAGTAAGCGCTGCCGCTGCTCGTGATGGTTTGATATCGATTCCAAATGTAGATAGTACTCCTGCAGATGGGCATTATGTAGCATTAGTAGTGGGTCCAAATTGGGATTTTCATTGGTACAGAAGAGATAATAATGGGATGTGGTCTCATAAGCCTGGAGGAACTCCCGTAATAAACTATGATCAAAGCGGTAATCTCATTAGTGATCCGAGATATGCCAACAGAGGTAGGTATACTGATTTTTGCGGATTTTACCATGTTATTCCTAGCCGAATTAGAATCTTATAGGATTTCGGTAAATAGTAGTTTCCTAATTAAAAACCCTGACGGTTCTAAAAAACAGTCAGGGTTAAAACATTGACCAAGGCTTTTAATTTCTTGGAGCAACTGGTTTTGGTAATTCTTTACGAGGAATTTTCTCGGCACGTTCTGAAGTGTGATAAACGAAAGAAGCGATAATCGTTGCGGATTTTTTCAAGTCATCCTCTACCAATCTATCGTAAGTATCTTGGTTGGTGTGGTGGGTACGCGTATTGTAGTCCATTGGATCTTGGATAAACTGGAAACCTGGTAAGCCTACGGCATCATAAGCTTGGTGATCGGTACCGCCAGTGTTGCTAATGGTTACCGTTTTTGCACCTAAATCAGCAAATGGATTTAACCAAGCTTGGAAAATATCCTTTGCTCCAGCATTACCTTGCAAGTAAATACCACGTACAGCACCAGTACCATTGTCTAGATTGTAATAAGCACTAAGCTTTCCGTGCTCAGGCAATAATTCCATTTTGGTTGGATCAGCAAAATGTTGCTTTACATAACCTCTTGATCCGTGTAAGCCTTGCTCCTCAGCATCCCAAAGGGCAATTCTAATGGTTCTTTTTGGCTTAAAGTCAATGGCTTTTAAAATCCTCATTACTTCAATCATCACGATAGAACCAGCTGCATTATCAGTTGCACCAGTTCCTGAATGCCAAGAATCAAAGTGACCGCCTAGCATTACAATCTCATCTTTTAACTTTTTATCAGTACCTGGAATTTCAGCAATAACATTGTAGCCTTTCACATCCTGTGGATAGAAAGTTGTTTTCACGTCAGCTTCCACCTCTACTTTTTGACCAGCACGCAATAAACGTAAAATGTGCAGAAAATCCTCGGCTGATACTTCTAATTCTGGAGCAACAGGTTTGGCATCTACCGCATAAGAGGCACCGTTGCTCGTAAAGAAAGTACCATAGTTACCACGGGCGTAGGTTAAAATCAAACCTACTTTTTCTTGTAATAACATTTCATTGATCGCGGCTCTGTTTTGACGCATACGCATCATCATGGCCATTTGGTTGTTGCCACCACGGCCACCTGGGCGTGCCTGCCCTGGAACTGCAGGTGCTGCTGCTGCCATTTCAGCAAGTTTTTCGTCAGTGTAGCGTGTTACATCTGGTGTATATGAATTTTTAAGCGGCTGTACCATTACCGATTCAATTACTACAATTTTGCCAGCCAGTTTGCCTTTATATTTTTCAAGGTCAGTAACCGTATCCGCTTTAATTAAAACAACTTCCGATTTAATTGGCCCGTTGGTGCCTGGTGTCCAAGCTTTAGGATAACCAATAATTGGTCTGTAAAAAGGAGCAGTAGTAGCAGCATAATATCTCTCTACTGACCAACCTTTTCCAAAGTCGCCCCAACTTTCTTGTTTGGCATTTTTAAGTCCAAGCTCGGTAAAATATTTCACGGCCCAGTCTCTTCCTCTTTTAATACCTGGAGAATTGGCCAAACGAGGTCCAATCACATCGGTAATTTGGAAAGCAATGTCCATTACTTTCGAGTTTTCTAATCCTTCCTTTCTGATCTTTTGTACAGCCTCAGTATTCACTTGTTCTTGTGCAAAAGCGTTGAAAGAAAAGGCAATGGCTAATGCGCCAATGGTAAATTTCTTTATCATAAATTGTCTATTTAGGTTAAGTAACAATATGGTGTGAATTTACAGGTAATGTCAAATAGTTGTAACTTTCTATTCAGAATTTTACAACCTAAATGAATATGAAAAATCTTCGTCTGGCTTTGCTAATGAGCATAGGGTTTTTGGTTAATTCTCTTGTCTTCGCACAAAAAATAGAAGTTAGAGACCCCCAAATTATCAACATGTTAAATGAGGTTTCGGCAAATAATCTGGAAAACTTGATTAGAAAGATGGTTTCTTTTCATACCCGCCATACGTTGAGTGATACTTTAAGCAAAACCAAGGGGATAGGTGCGGCCCGAAGTTGGATCAAGAGTGAGTTTGAAAAATATGCCGCAGAGAGTGGAGGGAAGCTACAGGTTTCATACGATACCTTTTTGCAGCCCGCTGATGGAAGAAGAATTAAAGAGCCTGTAACTTTAAAAAATGTAATGGCTGTTTTACCTGGTACTGATCCCAATGACAAACGGATGCTGATGGTTTCTGGTCATTATGATTCAAGGGTGACCGACGTGATGAACATAAAGGACTTTGCTCCTGGTGCTAACGATGATGCCTCTGGGGTAGCTGCGGTAATGGAAATGTGTCGAGTAATGAGCAAGTACCAGTTTAGAACTACTTTGGTTTTTGTCGCTTTTGTAGGAGAAGAGCAGGGATTATACGGAGCCGCTAATTTGGCAAAGCGAGCAAAAAGCGAAGGTTGGGATGTTCATTTGTTGATGAATAATGATATCGTGGGAAATTCATACGGAATGGAAACGGATATCAAGGACAATAAAAGTGTAAGGGTGTTTAGCGAGGGCGTTGCCGCTGCCGAAACGAAGGAACAAGCAGCTGCCCGTCAATCAGCAGGAACAGAGAATGACGGTAATGCTAGACAAGCCGCTAGATATATCAAGGAGGTTGCTGAGCGTTATGTTGATCAATTGGAAGTAAAGCTCATTTATAGAAGAGATCGGTATTTAAGAGGTGGCGACCATACTCCTTTTTCGCAACAAGGGTTTACGGCGGTGAGGGTTACCGAGATGAACGAAGATTTTAACAGACAACATCAGGATGTGAGGACTGAAAATGGATTTAAATATGGAGACTTACCAGAATATGTCGATTATAATTATCTCCAAAAAGTTAGCCGTATGAATATGTCGGTGATGGCCAATTTGGGATTGTCTACCCAAGAACCGCAAAATGTAACGGTGATAACTTCTGGCTTAACTAACAAAACTCAGTTAAAATGGGATGTGCCGAAAGGTAAAACGCCATTTGGCTACTATGTGCTTATGAGAGAAACCACCAGTCCTTTTTGGGAGCGAAAATTTTTCGTAAAGGAACCTACCGCTACTTTAGCCTACTCAAAAGACAACTACTTTTTTGCGGTACAGTCAGTTGATGAAAATGGCCACGAAAGTTTAATGATTATTCCAAAACCAGGAAGATAAAAAAAGGCGGTAACCAGCCGCCTTTTTGTTATTAACTAAAACTAAACTAAAAAATCTTTATTTAATATTTCTCTTGGTAAGAATAAAGTAACCGACAATAAATAAAATCACTCCGTAAGCAATGCTCACCCACACCTCTTGTGTAAACACAGCGAAGCTTTCAGGGTTAGCTTTTTTTGCAGCTGCACTTGAACCTAATGCCAGAGTTGGATCGCTATATGGAATAAGGTAGGCATATTTCCAACCAACACTGCCCGTGATCATTCCCATGATGGTTCCTACGAAACCAATTCCCATAGGCTTTAAAAAATCAGACCAGATTAAGCTCAATATAAACTGTACAGAGAGAATACCTAAGGAAGCCAAAAACAGTTTGCCATAAAGCTTGCTTAATATAATTGCTGGATTGTAATCATTAAAAGTAAACTTGGGCACTAGCATTTGTAGCAAATACCCAGTGGAATAAGTAAGTAAGGCAAAAAGAAATAAACATATAAACAATAGCGCAACAGCATATGCATATTTAGCGGCGTAAATTGAAAACTTATTTAAAGGCTGCGAAAACAGCGTTTTCCAAGTGTCGTTTTTATGCTCTATGTTGTTTACCGAAAAAGCCATAAACATCACATAGAACGGTAGAATGAGCATGCCCATTACTCCCAATGCTGCTCCGCTATATTTGAACCAAAGTATCATGCCTGGGTAATTGTATTTCAGCACTTTAGCCGAATCGTAATAATATCCCAAAGCGATTAGTCCACAAATGATTAACGGTAAAACAATGGCCGCCCAAAATGCTAGTGTTTTACGTGATTTGTAAAATTCTGAAACAAAAGATATGTAGAAAGAACGCATGATATTAGTTTTTAGAGGTGATGTCTAGGAATAAATGTTCGAGGTCTTTTTTCTCGGTGTAGATAGCATAAACGGTTACGCCGTTATTGACCAAAAGGCTGTTATACTTGCCCATTTCTGCCTTGCCTGTATATGCGATTTTTACAAGACCTTCGTCCATGTCGATGATTTCGGCTCCAGTAGTGCTTAATATGTTAAGTGCAGCAGCGCTATCATCTACTTCAATTTTGATAACAGGTTTACTCAAGTCGTGTAGCTCGTTAATTTTGCCTTGAAAAAGCAGTTCACCTTTATTGATGATGCCCACGTGGGTAGCTGTTCTTTCAATTTCTGCAAGCAAGTGGCTCGAAACCAGAATGGTTTTGCCATGTTTGCCAGCTAGCTCAATCATCAAATTTCTAATCTCAATAATTCCATTAGGATCTAAACCATTGGTAGGTTCATCTAACAGTAATAGTTCGGGATCAGCGATTAAAGCCAAGGCTATCCCTAAGCGTTGTTTCATGCCTAGCGAGTACTTGCCTGCTTTTTTATTCGCAGCGCTTGTTAGACCAACTAAAGCCAGCATCTCAGCAACCTTGCGTTGATTTATTCCTAAAAGGATACAACGGTTGATCAAGTTTTCTTTACCTGTTAGATGCGCATAGATGGCTGGTTGCTCTACCAGGGAGCCCATTTGTTTTAAGCAAGCTGTACGGTTGCTGTTTAACTCTTTGCCAAAAATAAAAACCTTGTCTGAAGAAGACTGTAACAGGTTCAGTAATATTTTAATAGTAGTGGTTTTTCCAGCTCCATTTGGGCCTAAAAAACCATAAATACTTCCTTTCGGGACCTGTAGTGATAAATCTTTCACTACGGTTTGTGAGCCAAAACGATAGTTCAGTCCAACGGTTTCAATGGCAAACGATGTGTTCATGTTTATCTTAGGATTACGCTAGCAGCCTTAACAATAGTAGTGTTTTCAGAGGTAGTGGTTGTTTTTACCATACCTTCTTCATTGTTGCTTGCATCGTTGTTGTTAGCGGTGAATGCAAATAACATTACTATAAATACAGGGAATAACAAAAGTAGAAATGGCGATACGTTGGTTAACTTTTTCATGGTTCTAAGGTTTAAAGTTTAATACTCTTTTCGTTTCCGTTGAACAAATAGAATAATTATTAAAACCCTGTGAAAATGTTTTAGACCAAGTGTAAAATATCCTAGATAAACGGTTAAAATGCCTGTTTGTCGAATAAATGGGCTAAATTGCCCATTCGTAGAAAAAAAATGCCAGTTGGTCGAAAGTGCTTGGTCCAATAATGGCTTATAGCTAGTTTAGATAAATTATGGGCGACAAAATTATATGAAAAGTAGTAGCAAAGCATCGGTGATACTTAATTGTGCATTTTGGGGAGTAATCGTCACCATTATTGCAGTTGCACTGTTTTTTTCAAACAAAGCGCATCCATTGAAAGAGCTGGTGATTGACTATGTCATATTTGGCGCCATCAATGTTGCGGTATTCTATATCAATTACATTGTTCTTATTCCAGAACTTTTAAAGAAAAGAAAGAAATATTGGTTATATATTCTTTGTTTCATTCTGCTCATCGTAGCAAGTACTGGTATTAAAGTGCTGGTTGGTTTGCTCAATCCAGAACATGTATTTTACTATGAATCTGATAATGGCTTGCGTAATCATATTTCTATGAGTAATTATGTTGCCACAGTAGTATTTTTAGCAGGATTTTTCTTGGTTTCAAGTAGCATCATCAGGTTTGCGGTTGATTGGTTTTCTGATGAACGTGTACAGCGCAATTTGGAAAGCGAAAAGAAAGACATGGAATTACAGTTCCTAAAATCACAGCTTAACCCACATTTTCTGTTCAACTCCCTCAATAACATTTACTCATTGGCTTATCAAAAGTCAGATAAAACTGCAGATGCCATTTTAAAGCTGTCGGAAATTATGCGCTATATGATTTACGAAAGTAACGATAGCTGGGTAAGTTTGGATAAGGAAATACAGTATGTAGAGAGTTATGTAGAACTACAAAAACTTAGGTTTAAAGATGGTGCTGCGGTTGAAATTACCATTAATGGTGTAATTGATGGACAAAAAATTGTGCCTTTAATTTTGATCTCTTTTGTAGAAAATGCTTTTAAACATGGGGTAGCTAATGATCATAGCGATCCTATTAAAATCAATATTATTGCCAACCAAAAGATTTTGCATTTTAGCGTGTCCAATAAAAAGAGTGCCGCCAACAAAGATGCCATTGGTGGGGTTGGACTAAACAATGTAGAGCGCAGATTGCAATTGTTATATCCCGAAAGGTATAAGCTAAATATTGTAAATTCGTCTACACATTACACTACAGAACTAATGCTTGATTTATGATTTTAAAATGTATTGCCGTTGATGACGAGCCACTAGCGCTGGATATTATTGCTGATTACGTGGCCAAAGTACCCTTTTTAGAGTTGGTAAAACGTACCGAAAGTGCTATTGAAGCCATGCAGATTGTGCAAGAAGGCAATATCGATCTGGTTTTTTTGGATATTCAAATGCCAGAACTGACGGGAATACAGTTTCTTAAAATCGCAGGAAACAAGGCCAGTTATATTCTTACTACCGCCTACTCGCAATACGCACTGGAGAGTTATGATTTAAATGTGTCGGATTATTTGTTGAAACCCATTGCATTTGATCGGTTTTACAAAGCCGTTGAAAAGGTACGTAACCAACGTCAGAAGCAGGATTCGCCAACTCCAGTAGCTCCTGAGCCAGTAGCAACTCCAGTGGCAACACCATCCATACAAGATTTCATCTTCGTTAAGACAGAGCATAAAATTCAAAAAATTGAGCTTGATGACATCCTTTACATTGAAGGATTGAAAGACTATATTTCTATTTTCACTAAAAATGAGCGTGTCATTACGCTGCAAAACATGAAGAAAATGGAAGAAACTTTACCTAAAAAGGATTTCATCAGGGTGCATAAGTCTTACATCATTGCAGTAGATAAAATTGAAAGCATCGAACGTAGCCGTATCGCTATTGCTGGGAAAACAATTCCAGTAGGAGATACCTACAGGGATGCGTTCTTCAAACTGATTGATACCAAGAACGTTTAAAGGTTTTTGTCATTCAGAGCGCAACGAAGAATCTCACAAGGGCCTTTGTATTTATCATAAGCCATCACGTCCTTTGCGAATACTTCTTTATCCTTTACGCTTATTATAAAAACCATGAAGAAGGAGAAGAGTTACGCTAAGAACTCAAGCGGTAAATAGCCTAAGCCTGTCCGATATACTGTTTAATAGCATTTTCCGCTTGCAACACTAAATCTTCAGGTGCTTTGTCTTCGCGTTCAATAGGTGCCAAAACAGTCCACTTTAGTGGAAGTAAAGTACCCAACGGATACGAGCCATATTTAACCACCTTCCAAGAGTTTTCTATCGCTACTGGAACAATGAGTGCGTTTGGAACATTTTTAAGTAAAGTAGCAATGCCACCTACTTGAAAAGGTTTCAACTGACCATCCTTAGCTCTTGTTCCTTCCGCAAAAATTACGGTGCTCCAGTTTTTCTCGTTCATGCGCCTGCCTAGCTTTATAATTTCGCCAATGGCCTGCTTGCTGTCTTTTCTGTTGATATTGGCCCCACCGCCATATTTTAGGTTAAAGGAAATAGATGGAATGCCTTTGGTCAATTCAATTTTAGAAATGAATTTAGGATGGTGTTTACGCAAGAACCAAATCAAGCTCGGGATGTCGTACATGCTTTGGTGATTGGCCACAAAAATAATCGGTCTGTCTTTTGGCAATTTAAAATCGTTTCTGAAACTAACACCATTTAGTAAGGTTAATTGGGAGTAGGTCAAGAAAAAGTTCAACACATCTACCGACCATTTATGCGCCGAGTAGCCAAATATTTTATAACAAATCCATTGTATAGGATGAAAAATGCCCAAAAACAATCCAAAGGTAAAATAGAATATTGGCGTTAGGAGGTAGCCCAAAAGCTTCTTCATTAATTATCTTTTATAAGGTGTGTACTTAAACGAATCAATTTTTGCAAAGGTAGGAAGTTTTGCGTCTTTTATACTACCTGCCCATTTGATTGATTTGGTTGCCCATAAATTAAAAACTACTTGCATGGCTTTGTTGGGTACCGCGTCGGTGGTGCGATGGATAATTTGGCCATCCACTTCCCATTCAATGAGGTTGGGTTTCCAATGGATGACGTAAGAGTGGAAATCTTTCGTACTATCAAAGCTTAACGGAATATCCTTATCATGTGAGCGTTTATCTACCCAATGGTTCAGCGTAATTACCTTTGGATATTTGCCGCTAATTTCAAAGTCAATTTCGGTGTTTTGAGCAGCATTAGGGCGATAAAGGAAAAAAGCGGTAATACAGCCCAAGGCATCCGAAGCTTTTAAACGAGCTTCAAAGCGACCGTATAAAAACATTTTTTTGCTACGCAGTTCGGCACCAGTATAATCTTTCCCTTGGTGTTTATTGCGATTGAGTTCTAATACGAGATTTCCACTTTCCACGTGGGCATTGTTGTCTGAAAAATGAGCAAGATTATTTTCAAAGGTATGGTTTTCGGCATACCAATCCACATCATAACGGTAGTCAAAACTTGTTGTTAGTTCGCTTTTCTGCTGCAATTTTTGTGAAGTAGCGCAGCCTAGGAATAAAACAATAAATAGGAGAAAATAGCTAAAACGCATGTTTAGATCGCTCCTTTCTGTATCATCAAGTGCACCTTAAGGATCGCGGCCACACTCATGCTATCGGTAATTTCTCCATTCATCACCATTTCAAACGCTTTTGTAAAAGGCACCTTAATCAACTGAAGGTCTTCTGTTTCTTCGGGTGCTGCTTCTCCCAACTGTAAATCTTGGGCCAAGTAGATAATTGCCAGTTCATCGCTTACCGAATTGGAAAGGTGTATGCGTTGTATCTCTGTAAGTTTCGAAGCAACCAAACCCGTTTCTTCTGCCAGTTCTCTTTTAGCGCTTAGTTCTGGATCAGAACCTAGCGGACCGCCACCTTCTGGAATTTCCCAGCTATAGGCTTTTAATGGGTAGCGATATTGCCCAACCAGCCAAGTATTGTGCTCGTCATCTAGTGGCAACACACCTATCGCAAGGTTTTTAAAATGTACTTCGCCATAAATTCCCTTGCCACCCGAGGGATTAATCACCTGATGTTCGGTAACGGTAATCCACTTGTTATTGTATTTCTCTTCGCTGCTAAGGGTTTTCCAAGGGTTATCGTTCATTAGAAGTTAGTTAATGGATATATTAAATAAAGGCAAAACTAACAAATAATGAGTTTATCGCTAACTCTACCCTAATTCTATTGTTGCGATGTGGTTGGTGGTGGTGGAACGTTTACCTTGTTGGTTTTCACTTTCGTAAAACGATAGTTGATGTTGAACACAAAATTATTGGTGTTGCTCACGCCGTAGGTGTTGGAGAAGAAGTTTAGGCCTTCGTTAAAAGTAGCATTTCTTCTCGCTCGGAAAGGGTCGTTGGCACTGATGCGAGCCGTGAGGGTGTTCTTTAAAAAAGTTTTCCTGGCGCCAAAACTGGTGTTAATAGAGGCGCTATTTCGACCAATAGCACTTACGTTGTTATTGTAGTTCAAATTAGCTTCAAAAGCGGTTTTGTAAGGTAGTTGCATTGAAATGCCAGCTCTTGATCGGATACTGATTCCTCCTCTGTTTAAAGCACTGTTTAAGCTCGACGTATAGTTGCTTTGGATGATACTAAAGTTTCCATTGGCCGAAATTTTCTTGGTTGGCCTATAATTTCCAATAAGCATGAAAGCCAATGAGTAATTGGTGCCCACATTATTGAAAGTGCTTTCTGAAATACCGTTGTCGTTCACAAAGCGGTAACGTTCAATTACGCCGCTTGCTCTCGAATATGAAATGCGAGGGGTGAACGACCACTGCTTGCCAAAAGCGCCAAAACTAACGTCAAATTGGTGGGTATAAGAAGGTGAAAGATCTGGATTACCGTAAGAGATATTCAACGTATCGGCATTGTTTACCTGCGGATTCAGGGTGTTTTCTCTAGGGCGATTAATCCTCACGCTGTAGGTAGCACCAATGTTGTATCTCTTTCTGAAAAATCGATTTAAAGACAACGATGGGAAGAAGCTAAAGTAGGGGCTCACATTGTACACTTCGCCTGTTGAAAGGTCGAAATTAACGTTCGTGTATTCGCTTCTTAGTGCCGCCTTTGCCGACCAACCCTTATTTCGGTAGTTATAGGAAAGATATCCTGCCAAGATATTTTCGTTGTAAAAGAACTCATTACTTAGCTTATCATTGGTGACAAACTGTTGTGTTTTGTAGTTGAAATTATCTACCAATAAATCATTTTGGTTTTTGCGATAGTTGTAAGCCACTCCAAATTCCAATCGGTCTCTTTTATTAAAAACAGGCTTGTCATAATCCAGGTTAACGTTAATCCCCCTGTTTCCTATTTCATTGTCGTTTTGTTGTAAGCTGGGGTTTAAATTATTTGGAAAAGCATAGCTCCGTTCAAAACTTCTGGTAGAGTTACTGCTATTCGTGTTTACGGTAAAGCCAGCAGTTAGCTTGCCGCCAGAGGTGTCAGTCGCTAGGCTGTAATCGGTATTGAACACAAAGTTATTACTGCTCGCATCCCCTAAGTTGATCTGGTTGCGGAGACGTTTGGTAATTTCCTGTTGGTCGATATAATAAAAATCATTGCCCGACCAGCTATCGCTTCTGTTTACATTGTAGCTCGTGTTTACCCGTAGGTTCTGCTTTTTGTTAATGTCCCAATCTAAAGCAACCCTAAAGTTTCCGCCATTGTTTTCGTTGCGGGCGTTGTTGAATTGGTTGTAATAAAAGGTGGTGTCTGGATTTTGATAAATTGCTGGATCTCTGTCTGTGAAAAAATTGGTTCTGTAGCTTTCGCTAGTGCTTTTGCCGATACCCATCCTATAAGCCCCGCCGCCAGTAATGCTGTATTTTTCGCCTTTATAGGAAGCATTTGCATTTGCGTTATTGTTCCCCTGCGTACCTGCCGAAAGACCAATGTTACCATTGAATCCCACTTTAAAGCCTTTTTTCATCACGATGTTAATGATCCCTTCGCCATCGGCCGAATATTTGGCGGGTGGATTGGTCATCACTTCGATTTTTTCAATAGCATCAGAGGGAAGAACGTTTAACAGATCGGCGATATTGGAGGTCATGTAATCGGAAGGTTTGCCATCAATGAAAACCCTGGTACTTCTTTTGCCCGAAATGGTGGTGTTGCCATCAATGTCAACCTCTACCATGGGCACGTTTTTAAGGAGGTCTGTCGCTGTACTGCCCTCTGCCAAAATACTTGAACTTACATTGTACGTAATGACATCAGCGCCTACTTCAATCACAGGTTTTTCGGCCGTAATTACCACCTCATTGAGGTTATTTTGTTCGGCAGCCAATTTTAAAGTGCCTAGGTTTTTGTCGGACTCTTTTTCATTAACGATTACTTCGTTAACAAACAAAGGCCCAAAGCCTACATAGCTTACTTTAACTTTATAAGTGCCAAATTTGATATTGTTGAATTTGAAGAAGCCATTTTCATCGGTCTGAAAAGTAACCATTGGTTGCTCTACACCGCTTTCAAAAATGGAAACAACGGCGAAAGGAATCGGCAATGCGCCAACTTCCTCGATAACTTTACCTCTAATAATGCCTTTTTCGGTTGTTTGTGCGTTCGCTAGAAGGGGAATGGTAAATAAAATAAAAAAGATTAGGGCAAGTAAATTCTTCAACGTTGGTTTAGGTCTAAATCAATACTAATATATTAAGAAACTCTCTAAATTTCAATTCGATAAGGCAGCTTGTTTCAAAAAGATAGTTTGTTGACCTATTTGGATGCAAAAAAGCCCTTAAGGTTTAATTTTCTTAAGGGCTTTTTTTATTTTTTTAAATTATGTTAAAAACGCTTGCGGAATGCGCTTAGAAACTTTCCTCGTCTGATCTTGGAGCTTCTTGTGTTTTCTTTCTCTTTTGGCTAAAATCAGTCTTGCCAAAACGGTAAGAGAAAGTTAATGAGCCCATGTTGCCAGCTCTTGCTCTACTAAAATTAATGGTAGAACCTGTGTTTGATGCATTGGTGTTGTCAAACTCCATTTGGAATTTACGGGTGTTGAACAAGTTTCTGATGTTAAAGCTTAAGCTTGCTCTTTTGTTCATCAAATCCATTTTGGCACCTGCATCAAAGCCATACATAGCTTTAAAGGTTCCTTGTGCGGTCACTTCGTTAGAACGGTAATCTGCTCTTAATTGTAGCGTAATGTTGTATGGCAAGGTAATGTTGTTGGTGATATTGGCATTATAGCTCATTCCATCAACGTCTTTTGTTCCAAATGCAGCCACGCCCTCAATTTTTCTGTAGTATAAGTTAAAGTTGGTGGTGAAGTTCCATTTTTTAGAAACGTCAAACTTTCCAATTAACTCTACTCCGCTATTTTTTGCGCTGGTAAGATTTTGAGGAATGGTTAAACTAACGCCTTGTTCGCCATTGTAATCGTCGTATCTGATACGTTGGATCACATCATTGGTTTGACGGAAATAGGCCGAAGATACTAATGAGAATTTTTTGAAGAACCTGCTGTAGCTAAATTCGAAAGCGTGCACGTCTTCAGGCATTAAATTCACATTACCCATACGGTGGTTTATCGGATCCGAAACATCTAAAAATGGATTGGTATCCCAACCACGCGGACGGTTAACACGACGGCTATAGCTCAATTGAAGCTGTTGTTCGTTTTTAAGTTTTTGTGTCAAGAAAATACTTGGATACAAACGGGTGTAGGCAACTTTCCCTGGCGTGTAGCTAATGTTTCTGCTTGCATCGTATGTGCCCATTTCTGTTTCTAATGCTGCATCTTCTCCCCTTAAGCCCACTTGGTAGCCAAAGTTCTTGATCTGATTTTGATAGTTCACATACACAGCATGTACGTAGTCATCGCTATTAAAGTCGTTACTTAAGGTACGGCTAAACTCATAGGCTCCATTGATCAATGAATCCGCAATGGTTCTGCTATTTGAAACTCGGAACTGGCTTCTGTAACCAGCTTCTATACGCGAAGTTTCAGTTAACGGTAACGTATAATCTAATTGTACGTTATAATTTTTGTTATCACTTGGCCTATTAGTACGTTGTTGCAAAAATTCAGTAGGAATTGATGAACCATTTTCAAAAACCTTGTAAGTGTCAAAAAACTGGTAAGTATCATTATCACCCGTTGCATAACTAGCGTTAAAAGTCAATTCCGATCCTTTTTTCTTGAATTTTTGTACAAAATCTAAACTTAAATCGTAGTTGTTTCCTTTACGATCTCTGGTATTTACACGGTTAGATAAATTTAGAGGAGAGTTCGCACCATTGTACTCGCTGAAGCCAATATTTTCTATTTCATCGCTGTTCCTGATGTTGAAACCTCCAGATAAACTTACGGTGCTTTTTTCGGTAAGGTTGTAGTCGATACCCAATTTAACATTGTGTCCCTTTTCCAACTCGTTAGAATTATTGCTTTGGTTGATGTAGCCACCGCCTCTTACGCCGCTTTGATAAAACGTGTTGTTGTAGCCATTACCAGGTCTGTTACCATAGCGGTAGCTGTAATTAGCGTAAAGGTTAATGTTCTTATTTTGAAAAGATAGGTTGGTAGAACCGTTATAGTTATCCCTGTTTCCAGCTGTTAAGGCTACGTTTCCATTAAAACCTAATTTCTTGTTTTTCTTTAAAACAATGTTGATGATCCCTGTTTGGCCTTCAGCATCATATTTAGAAGAAGGATTGGTAATGACCTCGATGGTTTCAATAGAACTGGCAGGGATTGAGGCTAGAATCTGCGCTACATCGCCACCGCCAATTAATGATTGTTTACCATCAATTAATACCCTGGCTGCCGATCCTCTTAAAGAAACGCCGCCATCCATATCGGTTTGTACAGAAGGTACATTTTGCAATACATCAGTAGCAGAACCACCTTCGCTTACTACGCTTTGGTCTACCGAGAAAACTTTCTTATCGATACCCAATTGCATGGTCGGTTTTTGTGCGGTTACGGTTACTTCGTTAAGGATGTTTCCTTTGCCCGTTTTCATTTTGATGGTGCCCAAATTGATGCTTTTGAGCGCACCAGTAATAGAGATGGAATCTCTAACCATGGTTTGGTAACCTACGTAACTAGCCTTAAAAGAGTAAGTTCCGTCTGCTAAATTTGGAATGGCAAAATTTCCATCCAAGTCAGATTGAACAATTCTAACGGTTGCTTTTGTTTTTCTGTCTAATAATATTGCCGAAGCGTAGGGAATTGTTTCGTTGGTTTGTGCGTCTACAATCTTGCCACTTATTTTTCCGGTATTACCCGATTGTGCGTAAATTTTTACAGTTGCAATACAAATAACAGCAGCTAATAAAAGAACTTTGCGCTTAATCCTATCCATTTAAATTCAGTTGAGGTGTTGTGTGTTAAATAAGGGCACAAATCTCGTTAATAAAAGATTTAAAAAAAGGGCGTAACCATTTTATTACAGCGTTTTTATGCTTGATTACAGTAATATTTTTGATAAAGAAGCGCTAGACTACCCTAGCTACAGAAATTTGGTAGATGAGCTATTGGCTCAGGGACAAACTACTGGTCCAGACGATTCGGAGGCGATGTTGCACTACACTAAAATGAATGTGCAGCGCATGAACAGGGTTGATAAAACCGCTGTGTTGAGCGAAGAAATTTTAGAAACCTTAAAAGGGATCAAAGGGAAATATCACTTTTTGGTGATTACCGAAGGTTGGTGTGGTGATGCAGCGCAAATTGTGCCTGTTATCAACAAAATTGTTTCGGAAGCTCCCGATCAATTCAAGTTGAAACTTACTTTACGTGATAAAAACCTTCCATTGATTGATGCGCATTTAACCAATGGAGGTCGTGCGATTCCTGTTTTGCTAATATTGGATGAGGCAGGGAATTTATTGTTGCCTAAGTGGGGACCTCGTCCTGCGGTTTTACAAGGCTTGTTGGCCCAATGGAAATCTGAAGGGGTGGAAATGCCTGAATTGGCTGAGAAGCTTCACGGTTGGTATGCGAAGGATAAAACCGCGGCTACTCAACAGGAAATAAACGAATTGTTGAAGCAGTTGCTTTAATTAGAATTTGTAGTGACTTAAATAGTCCGTCATTTCGACTGGAATACAGTGGAATGGAGAAATCTTTGGTTTTGCTATACAAAGTTCAAAGATTTCTCCACTACGGTCGAAATGACGAAGGAGTTTTGTTCATCCTCTCCCTAACCCTCTCCTTGAAAAAGAGAGGGGACTGGAAATGTGGGATCTATTTCAATCGCTCAATAATTTCCGCCGCGGCTAGTTTCTGTTGTTCTCCGCTGACCATATCTTTTAGGGTAAGCAAATTGTTTTGCATCTCTTCTTCGCCAATTAAAATCACGTAAGGGATATGTTTGGCATCAGCGTAGCTCATTTGTTTTTTAAGCTTGGCTGAACTTGGATAAAGTTCGGCCGCAATATTGGCTGTTCTGAATTGTTGTAATAAAGGCAAGGCATAAAGCTCAGCGTTTTCATCAAAATTGCTGATAAGTACTTTGGTGCCTTGTTGTGCTGAGGTTGGGAATAAGTTCAGTTCTTCCAACACATCGTAAATACGATCGGCACCAAAAGAAATACCCACTCCAGTTAGGTCTTTCAAACCAAACATTCCTGTTAAGTCATCATAACGACCACCACCACCGATGCTGCCCATGGCTACTTCGTTGGTTTTCACTTCGAAAATACAGCCAGTGTAGTAGTTGAGACCTCTAGCCAAGGTAATATCTAATTCTATTTGAGTTGTGAGTGTTGGGTTATCGGATACAAGATTATTCACATAGTTGAAAACTGTTTCGATTTCTTCGATCCCTTTTAAGCCAGTTTCGGAAGTTGAAAGAACAGCCTTTAAGCTTTCCAACTTTGCAACATTAGCACCTTCCAACAAAATAACTGGTTTCAGTTTTTCAATGTCAGCTTCGGTAAATCCTCTTTCAATAAGTTCTTTGGCAACGCCATCCAAACCAATTTTGTCCAGTTTGTCAATGGCTACCGTCATGTCCACAATTAGCTCGGGCTTGCCAATAATTTCGGCAATACCGCTTAATATTTTACGGTTATTGATCTTGATGGTAAAATCTTTCAACCCTAATTTGCTCAAAGCTTCGTGATAAATCAATATAAACTCGGCTTCATTTAAAAGGGATGGAGAACCTACTACATCGGCATCACATTGATAAAACTCACGGTAGCGTCCTTTTTGGGGTCGATCAGCACGCCATACTGGCTGTACCTGAAAACGTTTGAAAGGAAAAGCAATTTCGCTTTGGTGCATCACTACGTAACGAGCAAAAGGCACTGTTAAATCATAACGAAGGGCTTTTTCTGACAGCTTAGAGGTAGCAAGTTGCGAGTTGCGAGCAGTAAGTAACGTTTCGTCAACTTTAGCCAAGTAATCACCAGAATTAAGAATCTTAAAGATCAGTTTATCACCTTCGTCGCCGTATTTACCCGTTAGGGTTTGCAGGTTTTCCATGCTAGGCGTTTGTATTTCGGCGTAGCCATATTTCCTGAAAACGGTTTTAATGGTGTCGAAAATATAATTGCGTTTCACCATTTCTTGTGGCGAAAAATCTCTGGTTCCTTTTGGTAAGCTTGGCTTGGTTACTGACATGCGGCAAAAGTACTTAATTTAAGCTGAAACGTAAAAGGTTATCCATTTCTGGTCATGGATGAAAATCGTTTTAGGCGATTTTGTCTTGATGTTTTGACGACGACTTTTCGGTGATCAGTTTAATGATTTCGTTTGCTGTTGCTTGGATAGCGGGTACGGCGACTGAATTGCCAAACTGTTTATAAGCGGAAGCGTCGGCAACGGGAATGATATAGGGTTCAGGAAAACCTTGTAGCCTTGCCCATTCTCTGGGGGTCATTTTTCTGATGCCTTCACGATTGACTTCTCCTTTGATTTTTGTAGTTGGTGTAAAGTCGGTAATTCTATGGTCTATCACTAAATTTCTTTCACGGCCCATTCCTCCGCAAACTACTGCATTGGCAATTTGATGGTCTTTAATAATTTCGTAGCCAAAGCCATTGCCTTTATTTTCGTGCCTTGCTTTGTGGTTTACAAGCGTTTGAAGGTATTGGGTAGATAAATAGTATTTGGTGTCGACTACGTCTTTTTCCTTAATGTCGGCAAATGATACCTTTTTATTTAAGGGTTGGGGATAGTTAAATTGATTGATGTGTAGACTTGGGTGAAAGCCTACAATATAAATTCTTTCTCGGTTTTGCGGAACTCCGAAATCTTTGGCATTAATGATTTGTGGCTCGGGTACAAAATACCCTAAATCGTTTCTTAAAACATTCAGAATTGTGGCTAGTGTTTTTCCTTTGTCGTGACTTCTTAGTCCTTTTACATTTTCCAGAAAAATAGCTTTTGGTTGTTTGCGCCTGATGATTTCTGCAACCTCGAAAAACAGTGTGCCTCTGGTGTCTTCGAAACCACCACGTTTTCCTGCAATGGAGAATGCTTGGCAAGGGAAACCAGCACATAGCACTTCAAACCCATCTGGGATATATTTTTTGGTTTCTTCTTTGGTGATATCGCCAAAGGGTGTTTCTCCGAAGTTAGTCCGATAAGTTTTTTGAGCGTGTTTGTCCCATTCGCTGGTGAAAACACATTTGCCACCTAAGTTTTGTAGGGCTAGCCTAAAGCCACCGATGCCCGCAAATAGGTCAATAAATTTAAATCGTGGGTTCTCGACAGGTATAAATGGTACTGTTTCATGATTTAAAAAATCTAGCCGAAAATTTTCGGCGGTGTAATTCTCAATGAATTCTTCCGAAAAGTAATTTTTCACAATTTCATTGGTGTAATTTATTGCTTCTTTTTTGAAGGATTGTGAAACACCATTTTTATTGTTGTGAAGATAGTGTGTAATAACGGCATCCTTGATGTCAAAATCGGGGATAGGATTTTTCCTGTCATTTCTGATTTTTTCAAGTGATATTTTTTCCGTTACTTTCATCTTTCCAACGCTATTATTAGTGCAAAGTACAAAAAATATTTTTCGGTTTTTTGGTGGGCTAAATTCTTGGTATCACTTTTAATTATTGCAATTTTTTTGTTTTTAAACCCGATTGAGCGGATTAGCCCGCAGGCGAAGTGTAACGAAGCCGAGGACTATGAGCGAAAGCGGGACTGACCTTAATAGTTGTAGGAAATTGCTTTGCTCAAAAAAAGGAAAAGGCTCCCTATTGGAAGCCTTTATGAGGTAGGTAATTCAAATGGTTTTTGATCGTTAATCACAATTTGAAGGAGCACCGCAATGAGCAAAAAATTATACTCTACTCCGTTTCTGCCCCCGCCAACTACAAACCATCCTTCTTGAAAATGAACCAAAGCAATGCCCATTGCCAAAATGAAAATGGTGAGGAGGCTGGCTGGTTTTACACATCTGTTTGTAAACAATAGCACGGCACAGATGACATGGGAAATTTTAACGGTCCACGCTATGATGAGGCCAAAAGGCGCAAAGCCAATGGTGTTGAGATATAGGTTGCCAAAGGCATTTATTCCGCCGTTAAACATGCCTGGTATGCTATGTGTTAGCAGAATAATGCCAATGGCAATGCGTAAGATCAAGGTGGATTTTTTCATTGTGGTTGCAAAGCTATAGTTTAAATGCCAAGCCTATCCTGGCATTGGTTGAGCCAATGTCGCCCACTTCTGTAAAGACGCCAATTTTTTTGCTGAAGTAGTATTTGCCGCCCGCATATACACCTAAATAAACACCACTGCCGTAGCTGTCGTCTAGGCCGCTATTGGAGAAGTTATCTTTCCATTTAAAGCTTCTGTAGCCAATGGTAGCCCCGCCATATACATCTATTTTTTCAGTGTTGATTTTTAGCAGTTTGTTGAAATGGTACGAAGCTCTTGCGCCTACATAAATAGCCGTAAATTTATAAGAAATACCGCTGCCGTAGTTGTAATTATTAGAGAGGTAATCGGCATTTGCACCTACGCTAATGTCGTTGGTTATGCCTTTTTCGTAAGAGGCTCCAAAGGGAATGCCTCCATTGTAAAATGAGTTGACCCCAACGCCTACGTTGAGCAGGTTGTCGCCTTTACTGTAACCAAATTTTTGGGCTTGGCTAATGAATGCAGTGCTTACGAGAAGCAAAAATAGAACGGTTTTTTTCATTGATGATTGTTTTTTTCAAATGGTTTTTTACGTAATTGAATGACGTGTTTTTTCTCCTGTTTCCTTTTTGGGAATAGATAGATAAAGCAAAGCTAAAAGGAGAGGGAATGTTGGTATTGTAAGAAACCGACAGTTTTAAAGTTCTGAAATGAAGGCGGCACTTTCTGAAAACAGAAATTTTTGTTGTTGAAAGTGTTGTGGTGTAGTATCTGCAAAACGCCTGAAGTCTTTAATAAAGTGCGATTGGTCGGCGTAGTGTAATTGATATACAATAGCGGTCATTTCTATTGAAGGAAGTGCGGTAAGCAATTCTAATGATTTTTCGAACCGAACCATGCGCTGGTATTTTTTGGGGCTGATGCCCAAATTGGCTTTGAAGAGTCTTTCGAGTGTTCTTTCGGTGATGTGGTAGTGCTTTTGTAGGGCAAACAAATCTGTATTAAAAGCAATTTCGTTATTCAGGATGATTTCCTGAATGCTTGTATTGGCGATGGTTTTACGGTTTAGTTTGTTTTCGATGAAGCTGCCTATTGCATTTATTCTGGCTTCATGATTTTGGGCTGTGTTGAGCCGATCAATGAGTTGGTTATAGCCGATTGTTTTTAAATCTAAAATGGTGTCTACCATTTCTTGACTGTTTAGTCCAAAGATTTGATAAAGGGCAAATGGGTGAAAGCTTACTCCGAAATGGGAGAAGTTAGATTCGATTTTAGCGGTTGAGGTATAGGTGTCGATGCCGCAAATGTAGGCTTGGGGTGTTTGTTGGTTTTCCAAGTTCATTAGCAAAGGCTTTTCGTCTACCTGAAATATCAATCGGGGAAACCTATCGGCAAGGTTTTTAAATAGGATTGTTTTTTGTGAATCACCAATATCGCAGCTCCAAAAATAACGCACGTAGTTTTTTAAATGTTTGGGAACTGGATAGGTTTTAAAATTCATTTATGGAATATTGTCAATGATATTTGGCATACGGGGAGCGGCTTTACATAAAAATGCGAAAAATAATGTGATTTTTAAAATGGAATGTCAGAATTGACAGGTTTTAATTTGCAATGCAGGTTTTTGTTAGTTAAACCCGATTGAGCGGATTAGCCCACAGCCGAAGTGCAACGAGGCGAGGACTATAAGCGAAAGCGGGGTTAGCTTGAATAGTTGTAATGGGTTGCTTTTCTAAAAATTATTTCGATGATTTGGCTCGGTCGTTAAAATCGAGGCATAGGTTAAGCCAGAACTCGAAATCTTCTTTTCGGGAAAAGCCCTCGGGTTCTACATAACAATATCCTGCCATCTGTTTCCCTTTCATGATCATGGGTAGAAAACCTCTTTTTTCAGCAAGTTCTTCAAGCAAGTTCGGCTCGAAACGACACATTAAGTTTTCACCGCTTACGTTAATACACATTTTATCGTTAACCATGAAAGCAAGACCGCTAAACATCCTTTTCTCTTCTATTTTGAGATTTGGAATTGCTGCTAGATGTTCTCTTATTCTATCTGCTAGTTCAATGCTGTAAGCCATAGCTAAAGTTATTGATTTTGGCCTTAAAAGAAAAAGTCCCGTATGTACGGGACTTTTAATATGCTGTGTCATTCTGAACGAAGTGAAGAATGTGCTTGAGATTCCTCGTCGCTACGCTTCCCTCGGAATAACAAGGTGATTATGCTAATAATCTGATTGGCGCTTCTAACAACTGTTTTAAAGTTTGTAGGAAAGCTGCACCAGTTGCACCGTCAACTACACGGTGGTCACAACCTAGGGTTAATTTCATCACGTTGCCTGGGACAACTGCGCCATTTTTAACTACAGGAACTGCTTGAATAGCACCCACAGATAAAATAGCTCCGTCAGGAGAGTTGATGATTGATGTAAACTCATCGATACCGAACATTCCTAAGTTAGATACGGTAAATGTTGAACCTTCCCAATCTGCAGGCGTTAATTTTTTAGCTTTCGCTTTAGCTCCGTATTCTTTTACTTCTGCAGAGATGTGTGACAATGATTTGCCGTCTGCAAAACGTACTACAGGAACCAATAAGCCATCTTCAACAGCCATGGCTACACCAATGTTGGTGTGCTCGTTGAAACGGATTTTATCGCCACCCCATGATGAGTTTACTGCTGGATGTTTTTTCAAGGCTACGGCCACCGCTTTGATGACGATATCGTTGAAAGACACTTTAACAGGAGCTACATCGTTGATGCTTGCACGAGCAGCCATTGCATTGTCCATATCTACGCTAATGGTTAGGTAGAAGTGAGGAGCGGTGAATAAGCTTTCACCCAAACGTTTTGCGATGGTTTTGCGCATTTGCGAAACTGGCTTTTCTGTGTATTTTTCTTCGCCCACATAAGTAGGGATCACAGGAGCTGCTGCAGTTTTTTCCAATGAAGCAGCAGGTGCGTCAGCTTTAGCAGGAGCCGCTGAAGGTGTAAAGTTTTCTACGTCCTTCTTGATGATACGGCCACCGTCTGCGCTGCCAGCAACTTGCGCTAAATCAATTCCTTTTTCTTTTGCAATTTTCTTAGCCAAAGGCGATGCAATGATACGCCCACCATTTGAGTTAGAAACAACTTGTGCTTTTTCTTCCTCTTTTGGAGCTTCAGCAACTTTCGGGCTTTCGGTCTCTTTGCTTCCCGACTTCGGAGCAGCAGGAGCATCGCCAGCAGCTAAAATGCCAGAAACATCTGTTCCTTCTGGACCTACAATAGCAATGATGCCATTTACTTTAGCAGCTTCGCCTTTTTGTACGCCAATATGCAATAAAGTACCAGTAGCGTAGCCCATTACTTCCATCGTCGCCTTATCGGTTTCTACGTCAGCAAGTACATCGTCATCTTTTACTTTATCACCTACTTTTTTATGCCACTCGGCAATCACGCCTTCGGTCATAGTATCGCTTAGCAAAGGCATGCGAATTACGGTAATGCCTTTTGCAGAAAGTTCTTCTTCGCTTAAGCCAGCGCCTTGAGAAGGAGCTGCTTCAGTTTTAGTTTCTTCTTTTGGAGCTTCTTCTTTTGCTTCGGTTTTAGCGCCGCTAGTTTGAGCTTCCAAAAGTGCTTTGTAGTCTTCGCCTTCTTTACCAACAATTGCCATTAGGGCATCAATTGGAACTGCTTGGCCTTCTTCTACACCAATATATAGTAGTGTGCCATCCCAGTAAGACTCCATGTCCATGGTTGCTTTGTCTGTTTCAACTTCCGCTAAAACATCACCACTTTTTATTTTATCGCCTACTTTTTTGTGCCACTTCGCCAAAACCCCTTCGGTCATGGTGTCGCTCATTTTAGGCATATTAATTACTTCAGCCATCGATATCTTTATTTGAATGCTTGTCTAAAAATTAAATTTGTTGAAAAGGGTAGTTTTGTTCTACATAAATATCCGTGAACAATTCTTCTGGTTGTGGCCATGGAGATTCTTCAGCAAATTTTACAGACTCGTCTACAATGCTTTTTACTTTTTCTTCAATTTCGGTTACCCAAGCCTCATCAGCATATTTTTCTTTAAGGATAATGTCTTTGATGTGTTCAATTGGGTCTTTTGCTTTGTACTCTTCCAATTCTTCCTTGGTACGGTATTTTGCAGGATCCGACATAGAGTGGCCTCTATAACGGTAAGTTCTCATTTCTAGAAAGGTTGGCCCTTCTCCAGCACGAGCACGTTGAATGGCTTCGTCCATGGCGTTGTGTACCGCTACCGGATCCATTCCGTCAACTGGTGCGCACGGCATATCGAAACCTAAACCAATTTTATAGATGTCCATCATGTTGGTGGTACGTTCTACTGATGTCCCCATGGCGTAACCATTGTTTTCGCAAACAAAAATTACTGGAAGTTTCCATAACATAGCCATGTTGAACGCTTCGTTTAAAGCTCCCTGACGTACCGCGCCATCGCCCATGTAGCAAATGTTCACATTGTCGGTGCCTTTATATTTTTCTGCGAAAGCGATCCCAGCACCTAGTGGCATTTGTCCACCTACGATACCGTGACCACCATAGAAGTTGTGCTCTTTGCTGAAAATGTGCATTGAACCACCTTTGCCTTTTGAGCAGCCAGTAGCTTTACCATACATTTCGGCCATGATGCTGTTAGCACTCATTCCTAGTGCTAAACCATGAGCGTGATCTCTATAAGAAGTAACCATTGAATCGCCTTGTTTCATTGCAGAGATTGCTCCTGCAACTACGGCTTCTTGTCCAATATATAAATGGCAAAAACCTCTGATTTTTTGCTGACCATAAAGTTGTCCAGTTTTTTCTTCGAACTTGCGCATCAGCAACATCGACTCAAACCACTTCAAATAGGTATCTTTATTAATTTCTACTGCACTCATGTTTTGATGATAAATTTTTTATTTACGAGAGCAAATCTAATCTATTTTCTTGTATTTTTTTATACGCATTTATGTAAAAACATCAAGAGGTAGTGGTTAAACCCCTTGTTGTACTGCTTTTTATACCGTTTTTAGAAATGGTAAATTTTACACTATTCATTTTGGGTGTATTTGGGAAAACTCAAAGCCTTTAAAAACAGAAATTTTATTTGGTGTTGGAGAGCTTTGGCGTAATTTCTGATTTTACTCAAAAAAAGACTGGTTTTTTAAATAAAAATACATTTGATAATCGCCGTCTGGAAGGTCTCAGGATAAAAAATGTTAATAACTTCACTTTTTAACATTTTAATATTTGGATTCAAGAACCTTAAATTATAATTTTGCTGCCTAACAATAAGCCCACGGTGGTGTACGTTAAGTGTAAGTGTTGTTTACCCAAACTTAATAGTATAACATGATTAAAAAGTTTTTGTTTTCTACTTTAATCGTTCTCGCAGCTTTTTCGGCAACATTTGCCCAAAGCAAAACTAAAGAAGCTGCCAAAGTAGAAGATCCAGACAATTTAGCTTCGCAATATTTCTCGCAAGTAATGGGGGTTGCTGTGAACGCAACGTCAAACCTAAAATTATATAAGTTTATTTACGAATGGATAGGAACTCCCTACCGTTTTGGTGGTAACACTAAAAAAGGAATAGACTGTTCTGCTTTTACCAAAGCTATTTACGACAAAGTTTTTAATACAACCATTTTACGTAACTCTCGTGATATCTTTAGCATGGTTAATCCATTGTCTAAGGATGAACTGAAAGAAGGAGATTTGGTTTTCTTTAAAATTAAGAGTCGCAGCATCTCACATGTAGGTATTTATTTGGGCGATAATCGTTTTGCTCATGCTTCAAGTACTCGTGGCGTAGTGATTAGCAATTTAAATGAGCCTTATTATAGCCGCTATTTTTATAAGGGTGGTAGAATTATTGAACCAGGCGATAAAGAATTTATAGAAGAATAGTCTGATTTTAAAATTTCAGATTGACGATATTAGATTTATCCTTCCCTTTTTTGGGAGGGATTTTTTTTGGAACATGAAAAAGATTTTTGGACTGCTAGTTGGGATTGCTGCTACCTATCTGATGTTAAGTTGTCAAAATAGAACAACGGAAGCTAAGCAGGTAATTAAAAATGATACCCTAAAGGTAAGGAAGCTAAAAGATACGATTAGCATTGTTGCTGTTGGTGATATGATGTTGGGCTCTGCTTTTCCAAGTAAGCTCAATTTGCCGCCTGATGATGCCATTCACAGTTTTAAGGCCGTTGATACTTTTTTGAGGGGAGATATTGTATTTGGTAACCTTGAAGGTTGTTTCCTGAACTCGGGAAATTCTTCTAAATGCAAGGGGATCAATCCCAATAACTGCTACGCTTTTAGAATGCCCGATCGTTATGCTGGCATTTTTAAGACCGCTGGCTTTAACGTACTCAGTGTTGCCAATAACCACGTGGGTGATTTTAACAACAAGGGTCGTAAGAATACCGCAAAGATTTTGGACTCCTTGCAAATCCATTATGCGGGACAATTGGATAAGCCTTTTGATTTGTTTTCCATTGATAGTGTGAAGTATGCATTTGTGGCATTTGCTCCCAATGAAAATACGGTTTCAATTAAAAATATAGATAGTGCCAAGCTACTGGTGGCCGAGTTGAAAAAACAAGCCGATATTGTGATTGTATCTTTTCATGGTGGTGGTGAAGGTGCCAGATTTGAACATGTTACCCGAAAAACAGAGATTTTTTATAACGAAAATCGTGGCAATGTGTATGCTTTTGCACATGGTGTAATTGATGCGGGTGCAGACGTAGTACTTGGACACGGGCCGCACGTAACCAGAGCGGTAGAGGTTTACAAAAACAAATTTATTGCCTACAGCTTGGGTAATTTTTGCACTTATGGCATGTTTAGCTTGAGAGGGCCAAACGGTATAGCACCTTTACTGCAATTGAAAATAAATAGCCAAGGTGATTTCTTGTATGCTGATGTGGTTTCTGTAAAACAGGATAAAATTAGTCGCTTAACTGTGGACGATAGTGGTGCTGCATTTCAAAAGATGAAGACGCTTACTGACATGGATTTTAAGGGCCATGGGCTGAAATTCGAAAACAATAGGATATCGCTGGATGAAAAACAATAAACTAACCCTACATTATATGATTGCTGCTGCTGCCATTGCGGTGGTGCTTTATGCTTTGTACCTGCTTTACCAAGATCCCGAGCGCATCAGATTTTTGATTCTTACTATTATAGCTTGTGCGGTAGTGGCGCTAGGGCAAATTCTCATTATTCGACAAAAGAAATCTCTAAACAAGAAATAGTTGGTGCTTAGGCTTCGTCTTTGGTATTCTTAATCAGCCCAATGCCCGACATGAAAAAGATAATGGCAATGACGGCTACAACTACGAGTTCTCTGGTGCCCACGCTATGCTTTAGAAAGCCCCAACCTGCATAAATTAATCCTGCAATGCCGAGAATGGTTAAGATAGTGCCGAAGGTTCTTTTTACGTTCATGTCTCTGTAATTCAATATTGCATAAACAGCATAAAGTATTTTTTGTTTGTTAAGCTGTTTTGAGATTTACCCATTGTTTTTTGGATTAAAGGGAATAGGAATGCCGCTTGCTGGTTTATTTTTAGTAATATTGATCATCAAAAATTATTGCTATGGATTACTTCGGTTATGGCGTACTTGTATTTGCGCTAATTATTCTTTTCAGTTCATTTGTTACGGTTAAACAAGGAACAATTGCGGTGATTACCATTTTCGGTAAATATCAGCGCTTGTTGCGTCCAGGACTTAGCCTTAAAATTCCTTTGATTGAGGTCATTCATTCGAGGATATCTATTCAAAATCGTTCAGTTGAGCTGTCTTTTCAAGCAGTAACGCAAGATCAGGCCAATGTATATTTCAAAGCCATGTTGCTTTATTCGGTGCTTAACCATGATGAAGAAACCATCAAAAATGTAGCTTTTAAATTCGTCGATTCTAATAACTTAATGCAGGCGTTAATCCGTACCATTGAGGGGTCAATCCGTGCTTATGTAGCTACCCAGAAACAAGCAAATGTATTGGCTCAGCGTAATGAAATTGTAGAGCACGTAAAACACCAAATTGACCAAGTATTGGAAAGTTGGGGATATCATCTACAGGATTTGCAACTCAATGATATTACTTTCGATGAAGAAATTATGCGCTCAATGAGTCGTGTAGTGGCTTCTAACAACTTAAAAGCTGCTGCTGAAAACGAAGGTCAGGCTTTATTGATTACCAAAACTAAAGGTGCAGAAGCTGATGGTAATGCGATTAAAATTGCCGCTACTGCTGAACGTGAAGCTGCGCAATTGCGCGGTCAGGGTATTGCGTTATTTAGGGAAGAAGTAGCGAAAGGGATGACCAATGCCGCTCACGAAATGCAACAAGCAAATCTGGATACTTCAGTGATTTTATTTACCATGTGGACTGAGGCAATTAAACAATTTGCAGAGTATAGCGAGGGCAATGTGATTTTCCTAGATGGTAGCACAGAGGGGATGAACAATACGATGAAGCAAATGATGGCGATGCAGTTGAACCAAAAACCTGCGGCAGATAAGAAATAAATTATTTTAACCACCTTAGATATCTAAGAACATTTTAGTCGCATGGCTTAGATGAACCAAGGTGTCTTAGGTGGTTTTTATTTTTTACCATTTTAGACATTTAAGCACATTTTAGATTTGAACCATTAAAGCCTATTGAGTTTTTTAACTTGACTATCTTAATCCTTTAATGTTAGATGAACTAAGGTGTCTTAGGTGGTTCATTTAAACCTATAAATCCAATCTCAAATTAATCGTTTCAATGGCCTTAGCCTCCTCCCCACTTGGAGAAATGTTGTAGGCACGTAAAATAAACTGGTCGGAGTTGATGATTTCCAGTTCAGTGCGCCAGCCCCAAGGTTCAGGCATTTCACTATTACTGTATTGACCCGTTACCGAAAATCCATTACTGGTTTCCTCGCCCTCAGAGAACATAATTCCTGTGCCCATGTGAAAGCTATCGATCCAGCTACAAACACATTTGTTATTGCCCAAATCAAAGCCCCAAACCATTAGCCCTTCGTGTGTTTTACCATTGATCACGCCTCGGTACTCATAACGTATAAAACGTTTGTTAAGCAGCGCAATAATTTTACTGCTCGTTGCCGATTCATCCGCCAGTACATCTTTCTCAAACCAAGTACGTGTACGACCGTCCCAAGTGCCTATTAAACTGAGCAGTCTCAAATGAGGACCGCCTTCTTTTGATAATTCGAATTTACTTTTGCTCATCACTACAAGATACGATTTTTGTGTTATCGATATATGTTTGAACGATTGAAAATTTGAAAGGTTTGATTTGTTTAATCGGTGAATTGTAAAACTGTAAATGACGAAGTGTAAACTGCCAACTGAAAACTGTAGATTGTGAGCTGAAAAACTTTTAACTTAGGCGCATGTCATCACACCATATCATCAGAGAAAAGCAAGAACCAGCGCTATATATCCACGAATTAGGAAACTTTAATGAAGAGTATTTGGGCCAGCTTTTAGAGTGGAGTCCAACAGTGTTAGTAGCCGCTAGTGAATATGAAAAAGTAATTTCCTTGGAACTCAAGGTAGACGTAGTGGTTGGTAATTTGCCAATGGGAGCAGTATTACAAGAGGATATCCGAATTATTCCGAAACCAAACGTGGGCTTAGAAGATGCTATGGAATTTCTTATCAAAGAAAAATATCCAGCGGTGAATGTCATCAGTAGCATCGACAGTTTTGATGATTTAACCTGCTATTTGCCCGATATCAATTTGGTGCTTTTCACCGAGCGAAGTAAACACTATCCTATCAAAAATGGATTTAGCGTTTGGAAACCTGCAGGTACTGTTTTGCTGATCGATGTGATCGCTTATTTTGAAGCTGATAACCTGATGCAACAAGAAATGGGCGAGTTTGTAGTGGTAGAAGATGGCTTAGTGTCGTTCAGATTTCAAGTGCCTTATTTATTTATTGGAGAGCTGCTTTAACTAGTATTTAGATATTAGTAGTTAGTATTTAGATAGGCTAAAGACTTATAACTTAAAACACGTACAACATATCACCTTTAACTCAACTAACCCCTGATCCTTAAAAAAATGATATATCTCAGGAAAGCAAAAGAAGAAGACTTACCCACCATTAGAAATTTGGCCGAACAGACTTGGCCTACCGCTTACAGCGACATCATCTCCCAAGAACAGATTGTATTTATGTTGGATAAAATGTACAATCAGGGCGAACTTTTAGGGCAACTGCATGATGGGCACACTTTCCTTATCGCTTCTGAACTAAAAGAGGATGTTGGTTTTGCTGGCTTCTCTGTAGTCGACTCGGAAAATCACGTTTATAAACTGCACAAGCTTTACGTGCTACCTAAAATGCACGGAAAAGGTGTAGGCAAAATCTTAATGAACGAAGTGGTTGATCAAATCAAGGCTCAGGGAGCAAAATTTTTACGCCTTAATGTAAACAGAGATAATAAAGCCAAAAATTTTTATGAAAAGGCTGGTTTTAAAATAAAAGAAACCGTTGACCTTGATATTGGTAACGGTTTCTATATGAATGATTATGTTATGGAGAAAGAGATTTAGCCTCTATTTATTCCAAAATTATTAAAGGTCCTTGCGTTTAGTTGTTGCAAGGACCTTCTTTATTAATGACCTCTGATTGGATCTTTAGGTTTTGTGGTACTAGGATATTTGTAGTTTTTCATTTCCTCTTGTAAGATTTTGATGGTTCTTTCCAATTGAGGATCTCTACCTTCTAACAAATCCTTAGGCGTTTGTTCTACAAAAACATCTGGTGCTACCCCTTCATTTTCGATGATCCACTTACCTTTTGTGTCGTAAATACCAAAGTTTGGAGAAGTAATGCTACCGCCATCCAACAAGCGCGGATAGCCGCTAATGCCTACCAGAATACCCATCGTGGTACGACCAACTAGTTTACCCAAACCTTTCTCTTTGAACATATAAGGCATCATGTCGCCACCTGAACCAGCATTTTCATTAATGATCATGGCTTTAGGGCCGTAAATGCCATTACCTGGTGTAGTGAAGCTTTTACCGTCTCTAATTGCCCAGTAGCTCATCAATTCGCGGCTTAGCAAATCAATTACATAATCTGCCACCCATCCACCGCCGTTATTACGCTCATCAATTAATAGTGCTTTTTTGTCCATTTGCGAGAAATAGTAACGATTGAAGTAAGTGTAACCATCAGGGCCCGTGTTTGGCATGTACACATAGGCAATTTGGCCATTACTTAATTCGCCTACTTTTTTACGGTTACGTTCTACCCATTCCATTCTACGCAATTCCATTTCGGCACCTGGCGTAATAGGTACTACTACCACTTCTCTAGCACCATCTAAGCTAGGCTTGCTATTTACCTTAATAGCTACTTGCTTACCTGCTTTAAAATCGAAAAGACTGTAAATAGAGGTTTCCGCTTTTACTGGTACGCCATTAATGGCCACAATGTAATCGCCTTCTTTAATGTTCAAGCCTGGTTCTGCCAAAGGTGCTTTAAAGCTAGGGTTCCAATCTAAACGGTTAAAGATTTTACTGATCTTATAGAAGCCATTTTCGATTTGATAATCGGCACCTAACATGCCTACCGTTACAGAAGTAGCCGAAGGCTCATCGCCAGGATAAATATAGTTGTGGCCTACCACCATTTCGCCCATCATTTCGTTTAGCAAATAAGCCAAATCAGATCTGTGGTTTACATAAGGTAAGAATTTTTCATACTTGGCTTTAACTTCAGGCCAATCGGCACCGTGCATATTTTCTACATAGAAATATTCTTTTTCCATTGTCCAAACCTCGTTGAACATCTGTTTCCACTCAGCCGTAGGATCTACCAATAATTTGATGCCATCTAACTTGATTTTGCCAGTTTCTGGTGTAGCAGGTTTTTGTGCAGCAGGCACAATGAAATAACTTCCTCTTGAAGTATAGATCATGCTCTTACCATCGGCACTTACACCAACCCCATAAACGCCCTGTACCAAGCTAGTGCTTTCCATTTTGCTCAGGTTTAAGGCGCTTAATTCTCCATTGCGGATGTACAATAATTGGCCATCAACACCACCTTCAATGCTAGATAAACCACCTGCAGGAATAGGCAATGCAATGATACGATTGTTCAAATCATCTAAATCAACCTCAATTGGTTTTTTAGTTTCAACTGGTTTTGCAGGTTCAGTAGGCTTGGCATCTTTTTTATCGGTTGATTTCTTTTCTTCTTTCTTAGGCTCTTCCTTTTTAGCTGGAGCAGGTTCTTCGGTTATTTTCTCTTCATCACTTTCAGTTTTGTATAACGACGGTGTTTTTTTAGAAAGAATTAATGCATACGCAGTATAGTTCACTGGACGTTGATATGCAGACATGTGCAAGCCGCTGTTAGTTAAACCCACATCGGTACTGGCCATAAAGAACAAGTACTTGCCATCTTTACTAAAGTTAGGGTTAACGGCATTACTCATTCCGTCGGTTACTTGTGTATGGCTTTGTTTCTCCAGATTATACAAGAAAACAGCACTCACACTATTTGGCAAAGTCGCAACGTATGAAATCCATTTCGAATCTGGCGACCAGCTTGGCATTAACTGATTGTAAGTCCTTGCGGTATGCGATCCCAATTTATCCTGTTTTACCAATATTGGTTTTTTAACATTGATATCGATGTAATATAAATTCAAATGTGCATCAGCATAGAAAAGTTTTTTGCTATCTGGCGACCAAGTGGGTTGGAAATAAAAGTGAGAATCGCCCAAATTGATATACTCTGGCCCGCCTTTAGTGGCTTGGTTTAACAACACCAATTGGTATTTGCCGTTTTTATCAGATAGGTAAGAAATGTACTTTCCGTCTGGCGACCAGCCTGGATATTTTTCATAACTGCCTGGTGAATTAGATAAATTACGGGCATCGCCTTTTTCTTTAGGAACAGAAAAAATCTCTCCGCGACCTTCAAATAAGGCTCTTACCCCTTTTGGCGAAATATCGAAGTTTCTGATGTCGCTGGCCAAATCAATATATCGAGTGCGTTTATAAGGAGCATCTGCTTGGATTAAAATCTTTAAAGTGTTGACTTTGTTATTGCTCACATCTAATAAATGAATGCGACCACCTTGTTCAAAAGCAAGCGTGTTTTTGGCTCCTGTTAACGATTTAATATCATAATCTTTGAAGTTGGTGATTTTATCAACTTTCTTAGCTTTTACATCATAACTGTAAAGATTGAGGGTAAGGTCTTTATCGTTCAGATAATAAACTTTATTGCCTACCCATTGAGGTTTTACATTGTTGGCACCTTCTCCTGGAATAATTTCGATGTTTTTAGTCTGTGTATCGAAGATCCAGATTTGAGGCATACCACCCCCACGATAGCGTTTAAAAGCAACGTTTAAACGGTCAGAGGGATCGGTGTTTTTGATATAAGCCCAGTAGCGTCCATCAGCCGAAGGAGAACCTTGTGTAGCTTCGGGCATTGGTAGTGGCTGTTCGTTGGTGCCATCTGTTTTAATGCGGTGCAAGCGTGGACTTAAAGCGTAGTTATAGTCACGGGTTGAAGTGAAATAAACTTCATCATTGTTTAACCAACCTTTAATCAAATCAGCACTTGGGTGGAAAGTTACTCTTTTAGGTTCGCCTCCTTCTACAGGGATCACATAAACGTCTGTATTCCCATCATAATTACCCGTAAAGGCAATCATTTTCCCGTCGGGAGAAAAAACAGGACTTTGTTCCACGGCTGGATTAACCGTTAATCTTCTAGAATTGCTGCCGTCACGGTTGGCAATCCAAATATCGCCGCCATAAACAAAGGCTACATTTTTTTCGCTTACCGATGGACTGCGCAATAGCAAGGTCTCTGTATTCTGAGCATATGTGCTCTGCGCAGAGATTGCCATAGACATGGCGCCTCCGCATAATACTTTCAATATAAATCTATTCATTGTGTGGTTTATTGTTTCAATTTAGGGATTCTAGTAGGCGTGTCGGCTCCGCTGATGATGCTCACTGCACTTTTGGCAATCGCTTTAATGGTCGACAAGATGTTTTCTACATCTAAAGAACTGTACTCATCTTTTACGGTATGGTATAATTTATCGATATCAATCTGATCAGTGCTGATGGTATGCGCTGGTACACCTAATGCTGCTAAAGTAGCATTATCACTTCTGTAGAACAGATTTTGGTCTTTATATGGATCTGGATGGAAGGTAAACTCAGTTCCTTCTAGATTTTTTTGAAGGATTTTGCCAAAGTCAGATTTGTCGTAACCTGTAATGAAAGCAGTGTTTTTGCCAAACTTGCTGTCTTTACCAATCATCTCGATATTGAACATGGCCACTACATCATCAGGGTTTAACTTTTCTGAAAAATAACGAGAACCATAGCCACCAATTTCTTCAGCAGTAAAGGCTACAAAGATTAAGGTGCGCTCATTTTTGTTCAGTTTTTTATAATATTTGGCCAAAGCAACTACTGCAGAAGTTCCCGAGGCATCATCGTCGGCACCATTCATAATGCTGTCTCCCTCTACTGGTTTTACAATCCCCATGTGGTCGTAGTGGCCCGAGAAAACGACTAGTTCTTTTGCTTTAGACTTGCCAGGAATCATTCCTGCTACGTTAAACAAAGGCATTTTTGAAACAGTGTTTTTTAGCTCGACTTGGAAAGAGCTTGCACTTTCTTTGTCCAATACGAATACGGTTGCAGGGCTTTTGGCATTTTTCAAGTCTGCTTCGTCCACCACAGTTTCTCTTCCAATCATGCCTTTTACTCTTTTAAATGCATCTAGGAACTTCATGTCAACCAAAACCAATTGTCTTTTGCCACTGCGTGCTAAAGTTCTAAACTGGCTCATGAAATCTTTGCTTTCATCTAGTTTAATCCAACCATCACCATTGGTTTGGTCAAAAGAAACACTTTCGACTCTGTTGCCATATACCAAGATGTTTTCTTCGGCAATGGCTTGCCCATCAATAGTCACTTTTGCAGAAAGTGGCTTTAACTGATATTTATAAAAAGTTTGACGGTATCCTTTCTCACCATCTAAAGGTTTTAATCCAATGGCTGCAAATTCTTTCTCTATAAATGAGGCTGCTTTATCAATGCCAGGTGTAAAAGTACGACGGCCTTGCATATCGTCAGAACTTAAAGTTTTAATCAAATGATCTACATAATCTTTGGTAATGATTTTGTCGATGTTTTGAGCGTTTGCCGTTAACGAGGCTAAAGCAAGGCCCAATGCGTAAAAGGTTTTTTTCATTTTTATGGTTAATATGATTAGCTAATTTTTTTAGTTAGTTCGTTTTTGGTTGTTTAGGTTTCTAGTTTGTGTTAATCGCCCGCTACTAATTCCTGGTTACTTTAAAGCACTTTCCAACCATTTTTCTCTAAAGGCTTTCATTTCGGCGGTTAGTGTTCCTCCAGTACTTTCAATAGTCACTAATTCCAACATCGGATTTTCAATGAAGGTTAGCTTGGTTGTTCTTTCTACTCCTTTTCGACTGTAAACAATCTCAATTGTTTCACCAGGTTGGTGTTTTGCGGTGATGGCTTCAAAGTCTTTCACAGTTTTAATCTCCTCTCCGTCGGCTTTTAAAATAACATCATCAATATCCAGTCCTGCATTGTAAGCGGGTAAACCTACCGTAGTGGCTGGAATAATGATTTTTCCTGTAGCGCTGGCTTCTAGACGCCCAATACCGCTGTAAGCTTTTCCTGCAGCTTCTTTACGTAAAACCAATCCTGCTTTTAGCAATAGTGACGCATAATCTTCCTTCTTGGTTGCATATACAAAATCTTTAAAAAACTTGTTGGCAAAGCTTGGGTTTTTGGTAAGGCTGGCTAAGGTTTTTTCCAAATCGTTGATGTTGTAAGCAATCTCGGTTTTGCCATAAGCCTTCCATAAAGCCTGCATATAATTATCCAAAGTAAGGTTAAAGTCGGACCTTAAGCGTAAATCTAAAGCCAAGGCAACCGCTGCGCCGTAGGTATAGTATGAGGTGAAGATATTTTGCTGATTAGTTCGGTCAACGGCCACGCCTGCGTCTGCAAAAACAGCGTATCTGCTGGCTTGTACTGGCGAGAAATTTTTTGCCCCTGGCGAGTTGCTTACTGAATTTACCAAGCTGCCAAATACACGTAGCATATTTTCTAGCGTTCTAAAACCTGATCTTTTTAAGGTTAAATTGCCATAATACTGGGTAAAACCCTCGGCAATCCAAAGCTCATCACTAATGTTCGATTGGGTGAAATTAAAAGGCTCTAAAGTTTTTGGACGTAAACGTTCTACATTCCAAGCGTGGAAAAACTCATGCGAAAAAGTGCCCAATAAATTGCTTTCGTTACCCGCAATTTTAGGCGTGCGTTGTACAATCACGGTCGAGTTTCGGTGCTCCATGCCATCACCTGCGTAACTTGGGTGTACACAGTGTAAAAAATAATAGTTGCCATAATCAAAAGTAGGAAGCTCTCCGAAGATGGCTTTTTGCTCATCCACCACTTTTTTAATCATGTTGGCGTAGTTGAAAATGGTCATTTCATCATCGTCGGAATGGGCAATTAAATGGATTTTTTGGTTTTTCCCATCTGTGGTTTTTACTTCCCAGCTGGCTTCTTTAAAGGCTGATATTTCGATAGGGCTATCCATAAAATATTGGAAATCTTTGGCGTAGTAAACACCGTTGCCCATTGATTTTAGCTGCGTAGCTACTTTCCAATCTGCTTGCTTTGGATAGCTGAACTTTACGGTTCTAGGGCGTTTATCCATGCCTACAGGGAAAGCAAAAACAGCTGGAATATTCATGTGGGCATGTTGCTCGTCGAAACCAGCATAAGTACCGTCAATCCAGTTGCCAAAAATGGTATAAGTGATTTTAATTTTGCCAGCAGGTTTTTCAATCTCGAAAACATCTCCCGCAGGTTGTTTAAGTGCCAAGGCTTTTCCATTGGCATCAAAAGCTTTTAAATGATAAATGTTTTTGCCAAATTCGTGAGTAGCATATCGGCCTGGGGAGGAGCGTGCAAATCTAACTCTCAGTGGTGCGTTTGCGGGCACGTTGGGTATGGTCATGCTAATTTCAGCCTCATGGTGTACCACATTTGGGAAACTCACTTCATAGCTGATTTCTTGCTGGGCTTTAACGCTTATGGAGGTGCCCATAAGCAAAGCAGCGATTAGGTAATTCTTCATTATGTGTAGTTTAATGTTTGAAGTTAAAACTTCCTTTTGTAAATACCCTGATTTGGATGCATTTTTTACTCTTTTTTGGTTTTGATTTTAAGGTTTGTCTTTAGAAAAGCAATGTTTTTGGAGCTATCTGTGCATGTCCCGCCTTACGCTCATACGCCTGCAGGCCTTAACCACAGGCTGGTATCCGCTGCTGTCGGGTTTAAATAACCCAAGCCTGTATAAAAACACCAACTTTGTGTTCTTAGCATAACTCTTACTTTTCTTCGCTGCTAAATTCTATATTTTGTCACCACAAAGGATTTTTAAAGAACTGCTAAGAATGCAAAGTAATGTGAGTTTTGGGTGTTAAATTTGGTCTGACAGGCCCTGAAATACATTCAAGGTGACGTTAAATGGGCGTTTCGTCATGCTGAATTTATTTCAGCATCAGCTTTTAGGGATATTATGTCAATATTTTAAATGACAAATATATTAATCGGCTGATATTGAATGAAAAATATCCATAATTCGCGTAAAGTCTTGTGTTTCGCTATGAGATTCTTCGCTGCGCTCAGAATGACAGGTAAAACAAAAAGTATTTCCGCTGGTGTAGGGTTTAGTTGGCAAGTGTTGTGCACAGGTTTAAGTATTTTAAACCCGATAGGAACGGAAAGCCCACAAGGAGCGTGAGCGGATGAGGACTTGTAGTGGATAGCGGGGCTGCTGTAGCCAAGACGTAATGGCGTACATTTTCTCCATTAAAATATTTGGCTATTGTACATCAAACAAAAATGCATTAACTTGAGCCTAGCTAACTAATTATAACCTATGCAAATTAAAAAACAAAGCAAACATTATGATGCGGTAATTGTGGGCTCGGGGGCTGGTGGAGGTATGGCGGCGTATACGCTTGCCAAAGCTGGATTAAAGGTGTGTATTTTGGAGGCAGGTGCCATGTACGACCCGCAGAAAAACATTACACAATTAAAAAATCCTTGGGAGTCGCCGCGTAGGGGAGCGAGTACAAAATTCCGTCCTTTTGGCGATTTTGATGCTTGTTACTATGGTTGGGATGTGGAAGGAGAACCCTACACCAAGGAGCCTGGAACGGAGTGGGATTGGTGGAGAGCTAGGATGCTTGGGGGTAGAACCAACCACTGGGGCCGTATTTCTTTACGTTTTGGCCCTAAAGATTTTAAGAGAAAAGATATTGACGGATTGGGAGAAAATTGGCCCATCAGCTATGACGATATTAAACCGTTTTATGATAAGGTTGATAAATTAATCGGAATTTTTGGGACTAATGAAGGCTTGGAAGACCATCCCGATGGTTTCTTTTTGCCGCCTCCAAAGCCGCGCTTACACGAACTTTTCATCCAAAAAGGGGCAGCAGTTTCGGGGGTAAAGGTTATCCCTTCGAGGTTGTCTATTCTTACTCAAAAAATTAACGACGAACGTGGCGTTTGCTTTTACTGTGGGCAGTGTAATAGAAACTGTAGCATGGCAAAGGCCGATTTTTCTTCGACCAACGTGCTTATTTATCCTGCTTTGGCTACTGGCAATGTTGATATTGTAGCTAATGCCATGGCCAGAGAAGTGATCACTAATGCGGAAGGTTTGGCCACTGGCATTTCGTACATCAATAAAGATGATATGATGGAGTATCAGGTAACTGGTCGTACCGTAATATTGGCTGCCAGTGCTTGTGAATCGTCGAGGTTGTTGCTGAACTCTAAGTCGAAACGTCATCCCAATGGCTTGGCAAACAATAGTGATGTGGTTGGTCGTTATTTACATGACTCTACCGGAGCGGCAATGGGTGGGGTGCTTCCTCAGCTTTTTGATCGAAAAAGGTATAACGAAGATGGTGTTGGTGGTATGCACATTTATTCGCCATGGTGGTTAGACAATAAGAAATTGGATTTTCCTCGTGGTTACCATATTGAGTACTGGGGTGGTATGGGCCAACCTGCCTACGGTTTTGGTGGTGGTATTGAAGGAATGAATGGGAAATTTGCGGTTAGAGGTGAGCAAAAAGAAGCAGGTGGTTATGGTAAATCGCTGAAAGAAGATTATCGTTATTTCTACGGTGCTGGAGTGGGCATGGCTGGTCGTGGAGAGGCTATTCCTTTATACGATAATCGTTGTGAAATTGATCCTAATGTAGTGGATCGATATGGTATTCCAGTATTGAAATTTAATGTGAAATGGAGCGAGCATGAAATTTTGCAAGCCAAGCACATGAAGGAAACTTTTGATGAAATGATGCATAACATGGGCGCTATTGTGACTTGGGGGGGTGATTATAATAAAGAGAACAATTATGGTTTGGAGTCGCCTGGAAAGATTATTCACGAAGCGGGAACGGCCCGTATGGGGAATGATCCTAAAACTTCGGCGTTGAATAAATATAATCAAGCTCATGATTGCAAAAATCTGTTTGTGGTAGATGGCGCTGCTTTTACTTCGCAAGCAGATAAAAATATTACTTGGACCATTTTAGCGCTTTCGATGAGGGCTAGTGAATACATTATTTCTGAAATGAAAAAACAAAACTTATAACCATGAACAGGAGAGAAACATTAAAATTATTAGGTGTTGGTGCCATTTCGGGTACGGCTTTAGTAAGCGGTTGTAAGCCTAAGGAAGAAAAGGAAGTAGTTGTAAAGGATCCAGAGTTTACCTACGACCGGGCGAAAGAAGAATTAGCAAGAGAGAAGGAGCTTTTAGCACAAGAAAACTTTTTTAGCAAAGAGGAGATGACCACCATTACCATTTTGTCGGATATTATTATTCCGAAGGATGAGGTGAGTGGAAGTGCATCGGAGGCTAAGGTTCCTGAGTTTATTGAGTTTATTGTGAAGGATATGCCTCAGCATCAAATTCCGATGCGTGGCGGTTTGCGTTGGTTGGATTTGCAGTGCTTAAACCGTTTTGGCAAACCATTTAGGGAGTGTAGTGACAAACAGCAGATTGAGCTGGTAGATATGATTGCTTATCCTAACAAAGCAAAACCTGAAATGAGCCAAGGCGTTGCGTTTTTTAATCGCATGCGCAATTTGGTAGCATCGGGTTTTTATACTTCGGAAATGGGTGTGGCTGATATTGGCTATGCAGGAAATTCCCCAAACCAATGGAACGGCGTACCTGATGACGTGTTGAAGCAATACAAGCTGGCTTACACCGAAAAACAATTAAAGGAGTGTGTGAAGTTTGATAGTTAAACTAGGAGCTAGGGATTAGTAGCCAGGAACTAGTTGTTAATGGCTAGTTGCCTTGCAAACGAGTAAAATAGCACCGTCATTTCGATGAATGTAATGAAGAGAAATCTAGCAAATTGTATATGCGTCTTGCTAGATTTCTCCTATCGACGAAAAGAAAATATTACAACTCCCCAACAAATTCTTTCATCGCCAGGCCAGGGTTTGCAGTTTTCATGAAGTTCTCACCAATTAGGAAACCTTGAAAACCTGCCTGTTTCAGCTCTTTAATGGTTTGCGGATGGCTAATAGCGCTCTCCGAAATCTTTAAAAACTCATTAGGGATTTTGTCCACTAAATCAAAAGAAGTTTGAATATTCACCGTAAAATCGCCAAGGTTCCTATTGTTTACCCCAATAGCATCTAAGTGCGGACAAATACTGCGTTCCAGCTCTGCTAGATCATGTACTTCCAATAATACATTCAATCCCAAACTTTGAGCAAGCTTACCCAAATCCATAATTTGCTGCGGACTTAGAATAGAAGCTATTAGTAAAATAATGTCGGCTCCCCAAGCTTTGGCTTCTAAAATTTGATACTCGTCAATCATGAAATCCTTCCTTAAAATGGGAATTTCATTTACGCTACGTGCTTGGATTAGATCTTCCTTTTTACCGCCAAAGAAATCAGTATCTGTGAGTACGGAAAGTGCTGAAGCGCCCGCCGCATTGTAAGCTTTGGTAATTTCCTTAACGTCGGCATTGCCGTTAATCACTCCTTTTGAGGGCGACTGCTTTTTGAATTCGGCAATAATACCTGTTCTATCGGTAGCGAGTAAAAAATCCTTAAAACGGTAGGGGGTTCGTCCAAATGCAGGGCTATTTTCTAACTCTTTTACACTTGTTTGTTGTTTGGCAAGTATAATTTCTTCTTGTTTTCGTAGAACGATTTTGTCTAAAATATTTTGGCTCATGTTTTTTATTTCGGCCGTCATTGCGAATGTCGTGAAGCAATCTTAGGTGACGATATGATTTATTCTTCTAGTCCTTTTGCTTTTTTATTTTTTAATTTTGACTTTTAACTCCCTTCCAACCAGTTCTTCATCATCTGCTTGCCTGCTGGGGTCAATACACTTTCAGGGTGAAACTGTACGCCGCAAATGTCAAGTTCTTTATGTCGCAGCGACATAATTTGGCCTTCGTTATCTACGGATGTAATGGTTAAGCTTTCAGGTAAACTACTAGGGTCAACTACCCAACTATGGTAACGACCCACTTCAAATGGAACGGCAATGTCTTTGAAAAGCAATTCATCGTCAACTGTTTTACTTACCGGAGTGGCAATGCCGTGCATAGGTCTGCCTAAGTTCAGTAAGCTGCCGCCAAAAGCTTCAGCAATGGCTTGTTGCCCCAAACACACGCCCATGATACTTTTTGTAGGAGCGTAAGTTTTAATGACATCTAGTAGTAAACCTGCTTCTTCTGGAATACCTGGTCCAGGTGAAAGTAAGATTTTATCATACCTGGCAACATCCGAAAGTTCGAATTTGTCATTTCTCCATACTTCGGTTTCATAACCTAATTCATTAATCAAATGCACCAAGTTATAGGTGAAACTGTCGTAGTTATCTATTACTAAAACTATATTTTTATGCTCGTTCATTGTCAATCGTAATTCGTCAATCAAAAATCTTAAATCCCAGCAGCCATTTCTATTGCTTTACGCAATGCCGCTATTTTGTTGTTTACTTCGTTAAGTTCGGTTTCAGCAACCGAATCGGCTACAATTCCAGCACCCGCTCGATAATAAAGCTTGTTATTCTTGCTCATGAACGTTCTAATCATGATGGCATGGTTAAAATCATCGTTAAAGCCCATGTAGCCGATAGCCCCAGCGTAAAAATTACGGCCCAAGTTTTCATTTTCATCGATCAGTTGCATGGCCCTGTATTTTGGAGCACCACTTAACGTCCCAGCGGGATAGGTATCTGCCACCACTTTGAAAGCACTATCTTTTTGTTGAAGTTTCCCACTTACTTTGGATACCAAGTGGATCAAGTGCGAGTAGTATTGTACCTCTTTAAAGGATTTTACTTCCACTTGCTGGCAATGACGGCTTAAGTCATTACGGGCTAAATCAACCAGCATTACATGTTCCGCACTTTCCTTAGGGTCATTTTCTAAGGCTTTGGCAATTTTTGCATCTTCTTCATCGTTACCACTACGTTTGAAAGTCCCTGCAATGGGAAATATGTTAGCCGTTTCGTTTTTGATGGTGATTTGAGCTTCTGGCGATGAACCAAACAACTTGAAACTACCATAATCAAAATAAAACAAATATGGAGAGGGATTGATAGAGCGAAGGCAACGATACACGTTAAATTCATCTCCTAAAAAGCCTTGTGTAAAAGCCCTTGAGGGTACAATCTGAAAAACATCGCCACGGTAAATGTGCTTTTTAAGTTTCTCCACCGTATCAACAAAGTCCTGATCGGTAAGGTTGGAACTTTCGGCTCCGTTAGTGCTAAAGCCATATTCAGGGAAATTTTTATTCTGGATAATGTATTCCATCTTGCTCAAGTCTTCATCTTCATCATTGTTAAAGGTGTTTTTGAACAAAGTGATTTCGTTTTTGAAATGGTCTATGGCAATAATGTACCTATAGATGTGATATTGCATTTCTGGAATTTTATCTTCTTCGGGCGTAGCCGATGAAAATTTGATATCCTCAAAATATTGAACACAGTTCCAAGTGAAGTAACCAAACAAACCACTTGAAATGTGTTTTGATTCTGGTGCATTAATTTGCTTGAACTTGTTTTTAAATGCAGTGATTTCATTGGAAAGCACAAAGTCTTGCTTTGTTTCTATTTTCCCATCAGGATAGCTGATGCTAAGGGTTCCGTCTTTAACCACAAAACCCGCCACAGGCTCGGCACAAACGTAGCTGGTTGCATTTTCTCGACTATGGTAATCGGAGCTTTCCAGCAAGATGGTGTTGGTGAAAACATCTCTCAAACGAAGATAGATGCTAACAGGTGTTGTCGTATCGGCTAATCTTTTCTTATTGTAAGTATGTATCTGATATGTGTTCATTTTTTTATAAAATAAAAAACCCGACGTGTGGTTCCGTCGGGTTTGAATGTGGTTTAAGTTTAGGTTTAAGTTGATAAACTATATTTTGCACGAGTCATTGACGAAACTTTCTTTCGAGTTAGTATGCCAGTGCCAAGTGTTTATTTTGTTAATCATCGTAAAGCAAATTTATACAAAATGTTAAATAATCAAAATATTTTGAAAAATTTTATTGTTTTTCCATTTTTTGCAGGACCTTACATCAATCGTCATTTCCGTTAAGGCGGAAACCTTAAAGCAATATGCATTACGATACCCAATCGAGTTGGGTATGACGTATTATGAACTAGAGGAGCTGTTTAAGAAACGCCAAATAAAGTTCTAGATGGGTCGTTTTTAACCATCATAAAAATAGAACCAATAATTAAAATTAATGCCAAGCCAAAGAAAATAGCGATGGCTTTATGTTTTGCTACCCCATCCGTAATTTTTTTAGACTTTGAATTACCAACAGTAATTAATATTACAGCCAAAAGCATGATGGCAATATGTTCCATTTTCCAATAGCGGTATAAAGCTTCGCTGCTTGGCCCTTTGGTTAAAGGGCTTAAAAAATATAAGATCAACCCAAAAAGGAATTGGATGTGTGCGCTGATTAAAGTAAAAACATTTAGCTTTCTATTGCCTTCTGTGTATCCTTTTTTGCCTAGCCAACCAGCCAAAGCTTGTAAAAGAGCCACCACTAATAGAATTAGAACAATGTAGCGCCAGCCAGAGTGCGCACTTTTTAGGATTCCGTATAAGTTCATGTCTTGTTTAATTATTTTTTCAAAAATAGGAATTTAATTGAGCGGTTGTATCGGGTGTAAATTTAGGGAGTAATTTATAATCGTTTTAAGTTGTGAGGGCTAATCTATGATAAAAGCTAATTAAAGTACGTATCGTATTAAATGCACATTATGGCTTGTTGATGTAATATTTTGTTTTCTTTTTGTTGTATTTGTTTACATAAAGTTAAAGTTTGGCTTTTAATTTCATAAATAGTTAATTTTTGAAAGTGTTTGAGTTAATCTTTCTGGGGGATTTTTGTTGCTAAACAATTAAAGAAATTTACATGCAAAGAGCTTTATTTAAACTATCAATGCTGATGTTATTGCTTTTGAGTTTTGCCAACGCAAAAGCTCAAACTACGCAAGCATCTATTTCGGGCAAGGTAACCGACGAAGAGAAAAAACCTATTCCAGGGGCTTCGGTTCAGGTTAAAAATGAGTCGACAGGTTTTACCACTAAAGTGGGAACCAATGCCCAAGGGGATTACACTTTTAAGGAACTTCCTTTGGGTGGTCCATATACGATTAAGGTTAATTTTTTAGGTTATGGCGAACAGACACTTTCTGGTTACATGTTAAATCAGGGAGATGCCGTAAGGGCCAACGTAGGGATGCAAACTTCAGCACAAACCTTACAAGCCATACAAATTAACGGTAATGGTTTAAGAAACAAAGTGGAGCAGTTTGGTGCTTCAACCGAGATTTCTTCTAAAACCATGAACCAATTACCTATTAATGGTCGTAATTTCTCCAGCTTAACGGACCTTTCTCCTTTAGCTGCAAACGGAGGAATTTCGGGTCAGTTGGGTTCTTCTACCAACTTTACCATCGATGGGATGACGGCGAAAAACCCAACTTCAGCAGGTAGTACAACCAGTAGAAGTGGAGCGCCATATTCTATTTCTATTGAATCGGTAAGGGAGTTTAAAGTAGTGACCAATCAATACGATGTTACTTTAGGTCGTGCAGGTGGTGGTACCATTAGCGCGGTAACTAAATCGGGTACCAACGAAATTAGTGGTAGTGCGTTTGGTTACGGTCGTGCAGATTGGTTGGCTAGCCCTAACGACATTAGAGGAAACAAAAGAACTAACGACTTCTCTACCTACCAGTATGGTTTCACTTTAGGTGGACCAATCATCAAAGATAAATTACACTATTTTGTGGGTTGGGATCATCAAAAAGACGCTCGTCCGTTAATTATTGCCGACGTGCAATCTGATGCAGATGCAGCTAGGTTTAACATCACCAATGCAACGTTAAGCCAGTTTTTAGGAATTGCTAGATCAAAATACGGCGTAGCTAATACCCCACAGTATGGTACTTTCGATAAAAAACGTGGTACTGATGCTGGTTTTGTCCGTTTAGATTGGCAAATTAATGACAAAAACCTCTTAACGGTAAGAGATAACTATACTAATGATAGAAACCCATTGGGATTGGGCGATAATACTTCTATCAACTTTTTGGAAAGTTATGGTAATGATAAAAACGTAGATAACAGTTTATTGGCTACACTTCGTTCTACCATTAGCAGTAAAGTGACCAATGAATTGAAAGTGCAACACCTATACACTTTCCAAGAAAGTTCACAAGGCGACCAATTGTCAGGCGCAATCCCAAGAGCCATTGTACGTAACTTGGAATCTACTTTACCTAATGGAAAATTAGGATATACCGCAGTCCAAATCGGAGGTCATCGTTTTGCGCAGGAAGGTTTTACCAATAATGTAATTCAATTGGTAGATAATCTTTATTACAATACTGATAAAGTGAAATATACTTTCGGGTTAGACTTAATGTACACCAACGCACTTTCTTTATATGGAAGTGAAGTGAATGGCCGGTTCGAGTATACAGATAACAGACCTGCAAATATTAAGTCTATTGATAACTTCAATAACTTAATTCCAAATAGTTTCTATAGAGAAGTACCTTTAATGGATGATCCAAGTGTAAGAGCAAGTATTTGGAATGCTGCCGTTTACGGACAGATGCAGACTAAGCTTGCAAAAGGATTAGAGTTTACAGGAGGTTTGCGTATTGATTACAGTAAATATCCTAAGTCACCACTTAACCAAGAGCTGTACAATGCTATTGGCGTAAGAACCGATCACGAATTGAAACAGTTTTTAGTACAGCCTCGTATCCAATTCAACTGGGATGTGAACGAAGAGCATACTGATTATGTTAGATTGGGTGCTGGTATTTTTGGTTCGGATGTGAACAACTACGTAACCATCAATAACCTTTCTTTTGATGGTAAACATTTTGCAACGGTTGATGTTTTCGGAGCAAATGTGCCAACACCAGATTTTATTGGTTACAGAAACGGTACAGCGCAGGCACCTACTTTATCTCAATTCCAAGTGCCAACCATTAATACTTATGCTGAAGATGCTAAAATCCCAGTGGTATATAAAGCAAACTTATCATACAACAGATTGATTAATGATAATTTACGTGTAGGAATTACGGGTTATGCCACTTTTGCACGCAACAATTATATGTATGTGGATAGAAACATGGTTGCTGATCCTTTCTTTAGATTAGCAAATGAAGGTAACAGAGGGGTGTTTGTGCCAACGGTTACAACTAATGGAACCTCTGATTGGAAAACTGGCCGCTTAAATACAGCTTTTGGCCGTGTATTGGAATTGAATAGCAAAGGAAAAGTAAACCAGTTTGCGGTAGTAGTTGATGGAAATTGGAGGTATTTCAAAGATGGGGAAATCTCAGCTAGTTATACTTGGAATGACAGTAAGGACAACACTTCGTTTAATGGTAACGTGGCTAATTCGGCCACGCTATCGTTACCTGTAGTTGATGACCCACGTAACTTAAGTAATGTCACCTATTCAAATGGCCAATTTAGGCACAAAGTAGTAATTTATGGTACTTTGCCTACGCTTTGGGGCGTTAAGGTTGGTGTGCGTTATTCAGGTATTGGCGGTACACGTTACAGCTTGCTTTCTGGGGGGAACACTAATGGAGACTTTGTGACAACGAACGATTTAGCTTTTGTTTTCGACAGAAACAATCCAAATGTGCCTGCGAATATCCGTACTGGATTACAAAATCTATTAGATAATCCAAATGCTAGCCAAAGCCTTAAAGATTATATTTTAAAATATGAAGGAAGAATGGCTGAGCGTAATGGTGGTGTCAATGGTTTCTTCGGTACGGTAGATGTTCGTGTTGCTTACCAATTTAAATTTGGTAAGGCTAAAAAGCAAAGTGTTGAAATCTCTGGAGATGTTTTCAATTTTGCGAATTTATTGAATAAAAAATGGGGCGTGACAGAAACTATGGGTACGCAAGCACTATATGCAGCATCAGGATTCAATCAAAGCGCAAAAGAGTATATCTATAATTTTAACAATACAGGTATCGTTAATCCATCAGGTAACCCTTGGCAAGCACAAATTGGTTTGCGCTACGGTTTTTAATCGAAGATCAATTAATGATTTGCAAAAGCCACACTTAAAAGTGTGGCTTTTTTTGTGAAAAAAATAAGTTATTTTAAAATAAACATATAGGTTGTTGGATCTTAAATAATTGATTTTTAGCTTTATAATAAATAAACATCGCCGATATGAAAATTCCTAATCCTAACCTTAGTTCGTCTTTCTAAAGGCAGACTTTCGAATCGTAATCTAGCTTTATCCTTACAGGCAAATAATCTTTATTATTCATGATTATGAAACATTTAATGACATTATTATCCTTTTTATGCCTAACGGTTCTAGGATTAGAGGGCTGTAAAAAAGGCAAAGTGAGTACAGAATTGCCAAAATGCAATCTCACTGGAAAGCAAATAATTGCTGTAGAAAACAAGACGGCTACATTGATTTACTCAAATAACATCACTGGAGTGACTATTGAAGGAAGAGGAGGTTTTTATCTTATAAATACTAATGTAGAGGGAATCTCTCTCCCGTTAAAGGTGTGCAATTTCCCAAAAGATAAATTTCGAGCGATAGCAATTGGCGATCATTTTAAAGTAGGTTTTAGCGGAAAGATAGAACTCCTGCCCGAAACGGCGGATGCTTTTAGCTTAAATATAGAGCTTAAAAGTATTAATGAAATAGGTAGTAAGTAAAGAGTGATTTATGTAACCAATCTAAATATTTATCTATTTATTAATAACAAATGAGTCATGAAAAAAAATCTATTTAAAGACGTAAACAGTGTGGCTGAGTCTTCACGAAAAGTCTTACTTGGTAAGGTAGACCATCTTAAAGAAGAAAGTAAACAGGCTTTTAATTCGCTTATCACTAAGTTATATACTATGAAAAAGGTTCAGCTAATGGCTTTTAGTATGTTGATTGCCTTTTCTCTTTCTTGTAAAGAGACTAACGATGAAGTGACGTATAAAGGAGTAGTAAAAAGAAAAACAGTGGACTGTACTAGTAGCCTCGGTTTTCCTGTAGTTATAAAAGTATATAATAGCTTAGAATACGATTCTATTTATACCGCTACCCTACCAGAGAATTATCAAGCAGTTGGAAGTGAGCTTGAATTTAAGATGAGACCATTAAAAACAGAAGATGAATTTACCCTTTGTAACACAACTATAATGAATCCAAAATTAATGGTGGTATATGATGTTGAAGGCAAAGAAATAATTAAAAAATGAAAACGAATTTATTTTATACTATGCTAATGTTGTTACTGTTTTCTTGTGCCAAGCAGGAAGGAGAAGCTGTTGAACAGTATTGTAATAATGCAAAAATTATCAAAATCACTTGCGGAGGTACAATTGTCCAGATTTTGAAACCTGAGAATGTTGGTAATGTATGGATAGATGCAAGTGCAGCTAACCTACTTACAACAACTGTGTACTGGTAGGAAATATGCCTTCGGATAAGCAAAATGAAGGTAGTACAATCTCTGTAGAATATCAAATAGTAGGTCAATTTGGAGATGGGAATTTTTGCGATATAGGAGGGCTTCCTACAACAAAAGTAAATGTGCTCAAGCTTTACGAAAATTGTAAACCAAATAAATTATGAAACTATTTATACTTCAATTAACAACTTTAGGCGCACTGTTTGTCCTTTTGTTCGCTTGTAGCAAAGATAAGAATAATAATTGCTATAAAGTCACGACCTTAAGTTCTGCTTGTCAAGGCATAGCGGCTCAATTCTCGGATCAGGAAGTAACGGACCAGAACGGGAAGATTGTACCAAATATCGTTGAACTCTTAAATGTCCCGCAAGAATTTCACAAGGTAGAAACCAGCTTCTACACTAAATTTATTGATGATGAAGTTGCGGCAAATAAGCCTGTTGCTTGTCCAGCCGTGTACGAGCCGTATAAAATTTACCTTAGTACCGGAACCTACAAATCTTCGTGTGAAAATCACTGATTTAATGCCACTCAAGGCAGGTTTGATTTAAAAATAGAGTGACCTAAAAACAACTACATCATGAAAATACTTCAACCAATTTTATCTCCTTTAGCCATTTGCTTTATACTGTTAACCAGTTTAAGCTGTAAAAAACGCAATAATTTGGATGCCGATGGCCTACCAAAAGCCACCCAAACTGGAGTTATAATGTTTGCCTGTAAGGTAAATGGCATAAACTGGATTGCAACAAAAAAAATGAATATAGATGGAGGATTCTATAAAGATATATTAAGAATTAAAGGTTCTGTAATCTTGTCAGACTCATTTGAAAGATTCGAAATACAAATTAAAAGCCTAGGTAATAATACTAGCTTTCGTTTAAATGGTACAGACGGGCGCTTTGCTTTATATGTGACTGACAAGAACTGTTCCATTGTTACTGGAGGTTATGGAATATCAGAATCCAAATCAACGGACGGAGAAGTAATATTTACTAGAATAGATACTGACAAGAAGATCATATCTGGCACCTTTTGGTGTGATATACCAACCGATAAATGCGGTGTATTGAAAATTACCCATGGCCGTTTCGATATCAGATATTATTAACCTTAATAAACTAAGTCAATCATCATGAAAAAAATCTACCTTTTGCTAAGCCTTATCTTGTGTTGGGCATACCAAGCCCTTGCACAGGACACTACCAGTTATTATGGTAAGTCGCAGTATATTTTTCAGCGTGTAGACAGGAACCAAATCAGTTCTGGTTTGCTAAGCGAGTATGGTGTTGAGTTTTTAAACCTTGCCAACTATAATGGCGCACTGTTAGCCGACAGCAATTTTGTCGGATTACAGGAGTGGCGTTTGTTGTACGCTAGTTTATATAGCTCACAGATTAAGAGCCCTGCCAATATGCTCCGTTTGGATACCATCAATAATCGTGTGCTCAATTATATTGGCATGAACCAGCCTATTAGCTTTGCGGTGTTGCATTATAACTACAATAGCTTGTGTAGTGATGCCGTTAGTGCCAATTTGCTAAGGGTAAGCAACGACCAATTGTACGATGTGCCCAATCGTTTACAAAGCCCATATCAAAACAATAACCTTTTTGCTGTGGCACCCATACGCCAGGCTGCAGTATTGGGTGCCAATAATGTTATTTTTAGGCCCGAGTTGTTCTTTAGCAATACAGGCAAGACAATTAATCATATTGCCATTGCCACAGGTGATGCCACCAACTACCAAACGGTGCCATTTAATACCCCTTATGCCATTAGTTTTGCGCAAGAAGGCTTTATTGACATTGCCATACGCATTACCTATACCGATGCCAGTACTTATTATGCCCACACCAAGCTGTTGGTGTACCCACAACCAGATGAGTTGGAGGGAAATACCTTAATCAATGGGAGCAATAATCAGACTTTTAGATTTGGTGGTTGGCGAACCACTACCAACGAAATTGTAACGGCCACCACGAGCTACCTAGGGCAGTTTGCCACAGGCGATATTACTATTCAACTGGCCGAGGGCAATACCACTGGACAAATACGCAAACCTTTAATTGTGGTAGAAGGTTTTGATATAGATAATGGGTATAATTTTCGAAATTTTACAGAGAGAATAACCGATAATCTCAATGATGGTCTAGACAATGCGCACGAATACGATTTGATTTTCCTGAATTTTGCTAACGCCACAGATTATATACAGCGTAATGCCTATCTGTTGCAACGGGTTATAAGCATTGTAAACAGCCGTAAAACTACCTATGGCGGTAGTAGGCAACAAAATGTCATTATTGGTTTAAGTATGGGTGGCTTGGTAGCACGCTATGCCTTGCGTAACATGGAGCTTAATAGTATAGCGCATGAAACCCGCTTGTTCATTAGTCATGATACTCCTCACCATGGCGCCAATGTGCCAGTGGGCGCACAGGCGGCGGTACAGCATCTTGCCCCTATTAAATTGTTAACCCCAACATTCTCTTCATCATTTCCTTGGTTAGAAAGTATTAAATGGGAAGACATGTTTCCGGAAATTGTGCGGGCAAACAATAGCTTTAATTCTCCTGCAGCAAAACAAATGCTGATACAGCGTTATTTGCTAAGCCCTTTAAATTATAAATTAGTGGTAGATAATAGCGCATATACGAATTTTTATACTGAGCTTAATAATATGGGCTGGCCGTTAAATAGCAAAAATTTAACCCTAAGTAATGGCGCCTGCAATGGTTCAAAAGTATTTGCAGACAATAGTCGCATATTTGAGATGATAGGAGGACGACCAATGTCATATGGCGGGCAATTGTGGCGCTCGGCAGTAATGACAGCTATTGCTCCTGTAGCACCCTTTGTGGTTTATGGAGGTAACGTTAATCCATTAAGCCTACTAATTCAGTTTCCTTTAAGTTTAATATCTACTAAAACATCTGTCAATTTAGACTTTCGCATCAACGCAGTGCCTTCAAGCGGCATAGCGGAATTGTATAGGGGTGATATTTTCATCAAACGAAAATTAGTATGGTTAATCAACTCTACCAGTTACATCATGAAAACAAGGATAAATTCTGTTTCGGGTATGCTGCCATTAGATAATGCACAGGGAGGTTTATATGATTTGGAAGAATTTGGTGTGAGCGAGGACTTGATTAAAAACAACTTGCCAAAGTTTTTTGAGGGCATCAGGTCAAGCGTGTTGCAGCCCCGTTTTTGTTTTGTGCCAACAGTAAGTTCTTTAGCCATATCAAACCCATGGACTAACCTTAACAAGAACCTGTGTGAAACTGTAAATTGCCTAACCCCTACAGGTGTAAAGGACTATTATGCCCCTCAACAAAACCAATTACATATTTCCTATACCCTACCGTCGGCAAATTGGATTTTGCAATGGCAAGATGCAGGTTTTGATTGTGCAAAGATATGCTCTAGTACGCTTTCTATTGCTGGCCCCTATGAAATCTGTGGCTCGGAAACTTATACCATCCCCAACCTGCCAGCTGGGTCTGTGGTGACTTGGAGTGTTGCTCCAACGGGGGTGCTTAGCTATACGGCTTCGGGCAATACCGCAACATTCACCAAAGTTGGCTATGCAGAAACCGCTGTTATTACGGCCACCATAACTACCCCCTGCGGCAATGTAACAACAAGTAAATATGTTAAGCCGGGTAATTATTTGGTTATTTACGATCGAGGGCCGATATGTCCAAATACTGGAGGAAATATTTTCTCCTCTAACCAAACGCTTACAGCTAATTATCTGTGGAAACTGAGGAGAACCGATGGATCCACTCCACGTTATATGATGTTGGGTGAAAGAAGTCCAAGAATAGATTTATTTGTATATGAAACAGGAACGTTTATTCTGTCTTTTTCTTTAACTAATTCATGTGGTGTTTCACAAACCCAAATACCTATTACCGTGGTTGACTATGGTTGTATTGGTGGTTACCCTTATATGGTTTATCCCAACCCCAGCAGCAGCGAACTAAAAATTAGTCAAAAATTGGTAGAAGATGTTGGTAGTGCAAAAAAGATGGGTTCAAATATTTTTAGTGTAAAACTGCTAAATGAAAAAGGTAAAATATTAAAAGCAGGCAAAGTCAATGCAAACAGCAGAGAAATAGTTTTACAAGTGGCGGATATCCCTAATGGAATTTACTATTTACATATTTATGAGGGTAAAAATGTGAAAAAACAACAAGTCGTGATTTCGCATTAACGACCTTAAACACCGAGAAGCCACAAGCCATTCCAAATAGGAATGGCTTTTTTTGTAAAAAGTAAGATATAGTATCTATAAGTTCTGATTTATAAATAGCTTTAAGCTTTCTAAAACATTAACTAACAACATGAAGAAAATTTTACTAGCGCTTGCGTTGGTGTTTTCTGCTGTATTTGCATTTTCGCAACAAACGTTTCCTGTAAACGGCTCTGCTGATGTGCGGTCGGGGCAGTATGCCTTAACCAATGCAACTATTGTGGTCAACGCCAACCAAACCATCAGCAATGGTACGTTGCTGATTAAAAACCAAGTGATCCAATCAGTGGGTAGCGGCACTGCAATTCCCAAAGGATACGTGGTGATCGACTTAAAAGGAAAATACATTTATCCTTCGTTAATTGACGCTTTTACCAGCTATGGTATTGCTGCAGATCCAAGCGCAGCGCAACGAGGCGGCGGTTTTGGCGGTCAACGTCAATCTATTTTTACCACCACTAAAAAAGGACCTTACAACTGGAATGCGGCCATTAGACCAGAAACAGAAGTAAGAACCATTTTTGCGATCGATAACAAAAAAGCAGATGAATTGCGTAAAGCTGGTTTTGGTAGTGTAAACGTGATCAACCGTGATGGTATTGCTCGAGGAACCTCTGCAGCAGTAACGCTAAATGATGAGTTTGAGCACAAGGTTTTTTTGAAAGATCAAACTGCTGCTAACTATTCATTCAACAAAGGAACTTCTTCAAACGACTATCCAACTTCATTAATGGGGTCCATTGCATTATTGCGTCAAACCTATTTAGATGCTGCTTGGTATAAAGGACAAAAAGAAGAGTACAATATCTCTTTAGAGGAATTTAACAAACAACAAACCTTACCTCAAATTTTTGAGGCCGATGGATGGCAGAATATTTTACGTGCCGATAAAATTGGTAAAGAATTTGGCAAACAATATATCGTTAAATCAAACGGCGACGAGTATCAACGTATTGATGCCGTTAAGGCAACTGGCGCAAGCTTGATCATTCCAATTGCTTATCCAAAAGCCTATGATGTAGAAGATCCAGCAGAAGCTAGAAACATTGGTTTGGCACAAATGAAAGCTTGGGAAATGGCAGCAACCAATCCTGGAGTTTTAGAGAAAGCGGGAATTAACTTCGCATTGACTGCTTTTGGTTTGGATAATACCCGTGAGTTTTGGGCAAATATCCGCACCGCGATAGAAAACGGTTTGACCGAGAAACAAGCACTGCTTTCAGTAACCGAAGTGCCTGCAAAAATGTTGGGCATTAGCGATAAAGTTGGTTCTATTGAAAAAGGTAAATTGGCCAACTTCCTCATTACCTCAGATAATTTATTCAAAAGCAGCAATATTATCCACGAAAACTGGGTGCAAGGCAAACGTTACATCGTTAACAAAATGGATGTAAGCGATTTGAAAGGCGTTTACAATTTAAATGTAGATGGCGTTGGCACATTGACTTTAAAAATCACAGGACCTACAACGGCTGCCATTGAAAGAGCAGGTGCTGACAGTGTAAAAACTACAGGAACCTTTGCACGCAACGGCGACTGGATCACTTTGAACTTCAACTTAAAGAAAAATCCTAAAGGAGATGTTCGTTTAATAGGTTACATTTCTTCCGAATCGCCAATTGCCATGAAAGGCGAAGTGGCTTTAAGCGATGGTACCGAAGGTAAATGGGCAGCTACTTTTAAAGAAGCGGCTAAAGAAATGCCAAAAAGAGAGGAGCCTAAACCTGTTCTTGAGGCTAATGGACCTCTAATTTATCCATTCCAAGCTTTCGGTAACGAAGCTTTACCTAAAGTAGAAACGGTATTGTTAAAGAATGCGACCGTTTGGACAAATGAAAAAGATGGCATCCTTCCAAATACTGACGTACTTTTAGAGAATGGTAAAATCAAAGCCGTAGGTAAAAACTTAGCTGCGGGTTCTGCAAAAGTAATTGACGCGACTGGAAAACATGTTACGCCTGGTATTATCGACGAGCACTCGCATATTGCAGGTACGGGCGGAATCAACGAAGGCGCGCAATCGGTTTCTTCTGAAGTGCGTATCGGAGATATCATCAATTCGGAAGACGTGAACATCTATCGTCAGTTGGCTGGTGGAGTAACTACTTCTCAAATTTTGCACGGTTCGGCAAACCCAATCGGTGGCCAATCTCAATTGATTAAATTACGTTGGGGTAAATTGCCAGAAGAATTGAAATTTGCTGGCGCAGATGGTTTCATCAAGTTCGCTTTAGGAGAGAACGTGAAACAAAGTAACTTTGGTACTGGACAACGTTTTCCAGTAACTCGTATGGGGGTTGAGCAAACTTTTGTAGATGCCTTTACGCGTGCGAAAGACTATGAAGCGGCATTAAAAGTGAAGGGAAATAATGTGCGTAGAGATTTAGAATTGGATGCCTTGGTAGAAATTCTGAACAATAAACGTTTCATTACTTGTCACTCTTATGTACAGTCGGAAATCAACATGCTGATCCATGTAGCAGATAGTTTAGGCTTTAAAATCAATACCTTTACACACATTTTAGAAGGATATAAAGTGGCTGATAAAATGAAAGCTCATGGTATTGCAGCTTCTACTTTCTCTGACTGGTGGGCCTATAAATTTGAGGTGGCCGAAGCCATTCCTTACAACGGAAAAATCATGCACAACGTGGGCATTACTACAGCATTTAACTCTGATGACGCAGAGATGGCTCGTCGTTTAAATCAAGAAGCGGGTAAAGCGGTATTGTACGGTGGTGTACCAGAAGAAGAAGCTTTTAAATTCGTAACCCTAAACCCAGCTAAAATGCTTCATATTGATGATAAAGTTGGAAGTTTAAAAGCGGGTAAAGATGCCGACGTAGTGGTTTGGTCAGACAATCCGTTATCGATTTATGCCAAAGCGGAAAAAACTTTTGTAGATGGTGTTTTGTATTGGGATATCGATAAAGATGCTCAAAAACTAAAACAACAACAAGTAGAAAGAGCTAGATTGATTCAAAAAATGTTAGACAGTAAAAATAAAGGCGGAAGAACTCAACGTCCAATGGGCATGACTTCTACCTTGTACAATTGTGAAACTGCTAGCGACTATTCAAATGGTTTTGAAGCCATACAAACAGAAGAAGGAGGACATCACCATGAATAAGAAAATATTAACCCTGTTTTTAGCACTTGCAGCTAGTGTATCAGCATTTGCTCAAGCAAATATTTCTCCAGCAAAGGCACAATCCAAAAAAGTAATTTTATTGGGCGGTGTGGTGCATACTGGAAATGGACAGGTCATCAATAACGGATACGTAGTATTTGAAAAAGGCAAAATTACAGGTGTGGGCGATGCGACTACCGTAAGATTTGCAGCCAATGATGGTGAAATGATTAACGTAAATGGCAAGCACATTTACCCTGGCTTTATTGCTCCAGTGAACACTTTGGGCTTGGTAGAATACGAATCGATCAAAGCAACCTTGGATTTTCAGGAAATAGGAAACCTAAATCCGCACATCAGATCAATCGTAGCTTATAACACTGATTCTAAAGTGCCTGCAACCTTGCGTACCAATGGGGTATTAATGGCGCAAATTAGACCTAGTGGTGGCGCTATCTCAGGTAGTTCATCTATTGTTCAATTGGATGCTTGGAACTGGGAAGATGCTGCCATTAAAACAGACGATGGAATGCACGTTTCATGGCCAGCAACGCCTCGTTTCAGAGGTGGTTTTGGTGGTGGTCGAATGGGTGCATTTTCTCCAGAGTCATTGGCAGAACGTACGCAAAATGCTATTTTAGAATTGAATAGTTTCTTCACCGAAGCAAAAGCATATAACGAAGGTGCAAAACCTGCCGAAACCAATACGCGTTTTGCAGCGATGGCCAAATTGTTCAAAGGTGAGCAAAAGCTTTATATCACTGCTAATACGCAAAAGGATATCGTAGCTGCCGTTAACTTTGCTAAAAAATTCAATATTACGCCAGTAATAATTGGGGGTAGTGATGCTTATTTGATCACTGATTTCTTAAAGCAAAACAACGTGCCAGTAATTGTGAAACAACCACACGCTTTGCCAAATAACATTGATGATGATGTGAATATGCCTTATAAAAACGCCGCAATTTTATATAATGCAGGTGTAACCGTAGCGGTAAGTATTGATGATTTTTGGCAACAACGTAACTTGCCTTTCATGGCTGGAACCGTAGCTACTTGGGGCTTGGATAAAGAAAAAGCATTGCAAACCATCACCCTAAATACTGCAAAAATTTTAGGCGTTGATAAATCTGTAGGTAGCTTAGAAGTAGGTAAGGATGCTACTTTGTTCGTGTCTACTGGCGATGCATTGGATATGAAAAGCAACAAAATCGAAAAAGCTTTTATTCAAGGTAGAGATATCAATTTAGATAATCTTCATAAACAACTGGACAAAAAATTCAGTGATAAGTATGGGATTAAATAAACATATCCATTAAACTTTAAAAATCCTCCTGATTTGTGCACTCACAACAGGAGGATTTTTTTGTTAGTTTTGAAACTAATGAAGCGCTTTGTAATCATCTTTATTGCTGGTGTTTTTGCAGTTTATGCATTAGTATTTCTTTCTGCTTTTGTATTTGTGCAGAAACTAATGCCCGCTGTGCTGAAACCAAAATTTCAACAGGCCAGAAATTTTGTTGGCTTGGGGACTTTATTTGTGAGCGAAGCTTCGATGAGAGCCTACTCCACCAGTTATCGGTTTTACCAAGATGGAAAATGGACGGATTGGTATTTTTTGGAGGAGCCATTGTTTGAAGAATACGTTTCCAAAGGACGATTGGCCTCATTAAAGCATAACCGCTTGGATAAATACCTTAGCCAAAAAATAGTGCGCATTGGTCGCAAATCTGGAAATGCCCAAATGATGAAGAGCAAAGAATTTCAAGCCTTTACCTCGCATCTTTTTTATAGTCACAATCAAAATAGAAAACCAGATTCTCTCCAAATTATTGTTCGGCAAAAGTTTAGGCAACCCGAAACGGTGAAAACGATCTTTAAATTCAAATATCAACCATGAGCCGTGTTCAAAGTTTTTTAACGGACGTCGAAACTGGTTTAATGAACCAAAAGGATAGCAATGCCAATCTTTATTGGTTTAGAAAGGCTGTTTACCTGTTGCTGCTTTTGAAAATGCTATTGGTTTGGCCAGAGCTAAAAACGTTTTATCATCATGTCACAAATGCACAAGGTACAATCGTAGGGTTTAGCTTTTCGAAACTGATGTTTTTACCCATTTTTAGTTCATTTGTACAACTTTGGTGGGGTTTAGCCTGTATAGTGGTGGCGGCGGCAACGGTACTTTCCGCAAAACGATGGCTATCTATACTCATCTTTATCATCAGCCTCAATTATTTAAGTCTGTTTTATTTGGCAACCAATAGTGGCGATAAGCTGCTCAATTTTTTTATATTCTCATTGATTTTTGTGAATGAAAAAGCATTGAAGCAACAAGTGAGCTGGATGCTCAATAATGCCACAGTATTGCTGGTGAAAATAAATATTTGTGCCGTGTACTTTTTAAATGGTTATGGGAAAATTTTAAAAAGCAGTTGGTGGGACGGGTCGTTTATGCAAAAAGTTTGGGAGCTTGAATACTATACTAATTTGCACTTGGTACCTCAGTGGTTTTCCAACCCTACAGTGTGTTTAGTCACCTCTTGGCTGGTCATGCTTTTTGAGTTGGGCTTCCCATTTTTGATTTGGTTTAGCACAATGCGGAAATGGCTTGTGCCTATCGGATTAATATTTCATATCTTTATAGCCTTATTTTTATCGCTCCCAGATTTTGGCCTGACCATGGCGGCTGCCTATCTGTTGTTTGTAGATAAAATGGGCAAGGTATGGTCTTTGAAAAATAATGGAAATAAAAAAAAGCGATTCAATCCAGAACCGCTTCCTTAACTAACTTATTATTTATAAAAATGGCTGTTGGGGAAGGAGTCGAACCTTCAAGGGGTAGTTAGCTACAGTTCAAAAATTAATTTGTGGTCAACCCATAAACTGCGTTTATCCCATAATCCCCACCACCGAGACAAGGAGGTGTGTCTGCCAATTTCACCACCCAACATTCTGTTAGTTTACAGTTTTTCGGTTTTCAATGAGCAGTTAAAAACTGCGAATTGATTACTTCGAACTGTAAATTGCTGTAGGGGAAGGAGTCGAACCTTCATAGAGTGGTTGTACCGTTACCGGATTTCCCAATTTCTCTACCACCGAGACAAGGAGGTGTGTCTGCCAATTTCACCACCCTACATTTTTTTATCATTTCAAGTTTTCAGTTTCCAATTGGCAGCTGTCAAACTGCAAATAATTTGTTAGAAACTGTAAATTGCTTACTGCCTACTGGCGTTTGCTTGATACAAATATAGGACGTTCATCAAATATGTTGCAAATTTTTTAATGATTTAATTTTATTTTTATTATATTTTCATTTATATTTACATATTGTTAACAAAAATGTAATTTATGCTAAAAAAGGAAACTCAAAATTTAGAAATTGATAACCTCGATATTCAAATACTCACGCAGTTAATGCATGATGCCACCAAACCTTATACAGAAATTGCCAAAGAATTGATCGTTTCTGGAGGTACAGTGCACGTGCGGATGAAAAAACTAGCGGATATGGGAATCATCAGAGGTTCACATTTAATCATCGACCCGCGTAAAGCAGGTTACGATATCACAGCCTTTTTAGGGATTTACTTGGAGAAAGGCTCTCTTTATAAAGATGCGGTTGAGCAACTAAGTAAAATTAAGGAAGTGGTAGAGTTACACTATACTACTGGAGCTTATAGCATGTTTGCAAAAATTACTTGTAGAGATACAGATCATTTACGGCATGTGCTTAATGAGGAAATTCAAGCAGTAAAGGGTATCCAAAGAACAGAAACATTAATTTCATTGGAAGAAAGTATTAAGAGGCAGATCGAATTGATCTAAACAAATTTGGAGTTTTAGGTATCTAAATTATCACAAAAAGGAATGATAATTGAGTTTTTATTAATAGCTTAGTTCTTTCTAAAACACAATAGAAAAATTGTCCTGAATATGCCGTCTCCAAATTGGAAAGCACCTCGAGATAAAAAGCTGATTTTGCTGGTTGATGACGAAATTACCGTACTCAAGCTTTTGGAGTTTATTTTAAAGAAAGATTACGAGTTGGTGATACACAACAACGGCTTGGAAGCAATCAGCTGGATGGATGAAGGCCATATGCCAGATCTGATCATCTCCGATTTGGAAATGCCTTATGTGGATGGTCTAGACTTCGTACGAAGCCTAAAAACAAGTGGATATTATCGGGATGTTCCAATCATACTACTTTCGGCAGCTTATTCGCTGGAAGATTTGGCGGAGAAATTGCCTTACAATTTCAATTTGCTGATGCCAAAGCCGTTTAATCCAGGCAAGTTAAAAGAAAGTATCCAAAACCTGTTAAACTAGAAATCGAATGCAAGAAACCAGCTCATTTGGCATGCCGCAATCTAGGGTTAATATTATTTATTACGCCAACAAGTACGATTCAGAAATCGTATCTACTTTCGATAATATAAATAGTACAGTGAAAAAAGCAAGCAGCTTTAGCCATTTGTACGAAATGGTAAGTAAACTTACTGTATACGAGCTTGATGTAAATATTTTAATTGAAGTACAGCCAACTACTGCCGATGAAGCATTTGCATTAGTGGCTTCATTACGAAAAAATTGGCTCAGCAGAAATCTAACGGCCATTTTCCTGTTAACACAAAAAGATCCTGCGCTTACCGCCAAAGCCTTTGAGACAAGAATTAGTGATTGCTATTCTCCCGATATTTCATTTGCTGATGTAAAGTTGCGTTTACAGTTTCTGTCGGCATATAAAATTCTCAACGAGCAGCTTAAGCACTTGCCTGAGCAACCACTGCAGCAATATAAAACCCCTTTCTTAAAGCGACTTTTGGATTTAACGGTTTCTGTTACTGCATTAATTTTGTTAAGTCCTTTCTTTGTGCTCATCGCTCTTCTCATTAAATTAGATTCAAAAGGACCTGTTTTTTACACCAGTAAAAGAGTAGGGACTGGGTATAAGATATTTGACTTTTATAAATTTAGGTCAATGAGGGCCAACGCAGATAAAGAAGTGGAGGCCCTGAAAGCGACCACTGCAAACCAGTATGGCGATTCTGCGTTTTTTAAGATGAAGAACGACCCAAGGGTAACAAAATTGGGCAACTTTTTAAGAAACTCCAGTATTGATGAGCTCCCTCAGCTATTTAATGTAGTGAAAGGAGATATGTCTATTGTGGGAAATAGACCTTTGCCTTTGTATGAAGCCGAACAGTTAACCACCAATGAGTGGTCGATGCGCTTTCTTGGCCCTGCTGGAATTACTGGACTTTGGCAAATTATAAAACGAGGAAAAAGTGATATGTCTGACCGTGAACGAAAAAAGTTGGATAATTTTTACAACAAAAAGTTTTCGGTTTGGTTAGATTTGAAAATAATTTTAATGACCGTACCTGTTCTTTTTCAAAAGGAAAAGGTGTAAAAATACCACCTATGACCTTAAAAAGGCTTTTTATTCTACTACTTTTTGTCGCCATTAACGTTCAGGTTAAAGCGCAAGATGATATTGCGAGTCAAATTAATCCGCCTTTATTACAGAAATACATTGATCTGGCTAAAGAATATTATCCTAAAAGGAAGATGTACAGGGCTAGCGAATTAAGTGCAAAGGCGAAAATAGGTGCCGCCAAGGCTGGTTATTTGGAATCGATGAACGTATCTTATTTCTATCGCCCAGATAATGCCGCCATTGTAGATACTACCAATCCTTATTCCATCAATGGATTTCAGTTTGGAGTTTACCTAAATTTAGGATTGTTCTTTCGTACACCTTCGTTAGTGAAGCAAGCCAGAGAAGAGTATAATTCGGCTTCTTATTTAACCAAAGAATACGATATCCTACTTGAAACAGATGTTAAACAGAGATATTTTGAGTATCTTCAATGGTTAAGCGACCTTAAAGTAAAGAACCAAGCCTACATAGATAACAAAACATCTAGTGATGGGCTTCGTTATAAATTTGAAAAAGGAGAAGTGTCTTTGGATGTTTACACTAAGGCTAAGTCACTAACTTCAATCTCAAGTTCAGAAAAATTACAGGCCGAATTGAATATGCTAAAAGCAAAAAGTTCATTAGAGGCACTAATTGGAAAAAAATTGGAAGAGGTGAAATAGGCGAGTATGAATATTAAAGAGTTTTTAAATCTTATTGCTAAATATAAAACGCTGATTATCGCTATCCCAGCAATAACCCTCTTTATCACGTACCTATTTGTTAAAAATCTGCCTAAACAATATAAATCGCAAGCAAAACTTTCTACTGGTTTATTAGATCCTTCGCGTCAGGTAGCTCCAGATGTTCCTAATTATTCTGGTCCCGATCTTTTAATTAAAATCAACCAACAGTTTACCAATATCATGGATATCATGGTAATGCCCAAAAATATGAGCATTCTATCTTACCGTTTGATATTGCATGATTTAAAAAATCCTCGTCAACCTTTTAAACCGCAAAGCGATGATGTGAATGCGCTTAGCGATGCAGAAAGACAGGAAGCCATTAGAGGATTTGAAGAACGTTTGGCAAAAAAGCAAGTGCTTACTCCTTTTGATAATTACGAGGTGAAATTTTATAACCTCGTGAAATCTATGGGATATGATGGGCCTTCCATAGCTAGAAAGCTTTCCATTACCCACGAAGACAATAGTGACTTTATTACGGTAGAATATACTTCGGAAAATACTTTCCTTTCGGTGTTTGTAGTGAATACCCTTTCTGGAGATTTTATCAATAACTACAGCCTCGATTTGATCAGCAATAAAAACCAGTCTATTTTGGTGCTTGATTCACTTCTTCAGAAAAAAGAAGCGGTGATGAATGAAAAAACGCAACAACTGAAAGACTACAAGATTAAAAATAAGGTGCTGAACCTCGATAAGCAGTCGCAAATTGTTTATCAGCAAATTATCGACTACGAGAATAAAAAGTCTCAAGCTTTGATTGATCTGCAGTCGCTGCAATCCGCCTTGAATAACTTGAACACTAAGCTCAACAATCCTTCTTTAGATCGATATTTGGGAGCTGAGCTATCTACAGATAACCAAGCAGTAATTGCCCTAAGAAATAAAGTACAAATTGCCAATAACGATTATATTGATGGTGGTTTTAAAGCTGCGGATAAGAAAAAAGTGGATTCATTGCAGCAGCTGTTAAACCAGCAATTGGTGAAAACGAATGATAACTACGTAGCAGATCCTGTGATTGCGAAACAAACTTTAGTACAACGTCGCATTTCATTGGGAATTGATTTGGATAAAACCCGTGCAAGTATCAAGGATATTGATGATGAATTGACAAAGCTTAATGGTAAATTCTCCACCATGGTGCCTTTTGATGCTGGTGTGCAGAAATTTGAACGTGATGCTGACGTGGCTACCAAAGAATATCTCGACCTGTTAAATCGCTACAACCAAACCAATTTGGATAAAAATATTGGTTTGCGTTTGCACTTGGAGCAAGAAGGTGTACCTACGGTAGCGGAACCATCTAAAAAGCTTATTTTCATGGCACTTAGTGCTATTGCTAGTTTTGTGATTTGCTTTTGCGTGCTTTTCATCATTCATGTTCTTGACAATTCCATCAACAATAAAAAACAGTTGGCTACGGCAACCAAAGGGCGGGTGATTGGAGAATTGAACTATATCAAATCTTCGCAACGCGATATTGATGAAATATGGAAGAATGCTGCTTACGACAAGGGTCATGCGACCTACAAGAATTTATTGAGAGAGGCTCGATTCGAAATCAGTAAAGCTTTAGCCAACGATCAGAAAATTTTAGGCTTAACCCGATTACATCCCGAAAAATTCACCATCTTTTCAGCGGTAAGCTTGGCCTACGCATTTGCTAGGTTAGATAAGCAAATTTTGCTGATAGGTGATGCAGAAATGGCTTCGGAAATACAAAAATGGAATATTCCAACCAATCAATCGCTGAAGACTGTACTGGATAATCTAACTTTGCAAAAAAACAATCGTATCACCTTTTTGAATAGTGATTTAGGAGGTGTTTCCCTGCTTGAAAATAAAGACAATCCAAGTATTACGCAAATCTTTAAAAGCTTGAAAAACGAGTTTGACATGATCATTGTTTATTTGGATGCGGTCAACAGTGTTTCTGATATCAAAGAATGGATTTTGTTTACAGAGAAATATCTGGCCACTTTTATGGCAGGAAATTCCATCAATGAAAAAGATAAAGAGTCGATTAAGCTTTTAAATAAAGACGAAAAATTTATTGGCTGGTTGATTAATGGTGTGAAACAAAAATAAGCAAGTTGATGCTTAAAAATTTGTACATACATATTGGCAATCATAAAAAGCAATTGTTGTTTTTTTTAGTAGCCATGAGCCTCTCCATTCTGGTTGCTGGCTCCACCCAGCGCTATGGTTTTTTAGGCCCTTTGGCAGTGTTGGCTTTGGCTGCTGCTGGAACTTTCGTGATTGCTTCGTTCAATAATCCACGTATCGCTTTTATCTTTTATTTTGCCTATTGCTTTGTGCTGGGCTTCGTGGTGAAAACTTTTTTAAATATTCCTGTAGGTTTGGCCATGGATGCCATTTTATTGCTCACTTGGGGTAGTCTTCTGGTGAACATGAACAAGTTCAACTGGAAGAGTTTGAAAAACGAGCATGTGATGTTGTCGCTCATTTGGTTTGGCATAAGTCTGCTACAGGTACTCAATCCTTACGGGGGTAGCCTTACAGGATGGTTCAACGAGTTAAGGTTTACCGCACTGAGTTGGTTGTTGATAGCACCAATTGTTTTCCTGCTGTTTAATCAAATGGCCGATTTAAATCGGTTCATTGCTTTTATTCTGTTCTTCTCTTGCCTGGCTACCTTATATGGTGTTAAACAGTTGTATATTGGTTTGACTGGCGGCGAGCGGCAGTGGTTAGATGCCGGAAATAACGTTACCCATATTTTGGGTGGTAAGCTGCGGGCCTTTTCCATTTATTCGGATGCAGGTCAATTTGGCGCATCGCAGGCCATCATGGCGGTTATTGCAATGGTGCTTGCTATGGGGCCATTCTCCATCACAAAGAGATTGATTTTTGGAGCAATTGCTTTGATAATGTTATATGGGATGGCTATTTCGGGTACCCGCGGCGCTTTGTTTGCCTTGGTATCAGGTTTGGCTTATGCACTGTTTTTAAGTAAAAACTTTAAAATGCTCATTGTTGGAAGTGTGTTTGCACTTGGTGGCTTGGGGGTACTAAAATACACCAAAATTGGAGACGAAATTTTTCAGGTGAGGCGTTTACGTAGTGCCCTAGACCCTAAGGATGCTTCTTTTAACGTAAGGGTCGAGAATCAGAAGAAGCTCAAATTCCTATTAAGGGATGAACCTTTTGGGGCAGGTTTGGGCATGAGCGGCATGAATGGAACCACGTATAATGCAGATAAGCCCATTGCCAACATACAACCCGATAGTTATTGGGTAAAAGTTTGGGTAATGTATGGCATTATTGGTTTGCTCATTTGGTTCGGGATCAATTCCTATATCATTGGCAAATGCAGTGGTATTGTTTGGAATTTAAAAGACCCCAAACTGAAAGCGAAGATGATTGCTTTAACTTCGGGAACGGTGGGCTGCTTTATTTGTAGCTACGGTAACGAAGTCATGAATGGTTTACCCTCATCTGTAATTATGTTTATGTCGTGGTCATTTGTATTCATTTCACCCTGGTTAGATGAAAAAGCGAAAATAAAAGCCGATGGAGATGATTTATAGCTTGATAGATATTTTGTTTTGGGTTTTGGGTATTTATTTGCTGCTCAATTGCTGCTACTTGGCTTTTTTTGCGCTGGTAGGGTTATTCAACTTGCCCAAATCAAAGAAAGAGGCCAATGCATATCGGAAAATCGCCGTGTTGTTTCCTACCTATCAGGAAAATGCGGTGATTGTAGAAAGTGTAAAAACAGCATTAAAACATCAATATCCAGGAACTTTTAAAGTGGTGGTGATTGCTGATGGCTTGCAGCCAGAAACCATTGTTCATCTGAAAGAGCTGGGAGCAACCGTAATTGAAGTGTTTTTTGAGAAAAGCACCAAAGGCAAGGCGATGCAGTTTGCCATGAACCAATTGGAGCAAGAAGGATTTGATATTGCTGTAGTATTGGATGTAGACAATGTGATGAGCGACGAGTGTTTGCTGTATATTAACGGCGCTTTTGAAAGAGGAAACAAAGTGGTACAAGCGCATCGTGTCGCTAAAAACATGGATAGCAGCTTTGCATTTTTGGATGCTTGCAACGAAGAGGTAAACAATCATCTTTTTCGCAAAGGCCATGCGGTGGTAGGTTTATCCGCAGCACTCATTGGGTCTGGAATTGCTTTTGATTTTGAGTACTTCAGACATCTATTAAACAACATTGGTGAAACCGTGGGAGAGGATAAGCAATTGGATTTTATGATTGCCAAGGATAAAGTGGAAGTGGCATATTTGAACGATGTTTATGTTTACGATGAGAAAATAGAAAATGCCAAAGTATTTACCAAACAGCGTACCCGTTGGATCGCTTCGCAAGTAGAGTTCTTAAAGAAATATGCTTTTGAAGGTTTTGTGCAATTATTTGAAGGCAATTTGGAGTTCTTCAACAAAAGTTTACAGACTTTTTTGGCACCGCGGATGCTGCTTTTGGCGTTTCTTTTCATCATGTCGATACAGGCATTTTTTAATCCTTTTGGACCAGCAACCCAGTTTTGGGTAGGTTTATTCCTCAGCCTTTGTCTTACTTTAGTGATTTCAATCCCGAGAAGGTTTTATACGGATAAACGTTTATATATTTCCTTGTTCCAGATTCCTAGAGCAATGCTGGGTATGGTAATCGCACTTTTCAGCATAGGCAAGGCCAAAAAATCATTTATGGTGACGCCTCATCATCATAAACCAGTAGAAGAAAAAGAAGCTTAATGATATGCCTTTAGAAATACTTGCCATTCCTGCGATCATTTTTGGAGTCCTCGGATTTATCAGAGGATTAGGGGCGTATAGAAGAGCAAACAGTAATAATTCGTAGTGAAATGGCGATAATTGAAAATAGAGATTTTATTGTGGTTGGTCAACAACCCTGGGACACCCCAATTGGGAGTAACTGCAAAGATTTAGCTTTAGAATTCAGTAAACATAACCGAGTACTATACATCAATGCACCTTTAGATCGCCGTACAAAATTTCAGCAAAGCCATACCGAGGGCGTAAAAAAACGCATGCGGGTGATCAAGGGACAAGAAGAGGGACTGGAGCAGATAGGACCTAATTTTTGGGTATACTATCCCGATGTGATTAACGAATCCATTAACTGGATGAAGCCTACAGCATTGTTCAGGATCTTCAATAAAATCAATAATAAGCGATTTGCCAAATCGGTTAAAAAGGCAATAAAACAGCTAAATTTCAAAGATTTTATCCTTTTTAACGATAGCGATATGTTTAGGAGCTATCATTTGAAAGAGCTTTTAAATCCTAGCACGAGCATTTATTACTCTCGTGATAACCTGTTGGCCACACCTTATTGGGGTAAACATGGAAAGCATTTAGAACCAGAACTGATTAAGAAAAGTAACTTATGCGTAGCCAATTCGGTTTATTTGGCTAACTATTGCAAACAGTATAATCCAAATTCTTTTTACGTTGGGCAGGGCTGTGATTTTGAACTCTTTAAAAACGACGATAGTGTTAAAGTGCCAGAGAGCCTTAATGCGATTAAAAAACCAATTTTAGGTTATGTAGGTGCTTTGTTAGCTATACGACTTGATGAGCATATTCTGTTACACTTGGCACAGCAAAAGCCAGCATGGAGTATTGTTTTGATAGGACCAGAAGACGATGACTTCAAAAATAGCAAGTTGCACGAAATGGAAAATGTACACTTCCTTGGCCCTCAAAAACCCGAGACTTTGCCTGCTTATATTAAAGGTTTTGATGTTTGCCTAAATCCTCAAGCCCTAAATCCATTGACGATTGGCAATTATCCGCGTAAGATAGATGAATATTTAGCGATGGGTAAACCAACCCTTGCCACTAGAACCGAAGCGGTAGGTATTTTTGCGGACTATGTTTATCTTGCCGAAACCAAGGAAGAGTATGTGTCACTGGCGGAAAAAGCGTTGGCTGAAAATTCAGAAACTTTAGCTAACGAACGCATTGCCTTTGCAAAGACCCACACTTGGGAGAAAAATGCAGAAGAGATTTACAAGGCAATTCAAACTGTAGAATAATAATATGTCATTAACCACCATCATTACCGTTAATTTTCATCAAGCAGCGGTGACCATAGATTTATTGAAATCTGTATCAAAATGGTATAGCCCTTCTGAAGTGGAAATCATTATTGTGGACAATGGTGCTAATGAAAATAACGAAGCTACTTTTACGCCCTATTTTGGGAATACCACTTACATTCAGTCTAAAGAAAATTTAGGATTTGCGGGAGGCAATAATCTGGGCATTAAACAAGCCAAAGGCGATTATATTTTCCTGTTGAATAACGATACAGAAATCCCAGAGGGATGCATTGAAACACTTACGGCTGAACTGGAAGCCAACGAAAACATTGGTTTACTATCTCCATTGTTGTTGTATTTTGATCAAAAAGATTTAGTGCAATATGCAGGCTTTACGCCAATGAATTATCTTGTAGCCCGTAACGCCTACATTGGGCAGTTCGAAAAAAATGAAGGACAGTTTAATGATCAAACCTATCAAACTGGTTTTTGTCATGGTGCAGCGGTAATATGTCGTAAAGCAGATTTACTAAAGGCTGGCTTAATGGATGAAACTTACTTCCTGTATTACGAAGAGCTGGATTGGTGCGAGAAGTTTAAGCGGATTGGTAAACAGATTTGGTTTACTGGGAAAACTCACGTTTATCATAAAGAATCCATCAGTGTAGGCAAAGCAAGCCCTTTGAAAATCTACTTCAACACCCGTAACAGGATGTTGTTCATCAGAAAGAATACGAGCTTGGTAAACACGATGTTGTTTGCTGTTTATTTTTCTTTAATTGCCTGTCCAAAGGCGATTCTTAAATTCATGCTCAATAAGCAGCCACAGCTAGCCAAATGGACCTTCAAAGGTTTATGGTGGAACTATACCCACAGCAAAAACAGTAGGAATTTGGGGTATGAGATTAAGTAGGTTGCCTTTGCAAACTCGTAACCCCGTATGTGCGGGATAACGGTGATATAGACTATGCTAAAAAAGCTAACTAACTCATTTGTATGGTTACTATCGAACATCAAATTTTTAAAAGTTTTAATTTTTGATAGTATCATTTGCTACTATCATGAGAAGAAATAAAACACAGGAATCACTACCTCAACCGTTTCCAAACCGTAGCAAAAGCATATTTTGTGAACAGGTACATCGATTCAAATAGCCCTAATTTTTCACTTTCTCTTAGTATTTTCCAAGTGTAGCCAATTACTTTTAACTTGTTGGCCGATACGGAACCTTTTCTAATTCTGTACCACACTAAGGCATCATTAATACCATATCCAGTGACCGATTTTTTGAATAAGTCTAGCCAAAATATCCAATCCTCATGACCTGCTTTTTTAAATTTTAAGTCGCCAATGGCACTTCTTAGTGTAAGAGAAGTAGAAAAGATAATCACATTGTGAGACAATAACTGTCTGTAATTAACGCTGTAGGGCGCTTCTATTTTTGCAGAAATGATTTTTCCTTCCTCGTCGATTCTATGGTAGGCACAGAAAGTCATGGTTAGGTTTTTATCTTCCATGTAAGCCACTTGCTGTGTCAGCTTGTCTTTTAACCAAATATCATCGCTATCTAAAAAGGCTACATATTTACCATTAGTATGCTCCAAACCTACGTTACGGGCATTGGCAACACCACCATTTTGAGGTAATCTAACCAGCTTGATATTGCTGTGTTGTTGTACAAAACCTTCTACTATTTTGCAAGTATCATCTTTCGAACAATCATCAATCACAATGAGCTCCCAGTTTTGGTAACTTTGTTCCAATACAGACTGAATTGTAGGAACAATAAAATCGGCAGAATTATAACAGGGCGTAATGATGGATACAAGTGGTTCCAAGCGAAAATAAATTAAGTGCTACAAAACAAAATCATTAACAAAATAAACACATTTTCTCTTAAAACGAGTTAAAGTTTAAACATAAAACGATTACTTTAGCAAAGCTGTTTTCGGGTATGGATAAAAGACGTTTCGTAGTTAACCTAGTTTCAAATTTTTTCAGTGCACTCTCGGGCGTTGGTATTTCGTTTTTCCTAACGCCTTACATTGTAGAGCATTTGGGAAAGGAAGCTTACGGTTTCTTCCCCTTGTCGAACAATTTTGTGATGTACGCTGGGATTATCACTACGGCGCTAAACTCCATGTCTAGCCGATATATCACTATCAGCTTGGAGAAAAAGGACATTAAGGAAGCAAATACTTATTTCAATTCAGTTCTGTTTGGTAATATTCTCATCTCGCTGGGCTTCGTTCTGGTAAGTGCCATATTTTGTCTGTTTATAGATCAGGTATTGGATATTCCAACCGCTCTGATTCATGATGTACGACTGTTGTTCATTTTTATCTTCCTCAGTTTAGTCATCAACGTTTCTTCCGCTGTTTTTCAGGTTACGGCTTTTGCGCTAAACCGCTTTGATAAACTGGCATTCATCAATATTATTTCTAATGTGTTGAAATTGGGAGCAATTATCTTGTTGTTCTATTTCTTTACGCCTAGGATTTACTTTTTAGGTGTAGTTACTGCCGTAACCGCATTTTATATGCTTGTTGCCAATTATCGGCTGACCAAAAAACTACTTCCCGAAGTACAGATAAGCTGGTCTTTTTTCTCTAAAACTGCGCTATACGTTATTGTGGGTTCTGGAATCTGGAATTCTATCATGGCCATGGCCAATGTGGTCAATACACAATTAGATTTATTGATTGCCAACCATTTTTTCGGAGCGTCTGGCATGGGCTTTCTATCACTGACGAAGTTCATCCCCAATGCCATTTACATCCTTTTAGGAATTATTGTGCCTATATTTTTGCCAGAGATGCTAAAGGCTTATGCCAATAACGACATGAATAGGTTGAAAAAAACCTTAGATCTTTCATTTAAGGCTATTTTCGTGGTGGTTTTATTACCGCTATCCGTGTTTTTCGTATATGGCGAAGTGTTCTTTAAACTTTGGTTGCCTACGCAGGACGCCCATGCGTTACATATTTTATCGGTCATTACCTTAGTGCCTTTTATTGTACATGGTACTGTAGAGACGGTTTATCACGTTTTTGTGATTACAAATAAGTTAAGGATAGCTTCTTTTTGGGGCATTTTTGTCTCCATTTTTAACTTTGTACTGGTGATTGTTCTTTGTAAATACAGTTCTTTGGGAGTTTATTCTATTCCCGTTGGAGCGCTCATTAGTGGTGTAATAAGTCATCTAACCTTTACTCCTTTGTATGCCGCCTATTGCTTACAAGAAAGCAGGTGGTATTTTTTCTTTAAAATTATCAAAGGACTTGCTGGTTTCTCGGTATTGGTTGGGATCAGTTATGGATGGAAACAATTAAACTTATTTATGGTTAACACTTGGCCAATGTTTATCATTAACAGTTTAATTTTAGGCGCAATTTTGTTGATAGTTACTTTGTTTATGAGATTTAACAGTACAACTAGGGCTGATATTTTTAGGAAATTGAGACAAAAAGTAAATTTATGATACCCAAGATTATACATTATTGCTGGTTTGGCAGGGGCGAGATGCCAGAGCTTGCGTTAAACTGTTTAGAGTCTTGGAGAAAGTTTCTTCCTGACTTTGAAATTAAAGTTTGGAATGAAGATAATTTCGATGTAAATAGCTTCCGCTTTTCGGCAGAAGCTTACAAAGAAAGAAAGTTTGCCTTTGTGTCGGATGTGTGCAGGTTGTATGCGCTGAAGGAGATGGGAGGAATCTACATGGATACCGATGTTCAGTTTTTAAGGCCATTGGATGAAGAGATGCTTAGCAAAAAAGCCTTCACTGGTTTTGAAGATAATCTACTGTTATCGTCGGCAATTATGGGCAGCGAAAAAAATGGCAAATGGATTAATGACCTGTTGCCCCATTACGAAAATAGAAGCTTTTATTTGAAAGACGGTAGTTTTGATGTGAACCCCAATACAGAAATTATCACCGCCTTTATGAGAGATAAAAAGGGAATCAAAATCAATAATACTTTTCAGGAAATAGCACACTATTGTGTGATTTATCCGAGTGATTATTTTTGCCCTAAAAGCTGGAAGACTTTAAAGATAAAACAAACAAAAAATACCTATTGTATTCACCATTTTGCGGGTTCTTGGCTGCATACCAAACAGAGCTTTTTAGGTAAACTGGCTAATTTTTTGTTAGGTAAAAGAATTGCAAATGCTTGGGCGGAGAAGTATCGTGGCAATAAAAACGCTAAGTAAATAAGGTCTATAAATAGTAAATTAAGCTCATGATACCTAAGATTATTCACTATTGTTGGTTTGGAAGAGGAGAAATGCCAGAATTAGCGCTTAAATGCCTCGATTCTTGGAAAACATATTTGCCAGAGTATGAAATCATGCTTTGGAATGAAGACAACTTTGATTTTAATAAATACCAATATGCTGTTGATGCCTACAAAGCAAGAAAATTTGCTTTTGTGGCTGATGTTTGCCGTTTATATGTGCTCAAGGAAATGGGCGGTCTTTATTTAGATACAGACGTAGAATTTATCAAGCCTTTGCCAGATCAGTTTTTAGACGATATTGCCTTTACCGCATTTGAAGACCAATTAGTTTCGGCAGGCGTAATTGGCAGCGTGAAAAATGGAGAATGGATCAGTAGCTTGCTTTCTTTTTACAACGATAAAAGCTTTTACAAGTCGGATGGAAGCTTAGACGTAAATCCCATTACTGAAATGATTACGAGCTTTCTGGCTAAAGAGAAAGGGGTGCTACCTAACAATACCTATCAAAAAGTAGAAGGTTATTGTACCATTTACCCAAGCGAGTATTTCTATCCTAAAAGTTGGAAGACCTTAAAAATGAACATCACGCCAAATACCTATTGCATCCATCATTTTGCAGGCTCTTGGATTGATCGCAATTATACTTTATTAGGTAAAATTGCCAATTGGCTTTTAGGAAAAAGAACTGCTGAACGTTGGTCCGAAAAGTATCGAAAAATCAAATCTCGTAAATAATACTAAAGCGCTTTTACCCAATTCGAGAGATCTTCAATTACCCGCTGTTCTACATTGGCAGGTTTTTGGTATTGCAGCGCATTTCCTTTTTCCTCTTGTTGGCTAAATAAGTGGTTAAAGTCGGGATATAATTTGAACTCCACATTTCTGTAACCAGCCAAGGCATCCTTCCATAAAAGGTAATCGGTTTCTGGAACTTGAAAATCATAACCACCTTGAATAACGAAAATGCGTTGTTTTAAGGTTTTAGCTGTTTCAACTTGGTTGTAGTTGTTTAAGTCAACCCAATAGCTTGCTGGTAAGCCCAAAACAAGAGAATCGGGCTTCATTTTGCCAAGCTTGGTAAATCTGGTTTTTTCTATTTCAGTAATGGCCTCTGCAAGTGATTTTTGCATCGTACCTGTCGTATCTTTACTTTGTGATACCAAGTATTTGTTTTGATCAATAATCAAGTCGGTAAATTTACGTGCAGGAGCAGCGGCCAAAATAATACCTCTAATATCTGGTGCCAGTGTGGCAATACGAGGGGCAAGCATTCCGCCTAAACTATGACCAAGTACGTAAATGTTTTTAAGATCGGCTCCTTCAATGGTTTTTGCCAATGCGATCGCTTGTAAGGCGTCATCTAGCACTTCTTCTTTTACGGTGAATGCTTTACCAAACTCAGCTGGGTAAAGCAAGGTTCTTTTTACATAACGAACCGAAGCGATTCCATTAGCTGCTAAGCCTGCTGCAATATCCTTAAATGGTTTGTTGGGGCCAATAGTTTCATCCATATCACTAGGGCCCGAACCATGTACCAATACAACTACTGGGAAACTGTTGCCATCTTTAGGAACGGTAATCACCGCCGCTAGCTGATGTCCTGGAGTTTGAATATAAGTTGATTTTTCCTTGTATAACGTAGAATCCGCATAACCAGGAGCTCTATAAGTAATTGCTTTTGGAGGTAGATGCATGCCCACTAGCTTCTCTGATTTATCAAAAACCAGTACAAAGTCCTGTGAGTCATATTCGAACTCTCCACTTACGGTAACGGCATAAAACTCTCCTTGATTTTTGCTGCCAGTAGCATCTATTGCTTTAACTTTTCCAAGTCTTTTCTCTAATGCAGTCCAAAATTGTTTTAGATTTTCTGCGCTAACTTTTGTTTTTCCCTCTTCTGAGAAATAACCATGAGCTTCTTCAAATTTGCCTGCCGCAAATAAATCAAAAAAGGAATTGGCCTTGCCAAATAGGCTAAATACATTTTGTGAAAAGCTATTTAGTGAAAATGCAGCTAAAACAAATAGTAAAAAAATCTTCTTCATTAGTAACTTATGAAATTTAATAGTATGCTATAAAGCCAAATGTACTATTTTTTGCAAAAAGTCAACGTAGTTTTTAGTTAGAAGAAGAACTATTTTGCCACAGATGCACAGAACATGTCTTGTATGATGTTAGAATTTAAAATATCTGTGAATCTGTGGCTAAAAATTGTGAGAGTTTAGTCGCTTATAATAGCTCAGACTCTAAGGTAATATCAGTGTTTAATAATTTCGAAATGGGGCAATTTGCTTTGGCATCCGCTACCAATTCATCAAATTTTTCTTTGGATAATCCTTCGGCTTTTACTTTTACTACCAAATGGATATTGTCAATCGCTCCTTTTTCAGGATTAAGGTTTACGGTAGCTTTAGTTTCAATACTTTCTGGCGTAATGTTTTCTGCCGAAATGTTGAAACTTAGTTTCATGCTGAAACATCCTGCATGCGCAGCAGCAACTAATTCTTCAGGGTTGGTTCCTGTGCCTTCTTCAAAGCGGCTTTTAAATGAATATTGAGTGTCTTGTAAAGTAGTGCTTTGGGTAGTTAAAGTACCTTTTCCATCTTTACCTGTACCGTTCCATACGGCGGTTGCGTGTCTTTTCATCTGTTTTAAATTTTATGGCTTATACTAAGATAAGTGCTATACATCAAATTAATGTTGTACACAGGTTAATTGTTTTCATAAATTTAACTTTATTTGTTTAACTCAATCAATCATGACCCCAAACGAAGCCCTTATCCATCAGTTTTATACAGCATTCCAACAAAAAGATGTGAAGACCATGCAAAACAGCTATGATGACCAAGCTATTTTTAATGATGCTGTTTTCATCAATCTTGATGCCCAAGAGGTAAGGGCCATGTGGCAAATGTTGTTATCGCGTAGTGAAGATATGAAGCTGAGTTTTGGCAAGGTGAAAGAAGATGGCGATAAAGTGACCGCTTATTGGGAAGCCCATTATACATTTACCGCTACAGGTAAAAAGGTGGTCAATAAAATTGATGCTGAATTTGAGATTAAAGATGGCAAAATCATTAGACACACGGATACCTTTAATTTTTACAAATGGGCCAGACAGGCTTTTGGTAGTGGTGGACTATTGCTAGGATGGACAAACGTTTTTAAGGAGAAAGTTCGTCAAACAGCAAAGAAGAAATTGGATGATTATATGCAGAAACTTAATCAACAGTAACTGTTAAACCCTCTTGTTGTAAGATTTTTCGGTACACTTCCATCTCGGTAAAAGAGCCTTCCAAAACAGCGCATTTACCTTCGTTATGTACTTTCCACGCTATTTTTTCAGCTTGCGTTTCATTGTAGTCGAGGTAGCGCATCATGCACCAAATCACATGATCAAAGGTATTTACATCGTCATTCCACAGAATTAAACGGTGTATCGTTTTCAACGAAGTTAAAATCTCCTCAAGGGTGAAGGTTTCTTCCTGAGTTTGTGTTGACATGTTACAAAAATACAAATAGATTTACGAATAACGATTTTAGATTTACGATTTGATTAGAAAACATCATGTTGCGCCAATTTCTTTGTTCGGGACAATAGTCATTAGTCGATCTAAAATCGTAAATTAACCTATCTTTGTTGATCAAACCACCTAATATGTATAGGACAAAAATTGCTGGCATAGGTCACTATGTGCCAAAAAACGTGTATACCAATAACGATTTGTCGAGGTTTATGGAAACCAGTGATGAGTGGATCCAAGAGCGTACTGGTATTAAAGAACGTCGTTTTGCCGAAAGGTTCGAAGAAACCACCACTACCATGGGTATTGAAGCGGCTAAAGTGGCCATGGAAAGAGCGGGCGTAACAAAGGACGATATAGACTTTATTATTTTTGCCACACTTAGTCCTGATTATTATTTTCCAGGTTGTGGTGTATTGTTGCAGCGTGAAATGAAGATGAAGGAAGTAGGTGCCTTGGATATCAGGAACCAATGCTCGGGTTTTGTGTATGCACTTTCTGTTGCCGATCAGTTTATTAAAACTGGGATGTACAAAAATATTTTGGTGGTAGGTAGTGAAAAGCACTCTTTCGCCATGGATTTTGAAACCCGAAGCAGAAATGTATCCGTGATTTTTGGAGATGGTGCTGGAGCTGCGGTGTTACAACGTTCCGAGAAGGAAGGACAGGGAATTTTAAGTACGCATTTGCATAGTGATGGCGCCGATGCTGAGATTTTGGCCATGCATTATCCCGGTGCTCACGCCAATAAATGGCTGAAGGATAAACCTGCTTTCCCAGAAAAGGAACTTGGCGGTTTGTTTATGACTACTGAACAATTGGAAAGCGGTGCAGCTTTGCCTTATATGGATGGTCCAGTGGTATTTAAAAAGGCTGTAGTGAAGTTTCCAGAAGTGATTAACGAAGCTTTAGCGGCTAACGATTATACCGCAAAAGATATTGATTTATTGGTGCCGCATCAGGCTAATTTGCGCATCAGTCAATACGTGCAACAATTGTTGGGCTTGGCTGATGATAAAGTGTTTAACAACATTCAAAAATATGGCAACACCACTGCGGCATCTGTGCCTATCGCATTGAGCGAGGCATGGGAAGCAGGTAAAGTTAAAGACGGAGATTTGATATGCTTAGCGGCATTTGGCTCAGGATTTACTTGGGCAAGCGCATTAATTAAATGGTAACAATAAGCAATAAAAATCCACTTCTAAATACTAAAGGCTAATTACTAAATACTATTATGTTCAAAATAGGAGATTACGTTCGGTTTATTGATGAGAAAAGAGAAGGCTATGTAACTAGTGAAATAGACGAGCACACGGTAGGGGTTACAGATACTGACGGGTTTGAAATACCAGTGTCCACAGGTAATTTGACCTATGTGCATGGCCATTTTAGCAATGCCGAAACGAGCAATAATGCCATGCCTACCCAACAGGTAGATGAGAAATTTGTAGAAGACGGGATTTATTTGGCAGTTGCTGAAGATGCTAAGGCTTCTGTGGTAGCGCATTTTACATTATTGAACCAAACTTCTTATCAACTATTGTTTTCCTTAAAAACTGAAAAAGGGGGGATTTATAAAGGTGAATTTGCAGGTGTAATTCAACCTAAAGGGATAGTGCAAGTTTACACCGCTAATCTGGGCGATTTAGACAACTGGCCTAATTTTACTTTTCAAGCATTATATTTTACGACTTCCAATAAAAAACCTAAAACACCATTACAAGTCGAAAAACGCTTTAAGTCGAAAGATTTTAGTGGCGCTAAGAACCAAATTACAGAGATCAATAAATTTGGTTGGCTAGTGAGGTTAGATGAACCAGCATTGGTGGTCGATGCTCAAAAACTAAAGGAGAGCTTTTTTACACCTAAGGAAGAAAGGCCAAAAATTGCCAAACCAGCTAATGAGGTAGACTTGCATATTGAGAGGTTAAGGGATGATCATCAATTCCTGTCGCAAAGCGAAATCTTAGAAGTTCAATTGGCAAAGTTTCAAGGAGCTTTAGACGCTGCGATTGTGCATCAAATGCCTTCCATCGTATTCATCCACGGTGTTGGAAATGGTACGTTAAGACATCATATCCATCAAAAAATCAGCAAACACCCTCAGGTGCGCACTTTCATGGATGCCCGTAAAGAGAAATTCGGTTACGGCGCTACCGAGGTTGTGTTTAAGGTATAAAATAGGAAGTTGGGTGGGTAAACCACCCAACTTTTATCCAAATAAATCTTCTTTAACACCTGTAAGTCCTAAACCAGGCAGTTGATTGAGCACATATTTACCATGTTCAAAAGCAGGTTGGTCGAATGGATTGTTAATGGTCAAAAATGGCCCATCTAAATCAGCCCAATCGCAAAGCGGAGCTAAATGTGCACCTGCCAACGTCGCAATGGAAGTTTCGCTCATGCAACCAATCAATACTTTCATGCCTAGTTGACGTGCCCTTAAAATCGTCTGATGGCCTTCGTACATGCCCGTGCTTTTCATCAGTTTAATATTAATGCCGTGATAAGCACCTTTCAATGAATCTAAATCAGAGAGACGTTGCATGGCCTCATCAGCTAAAATTGGAACAGGGCTACGCTCCGTTAACCAAGCATTGCCTTCCAGATTATTTTTGTCCATCGGTTGCTCAATCAAAACCACTCCTTTGTCGTGTAGCCAATAAATCAAATCGATGGCTTTTTTTCGTTCATTCCAACCTTGGTTGGCATCTACATAAAGTGGTACATTGGTAACGCTGCGAATGGTTTCAATAATTTCTTTATCATTATCTCTGCCAAGTTTAACTTTTACCACTTTAAAGTCTTTGGCATCTTCCAGTTTTTTCTTTAAAACTTCGGGGGTATCAATGCCTACGGTGAAAGAAGTTACAGGCATTTTTGCAGGATCAGCACCAAATATTTCGTAGCAAGGTTTGTTCAATAACTGACCATTTAAATCGTGAAGTGCTATATCGATAGCTGCTTTGATCGCAGGATTTCCAGGAGCCAAACTATCTAAATATGCATTAACACTAGCAAAGTCAAGCGGGAATTTAAATTGGTTCCAGTCTACTTTTTTCAAAAAAGCATTTGCCGTTTCATAGCTTTCGCCCATGTAAGGCACCATACTTGCCTCTCCATAACCCACTTTACCTTCGTGTTCTACTTTTAATAAGAATAATGGGGTGCTGGTTCGGGTGAATTTGGCAATAGAAAATGGGTGTTTTAACTCTAATTCAAATTCCTTGCAACTAATTTTCATCTTTAATCGTCTAAATCATTAAAAAGGTTTACAGCCTTACAGTATATTTGTTAACGCTAATATATGGCCATGAATTCTATTTCAAGATTACGTTATTTTCTTTACTTATCCATATTAATTGTTGGATGTACTACTGGAAAAAATGCCTTACAAAAAGGTGATTACGATGCGGCAGTTTCTAAAGCGGTTGACCGATTAAGAAGCTCCCCACAAAATAAGGAAGCAATGCAGGTTTTACCCGAGGCATTTGATTTGGCTATTAAAACCCACTTGAGGAAAATTGACGAAGCTAAGGTTTCGGTGGATGCCCTGAAATGGGAAAATATCATGTATCGCTATCAACAAATTAACCAGCTGAGCGATGAAGTGAACGCTTGTCCAAGCTGCTTGAATTTAGTTCCCAACCCGCCAAAATATGTAAAGGAATTTGAGGATTCTAGATACAAGGCAGCCGAAGCACGTTACTTACTAGGCGAGCGTTCGTTGAGAGAAAACAATCGTCAAAGTGCAAAGGTGGCTTATCAACATTTTGTGAAAGCGCAAAGTTTATATCCATCCTTAAAAGGAGTAAAGGAAAAGATTGAAGATGCCTATTGGGCTGCGGTGCTAAAAGTGGTGGTTCAGCCAGCAGTCATCAATAGTAACGCCTATAAGTTGAGTAATCAATATTTTCAGCAGCAAATTGCCAATTATTTGGCCACCTATAAAGGGAATACTTTTGTAAGATTTTATGCAGAAGAAGATGCTGCGGCACAAAAAGTAAGGGCCGATCAATTGATAGAATTGCATTTTGATGATTTTATTGTTGGCCAAACCTACGTAAAGGAGAGAGTAGAAAAGTTGAAAAGAGACAGTGTAGTGATTGGAGAAAACAGACATGGTAAAATTTACGGAACAGTAAAAGCTACTTACAGTGAGTTTGAGAAGCAAGTTTCTTCTTCGGGTTTATTGAACTTTGCCGTTGTAGATTTGCGCACCAACAAACTACTACGTAATCAAAAAATAGCTGGTACTTACGTTTGGAAAGATTACTGGGCTTCCTTTAGAGGAGATGAACGTGCATTAGATAGACAGCAACTAGCACTCACTAGAAAGCGAGAGGTGATGCCTCCGCCTCCAGGCAATTTATTTGTGGAGTTTACGAAGCCAATTTATGCTCAGTTAGTAGATCATATCACTTCGTTTTATAGCAGGTATTAGTTTAATTTTGAATGATTAAGAGTTGAATGATTGAATAAAGCTATTGATCAGTTAACCAGTTAAACAATTTCAACAGTTAACCATCTTTCATCAATATGACAATAAAACAATTACTCCCTTGTCAATTATTGTTAATATTGCAACGATGAACCATAGTCTTTATAATCCTTTTAAAACGTTCGATTTTAGAAACGACAAATGCTTTTTGAGCGGTAGTTCAACTTCACCTCTGGCTGTTCGCGTGTTGCCTGATTGGTTGTTAAACATGGCCAAGCTTACCGGCGAGGAACAGATTAAGTTTTTGGATGAAAGCATTAGGACGTATAAAAGTTTGGTGGTTCCTGCCAGCGCAGAAATCTATACGGAAACCATTTTACCTTTAGAGCAAAAGCTGGAAACTGCTTTTGAGCAAGGTTATAAAGGTGCTTCGGCTTTGCCAGAAATAGATTTGTTTCATTGGATTGGCAAATTGATGTACAGCTTTTTGTATATCGAAATGCAAGGGGCAATACGCTTAAAGCAGCTGAGTGGCGATGGCATGAATATGTCGCAAGGCTTAATGCACAAGTTTAGCAATTTACATTTAATGCTGCAAGGTATTTTTAGAGCGGTAGAATTTGAAGAATTTAGACCCTGGTCAATTGTGGTAGTTCCTTTAGAAAATACGGAGACCGCATTTAGCTTCCGAGATGAAATTAATACCTTGATTTTCTCCCTAAAGTTTAAAGATTTTGGAATTGTGGCCTGTTTGCAGGATAATGGAACTAATAAAAGATACCATCACGAACTGCTAGAATCTATTAACGACAAGCCATTGACCGACCAGCAGTTTGAAGAGTTGGCTGCTCGCTTCTTTTATTCGGCTTATTTGTTTAATCGCTTGCCAGAGTACAATGTCATTGAAGCTAACGATGTGGCTTACATTGACCCAATGCCTTTGCGTGGGATCCAAAACAAACCTCTTTTTGATGAATGGCAACACAAAACCTATGCACAGGTACTCGAAAATTTCTGGAAACCTTATGGCTTTACCTTATTCGAGATCATCAAAGATCCAAAAGCACCAATGAGCTTTTTCGAGCAACCTTTATTGCCAGATGCTGGTTAGCTGATTTAAGAAATGAGTGATTATTCCAGGTTTAAGAACTACCGTTAAAATTAATCCAGATAATGCACCAAAAAAGTGTGCATCGTGGTTAATATGATCTCTGGAGTTTTTGGACATGTACATGCAATAAGCAAGGTAAAGCACGCCAAACAAAATAGCTGGCATAGGAATGAACATTACCAGAATGAGATTCAGGGGATCAAACAAAATGTAGCTAAAAAGCACTGCGCTAATTGCTCCTGAAGCGCCCAAGCTGCTGTAGCTATAATCGTCTTTATGCTTAATGGCCGTTGGAATATCGCTGACCACCAGGGAAATTAAATAAAGCACGGCAAATTGCCAATGGCCTATCATGGCTTCTAATCTAAAAGCAAAGAAAAAGAACGTAAACATGTTAAAAAACAAGTGCATCCAATCCGCATGGATAAGCCCACTGGTGACGAATGTATAGAGCTTTCCTCCTTTTGCCAGGCTATAAGGATGCAGCATAAACTTGCCGAATAGCTGTGTATTGTTAAAAGCGTAAATGCTTGTTGCAATAGTGAAAATAAAAATGATGGAGGCCACGGGAGCCATGTTCCAATATTCTAATGCCATATTGATTTTTGGTTACTGTTTTAAAAATCACGTCATTGCGAGGCACGAGGCAATCCTACAAATAAGTTAAAGGAGAAACTCTCGCTTTAAAATGGATTCGTTCCTCGCAATGACGAAAATCTTATTATTTTATGTCTAATTCAATTTCCTTCACTAACCTTCCAATAGGGTAGCGCATAAAAGTTGGCTCAAAATAATCAGAATTTTTGTAAATGAACTCTAATTGTGCATAAGCACTTTTGGACAGCTCCGAATTTTTAGCTTTTTCGGCTTCCAGTTTTTGCTTTAAGGAAGGATTGTCTTTTAAAAGTTGTGCTGCGGTATCTTCAAAAATGTAGGATGAAAAATGTTCCTTTTGTCCTAAAATAGAATCGAAGAAGTTCCAATTGAAGAAAGAATCAGGAGCTTGAGGTTCCAAGGTTTCTACAATGTATCGATTGGTTTTTTGATTGACATAAACAACATAATCTCCCGCATAACATTGAATGTTTTGTTGCTTAGGCTCTACTTTTACTGCAGAATGTAGATAGTGCCCTTCGAAAGGTTTTTGAGCGGTCTTAAAATCAATGATGTAATACATTTCAAGGGCTAACTTTACGTCTTTTTTAAACTGGCTCACCTTAACATTATTCAGTTTAAGCAATTGTACCACTTGGCTCCAAGCCTTTGGAATAACGTAAGCAATAGGCTTTTCAATTGTTAAAGCTGGCTCAAAATTGTTCCATTGCTTAATGGTTTTGGTATAAGGTTCGTTCCTATCGTAATACAATCTTTCCAACCCACTTACCTCACTAGGTTTGTATTTGGCAGCATAACCTTTAAATTCTATCTCATCAAACTGATCTCTGTTCAATTTCCAGTCTAAAGTAAATGTTGTTTTCGATGCCGTCTCCGCATCTGCTTTTTTCTTATTCTCCCCAATTGTTTTGGCATCACGTTCTACCAAAGCAATATAGGTTTCCAGTAGTTTGTAAGTTGATTCTACCCTTTGATCATAAGGTTTTAGCATGTGAGTTTCGGGCATAAAACCAATGGTATTGTGCAATGCTGCATAGCCTGTGCTATATCGTGGGCTTTCCATAAAACCAGAGATGCCGTTGTCTGGAGTTTCCTTAACCGAATTTACATAGGGAATTAACTCAAAACCTTTTTCCTTCATTTCTTGATACAGATAAGGCAGCATTGTTTGGGTGAGATAGTTCGATAATGTGGGATTGAGCTTGTCCTTTTGTGTAGGGATCAAAGTCATTGTGTATTGATAATCTGCGCCATTGCTGGTATGGGTATCCACAAAAATTTCTGGCTGCCAAGCGTTAAAAATCTGCTGGAAAGCTGCTGAGTTTTTAGAGTCAGTTTTGATGAAATCACGATTAAGATCGTAATTCTTTCCGTTGCCTCTAAAGCCGTAAGCTAGTGGGCCATTTTGGTTCGCTCTTGAAGTACTGGTTCGGTTAAAGCTACCATCAATATTGTAAACGGGGATAATACAAATGACTACATCTTTGGGTAGCTGTCCTTGTTTGAGCAAATCCCTTGCTAACATCATACAAGCATCAATACCTTCTGGTTCACCAGGATGAATCCCGTTGTTAATGAGCAACACACGTTTATCTGCTTGTTTGATCTTGGCTACATCAAAAATACCATCTCTGTTAAGTACCAACAAATGTAACGGCTTACCAAAATCAGTTTGACCGTAAGTCATCAGCTTTGCTTGCTTGTCAAATGTTGTAGCTAGTTTTTGATAGTAAGCAATTGCCTCACTATAAGTTGCAGTAGCTTTTTTTTGACTAGCCTCATAAGGAGTTAATTGTGCAAAAGCAGTCATGGTAGTACAGATAAGTGACAAAAGAAAATATACCCTCATTATAAAATGATTTGAGCATAAAAATAGCTTTTGTTTTTTTAAGAAGATGACTGTATCCAAAATTTTGGATAGCCTAGCACAAAATAAACTATCGGATGGTTTTTCTGGTAATGCCCTTAGGACCAAATGTATATTTAACGCCTATAGAAAGGAAGTTATACATGTCTGGACTTACGTTTTTAAATCCTTTTGCTCTAGGGTCATTATATCCGTCAAAATTATCAGCAAACACAAAATTTGTTTGATAATTGACGTTAAAAATGTACCTGATTTCGCCCCAGCTATCTGGGAAGTAGAAATCAATTCCTAAGTTAACAGGCACCATCACACTTGAGCCCTTATCTTCGCCAGGAAATGTATAAATACTGCCATCATCTTGTGGTTTATACCTTACAATGGAGTTCATATGGCTCTGAACAAAACCTAAGCCTGTTCCAAGGTAAAACCCTTTGGTGTAATTCAAAAAATCACTGTAGTAAAAATCGGTGAATTCGCCAGCTCTAAATTTGAAGTTTAGGGCAACGGCTTTAAAGGCATTAGTAAATTCTCTTTGGTGAGGATCTGTTACACGATTGCCACCTTTGGCCAAGCCCATTTGCAATTCTAAACCTCCAGTAATAAAAGGAGTAAAGTGATAGTCAAGAGCACCATAAGCACCGTATCCAAAACCACCTTTTTTAACGTCGGTGAAAGTGTATGTTCCACCGCCGCCAATACCGCCGCTTAATTTATAAAAATTTGATTGACCAAATGCTGTAACCGTAAAAAAAATCAGTGATAAAGCTAAGTAACGTTTTTTCAAGTTGTTATAAATTAAGTGCTTACTTTGCAAAAGTATAATTCTTATTCAAAATAATAAATAATATCTTTGAATTTATGCAAGATATAAAAATAAATGCTGTTTCTATAACCGAAAGGTTCATGAAATATGTAAAAATAGACACTCAATCTGACGCTTCTTCACCAACCACTCCTTCTACTGCTAAACAGAAAAATCTGGGCAAGATTTTAGCGCAAGAATTGCTAGAGTTAGGCTTAAGTGATGCACACTTGGACGAGCATGGCTATGTCTATGCAACTATTCCTTCTAACACAGATAAAAATGTGCCCGTAATTTGCTTTTGCTCACATATGGATACCTCTCCAGACAGCAGTGGAGAGAATGTAAAACCGATTATTCATAAAAATTACCAAGGTGAGGATTTGGTTTTGCCAGATGATCATAACATCGTCTTAAAGTTTTCGGAACACAAGGATTTAAAGAACCAAATAGGCAACGATATTATCACTGCAAGTGGAACTACCTTGTTGGGTGCCGATAATAAAGCTGGCGTTGCCGAGATTATGGAAGCCGCTACTTATTTGACACAAAATCCTCAGATAAAACACGGTACCATTAAAATACTTTTTACTCCTGATGAGGAGATTGGCCGTGGGGTAGATAAAGTGAATTTAGAAAAGCTAGGCGCTGATTTTGCTTACACCATAGATGGGGAGACTTTAGGTTCTATCGAGGACGAAACTTTTTCTGCTGATGGCGCAAAGTTGATCATTAATGGCGTAAGTGCACACCCTGGATTTGCGAAAGGAAAAATGGAAAGTGCCATTAAGATTTTAGCAGAGATTATTGATGCACTTCCAAAAGATAAACTCAGTCCAGAAAGTACTTCTCAAAAAGATGGTTTTATTCATCCCGTGGGGATCAGTGGAAGTGTGGAACAGGCAGAAGCAAATTTCATCCTTCGTGATTTTGATGATGACTTGTTAAAATCTCATGGAGAAACTTTAGAGAAAATTGTAAAGCAAGTGCTTACGGCTTATCCAAATTCGACTTATAGCTTAACGATTAAGGAGCAATACCGTAATATGAAGCAGGTGTTGGATAAATATCCTCAAATTATGGCCAATGGTATTGAAGCTCTGAAAAGAGCAGGACTTAATCCAGTAACCCGTAGTATCCGTGGTGGTACTGATGGTTCCCGTTTGTCATTTATGGGGTTGCCTTGTCCAAATATATTTACTGGTGGACATGCTTTTCATGGTAAACAAGAATGGGTTGCAGTACAAGATATGGTGAAGTCGGTAGAAACCATTGTTCAATTGGTACAAGTGTGGGAAGAAAACAGCTAATTTACGAGTTACGATTTTAGATTGACGATCAGCAGATAGTGATATTTTTAATCGTATCGTAATTCTAAAATCGTCAATTACAAAGTTAATTGTGCCAAATACTGATCCTGCTCATCCACATAAACAATCTTACAATTCCAGCCATACTGCTTGCTTAAGCGCTGCAGTGTGGTTGGATCAATATACAACCAGTTAAACCAATTACCCTTCTGCTTTTTGTATTCATAACAATAGCTAATTTCCCCAAAATACTGATTGGTAGGCATAGGTAAATCATCATACAAATAGGAAATATCGGAACTGTCGAATAATAACTGCCCTTTTGGAAGAAGAAGGTTTTTGGCACTTTCTAATAAGTTTTCGAAGCCTGGTAAGGTGCCAGTTAAACCAATACCATTCATCATGAACAATAAGGTGTCGTATTTTTCTGTAGTCTTGAAGAAGTCTTGAACCAAAGGCTTTTTAACGCCACGCTCTTGCATGATCTGCACCGCTATTTCAGAAATATCTATCGCCGTAACATCTAACCCTTTTTTCTCTAAAAGCAGCGCATGGCTACCTACACCAGCACCCACATCAAGTACCTTACCCTTACATAGCGCTAATGCTTTTAACTCAATCTCGGGCATATCATCCTCACCCCTAAAAAAGACCTCAACAGGCATTTCTTCAGGTTCATCATAAGAATTATGAAGCCATAAGATTTCGGCTTTACCAGTCTGGCGAAAATCTAAAAGGGCGTTTCCGTAAATATCCATTTTCAAAGATACGGAAATGCCTTTTTATTAAATATTAAAAGCTGATGCTTAAATAAATTCAGCACGACGGACCATTCGATTATCGTCACCCTGAATTTATTTCAGTGGCAGTTTGCAATAATTGATTAATTGAAATCAATTATGATTTAATATGGTCAACTCTTTCTTTAACCGCATCGGCAACACCGGCAAGCTTATCTTTTGATTTATCGAAAAGGTCGCAAAACCAATCGTTTATTTTACTTTTCATGTCACTATGTTTATCAGACGATAACACCATCGCAACTACGGCCCCTAAAGCTACTCCCGCTAAAACACCGCTCAATATCTTTGTTTGCTTTGTCATAATTAAAAATCTTTTAATTAAAACGATACGGGACTGGGATTGTTTGTTGTTTTTTGTTAAATCTTAGGCTGAAGACTTACGAAGTTTTCAAAACTTCATAAGTCTGTGGGTAAATTATCCAGAGATTTCTCGTTGTACTGGAAATGACAACGGAGCTAAAATGCAAAAGCCATTTAAAATTTAATTGCTTTTATGCTGTTCATTGATGCTTTGTATTGCCTTTCATGTACCGTCATTGCCAGCTCGACTGGCAATCGTAATACAATAAGGAGTTAATAGTTCACTAACTTCTTGTAATGACGCAAGTCACCGTCATCTCGACCTTGTGGAGAGATCTTTAAAATAGTATTAAATATTCGCAGGATTATTAAAAAGTCAAAAGATTTCTTCGCTGCGCTGCGGTCGAAATGGCGGGATATAAGCGGCGCTGCATAAAAACAAAAATCCCCAAGCCTAATGAAAGATTTGGGGATTTATTTATAATGCAATTGAACTTATACTTCTTCTTCGCTGATAAATTTAGCGCTTAGGTAATCTCTGTTCATACGAGCGATGTTCTCCAAAGAAATACCTTTTGGACACTCAGCCTCGCAAGCACCAGTATTGGTACAGTTACCAAAACCTTCTTCGTCCATTTGAGCTACCATGCTTTGTACCCTGCGGTAACGCTCAGGCTGTCCTTGTGGCAACAAAGCCAATTGAGATATTTTAGCTGAAACGAAAAGCATTGCCGAAGCATTTTTACAAGTAGCCACACAAGCGCCACACCCAATACAAGCCGCAGCTTCAAAAGCAGCATCAGCTTTAGATTTAGGAATTGGCAAGTTGTTCGCATCTTGCGCATTACCTGTGTTAACGGATACGAAACCACCTGCAGCGATGACGCGGTCAAAAGCAGAACGGTCTACCGCTAAATCCTTAATTACAGGGAATGCTTTTGCTCTCCATGGCTCTACTACAATGGTATCACCATCTTTGAACGAACGCATGTGCAATTGACAAGTAGTTACTAGGTCTTTTGGTCCGTGTGGTTGTCCATTAATGAACATCGAACACATTCCACAGATACCCTCTCTACAGTCGTGGTCAAATACTACTGGCTCTTCGCCTTTGGTAATTAGTTGTTCGTTTAAAACGTCAAACATCTCTAAGAAAGACATGTCTGGAGAAATATCAGAAAGCTTGTAATCAACTAGTTTTCCTGCTGATTTGCTATTTTTTTGACGCCAAACTTGTAGCGTTAAATTCATGTTTCCTGTACTCATCTTATTGAGATTTGAGTAGTTAGTAATTAGTCGTTAGATTTTTGGTCTAACCACTAATTACTTCCCGTCTAAATACTATTTATAATTTCTTTGTGCAACCTTAATATTTTCGTAGTTCAATTCTTCTTTGTGCAATTCGAATTCACTTACGCCTTTGTATTCCCATGCAGCTACGTATGCAAAGTTTTCGTCATCACGTTTTGCTTCGCCTTCTTCAGTTTGGTGCTCCTCTCTAAAGTGACCGCCACAGCTTTCTTCTCTGTTAAGGGCATCAATACACATCAGCTCTCCCAATTCAATAAAGTCGGCAACACGGTGCGCTTTTTCTAATTCAGGATTAAACTCATCGGCAGAACCAGGAACTTTAACATCAGCCCAAAACTCTTTACGTAAATCCTGAATTTCTTTAATTGCCTGAGTCAAACCCTCTCTGTTACGAGCCATACCACATTTTTCCCACATAATGTGGCCTAATCTTTTGTGGAAATGGTCTACGGATTTAGTTCCGTTAATGCTTAAGAACTTATCTATGGTTGCCTTTACTTCATTTTCAGCTTCCACAAACGCAGGGTGGTCTGTAGGAATTGGTTTAGTTGCAATTTCTTTCGATAGGTAAGAACCAATCGTGTAAGGCAATACGAAATAACCGTCAGCCAAACCTTGCATCAAGGCCGAAGCGCCTAAACGGTTAGCGCCGTGGTCAGAGAAGTTGGCTTCACCTGTGCAGTACAAACCTGGAATAGTGGTCATCAAATCATAATCAACCCAAACACCGCCCATGGTATAGTGTACCGCAGGGTAAATACGCATTGGCGTTTCGTATGGATTTTCGCCAGTAATTTGTGCATACATGTCAAATAAGTTACCGTATTTTTCTTTAATTACGGCAGTACCTAAACGCATGCAAGTTTCTTTATCAGGATTATGGTTACCAGCTTTTGAAGCTTCGATACGACCATAGCGCTCTGTATTTGCTTTAAAATCTAAGTACACGGCAAGCTTAGAAGCACCTACACCATAACCAGCATCACAACGCTCCTTAGCAGCACGAGAAGCTACGTCACGAGGTACCAAGTTGCCAAAAGCAGGGTAACGACGCTCTAAATAATAATCTCTTTCATCTTCTGGAATATCCGAAGGTTTACGAGGATCATCTTTCTTTTTAGGAACCCAGATACGGCCATCGTTACGTAACGACTCCGACATCAAGGTTAATTTTGACTGGTGATCTCCAGAAACTGGAATACAAGTTGGGTGAATTTGGGTGTAGCAAGGGTTGGCAAAGAAAGCTCCTTTTTTGTGCACTTTCCAAGCAGCAGTAACATTACTTCCCATGGCATTGGTTGATAAGTAGAATACGTTTCCGTAACCTCCAGTACCTAAAACCACCGCGTGACCAAAGTGGCGCTCTAACTCGCCTGTAATTAAGTTACGAGCAATTATACCACGAGCTTTGCCATCTATTACTACCACATCAAGCATTTCGTGGCGGGTGTACATTTGTACTTTACCCATACCTACCTGACGCTCTAAAGCACTATAGGCACCTAATAACAACTGTTGGCCAGTTTGACCAGCAGCATAAAAAGTACGTTGAACCTGAGTACCACCAAAAGAACGGTTATCTAACAAACCACCATATTCACGCGCCAAAGGAACCCCTTGAGCCACACATTGGTCAATAATATTAGCACTAACCTCCGCTAAACGGTGTACGTTAGCCTCACGTGCTCTGTAGTCACCACCTTTAATGGTGTCATAAAACAAACGGTAAGTGCTATCACCATCATTTTGATAGTTTTTTGCAGCGTTGATACCACCTTGAGCAGCAATAGAGTGCGCCCTACGAGGTGAATCTTGGAAACAAAAACACTTCACTTTGTAGCCCATTTCTGCTAAGGTAGCCGCTGCTGAAGCGCCTGCCAAGCCAGAACCTACTACAATTACTTCTAAACTTCTTTTGTTCGCTGGGTTAACCAACGGCACAGAAGATTTATATTTAGTCCACTTTTGGGTCAATTCGCCCGCAGGGATATTTGAATTTAATTTCGACATTTACTTAATCCTATTTAATTAAACGTTTCGGTTTAGCCAATCCAACCTAAATAGATAGATATTGGCATTAAAGCAAAAATGATAGGTACAATAATGGAAAACCATATGCCTACAGTTTTTACCACTGGGGTCCATTTTTTGTGATTCCAACCCATCGTTTGAAAAGCTGATTGAAAACCGTGCAATAAGTGATAGCCTAATGAAATAACACCCAATACATAAACAACCACTACCCAAGGCTCTTGGAAAATCATTACAATGTTTTGGAAAGTGTTGTGTTCTTGGTGTGTGTAAACAGCCACTTTAGTAGGCCACCAAAAATGGTAAAGGTGCAAAACTAAGAACATTAAAATTAATGTGCCTAACAAGCCCATGCTACGAGAATACCACTTGCTATTGGCCGATGCCTTATTGTAGGCATATTTCTCTGGTCTCGCGGCATTGTTTTGCGAGGTTAAAATAATGGCCTGTACAATGTGAAGGATAATCCCTACGAATAATCCAACCTCCATAATACGGATCACAATGTTGTGCCCCATGAAATCGGCGGCTACATTGAAAGTTTCTCCACTGTCATTTAAAAAAATCAGTGCATTGATAGATACGTGAACAATAAGGAACGAAATCAAGAAAAGACCCGTTAGCCCCATTACAAACTTTTTACCTATAGACGACGTAAAAGCTTTACTTAAACTACTCATTAGATTGTTTATTTATAATTCTAGTGTGCAAATCTATCTAAAATATGAAAACTTATTGGGAATAAAACTTACAAAAAAACGACAAAACGACAATTTAGAAACGTTCTAAGTAAAATGGTCTTTTGGCAACGTTTGCACTTGTACTTTAAGGAGTTAAATTTGAAAATGTAAGTCAGCATTTCATCGGTAATGGTAGTCCCGCTTTATGCAGCAATCTTTTTGTGATTGTTAGGAGCTTAAACCTCGTAGGTTTTCAAAACCTACGAGGTTTCTGGGCCATGCCACAAAAAGTATTTCCGCTGCAATACGGGTTTATTTAACCAAAAACTGTGCAATGAAGATTGGCGTTCTCTGCGAACTAGTGTTTTTCTTTGCTGTTAAATTTTAATGCAAAGTTTTTTAATTTTCCGCAAAGCGGCGTAAAGAGATACTACAGTTGATGAATATGGGAATTGTATTCATAATTAACAGCTTTCAAAAAAAGCTGCTTTACATTGTGATTTGCTTTTAGCCCCAATTAAAAGTACTTTTATAGTCAATTTATTAGATAAAATATTGGATTTTAAAGAATTTGGATTTAATACTGAGCTTTTAGAAGGCTTACTAGCAATGGGCTTTAAAAATGCTACACCCATACAGCAACAGGCCATTCCCATCATTAGTGAAAACAAGGATTTGATTGCTTGTGCACAAACTGGAACAGGTAAAACGGGTGCTTACTTATTGCCTTTGATGAACCTGTTGACCCAAAAGCACGAACGACATAATAACGTATTAATTTTAGCACCAACCCGTGAGTTGGCCCAACAGATAGATGTACAGGTAGAAGCACTTTCTTATTTCACCAACATTAGCTCACTAACGGTATATGGTGGTGGCGATGGGGTAGCTTATGATCAGCAAAAAAGATCGATGCGTGACGGAGTGGATATCATTATTGCAACACCAGGCAGATTAATTTCGCATTTGGCATCGGGAACACTAAAAATGGACAAGTTGGAACACTTGGTACTAGACGAAGCCGACCGTATGCTAGACATGGGGTTTTATGATGATATCATGAAAATTGTAGGTTATTTGCCAACAAAGCGCCAAACAGTAATGTTCTCGGCTACCATGCCGCTCAAAATAAGAAAGCTAGCTAACAATTTATTACAGCAGCCCGAGCAAATTAACATTTCGATTTCTAAACCTGCAGAAGGGATTAACCAGCAGGTGTATTTGATCCACGATGATCAGAAAATTGCCCTGCTAACAGAAATCTTAAAATCTGCCGATTACAACCGCATCATCGTATTTGCAGGGCGTAAGGAAAAGGTGAAGGAGTTAGGAAAGGTGTTTAGAAAGCTGGGACTTAAGGCCGAGGCATTTCACAGCGACTTGGAGCAGAAAGAACGGGAAGCCATTATGCTGGACTTTAAGAACAGCAAGCTCAATGTTTTAATTGGTACCGATGTGTTGAGCCGTGGAATTGATGTAACAGGTATTGATTTGGTGATCAACTTTGATGCCCCGCAGGATCCTGAAGATTATATTCACCGTATTGGGCGTACCGCTCGTGCGGCAACTACTGGAACGGCCATCACCTTGGTTAATCCAAAAGATAAACGACGTTTAGCCAATATTGAAAAATTAATAGAACGTTCTATTGAGCGCATTCCTCTTCCTGAACATTTAGGAGAGGCGCCAAAAGAGCAGCCTGAAGGAGAAAAGAAACCTTACAAAAAGAAGAAGAAAAAGTTTTTTAAGAAAAAGCCGAAAACAGTTTAGCCACAGATGCACAGATAATCGTCTTGTCTTTAAGGCGTATTTTTACTTATCACAAAATAAAAGTTACCTATGAATTTTATTTTGAAAGAAGAGACGTACGAGATCATTGGACTTTGTATGGAAGTTCATAATCAGTTGGGTGTAGGATTTTTAGAGATCGTTTATAAAGATGCACTTGAGTATGAGTTTCAAAAAACAAACATATTTTATAAACGAGAGCAGGAATATCTTGTTAATTATAAGGGAATTGTTTTACCGCATAAATTTTATGCGGACTTTGTTGTTTTTGACAATATCATTTTGGAAATTAAATGTACAAGCTGTATCGTGGACGAACATATTGCACAAGCCATTAACTACTTAAAAGTTTCTAAAAAGAAAATAGCGCTTGTTGTTAACTTTGGAGAGACCCGCTTGAATTATAAGAGACTTATATTATAAATACAAAATCTTGGAAGATATTGTAACATCTCGATAAGATTTTATACCTATTGACTATAAAGATATTTGTGCATCTGTGGCCAAAATAAATTTTATGCAAAACCTAATACCATTAGCCGAAAGATTACGACCAAAAAACCTTGACGAATATGTAGGGCAAAAGCATTTGGTGGGCGAAGGTGCGGTTTTGCGGAAAGCAATTGAAAGTGGTCGCATTCCATCCATGATTTTTTGGGGGCCACCAGGCGTAGGAAAAACAACCTTGGCTACCATTATTTCCCAAAACTTAGACCGTCCATTTTTTGCGTTAAGTGCCATCAATTCGGGCGTGAAAGACGTGAGAGAGGTAATCGATAAAGCCGCTGCAATGAAAGGCGGTTTTATGGGAATGCCCGTCTTATTTATCGACGAGATTCATCGATTCAGCAAGTCGCAGCAAGACAGTTTGCTTGGAGCGGTAGAACGAGGATTGGTTACTTTAATTGGAGCAACTACCGAAAATCCAAGTTTCGAAGTCATTTCAGCTTTGCTATCCAGATGTCAAGTTTATATTCTCCAGAATTTAACGGAAGAAGAATTGGTTGGACTGTTAAATACATCCATCACCAAGGATGAAGTCCTCTCAAAAAAGAAGATAAAAATTAAGGAACACGAAGCGCTAATTCGTTTAAGTGGTGGCGACGCCAGAAAATTATTGAACGTTTTAGAAATTGCCGTTAATGGAATAGGTGGGGACCAACTAGAGCTGACCAATGAAAATGTACTGGTCCATGCACAACAAAACTTGGCGCTCTATGACAAGGCTGGCGAGCAACATTACGATATTATTTCAGCTTTTATCAAATCCATCCGAGGCAGCGATCCCAATGCAGCGGTATACTGGTTGGCCAGAATGATAGAAGGTGGAGAAGATCCATTATTTATCGCTCGCAGGTTGCTTATTCTGGCGTCCGAAGATATTGGAAATGCTAATCCCAACGCACTGCTTTTAGCTAATAATTGCTTTCAGTCGGTAAACGTGATTGGTTTTCCCGAAGCTCGCATCATCCTTTCGCAATGTGTAACCTATTTGGCATCTTCAGTTAAAAGTAATGCTTCCTATATGGCCATTAATCATGCCCAAGCTTTGGTAAAAGAAACGGGAGATTTGCCAGTGCCTTTACATTTACGTAATGCACCAACTAAATTGATGAAAAACATCGGTTATGGTGCAGACTATAAATATTCACATGCTTACGATGGTAATTTTGAAGCGCAGGAATACCTGCCGGAAAAATTAAGTGGCACCAAACTTTACGATCCAGGGAAAAACCCCGCTGAAGAAAAACTAAGAGAGAAACTGAAACAGAATTGGAAGAATAAATACAATTATTAATATGCTGACTACTTTTTTATCACATCAATGGAAATCCTTTTGGCGTAGCCGAAATAAAGCAGGAAGTATTGCTGCTCAAATCGTACTTGGGTTTTTTATGCTTTATTTTTTGGCAGTAGCCATAGGCGTAGGTTTTTGGATGACCGCAATTATCGAGAAGGTGATGCCTAATGTCAATCCAGTCATTGTATTTAACGGATTGATTTTATATTATTTTTTGCTGGACTTGGCCATCAGGATACAAATGCAGGAACTCCCTACGCTAAGCATTGTTCCTTATCTCCATTTGAATATCTCTAGGCAAACCATTGTTAATTTTTTAAACCTTAAATCGCTAGTTTCCTTTTTTAATATCCTGCCGTTATTTATTTTCTTGCCGTTTATATTTATCAATATCAATGCGGCAAACGGGGTGGTTGGCGCATTGGCTTATTTGGTATCTATATTAGGTTTGATTTTGTTCAATAACTTCTTAGTGCTTTATATCAAGCGCAAAGCGATTAACAATGTTGCCATTTTTGCGGCAGGTATTGTGGTTATTTTAGGGTTGGCCGCTTCTGACTATTATGGTTTCATTTCTATTCGAAATTTCTCTAACCTGGTCTTCCAAACAGTTGCTAAATATCCTTTTTTGGCGTTGATTTTCCCAATCATGGCTTTTGCTGTCTTTTATATCAATGCTAAATTTTTAAAAGCCAATTTGTACACCGAAGAGTTGAGCTCGAAGAATGAGAAAAAGGTGAGTACTGATTATCCTTTCCTTAATCAATTTGGTAGGGTTGGAGAATTAGCTGCATTAGAATTGAAACTAATTTTGAGACACAAGCGTTCAAGAAGCTCTGTCATTATGGGATTTATGTTCTTGTGCTATGGTTTCTTTTTTTATCGGATGCCATTAATTGAAGGCGATGAATTTGGTAAAATGCTTTTTGCCGCAGTGTTTATGACGGGGATTACCATTTCAATATATGGACAGTTTATGTTTGCTTGGCAAAGTGCGCATTTCGATGGTTTGCTGACCAACAAAATCAATCACAGGGATTTTATCAAGGCTAAATTTCTGCTCTTTACTATGAGCAGTACCATCATTACGCTGCTTTCAAGTTTTTATGGTTTCATGAGCTATAAACTGCTATTATTGCACTTAGCAGCATACCTATATAACATCGGTGTAGGCACCATTGTGGTACTTTATTTTGCCAATTTTAATTATAAGCGATTAGATATTACCCGCAGTGCAAGTTTCAACTGGCAGGGAGTGGGCGCTACGCAATGGTTGCTAGGTTTGCCATTACTTTTGCTCCCAGTAATTATTTATTTGCCATTTGGCATTCTTAACCTGCCTTATTGGGGTTTAGCAACATTGGCTTTTTTAGGCTTGTTAGGTTTGCTAATGCGTAATTTTTGGGTAGGTGTAATTGTAAGGAAATTTGAACAACAACGTTATAAAATAGCCGAAGGCTTTAGAGAATAAAAACTATGATTGAAGTAAATAATTTAGTAAAAAGCTACGGTGGCCGAACCGTGGTAGATATTCGAAGTTTAAATATTAGAGCAGGCGAAACCATTGGTCTAGTGGGAAACAACGGAGCGGGAAAAACCACATTTTTCAGAATGCTTTTGGATTTAATACGACCAGATAGCGGCGAAATCCTTTCGAAAGATATCAATGTTGCTAAAAGCACCCAATGGAAAGATTATACCGCTTCTTATTTAGATGAAGGGTTTTTGATCGATTACCTTACCCCAGAAGAATATTTTACTTTTATAGGTAGTTTGCATGGGCTAAGCATTGCCCACGTTGCTGATTACCTGAAACAGTACGAAGAATTTTTCAATGGTGAGATATTGAACCGTGGAAAGTATATCCGAGATTTTTCAAAGGGCAATCAAAATAAGGTAGGTATTGCAGCGGCGCTAATGCAGAAACCAGAACTGTTAATTTTGGATGAGCCTTTTGCCAACTTAGATCCAACCACCCAAATTAGGCTAAAAACTTTAATTAAGAACCTGAGCACAACACAGCGTTTAACCACTTTTATTTCAAGTCATGATTTAAACCACGTAACCGATGTATGTAATCGAATCATTTTACTAGAGAAAGGGCAAGTCATTAAAGATTTCCATACTGATGAAAATTCTTTGAAGGAACTGGAAGCCTATTTTGGGGAATAATATAATCTTGTAACGAGTTTGTTGTATAAAATTGTGGTCAATCGCTAAACAAGAGATGAGAGCTATGGCTTTTGATTTATTTGTCAATCAATGCTGTTTGGCTAAAAAAGCGAATATTTTATACACGGGTGTTAAATTGGCATTACCTTTGAATAGTGGAATACACAACATTAAGAATTAAACAACATAAGAAATGATGACTACAAAATTTAAGACAGCAACTGTCGCTATAGCTTTATCGGTAGGTGCAATGATTTTTCAAAGCTGCGATAGCCTAACCAATACTCAAAAAGGTGCAGGTATTGGCGCAGCAGCTGGTGGTGTAATAGGCGCTTTAATTGGAAAAAAAGCGGGTAACACTGCTGTGGGCGCTGTAATAGGTGCTGCTGTTGGTGGTACTGCTGGTGGTTTCATCGGAAAGAGAATGGATAAGCAAGCCGCAGAAATTCAACAAGCAATTCCAGGTGCAGAAGTAATTCGTGAAGGTGAAGGGATTATTGTAAGATTTGATAGTGGTATCCTTTTCGATTTCAACAAAACTGAATTGAAAGATGCAGCTAAAAAGAACATTCAAACTTTAGCCGCTTCATTAAACCAATATCCAGGAACTGATGTAAAAGTGATTGGTCATACCGATAACGTAGGTACTGCAGCGGTAAATCAAAGTGTATCTGAAAAAAGAGCTGCAGCGGTTAAAACTTATGCAGTTTCACAAGGCGTTCCAGCATCACGTTTGGTAACAGAAGGTAAAGGTTTCAATGAGCCAATTGCAGATAATGCAACCGAAGATGGTCGTGCAGCTAACCGTAGGGTAGAAATTGTAATCGTTGCTAACGAGCAATTGAAAAAAGAAGCAGCTGAAAAAGCTGGATAAGCTAAGCTTAAATCATAAAAAAATCCCCCAGCGAGCAATCACTGGGGGATTTTTTATTCGTAAATATCTGCAAAGTAATTAATTGCTAGAGATCTAAGTAGCATTTCCTGTTCTAATCCCACATAAGCAGGGATTTGTTTGACTAGTTTCCAATGAGGCCAACCGTCTTGGTCAATCCCTTCCAATTCGTAAAAGCCCATTTCGCTTAACAAGCGACAAGTAGCAATATGCATCAATTCTTCTTTCTGTCTTTTGCTAAATTTACCTGGACCTTTTCCCAATTCCTGTACACCTATTAAAAACAGTATTACTTTTAAATCTGGGATTTCCGAATCAAAATCCTGCGCAATCTTTTCTTGCAGTTCTTTCCATTTGATATTGATTTCGGATGCTTTCATAACGCAAATATAGTGTTAATGATTTTCACATCGACGAAAGGTGCTAATTTTACCTTGTGCTGAACTTTACAACATATTCAGCATCTTTTAAAGGATAACCGTCTTTTGATCTGAAACTTCTATTGGTGATGATGAATTCATAATCCTGTTTGGGTTTTAAAGCAATATTTAATACCAAGGTCTGGTCGTCATTCTCCTGACCTTTTACAGTAGTGATAGGAAAATTGGCTTTACCCTTTTCCGAAAAACTAATGGAATATCGTTTAGGGATCATTGGCTTGGAGAAGGTAATCCTTAGTTCCTTCATTGTTGTATCTACATTTTTGTCGCCGTTGTTAAATGGCGACATACTTAGCACGGTAGGTTGCAATTTTTGATAAGCTTTTATAAGTGCATTTTTGTCTATTTTTTCAGAATAAAAACCTGATCTTTCTAAGAAAAGCTCAACGTCCTGATCATTACTAAAATCTAACTCAATAATGTCCTTAATGGCTTGTGTTTTATTTTTGGCTTGCTGATAATAGGCTTTGCAGATTTCATAACCTACATAATAGCCTAGGTCTGCATCTTCTGACCGTTGGCTTCCATTATATAACCAGTTTGTATAATCACTTAAGAACATTTCTTTTTTAAAAAGTTCCTTAATACTCAAAGCATTGGCTTTCCCATAACTTAGATATTTGGTTTGGAGAGGCTTTTGGATAGACAATTCAGCAATAAAGTCACAAGACCCTTCCCTGATGACCTGACTGAGTAAGCTGGAGCCGTTAGGTTTTTGCTGCGTATGGATATACTCATGAATGTTAAGAGACACAATGTTGTCTAGCGATTGCCCTTGGAAAACATTTTTTAGCCAATTGTTAGTAAACTCAGAAACATCTATACTGGCATTTCCAGTGGCAATTTCAGCACCTACCAGTACCATATTGTCCTTTACTGTTCCGGCTGATCGTAGCCCGCCAATAGTGAAATACATCTCGGCAGGTTTTAGCTCAGGATAAATATCTTTTAACTTAATAATCGCTTTTTCGAGCTCAGCGGTTTTATGCTTAATATTTAACGTGTTTGCCCTTATCGAATTCCAGAACTTAGGTAGCTTATCTATCAATTCCACCCAAAGCGTATCGTTATATTGTCGTACCTCCATAAAGGCTTTAAGGCCCTTGCTTCCTTTGTTGATGTATTGCTCATTAATGATGAAAATTTTTTCTGAGAAATCCTTTGCTTGTTGAATAGCATCATAAGCGGTCCAAAAATGATCAATATCAGTAGTACTTATAAACGTTTGTTTTTGAGCGTATAGGTTTCGCCCTAAAGTAAGCAGGCACAGCACAATTAAAATTCTTTTCTTCATATGGTTAAATGACAAATAAAAAATGGGAAAGTTGCATGCTTAGCAAAAATAATATCCGTTAGTTTCTTGGGTGAATAGTTCCACTTTGATATCTGCGCTAAATTTCTAGATTTGTAGTTATGAGACCTAAAATCAATGTGGGCTTAATGGCTTACGGTATGTCGGGTAAAGTATTTCATGCCCCTTTTGTTCACCAAAATGATGGATTTAATTTTATAGCCGTTACCGAAAGAAGTAAAAAACAGGCGGTGCAGGATTATCCCAATATCACTAGTTACGATAGTATCGATCAGTTGATCGCTGATGACAACATTGATCTCGTGATCATCAATACCCCTAACTATACCCATTACGAGTATGCTAAAAAGTGCTTATTGGCAGGTAAACACATCTTGGTTGAAAAACCCTTTACCGCTACAGTTGCCCAGGCCAAAGAGCTTTTTGATTTAGCTAAAGAAGTAGGAAAGCATGCCTTGGTTTATCAAAACAGAAGGTTTGACAGCGGGTTTAAAATGACGAAGGAAGTTATTGATAGTGGCAAACTAGGGAAATTAACCGAAGTGTATTTCCGCTTTGATCGTTATCGGAATGAAATAGGCCCAAAACTATTTAAAGAAGACAATAGCTATGAAGCCAGTGGATTGCAATACGATTTGGGGCCGCATTTGATAGATCAAGCCATTGCTTTATTTGGGAAGCCCGAGAAGTTTTATAAGGTTTTAGCTAATAATCGTGAAAGCAGTAAAGTAGATGACTATTTCTTCATTCATTTGTCGTATCCCAACCAATTAAATGTGTACCTGACTGCAACTTTATTGGCCGCAGACATTCCACCAGCTTTTGTTGTGAATGGTGCTTTAGGTGCTTTTTCTAAAAACCATGGCGATGTACAGGAAGCGCAACTTTTGAAAGGGATGAAGCCGTCTGACGAAGGTTACGGTTTGGAGATTGTGAAGGATGCAGGTAAACTTACTTTAGTCAATAGTGATGGCGGGAGAGACGTTTCTTTGCTCACTTCTCCATTGGGGAATTACGGCGAATTATTTGAAGCCGTTTACCAAACCATTGTAAACGATCAACCTTATCCCATCAGCCAAGAAGATATCATTGCCCAATTAGAAATATTAGAAAGTTAATCAAAATGAAACGAATTTTACTCCTTTTGTGTGTTATCGGCCTTTTAAAAACATCCTATAGTTATGGCCAAACTAAAGTATTGCTGTTGGGCACCTTCCATTTTGATAGTCCTAATCTCGATCTGGTGAAAACCAATCCTTTTGATGTGGTTAAAGGACAGCAAGAGCTCGAGAAAATTACCGACCAAATCAAAAAATTTAATCCTACCAAGATATTTATTGAATGGAATTACGATGAACAAGGAGAATTGGATACGTTATACAATTTGTACAAAGAAGGAAAGTTTTTAGACTTTGTAAAACAAAAATATCCAGGAAATAAGTTTTATCAAGAGAGCGAGATTTTTCAGTTGGCTTTTAGGGCAGCTAAAAAATGCGATAATGCTCAACTATATGCCATCGACATACAAACTAAGTTTCCATTTGATGAGGTGATGAAAGCTATCCAAGAAGCTAGGCAAGACCAATTAGCTCAAACAATTCAGGATAAAATTGCCAAAATGGGCAAAAAGGAAGATGAAGACCGAAAAAAATACAATCTTACACAATTGCTTTTAGCAAAAAACACTGCACAAGCAAGAAAAAATGACTATAGCGATTACGTTAGTTTGTTTAATAAGGCAGGTAAACTTCACGATTTTAGAGGCGCCAATTTGGTATCGGAGTGGTATCGCAGAAACTTGCTGATGTACTCGATGGTACAGAAGAATGTTACCCCAAAAGATGAGCGTATTATGGTAGTTCTGGGAGCTGGACATATCGCAGTGTTAAAGCAGTTGGTAGACCTTGATCAGAATATGAAAGCGGTTGACCTACATGAAGTTTTGAAATAAAAAAACTTATCTTAGGAATTAAACATGAGGTTAAATTTTCTTCGAAGTGACTGCTGAGTAATGTAATGCGCAATGACGTTTTTATTTACAATAGTAACGATGTCGTTATTTCGACCGTAGTGGAGAATTCTTTGGATATACTAACCAAAGCGAAAAATATCTCCATTTCATCCGACGCTTTGATTGATGGCGATCTCCTATAAATTTTCCAACAATGCTTTAAAAAAATCCTCAGGTTTTTCCAAGTGTGGAATATGCCCAACACCTTCAAATTCGATCAGTTTAGCCCCTTGTATTTTAGCCGCGGTGGTTTTCCCCAAAACCTTATACTGCCCATATTTCTTTTGATCTTCAGCGTTAAGTAATCCTTTGCCGACAATGGTTTTATCCTCCTTCCCAATCAACAATAAGGTAGGTACTTTTATGTTGACAAACTCATGCACCACAGGCTGCTCATAAATCATGGTGAAAGTTAACGCGGCCACTTTTGCCCAACGTGGATAGTCAGCACTGAAAGTTACCCCACCAGCTATCTCAACTAGTTCGTCGTATTCAGGCTTCCATGTAGTGAAATAAGAATTTTGGTAATATTTTTTGACACTTTCGGCAGTAGTTTTCAACTCTGTCTTATATTGTTGTTCGGTGCTTACATAAGGCACAAAAGCTCTGTAATCCTCTAAGCCAATAGGGTTTTCCAATACGAGTTTTTCCGTTTTTTCTGGAAAAAGCAGCGCAAATCGGGTAGCCAGCATACCACCCATCGAGTGACCTAAAATAATGGATTTGTTAATCTTTAAACTATCCAAAAGCTGGCTGTTCCATCTTGCCATTTGATGAAAACTATAATGAATAAAAGCTTTGGAAGATTTTCCAAAACCGATTTGGTCAGGGACAATTACACGATAACCATTTTCAGCTAGTATTTTAATCACGTTAGTCCAGTAGTAGCCCCCAAAATTTTTACCATGAAACAACACTGCTATCCTACCATTGGCCTTGGCTGTTGGCGCAACGTCCATGTAGGCCATCCGCAAATCTTGCCCTTCTATTTGTATCGGAAAATATTTAACAGGGTAGGCATATTTAACTTGTTCTAAAGTAATGGATAAAGTGTCGGATTTTTGTGCGAAAGAGTTAACACAACAAAATAGAATAGCAGCAAATAAAAATAAACGCTTCATGATCATTAAATAATTGTATAAACGTGAAGGGAACAAATTAGTTTAAATTTATCATTATTTATACTTTTGCGGCAACCAGATAAATCGATATGACCAATTACGAAGTAGGCAGTAGTGTGCTAAGCATTGCTTTTTTGCAGGAAATTATACAATCAGGAAGAAGCATTGCGCTATCCACAGCAGCTACGGACCGTATTACAAAGTGTAGAGCTTATTTAGATGAGAAATTAAGTCGTACCGAAGACCCTATCTATGGAATCAATACAGGCTTTGGTTATTTGCAGAATGTAAAAGTGGATGCAGATAAACTTACCCAGCTTCAGCATAACCTACTCCTCTCTCATGCTTGTGGTACTGGACAAGAAGTGCCAAAACCTATTGTGAAGCTAATGCTTTTGTTGAAAATACAATCATTAAGCTATGGACATTCCGCAGTGGCATTAACTACTGTTCAGCGGTTGATCGATTTTTACAATCATGATATTTTGCCTGTGGTGTATACCCAAGGTTCTTTGGGCGCATCGGGAGATTTAGCACCTTTGGCGCACTTGGCCATTCCATTAATTGGCGAAGGCGAGGTTTGGTATAAAGCACAAAAAATAAGTACGCAAGAGCTTTATCAACAACTAGGTTGGAAACCGCTTACCCTGCAAAGCAAAGAGGGTTTGGCGTTAATTAATGGTACGCAATTTATGAGTGCTTATGGCGTAAATTGCTTGCTGCAGGCCAAACGTTTACTGGCTTGGGCCGATGCCGTGGCAGCCATTGCGATTGATGCTTTTAATTGTCGCATTGATCCATTTTTGAGCCTTAGCCATGTGATCAGACCGCATCAAGGACAGTTGCAAACTGCTGAAAATATTAGAAAATGGCTAGAAGGAAGCGAACTTATTGCCCAACGAGATAAACAAACACAAGACCCTTATTCATTCCGATGCGTGCCACAGGTACACGGAGCAAGTAAAGACAGCATAGCTTATATCCAATCAGTTTTTGAAACGGAAATCAACGCCGTAACAGATAATCCAAATGTTTTCCCTGACGAAGATTTGATCATCTCTGCAGGAAACTTTCACGGACAGCCGTTGGCGCTTACGTTAGATTTTCTTTGTATGGCATTGGCCGAGATCGGTTCTATTTCAGAAAGAAGAACTTTCCAATTGATTTCGGGCACCAGAGGATTGCCTCCTTTCTTGGTAAAAGAAGCAGGGCTTAACTCTGGACTGATGATTACCCAATATACAGCAGCGTCTATTGCCAGCGAAAACAAACAATTGTGCACACCTGCATCCGTAGATAGTATTGTAAGCAGTAATGGGCAGGAGGATCATGTGAGCATGGGTGCAAACGCAGCGACCAAATGTTTACGTGTGGTAGAGAATGTAGAGCGCATTTTGGCCATTGAGCTGATTACTGCTACACAGGCTTTAGATTTACGTAGACCATTAAAATCATCGCCTCAAATAGAAGCTTTGTCAAATGATTTTAGAAAGGTAGTAAGCTTTAACGATGCTGATAGATTGTTGGCTAATGATATCAAATCTGCCGTTCAATTTATCGCTAAAGGCCAACCTAATTAACAGGATTGGTATAGGAAAATAAGGACTATAATAATAAAGATCATAAAGAGAAATTTGTAAAACAGGCGAAAGTATATTTCGCCTGTTTTTGGTTATTATTTAATTGCTGTTAACAAAGTTTGAATTTCTGATTTTTTGTATTTCACAGCATAATCAAGCGCAGTTTGGCCCTCGCTGTTTTTGATGGTAGCATCGGCACCAGCTTTTAACAAAGCTTTGGCGAAATTCAGTTCTCCATATTTTGCCGAGTACATTAAGGGTGTTTTGCCACTACATATTTTGTTTAAATCTGCTTTGGCAGTTAGTAGCGCATTAAAGATATTTGGCCTATTGAGTTTAATACTGATGGAAAGCAAGTTGTAGCTCACCCCCTCGTTATCAAAACAATCATTAATGTTTGCTTTTTGAGCTTTCACTTCAGTAAGCAGTGCATCCGCATCATCCGTTTTAAAAGCATCTTTAATTTTGTCGTTTAACTGCTGCGCAAAACTCAGGCTACTGATAAATAGCAAGCCAAAGGTAATTATTGTTTTCATCTACTTATTTTAATAGCTGTTTTAAATTGATTACGGGTAATTGAATAGAAGTTTGGTTAGATAAAGATCCCTTTGCATTGGCAATGTCAATAGATTTAAAGGTGACATTAGCACTGTCGATGGTTGTTAGATACAAGTTTTTAATCGTGAATTTCTCCTTGTTATCTCTATCTCCAAATACTTGAATTTCATTTTTGCCTACTGAGGTAATGTTTAAATCCTGATAAGAAACGGATTCACTTCTAAAATTCGAATGCTTCAAATTCAGATGAAGGGAATTGGTGATCTTACTTTCTATATCGATTCTATTAACTGCATCGCTAGACGTGCCCAAACCATCGGCGTTGATGCTAAGTTTATTGAATAAAGTTGCTTCATCGAATTTCAAATCACTAAACTTTTTAAGGTTAACCAAAAGTGAATCTCCTTTGGCATTTAATGATATAGAAGAAGCATTATCGATGTTGATGGCCTTTGTTTCGGGCGCATAAACGAATAAGCTAATGTTGTAATGGCCTTTAATTTTATCAGTGAGTGCTATTTGTAATTGTCCAGCTTGATTTACGCTACATTTGATAAGGTCTTTGTCCTGCTTATTGATTTTAAGACCGTATTTGTGGTCTTTTATTACTCTGATATACAAATTTATTCCTTTTCCGTCTGCAAGACTAATCGTGCTAAATTGACTTAAGGGTATGGCTTCCATACTTTCTGATTTGGCATCGAAGCTGTCATTTTGTTTTTCCAAGTTGGTGAAATTTTTGGCATCAGTATAATACACCTTGGAAAAATAGGCCATCACTAATACTGGCACTGCAATGAGTACAGCAGCGAAAGCGATTAATAATTTATTGCTGGTTTTCATCTGTTTATAATTTGTTTTTAGTTGTCAGATGTTCCTTCCCGTTATCAAATATTTATGGCGATATTTTTATAAATATTTAATGACGGAAGGTTCATGAATTCGGGTATTAAAAGTTTTCTTTAACAAAAGTGTCGTAGCGATTTTTCAGCTCGTCAAAATCAATATTTAATAAATAGATGTTCCGAAAAACTGTTGGCAACTCCTCGTCTATAAATTGAGTTCTTCGATAAACGGTTATATTAGAAACCGCATCGTCAGTTACAAAAAGTCCTACCCCCCTTTTATTTTGTATCACATTTTTTTGCTGTAATAAGTCGTAGGTGCGCATTACCGTATTCGGATTAACCTCCATTTCTATAGCCAGCTCCCTTACCGATGGTATTTTTTGCTCGCTTGGCCATTTCCCCAGCATAATTTGCTCGCAAACAAAATCTGCTATTTGCAGGTATATCGCCTTGTTTTCTCTAAATTCCATATCTATACCTTTTTGGGTTAAACTTCTTTTTCTTTATACCTGATATAGCCCACTATGTAGAAAAATAATGCAACAATAGTGATGCCCGTGGCAATCAACAGTGGGCCGTTATCTCCAGGGCCATTAAAAGAGTTATCAGACGAGATGCGTACTTTGTTATCGAAGAAAAACTTTCCAGCTTGTACGTATATCAACATTGCAACACTTACAAAAGCGGAAATGGTAACCAAGGTTTTGATGTATTGAAAGCGATTGAAATAGATAGAACCTACTAAAAAAACGCTTGTAACCAGTATTGAAAAAGAGCTACAAATAAGCGCAACCTCGTTGAAATAGCTATGGAGCAAATGCGAATGGTTAAAGAAAAGCCAACCACCTTTTTCAATGGTTCGGTTAACATACTGACCACCTTCATATACCTTTTCTACGTAAGAGTAGTCGCTCAGGTAGGCTTGTACAAAGCAAAAATCAACTACAGAAAATATGAAAACATAAGATAGTATAGGCACGATGGAAGTGTAAATTATCGCGGTGACATATTTTTCGAGTTTCGAGGCGGGTGTTAACAGGTCGCTTGTTGCTTTTGCCTTGTTGCCTAAGTGCGCAAAATAGGTGCCAGCAATAATGCTGATAAACAATGGCCCTAATAATGTGAATAAAGGCTCTCTAAAATTGATGCGGTACGGAACCATTTCAGTTTTTTTGTATTCGGAGAGATCAGGGAAGTTAAAAAGATAAAAACCTACGATAATTGCTATAATAATTCCTAAGCTCATCAAATAGATTTTCCCAAACTCTAACCACTGCCTTTTTAGTAACAGGCTAAACCTGCGTGTATTGAAAGTATTGTTCATGTTTGTTTAGTTAAAAATTGGTTTCAATTTATCTTTCTCTGCTAAAACTGCGTTAAAAAGCAATTCCATATCTAGCTTGCTGTCCTCCTGATGATAATTTGGCGTGATGGCATTGTATCCAGCTAAGGACGCTTCAGCGTAAATGACGGTTTCATCAATTTCCTTCATGCGTTTAAAGCAAAGTTTATTGGCAACTTCATCTACCGAAGCTTTTAAGGCAATCTTGTTTTCGTCCAACATAATTACGGTATCAATCAGATTATCCAAATCACGTACTTGATGCGTAGAAATGATGATGCATTTCTCTTCCGTTAAGGCAGATGCCATGATTTTACGAAATTGTGCTTTCGAAGGAATATCCAAACCATTGGTTGGTTCGTCCATGATTACCAATTTTGCATTAGTGGCTAAGCCAAAAGAAATGATCACTTTTTTCTTTTGGCCGTAGCTCATGTCAATCAGTTTTTGTCCTGCTGGAATATCAAATTCCTTCAATAGGTCTGCAAAATACTGATGGTCGAAATTTGGGTAGAAAGGAGCATTGGCTTTTATATAGCTATCAATTTTAATTGCAGGCAAATGAAACTCCTCGGGAATGAAGCAGATTTGTTGTAACAAAGCCGGCTGTCTTTTGGCTGGGTCGAAACCAAGCACATCAATTTTTCCACTTTGCGCATATACCAAACCTGCTAAGTTTTTCAATAAGGTGGATTTACCTGCACCGTTTTTGCCCAATAGTCCATAGATATGACCGTTGCTCAATTGCATGCTTATATTCTTAAAAAGAATTCGATGCTTGCTATAGCTAAAATTTAGATTGTCTATCTTTATCATACTAGTGTATTAGTTAAATAATACGCTAAAGTAGTGCTAATTTTTTAATCTCCAAATTTTCGAAAAAAACTTTTTTAAAAATTATTTGAGATTTTGGTGAGAAGTGAATAAAAAAGCCCTTCAAATTCACTTGAAGGGCTTTTTTATACTGCTCGTCATTTCGACGAAGAATGAGGAGAAATCTAACCATTTATTTTTACTGTTTGTTAGATTTAACCTCGTTTATTTTAATTCTCTCTATGTTCGAAATGACGAATATTAGAGTCTGAGCAGTGTTACAATGGCACACTCACGCCAAAGCTTACATTACGTCCAGGATTGTAAATTCCTGCTAATTTGTATCTGCTCAAATGATTATAGTAAAGTTTATTGGTCAGGTTTTGTCCCGTAACCCAAACGTTTAATTTTCCTCTTTTGGTTTTAAACGAGGTACCTATTCCAGCATCTAACAAAGTATAGCCATCGGTTTCGGTTTCAAACGCATCAATTCTATCTTGTTTAAATACATTGGTTAAGCCAACTTTAATAAAGCTGTCGTTCAAGCCTTTTAAAGTGGGCTCAAAACGAATTTCATTGTTTAAGCTTGCTGCGGGTATAAAAGGCAGGGGTGAGTTGGTAGCCTTATTGGTACCTTTTACATAGGCAAAAGTATTTTCGAAATGCAGCGCTTTTACCAAGTGAAAATCTACGGAAGCTTCTCCACCAACCAAACTGGCATTGGTTTGTAAGAAACGGTATACAGGCAATGTCTCGGTATTACCTTCGTGATCGGTATTTACAATGGTTTCGTTATTGAGATTGCTCAAATAAATATAGTCGTAAATTTTGTTGCTGTACGCATTTAAGCCTAGGGTAATGTTTTCAGCATTATAAGTTAAGCCCAAATCAAACTGTAAACTGGTTTCTTGTTTCAGGTTACTGTTGCCAATTTCATATCTAAAAGTACCTTCGTGTTTACCATTTGCGCCAAGCTCAGCAATGTTAGGGGCCCTAAATCCCGAACCTATATTTCCTTTTAGGTTAAGGTTTTTGGCGATGTCAAATGCAAAACCTAATGAACCTGTAAAGTTGGAAAAATTGTTGCTGAAAGCTGAAAATACTTGGTCTTGATGGTCGTCGTGTGTCTCAAACAAATCCTTGCCATCTATTTTTTTATAATCGTAACGCACACCCGCATTAATGGCGCCATTGCTAAAATTACGTTTCAAATAGGCGAAAGCGCCAATATTATTGCTATTGTAATCAGGTACTAAAAATTCTTCGCCACTGTTTTTATTGGTTTGGTACATTCCCTGAACACCAATGGTGGGCTCCCACTTGCCATCGTTAGCAAAAGAATATTTCACATCATAAGTGTAAGAGTTAAGGCCTAAGTTCAATCCAGGTTCGTCCTTAGTCTCTTCAAATTCTTTACGGATGTTGCGTTGGAAAGCCAGGGTAGATTTTAATTGTCCGCCGCCAAGCAAGATATTGCTATTTAAAGCTGCACGATAATGGTTGATGTTTTGGAAAGGCAAGTTTAATGATCTTTTGCGGGCGTCGCTGTTGCTGATCACATTGCCTTCTTCATCAAGATAATTACCATCCTCATTTGGTCCGTCTTCTACCAAACCAATATTGGTGGCGAATCTTGATAGACTTAAATGAGTATAGCCCCAAGTTTTATTAAGCCCTAACATGGCACTGGTATTGATTTCGTTGAAACCTGCATTAGGAACCACGTGGCCTTTATAACCAAAACCATAGGCATTTTTATACGAAACTCTACCGCGGTATACAAAACCATTGGTATTGCCCTGAGCCATAATTGAAGAACCCGTTAAGCCACCATTAGTATTGTAATTAGTAGTGAAATTTCCATTAAATTGTCCTTCCGCAGGTACAAGGTCATCAATAATGTTAATGACACCTCCTAAAGCATCAGAACCATATAGCAAACTGGCTGGGCCTTTCAAAACCTCTATGCGGGCTGCGGCAAACTGGTCTACCTGTACGCCATGCTCATCGCCCCATTGTTGACCTTCTTCTCTGGCGCCATCCACCATGGTTAATACACGGTTATAGCCCAAACCCCTAATGGTTGGTTTAGAAATAGCACCTCCAGTGGTTACTTGTGCAACTCCTGGTATTTTGGCTATCGCGTCCACTAAATTGGTGGCGGCTGATTGGGCCAATTTATCTCGACCTACCGTAATTACCGCTAAGCTGTTGGTTTTATTGTTAGCACTAAGAGGAGTTCCTGTAATGACCACTTCGGCACTTTCAATCACTGATGGATCTAGTGCAAAGGTGATTTCCTCTTGTGCAGATAAGTCGATAACCTTGGAAGAAGTTTTATAGCCTAAGTAACGAACCTCTAACAGGAATTTGCCTTTGGCAGGCACATTGTTAAAGGTAAACTCGCCATTGTTATTGGTGCTTGTGGAAGCTTTTAAATCAGAAATGTATAAAGTGGCACCCGCCAAAGGTGATTGGGTGCTGGCATCAATTACTTTTCCCTTAATGCTAGCCAAAGTATTTGCCATGGCATTAATTGACAGGAATAAAGCAATAATAGTTACTAAAAAAGGTAACCTTTTCATAAACGAAAATATAAGTAGGATGATTTTTCACATCCAAATGGTGATAGTAAATAGATTATTAAAGCCATAGTCTTTCATCGCCTTGGTGGCAATAAATAAGATGGCATCGGAATAGGTAGAATTATGAAAAGGTTGGGGGACCACGTAAACACGAAGCAATGATTTCGGTAAAAGCGCCACCAATAGATGGAGTTGCCCTTTTAATGAAATCACTTTTCAAGTGAACGGAATAACTATTGAAGTTGTTGGTAAAGTTCTTTTCAAAATGAGCTTTACAAATCAAACAAGTTTCGGTAGAAGTTTTTACGTGTACTGTATGTGTACAATGCTTTTCCTTTATAACAATATTTTCTTCATGATGATGCAGCGCACCCCATGGAGTAACAGCTAGCGCAAACACGCCCAACATGAGCATAGCAAAAAGCTGTTTCAAGAAATGACGTTTCTTTGCGTGCATTGTGATACAAAGTTAAGTAAATATTAAGCAATGTTGTTTTAAAGAAATGTAACATTATTCTTCATGCGCTAAGTTTGACACATGGTTAACCATAAAGGACTTAAGTTGTTGCTGCTAAAAAATATCTGCATGTTAAATGTTAAAATATTTAAAGTGACTACATTTGAAGCACGTAATTTTCAAATATAAAACCAAATATATGAACCTGAAAATAAGTCAAACACCTTATGGAAACACCTTGAACTGTAAAGGATGGGTACAAGAAGCAGCATTACGCATGTTGTTGAACAACCTTGATCCAGCAGTTGCAGAAAGACCCGAGGATTTAATCGTATACGGCGGAAGAGGAAAAGCAGCCAGAAACATGGAAGCCCTTGAGTTGATCATTAAAGCCCTTAAAAATTTAGAAGAAGATGAAACTTTGCTAGTGCAATCTGGAAAACCAGTTGCCGTGTTGCCGACCCATAAAGATGCGCCGAGAGTACTAATCTCGAACTCGCAACTCGTACCTAAATGGGCTACGCAACAACATTTTGATGAGTTGGAAGATAAAGGATTGATGATGTATGGACAAATGACCGCAGGTTCTTGGATTTATATTGGCTCGCAGGGTATTGTGCAGGGTACGTATGAAACGTATTCGGCGCTAGCTAAAAAGCATTTTAACAGCAACCTGAGAGGGAAATTAAACGTTACCGCTGGTTTAGGAGGTATGGGAGGGGCGCAACCTTTGGCCATCACGATGAACCAAGGGGTTTGTTTGGCGGCTGAAGTAGAAGAATGGCGTATTCAAAAGCGTTTGAAAACAAGATACATTGACGAAATTGCTTATGATATTGATGAAGCCATTGATAAAGCATTGCAATATAAAGAAGAACAGAAAGCCATTTCGATTGGTGTGGTTTGTAACGCAGTAGAATTGCTACAGCGTTTAATTGATCGAAACATCGTTCCTGATACTTTGACCGATCAAACATCAGCACATGACCCGTTGATTGGTTATTTCCCAGAAGGATTGACCGTTGAAGCAGCAGCAGATTTACGTAAAAATAACCCTGATGAATATGTGAAGCAGAGTTATGCGACCATGGCCAAACATGTACAACAAATGTTGGAACTGCAAAAACGCGGGGCAATTACTTTTGATTATGGAAACAATTTAAGAGGTAGAGCACTGGAAGTGGGTGTCAAAAACGCTTTCGACTTTCCAGGTTTTGTGCCTGCTTACATCCGACCATTGTTTTGTGAAGGTAAAGGACCTTTCCGTTGGGCAGCGTTAAGCGGCGATCCTCAAGATATTTACGAAACCGATAAATTGATATTGGAGCTATTCCCAGAAAATGAAAGCTTAAAACAATGGATCACCATGGCGCAGGAGCGAATTGCTTTTCAAGGTTTGCCAGCACGTATTTGCTGGTTGGGGCAGGGTGAGCGAGAAAAGGCTGGCTTGGCTTTTAACCGCTTGGTGGCAGAAGGGAAAGTAAAAGCACCTATTGTAATTGGTCGTGACCATTTAGATACAGGTTCTGTAGCTTCTCCAAACCGAGAAACCGAAGCAATGTTGGATGGCTCGGATGCTGTAGCAGATTGGCCAATTTTGAATGCGCTGATCAATACCGCGGGTGGTGCCAGTTGGGTATCATTGCATCATGGTGGTGGTGTAGGTATTGGTTATTCTATTCATGCGGGAATGGTGATTGTGGCCGATGGCACTGAAGATGCTGCAAGACGACTGAAGAGAGTATTACATAATGATCCAGCAATGGGCGTTATTAGGCATGCCGATGCAGGTTACGACATCGCCAAGGATACTTTAAGAAAACATAGATTAGGATTATAATCTTTTGCCACAGATGCACAAATACTCCGAAAAACAGAAAATAAAATATCTGTGCATCTTTGGCTAATTTTTACTTCCTTTGTATAAAGGAAATGGTGTCTTCCTAATTGAACCGCCCTAAAAAGCTGATGGCGCCTGGTTGCAAATGTATTTACATTGATCAGGAAAAGTATGTCATTAATGAAACAAAAATCTTTCGCTGAAAAGCTCACGCTAACTTTTAAGTTGCTTAGCAAACGACACCCAGCCATCCCTTATTTGTTAAAATGGATTTTGATTAGCCTATTGCTCGGTGGATTGATAGGAACTGCCTCTGCTATTTTTTTGCAGTCGTTGGAATGGGCTACACAAACAAGAGAGCAACATTTATGGCTAATTGGTTTTTTACCTATCGCAGGTTTGCTCATCGGGTTACTGTATCATTATTATGGAAAAGATATTGCTTCTGGCAATAACCTGCTGATTGATGCCATCCATCAGCCCTCGGAAAAAATTCCTTTCCGAATGACTGTATTCATCTATCTGGGAACCATTGCTACGCATTTGTTTGGAGGTTCAGCAGGTAGGGAAGGAACAGCTTTGCAAATGGCTGGTGGAATTGCCGATCAGTTCAGTAAACCTTTTAAGCTATCTGCAGAAGATAGACGAACATTGATTATTGCTGCGGTAGCTGCTGGATTTGGATCGGTATTTGGAACTCCGTTGGCTGGTGCCATTTTTGCCATGGAGTTTTTTTTAGTAGGCAGACTGAGGTATAATGCCATTTTTCCAGCCTTTGCTGCAGCTATATTGGCAAGTGAGGTGACCCACCTTTGGCAAGTAAAACATACGGTATACACCATTGCTTCGGTTCCGGATATTTCATTTTTGAATTTAGCCTATGCATTATTGGCGGGTATCGCATTTGGGGTATGTGCGGCTATCTTTAGCAAAACCTTGCGTTTTGTGAATCAGATATTCAAATCTAAAATCAAATATCCACCGTTAAGACCTTTTGTTGGAGGGGTAATTCTAATATTGTGCATTTTGGTTTTGGGTAATACCAAATACATTGGTTTAGGTATTCCAACGATTGTGGAGTCTTTTGGACAGCAGTTGCCACCCTATGATTTCGCGATCAAGCTGGCCTTAACGGTGCTTACCTTGGCGGCAGGCTTTAAAGGTGGCGAAGTAACTCCCTTATTTTTTATTGGTGCTACTTTAGGGAGCACATTATCCATTGCGTTGCCTTTACCTGTAGCGCTTTTAGCAGGGATGGGCTTTGTTGCCGTTTTCGCTGGAGCTACCAACACTCCTTTAGCGTGTACCATCATGGCTATGGAACTGTTTGGAAGCCAGTGTGGTATTTATGTGGCTATTGCCTGTGTAGTTTCGTACTTGCTTTCGGGCCATACAGGGATTTACGAAAAACAAATCATCGGCGAGGCTAAACACCACCGCTTTTCAAGGGATGTGAATAAATGGATTGGAGATCTCTAGAAAATCCTAAAGATTAGGTATATTTTGATTTAAAAATATCTGTATATTCGGACCCATGCAACACCACAACTTCGACGTAGATATCGTCATTCCTTCATCGAAACAAAAAGTTAAGATTACTGCCGAGGCTATTGAGGTAAATCAAACCCGTATTGCTTGTAGCGATGTGGCGGCCGTTAAATATGGCGTGTCACTTATTGGTCCCGTAAAAAAGCCCATCAAGAAAAAATATATGATTGATGTAAGAAGCAGAGACGGTAGAACCATAAACATACAATTTGAAAGCAGTAAGGTTGAGGAGCTTTTGGAAGAAGATCATACCTACTATTATGTAATGTCTGGCTTATGGCAATATGTGAAAAAGCATTTGGTAAATGAGTTTATTGAGAAATTAAACAATCAGGAAAAGCTAGAAGTTGGCGCTGCAAAATTCAACTATCAAGGTTTTGAAATGCAGTATAAAACTTGGTTCTTGGGTAAAACAAAAACTACGGTAGTAGGATGGAGCCAAATCAAATATTTCTTAGATAAAGGTGTTTTGCATATCCAAGATATGTACGATAAAAAGAAAAATATTAATGTGAGCTTGCATGATGATTGGAATGCCGTAGTATTGAATACTTTGCTCCATTATCTTTCCCAAGAACATAGAAAAGAAAAACTCGAAAAAGGAGAGAAGATATAATTGAAAAGTCCCGCAAGTGCGGGACTTTTCAATTATATGCCTGTACGTAGGCTAAGAGGTGAAGACAATAGAACTAGAATAATGGTTCTGGCAGTTTCTTAGTATAGCGGATGGAAAAGTCTTAATCTACTTAAACGAGGCAATTTAAAGTTCAATATACTATATGTTGTTAATGCTCTCTTGATTTCGTTATAACCACCTAAACTCAATTGAATAGATAAAAAGTACTAAAGGGAGAAAAGAATAGACAGTCCTATATATAAGTAGGTGCTAAGTTTACCAAACATTATTGATGTTCAAAGGAAGCCGATGAAGGTTGTGCAAACTATATTGAATAAAACTAGTGTTTTTATTCAATAGCTCTTTCATCTTTTCGAAATCCTTTTTTATATACCTATATGTTATGTTTGTTGAGAATGCGCCAGACCCAAATTTTCGTGAGGTTGTCGATTGTCTCGATGATATAGGCGCTCGTAGTAATATAACCCGTGCTCCATTCCTTGTTTATAGATTGGTTGAATATATAAATCTACAGTACGGGGCATGACATGGGCACCATTCCTCACGGTTTTAAATTGGTTTTGAAATGCCTTGTTATTTTTTTTAGCTGTTTTACAGTGTTTTGTGTGTTTTTTTAGAATAAATAGCGCTTTTGGTGTTGCGGGCCTATAAATATTTTCTACCTTTGCACTCCCGCTACGGAGGTAACGAAGGAAATAAAAGAGAAAGAAGAAGTGAAGTTGGATTGAAATAATGGAAACGGATTTGCAGATGTTTCTGGTTCTAAAATAAAAGAACAGAAAAAATAAAAAAAAGTTTGCAGGTTTTAAAAAGTTTCCTACCTTTGCAGTCCCAAACGAAACGGGAGTTATCAAGCGGAGCTTGATAACAAATAAAAAAGATTGAAACGACGGAAACGGATGCCAGAACAATAAGACTGGCCGAAGGGGGAGTCGGATAGATATAGAGGGCCGCCGCGAGGTAGAGCCGGAAAGTTCATTAAAGAGATATCATTTATAAAAGCGCAGCGAGGCGAAAATGTTTACTGTAAAGTACATACAGCCAAACTGTTTTCTTTAGGTCGGTTCTTACAGACAATACAATCAAGAACAGACAATCAATTTTAGTTAATAGATAGTCAGCGTTCGAACTACAACATTTTACAATGGAGAGTTTGATCCTGGCTCAGGATGAACGCTAGCGGCAGGCCTAATACATGCAAGTCGAGGGGTATGGGAGAGCTTGCTTTCCCTGAGACCGGCGCACGGGTGCGTAACGCGTATGCAACCTACCCTTTTCTGGGGGATAGCCCGAAGAAATTCGGATTAATACCGCATAAGACCACGACACGGCATCGTGACGGGGTCAAACATTTATGGGAGAAGGATGGGCATGCGTGCCATTAGCTAGTTGGCGGGGTAACGGCCCACCAAGGCTACGATGGCTAGGGGATCTGAGAGGATGGCCCCCCACACTGGTACTGAGACACGGACCAGACTCCTACGGGAGGCAGCAGTAAGGAATATTGGTCAATGGGCGCAAGCCTGAACCAGCCATGCCGCGTGCAGGAAGACGGCCCTCCGGGTTGTAAACTGCTTTTGTACGGGAATAAACCTTTCTTCGTGAAGGAAGCTGAATGTACCGTAAGAATAAGGATCGGCTAACTCCGTGCCAGCAGCCGCGGTAATACGGAGGATCCAAGCGTTATCCGGATTTATTGGGTTTAAAGGGTGCGTAGGCGGCCTGTTAAGTCAGGGGTGAAAGACGGTGGCTCAACCATCGCAGTGCCCTTGATACTGATGGGCTTGAATGGACTAGAGGTAGGCGGAATGTGACAAGTAGCGGTGAAATGCATAGATATGTCACAGAACACCGATTGCGAAGGCAGCTTACTATGGTCCTATTGACGCTGAGGCACGAAAGCGTGGGGATCGAACAGGATTAGATACCCTGGTAGTCCACGCCCTAAACGATGAACACTCGCTGTTGGCGATACACGGTCAGCGGCTAAGCGAAAGCGTTAAGTGTTCCACCTGGGGAGTACGCCCGCAAGGGTGAAACTCAAAGGAATTGACGGGGGCCCGCACAAGCGGAGGAGCATGTGGTTTAATTCGATGATACGCGAGGAACCTTACCCGGGCTTGAAAGTTAGTGAAGTATCCAGAGATGGATGCGTCCTTCGGGACACGAAACTAGGTGCTGCATGGCTGTCGTCAGCTCGTGCCGTGAGGTGTTGGGTTAAGTCCCGCAACGAGCGCAACCCCTATGTCTAGTTGCCAGCATGTAATGGTGGGGACTCTAGACAGACTGCCTGTGCAAACAGAGAGGAAGGAGGGGACGACGTCAAGTCATCATGGCCCTTACGTCCGGGGCTACACACGTGCTACAATGGACGGTACAGAGGGCAGCTAGACAGCAATGTCGTGCCAATCTCAAAAAGCCGTTCACAGTTCGGATCGGGGTCTGCAACTCGACCCCGTGAAGTTGGATTCGCTAGTAATCGCGTATCAGCAATGACGCGGTGAATACGTTCCCGGGCCTTGTACACACCGCCCGTCAAGCCATGGAAGTTGGGGGTACCTAAAGTACGTAACCGCAAGGAGCGTCCTAGGGTAAAACCGATAACTGGGGCTAAGTCGTAACAAGGTAGCCGTACCGGAAGGTGCGGCTGGAATACCTCCTTTCTGGAGTGGGATTGGCCACTCGCTGCGCACAAATGATAAATGTATATCTCAAAAAAGGAAAAACACCAAGAAGATGAAGCCGCAGGTCTTACCGGCCACTGGGCAGGGGATATGGATGGCACATCGATATAGTCCCGTAGCTCAGCCTGGTTAGAGCACTACACTGATAATGTAGGGGTCTCCAGTTCAAATCTGGACGGGACTACGACCAAGTTTTTTTGGGGGATTAGCTCAGCTGGCTAGAGCGCCTGCCTTGCACGCAGGAGGTCAACGGTTCGACTCCGTTATTCTCCACCATCTTAGGTTAAAAGGTGAAAGTCAAAAGTTAAAAGTGCGAACTTGTAACCCACGACTCATAACCTCTAACTTAAAAGAAAAGTTCTTTGACATATTGGAAGAAGTTAAAAAGAAGAGCAAACAACAATAGGCGACTGTTGTGTTTGTGCTCGCCCATCGCAAGATGGGCATGAGACATCATGACAAGAGCAAAAAAGCACACCGTGCGGCGCAAAAGGCGCACGAGTGGAAGAAAGTAACAAAGAGTATACGGGGGATGCCTTGGCTCTCGGAGGCGATGAAGGACGTGATAAGCTGCGATAAGCCGTGGGGATCTGCAAATGAGATTCGATCCGCGGATTTCCGAATGGGGAAACCCGCCATGTTGAAGACATGGCACAATAAGAGCGAACCTGCCGAACTGAAACATCTAAGTAAGCAGAGGAAGAGAAAATAACAATGATTTCCTGAGTAGTGGCGAGCGAAAGGGAAAGAGCCCAAACCACTTATGTTACGGCATATGTGGGGTTGTAGGACTGTGATGTGGCTACATTAACGTGAAGTGGAACGGGATGGGAAGCCCGGCAATATAGAGTGATAGCCTCGTACACGTAAGCAATAATGGCCTAACAGTATCCTGAGTACCGCGAGGTCGGAGACGCCTTGTGGGAATCTGCCGGCACCATCCGGTAAGGCTAAATACTCCCGAGAGACCGATAGTGAACCAGTACCGTGAGGGAAAGGTGAAAAGAACCCCGAACAGGGGAGTGAAATAGAACCTGAAACCGTATACTTACAAGCGGTCGGAGCACCTTCGTGGTGTGACGGCGTGCCTTTTGCATAATGAGCCTACGAGTTACTCTTCACTGGCAAGGTTAAGTGCTTCAGGCACGGATCCGAAGCGAAAGCGAGTCTGAACAGGGCGCATAGTCAGTGGAGGTAGACGCGAAACCTTGTGATCTACCCTTGGGCAGGTTGAAGTTGCGGTAACACGTAATGGAGGACCGAACCGATAAACGTTGAAAAGTTTCCGGATGACCTGAGGGTAGGGGTGAAAGGCTAATCAAACTGGGAAATAGCTCGTACTCCCCGAAATGTTTTTAGGAACAGCGTCGGTGTTGAGTTATATAGAGGTAGAGCTACTGATTGGGTGCGGGGGAGTCAAATCCTACCAAATCCAGACAAACTCCGAATGCTATATAATATAACCGGCAGTGAGGCTCAGGGTGCTAAGGTCCTGGGCCGAGAGGGAAAGAACCCAGACCATCAGCTAAGGTCCCTAAATTACAGTTAAGTTGAACTAACGAGGTGCGATTGCATAGACAGCTAGGATGTTGGCTTGGAAGCAGCCATTCATTTAAAGAGTGCGTAACAGCTCACTAGTCGAGCGATCGTGCATGGATAATAAACGGGCATCAAACTGTATACCGAAGCTATGGGATTGAAATATATCGGTAGGGGAGCATTCCAGCGGCGGTGAAGCTGTGGCGCGAGCCGTGGTGGAGCTTCTGGAAAAGCAAATGTAGGCATAAGTAACGATAAGGCGGGAGAGAAACCCGCCCACCGAAAGGATAAGGTTTCCTGATCAACGCTAATCGGATCAGGGTTAGTCGAGGCCTAAGGCGAACCCGAAGGGGGTAGTCGATGGACAACGGGTTAATATTCCCGTACTTTTTATAGCTGCGATGTGGGGACGGAGTAGTGAAACTGCCGCGAACTGACGGAATAGTTCGTTGAAGACAGTAGGTATACGGATGGTAGGCAAATCCGCCGTCCGTGCTGAATGTCGATAGTACCGCGAGCCTTCGGGCAAGTGGATAGCGCAGGTAATCAGACTTCCAAGAAAAACCGCTAAGCCCTAGGCTATAAAAACTCGTACCGCAAACCGACACAGGTATCCGGGATGAGAATTCTAAGGTGCTCGAGTGAATCATGGCTAAGGAACTCGGCAAAATGGCCCTGTAACTTCGGGAGAAGGGGCGCTGTCAGCAATGGCAGCCGCAGTGAAAAGGCCCAGGCGACTGTTTAACAAAAACACATGGCTTTGCAAAATCGAAAGATGAGGTATAAGGCCTGACACCTGCCCGGTGCTGGAAGGTTAAGAGGGGATGTCAGCCGCAAGGCGAAGCATTGAATCGAAGCCCCAGTAAACGGCGGCCGTAACTATAACGGTCCTAAGGTAGCGAAATTCCTTGTCGGGTAAGTTCCGACCTGCACGAATGGTGTAACGATCTGGGCGCTGTCTCAGCCATGAGCTCGGTGAAATTGTGGTCCCGGTGAAGACGCCGGGTACCCGCAACGGGACGGAAAGACCCCATGCACCTTCACTACAGTTTAACATTGACATTGGGTACAGGATGTGTAGGATAGGTGGGAGGCTTTGAAGCGGCGTCGCCAGGCGTCGTGGAGCCAACGTTGAAATACCACCCTTTCTGTATTCGGTGTCTAACTCCGCTAAGCGGAGGACATTGTTTGATGGGTAGTTTGACTGGGGTGGTCGCCTCCAAAAAGGTAACGGAGGCTTTCAAAGGTAAGCTCAGTACGCTTGGTAACCGTACGGGGAGTGCAATAGCATAAGCTTGCTTGACTGTGAGGCATACAGGCCGATCAGGGTCGAAAGACGGATATAGTGATCCGGTGGTTCTGCATGGAAGGGCCATCGCTCAAAGGATAAAAGGTACGCTGGGGATAACAGGCTGATCTCCCCCAAGAGCTCATATCGACGGGGAGGTTTGGCACCTCGATGTCGGCTCGTCACATCCTGGGGCTGGAGAAGGTCCCAAGGGTTCGGCTGTTCGCCGATTAAAGTGGCACGCGAGCTGGGTTCAGAACGTCGCGAGACAGTTCGGTCCCTATCTGTTGTGGGCGTTGGAATCTTGAGTGGGGCTGACCTTAGTACGAGAGGACCGGGTTGGACTAGCCTCTAGTGAATCTGTTGTTCCGCCAGGGGCATTGCAGAGTAGCTACGCTGGGAATAGATAAGCGCTGAAAGCATCTAAGTGCGAAACTAGCCACGAGATGAGGATTCCATATAGGGCCGTAGCAGACTACTACGTTGATAGGCTACAGATGTAAAGGTGGCGACACCACAGTCGAGTAGTACTAATAGCCCGAGGCTTTCAAAGCTGCACACACGTTGTTTGTTCTTCACATAACTTCTTTCAATAATATGTCATTTCATGAGCTGCGAGCTGAAAGTTGCCAGTTTCGGGTATAATGCCCATAACCCATAGCCCGTAACCCTGAATTAAAAATCTTCAGGTGCCTATATCGGCGGTGTCCACCTCTTCCCATTCCGAACAGAGAAGTTAAGCCCGCCAGAGCCGATGGTACTGCGGTAACACGTGGGAGAGTAGGTCGGTGCCTATCCCTAAACGCCCCCCTTCAGAAATGTCGGGGGGCTTTTTTGTG
>NZ_QMHN01000002.1:779103-780755 GCF_003313385.1 Pedobacter chitinilyticus | reverse complement strand
CAAGTACACCTATTATAACGAGAAGGATATTGACAAGGACGGCAACATTACGGGTCCGGGTACGGTGATCAACGTGGTTGGCGACGTTCAGAACAACTTCCAGGAGATCGTGAACAATACCGAGGTGAAAAACATCTTCGAGACGATTGTGAAGAATACCGGCGGGAACGTGAGCTATAACACCAGCACCAACAGCTTTACCTATGTTGACGGTACAGGAACTACCCAGACGATCAACATCACTGATATGGTGAAGGGCAACGAGACGGTGACCAAGGTGGTTGCCGAGGTAGTTAATGGGAAAAACACGGGCAAGTACACCTATTATAACGAGAAGGATATTGACAAGGACGGCAACATTACCGGTCCGGGTACGGTGATCAACGTGGTTGGCGATGTGCAGAACAACTTCCAGGACATTGTGAACAATACCGAAGTGAAAAACATCTTCGAGACGATTGTGAAGAACACCGGCGGCAACGTGAGCTACAATGCCACGACCAACAGCTTTACCTATGTTGACGGTACAGGAACTACCCAGACGATCAACATCACTGATATGGTGAAGGGCAACGAGACGGTGACCAAGGTGGTTGCCGAGGTAGTTAATGGGAAAAACACGGGCAAGTACACCTATTATAACGAGAAGGATATTGACAAGGACGGCAACATTACCGGTCCTGGTACGGTGATCAACGTGGTTGGCGACGTTCAGAACAACTTCCAGGACATTGTGAACAATACCGAAGTGAAAAACATCTTCGAGACGATTGTGAAGAACACCGGCGGCAACGTGAGCTACGATGCGACCAACAAAAACTTTACCTATGTTGACGGCAACGGTGTTACCCAGACGATCAACATCACCGATATGGTGAAGGGCAACGAGACGGTGACCAAGGTGGTTGCCGAGGTAGTTAATGGGAAAAACACGGGCAAGTACACCTATTATAACGAGAAGGATATTGACAAGGACGGCAACATTACCGGTCCTGGTACGGTGATCAACGTGGTTGGGGACGTGCAGAATAACTTCCAGGACATTGTGAACAATACCGAAGTGAAAAACATCTTCGAGACGATTGTGAAGAACACCGGCGGCAACGTGAGCTACGATGCGACCAACAAAAACTTTACCTATGTTGACGGCAACGGTGTTACCCAGACCATCAATATCACCGATATGGTTCAAAATAACCAAAAAACCAGTTCAGTGACTGGAACGGGCCTCGCTAACGTAACCTCAAGCACTACTGGAAAAAATACAAATTATACGGTTGATGTTACGGCTACTGCTGTACAGGGCGTACAGAAAACCAGCTCGGTAACAAAAGGTGACTATACTACTGTGGCCACTACTACGCCAACAACCAATAACACGGACTATAAGGTAGATGTAGATCCTTCAACTTTAATAGGAGCTGGTTTAAAATTAAATGCTACTACCAAAAAAATTGATGTAGATGTTACAACTATCCCTAACGCAACGGATAAGACTGCAACAGTAGCAAATGGAACTAATACAACTGTAGCTACAGATTTAACCAATCCAAATAACCCTATTTATAAAGTTGATGTAAATAACGCAACAGCTAATGCAGCAGGTGCTGTAAAACCAGGCTCAGGTTTAGCGGTAGCCGCTGATGGAACCT
>NZ_QMHN01000002.1:0-779003 GCF_003313385.1 Pedobacter chitinilyticus | reverse complement strand
CAGGTGCTGTAAAACCAGGCTCAGGTTTAGCGGTAGCCGCTGATGGAACCTTGTCTGTAAACACTGCAACTGCTGGCGGCATTGGTAAAACTTTATCATCTGCCGATGGCTCTATTGTTATTGGAGGCGGAGCTGGTGCTACATTAGTAGATGCCAATGTAAAGGTTGCCGATAAAGGCATCACCATAGGTAAGCTGGCCGATGCGCCACAGGCGAACCAGATACTGGTTTCGGTTACAAATGGAGTGCCTGCTTGGGCAGACCAAGCCACGGTTACTACTGCCAACCAAAAAACGTCTGCTGTGGTAGACGGAACTAATACTACGGTAACTTCGGCTCCAAATGCTACCGATGCTAAGATTACCGAATATAAAGTAAATGTACCAACTGCAAATGGTACTAGCCCAGGTGTGGTAAAACAAGGCAATGGAACGGTTGTGGTGGGTACAGGCGGTGAGCTTTCGATTAACCTGAACGGTACGGGTACCCCTGGTGATCCGGGTGCTGGAAAGAACTTGACCTCAACCGATTTAACGATAACTGGAGGCCTTGGAGCGACCCTTACCCCTGTAACTGCGGACATCAAGACTGATGCTGTAACCACTACTAAGATAGCTGACGGCGCAGTAACAGCTACCAAGCTAAGTGCTGGTGCCGGTACGGCTGGCCGTGTAGCCATTGCTGACGATAACGGTAACGTAAGCTATTCAAGCATCCTTCCGGATGCAGTTAGCGGCAAAGACGTGAAGGTGGCTGCCGGTGATAGGATTAAACTGGGCGGAACGCCAGTAGGAGCGGTGCTGAAAGAGTTTACCATAGATGTAGATGAAAGTAATTTAAAGTTACAAAATATTGGTGGCTCATTAAATGCAGGCCAGGTTTCAGGTGGCAACGCTGGTGATGTTTTTGTAGTGGGTGCAGATGGAAAAGGAAGCTGGGTAAGCAAAGCAAGTGCTACTTCGGTAAGCAATACTTCAAACGTTAACGTCAATAAATTAAGTACTACTGTAAATGGAACGACAGGTAGTGAGGTGGATATTATCAAAACGAATGAACTATCGTTAAATACTAGTAATCACTTAGTAAGTACTGTAAACGGTGTTGTTTCCACCGCACCATTAAATTTGGGGCCTGCAATTGCAGCGAATGACAAGACTGCTACAGTAGCAAATGGAAATAATACCACTGTAACTACAGATGCAACCAATCCAAATAATCCAATCTATAAAGTCAATGTAAACAACGCAACGGCTGGTGAAACAGGTGCTGTAAAACCAGGCTCAGGTTTAGCGGTAGCCGCTGATGGAACCTTGTCTGTAAACACTGCAACTGCTGGCGGCATTGGTAAAACTTTATCATCTGCCGATGGCTCTATTGTTATTGGAGGCGGAGCTGGCGCTACATTAGTAGATGCTAATGTAAAGGTTGCCGATAAAGGTATCACTACAACCAAGATGGACGATGCGGCACAGGCGAACCAGATACTGGTTTCGGATGTGAACAAGCGGCCTGTTTGGGTAGATCAGTCTACCGTTCTCGCTAACAGCACAAATGCCCTGTCTAATGATGGCACTAATACCTTAACCTCCACGGTCAACGGGAAAGTGGCTACAGCAGCTGCAGTAAACACTGTTACGAACAGCCTGACTGGAAGTGAGTTGACCACTACCGTAAACGGGGTTTCTGGAAAGGTAGATTTGGCTCCAGCCATCACGAATGCACAAAAGACAACAACAGTGGTTGCTGGTACCAATACTACCGTAACACCAACACCTGCAACCCCAAATGCAGCAGGAAATACAGCCTACACTGTAAATGTACCAACTGCAGATGGTACTAGCCCAGGTGTGGTAAAGCAAGCCGCTCCAGCAACGGCAACGGTTAACATCGATGCTAGTGGAGTGCTTTCGATAAACACAGCGAATGTAGCCGCAAGTTTGGGTAAAAGTTTAAGTAATGGCGATGGTTCTATCATTATTGGAGGAACTACTGCAGGAGCAGGGGCTACCTTGGTAAATGCAACGGTAAGCGTAGCTACAGGCGGCATTACAAATACTAAAATAGCAAACGATGCAGTAACCACAGACAAAATTTTGGATGGAACTATTGTAAATGCCGATATTGCTAACAGTACCATTTTACCTGGCAAGCTGGCTAATACTACATTGCCAAATCAGGTATTGGTTTCAAATGGTAGTAATGTGCCAACCTGGGTAAACCAAAACACTTTAGCCGTTAACAATCTTTATACAAGTAATGGTAGCTTGTTAGGCGATAGAGAAGTAAATGTAAACGGGCATTTGCTCACCTTTAAGTCTACAAGCTTACCAGTAGGTTCGCCAGAACTTAGAGAAACCTTGTTTGATTACACTAACGGAGCCTATTTGAAAAATGCGACCACCACTGGAAGATCGGTAATCCGAGCATCTTCTGGAGGGAGCATTGTAGAGTTGTTACAGGACCTGAACAGTCCTTCTCAATTGTTGTCTAGTGGCACTTCTACTGGACTTATCATTGGCTCTGTAAGTGGCTCAAGCACACCACTCCAGCTCGTGACCAATGGGGCATCCCGAATGTATGTTGCTGCTGGTGGAAATATAGGTATAGGAACAGCTTTACCAAGTAATGCCCTTCATGTTAATGCTACTGATCCACTGCGCTTACAAGGTTTGCAACCCCAAGCGGCAGTTAACACCAACCAATTGATTGTAGCCGATAATACTGGAGTATTAAAAACACTTGCCGCTGCAGGTAACAACCAAGTGCTAACAACAAGTGCATCTGGAGTTCCAACTTGGGCAAACCAAAACGCCTTAGCCGTTAATAACCTTTATACAAGCAATGGTAGTTTAACAGCAGACAGAACGGTTGATTTAAATGCACATACCTTAACTTTTAATAACGCCCTATCACCAGCAGGCAAAACTACCTTAACTTATAGTAATGCTAATGCAGCAAGGATCAGCCACACGACAACTACTGGTACGGCAGATATAATTGTAGACGCTGGGGGTTCAACGCTGAATATTTTCCAAAATCCAAACTCTGCATCTCAAATTACAGCAAGTGGTGCTTCTACGTCGCTAAATATAGGAACGGCAAATACTACGCCAATGACGTTAACTACAAGTAATTTAATAAGAATGCATATTTCAGATGCTGGAAAAGTGGGAATAGGTACTACAAATATGTTGGGTACTTCAAATGCGAACGTGTTATTAGCAGTTAACGGCAGTATAGAGTCGGCTAATTCTACCTTCGCCGATTATGTATTCGAAGATTATTTCAAAGGCTATTCTGAACTGAAGAAAGATTACAGTTTCAAGTCTTTAAAAGAAGTAGAAAAATTTATTAACGAGAATAAGCATTTGCCAGGCATTACAAGTATCAAAGCTTTACGTAAAAACCAGAGAGGTGAATATATTTTTAATATGTCGGAACTTTCTATCCAGATGCTGGAAAAAGTAGAGGAACTGTACCTGCACACCATTGAGCAGCAAAAGCAACTGGATGCAAAGGATAAAGAGATACAAGACCTTAAAGCCCAGCAACAAAAAACAGACGAACGCCTAAAACGTTTGGAAGCAGCTTTGCTTAAAGAGAAAAATTAATTTAAGGCAGTAACGAAATGAAAAATTTAAAATTGTGGTTATCGATAACTTGCTTGCTCATGGGAGCGATGCAGGGACAGGCACAAAATTCGGGGGTTAATACTAAAAATCCCCAAGGTCTGCTCCACTTGGATGGAAGTAAAAACAATAACCCTAGTGGTGCACCTACTGCCGTACAACAAACGGATGATTTTATGGTAACCCTTGATGGTTTAGTGGGCATTGGTACAATTGCACCAACACATAAGTTAGACATCAGAGGTAAAATTCAAATCAAAGATGGTGGGGAAAAAGTTGGTGCCGTGTTAACCACTGATGCAACTGGACTTGCTGTTTGGAATTTGCCTTCTACAATCAAGTCATTAGTTAATGGTAGTTTCCCTAGTGTAAATAGGCCAGACGTAGTGCCCAATGGGGGCACGAGCCCGTTAGATTCAGAAGTGTCTATAACTTTGAGTAGGGGTAAATGGATTGTAAATGCTGGAATTACTTTTATACTAGGAGATGGCATAATTTACCAACGTTGTTATCTTTCAACTGCTACTAACTTATTTCAACAAAATGGTTTTAAATTTTTGAGCCCAGGCGGTGCGCAAACTTGTTATGGCGGAGTGTTATTCAAGCCGCTAAAAAATGGTGCTGCCGAAGCCGGCGGTACTATACAATTGGGATTTGTTACGGGGAGTGCCATTATCGAGGTTACACAACCCTCGGTTATTATTCATTTATTGTTACAGAATCAACCTATTGGTGCTTATCATTTTAACAAAAGTTATCTAGAACATTACTTTTATGCTAGACCAATAGATTAGTAGAATTAAAACATCATCATAAAAAATAACCAAATGAAAAATGCTAACATAATATTTACAGCACTAGCAATTATACTATCTTTTTCGCTTGCTTATGCCCAAAATAATACAGGTGTAAAAACCAAAGACCCTAATGGGATTTTGCATGTAGATGGACAAAAGGACAATAGTGCAGCGCCTACTGCGGCACAACAGGCCAATGATTTTATCATAACCCCAGCAGGTAATATAGGTATTGGTAATATTTTTCCAACGGTAAAACTGTTGATAGATAATGACGTTGCCAAAACGCCTGCCATTAAAATTGTTGATGGTACTCAACAAACTGGTCGCGTGCTTACCAGTGACGCTAACGGTGTTGGGACTTGGGCAGATGTCCCTACTTTCCGTGCAACTATACTAGGAACGTTCCCACCAAGTACAAGCTCAATCACTGTAAACGCCAACACTAACACGGGATCGGCTAATTTTGTATATTCTGGTGTATCAATATTTCTACCTCAAGGCAAATGGGCCGTAAATGCAGGAATGACGTTTGGAGGGGTTAATACTGACATTTGGCACCACTGTTATTTATCCTCAAGCCAAAGTCCTTCTGGTACTACTCCAGATCAGACAGGCTTTACACATTTAGGTCCGGCAGGTACTGGAACTGCATATGCGGGGATATTAATTAAAACGGCAAAGTCATCAGCCACAGACCCCAATGGAACAGGCTTTATTACAGGTAGCTCGGTAATTAACGTGACTGATCCAGCTGGAAAGACTATTTATCTGCTTTTTGAAAGATGGACTGCTAATGTTTTTAATTACAATACCAATAATTACGAGAATTATTTTTATGCTGTTCCGGTACAATAAGCACAATAAACAAAAATTTAACAAATGAAACATTTAAAATTACAGGTGGTATTAATGTTTGCATTTGGGTTATCGATACAAGGATAGGCACAAACAAAAACATGTTGGGCTGGCTAATATTACTGCCACAACAGATTGGATACAAGGGACCATTAAAGCAATTCCAATATCAGATTAATTGATTAAAACCATTCACCAATGAAAAATACTTTTAACCTTTTACTTTTTTGTTTATATATAGGTATTAGCGATGCAAAAGCCCAAAATGGTAATGGTAGCACTACTGTGGACAATAGTTACGTAAACATTACCGCAGGCACTACCGTAAGTCGCTATACCGAAGGCGTTTACTTTGGTCCACAGGCCAATTGGCAAATTGATGGTACCTTAGAAATTTACAGCAAAAACATTTGGATTGCGCCAGGGGCAAGCTTTTCAGGTAGTGGGAAAATCGTGATTTACAACCCTGGCGACAATCCTTTTTACACGAGCATGGCGGGTGGTGCCACCTATATAGATGGTAATAATGGTAATTTTATCGATTTGATCATTGAAAATAGGAACCAGCAAAACTTAACCCTGGGCGATGTGGACGATCCTGGTTATGGTACGGCAAATCCAACAGGAGAATTAGCCGCTCAGCTTAATATTGGTGGAACCTTAGATTTAGCCGTAAACAGCGCCAATATCATGTTAAACGGTAATAATTTGGCTTTTAACAAGCAGGGCAAAATTGCCAACGCTACCCGTAACAGCATGGTTATTACGAGCAACAGCATAAAAGGGCATGTCATCAAAGATTTTGATGCGGGGGCCAGCTTCCAGTTCCCAGTGGGAATTTTGGCTGGTGACTACACGCCAGCAACCGTCACAGCACTGGCTGCTGGAAAAATTGATGTATGTGTGTTGGATTATTTTGCTACAAATGAACCTATTAAAAACCCTGCACAGGGAATGGATCGCGTTTGGCATATCTACGGAACTGCTGCCAATAAAATCAAGTTATCGTTACAACATAACAATAGCACCAATGGAGCCCTATATAACGATGCAAGTGCTTCTATCGCTAGGTATCAAGAGAAAGATCAATGGCTTGGCCTAAGATCAACCAACCCAGCGCTTGGTTTGCATACCGTGGTAGATTTACCGCTCAATACCGATCCACTGGCAAATGGTAACTATTTTACCAAGTTCTCCGCCTCTAATACAACGTTGTTTGTGCCCAATCTTTTCACGCCAAATGGCGACGGTGTGAATGATGCTTTCGAAATCAGAGGATTAGAACTGTTCTCTGAAAATGAGCTGACCATTTTTAACCGTTGGGAAAATGAAATCTTTAGAGCTAAAAATTACAAAAATACTTGGACAGGAGAAGGGTTAAATGAAGGGACCTATTTTTTTATCTTAAAAGTGAAAGAAACTCAGGGCAGCGATTGGAAAGTATTTAAAGGATATATCACCTTGGTAAAGAGTTTCAATAAACAGTAACCCCCACTAACTTCTACAAAATGAAAAGATACCTATTGATCATCATGATCTTACAACTTGCCGCAACAGTTAGTCGGGCACAACAAGATGCGCAATTTAGCCAATACATGTTCAACGGAATTTATATCAATCCCGCCTATGCCGGCTATAAAGAGCAACTTAATGTACATGCTTTTTACCGTAACCAGTGGGTAGGTTTAGACGGGGCGCCAAAAACAATGTCGCTCGCGGTAGATGCCATTGCCAATCAAGGAAATGTAGGACTAGCCTTACAAATTTCAAATGATAGAATAGGTGCCCAACGAAATTTAGCAGCTTATGCCAACTATGCCTATCGCTTGCGACTTGATACTTATGGCGAGAGTAGGCTGGCATTTGGCCTTGGGGTAGGAGTAATCCAGCTCGGTATTGATGGTTCATTGCTAAATCCAAATGATTTCGAAGGCCAATTGCCGCCAGGGATGCAAAGTAGGATTGTGCCAGATGCTAGGGCGGGTGTCTTTTTTTCAAATAATAAGTTTTATGCGGGTTTTTCAGCAGACAATTTAATCCCACAACTGATCAATTGGAATAGCGACGAATTTATCAATAAGCCGAAACCCCATTATTACCTTACCGCAGGAATGCTCATTCCTATTAATGAGTTTGTACAGCTTAAACCTTCGTTTTTACTTAAAGACGATCGGGCCAGTGTATCGAGTTTGGATGTTACAGCTTTCGCCATCATTAATGATAGAATTTGGTTAGGTGGGTCGTATCGTACAGGGGTGAAATTGTACAACAAAAGTTACCTGCAAAAAGATTTAAGCAAGTTGAGTTCAGCTGTGGCTGCAGCCCAATTTTTTGCCAACGATAATTTTCGTATCGGTTATGCCTACGATTTTTCTGTAGGCGGTTTGCGTAGCTATAGTGGAGGTACCCACGAAATTTCTATTGGTTACACCATCGGTAGAAACTATGTAAGAATGAGTAACCCGAGATATTTTTAACGGAACACAAAATTAGCTTTTACCGACATGAAAAAAAATATTTTAATGGTAGCCATTACACTGTTGAGCCTACAACTGAAAGTTAAAGCACAATATGTAATTAAAGAAGCCGATAAACAGTTTGAACTTTATAATTATAGACGAGCCATTGATCTTTATGAGCAGGCGTGGAAGAAAAAACAGACCAAGCATACTGCAGCCAGATTGGCCTTTTGTTATAAAATGCAGCAAGATTACCAACAAACTGAAAGTTGGGCGGCTTTAGCCGTGCAACAGCCAAATAGCTCTTCAGAAGAGGTGTTAAACTATGCAAAGGCATTGCAGGAAAATGGTAAATATAGCGAAGCAAAGAAACAGTACTTGAAATATAAAAAGTTAGATCAAAAGACAAATGGAGAGTTGGTAAACCGATGGGTTCAATCTTGTGATTCGGCACTCCAATGGATGAAAAATGCCAACCCCGTACAGATATTAAATGAAAAAGCGGTAAATAGCCCACAATCCGAATGGGGTGCAATTAAAAATGGCAAAGATCTTATTTTCGCATCTAATCGCCCATCTATCGTTTCAACAGTACAAGAAACGCCATTCCTTAAATTTGATGGAACAAAATTACCTGATCGTAAAATTGACGGTTTTACAGGAACCCAATATTTTAGGCTATTTGTGAAAAACGACAAGGATAGCCTTCAGAATTTTCCGTTATCAATGGCACTAAATTATCATATTGGGCCAGCAAGTTTTACCGCTGATGGCAAGCACATGTTTTTTACGACGGCCGTAATGCCCGAAGAAGATGACTATCAGAAGGTAAGAAAGGTAAAAGGAAAAGTAGCTACCGCTACTACGGGTATTTATCATGCCTTAAAAGATGAAAATGGAAATTGGAGTGAGCCCGAAGCTTTTAAATATAACAGCGATAAGTATTCAAATGGAGATCCTTTCATCAGTAATGATGGGAAGTATCTTTATTTTTGTTCTAACATGCCTGGAGGAAAAGGAGGAGTTGATCTTTATGTAAGTACCAAAGGTAAAACTGGCGAATGGGGACCCCCTGTTAATTTAAAAGAAATAAACACCGAGGGGAATGAAAGAAGTCCTTTTTTTGATTTGGCTAATAACTTTTATTTCAGTAGCGACGGATATGTGGGAATGGGTGGCCTTGATGTTTACGTAAGTATGATCAAAAAAGGGCTAATTACCCAGCCTATCAATGTAGGTTATCCCCTAAACTCGCCACAAGATGATTTCACACTAGTATTTGATACAGATAGTTCAGGTTATTTCACTTCTAATCGCTATAATGGTATTGGCGATGACGATGTTTATCGATTTACAAAACAAAAAACTGCCGCCTATAAATTGAGTGGTGTAGTATCTGAAAAGGGCACTGGCTCACCAATAGCCGATGCACTAGTAACCTTAACGAGAGAAGGAGGTATCCAAATCCAGTTTCAAACTGATCAAGCTGGACGGTTTAAATTTAACCTTGATCGAGGAGCAAACTATCAGCTTTCTGCTGGAAAAACAGGCTTTAGAAATGACCTAGCCAAATTAAACACCAATGGATTGCCTATTGTAGCTGTCGAACTGAATAAAGATCTATACTTAGAGCAGATTGTGATTAACAATCCGATTAGGATCGATAATATTTACTATGACTTTGATAGTGCCAACATTAGGCCAGATGCTGCGATAGAATTAGATAAGTTGGTGAAAATCATGAAGGATAATCCAACGATATGGATAGAATTGGGATCACATACCGATAGCCGTGGCGATGACAAATATAATCTTAAATTATCTCAAAAAAGAGCTGATGCGGTGGTTCAATATTTAATTGACAAAGGCATTGAAAAAAATAGACTAACAGCAGTTGGCTATGGTGAAGCAATCTTGTTAAACGAATGTTCAAATGGCATCAATTGTACAAAAGAACAGCACCAATTAAACCGTAGGACAGAGTTTAAGATTGTTAAACAATAATTTGATCTGGGTATGGATAGGATCGAAGACAGACTACTATCAATGATTTCTCATCAAGTACGAAGATACTTAGGGAATATTAAAGGAATCTTCATTGTTATTGATGCTAGTGAACCTGAAGAAGCTGCTTTTGCTGAAATGAAAGGCGTATTAAGAGAGTCAATAGAATGTCTAGAAGAATCAATAAGGAGAATGGAAAAGGAGTTAAAAGATAAAATAGGTGCAAAAAACTGACTGTGCCAACTAATTAACTTGAATGGGTTTCATATTTTCGTCGTTTTGACGATGGTGGACTGCGAAGCAGCTATGGAATAAAATAAACAGCGAAGCTCTCTTGACGGCTAAAATCAATAAAAGATATTGAAAAATTCAGCATGACGTTGAGCTTACACCTATCGCAACTAAGCCAATTTTTCTTGAAAAAATAGTAGAACTGAGGTTATTTGCCTTTACGATACTTTGCGAAAACTTCCATCCCGTATGTACGGTATTGCGATAAAATTAAGCACCTGGAAAAAAATACTTGCCGCGAAGAAAAATAAGATTTACGCTAAGAACGCAAAGGTGTTTTAGTTTGTTAATAACCTGAGTTCGATAACGGTTGTGTAATATAATAGTTGCCGTTAACTTATTAATCGAGCTCAGGTTATAAGTTAGTTTTTTATCAAGCAATTGGAAATTAACTCCAGTAGCTCCTCTTCATTCTTAACCAATTGTATCAGTAGCTTAAACTGGTTTTTAGTTCTATCTAAATTTTGTAGTGGATAATTGATAGGATAATAAACACTACCATTTAGAAAATCAGCTAAAAAACGAAGTGCTTGCATATAGATGATGTATTTTCCGCTAAATAAGATCGCCTTTTTCTCGGTATCCGTAAGAATATCGCCCATCTCTGATAAATAGCCCTCAATCATGGCCGCAAAATAATCCATTCGTACTGTAATTTTGGAAAGATCGGTTTCGTTTTCCGAAAATTCACAAAGGTAGGTACGCATCATATCACCAAGATCGGATATGAATTTGCCAGGCATTAAAGTATCTAAATCAATTACACATACACCTTCATACGTATGTTGAGCCAACAGTACGTTGTTAATTTTGGTATCGTGATGCATTACCCTATTGGGCAAGCTATCCTTTAACGATTGATATTCGGTTAAGATAGATTTAAACCCAAGTGCTGTTTCAATTTCTTTTGCCGCTTGCGCTCTCAATGCTTGGGAACTTTGTGCTAAAGCCGTTTGAAATTGATCGAAACGTAGGTGGAGGTCATGAAAACCTACAATGGTTTCTTGTAGCATGCTACTGTCGAAATCATTAAGCAGCCTGCTAAGTTTGCCAAATTGTTTTGCTGCTTGATAGGCCTGCTGCGGTGCGGTTAATGTATCTAGTGCAATGGTGTGATCAACAAAGGGGCTTAATCTCCAATAGGCATTATTAAAAGCAACCATGGTGGAACCATCATTAGCAGCTAATGGTGCTGGAAAAAGATAATCAGGGAAATTTTCGGCTAAAAAATCCGCAATTTGCTTAATGTTATTGGCAACAGCTTCTGGGTTGGTAAAAACATGTGTGTTGATTTCTTGCAGCACATATTTTTTTTGCTCACCAGTTGTTTGTATGAGCAAATAGGTTCTGTTGATGTGTCCAGAACCTATTTGTTGTATTTTAATATTTTGGTGATTTAAACCGTACGATTTTAAAATACTTTCATCAATTGTTAATTCCATAGCTTCTCTGGGTAGTTGCCATTTTTGATAAGTTCATCAATACATGCCTGAACCAACGGCTTGTCTTCTTTATACGTCACACCAAACCATTGGTTGTCGGTTGGTACTACTTTAAAAGAAGCTTTTTGGGTACTTACCAGATGTTCGCCTATAAGTGGAATAAAAAATTCAGCCTTAGGTTTGTCTTTGTTCTCCATGGCAAAAGTTTTGAAAAGCTCTTCAGTAATATTAAACACTGCTGGAGTAAAACCCCAGAAGTTCATCGATACGGGAGTATCAAACTCTAATGGAAATTCTTTGCCATCTTCTTCATAAACGATGGAGTCGCCTTTCTTGTAAACTTTTGTACGTTCTACAATTTCGGTCAAATTACCTGCTTCATCAGCTTTGCATACGCCTCTTGATACCGAACCGAAGTCAGATAAAGTTTTGCCAATTTTATAACCAATAATAGAATAATTAGAATCGTTTATTTCTGAAGTTAAGAAGTCAGCCATTTTTTTGAAGGCATCAAAACCATAGAAATCATCAGCATTAATGACACAGAAAGGTTCTTTAATTGTTTTTCTGCCCGAAAGGATCGCATGTGCCGTTCCCCAAGGTTTTTCACGATAAATTTCTTCATCAATCCCAAATTGTTTAAGGTCAAAGTTTTGGTAAACATAGTCTACTTCAATCTTGCCTTTTAGCTTCTCGTCAAAAATAGATTTGAAGTTGTCTGCAAATTCTTCTTTAATGATGAATACAACTTTTCCAAATCCGGCTTTAATTGCGTCATATATAGAATAATCGATGATGGTTTCTCCGTTAGGGCCAAAACCGTCGATTTGTTTCATGCTACCATAGCGGCTTGCCATGCCGGCAGCCAAAATTAATAACGTAGGTTTCATTAACTGTTTAGTTTTTAAATGAATATTTAGTTGTCGCCAAAGTTAACTTTTAGAATCCAAAAAGCCCACCTCCAGATGATTTAGTTGTTCGAGTTTTTTTGCCGCTTAGCATTCCGAAAAGTCCTCGAACAATTTCCTTCCCAATCTGTCGAGTAATGGTGGCACCCATAATCTCTTCCACTAAACTCTTTTCACCTGGTTTTGGTTTGCTCTCTTGTTCAATTCTTTTACGTTCCTCTTCCTCAGCCTTTACTTTGTTTTCATTGGCTTGTATTTCGTTGATCTTATCGGTAAGCATCTCATAAGCACTTACAGGATCCACCGTTTCTTTGTATTTGCTAAACAGCTGACTTCCTTGCATAAGTTTTTCACAATCTATTGCCGCCATTGGCCCCATAACTGCCCTGGGTGGCGTAAGCAAAGTTGCTGCAACTTCGGTAGGGATACCTTTTTCGTTCAGTACTGTAATCAGCGCCTGGCCTGTACCTAAGGAGGTTAATACTTTGTCGATAGTATAAAATTCCGATTTTGGATAAGTATTAACTGTTTTCTTTAACGCATCTACATCGTTAGGCGTAAATGCTCTTAAAGCATGTTGCACCCTGTTTCCTAACTGCGACAATACACTTTCGGGAATGTCCATAGGTGATTGCGTACAGAAAAACACGCCAATTCCTTTGGAACGGATCAGCCTAATAATGGTGTTGATTTGCTCCAAGAATGCTTTCGGGGCATCGTTAAATAAAAGATGCGCTTCATCAAAAAAGAAAACCAATTTGGGTTTGTCCAAATCTCCAGCCTCAGGCATAGTTTGGTAAATTTCGGCCAAAAGACTTAATAAGAAAGTTGAATAAAGCACAGGTTGGCTTTGCACGTCAGCAATATTCAGTAGGCTAATTACTCCCTTACCATCTACACGGTTGAACAAATCCTCAATATTAAAGGAGGTTTCACCAAAAATTCCACCCAAGCCTTGTTGTTCTATCGCTACAATTTTTCGCAGAATAGTACTTGAGGTAGCGGTAGAAATAGATCCATAGCTAGACTTGATTTCCTTTGCACCTTCGCCTTCGGCGAGATAGCCAAGTAGTTTTTTAAGGTCGTTTAAATCTACCACAGGCATTTTATGGTCGTCAGCGTATTTGAACAATACCGCTAAAACTCCAGATTGAGTATCGTTAAGTTCCAGTATTTTGGAAAGGAGCACAGGACCAAACTCAGTCACGGTTGCACGCATTTGAGCGCCTAATTTACCTGTTAAGGAATATATTTCGATAGGGAAGCCGCTTGGTGTGAAAGGCTTATTCAATTGTTGTGCCCGTTCTTCAATTTTGGGATTGGTACTGCCTGGCTGGTATAAACCCGAAAGGTCTCCCTTTACATCGAGCATGAAAACAGGTACCCCTTTGTCAGATAACTGTTCGGCTAGTAATTGCAAAGTTCTGGTTTTTCCTGTGCCTGTAGCACCTGCAATAAGACCGTGTCTGTTCATCATGCGCAAAGGCAAATTTACTTCGGCATCGGCCAAGGCTAAACCATCTAACATGGCAGCACCCAAATAGATATATTCGCCACTAGGTGAGTAAGAGGCTTTTATTTTTTCGATAAAGGTGTTTTGGTTGGCATTCATAAGCTTATTTTAAAATCTCAAATTAGTAAAAATCAATTATAAACCGTGTTAAATAATGATAAAACATTAAGGATGGAAAATGAAAAAGCTCTAAAATTGCGTTGTACGATGTGAAAGGAAACTAAGATGGTCTTAGATTTCTAAGGTGGTTAAACAATAGATATGACTTCATTAAAGAACGAGATCAATTTCTTTACTGGTTTGTGCAGTTTTTTGCAGTTTTTATTTTTAAAAAACATTATTAAAATGCTTAATTTTACATTGTGTCAAATCATACTCACCTTTCGGCCCCATTTCAAAAGCTAGCAGACAGTTTTAGCGGAGAATTATTTTACGACCAATCAGCTGCTCACGAAGCACAAAAGCTTGTTTACTCAACAGATGCATCTGTTTACCAAGAAAAGCCATTAGCAGTTGCAGTGCCCAAAACCAGCGAGGATATTAAAACCCTGATTAGCTTTGCCAATGAACATCACCTCACACTCATTCCAAGGGCTGCGGGAACGTCGTTAGCTGGGCAGGTAGTAGGTAATGGGTTGGTAGTAGATATTTCCAAGTATCTCAATAAAATACTAGAAATTAACCAAGAGGAACAATATGTAATCGTACAGCCAGGAGTAATCAGGGATGATTTGAATGCAGCCCTGAAGCCTTTTGGATTAATGTTTGGTCCAGAAACTTCTACGGCCAACAGAGCCATGATTGGTGGCATGATTGGAAATAACTCTTGCGGTTTGCACTCTATTGTGTGGGGTGATACTCGTCAAAACCTATTAGAAGTAAAAGGCCTTTTGAGTAATGGTCAAGAGGTGGAATTTAAAGAAATACCGCTTGCACAAATTGCAGAGAAAGCACAGTTGAATAGCTTGGAGGGGATCATCTATAAAGGAGTTTCCGAGCTGGTTAACAAGCCGCAAAATATAGAGGCGATAGAAAAAGGTTATCCTAAGAAAACCCTCACTAGAAGAAACACGGGTTATGCCTTAGATTTTCTTATTCCCCAAGAAGGAAAAGAAAACTTTAATATGTGTGAACTGATCGCTGGTTCAGAAGGTACATTGCTTTTTGTAACCGAAGCCAAGTTAAAATTGCTGCCTTTGCCGCCCAAACAAGAAGCATTGGTTTGTGTGCATTTTAATTCGTTGGCAGAGTCGCTTTTAGCAAATATCATTATCCTGAAACATCAGCCAATGGCTTCTGAGTTGGTAGATAGATATATTATGGACTTTACCAAAGGCCATCCAGTGTACCAACACAACCGTTTTTTTATAGAGGGTGAACCCGAAGCTTTACTAATGGTGGAGTTTTTTGCGGAAACCCAGCAAGAAATCGATTTTAAAACTTCGGCATTAATTGCTGATTTAAAATTGGCTGGTTTAGGTTATGCCTATCCAATTGTATATGGCCAACAAACCAAATTGGCCTGGGATGTTAGAAAAGCTGGATTAGGTTTGATCAGGAATTTACCTGGAGATAAACAACCTGTAAACTTGATAGAGGACTGTGCCGTTGCTCCCGAAGATTTACCTGCTTATATCGAAGAACTTCAACAGATTTTAGATAAATACAACCTAAAGGCATCTTATTATGCCCATGCTGGCGCAGGCGAATTGCATGTGGAGCCTATGATTAACCTTAAAACTTCAGAAGGGAAGGAGCTTTTTAGAACAGTTTTGAAAGAAACAGCGGCGTTGGTGAAAAAGCACCAAGGTTCGTTAAGTGGTGAGCATGGAGATGGTCGTTTAAGAGGCGAGTTTATCAAAGATGTATTGGGAATAGAGGTGTATGAACTTTTAAAAGAAGTAAAACAATTGTTTGATCCGCTGGGTGTATTTAATGCCAACAAAATAGTGGATACCCCACCAATGAACGAGTTTTTACGTTATGAGGCCGACAAGGAAATTAAACCTGTAAAAACCATTTTCGATTTTTCGAAGAACGAAAGCATCTTGAGGTTGGCAGAAAAATGTTCGGGTTCTGGCGATTGCAGAAGAACTCATATCAGCGGTGGCACGATGTGCCCATCTTACATGGCTACTCGCCAAGAAAAAGATACCACAAGAGCTCGTGCGAATATTTTAAGACAATTCCTGAGCAACGATACAGGCGATAATCCATTTAATCACGAGGAAATTAAGGATGTGATGGATTTGTGTTTGAGCTGTAAAGCTTGTAAATCAGAATGTCCTTCAAGTGTGGATGTGGCCAAAATGAAAGCGGAATTTTTGCAGCATTATTACGATGCGAATGGCGTGCCTTTCCGTACTAAAATGATTGCCAACTTTACCAAATCGCAACGTTTGGCGGCCATTGTACCATCTATTTATAATGCCTTAATCAGCAATAACTTTACTAGTAAGCTGATTAAAAAAGTAGTTGGTTTTGCGCCAGACCGTTCGTTGCCAAAAGTAGGGAAGACCACTTTGCGCAGCTGGAAAAAGCAATATGATAAAAAACAAGCTCCAAAAAATACTGAGCGTAAGGTTTATTTGTTTTGCGATGAGTTTACCAATTATAACGATGTAGAAATTGGAATGACCACCGTTAAGCTCCTTGAGAAATTGGGCTACGAAGTGATTATTCCAGAACACTTGGAAAGTGGACGTACCTATCTTTCAAAAGGTTTGTTGCGTGAAGCAAAAGCATTGGCAAACAAAAATGTAGCGTTACTGGCCGACGTAGTGAATGCAGATTCGCCTTTGCTAGGAGTAGAGCCATCGGCTTTGCTTACGTTTAGGGATGAATATCCTGAATTGGTAGATGCTAATTTGGTACAGAAAGCAAAGCATCTGGCACAAAACTCATTTTTGGTAGAAGAGTTTTTGTTGAATGAATTTGAAGCAGAGAAAATTAAGGCTAGTCAGTTTACCTCAGACTACCAGTTGATTAAATTACATGGTCACTGCTATCAAAAATCGTTGAACGCCCTTACACCAACGGAGAAGATATTGTCAATGCCGAGCAATTACAAAGTGGAACTGATTCCTTCGGGTTGTTGCGGAATGGCGGGCTCTTTTGGTTACGAAGCCGAACATTACGAAGTTTCTATGAAAGTTGCAGAGTTGGTATTGCTGCCCGAAGTGCGTAAACAAAAAGAGGATACCATTATTGCTGCTGCGGGAACAAGCTGTAGACATCAAATTAAAGATGGAACGCAGAAGATAGCGAAACATCCGGTGGAGATTTTATGGGAAGCGATGAACTAGACCAGCCTATGGATATGCTAGAAGCACATGTGAAAAAACATTTTTCATTGTCTGCTAGCAGCCTTGCCGAATTTCTATCGCCGTGGAAAACTTACCATGCCGAAAGAAAGGAGATATTGACCCATCAAGGAGAGCAGGAAAAGTATCTTTACTTTGTATTGGATGGCGTGCAACGAGTATACGCCTTAAATATTGAAGGGAAAGAAGCCACGCTGATTTTTACTTATGCGCCATCTTTTGGCGGCGTGCTCAATGCTATGATGACTCAGCAACCATCCCAATTCTTTTATGAGACTTTAACGTCGTCTTCTTTTTTACGAGCCCCAGCATCAGAAATAAAAAGAATAATGCTCACTAACGCTGAAATTGCTCAGATGATTAATTTCGGAATAAGCGGAGCATTGAGCGGAGTTTTAGACCGCTTAGCAGAGCTACAGTTGATGTCATCCGAAGAGAAATTCAGAAGTCTGTTAAAGCGAAGTCCACACATCCTTACTTTGGTTCCACATAAATACTTGGCAAGCTACTTGGGAATAGATGCCACCAACTTCAGTAAGCTGATGAATAGGGTAAAAATATAATCTTGGTAAATGCCAACAATTACGCTGTTGTGCTAAAATATCTTTGTTCAATTAATGAATGAAATAGTGAGAGCAATGGAAAAGAAAGCATTTATCACAGATTTATATCAACGTACCGAGAAAATTCTGAATCTAGCTATTGAACAATATCAAAATCTGGACGAAGAGGCCCTCTCTTTTGCTGTAGATGAACAAAGTTGGAGCATCGCGCAATGTTTGGCTCATTTAAATACTTACGGACATTATTACCTGCCCAAAATGGAAATCATTTTAGCCAAACCTAACCAGGTGTCTAGGGCAGCTTATGTGCCAGGTTGGTTGGGAAGTTATTTCGTAAAAATGATGGATATAGATAAACAGAAGAAATATAAGGCAGCCAAACAGCATCAGCCACAGGTAAAGAATGCGTATGCAGAAGTGACCGAGTTTATAGACCAGCAAGAAACTTTCCTTAAATACATTAAAGCATTTGAAGTGGTAGATGTGAATAATATCAAAATCCCTATTTCAATCAGTAAGTTGGTTAAACTAAGATTAGGCGATGTGTTGGCTTTTATGGTGATGCATAACGAACGTCATATCCATCAAATTAGAAACATACAACGTGCCCATAGCAATGCCCTAACCAAAAGGACAGTTTCTGCAACGCTTGCCCTTTAGGTATTTCTCGCAACAGTTTTTCTTTTTCTTGTCCTTTTTGTCCTGTTTCGAGCCTTTTTTCTTTTTATCCTTTTTAGACATAGGTTCTTTTTCGTCATTGCGAGGTATGAAGCAATCTCAAAAAGATAGCCACTTCATATCAGTGAGATTGCTTGGTGCCTCGCAATGACGGTTTATTTATCAAAATAAACAAAAAAGGTGCATACTTGTTGTACACACCTTTAATTATTGTTTTGTTTTGTTGTCGCTTTGTGAGTAGACTAGCTAGTTTTTATCCCGATGCTCGAGGTTTTGCTACGCTCAATTTTCTGCTTTTGATTTTAATTAAGCTTCGCTGTCGTATGAAATTTGACCAACGTGCTTGTCAATTTGCCATCTTCCAGTTCCTTCTTCACCAATTACGTCGAACAATTCTAGCGCTCTACGTGCTTTGTACTCTTCTTCACGTTGTTCTCTGAAGAACCAGTTCAAAAATTCTAAAGTAACATAGTCTTGCTCTTTGTGGCAACGGGCTGCAATGTTTTTAATGGATTGCGTTACGCTGATTTCTTGCTCCAAAGCTTCCTCAAATACTTCACGGAAAGAGTTGTATTCTTGTTTGATATTGGTTACATCTGGAGAAACTGCGGTTCCGCCCATATCCAATACATATTTGAAGAATTTCAATTGGTGTTGTCTTTCCTCTTCTGCTTGTTTAAAGAAGTAATCAGCAGAAAAATCGTAACCATTTCTGTTGCACCAAGAAGCCATTGATAAGTAGATAGATGATGAATGAGCTTCTTTTTTTATTTGTTGGTTGATCAGTGTTTCTACATCTGATGATAGTAAACACTTTACACGCATAATATCTTTCATTTTCTGTGTCTTTAGTTTTTAACGGTAGTGAAACGCTATGATAGAGTCAGTTTTTCAACTGTGTGAAAGGTCATGTTGTTTCGTTAATTATTTCCTTTGACACTACAAAGTTACAGCTATAATGTTCTGTAAAAGAAATTATTAATAATATGGAAAGAGTCTAAGTCTTAGTTTTAAGAAGCTAAGCGATACAGGCAATCGTGGATAATGTGGTTAAGTTCCAACATGACGAAAGTACCTTGCAGCAGTTCTTTGAGTTTGATGAGCTCCAATAAAGAAAGTACGTAAGAATGGTCGCATGCGCAAATGAAGATGATTTCTATATCAGCAGTTTTGTCACTTGCCAACAGTTTCTCTTCAATATCAACCTGATAAACCGCTTTTTTAAGTTTAAGAAGGTTTCTGTAATCAAAGCGGGCTAACTTTCCTGCAAAATCAATATACCAGCAATTTTCTGAATCCGATTGAAAAATAGCGCCGCTTTGGGTAGCAAACACTTCTTCAAACGTGGCAACAGGAAATAATACTTCTTCTATTTTTTGCACAGTAGGTTAAATATTTATACAAAAGTAGTATTATTTAGATTTAATACAAATAAAAATATAAAAACTTATGCTAGGTAGCCATTTCTCGGTTTCGGTAAAGACGAGGAGTAGAAATAATGGCTATTATAGATAAGCTGAAGCTCAAGATGACAAATAAATAGATGTTGCTAAAAGGCTTTTTGATTCGCTGATAAATATTTTGGTCATCTGCATATATTTCATACACGGTTGGCCGCACTTTTAGGATATCAGATTTCTTAATTTTGACCTTAATTTGGCCAGCGTATTTTAATGATTTATTGACACCAGAAAAAATATTGAAACCTTCTTTTACCGAGTCGACATTTAATTTGAGGATGAAAAACTTGTTGCTGCCGTTTAACATGAAGGTTAGGTAGGCGTATTCCGTTTCCTGCTCCCCGTTTTTCTCTTTCTTTGTAAATTGATGCGTTTTATTTAAGGAGCCTTTTAATACAATGAGGTTGTTTTCTGCAAATAGGATTTGCGTAAATATCACATAGCTAAATAAACACAATAATAATATGATGATATATTTTGCTTTGCTCATAATCAACTAATTATTTAGTTAAAAATAGCATATCTTTTTCAATTAAACAATTAGAATCTTATAGCCTCTAGGTTTCGAATACTCGGGAGGTTTGATTTAGCGGCAGTATATTGTTTTGTAATGCTTGGATTAGTGCAGCGGCCGAGCCATTTAGACCTGATTGTAGCGGAAATCCTTTTTGTTTTGCCTTTTGTCATCCAGAGCGCAGCGAAGGATCTCAGAACAGGGCAGGAAAGAAAGAGATTCCTCGTTCCCCGGAATGACAGCACTAGACCAAACAAAAAGATTGCAGCGGAAAGTAGGACGACTGTTCCAAAAAAGCGACTGCAATTGCGCTGCTATTTAAATAAATGATTCACGTCACTATCAAAACAAAACCGAAATAATTAAGGTTTATCTATTACTAAATAAATAGACCATGGATAATCAAAAACCAGCCAAAGACAAGCTACATGATAGCGACTTGGGCGAAACCAAAGATTTCAACGAACTGTCTTACAATAAGGATAAAAATAGCTTCGAATTTGATGTAAAAGGGGAGGAAGCCAACTATGACCATCCGTTACCTTACGATACATCGGCACCGAACGGAGAGGATAGCATTTCTACTTACGATGAATCCAACCCGTATATCGGCAATGAATACGACCAAAAGGGACAGGTTGATGAGCAGTTGGAAGATAATGGGATGCGGGTAGATGAAACTGGCGAAAGTGTGCTGCTTGATCCTGCGGATAAGATTTTAGCGCAAACGGAGGAAGATTTTAGGGATGATTTGGATGAGGAAGGTTATCCTAAAAATGATTTACCAGGTTAAGGCAGCAAATCCAAATTAAAACGTTGGCGAAACTCTTCCAACTGTGGATTTTTTTCAACCAAATACGCATATTTATCCTTGTTGGTATAAATGCGGTCGCTTTGCTTGGCTTCTATTCGTTTAGGGGTTAATTGTATATCAAAGTTGTTGAGTTTTCCGCGAAGGAAGTTAAGCAAATCAATTTTTTCGTCTTGTAGGGTGCTTTCCAGTGCAATGTTTTCAATCAAAACGGTCACATTTATGCCCTCTAAAACAGGCTCATTACTCGTTAGCAAAGTAAACAAGTGTATTTTGTCTTCTTCTCTAGCTTTTTGGGCATATTGTTGCCAGCAAGCCATAAATTGAGCTTGGGTAAAGGCCTGTTTTTCGTTACCGCTTAAATATTGGGGGCCCTTGTCTTCTTCATCTGCACCCATTCCACTATTTAAATCGGTAAGCGAAGGAATTAAAGAACCAGAAGTACTTTTTGGCAAAGGCTTTATCTTGATAGATGAAGCGGTGGGCGCACTAGGCTTTGGTACTTCTATTTTAGGAGGAAAGGTTTCCGCGGGTTGGGCTGCCGCTGCAGGCTGTTCTTTTTTCTCTATTGGAGTAGCAATTGGAGCTTGTGGAGTAGTTGCTGCGGCTGGTCGTTGAACAGGTGCCGAAGCAGGGCTGTCGTTTTTAACTAAAGTTTTTTTTTTATCCTGATCTAAGTCAGTTGCGGTGTTGGCGAGTTGAATTACTGAGGGAATGTGACACATTTTTATCAGTGCCAGCTCCACCTGAAGCCGCTGATTTTTGCTGTTTTTGTAGTTCAGATCGCACTGGTTGGCTAAATTGAGCGAGGTTAAAATGAAACCCAAATTAGTATTGTTACTTTGCGTCAGGTATTTCTGCTTAATATTTTCGCTCACCTCCAGCAGTTTGATGGTTTGGTTGTCCTTACCCACTAATAAGTTTCTAAAATGGCCAGCTAAACCATTAATAAAGTTGTTGCCGTCAAAACCATTGTTCAAAATCTCATTAAATAACAATAAGGTATTACTTACATCGCCAGTGGTGATGTAGTCCGTTAGCTTAAAATAATAATCGTAATCTAAAATGTTCAGATTGTCAATTACCGCCTTATAGGTCACATTCCTATTCGTGTAGCTAACAATTTGGTCAAACATCGAAAGCGCATCACGCAAACCACCATCAGCCTTTTGCGCAATAATATGCAAGCCGTCGTTGTCTGTAGCAATGTTTTCTCGTTCCGCAATTTTTGCCAAATGGCTGGAAATGTCCTCTACCTGAATTCTGTTGAAGTCGAAAATTTGACAACGTGACAAAATGGTAGGTAATATTTTATGTTTCTCCGTGGTTGCTAAAATAAAAATAGCATAGGGAGGTGGCTCTTCCAAAGTTTTCAAAAAGGCATTAAACGCACTTGTCGAAAGCATGTGAACCTCATCAATAATATAAATTTTGTATTTTCCAGCTTGTGGCGGAATCCGTACCTGCTCAATTAAACTTCTAATGTCGTCAACAGAGTTGTTAGAAGCCGCATCCAGCTCATGAAAGTTAAAGGAGTGCCCTGACTGGAACGATTGACAGCTTTCGCAAGTGCCACAGGCCTCTTGTTCGGGCGTTAAGCTGGTGCAGTTAATGGTTTTTGCCAAAATACGGGCACAGGTGGTTTTACCAACGCCCCTTGGTCCGCAAAATAAAAAAGCTTGTGCCAGTTGGTTATTTTTAATGGCGTTTTTTAAAGTTCCAGTAATATGCTGCTGACCAACCACGGTTTCGAACGTGACGGGGCGATATTTACGGGCTGAAACGATGAAATTTTCCATTGGCACGAAAATAGCAAAAATTTGATTGTTGCAGGGTTGAAAAGTTTGAATGTTGAAAAGTTGCTTTGCCGAATTATTTTTTCGAAAACGAAAGGAAGAATAATATCGGCAACCTTAGCCCCGCCTTTTGCTAAACCCAATTAAAAATTGGGTACCGCTTTCAGTCGGGTTTATATCACAAAGGTATGCGCTTTTGGCCACTGAAAACTGCTAATGGCCAACTGCGGACTGCCAACTGCCAACTGTGAACTGCCAACTGAAAACTATATACTTATATAATAGACTTCAGTTCTTTTCTATATTGCGAGGCACTCTTCCCCGTAAACTCCTTAAATATCTTGTTAAAATGGCTAAAGTTGTGGAAGCCGCTTTCGTAACTAATATTGGCTATGCTGGTTCTTTTTTCGGCCAAAAGTTTCGAGGCATGCACCACTCGGTATTCATTCACAAATTTGGTAAAGGTCTTTTTGGTCATCTTTTTAAAATACCTACAAAAAGAAGGAACGGTCATGCTGGCCATTTCGGCAACCTGCTCCAAGCTAATTTCCTCGGTGAAGTGGTCTTTCACGTAATTAAAAATCATGCTGATGCGGTCATTGTCCTGGGCCTGCATCTCCAAGGAGAAATTTTGTGCATTCAGTAGTTTATAATCAAAAGCCTGTTCAAGCTCTCGCAAAACACCTAATAAAGCCAGTAGTTTTTCAAAAGGCCACATGTTGTTCATTTTTTCAAGAATAGGGCCAACAAGCTTTTTAGTGTCTTCGCCAAAAGCAATGCCATACTTGGCTTTTTCAAATAAAGTAGCAATCCCCTTGGTTTCTTTTAGCGTTAAAAAATCGGTGCCCAAAAAATCTGGCTTCATTTGAATAACTACCTCATTGGTATTGCCCGTAGTTTCGTCGGTAAAACCGCAGTGGGGTAGGTTACTGCCAATCAATATCAAATCTCCATCATTATAATAAGAGATATGGCTACCAATTTGCCTTTTTCCAGAGCCGCCATTTACAAACACCATTTCCACTTCTGGATGATAGTGCCAAACGTGTGCTTTGTTATTGGTGTTTTGCAGGTATTTCGAATAGTAAAAGGAACTTCCAAAGGAAGGCTCAATGGCTTCAAAGCTTGGTTTGATTTTTTTCATTTTCTTAACGCTAAATTAATCAAAATATATGTGTTATTGATAATTTTATATGTTAATTTAATATTAATGGTTAAAATAGCATATATACTGGGAAATATGAAACATAATAAGCGCCTGATTACTAACTAAATTTGCTCTTGTTAAATAAGTATTAACATTTTAAATAAATCAGCAATGAAAAATTTATTCAGATTTAGTTTAGTAATCCTCTCGGTATTGATGGTAAATGTTGCCAAAGCCGATGACATGGAGCTTTTAGTTAAAGTAGCAAAAGAGAATAACAAATGGGTGAGCTTTATCACCAACGAATCCCAGAATATAGACCTTACTTTATACTCGGCAACTGACGAGGTGCTTTACGAGCAAAGGCTAAAAACGGTGAGTAATAAGTTTAAAACTTACGACCTAAGTGCTTTGCCAGTGGGGCTTTATACCCTTAAAATGGAATCTCCTTTAAAAACGGTGACTTACCAAATCAATATTACTGCTGATAGCGCAATAGTAGCTGTTCCAGTGGTGAAACTTTTCAAAAAACCAAGTTTAGCGAAAGAGAACGATGTGGTAACCCTTAATTTAAATGGTGTAGCCGAAGGAGAAGTGCAGGTAGACATCTATAACGAGTTTAATGAAAAACTTCATGAGGATGTTTATACTAACGAAGCAAAAGTGATTAAGAAATACGATGTAAGCAGAACACCTTCAAGACAGCTTACTTTTGTGGTTAGGACTGCCAACCAGGAATTCTCAGAAACCATCAAGCTTTAAACAACTATATACTCTGATAAGTAAAGCATCGCCCCAAGGGGAGGTGCTTTTTTGTTTTCTGGGAGTATGAAAATGGCATTTATATGCGGGTAGTTGCTTTTTATAGGTTCTTTAGATGAAATTTAGGTAATTGCTATTTCGTAGCTCCCTTCTTTTTCAAAACAACGCTTTGATTTATAGAAATATATTGTTACATTTGCAGCCCGTTTTAAGCGGAATAGATTAAAAAATTAATTAAATAAAAACAATGAATCAGTACGAAACTGTTATCGTTCTTACCCCATTGTTGTCAGAAGAAGCTGCAAAAGAGGCAATTGCCAAATTTAAAGGCATCATTTCTGATAGCGGAGCCGAAATTATCGCAGAAGATAATTGGGGTTTGAGAAAATTAGCGTATCCGATTGACAAAAAAGCAAACGGATTCTTTCACCTTACAGAATACAAATCTAATGGTGAAATCATTAACAAGTTAGAGCTAGAATTAAAACGCGATGAGCGTGTTTTACGTTTCTTAACTGTAAGATTAGACCGTCACGCGGTTGCCTACAACGAGAAAAAACGTAGCGGAGCTTTTAACAAAACTAAGAAAGAGGAGGCTACAGCGTAATGGCAAGAGATCAAATTCAATATGTTACAGCTCCAAAAGTGGAGGATAACAGAAAAAAATATTGCCGTTTCAAGAAAAATGGCATCAAATACATTGATTATAAAGACGCAAACTTTTTATTGAAGTTCGTTAACGAACAAGGTAAAATTTTACCTCGTCGTTTAACTGGTACTTCTTTGAAATTTCAACGTAAAGTGGCTCAAGCAGTAAAACGTGCTCGTCACATCGGTTTGTTGCCTTTCGTTACTGACCAATTAAAATAGGAACTGAGCAATGGAAATTATTTTAAAGCAAGATATCAAATCACTAGGTGAGAAAGATGATATCGTAACGGTAAAACCTGGTTTTGGTCGTAATTACTTAATTCCACAAGGCTTTGCAATTTTAGCAACTCCTTCTGCAAAGAAAGTATTAGCAGAAAACCTTAAACAGGCTGCTTTTAAACAAGAGAAAATTAAAAAAGACGCTGAAGGTATCGCAGCTAAGTTGGCTGATGTTAAATTAAGCATTGGTGCTAAAGCTGGTGAAACAGGAAAAATCTTTGGTGCGGTTAACACGATCCAAGTGGCTGACGCATTAAAAGCTAAAGGTTTTGACGTTGACCGTCGTCGTATTACTTTCGAAACTGAGCCTAAAACTTTGGGCGAATACATCGCGAACTTGAACTTACACAAAGAAGTGAAAGTAAAAGTTCCTTTCGAAGTAGTAGCTGAGTAATTTTAGCTTATACAAAATACAAAGCCCCTTCAGGTTACTGAAGGGGCTTTTGTTTTATATAGAGTGTCTATCTTTTTATAAATTAAGCGTTTTACTATATTTGCTACCCCTCTTTAAAAAGAGGCCGCAATCTAAATAGAGTATTAATGAGATATTGTAAACCTGTTAGATTATTACTGTGCTTATGCCTGTTTGTTTTTACTGCCCGGGCGCAGGACATCGTATCTAAAGCTCCCGATACCATTAAGAAAATCATTTTCACTACATACTACGCCAAAAAGTTTGAAGGGCGTAAAACCACCAGTGGTGAACGCTATCGAGCCAAGAAATTTACGGCAGCCCATCGCACTTTACCTTTTGGTACTTTAATTACTGTACGCAACCTGCATACTGGCAAAACTGTACAGGTGAGGGTAAACGATAGAGGTCCTTTCAGTAAGAAGTTTGCCTTGGATATTTCAGTGGCTGCGGCCAAGGAAATAGGGATTTACAGGTTGGGTTACGCCCGTGTGGAAATCTCCTACGTGCAAGAGTAAAAGTGCTAGAATTTAGACTCATTTTAAAATTATTAACACTCGTTTTTATTTCATAAGTGCTTAAAAAGAAATAATTAGCTTTTTTCTTCCCTGTTTATGACAGAATTTTGATCGGAAATCCCCACAAAATCAGATACATGTTAACAACTTTGTAGCCCAAAAAAAGCCCTAACTTTTATATTTGTTATACGAAGTTCTTTAATAGAAAGCACCCCAATTATTGTTATAACTGATTGCTATTTAGTTCGTTTGAAAAAGCAGATAATCTCAACTTTTTTAATTATGTAAACTAAGTACGGTTTGTTAGGCGGTTTCACTGTTAAAGAATATCATTTATGCTGCTGCTAAACATTTTCTAACAACGTAAAAAGAGAGTTTATGGAAGAAGAATTATTATTAAAGGAAAACAAGGACCGTTTTGTGCTATTGCCAATTAAGTATCCTGCTATTTGGGAAATGTACAAAAAATCAGAAGCGAGCTTTTGGACGGCGGAAGAAATTGATTTGTCTGACGACATCAAGCATTGGGAGAATTTGAATAGCGGAGAGCGTCATTTCATTTCTCATATTTTGGCTTTCTTTGCGGCCAGCGATGGTATCGTGAACGAAAACCTTGCGGTTAACTTTATGAGTGAGGTTCAAATTCCAGAAGCACGTTGTTACTATGGTTTCCAAATCATGATGGAAAATATCCATTCTGAAACCTACGCTTTACTGATTGACACTTACGTAAAAGATCCAGAAGAGAAAGACAGACTTTTCCATGCGATAGACACGGTGCCTGCAGTGAAGAAAAAAGCTGAGTGGGCATTACGTTGGATAGATAATGGAACTTTTGCGGAGAGACTAGTGGCTTTTGCCGCGGTTGAAGGTATTTTCTTTAGCGGTAGTTTCTGCTCTATCTTTTGGTTAAAGAAACGTGGTTTAATGCCAGGTTTAACTTTCAGTAACGAGTTGATCTCTAGAGATGAAGGTTCACACTGTGAATTCGCATGTCTATTGTACAGCATGTTGCAAAATAAACTTAGCCAAGAACAAGTACACACCATCATTAAAGATGCTGTAGAAATTGAAAAAGATTTCATTACTGATGCACTTCCGGTTAAACTAATTGGTATGAATGCAGACTTGATGAAACAATATATTGAATTTGTTGCGGATAGATGGTTAGGAGAATTAGGCTATACCAAGATTTATAATGCCACCAATCCTTTTGATTTCATGGAAATGATTTCATTGCAAGGAAAAACCAACTTCTTTGAGAAACGCGTAGGCGATTACCAAAAAAGTGGTGTATTAACTGCCTCAGAAGATAAAGCGCAAGCTTTCTCATTAGACGAGGATTTTTAACCATTAAAAAAGATGATCGAGGTGTAAAGTATTACGCTCTATACTCACATCTCATCTTAATACTAATAAAATTTTTGAAACCAGGTGCCGCTATGTAGATATGCACCATAAAATTTAGTAAGGATGTTTGTAATAAAAAGAGACGGCCGCAGTGAAGCGGTGAAATTTGACAAGATTACAGCTAGGATAGAGAAGCTGTGCTATGGTTTTAATGCTGAACTGGTAGATCCAATTGATGTAGCTAGAAAAGTGATCGAAGGCTTGTACGATGGGGTAACCACTTCTGAATTGGATAACTTAGCAGCTGAAACAGCAGCGTCTTTAACCACTAAACATCCTGACTATGCTTTGTTAGCTTCACGTATTGCTGTTTCTAACTTGCACAAAAACACGTTAAAATCGTTTTCTAAAACAATGGAGTTGTTGTTCAACTACATTGATCCCAAAACAGGAAAAGATTCAGCTTTAATTGCTGATGACGTATGGAAAGTAATCCAAGATAATGCAGAAATTTTGGACAGTACTATTATTTACGACAGAGATTTCGGCTTTGATTATTTCGGTTTCAAAACATTAGAAAAATCATACCTTTTAAAAGTTAATGGACAAATTGTTGAGCGTCCTCAGCACTTGTTTATGCGTGTGGCTATCGGTATCCACAAAGAAGATATCGAAAGCGCTATTGCTACTTATAACTTAATGAGCGAGCGTTGGTTTACACACGCTACGCCAACTTTATTCAATGCAGCTACACCAAAGCCTCAAATGTCGTCATGTTTCTTGTTAACCATGCAAGACGATAGCATTGAAGGTATTTATGATACTTTAAAGCAAACTGCTAAAATTTCTCAAAGCGCAGGTGGTATTGGTCTAAGCATCCACAATATCCGTGCAACTGGAGCTTATATTGGCGGAACTAACGGTACAAGTAACGGTATTGTGCCAATGTTACGTGTTTTTAATGATACCGCTCGTTATGTAGATCAAGGTGGTGGTAAACGTAAAGGCGCCTTTGCTATTTATTTAGAGCCTTGGCATGCTGATGTTTTCGAATTCTTGGATTTGCGTAAAAACCATGGTAAAGAGGAAATGCGTGCTCGTGACTTGTTCTATGCACTTTGGATTTCTGATTTATTCATGCAACGTGTAGAAGAGAATGGTGATTGGAGCTTGTTCTCTCCAGATGAGGCTCCTGGTTTAGCAGATTGCCATAGCGAAGAATTCAACAAGCTATATGTTAAATATGAGCAAGAAGGAAGAGCTCGTAAAGTAGTAAAAGCACAAGAACTTTGGTTCGCTATTTTAGATTCTCAAATTGAAACTGGAACCCCTTATTTGTTGTATAAAGATGCTGCAAACAGCAAATCGAACCAACAAAACTTAGGAACTATCAAGTCTTCTAACTTGTGTACCGAGATTATCGAGTATACCTCTAAAGATGAAGTAGCGGTATGTAATTTGGCATCATTGGCATTGCCTCGTTTCGTAATCAATGGTGAGTTTGATCATCAAAAATTATACGAGGTAACTTATCAGGCTGCTTTGAACTTGAATAAAATCATCGATCATAATTACTATCCAGTAAAAGAGGCCGAAAACTCAAACCTCCGTCACCGTCCAATTGGTTTAGGCGTACAAGGTTTGGCTGATGCCTTTATCTTAATGCGTTATCCTTTCGAAAGCGATGCCGCTAAACAATTGAACAAAGACATTTTTGAAACCATCTATTTTGCTGCAATGACTGCTTCGGCTGATTTGGCGGTGAAACATGGTCCATATAAAACTTTCAAAGGTTCTCCACTATCTAAAGGGAAATTCCAGTTCGACTTATGGAACGTTACACCAGATAGCAACCGTTGGGATTGGGATGCCTTACGCAAACGTGTGGTAAAAACAGGTGTATACAATTCATTATTGGTAGCACCAATGCCAACCGCTTCAACCTCTCAAATCTTAGGAAACAACGAGTGTTTTGAGCCATACACTTCAAATATCTATACCCGTCGGGTATTAAGTGGTGAGTTTATCGTGGTAAACAAACACTTATTGAAAGACTTAGTGGCTTTAGGTTTGTGGAGCCCTCAAATGAAAGATAGAATTATCTTAGCTAACGGTTCTATTCAAGACATTGCAGAAATTCCTGATTATATCAAAGAACTGTACAAAACAGTTTGGGAAATTAAGATGAAGAACATCATTGATATGTCTGCTGATAGAGGCGCATATATTTGCCAATCTCAATCATTAAACTTATTTATCAATGCACCAAATACTTCAAAACTAACTTCAATGCACTTCTATGCTTGGAAAAAAGGATTGAAAACGGGTATGTACTACCTACGTACACAAGCGGCTTCTCAAGCAGTTAAGTTTACGGTAGAAAACCAAGGTGGTAAAGCAATTGAAGCTGTAATTCCTGCAAATATTCCTCAAGATCAAGTTGCAGAGGAAATTGTAGACGGACCAGTTTGTTCAATGGAAGAAGGTTGCATTAGCTGTTCGGGGTAATCCGCTAGTTGTCATTCTGAACAAAGTGAAGAATCTGTAAGTTGTGCTACAAAAAATAGATTCCTCGTTCCTCGGAATGACAAAATATAAAAACAAAGTAAGGTTTTGGACGAAAGTTCAGAACCTTATTTTTTGTCCGTACTTTTGTCTTTAGTTCATTGGTTGATTTGTCATTGGTTAATTAGTATTCTCCATCACGACAAGTGAACTAGTGAATCAATGAACTAATGAACAACATTCAAAAACATAGTAAACACGAAATTATTGCTTGCGAGCGATGTGGGACTGCTATTGAGTGTAAGGCCAACGCCTATACCAAATGTCAGTGTAGCGTGGTGCAATTAAGCATTAACGAAGTACAATACGTGAGTGAACTGTATGACGGTTGTCTTTGCGCAAAATGCCTGCTGGAATTACAACAAGAATATCGGGAAGAATTAGGTTAGCTAAAGAGACTGCTTATTTCTTTTTCACCCCTTTTAAAATCATTAAGCTTAGCGGATTAATCACATAGCCACTAATGTTGTTTTGTAACATCACTACAGATTGGTCATATAAAATAGGTACTACCGAAGCATTTTCTAATACCATATTATCCATTTTGTGGTAAAGCTCAAAACGTTTTTTCGGATCATTTTCATAATAGCTTTGCTCAAAAAGCTTGTCAAATTCCTTATTGAAATATCCGGTGTAGTTAGGCCCAAAAGGAACTTTGTTTTTAGAATAAAATACTGAAAGGTAATTCTCCCCATCTGGATAATCGGCAATCCACGAACCTCTGAAAAAGCCCACCTCGTTTTTCGACATCAAGTCTCTTAAGCTTGCACTTGGACTTACGTCAACTTTTGCCCTAATGCCAATATTCCCCAATTCTCCTTGGATAAATTCGATCAGGTCTTTGTAGGTAGTTGAGGTACTCAATTTAATTTCTGGCATTCTTTTGCCATTGGCAAAACCAGCTTCGGCAAGTAATTTGGCTGCTAACGCAGGATTGTAATCGTAACCTTTTACTTTAGTGCTGTCAAAACCAGGCATCCCTTTGGGAATAAAACCCGATGTGGCTGGCGTGCCTATGCTGTTGCGAAGGTATTTGATTAGTTTTTTGCGGTCAATGGCGTAGTTAATGGCCTGTCTAACTTTTTTAAATCGTAGTGGCGAATTTTTAACGATATCTTTATCTGGATCTACCAAAATACCTACATATTCCGTGCATAAATAAGCTCCCTTGATCAATTGAAATTCACCTTTGTATTTACTGGTCATTTGACCACTTTTGGTTAAAATATCATCGCGGTAGCTGCCATCAACACTATAAAAGAAATCTAGATCCTTTTTAAGGAAATTCATAAACGCACTTTGTTTGTCGTTAATAAAAGTCACCTTCACCGCATCTAAAAAAGGCATGCGATTACCACTGCTATCTTTCTCAAAATAGTTTTCGTTTTTAAGCAGCACCAATACCTCATCTTCTTTCCAATATTTAAACTTAAAAGGCCCAGTGCCCACAGGATGATTTCTGAAATCCTTTCCATAATGTTCCACCACTTCCTTGGGAACAACCGAACAATATTGAGCCGTCAATAAGTTCATAAAAGCAGGGAAGGGCTTTACCAGTGTTATTTGAAAGGTAGTGTCGTTTAAAGCCGTGAAACTGCTACGGTCCTTCACCTTGTCGCTAAAAATCCATCCGCCAGAAGAAGCTACTTTCGGATCAATCAGTCGGTAAAAACTATAAGCAAAATCATCAGCCACTACTTTTCGGCCTTTACCATTTTTAAACAAAGGGTCGTCCTGAAAAAAGACATCATTGCGCAGATTAAAGGTATAAGTCAGCCCATCGTTAGAGATTTGCCAGGTTTTGGCAATGCAGGGAATCGTGTTCAAGTCCTTATCCACCTGTACCAAGCCATTAAAAATTTGGTTAATCATCCAAACGGCATTTTGGTTACGAGCAAAAGCAGGGTCTAATGAAGTTAGGTTTTGATCGAGATTGATATTGAATACTTTTTTGTCGCCATCTTTATCGCTTTTACACGAGAATAAAAGAATGATACAGCAAAAACAAAATATATTGAGCTTAATGGCACGCATCGAAAAGGGAAATACTATTTTTGTACAATTAGAAAGTTAAGGTACATTAAGTTTTCGAGGTAACAAAACTACTTTTTCTTAATATTCTTAATGGTTAATTTTTTCGTAAACTAATAACATAAAACATGCCTTCTTTAAGTGAACTTATAAATGCTGAAAATAATGCCGAATTGCGAGAGGAATTGTTGGAACGTTTGGCCATTGTTGAACATAAAATCAAGTTCATGGATAAAGTGCCTGTTTGTTTTTTAGATACCTTAGGTCAACCCCATATTGAGTTGTCGTCTTTTGCCGAATTAGGCGGAGCTGTGTTAACGACTTCACCGCTGGAAGCAGTTTATATTATTTTCCATGAACAAGGAAGGCAACTTGGCGATTTAATGAGGACAGCCCCCGTACTGATGAGTGAAGAATGGCCTGCGGTGAAATTTAACAGGGTTTGCCTTTTAGCAGATGATTATAAAACTAACAAAGCATTAGAAGGAGTTTCATTAGTCGAAGACATTGCCGAAATGATCCACCCAGGACATTTTATTTTTGGCTACGAAGGAGATAAATGGATTAGGTTTACGGTTTAAATGGAATAAGGATAAAGGAGCAAGGAATAAAGATGCTAATTGGCTAAAGAGATTTCTTAGTAACATAAAATAGCTACTATATGAAAAAAATATTACTGTTCTTATTGATGCTTTCTTCATTTGGGTTTGCCCAAACCGTTCCTAAATTAGATAAAGAGATTGCCGAAAAGCTGTCTGTGTTGCCACTCCGCTGTATGGATAAGGAATATCCTAATAAAACGGCACATAGTATTAATTCGGTAGCCGATGCTAAGTTGACGCCTGCAGAATTGCATCCAGCATTTTACGGTTGTTTCGATTGGCATAGTTCGGTACATGGACATTGGATGCTGGTGCATTTATTGCGCACTTATCCAAATCTCAAAAATAAAGAAGAGATCATCGCCAAGCTTAATAAAACGTTTACCCTACAAAATATGCAGGCGGAGGCGGACTACTTTCAAAAATACGAGCTGGCTAAGATATTTGAGCGTACTTATGGTTGGGCCTGGTTGCTAAAATTAGATCAGGAATTGGTAGAATGGGATAACCCAATGGCCAAAAAATGGCATGCCGCACTACAGCCACTCACCAAACAGATTTTAGAGCTTTGGAAAGCTTATTTACCTAAACAAACTTATCCGAACCGCACGGGTGTGCACGGCAATACCGCCTTTGCTTTGGTGTTTGCGATAGATTGGGCACGAGCGGTAAACGATAAGTTTTTTGAAATACAGCTAATGGATAAAGCCAAAAATTTCTATCTCGATAACCAAAAAACACCCGCTTATATGGAACCTGACGGTGCTGATTTCTTTTCGCCGAGCTTGGAAATTGCTGATTTAATGAGACGGGTTTTGGCTAAAGATGATTTTATCAAATGGTTCGATAATTTCTACGAAGAAAGAAGCATCAAACGTATTAGTGAAATGCCTATTGTGAGCGATTTAAGTGATTATCAAACCGTGCATTTGGTTGGTCTTTCGTTTACGAGAGCTTGGTGTATGAAAGGAGTTGCCGCTCAACTTCCAAAAAGCCATCCACTTAAGAAACATTTTGAAGATACCGCTAATCATTTCTTGGCAAATGCTTTGCCTTTGATCTTTAAAGGAAATTACGGCGGCGACCATTGGTTGGCCTCATTTGCAGTTTATGCCTTAGCGAAATAGGGATTAGCGGTTAGGAACTAGGGATTAGTAATTAGGAGCTAGGTTCAGTTAACCAGTTAACCAATTAAACAATTAACCTGAGCTAATGGCTCGGCCAACTTTCGGTCTTTCTACTTTTCTGACTTACCGACTCAATAAGCAATAAACTTATCCATCTGTTGGTCTGTGAACTTTAATGTATCCTCTTTAAAGAGCTCGTCGTTTTCGTTAATCTCCTGTTTGATGTAGGAGATGTGTAAACGTAACGGCATTACATGTAGGTGCAAGTAGGCGCAAACCCCATTGAAATGCTCAATTCCTCTAATATTGCCGTATTTTCCAGAGGAGATACCTACCAAGCAAGCCTTTTTATCATAGAAACTTTCAGGGAAAGCACAGGCATCAATCAGTACTTTTAATACCCCAGGATAACTGCCATTATACTCGGGAATCACGAACAGAAATTTGCTGGTATTGGTCATCATTTCCTGTATCTTTTCGAAGGCTTCAGATTTTTTTCCATATAAATCTTCGGCGATAAAATTTGCTGGAAGATCTTTTAAGTCAAGCAAGGAGGTTTGTAAGCCCTTTTTAGCCAGTTCTTTTTGATAATATTTAGCAACTTTTAGCGTATTGCTATTGGTTCTGTTAGTGCCGGCGATGATGGTTACCATGGGAAAATTGTTAATAAGATGTGTAAAACACAAACAGCGCCGATACTAATATTTAGTTTTAGTTTGTATCTTAGCTAATTGTTAAAAAATGCCTAAACATCACAAAAATAGCATTTTTTCAAGATTTTTAGTTTAAAATTAAGCCATTACAAGTTGTGGCGTTTTCAAGGAGAATAAATGAGTAAGATAATTGCTTTAGCAAACCAAAAAGGAGGAGTAGGTAAAACCACTTCATCTATTAATTTAGCAGCTAGTTTGGCCGTTTTGGAATATAGAACGCTTTTGGTTGATGCAGACCCACAGGCTAACTCTACTTCGGGCATTGGCTTTGACCCAAGAAACATCAAGAACAGCATTTACGAATGCATTATCAATGATGTTGAACCATCAGAAGCCATTGTAAAAACGGAAACGCCAAATCTCGAATTGTTGCCAGCACATATTGATTTAGTAGGTGCCGAAATCGAGATGATTAACTTGACCAACCGTGAGTATAAAATGAAAGCGGTATTGGACAAGGTAAGGGATCAATATGATTTCATCATTATCGATTGTTCTCCATCATTGGGTTTAATTACCATAAACTCCCTAACCGCTGCCGATTCGGTAATTATTCCCGTACAATGTGAGTATTTCGCCTTAGAAGGTTTAGGTAAATTATTGAACACCATTAAAATTGTACAAAACAGGTTAAATCCAGCTTTGGAAATAGAAGGAATTCTTTTAACCATGTACGATGTGAGATTACGCTTGTCTAATCAAGTGGTTGAAGAAGTAAAAACACATTTCCAAGATTTGGTATTTGAAACCATTATTCAGCGTAACACCCGTTTAAGTGAGGCCCCAAGCTACGGTATATCAGTAATTATGCACGATGCCAATAGTAAAGGCGCAATCAACTATTTAAACTTAGCAAGAGAAATTGTTCGTAAAAACGGATTGCTTGATGCAGAGCAGGAAGTAAAAACAGCAAGTATTTAATATTTATAGATGACTTTTCAAAGAAAAACCGGATTAGGCAAGGGATTAAGTGCTCTTTTGGATGATAATGAAACGGTAAATGCCGTTAAGCCTGCCGTAGAAACTGCCTCACCAGCAACGCCACAAGTTGGCAGTATTAGCCATATTAGCCTTGCTGATATTGAAACAAACCCTTATCAGCCGCGTACTGAATTTGATCAGGTAGCACTTAATGAACTAGCTGATTCGATTAAAGTACAAGGATTGATCCAACCTATTACCGTACGTAAAAACGGTGATAAATATCAATTGATTTCTGGTGAACGTAGATTTAGAGCTTCTAAACTTGCTGGCTTAACAGAAATTCCAGCTTATATTCGTACTGCCGATAACCAACAGATGTTGGAAATGGCATTGATTGAGAACATACAGCGTGAAAACCTAAACGCCATTGAAGTAGCCTTGAGTTTTCAGCAAATGATAGATGAATGTAACCTAAAGGCTGAGCAGTTAGGAGAACGTGTAGGTAAAAACCGTACAACAGTTGCCAACTATCTACGTTTGTTAAAATTACCTCCTGCTATTCAGGCTTCTATTCGCGATAATAAAATATCGATGGGGCACGCTCGTGCACTTATTTCTGTGGATGACGAAGAAAAGCAACTTTTTATCCATCAGGAAATTATTGATAAAGGACTGTCGGTACGTAAGGTAGAAGAACTCGTTCGTGGGATTCACCAGGTGCAAGTAAAAGCGCCAGTTAAAGTAGAAGCAGTTTCTTTTGAGTATCAAAAACTGCAGAACGATTTGGCCTCAAAATTTGCGACCAACGTTAAGCTAAAGGTAAAAGATAATGGCAAAGGGGCTATTGAAATTCCTTTTGTAAGCAACGATGATCTTAATCGAATTTTAGAACTGTTAGATTGGTAATGCGAGCATTATTGCTTTCTGTAGTCATTTGTTTCACGTTTGCCCAGGTAAATGCGCAGAAACCTGTGAGCCCTGCAAAGCAAGATACTACCGCTAAATTAGATACCATTGCGCCTGCAAAATATGTTAACCAAGGCAAAATTGCAGGGAAAAAAGCAGTATACCGATCATTAATGTTTCCTGGACTTGGACAGCTATATAATTATGGCTTAGTGGTGGATGACGTGAAAAACGGTAGGACTGAAGGTAAAAGAATCGGCCAAAAAATTTACCTCATTGGTAAAATCGGGGCTATCTATGCTGGAGGAACCATACTGGTAATGTCATACATCGATAACAACAATAACTATAAGCGATTTCTGAGAGAGCTACAATACCGTCAGGCGAACAACAATGCCCCCGACCCGAATAATGGTTTAACACAATATCCAGATGTTAATGCGCTTACTGTAGCTAAAAATATTTATAAACGTAACCGAGAAGTCGTTTTGATCTCCTTGGTAGGTTTATATGGACTGAATGTCCTGGATGCTTATGTTACCGCTCGTTTAAAATATTTCAACGTTGACGAGAGCTTATCTATCAAGTTATCGCCTTCTATCATCAACACAAACACGATGTACGGCCTTAATATTGCGCCGGCATTAAAACTTACGCTTAAATTATGAAAATAGCGCTTTTAGGCTATGGCAAAATGGGCCAAATTATCGAACGTTTTTCTTTGGAGCGAGGGCACGAAATTGTGCTTAAAATAGGAATCGAAAATCTGGATGATTTAACCGTTGACAATTTGGAAAAGGCTGATGTAGCCATCGATTTTAGTGCGCCACATGCCGCAGTAGACAATATTTATAAATGCTTTGAAGCAAATGTGCCCGTAGTAGTAGGCACTACAGGCTGGTACGGCGAACTGCAACGAATTAAAAATGATTGCGAAGCCAGTAACAATACTTTACTTTATGGCTCTAACTTTAGCATTGGGGTGAATATCTTTTTCCATTTGAATAAAGTGTTGGCTAAATTGATGAACAATTATCCAGCTTATGAGGTGCAGGTGGAAGAAATACATCATACCCAAAAATTGGATGCGCCAAGTGGTACTGCCATGACCATTGCGGAGGGGATTATTGAAGAGATGGACAATAAAAAGGAGTGGGTAAATGAATTGGAAGGAACGCCAATTTCAGAAAAACTAAGAAATGATCAACTCCTTATCGAGTCGCTTAGGATAGAGAACGTACCGGGAACGCACACTGTAGTGTACAGTTCAGAGGTTGATGATATTGAGATTAAACACACCGCACACAGCAGGGCAGGTTTTGCTTTAGGTGCAGTAGTAGCCGCAGAATGGCTACAAAATAAAAAAGGTTTTTACAGCATAGCTGATATATTTAATTTTAGAGATTAAGCAATGAATTGGAAATTCTGGCAAAAAAGAAAAGATTCAGACAAGCCTAAAAAGAAAAAAACGAAGACTAGAGAATGGGTTGATGCCATTGTATTTGCGGTGGTTGCGGCAACCATTATCCGTGTGTTTTTTATTGAGGCCTACACCATTCCTTCTGGTTCTATGGAACGCTCACTTTTAGTTGGCGACTTCCTTTTTGTAAGTAAGGTAAACTATGGCGCTCGTGTACCCATGACTCCTATAGCCTTCCCTTTTGCGCACCACACCATGCCGTTAACTGGTACCAAAGCTTATTGGGATGGGGTACAATGGAAATATAGAAGGTTGCCTGGTTTTCAGGATATCAAACGTAATGATGTGGTGGTTTTCAATTTCCCAGAGGGAGATACCGTGGTGTTAGAAAGGCAGGATGATAACTATTATCAAATGCAACTAAGAGGTGAAAGCAGGGAATCGATTTGGTCGCAGTTTCATGTAGTGAGCAGACCCGTTGATAAACGTGAAAATTTTATTAAGCGCTGTATCGCTATTGCTGGTGATACTATTGCGATGAGAAATGGTTTAGCTGTAGTAAATGGTACGCCGTCACCTTTAGTTGGTACTGGAGGTTTTGGTTATACTGTGGAGTTCAATACTGCTGAAGTAAATTTGAAGCTTTTCGAAGATATGGGCTTTAAAATTGGTCCTACGGCATTGCCTACGGTTTTTAGATTTGAAGGAACGCCAGATTTGGTTAAGGAATTGAAAAAGTCTCCTTACATTAAATCAGTGACTGAAGAATTGACACCGTCGGAAGAGTACGATCCATTGATTTTTCCCCATGATAAAAATAGAAAATGGAATTTAGACAACTACGGACCATTTGTAGTTCCTAAAAAAGGATGGACAGTGAAATTGGATAGTTTAAACATGCCATTATATGAAAGAGCTATCCGTATTTACGAAGGAAATAAATTAGAGAAGGTAGGTAACGACTGGATGATAAATGGTCAAAAAGCGACAACTTATACTTTTAAAATGAATTACTATTGGATGATGGGCGATAACCGTCATGCTTCTGCCGATTCACGCTATTGGGGCTTTGTTCCTGAAGACCACATTGTGGGCAAAGCGTTATTTATTTGGCTGAGCTTAGATGGTGAAGGTTCATTCCTGAACAAAATTAGATGGAGCAGGATTTTTAAAGGCATCCATTAGGCAAAGCGTCATTGCAATGACAAAAGTTTTAAAGGCATCACTCTAACAGTGATGCCTTTTTTATGCGCTGAATTTAGGTTAGACTTACGAAGTTTTATAAACTTCGTAAGTCTTAAAGTCATTAACGGTTTGCCATTCTAAAAAAGATGTCTTTTTTATTTGACGTTATGTAAATTGAAGAGCGCTTGCATCATGGTAGTATAAATTCATTAAATATGGGAAAGAAACTACTATCTGCATTGCTGCTCTTTATTCATTTCGCAGTTTTTGCACAAGACAATCAAATCAATGTAAATTCTAAAATCGCTGGTGTGACGGTGTTCATGAACGGTGCCCAAGTGCTACGTCAGTCAGATTTGGTGGAACTGCCTCAAGGGGTGAGCTTACTGGTTTTTTCGGGGCTTTCTTCTAGTATTGAAACCCAAAGTTTACAAGCCAAAGGCGAAGGAAGTTTCACCATTTTATCGGTTACACGCCAAAATAATTTCTTACTAGAAAAGAAAAAATCAGAACAAAAGCTCACACTAGAAGCCAAGGCAGGAGAAATTTCGGATAAGATGATGGCATTGAGAAATGAAATTGCCGTTTATAAATCGGAAGAGGAAATGTTGATGAAGAACCAAACGGTAATGGGACCAAATGTAAATTACGATTTGGTTAAACTTAAAGCTGCGTTAGATTTTCAGAAGCAACGTTTAAGCGAAGCGAAGGCCAAACAGATTTCGATAGAAAAGGAAATCAATCAGCTACAGGAGCAACTTAATAAATTAAATAGACAAATTGCAGAGGTAGATGGCAAGCCTATTGGTAATGCGAGCGATGTAGTGGTTAAGGTTTCTACCAAAACGGCTACCAAAGGTAAATTCACATTGACTTACTTGGTGAAAAATGCCAGCTGGTATCCAAGTTATGATATTAGGGCAATTGATGTTGCCAGCCCAATACAGTTGGTTTATAAAGCCAACGTTAGCCAAAATTCGGGCGAAGATTGGAAAAATGTAAAACTCACTTTGTCTTCTGGAAACCCTTCTAATAATAATGAAAAGCCAAAGTTGCCAACTTATTCATTGGGTTATTTAAGTGCTGGATATTCGTTTTTTAATCCAACTGCGGCAACTTCTAATTTGGTTAAAGGCAAGGTGGTAGACAACACTGACAATTCTGCCTTGCCAGGTGTTTCTATAAGGGTTAAAAATTCATCGGTAGGTACAGTTACTGATCCAGATGGTAATTATTCGATACAAATGCCTGTTGGTGCAAATCAATTAGTGTTTTCTTATATCGGTTATGATTCGCAGGAGTTGACGGCTTCTTACGGGCAATTAAATGTACGGTTGAAACAAGATACAAAGGCCTTGCAAGAAGTGGTGGTAACAGGGTATAATAAGAAAATTGATGATGCTTTACAGGGACGGGCGGCAGGTCTTCAAGTGCGTGTTAGGGGAACAAGTTCAATTGCTTCTGTTCCGTTGGAAGTAGCCAGCGTAGAAAAACAAACCAATGTGAGCTTTGAAATTAAAATGCCTTATACCATTTTGAGTGATGGCAAACAAGCGGCGGTAGATATAGGTAACTACGACTTTAAAGCGGCATACGAATATTATGCTGTTCCAAAAGTGTCTGCTGATGCTTTTTTGACCGCTAAAATCACCGATTTTAATGATATTAATTTGATTAGTGGCGAAGCTAATATTTTCTTTGAGGGAACTTATTTGGGCAAAACCTTGTTGGATGTACAACAAGCGGATACACTGACGATATCGTTGGGGGTTGATAAAAACGTTTCGGTAAAGCGTGAGAAGCAGAAAGGATATACCGAAAGGCAGTTTATTGGTTCGTCGCAAAAGGATAGCAGGCATTTTGTAATTGAGATGAAGAACAGAAAAAGCCAAGCCATTAACTTAACAATAGAAGACCAAATCCCTGTAGCAACCAATAGCGATATTAGTGTTGAGAAGCAGGAACTTTCGAAAGCGAAATTGGATGAGGTTACTGGTAAGTTGATTTGGCAGTTTTTGTTGCAGCCTAATGAACAGAAAAAGTTAGACCTGAAATATCAAGTGAAGTATCCGAAGAACAGACCTGTTAATATTGAGTAATAGCATTGATTAGACTTACGAAATTTTTAAAACTTCGTAAGTATAAATCGTATTTAAATTAGTTTACCATTGGTTTGTACTTGCCCCGGTTGTCAAAAATCATCCAAAGGTTAATCAATAACATCGGACCGGCAATGGCCAAGCCTTCGGGCATGTAGGTAGCATTGTGCAGAACGATACCGACCATTACAGGTAAAATGACAATGGCTCCCAGCGCACGTGTTTTTGGAATGGCAAATAGTAATCCGCCCAATAGTTCTATTACTGCAATTAATGGCATTAGCCATTTAATTGTACCCATTGCCATGCCCGCTTTTAATACTTCTCCTTCTAATTTCGGCATTGGCCAAAAATGAAAAAATTTGTCGAGCCCTGCGTTAATGAACATTAGCCCAAAAAGTACGCATAAAATTAGTTTTACAATTTTCATTAGTTTAGTTCTTAGTTTTTGATTTACTTAAAGTTAACTAAAAGTAAGACGGAAATGAAACAGTGTGTAGAGGGGAAGATCGCAAGTTGGAGAAATAGGCAAGATCGCAGTTCTGTCCGTCATTTCAAACGAGGAGAAATTTAGCAATTTGTTTATAGAGGTTAGGTTTCTCCGCGCTCGAAATAGCGGAATATCAAAAGGATTACCTGACCCTAGTGACCTAAACCCGATTGTGCGGAAATCCTTTTTGTTGGTGTGATCTTGAGTTTGTCGAAGGATTGGTTGTTAATAAATGCTTCGATAAACTCAGCATGACAAGGTTTAACAGCAAAGCAAACAAAAAGATTGTAGCGAAAGCGGGGCTGAAATCACCAAAGAACTTCTATTTTTGCTTTTCGAAAAACAAAAAAGTGCTATTCCCAAAGGTGGAATGGTTGTGTTTCCTCTGAAAAAAAAATATTTTTTAACGTGCTTGCAACCTTTTGGTAGAAACCTACATCTACCTTTATGCAAGCGAACAAATGAAAGTGGCTAAATTATATACGTTAGATGAACTGATGGAAGGCTGTAAGGCTGGCAACAGGCAGATGCAGGAGATGCTATACAGGCAGACTGCATCGAAAATGTTGGCGGTTTGTATGCGCTATGCTAAAGACAGGATGGAGGCCGAGGACGTATTGCAGATGGGTTATGTAAAGATTTTTCAAAAGGTGAGGGAGTTTAAGGGGGAAGGTTCTTTTGAGGGATGGATACGCCGCATTATGGTGAACACTGCTATTGAAAGTTACCGGAAGAATTTACGCTCGTTAAATGTAGTGCCTATTGAGGATGCTTATGAACAACCGTCGAACGGTTTTGATTTTAGCAGCCTAGGGATGCAGGATTTGATGAAAGTGATACAGAAGTTAGCCGATGGCTACAGGATGGTGTTTAACATGTACGTGATTGAGGGATACTCACACAAAGAAATTGCCGAAACTTTAGGGATTACAGAAGGTGCAAGCAAATCGCAGCTTTCGAGAGCTAGGGCGATTTTACAACAGGAAATTTTAAAATTGGAGGGCTTTGGTTATGCAACACATGCCGGATAATGATTTTGACAATTTGTTTAGAGACAAATTTATGAATGCAGAGGTTGAACCCTCAGCAAATTTATGGGCCAATATTGAGGGGCAATTAGGTGTTAAACCTAAGCGTAAGTTCCCATTGATGTGGGTGGCAGCGGCCAGCGTGGTGGTAGTGGCATCGGCTGTGATGTTTATGCAAAGCGGAGAAAAGATTTATCTGCAAAGCACCACTACAGAAGTTGCGGCAGTACAATCTGTGGTAGCGCAACCCGTTTCGACTGTTGAAGTAGCAAGTGCAGCAAATGATACCGCACCTGCTGCTAGCCCTAAGGTACATGCGGTGGCTAATCGCATCCTTGCAAAACAGGAGGTGCCAGCAGCCGTTTTGGCGAACTTGGTAGAGGAGCCAAAAAATAATATTGCCTTGGTGCAACCATCTACTTCAAATGAGCATCTACCTATTAAACGAGCCGAAGTTAAAGCCTTGGATGTAGTGAACACGGCAAATGTAGTTCCAGATGTGAATGCAATTTCGAATAACGAAACCATGATGGCTAACTTAGGTAAGTTGACTGATGACGATACCGCAGATCAAGCTGTTGAAGCGAATAAAAAAGGCATACGTAACATGGGCGATTTGATTAACTATGTGGTTGAAAAGGTAGATAAAAGAGAAAAGAAGCTGATCAAATTTAATACGGATGATGATGATAATTCATCGATTATTGGATTGAATATTGGCTTTGTTAAATTGAATAAGAAAAATAATAAATAGGAGCAGGATTTTGGGATTAAAGGATTAGCAGGATGATTTTATAGCCGTTTAATCTTTCAACTTCCAGCCTAGAAATAAATAATAAATAGGAGCAGGATTTGGGATTAAAGGACCTTCCAACATTTCAACTTTCCAACCTTATAACAACATAAACAAACACACAAATGAAACATCTAATTTTAAAAGTTGTATTGGTAAGTGGACTTACTTTTATGGCAGCAGGAAGCTTAAAAGCGCAAGAGGTTAAAGATAGCGTGAAACGCAAAAAGTTTGAGATTAACTACGGCGTTGGCATTACCATAGGTGAGAAGAAAGATAGTACGGGCAAGGTTGATCAAAATAAAGGCCGCTTTGTGGGGGGGATTACCTTTACACGTTTGGATATTGGTTTGGCCAAATTGATTGACAATGGCAGTTTCACCTTATCGTCGGCCAATGATTTTCTTGACTATAAACCTTGGAAAACAAGTACACTTTCTTTTGATGTTTTGCAGTTTGGCTATAGGTTTAACAACCACTTTAAAATTTATTTGGCAGGTGGTTTTGATTGGACGCATATTCGCTTGGACAGAGACATTACGATCCAAAAAAACAAACCAACTTTAGAGTTTAAGGAAGAGGATGTGATTTTTAGTAAAAACCGTTTCTCAAGCAGTTACGTTCATATACCATTAAACTTTGAGTTTAGAACTAAGGAAAACAACCACGGTAAGCGTTTTAGATTTGTAATTGGACCTGAAATAGGATTTTTATTAGGTGGAAAGGTTAAACAGATCAGCGATGAGTTCGGTAAGGTGAAAATAAAAGATGATTACCATTTTGCGCCTTTCCGTTACGGAGGTACAGTGAGAATTGGCTACGGAGGCTTAGGTTTATTTGCTAAATACAACGCCAACGATATGTTTGATACGGATGCACAAAAAGGCTTAAAAAGCATGTCGTTTGGTTTAACGTTTGGATTGAATTAAACAGGCTTTAAAAAACGCTCAATAGTTATTGGTTAAAACCAAACAATAACATACACAACACACAAATTAAACGTCCTGCTCTTTTTAAGGGGCAGGATTTTTTATTGCAAGCCAGTAAATCGGAAAAGTGAAAAGCCATTAGACAAATGCGAGTACAATCTTAACTTTCCAACTTTCGGTCTCCATTACTTCTGTACTTTCTCTATCTTTATGCCGTGAGTGAACAAATCTTAAGCATCCAGAACTTAACTAAGCAACATCAAGCCGATCAATTATCGGGTATTTCTGAAGTTAGTTTCGATATTCAAGCGGGCGAAATTGTTGCCATCATTGGCGAAAGTGGTAGTGGTAAATCTACTCTGTTAAAATCTATTTATGGTTTATTGAAAGTAGATGAAGGCGAGGTGTTATTTAATGGGAAACGTGTGAAGGGGCCCGATGAGCAGCTTATTCCTGGGCATGTCGATATGAAAATGGTGACTCAGGATTTTTCGCTGAACATTTACGCCAAGGTGTATGATAATATTGCCTCTATGCTTTCTAACACCAATGTGGCGTTTAAGCAGCAAAAAACCATGGAGGTAATGGAGCATTTGCGCATCACCGCCCTAAAAAACAAAAAGATTATTGAACTGAGTGGGGGCGAACAACAACGCGTTGCCATTGCTAAGGCATTGGTGAGCGATACTAAAGTGTTGTTGTTGGATGAGCCTTTTTCGCAGGTTGATGCTATTTTAAAGAACCAGCTGCGGGCAGATATCAAGCGTTTGTCGAAAGAAACTGGATTGACCATCATCATGGTTTCGCATGATGCTACGGATGGTTTGTTTATGGCAGATCGTTTGGTGATTTTAAAAGAAGGCAAATTGCAGCAGGAGGGCAGGCCAAGAGAAGTTTACAACCATCCAACCAGTACCTACACTGCCAAAATGTTGGGCAATGCAGTGGTACTTTCTAAGCAACAAGCACAACAGCTAGAACTTAAGGTAACGAAGGAGCAGGTTTGTTTTTATCCAGAATGGGTAGAGTTAAAAGCAAGTTGGTCGGCCAAGAAATTTAATGTAAGAGACATTTACTACAAAGGTTTTTATGATGAATTGCTTTTGGAAAGAAATGGCGTGCACATTAGGGCCTTGCAACTGAACAGCGGCGAGCATAAAAAAAACGACCAAGTGTATGTACACATTGGCCGCTTTTTGGAATTTTAACATTATTAACAATTAACCACAGATACACAGATTTCTAAGAAATCTATTTAAGAAATATTTTATCTGTGCATCTGTGGCCTTAAATTTTTATTGAGTAGGATTTTGGGTTAGCTTTCCAGCATAGGCGTTTATGGCACTTTGCGGAATATAGTAAACTACCCTAAAGTCTGTAGCCGCAATACTAGCAGTTTGGCTTTGTGGTCCAGGATAAGCTCTAGTAAGTGCTTTCCCATTTCGGAAAACGTCGAAACTACGCTCAGCTTGATAAGCTAGTTCTAGTTGTCTTTCTTTATCAATTCTTTCGCCAGCATTGGTTGCATTTAAAGAAGTGTAGCCACCATTTACAATTGAGCGGTTTCTGATGGTATTTAAATCGTTAAGTGCCGAAGTATAGTTTTGCAATTTAGCATAGGCTTCAGCTCTGTTTAAATAAACTTCTCCCAATCTGCTGATCAGCGGTGAGTGTAGTTGAGAGTCTTCGCCTTCACGAGAACATTTTACAATATAAAACTGCGGATATACGCGATTTAAGGTAATGAAGTTGTCGATTACCCCAGTATAAGTTTTACCATCTTTATAAGTGATGCTGTAAATTTCTTGGGTAGCATCAATTGGTGTTAAGGTAAAAACGTTTGTTCCTTCAGCGCAAGTAATGTTACCGCCATTACGGGTGGTGTTTAGTTGCACATAGTTAGAGGTATTGTTAACATCGTCTTTAATGAATCTGAAAACTTCAGTAGTAGCGCCCGATGAGTTTTTGGAGTAAGTAGGCTCAATAAAGGCAGCTCTTGCATCTACAATTTTATATTTGTTAGGTCTCCAATCATTTCTTCCGGTTTCATCCAAAAGCGCAAGGTATTTAGCGCTGGAATACATTTCTCCCCAGCCCATGCCTCCAATGTTCGAGTACATACCGCCTACACCATAATAGTGATCGAAGCCAGAGAATTCTGAGGCAACGCGTTTAATCGCAAAGATCGTTTCCTTGTTGTTTTCTGGCGTGTAGGTATTGTATTTCATGAACTGTTCTCTAGGTAATAAACTGTATTGAGGAGAACTGATCACTTTATTGGCATAATCTACGGCTAGTTGTGCAAAAGCTTGATTTGGATTTTCGTAAGTTCCGCTCATGTAAAGATACACTCTTGAAAGCATGGCTTGAGCAGCTGCTTTGGATGCAAAAATAGGACCTCTATTTACAGTAATTAACTCCTCTGCCTTTTTTAAGTCAGCAATGGCTTGCTCATAAGTTGCTTTTACGGTAGATCTATCTGGAAAAGTGGCATTTTTAAGGTCTTCTGGTGTACCATTTACAATTGGAACGCCCAAATTGGTTTCTGGGTTTTGATAATACGGACGACCATATGCTCGAACCAGATAAAAATACATCATTCCACGGATGTAATAGCATTCTCCAATTTTGCTATCTAAAGTGGCATTTTTTCCAAGAGGGATCATGTTAATGATGTTTGACGCCTGAGCAATGGCTTTATAGCTGCTATCCCAAAAAGTGGTTAATCTGCCATTGTTGGGCGTTCTCGCAAAAGAGATAAATTCATAAAAAGCATCAGTAGAAGATCCCCTAATCACAATATTATCGCCAGCATATTCGCCTAAACGATGCATTGGATCTGACCAAGCTTTAAGCTGGGCATAGGTTCCATTTAATAAACCATCAATTGATTCTTCTGGATTGGCTGATATCTCTTTCGATCTCATCGAACCATAAGGTTCTCTATCAACCTTACAAGAAGATACCGCAAGCGTTATAAGTAATATCGTTAATATCTTTTTCATTATATTTTGTATTTAGAATGAAACATTTAAGCCTAACATGAATTTTCTCGTCATAGGATAAACACCTGGTCCTGTAGAAAATAAAACACTTCCGCCACTAGTTGGTATTTCAGGGTCTACGCCCGAATATTTAGTGATCACGAATAGGTTTTCTCCAGATAAGTATACTCTAAGGTTTCTGATGTTGTATTTTTTCAAATTTACTTTATAGCCCATTGTTAGTGAACGTAACCTGAAAAAGTCATTGCTTTCTATGAAACGAGAAGAAACAGAATTTCCCTTATCTTGGTTGTTGTAGCGGGCAATTGGGTGAGTAGCCACATCTCCTGGCTTTTGCCATCTGCTCCAGCCATCCATTAATCTCATTTGATTCCTGTCGGTATAGGTTCCATCCGCATCATATTCTTGACGAGAATAGTTATACACTCTACCACCTATTGAATAACCAAATACCGCATTTAAATCAAAATTTTTCCATGTTAGCGAGGTATTAATGCCGCCAAAAACATCTGGTGTAGCCTTGCCTAGCTTTTCTTGCGTTGCTTGTGCGTAGTTAGAAGTTGTTGTTCTACTGATTTCGGCTCCATTAGCATCTCTGGTTACTCTGTACCACATGGGTAGCCCGTTATCAGGGTTTACACCTGCCCATTCTGGCATGTAATAAGTATCAACTGGCAAACCTATTTGTAGTAATCTACTTGCAGAACCAGCTATACCCAAACCGTCACTTTGTATGATGTTTTTTGCACTATAAGTACCATCTGGATTTCTTGTTTTATAAATGTCAGTTAGCTTGTTTCTGTTGTGACCAAGGTTGATATCAAGACTCCAGGTCAGATCTTTACTGCGAATAATATCACCTCCTACTGCTATTTCTATACCTTCGTTTCTCATCTCTCCTACGTTTTGAGCCATTGAGCCCAAGCCAGAAACTTGAGATATTGGTACATTTGTAATAATGTTATCGGTATTTTTGATATAATAATCTACAGAGAGTCTTAATCTATGGTTAAATGCAGCCACATCTAAGCCAAGCCCTTTGGTATAAGTTTGTTCCCAAGTTAGCTCACTATTTCCTGCTTGACTAATTAACAAACCTGGTACACCATTGTAACCTGCTGCGGTATTTACGGCATACAAATCAAATTGTGGATATAAGCCAGCAGGACGATTACCCACCGTACCATAAGCGGCTCTTAACTTTAAGGTGTTGATAAAGTTAGCCTTAAACCATTTTTCGCGGTTAATGTTCCAACCGCCACTGATAGAGAAGAAATCACCATATTTTTTTCCGAAATTGGATGCACCGTCCCTACGTATAGAGAACTGTGCCAGATATCTTCCATCATACGCATAGTTGGCGTTAAAAAGATAAGATTGTACAGCCCATTCGTTAATGCCTCCTTTGGTTCTTTCTGGTTTTGAAGTTACATCCAAAACTTCAAAACCTGGTACTATCCCCGTTCCATATACATCTAATGTTTTAGCCCAGTAATCATTAAATTCATAACCTGCCAAAGCATTTAAATCGTGTTTACCCCAAGTGTTGTTGTAACGCAATAATTGGTTGGTATATCGTCTTGCATATTCAGATCTGTAATCAGTTACACGGCCTAATACACTTTCACCTCCGCTAGATCTAGGGTCGGTGTAGCCGCTTCCTGAATACGTGTTGTACCTGTAATTGTTAACAGAAGAGAAGGTAAGATTTTTGGTGATTTTGATATCGAAATCAAAATTTCCCATGAACTCGTAGTTGGTATTGGCAGATTTGTTCCATTGCAAATCATATAGATAGTTGGTGCTTACACTATTTACCCAAGTACTAGAGCGGTGAGGGACTAGGTTTCCATTTGCATCATACGGGCTATCCCATGGCAAATTGGAATACATGGAAGTCACAGAATATTGTTGGTCGGTTACTCCACGACGAGACCCAACGATAGATGGTTTAATGGTTAACCAACTTAATGGTTTAAAAACAGTATTTAACCTGAAGTTATAACGCTCATAGTCGTAACCTCTAACTGCTCCCGACTCATCGTAGTAACCAACGGATAGGAATGATTGAAGTTTCTCGGTGCCACCTTGTATAGAGACGTTATGGTTTTGGTTAAAACCTTCTCTGGTTGCTAGGTCCCACCAGCTGAAATTGCTATTGCGTAACTCTGGTTTCCAGCGTGGAAAGCTAATGGTATTGGCGTTGGCAAAAGAGGCAAAATAATCATAAAGCTCTGCGCCATTCATTACCTGTAGGTTGCCATTAGTTAGAGTAGTTAAACCAGCTCTAGAGGAAACATCTATACTCATTTGTCCAGCCTTGGCTCTTTTGGTAGTTACTACCACTACACCGTTAGCTCCTTGAGAACCGTAGATTGCAGTAGATGCAGCATCTTTTAAAACGGTAATGTTTTCAATGTCCTCTGGGTTTAGTTCGCCTGGGCTTGAGCCTATAATTACACCATCTAATACCCAAAGAGGGGATGTAGTTCCGCTTAAGGTAGCCTGACCACGGATAACTACTGCGCCAGCGGCCCCTGGTTGGCCAGAGCCTGGTGCCACAAATACACCAGGTGCTTTACCTGCAAGCAAGTTTTGTACGTTTGGAGAGGTTACGTTTTTTAATTCAGTGCCCTTAATGGTGTTTAACGAGCCCGTTAAACTTTCTCTTTTTTGAGTGCTATAACCTACTACTACCAGTTCGCCTAAGGTTTCCGAAGATTCATTCAGCATAATGTTACCTAAAGAAGCTCCATTTACGGTAACTTCTTTAGTGGTATAGCCTATAAAGTTAATGACTAAAACATCTCCCGTTTTGGCTTGGATGCTAAAGTTACCTGCATTGTCGGTAGAAGTAACTTTGTTGGTGCCTTTAACGGTTACGGTTACCCCTGGAATGCCAAGTCCATTGGCGTCTTTAATGGTTCCCGAAACGGTTTGCTGGGCTACCATTTCCTCCGTATTATTTAGATTTTTGTAGATAGCGATGTTTTTTGCGCTGGCGAAAGTGGAGACCCCTACCGTAAGTATGGTGGCAACTTTCATGGTGGCAAAAAAGAGATGGAAAGGTTTTTCTCCCTTTAATCTCTGAAGTGGATTGTTTCTTGTCTGGTTAGTTTTTTGTTTCATTGGAACTGAAGTTTTGTTCTTAATGCACTTAGTTAGTTTGGTGAAGTGTAATGCTTCAAAATCGGTCAATGGTTTTTGTAAGGGTTTGTTTCAAGTTGTTATGGTATTAATTATGGATTAATCTTTTTCATCATGAGAGCGATGGGTAGATCTAATTTGTTCATTCCTGTGGATGACTAGAATGAAAATGATTTTAGGTCATAGGTCTGCAAAGATTTGTTTTTGGCTAATAGTTTGGTTAGTAAGTATTAGCAAATCTAAAGCATGGGTAGATAAGGTTTCTATTAAAACTTAGCGCAAACGCTTGCGCAATGAGGCATGTTTTTCAGATGACAAATGGGATGATGAATGCTTTTAGCATGCATATGAGGTAACACGGATAGTTGTGTAACTTTTTAATATGTTTTTGTACGCAAACGTTTGATTTTTGTGAGGGTAAGAGAAACTTTTGCCAAGTATTTTTTCACTATCATAAATGAGTGAATGCGTTATTATAAATTGCAAGCTTCAAGTAGCTTGCAGGAAGGTGTCATGTTAAGAATGAAAACCCTATGTAGCCAGCGGGAAGATGTTATCCTAAGGATGAAAGCTCCATGTAGCCAACAGTAATGTGTCATGCTAAGGATTAAAGCTCCATGTAGCCAGCAGGAAGATATTATCTACAGAATGAAAGCCCCAAACTATAAAATAAAAGCGGGCAGTGCTATAAAAACACTGCCCGCTTTTTAAATTTTAGAGATATTAGCTTACTGGAATGATTCCACCAGTACTATTTTTACACGGGTTCTACCAGTTGGCTTAATTGGCTGGAAATCCTGATTGTCGGAACTTTGAACATCAATTGTCAATGATCCAGGAGTTACCGAGTAGCTGTAAGCATCAACATTATAAACAAATGGTAATTGTTCATAAAAATCTGTGTTTCCTCTAGAGACATATACTAATATCCCGTCATTTTCAAACGTTCTACGATTGATGCTTGGCTCATTAATAGTTGCAGAATACGTCAATCCATCATTGCTTAATTGCCATTGATTTGCTTCAATGTATTTAATGATTGTTAAATTGTTAGGACCAACAATGGTGTCTTTCTTGCATGAAGCCAAACCTAGTGTGGCAACGCAGAGTAGGAGTAGGGTTAGTTTTTTCATCTTGTTGTGGTTTGTTTTTGGTTTAGAAACTCCTACGGTGTGTATTAGGATATTTCAAATTCAAATTTCATTTGTGTGTTATTAAACTTATATCAAAACTATTGCCAAAATATTAGTAAGGCTTGTGCCAAAAAATAAAATTTAATAAACAAAACTAGAGGAGCGTTGTTTTTATCTGTTTTAAGCCACTTTTATAAACTTGTGTAACAGAAAAAATGTATAATTATTTTTTTGAATACTACGCTGTTTGGTTGTGAAATGGATATTTTTTTGGAGTGCTTTAAATAGAAATAGGAGACACTAAGGGTCTCCTATTCATTAGTATAAAAAGTAATGGAAAAGTTTTATTGTTTGCCACAGATGCACAGATGTTTTAATCAGATTTTTTATCTGTGTATCTGTGGCTAATTTTTAAACCAAATACTCAAACAAAGTTGCATCTTGGTTCAGTTCAATAACATCAAACTTAAATTCCTTTAGGCGTTGTAAAATCCCAGCGTAATCTTCTTTTTTTGCTAATTCAATCCCTACCAAGGCAGGTCCATTTTCACGATTGGTTTTTTTGATGAACTCAAAACGGGTAATGTCATCCTGTGGCCCTAAAACTTCGTTTACAAAAAGCTTTAAAGCCCCTGGACGCTGCGGGAAACGCACAATAAAGTAATGCTTCAATCCTTCGAAAAGTAACGACTTCTCTTTGATTTCCTGCATCCGTTCAATGTCGTTATTGCCGCCACTTACGATACATACTACCGTTTTGCCCGCAATTTGATCTTTTACTTGCTCTAATGCAGCTACAGACAAAGCCCCAGCAGGCTCCACTACAATGGCATCTTCGTTGTACAGTTTTAAAATGGTGGTGCAAATTTGTCCTTCTGGAATTAAATAGGTTGAGCTTAGTAAATCGCTACAATATTTATAGGTAATCCAGCCCATTCTTTTCACTGCTGCGCCGTCTACAAAACGTTCTATATTTTCTACCGTTACAGGTCCACCGTGTTTCAGCGCTTCACTTAACGACGGCGCACCCATAGGCTCCACCCCAAAAACTTTAACGTTGGGTTTTACGGTTTGCAGGTAAGCGGTTACGCCTGAGGCTAGGCCACCACCGCCAATTGGCACCACAATGGCATCTAATTCAGGTAAATCCTGATATACTTCCATCATCACCGTAGCTTGTCCTTCAATTACTTTCTCATCATCAAACGGAGGAATAAAAGTGGCCGATTTTTCTTCACAATAAGCCAAAGCCTCTTTTAAGCAGTCGTCGAAAGTATCGCCTACTAAAATCACCTCAATGTTATCGCCGCCAAACATATTTACCTGCGTAATTTTTTGTCTGGGTGTAATTTCGGGCATAAAGATGACACCTTTAATGCCTAGTTTTTTGCAAGAATAAGCTACACCCTGTGCGTGGTTGCCTGCACTGGCGCATACTACACCGTTCTTTAATTGATCGGCAGTTAGTCCGCTAATTTTGTTGTAAGCACCGCGTAATTTATAAGAACGTACAATTTGTAAATCCTCTCGCTTCAAATAAATATTGGCATTGTACTTTAACGAAAGTCCTGCGTTATACTCCAGCGGAGTTCTTTTTACCACCCCTTGTAAGGTTGTAAAAGCTTGTTCGAAGTCGAAAGTATGTGTTGTCGTTGTATCCATTTTCTAAATCCATCGTATGACGGAGCGTTACATTTTTATTCTATTTTTTTTTGAAAAGCAGTTGCAGCTTTTCATCGGTTACGATAGTCCCGCTATCGTTACAAGTTTTTGTTTTAACCTCGTGCTGTCATTCCGAGGGACGAGGGATCTATTTCTTCAATGCCTTACGATAGATCCTTCGCTACCGAAATATCGGTACAGGTTGCGCTCTGGATGATAAGTTAAAAACAAAAAGCTTTCCACTGCTATCGGGTTTAGTTCACTTAATTCAATGTATGATGTACTTCCTCCCCCTGCCCCCTCTGAGAGGGATACATGGTGGTTAGGCAATTAATTGTGAGTTGTCGGAGATTGCTTCGTCGTTCCTTCTCGCAATGACGAAAATAGATGCGTCACTGCGAGGATACGAAGCAGTCTCCATTAGCTCAACTTGGTTGCTAAATGCAAAGCCACTAATTGGTTTAAGTCATCATCATTGATGCCTTGTTTGCTATCCGCTAAATCTAAAAATGCGGTGTAAGCAATGGCTAATTGTTCTTTATCTAAAGTATGTCCCAATCTATCTAAGTGATGTTTCAAAGCATGTCGACCACTTCTTGCGGTTAATACAATGGTTGCATCAGGGAAACCCACATCTGTAGGCTTAATAATTTCGTAGTTCTCACGGTTTTTCAAGAAACCATCTTGGTGAATACCCGAACTGTGTGCAAATGCATTGGCACCCACAATGGCTTTGTTAGGCTGCACTGGCATATTCATTAAGTTACGCACTTGGTGACTGATTTCGTAAATGCCTTGGGTGTTGATGTGGGTATGAAGTCCTAAAGATTTGTGCGTCTTCAAAATCATCACTACCTCTTCCATAGAAGTATTACCAGCACGTTCGCCAATACCGTTAATGGTACACTCTACCTGACGGGCACCATTTTGCAAGCCAGCAATAGAGTTAGCCGTAGCCAGTCCCAAATCGTTATGGCAGTGACAAGAAATAATGGCCTTGTCGATATTTTTTACGTTCTCTTTTAAGTACAAGATTTTAGAGCCGTATTGATCTGGCAGGCAGTAACCATTGGTGTCTGGAATATTTACTACTGTAGCGCCAGCAGCAATTACCGCTTCAATCATTTTGGCTAAGTATTCGATATCGGCTCTGCCCGCATCTTCTGCGTAAAACTCTACATCTTCCACATATTTTTTTGCATACTTTACCGCTTCAATAGCACGCTCTAAAATTTCTTCTCTAGTGCTGTTGAACTTGGTTTTAATATGCATGTCAGAAGAGCCAATACCTGTGTGGATACGTGGTCTTTTGGCATAACGCAAAGCATCGGCAGCTACATCAATATCATTTTTATTGGCTCTGGTTAAAGCACAAATAATAGGGTCGTTTACTGCTTTAGAAAGCTCAATTACGCTATTAAAATCGCCAGGGCTCGAAACAGGGAAACCTGCCTCAATTACATCTACACCTAGTAGTTCCAACGATTTCGCAATTTCAATTTTTTGAGGGGTGCTTAATTGGCAACCTGGCACCTGCTCGCCATCACGCAAGGTGGTGTCAAAAATGTGTACTTTATTTGGGTCGTGTAACATAATATTTGAATTAAAAAGTAAAAATTCAAAAGGCAAAAGCCTGTTTACTACTTTACTCTAGGTTTCTAACTTTTTTAATTTTAACTTTTTACTTTATCAAGCCCAGCACTTTATTCCCCATTTCTTGCGTGCCTAACACTTTGCTTGCTTCAGTATTTTGGTCGGCAATATCGCCAGTTCTGTAACCATCTTTTAAGGCTTGATCTACAGCGTTTACCAAAGCCTTTGCTTCTTCTGGTAGACCAAAACTAATTTCGAGCATCAGTGCAGCCGAGAGGATGGATGCCAGTGGGTTAGCTAGGTTTTTGCCAGCAATATCATGTGCCGAACCGTGGATAGGCTCATAGAAACCAACACCGTCACCTACCGAAGCAGAGGCGAGCATACCCATTGAACCAGCAATTTGGGAAGCTTCATCGGTGAGGATATCTCCGAAGAGATTAGCCGTTAATACTACATCAAATTTCTTCGGATTTTTGATCAACTGCATGGCTGCATTGTCGATAAACATGTGCTCGGTTTCTACGTCAGGATATTGTTTGGCAATTTCCTGTACCGTTTCACGCCATAAACGAGATGATTCCAATACGTTTGCTTTATCTACTGAACATAATCTTTTACTACGTTGCTGTGCTGCTTGATAAGCTTTGTGCGCAATGCGTTCTACTTCATATTTATGGTAAATCATCAAATCTGAAGCGGTATTTCTGTCTTCCGAACGTTTCTTTTCGCCGAAGTAAACGTCGCCAGTTAATTCTCTGAAGAATAAAATATCAGTTCCTTTTAAGATGTGTGCTTTGATGCTTGAGGCTTCCAGCAATTCATCGAATAATAGGATGGGGCGAAGGTTGGCATATAATCCCAGTTCTTTTCTGATTTTTAATAAACCTTGCTCAGGTCTAACTTTTAAAGAAGGGTCGTTGTCGTACATGGCGTGACCAATGGCACCAAATAAAATGGCATCACTTTTACGGGCTTTCTCTAAAGTTTCGTCGGGTAGCGGATTGCCTGTCACTTTGATAGCGGCATGCCCCATTAAAGCCTCATCAAAAGTAAATTCGTGATTATAGTTTTTTGCAATTTGATCTAGGGCAGCTTTTCCCCATTGGGTTACTTCTTGGCCAATGCCATCACCAGGTATTACTAATATATGCTTCTTCATTGTATGTTTTTTTGAGCGTCTTCTTGTGTTTCAATCCTTTTTAAGTCGGTCGTCATTTCGAACATAGAGAGAAATCTAGCATCAAGAATTGGGTGTTAGATTTCTCCTCGTTCCTCGTCGAAATGACGGATTTATTTAAGGTATCTGCTATACGCTTTCTAATTCTTCTTTCTTTTTATAAATGTGGTTATGTATCACTTCGCCTTTGCTGAGCAATAGCTGATGTGTTAAATTTTTCGGTAGCTGGTCATCGCTGTGCGATACGTAAATCAAGGTTCTGTTGGTGGTGCACAAACCATCAATTAAGGTATTAAATTGAAGGGTTTGATGCGCATCCAAGCCTTGACAAGGCTCATCCAACACTAATAACTCTGGGTTTTTAATCACCGTTCTGGCCAATAAAACCAAGCGTTGTTTACCAAGTGGCAACTGAGCTAATAAATCATTTTTATTCTCGGTTAAACCAAAGTATTCGATGAGTTCATCTACCTGTGTGCGTTTGTGCCAGCCAATTTCTTTGTATAGTCCAATGCTGTCGAAAAAGCCAGAGGCGATGCTTTGCCAAACGGTGGCATTAAAATCAAAATACCAATGTAATTCTGGGGAGATTAAACCAATATGCTCTTTAATATCCCAAATGCTTTCGCCCGAGCCACGTTTGTTGCCGAAAAGATAAATCTCGTTGGCATAAGCTTGCGGATGATCGCCATTCACTAAGCTTAACAAAGTTGATTTTCCCGATCCGTTATGACCTTGCAATAGCCACTTTTCACCAGCCTTAATTTCCCAATTCACGTTTTTAAGCACTTGCTTTTCGCCATAGTTGATGTTTACATCCACCATTTTGATCAAAGTCTCACTGCTTGAAGGCGGTGCTTCATGTAAAAACTCGGGAATAGGGCGATCTTCGATCACGATTTCGTTTCTGGTGCAGAAAGTGAAATGTTCCTCCAATTGTCCGTCAATGATTTCGCCATACCTATTGATACAGGCAGGGATTTCGGTTTCATTGCTGATCAAGATGATTTGTACACCTTCGGTGGTTAATCTATCTAATAAATTGTTAAGGTTTTGACGAGATTGAATATCTAAACCCGTGTAAGGTTGGTCTAGTAACAATAGCTGTGGTTTTAACCATAAAGCTTTTACCAGTTGCAGCTTTTTATGTTCACCGCTTGACAGCTCGATTAGCTGTGCATTTTTAAGAGGAGCAAAGCCAAGTGCTTCTAAAATAGGTTCGGACTTGGCCAAGTTCAAATTGTTTTCCTCTGCGTAATGTGCCAACTCGGCATTTACGGTTAAGGTGTCTTGTACTTGTTGTGCATTATAGCGCTGTTGGTAGTAGAAATTGGCTACGCCTTCTACATTTTTAAATTGATACCATTGGGCAATGTACTGACAGACGGGTCTCGCATTGCTTTGTCGATCAAAATTGACGACAATCTCGTCTGTACTTTTTTCTATACCCGCAATGGCTTTCAATAAGGCTGTTTTACCGCTGCCGCTAAAGCCAGTCAATAACCAATTTTCTCCCTCTTGGATAGTCCATTCCAAATCCCTTAACACGGTTTTATTGCCGTATTTTAAATTGAAGTTGGAGATTTGAACTATTGGATTACTCATTTTATTTAAGTCAAAAGTTTAAAGTCAAAAGTAAAAATCAAGTTTAACGTCGATTACTTTAACTTATAATGTTTTTGGTTGGTAAGCTCGGTTTTGCTCGTAAGCTTCAATCAAATCAGTTTGACTGCGAACGAAATCGATGTCATCGTAGCCGTTAATCAAGCATGATTTTTTGTACGGATTGATCTCGAAACTTTCCTTTGCTCCAGTCGCATCAATGGTTACCGTTTGTTCTTCAAGGTTTACCGTTAATGATGAATTAGCATCTTTGGCAACTTGCACAAAAATGGCTGCTAAAAACTCATCACTTACTTGAATAGGCAACAAGCCATTGTTTAGGGCATTTCCTTTGAAAATATCAGCAAAGAAACTACTGATTACTACATCAAAGCCAGCATCCTGAATAGCCCAAGCAGCATGCTCGCGGCTACTGCCACAACCGAAATTTTTACCTGCAACCAATACCTTGCCACTGTAAGTAGAGTCGTTTAATATGAAATCTGCTTTAGGGGTATTATCACCATTGTAACGCCAATCTCGGAATAGGTTTTCACCAAAGCCTTCACGTGTAGTAGCTTTTAAAAACCTTGCTGGAATAATTTGGTCGGTATCTATATTCTCAATAGGTAATGGTACTACCGATGAGCTTAATGTTTCAAATTTTTTCATTTTAACTAGTATCAAGTAGCGAGTATCAAGTATCAAGACTCGTCTGTCGCTTATTTCATTACCATTAATTCTAGGTTATGTTGTTTGGACTTACAACTTATCATCTAAAACTTATTACTTCTTTATTGCTTTTATCCTTAATCTTTTATAATCTGCTGTCCACTCCCCATCTTTAAAATGATTGGGTTTTAGCATGCTTACCGCTAAATCGGTCACTGCTTTAGCTTCGTCTTCATTTAAGTTTACAAAAGCGTGTTGTGCAAACTGATTGATCCACTTGAGCATGCCGTCTTCGCCTACCAATTTGGTTGGCCTGTCAAACAGCCACATTTGTTCTGTTTCAAAACCTGCCGATTCTAACAGGGTTGCGTAATGGCTAATGGAAGGGAAAAACCAAAAATTAGAAATTACCCTGTGCTCCAAATGCAGTTGTTTGGCAGCAGCTTCAATGGCATCCACAATAGATTTGATATTTCCTTTGCCCCCAAATTCGGCCACTAAACGACCACCATGTTTCAAACTTTTATAAATGCCTCGGAGCAATCCTCTTTGGTTTTCTATCCAGTGAAAAGTGGCATTACTAAACACTGCATCAAACTCACGACTATAATCCAATTGAGTAGCATCTTTTTGCTCAAACGAAATGCTAGGGTAGGTTTGTTTGGCCAATTCTACCATCTCCGCAGAAGCATCAACTCCCAAAACAGTTGCGCCAGCCTCTTGGATTTTAGCAGCCAAATCACCAGTGCCACAACCCACGTCTAAAATATTTTCTCCCTCTTTTGCATCAAGCCATTGCAAAACATCTGCTCCGTAATCAGATACGAAATGATGCTGTTCGTTGTAAAGCTTGCCGTCCCAATATATTTCTGGCATATTTTCTTTTTTTTATCACCTTAGACACCCAAGGGCATTTAAGTTATGGATATGTGCAGTTTTTAACTTTTAACTTTTAACTTTTTCAAAGTGTTCTACAGTAGGGAAGGGTTCGTAAAAATGGTGTAATAAAACTTTCCATTCTTGATATTCTTCCGAGCCTCTAAACCCTAGGGTGTGTGCTTCCAAATCTGTCCAGTTTACTAATAAGATGTACTTGGCAGGATCTTCAATACATTTTTGAAGTTGATGCGAAACATAACCTTCCATGCTTGCAATAATTTGTTGAGCCTTTGCAAAAGCCGCTTCAAACTCTGCCGTTAGGTTTGGGATTACGTTTAATATGGCAACTTCTAAAATCATATTTTTTTCTTGTCATTCTGAGGAACGAAGAATCTGTTTCATCGCTTGGAGATGCTTCCTTCGTCAGCATGACAGGTATGTTAAGCTTCTTCCAACAACTCTCTTACATCCGTAATTTTACCTGTAACCGCTGCTGCTGCCGCTGTTAACGGGCTTGCCAGCATCGTTCTTGCGTTTGGTCCCTGACGGCCCTCGAAGTTTCTGTTCGAAGTAGAAACACAATATTTTCCTTCTGGAATTTTATCCTCGTTCATTCCCAAACAAGCCGAACAACCTGGTTCGCGTAATTGGAAACCAGAGGCTTCAAAAACTTTATCCAAACCTTCTGCAATGGCTTGTGCTTCTACTTGTTTAGAACCAGGAACAATCCAAACTTCTACATTGTCGGCTTTCTGTTTGCCTTTTACAAACTCTGCAACGGCACGTAAATCTTCAATACGAGAGTTGGTACAACTTCCAATGAAAACATAATCTACAGGTTTACCCAACAAGCTTTCGTCATCAGCAAAGCCCATATAATCTAAAGCCTTTTTGTAAGATACTTGCTCGCTTTGTGGCTGAGCGCTAGTTGCAGGAATATGTTCGGCAATGCCAATACCCATTCCAGGGTTGGTACCATAAGTAATCATTGGAGCAATGTCAGCAGCATTGTAAGTTAATACGGCATCAAATTTTGCATCCTCATCACTATATAAAGTTTTCCAGTAGGCCAAAGCTTTGTCCCATTCTTCGCCTGCTGGGGCAAATTTTCTGCCTTTTACGTATTCGAAAGTGGTTTCGTCAGGCGCAATTAAACCACCACGAGCACCCATTTCGATACTCATGTTGCACACTGTCATCCGCGCTTCCATGCTTAATGAACGGATGGCCGAACCTGCAAACTCTACAAAATAACCTGTACCACCAGCGGCAGAAATTTTAGAGATAATGTAAAGGATAATGTCTTTTGCACCCACACCTTTTCTCAACTCTCCATTTACCTCAATTTTCATGGTTTTAGGTTTTGATTGTTGCAAACATTGCGTAGCAAAAACCTGCTCCACCTGTGAAGTTCCAATACCAAAAGCAATGGCACCAAAAGCACCATGTGTTGAAGTATGACTATCGCCGCAAACCATGGTTTTTCCTGGTAGGGTAATGCCCAGTTCAGGACCAATCACGTGTACAATTCCTTGGAAAGGATGACCTAAACCATAAAGTTCTACGCCAAACTCCGCACAGTTTTTAGTCAACATATCTACCTGGTATCTCGAAAGCTCTTCCTTGATTGGTAAATGCTGATTTAAAGTAGGTACGTTATGGTCGGCAGTAGCTACTGTTTGTTTCGGACGGAAAAGCCCGATGCCACGTTTTCTCAAACCATCAAAAGCCTGAGGCGAAGTAACCTCGTGAATTAAATGCGTATCAATGTACAAAATATCAGGAAAGCCCTCTTCACGTTTCACTACGTGAGCATCCCATATTTTTTCTACTAATGTTTTCGCCATCTTTTTATAAATTATTTATAGTTAGTTTGTCAGTCTGAACTTGTCGAAGACTTTTCCGTAAAATTAGAAAAGAATTCCTTCGATGGGCTCAGGATAACATTCTTTTTTGTAGACCTCGCAGGTTTTTAAAACCTACGAGGTCTGGTATTATTCTTTAAATTCTCCTCCCCAAAAGGACGGTTAGGTGGTGTTTTACGCGGTCTTAATCGACTTCATTGCAGTCATTGCCTTACGCAATTTTCTACCTACAACCTCCACTTGGTGGTCACGTAAAATCTCATTAATCGCTACTAGCTCAGCATTATCTACCGAACCATCTTTACCCTCGTTAAAGTTTTTACCCACTAAATCAGTATCTACCGTTTTCATGAAATCCGTTAACAAAGGCTTGCAAGCTTGGTCAAATAAGTAGCAACCATATTCAGCTGTATCAGAAATTACACGGTTCATTTCAAACAATTTCTTACGAGCAATCGTGTTGGCAATTAGCGGAGTCTCGTGTAGCGACTCATAGTAAGCAGACTCTGGTTTAATACCAGCCTCAACCATGGTTTCAAAAGCCAATTCTACACCAGCTCTCACAAAAGCAACCATCAAAGTATAGTTGTCAAAGTACTCTTGTTCGCCAATTTTTACATCACCAGCGGGTGTTTTTTCGAAAGCAGTTTCACCTGTTTCAGCTCTCCATTTCAATAGGTTTGCATCGCCATTAGCCCAATCAGCCATCATGGTGCTGCTAAATTCGCCGCTCATGATATCATCTTGGTGCTTTTGGAATAAAGGACGCATAATGTCTTTCAACTCCTCAGAAATTTTGAAAGCTTTAATCTTCGCTACATTGCTCAAACGGTCCATCATACCACTTACACCACCATGTTTTAAGGCTTCGGTAATCACCTCTACACCATATTGTACCAATTTAGAAGCATAACCAGCATCAATTCCTTTTTCAACCATTTTATCGAAAGAAAGGATTGAACCCGTTTGCAACAAACCACATAAAATAGTTTGCTCGCCCATTAAGTCAGACTTTACTTCAGCCACGAAAGATGATTTCAAAACACCAGCTCTGTGACCACCTGTACCCACGCAGTAAGCTTTAGCTTGTGCCAAACCTTTACCTTCTGGGTCGTTTTCAGGGTGTACGGCAATTAAGGTTGGTACACCAAAACCTCTCAAATACTCCGCTCTAACCTCCGAGCCAGGGCATTTAGGTGCTACCATAATTACAGTAATGTCTTTACGGATTTGCATGCCTTCCTCTACAATGTTGAAACCGTGAGAATAAAGTAGGGTAGAGCCTTGTTTCATTAACGGCATTACCGCATTTACCACCGCAGTATGTTGTTTATCTGGCGTAAGGTTAATCACCACATCCGCAGATGGGATCAATTCTTCGTAAGTACCTACTTTAAAATTGTTGTCAGTCGCATTTTTCCAACTATCTCTTTTTTGCTCGATAGCTTCCTTGCGCAACGCATAAGATACATCCAAACCGCTGTCTCTCAAGTTTAAACCTTGGTTTAAGCCCTGAGCGCCACAGCCTACAACTACCAGCTTTTTACCTTTTAATGCATTTACGCCATCCAAAAACTCATCGTTTTCCATGAAATCGCATACACCTAATTGGTTCAATTTTTCTCTAAGTGGTAATGTGTTAAAATAATTTGCCATTGTTCTATTTAGTTTTTTAGTGATTGCATTTATTGTGATTGTACAGATATTTGCTACACTGATTTATTGTTTTATTGGTTAATTTTTTATTCGGTTTAATTTCACCGATTTCTATACTATTTATCTTTATTCTTTGCTCCTTAATCCTTGCTCTATTTTCTGGTAAAGCATGGTTCTGTGCGCTTCGGTTATTTTAGTCCCGCTTTTTGCTTCAATCTTTTTGGTCATCCGTCATTCGCTCCTTTGTCGTCATTGCGAGGAGGAACGACGTGGCAATCTTTTTCGCTAGATTAACCAAAAAGTATTTCCGCTTCAATCGGGTTTAGTTTACAAAGTCCGGAAGTCCGAGAAGTCCGCAAGCTATAGAGTGGTAAAACTCGGTCTTCCCGTCTTTTCTGACTTTTCCAACATTCGGTCTTCCCGACTACTTCCTACATCGTAAAAATCTTATCGCCCTTATCCAAGAACTCATTTTCTACACGTTCTTCTCCTGGTTCTTCCGCTTCAAATTCTTTCAGCTTTTCATGGAAACCAGCGCTATCTTTAATGATGGCCACTCTAGCACTTCTCACAAATTCAATCAAATCATAAGGTTCCAGTGCTTTTACCAAGGCATCAGTTTCTTCTTTATGACCAGTTACCGAGAAAACGGTATAGTCTTTTCTGATTACTACCGCCGTTGCGCCGTATTGTCTCAACAAACGCTCTACGGTTACTTTTTCGGTAATCTCTTCAGTAGATACTTTGTAAAGGGCCAGTTCTTGCCAAATCACTTCGCTATCCGTATTGAAGTACACTTTCAGCACCTCAACTTGCTTCTCAATCTGTCGGGCTAATTTCCTTACCACTTCATGACTTTCGTTAATCAAAATGGTAAAACGGTGTATACCTGCAATCTCAGAAGGGGAAGTGTTTAAGCTGTCGATGTTGATTTTCCTTTTCGAAAATATAATCGAAATGCGGTTCAATAAACCAACCCTGTCTTCAGCATAAACCGTAATGGTGAAATCCTGCTTGCCTTCGTAGTTGGCATCTCCAGGGATATATTTTATGGTGTCGTTACTCATTGTTTTTTGGATTAAGGATAAAGGAATAAAGATGAGTGACAATCGGTCTTTTATCTTTTGTCCTTGTTCTTTGCTCTAATTATTTCAATCTAATTTCGCTTACGCTACAACCTTGTGGTACCATTGGGAAAACATTGTTTTCCTTGCCTACCATTACTTCTAAAAGGTATGAACCTTCGTGGTTAATCATGGTTTCCAATGCTTTTTTAAGTTCAGCTCTTTGGTCAACCTTGCTAGCCTCAATGTAGTATGACTTGGCCAGGGCTACAAAATCAGGGCTGGTAATGTTCACAAAAGAATAGCGTTTGTCGTGGAATAACTGTTGCCACTGACGTACCATTCCCAAGAACTGGTTGTTTAAAATCAAAATTTTAACGGCTGCACCAAATTGCATAATGGTTCCTAATTCCTGTGGAGTCATTTGGAAACCACCGTCGCCAATAATGGCTACCACTGTACGCTCTGGAGCGCCATATTTAGCCCCAATAGCTGCAGGTAAACCAAAGCCCATGGTTCCTAAACCACCCGAAGTAACATTGCTACGTGTTTTGTTAAATTTCGCATAACGGCAAGCCACCATTTGGTGCTGACCAACGTCAGTTACAATTACCGCGTCGCCACCAGTAAGTTCATTTAAGGTGCGCAACACTTCACCCATGGTCATTTCTTCACCAGAAGGGTACAACTCAGGGGTAATGACTTGGTCTATCTCTTGCTGGTTGTAGTCCCTGAAAAGAGCAACCCAAGCTTCATGTTTATTTTCTTTTACTAGGTTGGTTAAAATTGGAAGTGTTTCCTTACAATCGCCCCAAATGCCCACTTCAGCTTTTACGTTTTTGTCAATCTCAGCCGGGTCAATATCCAAATGAACCACTTTTGCCTGTTTCGCATATTTATCCAGACGACCAGTTACACGGTCATCAAAACGCATCCCGATAGCAATTAAAACATCACATTCGTTGGTTAACACGTTTGGTCCGTAATTACCGTGCATGCCTAACATCCCTACGTTTAACGGATGGTCGGTTGGAATGGCACCTTCGCCCATGATTGTCCAAGCAGCAGGAATACCTGTTTTCTCGATAAATGCTTTAAATTCTTTTTCTGCACCACCTAAAATCACTCCTTGACCAAATAATACAAAAGGTTTTTTAGCATTATTAATTAGTTTGGCGGCTTCCTCAATAAATTCAACCCTCACTTTTGGTTTAGGTCGGTAACTGCGGATATGGTTACATTTTACATAAGCTTCAAACTCTTCGATTTGTAGCTGCGCATTTTTGGTAATGTCAATCAAAACAGGACCAGGTCTACCGCTTTTGGCAATGTAAAAAGCCTTAGCCAGTACTTCTGGAATTTCCTTCGCATCCGTAATTTGGTAGTTCCATTTGGTTACGGGCGTAGTAATGTTAATCACATCTGTTTCTTGGAAAGCATCGGTACCTAAAAGGTGGGCAAATACTTGTCCAGTGATACAAACCAAAGGCGTACTGTCAATTTGCGCATCAGCCAAACCTGTTACTAAGTTGGTAGCCCCTGGACCACTGGTTGCAAAAGCAATACCCACTTTTCCGCTGGTGCGAGCATAGCCTTGTGCAGCGTGGATACCACCTTGTTCATGGCGGACCAAAATATGTTGTAGTTTGTCGGCATAGTCATAAAGCGCATCGTAAATAGGCATAATTGCACCACCTGGGTAGCCAAAAATAGTGCTTACACCCTCCTCAATAAGGCAGTTCAACAACATTTGTGAACCCGAGCCTTTAAAGGTAGGGGAGCTGCTGGTTGTCGCCTTTTTCGTTTCTGTATCTTGTAAGGTTTCCATAGTTTCTATATTTTATGAATGGAAGTTTTCGGTTTAGGTTAATTGTTACATTTCATCGGTTACACAACCGCTGGCGGCGTCTGAAACTGTCTTTGCATACTTATAAAGTACACCCTTGGTGACCTTTAAAGCAGGCTGCTGATAGTTCTTTCTTCGCTCTGCAATCACTTCTTCACTGACTTGTAGGCTAATCACATTATTTACCGCATCAATCAAAATAGGGTCGTCATCTTCTACCAAGCCAATTAAGCCACCTTTGTAAGATTCTGGCGTGATGTGTCCAACCACAAAACCGTGTGTGCCACCAGAAAAACGGCCATCAGTAATTAAAGCCACTGATTTTCCTAATCCAGCGCCGATAATTGCCGAAGTTGGCTTCAACATTTCTGGCATGCCTGGTGCGCCTACAGGACCAGAATTTTTAATCACAATTACATCCCCAGGTTTAACACGACCGCTGGAAATACCAGCAATTAAGTCATGCTCACCATCAAATACGCGAGCTGGTCCTTCAAATTTTTCACCTTCTTTACCACTGATCTTTGCTACCGAACCTTTTTCTGCAAGATTGCCGTACAAAATTTGTAAGTGACCAGTAGCTTTAAGCGGCTCGCTTAACTTTTGAATGATTTTTTGGTCATAATCCATGATAGATTTTACATCGGCCAAATTCTCCGCTACTGTTTTACCAGTTACCGTTAAGCAATCGCCGTGTAGCAATCCTTCATTCAATAAATATTTCATTACTGCTGGAATGCCACCATATTGGTGCAAGTCCTGCATCAGGTATTTTCCACTTGGTTTAAAATCAGCCAAAACAGGGGTTACATCACTCATGCGTTGGAAATCATCTTGTGTAATTTCCACGCCAATGGCTTTACCCATCGCAATAAAGTGTAATACCGCATTGGTACTTCCACCTAAGATGATGATGGAGCGAATGGCATTTTCGAATGCTTTTCTAGTCATGATATCAGAAGGTTTGATATCTTTTTCAAGCAAGATTTTGATGTATTTTCCTGCATCCAAACATTCTTGTTTTTTCTCCTCGCTGATTGCAGGGTTAGATGATGAGTAAGGCAAGCTCATTCCCAAAGCTTCAATAGCCGAGGCCATGGTATTTGCCGTGTACATACCACCACAAGCACCAGCACCTGGACAAGTGTGTTTAATGATGCCTTGGTAATCTTCGTCGGATAAATTACCGCAGATTTTTTGGCCCAAAGCTTCAAAAGCTGAAACGATATTCAATTCTTCGCCTTTGTAATGACCTGGAGCAATAGTACCTCCGTAAACCATGATTGAAGGGCGATTTAAACGTGCCATGGCCATAATTGCTCCTGGCATATTCTTATCACAACCTGGAATAGAAATCACACCATCGTAATACTGTCCCCCGCAAATGGTTTCGATACTATCGGCAATTACGTCGCGGCTCACTAAAGAGTAGCGCATGCCATCTGTACCGTTGCTCATGCCATCACTTACGCCAATGGTATTAAAAGTAAGACCTACTAAATCATTTTTCCAGACCCCTGTTTTCACGACTTGAGCTAAATCGTTCAAGTGCATGTTACAGGTATTACCATCATAGCCCATGCTGGCAATGCCAATTTGTGCTTTGTGCATATCGGCATCAGTTAAACCAATTCCATAAAGCATGGCTTGTGCTGCTGGTTGTGTAGGATCTTGCGTAAATGTCTTACTGTACTTATTTAATTCCATTTATATTGTTGTTTGTTCTGTTTAGGTTAAAAAATGAGGTCAAAAAAAACCGCCTCTTTTTGGGAGGCGGTTTCGCTATAGTATCTTTTTCATTATATACAACGATTGCCTTCCCTCTGGTGAGGAATAACGATAATGTTGTTAATAATGACTGTGGTTAAACGCATGTTGTTTTTTCTTACAGCCCAAACATACTAACAAATTATCGAAAAGAAGAAATTTAAATAATCACTTCGTAATTCACTTTCTCCAGCACCAGGTTTTTATATGCTCTTTGCAAGGTAGCGCCAATGCTATCTCTCCATCTTTGTCGGTACACCACTTCATCAATGGTGTGGATACCTGCCACTTCAACAGCTGTTCCACAGAAAAATGCGCCATCGGCATTTTTTAGGAAATCAACGTTGATTTCTTGTTCAATCACTTCAATGTCCAGCACACGGCAAAGCTCAATGATGGTTGCACGAGTAATGCCAGGCAAGATATTTCCTTTTGCAGGCGTATATAGTTTTCCGTTTTTTTCGATAAAAATGTTGGCTCCAGGTGCTTCGGCCACGTGACCATTTGCATCTAACAATAGTGCCTCGTCAAAACCTTTATTCTTAGCATCAGAAGTAGCTAAAATAGAATTTACATAATGGCCGCTAATTTTAGCTTCAATGTGGATTGATTTAGGGTTTGGACGTTCGAAAGGTGAAATGGATACTTTCAATTGTCTATCCCCAAGGTAGGCAGCCCATTCCCAAGCACACAACATGATGGATACTTTTTCGGGAGTAACCAAGGTCATTTGTGGTTCGCTAAATACCAAAGGACGGATGTAGGCATCTTTTAAATTATTCAGTTCGAGCAGGCGGTAAGTCTGTCTAATTAGGTCTTCAATATTCCAGTTAAAAGGAATTCCAGTTAATTCGCAGGAGCGTTTTAACCTTTCGAAATGTTCCCGAGCCTTGAAAATACGAGTGGCGTTGTGGGTTTTATAAGCCCTTATGCCCTCAAATGCTGCAAAGCCGTAGTGAAGCGATTGTCCGTATAAATCGGTCTTGGCTTCGTTGGCCTTTACAAACTGGCCGTTTAAATAAATCACCGTGTTCGAATTGTAATAATTCATTTTCATCTATTTTATTATGTCTTCATTGATGATGATGCTACCTTGATTTTAAATCAAGGTGGTTTATATTATTTTAAAAAAAGCGTCCCATTTTTTGAAGAAGGGGACGCTTTTTTAGTCTGTTACATCATATCTTAAAAAGAACCCTTACTCTGTTTTGAAAGTACCACATTAAGTAGCAGCACTTCGGTAATACCAAAGAGGTGAAGGAAGCTATTTAAGTTGATCAATTTCATTTTTGAGGAGTTCAATTATTTTGTGCTGTTTTTATAAATACCAATTTAGTATTCGGTTCAAAAAATAGCAATAGGCAAAATGAAAATATTTAATTTAGAATATAGTTCTGTTATTTTTATATTTTTCGGATTTTAATTTTGACAAAATACTCTTTTTTCTACTAAAACATTATCAATGGTAGACCAAATATGGAATCGGTATTCGGTATAGATGTTATGCTTGCATTGTAATTTTTGCAATTTTCTGCCTAAAAGTGATAAATGTCAGGAAAACTTGTTGAGAAAGGGTAGGCGTAAGGGGCGGTATTGAAGACTAGTTTTCATCTTCGGTTTTACCCATTTGTTTCTTGATTTGTTTTACGGCTTTCCAAACACTGTCCTTAGCATATTCTCCAAAATGACTGATGTAATTACCATCTGGGGCAATCACAACAAAGCTTCCACAAGGATAGCGCTGCTTAAAGAAAGTTTTTTCTACAATATGCTCAGGATCGCTAACCCAGGGCAGTACAGATGAACCTTTTCCATCCATGTCATTAATGTTCTTGGATATGTACAGAGGCTTTGTTTCGCATAATTTCCAAACACCTTTTTGTAGTTCCGCATGCCAAGCATTTTTTGATGCGGGGGTAGCAGTGCCAGAAGTGTTGCAGGGATCCTTACCTGGATAGTAAATAAACACGGTAGGTGAAATTTCCGATAGCTTTTTCCCTGTATGGGATTCTATTGCCGCTTTAAATGTAGTGTAGTCTGCTAGTTTTCCTTTTTCTTCTCTAAGAATGAGCTTTGTGTGATTGATGGAGTCACCAGGCATTCGTAGAAATTTCCCTGTTTCTCTTATCTCATCAAATCTTTCTTTCGAAATTTCGTTATTGTTCGAATCAAAATACCTTAACGACTGCGCTTTTGTGTAAAAGCTTCCTATAATCATTAAGAGACAAAGCCACATTTTTTTCATGAGCGTAATCAATCTTAAGATGAAGATAATTATTCTTCATCAGAATAAGGAAATGCTTATGAAGATATCTATCTATCAAAAAGTCTTAGATATTTAGAGGGCACTAGCCTTTTCCATTCTGGGTGCCTTTTAACGTAAGCAAAAACTAAAGGACATAAAGGAACTAAAGCATAAGCGTTTTCTTCCAGGTAGTTTAGCGTTTTTTCAATCAATGCGGTTGCAGCTCCTCTGCCAGCTAAAGCTTCAGGGCTTTCTGTATGAATGAGCTTAATGATTTTCTCATCTTCTTCATAATCGATAAATGCTGTATGTCCATCTACTGATAATTCGAAACGTTTGGCTTCTTCATTTTTGATTAGAGGTAGGGTGATAAATTCTTCTTTCATCGTAATTCGTTTTAAATGATGTTAACGAAGTTAGGAAGAAATTGCTGCTTGCTTGTTGATGTATGGTAATAAACGGAAGGGGAGTTTGTCGTTATTGCGAGGCATGGATTGACTTGATTATTCGGGGCAAGTAATTTATTGGAGGGATAACATTCATATTGCTAGATTTCTCCTCGTTCCTCGTCGAAATGACGGCAAGATATTATAAAGCAAAAAGCCCCGAACTTTCGTTCAGGGCTTTCTTTTATTTTCTGTTTAGCTTAAGCAACAATAGCTTCGGCCAAAACAATAATTTTATTATCCAGTACTTCAACTACACCGCCTTTAATGTTGTAGATATTTTCGCCTGTTGCTTCTTTCACAATCACTGGACCATCTTCTAAAGTAGAAATGATAGGAGCGTGGTCTTTTAAGATTTGAAAAGAACCAGAAGTTCCAGGAACAGTAACCGCAGTTACTTCGCCTTCGAAAACTTTCTTATCTGGAGTTAATATTTCTAAGTTCATTCTTTAGTAGTTAGTATTTAGTAATTAGTATTTAGACTAATCCACTAAATAAATTAATGAGTTAGTACTTAGATAAAGAGCCTTTCTATATACTAAGTACTAGCTACTATATACTAATTAGCTTCTGCCAATAATTTTTTACCTTTTTCAATAGCATCTTCAATGCTACCAACTAAGTTAAATGCAGCTTCTGGATACTCGTCAACTTCACCGTCCATGATCATGTTGAAGCCTTTGATGGTATCTTTAATGTCTACCAATACACCAGCTAAACCTGTAAATTGCTCAGCAACGTGGAAAGGTTGTGACAAGAAACGTTGAACACGACGAGCTCTGTGTACCGTTAATTTATCTTCTTCAGATAACTCATCCATACCTAAGATCGCAATGATATCTTGTAATTCTTTATAACGTTGTAAAGTTTCTTTCACACGTTGTGCAGTGTTATAGTGCTCGTCACCTAAAACTGCAGGAGAAAGGATACGTGAAGTAGAATCCAATGGATCTACCGCAGGATAAATACCTAGCTCAGCAATTTTACGAGAAAGTACGGTTGTTGCATCTAAGTGGGCAAATGTTGTAGCCGGTGCAGGGTCAGTTAAGTCATCCGCAGGTACATATACTGCCTGTACTGAGGTAATTGAACCACGTTTAGTTGAAGTAATACGCTCTTGCATTAAACCCATCTCAGTTGCTAGGGTTGGTTGGTAACCTACCGCTGAAGGCATACGACCTAATAGTGCCGATACTTCAGAACCTGCTTGAGTAAAACGGAAGATGTTGTCAACGAAGAAAAGGATGTCTTTTCCAGCGCCTTCGCCATCACCATCACGGAAATATTCAGCAACCGTTAAACCTGATAATGCTACACGAGCACGTGCACCAGGAGGCTCGTTCATTTGACCGAATACCAATGTTGCTTTTGATTCTTTTAATTTTTCAGTATCAACTTTGTCTAAATCCCATCCACCTTTTTCCATTGAGTGCAAGAACTCGTCGCCATAGTTGATTACGCCAGACTCGATAAACTCACGCAATAAGTCGTTACCCTCACGAGTACGCTCGCCTACACCAGCAAATACTGATAAACCAGCATAAGCTTTAGCGATGTTGTTTACCAACTCCATGATTAATACGGTTTTGCCTACTCCCGCACCACCAAATAATCCAATTTTACCACCTTTTGCATAAGGCTCTAATAAGTCGATAACTTTAATACCTGTAAAAAGTACTTCAGTTTCGGTAGAAAGCTCATCAAATTTAGGAGGAGCATTGTGGATTGGCTTACCAGCAGAATTATCTAAAGTGTTAATTCCGTCGATAGCTTCACCAACTACGTTGAATAAACGACCTTTGATCTCATCGCCTACAGGCATTTTAATAGGTGCACCAGTATCAACCGCATCCATTCCACGTACTAAACCATCGGTTGAGTCCATTGCAATGGCACGTACACGGTCTTCACCAAGATGTTGTTGAACCTCTAGAACGATTTTTTGACCATTTTCTTTTTTAATCTCTAAAGCAGAGAAAATTTTAGGTAAAGTGGCATCGTTAACAAAGCTCACGTCAACTACCGGACCTATAATTTGCGCTATCTTTCCAATATTAGGCATATTTTGTATTTGGTAAAATTATAAAAATCAAAATGTTAAAGGCGTTTTTGTGCGCCTGCTTTTCGGATGGCAAAGTTATTAAATTTTAATGTAAATTTTATATAGAAATAAAATGTTTTTCAACAGTTTAATAAATGATAATTTAGCCATTATGAAAACAGTATTGGTTACGGGTAGCAATGGCCTTTTAGGGCAGAAAATAACCGAGCAGGTTTTAGCGGATCAAGGTGTGAATTTGATTGCTACCAACAGGGGTGAAAATAAATATCCGATAAAAGAAGGTTACGTGTATGAGCAGATGGATATTTTGGATACGGAACAAGTAAAGACTGTGTTGGAAAAGTATAGGCCCAATGCGCTTATACATACTGCTGCCATGACTAACGTAGATACGTGCCATGAGCAAAATGAAGCCTGTTGGAATTTAAATGTAAAGGCAACGGCTTTTCTGGCATCGCTTTGCGAAAAGTTGGGAATACATTTTATATATGTATCTACTGATTTTGTTTATGACGGATTGAATGGTCCTTATCAAGAAGAGGATGAACCCAAGCCCGTAAGTTTTTACGGAGAAAGTAAGTTGGAGGGAGAACGGGTTACCCAACAAATGAAAGGCAACTGGGCAATTGTAAGGACAATTTTGGTTTACGGTATATTAAAGGATATGAGCCGTAGTAATATTATACTTTGGGCAAAGGGCGCTTTGGAAAAAGGTGTGCCTATTAATGTAGTGAATGACCAATGGCGCATGCCTACTTTGGCAGAGGATTTGGCAAAGGCTTGTTTGTTGATTGTTGAACACGAGGCGAAAGGTGTTTATCATATTTCTGGAAAGGATATGATGAGTATTGCGGAATTGGTGAGAAGGGTAGCGCGGTTTTGGAATTTGGATGAGGGTTTAATTACAGAAGTAAGTTCTGACACCTTGGCTCAAGAAGCGAAGCGACCTCAAAAAACTGGTTTTATTTTAGACAAAGCTATGACTGATTTGAATTACCAACCGCATAGTTTTGAGGAAGGGTTGGCGTTGGTGAAGGATCAGTTAGCAGTTAGCAGTTTACCGTAAATAATTTTCAATTCGCAGTTTTCAATTAGCTGGCTAGGCTGTTCATTATTTAACATTAATAATTAACCATTAACAATTATAATATATGTCATTACAAGTAGGAGATCAGGCTCCAGATTTTAAATTAAAGAATACTGAGTTAAAAGAAGTTTCTTTAGGCGATTTTAAAGGTAAAAAGGTTGTGCTTCACTTTTTCCCGTTGGCTTTTACTGGTGTTTGTACCACACAACTTTGCACTATGAGAGATAACTTTGGTTATTATGATGGTTTAAACGCACAAGTTTTAGGTGTTTCGGTTGATTCGCCATTTACTTTAGCCAAGTTTAAAGAAGACCAAGCTTATCAGTTCCCATTGCTATCTGATTTTAATAAGGAAACGGCGGCAGCTTATGGCGCATTATACGAAGACTTCTTAGGTTTAAAAGGTATCGCTAAACGTTCGGCTTTTGTGATTGATGAAGAGGGTAAAGTGATTTATGCGGAAGTTTTAGAAGATGCAGGAAATTTGCCTGACTTTGCAGCGATTAATAAAGTAGTTGCTGGATAATATTCCAGTTAAATTTTTAGAAAAGCGAGACTATTGCTAGGATCAAAGCGCAGTCCCGCTTTTCGTTTTAATCTTTTTGCCTGTTTTTTTGTCATTCCGAGGTATGAGGAATCTGTTTCTGATTTGCATGAACAAACAGATCCTTCACTGCGTTCAGGATGACAGGTAGCGATAAAAAGTATTGCCACTTCAATGGGGTTTAGGGAACGTTAAGCCCTGCACAGCACCTGCCAATTAAACCCGATATTGGCGGATACCAGCCTTGTGGTTAAGGCCTGTGCTGTATGAGCCTGTAGCGGGGCTAGCTTTAAATAGTAGCAAGTGGATTGTTTTTCAAATGATTAGGAGTATTGTTAGAAAAAAATGCAACAAAAATTGTGAATTTAAATTTGAAACATTACTTTTGCAGTCCGTTAACGATACGGAAATGCTTTCGTAGCTCAACTGGATAGAGCATCTCACTACGGATGAGAAGGTTTGGGGTTCGAATCCCTACGAGAGCACAAGAAAGGTAGAAGTTCATAGCTTCTGCCTTTTTTTGTTTATGGCCTTTTCTTGTTTTTGATTAGCAGTTTTTAAAGTTTTGGTGCCAAAAATTGAAAAAAATGGCCGTAGAGCTAATATATATTTATATATTTGCAACCTCATAAAGAAATGGCTTAAGATGAGCCAGTTCAATACAATAAATAGATTTCCTTTTAGGAGCGTAGTTAACTTAATTTGATGCTAAATTTAGTTCTTTTTGGCCCTCCAGGTGCAGGCAAAGGCACCCAATCTCAAAAGTTAATTGATAAATATCAGTTAGTACACATTTCAACAGGCGATTTATTCAGAGCCCACATTAAAAACCAAAGCCCGCTAGGACAACAGGTGAGCAAATTAATTGCTGATGGCGAGTTAGTGCCAGATAGTATTACCATTGCGATGTTGGAAGAGGAAGTAGATAAAAATCCTGATGCAAAGGGTTTTATTTTTGATGGTTTCCCCCGCACAGTTCCTCAGGCAGAGGAATTGGATAAGTTTTTGGTGGCTAAGGGTGAAAAAATCAATGGTGTAATTGCTTTAGACGTAGATCAAGATGAATTGACCCGTCGTATTGCGGAGCGCCATAAAATTAGCGGTAGACCTGATGATGATGCTGAAAAGTTAAAAAAGCGTATCGACGAATATTTTAACAAAACTATTCATGTATTGCCTTATTACCAAGGTCAAGATAAATTGATAAAGGTAAATGGTATTGGCGAAATTGAAGTGATTTTCAATAGCCTTTGTGAGGTAATCGATAACTACTAAAATAATATTAATTAGCTAATTTGATGATTTGAGAATTAGCTGATGACTAGCATCCGTATAAAATACATTGGTTATTTTTGCGGATGTTTGTTTTTATATAGATTCAACCGCGAAGGCGCAAAGAACACAAAGATTTTGAATTCCGCTAACTTGATTGAAAATAAGAACACAAAACTAACGATACTTGCTGGCCTTAGATATATCAGCTAATTATCACATTTACTAATTTATTCATTCATTTTCCATGTCTCAAGGTTCCAATTTTGTTGATTATGTAAAAATCTGTTGTCGCTCGGGAAAAGGGGGGGCAGGTTCGGCACATTTGCATCGTGATAAACATACGGCTACGGGTGGCCCTGATGGTGGAGATGGTGGTCGTGGTGGGCATATTATCTTGAAAGGTAATACCCAATTCTGGACTTTGCTGCATTTGAAATACCGTAAGCACATTATTGCTGAAGATGGCGGCGCTGGAGGTAGTGGGCATAAATTTGGTAAGCAGGGTAAAGACGAGATTTTAGAAGTGCCATTAGGTACTATTGCTCGTAATGCCGAAACTGGAGAGGTGCTTTTTGAAATTACGGAAGATGGTGAAACCAAAATTTTAACAGCTGCTGGTCGTGGAGGTTTGGGCAATGCCCATTTTAAATCGGCTACTTTACAAACCCCACGTTTTGCACAGCCAGGTGAAGCAGGTAAAGAGGAATGGGTGGTGTTGGAGCTGAAAGTGTTGGCCGATGTAGGTTTAGTGGGTTTCCCTAATGCAGGAAAATCTACCTTGCTCTCGGTATTGTCGGCCGCGAAGCCTGAAATTGCAGATTATGCCTTTACTACCTTGGTGCCTAATTTAGGCATTGTCTCTTACCGTGATTCGAAGTCATTTATTATGGCTGATATTCCTGGGATTATTGAGGGCGCATCGAAAGGAAAGGGGTTAGGCTTTAGGTTTTTAAGACATATTGAGCGTAATTCTGTGCTGTTATTTATGGTTCCAGCTGATACGAGCAGGACTATTTTGGAAGAGTACGAAATATTGAAGAACGAATTAAGGGAATTTAATCCAGAATTGATGCAGAAGCCCCATTTATTGGCCGTAACGAAATCGGATATGCTTGATGAGGAGTTAAAGACGGAGATGGAAAAGGAATTGCCTCAAATCCCTCATATTTTTATTTCATCAGTAGCTCAACAGGGTTTGGTAGAATTGAAGGATATGTTGTGGAAAGCGATTAATGCTCCTCTTGAAAATGAGTAGATTTAATTAGCATTCAAGTTATAAACAAAAAAGCCTTGCAACATGCGGGGCTTTTTTGTTAATGAAATATCGAGTTAGCTATCTTTCGATAACGATATCTTCCAATACCAGCATATCCATTTTAGTCCTTAAGAAACAGTTTAAAGCCTCTTCTGGTGTGTTTACAATAGGCTCATTTTCGTTGAAAGAGGTATTTAGCAAAATGGGAACGCCTGTTTTTTCGTAAAAATTATTGATCAGTCCGTAGTATTTTGGTTCTATTGACTGCTCCACACTTTGTAAACGGCCAGTGCCATCAACATGGGTTACTGCGGGGATTTTTGCCCGTTGTTCTTCTTTGATGAGGAATACTTTCTCCATAAAAGGAACATCATCTACTTGTTCGAAATAATGCGGAATATGTTGTTTTAGGATAGAAGGTGCGAAAGGTCTGAAGGACTCCCTTCTTTTGATTTTAGTATTCAAGATTTCCTTCGCGTCTTCTCTTCTTGGATCAGCAATGATAGAACGGTGTCCTAAGGCTCTTGGGCCAAATTCTGCACGACCTTGAAACCATCCCACCACACCAGCGTTGATTAGGCAATCGGTTACTTTACTGAAAAGTGCTTCGCCTTCCAATTTTTGGTAGCTAATATTCTTCTGCTTCAATAATTCTTCAATGTTTTCATTACTAAAACGGCTGCCAAGGTATCCATGGAGCATAGGAGCTGTTCTAGGCTGATCTAGCAATTGGTTATATACCCATAAAGCTGCACCTATACAAGTTCCAGCATCATGTCCTGCTGGTGGGATATATACTTTTTTAAATGGTGTTTTCAGTAAAATTTTTCCGTTAGCTACGGAATTTTGGGCTACTCCGCCTGCAATACAAACGGCATCTGAACCTGTTTTTTGTTGAAGATGGGTCAATAGATGGTAAATCAACTCTTCGGTGATTCTCTGAACAGAAGTTGCCCAATCTTTATGATCTTGGCTTAAAGGTTCATCGGCTTTTCTAGCGGGTCCAAATTCATTGAGCAAAGCCTCACTGTACAAACTGTCCATTGCAGGAATGCCACCTTCCCAAACCATATTCACTCCCTTAGAAGGATGGTTGAAATATTTTAGGTCTAGTTCAAAAAGTCCGTTATCCTTAAACTTTATTACCTTTCGCAATTGCTCCAAATGGGTAGGTTGACCGTATGGTGCCAAACCCATTACTTTATACTCGTCGCCATAATGAGGAAAGCCAAGCCACTGCGTAAAGGTGGTATAAAACACACCAACAGAATGAGGGTAGGAAACGGTTTCCAGGACTTCAATTTTATTGCCTTTACCAAGTCCTGTCATCGTACTGGTAAAATCGCCAAAGCCGTCAATAGAAAGTAATGCTGATTCTTCAAAGGGAGAGGCAAAAAAAGCACTTGCTAAATGACTCCTATGGTGCTCTACATTATGGAATTTCGCTTTTAACTCGCCAGCTTTTAAATTGAAATGTTCGATGAATTCTTCTTCGATAGAAGCTGCTTTTTTAAGGTTTTTAACTCTATTGATGACGTTACTGAGGTTTAACCTGTTTTTTAAAGCTGTTAAAGCCTTTTTGCCCAAATTAGCTTTAGGATCTCTAGAGATAGCAATATGGTCTATCTCCTCTATGCTAATTTCTGCTTCCTGTAAACAAAATCTTATGGCTTCAATAGGAAAGCCCGCCCAATGTTTTATTCGTCTAAAACGCTCTTCTTCCGAAGCAGCAATTAATTGGCCGTCTTTGTAAATGCAGGCCGACGAATCTCCGTGATAGGCGTTAATTCCTAAAATATACATAATGATTTGTTGGTTAAATAATTGATTGCGAAGATATAACTAAAACGAATATGTTTATAGCAAAAGGGAGTAAAACACACTACACTTTGCCACGTTTGCTCGCACATTTGAGCCATCCGTAAACCAGTAGGATTAAAACGACATAAACTATGATGTTAAATAGATCATGGTGGTCAATGGTGAGTAGTGGTTTTCTCTTGTCCCAATACAAAGACAATACGATGAGTCTTAAGGTATTTAGTAGTTGAATGAGTACTAGTCCAAATAGTAAAAAGCCATATCTAGCTTTAATATAACCAGGAAACGTAATGACAAAGGCACTGAAAACGCTCATGATCCCATAGCCCAAACAGGTATACACCATTGTGAAGCCATGTCTGCCAATTACTTTTAGTTGGTAGTCGTTAGTATAAACGATGTAATCCATCCAACGTAAAACCGTAGCCGCACTATCTATGGTGAAATTACGCCACCAATTGATGTAGTTGAGATGCTGGTCTAAAAATGGCACATAAATTCCGCCTTTGGCAGTAATGCCAATGTAAGCAGTGTTAAATTCATATAGGAATAAGGATAGCAAGAGGAAGTAGCAGATGAACCTAAAATAGGGCTCGTCCCAAAAGCTTTTAATGGTTTGACTGAGCTTACTCATTTTTGCTTGCTTTGGTTTAACTTCTCAGCAATTTTTACGTCGACAATTAATCTGAACCAGAACCCTTGCAGGAAATGAAATAGGATACCTGTTCGTCCATCTAAAAAACCTAATTGGAAAGTCATTCGGTAAGTGAAATAGATGAAAGGTCTAAGGAAACGAGGTAGTTTCCACCATATGCTTTTTATATAAGCTGTGCGTTGGTAGGGGTCGCCAAACAATTTTGGTTTGATGGTTTGCTTTCGGAGGTTTTCCATCCGCTCTATTTCTTCGTTGGCTACCAAATCACTGTAGCGGTTGTGCTTGTCGATCCAAAAACGAATTTCATTTTCCTTGAGGTTTTCTTCAAGAAGATGCCCTTTCTTCCAAATGGTGGTATTTCCTGTGACGATAAACCGGTGATCCATATTTTCGTTAAGGTCGGAGTATCCCATGCCATAGCGAAACATTTTTAATTGGTATTTAGGGTAATAGCCGCCATGTTTAATCCATTTTCCTTTGAAGATGTTTTTGCGGTTAAAATAGATACCCTCTACATTCCCATAGGTTTCGTCATTAAAGTTGATCAGTAATTCAAGCAGTTCAGGCGTCACGATCTGATCGGCATCTAATCCGATTACCCAAGGGGTTTGAACCTCAAAATTTTTAAGGGCATAATCCCATTGTTTTGGGTGATTTTCAAAAGGATGAAACTTTACCATGGCTCCGAAACTTTCTGCAATTTTTAGCGTGTCATCAGTACTTCCCGAATCTAATATGAAGATTGGTGCATTTAATCTTGCAATAGAATTGAGCAAACGAGGAAGGTGTTGTTCTTCGTTGAAAGTTAAGATGATGAAACTAAATGCTGGCTTCATTGAATTGTGGCTCTAATCACCATTGATTTCCAAAGATAGGGTAATCTTCCGCAACCTATGAAGTGGGTTATCTTAAAGCCTTGCTCTTCTAAGAGTTTGCTTAGTGTCTTTTTTGACCATAATTTAATATGTCCACCATCCCAAAGTGGGTTGGCATGCTGATCCCATTTTCCTGTGATGGCAATAACTAGATTTTTGAGATAGCCGTGATAGGGAGTTGAAAGGATGAACTCTCCACCGCCATTTTTGAGGAGTACTCTTTTTGCAAAGGCAATAAAAGCGCGTGGATCATATAAATGTTCAATTACTTCGGTGGAAATTATGGTTTTGAATTCTTTGTCTTTTAGGTCGATAGGTAGATCATCAGAAGATAGGTCCTGTACAAAAAAGTGATTAGGGTTTATACTGTTGGCCTGTTCAATACCATTACTGGAAGCATCGGTACCATAAACATCAAAACCTTTCACTATTAATTCATTAGCGAAAGCACCATTTCCACAACCTAAATCTAGAATTGTGGAGTTGTTATTTAACAATGATACAATAGGTTGCCAGATATAATGTTGTGTATGGTCTGCCTGTGTATGGGTATAGCCGTATTCTTTATAAGCGCTCATGATTTCCCTAATAAATGCTTGTACATGCTGATGTATTTGTTTGCTAGCGTAGTTTCATCAAAATCTTGCTTAATTTTTGATGGAGCGCTGGCCCTAATTTGAGCACGTTTTTGTGTGTCCTCAAAGGATTTTATAATGGCCACCATTAGTTGGTCTGGATCATTTGGCACCACCCAACCTAAATTATTTTTAGTCACATAATCTGCCAGTCCAACTTCGGTACTCACTAATACGGGCGTACCTACAGACAAACTTTCGATGACGACATTTGCAAAATTCTCATTATGGGAGCTAAGTACTAATAAATCGTGCTCTGCTAAAAGCTCAAATTTTTGATTCTTATCTGCTTGCCCTAGCCATTTGATTTTAGAACTGATATTAAGTTGATCCGCAAGTTGATAGAGGTGTTGCAAATAACTTATTTCACCGCTACCTGCTATGGAAAGGTTCCACGAGATATTCACTTTTGCTAGGGCATTGAATAGTAGTTCAAGTCCTTTTTTTTCTTCTATACGAGAAAGAAAAAGTAGCTGATAGGTGGATGATTCAGTTGGTATAGCTGCGGTTAGGGAGCCACTTGTTGGTGTTGCGTCACCTAACTCAACGAAATTTGCGATAATGTTAGTATTGTTTGGTATGCAAGTTTCCAAAATGTCTTCCTGCTCTTTTTCACTAGTGGCATGGATATGGCAATATTTTAAAAGGTTTTTGCCGAGAAAGAAGTGGATGGCATCTTTAAGCTTTGAATTTCTGTTGTTAAGACTATAATTGGTTAGCATCCCCCTAGGTGATAAGACAACCTTTACACCATGTATTTTAGCAACTAAACACGAAAAAATAGAGACTAAATTCCACCAGGCATGGATGTGTATAATCAGCTCGTTTTTACGACCCGCTTTTTTCTCTTCTACAATCAGTTTTCGTAGAAAACTAAATAGGGCAGGAGAAAAGTGCGTATGATCTTTAGTTAGTCTTTTGAAATAAAAGACTTTTACGCCATCAACGATTTGCTCTAGACCTGAAGGAACATTTAATTCTGTTTTTCCATTCGCAGTAGTAGCTAGCACCACTACGTCTTGACCTGCTTTTACCAACTCTTCCGACAGTTTGGATACCGACATGGTTGGCCCACCATAAATGTATGCAGGTTTATAAGCCGCACATATCTGTATGATTTTCACTGGAAGATCAATGATTTAATGATTAAGGTTTTGAATGAGTAAATACCCAATCACCTACTGGACTAAAGAACTGTTTTCTTCTTGCCCCAATTTACTGTTCCTATAACCATATAGGAAATAAATCACCAAACCTACTACTAACCATATTCCAAAACCAACCCAGTTGCTGAGTTCTAATTCGCACATCATGTATAAACATGAAATTAAGCCTAATACAGGGATTAAGGACAAGTTTTTGGTGATGGATAAATAGGTAATGACTAAGCAAATGATCAAGAAAATCCACATTGGGATTTTGTGTTTGAACAAATGCCAACCACTTTCATATTTCTTATGATAATCTATTGATGATTTGCTCAAGAAGCTTTCGTATTGATCTGAATTAAGGTTACTCAAATAAGCTTCCGCATCAATTTGTTTGCCTTGTAATACTACAGGACTTGCAGTGATTTCTTGTTTGATGGTGGTTAGTTCTTCATTATTTAACGAAGTAACAAAACTAACGGGGTTTATTACTTTAGGCGTGTTTGAAATAAAACCTATGGCTTCCTTGTTAAATTTTGTAAAGGCTAAAATAATTGCTCCTGCAAAAAGTACAGGAATTACAAACTTTGCATTTACATAAGGGATTTTGAATTTACCACGTTGTACATCGGGCCTGTTTTGAAGTACCAATACCCCTGCACATACTAACACAAATGCAAACAAGGTACCAATTGAACATAAATCGGTTACGGTAGTAAGGTTCATGAATAATGAAGGAATGGCCACTACAAAACCAACTACGATGGTAGAGAAAGAAGGTGTTTTATACTTAGGATGAATTTTAGAAAATGATTTTGGCAATAATCCATCGCGGCTCATGCTCATCCAAATACGCGGCTGTCCCATTTGAAAAACTAATAATACGGATGCCATAGCAAATACCGCACTTACGGCAATGATGCCACTCATGAGTTTTAAATCTATTTGGTCGAAAACGTAAGCTAAAGGGTCGCCAACGGCCAAAGTATTGTATTTTACAATTCCAGTAAGTACCAATGCAATGGCAATATACAATACCGTACAAATTACGATGGCCCACATCATGCCTTTAGGCAAATCACGTTGTGGGTTTTTACATTCTTCGGCAGTAGTTGAAATGGCATCAAATCCTATATAGGCAAAAAATACTGCCGATACTCCTTTGAGTACGCCCGAAATACCATTAGGGGCGAAAGGATTCCAGTTTTCTGTATCTACATAGAAAACACCAACCGCCAGCACCAATAAAATTACGGCTAGCTTAACAATTACCATGGCATTGCTGGCGTTTCGAGATTCCTTCATTCCTCTGTATACCAACCAAGTGATGAAAATAATGATGCCTAGTGCAGGAATATCGGCCACAAGGTGAAAACCACCGATTTGAGGGGCGGTGTTCCATGCGTTGGCCGCGACTCGAGTCGCTTCATCAATGTTGGCCATGCTTTTGCCAGCGTTTAATAAAGCTTCGGCGTGTTTATGCCCATTGTAGGCGCTCAGGTAATCCATACTCGCCCAATCAGGTACATGAATTCCATTGATGCCTAATGCGGGTATTTTAATGGAGGACAGCAGTCCCGTAAAATAATCGGACCAGGAAATGGCTACCGTAATATTACCAATGGCATACTCCATAATGAGCGACCAACCAATTACCCAGGCGACCAATTCGCCAAAGGCAACGTAGGAATAGGTATACGCACTACCAGAAACAGGTACCATTGAAGCAAATTCGGCATAGGCAAAAGCTGCAAAACTACAGGCAACGGCAGTAAATATGAATAAAAAGATTACCGCAGGTCCACCGTCGGCACTTGCTTTACCAATGGTGCTGAAAATACCAGCCCCTATAATGGCGGCAATTCCAAAAGCGGTAAGGTCTCTCACGCCTAGAGTTTTGTGTAAAGATGCCTCGTGGTCGCCATAGCCTTTTGCGGCATCGGCTAATATTTTATTAACTGATTTTTTTCTGAACAGGTTTTTTAGCATGCGCTATTGTTTGGTTGGTGATGTTTCAAACTTAAAAAAATAAATAGACTTCTTATCATTCTGAATGTAACGAAGAATTGAATATCCTATTTTAAGATTAATGTTTTTGTTATGCATGCATAATATAGTACACTCATGGTACACTATCCCTACTTAAACCCTACTTAAGCCCTACTTGAAACCTAGCTTTGGTATACTGGTTCATTGGTTACATCGTTTATTAATTTTTAGTTGCTATAGAAGAGATTGTCTTATGCTAAACTGCTAACCTAACTTCTCCAATTCTTCTTTTACAAAGCCAGCTAACTCATTGATATAGGCGGCACTAAAATCAAACTTTATTCCAGCGGTTTCATAAATCTCGTTCATGGGCTTGGTGTAGCCTAGTGCTAGGGCATCCAAGTATTGTTGTAAGCCTTTTTGCGGATTTTCTTTGTAGTTTTTCCAAACGGCTATTGCACCCAATTGCGCAATGGCGTATTCGATGTAGTAAAAAGGCACTTCGAACAGGTGCAATTGTTTTTGCCATACATTGCCAAATTGCTTTTCGTAACCTTCCCAATTGGCAAAGCCAGCACCAAATCTTTGGTATATTTGTTTAAAGGCTTCTTCACGATCGGCGGCATTATGGTCTGGATTGGTGTAAATCCAATGTTGGAATTGATCAATCACTGCGACCCATGGTAAAGTTTTCAGCACGTCAATCAGTTGTTCTTTTTTTGCCCTTATTAAATCTTCCTCTTTGTCAAAATATACCGACCACTGATCCATAGAAATTAATTCCATGCTCATTGAAGCTAATTCGGCCACTTCCGAAGGACAGTGTTTAAAGTCGTTCAACTCTAAATTGGCTGTTAAAAATGTATGGATGGCATGACCTCCCTCATGTACCATGGTGGTTAAATCACGGAAGGAGTTGGCCGAATTCATGAAAATGAAAGGTGCACCAGTTTCTGCCAATGGATAATTGTAACCTCCAGGTGCTTTACCCATTCTGCTTTCTACATCAAAAAGCTGGTTTGCTTTCATGATGGAAAGTTTTTCGCCCAACGAGGCGTCTATTTTATTAAAACAAGCAATGGATTTATCGATGAGTTCATTGCCATTTTGAAATGGCTTCAGTGCTGGTTTCCCAGTAGTGCTCACGTCTAAATCCCAAGGACGTAAATCTTCCAGAGCTAATGCCTCTTCACGTTTTTCGGCCTGTTCTTTTAAGATTGGAACAATTTCCTTTTCGATGGCTTCGGCAAAATCGTAACAGTCTTTCGGTGTATAATCAAAACGGCCTAGTGCTTGGAACATGTAGTCGCGATAGTTCTCGAAGCCAGCATTTAAGGCTACTTGATGACGTAGCTTCACCAACTCGTCAAAAAGGATGTTCAATTGGTCTTTATCCACCAGTCTTCTTTGCTGAATGGTTTCCCAAGCGTTTTGACGAACGTTCCTATCGGTATCTTTTAGGAAATTACCAGCTTGTTCCAAGGTGTATTCCTGGTCGTTAATTGTAACGCTCATTGCTCCAGTAATGCCTTGGTATTGTTGTTGTTTTACCTGTAATTCGGTAAATAGCGGAATGTTCTCTTCTCGGAATAATTCTAAAGCTTTTCGTACACCACGTAAGTAAACAAAGTATTTCTGTTGATCTAGCTCTTCAATAAAAGGACTTTCTACTAATTTTTTGTTTAGTTCGTTAGCAATTGGTGCTATTTGTGGTTCAATTTCGGTTGCGAAATATTGGAAGTCTTTTACTAGTTGTTCGTTAGCGGTATCGCAACTCATTTTGATGTAACGCCAGGCAAAATCTTCTTCTAATGCTGCTTCAAGCTCACTTTTGTCGCGAAGCCAATGTTCCAGATCTGTTTTGCTATCGATGTTTCGATTTTGTAGTTCCTCAAAAATAGGAGATAGGTTTTCCCATTTGATTTCGAGGTCTTGTGGGATATATGTTCTTTGTTTTTTAATAATGGTGTTCATGGTATCAAATGTTGTATGTTTTGAACGTAAATAGGTGGTAAATGTTTTATTTGGATTTGTTTGATAAAGTTACCTTTTTGGCACTAAAATGTTCATCTTGCGTAGTACGAGAAATACTATCCACATCGTAATGAAACCGTAGACTATATTATTAAGCATGAATTCGAAATTATTACCTCTCCATAGTGCTTGGAAACAGCCATTAAACATTACTATACAACCGAATTCGTAACCACCAAACCAGCGTTCTGCGGTATCGTTTAAAAGTTGTGCAAGGACACCTAAAATAAATAGAAAAAAGAATGCACCTACATAGCCAAAGGATAAATAGCCATCCACAATGGGACGTGTTTTTGCAGAAACTTTCGCTTCTCGGTTTATGAGACCAGCTTCATAAACTCGCTCCATAGCCACTACTTCTGTTATCGGCTTGTTGGGATAAAATATCCTTGGCAACAATGCTATGAAAGAATCTTCTAGAATTTGAAAACCATAATAATCCTTTCTTTCTGGGACATGCGAAGCAAATCCAGTAAACATACTAATTTCAGAAAATCGAGTAGTTAAAAAACCCCAATTTGTTTCTACGATTTCTTCCTCATTCTCATCTTGCAAGATGGTTTCAAACGCTTCGCTTCTTGCTTCTTGAGCAGATTTTTCTCCACTCCATGATTGTAATCTGATTACCGAGGCATAAGTAGGTAAGATATATAGTAGAATATAAACTGTTGGTAGTGTAAAAAAGGCAATTGTGCGTTTGTAGTATGGAAATAGTAATGCGAATAATATAATTACATTTACTAAAATATGTTCTTTATAACCAGTTAGAGTTGCATTGACGAAATTGAAACCAAACATTATAGCTCCGTATGTAATCAATAAACCATTTTTATTTCTTAAGCCCTTCAGAAGAGTTAGTGACGCACAAAAAATGGCAATATTATTTAAATAGATTGAAAATTGAAACATACCAGAAAAGGACTGAAACATAATAGCTGAGATATAGCTTATAAAGCCTATTTTTAACCAAATTGTATCTGTTTTTTTTTTCGCGGCAAAGGAATAATATTGTCTATTTTGTTTTCGTTGCTGGACAATTAAAATTCCCCAAACTATTGCTATATGTCCAAGGAAACTTAATCTTTGACACTTCGCTATTAGGTAAGTTTGTTCACTGGTAACAAAATTAGTTGAACTAACTTTTTCGAAGTACTCGTAACCTAAGTGATCTAGAAAATAGAAAATGGAGGTACAGCACATGAAGCCTGCAAAAATCAATTGCAATAAGAAAATAGGCCGCATAATTTGCTGTATTAGAGGTAGGTCTTTTTTAATGATTTTAAAAGGAGAAAGCCAAGTAAGATAAAAAATATAAAACGAACCAAGCCAGGCCACTAAATAACTCAGTGCAGGTAAATCATATAAGCTTAGTGACAAAAAGAAAACTAGAAATGCAGGAATGAAAAATCCTTTAGTTTGTTGCATTTAGATTTGTAATGAATTGCTCCACTTGATGTTCGAATCTCCAATTTTCAATAATTTCTCGAGATTGTTTGCCAAAACTATTAATAAGATCCGTTTGGTTGATTATAAGGGAAAGTTTTTCTTTTAAGTCATTTATATTGTTTGACTTAAAGATGTAGCCATTTGATCCATTTTTCACTAAATCTACTGCACAACCTACTTTATTTGATACTATAATTGCCTTTCCAGCAGCCATTGCTTCATTTACTGCTAATCCCCAGGTCTCTCCAGGCCCCTGACTAGGTAGACAAAAAATATCGCAAGCTTGATAAACTATCGGCATTTGCTTTTGATTTTGGAAATCCATAAAATGAATTTGCTTTACAATTTGTTCAGTAATTTTCGACGTACTGTTTTTGGTGTGCATAGATTTTAGATTTTCTTCTAATATTCCGTTTCCAACAAATAACAAATGAATATTTTCTTTTTTCGTTACTTCAAATAAAGATTGCGAATTTTTTAATGAGCCAAGATTTGTTGATTTTCCAAGAGTTAACTCAAGGAATGCGGTCATGAGTAATTCTGGGTTTTTCTTTGGCTCAAATTTTCCTGCAAATAAAATTAAAATATCATCTTGCTTTATCCCTATTTTTTTTCTTAAATCTCTCGCTTCTGCAGCTCTGTTTTCAGCAAAGTGTTCAATATCTACTGCATGTGGTGCAGAAAAGAGCTGGCTTTCTTTTAAACCATAATTTTTGAAATAGATTTTGTTATTTGTACCTACGTAAAAGGCTTTATCTACAAACCCATAAATTAATCGTAAGTAGATTTTTTTTATGATAGCTTTAAATCCAATCTGTTCGTTTAACAAGGTAGAGTCTCCTCTGAACCAAATAGGTATCTTACCTTTGAAATGACGCATTACTTTAAAATGGCTATGATAATTATACCCATATATCAAAATTACATCTGGTGCGAAAGAAGTTATTTTCTTAATTATGTTTGGATTGATAATGCCCTTGTTGTGATGAGAGCCAGGCTGCTTAGCAATATTCTCTAATACCTCATATTGATAGCCCTCTAATAAAGGTAGATCCCAAGAGATGGTTTTTCCAAAGTCTGGGTCATATTTAGGTCGTATACCATCTTCTCCCCAAGTATATAATACCTTTAATTTACATTGCTTTGCTAATAACCTAAATATAGGTACATAGTACTGAATTGGATGAGTAACAATGATTACGAGTTTTTTCATTTTGAATTTAAAAACTAATACCAAGTATTGTTACTATTTTAGCACTATTACACCTGTTTTTCACAAAGTCGATATCTCTGATGTATATAGTGTTGAACGCCCCAAATGCTGAAGCCTGTTTAAATTCTCTTTTTAAAGGATCGTATAAATAAGGAGTGAAACCCATTGAAATAAAGTAATTATGTATATCTTCTTCTTTATAGTTATATCTGTTGCCACTTCCATTTAGTTCAATAATGATTGCTTTTAACCTTTTGTTCTCTAAAACTTTTTTACCCCCCTTAATGACTTCTGTTTCAAAACCCTCTACATCAATTTTTAATAGAATAGGGTCTGATTCTATAAATTCATCCAAAATAGATACTTCTACATTAATTACATCATTTTTATCTTCATCATTTGAAATTACGTGGTTGACAGTATCTAAGTTAGAAGTGAATTCTATAATTCCTATTTTGCTTCCCAGAGCTTTATTACAAAGCGTAACTTTAGATTCTAATCTATTTAAAGATACATTTTTGGAGAGTATTTCAAATGTATGTGGTATTGGTTCAAAAGCTATTGTTTTAGCACCGACATGCCCACTTGCCAATAATGTATAGGAGCCCACATTAGCTCCAATATCAAAAAATAGGTCTTCTTCTCTTAGAAAATGTAATAGGAAACCCATGTCGTTAAACTCATGTAAGCCCACATAAATGTTTCCTGTTATTCCTGTTAATCTTTTTTTAGCATAAAAATTAACATTTCCTATGAATGGTTTAATCATTAAATCTTTATTTATTGAAGATTGGAGCTGCCATTTTATAAGTCTGACAAATGCTACTAAAGGTTTTCGACGTCCAATTGGATGAGATTTAATAAATGAAAATGTTCGTTTAATATTACTTAGCATGGGTTTTTATGAGTTGGTGCTATATTTTGAAATAAATCAGTCTGTCTTCTGGTCATTTCTTCTGCAGTATAGTAAAAGAAGGTCTCTTTGTTGAGCTTATAAGACGTCTTATTATAGAGGTAAAAAAACGAAATAATTTTTTCTATTTGTATGCTGGTATGTTCTTGGAATGTTATTACTGTTGCATTGCTACATTTACTTAGAATATCTACAACAGAGCTTTTTTCATGAAAAATAGCCAATAATGGTTTTTCTAGAAGTAAATATGGATAAATTTTAGAGGCGGTGTATTTATTATCGTTAGAACCACAGATGAACAGCATATCCATGGCGGCTAATGTATTTATAGTTTGATAAAAAGGTATCCGATCAGTTTGCTCTGTCACAAAAGCTTCTAAGCCTACGCTCTCAGCCAACGGGGCAATGGTTTTTTCACCTTCCCCTTTAGGAGCGTAGCTTGTTCCTAGAAAATTAAAGTGGAAATTTTCAAAATAACTAGCTTGGCTTTGTTGACCAAACTTAAATGCTTTAAATAAGATGTTAATAGCTTCTTGCATATCATACCCACCTCTGCCTATATAACCTACTTGTATTTCATTATTTTTTTGAACTACTGATGGATACTTTAACTGGTTTTTTTTCGCAATTTCCATGTCCTTTTCAAAGGCCCCAAAAGTAATTGTGGCACTTGGGATACTGAGTTGATATCTGTTTTTCAAATCGATGATGTATTGTTCCGAAACAGCAATTAAACCATCAACAGATTTCATGGCGATTGGTTCCAAGTATTTATTTAAATGATAGGAAAACCAGTATTTTTTTGGACGTTGGTATTTGGGTTTATCTCGATAGTACTCGGAATGCCAAGGGTCTTGTATATCAATGACATAGGGGGTGCCAAATTTTCTTTTCCAATAGGCTCCTAAGATACAAACGGGAAATTGGGTGGTAGAAAAATAAATTAAGTCGAATTGTTTTTCCTTTAATAACTGATTCACTTTTTTTTTATAGAACCATAAACTGCGTAAAGCTATACTACCTAAACCTAGCTTGCTGGTTATTTTTTTGTTAAATGCTTTAACGTAATGTAATTTTGTGCTTGGTGGAACACTTTCTAAAAGAAGTTCATCTGTATCAATGTCATGTGGTTTTGTTTCGCAGGTGACAACTTCAGCTTCCCAGCCAAATTTTTCAAAATAAGGAAGACTCATTCGTATACGCTGCATATCGGCAGCATTGCAGGGTGGAAAATATGGAGAAATAATTAGTAACTTTTTCAATTTTCCATAGTTGTTTTAATCAAACTCAAAAGCGTTTGACTTTCTTTTTCCCAATTAAATTTATCCTTAGCTAGTTTTTTCGCTGCTCTACGATGTTGATCCAGTAAATAGGGATGTTCATAATAGATTTTTAGCTGATTTGCTAATTCAACAACATTTCCTATTTGAAAAAGCAATCCGATATTCTTATTTTCTTGCAATAATTTTTTTTGTGCTTTAGTTTCAGAAGCGATAATTGCTAGGCCAGCATTAATGTAAGTAAATATTTTATTGGTAAGACAGATATCTCTATTATAAGGTTTACTAATTTCTAGCGCAAGGCCAATATGATGTAATGCGGCTATCTCAAATATTTGATTAGGCGATACAGTATCTAGATAAATAATCTGACTAAGTGACAAATTATTTGTACAGGCAAGTGTGTTGAATATTTTTTGAATCTCTTTATTCGCTGCCCCTAGGATAGTTAATTCTATATTTAACGGCTGTAAGAGACCCATTGCTTCGATAACGGTTTCCAGCCCGCGTCCTTCGCCTACAGTTTGCGAAAACCAGAAAAGCTTTAATTTTTCGTTTGGTAATCTTAGCGATTCATTTTCAATGATATATGATTTAGAGAATACATTGTTAATAGTTTGTGCCCTCAATTGGGGATATAATTTCTGATAGGCATCTGCAATTAAAGGACTGGCACAGGTGAGATAATCAATTTGGGGTAGATATTTATTTTCTATAGTTTTAGAGGCCTTGTAAAAAGAAGAATTTATATCGTCAGACACTTCATTTCTATGAAAATCTTCAGCATCAAAACCACATTTAGCTTTATGTCTTTTTGCTGCTCTTACAACGATAGGCAAGGAGGTTAAGTCGTGACCTATATAGAGATCAGCCTTAATCCTAGAAGCTTTCAAAAGCATCAGCCACGACGATCTATGATAGCTAAACTCGTAGGCCAAAAAATGTCTTATAAATTTGTGAAATACTCTGGAAAACAAATGTGTAAGGGATCCATGTTTGCCGGCAACCAAAATGAAATCTTTATTTAGTGGTGTAATATTAGCCCATTTATCCCTAACAGCATAAATTACATTCACATCATATCCTTGGTTTTTTAAAAGAAGATATTCTTTGTACAAACGAGGGTTTTGTACAGGAGGGAACGGGGACACTAAGACAATTTTTTTCAAATTTTTCTGAATTTAGCTTTCGCTTCTGACCAGTCAACTAGTTCATCTACAATGTCATAAAAGCCATTTTGACTTTCTGGGACTTCATTTTGTTCAATTTTCCTGATGATAGTTGGTAAGTTTTCATAAAACCAGTTTGTGCGATAAGGAGGATGTAAGCTCCAAAGACCAGGTGCTTTGCCTTTGAAATCTACGCGAATTCTTTTCTGTTCTGCCATATTAGCACTAATAAATTGTTCAGGCAAAATAAAAGGTGGGTTACCTCGGTAAAGGGCTCTTATTAATTCTTCGATTTTCTTCGTTCTTATGTTAGAAAAAGTGTGTTCGGATAATCTATTTTTATTAACGAAAAAAATTCTAGTGCTCATACCTTTAAAAGCAAAATGATAGCTCAAGTTTTGATATTGCCTATAGTCTTGTCCGATAAGTTGGCCATCTGGTTTGGGAGGCCCTGCTAAAGGGTTAATAAATAGAATAGTTTTGTCATTGTTATACAACTCAATAGCCTCGGAAATCCAGGTATTACTTAATCCACCAAAAAATAAGTCTGAGTCTATATGCAACACAAATGGATTCGACGAAGCGTAAATTCCAAAAAAGTAAGTGTAGAATGGACCTCCTCGCCAATCTTTTGCAGGGATTCTATTTTTTTTGAAGAAAGTATTGGCTATTATAAAATTTACTTCTCTGCTATAATCAATTTTCACCAATCTTATTTTAGAAGAACTTTTTTCTACGTTATAAAGAAAATGCCACATCTTCTCATTGTATAGCTCCCAATTTGAAGAGAAGTGCCCCTTACTTTTGTGTGTATCATACGTTAATAAAATCTCATCAACTTGATCTTTAAAAACGTTAATTTGATGTTCTAATAAGTAAAGTGAGTGTCTATAGTCTGAAGGAGCTAAAGAAATTTGAAGAGAAACTTTATTCATATCATATTTTATCACTCTAAATTTAAAATGAATGATTGTTATTTTTAGTAATATTCATTATAAACTGTTTCAATAATCTCTATAAGACGGAGGCCACTTTTTTTAAGTGAAAGATGTTTTTTGATAAATTCTCTAGGTTGAAATTTGTCTATTTTTATTTTGTTGATAAATTTTGGTAAGACGTCGTTAAAATCTGCAGAGTCTTTAAATGTCATTCCGCAAACTTCACTAAAAAATGGTACTGAACTGGCAGGTATTATTGGGTCATTCCATCTAAATCTATTTGGATCTAAGCATAAGCCTTGCTCCCAAGCTAACACTGGAATATTCATTGACATAGCTTCACAGCAAGCAAAACCTTGACTTTCATGCTCTGAAAAAAACAAAAGAGCTTTAGTATTAGATAGCTTTTTAAAGTAATCTTTTTCTTTATAATTTCCGTATTTAATAATATCAAAACTATAATTATTCTCTTTAAGTTTTGATATTATTGGAGTAAGTAGTTCCTCGGTTTTTTTTTCTATATCCCAATGAAACTTTTGATAAATTAAAAAGTCGATTTTTCTTTCAGATGATGCGGGTTTCCATTTCTCTATATCAATACCACTAAACCAAGTGTCGCATATTTGATTTCCATAATATTTAACGTATACCTCATTTGCCCATTTAGAATGTTGTAAATATTTTACAACTGGATACTCTTTACATAAATCTGGCCATTCAGATGGGTGTGTCATAAGCGCTATACCAGCGATGATTTTATTCGGTTGATTATAGCCTTTTAAACAATGCTTCCCTCTTCCAAGTACAATCGGAATATCGTTCTTTTCTAATTTATGAAACGGTTTATTTATAGAAAATTGGATATTTAGTTCTTTTAAACTTTTTAATAAATTTAGATAAACTCTTCCAATCCCTCCTATTTTTTGCCTGCCTAGAAGCCTTCTTAAGAATCTACGGACTATATAATCATTTTTAAAGAATTTGTCTTCTTCAGGTTCTAATTTATAATAGATGCAAATATTATATGACATTTTTCTCTCTTAAAAATTGAACAATTTTCGGCTGTAATTTCTTTTCTAATGCATATGATACCAACACCGTTAAGCTCGCCCAAATACTGAACTTTAACCAGTACCAATAAGGACCGTTGTACGGGAAATATTTTTTTATGATGAGCATAAGAGGTAAATGAGTTATATATAAAGCATATGAAATAGCTCCTATTTTAGCAGAAGCATTTATTATAAACTTGTGAGGACTATAAAACCGATATGTCAGTATAGATAATAAATAAAATATTAGACAAGATATCCATCTATCATTTTCAAAAATTCTATTGCTATTTATCAAATAACAAAATATAATAGCTGGCAATGCATAAGAAATTGCTAGTAGTAATTTCTTGAAGGGTAATGTTTTACCTGAAAAATCAGCTAGAGCGCAAATACATAATGGCAGATAAAAAAGTATTCCAAGGCCTAATACATGGTCTTTTTCTGAATTTAACTTTAACATTTTAAATATAATATCACCGTAGGCTAAATGATGACTCGAAATAAATAGAAAGATATAACTGAAAACAGAATATTTAATTTCTTTACTTTCTTGCAGTTTCCAGCATAACATTAAACCAGTTATCCAAAAAATATAACCAATACTGTAATTTGCAATGAATGTAGGGAAATTTGAATAGTAACCAAGCGTGCTTAAAATTAGAAGAATTAATATTGTAACTATAAAATTTGGTTTTAAAAAGAAAATTATTGGAAAAATAAGATAATAAACTATTTCATAATTTAAGCTCCATATAGGAGCTAAATTACTGATAACAGGAATATGGATTCCAAAATAATCTCTTGAATTTTGGAGCATAAGCATGTTGCCAATAGTTTGCCAGGTACTTGTATCTGTACCTAGCCATAATAAAGATAGAAAAGTAAGAAGATAGATAGGATACAGCCTAATAAGTCTTTTTTTGTAAAAGCTTGGGGTTTGGAAAGATTGCATTTTCAAAACAGTTAAGCCAATTACATATCCAGATAGCATAAAAAAGATATAAACGGCTAAACTTCCGAAAGAAAAATATGGAATTAAACTAGGTGGACTGTAGTTTTTATCCAACCAAGATTTAGCAAAGCCGTGTGCCAACAATACACCAATTGCACATATTCCCCGTAAGCCTTCTAATGAAGTGTTGAAAGCATAATCACTCTGACTTTTATCGCTAATAGGTTTTATTTTTAAAAATGTATTTATATACATATTTATAATTTACTTTTCAATTTATAAATGGAACAGGGGATACTAAGTTCATTGATTGAAATATCCTGTATGTTTTTAATATAATTAAACCTTTCATTGTTGCGATAGCCTCTTATCTCAGATATTTTTTCGTTAAGTTCATCTATATTCTCATAGACCAGTATTTTATTGTGAGGATAAAAATAATTCAAGTCTTCTGCTTTTTCCGTGAGGTAACAGGCCCCAAGCATTGGTGCTTCTATATCTCTTAACCTTGAATAAGTATGAGGCTTGTGTAGCGGAAAATTAATGTTAGGATAGCGATTAATGCCAAGTGTAATGCAGCTGGATTTAGTGATTTTTATATATTCTTCGAAGCTAACGGTACCATAAATATTCTTTTGAACTTCAAGCGACGGAAGAATGTTTAAATTTCTTTGAGAGAGAGACCTTAAATATGGTTTTAACCCATTTTTAACTAATGATTTAGCTTGGTTTTTGATTTTTTCTCCAAGATTTTTTCTTTTTGGAAAGTTATTTACATGCAGGTCGTTCTTGAACCATCCTTTCCCATATATCTTAATACTTTCGTTTTTATTATCATTTAATAATTTATTAAATAATAATGTACGCTGTATATCTCTAGAACCAATAAAAGTAACGTCATTATTAAAAGTATTTTCTATAAATCTGAATTTTGGATCTACCCACATAGGCATAGGTAAGTGGATATAATTTAGCTTGTTTTTTTTATAAAGGTTTAATCCTTCTACTTCCGGTACCCAATTTAAATCGAAAACATAGAATTCTTTAGGTAAAGACTTAAAGTCTCTAACATGATCGCAAAAAAAATTCACACAGGGTATCCCAAGTTTTTGAATTTCTTTAATTGCCTGGATATCTATTTGCTTTGGATAAAGGTATGACAAGAAAACAGATGGCCTACTTTTCTTTATATAACTTATTGCTCTTTCCCATACTATTGCTTTCCAGTTTGCTAATTCAATACTGTCTTCATCATATATTAAACCCTCGGCCCAGTCAATAAATTTATCTTCGATCCAATCGTAACCTGCTTCTTCTATGCCATTTTTGATGTAATATTCCCAAAAGCTATATGCAGGAATCGGGTGCTCTTTTTTACTTTGGAAAAATGATAAGAAAAATGTCATCTGAAGATTATTTGTAAATGTCTTGCTATCTTCCAACTAATATGATTTGCAATAAAATTTATTACACGTCCACCTAATTGAATATCCTTTGGATTTTGGGTTACACTGTTCTTAAATGCAATTTTTGTTATATGATTAAATTTCGGATAGGATAATAGTGCTACATCAAACAACATTCTTTGAATTGCGAATTTTGCAGGCTGAGAATTATCACGTTCTAGTAAATGCTTTTTTTTTAACAAAACTGAATTTAACAAACTATATAATGATGCTTCGGAACGTAATCCAGAAAGATTATTCTTATTGCTATATTTTCTGTAGAAGTTGGTCCCATCTGTTTTTATAATTTTTTCACTTCCTAGAATAATTCTGGCAAAGAATTCTCCATCATCATCTAAAGTTAGTTTTTCGTTCCACCCTCCAACCTTATCAATTAGATTTTTATGGATCAACCAAGCGTTTGGTTGAATCATGCTCCCTTTTCCATCGTTTCCACCCCATAGGTTAATTAGAAAGTCCGATGGAACCGTCGAATAGGTTAAGAATGCATCTTCGTATGGATTTGGTTTACTGTGCTTAAAGCAAGCATCTTCACTAAAATGTGCTGTGGAACATACAGCAATGAAATTTGCATTGTTTTTTATTGCTTCAACTTGAATTTCAATTTTATCGTTAGATAGAACATCGTCAGCATCTAGAAATTGTACAAGCCCCCCGTTTGCTTTCGCTAATCCAATATTTCTAGCCACTGATGCACCAGAATTACTAATTGAAAAGATTTTTATCCTATGATCAAAAAATTTTTCGACTTCATTTAAGCTATTGTCTGAGCTTCCATCGTTAATAATTATTAGCTCCCAGTTTTTATAGGTTTGATTAAGAATACTTCTGATAGTTTCAGATATGTATTTTTCTGCATTATATAAAGGTATTATTATTGATACTAGGTGATTAATCATATAAGTCTTAAATCAACTCTTTTTCTATATAGCCACAGATAAAATTTTGGGCCAAATATTCGGCTTATTATTTTTGAAAAATTAGAGGTTTGGATATTTCGGATTCCTAAGTTAAATGATAGCATTCTCGCTTTTTTACTTAGATTTTTGTCACCCTCTCGATAAAAGTATTTTGATAATTCTGCAGCTTGGAAAGCAAGTATAGGATAGTATTTTTTATCTAGGATTTTAGAATAGTTTTCTAAACATCTAAACTTATCAGATAAACATTGAAACCAGTTTTTATGTGAAAAAGAATCATTATGTTCCAGTTTCGTAACGAGGAATTCCTTTATGGACTTAAAAACAAAACCTTTTTGTGAGAGCCTGATGTGAAGATCAGGATCTTCGTTTCCTTTTAAATTTTCATTAAATCCACCAACTGATAGTAATGCATTTCTGCTGTATAATCCCATACTTGCGAACCCTATATTTTCTAAAAAAAACCTTAGTTGATCGTTTTGATGATTTAGTGCGGTATAAACTATGTCTCCAAGATTTTTTAAACGATCTGTCCTGTCGAGGACGTGAGTATTACACAAAAGCTGCATACTCTTATTAACAATATTTTTCTTCATTATCTCAACAAATCTTTCGTCAATAAGATCGTCAGCATCATGAAAATGTATATAATCACTTTCGCAACATTCTATCATCCTGTTCCTGGCAAAGGCTGGGCCACGATTTATCTTTCCTACTAGCACCTTTGCACCCAGTCTTCTAGCGACGTTGGCTGTATCATCTGTGCTACAATCGTCATAGCATATTATTTCATCAAACGGGCAAGTTTGTTTAGATATGCCTTCGAATAGTTCAGGTAGGAATGCAGCTGCATTATAACACGGTATCAAAATCGAAATTTTATGTTTCATTTTGATTTTTTTTTTCTAGGGAGATTAAATAGTTTTTGAATTTATTCTGTAAATGAAAAGATGAAAAATCTTCCAAAGCAATTTTTTTTATTGCTTTAGCATATTCAAGATAAATGTCTGGCTGTAATAGTTTTGTAACTATTATTTCCAACGCTGATAAATCATAGCCATCCCAACATAAGTCGTAATTTTTACTCTCTAAGAAATTTTTGAATGGACTATTAAAAGGAGCTACGGCTAGAATTGGCTTACTTAAGTGAGAAAACTCAATAAATTTGCTTGGGAAGCTTGTAGCGGCATATGGATTTTCATCAAACGTTCTACCATAATTAACGAGAATACAATCTGCATTGTCATGCATGTATTTTATTGCCTCGGTATTAGTTTTGAAACTGGGAACATATTGAATATCAGTTAAATGCTCAAGTTTGTTAGTGCTGTTGGTTATAATAGAAAATTTGAGCGGCAATTTGTTCATTTCTTCGGCAAGTTTTTCAAAAAGTTTGAAATGGTGCTCCTCAATAGTGCCTGCATAAAAGAGATTTAATATTCTGTTTTTAGATGGTGCATATGGATATGTAAAACCTGCAGGAATCGGATAAAATAAATCTGAAGCATTACTATGTGAAGAGTATTCGTTTATTAATTCCCTTGTAACAGATAGATTTAAATTTGATCTTTCTATTATTTTAGAGCCTAATTTTTTTCTGACTTTTTTTAGGTGTAGTGAATTTGTTTTTAACATCCAATTATCATGTAGAAAAGTTATAAGAGGAATGTTTCGTTTTTTCAAAGCTTTGAAAGTTGCAACAGCAAAATAATGATAGAGTACAGTTATTACAATTGAAGGTTGTATAGCGTCTAGTTTGTTAACTATTAACTTTGAAAGTTGGGTTATTCGGATATTTCTTAATAAACTACTTTGTTCTCTAAAAGGTGGCCAATATTTTTTCCGAAGAGAAAAATAATGAATATAAAAATTAGGAGGTAAATCAGATTTGTCATAATGACAATAGTCTGGAACTAATATATGTATTTCATAATCAGTTAATTGTACGAAATGTCTGTAAAAAATAATCATTCCAGATATTCCTTGACCTGGTATTTGGTCATGTACAAATAATATTCTTTTAAGCATTTATTGCCATTTGATGTTCGTTTTTTTTATTGTTCCGGGATTTCCAACAATGAGACTCTCAGATGTATCATAGTTCTTATTCAATGTACTATTTGCTCCAATAACATTATTATCATTAAGTTTTGTTCCTTTTAAGATACAAACATTAGATCCGAACCAATTATGGTTGCCAATTTCAATTGGTTTATTTGAAGCTGATGGAATTCCATTTGAAACTATTTTATGGAAATCTGTATCTAAAAATTGACAGTTCCAAGAAATTAGATTGTTGTTGCCAAACTTAATTTTGTCAAAACAAATTATTGAAGAGTTTGCTGTTATTGTAAAGCCTGGTCCGATAGTTAAAAAGCCACCCATTCCTACAATTAACTTGCTACCTGGGCCAATATTTGCTGGCCCTTTAAAGTGTATAGTTCCTTTTAGCTCAATGATAGTCTTTGTTAAACTTTCTGGATACATCCCAACGTTTCCAAAGCCTATTTTAATTGAACCCGCTTCTATGTCTTTTTCTAAAATAAATTTACCTATACTTGATGTTACGACTACATTTCGAGCTATTAGGAAGGGAAGTGGTAGAGCTGTTTGAAAATCGAGAAATCTGAAGTTGAAATATATTGTTTTAATCACAGATATAGGGTGTAGCTTAAGTAATTTAAGCCAACTTTTTATAAATAGTTTATTTACCAATTTATATATCTTAATAATTTATTTATTATTTTATTGTAGATAGAAAATGGATTGGACTGAGATTTAGCTAACCAAAGGTGCACTATTTTTTGAAATATAGTTCTAGGGTCGGAAATATTTGGATTTAATTTAAGCCACTCTCTATCCCAAATTGCAATTTTCTGAAAATATTCTATTCCATTTCTTTCGAAAAAGAATAAAATTTCGTCATCCCACCAAGGAAACTGATTTCCATTTATAGTTTCTGGAAAAATATTGTTATTATGTAACCAATATTTTTTTATTGGTTGTTTATCATTTATCGGTAAGTCTATATGATGATATTGGCGGTAAATATCTATTCGACTTTTTTTCGGAAATTTTATTCTTTCTAAGCACTGGTACCAACGGTGTTTTGCTTTTAACCTATTTGTAAATGCATATTGAAGATGAAGATTTTTTATTGCTGAAAACCTGACCTGTGGTTTCTTATTGTCAAAGGGTACCCTATAACTATGTATTTGTAGTCCTTCATGTTCAGTACCGTCATCAACGTAGCCAAATAATGCTTTACCTCCTCTAGAATAAAATATGCTTTCATAATCTGGGCATAAATTAACCCAGTCCATCCAAATTGTTGTTCCAGGAGCTAAAGTATAAATTGTTTGCCATTCTGGACTTTCCTGCCAATCTATCAAGAACTCATCAGCGTCTATAGCAATGAAAATGTTGTTATCTCCTTCAATTTTCCGAGCTTCGGATATAAGAAGTTTTTGCCTTGAAGATTCAATATAGGACTTTTCTTCATTATGTATTATCTTTACCTTTGGATATTTTTTTGCAATTTCAACTGAATTATCGATTGAATTTTGGTCTGCAATAATTATATGATCAGCCCATAAACTTGCAGCTTTAAGAAAAGAATCAAGAATCCAAGCTTCGTTTTTTATCGGAGTAAGACAAATTATTTTTCGCTTGATTTGTGCTTCAGATTCAACCATTTTGAATTTTTAAGATTTGCGTATTGTACCAAATTGTAGTTTTTTTCCGTAAATATTTGAATAATTTTACCGTACTCAACATGCGATGTCACTATGCGATTATTTATCTTTTGAGTTATTTTAAATATGAGGATATCTAGGAATCTTCCTTTTGCTAAAAAGGGTATCAGGTGTGCCAAGAATAACCACCGCCAATCTTTTTTTATTGATGAGCGAACTATAAAAGATTTATTTTTCATTAAATAACTATATGGCCTTAGGATTATTTCAGACCGTGTGCCATAGTACATTTTCTTTAAGAAATTTTTTGGACATAATGCTTTTTTGCTTATAAAATGAGTGAAGGTAAGTCTATCATCATACCAAATGAAAAAACCCGCTAATTCAAGAGCCCAAAAGATTTCTGAATCCCCACCACTCATCAATACGTCCCCTATTCGATCGGATGAAAGAGGAGTAAAGCCATTTTCGACAAGGCTTAAATACGCAGAACGCCTAACGCATGCTCCTGCACCATACAAGCCGTTATTGGAGTTTGTAATATTTCCACTAACATTAGAGAACCTGCCTACCGCAAAAGTTGCTTTATATTGTTCAAACCAATAGGGCTTTTCGACTTCTAAATACTCCGTCCCTAGAGCCCCAATTGCTCCAATATCCGGAGACTGGTTTATGATTTCATATGCTAGTTTTACATAATTTGAGTTTAACCAGTTATCATCGTCACACATTATGACACATTCAAATCTTGCATTTTTAAACCCCGTGTCTCTGGCTTGAGTTAAACCGGGCCTTGATTCATCAATGATGAAACTTCTGTTCTCAAAAACCTTGTATTTCTCAATTTCTTCTTTGGCAACAGTTTTCGTGTCGTCTGACGAATTGTTATTTATGATAATAAGTTCCCAAGAAATTTCATCTGGAACCTTTTGAGAGGATATATGCTTTATGGTTTCTGGTAATCTCTTACTACTATTGTAACAGCAAACAATAATGGATACCCCAGGTTTACTTTCTAAGGCCAATTGTCAGTTCTCCTGAATTAAACAAAGTGAAATCATGTTCTCTTAAAATTTTATATATATTTAAACGGTCGACACACTCGTCATGAATTTCTATAGCAATACATTCTGTTTTATCCAGAAATCTGTATGTGTTTTTGTCTTTAAATAATTCTTTTTCAGTACCTTCGATATCTATTTTAAGTAAATCTATCTTTTCCTGTCCTAGCTCTTTAAGCAAATCGAGTAAGGTAATAGTTTGTACTTCTTGATAAAAGTCGTCGCTTGATTTTACGGTGCGAATAGACCAATCCTCACCATCTCTAAAATTTTTATCTAATTTTAGGGTTTCTAACGACGTCCATATTGCATTTCGGAGTGGGTAGACGTTGTGGAAATCTTGAGTATTGATTGATAATTGTCTAAAATTCATTTCATCGGGCTCGATAGATATTATTTGAGCATAAGGGAAATTTCGAGCAAATTGTATAGCCGTTAAACCGATATTGGCCCCGCAATCTACAATAAGCTTAGGCTTTTTGTCATTAACTATAAGGCAATCTATTAGTGATTGATATTCTTTCTCAATAACTATTTGCCTATGAACCCTGACATCACTGCCTTTTTTTCTTAATTGATAGCTAAATTCAGTATTCTCTAAATAATAATAATCATTATCTTCTTTGACATAATTCTCATTACTTTTCAAGTTACCTAATATAGTTTGCTCAGATAGGGTTTTCTTGTGGGTTAAAATATAAGAAATCCTCTTGATAGCCTTATTCCATAATTTATACATCTAGTCTGCTCTTTGTTTTTTTTGCGGGGACACCCATATAGATACCGTAAGCTTCAGTTGATTTAGTTACTACTGCCCCCGCAGCAATAATACACCCTTTTGCTATGGTCACCCCATCTAAAACCTTGACACCTGTGCCTAACCATACATCATTTTCTATCTTGATTCCCCTGCTTGTACTCCCTTGTTGATTGATTGGTACTTTGTTGTCTCTAAAATTATGGTTGGATGGAATAATCATACAATGCCCTGCAATTAATACGTTACTCCCTATCTCTACGCCGTTCCCATGACCATAAATAATAGTGTAAGGATTGATACTACAGTTATTTCCTATTGTTATTTTTCCACCATACGTCATAAGGCAAACACCGTATAAAAACTCATTATTAGATCCAATATCAATTTTGCCTCCATAATTAGTTTCGATGCGCACAAATGGAGATATGTAATTGTGATTTAAAATTGAAATATTTTTATTTTGTCTAATACAAGTGATTCGAAAGTACTGTTGAATTTTTTTGCCTAAATATTTCATTTTACTAGCTACTCCCATACACATTCTACATTTATTACACCAACATCTGCGTGTCCATAAATAGCTGATTCTGATTCAAAGTCTTCGATTTCAAAGGGGCAAATGTCTTTTATATAATTAAAATTAGCTCCATTTGGAATAAATGTGGCTATATCTAAGGTATAAGTCCCCGATAGCAGCAGATTTAGCGGAAAACTGAGAAGGTAAATAGCTTTTTGATTAATTGGTATAGTTGAGGTAAAAAGCTTTCTTTTCCATTTGTCAATTAATGCTACGCCAAGATGAACATTTTGGATTGAATCTGTAATATTTAGCTTAATACTAAATTTAATCAAATCTGAAAAACTTAATCTGACTCTATCATTAGTTCTTAACAGTCTGACCTCTTCGATAGAATAATTTGCTGTACTTTTATTGATATAGATAGATGACATTGATTGCTCTATTTGAGTATATCTTTCTATAGCTTTATTTACGTCCCCAATGAATTGTAGATTACCATGGTTAAGTAGAATTCCTTTTTGGCATAGCAGGTTTACGCTAACCATATTATGGCTCACAAATAATACCGTTCTCCCTTCACCTTTACTCACTTCTCCCATTTTTCCAAGACACTTTTTCTGAAATTCGGCATCACCCACAGCTAAAACCTCGTCAACGATTAAGATCTCGCTTTCTAGATGAGCAGCAACCGCAAAGGCCAAGCGTACGTACATTCCAGAAGAGTAACGTTTAACGGGTGTATCTATATACCGTTCCACACCAGCAAAATCTACAATTTCATCGAACTTGCGAGTGATTTCTTTTTTACGCATACCTAAAATGGCACCGTTTAAGTAGATGTTTTCACGACCAGTTAATTCTGGATGAAAACCAGTACCTACTTCTAGTAAAGAAGCAATGCGACCTTTACCAGTAATGCGACCAGAAGTAGGGGAGGTTACTCTACTTAACACTTTTAATAGAGTACTTTTACCAGCGCCATTGCGTCCAATAATGCCCACAGCATCACCTTGTTCAATTTCAAAATTGATATCCTTTAAACTCCAAACAATATCGGAACTACCTTTACTTGTACGGTCGTTAGTTTCACCAATGCGTAAAAAAGGATCTTCTTTACCACGGATACGAGCGTACCAACGTTCTAAATCCCGGCTAATGGTACCTGTGCCGATTTCGCCTAGTTGATAGGCTTTAGATAGGTTTTCCGCTTTTATAGCAATGTTACTCATGATGTTAATATAGATTTCTCACTTTGTTCGAAATGACAAAAACGTTAGCATAGCTAAACCGTATCTACAAAATTCTTTTCTACCTTATTGAATACCACAATACCAACTAGCAAAATTACCAAAGTAACCACTGTAGTGTAGCCAATTGCGCTCCAACTAAAAGTCCCATTACCTAAAAATCCGTACCTAAAAGTTTCTATGAGTGGTGTCATGGGGTTATATTCGATAATCCAAGCATAATTAGGATAGTTTTCGACCGCGGTACTTAGTGGATAAATTACGGTGGTCGCATACATCAGCAGTTGTACGCCAAAAGTCACTAAGAATGCCAAGTCGCGATATTTAGTAGTCATTGCAGAGATGAGCATTCCTAAACCTAAACCCAATAAAGCCATTAATATGACTACCAGAGGGAAAAGCGAAATGGCCCAAGTAATGCTAAAATCTTCTTTAGCCATAAAGTAATAGTAGCCCATCACTATTAAAAACAGTAAAAACTGCACGCCAAACCTTACCAGATTACTCACTACGATACTCAAAGGCATAATTAAACGTGGGAAGTAAACTTTACCAAAGATGTTGGCATTGTCTTTAAAGACGGTAGAAGTTTTGGTTAGGCATTCTGAAAAATAATTCCAAGCCGTAATGCCAGCCATGTAAAAAAGGGGCTGGGGTAAACCATCGGTGCTGATGCCCGCTAAATTGCCAAATACGAACGTAAAAATGATTGTAGTAAGTAGCGGTTGTATAAAAAACCAGAGTGGCCCTAAGATGGTTTGTTTGTAAAAGGAAACAAAATCCCTACGTACCAGAAGCCAAAGCAAATCTCTATAGGCCCAAGTATCTTTTAATTTTAGGTCTAATAGTGAGTTTTGTGGTTCTATACTCCAATCGTGTTGTTGGTTGTTCATTATATTATGCGAGCGACCTGATGGTTGCTTAATTGACTACAGGATGATTTAATAGTTCTTTTACTTTTTTCAGATAACTATCGAAACCGAAATGCTCGATAGTCATTTGCTGTTGTTGATGAGGCTGATGTGCCTTGTCTGCTAATGCATTTTGAATGGCCTGAAGGATTTCAGTTTCCTCATTAGGATTGATCAATTGCCCTAATTTTCCATTAAGTAATGCATCAGTACTGCCATCTATATTACCACCTATCACTTTGCAACCATGTGCGGCAGCTTCGATAAATACAATGCCAAAACCTTCGCCTTTACTAGGCATGATAAATAAATCGCTCAATAAAAAATGTGGTGTTAACTCTTCTTCTGAAAGATAACCAATCATTTTCACCTCATTAGCGAGATTATTATCTTCAATTAGTTTGGTTAATCTAATGTGTTCGGCGTCATCGGCTTTGCCAGCTAAAAGGTAAATAAAAGCTTGATTTTGCTGTTTTAATTTGCCTAGTGCTGTAATCACCTTGTCGTAACCTTTATATTTTTCGGAGGCCGATAAACGATTTAAGGTGAAGATTACGGGAACATCGCCAATTTGATATTTCTCTAGTAGATGTTGTGGTTTTTCAAAATGATGGGGCAGCTGAATGAATGGCGATAAAGAATTGTTCAATACTTTGATTTGCTGCGGTGATATTTGATGCTGTGCGATCATTTTATCACGGGTATAATTGCTTACTGCCCAAATTTGCACCTTATCCTGAAGGAATTTTGTTTTCCATTTTGGCAATGCGTCCCAAACCTCAATGCCATGGGCAAACATGATGATCCTTTGCTTGGGTTTAAATAATTTGATCAACTTCGCGACAGGGAGTAAGTTGATGTGGGAAAGCACCAATACGTTACTTTTAAGTCCTTTTAAAAAACTGCTAGCAACGAAACTTAGCTTAGCTCCTCCAAATGTTTTATATCGGTTAGGAGCAATATAGCTTATATCGGTATTTTTTTTTTCATCGTGCATCGAGTAGCTCATCCAATGTTGCGTGCCTAATAGTTGGCCAATCGCGTAAATGAATTTTCTGCTCACTTTTTCCACTCCACCAGTTAAACTGAAAGCATAAAGGTTCAAGAACAATATTTCGTTACGCTTTTTTTGCATGATGAAATACTTGATAAACCGCAAATAGCTTAGACCAATGTAATTGATGGTTTTTGAACTGTTTTAACAGTGCCAAAGCTTGTGCATTTTTCTTATAATGCTCTTCATTTAACATCGGTTTATAAGTTGTAAACCAATGCTGGAACGGGAAAGTAAAACCTTTTTTTGGGCGATTCCAGATCGCTTCTGGTAATATATTTTGATAAGCCTTGATCAATATCGATTTAGGTTGTTCGTTGAACCTCGCCTCTTTTGGTAAGGCTAATGTTTTGGCTACTAAATCCTGATCTAAAAAAGGAACACGTACTTCTATGCCATGTGCCATGCTCATATAATCCGTATCCTTAAGCAACTGGTTCTGCATGTAAACATTGGTTTCGAACCAAGAAATTCTGTCTTCGGCACTTAGTTGTTCAACTTCCTTATCTAAGGGATAATTGTTCAATAATTGCTCTATCTTCTTTTCTGGAACCTTTAGCAATTTACTTACCACATTTGGCGTATAAAAACCTCTTAAAAAAAGATATTCGCCAATGGGATTTTGGTAAGCTAAAAAGCTGATGCGCTTAAGTTTATCCGAAGGAAGATATTTAGCGCTTTTTAATAGAAAGCGAGGAGCCTTTTTCAGTTTCTTAATCAGCGGATGTCTTTTAAAGGATGGATAGCCTCCAAAAAGTTCATCGGCTCCAATGCCTGAAAGTACTGCTTTTAACCCGTTTTCTTTAGCTACTTTATTAACAAACCACGAGTTTACTCCATCGTTGGATGGTTGGTCCATATCATTGAAGATCTGGTCAATATGTTGTTCGAAATCATTGGCCGTTACCGTATAGCGAATGTGTTTGCTATTGATTTGTTTGGCAATGATTTCCTGGTATTTTTGTTCAGAAAATTCAGGCTCATTAAAGTTAATGCTTAAGGTATTGATCACCTGCTGTGTTTGTTCGCTTGCAATTATACTTAATAAGCTACTGTCAATTCCACCACTTAAAAATACACCAATAGGCGCATCAGCGATAAGGTGTCTTTTAACGGATTGATCTAATTTTGTCTTAATTTCCTGTTGCGCTATTTGTAGTTCTACTTCTTTTGGGAATGGGTAGTTGTCCGCAAACTTTTGTAAAGTGGCGTGCTGTTTCTGATGATCCCAAGTTAAAAAGTGGCCTTTTGGTAAGTTGTGAACACCCTCAAGCGTAGTGTAGGGCTCTGGAATAAAACCAAAGGAGAGAAAATAGATGGGCCAATCTGTGTTTTCTTTCCAGTTGCTATTAAACGCTGTAAAAGCCTTTACTTCGGAAGCAAAACAAAGCTGGCCATCATTTAGCGCATAGTACAGTGGCTTAATGCCCAAACCATCCCTTACTAAAAAGGTTTGCTTGGTATGTTGATCTAGCAGGGCAAAAGCAAACATGCCTTTTAGCTCTTTAAAGAAGCTGGTTCCATAAGCTTGGTAACCTGCTAAGATCACTTCGGTGTCCGTTTCGTTATTGAAGCTAAAACCTTTGGCAATCAAATCTACTTTTAGTTCGGGATAATTATAAATTTCGCCATTAAAGGTAATCCATAGCTGATTTTGATAGGGCATTGGTTGTTTGCCATTTTCGCTCAAATCAATGAGTGATAGCCTACGATGTCCAAAAGCGAGATTTAGTTCAGGTAGCAGCAGGTAACCTTCTCCGTCAGGTCCGCCTTTACGCATAGCGTTACACATGCGCTTTATGGCCGCACTTGTTTCTTTGTCGTTTAGCTTTTTACTGATAATTCCAGCTATACGGCACATTTATTCGGAATGTTTTAAAGGAGTTTTTGTTGTTTGGTTCACAGCTTCGCCCTTTCAGTCCCATTTCGGGACCTAGCGTGCTGAAATGATCAATGCTTTAATCAACAATGACCAGTATCGTTATCATCAAATTAGCTAAACCTCACCTCAGCTAATTTTCAAGTTTATTTTAAAGGCTCAATGTAAGCCATCGAAGTTTTCACTTCTAAGGCATAGCCTAAATTTTCTAATTTTAATACCAAGCTTTTTTTATTTTCTATGGAAACAAGCTCCGCAATCATTCCTTTAAAAGGCCCTGCATGGATCAATACTTTTTCGCCTGGTTGAATTTCATGCTCGATAAGCGTTAGGTCTTCACCTGAAGTGAGCAAAAGCTTCAAATCTTCCATTTGCTTGTCAGGCATCACGGCAATTTTGCCCGAAAAATAGAGGAAACGACTCACGCCTTGGGTCATGAGCACTTCCGCATGCTCTTTGTTTGAGATGCGTACGAAAATGTATGATTTGAATAGGGGTTCTTCTACTATTTTTTTACGGTCACTCCATTGACGCCACTCTTTTTTCAGAGGCAAATAGGCTTCAATACCTTTTCTTTGTAGTTCTTGATAAGCCTTTTTCTCCGCCCTAGAATTCGTATACACTGGATACCATCTGTACAAATTGTCGATCATTGTCTATTTCTTTTTCCAAAATTCCCACCATCTTTTTGTCGGTCCATCACTATAATAGCCGTTTCCATATCCAGTATTCGAATAATCTGAATAGTAGTAGTAATTGGCATAATAGCTACCCGTATAATTGGTGGTGTAATATCTGCTATGCAGAATATCATTGTCGAAAGCGTTTAATATAATGGCGATATTAGATAAATTGAATTCCTTAGAAAGTCGTTCGGGAACAGAGGCAGCTTGGTAGCGAGATACGCCCGAGCGGATTACAAATAGATTGACGTCAGCCATTCTGATCAAAGGAATAGCATCCGAAACCAAACCAACTGGTGCCGAGTCGACAATTACAAAATCGTAAGATTTTGTCAGTAGTTCTAAAAGAGCCTTCATTTTATCTGAATACAATAGTTCTGATGGGTTTGGAGGCACTGGGCCTGCAGGGATAAAGGTAAGATTTTCTACTTCTGTATCAAAAGTGATTTCCGAGAGTTCAGCTTGATTAGATAAATAAGAGCTCAGGCCTTTCAAATTGTTTGTTTTAAAGGTATGATGCAGTTTTGAGCGTCTTAAATCGGCAGCAATCACAATTACCCTTTTGTCGATTAAACTTAATGTGCTGGCTAAATTTACAGTAGTAAAAGATTTTCCTTCTCCTGAAATTTCAGAAGTAATACATACGATCTTACTTTCCTTTTCGGCAGCCAAGAAACTAAGATTGGTCCTTACAGATCTGACAGATTCGGCAAATAGTGATTTTGGGTTTTTGATGGACAGAATTTGACGGTTGTCTTCGTCTATGGCGTCCTGATATTTCCTGATTACTCCAATAATTGGAATGGTGGTTAGGCTTTCAATCGTTTCCTTGTCATAAATGAAAGGGTTAAGCATTCTCACTAAAAAGATTAAGCCAACGCCAATTACTAATCCTATCATTAGCGCACTGATATATGTTTTTTTGTGCACAGGCGCTATCGAATTGGTATTATACAGGGCATAATCTACAATGGTTGCACCAGGGGTAATGGCTGCTTTACTGATTTGTGCTTCTAATTTTTTTTCAGATAGATAACTATATACTTTTTGGTTAATGGTAAAATTCGATTGAAGGTTGATCAGGTCTCGCTCAGCTTTAGGAATTGAATTGAAAGTTTGTTTTATGGAGGCAATTTGCTGATCTAAAAAAGTAATGGTTTTATTGTTTTTTTGTCGCTGGCTATTGGCATTACTCACAAAAGCGGCCTTAATGTCCAATATCTGTTTGTCTATCTGTTGTACCACATCAGAACTGGCTTTGTAGGTCACTAATGCCTCTTCTCTTTTTAAAAGCAAACCATTGTATTGCGATAAAAGGGAAGCCAACATTTGATCGGTGATGCCCTGTAAGTTGTAATTAATCGCATTCAGGTTCTTGTTGCCCACAATTTCTTTTTCCAATTGGTTGATGAAAATGCCTTGTAAGTTGAGTGTGTTTTTTTCGGTTTCAAGTTCGGTCAGCTTTTTCATGACATCTTGCCCCGCCGCCGAAATATCCAATACTTTATTGGCTACTTTAAACTGCTCCAATTCTGATCCAGAAGATCTTACCACCTTGGACATATTCTGCTGTAACGTATCAATAAACTTGATCGTTTGCGTGGCAGAGATCGTCTTTTGATTACGATCGTAATTCACATAAGATCTAAGTATGGCGTTAAGGATGTCTGTGGCAAAATAAGGATTGATATCTGTTTGAGATAAAGAAAGGATGTTAGTGCCTTTCGTTTCGCTCATGTTTAAGCCCGAAACAATACGGCCTAAAAAGCTACTTTTAGAATTAAATCTAAAGCAGTAGATAGAATTATTGGTTTTGTTGAATGCGTTATTATTGACTTTGAATTTGATTCCTGGAACAGTAATGATTTGCCCATTTTGAAAGGTTTTGTTAACCTCCTTCCCGTTTTCTTGGTAGCTCAATTTAAATGAGTGAGCATCTTGCGCTTCATATTCAAAAAGTTCTCTGCTAAATTTTACAGAGTCCTGTTCAATAATTGCAATGTCCAAAGGCTTTTGCGGGTAAATATCAGAAGTTCTTACACGGCCTTTTAAATAGAAGGAAATTTGATAGTCTAAATCGTTTATGGCATTTAACAATACATCTCTTGAGCGAATCACAAATTGCTCCGATTGCATTTTGTTATTACGGTCATAGGCACTTCTTACGTTAAGTAGCTCTGAGATTTCTGATTTTTTCTCCTCAAATTTTAAAGAAGCGCTAGTGCTAAATGTTTCAGGGGTATACCATAAATAAATATACGCCGCAATTAATGAAATGATAATGGTGCTGGCCACCCAATACCATCTGCTAAGCACAATCTTCACTATTTTAACATAGTCGATATCTTGCTGCACGTTTGCGTTCCCCGCGACTTGCTGTTCCATTATTTAGTGATACTATAAATTAACAATAAGGTATTGACTACAACAAAACCAATCTGTATGAAAGTAGAATAGGCCTGGAAATTTTGGCTGTTTGCGGCCGCTCTACGTGGTTCAATATAAATGACATCTTTAGCTTGAAGCTTTAGTTTAGGATCCTTCAAAAAATTATAGTCGTTGAGGTTAACCATAATGATTTCTGGATTTGCCCTGTCGCCCCTAAAAATACGTAGCATCTTATTGTTTGCATTGGGTGTTAACCCTCCAGCATCAGCCAAAAGGTCAATTAGTTGGTAGTCTTCACGTTCTATGATATATTTGCCCTGTCTGCTTACCTCGCCCAGCATTACTACATAAGCATTTGCAATGCGGACATCAATAAGTGGCGCATTAAGTTCTTTGGTTTCGTATGCTTTTTGAATGGCTTTTGCCGCTTGACTTCGGTTTAGGCCAGCAACTTTTATGGTTCCTATTTTAGGAAGCACAATCTCGCCATTGGCATCTACTTTAAAAGTGGTATAAGTTTGTGCTGTATTGTTGTTTGCCCCCTCTGGAAGCTTTACAATCAAACTCATGTCTTGCACATTTCTAATGGCAAGTTCGTCTTCTGGTTTAATCAGATTGTAATAGCCAGGAGCTTCCGTATTGCTGTTAATTACCCTTACAGTTTTTACAGTGTCTGCATCATAAGGGGTTTTTAGTAAAGCTTGTCGCCCTTTGAAGGAGCAAGAGCTTAAAAAAAAGACGGCAAAACCAATAAATATGAGAGTTGTTGTTAAGGATAATCTGTTGTAGTTCATTAGTTTGAATGAAGGTGCAAATTACAACTTTTTGTTGTTAGTCAAATTAATAATTGAAAAAATAACAACTCATTGTTTTGAAAATACATAGTTCTAGGTATTGCTTTTTTACATCATTTTTTAGATGAGCCGTATCGCAAATCTCTTATCTGGATGTGCTTTAGGTATGTGATTTGAGTACTATAGGATGGATAATGCTAGACTTCATTTGTTTTGGAAAAATACTTGACTTACTTTTGAGTAAATAAATAGTATTTCGTTGAAAATAACCATCATTACTGTCGTATATAACGGAGAACAGCACATCGCAGATTGTATCGAATCAGTGTTGGCGCAAAGTTATCCCGATATTGAATATATACTTATCGATGGAAATTCTACCGACGGTACTTATCATATCGCACAACAGTATAAAGATCAGCTGTCGATTTTGCTTTCGGAGCCAGATCAAGGAATGTACGATGCTTTGAATAAAGGAATTGCTCTGGCTACAGGAGAAGTAATCGGTATTTTAAATGCGGACGATATGCTGGCCAATAACACTGTGATTGCAGAAGTCGCGAAAAAATTTGAAGAAGCAAAGGTAGATGCGCTTTATGGTGATCTAAATTACGTTGCTCCAGATAACATTTCTCGTATTTTGCGTAAATGGCGATCATCTAAAGCCAAGCCCGCTGATTTAGCATTGGGCTGGATGCCTGCTCACCCCACACTATATATAAGAAGTGAACTTTTTAAAAGATTGGGAGGTTATCAGTTAAACTATGGTTCTGCTGCCGATTATGAATTGATGCTTAGATTTCTGTACAAGCATCGTATTTCTTCGGTTCACCTACCAATGCTAATGGTAAATATGCGTAATGGTGGTATGAGCAACCAGTCTTTGAAACATCGTTATGCTGCCATGCAAAATGATTACGCTGCCTTAAGGCATAATCAAATACCGCTTCCCTTACTAGCACTGCTTTTAAAGAAGCTCCGTAAAATAAGGCAATTCTTTTAGTCAAATACCTATTAATGTGGATTGTAGCGTTGGATTATTTTCAGTTGTTTTGAAAAAACACAACTTATTTGTTTAAATAATTCATAAATTTGACTGTCAATCATTTAAGAAAGACATGCCCAAACAACTATTTGAAGAATATCCTTTGATATTCTATGTTTCTATTGTAACGCTAGCATTTTTTCTGGTGAGGTTTTCTATGCCCTCTATTATACACGTTGCGAATAAGCATAAGCTGTTCGATAGTGTTGATTTACACAGAAAAGAGCATAAAGATGGTATCTCTAGATTGGGAGGTATAGGTCTTTTTTGCGGTTTTACGATTACGGTATTGCTGTTTGCCACTACTGTACATTACGAGCAGGCCAATTTTTTAATTGCTTCAAGTATTTTTTTGTTTGCTTTAGGGATTAAGGATGATATTTATGGAGTAAGTCCTTCCACAAAGTTCGGACTTCAAATTCTAGTGTCTTTAATTTTGGTTACACTGGGTGATTTTAAGTTGTCCAGTCTTTATGGAGTATTTAATATTTGGGATGTGGATCCGATTGCTGGAGGTATTTTTTCAATCGCCCTTATTATTTTCATCAACAATGCTTTTAATCTAATCGATGGTGTAGATGGTTTAGCCGGAACCGTGGGCGCTGTGGTGAGTTTTTGCTTTGGAGTGTTTTTTGCATTAGGTAATGATATGGCCTATGCCTTTATTGCATTTTCCATGTTGGGTGCCATATTGGGCTTTTTAGTTTTTAATTACCCACCAGCTAAAATTTTTATGGGCGATACTGGTTCTTTAATCATCGGGCTAGTTTCGGTAGTGTTGGCCATTAAGTTTATTGAAATTAATAAGCTTGGTGCTACGCCAGCGCCTTATTTCTATTCTGCGCCTTCTATTGCAGTAGCAGTGCTAATAGTTCCTGTGTTCGATTCTTTGCGAATATTCTTCATCAGAGTGATTAATAAAAAATCGCCATTTAAAGGTGATCGAAATCATATCCATCATCGCTTATTGCGTTTGGGCCTTAACGCTAAGCAAATTTTATTGGTTACCGTGTCCTTTAATTTAGGGATGATTGCTTTGACGGTGATGTTACAGGATTTGGGTAATTTTGTCTTGATATTTCTCCAGATTGGCGTTTGTGTAATTTTTAACACCGTGCTTACCTATGTGAAAGGTCGGAAACGAACCAAGAACTATACTATTAAGGACGTTTTTTTAAAGGATACCCTTAAGGTGTCATAGTTTCATCTTTATTTAAAAAATAGATTTTCTTTCCCTAGATATTGGCTAGCTTTGCAGCATGAAACCGCGTTGGTTTCAGCTATAATCAAGACCAAATGAAAATTGCCATTAATGGCTTTGGCCGAATTGGAAGGATGTTCTTGCGCACTGTGTTGGAGCGAAATTTCGATGTCATTGCCATCAACGATTTAACTACGCCTGCTACCTTGGCTCACCTGTTCAAATACGATTCCGTACATGGTGTTTACCCAGGCGAAATTAGTGTCGATGAGCAGTATCTCGTGGTAGACGGTAAACGCATCAATATTATTTCTAATTCAAAACCTGAATCATTGCCATGGAAAGACTTGGAAGTGGATTTGGTGGTTGAATCAACGGGTAAATTCGCTAATCAGGCATCTGCCGAAAAACACCTTCAAGCTGGAGCTAAGCAGGTGCTCGTGTCTGCTCCTGTGGCTGACAAAGAGGTGCCGATGGTAGTAATGGGGGTAAATGATCAGGAAGTTGATTTCTCTTCAGCAATACTTTCAAATGCCTCTTGTACTACTAATAATGTCGCACCAATGGTAAAAATATTGGATGATCTTTGGGGAATAGAAGATGGTTACATTACCACGGTGCACTCCATGACGGGTGATCAAAACTTGCATGATTCCCCACATCATGATTTACGTAGGGCCAGGGCTGCCTCTTCGTCCATCATTCCAACCAGTACAGGTGCTGCAAAAGCAATTACGCATATTTTTCCGCATTTAGATGGTAAATTGGGTGGGGCGGGCATTAGGGTTCCAGTATTAAATGGCTCTTTAACGGATTTTACCTGTATTCTAAAAAAGAAAACAACAATCGAAGAAATTAATACTGCTTTTAAGGATGCGGCCGATGGAAGGCTGAATAAGGTTTTGCAATATACCGAGGATCCGATTGTTTCAGTCGACATCATCAATAACCCGCATTCCTGCATTTTTGATGCGCAGTTAACTTCTATTGTGGGCGATTTAGTAAAAGTAGTAGGTTGGTATGATAATGAATCTGGCTATTCCAATCGCTTGGCAGATGTGGTAGAAAAAATTAAATTGAACTATGATTAAGTTTGTTCCTTTAGAAGTGGTTTTGCCATTAAGAAGCAAAATGCTTAGAAATGGTGCGGAATTGGAAACATGTATTCTTCCAACGGATAGCATTGAGGGTATTTTTCATCTGGCTTATTATGTAGACGATAAAGAAGTGGCAAGTGTGGCGACTTTCTTTCCGCAACAAAAGGACGGCAAAGAGGGGAATGCTTATCAACTAAGAGGCATGGCCACCGATAGTCAATTTTTTGGAAAAGGTTATGGTGCAGCTTTATTAAAATATGCAGTTTCGTACATTAAAAATGCAAAAGCTGAGTATATTTGGTGCAACGCACGTAGTTCCGCGGTAGATTTTTATCAGAAACAAGGCTTTCAGATCGCTTCTGATGAATTTGAAATCGCTGGAATAGGCCCACATTATATCATGATTTTAAACCTAATATAGAAATGAAGACAGTAGACCAATTTAATTTTAAGGATAAGAAAGCTATCGTAAGGGTAGATTTTAATGTGCCTTTAGATGCCGATTTCAACATTACTGATGATAAAAGGATGCGTGCAGCATTGCCAACTATTCAAAAAATACTGAATGATGGCGGATCAGTGATTTTAATGTCGCACTTGGGCCGACCAAAAGATGGGCCTAGCGATAAATATTCTTTAAAACATATTTTGGGCGATTTGTCTCGTATGTTAGACCTTCAGGTGAAATTTGCGGATGATTGCATTGGTGAAGATGCCGTTAATAAAGCAAGGAACCTGTTCCCTGGAGAAGTTTTGTTGTTAGAAAACCTTCGTTTTTATAAAGAGGAAGAAAAAGGAGACGTTGCTTTTGCGGAGAAGCTTTCGAAACTTGCAGATGTTTATGTGAACGATGCTTTCGGTACTGCTCACAGAGCGCATGCTTCAACGACTATTATTGCGCAGTTTTTCCCGGATGCAAAATATTTTGGTTACCTAATGGCCGAAGAAATTAAAAATGCAGAAAAGGTGATTCATGGTGCCGAAAAACCATTCACAGCAATTATGGGTGGCGCTAAAGTTTCTGATAAAATTTTATTGATTGAAAATTTGTTGGAAAAAGTTGATAACCTGATTATTGGTGGTGGCATGGCTTATACTTTTGCGAAAGCACAAGGTGGTGAGATTGGCACTTCGTTATTGGAAGCTGATCGTATGGCTTTGTGTTTAGAGCTTATAGAAAAAGCTAAAGCAAAAGGCGTGAATTTAGTATTGCCAGTAGATACCGTAATTGCGGATAAATTTGATAACGAAGCCCAAAAAGATCAAGTAGACAGTGGTCATATTCCTGCTGACTGGATGGGTTTGGATATTGGCTCAAAAACGGTAGAGTTATTTAGCGACATCATTAAAAACTCTAAAACCTTATTATGGAATGGTCCAATGGGTGTTTTCGAAATGGAAAATTTCCTGCAAGGAACTAAAGCTGTTGCCGAGGCAGTGGTAGAAGCTACTAAAAATGGTGCGTTTTCGCTAATTGGTGGCGGTGATTCGGCTGCGGCCATTGCCAAGTTTGGTTTAGAAGATGAGGTGAGCTATGTGTCGACTGGTGGTGGAGCTTTGTTGGAATATATGGAAGGTAAAGAATTGCCAGGTGTGGCAGCCATTCAAAAATAAACAGCAGTTAACTCGCTGTATATAAGCGGTCCTGACTTCAAAGTCTGGGCCGCTTTCTTTTTTTACCACCTTTAAATCTTTGTTTAAATCACTGAAAAGTGGGTTCAGGTGGGAAGAAATGTATGTTGAAAACTTTTTTGTGGTAAAAAGTGGTAAAAAGTGGTAGAAGTGACTTACTTTTACACTACATAAAAAGTGTAGCTACTATAATGAACCAACTCATCGGAGAATTTGATTGCAAATTGGATGCGAAAGGGCGCTTGATGTTGCCTGTTTTGCTGAAGAAGCAATTGCTTGATGTAGAGCGAGATGGCTTGGTTGTGAATCGAGGATTCGAGAAGAATTTGGTCATTTATCCTAAAAAAGTTTGGGATGAAACCGTGGCTGAGCTAAGTAAGCTCAATATGTTCGAACGTAAAAACCGTGAGTTCGTGAGGGCGTTTCAGCGTGGGGCAATGCCGTTGTCGCTGGATGCTGCAGGACGTGTGCTCCTTCCGAAAACATTGGTTGAATATGCGGGAATGGAATCGGATATAGTGTTGGCTTGCCAATTAGATAAGATAGAAGTGTGGGATAAAAAAGCTTACGATAATTTGTTTGATGACGTTCCTGAAAACTTTGCCGCATTGGCGGAAGAGGTGATGGGTGGTAAGCATAAGGGAGGTGCCGATGGAGAATAATTACCATGTTCCCGTATTGCTGCAGGAGTGTATTGACGGCTTGGCGATCAAGCCTGATGGGGTGTATGTGGATGTGACTTTTGGTGGCGGTGGGCATTCTCGAGAAATTTTAAAGCATTTGAACGATAAGGGAGTGTTGATTGCTTTTGATCAGGATCCTGATGCGCAAAGAAATAAAATCGATGATCCTCGCTTTCGTTTTGTGGATCAAAATTTTGGCTATTTAAAAAATAACCTTCGTTTGTTGGGTTACAAGCAGGTAGATGGCATATTGGCTGATTTAGGTGTTTCGTCGCATCAGTTTAATGAGCCTGAGCGTGGTTTTTCTATCCGCTTTGATGCGGATTTGGATATGCGCATGGATCAGCAGCGTCCGTTAACGGCAGCAATAGTGCTCAATACTTATGTGGAAGAAGATTTGCATAAGATATTTGGCTTGTATGGGGAGGTGCAAAATGCCAAATCGCTGGCAAGAACCATTGTGACCTCGCGTTTGGAGAATCCGATACAAACCTTGGCTGATTTTAAAAGTGCGATTGCAGCTCATATCCCCCGTGGGAAAGAGAATAAATATATGGCGCAGGTTTTTCAGGCTTTGCGCATTGAAGTGAATGCGGAGATTGAAGTGTTAGAGCGTTTCCTGGAGCAGTGTGCCGATGTGTTGAAGCCTGGAGGTCGTTTGGTGGTGATGTCTTATCATTCATTGGAAGATAGGCCGGTAAAAAATTTTCTTGCCAAGGGTAAGTTTAGAGGTGAGGTGGAAAAGGATTTTTTTGGAAATGACCAAAAGCCATTCAATGTAATTACAAGAAAGGCAATTGTGGCTGATGAAGATGAGGTTGCTCGTAATAACAGAGCTCGTAGTGCGAAGTTGAGGATAGGAGAAAAGCTATGAATCAGTTTAGGGTAAAAGCAGAGGAGCCGGAAGATGAGCCTATTGAACCCCAAGAAGAACCGAGGTTAAAAGGACCATCGAAAGAAGGAAGTGCGACGGTTTTTTTTAGAAAGCTGTTTGTGGAGGGGGCAGTATCAAAAGAAACAGCAACGGATATGTTGCCTTATTTGATTTTCCTATGTGTGCTTGGGATGGTTTACATCGCCAATAGCCATATGGCAGTGAAAAATATAAGAAACATAGATGGCTTAAGTAAAGAGGTGAAGGAATTGAGTTGGGAGTATAAATCGCTTAAAGCCGATTTGATGTTTAAGAGTAAAATGACCGAAGTGGCGAAGAAGGTGGATACACTTGGTTTGAAGGAATTGATAGAGCCACCAAAAAAAATAGTAGTAGAGGTTAAATAATGAATATCAGGGCAAACATATTGATGAGGGTATACTTAGCTTTCGGGCTAATTGTGCTTTTTGCGCTTGCCGTTTTCGTGAGGTTAATTGATGTACAATTTAGGCAAGGTCATAAATGGGTAGCCATGGCTGATAGCCTGTCGACCAAGGAATTTGATATTGAAGCTACCCGTGGAAATATTTATTCTGTAGATGGTAGTTTGTTGGCTACTTCTGTCCCTGAATATGAGTTGAGAATGGATATGTTCGCTGGTGGTATTCAGGATGATAAGATTTTCAATTCGAAAGTAGATTCGTTAGCGATGAAGCTGTCGGCCTTTTTTAAGGATAAAAGTGCTAAAGACTATTCTCGTTATTTGCGCAAGGCAAGGCAAGATAGTGCAAGATATGTGCTCATCAAACGCAAAGTTTCTTATCAGGACTTGAAAGTTGTAAGGGCTTTTCCTTTATATAACATAGGCAAGCATAGCGGTGGTTTAATGGCTATTCAAAAGAACAAACGCATTTTGCCATTTAAGGCATTGGCAGCACGTACCATTGGATATAAAAATGAAAATGTAAAGAATGGTGTGGGTTTGGAAGGTGCTTATGGTAACTATATTAACGGTGAAACAGGCAGAAGGCTTATGCAGCGTATTAGTGGCGGTGTTTGGATTCCTGTAAATAGTGAAGCAGAGGTAGCGCCTAAAGATGGTGCGGACATTATTTCTACCATCGATATCAATATACAGGATTTAGCACAAAGTGCGCTAGAAAAGCAATTGATCAAAAGTCAGGCGCACCACGGTTCTGTAATTGTGATGGAGGTAGAAACTGGTGAGATAAGAGCAGTAGCCAATTTTACTAAAGTAGAAGAAGGTGTTTATAAAGAGCAATTCAACTATGCTATTGCGGGTAACCAAGATCCGGGTTCAACCTTTAAGTTGGCTTCTTACATGGCTTTGTTGGAAGATAAAAAGGTAGATACCAATACCCTAATTGGAACCGAAAACTATAGACTTCCCGGTGGACATACCATTAAGGATTCGCATGGAAGTGTAGGCATTTTAACGGTGAAAAGAGCCTTTGAACAATCTTCAAACTCGGCGATTGCGCAGCTGATCAATAATAACTATCGTGATAACCCAAAACAGTTTACGGATCACCTTTATAGATGGCATTTGAATGAACTCACTGGTTTGCAGATTCCTGGTGAGGCTAAACCTGTAGTTAAAAATCCAAAAACTTTCAAAAGTTGGAATAAGAATATGACCCTGCCGCAAATGGCATATGGCTATGAAATGCAGTTAACGCCTTTGAAGATGTTGACACTGTACAATGCCATAGCCAATAATGGCAAAATGATAGCGCCAATTTTTGTAAGAGAAATTAGAAGATTGGGCAACCCTATTGAGCAGTTTAAGGCTAAGGTGATGAACGAAAAAATTTGTTCAGACGAAACCCTTTCCAAGCTGAAAGCGATGTTGGAAGGTGTGGTAACCAATGGTAGTGGTAAACAAATTGTTTATAATCCATTGTATAAAATTGCAGGTAAAACGGGTACAGCGCAAGTGGCTGATGCCAATTTAGGATATAAAGCAAAAAGACAATACCAAGCTTCTTTCGTGGGTTATTTTCCTGCGGAAAAGCCTAAGTATTCTATGATCGTAGTAATTAACGATCCGAAAGGTGCTTATTATGGTGCTTTAGTTTCGGGACCTGTATTTAGAGAAGTGGCCGATCGTATTTATGCCAGTGATGTGAATATGTATAACAAGGTGGAAGAACATCTTGCAGGAAACACGGTAGCGCCAGAAGCAAAAGCTGGACAAAGCCAAGCTACCAAAAAAGTGTACAATGCTTTTGGTGTAAAGGCACTTTACGCTGCTAAATCAGAATATTTTAACTCGGTGGACACTAACAATGGTGTGGCTTACGAAGAGAATACACCTGTAAAGGGAGTGATGCCGAATGTCAATGGAATGGGGCTAAAAGATGCTATGTTTTTACTTGGAAATGTAGGTTTAAAAGCTCGTGTAAAAGGAAGTGGAAAAGTGGTTAGCCAGTCTATTCAAGCGGGAAGTAGAATAGGTAAAGGCTTAATGGTGGAGATATTGTTGCAATAGAGGAATTATTGAATGAGAGAATGATTAAATGATGGAATGTTTTAAGTCGCTTAACCTACATCCAATCATTCAAAATTCACTCATTTAAAATTAAAAAATATATGAATTTACAAGATTTACTTTATGGAGTTTCGATCAAAAGCTTAAAAGGTTTGCCTCAGATAGAGGTAACAGCCTTGGCTTTTGATTCTCGTTTGGTGAATCCTGGAACCTTGTTCTTTGCCATTAAAGGTACAGCGGTAGATGGTCACCAATTTATTGAGCAAACCATTGCGGCTGGCGCAAGCGTAATTGTGTGTGAAGAGTTGCCTGGTCAATTGAATGAGTCTGTAACCTATGTAGAAGTTGCCGATTCTTCTGAAGCACTTGGAATTATTGCTTGTAATTTTTACGGTAATCCATCAGCTGATTTGAAATTGGTAGGTATCACTGGCACTAATGGAAAAACGACCATCGCTACCTTATTGTATCAATTATTTAGTGGTCTGAATTACGGAACGGGTTTAATTTCTACGGTTCAAAATCAGATTAAAGATAAAGTGGTGCCTGCCACACATACCACTCCAAATCCAATAGCTTTAAATCAGTTGTTGAAAGATATGGTTGATGCTGGCTGCGAATATTGCTTTATGGAGGTAAGCTCTCACGCGGTGGTGCAGCACCGTATTTCGGGTTTAACCTTTGCAGGGGCGGTATTTTCAAATATTACTCACGATCATTTAGATTTCCATAAAACCTTCGATAACTATTTAAAAGCGAAGAAACAGTTTTTTGACACCTTGCCAAAATCGGCCTTTGCCTTAACCAATGCCGATGATAAAAACGGAATGGTGATGTTGCAAAACACCAAGGCGTACAAAAAAACTTATGCTTTAAAACAAATGGCTGATTTTAAGGCGAAGGTGATTGAAAATAAATTTAGTGGCCTGCATTTAGAAATAGACCAAACCGATGTGTTTTTCAAAATGGTAGGTTCTTTTAATGCTTATAATTTGTTGGCGGCCTACGCTACGGCAGTATTGCTAGAGCAGGATAAACTGAAAGTGTTGACTACTTTGAGCGCACTTTCAGGAGCTGAAGGTCGTTTCGACTACATCGTTTCTAAAACGGGTATTGTAGGAATTGTAGACTATGCACATACGCCAGATGCAGTGCAAAATGTATTGAGTACCATTGCTAACATCAGAAAAGGAACAGAACAAGTCATTACGGTGATTGGATGTGGTGGCGATCGAGATAAAACTAAACGCCCTGTGATGGCTCAAGTAGCTTGTGATTGGAGCGATAAAGTGATTTTAACATCAGACAATCCAAGAACTGAAGATCCACAATCAATTATTAAAGACATGGAGGCTGGCGTTTCGCCAACTAACCAACGTAAGGCCATCAGTATTTTAGATAGGAGAGAAGCTATTAAAACTGCTTGTCATTTGGCGCAACCTGGAGATATTATCCTGATTGCAGGCAAAGGACACGAGAAATACCAAGAAATCAATGGTGTAAGACACCATTTTGATGATAAGGAGATCATTAACGAACAACTAAACCAAATCAGCTAATGTTATATTTATTATTCGAATATCTACATAAACACTACGATTTCCCAGGGTTGAGGTTGTTCCAATATCTTACCTTCAGGTCGTCGCTGTCTATTATTCTTTCGCTGATTATCACTACGGTATATGGTCGCAGAATTATCGACTACCTACGCCTTAAACAAGTAGGTGAGACCGTTCGTAACCTAGGTTTAGAAGGACAAATGCAAAAACAAGGTACGCCTACCATGGGTGGTGTCATGATTTTGATGGGCATTTTGATCCCGACTATTTTGTTCGCAAACATTACCAATATCTACGTGATTTTGATGATCGTAACCACTTTATGGATGGGGGCTATTGGTTTCTTAGATGACTATATTAAAGTTTTTAAAAAGAATAAAGAAGGTTTAGCTGGACGTTTTAAAGTAGTTGGGCAAGTAGGTTTGGCCATTATCGTTGGGCTTACCATGTATTTCCATCCAAATATTGTCGTTCGCCAAACCGTTGATGAAACGACGAAAATAGATACAGCGAAAGTGCAAAGTGCTGCACCAATGGTATTGCGTAAAAAAGGCGAAGCTTATTATTATACACAGGATGTAAAATCGACGAAAACCAATATTCCTTTTTACAAAAACAACGAATTTGATTACGCAAAAGTGGTGAAATTCTTAGGTGAAGGTTATGAGAAATATGCGTTCATCGTGTTTTTGGCTTTCGTGATCATCATTGTAACAGCAGTTTCAAACGGAGCCAATTTAACGGATGGTATTGATGGCTTGGCTACGGGTACGTCCGCTATTATTGGGATTAGCTTGGGGATATTTGCCTATGTTTCTGGTAACACGGTCATCGCCGACTACCTGAACATTATGTACATTCCTAACAGTGGCGAGCTCATCATTTTTGCCAGTGCATTTGTTGGAGCCTGTATCGGTTTTCTGTGGTACAATTCCTACCCAGCGCAAATTTTCATGGGCGATACGGGGAGTTTAACCATTGGTGGAATCATCGCGGTGTTCGCCATCATGATTAGAAAAGAATTATTAATTCCAATTATATGTGGAGTGTTCTTGGTAGAAGTTTTGTCGGTAAGCTTACAGGTAACCTATTTCAAGTACACGAAGAAGCGTTTTGGAGAAGGGAAAAGGATTTTCCTAATGTCGCCATTACATCACCATTACCAAAAGAAAGGTTATCACGAAGCTAAAATTGTAACCCGCTTTTGGATCATTGGAATTTTATTGGCGGTTATCGCTTTTGTAACCTTAAAACTACGCTAGGATATGGAGAAAAAGCGGATGGTTATTCTTGGTGCAGGCGAAAGCGGAGTAGGTGCAGCTAAACTAGCGCAAAAGCAAGGTTTCGAAGTTTTTGTGTCTGATTTTGGCGGTATTGCCGATGCTTATAAAGCCGATTTGCAGAGAATGAACATTCCTTTTGAGGAAAACCAACATACCGAGGCATTGATTTTAAACGCTGCTGAAGTGGTGAAAAGTCCAGGCATTCCTCCAAAAGCACCTATTGTGAAAGCATTGGTGGAGAAAGGTATATCTGTGATTTCGGAAATCGAATTTGCAAAGCGTTATACTGCTGCAAAAACGATCTGTATCACAGGATCAAATGGTAAGTCGACCATCAGTATGTTGACCTATCATATCCTTAAAAAAGCAGGATTGAACGTAGGCTTGGCAGGAAATATTGGTCATAGTTTCGCAGCGCAAGTGGCCGATCGGCATTACGATTGGTACGTGCTCGAAATATCCAGCTTCATGCTGGATGATATGTACGAGTTTAAAGCTGATATCGCTGTTTTGTTAAACATCACACCTGATCATTTGGATAGGTATGATTACAAAATTGAGAATTACGCCGCCTCGAAGATGCGGATTGTTCAAAACCAAACTGCCGCAGATGTTTTCGTGTACTGTGCCGATGACGAAGAAACAAAGAAGGCCTTGCAAGCCGTCAACATACAAGCCAAACAGTATCCTTTTTCCATTATTGAGAAAGTAGAACCTGGAGCCTATTTAGAAGAGAATACAATTTATATCAACACACAATTAAACAACAAACTAACCATGTCAATTTCGGATCTAGCCTTACAAGGTAAGCACAACATTTACAACTCAATGGCTTCAGGTATCGTTGCAAAAGTATTGGAGTTACGTAACGAAACTATCCGCGAAAGCATGGGTGATTTCAAGAATATTGATCACAGGTTAGAGTTTGTGGCCAAAATATCGGATGTGACTTACATCAACGACTCAAAGGCAACAAACGTAAACTCAACATGGTATGCATTGGAAAGTGTAAATACCGACGTGGTGTTGATTATGGGCGGTGTTGATAAAGGCAACGATTACACCATGTTAAAGGACTTGGTGAAAAGTAAGGTAAAAGCCATCATTTGCTTAGGTAAAGACAACAAACGTATCCACGAAGCTTTTGAAGATGATGTGGAAGTAATTGTGAATACGTTCTCTGCAGAAGAGGCCGTACAGGTAGCTTATCATTTGGCAAAAAAAGGAAGTACGGTGTTGTTATCACCAGCTTGCGCAAGCTTTGATTTATTTAAAAATTACGAAGATCGCGGTAATCAGTTTAAAGCCGCAGTTAAAGAATTATAAAAGAAGTAAAAAGTTCAAAGTAAAAAGACTAAAGTAGAAGAGTTAAAACTTAAATGACCTAAGGTGTCTTAGGTGGCGAAAAATAAAGAGTTGAAATCGGTGAAATCATAAAATCTGTGTAATCAACTAAAGAATAAAAAAATGTTTAACATCAACGCAGTTTTAGAACGTACCAAAGGCGACCGTTGGATCTGGATCATCATTATCCTCTTGTCCATGGTTTCCATTATGGCGGTGTATAGTGCTACTGGAGCTATTGCCTATAAAAAAGGTGTTACGGTAGAAAAATACCTGTTGTACAAACACGTGATTTTCGTGTTGCTGGGTATTGCCATGATTTACATTGCGCATTTGCTTGACTATAAGTACTACGCAGGTATTTCCAAAATTTTGATGATTGTTACCCTACCATTATTACTGTATACCTTGGTTTTCGGGCAATCGTTAAATGATGCATCACGTTGGGTTAAAATCCCAGTGATTAACCTTACGTTTCAAACTTCCGATTTGGCTAAATTGGCTTTAATTACCTTTTTAGCTAGGATGTTAACGCGTAAGCAAGAAAATATTAAAGACGTAAAAAGTGCCTTTATCCCAATTATGGGCTCCGTTTGCGTGGTGTTCATCCTTATTGCGTTAGCCAACTTATCCACGGCGTTAATGCTGTTTGGCGTAAGTATTTTGCTTTTAATTATCGGTCGTATTAGTATTAAACAAATATTGACAGTTTGCGCAGGTGGTTTCGTGTTGTTGCTTTTTGTGGTGTTTTTAGGTCCACGAAGAGAAACATACAAATCACGTATAAATTCATTTTTACACCCAGAGTTACAACACTCTGATAAGACATACCAGTCTGACCATGCTAAAATTGCACTGGCTACTGGCGGTGTGCTGGGAAAGGGACCTGGCAACAGTACTGAACGAAACTTCTTACCGCATCCATATTCCGATTTCATTTTTGCCATTATTATTGAGGAATATGGAACGGTAGGCGGTTTAGCCATTATCGTGCTTTATTTGGTGCTATTATACCGGTGCGTGCGGATTGTGACCCGAAGTCCCAAGGCCTTTGGGGCACTGTTGGCCGCAGGCTTAAGCTTTAGTTTAACCATTCAAGCGTTTGCAAACATGGCGGTAGCAGTAGGTCTAGGCCCTGTAACAGGTGTGCCTTTGCCTTTGGTAAGTATGGGGGGAACTTCAATGATATTTACCAGTATTGCGTTTGGCATTATTTTAAGTGTGAGTAGAGATGTAGAGGAAAACGAAGGAAAAGCAAGCGAAAAAAGTAGCGCCGAAAAAAGTAATAGTAATAAAGTAATTGTAGGTGAGATTCCTGCGATGGCTTAAATGGATTAGCTGATGTGGAGATTAGCTAATTTGATAATGATAGAAGAGAATAAAATTAGAGACAATGAGAGGAATTAACTAATTAGCTGATCAACCAATCATCAAATTAATAACATGAATAATTTCCCAAAAATTATCATATCTGGTGGTGGCACAGGCGGGCACATTTTTCCCGCTGTTGCCATTGCTAATGCGCTAAAAGCAATTTCGCCGCAATGCGAAATCCTGTTTGTTGGTGCAGAAGGGCGCATGGAAATGGAGAAAGTTCCTGCGGCTGGATATAAAATTGTGGGACTAAATATTAGTGGCATTCAACGAGGTTCAATTTTAAAAAACCTTGGGCTACCATTTAAGGTTATAGGTAGTGTACGCAAAGCGATGAAACTAATTACCGATTTCAAACCCAATGCTGTAGTAGGTGTTGGCGGTTATGCATCAGGCCCTTTGCTTTACGCTGCATCTCTAAAGAAAATACCTTATTTGATACAAGAGCAAAATTCTTACGCAGGCATTACCAATAAGTTGCTAGGGAAAAAAGCGTCAAAAATTTGCGTAGCGTTTGACGGGATGGAAGCATTCTTTCCTGCAGATAGAATTTTGAAGACTGGAAATCCAGTGCGGAAAAACATTGTGGAGATTGAAGGTCGCCGCCATGCAGGAGCTGAGTTGTTGAAATTAGATCCACTAAAGAAAACCATTTTGGTAACTGGAGGGAGTTTGGGTGCTGGAACATTAAATAAAAGTGTTGAAAAGCATTTGGCCGAAATCATCGCACAAGATGTGCAGGTGATTTGGCAAACGGGCAAGTTTTATTACAAAGGAATTGTGGAGAGACTAGGCTTAGACTATCATCCTAACTTTCGCATTTTGGAATTTTTAAATCAGATGGATTTGGCCTATGCTGCCTCTGACGTGATTATATCCAGGGCAGGAGCAGGAACCATTGCAGAACTATGCCTGATTAAAAAGCCAGTGATTTTGGTGCCTTCGCCAAACGTAGCAGAAGACCATCAAACTAAAAATGCTTTGGCTTTGGTCAAAGAAAATGCGGCCATCTTAATTACAGATGCTTCGGCGGAAGATACTTTGGTGGCCCAAGCGCTAAGCTTGTTAAATGATAAAGAAAAATCAGCGCAGCTGAGTGAAAATATAGGAAAAATGGCTTTTGCTAATGCCGATGAAGTGATAGCGAAAGAAGTGTTGAAATTAATTAGATAAAGGAATAAGGAACAAAGAGTAAAGACTGTTGCTAAAAGTTTTTCTCTCTCTTCTAGGGGGAGAGATGCCAGAGGCAGAGAGGGGCTTAAAAAATGGAATTGTCAAACATCAATAGGGTTTATTTTGTAGGCATAGGGGGGATAGGCATGAGTGCGCTTGCTCGCTATTTTGCAAAACGTGGCTGCGTAGTTTGCGGCTATGATAAAACTCGTACTGCTTTGACGGCCCAACTGGAGCAGGAAGGAATCTTGATTTCTTTTGTGGATGAAGAGGAGATGATTCCAGTTGCTTTTAGAGAGAAATACGGCGACACTCTAATTGTGTTTACGCCTGCTATTCCTAAAGATTCGCATATCCTTAACTACTTTCAGCGTAAAGGTTTCGACTTGAAAAAACGGTCCGAAGTATTAGGGATCATTAGTGAAGGCATGTACTGCATTGGTGTGGCGGGTACTCATGGCAAAACAACCACTTCATCAATGGTGGCACACCTATTAACCGATACGGGCTTTGGTTGTACAGCGTTTTTGGGTGGCATTACCACTAACTATAACAGCAATGTGCTCTATGGTAAAAATAACGTAGTGGTGGTAGAGGCTGACGAATACGATAGATCATTCCTGACTTTACATCCAGATGTAGCGGTCATCACTTCAATGGATGCCGACCATTTAGATATCTACGGAGATGAAAGTCATTTGCACGAATCGTTTAACCTGTTTGCTTCACAGCTGAAATCAGAAGGTCGTTTGTTTATTAAGGATGGTTTGCCTATTGCTGGAATTACGTACAGCGCTACAGGAAATTCTGCAATCAATGCTAAAAATATCAGGGTAGAAGATGGCTGTTTCGTATTCGACTTTGAAGATGGTTATACCACCATTAAGGATTTGAAATTGGCGATGCCTGGAAAGCATAACGTGGAGAATGCCACGGCTGCCATTGGAGTGGCTTTGAGTTTGGGCATTCATCCAAAGAGTGTGAAAAAAGCAATAGCGAGCTTTAAAGGAGTGAAACGTAGGTTTGAAACGATCGTAAAAACCAATGAGCATATTTATATAGATGATTATGCACATCACCCAGAAGAACTTAGGGCTTGTTTTGATGCTGTGAGACAATTGCATCCTGATAAAAAACTGACAGTAATTTTTCAGCCGCATTTGTTTACTCGTACGCGTGATTTTGCAGACGAGTTTGCGAAAGTATTGTCTACCGCTGATGATATCATTCTATTGGAAATTTATCCAGCAAGAGAATTGCTTATTGAAGGGGTGACTTCACAAATGCTATTGGATAAAATTACCAGTGAACATAAACAAGTTTGTGCCAAAGAAAGCGTAGTAGAACTAATTAAAGATAAAAACCCAGAGCTGGTGTTAACCGTTGGCGCTGGAGATATAGATACCATTATTGAACCATTAAAAAATACGTTAACCCATGCTTAAAAGGATCAACTGGAAAGCGATATTTAAAGGGTTTGCCTGGCTGGTTTGCTTGGCGGGAATGGTGGTATTGATGAGTTTTATCGACGCGAAAAAGCAATCGGTAAAGTGCGCCAAAATTGAAATATTGATTCCGGGAGCGGATAACTTTATAGAGATAGAAGAAATTGATGCCATTTTGAAACAAAACCAAGGCGATTTAATTGGTCGGAACTTGGAAGGAATCAATCTTCATGAGATAGAAAAAAGTATCGCTGCAAACCCTTACATCGGTTTTGTAAAGGTCTATGCCGATATGAACGGGACAGTTTATGTAGAAGTAAGGCAGCGCCAGCCTGTACTAAGAATTTTAAATGCAGGTGGGCAAGATTATTATGTGGATAGCGATGGATTGAAAATGCCTGTGTCGCCAAACTTTACGGCAAACGTATTGGTGGCTACAGGAAATATCTTGGAAGGATTTAATGGAAGGGTAGATACCTTGATGACAGCCAATGCCAAAGATCTATATAAAGCAGCATTGTTCATCAAACAAGATACCCTTTGGGATGCGCAGGTAGAACAACTTTATATCAATGATAAAAATGATATAGAAATGGTGCCTAGAGTGGGTAACCAACGGATTATACTAGGCAATGCGAAAGATATAGACGTGAAGATGGCCAATTTGCTAGCCTTTTATAAGCAAGCCATGCCAAAAGTAGGTTGGAATGCCTATCGCACTATTAATTTGAAATACGTTAACCAAATTGTTTGCGAGAAGAGAGATTCAACAAGCATTAAAAAGCTAGAGAAACCATTAATTCCCGACTCCGTTACGCAGCAAAGGCAAGTGATCGATAACGTAGTGAAGGCAACCATACAAGACGAGATTAATAAAGCAAAACAGATAAGTACGGAGGAAAAGAAGAAAGAAGAGAACAAGGAGAACGTCGCACCAGTCCCAGCGAAAATAGATGCTAAGAAGGCAGAGCGTACTGCAGACAAAAATAAAGCTTCGAAAAGTGTAGAAAAGGACGGTGAGAAAAAAGCTACGACAACAAAAACAGAGCAGAAGCAAACAACAAATAAAGAAAAACCAGCTACCAAAGAAAAGCAGGGAACAAAAACAAACAGATAATATCAAACTCAACAAATAAATATAATGGTTATGGGCAAAGAGAAAACTACCATTCAATCTCCAATCGTAGTAGGATTAGACATTGGCACTACCAAGATCTGCGTAATTGTGGGCCGCAGAACTAATCATGGTAAAATAGAAGTTTTAGGCATTGGCAAAGCCGAATCAGCGGGCGTTACCCGTGGAGTGGTATCCAATATCCAAAAAACAGTGCAGGGCATCAATGCAGCAGTAGAAATCGCTAGCGCGCAATCGAACGTCGAAATTAGAGTAGTAAACGTAGGTATTGCCGGACAGCACATCAAGAGTTTGCAACACCGAGGTATTTTAACCCGTAGAGAGCTGAACAATGAAATCAGCAAGAAAGATATCGAAAAATTAATTGACGATATGTTCAAGTTGGTAATGCCTCCAGGGGAAGAAATTATTCATGTATTGCCGCAAGAATTTACCATCGACAATGAACCTGGAATCAAAGATCCAGTAGGGATGGCGGGCGTTCGTTTAGAAGCTAACTTCCACATCATTTCTGGTCAGGTTACTGCCGTTAAAAATATCATGCGTTGTGTAACCAATGCAGGACTACAAACCCAAGAGCTCATTTTAGAGCCGTTGGCTTCATCTGAATCGGTGTTGAGCGAAGAAGAAAAAGAAGCTGGCGTTTGTTTAGTTGATATTGGTGGTGGAACTACCGATGTGGCCATTTTCCACGAAGGCATCATTCGTCACACCGCAGTAATTCCTTTTGGAGGTAACAGTGTAACCGAAGACATCAGAGAAGGATGTTCGGTCATGCGTAACCAGGCAGAATTATTGAAAACTCGTTTCGGTTCAGCCCTGGCCGAAGAGAACAAGGAAAACGAAATTATCTGTGTTCCTGGATTGCGTGGTCGTGAGCCAAAAGAAATCTCTGTTAAAAACCTTGCCTACATCATCCAGGCCCGTATGGAAGAAATTGTGGAGCACGTTTATTACGAGATCAAATCATCTGGTTACGAAAAACGTTTGATTGGCGGTGTGGTTATTACAGGTGGTGGCGCTTTATTGAAACATTTGAACCAAATGGTAGAGTATGTGACAGGCTTAGATTGCCGTGTGGGTTATCCAAACGAGCACTTGTCTAAATACGAAGAAATGCCTAAAAATATCTACGACGATTTGAAGAGTCCAATGTATGCAACCTCGGTAGGTTTGTTGATCAAAGGAATTCAAAAAGCCGAAGAATTGTTGGAAGAAATGAAGCAACCAGGCGTTTTTGTAGAGAAACCACGTGAAGTAAAAGAGAAGCCAAAAAGAAGTGGATTGTTTGATAAATTACTAGGGAAAGCATCAGAATTTATCAGAGATGACATGAATGTTAGCGACGAAGATTATATCAAGCCTTAATATTTTTCCACAATTTGGGAATTTTCCACATTCTTAACAGTTGTGGAAAACGACTGTTAAAAAAGTGTTAATATTACAAGAGGAATGAACAGCAAAAATTAGATTTTTAAACTACTGATTCATAACAATATGAAGTTCGAAATGTTAAAAGATAAATCTTCAATCATCAAAGTTATTGGTGTTGGAGGTGGTGGAGGTAACGCGGTAAACCACATGTACCGTCAAGGAATTACTGGTGTAGACTTTATTATTTGTAATACTGATGCGCAAGCATTGGAGTTTAGCCCTATTCCTAACAAAGTACAATTGGGTGCTAGCTTAACCGAAGGAATGGGAGCTGGTTCAATTCCAGAAGTAGGAAAAAACTCCGCTATAGAAAATATAGAGGATATCAAAAATATGTTGGGCCCAACTACCAAAATGCTTTTTATTACGGCAGGTATGGGTGGCGGTACTGGTACTGGTGCTAGTCCAATTATCGCTAAAGCAGCAAAAGAACTCGATATATTAACCGTAGCCATCATTACTACGCCTTTCTCTTTCGAAGGAAAAAGACGTAAGATGCAAGCGGACGACGGTTTGGAAGAATTGAAGAAATACGTTGATTCTTACTTAGTGATTTCTAACGATAGACTACGTGAGATTTTCGGAAACCTAACTTTAGGTTCTGCGTTTGCACAAGCAGATGATATCTTAACCACGGCAGCTAAAGGTATTGCCGAGATCATTACAGTGCCTGGTTATATCAACGTCGATTTTAAAGATGTGCGTACGGTGATGAAAGAAAGCGGTGTGTGTATCATGGGTAGTTATGCTGCCGATGGTGATAACCGTGCTTTAGCAGCAGTTGAGGGTGCTTTAGCTTCGCCATTATTAAAAGATAACGAAATTGAAGGTGCAAGATATATCCTTTTAAACATCAGTTCTGGTGTAAAAGAGGTAACGATGGATGAGGTTTCGGTGATTACAGATTATATCCAAGATAAAGCAGGTTTAAGTGCCGACTTAATTTGGGGTAACTGTATTGATGAGAACTTGGGAGATAAGATCTCGGTAACGATTATCGCTACTGGTTTCCAAACTACCGAGCAAAGAGAGAAAGACAAACAAAACGTTAAAAAAATCTCTTTGTTAACACCAGAAGAAGCCCCATTGGTAAGACCAGTAGAGCCAGTAAACTCATTCATCACGCCTAAAGAGGCCCCAGTGAGCAATGAGCCCGTATTGAAAGTTCAACCAGAGGAAACTAAACAGCCAGACTTATTTGGCGATTTATTTAATATCGCTAAGCCTGCTCCAGTAGCGGCAGCACCTAGTCCTGCGCCAGTAACGGAAGAGCCAGGTTTCGTTTTCCATCAATTGGTGGAAGAGAAAATCACAGCAGAAGAACCTACCAATATTGAAGAACCTGGTTTTGAGTTCGAAGTAAAAGTAGCCGAAACCGAATTTGTTTTTGAAACGCCGATTGCTTCTATTCCAGAAGAAATTGTAGAAGAACAACCAGCGCCAGTAGCACCAGTAGAGGCTTACAATGCTGACCAAGATAAGACCGATGAATCAATTGAAGAACAATTGAGAAAATCAAAAGAGAGAATTTTGAGGTTGAAAGATCTTAGCATGAAGTTAAGAACCACGAACGGCCTACAAGAGTTGGAAAATGTACCTGCTTATCAACGCAAGCAAATGCAATTACAACAAATCCAACACTCATCTGAATCACAAGTATCTAGATTTACTTTGACCAATGATGAGGATGGTGAAACAGGAATTAGACCTAATAACTCATTTTTGCACGATAATGTGGACTAATGACAATAATTAAGTCATTGATAAAGCCTTGGTAATTTATATTGCTAAGGCTTTTTTATTTAGCTGATCGTCATTTCAAGCGGAGCGTAACGAAGCCGAGAAATCTTTGGGGAGCAAATAATAATCTGAGTAAAAACTTGAGTTCGATAATTGTTGCACTGATTATTGGTGATATAATAGACGATATATAACACTGACTTTGAAATAAATTCAGGGTGACGTTAAATTTTACACTCCGTCATGCTGAATTTATTTCAGCATCAGCTTTTAGAGTATGTTGTCGTTAACTTATTAATCGAACTCAGGTTAAAAATAGATGGATTAGATCAAGAATATGAAAAGAAAAGTCAAAAGATCTCTCCGCTACGGTCGAGATGACGGGTAGGAGCGTTTAATTAAGCTTGTCAAATCGTGATTTAAAACTTAAATTTGCGCACTATTAACACAGTATAATAACATCTTACATAAACATTTAACATTGGATATTTTTGATAAAGTAGCAAAACGCATGGGACCAATTGGTCAACACCAAAGCTGGTCACATGGGTATTTTTCTTTTCCAAAACTAGAGGGAGAGATTGCGCCTCACATGCAGTTTAGAGGCAAGGAACATTTGGTTTGGAGCTTAAACAACTATTTAGGTTTGGCTAACCATCCAGAAGTAAGGAAAGCTGATGAGCAGGGTGCTGCTGAATTTGGTATGGCTTATCCTATGGGCGCACGTATGATGTCGGGTAACTCAAAATACCATGAACAATTAGAACAAGATCTTGCGGCATTTGTAGGTAAAGACGATGCATTTTTATTGAATTTCGGTTATCAAGGGATGGTGTCAATTATTGATGCTCTGCTTGACCGTAATGATGTGGTTGTTTATGATGGAGAGTCGCATGCTTGTATTTTAGACGGACTTCGTTTACACATGGGCAAGCGTTTTGTTTATAAACACAATAACGTAGAAGACGCACGAAAACAATTACAAAGAGCTACTAAATTGGTTGAACAAAGTGGTGGCGGTATCTTGTTAATTACCGAAGGTGTTTTTGGCATGTCTGGCGCTCAAGGAAAATTGAAAGAGCTGATCGAATTAAAAAAGGAATTCAATTTCCGTTTGTTAATTGATGATGCACACGGTTTTGGCACTATGGGTCCAACGGGTGCTGGAACTCACGAAGCTCAAGACAGCATTGAAGGTGTTGATGTTTACTTTGCCACTTTTGCAAAATCGATGGCGGGTATTGGTGCCTTCGTTGCCTCAACCAAACAATTAACGGATTATTTCAGGTATAACATGCGTTCTCAGACCTTTGCGAAGGCTTTGCCTATGCCAATGGTAATTGGTCTAATGAAACGCTTAGAGCTGCTTAAAAATAATCCAGAGCTAAGAGAAAAATTATGGACCATTGCTACTACCTTGCAAAATGGCTTACGTGAGCGTGGTTTTGATATTGGCGTAACCAATACGGTAGTCACACCAGTTTTTTTGAAAGGTGAATTGTTAGAAGCTACATCCCTTACGCACGACTTACGTGAAAATTATGGAATTTTCTGCTCTATTGTGGTATATCCAGTTATTCCAAAAGGAATGATCGAGTTAAGATTGATTCCAACTGCGGTACATACCTTAGAAGATGTACAGCGTACGCTGGATGCCTTTAGTGAAGTGTCCGAAAAACTGAAACGTGGTTATTATCAGCAGAATAAGTTTTCTTCCGCAGAATAAAAATAGCATTTAAAAAAGCCCCGTACGTGCGGGGCTTTTTCGTTGAAGCTTTGATTTACAGCGGATTGCTGTTTATAAGTGTAGGTTTTGTGGAAAAAAAACGCAAAAACCCTCATTTTTTATTTTGACAAAAGTTTTTTTTATAAAATAAACGTCTTACATTAGTAATAGAGTATTAATCAAAACCTTAAAAACTAATAGGAGTATTTTAAAAATGAAAAAATTTGCTGAAGTAAAGGCACTAGTAGCAGCTTTAGAAGCTGATGTGGACAAATTTTACAACAAGTCAAACAGTGCAGCTGGAACACGTGTACGTAAAGGTATGCAAGATTTGAAAAACTTAGCTCAAAGCATCCGCTTAGAAGTGCAAGACACTAAAAACAAAGCTTAATTTAAACGCATTGTTAATGAAAAAGCGCCCCTGACCAAGGCGCTTTTTTGATTCTAGGTATTTTGAACCAACGTTGTCGTCATTTCAAACACTTTACACAAACCTCGTAGGTTTTTAAAACCTACGAGGTTTAAATTAGCTGGAACTAACCGTCATTTCGACGATAGGAGAAATCTAGCAAGGATAAATAATATTATTAGCTAGGTTTAACTTCGCTATAGCATAACGTTAGATTTCTCCTCCTTCGTTCGTCGAAATGACGAAGGCTTGTGTCATCCTTTGTCGTCATTGCGAGGCACGAAGCAATCTTAAAGTGGTGGTTATTCTAATGTTGCAGGATTGCTTCGTGCCTCGCAATGAAGAAGTCCAAAGAAAAAGCCCCGATTGAATTTCAATCGGGGCTTTTTTATTTTAATACGATGGCTACGCCAGTTGTTTCAATTGCTCCGCAATAGCTGCGTTCAAACCTTCAGTAGCTTTCACCAATGGTAAACGAACATCGTCACCACAAATGCCAAGTTGTTTCAAAGCAGATTTTACACCTACTGGATTACCTTCGGCAAAGCATAATCTCGTAAATTCTAATAAACTTAAATGTGCAGGCGTTGCTTTTACAAATTCACCATTTAAACATAATCTGATCATGTCAGAAAATTGTTTAGGCAAGGCATTTCCGATTACAGAAATGACACCTACAGCACCAATAGACATCATTGGTAAGGCTACAGGATCATCTCCAGAAATCAACATGAAATCTGCAGGTTTATCCCTCATGATTTGGTTAAACTGGTCAAATGATCCCGCTGCATCTTTAATTCCAATCAGGTTTTTAAAGTCGTGTGCAAGCCTGCAAGTGGTTTCTGGTAACATGTTCGAGCCAGTTCTGCCAGGTACATTATAAAGCAAGATAGGCAATTCACTTGTTTCGCTTAGGTATTTATAATGTTGGTAAATACCTTCCTGATTGGGCTTATTGTAGTATGGGCTTACAGATAAGATGGCACTGTAGCCATTGCTTTCAAAAGTTCTAATTTCTTCGGCAACACCTAAAGTATCATTGCCACCAATGCCCGCCACTAAAGGCAAGCGGCCATTGTTAATTTCAGCGGTAAACTCCCACACCTTCTTCTTCTCGTCCTTGCTTAATGTGGCAGTTTCGCCAGTTGTACCTAAAGACACAAGGTAATCGATACCTCCATTAACCAAGTGATTGATCAGGCGTTCTAAACCCTGATAATCTACCGAGCCATCGGTGTTGAACGGTGTGATCATTGCTACACCTGTTCCGTGAAATTTGTTCATTATATATTATTAATTATTGAATTATTGAATGATAGAATTTTGAAGAGGTTATGCTTATTGCTAATTACTTACTCATTCAAGACTCATTCATTCAAAATTAAGTTTCTCATTCAATCATTTCCTCTAGCTCAACCTCGCTAATCATTTTGATGTTCAGCTTAGTGGCTTTCTCCAATTTAGACGGCCCCATATTGTCACCAGCCACTAAAAAGTCGAGTTTTGCGGAGATACTGCTTAAAATTTTACCCCCATTTTCTTCGATTAAATTCTTCAGTTCGTCTCTGCTGTATTTTTCGAAAACGCCCGAAATTACAAATGTTTTTCCATTTAATTTATCGCTTTGGGGCTTATTTGAACTTTCTTTGACTTCGAAGCATAAACCTGCATCTTTCAATTCGTTTATCTGCGCAACGTTGCTGTTTTTTGCGAAATATTCATTAATGCTGTCTGCAATACGAACCCCAATTTCATCAATAGCAGTAAGTTCTTCTAAAGATGCCGCTGCTAAATTGTCAATGTTCTTGACACCTTTGGCTAGTTTTTTGGCGACGGTTTCACCTACATATCTGATCCCCAAACCAAACAGTACTTTTTCAAAAGGCATTTGTTTTGATTGCTCAATGCCTTTCAGCATGTTTTCTATCGATTTTTCTCCGAAACGCTCGATGCTTTTCAATTCATCGGCCTTATCGTGTAGTTTGTATAAATCGCTAATATGCCTAACCAATCCACGTTTATAAAAAGTTTCAATCGTTTCGTCACCCAGGCCATCGATATTCATCGCTTTGCGACCAATAAAATGCTGTATTTTTCCAACAATCTGTGGACCACATCCATCTTCATTGGTGCAATAGTAAGCGGCTTCCCCTTCTTTTCTAATTAACGGCGTACCGCATTCGGGGCAATTTTCAATAAAATGAATCGCTTTTGTTCCAGGCTTGCGTAAATCTAAATTTACCTTAATGATTTTCGGAATGATTTCTCCACCTTTTTCAACGAGAACGGTATCACCTTCATGTAAATCCAAACGTGTAATTTCATCCGCATTGTGCAGGGTTGCCCTTTTTACGGTGGTACCTGCTAACACCACTGGTTTTAGATTAGCTACAGGCGTAACCGCACCCGTACGGCCTACCTGATAGGTCACTTTCTCCAATACTGTTTGTACTTCGGCCGCTTTATATTTATACGAAATGGCCCAGCGTGGCGATTTGGCCGTGAAGCCTAGTTCCTGTTGTTGACCATAACTGTTCACTTTAATCACAATCCCGTCAATGTCATAACTGAGCTTAAAACGTGCCTCGTCCCAATAGTGGATGAAATCCAAAACCTCTTCAATACTTCCAGCTAATTTGGTGTGTTCGCAAACATGAAAACCCCATTGTTTCACGGCCTCTAAACTTTCCCAGTGGGTTTTAAAAACCTGCTTATCGGTGTAAAGTCCATAAAGGAAGCAATCTAAAGGACGTTTTTTTACCTCTTTAGAATCTTGCATTTTTACCGTTCCTGCAGCAAAGTTGCGTGGATTGGCGTAGGTCACTTCACCCAGTTCTTCGCGTTCTTTATTTAAACGGTCAAAAGCGGCTCTGTGCATAAATACTTCGCCTCTGATTTCGAAAGTTTCAGGAATGTTCTCGCCCTTAACTTTGTGGGGAATAGAATGAATCGTCTTAATGTTGGCCGTTACGTCATCACCCTGTGTCCCATCCCCTCTGGTTACCGCACGCACCAATGCACCGTTTTCGTAGGTCAGGCTCATCGAAAGTCCATCAAACTTCAGCTCGCAAACGTATTCAAAATCATCGCCGATGGCCTTGCGTACACGTTCGTCAAAATCTCTAAGGTCTTGCTCGTTATAGGTGTTTCCTAAGGAGAGCATCGGCCATTTATGTCTTACCGTATTGAAGGTTTTGGTAATATCGCCGCCAACTTTTTGAGTAGGCGAGTTGGGATCTGCATACTCGGGATACGCTTGTTCCAACTGAGCCAGTTCTTCCAATTTCTTGTCAAACTCGTAATCGGCTATGGTTGGCATGGCCAAAACATAGTAGTTGTAGGTATGTTGGTTGAGCTCGGTAACCAGCGCATCCATTTTATCTTTTATCTCAAACATTGACATAGCTACGAAGATAAGAAAAGCGGTTTAGGGTTGAAAGAAGATTTATTTTGATAAGGTAGTTTTGCTAAAATGGACGTTACCAATTTGAATTTGGAAGCTTCCGATTTAAATTTGGAAGCTTCCAATCTGAAAGTTAGACCGCACCAATTTAAAATCATAAAACCTTAGATTTTTGAAAGCCCCTGAAAATCCTCTCATATTGTAATTTCGACATTTCTTAATCTAAAATATAGATTTTCTTTTTCTTTAAGCTAAAACCAATTTTGTTGCCTAACCAGTTGATGCTGGTTTTTCCTTCGTAAATTAATCCCTCAATAAAGTGTACTTTGGGGTTGTTTACAGTAGCATAATCATTAGAGATGGAAGTAATGGAGCCTTTGTATATTTTGGTGATTTGATTTGCGTTAAACTCGCTTTTCTTTTCGATGGTTTCAAGCGCTCCCTTATTCAAATTTAGTGTGGTTATTAATTTATCGCTTAACCAGAAAGAGTTACTGCCCGCACCAGAATCTAACAATACTTTGATTTTGTATTTGCCATTTAGCACTACATAAGTGAAAATGTCGGTGGCATTATCTGCTTGTGTGGCTAATTGAATATCGAATGATTTAATGTTTTTGGTGGACTTGATTTCTCCCAAAATGATTTGCTTCTGGTTGTAATCGATAATGAAGTCGGTGTCTTCCAACATCGGTAAAGAAATTAAACCATCAATGCCGTTAATCTTCATGTCGAAAGTGGTGTAAACCGTATTCTTGAAGCTTTTTCCACCAAAGCTGATTTCTTTGCTATAGAAAATAGGGCAGTCAATGCGTTCGCCAGTTGCCCTAAAGGCGGTGAAAAAATTATAGGTTTGTTGTTGGGAAAGGTCTTTGGCGAAGTTGTTAAAAAACAAGTTGATTCCACCTCCTGTGTCGAAAATAAAATTGCCCTCTTTGCCTTCTATTTTGGCTTTTACCAAAATATGCCCAGCAGGAGTGAGTTGAAACGGAATGCTTTGCGCAAAGATGTTAAAAGGGATAAGGAGTAATAATAGGAGCAACTTTTTCATTGAATGGTTTTGTAAGTAATTTTTAAATGCCCAAAATTAATGTTTTGATAGAGCATTTTTATTAGCTTTTTGCGATTTGGAGACTTTAGAAACCTACGAGGTTTAAGTTAAAGCACTGCAATTGATTATTAAACCCGATTGTAGTGGAAATACTTTTTGGTTCGTCTAGAGAAACCTCACAGTTTTTTTAAAATCTGTGAGGTTTGAGCAACAGCCACAAAAAGATTGCAACGGAAAGCGGGACATTGGAAAGTTAAGAGCGAATGACCCTGCTTTTCAGAAAAAAATAATTAGTCTTCGTTTGAGTTTAACAGGTTTGAAATTGGTGTTAATTTGTTGTTTGCAAGTGCTTGCAACAAGGTTTTTTATGCAGTTGTTTAAAACTTATCTCTTTTAAATGAGCACCAAATCTTATATTTACGCATCCCAAAAATTTTTTTAGCACATGAGTGAAGAACTGGACGATTTAAACGAAACCAATTTGCCCGAAGAGCAGGAACATAAGCACACGGTGATTCCTATCAACGGTTTGTATGAAAATTGGTTTTTGGACTATGCTTCGTATGTAATTTTGGATAGGGCGGTGCCGCATATCAACGACGGTTTTAAGCCTGTACAGCGCCGTATCATGCATTCATTAAAGGAAATGGATGATGGACGTTTTAACAAAGCGGCCAATGTGATTGGTAATACCATGAAGTACCACCCGCACGGGGATGCCTCTATTGGGGATGCGATGGTGCAAATTGGACAGAAAAACCTATTGATTGATTGTCAGGGTAACTGGGGCGACCCGATTACTGGCGATAGTGCTGCTGCGCCACGTTATATTGAAGCTCGTTTATCGAAATTTGCAAACGATGTAGTTTTTAATGCCGATACGACGGTTTGGCAACTGAGTTACGATGGTCGTAACAACGAGCCGCTTACTTTGCCTGTAAAGTTTCCTTTATTGCTGGCACAGGGTGCGGAGGGGATTGCCGTAGGTTTGGCCACCAAAATTATGCCCCACAACTTTGTGGAGTTAATTGATGCTTCTATTGAAATTTTGAAAGGCAATAGAAGTAACATCCTGCCCGATTTTTTTACGGGTGGTATGGCCGATTTTTCGAACTACAACGAAGGTCAGCGGGGTGGTAAAATTAGGGTACGTGCTAAAATTACCGAACGTGATAAAAAGACTTTGGTGATTACCGAAGTTCCATATAGTACTACTACTGGGTCGTTAATTGATAGTGTGTTAGCGGCTAACGATAAGGGTAAAATTAAAATCAAAAAAATTGAGGATAACACGGCTGCCAATGTTGAAATTGTAGTGCATTTGGCTCCTGGTATTTCTCCCGATGTAACGATTGATGCCTTGTACGCTTTCACTAATTGTGAGGTATCTATATCGCCAAATACCTGTGTAATCAAGGATGATAAACCTCACTTTTTAAGTGTTAACGACATTTTAGAGCAAAACACGAAATTCACCAAGTCCTTACTTAAGCAGGAATTAGAGATTCGTTTGCATGAGTTACAGGAACGGGTGTTTTTCAGCTCTTTATTGAAAATTTTTATCCAGGAGGGGATGTACAAAAATTCTGAGTACGAAAACTCTGGAGATTTTGACACCGTAGTGGAAGTTTTGCATCGTTTGTTTGAACCATTTAAGGCTTCTTTATATCGAGAAATTCAACCTGAAGATTTCAAGAAACTGATCGACAAGCCGATGAGTAGCATCACCCGTTTTGATGTGAAAAAGGCCGATGAAATGATGAAAGCTTTGGAGGATGAGATGAAGACGGTGCGTGGCCATTTACGTCATTTAACGGATTACACCATTGCTTGGTTTGAGAAAATTAAAGCCAAATATGGGAAAGGCCGTGAGCGTAAAACAGAAATTAGGCTATTTGACAGGGTGGAAGCTGCGAAAGTAGCCTTGGCCAATGTGAAACTGTACATGAACCGTGAAGATGGTTTTATTGGTACTGGCCTTAAAAAGGACGAGTATATTGGAGATTGCTCGGATATTGATGAGATTATTGTGTTCCGTGAGGATGGTCGTTTTATTGTGACCAAAGTATCGGATAAAACTTTTGTGGGTAAGCAGATTATCCATGCCCAAGTGTTTAAAAAGGGCGATGAACGTACGGTTTACAACATGATTTATAAGGATGGCGGAAGCGGCATCAGTTATATCAAACGTTTTTCGGTAGTTGGGGTAACTCGTGATAAGGAATATGACCTTACCAAGGGAACCAAAGGCTCAAAAGTGCTGTACTTTACGGCTAATCCTAATGGCGAGGCAGAGATTGTTAACGTACAGTTGAAACCTCATTCTAAGTTGAAGAAACTGGCCATTGATATTGATTTTGCCAATATTGCCATTAAGGGCCGAAGCTCGATGGGTAACATTGTAGTGAAATTTCCAATTAAAAAGGTATTGCTAAAATCTAAGGGTGTTTCTACGTTGGCGGGTATTAAAATTTGGTACGATGATATTTTGAAACGTCTGAATGTGGATGGCAGAGGTAAATATCTAGGGGAATTTGATGGCGATGATAAAATCTTGCAGGTGTATAGTAACGGTACTTATGAGTTGAGCACCTTTGAACTGAACAACCATTTTGACGAAGGCATTGTACTGATGCAGAAATTTAATGCTGAACATGTGTACGGTGTAGTGCATTATGATGGCAAGGCCAAAAATTATTTCGTAAAACGATTTGTTTTTGATGTACAGCCAATTGGTAAAGTGGTGAGCTTTATCAGTGAAGAAAATGGTTCGAAAATGGTTTTCATTACTGGTAAAGCAGATGCCAAGTTAACCGTTGATGTAGAAAAGGGTAAAACCAAGATACCAGAAACGTTGGAGCTGGAATTGGCCAGCTTAATTGATGTAAAAGGTTGGAAAGCGAACGGAAATAGGTTAACACCGCATACGGTAAAGAACATTACTTTGGTTGATGCAGAGCTAGAAATTGGTATTGACCATTTGGAAGACTCGCATTTTGAGGTGGTAGAGGTACATACTGACCCCAGCAAAGAAGGTGCGGAACCAGAAGACGGTGCGGAAGAAACGGTGAATGAAATTCGGGTAGCGGAAGTAAGCCCTGAACCGAATGAAGATAGCCCTACTTTTGAACCAAAAGAAGAAGGGGAGGACAAACCAAAAGAAGCGCCTAAAAAGGCAAAGCCAAGCTTTAAATCAGCAGCCAAGCCTTTGGTGGTAGAGGAACCTGTAAAAGAGGTTAAACCTAAAACTGAATCTGAAAAACCTGCTGCTGAAGGAGCAGAGCCGCCAGTACAGAAAAAGAAAATATCGTTCGAGATTACCAATCCTGGTGATATTAAAATAGATGATAAAGGACAGGGTTCTTTGTTTTAAATGACTCTTATATAGACTTACGAAGTTTTCGAAACTTCGTAAGTCTCCTAGTATCCCATTAACTTTTTAGTTCGTAAGTCTGAGCCTGTCGAAGACTATTCTGATCACGCGATTAATTGAAAGTACTTTTAAATAGAAATGAAAAAAATAATTTTTGTAGCGTTGTTTTCCCTGATTAGTTTCAGCTTGTGTGCTCAAAATAAAAAAGTGGACAACGTCTTAAAACAATGGGTAGCTTGTTTCAATAAACAAGATTATCAAAAAGCATATGATTTGTATGCCCCATTTTATAAGGATAAAGTTAGTTTAGACAGTTTCACAAAAAATATGAAGATGGTCTATGGGATGATGATGGGAGAAATCAACGAGATTAAATTCATATCCTTTAACGGTCAATACTATAAATTCATACTGTATGCCAAATCTAACCAAATAGAGGCTGACGTTACATTAATTGTCGATAATGAATATAAATTCAGATATTTTAATTTCGATGGTATTGGAGGACGTGGAAATCCTCCTCCAGTTGGAGGAAATTTAAGAACTACAGGTCGTTAGAATTTAAAACCTAATTTTTGATTAGATAAACTTATGAAGTTTTCAAACGGCGAAGCCCTCAACTTTAATTTTAAAAAAAAATAACTAAAATTAAACTCCATAAGTCTCCAATTCACTTTTGTTTGTCAGTCTGAGTTTGTCGAATACTATTTCAACGACTCAGTAAGCTTTAGCAGATATCTTTCAAACTTCATAAGGCTCCAATGCCATATTTTTATATCTTTGCCTTACTCAAAGGGGTGCTTGTTAATTACCCAATAACTAACAGGCTGAGATTATACCCAGTTTTTGAGTTTAAAGTTGAACGTTAAAAACAGCATTTTCGCAATTTTAACTTATTACTTTCAACTTTTAGCTTTAAAACGCACCTGATGCGGATAATACCGACGTAGGGATAAAATAAAAGAGGTTTAAGCCGTTTACTGTTTCGCCCTGAAAACAGTTTTCAATGATTTTTTAATTGCCCTGTGGTAAAAATGTATTGAGAATGGAAATTCAGGAAATGCTCCGTTTGTTTGTGGAGCAAGTAAAGGCAACTTCATATCTAGAGTGGTTTGCTGTAGGTTTTGGCGTAACGGAAGTGCTATTGGCAAAACGCAATAACATTTGGCTATATCCAGCTGGGATTATCGGTATTCTATTGTCGCTTTATTTGAAGCTTAACGCCAGGTTATATGCCGAAAGTTTATTGAGCATGTATTATTTGGTGATGAGTGTTTACGGTTGGATCATTTGGTCAAAACGCTTGGCTAAAAATGAAGCGGTAACGGTAAGCTGGACTACAAGAAAGGAACTACAGATTGCTTTTGCAATTGCCATTGGTGGATATTTTGTGCTGTATTTTGCCTTGGTTCATTTCACCAATTCTGATGTGCCTATTTTAGATGCCTTTGTTTCTTCAACTGCTTGGGCGGGCATGTGGCTATTGGCACGTCGTAAAATAGAAAACTGGATTTTTCTCAACGTGTCGAACATTGTTGCCATTCCGTTAATGTGGCATAAAAACTTTGTGATGTTTGCGCTGCTTACTTTATTCCTGTTCATCGTTGCCATATTCGGCTATTTCGACTGGAAGAAGATATACAAAAGGCAGTTAACAGTTTCCAATTAACCCCGCTCATAACATTTCAACTTTACAATATTCAACTTAAGAATATGGAACAATTCACACAAACTTGGCAAGAAGCTATTTTGGCATTGGCCCCACAATCAGAAGCAATGGGCGAGCTACATCCCGATATTTTGGAAATAGCTTACGAACAGGAGTGGTTTAAACTCTATGTTCCTAAAGCCTATGGTGGACCAGGAAAAAAACTTCCTGAAATTTTAAGGATAGAGGAAGATTTAGCCTATGTGGATGGGAGTACCGCATGGACCGTAACTTTGTGTAGTGGTGCCGCTTGGTTTGCTGGTTTCTTGGATCCAACACTGGCCGAAGAGATTTTTGCGGATAGAAAAGTTTGTTTTGCGGGTAGTGGAGCAGTTGGTGGTACCGCACAAAAAACAAAAGAAGGTTATCGTATTAACGGGCATTGGAAATATGCGAGTGGAGCGTTACACGCCACTATTTTTACTGCTAATTGTTTGTTGCAGGATGAACAGGGAAACAATTTGTTTGACGAGGAGGAGAACCCTATCATCGAGTCATTTATTTTAAAAAGAGATGAAGTAGAGATTTTATCGGGCTGGTCTTATTTTGGATTAGTGGCTACTGGAAGTCATGCCTTTGATGTGCATGATGTTGAAGTTCCCGCCAATCGCTCATTTAAAATCAATACAGAAATCAAAGTGGCTGATGAAGGGTTCAATTACCCTTTTCTGCAATTGGCCGAAACTACTTTAACGGTAAACAATTTGGGGATGGCTCGTAGGTTTGTGGATTTAGTGGGGGAGAGTTTCTTCAACCGCTCAGGTTTTAAACGTTATAGTCCAGAACAGGTCACTTATTTTGAGCAGGAACTTGCCAAGGGTAAACATACCTTATCTACCATTCGCGATCATTTTTATGAAGCGTTTGATCTTTCTTGGCATCAGTTGATCAATAACGGAAAGATAGAGGAAGCGGTGTTAAAAGAAGTGAGCCGATTGAGTAGGGAGTTATCACATCAATCCAGAAGTATTGTAGATACGCTTTATCCTTATGCGGGTTTAGAAGCAGCTAAAAAAGAAACAGAATTAAATAGGGTTTGGAGAGATTTGCATACCGCAAGTCAACATGCTTTATTGACTTTTTAGTCTTGGGGAGAACGTTCCTTTCATCGTAGCATCATTCCATTTTTTGTCATCTCGAACGTAGTGAGAGATCTCTACTTTTGTGTAAGACTCCTAATGTCATTTCCGCACAGGCGGTAAAGGAGGATAGGTATTTAATATCAGCTATAATTGGCGAAAACACCCCTATGTGGTTAAATTTTTAATTAAATGAAGCAAATTTAGGTTTAAAGAGATTTCTGATTTCGTTTTACTTCATTCGAAATGACAACATAGTATAAGGTAAAAGAAAAGGGTGTCCAAAAAGGAGTTTCATTACACTATTAACCAAATAGCGACAAACTTCTTTTCGACACCCTGATCCAACAAGTCATCCGACTTATTGATATTGTATGTAGATTGGTCGCGGTTTTAATTTAACAAGTTCTTCTGGAGTCATTAACCTGTTAGGAGCTTTTTTCAAATCGTTTTTATAGAATAGTTTGAAACCAGTGAACTGTACTGGCTCACTGTAAATAAAGTGGCGATAAGTGCCTAATTTCAAATCAGGTTCGCCCCAGCCATCCATGTGCATTACCACTTGAACTTCTGGGCGTAATTTGATGTTTTGTGAGTTGGTCACCATTTTTTTTGTAAAACGGTGTACTACAAAAACCTTCGGCGGTAAATTGTTTTTCTTTACCAAATCAGCTAGGTAACCAGAAACATAATTGATGTCACTAGCATCATAAGTGCCAATTTTTCTGCCTGGTAAAACACCACCTTTCATAGAAAACTCTGGGTCGATTCCCAAGTGTACATTAGGCATTAACAAGTATTTTTCCAATAGCGGCAGTTCAGTTTGAATAGTGCTTAGCGCTACTTGGATATCTAAAAACACAATCATGTTTTTACGCATCTTAGCAATAGCCAATACCGAATCGATGTGTTTAAATGGCATGCGGTTTCTGTATTTACCATCTTTACCTGGATCACCAGCCGCTACTACGGCAATGTAATGTAAGGCAGGTTGTACAGGAGTGCTAGGGTCAGCTTTTTCCCATTTAGCCACCTCTTTATCCAACATACTCAACATGGTTTTTGGTTCGTATTCACCTAAAGCACCCATTTTTTTAGAGTAAAGGTTGCCATAATAAGCAACAATGCGTTTGAAAGGTAAAATAGCGCCATCCAAAGGAATAGGTTGATTTTTTACAGGCCATTTACCAGTAGTATCACCATTGGCATTTGTTTTTACCAATTCGTTATATTTAGCGGTATCTACAGGCGTACGCAAATTTGCTTCCTCTTCTTCGGTGGCTACACCAGTAGAGTCGGTTTTAGCAGTTTGTTTCCCGTTTTTATCCTTCGCGTCAGAAGTACAGTAGGCAAATGTACAGATGGTAGCTCCTGCTACCAAGATCATACTTGCGATCTTCGTGATTCTCATCCTTAATAATTTTTTCAATTTGGTAAAGCTATTATGTTGTTTTATTGCTCTTGAGCAAGGTTTATCCTCTTAACAATGTTGCCAACATAATGGTCATACAATTCTGTTAGATTTTTCCAATATGCCAAAAGTACATCATTTATTACAAGTAGTTGATCTAACTTATCAACATGCGTACTGATTAAATCATCTCCCTAAAATAGATGTTTTTCAGTGAATTAAAATAAGGGGTTCAAAAAACTTTTATATTTATTTGTAATTAGTCTAAATAAATAATTAATATTGCGCAATTATTTATAATTATTCTAAATAGTCGGTGAAAAATACTTTACTCCTAGCCCTTACTTTCATTTTAGGTTTGAACTTCGCTTTAGCGCAAGAGCAAACAGTAAAATTGCATGGCAAAATTTTAACAGCTGATGGGCTCCCTGCTTGGGGATTGTCTTTGTCGATCAAAAACACAAAAAACGTAGCTTATACAGATAGAGAAGGTGTCTTTGCCATTTCGGCTCCTGCGGGCAATTCGGTACTTGTAATCAAATCTAGTGTTTCTCACCAAGAGCAAGAGGTTGCGGTTGAAGCGGCTGTTGATAAAGTTTTAGCGACCATCACCATCAAAGAAAAATCTTACGAGCTTAATGAGGTTGTGGTTACTGGTCAGTATGAACCGCAGTCTATGAAAAATGCAGTCTACAAAGTAAGGACGATCAATGCGGAGAAAATCAAACTTCGTGCAGCAACCAATATCCAACAAATTTTAAATACAGAATTTGGTTTCCGTTTCAGTAATGACCTTACTTTGGGCGTTTCCAATGTGGAAATGATGGGCATGTCGGGCCGTAATGTGAAAATATTATTGGATGGGGTGCCTTTGGTTGATCGTTCAGATTTAAAGGAGGCGCTTAACCAAATTGATATCAATACGGTTGAACGGATTGAAATAGTAGAAGGTCCGATGTCTGTGGTATATGGTACCGACGCATTGGCAGGAGTGATCAATATCATTACTAAAGGGAAAAGCGGTGCTAGGTTTGGCGTTTCTGCTCGTATACAAGAAGAAACTGCTGGTAATGAATATGAGGCATTCAACGGAAAAGGTAACCACAATAAAAATGTAAGCGTAAACTGGCAAAACAATGGCTGGAGTGCAATGGCAGGTTTTTCTAATAACACCTTTGGCGGATGGAACGTACCCTCCAAAACAGCTACCCGAGATGAGGTGAATGCTATACAATTTTGGAAACCTAAAGATCAGTATTTAGCAAATGCACGTGTAGGTTATACCAATGCCAAATTTAATATCTGGTACCGTGCCGATTTTGTAAATGAAGACATTACTTCGAGAGGAGGGATTAATCCTAACTACACTGTAGTGACCCAAACTTATACTACAGATAGACTTAACAACCAGTTACACGCCAATTGGAATTTTAATAAAAAATTGAGCCTAACCATGGTTGGAGGCTATACTAACTTACAACGTAAGACCAAAACTACTCAATACAATTTTGCAACTGGTGCCGAAAGCTTGACTACTGGTGCTGGCGAACAAGACGTAGCAAAATTTAATGCTACCTTGTTTAGAGCCACTTTGCAGTACAGAATTTCAGATCTAATTGCCGTGCAACCAGGAGTTGAGATCAATAGAGAAGGTGCTTCTGGCCAACGTATTAAAGGTGATCCTGTAATTAATGACTACGCCTTTTTTGCTTCGGCAGAAATTAAACCTTTAACGGTGTTGAAACTTCGCCCTGCGGTAAGGTTAATTAAAAACTCTGTGTATGATGCACCAGCAGCAGTACCCTCTTTAAATGCTATGTTAAACTTAACCCAACAACTTGATTTACGGGTTGGATATGGTCGTGGCTTCAGGGCGCCTGCTTTAAGAGAGCTTTATTTCGACTTCTTTGATGCCAGTCACTCCATTATGGGGAATGAAAACTTAAAGGCTGAGAAATCTAACAGCTTTGATGCTTCCTTGACTTGGAGTGCAATTCGCAAAAGCAATTTGCAATTCACTACAACCTTAGCAGGTTTTTACAACCACTTTTATGACAGAATAGAGTATGGGCAATACGAAAATGACCCTACCGTAACTACCCTAATTAACATCAGTAAATATAAAACCACAGGTTTTTCTCTAGACAATACCTTCAATTATAGAGATCTGCAATTGAACTTAGGTTTCTCTTATATCGGAAGGTATAATGAGCTGACCCAAGGAAGCTTTGGAGATGAAGTTCCTCAATTTTCATGGACACCTGAGTTTTTCAGTAACGTCATCTACACGCTACCTAAAATTAAGGGCTCCGTTAGTTTAGCCTTTAAACATACTGGTAGTCGTCCAAGCTATCAAATCAACAGTGCTAACCCTAATGAAGTGAGGTTGGCGAAAGTGGGCAGTTTTACTTGGACAGATTTGATGATCAATAAAACCATTAACAAGTATTTGATGCTGAATGCCGGGGTTAAAAACCTGTTTGACATTACTACGCTCACCAATACTGCCACAGCGAGTGGCGGAGCTCACAGTTCAGGTGGTGGGGTGGTACCTTACAGTTATGGTCGCTCTTATGTGTTGGGCTTAGCTTTTAACTGGGACAAATATTAACGTGTAAATAACTAATAACTAAATAAATTATCAAAGTAATGAATAAGATTAATTCAATGATGGCCGTGGCTCTTTTAGCATTTACCTTTACAGCTTGTAAAAAAGATGACAAAGAACCAGAAATTATTGTTCCTGTTTCTGATGGAAGTACGATGACTTTAAATGGGATTGCCGCTAGTGAAGCAGGTTCTTCCGCTGCTAACAGTGTTTATATAGACTTAAGTGCAGATAAGCAAAGTACGGCGCTTAGAAGCTCGTGGACTTTGGGATTTTATACAGGTTCAGATTTCAAAGTGGTGCTAAATGCACATAATGGTGCTTCAGCTGCTGTAGTGAATAAAACCGACTTAAACGCTGTTACTTCAGCTGATTTAGTTCAGGCTAACTTAGTAGTGGGCTTAGGAACTGCTGCAGAAGCAGAATTTTTAAAAGTTGATGATCCAAGGCAAAATAATGCAACAGTTAAAACAGTGATAAACACAATATCAGCTACTGATAGTGAGAATAAAGTGTATTTGATTAACCCAGCAGGCGGGAGTCATACTGCAGTATTCAGTCCTGATAATGTTTTTAAAGTGAGGATTATTAGAAAAGGAACAGGTTATACCCTTCAATATGCTAAGCTAAGTGCCACTACCTTTACCTCATTAGATATTACTAAAGACACTAAATTCAATTACTCTTTTGTGTCTCTGGCAGATAACAAAGTAGTAAGTGTTGAACCTGAAAAAGCAAATTGGGATATCGTTTGGACTTGGTCATTATACTATGGAGGCACTGCTCCAAGTCAATATCTGTACGGTTTTTCTGATTTAGTTTTCACGAATACTTTAGGTGGAGCTACATCAGCAGAAGTATTGGTTGCTACAAAATCTTACGCTGATTTCTCTGCATCTGATTTGACTAATATTACTTTCTCTTCGAAAAGCAATTTGATTGGTGAAAACTGGAGAGTAACTACTGGTACAGGTATTAAAATGGATCGTTTTTATTTAATTAAAGATGCCGCAGGAAATGTTTACAAATTGAAGTTTGTAAGTATGGGAGTTGGATCAGATGGCGGTACTCGTGGCAAACCAGTGATCGAGTACAAGCTGGTTAAAAAAGCTTAGGTTAGTATCAATTATTAATAGTTTGTTTTGTTTAGGGAAGGCCTCCATGGATGTGGAGGCTTCTCTTTTTTAGTGATATGTTGTTTATAGAATAACAACTGATCTTTTGGAGATTCCTCCTATTGTCGGAATGACAAATTTGTTATGAATTAGTTCTAAATTTTCCAAATACGCCCAACGGTAATTTGATGCCTGAAGTTGCCTGTAAGAACAGCTCACCACATTCCAAGTTTTTTACCTGTGGAAATGAAGTTTTAATCAGGTTCTCTACAATCACCGAAGAAAAACCTAATGAATAGGTATTCAAGATCAGAAAATGCTCCTCTGGATCTAAAAGTTGCACCACATCCTGCATCATTTCTTGGATGTGATCTTCCAGTTTCCACTTCTCGCCATTTGGACCGTGTCCATAAGCTGGGGGATCTAAAATAATACCATTGTATTTTTTGCCACGTTTAAGCTCGCGTTTTACAAACTTCAAAGCATCTTCTACTACCCAACGGACATCTTTAAGATTAGAAAGCTCTTGGTTTTCTGCGGCCCAAGTCACTACTTGTCTAATCGAGTCCACGTGGGTAGTATCGGCACCTGCCGCTTTGGCCGCTAACGATGCAGCTCCAGTATATGCAAACAGATTAAGTACTTTGGGACTAGGTGTTTTAAATTTTTTGATAGACGAAGAGATATAATCCCAGTTTACCGCTTGCTCAGGGAAAACACCCACATGTTTAAAAGAAGTTAATCCCAAACGCAGGTTAATACTAATTTCGTCATTTTGATAATTCACATTCCAACGGTCAGGCGCATTTTTTTGATGCTTCACCCAATCGCCACTCGTGGCAGAGCGGCCTCTAAAGGTAATGTGCGCTCTTTTTTTCCATTCTTCTGGCGATAAAACTTTTTTCCAAACTGCTTGAGGTTCGGGCCTTGAGAGTACAAGATTGCCAAAGCGTTCTAATTTTTCAAAATCGCCGCAGTCAATCAGTTCGTAATCTTTCCAGTGGGTAGGGTTAAGCAGTTGTATCATGTAATGGAATGGTTTTTAAAGAGGTATTACATACCCCATACTATGCTGCTAGCTAGTTCGCAATTTAAGGAATTAGCTAAGCTTTTCCTTCATTTCTTACTTGCGTTAGAAATAACGGCAGCAGGCAAAGATAAGAATTTTAAAATTTGTCTTTAGCGGCCTTCATGAAGCGGCTTGCAAAAACAAAATCGTTCAGTTCTGCGATATCGGTTTTGGCAATTTCCTTGTTTGAACCTTCCCAAAACTTTTTGCCCTGATGCAGGAACATGATATAGTCGCCAATGCCCATTACCGAGTTCATATCGTGGGTAACTACTACGGTAGTGGTGTTATACTCTTCAGTAATTTCCTTAATCAGTTCATCAATTACGATGGAAGTCTTAGGATCTAGACCAGAGTTTGGTTCATCGCAGAAAAGATACTTAGGGTTCATGGCAATTGCTCTGGCAATCCCTACACGCTTTTTCATTCCTCCTGAAAGTTCTGCAGGGAAAAGTTTGTTCTTACCTTCCAGATTTACCCTGTCTAAACAAAAGTTGACACGGTCAAGTTTCTCGCTTCTAGATTGATCAGTGAACATATTCAACGGGAACATGATGTTTTCTTCTACCGTCATCGAATCAAAAAGGGCAGAACCTTGAAACAACATTCCAATTTCTTTTCTGATTTCAATACGCTCTTCCGTATTTAGCTGCGTAAAATCTCTGCCATCATAAGTAACACTGCCTTGTTCAGGATGGTGTAAGCCAATCATACATTTAAGTAGGGTAGTTTTTCCAGAACCAGATCCACCGATAATCAAGTTGGTGATGCCTGGTTGAAACTTGCCCGAAATTCCTCTTAAAACTTCGTTGTCGCCAAACGATTTATGGATGTCCTTAATCTCAATCATAACATTAAACCAGTTACAAGGTAGTCACACGCTAAAATACTGATACAGCTTACCACAACAGCTCTTGTACTCGCTTGTGCTACTTCTAATGCGCCGCCTTTTACGTAAAAACCTTCGTAGGCAGGTACAGAAGTAATGATAAAACCAAAAACAAAAGCTTTAACTAAGGCTACCGCAATGGTAAATGGATTAAAATCGGTAGTAATCCCTTGGATATATTCTGTAGGAGAAACCGCACCAGATAAAGTACCGCCCAAATATCCACCAGTGATACTCAATACCATAGAAATGATCACCAACATAGGCACCATAGTAATACCCGCCAATATTTTAGGAAGGATTAAATATCCAGGCGCATTGATCCCCATAATTTCAAGGGCATCAATTTGTTCAGTTACCCTCATGGTTCCGATTTCAGAAGAAATGGCGGAGCCAATTTTACCAGCCAAGACAATAGCACTAATGGTTGGGCTAAGTTCTAAGATGGTAGAGTCGCGGTTTACAGAACCAATGATAGTTTTGGGAATAAAATCGCTCACCAACTGGAAAGCAATCTGTAAAGTCATTACCGCTCCAATAAAAGTAGAAATGATACTGATTAGTCCAAGAGAACCTACGCCAATGAAGTCCATCTGTTGAAAGATAGCTTTCATATATATCTTCCATTTTTCAGGCCTTTTAAAAGCGGCTTTTAGCAGTAAAATATATCGGCCAAAATTGGTAAAATTCATCTAATAAACAATTTGTTTAAGTTAACTCAATATTATACAAAGAAACAACAAAAATGTTCTGGCAGGACTTATTTATTGAAAAAATATTCTCGATTGAAATATTATTGCCTTTTTTGCAGGGATTAAAATAGAATTAGATGAAAGCAATTATAACTGGTGCAACCAAAGGAATAGGCAAGGCGGTGGCTATTGAACTGGCACAAAGTGGCTATGATATTATTGCCTGTGCGCGCAATGGCGAAGAATTACAGGAATTGGCGAATGAATTGAACAGTTTTGGTGTAGACGTATTGGCCATCAAGGCCGATATGGGCAAAAAGGAAGAAGTACTTCATTTTATTCAAAAGGCTTTGGCTTTTGCGCCGCAGGTACATGTTTTGGTAAATAACGTTGGCATATTTAAACCAGGAAGTTTGTTGGACGAGACCGATGAAGCTTTTGAGCTGCAACAAAATGTGAATGTAAATGCAGCCTACTATTTAGGTAAACATATTGGTGTACAGATGCGTAGCCAAGGATTCGGCCATATTTTTAATATCTGCTCGGTAGCAAGTAAAATGCCTGTTGAAAATGCAGGAAGCTATAGTGTAACAAAAGCAGCGATGCTAAGTCTTAATCATGTATTGCGAAGCGAATTAGCATCGTATCACGTAAAGGTTACGGCAATTATTCCAGGCTCAACTTATACGGCATCGTGGGAAGGAACAACACTCGATCAAAATAAGTTTGTGCAATCAGAAGACATAGCCAAAGCCATTGGCACCATTTTAAAACTTAGTGATGGTGCAAACGTGGATGAACTGGTGCTAAAGCCTTTAAATTTTTAGAAAGGAGAATAAAAAAATGGAAAAGAAACTATATAGAAACGAACACGATAAAACAGTGGCAGGGGTGGCATCTGGATTGGCAGATTACATGCAGATAGATGTGACCATTGTAAGGCTGCTGTTTGTGCTTACCACCATATTTTTGGCAGGCAGTGGTGTATTGGCTTATATTATTTTATGGATTGTAGCACCCGTAAATAATGATCCAGCAGTTAAATTTAAACAGTTTAACGATTTTTATAAGTACAATCCTCAAGGCGGTTCGGTATTTAATTCGCCAGAGGCTTTTGCGGATACCCAACAAGAAACGGCACAAACCAAATGGAATACCCAAAATGCAGATGCCTTCACCAAATTTGAAACCCCGCAAAAAATGAAAGGAAATGATACTGGTAAAACTGTAGTAGGCTTAATCCTATTAGTGTTGGGCGTTTACTTTTTAATGAGACAATTAGGTTTGGTTCCACACTGGTTCAATATCTTCCATATATATAAACTTTGGCCTTTGGCAATCGTAGCACTTGGGATCAGTCTTATTTTTAGAAACCAGCGTAAAAACGAATGGGAAAACTTTAAGAAAACTACCGAGGAAGCCCAACGTAAAACAGAACAGCCAACAGATGCACCAGCATCAACTGGTACAACCGAAGAAAATAATTCAAACAACACCCAAGCATAATTATTTGGGCATTATCTTAAAACCAACTGAAATGAAATACGAAAGAATAATATGGGGAGTGGTGCTGCTTTTTGTAGGCGGTGTGCTCTTGCTAGATAATTTAAATGTGATCGAGTTTTACTGGAGAAACGTTTGGGGCTTTTGGCCAATATTCCTAATTATTGGTGGCGTTAATATGCTTTTGAACAGAAATGGCTCGCAAACAGGCAGTGTTGTTTCGTTAGGCATACTGATCATTACTTTAGTTTTCTTGTTTGTTAGAGGACAAGAAAGACCTCAGAGCCGTAATTGGTTGAACTTTTGGAAAGATAAAGATATTGAAGCCAACATAGACTGGGATGATAACGATACAAGTAGCACCAGTTACGAAGGGATGAAGTTTGCAGAAGTTTATAATGCTGCAGACTCTACCAAGAAAACGGTACTGAACCTATCTGGAGGTGGTACTTCTTTTAAATTGGATGAAACTACCGATAGCTTGTTCGAAGCCAGTGTAAACAAAAGAAGAGGTAATTTCTCTTTAACAAAAACCACTACCGATAGCACCAATACCTTGACGTTTAAAATGAGCGATAAGCGTAGAGGCAGAGACAAAGACAACTGGTCGTTTAATACTGGAGGCAATGAGGTAAATGTTCGCTTAAATACGCAACCAATTTGGACCATGAATCTATCCATGGGAGCAGGCGAAATAGATTTTGATTTAACCAAATACAAAGTAAGAAGCGTTAGTTTTGATGGCGGTGCAGCCGATGTAAAAATCAAAGTAGGTGATTTAGTTCCTATTGCTGATGTACGTGTGAAAACTGGTGTAGCCAATGTTGAAATTAAAGTGCCGCATGGCTCAGGCTGCAGAATAAAAGCGCATACTGGTTTGGCTTCAAAAGACTTTAAAGGTTTTATTAAAAAAGACGACGGATCCTACGAGACACCTAATTATCAAACTTCTAAAAATAAAGTGTTCATCTTTCTTGATGGCGGTTTGAGCAACTTTGAAGTGGACACTTATTAAGTTAAGAGTTGATAGTTTAAAGTTGAAAGTGAAAAGCTAAAAGGCCCGCAATGATGATCATCGTCGCAGGCCTTTTGATTTATTGATTGTCTGAAATTGATTTTTAAGATGGATATATCGCACTTTGCTGTTTTTAATTTTTAATTTTGACTTCTAACTTATTCGCATTGTACACCATTGTTGTAAACGGTAAACCACAAGGTCCATATACCTTGGAAGAATTAAAGCAGCTAAAGCTTTCGCCAGGTACTTTTATTAGGAAACCAGGAATGGACGACTATAAAGAGGCCCAAGAGCTGTTAGAACTTCGAGAGTTGTTCGGCTTTGCAGCGCCAAAATTTACGCCGCAGTATTTTGCTTCTTTCGATCAACGCTTGATGGCATGGGCGATCGATTATTTTCTGATTACCCTAATTTATGCCGTTTTGGTTTTTGCTGGTTTTCTTCTTTTAGAGGACCAAAAGGAACGTATTATGATTTTGATCATTGGTGGAGTCCTCATTCCACTTACCAAATTTGTGTATAGCGTATTTGCTGATGCTTCTAAAACACAAGGCACTATAGGTAAAAAGTTAATGGAAATTAAGGTAACGGATGAACATGCTGCTAGAATTAGCTTTGGAGTTTCATTGCTTCGCAATGCGTCCAAAATTTTATCAAGCCTTAGTTTATGTTTTGGTTATATCTATAGCTTTATTGATAAAAAAAGACGTTGTTTTCATGACATCATTGCCGAAACGCTCGTCATCAAAGACAGGTTGTTATAAAATTTTGAATGATTGAATTTTGAATGAGTGAATGGCGTATGACCTAATTGATATCCTTCCAACCTTTGAATGCTTTAGTCTTTTGATGGATTTTTTAGACTTCCTACCTCGACTTATAACTTTTAACTTACAACCTATAACTTTTAACAATCCAACAATATAGCAATCCAACATTTCACCTATCTTTGTAGACCATGCAAAAAGAATCGATGATGTTAGAAGGTGGTTACTGTAATAGTTTAACCCAATATTCGAGGTTTGTTACTCGCGAAGTACAAATAGGCGATACGCCGATGGGCGCTCATCATCCTATCCGCATTCAGTCGATGACAACCACCGACACGATGGATACTTTAGGTACTGTGGAGCAAACCATCAGAATGGTACAAAGCGGCTGTGAGTATGTACGTATCACTGCTCCTAGTATTAAGGAAGCCGAAAACTTGGCCAATATCAAAAAGGAACTACGTCTGCGTGGTTGCAATGTTCCTTTGGTGGCCGATATACACTTTACGCCTAACGCAGCCGAGCTTGCCGCACGTATTGTAGAAAAGGTGCGAGTAAACCCAGGCAATTATGCCGATAAAAAGAAATTCGAGAATATAGCATACACCGATGCCGCCTATCAAGGGGAGTTGAGCCGTATTTATGATAAGTTTTCGCCACTAGTGAAAATTTGTAAAGAATACGGAACAGCCATGCGCATTGGTACCAATCATGGCTCACTTTCCGATAGGATTATGAGCCGTTATGGTGATACACCACATGGAATGGTTGAGTCGGCAATGGAGTTTATCCGCATTTGCGAAGACATGAACTTTTACAACCTGGTTATTTCCATGAAATCGAGCAACACGCAGGTAATGGTGCAAGCTTATCGTTTGTTAGTACAAACCATGGTAGCCGAAGGAATGAATTATCCACTTCACTTAGGTGTTACCGAAGCAGGTGACGGGGAAGATGGTCGTATCAAATCGGCAGTAGGTATTGGTACTTTATTGGCCGATGGTTTGGGTGATACCATTAGGGTATCTTTGACTGAAGACCCAGAATTTGAAGCGCCAGTGGCCAAAGCACTAGCAAAACGTTTTGAATTAAGTAAGTCAGAAAATCCGAAGCTAGAAGTTCGAGATAATGCACCTACTATCATTTCGACCGAAGCAGAGAGCTCTTTTAACCCCATAACTCTTAACTCGCAACTCGCAACTTACAACCCTTTCCAACACAAACGCAGATTGACCGATGAAATAGAAAACCTCGGCGGACATCAAGTCCCTAGGGTGATTATCAATCTGGAAAACGAAAATCTTAAAGACCCTGCGATCCTTAATGCAGTAGGATTTAACTATTCGGCTTTGCTGGATAAATATAACCTGAGCGACCAAGCTTGCGATATGGTTTATCTTGGTAACCAATTGCCATCATTTTCTTTCCCCGGCGGATTGAAACAGCTTTATAATTATGCTACTTGGTTAAAATTGGTTGATAAACAAAACTGTCATCCTTTGTTTAGTTTAACCGAATATCTTAATGCTGAAGAAAAAGATGCTAAATTAAATTTCGTTGAAGTTTTGGCGGAAGAATTAACGATAGCGCAATTGAAAGGTTTGGAGCAGGTTGTATTGGTTTTAACCACTAAAACCAAGAATGCAATGCAAACCATTCGCAAAGCTTTTGTACAACTATTAGAAGCCAGTTTAAAACTTCCAGTAATTATTGAACGTAATTTTGATGGCTTAACCCTCGAAGAATTTCAATTGTACAGCGCTACAGATTTCGGCGGTTTATTGATCGATGGATTTGGCGACGGGGTATGGATCAACGCCAAAGATATTCCATTGCCTGTCATCAACTCAACTTCTTTCGGGATTTTACAAGCTACCCGTACACGTATCTCTAAAACAGAATATATCTCGTGCCCAAGCTGCGGCAGAACTTTATTTGATTTGCAAGAAACTACGCAAGCCATTAGATCCAGAACTTCGCACCTTAAAGGAGTGAAAATTGGCATTATGGGCTGTATTGTAAACGGCCCGGGGGAGATGGCTGATGCCGATTATGGTTATGTTGGTGCTGGCGCAGATAGGATTACGCTTTATCGCGGACAGGAAGTGGTAAAGAAAAACGTGAAAACTGCTGATGCCATCGATGAGCTGATTGGTATTATCCGTGAGGACGGCAATTGGATAGAGAAAGAATAAAAAGAGGATGCCACCATAAGTGTTGATTTGGTATCTTTAACGCTTAGCTAAACAATATCATTCCTAGTAGAACAGTTTAGGTTGTTTGGTTTAACGCATCCTCCTTAACTCATTACGTTGCTTAAAGGCTCAACGCTACCAAATTATACTGGTTAATTTTGGTGTTTTTTTCTGCCAATTGAACTAGTATTTCATTCAGTTTCTTTTTCACTTTTTCCTTGCGTACGTTCAATCTCTTGCCTTCCACTACTTCCTGGTAAATCAATTCTTGTTTGGCATTGTAAAATTTAACCGTAGATATCTTAGGGGTTTTTACATTGCTTTCAATAACCCAGTTGGCAAAATCAGCCTTTGGTGTGGGTGCTAATTCTTGTGCTGATGCTGCTGTGGCAAACAACCAAAGCAATGCATTAAGTGCTAAAATTTTCATGTGTGTTTATAGTTTAATGTAAATTGTTGATTAATAATATGTGTTAACTCACGCTGGTTTACGATTACCAAATTAGTAGCGCTTAACAATTAAAGAAATAAGATTGGCCATAAGCAGCATATGGCATTATCAACAACCGTTACGCTTATCCAAATGCTACTTATCCTCAGTATCTTATAATTGGATTGCTCTTGCATGTCGTTTGTAGGTGCAACGTTGTTGTTTGTCTAAAATTTAATAGAAAAATGCTTAAGAGATGTATTTTTGAGAATGCAGATGATGAACGTTATTCAGCAACAATTTACACGAAAACATCGAGTTTTGCTCCATGTAGCATTTTGGATAATGGCTTGGTTGGTTACTGCGTTTGTGTATGGATATGAGAAACAAAGTCTGGCCATGGCTTTACAGAATAATATCATGCTGTTGCCAGTGCACATGTTGTATTTTTATACTGTAGCTTATTTTATTATCCCACGTTATCTGCTAAAGCGAAAGTATCTTAAGTTTTTTATTGTATTGTTACTTTTTGTGTTTATCATGCCTGGTGTAACCAGACTTTTCGATATTTTTTTGGTTGAGCCTCAATTGGATGCTTTTTTAAAAAGCAAAGGATTTTATGAATGGGATAAGGTAAAGGGAAGTAAATGGGAAAGGTTTTCTAATGTAATATACTATCTCAATGCTTTTAAGGGTGCTAACTTAGTGGTGTGGTTTGCAATAGCCATTAAATTTTTTAAATCTTGGTATCAACGGCACCACGCCGCTTTGCAGGCAGAGTTAAACCTGCTGAAAGCGCAGATCCATCCTCATTTTTTATTCAATACACTCAATAATCTGTATGCTTTAACACTCAATAACTCTCCAAAATCGCCAGAAATTGTAATGGGACTTTCCGAGATTTTACGATACATGCTTTATGAATGTAATGTGGAAAGTGTCTCCCTGAAGAAGGATATAGAGATGCTTGAAAACTTCATTCTGCTAGAAAAGATGAGATATGAAGAACGCTTGGATTTCAATTTTACTAAAGAGGGTGATTTAGAAAAGTATAAGATCGCACCTTTATTGCTACTTCCCTTGGTAGAAAATGCTTTTAAACATGGAGCGGGAGAAAAATTAGGACAAGCTTGGATTAATATCGAATTAGAAATAAAGAATGAAGCACTAACTTTCAAAATCAATAACAGTAAACCAGAGAAAACAAGGCCACTCATGGAGAAGAATGGGAATATAGGCTTGGAAAATGTAAAAAGACGTTTGGAATTGATTTATCCAGATGAACATCAGTTAAAGATTTTTGAAGAGGAAGATATGTTTGCTGTAATCCTGAAAATAGATTTATCACAAGAGTAAACCCGTAATACGAAGATGAAGATTAAAGCTGTAATTGTTGATGACGAACCACACGCCATAGAAGTGATTGCTAAATATTTGGATAGCTTTCCAGAAGTTGAAGTGGTGGCCACTTGCAATGACGGGATTCAGGCATTTCATACCCTACAGCAAAAGCACATTGACTTGATGTTTTTAGATGTGAAAATGCCTGGGATTAATGGCATTGAACTTTTGAAAAGTCTTAAAAATCCTCCAAAGGTGATTTTTACAACTGCTTTCAGTGAATATGCGGTAGACGGTTTTGAGCTAGATGCAGCAGATTATTTACTTAAACCTATCCCGTTTAACCGTTTTCTTAAAGCAATGGATAAAACCCTAGCAACCCTAGGAGCAAGAAAACAAAGTTTACTAGTGCCCGAAATTAATGCAACCAATGATGTCAATAAGTTCTTATACTTAAAAGTAGACAGGAAAACAGTTAAAGTAAATGTGAAGGATATTTATTGGATTGAAAGCATTAAAGATTATGTAAAAGTAATTTTAGGAGATAAAGTGTTGGTGAGCAAACAGAAGATATCAATTTTAGAAGAACTGCTGCCCGAAGACCAATTTTGCAGGATCCATAAATCTTTTATCATTAGCGTCCAAAAAGTAGAAAGCTACTACACCTATGCTGTGGAGATTTTAGGTAAGGAATTGCCCATAGGCAGAAACTACAAACAACAAGCCTTAAAGTGTTTGCAGACTGCTTAATTGCCCCAAGCACTAATCACCACGTTCCTACTGCCGCCATGGTTTCGGTGTTCGCAAAGGTAAATGCCCTGCCAAGTTCCAAGGTTTAAATGTCCGTTGGTTATAGGGATTAAAACCGAAGCGCCCATTAACGATGATTTGATATGAGCGGGCATGTCATCGTCACCTTCGTAGTCATGCAAATAGTCAGGGTCGCCTTCAGGAACCGCTTTGTTCATCCAAGTTTCAAAATCAGCCCTTACCGTTGGGTCGGCATTTTCGTTAATGGTTAGCGAAGCCGAAGTGTGCTGTATAAACACCTGTAACATTCCAGCTTTAATGTTTCTTAATTCGGGAAGGGCTTGCAAAATTTCATCTGTTACCAAATGAAAGCCCCTGCTGCGGGCCCTTAAGCGTATTAATTTCTGTAAAAAATGCATAAGTTAAATTTAGTGCATACAGCCAATGTATATTTTAGACTGAAGTTTGAAGGCTTTTGGTACCACCTGCTTAACTGCCACAAAGGCGCTATCCGCTTCCAAAGCATTGGCATAAATACCTGCAATAATGCCAATGGTTTTAGGTTTTGAAGAAGGTGAGTATTGGTTCATATATTCTAAGCTCAAGGTTTTTGATAATTCCCTTCTTGGAAAATATTCGCCCGCATACATTTCGTCCTCATCATTGTCGGGAAGCACAATCAGGTCCTTCTGTTTATTATAGTACCTTCCCATGGAGTCTATGGTCATCCCTAGTTTGTCTTTCAGGGAAAACATTTTTTGGTTTAACAATTGGTAGCTGTTATCGGTATCGATAACAATTACTTCATAATTGGCATATGCCTCCTCTTCATTAAAATTTAAGGAAGTGTCGGTAAGGGATTTTTGAACGGAAGTGTCAGTAGCCAAGCTAACAACAGCAGTGGTATCTTTTATGGCAGGTTGACCACTGGGATGACCGCAAGAGAAGCAAAAAGTGGCTAATAAGAGGAAGATGAAATAGTGTTTTTTCATTTGAAGATCATCAAGAGATGCTATTTAAAAACTTCAAACTCTTTTCGCAAACTTCAAATAGCTGCGGTGGCAAGGTTTCACCAGGATAAGGGTGTAAAGCACCATATACATGATTGGCTCCCTCAATTTTTGCCAGTCTGCTCGCTGGGTTAGTATTGGCCAATTTCTCTGCCGTAGCAAAAGGAACGTTTACATCATCATCACCTTGTACAATGAGCCAAGGAATATTGATCCGTTTGGCTGCAGCTAAAATATCCAATTTGTCTTTATTATCTTCAAAATCTTCCAATAGACTAATGTTCAAAGGCATTTTCTCTTTAGTACGTGCATTTACAACCTCGATCTTACCTTTTTCTTTCCACTCTTTTTCCTGTTCCTTTTTCCACAAGCTACTAAAATCGGCAATGGCACTCCAAGTAATTAATCCTTTAACATGAGGATTGGTAGCGGCTTGTAATATGCTTAAACCTCCACCACGGCTATGACCAATCAAATACACCTCGCTCACACCAAGATATTTTACCGCATGGCTAATCACAATATCCACATCTAACAGTTCCTTGCTGAAAGTGTTGGAAGCAAAGGCATCCATATCGGTCACATCAGTTGGTTTTTCTGCAGTGACACCACTGTGTGAGAGGTTAAATTTAAGGTAGCGATAGCCGTTTTGTACAAAGTAACGAGCCGCCAAATGATGCGCACCCCAATCCTTAAATCCTTTAAAGCCATGAATGAAAATGATGATGGGCGTATTGGTGTTGTTCTCGTCGTAAGTTAAATCTCCAAATATAGGTTTGCCCGCGGCTCCTATCAGTGAAAAAAGTTCGTTGCGCATAGCTAAAGGTTTTAATGCATTTCAAATATTGAGTTTCTCTACGTAATAACAAAATAAATGACGTTTTAGATTGCTTTAACCACATGTTTTCGCGTTTTTTACGTGCAACTTTTTAGCTTTCATTAATTTAAAACCGTTCTAAATTAGCCTAAATTACAGCATAATGACAGATAAGCTCAATTGCGTTATTACTTTTGTTGCGCTAAAATAACTAGGGGCTAACCATTTTGGAATATTTAAAGATTATTGCATTTACACATAAGCAAATTGACCTAAAGTCATTAGGGAAATTGGTTATCTGTGAGCAAACGTTGGATGATAGGTTGAGGAATATCCAGTCTGAGCTGAATATCAAAGAGATATTCTACGTTGGTACTTGTAATCGTGTAGAATTTGTTTTTACCGCTGCAGCCGAGTTAGACAAATCTTTTATCTCTAGATTTTTGCATGTATTGGATATGGGGCTTCCAGAAGAATACATGGAAAATTTCATCAAAAATGTTTCTACTTACGAAAAAGAAGAAGCATTTAACCACTTACTGCGTACTTCTTGTTCGTTAGAAAGTTTAGTAGTTGGTGAAAAGGAAATTTTAGCACAAGTGCGCAAAGCTTACGATGCTTGCCAAAAAGCGGGATTCACTGGCGATTACATGCGCATGATCATGAACCGAGTGGTGAAAACAGCCAAAGAGGTTTATACACACACCAACATTTCAAGAAATCCAGTTTCAGTAGTTTCTCTAGCCTACAGAAAACTTCGTGAACTGAATATGTGCGGCAATTCTCGCTTGCTAATCATTGGTGCAGGCGAAACCAATAATAACATTGCCCAATATCTTAAAAAACATAAATACTCTAATTTTTCAGTATTCAACAGAACGTTAGAAAAAGCAGAATCTTTGGCTAATGAGTTGAATGGTAAAGCCTATCCACTTACTGAACTGGCAAATTATAAAGAAGGTTTTGATGTGATTATTACCTGTACAGGAGCAACAGAGCCTATTTTAACGACTGAGATTTATAACAGTTTGCTTAATGGCGAAACAGGAAAGAAAGTAATTGTAGACTTAGCCGTGCCAAATGATACTGCTTTAGAAGTTCGTGAAAACTTTCCTATCCACTACATCGAAGTAGAATCCCTAAAAGAAGTGGCCCGTAAAAATATCCAAGAGCGTTACGACGAGTTGGTGAATGCAGAGCACATCATTGAAGAAAATATCAGAGAATTTGAAGCCGTGTTGCGTCAACGTCGTGTTGAATTGGCTATGAGCGAAGTTCCCAAAAAAATCAAAGAGATTAAAGAAAAAGCAGTGAATACCGTATTTGCGGAGGAAATCAACTCTCTTGATGATGAAGCAAAAGCCATTTTAGAACAGGTGATTAGCTACATGGAAAAAAAATACATTAGCGTACCTATGGTAATGGCTAAGGAAATTCTGGTTAAAAACAGTTAAATAGTCTGCAAGTCGGAAAAGTCTTATAGTCCAATGTTATTGTCGGATTGAGTCTGTCGAGGCCAATTGTACATTTCATTATTCAAATCATCGAATTATCATATTCTCAAACCCTCACATCGTCAAATTTTCTTATTTTAGCGCAAAATCTTAATACAAAGTGAAGAAAGTAATTATCGGAACACGCGGTAGTGATTTGGCTCTTTGGCAAGCCAATTACACTAAGGACAGATTAGCCAGTATTGGCATTGAGGCAGAACTGAAAATCATTAAAACGCAGGGCGATAAAATCCTCAATCTAAGGCTAGATAAGCTAGAAGGTAAAGGTTTTTTCACAAAGGAATTAGAAGAAGAGTTGATGAATGGCACTATTGATATTGCCGTTCACTCGCACAAGGATTTGCCAACGACTAATCCTCCTGGGTTAATTATTGCTGCGGTACCCGAAAGAGAAGATCCGGCAGAGTTACTCCTGATCTTGAAAGATTGTGTAGATGTGAGCCATAAACTTTCTTTGAAAAAAGGAGCAATGGTGGGTACCTCTTCCAATCGTCGTAAGGCACAACTTTTAGCACTAAGGCCCGATTTGAATATTGAGGATTTGCGAGGCAACGTTCCAACTCGTATCCAAAAGCTACGTGATGAAGATTACGATGCAATTGTTTTGGCAAGAGCTGGTGTGAACCGTTTGGGGTTAGATTTGAGCGAATTTCATGTAGAGGTAATCGATCCTACGGAGATTGTTCCAGCGCCTGCTCAAGGTGCTTTGGCTATTCAAATCAGAGAAAATGATGCGGAGCTTTTCAATGAGCTTCAAAAAATAAATGATGCCGCAACGGTAGAAGAGATTGCTGTAGAACGTAAAGTGCTAAACCTTTTTGAAGGTGGTTGCCACATGCCTTTGGGCTGTTTCTGTAGAAAAGAAGATGGTGAATTTGAAGTGTGGACCTCTAAAGCGGAAACTGACGAAGATTTTCCAGATAGATTGTTTTTGAGAGCTGCTTCAACAGAAGGATTAGCGGAACAAATTGTTGCAAAATACGCGAAGGATAGAAAGATGCCAGCAAAGGTTTTCATTTCAAGAGAAGTGGGTGAGAACAGCTATTTCCGTAAAGCATTAGAAAAGCAAAATATCGAAATAGATGGGCGTTCATTGATCCGTACTTTCCCGATTGTAAATGTATTAGACGATTTCTTTCTTAAAAATGCTGATTGGGTGTTTTTTAGCAGTAGAAATGGTGTTGAATATTTCTTTAAATTGAATCCTGTATTGCCTAAAAAGGTAAAATTTGGAGTAGTAGGCCGTGGTTCGGAAGACTCATTGCGCAAATTTGGTCACCTCGCTGATTTTGTTGGTGAAGGTGGAGAAATTGAAGAGGTTGCGCAAGATTTTGCTACAACGGCAGATGGACAGACCGTAGTTTTCCCTCGTGCGCAGGATTCGTTACTAACCATGCAAAAGTTTTTAACACCAGCAACCAAAGTGATAGACCTACCTATTTACGAAACGGTAATGGAAGAAAACGTGGATGGTTCATCGGCAGAGGTATTGATTTTCACTAGTCCAAGCAATGTGGATGCCTATTTCGTGGAAAACCTATTGGAGCCAGAGCAAAAAGTAGTTGCCATTGGTAATTCTACAGGTAAAAAATTCGATGAAATGGGGGTGAAATATGCATTGCCTTATTCGCCAGATGAAATTGGCTTAGCCGAAGCTGTTTTTGGTATTGAGGTGAAATAAATAGCAATCATGAAGCGATTGTTACTTTGCTTTCTTTCTTTTTCCTTTCTAACTTTCATTTCAGATGTTAGGGCACAGGTCAAAAAATCTAACCTAGTTGGATTTTGGCAAGTTAATACTGTCCGTACTGGAAGTGCATTGCAAGCCTGTTATCAATTTTTCGCAAATGGTGAATTTGTTTATAGCTTTGATGAGTATGATAATAGGAGTAGGATAAGAGGTGCGAGTGGTAAATATACCTTAGAAGGAAAAACACTAAGATTGTATATCAAGTATAGGAAAGAAATAGTGGGAGGAGAACTTGTACAGGGCGGTATGGGATTTCAATCGGAAGAAATTGTTTTAGAGGGAGGTAAGCTGATTAAGGTTCCTCAGACTTCAAAGGTGCCTATTGAAATAGATATAGAAATTTGTCAAAGCAAGGAGGGTTTTTCTTGTATGAAGTTACAAAACAACATTTATTATAAATTATCTTCCAACCCGAAAGAAACAGTTTTTAAGCCGTAATGTTAAACTAACGTAAAGACTTTACAAATGACAGAAACATAAGAATATAATGTTTCTGTCTTTGCATTTTTGTAGCTGAATAATCTCAAGACCTCGTAGGTTTTAAAAACCTGCCAGGTCTGCGAAAAAATACTAATATCTCTAATATGCACAGACCACGTAGGCTAAGGAAAAATCCCATTGTAAGAGAAATGGTGGCCGAAACCAAGCTGTCGAAAGACATGTTTGTTTATCCTTATTTCGTAGTTCCAGGAAATAACGTAACCCATGCCATTGATGCCATGCCAGGCATTAGCCATTTTTCTACCGATACTTTATTGAAAGATGTAGAAAAAGGCCTAAACCTAGGCGTTAACAAAATCATGTTGTTTGGGGTAGGCGATGAAAAAAGTGAAGACGCAAAATCTGCTTACGACACCAATTCTTTAGTACCAGTAACCGTAAGAGAACTTAAAAAGCAGTTTGGTGATGATTTGTATATTGTTACCGATGTTTGTGTATGCTCTTACACCAATCACGGTCACTGTGGGATTATGCACAACGATTATGTTCACAATGATGCTACCGTAGAATTAATTGCGAAAATGGCCTTAAATCATTCGGAGGCTGGAGCAGATATGCTTGCTCCTTCGGACATGATGGACGGTAGAGTGGCAGCCATTCGTGAGAAGTTAGATGGTGCTGGTTTTGAAAACGTAGCGGTAATGAGCCACGCCACCAAGTTTGCTTCGGCTTATTACGGTCCATTTAGGGAGGCGGCAGATTGTGCTCCAAATAAAGGAGATAGAAAAGCCTATCAGATGGATTTCCGTAACCCAGCGGAAGCGCTAAGAGAGGCTTTGCTAGATGAGGCTGAAGGTGCCGATGTGCTAATGGTGAAACCAGGTTTAGCTTATTTGGATGTGATTGCTAAGCTCAAACAAAATACCAAATTGCCTATTGCAGTTTATAACGTTTCGGGTGAATACTCGATGATTAAAGCTGCTGCGGAAAAAGGCTGGATAGATGAACAGAAAGTAGTGATGGAAACGATGTTCGCCTTTGCCCGTGCTGGAGCAAGCATTATCACCACCTACCACATTAGAGATATTGTAGAGAATAAATGGATTTAAAGGAATTAGGAGCTAGGGACTAGGTATCAGTTAAAATCCCTAACTCCTAATCCCTAATCCCTAACCCCTAAAACAAATGCAAGACATATCAAGAGCCAAATCGGCAGAACTATACGAGAAATCAAAAACCTATTTTCCTGGGGGCGTAAACTCACCAGTAAGAGCTTTTAAATCAGTTTATGGTACCCCTTTATTTATCCAAAAAGGCGATGGTCCTTACATTTGGGATGCGGATGGTAACCAATTTATTGATTTTTGTGCCAGTTGGGGACCTTTGATTTTAGGGCATAACAATGCTAAAATTAGAGAGAAAGTAACTGAAGTAATGCAAAATGGCATGAGCTTCGGTGCACCAACAGCTTTGGAAAATGAGTTAGCTGAACTGATTATTAAAAACAACCGCTTTGTTGAGAAAATTCGTTTTACAAGTTCTGGAACAGAGGCGGTAATGTCGGCTATTCGTTTGGCTAGAGGTTATACTGGCAGAAACAAAATCATCAAATTTGAAGGTTGTTACCATGGTCACAGCGATTCTCTTTTAGTGAAAGCAGGTTCTGGCTTGGTGACTTTCGGAGAAACTTCTTCGGCGGGTGTGCCAAAGGCTTTTGCTGATGAAACCATTGTGATTGGTTTGAATGACAAGCAGGCAGTAACCGAAGCTTTTGCTCAATTTAAAGACGATGTCGCTGCCGTAATTATTGAAGGTATTCCTGCAAATAATGGCTTATTGCTTCAAGATAAAGAGTACGTTGAATTTTTAAGTGAAACTTGTACTGCAAATGGTGCTTTGTTAATTTTTGATGAGGTAATTACTGGCTTTAGAGTAGGTTTTGAAGGCGCTGCGGCCTATTACGGCATCACTCCTGATATTGTGACTTATGGGAAAATCATCGGTGGTGGTTTGCCAGTAGGCATGTACGGTGCTTCTAACCAAATTATGGCACACATTTCTCCAGATGGTGGCGTTTACCAAGCGGGCACGCTTTCAGGTAATCCTGTGGCTATGGCGGCAGGTATTGCGGCGTTAAGTATATTGAGCCAACCTAATTTTTATGAAGAACTGAATGCTAAAGCACAGGCTTTCGTAAATGATTTGAAGGCATACATTGCCGATAAAGGCTACGAGCTTAAAATATTTACCGTAGGTTCAATCTTTTGGTTCGCTTTTACGAATAAGGACATTAAAACAGCAGAGGATATTGACCCAGCGAGCATGGAGAAATTTAAAATCATGCATCGTGAGCTATTGAACCGTGGTATTTACTTTGGGCCGTCAGGTTATGAAGTTGGTTTTGTAAGTGCTGCACACACTAGCGTGGAGCTGGATAAGGCGAAACAAGCAATTTTTGAGGCTTTGGATATTGTTTTTGCAAAATAGGGATAAGGAGTAAGGATAAAGGAACAAGGATTGGACTTCCCCTCGGTCGTCATTGTGAGGAGTAATGACAGTCTGTTCCGACCATTCGGAGAAGCAATCTTAAAGGATGGTTCTTTTGATATGTTTTGGGATTGCTCAGGAAAAACTAGTAATGACTTTCATAGGAGCTATTCTTTCCCTTTTAGGGGAGAGATGTCCGAAGGACAGAGAAGGGTGTGAATTAAACCCGATTGAAGTGTAAATACTTTTGTGGCAATGGCTGAAAAACCTCGTAGGTTTGCCCATTAGCGATCGCAAAAAGATTGTAACGAAAAGCGGGACTGAAGTAACCTAAGCATTACAGGAAACTGCTTTTCAAATAATAATAATTAAATTTAAGTCCTAAGTTACGGGATTATTGGTATGAAAAAATCCATTATCATATTTTACATTTTGTTGTTCTATGCCTTGGGACAGCTGATCAGTTGGGGCATGTTGGTGGTTAAAATTGATCCTAGCCGTATGCCTATGATTATGGGAGAGGGCGCTGTGTTTTTATTCCTGCTAGGAATTGGTGCTTATTTTATCCATGCTTCTATCAAAAAGGAGCATAAATTGCATGAAAACCAGCAGAATTTCCTGCTTTCAGTGACTCACGAATTGAAGTCGCCGTTGGCAGCCATTAAACTTTCGTTACAAACGATTGTACGTAGGGAGCTGGATAAAGAACAACGTACCGTTTTGATCAAAAACTCGCTAAAGGATGTGGAGCGTTTGGATGATTTGGTGGAGAACATGTTATTGGCCACTAAAATTGAGAGCAAAACTTATTCTTTCCCTAAAGAGAAATTTGATTTTTCTGATTTGGTCACCAGAATTACGGATAGATTGCAAGTGCATTCATGCGGCTGCGAGCAAATTATCAGTACCGATATTGAAGATAACGTGGTGATAGAAGGCGATCAATTTGCCTTATCGTCGGTGGTAAATAACCTGGTAGAAAATGCAGTGAAATATTCGGGGCCTTGTGCCGAAATTACAGTTAAATTGTGCCAAAATGACGGAAAGCCGAAATTAGTGGTTTCAGACAAGGGATTGGGCATTCCAGATAGCGAAAAGATGCATATTTTTGATAAATTTTACCGTGTGGGCGACGAAAATGTGCGCAAAAGTAAGGGGACAGGACTTGGCTTATTTATTGTTAAGGAAGTATTACAAAACCACGACGCTGACATCAGCGTTAAAGATAACGTACCTCACGGTGCAATTTTTGAAGTAACATTTAACTAATATGTCACAAAAATTAAGAGTACTACTGGTTGAAGACGAAGATCACTTGTTGGATGCCATCAAATTAAACCTCGAACTTGAGGGTTATAAAGTTCATGCTGTTAAAGACGGCAAAACTGCCTTAAAAGTATTTAAAGAAGAACGCTTTAACTTGGTTGTTTTAGACGTGATGCTGCCAGAAATGGATGGCTTTCAGGTTTGCGAAACTATACGTTTGGAAAATACGGAAGTGCCAATTCTTTTTTTAACGGCTAAAAATACCAGTGAAGACAGGGTAATGGGCCTTAAAAAGGGAGCTGATGATTATTTGGTAAAACCTTTTAACTTGGAAGAGCTGATTTTACGCGTAGGTATCTTAGTAAAACGCAGCTTAAAATCAGACGATTTAAAAGAGCTTAACTCTTACAAAATTGGTGATAAAACCATTTATTTTAACTCTTTTGAATTAAAGCAAGATGACGGTACGGTAGTTCCTTTAACCAAAAAGGAAACCATGTTATTGAAACTTTTGATTGAGCGTAAAAACGAAGCGGTTTCCCGTGAACAGATTTTGGAAACAGTTTGGAACTACGACGTTTATCCTTCAACAAGAACGATCGATAACTTTATTCTTACTTTCCGTAAGTATTTTGAACCAGATCAAAAAAATCCAATGTACTTCCATTCGATCAGAGGGGTGGGATATAAATTTACGGATATCCACTAATGTATAATAAACTGGGTAGGTTTGTGCTGATGGGCATTTTTGTGCTCTCGGCATTGGTAAGTATCAATTATCAACAGTATCAGCTGGCCGCAATATCGGGCCTGCTTTTCTGTTTTATACTGTGGAGTCATTTTAAGCACAGCTCAGTGCTATTGGCTTCTAAACACTTCAAAAATTCGGATTATGACAGAGCCGAAAAAGTATTGAACGAAGTGGATAATCCTGATCGATTAGCCAAAAGCAGGAGAGGTTTTTACGAGTTTATGCGTGCTAACATCGCCTTGAAACGTGAAGATTTTGAAAAAGCAGAATTTCATTTTCAAGTGGCCAGCCGCTTTCCTTTGGGTGGAAAAAATGATAAGGCTTATGTTTTAATTCATTTAGCTAACTTAGCGCTCCGAAAAAAAGAAGGAGAAAGGGCCTTAGCTTATGTTGAAAAGGCAAAAGAGCTGGCTACTTCATCGAGAGCTTTAGAAATTATTACAAATATTGAGAACGAGGCCAAGAAACTGGCAAATTAAAAAACATGGAGAACAATTTATTTTTAGACGCAGCATTTTCAAAACAAACTGAACGACCACCAGTGTGGATGATGAGGCAGGCAGGCCGTTTTATGCCGCAATACTGGGAAATCAAAAATAAATACTCTTTCTTAGAGATGTGTAAGACCCCAGAAATTGCTGCCGATGTAACCATGTTGCCAGTAGATTTGTTAGGAATTGATGCAGCAATTTTGTTCTCGGATATTTTAGTAACTGGAGAAGCCATGGGCGGCGATTTAAGCTTTACCCAAGGTGTTGGTCCTAAGTTTGCCAATCCAGTACGTACAGAAGCAGATATTGATGCTTTGGCGACAGATTGTTTGGATAAATTGCAATATGTTGCTGATGCGATTAAAGTTATCCAGCAACGTTTAAATGGTAGTATTCCGTTAATTGGTTTTGCAGGTGCTCCTTTTACGGTAATGAGCTATTTGGTGGAAGGTGGTTCTTCTAAAGATTTTAAATTGACCAAGCTGTTAATTCATAATCGTCCAGATTTGGCGCATAAGCTTTTGGCCAAAATTGCGAAGGTAACGATCGATTATTTGAACTTACAGATTGAGGCGGGTGTAAATGCCCTCCAATTGTTTGATAGCTGGGCATTGGCCTTGTCGTGGAATGACTACCAAGAGTTTTCGCACCAATATAATACACAAATTATAGCAGGCTTAAATAGAACAAATATTCCAGTAATTTCTTTCTGTAAAGGGAGTTCGGTTTTTGCGCCAATTATGGCAGAAGCCAAACCAGATGTAGTTTCGATTGATTGGAACGCTGATTTGTTGAACATTAAAAAAGCATTACCTGCTGGTATTGCCGTGCAGGGGAATTTAGACCCTCATATTTTGTATGCGGATCAGCCTGTAATCAAGGCACAAATACATAAATTGTTTGAGCGTATGCGTGGTGAAAATGGTTTCATTTTTAACCTAGGCCATGGCATTATGCCAGATATCCCTTTCGATAATGTAAAATATGCGATCGAAGTAGTGAAAGCGTTTAAGTATTAATAACTTTAATCCCCGAATGGGGATTTTTTATGGAAGAATATTATCAATATTTCAAGGCAGTTCACATCGTATTTGTCATTAGTTGGATGGCGGGACTGTTCTATCTACTAAGTTTGTTTATTTACCATACCGAAGCGAACGATAAGTTAGAACCAGAGAAAAGTGTGCTGAAGAAGCAATTTACCAAAATGGAGGCTACACTGTGGAAGATCATTTGCCAACCCGCCATGCTGATATCTTTAGTAGCAGGGCTGTGCATGCTCCATATCAACAGTGGTTTATTGCAAATGGACTGGATGTGGGTAAAGCTAGCTTTTGTAATTGGCCTTCTCATTTATCATTTTATTTGTGGTAGGATCATCGTTGGATTGAGAAATGATCGTTATCGTTGGAGTAGTTTTCAATTGCGTTTATGGCGTGAGTTGGCGACTATTTTTATGATTGCGATTGTATTTGTGGTAATCCTTAAAAGTGCATTAGATTGGGTTTATGGTTTAATTGGAATAATGGGCATCGCACTCTTGATCATGATTGCCGTGAAACTTTACAAAAAATCTCGAGAGAAAAAGGGAGAGTAGCCTTTTGTCATTTCGAGGAACGAGAAGTCTAAAGAGGAGATCCTTCGCTTCGCTCTGAATGGCAGCAGCAAAAAACTTAAAAAATGAAAAAACATTTACTATTTATTTTTTTATTGGCTTTAGTGCATTCAGTTAATGCCCAACTGAACAACAACTACCTTTACAATCGTATCCGTCCAGCAGATAGTTTGACGAATGAGTTACATCTTAATTTTTATAACTTTAACTACGTTAGAAATTACGAATACTCGAATAAATTTCATGACGGTTATACGCTGTATGGTACTCAGCTAGAGCCGCAATTGGTGTACTATGCGCATCCTAATTTGGCAATTACTGCAGGGGCTTATCTAAGGAAAGATTTTGGAAACGAAAGAGGTTTGTTTGATGCAAAACCTTTATTCAATGTAAAATATAGCAAAAAGAATTTAACCTTGGTTTTTGGTAGTTTGGAAGGAAATATTCAACATAATTACATTGAGCCGTTATATAACTTTGAGCGCAAAATTACTACACCTATTGAATATGGGACACAACTATTGATAGACAAGGAAAAGTTTAGCTTAGATGCTTGGATTGCTTGGCAGAAGATGATTTATAGAGGTGATGCCGCCAAAGAAGAAATTGTGGGAGGTTTTTCCACCGAAATTGTCTTGGTCAAAAACGAGGATTGGAAGCTGACCATTCCTGCTCAATCACTATTTTATCATGCTGGTGGACAAATAGATGTTTTAAAGGAAATTCCCATCACTACTTTGTTTAACGGTGCTACAGGATTTACGTTGAGTAAAAATATTGGTTACCACGTGAAGCAGGTGTATACCCAAAACTTTGTAGCGGCTTATAAAGATTTTTCGCCTACCAAAGTGAGGGCTTATCAAGGTGGTTTTGGTTTGTGGCTAAATGCGGGCATTGATACGCGTTGGGGTAATTTAGTAGCGTCTTACTGGAAAGGAAATAAGTTCATCAGCATTAAGGGAATGCCTTTGTATCAATCGGTATCTGAAACTATGAATGATGCGGGTTATACGCAAAACCATCGAAATATTTTGATGTTGAGGTATATCTATCAAAAAGAATTGCTTCCAAACCTATATCTTGATGTACGTTTCGAGCCACATTTCGACTTAGATCGATCAGAAAAACAGCTGCAATTTAACCATTCTTTTTTCCTTACTTACAAGGAAAGCTTCAAGTTGTTTAAAGTGAAGAAATAGCTTTTAAAGCTTGTCTACGCCAATTTTTTCTGCTAAACCATTCAAGTCGTTCACAACTACGTCAATTAAAGGAATGCCTGTAATTTTGCGCTCGTTCTCGAACTGATATTCTGGTTCACCAGGTATGATCACCTTTTTGTTTTCATCAACGGTTTTAGCGCTTTTAAAGCGCTTAATCCAATTGTCTAAATGATCTTTGAAGTCTTGTGCGGGACGAAAACCATCTACACGCATCGCACCTAGAAAATGGCCAATTCCTTCTCCTACTGGGTTCGGATCAGGTTCTAAAAAAGCCACAAACGGCGGAACCCAAGGTCCGTAATTGGCTCCTGATAATACTGCGGAAAGAATATCGACCGTTGCGCCCAACCCATAGCCTTTATGGCTACCGTGATCTTTATCGCTACCTAGTGGAAGTAAAGAGCCACCTGCTTTTAATTCATTTGCGTTGATGGATTGATGCCCATCTTTATCCTGCACCCATCCATCTGGAATATCTGCATTGGCACGTTGGGCAATTTCTAATTTTCCGTTGGCGGCGGCGGCAGTTGCCATATCTACTACTACTGCTGGATATTTACCTGCTGGAAAAGCATAGCACATTGGGTTAGTGCCCAGCAAACGTTCGTTGGCATAAGTAGGTGCTACCAATGGACTGGCATTGGTCATGCTAATACCAATCATATCTTTTTCTACGGCCATTAACGCATGATATCCAGCAATGCCGAAATGATTAGAGTTTTTGACCGAAACCCATCCACTACCATATTTTTCAGCCTTTTCTATCGCTACCTTCATCGCAAATGGTGCAACCACCAGTCCTAAACCTGCATCACCATCTACGGTAGCGGTGGTTGGTGTTTCATGCACAATCTTGATGTTTGGCGTAGCATTAATCCTATTCTTCTCCCAAAGGCGATAATAACCGCTTAATCTAGCTACACCGTGTGAATCTATTCCTCTTAAATCAGAACGTACCAAAACATCTGTCGCTAAATTGGCGTGCTCGTCAGAACAACCCATTTTTTTAAAGACAGTAAAGGTGAAGGTTCGTAATTTTTCTTCGGTGAAGGTGATAAACATTGCTAAATTGTTGTAAGGTTAAATTGTTGTAAAGTTGAAACGTTTTACTGATTCACTCATTCGGTCATTCAAAATTCAATCCTTTCTATGGAAGGATCAACGTGAAATCTCCACCCAAAGGATCAAAATTTTCAATTAAGGTGGCAATAAAATCGTCTCCGTAATTGACATACATAGGAGCTAGGTTGAGTACTCTTTCTTGCAAGGTGCCGTTAGGAAACAGTCGTTTTTTGAGGTTTTCTATTTGCGTAATAGATACCTCGTGATTTCTTTTTTCAGCCTTAAAAAATTTCTTTTCTAGCTTATCCAATAGCTTCTCTGTTTTGGCAAGTACAGCATCCGCAGATACTTCTAAAGTCTTGTCAATTTTAAAGGCATTTAGCTTAATTTTATCGAACACTGCTATCACATTAGCCTTTTCATCGTTTAGGCTCATGTTGGCATTACTGTTGGCCTTGATCCATTTTTCTTGCAGGGCTTGTATAGACAAGAAAAGATCTTCGAAGTTAAAGCCTAGTTTGTTGAGGTTGTCGAAACTTCTCTGATCTACTACCAAAGCCGAATTTCTCAATAAAAGCACTGGAAAATTCACCTTGTAAAAATCGAAATTGGCTTTCAATTGCATCCAATAGGAAACTTCTGCGCCACCGCCGATATAAGCAATGTTGGGCAAGATCACTTCCTGATAAAGTGGCCTCATGATTACGTTGGGACTAAACCTTTCTGGATGTAGGTTAATCTCGGCAATGATCTCTTCTTCAGTAAATTTAATGTCAGTATGGTTCACGACATACGTTTCCCCTTCTTTGATGATGCGTTCTCTTAAATCATCTTTTAGGTAAAAGAAGTTGATATCTCTGCCGTTAACTTGCGTTTTATAGCCTTGTTTTTCTAACAGTTGACTTGTTTCTTCTGTTAGTTTGGCACTGTTTTGCTGCGTAATATCTTGTTGGATGATGCTTGCAAATTGTGCTTTTAGTTGCGCATCATCTGCATTCATGATCACCAATCCATATTGTTCAAAAAGGCTGTTGACTAAAACTCTAGTCGCATCTGCTAAGTTGTCATTTTCCAGATAAGCCTGCTCTACCAGTTTGGCTAACTTCTTCCCGTTTTTACTGATGCCCAAATAACCTTTGTAAGCTTGTACAGCAGCAGCCACGGTTTTGGTGTTTAATCTTCCTGTAGCACCATTGGTTTGTTGTATCCAGCTAATGTTTTTTTCATCTACATTTACATGATTGATTTCTTCAAAATCATGATCTTCCGTAGCCATCCAATAAATAGGTACAAAATTTTTCTCTGGGTTGGCAATTTTAAGTTCTAACGCCAGATTAATAGTGGTTACAATTTTATAGATGAAATAAAGTGGGCCTGTAAAAAGATTCAACTGGTGGCCAGTAGTAACGGTATAAGTATTTTGATTGAGCAGTAATTCGATGTTATGGCTAACCGCTTTGTTTACCTTAATTTGCTGATACTGTTGTTGTAGCACCTGGACTAAAATCTTTCTATCTCCAATAAACTGATGATTTTCGACTGCTTTTTTCAGTCCATCCATGTCTGGCCTGTAACTGTAGAAAGATTTTAGAAACTCCACATCATTCACATAGTCTAAAACTAAGTTCGAAAAGGAGTGGGTGTCCTGATAAGAAATGTATTTAGCCTTCACATTTCGAAATTAAATTAAATTTTGAAACAAGTGTAGCTGATGGAATTATTTTACATGAGATTAATAAATATAAAAGACCTCGTAGGTTTTAAAAACCTACGAGGTCTGCTAAGGAGCTTTATATAGCTACCAAACATGAAAAGGTCGAGATGTAACATCCCGACCTTTTTAATAATATGCTTTGGATTTACTAGGGCTTAATTTTTACAACCTTGCCATCCTTTATTATCACTAACTCTGATTTCTTTTGTTTTTTAAATTCAATCAGTTTTTCATAAACCTTTTCAAGTCCTACGACAAGTTTATCTCGTAGTTCTATTTGTTTTTCTACAGTTGTCATAGTAATTCTTTTAGTTGATTAAACTTCATGTTATTTATAATCGTTAACCTTTCGTCAACAGTTTTTTGAGCTAAAAGTTCGTGCTTGCCCTTAGAATTATCAAAAATAAAGGCTCCGTTAACAATAGGCAAGTAAATATCGAATAAATTTTTTATACCTTTTATATATCTTCTTTCAATTATATCAGCAGGAATATTATGCCCGCCTTCCGCAACCCTCGTTTTGACCCTTTCTTTTGCAAGTTCTACACTTTGCAACCAAAAGAAAACTAGGGTTACGGTATAACCATTTTGTTTGGCCTCTAGTACTTTGTTTTTGTAACTCTTAGTAGATAATGTAGTTTCAAAAGCAAAGCTTTCATTGTTTTTTAATAGGTCGTTAATACGGTTTAGCATAATTCTCCCAGCTTCAAAGCCTACTTTTTCTGGTTGAAAAGGCGAAAGCCCTTTTGCTATTTCATCAGCATTTACAAATTCCTTACACAGAATAATTTCAGGTAGAATAGTAAATGAGGCGGTAGTTTTACCGGCTCCGTTACAACCTGCAATAATGTAAAGATTTTTATCTGGCATATAGACAAATATAACCTATTTTACAATCTGCCCATATAAATCGAAATCTTCAGCTCTATTTACTTTTACGTTTACAAAGCTTCCAATAGCGGCATATCCAGAATTGGCGTCAATTAATACTTCATTATCCACTTCTGGCGAGTCAAACTCTGTACGGCCAATAAAGAAATCACCTTCTTTTCTATCTACCAATACTTTGTAGGTGTTGCCTACTTTTTCTTGGTTGATTTCGAAAGAAATGCCCTGTTGCAATTCCATAATGGCGTCTACACGTTCTTGTTTGATTTCTTCTGGAACATCATCTACTAAGTCGTAAGCGTGTGTTTTTTCCTCATGTGAATAAGTGAAGCAACCCAAACGGTCGAAGCGAGTTTGCTCAACCCATTGGTACATCTCTTCAAAATCACGTTCGGTTTCACCTGGGTAGCCACAAATTAAAGTAGTACGCATGGCGATATTTGGAACCTTAGCTCTGATTTCATTAACAATATCAATTGTTTTTTGCTTGGTGATTCCACGACGCATTGACTTTAACATGTTATCGGTGATATGCTGTAGTGGCATATCCAGATATTTGCAAATATTCTCACGCTCATTCATCGCCTCCAAAATTTCCATAGGGAAACCAGAAGGGTAGGCGTATTGCAATCTGATCCACTCTATGCCGTTTACATCTGATAAGCGACGTAAAAGTTCATCTAAATTCCTCTTGCCGTATAAATCTAAACCGTAATAAGTTAAATCTTGTGCAATAAGAATTAGCTCTTTAGTGCCGTTTGCAGCCAATATTTTAGCTTCATTCACCAGTTCACTCATATCCCTGGAAACATGTTTGCCACGCATTAAAGGAATGGCGCAAAAAGAACAAGGTCGATTACAACCCTCCGCAATTTTGAAATAAGCAAAATGCGATGGCGTGGTGAGCAAACGTTCACCAATCAATTCGTGCTTGTAGTTGGCACCTAAAGTGTGTAAAATATTTTGAAGGTCATTGGTGCCGAAATATGCATCAACGTTAGTGATTTCAGCTTCTAAATCTGGTTTGTAGCGTTCAGAAAGACAACCAGTAACAATAACCTTTCCTACTTTGCCTTCATCTTTAAGCTGGCTGTATTGTAAAATGGTATCGATAGATTCTTGCTTCGCATTATCAATGAAACCGCAGGTGTTAATAACTACAATATCATCTTTCCCTAATTTGCTCGCTTCGTGCTCAACATTCAAATTGTTGCCTTTCAGTTGTCCCATTAACACTTCGCTGTCGTAAGTATTTTTAGAGCAACCCAAAGTAATCACATTGATTTTTGGTTGAGCGGTTTTTGTAGTTGTTTTATTTTTTGTAATCATTTTTCTTTTTGGGATGATTATGCCGATTTTTCCTTCGGTTTGATGACACAGATTGTGAGATTACACCGATTGATTTTTAATTATACTGATAGACGCTTAATCTCACAGCTGGTATTTCCAAAGTTAATCAATAATCCAGTTTTAATTTTGCTGGCTCTCAGGTAGGAGATGAGTTGGTTTTGAAATAACTTAGGTTGATACCCTGTTACAGATTTGAGTTCGACTATTACTTTGTTTTCTACTAATAAATCGCACCTGAACTTACCAATAATGGTGTTTTCAAATTTGACGATAAACTCTTTTTCTGTTTCAAAGAATATTCCTTTTTGTTGTAGCTTTATTTTTAGTGCATTAACGTAGATTTTTTCGAGAAATCCAGGACCTAGGATATTATGAACTTCAAAACAACAACCTATTATTTTTCGAGTAAGCTCGTCATAAGTTGCTAAATCTTCAGTTTCCATTATTACATCGTTGTAATCCTAAAATCTGTGTAATCAACCACTTTAGTGCACCTATATTTATTTAAATAAACTATTGACAAATTCTTTCTTATCGAACAGTTGTAAATCGTCCATTTTTTCACCAACACCAATGTATTTTACTGGAATTTTAAATTGATCTGAAATACCAATAACCACACCACCTTTCGCGGTTCCATCTAATTTAGTAATGGCCAACGCATTTACATCAGTGGCTTCAGTAAATTGTTTGCACTGCTCAAAAGCATTTTGTCCAGTGGATCCATCCAGTACCAATAAAATCTCATGAGGTGCATTTGGAACAACCTTTTGCATCACATTTTTGATTTTACCTAGTTCATTCATTAAACCAACTTTGTTGTGTAAACGACCTGCAGTATCGATAATAACCACATCTTCCTTATTGGCTACGGCTGACTGTAAAGTATCGAAAGCAACAGAAGCAGGGTCAGAGCCCATGGCTTGTGCCACTACACGTACACCCACACGTTCGCCCCAAAGCTTGATCTGATCAACAGCGGCAGCACGGAAAGTATCAGCAGCACCCAATACTACATTTAGGTTTTCTTTTTTCAGCTTATGGGCAAGCTTGCCAATCGTAGTGGTTTTGCCCACGCCATTTACGCCAACTACCATAATTACATAAGGTTTATGGTCGCCGTATTCAAAATTCCTGAAGTCGTTACTGTTATTTTCGGCTAGTAATAATTGAATTTCGTCTCTTAATAAGCCATTAAGTTCGGTGGTAGATAGGTACTTGTCTTTTGCTACACGGGCCTGAATTCTATCGATGATTTTAAGCGTAGTGCTAACACCTACGTCAGAAGTTACCAGAACTTCCTCCAAGTTGTCCAGTACATCATCGTCAACGGTAGACTTTCCAGCAACGGCTTTAGTAAGTTTACTAAAAAAACCTTCCTTGGTTTTTTCAAGTCCTTTATCTAATGCTTCCTGAGCTTCAGGTGCAGTTTCTTTTTTTTTGAAAAAATCAAATAAACCCATATTTCATCAATTTATTAATTGTTTGTCAAGGTTGATGATAGCTTCCCCAAAATAAATATGGGATTAGTTTTATAAAATAAAAAAAGCCCTTCCGTTAATACGGAACGGCTCTTAAGCTATTCTTAAATATTGTTATTTGCTGCTACCAGCAATAGCATCTTTAACGTGATCATTGTGAACAATTGCTTCTTTGAATGAGTAAGCACCAGTTTTTGGAGACTTAACCATTGTGATCACTTTTGAATATTCTTTACCTGTACCTGTTTTAAGGGTTGCAACTACTTTCTTTGCCATGTTTTTTTAAATTTAATGATTGAGTGAGTGAATTATGAATGACTGAATTTCAATTCTATAATTCAATCATTTTACCCCTTCAAAATTATTTAATCTCCTTGTGTACGGTTACTTTCTTTAAAACCGGGTTGTATTTTTTCAACTCTAAACGCTCAGTAGTGTTTTTACGGTTTTTAGTAGAAATATATCTAGACATACCAGGCATACCACTTGTTTTATGCTCTGTGCATTCTAAAATAACTTGAACTCTGTTACCTTTTTTTGCCATTTCTTTATTTATTTATGCCGTAGGTACGGCAAATGTTTTTACAAATATCCTTTTTTCATGAAACGATTAATCGCTTCAGAAACACCAATTTTATTGATGGTTTTAATAGCTGAAGTAGATACTTTTAGTGTTATCCAACGATCTTCTTCAGGGATGTAAAATTTCTGAAGTTGTAGGTTAGGATAAAACTTGCGCTTAGTTTTAACGTTCGAGTGAGAAACGTTATGTCCTTTCATCGCGGTTTTTCCTGTTAAATCACAAACTCTTGACATGACTTTATTTTGTTATTTGTTATTCGTCGCTTAATTCTTTTTAAGAGCCTGCAAATATCAGAATAATTTTTCTAAACATCAAGTGTGCTGTGAAAATATTTTAAAGATATTTTTTGTGTGTCTAGTAAATGCTAACTCACTAACAATTAATGTGCATCATGAACGAATTGAAAAGGGCTTTAGATGTCCTTTTGCTTTTAAAAACACTCAAGTCTGGATATTTCATGTTTCGAACGGCTAGAATAGATTTGTATTTAACATTTCTATTAAAGAAATAAAACTAAGTTATTAGCTCTAAATTAACCTTTGTTTTTAGCAGCAAAGGTTTTAATTTTAAACTTATCTGCAATTGGGAAAATTTGAATAAATGTGGCGGTTTGTTGATATGTTGTTTGTAAAATTGAGACGAATTTGATGTTTTTATAGTATATAATTACTTATTTTAGCATCCGAACAATCCACAACCTATTATAAATTACTATGCAGATCAAATCTTTGGAGCAGTATGAAGAAAGCTACAAAAAAAGTATTGAAAACCCAGAGCAGTTTTGGGGTGAAGTAGCCCAAAATTTCCGCTGGAGAAAACCTTGGTACAAAGTTCTTTCTTGGAATTTCGAAGAGCCAAATATCAAATGGTTCGAAGGTGCCAAGCTTAATATCACTGAAAATTGTTTAGACAGGCATTTGGAGCACAGTGCAGACAAGCCTGCCATTATATGGGAACCTAACGATCCAGAGCAAGATAGTGTAACCTTAACTTATAAGATGTTGCACGAAGCCGTTTGTCGTTTTGCCAATGTTTTAAAAAGAAACGGTGCGCAAAAAGGCGATCGTATTTGTATATATATGCCAATGGTACCTGAATTGGCCATTGCCGTGTTAGCTTGCGCTCGCATTGGTGCGGTACACTCGGTGGTATTTGGTGGATTTTCAGCCAAATCAATTGCAGATAGAATTAACGATGCCAAATGTAAATTGGTGATTACTGCGGATGGCGTTTATCGCGGAGCGAAGCCTATTCCATTGAAAGATGTGATTGATGATGCTTTGATTGGTTGTCCTACGGTAGAAAAAGTAATTGTACTTACCCACGTAAGAACACCTGTAAGTATGCTGAAAGGTAGAGATGTATGGTGGGAAGATGAAGTGAAACACGTAAATGCAGTTTGCGAAGCCGAGGAAATGGATGCAGAAGATCTGTTGTTCATTTTATATACTTCTGGTTCTACAGGAAAACCAAAAGGTGTAGTGCATACCTGCGGTGGCTATATGGTTTATGCAGGTTATACCTTCAGTAATGTTTTTAATTACCAGCCTGATGAAGTCTATTTCTGTACGGCAGATATCGGTTGGATTACTGGACACTCTTATATTGTTTACGGTCCATTGTCACAAGGGGCTACCACTTTAATTTTTGAAGGTGTGCCTACTTATCCAACTCCTTCTCGTTTTTGGGATATTGTAGAGAAGCACAAAGTAAATATTCTTTACACGGCACCAACGGCCATTAGGTCATTGATGAGTTTTGGAGACGAGCCTTTAGAAGGAAAAGATTTAAGCTCATTGAGGGTTTTAGGTTCAGTAGGAGAGCCGATCAACGAAGAGGCTTGGCATTGGTTTGACGAAAAGATTGGTCATGGTAAAGCGCCAATTGTAGATACTTGGTGGCAGACGGAAACTGGTGGAATTATGATTTCGCCAATTGCTAACGTAACCAAAACCAAACCTAGCTATGCTACTTTGCCTTTGCCAGGTATACAGCCTGTATTGGTTGATGAAAATGGTGTTGAAATAGAAGGTAATGATGTAAGCGGTAACTTGTGCATTAAATTCCCTTGGCCAGGGATGTTGCGTACCACTTATGGTGATCATGAACGTTGCCGTCAAACTTATTTTTCTACTTATCCAGGAATGTATTTTACAGGCGATGGATGTTTGAGAGATGAGGATGGCTACTACAGAATTACAGGTAGGGTTGATGACGTATTGAACGTATCAGGTCATAGAATTGGCACAGCTGAAGTAGAAAATGCCATTAACATGCATGCTGGTGTGGTTGAAAGTGCAGTAGTAGGTTATCCTCACGATGTGAAAGGACAAGGAATTTATGCATTTATCATCTATCCAAATCACCACCAAGATGCGGACTTAACCAAAAAGGATATTCTGCAAACCGTTACAAGGGTGATTGGTGCGATTGCTAAACCAGATAAAATTCTGTTTGTATCGGGCTTGCCTAAAACCAGATCGGGTAAAATTATGCGTAGAATTTTAAGAAAAATTGCTGAAGGTGAAACTTCGAATCTTGGAGATACATCGACCTTACTAGATCCAGCAGTGGTTGACGAAATTATTGAAGCTGCTAAGAATAAGCAATAATAAAATATCTTAATTGAGGACAGGTTAATTAGCCTGTCCTTTATTTTTTACTTCAAATTTGTTTTCTGAGTAAACTACATCATTATCGGTTATTCCCTGTACAATGATTTTGAAAACTCCAGTGATGTCGCCAGTATAAAAACTGAATTCAGTTTCCTTTTCGCGATTTAAAACCATGCCATAATTCCAGTAAATTGTCGAAAAAAGCGCAGGTTCCGCCGGATCTTTGTAATCATCTAAATAGAATTCTTTATGGTAGAAGATTCCTGAAAACTGCACGTAAGACTTGTCTTTTTTGTCGAAAGTAGTACAGCCAATGTAGGGTGTTTTCATCGTGCCGCCGTAAGTTCTGCCTCGTATGGGCTGGGTATTGCCCACATCGGCAACGTGATTTTGACAATTTAAAATGTTGTATCTGCAAACATAATCTCCGCAAGCGTTAGCTCCAGGAGCACCCTGATAGTTAAAACTGTTGTCTTTTTTGTTGGTAATGGTTACTTCTTTTAGCCTAATGGCTTTTTCGTTGCTTTTGAGGGCTAAATCCACATTGTTGTTTAAAGATAATGGCAGCATATCTTCAAAAGGCGTTTCGGTTCGGGCCAATTTCTTACTGGTTTTTTCAAACAAATCATCGATATAAATATCAAAACTTTCTTTATCTGCGGCATTAATAAATACATACATTTTTTTACCATACCCAGATATAAACGCTGATTGATTTAGGTTAAAGTTTCCTTGCGGAGAGGTTTCAAGTGTTCTAATTTGGTTATCTCCAAAAATGGCGAGGCTCATTGGTTTGGTAATTTGTTTAGTGCCTTTTTTTAGGCTTCCCACTATCGATAAGCTATCTACACTTTTCGCAGTGTCGTTTAACTTTGCATTCAACATTTGTTGCCAAGTATATCTTCGCCACCCTTTCGCCATTAAAATCTGTTCGAGGTAACTTTTGTCTCTATAACCCTTTCCATTAATGCTAGCTGGAGCATTTTCGAGTTCGTTTTTAATGTAGGAGTAGGTTTCAATATCATTGCTGTTTTTTAGTGAAATCCTATTCTCTTGTACTACGGCTATTGATACAATGGCATCAGACTTTAGTTCATTAGGACTAAGTTTTACGGTCACTTTTTCTCTTTGAAGGTAAACTGGGTTATCCAGTTGGATTTTAAGGGACGCTTTGTTGTCGTAGTGGGCAAAGAAAATCTGCTCAGCTAATGGTCTATCCAAACTGTCAGTAATGGTGACAGTGTGTATCCCTTTGGGAATTTCGGTTAAAGGAACTTTGATTCTCCTTGTGCGGTGACCTTCCGTGCCAAGGGGATAATCGATAAAGCATTTCTTGAAATTGTGCACTCGTATGAATACCTTCTGCTCACCAGTACTTCTCAATAACAATTGTAAAGTGTCTTGAGGAAGCACATTGGCAATGTTCATGACCAAGCCAGTTGGGAGTGCTTTGGGTAAAAAGTAAGTGCTGTCAGCCATGGTTTCGTGAACTAGTTTTACGCTGTAAACGGCATTTTCTTTAGGAGATAGTTTAAACTTTCCAATACCGTAACTGCTGGTTTCTATGGTGTCGACAATGGTGTTGTCTTGATATAAGAAAGCTTTGATGGCCATGGGCTTTTTCTGCGGATCAGTGACTTCCCAAGCGATGGTTGAAGTAACATTGTTGACTAAGTTACCACCTACTGGAAAGAATTTAACTATTGCTTTGATTTTGCTGGACGGCAGGTTTAAGTTCAAGAAGGCGCTGTCTTTTAAGTATTTTAACCTCACATAAATATTAGGATCGATGATGTTTTCCTGTTTAGGAAGGGAAAGCAATAATTGGCCAGAAGCATCGGTTTTTGCAGTTCTTTGTTCCTTGCCGTACCTATAATTTACGATGGTTGGCTTAGGTAAGAACTTATTATCGTTCGATGTGACCGAAATCAATAGCTTATGTTCTTTAGCCTTGTCGTTTGGTTTTTCCAGAAATGCAATGTTTCCCTTGAAAGGCAAATCGATATTGGTTTTTAGAGTGATCCGCTGCTTAAAGGTGAGCTCTGGTTTGCCATCGATCAATTTATCGGTAAAGGCCAAAAAATGGTAATCACCTGTTAGTATAGAATCGGGGAAGACCATGCTGCCAAAAGCAAGTCCGTCGTGGACTAAAAATTTATCCAATTTTACTAAGGAACTATCCATGTCCCTGATTAGCGCAACAGCTAAAACTTTATGAGCTTTATGTTTAAATTTTCCAGTTTTTAATAAATAGGCAGTGAAATAAGCAGTTTCATTATTAGCATAAATATTCTTGTCAAAATGAATAAACAAATTGGTGGTTGGATTTGCCAGGTTATTGAAGGCGATTTTCTGAGAAATATCTTTCTGCCCGTAGCTTTTGAACGTAAAAAACAGCAATAAATTTAGAAGGAGAAAAATGCGCATTTATAAATTTAGGGAATGCAATTGAAATTGTCATGGCTTCTCTGTAAATAATTGTTTACCAGTGTTCTGCTTCTTTTTTCAAACATCCTAGAGGTTTAAGTGTTGTCCCTATATCAAATTTAACTTAAAACTTTAATTATGGATAAGCTGGAAATAAAAGGAAAATGGAACGAACTTAAAGGGAAAATTAAGCAAGCCTATGCAGATTTAACCGATGACGATTTGAAATACGAGGAGGGAAAAGATGAGGAAATGTTGGGTAAATTACAACAGAAAACAGGAAAAGGAAGAGACGAGTTAGTGAAGTGGATTAAATCATTATAACCAGATATAGGTTTATAAAAAAAGCCCCGCACATGCGGGGCTTTTTTTATAATTGGTATTCCGATTAGTAACCGAAAATTTCTTCCAATGTTAACGTTTTAACGTTGCCAAATTTGGCCATATCTTCTTGTTTAACTCTCTTATCAGAAGCAACAATTAGATAAGTATAAGGCTTGTTAGCAATTTTTTGTTGGTGGAAAGTATTGATGGTTTCAAAAGTGATTGGTTTGATCTCTTTGTACCTGTCAATTCTTGAATCGTAAGTGTAACCTAATTTTTTATCAGCAAAATAACGACCGAAAATTGCGTCTTTCAAGATTCTGTCCGACTCGTAGCTGCTTAATAAATTAGCTTTGGCACCGTCAAATGTTTTTTCGCTTTTTGGCAATACATTCAATAGTTCGTTCATGCCTGCTACCGCTTCATTCATTTTATCCGCCTGGCTACCTACGTACGCAATCATGCTGTATTCTTTATCTGCTTTATCTGGAGAGATATAGCTTGCATAAGTTGAATAAGCCAAAGCTTTAGATTCTCTGATGGTTTGGAAAACTACTGAACCCATACCGCCACCAAAATAGTTGTTAAATACTTCGATGGTTGCACCGTCATTTTTGTTGTATAAACCAGTATTTCTTAACCAACGGATTTCTGACTGAACCATGTCATAGTTAGCAAAATAAACTTTGTTTGAATCTTGAACGGTATAAGTATAAACTTTAGCTGGAGCGGCTGGCGTGAACTCTTTTGGCAAAGCATGTGCTTTTTGAATGTCAGCAGTAAACGCTGCTAAATCTTTAGGGCCATAGTAAGTTACTACATGCTCGTAGTTGTTCAAATTCTTCAACAAATAAATCAAGTCATCGGCTTTAATATTTTTCACCTCATCATTGGTTAGCACGTTGTTGAATGGATTTAACTTGCCATATTGTGCGTATGAAGTAAGACCATTCATGATGGCGCCTTTGTTCAATTTCGAGTTTTCTCTTGATTTAAGGATGCTATTTTTCAATTCGCCTAAAGCCTTTTCGTTTGCTTTTACATTGGCAAAAATATGCTCAACTAAAGCTACTGCTTTATCAAAGTTCTCTTGTAATCCGCTAACACTGATGGTTGTGGTTTCAGAGCCTACGTTTAAGCTATAAGAACATGCAATGTTGTAAAACTCTTTGCTTAGTTCTTCGGCAGTGTATTTGTCTGTACCCAAGTAAGGCAAGTAAGTAGCGGCATATTGTAACAGCTTGTAGTTATTGCTACCCATGTTGAAACGATAAGTCATTCTGAAGATAGAATTCTCGGTGTTTTTGATGGTCAATACTTCTGCTAAGCCAGATTTACCAAAGGTGATGTCTTTTTGATAATCCAAAAATTTAGGCGCAATAGGTTTAACTGGGCTAGCCAATAAATCTTTCACAAATGGAGAAGTTAAGCCAGCATTGGCATTAATTGGTGTAATGGCAGGCTTGTCAACTTTGATGGTGTTCTTGTCTTCACCTTTGTGCTTGTAACCAATTACATAATTATCTTTAAAGAAACTGTTGGCAAAAGCTACTACCTGTGCTTTGGTAATTTTAGCAATTTCATTGGTTTCGTTTAGGTCTCTATCCCAACCTGTACCTCTGTTCATGATAAACACGGTCGAAAGACTTTCTGCTCTGTTGCCATTGCTATCAAAAGCTTGCAAAAAGCTTAGTTTTCTGTTAGCAACAATTGCTTTTAACAATTCTTCATCAAATTTTCCTTCTTTCAATAATTGGATTTGCTCCAATAATAATTTAGCCACGTCATCTAAGCTTTGACCTTGTTTAGGCTGCGCCGATAAGTTGAACACACCGTAGTCTTTCATTTGCTGATAGGTAGCGTTGGCTCTCAATACTTTTTGTTGTTTGTTCAAGTTAATATCAAACAAACCAGCTTTTCCATTAGTTAAAATGCTACGGATTAAAGAAAGCATTAAGCTCTCTTTGCTGTTCTCTGCAAAACCACGGTAGTAAACTTCCAATACTTCAGCACTTGGGCCATAAACGTCAACCTTTTGGATTTTGGTCAATGGTTTTTCTGGTGCAGGATTGTAAAGCGATAACGGTTTAGGCACCATATAGCTAAACGCTTTATCTACTTTTTTGATCATCTCATCAGGATTTAAATCTCCCGCTAAAATGAGCGCCATATTGTTAGGCACATAGTATTTGTTGTAGTAGTTTCTGATTTCGATTAACGAAGGATTTTTAAGGTGCTCAATCGTACCAATGGTGGTTTGTTGGCCGTAATTGTGCACAGGGAACAATTTGTCCATCATGGCCTCATCCAATTTCCAACCATCGTTATCTAAACCTCTGTTTTTTTCTTCGTAAACCGCCTCTAGCTCTGTATGGAAAATACGGAAAATAGGTTTGCGGAAACGTTCAGCTTGGATCGCTAAGAACTTGTCTACTGCGTTGGAAGGGAAATCTTCGTTGTAAACAGTTTCTTCATACCAAGTGTGCGCATTGGTGGAGTTACCACCAATTCCCTGCATCATTTTATCGTACTCGTTAGCAATAGAGAAGTTAGAAGCTTCGCCAGATACTTTGTCGATTTCTTTGTAAATTTCTTTACGTTGTGCAGGATCGGTTGTTTTGTTGTACTTTTCGTAAAGGGCGTCAATTTTGTCTAACAATGGTTTTTCTTTAGCCCAGTTAGCGGTTCCAAATTTGTCGGTTCCTTTAAACAAAAGGTGTTCCAAGTAGTGCGCCAAACCCGTTGCGTTTTTTGGGTCGGTGTTACTACCTGCTCTAACGCTCATACGGTACTCAATTTTAGGCTCCTTATAGTTTGGAGAAAGAATAACCGTTAAGCCATTTTTTAGGGTGTAAAAGCGAGTTTTAGAGGGATCGTTGGTTACATATTTGTAGGTGTAACCTCCTGCTGTGGCCGTTTTCCACTGATAGGTAGCGTTTTGGGCCACTAAGTTTGAACCTACAAAAAGTAGACAAACAGCTAGTAGTATTTTTTTCATATTGAAATAAGTTATCATTCAAATATACAAAGACAATTATATTAATGAGATGTTGCACCACAAAAAATAGAAGTACTCTAAATCATTGTATTTCATTGTGAAGGATTAAGCCAAAGCGATTGTGATATTTTCCGTATTTTTGAGCATCACAAGCCCAAAATAATAACACATGAAAGCAAAACCTTCTATATTAGTCGTTAACGACGATGGTATTACCGCTACAGGAATTAAGGCTCTGATTGAGGTAATGAGTGAAATTGGAAATGTTACCGTAGTAGCACCTGATGGACCTCAATCTGGAATGGGCCATGCCATCACCATTGGCAAACCCCTGCGTTTTGATAAGGTAGATTTATATCCTCCTATTGAGATGTATAAATGCTCAGGTACTCCAGTCGATTGTGTGAAACTGGCCGTAAATAAAGTTTTTAAAGGCAAAAAGCCTGATTTATGTGTTTCGGGAATTAACCATGGATTAAACAATTCCATCAATGTGATTTACTCGGGCACCATGTCGGCTGCAGTAGAAGGCGCTATTGAGAAAATACCTTCCATTGGTTTTTCGTTAGATGACTTTGCTCAGGATGCCGATTTTTCTCATTGCAAAAAATACATTAAGCAAATTACCGAACAGGTATTGACCAATGGACTGCCAGAAGGCACGTTGTTAAATGTTAATTTCCCTAAAGGGGATGCGATTAAGGGTATTAAAATTTGTAGACAAGCCAACGCCAAATGGGCAGAGGATTTTGAAGAACGTGAAGATCCTTACCGCAGGCCATATTACTGGTTGACTGGGGTGTTTGAAAATTACGATAAGGGCGAAGATACCGATGTTTGGGCTTTGGATCATGGTTATGCTTCGGTAGTGCCTGTTCAATTTGACTTAACTGCTCACCACGCCATCCAATTTTTAAATACCTGGGATTTTAACGGGGGTGAAGCTAAAGCTAAAACTTCACGCAGTGCTGATGGTGTAAACTTGGGTTAAGATGGCAAAAATCTTTTATTCCATTAAAAATCATGTGTTGGTTGGATTGGGCATCGGTTTGATTAGTCCTGGGATTTTGGCCTGCATTGCTTGGTATTTGATGCACCATACCACTGCGTTAAAAAAAGCAGACTTATTGCTCATTGGTTGCGTAGCGGTAAACTTGCTGTGGATGAACTATTTCTTTAAAGTTAACAAGGAAAATGCAGGTAGAGGAGTGGTAAGTGCCACTTTTATATGTGCCTTTGTGTTTTTCTTTTACAAAATAATGCAAGAAGTGTAGTTGGGTTAACTGTTTAATCGGTTAATTGTCCAATAATACTTGGTTACTAATCCCTAACCACTAAAAATAAATGAAATACTACTTAATAGCAGGTGAAGCTTCGGGCGATTTGCATGGAGCGAATTTAATGAAGGCTTTAAAGGTTGAAGATGCTCAAGCGGAGTTTAGGTATTTTGGTGGCGATAAAATGCAGGCCGAGGGAGGTAAGCTGGTAAAGCACTATGCGGATATGGCATTTATGGGCTTTACTGAAGTGCTGTTGAACCTGCGTACCATTTTGAAAAACATGAAAGCTTGCAAGGCTGATGTGTTGGCCTACCAGCCGGATGTATTGGTACTGATTGATTTTCCTGGCTTTAACCTTAAAATTGCCGAGTTTGCCAAGCAACATGGTATTAAAGTTTGCTATTATATTTCGCCAAAGGTTTGGGCTTGGAATCAAAAACGCGTGCTCAAAATCAAGCGCATTGTTGATCACATGTTTTGCATTTTACCATTCGAAGTAGCTTTCTACAAAGAGTGGGGTATGAAGGTGGATTATGTAGGCAATCCTTTGTTGGATGAGATTTCACAATTTGTGCCAAATGTTCATTTTAAAACGGAACATCAATTAAATGACCAGCCTATTATTGCCCTTTTACCAGGCAGCCGAAAGCAGGAAATAGAAAGATTATTGCCAGTAATGCTTAGCGTGGTAGATCAGTTTAAGAATTACCAATTTGTAATTGCTGCGGCACCGACGTTTGGGGCAGACTATTATCAGCAGTTTATGGGTAATAAGAAAGTAGCTTTAGTATTTAATCAAACTTATCAATTGTTACATTACGCCCACGCCGCTGTGGTGGCATCGGGTACGGCAACCTTGGAAACTGCTTTGTTTAATGTCCCGCAAGTAGTGGTGTATAAAGGTGGAACTATTTCCATTGCTATTGCAAGGTTATTGGTTAACATCCGTTTCATTTCCTTAGTGAATTTAATTGTGGATAGAAAGATCGTAACCGAGCTCATTCAAGAAGACTGTAACCCCCAAAAAGTGACCGAGGAACTCACGCAAATTATTGACGGAAAAGGCAGGGCCGAGATGCTGGAAGGGTATGCTCATTTACACCAATTTATGGGAGCCGCGGGCGCATCTGAAAGGACTGCAAGATTGATTATGTCCTATATTAAAGCGTATTCTTAAAACAGTATTTAAATGAATAAAATAATTACTTTAGCCTTATTATTATTCCCAATTCCATTGTTTTCCCAAACAGTGGTTTCCAAAAAAATCAATGATCCTGAAGAATGGGTAAATCCTTTGATGGGTACTCAATCAAAGCCCGAGCTTTCAAACGGAAATACTTATCCAACTATAGCAGTACCCTGGGGAATGAATTTTTGGACACCACAAACTGGAAAAATGGGTAATGGTTGGGTATACCAATATGATGCAGATAAAATAAGAGGCTTTAAACAAACACACCAGCCTTCTCCTTGGATGAATGACTACGGACAATTTGTGATTATGCCCGTAACAGGAAAAACAAAATTTACCGAAGATGACCGTGCGAGCTGGTTTTCTCATAAATCAGAAACAGTAAAGCCATTTTACTATAGTGTTTATCTAGCCGATGCTAATGTAACTACAGAAATCACACCGACTGAAAGGGCAGCACAGTTTAGATTTACCTATCCAAAAACAGACAGTGCTTTTGTAGTGATTGATGCGCTCAACAAAGGCTCCTATATAAAGGTTATTCCTTCAGCGCAAAAAATAATTGGCTATACAAGTAAATATGCCCGCGGACCTTTGCCTAAAAACTTTAAAAATTATTTCGTTATCTATTTTAATAAGCCATTTTCTATTGCGAAGACTTGGAAAGGAAATAAATTGGTTGCCGACAGCTTGGAAATACAAGCAGATCATACAGGAGCTATTATCGGATTTAAAACTGTTGCTAATGAGAAAGTGGTTGCTAAGGTGGCCTCCTCTTTTATTAGTTTTGAGCAGGCTGAGCTTAATTTAAAGCGAGAGTTGGCCAATGATAGCTTTGAACTTACGAAGCAAAAAGCAAAAATGGAATGGCGTAAGCAGTTGGGCAAAATTGAAGTAGAGGGAGGAACAGTTGAACAATCATATACATTTTATTCCTCTCTTTATAGAACACTTTTGTTCCCCCATAAAATGTATGAAATTGACAAAAAAGATTCAATTGTACATTGGAGCCCCTACAATGGGCAGGTTTTGCCAGGTCATATGTTTGCAGGTACAGGTTTTTGGGATACATTCCGTGCTTTATATCCTTTTCTAAACTTGATGTATCCCGAAATCAATAGAGAAATGCAAGCAGGTTTGGTAAACGATTTCAAAGAAGGTGGTTGGTTGCCAGAATGGAGTAGTCCAGGTTACGCCAATATCATGATTGGTAATAACTCTGCTTCGGTAGTAGCTGATGCTTATATCAAAGGATTACGCGGTTATGATATAGAGACATTATGGCAAGCATTAAAACATGGCGCTAATAACGAGGGGCCTATGGATGCCGTTGGACGTAAAGGCGTTGCGTACTATAATGATTTGGGCTACGTACCATATGATGTGAAAATCAATGAAAATGCTGCCCGTACTTTAGAATATGCTTATGATGATTTTGCAATATATCAGTTGGGTAGAGCTTTGGGTAAACCAGCTAGTGAAATAGATATTTACGCAAAACGTGCAATGAATTATAAACATCTATTCGATCCTTCTAGTGGTTTAATGAGAGGGAAAAATAAAGATGGTAAGTTCCAATCGCCTTTTAGTGCATTTAAATGGGGAGATGCATTTACTGAAGGTAATAGTTGGCATTATACCTGGTCCGTTTTTCAGGATGTTGCAGGTTTGGTAAAATTAATGGGCGGCAAAGATAAGTTTGTAAAAAAGCTAGACTCCGTATTCATTTTGCCACCAGTTTTTGATGATAGTTATTATGGTGGTGTAATCCATGAAATTAGGGAAATGCAAATTGCCAACATGGGACAATATGCTCATGGTAATCAGCCTATACAGCACATGATTTATTTATATAATTATGGTGGTATGCCTTGGAAAACTCAATATTGGGTACGTGAAACAATGAACCGTATGTACAAGGCAACTCCAGATGGTTATTGTGGTGATGAGGACAATGGCCAGACTTCTGCTTGGTATGTTTTTTCTGCACTTGGATTTTATCCAGTAACTCCAGCGGTGGATCAATATGTGTTGGGTGCACCGCTATTTAAAAAAGCAACACTTACGATAGAAGGAGGTAGGAAAGTAATCATTAATGCACCAGAAAACAGTAATGCCAATCGTTATGTTGAAACATTGAAAATCAACTCGAAAATTTATGATAAGAATTGGTTAAGCCACCCAGAACTAAAAAAAGGCATGGTGATTGATTTCAAAATGACTGATCAACCTAATTTGAAGAGGGGAGTTTCTGCTTCTTCATTACCTTATTCATTCTCTACTGCTGGTAAATAGGTAGCATAATAAGATAGAAATACCTATTTCTAGGTATTGCGATACTTTGGTGCTAATAATACATTTGAAAAAATTTAGGTTAAGTAATAGGATTTTGTTTGTCTAATCTCCACTTAACGATGTTATTGTGTTGGGGAGGGCTGGATAGTCTTCCCTTTTTTCATTTTATACTTGCATAATAATTTTAAATATTTACTTTTGCCACCGTATCTGGGGGATTAGCTCATTTGGCTAGAGCGCTTGCCTGGCAGGCAAGAGGTGGCCGGTTCGAATCCGGCATTCTCCACTTAACGAAACACCATAATGTTGGTGTTTCGTTTTTTGTGGGTTTAATATCCTGATAGTGAATATGTTGATTTGCTAGCTTTTGGGTTCGAAACTACCATAGATTTCCTATCCATTTTTTGTTTAAAAGCAGTCAATCTTGATTGAAGTGATATTTAATGTGCTTTTTTTGCGGTTCGAAATCTATTCAGGGATCTCTGTATTTTCTAGTTTCTTGTAAGTTTTCGCTATGTGATAAAGAAAGTCTAATAGGCATTGGATGGATTTTAGATAATGCTGGTTATTTTCGGAACTTAATACCGGCAAAATCTACGAACTGCTCCTCTTTGTTTGCCTTAAAGGTAACCGTAAAGCCACCAAATCCCGCATTTACACCCGAAGAAAGCGCATGGTTATTATCGATAACCTCTAAAGGAATTTCATTGGTACTGCCCATCGTCTTAAGTCGGCACATCAGCACACGATCAGGGGTAATATATAGCTCAATGCTTTTAAACTTACTATCGCCGATCAGCATCTGGTAACCGTATTGATGGTATAATCCTATCCGCTTCTGCCAAAGACTGACGTCAATCGGTTTCAACTGATAACCCCAGTTATACTCCCTTTCGCCACTCCGCTGGATCAGATAATGATACCCCTGGATGTTGGTAAAGAAAAAACGCTGGCCACTTTTTTTCATCAGCGTATCATTGCCGCTGATCTCATAAGGTGCATATTCATTTGCGCTGAGCGGCTTTAAGATAGTTACTTTATTGTTCTCACGCATCCTAAGGTATTGATCAGTTACGGAAACAGTTACATAAGACGTCGCTTTAGCATAGCTGCCCGCGTGTTTCTCTAGCTCCGCTGCCGACAGTTGAACAATATGAGAAGTGTTATGAACCAACCCTGTTATGGGATTGGGAAATAGATCGGAAATACGCAAGCCGAACTTAGGCAGCAGGCTAAAACAGAAATCTTCCGCTGCTTGTCCACCCTCAGCTGTATTGGTCATCACGATAACAGCAGCATTCTTTTCGGGAAAGAGTAGCAATTTGGCCTGGGCAAAGCCAGCGCTGCCCGCGTGGTAAACAGCAAAGGTGGAGTCGTTTTTGAACATAAACCAACCCAGTCCTTTTTTATTGGTTTCTATCGGTACCGACGCATTCTGGAGGCTGAACATCTCATGAAGGGTGCTCGCTTTAATAATAGGATTGTTTTCTCCACGATAAGCTTTCAGCAAGCCAGTCGCGTATTTAGTGAAGTCATTCATGTCCGCGTAGATACCGCCAGAAGCGATATCCCGAAGTTCAAATTCCCTGAAGTTTTGCCCGTACGCATATATTTTACTGCGGTTCTGCAGGCTATCCATGGCGAATCCGCTGTGCGACATCGCTAACGGATCAAGGATATGGCGGTGGATATAATCAGCATAGTCCTCTTTGCTGACGGCCTTAATCACATTACCCAGGAGGTTATAGCCTGCATTTGAATAAAGTCCAACCATGCCAGCTGGGTATAATAAATAGGTCTGGTTAACAAAGTCTGGAATATCAGTATATTTTCCGCTTTTCAGGTCCGAATTTTTCCAGATGTCGGATTGGATGCCTGAGGTATGGGTGATTACCGATTTCACCGTGATCTTGTCGGGGCTGATGCCTGGCCCTGCCATCGGACTAAACTGCGGCAGGTAGGTTTTTAACGGTTTATTGATATCCAGCTTCCCCTGCTCATGCAACTGCATCATGGCAAGTGCAGTAAAGGTTTTGGTGATGGAACCGATATTCACCACCGTCTGCGGCGTCATCGCAATTTTTCTTTCTCTGTCGGCATAACCGAACCCCTGTTTCCACACGACTTTGCCGTCGAGTATGATCGCAGCACTCAGTCCGACAATATGGTCAGATGCCATTTTTGCGTTAAAATATTGTTCAGAAGTTTTGACAAAATTTGCTTGATCGATTGGTTGCTGCGCAACAGCGCCAGTGGTAATTAATGCAAAGAATAATAACAGCATCTTCATATCGCAAAAGGTAATATTTTCTTAGCTATAAAACGAATACAAGTCGCGAATTGAATGATAAACTATTTTAAGCTACGATTATAAACTGAAATTGGAGTTCATTGGCAAAAACTGCCAGAGCTGGATACAAAGTAAGGGCGTTGAAAATCGTTGAAGCTATATAGGAAGTCGATGTGCAAACCCGTATTCCGCTTGACAAGTATAGCGGAGAGCTGATTCAAAGAAAAAGAGGCCTACGACGTGTCGGCATAAATAAGAGTGGAGGGGCTAACCAGCTTTCCTTATTATTTGTTGCCTCACCTGACGACGACGCATTTCAAAATATCTTGCCCCAAAGAGCTTTCTTCATGCTTTAAAGGGGCCATATTCAGTGACAGATTAGCTTCGAAAATTGACCTGATGCCAACTGTTCGGGTATCTGAACTGGAATAATACCGCCTTATTTTGGGAAGATATTAACCAGGTGAAAGCAGGAAAAGCACTGGCGTTCATAGTTAATTACTGGACATCAGGGATGTGTAAAAAAACGACCGCAAAAGAATAAAGCAATTCGGCGTAACAGAAAGTGATAAGTTCTGTCTAAAAAGAAGAACCAGAACAACAAATTAGTGTTAGAAACCGTTACCTGCTACCAAACTGCAAGCGAGCGGCCCTGGAATGGAATAATGAAAGTTCATCGATTTTAAAAGATTATTTTACTATCTTTTTATTTTCAAATTGAAATGAAGCAAGAACAAATTATCAAGGTATCGAACTGATAAAATGGAACATAAGGTGCTATCTATATTTAGGGATATTGGGATAATAGCTTTTCTTATACTATTTCCCCATTTTGTTCCATTGCCTTTTTATTCGTATGCTATTGTCTGCCTATTGCTGATTTGGTTCGTTCTGCGTAGAGAAGGCAAAACGTTCCGTGATGTAGGGCTTGTAAAAAGCGGCCTAACCATTACAGCGGTTTTGATAGGGATTTTTTCTGCTTTAATATGGGTAAGCTTTATGCAGTTCATTTATATCCCCACGATAAAGTATTTTTTTGTCGTACCCGATTATACAGAATATAATTTCATCAGGGGCAGCATTTCAAAACTGATAATGATTATTGCTGCTGCCTGGCTTATAGGAGGCTTCTATGAAGAGATTGTTTTCAGGGGCTATATTCAATCTCTTTTGGACAAAAGGTTCTCCAAGAGTTCATTTACGCTTTTGGGCATAATTGTTACAAGTGTATTATTCGGTCTGTATCACAGGCAGCAAGATATTTTCGGCGTAATCGCAGCTGTATTGGGAGGTTTGTTTTGGGGTATTATTTATAAGAAATTTGGCAATAACCTTTGGATACCTATTCTATCACACGCAATTTTCGATACCATCACACTGGTTCTTATTTATATAGATAAGTTTGGAAATCTATACTGATAAAGCAAAACCACAACACTTAATAGTTCTAATTTCTTATAAATCAGTTTCATTTTTGCTGGATGAAATAAAAAATTATCCAGTATATGAGAAATTAGCATCAATCATTGCAAAAGTATCTGCACCCTTTGGAGTAAGAACAAATGTAACATAGAACGGTAGAAGGGACAATGAATTACTTGCTTACACCCCTATTTAATGAAGCTCAAAGCTAATACAGCTTAACCTCACAGAGGTCGAACCGTTTTATATAAACACTGAGAGATATTAATTTGATTGACTAATAATCTATTAACGCCGCTAGCCTTTCTAAATCTCCCAGAAATCTTTCGTGAAATAGTCCTGTGACCTCCACATTAGAAAAAGCATCTGTTTCAGGTGCTTTTTTTCATTTAAAAACAAATCTGGTAAAAGCGTCTCGAAGGTTGGGAAAGTGGCACGTTTAAATCAGGCATTTATCCAATTAGAAGCTGTCTAAAAATAAAGCGACATATACACAGGCATACTTAAGGGCTTTTTGTTTGGTATTGCTTGGCTAAACTTAGCTTATACAAAAATTGATAGATAACAGCTTCATGCATTCGTGGGGCACCGCTGAACCTTCGGTTGATATGCATATGAATCAGATCGGCAAGCAATATTGTTCTCCTTTCTATTTCATAGTGCTCGATTAATTTTCCGAAATATCTGATCAACTTTTCATTGGTGTTTTTGCTCATTTGTTGATTTTGATAGCTTAGATTGATCTTTTTGAAATCCTGTTTGCTAAAATTCATTTCAGTAGCAAAACGCTCCGATAAATTACGGTAGAAAGCAATCTGTTCAGTAAGGTCATTAAATATTACCTCTGAAAGTTTTTGCACAAAGGCTAAAATCTGAGCATAAAGATCGTCGTTGGGAAGACTTAACTGCTTCAATGCCCATGTACTGTCCAAATAAAAGAAATGTTCTACCAAATCTATTTGTTTTTCGCCATACCTGATGATCTCCCTATCGTATGCCTTAATTTCTAATCTTTTTAAATGCCCATAATTTACAGTGATGTTGATTGACTCTTGTATCGAAAGTAGGATAGATGGCAGCTGTTGGGGATCTTTAAGTTTTAGTCGTAGTCGGATATGTGGTTCTGGTTGGTTATACCGAATAAAAAACCATCTGCTTATCAGTGTTTTGTGCTGTTTAATCAAATTTCGGATTTCATTTGTTAAAAATTCATCCGTGATCTCTGGGCGAAGGTATAGCTCGACATAAAACCATTCTCCGCCTGGCATTCGTAAGTCTCTGCGTAAGATCGGGGTTTCCTTAGTAGCATAAGGAAGGTAAATTTGATGATGGTGTACTATTGGTAAGATAAACTCTGCATGGAAATACTTACCATCTTCATTTTTTACCATTTGCTTTGTGCTGATCAACGCTTCGGTCAAATAAATAGCTTCAGTTTGTTGTGCTTGGTACAATAGCAGGAAATTTAGATCCTCTGTTATTTTAGGGTCAATCATCAAAGTTTGATCATTTTGTCCTACGGTAAATGGTTGCGTTATTTGTTGCACTTTCAACCATGTCCGCAAATCCTTGACATTTAGAAATTTCGGTAATTTCCATTTTGCGGCACAGGCGATTGTATTTTTGTAATATACCCGTGGATAGTGTTCCAAGTTTGGAAACATCGACTGGAGGTCAATACTTAATCGGGATTGAATGTCTTGATATTGCAGATCGCAAAGGAAGCGGAAAAGATCTAAATCAGATCGTCTGTGGTTATAAGCTGAAGCTAATCTTGGCATCAATCTGGCGCCACTTTCAGCATGATGAAGTAAGATTTGACTATTTCTCACACTTACCCAAATATCTTCTAAGCGCAGGGGCTTTTCAAAGGTAGACCAACTGCCTATGGCCAGTTCAGTGTTATAAAGTTGCTGTCTACGGTTCACATTGTCGGTTCTTCCTTCAAATTGATAGGCAATGTCAAAAAATGTAACTCCAGCATTAGCGTTTTGTTCAATAGCTGTTAATTGTAGGGAAAAATCTCTGAGTTCATTTATGACAGTGAAACGCCCCAATAAAGCGGTTGCTGTGGCGCCACCTGCCTGATGGATGACTGGATGCCCTTCATAAATATGAAATAATATACTGCTAGTATTAGGTAATGGTAGGTGTTGAACTGCAGGTTTGAAATCAGCCAACTGTATGGGCTTTCCTTTAATCATTTGAGACAATACAAACTGTTCAAATTTTCCGTAGAAGAGCTGTTGATTTTGATTCAGTGGTGGACGCTGTTGTAGTTCTCCAACGAGCGTAGTCTGCAAAAGTTCGTTTTCATGCCCGTAGCCAATGCCAAGAATAGGATCGAGTGCTAAGCTTAAAGGCACGCTGCGTTGTTCCCATAGTTGAAGAAAACTGTTTTTGAACTGTTCCTGTTGAGTGCTCCTTTGAACTGGTAGGCACTGGCTTAAAAAAGTTGCATAATCCTTTAATTCTTGAGTGAGCTCTTGGTTTAATCCACCTTTCGGGCAAATTCGACTAGCTATAGTATAATGCTGTTCTGTATTTTGTGTGATTTTTCTTCGTTCAAAGTAATCTTGTCCCGTAATGTTTGCTTGCAAGTCACATGCTAACACTTGAAGGTCCAATAGTTGTTTTATTAGTGCCATTACATTTCTCTTCTTCATTCCCAGTTGTTCCTGCATCATTGCGGCAATTACTTCAAAAGAGCGAAGTTCCTTACAAAAACCGTATAGCAGGTCAATATCTTCTCTTCGCTCAATGGCATTTAGTTCAAACTGTTTTTCGCTTCGGAACAAGTAGTGAAGCTCCTTGTCATAGCGGTAACAAAGCGGATTTGTCCGATAGTTGGCCTTTTCAAGAGAACGGTGATCATAGCTGATATTTTGTATTGCTTTCCAATCTGGCAGAGATAAAATATCCATACCCTGTTGAAGTACGATAGCGTCGATATGCTTTTGTATAGGTATGGTTGAAATTGCTGCGAATTCACCAAATGGAGTAGCTCGGTAGCGGCTGCGGTTAAAGTACTTCCAAATAGTAAAACGAATTTTTTCTGACTGGTTTTGAAGGTCAGCGGCATCTAAATTAGCAATGACTGCGTAAAATTCTGGCGCACTATCTTTAATGAGCCTTTTAAGTACAGGCCACACATCAGCTAGCTCGGATTCTATAGGAAATAAAGGACTGCGACAGATTGCATGGCCCAATACCTGCAGGTTTTGCTCTTCAACTTTCATGGTTTTAAGGTAGATAGTTTACAAACATATCCATTTGGTTTCAATTGCGTAATGGCATTAAAGAATTGAAGCCCTAACTAACTTTAAGATGTTCTTTAGTTATTTTAAGCCTTACCGTAGCATGTCGAATTAGCTTTTTGGTATAAATCGGATATTTAGCTCAGTCAAATAATATTTACCCTGCGTACCATATTTTAATTGAGCGTTTTCACCATAAGTGTCATATAATCTAGATTGTATATTGATCAAGCCATTTCCTGTACTTCGTTGATATTCGTTACCGCCCCCTTTAAGATTACTTGTAGTGAAGATAAACCCATCGTTGTTACCATGGAAAGTAATTTTGGCGGGATCAGCGGCATCCATCAAATCACCATGCTTGAAGACATTTTCAACCAAAGTCAATAAAATGATGGGAATTAATTGTGCTTCCTCATCTTCTAGTTTGGCCTCGAAGCTGATAGACAGCTTGCCTCCAAATCTCATCTGATTTAATTTGATGATATTCTCGATTTGTGCCAATTCCTGTTTAATGGGAATGAGACCATTTGCCGTTTTCTCCATTGCAAAATGCATTAGCTCTGATAGTCCTACAATGGCATCATCAACTTGTTCGGGCTTGCGCTTGCTGGCATAACGTACAAAGTTGAGCATGTTAAATAGTAAGTGAGGATTGATCTGAGCTCTCAAAAAATCCCGTTCTGTTCTTATCAGTTTGGCATTTAATTGCTCCATAGCCAACGCTCTTGCCATTTCATCTTTTGCTCGTTGAAGGTAGGTGCGTAAAAAATAATAGCCAGAAGAGAACATCAGGAATAGGCCGCTTCGCCAAATGGTGGTAATGAAAAAGCGGCTGTCAAGCTGAAGCGGCGATTTGCGTAAGTGCAGTACTTCTAAACCATAGCTTAACAAAACGGTGACGCCCACATAGGCCGTAATCTCTATGGCGAAAAGAAAAGGCAAACGCCAAATCGTCTTTTTGCCTTGGGCAAAGGACTTTGGCAATACGATATGTGCATGCAGGTAGAAAAGTGAAATGTTAAGCCCGTAAAATGAGATGTAATACACCACATTGGCATACTGTCCACTGATCATGCCAGCTACCAAAACCTCGTAGGCTATGAATACCAGCCAACAGATGAGGTGCACTTTGAAGATTCCGTTTAAACGATATTGAGGGTTCATATAATGTTTGCAGTACTTGCTATAATAAAAATGTTTAAGCGCTAGCTTCAAAATATTCTTGGCAAAAAAAAGCCATGAATTCAACTAACAGAAAAATCAAAATGAGAACAAGGTTCGCATTTAAAAAAACTTCCAACGACAGCTTTAGTACTGATCCAACAACAGCCACCTCTACAACTGTCACCACCACGTATATTATTACGACACTTTTAGGTGGTAGAAAATAGCCATAGCTAGGGTCTAAGGGTGCGTTTCCGGACAAATTCGTGGAACGCACTCCTATGGGTTTCTCCTACAGTATAAACTTGATCGTTCGTCAATCTTATCATATGCCCGTCAACCGTTTTCACATGGTCCATGTTCACCATTACCGATTTGGATATCCGATAAAAGTTTTCGTATTTCCTTAATTGCTCAGCTACCGATTTTAAGCTCATGTAGGTCACATGCTCCCCATCGGTACTTCTAATGGTTACATAATTTGCCATTGCTTCTATTGCATACACCTCTCTCAGTACCAGTTTACTAAAACTGTTCTTGTGTCCACCCTTAATGAATACTAGTTCTTCCGACTGTTGTTCACTATGTCGGCTACGTTTCTGAACCACCTTCAACATCGTATTCACCACGGCCTCTGTACTTACTGGTTTAAGCAGGTAGCCCGAGGCATGAACATTAAAGGCTTCAAAGGCGTAATCCCGATAGGCTGTCACATAAATCAGATGGTCACAATAGGCCTTTAAAAGCTCCGCTGCTGCTAACCCATTTAACTTAGGCATCTGTATGTCGCAAAAAATCACATCTATGTGTCCTATTTCCTTCACAAAGGCCAAAGCTTCCGAAACATTATCAAATTCACCACTTACCGAAATACCAGGCACTCGCGCTACGATATCCGACAGTTCTGCAATTGCATGCGGTTCGTCATCAATAATTATACTCCATATCTCCATAATCTCAGCACTTGTGTTAGGTCATCGCTAATCTATAAAAAATACCAACATGATTATATCAACTAACCTGATAAATGAGTAATGGTTTGGAAAAATGACCCATGCTTGTTGATCATGGCTAATGGAGGTTTAGAATAATATTTTGGGGGTTTAGTATAATCTATTAGGATAAAAGCATCAATGATCGCATATTTATATGGAAAAGCTCAAAATCATACACGCTCTCAGTTAACGCTCTCATTACGGACATTTGTAAAGATCGGATACGATGGACGTTGCGCTGCCAATAGGGTAGCGCCTTTTTTTTCTTATATGTACATGTTGCGTTTAAGAAATTCCGGTTAATAGTTTGTTTGCTAGGTCAGGTCGGGGAAATGCTCTATTTCCCTCTTCCTGTTTTCTACAAAATTTGTCAATCCTTTACCTTCTAAGATTCGCCATAATAATAACCTGGTGAGGTTTAACTTATATTTGAATGCCTTATTTAAGATTTAAGATTTTTAAGTTGAATACAATCAGGTTTTACAAACTCTTATGCTTCTCACCCCATTTTTCAAGCAATTTAATTACGGGACCTAGGTCATAGCCAATTTCGGTGAGTTCGTAATCTACACGAGGTGGTACTTCTGCATATACCGTACGTTTAACGATCTTATTTTCCTCCAATTTACGCAATTGTAAAGTAAGCATGCGTTCGGTAATGGTCGGCAGAAGCTTCTTAAGCTCTCCAAATCTAAGTTTGCCGTTTAATAACCAAGAGCAGATGACCAATGCCCATTGTCCACCGATAATGTTAGCGGCATATACCTCCGAACATTCTTCCATTAGTGCCTGTTTATTGGCGAAATTGGTTGAACTTTCTTTGATTTTCGACATTACTTACATTTTTTATAGTACCCTACATTGGGTTGCTAAGCTACCAAAATAACCTTAAGCTCCTTAGTTTTGCCTTGTAAAACAATGGTAAAGAAAAGATGAAAACATTAGTGATTGTTACCCATCCTGATATTGAGACTTCGGTAGTGAACAAGAGATGGATAGAAGAATTGAACAAATACCCCGATTTATATACGGTACATCAATTACACAAAGCTTATCCAGATGAGCAGATAGATGTACAGGCAGAGCAAAGGCTGATAGAACAACATGATAGAGTGGTGTTTCAGTTTCCGTTTTACTGGTTCAGCTGCCCTGGATTATTGAAGAAATGGTTGGACGTAGTGGTGCTTCATGGTTGGGCGTACGGAAGCAAAAGCGGTTACAAAATGGCCAACAAGAAAATTGCGCTAGCCCTTTCCGTTGGGGTAGATGAACAAGACTACCAGCATGGACAACGCTATAAATATACCATGGAAGAACTGCTAAGACCTTTTGAATTGAGCTTCGAATATGTAAAGGCAGATTACAGATCCTTTTTTGCCTACTACGGAATGGAGTTTGACACTTCCGCAGCATGGGTAGAGAAAAGTGTCCCATTGTACATGGAGTTTCTAAAGGCATTATAAGCTGGAAACTATCGTGATGTAGGACTGATCTTTTTTATCGTTTCGTCAATTATTGACACCCATAGCGGGCCGATTTTTGTAATTGTGCCGATTTTTGTTTAAAAGTGCGTGATGCCTATAAACTTTTCTTGTGGCTTTACTAGGTTTCGGAAGTTTACAAATAGGCTAATATTAAATTCCGCACTTCTATGGCTATCCGTCATTCTTGGTTTCTAGGTTGAAAGCTTCCTGCCGATAGCTTGGACCTGTCAACCATAAGTTGACGCCTTGCTGCTTATGGCGGGAGCCCATTTACCATAGGTTGATACCTTGCTGCTGACGGCAGCACGCCGTCAACCTATGGTTGACGAGGCAAAGCGCTAGAACGGAAAGGTTTCCACTTAATTTTTGAGTCCCTTTGCCCAAAGCATGTGCTTTAGTGCCTATTGAAATATGGGTAAATCAACAAATAGCCAACCAAATTGCTAATACAAAGTAGAGTTATTGCTGCTAGTTAAAACCTTTCGCAAATAGCTCAGCAGTTACTGGACTGTTTGTTCAATAGGTTGAAGCAGTTCAGGTTTAGTTTTACTTGGTAAGTAATGCTGGATATAGAACTGTTTCTTGAAATCCTTATACTGTTTCACTGCACCCAAAGTATGCATTACTTTGATGTAATACCAAGCCAAGTCAATTTGATGGGGTTTAAAGCCACTCCTGGCACTTTTAGGATATAAGTGATGATTGTTGTGCCACTCGCCCGCTACAATACCAGGCCATAGCTGGTTAATAGAATTGTCTTTCAGGTTATAATCTGTTCCAACCTTCTTTTTGTCGTCGCCTTTACCATGTCCTTCATAATTGAAAGTACGTACACCAATGCCCCAAAAACCTGCAGCGCCAAATAGGGTACAAGCCAATGCATGTCCGCCTATAAGATAAAATGCGGCGTACCAAAAAGCCCAGTTTAAGATCCACGAAAGAATGGCCGATTTAGGGTTGACATATGACCCCCATTTAAGGTATTGAGCATAAGTATTTGAAGTAACTCCTGTATGCTCCATCAATTGCTGAACACGGGTAAATTCTGCTTCATTAAGGTCTTTGGCAATTGGTTGGTGATTAACATCGGCTAAGAAACAATATAAAAAGCCTGCTTGCGCATTGTAAGGATCTCCAGGCTTATCTGAAAGGGAATGATGAACATGATGGGAAATCACATAAATCTCCTCTGGAATAACGTTGATGGTTAAGTTTTGAGTAAAGAACCGCCAGTATTTGTTACGGAAAGTATAAGCACCGTGGGTACAATAACGATGGTGCCAAATGGTGCCATGCGTACCCATGATGATCATGCTGTAAATGAAGGCCGCTAAAATGGTCCACCATTCTAAAAAGTAAATGATAAAGATAAAGAAGAACGGAATTAAACATAAAATTTTAATCCAGCTTAAAAGGGGCAACCAATTTTTCTTATCCTTAAAAATGTTTAGTCTGCTAAAAAACTCCTTGAAAATTTGTTTAGGGCTAGGTGTAATCAAATGACCATTATGATCCTTCCAACCGTACGTTGGCGGCTGTAGAATTCTTTCAAAGAAATGCATTAGCTGAATAGTTGTTTTAGGTTTACAAATTCCTTCAAAGAATTTGTACGTAAGGTATCATAATTTTTTAAGGAATAATGAATTTATTTCCAGTGTTTTAAAATTAATGTTTGCTAAGCGGGTTTTGGTAGTAGAGGAATGATGCGGGAGCAAACCTCGTAGATTTTCAAAACCTACGTGGTTTTTGTGTTAGGGTGGTTTTAAGACTTGCAAAGTTTTTAAACAGCGAAGCCTTTAGCTTCACCTTAAAAATAAAATATAAATGCAGTTAAACGTCGTAAGTCTGTAGGTCTTCTTGGCGACATTATCAAATGAACTAACCAGTGCGTTGTCGAATTAACCAAACATTGGGTGATTATCAAAGGAATAAATATCTTTACAACAGCTAACCACTTTCCTGTTGATATCTAGAGTTACCATATTTGCCCTTTTTGGATGGTTGTTTTGTGCCCTTACTAGCGTAAAAGCGCAGCAAGAATCCATCAAATTTAACCACCTGTCGTTTAAAGAAGGATTGGCACAGAGCCCTATTGCTACGATTGTAAAGGATAGTAAGGGCTTTATTTGGCTAGGCAGTTGGAAAGGCCTCACCCGTTACGATGGTTATACTTTCCGTACATTTAAGCACGACAATCATCAACCAAAAAGCATTAGCAACAATAGAGTTAATGCCATTGTCGAAAATAAAGATGGGCAACTTTGGATAGCGACCTCTAACGGATTGAACATTTACAATCCCGCAACGGAAGTGTTTAAAAGGGTAGACATTAGGGATGTAAAGGGCGGAAGGAACTATATTTCTTCTATTTTAATAGATAGTTATCGTAACGCTTGGGCAGCAACTTTTGATGGTATTAAGCTGGTAGATACACAAAAATGGGTGTTGAAAGAAGTAGTAGGTCTTAAGGACACCACCATTAACAGCTTATACAGTGCCGTTACCTTTATCATGTTTCAGGATAATGCTAAAAGGATATGGGTGGGTTCAAAAAATGGGGTTAAGGTATTTGATCCTCAAAGAAAAAGATTAATTCCGCTGCCTAAAGGCATTGCCAGTTCCAAAGAGTTGATGGCTGCCAAGATCATTGTCATTAAGCAAGATCAGTCAGGTAATTTATGGTTTGGTTCCGAAACCTCGGGTTTATTTAGATATGAGCCCAAAACAGACCAACTGCGTAGCTTTAAGCACGAGGAAAGTGACGGTAAAAGCATTCTTTCCAACTGGATCAGGGATATTTATGTATATGATCAACGCCAGATTTGGATAGGCACCCGCAATGGTTTAAGCATATTCAATACCAATACACAACATTTTAGCAATCATACGCATAGTGCACTGAATCCAAATAGCTTAAGTGATAACACCATTTGGAGTTTTATGCACGACAATGCTTCGGGCATTTGGATCGGCACCTTTGCAGGGGGCTTAAACGTATATTATCCTTCCAATTCCAACTTTGGAAATATTGGCGAGCGTATTGGCGATAGGATGGGCTTATCTCATTTGGTAGTCAACGCTATTTCCGAAGATAAAAACGGTGGCCTTTGGATTGGCACTTACGGTGGAGGAATTAATTACCTCAATAGAAATACAGGCGCTTATCGCTACTATGATATTAGAAATGACCAGAAACAAACCCGTAATGGAGTAAAATCGTTGGCCGAAGATGCATACGGTAATTTGTGGGTAGGTACTTTAGACGGTTTGTGCCATTTTAACAAGGAAACTAAGAAGATCCGCTTTTTTAAATTTGCCGTTACCCAAGGGAAGTTCAGCGAAAACCTCATCAATTCCATCATTCCAGAGAAGGAAGGGGTTTGGGTAGGTACTAACGGTGGTGGCCTGCGCTACTTGCGATCTGATGGCTCCTATCGCACCTTTGTGCACTCGCCAAAAGACAAGGCAAGTATTAGCGATAATTTTGTGGTCGCCTTAATTAAGGATAACCAAAACAACCTTTACATTGGAACGCAAAACGGTCTTAACTACTACGATAGAAAAACGGATAGCTTTAAGCGGTTTGTAAAGCGAAACCAACCCAATACACTGAGCAACAATAGTATCATTACGCTCTTTAAAGATTCGAAGAATAGGGTATGGATAGGTACTGATGGTGGCGGTTTGAACTATTACAATCCCGATACCCAAAAGTTTTATGCACTGAATGAGCAGGAAAACCTTACGGATGAAGTGGTGCATGCCATTGTGGAAGATCAGCAGGGAAATATATGGTTAAGTACAGATAATGGTTTATACCAACTCCGTTTTAAGAATTTTCAACTTCCATTTAATGCTAAAAACGTAGAGGTAACGCACTACAATGCCGACGATGGGCTGGCAAGTAACCAATTTCAAACCAATGCAGGTTTAAAGTTAAAGAGCGGTGAGTTGCTTTTTGGCGGCATTAATGGCCTAACATCTTTTTTCCCCAATCAACTCATTAAAAATAAGATCAAACCTCAAGTAGCCTTTACTGATTTTTTAGTGAGGAATAAACCTGTGCTTGTTGATTCGACGGGTTCGCCGTTGAAAAAATCGGTGACTTTCTCTGATCATATTGAACTTAAATACGATGAAGGTTATATCACTATCAAATTTGCAGCATTAAACTTTATCAATCCAGAAAAGAACCAATATGCCTATAAAATGGAAGGCATTAGAGGTGATGATTGGCACTACTCGGGCACGCAACGTGAGGCCAATTACACCAACTTAAGTCCAGGAAATTATACTTTTAAGGTAATGGCAGCCAATAACGACGGTTTGTGGAATACAGAACCCATTACCTTGGCCATTACCGTGTTACCGCCATGGTGGCAAACCTGGTGGGCATTTTTAATTTATGGTGCCATTCTTTATTACATAGCAGCCACTATTTATCAGTTTCAAAAGAATCGTGCAAAGCTTAAAAGGGAATTATACCTCGAACATTTGGAAAAAGAACGACAAGAGGAACTGCACCAGATGAAGATTGATTTCTTTACTAATATTTCGCACGAGATCAGAACACCTTTAACCTTGATATTAGGTCCGTTGGAGAAAATGCTGAACAGTTCAACACTCAATGTCACCTTACACAAGCAGTTGGCACAGGTGCAGCATAACGCCAGCAGGCTAATGCGATTGGTGACTGAACTGATGGACTTTAGAAAGGCAGAAAGTGGCCACATGAAGTTGTCTTTTTCTGCTTGTAATATGGTGCAATTTGTAGAGGAGATTTACCTTTCTTTCCAAAGCTTGGCACAGGATAAACAAATCATTTATCAATTTGAAAGCAACGTAGAAAAGTTAGAGGTGTTTTTTGATAAGGATCATTTGGAAAAGGTGGTATTTAACTTGCTTTCTAATGCCTTTAAGTTCACCCCAGAAAAGGGGAAAATTATAGTCGCTATAGAACAACGTGGAGAAAAGGCAGTGTTAAAGGTTATAGATAACGGAAAGGGGATCTCTGAAAAGAATATCTGCCAGTTATTTACCAAATTCTTTCAAGTATATAATGAAGAAGTTTCTAATAGTGGTTACGGTATTGGACTGGCTCTCTCTAAAAATATTGTAGAACTGCACCAAGGTACTATCGAAGTAAGTAGCGATATCGCTGATGAGGCTAACCGAAAAACGACATTTACGGTGACTTTACCATTAGGTAATGCCCATTTAGATCAACAAGCTATTATTCCAGAGTATATGAACAGTGACAATCCTGTTCACTACTATTTGCAATCTGCAGCCAACGAAGTGATTGCTACACCAGCATTGGAGGTAGGGGGGCAAGCTTATACCTTGTTGGTAATTGAAGATAACCTAGAGCTGCGTAACTTTATTAAAGAATCGTTCCAACAACAATATCACATTTTAGAAGCAGCTAATGGAGTAGAAGGATTGGAAAAAGCCATAGCGCAACTTCCCGATTTGGTGATTAGCGATGTAATGATGCCTGAAATGGATGGATTGGAATTTTGTAGACATCTCAAAACAGATGAACGGGTAAATCACATCCCAGTTATTTTACTCACCGCTCGTGCGGCCTATATTCATCAGATCAACGGCTACGAAAAAGGTGCCGACGCCTACATTACCAAGCCTTTCAGTATCCAAATTTTGGCGCTGAACATCAAGAACATCCTAGCTACAAAAGAAGCTACTCGGCAAAAATTTGTAAGGGATATTTTATTAAACCCTGCACCTGTTCAAATTGAAACTGCTGATGATAAATTTTTGGTGAAGTTGATGAAGATCATTGAAGAAAACCTTGACAATACCGACTTTGATGTAACCGCCTTAACACAGGCAATTGGCATGAGCAAAACGGTGCTCTATAAAAAGGTACAAGCCATCACTAACCTATCTGTAGCTGATTTGATCAAGACCGTTCGCTTGAAACAAGCCGCTTATTTATTGGAGAAAAATCAGATGAGCATTTCAGATATTGCCTTCGCCGTAGGCTTTAATGATCGCAAATATTTTAGTAAGGAATTTAAAAAGCAATACGATATGTCCCCGTCGGAGTATATAGCTGCGAAATTAGGGATTAGGAGTTAGTTACTAGTGGTTAGTTTAGCTAGTGGTTAGGAGTTAGTAGTTAGGAATTAGTAGCTAGGAATTAGTATTAGTTGTCGGCTCATCAGTCCATTGTAATAATTGGTCATTTATCATGGTTCTTACCCGCTGGTTGCTTGCTTTGTCATCCGGAGCGCAGCGAAGGATCCCCAAGCTTATCCGTACTTCTATAAATCATTAAATTAGCACGTCATCACATTCGTTAATTAATCCTTAAAAAATCATCATTAACCATTATTAAAACCAAATTTACCCCTAAATAAGGAAGATTTTACCCTTACAATTTCCTTTCGTTCAAACATCTTTGCTATAACCAAATATTGTATGATGATACCACTACTGAACCAAATGCGGGGTAAACTACCTGATCCTTTCCTTTATTCAACAAAGGATAATCCATTACAGCTTTCTTATAATCCAATGAATAGCCACTACTGCAAACTATTTGCGGCGGTTACTATATTATAAATCAACCAATATTTAACCTAATTGAATGATACTACTTTACAAAAGTTTTAGTTTTTATTCGAAGCGTACCATGCGCCCAATAGCCAGCCACTTAAAAAAGACATTGTTGCTGCTGCTATTGTCAACATTTAGTAGCATGCTTTATGCCCAAAACCGAACCGTTACAGGAGTGGTTAAAGACAATCAGGGCTTACCAATACCTGGCGCTTCCATTAAACTTAAGATAGGTGGCACCACTGCTGTGAGTGATAGTGATGGTAAATATGCCATCTCTGTACCGTCAACACCTGTAATATTAGTCTATAGTTTTATTGGCTTTGTAGCACAGGAAATTAGTGTAGCACCAGGCAATAATGTGCAGAATGTATCCTTAAAAGAAGACAATACCAATTTAAATGAAGTGGTGGTAGTGGGGTATGGTACACAAAAGAAATCGACCTTAACAGGAGCCATCAGTACCATTAGTAGTAAAGAAATCTTGCAATCGCCAACCTCCAATGTTACCAATAGCTTAATAGGTAGAACCCCAGGTTTAGGTGCGGTGCAACGTAGCGGGCAGCCAGGCTCTAACAGTTCGGTTATCAATATCAGAGGTTTGGCTACCTATAACGGTTCGGGCGCTATAGTAGTGGTTGATGGAATAGAGCGCCCAGACTTTGGTGATATTGATCCCAATGAAATAGAAACAATTAATGTTCTTAAAGATGCTTCTTCAACCGCAACCTTTGGAATTAGGGGAGCTAACGGGGTCATTATTGTGACCACTAAATCAGGTAAAGAAGGTAAACCAAAAATCAGTTACAGTGGTAACGCCAGTATCCAAAGTTATACAGGTATTCCGAAAGCATTAGATGCGTATACCAACGCCTACTTAATTAATGAAGCCAACAGAAACGATGGTTTTGAAAGCGTGACCTGGAGCGATGCCGCATTACAAAAATTCAAAGATGGATCAGATCCTATTGGCTATCCAAATATTAATTGGTTTGATTACGTTACCCGAAAATCTTATCCGCAAACCCAACACAATGTCAACGTGAGTGGCGGGACCAAAATCATCAAGTATTTTGCTTCCGTGGGTTATCTTTTCGAAGATGGTATTTTCAAGGAATTCGACTCTCCGTACCAAATCAATTCGGTGCCTAACTACAATCGTTATAACTTTAGGTCCAACTTAGACATCAAGCTTACCGAAGATTTAGAAGTAGGCATTAAGTTGGGTGGTCGTCTACAAAAGCGTTACCAGCCCAGCGGTTTACGCTCTGGTACTGGTTCTTTTTCTTACGATAATGTAGAGGCAATGATTTCCCGTATTTTACAGGTACCTGCTTTTGCTTATCCAGTTACTTTGCCTGACGGACGCTTGGCCCAAAACCCAAGTGTGGGTACCAACATCTGGAATCCACTTGGTGTGTTAACCCGCTGGGGAACTCGTTATGATGATTTCAACAACGTGCAAAGTACCTTCAATGTCAACTATAACTTAGGCAAATTGGTAAAAGGACTATCCTTTAAAGCCAATTTAGGTTACGATTCTTATTTCGAAAACACTACCCGTCGTAATGCCAGTTGGGCAGCCTATGTAATTGACAGAGATACGAAAGAAGTAACCATTGCAGGTGACAGACCTCGTGATGAACCGTTAAGTGGTTTAGTGAGTGAAAACGGTGGTACCATACACACTAATTTACAGGCAGGTTTTAACTATAATAGAAGTTTTGCCAAACACAATATTACAGGCCTAATTTTGGGAACCCGCCAGTTGATCAATGTACAAGGATCTACAGCGACCACCGCCCCGCCTAGGGCTTCGCAAGGTGTGGTTACCCGTGTTACCTACAACTATTCAGATAAATACTTCGCAGAGTTTAATGCGGCTTACAACGGTTCGGAAAACTTTCCAGTAGGCTTAAAGTATGGTTTCTTCCCCGCAGTTTCGGCAGGCTGGACCCTTAGCAACGAGGAATTCATGAAAGGCGCAAAGTGGATCAACTATTTAAAAATCCGTGGAAGCTACGGTTTGGTAGGTAGCGACGAAATTGGACAACGTTTCCTTTATATTACCAGTTACTTGCGCAATGCAGCAGGCTTTACGGCGTCAACCCCTGCTTACAGCCGTCCAGGAATGCCAGTACACTTTGGCGATCCAACCAGTGTGGTAACTTATCCAGTAGTTTATTTGCCCAACAGCAGCATTGGTAACCCAGAAATTACTTGGGAAACAGGTTTGAAAAGAAATATTGGGGTAGAAAGCAAGTTCTTCAAAAACTCCTTATCTATAAATATCGATTTGTTTGACGAAACCCGTAAGGATATTCTTACTTCTAGAAACTCAGGCTTGACCAGTTTGGGACAAGGTTATCCAGCACTTAACGTAGGTGAGGTGTATAATAAAGGTTATGAAGTAGAGCTAGATTTTAACAAGCAAAAAGGCGATTTGATTTATGGCATAAATGCACAGGTTTCTTTCGCTCGCAATAAGATCAATAGCAGGGATGAACCTATTGGTGCACCATCTTATCAAAAACAAGAAGGCAAAAGAGTGGGGCAGTTCTTTGGCTATGTCACCAACGGTTTTTATACTTCGCAACAAGATATTGATAGTTATGTACCCAATGAACTGGGCAAACCAATTCCTGGCGATTTAAAATATGTAGATATTAATGGCGATGGACGAATCAATAGTGACGACCGTACGGCCATTGGTTATTCGAGAGTGCCCGAATATATTTTCAGTATTTCCCCACGTGTTTCTTATAAAGGATTTTCAATTTCCTTGATGTTTCAAGGCGTTACCAATGTAAGCTCCGATGTAATTTTAACAGAGCAGAATAACGGACAACAGATGTATGAGTTTATGTTGAATCGCTGGACACCACAAACGGCCGCAACCGCTACTTGGCCAGCCTTGCACTCTCGAGGAAATACTTTTATCAGTTATCAGCTGAACGATTTCATTTTGCAGGATGCTTCCTACATCAAATTACGTAATGCCGAAATTTCGTACACCTTGCCAGCTAAATGGTTGCAACCGCTCAAAATACAATCGTTGAGGATCTTTTTAACAGGACAAAACTTGGCGACTTGGACTCGTTTCAAGATGTACCTAGATCCTGAGAACATCAATACCAGTAACGCTGATTTTTCAAAACAATCTATCTATCCCACTTCAAGGATATACAACCTAGGTGTAAACATTCAATTATAACATGAACATGAGAAACATATATACCTTTATTTTCCTTTTTGTTGCTCTTGTATTTAGCTCATGTAAAAAGGATTTTCTAGATCGCACACCTTCGGCAGATTTAGATGAAGAAAAAGTATTCAAAGACCCAGCCTTGGCCATTGCCTATGCAGATAACGCCTATAACCATTTAATAGATGACTATGCAAGGTTTAATGCACATCGTGGTACTACCGCTCAAGCTTCAGATGAAGCAGTTTCGGGCAACACCGATGTTTCGGTACGTACCTTAAACCAAGGTTTGTTCCACGATCACTATGAACGTGGCGGGGCACAGTTAAATGACATTGGTGATATTTGGGACCGATCGTACGCAGGCATTAGAATAGCCAACGTAATGCTTTCCAAAATGAATAGCATTCCTTGGACCGATTCCCAAATACAAGCCAAAACGCCACAAAGAATTACTGGAGAAATGTATTTCATCAGAGCATTTCTGTATTTCGAACTCATTAAACGCTTTGGTGGCGTGCCTATTTATGATAAGCCAGCCAGCATTTTTGATAACATCGATATCCCTCGTAATAGCTATCAAGAATGTGTAGACCTGATCATGACCGATCTTGATAAAGCGGTACAGGTAGATGCTTTGCCAGATGATTACAACGCTTCTAATTATGGCAGAGCTACCAGAGGTGCTGCAATGGCGTTAAGAGCAAGGGTATTGTTGTACGCCGCCAGCCCATTAAACAACCCTACTAACGATTTAACCAAATGGGCCAATGCCGCTGCGGCAGCCAAAGCAGTAATTGACATGAACAAATACTCGCTGCAAGCTACCTACAACGACATCATGAATATGTCTACCTCGCCAGAATACATCATGATCAAAATACGTCCACCACGTGTGATTGATGGTTTCTTATTAGATTTTGTGATGTCGCCAGGATCAGGTGGCGCCCAAGGTTCTATGAATCCTACTCAAAATCACGTGGATATGTACGAAGCCGTTAAAACGGATGGCACTGGCGCCATTGTGAGTAGTGCACCTATTACTACTGCTGGTTCAGGATATGATGCGCAAAAGCCTTTCGAAAACCGCGACCCACGTTTTTATGCCAATATTTTGTACAACAATGTATCATGGCAAGGCCGAAACATGGGCATGTGGTCGCAGTACAATGCTGCTAGCAACACCTACACCTATGGCGCCGATTTTCGTCCTAACAATATTATTTACTCGGCTACCCGTTATTACTGCCGTAAAATGTGGCCCGAAGTGTACGTAAGAAACGCCACTCAAAGAGCATTGTTCAACTTCGTATTCTTCAGATATGCAGAGGTACTGCTTAACTACGCCGAAGCCATTAACGAAAGTGGTGACAATGCCACCAACAAAGAAGAAGCTCGTAAATACGTAAACGAAGTGCGTAGTAGGGTAGGCATGCCAAACTTGGCCCTTACTTTAACCCAAGCACAGTTAAGAGATGCCATTGTGAGGGAAAGGGCTGTGGAGTTGGCCTTTGAAGATTTCAGATGGTACGATTTGATTCGCTGGAAAAAGGCAAAGGAAGTGTTGAACCAACCACAAAAGGGAATGGATATCGTACGTAACGCCAATGGTAGTTTTACTTACAACGTGATTACGCTACCCAACATTTACCAAAAGAAATTTGATGACCACATGTATTTATATCCAATTCCAAGAAGAGAAGTGTTTAAAAGCAATGGAATTTTAAAGCAAAATCTGGGATGGTAATGCAGAGAATTGAAAAATATAATCCGTTTACGACAGAAAATATGATGAAGTTTTTAACCAAATATCTTTTACTTTCCCTGTTGAGCATTGCCGCTATGCCTTACGCTTGGGGGCAAACTGAACAGATTGCTGTAAAAGGTAAAGTAGTAGACCAAGCTGGTGCGCCTATCGCAGGGGTGGCCGTTATAGTGCAAGAAAAAACAAGCGGGGTAACCAGTGATGCCGAAGGTAAATTTTCGATAGAAGCCAGCTCTAATGACCGTATCGTTTTTAAAATGAACGGTTACAACACGGCTTTCATACCTGCTTATGAAGTATCAGAAACCAAACCTATTAAACTCCAAAAATCTCAAATAGAAGCAGGCGATGACGATAACGTATACATCCCTTTTGGAATAAGAAAAAAACGCGAAGTAACGGCAACCATTACTACGGTGAACAATCAGGAGTTGCCACAAATACCACTTTCTACTTTAAATAACGTATTAACAGGCCGCTTATCGGGCTTGCACATTCAGCAGACAGGCAACCGCCCAGGTACCGACGATGCTAGTTTTCTCATCAGAGGTAGGTCGTCTTATAACAGTGGACAATCGCCATTGGTATTGGTAGATGGGGTGGCACGTGATTTTGTAGATATGGACTTGAATGAGATCGAAAGCATCAGTGTATTGAAAGATGCAGCTTCCCTTTCTTGGTATGGGATGTACGGCGCCAATGGAGTTATTTACGTAACTACTAAAAGAGGCAGTGCCAGTGCAACCAAAGTAACTTTTGATGCCCAAGGAGGTGTACAGGTACCTACTTATCTCATCAACCCATTAAATGCCTATGCTTATGCCTATTTGTACAATGAAGCCCGTCAGAACGATGGACAAGCACCACAATACAACCAACAAAGCTTAATTGGTTATTACACCAAGTCTGACCAATATTTGTATCCAGATGTTGATTATCCGTCAGAGTTTCTTAAAAAAGCTTCGCCGGTACAACGCTATGTGGCTACAGTAAGTGGAGGGAATGCCTTTGCAAGATACTTCACCACCGTGAGCTTTTACGATCAGGATGGTTTATACAAAGGTGGAGAAACCCCTAATTTTAATTCAAACACCAATTTCAGGAGATATAATTTCCGTACCAATTTAGATTTACACCTCAATAAAAATTTGGATGTGACTTTAGATGTTGGCGGACGTGTCTCTAATTTACGTTACCCACGTGATGGTAATTCGGCATTTTTAACGGCTATTTTTAATACACCAGCCAATGCCTTTCCATTGCTTAATCCAAATGGTTCTTATGGTGGAAGTTCCTTATTTCGCACCAACCCATTAGGCATGTTACAGGCCAGAGGTAACATCACCGATGTTTACCGCACCTTGTTGGCCACCATGACCGCACGCCAAAAACTAGATGCCATATTACCTGGTCTATCCTTTAATGTGGCTTACACGTACGACATGACAGGCTTATATACCTACGGCTTCACCCAAAGCCACATTGTTTATGAGTGGCAAGGTGGCAATAGTTATCAAGGATATGGTACCGAAACCCCGCTAAATTATGCTTCGAGTACCTTTAGCGCCAATTTACGGAACAACGAATTTTGGGGTGGTTTTGATTATGATAATAATTTTGGTAACCACAGCTTTAAGTTCTCTACTCGTTTTCAAAGAGCCGTTTCGGCTTCGGCTACCCGTTTAGATGATAAAAAGGAAGGAATCTCTAACCGTTTATCTTACGGTTACAAACAACGTTATTTTGCAGATGCCATTGCCACCTATTCAGGTTCGCAGAACTTTATGCCTGGCAAACGCTTTGGTTGGTTCCCCGCCATTGCTGCAGGCTGGATTGTATCAGAAGAAAATTTCCTGAAAGGCAATAAAATCATCGACTATTTTAAACTACGTGGTTCATACGGTATTGTAGGCAATGAGGCCATTGGTGCTTCTCGTCGTTTTGCTTTTAACGACTACTTTACCAGAGGTGGTTCCCAGTACTTTTTTGGAACAGGCTACAGTGCCGTGGCCAACACCGATCAGTTAGATTTAGCTAACCCTAACCTTACTTGGGAAAAAGCCATTAAATCAAGTGTAGGTTTTGACGCACAGTTCCTCAAACAATCGTTAAGCTTAAGCGTGGATGTATTTAAGGAACACCGCAAAAACTTGCTGACAGCAGATTTAGCGCCATCTATTATTGGGCAACCATTGGTAAACATTAATGCAGGCGAAGCGCAATACAAAGGAGTAGAAGCCAATTTGAATTACAACAAAACCATTAACCAATTTACTTTTGGTGTACACGGGAACTATACTTATGCCAAAAGCAAGATTTTAAAACTAAATGAAGAAGCCGGCATTCCTGCCTACCAACGACAAGTAGGTTATCCAATTGGTGGCGTGGTAAATGGTACTGGTACCGTCAGAAGATTTTTGATTTCGCAAGGTTTATTCCAATCGGAAGAAGAGATTGTAGCAGCACCTGTACAACGTTTTTCAGGAAATGTAAAGCCTGGGGATATTCGTTACAAGGACATCAATGGTGATGGAGTGATCGATAATTTAGATTTTGTGAGCACCAATTACTCCGATATTCCAACCTCATATTTTGGTTTCGGAGGCTCAGTGAAGTACAAAAACTTTGATATGAACTTCTTGTTTCACGGTGTAGCAGGTAGAACCATCCAAATCAACACTTTGGTGAACGCAGGCACTTCAAACACAGGCTACATCAATCAATTTAGTGCTTACCGATGGACGCAAGCTACTGCCCAAGAAGCACTTTATCCACGTTTAACCATCAATGATCGTATAAACAATACCCAAAACTCTGATTTTTGGTTACGCAGTGGCGATTTTATCCGATTAAAGCATGTGGAACTAGGCTATTCGCTATCCGCCAATGCACTTAAAAAACTGAAGATTTCGCAATGCAGGTTTTACGTGACAGGGTTTAATTTGCTTACGTTCGATAACCTCAATGGATTCCCGATAGATCCCGAAATGCCTGATGCAGGTTACAATTCATCTTACCCAGCCTTGGCGACTTTCGCCTTAGGCCTAAACCTAAAATTTTAACCACATGCTCATGAACTATACACCTTTCATATCATTTAAAAAATACAGAAGCTTATTTTCAAAAGCTTTGATGATCGCTGTGCTGGCCATGAGTTTCTTTGCCTGTAAAAAAGATTACCTACAGGACGGAAGCATTACCGATGGATCTATTACTGGCGACCAAGTTTGGGGCAACGATGCCTATGCCAGAGGCGTGCTAAACAGTGCTTATTTCAATATTCCAGAAGGATTTAGTATTGATGGAGGAGGCGGAATGTTGGCCTCAGGTACCGATGAAGCGGTAAACTCTGGCGTAAATGCCAACTTAAGTATTTTTAACAATGGCACCTGGGGACCATTACGCACCGTTGATGATGAATATAGCAACCTTTATGAGGGCTTAAGAAAGGTAAATCTGTTTTTAGAAAACTTGCCTAAAAGCGAAATTATTCCAACAGATGGTTTAAGTGTACAAGACGACAAAAGTAGGTTGGAGGGACAGGCGTATTTCTTAAGGGCGCTATTTCATTTTGAGTTGATGAAGCGTTATGGTGCCATTACTTTGGCTACAAGAGTTTTTAGCAGAGAGGAAAATTTGAACTTGCCAAAAAACACTTATAAAGAATGTTTAGATCAGATCATTGCCGATTGTGATAAGGCCATCGCCACCAAATTACCCTTGTTTACCAGAGAAACTGCAACTACCGCTAACCCATACCCTTGGCGTACGGGCGATTATGGTCGCGCCACCAAAACAGCAGCCATGGGTTTAAAATCAAGGTTGTTGCTGTATGCAGCGAGCCCATTGTTTGCTACACAAAGTGGCGTGACTTGGCAGCAAGCGGCTGATGCGGCAAAGGTCATCATCGACCTGAATCTGCACAGCTTACGTACCAATTACACCAACGTATTCAATTTTGGTGCTGATCCGTATAACAACGAAGTACTGTTTGCTACCCGAGCACAAAACCGTAACGATATTGAGCAGCAGCAGGCTCCCATTAGTTACGATGGCGCTACAGGACGCACCAATCCAACACAAGAAATGATTGATGCTTTTGAAACCACCAACGGTAAATTGGTGAGCGATCCTACCAATACTTTGTATAATGCAAATAATCCCTACGTGAACAGAGACCCACGTTTGGCTTTAACCGTTAATTATAATGGCAGGGTATTTAAAAGTAAAGCGGTACAAACTTATGTAGGCGGTGCCGATGGTTTGAACCGAAACATTAATGCCACCAAAACAGGCTACTACATGCGCAAGTTCCTAAGTGAATCTGCTACCTGGAACCAACAGTCGAACACCTTGGCCCGTAGACCTTGGGTAGTGATGCGTTACGCCGAGATCTTGTTAAATTATGCTGAAGCGCTTAACGAAGCACAAGGGATAGCAGCCATGACCGAAGTATTGAAGCATGTAAACTTAGTACGAGCTCGTACAGGGGTAGCCATGCCAGCCTTGCAAACCACTAATCCAACAGGTAATGGCTATGTAGCACCAACCAAAGAAGCCATTCGAGAGCGTATCCAAAATGAAAGACGTGTTGAACTTTGCTTTGAAGGACACCGTTTTTACGATGTAAGAAGATGGAAACTTGGCGAAACCTTCTTAAATAAACCCGTTACTGGCATGCGTATCACTATTGACGGTGCTGGCGTAACCACCTACACTCGCTTTGAAGTAGAGAAGCGTTATTTCCAAGAAAAAAATTACTTATATCCGTTTTCACAAAATACCATTAACCGTCAACCAGCACTGATCCAAAACACTGGCTATTAAAATTTAATTATGATTAAGCGTACACAATACTTATTACTCCTATTACTTTCCGTTACATTTTTATCGGCCGATGCCCAGTTGGTACAAAATATTTTTGGCCGTAAACATTTGAGCTTAAATGGCAGATGGAACTACATCATCGACCCTTACGAAATGGGTTATTATGATTACAGACACGAGCCATTTGACCAATCAAAGTCAGGAAAGGGCGGTTTTTATGATGATCGAAAACAAGTTAACAAATCGGAATTGATCGAGTACAATTTTGACTTGTCTCCAACCCTAAAAATACCTGGTGATTGGAACTCGCAAGTAGAGAAACTGGAGCTTTACGAAGGAACGATTTGGCTAAGAAACAAGTTTCAAGCTAATCCCGTAGCAGGAAAAAAATACATCCTATACTTTGGAGCAGTAAATTACGAAGCACATGTGTATCTAAACGGCAAAAAGCTAGGCATACACAAAGGCGGTTTTACGCCATTTCAATTTGAGGTAACTAATCAACTGAAACAGGGCGAAAACTTTGTGGTGGTAAAAGTAGATAACACCCGTAAGCAAGACGAAATTCCTACCGTAAACACAGACTGGTGGAACTATGGAGGCATTACCCGTGATGTGCTTTTGGCAGAGCTGTCTGGCAATTACATCCAAGATTATAAAATCCAATTAGGTCGGTCAAATGCAAAGCAAATTGAAGGTTATGTGAAGTTGAGTGAAAACTCTGCAGGACAATCGGTAGAAGTGAATATTCCAGAAGCTGGATTAAAAACGACCGTAAAAACGGATGCCGATGGTGTAGCCAAAGTGAGCATACCCGTAAAGAAATTAAACTTGTGGAGCCCTGAAAATCCAAAGCTTTATCAAGTACTGATCAGCTCAACAGAAGATAAAGTAGAAGAAAAAATTGGTTTCAGAACCATCGAAACTCGTGGACAAGATATCTTGCTAAATGGAAAATCAATCTTTTTAAGAGGTATTTCTTTACACGACGAGAACCCATTGGTGCAAGGTAGATTGCGTGGGCAAGGCGATATGCGTATGATGTTACAGTGGGCAAAAGAGTTGAACTGTAATTATGTAAGGTTGGCCCACTACCCACATAATGAAGAAATGAACCGTTTGGCTGACGAAATGGGATTATTGGTTTGGGCTGAAGTACCCGTGTATTGGACTATTTCTTGGGAAAATCAGGGTACTTATAACAATGCACAACAACAACTAACCGATTTAATTGAACGTGACAAAAACAGAGCTGCGGTAATCATTTGGTCGATAGGTAACGAAACACCATTGAGCGAACCACGCTTTAAGTTCATGAGCAAACTGGCCGACAAAGTACGTGAGCTGGACAACACTCGTTTGGTAGGTGCTGCGTTAGAGGTACACCGTAAAGGTTACGATGTAATTGTGGATGATCCACTAGGAGAAAAACTAGACTTAGTAAGTTTCAACCAGTATGGTGGTTGGTATTGGGAATTGCCAAAGGAATTACCTAAATACAAGTTCAAAATTAAGTACAACAAACCCGTGATTATTACCGAAGTGGGCGGAGATGCCTTGGCTGGATATCACGGTGATGAAGACACCCGTTGGACAGAAGAATTCCAAGAATCATTATACAAGTACCAAATTCCTTTCATGAATACCATGAGCGGTTTGCGTGGCATGACGCCGTGGATTTTAACGGACTTCCGCTCACCTCGCAGACAGCATCCTTTCTTCCAGGATTTTTGGAACAGGAAAGGTTTGATCTCTGAAACTGGCAAGAAAAAGAAAGCATTTTGGGTGCTTAAAGATTTTTATGATCAAACACAAGCAAAATTTAAATAGAGGAGTTGAGGAACCAGGTTAGTCTAGTTCTCCATACTCAATATTCAAATCTCAATACTAAATAAAATGAAAATGCATAGCTTATTATTATTGGCACTCGGACTGATTTTCGGAGGTTGCTTAAAAGGACAGGAAGATCCTGTATTTCCATCTCCAGAACTAACCATTCCTATTGATGAGAGCGTAACCTTACAAAAAGCTTTGCCTTTTAAGTTTGGTGCGGCGGTAAACAACGGCTTACTAAGATCAAAAGCGGCTTATCGTGACGTGGTGATTAAGGAATTTAACAGCCTTACGGCAGAAAATGCCATGAAATTTTCTCAGTTGCACCCTTCAGAAAATACCTACACCTGGACAGAGGCAGATTACTTGGTTGATTTCGCACAACAAAATGGTAAGCGAGTTCACGGTCACACTTTGATCTGGTATAAAAACCCACCAAACTGGGTGCTGAACTACCAAGGAGATGCAGCCGCTTGGGATAAATTATTGAAAGATCACATCCAAACCGTAGTTACACGCTACAAAGGTAAAGTAACGTCATGGGATGTGGTGAACGAAGCCGTAGCGGAAAATGGAACCTTGAGGGATTGTATCTGGTTGCAGAAACTTGGACCTGAGTATATCGATAAAAGCTTTATTTATGCGCACCAAGCAGATCCAGATGCCTTGTTGTTTTACAACGATTATGGCCATGAATTTGGACCAACCAAACGTACGGCCATCCTTAACTTAATTGCGGGCATGCAGCAAAAAGGGATCCCCATTCATGGTATCGGAATGCAAATGCACACCCGTTACACCCAATCAAATGCCAATATTGCAGCGGCTATTAATACTGCAGCAGCTACAGGATTGAAAGTTCATATTGCCGAATTGGATATTGCCATGAATCCAGACAACATTCAAGATTTAACCTATAGTGCAGGCTTGGCTGAGCAACAAAAAGCAAAATACGAATACATTGTACGTACCTATAATGCCATCCCTAAAAACCAACAGTTTGGGATTACCACTTGGAACGTTGGTGATGCAGATACTTGGATCAGGGGCGAATACAGCAGACCCGATTGGCCATTGCCTTTTGATGATAACTACAAAAGAAAAGCCGCCTACCAAGGCATTTTGGATGGTGTAAAGTAATATCAATATGAAGAAAACCATACTCTTAATCATAGGCGCTTTGGCAACCATTAGCACGGCCTTTGCGCAATTTACTTCCGATAACATTGTGGTTTATCGTTTTGGCGATGGTAGCCCTTTGGTGAACGGTGGTAGGGTTCCTGTATTTATTGATGAATATAACCCCTCAACAGGAGAAAAAGTGCGCACCATTGTCGTTTCAAGAACAGCTAGTGGAAGCAATTATGGCTTGGAAGGTTTGGGCTTAACCGCTGGTGGAGCTTATGAAACCGAAGGTTTTCCAGCTTTATCCCGAGATGGCGAAATCTTGTCCATCATTGGACGCCATCCTAGCATCGCCAATAATTTTGTAATTGCTACCATTAACGGCACAGGCACCATTAACGCCAATACCCTTATTGTAGATGATATCGGAGCCCCACGTTCGGCAGTAGCGGAAGGAACTGCCGTTTATTATAATGGTTATCAAAATGGGGTGTGGTATAAAACTTTGGGTACCACTAATGCAGGTGTGAGGGTTTCAGCTGGACAGGCAGCACCTCGTGTGTTGTCTATTGCTGAAACCATTTTTGGCACCAGCGATGGTCTGCGCATATTTGCACCCATTGGGGGAAGTTCACAACCTGTATTGGCTAATGCTTCACCGCTGCCAACTACTTCTGTCAACTTTGCTACCACACCAAATTTTCCTTCAACGGCTAGACCATTCAACGTACATCAGGCCATTGCCATAAAAGCATACGGGCGTACCATCGTGTACCTTATTGATGATGGGAATGCCACAAGTACAGCACCAGTCATCAGGAAATACCGTACCAACGCAGGTGGTACCGACTGGTTATCATTAGGAAGCGTAATTGTACCTGCAAGCACCAAGAACCTTGCAGCGAAATTTGATGCTAACGGGGTGAAGCTTTATTTCACCACCCTGGGAACACCTGGCACTCAAAATTCACAATTGTATTTGCTTAATGATGATTTTAACGATAATAATGACGATACCAAGCAACTTACGGGAACCCCGACGCTTATTGCTACAGCTCCAGCCAATACTTCTTTCAGAGGAGTAACCTTAGTGCCAGGTTATCGTAAAGCACCGTCGGCATTGGAGGCAAATGTGATTTCCTTAACAGAAGTGAGGTTAAAATGGACCGATAATTCGACCACCGAAAGTGGTTATGAAATTGAACGATCAACTGATGGGATTAATTTTAATGTGTTAACCACTACAGCCGCAAATGCTATTCAATATATAGATAACACCATTACGGCAGGCTCCACATATTACTATCGAGTACGCGGTATAGAAGGAAGTACACGTACCATTTATACCAATCCTGCAAAAGCTGAATTAGGTGCGGGAATGATTACCGACCTCAATTTTAGCAGTGCTACGGTATATGAAAATCAAGACCCTGGAACATTGGTTGGAACACTTTCGGTATTACCTGCAAATACTGTAAATGTGGTTTACACACTCGTAGCTGGAAACGGTGATACCGACAATGCAAAATTCAGAATTGTAGGTGACAAGCTGCAAAACAATGTTAAGCTAGATTACGAAGCCCAGTCTACCTATCAAGTAAGAGTAAGAGCAACCTCGCCTTCAAATTTTATTTATGAAGAAGCTTTTACCATCACCATTAACGACGTAAACGAAGCACCAACCATAAGTGCTATTGGCGATAAATTTGTATGTGTTGGCACTGATGAACATGTTATTGCGCTAACTGGAATTACCCCAGGCCCTGAAACGGCACAAACTTTAACTGCAACAATTAGTGCTAGCCAAGCGGCGCTTTTTCAAAGCCTGCAAATAAACTTATTGGCTGGCGGAAACGGAGAAATACGCTATCGCCTAAATGCCAATGCTATGGGAGAACCTCAAATTACCGTAACGCTTAAAGACAATGGCGGTACAGCTAATGGCGGGGTTGATTCTTATATGGAAACTTTCAAATTGAAAATTTACGAATATCCAACGGCGGCTATCAGCTCGGATAAAGGAGCCAACGTTGATAAAGGTACTACCGTAAGACTTACGGCAACAGGCGGCAGCACTTATCAGTGGGAAAGTAATGGTAGCATCATTGGTGTCACCAACACCGCAACCATTACAGTGAGACCTCAAGTAAATACTACTTACAAAGTGACCGTGCAAAATGAAGGTACTTGTGCTAGCGTAGCTGAATTTACTTTAAATGTGAACGACAATTACAATATCGTTACCGCTGCCAATCTGGTTTCGCCAAATGGCGATGGCGTAAATGATTTTTGGGTCATCAAAAATATCGATATGTATCCAGAAAGCGTAGTGAAAGTATTTGATAAAACAGGCCGAGTAATCTTTAATAAAAAAGGTTACCAAAATGATTGGGACGGTAGGATAGCAGGTTCGTCTTTGAAAGAAGATACCTATTACTACATCATTGACTTTGGTGCTGGCTTGCCTAAAAAGAAAGGGGCACTAACCATGATGAACAACTAATCCCAATAAGTAAAAGGTAAAAGTAAAAAAGAAAAAGCTAGCTCCAATAATAAGAAAAGGAGGATTTAGCAAAAATTAAAATTACTCGAATGAAAGTAAAAATGAATATCAAATACCTGTTTGTACTCTTCGGGCTTATCAATATCAATACTGCTTTAGCTCAATTAAGCCCCATGGGGAATATGTACTTCTATAATCAGTATTTAGGTAATCCAGCCATGGCTGGAGCTACAGAAAAAGTTAACCTTAACCTGTTGTTCCGTAAGCAATTTAACGAAGTGCCCAATGCCCCAATTTATCAGATGTTCACTGGCGAATTTGCTTACACAGACCGAGCTGCGGTAGGTTTAAATGTCGATCTTTCCAAAAGTGGCTTGATCAACTACACCCGGATCATGGGATCTTATGCCTATCATCTACCTGTCAGCAATACAGGGAAATTGCATTTTGGGGTATCGGTTGGTGTAGCCAAAGAATCGATCAACAGCGCTGACATTACAGCAGAAAACTATGATCCAGTAGTGAACCGTTTTAATGACAGGGGCTACAGATTGGATGGTGATTTTGGAGTTGCTTTTACTGATGAAAAACTAAATGTACAAGCCACGTGGCTTAATCTGCATAACCAATTAAATACCGATCCAAACTTTGTGGCAGGTATTAATTACGCTACCTTTCTTACTACTGCCTCTTACAAAATACCCGCGGGTAAAGATTTGACCGTAGAACCTAAAGTGGTTTACCGCGGGATTAAAGGCATGGACAATATTGTAGAAGGTGGACTTGGCTTAACCTATCAACAAAAATTCAATCTCTTTGGCTTGTATCATAGCACCAATAATGCTACTGTGGGACTGGGTTTCAAATACGATCAGTTTAACATCAGCGGTATTTACAGCATCGGACCATCAGCTATCCGTTCTTTCACAGGTGGCGACTTTGAAATAGGTCTAGGCTGGACTTTAAAAACGAAAACTAAATGAGATCATGTACCAATGAGATGATGAGATAATTAACAAATAAGATAATAGTAGTTGTCAATGCAAATACGCAACTATGATCAAATCATCGAATTAAAAAATTATCAAATTCAATCAACTGATCCCTAACCACTAGTACCTAATCCCTAATTAATTAACAACCAATATAGCGTATGAAAAGAAAACTACTTACCATTATTTTTACAGCCTTTAGTACTTTAAGTGCTTGGGCCCAATTTGCACCAGGCAATTTAGCCATATATCGTTATGGTGATGGAAATGCTATGACTAGCGGCAATCGTGTGGCAGTTTTTGTAGATGAATACACCTCTTCAGGCGTCTTCGTAAGAACCTATAACATCCCCAGAACTGCCGCTGGAGGTAACTACGGCTTTGAAGGATTGGGATTAACTGCATCCAATGCATTTGAAAACGAAGGCTATCCCGTACTTTCTAAAGATGGCACCACGATGTCTATCATCGGTTACAACCCAGCGCAAACAGGAGAGTTTGTGATCGGGACCTTAAACGCTGCGGGTGTTTGGACTGCAAACACTTTAGTGATTGATGCCATTGGTACGCCACGCTCGGCCGTTGTAGAAGGAACCTCCGTTTACTTCAATGGCTTTCAAAATGGTGTGAGGTATAAAACAATGGGAACTGCTGTGGCTTCTACTAGGGTTTCAACAGGTTTGGATGCCCCACGCGTATTAACCATTGCCGACACCTATTTTTCTGCCTCCAATAATGGTCTTAAACTATTCGCCCCAAATGCATTAACAAGTATTCCCAATTCTCCGCTGCCAACCACTTCGGTAACTTTCGCTACCACACCTAATGTTCCTGGAGCAGCAGCATTGACAAAAGCGCATCAAGTAGCCGCCATTAAAACAGTTAACAACAGAACCCTTGCTTATGTGATTGATGATGCAGATGGTGCACCCACCTTAAAGAAATATCGATCAAATGCCGCAGGCACTGATTGGGTATCTTTTGGAAGTATCGCTGTTCCTGCTAACACCAGGAGCATTACTGCGGTTTATAATAGCACAACGGGAGTAAAATTATACCTAACTAGTTATGGCACTGTTGGTGGAAATAATTCGAAGTTATACACTTATAACGATAATTTCACGGCAGCAACTGAAGGTAGTGTAGCAGCATTATCGGGGAGTTTAACAGAATTGGCTACGGCACCAGCAAACACTACGTTCCGCGGTGTAACCATGGCTCCAGGAACCAATGTATTGCCCGTAACATTAACCACATTTAATGCTAATGAGAAAAATGGGGCTATTCGCTTAAATTGGACTACCGCTAGCGAAATTAATGCTTCCCATTACAATATCTTACGATCATCAACCGCTAATAATTTTCAAAAAATAGACCAAGTGAGTGCCAAAGGAGCATCAAACTACAGTTTTGTTGACGAGAAGCCTTTGCCAGGTGCGAACTATTATCAATTAGAACAAGTGGATTTTAATGGTGATAAAGCATATTTTGGACCAGTAACTGCAAATATTCCCGTTCCTAAAACAGACTTTGATATCGCAAAATACGGAGAGAGTATCGAACTGCATATCTATTCAGTTAAAGCACAAAACGGGAAAATAGCATTAGCCGATGTGAACGGTAAAATTGCTTATAGCCAATCAGCGCAGCTAGAAAAAGGATACAACAAAGTGGTAGTGCCCGCAGGTAAATTAGCGAAAGGTTTAGCCATCATTAGCTTAAGTACTAGCGAAGGTAAGTTGGCCAAGAAGACTGTTTTGTAATCTTCTTTTCGACCGTATTTAACACGCCCGTAACGCTCTCTTACGCTCTCATACGTTTTCGGAAGGCTATCCAATAAGTTGGAATATTATTTTTTGGATAGCCTTTATTTTACTTCGTCAACCTTAACCAAATATATATCATGAACAAAGTAACTATCACCGTACTGGTGCTTGGCAGTATGCTTGGTGCCTGTAAAAAACAAGAGAAAACATCGGAAGCAGCCAATCTATCTCCCGAAAAAACAATGGCAATGAGTACAGTTGCAGTAAGTACCATATTGCAAGAGGTAAATCCCGACATCATCATTGGGGCGGCAGTAAACTCTAATAAATTTAGTGTTACAGCCTATAAAGATTTGGCGGAAGAGCAGTACAATAGCATTACGGCGGAGAATGATATGAAGATGAATAGCCTAAACCCTTCAAAATTTGTATGGGATTTTGGCATACAAGGAAATGGTATAGAAGAAAAGAACGAAAAGATACCCAACTTGGCAAAAGACCATGGCGAAAAGAGGATGCATGGTCATGCTTTGGTTTGGCATAGGGCGTTGCCACAATGGGTGACCAATATAGAGAGCAATACACCCGTAGCGGCAAGGGCCGATACCCTCGAAGCTGTTATGAAGAGACATATAGATAAAACCGTAGGCTTTTACAGCCAATATTACAAAGGCGGAAATCCTTTGCTCCCCCTATTAAAATCATGGGATGTAGTGAACGAAGCCTATTATGATGATGGAACCCTGAGAGGGAATTTAAATTTAGATGGCCAAGGCAATGACATTGGCAGTATTTGGAAAAGATACATGGGTGAAATTTATATCGAAAAAGCATTTAGATATGCCAGATTAGCAGCACGAGCCAACCAAAACTGGAAACTGAAATTGTTCTATAACGATTATGGCCATGAATATTCTACGACCAAACTAAATGCTATCTACAATAAAGTGATGCAGTTAAAACCGATGACAGAAGGTGGTGATCCCATTATTAATGGCGTAGGTTTGCAGATGCACATCAGATATAATACCCCTTTAACCAGTATAAGAGCTGCCATACAGAAAATGAAAGAAACAGGTTTGTTGGTACACATCGCTGAGCTTGATATTTCCTTGTTGGGACCTAACGAAACTTCAGTGCCAGCGACAGATCTTACTAATCGTAGAAACCTACAGAAATCATTGTATTACAATGTGGCCAAAGCCTATCAGGAGATAGTGCCTATCAACCAAAGATGGGGCATTACCTTATGGAATATTGGCGATGCCGATTCTGCTTGGGGCTTAAATGCTGAAGCAACTTTATTTGACACCACTTATCAAAAGAAGCAAAATTTTTGGAACTTTAGAGACGGACTTAATTTGCAGTTAACACCTTAAAACTTAAAACAACAAATGAACAAATTTTTAAGCCTTACACTTTTATGGAGTGCAGCACTAGCCACTCAAACATTTGCACAGCGGAAAACCATCGAGCAAAGGGTCGACTCGGTAATGAAATTAATGACCTTGACCGAGAAGATTGGTCAATTAAACCAATACTCGGGAAGGGAAGTAACTGGCCCAGCCAGCGACCGAAAGAACTACTTGCTGAACGATATCAAGAATGGTATGGTGGGTTCCATGCTAAACGTAAAAGGCGTAAAGGATACGAGAGAGATACAAGCCATCGCTTTACAATCTCGTTTAAAAATTCCGTTGTTGTTTAGTTTAGATGTCATACATGGATACAAAACCGTATTCCCAATTCCTTTAGCAGAGTCGGCTTCTTGGGATTTGTCAATTATCAGGCGTTCGGCAGAGGTAGCGGCAGAAGAGTCGGCGGCCTCTGGTATTCACTGGACCTTTGCGCCAATGGTAGATATCGCTCGTGATCCACGTTGGGGCAGAGTGATGGAAGGTGCAGGAGAAGATACCTACTTAGGTTCGCAAATTGCAAAAGCAAGGGTACTTGGTTTTCAGGGCGAAAAACTGGGAGCTTTAGACAGGATCATGGCCTGTGCCAAGCACTTTGCCGCTTATGGAGCTTCTATGGCAGGAAGAGATTACAATCCTGTGGATTTGAGCAAGCAACAATTGCACGAAATTTATTTGCCGCCTTTTAAGGCAGCAGCCGATGCAGGTGTAGCCACTTTTATGAATTCTTTCAATACCCTAAATGGTATTCCAGCTACGGGAAATGCTTATTTGCAACGCGATATCCTTAAAGGAAAATGGAATTACAAAGGATTTGTGGTGAGCGATTGGGGTTCTATAGGAGAGATGATTCCTTGGGGGTTTGCGAAAAATCTAAGCGAAGCTTCAGAAAAAGCTATTGTTGCGGGCAGTGATATGGATATGGAAAGTGAAGCCTACAAAAAGGAATTAGAGAAGTTGGTGAAAAGCGGGAAAGTAGAAGAGAAATACATTGATGAAGCCGTAAAAAGAATTTTATACAAAAAGTTTGAATTAGGTTTATTCGATAATCCCTATCGTTTTTCTGATGAGAAAAGAGAGCAAAAGGTGATGAGTGATCCTAAGTACAAAGCCGTTGCGCTAGCCGCCGCACAAAAATCAATCGTGCTGTTGAAGAACAATAACAATACCTTGCCACTTAACAAATCTATCAAAAACTTGGCACTCATTGGTCCTTTGGTAAATGCGAAAAGAGATCAGGCAGGAAATTGGACGGTATATATCGATACGGCAAATATGGTAAGTGTTCATGAAGGCGTTAAACAAAAAATAAAGGGTGCAAAGCTTACCTACGCCCAAGGAACAACCGTTAAAGATACCCTAACCAACGGATTTGCAGAAGCCGTAAATGCGGCGAGAAATGCAGATGCGGTAGTCATGGTATTGGGAGAAACTTGGGATTTTAGCGGAGAAGCTAAATCTCGTAGTGATATCTCTTTACCAGGTAAACAAGAAGAGCTATTCAAAGCCGTTAAAGCTACTGGAAAACCCGTAATCGTAGTGTTAATGGCAGGTCGCCCGTTGGTATTTAATGCTATTGCCGCACAAGCTGATGCCGTTATTTATGCTTGGTTTTTAGGAGATCAAGGAGGTAATGCCATTGCGGATGTGCTTTTTGGAGATTACAATCCTTCAGGGAAATTACCGATTAGCTTCCCAAAAAATGTAGGGCAAATCCCTATTTTCTATAGTCACTATAACACTGGCCGTCCCGTAACCAAAGCAGGCGATATTCGCTACAAATCTGCGTATATTGATGTGTCAAACGATCCACAATATGCCTTTGGCCATGGCTTAAGCTACACTACTTTTAGCTATAGCAATTTGAAATTATCTAGCAATGCCATTAACCAAAAAGAAAATGTAAAAGTTAGCTTCACATTAACCAATACAGGTAAAGTAGAAGGAGAGGAAGTAGCGCAGCTTTATATTCAAGATACTTTCGCTTCGGTAGTAAGACCAGTAAAAGAGCTAAAGGATTTTACAAAAGTGAAGTTAAAGCCAGGAGAAAGCAAGGAAATCAGTTTTGAACTGAGCCCAGAGAAATTAGCTTTTTATCATGAAGAAAAAGGATGGATTACCGAAGCTGGAGAATTTAAGGTGATGGTAGGCACAGCATCAAATGACATCAAGCTGAAATCGTCTTTTGAATTGAAATAAGATTTTTTCGCTTTAGACTTACGAAGTTTCGAAAACCTCGTAAGTCTTATCAACCTTGTACAGTCCGTTCTTTTTAGCGTCATCTTGACAACAGCGTAGCTAGGAGAGATCTAACGACTAATAGCATAAAATCGACGACCGATGATTAACGTTCCACCTAAATGTTTTTCGTAATTTGGCAGTCGATAAATCATAGTCATGAACAAAACAAACATTCCCGAATTTAGGCTGATTGGCATCAGTTTAGGTCGCAAAACATATAACGCCAATGGACAATCAGGTGTAGATTGTGGTCAGTTGTGGCAAACCTTCGAGCAAAAGAAAATCTTCAACCAAATTAATGGTAAAATAGCAGACGATTGTTATGCGGTTTATTATGATTATGATGGCGACCATACCCAACCTTTTGCTTATTTTATTGGTTGTAAAGTGAGTGCCGATGCCATAGTTCCAGAAGGTTTGGAAGCTTTACAAATCCCCGAACAAGCGTATGTACATTATGTAGCCAAAGGTAAAATGCCTGATTGTGTGGCTAATGTTTGGCGTGAGATTTGGCAAACCGATTATCCAAGAAATTACCAATATGATTTTGAAATCTACAGTGCTAAAAGCTTTGACTGGAGCAATGCCGAAGTAGACATTTTTATAGGAGCTTAATAAATATTTTCAGGCAAAATAAAAAGGGATGAAGTTTAATAAACTCCATCCCTTTTATGTTAACGTTTTACAGAACTAGTATCTGTAAGCTTCAGGCTTGTAAGGACCTTCTACTGAAACGCCAATGTATTCTGCTTGGTGAGGATCAAGTACATCTAATTCTACACCGATTTTTTCTAAGTGTAAACGAGCTACTTTTTCATCTAAATGCTTAGGTAAAACATAAACTTTGTTTTCGTAAGCATCTCTGTTTGTCCAAAGTTCCAATTGAGCCAAAGTTTGGTTGGTGAATGAGTTACTCATTACAAAGCTAGGGTGGCCAGTAGCACAACCCAAGTTTACCAAACGACCTTCAGCTAAAATGATGACATCTTTACCATCAATGGTATATTTATCTACCTGAGGTTTGATTTCAATTTTAGTGTGACCATAGTTTTGGTTTAACCAAGCCATGTCAATTTCGTTATCAAAGTGACCGATGTTACAAACAATCGCTTTATCTTTCATGGTTTTGAAATGCTCACCACGAACGATGTCGCGGTTACCAGTGGTAGTTACCACGATATCAGCCTCTTTAACAGCGGTAGCGAATTTCTTTACTTCGTAACCTTCCATTGCTGCTTGTAAAGCACAAATTGGGTCAATTTCAGTAACAATTACACGTACACCTTGTGAGCTCAATGAAGCCGCAGAACCTTTACCTACGTCGCCATAACCGCAAACAACGGCTACTTTACCAGCCATCATTACATCGGTAGCACGACGAATTGCGTCTACTAATGATTCACGACATCCGTATTTGTTATCGAATTTAGATTTAGTTACTGAATCGTTCACGTTAATTGCAGGTAAGTGCAAAGTGCCGTTTTTCATACGCTCGTATAAGCGATGAACGCCAGTAGTAGTTTCTTCTGATAAACCTTTAATGCCAGCAATTAACTCAGGATATTTATCGAACACCATGTTGGTTAAATCACCACCGTCATCTAAAATCATGTTCAACGGCTGACGCTCTGGACCAAAGTGTAGAGTTTGCTCAATACACCAGTCAAATTCTTCTTCGTTTAAGCCTTTCCAAGCATATACCTGAATACCTGCAGCAGCAATAGCAGCAGCAGCGTGATCTTGTGTTGAGAAGATATTACATGAAGACCAAGTTACCTCAGCACCAAGTTCTACTAAAGTTTCAATTAAAACTGCAGTTTGGATCGTCATGTGCAAACAGCCTGCAATTCTAGCACCTTTTAGGGGTTTTGTTGGACCGAATTCTTTTCTTAATGACATTAAGCCTGGCATTTCTGCCTCTGCTAATTCGATCTCTTTGCGGCCCCATTCCGCCAGTGAAATGTCCTTAACTTTGTAAGGTACGTAAGTTGTCTCTACTGATGACATATTGTTTTTGTTTAAAATTTGAGCAGCAAAGTTACGGCATATGGTTGTGAAAGCAAAATGTAAAACATTTCTGTTTGTCAATGGTAAAACATAAAGGCATCTGCTTTAAGTGCTTGTTTTGCAGTGGATTTTTAGTTGTTTGAAAGATGTAGAAGCAAAAAAAGCGTAGCTGAATAATCGGCTACGCTTTTTTTATATTTTAAAGTGAGCTACTACAGCTCCCTGATCCAAATATTTCTAAAACTAATAGGTTCGCTTGGGTCTCCGTGATCCTGTAATTTGATAGGGCAGGCACCATGTGCTTTTTTATAGGAAGGAGTACCAATATATTGCGTAGGACCAGTAAGCGTAGTGTTATTTTGCACTAACACGCCATTAAAAAATACGGTCACCCTTGCTGGGGTATTTAAAGAACCATCGGTTTTAAAAGTAGGGGCGGTCCAAATCACATCATAAGTTTGCCATTCGCCTGGTTTTTTATTGGCATTGGCCAAGGGCACAAACTGTTTGTAAATGCTACCTGCTTGTCCGTTCACATAAGTATCGTTGTTGTAGTTGTCTAATATTTGTAACTCGTAACCATCATCACCGCCACCCGTAGAAGCTAGAAATAGTCCACTGTTGCCTCGTCCTTGGCCCTTTCCTGTAATGTTGGCAGGGATTTTCCATTCTAAGTGCAATTGATAGTTTAAAAATGATTTCTTGGTTTGGATATTACCAGTTCCTTTCTTTACGGTAAACGCACCATCAGCAATGGTCCATTGTGCAGGCTTGCTATTGTCTTTTACCGAAACCCATTGGTCTAGGTTCTTGCCATCAAAAAGAATGAGGGCATCAGAAGGAGCATCAGCAAAATGAGCGCCTGCATTTACTTTAGGAGGAACAGGTTTGTACACTTCGGTATCTTCAGGTTTTTGTGCTTTGGCAGTTAGCGCTAACAGGGGCAGTGCAAGTAAGATCAAACGTTTCATCATTTCAAAATATTTAGTAGAAAAACAATCCAATAATTAATAAACAGTATAGGTGTAATTCACAGGCAATTTAATATTTTAGCAGCTAAATGAAAGGTATACCCGTTGTATTTTTTTTATTGCTCATTGGCGAAGGTAGCGGTGTGATCCATTGGCTTGAAAATCATTTGCTGTCTTGCCCTTTTAAAAAATTGACGGGTATTGATTGCCCTGGCTGCGGCTTACAGCGGTCATTTGTGGCCTTACTAAAAGGTGATGTGTGGATGTCTTTTAAGTTTTATCCTGCTACTTTGCCCATTTTGGCCCTATTCATTTTTACCATTCTTCATTTAAAATTTGATTTTAAAAACGGTGCATTCCTCATCAAGTTGATGTATATTTTTGCTACCGCTATTATTGTAACGAGTTATATTTATAAGATTTATCACCACCAATTATTCTAAAAAGATGTCAGAGGAACAAGAAGGTCAAGTGCCAAACCATCAGCCGAATCAAGAAAATTCGCAACAACCGCAAAACCCACAAAACCAGCAGTGGCAACAAAACCCGCAAGGGTATCAGAATTTTAATCAACCCAACCCAAACAATCCTTATCCTCCGTATGGTGGTGGTTTTGGTGGCATGCAAATGGCTTTGCCCAATGCAACCATCGTTTTGGTACTAGGGATTTTATCTATTGTGACTTGTTGCTGTTTTTATGGCTTGATTGGATTAGTATTGGGAATTGTTGCCTTGATTTTGAGCAGAAAGGATAAACAAAACTATTTGGCCAACATGAGCTACTATACGGTAAGTTCTTATAAAAACTTGAATGCTGGGCGTGTTTGTGCCATTATCGGTTTAATTTTAAGTGCTATCGCTTTGCTGTTTTGTATTCTATTTGCGATCTTCTTTGGTTTTAGTGCGCTTAATGATCAAGAGGCATTAAAAGAGATTTTGAGAGAAATGCAGTAGGATCATGATCATTTTAAATAGGTTGTTAATTTGTATTCAGGAAACATCATTTGAATGTTAAACTTAATGGCCAAGTAGCCAAAGTGATAGAATGATTGACAAAATCACTACTTTTGTAGCCATATTTTAAAAAATAGTTATGTATCCAGAATATTTAGTAGAGCCAATGCGTGCCGAATTAACGAACGTTGGTTTTGATGAGTTGAAAACTCCTGAAGAGGTTGATGCTGCAATTAAGAGCGAAGGAACTGTGTTTGTAGTGGTAAACTCTGTTTGTGGTTGTGCTGCTGCCAATGCTCGTCCTGCGGCTAAGTTAGCTGCGGCCAATGCAAAACACCCAGATAAATTGGTAACTGTTTTTGCGGGCATGGAAAAAGATGCGGTAGATAAAGCAAGATCATACATGGCACCTTTCCCTCCATCTTCACCTTCAATGGCATTGTTTAAAGATGGTAAATTGGTACACATCATTGAGCGTCATCAAATTGAAGGCAGACCTGCGCAAATGATTGCCGAAAACCTAATTGGTGCATTTGAGCAATACTGCTAGTTCATAGATAAAAAAATAAAGGAGCAAAGATTAAAGAGTGATCTCTAATTTTTGCTCCTTTTTATTTCAAAGAGTTTTCTCTTTTCTGCGCTGAATCTTTATTCTTTGCTCCTTACTCCTTGTTCTGTTTAAAAGTCTTTATTAAGTAGTTTCTCCAATTCGCCAAAAGAAACGTTCATCCTTACACGACCTTGTTTCGCATAGGCAATTTCGCCAGTTTCCTCTGAAATGATAACTGCAACGGCATCGGTGGATTCGGAAACGCCAATTCCAGCTCGGTGTCTCAATCCAAATTGAGCGGGAAGTTTATTGTTATCCGTAAGTGGTAAAATGCAACTGGCGCTTTTAATTTTGTTTTCTGAAATGACCACGGCACCATCGTGCAAAGGGCTATGTTTTTGAAAGATACTTTCCAACAAACGTTTAGATATTTTGCTATCGATGATTTCGCAACTATTGGTGAAAAACTCATCATCATAGTATTTCACAAATACAATTAAGGCTCCCGTGCGGGATTTTTTCATGCTTTTGCAGGCATCAATAATGGGTTTTATTCTTAATAAATTGTCCTGCTCAATGTTTTTACTGCCAAATAAATAGCCCCACCAAGCTTTGTTCTTTTGCAGAAAGGTAGTTTTTCCAATGTGTAATAGAAACCGCCTGATCTCTGGTTGGAAAATAATGACCAATGCCAAAATCCCCACACTCATGAACTTATTGATGATGGCTTCCAGCAATTCCATGTGCAGGCCCTTCACAATATAGTACACTAGCACAATAATCACCATGCCTAATATGAGGTTTACGGCTAAAGTGTTGCGTATAAGGCTGTAGATGTAATAGATGATAATGGCAACCAGTATCACATCTATGGCATCAATCCACGTAATTTTAAGAAAATCGAAATCAAGGTTTTTCATTGTTGTACAAGATAGCTATTTAGGTTAACTGTTCAAATTGATGATTTGGTTAATTGTGTCAGTAGGGGTTCGTGATTTGCAATCAATTAACCAATTCCACGCATTCCATTTACTCTTAACCATTAAGGGATTAAGAGGCATTAAGTTTTTATGCGATAGTTCTTAATGATCTTCATTTCTTAATGTTTTATTTTTAGGTGTCGGTGACTACGATTTAATTAACAATATTAGTTAAGCAAAAGGTTAATGCCCAATGAACTAATGAACTAATGAACTAATTCTATTAACCAACTCCACACACTCTACCGCTTCCTTTACATCATGAACCCTTAAAATATTGGCGCCTTTAAGTAGGGCGGTAGTGTTAAGTACGGTAGTGCCATTTAAAGCATCTTCCGTTTTTATGCCAAGGGCCTTCGTAATCATCGATTTTCTGGAAAAGCCCACTAATAATGGCAGCTCAAAGAAATTGAGCAGTTCCATTTCTTTCAATAGTTGATAGTTGTGGTCTAACGTTTTGGCAAATCCAAACCCTGGATCAAGAATGATGTCCTTTACTCCGAGGTTTTGCAAGGTTTTGATTTTCTCACTGAAATAGGAAAAAACCTCTTTGGTTACATTTTCGTAAGTCGGGCTATCTTGCATGTTTTGTGGCGTGCCTTTCATGTGCATCATGATGTAAGGCACTTGTAGTTTGGTTACCGTTTCGAACATCCGCTCATCGAGGTTGCCAGCGGCAATATCATTGATCAAATGGGCGCCAGCATGAATACTTTCTTCCGCTACTTTTGCCCTGAAAGTATCTACCGATAAGAGCACTTCTGGAAACGATTGGTTGATGGCTTTGATGGCTGGTACCATGCGTTCTAATTCTTCTTCTTCGCTCACTTCTGCTGCACCTGGCCGTGACGAATAAGCGCCTAAATCTATAAACTTTGCACCAGCATTTACAAAATGCTCCACCTTGCTCAATGCATCGTCAATACTCTTTGCACGGCTGTTTTGGTAAAACGAATCGGGAGTGAGATTTAAGATTGCCATGACCGAAGGCTTGCTGATGTCAACAACTTTGCCCTTACAGTTTAGCGTTTGTTTTCGGTTTAAAAATGTATCTTTAGCCATCAGTTAACAAAAAACAAAAATAGCCGTTTTATTGGCTATAACCTTAAATATTTTAATTGTTTTGGCTTCAAATACTTCTTTAGAATTCGATCAGGTGATTGCGGTTTGCAGATCGCTGTTTATTAAAAAAACCAAAGATTATGGCACCGCTTGGCGTATTCTACGTCCTTCTTCTATTACCGACCAGATCTTTATCAAGGCACAGCGGATTAGAACGCTAGAAGAGAAAAAAGTTTCTAAAGTAGGCGAGGATATCTCTTCAGAGTATATCGGGATCATTAATTATTGTGTGATGGCCATCTTGCAATTGGAACTTGGGGAAAACGAGCCAAATGAGTTAAGTGTAGAGGTTGCAGAAGCTTATTACGACGAACGTGTAAAGGAAACGAAGGATTTGATGTTCGATAAAAACCACGATTACGGCGAAGCTTGGCGTGATATGCGTATCAGTTCGTTAACGGATTTGATTTTGATGAAGATTTTAAGGGTGAAGCAAATTGAAGATAACGATGGGCAAACATTGGCTTCTGAAGGAATCAAAGCGAATTATCAGGACATGTTGAATTATGCGGTGTTTGCATTGATTAAATTGGGGGTAGCTTAAAGCACAACCGATCATCACCTGTCATTTCGAACGCATGTGAGAAATCTCCAACGGTCAAACCAAAGTTCTTAGATTTCTCACATGCGTTCGAAATGACGATAAAACAAAATATATGAAGAAAGCACTTTTCAATTTTTCGAAATGGTTTGTAGGAATCCTGTTTATCTTTTCGGGATTAATAAAAGCGAATGATCCTATTGGTTTTGGTTACAAGCTCCAAGAGTATTTTGCTGTTTTCCATATGAGTTTTCTCGATGGTTGGGCAACAGGCATCGCCATTTTGTTGTGTGTGCTAGAAATTGTGTTTGGTGCACTGTTGTTGTTAGGAATTTTCAGAAATTTTGTGGTGAAGGGTTTGTTGGCAACCATTATCTTTTTCACCTTCCTCACTTTTGTTTCAGCTGCCTTTAAAGTGGTTACTTCCTGTGGCTGTTTTGGCGATGCGATTCCGTTAACGCCTTGGCAATCGTTCAGCAAAGATTTGGTCCTATTGCTGTTGATTGTTTACTTGTACCTCAAAAAAGATTGGATTAAGCCCGTTACCGAAAAGCCAGGTGTGCAAAGTGCGCTGTTTGCTGCAGTTTTTACGGCTTCATTAATGTTCGGAACTTTCACTTATAATTACCTGCCCATCATCGATTTTCTTCCTTATAAAGTAGGTTCTAATATTCCTGAGAATATGAAAATCCCTGAAGGGGCTCCTGTAGATGAGTACTTAATTATGTACGATCTGAAAAACAAAAAAACGGGCGAAACCAAAACCATGAGTGACAAGGAATACATGGGCAAGGAAGTTTGGAAAGATGACAATTGGGAAGTAACGGGCTCGCCATCGCGTAAGCTGATTAAAAAGGGCTACGACGTAAAGATCAAAGACTTGTTGATTACCGATGCTTCGGGAACCGATTATACCAAAGAAATTGTAGAAAACCCTTACTACAGTTTGGTGGTAGTGGCTTATAATTTGAACGAAACTAGTGAAAATGCCATCGCGAACATTAACGCTTTGGCTTTAAACGCTGCCGAGCAATTTAATATCAGAACGGTATTGCTTACCTCAAGCTCGGCACGTGATGCTGAAAAATTCAGCAAGCGCATGAAATTATTTATGGAGGTTTTTTATGCGGATGGTGTACCGTTGAAAAGCATGGTAAGGGCTAATCCTGGAGTGTTGTTGCTTAAAAATGGCACCATTGTAAACAAATGGCACTATCATTCATTACCTTCGTTTGATCAGTTCACCGAAAAATATTTCAGCAAATAATGGGCATTTACGCACTTAGAAAGCTATTGTACGGATTGGCAGTAATGGCTGGTGTGGTGGCCGTAGTATTTGTGCTATTCAATATCCTGCCTGGCGATCCTGCTCGTATGACGATGGGGCAGCGTTCGGATGTGCAATCATTAGAAGCAGTACGCAAGGAATTTGGCCTGGATAAGTCGAAACCTGAGCAGTTTTTTCTTTACGTTAATGATTTGTCGCCCATTGGTATTCATCCTTACAATGCAGAGAGTCAAGAGAAATATCATTACCTCAAATTATTTAAAATAGGGGATAATGCTTTAGTGCTTAAAAAGCCGTATTTACGTCGGTCGTATCAAACTAAAAGGGATGTGACTACTATTTTATCTGAAACAGTACCTAATACCTTTGTGCTGGCCTTAACGGCTATGATATTTGCAACCGTTATCGGCGTGTTTTTAGGCGTATTATCAGCAGTTTATAAAGGTACTTGGATAGATAAAGCGGCGAATATGTTCGCTATTTTGGGAATCTCTGCGCCAGCCTTCTTTGCAGGAATTATCATTGCTTGGTTGTTTGGTTTTGTGTTGTCAGACTATACAGGACTCAACATGAGCGGTAGTTTATACAGCTATGATCCTTTTAAGGGCGAGGTCATCACTCTGAGAAATTTATGGCTGCCCATGATTACCTTAGGGCTTAGGCCTTTGGCCATTATTGTGCAGCTTACCCGTAGTGCGATGTTAGATGTGCTTTCACAAGATTATATCCGTACCGCTAGGGCAAAGGGGCTTTCTCGTAAAACGATTATCTATAAACATGCGCTAAAGAATGCTTTAAATCCAGTAATTACTGCTATTTCGGGCTGGTTTGCTTCATTGCTGGCGGGATCATTTTTTGTAGAGTATATTTTTGGTTATAATGGTTTGGGGCGTACCACGGTTTACGCCTTGGAAATGTCCGATTTTCCTGTGGTCATGGGATCTATCTTATTTATTGCTTTTGTTTTTGTAGTGGTAAATATTTTAGTCGATTTGTTGTATGCTTGGATTGATCCGAGGGTGAAATTAGCTTAGTGAATGGATATTAAGGAGTTTATTAAATACACCAAAAAGGCTGATGAAATCATGATGGCAGCCTTTGCCCATACAGGTTTCTCTATTCCTGAAGCCAATACTTTATGGAGTCATGTATTGAGCGCTCAGCACATTTGGGCAAAAAGAATGCTGAATGAACAACCGCAATATGCGGTTTGGGAAGTATTGCTTCCTGAAAATTTTGAGGCTATTTATGCAGCTAATTTAGCTTTGTTAGAAGATATTGCAGCCACAAAATCCCCTGATGAAGTGATTAATTATGCTAACTCGGCTGGTGAGGTGTTTAGCAGTACGGTTGGCGAAATTTTAATGCATGTTTGTAATCATGGTACTTATCACCGTGGGCAACTGGCTAAAATGCTAAAGCAAGCGGGTTATGCTGTACCACTTACGGATTATATTATGTTGAAAAGACAGGGATTGGTTTAAAAATGGTTAATTGTTTAATTGGTGATTCGGTTAACTGTTGGGTTTTAAAAGAAATTGGTTAATTGTAGATTTGTTTAACTGCTGATTTTTTAAATTGCATAGGTTTAGTTTGAACTTCTTATAAACTACTAACCGATTAAACAGTTAACCAAATTATATGCATATCTACTCTTTTGAAAAATTAGAAACTTGGCAGAAAGCCAGAGTTTTTAGGAAGGAAATCTATCTTTTAACTAAGAAATTTCCTAAAGAAGAACTATTTGGCTTAATTAGTCAGATAAAACGTTCGGCGAGCAGCATAGGTGATTGCTTGGCTGAAGGTTCAGCAAGAATTACTTCTAAAGACAAAGCGCATTTTGTGACAATGTCTTATGCAAGTGCAATTGAAACGGTCAATCATCTCATAGGCGCATTCGATTTAGAACTCATCACTGAAGAAGAGTACGGATATTTCCGATTAAAACTGGATGAAATAGCCAATAAGTTAAATGCTTTAAGAAATTCAATACTCAAAAATAAATAGGTAATTTGAGAGTATTTGGTTAACTGTTGAATGTTTAACTTGCACAGGTGTAACGTTACGGTTATTTTAGTCGTTGGCGATGTTAACAGTTAACCGAATCACCAATTAAACAAATAACCTATTTAAGCTTAAAATGAAAATATTTTTAGTGGGATTTATGGGCTGCGGTAAAAGCACCAAAGCAAAACAGTTAGCTAATTTGTTGGCCTGTCCTGTCATTGATATTGATGCCGTAATTGTGGAGCAACAGCAAATGAGTATTGCTGATTATTTTGCGGCCAATGGTGAAGCTGCTTTTCGTCAGTTGGAGAATGAAATGCTTAAATCTTTCGATTATCCTGATACTTGTGTAGTTGCTACGGGTGGAGGTTTGCCTTGCTATTTTGATAACATGGAATGGATGAACCAAAATGGTATTACGGTTTATTTGGAGATGACGCCGCCGCAATTGGTGTCGCGTTTGCACAATAGAGAAAAACGTCCTTTGTTAAAGGGTATGGATGATGAGCAGTTGTTAACTTTCATTATCGGTAAATTGGAAGAGAGAAACGTGTTTTACCATCAAGCTAAGCTTATTATCAATGCTTTTGATTTAGATCCAAAGGAATTATTGGAAGAGATCGAGGCCATCGGTTAATTTTAACTGAGATACCCCTTAAGTTGCGATGTGATTAAGTGTTTTAAAGGTTCGTGGAATACCTTTAAGCCGCTCGACCTCTGTTTTATCCCTCCATTTGATCAATTTAATGATGCTTTGGCATATGATAAGGGTCGGGACCGCTCATTTAACGGTCGTTTGCCATATGAAATGCCAACCGAGCCATCGCGGATGCCAACGGAGTCATCGCGGATGCCAAATTTGGCATATGAAATGCCAACGATGACATTTTGTATGGCAACGACGCGATACAAGATGCCAACCGAGTGATGTGCGATGCCAACCGAGACTTAAAATAGCAGTCATTATTGTTAAAACAGTGTTTTATCGGGCTTATTGTTATTCAGCGATTTAGATCTCTTCGAAATCGAGATGACGATATATGAAAGCAAGTGCTGGGCGTATTGACGGTATGCAGGACTGTTGCCCGTCATCTCGACTTTGGAGAGATCTAGCGATTTGATATGTTTCTTGCAGGAAGATTTTTCGCATCGACCCCTCGGCAATCAATGAAAGATTTCTGACCATTAGCCTGAGTCCGATTACAATTTATTAGTAATTACGCTATAAAACTGATGCTGAACTAAATTTACTTCGTAGCTTTCCGCTTCGCTACAGGTCAGCATGACGGAGCGCCCATAAGCGTCACCCTGAATTTATTTCAGGGTCTGCTAAATTAATTTAAGCCCCATAGTTCATTTTATAATAATAGTCATTGTCATTAAGGTTATAATGCTGTTTTTATCACTTGGAGCTAGTTGTTATTGACCAGCTTTCATATCCTTTTTAGAAATTCCATTAAAACCAATCACCGAGTCAGGAAGAACTGAAAGCTCAATTTGTTTTCCTGTGTTGGGAATAAAGGTTTTGTAATTAAACATTTTTGGATCATTCGTTGGAACTTCAATAATGGTATAAGCCCTAGTTGCTGGACTGTCATGCCCCAATAAAGGTCTAGGTCCTTCGCCAATGCAACCCGCATTAAGTAAGCGCAATTGTTGTTGGCTAGCTGGATAGTAGGCATGTTGGTGACCACTGATATACAAGTCAATGCCATTTTTCTTTAAGAAACTGCTCGTATTTTGGTTATCTGCTAACACTTCGCCCGTCTTGTTTTTACTGGCTACAATAGCATATAAAGGTAAATGACCCAGTAGCACCCGCAATTTTGCTTTCTTGGCCACTTTTGATTGTAGCTGCTTTTCCATCCAATCGAATACTTCTTGGTTTACTTTAGCACCTGCAGCATCCCAACTGATAAAGAAAATGCCATTTTGCTGATAACTGAAATAGAAAGGAAAGTTGCTGTCGTCCACATATTTTAGCCCTAAGTGTTTACGTTTAGCGTTCCAAAATTCTTGTGCTGTTTGTCGGTCTTGTAGGTAATTGGGAGCTGCATCATGGTTGCCCACGGTAAACCCAAAAGGTACTTTTAATTGTTGGATTGGCTTTAGGACATTGCTGTCGAAACTGCTCCACATGGCTTGGAGCTGTGTTTTGCTGAGCGAAGCTTTTTGTCCAGCCACCATATCGCCGCCACATAAAATGAGGTCTGGTTTAATGCTGTCGAGCGCCTTTAAAGTAGCCGCGACATCTGGATGATATACCGTAGAGCCATAGCCAGAGTTTAAATCGCTGATGACCGCTATTTTAATGGTTTTGGCTTTGGGTGTTTCTTGCCAGGATGAACAGACAAAAGTGACTAGCAGTAGGGTAGCGATGAGGAGTTGCTTCATTAGGCTAAGATAGGAAAAGGAGTTTATTGCGGTGGCTTAAAACAATAAACCCAATTGTAACGGAAATACTTTTTGTTTATCCCTACTACTGTCATCCCGAGGCTACGAGGGATCTCCTTCTGAATGGCAGTACTTACGGATCCTTCACTGCGTTCAGGATGACATGAAAAACAAAAAGATTGTAGTGGAAAGTGGGACTGAAGCAAGCGATTGGGTAGAGATTAGCTTTTCAGATCATTTAGGGATAAGATGATTTCGACCCCAAATGCTTTTCTCTCCCTCAAAGGGAGAGATGCCGACAAGGCAGAGAGGGTTGCACAAAAAAGGCCAGCATAAAAGCCAGCCTTTTTAGGTTATTGTGTGTGGAGTATTAATGCGCATCTACAGGCATGTTCACATTTTTCTTGAATTTTTGCAAGAATAAAAGTGGTATTGAACATAACATTACGCCTCCAGCTACCCAATATGCATCGCTATAGGTAAGCAGTAGGGCTTGTTTAGTAACGGCGCCTTCTATCGCTTTCATGGCCATTAGCTTAGCATCTAAAAATGCTGCGCCTTTTGCCATGAAATTGTGCATCAGGCCGTTTAAACGTTCGGTAAATGCTGGATTGTTTTCGTTAATATTTACTAAAAGATTGTTTCGGTGGAAACCTTGTCTTACGTGAATTAAGGTGGTTAAGGCTGCAATACCAAATGAACCTCCCAATTGGCGCATCATGTTGTTTAAACCAGAACCCTGGCCAATTTCGGCACCTTTAAGGTCTTGGATAGCCAAGGTGGTTAGCGGTACGAACAGTAAAGCCATTCCAAATCCCCTGATTACCAATGGCCAGAAAAACTGCTCTGTTCCTGAGGAAAGGGTTGATTTGCTGAGCATGTGACAGAAGATGAAAAATAAGATCATTCCGCCAGTAGCCATAAACTGTGCTGGTACGCCTTTTTTAAGCATAATACCAATAAAAGGCATCATGGTAATGGTACAAAGACCGCCCGCGATAAATAGCTCACCTGTTTGTAAGGGCGAGAAGCCCAATAGGTTTTGACAGAAAATAGGGAACACGAATACGGAACCATATAATCCAAAACCGAGTACAAAGGAAGTGATCATCCCGATAGAGAAGCTTCGGTGTCTCATGATTTTGAAATTTACGATAGGGTGATCGGTACTTAGCTCACGCCAAATGAAAAGCAGGATGCCAAAAACTGAAGCAACGGCAAGTGCTGTAATGTATGGCGTGGCAAACCAGTCTTCACTTTCACCTTTTTCTAACAAGGTTTGTAAACTGCCAATGGCCACGGCCAACAAAACAATTCCCCACCAGTCGATAGGTGCACCCTTACCGTCCTTGGGCGTTTCTCGGACAAACATGTAGGCACAATAGGCCGCGAGAATACCGACGGGAATGTTTACATAAAATATCCAAGGCCATGTGGTGATTTCTAAAATGTAGCCCCCAATGGTTGGACCAACGGTTGGCCCTACTACTGCTCCTAAACCAAATAGGGCGGTAGCAATGCCCACGTCTTCACGTGGCCAAGTTTCAATAAGGATGGCTTGGGCTGTTGAAATTAAGCCCCCGCCTGCTAGTCCCTGTAAAATACGGAAGCCTACCAGCTCCCATAAATTATCGGCATTACCACATAAAAATGAGGCAATGGTAAAAAGGATGATGGAAAAAAGAAAGTAATTTTTTCGTCCAAATCTACTGCCTAACCAGCCAGACATGGGCAAAACAATTACGTTGGCTACAGCGTAGCCAGTGGATAACCAGGCCACGTCTTCGAGCGTGGCGCCAAGGTTACCTTGTATTTGGGGCAATGCAACGTTTACAATGGTCGTATCTATCAGCTCCAATAAGGCAGCTGTGATTACCGTAAACGTGATGATCCATTTTTTTAAACCTACTTCGGCCATTATTTTAAATTTTGGTTATGAGTTACAGGTTGTAGGTTACGAGGTTCGGCGATATGTGATTAATCAATTATTTGTAAGTTCTGCTTACAACTCGTAACGGGCAACTCGCAACCTAAATAGCAACAGATACTTTTACGCTCATGCCTGGACGTAATTTGTCCAAAACTGCTTTGTCTTTGTTAGCGATTTTTATTTTTACAGGGACACGTTGTACTACTTTTACGAAGTTACCTGTAGCATTATCTGGAGGTAACAACGAACCTTTGGCACCAGTGATAGGAGAGAAGTTGTAAACTTCACCTTCAATTTCTTGATCAGGATAAGCATCCACGTCAATTTTCACTTTTTGTCCAGAGCGGATTTTCTCCAATTGGGTTTCTTTAAAGTTAGCAGTTACATAAATACTGTTTTCGTTAACAATAGAGAATAGGGATTGTCCTGCTTGTACCAATTGACCTTTTTGTACATTTTTCTTAGAAACGATACCTGTTGCAGGTGCTTTAATTTGAGTGTACGAAAGTTGAAGTTTTGCAAAATCAACATCGGCTTGGCGTTGGCTAACTCCTGAGTTGCTTACGCTTAATTGCGATTGAGTAGTGCCTACCTGTTTAACGGCAGCATTATATTGGTCAACAGCAGCATCGTAAGTAGCTTGTGCAGTTTCTTTTTGTGCTTTGGCTTGATCAAATGCTTGTTTAGTGATCGAACCGTCTTTCACTAGGTTTTCGTATCTGTCGTAATCTTTTTTGGCAAGGTCTAGCTTTACTCTGGCCGCTTCGATATTGGCTTTTGCAGTACTGGTGTTAGCAGCGGTAGCTACAATTTGTGCTTGCGAAACACCTACATTGGCGTTAGCACCTAATTGCCCAGCTTGTGCTTGCTCTAGCTTGATTTTATAGTCGCTGTCATCAAGGGTTACCAATACTTGGCCTTGTTTTACTTGCGTGTTTTCTTCAAAGTTGATGTCTTTTACGTAACCGCTTACTCTTGCAATTACGGGGCTAATATCTCCGTCAATTTGAGCGTCATCAGTATCAACGTGTTTGCTGTAGTAGCTATATTCGGTAAAGCCAAATACGGCGCCAATGATGATCAATACGCCAAGTATAATAGGGATTACTTTATTTTTCTTTTTTGCTGGCTTTGTCATGGTTATGCTTAGTTATATTGTGATATTTTTCCTGTGGATTTTAATAAAGTGTAGTAAGCTAATTTGGCATCGGCTTTTGCCAATTCCAAGTTAATTTTAGCTTGGTAAAGCAATGTTTCTGCGTCAATTCTATCAATGGCAGAAGCAATGTTATTTTGGTATTTAGATTCTAATAACCTGTCGTTTTCGTTTGCTTGGGCGATAGAAGTTTCCAAAACAGCAATTTTTTGAACTGCTAATTGATAGTTTTGATAATTTCTATTCAGCTCTGTTTTAACATTATCGGTTAAAATATCTTTTTGGGTATCTATTTCCAATTGCTGTATTTTGGCCTCGGCTACTTTGTTTTTGTTGGTCCATAATGAAGCAATGTTCCAGCTGATATTAGCGCCTAAAGTAATTGGCATGATATACTGTTGGCTGCTAGGAATGAATTTGCCACTTGGGTTTACATAGTAAAGGTTAGCGCCCAAACCTACGGTAGGCAACATATTTGCTTTAATAGATTTGATATTGTAATCGGCCACTTTGTGCTGTAAACCCAATTGTTGCAACTCCTGTCTGTTAGACATAGCGGTGCTTAGGTAATTAGATAGTGAACTTAATTGGGGCAAAGTTTCATCACCACCTTTAATTTCGATGTCGGTGTTTTCGGGTAAGCCCAACAAAATATCAAGATTGTAGTTCACAATTTTTCTGTTGTTCTCAATTTCCATTTCGGTTAGCGAAACATTAGCTTGTTGTAACTGGAACCTCAATACATCATTTTTGGTGACCAAGCCCTGGTCGTAAAAGCGTTGCGCTTGTTTCAGTTGTTTGGCAATGGCAGTAAGGTTTTGCGCCACTACTTTTTTGCTTTGGAGCAATTTGTAAAGCGAAAAGTACCCGTTCACAACGGCATAACTTACTTCTTCTTTGTTTTTGTCAGCATCAAGCACCGCTACTTCTTTTAAAAGTTTGGTCGATTCTTGTGCATATTTCAATTTGCCACCACCATACACTAATTCTTGTACTGCTGCAGTACCTACAAAGGCATCGGCTCTGTTTGGTAAATGGATGGGATTGCCCTCGCCAATTTTTAAGGTATTGGTAGGGATTTCGGCGTGGTTGTACATGAAACTAGCAGTTGCAGTTGGTAAAGCATTATCTTTTACTGTTGCTAATTTTGCTACTGCTTCGTCTATTTTTTGTTGCGATAGTTTTAGGTTTTTACTGTTGGCAATACCTAAATCCACCGCTTCTTGTAAACTTAATTGCTTGGTGGTTTGGGCCTGAAGGATGAAGGGCATCGATAAACCTATCAAAAGCAATTTGACTTTTGTTGATATCATTTTTTGGGTGTTAAGTGCGTAAGGATCATTTCTTGTAGGTGATCAATCAATCGGGTTTTGATGATTTCCCTATCTTTTTCGTTTTCTAGGTCGTAGGTAGTGTCGGGCGCAATTTTGTTTGGGGAAGTGGTAACCATCGATATGGTTCCCATGACACTTACAATGGTCATTCTGATATCTACGGGTCTGAAATCTCCAGCATCGATACCTTCCTTGATAATGTCTTCAATTACCAAAAGGTTTTGTCCCATGGCCGCTTTGATTTGGTCGAATACTTCTGGACGTAATGAAAGTGAAAGCTCACGATGCATCATTTTATGGAAGTTGGCATTGTTCAAAATACGACTAGCGTACTTGTCAATTACCTTTAACAATTTCTCTTTGGCGGGAATATTTTCTTCTTTAATTTGATTGAGTTGAGATTTAAAACTCATGACTCTTTCTTCCATGATTTCTTGAAAAACGCCCATTTTGCTTCCAAAATAATAGTTAATCATGGCCATGTTAGCACCTGATTCAGCGGCAATTTGGCGGGTTGAAGTTCCTTCGAAACCATACTCGCAAAAAAGCTTCTCGGCAGCTACAAGAATATCAGTCTTTTTATCGGTCTTTTCCATCTTGATTTTTTTGACGGAACAAAATTAATCAAACGATTGATTAAATCAATAGCACAACTAATTTGTTTGACAAAAAGATGATAAACGGATTATACTTTTCCTATTGTGCCGATGTGTTTAAATTTTTTAAAGGACCATATAGACACATAGGGGTATTGTTTTTGTAGATTTCGGTAATGCGAATTGCTTTTGGTCTTTTGAGAGTAAAGTATAAAGCAAGGCATTTATTTAGTACTATGTGGGATTACTATGTGGCTATGTGTTTAAATTTTTTTAATGGACCACATAGGCACATAGGGGTATTGTTTTTATCGATTTCGATAATGCGAATTGCTTTTGTTCTATTAAGAGGAAAGTTTGAGCCACGACATCTATTTAGTACTATATGGATTTACTATGTGTTTATGTGGTTCATTTAGCAAGCTTGCCACAAATAAAGAGGGTAGGGTGGTTTATTCCCAAACGCCGTTTTTTTCAGTAAGAATAACAGGTTGCCCATCAGTAACCATAATGGTGTGCTCGTGTTGCGCCATGTAACCACCTCTGTTGCCAACCATGGTCCAGCCATCGCCCAAAGTTTCGGCATAAGTGGAGTCGGTAGAAATAAAAGTTTCGATAGCTACCACGGAATTCTTTTTAAACCTGGTTTGGTTAAATCGATCTCTGTAATTGGCCACTTCATGTGGTTCTTCGTGCAAGCTACGACCAACACCATGACCCGTTAGGTTTTTAATTACTTTGTAACCACGCTTTTTAGCTTCTGTTTCAATCAGATGCCCGATGTCGGAAATTTTAACGCCACCTTTGATATTGGCAATGGCCTTTTGAAGAATTTCCTTTGAAGCATTTACCAATTTGTAGTGCCCATGGATATCGTTGCCCAATACAAAAGAACAACCGTTATCTGACCAAAAGCCATCTAGTTCAGCAGACACATCAATGTTGATTAGATCCCCTTCTTGTAATATTCTTTGCTCTGATGGGATGCCGTGGCAAAACTCATTGTTAACACTAATGCAGGTAAAACCTGGGAAACCGTAAGTAAGGTAAGGAGCAGATTTGGCACCAAGTTCAGATAAAAGTTGAGCGCCAAAGTTATCCAGTTCCTTTGTGCTCATGCCTATTTTGGCATAATCTATCATCGCTTTTAACGTATGAGCTACCGCTTCGCTAGCTTTTTGCATTCCTTGTAATTCGGCTTCGTTGGTAATCGACATCGGCTTTTAGGGATTAAATTTCTGGCCGTAAAGGTACACAAAATGAAAGTGTTTTTAAGAGCGGGCCCCATTACTTGACAAAGCAATGTCACTGATTTTGTTTAAGATGAATTGCTTGTCTATCTCTGATTGTGCATGGTTTAATGCCTCGCGATAGCAATTTTCGGCATTAGCATGTTGATGTAGTAAGGTATTTAAATGGGCTTTGGCAAGGTGAAAGAAAAGCTGGTGTTCAGGTTTTAACTCTTTTGCTAAGGCTGTAAGTTGAGCCAATAATTCCACAGAAGGAGCTACATAACTCATCGCAATCATCTTGTTCAGCGTTAATGCTGTCGAAGGACCTTCCAACACTTCCATTTGTTCGTATAAATAGATGATTTTAGACCAGTTGGTGGTTTTAAAATCCGTGGCACAGCAATGTATGGACGCAATGATGGCTTCCAGATGGTGCTTGCTTAATTGTTGGGTGTTTTTAGATTGATGAAGATAATACAACCCTTCCCTGATAAAAGCAGGGTCCCATAACGATCGGTCTTGTTGTTCCAACGGAATCCAAAAGTTTTGGTTGGAGATACGGGCTGGGAACCTGGCGATATTGAAAAACATCAGAGCTAATAAGGCATTAGTAGTGGCATCATTTGGCTGTAGTTGTAAAATCAGTTTAGCCAGTCGCATGGCTTCGTAGCACAAATCTATGTTCAAACCTTCCTTAGCTCTGGTGGTTTTGTAGCCCTCATTAAACATTAGGTACAAAACAAGTTGCAATTGGTTTAAATTGGGAGCAATATGTTTTTCTGCCAGCTCATCAAACTTAAAGCTGGCGTTTTGTAGCAATTGCTTGGTCCTAAAAATATGCTTCTTCACTGCTTCATTAGTCATCAGCAATGCGTTGGCAATTTCGGGTACACCAAATCCAGAGGAAGTATAAAGCGTGAAAATGATTTGGCTTTTTAACGGCAGTTTCAATTCGCAAATTTTTAATAGCAACTGTAATTGGCTATCCATCATTTGCAAGGGGCTGGGCAGTAATTCAAAGTCGTTAGGAAGGGAGGCTTGAAGGCTAGCTAGAGTGCTTTCCTTCTTAATAGCATTTAGCAATTTGTTCTTTGCCGTGGTCAATAGCCAAGCCTCGGGTTGATTGGGCATGCCTTTGTAGCGCCAATGCTTTAAGGCTGCTTCAAAACTTTCCTGAACAGCATCCATAATATTTTCCAGCTGCTTGATGCCGTAATATTTGGTTAAAATAGCAACCATCTTTCCCGAATATTCTCGGAAAAGATGTGCCGTAGTTTTGAAAATTTCGTTATGCTCCTGCTTGTTCATCGGTAGCCATTACTTCACGTAACTCTATCGTGGCACCAAGCTCAAGTGAGGGACAAGCTTTTGCAATAGAGGTTGCCTCTTCCAATGAATTGGCCAACAGAAAATAGTAGCCGCTGATACATTCTTTGCTTTCGATATATGGGCCGTCGGTAACTATTTTTTCTTTGCCCCTAATCTGTACGCCATTGGCTTCAAGTGGGTTTCCGTCCTTAAAATGACCTTTAGCAATGAGCGTTTCTACCCATGCCATGTGTTTTTCAATATCGGCCTGCATTTCTTCCACCGAGAATTGTCCATAGTTGACATCTTCCCTGATTAATAATAGAAATTCTTTCATGATGTTATTTTTGTTAAGTTATTAAAATACTTTTTACAAAGACAACCCACGTTGATAAAAGGGGACAAATCTTGAAAAGAAATTTTCAGTTTAAGGATGTAGTCGAGCATATAACCACTCACCAAAAGCATATCCGTTTTGATAAATAGCGATCACAATAATCAAGATAATGATGGGAAAAGCAATTTTGAACCACTTAGATTTTAATAATTCTTCCTTGTTCATGGCCTAGTTTTTTTGGTTTCTAGTTAGAACGATTTCTTCTTTGAATTGTTACACTGCGCTTGCCAGTTAGGAGTGATTTTAATGTATAAATAACACTAAGCTGTTATATAATTCGCTGGTTTATTTTATCTTTAGGCGATTTTATCAAACCAGTCCTTTTTTGGACATTTTTATTTCAAACTTTCTTAAAAAATAAAAACACATGTCAAACTCATCAAAAATTATCTATACCAAAACAGACGAGGCTCCATTGTTAGCTACTTACTCTTTATTGCCCATTGTACAAGCTTTTACGGCTTCGGCGGGTATCGAAGTAGAAACAAGGGACATCTCTTTGGCGGGAAGGATTTTAGCAAACTTTCCAGAGTTTTTAAAGGATGACCAAAAAATTGGAGATGCATTGACAGAACTAGGCCAATTAGCAAACACGCCAGAGGCCAATATCATCAAGCTACCTAATATTTCTGCTTCTATTCCTCAATTAAAAGCAGCTATTGCTGAATTGCAATCTCAAGGTTTTGCGTTGCCTAACTATCCAGAAGATGCACAAACTGAAGAAGAAAAAGCCATCAAAGCTAAATATGCGAAAGTGCTTGGCTCTGCAGTAAATCCAGTTTTACGTGAAGGAAACTCAGACCGTAGGGCACCTAAAGCCGTGAAGAACTATGCAAAAGCAAATCCTCATTCAATGGGCGCTTGGTCATCAGATTCTAAAACCAGCGTAGCCAGCATGAGCGAAGGCGATTTTTACGGGTCAGAGAAATCAACAACGGTAGAAAATGACTCACAGTTTAAAATTGAATTTGTAGGTGCCGACGGTGCCGTTACTGAACTTAAAGGTTTAGCTAATTTAAAAGCAGGTGAGGTAATTGATAGCTCGGTATTGAGCCTTGCTAAATTAAAAGCATTTGTTGCCGAAGCGATTAAAGAAGCGAAGGCAAGTGGCGTTTTACTTTCGGCACACTTAAAAGCAACCATGATGAAGGTTTCAGACCCTATCATTTTTGGTGCCATTGTAGAAGTTTATTTTGCAGATGTTTTTGAGAAATACGCGGAGTTATTTAAAACTTTAGGTGTTGATACTCGTAATGGCTTAGGTGATGTTTATGCAAAAATTGCTGGTCATGCGCAAGAAGCTGAAGTGAAAGCTGCGATTGATGCGGCAATTGCTAACGGACCAGCTTTAGCGATGGTGAATTCTGATAAGGGAATTACCAACCTACACGTTCCTTCTGATGTGATTGTAGATGCTTCAATGCCTGCAATGATTCGTACTTCGGGTCAAATGTGGAACAAAGATGGCAAACCTCAAGATACTTTGGCTTTAATTCCAGATAGAAACTACGCAGGTGTTTATACGGCTACCATTGATGACTGTAAGAAACATGGTGCTTTTGACCCTACAACAATGGGTTCGGTACCAAACGTAGGTTTAATGGCACAAAAAGCAGAGGAGTATGGTTCACACGATAAAACTTTCCAAGCTGCAGCAAACGGTACCATTCGCGTAACGGATGCTTCTGGAAGCGTATTCTTTGAACAACCCGTTGAAAAAGGAGATATTTTCCGCATGTGTCAGACTAAAGACGCACCTATCCAAGATTGGGTTAAATTAGCAGTGAACAGAGCTCGCTTATCAAATACACCAGCGGTTTTCTGGTTAGATGAAAACAGAGCACACGACAGAGAAATCATCAAAAAAGTAAATAAGTACTTGCCAAACTTCGATACCAATGGATTAGACCTTCGTATCCTTTCTCCAATTGAAGCGACTAAATTCACTTTAGAGCGTATCCGTAAAGGCGAAGACACCATTTCGGTAACGGGTAACGTACTACGTGATTATTTAACGGATTTATTCCCGATTTTAGAGCTAGGTACTTCTGCAAAAATGTTGTCGATTGTACCATTAATGAACGGTGGTGGTTTATTTGAAACTGGTGCTGGTGGTTCTGCTCCTAAACACGTTGAGCAATTTGTAACAGAAGGTTATTTGCGTTGGGATTCATTAGGTGAGTTCTTGGCTTTACAAGCTTCGTTAGAGCATTTAGCTCAAACGCAAAACAATGCTAAGGCACAAGTATTAGCTGATGCTTTAGATGAGGCTAACGCTAAATTCTTGGCAACCGATAAATCTCCAGGTAGAAAATTAGGTACTATTGATAATCGTGGTTCTCATTTCTATTTAGCGTTATATTGGGCTGAGGCTTTGGCTGCACAAACTAAAGATGCTGAATTGAAAGTTAAGTTTGAGCCATTGGCAAAAGCGTTGTCAGAAAACGAAGCTAAAATTACTGAGGAGCTAATTGCTGCTCAAGGAAAAGCACAAAACATAGGTGGTTACTACAACCCTAACGATGAGTTGGCAGATAAAGCAATGCGCCCAAGCGCTACTTTAAACAATGCTTTGGCTAGTTTATAAAATAGTATTTAGATATTAGTATTTAGAAATCCCTGCTCGTTTGAGCGGGGATTTTTATTGTCTTGAAGTTTTTCGACATTTTCTACTCAAAAAATGAAACTGCCTTTAGATATGTTGTTAGATTTCTCTTCTTCGTACCTCTTTTCCGATAAATCGGAGCAGGCTATCGCAATGACGGTATTGGCAATGTTTCTTCCTCACCCGTCATTTCGACGACCGCAGGAGGAGAGATCTAGCTAGTTGCGATATGGGATTGACTGGTCGGTTTCCATTTATGGTACTAGATTTCTCTTCGTCGTGCCTCCTCATCGAAATGACGGTATTGGCAGTGTCTCTGCTTGTCGTCATCTCGACGACCGATGGAGGAGAGATCTAGCGGCTAGTAAATAATGTTGTATAGATTTAACTTCGCGATAACATAATGCTAGATTTCTCACCTGCGTTCGAAATGACGAGATATGAAAGTACCTATATCATCCTAACTACCATTTAGCAATTTCATCATTAAAGCTTTTCCAAGAAGGGTTAATTGAATTAATTAATAGGTCCTTTTTCTCCCTGCGCCATTTTTTAATTTCCTTTTCTCTGGCAATGGCTTCTTCTATGTGCGAGAATACTTCATAATACACACAAATGATCGCATTATATTTCGCGGTAAAAGATTTTGGGTAGACTTTTTCCTCATGTTCTTTTAATCAGAAAATTAAATCGGAAGTAACGCCAATATAGAGAACTGTACGGTTAACATTTGTAAGAATATAAACAGCTCCACCTCTTTCCATAGTTTTTAATAGATTAGCAATGTCCTTTCGTGCCCCGTCATCTCGACGATCGCAGGAGGAGAGATCTAGCAATTTGATAAATAATACTATTAGTTAAGTTTAACTCAGTTGTAGCACAACGCTAGATTTCTCCTATCGTCGAAATGACGGTATTGGCAATGTTTTGTCGTACCCCGTCATTTCGACGATCGAAGGAGGAGAAATCTAACGATATGAATGGGTTTAGTCCAATTGGTTTTCGGTTTTGATGCTTATAACATAATGCTAGATTTCTCACCTACGTCGAAATGACGGGAAGTGCTTAACCCTCCGCCAATTCTCTAACCTTTTCCAGTGCCTTTGGCCAGCTTTCTTCAAAATAAGATTTATACTCCTCGGTAGTATCCATTTCAACGCTTAGTAGCGATTTACCATCTTCCTTGGTGCTTATTTTATAGTTTTCAAAAGCATTGCCCCATTTTTTCACCTCTTCACTATCGTAATCTTCCACACCATCTTTATAAAAGCCTAAGTGCTGAATAGAGATGAACTCATTGGGAATATGGTCGGCAATTTTGGAGACCATTCCTTCATCTTTTGCACCCAGAAACAAGGCTTTGGTGCCCTTTTCCCAAGTCGTCACTACCCTAGATCCTTCCGCAAAGACTTGTGTCCAAAGTGGGTAAGTGGTTTCTCCCAAAAGGATGTCCCAAACTTTCTCTTTAGGAGCATCAATTTCAATTTTAAAATAAATTCGTTCCATAGTTTTGATTTTTTATTGAGGGAATTTACTAAAATCCATGAACAATACATTCCATTTGTGACCATCAAGGTCGATAAAACCACCGCCATACATCCAGCCGTCTTTTTCTCCACCTGCTGCAAATACTTTTCCGCCTGCTTCTGCCGCGTTTTTGAGCATGTTATCCACGTCTTCCTTATTTTCGGCATCAATAGAAATTAAACATTCGGTAGCATTGGTTACATCGGCAATTTGGAAAGGGGTAAAGCTTTTGAAAACGGCCTCCGTAAAAAAGTTAACGATAAAATCCTTTTGGCCGATTTTAAATGAAGCCATCGAATCGCTTTTAGGAGCATGTTCATTTAATTTAAAACCAATTTTGGTGAAAAATGCAGTGGTTTGTAGAATGTCCTTAACAGGTAAGTTAAGCCAAATTTCTTTTGTCATGGTCTGATTATTTAAGTGATAACCAAATTTCATCAAAATTGTTGGTTTGCAAGGGGTTAAAAGTGACAACTAAAAGGCGCAAAAAAGACAAAACGCCAAGTTAGAGATAGCATATTCCTAAAAATTGCAGATCATAAATGTTAAAAATGAAGTATTCCTTGTTTCGTACGAAAGTTATCCTACCTTTGTGTTATGGAAGAGAAGAAATCTATCAATTCAATCCCAGAGCCTACCAGAGCCGAGTTGGAGATATTGCAGGTATTGTGGGAATTTGGCCCTAGTACAGTACGTTTTGTAAATGACGAGCTGAACAAACAGCGAGAAGTAAATTACACTTCTACCTTAAAGCAAATGCAAATTATGGACGAGAAAGGCATCCTCAGTCGTGATGCAAGCCAAATGAAACATATTTATGCGCCAGTACAAGCAGAGCTAAAAACTAAAGGACAATTGTTGGACAAATTTGTAGATACACTTTACAAAGGGTCGGCAGCTAACTTAGTCATGCAATTGCTGGATAATGATAAAACGACGAAAGAAGAGTTGGAGGAAATTAAGCGTTTGTTAGATGAACTTGAAAAGTAGATAAAAACCAAAATAAACAAAACCACAGCTATGGAATTTAAATGGGTTAACTTTCTGCCAACTGATTTGATGGAAGCATTGTTCGGTACATTGCTCCATTCTTTATGGATAGGCTTGGTAATAGCTTTACTGGCGGCATTCTTTATTGTAGGTACAAAAAATAGCCGACCAGTTTTAAGATATAATTTACTGGTAGGCTTGCTAAGCGTGTTTTCTTTAAGCATGATTTTGGTTTTTGTACAAACCTTAAACAAGTTTAATATTATTGCCAGCCTTTTCGGTATTAGCCCGTCGCAGCAAAATGCAATATTTAAGTTTCAGCTGGATATCTTTACTGCTCTTAATCAGTTTTTCGAAGTTTTAAAGCATTATGCAGGCCCAATGATTTTGATTTGGCTCCTCATTATTCTTTTTAAATCGATACAGTTGTTGGTTGGGCTACATGGAGTGAGCTATTTAAAAAGAACCAAAAACTTTGCGGCAGGTAATTATTGGGAGCAAAAAGTGGCCACGCTTGCCAGTCAATTGAATATTAATCAAGGCATCGCTATTTTTCAATCAGGCTTGGCAAAAATCCCGATGGTGATTGGCCATTTCAAACCCGTTATTTTAATGCCTATCGGCTTGTTAAACCACTTAAATTTAAACGAAGTAGAAGCTATTTTGAGTCATGAATTGGCGCATATTAAACGTAGAGACTATTTGGTAAACATCCTTCAAAATATTATTGAGGTATTGTTTTTCTTTAATCCTGCAGTATTGTGGCTCTCTAAAACCATCAAGGAAGAACGTGAAAATTGCTGCGATGATTTGGCCATAGCCTGTACAAACGATAAAAATGGCTATTTAAAAGCACTGGTTTCCTGTCAGGAATTTAGCCTGAACTCAACAGGTTTTGCCATGTCGATGGCTAACGAAAAAGGTCAATTAATTGCTCGCATCAGAAGAATCGCATTTAATAACAGAACCACTTTAACTGGTTTTGAGAAAACCACTTTAACTGTTTCTTTATGCTTTTTTTTAGGTTTGGGAGCAGCTTTTAAAATGGGACAATCACCAATAAAACATTCACCACTACAAAAAGAAATTACCTACGCTAATGGGTTAAACCATCAATTTAAAGAGGCAACGCCAACCAGTCAGCCAGCACCTCATGAGAATTGCGACCCAGTTAAACCCTCTGCGATAAACTTTGGAGAAACGGAAGTAGATGATGTTCCAGAATTAGCTGCCATAGCAGAAGTTGAACCAATTTCGGATTTGCCGCAAGCTAAGCCAGAAGAACCTGTTATTCCAATGAAGCCAGTTGTGCCAGTAAGAAATATGGTATCTATTAACCAACCCATCTCCAATGTAATAAATGTACCTGTGGGTGTTACTACCACTACAACGACCTCGACTACTACCAACACAGTTAAAGTAGACGGAAAAGTGGTGGTGCATATTGTACACGACGGTAATGACGCCAGTCAGGAGATACAAGACCAAATGATACAGGATAATCTGGTGGTTAAGGGCAAAAAAGTGGATTATATCCTCACTGATAACGAAATGTTGGTGAATGGAATTGCACAAGATGCCAGCGTCCATCAGAAATATAAAGAAAAATACATTAAGCGACCAGATATAGAATATCGGATTAATCGCTAACACAAATAAACCTAAACCTCTTTTTAATGAAACTTAAACTTAAGGTTATTTTAACCTATGGGCTGCTTATTGCCTCATTTTTTGCCCACGCACAACAAAATGTGACGGCTGTAATTAGCGGAAAAATTACGGATAGCAGCTTAAAACCTGTTGATTTAGCTACGGTAGCCTTATTTACCATTAAAGATAAAGATAGTGTGCTGGTGAAAACCTCGTTCACGGAAGCAGACGGTAAATTTGCTTTTGATAAAGTCACTCAAGGCAATTATCAAGTAAGGGTGATGTTAGTGGGCTATGCTAACTTTAAAAGTCAGCCAATTGTGGTTGATGCAAACCGCAGCCAGATTGAACTTGGTGAGCTGAAGTTGATAGCCGTTACCAAAACTTTGAAAGAGGTGAATGTGGTGGCAAAGAAACCTTTTGTAGAGCAAAAGATTGATAGAACAGTAGTGAACGTCGACGCCTTAATTTCTAATGCTGGAACATCAGCCCTTGATGTTTTGGAGAAAGCACCAGGAGTAAGCGTTGACCAAAATGGTAGTATCAGTTTAAAAGGAAAACCAGGAGTGGTGATATTTATTGATGATAAGCCTAGCTTTTTGTCTGGCGAAGAATTAGAAAGTTATTTACGTTCCTTACCATCATCTATGGTAGACCAAATAGAATTAATGACCAATCCGCCAGCCAAGTATGACGCTGCGGGAAATGCAGGGGTCATCAATATCAAAACCAAAAAAGACAAAGCTGTTGGATTTAATGGTGCCGTGAACCTAAGTTTAACCCGAGGTAAAAAGACACGCTCAAACGATAGCTTCAATTTTAATTACCGAAAAAATAAGTTGAATATCTTTGGAAATTTCGGCTATAACCTCAATAATAGCTTTACTGATTTAGACTTGAATAGAAGATATAAAAAATCTGATGGCAGTACAGATTATTTCTTTAACCAAAACTCCTACTTTCAGCGGCATGCCAATACTTTTAACGGTCAAACAGGGGTAGATTATTATCGATCGGAAAATACCACTTGGGGTATTTTGTTAAGAGGTAATCTTAGAAATGCAAACAACGTGAATGATAACACCAGTAACCTGTTTAACCCAGCGATGGTAAAAGACTCTAGTATTGTTGCTAAAAACATGGACGACATCTCGTTCAAAAATGGCGGTGTCAATGCGAATTACCGTCATAAATTTGGGAAAACGGGTAAAGAAATCACTGCCGATGCGGATTACATAAATTACAACACCCGAACCGATCAGCATTATTTTAACGATACCTATTTAGGAAATGGCACCTTGAAATCCCAAGATTTGTTGGAAGGACAACTGCCAGCCAGAATAAACATTTATAGTTTCAAATCCGACTATTCACAACCTTTGATGAAGACTTGGAAGATGGATGCGGGGGTAAAAACAAGCTATATTAAAACCAATAACATTGCCAGTTATTTTTATACTGTAAACAATGTGACTACTCCCGACTATGAGAAGAGCAATCATTTTGTGTACAGTGAAAACATTAGTGCAGCTTACTTGAATTTGAGTAAAGAAGGCAAACGTTTTTCGTTACAAGCAGGTTTAAGACTAGAAAATACCATCTCTAAAGGCCATCAATTGGGTAACATCATGAAACCCGACTCTAGTTTTAAGAGAAGTTACATCAACGCATTCCCAACCTTATATTTCTCGTACAAATTGGATAGTACTTCTACCCATCAACTTGGTTTAAATTATGGAAGAAGAATAGATAGGCCAGTTTACCAAGATTTGAACCCATTTTATTCTCCATTGGATAAGTTCACTTATTATGTAGGTAATCCGTATTTGAGACCGTCATTTACCCAATCCATAGAGCTTTCACATACGTATAAAAACAAGGTTACTACAACATTGAGCTATAGCCATAGCAAAGACCAAGTCAATGAAACCATTGAAATAGTGAATGGAACTTATTATAGCAGACCAGCAAACATTGGCAAACAGGAGGTGTATAACGCCTCCGTTAATGCCAACCTTGATTTAACCAAATGGCTAGGCTTAAATTGGTTTGGACAATACACTTATATCCACTCGCAAAGTAATTTCTATACAGGCTTTTTAAATACCAAAGGTGGCTTTCTTGCCAGTAACGGAAGCCTACAATTAAAACTCGATAAAGGTTGGAGCGGAGAGGTGAATTATCGATATCAAGCAAAATTGAGAAATGTACAGTTTCAAATTGGTAAAGTATACGACATTGGACTTGCTTTGCAAAAGAAATTGAGCACTGCTAGCACCTTAAGAGTAAGTGCAACAGACATCTTCCAAACCAGAGTTATTAATGGGATTATCAATAACCTTAATTTAACCGAGGCCACTTGGCGAAACAGAGGTGATTTTACTTCAGTAACACTTAGCTATAGCTACAGATTTGGGAAAGCGATTAGCAATTTGAGAAGACACAATGCAGACGGGGCGCAGAGCGAACAAAATAGGGTGCGTAACTAAGATTTATAGATAGCTGACAACTTGTTTTTCTTGTCTTAGCACTTTATTATCAATATCTTCGTTCAAATTTCGCCAATAGGATGAAGAAGAATTATCTGCTCGTTTTGGTACTGGTTATCCTGCTTGCTTTTAAGCAGGATAACAGTCAGCTGCCTTTAAATAAAACAAAATTCAAACTACCTGCGGGGGTTACCGAAAAGGATTACCTGCCCAATACTTTGGTTATTAAATTTAAGGCAGGGGCTAAACGCAATGCTTCAACGCAAAGTGCCGAAAAGCAATTGAGCGCTCAAGGTATTTCGTTGACGGGATTTGAACCGATATTCACCGAAAACTCAAATGCCGAGCAACGCTCGGTAAATAGCGAGATAGATTTTCATGCCGAAAGTTATTATCGGGCAAAATATACTGGAACCGCCAATATCGAAAGTGTCATCAATACTTTGTTACAAGACGAAAGTATTGCCTATGCAGAACCTAGCTATATCCATACCATATCGTATACCCCTAACGACGCGGCTTATGGAACACAGTTTTATTTGCCACAAGTAAAGGCACCACAAGGCTGGGATGTATTAAAAAGTGCTTCAAACGTAATCATTGGCATTGTTGATTCTGGTTCTGAAGTGACGCACCCAGATTTAGCGGGAAATATCTATTTAAACACAGCAGATCCCATCAATGGAGTAGATGACGATGGCGATGGATATATTGACAATTATTACGGTTGGGATTTATGTGGCCAGTCTGCCAGTACCATGATTCCTGATAACGACCCTAACGTAAAAAGTGCTGCTGCCGACCATGGGGTGCATGTAAGCGGCATCGCTTCGGCCATGTCAGATAATGGTGTGGGCGTTGCGAGTATCGCCTACAATGCAAAACTTTTAATTGTGAAGGCAGGTGCCGATGATAATGCCACTTCAATTTATAAAGGTTACGAAGGTATCAAATACGCTGCTGATAAAGGGGCGCAAATTATCAATTGCTCGTGGGGTGGCGTAGGTGGCGGTCAATTTGGGCAGGAAATTATAAATTATGCCGTGAGCAAAGGCTGTTTAGTAGTTGCTGCGGCAGGTAATTCGGGTAATGATATCCCGGTTTATCCTGCTGCTTTTGATGGAGTACTGGCAGTAGCTAATTTGGACCTAAACGATATCAAAAGCGGTACTTCTAATTTTGGAACTTATGTAGATATTTCGGCTCCAGGAGCTGGTATCTATAATACCATTTATGGAAATGCTTATGGCTATAAATCGGGAACTTCTATGGCCGCTCCCTTGGTTTCTAGTGCAGCAGCATTGCTCAAAGCAAAATATCCTTCTTATTCGGGTTTACAAATAGGGGAGTTGTTACGTACCACTGCCGATCCCGTAGACAGTAAAAATCCAAGCTATGCTAATTTGCTAGGGAAAGGGAGGTTAAATGTGTATAGGGCACTAACCGAAGCTGGCGCATCTGTACGTTATCAGCAATTAACCATTAGCGATCAAAGTTTAGGAAACAGAGCTCCTGGTACAGAAATAACCTTACAATTTGCACTTAAAAACTTTTTGACGCCTGTTAGCGGATTGAGTGTAACGGTGACCAGTAGTAGCCCTTTTGTACAAGTGGTTAATCCAATCATTAACGTTGGCAATCTGAATAGTCTGGAAACGAAAACAGGTTTAACACCTGTCAAAGTAAAAGTATTGGGCAACGCTCCCGAAAACCATAAGGTTCTTTTTACCCTTAGTTATTCAGGAAATGCTGGTGCCTATACCGATATAGAGAGCTTTGAAACCGTTGTGGCACTCGATTATTTGAATGTAGCGGTGAACCAAATCAGCACCACACTAACTTCAAATGGTAGGGTAGGCTATAGCAAAGCCAATGCTACTGCGGGGTTGGGTTTTATCTACAGAGATGAAAATATGCTTTATGAAGCAGCCTTGTTGATTGCCAAATCGGAAACGCAGGTAATGAATAACGCCCGTACAGATAGCTACTATAGCGAAGATTTTAGGAAGCAGCAAACGGCAGCCATCGTAGCTAATAGCACGGCTCCATTTGAAGGAACCAGTATTTTTACGGATGCTGGAGCCGCCAATCCAATTGGCTTGAAAGTGCTTTCTAGAGTTTGGGCGTTTAATACCATTACCGATAATAAATATGTGTTGGTAGAATATGAAATTGTAAATACTAGTAATGCCGATTTAGAGAATATCTATACAGGCTTATTTACCGACTGGGATTTGGATGAGTCGTCTGCTAATGCCACCGAATACGATGCACCGAACAAAACCGCTTACGTTTACGCCAAGAAAAATGCAACTTACCCCTATGCAGGCATTCGATTATTGAGCCATTCGGCAGCACCAGCTTACTATCCATTATCTTATCAATTGCCTAATAGCTTTCTTTCCGATAATGTATTCAACACTTCAGAGAAATACAAAACCTTAACTTCTGGCATACAGGCTGTAGGTTTAGGACATAATACTGTTAACGGGTATGATGTGATGTTTACCGTAGGAAGCGGACCTTATAAGATTCTTAAAAATCAATCGATAAGACTGGCATATGCCTTTTTAGCAGGTGATCATAAAAGCGAATTGACTACTATTGGCGATGCAGCGCAAGTTAAATATACAGAAGTAAGTAAGAAGCCTGTTAGCGTGGTGCCTAACGAATATGCTTTGGGGCAGAACTACCCTAACCAAGGTAAAGCTTTCACCTATATTCCAGTAGATGTGCCTGAAAAAACGAAAGTTGATTTGACTATTTATGATGTGATGGGCCGAAAAATAAGAAAGGTAACTGAAGGAACCATAGAAGCGGGCAGCTATCAGTTTTACGTTGATTTGAGCACCTTTGCCAGTGGGGTTTACACCTACAAATTAAACACACCTAACTATAAGCAGGCCAAAAAGATGATTGTAGCGAAGTAGGGAATGATAAGGCAACGCTAAAAGGAGTGGTTATTATCCCAAAGTATTGAAACAGGCTCTGCAACGAGGTTCGTAGCTATCTTTCTCCCCTAAAAGTACTCTTGCTTCGCTAGCTGCAGTACGGTAAGAATAAACCGCTGGACTACCACATTGCATGCATACCGCATTTACTTTGGTCACATGTTCGGCAATGGCCATTAGCGCTGGCATTGGACCAAAAGGTTTGCCTAAAAAATCCATATCTAAACCTGCAATTACAACCCTTATCCCTTTTTTAGCGAGTGCATTGCATACTTCGGGAAGCTCTTCATCAAAAAACTGTGCTTCGTCAATACCTACAACTTGAGTATTGGCACCTAACAATAAAATAGCTGAAGAACTGTCTACAGGTGTAGATTGTATGGAATTTAAATCGTGTGATACCACGGCGGTATCATCATAGCGAGTGTCGGTTTTAGGCTTAAAAATTTCTACATTTAATTTAGCGATTTGAGCTCTTTTCAGTCTTCTGATTAATTCTTCAGTTTTGCCAGAGAACATGGAACCACAAATAACTTCAATACTTCCACTAAATTCTCCCCGTCTAAAATTTTGCTCGCTAAATAACATTGTAAAGGTATTTTTAGCCAAATATAAAAGATTTTTATAGTATTTTTGGTTATCAGTTATTAACATAAAACGCCAAAACTTTCGTTACAAGATTATGATGAAACAAGAAGCTCTTTTCAGGAAACTAGGGAACATACTTAACGAATTGAACGACCAATATCAGTTTTTGTCTCAAAACCCTGATCAATTGAGCGAACTGGAACTAGAGCTGTTTTTAGCAAATGCAAATTTCTTGGCAGACCATATCCAGATCATCAAAAAATTAAACTTGCCTTTTCAAGCTCCTTTAGCACTCACTGCACCTCAAGTACAAGAAGAACCAACCATTGATGAGGAGATTGTGGATGAATTGAAAGATGTTCAACAAGTAGAGGCCATTACTTTTGCCAATGTTGAAGAAAAAGTTGCGCCGTTGTTCCAAGAAGAGCTAATAGAAGAGCAAGCGCCAATTGTAGTAGAGGAGAAAGAAGAAGAAATAGTTCAAGTAGAAGAAGAAGTAGCCATTCCTCAAATAGCGGAGGAAGAGATGCAAGAAGCCGCCCCTTTGGTGGAACATGAAAAAGAGCTATTCAGATTGGAAGAAGAGCCAACTAAAACTTTTGAATTTATATTGAATAGCGAGAGCTACACCGAAGAAGATAAATTTGACTTTGAAGAGAAAGCCGCCGAACAGTTATTTGATAGGCCACTAAGCAAAGAAGAAGAATTAATTTTAGAGCAGAAGAAAAAGGTAAAAGAAAATCTGGTTCGTAATCCCGAAGATTTGGAAGAAGATGAGATTGGTCCAGAGCCTTTTTTGGTGCATAAAGAAGAACAAGCGCAAGAAAACCCAAAAATAGTTGCTGAACCTGTAAGGCAAGAAGTGACACCAGTAATAGAAACTGTTAGCAAAGTAACCATTGAGACCACCACGGTGGAGGTAGAGGTTGAAACTGCTTATAAGCCTACGTTGAATGATATTTTAGCTGGAAAAAATACTGGTACGAGATTAAACGAAACTTCTGGAAATAACATAACCGATTTAAAGGCAGCTATTAATCTTAATGACAAGCTGTTGTACATCAAAGACCTTTTTAACGGTTATAACTTGGCTTATGCCGAAGCGATAGACATTGCCAACAAAATGCCAAACTTTGATGCTGCGGATAATTTCTTCCAAAAGAACTACGCTGTAAAAAACAATTGGGCCGATAAACAAGCCACTGTAGATAAATTTTATTTGTTGTTAAATAGAAGGTTTAAGGATTAATAATTAGGGATTAGGAACTAGGAATTAGTTTCGGTATTAAAGAATTAAGAGTTAGGAAACTAGGAATTTGGTATTATTCTTAGGCGTATGGTACTAACTACTAATTACTAACCCCTAACTACTAGATAAAACCCATCCTGTTCGAATCCAGTTTCAGGAAGATAAAAAGCAATATGGTAAAGCTCCACAGTGAAGAACCACCGTAACTAATAAACGGCAATGGAATACCAATTACAGGCATAATCCCAATGGTCATCCCGATATTGATAAAGACGTGGAAAAATAAGATACAAGCAATGCTGTAGCCATACACCCTCGAAAAAACAGAGCGCTGTCGTTCGGCCATATTCACAATGCGGAGCAATAAAAAGCAATACAGACCAATCACCACAAAACAACCTACAAATCCCCATTCTTCTCCTATAGTCGAGAAAATGAAGTCAGTGCTTTGGGCAGGCACGTAGCCATATTTGGTTTGTGTACCTTCTAAATATCCTCGGCCAGTAAGCTGTCCAGCACCTATCGCAATTTTAGATTGTATTACATTATAACCCGCACCTCTGTTATCACTGGTTAATCCTAATATCAATTCTATACGCGTACGTTGGTGTGGCTTTAATACATTTTCGAATAGATATTTGGCCACAAATAAGTAGCAAATAGCAATCAGTGTGATGATGCCTACGTTAATTACTTTCTGCATTCTTTTCCTTGAATTATAGGCAAATAATCCGCCGATAATTAAGATAGAAAAAATCAGAATGGAAGGCGAAACGAACAAATTAAGGATGAACAGCAATACTGCTCCCCAAAAGATAATCAGCAAATTGCCAGGTAAACCCTCCCTGTAAAGTGGAAACATGAAAGAAAGGAATACCAACATGGAACCCGCATCTGGCTGTAACATGATGAGTGCCATAGGCAATATAATGATGGCCGCACAAATTAAAATGGGCTTTAACGAGTTTAATTTGACGTTAAAGGAACTGATATATCTAGCCAGTAAAAGCGCTGTGCCAAATTTGGCAAACTCAGAAGGCTGCAATCTAAATGAACCAATGGGAATCCAGGCTTGATTACCACCCACATTTCTACCAATTACCAAAACTGCCAATAGCAAAATAATGGTGGTTCCATACACAATGGGCGCAAAAACACTAAAAAACTTTGAGTCAAACAATAAGATGGATAAACCCAGAACCAAGGCAGAAATGATAAAAATCAATTGCTTTCCGTATTCGGCAGAAAAACTAAATGCTGCTGCTTTATCGGGGTCATATTGCACCGAAAAAATATTGATGAATCCAATGGCACACAAGGCCATATAAATCAATATGGTAATCCAATCAACATTAAAGAAAAATCTACTATTCTGTTGTTGCATTGTTTTTAGGTGCTATGGCTACTTTATTGAATTGGTTATTTGCCGCAGTTGTTTTTAAAGGGAGTGTTTTCTTAGCAGTGTCTACTTTGCTGGTATCTGTCTTAGGTTTTTGTTTAGGCAATTTGTCTTTTAAAACAGGAAGTAAATTGGTTGCTTTGTATTGCTCAATGGTGGCACCATTAATTCTTCTGCCTTTTAAGCTGTCCGTTAAGTACTTCTCTGTAATGAAACTGGCTATTGGCGCTGCATAAGCACCACCATAACCACCGTTTTCTACAATTACTGCAATAGCAATTTTAGGATTATCACGTGGAGCAAAACCAATAAATACCGAGTGGTTTTTACCGTGCACGTTTTGTACCGTTCCCGTTTTACCGCACATCAAAATGTTGGGAATGCGTGATTCGGTTGCCGTACCTATTGAGCTGTTTACCGCATCCTGCATGCCGTCAATTACAGGCCCAAAGTGTTTGGCATCAATCCCTACGTAATGTTTTTCTTTATATTTTGGATCAATGTGTTTATCGTTACCAATCCCTTTTACCAAGTGAGGCTTCACATAATATCCTCTATTGGCTATAATGGCCATAATATTAGCCATCTGTAGTGGCGTGGTGGTCACCTCTCCCTGGCCAATGGCTACAGATAGGATAGTGGTATAACCCCAGTATTTACTGTAGCGTTTGGTATAATCTTCGGCCCTAAATAATTTATAAGCACTTTCCCCAGGAAAATCAATTCCTAAAGTGTCGCCAATGCCAAATTTGCGAACTTTTTCTTGCCATTCATCATAAGCTTTATGCTGATTTTTTCCGCCTTTTTTAAGCATCATTTTAGCAAAAATGCTATAGAAATAAGTGTTGCAAGAACGAGCAATTCCTCGACGTAGCGCAATATTACCATCAACGTGTTCGCATTTAAATTTACGATTACCGGCCCAATAATAACCAGGGCAGTTAAAAGTCGAATTCTCGTCTACCACACCATCTTGTAAAGCAATAAGCGCATCCAAAGGTTTAAAAGCCGAACCAGGAGAATATCGCCCTTTTAGCGGACGGATAAATAAAGGACGGTAGGGGTTCGAGAAAATCTTCATGTAATTGTTTCCCGTTTCACGACCAACCATCAAATTGGGGTCGTAACCAGGGCTACTTACAAAAGCTAATATTTCTCCCGTAGAAGGCTCTATGGCAACAATACTTCCTACCTTGGTGGTTAAAAGTTGTTCGCCTAATTTTTGTATTTCCACATCAATAGTGGTAGTGAGTTGTTCACCTGCAATGGCTAACGAATCAAATTTTCCATCAGCATAACTTCCTTGAGCTACGTTATGCGCATTGTAGAGCATGTTTTTTACCCCTTTAGCACCTCTTAACTCAACTTCATATTGTTTTTCTAAACCAGATTTTCCAATATAATCTCCAGGCTTATAATAGCCTTGATATTTTTCTATTTCTCTTTGGTTAGCTTCTCTAATGTAGCCTAATAACTGCCCCCCTATACTATCTGGATAATAGCGGATGGTTCTTTTTTGGACATCAAAACCTTTAAAATTAGCCATGCGCTCCTGCAAGGTGGCATAGGTTTGCACCGAAAGCAGTTTTTGAAAAATAGAAGCTTGGTATCTAGATTGAACCACTGCCTTGTGAAATTTCTTTCTGAAATCTTCCATAGTAATCCCAATGATATTACATAAAGACAGCGTATCAAAGGGTTTTACTTCGTAAGGCGTAACCATTAAATCGTAAGTAGGTTGGTTTTGGGCCAATACCTTGCCTTTACGGTCGGTAATTACACCACGGGCAGGATAAATGAATTTTTTACGTAAAGCATTGTTGTTAGCGTCTAGAAAATACTTATCGCTAACGACCTGTATATAAAAAAGCCTGCCTAGTAAAATAAGCGCAACAAGTACAAATAAGCCCTGTACAATGTATTTTCTATTAAACAGTTGGTCCATTAAGCTGATTTTCTATTATGGAAGATAAACTCTACCAATAATACCGTAAACAGTGTAAACACCACACTTAATAATGTTCTTCCTAAAGTATAAGTTAGTGAGGTAAATTTAAAAGCTTCTAGGAAAAACAATACCACATGGTGAGCAAAAATACACAATACTGCATATAAAGAAAACCACCTAAAGCCCATATTTCCCAATGACGGTTCAGGTTCATCAATAGATTCTCTATTTAAACTGACAGAAATAAAAAGGATTCTTACAAAAGCTAAAGCAATACAAGCACTGGTGTGTACCCCTAAGGTGTCGTAAAAAGAGTCGAGGGTTAAGCCTGTAATAAAAGCAATAATGTACAGTAACACATTTGGAATGTGAAAAGGCAGCACCAAAATGAACAGCACATAAATAAATGGAGTAGATAGGTTGTAAAAGGCCATGTTGCGCAACAGAAAAATCTGTATAAACAACAGTACCATCCATCTAAATATATTGACTAATATAACTCTACTGTTCATTTTTCACCTCTGGCTGTAAAGATTTTACTTCCTCTGCAAATTTATCCTTAACCACGTATACAAATTGCAACGTGCTAAAGTTATTAAATAGCGTAATTTCTAATGTCATAAAGCTATCGCCCGTACTCAAATTGGTGTTGGTTACTCTTCCAACCTCTATTCCTCTAGGAAAGCCACCAGAGCCCGAAGTAATAATCGTATCACCTACTTTTACCTTGTAATGATTTGGGATTTCTTTTACATATGCTTTACGATAATCGAAATTATTGTCGCCCCAAACCAAACTGCCAAAAGCATTGTCTTTTTTGAGTACCACACTAATTGCCGTTTCTTGGTTAAGTAGCGGACGTATCGTAGCAAAGTTTTCAGATACATTTTGCACAAAACCTACTACACCCTTCCCTAGGGAAATTACCGCCATATCTTTAGCGATCCCATCCTTAATCCCTTTATTAATAGTAAGAATGTTATTGGTTAGTGTTACTGAATTTTTGAATACTTTGGCCGCTATTAGCGTGTATTGCTGGTGGTTAATCGTGTCTTTTACTTTGGTAATTTGTGTACTGTCGATGCTGGCAATACCAAGCAACTGCGTTTTTAAAGCCGCATTTTCGGCAGCCAAACTATCATTCACTTGCACCAAGTTTAAATAGCGCTTAATTACGTTCAGTCTTTTATAAGCAGTGCCAACAATTTCATTGGTAGAGCCAAAAGTAACACTACGCTGATAGACATTATTCCTAATTGTTAAAATAATCCCCGCGGCAAAAAAGATAATAAAGAAGAAAAATGCGTTATATCTGCTAAGAAAAATCCAAAGGTTACGCATTTAGGTCATGAGTTGTGGGTTACGAGTTACGAGTCGGTGCTTTTAACATTCAACTCGTAACTCGCAACTCAAATTATTGCATTAAAAATTTAAAATTACCAATGTTTTTCAGGGCGATGCCAGTACCGCGTACCACTGCACGCAACGGGTCCTCGGCAACGTGTACAGGCAATTTGGTTTTAGCAGCTACACGTTTATCTAAACCACGTAACAACGCACCACCACCAGTAAGGTAAATACCAGTTTGGTAAATATCTGCCGAAAGCTCAGGAGGAGTAATCTCCAACGCTTTCAAAATCGCTTCTTCAATTTTTGAGATTGATTTATCTAAACAGTGTGCAATTTCAGTGTACGAAACCGTAATCTGTTTAGGCACACCAGTCATCAAATCACGACCTTGAACCGCAAAATCAGCAGGCGGGTCGCTCAATTCAGGCAATGCAGCACCCACTTCAATTTTGATTTTCTCTGCGGTACGGTCACCAATCATAATGTTGTGCTGACGGCGAATATAATTCACAATATCCGAGTCAAAGTTATCACCCGCCACACGGATAGATTGGTCACAAACAATACCCGACAAAGCAATTACCGCAATTTCGGTAGTGCCACCACCAATATCGATAATCATGTTCCCCATCGGCTCTTCCACATCAATACCAATACCCACAGCAGCAGCCATCGGTTCGTGTATCAAGTAAACTTCTTTTGCACCAGCAATTTCTGCACTATCCCTAACCGCACGTTTCTCCACCTCAGTAATACCCGATGGAATACAGATCACCATTCTTAACGAAGGGAACATCCATCCTTTACCACCGTTCAGCATGCGGATCATCCCTTTAATCATGGCTTCAGCAGCATTAAAATCTGCAATTACACCATCTTTCAAAGGTCTTACGGTTCTAATGTTATCGTGGGTTTTACCTTCCATTTGCATCGCTTGGCGACCAATGGCGATAATTTTATTGGTTTGTCTATCAAAAGCCACAATTGATGGTTCATCAACTACTACTTTATCGTTATGTATAATAAGGGTGTTCGCGGTACCAAGGTCAATGGCAACTTCCTGCGTAAACCAATTAAATAATCCCATGTATGAGGTATGTTATTGTATTTAAAAACAAATATGTCTAATATCCTAAATGTAAAATTAGACAAAATATTATATTAAGTTTCTTTTTTCTATCCGAAAATCAAAACCAGTAATGCTTTTTAAAGGCAGTCCCGCTTTACGTTGCAATCTTTTTGCAAAACCCTACAGGTTTAAAACCTATAGGGTTTGTCCGCAAAAATATTTTCACTTCAATCGGGTTTAGTTAAGTTGGGTTTTTGCTAATAACTCACAACCTTTTAACTCGTTTAGAGATTGCTTCGTTCCTCGCAATGACGACACGTTAAACACCCTCTCTGCAAATGGTAATTCGTCTTTGCTCTTTATTCCTTGCTCCTTAATCCTCCAGACTGATCCCTAACTCCTAATCCCTGGCTCCTAGCTTAGTGCTTAAAATGTCTTACCCCAGTAGTCACCATTGCAATACCTTTCTCATTAGCTTTCGCTACAGAGTCAGCATCTTTAATAGAACCTCCAGGTTGTAACACAGCAGCAATGCCAGCATCGGCAGCAATCTCCACACAATCAGGGAAAGGGAAAAAAGCATCAGAAGCCATGGCAGCACCTTTTACGCTAAAGCCAAAAGAATTTGCTTTTTCAATCGCTTGTCTCAAGGCATCAACTCTACTGGTTTGACCAACACCACTTGCAATCAAAACATCATCCTTCACCAAAACAATCGTGTTCGATTTAGTGTGTTTCACAATTTTGTTGGCAAAGTATAAATCTTTCAGCTCCTGTGTAGTCGGTGCTTTTTCAGTCACAGTAGTCATTTGCTCAGGGCCTTCAATAATTAAATCTTTGTCCTGCTCAATTACACCGTTCAATAAAGTTTTAAATTGTTTTTTGTTCAGCTCCACATAATTGCGTTTCAAAATCACGCGATTTTTCTTGGCTTTAAACAAATCTACAGCAGCCTGTTCGTAGCTAGGTGCAATCAATACCTCAAAAAATAAGTTGTTGATTTCTTCAGCAGTAGCCAAATCAATTTCTCTGTTGGCAATCAAAACGCCACCAAAAGCCGAAACTGGATCACAAGCCAAAGCATCAACCCAAGCCTGTTTAATGTTGCTTCTCGAAGCCACGCCGCAAGCATTGGTATGTTTCAAAATCGCAAAAGTAGGTTCCTCAAATTCATCAATTAAGCTTACCGCCGCATCAACGTCTACCAAGTTGTTATAGCTTAGTTCTTTACCGTTAAGCTTGGTGAACATTTCGTTCAAATCACCATAAAATACACCTGCTTGATGAGGGTTTTCACCGTAACGCAAAGTTTGTGCATTGGCAATACTTTGTTTAAATACGTTTAAAGGCTCTTCGTTATTGAAGTAGTTGAAGATTGCTGTATCGTAATGAGAAGAAGTGTGGAACGCCTTTTTAGCAAAAGCTTTGCGCTGTGCCAAAGTAGTAGCACCATCTTGCTCTTCCAATTGCGTTAACAAAGTCGAGTAATCATCTTTCGAAGCGATAATCACCACGTCGTTAAAGTTTTTAGCGGCAGCTCTAATCAAAGAAATACCGCCAATATCTATTTTCTCGATAATTTCTTCGTCGGTACCGCCATTTTTTACGGTTTCCTCAAAAGGATAAAGATCTACAATCACTAAATCAATTTCAGGAATTTCATATTGTGAAATTTGTTCCTGATCGCCCGCAAGGTTCCTGCGATTTAAAATGCCACCAAATACTTTTGGGTGCAAAGTTTTTACACGGCCACCTAAAATAGAAGGGTATCCGGTTAAGTCTTCAACGGCAGTTACAGGAAGTCCCAAATCTTTAATAAATTGTTCGGTTCCACCGGTAGAAAATAAGGTTACACCTTGTTTGCCTAGGTACTCAACTAATGGCGCTAAACCATCTTTGTAATAAACTGAAATTAAGGCGTTTTTGATCTTTACTGATTGGCTCATTTTGAGGGTATTGTTTTGAGCCGCAAAGGTATGAAAAGGAGACGATTTTTAGAGGAGGTTTTTTAAATAAAATTAGAGTTTATGCAAACTAGTTGTTTGTATTTTTAGTTGTTTGGTTTTTTGGAAGTTATAAGTCCTGAAATTTTGAGTCCGCAAGTCGGAAAGTTGTCGCTTAAAAAGGTTGATAGCGACCTAACTATTCAAACAGTGAGCTTAAAACTTCCAACTCATTCCTACTTCTTTATCTTCCTAATTAACGTTTCTACAATGCGGGGATAGTGAAGGTGTTCAAGTTGCTGCCCTTTAAACTTGATCATTTCTAGGGTATCGTCTTTTTCAACACGGTATTTAGCCTGATAAATAAACTCCCCCTCATCGTAATGCTCATTTACATAATGAATCGTAATTCCACCCTCGGTTTCATTTGCTGCCATCACCGCTTGATGAACACGATCGCCATACATTCCCTTGCCGCCAAATTTTGGCAATAGGGCAGGGTGTATGTTAATAATCCTACCAGGGTATTCTTTGATTAGGTTTTGAGGGATAAGCCATAAAAAGCCCGCCAACACAATTAGGTCTACATCTAGATTTTTTAGTAAATCAACAACCCCATCCGTTTGATAAAACTCATTTCTGTCGAAAACATGAGAGGGGATTTCAAAGCTATCGGCCCGTTGTAGTACGTACGACTCTGGGTTGTTGGTTAATATTAAGGCAACTTCTGCCTCTGTACTGCGTTTAAAATGCTCCATAATTTTTTGAGCATTTGATCCTGATCCTGAAGCAAAAATGGCGATACGTTTCTTCACTAAATTCTATGTTTTTTTCAAAAATAATACTTTGATGCTTTTTGCGCTAATTTTGTGCCAAAAAACTAAATTTATTCTGAAAACACGTTGAGCATACAAAAGTTTAAAACCCAATCATTTCTTCAGGTCATCACTAGATGAAAATATTTTTTAAAAGCATTTTGAATTTAATAATAATACTTCTATATTTGCAGTCCGAAAATAAAACAGAGAAGAAATAAAAGGCTAAACAATGGCAAATCATAAATCGGCATTAAAAAGAATTAGAGCAAACGCTGCAAAACGTTTACGTAATAGATATCAGGCTAAAACTACACGTACTTTTATCAAAAGATTGCGTGCTGCTGAAGATAAAAAAACAGGATTGGAATTGCTTCCTAAAGTAATTTCAATGTTAGATCGTTTAGCTAAAAAGAACGTAATCCACAAAAACAAAGCTTCTAACAATAAAGCAAAATTAACCAAGTTTGTTAACAACTTGAAATAGTCGCTTTTTTAAACGATATTAGAAACGGTATCATCGTAAGATGATGCCGTTTTTTTTATGCCTATAATTTTCTATCTATGTCTAACTATGAAAACAAACTCGGCATTAAAGCCTGGGCAGAAGCCGACCGTCCGAGAGAAAAACTATTGCAACAAGGTAGGCGACAGCTCACCGATGCAGAGCTGATTGCCATTCTAATAGGTTCTGGAAACAAAAACGAAACAGCTGTAGATCTTAGCAAGCGTATCTTGTCTTCTTGTCAAAATGACCTCGACAAACTTTCGCAACTCGGCGTGAAGGAACTTTCGAGATTTAAGGGCATTGGTGAAGCCAAAGCCATCAGCATTGTAGCTGCTTTGGAGTTGGGTCGAAGAAGAAATGGGACCGGTGCTCCCGAAATACAGAAAATACTTTCTTCTATTGACGCCTTCAGGATAATCAAAGCTGATTTGGCGGATCTGCCACATGAAGAATTTTGGTTGCTGCTGTTAAATAGAGCTAATGTCATGATTGGAAAGCATTTCATGAGTAAAGGTGGGCAAGCAGGTACTGTGATTGATCCAAAAATGGTGTTTAAAATTGCCATAGAGCATGGCGCTGCTTCAATGGTTTTGGTTCACAACCATCCTTCTGGCAACCTAAAGCCAAGTAATGCCGATGTAGATATCACGACTAAACTTGTGGAGCTAGGAAAGCTCATGGAAATTAGCATCTTCGACCATATCATTGTTTGCAATCACAATTTCTTAAGTATGGCCGATGAAGGATATTTATAATGCCATTCGAAAGGATTTAACTTTTTAATGTTGGCTTAACTTAATATAGGTTTTGAATTTTTACATTTGGAAGCAAATCTAAAGTAAAATGAAACGAATTGTAATTGTATTGTCGTTAGCACTGTTAAGTGTCCAGTTAAATGCGCAAAAAAATGCTGCTTTAAATGTAATGACCTATAATATTAGGTACAGTACAGAAAAAGATGGCGTTAATGCTTGGAGCAAAAGAAAAGACAACGTAAAAGCTTTGGTGAAGTTTCACGAGGTGGATATCCTTTGCGCTCAAGAGGCTTTGGCCGAACAATACGATGCCATTTTAGAAAACGCTGATTTTGAAGCTGTAGGCGAAGGCCGAGATGATGGATTGCGCAAGGGCGAATTCTCTCCAATTTTCTATAACAAAAGTAGATTTACCAAAAAAGATGGCGGCGTATTTTGGCTATCTCCAACACCAAATGTGCCAAGCAAGGGCTGGGATGCCATGTTTAACCGTGTGTGCACTTGGGTGCGTTTGTACGATAAGCGCAATAAAAAGGAGTTCTTGGTTTTTAATACGCATTACGACCATGTTGGGGTACAGGCAAGGATAGAATCGGCTAAACTAATTAAACAAAAAATACAGGAAATTGCTCCAAAGCTACCCGTAGTTTATACTGGAGATTTGAACGTAACCCCAGAAACAGATGCTATTGCCACCATTAAATCATTTTTGAGTGATAGTAAAGAGGTGAGCATCGAACCACCTTATGGACCCGAAGGAACTTTCAACGGTTTTAAATTTGATAGCCCTTTGAAAGATAGGATCGATTATATTTTTATCAATAAAGGTTTTAAAGTACAGAAATACGGGGTAATTACTGATAGCAAAGACCAACGTTATTTTTCAGATCACTTACCTGTTTTTGCGAAATTAGAATTTCAATAAATTGACATTCCCTGTCCAATTTGAATTTGCTGGTCAGTATTATCACTGGCATTTTTTGTTAGAAACTCTTGCTTTTATAGTTGGGGTACGATTGTACTATTTTCTGCGCAGAGGTGTCAATGATCCAATTTCTGATGAGAACAGACTCTGGATAATGCTCGGAGCAATGCTCGGGGCATTAATAGGTTCTAGATTTTTTGCTGTTTTAGAAGATGTTGCCAACTTAGGTCGACTTAATTTTTTGATGTTGTACGCTAGCAAAACCATAGCTGGTGGATTATTGGGGGGCTTGTTCGGTGTTGAGCTTATAAAGAAGATCATTGGCGTTAAAGTTGCCTCTGGGGATATTTATGTGCTTCCAATTCTAGTGGCTTTAACCATTGGAAGGTTTGGTTGTTTTTTAATGGGGGTAGCTGAACCTACTTATGGAAAGGTTACTAATTTTATTTTGGGTATGGATTTAGGTGATGGTAAAATGCGGCATCCAGTGATGCTTTATGAGATTTTTTTCACCATTTGTTTGATCGTTTTTTTTCAATTTATACGTTTAAAGAATTTGCCTAATGGAGATAGATTTAAGCTTTTTATGCTTTTGTATTTTCTTTATCGATTTTTAATCGAGTTTCTTAAACCTTATCAGCCGCTGTTTTTAAACTTAAGTAGTATTCATTGGGCAGCTTTAATTATATTTATTTATTACTATAAGTTTTTGTGGAGGCTAATTTCCAATTTATTTCCATTTGCTAGTAAAACTAACAGCTTATGAAGACTAGAGATTATATTTATTACGATTATACAAAGAGCCTGTGTCCAGAGTGTTTAATGCTTTGTGATGCGAAGATTGTCTTTCAAGAGGCTAAAGTTTTCATGTTGAAACGTTGTAATGCGCATGGTGAGAGCAAGGTAATGATTGCTGATGATGTAGAATATTATAAACAAATTAGAAACTACAACAAGCAATCAGAGATACCATTGAAGTTCAATACAAAAGTTCATTATGGGTGTCCCTATGATTGCGGTCTGTGTACAGATCATGAACAGCATTCATGTTTAACGGTTGTAGAGGTTACCGACCGATGTAATTTAAGCTGTCCAACTTGTTATGCGATGTCCTCGCCACATTATGGAAGACACCGCACTTTGGAAGAAATTGAGAAAATGTTGGACACTGTGGTCGCAAATGAAGGTGAACCTGATGTAGTTCAGCTTTCGGGCGGGGAACCAACGGTTCATCCCGATTTTTTTGCCATATTGGATTTAGCGAAGAAAAAGCCAATCAAACATTTGATGGTCAACACTAACGGTATCCGTATTGCTAAAGATGTATCATTTGTGGAAAAGCTGGCATCTTACATGCCTGATTTTGAAATTTACTTACAGTTTGACAGTTTCAGTGCCGAAGTACTTGAAAAACTGCGGGGAGAAGATTTGACAGAGATCAGAAAGAAAGCTATTGAAAATTTAAATCGCTTCAATTTATCTACTACTTTGGTAGTTACTTTGCAAAAAGGACTAAATGATCATGAAATAGGAGATATTATCGCATATGCTTTGAAGCAAAAATGTGTAAGAGGAGTAACCTTTCAGCCTACACAGGTAGCTGGCAGGAACGATAATTATAATGATCAGAGTGGGAGAATAACACTTACTGAAGTTCGTCGTAAAATTTATGAGCAATCTATTTTTACCCCTCAAGATTTAATTCCAGTGCCTTGTAATCCAGATGCGCTATGTATGGCCTATGCTTTAAAAGTAGACGAAGAGGTAATTCCAATGACCAATTTGATCAACCCAGAGGATTTGTTGAATAACTCTAAAAACACAATTGTTTTTGAGCATGATGAGCGATTGAAACAACATATGCTTAATTTGTTTAGCACAGGAGTTTCCGTAGACTGCGCAGAGGGTACTTTTGGGGAGTTGATGTGCTGTTTGCCTAGAGTTCAGTCTGATGGATTGAAATATGATAATTTATTTCGCATTATTATCATGAACTTTATGGATCCTTTAGATTTTGATGTGCGTGCTGTTAAAAAATCCTGTGTGCACATCGTGAGCGATAAGATGAAGATGATACCTTTTGAGACAATGAATATTTTCTACCGTGATCATAAAATCGATCAAATAAGGGGAAAAATAGCGCCAATTAGCTAATTTTAAATATGGAAATAGTCTTTGTATCAATATTATATTGGATTGCAGTAGCCATAATGTTTTTGGTAGGCTTAGGACAGTTGATTTTTTCAAAAAAAACAGAGCAAAATAAAACTCCTGGCTTAAAGCTATTAATCATTACTGTTATTATGGTAATAATAGGAGGTGGAGCATGTATAATGTTGTTAAGTGGCTTGAGCATACGTTAATTTTTCTTGTCAAACGCTTTGCTTACTTTCTGCTTTCGTCATTAAATAATATCTTTGCACTTTAAAACGCATAGCACATCAAAATTGTGGCAATGCGCCTACTCAATACTCAAAATGAAGATATCATATAGCTGGCTTAAACAACTTATTAAAACTGATAAAACTCCTCAGGAAATTTCTTTGATCCTTACCAACATAGGTTTGGAGGTAGAAAGCCTAGAGAAAGTACAAACTATCCCTGGAGGTTTGGAAGGTCTAGTAATTGGATATGTTGAAGAACGCATACAGCACCCTAATGCCGATCGATTAAGTGTAACTAAAGTAAACGTAGGTGGACCAGAACTGCTACAAATTGTTTGCGGTGCGCCAAACGTGGCTGCTGGACAAAAAGTAGTAGTAGCTACCGTGGGCACTACCGTGCATCCAAACGAGGGAGAGCCTTTCAAAATCAATAAATCTAAGATTAGGGGTGAGGTGTCTGAAGGGATGATTTGTGCCGAAGATGAAATTGGCTTAGGTGGTTCACATGCAGGAATTATGGTGTTGGCAGAAGACGCACCCGTGGGGCTTGAGGCAAAAAAATACTTTAATGTTGACGATGACTATCTATTTGAAATTGGCTTAACACCAAATCGTGCTGACGCAGCCTCTCACTTAGGGGTAGCCAGAGATTTGGCCGCTTATTTACGTACAGCTTATGAATTGCCAAATGTAGAAGCGTTTGCGGTAGAAAATGAAAACCTAATTGTTGATGTTAAGGTAGAAGCTACTGATGCTTGTCCACGCTATAGCAGTGTAAGCATTAGCGGAGTAACGGTAAAACCATCTCCAGATTGGTTGAAAGATAAATTGAAAGTGATTGGCCTACGTCCAATTAACAATATAGTAGATGCCACCAATTATGTATTGCATGAGTTGGGGCAACCTTTACATGCTTTTGATGCCGACCAAATTGCTGGCAAAAAAATCATCGTAAAAAAATGTGAAGAAGGCACACCGTTCACCACTTTGGATCATGTAGAGCGCAAGCTTTCTGCCGAAGACCTAATGATTTGCGATGCCGAAAAACCATTGTGTATTGCGGGTGTATTTGGCGGAATTGGTTCGGGTGTAACAGAGCAAACCACTAATATCTTTTTAGAAAGTGCTTACTTTAATGCAGTTTCTGTACGTAAAACGTCTAAAAGACATGCGTTAAAAACGGATGCTTCATTCCGTTTCGAACGTGGAACCGATCCTGAAATGACGGTATTTGCGCTTAAACGTGCGGCATTGTTAATTAAGGAAATTGCTGGTGGCCAAATTTCATCACCTATTTCAGATTTATATCCTGTAAAGGCCAATCCATTTGAAGTAGCTATCAAATACCAAAATGTGCTTGATTTAATTGGTCAGGATATCCCAACCACAGAAATTAAAGAAATTATTACCGCTTTAGGCATCTCCATCGCTACTGAAACTGCTGAAGGTTTAGATTTGCGAGTACCTGCCTATAAGGTAGATGTGACCCGCGAATGCGATATTACCGAAGAGGTATTACGTATTTATGGTTACAACAACATTCTTATCCCCACTAAAGTAAATGCTTCATTGGCTTACACCGCCAAGCCTAACAAGGAAAATGTACAAAACTTGGTGGCTGATATGCTTACCGCTAATGGCTTTATCGAAATTTGGTGCAATTCACTCACTCGTTTAGCCAATTCTAAAAATGAGGCGGAAGCAGTGCAGATTTTAAATCCGTTAAGCTCTGATTTAAATGCCATGCGTCAAAGCCTGTTGCAACCTGCTTTGGAAAGTGTGGCCTACAACGTTAATCGTAAAAACGCAGACATTAAGTTTTATGAATTTGGTAAAACCTATCATCTCATTAACGAAAAATATGTAGAGCGTCCACGTTTATTGTTAGTGCTAAGCGGTGCCAAACAAGGCGAGCAATGGAACCAGCAATCAACACCGTCTACCTTTTATAACCTAAAAGCAGCGGTAGATGCTATCGTAAACCGTTTAGGTTTGGCTAACTTTCAAATAGATGAAATTAGCGACGAAAACTTTGCTTATGGCCTTAAATATTTCAGAGGTGATAAAACCTTGGTAAGTTTTGGTGCGGTAACCAATGCTGATAAAAAGAAAGCCGATTTGAGCAAAGATATTTTCTATGCTGATTTCGACTGGGCTTTTGTACTGGATGCATTGAAGAAAAATAAAATCATCAACAAAGAAGTGCCAAAATATCCAGCAGTTAGAAGAGACTTATCCCTGCTGGTAGATCAGGCCACTACTTTTGATCAATTAAAAACCATTGCTTTTAAAGCAGAGCGCAAATTGGTTAAAAATGTGCAGGTATTTGACGTTTATCAGGGAGATAAGCTGCCTGAAGGAAAGAAATCATATGCCTTGAATTTCACCTTGCAGGATGAAGAGCAAACTTTAACCGATAAGCAGATCGATGCAATTATGCAAAAGATTATTGCTAACTTAGCCCAAACTGCCAACGCAGAGATAAGATAATAAGAAGTAAAATTGTTATGAGTTTCGTGTTATGAGTTACAAGACTAACCCATAACTGACAACCCATAACCCACAACTCAAAAAATGGCTGCTGTAGTAGATCAACTTAATAGTGTACTGCAAAAAACGGATAGATTGATTGCGCTGTGTCAAGCGTTACAAGAGGAAAATGAACTTTTAAAAGCCGAAAATAAGCAGCAAAAACAAGCATTGGATGTGGCCAAAAGCACACATTTAGAGCTCGATGAAAAAATAAGAGTGCTCAAATTAGCAAAGAGTATTGAAGGAACAAGTGAAAAGACACTTGATATAAAGCAAAAAATTAACGAATTTGTGCGTGAAATTGATAAGTGTGTAGTATTGCTTAAGAAATAAGTGATACAGATTAATTGAAACAAAGCTAAAAATGGGAGAAATCTCGATTAAAATAACTATCGCCGACCGCATTTACCCCCTAAAGGTAAGTATGGAAGAAGAGGAGATTGTGAGACGAGCGGCAAAGATTATCAATGAGCGTATAAAAGACTATCAGGAAAATTATGCGGTTAGGGATAAACAAGACTTGTTATCAATGGCAGTTTTGCACTATGCCACGGCAGTTTTAAAAGCCGAGCATAAAGTTCAAAGTCAGGATACGAGTGTAGCCGACAAGGTGGAAGAGTTAGATAGTTTATTGAACGGGTTTTTCGCTAAATAAAAAAAGTTCTTTATTAACCTCAGGACACTATCCTTAGGTTCACTATAGCTATAAATTTGGCCGTGGCTAAATTTTTATGTTTCATTTAATTTACACTTAACAATGGGTGAATGAACATAATAATTTAGCTACGGTTTTTTTTTTACGAAGAATATCGATGGCATCAAAGCCATCACCAACAAACAACAAACGACGGAACTGTCTTGATGATAGTTTCTTAAAAAACAACAAGGGAACAATGGAACCATCGTTTACGATAGCTCCATCCCCATTAAAAACATCAAAATAACAATGGAAATATTAGGAATAGTAGGATGCATATTGGCCAGCTTAATAGTGGGTGTGGTCATTGGCAGATACCTGCTGCGTAACCTCTTAAAGCAGCAGGAAGTAGCGGCTCAATCAAAGGCAAAGAAAATATTGAAAGATGCCGAAAACAATGCCGAGATTTTAAAAAAGAATAAGTTATTAGAAGCGAAAGAGAAATTTCTACAACTAAAAAGCGAACACGAACAACAAGTACAAAGCCGTAATAGCGAAGTTGCACAGCGTGAAAATTCCATTAAGCAAAAAGAGCAATCGCTTAATCAACGCATGGAAAATCTGGGCAAAAAAGAACAAGATTTAGATAAACAAAAAGATAATTTCGAAAAGCAAACGGCACTGGCTATTAAAAAGCAGGAGGAAGTAGACGTGCTTAAAAGCCAACATGTACAACAATTGGAAACCATTGCAGGCTTAAGTGCCGAAGAGGCTAAAAACCAATTGGTAGAAAACATGAAGTCGGAAGCGCGTTCTCAAGCCTTAATGCAAGTGAAGGATATTGTTGACGAAGCTAAACTTACCGCAAGTAAAGAAGCTAAAAAAGTAGTGATACAAACCATTCAACGTACCGCTGCTGAAGCTGCTATCGAAAACTCAGTATCTATTTTCCATATTGATAACGACGAGATCAAAGGTCGTGTAATTGGTAGAGAAGGACGTAACATCCGTGCATTGGAAGCTGCAACAGGTATCGAGATCATTGTAGATGATACTCCTGAAGCGATCATCCTTTCGGGTTTTGATCCAGTAAGAAGAGAGATTGCCCGTTTAGCTTTGCACCGTTTGGTTACCGATGGTCGCATTCACCCTGCTCGTATTGAAGAGATTGTGGCTAAGACCAAAAAACAAATTGAAGACGAAATCATCGAAATCGGTGAGCGTACCGTAATTGATTTGGGCATCCACGGTTTACACCCAGAATTGATTAGAATGGTAGGCCGTATGCGTTACCGTTCGTCGTACGGACAAAATTTATTACAGCACTCACGTGAGGTGGCCAATTTCTGTGCAACCATGGCGGCTGAACTGGGCTTAAACGCTAAGTTGGCAAAACGTGCTGGACTTTTACACGATATTGGTAAAGTGCCTGATGATAATCCAGAATTGCCACACGCTATTTTGGGAATGCAATTAGCAGAAAAATATAAAGAGCATCCAGAAGTTTGTAACGCTATTGGTGCCCACCACGACGAAATTGAGATGACTTCAATGATTTCTCCAATTATCCAAGCTTGTGACTCTATTTCAGGAGCCCGTCCAGGAGCCCGTCGTGAAGTAGTAGAAAGCTATATCAAACGTTTAAAAGAATTGGAAGAATTGGCGATGTCTTATCCAGGGGTAGAAAAAACTTTTGCTATTCAAGCAGGTAGAGAACTACGTGTAGTGGTAGAAAGTGAAAGGGTAAGCGATCAACAAGCAGAACTGTTAGCAGCAGATATCTCTAACCGTATTCAAACTGAAATGACCTATCCAGGCCAAATTAAGGTAACGGTAATTAGAGAAACCCGTTCGGTAGCATTTGCGAAGTAAGATAGTTTTGTCATTCAGAGCATAGCGAGGACCGCGAAGCAGCTACAAAGTAAATCTCTTAAATAGTACCGTCATTTCGACGACGAAGGAGGAGAAATCTAGCAAATTGTTAGATTTCTCACATACGTTCGAAATGACGGTTTCTTTTTTTTCTTATTTTTATAATTCCAAAATCACCAGATATGAATAAAACTGCACAAGCCCCAGCAAAAAAGCCAGTAGACATTTTATTTGATAAGTATGCCGAAAGCCATCAAAATAGCACTAATAAACTCATCCATTGGATTTGCGTGCCTTTAATTGTGTTTAGTTTGTTGGGCTTGGTTTGGTTAATTCCATTTCCGCAGTTATCTTTTTTGGGGCAATATCAAACCTTTTTTAATTGGGCATCGTTTCTAATTGCCTTTGCCATGTACTATTATTTTACACTGTCGCCTACCTTGTTCTTTATGATGATCTGGATTATTGCAGGCATGAGCTACGGCATTGTGCAGATAGAGATGTGGGAAAAATACCATAACGGCCCAGCGGCATGGATCATCTTTTTGGCCATTTTTGTGATTGCTTGGATAGGACAATTCATTGGTCATAAAATAGAAGGGAAAAAACCTTCATTTTTAGAAGATGTTAAGTTTTTGTTAATTGGCCCAATTTGGTTATTGCACTTTATCTGCAAAAAAATCGGCTTAAAATATTAATACAAAAGCGTTACTGGTGCGCTTTAACAATTTGTTAACCTAGCGGTAAACAAATGGTAATTTCAAGCTAACATGAAGCTAACATTGTGGTAATAGTTTTGCCCTAATTAAAAATAAGGCAAATTGAAATCACAATTAACTCTAAAGAAAGCACTACTAACCATCATGTTTGCGTTAGCTAGTGTGCTTGTTTTCGCTCAGGGAACAGGGAAAATTTCAGGAACTGTAACGGACGCTAAAACGGGAGAAACGCTGATCGGTGTTTCTGTAAAAATTGCAGGCACTAATAAAGGAGTAGGCACTGATGTGGAGGGAAAATATGTACTGGGAGGCCTGGCTTCTGGTAAATATCAAATAGAAGTATCTTATATTAGCTATGCAACAAAGAAGATAGCAGATGTAGAGGTGAAAAGTGGTACGGTTACTACATTAAATTTAACCCTAGAAGAATCTTCTTCTCAAACTCTTAATCAGGTAGTTATTACTGGTAATTATAAGCAAGAATCGGTAAACTCTCTACTTCTTCAGCAAAAGAACAGTGCTAGAATTTCGAGTGGTATCTCAGCGGAGCTAATTAAAAGATCTCCTGATAGAAATACTTCTGAAGTTCTAAAGCGTGTAAGCGGTGCAAGTATCCAAAACAATAAATTTGTTGTTATTAGAGGTTTAGCAGACCGTTATAACACATCTATGTTGAATAATTCATTGTTGCCATCTACAGAGCCAGATAAGAAAGCTTTTTCTTTTGATATCATTCCTGCAAACTTAATTGATAATCTAATTATTCATAAAACTGCTTCACCAGATTTACCAGGTGATTTCGCAGGTGGTATTGTTCAAGTAATTACTAAAGATGTTCCAGATCAAGATTTCTTAAACTTTACAACAAGTTTTGGTTATAATACACAATCCACGTTTAAAGATTTCTTAGGCAACATTAGAGGTAAATACGATTATCTTAGTTTTACAGATGGTAGCAGAAATCTTCCATCTACTTTTCCAGGTTCTTTCCAGGAATATAATCCGTTAAATGCATCTCAAAAAGCACAATTATCTAAACAGCTTTCTAATCCATATGCGGAGAAAACGTATACCGCTTTACCTTCTCAAAACCATCAAATTAGTTATGGTAAACGTATAGATTTTAAAAATGGAGGTTCTTTAGGAAGTGTTGTTTCTCTTTCTTATAGAAACGGACAAAATATTAACCCTGTTCAACGTAATGACTATCAAAATGGTTTTAGAGACGTTTATTACGATTATGACGACTCTCAATATGTATTTAATACTAGCGTAGGTGTATTAGCTAATATTACTTATAAAAAGGGTAGGAGTAAATTGAGCTTTAAAAATCTATTTAATAGCGTATTTGACGAGACTTATACAGATAGGACGGGTTTCAATACTAATATTGACGCTAACTTGCGTTTCAATAACTCAGATTTAACTAAAAAGACTATTTACAATACGCAATTAGAGGGTGATCATCAGTTCGGTAAAGCTGATCAAAAGCTTAATTGGAATGTAAGTTACTCATTGATCAATAGAACTCAGCCAGATTTAAGATCTATCTACTATCGTCAAATAGGTGGGGCTAACTCTGATACATATAACGTAGTCGATAGAAACAGTAGAAGATTCTATTCTTCTTTAAAAGAGGACAATTTTTCAGGCCAATTAAATTATTCGCTTCCTTTTAACTTTCTTTCGAAGAAAAGTACTTTCAAGGCAGGTTTGCTAAGTATGTACAAAACTAGAGACTTTGACGCTAGAATTTTTAACTACTTGTTTAACTCTTCTGGTTCTGCAAGCATGGACGATTATTTGTTAAGTTTGCCAAAAGGATCAATTTTTGCTCAGGAAAATATTAACTCTACAGGAGGTTTTATCTTAAGTGACTTTACAAGTAACACGGATTCTTATCAAGCGCAAACTTTGTTGAACTCTGGTTATTTGATGTTGGACAATAAGCTAGGAGAAAAATCTAGATTGGTTTGGGGAGCAAGGATTGAAAACTACTATCAAAATATTGATTACACAGACCTAAGCGGTACTGCTAGAAGTTTTGATCAAACTTTTACTGATATCTTACCATCTGTAAATTATACCTACGCTATTACAAGTAAGAGTAATTTCCGAGCATCGGTTTCAAGAACCGTATCTAGACCAGAGCTGAGAGAGCTTGCTCCATTTGCATTCTATGATTTCGTAGCGCAGACTTCTACATTAGGTAATCCTTCGTTAGAAAGAGGTACGATTAATAATGCAGATTTGAGATATGAGATTTATCCTAAAGCTGGAGAAGCCTTAACTTTTTCAGTTTTCTATAAAGACTTTAATAATGCAATAGAGCAGGCATTAGATGAAGGTGGAACTCCAGAAAGAAGACAAATCAATTTCACAAATGTCGGAAAGGCATCTTCTTATGGTGTAGAACTGGATTTTAGAAAGAGATTGGATGTTATTGATGGTCTATTCTTTAAAGATTTGACTGCATTTGCAAATGCAAGTTATATTAAATCAAAAGTAGAGCTTAACTCATTAGGGTTAAATTCGAGACCTTTACAAGGGCAGTCTCCATATTTAATCAACGCCGGATTACAATATGCAAATGAGAAGAGCGGTGTTTCAATAACCGCATTGTACAATCGGATTGGCGAGCGTATTGCATTTGTTGGAAACTCATTGATTCCAAATATTTGGGAAAACTCTAGAAACGTAATTGATTTCCAAATTAGCAAGAAGTTAATAAAGAATAGAGCTGAATTAAAACTTAACATTGGTGATGTATTAAACCAAAAAAGTATATTCTATTTGAACATGGATGATAAAAACGTCTATAGCCCAAATATCGATAAGCAATACACTTCAACCCGTTTCGGTACAAACTTTACATTGGGTTTCAATTATAATTTTTCTTTAACAAAATAGAATTAATGTGGTCAATCGTTAAGGAAATCTTAACGTGTTGATAATCTATACGTAACATACACGAAATAACTTTACAAAAAAATAAAAACATGAAATTAAAACACTCTATTGTGGCAGTATTGATGACTGCAGTTGCTTTTACCGCTTGTAAAAAGAACAATAATGGCGATGGAACAACAGGTACTATTGAGATTACTAATGGTGGAAACTTAACTGGTACCTTTAAAAAGGATCAACATGTAGTGGTAAGAAAAGGTACAATTACACTAACAGGTTACACTTATTTCGAAGAAGGGTCTTCGTTAACTATTGAACCTGGAACTATTGTTAAATCAAGTACTACTAATAAAGGTGCTTTAATCATGGAGAGAGGTTCTAAGATTATGGCGGAAGGTACTGCTCAAGCTCCAATTGTATTTACTTCTGGTAGGCCAGTAGGCGAAAGAACACCTGGTGATTGGGGTGGAATTATCCTTTTAGGCAGAGCTACTGTAAATGCAAACAATCCAACTATTGAAGGTGGAGTTGGTAGACAATATGGTGGTACTGTTGATAACGATAACTCAGGTAGCTTAAAATATATAAGAATTGAGTTCGCTGGTATCGCTGCAGAACCTAATTCAGAAATTAATGGATTAACTTTAGGCGGTGTTGGTTCAGGAACTACTCTTGAACACATCATGGTAGCTTACGGTAACGATGATGCTTTCGAGTTCTTCGGTGGTACTGTAAATGCAAAATACCTAATCGCTTACGCTACTGCTGATGATGATTTTGATTTTGATAATGGTTATAAAGGTAAAATTCAATTTGCTGTATCATTGAGAGATCCTGAGTTTGTTGATGGTGGCGATGCTGGTAACGGTATTGAGTGCGACAACAATGCTAGTGGTTCTGATGCTTTGCCTAGAACTAGACCAAACCTTTCAAATTTCACAATTTTAGGTCCTAATGGTGCTGCTAATACTGCTGCTAACCATAATTTCGCAAATAGATTTAGGAGAAATACAGCTTTCATTCTTAACAACTCAATCTTGTTAGGACATCCAGATGGCGGTTTATCTTTAGAATCTAACGGTACTTACAACGCATTTATCGATGGTACTTCTCAATTCAAAAACAATATCCTTTATGCTTTAGCTGCTCCTTTCAAATTAGGTAGTGACGTTACTGTTGCTGGTGCTTCTGCAACTGCAATCGAAACTAAAGCAACTACTGATGGAACTGTAAAATTAACTTCATCAGCAGGGGCTGGACTAACAAATGCTTTCAGCTTAACAAGTCCTAACTTCTTGCCGGCTACGGGCTCTATTGCTTTAACAGGTGCCGCTTTCACTGGAGATCAAAATGATGCTTTCTTTGAGAAAGTAGCTTTTAAAGGTGCATTTGGTGCTACTAATTGGACTACAGGTTGGGCTAGTTGGACTCCTAAAACTAACGTTTATTAGTCTTCACACAAAATTATATGTGTTAGAAACCCCCGAGGTGATCCCTCGGGGTTTTTTGTTTGCAGATAACTTATGTTAAGCCTAGGTTAACACTTAAAACTATAGGTTTTGATGTTTTTCTGTTTTAATGAAATATGTTAATGTGGCTTTAACTTCTGGTTGATGATGTCCCGCTAACTTGTCATCATGAAAAATAAAAATTTAACGTTCCTCAAAATTGCAATGGTTGCGGTTTTGGGAGTTGCAACCGCTGTAGGTTGCAAGAAAGATCAACATCAAGTTGAAGAGAAAGTCGAAAAATTATCGGTAAACTACGAAAAGGAAAGACGCTTTTTATCTATTATGCTCGCTGTACCGTTAGATAAAGTAATTTATAATGAAAAAGCGGAAGAATTTATTGTTGGGGAAAGAGTGACGCTCAGTTTAAAAAAAGTACTGGAGTTATATGGGGAAGCTAATGAGTATAAACTAGTATATGAAAAATAAAATGAAAAATATACTTATACTTGCTTTGCTTTTGGTTTTTGGTAAAACTGCTGAGGCAAATATGGTTATGTCATCATTTGAACTAAAAGGTGCTAGTTCAGACAATAAATTCATGGTTAGCGATTCGCAAATGGCTACCGATCTTGAATTTAGATTTACATTAATGAAATATAGTGATCCAAGTTCACCAGGGGATTGTTATGTAACGCTTTTATACACTGAAAGTCCAGAGGATAACAATTTTGATAGTCATCCTTCCACTATTGAAATCTCTCCCACTAAATATGTGCGTAAATCTGAATTTGCTTCTCATGGCACGATTTTTCAATCGGTTTGGCTTCCTGCTATTTTACCTGCTTATAGATTTTCAGGTAGAATTGTTATTAGGTATAGATTTTTCCTTTCTGCACAAAATAAAGAAGTATCGTGGTATTCAACGGTAAAGTATGAGATTAATGCTCCTAGTTATGTTAGTCCAGGCGATCTTTCCAAAATAGAATCCATGGGTTTTTCAACAAATGGCATACGGAGTTTCAAAAACGACTACTATCTTGTAGAAAACGATATACTTATTAAAAAAAGTTCATTAAATATAAGTAATCCGATATATGCTGTTAATAATAATAAAGAACACAATATCAATATTTGGGTGAAGCCAGCAATACAGCCTGCTAATTCAACTTGGAATAATGCTTTGTACTCAGCAGTAGCCGCGTGGAATGCTAACCCGAGTAGCGATATCAAATTGCACTTGGTTTCACAATATGGTACACTAGATGTGCCGCCTCCACATGATATTATTGTAGATTCTGATCTTGGTGTTCTATCTTATAGCCAATCACACGCAGTGGAATATACCAATGGAGATGGAAAAGCAGGGGGATTAATATTAGTTAATTTGGATTACGGTTATAGCTCATCCACTCAATTGGTAAATATTATGATCCATGCTCTTGGGCATAGTTTAGGTTTTAAACATAGTAACACTGCAAATTCAATTATGGCTAATAATAATTTATCTGGTTATACAAGTGCTTTTCCTAGTGCAGTAGACGAACCGATAATTAACTCTTTATACCCTTTAAATGCTAATAGCGTAGTAACTCCATATATTTCTGGTATTTCTAATATTAGCAGTAGTTGGGGTTGGGGGCAAGATTATGATATGAGTTATTTTTGTTTTGGTATTACTTACACTTGGACTAGTAATACACCTCATCCATATTTACCTTCTGTGGGACAGGCTAGGCTGCCCGAATGGAGTTTTAATATAGGAAGCCACGAATTAAAGTGTACTACTTCGCATAGTAAATACACAACACCAATTGTAGCTACCAAAAATATAATTGTTCAATAAAATAACAGCCTTAACAGCAAAAAGCCTAGAGGTAGTTCCTTTGGGCTTTTTGTTTTGCGTGGGTATGATACTCTAACGATAGGCATAAATTGCGCCTCTTACAACTTTTTTGAGTACTTGTTGTAGTAGTAAAACAGAAATTCTTCGTAGTAGGTTACTTGTAGTTATACGTCGGTAACAGTGAATTATTCATCTATTAGGAAAGATTTCATAAAAGCTCATCCGTTCCTATACCGTCATCTCGACCTCAGTGGAGAGATCTTTGAACTTTGTTATCCATCAATATCAACCATAGAAACAAGAGCAGGGTTTTTTAGTTGGTGCTAATACTAACAATATCATGAGTTTAGCGGGAGTGAGGCTGGTAAGCATAAACCACCTCATATTTCTGATTTTTCAGGTCCGCAGATAGTTCCCCAAGCTTTAAGTTTTTCTTTTGTGGAGTAGGTTCGCACACACTGTAGGCTTTGCCTCGATAATAAATCGCTTCTCCCACAGGCTTGTCAAAAGCCACCGCCATGGTAATATGCGTAGGGTAAAGCAGGGCAATCATCGGGAGGTTATAAATCTCTTTGACTAAAAAGAAAAATAAAGCAGCCCGATCATCGCAATCACTCTGATCATTTAAAAGCGTTTGTTCAGGCGAAAAACGTTTTTCTTTGCCCAATAAAGCTTCATCGTCCTCATATAAAAAAGCGTTACGGGTAAACTGCATCAAATAGTCAATCCCTTTTTTGGTCGACATTTTCTTTACATTTTCCTTTAAAATTGGAATTAACGATTGATAAGTTTCCCTGCTCAAGGGAATGTTGAAATAAGTTTCAAAATCAACCACGGGATAATTGGCAAAAATACGAGACACCTCGGTGTTCACCTTTACATTAAAGTGGTAGGCTTTGTGTTTGTAGTTAAAGGCAATTTGCTTGTCCTGGTAATCCTCTGGCTTAAACTCTGGCATTTTGGTCACCTTATAGCTAAAATCATTTTTAGCGCCAGCCACCTCAATTTTAACTGGCAAATAAGTATCAGCTTTTTTAAAGAGTTTTTGGTAATCGTGATAATTAAGGCACATGTATTTGTTGCCATCTGCCATAAAATAGGGAATGTCGGAAATATCCTCGTCACACTTCACATAAAAAATAATCTGGTTGTCGCCAATGGCAATTCTGGCATCGTAACCAGATTTCACCATCAGGTACCATTTATATAAAGTATAACTATGATAGTTTTTGGCTTTGGGACTTAACTGCTCGGCAGTTTTTCTAATCAGTTGGTAATACAGCCAATCATTAAGCTGGTGTTGCTTACGGTAGTTTTGCAGTGCTGCAATTAAATCATCGCTATGCGCACTTTCCAATTGTTGATAATACTGTTTGATATGGTTGGCAGAAAGCTGGCCCGAAAAATTACGCTGCAACAAAGTATCTACACTAAAATTGAAAGTGCCGTCATAAAAATCAAAACTGTACAGCTGTGCCTTCACGCTGGTGATAGCGCCAATATTGATCAGCAAAACTGACCAGTAAAGCAGGCTGTATTTTTTGAAGAAGTACATTTGTTAATATTTGCTTAACATTAAATTTAAACAATATTAACATGAGATTGGCAATAATTTTTGGAAAAAAAATGGTTTTTACCCGAATTTGATTTTTTCTGTTAAGTCAATATAAAATAAACTAGCTTTTACGAAGGCTTAACATAGCAGCCCTACTTCGGCGATGTTTTTCATCCTTTTCTTGTAGTTGGTATGATCACCAATTGCTTGTTTAAGAAATTACAAAAACGGTTGCATTTCGGTTTCAATTTGCTTGCGCAAATCCATCAACTTAATGGCATATTGCTCCATCTGTTTTTCGTCATCAGTTGTTGCATTAAATTTGGGTACTTTTACAGGTGCCCCTTCATCATCAACAGCCACAAAAACGATGATACAATGCGTTTTCTTTTCAAATTCTTGTCGTTTAATGTTCCTAGAAAATACATTGATGGCAATATGCATACTGGTTGATCCCGTATAAATAACCTGAGCCTCTACTTTTACAATATGTCCAATCTTAATAGGTGAGTAAAATCTGATGCCACCTACATAGACGGTTACGCAATAACTAGAACTCCAAGAGCTGGCACAGGCATATCCAGCTTGGTCAATCCATTTCATTACACTGCCACCGTGTACATTGCCGCCGTAATTTACATCGGCAGGCTCAGAAATAAACTGAAAAATTGTTTTGTGATTCATTGTATAAAGATGGCCATTTCATTACACTTATCCTACGGTGTGTTAAACAGTTATCGATGTTTTCAGCTGTGGTTAAATATGATCGTCAATTTTTCTTTATTAAGTGAATATAAAATAACCTTGTTTTTACAAGGACTTAACATAGCAGGCCTACATTTGTGACGTTAAATATTTGGTTAGTATTTATCATACAGTTTAGGTTAGTTGATCGCAAAAAGCCCCGATGGATGTCGAGGCTTTTGCTATTTATACAAAACTGTAAACTGCTATTTGAAAACTGTGAACTGATTAAAAGTTCTTCCCAATCTTCTCCAGCATTTCAGCAGGGATCTTTTGGGTATCTACTACAAGGAAACCGTCCAAGCAATCCGAAAATTTAGGATCAATATTAAAACAAATGATTTTGGCGTTTAAGTTCATATACTGGCGCAACAGCACAGGAATTTTAATGTGGCTGCTTTCAATATCGCCAATTAAACTGTCCAAATCCTTTAAACTGTCACTTTGCTCAATCAAAAGATCGGTATTGATAGGGGTAAGGTCCGCTTTGAATTTGTTTCTTGGCTTTACGTAATGTGCCATTTCATAATCAAAATGATTTTTGGTAATAAAATCAACAATCAGCGATTTACTGAACTTAGAAAAATTGTTGCTGATGCTTACTGGACCAAACATGTATCGGTATTGCGGATTTAGGATCAAGTATTTCAAAATGCCCTTCCATAATAAAAATAGGGGTAGGGGTTTTTGTTGGTACTCTTTCCTGATCCAGGAGCGGCCCAATTCAATACCTTGCCTTAAAACAGGGTAAAAAGGTTCTTTAATTTTAAACAGCTCCGAAATATAGAAACCACGTTTGCCCATGGTATTCAAAATCTCATCGCCCTTACCAATACGATAAGCACCCACAATCATTTGTGCCTCTTTGTCCCAAATAAAAAGGTGGTTATAGTAAATATCGTAATTGTCGAGGTCAATTTTTTTGTTGGTACCTTCGCCAACTTCCCTAAAGGTAATTTCGCGTAAACGCCCAATTTCTCTTAAAATATTAGGAATACTGGTGGTAGGTACAATGTAAACCTCGTAGTTCTTTTCTTCCCAAACCCTGTAATCGGTTAAATTGGCCACCTCCTTTACCATCAGGCCTTTTTCAGTTTCCTCTACAATTTCGGCTGGTTTTTTCTTGATCTTAAATAAATTGATAGGATTGAAAAGCTTTCTTTCCTGTTCAATGCTAGTGCCGAGCGCATAAGTTCTGGCCCTTAAAAAGTCTAGCAACTTATTGGTATCCCTATTGTAAGAAATATCCTCAATTTTAATAGGCTTACCGATCCTTACCTGAATTTTCAGCCCCTGCTTGTTCAAAAATTCAGAAGGCAATTTGGCCGTTCTTAAAGTAGGATGAATAAAACTAAGGATATTGAACAAAATCCCGTTGTTGCCGTGGAAATAAATAGGTACAACTGGTAGTTTCGATTTAGCCACCAATTTACCCACTACAGGGTGCCAAAGCCTATCGGTAATTTCTTGTTTTTCTAGATTAAAGGTAGATACCTCACCTGCTGGGAAAATGCCAATAGGAGTACCGCTCTGCAAAAGGTCGAAAGTGCTTTTTAGCCCACTGATACTCGAAGAGTGCTGTACATTTTCAAAGGGATTAACCGCCACAAAAAATTCGCTAAGGTTAGGAATTTTTTTGAGGATGAAATTCACCATCACCTTGGCTTCGGGTCTAACGGTACAAAGCAACTTTACCAGAGCTAAACCCTCAACACCACCGTAAGGATGGTTCGCTATGGCAATAAAGCCGCCAGTTTTGGGAATATTCTTAAGATCGTCTTCGTCAAATTCGATAGAAACGCCGATGGTTTCCAATATCTTGTCAACAAATTCTAAGCCTTCGAAATGCTGGTTCTTAGAAAAAACCTTGTTAATGTCGTTCAGTTTCATCACTTCCATTAACAGTGCCGCAAGTCCAGGAACACCCAACTTATCAATCTTAGTTGCTTGCGCAAATTCTTTAGTAGTAATAATCTTCATGTATAGATAATGAGGATAAAGTATAAAGCAATGTCAAAAATAAGATTTATATTTAGCTTAAACACCTAAACTATGAAAACATCTCGATTTTCCTTCATTTCCTTGAGCCAACATCGGTTTGGGTGGCATTCATCAGCATTAAAGATAATTAATAAAAAGATGAAATCTTTTGTAACCAAAACTCAACCGAATGAAAAACTGGCTAATCAATCACTATGGATTTAGTAAACGAAGCCTCAATGGCATGTTATTATTGCTGCTGCTTATCATCGCCGCTACTTTTGCGCCATCCGTTTATCGGCGTTACTTTTTGAGCCCTCCCACCATTGATCCAACGGAGAGGCAAGCGCTGCAGCAATTAGAATTGGCAGATCGTTATGCTAAACCTACCTATAAAAGCACCCGTAACGAGATAGAAGAAATAACCGCACGCCCTACGGTGCATTATCAAACCTTTGATCCCAATTTAATTGATGAAAAAAGGTGGCAGCAATTTGGCCTTTCCTACAAACAAGCCATGTCTATTGTTAACTACGTAAAAAAGGGGGGAAGGTTTTATAAACCCGAAGACCTAAAAAGAATGTACACCATTTCTCCCGAAAAATATGAAGCGTTGCTGCCCTATGTCGTCATTTCGACCAGCAAACCTTTTGAAAAGAAAGCAATGCCCGTTTATCCTAAAAAGGAAGCTGTAGTGATAGATATAAATAAAGCAGATACTTTAGAGCTTGATAAGATTAGGGGAATTGGAGTATCATTTGCCAAAAGAATTATAAAATACAGAGAACGTTTGGGAGGTTTTTATAGCAAAGAGCAGCTTTTTGAAGTGTTTGGCATTGATACGCCTAAGTTCAATGAAATAAAAGATCAAATTAAAATAGATGTAGAAGCAATCCGCAAGCTGAATATCAATACCGTAGAATTTGAGGATTTAAAAAAACATCCATACCTCAGTTATAAGCAGATGAATGCAATCATACAATATAGAAAGCAGCACGGTGCATATAAAAGCATTGCCGATTTAAATAAAGTACTTATCTTAAAGCCTGAAATTATCCAAAGAATGGAACCCTATTTGAGCTTTTAATAGATCGTTAGAGATTCGTTCTTCCTTTTTTAATTTTGACTTTTTACTTTCAAAATGATACAAGACCAAATCAAACAAGTTATTAGAGATGTTTCTGATTTTCCAAAGCCAGGAATTGTTTTTAAAGACATTACACCTATCCTCAAAAATCCAGCATTGTGCAATGAAATTACCAAAGCCTTGGCACAACAACTAGCTTCGCTAAACATAGATGTAATTGCAGGAATAGAAAGTAGGGGATTTTTGTTTGGGTTGGCATTGGCCCAACAGTTGGGAGTACCGTTTGTGCCTATTAGAAAAGTAGGAAAACTACCTTATAAAACCATTCAGCAATCTTACAATTTAGAATACGGAAGTGCTACATTAGAAGTTCACGAGGATGCCTTTGAACCTGGCCAGAAAGTATTGATCCATGATGATTTATTGGCTACAGGTGGTACGGTGGTGGCAGCATCGGCATTGGTGCAAAAATTAGATGCGCAGGTAGTAGGTTATTCTTTTCTCATTAACCTAGATTTTCTGAATGGAAAGGAACGATTAAAGACGTTCAGCGAACACATTTTCTCACTGGCAGATTATTAGTTAGTTTTTTGGTTGTTTCGTTTTGGATTTGGGGTCAGTGCGGCCTGTCATTCACAGCCTAGCGAAGAATCTCTAGTACTTCAATGGAGCGTTAGGAATCGATGAGATTCCTCGTATCCTCGGAATGACAAGCAAAGTACGTAATAATGAGATGGAATGATAAAGTAGGATTATGATTGCTGGTAGTGGATACTGTTAGGCTTTTTGTCATTCAGAGCGCAGCGAAGAATCTCTGGAGACTTCAATAGAACGTTAATAATTAATGAGATTCCTACTAACATCAGAACGACAAGCAAATGGTAATAAACAGTTAAAACGCCATTAAAGACTTAAGTACTCTAAAAAATCTCAAAAAAAACTTAGGATAAATTACCATAGCTATTTCTGTGTCAATGCTATCACATGATAAGTAATTGAACCACATACCAAATCATTCTATCAAAAAGTAACGGAAAAGACTTTGAAAGTATAATTTAATTTGTTTAACATTGCCCTTAACCAAATATAAATTTAACTAAACTGTTTAAATGCTCGAAGCTACAATAGCTGGTGTTTAAACAGTTTTTTATTTTAAAATCTATCGAATATGGACATAGGAATCAGTTTCAATGAAACCGAAAACAGAACCATGGTTAAAAGCATGGTACGTGACTTTGCAGAAAAGAACATTCGCAAGAATGTAATGGAATGGGACGAAGCCCAACATTTCCCTGTTGAATTATTTAAAGAGCTCGGACAAATTGGCTTAATGGGTGTTTTAGTGCCCGAAGAATATGGCGGTTCAGGTTTTGGTTACCAAGAATATGTAGATGTTATTGTAGAGATAGCCAAAGTATGCGGTTCTATCGGACTATCTGTTGCCGCACATAATTCATTGTGTACAGGTCATATCATGGCCTTTGGCAATGAAGCGCAAAAAGCAAAATGGTTGCCTAAATTGGCTACTGCAGAATGGATAGGTGCTTGGGGACTAACTGAAGCCAATACAGGTTCAGATGCTTTACGTATGCGTACTACCGCCGTATTGGATGGCGACGAATATGTAATCAACGGTTCGAAAAACTGGATTACCCACGGTAAAACTGGAGATGTTGCCGTAGTTATGGTGCGTACAGGAGAAACGGGTAGTTCCAAAGGAATTTCGGCCATTGTGGTGGAAAGAGGTACGCCTGGCTTTAGTGCAGGTAAAAAAGAAAACAAATTAGGTATGCGTGCATCGGAAACTACAGAAATGATTTTCGACAACTGCCGTGTACCCAAAGAAAACTTGTTGGGCGTAGAAGGCGAAGGATTTAAACAGGCCATGAAAGTATTGGATAGTGGACGTATCTCTATTGCGGCTTTAAGTTTAGGGATAGCCAAAGGAGCTTATGAAGCAGCTTTAGCTTACTCAAAAGAAAGGCAACAGTTTGGTCAAAGTATTTCGAGTTTTCAGGCGATCAGCTTTAAGTTGGCAGATATGGCTACTGAAATTGAAGCAGCAGAATTACTGATTCGCCAAGCGGCAGATTTAAAGAACCGTCATTTGCCAATGACCAAAGAATCGGCGATGGCAAAGTACTATGCTTCTGAAGTAGCAGTAAAATGCGCCACCGAAGCCGTGCAAATTTTTGGCGGGTACGGGTACACTAAAGACTTTCCAGTAGAGAAATTTTATCGTGATAGCAAGCTTTGTACCATTGGAGAAGGAACTTCAGAAATACAGAAAATAGTGATTGCAAGAGAAATCTTGAAATAGAAATTAAATCATCTGCCTACAATTAAAATCAGCAAAGCCGTAGCCCAAAAGCTGCGGTTTTTTATTTGTAAGTAGAATTGATTTGGAAAATGTTAAAAAGAATGTTAAGCTGAGTGATGAGACTGCTTCGTTCCTCGCAGTGACGATCATGTTTCCGTCTTTGCTAGGAGGTACGACGAAGCAATCTCATCCAATGAACTATTTGAGTGAAATGAACAGCTTCTTGTAATATTTTTTCAAAAACATAGGTAACAAAAAATAAAGCTAGTTGATATGCTTATGAAAGGCGGCAGCAGAAAAGCCATAAACAGAGTAAGCATTATTTAAAACTAGCATCATGAAAAATTTAACCTTAATTACTTTACTATTAGTAAGCATTCTTTTTGGCTGCAAAAAAGACAAAGCAAATGACGACAACACACTTACCCTTGCCGAATTTAACAGCAAGTTTACGGTACCTACCCAAAAGTTCAATGGAACAGGCGGCGCAGCATTTAGCATTACTGGGGCAAAGGGAATGAAGTTTGATTTCCCTGCTAACGCCTTTATAGATAATAATGGAAATCCAGTAGCAGGAAACGTGGTGGTAAGCCTAAAAGAAGTGTTGAGTAAAAAAGATATCATCCTATCTGGAAAGGTAACCGAATCTAACGGACAGTTATTGATCACAGGAGGGGAGTTTCAAATATTAGCCAGTCAAAACGGGCAAGCACTAAGACTAAACCCAGCAGTTACCGTAAATGTAAAAGTACCAACTACGCTTAATACTGATGCCATGAATTTGTTTGTGTGGGCACCAGCAGGAGTTTCAGATAGTACTTGGGTGCTCGATCAAAAAGCTAGGGTAGTTTCCAGTCCAGATTTCTATCAATTTAATTTGCCAAGCTTTGGTTGGGTTAATTGCGACTATTTTTATACCAACCCTAATCCAAAAACAACTATTACCGCTACTCCAGTATATTCAGGTGCGGTGCCGAGCATTAAAGATCAAAGAGCTTATATGGTTTTCGATGATCTTAAAACTGTAGCAGGTTTGCCATTTGTATTATCCATCAATAAACATCGCTCTTATGAAAATTCTATGCCAATTGGTTTAAAAGGAAAACTGATTATCCTTTCTACCGATGTAAACAATGTGATTTATTTTGGGCATACCAATTTTACCGTAAGTGCAAATCTAAATCTTGATGTAGCCGTTACACCAGCAACAGCAGCGCAGATAGATGCAGTATTAAATACACTGAATTAAGATAAAGCAATATCATTTTATTTTTTGTTCAAAAGGATGCTTTTAAAAGGGCATCCTTTTTGCCTTTTTTTAATTAAAGTTTAAAAAACTTTCTCATATCCAATAAAATATCTACATTTGCATCCCCAAGCTAAAGGCTGGATTTAAAAAAAACGAGAGGAGGTATTTCAACGTTATGATTATTATAAACATTAAAGATGGCGAGTCATTAGATAAAGCGCTAAAACGTTTCAAGAAGAAATTTGAGAAAACTGGTGTGTTGAGAGAGCTACGTAGCCGTCAAGCATACGAGAAAAAATCTGTAACTCGTCGTACTGAAATCAAAAAAGCAAGATATATCCAAGGCTTAAATCAAGAAGGAACACTATAGTTCTGGTCTGGATCACAGATATATAAATGCCCCCAAAAATTTGGGGGCATTTTTTTTGTGAAAAAAACTTGTTTGATGTTCTTTTTTTCCTAAATTGACTCGTCAACCAATCTGAAAATGTAATATGTCAATCAACGATTTTCTAACATATTTACAGTATGAAAAGCGTTACTCGCCACACACCTTACAATCGTATCGTACGGATTTGTTGCAATATGAAGATTTTCTAAAAAAAGAATCGATTGACCAAATAGAAAAAGCTGCTAGTTTCCATATTAAAAATTTCATGGTGGCCCAACTTGAAAAAGGATTGGTCGAAAGTGCTGTCAATAGAAAACTATCATCTTTAAAAAGTTTCTACAAATTTTTGCATAGGGAAGGAGTGATCAATGATAATCCTACCCGATTGGTGAGGACCTTAAAAACGCCTAAAAAACTTCCTGTTTTTGTAGAAGATGTAAAAATGGATGAGCTGTTAGATCACGAACACAGCTTTGATGATTCCTTTTCTGGGCAACGGGACAAAATAGTGGTAGAAATTTTATTTGGTACTGGGATGCGTTTGGCAGAGCTGATCAACCTCAAAGATGAGGATGTGAATGCCTACGAATCGACAGTTAAAGTGCTGGGTAAGAGAAGTAAACAAAGAATTATTCCCTTGCACCGACCATTGATGAAAGCATTGTCGGATTTCATCGCCCTAAAAGCATTGCAAAATTTTGACAACAAAAGCGCTTATTTAATCGTTACCAATAGTGGTAGCCAAGCTTACCCACAGCTCATCTATCGTATTGTGAATAGTTGTTTGAAATTAATATCAACACAAGATAAAAAAAGTCCTCACGTATTGAGGCATTCGTTTGCCAGCAGTTTGCTAAATCGTGGTGCAGACCTAAATGCAATCAAAGAATTGCTAGGACACGCCAGTTTAGCGGCAACGCAAGTATATACACACAATTCAGTTGAAAGATTAAAGTCCATTTATAAACAAGCCCATCCTAGGGCGTAAAAAAGGAGGAAAAATGAAAATCAGAGTGCAGTCTATCCATTTTAATGCAGACAAGAAGCTATTGGAGTTTATTCAGAAAAAAGTAGATAAATTAGATCAATTTTTTGATCAGATTATAAGTGGCGAAGTATATCTAAAACTAGAGAACGTAGAAGATGAGGCCAACAAAATAAGTGAGGTGAAACTCATTGTGCCAGGCGGAACGATGTTTGCCAAGGAGCAATGCAAAACATTTGAAGAAGCAACAGATCTTGCAATTGAATCGTTAAAAAAACAGATTACTAAACATAAAGACAAAACCCGAGCAAAATTAAGTGAACACAAAACAATTTTAGCCAACGGTGAAGTGGCTGATTATTAGAGTTCTATTTTGAAATATTATTATTGTATGAAATTGGCGGGCATTACCCGCCAATTTTTTTTGAAAAAATATTTGCAGCTAACAATAATGCGTGTATATTTGCATTCCATTTCGGAAACGGGGTAGCTGCTCCAAAAGAAATGCTTGTTCTGTGAAGAGATGAAAAAATAAAAAAAATGTGATCGCATATAGGTAAGAATACAAATTTTTATATATTTGCCCCACATTAAAAAAAAAGATAAAAGCCTCCTTAGCTCAGCTGGTAGAGCAACTGACTTGTAATCAGTAGGTCATTGGTTCGATTCCGATAGGAGGCTCTTTTTTATTTCAGGATGTCAATTTTGGAGTAAAAGGGGGGAGATACCAGAGTGGCCAAATGGGACAGACTGTAACTCTGTTGTCGCAAGACTTCGAAGGTTCGAATCCTTCTCTCCCCACCATTTTTTATTAGCTAATTCATTAATTTGATCATTAGCTAATTGATAAGCGGAAGTAGCTCAGTTGGTAGAGCGATAGCCTTCCAAGCTATAGGTCGCGAGTTCGAACCTCGTCTTCCGCTCTTGGGAGTTCATTAGTGTAAAATGGCCAATGAACTAATGAGCTGAAAGTTAAAAAGCCGAAGTAGCTCAGCGGTAGAGCACTTCCTTGGTAAGGAAGAGGTCGTGGGTTCAAGTCCCATCTTTGGCTCAAAAACAACTAAATAACTTTGTTTAGTCTGTTGAAAATACAGAAGGAACAGGGTTTTTTGTATTGAAATTGTATCAAAGCAATAATTAAATAAAAAATTTTAACCTACTAATAAGTATAAAAAAATGGCAAAAGAAAAGTTTGACCGCAGTAAGCCGCACTTAAACATCGGTACAATCGGTCACGTTGACCACGGTAAAACAACTTTGACAGCAGCAATCACTAAAGTGTTAGCTGATGCAGGTTTATCTGAGGCACGTTCATTCGATTCAATTGACTCTGCTCCAGAGGAAAAAGAAAGAGGTATCACTATCAACACTGCACACGTTGAGTATTCAACAGCTAACCGTCACTACGCACACGTTGACTGTCCAGGTCACGCGGATTACGTGAAAAACATGGTTACTGGTGCTGCTCAAATGGACGGTGCTATCATCGTAGTAGCTGCAACTGATGGTCCTATGCCTCAAACTCGTGAGCACATTCTTTTGGCTCGTCAAGTAGGTGTACCTGCGCTTGTAGTATTCATGAACAAAGTTGACATGGTTGACGACCCTGAGTTGTTAGAGCTTGTTGAAATGGAAGTTCGTGAATTATTATCATTCTATGAGTTCCCAGGTGATGACATTCCAGTTATCCAAGGTTCTGCTCTAGGTGGTTTGAACGGCGATCCTAAATGGGTAGCTAAAATCATGGAGTTAATGGAAGCTGTAGATAACTACATCCCAATCCCTCCACGTTTGACAGATCTTCCTTTCTTGATGCCTGTTGAAGACGTATTCTCAATCACTGGTCGTGGTACTGTAGCTACTGGTCGTATTGAGCGTGGTGTAATCAACTCTGGTGATCCAGTTGAGATCCTAGGTATGGGTGCTGAGAACTTGAAATCAACCGTAACTGGTGTTGAGATGTTCCGTAAAATCTTAGATTACGGTGAAGCTGGTGATAACGTAGGTTTATTGTTACGTGGTATTGAGAAAACTGATATCCGTCGTGGTATGGTAATCTGTAAACCAGGTTCAGTAACTCCTCATACTGATTTCAAAGCAGAGGTTTACGTATTGTCAAAAGCAGAAGGTGGTCGTCACACTCCATTCTTCAACAAATACCGTCCTCAGTTCTATTTCCGTACTACAGACGTAACTGGTGAAATTTCACTAGCTGAAGGTACTGAAATGGTTATGCCAGGTGATAACGTTACCATCACTGTTAAGTTGATCAACGCTATCGCAATGGAAAAAGGTCTACGTTTCGCTATCCGTGAAGGTGGTAGAACAGTAGGTGCTGGTCAGGTAACTGAAATCTTAGCTTAATTAATAGCTATAACATAGAAATTAGCTAATTGGCTTATATGCTGATTAGCTAATTTTATCCACGGGAATAGTTCAATGGTAGAATAGAGGTCTCCAAAACCTTTGATCAGGGTTCGAATCCTTGTTCCCGTGCTAAATAATGATTGAAAATTTGAATGAGTGGATGGTTGATTTGAAAGTTACTTTCAGATATGATCATTCACTCATTTAGTCATTCACACCTTCAACAATTAAAATATGGCTAAGTTAGTTCAGTTTATAAAAGAATCGTACGAAGAAATGACCCAAAAGGTAACTTGGCCTACTTGGGGTGATTTGCAAAATTCGGCAGTTTTGGTGCTTGTAGCATCAGCGATTATTTCCTTAGTTATTTTGGCTATGGATAAAGGTGCCAATTTTGTTCTTGAAACTTTTTACAATTCACTTTAAAATTAGATTATTAGATGAACGATCAGCTAAAATGGTACGTTGTTAGAGCGGTAAGTGGTAAAGAGAAGAAAGTAAAACAGTATATCGATTCTGAGATTAGCCGTTTAGGAGTTTCTCATCTAGTTCCGCAAGTACTAATCCCAACAGAGAAGTACTATCAAATGAAAGATGGTAAAAAGATTGCGAAGGAGCGTAACTATTATCCAGGTTATGTTTTGATGGAGGCGGCTTTGGATGGCGAATTGGAACACATCATTAAAGGAATTAATAGTGTAATTGGATTTTTGGGTGATAAAGCTGGTAATCCAATTCCAATGAGACAGGCAGAAGTTAACCGTATTTTAGGTAAGGTTGATGAAATGAGCCAGCAAAGTGAAACCATGAACGTTGCTTACTATGTTGGAGAAAATGTAAAAGTAATGGATGGTCCTTTCAACGGTTTTACGGGTATCATTGAAGAGGTTAACGAAGAGAAGAAAAAGTTGAAAGTAATGGTTAAGATCTTCGGGCGTAAAACGCCACTTGAGCTTAACTATATGCAAGTAGAAAAAGAATAATAATTTTTTTAATAAAAGTATTGTAGGACTGCAAGATAATTTATATCTTTGCAGTCCTTTTTGCGTTATAATACATTCAAAGGGATCTTAAATGTTACATTGCTTCCAAAATTTAACATTGAGTTTTAATTAAACAAAAACAAAAAATGGCAAAAGAAGTCAGTGCGATGATCAAATTACAGATCAAAGGCGGAGCTGCAAACCCATCGCCACCAGTAGGACCTGCATTAGGTGCTAAAGGTGTGAACATCATGGAGTTTTGTAAACAATTCAATGCTCGTACCCAAGATAAGCCAGGTAAAGTTTTACCAGTTGTAATTACTGTATATGCTGACAAGTCTTTCGATTTCATCATCAAAACCCCTCCAGTTGCTATCCAATTATTGGATGCTACTAAATTGCAGAGTGGTTCTGCTGAGCCTAACCGTAAAAAAGTTGGATCGGTGACTTGGGATCAAGTTAAGGCAATTGCTGAAGATAAAATGCCTGATTTAAACGCATTTACTATCGAATCAGCAATGAGTATGGTTGCTGGTACAGCACGTAGTATGGGTATCACTGTTTCAGGTGATGCGCCTTTTAACTAATTATTTAACATTAACAGTTTACACTAGTGGCTAAGTTAACAAAAAATCAAAAAATAGCACACGCTAAACTAGAAGCCGGTAAGTCTTATTCCTTAAAAGAAGCATCTGCTTTGGTTAAAGAGATTACTACTACTAAGTTCGATGCATCGGTTGATATCGATGTAGCGTTAGGAGTAGATCCTCGTAAAGCCAATCAGATGGTTCGTGGTATAGCTACTTTACCTCACGGTACCGGTAAAACTGTTCGCGTTTTAGCTTTGGTAACTCCCGATAAGGAAGAAGAAGCTAAAGCAGCAGGAGCAGATTTCGTAGGTTTAGACGAGTATGTTGCTAAAATTGAAGGTGGTTGGACAGATGTAGACATTATTATCACTACGCCTGCGTGTATGGCAAAAGTTGGTAAGTTGGGCCGTGTTTTAGGTCCACGTAACTTAATGCCAAACCCGAAATCAGGTACAGTAACTAACGAAGTTGGTAAAGCTGTAACTGATGTAAAAGGTGGTAAGATCGATTTTAAAGTTGACAAAACTGGTATCATTCACGCTTCAATAGGTAAAGTATCATTCTCTCCGGAGAAATTATACGAGAACGCGTTAGAAGTACTTCAAACGATCTCAAAATTAAAACCTTCTGCAGCAAAAGGAACTTATTTCAAGAGCATTCACGTGTCTTCTACAATGAGTCCTGGAATTTCAGTAGAAACTAAATCAGTAGCGGGGATCTAATTATGAACAGAGAAGAAAAACAAGAAGTAGTTTTAGCTCTACAAGCGAAAATGCAAGAGTATGGCAATTTTTATATTGCTGATACCTCTGGCTTATCTGTTGAAAAAGTAAATAACATCCGTCGCAAATGTTTCGAAAGTGGTATCGAAATGAAAGTAGCGAAAAATACATTGATCAAAATTGCGATCGATGGATTAGAAGGCGACTCATCAGATATCTTCCCAGCATTAAAAGGTCAATCAGCCTTATTATTTTCTAAAGTGGGTAACGGTCCAGCTAAGCTGATCAAATCACTAAGAAAAGGAAAAGGTGAAGACAAGCCTCAATTGAAAGGCGCATACATCGATTCAGCAATCTTCGTTGGCGATAACCAATTAGATGCATTAGTAAGTCTTAAATCAAGAGAAGAACTTATTGGCGAAATCATTGGTCTATTACAATCACCAGCTAAAAATGTTGTGTCTGCGTTACAATCAGGCGGCGGTAAAATCGCAGGTATTGTTAAAACATTACAAGAAAGAGGTTAACGAACACCTGATAAGTTCGTATTTAAACAAACAACAATTACGTAAAATTTTAAAATCTTAATAAAATGGCAGATTTAAAAGCGTTTGCTGAGCAATTAGTAAACTTAACAGTTAAAGAAGTTAATGAATTAGCTCAAATCTTAAAAGACGAGTATGGTATCGAGCCTGCTGCTGCTGCAGTAGCTGTAGCTGCTCCTGCTGCTGGTGGTGAAGCTGCTGCAGTTGAAGAGAAAACATCTTTTGATGTAATCTTGAAAGATGCTGGTGGTCAAAAATTAGCAGTTGTTAAATTGGTTAAAGACTTAACTGGTTTAGGTTTGAAAGAAGCTAAAGACCTAGTTGACGGTGCACCTAAAGAATTGAAATCAGGTGTTGCTAAAGACGAAGCAGAAGCTCTTAAAAAACAATTAGAAGAAGCTGGAGCTGTAGTTGAGATTAAGTAATCACTTAATTTTAACAAAACTCAAAAGAAAAGACTCCGACTGTAAAGTTGGAGTCTATTCCCGTTTATAAACATTTCATTTTGTTTGGTTTATGAAATGTTCCCTTTTAAAAACCAAAAAATAGTTTATTCTTAAACTAAATTAAATTTAGTCCCTTGGCAAATAAAGTCGACCAAAGAGTAAATTTTGCACGTAGTAAGCACATTATCGATTATCCAGATTTTCTGGATGTGCAGTTGCAATCATTTAGAGAATTTTTTCAGATCGAAACTACTTCAGATAACCGTCACACAGAAGGTTTGTTTAAAGTGTTTGCTGAAAACTTCCCAATCACAGATTCTAGAAACATCTTTGTTTTAGAATTTCTAGATTATTTTATTGACCCACCTCGTTATGACATTCCTGAATGTATTGACCGTGGGCTAACTTACAGCGTTCCATTGAAAGCTAAATTGAAGCTTTCTTGTAACGATGCTGAGCACGAAGATTTTGAAACCATTATTCAAGATGTATACTTAGGAACCATTCCTTATATGACTCCTAAAGGTACGTTTGTAATTAACGGTGCAGAACGTGTAATTGTATCGCAATTGCACAGGTCGCCAGGTGTGTTCTTTGGCCAAAGCCGCCACACCAACGGTACCAAGTTATATTCTGCCCGTGTAATTCCGTTTAAAGGTTCTTGGATTGAGTTTGCTACAGACGTTAACAACGTTATGTATGCTTACATCGATCGTAAAAAGAAATTTCCTGTAACTACGTTATTGCGTGCTATTGGTTATGATTCTGATAAAGATATCTTAGAGCTTTTCGATTTAGCTGATGAAGTAAAAGTTAGCAAGTCTGGTTTGAAGAAATATATCGGACGTAAACTTGCTGCAAGGGTACTTAGAAAATGGGTTGAGGATTTTGTGGATGAGGATACTGGTGAGGTAGTTTCTATTGACCGTAACGAGGTAATCTTAGACAGGGATACCATTTTAGAAGACGAGCATATTGATTTAATCATCGATGCTGGTGTTAAAACCATTATCTTGTCTAAAGATGATGGTGCATCACAAGCTGATTATACCATTATATATAATACTTTACAAAAAGATACTTCAAACTCTGAAAAAGAGGCTGTGGAGAACATTTATCGTGCTTTGCGTAACGCAGAACCACCTGATGAGGAAACAGCAAGAGGTATCATTGAGCGTTTATTCTTCTCGGATAAGCGTTATGACTTAGGTGATGTGGGTAGATACCGTATCAACCGTAAGTTGAAAATGGATACCCCTGATGATGTAAAGGTATTAACGAAAGCTGATATTATTGCTATCGTTAAATATTTGATCAAATTGATCAACTCAAAAGAAGAGGTAGATGATATTGACCACTTATCAAACCGTCGTGTACGTACGGTAGGTGAGCAGTTATACGCACAATTTGGTGTAGGTTTAGCTCGTATGGCTAGAACGATCCGTGAGCGTATGAACATCCGTGATAACGAAGTGTTTACTCCAACAGATTTAATCAATGCTCGTACATTGTCATCTGTAATCAACTCTTTCTTTGGTACTAACCAGCTATCACAGTTCATGGATCAAACCAACCCATTGGCGGAGATTACGCACAAGCGTCGTCTTTCAGCTTTAGGTCCAGGTGGTCTATCTCGTGAGCGTGCAGGTTTCGAGGTTCGTGACGTTCACTATACGCACTACGGTCGTTTGTGTACTATCGAAACTCCAGAGGGACCAAACATCGGTTTGATTTCATCACTTTGTGTTCACGCAAAAATCAACAGCTTAGGTTTTATCGAAACTCCTTACAAAAAGGTAGTGGACGGTAAAGTAGCTATGAACGAAGATGTAATTTACTTGTCAGCAGAAGATGAGGACGGTAAAACTATCGCTCAAGCTAATGCTCAGTACGATGATAAAGGTAATTTCTCTACGCCACGTGTTAAAGCACGTTACGAGGGTGACTTCCCGATTATCGAGCCTGAGAAATTAGACTTGATGGATATTGCACCTAACCAAATTACCTCTATCGCAGCTTCATTGATTCCTTTCTTGGAGCATGATGATGCGAACAGGGCGTTGATGGGATCGAACATGCAACGTCAGGCCGTACCATTGTTACGTCCTGAAGCACCAATTGTAGGTACAGGTTTAGAAGGTCGTGTTGCACGTGACTCAAGAACTTTGATCAATGCAGAAGGCGCTGGTGTTGTTGAATATGTTGATGCGAATGAAATTGTAATCAAATATGAAAGAAACGATGACGATCGTTTAGTTTCTTTCGAAGGCGATAGCAAAACTTATAAATTAACCAAGTTCAAAAAAACCAACCAAAATACTTGTATTAACTTAAAACCGATCGTTAAGAAAGGCCAAAAAGTTACTAAAGGACAAGTACTTTGTGAAGGTTATGCAACTGAAGATGGTGAGTTGGCATTAGGAAGAAACTTAAAAGTAGCTTTCATGCCTTGGCAAGGATATAACTTTGAGGATGCGATTGTAATTAACGAGCGTATTGTTAGAGAAGATATCTTTACTTCATTACACATCGAAGAGTTTGAACTAGAAGTGCGTGATACTAAACGTGGTGAAGAGGAGTTAACTCCAGATATTCCTAACGTTTCAGAGGAGGCTACTAAAGACCTTGATGAAAACGGTATCATCCGTATTGGAGCTGAAGTTAAAGAAGGTGATATCCTTATTGGTAAAATTACACCAAAAGGAGAGTCAGATCCTTCACCAGAAGAGAAATTATTACGTGCCATCTTTGGTGACAAAGCTGGTGATGTTAAAGATGCTTCGTTAAAAACTCCTCCATCAATTAAAGGTGTAGTTATTGATACTAAGTTATTCTCAAGAGCTAAGAAAACTTCTAAAGCAGAAGAAAAATCAGCAATCGAGAAATTAGATAAGAGATACAACCTTGCTACGGAAAACTTGAAAAACGAGTTAGTTGACAAGTTATTCCAAATTGTGAACGGTAAAACTTCACAAGGCGTATTTAACGTATACAGAGAGCTTTTAATTGCTAAAGGTGCTAAGTTTACGCAAAAAATGTTGATGGACTTAGAGTATGCTCACATCAATCCATATAAATGGACTACTGACGAGGATAAAAATGAGCAAATCAAAATGTTGTTGCACAACTATGGTATCCGTGTAAACGAAGAACTAGGTGCTTACAAACGTGATAAATTTGCGATCAGCGTTGGTGATGAGCTTCCATCAGGAATTGTTCAGATGGCTAAGGTTTATGTAGCTAAAAAACGTAAACTAAAAGTAGGTGATAAGATGGCGGGTCGTCACGGTAATAAAGGTATTGTTGCACGTATTGTACGTGACGAAGATATGCCATTCCTTGACGATGGAACACCAGTTGATATCGTGTTGAACCCACTAGGTGTACCTTCACGTATGAACTTGGGCCAAATCTACGAAACCGTATTGGCTTGGGCTGGTAAAGAATTGGGCGTTAAATTTGCTACGCCAATTTTTGACGGTGCTAAGAGCGATGAGGTAGAAGATTGGATCGCTAAAGCAGGTTTGCCAGCTTCTGGTAGAACTTACTTAAACAATGGTTTAACAGGCGAGAAATTTGACCAACCGACTACAGTAGGTATTATCTACATGCTGAAATTAGGTCACATGGTTGATGATAAGATGCACGCCCGTTCAATCGGACCATACTCATTAATTACACAACAACCATTGGGTGGTAAAGCCCAGTTCGGTGGTCAGCGTTTTGGTGAGATGGAGGTTTGGGCATTAGAGGCATTTGGTGCTGCTAATATCCTTCAAGAGATCTTGACTGTGAAATCTGATGATGTTATTGGAAGAGCTAAAACCTACGAAGCCATTGTTAAAGGCGAAAACCTACCAACTCCAGGCGTACCAGAATCGTTCAACGTATTGGTACACGAGTTGCGTGGCTTAGGTTTAGATATTACGTTAGACTAGTTATTTGTTACGGGTTACGGGTTATAGGTTGAAAGTCCAGACCCATAACTCGCAACTCGTAACTCACAACTTTAAAGAAAGAATATGTCTTACAAAAAGGATAATAAATTAAAAAGTAACTTCACTTCCATTACCATTAGTTTGGCCTCTCCAGAGAATATCTTGGAGCGTTCAAGCGGTGAAGTTTTAAAGCCAGAAACCATTAACTATCGTACTTACAAACCAGAACGTGATGGTTTGTTCTGCGAGCGTATTTTTGGTCCTGTAAAAGATTACGAATGTCATTGCGGTAAATACAAACGTATCCGTTACAAAGGGATTGTTTGCGACCGTTGTGGTGTTGAGGTAACTGAAAAGAAAGTGCGTAGAGAGCGTATGGGACACATCAATTTGGTAGTTCCTGTAGCACATATCTGGTATTTCCGTTCTTTGCCTAACAAAATCGGTTATCTTTTAGGTTTGCCAACCAAAAAATTAGACTTGATCATTTACTACGAGCGTTATGTAGTAATTCAAGCTGGTTTAATGGCTGAACAAGGTATCCAGTTCATGGATTTCTTAACTGAAGAAGAGTACCTTGATATTTTAGATAAATTACCTAAAGAAAACCAATACTTAGACGATAAAGATCCTAATAAATTTGTAGCCAAAATGGGTGCAGAAGCGTTAGAAGATTTGTTGAAACGTATTGATTTAGATAGCTTATCTTATAATCTACGTCACCAAGCAGCTAATGAGACTTCTCAACAACGTAAAAACGAAGCGTTAAAACGTCTTCAAGTAGTTGAGGCTTTCCGTAGCTCAAGAGAGAATATCGAGAATAACCCAGAGTGGATGATCATCAAGATCGTTCCAGTTATTCCACCAGAGTTACGTCCATTAGTTCCATTGGAAGGTGGTCGTTTCGCAACTTCAGATTTGAACGATTTATATCGTCGTGTGATTATCCGTAACAACCGTTTAAAACGTTTGATCGAGATCAAAGCACCAGAGGTTATTTTACGTAACGAAAAACGTATGCTACAGGAAGCTGTTGACTCGTTGTTCGATAACTCACGTAAAGTAAACGCTGTTAAAACTGAAGGTAACCGTGCCTTAAAATCACTTTCAGATATCTTGAAAGGTAAACAAGGTCGTTTCCGTCAAAACTTATTAGGTAAACGTGTGGATTATTCTGCTCGTTCGGTAATTGTTGTAGGTCCAAACCTTAAATTACACGAATGCGGTTTACCAAAAGATATGGCTGCCGAGCTTTACAAACCGTTCATTATTCGTAAGATGATTGAAAGAGGTGTTGTTAAGACTGTAAAATCAGCTAAAAAAATTGTTGATAGAAAAGATCCACTAGTTTGGGACATCCTTGAAAACGTGTTGAAAGGACACCCAGTGTTGTTAAACCGTGCACCTACGCTTCACCGTTTAGGTATTCAGGCTTTCCAACCAAAATTAGTTGAAGGTAAAGCGATCCAACTACACCCATTAGTGTGTACAGCATTCAACGCCGATTTTGACGGTGACCAGATGGCAGTCCACTTACCGTTAGGTAATGCTGCAATTTTGGAAGCCCAAGTATTGATGTTGGCAGCGCACAATATCCTTAACCCTGCTAACGGTACGCCTATTACAGTACCTTCTCAAGATATGGTTTTGGGTCTTTATTATATTACTAAAGGCCGCAGAACTGATGATAAGAGAGTAGTAAAAGGTCAGGATATGAATTTCTACTCAGCAGAAGAGGTAATTATTGCCTATAATGAGAAGAGAGTAGATTTACACGCTTGGATTAAAGTTAAAGCTAACGTTAAAGAAACTGACGGGACTATTGTAAACAAGTTAATTGAAACTACAGTAGGTCGTGTGTTATTTAACCAAATGGTACCGGAAGAAGTTGGTTATATCAACGAACTATTAACCAAAAAATCTTTAAGAGATATCATTGGTGAAGTAGTAAAAATGACTGGTATGGCTCGCTCAGCTAGATTCTTAGATGATATCAAAGAATTAGGTTTCCAAAGTGCATTCCGTGGAGGTTTATCGTTTAACTTACAAGACGTAAACATTCCAGTAGAGAAGCATACTTTATTAGAGCAAGCTGCTAACGAAGTTGAAGAGGTAAGAAACAACTATAACATGGGTTTCATTACCAACAACGAACGTTACAACCAAATTATCGATATCTGGACTCGTATCAACAACCGTTTAACGACGTTTGTAATGAACCAATTATCATCAGATAATCAAGGTTTCAACTCTGTTTACATGATGCTTGACTCCGGAGCCCGTGGTTCTAAAGAGCAGATTCGTCAGCTGGCAGGGATGAGGGGCTTGATGGCTAAACCTCAAAAATCAGGTTCTGGTGGTGAGATTATCGAAAACCCAATCTTGTCGAACTTTAAAGAAGGATTATCTGTATTAGAGTACTTTATCTCTACCCACGGTGCCCGTAAAGGTTTGGCGGATACGGCGTTAAAAACAGCGGATGCGGGTTACTTAACTCGTCGTTTGCATGACGTAGCGCAAGATATGATTGTTAATGATGTAGACTGTGGTACTTTAAGAGGTATGTACACTACAGCATTGAAAGATAATGAAGACGTTGTTGAGCCACTATACGAACGTATTTTGGGACGTACCTCATTACATGATGTGTACAACCCATTAAGCGGTGAGTTATTGGTAGGTGCAGGTCAAGATATCGACGAAGAGGTGGCTAGAGCAATCGAAGAATCTCCGTTAGAAGGTATCGAGATCCGTTCTGTATTAACTTGTGAAAATAAACGTGGTGTTTGTGCATTGTGTTACGGACGTAACTTAGCGTCGGGTAAACGTGTTCAAAGAGGTGAGGCTGTAGGTGTAATTGCTGCGCAGTCAATCGGTGAGCCAGGTACACAGTTAACACTTCGTACATTCCACGTGGGTGGTACGGCATCTAACATTGCCAACGAATCTCAAATCAACGCTAAGTTTGATGGTGTAATTGAGTTTGAAAATTTACGTACCGTACAAACTACTACTGAAGATGGTGTGGTTGATATCGTTCTAGGTCGTTCAGGTGAATTCAGAATTGTTGAACCAGGAACTAACAAAGTAATCGTAAACAACAATATCCCTTATGGTGCATTCTTATATGTAAAAGAAGGTGATAAAGTTGCTAAAGGTGATAAAATTGTTTCTTGGGATCCATATAACGCGGTTATTATCTCTGAATTTGGAGGTAAAATCGAATTTGATGCCATCATCGAAGGTGTAACTTTCCGTGAAGAATCTGATGAGCAAACTGGTCACCGTGAAAAAGTAATTATTGATACTCGTGATAAAACCAAAAACCCTTCAATCAAGGTATTGGATAAAAAAGGCGAGTTGATCAGAACTTACAACATTCCAGTAGGAGCGCACATTGCGGTTGACGAAGGTGATGCTGTACAAAGTGGTCAAGTATTAGTTAAGATCCCTCGTGCTACAGGTAAAACCCGAGATATTACGGGTGGTTTACCTCGTGTAACTGAGTTGTTCGAGGCTCGTAACCCTTCAAATCCAGCAGTTGTTACGGAGATTGATGGTGTGGTAACTTTAGGCGGTATCAAACGTGGTAACCGTGAGATGACCATCGAATCTAGAGATGGTGAGGTTAAAAAATACCTAGTTCCACTTTCTAAACACATCTTAGTACAAGATAATGACTTCGTTAAAGCAGGTATGCCATTGTCAGATGGTTCTATCTCTCCAGCGGATATCTTGGCAATTAAAGGTCCAGCAGCAGTACAAGAATACTTAGTGAATGGTATCCAAGAGGTTTACCGTTTACAAGGGGTGAAAATCAACGATAAGCACTTCGAAGTAATTGTACACCAAATGATGCAGAAAGTTCACATCGAAGATCCAGGAGATACCCGTTTCTTAGAGAACGATTCTGTAGACCGTTGGGACTTTATGGATGAGAACGACGAAATCTTTGACAAGAAAGTTGTTGTTGAAGTAGGTGATTCAACTACCGTAAAACAAGGTCAAATTATTTCTTTACGTAAATTAAGAGACGAAAATTCTCAATTGAAACGTCAAGATTTAGCTCAGATCGAAGTAAGAGATGCTAAGCCAGCTACTGCTAGTTCAGTACTACAAGGTATCACTCGTGCTTCATTAGGTACTAAGTCATTCATTTCTGCGGCATCATTCCAGGAAACTACAAAAGTGTTGAACGAAGCTGCAATTGCAGGTAAGAAAGACAAAATGTTAGGCTTGAAAGAAAACGTAATCGTTGGTCACTTGATCCCTTCAGGTACTGGTGTACGTGGCTACGAGCGTATCATTGTAGGTTCTCAAGAAGAGTACGACAAACTATTGGCTTCAAAACAAGAAGAAGTAGAAGCTTAGTAGCAGTAATGCAAAAAAAGCAATGTAAATATAAATCCCTAGCGTTTTCGCTAGGGATTTTTTTATGGGTAATTATTTTCATTTATGAACAGACTTAAAGACTTACGAAGTTTTTAAAACTTCGTAAGTCTTTGCATTTTATAATATCTGTAACTGCGCCGGTAATATGGGCAACTGCGTCCATGATATCTGTAACTGCGCCGGTAATATGGGCAACTGCGTCCATGATATCTGTAACTGCGCCGGTAATATGGGCAACTGCGTCCATGATATCTGTAACTGCGCCGGTAATATGGGCAACTGCGTCCATGATATTTGTAACTGCGCCGGTAATATGAGCAACTGCGTCCATGATATTTATAACTGCGCCGGTAATATGGGCAACTGCGTCCATGATATTTGTAACTGCGCCGGTAATATGGGCAACTGCGTCCGTAATATTTGTAACTGCAATGATAAGATGATCTGCTATACTACCCAATTATTCAAAGTCTCGTTCACGAGCCTTAATAAAGTTCGAGGATAGTTGATACAGATATGATAAACATTTTTTAAGAAGCTTAGCACTTTTAAATTAAAGTATTAGCTTTGTTAATATGGAACAACAACAGAACGAAAATCAATTAAATATAGAATTGTCGGAAGAAATTGCCGAAGGTATTTTTTCAAACTTGGCCATTATTACACACTCTAATACAGAGTTTGTACTGGACTTCATCAGAGTAATGCCAGGAATCCCTAAAGCAAAAGTAAAGTCTAGGATTATTTTAACTCCTGAACATGCAAAACGTCTGATGCACGCTATGCAAGACAATATCGAAAAGTTTGAGGCTGCACATGGACGCATAAAAACACAAGAAGAAACACCATACCCAATGGGATTTGGAGGGCCAACAGCACAAGCTTAAAAAGAATAGCCACTTGCTACTAGTAAGTGGCTTTTTTATGGAAAATCATGAAGGATAAAACAGAAAAAGTATATTTAGGCTTACTAACCGTCACGGCTTGGTTTACCCTTATTTTTCAATTTTATTTACACATCAACAGCGGAGCGGCTACTAGGACCGAATTGTTGATCAGGTTTTTCAGTTACTTTACCATTGATAGCAATTTGTTGGTTGCCATCTGTGCAACCGCTATTTTTCTATTCCCAAAAACTGCTTTCGGGACCTTCTTTAAACGGTCGAGCGTAATTACCGCCATCACGGTATATATTACAGTAGTGGCTTTAATTTATAATACTGTTTTAAGGTTTTTATGGGTGTTAAATGGTTGGGCAATTGTGTTGAACGAATTACTTCATGTGATTGTGCCGCTTCTATTCCTTATCTATTGGATTTATTTTGTGCCAAAACACCGATTAAAGTGGTCAAATATCTGGGGATGGTTAATCTTCCCCTTAATCTACATTTTCTTTGTACTCATTAGAGGCGCTTACGCTAATTTTTATCCCTATCCATTTTTAAATGTTACTGAATTGGGATTACAGCAGGTTATTTTGAATTGCATATTTATCACCTTGTTGTTCGTAATGCTATTTTTTGCCTTTGTTGCTATTGGTAAACGGCAAGCAAAAAGAGCTTCTTCTCAAAACTAAATTTCAGTTATTTATTAAAACTAGCTGACATTATGTGTGTTTTAGTTTTTAACTGTTATTTTTGAACTTTATGGATACTCAAAAGCGAGATATTTTTGATAGTGTAGCACAACGCTTAAAACTTGAAGGTTTTAACATTGTGAATAGAGACGAAACCAGACCTTGGGGTGGTTTTTTTGTCATAGATGAAGCCCAGGCACAACAATTTGCCGATACCTATTTTGATGGATTAGACATTGCCACGTTAAAAATTGGGGGTAAACTAAGCCCTAAAGTTTTAATCGTAGCACCAAATGCAAGGCTATCTTGGCAATATCATCATCGTAGGGCCGAAATTTGGCAAGTGGTAACAGGTACTGTTGGGATTAAAACCAGTGAGACTGATCAAGAAGGAGAACTGAAAACCTATTCGCCAAATCAGCAAATCAAGTTACATCAAGGTGAGCGCCACCGTTTGATTGGATTAGACGATTGGGGTGTGGTGGCCGAGATATGGCAACATACGGATGCTAGCAACCCTTCAGATGAGGATGATATTGTACGCGTTCAAGACGATTTCGGGAGATAATCCTATCCCATTATTATTTAAATTAAAATTTATGGCAAGAAAGACCATTCTTGCCCCTTTGTATGATTGTTTTATATTTCTTTTTGGCACATTGGTTCCTATCATTGTTTAGCCAAACCTTTTTCCTTCACCGTTATTCATCGCACAAAATGTTTAAGATGAATATATTTTGGGAACGTTTTTTCTATTTGCTGTTGCTTATTTCACAAGGTTCTTCTTTTCTAAATCCTAGAGCCTATGCCATTTTGCATCGCATGCACCACGCCTATAGCGATACTGAAAAGGATCCTCATTCGCCACATTTTTTTAAGGATGTTTTTGGAATGATGATCGCTACTAAAAATATGTATTTGGCTTATCTGTTACATAAAATAGAACCTGAGCCAGCCTTTAGAGGAAATTATCCAGAGTGGCCAATTATTGATAGAATAGGCGATTCATGGATTTGGCGTATCGCATGTGGTTTATTCTATATTTGGTTTTATGTAACTTTCGCCACCTCATGGTGGATGTTTTTGCTATTACCTATCCATTTTTTAATGGGACCAATTCATGGAGCAATTGTTAATTGGTGCGGACATAAATACGGTTATTCCAACCACGATAACGACGATCACAGCAAAAACTCTTTACCTTGGGATTTTTTGTTGATGGGAGAATTGTTTCAGAACAATCACCACAAAAGACCAAATTCACCAAACTTTGCAACCCGCTGGTGGGAGTTTGATCCAACCTATCCAATGATGAAAGTGATGCATTGGTTGCGCATCATTAAATTAAGAAAAGTATAGCGCCCAAATTAATTGCTGATATGAGATTTGCACCTGCTTTGTTATCATTTGCCGTCTTGCTATTTTCAATGGTTAGGATAAGTGCGCAAGATACTTTAGGCAATGTTTTTGATGGCCCGTATTTGCTTTACAAAGGCAAGCAGCTTTTGGTAAAAGAGGTTACTCATACAGCACAAAAGGCATTCGCTACTGAAAAATCCTATGATTTAACAGAAAAGCAAAAGCTTGTTGTAAAAGTGAAGTTTTCTAATGCCCCAGAGAAAGATTTTGAGGTAAAGCTAAAGGCATCTCTAGAGAACGAGCCAAGCGTGTGGGGTCAACCTGATAAGCTATTATTCCTATCAGATATTGAGGGTGAGTTTGATGCTTTAAGAAACTTACTGCTATCTAACAAAGTCATCAATAAAAAATATGAATGGATTTTTGGTAAAGGCCATTTGGTCATTTGTGGAGATTTATTTGATAGGGGGAAAGATGTACCCGCAACTTTATGGTTGTTGTATAAATTAGAGGAGGAAGCCAAAACAAAAGGCGGCTATGTACATACCATACTAGGTAATCATGATATTATGAACCTGGCGGGAAATCTTAAATATTTAGATAAAAAATATTTGGCAGCTGCCGAAGCCATGGGCCAATCATACATGGAGCTTTACGACGAAAATACTGAACTAGGGAGATGGCTAAGAAGTAAAAATCTGATAGAGAAAATTGGTGATAACTTATGTTTACATGGTGGCGTTTCTCCAGAAATTAACGAATTAAAATTAACGGTAGAACAAATCAATGCCATTTCAAAACCCTATATCGGATGGAAGGACTTAAAGAATACCGTTAAAGACGATAAAATCCTTAAGATATTTAACAGTACCGTAGGTTTGTTTTGGTTTAGAGGCTATTTTAAACAACCAGCCCTTGAAGAAGCCATTGTAAACCAAACATTGGCCCAATATCAAGTAAAACGAATTATTGTTGGCCATACCATCATCAAATCAAATGTTGGATTTTACTACGGCGGCAAAATATTAGGCGTTGATGTTAACCAGCACGAAGGTCAGCATGAAGCAGCCTTGTTTGAAAAAGGTAACTGGTACAAAGTAGACTTAACGGGTAATAAAAAGCCTATTAAAGTTAATTAATAGGCTTTTGAAAATCATCTTCTGCTCTTGTGAAATTTTTTCTTCTTGCTTTGAGCGCCTTCTTTATTCCCCTTGGAATCTTTCTGAGGTTTCCGTTGCACTTCCTTTCCCGCCAACATACTTTTCCAACTTAAAGGATAAGGATGATCTTCCACAATTGGAATTACCTTTTTAATCAATTTATGAATGGAGATTAAGTATTCATTTTCTTCCGCATCAACAAAAGAAATGGCATTTCCATTGGCACCAGCTCTACCCGTACGGCCAATGCGGTGTACATAAGTTTCAGGCACATTAGGTAAGTCATAGTTGAAAACATAAGTCAAGTCATCAATATCAATGCCCCTAGCCGCAATATCTGTGGCTACTAATACCCTCAAAGTTCTATCTTTAAACTCAGTTAAAGCACGTTGTCTGGCTCCTTGAGATTTATCTCCGTGAATAGCCGCGGCTTTAACTCCATCTTTAATCAAGTCTCTCGCAATTCTGTCGGCACCGTGTTTAGTACGCGTAAAAATCAAGGTATGATTGATTTTAAGCTCATCAAGCAAGTGTTTTAAAAGCTTCCTTTTATCAGGCTTATCTACAAAATAAATGGATTGCTTAATGGTATCGGCAGTAGAAGAAACAGGGGTAACCTCTACCGTTACTGGGTCTTTTAAAATGGTATTGGCCAACTTTTCTATTTCAGGCGGCATCGTGGCCGAGAAGAATAATGTTTGTCTTTTTTGAGGCAATTTAGCCACTACCTTTTTTACATCGTTAATGAAACCCATATCCAACATACGGTCGGCCTCATCCAATACAAAAATTTCCAGCTCGCTTAGGTTCACATGACCTTGGCCCATTAAGTCCAATAGTCTTCCAGGTGTAGCTACCAAAACATCCACGCCTTTTCTCAACGCATCTACTTGCGGTTGTTGGCCTACACCTCCAAAAATTACGGCATTTTTAACGGGCAAATTTTTGCCATAAACGCTAAAACTTTCTTGTATTTGAATGGCCAATTCTCTGGTGGGTGTTAAAACCAAAGCTTTGATGGCTTTCTTGTTGGTCTTTAAGTGCCTCATGTGCAAAATCTGCAACATAGGAATGGCAAACGCAGCTGTTTTTCCTGTACCTGTTTGTGCACAGCCCAGTAAATCTTTTAGTTTTAAAATACTAGGAATAGCTTTTTGCTGTATAGGAGTTGGATTTTGATATCCCTCGGATTCAACAGCTTTTAATATAGGCTCAATAAGCCTTAATTGTGAAAACAACATTTTGTTAAAGTAAAAAGTAAAAAATAAAAAGTAAAACAAACCAAAAGGAGGTTTACTTACGAAGAAGCTAGAACAATCATTTGTTGAAGGACTAACTTTCGAGTTGCTTTAAATGATTAAAGAAATTCAGCTTCGAGCAACAAAGGTAGGTAAAATTTATTTGATAGTATTTTTTTGAAATGATTGGCAGTTTTTCATGGCTATTGTAGCCCCGCTTTTCGTTACAACCTTTTTGTTTTAACTTCTATGCTGTTATTCCGAGGAACCAGGAATCTATCTGTTTAATGCATGTCGTTAGAGATCCTTCGCTGCGCTCTGGATGACAAGTAAATACAAAAAGTATTTCCACTTCAATCGGGTTTAATTAACATTGGGTTGTGCTGATACAGACTTGCGAAGTTTTTAAAACTTCGTAAGTCTTATTGAATTTCCCAAGGTTGTATCACTCCATTGATAGGGCCTCTTCCAAATCTCTAATTAAATACTCAGGTTCTTCTAAACCAACATAAATCCTGATTAGAACATGTCTTGGGTTATTCAAATCAAAATCAGCTTTGCTAATGCCAGCACAAGCAGGGATAATTAAGCTTTCATAGCCACCCCATGATACCGCCATCAAGATATGTTTTAAACTGTTGCAAAAGGTTTCTATCTTTTCTAAACTAGGGTTTTTAAGAGTAATGCTAAACAGTCCGCCACAGGCTTTCATTTGTTTTTTTGCCAAATCAAGTTGCTTGCTGTTTTTTCTAAATGGATGGAGTACAGTTTCTACTTTTGGATGCTGTTCCAAAAACGCAATCACCTTATTGGCGTTAGCCGTAATTTTTTCTAAGCGGATAGGCAAGGTGCGTAGGCTGCGCAACAATAGCCAAGCATTTTGAGGAGCCAATGAAGCCCCGATATTCATGTATTCCTTTTCAAAAATTCGCTTCATCAATTCCTTTTTGCCCGTAACTACGCCAGCCATCACATCGCTATGACCAGCCAAGTATTTAGTGGCTGACTGTGCCACCAAGTCAATACCGTAAGCAATGGGTTGTTGATAAAGCGGCGAACAATAGCTGTTGTCTATCATGGTGATGATTCCTTTAGCTTTTGCTATAGTAGCAATAGCTTCCAAATCCTGCACGTCAAAACTGAAAGTATTGGGGGATTCTAGATAAATCAATTTGGTTTGGGAAGTAATAGCCGCTTCAATAGCTGAAGTATTGCTCCCATCCACAAAAGTGGTTTTTATCCCAAATTTTGGAAGGAAATCGTTAAATAATTTGATGGTCCAACTGTAAGGATTTTCTACGCACACGACCTCATCACCAGTACTTAACAAAGCCAAAACAGGAACGGTAACCGCGGCAATACCGCTACCAAAAACCAAAGCATCTTCAGCACCATCTAAAGCCGCTAGCTTTTTCCTTAAAATATCAATGGTTGGATTAAAACCCCTTGAGTAAAGGTTGCCCTGATATTCATCTGCTAAAGCTTCTCTAAAGTCATCAACCGTGTTGAATTTGAAATTGCTGGTTTGAATAATAGGTGGGGCAATGGCATTGAAGTAATTTTCCCTTTCCTCGCCAAGCTCATTTAAAATGTATGAAATATCCACTTTGTTAAGTTAAAAGTTAAAATTAAAAAGTGCGAATAGCATTATACAGCCCTATTCCTATTTAGAAATTTATTGATGAAATAGATGGCTACAAAACCTAAGAAAATGTAAATCCCGTTTAATGCTGCTTCTGAGTCATCATTATAAATACTGATGGCGACAAACAAGTATGCTGCAATAAAAATAATAGGCATTAAAGGATAAAGCTTCATGGTGTAAATGGTGTTTTTATCCAGATGTGCCGTTTTTTTACGCAGATAGAAAATAGTGGCGGCCGAGAAAATCATACCTGCACCGTCCATAAAGATGGTATAATTTAAAATTTTGTCGAAGGTTTTGGCGTAAAATAGGGTGATGATGGACAAGATCGTGAATACCGTAAGACTTACAACCATCACATCATTTTTCTTCGTTTTTTTAGTGAAAATTTGAGGTAATGCTTTTTCTTCGCCCATGGCATACATGGCCCTTGGGTTGCTCAAAAGGTTCACGTTTACATAGCCCAATACGGAAAGAAATATCAATACCGAAAGGATGGTAAAACCTGTTGGGCCAAAAATCTGCCCAGCCAGAATAGCCGCAATACTCTGTGCCGATTTCAGCTGCTCAAAGCCAATCACTTTTACGTAAGCGTAATTAATGGCCATGTAAAGGGTAATGATAATGCCCAAACCAACTAAAATTGAACGAGGAATTACCTTTTTGGCCTCTTTGGCTTCACCTCCAAAATTGATGGTTTGTTGATAGCCTCCAAAACTAAAGGAAACCGCAATTAGACAAATACCAAGTGCCTTTCCGTAATCGCTCCAAGTAGCAGGCAAGCCATTTGCAGTGTTAAAAACCGAAGGTAATTGCTGCGTTTGGCCACCAAAGAAAATAGCGCAGATCAAAGTAACCACCATCACCAGTTTAATGATCGTAAGTACATTTTGGGTTCGGGAGCTGGTTCTTAATCCCAGTAGGTTAATGGTGTAAAAAATGATGATGCTCACCAATCCAATGAGGATCCGGTGATCATTGGTTTGCATCTCCACAGGAAATAGTGCCTTATTCAAATATTCGGCACCAATCAAAGAAACCCCGGCGACCGAAGCGGCGTTGCTTACCACAATAATACAGTTGATGGCAAAAGCGATAGAAGGGTGGTAGCACACCGAAAAAATCTTGTAATAACCTCCAGTAACAGGATAACGAGAACCAATTTCGGCATAAGTTAGTGCACCGCAAAGCGCCACAAAACCACCTACAATCCAAGCCAGAAAAAAGAGTTCGGGGATTTGGGCTTTAGCAGCAACATTTACGGGAGTTCTAAAAATACCCATCCCTATCACTAGGCTCACCACAATCATGGAAAGGTCGAAAAGCGAAAGTTGTTTTTTCTCGGGGTTCATTGAAATAGTTTAGTTTGTTGGTTTAGGTTGTGGTGCTAAGCCTTCGTTATGTCGTCATCCTGAACTCGTTTCAGGATCTGTTAAGCTGATGCTGAAATAAATTCAGCATGACGGTTTTATAGGCAAGCTGTTTATCAAGCACAATTTAACAATAAAATATCGCCCGGCAATTCCGTCATCAAAAAAATACCAAATGGTCAGCGGAATGTTCAAATGTGGAAATCTAGCCAATAAAAACAGTCGAAATTGATTAAATTTGTATGGCTTATTTTATTTTCGAAGCAATCCACAAGTAAAACAACAGTATTATGGCAGAACCTATCTATAACGAAGACAGTATTAAGTCCTTAGATTGGCAAGAGCACATTCGAAAACGTCCAGGTATGTACATTGGTAAGTTGGGTGATGGTTCGGCGCAAGATGATGGAATTTACGTACTGTTAAAGGAAATCATCGATAATTCTATTGACGAATTTATGATGGGTGCGGGAAAAACCATAGATATTAGTTTGCATGAACACAAAGTGATTGTAAGAGATTACGGCCGAGGTATTCCTTTGGGAAAAGTAATCGACTGTGTTTCTAAAATGAATACTGGTGGTAAATACGACAGTAATGCCTTCCAAAAATCAGTAGGGATGAATGGGGTAGGTACCAAGGCGGTAAATGCACTTTCTACCATTTTTGTGGTGCAAAGTTATCGTGACGGTAAAACAAAGCGAGTGGAGTTCAGCAAAGGGTTGGTTACCTTGGAACATCCGGAAATTGAAACCACACAACGCAACGGCACTTCAATCACTTTTTATCCCGACGAAACTATTTTTAGAAACTACCGCTACATTCCAGATTTTGTAGAGACCATGATCTGGAACTACGTTTTCTTGAATACTGGTTTGACCATTAATTTCAATAATCAAAAATATTTCTCGGAAAGAGGTTTGTACGATTTGCTTTCAAGGGAAAACAAGCCTGAAGAAATCCGTTACCCAATTATCCACCTTAAAGGGAATGATATTGAAGTAGCAATGACGCACGGTCAGCAATACGGCGAAGATTACCACTCTTTTGTAAACGGACAGTATACCACACAAGGAGGTACGCACCAAGCGGCATTTAGAGAAGCTGTTGTTAAAACGATTAGAGAATATTACAATAAAGATTATGATGCTTCAGATATTAGGGCATCCATTATTGCAGCGATAGCGATTAGGGTTCAGGAACCTGTTTTCGAATCGCAAACTAAAACTAAACTAGGTTCAGAAAGAATAGCTCCAGAAGGACAGACCGTTCGTACTTTTATTAACGATTTCTTGAAAAAGGAATTGGATGATTACCTGCACAAACATAAAGATGTAGCAGATGCTATTGAAACGCGTATCAAACAATCGGAACGTGAGCGTAAGGATATTGCGGGCATTAAGAAGTTGGCGAATGATAGGGCAAAAAAAGCATCTTTACACAATAAAAAGTTAAGAGATTGCAAGGTGCATTTCAATACCAGTCACGAAAGAAGATATGAAACTACTTTGTTTATTACCGAGGGTGATTCGGCTTCGGGTTCAATCACTAAATCCAGAGACGTAGAAACACAGGCAGTGTTTAGCTTGAAAGGTAAACCTTTAAATTGCTACGAATTGACTAAAAAGGTGGTTTACGAAAATGAAGAATTTAATCTTTTACAGCACGCCTTGAATATTGAAGATGGTTTGGAAGGTTTACACTACAACAATATCGTAATTGCCACTGATGCAGATGTGGATGGAATGCACATTCGTTTGTTAATGATGACTTTCTTCCTGCAATTTTTTCCTGATTTGGTAAAAGCTGGACATGTTTATATTCTTCAAACACCACTTTTTAGGGTAAGAAACAAAAAAGAAACAATTTATTGTTACAGTGACGAAGAACGTAGAAATGCCATTGCCAAATTAGGGGGTAAACCAGAGATTACTCGCTTTAAAGGTTTGGGAGAGATTTCTCCTGACGAATTTGGATTGTTTATTGGGAAAGACATTCGTTTAGATCCTGTAATTCTGAAAGAACAAACCATTAAGAGCTTATTGGAATATTATATGGGGAAAAATACTCCCGATAGGCAACAACATATCATTAAAAATCTACGTATTGAAAAAGATGAGGTGGACGCTGAAGAAAAAGAGATAGAAGATTTAGAAGTAGCATAACAGCGTAATATTAATGTTTTCAGTGAATTATGGTTTTCGTTTGAAGTGCTAAAATGCTTTGCCTTTAAAATGTAGGAGCAGCATTGTTTAGGGCATGATATTTGCCTCTATGTTGCATTTTAGACGATCCGCATTAACGCAACGTATGACTATCAACACCAAAAAAAGTGCTTCTCGATATGGGCTTATTGTAATTTTATTACTGGCACTTTTTATTTCGGCAATCTTTTTTTATACCCGTAATAACCGCATTCATTTACTTTCTGAAAATGTAAATCAACTTAATAGTATTGAAAGTGACTATTCGCAATTAGATACCTGCGTACTGCTTTTATATCGGGCTGATAACAATTGCAGGTTATTTGAAGCCACAGGGAATAATGCGTACATGAAGTTGTTTTCTAGTGAAATTGGTCGTGTTTCAAAAATTCTAGATACGCTGCAATTCCGTGAAAGTACCACCACCTATTCTAAAAATGTGAAAGGTTTGGTAAGCCAGAAAAAAGCAAAAATGCAGGTGTATTTAAAGCTTAAGCAGCTTACCGATAGCTTGTTTTTGATCAACGCTAATATCGATACACTTAAACAGCGAACTTTTACCAAGGGAATGGAAATTACGCAAGGTAGGTTCAAAACAATGGTAGTCATCGATACCATAAAACCTAAGGTAGACGTGAAAGAAAAAGGGTTGTTTGGCAGGATTGCAGATGCTTTTTCGAGGAAAAAAGGAAAGGTGGATACCAATGCCGTTTTGGTGAAAAAGGAAATCACTTTAGATACCTCCTTATCAAGTAAGAATTATAACAAAATGCAGATCAAGAATATCAATACCTATTTTCGAAATCTGTATGCAGCCAATAAAATACTTAAGGATAATGAGATCGGTATTTTACGAATCAATTCACGCATCATTAATGAGATCGTATTCCTTCTTCAAAATTTTAAAACTTCCGAATTAGCCTTTGCTTCTCAAACTAAAAAGAGTATCCAATACGATTTGGATAATACTTTTAAAAGCATCGATAAAATTTACTTTGTGATCTTCGGATTGTTGTTCGTCTTGGTCGCCATCATCTTATTTAACCTATGGAAAATTTATCGCAATGAAAGCCAGTTGATTGATTATGGTCATAGGATTTCACAATACGCCCAATCCAAAAGCAGATTTTTGGCCAATATGAGTCATGAAATCCGCACACCACTCAATTCAGTAATTGGTTTTTCAGAGCAATTGAGTCAGGAAAATCTTTCTTCACAGCAAAAGGAGCAAGTAGAAGCCATTAAAACGTCTTCGGAATTATTGCTGGATTTAGTAAACGATATTCTCGATTTTTCAAAATACGAGGTGGGTAAAATCAATTTTGATAAGGTGGCTTTTGCTCCTGCGGACGCTATTAATGAAGTGTTAAATAGCATCGCTATTCAAGCTTCCAGAAAAGGCATTAAACTAGAGAAAGAAATATCCTTTAACGAAGGATTAACCATCATCGGTGATTCATTGCGATTGAAACAGTTGATCATGAACTTGTTAAGTAATGCTATTAAATTTACGGATAAAGGTTCTGTAACGCTTAAGGCTGATGTCATAGCGGTATCTAAAAAGATAGGTACTTTGAAAATACAGGTGATTGATACCGGGGTGGGAATTGAAGATAAAGATGCAGCGGTTATTTTCGATGAGTTTTCGCAAGTAAATTACTCGACCACTAAAAATACTCAAAAAGGAACAGGATTAGGTTTGGCCATTTGTAAACGAATTGTGGAGTTACAGAAAGGAAAAATAGGCTTAACTAGTGTAGTAGGTAAGGGATCGAACTTTACCTTTGAGATCCCTTATGAGCTTTGCGATGATGTCGCCAGTAAACAAAAAAGCTTAGCCATTACCAATGTTGGTCATTTGGCAGGCAAGAGAATTTTGTTGGTTGATGATAATAAAATGAATGTATTACTGGCTCAAACAGTCATTAAAAAATATAACGTAATTACCGATACGGCTTATGATGGTTCGGAGGCATTTCAGCTTTTTACCAAAAACAATTACGATTTAATACTCACCGATGTGCAAATGCCGATTATGGGTGGAGTTGAACTTACTCGTATGATCAGAGCAGATAAGGATACCATAAAATCAAAAGTTCCAGTACTTGGGGTAACCGCTAATGTTTTAGAGGAAGACAGGGATAGATATCTTGCAGCAGGGATGAATGATTTAGTGCTTAAACCCTATTCGGAAAAGGAACTGATTGCCAAAATTGTGAGCTATATAATAGCGTAATTTAAAGCAAACTTATATGTCTTTATTTGCTTCAACGGTATCTTCTGGATGCTGAGGTGGTAATTTGTCTACCTCTTTTTCAACCACGATGGTTTTTAAATGCACGGCATATTTGGAAGGGGTAATTCGTGTATCAAACTTCTCCGCATATGCTTGAGTAAATTCGGCACCAAAATATAAGATAATGGCGGTATAATAAATCCAAACCAAAATCACAATAATGGAACTAGCCGCACCAAATGCCGAGCCAGGATTGCCTTTTTCGATGTAAATGCCAATAACATATTTACCTAGGCTGAAGAGTAGGGCTGTAAACAATGCACCAACCAATGCTGGCTTCCATTTTAAATTTACATCAGGTAGTACCTTAAAAATAATGGCAAAAATAGAAGTTACCACAGCTAGGGTTAATGCATTGGTCACAATAAGCATTAACCACCCCGATACTTCTTCAATACCAATCTTGGCCGCATAGCTATCTAGCTTTCCTCCAATACCCACTACCACACTGTTTACCACTAACGACACCAGCAATAAAAAGCCCAATGAGGCAATTAGAGAAAAAGACAACAAACGGTTAGTGATGAGTTTTTTCCAACCCTTTTTGGGGACCGCTTTTACTTTCCAAATTAGATTGATACTATCTTGTATTTCAATAAAGATAGCTGTGGAACCAATGATCAATGTAGAGATGCCGATGATTAAACCAATGGTACTTCGTCCAGATAGATTGGCATTATTCACAAAAGTTCTCAATTGGTTAGCAGCGCTACTTCCTATTAATTCACTAATCTCCCCAAATAATTTGGTGTTGGGGTCCATGTTATCTCCTAAAAAAATAGATGCGGAGGAAATCACAATGATGATTAAAGGCGTGAGTGAAAAGATGGTATAGTAGGCCAAAGCGGCGCTAAGTTTCATCACACGGTCTTCCATAAAGCCCTTGCCTGCCGCTATAAATAAGTGATAGGTATTTACAAATAGTGATTTTATTTTTCTAGGAATTTTTTTCATGTTATTAAAATGGATATCCGATGCCAATGTTTAAAACAAGATTATCTCTTCTCCAACCTTTACTGCCAAAATCTATATCATCTATTACCCAACGTTGTCCTTTAGGTAAAAAAGGTTTACGAATAGGAAAAGCGCCATCTAGGCGGATGACAAATATAGTGGCATCAACCCGTAAACCAACACCTGTACCTACTGCAAGTTCATCGAATGAATTTTTGAGCTTGAAAGCAGAGCCTGGCCTATCGGGATCACCTTTACGCAACCAAATATTTCCCGCATCCACAAAAGCAGCACCATGAAGGATGCTCACGATTTTAAATCTTAATTCCGAATTGAGCATCATCTTCACATCACCACCTTGATCGGCGAAGCCAGTGTTGTTGTTTTGTACTTGGTAGGTTCCAGGTCCTAACGATCTAGCTCTAAAAGCCCTTATGTCGTTGGTGCCACCTGCAAAAAACTGACGAACGAATGGAAGGGAACTACTACCGCCATAAGCATATCCATAACCTAAATTTAAGCGATTGGCCCAAATTACTCCTGGATTGATTTTGTAATAACTTCTCAAATCGGTTTCTATCCTTACAAACTGGGATAATGTAGTATTTAATACCCTGCGGTCTCCATTTGGACCTTTACTTGCAAAAAGTCCCCAAACATTTCCGCTGGTTTCCAAACCGCCAAAGAAATATAAGTTATGGCGACGTTTTTCCTGCATCTGGTTGGTATAAGTAAAGTTATAATTACTACCAATGATGAACTGGTTTTCTAAGGTGTACTGCAACCCCGGGTTTTGCTCAATAAGCTTTTTATAAGCAACAGAGGTAGTATCTTTATTTGAAGTTACCAGGTTGATAGACGCTGGGAAAAAATTGTGCTCCTTAAACTGGTTTTCTTTCCAGTTGTAACCGTATTGCGCTTTGAAAGAGTTCAGTTTGTAAACGGTATCTCTGCTCAGCAATTGATAGCCCAATGAAACAATGGTTTTTGGCGTAAAGGCATTGGTGCTTCGTGGTTTATAAAAAGGTACGATAAAACGAGGCAGTGTGAGTTTTGCTTCTCCAGTAAGGGAGTAAGAGTTAATGCCTTTGGCCTGTCCGCTGTATTGCGTTTCAAAGCCACCACTGGCGCTCACATCCAATTGTTCGGCTCCCCTGAAAATATTACGGGTAGTTTGCGTAATTTTCAGCTCTGACCCAATAAAGTTATTGGATTTTTGGGTGCCCGTTACCGAAAAGGTAAGTGAGTTTTTCTTCAATGGGGTGAGATAGATATTCAAATCAAGCTGGTTGTTTTTGAAACTGTCTATCGGCAAAAATTCTGCCCTTACATCTTGAAAAGCATTTAAGTTCACCATCCTGTTTAAGGATTGGTTATGGTCTTTGCGATTGTATCTTTCTCCTTTTTTAAAGAATACCAGCCTGTCAAAAACCCGAGGCTTGTAAGTATTGCGATTGTCGTAGATATTGAAATCATTGTATTGTAATGGTTTTGATCGCCTTAAAATACTATCTCTTCGCAAGCTGTAGCTCGGGTAAATGTTAATGTTCCTCACGGTGTAAGGTTTTAGAGCAGCATCTGGCGCAATGGTTTTAATACGTACATTAATGTTCACTAAGTGATTACCGATGGTACTATCTACCTGTAAAATCAAATGCTCCGGACTAAAATAGAAATAGCCGCTTTCTTTTAAGTCATTGTCAATGCGGATACGCTCATTTTTGTAAGTGTCCAAATCATAAAAATCGCCACGTTTTAGTAATGTTTTGCCTTTGTTCTGGTTGATGTTGTGAGTCAAATCACCTGTATCAGGAGGGAAAGTAATTTCATTTATTTTGTAGCGTACACCAGTTGAAGCCGTGTAAATAGCTTTTCCTTTTCTTCTTTTGATCACGGTATCGCCAGTAACTTCTGCCTGTAAATAGCCCTGGCTAATGAGGAAACTTTTTAATACATCACTATTGTATTTCAGTTTCACTTCACTCATTAATACTGGCGGTTCGCCCACTTTATTACGTAACCAGTTTCTAAATCCTTTTGGCTTTTTAGGTTCTCCAGCAAGGTTGTAAATGTATAATTTTGGTTTTAACCCTAAAATAGACTTATTGGGGCGAGGACGTGTTTTACTCTCCAAAGTTTTTCTTACCTGTTTTTCATTGGCTATTTTAGACGACGAGTCGGGATTGATTTTTACTTCGGCTCCCGTATATAGATTTTGCCCAGGCTTTAGAAATCTGGTATTGCTACAATTGGCTAGCAGAAAACAAGCCAATATGAAAGCACTTATTTTAATTAGCTTTTTCATTTTTTGGTTTTTGCTCTGCTTCATTTCTATTTCTGTTTCTACGTTTTTGGAATATTTCTCTAAATCGGTTATAATCTACCACCAGCGTAAAGCCCAGTCCTGTTTCTATAATTTGTCCTTCAATTACACTTTCGGTTTGGTTGCGTCGATAAGCCCTCAAACGGTAGCGTCCATCTCGGGATAGGGCATACTCTACATTTACATTTCCAGCAATATTAGTGGCACTTTGATTGGCATTTTGTGGGCCTTCCAGTGCAAATGAACTTCCTACGGTTACAGTGAGTCGGTCGTTTAGTAATTTTTTAGATAAGCCTACTTCTAAATCAGTTTTTTGCTCTAAACTACCTGTAGAGTAATCTTCAGAAGAGTTGATTCCGAAATTCACATCCACTCCCTGTATCAAGTCTGAAGCAAGATTATTCAATTGCTCGGTCAATAATTTACTTACACTAGAGCGGGCTAATGTAGATATCCCACCACCGCCACCTGCTAAACTTTGGAAAGGGTTGTTCGCTATAAATCTTTCTAAGGCCAACAAAGCAAAAACCTGTTTGTTTAGCTCGTTTTCGTCGCGATTTACACTTTGTAACTTGGTATAAGCTAAGCTTCCAATTTCGGTGCCCCGCTCATTTTCTGGTAAATCAATTTTAAACGAGATGATGGGTTTTAACAATTCGCCTTTCATGTATAAATAAACTTGAAATGGCAATTTGGTTTTTGCCTGTACCAAATCTGGTTGGTTCAGTAAATCGATAGGCGCTGCATTCACTTCGTAAAGTGCCGTTAAATTGATGTTTGCCTCGGTAGGTTCACCAGTCCAAATCATGGTACTTCCTTTAACCAATTTGAAAGGTTTTTTACCCAATGGCCCAACAGATAGGCTGTAAGAACCATCAACAATTTCATAGCGGCCGGTCATACTGATTTTACCACTAGCATCCATTGTCGCATTTAAATCGGCATCGCCTCTAACGGTTAACATATCACCATTGGCGGGGTCGACCACTACGTTCAGCTCTGCCTCTGGATCAATATTGATATCAGCCACTAGGTTAATTCCCTTAATTGGCGATTTACTGATGCTATCGGCTTTTAAATCCTTTTGTCCATTGAAAGGTGGCGCATCTGCATCAATAAATTGCACAATACCTTCTTGGTCAATTACCGAAGGATCGTTCACTGGCATGGCATAATAAAACTTGGTGCCTTTTTCAACGGTGACATTCATGTTTACATCGGGCTGGTTCAAATCGCCACGTACACGGATATTACTGCTTAAGAACACCGTTCCGTAAATCATATCGTTATCTTGAGCCGTTGAATTGATCGCTCTAAAATTGTTTGTTTTGATGTCGAGTCCAAAGCGCACATTGCTGAAATCACTCGTGTAAACCATTCCGTTAACCGTAGCTTTTTTGCCTAAGGAATCCACCAAGGTAAAGTTGTTGAAACGGATGCCCTCGTTGTTGAAAGCGATCTCTTGGTTAGGCATGGTGAAATAGGAGTTGATGTAAGCTACCCTAAAACCAGCATCATTAAACTTTAATGCTCCTAAAATTTGTGGCTTGCTTAACTCACCTTTTACGGTAAACTGACCCGTAATGGTTCCTTTTCCTTGCTTAATTTGTCCAAGACTAACACTTTCTATTTGTCGTAAATCAATTTTACTGATGTCGATATTCAAATCCAAATTGCTTTGAGGAGCGGTGTAATAAAACCCTTTGGCCGATAGTTCGTGTACGCCTTTTAAACTCACGTCAACCTCAAAAGCATTCTCAGTATTGTTGTTAACGATGGCTTTTAAATCACCCAATTCATCTTTTTGGTAACGTAGTTTAGAGATGGTGATATCAGCTTCGAACTTAGGATTTGAAACTAAGTCTTTCACGTCTACTGTACCATTGATGGCTCCACCAACTAAAGTGGTATCGGTTTCTGCAAATTTGGTAAGAGTTTCAATTTGAAAATCTTTAAATTCTACTTTTAAGGGTGAATTTGGAGTCTCGGAAGTACTGTTAATGCTCAACAATTGCGAACCTTGACTGATATTAAACTGATGGGCCAAGATGCCTGATTCTCCGAATTGGATATAGTTTTCTGGAGCTACTGTCCATTTTTCGTAATCCAGTAGTAACTTATTAGGATCTAAATTGAAACGAAAATCTTTGTTGATGGATTGGAAAATACCAGCAATCACATATTTGTCTTTGCGTTGCCTGTCGCGTAGAAAAACATTTAAATCCAGCTTATTATCTGCTGCGGAACCAGAAACTTCGGTATTGAATAAAGCAATAGATGGATTGGTAATGCTATTGACGAATAAACGATAATTAAGTTTTTCACCTTCATTACCTACATTTAATTTAATACTGTCTAAGTTGATTTTATTGTAGGTGATTTTCGGAAATACGGCATTCATCAACAAACTATCTTTCTCCGTATCAATTAAACCGTTGATTTTGGAAGGAGAAAAGGTGGTGAGGGACGGTACAAAATCTTGTAAAAATTTAGGATTGTAAATGTTTGCCGTAAAACGGATGCGTTGTGGCGGTATTTTGGTGACTTCGCCAAACTGATAATATTTATTGATTTGATTAATGATGGCGCTGCCAACTTTACTCAATTGATATTTTCCATCTACGGTTGCATTAAGCAACTCTGATTTGAGTACCAATTTATTTTCGGTAGCGGTTGAAACGGCGTGTAAACGAATGGTGTCTACATTAAACTTTTTGCCTTCTTTGACCAATTGTAAGCCTGTAGCAAACACATCGCCATTCAAGTAGTCCACATCAGCAGTTTTGATATCGGCTTTAATGTTTCCAGCAAATCTAAATTCTGTTTTACTAAAGTTCAGTTTTTGTAAATCGACTTGTTTTAGTGCCACATTTGCTTTAGCTGCGGGGTATTTGCCTGCTAAATTGGCGGTGGCACTTAACTCCACATTCACGTTACTATCGGGCATGTTTCCTTTGATGGCTACATTTTGGTTGGCGTATTTGCCTGACAACTTCAAATTGCGATAGTTGTATTTGTTGTAATAAGCACTTAGTACCGTAGCGTTAAATTGTGCATTTATTTTTTTAGGATCTAAACCTGTGCCTACTACGGCGGCTTTGGCCGAAATTCTCCCCAAAGTAGGTTCTTGTTTCAACAGTCGCCCTACATTGAAGTTGTTTAAGCTTATATCGGCTTTATATTTTTCTCTGCCTTTTGGGCCATTCATGGTTGCTGCTAAAACAGCTCCGCCCATATCTGATTTTACATTTAAGTTAGTGCTGAAATCAGTCATAGTGCCTTTGAATTTACCGCTGGCATCAATTACGTTAGGGAGCTGGATGCTTGGTGGTAAAGATGTTTTAGGTACTACAGCCAGAATATCACCTTTGGTGATGTGTACTTTTTTAATGTTCAAGTCAAGGTAAGCCCTGTTGATATCGGTCACATTGTTGACTTTCCCATTCACATCAATTTGGGTATTGCTTAAACCACTAATTTGCAACTGCGGAATGTTGAGGCGATTTAAATAACCATCAACTTTGGCATTTACCTTGATTTTCTGATTTAGGTATTGCTTTGGTAACGCATCACTGAAAAACGTCGCGTCCTTTAATCCAATGGTGGTGTTTTTGAAGTCTATTTTTAGCTTTACACGTTCTGGATTTTTGGTCAAATCATCTAAAGAAGTAAAACTAAGATCTGTTGCATTTTCGATACTGGTATTTGGTGTTTTTAGTACAAAATTGTCCAGCTTGATTTGCTTGTCGTTATAAATAGCATCGCCTCTTAAAGCACTTAACACAAAGCCACTTTTATCACTTAATGAGCCATTTTTTACCTTGGCGGTGATGCCTTTACTGCTATAATTTACGTCTTCAGCACCCAAATTAAGACCTTCAATATTCAAGTGATTAAAGTCGATTCCTTTCTTAAGCGGCTTGGTTCCTAAATTATCAAACTGTAGTTGATTGTTAATGAGGTTGATTTTTTTGATGGCCAGTGCCAAAGTTGATTCTTCGGCCACGACTGTATCTTTAACCTTGCTTAAATCGTTGCTAGGAGCAGGTTTAAACGCAAATTTAACAAAGGAATTGGCCAGTTCTGCATTGTCGGTAACGTAACGACCATTGGTTAAATCAACCTTTAAATTATCGAAAGCAAGTTTATTCACATTTGCTACGGCGTTGGTAGTAGTCAACTGGTCGTCGTAATTAACCTTCACATTATTGAACTCGAACTTTTGCACCTCAATGGTAGGCAGTTTACCTTGCTCTTGTTGGACGCTATCTACACTATTGGTCAAATGCTGCACTAATTGGGTTAAAGGCTTTTGCTGCAAGTAAACCAAAGAAGTGTTGTTTACCGTAAAGCTTTTGATGACATACTTTTGATTGGCCAAATCAAAATCTTTAATTTTTGTTTCCAGTTTGCCTAAATAAAACTTTACGTTGTTACCTGCTACATCATCTCTGTAGGTAAGCCCAATGTCTTCAAAACGAACTTTATCTACGGAAAATTTTAAAGTAGAAGTGGTATCTTTTTCTACTTTTTCGTCTGGTTTCTTCTGGTCGCTCATAAAGGCATCTACCAAAAAAGAAAAGTTAAAAGTGGTATCAGGATTAATTCTTTTTACGTTCGCTCTAATGTTTTTAAGTTCGAGGTAATTGATTTCTACTGTGTTTTTTAGCAGCTTAAAAAGACTAATGTCTACCTGTAATTTTTCAGCATAAAGAAGGGTATCCTTATTAAGATCTTCGATGTAAAACTTGTTCAGTACCACATCTTTAGGAAGTGCAATTTTGATACTTTCGAGTCGTACTTCTGTTTTTGTTTTGTTTTTAAGGTAGCCAATGGCCTTATCCTTTACAAAATTTTGGACTGCTGGAATATTTAAAGAAAGCGCAATAAGTACTACCAATAAAATAACACTGGCAATTATCCACAAAATGATTTTAAGGCCTTTTCTAAAATATTTGTTCAAGAGTAGTTGTTTTTTGATGGTTCAATATAGTTATTTATTCTAAAATGGCTTTTCGCCACTTTAAGCAAACAAAACTACTCCCATAAAGTTTGGCAGTCAACATTCAATTATTAATTCTAATTTGTATGTTTAGTTTATGAATGTACATAATTTCAATATTAGCTACCAAACCTACGAACATATCAATGAGCTTTCTGTGGAGGACAAACTTTTGTGTATGAGGGCAGAAGACGCATTAAAAACATCATATTCGCCTTATTCTAAGTTTAAAGTTGGCACTGCAATACAATTGGCCGATGGAGAAATTGTTTTAGGAAGCAACCAAGAAAATGTGGCTTATCCTTCAGGTTTATGTGCCGAAAGGGTCGCATTTTTTGCTATTGGTTCTTCAAAACCAAACGCAGTAGTGAAAGCTATGGCCATTACCGCATTTACTGAAAGTTTTGATATTAAAAATCCAGTGACTTCATGTGGGGCTTGTTTGCAAGTAATGGCAGAGTTTGAGCAAAAACAGAAATCGCCAATTACCGTAATTTTCTATTGTTTAAATGGACAGATTATGAAGGTAGAAGGAATTAGAAGTTTATTACCTTTTGTGTTTGTAGAGGATAGATTGGCAGGAATTACCTAACATTTAAAGCCTGCTTTGCATAAATGTTATCGGTTTGGATAAAATCAGGGCTCATGGCGAAAGCAATCCTAAGTTCGTCTCTGTAATAAGGAGTCCACAATTGTACTTTTAAGCCTGCCTTTCTTGCTGCGGCAACCGTTTCTTTCGTGACCGTAGGATCCATGTAATTACAGCTTAATCCATCATAACCTAACCTAAGGGCATTATTTATTTTTTGTGGCATAGGTTCATACCTCATAAAGCAAGTGGTAATTCCCTTAGTAGCATTGTTTGATTTTAGGCGAGTGCAAAATAGCTGACTGTCTACTTCTACCAAGGTCCTATCAATAAACCTATAATTTTGGAATACTTGTGCTAAGCTTGTCGCCAGTTGGGTTAAATAGCCATTTCTGTCTCCGTATAAACTGAAAGTGTTTGCACTAAATGATATTTTAATATCTAATGAAAGATACAAGCCTATACCCGTATTGTTATTCCAATCCACAATTTCCGAAAGCCTATAAATACGATCTGTTTTATTTTTGTGGCAAATTCTGACTTTTTCAATGTCCACATCTCTCATCTCTGGAATAATCCCTTGAGAAGAACTATTGCAAACAAAACCACTCAAATCACTATTGTGCCAAACCCAAGGCGTACCATCAAGGCTCATTTGTATGTCCAGTTCCACACCATCTAATCTGCCAGCAGCATTTTGCACTGCAGGAAGAGTGTTCTCTATCAAAAAGTCGTTATAGTTGTTGTTACCGCTACCTTTGTGACCCATAAAATTAGTAGCTGTTTCCATTGGTGAAGGCCTACCGCAGGAATTAAAAAATAGCAGAAATCCCAAGGAGCAACAGGCAAGTAAAAAGACATGTTTGTTGAGGATGGGCATTATATAAATAGGAATATTGACGAATGCGGCAAAGTTATGTAATTTAAAAACAAGTTTTTACACTTAGCATGTTAAGTTTTTCATAGGTAGATAGAGAGTGCTAACGATTTGTAAGTAGACAAAGGGTTCATGCATAAGTAGACGAAAATGTCTGGAGGTTGATGCTGTTTTTATTTCTAAAAATATGCCGCAATCAAAAAATACATTTAAAGCATTTAAAGCAGGTTTTTGGAATTTTTGCTAGTTGTTAATGAGGTCTTTTTTCCCCGATGGTTGGAAAAAATGGGGCTGCTTAACTTAAACTTTTCTATCTTTAAAATCAAAACCAAAATTATCTTGCATGAGAAAAATCATCGCTGTAATATTTGTGGCCATCGCATTATTTTTGATGTCCTGCAATAGCCAGGAGGCTGACCTGGTCGTTTATAACGCCCGTATCTATACCATAAGTGAAGGATTTGAAGTCGTAGAGGCCATGGCGATTAAAGATGGTAAGATTCTAGCCTTAGGGAAATCGGAAGAAATTAAAGCCCAATACCCTTCTAAAGAAATATTAGATGGCCAAGGAAAAGCTATTTATCCAGGTTTTATAGATGCTCATGCACACTTTTTTGGTTACGCTCAAAGCTTAAACAACGCCAATTTAACGGAAGCTAAATCATGGGAAGAGGTATTGTCCAGGTTGCAGGAATTTGCAAGAACTCATTCTGATGGTTGGCTAACTGGTAGAGGCTGGGATCAAAATGACTGGCCTGGAAAACAGTTTCCTACTAAAGATAAATTAGATGAGCTTTTCCCTGATCGACCTGTTTTGCTTACCCGAATTGATGGTCATGCCGCCATTGCCAATCAAAAAGCGCTTGAAGCAGCTGGCATTACAAAAGCTTATGAACTTACGGGCGGAGAGATCATTGAAAAAGATGGCAAACTTACAGGTGTACTCATTGACAATGCTGTTGATTTGGTGAACAGTAAGATTCCTGCGCTGACTGATGCGCAAATGAAAACCTTGCTTTTGCAAGCACAGGAAAATTGCTTTGCGGTAGGTTTAACCACTATTGATGATTGTGGTTTGGACTATGAAGCGGTAGAAGGCATAGAGCGATTGCAAAAAAACAACGATTTAAAAATGCGTTTCTATGTGATGCTTTCTGATAATGAAAAAAATTATGATTATCTCATCAAACGAGGAGCCATTAAAACAGATCGATTAAATGTAAGGTCATTTAAAGTATATGGAGATGGTGCCTTGGGCTCTAGAGGTGCCTGTCTGTTACATCCTTATAGCGATATGCCCAATAAAAAGGGATTTTTGTTGAGTGATTTAGCGCATTTCGAAAAAGTAGCAAAGAAGATCAACGAGCATAATTTCCAAATGTGTACACATGCCATCGGCGATTCTGCAAATCGGGCCATTCTTAAAATATATAATCAAGTTTTAGGTCCTAATAATGATAAACGTTGGCGCATAGAGCATGCGCAAGTGGTAGCTCCAGAGGATTTTGAACTTTTCGGAAAGGCGAAGATCGTGCCATCGGTACAGCCTACTCACGCTACTTCTGATATGTATTGGGCGCAAGATCGATTGGGGAAAGATAGAATAAAAGGTGCTTATGCCTACAAACAATTGTTGCAACAAAATGGTTGGCTTCCTTTAGGGACTGATTTTCCTGTGGAGCAAATTAACCCGATGCTTACTTTTTATGCGGCAACAGTAAGGAAAGATGCTGCGGGTTGGCCAGCTACAGGATTTCAAGTAGAAAATGCCTTAACCCCTGAAGAAACACTGCGAGGAATGACCATTTGGGCGGCCAAATCAAACTTTGAAGAGAAAGAAAAAGGTAGCTTGGAAGTTGGTAAATTCGCCGACTTTGTGCTGATGGAAAACGACCTATTGAAAGCGAATGCAAAACAAATTTTAGAAAATAAAGTAATTAGAACATACATTAACGGAGAAAAAGTTTATGAGAAAAAATAATCTGATGGGCGTGATTGCCATTTGTTTAACTGCTGTTGTTTCCTTTACTGCCTGCGCCCAAGATCATAAACAAAACCAAAATCGTTTAAACAAAATGAACGATGTAGTGAAGCATACGGTATTGCTTAATAACTATCAAAATTTCATTCCAGTGATAGGGTTGGCCGAGAAGAAAATAGCATCTATTGGCTTGGGATATGCCTATCAAATCGGCTTTGATAGCCTTTTAAATAAGTATGCCCCAGTGAGTAGTTTAAGTGCTGCCAAATACGCAGATTCCACCACTTTAAATGATTTGGAAGATGATCTGAAGTTCTACAATACCATTATTGTGGCGTTAAATAGTGATATGGCCAAGAATGCAAAGTATATCAGTTTTATTGGCAATTTGGCCAAAAGCAAAGAAGTAGTAGTGGCTCTGTTTGGTAATGGAAATGCTTTAAGTTCTTTTGATCAGTTGAATGCGCCCTTGGTTTGGAGTTCAGAGGATAATGAAGAAGCTGCTTTGGTCGTGCCGCAATTTATATTTGGTGGTATTGGAGCTACTCAAATGTTGGATAAAACTTATTCTGCTAAATACGTACAGGGAACGGGCTATCTTACCCAAGCTACTCGTTTGAAATATACGGTACCCGAAGATGCAGGGGTAAACAGTAATGATTTAAGAGAAATTGATGACATTGTAAACGAAGGAATTGCTAAGAAAGCCTCTCCAGGCATGGTGGTACTAGTTGCAAAAGATGGAAAGGTGATTTACAATAAAGCTTTCGGTTATCACACTTATGATAACCAAATTGCCGATAAAGTGACGGATATTTTTGATTTGGCGTCGGTAACCAAAACAACTGCAACCACGCCAAGTGTAATGCGTTTGGTAGAACAAAATAAGCTAAAATTAGATACCAACGTAGGCTATTATATTGCAAAGGCCCGCAACACGCCCATGAATGGAATTAATGTGAGAGAGGTGATGCTGCATCAAGCAGGATTTATCCCTTACATCCCGTTTCATAACTTTGTGAAGGAAGGCGATTACAGTAGAGATTCTTCAGCGGCTTATCCAACCAAAGTAGCCGATAACTACTATATCAAAAAGGGTTTCTTTAACGATTTCATGTGGCCAAAAATGCTGAACTCTCCAATTAAAACCAGAGGGAGTTATGTATATAGCGATATCAGTATGTACGTGATGCAGGATATTGTAGAGCATATTTCAGAAATACCAGAAGATCAATATGTACAACAAAATTTTTATGTCCCATTGGGGATGCAAACTGCAGGATACTTGCCAAGAAATAGATTTCCAAAGGACCGAATTGTGCCCACAGAAGATGATAAAGTGTTTAGAAAAACCTTGCTAGAAGGTTATGTACATGACCAAGGTGCGGCCTTAAAAGGGGGAGTAGCTGGTCATGCAGGTTTATTTGGTACCGCTAATGATTTAGCTATTTACAATCAAATGTTGTTAAACAAAGGAACTTATGGCGGAGAACAATATTTTACACCACAAACGGTAGAAATGTTTACCAGCAAGCAATCTGATGTGAGCAGAAGAGGCCTAGGTTTTGACAGATGGGATCCAGATTTGAGTAAAAAATATCCTTCTGAATTGGCTTCGCCACAAACTTTTGGACATACTGGTTACACTGGAATTGGCGTTTGGACAGACCCATCTCGCAACATGGTTTACGTTATTTTAACTAATCGTGTGCACCCTACCGTAAGTGAAATGTTAGGGAAGTTAAATATCCGTCCACGCATACAAGATGTGATTAACCGAGCAATAGATAAAAGTAAAAAGTAATTTTATCGCTTAAAAATTAAGCCCCTCAATCTCCAGATTGCGGGGCTTTTTGTTATTATCTTAGCAAATGGACTTACTTGTAGCATCTTAGCAGGTAGACTTACGAAGTTTCGAAAACTTCGTAAGTCTTTAAATGCAACTCTCCAATCAATACCATAAATGATGAATAAACGACGAAGTGGTGATATTTCAAGAATTTAGCTATTATCGTTTCTTAGAAAATCTATCAGCTTTTGCATGGCCAAAGCTCTGTGGCTTATTTTGTTCTTTTCAGACATTTCCATTTCTGCAAAAGTAATATCGTATCCATCGGGTTGGAAAATAGGATCGTAGCCAAACCCTTTGGAACCCGTCGGTTCAGTTCTAATGGTGCCTTCAATCACTCCTTCAAATAAGTGGTTTTCACCATTTTTAAGTAGAGAAATGACCGTTTTAAACCTCGCTTTTCGGTCGCTTTTTCCCTCTAAATTTTTCAATAACAACTGCAAATTGGTATTGTCATCCTTTATGCCACTATATCTTGCAGAGAAAATTCCAGGTTCATTGTTTAAAGCTTCTACTTCCAATCCACTGTCATCCGCAAAACAATCTAGATGATAATTTTGGTACACATAGGTACTTTTCAAAGTAGCATTTTCGGCAAAAGTGTCTCCTGTTTCTGGAATATCTACCAAGCAATTGATGTCTTTTAAATTGAGTACTTGGTATTCAGGTGCTAGGATATTAGCAACTTCGTCTGTTTTATGAGTGTTGTTGGTTGCAAAAACCAATTTTTTGATCATACTTTCAAGTTTTTTAATGTTCCCCAAAGTGTTTTCTTTGATGCTACATCTGCGTCCAATGCATGCAGGTTATGGGTGAAAATCATATTGGTGTTTTGGAGGACATGTAATTGATGCAATAGCTGTTGTCCGAGGCCTAATTCATTTGATGATACCCCAAAAGAAAGGAGAAACTTACAAGAGAAAAATGCACTTAAATGTTCAAATTTGGCACTAGTATAGGCCGAGTAATTGAGCAATGCAAAGTCAGCATTTTTAAGATTCATGGCAAGTACCAGTTTTCTCAGCAATTCTCTTCCTTGTTCTGTGCTTACTGGGTTTTCAGTGTCGTTTACGAGGATCAGAATCTTCTTCTCGTTTTTGCCCAAATATTTGAAATCGAAAACCTGACCGTAACTTGGCGCTGGTTCTTCCAGTTTGGGCACTTCAACAATCGCTTGCTCCACTGCTGCAGTCTGTTTTGGGGGTTCTACAGGCTGATTTTCCATCGTTGTCATGTCTCCAGCCAAGTAAACATCTTCGGTAAAAAATAAACGTAAAGCTTCTGCGTTAGTAATAAGTTGGCTGCTATTCATTTTTATGGAAAAATTTCTGTTAAAATTAGTTAAATATCTTATTATAGCACCTTAAATTGTTACTTTTATCCAATAATTAAAACGCATCTTTTGTGAAAAAAGCCTGTTTAGCTCTAATTTTTACTGTTGCTGGAAACCTTTTATACGCCCAAAATGTGGCATCAATTAATGGAAATCCAATTAACAGCAAGGAATTTTTATGGGTTTACAAGAAAAATCATGCTGGTGAACATCAACTAGATTATAAAGATTTGGCAGCTTATTTGGAGTTGTATGTGAACTTTAAATTGAAGGTTGCAGAAGCTAAGGCATTGGGTTTAGATGCTGACGAAGCTTATAAGCAAGAAATTGCTGGCTACGAGGAAGCTTTGAAATCCCAAAATAAAGTTCCTGTAAGTTCACCAGAGTATGCTTACATCATGAATGAATATAGGGAAGGCGTGCTGATGTTCAATGTTTGCGAGCAGAAAATATGGTCGAAAGCACAAGATGATGAAGAACAGATTAAAACTTATTTTGCTACTAATGCCAAAAAGTATGAAGGCAAACAATTTAGCGAGGTGAGAGGGCAGGTGATAGGTGATTACCAACAACAGCTGGAAAATGATTGGATTAGCAGCTTAAGGTCCAAATATAAAATTAAGGTGAACCAATCTGAGCTTAAAAAATTGGCGAAGCAATAATGGCTTTGTTAAGAGACTACGCTCAATAATTTTAACTTTGTAAATTATACAACAGAATTTAACATACTAATGAAGAGATTTTTATCAATAGCAGGCCTTTTGATGTGCTTGTTTTTGAATGTTAAGGCGCAAAATACAAATCCTAATTTGGATAAGGTGGTAGCGGTAGTAGGTAGTAATATCATCTTGCTTTCCGACCTTAATCAACAATATGCGATTTATTTAAATCAGGGGAACCCTGCAGATCCAAGGGCTAAATGCTATTTCTTACAGCAAATGCTCATCCAGAAACTTTTGAAACAACAGGCTGAAATTGACTCTATCGTTGTGGAAGAGAGCCAAGTTGACGATGAATTGGATAGAAAAATGCGTTATCAGGTTCAACGTATGGGTGGGCAAGAACGTTTAGAGCAATTCTTGCAAAAATCTTTATTGCAATATAAAGATGAGATGAGAACAGATGTAAAAGAAGGTTTGATTGCTCAAAAAATGCAAGCAAAAATTACCGAAAATACGAGTGTAACGCCTTTAGAAGTAAAAAAATATTTTGATAGCTACCCTAAAGATAGTTTACCTGATATTGGTGCTGAGGTAGAAGTAGGTGAAATTGTATTGCAACCTAAATTGACTAAAGCTGAAAAGCAAAAATATTATGATAAACTGGAAGCACTCCGTTTACGTGTAAAAAGTGGTGAAGATTTTGGTTTCTTGGCCAAATCATATTCAGAAGACCCAGGTTCGGCATCAGAAGGTGGTGACTATGGATTTATTGATAGGCAAACCATGGTGAAGGAATTTACCGCTTGGGCTTTTAAACTTAAAGCAGGGGAGATGTCGCCTGTTTTTGAAACAGAATATGGTTATCATATTGTACAGGTAATAGAACGTAGGGGTGAGCAAGCGCATGTGAGGCATATTTTGATCCGTCCGCAAAGCACACCACAAAGTCTAGAGCGTACTAAATTGAAAGCAGATAGTATTTACCAAGATATTATCGGTAAAAAATTACCGTTTGCTGCTGCTGCATCTCTTTATTCAGATAATAAAGAAACACAATACAATGGTGGTATGATGCTTTATGCAGATAACCAAACTGCTAGAACAACTTTTCTTCCTATCGAAAAATTAGATCCGGCAGTGTTCGTAGTGATTGATACCATGAAAGTCGGAAGTGTTTCACAACCCGTAAAATTTAGTGATCCACAAAGTGGTAAAGAAGGTTATAAAATCTTTTTCCTAAAATCTAAAATACCGCCGCATAAAGCTAGTTTGGAGCAGGATTATCCTAAATTTAAAGAACAGGCCGAAGGAGAGAAGAAAAGTAAGAAAATTAGTGAATGGTTTGAAAAAAGAAGGGAAACTACTTATATTAAAGTTGATGATGAGTTTGCCACTTGTGACGAGCTGAAAATTTGGTTGAAGAAAGATAAAGACAGTAAATAGCGAATGCAGTTTAAAAACGAGGTAGAAGCTGTTGATGCCCTGCATCAATCGTTCAAGAATATACAAGCCGAAATAGGTAAAGTTGTAATTGGACAAGACGAAATTGTAAAATCAGTGCTCATTGCTATTTTTAGCAATGGGCATTGTTTGTTAGTAGGTGTGCCAGGATTGGCCAAAACACTTTTGGTGCAAACCGTTGCTAATGTATTAGACCTTGATTTTAACCGTATTCAGTTTACGCCAGATTTGATGCCTAGCGATATTATCGGGGCAGAAATTTTGGGAGAGGATAGACACTTTAAATTTATTAAAGGCCCAATTTTCTCGAATATTATTTTGGCGGATGAGATTAACCGTACGCCACCTAAAACGCAGGCCGCATTGTTAGAAGCAATGCAGGAAAAGGCTGTAACCGCTGCGGGAGTTACCCATAGTCTACCTCAGCCATTTTTTGTATTGGCTACTCAAAATCCAATTGAACAGGAGGGAACTTATCCATTACCAGAAGCGCAGTTGGACCGTTTCATGTTCAATATTTCGTTAGATTATCCAGCATTTGCTGATGAATTAATGATTGTAAAAAATACCACAAGTAATCGAACGGTTGATTTGCAAAAAATCATTAATGCCAGCGAAATTCAATATTTCCAAAAATTGATCAGAAATATTCCAGTAACAGATAATGTGTTGGAATATGCAGTGAAGCTGGTTGCAAAAACACGTCCTAATAGCGAGTTCGCTACGGCTGAAATCAATAACTTTATTTCGTGGGGTGCTGGACCAAGGGCATCGCAGTTCTTGGTTTTAGGTGCTAAATGCCACGCAGCCATCTCTGGAAAGTATGCTCCTGATATTGAAGATGTACAGGCAGTAGCTGAGGCCATTTTACGCCATAGAATTGTACGTAATTATAGAGCAGAGGCAGAAGGCTTAACTACTGAGCAAATCATTAAGAACTTATTTTAGAATCCCTACTGGGTGTCAAATTGGTCTATCAATAAGTTGATGGCCAATATTTCGTATATTTGTATCAGCTTTTTATAAAATGAAGATTACAAGGAATACTATAGCGAAAACAGAAATCAAAAAGCTCATCAGCAATTCAGAAGTGGCTTTGTCGCATGCCGAAATTCAGCATGAACTAAATGATTTGTGTGACCGCGTAACCATTTACAGGGTATTAGATCGATTGGTTGATGAGGGCTCTGTTCATAGGATTGTGAATGTAGATGGGGTGATTAAATATGCTGAGTGCCACGATTGTGAAACCCAGCATCATCATAATCACCTGCATTTTAGCTGTGAAAAGTGCAAATCTGTTACCTGCCTGGAGGATGTCATTCCTTCGTTCAAATTGCCGAATAAATATCAGGTAAAGGAAGTAAATTTCACGCTTTCTGGTTTGTGCCCTAAGTGTTCGGAACTTTAAATTTTCTTAACTTCAAATAAGTAGGTTGCTGCCTAGTACTTAATCGCCAATTTTCCAATGGTCGTTCCCGACTCTAACTGCTGATGTGCTTGCTTTAGGCTTTCCGCAGAAAGTCCTTGGAAGGTTTGCGTAAGCGTATTCACAAGGATACCTTCGTCTAATAAATCAGCCACTTTATTTAATATTTGGTGTTGTTCAATCATATCTTCCGTTTGAAAGGTCGATCGTGTATACATGAATTCCCAAGAAAAACTAGCGCTTTTCGTTTTTAGTTTATTTAATGCTACTGGAGTTGCACTACCGGTAATAGAAGCGATGTGGCCTTGTGGTTTAATTAATTCGGCCATAACGTCCCAATAGCTATTGGTGTCTACAAAGTCTACAATGAAGTCTACAAATTGAAATCCTGCATTTCTCACTTCCTCCAAAAGGTTTTTATGGTTGACTACTACATCGGCGCCCATTTGTTTGCACCATTCGATGGTTTCTGGTCTTGATGCGGTGGCGATGACTTTAAGATTGGTAATTTTTTTAGCTAATTGGATGGCAATGGAGCCTACACCACCAGCACCGCCGATAATGAGCAAGGTTTTGCCTTTGTCTTTTTCAGCACTGATCCTAATTCTATCAAATAAGATTTCCCAAGCGGTAAGTGCTGTAAGTGGTATGGCTGCAGCAGCCTGATCGCTTAAACTTTTAGGTTTTTTGCCGACAATGCGCTCGTCAACTACTTGAAATTCGGCATTGCAACCTGGTTTGGTAATATCACCCGCGTAATATACTTCATCGCCAACTTTAAATAGGGTAACGTTTTCACCGACTGCTTTTACCACACCAGTGGCATCCCAGCCAATAATTTTTGGTTGTTCTAATATGGTATCTTTTGCCGCATTTTGTCTGATTTTAAAATCGACAGGGTTAACGGCAATTGCTTTTATTTTAATAAGTAATTCATGTCCTACAGGACTAGGTTTTTCAGTTTCAAACTCAATAAAACTATTGGGATCTGATATGGGAAGGGAAGTTTTAAATCCTACTGCTTTCATAATGATTAAAGGTTTTATACAAATTTAGAAGACAAGGATGTTTCTGTTGTCATTGGAAAGTTGTTTTATTTTAGGACGAAGGGCAAGTTTAGTTTTTCCGTGCTTTGCGACTTCTTAAAATCTTTGCGGTTTATCTTTAACGCAAAGAATATGAAGAGTTTCGTAAAGAGCGCAAAGATTTGCTTACAGGTTTTTGTGGTATAAACCCGATTGAACGGATTAGCCCGAAGGCGAAGTGTAACGAAGCCAAGGCTATGAGTGAAAGCGGGACTTGCTTAAATACTAGCTGAACAATTGCTTTTCAAAAAATGAAATTATTTTTTCTCGAAATCTAGTCTAATGGAAAACACGTTGCTGTAAAGTGCATCGGAACTGTTGCCCACATTGGTTAAGGCGTAATCTAAAGAGAAATTCTTGATTTTGATGCCGACACCCATATTAGGTTGATAGGTGTAGATTTGTTTCCCAGTAAAATCGGTTGATTTTTGAATGTTGCCTAACCCGCCACGAAGGAAGATTGTTTTTTTGAAATCGACAGAAAGACCAATTGTTGGATCAGCGCTTACCGGATCGGCACTCACCAAAACATTTCTTTTGCCATCGGTAGTTAAATTTACATTGGTTTCGGCCATAATGTTGAATTTTTCACTCAATGGAGTGGCATACGCAACGCCTAATACGATACGAGGATTAGTGGTTTCAGTAGAGCTTTTAGGGATATCATTTCCTGTGGTAGCATATACCGTAGAAAGCTTATCAGCATTGTAGCTCCAGGAATTAAACGTAGAGGTAATATCTTTTCCTACCGCCGCAAAAATCCATTTCCCCTTTTTGTATTGTACGCCAGCATCTAACCCAAAACCCCATGATTTACCATATTCGCCTACCAAACGGTGGATCACTTTTACATTGGCACCATAGCTTAGCCCATCTTCGTTGCCAATACCTTTTTTTCCTTTTTTTCTGGCATAAGAAAAGATAAAAGCATAATCGGCAGCAGAAAATTTCTTGACCCTATCGTAATTGATATTGCCATCGGCATCAATGAGTTCAGAGGTATCTGGAATATCATCGACTCCAAAACGTAAAATTGAAGCACCAATGACTGCAGTATTGTCTTGCACTGAGGTAGCGAATGAGCCGTAGTCGTATTTGGCAATGCCTGCAAAGTATTCGGAGTGCATAAAGCTTGCTTGGCGTGGTGTTTCCATACGGGCAAGGCCAGCGGGATTCCAATAACCAGCGGTAACATCATTTACGCTAGCCACTACCGATCCTGATAAGCCAAAGGCTGTGGAGCCTACGCCAATGTTCAAAAATTCATTGCTGTATTTTCTTTGAGCATTGACTGAAATGGTAAAAAAAGCTAAAATGATGAGTAGCTGATATTTGCGCATGGTTATGTTAACCGATTTTCAATTTCCTCAAATATAATCATAAAATCTACTTCCAATTGGTTTTTGTAAAATTCCAATACAGTGGTGAGTTGTTGGGTAGTTTTTTCGGTGAAAGGCCGTTCCCATAAGCGCATGCAGATACGTTGTAGGGCATAGCTGATATTCTCCAGTTTTTGATAGCTTAACAGGTATCTACTGGATTTAAAGCTGTTGAAAAACTTGAAGAAAAGTTGGATGTCGTCAATGTTGCTTTTGTTGAGAAAATCTGTCAAATCCTTATTCTCTACCGCTTCTAAGTGGTCATAAAATGAGTTGATCGCTACTTTTTTATGTTCGACCAGTAAATGGTCCAAAAGCAATTCTACTCCGATGTGTGCTAAAAAAGATGGTCGTACTGGAGTGTCATTTAGTATTGGGATCAGCAGTTGTTTAAGTTGTTGCGTTTTGGTATTGAAAAAATCTGATGAATGAAATAGGAGATCCACCTGCAGATGTCTTTTCCAACCTTCTAACAAAGTATCTAAGCCATCTTTTTCAAATAACTCGGGGTGTTTCTCCGGATGAACATTCCAACTCTTGTTGGCATTTTTTAGAAGATCGGGCAAAATACTGCCTAAAACGATGTTGGCGTTTGGCGTATTTCTGTCGAAGTAAAAATGCGAAAGAAAGTTCATTTCGTAAATATAGCCTAAAAGCCTAAAAGCCTCAAATCATTAGCTAATTGGCTAATTAGTTAATCAGCTAATTGTTATCTTTGTGCCCTAAAATCGTTAAAAAGATGATAAATTTTGTAGAAGAATTACGTTGGAGAGGCATGTTGCACGACATTATGCCCGACACTGAGCAGAAACTGAATGAAGGCATGTGTGCTGGTTATATTGGTTTTGACCCAACGGCTGATTCTTTGCATGTGGGACATTTGACCCAAATCATGACCTTGATCCATTTCCAAAGAGCGGGACATAAACCTGTTGCTTTGGTTGGTGGTGCAACAGGCATGGTAGGTGATCCTTCTGGAAAATCGGATGAACGTAACCTACAAACAGAAGAAATGGTTGCCCATAATTTGGACGGGATGAAAAAGCAACTAGCGAAATTTTTAAAGTTTGAAGATGAGGGAAATGGTGCGGTAATGGTTAACAATGCCGACTGGTTCAAGAATTTCAATTTTCTAGATTTCATCCGAGAAGTTGGTAAGCATATTACCGTAAACTACATGATGGCGAAGGATAGTGTGAAAAAGCGTTTAGAGGGAGATAACGGAATGTCATTTACCGAGTTCAGCTATCAATTAGTGCAAGGTTACGATTTTTATTATTTGTGGAAACACCACAATTGCGTTTTGCAGATGGGTGGTTCAGATCAGTGGGGGAATATTGTTACAGGTACTGAGTTAATCAGAAGAAAAGATCAAGGAACTGCTTATGCATTAACTACCCAGTTGATTAAAAAAGCTGATGGAACTAAATTTGGTAAAACTGAAAGTGGTGCTATTTGGTTAGATCCAGTAAAAACTTCACCATATAAATACTACCAGTTTTGGCTAAATTCATCAGATAGTGATGTAAAGGCTTGGATAAGAATTTTTACTTTAAAAGGTAAAGAAGAGATTGAGGCTTTGGAACAACAGCACGATGAGGCACCGCACTTACGTATTTTGCAAAAAGCATTGGCGGAGGATATTACTGTTAGAACTCACTCGGCTGAGGCTTTGGAAACTGCCATTAAAACTTCGGAATTTTTGTTTGGAAATGGTTCATTAGAGTTTTTAAAAGGATTGTCTTCTGCGGAGGTATTAGATATTTTTGAGGGCATTCCTCAGTTTAACATTGCAAAAGCTGATTTGGCCGATGGTATGGACACCCCATCTTTATTGGCTGAAAAAACCACTGTTTTCCCTTCTAAAGGAGAAGTGAAGAAAACCGTACAAGGCGGCGGTTTAAGCATTAATAAAAATAAAGTAGCCGATTTGAATACTACTTTTTCAAATTTGGATTTAATTAATGATGAGTTTTTGGTAGTGCAAAAAGGAAAGAAAAGCTACTTTTTGATTATTGCCAAGTAATCGCCACTTAATAAAAATGAAAGAGCCGTATTAATGAATATGGCTCTTTTTTATTGGACTAAAAGGTTGCAACCCCTAATGTCTGCATTATCAAACCTACCCATAATTTCAAAACTATTTTCTCCATGTATTTTGCCCAAATCTTGAGTGGCGATAAAGGAGCATGAGTTTACATTAGCCAAATCAATGACATTGATCCCTCCAGTGGTATTGGCCTGGGTAAGCATGCTCAATGGATCAGAAGTATCTCTCAAAAGTACTTTCATCCAAGGTGGACATTCGAAAATGCCGCTGCCTTTAGAATAGGCTTGAGATAACAATTCGGTCATTCCGTATTCGCTATGAATGTGCTTAACACCAAAGGCATCACAAAGCAAGTGATGAAGTTCGGCTCTTACCATTTCCTTTCTTTTCCCTTTCATACCACCTGTTTCCATTACAATCAGCTCGGAAAATTCCATTTGGTATAGTTCGGTAAAGTCTAAAAGGGCATAAGTAACACCAATCAAAAGTGTTTTTTGCCCATCAGCTTTAAGCTTGTTCAACGTTTCGAATAGCTCTTGGTGATTATGTAAAAAATAACCGCTTAACGGGTGGATACTTTGCTTAAGCAGGTCATCTACCATATAGATTAAGGAAGAGCCATCTCTTTCCAGATAAGAAGGTAGAAGGGCCAAAATGCAATATTCGCTAGGCTTGCCATAAAAAAGCTGGAAGGCTTTGTTGTAGCTTTCTTCGTAAATGGATACTTTTTGTACCAAATGCTTGCTGGTCATTTGGCCAGTAGTGCCCGAACTACTAAACGTAATTTCCGTTGGTGCCGAGGACGAAACTACCGCATGTGACTTGAAAAAACTAATAGGTAAGAAGGGAATGTTTTGGTAATGTTTAATTTCTTGTGGATTAACGCCAAGGTGTGAAATATACTGACGATAAACTTCGCAATTAACTGCTTGATGCCTAAATACAGCTAAAGCCGATTCATTAAAATCTTGCTCGTTGCTGATCGAAAAAAAATGCCCAGGACTTGAATTCACTGGGCAAAAATACAAAGTTTTAGCTGATTACGATTTGGCTTTTGACGTAATCGTTGATTTTCTGAAGTAATAACCACATAAACCACTAATGCCAGCTACTAAACCGCCGATAATGGCTGTAACCGCTAGTATTGCGGGCCATACTTTTAATCCAAACATTTCGGCTACTCTTGAAGCCAATAAGTGATGATTGGGCATGCTTTTGTAAAGTGCCATGCCTGTCCATAGTACAAGAATGGCTAAAAAAGGTTGCCAAAACGAAATTTTTCCAGTTTTGCCAATAATGCCACAAGTAGCAAATGATACTACGATCACTACCCACCAAGGGAAAAATGATTGTAAGGCAAATGATATGATGAGAATAACGATGAAGATCATTTTATTTTTTTGAAATTTTATAACGTGAGATAATTTTTCCTGTTTTGTCGTCTGGTGATTGCATAAAGAAGAGCTCGTACAGCTTACCCTCAGCCCAAGCATCAATCATGTTGTCGTAAAAAGGGCTGCCAGGATTTCCAGATTGTCCACCTGGGTAAACGCCATGTCCTTTAGGTGTTTTGCCCAATTCTATCACCATTCTCCATGAAGGTCCGTTGCTTTCGCTCAAAGCATTTACAGTGCTTTTTGAACCGCCAATAAGTAGTTTTTTAGAGCCAAATCCAGGTATTTTAGCCAAGTGAGGGACATTGGTGTTTTTTACATTTGCCCATTGCCAATGTTCGCCTATTGGGCCATATTTTCTTTCTAGGCTATCACAGGCATATTTGAATGAGCTATTTACCAAGTCAGATAAGGTTTCTTTTTTGGCAGTGTTTACATTGTCGAACCATTTAGCATTAGGGTCTTTTTGTATCAACTCAATGGTTCTGTCGCGAGAAGGATAACGCATTGGATTTTGCTTGTCATTAAACTCGTCATCCCAAATTTCAATAGACAGTCTTTTCGTCCATAAATCAAAAACGCTGGCCGCAACAGATTTGGCATCAAAATACTTATTCCATTTTGAAGTGAGATTGAACGCTTCTTTTTGAGTGGCATTTAAATTAGCCATATTCACTAACGGAAGTAAGTAAGGCACTAGGTTTTCGGCCATAATGCTATAAGAATCCATTTGTAGATTACGCATGCTATCAGCAGTAATTTTCTCCATTGCTTTTAGCCTGTCGTTGATTCGCTTCCCTCTTTCATAAGGAGAGAACTCCCAATTGATATAATATGGGTAGCTTGGATCGGTTGAGGATTGGTTGGCAGAGCTTACAAAATTTCGCGGTGGATTTTTAACCGTTGGGTTTTGAGAAGCAGGAATCCAGCCTTGCCAATCGTTGCTAGGGTCAGTGCCATCAAGAATAAATTTTCCTTGATTTTTCCATTTCAGCGGAAATTTACCATTCGGTGTAATGGCAATATCGTTATCTACGCTTGCAAAAATAAAGTTCTGCGCAGGAGCCGTGAAATAAGGTAAGGCTTTACGATAGTCGTTATAATTCTTTCCTCTATTCAATAGATAAAAGGCTTTTAACTCATTTGATTTGTCATGAGCAATCCAGCGTAAGGCGTGACCTGTAGGCACATTGGCTGCTCTACCGTAATTAGGTTTTTGGAAATAAACCACAGGGCCATGATGCGTATAGAGTACCGTATCAACAATATCAGCTGCACCTTTTATTTTAATCTTTTCGTAACGGGGCTTAATGTCTTGCCATTTGTTATTGTACCAATAGCTTTGATGTTTATCATCCTTAAATTTTATTTGATAAAAATCAAGTACATCGGCCGCCACGTTAGTTACACCCCAAGCAATGTTTTGGTTAAAGCCGATAATAATTCCTGGAGCACCAGGAAGAGAAACACCATAAGCATTCACTCCAGGAGCGTGTAATTGTATCTGATACCAGATGGATGGTAAAGTTAAATCTAAGTGAGGATCGTTAGCTAAAATAGGAAAGCCAGAAGCCGTTTTTACCCCAGATACTGCCCAGTTGTTACTTCCAATACCTTCCTCTTTCTGCTTGGTGGCAATATTGGTGCTCATCATGTCGGTAAAAGATTTAGGAGTAGCAGGGATAGGTAGGGGAGCAAAGTCCCATTTAGTGCCTACTGGAATAATCGGATCTTCTTTAAATGGATAATCTGGAAATAGGTCTTTAGTAATCGCTGGTCCGTATTTTTTAAGGATGTTGGTCATGTAAAACTCGTCAGATCCCATGGCTAACACGGCAGACATTTGTTTAAGTAGCAAAGCACATTTTATGGGTGTCCACTGCTCAGGTTTAAAATCTAACAATTTATATTCTACAGGTAGGTTGCGACGATTCAATGATTTGATGTAATCGTTTATCCCTTGGGTATAGGCTAAAAGCATTTCCTTTGCGTGTGGATCGGCCATCATGCCCTCTAAGGAGTTCTCTGCACCATAGACCATGCCCATTCGACGTTGATATTTATCTACTTCAATGGCTTTTTCGCCCACTACTTCTGATATCCTTCCAGCGGCAAAACGGGTTTGAAAATCCATTTGCCAAAGTCGGTGCATGGCTGTAACGTAACCTTGGGCATAATATAAGTCGTGGTCGTTTTGCGCAAACACATGCGGAATCATGCGGTCGTCAAAAGCAATTTCTATCTTGTCTTTAGCATTTTTAAGTACAATTTTTTTGTTTTTGGAAGGCGACATACCTTCCGCATTTTGCCAAAACCCAGTAAATGGATTTAAAAACTTTAAGATGGGGGGAAGGTCACCAAATTTTGTATTTAAGGAATATCCCAATAGAATAGGAATAAGAATGCATATCAGCGCTTTAACTCTGTTCATCGGTGTTGGATCTTGTTTTTGGTTTGCTTTTAGGCCGAAGCCAATTTAATTATAAAAATGAAATGAAGGACAATCTAATTTTAATTAATGCTTTAGTTATGGCAGAATAAAAATTTGTAAGTACCAAAAAATGTATTAAGTTTATGTTAAAATAAACAATATAAACTACAGACGTATGAACAAAACTATTACTAAAGTATTTCTTGTGCTTTGTGTTTTGCTGTGGACAGGGTTCGCAGCCATTGCGCAGAGTATTGTAGTTAGCGGTACTGTAACCGATAAACTAACTAAAGAGCCAATTCCAGGGGTAAGTGTAACAGTGAAGGGAAAAACGATAGGTTCTTCTACCGACCAAAATGGTAAATTTTCTTTCACGACTACAGAAAAACCTCCGTTTACACTTTCTGTAACGTTTGTAGGTTTCAATACAGTTGAGAGAGAGATTACGGGCTCTTCGACTAATTTGAGCTTTGAGTTAGAATCTGGCGCTATTTTAGGTCAAGAGGTGGTGGTTTCAGCATCAAGAACACCAGAGCGTATTTTAGAATCTCCAGTAACTATTGAACGCATGGGGGCTGCCCAAATCAGGGAAATTGCAGCACCATCTTTTTATGATGCCATCCAAAACATTAAAGGAGTGGAGATGAGTACTCAAAGTTTAACTTTTAGATCGTACAACACCCGTGGTTTCAACGCCAATGGTAATACTCGTTTCAATCAGTTAATTGATGGAATGGATAACCAAGCACCAGGTTTGAACTTTTCTGTAGGTAATATTGTTGGTATTACAGAGCTTGATGTAGATAATGTTGAATTATTGCCAGGCGCTTCATCTGCCTTATATGGCGCAGGCGGTATCAGCGGTACATTGTTAATGACTTCAAAAGATCCATTTAAATATCCAGGCGTTAGTTTTCAATTTAAAACTGGTGTTAACCACGTAAATGATAACAATTCTTCGGCTCAACCTTTTAATCAATTGGACGTAAGAATGGCGAAAAGCTGGAATAATAAATTCGGTGCTAAATTTGCTTTTTCGTTCTTGCAAGCTAAAGATTGGTTTGGTACTAATCAATCAAATTTCGATAGAGCAAGCAATATGCCCAAAGCTGGTAATCGTCAATCAGATCCTGCATATGACGGTGTTAACGTGTATGGAGATGAAACATCATACAACATGCGTGCTACCAACAATACAGTTGAATTAGGTGCTAGGCAAGCAATTCTTAATGCATCAGGAGGATTGTTTAATCCACAGACAGTACTTAATAATTTGCCAGCTGGTACCCCATATGCAAACTACATAGGTTTTATTAATGCTAACGTTCCTGCGCCACTTAGAGCTGCGGTAACTAATCAATATTTGCCTTTTTATTATGCTCAGCGTAATCCTGGTGTTTTGCCAAATCAGAATATTACCAGAACAGGTTACAACGAGATGGATTTAGTAGACTATGATACAAAATCCCTTAAAATGTCTGGCGGATTATATTACAACTTTACGCCTACTATTCAATTAACTGCGCAAGCAAATTGGGGTACGGGAACTTCTGTTTATACTGGTTCAGATCGTTATTCTTTAAGAAATTTTAACATTGGTTTGTATAAGTTAGAATTGAAAGGAGAAGATTTTTACATCCGAGGATATACCACTCAAGAGCGTTCAGGAGATTCTTACATTTCATCAATTCTAGGTGCATATATTAGCGAGAAAGATAAATCCTCTACTGCTTGGTTGCCACAGTACATTGGTACTTATGTAGGTGCTAGATTAAATCCTGCGGTAACTGAAGCACAAGCTCATGCTGCTGCTCGTTCTGCTGCTGATGCAGGTAGAGTGATGCCAGGTTCAACCCAGTACGAAAATTATGCACAACAAATTAAAAATACTTACATCAGTCAAACCAACTTGGCTACTGGAGTATATGGTGCCAAGTTTAATGATAAATCAAACCTTTATCATTACGAAGGGATGTACAACTTTTCTAAGTTGTTTAATAATGTGGTAGAATTTCAAGTGGGAGCTTCTGCTCGTCGATTTGATTTAAACTCAGGAGGTACTATTTTTGATGATTTGAATAGAGAGATTGATATTGATGAATATGCTGCTTTTGGTCAGTTAGGTAAGAAATTTGGAGAAGCGTTTAAATTGACGGTAGCAGGTCGTTTTGATAAGAGCCAAAACTTTGAAGGCCGTTTTACACCACGTGTTACTGGTGTATGGACGGTAGCTAAAAACTCTAATATTAGAGCGTCTTTCCAAACAGGTTTCCGTAATCCAACTACTCAAAATCAATATATTGATTTGGCCGTTGGTGGTGGTAGCCAACGTTTAATAGGAGGTATTCCTGAGTTCTTAAATAAATATAGTTTGCTTAGCAACAAACCTTATACCGAAGTAAGTTATAGACAAGCAGTAGCTGGTACTGGTCCTTTGGTACAATATAGCTTTGACCCTAGAGGTGTTCGCCCAGAAAGTGTAACGGCTTACGAATTAGGTTATAAAGGCTTGCTAGGATCAAACTTCTTATTGGATATCTATGGTTTCTATAATCAATATAAGGATTTCATCACTGCTGTAAACGTATATCAATTGAACGGAACAGCCTTTACTAAGTTTGGCGTGCCAGTAAATGCAACAGGTAAAGTTAAAACTTGGGGAGGTGCTTTTGGTTTAGACTACGTAACGGGTAAATATACTTTCTCTGGTAACGTTTCTTATAATAAAATTGGCGATTTGCCTGCGGAGTATAACAACGATTTCAACACCCCAGAAATTCGTTACAACCTTGGTTTAAGCAACCGTGAAGTATTTAAAAATGTAGGTTTCAATGTAAACTATCGTTGGCAAGACAAATTCATTTGGTTCTCATCATTTGCAGGCGGCGAAGTGCCAGCATTTGGCACTGTAGATGCCCAGGTGAATTTGAAAGTTCCTTCGGTAAATTCAGTAGTTAAAATTGGGGGTTCAAACATCTTGAACAAGTACTATATCACTTCTTATGGTAATCCGGAAGTTGGAGCAATGTACTATGTTTCATTAGCGTTTAATCCATAAAATATTTATAACCAAGCAAACGAAAAAAGCCCCGAATTTCGGGGCTTTTTTTATTAGTCTAAAATTTTGATTATTTATACATTTCTTCTCTCAACTTTGCCACATCCGCACTGTTAATGTAATCATCATAAGTCATCAGTTTATCAATCATTCCTTTTGGAGTAATTTCAATAATGCGATTGGCAACCGACTCAGTTAAGGCGTGATCTCGCGAAGTAAGCAACATCGTGCCTTTAAAATCTTTCATCCCGTTGTTTAATGCCGTGATCGATTCCAAATCCAAGTGGTTGGTTGGTTCGTCGAACAATAAGAAATTTGCTTGTTGCAACATCATTCTGGAGAACATGCAGCGCATTTTCTCGCCTCCCGAAAGTACTTTTACGTTTTTCATCACTTCTTCACCAGAGAATAGCATACGGCCTAAGAAACTGCGCACAAATTGCTCGTCAGCATCAGTTCCAGAATACTCACGTAGCCAGTCTACCAAATTTTCATCTTTGTTAGCAAAAAACTCGGTATTGTCATTAGGAATATCGGCAATGCTAATGGTTACCCCAAACTTAAATTCGCCAGTGTAGTCTTTATCAGTACCGTTTAATACATTGTAAAAAGCTGTGGTAGCTAGGCTGTTCTGAGAGAGAATCGCAATTTTATCACCTTTGTTTACCATGAAGTTGATGTCTTTGAACATTACTTCGCCGTTAACAGTTTTACTTAATTTCTCTACCTGTAAAATTTGATCTCCAGCTTCACGAGCACCATTGTTGTTGAACATAATGGCAGGATACTTACGGCTAGAGGCTTTGATTTCAGAAATATCAATTTTATCCAAAGCTTTTTTACGTGACGTTGCTTGCTTAGATTTAGAAGCGTTTGCACTAAACCTGCGGATAAATTCCTGTAATTCTTTTACCTTATCTTCTAACTTCTTGTTTTGGTCTGAACGTTGTTTCAACGCTAATTGGCTACTTTCGTACCAGAAGCTGTAGTTACCAGTGTAGATGCTCATTTTACTAAAATCAATATCTACAATGTGCGTACAAACCGCATCTAAAAAGTGCCTATCGTGACTTACTACTAATACGATGTTCTGATAATCGGCTAGGAAATTTTCCAACCAAGCAATGGTGTCAATGTCCAAGTCGTTGGTAGGCTCATCCAGTAATAAAATATCAGGGTTGCCAAATAAAGCTTGTGCCAATAACACGCGTACTTTTTGGTTACCATCTAATTCTTTCAATAGCTTATGGTGAAATTCTTCTTTGATGCCCAAGTTGCTCAACATGGTTGCGGCATTGCTTTCCATGTTCCAGCCGTCCATCTCAGCGAATAGATTTTCCAATTCTCCAGCACGCTCGCCATCTTTTTCGGTAAAATCTTCCTTCATGTAGATGGCGTCTTTTTCCTTCATGATATCGTACAATTGCTTGTGGCCCATCATTACGGTTTCAATTACTGGAAATTCATCAAATTCGTAGTGGTTTTGCTTAAGTACTGCCATACGTTCGCCTGGAGTAAAAGCCACCGAACCGCTAGTTTGCTGTACGTCACCAGATAAAATCTTCATAAAGGTAGATTTACCTGCGCCATTTGCGCCAATTACGCCATAGCAATTGCCGTGGGTGAATTTTAGGTTAACGTCCTCAAATAGTGTACGTTTTCCGTAACGTAACGATAGGTTTGAAACTGAAATCATGTTGCTGAAAAATAAGCCGCAAAGGTACGTTTTTAAGTTAAGAGTTGAAAGTTAAAGGCTTTAATGTTGTAGCCCGACTAAAACTTTACGTTTGGTAGGTATTAATTAAGGAAGCCTATACAGTTTGTCCCGTCATCACATTATCTAATCATCTCATTATTGAATTTCCGCATCCTATAACTCATCATCGCTGTTTTGCCTAGCTTTTTAATGAGCTGGTAATTGGCTACAGCACCTACAGCTGCGCCCACTACGGGAAGCAGTTGGGCCAATTTCGCTAAATCAATATAATCACGGTATTCCTGTTGAAAAGTCTGCCAATCAAACTGATCACCATTTTCGGGTAGTAAGAAAAGTTTCTTATCCCAATTTTCCATTTGTTCCAACACTTTTTGTGAACCTTTTTTACTCGAAAAAGCTAACTGAAAGATGTGCAGGATGTATAACCGTTCTCTAAAATCACTGGCATCGTACCCATAAAGTGCCGCTATTTCATATAACAATTTAATTTTAATGGCTATCAATATCGGGAAATCAGCCATGCTCATTAAAAAGCCACCAGCACCAGTAATACCGCCCTCAGCAGCTCCTGTTTTACAATAGCTGTCTATTTTTGATTTTACCAAAGCCTCTTTATGGAGCAAGCTCATTTCTTTTGGCGATAAATTGGAGCTTGTAATTTCAGAACCAAACAATACCGCTTTTACCATTTGCTTAATGGTTTCTGTAATGACATGATGTACTTTCTGGGGAATATAGCTATTGATTTTACCTTGTACCTTAGTCGCAATATTTCCTACTAGCGACGGTTTTTTCATCACTTCCAGCTTCCAAAACTGGAGTTCTAATGCTACTTGTTGTTGATATTTGTCCATGTCGTAGGATTTACAACAAGTTAGAGGTGCAAAAGTTAAAAGATGTTACAGAAAGTTAATGCTTATAGCTAAGCTGTTGAATAAAATGAAAACTAGGTATGTCTATCTTTATAATCCTGCAGGGTAGCTTTTTCGATTATTTTTGGTATAAATTCTATTTCTTTTCTAGTTTTTTTCCAATACTGACGAAGTAGAGCTCGTACATTGAACAGTTCCTCAAAATTATGATCATCAATTTCAATTTCAGAGATTATTTTAAACATTTGATTTCCTTTAAAATACCTGGTTATCCTTATCCTATTGGTTAATAGTTTAAAAAATAACTCATAGACTTGGTTTGGATCTTTTTCAATATCGCTGTTGCTGTAATTTACATGGTAATGATCAAAACCAACCAATAAGCTGTCGGGATTGCTAGCCATCCAAAAAAAAGTATCTTTTATGCCAATGAATGACCCATTGCTGTCGTTGGTTTCTATGCGGTTAGCAAATGCATCTAACAGGAGAGACTTGATCTCCCAAAATAATTTTTGACGTGGTTCCATAGGTAGAACCTAATTTATAATTTTTTAAAATATTTTGCAAAAAAAAAGTCCCGCAATTGCGAGACTTTTAAATATTTTATCATCAAAGATTATTTTTTCTCTTTGTTGTAAGCTTCGTTTAAGCCTTTAATTACTTCGCTAGTTACATCTAAGCTTTCATCCGCAAAAAGGATATCGCCCATGCCTTTTTGGTATTTCAATACCATTTTATAGCCTTTTTCTTTAGCATAAGTTTTAAGGAAATCAGCTACTTTGTTGTAAAGCGCTTCTTGCTCTTTTGCTTGTTCGTTTTGGAAAGCCGCACCGGCGTTTTGTTGGTAAGCTTGTAATTCTTGTTGTTTACGACCCAATCTTTCTTCCGTTGCAGCTCTTTGTTCAGCAGTCATGCTGTTCGCTTGCGATTGGTATTGTTGCATGTCGCGTTGGAAAGCTTGTCCTTTTGCTTTAAGGTCTGCATCGGCAGCTTTTCCTTTTGCTTCCATTTTGGTTTTCAATACTTTAAAGTACTCGTATTGGTTCAATAATGAATCCGAGTCTACAAATACAATTTTATCCTTGTTGGCATCTACGCTTACGGTTGTTTTAGCCGCAGTGCTTTCAGTTTTGGTTTCTTTGTTTCCACAAGCGCTCATCACAGAAACGATGGCAATTGCAGTAGCTAATCCGCTAAATTTTACTGTGTTTAGTTTCATTCTGTCCTTCTAAATTTTAGCAAATATAAAAATCAAATCCGAACATCCTAAAACTAGGCACTTATTAAACCATTTAGTTCATTAAAATGTGCTTTTTTAAAACTGAGAAAATGCTTTCTTAAGTCGATGAAATTGTGACACTTTCTAGATGATTTTAACACTGGAATAGTTATCCACAATGCCCAAAAATCCATAAAAATTGCGTATTTTTGAATCTTTAATTTTTACATAAATTATGAGCGAAGAAAAAGATCCAAAGTCAAATTATTCCGCCGATAATATACAGGTTTTAGAAGGTTTAGAAGCCGTTCGTAAGCGTCCTTCGATGTATATTGGTGATACAGGGGTTAAAGGTTTGCACCATTTGGTTTATGAAGTCGTAGATAACTCTATTGATGAGGCTTTAGCCGGTCATGCTGATACCATCTACGTGAATATTTTAGAAGGTAACTCTATTAGGGTTGAAGATAACGGTCGTGGTATCCCAACTGGTATCAATACCAAAGAAAATAAATCGGCATTAGAAATTGTAATGACCGTTTTGCACGCTGGTGGTAAATTCGATAAAGACACTTACAAAGTTTCTGGTGGTTTACACGGTGTAGGGGTAAGTTGCGTTAACGCATTATCTACACACCTGAAAGCAGAAGTACACCGTGAAGGCAAAATTTGGATGCAGGAATACGAAATAGGTGTTCCGCAGTACGATGTAAAAGAAGTGGGTACTACTGATAAAAGAGGAACCATTGTAACTTTTAGTCCAGATCCAACCATTTTTACGCAAACTACAGAGTATAAATATGATACTTTAGCTAGTCGTTTACGTGAGCTTGCTTTCTTGAATAAGGGGATTACTTTGACCTTGACGGACGAGCGTGAAAAATTGGACGACGGAAGCTTTTTTCAAGAAGTTTTCCATTCTGATGGTGGTTTGAAAGAATTTGTTGCCTTTTTGGACGGTACAAGGGCTTCGTTTTTGCCAGAACCTATTTACATTGAGGGGATTAAAAATGGAATCCCAGTAGAATTGGCTTTTCAATATAACGATAGCTATTCTGAAAATGTACATTCGTATGTGAACAACATTAATACTCACGAAGGAGGTACGCACATTGCTGGTTTCCGTCGTGGTTTGACACGTACTTTAAAAGCATATGCCGATAAATCAGGTTTGTTAAAGAACCTTAAGATGGAAATTACTGGTGATGACTTTAGAGAAGGTTTAACGGCGGTAGTTTCTGTTAAAGTTCAGGAACCACAATTTGAAGGGCAAACCAAAACCAAGTTGGGTAACTCTGAGGTAATGGGAGCGGTTGATGTGGCGGTAGGTGAAGCTTTAGGGAACTACCTAGAGGAAAACCCGAAAGAAGCTAAAATGATCATCAATAAGGTGATTTTAGCTGCTACAGCTAGAGCAGCTGCTCGTAAAGCTCGTGAAATGGTTCAACGTAAGAGCGTAATGGGTGGTTCTGGCTTGCCAGGTAAACTAGCCGATTGTTCTGATAGCGATCCAGAAAAATGCGAAATCTTTCTTGTTGAGGGTGACTCGGCGGGTGGTACCGCTAAACAAGGTCGTGATCGTAACTACCAAGCTATTCTTCCATTAAAAGGTAAAATCCTAAACGTGGAGAAAGCGATGGAGCATAAGATTTACGAGAACGACGAGATCAAGAATATGTTTACTGCCCTGGGCGTAAGCATTGGTACAGAAGATGACGATAAAGCTTTAAATCTTGCCAAATTACGTTATCACAAAATCGTAATCATGACGGATGCTGATATCGACGGATCGCACATTACCACGTTGATTCTAACATTCTTCTTCCGTTATATGAAGCCGTTAATTGAAGCCGGTTATGTTTATATTGCTGCGCCACCACTTTATCAAGTGAAAAAAGGTAAAGATTTTGAATACGCTTGGAATGATGCTCAGCGTGATGCTGCGGTACAGCGTTTAAAAGGTGCTGGTAAAGAAGACAGTGTACACGTACAACGTTATAAAGGTTTGGGTGAGATGAACGCAGAGCAATTGTGGGAAACTACTTTAGATCCTGCTCGCCGTATCCTATTACAAGCAACCATTGAAAATGCTGCGGAATGTGACCATACTTTCTCTATGTTAATGGGGGATGAGGTTGCACCACGTAGAGAGTTCATTGAGCGTAATGCGAAATACGCGAAAATTGACGCTTAGTCTCTCTTTAAAACCAAATATAAAATTAAGCCCTTCTCTGCACGACGTAGAGGAGGGTTTTTTATTTGAAAATAGGTTGGACATTTTATTTACTGAATAAAAAAATCTCCCCATCAAAAAATGATACAAAAAAATAAGCCCTCCAGCATTACGCTTCGGAGGGCTACCTGATTTGATAAAAAACAAACACTAAGAAAGTTTTTCTATAGGATATAATAAGAGCCTACTGGAGCCATATCTACATGGGCCTTGTCTTCGAAGAGCTTATGGTCGTCAAGCATTTGGCATAGGTCTTTTTCTATGGTTCTGCAAATAGTAGTGGTGGGTGTATCGGTAGGTTTATTCTCAAATGGATCTTGCAAATGAACCGCCATTTTCTCTACCAATAAAAAGAATACCGAGATAGAAATAACCACAGGGATTTCCATAAATCCGAAGTACTCGATCAAACCAAAAGGCAACATCATGATGAATAGGAAGATCGACATGTGGATGTACTTGCTATAAGTGACAGGGAAAATGGTTTTCTTAATTCGCTCACATCCACCCATGTGGTTACATAGTGCATTAAGGGTCTTATCTAATTCAATTTGCTGATATTTGTTGATCCAACCTTCCTGTAAGGCCTTTTTTAAGTCCATGGCATGTAATTCCAACAAAGCCATAGTAACGTTGTTCTGTCTCTTAATATAAGCGAATTCCTCAGCCGTCAAATAGCGCTCTAAACCTTTAGAAGAACTGTAGCCTCTTAGGGATTGGCTTAAAGCGTAGCACCAGGCAATTTGTCGTTTGATAAACCTATTTTTAAATGCATCTACTTCTTCTGAAGCATAAGGACTATCTACAAAAGACATGATTTGTCTGGCCAAAGACCTCGAATCGTTTACAATGGCACCCCATAAAATTCTGGCTTCCCACCACCTGTCGTAAGCTTGGTTAGACCTAAAGGCTAATAGCAACGAGATAATGGTACCTAATAATGCAGGCACTGCAATGGGAATAGATATACGTGTAAAGTGGAAGTTGTGATAAAGTACCACCACTGCTACCGAATATATTACAACGAAAATTAGTTCTTGTTTAATTTTCCCAAATATGTAGGTAATAGGTATGTTTTTTCGTAACAGCATGATATTGGGTTTTTAAAATGTTAATGATATGAGTCTAAGCACTAATCGTTCTAGCAACTTTTTCTGGTTGCATTTTGGTTTCGAAAAGCTCTTGCTCTTTGGCTATTACATCGGTATCAAGTTCAAGTACTTGGCAACCGCAACGGGTGGTTAAATACTTAGGGTCGATACTATATTTGTTAATTGGAGCGAAATTGTAGCGTTGTGGATATACCACCAAGTCAATTTGTAAACCCTCTATTAAGTTTCTAAAAGCTGCTGCGGTACTTCCGTAAAAGAATTCAATACCAATACCTTTAATCTTATTGTGATATTTGGCAGTGTACGAATCTATTTTCTGATTGAATTCATCACTGATATATTCATAATCGCGGCTCCTTCTGCTTAACATTAACATATCTGTAATAGAGTCTGATAATTTGAAAGCGTGTAAAAAGATAACGGTTACTTCTTCTAACCCTTGGTGTAAAGCAATGGCGTCAATTATTTTGGTACTTTCTACATTGAAATCTGTTGGAACTAATACTCTTTTCATAACCCTTATTGTTAAATGAATAAATAAATATTTAATACAATATTAGGGCAGAGAAATTATAGCCGTTTAAGAACGAGATTAGAATGAGATTAGAATTTTAATTTATGGGCAGCATCACCTTAATTTCGGTTCCCAGGCCTTCCTGTGTTTTAATGCCGATACTACCGCGGTGTAATCTGATGATATTTAACGATAGAGGCAAGCCAATGCCATAACCTTTAAAGTTATTGGTATTAGAAGCCCTAAAAAAGGGTTCAAAGATGTGCTGGATGTCGTCCTGAGGAATACCAATTCCTTGATCAACTACGGCGATGGACAGTAAATTGTTGTTGCTTTCGAGCTTGACACTAACGGGTTTAAAATCCGAATATTTACAGGCATTGCTTACAATATTAGTGATGGCCAGCTTTAGTAAGTTTTTATTAGCTTTTAAGGTCACTGCGGCTTCATCTTCTGGAAGCTTATTCAAATCCAGTTCTATTTTGCTTTCGGGATGTACTTGAGAAACGGCATCCTTAATTTCCCAAAGCAGTTCGTCCATTCTTACTTCTTCACGAGGCTGTACTTTTCCATTAAAGCCAGATTGTGCCAATCCTAATAAGCTCGTTAAAATATGCTCCAATCGATCTGCTTCACTTTTGATTTTGCCTAAAGCCTGTATATGTTCTTTGGAACCCATTTCTGCAGCCATGGCCAATTCCACCTCACCGCTGATGATGGTAAGAGGGGTTCTTAACTCGTGTGAAGCATTACTGATGAAATTGTTTTGTGTTTCAAAAGCCGTTTCGAGCCTGTTGAGCATATTGTTGAAGGTTTGTGCCAATTCAGACATTTCATCCCCACCATAACTTTTTACATCCAAGCGTAGATGTAGGTTTTCGGCTTTGATCTTCTTCATACTCTTAATGATGTTCCTAAGAGGTTCAAGCGTGTAGTGAGAAAATTTCCAACCTACAATAAAGGAAAGAATGATGGAAAGGAAAAAGCCAGCGATTAGGATTTTTTGAAGGTCTTTGAGCTCACGGAAACCAAAGGGGTCATTGGCTGCAATAATTACAATGTAGCCCTGCTTGTTGATTTCAAAATATTTGCCTGCGTAAAAGTGGTTTTCTTTACGATAACGAGCCATTTTACCATCCTTAATGCGGTCGTAAAAGATTTTAGGCAGTACATCATCCGTGTCAACAGTAGGATGTGTGTTGGTGTCTGCTTTAAGTACATATTCCTTTTCCGAGGGTAAGTGTTCCAAATACTGCCTGCGCATTTTAGAATATGCTTCGTTGTTCTCATCTTCTACCAATTTAATTTGGGCGGCAATATTTACCCTTGCTTCTAAACGTTTGTAAAAATCTTCAAAAGCAAATTCATTGGAGAAATACCAAACAAAGCCACTTAACAAGGAAATGATAACGGCGGATAAAATGGCAAATAGTAAAGTGATTTTCTTGGCTATGTGCATTAGGCTTCTTTCATTACATAACCCAACCCCACGGCGGTATGTATCAGTTTTTGATCGCTATTTTTGTCTATTTTTTTACGTAGATAATTCACATAGACATCCACTACATTGGTGCCTAAGTTAAAATCTATATCCCAAACATTTTCTAAAATATCAATTCTGGAAAGAATCTTTGATTTATTTTTTGCCAAAAATTCGAGAAGCCTGTACTCTGTTGCCGTCAACGTAATTTCTTGGTCACCACGTTTTACGTTTTTTGCCGTAAGGTTAATTTGTAGATCGCTAATGTTGATCACCTGATCTGGATTTACCGAACCGTTATATCTGCGGAGTAGCATTCTGATGCGAGCAAAAAGCTCAGCAAACTTAAAAGGTTTAATCAAATAATCGTCGGCACCATTATCAAGACCAGCTACAACATTTTCTGTGCTGCCTAATGCCGTAAGCATAATAATAGGCACATTAGGTTTTTCTTTTTTGATGATTTTACAAAGTTCTAGTCCATTAATACCTGGTAGCATAATGTCTAAAATGATGAGGTCGAAATGATTGGTTAGGGCCATTTTTTCTCCCGTATTTCCGTCAGGAGCCACACTCACGTTAAATCCTTCGGCAGCCAAACCACGTACCACCACGGATACCACATTAGGTTCATCTTCAACTAGTAATAAATTCATCAAGGGCAAATAGTTTAAAAAAAAGCAGATAAAAAAATATTATTTGAAAATCGGCAGAAATTTTACCGTTCGTTAACTAACAGCATAAATCGTAAAAGGTTTTAAATTGGATAAATAAAAAAGCCCCGCTTTGTTAGAGCAGGGCTTAATGTTTTAAAGATCAATTTATTTCTTTTCTGATTTTTCTTTCAGAGATTTTAGGCCGTCTTCAAAATCTTTACCAATCATCGAATCCATACTCATAAAAACGCACATCCATTTGCTGATCATGTTGTTTTCTCCGCTCATGGTCCAAGTTACTTTGGTGGTTGAGTCGGTATTCTTGTTTAGATTAAATTGTGTATTGGCCAAGCTCTCAAAAGGCTTGATGAATTTCAATTCTATTTTAACCTCTTCTACAGGTTTCACTGAAGTAATTTTCATTTGACCTTCACCAGTTTCTTTACCTACCCATTGATACAAGTGGTCTGGTTGCTCTGGTGTGCCACTAATGGTAGTTTTTGCCGTTGGCTCCATTTTATACCAAGGGTTCCATTGTAGGAAATTGTTAAAGTCAGCAATGTTTTTGTACACCACGGTGTCTTTTGCTGCAATGTCAATAGACCTGCTTACCGAGTAGGTTTTGGGAAGGAATAAGCCTCCAATGAAAAAAATGGCAATGAGTACAACGACTACCACCAAGAAGATTTTTAAAAATTTCATGCTTTTATTTGTTTGATTTAGTTTAAAGTTAATGAAATTTACAATGAATTACCTACTAGCTTTTTACTTTGCAGGAGCTCCCTTTAAATTCAAATCTTTAACATTTGCTCTAACCTTTTGCATGAAATCTACCCCTGGGTCATTTTTACCTGTTTGATAGTCGGGGTTGGTTTCCTTCCATAAAGAAGTTCCTTTAAATTTGGTGTATTCGTAATGGCCAATCAGGTATTCAATTTTGTATTTCTTGGCGAGGTATCTTACCAATTCCTCATTTGCTTTTAGCTGGGCATCGGTAAGTGGAAAATCGGCACTGCCTACATTTTCTACCCCAATGGCACAGTAGTTTAAACCAATTACATGACGAGCTAAATAATTATCGGGCATGAGCCTATAAATGGTGCCATCTCTATCAATTAGGTACTGTGATGAAGTGTTTAAACTACTTACTTTGGCAATATCTTTTCTATCGCCATTAGGGAGTTTCGCCGAATTGAAAGCATTAAAAGTAGAAGAGAAAGTTTTAGCCGCCGTCCAATGCAACACAATTATTTTGGGTTGTATGGTTGGTGTTTTTTGGACTATGCCATGTCTTTCTTTCAAATATTCGAGAGATAGCCTAACCCGAGTCGAATCATAGGTGATGGGTTTGTCTATGATTTTTATTCCTTGGGAGAACCCTAGTGCCGAAATAAAATTCAGCATCACGAACATGATTATTTTTTGCATTATCAAATTTGTATTAAACCATTAAGAAATTAAGGGACATTAAGAATTTTTAATTACTGCCAATGTTAGGTGATGTTAATCTTTATAAAATCTCAATACCCTTTTCTGGTAATCAATTTTGCAGTTAAACTGCATTAAAATATCACCACCAATAATTCCAGCAATAGAAGGTTGCCCCATTTGGATATAAGTATCCGAAACGCTTTGCAGGTCGATCGCTACCGTTTCATAATTGGGTAACTTTAACTTTCCTATTTGCAGCAGGGGAATGGTACCTACCAAAGTGGTAGCGCTGCTAAAAATGGTGGCCGCTTGTTGTTCTTCATTTTCGTGCAAATGCTCGATGTGTTTTTCTACTAGGCCTTTGTCAAAAACCGAACGTGAGGCCCCAGTGTCAACTACCGCAAATCGTTTCTCCCCAAAAACAACAATTTCCACTAAAATGTGGAAACCGTTATCTTGTAAGTTCACTAAAATTAAAGGAACTGAAATTGTTCTCATTTCTAGATTAATCGTTTAGTTGTTTAGAAGGTTAATTGTTTTTCGAAGACGATTAAACAATTAACACAATTCATCAGTTAACCTAATTAAACTAACTTCATTTCTGCCAATACACTGTTCATGTTGCGTACAGCATCAGCACTTTTGTTAAAAATAGCCTGTTCCTTCTCGTTTAATTTATAGTCAATGATTTTTTCCCAACCATTTTTCCCAATAATTACTGGGACGCCCAAGCAAATATCATTCTGACCATACTCGCCCTCAAGCGCAACACAGCAGGTGAATAGTTTCTTTTCGTCCCTTACAATGGCTTCAACCAATGCCGCGCCAGCAGCACCAGGTGCATACCAAGCCGAAGTACCCAATAAGCCAGTTAACGTAGCACCACCAACCATGGTATCAGCCGCTACTTTTTCCAAAGTGGCCTCATCCAATAAATCGGTTACAGGTAAACTTTGGTAAGTGGCATATCTTGTTAAAGGAATCATGGTGGTATCGCCGTGACCGCCCACTACAAAGCCTTGTAAATCGTTAGGGTTGCAATTTAGTGCTTGGCTCAAATAATATTTAAAACGTGAGCTGTCCAAAGTACCGCCCATGCCAATAATTCTGTTTTTAGGTAATCCCAACGATTTAAGTGCCAAATAAGTCATCGTATCCATCGGGTTACTAATCACAATGATGATCGCATCAGGAGAATATTTCAGGATGTTCTCGGCAACACCTTTTACAATGCCCGCGTTAATGCCAATTAGCTCTTCGCGGGTCATCCCAGGTTTACGGGGCAAACCAGAAGTAATTACCGCTACCGCCGAACCAGCCGTTTGGCTATAATCGTTGGTTACGCCTTTAATTTTAGTGTCAAAGCCCAGCAATGTTGCCGTTTGCATCATATCAATGGCTTTACCTTCTGCAAAACCCTCTTTAATATCTAATAAAACTAGTTCCTCTGCTAATTCTTTCCGTGCAATGTTATCTGCACAGGTGGCGCCAACAGCACCAGCACCTACTACTGTTATTTTCATGCTATATAATTTGGTTTTAATACTAGCGAAGCAATCTAAAATAAATACGATGGCTTCATTTAGAGTAATTTATGGGTGTAACACTTAAAGAATTTTTACAAAACTAAGGTATAGATTTGTATCAGCTAAACAAATATTTTTTCCATTTGAGTGCATTATGTTACGCAATTGCTACAAAATCAGCATTTAGAGAGCCGTTACCTGCTTGGTCCTCCCCATAATTTTTAGAAAATCAATCCCAATGCTCATGGCAAATGCAGCCCCGCCATCCGCTTTACTTCGCCTACGTAAACTTGGGCTACGTGTTCGCTCCTGTCGGGTTTATTTTCGTAAGAAACCTTCTAGGTTTTGAAAACCTAGAAGGTTGGTGAATCGAGGGGAAATTCGATTTGCCAAATAATCAGAATCTTAGCTGTTTTTTATGACAAATATTAGAACCTTTTAACGAGAATTTTGTTTAAATTTAAACTAGTCTTCACATTAAATTTTTGGGTTATGAATATTAAAGAACTATTGCTAAATGGTAAGGCTTTTTTGGCCCTTTTAAATGATTTTGCAATCGAAGCAAAAAACGTTATTATCCAAGATGAAGCTCTGCTTTTCTCTGGAGCTAACCAAAATAGTCCCGTGTTAAAAGAAACGGTTTGCATTGAAGGCAAAAATGAAGATGGCATTTTCAATTTCTTTGGAACCTTGCACTTCAACCTTTTGGATAAATTGGCTGTTTTTGAAATGCAGGGATTTGAGAAAGTAGCACCCAAAGTTTCTTGCAATTAACCCCCCTAGTTGTATATTTGCCACCGATCATGAAACCAATCAGTGTTTCAAAATGGTTATCACTAAGTTTAACGATTTAAAAAAATATGAAAAGAATTACACTAGCAGCCTTTTTTGTTTGCTGCTCATTTTTTGCATTCGGCCAAGTATTACCATCATTCCAAATGGGGTTGAAAGGCGGTTTAAACTTGTCTAAGTTTAGTACAGAAAATACTTTTGGTAGCGACAATAGGGCGGGGTATTATGCTGGTATCTGGACTCGAATTGGAGCAGCAGGTATACATTTACAACCCGAGTTATATATCTCAGGTAAGAACACCACGCTAAAAAATAGCGGATTAGAAAGTAAAGTGAAATTTACGAGTTTAGATGTGCCCGTTTTGGTAGGAACAAAAATTGGAGCAGCAGGTGTAGGCATAAGATTGAATACAGGACCTGTAGCGTCTTTTATTTTGAGTGATGACCAAAGCTTCAATCAGGCAGCATCAAATATATTCAGCGGCGATTTCAAAGGACAAGCTTTTGCATGGCAATTTGGAGCAGGCTTAGATTTAGGCAAATTGAATGTTGATTTGAGATATGAATTAGGTTTGTCTAAATTAAACTCGGCTGGCTATCCTGATACTAAATTAAACTTGTTCACCTTTGGCTTAGGTCTTAGGTTATTTTAATCCAAGGTAAAGTAAATCATATATTCATAAAAAAGCTCCGCACATATCATGCGGAGCTTTTTTTATTAGCTTTTTTCAATCAGCTCGTAAGTATGGGCACCTTTAAGTGGTCGTATCACTTTGTGTTGCTTTTCACTAATCACCTTAATGAAACATGCCCCAAAATAGAAAATCAATGACGAGTAGAAAACAAACAACATCACCAATACAATTGAACCCGATGCGCCGTAGATGTTTTCGATATTGCTTAATGGAAGCATAATCCGCAACACGTATTTTCCCAAGTTAAATAGGATACCCGTTAAAAGTCCGCCCTGTAAAGCTATTTTCCAGCTTGGTCTAGCATTGGTTAAAAACCTAAATAAAATGGTAAACCAAACTGTTACAATAAGAGTGAAAATGGTTTGGTTGAGTACCCATAGCAACCATTTACCAAAATTGGGCGAAGTACCGTTAAGGTATGTAGTAACATAGGCCTGTATGCTATCAGTAACTAAACCTATAAAAAATAAAATACCAGCAAGTAAAATAATCATCATCGAACGCCCGCGGATTTTCAATGTAAACAGAAAACCCATTTTGGCATCTTGGCCAATGTTCCATATTTGTTCTACTGAGTTTTTAATAACATTGAATAGGGTAGTGGCTACAAAAATGAAGAATACAAAAGTCAAGATGGTAGCCCACCAATTATGGTCAACACCACGAATGTTCCTCAAGGTTTCTCTGATTTGCTCGGTACTGCTGGGAATTAAAATTTCCGAAATACGCTCGAACAAACGAGTAGCAAGTAGTTTCCTATCTACAAAAAAACCAAATAGCCTGATAAGGATCAGCAAAATAGGAGGAATGGCAAAATTAGCGAAGAAAGCGGTAGCGCCAGCTAAACGTAAAGGGTCGTTTTTTTGGTAAAGTGCAAATGCTTTTTGTAAATGATAACCAAAAAGTAAAAGCTTTGATTTCTTAATAGTTGCTGTTTTTCCCATTAGTGAATTTCAAAAATAACAAAATATGCCTAACTGATGTTTGTTATTCTTCCTTTTAACAATAAAGCACACTGCAATAGGGATTTATAACGATTAGGAAAACATTATGAGTTGATTTTTGGTTATTCTAATTCATCAATCAAAATAGATATGAACAACTTTTTTAGAACAATATTTGCTGGGTGGGGTGCCTGGAAACTAGGTGGCGGTTGCTTATCAACGGTTGTTATTTTTGTGGTGCTGTATTATTTGTTGGGGCACTGCTGATACTAATAGTCATTTCATCTCCTTTAGAATAAGATTCTGCGAATGTATTTGCATATAAGCCAAGTTAATCATAACTTGGCTTATAACAACTAATTACATTCTATTCTCCTAATGAAAAAACGATTATTAATGGTAATATTATTACCTCTATTTTGCGCTGCGCAAAAAAACTTCTATGTGGCAACCACTGGAACCGACAAAAACCCTGGTACTTTTTTAAAACCGCTAAAAACACTTGAAAGTGCTTTGAAAAAAGCAAGCCCCTTTAAACATGAAGATATAAGAATCTATTTTAGAGGCGGTACGTACATGATGGATAAAACGGTTGAGATCTCTGCGGCTAATTATACTGCCAGCACGTTAACCATACAATCGTATCAAAATGAAAAAGTTATTTTTAGCGGTGCTAAACCGTTAAAAGCTATTTGGCAGCATTACCGAAACGGTATTTATCAAGCAAAAATTGCGTTAGAAAGGCCAGATCGCTTGTTCCTCAATGGAAAGGCCTTGCCAATGGCTCGTTATCCTAATTTCGACCCTAAGGCTCGCGTATTTAATGGTACAGCAGCAGACGTATTAGATAGTGCCCGAATTGCGAACTGGCATCATCCAAAAGGAGCTTATGTGCATACTTTACATAGTGGCGAATGGGGTGGCTTTCATTATCTGGTAACTGGCAAACAAAAAAACAAACTTATACTAGAAGGCGGTTGGCAAAATAACAGACCATCGCCAATGAACGATAAGTATCGCTTTATAGAAAATGTATTTGAGGAATTAGACGCACCTAATGAGTGGTTTTATGATGAGGATAAGAAAATACTTTATTTTTATCCCCCAAAAGGAACCAACCCCAATACTGCAAGTTTTAGCGTCAGCCATTTAACTGATATTTTACACATTGTTGGTAGCAACGCCCAGCCAGTAAAGAATATCCACATCAATCAAATAGATTTTACGCAAACAGCTAGAAGTTTCATGTTGACCAAGGAACCTTTGCTACGGAGCGATTGGACAATTTATCGTGGTGGAGCAATCCTTTTAGATGGCACAGAGAACAGTAAAATTACAAATTGCAGTTTTTATGAGCTGGGTGGGAATGCGATTTTTATGAGTAACTATAATAAGCATAACCTTGTTAAGGATAACCTCATTTATAATATTGGAGCTAGCGCCATTTCCTTTGTGGGTAGCCCAGATGCGGTAAGATCTCCATCTTTTAGGTATGAAGAATACGTAGCGCTTGAGCAAATGGATATGAAAAAAGGTCCGAAGAGTAATAATTATCCGCAATATTGTACGGCAAGTGGGAACTTAATCCATCATATTGGTTTAATAGAAAAACAAGTGGCAGGTGCGCAAATTTCCATGGCAGCGCACATCACGATAAGCCACAATACAATTTACAAAGTACCAAGAGCTGGAATTAACATTAGTGAAGGTACTTGGGGTGGTCATATCATAGAATTTAATGATGTATTTGATACGGTATTGGAGACAGGCGACCATGGGGCTTTTAACTCATGGGGACGTGATCGATATTGGTTGCCTAATATAAAAGACGTCGAAAATATTTTGACAAAATATCCAGGTATCGAATATCTTGACGTCATTGATCCCATTACACTTCGAAATAACCGTTTTCAATGTGATCACGGCTGGGATATTGACTTGGATGATGGAAGTAGCAACTATTTAATATATAATAATGTTTGTCTTAGCGGAGGGTTAAAGTTAAGAGAAGGATACCATCGTAAGGTGTATAATAACATTATCATCAATAATACATTTCATCCGCACGTGTGGTTTCGCAATAGTGATGATGTTTTTGCCCATAACATTGTAACGCAGCCTTATGCTCCCATACGTATGCCTTATTGGGGCAAACAGGTAGATTCTAATTTTTTCCTTTTCCCAGCGGCTTTGCAGAAAGCACATCAATTGGGGCTTGATAAAAACAGTTTGAGTGGAGATGTACTTTTTGTAAATGCATCCATTGGCAACTATAGCTTAAAGCCACAATCGCCAGCAATCAAAATAGGTTTTAAAAGTTTTGAAATGAATTTTGGAGTAACGGCTGCACATTTGAAGAAACTGGCTGCAAAGCCTAATATTAGGCCAATTCAGGATTTGGTTGCTGAAAAAGAATCTATAAGGCTTAACTGGTTAGGTGCAACCTTTAAAAATATCGAAACTTTGGGAGAACTTTCGGCAGCGGGACTTCACGATAAGGATGGTGTGTTGTTGATCGAACTGCTGCCATCTTCATTAGCTATAAAAAACAAGTTACAAAAAGGTGACGTGCTGGTTGCCATAGCAAATGAAAAGGTAAAGTCAATAAAAGACTTGGCGATGCTTTCACAAAAGTATAAACAAGCACAAAACTTAGAAATAACGCTAGTTAGAGACCAGCGTAAAAAGGTGCTAATGATCGTACAGAAGTAATGATAAAAAAGGGGGATTTATGTCCCCCTTTTTTATGAATAGCTTTTTGCTAACTATAAATTACCCCTTAAAGCCTGTTCTCTTTCAATACTTTCAAACAATGCTTTAAAGTTGCCAGCACCAAAGCTTTGGGCGCCTTTGCGCTCAATAATTTCAAAAAATAAAGTTGGGCGGTCTTCCACAGGTTTAGTGAAAATCTGTAATAAATATCCTTCCTCGTCGCGGTCTACTAAAATACCAAGTTCCTTTAATGGTGCAATTTCTTCATCAATTTCTCCCACACGTTCGCCCATCATATCGTAATAGGCTTGTGGGGGCGCACTCAAAAATTCTACACCACGCGCTTTAAGTGTTTTTACCGTTTTTACAATGTCTTTAGTCGCTACAGCAATATGTTGTACACCTTCGCCTTCGTAAAACTCTAAATATTCCTCAATTTGGGATTTCTTTTTGCCTTCTGCTGGTTCGTTGATTGGGAATTTAGAGTAACCGTTGCCATTGCTCATTACCTTACTCATCAAGGCAGAATATTCGGTATTGATTTGTTTATCATCAAAAGTTAAAATGTTTACAAAGCCCATCACTTCTTCATACCACTTCACCGTTTCGTTCATGCGGTTCCAACCAACATTACCTACACAGTGGTCAATGTAAAGCAAGCCTGCATCTTCTGGATTGTATTCACTTTCCCATTTACGATAACCTGGCATAAAAACGCCGTTATAATTTTTACGCTCAATGAACATATGAATCGTTTCACCATAAGTGTAAATCCCCGACATGCGTAATTCGCCATGCTCATCAGTAAGTGTTTGTGGCGCTAAATAAGGTTTACCACCACGTTTGGTCGTTTCCTCAAATGCACTATAAGCATCGTCTACCCAAAGAGCCAATATCTTTACCCCATCACCATGTTTTTTTACATGCTCTGAAATAGGGCTATCTGATTTTAGTGCAGTGGTTAAAATCAAACGGATTTTCCCCTGCTGCAATACGTAAGAAGCTCTATCTTTCACGCCAGTTTCGGGTCCAGCATAAGCCAGTGATTGAAAACCAAAGGCTGTTTTATAATAATGTGCGGCCTGTTTAGCGTTACCTACATAAAATTCAATATAATCCGTTCCATTAATGGGAAGGAAATCTTGTGCTTTCGCTATTTTCTCTGCAAATGTTTGTGTGCTCATTTTGTTTTTTATTAGTCCGAAAGTCCTCAAGTCAGAAAAGGTTGGAGTCGGATGTTATAATAAGTTATTTAATTAGTTTGGGTAGGTTCAGTTATATCATTCGAAATTTTCCGACGAATAACTTCCCGACTTTATTCCACGTTTACCTGCCAGCTCTTATGATAACTTTCGTCTTCAATCGACAAGGCGTCTTCCGTAAGCATCAAAGGTCTAAAAGGATCAATCATTACGGCAAGTTCTTCGGTTTTTTCTTTTCCAATAGATTTTTCAACCGTGCCAGGGTGTGGTCCGTGTGGGATTCCCCCTGGGTGTAAGGTAATCTGGCCTTTCACTACGCTTTTACGGCTCATAAAATCACCATCTACATAATACAAAACCTCGTCACTATCCACATTGCTATGGTTATAAGGTGCAGGGATGGCTAATGGATGATAATCGTATTTACGTGGTACGAAAGAACAAATCACGAAATTATGCCCCTCAAAAGTTTGATGTACGGGAGGCGGTTGGTGCAAACGGCCAGTAATGGGCTCAAAGTTATGGATTGAAAATGCCCACGGATAGTGGAAGCCGTCCCAGCCTACAAAATCAAATGGATGAGTACCATAAGTATAAGGGTACATAATTCCCTGTTTCTTGATCAATACCTTAAATTCACCAAACTCGTCAAAAGTTTGTAGGTTTTCTGGTCTTTTAATATCTCTTTCGCAAAATGGCGAATGCTCTTCCAGCTGACCAAAAGCATTGCGATATCTTTTTGGGGTACGAATTGGGCTAAAACTCTCTACGATAAACAAGCGATTATTTTCGTCGTTAAACTCCAATTGATAAATAGTTCCTCGTGGAATAACCAGATAGTCACCGTATTCGAAAGAAATTTCCCCGAAACCCGTTTTTAATTTTCCAGTCCCTTCGTGGATAAAAATCACCTCATCAGCCTGACTATTTTTATAGAAATAATCAGTCATTGATTTTTTAGGGGCCGCCAGTGAAATGTGTAAATCGCTGTTCACCAAAACAGGTTTACGGCTTTTTAAATAATCATCTTCAGGTTTCACATTAAAACCAATCAAGCTGGTGTGGCGCAAATGTTTTTCTCTAGCAATTTTAGGTTCAACATTGTAGGGTTCCCCAATAGATTTTACAATGGTAGGGGGGTGGCAATGGTAAACCAATGAATACAGGCTCGAAAAACCTTCGGTCGAAACCAGTTCTTCAGCATATAAATCGCCATTTGGCTTACGAAAAACAGTATGTCTTTTAGGAGGGATATTTCCTAAAGTATGATAAATGGGCATATTATAAGGTTAATTTGGTTAGAATTAAAATATAACGAATAAAAATTAAAAACGTTTAGAAAGCGTACGCTTAAAGATGTTAAAGCGTTCCCAAAAATGGGCTTACAAAGAATATTGTGCGAAAATAAGTTTCGATAGCATACCCGATCTGTACGCAGCAAAAACTTCGGCAGCGTGCAAATTGTAGTATGTTATCTTTTGTTGCATTATTCAACGAAGTTAGTGTTTTTGTAAGGCATATCAAATTTAATAAATTTTGTTTGTCTATTATTTAGTGTTAGATCAATAAATATTTATTTTAATGTTAATTTGGTCAGAAGATGCTAACCCTTTGTATATCTGTTGTTTTTTCGAATAAAATGTAATGTATTTTGCAAAACACATATTGCTTTCATAGCTTTGACCACAAATCCAATATAAACCATCTCCAATTTGCATTGTTGTTCCATTGGATGTGGAAACTACTACACCACTAACAAAAATATTTATATCAATGAAACTCGTATCCTACAAAACTGAAGACAAGGAGCATTTAGGAATTTATGCCAACGGACATATCTATAACCTTAATTCTTGCGATAAGCTAATCCCAGATCAAATGAATGCTTTTTTAGAAGGTGGTGAACCACTGATGGAAAGAGCAAAAAAAATTAATCAAGATATTTTGGACGGTAAACTGTCGCCAAAGGAAGAAGTGTTTTATGAACTTTTGGCTCCTGTGCCGCATCCAACTTCTTGCAGAGACGGTTATGCTTTTAGACAACACGTAGCCGCCGCTCGCAGAAACCGTAAGGTAGATATGATTGCCGAATTTGATCAATATCCAATTTTTTATTTTACCAATCATAATGCCATTCAAGGGCCTGGTGAAATTGAATGTATGCCAGATCATTTCCAAAAACTTGATTTTGAATTGGAAGTTGCGGTAGTGATTGGTAAAAAAGGTCGTAACATTAAAGCTGCGGAAGCTGACGAGTACATCGCTGGTTATACCATTATGAACGACATGAGTGCTCGTACTTTACAAATGGAAGAAATGTTGTTGAACTTAGGTCCTGCAAAAGGCAAGGATTTTTCTACCGTAATTGGTCCGTGGTTAGTTACGCCAGACGAGTTGGAGCAATTTAAAGTAGCCGCAAAGGAAAACCACGTAGGCAATAACTACAATTTGAAAATGACCTGTAAGGTAAACGGTATTGAAGTTTCTAGCGGAAACATGGCCGATATGGATTGGACTTTTGCTGAAATTATCGAGCGTTGCGCATATGGGGTTGATATTTTGCCAGGTGATGTGATTGGCTCTGGAACCGTGGGGACTGGATGTTTCTTGGAACTTAATGGTACAGGTTTATTAAATGATCCTAACTACAAAGTACAGTGGCTGCAGGCAGGTGACCATGTTGAAATGGAAATTGCAGGTTTAGGTGCTTTAAGCAATACCATTAAAAAAGTAGATACAGATTTTTCTATACTTGCATTGAAAAAATAAATAGCTTTGAAAAGCAGGGTTCTTTTTTCTTCGGTTAAGAAAGCCCTGCTATTCGCTTTACTGCGTGCCGCTGCTATCAGGTTTAGTTTACTTAGGTAAACCTTTCTATGCTAAACCAAACAGTAGTACAAAAGGTTTTGTTTCCTGTCGTCCAGAGCGTAGCGAAGGATCTTGAATGTGCATTGTACAAGGAGATTCCTCCTAACGTCGGAATGATAGCAAAGAAGCCTAAAAATAACCTTTAACTTTCCAACCTTACAACTTTCCAATCCTCCAATACCATGCTGACATTAAAATGCGATGATTTGACCCCTGTGCAATTGCAAAACTATTTGCAGTATGCCATTGCTCCGCGACCAATTTGTTTAGCCTCCACTATAGATGCTAACGGGAACATTAACCTTAGTCCATTTAGTTTCTTTAATATGTTTAGCACTAACCCGCCAATATGTATTTTTTCGCCTGCTAGAAGGGTGAGGGACAATACCACCAAACATACGTTGGAGAACGTGAGGGAAGTAAGGGAGTGTGTCATCAATATTGTGAATTATGCGATGGTGCAGCAAACGAGCTTGTCGAGTACCGAGTACGGAAAAGAGGTTAATGAGTTTGAAAAAGCTGGATTTACCATGGAAACTTCACATTTGGTTAAACCGCCAAGAGTAGCCGAAGCGCCTGTACAATTAGAATGTGTAGTTAATCAAATCATTCCCTTGGGAGATCAGCACGGTGCAGGAAATTTGATTTTGGCAGAGATTAAGCTCATTCATATCAAAGAGGAAATTTTAGATACTGATGGAAAAATTGACCAACGGAAAATAGATTTGGTAGCCCGCTTGGGAGGAAACTGGTACAGCCGTGTAACACCTGAAAGTTTATTTACCGTTCCTAAACCACTCACAACACTTGGAATAGGCGTAAATGCTTTACCCATTTCGGTACGCCAATCAAAAGTACTTACGGGTAACGATTTAGGTTTGCTAGGCAACGAAGAGCAATTGCCCAATGATGATGAAATTTCCGAGATGCAATGGAATGCCAACGTGAAGGATATTATGGATGCCACTATGGGTGATGCTAATAACAGGGAAAGGGAGCTGCACGAATTCGCAAAGGAATTAATTGCTTATGGAAAAGTATCGGATGCTTTGAAGGTGTTGTTACTCTAGCATCACTTCTCATAATCCATTATCTCTATTTTTAAACTGTATACCAAAGATCTCTCCGTAAAGTCGAGATCTAGCAACTTATTGATAGATGTCTAATCAATAAATTTTAAACGTTAGCGTCGGTAATGATTTGCCTCAAGACATCCAAATCAATGTCTTTTAAAGTTTTGATGTATAAGCAAGCTTTGCTGGTTTTGTGTTTACCCAATTTGCTCAACAGCGGATGCGTAGAGCCTCCCTCAAGGTATAAAGTAAGGTTTTGTTTACGGGGAGAAAAAGCCATTACCATCCAATCAATACGCCTGCCATCTGGATAAACGAGATCTTTATCTCCGAAACCAATAATGGCATCGCCCCACATTTTAGGTTTGGCTTGACAAATTTCTTCCATAATTTCGCAAAGTGCAAAACTATCATCACGCTTTCTTTCGTCAGTTAAAGCGTTGATAAACTCGGAAACACTGTTGTTATTGGCCTTGGTTTTAAGCTCTGCCATAAGAGTAGGGTTTTATTCCATTACGGTAACCGCTTTTAGGAAGCGATTTTTGTAGTAACCTTCTAATTCGGTGATGGTTACGCCTTTTGCTTTTCCAGAAGACGAGTGGATAAATTTAATGTTTCCTTCTTCATCTTTTGAATAAACAATACCTACATGACCTGGTCTGCGCACCCTAGCATTAGAACCTGTAAATACGAGGATGTCGCCTACTTTTGCATCAGCCAGTTTAATTGCTTTTCCTTTCTTTGCAAAATCAGCAGAAGAACGTGCGCCATTAAAACCAAATTGTTTATACACGTAGCTTACAAAGCCAGAACAGTCGAAACCAATTTCTGGATTGCTAGATGCATAACGATATCTGGTGCCTATAAGAGACTTGGCGAAGTCCATGATTTTGTTTGAAGTGCTATTAGCAACCTCTGGAATACGGCTAATTACCTTTTCCATCATTCGCTGATATTGCATCGTTAACGACACATTATCTTGTGCTTTGCTGTTGAGTGCAAATACGCTGAACAGTAAGATGGTGATAAGGATTTTCTTCATGTTTGTTTTCAAACATAGCTAAAAAAGAAAAAGCTTGTATAAAATGTTGAAAACTTGTTTGTTGTAAATTAAAAAGTAAAGCCTGCTAAGGTAATTAGCAGGCTTTATTTCAAGGGATTTGACACTAATAAGTTGTCAAAAATATTGTGCTTTATATAGAGTCAAACATGGTTTGTGCTTTTTCTCCAATAATAGGCATGGGTTTCTTTTGTCCGTTAATAGCGCCAATTAAACCAATGATCCAAATGATAAAAATAGCTAATTGAACAAGGTGAGAAATGTAAACAAGAGATAGAATTCCCGTTGTTACAATTAAAATTCCGAGTATGAAGCTTACGCCCCAACCTAAAACAATAGCTATAATATTTAAAAGAAGCGTTTGTCTTAATTGATAACTCCCTAATTCAGTTTTGTTATCTTTGTGCATCGCGAAATATGCAATTAACCATCCAATAATGGTAAAATAACTAATAATTGAGGCGGTTTTGCCATTGTCTGTAGTAGTCATGTTGTTCTCCATGTTATTTTTTTTAGTTTTTAATTGCTTGGCTAATAGCAATTTTACTGCCAAAAAATAATACCAGCCTCTTATGTTAGCTATTTAGCTTCTATGGCGTAGTTACCGCTACAGGCAATACTTTTCCATTAAAAAATTTATGGCCAGTTCTGGCAAAATCAGCCACGTACTTGCCCATTTCAAATGCCATCACTGGACTTTCATACCCAGGGAATGCCGCTTCTAACATTTCAGTTTGTGCGGAACCAAGTGCTAGGCAATTAATTTTAATACCAGTTTGCACTAGTTCCTGCGCCATGCACTCCGTTAAGATATGCAACGCTGCTTTACTTGCTGAGTAAGCAGCTAACCCAGGGAATTTTACACTGCCTTGAAAGCCGCCCATGCTGCCAATATTTACAATATGACCACCATTTTCCATAAACTGTAGCATGTAACGGGTCATTTTAAAGTGGCTGATCACGTTATGTTCTAACATAGCCGCTAGGTCATTTTCTGTGGTTTCTAGCAATGGTTTGTTGATCAGTGAACCTGCATTGTTAATCAAGATATCTACCGTCCCCAATCTTTCTTTAATGAATGGGATCAAGGCATTGTAATCATCATTCACTAAGTCAAAAGCTACGGGAAGTAAGGTGCACTCAGGGGTAATGCTTTTGGCAATTTCATGAAGCTTACGTAATTTATCAGCAGAGCGGGCAATGCATACCACCTTGTTTTTCGTGTCTAAACTTAATTCTAATGCTGCTTCGAAGCCGATGCCACTACTGGCTCCCGTAATAATGATATTCATGGATATTAGATTTTACAATTGTGGCAAAGATAAGAATTTGGGAAGTTTAAGCGCTTAAAATGTGATGATGGACATAAAACCATTCCTATTTGATTAATTGAGTACCTTTGCGGCATAATTGAAGAATGATGTTAGAGAAACTAAAAGAGCGTAGCGACGGTTTGTGTGAACTATGTAGCAAAACAGAAGCAGTAAACGCCTATACGGTTAGTCCGAAGAAGGACGATGCTATCGAAAATCAAGCGGCCTTATGTAATGATTGCTTGGAAAAGATTGATGCTGCCGACCAAAGCTTTTACTGGCGTGTGGTGGAAGGAAGCATTTGGAATCCTGAGCCTAGTGTACAAGCATTGAGCTATCGCATTTTGCAACGCTATAAAGACGAAGATTGGGCAAGTGGCGTCATTAGTATGGTTGATTTAGATGAAGATACCATACAATGGGCTTTGAGTGGATTGGAGGTTGCCGATGTTCATAAAGATGCTTTTGGCAACGTGCTTGAAAACGGAGACACGGTAGTGTTAACGCAAGCCTTGGATGTAAAAGGAACAAACTTCAGCGCACCTAAAGGGACAGTAGTAAAGCGAATTAGATTGGTGCACGATAATCATGAGCAGGTTGAAGGAAAAATCAATGAGCAAATGATTGTGATTTTAACGAAGTACGTGAAGAAGAATAACTAGCAATATTGTTGTCATTTTGAACATAGTGAGAAATCTAATGAGATACATGAGATTTCTCGATCAGTCTCGAAATGACAACCCTTATAGAAACTTACGAAGTTTTTAAAACTTCGTAAGTTTGATAAGATACATCTAATCCTCCACGGTAATTAACTGCGTTACTGGATTAGCAATCACATGAAAACCATCGTTAATCAACTTGGTAAATTCCTTTTCGTTAGTGGCTTTCATTTCCAGGTAAATCCTCACCTCATTTTCTAAAGCTGGGTTGGTACCTTTGTGATGTAATATCTCTAAGATCTGCAAAGTACAAAGCCAATCGTAGCGGTACGAGGTTTTAAGTTCATTAAAGATTTCCGCTAATTTTTCTTGTCCTTCACCAGTTTCTCTAATGTCCCTAACCTGTTGGTAAAGTTGGTGCAAACGCTTGGTAGCGTCGTCGTAAACCAATTTATAGGTGAGTTGTTCACTTACGTGAGTTAATTCTTCGTAAGCATCTTTGTCTGCCGCACCGTTAAATACCGAAACAATTTTCTCGCCAACCGCCATGTCGTAAGTTCCCCATTCTGGTTGGAACAGGATGTTACCGTTACCTTCTTTTACGGTACATTCTTCAAACGCAATTAAAATTGTTTTTCCGCCTTTGCTGATGATCTCCTTTATTTTTCCGTTTACTTCAATGTCACTTTCAAAGGTTAAACGCACCAACTGACCAACCTTAATGCCAAGTTGCGACAATTCTTCTAAACTATGGTCTTCTAAAGGCTTTGTAGTATCTTTTAATTTACCCACAGGCGATGAGAAACCATCTTCATGGTAATCTTTGCTATGCCCTGATAATTCTTTGCCATCAAAAGCTAAAGCAGATTGTCCAGTAGTTCTTATAAAGGTAAGTTCATCGCTTGCGCTAATGCCTACATCGGTAAATACTCCCGTTACTTGTAAACCCGAACTGTAAACTGCCGTACTTGGGTTTTTACATTCAATCGCCTTTAAAATACTTTCCGCGCCGCCACGTCTAAAAGCCATCGTGTTTGCAAAAGCTTCCAATACATCAATTAAGTTTTGGAATGTAGGGGTCACAAAAAGCTGCGGTTGCTCCTGTGTAATATCGTATGAGTAGTTAACGGTATCTAAGTTATACCAAAGCTTTTTGATTTTTGGATCCATGCAGGTGGCGCTTTCACCAATTGATGAAAGTAGTCCAGCGCCGTAAATTTTTGGATTTTCCAAGGTGCCGATCAAACCATACTCAACGGTCCACCAATGTAAACGGCCTAATAATGCCATTTCCGAAGGTTCGCCCATGTTCTCGGAAATGTATTTCAATTCCTTTTCTGCTTTGGCAATTTCAGCTTCGTCTACATTTTTGGCTTCCTTTAAGATAGAAAGCTTTCGAATGGCTTCGTAAAGTTCAAAGTCTTTGCTCGAAAACATGGCCTTTGCGCCAATAGAACCAAAATAGCTTAGGTAGTTATTGTAATCAGTATCTGCAATAATAGGGGCATGACCTGCACTTTCGTGAATAATATCTGGTGCAGGGGTATATTCGATATTGTTGATCTGGCGAATATCGGCTGCAATTACCAATACCCTGTAGGCTTGGTATTCCATAAAAGCCGCTGGAGGAATAAAACCATCAACGGTTACCGCTCCCCAACCAATTTTGCCCAAATTGTCGTTCATGGTTTGCAAATTTGGTATTTGCTCAATACTTAAGCCAGCCCTTTGCAAACCTTTAATGTATGGATAATAAGCAACGTGCTTTAAATAACTATAGTTTTGGCGCATTACATAACGCCATACTGCTTGGTCAATTGGCGTATATTTCTCGTAATTTTGCTCAACAATGAATTGCCTTAAATGCCTAGGCAATTTGGCAACTTGTTCGTTATTAAAGTCGTTAAAATCGCTCATTTTTGTACATTTTCTTAATTGGGCTAAAATACCTGATTTAAGCTAGGAATGCAAGAAAACAAACGGTTTTGATGGGGAAAGCCTGTCAGTCTTTGGTCTTTTTTACCTTAAAAGAGAAGTACTTCTGTGAAAAGTAGCTAAATACCGCTAACAAAAGCGTGATGAATGCTTTAGAAATGGACGGATAAAACTGGAAGCCCTCCACTAAAATTTTCATCAATGCGTAATTAAGCAAAATATTGGTGCATACCACCGTGCCATATCTAAAAAGCTGTATCCTGCCTTTTAAATTAGATTGGGTAAATACTAAATATTTATTTAACGTAAAGCCCACTAAAAAAGTGAATACTGATTCTAGTGCCAATGCAGCAATCGGAGCTGTAATTAAATAGCCCGCTACTTGGACATCTTGTTGGTGCAAAAGGTAATTGTAAATGATGAAATAAGCGATAATGCCCGATGATGCCGTTAAGCCACCGCTAACAAGGTATCGGAAAGTACCAATTGAAAACCATCTTTTAAAAGGAGGATAGAAAAAGTCGATCATTTGGAGTGCTAATTTCCTCATTCCTTTTGATAGGTTAATTGGTTATTGATCATTCTATTGTTGTACTGCTGTATAAACGCTTTTAGCTTTTGTTCCATTTCTGCTTTAACTTCAGGCAACTGGTCTATCAGGTTTTTACTGGTATTTCTATCTGTTTTTAGGTTGAACAAAGCAATGGATTTTGTGCCGTCATTCACTAACAGGTAATCACCCTCGTAAAAGTTGAAGTTCCCGTCGTTGTTGTTAACCGCAAAATTAGTGGTTTTATTGTCCAAGGCATCAAAACCAAATGCAAAATAAGGTTTTTTATAATGCATATAATTCAATACCGTAGGCATAATATCAATTTGCTGGATGATTTTATCCGTCTTCCCTTTAAGATTTCCACCTGGGTAATAAAACAAAATAGGAATAGAGAAAAAGCCAGGAACGTTTTGGTAGTCGGGTAGGTACGACATGGTCGCATGGTCTGCACAAAGTACAAATAAAGTGTTTTTGTACCAAGGCATTTTCTTGGCCGCGTCAAAAAACTTGCGAATGGCCATATCCGTATAACCTAAAGGCTCGTGAATCTGCAAAGTACCCTTTGGAAATTTACCCTGATATTTTTGAGGAACTTTATAGGGATGGTGCGAGGAAACCGAGAAGAAAGCCGTAAAAAAAGGTTGTTTGAAAGTATCAATGGTTTTGGCCATGTATTGCATAAACGGTTCGTCCCAAATACCCCAAATGTTGTCAAAATCTGCATCATTATTGTACTCGTTTTTACCGTAGTAATGTCTGATGCCCGCTAAATTGGTATAAGCCGAAAAGCCCATGGAACCATTCGGAGCACCATGGAAAAAGGCCGTATAATAACCTTCATCCCCCAAAAGTTTGGCAATACTAGTGGTGTTATTACTCGAATACGGCGAAAGTACAAAGGGTTCTCGGATGGAAGGTATCCCCGAAATTACGGAAGGTAGCGCATCAATAGATTTACGCCCATTGGCATAGGTAACATTCGAAGTAAAACTTTGCTCCACCAAGCTATCGATAAAAGGGGTATAGCCTTTGTAGGTGCCATTCAATTGGTCCTTATTGAGTGCGCCAATATGTTCTTTACCTAAACTCTCTATAATCAAAAAGACAACGTTTAGCTTTTTAAAAGAGGCTGTATCATTAGGTTGATGAATAGGATTGTAGAGTTTGGCTAAAGTCTGCTCATCAAAATAATTTACCTTTTTAAGCTTCGGCGATTTTAAGGTTTTCATGATGCTAAAGGGTGTGTTCAGCACTAAGCTCATATCGGCAGGTGACTTTACATAATCACCCGCATTACTCAAAGTGATGGGGCGAGTACTGTGTCGCCAACCACCCCTAACGCCACCTACAAATAAGAAGGCGATCAGCAATAAACCCAAAGTTTGGGCTGCGTAAGTTTTCCAATTGAAGCGAACTTTTTTAGGAGCCGCGAATACTTGGCTAAGCTTGACAAAAGCGGCAATAAACAAGATCAAAATAATGAGCAAATGCCAGTATTCCAAAAGGAAGTCCGCAGTTAGTTTCAGCTTGTTTTTTTCGTTACTAAATTGAGAGAAAACACTGCCCGTGGTTCGTTTTAGTGTAAACTTATAGTAAGCAAAATCGATAAAGTTGGCCAAAAAGCCAATGCTGTTGGTAATGATAAAAAGCCATTTGGTAAAGCGTTGGTAGCCGCTTCGGTACTTAAATGGAAAAGGCAGCGCCTGCAGTATAACGTACAAAGAGTTGATGTACAATAGTGCTACGACATCAAACTTAATGCCGCCCCAAAAGGTATAGGCAATTTCAGCGGCGTTGAGATGCTTGAATAACGATTTATTGACCAAAAAGAAACCAAGCCTGCATATTGCGTAAAGTGCTAGCAATAATGCAAATTGGTAAAACAGTACAATATATACAGATTGACGGTTAGGTTTTAGGTTCATTGATGCCTTTTACCCATATCCTATCATCGCTACGGTGCGACAATGGTAAATAAGTAAGCGGCAAAAATAGTCAATAAAACAACGCCTTGCAATACATTGGTACGCCCCGAGCCTAACGACAACATGATGGTAAATTGGGAAAGTAAAAGCAGTACCATTGATTTGGTATCAATGCCTAAGGTAATGGTCATTCCTGTAATAATGGACACAATGGCCACCGCAGGAATGGTTAAACCAATACTTGCTAAAGCGGAACCTAAAGCTAGGTTTAAGCTAGTTTGCAAGCGATTTTTTCTGGCCGCACGATAAGCTGCTAGTCCTTCAGGGAGTAAAACCACACCAGCAATAATTACCCCTACTAAAGATTTTGGTGCACCTGCATTAATCACCGCATTTTCAATATCGGGAGCCAATGCTTTGGCCAATAAAACCACAATGCCTAAGCATACTAATAATAACAACCCGCTACCAAGTGCTACAGCTTTTGTTGGAGGAGCTGCATGCACTTCTTCATTACCATCGCCATCAGGAGGTAAAAAGAAATCTCTATGTCTCACTGCCTGTACCAATACAAAAGCACCATATAGAATTAAAGAGATTATAGCGACAAATATCAATTGGGGGGTAGTATAGGAGGGACCAGCCATGCTAGTGGTATAATTAGGTAAAATTAACGCAAGTACCAAAATAGCCGTCAAGGCTACTAAGGCAGCTTTAACACCATCTAAACTGAATCGTTGTTGTTTATACTTTACACCACCCACCAACAAACAAATACCAATCATGCCTGTGAGGATAATCATTACCGCTGCAAAAACCGTATCTCGAGCAAGCTCTTCGGTACCAGGGCCTCCAGTAAGCATCAGTGAAACGATGAGCGCAACTTCAATGGTCGTGACGGCCAAAGCTAGGAGTAGCGTACCAAAAGGCTCGCCAACTTTATGTGCAACAACCTCCGCATGATGAACAGCAGCAAGCACACTGCCAATTAAAAAGATCACCAGTAAAGTAGTGCCAATACCACCGATGCTTTGTAATGGTAAGAAATAAGCAACCCACGCCAAAACGGGCAAAGCAATCGTCCAAAGAGGAAGAGGTAATTTTTTAAGCATGTTGTTCAATTAATTGATGTACGATTTGGATGTTTTTAAATATATAGAAAAAAAGTTTAGCGGCAAGGAACCTCTACCCTTAAACCCGAGACGGGCTAAATTGTTCGGTGTTAAGTCAAGTAAATGCCCTAGGTGGAAAAAAAATCAAACATTAAGAAGCTAAGATAATTAAGAGAGAGCCGATAAAACTTAATGCCTCCTAATTCCTTAATGGTTCAAAAAACTAAAATGTTAAGGTGATAAAAAGTCAACCATCTAAGACACCTTAGTTCACCTAAGCTTGGTTGTGTGACTAAAGTGTTCTTAAATGTCTAAGGTGGTTCAAAATTAGCATGTGGCTTATCAATTGAAACATTAAGAAATGAAGATAATTAAGAGTGAACCGATAAAACTTAACGTTCCTTAATTCCTTAATGGTTCAAAAAACTAAAATGCTCTTAAATGTCTAAGGTGGTTAAAATGAAACCTAACTAACTATTTACTAAATATGCAACCTCTCATTCGCGATATATCGTAACTTCGTTATACACAATCCATATCATCAATAAATAAATGAACAGATGCTTTTTCTTTTTAGCTTGTAGCGTTTTTAGTCTTTCGGCTTTTGCACAAATTGATACCACCGCTTACCGTACCATTGCCAATTCCATACAGAAAAAATATGCGCCAGATAAAAGGTCGGTTTATTTCAATGTACGTTTCAAAGCCGATTCTGTTTTTGTAGAAAGTACTTCCGAACAAGCTGTAGAGGCCTTTGAAAAATCATTTCCAGAAAATATCAAAACAAAACTATCGGTTGCGGTACTTCCTGCTAAGCAATTAAGCGATAAAATTTATGGCGTAACGACCATTTCTGTGGCCAATAACCGTAGCCAGCCCTTCCACGGAGCCGAGTTGATGACCCAAACCCTATTAGGTACTCCTATACAAATTCTTAAAAAACAAGGTGGGTTTTACTTGGTGAAATCGCCCGATGGCTATTTAGCTTGGACAGACGGTGGCTCTATTGCGCCCATGAACCAAGCCAGTTTTAAATTATGGCAAGAAGCAAAGAAAATTGTTTATACTAATGATTACGGACATGCTTTTGCAAAGCCAGACCCTACTGCTGCAAGGGTTTCCGATTTGGTAGCAGGTAATATCTTAAAGTTACTAGGTCAAGAAAACGGTTTTGTTAAAGTTGCTTTTCCCGATGGAAGAGAGGCCTACATTCCTGCTGATCAAACTGCCGATTATACTGCTTGGTTAAAACGACCACTTCCTAATGCCGATGCGATTTTAAAAACAGCAAAAACGCTAATCGGGGTGCCATACCTATGGGGTGGTACTTCCATTAAAGGTGTAGACTGTAGCGGCTTTACCAAAACAGCTTACTTTTTAAATGGGGTGGTGATTCCTCGCGATGCCTCTCAACAAGCTTTAGTAGGAGAGAAACTTGATGTACTAGAAAACGATTCCATAAGTGTTGAAAAGTGTCTTAAAAACTTAAAACCAGGAGACCTGATGTTCTTTTCCGCTGCAAAACGTAGAGGCGTTAGTAATGGAAGGGTAAGCCATACAGCTATTTACATGGGAAATGGTGAGTTTATCCAGTCGGCGGGCATGGTGAAAATTAGCAGTATTTTACCAACCGCTGCAAATTACGACGAATACCAAACCAAAACCTTGGTAGGCGCACGTAGGATTTTAACGCAAGTAGGGCAGCCCGAAATCACCAAATTGGAAAAACACGATTGGTACCTAAGTAAGAAATAATGAGCATTAAGATATATCACAACAGCAGATGTAGCAAAAGCAACGCCGCACTACGCGCTTTGGAAAGTCAGCATACGGAATTTACCATCATTAATTACCTTGAAAACCCACCAAGTGTAAGTGAACTGAAAGATATTTTAAAACTCTTGGGCATTGCTCCGATGGAGTTAATGCGCAAAGGAGAAGATGTTTTTAAAGAAAGCGTAAAGGGCAAGAATCTGTCAGATGAAGAGTTGATCGTCTTAATGCATGAAAATCCGATTTTGATACAACGGCCAATTATTATTAAAGGCGATAAAGCGGTTATTGCTAGGAGTGAGGAAGCCATCTCAAGTATTTTATAAATAAAAAAGTCCCGTATGTACGGGACTTTTTTTACTACATCGAAACAGTTTTGTAGCTCATTTCAAATGTCCCTTCCTTGACGGTTATTTTATTACTAGAATCATTGTCTTTTTCTCCAATAAATTCAAAGGTGCCTTTTATTGAACTAGAGGTGGAACTCGTGACGATTATTTTCCCAGAAATAGCACTATAGTCGCCCGCATTTTGGCTAAAGTCTAACGTGTACATCATCATATGGCTATTAGTATCATTGATCTCGTAAGTGCCTACACCTTTGTAATCGTCTATCATGATAGAGAGCATTTTCTTGTCACTATAGCCGTTGATCATCATCGAGTTCATGGCGATTGGTTGTGTTGCTTTGATCAAGTTGGCTTCTCCAGCAAAGCTTAAAGAAGTGTTGTTGATCTTCGCTTTCATATTAGCGTTACTTGGATTTACAGGTATCGAAGGGTTTTTAGATGGATCAGCAATGGTGATGGTAAAAGAGCCTTCTTTAAAGATTCTTTCACTGTCGTCAGAAATGCTTTTAGCTTTAAACTCAAAAGTTCCAGAGATGGTTGTTGCTGAAGCCGAAGTAATAACTACTTTGCCTTCTTCAGCAAGAAATGTTGTTTCTAAAGGGTTTTTGTTATCCAAAGTAAACGAAACGATGCTTGGATCTTCGCTCAAATCATAAGTTTTTTTGCCTTGGTAATCGCTTAGCATAATGCTAAGGGCTTGACTTGTACCTTTCGATGCTATAATTTGTAACGCCTTTTTAGGTGGTACATCCATGATTACTGCAGTAACTGTTTGAAATTCTGTTAAATTTCCATCAATTTTTACTTTCAATGAAGAAGCATCTCCACCTGCATTTAGATATTCGATATCTTTTGCACAAGAAAATGCAAGAAGAAGTAGACAAAATAAACTTGTCTTAGCAATGATGTTCCTCATAAGAGTGTTAAAGTTTAAATGGTTTTAAAAAATTTCACATAAATAACTAATTATTTGTTGCTTAACAAATCGAATTGAAAAAAATATTCCAAAAATGATTGTCAATCTTAACAACAAAAAAGCCCCAAATTGAGGGGCTTCATTCGTCCTATGATTTAAAATAATGCATCAGAGCCTAGTCACCCTTTACTTCAAAATGGCCTTCGGTAATGTTTATTTTATCACCATTGGAATTTTCTAATATGCCGCTAAAAGTTCCTTTAAATATTTTATTGTCCACACTTGTTACCGTTGCCGTACCCGATGTACAAACAAATTCTGCATCGTCTGCACTTTGAATGTAAACTAACGTGTTGCCAAAATATAAATCTGGTGTCAAAGTATAAGTACCCACGCCATTAAAATCCCTTAAAGATAATGTGATGGCTTTGGTACCATACATGCCACTAATATTTAATACTGTCCCACCAATAATTATCTGTCCCTTGAAACCAGCTAAAACCCCATTTAATTTTGCGCTAATTTTATTATCTCCTAAATGGTCATGTACTGGTAATGTGCTTAAATCAATAGAAAATTCGCCATTGCTAATTGCAATATCTCTTTCGCCATTATTGCCCGTAAAATCAAATTTTCCAGCAATAAGTTTGTCGCTATAACTGGTAATGGTAATTTGACCACCCGTGCTAATAAAAAAGGTTTCAAAATCTTGCGGGTCACCAATGTAGCTCATGGTAGTAAGCATAGTTTCTGTAATTAGATATTTGCCAGGCCCTTTAAAATCGTCAATTACAAAACCCATCGTTTTACCACTTTCTGTAAAAGCGAGAATTTCTATTGTTTTTTTATCTAAAACATTATATGTGGCTTTAGTCGCTTGCTTAAATTCAATGGTTTGTCCATCAACTTTTGCCTTAAAAAAGGCAGCTCCACCTTTACCGCCCCCAGGTTGTATATATTCAATATCTTTTGCGCATGAAAGAGTAAAGAGAAGTAGACAAAACAAGCTAGTCTTTGCAAAAGTATTCTTCATAAGAGTATTTAAAAAGAGTTAAAAAGCTGCATAATTAACTAATTATTTGCGGTTTAGCAAGTTTAAGTTTGAAAAACTGCATTTATGCAGAGCAATAGCATAAAATAAAAAAGTCCCGTGTGTACGGGACTCAATATTATGAATGGCTTAACAAGCTTCTCCAGCTTACCTTGCTCTCAATGGTCCAGTGCAAATCCTTAATTTCAATACGCTGTTGCTCCATCGTGTCGCGGTGGCGAATAGTTACCGTATTATCTTCCAAAGTTTGGTGGTCAACCGTGATACAGAAAGGCGTGCCAATCGCATCTTGGCGGCGGTAACGTTTGCCAATCGCATCTTTCTCTTCGTAGATACAATTAAAATCAAATTTCAACTGATCCATGATCTCACGAGCCTTTTCTGGTAAACCATCTTTTTTAGTTAATGGGAAAATAGCCGCTTTAACAGGTGCCAATGCAGGATGCAAACGCAATAACGTTCTGCTATCTTGTTTCTCTGGAGTGCTTAAATCCTCTTCTTCCAAAGCATTAATCATCGTTAACAAGAACATTCTGTCCAAACCAATAGAAGTCTCAATCACGTAAGGAACATAATTGCCATAAGGTTTTCCATTTTCATCAAGTTCCGCATCAAAATACTGCATTTTTTTACCGCTAAACTCTTGGTGTTGCGACAAATCAAAATCAGTTCTGCTGTGAATACCCTCAACCTCTTTAAAGCCAAATGGAAATTCAAACTCAATATCAGTAGCTGCATTAGCGTAGTGCGCCAACTTCACGTGGTCATGGTAACGATACTTTTCAGGAGCCGTACCAATCGCCTTGTGCCACTTCAAACGAGCCTCTTTCCAATATTCAAACCATTTTTTATCCTCGCCAGGGCGAACAAAAAACTGCATTTCCATCTGTTCAAACTCACGCATACGCATAATAAACTGACGGGCAATTACCTCGTTTCTAAAAGCCTTACCAATTTGTGCAATACCAAAAGGAATTTTCATCCTTCCCGTTTTCTGCACATTCAAAAAGTTTACAAAAATACCTTGTGCCGTTTCTGGACGTAGATAAACCACATCGCTACCCTCAGCCATAGCACCAAACTGCGTGCTAAACATCAAATTAAACTGGCGCACATCCGTCCAATTTCTGGTGCCGCTAACCGGGCAAGCAATTTCATGCTCTTCAATCAAAATCTTCAAACGTGGCAAGTCTTCAGCCTTTAAAGCATCGTCCATATCAGCCTGCAGCTTTGCAGCTTTGTCGGTTTTGCCATCCTTTTCATACTTGGCAATTTTATCCTCCAACAACTGATCCGCACGGTAGCGTTTTTTGCTATCCTTATTGTCAATCATCGGGTCGTTAAAACCATCCACGTGCCCACTCGCTTTCCAAACCTTTGGATGCATAAAAATGGCGGCATCAATACCCACAATGTTCTCGTGCATTTGCACCATTGCTTTCCACCAGTAAGTTTTCAGGTTGTTTTTAAGCTCGGCACCCAACTGTCCATAGTCGTAAACCGCACTTAAACCATCATATATTTCACTGCTTTGGAACACAAACCCATATTCCTTCGCATGAGAGATTACATTCTTAAAAATTTCGTCGTTATTTTTCTGAGCCATAGTGAGCCAAAGTTAAAAGTTAAAAGTTAAAAGTTATAAGATAAGCGCTTTAAAATGTTCTGAAAAGCAATTTCATCACCCTTCGGCTACCAAAGTCCTGCACTACGCTACAAGTCCTCGGTCGCTAACGCTTCCTGTGGGCTTTCCACTACGTTCAGGTTTATGATAGCACTTGCAATACAAATGGCACCATTTAACAACTGCTAATCATACAGAAACTACATAAATGTATATTTTTCGCTATTTTCGATGATCTACAAACCGAGATAAATAATGAAAAGAATACTTTCAATAGATGGCGGTGGTATTCGGGGGATTATTCCAGGCATGATTTTGGTCGCCTTGGAAGAGAAGATTCAACGGGAAACAAAAAATCCTGATGCCCATTTAACGGACTATTTTGATTTTTTTGCAGGCACAAGTACAGGTGGTATCCTACTGTCTATTTTGTTATGCCCAGATGACCAGGAACCCACCAAACAAAAATATACTGCTAAACAAGCATTGGATATTTATCTTGATCATGGGGTAGAGATTTTTACGGCAAGTAAGTGGCGACGTTTTCTCAGCAAATTTGGTCTGTTAAGCGAATTGTATGACGATACTGTTCTGGAAAAAGTTTTGAAAAGCTACTTTGGCAATCGCAAGCTAAGCGAGTTAATAAGGCCATGTATCATTACGGCCTATAATATCGAACTACGGAAAAATCATCTATTTCGTCAGCAAAAAGCGATTTCTCATGGCGACTCAAGAGATTTTTATATTAAAGATGTATGCCGTGCCACCTCAGCTGCACCCACTTATTTCTCTGTGGCCGAAATTTTTTCCCTCGCAAAAACACGCTATCCCTTGGTTGATGGCGGGGTATTTGCCCATAACCCTGCACTATCGGCAATGCTAGAAGTCATTAAAAGCTACAATACCTACAAAATAGATGACATTTGGACGCTTTCATTAGGGACAGGGCTGTCTAAAATCTCTTACAATTACGAAGATTTTAAGAAAAAGAAAGCCATTTCTATTGGTCCCGCATTGGTTGACATCATGAGCAGTAGCTCGGCAGAAAGTACCGATTACTTTTTGAGGCAGCTGTTCCACTCGGTAAAAAAATCAAAAAATTATATCAGGATAGAACCAAATAATCTTTCTTCCATTGATCCAGCCATGGATGCCGCTTCTGTGTCTAACATCCAAAAAATCGTGTCGTTGGGCGACAAGCTCGTTAGTGAAAATGAAGAGCTTTTGGATCAGATTGTAGCAGGACTGCTCCAAGATAAAAAAGGTAAGGCTGACGAATCCGTTTGGAATTTCTTGAAAAGATAAAGCACTGGCCATTTAGCTTGCCAGCTTAAATCAACACAAAAGTCTAACTTTGTACATCAAAAAATAATCAAGTGAAAAAAATACCATTGTTATTGTTGGCCTTTGCCTTGTTGAGTTTTGCTTGCATTGCTCCAAAGCAGCATCATTATATTTCCTTTAAAACCGCAAAAGAATTTCACAGCTTTCTAAATCGAAAAACAGCTGCGTACCCTTTGTTGAGCGCACATCGTGGTGGTCCCATGCCTGGCTTTCCAGAAAATGCCATCGAAACATTTGAAAACGCCACTACTTACCAACCCGTAATCATCGAGTTTGATGTAGCATTAAGTAAAGACTCTGCTTTGGTAATTATGCACGACGACCGTTTGGATAGAACCTCCAATGGAAAAGGCTTAATTGGCGACCAAACCTATGCCGAATTAAAAAAACTGAAGCTGAAAGATGATGAAGGCACATTGACCGATTTCAAAATCCCTACGTTAGAAGAAGTACTTCGCTGGGGCAAAAACAAAGTACTGTTCACCATCGATATCAAACGAGGCGTTCCTTACAAAAAGATTATTGCTGCGGTGCGCAAAACCAAATCAGAAACCAATTCCATCATCATCACTTATAATGCAAATCAAGCAGCCGAAGTGCACCAACTAGCACCCGATTTAATGATTTCTGCCACGGTAAAAAGCCCTGAAGATTTAGAACGTTTAAATAAAATGGGTGTCCCTAACGATAAAATCATTGCTTTCGTTGGCATTTCTGAGCCCGACCAAAGTCTGTATCAATATTTGCATGCCAAAGGCATCAATACCATTTTAGGCACTATGGGAAACTTGGATAAAAGTGCAAAAGCAAACAAGGGAAAAAAGGTGTTTTATCATTTAATTGCTAATGGCGCCGACGTACTTTCTACGGATGAACTGGCATTGGCTGGCGAACAGTTAGATGCTTATCGCGAGGAAAAAAATCTTCGTTTTCCTAACGTTAAATATCAATAAACAGCAAAGGAGTAGTAAGTAATTATAAACGGCTATCGTTTGTTTGTGGGCAATTATCTTCTACTTTTGCCCTAACTTCTAGCGATCTACCTTCTTTTTTACAGTCGTAAGCCTGTAATAATCTGCCAGTACCTTATTGATGCTTTTTATTAAACCATTTAAATACATTACATTATGAAAAAACTATTCATTACACTATCAGCAGCAGCAATGCTCACTTTTTCTGCAAAAGCGCAAATTTCTAAAGGAGATGTGATGGTAGGTGCCAACCTATCCAACATTAATTTTGCTTTAGATAAGCCTAATGCCTTTAGCTTAACCATTAATCCAAAAGCAGCTTGGTTTGTTCAAGACGGGTTAGCTTTAGGCGGCGATGTTTTATTTGGAATAGAAACCGCAGGCAAAGGTTTGGGTACTACCATTAACTATGGTGTTGGTGCTTTAGGGCGCTACTATGGCGCAGCAGGTGCCGATCAGTTAGCTAAGCATACCCGTTTTTTTGGTGAGGCAACCGTAGGTATTTCAGGAAGAAACTTATCTGGAGGGGGTTCTACCAATGGGTTAGGCTTCAGTTTCGGCCCTGGATTTACTTATTTCGTGACTAAGAATATTGGGTTAGAAACCTTGCTTAAATATAACGGCGTGGTAGGTTTCGGTAGCAGTGCCTATGCGCACAATTTAAACTTAGGGGTTGGTTTCCAAATCTTTCTTCCTGGCGAAAAAACGGCCCGAAAAGTAAAAAATGATTTTCAGTAACCTTAGTTGCTGCTTTAAAAAGAGGTTGTTCAAAAGGGCAGCCTCTTTTTTTATGCCTGAAATAATTTGCATATTTGGTCGTGAGTATTTCAGTAAAAAATCTTTCCAAGCATTATGGCCAGCAAAAAGCCGTAAATCAAATCAGCTTCGATGCAAAACCTGGCCGTATCTTAGGCTTTCTGGGGCCTAATGGCGCTGGCAAATCAACCACCATGAAAATGCTGACAGGCTATTTACAGCCCACCTCGGGTAATGCAGAAATAGCAGGTAAAGACATAGAAGTTGAACCCTTGGAAGTAAAAAAGCAAATTGGCTACCTTCCCGAAAATACTCCTTTATATATAGACATGTATGTACGGGAGTTTTTGAGCTTTGTGGCCCAAACCTACGGATTAAGTGACATTGCCAAAAGGGTAGAAGAAGTGATCCAACAAGTAGGCTTAACACAAGAGCAGCATAAAAAAATTGGTATGCTGTCCAAGGGTTACAAACAAAGGGTAGGTTTGGCGCAGGCCATCATCCACCAGCCGCAGGTACTGATTTTAGATGAACCTACCTCTGGTTTAGATCCCAACCAGCTTTCGGATATCAGGGCATTGATCAAAAATTTGGGGAAAGACCGAACCGTTATCATCTCTACGCACATTATGCAAGAAGTTGAAGCCATTTGCGATGATGTCATTATCATTAATAAAGGTGTTTTGGTAGCCAATTCGAGTATTGATGAACTGAAGAAAGCCCATCAAAACAAAACTTTAGAGCAAATATTTAAGCAGCTTACCTTATAAAAAATAACCCCATGAAGAGATTCCTTTCGTTCGTATTTTTAGCCTTCGCCATCGTATTTAAAGCACAATCCCAAGAAATCACCATTGGTTTATTTCCCGAAATCAACTTCCCTACAGGTAATGCCTCTAGCATTAGTGGCATTGGCTTTGGCGGATCATTAAAAGCAGAACTTGGCATAAACGATAAATATGCCATTACCGCCAACGGGGGCTATAACCTTTTTATCGGTAAAAAATATTTTGGAAGTAGGGTGCCAAATATTGAGGCCATTCCCACCAAACTAGGTTTCAAATACTATCCAACACCCGACTTTTATGTAGAAGCACAGGCAGGAGCTGCCTTTTACAGAAGCGGTTTTTCCAAAACCTCCTTTATTTGGTCGCCAGGTTTTGGTACCCGTTTTAAAACTGGAAGTGGCAACAATAAATTAGATTTTGGTTTAAGATATGAAGCTTGGGCCAACTCTAGCAATAGTGGCATTACTAACTTAAAAACTACAAGTTTCGGATTTGTTGGATTAAAGTTAGGTTACGTGTTCGGTCTTTAATTAGGGAATTGTTAAAAATAATGGCTTGTTTTTCAATTGTTTGTAATTTATTTGTGATAATTTTGTAACTATTGGCGTAGTTGTTGTGTCTATTGAGGCAATTATTAATTAATACACAAATTTAAATTACGTTAAAAAGTATGAAAAAACTATTATTATCATTAGCTCTTGTAGCTGGCTTAGGTCTAGCTGCTAACGCACAAACAGAAGGTGCTGCAAGAAAATTAAGCGTAGGTGCTGAATTTGGTTTCCCTACAGGAGATAACTCTAAAGACAACATGATTGTTGGTGGTTCATTACAATATGAGCACCCAGTTGCAAAATCTTTCAACATCACTCTTTCAGGTGGTTACTCTTCAAGAATGTTAACTGGCGATACTAAAAAAGCAGCAGAAGCTTTTGGAATGAAAACTAGCGCTGGTTATGTTCCTGTTAAAGCAGGTGGTAAATACTATTTTGGTGGTAACTTTTATGGTGCTGCTGAACTAGGTGCTACTTTTGGTACTGAATCAGGTTCTGGTACTGCTTTCACTTATGCTCCAGGTTTAGGCGCTTCATTCTCATTAGCTGATAAATCTAGCTTAGATTTCGGTGTACGTTATGAGAGCTGGTCTAACAACGGTACTTTATCATTCATTGGCTTACGTGCAGCTTTTGCATTTGGCCTATAGTTGAAGCTAAAAAAGTATAACTGTAATCATTTTTGTATTAGCTTGAATGCAGTTAGACGAAAAAGTTTTAAAAACCCCACATTGTTGGGGTTTTTTATTGACTAAATTATTAGTTTTGTAATTCGTTAATTAACAATCAAATAATCAAAAAAACAAAATGAAAAAAATCCTTCTATTATTAACGTTAGCAGCAGGTTTAAATGTTGCCGTAAACGCTCAAGACAAACCAGTTTCTTTCGGAGTTAAAGCAGGTTTAGCTTTACCAAGCCAAACAGCTTCCGCAATGGGCATTTCTATCAGCACATCATCTAAAACTTCATTTTACGTAGGCGCGGTAGCAGATATTAATATTTCTCCAATTTTCTCTTTTCAGCCTGGTTTAACCTATATTGGAAAAGGCGGAAAGTTTAACGTAGATGAAATGATAGAGCAAATGGGAGCTGATCCTTCGGAATTTGAAGGCGTTGATAAAGTTACATTCAATTATTCTTACTTGGAGCTTCCTTTGAATTTGCTAGCAAATTTTAATGCTGGTACAGGTAAGTTCTTTATAGGCGCTGGTCCCTATGCAGCTTATGCTCTTTCTGCCAACATGAAAGCAGGAGATTTGAAAGTTGATGCAGATTTTGGTTCTGATGAAGGACAAGATAAAAGAATGGAATTTGGTGTTAACTTTTTGGGTGGATATAAATTGAACAATGGACTGAATTTACATGCGGGTTATGGTCTTGGTTTAACTGGAGTGCAAAATAGCAGCAGTGAGAAAACCAAAAACAGAGTATTTTCAGTTGGTTTAGGCTTCATGTTCTAAATCAAACAACATAAATGAAAAAGTCTCGCATGTGCGGGACTTTTTTTGTTTTAATAGATATTGTATAACTTCGGCATCACAATCCAAGGGCATGCTAGCAGTATTCAAAAGAGAGTTATTCAGTTTCCTCAATTCCTTAATGGCCTACATCACCATTGGCATATTTTTATTGGCCTGTGGTTTAATGTTCTGGTTTTTCCCTGATACTTCCATTTTAGAATACGGCTATGCCGAAATGGATGGCTTTTTTGGTTTGGTGCCCTACCTGTTTATGTTTTTGATTTCGGCCATCACCATGCGGTCCTTTGCCGAAGAAAGAAAAGAAGGGACCTATGTCCTTTTAGCTACCAGACCGTTAACCAATTTACAAATCATTAGTGCAAAGTACCTGGCCTGTTTAGTGCTGGTGTTGTTTGCCTTGTTGCCTACCTTAATTTACTGCTATAGTATTGCACAGCTAGGTTTGCCCAAAGGTAATTTAGATACAGGGGCGATCATTGGTTCGTACATTGGTTTGTTTTTGTTAGGGGGTGCCTTTACCGCTATCGGTATATTCGCTTCTTCTTTCACTAAAAATCAAATCATCGCTTTTGCGGTTTCTGTTTTCTTGTGCTTTTTCGCTTATAGTGGTTTTGATTCAGTCAGTAAGATTTCGGCCTTTCGGGGCATCGAAAACCAGCTGGCCAATTTGGGAATTGCAGAACATTATCAGTCCATCAGTAGGGGAGTTTTAGATACCCGCGATGTCGTTTACTTCGTTTCCTTTGTGGCTTTGTTTTTTGGTTTAACCCATGTAGTGATTGGAGGTAGAAAATGGTAGGTAAAGGAGCAAGGAACATGGATCAAGGAGTAAGGAGTGAGGAGCAAGGAACAAGGACAAATAAAATTTTAAAACCAGTGCTATTTGTGTTGGCATTGGTAGTGGTAAATGTAGTTGCGCAATTTGCCTATACCCGTATTGATTTTACGAAGGAAAAACGCTTTACCCTCACCCAAAAAACCAAAGAAATTCTGCAACAGAATAAGCATGATGTAGTGGTGACCATTTATTTAGATGGTGATATGCCTGCAGCTTTTAAGCGCTTGCGTAATGCGACTAAAGATTTGTTATCGGACTACAGGGCTTATGCCAAAGGAAATTTTAAATTGGTTTTTATTGATCCGCTTTCAGGGCTTTCTGCTGCCGAACAGGATACCGTGATTCAACGCTTGTTTGAGCAGGGAATTAAACCTACCAACATCAACATTAAAACAGATGCGGGTTTCTCGGAGAAGCTGGTTTACCCTATGGCCATGATCGAAAGCAATGGTAAGCGCATGCCCGTAAAGCTGTTGCAAAATTTAGGGGGAGAAGCTTCCAACTACGATCAGAGCATTAACAACTCCATTAAAAACCTCGAATACGTGTTCACTTCTTCATTGAAGAAAGTCATTACGGGCTATAATCCGAGGGTTGGTTTTACGGAAGGAAACGGAGAACCAGATAACAGGTATTTGTACGATGCCATCAACACGCTGGCCGATAGCTACGTAATAGGCCGTGTAAATTTGGATTCCATTACCAAGCAAGGATTGGACAGCTTGAAAATGTTGGTGGTTGCCAAACCTTTAAATGCCTTCACCGAAGCTCAGAAGTATAAAATCAACTATTTTGTAATGAAAGGTGGTCAGGTGCTGTGGTCGATAGACCAAGTACGCATGGCTTTGGATAGTTTGCGTAGCGGTAGATCGTTTATGGCGGGCAACAATACGCTTAACTTGGACGATATGCTGTTTGAATACGGTGCCAGGGTAAACTACGACATCATTGCAGATGTAAACTGTGCCGAAATCCCAGTGGCCATGCCTGGTGGCCCGCGTGGCGATATCCAATTAGCGCCTTGGCTTTATTATCCTATTTTATTGCCAGATACCAGCAATAGCGTGGTGAAAAATTTGGATAACGTAAAAGCCGAATTTGCCAGTACGGTAGACACCATTGGCAATAAAAACGTGAGTAAGCATATTATTTTATCTACTTCGCCTTACAATAAAATTTACACTTCGCCTAAGTTATTTAACCTCCAAATGGTAGAACAAGAGCCTACCCAAAAGGAGTTTACCAGTACACCTAAAAGTGTAGGGGTATTGTTGGAGGGAAGTTTTAAGTCGGTTTTCCTCCATAGGCCAGTGCCCAAAAGGATTACCGAGCCTTATGACGTTCCAGCGCAAAGCAAACCTACCAAAATGATTGTGATAGGGGATGGTGATGTTTTCATGAACCAGGTTTCTGGCGATGGTTCTCCTTTCCCTTTGGGCTTTGACCGCTACACCCAGCAAAATTATGGGAACAAGGCATTGTTGTTAAATATTGTAGATTATTTTACCAACGAAGATAACCTCATCGCTTTGCGCAACAAGGAAATTACCGTAAGACCACTGGATAAGACGCTTTTACGTACGGAGAAAACAAAATGGCAGCTGGTGAATACCGTAGCGCCAATTTTAGTGTTAATATGTTTCGCAATTTTTCAACATTATTATCGTAAACACAAGTATGCAAGGTAAAATTTCATACTTTTGAATCTATATATAACAAACTATGAGATTTATAGTATCTACGTCGACATTATTAAAACATTTACAAACGGTTAATGGTGCTTCGAGCAGCAGCACAGTATTGCCTATCCTAGAGAATTTCCTGTTTGAGATTAAAGAAGGAAATTTGACCATTTCTGCTACCGACTTGCAAACGAGTATGACCACTGCTTTGCCTGTTGAATCAAAAGAAGAAGGAAAAGTAGCTGTACCGTCAAGAATTTTGCTAGACACGTTGAAGACTTTGCCTGACCAGCCAATTACCTTCCATGTAGATGATAATACTTTCGCCATCGAAATCAGCGCTGGTGACGGAAAATATAAATTGAGTGGTGAAAACGGTGACGATTTCCCTAAAATTCCAGTTGTTGACAATGCCTCTTCGGTAAACTTGCCAGCATCGGTATTGAGCGAAGCCATTACCAAAACCATTTTCGCAGTAAGTAACGATGAACTTCGTCCTGCAATGACGGGCGTTTTTTGTCAACTATCTCCTCAAAACATCACTTTTGTAGCTACTGATGCACATAAATTAGTTCGTTACAGAAGAAATGATACCAAAGCGGATAAAGCTTCTTCTTTTATTTTGCCAAAGAAAGCCTTGACTTTGTTGAAAGCGGCCTTGCCAAATAGCGATGTCAATGTTTCTGTAGATTATAACGCTACCAGTGCTTTCTTTAAGTTTGAAAACATCAACTTAATTTGTCGCTTAATTGACGAGCGTTACCCTGATTACGAAGCGGTAATTCCTGCAAACAATCCTAATAAATTGGTGATTGATAGGGCTTTGTTCTTAAATACACTACGTAGGGTAGTTATTTTCGCCAACAAAACCACGCACCAAGTACGTTTGAAAATCAACGGTAGCGAGTTGAATATCTCTTCGGAAGATTTAGACTTTGCTAACGAAGCGCATGAGCGTTTGAGCTGCCAATATGATGGCGAAGATTTGGAAATTGGCTTCAATGCCCGTTTCTTGATCGAGATGTTGAACAACCTAAGCGGTGAGGAAGTAACTTTAGAACTTTCTACGCCAAACAGAGCAGGTTTGTTAATTCCTCAAACCAATGACCAAGATGAAGATGTATTGATGTTGGTAATGCCTGTAATGCTAAATAGCAGCTACTAAACATTTAAAAAATATTTAATCAAAAAAGCTTAGAGTGTATACTTTAAGCTTTTTTTATGCTTATCGTTTATTGATTAAACCTAAGTTTTGTGATTGTTAAACCTCTCCCTAACCCTCTCCTTGAAAAGGCGAGGGGATTGGTGGTGCTAATTGGTGCTGTATTGCTAATAGGTTTACTGCTTCCTTTCCCAAGTACTTTTCTCTCTCTTTTAGGGAGGACCGAAGCGTAGCGAGCTCATTGATGCCAAAATACAATAACATAATTGTCAATAAATGCCGAAAGGCAGAGAGGGTGAGTTTAAACACTTAATGGCAGGTGCAAATCATCCCTGTCCTTACAAAAATGTCATAATCGTAAATAGGTGTTTTTTTGCAAGGCATATTGTTTATTTTAGCGGAAAAATTTAACTACATTGGAAATACTAGATTTATTAATTAAGCTACTTACTGATACTAAAGATACTTTAGTAACCATTATCCAAAATTATAGGACTTGGACTTATTTGATTTTGTTCATCATTATTTTTGCTGAAACAGGATTTGTAGTTACCCCTTTTTTACCTGGCGATTCGATGTTGTTTGCCGTTGGCGCCCTTATTGCTGGTGGTGATACAGGTTTGAACATTTGGTTCATGTGCTTTATTTTAACCGCTGCGGCCATTTTAGGCAATTCCCTTAATTATCGTTTGGGAAGGTATTTTGGGGTAAAAGTTTTTAAAGAAGAGAATAAAATTTTAAAACTCAAATACTATCACCAATCGCACGAGTATTTCGAAAAACATGGCTCTAAAGCCATTGTATTTAGCAGGTTCTTGCCTATTTTCAGAACCATAGCTCCTTTTGTGGCTGGTGCGGCAAAAATGTCTTTTGGTAAATTTACAGCCTATAATATTATTGGTGGTTTTGCATGGATTTTCAGTCTTTCTTTTGCAGGTTATTTATTAGGTAAAATTCCTTTTGTAGAGAAAAACTTTGAGGTGATTATTGTGATTATTGCGGTTGGAACTTTTGCTCCAGTAGTGATTGCAGGACTGAAATCACTCTTTAAAAAGAAAGAAAAGATAGAAGATAGCGAAACGATTTAATTAAAAAGCCCCGAATTTTCGGGGCTTTTTTATGAGGTGAAAATCTTGCTGGTTTGATATTATAAAACGACACGTGTGTGAATACCAAATGACACGTGTGCCGTTACTCGATGACACGCGTGTTGTTGCTTGATGGTACACGTGCCATTTAAGAGGAGTTGCCGATGGTCATTTTAAACTAGATTTATAGCTTGACGATTATTGTTGGATGGTATTTTGGAGACTTATGAAGTTTCTAAAACTTCGTAAGTCTGATTAATGCTGAAGTTGAGGGCTTCGCCGTTTCAAAACTTGGTAAGTCTGAAAGGGTTTGAGGAGTTTGTTGAGGTGGTTGCTGTGATAGACGGAATAGGGGTTTGATGGCAATTACGTTGATGTTAGCCCCGACAGCAATGGAAAGCCCGCAGGCTGAGGCACGAAGCCGAGGACTTGTAATGCATGGCGGGAGTTTAGGGAGTGAGGTGCAGGGCTTTTGCGCTTCAAAAAAATGAAAGGGTTATGGTTGGTTAAATTTAATGGGCTTTAAAACTCCCGCCCAATAATTTTACCTTCTTGGTATTTTTTGTCCGTTTTTTCGGCCTGCTGCTTATCCTCGATGGTGGCTTCAATTTTAATCATGTTTCTGAGGTCGGGCTGTCCAGCGTCAACCCAGGCCGAAAACCAAAAAGAACCTACTTTGATAATTGAGGAGCGCATTTGGCGTTCTACCATGCCCTTCATCATGTCTTGATAGGCTTTGGTGTAAGCTACAGAGTATTGCTTCATCACGTTTTTGCCTCGCATGGAAAAATCGTATTTCTGATCGGCAGGGAAGGTTGCACTGAGTTTTGCTTCAAAAGTCAATACGGTATCGACCATGGTGTGGGCTTTTTTCACAATTTTCCAAGCTTCTTTTAAAGGGTTTTCGATGTAGGTAGCTTTGCCCACCAAAAGGTTGTAGTTTTTGGCAAACAGCTCGGGAATACGGCTTTCCCAAAAACCATGGATGCCTGTTTGGTTGGTGAGCTGGCCATTGTGGTTTTTGGTGGTGTGCAATGGCACATGGGCATCGGCCACGTAATGGCCTAAATCGGCCGAATATCTTAAAATCCTTAACGAGTCGCGTTCTTTAAATGCCCTGACCAAATTGCTGTAAGTGCGTTGTATTTGCCATGGTACCATGCCATCGCTGGCAATTTTCTTTGCGCCATATTTGTTTACGGCATCGTTCCATTTTTCGGGAATGCTGTCGATATGTTCTTCGTAGTTTTCTACGTCTAAATAATGTCTGGGTGCTTCGGCGGTATCGGCATATCTTCTCTTGTCTGGATCAATGGCATGCTCGGTAATGTACTTATGGTTGTTTTTGTAGAAACCAATCATGCCTTCTGGTAGGGTGAATATGGCCAGTTGGTTAATGCGTTGATGCGCAAAAAAGCCCCAAGAAGCGCATAAAATTACAGTACCGAACAACAGCAAAGAAATAGACAGCTTTTTCATTGGGAACAATATCAGAAGGTGAAATTTATTTTTCAATAAAAATAGCAAAAACCCTTACTTATCGCTAAAATCTGACAAATTTTTGTCGGCCTTTATAGTCTTCTGCTGATACCAAAATACCTATATTTGTCCCAAAATATAAATCTTATGCAAGAAATAAAGAAGTATGTAGAAGATCATAAGCAACGTTTTTTAGACGAGCTTTTTGAGTTGTTGCGTTTCCCTTCGGTAAGTGCAGACCCGAAATATAAAGGGGATGTATTGAAAACCGCTGATTTTGTTGCGCAAAAACTGAAAGATGCTGGTGCTGATAATGTTGAAATTTGTGAGACTGCTGGATATCCAATTGTATATGGAGAGAAGATTGTGGATGCGAGTTTGCCAACTGTTTTAATTTACGGCCATTATGATGTGCAACCGCCAGATCCATTGGAATTATGGAAAACGCCTCCTTTTGAGCCTACGGTACGCGATGGTAAAATTTATGCCCGTGGTGCTTGTGATGATAAAGGCCAGTTTTATATGCACGTGAAGGCTTTTGAATTAATGATGCAGACCAATACGTTGGCTTGTAATGTTAAATTTATGATTGAAGGGGAAGAGGAAGTGGGTTCTGCTAACTTGGGTATTTTTGTGAAAGCGAACACGGAGCGTTTGAAAGCTGATGTGGTGTTGATTTCTGATACTTCGATGATTAGCATGGAAAATCCATCGATTGAGACGGGCTTAAGAGGCTTGGCTTATATGGAAGTAGAAGTAGTTGGACCAAACAGGGATTTGCACTCTGGGGTGTATGGTGGTGCAGTAGCTAATCCAGCCACTATTCTTTGCAAAATGATTGCTTCTTTGCATGATGAAAATAACCATATCACCATTCCTGAGTTTTATGATAAAGTGGTAGAGTTAAGTGATGCTGAAAAGCAAGCATTGAACTCGGCGCCGTTTGATTTAGAGGAATATAAAAAGGATTTAGAGATTGATGCGGAGTGGGGCGAAAAAGGTTACTCCACTTTGGAGCGTACTGGTACTAGACCAACTTTGGAAGTGAATGGTATTTGGAGCGGTTACATTGGCGAAGGTGCTAAAACCGTATTGCCAAGCAAAGCGAATGCAAAGATTTCGATGCGTTTGGTACCTAACCAAAATTCGGATGAAATTAGTGAGATTTTTGCGAAGCACTTTGAGAAGATTGCACCAAAAGGGGTAAAAGTTACGGTTACGCCACATCACGGAGGTGAGCCTGTGGTTACGCCAACGGATAGCATAGCTTATCGTGCTGCTGAAAAAGCAATTGAGGATAGCTTTGGTAAAAAGCCAATTCCTACACGTGGTGGTGGTAGTATTCCAATTGTGGCTTTGTTTGAAAATGTACTTGGCATTAAATCGGTATTGTTTGGTTTTGGATTGGATAGTGATGCGCTGCACTCGCCAAACGAGAAATACGATATTTACAATTACTATAAGGGAATTGAAACATTGCCTTTATTCCATAAATATTACGCAGAGCTAAATAAGTAAGATTTATTTTTCTGTAATTAAAAGAAAGCCTTCCTGTTCATGCGGGAAGGCTTTTTTGTTGGCAATGTTTTTTGGAGGGTAATGTTGACGATTTGTTAATGTTGCCTTTACTTAGTTAGGATAAATTCGCGGCTAGTTTCAGATGCTTATCTTTTGAATGCTTTCGAAAAGTAGAGTTTCTATTTTTGAATGACTGATTATTAAGGCTAAGCAAAAGATACGATAAAACTGATGCTGATCCCGAATGTTCGGGACAGCATGACGAAACGCCGATTTAGCGTCACCCTGACCACGAAGTAGCTGCAAAGCAAACCGAGCCTTGGCGAGCTCACCGAAGGTAATTTATTTCAGGGTCTGCCTTGTAATAACGATGTATATAATTATCATAGGAAACCATTGAAATGATCATCAAGCGCAAGTGTTTTTTGAACGATGTTATCTGATGTCGAAATTAATTTTTTCATCAAGATGTATTTTGTTAACTTTCCAAATAACTTTTAATTTGTTTCAAATGGTTGCTTATTCTGTTTTTTCTACGACTGTTTATAAGAGAAGGATCATCATTCTTTATTCTTTTTTATGTCTGTCGCTGCTTGGTCTGGGGGCCAAACACTTTAATGTTTTTCAAACTAATCAAGCTGTTGGTGCTGCGCAGGCTGAGGATGATCAATTTTTTAATATTGCGGTGTTGGCCGATACGCAGTACTATACTGGTGAGCGATATGGCGGAAATATGAATATGTTTTACGACCAGATAGATTGGATTACGGCCAATGCTGAAAAGGAAAAGATTGCTTATGTGGTGCATGTAGGGGATATTACCGACCAAGGTGATAAGTTGCCTGAGCAATGGGACCGAGCAAAAGATGCGATGTATCGTTTGGAGAAACCGCTGCCTGGCCTGCCTTATGGTATTCCTTACGGTGTGGCGGTGGGCAACCATGATGTGAGGCCGAATGGTGATCCAAATGGAAGTAAAATTGGTTACACCAAATATTTTGGACGTAAGCATTTTGAAGGTAGGCCGTATTATGGTGGGGCTTACCAAAACTCGGATGCCAATGATAACCATTACGATCTTTTTGAGGCGAATGGCGAAAAATTTATTGTGCTATATCTCATCTTTAACGATCCTAATAAGAAAGAGTTTTACGATGCGGCTTTAGAGGAAAAGGTACATAATTGGGGTGCAGATATATTGGCTAAGCATGCCGATAGAAAAGCAATTGTGGTGAGCCATAATATCCTTAGACCTGATACCACTAGCGGCAGCAACTTTAGGGCTGGCGTTGGTGTGGCGCCAAAACCTGGTACTTTCACCAAGCAAGGAAATCGTATCATCAACAAGTTTAAACACTCGCCAAATGTATTCATGATGCTTTGCGGACATGTAAGTGGGGAGGCTATGCGAGAAGTGAAGTTTGAAGGGCGTACCATTAAAGTGATATTAACCGATTATCAGGGTAGGAGAAATCCAGAGTTTACCGATAAAGATCGTAACGGCGGTAATGGGATTTTGCGTTTAATGAAGTTTAACCAAAGCAAACAAGTTTTAAACGTCAGAACTTTTATCCCTCAAAAAGATAGGATTTTGGAAGAGGCGGACGAGGACAGTAATTTTTCGGTGCCACTTTACAATTAATCTGTGATGATAAAATGTGGGAATACTTGGATTTGCTTGCTGCTTTTGATGCTGTTGGTTTCTCCAGCAGTAGCACAAGTAAAAAAACTGCATACTTTTTCGATTACTTCAACCAAAGCATTAAAAGCTTTTTTCGAATATACCCCCGACCGCATTCCACTGATTTGTGGGCATCGTGGTGGAGCGCAGGAGCTTTATCCTGAGAATTCTATTGCGGGTTTGGAATATGTGCTTTCTAAAATCCCCGCTTTTTTTGAGGTCGATCCCAGGTTGACCAAAGATAGCGTGGCGGTTATTTTGCACGATGCAACACTTGAACGAACCACTACGGGAAAGGGTAAGCTAGCTGACTACACCTGGGAGGAGGTAAAGCAATTAAAGCTTAAGGACAAGGATGGAAAGCCAACTCAATATGGTCTTCATACTTTGGATGAAATGCTGCAATGGGCAAAGGGTAAAACTATTTTAATGATTGATAAAAAGGACGTGCCTTTGGCGCAATTGTACCAAATCATTAAAAGAAACAACGCTGAAAGTAGCGTGTTGATCTCGGCTTACGAGCCTGAAGAGGCTGCTTTCTATTATGGGAAGGATAAAAACCTGATGTTTGAAATCTTTGTAAGTAACGAAGAAAAACTAAAAGCTTATGAAGCTACGGGCATTCCCAATGAAAATATGGTAGCTTATTTTGGTCAGCCTAAAAAGAAGGAATTTTATGATTTGGTGCACGCTAAAGGCATGATGGTTTTCGTGTATACGGCAAAGGTGATGGAGAAAGAGAAGAACAAAGAAATGCGAACGCAATCTTATCGAAAGACTATTGAAGACGGAGCCGATATTCTTTTAAGCGATAGGGCGCTAGAAGCTTATGAATCCATTCAAGGTTTGATGCCCGTAAAGAGCAGCAAAAGTAAATTTATTAAATAACCATTGTATAAACGATAATGTATGATCACAAAATCTTTTTTCAGAAAGCAACTATTGATACTAGCCTTGTCTCCTTTGGCTGCCTTTGCCCAAAAAAGTGAAATCAATGTCTTGAAGTTTAAAAATGTTCAAGAGCTTAAAGCCTTTTTCAAGCACAGTCAAAACAATTTCCCTATCATTAGTGGTCATCGTGGCGGGATGACTAAGGGATTTCCAGAAAACTCTATGGAAACTTTTGCCAATACGCTTAAGTACATGCCCTCATTTTTTGAAATCGATCCGCGATTGACCAAGGACAGTGTGGCTGTTTTAATGCATGATGCAACGCTAGAGAGAACCACCAACGGTACTGGCAAGCTATCGGACTACACTTATGCGGAAATACAAAAGTTGAGGTTAAAGGACCCAGAAGGAAATGTGACCGATTGTAAAATCCCTACGCTAAAAGAAGCTATTTTGTGGAGCAAGGGCAGAACGGTAATGAATTTGGATAAAAAAGACGTGCCGCTGGAAATGACTGCCCGTATTTTGAAGGAATGCAACAACGAAGCGGTAATGCTGACCGTTCATAATGCGAAGCAAGCCAAGTTTTATTTAGATCAAAATCCAAATTGGATGCTTTCCGTACATATCAAAACCAAAAAGGCTTACGATGAATATGTGAAAGCAAACATTCCGTGGGGAAGCATTATTGCCTACATTGGTCCAGAGTATACTCCTGAAAATAGGGAGTTAATGAAGCTTTTACAGGAGAAGGGAGTAATGGTGATGATTTCTTCGGCACCCACTTATGATAAATTAGCTACGCCACAGGAAAGAGCAAAAGCTTACGTGGAGGTTTTTAAAGGTGGCGCTGATATTCTAGAATCGGATTTGCCCGTTGAGGTAGCAGAAGCCATTAAAAATAATGTGCCTAAAAATACGCCACAGCACAAATACTTAGGTAAAGCAAAATTGTAAACTTAATAAATAAGAAGGGGTGGAGGTTATGCAATAATGACTTTCACTCCTTTTTCTTCCAGTTGTTGCACCACTAGTTCTGGTACTTTGTCGTCGGTAATGATGTACGACACTTGTTCAAAAGAACAAACCTTGCCCAATCCTCTTTTATCGAACTTGGTACTATCTGCTAAAATGACCACCGTTTGAGCGGTTTCAATCATTTTTTGGTCTAAGGCAGCTTCGGCCAAGTTGGTGATCGAAAAACCGAAATCAAGATCAATTCCATCAACGCCTAAAAAAACAATGCCGCAAGAAATCTCTTCCAATATTTTCTCGGCAAAGTTTCCAGCCACCGACGAGGAGTTTGACCTGATCATGCCGCCAAGTTGTAATACTTCCACGTTGTTTCTATTGCACAACTCTAAACCTACCTTTAAGGCAGGTGTAATTACGGTAATGTGCTCCGAAGGGTTTAGGAATCTGGCGACTTCAAAAACGGTAGAGCCCGAGCCAATGGTAATGGAATCGGTATTTTTTATGAGCTTCAATGCGGCTTTAGCAATGCGTTGTTTTTCATCAGCATTAATGAGTTCTTTCTCATAAATACTTCTTTCGCTGGCATAAGGATTTTTAATAGAACCACCGCCTCTTGTTCTAAAAAGGAGGTTTTTATCTTCCAACATTTTCAAATCCTTTCTGATGGTTACACCAGAAACTTTCATCAGGTCAATGAGCTCAATAATGCTAACCTTGCCATCTTCTTTCAGTTTTTTGAGGATATATTCGTGTCTGTCGGTGATGTTTTTCATTCTAAAAATCGTTTGCCGCTAATATATCATTTATTGTTGCATAAAAAAAGCGCTGCACCCGGGGAGGCACAACGCTCATCTTAATCAATTGCTGAAATTATTTGCTCTTTGCGTAATCAGTATTTCTTTTTTCAACTTCGGTTTTAGCCGCTTTAAAATTGTTGGTGTTTAATGTAGCCAATTCGTTGGTAGAGATAGAGTGAAATTGGGTGCTGCCGTTTAATTTTAGAGAGCATTCGTTACTTAACTTTGTGTAAATGCTTTCTGTTTTAGAACTAATGTCGGCCTTTGCATCATCTTGTAGGATAATTTGCAGGTGCTGTACATTAAGTGTGTTTTTGGTTTTTACTACAGCATTGCCTGAAACATCAATTCTAGAAATGTCGCCTACATAAAGGGTAATTTTTGCAGTTTCTGAGTTTTTCTTGGTAGAGATTTGAATGGCATCGTCCGTAGTGTAAACTCTGGCTTTTGCAGTGCCTTCATTCGAGTATAATTTTTTGCTGTCGTGGTCTTGTACAAGGGTAACTTCTACATTTCCAGAAATGATTAATTTCTTAGGTGCTTGTTGGTCGTTGTATTTATAGATAGTTGTGGTAGGGTTTACTACTTCTGTAGCGTTAACAGTTGTGGTGCTGATGGCTAAAGCTAAAATCCCGATAGCTAATAGCGAAGTTGCTCTTTGTTTCATAATTGATTTGTGTTTTTTGTAATTAAGACGCAAGTCACTATAAAACGTTGCACGCAACTTCACTACTTTCGACGAACTCCCGATTTTTTTCGACGAAACTCCGAAATGCTTCGTAGATTGTTAAGAGTTTGTTAAAATTAGGTTGCTATTTGGAGGATGTTTGGCAATTAGATTTAACATAGCCTGTTTTACATTTGGCCACAGATGCACAGATTTGTTTAAACTATATCTATTTAATCTGTGGCTAGATTTCCTAATATACAACGAGCAAAATTTCGATATTTAAATCGTCCAACTTTCGCATTTTTCTAGGAAGAACTCATCTGCTTCTGCGCCAATACCTGGGGTGTCTGGCACATCTAGCATAAAACCTTCGTAGCTCAATCCGCCCACTACTGGATCTACCAAATGACCTAACAGGCAAGTATCCAAATCAAAATAAACTACATTAGGGCTAGCCAGTGCAAAATGCAAGTTCGCCGTTAAGGCTAGTCGGCTTTCCAACATGCTTCCAATCATGCATTTTACGCCATTTTGCAGGGCAACTTCATGTATTTTCTGAGCTTCTAAAATGCCGCCAGACTTAGCAAATTTGATGTTCAGAAAGGTTGTCGCTTGTGCATTGATCAATTTTCTGGCATCATGGTGATTGTAGCAACTTTCATCGGCCATAAGTGCAATAGGAGAGTTGACGTTTAGTTCAGGTAAACGGTCATCATACCAAGTGCGCATGGGCTGTTCGCAAAATTCTATGCTATATTTTTCAAGTTCTGTAAGGGCAAATAGCGCATCGTCAAAGGTCCAACCTTGGTTGGCATCCAGTCGCAAAGTCATATCGTCACCAACGGCTTTTCTAATGGCGGCTACCCTGTCAATATCTTCATGTACTTTTTTGCCCAATTTTATTTTAATAATTCTACAGCCATTTTTTTGATGTTCTACTGCTTTTGCAGCCATCTTTTTGGCGGTATCAATACCTAAAGTCATATCTGTTTCGATGGTACGTTTATGACCGCCTAAAAACTGGTAGAGCGGTTGCCCTGCATTTTTTGCGGCAATATCAAATAGCGCCATGTCAAAAGCACTTTTAATGGTTGGGTTATGTGCTGCATAGCCCAATAAATCATCCATCCTGGCAGGAATATCTAGTGGGTCCTTTCCCTTTAAAATTTGGGCAAAGTCTTTGGCCATGGCCAAGCAAGTGTCTTGTGTTTCGCCAACAATCATCGGAAAAGCAGAGCATTCGCCATTACCATGTATGCCTGCATCGGTAAAAATCCTTACTAAAACATTTTGGGCAAAGTGCATGGTGCCAGTAGCAATTACAAAAGGCTCCATTGGAATGCTGAAACGGTAGATCTCGGTATGGGTAATTTTCATGTGTTGCTTGTAATAATGAGGTAAATCTTTAAAAATGGTGATAGCTATTTATTATCTAGCTCAAATCGAAGTCGGTCTTGTTCTATAATGTTTTTTAATTCTTCTTCTTTTGGCAAATAGAGTAAATATTTACTTGCGAAAAGTTGATTTTTATCATTTAGTATAGAATATTTAACAATGGTTTCATCTTTTTCTGAACAAAGCAATATGCCAATAGTTGGATTGTCATCCTTGCCTTTTTTCAGGTCGTCGTACATCCTTATATACATGTCTATTTGTCCAATATCTTGATGGTTTAAACTTCCAGTTTTTAAATCTATGATCACAAAACACTTTAAGATATAATTGTAAAATACGAGATCGATGAAAAAATCCGAGGTGTCAGTTACAATATGTTGTTGTCTCGCTACAAATGCAAAGCCTTTTCCAAATTCTAATAAGAATTTTTGTAAATGGTCTATAATTGCGGTTTCTAAATTTCGTTCGGTAGTAGAGGTTTCTGGGTTTAAACCTAAAAATTCGAAAATATAAGGGTCCTTAAGTAAGTTTTGGATGTTGTAGGTTGATGAATTTGGTTGAGTGAGTGTCCTTTCGAAAGCTAAGGTCTCTATCTGTCGTTGAAGTGTTCTGCTACTCCAATTTCCGGCGATAGTTTCATTAACGTAATAAGATCTTTTTTCCTCTTGATCTAATCTTGATATTAGCCTGTAATGTGTCCAACTCAATTCGGTACGCACTGCGTACCAAATTTGGAAAGCTTTGTAAAAAGCCCTCATGTTATTTAGATTTCTATCGTCAAATCCCTTTCCGAATTCTAGTGTGAGTTGTTTAGATAGCGTTTTAAGTGTTGATTTGCCGTAGTCTGCTCTAAGCTTGCCCTGTTGTTCATTTTCAACAATAAGTTTGCCGATATGCCAATAAGATTCTAAAAGCGTAGAATTAGCCATTCGAAAAACCTTCAACCTAGATTGGATAATGATTTCCTTAATCGCGTTGAATAATATATTGCCGCTTAATTCCATTGCGCTAAACATTTGCTTAAAAGTATAAAAACAATAACTAATCGCAATAGGTTAAATATATAATTTATAGTTTTACACTTGTCTCTGTACACAATGTTTATTACTCAAATTCATGATTCAAGAAACCAATTCTCTCATCCATGCGTCATCACCCTATTTGTTGCAACATGCACATAATCCAGTAGAGTGGTACGAGTGGAATGAAACCTCTCTTAAAAAAGCAAAGGCCGAAAATAAGCTCATTATTGTGAGTGTGGGATATTCGGCCTGTCATTGGTGCCATGTAATGGAACGTGAAAGTTTCGAAAATCATGAAGTGGCCGAAGTGATGAATAAACATTTCGTTTGCATTAAGGTAGATAGGGAGGAACGACCTGATATCGACCAAATATATATGTTGGCGGTACAATTGATGAACGGTAATGGCGGTTGGCCCTTAAATGCCATTTGTTTGCCAGATCAGCGACCTATTTATGGAGGGACTTATTTTCGCAAAGCGGATTGGATCAATATCCTGCTTAACCTCGCCAATTTGTGGAAAGCCGAACCTGAAAAGGCGGTAAAGTACGCGGAGCGATTGACCGAAGGTTTGCAGCAAGCAGAGTTGATTGAAGATCGGAACGAAGCGCTTACTTTTAAAGAGGAGCAACTGATCGAAATTGTAGAGCCTTGGAAAAGAAATTTCGACATTTCGGAGGGTGGTTATAATAGGGCACCTAAATTTCCATTACCCAATAACTGGTCGTTTTTATTGCGTTATGCTTTTTTGAGAGATGAACAATCGGTGATGATGGCCGTAATGCGCACGTTGGACGCAATGGCCTTAGGTGGTATTTATGATCAAATAGGTGGAGGCTTTGCCCGATACTCGGTAGACGGTCATTGGCATGTGCCGCATTTTGAAAAGATGCTTTATGACAATGCACAATTGGTGAGTTTATACGCCGAAGCTTATCAGTGCTTGAAATATGAACCTTTTGCCGAAGTGGTAAAACACACCATTGAATGGGTAGATAGAGAAATGACTGCTGAAAATGGGTTATTCTATTCGGCATTGGATGCAGACAGTGAAGGTGTGGAAGGTAAGTTTTATGTGTGGAGCAAAGCTGAATTCGATGAATTAGTAGGGGAACATCATCAATTTTTGGCCGAATACTTTAATGTAACCGATACAGGGAATTGGGAAGAGGAACACACCAACATTTTGAGAAGAACGGTATTGGATGAAGATTTGATGGCCAAATATAGCCTAAGTAAAACTGATTTTGAAAACATTATCGCTCAAGCAAAAGTAAAATTGTTGGCCGTTAGAAACGAAAGAATTAAACCTGGCTTGGATGATAAATGCTTAACCGCGTGGAATGCTCAAATGATCAAAGGTTTGGCGGATGCTGCGCAAGCACTTAACGATGATGATTATTACGAAAAAGCAAAAAAAGCGACCAGTTTCATTTTGAATAACTTAATGGCTGAAGATGGTGGCTTGTATCGCAATTATAAGAATGGTAAAGCAACCATCCAAGGGTTTTTGGATGATTATGCTTTTTTAATTGAAGCTTTAATTGCTCTTTATGAGGTAGACTTTAACGAGGCTTGGTTAAATGAAGCTAAGGAACTTACAGAATATGTGTTGACTAATTTCGCTGATGAGAATAATGCCATGTTCTATTATACTTCTAATCAAGGAGAGGGTTTAATTGCCCGCAAGCACGAAGTGATGGACAATGTGATTCCTGCTTCCAATTCGGTAATGGCGCAAAACCTCCAAAAATTAGGGTTGTTCTTTGACGAGGAAAGCTATTTAGAAAGGGCATCAGCCATGTTGAAAGCAGTATTGCCTCGCATTAAATCTTATGGATCTGCCTATTCTAACTGGTGTATCCAATTGCTTAATGAGGTGCACGGCATTAATGAAATTGCCATTGCTGGTCCCGATTTTAAATCCGTGAAAGAGGAGTTTAACTTACAGTATATCCCTAATAAAATTACTTTGGCAGGAACAAAAAGTACACTGCCTTTGTTAAAACATAAGCAAAGCGAGCAAACAAAAATCTATATTTGCCGAAACAAAACCTGTCAGCTGCCTGTGGGCACTATTGATGAGGCGCTTAAGTATATAAAATAAAAGATGAAGCGGCAAAAAGCGCTCATTAAATCATAAAACAATTAAATAGAAAGAATGAAAATCACTTCTAACACGGTAGTTTCTCTTACTTACGAGCTACATACCACTACTCCAGAGGGTAACCAAGTTTTTGTAGAAAAAGCTACTGAAGAAAATCCACTTGTATTTTTGTACGGTGTGGGAATGATGTTGCCGAAATTTGAAGAGCACTTAACAGGTTTAACTGTGGGTGATGAATATAGTTTTGAGCTTGAGCCAGCTGATGGTTACGGTGAGATTGATCCAGGAGCTCATGTTGATTTGCCAGTGGGCATGTTTAAAGAAGGTGGTGCTGAATTGCCAAATGTAGGCGATGTAATTCCTTTGCAAGATAACCAAGGAAACCAATTCCGTGCAGGTGTAACTGCAGTAGGTGAGGAAATTGTATCAGTAGATTTAAACCACCCAATGGCTGGTAAAAACTTGATTTTCGCTGGTAAAATTTTAACGGTTAGAGAAGCAACTGCTGATGAATTGGCTCATGGACATGCGCATGGTGCTGATGGTCACTCAGGTCACTAATTGATCATTTCTTTTGTCATTCCTCCGGAGTGACGGTAATAAAAAAGTCCCTAGGCATTTTGCCTAGGGACTTTTTCTTTTTATTCTTGTCGTCATTTCGACCTTGTGGAGAAATCTTTGGACTTAGTCTTTATTTCAAACAAAGCATAAAACGAGGAGCTAGATTTTGCTTCATAGCTGCTGCCCGGTCTTTTCCGAAAGCTCGGGATCGAAATGAAGGAGTGTTTACTTTACTACTTTCCCGTTAATTAATGAAATGGGAGAGGCATCCAGTGCATTTGCAGTGCTCAGTTTCAAGGTGCCTCGTACTTTAATGGTTTGATAAGTGAACTTAGTAGGTTCGGTTAGTTGCACCTCCACCATAATGGGAACGCCATTTTTACCGCAATAAAAACATTGGTTAATAGGTAGGGTAGATAGCATGAACTTGGTTTGTTTCATCCCATCTTTAATGGGAACAATATAGCCTTCTAGTTCGAAAGGTTTGCCAGCTCTTTTTTTAATGTCGTTATTGAAGATCGCGTACATTTCGCTATCGTCTTTGGCCATTTTAAATTCTACCTCGCCAATCACATCCCAATTGGCTGATACAATTTGATCACTTGGGTCATGTTGAGCCTTTGCGCTAAATGCAAATCCAATAAATAATAAAAATATAAAACTTAGTTTTTTCATGTTGTGTGTTTTGTTTAATAAGTTCCCAATTCTAAAGCGAGTTTAAATGGTTAACTTTTAAATGTTGTAAGATTGCTTCGTGCCTCGCAATGACGACCTTTTATGTGTTTAATTCTTTGCTAAAATTTTCGATATGTTAGAGCGGTAGGCCTGTACTGCAGGGATCACCGCTGCAACAATGCCGATGGCTAAACCAGCCGCTAGTAAATAAAATTCTTCTTTAATAAAAATCAGGCCATTCATTTTTGCTTGGCTACTTTCTTGGTAGTTACTAATCAGCTGTAAAATACCATGACCTAATGCTATGCCAATGATCGTGCCTATTAAGGTCAAAATTAATCCTTCTAATATGATTAACGAAAAAAGTTTGCCTTTTGAGGCGCCCAAGGTGCGCATAATAGCTAAATCATAACTTCTTTCCTTTAATGAGTTGTATAAATTGACAAATACACTAATGGCTGCGATGAGCATAATTAGTACGGCAAACCATTGTAAAGTATCTACCCCGACACCAATCAAAGAGAACAATCTGGTACTTTCTTGCGCTGGACTGGCAGCTTGCATATTGGTGGTTTGATTCACCATTTGCGGAAACATAGCCACTGCCATTGGCGAGCGGTATTGGATTAACAAAGAGGTAAACTCCCGGTCTTCATCATGGCTGTGGTCAGCTTCTGTTTTTTCTCCATGATATGGAGTTCCATTTTTATGACTTTTAATCAATTCCGTATCATCAGCATGAGGAAATACCTCTTCTTCGTGCATTTTCCAAACGCTACCAATAGCTGTTAAAATCAAATTATCAGTCACGTTTTGTTGTGGTTCCAAAATACCTACCACTTTATAAGCATGGTCTTTGTGTTCGTCTTTCATTTCGGTTAAGCCATGGCCGCCAAAAAAAGTATCACCTACTTTTAAGTTCTGCTCTTTGGCTACGTTAGCGCCAATGGTGGCTTCCAAATCGGCTTTCCAAAAGTTTCCATTTTGTAATTTTAAGCCATAAAGGCTGATGTAATTGCTATCGGTACCAACAATGCGTACCCCATTGTAATTGTCGCCCAAAGCCAAAGGCACTGCCCGTTTTACAAAAGGGTTGCGCATGAGCTTTTTTGCTTCATTCATTGGAATGTTACCCGTAGGAAAATCAATGTAATAAATGCTGCTCAAAATCAATTGTAGTGGACTGCCTTTTGCCCCAACTACCAAATCAATGTCTTTGGAGTTTTTTGCTAATTTATCTTCAATTTGGGTAGAAGCCAGTAACAGCACCGTTAAAATTCCTGTACCGAAAGCGATGAGTAAAATGTTGAGCGCCGCATTTAAAGGCTTCGACCAAATGTTTTTCCAGCTAATTTGAAATGGGCTCATGATAAAGTATAGGTAAGGGTAAACGCATCTTTAACTCTTTTATCGTGTGTGGCCACTACCAAGGTTGCTTGGTTTAATGTAGATTGTTCCTTCAATAAAGCCAATACCGCTTCAGCATTTTTATCGTCTAAACTAGAAGTAGGCTCATCAGCAATAAGCAGCGTAGGTTTATTGATTACCGCACGAGCAATGGTGACCCGTTGCAATTGTCCTTGACTTAGTTCCTGTGGATAGGCATTTTTCTTCGGCAACATATTTAAAGAATCCAACACTTCTTCTACTCGCTTCTTGTTGTTAGGTAAACCCGCAAAACTTTGGGCCAGCAATAGGTTTTCGGTAATGTTTAGGCTTTTAATGAGGTGTGGCTTTTGAAACACGATACCGATTTGCTGTCCTCTAAAAGCATCTAGCTTTTTAGAAGAAAGCGAGTAAAGGTCGGTGTCGCCAATTTTTACCTTGCCGTGGGTTGGAGTAAGTAAACCTGTTAAGATATGTAGCAGGGTGGTTTTGCCACTTCCCGATTGGCCTAAAAGGAGCCATTGCTCACCATTGTTCACCTGCCAATCTGCAAATTGCAGTTGGTGGCCGGAAGTGTATTGATGAGAAACAGATTGAATGGAAATCATAAGCTTTGCTGTATGTTACAAAAATAAAAGAAGTGGTCAAATCATTACCTATTGCTATGTAAAGTAATTGCTACTGCAAAAAAGTTGCGCTTGCAATTTGCCTTTTTTAAGGCGTTGATGTTTTTTTGCATAGGCATTGTTAATTAAACCCGATGGGAGCGGATATCCTTTTTGTGGCATGGGCCCCAGAAACCTCGTAGGTTTTCAAAACCTACGAGGTTTAGCATTGGCGATGGCAAAAAGATTGAAGCGTACAGCGGGACTTTCCATAAATAGTAGCTGACCTCTGCTTTTCGAAAAATAAAATGAAGCTGTCTTCAACTTTTTCTTTCGTTTCCTGTTAGCTATGCAATAATATCAGTTGTTTTTGCGAGTACTTGGTGTAAACTTAACACAGTATTATTTGGCTTAAAAGGTAATTATTATATATTTACAATATCTATCAACATCTCAAGAGAACAATTTTTTTAAAGCAATACAAGCTGTTTGGAATGAGAACAAGCTTAACAAGCAAAACAATATGGAAGAAGATTTAAATAAGGACTTTGAAATTTCGGAAATCAATGATAACAGACAGTTGGAAGAAGAAACCGTACAGCATTTAAATAACCCTGTAACCGATTTAAAAGCCATCGTAAAACAATACCTTACCTCGGTAAAGAGTGTGAAAAAGGAAGGTAACAGGTTTTATTTTTCTGATGGGGAAGCCGTGGTAGAGGTTCGAGTGGTAAGCGATGAGACGATTAGGGTGCGTTTGGCGCCGCATGGTGTTTTTCTGGCCGATTTCTCGTATGCAGTAGAACAGGTAGATCAAAAAGTAACCACTTTTAGGTTGCAGGATACGCCAGATGCCTATTTGATTGAAACGAATACCATTACCTGTAGGGTGAGTAAGGCAGATTTTCTGATTTCGTTTATTGATAACATTACAGGAATTGTAACCAGTAGCGATGCTTCGCCAATGCACTGGGAAGAAAACGTAGAGTTTGGTGGTTATTATGTGTTTGCCACTAAGCAGTGCCATCCAGAGGAGAATTTTTTTGGTTTAGGTGATAAGTCGGGTAATTTAAACCTGCGTGGCAGAAAGTTTACGAACTGGAATACTGATGCTTATTCTTACGGTTGGGACCAAGATCCTTTGTACCGTACTATTCCGTTTTACATGGGTATTAACCAAGGTGAAACTTATGGGATTTTCTTTGATAATACCTTTAAGTCGTATTTCGATTTTGGAATGGAAGATAATGCCAAAACCAGCTTTTGGGCTGATGGCGGTGAGCTGCAATACTATTACATTCACGGACCGCACATGATGGACGTGGTGAAACGTTACCAATCGTTAACGGGAACGCACCAGATGCCACCTCAGTGGGCAATTGGTTATCATCAATGCCGTTGGAGCTATTATCCAGAAAGCAAGGTGCGCGAAATTGTAGATGGTTTTAGGTCGCAACAAATTCCATGTGATGCCATTTATTTGGACATTGATTATATGGATGGCTACCGCTGTTTTACATGGAACAAAAAATATTTTCCAGATCCTAAAAAAATGATCAAGGATTTGGCTAATGTGGGCATGAAAACGGTGGTAATGATTGACCCAGGAATTAAAGTAGACGATAATTACTGGGTGTTTAAAGAAGGAAAGGAAAAGAATTATTTCTGCCGCCGAAGTGATGATTACTTTATGGAAGGCCATGTTTGGCCAGGTCGTTGCCAATTTCCTGATTTTACCAATCCAGAAGTGAGAGAGTGGTGGGGAGGTTTGTATAAGGAGTTAGTGGATATGGGCGTGGCTGGATTTTGGAACGATATGAACGAGCCAGCGGTGTTTGGCTCGGGCACTTTTCCAAATGATGTAAGACATAACTACGATGGCTACAGAGGCTCGCATCGTAAGGCGCATAACATTTACGGTATGCAAATGGTGCGTTCAACTTATGAAGGCTTAAAAAAATTACAACGCAATAAGCGTCCTTTTACCATTACCAGAGCTGGTTACTCGGGTATGCAACGCTATGCTTCGGTATGGACGGGAGATAACGTGGCTACTTGGGAGCATCTTAAAATTGCTAATATTCAATGCCAACGCATGTCTATTTCGGGGGTGCCGTTTTGCGGTACTGATATTGGTGGATTTAGTGGTGAGCCTGATGGTGAATTGTTTACCCGTTGGATACAATTGGGTGTGTTTTCGCCATTTATGCGTGCCCACTCCGCGGGGGATACTCGCGAGCGTGAGCCTTGGAGCTTTGGTGAGCCTTTTACGAGCGTGAACCGTAAGTTTATTGAGCTGCGCTACAAATTGATGCCGTATATCTATTCGGTATTTTGGGAGCATCACCGCTATGGCTTTCCAATTTTGAGGCCTTTGGCCATGTTGGAGCAAGATATTCTGTCGAACCACTTCCGTCAGGATGAGTTTACGTTTGGCGATAAGATTTTGGTTTGCCCAGTGTTGGAACAAGGGGCTACCTCACGTCGCATTTATTTGCCAAAAGGCAAATGGTTTAACTATTGGACCCTTGAGCTATTGGAAGGTGGCAACGAATATATGGTAGATACGCCATTAGATACCATGCCTTTGTTTGTAAGGGCTGGAACGGTAATGCCAGAGTATCCTGTGATGCAATACGTAGGTGAAAAAAACATAGATGAAGTTTGGTTGAACGTTTATTATTCAGATTACGAAGTGAACTCGTTCATGTATGAAGATCACGGCGACACTTTTGCTTATGAGCAGGATATTTATTTAGAGAAGAAGTTTAGCGCCAAAGGAAACGACAGTAGTTTTACCATCGAACAAACCATTGATGGTCTTTACACGCCAAATTACGAGCTTTATGATTTTCGCATCATTGCCCTGCCATTTAACGTAGGGAAGGTTTGGGTTGATGATAAAGAAGTAAGCGATTTTGTGGTGAATGAACGAGGAATATTGAGGTTTAAATCGAATAAAAACTTCTCGAAAATCAAGATCATTAAAGGATAATTTAAAGTTGAAACCTATCTTTTCAGTCTTACGAAGTTCTAACAACTTCGTAAGACTATTCTTACTAAATCGAATGATGGCATCCTGTTTTGTCATTCAGAGCGTAGCGAAGAATCCTATGGGCTAGATTTAACCTCGTTGATTGTTAATTCTCCTAACACCAAAATGACGAAAAAAATAAAAAATTGAGATGTATCAAAAGTTGAAAATTCTTTATGTCCATCATTTCAAACTGGTCTTTGTCCTCAACTTTTGTCTAAGCCTATTTTTCCTTAATTTATTTTATTTAAAAGGTTTTGATAAAATTAATTTATACAACCTTGCTATTGCTTTTAAATTGCTGGGATATGCCACTACTGTGGGCATAGAAAAGCTTTTCTTTAGCTATCGGATTTTCTATTATTATAACCTGAATATGAGCTACAGAAAGGTTTTAGGCTATTTCTTTTTGCTGGATACTTTCCTGTTTACCTCGTTATTAATTTTTTGTTGGCTATGTCAGAGCTTTATGTAGATAGTGTAGCACATAGTTTTGGAGGGCATAGCGTAATAAATAACGTATACCTCAAATGTGGCGTTGGAGAAGTAGTAGGGGTGCTTGGCCGTAATGGAAGTGGTAAATCAACTTTGTTAAAGATTATTTTTGGGAGCATTAAACCTAATTATAAATTCATTAGGATTGATGGTGAGCTTGTGCAAAAAGGTTACTTAACGCATAAAATTATCTATCTGCCGCAGGGTTATTTTTTGCCACAATATCTTAGTTTGGAACTTTTAGTCAATCTGTATGTTAACAAGTACAGGGAGCAATTGCTTGCCATTGATTTGTTTAGAGAGCATTTGAAAATGAGGATAGGTGATTTATCGGGAGGACATAGAAGATTGGCGGAAGCATTGTTGATGATTTATAGTGACGCAAAATATATTTTGTTGGATGAGCCTTTCTCCCAATTAGCGCCTTTAATTTCTGAACAGCTTAAACATCACATTAGGGAACTTTTGCCAGAAAAGGGCTTTATTGTGACCGATCATGATTATCAACAAATTCTGGAGGTGTCCTCTAGGGTAGTGCTTATCCATAATGGATGTAATTACAACATCGGTCATACAGATGATTTGATATTGCATGGTTATTTACCTGCTCATTTCGTTTAATCTTAGCTTAAAATTGATAGCTTTATAATATGCCAAAAAAGAAACAGACTCACCTAGAAACAACAAGCAAAGCAGTTCAATCTGCAGCAAATGCTTTTGAAAAATATCAATCTCCAGTTTGGCAGCACAGCCTTTTAACTGACTTTGACGTTTCCTTATTTCTTTTGGGCAAACATTTTAAGTTGTACGAAAAAATGGGCGCGCACCTTTGCACTGTTAACGGGGTTGATGGGGTGTACTTTGCCGTTTGGGCACCTAATGCACAAAAAGTATATGTAATGGCCAACTTTAATGGCTGGAACCGCGAAAGTCATTTGCTTTTTAACCGTTGGGACGAATCGGGTATTTGGGAAGGATTTATTCCCCACTTGAAAAAGGGTGAAGTTTATAAATATTTTGTGAAGGGTTTTGATGGCTCTGAAGTGGAAAAAAGCGACCCTTATGCTTTGCATGCCGAACATCCTCCACGTAAAGCTTCCATTGTTTGGGATACTGATTATGCTTGGAAAGATAAGGCATGGATGAACAAACGGGAAAAGAAAAATGCTTTAGACCAACCCATTTCTGTTTACGAGGTACATTTAGGTTCATGGCAACGTGATCCCGCAGATCCAGAAAGGGTATTGAGCTACGGAGAGGTTGCTGCGGCCTTAGTGCCTTACGTGCTAGAAATGGGATTTACCCACGTAGAGTTTCTGCCTGTCATGGAATATCCCTACTATCCTTCGTGGGGCTATCAGGTGACTGGCTATTATGCGGCAAGTTCCCGCCATGGTTCACCACAAGATTTGATGTTCCTGATTGAAGAACTGCATAAAAATAATATTGCGGTTATTTTGGACTGGGTGCCCTCACATTTTCCTGGTGACAGCAATGGCCTGTACCATTTTGACGGTACGCATTTGTACGAGCACTCGGATATGCGTAAAGGCTTTCATCCCGATTGGAAATCGTACATCTTTAACTACGACAGAAACGAGGTTCGATCTTTTTTGATCAGTAACGCCATGTTTTGGCTCGACAAATATCATTTGGATGGTTTAAGGGTTGATGCCGTAGCCTCGATGTTGTATTTTGATTTTAGTAGGCAGGAAGGGGAATACGGGACCAATGAATATGGTGGTACGGAGAATTTAGGTGCAGTAAAGTTCCTTAAAGATATGAACGAAGCGGTTTATGGTAACTTTAAGGGCATACAAACTATTGCCGAAGAAAGCAGTACTTACGATGGGGTAACCCGCCCGGTATTTGCGGGAGGTTTGGGCTTTGGCATGAAATGGATGATGGGTTGGATGAACGACACGCTGAAATATTTCAAACAAGACCCGCTTAGCAGAAAACACCACCATCACCAACTTACTTTTAGCTTAACCTATGCGTTTACCGAGAACTTTATGTTGCCGCTTTCACATGATGAAGTGGTGCATGGTAAATCGCCAATGATTTATAAAATGCCAGGTGATGAATGGCAGAAGTTTGCCAATTTAAGGGCTTTGTATGCCTATATGTTCACGCATCCTGGTACAAAATTGTTGTTTATGGGCGACGAGTTTGCCCAAACTTCGGAGTGGAATTGTTTTGAATCGTTAAACTGGGATTTGCTGAAATATGCACCGCATAAAGGAATGCAAAATGTAGTGAAAAAATTGAATGAGCTGTATCGTTCGGAAGCTGCTTTATACCACTTCAATTTTTCAAACGAGGGCTTTGAATGGCAAGAGGCTGATGACGTGAACCAGTCTATTTATGTTTACCAAAGAAGATCGAACAAAGCAAAAGATACTTTGGTGATAGCCATTAACCTTACGCCAGTTTTTAGACAACACTACCGCATTGGTATTCCTGTGAAAGGAAAGTGGCAAGAAATCTTTAATTCAGATGCTGAAGAGTTTTATGGCAGTGGGAAATTGAATGCTGAAGTTAAAACCACAGAAAATATTGCTCACCAACATCAAAAGCAATCAATCATGGTAGATTTGCCACCAATGGCCGTGACTATTTTTAAACGGACGGTTAAGTAAGTTGGATCGGATAATGGGGTGGTTGTTTTTTTTAAACACCCGCCCGTCGGGCACCCCTCTAAAAGAGGGAAATATGCTCCACCGAATAGGTAGGAGGATGACTGAAATATTGATTTAACCGAAAATCCAAAGGATTTCAATATTTATAGAGGAAAAATGGGGTAAAGGTATTCGACTCCGTAGAAGTCGTACCCAAGGTGATAGGTTATTTTATAAATATTTGACCTCTAGGAGGTCTTTTTAGAAAGTTGAAATGATTTGGCGTGTTGGGTAAATATTGCTTCGTTGTTTAACCACTTTCATTTGTTACATGTAATGGGATGGTAAAATTCCCCTCTCCCAGAGGGGTGGTCGAAGACTGGGGTGTTAATGTCATAAATAAAAGTCAATATCAATTATTGAATTAACTAACGAATGATACGAAATTTAAGGTTTTATAAAACAGACAAAGCTGAATGGTTTGTGGATTTGCCAGAATGGGATGGCGATACCGAAGACCTGCAAATGATACAAGGTGCTGACGAGTGGCTTGATCTGTTATGCAATGGGGCAGACGAAATTAAACTGGACATCTCCAATGAACCTTTTGAACCAGCGTCATTTTTAACCTTAATCCGTTTGGGGGAAGAAAACTTGGGAGGTGGAGCCAATTACTTTTTAGAAACTTACCAAAATAAGAAAGTAGATTTGAAGATTTGGCTTTGTGAGGTAGCCCATTTTACTTTTGGCGAATACCCTCAACGTATTTATTTCGCAAAGGCTTAAGTAGATGACTTTGTTTTACGAACTAAAAATCTAAACGTAAGCACTAATAGCAATATAACCACAAGTCCACCAATTGACCACAACATCCACGGGCTGAAAAATGGTTTTTCTAAGTCGAATGTCTGGTTTTTTCCCATGTAAACCAAGCTGTCCCAATAATAGGGAAGCAACAAAGCTCCCGAAGTTTGTGGGTCTTTAATCCATGCTAATTTGGCATCCCGAAGCGCTTCGGCACTGGTATTCCCTTTTAATAATGATTGGTAAAAATGTTGGGTGATATACGCTACTGTATGATCATTTACGTTCCACAACCCCGCGATGGTTGCAGAAGTGCCAATGGCGTTAAACCCACGGGAAAGACTGATAATTCCTTCTCCGTCGGCTAATATCCCATCGGCAGTGCGGCAGGCACTCAATACCACTAAGGATGGTGCATCTTGCTTAGCCGAAAGTTCAAACAAGTATATTTTTTCTCGTCCAAAATCGAGTGTTGGCTCTTGGTTTGGCCCAGATAAATAAGCATGGGTACCGATATGCAGGATGTTGCGTTGCTCAAATTGCTGCTCAAAACTTTTGGCATTTACATCCTCATTATATAAAAATACACCGCTTACCTTATTCTTGATTTCATTAGCCTCTTTTTCAACCGCCAGTAATGGTGCATTTTTTCCAATGGTATGCGTAATAAACAGTCCCGCAAAGCCTTGGTTGTTATTTTTTTGTTTTTCCAGCTGCAAGGTTTTCAAGGAGAAGGCATAGCTCGTAACGTGTTCTTTAATAAAAAAAGGCCAAGCAGATAGATTTTCTACGTATTTCTCCCGAGTAATCAACCCGTCGAAAGAGACATAGCCTAAAATGCCATCGGGAATAATGGTAATATTCTCTTGAGGCTTTATGGATAAAGGAGCCAATATCAATTGATAAACTAAGTGAGAAGCCTCGTAAAATGACTGTGGAGCGTTCGCCATTTTAGCAGGGCCATGCTGAAAATAGGTTGTTACAAAAGATTTAATTTGCTCTTTAATCAACGGGGCATTTTCCAGCTTTACCACACTTTCAATTTTTTGTCGATTGATGTTGATGACATAGATATTTTCATCTCCAAAAAAGTATTCTATAAAACGATGTTTGGGCAGGTTAGCTAAATTAATTTCGTTGGTAAAATTGGAATGGTCTTGCTTATATTTTTTAGCGATTTGTTTGTTTATTAAAGCCAGTTGAAACTTAAGGCCCGCAATAGTCTCTTGTAGCTTAGTCGTTTTTTGCTCTATTTCCTGTTTTTCGTGATAGATGATGGCCCGCTCCAAAGTTTGTTTTTTGACCAGTAAAGGATCTGCTTTTACATTTTTGGTCACGGCATTTCGGTTACGTTCCATTTGTTCTAATAACGTGCGGCTTTTACTTTGTTCTGCCAATAGAAGAACTTGGTGCAGGTATTTTTGATTTTTGCTTTTTTCAAATAGCAGGTAGTTGATGGCAATACCCTGCTCGGCAATTTGCTTCAGGTTTTTTTGTAACCGTTCTTTGGTAATGTCTGCTCCAAACTCGTTTCTAATTTTATCGGCAGCCAATAAGCTCAAATGAATGTTGGAAAGCGCTTGTTCTGGTTGACCCAGCATCAATTGAGCTTTTGCTAATTGCATAAAAGCATCCACCACTTTATAATCGCCAAATATTTTTTGATTAATGATGGCCTTATTTTGCATAATGCCTAACGTACTTAAAGATTGATGACTATAGGCAATGGCTTCTTTAGGTTGTTTGGATGCTAAAAAGGTTTTAGCCAGTTGTGTAAAAAGATTAGCTTTTTCACGTAATCGGCCGTAGGGATAATACTTATTAACAAGTGTTAAAGCCTTCTGATAAAATTCCCTCCCTTTTGCATACTGTTTAAGTTCTAGTTGCACATTACCAGCTGTGGTATACGTTCCCATCAGCCAATAAGCACTTTCATGATCTGTAGCGGTTTGCGCTTTGATATTTTGCTGAATAACCAAAGCCGCTTTAGTGTAATTACCCTCATCATATAAAACATCAGCCAACACATTGTTAAGCATAATGCGTGTTTTAGCATCTGGCTTTAAATCAAACCCACTTTCAATAGACCTGTGTGCATCGGCCAAGCGAGACATAGAACGGTAAGAAATGGCCATGTTGCCATAAATATTAGCCATTTTACTAGGATCTTCGCTATAGGCCCGCTGAAAGTTAATGCTCTGTTTCTGGAGGTATAAGGCACGTTCGTAATCGCCTAGGCGCGTGTAATTATTGCTTAAAGGTTTTAGAACATACTCTACAATATCATAACTTAAAATCTGATGTTGCTGAAAAAAGCCGAGCGCATTTTCATACATACTTATGGAACCTAAAATATTTCCATCAAGCAGTTCGTAATAACCCAAAGTACTGAGTAGGTTTAACCAAGCAAAATGCTCATCGGGAGTTTTGGTGTTTCGCCAACGTTCTTTTTGTGCCTTTTGAAGGTTGGCAACGGCCTTGCTAGGATTGGCATTTGCTTCATCAAGTTGTTCGTAAATCCAGTTGCTAAGGTCGTTTTGGCTTTTAAAGCCATTAAGTTTCGTATTCAAATCATCGCTCTGCGCAAAAAGCATAGTTGTTTGCAATAGCAAGTACACTAAGCACAAATGTTTGATGAATTGGCGCATCTAGCTAAAATAGCAAAATGCTCCTAAAAAGCACTATTTCAATTTCTTCTGGCGTATCACTTTTTATTTTAACCACATAGAAACATAGGCATATTTGGATATACCTTTCGTCATCTCGACTTTATGGAGAGATCTTTGGATATGCAATTTGGATATATCAATAGAGTGAATTGATGTAAAGTTCAAAGATCTCTCCGCTGCGGTCGAGATGACGGTATAGCATTGCAAACATTAACTACTAAAACTTCCAGCTTACATAAGTGCTCATCCTATTGTTATTGGTTTTTGGATCAAAGATGTACCTGAAGCCCAAAGCGGGGCCAACCCTCACCAATCCCAATTGGATATCCGCAAAAAATGAGACCCTTAAATCTGAGAAATTCTCGTTTACTCGGCCCAAATTACGGTTGTGATCTACTTCAATAGCCACGCCTTGTGCATTTATAGTTCTTAAACGATAACGCAATTCATCGGAAGTTCTATGATAAAGGTCGAGCGCAACCAGTGCGCCAGCACCAGCGCCAAGGTATTTATTAATGTTGTACCTCATTTGCAATGGAACGGCATTGATGGTGCTTACCTTGGTAGTTTGATAATGTTTTTTATCCAATATTTGGTAGGCAACACCGTTCATTACGGTATCTTTTCTAACCTCTGTAGCAATAGGGACCTGATAAGTGTTTTCCTTGAATGAGTTGAAGTAGAGTTCAACTTGCCAGTAGTAGCGATGGGTAGCATAAGGCGAAAGACTAGCCCCTAATACAAAGTTTTTGCCGTTTAGATAATTACCATTGTCTGTTTCAAAAGGAAAACCGTAGCCTACAATAATGCCGGGGGAAAGCCCCATTTTAAAACGACCAACTGCTCTGTTGGTGTAAATAGGTTCATTCTTGTCAAATACGATGGCCGCGCCACTTTTGATAGGTAATTTGGGTGGTTTCTCTTTAAACTTGATCTTGTATTCTACAAAGCCTTGGGTCGAATCTGCATCTTTTACACCCTTTTGCTGCATGCCGGGCAAATAAATATTGGTAAATACAAAATGAACACTGTCTGCACTAAAAGAGGTTTTTAAGCAACTCTGATTGGCATAAGCCGAATCGCAGTTGGCCACTTCGGGTTTTGTTTTTACCACTTTTAGAGTAGTTGGATCAAACACTTCCGAGATATTTACACCTACGTCAATCTTTTTTGCGGGCCCTTTCCCTGTGTTTTGAAAACGTACCTTGTAGGTCAGCTCTCTGTTTTTGCCCGTAAAGCGGTAGTTCATTCTACTTTTGCGCAGCACCATTTTATTAGGGTCGTGGGAAGCCACAATTTGCAGTTCCAAAGTGAAAAACTCAGTTTCTACCAAAGGATTATCAGGAATAAATGCGCCTGCTATACGTACCACCGCATTAGTGTCTTTGAGCATTTCAGGGGTGGTTTTAAAATGCATAAACACAAAGCGCTCTTCGTTTTGCTGTAGGTTCTCAAATTTCCAGCTTTGTTGACTTTTAAAGGCTTTAGCTTGATCTTTCAGCAACACCTTTTCTACAGGAGATAAACTGAAGTGCTTTTCCGAAGAAGCGTAATAAACAGGTTCCTGGTTTTTATTTTTCAGGAAAGCGGTATTTAAAAGCGATTTTAAGTCTGATTTTTTCTCGTTATGGTAAGTTCTTGCTTCTGCCAGTTCAAAATTATTTTGACTAAATTCTACATCGTTATACAAAATGGCCAAGGTGCCGTTCAGGTTGTTTTGTCCATTCTCTATTTTATTCCTGTAACCCAGTACCAACATCATGTCGTCTCCAGGTTTGGGCATACAATTCGTTTTCATTTCAATATTCCCGCCCATTTTAAACAAGTTATAACCACCATTGGAGGCAAGCATGGGTTTGGCTACGGTGGGTTTAGGACCTGGCGGCCTTATAATTGGTTTTGGTCGGGTAGGAGGACGTTTACCATCATCGTAATTGTTGGTGGCAAATAAGCGCACCATGATCGAATCGTAACGTAAGATGTGTGACGGACTTTCTTCGAAACTAAAACCGCCATCGCCAAACTCCCAAAAGTAAGTGTAAAATGGGGCAGGGGCACCCGCAATAGGACGTAAAGGCCTTAACTCACTACTAAATTTTGTAATGCCATTTTCTGTTTTGTAATGGATGATAGCAGGCACGGTATCGCTTGGCAATACTTGAGCAGTTTGTGCATTTACAGTAATACCGTAAAAGTAGAGCAAGAAAAACGTCAATAATTTTCTCATGGTTGATTAAATATAGGGAATAATTTTGATGGATAAGTAAGCCTATTGATTGATGATCTTCATTTGTTTTAAACATAATTGCCTCGCTACCAGCAATGACGGTTGGTGTACCATCACTGCCGATTTGCGAAGCGTTTTTAAAGTCAATTTATTTGGGTAAAAACTTTAATAATTGTTTAAGGCATCAATAGCCTGTTGTATGGCTGCTTCTGTTGTCTCTGATAAGGTTAGGCTAATGTTTTGGTTAGCGGTAATGGTGGTGGTTAAATCAGCATAATAATACTTGCCATTTTTGATAGAAAAGGAGATGTATTTCCCTTCTACACCAACAGGCATCATATTGGTGTAGCTTTTTACACCATTGGGCCCGTCTGGCGTATACAGTTGTGCTACCACTTTACTGCCTTTAGCACAAAAAAACACGAAAGTTTCGCCCGTGTAGCCCATAAAGGTGGCAAAGCTGCCAGGGTTATTGGCAATGGTTACGCTAGTGGTTGTTTTTGGATTGGTATAGGCATAAAAAACATCACAGTTGATCCAACCTAAATTGCCCATTTGAAAATTGTAGAAGCCAGCTGCAGGAAGCACTTCACGTACGCCTCCGCCAGCTGCTCCATTAGGATTTTGTGCAGGAGCTTGCCAAGCCATTTGATTGGCATTGTCTACCTTTTCTACACCTTCCCAAATTTGTGTGGCACGCGTGTTATTGGTGGCTATGGCAATATCAATGTTCGCACCTAGGGCTTTGTCTACATTGGTACCGTTTACTGAGGCATTGAGGTAAATAAAACCATCCGATTCCAAAGGTGCGCCGCTAATGTGGTTGGTGTTGGTACCGCCAAATACCATTTCGCTACGTTTCAAAAATTCAGCGGCGGTAATCACCACACTACCTGTTACCGTAGTGCCGTTTAACTTAAAGGCATTCGCGGGGATGGTGATTTTTGTGCCACCTTTTAACGTAAAGGTATTAGCAATGTTGGCGTTAATTTGTAAACGCTGTGCCTGTGGACCAAAAATGGCGGTAAACTCTGCAGCACTGTAGGCCGCATTTCTTTGGGTCCGATCTTTTTTGCAAGCTTGAAATAATGCCGTAACTAATAAGGCCATGGCAATGATCGAAAGCGTATTTTTTAAGTTTAAAGTTTTCATCGTTTCTAAAGTTTAGTACTGCCTACTCTGTTATGGCTTTTCAGCAATCGCCTTTTGTAGGTATATCAAACCATACAGAAAAATGTTACCGTACTTATGTATAAATTTTTAAAAAAGAATAAAGGTTGAGAAGAACAACTGCGTTGGTAGCACGAGCAACTGCATTGGTAATAAGGTTAACTGTGTTTGTATTATTATCAACTGAGTTTGTACTATTGGTAACTGTGTTTGTATTATTTGTAAATGTGTTTGTACTATTAGCAACTGTGTTTGTACTATTAGCAACTGCGTTTGTACTATTGGTAACTGTGTTTGTACTATTAGCAACTGCGTTTGTACTATTGGTAACTGCATTTGTACTATTGGCAACTGCGTCGGTATAATGAGCAACTGCGTTGGTACAATAGCTAACTGCGCTGGTACAATGAGCAACTGCGTCGGTATAATGAGCAACTGCGTTGGTACCATAGCTAACTGCGTTGGTACTATTGGCAACTGCGCTGGTACAATGAGCAACTGCATCGGTACAATGGGTAACTGCGCTGGTCATGTTCATTATTGCAACACTTTTCACAGCAGTTTCTTAGATTATTAGCGAATTAGTTTTATTTTTAGGCAAATCGACACGATAAATGACCAAAAAAGTACATGAAGACCAACGCTACCTTATTGCACTTTTAAACAATGAAGTGGCTTTGGTGAATGAAATTTACAAGAAGTGTGCGGGAAAGGTAAAGTCATTTGTTCTATTTAATAATGGCAATGCCGATGATGCTGCTGATATTTTTCAGGAAGCTTTGGTGGATATTTACAATCAGGCTAAGTATAAAAATTTACAGTTAACCTGCCCTTTTGAACCTTTTTTACTACTGGTGTGTAAGCGCAAATGGCTTAACGAACTGAAAAAAAGATCGATAAGCCCGGTAACAAAAAACGAAGACGATTTATTACATATTGGCGAGGATACATTTGAACAGGCTGAAGCTTTGGAATTGCAAAAAGAACAGGCTAGTTTATTCTTAAAAGCTTTTGAACAACTTGGAGAACGTTGTAAGGAAATTATCAGCTGGAGCATGAAAGGTGAGGCGCAGGAAAAAGTAGCTGAAACTTTAGGCGTTACTTATGGTTATTTGAGAAAGAAAAAATCGGAATGTATGGCAAGCTTGGTTAAATTAATCGATAGAAAAAATGACTGAGGACAAAATTTTATGGACCGCCCAGTATGTGGAAGGCGATTTGAATGAAGAAGAACGTTTAGCGTTTGAAAATTTATTGTCGTATGATGAGGAATTGAAGCAACATTTGGCTGATTACTATGACATTCATAGTAGCTTGCAAATGGAACTGGCCAGTGATAGTAATAGGAATACTTTGGTGGAGACGATTAAGACCTTAAATAAGGAACACTTTGTTGCTGAACAGCCCAGGGTGGTGAAATTTAATCCTTACCTCAGATGGGTATCGGGCGTAGCTGCAGTATTGGTGCTGGGCATGTTAATTTGGGAACCGTGGAGAAGCAATCTGTATGAAGAATTTAATGCGGTGCCACAAATGAGCGTTGCCGAGCGTGGTGCTGAAAAAACCGATTTGGATCATGCAGCAGGTTTATTTAATGAGCAAAAATATGCAGAGGCAAAAGTTGTTTTGGCAAAATTGCATGCTACCGACGCCCAAAACGCCATGATCAGTTACTATTATGGCGTTGCCTTAATGGAAACCAGCGAAGTTGCCAAAGGCCGATTGTTATTGGAAGAGTTGTTTAATGGAGCATCTGTTTATAAATATGATGCTGCCTATGCCGTGGCCATGAGCTATTTGAAGGAAGATCAAAAGACAGATTGTAAATTTTGGCTGGAGAAAATACCAAAAGATGCTTCACACTATGAACAAGCGCAAAATCTGTTGAAAAAATTATAATATAAAAAAGGGCCGAAAGGCCCTCTTTACTTATTAATTATCCTAAATCTATCAGCAACATCCGTCGCTGAGTTTCTTTCACCTTATTTGAAAGCTTGGTTTAAATGCTATGTTGCTTTTTAATAAGGCATTTTTTTCTTTATTTGGTCAGGTTGATTTTTTTGGGTTCATTATTTTCATTGATGTAATCGATACTGATTGAGCTTTGGCTAGATAATGCCTTTAGCTGATCAATCTTTTTTTGATCTTTAATTAAAGCATTTGCACTCATGTTATTGATGGCAGTAATTTTAGTTCCAGGTTTTAATTCCTTTTCATTTGCTGCTGTAGCTTTAATAGTATTTTGTACTTCCAGTTCTCCTTTTAGGTTAAAGCGAAATAAGTAGCTGCCCAAAACAAAATTTAGCGGATAATTAAAAGAGTGGTTTGGCACGAGATAGATTTCATTTTTCTTGCGGTTAATGGTGAAATTATACCTCGAGATGATTCCCATTCCTATCGAGCCATCAAAACCAGGGCTCCAATTCTCGTTTTGCCCACCGCCAGCCATTAAGGTAATGGGTAGATTTTTTATCGGTGCAGTGTTCGCAAAAGAAAAGCTATTGGCCTTGCCATTAAAAGTAGGAGAGGCTATTCCCATGCTTACTGTGCTGGCTTGGTATTCTGGTTGAAATCCGCTGGTGAGCAATTTATGCTGTCTTACAAAAGGACGGAAACAGATCAAGTTGTAAGAGGCTCCAGTATCAAATACAAAATTGCCTGAAGAGGATTTGCCTGCCACGATTTCTACATTTCCAGGGATGATGAAAAGACCTGAAGGAATAGTAATAGGAATAATGGTGCCTCCTTTCTCATATTCGTACTGATCAAATTCGAATAATGAAAGTTCATATTTATTGAAATCTACTTTAACGACATAATTCCTTGTCATGGTGTTTCCAATGAGACCATCTAGGTGATCTCGCATTTGCGGAAAGATGGCTATGCCTTGATTTTTAAGTACAAACCCATTTTCAAGAAGCACGTCATTCCCGTCTGATACTTCAATTTTCATGTTGCCACCCACCACCGAAGCATTATTGCTACGGGTAATTTTTAAGCCAAGCGAATCAGCTAGCGATTTGTCGATGGCCATTCCATCAGCGCCAGTGTCAAAGAGCAACCGCAAGGGCTTCTCGTGGTTGTTAATCTTCACTTTGAGGACAATAGAGCCGTTTATCACCTCAAATGGAATGGTTGCTACTGGTTTTTGTGCACCTGCATGTATGCCTAAAAAAAGCATAAGTATAGCGAGGTGCATATTGATAAGCACTTTCATCTTTAAAAAATAAAGGAAAGCCTAGCTTAACTAGGCTTTATTTAAAATATGGTTTATTATTTGGCAGCCTCAGCAAATAGTAATTCTTTCAATTTTGGATCTGAGGGTCTTGGGGCATCTACATTCACAATTTTTCCATTTTTATCGAAAACCAAGAAACGTGGAATACCAGACACTTTGTAATACTTAAGGATTTCGCTGCCTTGACCAGCATATAGTTGTAAGCCGCCTAAATTCTCTTCTTTAATCATCTTTAACCATTTTTCCTTATCTTTTTCTGCATCGGTAGAGATACTTACAATTTGAATCGGTTTACCTTCTATATCTTTTTCTAATTGTTTTAAATGCGGGAATTCTGCCCTGCAAGGTGCGCACCAGGTGGCCCAAATGTCAACCACAACTACCTTTCCTTTCAAACTGGCAAACGAAACTAGCTTTCCTTCCTTATCAGGATAGCTAAATTGTAACCCATCAGTACCAGGCTTATAAGTCAATAGTGGGCTCATTAGCTCATTCTCTTTATTTTTCTGAGCTTTAGTGAGCAAGTATTTCCCAAACTGATCTGTAATGGCTTTGTAGCTATTATAATCCTTATATCTGCCTAAATTTTCTAATACGATATCACCCTTCAACGTATCGTTAGGAACATAGGAAAAATAGATATTTAGGCCTTCGGCACCAGGTTTATATGGTTTTCCGTCTTGGCGCATATTTACACTAATTAAAGCAGAAAGCGTTCTCAGTCCGTAAGGGTAGTTATAAACCTTTTTGGTGTCTTTTGAAATTTCATTCGCTTTTAATGTACTGTAAAAATTGCTGTATTCTTCTACGCTGGGATGTGCAGTGCGTGGTGTGTTTAAAAAATTGGTAGCATAGCTTATCAAATCCAATTGCATAATGTCTTTAATTTGCTGATCGAATTTCGGATTACCTGTAGCTTTTCCATTTAAGAAAGTTTTCGATTTAGCTACAATGGTTTCTTGTTGCGGAAAGTAATCCATGAACGTACTATTTTTGCCCATAAAATTAATTGCCTTTTGAAACAATGGATTAGTTAAATCTCGCCATTGTTTCAGTACGATGTTTTCTTTTGAATTGAGCTTGCCATTTAGTGTATAGGAAGTATCAGATAAGGAGATATCAAGTTGGTCGCCACCTTTGAAGTAAAATAAGTGATTTTCATTCGGAGTAAGCTCATTCCCTGTACCCATTATGTAAACACCTTCATATTCGGGATAAAATAGAAAACCGAATTTTCCATTTTTATTTGGAACTGCATGTGCAATTTCTGTGGTTTTACCTTCTACTACTTTAAATAGCTTTACACTATTTCTTTTATATTTTATTTCGCCTTTTATTTGAGTGGCGGTTTGCTGAGCAAAAGCATAGTATGAAAGCACGGTTAATGCTAACGTAAATAAGTTTTTAAGTTTCATTTTGTTTGTGTTGTGAATGAATAGCTCTCCCAAAAAACGGGAGAGCAAAAAGTTAAAATTTGATTTTATTCTCTATAAGAAACAGATACAATTTTCCCGAAACCAGTAAATGATTTATATAGACTTAATGCATTGTTTAAATTAGGCACATTATATAAATTCATTTCTCCAGTGGTAGATGGGTTTGCATCGTCGTAGGTACATACAATTAATTTACCTGCATACTCCACATATCTTGCATTTGTAGTGAAGTGGGTTAACTTTTGGTATTTAATAAGGGATACCTTTTTTGTCCCCATATCAAGTACCATGGTGTTGGTCTTATCAGAGATATTATAACGATAGATTTTTGATCCTACGAGATACATTAAGTAGCCTTCATTTGGGTCAATGGCAAATTGTGTCGCATTGATCATTTCTGGAGCCGTGGTAATTTTATCCCATGTAAGTGGTGTAAACGTTGACGAATTACATTGGATAGTGGTCAAAAAAAGTTCGTTATTGCTATTTTTGAGAATTGCATAAGTACGTGAACTAAGCGCAGGAGTACTGGCCATATATACCAAATCCATGTTTAAGTTTCCTACATTAACATTGTTGTCTGTATAAACATTTCCGTTGGGTACTGGAACAGAAGATGATGTATTTGAACTTTTGTGCTCCATGAAGCGCCTATTATCAATATCAAACATTAGTGCGTACGTTGTACCATTTCTATATGCTTCTGCGTAAAACGGAGAAATTTTGAAGTTAACAGCAGCGCTGGTTTTATTTACCCTTGTTCCCCAAGCAATTGACAACGTGGCATTTTCGAAATACAATTCACCATTGCTATCGTACAAATAAGCCAAATAACTTGAGGCTTGGGAGGCAATATTCTGTGCATAATATGGTGCTGGCGAATAAGAACTCATCATGGTGGATATATTGGCAAATTTGGAAAAGGTACCATCTTGAGTATTGATGATATTGGTAGCCTGATCGGTACCTACCGCTATTGCCTTGTGAATAGTAAAGGAATAAGGGTCTCTTCTGTTCCAGTAGTAAACAAATTTTGGAGCGCCATTGAGCACCAATGTGCTTTGGGTGCTCAATAAGTCTGTATATGTCTGAAATTCTCCTGTGGTAGCAATGTAGTTCAAGAAATCAAGACGAGCTTTTCCATTGACATCGTTCATTACCAACCAACCATCAGCAATATTGGTGGTAATGGTAAGCTTTGCACTTTTTCTAAAAAATAAGCCAGTTTTTATCTCCTTCACTTCGTACAATAGGGTATATGCAGTAGTAGAAGAGGGAAAGTTTATCGGCCAGTTTAATGATTTAGTTTTTGCAATTTGTTTTTTGGTAATGGGCAATGAGCTTTGGTCGATAATGTACCAGCTATAGGTGTATTTCGAGGTATCGCTCCCATCATCTTGTGTAAATGTTAAGGTAGGTTTAATACTTAATGTAGACCCTCGTAACGAACTGTAAGAATCCGAAATGTTGGTGATTTGAGCATCATTAATTTCTTGGTATTCGTAATTGCCTAAGTCTTTGCGGCAGGCAGCCAATACACTTATGGCTAATATCAACAGACAGCCAAAATATCTTAAAAATCTATTTTTCATGATTTTATCTAAATGTTAAAACTATTGCGCATATACGCCCATTTTCATCAATGTAACACCGTCCTCTTCGTAAACAGGTGTGCCAGCTGCTGCCATACGAGTAAGGTATGCTTTCAATCCGTTGGCCCAACCAGAAAAGCGCCTACCATTATTGTCTGTTGTATACCAGTTGGGTGCAACTACTTGGTCTACATCTAAATTGTAATAGGTAATTAACAGTTGAAATTTTAATCTGCTAAAAGTGCCGAAATAACCTACAGTGCTGTTATAATAAGTATTGCCTAGAGTCCAAAAAGGAGGAGGACCAGCAATATCGTCAACCTTTAAGGTCATGCGTGTATGATATCCTGTAGTGGTTACACCATTAGATGTTTTGGTATAAATCAAAAAATCGTTAGTGAAATTGCTATTCGGCTTAAGATCCATATAAAGATAAGCGGCCTGATTTCTTAAGGTTGTTGCCCGTAATAATTTGATTTTAAGGGTATCGGCTACCTTTCCAGCTTTAACAGATAGCGGTTTATTCAAAATCTCGTATTCTGTGCCACTTTTTAAGGTGCTGCTATCGGCAATTGTTAAATCATAAGGTCTATCATGATTTTCTGGCGTACCAATTGCCCTTACAATGAAAGTGACTACGGAATCTACAACAGCAGTTTTTTCATATCCAAAAGAAACCGCTTTAAAATTGTTTAAATCTTTAGCCTCTGCGAAATAGATTGGATTTTTACTAATCGCATTTTCATAGGTGGTAAGTGCTTCTTCTTTGCAGGAAGAAAGGAAGAACATACCTAAACATATGTATGATAAAATATTTTTCATAATTCGTTTTTTTAGTGGTTACCTAGGCGTTGTTTCAGATAGTGGAATAGGGAAGTTATATTTTGCATCGTTCATAGAGATGCTACTATTAGTCCCCCCAGCAATAATGCTTGTAGCATTGGTTCTTTTATAGTAAAAAAACAATTGCCCTTCACCGCAAAATTCTTTGCGATATTCTTTCATTATCGCCGTATTTAATGCGGTAGGAGTGGTAATTGTAGAACCAATGATGTTTCTCTTCGTTTGCAAAAGATTAAGATATGCCGTTGCGGTAGGTAAGTCTGGTTCACACTCAGCAGCAATTAAATACATTTCGCTCATCCTAATCAAAGGCACTGTTCTATAGAAATTAAAGGAAGTATTCACATTGGGTTCGTCATTATATTTAAAAAAGGTGGCATAAGGACGACCATTTACCTTCCAGATATATTGATAGCGATAATCTGTGGTGTTACCTTCAAATACCGTGGTATTGATAAATGTTCCAGTACTGTTAGGCGCAAGTATATTGGCATCAAATAGTCCTGGTGCAAAATTGGCAAGGTAAAGTTCATTTAACTTGGGGTTCTCTACACCAAAGATCATTTCCGTGGCGAAAGTTTTATTTGAAATAGTCGAGTTAAGATCAGTCTGAACCGTCCAAGGGAATTTGGTTTGGTTATCAATCAATACTTTTGCAGCTTTTAGAGCTGTAGTTTTATCGCCTTTCCACAAATTCACCCTAGCTTGAAGTGCTTTTACGGCATAATAGTTCATGTGATAGTTTCTACTGTCTCTGCCATATGAATTAGTTGGTTTACTTACGGTAGTTTGCGTTAAAGCAGGATCTGCTTCGACTAATAAAGTTTCAGCCGTATTTAAATCATCTAATATTTTTTGCATTACAAAATTGGTAGGCTTAAATTCAGAGATCTCATTGGTTGGACTATCATAATAGGGAAGCACTTTCGTTAGAGAATCTCTAGTGTAAGGCTTAGTAAATAACCTCATCAAATCGAAGTAATAAAAAGCTCTTAGCCCATAAGCTTCACCTTTTATTCTTTTTTTCTCCTTTTCGTCGAGTATATTTCCATAGGTATCTATGCTTTTAAAAAACTTGTTAACGTTGAGGATATTGATATAAGCCTCTGACCAAATCCCATCAATGGTGGCCCTGCCACTATTACTATTATAGTCATAAGTTGACATGGTGTAATTTGAGTTTTGAGAATTTACCAGATAATACTGTGCAAGTACGTCAATGGTGGTCATGGTCAATCTTCCGCCATAAGCATTATTTTGTCCATTTTTGATGTAAAACCCATTTAGAACATCATAGAAGCCTTGTGGATTCGAAAAAAGTTGCTCTTCGATAAACTTATTTTCTGGCTTAACATCGAGCCATTTCTTACATCCTGTAATGCATACAGAAATGAGTAATATTAAATAGATATATAATAATTTTGATGCTTTCATATCGGTTTATTTAAAAGTCACTCTAACACTCATCGATACTGATCGGGTATATGGATAATCAATACCTCGTTCTCTTGATACCGTTGAGGCGTAAAACAGATCATTTGAATAGGCATTTAGCGTGAGTGCAGCAATGCTATATTTGTTCAGCCATGACTTGTCTCTAAATTCATACCCAATATTGATTGACTCTCCACTGAAAGAATTCTCTGTTTGGATAAATCTAGAGGAAATAGGTGTGAGCGTGTTTACAGCAATACTTTTGAATTGGGTAATATCACCTGGATTTTTCCACCTTTGATAAAGTGCTCTTTTATCTTGATTAAAACGTAACGCCTCGTAAGAAATGTTTTCAACCTTGTCGTATAATGCACTGTTAAATTGATCTCTGTGCCAGATATACCTGATAAAAGCACCAAACGTAAAGCCTTTATAATTTAAAGTCGTGCTAATTACGCCTTCTGCATTTGGCCTGGATGAACCTACGACTACCTGATCATTGGTATTATAGTCAAAGGTGTACATGCCGTTTTTCTTTACAAATACTTCTTGTCCTGTTGCTGGATCTATCCCTAAGGAAGGTACTGCCCATAGATCGTACGCACTGTAGCCGTCTCTGTATCTGGTTAAGGAATTACTGTTTCTTAATTCAGTGTTTAACGAAGAAAGTTTGTTGCTGAAGTTGTCATATTTCTGAGTAAGCATGCTTCCAGTTAACCCAACTGTCCAAGTAAATTCTCCTGGATTGTATATCGGTGAAAAATTAATGGTAGCCTCCAATCCTTTGGTGGTAGAAGTTCCAGCGTTAAAAGGATAGTTGTCTAATCCTGTGGATGAAGGGAGTGTAATGGCGATAACTAAAGGATCGGTGTGTTTTTGATAAGCATTAAGCTGTAAACTCAGTTTGTTTTTAAACATTTTGGCATCTATGCCCAAACTAATTTGACGTGTAGTTTGCCACTCTAGATTTGGCGCACCCAAAGCTGATAAGTAGACACCCTGTCCCATACTATTAATAGTAGGATAATAGTTGTAAACGGATTGGCTTACATTTCCGAAATTTTGATTGCCATTGATCCCAATATTACCTCGCAGCTTTAGGAGATCTATCCAATTTACTGCTTTCAAGAAGTTTTCTTTGTTCAAATTCCAACTTACTCCCACAGCATAGTAAGGTTTATAGCGCTTGTTTGACCCAAATGCTGTCGTCCCATCAACACTTGCACTTAAGTCAAGGTTGTAGCGGAAATCATACGAATAGTTGAAGGACGCGATCAATGAGTTTCTTCTTACTAATGAATTGGCAGCAATTGGCGTTGATCCAGTGGCAAAACCATAAGCAAAAGCGGGATTACCATTGCTAGCACTAGGAAAGCCCACTGCAGTGTAACCGTTCAAAGACTGATTATTTTGAGCAATCTCGGCTCTTAAATTTCCCGTAAGGATATGTTTTTGCGCAATAGTATTAGTGTAGCCCAAGTTTAAATTGACATTGTACCCTAGCGCAGATTGTTTGAAATAAGTGTAACTGCCACGTAATGTAGGGTCGGTAACTTCATCATAAGCGGTATTAAGCGGCGATATGAATTTGGTTGACTGCGAATCGTTTTTTGTAATCTGTGCATTCAATTGCAGTTTTAAAGAACGTGTAAAATCTGCAACAGCTTGAAAATTATTAGTTAAATTAAAATACGATGTTTTATCAAAACTAGCTAGTGAGGCGTTATAAAAGGGGTTAGGGATCAATTCATTAGCGTTTGCATCAAGACCGTCGGCATATACAGAAGGCGAAATAGTTACCTCAAGATACTTTTGGCTTGCAGGCAACAGTTCGTAATAAGGATTGGTTCTTGCCCAAGTAGCGTAACTTCCGTAAGGGGAAGCCGTTGCGTTTGCACCACTAATGTAGGTCCTGTTTCCAAAATTTAAAATTCCTGATCTATAGGTAAGATTTAAATTAGTGCCCCAATCTTTTCTTTTTTCACCGATCATTGCCGCATTATTATTTTTAATGTTAGCGCCCAAATCATAACGAATAGTATTATCACCTCCAGACACATTAATAGAATGCCTTTGTGAAAAACCAGTTTGTAAAGGCTGACTTAACCAGTAAGTATCTACGCCTCTTAGTACATTTTTTAGGCGATTATTATATACTTCATCTAATGCCAACTGCCTGTTAACGATATTGTTGAATTCCTTGTAGCGACCTGCTAATCTTTCAAATTCCAGTTTTTCAGAAGCGTTCATCATGTTGTACGAAGAAAGGTCTGGCATTTCCATTTGAAGATCTGAAGTATAGCTTACTCTCAATTTTCCAGGTAAGGGTTTCTTTGTTTCAACTACGATTACACCATTGGCAGCCCTTGAACCGTAAATAGCAGTGGACGCAGCATCCTTTAAAATTGAAATTGATGCTACAGTATTCATGTCCAAATCAATAATGTACCTTAACGAGGTTTCAAATCCGTCAAGGATAAATAGTGGTTGGTTAGGGTCAACCGAAAACTGATCTTTAAGAGAAGAAGTGGTGATACTTGTTTGACCTCTCAATTCTATTTTTGGTAAAACGTTGGGATTTGATCCCATTGTGTTATTTTCAATTTGAATAAACGATGGGTCTAGTGTTCTTAGACTTTGGATCACGTTTTGATTACCCAATGCTTTTAACTGTTCACCAGAAAAAGATGCGCTTGCTCCAGTAAAAGATTCCTTTTTACGTTCGAACATCCCCGTAATTACGACATCCTTCATCATTGTTTCTTTTTCTTTAAGCTTAACAGTGAGTGGGAGCTTTTTGTCTTTTAAGACTATTTCCTGCGTTTCATAGCCGATATAAGTTACCGTAAGCGTTTGCTCTTCGGTAGCCGAAATCATAAAGTTACCTTTGGCATCTGTGATGGCAATAGGCGCTGTAGGCATTCCTTTTACTCTTACCGAAGCACCTGGGATAGGTTCGTTTTTTTCATCCACTACCTTTCCAACAATTGTTTTTTGCAAAAGGGCATTGCGTTCTGGCTCACGATTGTATCGTAGTACAATTGCCTTTTGGTCAATTGTATAAGTTAACGGTTGGTCTTTGAAGGTGATCTTCAAAACTTCTTCTACACTCACGTTTTTTACATTGATAGACACTGGTTTGGTGTTTTTCAACATTGTGTTACTGTAGAAAAAATCGTAGCCACTTTGCTTTCTGATTTTTTGTAGAATGCTCTCTAACGAAGCAGATTTTTCCTTGATGGTAATCTGCGCAAAGCTAGCGGCACTACTTTGTAGAATTACCGTTGTTAAGATGATTAGGGTCAGTTTCAATTTTAACAGAATTCTGGCATACAAACGGGCATCACGACCGTTTTTTAATGTCATGTGAAAATTCATACATTTGTTTGTGTTTAGGTGTTGTTAGTTAGTTAAGTCAAATTTTCAAGCGCAGCCTAAATATTTGTCCAGAGGTGTTGCAACCACCGCTGGATTTTTTTTGGCTAAGCAGGTAATAGGGTAAGCTATTGCATTACAGTAATCCTCCTTCCTTCTACTTTAAAGTTTACCATTCCTGTGAGTTCCATTATTTTTAACACTTGTGTGATGTTCTTACTACGTGAAATAGACCCTGTAAATTCTAGATTTGCCAAATGAGATGGATAAGAAACTTCTACATTATACCACCTCGATATTTTTCTCATGATACTGCTGAGGTCTTCATTGTCGAAGATGAAATCATTATTTACCCAATCTATGGCGTTTTCTGCATTGTATTGTGTAATATTTATGCTGCCGCTCATTAATTTTGCTTGTTGATTTGGGCTTAGTATTTTTTGAGTGCCTGATGCAATCACTTTTACGCTGCCTTCTAATAAGGTAGTAGTGGTACTTTGCTCGTCATGATAAGCATTGATATTGAAATGTGTGCCTAATACTTCCACCGTTTGATGCTCTGTAATTACTTTAAATGGTTGGTTGTTTCTGTGCGCTACTTCAAAATATCCTTCGCCGTTAAGTTCTACAATCCGGTCTTTACCTGTAAACTCGGTTGGGTATTTTAGGCTCGATTTAGCGTTTAGCCAAACCACTGTGCCATCGCTTAAGATAACATTATAATAGCCACCTGCTGGGATGCTTAAGGTGTTCCATGCTACGGATTTTGTTTCGCCAGCATTATTGTTATACACAATCTTACCATCAGCCGCTTTTACAATGTTGGTGCCATTGCTATGACTAAGCAATCCATTTTGTACATGGTTTAAGTCAACGGTAGTGCCGTCTGCTAAAGTAAGTACAGCCTTATTTCCTCCTGGTAATATTTGTTCGTGCTTAGCAATGGGCTTATTTAAATTCCAGTGGTTTTTTTGGATAAAATAATAGCCTAATGAAAGCGAGAGTACCGCAACTGCTGCAACAGCAATGCGTTTAATCAATTTAGAAGGGAATAATTGAACTGTTTTAGAGCTGCCAGTTTCATGTACTGGAAGGCTATCCCAAACTTTTTGTTTGGCCATCTCCACTTCTTCAGCGGAAATCTCTGGCACATCAAGGGATTGCGTTAGGTACCAGGTATGTAAGATGGATAATTCCTCTTCAGTACAATTTCCATTTGCATACTTATTTAATAGTTCTTCTGCTTCAGTTCGTTTCATAAATAAAAAGGATTGTTTATCCTCATATTAATACAAGACGAGTAGCGTTAAGGTTGGGGGTAGAAAAAAATAAAAAAATTTAAAGCGATAAGAAAAGCATTGTTCCTAATTTGGTTCTAAGTATTCTTAAGGCATTGTTAACCTGTTTTTTAACGGTTTGTTCAGAGAGGTTAAGCTGAGCGGCAATTTGTTTGTGGCTTAGTGAGTTTTTCCTGCTGAGTTCGAAAATCTCCCGCATTTTATCTGGTAAATCGGCAATACCTTTGTTAATGAGTTCGGTAAGCTGCTTTTCCCTGATTCTATGGTCTGTAACACTATAATTGCTTTCCAAAAAACCTTGGAGCGAATTAATGTATTTGTTTCTAACTTGTTGTCGAGAAAACTGGTCTAATATTTTATTCCTTACCCCAGTATATAAATAACCCATTAAGTTGGTGCTTATATTGAGTTCTCTGCGTTTGTTCCACAGTTGGGCAAAAAGTTCGTGTACCACATCCTGCGCCTCCTGTTTGTCGTTCAGTTTTTGGAAAGCATGTACATATAAAGCATGAAAATACCTGTTGTAGATTACAGTATAAGCAACAGAGTCATCTGTTTTTAATAACTCCGCAAGTTCTACGTCCGAAAACGAGCTGTACGACATTCAATAAAAAATTATATGGATAAGCAATATATCCAGGTAGTTGCAAATAGTTGTTAAGCTGGTCAGTGTGGTTGTTAAACCAAAGTTAACATAAAAGTTGCATTAAAAAATAAAATAATAGTTGGATATTTTAATTGCCATCTAGCAAGCGCTAACAATTTTTTCTTCTAATTTCAATTAATCATTTCTTAATCTTATTTTGGCATAAATGACCAAGGTCAGATTATTTTGATTATAAAGATTTTAAGTTTGTCCGACTAACCCACAAATGGCTACCTAAATGACTGTTCGCTCCAAGCAGCCCGTAAAGACTAATTGGTTTATCTTAAATCCCAAGCTTACCGCGGCGCTTTTTTTTATTTTACTTATTGCTATCATTTCACTGATAGCCCATCAACGCTACCTTATTGTAAAGGAAAACCGTGAGAAAGAAATCAGCGTGATGCTGGAAAGTGTTGAGCTCCGTTTGGAGCAATTGCTAAAAAATAGCCAAAATATTACCTTAACTTTAGCGCTAACGATCAATCAAAATGGCGATCCAAGTAACTTTGAAGAAATTGCTGCCGAAATCATTAAAAGCAATCCTTATTTGCAAGCGGTGCAATTGGTGCCCAAAGGTGTCATTAAATATACTTATCCGTTAAAAGGTAACGAGCAGGCTTTAGACCTCGATTTATTTAAGGTAAATAAGCAAAATGCCATGGCGGCTCAAAAGGCTATTGAGCTTCGTAAAATGTATTATCAAGGACCAATTGATTTGGTGCAAGGGGGAAAGGGAGTAGTTGGACGGTTACCGATATATATTGGCAAGAAGTTTTGGGGTTTTTCGGCGATAGTGATTAAGCTTGATGAACTGCTCAAAGCTGCAGGGATTGATAACAATAGTCAAGAGTTTTATAAGTTCCAATTCTCTAAAGTTAATCCAATTACTAACGAAGAGGAGTTTTTTTTGCCAGGAAACAAAAGCTTTAGCAATAATACTTTTAAAACCAAAACTTTTGAAGAGGGCGATTGGAAAATTTATCTCACGGATGTTAGGGCCGTTTATGCAGACTATCAGTTAGGCTCCTTAGTTATTTTTGGTATCCTGCTGTCTATTTTATCAAGTTTCCTTTTACTTCGATTATTGACCAAGCAGGGACAGTTATATGGTACTCTCGATGAACAAAACGACCTGTTGAGTGCTGCCGAAAGTAAGTACAAAACCATTTTTGATAATGCTGCCATTGGTATTGGAAGGGTAAATTCTATTACGGGCGAGTTTTTAGAAGCGAATGCTTTTTTGTGTGATCTGATAGGCTATTCTAGTAATGAGCTTACCCATAAAAAAATCAAGACCTTAATTCATGGAGAAGATTTAGCTAGTGATGCAAGAGACTTTAAACGCTTATTGAAAAATGAAATTCGCGAGTTTTCATCGGTGCGTAGGTATGTGAATAAAAACGGAGAGGTGATTTGGGCCAATGCGATTGTGAGTCCGTTGTGGAACGAGGGAGAAGCGCCTAGCAACCATATCATTATTGTAGATGACATCACCAAACAGGTGGCTTATGAAGAGCAGATCATTGCCTCACAAAAACATATCGAAGAGTTAATCAATTCTATCGAAGGGATTGTTTGGGAAGCTTCTATCAAAGACAACTTTGCTAATACTTTTGTGAGCAGTAAGGTTTATGATATATTGGGATACACCCAAGAAGAGTGGGCTTCGGAACTTGGTTTTTTTCTTAAAAAGATCTATCATGAAGATATTGAAAGGGTGACACAATATTTGGATAATGAGTTGTTGATCAGGAAACACCATGCTTATGAGTATCGCATTGAAGCCAAAGATGGTTCTATTATTTGGATAAGAGACAGTTTTACCATTGAGCCTAGTTTAGAGAATCCAGAGAAAATAAGGGGAATCATGATGGATATTACTGCTGTTAAAGAAGCGGAAGAAACCCTTCATCAATCTTACGAACTGGTAAACGAGCAAAATAAGCGCTTACTTAATTTTTCTTATATCGTCTCGCACAACTTGCGTTCACATGCCAGCAATATCGATGGAATTACCGCCTTGATTAGTAATGCCGAAACCGATGAAGAACGCAGTGAAATGATTAGCCTTTTGCGCAAGGTAGTGGTGAATTTAAATGATACTTTATACAACCTTAATAACATCGTAAATATCCATACGTCCATTAATATGGTGCGGGAGCCGCTTAATCTGTTGGAATATGTGAACAATGCCATACAAACCCAAGAAGCTCAAATTTTAAGTAAACAAGCCGAAGTGATTAATGAAGTGACTGAAGATGTTTTTGTTTATTTTAATAGGGCTTATCTGGAAAGTGTGCTGCTTAATTTGATTTCCAATGCTTTGCGTTACAGCCATGCGTTACGAAAGCCTGTGATCAAAATTACCTGCGAGCCAAATGGAAGTGGTTATATCCTGAGCATTAGCGATAATGGAGTGGGAATTGACCTCTCTAAAAATGGCGAGAAACTTTTTGGGTTGAACCAAACTTTTCATGGAAATAATGATGCCCGTGGTTTTGGGCTTTTCATTACCAAAAATCAAATAGAGGCCATGGGAGATAAAATAGAAGTAGAGAGCACGTTAGGAGTAGGTACTACCTTCAGGATTTTGTTTGTTTAAGCATCAATCTGTAAACTTACATAGAGAATAAAACAAGGTATTTACAGATCATAAAAATACCCTCTCTGGCTACGCCATCTCTCCCAAGGGGAGAGAGGTTTTGATGTTGCTTTTCTCTCCCTTTGGAAGAGATGCCCAAAGTGCAGAGAGGGTATTCTATTCAACAATTGAACAGTCTAAACGACAGATGTTTTAACTATAAAGCATTGATATAGTCTTGTGTTTGTTTTTCTATGGCTAAAGTAGCCACTTTAATGGTAGAACCAACACGTGTAGTTTTTGGATCTACTGCCATTTTACCAATGGTTGCCAAAGCATCGATGTACCATTTGCCCCAAACTTCAATAATGTGTTTTTCATCTTTTGCCGACTTACCGCTGGCAATTGCTGCTTTGCTCAAATCAAACTCTGTTTTTAAGCGAGCTAAAGCATCTTCCTTAACTTGAGCTACAGTAGCTGAAGCGGTATTTTCATCAGCGCTGATTAAAGTGTAGGCGACCGTTAATGCGCTAATCCCTACATTTTTCATGGTCGTTGCAGATACCTTGTCTAATCTGTCATTATCGGTATGATAAAAGACATCAGTAAAGTGCCACATTAAAAGGCCAGGTATTTTGTTCTGTAAAAAAGGTGTGTGGTCACTTCCGCCTTCAAAAGGATTAAAGTTTACCGTCCAGTTGGCATGCTTGCCCTGCTCTTTGCAAATATCGAATACAAAGTCGTTAAAGTAGTGTGGGAAAAGGTCTTTTTCTTTCACATCGCCAGCGCCCCATTCAGAGTGTTTGTCATTTCCTCGGGTCCAAATGGCCGACGGATCTGGCATTTTTTCTAGTAGAAAAGTTCCGCCTGTTTTCTCGGTATCTTCGCCAACCATGTCTAAGCTCATCCCCCATAAAATACCTTTGGCGCGGATGCTGTCTTCCACAATATATCTCCTTGTCGAAGTAATTTCATCGCCCCATAAAAAGGTCAACGTACGTTGAGGTTTTAATTTGCCCCCTTTTACCAATTGAGCTGTTAATCGGGCCATTTCGGTCAAAGTACCTACACCCGAAGCATTGTCGTTAGCGCCTGGTTCTTGTACGTGAGCGCTATAAACAAAACGTTCGTTAGGTTTTAAGGTGCCTTTTACATTGGCTACAATGGTGAGTTCTTCTGCAGCATAGCTTTTGGTAGTAATATTCACTTTTAATTCGACTTTGCCTTTTTCGCAAGCCGCTTTTAATCTTTCTTTTGAGGCATAAGATAGGAACAGTGCCCAAATGCCTGCATTAGGCTGCATACCGCTAAATTGGATAGAGGTAGTGTGTTTGGTAGGTTGGTTGTAGGCTGGTAATGAAAAGCCAATGGCACCAACGGCACCGGCTTTAGCTGCCAAGCCAATTAATCGTTGTGTAGAGATATCGCCAAACACAATTTTTCCCTTAAGGTCCTTGTCTTGTAAATCTTCTTTGGTTGCTTTATTTACATACACCACTTCGGCAGTAACACCACCTTCAGGTGTAGAAGGGCAGTAGATAGGAATCATGTTCCTATTGGTTTTGAAAGATTGGAGAGGGGTACTTTCACCTACAATACTGATGTTGGCATCTACAGGTTCCCAAGCATCACGTTTCATCGGTCTTTTTTCGATACGATAGGTAAGTGGTGCTTCAAATTCATTCTGCTTCTGTTTTACATAGCCTGCTTTTTTAAGGGTTTCTTCTACTTTATAAATACTTTCATCGAAACCTTTATTGCCAGGGAGACGGAAAAACTGTTCTACAAATGCCGTGGTAGCATAGGCGTTTTTCTCATTAAAACCAGCTCTGGTGAGCTTAAAATATTCGGCTTTTTGACTTTGGGCACTGGCGCTGATGGTGAATGCTGCCAATACAATAGTGAGTAGTTTTTGCATGTTGATTTTCTAACGCCTAAAAGTAGTAAAAAAAATGCGAGGGATGATGTGTCGAAATCAGCTAGCGAACGGGTTCTCTCAAAATGGTTTTTAATTTATCGGGTGCTGTTTTGTTAAAGTCTGATAGATAGATTTCATGGTGGTGTCCATTTTTAGAGAATCCTTTTTCCTTCATCAATTGAGCCATCACGGCCAAGGTTTCGGGCTCCTTGGCAAAGGGACCAAGGTGTAACATCTGCACTGATTTTCCTTCTGCCATTTGGAAAAGTTCCAGTTCCTTAATGAGTGGCCACTTTTTTTTGACGAAGGCTGTATCCTTAGCTTTGGCTACTTCCTGATTGTTCACATATTCAGGCATCCTAATCAATAGGCGATATTCCCACTCGCTTCTTTCGATTTTTTGAGGTGCTTCGTCCATAGTTATTCCTGCGAACTTACTTTCATCAAACCACCATAAAGCTTCCAATTTTGAAACCACGAAATCTTTATTGGCCAATTTGTACATGAATTTGAGCGTATAGGCAGTGGCGTATAAGGCTTGTATTTTCTCCAAGAAAGCTTGTCCAGAAGGATCGCCTTTTCCAGTTAATGAAAGAAATTGTGCAGGCTCAATCTCTACAATTTGCGGACTTTTTTGAGCAGTGAAATAAGTTTTGTACTTTTTGCTTAAATCTAGTTTTTCCATGTTGTGATCAATTTTCCAACAAAGTAGCAGGACTAGACTGACAGCCTTATGGCAGCGTGATTTATGGGATGGAATTATTGAAGATTACCTGCAGCCCGTTCTTTTCTCAATAAGCTATCGATATCAACATTAGGTTGGCTTAACAAGATAATTTGTGTGCCGTTCTCCCTCGCAAATTGATTGTTAATTTTATCTACAACCATCACACTTCGGAAAAGACGATGATCCCTCTCAAAATCGGTATTTGAAGCAGTTTTAATTCTGATGACTGTTTCAATATCTCTATCTAAATTCAACCACTTCACATAATCAGGAATAAAGGCATCCGCTTTTAGCGCTTTGTATTTGGTGTAGTAGTTAATGGCACCAGCTTGTCCGTAGTTATCGCATAAAATGAAAACGCTATTTTTGTTGGGCAATTTTTCATAAATAGAATCTACTTTTGAGGCCAGTTCTTTCCAGCCTAACATATCTGCAAAGTCTTGTGAAATGGGATATTTTTTACCATCTTCCCAAGTATGCTCGCTAAAAGGAAGTTTTTGTTTAGCGGCTTCTACGTATTTCTCTGGGCTAAAAATAGGCATGAAAATTTTCACCATCACATAAAAGAAAAACAGCATGATGGCGAACAGTAGATATCGTAAGTAAAATTTCCATCCGCTTAACAATAATTGTGATAAATAAATAGCTCCAAAAGCAAAAAGGATAGGATATAGGCCAATAGCATAATAGGCCTTTGCTTTTAAAAAGATGAAAATTGCTAAGGTAAACACGAAAGCCCAAAAGAATAATCGATAGGGTTTAAAGGCTGGAAAAGCAAAGAAGGAAATAAATGCTGCAATTAAAATTGGAAGCGAACCTATGAAATAGAAGAACTGTTCTTTAACAAAGCTCATCCTTTTTACATGCACTAATTGCGTTTCGGCCAGTTCTTTCATGTGCGAAAAAACAGGGAAATCATTTTGATACTGCCAAACTAGATTAGGGGCAATTAGTACAAAGGCAAGTATCCCCGCATAGTAGAAATGTGGGTTGGCAAATAAACGTCGTTGACTGGTTAAAGGCAATGCTAGCAACACGCCGAATGCACAAAATGTAATATTGTACTTGTTCAAAAAGCCAAGTGCAAAACTCACTGCCATCCAATACAGCCACTTTTGATGGTTGGTTTGTATAAATCGGATAAGGGTAAAATAAATCAGTGTCCAGCTCAGAATATCCAGCGAATTGGGTTGATATAAGATATTGATTCGCACCAAAACCGATAGTAAAAGAGTGGTAGCCGTTAAAATGCAAGCAAACAAACTACCTTTGAGACTTTCTACTGTTTTCCAGACCACTACAATGGTTAAGGCTCCAAAAAGTGCAGGAAAGAACTTTACCCAAAAAACACCATTTCCCAATTGCAAAATAATCCACGAAATGACAGAGGTAATGGGCGGAACGGAATGGAAACCCCAAGCAAGGTGCTGCGCTTGATCCAAGTGGAGATATTCGTCTCTTTGTAGATCATACACTGAATTAACCACCAAATATTGCAGGACTATTTTAACACCAACAAATAAGAACAGGATGAGTTTACTGTTTTGTTTAGCGGTTGATTTGTCCATCAGGGTTTGTTTAGGTGGTTGATGATTAGAAACGGTAAGTTTTACATTGTTACACGAAAGAATTTTTACCCGTTAAAAGTAAGGCACAAAGAAATGAACCCTTGTGCCTTGTTTGCTTATTTTTTGATTGGTGCTCTTTTGTTGAGTTCTTCCACTGGCATATTCATCATACGGCCAATAGGTTTTTTACCTCGATAGGTAATTACCCTTAAAGTGTTCGCATCAATAGGAACCACCAGAGGTTCGGTGTATTTTGGATAAAACTGATCAGGGAAAGAATTATCAAAACTATAATAGATATCCAAATCCTCTACTTCGGTACTTAACGTTACCAAAAGCTTTCCATCTGCTGTCCGTTTTACATTAAAAATAGGATCGTAAACACTAGGGGCATATTTGGTTTCGGCAATGTCCAAACGTCCAAAATGCTGCTCGGTACGGCTAAAGAAATTTTTCCAGTTTTTCTTTTCCTTCGGGCTCCACACGCTTTCTGCCAATGCAAAACCTCGTGGCCAAGTCATGTACTCCGCCTGGCGAATATTGTATACTTGTTCTGTCCATAAATTGCCCTGTCCACCTTTAATGTATTTTGGGTCGACACCTTCTGGAACTGGATCAAACTCGTATGTTCTGCTTAATCTTAAACCTTTGTAAACTTTGGGTTCAGTAATTTCATCGGCCTGCATGTAATCTAAGTAAGCATATTGTGTAGGGCTCATCACCACTTCGTGCTTGTTCTTTGCAGCTTCTACTCCATATTTCATATCTCTCCAGCTCATTACCGCGGTACTTTGCGATACACCACCTTCTAATACTTCGTCCCAAGCCATAAAACGTTTACCATGTTTGGCTACAATTTTCTCTAACCTGCGCTCAAAATAACCCTGTACTTGTGCCATGGTTTTAAGGTTTTCGCGTTTCATTAGTTCAGCAATCTGAGGGTTTTTCTCCCAGTAATTATGAGGGGCTTCATCGCCACCCATGTGCATGTATTCGAATGGGAAAATTTTAGCTACTTGAGCTACTACAGTATCTAAGAACTCATAAACCTTTTCATTGGCTGGACAAAGGGTATTATCAACCATCGCCAATGGCGGAGCACCACGGCTCCAGTCCATAATGCGTTCGCCGCTGCGTACTTTGTAGTTTACGGCTTCGGGCGTGCATGAAAGTTCTGGATAAGAAGCAATGGCCGCTAAGCTGTGTCCTGGAACATCCACTTCTGGTAAAATGTTCACAAATCTGTCTTTAGCATAAGCAACCAGTTCTTTAAGGTCTTCTTGAGTATAGAAACCTCCGTAGTTGCGGGGTTCATCAGGTTTTGGTGGAATGAAATTTCCAAAAGTACCCACACGTTTTACGTTCCAAGCACCTACTTCGGTAAGTTTTGGATAGCCTTTAATTTCTATTCTCCAACCTTCATCATCGGTTAAGTGAAGGTGCAAAATGTTGTATTTGTAGCGAACCATGGCATCAATGTATTGCTTCACTTCTTCTTTGGTGAAAAAGTGTCTAGCTACATCAAACATCAATCCTCTCCAGCCCAAACGAGGGTAGTCGGTGATGTTGATACAAGGGATTTGCCATTTAATATCTTTTACTTCTTCCTTGCTTTCTATTTCTTTTGGTAAAAGTTGCATTAAGGTTTGTACACCGTAAAAAATACCAGCAGGTTTGTTGGCCGTGATGGTAATTTGTTGAGGAGTAACTTGTAAATGGTAACCTTCGGAACCAATCAAGGCATCATTTCTATCGGTAAGTACTAATTTGATATTCGCTGAAGTGCTTGCTGCTGCGGTAGAGCTTACAAAATATCCGGTAGGAATTCCTAATCGTTCCTGTAAAAAGGTGATAGATTGTTTGAGTTCTGTAGATTTAGGAGCGTGTATCAGGATGCTTTGAGGTAAAATAAAATGACCTTCTTGCTTAATAACGGTTACGGGCTCTGGAATAATGGCAATTTCGCTGTGGGCATGGTTAGCGGTTGGGTTAAATACCATGCCATCAGTAGCTATCACCGTGCTTTGTGCAATGGCACTTAGCGAAACGGATAACAGCATTGACGATAGTAATAATTTCATTTTGGATTGGTTTGCGTGAAATGGCAATTTATTAAAAAAGGGGCAGCTGGGCAATAGATATTAAAAAAAATTAAAAACAATTGTTTAAACCACCTAAGACATCTAAGTACATTTTAGTTGGGTCTATATTCTTAAATGAACTAAGGTGTCTAAGGTGTTAATTTTAATCATCTAAGACATTTAAGTTTTGAACCATTAAGGAATTAAGGGACATTAAGTTTTATTTTATAGTCCTACATCTTAATTATCTTAACTTCTTAATGTTTTATTCATTTGCCATCTAAGACATTTAAGAACGTTTTAGTTGCGTATAACCCAATTTAGATGAACTAAGGTGTCTAAGGTGGTTTCTAATTACTTTAATGCATCCAGTACCTGAAACAATTTTCTACTAATTCCTGAGCCGCTATAGTTATTGATATTGATGACCGCAATGTACTTGTTGCCATTTTTAGCAGTATAATATCCCGCATAAGCCGTCACGTCGTTAATGTTGCCACTTTTAATTGTCATTCCGTTATACTCTGGGAAGGAAGCAAGGTAATCATTAAACCATGGTTCTTTTTGGGCCTGAAATAAGATGGAAGCCATAGCCATGGTTGTTACTCTATCACCTGGAGAAAGACCACTGCCATCAATCATATTCAAGGCATTTTTGTCGATTCCTCGACCAGACCAAAAATCAATGACTGCTTTGGCGCCATTTCTGGTACTGGCTTCTTTTCCTTGTTTGAAAGCGATGGTTTTTAGTAGCTGCTCGCCATACAGGTTGATGCTTTTTTTCTGGAACCAATACACCATTTGGCTTAAAGTAGGAGAGAAGATGTTCAATAAAGGTTTTTGTTCGGTAGTAATTGTTTTATTCTCCAGTGCTAACAAACGAGTAGAGCTTGCTTGGCTGCTACATGGAATATTTAAGCGTTTGAGCGTGTCTTGTAAACGATAGGCAGCATCAAAAGCGGCATCAGGTAAGGAAAGCGAAATACCTGTTTTCTTAATACCCATTCCCCAAGTACCACGCAGGTAACCGATATTGGTGTAAGGAGCCAAAAAGCCATAAGCATTATCGCCTGTACCACTAGCCCCAGTTTTAAGCTCGTTTACCAATTGAATGTATGGCGTTTGTGGAACCGTTTTTAAGATTTCTACACTGCTTCCCGTACTTGTGCCAGGTTTTAAGTGGACATCAAACTGGTTTTCACGCCAACAAATAGCTGCCCCACCAGCACCGTAATAGTTACCGATGTCCTGCCAAATCCAGCCTGTAGGAATCGTAGAGGTACCAAAAGCACTGTCATCACTAATGACACTTCCTTCGATTTTTTTAATGCCTGCGGCTCTAATGGCAGTTACCCATTGGTTAAGGATGTTATTTTCTTTAGTCTGTTCGTAACGCCACGAACCCAATGTTGGATCACCAGAACCTGTGATAATGATATTACCTTGCAGTGTACCGTCAGCATTAATAGTTCCTGTGTAAGAAAGTTTGGTCTCGTAGCGGAAATCTTTTCCTAAAGTATAAAAGGCTGTGGCCGATGTGATGGTTTTTAAGGTGGAAGCTGTAGCCAAACCTACATTCTCTTTATCCGCAAAAACTATTTTTCCCGTATTCGCGTCCAATACGCAAAGCGATGTAATGGCGTATTTGGCCTGTTCATCATTCACTAAAACTTGATATGCTTTTTCTAATTTTTGTGTAGTAGTTTGGGCAAAGCTGATGCTGTAAGCGCTAAATAGTAAGAAAGAACATGCTTTTAAAAATCTCATCGGGCTAATATTGTATTTAGGCTAAAATAGTGGATTTATTTCGGAATAGAAGCGTGTTTAAATGAAAAAAGTGATGCTGTTCACATCACTTTTCCTATTATTTTAGTTGAATTATACAATCTTGTTGTCAACCAAATACTCTGCAATTTGTACTGCATTGGTTGCAGCACCTTTACGCAAGTTATCCGCAACAATCCACATGTTTAACGCTTTTGGATGCGATTCATCTCTACGTAAACGACCTACAAATACCTCATCTTTTTCATGAGCATCTTTTGGCATTGGATATTTCAAATTAGCTACATCATCAACTACAATTAAGCCTGGAGCTTCCTCTAGGATACGACGTACATCCGCTAAGTCAAAATCGTTTTCAAACTCAACGTTTACCGATTCAGAGTGACCACCCATTACTGGAATACGAACCGTGGTCGCAGTAACTTTGATGTTGTCATCACCCATGATTTTATTGGTTTCTTTCACCATTTTCATTTCTTCTTTGGTGTAACCATTATCAGTGAAAACATCGATATGTGGCAATACGTTCAAATCAATTTCGTACGGATAGGCTTTTGGTCCATCAATACCTTTACGTTCGTTCATCAATTGGTCAACCGCTTTAACACCAGTTCCTGTTACCGATTGGTAAGTAGAAACTACCACACGTTTGATTTTGTATTTTTCATGCAAAGGCTGTAATGCTACGACCATTTGGATCGTAGAGCAGTTAGGATTAGCAATGATTTTGTCTTCTTTGGTTAAAACTTTGGCATTTACTTCAGGTACCACTAACTTTTTGGTTGGGTCCATTCTCCATGCCGAAGAATTGTCGATTACGGTGGTTCCAACTTCCGCAAATCGAGGAGCATCCGCTAATGAAGTGCTTCCGCCAGCCGAAAACAATGCGATATCTGGACGTAAGCTAATAGCAGTGTCCATGCTAACAATTGGATATTCCTTACCCTTAAACTTAATTAACTTACCAACGCTCTTCTCAGATGCTACTGGGATTAATTCGGTCAACGGGAAATTTCTTTCTTCCAATACTTTTAACATAACAGTACCTACCAATCCGGTGGCACCTACAACTGCAACTTTCATTTTTTTCTTGATTATTTGTATTATATTTAAAATTAAAAATGTTCAATTCCCAAATATGAGAAAAACTTTACTCTTTTTATTGTTATTATGCACTAAACTTACTTTTGCTCAGCTGAATGACAATTTTGCTGATGGAGATTTCACTAATAATCCCACTTGGGGAGGGAACACTACTTACTTTACGATTAACGCAAATGGACAGTTACAATCTAACGGTCCGAACTCAGGGGCGCAAAATTTTTATCTTTCTACTCCTAATGCCTTGGCTAAAAACGCCGTTTGGGAGTTTTTCTTTCAATTAAACTTTGATCCAACGACTGCAAATTTTCCAAGGGTTTATTTAGTTTCCAATCAAGCTGATTTAAGTGGAGCATTGCAAGGTTACTTTTTTCAAGTAGGAGAGACTGGCGCTACAGATGGTTTTCACTTGTACAGACAGAACGGTACAAGTACTTCACAGATTATTACAGGTGCGGCAAAACCAAGAGGGAATACAAACTTGGTGACGGCCAGAATTAGAATTACCCGCGATGATAATGGGAAATGGGAACTATATTCTGATGTGAATGGTGGTACAAATTATACCTTAGAGGGAACGGTAACTGACAATAATTATACTACTACAACTCATTTTGGGGTGAATTGTAGGTATACTACGGGTTCGAGATTTAACCAGTTTATTTTTGATAATTTTAACATTACTGATCTGATTCCTGATGTGACGCCACCCAAAGTAACAGCAGTAAAATCTTTGGATGCTAAAACTTTAGAGGTAACTTTTGATGAACCATTAAATATGGTTTCAGCCCAAACTATTGCTAATTACTCGCTTTCTAATGGCAGAGGAAACCCAATTTCTGCTACCATGGGCAGCGCCAATAATATCGTAAATTTGATATATACCAACAATTTCACCTCTGGACCGTACACCTTAACGGTGAGTAATGTAGCTGATACCAAGGGTAATGCTATTACTACGCCAATTGCTGCACAATTTATTTATGTAGAACCTTATACCGCCAAACGTGGCGATGTCGTGATTAATGAAATTATGGCGGCGCCAATTTCTACAGCAGCAGCCTTGAACAAAGAATATATTGAGCTTTATAACACGACCGATAAATACATCATCATCACCGGATGGAAATATAAGGATGCCACTACATCTGTAACTACATTGGGAGCGGATACTTTAGCCCCTAAGACCTATCGGATTTTGAGTGCTGTTGCGGATGTGGATGCTTTTAAAGTTTATGGAAAGACATTGGGAATTGCTCCGTGGCCATCTTTGAATAATGATAAAGACGATTTAAGCTTAATGTTACCTGATGCGAGCACCATTATTGATGCGGTTTCTTATGTAGATACTTGGTATCAGGACAACAGTAAAAAAACAGGTTATGCGTTGGAATTGATTAACCCTACGGGAACCTGTGGTGGCGCTTTTAACTGGATGGCTAGTACTGGAACTAATAACGGAACGCCTGGTGCTCAAAATTCGGTTTATAATCCACAACATACTGATAATGTAGCTCCAAAGTTATTAAGTGCAACCATTTTATCTACCACCCAAATCCAAATAGATTTTGATAAAGCTATTGCTAGTGCAATGCTTACTGATGTCAATAATTATTCAATCAACAACGGTATTGGAAAGCCTACTCTAGTAGAGCTAAATGGTACAAATAATACCAGTGTGAAACTGACTTTGGCTAATGCCATTGCTCCCAATATCGAAAATCTGTTAACGGTCAGTAATTTGGCTAACTGTGCGGGTATTCCTATTGATCCTACTGCTAACACAGCCCTTATTTTATTGGCAGATCAGATTAATGTTGGCGATATACTGATCAGTGAAATTTTATTTAATCCAAAAACTGGAGGATTTGATTTTGTAGAGGTTTACAATACGACTAACAAGATCTTGGATTTAAAAGAATTGACCATTTCTAATCCAACTTCTACCTCAACAACTAAACGTGCTATTTCAATTACTTCGGTATTTATTAGGCCAAAAACTTACTGGGTGCTTACTGCAAATCCGTCAGTAGTACAACAGCAATACCAAGTTAAATATCCTAATCAAATGGTGCAAATTGCGAGTATGCCATCTTATAATAACGACAAAGGAACTGTGGCCATTTGGAAAGGAGATGTAGCAATGGACCAATTTGACTATACTGAAAAAATGCATCATGCTTTACTTAAGGACGTTAAAGGCGTTTCATTAGAGCGAGTTTCGTTTTTAGTAAGCGGTAATGAACCAGGTAATTTGCAATCGGCAGCAGCATCAGTAGGTTTTGCGACACCTACTGATAAAAACTCACAGAGTGAAGACAATGGCGTAAAAAACTCGGTGGTATTGGCTAATAAAACATTTTCTCCAGACAATGACGGTTTTGAAGACTTGTTACAAATCGACTATCGCTTCAAGGAAAATGGAAATCTAGCGACGATTAATATTTATACCGATAAAGGAATTTTGGTTCGTCGCCTGGCCAGGAACATTACTTTTTCTACACAAGGGACCGTTACTTGGGATGGCTTAAACGATGGCGGACAGTTATGTAAGGTAGGTTTGTATGTCATTAAAACGGATATTTTTACCATTAAAGGTAGTACCGATAGCTTCAAACAAACCTGTGTGCTCGCTTCTAAATTAAACTAAATAATGGCTTTCTTCTTGTCTAAATTTTTACTGTTCCTCATTAGGCCACTGGTTTGGGTGATGGTTATTGCCTTGTACGCTTTGTTCTCCAAAAATAAACGGCGTAAAAGGAAAAGTCTGATCTTCGCTATAGTGCTGCTGTACTTCTTTTCTAACAAGTTTATCCTTGGACAGGTGGCTTATTGGTACGAAGCTAAACAACCTGTTTTAACGCATTATGATGTTGGATTGTTATTAGGTGGTTTTTCTAGTTATAACAACGAAACAAAGGCTTTAAAAGCGCAATTTTCTGGCGACCGATTAACACAGACAGTAAGGTTATATCAAGAAGGAAAGATAGACCGTATTTTGATGAGCGGGGGCAGTGGGAGTTTTTTAGAAGAAGGACCACCAGAGGCTTTGTATACTGCAGAATATTTAAAGGCGCTAAAGATTCCTGATAGTGCTGTAATTATTGAGAAAGATAGTAGAAATACGAAAGAGAACTTCAAATACGCCGCTGAAATATTGAAAGGTCTTCATAAATCTGATCCCAAAATATTGGTCATTACTAGTGCGTGGCATATTCCTAGAACAAAGTTGCTCGCCGAAAAACAAGGCTTTAAGAATATCGATTTTTACCCAACTAATTCGTTAAAGGATAATTACTCTTTTGAAGATTATTTGATGCCGCAAGGTGGTGCAATCCTCGGTTGGGAATTGTTACTAAAAGAATGGGTAGGGTATGTGGTGACTTGGATAGGATTGACTTAATCCTAACCGTTTTATTATTAGAAACCTCATAGATTTTCAAAAACTATGAGGTTGAAGTTAATTTAATTTAATATCACACCCTATAGAGAGAAATTTTTTTTAGGTGGTGACATGAAAGTGGAGACTATTTTTCTATTTGAATAAATGAACCGTCAGAATAATCGATTTTGTATTTATTTTCATCACTAGCTGAGCCACCTGAGGTAATTAGAGCCCCCACTAAGCCAAACATCAGTGTTGAATTTGTCATGGCGGAAGCAGAAGGCTGAACTTTAATTTTTCCAGTGAAAAAAAACTCGTTGTTCTCTTTGGTTAATTGGTATTGACCATAATCGGTAAGGATATAAGGAGTTCCTTTATATACGATGGCATAGGCATCCTTAAATTTCAATTTCACTTCATTGCCATTCTGGTCTTTTGCAAAAAAGCCTTTGCTTAAATTGTCGTTCTTTATATAAACCTCACTTATGTATGGCGTTAAGCCTTTTAATTGGTTGTAATCCTTGTAAGCTCCGTCAATTAGTTTGTTGGCACTATATAGCTTCAATCTTTCTCGTTCAGTGGTGTAATAATCTTTAATTTCAGCATCTGTAAATTTCAAGGTATCTACAGGTTTGTTATTGAGATTGTTTTTTATGAAATCAGTGATGATTTCACTACTATTTCTCATTAATTTTTTGGTGACATCCATTCCTTTAGTGAAATGGTTGGTATCTATTTCTGCTATTTTGTAGTAGGTCTCCCCATCTTTTCGGTACAGGTTGGCTTTAAAGTCAAAAAAACCATGCTCGGAGGTAACTTTGGTTAGCTCGGCATGTGCTAGTTTTCTGATTTGTAAGAGCAATTCACCGTTTTCCTTGGTGTCGCTCATCCCATCTAAAATTTTTTGTAGTTGTTCAGAAAGTGGAACTTTTGGGATTAGCTTGGCTTTGGTATTAAAGGCCCCAGTTTGAATAATACCAAAGTTCTCCGTATTGATCCTACTATCCAATAGATGTATCTTCTGGTAAGGACTATTTTGTATTTTTTCTAATGGAGCGATCAAGTTATAATCCACAACTTTATCTTGAGCATATATAACGATAGGGATAAAGCTAGTGAATAGGATAGTGGCAATTTTTAGAGGCGTATTACTCATTAAAATCTAATTTAGATATGGTTTAAACTTCTGTAAAAATAAAAACTCTCCTCATTTATTTTGAGGAGAGTTTATCAACTATAGTAAGCTTTTTTTAATAAAATCGATGCTTGTCTTAATCGAACCAATATGGTCAGGTTTGTAATTGGTTTCCTGCTCTAAATAAATATGCTTAACCCCAGAAAGTGAAGCTTTAGCAAAGATTGGTTTAAAATCGATACTGCCATTTCCAATCTCCGTATTCCAGTTTTTCTTTGCCTTATCCATATCTTTTACGTGCCACATTTTAAATCTGCGAGGATATTTTTTAAACAGTTCTACTGGATCGTGACCAGCGAAAACCGCCCAGTACAAATCCAACTCATAGTCAACTAAATTAGGATCAGTACCAGTCAATAAAATATCAAATCCAGTTTTGTCTCCAAATTTATCAAATTCGAAACCGTGGTTATGGTAAGCCACCTTAAGACCTGACTTAATGCAAAGTTCGCCAGCTACGTTTAAACGCTCGGCTGTTCTTTTATAGTCATCTGCTGTTTTGCGTAGATTTTCTCCAAGCCAAGGAGCTACTACATATTGAGCACCTAATACGTTAGAGGCATCTATATAGGCTTTGATATCGTCTAAATTTCCTGTTGAAATATAGTTCTCAAAGCTAAAATGACCACTAGGAGATTTTAATCCATTGGTATCTAGTAAGGCTTTGAACTCTTTGGGATTTAAGCCCCAAAAACTTCCTTGAGGTGCATAGCCATAGGTTTCAACTTCTTTAAAACCTGCTTTGGCTACTTTTTCAATCACTCCTTTTACATCTTTGCCAATGATTTCTCTTAAGCTGTATAATTGGATTCCTACAGGACGTTGTGCAGGAGCAAAAGCATGGCTTAGCGCTGGTGCTAAAGCAAAACTTGCGGCTAGCAGTCCAGTTTCTTTTATAAATTTTCTTCTTGTTGTCATAGTTAGTTAGATTCTGTTTTTGTTTTGTCGTTAAATAATAAACTGAATAGTAAGAATACCACAAAGGCTATGCCTGCTGGAATACTCCAAATCATTTTCCAATCTTCAATGCCATTTACTTTGTACATTTCGGTAATTTGCCCAGCTACAATAAAGCCAATTAACATTCCCACACCGTAGGTGGCAAGCGTAATTAAGCCTTGAGCAGAACTTTTGAATTTATCGCCAGCCTTGGAGTTGGTGTAAATCTGTCCTGATACAAAGAAAAAGTCGTAGCAAATTCCGTGTAATGCAATTCCTAAAAGTAGCATGAAACTTAATTCTCCGGCGTTTCCGAAAGCGAATAACAAATAGCGTACGGTCCAAGCTAACATACCCACCAAAATGGTTTTTTTGAAGCCGAATTTCTTAAAGAAAACTGGAATAGCTAATAGGAACAATACTTCCGATACTTGTCCGATGGTCATTTTTCCTGTCGGATTATCCATCCCAATTTTTGAAAGGAACAAATTGGCATTCTGATAGTAAAAAGCCAACGGAATACAGATTAAAATAGACGAGATAAAGAAAATAAGGAAGTTTTTGTCCTTTAATAATTTTAAAGCGTCTAAGCCTAATATCTCAGATACCTTTATCTTTTCCGTTGATTTGTTTTTTGGAGGGGTTTTAGGCAGCAAGAAGCTAAAGATACCCAATGATAACGAAGCTACAGCCGACATCAGGAATGTATTTTTAAGCGCACCGTTAGCAGTGGCTTCTTGAGAATCCCAATGGAAGAAATAACTGATCAACACACCTGCCAAAATCCATCCAATGGTTCCCCAAATTCTAATATTGGAGAACTCTTTTTCAGGATCGCCCATTTGATTGAAGGATACTGAATTAACCAATGCTAAAGTTGGCATGTAAAGCACCATATAAACAAAAACATAGGGATAAAAAACACTAATGTCGGTTGCTCTATACATTTGGTACATTAAAATGGCGCCAGCGATATGTAGAATACCTAATATCTTTTCGGCATTAAAATATCTATCGGCAATTAACCCGATAATAAATGGTGCAATAATAGCTCCCCAAGATTGTGTAGAGAATACAGAGCCAATTTCTGGTCCCGAGGCACTTAGGTTCTTGTCTAAGAAGGTTCCTAAGGTTACAAACCATCCACCCCAAATGAAAAATTCGAGGAACATCATAAAGGATAGCTTGAAGCGTGTTGTTGAGTTCATTTTTAGTTGATGGTTTTTTTAGTTGATGGTTGGTTAGTTTTTTGGTAGGAAAAGTTCACTGATTCCTAATCATTAATTCCTTTTCCCTTTTTATAATTCTTTAATTTCAATGTTGCGAAACCAAACTTCATCGCCATGGTCTTGCAAAGCGATTTTGCCAGTTTTGTAGGTGCCGAAACCTTCCCATTTTGCAAATTTGCTGCCCGCAATCAGGTTTTTCCAATTTTCATCCCACATAGTAGTTTCCACTATTTTTTTACCATTTAGCTTAAAGGTTAACTTGCCTTTGTTGCTGATAATTTCTGCTAAATTCCATTCGCCAACGGGTTTAACAGGCTCAGTCTTGCTTTGAACCATGTCGTACAAATCTCCAGCACGGTGTTTAGTGATTTTACCATCAGCGTGACCATCGTTGTCAATCACCTGCATTTCAGGTCCAGTTAAATAAGTTTGTTTGTATTTGGCAGGATCTTCGTGTACAAAAAAGATGATTCCGCTATTGGCTTTTGGGGCTACTTTCCACTCTAATTTTAAATGGAAATTGCCATACGCTTTGTCGGTTACCAAGTCGCCACCGTCTTTGTTTTTCAACTTAGGGTTGAAATGCAACACGCCATCTTCGGCATTCCAGCCTTTGCCTACAAAATCTTTTCCGTAGGTGTGCCATCCGTTGGTGGTTTTGCCATCAAAAAGTGAGACGAAACCTTTGGTTTTTTGTGCCTTTGCACTAATGGTAGCTACCATAAAGGCTGCTATTAATATTTTTTTCATTTTGATTTTTGTGTTTTAACCACAGTCTATTATCGTTACGTCATTTCGATGAGGAACAAAGAGAAATCTAGCATCTAATACTATTCGTTAGATTTAACTTCGTTGATTTTCAATTCTCACATGCGTTCGAAATGACGGCGTAATATCTAAATTTTATTTCTCTCCTAATTTCCAACCCTCACGGTAATCTCTCTTCACAAATTGATTTACATCGTCGAAATTGGTTACTTTCATTTGATCGTTATCCCACAGTAACTTTCTGTATCTACCAGGAAAAGTCACTTTTCCTTTATCGTTTATTTTTTGAACGTCAGCAGCTCTAATGGCTAAGTTGGCCATCAACAAACATTCGGTTAACGGACCTGCAATTTCAAAAGGAGAACTCAATTCTTTTTTGCCGTATCCCGCAATACAACCTTCTACCCACTGACCATAATGACCATTGGCTTGATTAGGTACACGAGCAAATTTTTGCGCTACATTCAAGTTTTCATTTCTAGAAAGAGGTAATAATCTGGCCTTGTCACCGTAAGTGTTAGACATCATTTTACCTTTGGTACCAATAAATAACGTACCGTTGCCACCATCTCCAAACATTTCGTCAGCACCTAATTCATCAGGTCTGGTAGGTTGAATCCCACCATCCATCCAATGCACCGTAACATCACCTAAGGTTTTATCGGTTTTAGGGAATTTTAAAGTAACATGGCTTGATGGAGGACAGCTTTCTGGGAAATATCCACGTTTAAACTCATCTACATAAAAAGAACCCACACTGGCTTCCACCTCAGTAGCATATTTTAAATTCAAGACACTAAAAGGGGTTTCCAATAAGTGACAACCCATATCACCCAATGCACCAGTTCCGTAATCCCACCAGCCACGCCAGTTAAATGGTACCAGTTTCTCCACATAATCTTTAGACGGAGCGGTTCCCAACCATAAATCCCAATCTAACTCTTTAGGCACCTCGGCTTTGTTTTTCGACCATGGAATACCTTGAGGCCAAACAGGTCTATCTGTCCAAGCATAAATGGTATGCACATCTCCAATTAAACCCGCATCATACCATTCACGTAATAGGCGAGGGCCGTCATTACTGGCTCCTTGATTGCCCATTTGTGTAACCACTTTGTAGCGTTTTGCAGCAGCGGTCAATATGCGGGCTTCGTAAATATCATGGGTTAACGGCTTTTGTACATACACATGTTTACGTAATTGCATGGCCGCTAAAGTTTGTATTGCATGGTTATGGTCGGGAGTTGATACCGTAACCGCATCAAAATTTTTGTGCTCTTTATCGTACATTTCACGCCAATCTTTGTAAAACTTGGCTTTAGGGAAACGTTTTACGCTATTTGCAGCTCTACGCGTATCTACATCACATAAATAGGCAATTTCGGCTTTGCCGCTTTCATGTATCAAACGTAAATCGCTATCTCCTTTACCACCAACGCCAACACCTGCAACAATTAGCCTGTCGCTAGGAGCTAAAAAGCCTTTTCCTCCCAACACGTGACGCGGTACAATGGTAAATGCAGCAGTTGCAACAGCTCCCATTTTTAGGAAATTACGCCTGCTTTGGTTGTTATCTTGGTTCATATATTTGGTTTTGGTTGGTTTATTTAGATCATTGGTTACTCGTTCATTAGGCTGTTCTAAGTTATACACCTAATAAAAGGTAAAACTTAGAACGCATTACCTAAAACCTTTTATTTTTTTAATGATAAGATGTATTTGGCCATTAACTTGGCATCGCTTGGTGAAATTTTTGGATGCGGTGTCATAGGGATTTTGCCCCAAACGCCCGAACCACCTTTAATGATTTTGCCAGCTAAATAAGTGACGTTTTTTTCGTTGTTAGGATATTTTTTAGCGATCTCAGTGTAAGCTGGTCCAATCAACTTGTTGATTTTGTGGTGACAGCCAATACAATCTGATTTGTTGATCAATAGCTCACCGCCGCTCATTTGCATGGTCGCAATTTTTGGAGCAAGGTTAGTATTAATGGTTACTGCTGGTTCGTTTTCCTTAGGTGCGCTCGTAAATGAGGCCATAAAAAGTACCGTAGCTCCGAGAATTAAAAAAGTTCGTTTCATTTGTGTTTTGTATTAGGGGGTATTAATTAAGTTAAAAGTCAAAAATTAAAAGCGAAAATACAAAGCTTAGATGCCTAATATTTTCTTGTTAAATGCCGCATCGCTTCCTGAAGCAGCAAAATCATCAAATGCTTTTTGGGTAACGTTAATGATATTTTTCTTGATAAACTCGGCACCTTCACGTGCGCCATCTTCTTGGTTCTTAATGCAGCATTCCCATTCCATAACGGCCCAACCTTTGAAATCGTATTGTGCTAGTTTGCTGAAAATGGTTTTAAAATCTACTTGACCATCGCCTGGTGAGCGGTAACGGCCTGCTCGATTTGCCCAACTTTGGTAGCCTCCAAAAGTTCCCTGTCTTCCTGTAGGATTAAACTCTGCATCCTTCACATGGAAAGCTTTAATCCTTTCGTGATAAAGATCGATGTATTGAATATAATCTAATTGTTGTAACACAAAATGCGATGGATCATACAGTAGACAAGCTCTAGAATGTTGGTTCACTTTGTCTAAAAACATTTCGTAAGTAACGCCATCAAACAAATCTTCTCCTGGATGAATTTCATAGCAAACATCGACACCAACTTCATCAAAAGCATTCAAAATGGGTAACCAACGTTTGGCCAGTTCGGTAAACGCTTCATCAACCAATCCTTCTGGACGTTGTGGCCAAGGGTGGAAAAACTGCCATAATAGTGAGCCGCTAAAAGTTGCGTGGGCATTTAGTCCCAAATTTTGTGATGCTTTTGCTGCATATTTTAATTGCTGGATCGCCCATTCGGTACGTGCTTTGGGATTGTTTTTCACTTCAGGCGCTGCAAAAGCGTCAAACAGCTCGTTATAAGCGGGATGAACGGCCACCAACTGACCTTGCAAGTGGGTAGAAAGCTCGGTGATTTTTAGGCCATGAGCAGCTACTTTTCCAGTTAGCTCATCCGCATAGGTTTTGCTTTCGGCCGCTAATTTTAAATCAATGAATCTAGGGTCCAAAGTGGGCATTTGAATACCTTTGAAACCCAAATCTGCCGCCCATTTACAAATGGAGTCAAGCGAATTGAACGGAGCTTCGTCGCTGATAAATTGTGCTAAAAATACTGCAGGTCCTTGTATTGTTGTCATGTGGTTACTAAACTATAAAAGTGTGCCATTTTTGTTCTGATGCACTTGAAGCTACGGCATTTTCAATAAGTGCCATGCCTCTTACGCCATCATAAACGTTAGGGAAATCTAACATTTGAGGAGTAGGGGTTTCATTGTTCAGCTTGGCATCTAAGGTTAAAGCAAAATTTCGGTAGATATTCGCAAAAGCTTCTAATAAACCTTCGGGATGGCCTCCTGGAGTTCTGGTGTTGTGTTTAGCAAAATCACCTAAATAGCCACTGCCAGCTCTGTAAATCTCGGTAGGTTTGTTTAGCCATTTTACCAGCAAAGTATTTGGCTCGTGTTGGAACCATTCCAATCCACCTTTTTCACCGTAAATTCTAATGTTAAGCGCATTCTCTTCACCAGCGGCAATTTGAGAAGCAATTAAAACACCATTGGCGCCATTATCAAATTTCAACAAGATGTTTCCATCATCATCAATGGTTCTACCTTCAACTACAATGTTTAAATCAGCACAGATTTGAGTGATTTTTAAACCTGAAATATATTCTGCTAAATGACCGGCATGGGTACCTATATCGCCAATGCAACCGCTTTTGCCCGATTTTTTAGGATCGGTTCGCCAAGCAGCCTGTGCATTTCCCTCTCGTTCGCTCAAAGTACTTAACCAACCTTGAGGATATTCTACAATAATTTTTCTGATTTTGCCCAATGCGCCATCCTTCACCATTTCTTTAGCTTGTTTTACCATTGGATAGCCAGAATAAGTATGGGTTAGGCATAGGGTAAGCCCAGTTTCTTCTACTTTTTGTTGCAACTGTTTCGCCTCTTCCAAAGTTAAAGTCATTGGTTTTTCAATCACGACGTTAAAACCGTGTTCCAAAGCCATCATGGCAGGGGCAAAGTGTGCAAAATTGGGGGTTACTATGGTTACAAAGTGAATTCTTTCATTTGCTGGAAGTTCACTTTCTTTTTTGATCATTTCTTCATAGTTCAGATAAATTCTGTTTTCTGGAAGAAACAACATTTTACCCGATTCTACAGCAGTTTCAGGATGGATACTCAATGCACCACAGCAAAGTTCGATTAATCCATCCATGTTAGCGGCAATACGGTGAACAGCTCCGATGAATGCATCTTTGCCACCGCCGATCATGCCCATTCTTATTTTTTGTCTCATATTTCGAAGGTTGTAGGTGATAAGTAATAAGTTTTACGTTGCATTTGGCATCGTAAAACTTAAAACCTATAACTTACTACTTATAACTTATTAAAGGTTCCCTTTTTTTAATTCATTTACGGCGTGGTCAGCAGCACGGGCAGTTAAGGCCATAAAAGTTAGTGAAGGGTTTTGACAACCGATAGACGGCATAGCAGCACCATCAGTTACAAAAACGTTTTTCACTTCGTGCACTTGGTTCCACTCATTCAATACCGAAGTTTTGGGATCTTTACCCATTCTGGCCGTACCCATTTCGTGGATCGCCATACCTGGATAACAATCATTATCGTAAGTCTTGATATTTTTGGCACCTGCTGCTTCTAACATTTCGGCGGCATCATTCATCATGTCCTCACGCATTTTCTTTTCGTTTTCTTTGTACTCGCAATCAATGGCCAATACAGGTTGGCCCCATTTGTCTTTTTTCGTTTGATCAATATACACGCGGTTTTCGTAGTACGGCAACATCTCTCCAAAACCTCCCAAGCCCATTCTCCATTTACCTGGTTTGGTCATTTTGTCTTTAAAATCCGCTCCAAAAGATAACTCCGCAATATCGTTTTGCCAGTTTTGTCTCGACGCACTACCTTGATAGCCGAAGCCACGTAAATAATCACGTTTATCTTTTCCAACGTTTCTGAAACGAGGAATATAGATACCATTGGCACGACGACCATAGGTATAATATTTGTCGAAACCATCAAAATCACCATTGGCACCGCAACGGAAATGGTGATCCATTAAATTGTGTCCCAACTGGCCACTTGCATTGCCTAATCCATTTGGATGAGCCTCCGAAGTTGAGTTTAATAAAATAAAAGTAGTACCCAACGTTGAACCGTTTACGAAAACAATTTTCGAATAAAATTCCATCGTTTTGTTGGTCAAGGCATCAATCACCATTACCCCTTTGGCTTTTTTGGTGTCTTTATCGTAAATGATATGGTTAACAATAGAATACGGTCTTAAGGTAAGATTCCCAGTTTCCATAGCCGCTGGTAGGGTAGAAGATTGGGTGCTGAAATAAGCGCCAAACGGACAGCCACGGCTACATAAATTACGGTATTGGCAACTGCCACGGCCATTGTGAGGTACCGTTAAATTAGCCGTACGACCAATGGTTAACAGTCTTTCGTTCCCCCACTTTTGTTTAATACTTTCTCTTACCGATTTTTCTACCACGTTTAATTCCATTGGCGGAAGAAAATGTCCATCAGGCAATACTTCATGTAAACCTTCATTCTGGCCACTAATACCTGCAAATTTTTCCGTATAGTCATACCAAGGAGCAAGGTCTTTATATCTGATTGGCCAATCGTTTCCGAAGCCATCTTTAGCATTTTCTGAAAAGTTTAAATCACCTAGGCGATAGCTTTGGCGGCCCCACATTAAGGATTTTCCACCCACGTGGAAGCCTCTGTACCAATCAAATCTTTTCACTTCGGTATAAGGGCATTCCAAGTCGTTTACCCACCATTTTTCAGTCGCTTCGTTATAAGGATAATCTCTTTTTTGTACAGGGTGGGTTCTCTTCATTTCTTCGGTTAACCTGCCTGCGTGTTTGATATCCCATGGATCTTTCATCGCCGAATCATAATCTTTGATGTGCTCAATGTTCATTCCTCTTTCGAGCAATAATACTTTTAAGCCTTTTTCGGTAAGTTCCTTGGCGGCCCAACCACCACTGATCCCAGAACCAACTACAATGGCATCATAAGTGTTTTCGGCTTTTAGATTTATATTTAAGTTCATTTTGTTTGTGTTTTGTTTAGGGGGAAAGAGGTTTTTTTAGGTTGCCCAAGATTTTTGTCCTGGCTTTAGCGGATAAGCGCCATCATAGCTGCCTGGTATTTGTACGTACTCGCGGGCTTTGGTACAGCCAATTTCCGATGAAAAATATCCTAGCGAGGTTAGGTCCCTTACCGTGGTAAAGAAATAGGCAATATCTGCTCTTTCAGGAAGTTTGTTCGTTTTTTGATCTAAGGTTTCCTGTCTTAGTGCGTTGAGCATTTTTTTGCGCTCTGCCAATGGAATTAAGGCAAAACTTTTACCATACTGTTTTTTAGTACGGGCTTCAAATTCCGTCAGGCCCTTATAGAAAGATTGCTGTTGTTTTGCTGGATAACAGTCGTTTACCATCATTGGAATGAATTTGCCGACGCCTGCCGCTTTGGCTCCGCCAGATGATTTGGTGGTAGGGATAATCACATCAGCAATTTCGGTGAGTGTCCTTATTTGCTCTGCGCTAAAATTAACTGCGTTTTTTTCGCTTTCAGGTAGGGTGTAGCTACTGAACAAGATGTCTGTTGTTCCAGCAGAAATGGCCGTTCCTAACAAAATGGCTACGCTTCGGAGTGCTTCTCTTCTGTCCATATAAGTGGTCTATATATTGGTTCTAAGTGTGTTTTTTACACTATATAAATTTAGGTAATTATAATAATTTAAAGTTAGTAAGTCAATAGCTGTTACGAATTTGATACAATATTGGCAGCAAATTGCCTGATTTTATCAAGCCAATAGTAATATTAAGTTGATAGGGTACTTGACTTTGATTTCTTTTTGATCATTTGTATTTGTAGATCATTTATCTAATTTGTGAAGTTTTATTTTAAAAACGAAACTAATCGTAAGTAATTTTAATGATAAAGATAGTTGAAATTACTGTTTTGGTAATATATCGAAATCAATAAGTTTTGAAAAAATAAAAGGGCATAAGAATTTTTTATGCCCTTTGTAATGTTTAAAGAGAGATTATCGTAGTTCTCTAACACCCATGTTAAATAACGTGAACGAAAGAATATCTGCTGCTTCTTCAATGGTTTTAGAAACAGGTTTTCCAGCACCATGGCCTGCATTGGTCTCGATGCGAATAAGTACAGGATTGTTTCCTTTTTGTTTGGCCTGTAGCTCTGCCGCAAACTTAAAACTATGTGCGGGTACTACACGGTCATCGTGATCACCAGTAGTAATTAAGGTAGCAGGGTAGCTGGTACCTTCTTTCACATGATGTACTGGCGAATATTTTTTAAGGTACTCAAACATGGCTTTTGAATCTTGGGCTGTGCCATAATCATAAGCCCATCCTGCACCAGCGGTGAAGGTATTATAACGTAGCATATCTAAAACGCCTACGGCTGGAAGAGCCACTTTCATTAATTCAGGTCTTTGCGTCATGGTAGCGCCCACCAAAAGCCCGCCGTTAGAACCGCCACGAATGGCTAAATAGTCAGATGAAGTATATTTCTGTGCAATCAGGTATTCTGCTGCTGCAATAAAATCATCAAATACATTCTGTTTTTTCATTTGAGTACCGTCGTCGTGCCATTTTTTTCCATATTCGCCACCGCCACGAAGATTAGGAACCGCATAAACACCACCTTGTGCTAACCACACCGCATTAGAAATACTGAACGCTGGGGTAAGGCTTACATTAAAGCCACCGTATCCGTAAAGAATGGTTGGATTATTTCCATCTAACTTTAGCCCTTTTTTATAGGTAATGATCATTGGTACCTTGGTGCCATCTTTGGAGGTGTAGAAAACCTGCTTGCTTTCGTAAGCTGCACCATCGAAATCTACTTTTGGTTTTTGATATTCTGCAGATTTTCCCTCTTTCGGTTCAAAGGAATAGATGGTTCCAGGAGTGATGTAATTGGTGAAAGAATAATACAAAGCCTTATCTTCTCTTTTTCCTCCAAAACCTCCAGCAGTGCCAAGTCCTGGTAATTTAATTTCGCGGAGCATTTTGCCATCGTAGTCATATTGTTTTACTTGCGAAACGGCATCTTTCATGTAATTGGCAAAAATATAGCCTGAGCCAGTAGATACCGAAAGCACATTCTCTGTTTCGGGAATAAAGTCTTTCCAATTGGCCGATTTTGGATTAGTTGCATCAACCGTTACTAATTTTTGGTTAGGCGCTTTAAGATTGGTCACAATGTAAAGTTTGGTGCCTACATTATCCAAAATATAGCTGTCGCTTTCAAAATTATCTAATATGTTCACAATCTTGCTATCTGGAACGCTTAGGTCTTTAAAATATAGCTCGTTGCCAGAAGTAGAGTTCGAAGCAGAAATCACCAAATATCTATCATCCTCGGTTACACTAGCACCTACATATCTACGTTTCTCATTTTGTCCGAAAATTACTTTGTCGTCTTTTTGGGCAGTACCTAATTGGTGAAAATATAATTTATGCTGATCAGTTTTGGCCGAAAGCTGGCTTCCTTTTGGTTTGTCGTAGCTCGAATAATAGAAACCTTTGTTGCCAATCCAAGCAATACCACTAAATTTAACGTCTACTAATTCAGCTTCCAGTTTTTTCTTGTTCACTGCATCCATAATAATGATCTTGTTCCAGTCGCTACCTGCCTCCGAAATAGAATAGGCTACCAAAGAACCATCTTTAGAAAATTCAACGGTAGATAGGGAGGTAGTACCATCTTTCGAGAAAGTGTTCGGATCAAGGAATACTTCTTCTTTACCATCCTTATCTTTTCGGTACATCACCGATTGGTTTTGCAAACCGTTGTTCTTAAAGTAATAGGTATAGTTTCCCTCTTGTGAAGGCGCAGAAATCTTTTCGTAGTTCCACAGCTTTTCTAAGCGGTCTTTCATTTCTTTGCGGAAAGGTATTTTTTCGAGATAACCGAAAGTCACTTCATTTTCGGCTTTTACCCAAGCAGCAGTTTCGGCAGATTTATCATCTTCTAACCAGCGATAAGGATCTTTTACTTCAGTTCCAAAGTAATTGTCAACAGTGTCGACTTTTTTTGTTTCGGGATATTTTAACACGATGGGTTCTTCTTTTACTTTTTCTTTACAGGATAACAGTACTGATGCTGTAATGACGGTTAATAGTAATTTATTCATGAGGATTATATTTTTGGTCATTGCTAAGTTAGCAAATCAATGGTAATTTGTATAGCCTAGGTAGTGGAGTGATGGGTAAGAAGATAACTCTACTCATTTTTTTGATTTGCTTTTGAGCCATTTTTTTACCTTTGTCAAACTTCAGTTTATTCATGAAAGATAAGATATTAGTTTTAGGCTCAAATGGGCAAATAGGCACCGAGTTAGTGACCGCATTACGTGCTGGCTACGGTAGTAATAATGTGATTGCTTGCGATATCCGTCGCCCAGATTATGAAATCAAAAATGCGGGACCGTTCGAGTTTGTGAACGTTTTGGATAAAGACATTTTAAAGGCAATTTTTGAAAAATACCAACCTACGCAGGTTTATTTGTTGGCAGCTTTGCTTTCGGCAACGGGCGAACAAAACCCAAAACTAGCTTGGGACTTGAACATGAACGGCTTATTGAACGTGTTGGACTTAGCCTTGGCATATAAAACGGCAAAGGTTTATTGGCCAAGTTCTATCGCTGTATTTGGGCCTAACTCGCCAAAAGAACAAACGCCACAATATTGTACCATGGATCCCAATACCATTTACGGTATTAGTAAATTGGCAGGTGAGCGTTGGTGCGAATATTATCACCAAAAATATGGTCTAGATGTAAGAAGCATCCGTTATCCAGGATTAATCAGTTGGAAAGCAGCGCCAGGTGGCGGTACTACCGATTATGCGGTACATATTTTCCATGAAGCATTGAAAAAAGGAAGTTATGCTTCGTTTTTATCTGCAGAAACGGAATTGCCAATGATGTACATGGACGATGCCATTAGGGGAACCATTGAACTGATGGATGCACCTGCAGAACAATTGAGCATTCGCTCTAGCTATAACTTTGCAGGGGTAAGTTTTACACCTGAAGTGTTGGCCTCAGAAATTAGAAAGCACATTCCCGACTTTAAGTTAAGCTATGCCGAACATGACCCGAGGCAACAAATTGCAGATAGCTGGCCTAAATCAATTGATGATAGCTACGCACAAAAAGAGTGGGGCTGGAAGCCAGAATTTGATTTGGCAAAAATGACCACAGATATGTTAACGAACTTGAAAAAATAAAATAAGGTATAGGGTATAAGGTTTTAAGGTGTAAGGTTTATGGGATAAGGCTTTTGTCTAACTACTAACCACCAACCACTAACTACTAAAATAATGGGAAGAGCATTCGAATTTAGAAAAGAAAGAAAATTTAAACGTTGGTCTAAAATGGCCGTACAGTTTACCCGTATTGGTAAAGATATTGTAATGGCAGTTAAGGAATCTGGCCCAAATCCAGAAACCAACTCTCGTTTGCGTACTGCGATGCAAAACGCGAAGGCTGTAAATATGCCAAAAGATAGGGTAGAGGCGGCAATTAAGCGTGCTTCTGATAAGTCGATGGCGAATTACGAGGAGATTGTTTACGAAGGATATGCCCCACACGGCGTTGCGGTTTTAATTGAAACGGCAACTGATAATACTAATCGTACCGTGGCTAACGTTCGCAGCTATTTCAACAAAACCAATGGCTCTTTGGGTAAAACAGGTTCTTTGGATTTTGTTTTCAATAGAAAATCTATTTTCAGATTTGCACCTACCGAAGACTTAGATTTGGAAGAATTAGAGTTTGAATTAATTGACGCTGGTTTGGAAGAGCTTTATGTAGAGGCTGATGAAGAAGGAAACGATATTGTAGTAGCACAAGGTGCATTTGAGAATTTTGGTTCCCTACAGAAAGCATTAGAGGAAAAAGGTCTTGAATTGAAAAGCTCAAAACTAGAGCGCATTGCTTTGTCTCATCACGAAGTAACCGAAGAACAAGCTGCCGATGTATTGAAGCTGATTGACAAACTGGAAGAGGACGATGACGTTCAAGCGGTTTACCATAACATGGCCGAGTAAGCCACCAAAATAATTCCCCTTAAACCTCGTATGTTTCAAAACTTACGAGGTTTTTTTTATGAAGCGCAAATTACCTGCTTTTTGGTTCCGATAGTCCCGCCATTCATTACAAGTCCGCACTCGCTTTACTCGCTTGCGGGCTTTACATTACTGTCGGGGCTAATGATGTCAGTCAAACCTCTCCTTAAAAAGGTGAGAGAATAAGTAGTGCTAATCATTTCGGAAGCCAGTTTCTTATCTCTTAGAGGGAGTAATTTAGAGGCTTCCCATTACAGTAAACCTCATAGGTTGAAATATTATTTATACCCCAAATTGCTTAAGGTGATGATCCAGATGTTTGTAAAACATATTATTCCATTCATTGTCACTCAAAGGACCAAATGAATGGGAAACCTTACCATCAAAAATATAGGCACCTAATACTTGGGTTTCTCTAATGTAATCAACCAAGCGTTTCTTTTCCGTCTCAAAATCTTTCTCGTCGCTAATTAAAAATGCAGGCGCTGTTTTCGAATTTTTAGGGTAAGGCTTTTTCGATACCACCATTTTCTTTATAAATTTTTTTAAGATAAAGCGCATCAAGAAGCCTGGTTTCGGATGTTTGTTTGTATACACCATTTCATAGGCCACACAGCAATGTGCTAACATTTGGGCAACGCTCATTTTGCCCCAAAACGGTTGCGAACTTGGTGTTAATTTGTTGATTCTTTCGATCACACCTTCTGCTATTTCTTTGGTGAAAATATTAGGTAAATCCATGGTCTAATTTTTTACGAAACTAGCTTATTTTTTGTGTGAAAGCAACCAAGGCAACAAATCTGGTTCGGCAAAGGCACTGTCCCAACTATTGTGGTTAGCTTTTAGGTAGACCGTAAATTTTGGGGTGTTACCAAGTTTTTTAAGCTTGCGGTAAATACCATAAGAAAACTGCGGAGTAACCACATCATCTAAACCGCCGTGAAAAATCCATAACGGTACATGCTTGTATTTTTTAGCATTCAGTACATTGTCACCACCACAAATGGCAAATGCTGCAGCAAAGGTGTTAGGTTTTCTTCGTAACATTTCAAAAGTTCCCATACCACCCATAGATAGACCACCTACATAAATTTTAGTAGGGTCAACAAAGCTGTTTTTAAAGTAGTTATCGGTAAACTGAAGTACTAAGCTCATAGCTTTGGTAGGCTGCCCACCTTTTATAAAAGTGAAGAAACGCTTCGTATTTACGGTGTCAATTTCTACATTGGCCCAATAGCTGTTGGAAGCACATTGCGGGAAAATGGTGATCACTTGGTGGTTATTCCTGAAGTTTTCGTTTAAAAACAGTTTGCCACCATTGGCCAGTTGTTTTTCATTGTCTTTACCACTCTCGCCACGTCCATGGAGGAAAAGAATTACAGGATATTTTTTCTGGCTATCGAAGTTTTTAGGATAAAGTATGCGGTATTTCAAGGTATCGCCATTGGCTACAAAAAAAGCTTTTTTGTATAGGGAAAGATCTTGGGCAAATGCAGTTGCGCTAAGGAAAAATAATAGTATGGCTATGCTTATTCTTTTCATATTATTCAATTCATGTTATTCTTTCATTTCCATCACTATTCCTACCCGTCATTTCGACGATAGGAGAAATCTAACGATTTGTTGGCTTTAATGCCAAATATTCTTTGCTGTCCTTTAAATGACAAGAGCATACTTCAATATTTTCGTCATTTTGATCTAAAATTTAAGGAGAGAAATCTAATGCGACACTATAAAGTTGCTAGATTTCTCCTATCGTCGAAATGACGATGCCTTTTTTTAAGACTTACGAAGTTTCAAAAACTTCGTAAGTCTTAAGGAGCCTATTTAAACTAGCAAATTACTTCACTAACTTAAAATCAACCTCTTTGACATCTCTTGAATTTGTACCAATAAAGGCTTTGAAATCTCCTGCTTCAGAAACGAATTTAAGTTCGCTGTTGTAAAACCTCAACATTTCTTCTGAGATGGTAAAGCTTACGTTTTTGGTTTCGCCAGGTTGAAGGCTGATTTTTTGGAAGCCTTTCAGTTCTTTAACTGGTCTTGTGCTAGTTCCTACCAAATCGCGGATGTAAAGCTGCACTACTTCTTCTCCTGCTCGTTTACCACTGTTGGTTACCCTAGTACTTACTGTAATTTTTTGACCAGGTTTAAAGCTGTTGTTACTAATTTTAACATCACCGTAATTAAACGTGGTATAGCTTAAACCATAACCAAAAGGATATAAAGGCTCATTGCTCACGTCTAAATAGTTAGAAAGAAAACGGGTAAACCATTTGTTGTTACCTAGTGGACGACCCGTCATTTTATGGGCGTAATAAAGTGGTATTTGACCAACGTTTTGAGGGAAAGTCATGGTGATTTTACCAGAAGGGTTTACATCACCAAACAATACATCGCTAATGGCATGTGCTGCTTCCACGCCACCAAACCAAACGTTTAAAATGGCGGGTACGTTTTGCTGCTCCCAAGTTAAGGTCATTGGTCTGCCAGCAAATAAAACCAACACTACAGGTTTGCCTGTTTGTAATAAGGCCGCCAATAATCTTCTTTGTGTATCAGGAATGCCAATATCGGTACGACTTGAGCTTTCGCCGCTCATTTCAGAAGCTTCGCCTAAAGCAGCTATTACCACATCAGCCTTTTCTGCAATTTTTACCGCTTCGGCAATGATTTCGCTTTCAGGTCTATTGTCCCTTGGGATATCACGTCCGTGGGCAGTACCCCAAATTTGCTGATTAGGATCGCCAATGAGGTTTGAACCTAAGGCGTGCAGAATTTTTACGTCTTTACCTGCTACGGTGGTTAGACTTTCCAATAGGGTAGGGATACGAGCAAAATCGGCATTTACGCTCCAAGTACCAGGCATATTTGATCTGGTATTGGCCAAAGGGCCCACTAAGGCAATGGTGCCTTTTTTCTGCAAAGGAAGGGTTTGATTCTCATTTTTTAACAGCACAAACGTTTTGGTAGCCGTTTCACGGGCAAACTGTAAGTTGTCTGCGGTTAAAATTTCTTTGGCCGCTCTTTCTTCGCTGCAATATTTGAATGGATCATCAAATAAACCCAATTTGTATTTTGCTTCTAAAATTAAACGGCAAGCATTGTTGATTTGAGCAATCGTCACTTTGCCTTCTTTTAAAGACTGAGCAAGGGTAGTTAAAAATCCTTCGCTCACCATATCCATATCTGTTCCAGCTTTTAAGGCTAAGCCCGATACTTGTTTTAAATCGCCCAGCCCGTGTGGTACTAGCTCACTCACCCCAGTATAATCTGAAGCTACAAAGCCTGTAAAACCCCATTGTTTTCTAAGTAAATCGGTTAATAGCCATTTGTTGGCCGTAGCAGGTACACCGTTAATGTCGTTAAAAGAAACCATTACACTACCAGCGCCAGCATCTATTGCCGCTTTGTATGGAGGAAGGTATTCGTTATACATCCTGTCCAAGCTCATGTCAGTGGTGTTGTAATCTCTACCGCCTTCAGCAGCACCATATAAAGCCAAATGTTTTACACAGGCCATCATGGTGTTTACTTCTTTTAGGTCATTGCCTTGGTAGCCTTTTACCATGGCTTTGGCAATGGCAGAACTTAAGAATGGATCTTCTCCATTTCCTTCAGCTACACGGCCCCAACGTGGGTCGCGAGATAAATCTACCATTGGTGAAAAGGTCCAATTTAAACCATCGGCAGTGGCTTCAGTAGCCGCTACTCTTGCTGTTTTTTCAATTAACGACATGTCCCAACTGGCAGCTAATGCCAATGGAATAGGAAAGGTTGTTTTATATCCATGAATGACGTCCTGTCCAAAAATCAAAGGAATTTTTAATCGGCTACGCATAGCGATTTCCTGTGCTTTGCGGATTTTTTGAGGGGTAGTTAAACTAAAAATTCCCCCAACATTTCCTTTGGCAATTTTAGATTCTACGCCTGTACTTACTGCCGCTCCAGTGGTTGCTTCGCCACCAGTAACAAGGTTCAATTGTCCAATTTTTTCATCTACCGTCATTTTAGCCATGAGGTTTTTGATGAAGGCATCCATTTTCTGTTTCTCGGTGACAACTGTTTTCGCTTTTTGCGCAAAAGCAGGTAATGTTAGGGCCGCGGCAAATGCTATAATGATTTTCTTCATGCTATAATCTCTATTTTGAATAGGTAAAACCTAGTTTTGTTAATCCTGTTTGTATCTCTGGTGCACTCATGAAAAGCTTCCATAAAAGCCCAGTTCTTCCATTTTCTATCATCACTACAATTGGACCTTGATCAATACCGATGTATCTTTTCGGATACCAGTTGGCGGTTTCGCTGTAGGCATCATAAAATCCAAATTCGCCCCAAACTTTATCTTTCATGTCTTCATACAAATGTCTCATTACCTGCATGCTTTCTTTTGGTGCATAAGGATAAGAGGACAGGGCTGCCGTTGGACTAATTACCCCAAAATCTTCATTGGGCATGTGTGCAGCATACCCTTTTACAGAATAGCTGGCCGTTAAGCCCCACGAGTTTTTGCCATAACCTTTAAAACCTTTCGGATTAGCAATGGCATAGTCGTAGTTAATAAGCGTGTGGCTTTTGTTTTCTTCCCAATAATCAGCGTATTTATCTTTCAACCCTTTTGGATTAAGGCCCAGATAAGAATAATGTGCCCAAAAAAGTGGTCCAACACTTTCGCCTACTACGTTGTGCTTTAACTTTACAGGATGTCCGTAAAGGGAAATATTGGTGTTAATGGCACCGCTTTTCGCCCAACCTTGATGATAAACCTCTGGGGGTACGCCGTGAGTAGGAGAGCAAGCTGCCATGATATAGGTAATTAGACATTCGTTATAGCCCGTAATGGCGAAGTTCATTTTCCAGCCAGAGTTTGGTGACCAATGCCAGTAAAGTACGTTTTCATTGTTTTTTCTATAAAAATTCCAGTCAATGCCTTTCCATAGTTCATCGGCTTTTTGAGCCAAAGCTTTTTCTTGTTCGTTTCCATTGGCATAATATTGACGTACACAAACCAATGCCTGTGCTAAAAAAGAGGTTTCTACCAAATCGCCGGCATCATCGTTTTTGCCGAAAGCTTTTGCTTTGCCACTAGGCAGCATCCAGTGCGGCCAAACACCATGAAATCTATCGGCTTTTGCCAAAAAATCAAGTCCTTTTTTAAGGTGGGCATAACCTTGTTCGCGAGTAATGAACTTGCGTTCGATAGCCACAATAGTGCCCATAATGCCAAAGCCACTGGCCCCAGTAGCAATTACATCCTTGTCGTTTTGTGGATATACATTATCGCTGTGATAGCGTTCTCTTGAAAGGCCAGAAACAGGTTCGGCACCTTCGTAAAAATACTTATAGGTTTGTTTTTGTATTACCGTGAGCAATTCATCGTCGGTAAGTTTTTTACTTTGATTGCTGGTTTTACTAACCGAGCAGCTACCTAAAAGGGCAATGATGGGAATAAAGTACTTTAATTTCATTTGTGTGTATTATAAATTCGGGCTCGAAAATCCGAGTGTTTTCATTCCTGTTTTAATTTCGGGAGCACTCATAAAGAGGTTCCATAATAACTTGCTTCGATAGTTCTCAATCATAATGATGATTGGACCTTGATCAATGGCTAAAAATGAGCTGGCAAACCAAGGATCGTTGAGGTTAAAGGCATCAATAAAACCGTATTCCTTCCAAAGCTTGTCTCCCAATTTGTAATAAAAGAACTTAAGGGCCGCCATCGATTGTGTTGGGGTATATGGAAACGAAGCTAATGCTGCGGTAGGCGCAATTACTCCTCTGTCATTAGTTGGTGAGCTAGCGGTATATCCATTAGGAATATCACTGGCCGTTAGTCCCCAACAATTTGCGCCATAACCATTATGTTTTACTGGATTGGCCACGCAGTAATTATAGTTAATCATGGCGTGCGCTTTGTTTTGCGTTTCGTAATTGGCATATGCGTCGCTTAATCCGTTGGGGTTAATTCCTAGGAACGAATACTGCGAAAGGAACAAAGGCCCACCATTTGCATTGCCTAATGGGAGTTGTACGCCATAATAGGTGCTGCCGTTTTTCATGGCCCCATTTCTGGCCCAGCCCTCATCATATACATTTTTTGGAATACTATGGGTAGGGGAGGACGCCGCAAGTACATAGGTAATTAAACATTCATTCCACCCTTGTATTTTAAGGTTCATGTCCCAATTGTAGTTGGGGCTCCAGTGCCAAAAAAGTGAATTGGTTCCATTGCGGTACCAGTCCCATTCTACTTGGTTGTATAAGGTGGTGATGTCGTTTTTTAAGTTGGTTTCGGCAGCAGAGGTTCCATCAAAATATTGACGTGCCGTTAAAAGGCCAGCCATTAACAGGGAAGTTTCTACCAAATCGCCACCGTTATCTTTGGCGCTAAAAGCGATGGCTTTCCCTGTGTTACCGTCTATCCAATGCGAATAAGCGCCATGGAAGCGATCGGCTGTTTTTAAGAAGTTCACGATCTGTTGGGTTCTGGCAAGTCCATCAGCCCTGCTGATAAAATTACGGTGAATACCAGTAACGAGGGCCATTACACCAAAACCAGATCCTCCAGAGGTAACGGTGTTGCCAGAAGTATTTCTTTCTCTGGCCATACCACTTACGGGATGGGCAAAATCCCAGAAGTATTTAAAGGTTTGTTTTTGGACAAGGGTAAGGAGCTCGTCGTCACTTATTCTTGGAAATTTATCGGTATCATCTAAGCCTGAGATGAGGGTAATAATCACGGGATTGATCAGTCGGCCACCGCCAGCTGATTTGAGTTGGTCGTTCACCGCAAGTTCGTAACTGCTAAACGAAGAGAGGTTGTTTTGAGGCGTTACATTTGCAATTTTGTTGTTGCCTTCATAGGTGACAAATACAGGAACGGTTGTTCCTGAAGCATCTTTTAATAAAATGCTACTGGTTACGGTAGCTGGATTTATGGCTTCGGTGAAAGTAAATTTTACGACTGGTTTAAGGGGAAGATTGGTGTATTTTAAACTGCCGTTACTAACTCCATTTACAGAAAAATGTAAAGAAGTATCGGTATTTATAGGTTGATTTGAATTATTTTTTTTGCAGGAAAAGAGAACTGTGATGCCTAAACACAAACAGAAAAATTGATGAATAAAGGGTGACGTTCTAAGATGATTCACAACAAAAGTTTTATGAAAGGATTTCAAAAAAAGGCACAGCATAACACTGTGCCTTTATGTTTTTAATAATTATTTACCTGCTTTACCTAAGTTGTAAAGGGCTTTTGCAATCGCATCTGGCATGAATCTGTTGTAGATCCTTACTTCGTCGATTACACCCGTCATTGGAGCATAAGCTACATCAGCATTCACCGTTTTTCCTGGAATTAGGTTGTAGTTGGCGCCAAAAATTAGCTCGCTAGGTTCGTAAGATTTGAAAAGATTGTTTCCTACACCTCTGTCGGAAAAACTACCAATATTAACACCATTTGCAACAATGTTAAACCTTCCTGTTAAACCGTTGTAAGCAATTACTAAGTGAACCCAGTTGTCGTTGCCAATTTTAGGAGAAGTGGTATTGTTTAAGTTATCTTGTGTACCCCCGCCTACGGTTGCAAAAATAGGATTGATACCAATAAAATCTAAATTGGTGGCTGGTCTTGCTTGCGTATTTAAGTTAATGTTCAAGTTGCCTTGAAGCACGCCTGGTCTGGCAATGGTTAACAACATGGTACGTTTGGTGCCGTTGTTTAAAATCTTGATCCACTGACTGATGGTAAAGCTTTTGAATACGTCTGTTTTAAAGGCATTGAATTGTGTGCCATAATAAACATATCCTGAGTTTAAGTTTAACGCTTTACCCTTAAAACCTGCCACAAAACTATCACCGTTTTTTAAGGTTGGCGCAGTATTGGAAAGCTTTTCATTATAAGTGTCATCAAAAGTAAAGTACGCCACCATATTCTCTTTGAAAACGTCTTCGGTCGTTCTGAAACCATCGATGGTGCCTTCATAATCCGCAGGACTAACCTCTGGCAAATTGTTTGGGTTTCCGTCTTTTTTGCAAGAAGAGAAAGCAGTTGCTGCTAGTGTTAATGCTAGCAAACAACCCTTTGTATATATATTTGAAAATTTCATATGAGTAATGATTAATAGCCCGTGTTTTGGGTTAACTTATTAGGTTCTTTACTTAAGTCTATTTGAACAATAGGGATAGGCATTAATACGTCGCGGAATTCAGCAAAATTAGGTCTGTTTGCGGCAGCCATTGCTGCCCCTGAAATGCCCCATCTTACTAAGTCGAAGAAGCGGTCGTGTTCCATTGCCAACTCTACTCTTCTTTCTTGACGGATAGCTTGTCTCAATTGCGCTTGGTCTACAAAAACGATATCAGGTAATGTTCCAGCAGGGGCTCCCTGTCTTGCTCTCGCTCTAACACTGTTTAAAGCGTTTGTAGCTGCGGTAAAATTAGCGGTGCCACCCACTTCGTTGGCTGCCTCAGCGTACATTAATACCACATCTGCGTAGCGTAATATTCTTATGTTCATCCACCAACCAAATCTGTTGCCAATTGAAGCTCTTCTGGCTGGATTAGTATAAACTTTGTGATTATAAATTGGATTTTGCCAAGTAGTACCTGTTGCATCACCATATACTGATCGGTAAGTAGTGGTACCAGTGCTTCTATAAAGGAAGGTTCGGGCCTTACGAGGATCATTAGGTTCATATGCTAAATCTAAGGTGGTGTTGGGTACGTTGAAGCCGTCTCCAAGGTTCCAATCGCCAGAAGCTCTAACGCCTTGATTTGCGGCGTACTGTACACCGTTATTTGTTGGAATAGCAGCTGTTGCGGTTGCTTGCACTTCAAAAACACTTTCTTTACTGTTTTCTCCTTCCTCCTTGAAAATTTCGCTGTAAGGAGTATTTAAATTGTATTGTCCGCTAGTCATCACTAAGTTAGCTGCAGCCATTGCTGCTCCCCACTTTTGTTGAGTTAAATAAACTTTAGCTAATAGCCCGTTTGCGGCACCGCTAGTTGCACGTCCAACAAAGCGCGGGTCCCAAGTAGGAGGCAGGTTTGTTGCCGCAAATTGTAAATCGCTTTCAATTAAGGCATAGGCTTGCGCTGGTGTGCTTTGTGGTACACCAGGTTGTCCAGGTGTTTGCGGTTTGGTCACTAAAGGAATTCTACCAAAGAATCTTACCATGTTAAAGTAAGCGTAAGCTCTTAAAAATCTAGCTTCTGCCTGAGATTGGATTTTATTTGCATCAGTAGCAACAATCTCTTTGTTATTCTCAATTTGGTCTAACACGATATTGCATTTGTCTATCATTCCATAATATTCTACCCACATGCCGTTAATAATGCCGTTAGCAGGTGAAAGTGGAAATGTTTCAAAGGTTTGTACGTTTGCACCGCCATCACCAGGAGAACTGCCAATATCTGAGTCATCGCTTCTTACTGCTGTAGAAAGAACAAAGCCAAAGGAATGCACACCGTATGCTCTTAAACTTTTATAGGCCGCAAAAATATATTGGTCATATGGGCCTGAACCTCCTGGGTAAGGATAGTCCTCGTCGGTATACTGTCCTTGTCTTTGTGTATCTAGAAATTTTTTACAGCTAGAGATTGATGCCATAAGCGCTATTGCTAAACACGCTACACCAATTTTCTTTGTTGTTTTATATAATGTTTTCATTTTTCAAAAATTAATTACGGTGGTTAAAAAGTTACATTTAATCCAAAAGAGTAAACGGCTGGAACTGGATAAATTCCATTATCTGCACCACTTTGAAGCATGTCGCTTATTTGAGCCTCAGGCGTGTATCCTGTGGCTTTTGTCCATGTTTTAATATTTTGTCCACTGATGAAAAGACGTAATTTTTGCACACCAATGCTCTTCATTGCTGCATTAGCAAAAGCATAACCTAATTGTACATTACGGATACGGAAATAATCACCAGGTTCTAAGAAATAGCTGCTAAATAAATAGTTGTTCGCACGGTTTCTGTTGATGATGGGTTCAACATTGCTAGTACCTGGAGCTGTCCATGCATTTAACCTGTTGGTCTCGTAATTTAACACGGCGAAACTTCCTGTACGACGTTGCGTATAAATGTGGTTTCCTGCCACGCCTTGACCTTCAATGGCTACATCAAAACCTTTATAGCTCATAGAAAGGTTAAGCCCGTAGCTATAAGGAGGGAAAGGTGTGCCTAAGTAGGTTCTGTCTAAGGGATTGATCACTCCGTCGCCATTGGTATCTTGAAAAGCAATATCACCAGGAGCAGAATCGGGAAAACTGGCCATTTTTGCCAAATCGGCAGAACTTTGGTAAATGCCGATTTGTTTGTAGCCAAAAAAGTAACCAACTGATCTTCCTGTTTCGGTAACATTTGTTCCTCCACCTCTAACGATTTGGAAGTTCGAAGTATTACCAATGGAGTTCACCACATTTTTATTGTAACTGAAATTACCAGTGACATTGTACCTGAAGTCAGATCCAATTACATCATTCCAGCCTAAACTAACCTCTACACCTTTATTGGTAAGCTTACCTAAATTGGTGAAATAGTTATCACTTACGCTCGGTAATATTACTTGAGTAAGGATTCCGTCGGTAGTTTTGTTATAGTAAGTTACTTCTGCACTTAATCTGCTTCTTAGGGCTCTTAATTCTACACCTACATCAACACCCTGTACTATCTCAAAGCGTAAATTTTCGTCAGGAAGATAAGCGTTTCTGATAGAAGGGTATACGTTATTTCCGAAAACAGCTGACTCTCCTGTAGTTAATGCTAATTGGTAAAGATTTGGATCTACTCCATTAGAGTTACCTAATCTACCCCATGCAGCACGGAGTTTTAAAAAGTCAATTCCTTTGATGTTGTTTTTGAAGAAATCTTCTTCACTAGCAACCCATCCTAAACCTACACTACCAAAGGTTCCCCATCTATTTTTCGGCGCAAATCTTGAGCTTCCGTCTCTTCTAATGGTTGCATTTAACAAATACTTGTTTTTGTAGGCATAGCTAACTCTGGCAAAACCACCAGCGTTGGATTCTTCGCTACCTCCACCACCGTTAAAAGTAGGATTGTTTTCGTTAATGATGTTGTTTGATAAATACCAAAATTTAGGATCAAATGGTACATTTAAGGTAGTATCTCTACGAGATCCATTTAATGAAGTGTTTGACATATATACCGTGGTGAAACCTACTACAGCATCGATTCTATGACCGCCATTAAGCTCTTTGCTGTAACTTAAAGTATGATCTTGTTGATATTTTCTACCTTCGAAAGTGTTTTGAGCAACCGTAGTTCTTGCAGAATTGTCATAAACTGTTTCCGTTGGAAGAGTGCCTTCTCCTAAACGGACAAACCTAAAAGGGAGTGGTGTATAGCTACGAGCGTTATTAAAACCTAAATCAGCATATACCGTTGATTTCCAAGTGAAGTCTTTTAAGAATTTAACCTCTGCGTATAAACTTCCATTAAATCTGTAGCCCCTGTTTATTGAGGTATTTCTATTGCGATTCATCTCGGCTACTGGGTTTAGCACCTGTGTTTGAAATGAAGGCATTTGATAATAGGTATTGTCGTTAACCTGTATTGGCGCTATTGGTGCCGCCCATATTGCACGGTTTAGCGTTACAGATGTAGGCTGGTTTCTCCAGTGAAAGCCTGTAATATTTCCGCCAACTTTAATATTGTTGTTTATTCTGATTTCTTCGTTTAAACGAGCAACAAACTTTTTATAGTTGTTGTATTTAACCACCCCATCTTGATTGTTGTAGCCAACATTCAGTAAGGTAGTTGATTTTTCTCCGCTATTAGAAATCGTTAATGAGTTGGTATTGATGGTTGCATTGCGAAGTACTTGATCCTGCCAATCTGTATTTGCAGTGAAATTGGTATAGTCAAACGGAGGTAAACCAGCATTGGCTAATTGTGCCGAATATAGTTTCTTAAATCCGTCTGCATCTACAACGTCTATGCGATTAGCTACATGTTGTACACCCACTGTACTTTGAAAGTTGATGGTAGTTTTTCCTTTAGCTGCTCTTTTGGTGGTAATGGCAATGACACCATTGGCACCTCTTAAACCATAAATTGCCGTTGATGAAGCGTCTCTCAATAAGTCGATGCTTTCAATGTCATTAGGGTTTAGGAAATCAATGTTGTCTTGCAGCAAGCCATCTACTACATATAAAGGATCGGCATATTTGGTACTTGCAATACCTCTTAAACGTACTATTGGGCTAGCGCCTGGTGCTCCTGAATTAGCTACTGTCATTCCTGGAACTTTACCTTGCAAGGCTGCAATGGGATTAGTTACGGTAAACTTCTCAATATCTTCTCCTTTAACACTCGAAATGGAGCCCGTTACATCGGCTTTTTTCTGAGTACCATAACCCACTACTACCACTTGCTGCAAATCATTAGCTGATGGTAATAAGGTTACATTAATTGTTGTCCTGTTGTTCACAGGGATTTCTTGATTGGCAAAGCCAATGAAGGAAAACACCAAAGTAGCGTTTGCTGGTGCACTAATGGTGTAACTTCCAGCTGCATTAGTTTGTACGCCGTTGCTTGTGCCTTTGATCATGATACTTACCGAAGGGATCGGAAGGTTCTGATCGTCTTTTACCACACCCGTAACTGTAACGTTTTGGGCAAAGGCAACGTCTGATAATAAAAGCAAACAAAAACAAGCTAAAACAGAGAGTTCTGTAAAGATTTTTTTCATACCGTTGATTTAATATTTGATTATTTGAACACACAGTCAGTGGAGACATTTTGCGGTGCTACTCCAGTTTTGACTACACGAATGTTGAACTTTTGTTTGGTATGAACAACAAAAAATACTTGCACATTACTACATCAAGTGTGGTAATGACGTTATCTCAAGCTTAGCTTTTACCGCTGTTTTTATTGTCTAAACAGCGGTTTTTGTTTGTTTGATTGAGGAAATGGTACTACTACAAAGCGAGTTTTTATACAGACTTTTAAAGTAATCGAGAAAGTGATATGAGAGGTAATGATGTAGTATTAAAGTTCAATGAGAAACTCCGTAAGGTTTTTGTCATGAGGTACTGCTAGTTTTTTACGCAAACGATACCGACGTATTTCTACGCCCCTAACAGAGATATTTAGTAAGGATGCCATCTCTTTGCTACTCATGTTCATGCGCAGGTAAGCGCAAAGCTTCAGGTCATTTGGAACAAGGTCTGGGTGGTTCGCTTTTAGCTTTTTGAAGAAACTTTCATGGGCCTCATTGAAACTGTTTTCAAATAAATTCCAATCCCGTTCATCATTCATCCCATCATCAATGATTTTTTGGATTTTACGCAATTGGTCGTCTTGAGGCTTTTGGTCTTTGTTGTCTTTAAGCTTGTAAAGCTCCTGACTAATTTTCTGTAACAGCTCATTTTTGTATACCAAGCTCATGGCAGAATTAGCTAGTTCACGACTTTTGCCCGCCAACTCGGCCTGTAATTTATCGGTTTGTAATTTGGCAATCTGTTTTTCGGTTGCTTCCGCTTCTTTTTTCAAATAGTCTTCCTTCTCTTGCTGAAGTTTATGGGCTATTTTCTGCTGGTCTTTTTTAAGCTTTGCTTCGTATATTTTTTTACCTACAATGAGGCCAATAATGATACAAATGAAATAAAAAGCCCAAGCCCAGTTGCTGGCGTACCAAGGTGCAAGAATCACAATTTTTACAGTACTGATTTCGCTGATGGCATGTTCATCTATTTTTGCACGCACTTTAAAAACGTAGGTGCCATTGCTTAAATTGGTGAAATCTTTTTGCGTTGCAGGGCTCCATTCGGACCACTGTTTAGAAAATCCTTCTAAGTAATATTGGAATTTGATTTTGGACAAGCGATAATAGGGAAGGGCGAAAGAGATACGAATGCTATTTCTAGAAAATGGGATTTCAATTTCTTCTTCACTATTTACACTTTCAGCAATGATGCTGTATTTGTCGGTAATGTCGTCAATTTTGCCAATAAGCACCTGTGGTAATTTGGTTGACGCTTTAATCGTGCTAGCCAAAGCATCATTATAAATGGCAAAACCATCATCAACACTTATCAAATAGATATTATTGCTAATTTGACTAATGTTTTCATAGTATTGAACCATGCGCCCATCAAGGATGTTAAAACGGTTCGAATCGATGACAATCTTTCCAGGTTCATTAAAATTGGCCAAGCTCATACGTCCGTGATTGATGAACCAGTATTTGCCGTTACTTGCTTTGATGATTTTATTGGAAGTGCTGAAGTTCCCCAGCTTGTTGTTTAAGGCATGGTACTTATTGAAACGATCGTTGATGTCGTCGTATACATAAAAGCCAGAATCGGAAGAGAAAACTACTCTGTTTTCTAAATTAAAAGCGTTGATGTTGAAGCTACTCGGCAGCCCATTTTTATCATCATAATATTTTATTTTGACTGTTTTTTTAAGGTCTTCGCTTACATTGATACGGTAAAGTCCTTGATAGGCATGGCTTACCCAGATGTTTCCTTTATGGTCTTGTTCTACGTAGCGGGAAGGTTCGCCGAAGCCCTCAATTCGATGACTAAAAGTCCAATTGCCTCCACTATTTTTAACATAAATACTTAAGCCTGTATAAGTGCCTTGAATAAGGTAGTTTGGATTACTGTTGAGTTTCTTTAAGGTCCAACCGCCATTTATACTGGAGATTTTTTCAATCCTATCACCAACAATTGAAAAAGTTCCGTTGTTGTGTCCACAAATAAGCTGGTTGTCTATGCGGCTTAAATCCCATACTTGCCCCTGTGAGTTGGGAATCAGTTTAAAATCGAAATTACCTGCGGCATTATTGCTCCAGTTACCGTAAAATAAGCCTTGATTGGTGCCAAGGTAAATTTTGTTTCCAAAGATTAAGCTAGAATAAACTGTTCCAAATTTTCCAGTCTTATCAAAATAGAAAGATAGTGGCGAGTTTAGTTCGATGCGGTCTATACCATTATCCAATCCAGCCCAAAGATTGTTTTCATTGTCGTTATAAATACTGAGTACGGTATTGTTTTGCAATCCGCTGGTTTTGTTGATGGTTTGCACTACATTGCCATTGACATCGATAATGATAATACCATTTAGAATGGTGCCGAAGGCATAGTAATTATTGAGCACCCTAGCGCCGTTGTTGAGCTGATAGGTTTTTAAGAACTGATTGGCTTGATTGGCAAAAGGACTAAACGTTTTTCCATCGTAAATGAATAGCCCGTTTTTACTGGTGCCAATTAGGAACTGGTTATCTTTATAGGGAAGAATTGATAAAACACCTGTGTTGCCTAATATTTCACTGCCTTCTAACTTAATTAACTGTCTATCCTTAAGTTCAAATAAGCCCTTTTCAATCACTTCTGCAAAAAGCCTGTCGTTTACTTTGTGTAAAAAGAGGAGATTATTGGCAGGTTTGATGACGGTTATTTTCTTGTTCTCGTAAAGGAAAATGTGCGAAAAGGTTTGGAAGTATATTTTCTTGCCAAGGGTGTATATTTTCCAAACTTCGCCAGTAAGTTTTGCATTTTTGGGAAGTAGCTTAGTGAGTGAGGTGTAGGCAAGCTTTTTATGCTGATAGTCCCAAAATCCAAATTCACCGAAGCCCCCAGTATAAATAAGCCCGTCGTTGCTTACCGCTACAGACCTTACAATTTGTTTGTTTGGTAGTTCGTGTTTTTCCCAGTACTTGCCGTTGTAACTTAATAAACCGCCCGAGTTTCCAAAATACATAATCCCTTTTTGATTTTTGGCAATAGACCAATTTTGGTTGCCAGCGGCATATAGTGATTTATGGAAGTTTTGTACGTATGGAACACCAATTCTGGGAATATCGTTAGCCGCTAGTTGCTTAAGACCAAAAAAATAAAGAATAAAAAGAAAGGAAATTCTTGATAAGCTAAGCTTCATACGAAAGTGGTTGATACTGCAATAATTACAAAATAATAAAAATAAAAAGAAACATCACTGTTTAGACGTTGCAATAATAGGATAGACTTATGAAGTTTTCAAAACTTCATAAGTCTTATAAAAAAACTACGAGGTTTATAGCCTAATTATAAAAAAAGCCATCCTAATTTGGACAGCCCATTCTTTATCTTTTAATCTTTCATCGCTACGGGTTGTGGAACCTTCACATAATAACCTGTGCCATCGTACGGGCGTTTACGTGGGTGCTCGCTACAAGCTACGGAGCAACATCCTTGTAGTTCTTCGCCGCAGGCATCGCATTGCGTAAAGTGTTCATTGCATTCAGGATTGGCACAATTGATCATTTTTGGCGTAGTAGTACCACAATTAAAGCATTTGCTTACTACAGTTGGATTAACCGAATTTACGTCAACAGCAATGCGGTTGTCAAACACATAGCACTTGCCTTCAAAATCTTTGCCGCCAGCTTCCTTGCCATATTTAATAATGCCGCCGTGCAGTTGATAAACATCATTAAACCCGTGATGTAGTAATAGGGCTGAAGCCTTTTCGCATTTGATACCACCTGTACAGTAAGTCAGTACTTTTTTGTCTTTATATTGAGCTAGCGCTTCAATTTGTTCAGGAAAGTCTCTGAAATTATCGATGTCTAGCGTAATGGCATTTTTGAATTTACCTAAGTTATGTTCGTAGTTTGATCTTACGTCAAGCACAATTACATCTTCGTCATGCATCATTTTACTAAATTCTGTAGGCTCTAGGTGCTTTCCAGTTTGTTTGTTAGGGTCGATGATGCTTGTGTCCCGTAAGCCCGAATGTACAATTTCGGCTTTGTAGCGACAGTGCATTTTGATGAATGAGGGTTGGTCAACTTCATCAATTTTAAATTCAGTTTTGGCAAAACGTTCATCGGCGTGCACATGCTCCATGTAGGCTTTGCAAGCTTCTTCAGTACCAGATACAGTGCCATTTAAACCTTCATCAGCCACGATAATACGGCCAACTAAACCTAATGATTTGCAAAATTGAAGATGATCAGCAGCAAATTGTTCTGCCTCTGCTATTGGCGAATAGCAGTAATAAAGTAGGGTGTTGTATTTCATATTTCCATTGATACCGCTGCAAACGGCGTTTAAGGCGATACAAAGATAAGTGTAATTTATTTTTTGGCAAAGATGATTTTCATCATAAATTGGTTAGTAGCCACAGATGCACAGATGTGACTTTGCGTTCTTAGCGTATCTTTTTTTTCTTCGCGGTAAAATAATCTAACGCAAAGTGATTTTAAAGTGCTTTTAAAGTTCTCGCAAAGAGAAGTTCGCGAAATAAGTTGATTAGCCACAGATGCACAGATTTGATATCGTGATTTTTCTTTGCGTTCTTAGCGAAGCTCTTCTTTTCTTTGCGATAAATAATCACTTCAAACGAATGCAAAAAAATACGGAAACTAAAATAAAATCTGTGTATCTGTGGCTCAAATTACAAATTAAACCCATAAGAAAACTTAAATCCTTTTTTAATCAATTCATCTCTATCGTAGGCATAACCATAGTGGATCCTGAAATTCAACCGTTTTATGCCAAAATAAAACTCGTTATAGTTTCTCTTCTCTGGAGAAGATAAGTAGGCTCCACCAATAATCTCTTCTAGTTTTAATTGTTTTAGCAAAGGTATTTTACTAAGAAAAAATGAACCAAAATTGTGTTGAAAGTGGGCTTCGAAATACTGCTTAGTGGTATTAAAAATATAGAAATCCAAAAATTGGAAGTTCCGTTCGTCAGGATCAAATACCATAGATTGATTGGCCCTAAAGTGTTTCCAGTCGGGATAGTTTAAGCTTTTTGAGGTTAAGAATTTTCCTGCACCCAAAAGGATGGAAGATTTGCCCAACATACCGAAATGTAGTTTCTTCTGATAAACCTCTACCGAAATGAAATCGTAATCAACACTAGAACCAAATACGCCTCTGATTCCTCGTTTATAATTGAATTCGACACGTGGATAATCACTTTCCATATAAAAACGACCATCGGGACGCGTAATATATTTTTGGGCTACAGTATAAGCCAAAGTGCCACTCACCACTAATGCTTTATGCTCTGGAAAGAGCAAATTATTCTCGTCTTCGGGAGTAAATGGATTATTGGACGTAAATCGGGTGCTACTACGTAAGCTTTTGAAATTGCTGTTTGAAAGCGCAATGCGTTTGGCATAGTCTACGCTTAATTTAAGCTCAAAGCTTGGCGCAAATTCCCTAGACGCCTCTACATTGAAAAATCTCCGCTCGTAAAATTTAGCGACGTTTTTTCCGAAGAACAGCGCATTGATGCTATTACGAAGTAGGTTAGTTTGCTCTAGTGAATTTAAATTAGCCACTTCTGAACCAAAACCAACAGATATCGTGGCATTTCTAATAGGGTCGTATAAATATTTAGCTTTGATATTGGCGTTAAAACGTTCGTTGGCAAATCCATACCGAGCTTCGGGCCTAATCGAATAGAACCGACCGTCGTCAAATCCCTGTCGTAAGTTTACTGCATACTTTAAGGCTAAACCCTCAATCGTGGTGTAAAATACGCTGGTGGCTAAAGGGTCGTAGGTAATGCTTTTTTTATTGTAACTGCGGTAATAAACGTAAGGCGTTACTAATATTTGTGCCATATTGAAACGGTTTTTGATGCGGTCAACCGAGTCGAGGTATTTTTGTGAAGCCTTTAAGGCACTGATGCTGTCTTTGCGTACATAATTGTTATGTTCTTCAAGTGTAAGCGGTACCGAACGGTGTTTCTCCCAATAGAGCGGGTCTTTTTGATTGGAACTCCTTTCTACCCTTAAAATTTCCTTAGTGAAAAAGTTTTTATTGAAATGAGGTTGGATGTTATAGTTTTTATAAACCCCCATTACATAACCTGTAAACTTAAAACCCAATATTTTTCCAGCAATACTAAATTGTATAGATTGGGGGACATAAACGTCGCCGATCTCTACCAACTGCTGTTTTACTGTAAGCGTATCTATTAGCTCAATGCCGTTTTCTTTCGTTACAAATAAATTCACAGCATTGATTCGCCAACTGTCTTTCACAATATAAATAACCCCCGAAAAAACAGGCAGACTACCACGTTTAGGGATGACCTGTATTTTACTAATGGTTTTACCATTCTCCTCACTATTGCCTAAAAACTTGTATTTGTAATACGAAAATGCATTGTCGGCCACTGGCGACACAAAACCTCTTACTGAGAGTTTGTCTTCAAACAATACATTGTTGTAAAAGTTGACGATGAGGTCGGAGGCTTTGTTAAAGCTAAATCCATTATTGTCACCAGCAATTTTAGACGAAATCATTATTTCTTTCACCTTATCTCGCTGCTTAAAATCTAATTTTGATTCGGTTTCCGATAAATAGATGATACCTTGTCGGTTACTGTCTAAATCTAAAATAGTGGCTACATCCCGTCCAAAGAACCTTTTTGGGGCGCTTACCAATTTCTGCATGGCTTTGGTGTAAACTTCCGTAGAAAAAGCATCAATTTCGTTGAGATAAGTTTTTCGCTTGGCGATTACCTTCTTAATCATCTCATTGGCCAAATCTTCTGTTCTTGACTTGATAATCACGTCATTCAACATGAAGATTTTTGGAGCAAGTACAATGTCCAAAATGGTATTTTCTTTCATCACTACGGTAACCCTACGGTCTTCATAACCCACTGCGGTAAATAGCAATTCTACTTTTCCTGCTGGGAGGGTGAGTTTGTATTGTCCGTCGATATTGGAAGAAGTACCTTGCGTGGTATTATCTACATAAACAGACACGAAAGGCACATTTGAACCCTTAATTTCGGTTACTTTTCCAGTGAGTACATAATGCTGTGCCGACACCGCGAAGGCCACAAAATTGAGCAAACATAAAATACAACAGCGGAGGTAGCCTATCATTTAAAAAAAAAGCTCTATTGAGATTCAATTGATAACGTCAATTTAACAAAAAGCTTTTGTTAAATTGACGTTTTGGTCATTAAAAATGTAGTTTGACCTAAAAATTGTAAGAAAACCTAAAGCCTTGGTCAGTTCTCTTGCCGTTATCAAAGGCAAAACCGTAACTGATTCCGAAAACTAAACGTTGTATTCCGAAATAATATTCTGTATAGTTTTTCTTTTCTGGTTGCGTAAGGTAGTTGATGCCCACTACTTCTTCCAGCTTCAATTTTCTCAATAATGGGATTTTGTTGAGGATAAAGCCAGAAAAATTATGTTCTAAATGTGCTTCAAAATAATGTTGGTTGGTACTGTATTGGTAAAAATCCAAGAACCTGAATTTTCTAAGGTTAGGAGGGAAGAACATGGCGTTGTTACCTCTAAAATGCTTAAACTCTGGATAAAATAATTTGTTGCTGTTGAGGAACTTCCCTGCGCCTACCACAAATGAAGTGTAACCAAATAAACCTAAGCCAATGCGTTCCTGGTAAGCTTCAAAAATAATCAAGTCATAATCGGTTTCTCCGCCAAAAATGCCATCAAGTCCTTTTTTATACCTCAAACTCAATCGAGGATATTTTGCTTCGGTATAAATTTTCGCATCTGGACGGGTAATGTATTTTTGTCCTATCGTATAAGTTAAGGTCGCGGTAACCGAAGTCGATTTATAATCAGCGAAAAATGGCGCATCATCATTTGGCTTTAAAGGATTGTTCGAGGTAAATTCCCTGTCTTTATAGTCCCTAATTTTGTATAGGGTGCTGTTCGTCAATGCATGGTTGTTAGAGTAATCTACCGATAGCGAGGCTTGCAGACCATTTGCCAATTCTCTCTGCGTACCTATCGTTACAAAATCTCTTTTATAAAACTTAGGATAGTTTCTTTCGAAAAGTAAAGTATTCAGCGTGTTTGATAGCAACGACATTGAACCATAGTTATTCAAATCAGCTATTTCGTTACCAAAACCCAAGCTAATGCTCGCACGTTTGGTAGGGTCGTAATAGTAATAAGCGTTCACATTGGCGGTAAAACGTTTATTGGCAAAACCATATCTGGCTTGAGGCCTAATAAAAAGATACTTGTTGTTTTCGTACTGTTTACGATAGGTCACGCCGTATTTAATCGCAAAACCTTCTACGGTATTGTAAAATACCGATTGTAGTAGTGGATCAAAAGTATAATACCGTTTGTGGTACCTGTCATTATGCTGATAACTGGTAACCAGTATTTTGCCTAAAGTAAAGTTGTTATTGGCTTTTTCTACTGAATCGAGATAGGTTTTACTTTGCATTCGCAGGGCGATACTGTCCTTTTTGATATAATCTTTACGTTCTTCTTCGGTAAGTGGAATAGGTCTGTTGTTGGCCCAATAGGCTGAGTCTTTTTTGTTTACCGCTTTCGTGATTTTCAAGATCTCGGGTGTGAAATAACCCTTTTCAAATTTAGGATTGATGTTGTAGTTGCTGTAAAAACTGATGAAATACCCTTGGAATTTGAAGCCAAAAACATTACCGTTAAACTGAAATCTCAAATTGCTTGGCATGTAATATTTATCAATTTTGATGAAATGTTGAGCTATATTTAAGGTATCTATCAAGTTAACCCCAGCATCTTTAGTCAAGTTAAGATCGGTGCCCATTAAGCGCCAAGTATCATCGGCAATGTAAATAATCCCTCTAAAAACAGGGTCGTTTTTACGACGCGGGCTTACCTCAATTTTATTAATGGTCAATCCGTTTTCTTCTGTTTTGCCTAACAACTTGTATTTGTAGTAAAACATTGCATTGTCGGCTATGGGCGAAACAAAACTTCTAGCGCTTAGTCCGCTATTTTCAAGGAGCAGATTTTCGTAGAAGTTGATTCTCATATCAGAAGCTTTGTTAAAACTAAAAGCATTGTTTCGTCCCGATATTTTTGAAGAAATCATTTCCTCCTTTATCCTATCAGGCTTCATGTATGAGAATTTTGATTGAGATTCAGAGAGGTATAAAATGCCATTTCTGTTAGTGTCCAAGTTCAAGGTTTTTTGAATATCCCTCCCGAAAAACTTTTTAGGAGCACCTACTAATTTCTGCATCCCTTTAATGTACACATCGCTACTATAGGCAAAAACCTCTTCTAAATAAGCTTTCCTATTTTTGATGGCATTCCTTACTATTCGATAAGCTGGGTCTTCGCCATTGGCTTTAATGACAACACTATTTAAAGTGAATTGCTCCGTTTGCAAGGTTTGGTTTAAGGTGGTGTTGCTAAAAACATCGATACTTTGCGTAGCAGGTTTAAAACCTACTATGGTAAAAGTTAATGTCACTAAACCCCTATCCACGTTGATGCTGTAGGCGCCCTCTGCATTTGCAGAAACCCCTTTGGTTGTTCCTTTGATAAAAACAGAAACAAATGGGATGGGCTGTCCGTCACTATCGGTTATTTTTCCTTTGACTTCAAATTGTTGTGCCAAAGCCCCTAGTGATAAAGTAACGAAGCTGATAAGGAGTAGAAGTTTTTTGTTTAGGTTCATGCGTTTTTAGTTTTTATTCAAAGACGATGTAATGTTTCTTAAGGTTGCACAACAACCAAAATACTATATTTGTGTTAAATCTATTAAAATAACACCATGTATAAAACCCTACAACCCGTTTTAAAAAAGGAACTTGCTGAAATTGAACAAGCAGGGCTATATAAAAAAGAGAGAATCATTGTAACGCCACAAGGTGCTGATATCAAAGTGAGCACTGGCGATGAGGTGATTAATTTTTGTGCAAATAACTATTTAGGCTTATCATCTCACCCAAAAGTGATTGAAGCAGCTAAAGATGCTATCGATAAATATGGTTACGGAATGTCGTCTGTAAGATTTATTTGCGGTACGCAAGATGTGCATAAAGAGCTAGAAAAAAAGATTTCGGAGTTTTTAGGAACAGAAGACACAATTCTTTATGCGGCTGCTTTTGATGCCAATGGCGGTGTTTTTGAACCTTTGTTAGGCCCTGAAGATGCCATCATTTCTGATGAATTGAACCATGCTTCTATTATTGATGGGGTGCGTTTATGTAAGGCACAACGTTTCCGTTACAAGAACTGCGACATGGAAGATTTGGAAAAGCAGTTAATTGCCGCAAAAGATTGCCGTCATAGAATGATTGTTACCGATGGTGCTTTTTCGATGGATGGTTCTGTAGCCCCTTTAGATAAAATTTGCGACTTGGCAGATAAATACGAAGCCTTGGTGATGATTGATGAATCGCACTGCTCTGGCTTTATTGGTAAAACGGGTAGAGGTACTCATGAACATTTTAATGTAATGGGCCGTATCGACATCATTACGGGGACTCTGGGTAAAGCTTTTGGGGGTGCTTCTGGCGGATTTACTTCTGGTCGTAAGGAAATTGTGGATATGTTACGTCAACGTTCACGTCCGTATTTGTTTTCAAATACTTTGGCGCCTTCTATTGCTGGTGCATCCGTAGCAGTATTAGATATGTTGAGCGAAACCACTACTTTACGTGATAAATTGGAGTATAACACCAAATATTTTAGAGAGAAAATGACCGAGGCAGGTTTCGATATCAAGCCAGGTTTTCATCCTATTGTTCCAGTAATGTTGTACGATGCTAAAGTAGCTCAAGAGTTTGCAGCTAAAATGTTGGAAGAAGGAATTTATGTGATTGGTTTCTTTTATCCAGTAGTGCCGCAAGGTAAGGCACGTATCAGGGTACAGCTTTCTGCCGCGCATGAACAACATCATTTGGATAAAGCCATTGCTGCTTTCACCAAAGTAGGCAAGGAGCTAGGTGTCATTAAAAATTAGATTTAACGAATGAAAATTTTCCTGAAAAGCTTTTGCTTCCTAGTATTATCCATATCGATGATTGCCTGTAAAAAATCAAGCAACCAATCATTAAAAGCCGAAACAAAACTAAATGTAAGTTATGGCAGTAACGCTTTGCAAAATATGGATGTTTATTTGCCAGCTAACAGAAATTCAGAGACCAAAGTGGTAGTATTTGTACACGGCGGTAGCTTTATTGGTGGCGATAAAAGTGAATATACTGCAATAGTAGAAGAATTAGTAAGGAGAAATTTTGCCGTAGTTAATATCAACTATCGTTTGGTAGATGGCAGCGGTTTGCAAACTAATCCTGTAACGCACAAGCAAAGCGCCATATTAATTCAACATCAGGTAGATGATGTAAGTGCGGCCGTTGATTATGCCATTGCCCATGCAGATGAATGGCAAGTGAGTAAAAGCAGAATTGCCATTGCGGGGCACAGTGCTGGGGCAACCTTAGGTTTGCTGTACAGCTACGGTAGCAAAAACACCAATAAAGTAAAAGTGGCAGCAAATTTGGCTGGAGCGTTGGACCAAACCTTTACCGACATTCCTTCTTTTAATTTGCTGCCATCCTATATTTTAGAAATGGGTTATCGATACACAGGATTTGAGGTGAGTGTGGCTAACGAACAACATTATAAAGCCATTAGTCCTTTGTATGTCGCTAATTCAAATCAAAAAATACCGACCTTAACTATTTTCCCTGAAAACAATGCTGTGGGAGATTTGCCAAAACAGGGAAGGACAACTTTCGATGCTTTTACAACGAAATTAAATCAACTTAGTGTGCCTAATAAATTCGTTCAAATTGCGGGGGCCGACCACAATTTCACGAAAACTGGAAACATTCAATTAGTGTTTGTAGAGCTACTGGCTTACCTAAATGCTAATTTGTAATCAATATGTTATGAATTCGGGTTCATTTTATGGCTGCAATAGTCTTTGAACTTTGTTTTTGAACTCACTCTGACAAAAAAATAGGATAAATTCCTGTATATTTGGCGCATGTTACAAGACCAAATAACGCAATACACTAACGAAATCAATGCGTTTTCTACCGCTAATGCTGCAGAGCTAGAACAGTTCAGAATACGTTTTCTGGGAACTAAAGGGATCATCAAAGATTTATTTGATGAATTTAAAGCCGTTTCCCCAGAAGAAAAAAGAACCTTGGGAAAGGTGTTGAATGAGTTTAAGCAATTAGCAGAAGCTAAATTTCAAACGTTAAACGAAACGATTTCAGCATCACAAGACACTTCGGAAAGCAATCAACTTGATTTGACGTTGCCTGGAGAAGGTTTTGAGGTAGGTACGCGTCACCCATTGGCCATTGTACGTAGAGAAATCATCGAAATTTTCAATAAGCTAGGCTTCAGCGTTGCCGAAGGTCCAGAAATTGAAGACGATTGGCATAACTTTTCGGCCCTTAACTTCCCAGAAGAGCATCCTGCAAGAGATATGCAAGATACCTTCTTCATTAAAAAAGGCGGCGAAAATGGAGATATTGCGCTTCGCACCCATACTTCATCGGTACAGGTGAGAATGATGGAAGCAGGTCAGCCGCCATTTAGGGCATTAATGCCTGGTCGTGTTTACCGTAACGAAGCGATTTCAGCCAGAGCGCATTGCTTTTTCCATCAAGTAGAAGGCCTATATGTAGATGAGAAGGTTTCTTTTGCAGATTTGAAGCAAACACTTTTCTATTTTGTACAAGAGCTTTACGGCGAAGGAACCAAAGTGCGTTTCCGTCCATCCTATTTCCCATTCACAGAACCGTCTGCCGAAATGGATATTTCTTGTAGCATTTGCAAAGGCGCAGGCTGCAATATGTGTAAAGGCAGTGGTTGGGTTGAAATTTTAGGCTGTGGTATGGTTGATCCAAATGTATTGGAAAACTGTGGTATCGACAGTAAGAAATACAGCGGTTTTGCTTTTGGGATGGGAATAGAACGTATCGCCAACCTCAAATTCGAAATCAAAGATTTGCGCTTGTTCTCAGAAAACGATGTTCGTTTCTTGAAACAATACCAATCAGCCCTGATATAAAATGAAAAAATTAGCCACTATTGCCATTGTTTTTTTACTATTCGCATCATGCGGGAAAGAAGAAAACTATATTCCAGATTATCCAGTAAATTATAGTATTACCCTTGCCGAGTTTAGCATTAGAGCTACAAACGGAATACTATTGGTACCCAATCAAGGAGTGGCAGGCTTAATGATAGTGAGGATATCTACCAATGATTATGTCGCTTTTGACAGGTGTAGTACTGTTAACCCTGAAAAAGCTTGCGCTGTTACACCAGAAGATGGTGGCGTATTCCTCGCCCTTGACCCATGTTCTGGCGGTAAGTTTTCATTGCTTGATGGTAGTCCGCAAAAAGCACCCGCAAAAAGAGCTTTAAAAAGATATGCTTTGAACATAGCGGGGCAACAAATATTAGTAAGAAATTAATGGAGCCAGAGAAAATAAAAGAAAGTATACTTAGGGCCGCAAAGGAGCTATTTAGAAAATACGGCTATCACAAAACAAGTGTGAACGAAATTGCCAAAAAGGCCCGTATCGCTAAGGCTACCATCTATAAGTATTTCGAAAGTAAGGAGCAAATCCTCGATTTTATTTTGATGGACTATCTAGATGTTAATCTACACGGTATTTTGTCCAACAAGGCACAATTTGCTAGTGAAGAAGAACATTTAAAGGCATTGGTTATGAAAACCTGCCGACTTTCCTTTACGGCTTGTAATGAGTTTATCGGTTGGGATTTCGTTCGTGAAAATGCCAATTCGCAGGAGTTTTTGAAACATCTTTCCGACCAATTGGAGGCTTTGTTGTTATCCGCCTATTTAGAGCTTGATCACTTTAAAAACAACCCAGCTCGTCGTGGTGGACTGGCATTTTTGCTGAAAGCCAGCAAAAGCATTGTGTTCTCGTTTGCCTTTACTTCGGTAAGTGATTCAGATGTCCGCAAGAACTTTGTAACCTTCCAAAAAGAGATATTGCCATATCTGGTAAAAGCTGCTTTGTAAGACTTCTTATTTGATTTGAAAAGCAAACTGCTGCTGCTATTGTAGGATAGTCCCGCTATGCGCTTCAATCTTTTTGTTAACTTTCTTGCTGTCATTCCGAGGAACGAGGAATCTCTTTTGCATTACTTTAACTTCAGATTCTTCGCTACGCTCAGCATGACATAAACAAAAAGTATTTCCGCTACTATCGGGTTTATGAACCAACAAACCTCGTAGGTTTTCGAAACCTACGAGGTTTTATATTGATACTAAGAAAAAGCTAAAGAGCAGCATATAACAAACAGCTCCAGCCAATAATCATCAATAAGCCGCCTAGCGGTGTAATTGGCCCTAAAAATTTAAAGTTCTTTTTAAGGTATTCCGATAGTGATAAAAGATAAATGCTAAAAGAAAAAAGGATGGTGCCAATCGATACCAGATAGAAAGCCCATCTGATAGCACTCAGCTCTAAATTAGCGTTATAACCGAGCACCAACAGAAACAGGGCGCTGTAGATTTGATACCTTACACCAACTTCAAAAGAGGCCAATTTCTCTGCAGATAAAATTTTCTTTAAAGCATGTGCACCGAAAGCACCCAGAATAATCGCTAAAATTCCAAAAGCTGCCCCAACAGCAACAACTAAATGATTGTCCATATAGCAGTAAAGGTAACGAAATAAGAGCTAAAGATAAGTTAAGGGATTGTCTAAAAATATGGATGCGTCATTTCGAGCGAAACGTAGTGTAGCCGAGAAATCTTTGGATTAAGTAATTACACTTAAAAGATTTCTCCATTTCGCTGCGCTCCAGTCGAAATGACGGCGCAATATTTTTATTTTTCTAAAGCTTTTCTCACTTGAGGTGCTATCTTATCGCCAAAAATCTCGATAGATTTCATCATGTGCTCATGTGATGGCGCGCCTACGTCCATGTGTGCCGAAAAGCGAGTTAAGCCAAATAATTCCTGCATTTGTAAGATTTTCTCTGCCGCTTCATTGGCATCTCCAATAATCAAAGCACCATGTTTCGAACGTCCAAAATCAAACTGTCCGCGTTGGAATGGCGGCCATCCTCTTGATTTGCCAATTCTATCCATTTGTGCAGAATAAACAGGGTAATAGTAGTCTGCAGTAGCTTGACTTTCCTCGCCAAAAAACGAATGCATATGTACACCCACTTTAAATTTGCTCATGTCGTGGCCACTATCTTCGTAAGCTTGTTTATAGTACTCAAACAAAGGCTGAAACTGTTTAGGATCGCCACCAATAATGGCAAACATCACAGGTAAGCCTAGTTTCCCAGCACGTACTACAGAGTTTGGAGTGCCACCAACAGCTACCCAAATATTTAAATGGTCATTTACCGCACGAGGTAAAACCTGTTGTTCTTTCAGCTCTGGTCTAAATTTTCCTTTCCATGAAATGGTATCCTGTTGATTGATTTTTACCAAAAGGTTCAACTTCTCCTCAAAAAGTTCATCATAATCAGCAAGGTTGTAGCCAAACAAAGGGAATGATTCGATAAAACTACCACGACCAGCCATTAACTCGGCCCTGCCATTCGAAATTAAATCTACCGTAGCAAAGCTTTGATACAGTTTTACAGGGTCCGACGAACTCAATACCGAAACAGCACTGCCTAACTTGATATTTTTAGTGACGGTAGCTGCAGCTGCGAGGATAATTTCTGGAGTGGATACGGCGTAATCTGGTCGATGATGCTCCCCAATCCCATAAAAGTCCAAACCCACTTGATCCATGAGTTTAATTTCCTCAATAATTTCTTGTAAACGTTGTTGTGCTGGTTGTGCTTGACCGTTGGCGTTAATTTGTAAATCGCCAAACATTCCAATACCTAATTCCATAAATTTCCTTTCTTTGATACAAAGATAACTTCAATATCGGGTCAAAGTTTTTGATGTATGTTAAGAAATGTATGAAGGATTAGATTTTAGGTCTTCGGTTGTATTCAAAAAGATTGCTTCGTCATTCTTCCTTACAAAAATGATAGTAGGAGCGTCATTGCGAGTTTATGAAGCAATCCTAAATCGAATTATCTAAACAAAAAGAATGAAGTTTAAGTTCCGATGTGTTTTTATAAACTTCGATTGACAAAATCAAGCACTTCTTTGTTCTGCCTGGGTTCAAACCAAGTGATTTGTGTGTCTTTTTTAAACCAAGTTAATTGCCTTTTGGCAAATCGGCGGGTATTCTGCTTAATCTTATCAATAGCAGTAGTTAAGTCAATCTTTTCCTCCAAGTAGTCGAAAATTTCGGAATAGCCAACTGTTTTTAACGCATTCAGTTCTTTATAAGCCTCCAAAGATTTTACTTCTTCTAGCAGGCCTTCTTGCATCATCAAATCTACCCGATGGTTAATTTGGTTGTAAAGCTTTTCCCGTTCGGTATTCAAACCTATTTTGATGATGTTAAAAGGACGCTCTTTTTTGTTGGAGGTAAGAAAGGAACTTAATTTTTGTCCTGTTGATAATACCACTTCCAAACCACGAATCATACGCTGCGGATTGCTTTGATCCACTTTTGCAAAATATTCGGGGTCAAGCACTGCCAATTGCTTTCTAATGGATTCAATGCCTTCATCAACAAATTGTTGGTTAAGCTTTTCACGAATGTCAAGGTCAATTTCAGGCATGTCATCCAAACCATTGCAAACGGCATTGATGTATAAGCCAGAACCTCCAACCATCACCAATACATCATGTTTGGCAAATAGTTTCTCCATTAAAGCTAAGGCCTGCACTTCAAAATCACCAGTGCTAAAAAGCTGGTTAATACTATGCGAATTAATGAAATGATGAGGAGCTGCCGCCAATTCTTCTGCGGAAGGTTTGGCAGTTCCAATGCTCATTTCTTTAAAAAACTGTCTTGAATCAGCAGAAATAATTTCAGTTTGAAAATGCTTGGCCAGTTCAATAGCCAGCGAAGTTTTTCCAATTGCCGTTGGCCCAACGATTACGATTAATGTTTTTTGTGCCATGACTTTTACAATTGGATATAGGAAACTTATAACTTACAACTCAGAACTTGTAACGATCTTAATAGTCGTCTTTGTCGTTGCCGTACTCATCGTTACCATAATCCTCTTCACCATCGCCAAATTCATCTTCTTGCTCGTCCTCTTCGTCATCGCTTTCTTCTTCTTGAGCATTGATTCCTCTGCCTCCCATGGCTTCTAATTCATCTGTATCTTCAGGAACGAAATCCATTTCATTTAAGAAATCAAAATCGTTGTCCACTGCGGCGCTACTTGCTACAATGCTATCGATATTGCTTTTGTCGATAATTTTTGGTGCTTCTCCAACACTTTTTACCAAATAAGGATATTCAATTTTAGGGTCGTTATCCAATATAATCTTAATCAGCTCTACGTGGAAATCGTATGGCCTATCAAAATTGTAGATATAATAGAATTTTTGATGTGGGTCTTCAATAAAACTGCTCAACTTCGATTTCTCCATCAAAGTTACACCATTGTCAATTTTACGTTGAGTAGGATGTATGGCAATTTCTTCGCCTTTAATCCAGTTGTCGGTACTTACGTAAAATGACGAAGACTTATCGGCATTGTATCCAGTGCTGCGGTGTATAGCTCTATGTAAATCTTCGAAAGTTTGGTTGCTTTTGATATCAATCTCACGTGTGATATCGTCGTAATCTTCGAAAGAAACTCTAAATCTATAAATGGCCATGTCCTATAATACTGCTTTATTGTGGGGTAAAAATATAAAAAAACTTCGAAGTCAGGAAGTCTGAAAACAGGTTCTCCGATGTATAACGTTAATCGTTAAATGGTGTTTTAGAAATTTCAAATTGTAAATCAAACGTGACTTAAACCTAACTCTTTGGCTTTTTGGAGCATATAGTTAAAAGCCTCTTCGTAGCTATTGGTAATATCGCCCTCTAAAATGGCCTCGCGGATGGCATTTTTTAAAATACCTACTTCCTTGCCTGCAGAAAGTCCGAAAGTTTCCATGATATCATTTCCCGAAATAGGGGGTTGCCAGTTGCGCAACTGGTCCCTCTCCTCTACGTCTTTGAGTTTTTGCTTTACAAGTTCAAAGTTGTTGCGGTATTTTTTGACTTTATACTCGTTTTTAGTGGTGATATCTGCATTGCAAAGCAACATTAAACTCTCTATATCTTCGCCAGCTTCAAACAATAAACGTCTCACTGCCGAGTCGGTCACAATATCCTGAGCCAATACGATAGGACGTAAATGTAATTGTACTAGTTTCTGCACAAATTTCATTTTTTCGTTTAAAGGAAGTTTAAGCTGTGCAAAAATTTGGGGAACCATGCGGGCACCTTTGTCTTCATGTCCGTGGAAAGTCCATCCATGACCTTCCTCAAAACGTTTGGTGGCTGGTTTGGCAATATCATGAAGAATGGCCGCCCAACGTAGCCAAAGATCATCAGTAGTTTGGCAAATGTTATCTAAAACCTCTAAAGTGTGATAAAAGTTGTCTTTATGCGCACGTCCTTTAATTACATCCACTCCGTAAAGCTTGGCCATTTGCGGGAATATGAGCTCTAATAACCCTGTGTCAAATAGGTAGTTGAAGCCAATAGATGGTTTTTTAGAAAGTATGATTTTGTTCAATTCATCGCTTATCCGCTCCTTCGAAACAATTTTTATGCGTTCTTTCTGCGATTGGATGGCATCAACAGCCGTTTGGTCTATTTTAAAGTTAAGTTGGCTAGCAAAGCGGATGGCTCTCATCATTCGCAATGGATCGTCAGAAAAGGTTACCACAGGGTCTAGCGGCGTACGGATGAGTTTGTTTTCTAAGTCTTCTAGTCCATTAAAAGGATCAACTATTTGACCAAAACTCGGTTGATTTAGAGAAATTGCCAAAGCATTAATGGTAAAGTCCCTGCGGAGTTGGTCGTCCTCTAAAGTGCCATCTTCCACAATTGGCTTACGCGAATTTGCTCGGTAACTTTCTTTACGGGCACCTACAAATTCTACTTCCAAATCTGAATGCTTCAGCATGGCCGTACCAAAATTCTTGAAAACCGCTACATTGGTTTTTAGCTTTTGTCCCACTTTTTCAGCAAACGCAATTCCATTGCCCAATACCACTACATCAATATCTTTGGAGGGTCGGTCTAAGTAAAGGTCACGAACAAATCCGCCAATAACGTAGATTTCTGTGTTGGTTTTTTCGGCAGTTTCGGCTAATACTTTAAATATAGGAGCTTCCATCTTGCTTAATGGAAAGTTGGTATCGCCAGTCTGTTGATTGATTTGCATATTGATAGCAAAAGTAAGAAAAACCTTTAAATACTGCGGATGAAGCAATCTCAAAGCGAAAAGTAGCCATCTGATAGTTGGAAGATTACTTTGTGCCTCTCAATAACAAAAACACTATTTCCTGATAAACTCAAATTGTCCGCCAGTACCTAATTTAACAATGGTAGAAGGTTGTTTAGGTGTTCTGTTCTCCTGTTCTAAGTCCACAATGTAATCCACCGCATCTTTAATTTGTTCACTTATTTCGTCGAAAAAGCGGGCGGTAACCTCTCCACTAATATTAGCGGAGGTAGATACAATTGGTTTGCGAAAACGTTGAATCAACTGTTGGCAGAATTCGTGTTTCGGTATCCTGATGCCTACGCTTCCATCGGAATTAATGACATTGCTGGCTAAATTCTTGGCATTGGAAAATACAACCGTTAAAGGTTTTTCGGCATATTCGATTAAGTCATACGCCACCTCTGGCACTTCATTTACATAACTTTGTAGTTTGTTGTCGGTATCTAACAGTACAATTAAGCTTTTTTCAGCAGGTCTGCCTTTGATTTCATTCACCTTTGCAACAGCCTCTTCATTGGTAGCGTCGCAGCCCAATCCCCAAACCGTATCCGTAGGGTAAAGAATTACACCGCCATTTTTAAGTACCTCTAACGCTTTGTTGATTTCTTCTCTCATTGCCATGTAGCAAAGTTAAGCATTACAAATCAAGCTTATCTACCTAATTTATTACATTTTTTACCCCAACATTTGACGTACAGATGTGTTAAGCCTATATAAAACGCAAAAAGTTATCGTTAAATTTATAATGATAAATGGATGTATAACGAAACACACAAATGTTATGAACTCATTAAAAAAATTAGGTGGTTTTTTAGTAGTCGCTGTACTACTATCCGCCTGTACAAGTTTACGCGTTGCGTCAGATTTTGATAAAGACGTGGATTTTAAAAACTACAAAACCTATAACTTTTACGAAAAGGGTTTGGAAAAACTCGAGGTGAATGGCTTAGATAAAAAGCGAATGATGGCTGCCGTGGATACAGAGATGCAGGCCAAAGGCTTTACAAAGACCGCTAATCCAGATTTATTTGTCAACTTGGTGGTAATGAAACGTGAACGTACCGATGTGTACGATAATGGTTTTTATAGCCCATGGGGATGGCGAGGAGGCTGGGGTTGGGGCTGGGGTCCGTATTGGGGCGTTGGAATGCGTTCTTTTGACCGTTACCAAGAAGGATTGTTTATCATCGACTTCTTAGACCCAAAAACTAAAATGCATGTTTGGCACGGTCGAGGCGATGGCTTTAATCTAGATAGTTTTAAAAATAGAGAAGAGAGGATTAACGAAGGGGTGAAAGAAATTTTAGCACAATATCCTCCGCATTCTTCAAATTAGTTATGGGTTACAGGCTGTGAGTTATGAGCTTTTCTCCCGTAACTCCCAACCTGTAACCTTCAACCAAAATTAAACAGCTACGTTGTTTTCTCTCAATGCATCGTTAAGAGAAGTTTTCTTATCTGTAGATTCTTTACGTTTTCCAATAATGATAGCGCATGGCACTTGATATTCGCCAGCAGGGAATTTTTTAGTGTATGAACCAGGGATCACTACTGAACGAGCAGGAACAATCCCTTTGTACTCCACAGGCTCTGGGCCAGTAACGTCAATAATTTTAGTAGAAGCTGTTAACACTACGTTAGCACCTAATACGGCTTCTTTCTCTACACGTACACCTTCCACTACAATAGCTCTTGAACCCAAGAAACAATCGTCTTCGATGATGACAGGAGCAGCTTGTACAGGCTCTAAAACACCACCAATACCTACACCACCACTTAAATGAACACGCTTGCCGATTTGCGCACATGAACCTACTGTAGCCCAAGTATCTACCATCGTACCTTCGTCAACGTAAGCACCAATATTTACATAAGAAGGCATCATGATCACACCTGGAGCCAAGAAAGCACCGTAACGAGCACTTGCCATAGGCACTACACGTACACCTTTTTCTTTATAGTCAGTTTTTAAATCCATTTTATCGTGAAAAACAAAAGGACCAGCTTTAGTTTCTCCCATTTGTTTGATTGGGAAATAAAGGATAACCGCTTTTTTTACCCACTCGTTAATGCCCCAGCCATTTAGAACTGGCTCAGCCACTCTAATTTCACCGCAGTTAAGCTGTTGTATTACAGTTTCAATCGCTTCAGAGTATTCTTTGTATTGTAATAAGCTTCTGTCTTCCCAAGCTTCCTCTATTTGTTTTTTTAGTTCAGCAATCATTGTATTTTAAAAATTTATGCAAAATAAGGCTTTATAAATTAAAAGTTAAAGGTTAAACGTTAAAAGTTAGATTTCGCCAGTCTGATTAGTTCGTCTAATTATTAAATACTAACTACTAACTGTCCAATATTGTTTAATTTTGAAGAATGGGAGAAGCAGAGAAACTACGGGTAGATAAATACCTTTGGGCCATTCGCATTTTTAAAACCAGAAGTTTGGCTACTGACGCCTGTAAAGCTGGACGTGTAAAGCTCAAGGGACAAAACATCAAGCCATCGGCTATTGTGAAAATTGGTGATGTATACCAAATTAGTAAGGGGCTTGAGCGAAAAGTACTTGAGGTGGTTGATTTTTCTTACAACCGTACCGATGCTAAAATTGCGGTAACTAAGTATAAAGATTTAACACCAGTGGAAGAAACCCATGCTTTCAAATCAGTGTTTCATGCACCTACCTTAAAAAGAGATAGAGGAACTGGCCGACCAACGAAAAGAGACCGCCGCGAAACGGATGGTTTATTGGGTAGTTTCTTCGAAGAAGACTAGTTTAAATCATTTTAGGTCGTTTAGCTAAGGTGTTCTTAGGTGTCTAAGGTGGTTAAAAAAATAAATAAACCATCTAAGACATTTTAGTCCATTTAAGCTGGGCATTGCTAAGGTGTTCTTAGGTGGCTAAGGTGGTTAAAAACATCAACCTAATTCTTCTTACCCTTTGCTAAATTCTCAACCACGCAGAAATCCACTAATTCTTTAATCAGGTCCATGGGCAAGGGCTTATCTATTGGAAATTGTACCGTTCCTTTCGAAGTATGATAACCTTTCAGTTGATCTGCAAAAACTTCAATTGCTTTACTTCCAGGATAAAGGCCAATATGACTTTTATAGCCAGCAAAGTGAATAAGGTTTCCATTTAGGGTAAAAGTGGGGATGCCATAACCTATTTTTTGCTTTGCCTCTGGGACCATTTGCTGTAAATCTTCCCTTAACTGCTGTAATATCTTTTGGGTTTCCTCAGGGAAAGATGAGATGTATTCGTCAACGGTGGTGTATTTTTCCATTTTTGATTATTTAGGAAACATTAAGGTATGAAGAAAAATAAAAATGTCTTAATTATTTTAACACCTTAGACACCTTAGCCCATCTAAGTTTAGTTATACGCAACTAAAATGCTCTTAAATGTCTTAGGTGGTAAGAATAAAACATAAAGAAATGAACATGTCCAAAAACTCAATGTTCCTTAATTCCTTAATGGTTCAAAAAACTAAAATGTCTCAGATGATTCAAATTAAATTAACACCTTAGACACCTTAGCGCATCTAAGTTGGTTATATGCAACTAATGTCCTTAAATGCCTATGTGGTAAATAAATAAAACATAAAGAAATGAACATGTCCAAAAACTTAATGTTTCTTAATTCCTTAACGGTTCAAAAAACTAAAATATCTTAGGTGGTTAAAGGAATAAAACATCCTACAACTTCTTCGCTTCATTCCAATACACATCCATTTCCGCCAAGGTCATGTCCTGTAAAGCTTTTCCACTTTCTTTCGCTTTTCCTTCCAGATATTGAAAACGTTTAATGAATTTTTTGTTCGTCTTTTCTAAAGCATTTTCTGGGTTAATGTCAATAAAACGGGCATAGTTGACCAACGAGAAAAGTAAATCACCAAATTCTCCTTCTGCTTTTTCGACGTTTATTTCTTTTCCTTCGGCAATGTTAAATTCATCTTTAAACTCCTGTAGTTCTTCTTCTACCTTTTCCCAAACTTGTTGCTTTTCTTCCCAATCAAAACCAACACCCCTGGCTTTTTCTTGAATGCGACTGGCTTTCACCAAGGCTGGTAGCGAGGTAGGTACGCCAGCCAAAACCGATTTATTACCTTCTTTTAACTTCAGCTTTTCCCAGTTTTGTTTCACTTGCTCTTCTGTGTCAGCCTCTACATCTCCGTAAATATGTGGGTGTCTGCTAATCAACTTATCGCAAACGCCATTAAGCACATCGGTAATGTTAAATTCGTTTTGTTCGTCGGCAATTCTAGCATAAAAAACAAGGTGCATCATTACGTCGCCCAGTTCCTTTTTAATTTCCTGCATATCACCCTCTAAAATGGCATCAGAAAGTTCGTAGGTTTCCTCAATAGTCAAGTGCCTTAAGGTTTCCATGGTCTGTTTTTTATCCCACGGACATTGCGTGCGCAAAGTATCTAATACGTTTAACAATCTTAAAAAGGCCCCATCAGCAGTTGAAGAACTTAAAGGAGGAATGTTAGCAGGCATAGCTTATATAATGTTGAATGTGATTAAAATGGTAGTGAGCGAGAGGGTAACCAGTCCACAAAGAAATAAAACATCGGCCAGTTTTTCCAATTTAACTGAACGATTTTCACTTTTGCTCCTGATGGCCAAAAAAGACAATAAACAGCTGCTCATAAAACACATGACAGCTAAAGCAGCACCCTCATCAATAAAACTCGCTTCGTTAAGTTTGGTGATTTTGGTTGAAGTAAGTACCACAAAGCAGAAACCCAATAAATTAGCCGAAGTACTAAGAATGTGGGTAGATTTTGAAGACTGGTCGCCGTTGTTACTCATCTGCTTCAATTTTCTTCTTTTTAGCAAAAAATGGTGTCCGCTTTTTCTTAACCACTAGTTTCTGTTCTTCTCCCAGTAAAATAGACCAAGCCTGTAAACTATCTACTTTTTGGAAAATAATTTTGAGCATGGCCAAATAAGGCATACAAAGGAACATGCCAGATATTCCCCATAACATTTCACCAATCACAATACCAATAAAGGCAATTAGCGCATTAATTTTAACTTTCGAACCCACAATTAAAGGCATTAAAATATTGCCATCAATAGCATGTACGCCAGCATAGGCCAACAATACAAATAACGCTTTGGTGGCACCCGCCGTGGCGAAGGTAATCAGCACGCTAATAATTAGCGCAACAGAAATTCCCAAGTAGGGGATGATATTAAAAATACCCGCAACCAAACCCAATAAGATGGCATATTTTACATCTAAAATGGAAAGTGTAAGCACCATCAGTATACTCACGATAATCATTTGGATGAATAGACCCGTGATGTATTTTTTGATGATATGCTGTATCTCATTAACGGTTTCAATTACTTTGGTCCTATGGTCTTCTACAAAAACTGAGGTAAGGAATTTATACAGCAAACGTCTGTAGTTGAGCAAAAAAAATGTAAATAGCAAAGTGAAAGCGACAAACAGTAGGCTCGAAGACAGCGTAATGAGCGTGGAGCCAATTACTGTGGCGCTAGTGGCGAGTGCTTTTTCAGCACTGTCGGCTAAATAAGTTTCTTGTTTGCTAATATTTACATGGAATGTTTTCGAAATCCAGTGCTGTATTTCATGAAAAGAATTGGTCACCTGCTTCTCCAGCAAAGGCCAATCGCTCCATAGCTCGCTTAGTTGCATGGCAAAAAAATGGCCAATGCCATATAATACACCCAACATAATGATTACGGTGAGTATGGTAGCTATACTTCGTTTAAAACGCAATTTGGTTTCTAAAAAATTAGCCAAAGGCAGCATTAAAAAAGCCAGCAACAATGCAAATAAAAGCGGCGATAACAGGCTTTTTCCAAGAATAGCCAAGTAGCCCAACATCAAAATGGAAAGTAGAGCGAGGGTAAGCCTAACAATAAATGGTAGTTGTATTTGCATGCGGTTGGTTTAACAGGAATAAATTACAAAAAAATCTACACTTTAGACATTTATTTGTCTAAATGGTTTTACAAGCCCTCAACATTTCTCTTTTTCCAGGCGCTCCAGGTAGTTTTTCAATCTCAAAACCACAACTTTTAACCGCTCTTTTAAGGTTGCCGGTAATGGCGTAGGTTACAAAAATGCCTCCATTTTTCAGAAAACTACAGGCATGGGCAATGATTTCGTCGGTCCATAATTCAGGCTGGTGCCTCACCGAAAATGCATCATAATAAATTACATCAAACTGCTTATTGGCGGTAAAATTTTGTAGCGTGATGTGGCTAATTTCCAAACTGCAATTTTCAGAAACCTTAATCTCATGGTTCAAGGAATCCTCATATTTTGTGATGAACGAATCCCAAATATTTTGCGGCACATATTGCTGATATGCGGTAGAAGCGATTACTTCTTGAGCTAACGGAAAGGCTTCGATGGAACAATATTTAAGCTTTTTATTCAAGTTATCGCAATGCGCATAGCTCAACAAAAAATTCAACCCAGTACCAAAACCCACCTCTAAAACGCTGATTTCGTTGGTGCCTAATTTTTCTAATCCGTGTTTTAAACCAGCCTCAATAAATACGTGTTTGCTTTCCTGCAGTGCACCATGTGCCGAATGGTAATGTTCGCCAATTTCTTCGTTAAACAAAGTATTAGAGCCGTCGGCGGTTTGGGTAAGGATGTTCATGAGGCAAAATTAAACTTAAATTGCCGTATTGCTACACTGTTTATGGTTGGATTTTTGGAAAGGTGCTTCGCTGCTTCTGGCTTCTTTAGTCCCGCTTTACGCTATATCTTTCCGCTTCGCTCCAAGGATGCCGCTGCAATCGGGTTTAAAATACTTAAATCCGTGCAATACACTTGCTTTATAAACCCGATTGCAGCGGAAATACTTTTTGTTTTGTGTCATTCTGAGCGTAGCGAAGAATCTGTTTGATTATGCTGTTTAGAAGGAGATTCCTCGTGCCTCGGAATGACAATAAGAAGGTTGACAAAAAGATTGTAGCGAAAAGCGGGCGTAACAATGAATAGTAATACTGTGGATGCTTTTCTAATAATTAGCAAACTAAGATTATTGTTCTTTTATCCTTGTTCCTTTATCTTTAGCCTATGGATATCGAAAGTTTTAGAGAATACTGCCTGAGTTTACCAGGGACCACCGAAGGCATGAAATGGGAACACCTTTGTTTTATGATTGAAGAGAAAATATTTGTGCTGGTAGATTTGGATAGTCACGGATTTTGTATGAAATGCACTCCTGAGGAGTTTGAAGAATTGGCCGCCAGAGATGGTGTTAAGCAAGCCCCACATTTTGCTAAAAAGCAATGGGTTTTTGTAGATAGTTTAGATGTTTTTGGTGTGCAAGAGCTAAAGCAAAGAATTGAGCGGTCGAGGGAGTTGGTGTTGAGCAAACTGCCTAAGAAAACACAGGCGAAATATAGTTAATGCGATAATTGGCTGATGAGCCAATTGAATAGTATTGTAAAAAAAAGACCATTAGCCAATTCAAAAATTATCGAATTAGCTAATGGTCAAATCATCGAATTAATCGATTACCAAAGTTTAATTCTATCCTCTGGTTTTTTGTAAAGTTTATCACCAGGTTGTACATCAAACGCTTTGTACCAAGCATCCATGTTTACTGGTGCTCCAATGGTTCTGTAAGGACCAGGAGAGTGCGTATCGGTTTTAATCAACTGTGCAGCTGTTTCTGGTAACACATTACCTCTCCAAACTTGTGCCCAAGCTAAGAAGAAACGTTGGTCAGGAGTAAAGCCGTCAATTTTCTCATTGCTTTGACCTTGTTTAGTCATTTTAAAAGCAGTATAAGCAGCATTTAATCCACCTAAGTCACCAATGTTTTCACCCATGGTGAATTTACCATTTACGTGAATGGTATCTAAAACAGTGTATTTGTCAAATTGCTCGCCTAACAATTTTGTTTTGGCGTTAAATTTAGCTCTGTCTTCATCAGTCCACCAGTTTTTCAAATTACCATCTTTGTCATACTGGCTACCAGTATCGTCAAAACCGTGGCTCATTTCGTGACCAATCACCGCACCAATACCACCGTAGTTAATCGCATCATCAGCATCTGGGTGGAAGAAAGGGAATTGTAAAATACCTGCAGGGAATACAATTTCGTTCAATGTTGGGCTGTAGTAAGCATTTACCGTTGGAGGAGTCATGCCAAAACGCTCTCTGTCTACAGGTTTACCTAATTGACCAATGTTCTCAGCGTAAGCCCATTTGCTTGCGTTACGTAAGTTTTGGAAGTAAGTAGTTCTGCTGATCACTAAACCATCGTAGTTTCTCCATTTAGTGGTGTAACCAACTTTTGGTCTGAAAGCGTGAAGTTTAGCCAAAGCTTTTTGCTTGGTTTCATCGCTCATCCATTCTAAACCTTTAATGCGGATCTCGAAAGCTTTGCGAAGATTAGCAATCAATTCGTCCATACGAGCTTTTGCCGCTGGTTTGAAATATTTAGCTACATATAACTGACCTAATAAATCACCTAGTACACCATCAGTTAACGACGACATGCGTTGCCAACGTGGCGTTTGAACTTTTTGTCCAGTTTGCGCTTGTGTAAAGGCAAAATTTGCTTTCACAAAAGGAGAACTTAAACTACCCGCAGAACCTTTTAAAATGTTCCACTCTAAATAAGTTTTCCAATCAGCAACTGGAGTAGAAGTTAATAAGTTGTTTAACGATTTGAAAAATGCTGGTGAGTTCACTAAAACAGTATCTTGACCAGTAACTTTTAATTGCGTTAAAGTGTTAGTCCAATTAATGTTAGGAATGATTTTGTTAAAATCTGCAACCGTCAACTTATTGTAGGTTTTATATGGGTCACGCATTTCTAAACGGCTCATTTGAGCTTCTGCTAACGTTTTTTCAATCGCTAAAACCGTTTTTGCCTTTTGTTGAGCAACAGCTTCGGTATAACCAACAAGGTTAAACAATGTGGTCATGTAGGTTTCATAAGCTTCTCTTATTTTTACGCTACGGCTGTCATCTTTCAAATAATAGTCTCTATCGCCAAGGGTGGTTCCACCCTGTGAAATGTTAACCATGTACTTATTTACATTCTTTCTGTCTTGACCAACACCAAAACCGTAAAGAGCACCACCAAGTCCGTTAGTACGCATGTAGGTAGTAAAGTTCAATACATCTTGAAGCGTGTTAATTTGCTTCACTTTTTCCAAATCGGCTTTAATTGGTGTGTAACCTAATTTTTCAATCGTTACACTGTCCATTGCGGCAGCATAAAAATCGCCAACACGTTTGGTTACTGAGCCTGCAGGAGCAGATTTGTCGGCAGCTGCAGCTTCTACTAGACTTCTTACGGCGTTTACGTTGAAGTCGCGTAGTTCGTTAAAAGAACCCCAACGAGTTTCTTTTGCAGGAACAGGGTTGTGTTTTACCCAAGTACCACTAGCATACTGATAAAAGTCATCTCCTGGCTTCACATTTAAATCCATGTTTGCTGGGTCAATAAACTTTTTGATAGGAGTTTGGGCATTTGCAACACCGACGGTAACTACACCAAGTGCAGCAAAAAAAGTTTTAAACTGATTAATATTCATCTCTTTTGTGATAAGTTAGTAATAAATGCCTTCACCAATTTCTAACTAAATGGTGTAAAAAATAGGACACTCATTAATGTTGTAAATTTAAAGGATGAAAATTAATGAAAATGAAAATGTGATTGATATTGTTAATAGAAATATTACTTATTAAACCAGTAATAAAGTTTTGCCAGCCCTATTTTGCGGAGCAACTCATTAGCAATGTATGATAATCTGAAAGACTTCATGTTGGTATACTTATCTAATACATTTAACATAGTTTAACACTTTTTATTGTATAGGATTGAAAAATAATGTGACATAAATAAGATTGAATAGTCCATGAAAAGCGTAGTTTTGAATAGTTCTAAATAATAAAATATGGCACCACATCAAAATCATAATGAGGATGGTTGCTGCGGACATCAGCGCCATGAAAAACATCCAAATCATCATGACCACGACCACGATCATAGCCACGGAGATTCGTCTTCTTTTAAGACCTATTTACCTGTAGTTATTTGCTTGGTAATATTGCTTGCCGCCATTGCATTTGACCAGCTATTGTTTTCTTTTTTCACAGGCTATTTAAGGTTAGCTTGGTATTTATTGGCTTATTTCTTAGTGGCATGGCCAGTAATTAAGGAGGCTTTTGCCACCATCGCTAAGGGAAATATTTTTACGGAGTTTCTTTTAATGACGCTGGCAACCATAGGAGCATTGGCTTTAGGCGAATATCCAGAGGCGGTAGCCGTAATGTTGTTTTATAGCATTGGCGAACTTTTTCAGGATGCAGCGGTAAATAGGGCTAAAAAAAATATTAAATCTTTGTTGGATGTACGCCCAGATACCGCAATGGTTTACAGAAATGGGGAATACCAAACAGTAAAGCCGCAAGAAGTAGAAATTGGAGAGACTTTGCAACTAAAAGCAGGCGAAAAATCGGCCTTAGATGGAGAACTGCTAAGTGACAGTGCCAGTTTTAATACTGCGGCATTAACTGGCGAAAGCAAACCAAACACCCTTAGAAAGGGGGAGACAGTATTGGCGGGAATGCTAAATTTAGATGGGGTGGTGAGCTTAAAAGTAACCAAACGGTTTGAAGATAGTGCACTTTCCAGAATTTTAGACTTAGTGCAAAATGCAAGTGCTAAGAAAGCCAAAACGGAATTGCTTATTCGTCGATTTGCCAAAATATATACACCTATTGTGTTTTTCTTAGCTATTGCGCTGGTATTTGTGCCCTATTTTTTTGTGGCCAATTATCAATTTAACGATTGGTTGTACAGGGCTTTGGTTTTCTTGGTGATTTCTTGTCCTTGTGCGCTGGTCATTTCTATTCCTTTAGGATATTTTGGTGGTATTGGAGCGGCTTCGGCCAATGGTATTTTGTTTAAGGGGTCTAACTATTTGGATTTGATTACCAAAGTGAATACCGTAGTGTTGGATAAAACAGGCACCCTAACTCAAGGGGTTTTTAAGGTGAAGGAAATACAGGCTGAAATACCAGAACAAGAATTTTTAGCTTATTTGGCTAGTCTTGAAAGCCAATCTACGCACCCTATCGCAAAAGCGGTAGTGGCCCATGCCAATTTGAAGGAGTTATTGCGGGTAGAGGAGGTGAAGGAAATTGCTGGTCATGGTTTAAAAGCTACGGTAAATGGCGCTACGATAATGGCAGGTAATGGCAAATTGCTAAGACAGTCTGAAATAGCTTATCCTGAGGATTTGGATAAAAAAGTTGAAACTACCGTTTTACTGGCGGTAAATGGAAAATATGCAGGCTTTGTAAGCATCGCTGATGAAATTAAACCTGACGCCAAACAAGCGATTTTGGCCTTGCACGCTGCAGGAGTTGACCAAATAGTGATGCTTAGTGGTGATAAAACCGCAATTACCCAAAAGGTGGCAGATGAGTTGGGAGTAGACCAAGCGCATGGTGATTTGTTGCCAGAAGGTAAGGTAGAAAAACTAGAGTCTATTAAGAAAGATGCGAGCAGAGTAGTAGCTTTTGTGGGTGACGGGATTAACGATGCACCAGTATTGGCACTGAGTGATGTGGGGATGGCAATGGGCGCTTTGGGAAGTGACGTGGCCATAGAAACCGCTGACGTGGTAATCCAAAATGACATGCCGAGCAAAATTGCCGTTGCTATTCAAATTGGTCGTGCTACCAAAAAGATTGTATACCAGAATATAAGTTTAGCTTTTGGGGTAAAAGCGGTGGTGCTTATTTTGGGTGCTGGGGGCTTGGCAACCATGTGGGAAGCTGTTTTTGCTGACGTAGGTGTTGCCTTTTTGGCCATCTTAAATGCGGTTCGTATTCAACGGATGAAATTTTAACTCCTGCGTTCAATTTGTTATATTTGGTTATGACACCTATAAAAACATATCCACAACCTGACGAGAAGATTTATTCGCTTAACGAATTAGATGAATCGTTAACCTATAGCTATGCGCATTATTTAAACTGGCTTTTTGAAGACCGATTGGAATTGATTAAAGGGAAAATCTATAAGATGAGCCCTGCGCCTTCCAGATTGCACCAGAAAATTTCAGCAAATATGCTTCATGCGTTTGCTGGTTTTTTAAAAGGAAAGCCTTGTGATGTTTATGCCGCTCCATTTGATGTGCGTTTTCCGAAGAGTAGCAAAGCGGATAAAGATATCTATACCGTTCTTCAGCCTGACCTTTGTGTCATTTGCGATAAAAGAAAGTTAGATGATAGAGGCTGTTTAGGCGCACCAGATTTAGTAGTGGAAATTTTATCTCCTGGAAACAATAAGAAAGAACTTTTGTATAAATATAAGGTGTACGAAGAATTTGGAGTAACAGAGTACTGGATCGTTAGCTTTAGTGATCAAACCATTTTGAAATACACTTTAAATAATGATGGTAAATATGAGCCATCTAAAATATTTACATTAGGTGAAACGATTGGCTCATCTGTTTTGACTGGATTTGTACTTAATGTTGATGCAGCTTTTGAAGATTAATCTTTGCGCTCCTTTGCGAAAGCTTTAAAAATCTTGGCGGTAAGATTTGAAGTTTGGTCTTTTAAATTTCTGAGCGATGAAAAAATAATCGCGAAGAATAGAAGAAGTTCCGCTAAGAACGCAAAGAGACAATAGTTTTATCTAGGTTGTTTTTTAAGACAAGTCTTTGCGCCCCTTTGCGACAACTTATCTAACCTTTGCGGTTAGAAAACGAAGATAGAATTCAGGTTTTTAGTAATCTAAACCCGATAGTATGAAAAGCCCGCAGCGAAATTTAATGAGCGAGGACTTGAAAGGATAGCGGGACTTGCTTTAATAGTGATTTAAACATTGCTTTACAAATGATCACTAAAGCTGACAAAAATTCTACTTATCAACTAGATTTTGTAACTTTTGTCAGTAAATAATGCTGTTCAAAAGCTTACAAAAAACCGACAATTGGTGTCTTTTCGTATGTATTATTGTAAAAATCTTATCTAAATAGGGTAACAAAACAATAGCTCACAACATATTTGATTGATAATGTTGTTGTATAATATAGCATGATGGTTGCTTAATCCACCAATATGGCGTAATTGTTGATAAAATATAAAAATCGAGACGCCGTATTTATAAAACAAATTTATAGTTTAGTGTCGTCCCCGATAACATACAGATTATGGAAGCTAAATTTTCACCACAGGTTAAAGACGTGATTTCTTTCAGCAGGGAGGAAGCCCTGAGGTTAGGACACGATTATATAGGCGCAGAGCACTTGTTGTTGGGCCTTATTCGCGAAGGAGATGGTATGGCCATAAAGATCTTAAAATCTTTAGGAGTGGATACTTTGAAACTTCGTCGATCTATTGAAGAAGCCGTTAGAGGCACTTCGAGCGTTACGGTTAATTTGGGAAATATTCCTTTAACCAAGCAAGCTGAAAAGGTTTTGAAGATTACCTATTTAGAGGCTAAGATATTTAAAAGTGATTTAATTGGAACGGAGCATCTGTTATTGTCTATTTTAAGAGATGACGACAATATCGCTTCACAAATTTTATTACAATATGGTATTAACTACGAAACCTTTAAACAGGAAGTAGAAGTTAATAAAAACGGATTTAAGGACGAAGCACAAGGTGGCGGTACCGCTGGAGGCGATGATGACTATCAAGAAGAAGAAAGCTTCACCGCTCCTAAAAAGGTTTCGGATATTAAATCAAAAACGCCAGTACTAGATAATTTCGGAAGGGATTTGACCCGTGCCGCGGAAGAAGGTAGATTAGATCCAATTGTTGGTCGTGAGAAAGAGATTGAGCGTGTTTCGCAAATTTTGTCGCGTAGAAAGAAAAACAACCCGATTTTAATTGGTGAACCTGGTGTTGGTAAAAGTGCCATTGCCGAAGGTTTGGCTTTGCGCATTGTACAACGGAAGGTTTCGAGAGTGTTGTTTGGCAAACGAGTAGTGACATTGGATTTGGCTTCGCTAGTTGCAGGTACAAAATACCGTGGTCAGTTTGAGGAACGCATGAAAGCGGTGATGAACGAATTGGAGAAATCTACCGATGTAATTTTGTTCATTGATGAGATCCATACCATTGTTGGTGCTGGCGGCGCTTCGGGCTCTTTAGATGCTTCGAATATGTTTAAACCTGCATTGGCCAGAGGCGAGATACAATGCATTGGTGCAACTACGTTAGATGAATATCGTCAGTATATTGAGAAAGATGGCGCTTTAGACCGTCGTTTCCAAAAAGTGATGATTGAGCCTGCCTCTCCAGATGAGACAATAGAAATTTTAAATCGTATTAAAGAGAAATATGAAGAACACCACGGTGTAACTTATACCGATGAGGCAATTAATGCTTGTGTTTCCTTAACTTCAAGATACATTACTGACAGATTTTTACCCGACAAAGCCATTGATGCTTTAGACGAAGCTGGTTCACGTGTTCACTTAACCAATATTCACGTTCCTGATAATATCATTGCTATTGAAAGTAAAATAGAGGATATTAAATTAGAGAAAAACCGTGTAGTAAAAAGCCAAAAATATGAAGAGGCTGCCAAACTACGTGATACCGAAAAGAATTTGCTAGAGGAATTGGACAAAGCAAAGGCCGAGTGGGAAGCAGAGACTAAAACTAAACGTTATGAAGTTTCTGAAGACAACGTGGCTGAGGTAGTTTCAATGATGACTGGTATTCCTTTGCAACGTGTTGGACAAACGGATAGCAATAAGTTGTTGAATATGTACGACACCATTGCTGATAAGATTATTGGTCAGGATGATGCTATTAAGAAATTAACCAAAGCGATACAACGCACCAGAGCGGGCTTGAAAGATCCTAAAAAACCAATTGGCTCGTTCATTTTCTTAGGCCCAACGGGTGTAGGTAAAACTGAATTAGCTAAAGAGTTGGCTCGTTTCATGTTCGATGCGGAGGATTCTCTAATTCAAATAGACATGAGCGAATACATGGAGAAATTTGCGGTATCTCGTTTAGTGGGAGCGCCTCCAGGGTATGTTGGCTACGAAGAAGGTGGTCAGTTGACTGAAAAAGTACGTCGTAAACCTTACGCGGTAATCCTTTTGGATGAGATCGAAAAAGCCCATCCAGATGTATTCAATATCTTATTACAAGTATTAGATGAAGGTCAGTTGACTGATAGTTTGGGACGTAAAGTAGATTTCAGAAATACCATTATTATCATGACCTCGAATATTGGTGCACGCCAATTGAAAGATTTTGGTGCTGGTGTTGGTTTCTCTACTACAGCGAAGATCAATCAAAACGATGCACATAGCCGTGGAGTGATTGAAAATGCACTTAAACGTGCTTTTGCACCTGAGTTCTTGAATAGAATTGACGATGTAGTGGTGTTCAACTCTCTTGGTAAAGAAGAAATCTTCAAAATTATTGATATTGAGTTGAGAGCTTTATTCGGAAGAGTAGAAACTTTAGGCTACAAAATTAAGCTTACTGACGAAGCCAAAGATTTTATAGCGGAGAAAGGTTTTGATAGTAATTTTGGAGCCCGTCCATTGAAACGTGCGATCCAGAAATACTTGGAAGATCCAATTGCTGAGGAAATCCTAAAAGGAGAAGTTCACGAAGGCGATACCTTGGAGGTAAACTACAATAAAGAAAAAGAAGAAATTGTAGTGGCGCCGAAAGGCCCAAGCAAAAAGAAAAAGAAAGAAGAAGGAAGTGTAGAGTAGGATAGGAAAAGCCCCGTAATTACGGGGCTTTTTTATTTTTGTTGTAAAATATTTGACAATAAGCTTGGTTTCAAAAATCCGAAGGATTTCAATGTTTGTAGAACAGAAGGTGATTCAAAGTATACGACTCCGTAAGAGTCGAACCAATTTTTTTATAAACCAATTTTATAAATATTTGACTCCAAGGTCTTCGAAAAATTAAATTTATATCCACCACTCTAAAACAGGCTCATCTGTGCCTTTGGTACTTTAAATTGTGAGCTATCGAGTTCAATTCTTTTGAGGTTAAGCTTGTTGATTTTACAATGCAGCTTAAAGGTATTGCTCATGAGCTGTGCAAAATTCCCTTCTCCACGCATTCTGGTGCCAAAGCGGCTGTCGTTTACATTTCCATCATGGCAATCTTGAATTTGATGCCAAACCTTTTCAAACCTGTCAGGGAAATTTTTGGAAAGCCAATCCTCAAATATCTTGCTGATAGAACCATTTAGCCTTACTACCGTATAGCCCGCAGATACTGCACCAACATCGGCACTGGCTTTTAAAATGGCTGGTATCTCATGGTTATTTAAGCCTGGAATCATAGGAGCTGCCATTACACCCATGGGTAAATTGGCTAGACTCAACTGCTCAATCACTTTTAAACGTTGTTTAGCGGTGGTAGTTCTAGGTTCCAACTTTTGTCGTAGGTTTTCATCTAAACTAGTAATAGAAACAAAAACACTTGCTAGCCGATGTTTGGCCAACTCCTGTAGAATATCCAAATCACGCAAAATGAGCGCATTTTTAGTGATCATAAAAATAGGCTGTTTGTATTCCAGTGCAATTTGAAGCAATTGTCGGGTTAACTTATACTTTCGTTCACAGGGCTGATAACAATCGGTATTTCCTGAAATGGTAATGGGAGAGGCCTGCCAGTTTTTCTTTTCCAAGAATTTCTTGAAAAGCTCGGGTGCATCTTGTTTGACGATGATTTTTCGTTCAAAATCCAAGCCTGCGCTGAAACCCCAATACTCATGAGAATTCCTGGCGTAGCAATAAATACAGCCATGTTCGCAGCCTTGGTAAGGATTGAGCGAATACAACATGTTCACATCGGGGCTTTCTACTTTATTGACAATGCTTTTGGAATTCCCAATAATGAAGGAAGTTTTTTCGTTGGTGATTTCCCAATGATCAATTCCTTCAACATGCTCTTTGGTAATGCTATTCTTTAGATACTTGTTGTCTGTATTTAATTGCGCACCCCTTCCACTGAGATAGTCATTTGTATTTTCTTGCACTGTTTTCATTGCTTAAAATTACTAAAAATATTAGCAATTTTAAGCGGTCATGGTAATTTGTTGATTATTTTATTTCAATGGGCTTAAACTCAATAGGCACGGCATCCGCCATTTTTTCGTAGGCCCAAAAACCTTTGTATAAGGAGCTTCTTGGATTAGCGATGCTTCCATTTTTATAAAAAAACATTGGGGGGGCTACTAAGTTGATGAGTGATACCTGATAGTTTCCCATATCTGGAGCTCTGCTCACCTGAAATCCCAAATAGCTATACTCTTCTGTTTCCTTTTCTTTGGTGTACATTACAAACAGCTCATCTGTAAAGTTAATATACTTGATATCTTGGTTGTAGGTTTTCACTAAAGTGTCGGTAAGTACTTTGGCTTTATTTAACACGGCCATGGCTTTGGGCTTGCTACGTTCTTTTAGCCAAAAATTTAATGAATCATCTCTATTGAACGTGAGCATATTAATGGCTTTTGAGCCAGCGGTAAGTCTTTTGATATTCGCATTGATAACGCTATCTGGGTGCCTGTTTTTGTTGCCAATAGTTGCTAACTTGTGTATCACGAAACCTTCTGTTTCCGATGTGCTTTCGTATAAAGACTGAAAGAAATGTTGTGACGAGCCAAAGTAGGCGGTGTTACGTTTTTTATTCCATCGGTTAATTTTTGATTTTGAACCTTTCATCTCCTCAAAAAATGGAAATCCAGCGAAGTAAACTATTCTCGTTCGGTAGTCATATTCAAAATTTTGAAGCATGTACTTAATGTTATACCCCAATGCTTTGTTTTCTATAATGAGGAACTCTTTACTACTTACGGTTAACACTTTTCTCTGTTTGTCATAATCGATGTTCAGCACTTCACTATTCAAAATCTTACAATCTTTCGCATTGGGTGTTCTTCCAATAAAAAATTCCTTAAACAAGCTGAGGTAAGCTAATCGATTGGGATCTGGCTTAATCACCACTTCGTTTAACATTACAGGATTGGAAGTCAATAGCACATCCATATTCACTGATTTGTCGGAAATGATCACGCTTTTTGAATAAGGTAAATAACCAACTACCTGTACAAGCACATCATAGTTCCCAGCAGGTAATTTAGAAATCGTAAACTTTCCATCGGTATTAGTAATGGTAGAGATTTTGGTGCCACTTAAGTAAATAGCTGCGCCAGGAATGGTTTCCTTTTCGTCTCGCACGGTTCCGCTAATGCTAAAATTGTCTTGTGCAAAAACCGACAATTGGAAAAGCATAAATAAAAATGTAAAATAGTGCTTTAAACTCATTTCACTAAGTTAACTAAAAAATTAGTTTTTGATTATTTTTTTACGAAATTTTCGTAGGTAACTTTTTTGTTGTCTTTTATGTATATTTAACTAGATAAGCTAAATATCTATGAAAGAGAAACTAACATGCGCCATTATAGATGATGACAGTCTTGATCGGCTTGCTATAGAAACGGAAATTAATTTGTTGCAGAAGCTCAAAATAGTAGGAAGTTTTGGTAATCCGATAGAGGCATTGTCGGCATTTAAAAACACTATGCCTGATATTCTTTTTCTAGATATTGATATGCCAGAATTAAACGGCTTGGATTTAGTAAGATGTATTGGTGATTTGAATTCGATCAATGTAATCATTTCTTCTCATCCAGAATATGCATTGGAAGGTTTTCAGTTAAATGTGTTCGACTTTATTTTAAAACCATTGGAAACCGACAGATTTGAGCATACCGTGAAACGGATTTACGATTTTGCTCAATTAAGATACAAAGCGGAAGCTTACGATGTGCTGTTTGAAAATGAAAAGATTATTTTCAAAGAGGGTCATAACCAAGTGAGCATCAATGCCAATGAGGTTGTTTATTTAGAAGCTTACGGTGACTACACCAAAATTGTGACCGATAAAAAAGATCATTTGACCTTAACAACTTTAGGAAGTTTTTTGGAATCGCTACCTGAAGGGAAATTCAAAAGAATCCATCGGAGTTATGTTGTTCCCACCAGCCGTATTTCAACTTGCGCCGCTAAAGCACTTACCTTAATGAATGGAGTGGTTTTACCAATTGGAAAAACCTACTTAAAAGAAACGAAACAAGTTTTTAAATAAGACTATGAAAAACTACCTATCTACACTATTGCTAATGTGCTTGGTTACTTTGGCGTTTGCGCAAGGCGACCAACATTCTGCTAGCTTAAAGAAGCAGCAAAAAAAATGTGAACAGATTTTGGCCACTTTCAGTGGTAAGCCTGAAACTTTAGAAGCATTGATTAATGAAGGTGAAAGCGGTTTAAAAATGGCGAAAGCAAATGACCATGAATTTAAATTTGCTTTTAATATGGCTATTGGTACTGGATTTTACTATAAACAAGACTTCAAAAAAACACAGCAACATTTTGAAATTGCTTATGATGAAGCACTGCAAGCAAAGTTGCTGGAGAAGAGTTTAAAGCCGCTAGGAAATTTGGTGGTTTTATACCATTATCTTGGCTTGCAAACAAAGGCCGATTCCGCGGCGCAGAAACTGAAATTGATTGTTGAAAGTAATGATACTTTAAAAACTAAAGCTAATACGTACTATAACTTGGGTATTTATAACCAACAACAAAAGTTTTACTACAGTATTGCGTTAGGTAATTTCTTAAAAGCCGTAGAGCTGCAAAAGCCAATTGCAGATACGACCAAAATTGTGAAACTAAAGTTAGACTATGCTGTGATGCTATCGATGGTAGCGGAGATATACATTCAAATGAAGCAGCCCAAAAAGGCTATCGAGTATTTAAATGAAACAAAGCAATACTTAGGCCTTTCTAATATTTTTGATGTTACCGCTTTAGGGAAATTTATACGCAGTTACTCACAATTAAATGACAAAAAGGAAGCCTTAAAATATTATGAACTGTTGCATAAGATTGATGGCACTTGGTCAGAACTCGTATCCTCTAGTCTTGAGATAGCCGCTTTAGAAATGAAAACTGGCAACTTTGCACAGGCGAAGAAATACATAGATAAAGCTGATGTACAAGCGAAAAAAGATAATAAGGAAATTCTTACTTCATCAGTAAATGTGGTTTACGGCGATTATTACAAAGAAATAAAGAATTATCCTTTAGCCATTAAGTATTATAAGTTGGCGGAAAATGCGTCAAAAACATATAATAAACAGCAATACGTAGATTTATTAAAATCACTTACTGCCGTAGAGATCTTGTCAGGAAATCAGCAATCGGCGCACACGCATTTTAATCAATATATCGCTTTGTCGGATAGCTTAAATCAAAGTAAAATATCGTTGAATTTGGCAGAAATGGAGGCCAAATTTCAAAATGAATTTAAGCAGCAGAAAATAGTTTCGCTCAATAAAGAGAATGACATCAAGGATTTACAGTTACGGCAAGAAAAAACAACTAGATGGTTATTGATTGGTGGCGCCATCTTATTATTGCTGGCATTGGGTGGCATTTTATATAGTTATAGAGTTAAACAGAAGGCAAATTTACTGCTAGCTCAAAAAAATAATCAACTGGATATCTTGAACGAGCAATTAAGTAATGCTAACCAAACTAAAGCTAAGCTTTTCAGCATAATATCACATGATTTACGAAGCCCTGTAAGTCAACTTTTTACTTTTTTAAAGTTGCAGCAAGCTAACCCCGATGTTTTTTCAGAAAATAAACAAGAACATCAGCAAAAACTCATTCAATCATCCAGACAGTTATTGGCTACCATGGAAGATTTGCTAATTTGGTCTAAAAGTCAATTGGAACACTTTGAATTAGTGATCGCTCCAATCGCTATTGATGACTTATTTACGGATGCGATACAATTAATGCAAAATCAAGCCGATGCAAAAAATATAGCAATTAGTATTGGAGATTTGGAGGTTAAGCGTGTGCAAAGCGATGAAAACCTGTTGACTATCGTCTTGAGAAATCTATTGCAAAATGCAATCAACCATTCCTTTGAAGGAACAGCCATTCGCTTAAGCACAGGTTTTAATGAGCAAAATCAAGCATTTATTGCCATCGTAAATCAGGGAGAAATGATTCCAGTGGAGAAGATAAAAGAGCTGATGAACGATACGCATATCAAAAGCAAATCAACAGGGTATGGCTTATTAATTGTGAAGGAACTATTGCAAAAAGTTGGTGCAACCTTGCAGTTTACTAGCAATGAATCGGGGACAACGATGTCGGTAATTTTCGCTGAAAAGCAATAAACCTTCACCAACGATAGCTTTAGTTTCCCTTTATCGATTATTCATTTCCCTTCATCGATAACTTACCAGTTTGCACCTCATACTTCTATAAATTCAGAGATCTAAAATTTATAGAACGATGAGAAAAAGCAATTTTTTCCTAACTGTTATATGTATAGCATTATTGTTTAATGCTTGCTCGGAAGCTGGTTTAACTGGACCCGAAGGACCTGCAGGTGCCAAAGGGCCCGCAGGAGCGGTAGGTGCTGCAGGTAAGGACGGCAGCATTATGTACAGCGGAACGGGTGTGCCCGCTACCACACTTGGCGTAAACGGTGATTATTATCTGGATAAAAGCAATGGCAATTTGTACGGGCCAAAAACGGCAGCAGGTTGGGGGACGCCCCTAACCTTAATGGGTGCAACAGGAGCCAACGGAACTAATGGTACTAACGGAACTAACGGTACCAATGGCACTAATGGCAGTACAACCTTAAGTGGCAACGGAACGCCATCGATAGGAACAGGTATTAATGGCGATTATTTTCTTGATAAAACCAACTTTTTGCTCTATGGCCCAAAAACGGCTGCGGGTTGGGGCGTGCCAATTTTATTGAGAGGGGCAGATGGCGCACAAGGGCCAACTGGGCCAGCTGGTAAAGATGGTAGTATTATGCACAGTGGTACAGGCGCACCTGCTACTACATTAGGCGTAAATGGCGATTATTATTTAGATAAAAATACAGGTAATTTATACGGGCCTAAAACCGCCGCGGGTTGGGGAGGCCCTACTGCTTTAAGGGGCTCAAACGGTACTAACGGTACAAATGGAACCAATGGCAGTACAACCCATGCGGGCTTAGGTGCACCTAACTTATCTATTGGTGTTTTAGGCGATTATTATTTAGATAAAACAAATTATTTATTATACGGTCCAAAAGACAATATAGGTTGGGGAGCTGGAGTTTTATTGCGTGGTGCTGATGGAGCGCAGGGACCAATGGGCCCAGCAGGGACAGATGGAACTGTAATTTATAGTGGAGAGACAGCACCAGACCCAACCTTGGGTAAAGCTGGAGATTTCTACATTTCTAGGTTACCTGTAATGCTGTACGGACCAAAAAATGCCAATTTAGGTTGGGGCATAGGTACTAGTTTAAAAGGTGCCGATGGTGCAAATGGAACTAACGGTACCAATGGAAATACCATTTTAAATGGCGGTGGCCCTCCACAAAATACACAAGGCAATAACGGCGATTACTACATCGACTTGACTACTTATACCATGTACGGACCTAAAAACGGCGGTGCATGGCCATATCCTGGCGTTAGTTTAAAAGGAGCAGACGGCAACTCGAATGTAATTGCCTTGGAAACTGCTGATGCGGCTACGTTTGATTGGGCCTACGAAACCACTGATGTTAGAAATCTGATGATGCGTAGGAATGGAAATTATAACGACTCTACCTCAGTCTACAATATCCCTGCGGCCCATATTGCTGCTGCACAAACAGGTACAGTACTCGTCTATTTACGTATAAATAACGGAGCAGGGGTGGTTAATTGGAAACAGCTAAATTTTACCGATTATAACATTGGGGTAAGCTATTTTTATAATTATAGCTTACGGATTGATGCCACCACAGCAAAAGTGAGAGTTATTTCCAAATACAATACAACGTCGCCTTCTTTAATCAATATTGATAAAGTAAGGATAGTTGTTGTGCCGCCAAGCTCAACAGGAACTTTAAGCAACATCAATCCAAATACACCCATGTTGCAAACTATGCAAAAGCTCAATTTAAGCGATAAAGATTTTATAAAGTTGAAATAATAGCCTAAAGGGCTGATGTGATATTTCAGTACACATCAGCTTAACCATTAAACCTTAATTATTAATGCATATGAAAAGGCTGTTCATCATCTTCTTTCTAAATATTTTAGTTCAAGCTGTGGTTGTAGCACAAGATGTTGCGCAAATCGCAAAGCAAAAGCCTTTTGCTTTAAGTGGCAGTTTGGGCATAGGTTTAGGTACTTATAATGTAAAAGGGATCCCCGCTAGGCAAAGAGATTTTAACTATATTTTTAATGGGGCACCCACATTGTCGTTATATGGGGTTTCTTTTCCGTTCTCGATAGTAGTTAGTGATCAGCAACGAAGCTATACCCAGCCTTTTAACCAATACGGCATTAGCCCAACCTATAAATGGATTACCGTACACGCAGGTTGGCGTAGTTTAGAGTTTTCGCCTTTTACTTTGGCAGGACATAATTTTTTGGGAGGAGGCATAGAACTTAATCCTGGGAAGTTGAGACTGGGTTTTATTTATGGAAGATTTAATAAGGCAATAGAGGAAGACCTTAATCAACCACTAGCTTTGTCACAGCAACCTGCCTACAAACGTACAGGCTATAGTGCTAAAATTGGATTGGGAACGGAGCGTAACCACGTTGATGTAATCTTTCTGAATGCAAAAGACGACCCTAATTCTCTTACCCAGCCCATTACTTCGGGCATCTTAAATCCATCAGAAAATATGGTGCTAGGGATTTCATCTAAGTTCAGTTTCTTGAAAAGATTTGTATTTGATATGGATGTTGCGGGAAGTATCTATACCAGAAACGTATTATCAGATACCGTTAAAAACTTAAAACTAGACAAAGTAGATTTTATTAAAGATTTAGTGACGCTTAACTCCTCAACGCAGCTACTGACCGCAGGACAAACTAGTATAAGCTATAATGCTACTAACTATAACATCAAATTAAAGTATCGCAGGGTAGACCCCGATTATAAAAGTATGGGAGCATATTACTTCGAAACCGACGTACAAAATTATACAATAGAAACCATGGTAAGGCTAATGAAAGGACGAATGCAAATTGGAGGTAGCTTTGGCTTGCAGAATGATAATGTTTTAAAAGATAAAGCAATTCGTTCCAATCGAAAAATAGGCTCATTAAACATCTCTTATAATAAACCGAGTTATGGTATCGATTTGAGATATACCAATTTTGGCATTACACAAGATCGTGGTCTAAACCCAATCATCGACCAGTTTCGAGTGGCAAGAACCAACCATAATTTAAGTTCATCATTGAGATATAACATCAATAATGAGCTAGTGTCTCATGGTTTTATATTGATAGGCAATTTACAATCGCTGGTGGACTTGAATAGTTTTACTAGACCAAATAGTCAATCTGATAGTAAGATGCTCAACTTTTCTTATCAGTTTGGTTTGCCCAAGAAATATTTTGGTGCCAGTGCTAATGTAAGTTACACCACGGCCGAGATGAGTGCTGGGCGCTCTGTTTTCTACGGTCCAACCCTAGGCATCAACCAAGCACTGGCCAAGGGGAAACTTGGATTGGGCGCATCTGCCAGTTACCAGTGGCAAAAAAATAACGGGCAAAATGTTGGGAACATATTCAACGCAAACTTTAACAGTACTTACCAATTCAGTAGACGTAATGCAGCCAATTTTGCACTTATTTATTTAAAAAGTAATGCTGAGGATATGGTAATGCCATCATTTAATGAACTAAGATCAAACCTTGGCTTAGTGCACAGTTTTTAATGCAAAATCATCAATATTATGACCAATTTTTATCATTTTATAGCCAATATTAAAAAAGCAGCAATTTTATTGTTGTTGATGATTTTTGTATTAGGAAAGTCGGATGTTTTAGCACAAACACCAACTGCGCCATCTGTAAATATTACGGTTACTATTTCACCCCCGTATTCCCCATTCTATTCAGATTATGCAGGTCCAAATGCTTCTAAAGTATTATTGATTGTCCAAAATTTAACAGCCACACAAAAAAATATCAAACTAGCTGGAGAATTGGTGGGCGATAACGGTATTAAAATCTCAACAAGATCTAACTATGTGCCTTTACAACCAATAGTGTTGGCGCCAAACGAAACCAAACAACTTAATGGTTTGGCGTTAAAAGATATTTTCGATTTAAATAGCTTAAATGTTTATGGTGTAGATAAAGTAAAAATAGTACAAACCTCCCGGCTACCCGAAGGCAATTATAGCTTTTGCATAAGAGCAATAGATATGGGCAGCAATCAGGTGCTATCTGCCACAGCACCTATGGGCTGCTCATCGCTGAGCATTATTTATCCAGATGCGCCAGTTTTAATTAACCCGCTTGCCAATACCACTATACCAGCACTTACAGGTCAGCCCTTTGTTTGGATGAGTAATTACCCGCAAGCAGGTATCGCTTACAGATTTCAGCTTGCAGCAATGCCTCCTTTGGAAAGAAAAGACCCTAACCAAATTTTAAATTCTACTTCGTTATTATTGGTTGATAGAGATGTTTATACTAGTACGAGCACCATATTACAACCGTCGGAAGCCGCTTTGCTAGCGGTAGGGCAGCGCTACGCATGGCGGATTAAAGCCTATGATCCTGCTGGTAAAATTGTATTTAAAAATAATGGGGTAAGTACGGCTGCCGAATTTAGGTATGGCGAGAGGGCTTTTGTACCATCATCTTTTACATTAAATACTCCTGAATTAAAAAGAAGGTATAAAGATTTTAACGACTTAAAGTTCGATTGGATATTTACAGATAACAGCTCACAAAACGATAATGTAGGCTTTTATAACGGTATTGCAATGAAGCAAAACTATAGTGCTAATAAATACGAGCTACATGTAATAAGAGTGAAAACGCCTGAAGAAAAAAAGGCAGATAGTGTATCGGAAGCCGCCGCGAAAAAAAGGGCGCTTAGAAGCATGAATGCTGCGCCTGTTAATCCTAAAGACGTTGGTATTGCAGTACCTACTAATACCACAAATATCACCTATAAAACCTCACAACAACTAAAAGACTATTTAAAAGACGAAAACAGTTACGAATGGTATGTGAAAGATGTAGCTAGCGGTACCATTTCCGAAAAACGTCAGTTTACCATAAAATATGAAAAAGCAATTGTTAATTATACCATAGCCTTATCGGGAGGTTTAAAATATAATTTCTATAAAGATTACATTACGGGCAGCGCAAAAAGAAATAAACTACAAGTTAACCCTAACGCCGATATCGCATTAAGCTCAGAGGAGCGAGGTTATCCATTGGCAAATAAAAGTATCCAGATTTTAAAAGTAACCTTATTGGCGCCGAAATATAGGGTAAACAGAAAAATAACGAAAATAGAGAACGGAGCGGAAATAACTAAATTGGAGATGCAAGACAGTGTTGCTTTGGTGAGCGATTTACAGATTTATCCTTACGGAGCTCCCAAATTATCTTCATCAACTGTTATTGCAAGCGGCACTACCGATGCAATGGGCAATTTTAAATTAAACATCCCCATCGATCAATCTAAATTTAAAGTACTAGATCCTAATGTTGTCGTTCCAAACAGAACTGCTCCTTATGCTTTGGTAGAAGGTTTAGTGGTAAGGGTTAATGATAATCGCTTCTCCGATCCTAACTGGTACATCATTCCGAATTCAGATAAAACCAGCCTTACACTTGATGAGCAAACAGTAGAAATATATGGTTACAATGCCAATGTGAAACTACAGTCGAATAGCCAGAGAGATTTTAAAGGCAAAATGTATCTGCTACGCAACGACGACAACCTGTTAAATGGTGAGGTAGGCAACCTAGTTGGCGTAAAAAAGGAAATTCCTACCTATAAAACGGCCACAACTGCGAAGGGTAAAACCGTTGTAGTGGGCAGCAATTTAGCGAGTTATACTGTGGTTGGAGTGAATAACATTGATGCCAAAAACACTGGCGAACTTAATGTTGCATTTACAAAAATGGCAGTAGCAGGTGCTAAAATTAATGATGGTTATACCGTTTATTTCGAACCGAATGATGAACAGGATGGCTTGTATTTTAGTCCGAGATATGTGAGCAATGCACAAGGTAAAGCCACCACTTTTGCCGCTACCGATTTTGCTTATCGTAACCTTACCGAACAAGTAACCTTTGGGCCTAAGTTTATCAGTATGAAGATCTCAGGCAGGTATGTTTATCATTGGAAAAATAGCTATGGTAAAACCAACGCCAAATTGCCGCTTCCTGAAGGTACAACCCTAACCTTGGTTAAAGGAAATATGGTTTCAAAGGATTTTTTTAAAGAAGGTACTATTTTAAAAGATGAAAGGATAATCAATACCACAACTGTTAAAAAAAACGGAGAGTATAGTTTTGATGTAGGTTTAGCAGATTATAATGACTTTAATAGCGCTGGGGCGCACTTGGTGATATTGGTGTCTAGTGATTATTATTTTTCGGAACCTACTTCCATTGAATATAACCAAAAAGAGAACATCATCCTGCCTGAGCTAACAGCAACGGTACGACAGTATAAATATATTTCTAAAGTGGGGTATATGGAGGGAGGACAGCTTGTGCGAAAAGGAGGTTTAGATGTATACCTCTGTCGTAAAATTAAAGATGAGCAATTCTACGCTTCAAATTACTTAGAAAGACCTGTTAATATTGGAGATCCAGATCGTAATTATTTTAAGAAAACCATTATAAATAATGGTGAAAATTATGAAATCATAGATAAAACGACCTCATCAACTGATGCTGGTAAAATGGGAGAATTTGTTTTCAATAGATTAGTGGTTTCTAAAAATGCGAGTGAAAAATATTTTATCATTGCCGAACCAACAAGTACCAGTCAAGATAATTTTGTAACTAAGGATGCTTGGGATCTAACTTCAACCGATAGGATGGAGGGCGCAAAGCAAGGCGCATTTACAAATGATCAGACCATTTTAACCTCAGATTTTAACGTCGGTTTTACCCACATTCCGCTAACACCATTAGTGCCTTACATTGATGGTGCAGTGTATCCAAGTACTAATGCCAGTACAAGTGTATTGTCTGGTGTTTATGTAGAACTGTTTGATATGACTGGTTTGGCAGGTACCGCAAATCATACGCAAATAGCAAATTTTTTAGTAGGTAAAACTCCTGTGGATGACGACATCACCAAAACAAATGGTCGTTTTCTTTTCGAAAATGTAAATGAAAAAGCCAATGGCTGGAAATTATTGCGCTTAACTAAAAAGGGGTTTTTAATTACTTACGTAAAAGTGCAAGAAGGTAAACCTTTGTTAAATGGCCAACGTGGTAATTTAGGTAAAGTTTTCATGGACTTGCCAGTTAATTTATCTGCTTATGTGGTAGATAATGCAGGTAAAAAAATAAGTGCCAGAATTATCGTAGGAGATGATTTTAGTTGGGGCGATTATAATTCACTTTACGTTATTGGTGCTGCGGTGCAATCACCAACGGGGTCGGTTCGTTTTACCATCATTCCTGACGATAGGGTTAATTATAAAACTACTACCGTATATCAAAGTATCACACCATCAAGTAATGTAAATGAAATCAAATACGTCACGCTAAAAGTTGATTACAATCAGCATGTAATCAATGTAAGTTGCAAAATAAAAGGCACCAATAAATATTTGCCAAGCAAGGTAAACGTGCTAAACACAAGCAATTTTACCCAAAGACAATTATCATTTGGTAATCCGTATACCGAAGTACTTATACCAACGGGAGGTTCTCAGTTTGATTTGAGGGTTGTTCCAGATGATGTTAACTATACCATCGCGAAAACTCAGGTACATTCCGATGGAACATCGCCGGTAAGTATCACAGTAGAAGTAGAACCAGCTGCAACCTTAACCATTAAAGCAACTGAGGAGTATATGAAATATGTATCGAATGGTGGCCTTTTTGGAACCTTCGAAAAGGCAACGAGAAAAGCATCTAACTATAATTATTTTATAGATGGGATGGACGATGATGAATATGAAATTGTAAACCCCTATGGTAATGGGCCGCTTGCCTTGGTTACACTTGCCAGTACCGATACCAGGGTCATTAGAAGATTGCCATTAAGTAAATATATTTATGTTGGCATTACTAAAGAAGGCTTTTTGGGCGATAGTAAAAATTGCTATTCTTATGGCGCCAGTACATTATCAGCAACGCTAAACCTAAAAATATCCGATCTGGATATCAAATCCATACATGGCTTTCCTGTGGAGCTCATTGCCGCTGTTAAGCAAAACAATGGGCAATACCTTATTTCGGGTAGATTGGATCCAAGCGCTGGTACAAACACCAATTTAAAAGTAACGCCTGCAACGGGCAAATTGGAATTTTACAAAGTATTGGTCGATGTATTTAAAATTAGTGGTAGAGGCACCGTTGTGGCTCCCGTAAATGAAATGACTTTTGCGCAAAATAGTATTGATGCTAAATTATTTAATAATTATGAGGTGAAAATAATGAGCAAAAACGGGCTCTATTTAAAAGCGGAGCAAGAAAAAGGCAGTATTATGGGTAAGGTAGCTTTAGATTTAACTTCTTTTTCGAAAGGCGTAAGCAATTCTCGCTCTGATTATACTGGCGATAAAAATTACCTTTATCTAAATAAGGAAGATGCGAGTTATACACAAATAGTTGCCCTTCCCGAAACAAAAGTTACGCCTTATTTAAGCACATTTTCTACTGCTAATTCCGATTTACTAGCGGATAAATATGTGGTTTCTACTTTGGCAAAAGAAAAGCCTATATTTTATGGTGCAGACGATATTGCCATTACTCCAGACGGAAAAGTAACGCTAACGAATGCGGGTATTGAATTTACGGGGGTAATTGCTCCAAATTTAGAAGGAGTCTCTAAGTTTGGTTTAGCCACAGCAACTTATACTTTAAACACCAATAGCTTCAATTCATCTAAAGAACAAGCTTTTGTTATTAAACTGCGAGATTGGGAGTTAAGTGTGACCACGTGGAAATATGGTGCAAAAGGTTTTTATACCAATGGAAACTTAGCAGCTCAAGGCTTAACCATTCCTTTTAACGATTTGCAGATCTTTAGCAATAAAATAGGTTTTGGTAGATTTAGTGTAACCAACTTAAAACTATTAGATGCCTTTCCAATTAGCATAAACGGTAGCCAGGCGTTGGTAAGTTTTGGTTATGATAAAGGCTATTCTAAAGAAAAGGCCGCTTGGTCAGTATCAGTTTTGGCTAAGCCATCAAGCGATAAGGAAACTTACCTAGCTGGTTTAAAAGGATTGGATGATTTATTGCCTACCGATGTCATTCAAATTAAGAACATCAATCTTTACGATACAGACAATGAAAACGATACGAGGTTAATTCTCGACGAAAATCAACCGCCAGTTACCTTAAATAAAATTGCCAAATTTAAGCCAGGTACCATTTGGGGAACATCGAAATACCTCACTATTAGGGGCGATTTAAATATGGATATTCCTGGATTTACTGGGCTTGATGCCGTTGTTTACGATTTAACTTATCGGGCAGATGCCAATAAAAACTTAAAGCATGTACACGAAAAGACTTTCACAAACTTAGGTTTAGACACCAAAGGAATGTTAGTGAAATTCTCTGATAAGCCCGAAGACCAAAAGTTCAGTGGTGGAGAATTGTATTTAAAAGGTGTTTTAGTTGATAAAGATCCATCGGCAAGCTACCAAATAGATGTAGAGCTCACTAAAAACAAAAGCGAAACCAAACTTTTCATTCCAACACAAATTAACAATGCAACGCCAAGGGTTTATTTAACTTACAACAATAGCGTCATGAATCACAACGATAGCTATAAAGCAAAAATTGCCAATACCAGTGAAAGCTATTTGGATAAGGCTACTGGCACGAGTAAGGTCACCAATAATGAATGGGATTACTTTACATTTTCAGGTAATCTTACTGGGGCTTCAGGCGTGAATCCATCGCCAATGAGTTTTACCATCAAAGGTGATGTGGTGGCTAATTCATCAAATATCGGGGTGCAAAATATGGATGCGGGAGGGGTTCAGGGTTTGAGTATCGTATATGATTTTAAGGAAAAGGCTTTGATCGGTTCTGGACATGTAAATCAGAAGACAAGCTTTGCTACCCTAGATTTAGATATAGAAATGAAGTTAGGAAGCAGCAGTTGGTACATGTTTAGCAATGGCATAGCCGATGTAGAAAATACGCCTTTTAAGAAAATTGGTATAGGTTTTATGGTGGGTAACTCAACCATTACTCCAACTCAAAAAGCTTCATTCTATAAACATTTTGCAGATAGGGGCCTGCCTCCACAAGCCGATAAAACTTTTGGTGATGTAAAAGGTGTGCTGTTTATCCTGTCAGCGGAAATGCCGATATCAGGTATTCCACAATTTGATTTGCCATTAGAACCCATTGCAAAAATGGAATTTAAGCATGGCTTTTTTGCAACAGCTTATTTTAAAGCTAATTTTTTCGAAGGCGTCGACAATACAAGTTTTACCGTTGGTGGCAGGGTGGGGGCTTTTGTGAAATTAAGTGCAGGCGCCAGTGTTGGCTTGGCTTGCGCTGGGATAAGTTTGGGGGTAGATGCTTATGCAGATTTAATAGGTACTTTATCTCCTTTGACACCTGCGTTTAGTGCAGAGGCACAATTAACGTTCGATTTAAATGGTAGTGCCTATGTAGGTGCAGGTATATGCAACAGTAGCTGTCAAACACCTTGCTGGGATGCTGGATTGTTTGAAGTATGTAGCCCGATACCATGTAAAAAAATCGAATTTAATAAAAAAGTAAAAATACAGTTAGGTGCTGCCATCGAGAATACTTCGTTTAGTGCCAAAGATTTCAAAGTCGATTTCCTATAAAAATGAAGAGTTTAAAAATGAATATCATGATGAGGAGTTTAAAAAAGATATTACCAGCTGTAGTTTCGTTATTTTGGTTAAATGCAAATGCCCTAAAAGAAGTTCCAGCTGCATTTAACGGCTACAAGGGCAATTATATTTATAATATCTTTAAACCAGCCTCAGTAGCCCATCCTGATGGTGAAGTTGTTGGTTTTAGGTTGGATAGAAAAACAGTACAAGAAACCACTTGGCAAACCTTGTATAAATTTAGCACGCCAGCAACTTTTAACGAATTACAAAGTAATTATCAAAAAGCAATAAACAATGCTTTTGAGCATAATCCAATTACTGCGTACAACATTGCAGAGGTTTGGCCTATTTTCAAAATGAAATTTAATTTCGATTCGCTTTCAGTACAACTTACGCAGCAGCCTATGGCAATGGCTTTTAATCTTTTATTGGTTGATACTACCGCAAAAAGAGAAGTGTCATATCAATACAGAGTGATACAACTAAAAGCTGATGGTACCGAAATGGGAAAATATACTTCATTGCCAGTTTCAGCAAATGATAAATTCATCGTTAATAAACCTAAAAAATCAGGGCGAAAAATTACGGGCGAGGTATTTAGAATGGAATGGAAAGCTAAGTTAAGCGGAGAATTGCCTGAAGTATTACTCGTAAAACGAAGTGAAGGAATCAATATTCCCTTTAAAAGACTACTTAATTCGTACAGCATCGAACAAAAGGGCGACAGTGTGATTTATACTTTAGAAGACCAGAATGTAAGTAAAGAAGCGCTTTATCAATACACCATCACACCTGTTAATAGATTTGGAGGTGGTGCAAATGTAGTATCAGATACCATCCAAATCGCCGCTGTAGATTCGCAGTTTCTGATCCCTAAAATTTTTACGGCATCTGCCGATTCCATTAAAAATGCGGTGACCCTCAATTGGTCGTTTATAAAACCCGATTTTATCAGTGTGGTAAATATTTTTCGCTCTACGGCGTATGAAGATGGCTACAAACTGATCAAATCAACTACAGGTTACAATTATATAGATAGAGATATTATTGCTGGACAAAAATATTACTATTATCTGGTGGTGAACGATAGAATAGGCCAAACCACCGAAAGAAGCGTTAAAATTTATGCACTATCTCAAAAGAGCACAAAATCTGAATTACCATCACAGGTAACTGTTTCAAAATCTAAAGAAGGTAATGTCATTTCATGGAGAGATAACGCGGTAGATAGCAGAGGATTTTATGTATACAGAACTAACGAAGTAGCGGGTGCTTTAAAGCCAATAACTGAAATGATTTATGTGGATGCAAAGGCCAAACAAAATTATACTTACACCGATACCGCAACCAACTTATCGGGTAAAATAGGTTATGCTGTTGTGGCCGAAAATTTGAGTAACGTTAGAAGCAATTTTTCAACCATCGTGTATGTCGAGAATCAAAATACAATTACATCCCAGCCAACATTAATTGATATTAATAAAGTAAATGATGGCATTTTTATTTTTTGGAAAGATGAAACCGCCAGTTCAGTTGCTGCGGGCTATAATATTTACAGGAAAGTAGGAACAGGTGCTTATGCGAAAATTAATAGAACGTTGGTATTACCGCTAAAGAACTCTTACAAAGATGTAATACAGCTCAATGATATGGCAGTGGAGTATAAAATTACAAGTGTTAATCTATCTGGAGTTGAAAGCAGCTTTAGCAATGAGCTTGGTACAAACCAATTTGAAATGGTTTACCCGCCCGCAAACCTAAAATCATTTTATAGTGCCGATTTAAAAAGTGTCATGTTACAATGGCAAGCGCCACAAAGTAGTGTTGCCAGTTACGAAGTTTATCGATATGTAAGAGGTAAAGATGCGGTTAAAATTGCAACGCTTAACCATAGCGCATTAAGTTTTAATGATACAAGTTTTGATGCCACGCAAAATAATTACTACTATTTAAAAACGGTGGGAGCAAATGGAAAGGTGTCGCTGCCCTCCAAAGAAACTTATAAAGTTGTTAGAGATAAATGAAAAAACCAAAAAAGTTAAGAGACATTTAACAGCTCTTTCGCATTTTGCAATGCCGAAGCACCTGGATTTTTGCCACTTAACATCTCTGCAATAGCATTTACTCGTTCCTCAGTATCCAATTTCTTAATACCTGTGGTGGTTTTGTCGGCTTTCTCATGTTTGTAAACAAAATAATGCGAATTACCTTTCGATGCAATTTGCGGCAAATGGGTAATGGCCAATATCTGCATGTTTTGTGCTAAGGCATCAATCACCTCGCCAACACGTAGGGCAGTCTCGCCAGAAATTCCAGTATCAATTTCGTCAAAAATAAGGGTAGACAGAGCAGTATGTTTAGCCAATAAAGCTTTAATGGCTAACATTAACCTCGAAAGCTCACCACCCGATGCTACTTTGCCAACAGGAGCGGCTTGTTGCCCCGCATTGGCGGTAAATAATAACTGCACCTCATTCATACCATTATTATTTAGCTGTGCTTGCTCGGTCAAATTAAAACTAATCGAAGCATTAGGCATATTCATTTGCTTTAATGCCGCACCAACTTCTTTTTCAGCAATGACCATCGCTTTTCTTCTGTTGCCATCTAATTCCTTTGCTTGTTGACGCAAATCTTTATTTAGCGCATCAATTTCTTGCTGAAGTTTTTCTAATTGCTCATCGCTATTCAGTAGTGCATTTAGGTTTTGCGAAAGCTGTTCCTGTATCGCTAACAATTCGGCATTACTGCCCACTCGGTGCTTTTGCTGCAAAGCGTAAAACAGGTCTAATCTTTCCTGAATAGTCTCCATGCGGGCAGCATTGTGTTCCGTATTTTCCTCTATCCCGCTAATTTCACTGGCAATATCCCTTAACTCAATCAACGTAGATTTTAATCTTTCGTTGATTTCCGCAATCGCTGGATCAAATTTTTCAATGCTATTCAGTTGCAAACCAGCTTCCTTGACAAGGTTGATCGCAGCAGTTTCGCTTTCGCTAATCAAGTTGGCACTTGCAATTAAAGAACGTTTGATGCTCTCCGCATGGGTGAGCTTTTCCAGCTCCTGCTCCAAATGCTCTTGCTCATCTTCCTTTAAAGCCGCTTCTTCCAGTTCGTTAAATAAAAACTGTTCGTAATCTTGCTTCTTCTTAGCTTCTTCGGTTTGCTCAGTCAACAAAGCAAGTTGTTTTTCAGTTTGTCTCAGTTGTCTAAAACCTTCTTTATAGCTTTTAAGTAAGGACTGATGATTAGCCAATACATCCAGAATCAATAATTGAAAATCTGCATTGCTAATTTCTAACGTAGCATGTTGAGAGTGGATCGCAATCAAATTTTCTCCAATCAGCTTTAACGTTGCTAAATTTACAGGCGTATCATTTACAAACGCTCTAGATTTACCATCAATGGCAATCTCTCTACGCAGAGTTGTTTCCTGTTGAAAATCTACATCATTATTTTCAAACAGTGATTTCAGTTGTTCGTCTGCCAGAAAAAAACTTCCTTCAATCACACACTTTTTATCTTGGTTAAAAAAGTATTTACTTTCTGCCCTTTGCCCTAGAATAAGTGATAAAGCCCCTAAAATGATCGACTTACCAGCACCAGTTTCACCCGTAATGATGTTTAATCCTCGGTCAAAATCAATTTCTAGGGTATCAATTAAAGCGTAATTGCGTATCGAAAGTTTTTGTAGCATATCTCCCGCTAAATTAAGAAAACAACAGGCTTAAAAAAATTAATGCTCATAGATAATTTATTGGCTTGAATTTGAGTGTATTTCAGATTTTATTTTGATAATGGTGCAACGTTGTGAAATGTTTTACGTCTGATGGGATGAACGATGCAAAACTTTTTTGCTGACCAAACAAAAACACACAATGAGCAGATCCTTTTTATTTTTATGTAGTTTGATGCTTTGCATCTTTTTTAACGCTACCGCCCTCAAAGCACAAGACAAAGCAGTGCAGGTAAAAGGTGTTGTCATCGACAGCCTTACTCAAAAACCTGGAGAATATTTTACCATCGCACTTAAAAAAGACTCGGTAGTCGTTAAAAGCGTCATTTCCGATGAACAAGGAAAATTTTCTTTTGCAGCAGTAAACCCAGGTCCATATACATTAATTGTAGGTTCATTAGGCTATAAGTCTAAACAAATTGCCATAAAAGTTGGTAACGAAACCGACTTGGGCAAAATTTTAATGAAACCACAGGGGAACGACTTGAATGAAGTTTCCATTGTGGGCAGTAAGCCTATTATTAAGCAGGAGCCAGATCGTATTGTTTACGATACCCAAGCAGATCCAGAAAGTAAAGTGCTTACCGTGTTGGATATGATGCGCAAAGTGCCATTATTGTCGGTAGATGCCGATGATAACGTAAAGCTAAAAGGAACAGGTAATTACCGTATTCTTATCAATGGTAAACCATCAGGGATATTAACCAGAGATCCAAAGGAATATTTAAGAAGCATGCCTGCCAATGGGGTACAGAAAATTGAAGTGATTACCACGCCACCATCTAAATATGAAAGTGAAGGTTTGGCAGGTTTAATTAACATCATCACCTCTAAAAAAACAGATAATGGTTACAACGGAAACGTAAATATGCGTAACCAATTTCCAGGTGGTCCTAGTGGTAACGCAAACTTCACCTTAAAACAAGGCAACTTTGGTGTAAATGCTTATGGTGGTACTGGCGTATGGAGAGTAAAGGGCATTAGAAACATCGACCGTAGAACTGGTAGAGGAACGGCTGAAGGTACTAGCCTTTATTCTGAAGGTCTACAAAAAATTGATAACCGTTGGGGCTGGGGTGGCGGTGAGCTGAGCTATGAAATTGACTCATTGAACCTAATTACCGCAGAAATTAATCCTTACGGAGGTTATAACCAACAAGACTTAAGCCAGATTTTTGACGTTAGGGATACGCAAATAAGGAGTTATAACATGGATAGCAGAACGAGGTACGAGTGGGGAGGAACCGATTATACGTTTAACTATCAACGCGGTTTCAAGGATAAAAAAGAACATTTGTTAACGTTTTCATATAAACTTTTCGATAGTTCAGAGCCTCAGCTTAATGATGTACGTTTCTCTAATGCAGTTAATTTTACAGGAATTAACTATAAGCAAGACAACACCAGCAAGTCAATGGAGCAAACCGCACAGTTAGATTATATTAACCCATTTAAAGTAGTTACCGTAGAAGCGGGAGTGAAAGCAATTTTGAGAAGTGGCAAAAGTAATTTCCAGTTTTTAGAATACAATGCTGCCCAAAATGGTTATGTAATTGATCCAGACCAAACCAATAATTACAGTAATGATCAAGACATTTATGGCATTTATAATACCTATACTTTTAAAGTAAAAGATTGGACTTTTAAAGCTGGAGCACGCCTAGAAGGGACTTACGTAACGGGTAATTTCGAAAGTACTGGCTCAAAAGTAAAAACAGATTATTTTAACCTTATTCCATCTGTTTCCTTTAACAAGAGTTTAAAAAATAGCCAGAGCTTTAGTGTTGGTTATACCCAACGTATTCAGCGTCCAGGTATTTGGGATCTTAATCCTTTCGTAGATAAATCTCGACCAGGTTTCGAATATTTTGGTAACCCAGATTTGAAGGCCGTGTTGAGCAATAACTTTGAAGTAACCTATAGCAATTTTAAAAAAGGTTCACTCAACATAAGCTTAACCTACAATTTTGCTAACAACACACAACAGAGAGTTTTTGAGTTCGCAGAAGCACAAAATATCACTAGGGTAACCTCGCAAAACATTGGTAAAGAAAGGTTGGTAGGTACAAACATTAACTTTAACTATCCTATCACTGCCAAATGGAATTTAAACTTAAGCGGAAATCTTAACTACATCCAATTAGAAGGTTTGATTAACGGTAATCTGACAAAAAATAATGGTGTAACTGGATATGTAAACTTTAATACCAGTTATAAATTTGAAAAGACTTGGAAAGCAAGCGTATCTGTGAACTATGGCGCACCAGACGTATTGTTGCAAGGTAAATCAAACGATTACTACTACATCGGTTTTAGCGGTAGCAAAGACATTATTAAAGATAAATTGACCTTTTCTGCCATGGTGTCGAACCCTTTCAAACAATATAGAGCCTATAGAAACTATACCGAAGGAGAGAATTTTACCCAAGAACGTATCCGTGAGAACATTTTTAGACGTGCAAGTATAGGCTTAAACTGGAAATTTGGAAAGTTCGAAGGATCTATCAAAAAGAGCGAACGTAGTATCAATAACGACGATACCAAGAAATCAAGCAATTAATTTTTGAGTAATACCGAGGCCGGGCGTCATTTACGATGTCCGGCTTTTTTATTGGTAAAGCAGTTTTAGTGCTGAAGTTAATGTTCGTCGGGCCATCCGCTACAATCTTTTTGCTTGTATGCCTGTCATTCCGAGGAACGAGGAATCTACCTATTATGTGCAATAACTTACAGATTCTTCACTAGCGTTCAGAATGACAAGAAAGCAAAAAGGATTTTCGCTGCTATCCCGTTTAAATAACAAAAGGTTTTGCAACTAATAAGACCGTCATCTCGACTTCGCATTCTGACAATTCGGAGTGTCTGTCCCGATTCTTCGGGATAGAAATCTTTGAATACGGTTCTAATCTTCGTTTGGCGCTGTTGCTTTGTCATTCAGAGCGTAACCTGTACCGATTATTCGGTAGCGAAGACCGCCAAGCAGCTACGAAGTAAATCTCAGGACTGTGCAATGTTTACAAGAGATTCCTCCATTCGTCGGAATGACAAAAGGGCTGTGCTTCTAATCTTTGGGGTGGGTATTATTGATAATTAAGTAGGAGCTTTGTTCTTTTGTCATTCAGAGGGTAACCTGTACCGATTCTTCGGTAGCGAAGACCGCCAAGCAGCTACGAAGTAAATCTCAGGACTGTGCAATGTTTACAAGAGATTCCTCCATTCGTCGGAATGACAAAAGGGCTGTGCTTCTAATCTTTGGGGTGGGTATTATTGATAATTAAGTAGGAGCTTTGTTCTTTTGTCATTCAGAGGGTAACCTGTACCGATTCTTCGGTAGCGAAGACCGCCAAGCAGCTACGAAGTAAATCTCAGGACTGTGCAATGTTTACAAGAGATTCCTCCATTCGTCGGAATGACAAAAGGGCTGTGCTTCTAATCTTTGGGGTGGGTATTATTGATAATTAAGTAGGAGCTTTGTTCTTTTGTCATTCAGAGGGTAACCTGTACCGATTCTTCGGTAGCGAAGAATCTCCTAAACTACTCCGCTTCAGCACTATCCTTTGCATACATCTCAGCAATAGCTGGAGCATACTTCTTCTCCACCACACGACGCTTAACTTTTAACGTTGGCGTAATTTCTCCTTCATCAATGCTAAACGGATTACGCTTGATTTTAAAGTGCTTGATCCGTTCAAATTTCGCTAACTCATTACTGATTTTCTTGATATCCTTTTCCATCCAATCGTTGATCTCCTGCTCATCAATAAAATCGCCTTCACGCTGGAAAAACTCTTCTTTCAAGTTAAAAGTCTCCTGTAAAGTTTCCTTGTTCGGAATAATGATGGCCGTAATGTATTCCCGTTTATCACCAATTAAAAACAATTGGTCAATTTTAGGGCTTTTCAAGTAAATGTTTTCTACTGGAGTAGGGTATACGTTTTTACCGTAAGCATTTACGATCATATTTTTCAGCCTGTCCGTAATTTGTAGGTTACCTTTGTAAAAACGACCAATATCACCCGTATGGAACCAGTTATCCTTGTCAATAGCCTCCGCTGTTTCCGCAGGCTTGTTAAAATAGCCTTTCATTACACAGTGACCACGAACAATAATTTCACCTTCTTCACACTCAAAGGCTTCGTTAAAAGTATCGTGAGTCTGTATACTTAACATTTGCTTAGTATCTACATTTTGTATGCCTATTTCAATCCCAGGAATTACACGACCAACAGTGCCATATACCTGTCGGTGATATTCAGTTACCGCCATTACTGGAGAGGTTTCCGTTAAGCCAAAGCCTTCCAATATCTTGATGCCTAAGTTTCCAAAAAACTCACCCACATTTTTAGGTAGGGCAGCCCCACCAGAAATCATGAACTTTAAACGGCCACCAGTTTTCTCTTTAATCTTACTGAAAACCAATTTTTCTGCCAATGCTTTTTTACCGCTCAACACCAATCCAGGGTTTTTGCCCGCTTCCTTTTTCTCTCTGTAGGCACTTCCAGTTTCCAAGGCCCAAGTAAATATCTTTGCCTTTAAACCTCCCGCTGCGGTACCAGATTTAATCGCTTTGTCGTGGATACGCTCTAACAAGCGAGGTACACAGTTCATTATCGTTGGCCTTACTTCACCCATATTCTTGGCCAATAACTCTAAACTTTGAGCAAAAGCAATTTTACAACCTTGTGCACAGCAAACATGATAAGTAGCAGTGCGTTCAAATACGTGAGACAAAGGTAGGAACGAAAGAAAAGTTTCGGTTTCGTCAATCACAGGGATTTGCTCCAGGCATACCTTCACATTCTCTACAAAGTTATTATGAGTTAGCATTACACCTTTTGGTGTCCCTGTAGTACCCGAAGTATAAATCAACGAAGAAACATCCGCTGGTTTTACCTCACTACGCATTTGGTCAATGGTGGCTTTTTCAGTGTCGCTAACAGGTCTGTTTAAAATATCCTGATAATCGATCACTTCAATGTTTAAATCCTCAGGAATTGAAATTTTACCAAAATCTGCAAAGACAGGAATAATGTATTTAAGTTCCTTACAGTTCTCCGCAACTTTTAAGATTTTCTTAAATAAAAATGGATTTCCAACCAAAATCGCCTTAATGCCAGAATCGTTGATGATATAAGCAACTTCCTGCTCAGAAAGGGTAGGGTAAATAGAAACGTTAATCACACCAATTTGCTGTATACCTTGGTCGTAAAAAACATATTCAGGCGAATTTTCTATCATCAAGCCCAATCTGTCGCCTTTAACAATGCCTTTCTCAAGAAAAAAAGCAGCAACAGCATCAGCTTTTGCCAACGTTTCCTTAAATGATATTTCCTCCCATTCAGCCCCTTTTTTATGGATTAGAAAAGTGGTTTCAGGTGTATGGATATGCTGCACAACATTGCGTAATAGCGAAGGTACGGTAGAAAATTCGTTGAATGTTACCATGTTACATTTACTGTTTGGTGGGTTTTAACCGACAATGATAAAGCATTGTAACTAATAATACAAAATGAATTGATGATTGTTGGTAAAAAATGAGAAATAATGGCAGCATAAAATAATTGATACGTAGTTGTTTATGGACTGAAATTAGCTATCTTGAGTTACACACAAATAAAAAACTTGAATGATGAAAACTCATGAATTTGGGATGTTTGCCTTTTGGAAAAGGCGAATGTCTGCTTTGCGATATATATCGCTCACCATCACTTTAATTTTCCTTACCAACGTTGTTTTAGCGCAAGATTTGCTGCTGGGAGTTTGGCTAAAAAACCAACATGAATCTGGTCACCGTGTTTATAAGAAAGATATTTTCGGCAATACGGTTATCGAAGATGGAAGCGGCAGAACCATAGCTAAATTTAAAAGAGACATTTTTGGCAATGATATAATTGAAGATGGCAATGGGAGAACTCAATTTAAACAACGAAAAGATATATTTGGCAACACCATTATTGAAGATGGCAATGGTAAAACTTTAGCCAAATATGGAAAAGATATTTTTGGCAATACGATAGTAGAGGATGGTAGTGGGAAGACGATTAAAAAGTTCAGCAAGGATATTTTTGGGAATGATGTGATTGAAAGTGCAAACGGATCAAAACAGATTTATAAGAAAGATATTTTTGGAAATACTGTGGTAGAAAATGAAAGAGGAGAGGTGAGTGCTAAATACAAAAAAGACATCTTCGGAAATGATATTGTAGAAAATGGGAGAGGTGAAGTTCAATTGATCCGTAAGACAGATATTTTTGGGAATACGATATTAGAGGATGGAAAAGGAAATGTGCTAGGGAAATTCAAAAAGGATATTTTTGGCAACGAGGTGGTGGAAGACAGTTCTGGTAGGGTGATAAGAATTTATAAAAAAGATTTTTCTGGCAACCAAATTGTAGAAGATGGTAACGGAAATAAGATTGGTACCTATAAAATAGATTTCTCTGGTAATATGGTTTTTGAAGCCTATTGATAGCAAAAAAGTCCCGCATGTGCGGGACTTTTTTATTTAATTTCCTTGAAGGATTTTTGTTTTCTCTGAGTTAAACTCTTCCTGCGTTAAAATTCCTGCATCCAATAGTTCCTTTAAATCCAATAACGCTTGCTTTTTATCAACTCCACTGGCAGGCTTTTCTGCTGTGGTATTAACAGGTTCAGCAATTTTCGCAGCAGAATTAGCTGGACCATACTTAAGCAGTAACTCCGTAATTTCATTAAAGCCTTTAATATTGGCATAATCAATAGCTTTTTGCTCTTTGGTATTCACTATTGTGGGGTCAGCTTGGTTTTCTAATAACAGTGCTACCATATCTTTTTTGCCATTGGCGGCTGCATAATGTAGCGGCGTATTTCCACTTTCATCCTGTACGTTGATGTTAGCCCCTTTGTTGAGCAATAATTTAATCATACTGATATGGCCACTCTTTGCGGCTACATGCATTAAACTTTCACCGCCATAACTGTAGGTGTGATTGAGTGTAAAACTGGAATCGTTACTTAAATTAGTAGCCGTTTCTACCCAGTCAAGGTACGACGACATGGAATGATCGGAAGGCACAACTGGTTTGGCATAATTTACATCAACGCCATTATCCAAGAAAAGTTCCACAATCTCTTTCTGATTATGTGCACAAGCATACCAAATTGGAGACAAACCATTTTTATTGGTCGTCAGTACATCTGCTCCGTTTTCTACCAAAAGTTTAATCATCATCCTATTGGTATCATAACAGGCCAATAGTAGTGCATTTTCGCCATTGTGATTGCTATGATTGATGTCGGCACCATTTTGGAGTAGCAGTTCAACGATGGGTAGATTTTTCGAAGCAACGGCCACCAATAAAGGCGAATTGCCTTGTTTGTCAGTGGTGTTTACATCGGCTCCTTTAGCCAAAAGCGTCTCAATAATTTGGCGATTTCGGTTCCCAGCTGCGAGCAGTAAGGCCGTTTGTGAAAGATTGTTTCCATTGTCTACCGATAAATCAGTGGTTAATAATTTATCCAAAATTTCTACTTGTCCGTAAATGGCGGCCAAATGCAATAAACTATTGCCTTTATGATCTCTAATTGCTGTGCTCGCCCCATTTTCTAGAAGATAGAGAGCAGTTTGTTTTTGCTTTTGTAGCAATGCAAAATACAGCGGTGTCTCTCCCGCTTGATCTTCGTAATTAATATCGGCACCATGATCGAGCAGCATTTTTACTAAATCTAAAAAGCCATGATGGGCAGCATAATGAAGTGCTGTTCTTCCTTTTTCATCGGTATATTTTGGGTCCGCTTCTCCGTTGCTAAGTAATAGCTCGGCTATTTTTCTTTTTCCTGATTCGCAGGCAATGATAAATGACATCGACATAAGAGAGAAATATTAAATAAGTAAATTTTTGAATTTTAAATGATCAATAACCCAATGAACTAATGAACCAATGAACAGGTGAACGATGAACAAAATCACTATTTCATCAACAACTCAACCGTTTTAATTTTCAGGTTATCATCGCTGGCAAGTGCCAAAGCTGTTTGATCTTTATTGTTGCTGATATTTTTATCTGCGCCGTTTTCCAGTAATAGCTTTACTTTCCGATAAGTCTCTTTTGCTTTATCTGCTTCATAGTTCACATTGTAGGCACAAACTTTATGTAAAAGTGTATTCCCCTCGTCATCCTGTCGGTTAATGTCAATGTTGCCATTAGTAAGTACGGTTTGTAGTATTTCAGATTTTTTCTCTGCAATCAGATCTATGGGAGTCGTTGCTCTGCCGTAATAGGTGTTCGCTTGATATAGATCGGCACCATCTTTTAAAAGCTCGGCCAACAGTTGAAGCTCTCTTTCACTGTCGCTATAAATCATTCGTACGTATTCGAAAAATAGACTCACCTGATCTTTATTGAGCTGATCAAAATCTGGACTTCCGTATTGGCTTAATAGCTGATACATTTCTGGATCAAGCTTTTCGGCAACGGCTAGGTAAAAACTGCTCTTCCCTTTTTTATCCAATTGACTGGGATCGGCACCCGCTTCAAGTAAGGGTGCTACCAATTCTTTTCTATTCAAATCAATCGCTAAATGTAAAGGCGTTTGTCCTACAACATTTTCAGCGTTAACGTCTAGCCCTTGTGCTGTTAGAAATTTGATATAGCTGATTAGCAATTCGGCATTTCTAGCATAGGTTTTGGCCACTTGGTGTAAATAGCCTTCTTCGGCATTGTTTTTAAAATTCACGTCAGCGCCAGCATTCACTAAACTTGAGATAAATGCTAAGGGAGCTTCTTTTTCGAGAAAATAGGAGAGTAGTGTTTTTCCAGCTACTTCATCATTGATGTTTTCAACTTTGGAAAAGAAATCGTCTAGAAAAGCCAACGAATCTTCATCGGTATTTAAAGTGTATAAAATTCTATCGAAGATGGAGTTGTTGAAACTGTCGTATTCGTAAATGTCTAACTCAATCGTTTTATCGGCTACCAATAGTGAAAAGATATCGAACTGCTTTTCTTTGAGTAAAGTATCAAAGAGCTGACTTTTAGTATAGATGTTGATAGAAGGATCGAGTTTTTCTCCAGCGAGTAGATGCTGTTTTGCTTCGTCGAAATTTTTAGATTGTATCGCTTGTAAAATCATGGGCAATGGTTTTTGATAAAGTTTGCTCAATTTTTATACCAAGCCCTGCCATTGATAGAATATCATTTAATTTCTCAACTCTTTCAAGTTGTTAATAAACAAAAAAAGGCATTGCGGTGTAGCAATGCCTTCTATAGTATGTTTTAAAAACTTAAACAGAGAAACTTTCCCCGCAACCGCAGGTTCTGCTCGCATTAGGATTAACAAAGTTGAAGCCTTTACCATTCAAGCCATCAGAAAAGTCAAGCTCCGTACCAGCTAGGTATAGAAACGACTTCATGTCCAAGGCTATTCTAATCCCGCGATCTTCAAAAAATTGGTCGCCAGTTTTTTCTTCGTTATCAAAATCAAGATTGTATGATAAACCAGAACAACCGCCACCTTTTACCGAAACACGTAAAAAGTAATCAGAGCCCAATTGCGAATCTTGCATCAGGTGGTCTATCTTATCTTTTGCCTTATCTGTTATAGTAATCATGATATTTTTGTTATGAGTTGCGGGTTACAAGTTGAGAATCTAGGCGCTTAAGCCCATCACTCAAAACTTATAACTCGTAACAGTTACTAGTGGTGTGATTTTGGTAATTCTAATGCTTCCAAACCATTTTTAACGCGATAGTCGTTAATAGCAGATTTGATTGCATCTTCAGCCAATACCGAACAGTGGATTTTCACAGGAGGTAAAGCCAACTCTTCTACCAAATCCATATTGTCGATAGCCAAAGCCTCGTCAATAGATTTTCCTTTTAGCCACTCGGTTGCTAAAGATGAAGAAGCGATTGCAGAACCACATCCAAAAGTTTTGAATTTAGCATCTGTAATTACATTTTCATCATTTACTTCAATTTGTAGACGCATTACGTCGCCACACTCTGGAGCACCCACTAAACCCGTACCTACGTTTTTAGCTTCTTTATTTAAAGTACCAACGTTTCTAGGGTTGGTATAGTGATCAATTACTTTTTCTGAATATGCCATGTCTTTATTCTTATATCTTAATAATATTGTTATATGTTACGAGTTGCGTGTTGTCGGTCAAAGCCCATAACTTTTAACTCGCAACTTTTAACGCATTAATTTGCAAAGCAAATTAATGCTCTGCCCACTCAATTTTACTCAAGTCAATACCCTCTTTAAACATTTCCCAAAGTGGGGAAAGATCTCTCAAATGGTTAACTGCTTTTTTAGTATTTTCTATTGCGTAGTCAACTTCTTCTTCAGTCGTAAATCTACCTAAACCAAAACGTATCGAAGAGTGTGCCAAATCATCAGAAAGGCCCAAAGCTTTTAATACATATGATGGTTCCAATGAAGCAGAAGTACAAGCTGAACCTGAAGAAACTGCTAAATCTTTCATGGCCATCATCAAGCCTTCACCTTCTACATATTTGAAAGAAATGTTCGCTACGTGAGGTAAGCGATGTTCAACATTACCATTTACATAGCTTTCTTCTAATACCGTTAAAGCGCTTTCTAATTTATCACGTAAAGCTGATAAACGTTTTGCTTCTTCGTCCATTTCTAAACGGCAAAGCTCACAAGCTTTACCCAAGCCAACAATACCTGGTACGTTTAAGGTTCCTGAACGCATTCCACGCTCATGACCACCACCGTCCATTTGAGCGGTAACTTTAACTCTTGGTCCTTTTCTGCGCACGTACAAAGCACCAACACCTTTTGGTCCGTACATTTTGTGTGCACTAAAAGCCATTAAGTCAATACCATCTGCATTAACATCAACAGGGATTTTACCTACTGCTTGCGTTGCATCAGTCATGAATAAAGCACCGTGTTTATGGGCAATCGCAGAAATTTCCTTAACTGGCTGAATAACACCAATCTCGTTATTTCCGTACATAATGGTTACCAAAATGGTTTCTGGCGTCATTGCAGCTTCTAATTCAGCTAAATCAATTAAACCATCTTCTTTTACGTTTAGATAAGTAACCTTTGCACCTTGTTTTTCTAAGTGTTTGCAAGTATCTAAAACAGCTTTATGTTCTGTTGTAGCGGTAATGATGTGATTACCTTTATCTGCATACATTTCGAAAACACCTTTGATCGCCAAGTTATCAGCTTCGGTAGCACCAGAAGTAAAGATGATTTCTTTTTCTGTACAGCCAATCAATTTTGCAACTTGTTCACGGGCATAGTCTACACCCTCTTCAGCAACCCATCCAAAAGCGTGGTTACGACTAGCTGCATTACCAAATTTGTTGGTAAAGTAAGGCAACATCGCTTCTAATACTCTTGGGTCTAGAGGTGTTGTAGCATTATTATCTAAATAAATAGGAAGTTCCATCTAATATCGTTTTTAAAAATTTTAGCTGAGCGTTTAACACTTTTCAGCCTTTAACACTACAAAGATACGAAAAAACTTTCCGAACAATTATAAATAATGGCTATGAAGCTATAGATAAAACCTGCATTTTTACATTCTGATAACGAGAGCGTGGAGTTATGTGTTGCATGTTACGACTGATGTGTTTAGACCCCCGTAATTCATAACTCGCAACTGATAACTTTTTTGATTAAAAATATGAACAAGATAGAACATATTGGTATAGCGGTGGCTGATTTACAGAAAGCATCGACTTTGTACGAGCAGTTGTTAGGCACTAGCTGCTATAAAACGGAGCGAGTGGAGAGTGAAAACGTAGACACGGCGTTTTTCAAAACTGGCGAGAATAAGATAGAATTGTTAGCTAGCACAGCTGATGATAGTGCTATTGCCAAGTTCATCGCTAAAAAGGGAGAGGGAATACATCATATCGCTTTTGATGTGGATGATATTTATGCAGAAATGGAAAGGTTGAAAGCAGAAGGTTTTGTGCTGTTAAACGAAGAGCCAAAAAAAGGTGCAGATAACAAATTGATTTGCTTCGTGCATCCAAAAACTACGAATGGGGTATTGATAGAACTTTGCCAGGAGATCAAATGAGCGGAATGTCGTTAGCAAAGATGGTAGGTAAAGACTTTGAACTACCAGAAGAAATATCTGAAGCCCAACTACGTGAAGTACTGGTAAGGGCTTTTGAATATTTGGTAGAAGATGATTTTCCAAAGTTGGTGCAAATTCTTTATCGCGCTGATGTAGATCAGGATAAATTGAAGCGGTTGCTGGAAAGTGCCGAAAATTCAAGTTCTGGTGAAGTAATCGCAGATGCTTACATCGCTAGGCAAAAAGCAAAACTGGAAATTTGGAATAAGTATTCGAAATCTTAAAGCATCTAAAATTAGCGAAGAATTCATGCCATGAAGCATTGCAGCATAGCCTATTTATCAAGGCTCCAATCACAGTAGTAGTACCGACGGTGGATGGACGGAGGACCGACGGTAGACGAGTACACCTAAATAATTAGCCACAGATGCACAGATTTGATCTTAAATTATCTGTGCATCTGTGGCGAAATAAAACTACTCTTCCTCTTGAGAAAGTGCCCTTGTAGCTACTTTGCCTACGCTCAACCCTTGTACAATAATAGAGAAAACCACAATAAAATAAGTAATCGCTAAAATTACTGGCTTGTGTGGTCCTTCGTCAATAGATAAGGCCAAGGCAATGGAAACACCACCTCTTAAACCGCCCCAAACCAATACTTTAATGGTTCCTTTGCTGAATTTGTTCCTAAAAGGAATGACTTTAACAGGAATATAAATCGATATAAATCTGGCAAAAAGCACAACGATGATACTGATTCCACCCATTAGCCAATAATTGGTAATGTTAGGGATGAGCAATAATTCAAAACCGATGAAAAGGAATAAAATGGCGTTTAAAATTTCATCAATCAACTCCCAAAATTTGTTCAAGTAATCTTTGGTTGTGGCCGACATGGCCGTTCTTTTTCCATAATTACCAATCACAATACCAGCAGCAACCATGGTGAGCGGACCAGAAATGTGCATTGCTCTTGCAATGAGATAGCCACCCATAACTACCGATAGGGTAATGAGCACGGAAACTTTATAATCGTCAATTTTACGCATGGCGTTTGAGGCACCTAAACCTAGTAAAGCACCTACAATAAATCCACCAGCAGCTTCTTTAACCAAAAGCCAGGAAATATTGCCAAAAGAAATGTCGATGTCCGAGCTTTGAGTTAGCTGTAAAATCACGGCAAAAACCACCACCGCAACACCATCATTAAAAAGAGATTCGCCTGCTACTTTGGTTTCAAGTGACTTTTTAACTTTGGCCTCCTTTAAAACACCCATTACGGCAATAGGATCTGTAGGAGAGATTAAAGCGCCAAATAGCAAGCAGTACAAAAATGGAATATTGAGATGAAGCATTGGTGCGATGTAGAATAGCAAACCGCCGACCACAAAAGTGGAAATGACCACACTTACTGTAGAGAAAATAACGATTGGGCCTCTTTGTTCCTTCAAATCTTTAAGGTTAATGTGGATAGCGCCAGCAAATAGAAGAAAATTTAGCATGGCTCCCATCAGTACCTCAGTAAAATCTACATCTCGCAAAAGATTGGAAAAATGCGTAAAAGTATCTGGAAATAAGTGCCCTGTAATAACCAATATGATGGAGGATAACATGGCGATTATCATAATGCCAATGGTAGAGGGCAGCTTTAAATATCGAAGATTTAGATAAGAAAAAAATGAGGCAAGAACAATGAGAACAGAAAACGAATAGTATAACTCCATGAATAAAAATTAAAGATTTTCGGAATAGGTAAGTTCGCAATATAACGATTAGAGGATTTTTGGCCAATTTTTAAGGCAGCTTTGTTACACTCATCATTTAAAAAATGGCATGCTCTTTATTTGATAAATACCCCAATGGGGTATCGGTTTTTTAGGCTTAAGTATTTATATTGCAAATGTTTGTCGGCTTGTTTAGAGCTGTAACTCTCTTAAAATGAAAAATAGATTTCTTTTTTTCTTGCCGTTGTTGTTAGGTAGTTTGGTTTACGGGCAAAAAGGTGTAGAAAAAAAAGAAGGCACACTCATTCAGAAACAAATTTTAAATAAGGCGTATGACTATATGAGTAATGATCAATACGATTCTGCTCAATATTGCCTAAATAAAATCTATTCCATAGATAGCGCCAGAAAACCGACCCAGTTTTCCTACTATCTCACTACTTGTCAGGCAGAAATATACTATTATAATAATTTACATCTGCTAGGATTGCAAGAGTCTCTTAAAGGAGAAAATATTGCTAAGATATTAAGAGATAGCGTGCTCATGGCCGATTCCTACAATTTTATTGGTTTGTTCCATTTAAACGGAAATAAGCTGCAAAAAGCACGGATGGCTTTTAAGCGGGCTTTGAGTTTTGCCAAACAACCTCCCTATAAAAAGGTGTACATGGATTTAACCAAACCTCATCACATCCTAGGAAATTTAGCGGAGACCTTCGAAAAACTGAATGAACCAGATAGTGCCATTTATTATAGCCTTTTATCCTTAAAAAAGGCGCAGGAAATTAATTCTGGTAGGGGCGTGGCAACGGGTGCTTTAAATATTGGTAATGCCTATCTGCTAAATCAACAAGTGGATAGTGCTTTTAAGTATTTTAAGCTTACCAAATGGTACGCCATCAAGGCGGATGAGTTTGATGTGGAGTTGACAGCTTATAGTGGTATGGCCGAATGTGCTGCCGCAAATAGCAATAAAGAGGCAGCCTTTGGATATCTAAATGAAGGCTTTTTCGTGTTACATAAGTATCCACAACTGAATGATTTTTATGCGGCTATGTTTTTGGAAATTGCCATTAAACTTTATCGTAAATACGGCGATATACAATTACTTAATAAAACATTGGAGCTAAAATCGAAACGAGAAACGGCCACTTACCATCGGAATAATCAGCAAATACAGTCTTTATTACTCACAGGAATCAATAATGAAAAGACTATTTTCAAGCTAGAGCTGGCAGAGTCGAAGAATAAACAAAGTTTAGCCAATACCCGAATTTATGTTTTGTTATTAGTGCTTTGCGTATTGGTAATTGTCTTTGTCGCTTATCGTTATTATGCGCTTCAGCGATTGAGGTTGGCTAACTTGAGGACAAAAATTAGCCAAGATTTGCATGATGAAGTTGGAGCAACTTTAAGTGGTATTGGTATGTATAGCTACATCGCTAAAGAGCAAATTAAACAAGGGGAACAAAAAGAAGTAGAAAACTCCCTGAATGTGATTAAAGAGAATGCCACCGAGATGGTGGCAAAGCTGAATGATATTGTTTGGACAGTGAACCCCTTGCAAGATCATTTGGTCGATTTGATAGAACGACTTAGGGAATTTGCCATCCAAATTACAAACGCTAAACAAATTCAGTTAATCTTTAACAAAATAGGTACACTAGACGAAGTGAAATTGCCCATGCAGCCTCGAAAAAATATTTACTTGATAGGTAAAGAAGCCATTAATAATGCGGTAAAGTATAGTGAAGCAGAGGTGTTGGAGGTAACCTTTGAAATTAAACATAAAACACTGATGGTTGCTATTAGAGATAATGGGAAGGGCTTTTTAGTGGAAGAAGAAACAAAAGGGAATGGCTTACTGAATATGAAAAATAGGGCCAGAGAAATTAATCTGCAGCTATCAATATCAAGTGAGTTAGGTGTTGGAACAAATGTTCATTTTAGTTATAAGTTTTAAAGGCATCAAAATAAATGAACATGAACATTAAAGTAGCAATATTTGAGGATAATAAGTTGATAAGAGAAGCTTTGCAGACAATTATCAACGGTTCGCCAGGATTTGTTTGCACTGGTTCCTTTGTTAATGTTAATCAAGTGCTGGCCGATATTCATTTTAGCCAACCAGACGTAGTTTTAATGGATATTGAAATGCCTGGTTTAAATGGAATAGAAGCTACAAAAATAATAAGAGAGGAATTTCCAGAGATAAAGGTGTTAATTCAAACCGTCTTTAACGATAGTGATAAAATATTTAATGCTTTGTGTGCTGGCGCTTCTGGTTATATTCTCAAAACCGACAGTCCTACAAGACAGTTGGAAGCCATTAAAGAAGTTTTTGCTGGAGGAGGAGCAATGTCGACCTCCATTGCGCAAAAGGTGATGGGCTTTTTTGTGCGTAAAAACGTGATTTTAGTTCAGCCAGAAGATACCGACTTCGATTTGAGCACCCGCGAGAAAGAAATTCTTTCGTTGGTGGTGGACGGTCATAACTACAGGGACATTGCCGAAAAAACTTTCATTAGTTACGAAACAGTACGTACCCACATCAAGCATATCTACAAAAAATTGCATGTGGCATCAAAAGCAGAGGCGATTTTAAAAGCAATACAGCAAGGATTAAAATAGTGTTGTTTTTAAGTGCTTGTAAAATACCTCGTTGTGGTATATGTTGGCGCATTTTTTACTTTCAATTTTGGTTTGGAAATTAATCCAAGGTTAAAACCGTACTGAAATGAATAAAATGAAAACTACGTTATTTCTAACGTTTTGTGTGATGATGATTTTTGCTTGTAAAAAAGATAACGACACAAATGAAGTTGTTGAAGCAATCAAAAAAGAGGAGCTGACAAGGAAAATCAATGATATTATTCCCAAGCAATACCAAGATACGCTAGCCAAGTTGGGCATTGTATTAAATCAGGAGGTAGAGCCACCTAACCTTGAAGGCGCTTTTGGCATTAAACCGTTGAGATTGTTGAAAAGCAATCGTCCTCAAGATCCTGCAAATATGGTTTTTAATGATGTTTCAGTAAAATTCTTCACCCAGGATAAAGACAACAATATAAAGCTAATTGGTAAAAATTTTGTTGGTAACGCAGATACAAGTATTGTTACTGCAATTAGTGGAAAGGGGAATGATTTTACCATTTATGGTAAAGTAAAAGCCGTACAAGGCAGTAATTTAGCTATTTTTGGTATCGTCATTTCTGGCGTTAAAGATGGAGATTTGCTCCGTAACGTACGTTATGGGATCATAAATATCGATAATAGCAAAGGTGGAACTGTTTTTATTAAACAAGGAGATGCTCGTGCAGTTTTTGATACCGATTTGATTTCTGGGAGTATTCCGATGTTTTAATGTTTTGGCTAAAAATATTTTGAAAGGTGATGCCTGCGATGTTAAACGGCACTCAGGTGTAAGAAAATAAGGGTCAATGTTTTTAAAAAATGATTTTATAAAAATATCTCTTTTGTAATATTGTTTATATGGAAAATAATCTAGATATTTGCACCTCTAAAAATAGAGATAAAAGATAAGAGGCACTCATCAGCATCGTTTGCCAGCAAATTGCAAAGCTTGCGCTGAGGTTTCAAAATAAAATTAAATAGATTATGAAAAAAGATTTGCATCCATCAAGCTACAGATTTGTTGTATTTAAAGATATGTCTAACGACTATTCTTTCTTAACAAAATCTTGTGTAGAGACTAAAGAAACTGTTAAATGGGAAGATGGTAACGAGTATCCTCTTTATAAATTAGAGATTTCTCATACTTCTCACCCTTTCTATACTGGTAAAATGAAATTGGTTGATACAGCAGGTCGTATCGATAAATTCAAAAACCGTTACGCTAAAAAATAATTTAGCTAAAGAGATATTTTTTGAAAGTCCCGAGCGTAAGCCCGGGACTTTTTTTATTTTTGTAGCTTATGGCAATCAACCTTTTTGATGACAAATCTTGGCTAACACTTAGGCCGCTAACGTTTACACGACCTGTGGCCGATTTAAGAGTCGGTATCCTCACCATTGCAGAGAAATGGGGCAAGCATCTTGACGTAGCATTTGGCTTCCAAACAGAAGACTATCTAAGCAAAAAATATTCGGTGATACAGGCAGAATTGTTTATTAACGGAGCAATTTGCCCAGATACCGAGCTGTTAGAAGCCATCGCAAACTTAAAAGATGGTCAGGTACTACATGCCGCCGATGTGGTAATCGCTTACAAATCATCTGCTACGCTCCAATATTCAGAGGCAATGAGTAAGTTGGAAAGAGTCGCTTATCTCTATGGCTTTGTAAAGATTGACTATCCAGAACAGATTTTTGGATTTAACGACATCGAACTGCAAAAAGACTTCGCTTTACTTACCAAAGGAAAAACTTCCGCTAAGCTAAGCAGCACCAATACCATTTTGGGCGATAACATTTTTGTAGAAGAAGGTGCAACGGCCGAATGCAGTACCTTTAATACGTTACAAGGTCCAATTTATTTGGGTAAAAATAGCCAGGTTTGGGAAGGTTGCCATATCCGTGGCTCATTTGCCTTATGCCATGATTCTCAAGTGAAAATGGGCGCCAAAATTTATGGTAAAACAACCATAGGGCCATTTAGTAGGGTAGGAGGCGAAATTAACAATGCCATGATTTGGGGTTATTCCTCAAAAGGCCACGAAGGCTATTTGGGCAATTCGGTATTAGGTCAATGGTGTAATATCGGTGCTGATAGCAATAACTCAAACCTGAAGAATAACTATGCAGAAGTGCGCTTATGGGACTATGATAAAGAAACTTTCCGAAAAACGGGATTGCAATTTTGTGGTTTAATCATGGCCGATCATGCCAAATGCGCCATTAACACCATGTTCAACACGGGTACGGTAGCTGGCGTAAGCGCTAATGTTTTTGGAGCAGGGTTCCCTCGTAATTTCATCCCAGATTTTTCATGGGGCGGTTCGCATGGTTTCGACGTTTACGCTTTAGATAAAATGCTGGAAACCACCGAAAAAGTTTACGAACGTAGAGATACGGCTTTAGACGAAATAGAAAGAGGAATCATCACCCACATCTTTGAAATTACAAAACAATATAGACACTTTTAAATTTACGAATTTAAGCGTTGGAAAGTTGAAAGGTTAGGGATTGAAAGGTTTTAATACGCTAACTTTACAACATTACAACTTTATAACGATTCAAACTTAAAAACCCCAATATAGATATGAGAAAAAAAATAGTTGCTGGAAACTGGAAAATGAATAATGACTACAATGAAGGAGTTTCATTGTTCTCTGAAATTGTAAACATGGTAAGAGACGAGAAAAAAGGTGACCAAATTGCGGTAATCTGCGCTCCATTTATTCATTTGAATAGCCTAGCACAACTATCGTCGGGTGTGGTTAAAATTGGAGCACAAAACTGCCATCAAAATGAAAGCGGAGCTTACACAGGAGAAATTTCTGCAAAAATGATCAAATCTACAGGCGCAGAGTATGTGATTATTGGTCACTCTGAGCGTAGACAATATTTTGCTGAGAACAATCAACTGTTGGCAGAAAAAACCGTTACTGCATTACAAAATAATTTAGTGCCTATCTTCTGTATTGGTGAAACTTTGGACGAAAGAAATAACGGAAGCTATTTTAATGTGATTGAAAGCCAACTTGAAGAAGGTGTTTTTGGTTTAAGTGCCGAAGATTTCGCAAAAGTAGTATTGGCTTACGAACCCGTTTGGGCTATTGGAACTGGTTTAACCGCTACACCAGAACAAGCTCAAGATATCCATGCGTTTATCCGTTCTAAAGTTGAAGCAAAATATGGCGTAAACGCTGCCGACGATACCACGATTTTATACGGTGGAAGCTGTAATGCCAAAAATGCACCTGAGCTTTTTGCACAGGCTGATATTGATGGTGGTTTAATTGGCGGAGCCTCATTAAAATCACGTGATTTTACAGACATTGTTAAAGCATTAAATTCTTAATGGATTATATACAGGTAAGTTTTAGCTTCGAGCAAATCGAAGAGTACCAGCAAGATCTTTTAGTTGGCCAACTGGCCGAGATTGGCTTCGATTCCTTTGTAGATTCTACAAAAGGTTTCGATGCCTTTATCATTGCTGATCAATTTGAAGAGACTAAGCTAAAAGAAGTGGTGGAAGAACTGGATTTTGCCGTTCGTTATGAAGCGCAGGAAATTGCACCTCAAAATTGGAACGAAGAGTGGGAAAAGAATTTTAGTCCATTGATCATTAGTGATAATTGCTATGTAAGGGCAACTTTTCATGAACCTCAGCCACAATATCAATATGAGATAGTGATTGACCCCAAAATGGCTTTTGGTACAGGACACCACCAAACCACCACCATGATGATGCAATATGTGCTTGAAACCGATGTAACCGATGCTTCGGTATTGGACATGGGGGCAGGCACAGCAATTTTAGGTATTTTGGCAGCAAAAAGAGGAGCAAAGGATATTGTAGCGATAGATTATGACGAAGTTTGCTATTTAAGCGCTATCGAAAACGCAAAGCTAAACGCTATCGAAAATTTGGTTTCTCTACATGGAAGTAAAGAAGTCATTCCTCAAACGACTTTCGATATCATTTTGGCGAATATTAACAGAAATATCCTTTTAGATCAGATAGAGAGCTATACCGCTGTGCTTAAAAATGGTGGATTGATTTTATTCAGTGGTTTTTATGAAACCCCAGATTTGGATATTATCAAATCGCATGCAGAACAGTACGGCTTAGTTTACCAAAACCATAAAAAAATGGGGGATTGGGTAGCCGCGAAGTTTGTAAAAAAATAATTGAATGATAGGATGAGTGAATTTTGAATGATTAGGATGTTAATTTACTCATTCAAAATTCACTCATTCAAAATTTATAGATATGCGTATTCATTTAATCGCTGTTGGTGGTGCTGCCATGCACAATTTGGCGATAGCACTACATAAAAAAGGTTTTGAAGTAAGCGGTTCAGATGATGTGGTTTACGAGCCCTCTAAAAGCCGCTTGGATAAATATGGTTTGCTGCCAGCCGAAATGGGTTGGGATGAAAACCGTATCACACCAGATATTGATGCCATCATCTTGGGGATGCATGCTCGTATAGATAATCCAGAATTGCTGAAAGCTCAGGAACTGGGATTGAAAATCTACTCTTATCCAGCGTACATTTATGAGCAATCAAAAGATAAAATCAGGGTAGTTATTGGAGGTAGCCACGGCAAAACCACCATTACTTCTATGATCTTGCATGTGCTTAATTATCATCAAAAGGATTTCGACTATTTAGTTGGAGCGCAGTTGGCTGGTTTTGATACCATGGTGAAAATTACCGATACAGCACCGATTATGGTGATTGAGGGCGACGAATATTTGGCTTCTCCAATTGATAGAAGACCGAAATTCCATCTGTACCATGCCAATATAGCGGTAATTAGCGGTATTGCTTGGGATCACATCAATGTATTCCCAACTTTTGCCGACTACGTGGAGCAGTTTGCTAAATTCATAGAGACCATTACGCCAAAAGGTACGTTGATTTATTGCGAAGTGGATGAAGAACTAAATCAAACGGTGTTAAAGTCTACGGCTGACGTAGAGAAAATTCCTTATGGTGTTCCTGCTCATGAGGTAAGAAATGGGGTGACCTATCTGTTGCCGCAACAAACCCCGTTAAATGTGTTTGGAGATCATAATTTAATGAACTTAAATGCAGCCAAACAGGTTTGTGCTAAATTAGGTATTGCAGAGGAAGGTTTTAACGAAGCCATTGCTTCTTTTGCAGGCGCTGCGAAAAGACTGGAATTGGTGGCTGCGGTAAATCAAACCAATATTTATAAAGACTTTGCCCATTCGCCGTCTAAACTAAAAGCGACGATTCATGCGGTTAAGACACAGTTTACAGATAGGAGATTGGTAGCTCTTATGGAATTGCATACTTTTAGTAGCTTGAATAAGCAGTTTTTGAAGGAATATAGCGGCGCAATGAAGGATGCTGATGTTGCCATGGTATATATCGATGCAAAGACTTTTGAGCAGAAAAAAATGCAACCATTAACTGAAGCAGATATCAAGGAAGCTTTTGAGGACGATAAATTATTGTTTTTTGACGATCCAACTAAACTAGAAACTTATTTGAAAAGTCTTAATTATCATCAAACCAACTTGCTGTTAATGAGTTCTGGTACTTATGCTGGGCTTGATTTACCAAAACTGGCCAGTGAGTTGAAAACCAATTAATATTTTGACCAGTCAGCACTTAATTACGGAGGTAGGAAGCAACATTAGGCAGCTGCGACTGGATAAAGGAAAGGGGCAAACTGAAGTAGCCAAGGCATTGGGTATTTCAGTAGCTGCGCTTTCAAAAATTGAAAATGGACAAACAGATATTAATCTATCTCGTTTAATTCAAATAGCAAAGTATTTTGAGGTTTCGATAACTGCTGTTCTTTATAAAGATGCTCCAGCTAACATTCAACCATCACAAAATATAGCCGAAATTTCCTCTTTGAAAAAACTGCTTGCGGATAAGGATACAGAAATAATGAAGCTTCAAAAGAAGGTTATCGACCTTTATGATAAGTTAGGTCTGTAAGGTATTTCGAATCTCGTTGGTTCTTTAAATAGTAATTTACCCTTTCTGGCTACGCCATCTCTACCAGAGGGAGAGAGCAGCATATTGCTTAGTTAACCTTGCTCTTTTCTCTCCCTTTGGGAGAGATGCCCACAGGGCAGAGAGGGTCTTTTATCTCTACTAAATCTATCTTGTCCCGTTTCTTAATGTGCCGCTATGTGTCTACGTGGTTGCGCTTTCTGGTTACTTATGTGGTCTAAATGAACCACATAGTCACATAGGAAACGAATCTTAAAAATCCTTTCTTAAAGTCAAATGCTTTTTGCCAAATTTAGCACCAGTCGCTTCGTGTATGGCCAACATCTTCTCATTAAAATCTCCTACCCATGACAATTCTAGCTCGGTATATTGATTTTTAGGGAGTACATATTCACCAAGTTTGATAAATAGGGCCGATTCTAAGCCATGTTTTTGGTAGGCTGTTTTGGTGCCCATTACAATTGCCCTCATGCGTGTAACACCAACCCAACGCCTGTAAGCGAATTTTAATTTCTGTAACAGACCAAGCTTTCCGTTAAAGTCTTTGATCATTTGGTTAGCATCAGGAATAAGTACGGTAAAAGAAGCAGGTTCTCCGTCTACATAAGCAAACCAAATTAACTTCTCGTCCATAATTACCTCCATCTGCTTAAAGCTCTCCTGTAGGATTTCCTTCTTAATGGGAACAAAGTTTTCGAAGTCTTTCCAACCGTCGTTGTAAATCTCCATCAAGTCGCTAATGTATTTATCTGCTTTGTCTTTTTTGAAATATTCAAAAGTGTATCCAGGCTTAGCAGCTACCCAGTTGGCTATTTTAGTAAATCGGGCAGGGAAGGGGATGGTTAAATCTATAATGTTCGTGAGCTGCTCGTAGGACGTCTCAAATCCATAATTTTTAAATAGTTGATGGTAGTAAGGCAAATGGTAATTCATGCCATACGATGCGGGAATAAAGCCCTCTACCAAAAGTCCCCAGAAACTGTCGTTTTCACCAAAATTAATGGGACCTTCCATGGCTTTCATGCCACGTTCAATTAACCATGTCTTAGCAGTATCAAAAAGTAGGTTGGCAGCGTTTTGATCATCTATACATTCAAAAAACCCCATTCCACCAGTAGGAACTTCGTAGCCGTAAGCTTTTTTTTCGTTTACAAAAGCGGCAACTCTTCCAATTACTTTGCCTTTGTTGTCTAGCAGTATCCATCTTGTGCATTGTCCATGCTTAAAGAATGAATTTTGTTGGATATCAAATATTTTTTCAACGTCTTGATCTAAAGGTCTGATGTATGCTTTGTCATTGCGGTAAAGAGGCTCTACCACGTCAAGAAATTGTTTTTGCGTTTGATCGTTGTTAACTGCTAAGACTTTCATGTGGGGGCTAAAATAACAAAAAGCATCTGTTTAGGATGCTTTTTGTGATAATGTTTATAAACTGTTCTTTAATAATCTTCATCATCATCGTCGTCATAACTCTCGAAATTGTCGAAGTCGTCCAGAGGCATGTCAAAGTCATCTTCGTCCTCATCTACATTTTTCTCATCTTGGACGTCATCTAGTTCTTCATCCATCTCTTCTTTCTTAGAATTTGGCTTGCCAGTAGGCTTGTCTTGAATAGGTTTTTTTGGCGTTTTCATTACACAAAAAATTGTTAATAGTTCGAAAGTTAAATGCGCTAATTAAAGTTACAAAAATCTTTTTTAAAATAGAAAACAGCGTTGTTTGTTTCGTTTTTTCGCAGGCCCAAAAATAGAATAAAAACCATTTTTCGAAAACTTTTTTTGAACTTTTTAGCGATATTTTTTGAGGCCTTATAAAGAGGGAGGATGTAAAATAAAAAAGCGTCCTAATTGAAAAATCGGGACGCTTTTAACACACAAATGAAACCTGAATTGAGATATACTTTTAGGTTAGGTTAAAAAATATCTTTAGTCAATTCTATAAGAACGCTCTCAGAACAAACAATTAATGTTTGTTTAATTTCTTAAAACAAGTTTAATACAAAAAAGCCTAAGATGCACGCTTATTTAGTGAGTGGTAGTAATATTTGAGTAAACGGTATTTTATGGGGTGAACGGAATAGAAATGGAAACAATAGTGCCTGTTTTTCCGTGCTGTTTAATATCCAGTTGTATGGATTTTGCTTCAATTTTGTTTAACAAGTTGATTCGTTCTTTCGTCAAATCCATCCCTTTGCTCTGGTGTCCGTCTTTTTTGGCAGCTAAGGAATTGTCTATGCCTATACCATCGTCAATAATCCTGATGAGCAAAGTCTCCTCATTTTGTTCACTAATGTTGATGGTCACTGTGCCGCCCTCTTCTTTTGGCATAATGCCATGCCAAATGGCATTTTCGATATATGGCTGTAGCAACATCGATGGGATCATTGTTTCTTCTTTGTCTATTTGCGGATCAACATGGATTTCGAAGTGAAATTTCTCTCCAAACCGATTTTTCTCCAGGTTGAGATATAGGTTAAGGTAGTTGATCTCCTCTTCCAAAGAAATATAGCTCTGTGTACAAATTTCCAGGTTTTTCCTGATCAAACGGGCAAAACCCGTAAGCACTTTATTGGCCGACGACGTGTTTTTGGTATTGATATAATGCTGGATTGAATTCATTACATTAAATACAAAGTGAGGATTCATCATGGCCTGTAAAGCCTGTTGCTCCAACATCAGAATTTTATTTTTCAGTAATAATTGTTCCTGTTCCTTGTTTTTTTGTCTCCTAGTAATGGCTACACTAATCACATAAATGAGGTAACCACCAAGTAGCAACAAAGCTCCAATGAACCACCAAGTTTGGTAAAACTTCTTTTCCAAAATCAGTTTAATTTTAGCAGGTTCGCCCCAGTTACTGTTCTGGTTTTTAGCACTTACTTCAAAAATATATTCGCCTGGTTCAAGTGATGAAAGTTCTAACCTGCGATTTTTGGTCTCAATCCAATTTCCATTATTTTTAAGCCTGTATCTATAGCTTATATTTTTGCTATTAAAATCGATCGCACTATAATTGATAATTAAACTCTGCTCAATAGGTTTAAGCTTAAAACTACTGTTGAGGTCGAGAGACTGCCTATTGTTAACCACAGCGGTAATGTAAACTTTGGGTGCCTGAGAGGTTTGGAGCAAATGGTTGTAGGCAAAATAAACCAACCCGTTATTGGTCGCAAAATAGGCGGTGTCTTTGTCAATATACAAATCGTTCAAATTGTCGGATAAAATGCCGTTCACGTCATCAAAGGCGCTAACGATGGCCTTTTCTTTGTTAAAGGATATCCTATTGATTCCCGTATTGCTAATTGCCCAAAGATTGTTGTCCCTTACAAACAACTTGTTAATGATGTTATTACTAAGCCCTCTTTTATAATCAATAAGTTGTGTGATTTTTCCACCTTTAAAAATGATAATGCCATAACCATCTGTCGCCATAGCGATACTGCCATCTGGTAATTGGCGCATATCGTTAATCCTTTTGGTGAGTAGAGGGTATTTTTCGTAATGCTTATTCAGTTTGTTGTGGTTAAACTCTGATAAGCCGCTGATATTGGAAAACCATAGATTTTGCCCTTTATCATAAAATACCCTATAAGAACGGTCCCTAAAAAAATCTTGCTGCTCTTTGTATTTCAATACCGAGAATTCGAGTTTGTTCCTGTCGTTGATAATTACTACCCCTGAAGACATGGATAGCGTAAGTTTGGTAGTGGTATCGATAGTAAAGTTTTTGACCACAAACATGTTGTTGTTGGTCTCTCTTAAGAACTTAAAATCTTTGCTTACAGGATAATTACTATTAACAGCTCCTAAACCATAATCTGAGGCGAAAAATACTTTCGCGTTTTTCTTGTCGAGCACTAACTGCTTAATGACGTTGTACTGCTCTGGGTTAGGTAAATTAATTTGAACGCTATTTTTTGTTTTTAAATCCAATATGTTGATGATGCCATTGTTGGCACCTAACCACAATCGATTATATTTATCCTTCAAGATGCTTTTGATCATACTGTTGTTCAAGCCGTCTTCTCGGTTGAAGGTATATAGCTGATCCTTGAGCTGGGGAAGTTTGTATATGCCGTTTTTAGTGGTAAACCAAAGATTATCCTGCCTATCTTCAATCACTTGGTTTACGTTAACTCCCTGCAAAAAGCTGGCGCTTCTGCCATCGTATCTCATTCCTTTAACACCTGTCTCGTTACAAATCCAAAGCTCACTATCATTCATGTACATGTAGCCTAAATTAGATTCAAGCAGCTTTTGATCAATTGGTAGCATCTGCTTAAGTCCAGTATTGCTCAAGTGATTTAAACCATCCTTATCCAAAAAGTAGATACCGTTTCTGCGTTGGTAAATTGTTTTATACGATAAAGGGTAACGCTGTTGATGCGTTAGCGTAAAGCTTCCATTTTTATAGCTAAATGCCGCAATATTGGTAAACGCCTTGATATGCTTATTGTGGTCTTCATAAAGATAGGCGTTTTGATATTTGAAATGGGAATCCTTGGATACCATTTTAATTGTTTTAGTGCCATCCCACACACCAATAACATTGTTATTTGTTCCAAACCATAGCCTTCCCTTGCTATCTTCCAAAAAAGAAACCACTACACCATTAAAGTTCAAGTCCTTTAAGTTCGAGTTGTTTTTCTCATTATGGATTTTGCCGTTGAGGAAATAACTCAATTGTCCATTAAGGGCCATGAACCAAATGCGGCCTTTGCTGTCCTCCCTTAGTTGCAGAATTTGGTTGTCGGGCAACCCATCATCCACCGAAAAATTTTCAAAAACGGCACCGTCAAATCTACTTACTCCAGCATCAGTGGCAATCCAAATAAAGCCTTTTTGGTCCTGTAGCATATAAAAACAATTATTGCTAGGCAAACCATCTTTGGTGCTGTAGTGGGGAAGGTAAACGGTTTGGGCAAAGGTGCTTAAGCTATTTAGAATGATCAATAAAAAGCCTATTAGCCATATTGCAGATTTATTTTTCACTTTGCAGTAGCGCATAGGTTTTTATTTTTTCGAAGAAATCACTTGCTCGCCTTCTTGATACCACCAGAGATTCTCCATTTTCCAATAACAATACCAGGCCGTTTTTATTGTTGTATTCCTTCACATATTTAAGGTTCACGATACTTGATTTATGGATTCTGAAAAAGCGTTCTTCAGGAAGTATTTCTTCGTAATCCTTTAATACTTTAGAAACGGTGATTTTTTCTTTGTTTTTGAGATGAAAGATCGAGTAGTTGCTATCGGCTTCAATATGAATGATGTCGTCAACATCTATTAAACGATAACCTTGCCCACTAGGTAAAGTTAACCTATTGATCCCTTTTTGCTCTTTTAATGCTGTTTCTAGGTTTTTAAGCCCCGTATTTTGGTGCAATGCTTGGTTGAGCTGCTGATATTTAGTGGCTTTCTCAACGGCTGCAACCAGTTCTTCTATGTCAATGGGTTTTAAAAGGTAGTCAATGGCATTTGCTTTAATGGCTTTTAGGGCGTATTGGTCATAAGCTGTAGTGAAAATAACGGTGGCGTTTGCTTCTTGAGCCTGTGGAATTAACGAAAAACCATTTTCGCCTGGCATGGCAATGTCTAAAAAAATAAGGTCCACATCGTAGCTCTGCAATAGTGCTCTTGCTTCGCCAACGGACTTTGCAATGCCACAAATATTTACTTCTGGGCAGTTTTCCTGCAACAAGAAGTACAATGATGAACGTGCAAATTCCTCATCGTCAACAATAATTGTGTTTAATGCTGCCATCGTTTAGTTTGGCTCAATTTATAAAAAATACGCCGAAACTGGAAAATAGCCATCAAAAACATCAGAGCCGATATGGCTCAGCTGTTATTTGTCAATCTGAAACGAATTTAAAAAGAGATCTTTGTTACTTTGGATACCATCTGGCACGATACACGAAAGACTGTAATATACACCGTTCACAAAAACAATATTCATGAAAATGGTCTTTTTCTCCGTCTCGTTTCTGCCAGAGGTGAGGTAGTTGACGTAATTTTTATGTTGTTTAAGCTGTAGTTTTTCCAAGCTATATTGAGGCAGCGTAGCCTGCAGTGTGCTTAAAAATTCACCCGCAAATTCGTTAGTGGCTGCTAGTTTCTCAAAAATCTTTTCCTCCACTTTTAAATTTTGGGCAATAAAGCTATAAGTGGCGGTATAAATTACGTTGGTACTGTCTTTAAGTGCAAAAGTGGTGCTAGCCGTTTGGCTTGGAGCAGATGGGAAACTTGCCGTAAAGTGGCTAGTAAGTTTTTGCTTTACCCAGTTTTTTTGAGCAAAAGTAAATGCACTCCATAATGCAAAAACACAAATCAGGACAATTCTTTTCATCTGAACAATTTTAAGCAGCCCGTTAGTAGTTGATTACTTGTTCTTCCAAGTGTTCAGGCAATTCGCGGTAGTTGTATTTCTGTCCACGCAATTGAGGTTCAAAACCAGCTTCTTTGATGGCCGTTTGTATGCCATTTGCGGTAAAACGGTGTGGTGCTCCTGCGGCCGAAACTACATTTTCTTCAATCATGATCGAGCCAAAATCGTTGGCGCCAGCATGTAAGCAAAGTTGCGCTACCGATTTGCCCACCGTTAACCAGCTAGCCTGTATGTTTTTAACGTTGGGCAGCATAATGCGGCTCAACGCAATCATGCGTACATATTCATCGCCAGTGACATTATTGCTAATGCCTCTTAAGCGTTTCAATAAAGTGCCGTCATCTTGGAAAGGCCAAGGAATAAAGGCCAAAAAGCCATTCGCATCAGAAGGTTTTTCGCTTTGTACCTCACGTATCCAAACCAAATGCTCAAAACGTTCTTCAATGGTTTCCACATGGCCAAACATCATGGTGGCCGAAGTGGTAATGTCTAATTGATGGCAGGCACGCATGACGTCAAGCCATTCCTGTCCGCCACATTTTCCTTTGGAAATGAGCCTTCTTACCCTGTCGTTCAAAATTTCTGCTCCAGCACCAGGTAAGGAGTCTAAGCCAGCTTCTTTTAAAGCGCTTAATACTTCGGTATGCGAAATGCCTTCCAGTTTAGCCACGTGTGCAATTTCTGGCGGACCTAAAGCGTGTAGTTTTAAATCAGGATAAAGCTCTTTAAGTTGCTTAAATAAAGTGGTGTAAAATTCTAGACCTAAGTCAGGGTGATGGCCGCCTTGTAATAATAATTGGTCGCCCCCCAAACGAAAAGTTTCTTCGATTTTTACCTTGTAGGTTTCAATATCGGTGATATAACTTTCATCGTGCCCTGGTCTACGAAAGAAATTACAGAATTTGCAGTTGGCAATACAAACGTTGGTGGTGTTTACATTGCGGTCAATTTGCCAAGTTACCTTACCACTGGGTACCTGTATTTTTCTAAGCTCATTGGCCACGTAAGCCAATTCGGCAGTACTGGCATTATGATATAAAAATACACCTTCTTCTTTGCTCAAAAAATCAAACTGAAGTGCCCTTTGCAGTAATTCTCCTGTATTCATAGTACAAAGGTAAGTATTATCGGGATTAACAGATGATGAGATTGCTCAGATTAACGAATTTTAACGTATAAATTATATTGTCGAATTCGTACAAACCTTATAGGTTTAATGCACTTGGCGTTAATTAAATAAGATTAAACCTTGTAGGTTTTAAAAACTTACGAGGTTTGTAAATTATGATTTTACCACAAAAAATAACCGCAAAGAAAAATAGTGAATTTCGCAGCGGGCGCAAAGTAGATGGTTGATAGCAGCTTTGTCGTGAGTTAATTAAACCCGATAGTAGCGGCAGCTCCCGAGTATCGGGACTATAGCGGATAGCGGGACTACAGCAACGATGGAATGCTGATGCTCATTTTCCAGAAAAACTGCGACTAATATTAGTCTACATAAGCACCCTCATCTTTACAATCTGCCAACAATTCGGCAATTTGGCAATTCAACAATTCGGTTATCTTTGTTGCCTATGGTAAATTTTAATCGTTTTACACTGGCTAATGGTTTAAAGGTTTTGGTGCATGAGGATGCAACCACGCCAATGGCAGTTTTAAATATACTTTATGATGTTGGCGCGAGGGACGAAGAGGAGGGAAGAACGGGCTTTGCGCATTTGTTTGAGCATTTAATGTTTGGAGGTTCGGTGAACATTCCAAGTTACGACGAACCTTTGCAGCGTGTAGGTGGCGAAAACAATGCCTTCACCAGTAACGACATCACCAATTATTACATCACCCTTCCTGCGGCCAACATTGAGACGGCTTTTTGGTTGGAGAGTGACAGGATGTTGAGCTTGGCTTTTTCGGAAAAGAGCTTGGAAACACAGCGTAATGTGGTTTGCGAGGAGTTTAAGCAGCGTTACCTTAATCAGCCTTATGGCGATGTTTGGTTAAAGTTGCGTCCGTTGGCTTACCAAAAGCATCCTTACCGCTGGGCCACCATTGGGCAGGATTTGGCACAGATTGAGAATGCAAAAATGGAAGATGTGAAAGCATTTTTCAAAAAGCATTACACTCCGCAGAATGCTATTTTGGTGGTGGGCGGAAATGTGAAGACTGAGGAAGTAAAGCAATTGGCTGAAAAATGGTTTGGACCAATTCCTGCAGGTGATAAATATGAGCGGAACCTTCCTCAGGAACCTGAGCAAGTAGCAGAAAGAAGTTTGACGGTAACAGCAGATGTGCCTTTGAATGCGATTTATAAAGCATTTAAAATGTCGGGCAGAACAGATGCCAATTACCAGGTTTTCGATTTGCTTTCGGATATTTTGTCGCAGGGGCAATCGTCGAGGTTGTTTAACAGTTTACTTAAGGAACAAAAGCTGTTTAGTGAAATCAATGCGTATATCACCAGTAGTTTAGACGAAGGTTTGTTTGTGGTAGAAGGTAAACTGGTAGAGGGGGTGAGTATGGAAATGGCTGAAAAAGCGATATGGAAAGAACTTGAATTGATTGCGACAGAGCTGGTCAGTGATGACGAGTTGACCAAGGTGAAAAACAAATCGGAATCGATTATGGTATTTGCCGAAATGAGCTTGTTGGATAAGGCAATGAATTTGGCTTACTACGAACTTTTGGGCGACGCAGCCTCGTTGAATGTAGAAATTAACAAATACTTGAGTATAACAGCCGAGCAGATTAGAGCGGTGGCCAACACCACGTTTAAGAAAGAAAAATCATCAACCTTATATTATTTAGCCAATGCTTAACAGAACAGTAGCTCCTGCATTTAATCAGGTAAGTGATATTAATTTTATTCAACCTATTTCGAAACCACTGGCCAACGGGCTTCCAGTTTATATTTTAAATGCTGGCGAACAGGAGTTGGTGCGTATCGAGTTTATTTTTGAGAATGCCAACTGGAGCGAGCAAAAGCCTCTACAAGCGGTAGCGGTAAATGGTTTGATTAACAGTGGAACGTCAACATTAACGGCAAAACAAATTGCGGATGGTGTTGATTACTATGGTGCGTTTTTGCAGACAGAATATAGCGCCGATTTTACGACCATTACGCTGTATACACTGACCAAGCACTTGTCTTCAGTTTTGCCCATTTTACTTTCGGTGTTAAACGAGAGCATTTTTCCGCAACACGAATTGGAAATTTATCAGCAAAATCAGAAGCAAAAATTGCAGGTGAGCTTGCAAAAGAACGATTATTTAGCCCGTAAAACTTTTGCCCATGCTATTTTTGGGGATACGGCTTATGGTTCTGATATTAATCCATCGGATTATGACCAATTGCAGCAAACAGATTTGCTTGCTTATTTCAAAGCAGCTTACCAACCAAAAAATTGTACCATCATTATTGCAGGTAAATTTGTAGATAAGGATTTTGAGGTATTGGATACGGTTTTTGGCGGCGCTTGGCAAAACAGCGAAAGTTTCGACCGAAATCATTTCAGTTTTTCAGTAAAAGCTGGTGAAGATATTTACATTGAAAAGCCAGAAGCATTGCAGTCTGCCATTAGAATGGGTAATTTGAGCATTAATCGCACTCATGTCGATTTTCCTGCTTTGCAAGTGTTAAATTGTGTATTTGGTGGTTATTTTGGTTCTCGGTTAATGGCTAACATACGTGAGGACAAGGGTTATACTTATGGTATTGGTTCGGGTATTGCCTCGTTAAAACATGCAGGTTATTTCTTTTTAGCTACAGAAGTTGGCGCTAATGTATGTGCCGATGCCTTGAAAGAAATTGAAAAGGAAATTACGCTTTTAAGAGAAGACCTTGTTGCTGATGAGGAACTAGACTTGGTTAAAAACTATATGCTGGGTTCTATGCTGGGCAGTCTGGAGAATGCTTTTTCGCATGCTGATAAGTTCAAGAACATCCATTTTTTTGGATTAGATTACAGCTACTATAGCAATTACGTAGAAACCGTTAAAAACATTACTGCTCAAGATTTGAAAGAGATGGCCAATAAATATTTAGATTGGAACGCGATGGCGAGAGTGGTGGTAGGAAAGAAATAAATGTAAAAGTCCCGCACATGCGGGACTTTTTTGTGAGGTATTTTTGCGAAATGGCTTTTTAGTTATTTTTCTGTAATTAACGTTACCTTTCCATCCATGGTGCTCACCAGTAATGTTTTATCGTCAATCACTTTAAATGTGTTCACCATCGAGTTGTCTATTTTGTGGGCCCATAAGGTTTTTCGTGCGACAGGATCAACACAGTACACGGTTCCATTCTTGGTTCCGAAGAAAAGCTTGCCATTTTTTTCGATCAGATCTGAAGGGGTGTGTTCGTAACCATAGCCTACATTAAATTGCCAAGCAATACCTTCGTCTGTTCGAGTGGTTTTGTAAGCTACAATTTCGTCCTGCATGGTTTTGCCATATACTAAAGAGCTGTCGGTAGAAATACCAATAGATTCTCGAACTTTAGCTTGGTTGTTTCGCCATAAAGTTTCGCCTGTATTGGCATCAATAGCCGTAAGGACACGATCAGGTGCTGCAATGTAAATTGTTCCTTTTGTAGCTACAGGGGTGGCCATGGCTGGCGAGAACATTCTGTTGGCACTTCCATTGTTCCATTTCCAGATTAAATTGCCTTTGTTGAGATCCAAAGCGTATAAATGTCTGCCCCATGAACCGAAAATGATTTTCCCTTGGTAAATGAGTGGTTTGCCTACAATAGTGCCTTCTACTTCTTTAAATTCCCATTTAATTTGTCCCGATTTAATATCAAGTGCTCTAAAGGTGTTGTCACTTGCGCCAATAAATAATGTTTGTCCTTCAATTACAGGCGATCCCAAAACAGATTTACTAGCTGCGGATTTCCATTTTAACTTGCCCGATGTTTGATTTAAAGCGTATATATTTCCATCGCCAGAGCCAAAAATGACTAATCCGTTGGTAATAATTGGAGAAGAGTAGATAGCCCCTTTGGTTTGAAAGGTCCAAATGGGCTTTCCTGTTTTGCGGTTTAGCGCTTCAACTAAGCCCAAGCTATTTCCAAAAATAATTAAATCATTACTGTATGCTGGCGTATTAACCACGTTCGCATTAGAATGGTAAGTCCAAACGGCTTTAACGTTGGGATATGTTTTGTTGATGGAGAAATCTGGTCTTTCATAGGTTTTTCCGTCCTTAACAAAAGTTTTAAGCGCAATTTTTCGCCAAGCTGGTAGTAGCGTTTCAGTAGGCTTTTTCGTGGCAAAATACACGGTGTCTTTGGCCATGCTTACAATGTTATAACCACCAATACTGTCCTTTGCACGTAGGTTAGAACGTCCCATCGTAGCGGCTATGCCTTCAAAATTATAAGCTTTATTTTGGTGCCCATGACCACAAATGGCATATTGAATGTTTTTGGTTTTTAAACGATCAGTAACCTCATACCAATTGTCAAGGCTGTTGTCGATAGGGTAGTGGTTCACAAAAACAACTGGCATTGATGCAGGTGTTTTCTTCAATAAGCTATCGAGCCAAACGGTGGCATCACGAGGAATGTGTCCGTCGCTCATACGCACATACGGCCCCGAAGCACACGCTATAAAACGGTAGCCTTTATGGTCAAAGGTAAATTTGTCATAGCCAAAGGTGGTAATGAAAGAAACCCCACCAGATTCCGACCATCCAGTATCGTGGTTGCCGGGGATGACGTAATAGGGTTTGTTGAGGTTAGCGAGGATCTCTTTTGCCAATTTGAGCTCTTCATTGGTGCCCATCTCGGTGATGTCGCCAGTAACTAGCACAAAATCGATGTCGTTTTGTTGATTGATGTCGGTAACGGTTCTTCGTAAGTCTTCCTCGCCAGTTGCGGTACCCACATGGGTGTCGGTTACAAAAGCATACTTAAAATTCTGTGCGTAGCTAAAACTTGCAATCAGTAATAGGATTGCAACAAATAAATTCCTCATTTAAATAATTCCTAATTGTGGTAATGAAATTAGGATAAATATCTGTCGAAGAAGAATTGAAATGAAACTTTAATATATAAATACAAATTATCCATGATCAATTAGTTTTAAGTTTAATGATGTTATTACTTGCCTAATTTGAAAACATTTGTTGCGGATTGGCCCCAAATATTATCTTTTACCATATAAATTATTTTGCAATTTGTTACCTCTTTACACATCGCATCTACTTGTCCCCAAGCATAATTACAATTGCCTATTGGATTCCCATTTTTATCATATATTACTTCTGGGGAATCGTAAACGTTTTGCATGGCGCTATAAACCGTTTGACCATTGTACTTGCAAATGCTGATTTGACCGTTTTTATAAACTTCGTAAAGTTTATCTAAGGTTTTTTTGTTCTCGACAATGTCTTTGCTGCAGCTTAAGCAACTCAACAATAAAACTACTGCTACCAATTGTAAAAAGAGACGCTTCATATCAGTAGTGTAGGTTAATTGTATTGTACAATCAATTTTCCGTTTTGGCAGGTTACTGATTTGGGCGGTTGAGCCAAAGCACAATCAGAGACGATGTTCCATTTATTGTTGTATGTTTTTTCGAGTGCTGTATATTTCGCCACTAAGGTTTTAAACTCATCAACGTTAATGCTCGAAGTGTACGGTACATAAATTTTTGGTCCGCCGCAGGCTTTTTCGCCTACTGCAATACTTAAGATTTCTGCATTGTCGCCGCATTTACTGGTTTCTGCTAAGGCTTTGATTTTTACCATCAACTGTTGAAGTTCTTGCTCATCCTTAGTTTTACTATGGTTTTTTCCTTTTTTGCAGCCAAAGGCGAAAAATAGGCTAAATAAAAGTATGTAAATAAAATACAGGTTTGGTTTATTCATGATTTAGGTTTTGTGTTAATACGCAACACTTTTGATAAACGCTACAAACTAGCGTGAATAGTTGTAAAGTTTGAGGTAAAATAAACCTGATGGAAATGGATATCCTTTTTGTTTCACTAGCTAGGCCTATGTATTTTGCAAACCTCGTAGGTTTCTGAAACAACCGACCCTTAAACTTTATGGCTGAAGGATAATTTGGAACAAAAGTTAAACCTACGAGGTTTGCAGCCCAGTCGAAGAAACAAAAAGATAGTAACGTACAGCAGGACTGGAATTGTCAAAGAAAAACAACAATTGCTTTACCAAAATATAACAATCGGAATTTTATTTTAAGCTAAAAAACTGTATCTTTGCCTGGCAAATAATAATTCGTAATTTATTTGCTATGCAACTCGATCCCCAAAAATTTATTGCTTTAGGTTTGACTTATGATGACGTGCTTTTGGTGCCTTCATATTCTGAAATATTGCCTAGAGATGTTAACACTAGCACTTTCTTAACCAAAAAAATCCAGCTGAACGTTCCTTTAGTTTCGGCAGCAATGGATACCGTTACTGAGGCGGAATTGGCCATTGCCATTGCCCAAAATGGCGGATTGGGGATGCTTCATAAAAACATGAGCATTGAAAGACAGGCCGAAGAGGTACGCAAAGTAAAGCGTTCGGAAAGCGGTATGATCCAAGATCCTGTGACTTTGTTAGAAACATCGGTTGTTGCAGATGCTTTTAAAATTATGAAGGAGCACAAAATTGGTGGTATTCCAGTCGTTACTTCTGATAACAAACTGGTAGGTATCATTACCAATAGAGATTTGCGTTTCCAAAAGGATATGAGCAAGCCAATTGCGCAAGTAATGACTAAAGAGAACTTGATTACTGCCCCTGAAGGAACTAACTTAAAAGAGGCAGAAGAGATTTTGCAAAACCATAAAATTGAAAAACTACCTGTGGTAGATGAGCAAGGTTTTTTGAGCGGCTTGATTACTTTCAAGGATATTCAAAAAGTTAAAAACTATCCAGTAGCTTGTAAGGATGAAAAAGGTCGTTTACGTGTAGGTGCTGCCGTTGGTGTAACTGCTGACACGATGCAACGTGTTGACGCCTTAGTGAAAGCAGGTGTTGACGTGATTGCGATTGACACGGCTCACGGTCACTCTAAAGGGGTTATTGATAAATTAAAAGAAGTAAAAGCCAAATATCCAGAATTACAGGTGATTGCTGGTAATATTGCTACTGGTGCTGCGGCAAAAGCTTTGGCTGATGCGGGTGCTGATGCTGTTAAAGTGGGTATTGGTCCGGGTTCTATTTGCACTACGAGAATTATCGCTGGGGTAGGTGTACCGCAATTGTATGCAGTTTTTGAGTGTGCCAAGGCTTTAAAAGGTACAGGTGTTCCGGTAATTGCTGATGGAGGAATTAAACACACTGGTGATATTGCCAAAGCTATTGCCGCTGGTGCTAGCACGGTAATGGCAGGGTCATTGTTTGCAGGTGTGGAAGAAAGCCCAGGCGAAACCATCATTTACGAAGGACGTAAGTTTAAATCATACCGTGGTATGGGGTCTATCGAAGCCATGGAGCAAGGTTCAAAAGACCGTTATTTCCAAGATGTAGAAGACGATATTAAGAAATTGGTGCCAGAAGGTATCGTAGGTCGCGTGCCATATAAAGGTACTTTGGCAGAAGTAATGTACCAGTACATTGGTGGTTTACGTGCAAGTATGGGCTATGTTGGTGCTGCTTCTATTGATAAATTGCAAGAAGCCCAATTCGTACAAATTACAGCTGCGGGTATGCGTGAAAGTCATCCACATGATATTACAATTACTAAAGAAGCGCCAAATTACACCAGTAAGTAGTTAGCGGTAGCTTAACCATAAAATACAAGCAACGGGGCATCATTTGATTGCCCCGTTTTTTATTTTTTGCTATTTGCTAGCGGATTTGAGAAATCCCAGCATCCACTCTTAGTTCTTCACCGTGAATATAGGAAGCGTCTTCTGAGGCTAAAAAGAGAACTGCTTTGGCAATTTCTTCTGGTTCACCCAATCTTTTGAATGGAATGTTAGGAATGATATTTTGTAGAGCTGAATCAATATCATCCTTACTTAAGCCTGTGTTGTTGAAAATATTGGTTTTGATATGCCCTGGGCTAATTCCGTTTACACGTATACCCTGGTCTACAAGTTCAGCTGAAAAAGTTTTGATAAATGAAACCACCGCTGATTTTGCGGCAGAATAAACAGAAAAATGTGGCGTACCAATGGTAGTGACAAAGGAAGTGTTAAAAATTACCGAACTGCCGCTACGCATTAAGGGAAGGATTTGCTGTACAGTGAAAAAGGTACCTTTCACCAGCATGTCAAATAGTTCATCAAAATGTTCCTCGCTAACTGTTGCTATCCCTGAGAATTTACCGTAGCCTGCATTTACAAAAAGGAGATGGATGGAATCTGTGTATCTGCTAACTTCTTCTCTCAATTTCCAGATATCAGTCATTTTGCCTGCATTGGATACAATGCCGTGGGCATTTGGGCCTAACTGTTCCAAAGCATGGTTTACGGTTTCAGCACTTCGACCTGTAATGATGGCATGACCACCTTCGTGGATAAATTGTTTTGCAGTGGCGAAGCCCATTCCATTGGTGCCACCAGTAATCAGTGCGAATTTGCCTGTGAATCTTTGCATAATATATGATGTTAATTCGCTTTCAGCTCATTTTTTGAGTAGCTGATCGCTTATGTTTATCCTGCAAATATTCAGATAGGGGAGCAGTAATAAAATCCGAAAATTGCTGAATTCACTTTCGCTTTGTAACTGCGTAACCGTTATTTTTTTAAAATAAAATGTTGAAATGTAAAAACTTTAATATATTTGTCTACTAAATCTATAGATATTATATATAATTAAAAAAATGAACATGAAAAGATCACTTAATCCCATGTGTTGCTGTATGAAGAAAAACGCTTTCAATTATCTGAAAATACCCATACAGCAAATATTATAACATTTTATACAAAAAATGAAAATCAAACTATACTCACTAAGAAATCACATCTACCTTTTTATCCTAGCTCTTTTATCGCTAACATTTTCAGCAAATGTTACCTTCGCCCAAACTGCCTTAACAGGGATAGTCAAACGGGCTGACGGCTCTCCAGTTCCCCACGCCACCATCAAAATTAGAGGGGCTAATATTTCGACAAGTGCCAATGAAAAAGGCGAATTCAGATTAGCCCAAGTTCCTGAAGTACCTTTTTATATTCAGGTAAGCTCGGTGGGCTTTAAACCGCAAGATTTCCAAGTGTTAACTGTTTCAGCTACGCCTTTAGAGCTTGTTTTGCTGGAGGCTTCACAGCTGGATCAAATTGTGGTGACTTCCAGACGTCGTTCGGAAGTGTTACAGGAAGTACCTATTCCCATTACGGTAATTGGTGGACAGGCCGCTGAAAATGCAGGAGCTTTTAACGTGAACCGATTGAAAGAATTGGTGCCTTCGGTACAGCTTTATGCTTCAAATGCAAGAAATACGACTTTAAATATCAGAGGATTGGGTTCAACGTTTGGTTTAACCAATGACGGGATAGATCCAGGCGTAGGTTTTTATGTGGACGGTGTTTACCATGCTCGCCCTGCGGCAACCTCAACCGATTTTATCGATATTGATCAAATTGAGGTGATTAGGGGTCCGCAAGGAACTTTGTTTGGAAAAAACACTACTGCGGGTGCCTTTAATATCACTACTAAAAAGCCAAGCTTAATTCCAAGCGCAAAAGTAGAACTGAGCTATGGTAATTATAATTTTATCCAGGCCAAAACAACGGTAACAGGACCATTGGCCAAAAATCTTGCTGCCAAAATATCCATATCGGGTACGCAACGTGATGGTACGATATGGAATGTTCCAGAAGAACGTAAATATAGCGGACAAAACAATTTAGGGGCTAAAGCACAGTTCCTATACACGCCAAACGAAAAGTTAGAGTTGTTGTTAAGCGGTGATGTGAGTGTGCAGCATCCAGCAGGCTATCCTTTAGTAGCGGCGGGAGTAACCACCACAGAAAGAAGTGCTTATCGCCAATACGCTAAAATTGTTTCCGATTTAGGTTATCAACAGCCAAAAATTGATCCTTTTTCAAGAGAGATTTATACCAATACGCCTTGGAGACACAACCAATCAATAGGGGGGATTTCTTTAAATGCTGACTATAAAATAGGTAATGGTAAATTGACTTCTACCACCGCTTGGAGATTTTGGAATTGGGATCCTACCAACGATAGAGACTTTACAGAGTTCTCGGCATTAACTAAGTCGCAAGGAAATACTCGTCACGATCAATATTCGCAAGAAGTGAGATATGCTGGTGATATTACCGATAAGTTAAGTGGTGTAGTAGGCGTGTTTGTACTTGGTCAAAACCTACAAGGTTTGGGGCAAACCGAAGAAGTAGGCAAAGATCAATGGCGTTTTGTGCAAACAAGTGCTACAGGTCAACAAGCATTATACTCAACTCCAGGATTGTTAGATGGATTCGGGATCAGAACCAATTCAACCATTAAATCTTTAAGTGCAGCGGCTTTTGCCCAAGTAGATTGGGAAGTGATTGATAAGCTTCATGTGTTGCCGGGGATTAGGTTCACTTATGATAAAAAAGACGTGGATTACGATAGAAAAACTTACGGAGGTTTGCAAACCACGGATGCTAATTTGCTGGCGTTAAAAGCCGCAGTTTACGCCAATCAGCAATTCAACATTAGCACCGAAAACAATAACCTTTCAGGTAACCTGACTTTGTCGTATCGACCTAATGATCGACTAAATACCTTTGCAACTTATTCAACGGGATATAAGCCTGTAGGTGTGAATGTGGGCGGTTTACCAACGACATCATCTGGCGCTGCAGATATTTCGGTTGCCAGGGTAAAACCAGAATATGTACAGCATTATGAATTGGGTGTGAAAACCAAGCCTACTGCTGGCGCTTTGTTAAACATTACTGCATTTAATACCGATATTAAAGATTATCAAACCAACGTGCAATCGCCTCAATTAGGCGCAAACAGAGGCTATTTAGCCAATGCCGAAAAAGTGAGAGTGAGAGGTTTGGAAATTGATGGTAGTTATCAGGCAGGCAGGTTTTTGACCTTAAATGCTGCGGTTGCTTATTTGGATGGTAAATATGTGAAATTCACCAATGCACCATTGCCGTTAGAAGAAACTGGTCATACTGAAGTAATCAACGGTGTTTCAACGCAAGTAGCTTTTAAAGATGCTTCGGGAGGTCGCTTGCCGGGTATTTCTAAATGGAATATATCTGGAGGTGCTGAATTGAGTACTGCTGGCAACTTGATTGAGAAAGAAGGCCGATATTTTATCGCGGGTGATGTGAGCTACCGTTCGGAATATTCTTCAAACCCAACACCATCCAAAGTTTTAGTGATAGATGGTTATACCTTGTTAAATGCAAGGATAGGATTTAGGTCAGAGAAATTCTCGCTATTTGTGTGGGGACGTAATTTGGCAAACACGAACTATTTTGAGCAGTTACAAGCAGCAGCAGGAAACTCAGGTTTGTACGCTGGGGTATTGGGCGATCCAAGAACGTATGGCGCTACGATAAGATATACTTTTTAATGTTGTCATAGAATAGACTTACGAAGTTTATGAAGCGTCGTAAGTCTTAGATAAATCATCATGAAGATAAATGGTCGGTACTTGTGCTGGCCATTTTTTATTTAAGGAAAAAATAAGAAAGCTTATCTTCGCATACATTTTTTACAGCATGGAAAATATGAAATCACTTTGCGTTTACTGTGGCGCAAATTTTAATGGAGACGAAGGACTAAAGCAAGCGATTGTTGATTTAGCAAAAACAATGGTAGCTCAAGAAATTACACTGGTTTATGGTGGCGGTAGCGTAGGGGTAATGGGCGTCATTGCCGACGAAGTTTTAAAGTTGAACGGAACGGTAACAGGAGTAATTCCGCAGTTTTTGATGGATAAAGAGGTAGGGCATAAAGGCATTACACAAATGATCATTACCGAAAATATGCATCAAAGGAAGCAGAAAATGGCCGATTTATCTGATGGATTTGTGATCTTGCCAGGCGGCTTTGGTACTTTGGAAGAGTTTTTTGAAGTGCTTACTTGGTTGCAATTGGGCTTACACGCCAAACCCATCGGTGTATTGAATGTTGGTGGCTTTTATGATCCGCTTTTTGCACAAATGGATGTGATGGTACAGCATCGTTTTTTAAAGCAAGCCAATAGAGATTTGGTATTTAATGAAGCTGATGCAGCCGTATTAGTCGAAAAAATGCAAAATTTCTCTGCCAAGCCAGATGAGGTTTGGTTTAGAGATAGGAATTTGACTTAGGTTATTGCCTCGCCATTAATTGTTTCTTAACCTGGTTGTCATTCTGAGTGTAGCGAAGAATCTCCAGCTTCTAAATAGTTTATTATATCTGTCGGCCACTATTTATAGTTAGATTCGTCAATAGAAAGGAAAGCCCGTATAGCTCAAGCCCCTGTCTGCACCAACTTTTAATCCACCCATAAGGCAAAATTACCTTTAAGGTAAGGGCTAATTTGGTGGACGTACCTACCTCTAAGCACTAGTAAGAAAGAATTTATTTGGAATTTATAAACAATTAAAATAGTTTAGTATCAATATAAATCTAACTTAAACTCTTAATGCAGAATAAATTCTTAAAGAAACTAAAAGCTACGAATGATCAAATTAATGTAGTTAATGAAACAGAACATTTAAATTTAGAAGGATTATGGGATGATGATACTTTCATGTGCAGGTTTAAAAATGATGAGGATTTTTCTAGTTTAGAACATATATTTCTTCCGCCAGAACTTGCCGCATTATACCATACCGATAGTAAAACTATTGAATATATTTATACTCCCCTAAACGAAGAAGACGCTATTGTTGGACGAAAATTCAATTTTTATTTCAGAGGCGATGAATTTGAGGCAGAATTTTCAGAACCTTCTGATGCACTTAGAGTCCTGTCAAAAGGCTTTAGAGAAAAGAAAATAAGCTCAAGTACAAATTATAGAAATTTATCAAAATTTAGGGATTTTTATATTAAAGACGACCTGCCAAATCATATACAGAGGTATTTCGAGAAGAAAAAACCAATTAGCTTCAAGGTTAAAGGAAATTTTAAGGGCGTTGAAGAAAATTTTGTAGAGTTTTCAAAAAACTTAAACTTCTATCTTGAATATTACGATCGCAGATCACCTTTTATACTTATCTATGAGGTTGATGCTGAAACAGAAAACTTTAGCGTTCCCTGCTATAACAATTCAAATGATTACCCTAAAACGATGAATGTCCGTAAACTGGATCCAGTTTTAATAGATCTTTTTGAAGTAGCAAGAGTAACTTCCAATACAAGAATGAAGTTCTTGTTTTATTTTCAAGTATTAGAATATTGCTCGTATTATCATTTCTCAGAAGAATTCAAAAGAAAAATCACAAATATTATAAAAAGACCTGATTTGATTGAGAACTCGTCATTTTATGGAAAACTAATTACTGAAGAATTTAAAGATAATTTCAAACAAAACGATGACTCAGCTAAGTTGGAAAAATTAATAATTGATTTCCTTTCAATTGAAGACATAAAACTTGAAATTGCTGAAAACATTGAATATTTCAAAAAAGATATTACCTTTGATGGAGGATTTGTTATTAGCGCTTTAGTTGGCTCAGTTCAAGAGCTAGATAACACCTCAAAAACTTTTTTGAAGACTGTTAAAACAAATGTCGAAAAAATCCGTAATGTCTTAGTACATATTAGAGAAAGCAGAGAAAATAAAATTATTTTGCCAACCACTAGAAACACTAATTTATTATCACCATATTTACACTTAATTCAAAGAATTGCAGAAAAAGTTGCCTTACAATATGAATAACTAAAACCAAAAGTCATGGGAAACAAATAAAAACGATATTCAAATATTTCAGATGATATTTGAATTTTTACGGAATATTAAGCCACCTTTATAGGGTGGCTTTTTTATTTTATAGATAAATGTTTAGAGAGAATATATTTCTTTCCTTTAATTTATTTGCTTGAAGATCAATTAGTAGTATTTATTTTTTAAATAAATACTACTAAATAGGTAGAATTTATATACATTTGTATCATTGATTAAAAAAGAGCAAAGATGATTTTAGAAAAAGTAGAAAGAAATACCATAGAACCTAAGATAACTTTGGTAGGTGCAGGTCCTGGTGATCCAGATTTGTTAACCTTAAAAGGTGTAAAAGCATTGGCAACTGCTGATGTGGTTTTGTACGATGCTTTGGTAAACGAAGCTTTGCTAAATCATGCGCCTGAAAAAGCAATTAAAGTTTATGTAGGTAAGCAGTCCGATGATGAATCTTTCTCTCAAAAATTAGTCAACAAATTGATGATAGATTATGCTTTGAACTACGGCCATGTCGTAAGGCTAAAAAGCGGAGATCCTTTTGTATTTGCAAGAGGATACGAAGAAATCCACGTAGCAGAATCTTATAGCATTCCAACAGAGATTGTACCTGGCGTTTCTAGTGCGCTTGGCGTACCAGGATTACAGAAAATCCCTATGGTTTATGGCAACATGAGCGAAAGTTTTTGGGTAGTTACAGGGACCAATTCACAGGGGCTAATCTCACCTGATTTGTATGTTGCTGCAAAATCAAATGCGACCATTGTAGTTTTAATGGGCATCGAAAAAATCAAAGAAATTGCAGAAATATTTAAAGCTGAAGGTAAAGCAAATTTGCCAGTGGCGGTCATCGAAAATGGATCGTCTAAAGAAGAGAATGTAGTCGTGGGCATTGTAGACACCATCGAAGAATTAATAGAAGAAAAGAAATTGAGTTCGCCAGCATTACTGGTATTTGGAAATGTGGTGTCGTTACATCCGCAGTTCAATTCCATCCATCAGTTCTACGCCATTATGGCGCAAGAAGAATATTAAAAGCTTATTACTTAGAGTAATATTTTTGTTTGGTTGTGATTAGCTGGGCCCCAAGCCCAGCTTTTTCTTTTTATGAGTTTTTGTGTGACGTCATTGCGAGGTACGAAGCAATCCTAAAGCGAGTAACAGCCTCTTTAATTTTTTAAGATTGCTTCGTACCTCGCAATGACGAAGTTCTTGCTTAAAATTATACCTACTATTTTCTATCTGTGCATCTGTGGCAAAACTGATCTTCGGCAATTTTAGAAATTTATTTGGCGTAAAAGTTTGCAATACTCAATGATTTGCCTAATTTAAAACAATTTCTATCCGAGTATCATTTATGGAGATCATACATCTAAGTGCCGAGTGTTATCCTATTGCTAAAGTAGGTGGTTTGGGTGATGTTGTGGGTGCACTGCCTAAATATCAGAACAAGCTTGGCCATGTGGCCAAGGTAGTGATGCCTGCCTACAATTCTAAATTTTTATACGAAAACGAATTTGAGACGGTTTACGATGGCTGGGTAAAAGTAGGCGCTGTCAGTTATCAGGCTCGCATATTAAGAGAATCGACCAATAAACTAGGTTTTGATATCTATTTGGTACACATTGCTGGCTTGTTTGATAGAGATGGCGTATATGGGTTTGCTGATGATACCGAACGTTTTTTGGCTTTTCAAATTGCTGCGCTAGATTGGATGGCTCAATGGGAACATCAACCAGATGTGGTACATGTTCACGATCATCATGCGGGGTTAATTCCCTTTATGATGAGCAATTGCTTTCAGTTCAGCAAGCTTAATCAAGTTCCAACAGTATTGACCATTCACAATGCACAATATCAGGGACAATTTGGTTGGGATAAATTACATTATCTGCCACCTTTTGATTTGATTAATACCAGTAAGTTAGATTGGAGCAGTGCCATTAACCCTTTGGCTGCAGCCATTAAATGTGCTTGGAGAGTGACCACTGTGTCGCCAAGTTATTTGGATGAAATCAGTCATGCAGCCAACGGACTAGAAAGTTTACTGGCACAAGAGCGAGGTAAATCTATTGGTGTGCTTAACGGGATAGATATCGAAGTTTGGAATCCGCAAAAGGATTCGATGATTGTAAAAACGTATAATGCCCGAACTTTAGAAAGTGGAAAAAAAGCAAACAAAGATGAGCTTTGCCGTGTTTTTAACCTCGATCCAGATCAACCACTTTACACCTTTATTGGTCGTTTGGTAGGAGAAAAAGGAGCAGACCTATTACCTGATATTTTTTACAATGCCTTGGCGCAAAGCGGTGGTGGAATTAATATTTTGGTGCTAGGTTCAGGAGATCCACAAGTTGAAGATCGGTTGAATGAAATTACGCAACACTATCCTGGCAAGTATAATGCCTATATTGGTTACAACGAAGCTTTGTCGCATCAAATTTATGCGGGTGCAGATTTTTTGTTGATGCCTTCAAGAGTGGAGCCTTGTGGCCTTAATCAAATGTATGCGTTAAGGTACGGAACCATTCCTATTGTAAGGCGCATAGGAGGTTTAAAGGATACGGTAATTGATATTGGAGATGGTGGTTTTGGCATTTGCCATGATCAAAGTAGTGTTTGGGATGTTGGACACGCCATAGGTAGGGCATACGAACTTTATTTAGATCAGAAAAAAGTGAAAGAAATTAGAAAATATATGATGTCGATAGACCATTCGTGGGACAGCTCGGCACAGCAATACATTGATATATACCAAATGTAAAACAAAGCTATGACGGAAAAAGTATTAGGAGTGATCCTTGGAGGTGGTCAAGGTTCAAGATTGTCACCATTAACATTAACCAGATCAAAACCAGCCGTGCCAATTGCGGGTAAATATCGTTTAGTCGATATTCCAATTTCCAATTGCTTGAATTCTGGTATACATCGCATGTTCGTGCTCACGCAGTTCAACTCGGCTTCGTTAAATAAGCACATCAAAAACACTTACCATTTTAGCCATTTTTCGAAGGCTTTTGTGGATATTTTGGCCGCAGAACAAACCCCTGATAATCCAGCTTGGTTTCAGGGTACTGCCGATGCCGTGCGTCAATGCATGCACCACATTGTGAGTCATGAGTTTGATTATATCTTGATTCTTTCTGGTGACCAGTTGTACCAAATGGACTTTAAGGAAATGCTAAAAGCGCATATTGATGCTGAAGCCGAAATTTCCATTGCTACTATTCCTGTTACGGCTAAAGATGCCACAGATTTTGGCATCATGAAAACGGATGAACATAATGTCATCACTTCGTTTATTGAGAAACCTAAAACAGAATTATTGCCAGACTGGACTTCCGATACAGGAGTGGAAATGGCACGCTACGGTAAAAATTTCTTAGCTTCTATGGGTATTTACGTTTTTAATCGAGACGTATTGATCAAGATGTTAAATGAAAACCCTGAGGAGAAAGATTTTGGTAAAGAAATTATCCCGAGGGCTTTGGAAAACAGCCGAGTATTGAGCTATCAATATGAAGGCTATTGGACAGATATCGGTAATATCTCTTCGTTTTTTGAAGCCAATTTGGGGTTAACGGATGATTTGCCACAGTTCAACATGTTTGACACTGCCCACACCATTTTTACAAGGTCGAGGATGTTGCCTCCTTCAAAAATATCAGGCACTACTTTGGAAAAGACCATTATCGCGGAAGGCTGTATTGTTCAGGCCAGTAGGGTAGAGCATGCCGTGTTAGGGATTAGGTCACGTATTGGACGGGGAACTACCATTGCTAACTGTTATGTGATGGGCAGTGATCGTTATCAAACACTGGAAGAAATTAACGAAGCCAGTAGAGCGGGAATTCCTTTACTTGGTATTGGTGATCGTTGTTACATCAACAATGCCATTATCGATAAAAACTCGAAAATAGGAAATGATGTACGCATCAATGGTGGCGCGCATTTGGCTGAAGGTGATTATGGTTTTTATGTAGTTAAGGATGGAATTGTAGTGGTTAAAAAAGGAGCCATAGTGCCAAATGGCACCGTGATTTAAGGATGTTTTTCCTTTATTTAGCACTAAAGACAATGTAAAAGTCTGGCATAAATGATAAAAGTAAAGCGGGTAATGGCCCGCTTTTTTTATGCGATTTCAGTCTTTTTTAAACCATCGAGTGCTTTTGCTGTTGTAATCATAAACATCCCTTTTTTATTTATGACAGCTACACACTTATATCAAACTGGAATCATCGGTAATTGCTCGTACATCGCTCACATTCATAAAAACACAAATATCAGTTGGCTATGCTGGCCTAAATTCGATAGTTCCTTTGTCTTTGGCAGTATGCTCGATGAAGAAAAAGGCGGTAAATGCACGATTCTGCCTACTTCAGATTACAGCTCACATCAATATTATATAGAAAACACCAATGTATTGCGAACAGAAATTACCGCTGCAGATGGTAGGTATCGCATTACAGATTTTGCACCTCGGTTTCATTTGCACGAGCGTTATTTTAAGCCCTTGATGCTCATTAGAAAGATAGAACCTTTGGAAGGTAATCCCAGGATAAAAATCGCTTGTGAACCCGTTTGCGATTATGGGAGAAGTAAAATGAGAACAGCCATTGGCAGTAATCATATTGATTATATGGGTTGTGATGAAGATTTGCGCCTAACCACCAATGTCTCCCTAAATTATATCTTAAAAGAGCAGGACTTTGTGCTCAATGATGTGAAATACCTCATTTTTACTTATGGCTATACGCTGGATGCACCTATTGTAGCTACTGCGGAGCAATTTTTGAGAGAAACAACTGCTTATTGGCGGGTTTGGATCAAACATTCTTCCATTGCAGGTTTTTACCAGCCTTACGTCATTCGTTCAGCTTTGGTGCTTAAAATACATCAATACGAAGATACTGGGGCCATTATTGCGGCAAGTACTACTAGTTTGCCCGAATCCCCAGGAAGTACTCGGAATTGGGATTATCGTTATTGCTGGCTCCGTGATTCTTATTATACGCTGACTTCCCTGAATCATATTGGCCACTTTGAGGAAATGGAAAAGTACTTCAACTACATTTCTGATATTACTTTTGATACGGATAAACGATATCAACCTTTATATGGCATTACTGGGAAGCGTCATATTGTAGAAGAAACATTGGAGCATTTAAGAGGCTACATGGGCGAACAGCCTATTCGTGTGGGTAATCAGGCTTACGAGCATATTCAAAATGATATTAACGGTCAGGTGCTTATTTCCATGCTACCGCTTTATACGGATCATCGTTTTGTTTTTTCTGAAAGAGGAGATTCGGTTCGTTGGATAGACGGTGTTCTTAAAAAAATTGAGATGACCATTGATGAGAAAGATGCGGGGATTTGGGAATTTAGGAACATTGCAAATATGCATTGCTATAGTAACTTGTTTCAATGGGCTGGTGCTAATGCAGCGTTAAAAATGGCTAAAACCATAGGCAATCAGGCACTAGAAGACAGGGCAAAGATATTGATTGATAAAGCTGCTGCTCATATTGAAGCCTGTTATGATGAGGAACGAAAGGTGTATACCAACGCTGTGGGAAGTAAACATCTGGACGCTAGCACGCTCCAGTTGATCGTGATGAATTATCTAGATCCGTCGTCACAGCGTGCGAAAGACCATTTGGCAGGTTTGGAGAAGGAATTGAAAACTGAAGATGGTTTGTTTTACCGTTATCTGCATGCAGATGATTTTGGTAAACCGAAGACGACGTTCCTTATTTGTGCTTTTTGGTATGTGGAAGCTTTGGCTTGCGTAGGCAGACTTGATGAGGCGATACAGGCGTTTGAAAATATCATTTCCTTTAGCAACCACTTGTTGTTGTTCAGCGAAGATGTAGATGCGAAAACAGGCAGTCAGTGGGGTAATTTTCCACAGGCTTACAGCCATGTGGGATTGATGAATGCTGCGTATCGCATTGCGAAGAAATTGGATAGGCCCGTGTTTTTGTAGTTGGTTATTTTAAGGTGAAGGCTATACATTCTCGTCATTTCGAGCGTAGCCGAGAAATCTTTTAACCTTGTATTTTGTCATTTATTTCCAAAGATTTCTCTCCCGAACATTCGGGACTGCGCTGCGGTCGAAATGACGACTAGTCGATTAACCGCAAAGGAAAATAAGAGTAACGCTAAGAACGCAAAGGTTTTAGATAATGCTTTCTTTGCGCCACTTTGCGAATACTTTTGACTTCTTTGCGGTTAAAATAATTTAGAAGTATGACGAATTCTCATCCAAAGATTTCCCCCGAAGAGTCGGGACAAATCCCCTTGAACATTCGTGACTGCGCTGCGGTCGAAATGACGGAACATTTACGCTGATACGTTTTTTATAGCAGTTTCAGTTAATATCGACTGAAGCAAATCCCTTACTTCATGGTAATCATTCAAGTAAAACTTAGCTTCCGAAACCTCACTGCCTACTTTGATCGTGATGGCATTGTTAGGCATTGCTTTAAAAATATCCTCGTCCGTGTGGTCATCGCCCATGGCTAAAATAAAGTCATGTTCAGTCTCATGTAGCCAGTTTAATGCCGCTTTGCCTTTGTTTACCTCCATATTCCTAAACTCAATTACTTTGTTGCCAGGCATAATCTGTAAACCTTTATCAGCCGCCAATACCCTTAAGTTATTAATGATTTCATTGGCTCTCAGCTCACCAAGACCTTGCTCGGTTTTACGGTAATGCCAAACGAGCGAAAAGCTTTTTTCTTCAATAAACGAACCAGGTGTCCTATCTGTGTAGGTGTCCAAAATGCTCCTGATTTCAGATTTCCACTGGTCATTAAGTAGTGGGAGTGCATGCCAGGTATCATGTTGTCGTTTTTGCCAAGCGCCGTGTTCGGCAATGATGCTGATGTTCAAATGTCCAAACCATTGTTCTAATGTTTTATGGTTGCGTCCGCTGATGACCACTACTGTGTTAGCAGGGTCTTTGGCAAAGTTTTCCAATAAAGTCAGTAACTCCTTGTCTGGGCTAGCTTCATCAATGTTCGCTTTAAAACCGACCAAGGTACCATCGTAGTCTAAAAAGATAATGCGTTTTTGGGTGGCGGCATATCTGCTAACAATGCCTTGACTAACTTTGTTAACGGCATGTTTGGTACGTAGAGAATGTTCCAAGAGCTTTGCATCGTCCATACGGCTTAAAAAATTGTTGACCCAGCGGTTCACGTTAAATTTCTTCACCAATGCCCGCATACTCTGCATGCGTCTTTTTTGCTCTTCTACGGGCATTTGTAGTGCGTTTACAATGGCGTTCATAATGTCACCAATGTTGTTGGGGTTTACAATAAGTGCATCATTTAATTCTTTTGAAGCTCCAGCCATTTCGCTCAAAATCAGTACGCCTGTTTCGTCTCGACGGCTGGCTACATATTCCTTGCTTACTAGATTCATTCCGTCTCGCATTGGTGTTACTAGACAAATATCAGCAGCACTATAAAGTGCAGAGAGGCTTTGAATAGAAAAGGAGCGATAAAAATAGCTGATAGGAACCCAATCTAGGGTGCGATATTTTGCATTGATATTGCCTACCAACTGGTCTATTTTTTCTTTGAGTTCCTTGTATTGTGCAACGGTATCCCTTGAGGGAACCACAATCATAAACAGAGAAATTTCGCCAATAAATTTTGGATGAAGTTGCAGCAGTAGTTCAAATGCCCTAATGCGTTCTAAAATTCCTTTGCTGTAGTCCAAGCGGTCAATAGACAGTATCATTCTGCCTTGTTTTTCTGTTTGAAGATTATCTATTTCGGCAAGTACTTGTCGTTGTAATGGTAGTTTTTCAAACTTGTCGAAGTCGATGCCCATAGGGAATGGTTCTACAATGATTTGTCTATTATTTAGAGAAATGATATTTGAAGAAAAATTAACGGGTGTTAAACGAGATGCTGTACTTAAAAAATGTCTCACATCGTCATAAGTGTGAAAACCAATTAAGTCGGCACCTAGCATGCCCTCAATTAATTTATCTCGCCATGGTATCAGTCTGAAAATCTCAAAGGAAGGGAAGGGGATGTGTTGGAAAAAGCCTATGGTGGTATCAGTAAGTCGGTTTCTCAACATGGAAGGCAAGCACAACAACTGATAATCCTGTATCCATATTTTATTGCCTTCGGTAAATATACTTTGTGTAGCTTCTGCAAACTTTTCGTTTACCGAAACATAACTATCCCAATACACCTGCTCAAAGCGGGCATAGGTTACCAAGTAGTGGAAAACTGGCCATAGCACTTCGTTGGAAAATCCCTCGTAAAATAGGTTGATTTCTTCTTGGGTGAGGAATACTGGAACCAAATTCATTTTGGCCAGCCTTTCTTTGATTTGTGGTTGGTCTTGCGGCGGAATGTCGATGCCAGGCCAGCCTACCCAAAGCATATTGCCGTTTTTATAGGCATCGCCTAATCCAGTGGCTAGGCCGCCTTCGCTGCTTTGTAAGCTATATTTTCCGTTGTTTTTGGTGATTTTTACGGGTAGTCTGTTCGAAATAATAATTGTTTTGCTCATGCTAATCTCTAAAGTATCTTATGTATAAAAAGGTATAAAAGCGGTTTTTGTTTGTTTGGATGTCAAAAAGCAGTGTCTTTTGAGATTGGCATTACATTTTTTGAAGGACCGTTGTTCAATAAGCCTGATAGAAAGGGAAACCAATTTCAAATTGGTTGTACTGAATAGCAGGGCTGGTTACTGATAGTTGTATTGGATTTCACTTTCAAATCTTTTTTGGGAATAGCCTATCTTTGTTAGATGCAAAAGACTTTTACAGACCAGCTGGGCAACGAGGTAACGATTAATTGGCCGCCCAAGCGGATTGTTTCGATAGTGCCTTCGCAAACGGAGCTGCTGTTTGAGTTGGGTTTGAGCGAACAAATTGTTGGGCTGACGAAGTTTTGCATTCATCCGATTGAAATGTTCGCGGCTAAACAGAAAGTTGGGGGTACCAAAAAGTTGCGGATTGAGGTGATTAGGGAGCTGCAACCAGATTTGATTATTGGCAACAAGGAGGAAAATAGCAGGGCTGATATTGAATTGTTGCAGCAGGAGTTTCCCGTGTGGATGAGCGATATTTATCATTTGGAAGATGCCATGCAGACCATTAGCGATATCGGAGATTTGGTAGACAGGCAGCCTGAAGCAGCTTATTTGAACCATTTGATTAACGCTGGTTTTAGCGATTTGCAGACTTTGGCATTGAGCAAAGGGATTGACCACACGGTGGCTTATGTGATTTGGAAAGACCCCTATATGTTTGCGGGAAGAAATACTTTTATTGATGATATTTTAAGGAGAATTGGACTGCGTAACGTGGTGAAGGTAGATAGATATCCAGAAATTAGTGTTTCGGAACTGGTAGCACTTCAGCCGCAATTTGTTTTTCTGTCTTCAGAACCGTATCCGTTTAAAGAAAAACATATTGAAGAACTTCAACAGGTTTTGCCGCGAGCCAAAGTGATTTTGGTTGATGGAGAGATGTTTTCGTGGTATGGCAGTCGTTTGGTGAAGGCGGTGCAATATTTCTTTAATTTTCAAAATCAAATACTTAGCGAATAACTTTCGGAATCTATTTTTAAAATAATTTAAAAATTATAATTTAGTTTTTAAATTTTTGAATTATGCGTATTTTAAATGTTGGATTTTCTTTGTTAAGCATGAGCTTGCTGGCTTGTGGTGTAAGTAAAACAGCCAAGCTTAATGAAGCGGCTGATGTGAGTATTGCGAATGAAATATTGCCAGTAGCACAAAAGCCTTGTTTTGAAGGCGCTTATTATCGTAAACTTGTTTCGAGCCATGATTATTGGCGTGGTATTGAAGGAACAGTGGTGCTGCCTCGTATTGAATTTGATCCACAGCGGGTACATGCTAAAAAGCCAGGGCAGTATTTAGATAATCCATCTATTTATTTAGGTGGTAGCATGGGCAATCAGGAAACGGACATAGGAATGGCTTGGGAAGTGGTTAAAGAAGAGAACGGACAGGTTTCGAAGGAGCGTAAGGCTTTTAGGCCATTTTTAAGACGTACAGGACATGAGAGCGGACAACTAGCAGTTTTTGAAAATGCTCCTGCAGACAAAGCTTACTACTGGTACCCTGGAGAGGAGATTAAAATGTCGTTGGTTTTAGTTGCGGATAAAAAAATACGATTTGTAGTGGAGGGTGCGGGCAAGAAATTTGAACGGGAATTTGATTGTGATGGTTATTTGCTAAAGGATGTGGGAGAGTTTAAGCGTGTAAACGCCATTGACCAGGTGGGCAATGAAGGCAAGCCTGTGCAAGCTACCAAAACTAAAGTGTTGAATGCCGAATGGAAAGCAACGAACTTGTATAGATTGGTGAATGGAAAGCTAACGGCCGTGCCTTTTAAGAAAACACGCTATACAGAAATGATGTGTCCCGCGGTTAAATATTTCGACGTAAACGCATCGAAAGCGCAGATAGCAGTAGGAGCAGAAAGCTTAACGATTAGCGGAGCTGGATATTAGCAATTTTAATTTGGTTGAATATGAATGGCTTAGGATATGTAGCAAAATAAAATGGAATTTTTTTTCGCAATTGTTATGAAATAATCAATGTAATTTCTATTTTTGCAGTCCTAAATAAATCCTAACTGCGGAAGTGGCGTAATTGGTAGCCGCACCAGACTTAGGATCTGGCGCTTCACGGCGTGGGGGTTCGAGTCCCTTCTTCCGCACCAAAGATTGACCGTCCCGATGCAAATCGGGACGGTTTTATTTTAAAAAGAGGTTGATAAATTAAAATGCAAACCGAGTTTGTATGGGCACATATCTAAATGTCTACATACTAAATACTCAATACTAAAATCTTAGAAATGAATATCGTACAGGAAAAAATTGACGATTTAAATGCTTTAGTTAAAATTACTTTAGCCCCTGAAGATTATACTCCAAACGTAGAGAAAGCGATTAAGGAGCAAGCTAAAAAGGCTAATTTACCAGGTTTCCGTAAAGGAATGGTGCCAGCTGCACACATTAAAAGAATGTATGGCAAAAGCATCTTGGTAGAGGAAATCAACACGATGTTGAACGATAACATTTCAAAATACCTAACTGATAATAGCGTTGAGATTTTAGGTCAACCACTTCCTGTACAAGAAGACGAGAACCAATACAACTGGGACTATAACGATACTTTTAACTTTGCTTATGAGTTAGGTTTGGCACCAGCAGTTGATATCGAGGTTTCATCGAAAGATAAATTTACGCAGTACAATGTTAAAGCTGACGAAGAGACTTTAAACGAGCGTATCAAAAATATCCGTAAGAGCTATGGTAAAATGACCAATCCTGAGGTTTCTGCAGAAGGTGATATCCTTTATGCTGAATTGAAGCAATTGGCTAACGATGGTTCTGAGTTTGAAGGTGGTATTTCAGCTACTGGTTCTATCCGTACTGATGCCGTTACTGACAAGAAAATCTTGAAAACCTTAGTAGGTGTTAAAAAAGACGATACTTTGGAACTTGATGTAAACAAGGCTTTTGGTGGTGATGCTGCTGCAATTGCAAAATTGTTAAACATTAGTGAAGAAGATGCTGCAGAATTGAAATCTAAATTCCAAGTAACCGTTAAAAACGTAAACCGTTTAGAGGAAGCTGATTTGAACCAAGAGTTCTTTGATAAAATCTTTGGTGCTGATGCGGTAAAGGATGAGGCTGGTTTCACTGCTAAAATCACTGAAGAAATTGAGTCGATGTTTAAGCAAGATGCTGACCGTAAATTGCAAAACGACATTTACACTCAATTAACTGAGCAAACTAAAATGCAATTGCCTGATGAGTTTTTACGTAAGTGGTTAAAAGCTACCAACGAAAAATTAACTGACGAAGAGTTGGCTCAAGGTTATGATGATTTTGCTAAAAACTTGAAATGGACTTTGATTGAAAACAAAATCATCAAAGACAACGATATCAAAATTGATTACAAAGATGTTTTTGAAGCTGCTAAACAACGTTTAGATGCACAATTCAGAATGTACAGCCCAACTCCTCTTCCAGAAGATCAATTGGCGCAATATGCTGCTAACTTCTTGCAAGAAAAAGAAAATGCTAACCGTATTTTCGAAGAGGTAAAGGCTTTGAAAGTATTCGATTACATTAAATCGGTGGCTACTTTAAACGAGAAAGAAATTACTTACAACAAATTTACTGAGTTGAAGTAAGAGATAAGCGTGGTAAGCATTACGTCATTGCGAGGCACGAAGCAATCCTAAAGCGAATGTTTTCCTCATAATGTTGTAAGATTGCTTCGTGCCTCGCAATGACGATAAATAGTTAAACTGACCGTTTGTCAGTCATGAAATAAACAAGAGTCCCGATATAAAATTGGGACTCTTGTTATATAAAAGCCATTCATCTTGCGTTTTTAAAGTGCTTGAATAGGTTTTTTGAAGGGTAAATAGACTATGGATAAGATTTCGTTCATAAATATGGTATTTCATATTGTCGTATAATCTGCTATTTTAGCGGAGTGCGGAGATTGGCACGAAAATTAACGAATCTTAGAAAATATTTACTGAAATAAATTAGCTTTGGGATAGTAGATAACACTCATCACCAAACGCCAAACCCTAATCGCAAGATGAAAATAGATAAAGACGAATTTAGAAAATATGCCGTTAAACACCATCGCATTAACGGATTGAACGTAGATAGATTTATTGGTGCTACCAACAATTCACCAAAATCAATGACCCCTTATATTATTGAGGAGCGTCAGTTGAACGTTGCACAAATGGACGTTTTCTCTCGTTTGATGATGGACCGTATCATTTTTTTAGGTGATGCCGTTTATGACCAAAATGCAAACATCATTCAAGCGCAGCTGTTGTTCTTGCAATCGGTAGATGCACATAGAGATATTCAAATTTACATTAACTCACCTGGCGGTTCTGTTTATGCAGGTTTAGGTATTTACGATACCATGCAATATATTTCGCCAGATGTAGCAACCATCTGTACTGGTATGGCAGCTTCTATGGGAGCAGTTTTATTGGTGGCGGGCGCTAAAGGCAAGCGTGCAGCGTTAAAGCATTCTAGAGTGATGATTCACCAGCCATCGGGAGGTGCGCAAGGTGTGGCATCAGATATGGAGATCAATTTGAGAGAGATGCTTAAATTGAAAAAGGAATTATATGACATCATTTCATCGCACTCTGGCCAAACTTACGAATGGGTAGAGAAAGCTTCGGACCGTGATTACTGGATGACTTCGGAAGAAGCAAAAAGTTTTGGAATGATTGATGAGGTGTTAGGATCGAATAAATAATACAGTTTGCAGTTTTCAGTTTGCAGTGGGCGATAAGCGCATGAACTGAGAACTGAAATTGAAAATTGAAAACTGAAAAAATGGCTAGACAAGGAAAAGATTCACATTGCTCGTTTTGTGGCACTCCAAAAAATGAAACCCTGATGTTAATTGAGGGATTGGATGCTTACATCTGCGACAAATGTGTTAATCAGGCCAACGTACTACTAGCGCAAGAGCTAGGCAACAAAAAAGGCAAAGCTTTTGACGAAACGTTTAAGCTTTTAAAGCCAGCCGAAATTAAAGAGCACTTGGACCAATATGTAATTGGCCAGTACGATGCTAAAAAAGTGCTTTCGGTAGCGGTTTATAACCACTACAAACGCTTGAGCCAAAAGATAGATAAAGATGAGGTGGAGATTGAAAAATCGAACATCATGTTAGTGGGTGAGACGGGTACAGGAAAAACCCTTTTGGCCAAAACCATTGCTAAGATATTGCACGTGCCATTTTGTATAGTAGATGCTACGGTACTTACTGAAGCAGGTTATGTGGGAGAGGACGTTGAAAGTATTTTAACCCGTTTGTTGCAAGCTGCTGATTATGATGTGGCATCGGCCGAACGTGGTATTGTTTACATTGATGAGGTAGATAAGGTTGCTCGTAAAAGCGACAATCCATCCATCACCAGAGATGTAAGTGGTGAGGGTGTACAACAAGCGTTGCTGAAAATTTTGGAAGGTACCATTGTTAACGTACCACCGCAAGGAGGTAGAAAGCATCCAGACCAAAAAATGATTGCAGTAAACACCAATAACATTTTGTTTATCTGTGGTGGCGCTTTTGATGGTATCGAAAGAAAAATTGCCAATCGTTTGCGTACTCAGGCAGTGGGTTATAAAGTAAAGAAAGATGAAGTAGAGTTAGACCTTAAAAACCTTTACCAATACATCACCCCTCAGGATTTGAAATCATTTGGTTTAATTCCTGAATTAATTGGACGTGTGCCAGTTTTAACACACTTGGAGCCATTGGATAAGGAAGCTCTGAGAAATATCCTTACAGAGCCTAAAAACTCTTTGATCAAACAATACGTGAAGCTGTTCAATTACGAGAACGTAAGCTTAAAGTTTGATAAAGAAGTTTTGGAGTTTATTGTGGATAAGGCGATGGAGTATAAACTTGGGGCAAGGGGACTGAGGTCTATTTGCGAATCCATTATGTTGGATGCCATGTTTGAAACGCCGTCTGATAAAGATGTGAAAGAGTTGGAGATTACACTCGACTATGCTAAAGAAAAGTTTGAGAAATCAGATTTCAAAAAACTTAAAGCTGCATAAAAAAATACTAATCCCGACTTGTTCGGGATTTTTTTTAACCTATTCTTTTTGAAAGTTAAGATAGGTTGAATATTAAAGGGTCTTTTAACATTAAGAAATTAAGAAACATTAAGGAACATACTTCTCTTTTTAAAAACTTAATATCCTTAATTTCTTAATGTTTTTTTTTATGAAAAATGTTAATTATTATTTTATAAATTTAAAGAAAGGAGAAAATGTATGAATGAAGAAAAAGATGTAAAGAAAGATGAAGAAGCAGTAAAAAATGCCAAAAAGGTGAAAGAGGTTGAAACTCCAGTTAGAAAAGGTTTAAAAAGTAAAGATGATATCGTAAAAAACTGGCTACCTCGCTACACAGGTCGTCCGTTAGGGGAGTTTGGTCAGTACATTTTGTTAACCAACTTTAGCAAGTACGTCACTTTATTTTCTGAATGGAATGACAATGCACCGATCTATGGTTTAGACAAGCCTATGCAAAGTGTTACTGCCAACGGGATTACCATTATCAATTTTGGGATGGGAAGTCCATTAGCGGCGACCATGATGGACTTGTTAACGGCCATTCAGCCAAAAGCAGTGTTGTTTTTGGGAAAATGTGGTGGTTTAAAAAAGAAAAACCAAATTGGCGATTTGATCCTCCCAATTGCGGCCATTAGGGGAGAAGGTACCTCAAACGATTACCTACCAGCCGAAGTGCCTGCATTACCTGCCTTCGCTTTGCAAAAGGCCATTTCTACCACCATTAGGGAACACTCCCGTGATTATTGGACTGGAACTTGCTACACCACCAACCGCAGGGTTTGGGAGCATGACAAGGAGTTTAAGAAATACTTGAAGGGTTTACGTGCCATGGCAGTAGATATGGAAACCGCCACCATTTTTACCACGGGCTTTGCTAATAAAATTCCAACTGGAGCTTTGTTATTGGTTTCAGATCAGCCAATGATCCCCGAGGGTGTAAAAACTAGCGAGAGCGATAGTTCAGTTACGGCTAACTACGTGGAAACACATCTTCGAATCGGTATCGATTCACTAAAACAATTGATCAATGGAGGCTTAACGGTTAAGCACCTTCAATTCTAATTGAAGCCCATAGACATTAAGAGGAGTTAGCTTTTCTTTAGTCTTGGATGGCAATAAATGTTCCTAAGTCGACTCTCACCCCTAACAGGGGAGAGATGTCCAAAGGACAGAGCGGGTTAGTCCAATCCACTCTTTGGGTAATCAAACAACACTAAATTTCCAGTACCACTACTAATGAGTTTCCAATCATCAAAAGGGAATTCAATAATGGCTATGCTACACGTGGGCATATTGCTGATGTATTCACCAGTAAGATAATTTAACAGATCCGTTAAACCTGGGTTATGACCAAATAATGCTACTTTATCAAATTCCGCATCAAAGTCGTTTATCACTTTTAACAAGCTCTTTAAACTAGCTTCGTAAATATTTGCATTGGTGTTCAATTGTTCGGCTGGTAGTTGCCAACCTGCGGCAAAATATTTAGCGGTAGTGAAAGCTCTAAGGGCAGGACTGCTCACAATGGCATCGGGCTTAATGGACTTTTCCACTAGGCGATTAACCATTTCAGGAGCGTTTTTATGGCCACGATGGTTCAACGGCCTGTCAAAGTCCCTTAGGTTAGCGTCTCCCCAATCAGACTTTGCGTGTCTAACAATAAAAAGTTGCTTCATTAGGTTTAAAGTATGAAAGGTGTGTTTTTGTTTGCGCAAATTACTAAATAATATGAGTGTACTTAATTATCCACCTAAATTTCCTCCTCCTGCCCCGCAAAGAGAGGAATAGAAAATTGCATATGTGCTTGTTTGAGGAAATAAAAGTGGAGGATTAAAACGAATATATCCTTTAAAATAATCTGTGCATCTGTGGCTTACTCATGTTTCTAAGCTTAGTGGCACAGATTTTTTTCAAAACATGAAGTAAAGCTTATCTTTAAGCCATGATGGCCAAGCAAGACGATTTTACCGTTAGCGTAATTATTCCGTGTTATAATCAAGCTTTATTGATTGAAGAAACGATTCAATCGGTATTAGCTTCCACTTATTTGCCCATCGAAATCATTATTGTGGATGATGGTTCTACGGATCAAACCATGCAAGTGGTAGAAGCCTTAGTTAAGCAACATCCTATCATCACATGCTATCAGCAGCCAAATAGCGGTCCTTCGGTGGCTCGTAACCACGCCATTAGCAAAGCTACTGGAACTTTCATTTTGCCGTTGGACGGTGATGACCTTATTTCTCCAGATTATATTGACCAAGCTATTCTTACTTTTAAGAAAGATCCTACGGTTAAAGTGGTGTATTGCGAAGCCGAAAAATTTGGCGCTAAAACAGGTAAATGGAATTTAAAGCCTTTTAGCTTAGATAACTTGGCGAAGGATAATATGATTTTTGTAAGTGCTCTTTATCGGAAAAGTGATTGGGAAGCCTGTGGTGGTTATCCAGAGGATTTGCGTTGGGTAAGCGAAGACTGGGTATTTTGGATTGCCATGCTCAAAAACGGGGGAAAGGTAGTGCAGTTGCCCATCACTGGATTTTATTATCGGATTAGCCCAAACTCACGTAGAAAGGGAATGGATAAGCAAAAAAAGCAAAGATTGATTGATTATATCAATACACATCATCGTGATTTTGTTTACCGATATTTGGATGGTCCAATGCGTTTCCAACGTCGTCAATCGAAACGATACAACAGATTGCTAAGGCTTTTTGGATTGCTGAAGTGAACTTGAAATAATGAGCTTAAACTTTCGAAACTGATGCTGACCTGTAGCGAAGCGAAAAGCTACGAAGTAAAATAAATTCAGCATGACGGAACGTTAATATGACGTCATTGCGAGTTTACGAGGCAATCCTAAAGCTAATTTTCAATATATCATCATTGTGAGATTGCTTAGTAAACTCGCAATGACGTGATTAATTATTTAGCTACCGATGATAAACCCCCGCATTTTTCACGCTGTTAACAGGTAAATCGATACTTACATGTGCCTTGTATTTTAGATTTAGGGGATGGAAAAGATTTCCAAAAACTGTCCAAGGTAGGGGATAGTTACTTTGTCGGCCAGTAAATAAATTCTTTACCCGCTCTATGCTTCTGCTCAAAAAATTGTTCCCTTTTAGTGCTCTTTCTCGAGGATGTTTGGCAGGATATTTTTTTAACTGCTCCAAGTTTTCATCCAGCAACAAATGAAGGTTATTTAGCAGCTCTTTGGAAAGTGACGTACCACCTCTACCAATCCACGCCGTTACGGAAATGAGATCTTCGTAAAAATCGGGCATCCAATTGCCATTTTGGTCATGAACCCTTGCTGCACCGTTTTTACTTTCTTTCCTGCCAATCATGTAAACTTCTGGATCTTCGAATAGCTCCCAGCAAGCAGCAAAACTTACTTCGGTAGCCTTAATATCGTGCCATGCACCACCATAATGATGTAACAGGTAAATCCTGATATAATCAGATTGGTGCACTACACTTAAATAGGGAAAGGCTGGATGAAAGGGATGTTCAGGTAATTCCAACAGATGCCAGTTTTGAGGGCTCGCCAAAAAAATAGGTACGCCAATGTGCTGTTGTAAAATTTGGAAACTCAACAGACGGTTGCCTTCCATGGCATTTCCCGCCCAAAAAGTCCAAACTACAAACGGTACTTGGTGTTGGTATTCAATACTTTTTACGTCGGTAACCAGCATTAGATTTTATCTCTTCCTTTGGTGAATTTTTGCCAATAGTATTTCCAAGGGTTGGTGTATTTCAATTGTTTCCACGGGCGACTACCATGCGCCTTGTGATATACAGGAGCATTAAATAAAATGTAGTTCCTGAAATTTAAGGCAATTGATTTTTTAGAGATAATCGTATCGTACCAATCTTTGCTGCGGTCTAGTTCACTAAAACTATAGCTGGTTAGAAAAGGGATGGTCATCAGTGTACAACAAAAGCTAAGGCTCCTGTTAGTGAGGGTGTAAGCTTCTTTTCTACCTTTAAATTTTAAGTAAGGGAAGTTGATTTCACCCTTTTCGTCAACCGTTACGGCACCAATCATCCCAGAGTCGGTCTGCTTTTCGTTGAAATCAAGTAATTTGCTGAAAGTATCTGGTTTAACCTCTACATCAGATTCTACCACAATTAAGGGAATATTTTTAACTATCGCACGTTTTTGTGCATCTTCCAATACCAAGTTGTAGTTTGGTGATGGTGTATCGGTAATGTCTTCTAAATTAACCAATTCAAAACCCAGTTCGGCAGCACTTTTGGTAAGCGCCGCTTTGGTTTCTGCGTTGCTAAAATCATTATATACGATATACTCCAGCGCTACATCGCTTTGTTTAATCGCCGCAATAGTTTGAAGCGTATTTTCGATAGCGTTTTTAACGGGGGTAATTACAATTGCTTTAATCATTCAAGAAATTTTTAGGAAACTTGATAGTTCCCATCTTTCAATATCGCATTAATTTTTGCACTGAGTGAAAAAAGAGAAAGCCTTGTTCCTGTGTTTTTAGACTGCTTGTCGAGCCTTAACTTGGAACTGGCTATCTTTTCCTGATAAGCACTCAATGCACTGTAGCTTTTCCAAACCCAAAATTGTCCCATCAGTACTTTGGGTAGAACCTCAAAGATAAAGGTTTGTACTTTAAACCAAGTATACTGTGTTTTGTTTAGGTGGATGCCGTGCAAAATGTAGCGGTTGCGATAGTAGGTTGCCTTTACGCTTTTTTTAAGATTGTTGGCATTAATGGTAGATGATCCGAGATGGTAACAGGTTGAGGCAAAAGCATAATAGCATTGCCAGCCCAAACGCCAAGCTCGTAAGCTTAAATCGACATCTTCGAAATAGAAGGGCGAAAAAATCTCATCGAAGCCTAGAATTTGTTTGATTTTTTTTGAGCAAACTAAGGCATTAGCTCCAGACAGAAAAATAGTGGGAGCGGGCTGATTCTGATCTGTAGTTTCGTAAATTTTGTTCTGTTTAAACTTAAAACCAAGCCTTTGCGGTAGTCTAGGGCCGTCATGGGTATTCGAACCCGTATCAATAATACGACCCATTACGCCAAAGGTATTTTCGTCTTCAAAACATTGCCATTGGTTGTCGAAGTAATTTGGACTCAGTTGAATATCAGAGTTTAAAATCAACATGAGCTCTTTGGAAGCCTGCATGATTCCCTTGTTGCAGGTAGCTGAAAAACCTTTGTTAATCTCATTTTTGAGCAGAATGATTTCTGGATAGCGCTCTTCCAAAAAAACGATGGAGTCATCTTTCGAAGCATCATCTACCACTATAATTTCGTAATCAACCGCTGCATTTTTTATAGCTTGTACCGTAAAAGGAAGAAATTCTTCCAGCAAGTGGCGGCCATTATAATTGGGGATGACTATCGAAACACTTTTTTTATTCATGAGCGCTTACTGGTAAAGAAATCGCTGATTTGCTGCAATGAAAAAGCATTCAAGCATTTTTCTGCAGTCAAGCCACCTTTGCGGCCCACCAATACGCCATAACGCATGTCCAAAAAGCCTTCCTTGCGATGTGCATCTGGGTTCACAGATAGTAATACGCCTTTTTCCAACGCATAGCGATGCCAGCGCCAGTCTAAATCCAAACGAAGCGGATTGGCATTGATTTCTATTACTACGTTATTGGCCGCACAGGCATCAATTACTTTTTTAAAGTCAACATCATAACCTTTTCTACTTAATAATAAGCGGCCAGTTGGATGCCCCAAAATGGTGGTGTAAGGATTTTCTATAGCGGTAATTAATCTCTCGGTAGCTTTCTCTTTGGTCATTTTCAACTGGCTGTGCACAGAGGCCACCACAAAATCAAATGTTTTTAAAATTTCGTCGCTATAGTCAAGCGAGCCATCGTATAAAATATCACTTTCTATACCCTTAAAAATTTTAAAAGGCGCTAATTTTTGGTTCAGCTCGTTAATTTGTTGGTGTTGCGCATAAACCCTTTGTTCATTTAAACCATTGGCATAAAATGCAGACTTAGAGTGATCGCATATGCCCAAATATTCAAGTTTTAAAACATCGCGGCAGTATAGTGCCATGTCTTCTAAGGTATGTACCCCATCACTCCAGTCGGAGTGGTTGTGCAAACTGCCTTTTAAATCTTTATCGGTAATGAGTGCAGGTAACTGATGTGTTTTTGCTAGTTCTATTTCGTCAAGTCCTTCACGTAATTCAGGTAAAACGAAATCAAGCCCTGCTTTTTCATAAATATCTTCTTCGGAATAGAAAGCGTGATCACCCGCTAGGGCCAGCACTTGGTTCACGTGTGCTTCACTTCCAGTAAGTTTAAAATATTCGAGGTAGAAATTATTGGTAGGTACTACAAATAACTTAACATTTAGTCCTTCAGGAGTTTGTACTGTTAAAATGTTAGTGCCATCATCTATAAAACCCAGTTCAAAAGTAGACACTAATGAAATCAATAGATCAGGGCTTTCGGTTCCAATAATTAATACTGCTTCGTCAATAATTTCACAAGCTCTTCTGTAGTCGCCTGCTACACCAAATAAAGCAAGCATATCTGCTTGACGCAACCAGACAGTTAATTTTTCTTGTAAATCTTTGATGATAGGTTCTGCCTGTGCATATAAGAATTTGCCGTTGGCAGCCATTCTAAACTCCAGTACTTTCTTAATCTCTTCCTGTGTTTTTAGTCCAAAACCTTTGGCTTCTATCAGTCTGTTTTCATTACAGGCGTAATAAAGTTCTCCAACACTTTCTATCTGTAAATCGTGCCAAATAATACCTATTTTTTTTGGGCCAATGCCTTTAATCGCTAGCATTTCAATAATGCCAGTAGGCGTTTGGCTAATGAGCGTTTCAAGCTCTTGGATGGTTCCTGTTTCCAGTAGTTCAATAATTTTAGCGGCAATGCTTTTGCCAATCCCATCTACTTTATCAATTTCGGTAGCGGGTTTGGTAGCAATGGCAAAAGGTAATTTGTCTACTTTAAATGCAGCGTTGGCTACAGATTTTACTTTAAATGGATTTTCATTGTGAAGTTCCATTAATTGAGATAATAACCTTAGTGTGCGTGCTATGGGTTTGTTTTCCATCTTACAGTACGTGTTGCGTTTGGCGTAATTGTGATCGCCATATTAAGCCAAACGCTTAACTCAAATCTCTTTACTTAATGATAATCTCGTGGTCTAATCTCGCTTGAATACCAGTTTGGCTCATTGCTTTTTTCATTTGTTGGTAAAGCACATAGTTTTCACCAAATTCTTTCTTGGCATAATAAGCACTTACATTATCTTTAGCCGCACCCAAAAACTCTTTAATAGGGTCTATTTTTTCGGGATACTCCACCACTTTGTAATCTTTTAACTTCGCTTTTTTAGCAGCAGAAGAGATGGCATCGCCAAAACTACCAATGCGATCGGCTAAGCCATTAGTCACAGCGTCTTTACCTGTCCACACACGACCACCACCCAGGCTGTCAATTTGTGCTTTGGTTTTCTTTCTGCCATTGGCAACCTTGGTAATAAAAGTATTATAGATGTTGTTAACGCCTCTTTGCAAGATCAATCTTTCTGCTGGAGTCATTGGTCTGTTGGCACTCATGATATCGGCGTATTGGCCAGTTTTCACGCCGTCAAAAGTAATTCCCAATTTCTCATTCATTAGTTTTTGTGCGTTAAAGAACATTCCAAAAACGCCAATAGAACCAGTGATGGTATTAGGCTGTACAAAGATGCTGTCAGCAGCACAACCGATGTAATATCCGCCAGAAGCCGCAACGTCGCCAAAAGAAGCGATTACAGGCTTAATTTTTTTGCTCAATTCAATTTCTCTCCAAATCACGTCAGAAGCTAATGCGCTACCACCGCCAGAGTTTACACGTAAAACAATGGCTTTTACATCTTCATCCAATCTGGCTTTTCTAATGGCACGTGAAATACGTTCAGAGCCAATCTGTTCATCAGAACCTTCGCCGCCAATAATTTCTCCATTGGCATAAATTACGGCTACTTTGTTTTTAGAGGCAATATCTCCTTGAGAAGGAAGGTCTTTGATATAGTCGTTAATGGTAATGCTATTGATATCGTCTTTTTTGCCCTTACCAGTAATGTTTCGCAGTTCATCTAAAACTTCATCCTTATATTTTAAGCCGTCTACCATTTTATGGGTCAAAGCATCGTTAGGCGCTTGAATTTTCAATTGGTTAGCAATTTGGAATAAACTGTCTGTACTTAACTTACGACTTTCGGAAATGCCAGCTAAAAATGTTTGGTATAAGCCATTGACGTAAACACTCACCTGTTGACGATTGTAGTCGCTCATTTTGGTGTTGATGAAAGGTTCTACGGCACTTTTGTAATTACCTACACGGATAATTTGTGGTTCAACACCCAATTTGTCCAATGCCCCTTTAAAGAACATGAGGTTGGCGCTAAAACCTTTAAACTCCAAGTCGCCTTCTGGGTTTAGGTAAACCTTGCTGGCTGCCGAAGCTAAATAATAAGCCCCTTGGCTATATACTTCACTGTAGGCTATCACAGGTTTCTTGCTGGTTTTGAAATCTAGAATGGCATTTCTTACTTCCAATAGTGTAGCCATGCCCGCATTTGGAGCCATTACGTTAATATAAACCGCTTGAATGTTTTCGTCGGTTTTGGCTTTTTCAAGGGCCCTAATCACGTCGTTAAAACCAATGCTTTTGTTGCCGTTACCAAAAAACATACTGCCGAAAGATTCTTTCGGGGTACGTTCTGTAATGGCCTGATCAAGGTTAAGGTATAGTACGGAGTTTGCTTTGACGACAGCTTTGGTATCACTATCGAAGGAAGAAATGATCCCTACAATGATTACGAAGCCTAAAATGCCTAAAACGACTGCCGAAATGACAATGCCAACTACTGTGGCAAAAACGTACTTGAAGAACTCTTTCATGTTTAATTATGTTCTTAAGGTGATGAAATGTTTTTCGATTTTAATAAGATCGAAAAGGTTTTTAAATTTTATTGATTTAAGTTTGTAAAGTTAAAAAAAGCATTGTGATAAACTAGGTATTTCAAATGAAGTAGCTGATTTACTTTTGCGGTTAAATTGACCTTACATGAAATTAGATAGCAGAGATGCTTATTTGTTACTTGGTACTAATTTGGGCGATAGGCTAGAAAACCTAAATACAGCTATTTCTTATGTTGACAATGAGGTAGGAGCGGTTTTTGCAAAGTCGAGTGTTTATGAAACCGAGGCTTGGGGCAAAACAGATCAGCCTGGGTTTTTAAATCAGGCCATTGCCGTAAAAAGCAATATGCCTCCTTTACAATTGCTGCAAACCTTGTTGGCCATTGAACAAAAGATGGGACGGGTAAGACTAGAGCGATGGGGGGAACGTTTAATAGATATTGACCTCATTTTTTATGGAGATTTAGTGCTTTCAAACGGAGAGGTATTGCAATTGCCACATCCAGAGATGCATCATCGAAGATTTGTGCTGGAGCCTTTAAATGAAATTGCCGAAAATTTTATTCATCCTGTTTTTAAGGAAAAAATTTCAAGCATTTTAGCTAACTTGACCGATAAATTAACTGTTCAGAAAATATAACGTATAACCAAAATGATTAATCCGGCTAAAAGTAAAGAAGATTTAGATTTGTCATATTTGAAAGAGATGTCTGGCGATAGCGCTGAATTTATGATTGAAATGCTTGATACTTTGGTAGAGCAAATTCCTGTTTATTTAGAAGACTTGCAAAAAGCCGTAGATGCAAAGGATTGGAAAGCTGCATCTGAATTTGCACATAAAGTGAAGCCTACTTTTTACTATGTAGGCAGAGAAGATATTAGGGATTATGTACAGCTGATTGAGCGTAATGCGAAAGAAGGTATTGATGTGCATAATATTCCGAAAGTACTTGCCGAAATAAAGGAAGAATTGAAAATTATTTTGCAGCAAGTAGGTAAATCAAAAGCGGAGCTACAAAAACAACTTTAGGTTTTAAACAGGGATTTGACTTTATTGAAAATCCCTTTATTTGTTCTTGAAGTACACAAAGGACAAGCCTATGTAAAGCAACAAGATTAGGGGCAATGCCACAAACTGTTGCCAAAAGAACAGTGCTACAGATAAAATCATGAAGATGAACTTGATTTTATTCTCTCCCCAGCTAAAGTTGCTGAACTTCAAAGAAAATATCCTGATTTCGCTAATCAACAAATAACTACTTACGACTGAAATAGCCGCTAAAACCATCCAGTTTCCAATAATTTGTGGGTGGTAATCTGCTACATAAGGTAACGACACGATAAACAAGGTATTCATTGGGGTGTTCAAGCCAATAAAATCTACTGTTTGCCGAGTGTCTAAATTAAATTTAGCTAACCTTAGTGCTGAGAATAGGGTGATGAGAAAACCTAAATAGGGAAGGTATTCGTAAGTGCCGTCGCTTGCCTTAAACAAATGATACATAATGGCACCAGGTAAAAAACCAAAGCTAACCATATCTGCCAAGGAATCAAGCTCCTTTCCAATGCCGTCCTTTATTTTTAATGCTCGTGCAGCCATTCCGTCAAAAAAATCGAATATTCCCGATAGGATGACAAAATAAGCGGCAGATTTTAAATCGCCATTAAAACAAAACACAATACCTATACAGCCCGACAAAAGGTTGGCACAGGTTAAAGCATTAGGGAGGTTAAACATGGAGTGATAGGTTATAAGTTATACGTGATAAGTTTTAAGCGGTAAGCAAAAAAAACTTACCACTTAAAACGTAAAACTTTTATTATCCGTTCATTCCTAAAAGGAATTCTTCGTTACTCTTAGTGCCTTTAATTTGAGCTTGGATTAGTTCCATTGCTTCTTGGCTGTTCATATCGGCCAAGTGGTTGCGTAGTACCCAAATGCGTTGTAAAGTTTCTCTATCCAATAATAGGTCGTCTCTACGCGTGCTTGATGCCGTAATGTCAATAGCAGGGAAGATACGTTTGTTGGCCAATTTACGGTCAAGCTGTAGCTCCATGTTACCCGTACCTTTAAACTCTTCGAAAATCACCTCGTCCATTTTAGAGCCTGTTTCAGTTAAGGCAGTAGCTAAAATAGTTAACGATCCACCTTTTTCGATGTTACGAGCAGCACCAAAGAAACGTTTTGGTTTGTGTAAAGCGTTGGCATCAACACCACCAGAAAGGATTTTACCTGAAGCTGGCGCCGTAGTGTTATAAGCTCTGGCCAAACGTGTAATCGAGTCAAGCAAGATCACTACGTCATGTCCACATTCCACTAAACGCTTCGATTTTTCTAAAACAATGTTCGCAATCTTCACATGTCTTTCGGCAGGCTCATCAAAAGTCGATGAAATTACCTCTGCTCTTACGCTACGTGCCATATCAGTTACCTCTTCCGGACGCTCATCAATTAACAAAATAATTAAATAAACCTCAGGGTGGTTTTTAGCGATGGCATTAGCTACCTCTTTTAACAAATTGGTTTTACCCGTTTTTGGTTGTGCCACAATTAAACCACGTTGTCCTTTACCAATTGGCGTAAACAAATCGATAATACGGGTAGAATGGTTATTGCTATCAATAAACAAGTCCAACTTCTCCGTAGGGAAAAGCGGCGTTAAGTAGTCAAAAGGTACACGGTCACGCACATCAGCAGGTACACGACCATTAATGCTAATTACTTTAACCAAAGGGAAGTATTTTTCGCCTTCTTTTGGTGGGCGGATGCTACCATTAACGGTATCACCAGTTTTTAAACCAAATAACTTGATTTGCGATTGCGAAACGTAAATATCATCTGGAGACGATAGATAGTTATAATCTGCAGAACGTAAAAAACCGTAACCATCAGGCATAATCTCTAAAACACCTTCATTGGTGATGGTATTTTCGAAATCCAAGTTAGAATAGCTGGTCTCGTTCTGTTTTTGGTGGTTGTTGCCGTTGTTATTATTTTGCTTTCTTTGTTGCTGGTTTTGTTCTTGTGGCTTTTCTTCCTTAACAGGTTTTTCATTTACCACAATCACTTCCGCTTCTGTTGAGCTGTCTTTATCTTTAGGCAGACGATCTCTTTTTTTCTTCTGATTTTCTAATTTATCAGCAATACTCTCTTGCTTTTGTAAGTCTTGGCCAGTAACGAGAGCAATCGCCTCAAAATCAGGCGTTGGAATTTCAATCAAATCATCATCAAAAAGGGTAGGCTTTTGCGCCTTCTCTTTTTTTAATTCTACTGGAGCTTTTTTCTCCTCAGCAACAGGAGTAGCCTCCTTATTTTCTTTTACAATACGGGTTCTTTTTCTGGCAGGTTTTTCGGTATCTGTTTCTGCTGCTGGCGCTGGCGTAACTGCCACTTCGGCCGTTGCAGCTTGTTTTTTAAGAATTTCTTCAATTAAATCACTTTTACGCAAATCACCTGCTTTATCTACACCGTTTGCTTTTGCTAACTCACGCAGTTCGGTAGTAAGCTTTTCAGTTAGTTCTGTTTTACTAAACATTTATGTCTTGTCGAGAATTTTATTTTTAGGGTTTACCCAAACATACAACCAAAAAAGAGGCTCAAAAGATTTAAGAAATTTTCTTGCTAAGATTTTTTTGGAAGGTATTCAGATAAACTTTCTGGGAATTATGGCACAATTGTAGGAAAATGGATTTTAATCTGCAAGATATTTCGTAAAAATTTTCATCATCACTTAGGTGTTTTATTCATCAGGTCAATGCTTTAATTGCTAAATCTGCTTATTAAAAGTTCACCTATTCAATTTAAACGTTGAAAAGGTACATTTAGTTTTAATGGCTTTGGTAGCCCCGCTTTTTGCTGCAATCTTTTTTTTTCGCCAAACTTCGTAGGTTTTAAAACCTAAGAGGTTTCTTAAGCCCGTGCGCAATAAAAAAGTATTTCCGCTTCAATCGGGTTTATTAAACCTTAACCTGTGCATAGCACTTGCCAATTCAACCCGACATAGGCGGATACCCGCCTTGTGGCTAAGACCTGTAGGCGTATGAGCGTGTTGCGGAAACTTTGTTGATCATTCCAACTTTAGGAGGAATCTACTCCTTTAATGCTTTGGCTTTAGATCTTTCACTGCGTACAGGATGACAAGTATCGTTATTATCTAAACCTCGCAGGTTTTCAAAACCTACGAAGTTTTTGCACTAAATTGACAATTGAGAACTGTGAACTGAAAACTGTGAACTGAAAACTGTGAACTGAAAACTGTGAACTGAAAACTATTATTAGCATCTTTGCAGCAATCCATAAAATCGCACCAAAAAAATGAACAAGCAGCAACTATTTGAGCAAATTCAACGTAAAAAGTCTTTCTTATGCATCGGTTTAGATCCAGTTTTGGATAAACTACCTAAGCATTTGTTAAAATACGAGGACCCTATACTTGAGTTTAACAAGCAGTTGATTGATGCAACGCATGATTTATGCGTGGCCTATAAGCCCAATACCGCTTTTTATGAGACTAGAGGTGTAAAAGGTTGGAGCACCTTGGTTAAAACTTGGCAACATTTTCCTAAAGATGTATTTACCATTGCCGATGCTAAGCGTGGCGATATTGGAAATACTTCGGCCATGTATGCAGAAGCTTTTTTTAACGAAGCCAGTTCCGAAATGAGCTTTGACTCGGTAACCGTAGCCCCTTACATGGGAAGAGACTCGGTTTCTCCGTTTTTAAGCTATGAAGATAAATGGGTTATTTTATTGGCGCTGACTTCTAATGAGGGCAGTAAAGATTTTCAAACTAAACAAAGCGACGACCAAAAATTGTACGAGCAGGTCATTACGACTTCATCTCAATGGGCCAGCAGTGAGCAAATGATGTACGTGGTAGGTGCAACCAAGCCAGAGGAGTTTCAAAATATACGTCGTTTAGCCCCTGATAACTTTTTATTGGTGCCAGGAGTAGGGGCGCAAGGCGGTAGCTTAAGTGCCGTTTGCGAGCATGGCTTAAACCTACAATGTGGTTTGTTGGTCAATGCGGCCCGTAGCATTATTTATGCAGGTAGCGGTGAAGATTTTGCCGAAAAAGCTAGAGAAGAAGCTTTAGCACTTCAACAAGAAATGGAGCAGATCTTAACAGCTGCTCAGCTGATATGAAGCAAAAAAAAGATGTAAAGCTTATTGTAGCCCTTTTTGCCATTGCCATTGTGTGGGGAACCACTTATTTGGGAATTCGCATTGCGGTGCATACCATTCCTGCTTGGTTTGTGGCAGGCTTAAGGCAGGTGGTTGCTTCGAGCATATTGCTTACTATTTTACTTGCTAAAGGCCAATTTAAATGGATAGGTTGGAAAAGCCTGGGCCGTCAAATATTGGTAGCCAGCTTAATGATCATTGTTGCCAATGGCATGACTACTGTAGCTGAAGAGAGTATCCCCAGCGGATTAACGTCTTTGCTTACCGCCCTTTCACCCATCATAGTGTTTTTAGGAAGTGTAGTTTTCGGCTTACAAAAAGCAAGCTTAAAAGGTTTTATTGGTGTATTGGTAGGCTTTAGTGGCGTAGCCTTTATTTTTAGAGATGGCATTGGCGACTTGCTGGATCCAAACTATAAAACAGGGGTTACCTATTTAGCCATGGCCATTTCTGGTTGGGCGGCAGGAACTATTTATACCAAGAAATATGCGCACAAAAGTGAGAACCTCTTTTTAGACTTGTTTTATCAGTTCGCTTATGCCGCTGTGGCTCAATTGATCATTGCTTCCTTGGTTTCTCCATCAACGGATATTAGTCAGTGGACATGGCAAAGTTTGGCTGCCATTGTTTATTTGGGTGTGTTTGGCTCGGTGGTAGGTTTTTTCTGTTACAACTATGCGTTAAAGCGAGTAAGTGCTACCGAAGTTTCCATTTTATCTTATTTCAATACCATTATTGCCATCTTCTTAGGTTGGCTCGTGCTTAATGAAACCGTTACCTATGATTTGCTGATTGCTACCGTATTGATTATACTGGGTGTGTTTATTACCAACTATAAAAAAGCGGAAGTAAAATAGCTTAATCGGATAAGTTTTAAGTTAATGAGTTGATGGATTTATTACTTAACTTTCGTTATGCGTATACCTGAAGAACTTATTCATTTAATATGGCAGTTGAGACTTTATGATAGTACGGAGCTGCAAACGACCAATCATGAACGTATACAAATTTTAAATTGTGGCTATGCCAATAAGCATGCAGGTCCCGATTTTACAGACGCCAAGATCATCATCGGGGAAACCACTTGGGCAGGGCAGGTTGAAATTCACTTGAAGTCTTCGGATTGGTATGCCCATGGTCATCAAAACGATGCCGCCTACAATAATGTAATTTTACATGTGGTGCTGGATGATGATATGCAAGTTCAAACGGCAGATGGTGCTACATTGCCAACCCTTTCTTTGAAAGGAAGAATCACCGAACAGTTACTAGAAAAATATCAAGCGTTAATTGGTGCTCCTTATGCTTTCCCATGCGAAAAACAGATTGGTGAAATTGACGGCTTTGTGATCAATGGGTTTTTGCCCAGGGTATTGGTAGAACGGATGGAACAGAAATGTGATGAAGTTTTTGAACGTTTGGAGCAATTGAATGGCAATTGGGACGAAACCTTTTATCACTTTATGGCCAGAAGCTTTGGTTTTAAGGTAAATGCTTTGTCGATGCAGTTGTTGGCGCAAAGCTTGCCACAACATTTATTTGCCAAGCATAAAAATCAAGCGATGCAGATTGAAGCACTGGTTTTTGGGCAGGCAGGTTTTTTAAACCAGCAGTTTGAAGCGGAGTATCCTAATTTGTTAAAAAAGGAATATACTTTTTTAAAGAAGAAGTACGGCTTACAGGATATGGGTGTTGCCTTATGGAAATTCCTGAGGATGCGTCCGCAAAATTTCCCTACACTTAGGTTAGCACAATTTGCAGCGCTCATTGTAAAATCAAACCATTTATTTTCTTCGGTGTTAGAAGTGAAGAAGATCAAGGAATTGCATCTGTTGTTTGAGGATTTACCAGTAAACAAATTTTGGGAAACGCATTACCACTTTAATAAAGAAACAGCGCATGTGAATGTGCAATTGGGCACACAATCCATTGATCATATTTTGATTAATACCGTGAGCTTATTTTTGTTTGCCTACGGGAAATACACGCAGCAGGCCAATTATCAAACCAGGGCTTTCTATTTATTGGAAAGTATTGCTGCGGAAAAAAACAAAGTGATTTCCCAATATGAAAATGCAGGAGTGGATATAGAAAATGCTTATCAGACACAGGCTTTATTACAGTTGAGAAAAAACTACTGCGACCAGAAAAAATGCTTAAATTGTGGTATTGGTTTGAAGATTTTGAAAAGATAGGGTTAATTGTGATTTCGTAAATGTAAATAAATGTTGGCTTGAAATTCTTAACATAGGTCAAGAGCTATGCGTTTAAAGCAGCTTAGTTTTGTGGCCATCATTTGTAGTTAAACTAAACTTTAATAATTAAAATCAGAAAAATGAGAAAATTACTTTTTGCGCTGCCTGCGCTTTTTTTACTGGCATCTTGTGGAGGTTCGTCGAACAATACCACAACAACCACGGAGCAGACTGCTGCTGAACAAAAAGGTGAAAACTTCATGATTGACACGCTAACTACTTCGGTAGATTGGAAAGGTGCTCACAAAGGTGGATTGGCACCGCGTTGGGGTAAAATCAAAGTTACTTCTGGAACTATTTCCGTAGAAAAGGATTCCGTAAATGGGGGTGAGTTTTTAGTAGATATGAAATCTCTTCAAGTTGATCCCGCATCGGTAACAGAAGAAGGCAAAAAAGCTACAGATCTTGAAGGACACTTGAAAAGTCCAGATTTCTTTGATGTTGAGAAAGCACCAACCGCTAAGTTCGTCATTACTAAAGTGGCTCCATATACTGCAGCAGATGGCGCTAGCCTAATTGCCGATCCAAATTATTTGATCAGTGGTAACTTGACCCTTAAAGACAAAACATTAAACGTAACCTTCCCTGCAAAAGTTCAAGTGACTGCCACTTCAGTGACCGCTTCAGCTAAATTTGTAATTGATAGAAGTGCTTGGGGAATTAATTATAAAACAGAAGGTAGCCCGGAAAACTGGATGATTTCAAAAGATGTTGAAATTGGCCTTACGCTTAATGCTAAAAAATAGACTATAATCGGTTATTTAAAATATAGCCACAGATGCACAGATAAAATAGTTGAAAGAAGGCAAAAGATTTTTGTGCTAAAAGTTATTGTTGAATGAGAAACTATAAACGTTCAATTTGATTTGACGACAACGCGATCTGTGCATCTGTGGCTAAATTTAATTATACAGTTCAGCAATCTTTTGCTGGACTGTTCTTTTATACGGTGATCCTAATATCACTAAGTGATTTTTTCTGAATGCGAACATTTCTAATCATATTCATATCAGAACCTAGAAATGTCACGTTATAAAATTCGAATTTAAAATGTAGCGCTTATCTATTAATTTTGTAAATTAGGATATAAAATCAGGTAAAATGTTTCAACGTATCGTTACTTTCTTTGAACAACGCAGCTTTGGGGTTTCCGCCTATTTGGCTAATAAGTTGAATATGAGTACCGCCAAGGTACGTCTGTTTTTTATCTATTCCTCGTTTTTGGCTGTAGGGTTTCCTATCCTGTTCTATATTTTAGCTGCTGTAGTGTTGGATATCAGGAACTACATGAAACGTATTAGATTGAGGGTTTGGGAGTAGCTGAGTTGCGGGTTACGAGTTTTGCGTTACAGGTTAAATAGTATATAGACAATAGTTATTTATTGACTTGATTTAAACTGCTTTTAACTTTCAACCTTTAACTCGTAACTCCATTAATCGTCGTCCCTTAAAATTTCTGCTATTTCGTTAAAACCTTTATCGGCAGCTAAATCAGCAGGCAGTTTGCCACCTTCCATTCTTAAGGTTACTTCGGCGCCATGTTCCAGCAAAAGGATAATCATTTCTATATTTCCCAATTGAGCAGCACTATGCAACGGTGCCACACCCGATTTTTGACATACGTTGGGATAAGCACCAGCGTCCAACAGCATTTTGGCAATATTGTAGTTGTTGCTTGCCACGGCAGAGTGGATCGGGAAAACGTTAAAGCCATTTTTACTTGGCAAGTTTACTTCGGCACCTTTTAATACCAGAAAACGAGCAATTTCTTCGTGGCCAAAGTAGCAGGCCAACCCAAGAGGGGTAAAACCATCTACAGAATATTCGTTAACGATCTTCGGATTTTTAAACACGAGTAGCGTGACATCATCAAATTTACCTACGGCACAAGCATCAAAAATGCTTAGCTCAGGCATAAACTCTACGATGGCATTGGCTATATCCATTTTTTTATAGTAGCAGGCCAATAGCATGGGCGAAATCTGGTGGGAAGTCAGTTGGGTTGCCAAGCTAGGTTTTTGCGACAAAAGGGCTACAATTTCCTCTAATTGGTTGTTTTCTATAAGCGTCTCGAGTTGCGTAATGTCCATTTTATAAATTAGTTTTCGCCAACAGGTTAAATTAACGAAAATTTATTAACATTTTTAAAACAAAAAATCCTGCACAGTTAGCTGCTGTGCAGGATAAAACTAAAATAAAAAACCTATACAATAAATTAATTGCTGAACATGTTTAAGACTATACAGCTTTAATAAGGTTTAAAGCCTTGCTTCAAATTTTGAAGCAAACAAGTTAAAGGGGGCGGAAAGTAAAAGAATATAAACAGTTTCTTATATTTGTTCATTAAAATTATAAACGATACGATGTCGGTAAGGGGAAATTCATTTAAATCCAATTCTTTTAAACAAAATGCAGAATCAGGTAAAAGTGGGCAAAAAAATAGTCCTAAAGAGCCCCGAGTAAAAGCCGAATATCTTCCAAATTTTAACCTTCAGGATGGGCGACTGGTCAAAATTATCGGCTTGTTGTTCATTATCTTTTCTATTTATTTCTTGGTGGCCTTTACCTCTTACATTTTTACATGGGAAGAAGACCAGAGTTACGTGATTGATGCCAACGGTGGATGGAGCAACCTGTTTAAAAGTATCGACGAACTAAAGCAAAGTGGTGTTGAAGATCCGATTGTACAAAACTGGCTGGGTAAAATAGGCGCTTTATTGTCACACCAATTTATTTACGAATGGTTTGGTGTCGCCTCTTTCCTATTCGTATTTGTGTTTTTTGTGATTGGCTATCGCATGCTGTTAAAGGTAAGGATATTCGCTATTGAAAAAGTATTGGCTTATAGCTTCTTTTTCTTGTTGTTCGTATCCTTGGCTTTTGGTTTTGGACACTCGTTTTTTGCTAAAACTCCACATTTTCTTGAAGGTGAGTTTGGTTATTGGAGCAATAAGCTGCTAGAAGTGCAGATTGGTAGAACTGGTGTTGCGGGTCTATTGATTTTCTTAGGGCTTTCGGTATTGATTGTAGCTTACAATATTGATTTTAAAATCCCAGAAAAACAGCCAGCACCTAATCCAAGAAGGATTGTTGATCCTGAAGTGCCTGAAAATATAGAACTGGAAGACGAAACGAAGTCGGAACCCGTTGAGTTTAGTTTAAATGATAGATATAGAAATCAACAGAAGATAGAGCAGAACATTACGTTAACGCCTAGTAGGTTTGATAGGAAAGAACCAGAGGTGGAGGATGATGACAATGCAGGCATTCCGTTACCTACCAATGTGTTGCTTACGCCAACGGTGGCTGCACCAGTAGTTGCTCCTGTGGTGGAAACGCTAAGTCCAGCAGCGAGTTTGGCGATGGAAATTACCCCTACGCCAAAAGTAGCTGAGAAAGCAGAAGAACCTGCATTTATCATTGAGAAAACAGAAGAAGAAGCTAAATCGGATGAGTTGGTAGAGCAATTTGGCAACTATGATCCAACCTTGGATTTATCACACTATAAATATCCTCACTTAGATTTATTAGAAAATTACGGCACCAACAAAATCTCGGTAAATGCCGACGAATTAGAGGCTAATAAAAATAAAATTGTAGAGACCTTAAATCACTACAATATTGAAATTGATAAGATTAAGGCTACGATTGGTCCAACCGTAACACTTTACGAAATTATCCCAGCGCCAGGCGTCCGTATTTCTAAGATCAAAAATTTGGAAGACGACATCGCCCTAAGTTTAGCGGCTTTGGGGATCCGTATCATTGCGCCAATGCCTGGTAAAGGAACTATTGGTATTGAGGTGCCAAATTCCCATCCAGAGATGGTGGCCATGAGAAGTGTGTTGGCTACAGAGAAGTTTCAGCAATCGAACATGGATTTGCCTATTGCTTTGGGTAAAACCATTAGTAACGAAGTTTACATTGCCGATTTGGCCAAAATGCCCCACTTGTTGGTAGCAGGTGCTACGGGACAAGGTAAATCGGTAGGGATTAACTCTATTTTGGTGTCGTTGCTTTACAAGAAACATCCTTCACAATTGAAGTTTGTATTGGTCGACCCTAAAAAGGTAGAACTCACGCTATTCAATAAAATAGAACGTCATTTCTTGGCTAAATTGCCAGGTGGGGAAGATGCGATCATTACCGATACCAAAAAGGTGGTGCATACTTTGAACTCTTTGTGTATTGAGATGGATCAACGTTATGATTTGTTGAAAGATGCGATGGTGAGGAACCTCAAAGAGTACAACGAAAAATTCATCAAGCGCAAGCTGAACCCTAATAATGGTCACCGTTTCCTACCTTACATTGTCTTGGTGGTGGATGAGTTTGCCGATTTGATCATGACGGCTGGTAAGGAAGTGGAAACACCAATTGCCCGTTTAGCGCAGTTGGCTCGTGCGATTGGTATTCACTTGGTATTGGCCACACAACGTCCATCAGTAAACGTAATTACAGGTACCATTAAGGCCAACTTTCCTGCCAGATTGGCGTTTAGGGTACTGTCAAAAATTGACTCCCGTACCATTTTAGACAGTGGTGGTGCTGATCAGTTGATTGGTAGGGGTGATATGCTTTTAGCTACTGGTAGCGACTTGATTAGGCTACAATGTGCTTTTGTAGACACGCCAGAAGTAGATCGTATTTCTGATTTTATCGGTAACCAACGCGGCTATCCTGATGCCTACTTGTTGCCTGAATATGTTGATGAAAACGGGGAAGGTTCATCTAAAGAATTTGATCCAGATGACAAAGATCCATTGTTTGAAGATGCGGCCAGATTGATTGTAATGCACCAACAAGGTTCTACTTCATTGATTCAAAGGAAAATGAAATTGGGCTACAATAGGGCAGGTAGAATCATTGACCAATTGGAAGCTGCGGGAGTGGTTGGTCCGTTTGAAGGCAGCAAGGCAAGAGAAGTTTTAATTCCTGATGAATACGCTTTGGAACAATTCTTGAGTAACCTTAACAATAGTTAAAAGAATTTAGAATAATAGATAAAATGAAGAGAGCAATCATAGCGTTTTTAGCACTAGGTGTTTTTGCTTCGGTAGCATCAGCACAAACAGATCCAAAAGCCAAAGCAATTTTAGCAGAAGTAAGTAAGAAATACCGTTCGTATGATGTGGTGAAAACTGATTTTACCTTTACGTTGGATAATAAGCAAGCCAAGGTAAAAGAAACACAACAAGGTACTTTATACGTAAAAGCTAACGCCAATAAATATAAAGTAGCTATGACTAACCAAGAGTTGATTAGCGATGGTAAGGTGCAATGGACTTACTTGAAAAACGATAAAGAAGTACAGGTTTCTAATGTTGATCCTAGCGGCGAAGCCTTAAATCCTGCCAAAATATTTACCATTTACGAAAAAGGCTTCAAGTACATTTATACTGGCGAGCAAAAAGTAGGTTCAAAGGTTTATCAAATGATTGACTTATCACCGACAGATATCAAGAAAAATGTATTTAAAGTGCGTTTGAGCATTGATAAAGCGGCTAAACAAATTGCCAACATTGTGATTTTTGAGAAAAATGGTAATACTTACACGTACAATGTAAAAACGTTTTCACCCAACGTTAAAGTTCCTGAAACTACCTTTGCTTTTGATGCCAAAAAATATCCAGGGGTTGAAGTGGTTGATTTGAGGTAACTGAATTAAAATTAATTATACATCGAAAAGGGTTTAGGCTAGTAGCTTAAGCCCTTTTTTATTATCTTCGAAAATCACGTAAAACAACTATTTTGAAGATTACTTTTTTAGGTACGGGCACATCACAAGGCATTCCAGTAATTGGTTGTAAATGTGTAGTATGCCAGTCTGCCGATAAAAAAGATCAACGATTAAGGGTTTCTGTTTGGGTAAAGACAGCCGATAAAAGTATCGTGATTGACAGCGGCCCTGATTTCAGATACCAAATGCTTCGGGCAGGGGTTGATGATCTGGATGCCATTCTTTATACGCACGAGCATAAAGATCACGTGGCGGGATTGGATGATATTCGCCCCTATAACTATATCCTTAAAAAACGGATAGATATTTATGCAACTGAACGGGTACAAGAGGCTTTAAAAAGAGAATTCCAATATATTTTCGCAGATACTAAATACCATGGTCTGCCACAAATTAACTTGCATACCATTACTGATGAACCCTTTGCTATTGGGGAAAACACCATCGTTCCATTTGAGGTAATGCACTATAAATTGCCCATTTTAGGCTACAGGATTGGGGATTTTACCTACATCACGGATGCCAAAACCATTAGTGAAGCATCTTTGGAGAAAATAAAAGGAACCAAGGTTTTGGTGTTGAATGCCCTGCAGAAGGAGGACCATATTTCTCATTTAACTTTTTCTGAAGCGATTGAACTAGCGAATAAAGTAGGGGCAGAGATGACTTATTTTACCCACATTAGCCACAACTTGGGTTTACATGCCGAAGTGAGCAAGGAATTGCCAGCTCACATTAAGCTGGCTTACGATGGCTTGACTATTGAGTTGTAGTTTGGTTTTTTAGTTGGTTAGTTGTTTAGTTTGTTGGGATGCTAAAAACAATTTGATATTCCTGTATTTTTTTCAATTCAAATGATATCTTTGCAGCATTAAGATACCCAGGTGGCGAAATTGGTAGACGCACCATCTTGAGGGGGTGGCGCTGGCAACGGCGTGGCAGTTCGAATCTGCTTCTGGGTACTGGATGGGATTTCATCCCAAATGTCTTTGGCCTCTTCGATTTCGAGGAGGCCTTTTTTATTGGCTATCAATGCGTTATCTCGGAATGCTGGTTCGATGGAAGCGGTTCTAAACGTACCATCGACGTACGTGAGATTATGTTTGAACACACCCCGAATTAAAGATTGCTTACGTGAAAGGGTAGCATTAGAATAGATCATTCTTATGTTGCTCATCAGGGGAAGTAAACGATTTAGCTTTTTGAGTTTTTGCTCTCTCTGTCCACTTCTGCTGCTTTCAATTTCGTCGAACAAAAGTGCTTTGTCCTGTGAGAATTTACGTTGCCATTTTTTGTAGGTATCTGCGTTGATCTCATCATTCATCAAACGCTCTTCGAGTTTATCAATTTTGTTAGCGATGTCTTTCAGCTGTTTTTCTCTTGAAGCCAATAAGGTGGTTTGGTTCTTAGTTGCATCGTTTAATAGTGCCAGACATCTTTGCCTGATATGGTCAACCTGGTGCTGGCTGAAGCTAAGTAATTGAAGTAGTTCCTCGAACTTTTCATGCAACATATTACCTGGTATGTTGCAACCACCGTGAACTGTGCATCTATAGTAGAGATAGTATTGCTTACGACCTTTTGAATATCCTGCCGTCATACTATTGCCGCACCAACATTTCAATATTCCCCGCAACGGGAATTCATCCCTTGGCTGCGTCTTTGAAGGTCGTTTGTTGCCAAGGTATTCCTGGGCAAGCCAGTAGTCAGCTTCCTTTATGATAGGCTGGTGAATTCCCTTGACAAGCTTATCGGGGTTTTTCCGATCACCATTGACTTTTACAAGGCCAGCATATAGACTGTTGTTTAAAAGATTATGGATGGCGCTATTTCCCGTTCTGGTAAAGCCCATTTTCTTTGCCATATCATAGATAAGATAGATAGGGGTACCCAATAGATACTCCTCAAAGACCATCTTAACGATCAGCGCTTTTGCATCATCAATTAGAAGGACGCTCTTGCCTTCTGCATCCCGTGCGTTGATATATCCAAATGGTGCGACATTGACGAACCGGCCCTGGGATTGTGCCATCCGAATTCCATCTTTGGTGCGCTGCCTGATTCGTAGCAGTTCGGAGTTGGCCATAAGGTAATTGAATGCTCTCTGCATAAAGACAGCGGGATCTTTTGTATCAAGATTTACATCTTCGCTTGTTGCCAATACCTTGATGCGGTATTTGCTTTCCAGCTCATCTATCTTCATGAGTGCCTCGGGAAGATTTCTTGAAAATCTGTCGTGGTGCATTACGATAAGATATCCTGCCTCGCCCTTGTTCTTTTTGATAAAGGCTTCCAGTGCGCGGTAATCGGCCCTATCAAACGTATCGCTGCATTCGCCGTTGTCGGTAAACATGTTGATGAGCTCAAGACCATTCCTGCTGCAGTAGTTCTTGATCGCTTCATCCTGATGCGCCAATGAATACTTTGACTGGTCCTTATCACTTAGCCTCCTATAGCCTATAGCCCTGTTCGTTCTGGTCATATATTTTACTCCTTATCATTTGGTTGTTTTCGTGCGGTATCGCCGTAGATGCTCATGAGCTTTAGTGCGTTCTCAAGACAATAATTCTTCATCGAATCAAGCTGATGTTCAGACGAGGATTTTGGTTGATTGCAGCTGCCTGTTCCAAGGTAGCCAACGGTTTTTTTTGTCGCGACCATAATTGCTTTTTAGCCGTATTAAATTGTTTTCTGTTTTCCCGATCGGGCTAAATTGTTGATCAGCCCGGCCGTTTTTTCTCTTCGCTGTCGTCCTCCATTACCATTTCCACAATGATCTGCGCGACGAGCTCCAATAGCTGCAGTTCGCTTTTCCCAAAGTTTGGGCAGTCTCCCTCCATGACCTCCTGCCCGGAAGAACCTTTCTTCATCTTATCCATCACACTATCCTCCTGCTGCTTAGCAGTACGAATATAATAAAATGTTACTATGAAATGAAATATATTATAACATTTTATCGGTTGGTATTTTTATTATTTTTAGCCATGGCAAAGAAGTATAAGGTTAGCTATAAGACCTATCTCAACCAATGGTTGAAAGAGGTGCCGTTCCATGGCAGGAATAGCCATCCCTTGTATTGCCAGGTGACCTATCAGCGAAGGCCGATCTATTTCAAGAGCGCCATCTACGAACTGCTTTCTGCACCGAGGTTCCAGGAAAGTAGGAACGGTAAAAGAATCGTGCCTTTGATGAGCTTTGCTGATAGGGTCGAGAACGAACATCTTTCCTATGCGATCAATAGCTGTTCGGATGATTTTTCCCTCGAAGAGTTCAAACTGAAATATGCCTACTACACGACGGATCTCTGTATGTCGATGGAAGAGGGACTGAGGCTGGTGCTCTCGTTACATTTTTCCGAGATCGGGCTGCCGAGCATTGGTAAGGCCGTTCTTGCCTCTGCACCCAGTACGATCCTATATGATCTATTACAGGAACTGTACCAATTGATCAGGCCAGGTACGGTAAAGGAAATACAAAAGACCCTGAGCGGGCTGTTGCCGTACCAGGATCTGTACGACTATGTGAGCACGAAAAGAAAGGTTACCGAACGGATCTTCACGCTGAAGGACTGGGAGCTGGAGCGTGAAAAGTTTGTCCTTTTCCAACAGGCACGCCGCCGTGATGGTACCGCGGTGGAAAGGATCGATCGTTGGGCTGAGGATATCATGCGATCAATCCAAAAGCAAACGAAAACCAAGTAGGGCGACCTGTCCGTGTATAGCATGCATATTGCGAGGGTTTTTCTGGGCTTGAGAAGGAGAAACATTTTCACTGTGTTAATTTTCTTCCGTCTGTAATTTTATTCATAGCTTTACTCTCAATAGCTCTGAAATTAATGTTGCGTATCTCACCACCGGCCCTGATCAGGTATGGATTTGATAGTGGACTATCGATCACTGGAATCCTATTGAACAATTTTTTTTCGTGTAAACCATACAAGGCCTGCATACGGATGCAGGCCTTTTTTTATGCATTTTTTTCAAAACCCAAATACATATCACAATGATGAAAGATTACAAAAGCGCAGCTAAAAAGCTGCTGGGGGCAATGCTCCTGACAATGCTGGGGGCGGCATCCCAATCCGCCTGGGCCACAGTGGGCGTCGGCGACATTGCAGTTGTCGGCTATAATAGCGATGGTTCAACGACTACCAAGGATTTTGCAGTGGTGACACTGGCAACGATCAATTCGGGGGAAACGATCTTTATTACCGACAAGGGCTGGACGGCCACTTCTGGTGGCTCTTTTATGGCGGACATCACCACCGAAGGCATCTTCAGTTGGACGACCACGGGTGTTATCAAAAAGGGAACGGTCATCCGTTTTGCGATCACGTCGGGCGCGTCGCCATCTGTTGTTTCATCTCCAGCGGTGGGGACACTGACCGTGGTCAACGGCTGGACCAGTACCGCCACTGCCTCGCCGTTCGGTACCAATGGCGATCAGGTACTGATCTACCAGGGTTCGCTGGCCTCACCGACATTTATCTTCGGTTTCAATGCAGGTAACCTTGGCGCCGATGTGGTCAATGGCTGGAACACCACGGCCACCTCTGGCAACTCGTTAAGCAACCTTCCCACGGGACTGGCCAACGGGACCAATGCGATCGGTTTTCCCACTACGACGGTTTCCTCGCTGGACAACTACGCCTATACCGGAGCCGTGGGTGGTACCAAAGCCGATATGCTGGCAAGGATCTGCAATAGATCAAACTGGGGGAGCGACGATGCGGTCACTTACGACCTCGTGCCCGGTTCTGCCACCGGTTCCTTTCCCGGTACCAATCCGATCTTCAATACGGTCCCAACGGCCAGTGCCGTAAGCCATACCGGAACGCTGGAGCTGGGAGAGACGCTCACAGGCGCATATACCTATACAGATACGGACGGCGATGCGGAGACGGGCTCAACGTTCAAATGGTTCCGGTCAGATAACGGCAGTGGCCTGAACAAGGTACAGCTGGCACCAGTTACCAAAACCTATGTCCTTACGGCTGCTGATGTGAACAAGTTCATCAGTTTCCAGGTTACGGTCAACGATGGATCGGTTGCGGGAACTGCGGTGGAGAGTGCGCTAAGAGGACCAATCTCAGGTACGCTACCTGTTCGTCTGATCGATTTTTCGGCAAAGGCCGATGCCGGCAACAGCGTGAGGCTTACCTGGAGGGTAGCCCAGCAGCGCAACAACAAAGCGTTTATCATCCATAGAAAGGGCGATGGCGGCGAGTTTACCAAAGTGGGGGAGGTTGCTGCAGGAGTGGCAGAAATCTATACCTTCACCGATCGTTTTCCCCGCAACGGAAACAACTACTATCGTCTTTCGCAGCTCGATGACGACGGCACGATGGCTGATCTTGCCGAAGGTGCTGCCCACATTTCTTTTTTGGGAGGCGCCTTTGCCGCATATCCGAACCCGACGACGGGGACGGCAACGGTGGACCTTGGCGCTGGAAGATTTGAGCGTGCAGAGTTGACCGATCTTTCGGGAAAGGTAATGGCAACAAAGAAGATTTCGGCAGGAGAGGAGCGGATATCGTTTGATCTGTCATCCAGCCCAAAAGGTGTCTACCTTATCCGAATCATTGGCAACGGCGAAACCATCGTTCGAAAGGTTTCAAGGAAATAACATTATATTGGAGCTATAAAAAATGATGGACGCCAACCACGGCGCCCATCGTTGATAACCCGTAAACCCGCACGGTGCACTTTGAATGCCACCGCGCAAATATCTTATCAGGTAAAGACGGCAGCTTCAATAGAGGCTGCCGTCTACTTTTCGACATTCGCTAAAAACAATGCTATAGAAAGCTTTAACACCGTTTATAACCGTAAATGGTTTACTATAATTTAACGATACGTTTGACGGTATTTCTACCTTCATAGGTAATCGTTAAGGTATAAATGCCTGTTCTGAGCTGGCCGATATCCAGTTGTAGGGTATGTTGTCCAACACCTGCTTCCCAGTGACCTGCGAGAATGCCCTGCATATCATACATCTCGATACGCGCTTCTTCCAGCAGTACGTGGCTGAACTTGATCTCTACACTATTCTGTGCCGCTGGATTGGGATATACATCCAGCTGGATATTTCGGCTGAGCTCCGAATGTATCTCCTTTTTGTGAAGGCTTTGAGCAATTTCCTGCTTGCTGCCATAAAGCATAGGGTTTGCTTTGGGTCTTACCGTCATCGCTCCAGAAGCCCGCATAATCGCCTGTTGGTCCAATGATGGCATTGCCAGATCATCCCATCTAGCGCAACTTGTCTTTACCGGTACGCATTCGGCAAGAAAAGTGGCCCCAGGTTCAACCGAAAAACCTTCGGTCATGGTCACTCCATATACGCCCCTGTAGTTAACGTCCGCACCGCTCTTTACGGTGACATTCCCAACAGGCAAGTTACCGGTCACATTCCTACCCGCGGTCAATGTGCCTGCCTTTGTGTACATCACACCAGTATAGGTCACATTCTGTTGGAACTGGGGATCGGTGATGGCCTTATAAGCATTGAGCCGTCCGTAACCAAGTTCCTGTGAAAACCCTGGAACGGGGCTGCTGTAGTAATCGTAACCTCCAACCTTATCGGCATTGCGCTTGAGCACAGTTTCTACTTCTGTGGCATAAAGACACGGATTTTCACTGATCATCAGCCCTGCAACTGCGGCAACCATTGGCGTAGACGCGGAAGTCCCGCTAAAAAATGCGGTAAAAGCATCATAATTAGGTCCGGTGGCAGGATCGATCGCGCCGACAGTGAGGTCGTCAATGCCCAACATCTCTGGTCTCTGATGCCAAGGGTTCGCCCCGACATTGCCTGGAATATCTGCCGTCCATACATCGTAGTTAAAACCGTAGGTGCGGACCGGCTGTCTGCCCGATGGCGCTGCGATATCGATATTAAGCCCGTAGTTGCTGTAGGGTGGTTTTTGGTCGTTCATATCGGTGGCGCCGACCACGATCAGTCCCGGTACGTCGATCAATGCTGGAAGTGATCCTTGCGGATACTGCGCCCCCCAATTGTGCGCGCAGAATAGGACGACAGTTCCCCTGCCTCCCCTTCCATCTGCTACCATGTCCTTGATCGCGGTCTCCAAGGTAGGGGAAGATTCGTAAGGGTAGCCCGTACCTCCATAGCTGTTATTGCTGATATCCACAAAATCCAGATAACCCTGCCGAATGGCAAAAGAATAAATATTTTCAGGTACCGATCTGTATTTGCCTACTGTGGTGGAGGGGAATGGGACCTTGATGGGAACAATAATCGTATTTGGCGCTATTCCCGCAATTCCCTGATTATTGTGCTGCGCCCCTATAATGCCTGCACAGGCATTGCCATGATAGTTGTGAAAGAAGTGGCTGGGACTAGGGTCCCCTGGCTGTATCCATGAAGGTAGGTTGGGATCGAATGCCCTAGTATTACTTGCATCATAGGTATTTGCTTCGGTAAACAGGCCTGTAGAAAAATTGCTTCTAGCGAAGCGCAGTTGTGACGACGAAGGCATATCGGGATGGTTGTCGGTAACACCTTCATCGACAACGGCGATCTTGACATTGGTATCTCCCTTGGTCAGGTCCCAGGCTGGTTCGATATTGATATCGGCGCCAGGGGTTCCCGATGCACCGTCGTTGATGACCTGCCCAGTGTTCCGCAGGTAGAACTGTTTCCCATAATAGGGATCATTCGGGATAGATGCCACCTCCATCTGGATATAGTGATTGGCATTACAATAAACAGTATAGCCGCGAACGGCAATCTGGTTAGCTAGTACCACCGAGTTCTGACCAAGGTTGACCGTCACCGTCCAAAACTTGCCATCTTTTTCCAGATTTGCCACATGGAGTCCGGCGATATAGTCCTCCAGCATTGCTTCCTTTCCCGCAATCGGGTAGAGCAGTATCTCGCAGGAGACGATATAATTACTGTCGAGCCTATCCCTAAGGTTTTCATATTCCGGGGGAAGCGGCCTGTGCTTATAGGTCGGCTGGAAGCCATCGATGTACGGTTCCAGCATATTAAGGAGGGCAACGGAGTCGCCCCGCAGAATATAGCCGCCATTGTGGATGTGGTGCACCACCATGGAATCGGGCGGAGTTGCAATAGGAAGGTCATCCGGCCCCAGTTTGTAGCGCACCCAGAAGCGGTTGGGCACCCGATCTATATAAAAGGGAACGTCCCTGTATAAAACGAAAGTCGTCAGTGAATCCCCGACGTCAATGGGCTGCGCCTTACAATCAAGGAAAGCCATGAGACCGAGCAGACACATTATATGGATAATATGCTTCATATTTTATTTGGTTTATGGTTTAGTGTTTTTTGATCTTGGTAACGTACATCAGCGAGAAGGGAAAGGTCCAATCTCCGGTGCAGGTAAAAGCTCCTTCGCGTCCTTTGGGGTAACGAATGGTGATGTCGAAAGTGTCAAAATCCTTATAGTTGGGATTCTGAAAAAGAAATTCAGAACTATCGCCGATACAGGTGAAAAAGAATATGTCCCGCTGACCGGTGTCCTTTGCAAAGCTCATCATGTACTTTCGCAAATCGGCATCCCTGACATCGATTGCAACCATTCCGGTCAGGCACCAGTTGGCTCGTACATAGTACGCCTGCATGGTGAAACTTGCTGGCCTAGCAAGATTGATCTGTGGATCCTTGTGGCAGGATAGCAAACAACAGCTTACAAATACTGATAGCAATTTTTTCATCGGCGTCGCTGATTAATTATAGATACATTGGTCACCTTGGTCAGGTACAGGTGCTTGCCCTTGGCGCATTGACTTGCTAATTCCTCGGAGGTCGCTAACCTGCAGGTGATCTGGAGTGTATCGAGGTTCCACTGATTGGTATCCGAGAGCATTTTTTGGGCACTGTCGTTCACACATGCATAGCAAAAGGCACCACCCTTATCCATTTCAAGGTATTCCCTGATCTTGGGATCACTGGCCATGTAGACATAAAATTCTATTACACACTGGCCGTTCATGGAAAGTAATGCGCTAACATTAAAGTTCCCATCGTCTGGGGATACGTACTTTTCCCTGTCCTTCTTGCAGGAAAGGATCGTGGTCACCATCAGTATTGCAGCCAGTACCCTCATGTAGGTGCTTTTATTTTTTGAGCTCTTCCAGACGATGCTTAAGCTCGTCGATCTGTGCCTGCTGCTGTTTGATCGCTTCAACCAACAGCGGAATTAGTACCGTGCTGTTCACAGCATAGTAGCCAGCTTCTTCGTCGAAGGTCACTGCCTGGGGCACGACTTCCCTGAGTTCCTGGGCAACAAAACCAATCAGGTTCTTGCTCTCGCTTTCAAGTTTTGCCTTCCTGTCGGCAGGAATGTTCTTGAACAGCAGATCATTGTAGTCGAAGGTATAGGTCTTGATCTTTAGTATCTGATCGAGCGCATTGAAACCATTGAGCGGTCTGAGGTTGCTCTTCAGGCGGATATCGGAGTATCCCAGCACACCTCCGCTTAATGTAAACAGCTCACGGGAATAGGTCCTGAAAAAAGCGAAGCCTGGACGGCCGATCCATGCCGAATGGTTCCACTGGGGCACGATGATGGGTGCACTGCTGCTCATCGCGGCGATGGAGATGCCGTTGGAAGATGGAATACAGGTAATATCAACCCCGCCGTTAATAAAGACGGTCTCCGTTCCGGGAAGGGTCGATCCGAAGGTAGGGCCAATAGCGACCCGATTGGCGGGAAAAACTTTCAGTTGTGCGGAAGAATCGAAACTGAATAATATCGAAATTGAAGTTGCTGCTATGAGCAATATGTTTTTCATGGTCTTGGTGATAAGTGTAGTTTGATGTTCTCTTTGAGAGGCTGAACGATCTCCTGAAGTATTACTGGGCAGCGCTGTAAAATACTTCTGTTACAGAATTTAACTAATTTTCAGGGCATCATTACCACCTTGCGGTAAAAAAAAAAAACAATTGGCGTACTGGATGCAGAAGAAAAACTAGTGAAAATGGTGCCTGCGCTGGAGCGGGAGCATGTACTCCTAGAGTAGTGCTTGATTTAAGGTCTCACTGTCTGCTTCGTCTTATGGTCATTAAAGAAGAAAATTCTTCCCTAGATCCTAGCCAGACATTCAAAAATTGCGCGGGACATCAGCCTACCGCTCTGAGGTACCGCCGTACCCGCACACAAATAGACCAATGCCCGCACATGGTGGAGCATTCAGTCTATTTCTTGTGTACTTCGAATTGGCGGTTTTCAGAGCAAGAAATAGCTTACGCAATTTTTTTATCTATAAAGCCGAAGGCCTATATCATCGTTTTAAGGACTTCAAATATAGCTGCTGCCGGCAAAATAAATAGCGAATATTGCTGTTGTTCGGGTCTATTTGTGCACCATACTGTAGTACAGCATGATGGGGAAGTTTAAACAACATATCAAACCTAAGCAAGCTATCGCTGTAAAAAAAGAGTGAAAACATTCTTTTTTTAGAGTGAAAACACTCTTTTTTAGCTTCCGGAACAATTTTATAGCTTATCCATCCTACAGGTTGTCGGTGTTTTTCGTATCTTAAGGCCTAGATATGAGATGAGAAAATTTGTGATGGCCGATATCCATGGCGCGCACCTGGCGATGCTGCAATGCTTTGAGCGTTGTGGTTTCGATCATCAAAATGATCTGCTGGTGCAGACCGGTGATGTGGTAGATGGATACGGCCAGGTATACGAATGTGTGGAGGAACTGATGGGCATCAAAAACCTTATCGCGATCAAGGGAAACCATGATGATTGGTTCAGGGAATTTATAGATACGGAATATCATCCCTACTTCTGGAACCATGGAGGAAGGGGAACGCTTGATTCATATCTAAAGCATGCTGGAAAGGAAGGGATGTTTTTTCAGCGCGGCAATGGATATAAATCGGCACTTGTTCCAACGGATATTCCCGCATCACACCGGGCTTTTTTTACTTCACAGCTCACCCATTTTATCGATAAAGAGAACCGCTGTTTTGTGCATGGAGGATTTAATAGAGCGCTCCCGTTTGACCAGCAGGATGCAGAAGAATTCTATTGGGACAGGAGCTTATGGAAAGAGGCATTGGCACATGCCGATAGCGGTTTGGAACTAACATGTAAAACAAAATTCGCAGAGATCTTCATAGGGCACACACCAACACAAAACTGGAATACCGATCAGCCGATGAAGGCGTTCAATATCTTCAATCTTGATACTGGTACCTCGCATGAAGGGCGGTTAACGATAATGGATATAGATACTAAGGAGTACTGGCAATCAGATCTGGTGACTGAGCTCTATTCATCGGTTGGAATCCGTAGCGACGATTAAATTTTAGAACTAATTTTGGAAAGGAGCTGTCGTATTTACTTTTTCAAATCCGATGAGATTTTAAGCGCAGGTCATTAGAGCATGTGTAGAATTTCATCATATTCAATTGAGCTAACCTTAAAGACTTTTAATAGCCCCTGTTTGTCGACACTTTTTAATTTTTTCTCCTCTATTACAAGATGATTTCTTCCTTTTGAATAAACAGCTATTGCGGTATGTCTTGACAGGCCAATATTTTGAAGAGCTATAACGATACGGTTCTGGGTACCGTATTCAAGCAGGCTTGACCAGTTTTCCGCCGCATTTTCTTCGCCGAGGATACCGATCAGTACCTGGTAATAGTGATTAAAGTACTTTTCTAAGAGAAACCTTAGCACGTATTCCAAATCTTCGATGATGTTCTCGATCACGATATTGATGTGCTGAATATTTCCCTTTTCAAATGGTAAATAAACTTGGTGATCCACTTCAATAGTACTTCCCGAAGTTTCATAGTAGTCCAGCGACTGCTGGATGATCTGGCTTAGACTGAAACCACTGATCCATTTGTTCATTAACATCGCATAGTACGACATGCTATTCAGGCTTCGAAGTTTTTTCTCTGCATTGTGCCACTCGTATAATTGATGGAACTTTTCCAATAGGGCCAAGCAGGTCTCGTAAAACTGGTCGCTATTACTGCTTGGCAATACAATTTTTTCCCCGCGTTGATGCGCCTTCAGTAATTGATTATATACCTTTTCCTGGATACTAATATTGATCGATGCATTTCCATTCAGGACGCCGAAAGGAACATTAATATTTTGGACCTTTGATTTTGCAAGCTCTATGATTTTATCCTTTTTCTCCTCGATCAGTTTCGTGATAAGAGGACTTTGATAGGAACCCTTCAGTTGAAGGGTATCAATAGAGATGATATTTGCAATGTATTTAAGTACATCCTGTTCAGTTTCTGGTCCCGAAATATCCTGCTCCTGTAATATTTTTTCTATCTTCTTCAGGTTCTTGTCGATCCTTGCAGTGACGGTGGGTACTATCGTTAGGTCTCCTTTTTCAAATAATTTTTCCCTGTTGTCCCAATTGCAATCATCGTGGCGCACGCAGTAGATGTTTCCCGAAAGTTCCACGTTCAAGCGGCCTGCTCTACCGACAAGGTTCCAGAAATCGATTTCCTGCAATTTGCTTCTGCCATTCTGGTTATTGAGTACGAACAGGTTTTTAGTCGGCATATTCACGCCCTCGAGCAATGTCGAAGTACAGAAGACATATTTTACATTTTCGTTTTTGTAAAGTATTTCGACGATGTTGCGAATAAGCTGTGGCAGTTTACCGTGATGGTAAGCGACACCTTTGCTGATCAATTCAGCCAAGTAATAATCGGGATGTACATATTCCCTGATCTGCGAGATTGCTTTTGACACTTCAGGAGGCTCATCCTCTGTTACCTTTCTTGTATCGGCAAAGCTTTTCGAAGTATTAATCGTTTTGGTTTTGCTGTTGTTGTAGATGAGGTTGTTTTGATCTCTGCCGAGCAATGAAATTATGCTGTTGATATCGACCAGCCTATCGTCAAAGGGTAACTGTTTGTTGACGATTTTGTCCTTGCTTATTTTCTCGATACTTTTTTCTATCAGATCTACAAAGTATATTTTTTGCGTAACTGGTGACTCAGTGGTCTTAAAAAAATTATTTGCGTTCCTATTGAACAGGCTAAGGAAAATCTCCGGATTTGAAACATTCGGGGACGAAAAATACAGTTTGAGGTTCCTGCCAAATTTGAACAGACTTTTCTCGATCGCCATGTATGTCGTAACACTTCGGGTGTCTTTTATCTGGGCAAGTTTATGCGCCTCATCGACGAACAGGAAGCCCACCGGTGTCTGGTGATCGTTAGATAGGAAAGAGATAAGGCGCTCGGGAGTGAGCACCATGATATAATTAAAATTGTCCTCTGTCAGCTCCGTTACGTTGGAGTTTGTGATGACCTTGTACTTGAACTGGTTAAGGTCTTCATTGAGGTCCTTTTTTAGATCAATCGTGAATTGGTTGATAAGTGCCCTGGTTGGTACCAATATGACTAAGTTCTCACGCGGACTATTTCTTATGATATTTTTAATAAACGTCTTGATGATAAAAGATTTTCCCATCGAAGTTGGTCCGGAAAAACTGAATTCCGAACTGGCGATCAACCGGGAGTATAGCTTGAACTGCGTATCGGTGAAGTAGAGTCCCTCTTGGAACGGAACTGCCTGTAGAAGTTTTTTTGTCTCAGACTGCAATAGTCTGTCAAACGGTATCTCTGCTTCATTGCCGTTTCGTAGTGAAAGAAAATTTATTGCAGGATAATTACCAAGCTTTGAATACACGGCTTTGGCCACCGTTTTATAGAATGGATTTTCCGCAAATGAAGGATTGAGATCAGTGACAATCTGGTAGGCATAGCTGCGCGCGTCGCTGTCTGATGAGTTTGAAAGAAGATCAGCAAACCTCAAGGCGTCCTTCAGCTCCTTGTCAGTCAACTCCGACCATGAAGTTGCACTGAGCCCAGGAAAATTTTGAAGTGCATTCGAGGTGGAACAGCGATCCAATAGGTTGTGGAAGTATTCATTTTTGAGAATCTCTTCAGTCAGCTTATCAATTAATATTTCGCTCATTCGCTTATGCTTTTGATGATTTCCAGCCTATTTTTAGCCAGGTCGCTGAACGGGATGATATATAGATAGAAATTATACCCGGTGAAGTGCTCCTTTCTTATCTGAAAGTTGATCGATTCAACTTTTTCCTCTATTTCCTTTTTAATCCTTGCTCGGACCGCGTCCCTAAAATCACTATTTTTCTTCTTCAATTCCTCTTCAGTGATGGCAAGGTCAAACCCGAGAAATATTCCGAAGGAATAATCCATATTGGTAGCATCTTCCCTGGCACTCGGTAGGAGGATTTTTTTAATAGTATTATAGGTTTGATCGTCAAAGGTATCCTTTAAAAGCTGGCTGTTCACCAGATCAATTTCAAAATTGAGTTTCTTGCTTCTGTTTTCCAGGAGTGTACCTATGGATTCGAATGCCTTATAGATGCCCTGGGTAAGATCAGCGTGCAGTTTTGATTCCCCAAAGATCAATTGGTAATCCTTCTCATTTACCTTTAATAGGTGGACACCATCGGCACCATTGACATACTTCTGTTGGGACGTTTTTATTTCCAGTTTTGTTAGGATCTTGGGCGCCTTTAAATGGCATTCGAGCAGACAGTACAGTAGGAGTTCACCTAATTCACCACCTTCTGTTCCGGTCAGTTTTTTTTCCTCCTTTTCCCTTTCAATATAATCGACGAGCTTTTCTTTCGATTTTCTAATTAAGGTATTTAGCTGATCGGATTCCTTTAATACTTTTATTTCGTTCCTAGATAAGGCAAAATGATATAGTTTGTTTCCCAAATGTTCTACCAGATCACTATAGGCAAAACTGTTATTGCTGATCCTCAGCGTGAATACATTGAGCCTATTGGAGTTTTCAAGTTCCAAATCAACGATATCAGCATAGAAGAGGTCCAGAAATTCATCCTTAATAGAGGGTTCTATCATTGTACTGCTTGGGTTGAGAGTTTAAAGTGCTCTAAGATAAAAATAATTTTATATAGATGTGCTGGGTGTAAGTGGATTAGCTATAGAAATGTCGGGGTTGAAAAGAAAGGGCAGCGGTTTGGCGAAAAAACTGGCCAGCATTAAAGGGTACGTACGGCTTGATTGCAGAACGGTCGGGCGCGGCAGCCCATGAACTTGATCGGATTTTTCATTTCGTTTCGATTTAATAGTTGGTTTAAATCAAAAGCTTTTCAAATGATAGAATACTTCTGACTTTATTATTTTTTTCTTCTTTTGCGTATCCTGTTTTTGAACGACGCTCCATCTCCAAGCGATATTCGGTGCGGCTGGACAACTGTTTTCCTGATGTAGCGGAACTTGGGACTTACCATCATGGAAAGCTTCTGCCTGTCGTCCTGGATCTTTACAACATCACCGTTGCGGAGTCTTTTCTCAACGTCGTCTACGTTATCAATTCCAAGTGCCGTAAGCTCCTTTTTCAGATCGAAATCGGCATATTTCCTCATTACAAAATTATCGTGGAGCTGATCGAACCTGTCGGCGTTAATGAGGTAATCACCGCTGTTAAGTTCGGCCGGTGAAAGTTCGGAACACCTTTTAGAGAAATCGATCTGTAACCATGCCTTGCTTTCATCGTTAAAGACGGCCCTTCCCGATAGCAGGTTGTAGGCCATGATCTTTGAGATAGGCCCTTTTAGTTTGACGGGGAACCAATCATTTTCAAGATAGTTTACCTTGAAGACCTGGCACTTTTGCGTCCCTTCACTTTTGAGCTTGAACTGGTAGTGACGGATAGCGAAAAAGTTTTCGTGCTTCGGCCTGACGATAAAAAAGGTAGCCTCAAAATCGGTCCCATCGATCTTCCCCTGAAGTGCAAAGAAGGTCCTGCGGTTATCAAAGTACGCAAGCTCCTGCTTGAGGTTGATCTTTTCCATCAGCGAGAGCGTAAACCCAAGCTCATCGAAATCCCTGATCAGCTTGGCAAAAAATGTTGGAATAAGCATACTGTATATTGATTAATCATGGTTAAAAGTTGACCGCGGCCAGCTAGTTTTTTCGGATGATCAGATGCTCGAGTTTCGGGTCCTGGATCATTCGCTGTATCTCGGCATAGACGATATCCTGCACCTCCTGGCGTATCTGCTGGTAGTTGCGCTGCACCATATCATTGTCGACCTTGCGTATGATGGGTATGGGTTTGTAGGCCTTTTCCTCTTCACTCAGTGCCTTGTGATCATTGATGATCTGGCAATGGAAGGCTTTTAGCGAGATTTTCTCTTCGGGATTGTCGGCGACCATTCCTACAAAATCTCCACTGCTTAGGGCAGCGATCTTAGAGGGTGGAACGGCAGCCTCAAGCTGTTTGCTCTTGCTGATGGAGGTATCGCCGGAATTGATCGAAAGGCTCTGGCGGTCCTGCATGATCTTTCCGATTCGGTCGGAAAGCTGCTTGGCCGTATCGCCTGTCACCTGGCCGGAAACGATGTTTCCGACGATGCCCATGATCACATCTGCCTGTTCCTTTCCGTAGTCCTTTCGCAGCTGTGAGAGGTCCTGTATGCCCAAAGTTGTGGCAACCTTATTACTACGGGCGGTAGCAATCAGACTGTCGATCCCGTTGAGGTAGATGGTAGGGAATTCATCAAAAATCAGGCTCGATTTGAGCTTCCCCTTTTGGTTGACGAGCTTTACCAGGCGGTTGACATAGAGCGAGAGCACCGCCCCGTAGATCTGTATCTTTTGCGGATTGTTGCCGCAACAGACCAGCTTGGGTTCTCGGGGATTATTGATGTCGAGCGTAAAATCATTGCCAGAAAGGACATAGTATAGCTGCGGGGAGGAGAGCCTTGCAATGGCAACCTTTCCAGAGGCGATCTGGCCCTCGAGCTGTTCCATGACATCGTTTATATAGGCATTGATAAAAGGATTGACCAAGACCTCGATCTCCTTTTCCAAGCGTAGTACCGTGAAAAGATCATCGTAGGGGAGCTGCATAAATTCGATGACGTGGGGAAGGGTGCAGTACTCTCCGCCCTGGTATTTTCGAAGGAACCAGATGATGGCCGTCAGGAAATTGATCGGGCTCTCAACAAAAAAATCACCCTGCTTTTTGATCCATTCGCGGTTAAGTCCCATCATGATCGTGCGCGCACTTTCGGCCGCATCGGTGATGTCGGTCATCGATAAAGGGTCTAGTGGATTGCATCTGTTGCTGCGGGAAAGGTCATCGAAGTTGATGAAATAACAGGCACAGTTTTCTTTATACAGGTGCCTGTTGGCCAGCCAGGTATTATAGACGATTACCGAAAGGTCGGGGAACTTGAAATCGTAGGCGAAGATGGTGAAGCCCTTTTTGATGTGTTGGGTAATGATATGGCGGATGACGAAATAGCTTTTACCGGCCCCTGGCGTACCCAGTACGAGCAGTCCGCGAAAGGGATTGATGATGTTGATCCAGCTGTTACGGATACGGCTTTTGAGCTGGTAGCGGGCAGGCAGGTTGATGGAATATTCGTTCTCAAGGAGCCTTTCCTCCTGTGGAAATGTCTCGTTTTCCGAGTTGAAGATATCGTTGTTCAGTGCATCGCGGATCACCCTGGTCAGCATGGTGCCGCCACTGAGTACAAGCAGGAAGCCAAGGGAGGTGATAGCGATATAAAGGGTCGTCCGTGCTGCGATTTCAAGCGGAGCATGTAGGGCGAGCCACGAAATAAAATAGCAGCAGAGCCCGGTAACGATGTAGCCCAAAGCCGTTCTGTAGCCAAGCTTTTCATCCTTTTTTCCCTTTGCGCCAAGCAGTGAGATCGCCAAAAGGCCAAGGGCAATGAGCTTGGGCTTTACAAAAAATGAGAACAGTCCCGTTCGGGCGATGTTGCCGAGCAACTGGTCGGTAAGCTTGGTAGAAATGCCCATGCCAGCAAAGACCTGGTAGCATTCGTAATAAAAATGGAGCAGTAGGATCGTTACGCTGATCAACCTGGTGAAGTCGGTGATCTTGCGCAGTGCCTGTTCGTTCTCGCCTGTTTGAAGTGCCATGATTTTTCCTCCCTTAAATGTTGGTGTTATCTTTTTTTCTTTCTCTTTTTCTTCTTCCTCCAGGCAAGAGGGACATGCTGGTCGGCGTACTGGTAGCCCATCAGCTCATCTAGCAGGGTGTTTTCATGATTGCTTTTTTCAGCACTGTTTGGCTGTTGCGGTGGCTGGGAAGCGGTGGTTTCCAAAGATGGGATAGCGCTTGTTCCGGCCTGTTTGACGGCAGACGGGATAGGCTGCGGAGGCTTGGCCCGGAGCTGTTTTAAGATTGCGCTTGCGGTATATTTCTTTCCAAGGGCACTGCCGTTGAACACACATCGGTGCTGGTGGTCGACATAGGTCAGGCCGTACAGCTGTCCCTTTTCATTGATCCTTGGCACTACATCGATCGCCGCTTCTTTCAGCTTTTGGATGAACTGGCCAAGGTCAAGGTTGGCATTCCTGAGCAGCACCAGATCGATCTTCGAACAGGTCCTGGCCCTAAAATCTGCACGCTGCACATCATTGGCCAGGTATTTCTTTTCAAGGAATTTTAGCCCTGGATTGTTATGGATAGCGCTTGCCTTTAAGGGTACGCCTACAGGTTGCCCCTGGCCATCTAGCACCCTGTAGAGCAGCCCGCGATGTTTGTATGTCCTCGAATTTTCGGCTCCGCGGCTGGCCTGGATATGGTAGAGGCCCAGTACGGCATTCAGCTCGGAAAGCGATGTATATCTATAGTCGGAAAGTACATTTTGCAGTACAGCCGAGATGGCCTTTACGGTGTCCTGTTTGCCGTAGATCACCTTTGCCGGATCGATCGCAACGGGAGTGTAGAGGTGTTTTTTCTGCTGCTCTGCAGCTACCAGGCCATGCTTTTTCTCCAGCAGTTTCCGAGCAGGTTCGGACTTTTTTTTGCCGATCTGAAAGGTGTCGATACGACTGCCGTCGGGCCTGATATTGGTCGATACGATATGGATGTGCGGGTGGCCCGCATCATGGTGGCGGTAGGCCAAAAAGGGCTGTCCCCCGAACCCGATCAGGTCCATATATTCGGTGGCGATCTCTGAGAGAAGTTGGTCCGAGGGACTTTCGGTCGGTGCAAAATTCAGGCTGATGTGGATGCAGTTGCGCTTCACATCGGGATTGAGTGACGCTGTTTTGGTCAGCATTTTAAGCCGGTGCACCTGCTGCATCTGGTCGATTTCAAGTGGATAGTTTGCCGCCATGATGCACCTGGCCGCACCTGTTTCGACCTTGTGCTCGTTGTACAGAAAAGCACGCCTGATGGAGACTCCCGAACCGATTATCGCAACCATTTTTTTGCCCCCTCACCAATCAGTTCCTTCATCTGGGCGATGCTCTCAAAGAGCTCGCGCTTTTCCTTTTCGTACAGGGAAATCCAGGCCTTGACCTGCCCGGAGGTATCGCTCATGTGCAGTTTATGCACCATCTGGTTGTAGTTGTTTGCGATGCCGTTCAGGTCGTTCTGTACCTTCACCAGAACGGCAACCAGGGCATCCACCGAGCCGTCACGGTGCACGATCGTAATAGGTTTTGAAAGTAATAGTTTGCGTGCGTAGGAACTCAGTTTCTTCTCGGTCGACCTTGCCATTGCTTGCATCATCTGTGCGTGCTCCTGGTCATCGAGCCTTACATGCAGCCATTTTTTTCTGATCGTTTTTGTCTTTTTCTCCATCACTTTTCTCCTTCACCAAATGCGTCAGTCTATCCATTTATTTCAGGGCCGCCGAGTTCCGAGGAAGGCCCAAAAAACCGAAGTGTGATACTTCGGAACATCTTGCCGGGTTCGCGTGCCAACAGGAACCCCTGGTAGCTGAAACCCGATCGAAGCTTTAGCTTTTTTTTATGCGTTGAACAATTGGTTTATTGTTGAGCATGTCGTTGAGATCGTTGTACCCAAAGAAGAAGTTCCGCTGGTCAACAAAGATGTCGGAATGCCCCAGGGCCATGCTCACGACCTCATTGCTGCGATCGTCGTTATTGGTCCAAAGCTGCACGCGGCTATAGCCCATCATGCATTCCATTGCCCTTTGGAAGAAAGCAAGCGAATTGAGGATAAGGTAATCCTGTTGGGGATCTTTCCCCATGATCAGCAGGTAGCTCATAAAGTCGATGAAACCCTCGAATACGGCAAGCTCGGCTCGGCCCTGGCAAAGCAGTGTGTAGTCCTTCGGAGAAACTGTCCCCTTGAAGTTTTTGCTGCGCAGCTCAAATCCGCCGGAACGGTTGGCAAAACCTACGGCGCAATAGTTTCGGCCATTACAGCTGTAATGGATCTCCTTACAGTATCGGTTGGCCACTTGCAATGTGATCTTTCTCGAGCTAAGGTAGGAGACCAGCTCGGGCGAGCTTAGCGCAGTATTGCTGAGGACAGCAATGGCTGGTCCATCAACATTCGTCTCACCGGGCCGATGGGGACAGTGGGTGAATGTTCCGCTTTCGAGCATTTGCAGGAATTCCCTGACGCTACAGTTTTTTAGCCTGATGCCAAGGTCGATCAGGCTACCATTGGTGCCATCCCCGAAATCGTACCACCTGTTGATGGCGCCGTTGACCTTGAACGAGGGGGTCTGTTCGTCCCTGAAAGGGGAGTGGTACCAGAACTGGTGGCCCTTTACACTGGCCGGTTCGATCCCGATGTTGGAAAGGAAATCTACCAGATCGATTTCCCTTGCCTGTTTACAGGTGATCCTGTTATTTTTTGCGCTGCACATTTTTTCCTCCCCTCTGTTCTAGTGATACGAAATTATCCAGCATAACCGGTATTTGGGCAACCTGTACCAAAATGGTACGGGTGGGTGCTCGGGCATTTTGATAGCTTTGCATGGTGAAGTTGATTTAAGATTGAGATTATGGCTAACAAGAATGAACAGCTGCTCTATGATACACTGTTGTGTATCCCGGGCATGAACGAAAGCGTGCGCATCGATGTAAAGGTTTCGCGCAAAATGGTCCTGTTGCTTTCGCAGGTGGTCGAGCGCGGCCTGGATGCAAAAGATGGCACCGGTATGATGGAGGCCATGCCCGCCGAATCGCTCCAAGAACTGCGGGAGCTCGTGGACGGGTTTATGGAAAAATCGGGCCTTACCGAGCTGGCAAGGAAGCTCAATGCCATCCAACAGCTTAAGGGCTAATGGAAGGGACCTTCGGGTCCCTTCATTCCGCCTCCAGGGTGACCTGCTGCAACCTTTCCACTTTCTTGTCCAATAGGGCCACCTTTGTTTCCATCCGCGCCTTTCTTGCCTCGGCAATTTCCTGTTGGGCATTTTCGATGGCCACTACATCCAGTCCCGATTGCTCCGCGACCTTGTACAGGGTATAGGCGGCCTGGCTTCGAGGAAGTTTGCTTTCCGGTTTGGCCGCAAGGGCCATGCGCACCAAAAGAAGGTGCTGTTGCAGGGTAAGGTTGCACAGTGCCTGGTAGGTCGCTTCCTGTTCGTCCATTGCTTCATCGGGCTGCTGGTCAAAAATGGTCGCTTTCACCTTGTTCCTGCTGTGGTAGTCCAGTCCCTCGAAGATCAGAAGACGCAGGGCGCAGGTATCTGCATCGGTCTGCTCCAGGTTGTGCTCAAGCTGCTGGTAATGTTCGGCGAACTGGTGGTGCACGGCCGCCTGTACCTTATCGCGATCGATCTGCTTTGCCCGCTCTTCGCGTCCCTTTAGCCTTGCCACTTCTCCGATAAGGAGCTCGACTGTAGCCGTACCATTCTTGATCGCTTCCTGGACCTGTTTTGAAGTGACCGATGCCGCCGAACCGTAGCGGGCAGAGCGTGGCCTTTCGGTATTGAAAAGCACCGCTTTCACACTGGAGTCCCAAACCCTTAGCCCGATCTTTGTACTCTCACGTTCCCTGATCTGCTGGAATTCCAATAGCTCGGCCTGGTGTTCCTGTAGTGCCACCTCAAATCCCTCCTGGTCGAACTCGGCATCTTCATCGTCATCCTGTGCCCATGGATCGGTAAAATCCTCCTTTGTCGGCATCACAGGTTCTTCGAAGATGGTGATCTCATCGGCCTGGTGGATAGGCAGGTCCCTGGTCAGCGGACTTGCCTTTAGCGCTGCAAGGGTACGTTCCGACACATTGTAGCCCGTGATCAGTGCAATTGGTTGATGTTCGGAAACGGCAGAGGCGATCATCAGGTTGAAGTGCGCGCTGCATTTGGACTGGTAACAGGTCTTGTTGGTACAGGTGGCCGATTTGGCTTCCTCGGGAAAGAGCTCTTTGAGCACTGCGGTATTGAACTGACATTTGGTACAGGCCCCGGCCTCTGGCACCAGCATTTTGTTCTTGGTATCGAACGGCGCTCTTTTAAGATCGTACCGATACTGGTTCAGTATGCCGCTCAGGTTGTAGATGCGGAACTCCTTTTTCTGCCAGTTCCTACATTCCTGCTTGAAGAATTCCTGCTGTCCGTCGGCCGATATTGCGGCGATGGCATTGGCATCGGCAAGGCTGAACTTTCCTGCTAGGAAAATGAGCTGCAAGGGTTCGATCAGCGAGGCCAGGCGGATACGCCCGAAGATATACTTCCTGCTACGTCCCAACCGGGCAGAGATCTCCTCGATGGACAGGCCAAGGGTCTGGAGCTGTGCGATGCCCTGTGCCTCGTGAAGTGGATGGGGATCTTCCCGCTGGATGTTTTCGGCCAGCTGTATTTCGATGACCTGTTCGTCGGTCAGCTCCCTGACCACTGCGGGCATGGTCTGCAGGTCTGCAAGTTTGGAAGCCCTGAACCTTCTTTCTCCTGCAACGAGCTCATATCTGCCCGGTTTGACGATACGGACCATGATCGGTGAAATGATGCCATGTTGCTTTAGTTCGGTACCGAATGATTTGAGCGCATCCTCGTCATAGTACTTCCTGTGGTTGAGGGGACTGATGTCGATCAGGTTGGTGGCGATGTTGAGGTAGTTGTCGGCCGTCTGTGGCTGATCGGTTTTCCTACCTGGAGGCACAGCTGTCCTAGACAGCACTTTCTGCCTTCTTGTTTTGGTTTTTGTTGTCATGATGTTGGATTTTTATGGTGTTTTAGAAACTGGAGCGCACGCAGTGGCCATGGCTCATTTTGTGCTCGTCCAGTTCAGTGTTGGTCAGGTGGCCGAATTGCTCGATGGCTTCCCGTAAAATTTCCGGTAGTGTTTTTTCTCCCTTCACCCCGTGGTTGATGCGCCGGCCTGCACTTCGGCTGATCTTGCGCCGTTCATGCTGCACCCATCGGCCGAACTCATCGGGAAGGTTCCTGTAGAGCCACAACATTTCGGGCTTGCTCAGAAAAGGGCACATCATACAGTTGGAAGGATAGGGGACGGCGTGGCCCGTAGAGGTGATATACTGCTGGCATGCCCTTCTGTCCATGCCCAGTTCGACCAACGGGTAGCTTTTCTCGATGGCAAGTTCCATCCATTGGGGGATCTGTCGCCTGGCTCTGGTGAAGAGTTTGAGCTGTGAGGCCCTGAGCTGCTTTCTTGCCGAACTTTTGATCCGGCCCTCTTCACCGGCGGCTATGCCCAGGATCATTTTGATCTTGCCGTGCTGGGCCGCAAAACGCTTGATGAACTGCTTGCCCTTTGCGATCTGCGGATCTGTGTAACCGTAATAGGTCCGTCCGAGGTAGTCGTCGATGAAGGCATAGATAGGTTTGATCTTCAGGTTGTCGGTGCAGGTCCTTGGAAACATCATCGACATGATGGTCGAATTGGCAATGAACTGCCCCTGGAGCGATGGCCAGGTTCGGGGATGGTATCCCATTGAGCTGCGCAGGAAATGGAAGGGGATGCCGTGCTCCCTGCACAGGTCCCCGATATAACGCACATGCCTGTAGGTGTGCGGATGCTCGTTGCCGGTGTCCGACATGACCACCAGCAATTTTCCGTTTACATAACGCTCCCTGAAAGCCGCATCATAGATGATCTTGTACAGGATACAGGTACTGTCCTGGCCCGCACCGAAGGAAAGTATGGTCAGCGCTTCCATGGCCAGGACCGTTAGTCAAAGAGCATGTGAATGGCGTGGTGGAAGCACTGCTCCGAATGGCTTTCGGAACTACGGGTGGTGACCATCAAATTGGCGCAGTACATGTTGAAGTACTCCAGGTCATCCCCGCCCATCAAAAGGATCATCAGGAACCTGAGCTCCTGTTTGGGCCTGTAGGTGTCGATCATCTTCTTGCTCTTCTTCACCGCCCTGATCCACCTGCCATAGGGGATATCCATTTTCTTTGCAAGGCTGATGGCATGCGCTTTCTCTTCGAGCATGGTCAGGCACATGCCATCGATGAAATTGATCAGGCTGTCGATCTCCTCGGGAAAAAGATCAGCCAAAAGGGCACCCCGTTCGGTGGCCTTCATGAGTGCTAATGGTTTTGTTTCCATGATATTGTTGATTAGTAAAGGTTGATCGTTGAGCTGAAACGCCTGTAGCATTCCTGAACCTGCGCTATGGTTTTGCAATGCCGCAGGTCAAGGGTGAATGTTTCGATGCGCTCGATGGGAACCTTTGGTGGAAAATGAAATTCGAATCGTTCGTCCTTCAGCTTGGCTACCACCACATAGGGCTTTCTAAGGCGCTGCCAGAGCTTTGAAGCTGCAAGCAGTAATTCTGTATCGCCACTGGCATGATAGCCCGCCAAAAGCTTTCTAATGCGGTAATACCTGCCAAAGCTGACCGCCTGATCTTTGGCTTTGCGCACCTTCGGTTTGTTTCGAAGACGGAGGTCATCCACGAATTCTTCATAGGTGTAGCTAGGGTCTTCGGCACGCATGAGGTCAAAGGCAAACAGTGGCATCTTCCGGTAGAGCCTGCGTGCCCTCCTTAGCCTCCGGATCAGCCTCAGCCGTTCAGGAGAAAATCGTTCGCGATGCATATGTAGAAGCTTAACTGTTGGTGAATACATGGCCGCCATCGTACCAGAAGCTCTCGCAGAAAAGGTCGCGGGCATAGCTTTCATAATCGAAGTAGTTGAGCGAAAATTCGCTTAGCTGATGATGTTCCGCCACGTACTGGCGCGCGAAATCCTCCTGGCTATCGTATAGCCCCTGATAGCAGTCGGCAAAGGAAGAGATCAGCTCATCGATGTCCTCCTTGGAAAGATCATAGTGGTCGTTGTTGCACCACATGAAAAAGGGCTCGTGCAGCTTTTCTTCCAGGCCCTCCAATGCATCGCGAACGGTAAAGAATTTTGCCGACAGCCAGCTTTCGCTGGCCAGGCTATCGGGAATGTGCTCCATATCCTGGAACATCAGTTCGGGGTCCTGCTCATCCTTGTGCAGTTCGTAGGCCGCCCTGTAGAACTCTTCCTTAGTAGAAAATTCCGAAAGGTCCATCCATTTACCTTGGAGCGAACCAGAGTTGTATTTGAAGTAGGTGCCCACGTAGATACTTGCCTGGGCAATTTTGATGTTGGTATCCATCGCAGTAATTTTTAACGTTCATGATTGTCCTGCTGCTCGGTGAATGCCGGGACGATTAACTGGTAGCCTTCCAAAGGGCCGTACTCGGCCGAGATCCTGTCCCCGGCCCAGCTCCCCGTGTATGGATTTTCGCCCCTGAAGTCTCCGCCGCCACGGCCATTGCCCGAGCAGCATAGCAGTGGCAGGGGATGGATGTGCCAGCCCTTTTCATTGGGGTCCTCTTCGGGCAGATCGCTAAGGGCAACCTGTTGTTTTTTATCATGGTTGGCCAGGTAAGCTCCTGCGGGGCCATCGGTGATCTTTAGCTGGGCAGGTGCGATACAGGGCGTATCGGTTTCATCGGGGGACTGGCAGCAGTCATAAAGTGTTTTGAACGATCTGGCCCTTTTGCCCAGTCCCTTTAGAAAAAGCTGTTCGTCCATGTAGTCGCCAGCCCAGACCAGCCTGCACCCATGCCAGGTTCCGGCAGGCGCTATTGCCGTTACTACCGCATTGACCATCGGACTGTACAGCCACGAATGCTCCATCAGTTTTGCGCCGCTATGGTAGGTATATGGTGATACGAATTCTTGCCTGTCCAGGTTGACGGCCTTATAGTATTGTCCCATTTCTTGAAAGTTTAGGTGAATAAAAAAGGGGGCCGTGGCCCCCTGTGAATTGATCGATCAGTCGAAGATCTCGCTGATGCTGCCATCCATCGGATTGAATTCGACCTGATGATAGCTTCGGTACTTCTGCTTGCTGAGCACGATCCTGTCGTGTTCGTCGTGCGTCAGCACCCCGGTGCCCTGTAGGAAAAGGTGGATGCAATTGTCCACCCTTCGGTAGCTGATCTCTTTACTTGACTCCAGCACATGTTTGTGCCCGATAGTCTCGCCCTCTCCAAGGACAAGCCTTTTTGCTTTGTTTGTGTACATAACTATTGTTTTTAGGTTTCCGAATACATCAGTTCCAGGTACTGTTCCCTGTTTAGGTGATAGGGCGCTACTTCCCTCGAATTTTCCGATTCCTCCACGACGATGATATCGCCCTGTCGGTAGATCCTTTTGGGCTCGGTGATATCGATCCTTATCGTCCATGCGATGGCCCTGATCGCGTCTGGTTTGGCATCCTTAAGCTGCCAGCGCTGAACACCAAGTGCTGCCAGTTCGGGCACGTAGATCCAATATTCCCTGGAGGTTGTCGTGCACCAGCAGCGCACCGCAAATACCGGTGTCAGTTGGCGCAAGGTGGGCTGTACGCCGAAGAGCTTCTCGCTATCGATCTGATAGAGCTCATAGGTGTCCTCGAAGGTGTGCCGATAGGGTTTGTTTTCCTCGTCCCAGCGTGTGCGCACTTTCTGGAGCGTTGTCTTATCGAGCAGTTTCGCTTCCAGGCCGGCGAAGAGTTTGGCAACGCCGATGCAGTCGAACATGACCCTTCGCTTTTCCAGGTTCTGTTCTGACAGCGCCTGTGCAATGGTGATGGGCGCTATCGTTTCCCACATCTCTGAAACAAAATTTCCGAGTTCGTTCAGGCTGTGATGGATGATCACCTCCCTTTGGAAATCCTGGAGTGTTTCGAACTTGGTTTTCCATAGGCGCATGGCCTCGGAGAGTACAAAGCCCTGCAGGCCGCTGACATAGTAGCTTGCCTGCTGAATCTGTTTTAAATCCATGATCTTAAAATTGAAAGTTTAATAATGACCTGCTCAGAGCGGCAGGGTATATTGCTGGTCTGCCAGGTTCTTGGCTTCTTCAGTGAAGTAGATAGAGAGTTCCTTTTCGCTCGATACAGACTTGCTATAGTCAAATGCATCGATCTCAAAGCGAAGTATATCTCCGATCACCGTGAATTGGGAGCGCTCGGCGATGAGTTCGATGGCCATAAACTCGAAATCTTCCAACTGGTCGATCTCGGTTGCGAACTTTGCACGAAGGTACCGTTCCCATTTGGCGATCAGCCTATCAAGTTCAGGTGGCAGGGGGCCATTTCTCAGGCGTGGCTCGATGCTGACCTCTGGATTGGCGTCTTCGTACTCGACCCTTATGTTGATAACCAGGTGCTCGAACCAAATGTGCTCGGGCACGTGGATGGCGATCTGGCACTCCCTGGTGGCCCCTTCACTGTCGGAGTAGTTATCGGTTCCACCAAAACATTTCGTGATATGGTTATACACCAGCTTGCCTTCGGTGTAGAATTCTCCGGCAAATGAGCCATAGCCAATGGCCTCTTCCATGAAATGTATGATCTCCTGTTCCAGCTCACTCTGCTCTTCCAAAGGTTTTTCGTCCAGTAGCAGATCAAAGCAGCCCTCGTCGCCGCCACCTTGCCAGGTAAGGGACAGTTCTGCGCCAGAAGCGGTGAGCTCGTCACATCGCTGTTGCATCGATAGGGGTAGGTTGTTCATTGTCAATGGGGTTTAGGATCAGTGATTTGATTTCTTTGAGCAGGTTCTTGTCGCTGCCCCGCGGGTGGTTGAACCAGGTCCTTGTCTGTTCGTCCAGCTCAAAGTGCAGGCAGCCGAGCCAGTCCTGCAGCGATGGGGTCTTTCCGTTATGGTCTTCGCGCAGGTGCTCGTACAGCACGTCCCGCGTAGATAGTCTTTGGCCGTTAACGGAGTTTGGAATGGTGTCACCGATCAGTTCGGTAAGGACATGGACAAACCATGTGTTGTGCGAGAACAACCTGTGCTGGCTGGCGGGAAAGAAGAACTTGGAGCTATCCATCAGTTTGTGGAGCTGCAAGGTGTCTTCGATTGCGCAGCCAAATTTGTGTGCACTTAGCAGCGCATGTTCATAATAGTGCATAAGCCATTTTTGTTTACGTTTCGACCTACCTGAGGTCTCATCAGTGCTGGAGGTGTACCAGCAGACGTTCTTTTTACTCAGGTAGCCGGACAGTTGGTTTCCAACCCGCTTTCTCCGATGCCGGGCCCTTACTAGGCTATTTGCTGTTCAGGTGGCCAATTTGCCCGCTTTGGACCACTGCGGGAACTCGGCCACTAGGCTCCCGGTCATTGTGGGGCTCAAAAGCGGCGTTAGCCTGGCCTTTCAAACCGTTGCCCGGGAACGGACTGTCATTTTCCGGAGAAAGTTTTCCGGAAAAAAATACGACCGACCGCCGCCCTAACTTTCGGGAAAGGGCGGAACCGGTCGGTGGAGATTTTTTTTGGGAAACCGCAAGGCAAGGCGCAGGCACTGCGCCGAAGAGTTTCGGAGGACAATGGCCGTCCGTAGCTTTGCATAGTCTGTTTGGAAGGGCAGATCAGCCGCTGGCCGCAATGGCCTTAGCCTGGGGCAGGCCCGTGCGTGGCAGCGGGCATAGGTCAACGCAAATAGTTGGTAACGGTACCTCTGAGAAAGGGGATCGGAGGTCCGCTATAGGGTAAAGGGAAGGTGCTTATAGCGTATTTTCCAGCCAGAGGACTGTTAAAATGGATATCCTCCTTTGGCAATCTTTTGCAGGTCCCTGGGATGGAGTATTTCAGCAAAATATTTTTCTTCCATATCCTGTGCACTGACCAATCCAGCTTTCCAGTTGTACAGATCGGACACCCGTTGCCATAAGCCGTCTTCGGTCCAGTCGTGCTCGTTCTTGAATTGCGTAAGGGGTTTCCAACTCCTGTCGTAAAGATCGAGTATATGGTAATAAAGCATTTCCCCGTTGAGCCACCAGAAATAATCCTTGGTAACTCTTTTAGCACGTTTTTCGACATCCAGATAGGAAAACAGTTCCCTGAAGAATGCAGCCGAATAAACTCTCAGATCGGTCGTCGAAGATCTCACCGAATATATCCTGGGCCTTATCGAATGGTCATTGAAAGTATAATCGACCACATCGGTTACCAGGCATTGTTCATCCATCACGCAGAAGGTATTGATCGTTTCGAAAAGAGCATGGATCGTATTGTCTTTTCCGCTTTTGGCATCCTTACGGTGGTAGAACTTCTTGACCGCCGTTGCCAAGGCTTCGTCTGTTTTATAATTACCCTTTTTGAAGGCAAAGACTGCCCTAAAGAAAGGAGCAGGATCATTATAATTCCTTGAGATGTCCGATAATAGGTCTAGCGCCTCCTCAAGCGCACCGGCATCCAAGGTCGTCTTCACTTCGATGACCGCACGCACTGATTGATGTGGAACTACAACAAGATCGCCTTCACGGAAATAGGGGGAGAAATTGTGCGAATCGTAGATGATGATATCACACTGGCGATGGCAGCCTTCGATGAAACCGGTAACTACTTCATATTTTTTAGGAACATATTTCTGCAGAACAGAGCGCAGGAGCATTTCCCTGTAATTGCCCTTTGAAACGTTGTGCTTGACCAATAGCTCGATACGGTCGCTTTTTGAAATAAGCTCGTCGGTAATGCTATGCAGGAACCGCTTCATGTCCTCCATGCCTTGCAGGTTCTTGTTTAACGAAATGTAGCCCTCTTTCTTTAGTTTGGTAAATGTGAAAAGCCCCCTTGCCAGATAGAGCATTAGCATGGCCTCGGCTTCGGAATTGTCCGCGCAGCCCAGGCTAACCAGTTTCTTCAGGGTTTGGTTAAGTGTAAGCCGACGGTTACTGGAACCATATAGGGTTTGCGCAAGTTCATGCTGGATCTTGATAAATATCGAACGTAATTCTGATTGTCTTCTGGTCAGGATTATTCTAGGGTGTAATAGGTCTGGAAAGTAATCCGAACTGAAGTTGTCCAAAGGCGTAATGATCGGTTCTCCAGGGTGGTCATAAGTAACCACAGTAAGTTTACTGCGATCTTTAGGGTCTGGTGCTATAAAAGATAGCTGCGCTTTATCGTAGTTGCCATCAAGTATAACAAATCGATTTCCTAGTGTAAGATTTGTCTTTAGAAGGGCCATGTAAGTCTTTTGTGAGGGATTAAAATGATAGACTATTCAGGTGTGATAGGTGATAATTGTAATTTCAAACAGATAGAAAATTGAGTGCATCATTTCAACCATCCGACATCTCTGTCGCCTGTTCAGACCGTGCAAACAGCAGGTATTGAATAATGATCTTATGATCAATTTCCATGCTTTGGCGTTCATCTGGGTTAATATCTATTTTTTGGTATGCATCGGGGTACACAATTAGACATTTTTCAATAAGTACCTCCCTTCGGACATATTGTTCAATGGTGCGGAACTTGTCATAATCTATGCGGTTGCTATACTGGCCAATCGGAGACATATTGATATAGCTCATGGGCAACATCGATTTTATGAACAGCATGACGTTTTCAGGTTTTTGATCTAAAAAGTTGATCAGTTCCGTCCTGAATTTTTCTGCGTCACCGTACTGGTCAATCAGATGGCAGAGGATATCACATTTTTCATCATCGACATTTTTAAAATAATCAGCTAAGGGCAACCGTTGTATCTTGAAAATGTACTCTTTTGTGATATCCTTTAGTGCTTCAATTGGATGAAATTTAGCATCTCTTTGCCTATCACTTACATATTGTGCGTCATAGATGATGGACAGTGAATGATGGATGCTTGGACAGGTGAATATAATCTGTCTTAGGCTCTCGATACGTTTCATTTGGCCAACTCCGGCTAAAAGCTCTAGCGATAAGTCTATCATCCTGAAAAATCTTGATTCAAATGAGTTGTCGAAGTAGAAATGTTCTTTCGTACACAGCATGGTTGCAACGTTTATCTTACCTGTCTCTTCCAATTGACTTCTGAAATAATGGAACAGTCGGTAGATGTCATTTTTAGGGAACATGCAAAGCCGTTGTATTTCATCAGTAAGTTCCGAATAGGGTAAAGTGTTGAACCTGGAAAGAATACCTTTGAACTCTAGGTCAGAAATGTCTTCCCCTGCAATCTTAAACTCGGTAAAACGGTCAAAATACCTTCGGATGGCGACCCGTTGGTGGGCGAAAAGATCTGCAATCTTTTCGCTTCTGTTACTATTAAAGCCGAGATTAAAGAGATTGTTGAAGGGAAAGAGATAATCCGTTACATCAGCTATAAGTGGAAGGGTGTGCGCATACATGTTTATACGCTTTTCAAAAGCAACGCCTGCATCGCTTTTTTTATTGTTTATCGTGTAGCCGTTCTCCCCCGTTTGCAACTTGAAAAGCTCGCTTTGTACCGCTAAAAGCTCGTCAAAAACCGCGGGAAGAAATATGCGTATTGTTTCTAGCAGAACGATATCGTAAACATTTACTTCATCCCTTAGACATTGATAGGAAAAGGAGACGGCATTCAATAGGCGTTTGGAATCCCTGGGTGTCTTGATAAAGTTGTCATGAAGATCTTTGAAATGTTTGACGAATAACGCTTGATATTTTTCGGGAAACTCGAAAGCTTGTGATTGGGCCCATTCGTTAAGAAGATTTATGGTGTATGTAAATCGTTCCTTATTGGGTACAGTTGGAATCCTCAATGGCAGTTGGACTATCTTTTCCAGGAAGGCCTTGCCGTCGCCAGGTTCACCGGTGCCATAGTTCTGTGCCAAGGCTTTTGCTACTATATCCTCATCAAAGGCAATGATATAGATTAGCTTATTAAAGTCTGCGGTCAGTTTGACCAGCTTAAATAGCGAACGGATTTCAGCTACATCAAGCCTGTCGACATCATCGATGAAGATCACCAGAGGCACCGCAAGTTGGTCAAGAATCTCGTTGATGGCGGCCTTCTTATCATCTATTGTTGATTTTCCCTTAAATAATCTTCCTAAGCCTGTAACCAGCCCTTGCAATGGCTTGGAAAAATCTACTTTTATACCTTTGATATTTGCAGAAGGCAGAGAAATAAACTGACCGTACTCTGAGAATAGCACGCCCAGTTTCTCCCATTTGCTTTCTAGCTTGCGATCGCTGCGTGCGCCTTCTATTATCTTCATGAACAGTTCCCTAAGGATAATATCCTCGGATTTGTATCTCCAAGGATTAAAATAGGCAGTGAAATAATACTTCTCATGCAGAAGCTGTTCCAATAATCCGATAATGCTGGTCTTTCCCGCCCCCCATTTACCATATAGACCGATCACTGTACAATCTCGATTCTGGATTGCGAGGATTTCCTGGGCCAATGCGTTGACAAACATCTCTCTATTCAGTTTGTCCTCCGTGTGGTTTGTGATTGCTTTATCTGTCTGCATGCTCAGCTGTTGTATGGAGTTAACTAATTTTTCTGTATTGGTCGAATATCATGTTGGCAATGTCCTTTTCGAGAGCCAAAAGAAATGGGGGACAATCCTCTGGATTGGCAAATGAAAGATAGGTTGCTCCATCACCTTGTAAATGGAAGCGTTTCCTTTGTCCTTCGACATTGACAAAAATCTGGAATAGTTTAGGACATCCTGCATTCATTGAAATAAGGTCGAGCTGATGTTCCGCTACAGTTAATGTAAAGTTTGACTTCATGAAGTAAAGATACTTTTATTAAATGAAACCGAAGGGTATCAAAGTCTCGTTACCCTATAGGGAATGTAATTTGGATTGCAAAAAGTAAATGGATAATTTTAAAGGCCAAATAACCTTTTACGCCCACACTAAATGAGCTCTAACACACCTTATGTTCACCATCTGGAAAAGCTTCAGAAAAATCTCAGCGGCCAAGACCTTTCCATATTGGTAGGGGCAGGCTTTAGTAAGAATGTTGATCCGGCCTTTCCCAGTTGGGGACAATTGCTCTATCGGATGGTAGACAAGATCAAAGGCAAACAATTTGAGGAGGATTTCAAAAAGACCAAGCTACCCGCAAGCAAAAAGAAAGCTTACCTCGAAAACAGGTACAATGAATTTATTGATGAAGTAGGCTACCTTAAGGTGCCCAGCCTGTACAGAGACCGTATGGGCTACAGGGAAGCACTGGAACACTACATCGAGCAGGTAACACCGTTTGTTGATAAGGAGCATAATCTCTGTTATGATCTTGACGGTGTACCTAAAAAGCGAGTCCTCACTGATAAAGATCTGGAGCTGCATAAAAAGTTGGTCAGGTTGCCATGGAACAACATCTTCACGACCAATTATGACAATCTTTTGGAATCCTGTACCGATCAAGACTTGGAAAGATCTCTGACGGAACAAAAAAAAATGACAAGGGAGATCATGGATGCACTCGAGAAGGAACTTGAGGAGCTCGGCCAAAAAAAGAAGGATATAGATGACCTGATCACCGATCTGGAAAAGAAGGTTGAGGGGTATAAGATCCGAAATCTTTCATATGTGCTAAGTGATGCTGAAAAAGAGGAGTGGGATCAGCATGAAAGGAGCTTGGCGGAGCAGCGTGCTCCACAGGGACAGGTAAATGGGGAGTTATATTGGAAGAAGTCAGAATTAGATCGACATAAGGAGCTTCTTAACAAGGTGGAAGAGCAGTTACGGGACTGCGCAAATCTCGTACGGCATTCGGCGGAGCTGGCCCTTAAACGTAATGGAAACATTATTAAATTACATGGATCTTTAAGGCTAAGCCCTGAAGATAAGTTTGGGTTCGATACTGATCCAAGAAAACATTATGTTATCTGTCAGGAGGACTATGATACCTATCCGACTAAACACGAGGCTTTCACCCAGCTTATGAGGATTTCTCTGCTTCGTGAAGCTTTTTGCCTGGTCGGTTTTTCAGGTACCGATCCGAACTTTCTGGCGTGGATTGGATGGGTGCGTGATATTATTTTCAAAAAACCACTTGAGCACGATGATAAGGGCGGCATGAAAAAGATTTATCTGATCGGCACATCAAACAAGCCGGCAGATGCCGCTACTGCAATCTTCCATGAGAACCATCAAATTGCCTTCATCCCGATTCTCCATCCTGATTGTGTTGCTTTTTTAAAAAGGGAAGTCGGGGGAGATATCGATCCGTCGGCGGATTTTGATACGATGAGCAAAGCGCAGAAGGCACTACACATTAAGGCGGTGTTTTCTCTATTTTTTGATTATTTGAGGAAAACCGCGTCGCAGGCCAGAGCAGTGGCGGCTGTGGAACTTTACAAAAGGAGCCAATATGAAAACCTGTGTAAAGAGCTGCCAATTCGAAGCATGGATCGTAAAATACCGAATGAAAAAAGTTTTAGCCGAAGACTAATTGATATCGGAGAACTGGCAGAATTTAACAGACTCCCCTCACCACACTTTAACTATGATGCTGTGCGTGCGGATTTTCTGCAAAACTATGTTCGTTATGTTCGGGACCGGAAAACCAAGATACCTTCAGCTGAACTATTTGGCATATTGCAGCTGATCAGATCACAGTATTATCCGCATTCCTCGATCTTTGATAAAACTACGAACGAATTTGCATTTCTAATGGGGATGGGGGAGAAAGCTGGAAGAGATGCTCACTTTGGATTTCTTTTGGAAGATCTCCGAGATTCAATCTGGAAGCTGGAAAATGACCGGGCTGTTAGTATTATCAAAGTTTTGGAGGTGGCCAAAAATGGAAAAATCCAGCAAGAACTGTCGTATCTCGTAGCGCTTAAGGATGCCATAAATCTGAATTTTAGCAGCATGAACAGGTCGTTGGCCATTTGGCGCGCCAATGGTCATTGGCTAATCAATAAAGCCGGGCTTTTAAGCTTGATTGATCAGCAGCGGGCCAGGGGAGTGCTAAAAGAAGAGACTCAAAGAAATCTTCAGGAACATCTTTATAAACTTGAACTCCTTTCGGGACTTCGGGAACGGTATGGAGATGACCGAGCGCAGCTAGAAGAAAGGCGTCAGTTAAAGGCCAAGGGATTACATGAGTTAAACCAACATGTAACGCTTCTGATTGATCAGCTGAAAAGGGCAAGGAAAAAAATTGTTCCATATGGTAGTGGTAAAGCAAGTTTCAACCGTTCTATCACCCTTACCAATAATTCTGACCACGGACTTAGCTTTCAGGTATTAGGTCTCCTTATGCAGAGCGGTTTTCCTGCTGTTGGTAATTACACCGCTTGGCTTAGTAGCGATGATTTTTATCTGGTCGCAAGCAGATCTTTTTCTTATTATCCTTTTCCTACGCTTTTTTATGCACTACAGTATAGCGATGAGAAAATGTTAAAAAGATTGGCCCAGGACTATATCTACAATGAACATATTACCAACGAAGAGCTGGAAAGGATAGCAAGCAGTACGACCCATGCCTATTCAGATAAACATGTTCCCAGAAAATATCTCAAAAGCATTCCGATTTTTCTTTCGGAGCTGGTACTTGCCGTTAGTCCATCGCTCTGGGAACCATTTTTTAAACAGTATTGGAAAGACGCGGAGAAAAATGGAAAATTATTTGTACCAAGATTCGACAGAAGCGACGATTTCCTGGAAAAAGCGCTCAGATATGTTCAGGCTCCCAAAATTTTGGCCATAGTGGTCGATACGTGCTTGAACGCCATTGAAAAATCGGAAGTGCCTTCTGATCTTGTGAGTGACTATCTTTACGCATTGGCCAATAACCATGCCCTTAAACATAAATCAGCCGAAATTAGGAAGTTACTTGTAAAGGGCTTTTTCCCTATTATCGACAGGTTAAATGAACAACCCAATCTGATCTTTGCGTTAGGCAACATGTCGGAGCTTCTTACTGAAGGTGAGAATCTGGCAATCAGCAACGTGGTGATGGATATGGACTATTCAAAGGTAAGCAATCCGAGATCCTGGCGAATATTTTTGCACTTCATCGGTACGGATGAGCTGATCCAAAAGATACCCGACGGTGCGTTTAAACGGGAGAGAGCTTTGCAACAAATCAAGGATGCCATTCTTAAGAGCAGCGACCTCTGGAATGCGGGATTCAGGCCAGACAGCACTGGGGTTTCCGGTAATTCGGAATTTATTTCCTTAACGGCTCTCCGCGAAGAAAACCATACCGTAACAGGGCTTCAATGGAGTCCCGCCGAAATTGCGGTCATCTATCAAAAATTGCGGGAGACCACCGCAAAGATCAATGAGTGGATGCAAGTCCGTCAGGGCGCTTCGATGATTGAAAACCTGTTCGCCTTCATTCTGGAAGAGATGCGTGATTTTCTCAGAGACGAGAAGCAGGTGTTGCACACACTTCCTGGTTATGATGAAACTGTTGATCTTATAGATCGTCACCATATCCAACAGAGGAGCTATAATGACCTTTTGGAAGGACTAACCAGCAGGGAGCATAATAACGTATTGGGCGCTGTAAATGAGTTGATGAGTCTATTGTACTATCGCAATGAGCGCACGGCCTATGAAATGCATATTATTGCACTTCTGAATAAACTATTGTTGCAATCTGAGCCATGTCTGGAATCCTGTCTGAAATATATTGCCTATTTTTTCTATAACAAGTTCAACGAAAAATATCTGAGAAGGTTTACGCCTTACCTCTTGGAGATAATAAAGCGCTATCGTGTGACAATGCCGGCGGAAGTGGAACTTCCATTTGTCTATGAGCACCTTATCATGATCTCATTCGTTCTGGAACGTTGGGGAGAAACGGATGAAAACATCAACTATTTCCTTTCGATGAAGCAGGAAAGCAAATTCAATAACATCAGATATGGCTTATCCCAGAAATTCTTAAATGATGGGCGCGATAGAGATGACTTTCATTAGAATGGTTATCAGATTGACCTTACGTCCTCAAAGAGAGAAGGTGTCTTCATATTCATCAAGGATTTGATCAGAGACAAACCTATCCTTCCAATAGATTTTGACGTAATTTTCCGGATCGTCATGTTTATGTAACAGGGGATACTGCCTTATCATGCCCCATCCATGTAGTGTGATGCCTGGAGCGATATTTACGACGTGGGTATTGGAATACTTGACAAACCTACGGTCCATGTGATAGGCTATCCGTTCATCGATATCTTCTTTAGTCAGTTGTTCATCCTGGTATTGGTCATAAAGCTCCCTGCTGAACTCCACAAATTCTTCGGCCATACGATTGAGATTTGGATCGATCACAACTTCATCGAGTTGACGGTAATGCTCATAGGGCTCCTCTGAGCATACTTCTATGATATCTCCTACGACATCTCCATATTTATCAGAGGTATCCTGGTAGACCAGGATGTTCACCAGTTTTCCTTTACATTTTTCTGCCGTACAGTTTTCCAGATGCTGTATGTGGTACAAACGATCTTCGGTCATGTGAAAAACTACATCAAATTCATCCGAGAACCTATCTACAACCCTTTCCTGATCCCTGATGATTACAAAGTTTTCGAAACTGTCGGAGGCGGCAGTATAGGTCCAATTGTAGGAGCCAGTGATCACTGTCTTTGAATCGATGATGCAGAATTTGTGGTGCAGGATTCCATACCCTCTGGGTACCTTGATGAACCGGATATCGACAGCTTTACTTGAGCCAAGAGATGTACCTTTAAGCCACTTATCATTATCGTTATTTTTTCCTACGACAATCTTAATGTCAACACCTTTTTTAGCAAGGTTGATGAACGTAGCTTCAAATCTCCTGAAATCCAGCCAGCCCACTACGATCTGTAATGATTTACGGGCACTCTCCAGTTCGCGTATCAAGGTCTGTTCCAGTTGATCAAAAAATATTTCCATGTGGTCTGTTTGATTAAGGGTTTACTCTGTTCCACAAGATAGGAATTTATCTTAAGCCGTCAGCCCTTTATCCTATGCCTCGGAAGGCCGATCTCCTGTTCGCTCGGATAGGGCGCACGGTGCGTCATGCTCACATCTTCGCGCAGGTTACGATGGGCAGCAAACTGATTGGTATCGGAATTCGAATAGCGCGGATCGGCAATAAAGGGCAGTTTTTTCATCTTTTGGATGGTCACAGTCGGAAAATGGAAATCCACCTCGACCGTGCCCAGCAGGAGGTAGCAGCCACCGCCCTCAAAGGGATAGGTTTTGAGCGAGTCGGAAAAATGCGCCGTATCGAAATAGTTCCCCTCTACATCGATCCAGGTCCCGAAGAACATTTCGCCCCGTTTGGTGGGAACATGTTTCCTTGAGATCAGGTAGGCGAGCATGCGCACCTGTTTTTTATGGTGGCTGGTCAGGTCCTTGGCCATCACATCGCCCCGATGTCTTGTAACGAGCAGGTCGAACGGGGAACAGGAAACGGGGAAACCGAGCAGCTCTATCTCATCAAATGCATCTTCGAAGGGAGAGCGCTGCAGTTGGGGCAGCTTGTATTCCTTTATGGGCTGGTCGATCAGCGAGGGCGCACGTTGTTCGGGCCTGAAGTTTATCAATATCAGCCTGGCCTTGATCAGTAGCTCGTTCTTGCCGAGCCCTGTGAAATTGAAGGCCCCGATGAAGATCAGTACCTGCAGCGATTCGATACCGATATGTATGCGTTTGATAAAGTCCTGGAGTGAGGAATAGGGGCCGTTGCGCTGGCGCTCGGAAAGGATCTGACTGACCAGCGAATTCTCCAGTCCCTGCAGGTGCAAAAGCCCCAGATAGATATCGTTCCCATCAAGGGTGGCCAGCATTTCGCTACGGTTCACGCATGGCGGATGCACGGTGGCCCCCGACATCCTTGCCTCGTGCACATAGACTTCCATCCGGTAGAAGCCGCCGCTGTTGTTGATCACCGCAGTGATGAACTCCATGGGGTGGTAGACCTTCAGCAGAAGGCTCTGGTAGCTTTCCTCGGCATAGGAGGCAGAGTGTGCCTTACAGAAGGAATAGCCCGCAAAGCTTTCGATCTGGCGATAGACCTCGGTGGTCTCGGCCAGTGAATGTCCCATTTGCTGCGAGGAGGAAAAGAAGTTCTCCTTGACCTTCTGCATGGCGGCTTTGGATCTTCCCTTGCCGCTCATCGACCTGCGCAGGATATCGCCATCAGCGGGCTGCAGCCCGCCATAATGCAGGGCAATCTTGATCACGTCCTCCTGGTAGACCATGATGCCATAAGTCTCGGAAAGCTGGTCCTGGAAAGCCTGATGGAAGTATTCGAACTTGCCCGGATTGTTATGCCGCCATACATATTCCTTCATCATGCCCGATTGGGCCACCCCTGGACGGATGATCGAGGAGGCCGCAACGAGCGTCCGGTAGTTATCGCATTTCAGCCGCCGCAACAGTCCGCGCATGGCGGGACTTTCGATATAGAAACAACCGATGGTCCTGCCCTGGGCCAGCCGCTCATTGAGCAGCGGGTCGGACTTGAAGGCGCGGGTGTTGCGGATATCCACCTTGATCCCGCGGTTGCTTTCCACGAGCTTTACCGCTTCTTGGATATGGCCGAGTCCGCGCTGGGAAAGGATGTCGAACTTGTCAAAGCCGATCTCCTCGGCCACGTGCATATCGAACTGTACGATGGGAAATCCCTTTGGCGGAAGCTCCAGGTTAGTGAAGTTGGTAATCGGCTCTTCGGAGATCAGGATGCCGCAGGAGTGCATCGAGCGCTGGTTGGGATATTTCTCCATCATCATGCCGTATTCCTGTACCTCGGCCACAACCTTGTTGCTGTCGTGGCGGGCCATGGGATTCTTTGCCAGTTGATCGAGTTCTTCTTTTGGCAGGCCAAAAACCTTTCCGACCTCACGGAAGATCGAGCGGTACTTGAACTCTACATTGGTGCCGCAGAAGGCCACATGGTCGCGTCCATAGCGGTCGAAGATATATTCCAGGATCACGTCGCGCTCCTTCCATGACCAGTCGATATCAAAATCGGGCGGGCTCTTGCGGTTCTGGTTCAGAAAGCGCTCGAAGTACAGGTCGAGCTCCAGCGGGCACACATCGGTGATGCCCAAACAGTAGGCTACGATACTGTTGGCCCCGCTGCCACGCCCCACGTGCATGAAGCCCATGGAATTACTGTATCGGATGATGTCCCAGGTGATCAGGAAATACCCGCTGAACGCTAGCTCATCGATGACCTTCAGCTCTTTTTCGGCACGCTGGCGGGCCTGCACGTGGTCCTTGCCATAACGCTTTTCCACTCCCTGCCAGGTAAGGGTGGCCAGCAGCTTCATGTCCGCCTTGCGGCTGTTGGTATAGCATTTCTTGTTGCGCGAAACGCCGAAATCAAATTGGAAATCGCAGGCGGCCACGACCTCGGCCGTCCTTTCGATCAGCTGGGGATGCCCCGCATACATTTCCAGTAGCCGGCCTTCACTGATCAGCTGTTCTGAAAGGGCACAATGGCTGTCCCTGTCCAGCTGCGATAGCAGGATGTTGGCATCGATCGCCCGCAGTACCCTGTGCAGCTCGAATTCCTTTTGCGAACGCACGGTGACCGGATGCAGGATGACCATGCGGTTAAGCAGGCCCGTCCAGCGTTTATTGACCAGTTTGTTGATCTGGTACGGCCTGACCCCGATACTTTCATTATTCCGAAGTTCTTCGGGCACATTCTCCATCGGATAGATGACCAGCACATGTTCGAAATAGGGGGCACGGTCGGGAACCTGCGTATCCTGCAGGTTGTGGGCCGAAAGGAAACGGTTCATCTCTGCAATGCCAGCGGCATTCTTTGCAAGGCCGATATACCGAAGTTGCTGGCCGGAACGGAATTCCATGCCCACCAGCGGTTTGATGCCCGCACTGCGGCATGCCCTGTAGAAATCATAGATGCCCGTTACGGTATTGATATCCGTCAGTGCCATAGCGGTTATGCCCAGTGCAGCTGCTTCGGTCACCAGTTCCTCCAAAGGAATGGTACCATAGCGCAGGCTATGGAAAGAGTGGCAGTTCAAAAACATGTTAATCCTCCCTTTGGTCAAGTGGTGCCCCGGCAGCGCGCATCACGGCCCTGAACCCATAACGCTTCTTGATCCTGTCCATGGCCTGGTACAGGTTCATGATCTCCACCGAATCCTCGAACAGGGAGATCTGGTCGGTGCCCCTGACCAGTCCCGAAAACCTGATGCCGACCAGACGGAGCCTCATCCTGCGCTGGTATAGGCCATCGAACAGTTCCCTGACCAGGGAATTGAGCTTGTGGTCGGCCGAGGTATAGGCGATCCTGCGCTGTTTGGTCTCCGTATCGAAATTGCTGTAGCGGATCTTTACGGTCACCTCCGAGGTGAGCCAATGTTCACTGCGCAGCTGATGGGCCAGCTTCTCTACCATTCCGATGAGTAGGGCATGTAGATTAGCAATGTCGATGGTATCTTCGGCAAAGGTCTGCTCGGTGGAAATCGACTTGCGTTCGCGATAGGGTTTGACCTCGCTCAAATCGATGCCATTGGCCTTGTTCCATAGCTCGGTGCCGTTCTTTCCGATCATCTGCCGGAGGATATCCTGCGGCATTTCCGAAAGGGTCTTGATATTACGGATACCCAGACGTGAAAGGAGCTCAAAGGTCTCCTTGCCGACCATGGGGATCTTTTTGATGGAAAGGGGATCCAGGAAGGGCCTGACGTGCGCCTGTTCTACGTGCAGGTTGCTACGTTGGGTCTTGCCTTCTCCGGTGGCGATCTTGGATACGGTCTTGTTCACCGAAAGGGAAAAGGTAATAGGCAGGCCCGTTTCCTTTCTGACCCTGCCCGCCAGTTCGCTGGTCCAGGAATAGGCCCCGAAGAAACGGTCCATGCCCGAGATGTCGAGATAGAACTCATCGATGCTTGCCTTTTCCATCACGGGCGATCTTTCCCTGATGATCTCGGTCACCGTATGGGACATCTTCGAATACAGTTCCATATCGCCCTTGACCACCCTGGCCTGGGGGCACAGGCGCAGGGCCATTTTCATCGGCATGGCCGAGCGGACGCCGAATTTCCTTGCCTCATAGGAACAGGAGGCCACTACGCCGCGCTGTCCCCCGCCTACGATCAGTGGGACGCCATTGAGCTGTGAGTTCGTTAATCTTTCGCAGGACACGAAGAAGGTATCCAGGTCCATATGCACAATTGCTCTTTCCATAATGCAAAAAATTGTTATGTTTGTTATTATTAATAACAAATTGTTGATATTAATACTATCAAATGAAAATGGAAACTGCAAAATTTATTTTTGGTCTGAACATTAAGTTCCTAAGGAACAGGGCGAAATTGAGTCAGGAAGAATTGGCCGAAATCCTGGGCATCACCAGGGCCAAGCTGAATTCCTGGGAAAATGCGACCGTAAAATCTCCCCTGCCCGAAGACTACATGAAGGTTTCCGACCATTTCAGTATCACGATCGATAATTTGCTGAGGCTGGAGCTATCCAAGCTTGGCGAGCTGAACCTGCGCAAATTGGAAGGGGGGCAGGATGTCTATATCAGGGGCGGGACACTGCGCGTGCTTTCGATCAGCGTTGATGGCAAGAACAGGGAAAACGTCGAGGTGGTCCCGATCAGGGCCAAGGCGGGCTACCTGGCCGGTTTCGGCGATCCCGAATATATCTCTACCCTGGATAAGCTACATATTCCCTTTCTTCCGGAAAAAGGTACGTTCCGCATTTTCCAGATCGAAGGGAATTCGATGCTACCGATCGTAGATGGCAGCCATATCATTGCCAGGTATGTCCAGGACTGGTCAACGCTCAATGCGGACAGCCCATGCATCGTCATCAGTGCGCAGCACGGACTGGTCTTCAAGAATGTCACCATCGAAAAGGATGGCAACCTGTTGCTGCGTTCTTTAAATAACGAGTATGAACCGTACCGTACACCGATAGAGGAAATAGGCGAGCTGTGGAGCTTCTATGGCTATATCTCCTATAAGATGCCACAGGCAGATGATCTTGGTTTTATCAGCAGCACACTGATGGAGATCAGGAACCATTTGATCAAATAGTCCATCTTTATCCCATACCTTCGCCCCATGAACGAAAAGGAGGTATTCCATATCGAACTGGAGATTGCCGGAAAGATCGAGGCCCTGCGCGTAGAACGTGACCTGTTCCTTGCCGCCGAAAGCATCTATGAAATCTATCAGGGAGCCATGCACCTAGCACGGATCTGGCCCGAGTTCGATAAAGACACCGGACAGCGCTGGGTATCTACGGACCTGATCGGACCCAATGTACTGGAACAGATCGGTCGGGCGATCGAAAGCCGTAGGGCCTAATGCTGGTATATGTAAGAGGATAGCGGCCCAACCAATCGCTATCCCCAATTGTAATTCAAAATCTACCTCAACTTGCCCTTAAAATCAGTCCAATAGGTCACCCTGTCGGCATAATACTTCATTGCTTCATTCATCAATGCAGGATGTTTGGTCAGCAGATTCCTAACGGTTACACCTGATAGATATGCTTCCATCTTCTCGGAAGCTGCAAAAAAGTTGACCATATTGTTGACATTGGAAACAAGGGTTCTTATCTGGTTTGCAGAATCCGCGTAGCCATTGTCCAGTTTGCCCTTAAGGAACATGGCTACGTCGTTTACGGCAATCTCCCTTTCGAGCACCAACTTATCGTACATCGTCGAATAGCCCGCCAATGGTTCATACTTATAAAAACTTCCCGTGATCTTGCCGTTGCCGTCCGTGTAGAAGAAAAACTGGTTGGGATCCAGTATGGTATAGCTGGAGACCGAACTGTTGTTGATCGCCCTGAACCAATCCCTCAGTTTAATGGGCGCATCCCTGCTTATGGAAGGGTCAAGGATCAGCGTGTCGCCACGTGAGGACATGATGAGCGGTGCCACATGGTATCCCCATGTTATCTTACCGCCCAAAACCAGTCCGTTGGGATCGTTGATCTCCAGTTTGGTCTGGGAGCCGGGATCGGTGTTGGATGGTGCGAACAGCCATATCTTGGCATGGTCGATACCAATATCGTGTAGTATAGCATGCATCATCTCGGCCCTTTGCTGGCATCCGCCCTGGGGATAGCGGAATTCCATTCCGGAGGTCCTGATCGCCTTGAATGCCTTGTTGATGTCTGCATCGGACAGCTTGGCCAGCGATGTGATTTTTTTCGAAGTGACTCCAGCACTGGGATATCTTACCTCCACCTCAAATTGCTTCTGTGCAAAAGTGCTGGTCATGACGCCAATGGCCATTGCCAGCGAAAGAATTATTTTGTTCATCTGATTACCATTAATCGTTGACCCTTTTTGCCCTGATGAAATCTACGAAGACCACAAAACTTCCCTGGGTGGTTACCTTGATCTCCTTGGATGTCGAATATTCGAACTTGATCTTTGCCTGTGTGTTGCCGATGTTCTTGACGATGCCCTCCTTTAACTTTGCTTCAAGGGAAGCGGACATATCGGTCTCCAGTTTGATGATAGAAGAAAAGCCGTTGATCCTTGCTGCCTGCGAGACCATGATCATTTTTTTCTCCAACAGGTCCTTTTTGAACTGCATTACCCTAGGGTTTGTCGAGGAATCCAAAAGCATCTTCAACTCTCTCTTCACAAGATTGTCGATCTGCCAATTGTCTATCTTCACGGAGATATCCTTGTTGTTCCTGATCGCCGCAGAGAGCTCGCCCTCGACACCGGTACTTGGTAGTTCGGTCGCGAGGAAGGACTGGAAATCAACCTTCAGCTGTTCGGTATAGGTGCAGGGCTGTGGTTGCCCGAAGTTGATTACTTTTTTGCGATCCTGGTCGCTGAAAAGCTTGTTGAAGTCCCATTCCAGTACGTCGCCCGATTTGCTGTAGACCGAACCAAGATCAACCGTATTGGAAAGGCCAAGATAGGTCGGGTTTCTGAAAAAGGCGTTTTCCATACAGGCCTTGTGAAGTTTTTTCCAAGTTTCCCATACCGGGCCCTTTGCCAGTACAAGCGGTTGGTTGTCCCGTGCCCTAAAGGAAGCGTCGATCCCTGTGCTGTCCACCTCTACCAGTTCGTAGGCAATGTCCCGCCGGTTACAGGAATTGCAGGAGGTAAGATAATAGGTAATTAGGCCAATGCCCAAAATTGCGGTGATCAGGTTTGTTTTTTTCATGTTTTTGGGTTTTTAGGGATGCAATGACATGACATCGCAGAGGTTACCCATGAAAGGGACAAGCCCCAAGGTCGGAGCGGGTTCATGTGAGTTGCGTTTAATGATTTGGTTTACAGAACAATGATAATCATTTTCCGTAAAAGAAACTATCCCCAGAAGTAGGTATTTTAAAAAGAAAGGAACACAGCTTCTGGGCGAAGCTGCATCCCATCTAAATTAACGCTCTCGGCGCAAATCTAACAACAAAATATTTTATAATCGAATCAAAATCAGATTCTTGCCAAGTTTTTTATTTGATCCACTGGCGGAACAGCGCGGCCTTGCGCTGGCTGACGGTTGCCCCTTCGGAAAATGCGGGCACCAGGCTGACCTCGAGCTTGCCATATTCCAGCGGCTGGTAGGAGCGGCAGGCGGCCCGGTGGGCGATCACCCTACGGTTGAGCCTGAAAAATAGCTCGGGATCGAGCAGACCTTCCAGCTCGTCAAGGGTATGCTCGACCAGATAGTTCTTCTTCTCCCAGGTAGTGACCAGCGATTCCTTGCCGGCAAGGCTGATATAGGCGATCTCGCCCGTGGGCAGGTTGATCCTTTCCCTTCCGTCAATGACCATGATATGGGCAGCATACTGGGATGGAGCAGGTCCGGAAACGGCCGAAAGTATCCTTACCCGGTGGTAGAAGTAATAGACGACATAGAAGGCGTTCAATAGGCCCAAAAGGGCGACAGAAAGTGGGAACTGGTAGGTGGCATAGTCCGATTCCATGATGCTGTATCCAAACGAGCGAAAGTAGATGAACACCAGCAGGAAACAGATCAGCGAGACCATCACCACACCGAAGAACAGCTGCAGGATAAAGCGCCACCAGATATTCTCTTCCCACGAAAAACGGCGGTCAAGCTTCATAGTGACCCTGCGGACGATCCATGCCAGGATCAGCGCGATGGCATAGTTGATGGCCAGCGTGGGGTAGTAGGATTTGATGGTAAATGCCTTGAAGGTGGAAATATCCTCGCCGAGCAGGATAATGATGTGGGCCCCGATCAAACAGGCGATGAAGCGGAAGGCTCTGTCCCTGTAGCTGATTACGGGTTTGGAGGAAACGGACGTGATCATTATTTAGAGGCTGTTCGATCCGATAACGTACATCTATGGACAGGTGTTTTGTTTGTAACATCATTGTTACGTAAACAGGCTGGATTTATGCGGAAATTTATATCGGCTTCATTAACCAAGTAAATTTATGAGCAAGGTTCCACTTACCCCTGAAGGCATCAAGGATCTAGAGACCAACCTTTATGCCCTGACCGATGCGGCCCTGTTGGCACAGGCGCAGGATGTCTACCTGGATTTTATTGGCTGGATCGACAGTAACATCGAACTGGATATCGACCAGCTGAAATGGCTGAGCGATATAAACGATAGCGATCCCGTATTCATTTCCTATGTTTCGTCAAAGACCTCGATTGCCATGCGCAACCGCCTACCGCTGAACCTGGAACTCCCGCCCGTGGTGCCAGCCGGCAGTTTCGCCGCAAAGAAGCAGGGCAAATGGATCATGGAAAAAGATGCGATCACCCCGGTAAAATGGGACGGGGCGGGTAGGATCATCGCCAGTGGCCAGATCACCGTCGAACTTGGTTATAACACCTGATAAAAGATGAAGACTGCGGTTGCCAACGATTCCGAGCTGCTCGTTGCCCTTAAACAGGGCGACCATCGGGCCTTCCACCAGATCTATGACCTGTACAAGATCGAGCTGGGCCTGCGCATCCTGCGAATGGTCAGATCTTCCGAGCTTGCCGAAGAGCTGTTGCAGGACCTGTTCCTGCGGCTTTGGAACAGCCGTGATCGGATCAATATCGAAACGTCGCTTCGCGCGTACCTCTACCAGGTGGCAAAGAACATGGTGATCGACCTGATGCGAAGGGCCACCAGGGAACAGCAGATCTACAGCCAGATCATTGCCGCCTCCACCGAGCTTTACGAACATGTGGAACAGGCACTTTTCCAGAAGGAGAACCACGCTATGCTCCAGCGGGCCATTGATCAGCTGCCACCGCAACGAAGAAAGATATTTGTGCACTGTAAGCTCGAAGGGATGAGCTACAAGGAAGTGGCGGAACTGTACCAAGTTTCCACCACGACGGTAAATGACCATATCCAAAAGTCGATGCATACCATCAGGGAATACCTTTTGAAACGTCCCGGTCTGCAGTTATCGATCATTCTTGGAATCATCCTTGGAAGCAACCGGTGATCTTTTCGCTACTGATCTATCAACAATCTATATTTGTAAACATTGAAAAAATTTAGCGCTCCCATTTCAAGAAAGGATTTTACTATCGTTGTGCATCGTGGAAAGCCCGCCCTTTTGGCGGTTGCTCTTTCCTACCTGTACAGATCTGGTGAGTACCTGCCGGTATTCCTTTGTTCGGGTGTAGAGGTGGCGCAGGATAGCGAGGTTCTCAAACCCGATGTATATGCCATCCAGCGAAGGAGGGCAGAGGAGTTCGCGGTCTTCCTCAACAATGCGCTCATCGAAAACGACGGTTGTGAAAACCTCGTATTCCTTGGCCTGAGCGATAACCAAAAATCTTTTCTTGAAAGCCTACGTCCACATTACAACATTCTGGATATAGATGGCCATGACGATATAGAGCCGTACCTCGATGGTTTTGCAGTCGATAAGGGCGGTGTTTTTGAATTTCGTAGCGAGGAGGTTTGCGAAGCCCTTTTCTATGCAGCTCGCCATAACCTTAAACTAAGGAGAACGGTCCTGGGCCAGGTTGTCCCTCCGGCGGATGCCACCCGTGACCGAGGACTTATCGTGGTCGAACGGACTGGAAGTGGCGAGGAGATCATAGGGGTTGGATATGCACTGAGTATCGGGGCCGATCTGCTGCTGGTCGACGGACTTCAGAAAAGGGAAAACGATGAAGTGCTACACCTGCTGGAAAGCTGGCAGGCCGGCGACCTTGGGGCGCTTGGACAGTTGAGAGAAAAGATCAATATGAGGATCGGAGCGGTAGATTTCGAAGGTTATCCCTTTGCTACTTTTTTCACCGACGGGCTTCCGTATCCGCTCTGCGTAACACAGATACCCACTTCGATGGTGAACCATATCTATCGGCCGGATTTCTTCGTATTTAACGCTATCATTTCCGAATACGATCAGGGGTGTGGATCTGCTGCAGTCTTCTCTCCGGGATTCTTTGCGCCCGATGAGGAAGTGCATGCCTTCATTCCGCTGTTCGAGCATCACAACTTCTACCTCCGGAAGCTCCTTGGAAAGGGGGCCTCGCTATTCAACCTGCGCAATACCATCGAGCTTTATCCATTTGATATCCTCCACATCTGCAGCCATGGTGGCGCGGTCAAGGGACATTACTGCAAGGTTAGTTTTAGCGATGCTAATGGAACAAGGCACTCCGTAGAATTTGACCATGTATTGAGTATTGGTATCACTCCATATTTGGATCAGCACCTGGTGGAATCGCTTTACTATTTCAGGAAGCTTAACGGCCTTAGGTGGCGCAGTGCAGAACTTGATGCGATGGATTATCCAAACGAGCTTTATGCTTCGCTTGAAGGCGTGATCAGTAAGGCCTTCACAGATAAAAAAGTCAAGTATCTGGCGGACTTGGACAGGGTGCAGAACTCCAATGCGATCTCATGTGAATATTCACATTATAACGCAAACTTTTCGCAGTTTGTAGGCTCAAGACGTCGTCCGGTGATCTTCAACAATGCCTGCTGGTCCTGGGGGGTTATCTCAAACCAGTTTCTTGTGGCGGGGGCAAGGGGCTACATAGGCTCGTTGAGAGAGATTCCCAATCTGCAGGCAGTAGGGTTCGCAAAGAATTTCTACGGAAAACTATTTGATGGGACGATCCTTGGTGCCTTCCATCATGCCAACGGGATTTTCCTCCAGGAAAATGCCGAACCACTTTACATCTACTGGGGCCTACATTTTTCTACGATCAGGAACGAGAATGCAGTGCTGGAAAACCGGCACCGTATCCATGAACGCCTGAAAGAATCCCTGAATATCTGGGTCGAAAAATTTTTGAGGAATGAAGGTTCCGCCGACCTTCTGAAAGCCAAGGTGCTCGATACGCGCTGGCTTATCAGAAACGATATGAACGGCGATGGCAATGGACACACGCTGCTCAACTAGATGTTTTTTTCCAATTCGACAGGTATATATTACTGCATGTCGGTGTCGTCCATATGCCTGATCAACCTTTCCCTTGCCGAATCGAGAAAGGAAGTCCTGTTTTTTTTTCGCAGCCGTATGTTCTGGAAAGCCCTGTAGAAGTTACCGGTATTGACCTTGAACATAAATTCCAATGCCGTAACAATCTGCCGTACCTGGCATTTGCCCTGGTTGATCGCTCCCGAGGCATGGAGTGCATAGGCCAGTTCGATCAGGTTGGAGATCTTGTCCGTCCAGACCATGTCTTCGATCGCCTGGTTCTGCTGGGCAACCTGTGGCCTTATGCCTGTTTCGATATATTCGATCTCGCGAACCAGATGATCGTTTACCTTTTCATAGGCCAGCAGTTGGGAAAGTAATTCGCTGCTTTGGGATGAAAAACTTGTATCATGCGCAGCTGTGTAAACGGGATAGAGAGAGGCTGGAAGACCATTGCGCACAAAGAGCCGATCATCCTCTGCGGTATGTCCCAGAAGATAATAACTGTAGAGCAGTCCGTGCCGGTTGATGAAATCGTTGTTGTTGGCTATAGCGCGCTGGAGATATCTGACAATATCCTTTTTATCGCCGATGGGCCTGGAGCCCTGCAGGTAGGCGAGCTCCCCAAAGTAGATCGCCAAATGCTGAAAACTGGGCTTGATGTCCTTGAAGAACCTGACCTCCTCGGCGGCATCGCTAAACTGGTAGGAACTCATGAATTCCCTTAACTGGAGCATCGCACGATTTACAATCTCAAAGCTGGCTTTTGAGCGCAGTGCATCGCGCTCATACCGAAGGGCTACTTCTTCCAGTTCTCGCTCCATGTCGGTCCGTAACTGGTTGGCAAATTTTATCATATCCGTACAATTAATGCGCAATCCGATGATCACAAATTTGCATACAGGTTATGGCGGTTGTAGGGAATTCAGGCAATGGAAAAAGCCGAAGTACGAAAAAACGACAGGTGAAGTATTTCAGTTTTAACCAACGTATAGTTAAACAAATCGCTGTTTGTAAGTTTCTATGAAATTTCCCCTCTTTTTTTGGATTAAATCATAATTATTTTTCTTCAGGGGGAGTAAATACTCCCCCTTTGGGAAAATTTTACGTAAAGCGGCTATGATTTCATTAAGCGTGTAGATAAATTCCATCATGAACCTTTGGGATACCATCAAAGTAGCTTTCGTGGATGATCATCCGGTCGTGCTCAGCTCGGTTGCCAACTACCTTAACAGCAAGGGGAACATCAGGGTAGTACTTGAGACCGATGATGGCAGCAAGCTGATCAAATACCTGCAGGAACATGTGCCGGTACCGAATATCTGCGTGCTGGATGTTTCCATGCCGTTGGTAGACGGCATTACCCTGCTAAAGGAGATCAAGACAAGATGGCCTGGTATGCCCTGCCTGATGTATAGCCAGCAGCCCAGCGAGATCACCATCACCAAGTCCATCTTTTATGGGGCAAATGGCTACCTGACCAAGGATCATAAACTGGAAGAGCTTTACCAGGCCATCGTATCCATCGCAGATACAGGTTGGGCCTATACGAGCAATGCGGGGCAGGAACTGTTCGATGAGGTATTGAAAGGCAGTATCGAAGTGCAGGTCCTTACCGACCGCGAGCGACAGTTCATCAAGTTGTATGCGGGTTCTGATCTTACGTACGAGGATGTAGGTACGCAGATGGGCCTTACGGCAAGCAGGGCGAAAAAGGTACAGGTGAGCTGCTACAAAAAACTCAAGGTTTCCTCGAAGGGAAAGTTGACGCTGCGAGCGATCCAGCTTGGTATCATTAATCTCTAACCATTAAATACAAAAAATATGTACAGGTACATCTTAATTTTTTCCGTTAACCTACTTGCTTGTAACTGCAATAAAGAAGGAGAGGAGCAGATCGCAGCAGCCCAGGGCGAAATCGCATCGGTAGCGATGATAGATCCTGTCTTTATCCCGGTTGATACCGCAGCGATGATGATCTCCAGCTATGTAACAAGCCTTGCCGGCGATTCCACAGTCAAGCTTCGGTCCTGGTCAATAGATGCCAATGCACTGCGCAGCTATCTCCAGGACAACAGCATTACCGACGTGAGCATTTCCCTATCGCATACTCCAGGCTATATCCGCGCAGGGCACTATGGTGTCTTTGCAGGTTTTGATCCAAATGCGCTTACGGTGATCCTCTCGGGAAAGAACGCTGCCGGGGCAACGGTCGTCTACCAGGGCAGTTACCTGCTCGACAGGGCAAAGCCCTGTCCTCCAAATTGTCCCAGCGCCAGTACATCCAACCCTTAGCAGCATGAATACCATAAATTTCCTACTGAGTGTCTACCTCTTTTGCATTGCATTGTGTATCGTGATCGGTGCATGCGTAATCAAGCGTATGAGATTTCCGCTGCGTGTTTTCTATGGCTACCTGATCTCTGTATTTTTGATCGAGCTCCTTGCTCTGGCCAGTGAATATTTGATACACTCCAATACCGTGGTCTACAACGTGGGAGATATCGTTCAACTTGCCCTAATTCTCTGTTATTTCTCCGTGTCGATGAACAGTCGGAACATTGTGATCTTACTGTTGCCCCTTGCCGTTGCGTACGGCATATTCAACCTGTTGTTTGTCCAGATTGATAGTTATATCAACAGTTATTTTCTGATCGCCTCGGGAGTTACGGTCATTGGACTGTCCACCTATCACATGATACTTCTTTCAAGGCGGCAGACCTCTATAGGCCTTTCCGTTTATGCGCCCTTTTGGATCGATTGCGCCCTGCTGTTCTATTGGATTGCCAGTATGTTGAATTTCCTGTTCTTTAACCATTTTTCTGAACAGGATGCGCACTATGCAATTATGTTAAACATCGTGCACCTTTATGTTAACATCGCGATGTACCTGACATTTACCCTGATGTTCTTCCAGTTACGCCAACTAATTCAATAGCCGTGTATATTACTCCAGCCACCTTAATCGCACTGATGTTTATCGTTACGCTCATGATGACCATGATTGCTAGCGGATTTGTCTATACGATCATTGAGCTAAGGGGCGTCACGGTGAAGGAGCAGAAGCTCAGGGCAATGATAAGGGAGTACGAGCTCTTTATCGGTGAGCTGTCGACAGAGATTCATAACCATATTCAGCAGGAGCTCGTCCATATCACCCATCAGATAAGGATGAAAAGAGAGCATCCCGAAATAGCAACAGATGATACCGATACCGCTGATCTGATCGTAAAGCTTAACGAGCGGATTGGCATGCTAAACAATTCGATGAACGGTGATTACCTCCAATCTCAATCACTTACGGGACTGATCGAGGCCGAACTGGTTCTGGCGGGAAGGGACGGAACGGGCGTCACCCTAAACTGTGAAGGTTTCGACGATGATGCGCTGGACCATGGCACCAAACTGGTGATGTACAGGATCGCACGGGAAGCCATCAGGAATGTGACTGAGCACGCGATGGCCAAGCTCATCAAGGTAGAACTGAAGAGGGAGGGTAAGGATATGGTGCTGTCGATCACCGATGATGGTATCGGCATCGGAGATGAGAAGATCTTCGGTCCGCCCAGGCACGGATTTACCAACATGCGCACACGTGCTGCACTGCTCAACGCAAAGCTAAAGATAAGTTCGGTTGCCAAGGGGGGAACCACGGTCACCCTTGAAATGCACAATCCGTCATGAAGTCGGTATGGGACCATATTACAGCCCTGCACGACCATGTGCTATCGCACTTGGATGATCGGCTATCGCTCACCGATCTGGCAAAAAAGTTCAACATCAGCGCTTCTACTATGAGGAAGCAGTTCCAAAAGCAGTACCACATTTCGCTATACAGGTTTATCCAGCAGAACCGGATGGAGAAGGCGTTGCTACTGCTCAGGGAAGGTAAGCTAACCATTGGTGAGGTAGGAGTGGCGGTAGGCTACTTCGAACCAGCCAACTTTACCAATGCCTTCATCAAATACTATGGACTTTCGCCAAAGCATGCCAATGAGATTCGATTGCCTAACTCTGCACAGGCTTCCTAAAGTATGGATGCTTCACTATCTGTACCTTTCCTGTTTTCTCATCACTGAGATGTAGCTCCGGCAACGGCAATTTGCCATCGAGGAATGTTGCAAACCTTCCCAACGTAATGGCCCAAAAATCGCCATTGAACATATAGAAAGTTGGCGTATTGATGATGAAGATGCCCTGAACCTGATAGCCGGTAAGATCGATATCATTTTTACCGTTGATGATCTTCAGATGTTCCTGTAGGATCACCAAGTTCGCAGCGATCCAATCCACTTTCCTCTTCAACTGCTTTTCGTAGGATTTCAGAAAATTTGTATAGTCGGTCCGGTAGCCGACAGGCTCGTAACGGGCCCGGTTATATTTGGCATCTGCCACATAAACGATCCTAAGTACGGGATTGACCACTATCAGGTCGATCTCCCCGGCAAGTTCATTGTCGATCTTTAGGTTGTTCATGCCAGGCCTTTTGAACGACTTGATGTTCCGCGTATAGTAAAATCGCTTATCCTTCACGATCTTTTCGATCCTATCCTCCAGTATCCTGTCGTGCTCATGGCCCTTTTTGTTCAAAAAATCCCTCATTACGCGTAATTTAAACCATTCGGGGAACATGGCATTCCAATGTATGGCATTGGTGGAAAGTACCATGATACTTTCGATCCATTTCTGTTTTCCGACAAGGGCCCGACGTTCGCCGTTGATATTATACACCAAGATTGGCCTGAACATATACCGTTGGAGCGAATGCGGTTTCAGTACCGCATCCTCAATGGAAAGCTTGTTGTCCCTAGAGATGCTAAGGCCGTCATAGAATGCTTCGGCCAACTCCGCGGCCATACCATAGTTTTCTATCAGGTTAAGTGGGAGAACGGCCCGCTCGACGGTCTGAAAATTTGGGGCGTTCGGGCTATGGTGCTTCTGGATCTCCCAGATGATCCCTCCCGCAAAATCATATTCCGTCTGGAAGCATTCCTCTATTTTTTCACGGAATTCTTTTATAGCTTCCGTATCCAAGGCAGCGGCAACATATTCGCTGCTGACCAGTGGGAAGAGGATTTTGTAGGCACCTCCATAGTGGTACTGCCAGCCGACTGCCAACATTCCATCTGCTTCAAATTCGATGCTGTGGCAATCTTCGATCATCTTCTGAAGAGCAACCATATCGGCAAAGTTGTAAATCCAGGTGGCAATGTAGAGCAGCTCCTGGATCAGCTCGTCCATGGCAAGGACATCCCTGCCATTGATCTGTGCAGTTGCCGGAAAATCCTTGTCGCAGCCCTGCTCCAATATAAGCTTGAGTATCCTACGATAGAGTGCGAATTCGCTCTCGGTGATATTCTCAAGCTTAAGCTTGTTCAAGGTCGCCAGATGGATTTCTATCGACTGTTCGTGGAGCCAGTGCACATATAGGAAAAAGGTATATCGGTTTTCCTTTCCGATGAGTTCGCGGAAAGCGCCCACAAGAAAATTAAAGGCCTCGAGCAACATCTCCTCGACCTTGGCACTATCAGTATGGGGCCCCTTTCCGTGCTTATCGGAAAGGCGCGTGGAAAGGGCCTTCCAATATTTATCTCTGGCACGGTGATCGTACTTGATTACGATTTTTTTATCGATGGTGATACGTGGCATACAGGTGTTAAAATGGTTAATCAATAAAGATACTGATGATTTGTTTTAGATGTAGTTCCTTATTTAACAATGTGAGTTTTCATCTCCTTTTTTTTTCTGTGCAGCTGTAAAGGATAATATCCACAATTTACTGGTCAACATTTACAATATGTTGGTCACATTAGGTAACAATCGAGGTTTGCATTCAGCATAGATTTGAAGCCGTAACCTGGTTACTAAACCGTGCACATTTCAAGCCTTGACGAAGGCGAAAACTTAAACCACTTAAACAACAAACCACATGAAAAAAAATGTTATGCTGGGCCTTTTCGCCCTTTTGCTGGCAGTAGGAACTGCCTTTGCAACAACTAAAGCAAGGACACCTCAAACTGTGTACTACTACCAGAATGAAACAGAAAAAACTGGTTGTACCGATGATTTCCTTGACATCGATTGCTCGCCCGGTGATGAGAACTGCCGCCGCGAAACAACGAATGATGGTATCCATCAGCTTTACCAGCTGCCTGGATGTGTCAATCCACTAGATCAGGAAACCGGATTCTAAACATAAAAATGGGCGACGTTAGTTGCCCATTTTTTATTCGTCTCGCACCACGATAACATCCATTTCTTCTTCATCTGGTTTGATGCAAAGACCAACTTTTTCAAGAGCATCGTTCACGGCCGTTAATGACATCATATTAGCCTTGATATAGATGTCAACATTAAATGTAATTCCGGTGCGATCTAAAAGAACGCTTTCAGGGGGTATACATTTCAGTAGGGCTTGCGTAAAATCAAAGAGTCGCTTATTTATGACGCCATATCCCTTTATTTCCATTCCCTCTTCACTTTTATAGGAAGGCTTTCCGCCTTTTGTCGCTAATGCGCGAGCAAGTAAAGTATCTATGATTATTAATTTATGAACTAGCTTTTTTCTTTTCTCTACATTTACATTGTAACCGAAGAAGCGCTTTAAATCAGATTGCATGGCAGTCATAATCTCACTTGCAGAGGACTTTGATGTCGGTAATTTCAAACTATAAGCCCATAGGCCGCTGAGGTTGGCTTTGTTTTCGACAAAGGGAGACTTGTCTTTGATATTTAATTCTAGTTGCTCACTTTGTTGTTCGTAGTCCTTTCCTCCAAACAGAATACTTGAGGCGCCAAAATAAGCAGCCTTATACAAGCCTGAAAGACCAATTCGCGAAATTTCGTAAACACCCGATTTCACCGCTTCACTTTGTGGATGAGTAAGTGGGCGAGGTCTTAGCAGTGCAATTTTATTGTTATGCTTTACGAGTATCGATCGAAAAGCAAATCCAGTATCAACCCCTCCGTTGGCCAGGTTTCCTGTGGTCAGCAATGGTAATGCGGTATTATACTCCAACTTTTCATGACCCGAAAATGCCTTTGCAAAAGGTACTTCTTTTCCAGCAATTAGTTCTTTTAATTGTTCTCTGCTTACCGCGGATGTTTTAGCAACGATTTTCCCATTTGGATCAACCACTAAAATGTAAGGAACGGAATAGATATCATATTTTCTGTCAACCAAAGAATCGTAAGCAACGGTGAAGGAAAGTCCAAGATCGTTTTTTCTTAATCTAAAGACCTCTTTCGTTTTACGGTAGCTGTCCTTGAATTTTGGCTGATAGCTGCCTACCATGATCAATTGAATCTGATCTTTGAATTCCTTTGCTAGCTTATCCATTTTTGGAAAGCTATTTATGCAGCTTCCGCAAGCCCACCCCCAGAAATCTAAGATGAGCCACTTTCCACGAAAGTCACTGACCTTCGCACTTGAAGCGGCATAGTTTTCAAGTTCGGTGAAGACATGATCCTCGATCTGTTCGCCGACTTTTGGATAGCTGATCTCATCATCTTCTTTTTCGCTTTTTACCTGTTGTGCCCCTGCACTAAAAACTGCGAACATCAGAAAGGATGATGCGACAATGACCACAGCCAGGAAAGTATGCTGCGGGTATTCTAAAATTTTCTTTCTCATATCCATAAGACGAATAGCAAATCTTTTATCACGGTCGGGATGGGATTTTTTTGAGATCGGTCACCACACACAACTTTCCGGACAATATTTACAATTAAGCGGACAGATATCATAATGGTCTATACTGGTGCCGAACCTAGATTTGAAGGGTATAACCATTAGACCTCTTTGCCATGAAACCAAATCTTTCCTCAGCTATGCTTGCGCTGCTGGTTGCAGCATCGTCTGCATACGCAACTACCCATAGCCGCACAAGCCGTGTGGTTTATTTCTGGGATGATGATATCGAAAAGAACGTTTGCCTAGCGGAAGAACTTTATGTCGATTGCCAGGTCGGGGAAGGGGAGTGCTTCCAGGAAACAGCGATCGGTTTTCGCCAGTTGTACGACAGGCAAAATTGCCGCGTGAGCCTGTTCGAAGAAAACGGCTTCTGAAAAATTTTGTACGATGAAGAACCATTGCTTTGGCCTAATCGTGGCACTAGCCCTGTTATTTTTTTACGGCTCATGCCGTGAGGACAGACTGGCAAGGATGCCCAACTTTAACCTGATGCTTTCTGATAGCTCTACGATCAGTACATCGCAGCTGCCGCGTGATGTCCCTTACCTGTTCGTATTATTTGATGCGGACTGTCTTGGATGCCAGCAGGAGACCGATACCCTGTTGCTGCACATCGATAAGCTACGCAGAACGAACATTGTTTTCCTCACGATCCACGGTCTGAAGAGCGTGGACATCTTTAGAAGGCATTATCACATGGAGAGGTATCCGAACATAATGCTTGCGTATGACTACCAAATGTATTTTCCGAGGCATTTCCATTCTGCTACCACGCCGCTGCTTGCCATCTATGACCGTGACCGCAACCTGCGCGGCGTGTTCGAGGGACAGGCCAATACAACAAAGCTATTGGGAACCATTGAAGAAATCGACTAAACAAAAATACCTATGAAACGCGCTACCATTATCGACACCATTGCCTATGCATTCATCATCCTTTTCCTTTATACGGCATTCAGCAAACTGTTCATCTATTCGATCTATGTAAAGGATCTTGGAAGGTCGCCATTTGTCGGAGAGTGGGCCGCACCACTTTCTATCCTGCTACCGCTCATCGAGTTTGCAATTTCAATACTGCTCTTTGTACCGCGGACAAGGACGCTAGGTCTATGGGGATCACTTGCACTGATGATCGCCTTTACGGCCTATGTTTCCGCACTCGTATTTACGCAAGATCATCTGCCGTGCTCATGCGGGGGACTGATACGTGAGCTTACCTGGAAACAGCATTTCTTCTTCAACATCTTCTTTACGCTGCTTGCCGCATTAGCCATCTGGTTAAAGCGGAGACCGCCCGTACAACGGCAGACCGCTGCCGATCTGTACGTATAATACTGTGCACACTTGGCCTTGACGAGGGCTGATCTTTAAACCACTTAAACTAAAAAACAACATGAAAAAAAATGCTTTATTGGGTGTATTCGCCCTGTTGTTCGCAGTAGGAACTGCGTTTGCAACCACAAAAACACAAGTATGGAAAACTGTGTATTATTATCAGGATGAAATAAACATGACTGGCTGTACCAATGACTTCCTTGACATTGACTGTGACATAGAAGGGGTTGGTTGTACTTACGAAACAACAAGCGATGGTGCTCATCAGCTTTACGAACTTCCTGGCTGTAATAAGCCACTCGAACAGAATCAGGGTTTCTAATTATTCAAAGGGCCGATCACCTATCGGCCCTTTTTCATCTGAGTTATTTATCTCGCACTACAATTGTTTCAAAGTCTTCGAATCCAGACACAATCTGTAAACCGAGTTGTTTCAAGGCATTGTTTACATCTGATTTTATATACATGTTTGCTAAAATTTGCATATCAACGTTAAATTCAATTCCTGTCCTATCGATCAACTTACTTTTTGGCGGAAGGCATTTTAGAAAGACAACTAGAAATTTTGCTATACTTTTATTTGTTACTGAATAGCCTTTACTAAAAACTTTTCCAACTATAAAACTAGAACTGGTATTTCCTTTCGTTTTTATATTATTTGCTAAGTTACTATCGATTACAATCAGCTTATACACTTCTGCCTTTCTTTTTTCAATAGTGATATTGTATGGGAAGTTTCGGCTTAAATCATTCTGTATCGCATGCATGATTGAATTTGTTGAAGAGTACTTTTTAGGGATTTTCAAACTATATGCATAAAGGCCTTCCAAGGTCGCCTTACTTTCGAAAAATGGTTTTTTATCTTTTACTTCCAATGCCAGATTTGTATTGAACTTAATATAATCTGAACTTCCAAATGTAAACTCATCAGAGCCAAAGTATGCAAACTTGTAAAGACCGCTTAATCCAATTTTGGATACTTCGAAATGGCCAGTTTTTACTGCCTCACTGTCTTTATGAGTTAGTGGTTTCTGAAACAAATAAGGGATATTGTGATTGAATCTCATCAACAATGACCTGCTAAGGAATGCGGTATCGATTCCACCGTTAGCCAAAGTTCCAGTTGTTAATAGAGGAATTGATTCATTATATTCTATCTTTTCATGTTTTGAAAAAGCTCTTGTGAATGCTGGATTTTTTCCTTGAAGCAATTCGGTTAACTGCGTTTCATCCACAGCCTTTGTTTTTGCAACTATTTTTCCACTGGGGTCAATCACTAATATAAATGGTTCAAACTTTACATCATATTTTTTATAAAATGTACTATCGTAAGCTACTGTAAAGGTAAGCTCATGTTCTCTCTTTAAATCCGCAAAAGTATCTTTAGTTCTTTTATAACTTTGACCAGTTTTTGAATATTCTCCAACCATGATTAATTGAACCCTTTTTTCAAATTGCTTTGCCAATTTATTCATTTTCGGAAAGCTGAGAATGCAACTTCCACATGCATATCCCCAAACATCCAATATCAACCACTTGCCCCTAAAATCACTGATCTTCACTTCTTTCTTTGGAAAGTTCTCCAGGTCGGTGAAGGTATGGTCTTTGATCTGCTCGCCGACCTTCGGATAGTCGACTTCATCGTCATCGTGGTTCTGTGCATTTGAATTGAGAGCGATAGCCGGTACCAGAAAGGTCATCAGTACCAGCATTATCTTTAATCTTAACATGTTTTCTTTTAGTTATATCCTGTATTCTGTTTTAGGTTCCTGTTGGCCTCGATATCCTTTTGCGGGATAGGGAAGAGCTGCTTGTTGCTGTTCCAAATTGCACCCTTGGTGGTGGCGACCGTTGCCATCACAGTATTAATATTGCCCGTGCGCTTGAGGTCCATCCAACGCTGTCCCCATTCGGTGAACAGCTCCAGTTGGCGCTCCTTCAATATGGCCACGCGCAGGTCAGCCTGCGTGGTTGCCGACGTATTTCCGGTACCCGTCCTTGAACGGACCTTGTTAAGGTCGTCCCTTGCGCCGCCAGTGTTGTTCTGTTCGTTGCGCGCCTCTGCGCGGATCAGGTACTGCTCTGCAAGCCTCAGGGGCGTGGTGTATTCTACCGACGTGGTATTGTTGCGCTCCCTGTATTTGTTGCTGAAGTAATAGGTAACGTTCGGCGTAACGGTCTTATCGATATAGCTGGCTATCCAAGTAGAGAGGCGCAGGTCGTTGGATGCAAATGCCCCCAGCAGCTGCGGGCTGATCGCCGAACAGTTCAGCACGCCAGTGACGATCGGTTTGTTAATTAGGATAAAGCCCTGTCCCTCCTGGGTGGATAGGTTGCCGACGTTGTCCGGCTTGCTCAGCTGCCAGATGGCCTCCTTGTTGTTCTTCAGAAAGGCACCCGAAAGGCTTGCCAGATCATAGGTTGCCGTATTGGCGATGACCGTGCTCGATAGCTCTTCGGCCTTGGCCCAGTTTCCCATGTACAGGTATGTACGTGCCAGCAGGGCACGCGCTGCAAATTGGTTGGGCCTGATACGCTCGCTATAGGTGCTCACGGAACTTGCATCTACGTAGCCTGTGTTCAGGTTCTGTACGGCGTAGTCTAGATCACTTACGATCTGATCGTACACGTTGTTCTTTGAGCTCCTTGCCGCAATGGCATTGGCCTGATAGTCGGTGCCGGTGATCAGCGGAACATCCCCGAACAGGTTGATCAGGTAGAAGTACCAGAAGGCACGTACAAATCGCGCTTCGGCCATCAGCTGTTTTTTCACCGAACTGCTCATTCCTCTTGACCTATCGCACCCCTCGTAGGCGGCATTGGCCAGATAGATGCTGCTATAGGCACTGTCCCAAAAACTGTTGGTTGGCGCATCCAGCGGCTGGACACTGTTCTGGTAAAGCTGTACGTACAGGCCGTTGGTGGAATAGTTGGTCAGCTCATCGCCTGCAATACCTGTGTAGTATGGCAACAGGTAACTGTTGCCCTTGTTGATCATCTGGGAATAGATATTGGTAATGGCCGCTATGGCGTGTCCATCGTTCTCGAATACCGAGGCGGTCACCAGTTGGTTCTTTGGTTCGCCCACGTCGACGAACTTCTCGCAGCGCATCAGAAGCACTGAAAGGAGCATTATCGTATATAGTTTCTTTTTCATGGTGCATTGGTTTAGTTAATGGATACCTGAAGACCGAATGTGGTCATTTTCATCGAGGGCGTGGCAAGGTCCAGTGCCGAGATCTCGGGATCTACGCCCTTGTACCTGGTAAAGGTCAACAGGTTCTGTCCCTGAGCGTAGACCTTTAGTCCCGCGATACCGATATGTTTCAGCATGCTCTTTGGCAAGCTGTAGGAAAGGGTGATGTTGCGCATGCGTACAAAGGACTTGTCGGTGATAATCCCATCGCTAAGCTGATAAAGGGCGTATGCCGCACCTGCCGGGCTTGAAGTGGACGGGGTATATTTCTGGAAGGCGGCCACATCGCCCGGCTTGCGCCAACGGTCAAGCAGTCTCTGCGAAACGTTGCCCAGTCCGCTAACGAACCTTCCAGGCGCCGAGGTGATATTATTATCGTAGCCCTGCTGTTTGACGAACTGGAACAGTACACTCAGCTCGATACCCTTGTAGCTAAACTCACTGGAGAGTCCGCCAAAGAAACGCTGGCCAACAAAGACCGGAAAACGGTCAAAGGCACTGGTAATCGAACCATCAACATTGCGGTCTGTGAAGGTATAGACGCCGGTTTGCGGATCAACACCCGTAAGGTGGTATCTCTGGTTGATGAAAAGCGGCTCGCCGATGATGTACCTGTTGGCATAGCTGCTGGCAGCTAGGTTCGGGTAGGAGACCAGTTTGTTCTTGGGGATGCTGATGTTGGCGCCAAGGGTCCATTGGAGACCATTTTGATGGACCAGGATGCCGCTCGCCTCCAACTCCCAGCCCTGGTTCTGTACCACTGCCGGCAGGTTGGCCTGTACGCTGGTAAAGCCGGTGATCGAGGGAAGGGGATAGCCCACCAATTGGTTTCCCGTGCGGTTTCTGTACCACCCAGCAAGCAGGGTCATCCTTTCTTTCATTAAGCCGAACTCGATGGCCGCCTCAAGTTTCTTCACGTTCTCCCAACTATAGTCGGGATTGGTGAGCTGTGTGGCGTTGAGGCCCGAAATGCCTTGATAGGTCAGCCCGCTGGAACTGTAGGTCGAAAGGTACTTGTAGTCGGATAACTGGTCGTTTCCCGTAATGCCATAACTGGCCCTTAGCTTACCGCTGCTCAGGATCGGAAGAAGCTCTATGATACCCTTTTCCTTGGCGAAGAGCCATGCCGCGCCGATCGCACCAAAGTTGCCAAACCGCTTGCCAGGCCCGAACCTGCTGCTTCCGTCGCGCCTGCCAGTGAGATTTATGACATATCTTTCCCTATAGGTGTAGCCGGCCCTTGCAAAAAGGGCATTATAACGGTATTTGCCAAACTGCGTCGGGGCGGAGCTGATGGTGCCTGCCGCGCCGAAGTCTTCCATCAGGGCATCCGAATTAAAGCCCAGTCCGACAAAGGATGCCCCCGAATAGTTGGTGTCCTGAAAGGTTGCTCCGATGGTTGCTTCCAGTTTTCCCTTTCCAATGTTCCTGCCATAGTTGATGGCAGGCTCTACGATCCATGAAGCAGTGGCCCTGGTGCCTAGCTCATGGCGCCTGCTGGCCGGAACGATTGGGTTGGCGGGGTTCTTTCCGGATGCCGGAAACACGTTGTGCGTTTCGGTACTGATCCTGTTGTAGCCAAGCCTTGCACTGATGTTAAGGCCATCGATGACGGCATAGCTGAGATTCAGCGCGCCGGAAAGGTTCTCGGCAGCGGAGCTGCTGTAGTTGTTATTGATCGGTCCGAAAGGGTTCGACCAGGTCGAATTGGCCCAGTTCAGTGTGCCGTCCGGATTGTAGATCGAGGGTGTATTTGGGGGAAGCAAGATCTGGCTGGCGTAGTCCAGGGTCGGCAGCAGGTTGTTGTCCCTGAGATAGCCCAGGGTAAGGCTACTGTTGAACCTCCCGTTTGCGGATCGGTTGGTGATATTGGAATGGACTCCGACCTTTCGGTTGCGGAAGTTGCCGGGATTGACTGCCGTTTCGTTCCTATAACTTCCCGAGATCAGAAACTGCAACAGGTCGGTCCCTCCGGAAACACTGGCCGAAGCATTGGTCAGTGTACTTGTTCCGCCCAAAAAAATCTTCTCCCAATCGGTATAGCTATTCTGGTCCCACGTACCGTTGATATCGTAGGCCGTAGAAGGTATGGTGGCATTGTCGTTGGCAAACGCCTCGCGGCGCATCTCCAGATATTGCTGGGTGTCCATCAGGTCATATCGGTTGACTGCCATTCCAAATCCCTGGTTAAAGTTGGCATCCACGCGGGTGGAACCCGCTTTTCCCTTTTTGGTGGTAATCAGGATGACTCCGTTTGCGCCCCTGCTTCCGTAGATGGCCGTGGCATCAGCATCCTTCAGTACCGTGATGCTTTCGATGTTTTCCATTCCTATGGTCGAAAAGGGACTGGTCGAGGTCCCCCCGGAGGATACATTGGCATTGTTAATGCCCGCTGAACTAAATGGTACACCATCGAGGATGAACAGCGGATCGTTTCCGTTGGCAATGCTGTTAAGACCGCGCAGGCGAACGGTCATCGGTGATCCCGGTACGCCGCTCTGCTGGCTCAGGTAGAGGCCTGTCACCTTTCCGTGGAGGGCCATCAAGGGATTGCTTACGGGCTGTCTGGAGAGATCGGAGGCTGTGACGGTGCTCACCGAACCCGTATTGAGCTCACTTGTGGTGCTATAATATCCCTTGTTGATCGTCACCTGTTGCAGTTCGTTCGGGATCGGCTCCATCTGCACGCTGATATTTGGCCTCGCCTTAAGTTCCTGCTTGATGTATCCTAGGAAAGTGATCTCGATTATTGCGTCTTCAGAGACGTTCTCCAGATAGAATTCACCATTGCGGTTTGTCTGAGCTTGCTTGTTTGTACCCTTTACTTTTATTGTCGCGCCAGCCATCGACTGGTTGTTCTCATCGGTAACTCGGCCATTGACGTTGATCAGCGCAAATACATCGATAATTCGGTCGAATAAATTCTTCTCCTTCTCACGGATCACAATCGTTTTGTCATTGATGGTAAACTCCAGTGACTGGTTTTTGAGTGTGGTCTCAAGCGCTGTAGTTATCGATACGTTGCTAAGGTCTAGCGATACGTTCTTGGAATTGTCCAGTATGTTATCCTCGTACCAGAACTGGTAACCAGTCTGTTTTTTGATCTCTGAGAACACCTGCACGAGCTTGGCGTTTTGGACTTTCAGCGTCACGCTCTGCGCACGTAGGCCTGCACTGACATTTACGAATGCCAAGGTGATTACAACTGCTGTGAGATAGGCGCGCATGATAATCTGTTTTAATAGTCTTGCATTTTGTACCTGTTTGGGCAACCAATATGCAACCTGCCGCGAACACCTGAAAAGACAGGCATTGCCGCATGTAAATAATTTCATACTTTTGTTCTGTTTGGGGTTTTGGAAAAATGATTGTCTTAACAGGCAAAACAGTAGTCCCAAATTTGCCGGACTGATTGATCAGAATCAGCCCGGTTTTTTATTGGGTCTTAATTAACTATTTAACCTAATTTTTGGTTCTGTTGGATGTTACATAGGCGCTCGGTTTTAACTGTAATCATTGTGTTGTTTTATTCATGGATTACGAGCGTTTTACCCTGAGGGGTTTCTTTCATTTCAAATTTTACTCCACTGTCGGAAAGTACTTTTAGCAGCACGGAGAGCTTACTGCTGCGCGGGATGCCACCGCTGAAAACCCGGTGGCGGACCTTACCCTGGTAGACTACCTCGACATCATACCAGCGTTGTACCTGTCTCATGATCTGTTCGAGGGGTGCACTTTTGAAGGCAAGGTTGCCGTTCTTCCATGCAAGGGCAGTCTCCATGTCGGCAGGCATTACCTGCAATGAACTTCCTTCACCCGTTGCCTGCTGGCCGGGCTTGAGCGTAACATGTTGTTGATCACGGGTCACCTTCACAGAGCCTTCGGAAAGTGTTGTTGTCGTGCGGCCCTCATCTGCATAGCTGTTCACGTTAAAATGTGTTCCCAGTACTTCTATCTGTTGTTCCTTGGTATCTACGATGAATGGCCTTGCACGGTCATGTGCAACCTCAAAGTAGGCTTCGCCGCTCAAATAGACTATACGTTTGTTGGATATAGACAAATCTGTTGCATAGGAAATAGATGAGGCGGCGTTTAGCCATACTTTGGTGCCATCAGGCAAACGCACCTGATACTGGCCTCCATTTGGTGTTGTGACGGTATTGGTCAGTGCAGTTCCTTTCTCTGCACCTTGATAATCCAGTTGGCCATCTGCAGTCTTGCTGATCTGCATTCCGTTTCGATCGGAGATGCTACCATTGGCTGCCGAAGAAAGATCGATCACCCTGCCGTCCGATAACTTCAGTGTGGCACGGTTGGTACCCGGTGCGGCATCAAGGGCAAAGATGTGTTGCTGCATTTCCATTTGCATTGAAGTATTCTTCAGGTACAGGAAAGAAGCGATCGCCAGCAATATGGTCGCAGCGATAGCGATAATGGTGTATCCCTGTTTCCAGAGCATTCGACGTTGATCTGTTGGTCTAACCTGCTCAGCCAACTTCATACCTACACGATCGGTAATCGGTACAACCTTGGCCAACAGGGCAGGATCAGCGTCAGTTTGATCTTCGAATGCTTCATTAACCAATTCAGAAAGATGCACTTTGCTCTGGTCAGTTGCAAAGTATGTAAAAAGCCCTTCTATAATTCTGGCATCTGCCGTACCCTGAAGGTAACTGTAGAACTGATCTCTGATATCCTGTCTGTTGCCCATGATTTCGACTGTTTTCCTATAAGACGTTTGCCAAAGAAATAGTCACGGCTGGCAGATGAAAAAAATGTTCAAGAGGATATCTCTTTACGCGGCCCATGGTTTCCCTAGCGTCCTACGATGATTGCAGAGCTGAAAATTTTTGTGTTTCCCTAGCTGATTTTAGCACTTGTGCTACCTTCTGCAATGAGAACAATCTTTGTAATTGCACTAGTTGGCATCTCTATTTTCTTGCACAATCATTAAGGTTGGTGATGCCTTGCCAAAGCGAAGAGCGCAAATAGAAAATCGGTACTCCAGCAGCGGTGTACTCTTTTCAGCGGAAAATTCATATCGCTTCCATTCAATTCCACTTGAAACCCGATCCCAGCCGCTATCCCGCCCTTTTAAAAAAAATCAAAAATAATAGTTGGTAGTGCTATGGCGGTGTCAGAGATGCGCTGTTGCCGTGGCCAACTTTGTATCGAAGATTTCAATAACCATTAATCGATACGACGATGAGCAACTTATTCAAAGACATTACATGGGGACAGTACCTGATGGCAGCGGCGGTACTGATTACGCTCTACTACGTGGCCGTGCTGCTGATCTACTACAGGAAGGAGATGCTGCTGCGCATCAGGGATCGCAGAGCGACAAAAACAGAGACAGACGCATGGGAAGAGAAGACCGATGACAGTCCGCTGGGCGAACTGATGGTGGATCTGGAAGGGACCATCGAGGATATCGCGCATATGTTGGAGCCGGGAAAACAGGCAACCAAACAGGAGCTGCTCAATCAGCTCCGCTCAAGAGTTGCAAGCTTTGGCGGGTTGGGCCGTCCCGGCTACCGATATGCGCTCAACAACTACATCATTGAAAAGGCCAGAGAAAATTGCGGGATAGCGTTCAGTGAGCAGGAACTGGAGCAGGAGTGGGAGAACCTGTCCCGCTAAGCATTACCGGAGACCGGTTTCATAGTAGGCAAGTAGGGTGGTTTACGGCTCCGGTACAACGGGGAGACGGGCAGCGGGATTGGTGCTGGGGAAAGGCGTGATGCTGTCCGCTCCCTTTTTTAAAGAGAATAAAGATCAAGGATATGAAAAGTGAGAAAGATAAGATCAGAAGCGCAGCGGGAGCTGTGGGAATTGCAGTGTGGGCACTGCTGAATTTTATGGCCTGGCAGGCAAGTGCACAGGGTGGCAACGCGGGGATCGATGCGGCCAACAACGAGGTCAGGGGATATTTCAATTCGGGAACGCAGCTGATGTACGCCATCGGTGCGATCCTGGGCCTGATCGGGGCGATCAAGGTGTACCAGAAATGGAATGCGGGCGATCCCGATACCAGCAAGGTGGCCAGTGCCTGGTTTGGCAGCTGCGTTTTCCTGGTAGTGGTGGCAACGGTGATCAGATCATTCTTTGGCATATAGCATAACACGATGAAAGAGTTGCTGAAAGAAAGACTGCACCACTATATCGTGGTGAACAATCCGGAGCTATTGGTGAGGACAGGTGGTTTTTCCATTCCACAGTACATCAATGACAAAGTTGAGCTTGCTATGGAGCAGTTGGAAAAACACCACATAGCACGGATGACCAATGATGAAATGATAGAGCGGTATATGGCATTGATGACGGCAGAACTACTGCCTTCAAAATTCAATTACCTCAAGGCCGTTATCGAGCAGGAGTATCCGCGCGAGTTTACGGCACTAAGGGAGCAGGGTGTACTTACCTCGAAGGTCATAGGCATCATGGAACGCTGTGCCGATGCTTTTGAAGGTTTTGGCTTTTCGACCGAAGCGGAAGTCGACAACACTAAGCTGCGCCATGCCATCATCGCCATCGTACACCGGGAACTTTAATCCAACATTACCAAAAATATCAAAATGAGCAACAGTGTATATCAAATCAACAAGGGCATTAACCAGAGCATTGAATTCAAGGGATTGAAGGCACAGTACATCTGGTACCTCGGGGCGGGGGTGGTGGCGCTGTTGATCGTGTTTGCCATTATGTACATCATCGGCCTACCGCCATTGATATGTGTGGTAATCATCGGCTTTTTGGGAACCGTCCTTGTTGTGAAGATCTATGGGATGAGCAACAAATATGGGGAGCATGGCCTGATGAAAACGCTGGCCCAAAGGAGTATTCCCAAAGCCATCAGGATAAGGAGCAGGGCAAAGTTCATTACACTGAAAAACCAGGAAAGGAAATAGAAAATGGAAGAGAAGATTTTATACATCGCAGATATCGGCTACAGGGTAGATTTCGAAAACCAGGCTTTTATCAGGATCGATAAACCGGATGATATACTTTATTTGGCCGACATGAAAGATGAAGGTCCGCATTCAACAGCTCTGCTCCGCAAGGATACAAGGTTGCCGCAACGGGAACTTATGGAGTGGGAGGATACACAACGGCTTTCCTTTGGAGTATTTGTACCCAATGAGATTATGCAGGAAGAATTTTGGAACGATCCCCTGTTCATATCGGAAATGAACTCGTTCAGTAAGGACCATCGATGGAATATACATCTCGGTAGGCCCAATGATCCTGTAAAGCTTGCTCCCCCGACAGCAGAGATCCTTCCTGTCTTTAAAATCCATGGCGCTGAATTCTGGATAGATGTCGAGAGGATGGAGCTTCGTGATAAGATGTATTCCACCAATACGATTTCGGTATTGAAGGACATGTCCGAAAATGGAAATGGTTACCAGTTTCATTTCAAAAAAGGGGAAAGAAGAGCTGTTAAGATAGTCCGTACTGGCGATAAAGATGTGAAGCTGGTAAAAATCCCCGAACTGGTGGTGCTCGATCCCGAAGGTATGGCCCGCAAGTATGGCCTGAAGATGGATGAGATGGCCGGTAAGACAGATTTCGATCTGATCGTCGATCAGCAAGCCCTTCAGCAAAGAAGGGCCGGTATGTTGGTTACGGTAGATATCGCAGGACAGATATTTTTCGTAGATCACCGCCTGCGGGAATTAAGGCCCAAAGATGATTTCAGCGCGGCTGGTATCCGTTTCGATGATATAGAAGTCTATCGTGCAGATCAAAGCGGCACTTATATCTTTCCCTATGACGCGGTAAAGCATGAGCTAAGACATGTGTCAAACGAAATCCTTGAAATTCCAAAGGGCCTTATCCTGGTCGAAATACAATCGCCAGAGGACATGGACCGTGTCGGCTACAACCGTTATCTGGGAGTTGATGAGTTGAGCAACCTCAAGGAGACAGGTGTCAGGATGCACTACGTTGCTCGCAAGGTCGAATGGGAAGAAATGGGCGTCGATAAGCTTGTACAGGAAAACATTAAGAAGCACATCGCGGAAAACATTGTTCCAAGGGCCAAAAAGGTGTCAGCAAAGAAGGAAAAAGGGCGTTCCCGCAAGTTTTGAAAGTGAACTGAATGCATTAGCAAAAGCGATTAGCCAAAGCCATTAGTTCAGGGAACCAGGCAACTTATTTATAAAAGTCAACTTATGAAGGCACAAAGAAAATTACCCGAGATAGTCATAGACGGGATCAGCATGATCGTAGATGTAGCCTTTGCAGAATTAAGGCACAAGGAATATCCCGATTGTAGGGTGAGTTTCCACAATATGGACCGTGAAGGAGGTGGCTATGCATTACATGTTGAGCCGATGCTGCAGGGGCTTTCAGAAACACCGCATCCGCTTTATGAAAAACATATTATCGGACAGATGGTAGTTTTAGATCCTGAAGGAATTTGTATCAAGTACGGTTTAGAAAGACAGAGCCTACCAACCGATGATAGCGGACTAAGCTGCGATCCCAAATTAATCGAAAAACGCTTGAAAGGAGTGCTGCCACAAATTGATATAGCGGGCAAGGAATACCATGTGGATGTAAGGCTTGGTGAGTTGCACAGCGTAGATGACCAAACAAAGAGGATCATCCTAAAAATGCTTTCGATTAATGGCAACGGTAATTATGTTTTTCTTTATGACCATAAGAAGCATCATATCGTAAACTTAGATATTGATAAAATAACAAAGGAACCACCAAATACCGTCATGATAGAATTGCCTCATGAATTGTGGCTTGATCCTATCGGTGTGGCAAGAAAGCAAAACATTGATGAGCTTTCACTATTGGGAAAATATCCGCTACAACATGAGCTAAAGGCAAGAATTTATCCATTAGCAGAAACGTTTGTGGCAAACCATATCCATAAAAATATTGAACGCAAAAGAGGAGATTACGTAGATGATTTACCCTTTACGATAAAACCGCAAAGAAAAAAAGGAAGACATCTGTAGCCTCAGTTCAAACAAAAGAACCTTTGAACCAATGGCGAAGAAGAAGATAAAAAAGGGGAAAGGGCTCCCTTAAGTTTTGAAATGCGCTATAGCATAATTAAACCAAGCAGCAGAGAGATGAGGTATCCGATACAGGTGAAAGAGAATAGCGTGCTGATTGCCGATGAACTGTTCCATTTGGACAGTGCGGAACAGGTGCTGGTCCGGTCTGAAAATTCCGATTGCAAGATCCTGCTGGCCGAGCTGGTGGAAGATAGTGGACACTACAAGGTGTCGCTGGACGCCAGGACAATGATGCCGGTAAGAGGTTCGGACGGTCCTGACGACATTGTGGAGGCCATCCACATCAGGCTACCGCTTGAGCTGGGCAAAGAAGATTTCTGGAAGGATGCGGAGTCCATTTCAGCCTTCAACAGGGAAAGCCGCACCAGCGATAATAGGGTACATCTGGTGGATGCCGAACTGGCCATGCGCCTGAGCGGAAAGCTGCCTGTGATCGAGATCTGCGGTGACGAGTTTACAATCGATCTGCGCTTGGCAGAACTGAGACACGTGCATTCAGAGCCCATGACGCACGTTACCAAGATCCACCTGAACCAGCTGGAGCCTGACTTTGAGAACGATCGCTATATGTTCTTGTACGATACCGTAAAGAAATGCGAATACCTGCTGGACCATGACGCCGTATCAATTCCCGAACAGGTGAAGGCCATTGCAGTGCCGAGCGAGTTTGAGCTTGATCCTGTGGGATATGGCATCAAGAGTGGTATGGGGCCGACCGCATGGCTGGTTAAATACCCTGCCCGCCCCAAGCTGGAAGCGGTGGTCATACCGATGAAAGACACCAATATACCTGAGGCCATTCGTGCCAACAGGGAACGTCTTGCCGATAGCCTTATGGTCAGGACCGAGAAACTGAAGGAGGTCGCCAGGCAGGAAAAAAAGCAGTCACGGGGCAAACGGAAAAGACCGCTGCTATAACACATAGATAGTACAACCAATAATTAGGTAAACGAGATGGAAAAGAGGCTGGAGGAAATTTTACCAATCATGGATGTGGAGCACGATTGTATACTGAGCAAATCGGGGGACATTACCGTTATATTCAGGGCTCACCTGCCCGAAATATTCACGCTTTCCAACCAGGAGTATGAAGCCTTTCATCAGGCGTGGATCAAGGCCATCAAGATACTTCCCAAACACAGTATCTTCTGCAAGCAGGATTGGTTTGTAGAAAGCACGTTCCGGCCTGATTTCAATAAGGCCGATGATAGTTTTTTGAACAGGAGCAGCGACCGTTTCTTCAACGAAAGGCCGTTCCTTGACCATGAGTGCTACATCATGCTCACCAAAAAACCTTCGGGCAGAAAGATCAGCACCTCGCTTTTCTCCAATCTCATCCGCACAACCATTGTTCCCGAGCAGACCCTGAGCGTGCAGCTGCTGCAGGATTTCCTGGATAGCACCGGACAGTTCAGACGTATCATGGAGGACAGTGGTTTCGTAAAGCTCGAGCGGATCAAAGCTGACCAGCTCAAAAGCCAGGGCCGCAAAAGGGGACTGATCGAAAAATATATGCAGCTTTCCGATAAATGGGAGGAGATGATTATCCGTGATATTGTTTTCGATGAAGGCCTACTGGTCGGTGACAAATACTGCCAGCTATATACCCTGGCCGATGCACAGGATCTTCCATCGCTATGCGGTAGCAGGATCAACTATGATAAATATTCGACCGACCGCACAAAATTCTCTGTTGGCTTTGCCTGCACACTTGGACAGTTACTTCCCTGCAATCACCTGTACAGCCAATATATTTTTATAGAAGATTCTGCAAAGACGATACAAAAGCTTGAAAGCAAGAGATTACGGCTGCAATCCTTATCCGCTTATAGCAGGGAAAACCTGATCGCAAGGGATGCGACAAACGATTTTCTGAACGAGGCCATTTCCCAGCAGCGACTGCCGGTAAAGGCGCACTTCAATGTGCTGGTATGGAGCGATAGCAGGGAGGAACTGAAGGACCTGAAGAACATGGTCTCCTCTGCACTTGCACAGATGGATGCAGTGGCCAAACAGGAAACACTCGGTGCTCCTCAGATATTCTGGGCGGGCATTCCAGGCAATGCCGCCGACTTTCCGATGAACGATACCTTCGATACGTTCACCGAACAGGCAACCTGTTTTTTGAACCTGGAGACCGGTTACCGGTCCTCCCTCAGTCCGATGGGCATCCGTTTGGGAGACCGTCTAACGGGAAGGCCAGTGCATGTCGATATCAGTGATGAACCGATGAAGATGGGCATCTGTACCAACCGGAACAAGTTCATACTCGGACCATCGGGCAGCGGAAAATCATTTTTTACCAACCATATGGTCAGGAGCTATTACGAACAGGGGACGCATGTCGTACTGGTCGATGTAGGTCATTCCTACAAGGGGCTCTGCGATATGGTAAAGGGGTATTATTTCACCTATTCGGAAAGCAGCCCCATCAGGTTCAATCCCTTTTACATCGGAGAGGGCGATAGCCTGGACACGGAGAAAAAAGAGAGCATCAAGACCCTGCTATTGGCACTTTGGAAAAAGGATGATGAAGAATTCAAACGTAGTGAGTATGTAGCACTGTCCAACGCCATCACGGGCTACTATTCGCATCTTGAACAGTACCCGGAAATCTTTCCCTGCTTCAATACCTTTTATACTTTTTTAAAGGATGATTATGTCCCGGTACTGCATGGCCAACAGGTAAAGGAAAAGGATTTTGATATCAATAATTTCCTTTACGTGCTGCGTCCCTATGCTGAAGGAGGTGAGTTCGATTACCTGCTGAACGCTACAGAAAACCTCAACCTGCTGCAGGAGCGCTTCATCGTCTTTGAGCTGGATAACATTAAGGACCATCCGATCCTGTTCCCGGTAGTGACGATCATCATCATGGAAGTGTTCATCAACAAGATGAGAAAGATGAAAGGCGTAAGGAAAATGATATTGATCGAAGAGGCTTGGAAAGCGCTGATGAAGGAAGGCTTCGCAGAGTACATCAAATACCTCTTTAAAACGGTAAGGAAATTCTTCGGGGAAGCCATCGTGGTGACCCAGGATGTGGAGGATATCATTTCATCGCCTGTGGTCAAACAGGCGATCATCAACAACAGCGATTGCAAGATACTGCTCGATCAGAGCAAGTACCAGAACAAGTTCGACCAGATACAGGAACTGCTCGGGCTTACCGAAAAGGAAAAGGCACTGGTGCTATCGGTCAACAGGTCCAACGATCCGCTCAGAAAATACAAGGAAGTATTCATCAGCCTGGGCGGTATGCTGAGCAAGGTTTATCGAACGGAGGTAAGCCTTGAGGAATACCTGGCCTATACCACTGAACAGACCGAAAAGGTCAGGCTGATGGAATTTGCCGCCGAAAACGGAGGGGACATGAAAAAGGCGATTGCCGCCATGGCACAGGAGATCAGATCAAAACAGCACTAGGCGATGAGGGAATACATAGAAAAATTATTGAAGGAGGTCAGCTCGCTTTCGGCCCAGCTGATGGCAAAAGGCTGGCAGGGAGCATTCCAGACCAATGGGGGATACTCGGACGATTTGGGGCCAAGTCTGGAGAAATATCTTTTCCAGTCCATGCTGGGCAGAGAAAAGGGGATCGGTGAAAAGATCATATTGAGCACCTATGCCCGCCACACGGATACCGAAAAGATCATCTGCGATTTCACCCTGCGGCTGGGTGCATGCAATGCCTTTGTGATATCACAAATGGATATCAGCCTAAGGGATCGCTACCATCAGGAACTCAGCCGCAAAACAATGGAAATCATCGATCCGAAAAATATCCTGACCTGCCGGCAGGTCATCGATGCGATGGCCCCACCTAAGGAAAAGCTATCCAACCGCCCCAAAAGAATCATAAGATAAAAACCAACATCATGAAAAAGCTAATTATCAACATCTGCTGCGCGATACTCATTGTGGGCATCCTTGCCCGGCCAGCCACTGCGGCATTCCCGCTGTTCGGACTCATCAGGGCAGCAGCCATCAAGGCGATCAAGGCGGCAGACCTTGCCATCCAAAGACAGCAGAATAAGGTCATTTGGCTACAGAATGCGCAGAAGACCATTGAGAACGCCATGTCCAAGCTCAAGCTCGGAGAGATCAGCGAGTGGACAGATAAACAGCGGGAACAGTATCAACAGTATTTCGATGAACTGTGGAGGGTCAAGGCGATGATCAGCTATTACAAAAGGATCGCAGAGATGGCCCAGCGACAGATACAACTGGTAAAGGAATTTGAGCGCACCTGGGCATTACTAAAGGCCGATAGGCATTTTACGGTTGCCGAGATCGAGTACATGTCGCGCGTCTATGCGGGCATTCTTCGGGAGACCATCAAGAATATTGATCAATTGTTGCTGGTCGTGAACAGTTTCAAAACCCAGATGGGCGATGCCCAAAGGCTGGAGCTGATCAACGATGCGGCCGACCGGGTAGAGGAGAACTACAGCGACCTGAGGGCATTCAACAATGAGAACGTAAGGCTGAGCCTGACACGCGCTGCATCCGAAGCGGACAGGGAAAACATCAAACGGTTCTATGGGATGAGGTAATAAATGAAAGGGAGATGAAAAAGATTTTGATCATACTTGCGGCCTGCCTTGTTTCGGCGGGCAGTGCAAGGGCGCAGCTCTGGGACGAGCTGTTCAACCAAAAAAAGACACAGACGCGCTATCTGCTTGAGCAGATCGCCGCACTAAAGGTCTATATCGGACATGTGCAGAAAACCTATGTGATCGCAAAAGACGGGCTGGATTTTATCAGCAAGGCCACAAAGGGAGAACTGGATCTTCACGATGCCTTCTTTACCTCGTTGGGGCAGGTCAATCCGCAAGTGCGCAACTATCCGAAGGCAAAGGACATTTTGCTGCTGCACCGCGCTACCATCAGCGCCGAGAAGCAATACAGGGGAGCCCTTGCCGGCAAAGGGAGACTTACGGCAAACGAGCTGGCCTACATCGAAAGGATCTTTGGAGAGATACTCAAGGACTGCGATGCCCTTTCCGGCGAACTGGAAGCGGTGCTGGCCCCAGGTGGGCTGCAAATGTCGGACGATGAGCGCATCGAGCGGATCAACGATCTCTACGGTCAGATGCAGTCCAATTTCCAGGTCATGGAGAGCTTTGGCATTGCAGCGGTGCAACTGGCGATCTTAAGGGAACGCGAAAAGATGGAAATGGAAAATTCGGGCAGGTACTTACAAAAGAAATAGGATATGAAAAAACTATGGTGGACCATGTTGGTGGCCGTAATGGTTGCGGCCGGAACAAAAGCCAGGGCTCAGGCCGATGAGCTTGCCCAGCTTGCCCTGAACATCGAGAAACTGGCCCAGTTCAAACAGATCCTCTCGGACCTGAAGAGCGGCTACCAGATTATCAGTAAGGGCTATGGAACAGTGAAGGATATTTCAGAAGGAAATTTCAAACTGCACAAGACTTTTTTGGATGGCCTATATGCGGTAAGCCCGCAGGTACGCAAATACCGAAGAGTGGCAGAGATCATCCAGTACCAGCTGGTGCTGGTCAGGGAGTTCAGGGCGGCAAATGCGCATTTTGCAAGGGCCGACCTGCTGAATGAAAATGAACTGAAATATCTGGCGGCAATCTACCAGCGCCTATTTGAGGCGAGCCTGCGCAACCTGGAGGAGCTGACGATGATCGTCACGGCCGGTCAGTTGCGGATGAGCGACGATGAGCGGCTGAAGGCCATCGACGGCATACATGCCGATATACAGGACAAGGTGATGTTCCTGCGCTGGTTCAACAACCAGGCCAAGGGACTGGTGCTACAGCGTGAGAGGGAAAGGACGGACATGCAGAACCTGAAAGGGCTGCACGGGATCAGGTAAAAAAAATGACGGTGATGAAGGGAAGGATGATTGCTGCCGCTATCGCAGTAACGTGCTTGATGGTACCCATGGGAGCCAGTGCACAGATAGCAAACGAGATCGGGGGGCTGCATAGTGTACTCGACCAGCTATATGAAGAAATGATGCCGCTTTGCTCCCAACTGATAGGTATTGGACAGGGCATTGCGGGCTTCGGGGCACTATGGTACATCGCCTCGCGTGTATGGAAACACCTGGCCAGTGCCGAACCGATCGATTTCTATCCCCTGCTAAGGCCGTTTGCCATCGGACTTTGCATCCTGTTCTTCCCCACGGTGATCGGGGTGATCAACGGGGTCATGAAACCGACGGTGAGCGGAACGGCGGCGATGGTGGAAGGTTCAAACAGGGCGATCGAGCTTTTGATGAAGCAGAAGCAGGAGGCTTTGAAGCAGACTTCGAAATGGCAGATGTACGTGGGGCCAGAGGGGGAAGGCAGCAGGGAGAAATGGTACAAGTACACCTATGGAGACCAGAAAGAGGGTTGGGTAGAAGGTATCGGCAACGATGTTCGCTTTGCCGCCGAAAAGGCTATGTACAGTTTCCGAAATGCCATCAAGGGATGGATGAGCCAGGTGCTCGAGATCCTCTTCCAGGCAGCTGCGCTGTGCATCAATACGCTGCGCACCTTCCAGTTGATCGTCCTTGCCATACTTGGACCTCTGGTTTTCGGACTGGCGGTATTCGATGGGTTCCAGCATACGCTGACCGTCTGGCTTGCACGTTACATCAACATCTTCCTTTGGCTGCCGGTGGCCAACATCTTCGGTGCGGTCATCGGCAAGATACAGGAGAACATGATCCGTCTTGATATCCGACAGATCGATTCGGCAGGGGACACCTTCTTTAGCGCAACGGACGCAGGTTACCTGATTTTCCTTCTGATCGGCATCGTGGGCTATTTCACCGTACCGACCGTTGCCAACTATATCGTACATGCAGCCGGTGGTGGTGCCCTTCAGCAGAAGATCACCAGTGCCTTTGGCGGCACGACCAGCGGAATGGTGGGCATGGCAGGGGGAGCCACGGGCAGTATCGTTTCGGGCGCAGGAAACATGGCCGGTGATTTTGCAAAGATGGGCTCGATGAACCCTTCCGGCGATATGGCCAATGACGGCAACAGCGACCCCTATTTCAAGGACAAGTTAAAAGGAAACCAATAGACCGGCAGCCATGTTCAAAAAAGCAAAAAATATCGATACGGCCTTCAGGCATATCAGGGCATTTAGTCTTGTGGCGATCATCGCCAGTTGTACGATCTGCGGCCTTGCCATCTTCAAAAGCTTGGACTTTGTTGCCAAGATGCAGCAGAAGATCTATGTGCTTGCAGGTGGAAAGGCTCTGGAAGCATTGGCCTCCGACCGAAGGGAGAACGTTCCCGTAGAGGCACGCGACCATGTCAGGACCTTCCACCAGCTGTTCTTCAATCTTGATCCCGACGACAAGGTGATCAGGGAAAGTATCGGCAGGGCCCTGTATCTGGCCGATGCCAGCGCCAAGCGCGAATATGATAACCTGAAGGAAAAGGGCTATTACAATAACATCATTTCGGGCAACGTCAGCCAGATCCTGCGCATTGATAGCGTAGTGGTCAATTTGGAGAGCCATCCCTACCTGTTCCGCTGCATCGGCAAACTGGAGATCACCAGGAGCACCAGTATCGTGCTCAGGAGTTTGGTGACCGAAGGTGAACTGCGCAACGTCAACAGATCGGACAACAATCCGCACGGTTTTTTAATAGAAAACTGGAAGGTCATCGAAAACAACGATATGGACATTAAACAGCGTCAGCCATGATCAGATTCCTAAAAACAATATTAACCTCTGGTGCCCCTCGCACCAGCCCTGTCGAAAATGCCAGGATGCGCAAGTTCTCCAATTGGCTGGGCAAAAAATGGGAAGCCAGTCCGCCCAAAAAGCGCAAGGTCGCCATGACCATCACGGCCCTTCTTACGGGCGGCTACCTTATCGGGCTGATGATCGGTGCGATAGGTTACGATCCGCCCGATCTGGGACATATCCAAAGACCTGTCCTTCAGAAAGCGGTTACAGGAGCTCAGATGGAGGATACGCGACAGCATATCGAAAGGTTCCACCGGATCATGGACAGTCTGGGAAAATCGAGTTCGGGTAGAAAAGCACGGGACAGTATCCTGGCCCGTCATCCCGGCATTATGGATACGATTGCCGAGCTTGAACTGAACATGTTACCATTAAAAAGATAAAATATGAAACAGCAAAACAACAACAATGACAGAAAGCGCCGGATGCTATTGGTATTTCCGGTGCTGGTGTTCCCCTTTGCCACGCTGATCTTCTGGGCCCTGGGCGGTGGAAGTGGAGGCGCTGCAAAAGGTGCCGAACAGAAAAGGGGCCTGAACCTGGAAGTGCCCAGCGCAAACAACGTCGAGGAACCTGCCGACAAGATGGGCTTTTATTCCCAGGCCGAAAAACAGGAGATGGAAAGGGCCAAGCTGATGAAGAACGATCCGTATTCGCAGATGGGATTTGATACGGCTGCACTTGACGGACAGCACGCGGGCGGCATCGACAGATTTGGCAGGATGGAAGTTGCCTCTGGGACCAGCGGGCAGATGGAAGATCCCAACGAAAAAAGGCTCTACCAGAAATTGGCCGCCCTGCAACAGTCGCTCAAAGAACCCGCGGCACCCGAAGTCGTGTCCTCACCAAGGGCAAGGTACCAGACCGAGCAGGCACCGGTCAACGCCGAGATGCAGCGACTGGAAGAAATGATGCAGCGGATGAACGACCAGCAGCCGGCCGAGGACCCGCAGATGAAGCAGGTCAATGCTGTACTGGAGAACATCCTTGACCTACAGCATCCTGAACGCGTACAGCAGCGCATCAAAAAGACCTCTGAGCTCAACCGCGGCAGTGTGTATCCCGTTTCGCTTCCGGGCGAAGATAATCCGGTCAGTACACTAGCTGTTCCGGATAGAAGGGGAAGTGTTCCCATGGGTTCCAACGGCTTCTTTGGACTAGATCAGGTTTCCGAGCAACCAGCAGATGCCGCATCAAGGGCGATCAGGGCAGTGGTGCACCAGAGCCAGACCCTGGTCAATGGGAGTACGGTGAAGCTCAGGCTCCTTGATCCGGTGTTCATCAACGGCACGTTTTTGCCCAAGGACCAGTTTGTCTATGGAACGGCCAATTTGAGCGGCGAGCGCCTCACGGTGAGCATTGAAAGCATCCGCTACCTTTCCCAGTTATTTCCCGTAGAACTGGGCGTGTATGACATGGACGGCATGGAGGGCATCTATATCCCTGGTGCCATCAGCAGGGAAGTGGCCAAACAGGGGGCCGACAGGTCCGTTCAGAACCTGGGGCTGAGCACCTTTGATCCGTCTTTCGGGGCCCAGGCGGCAAGCGCAGGCATCGAGATTTCCAAGAACCTGTTCTCCAAGAAGGTCAAACTGGTAAAGGTACAGGTCAAATCGGGCTATCAGGTCATGCTGCTCGACCTTAAACAGCAAAAGAACAAATAGGTATAAACATTAATCGAAAATCAGATGAAAACAAAAACATTATTGATTGCCATCGCCCTGGTGATGACTGCCATCCAGGGATGGGCCCAGCAGGCTACCTTCCAGACCGACAGCAAATCGAGGCTCGAACCACTGCCCCTGGGCATCTCGCTACAGAAAACAACGAACCTGATCTTTCCCTTTGCCATACGCAGTGTGGACAGGGGCAGCTCAGAGGTGCTCGTACAAAAGGCCAAGGGAGTGGAGAATGTCCTGCAGCTCAAGGCGGCAAAGGACAGTTTCCAGCAGACCAACCTTTCGGTCATCACCGCGGACGGTTCGCTCTATTCGTTCATGCTGAATTTTTCGGCACAGCCGACCAGTCTGAATCTTCAGCTGGCCGACAAGCCAATGGGCTATGAGCCACTGGCCATTTTTGCCGCCGCAAAGGACAACCAGGAGAAGATACTGACCGCATCGGAATTCGTTTCGGTAAAGAACAGGAGCCTTTCGGGTCCGAGCAGTTCCAGATCGGGCATCCAACTGCAATTGTTGGGTATGTTCATCAGAGAGGGCGTACTTTACTTCCAGCTTCAGCTTGCCAACAACAGTAAGATCCCCTATGACATTGACCAGCTGCGCTTCTTTATCATAGACCAGAAAAAAAGCAAACGTACCGCATCCCAGGAGCTTGAACAGTCACCCCTGCATATCCATGGGAACACCACGGTGGTACATACGGCATCCAAACAGGTGATCGTAGTGGCCCTTGAAAAGTTCACGATTCCCGACAAAAAGAATCTGGTCATCCAGCTCAATGAAAAGAACGGGGGAAGGCATCTTCAGCTCAAGGTAGCCAACAGGCACCTTGAAAGATCGATTTCCTTCTGATCGTAAAAATTAGCCTGGTGGTACATGCCATCAGGTCATTCATTCACCAATAAACAACAGGATTATGAGCAATGCAGAAATCAATCAGGAGAACTTTGACTACCTGGCAAAACAGCTGGCCTACAGCGGCTTCAGCGAGATCAGCCAACAGGAGCTGGAAAAGAAGATGTTGAAGGACAAGGAGGAGTTCAGTATCGAGCACTCGGCAATGATAGGCAAGGACAAGGTGCACGTTACCCTAAACTTTGCCAAGGGCAAGAACAGGCCCGAGCTTTCGGACAAGGAATACTATTTCTTCAATTCCTTCGACATGCAGTTGCAGAAGGAGGGACAGGAAAATGCCATCAAGCAGAATTTTGGGATGTACTATGGTAATTCCTTTTCGATGCATGAGGCCTATAACCTCATGGATGGAAGGTCGGTGAACAAGACCTTTATCTCCAAAGACAAGGAACCGTATAACGCATGGGCCTACATCGACTTTAAGAAGACCACCGATGACGGGAACTTCCAAATGAAAAGGGCGTTCAACTTCGACCTGGACAAAGCGCTCCAGAAGCTGCCGATCAAGAATATCGAAGTAGAAAAAGTACGGGAAAACCTGGCAGCAAACTTGGGCCGCGGCACTATTCAGATGGTGAATTTCGTGTACGGCGACAGGGAGGAAAAACGCTATATCGAGGCCGCCCCGCGCTACAACGGTATCAACCTGTATGACGAGAACATGAAAAGACAGTTCCTGGCCAACGAAAACGATAAAAAGCAGCAGACTGGTGAGCAACTTGACCAGAGCCAGCGAATGGAAAATGGTAGCGAAGCGGTAAAGTCCGAAAGCCAGCCAACGGAAACCGAAGTTTCTGCCCATAAGCAGGAGAACGGTGAAAACAAGCCTGGAGCGGTAGTGAACGAAACAAGCACCGAAGTTTTACAGGTGGATAAGATGAAACCAGAAGCACAGACGCAGAAACAGGAGACAGCCGATACAAAGGCAGTAGCGGCTACGCCTGCAAAACAGGAACATAAGAACGGTCAGAAAAATGACCCCGCAACAAAGCAAAAGGTGGCCAGCAAAAAGCAACGTTCAAGGGGGAGGGTGAGGTAACTCACTCTCCTAAAATGGAAATAAGATGATCAACAGGATAGAGTCGGCATTCCAGGAGATAATCAAATGGAAGAAACGTTTTGACGAACTTTTCTCCTTTTCGCAAGAGGTGCGCAACGGGCGTGATTTTAAACTGGCAGAACTTGGCATGTACAACCGCCTGCTCGACAGAAAATACCCCAGTCTGAGCAGGGATGAAAAGCTGATGAAAAAGATGGTCCGCGGACACCGCCGACAATTGGTAAAGCAGCTCTATCCAAATCCACTGGTCAGAATGGTGCGAAGGCTTTTTGACCGTTCGGTATCGGTGGGCCGCCGGATTTCACAACTTTTACAGGGCGATGTACAGAAAGAGGAGAACAGCCAACTTCTACAGCAGATCGATAGGCTGGGCTTTACAGGTCTTGGTGAGCAGCTCGGTGGCAAGCTAGCGGAAGGCCAGCGCAGCTTCACCATCCAGCAGCTTGTTTCCAAAAACGAAACCGAAATGTTGAAGTATTCCCTAAACATCGCCCCCGATGACAGGGGGAGATTGTGCGTGGAGAGCTTCGAGCTGGCCAGGCAATCCGGTACAAAACTGGAACATTTCAAGTTTACGGCAGATGATGGGATCAACAGCTCGCAGGCCGCTGAACTTGCCGGTGGAAGATCTGTTTATGTTGGAAGCAACAACTGGCAGATGATAGATTTCAACGATCGCGATGCACAGGGGAACTATGTGGTCCGTAAGATCAACGTACCTGATTTTGATATGGAGAAAGAGCTAGACAACTTGAGGCCAATCAGTGGCAGTGCAAAGCACCTTATCGAAGCTATCCAGCAGGGAAAAAGGGTAGAAGTGGAAATAGAAGTTCGGGGTAATCCAACCAAATTTCAATTGGAAGCACAGCCGCTAAAAAGGACGCTGCAGCTCTACCGGGATGGAAGGAAGTACAATGCTAAGCTTGATGAGGTACCTGCTAATGGTGCACAGGGGAAACCATTAAAGATTTCCCATAAACAAGGTAGGAATGAAGTGAAGGTGGGAAGGTGAAGGTAATGGAGCAAAGTCTATTGTCAATATTTTTGATGGATGCCGGGACCGACCCGCGGATCGCCCCGATACATATCAGCCTGTATGCGGCCCTGCTGTTCATATTGGAGAGGGAGGGCGGCGAGCAGCCCATTATTTTCAAAAGGGCGGAACTGATGGCGATCAGCCGAATCGGCGGCTTTAATACCTATCACCGAACTTTGAACGACCTGATCGAACGTGGATATATCAGGTATCAGCCACGGTTTGACAGACGGGGCAATCTTGCTTTTTTGGTCGGCAAAAAACACCGCAGTTTGAACGATAAATTATCAGGAAGCGAAGCTATGAGACATCTACAATAAAAATCTTGTCCTTATTGTGTTTTCTTCGGATGGTGATCACCATTTTGCTTTGTTTAAGATCAATTTTCTTAAGACCTGAAATGACCACATCGTCCTTGGCAGTGATCCAGAACGGTTTGCTGGTTGCACTCTTTTTTAAGGCAATCAATATGTAGCAAATAACCGAGTCCTTTCCAGTCTTTCCATCATTTAAGGTGAAGATCATCGAGTCGCTTTCAAAGAAACTTGACTGTACCGAAGCAAAGTCTTTAGCATCCGTTACAATACGGTTCTTTCCCGAAGTAATGGTGAGCGTTTGGGAGAAAAGATTGCAGCTGGATAAAATTGCTGCTAATAAGATTGTTGTTTTCATGAAAGGTTAACGGTTTATGATCGTAAAGGTATTTAAACGAACCGTTAAAGCACATAGAACAAGCTAACAGATGTTGAATAGAATTATATCTAATCATCCTCCAGTAATGTTAACTACTTTATCTCTATACCTATTTTTGAGAAAAAATAAAAAAATGCTACTTTGTACAAATAATAGATTATAAGCTACTTGGATGACGAAAAGATTGTTGTTTATATGTGAGCTTATAACACAAAAACGCAATCATGTACATTAGTAAAGTCATTATAAAAAACTTTAAATCCTTTCGTGAACCATTCTGTTTGAATTTAAATAAGGGGCTCAACATTATTGTTGGAAATAATGGCACTGGTAAATCAACAATCTTGGAGGCAATCCATCTTGCTTTGTCTGGACTTTCCAACGGAAGATATTTTAAGAATGATCTATCAGAATATTTCTTTAATTATGATTCTGTCCATGAATATCTCGATAGCTTGGACACGAATAAGCCACTTCCGCCCCCTGAAATATCGATCGAGGTTTTTATTGGTGGAAATGATCTTCCTTTTTTTGAAGGAGATGATAACAGCACGAAAAGAAGCGAGTGTGGGATCTGTTTCAAAATTGCTTTAGCTGAAAAATTTAGAGGAGAATATAATGACTACGTAAAGGATGGTGGAATTGCGGCCTTACCAATTGAGTTCTACGAAGTAGACTGGACAACTTGCGCTAGAGAATCTATCACTCCAAGGAAGATTCCTATTAAATCAGCTCTAATAGATTCTAGCTCAAATCGCTATAAGAATGGTTCTGACGTTTATATCTCACATATCATTAAAAACCACTTAGACGAGAAGGACCGTAATGGATTGGCACATGCCCATAGAAGATTGCAGGCTGCTTTTATTCAGGACACATCTGTGGTCAATGTCAATAATATCATCAATGGCTTAGCAAAAGATGAGGTCAATAATAAAAATATAAAACTAACTGTTGATCTTTCTTCTAAAGATGCCTGGGAAGCAAGCTTTCTAACCTCGGTTGAAGATATTCCATTCCACCACATAGGAAAGGGTGAACAATCGATCATCAAAACAAAACTTGCTCTTGAACATAAAAAGTCAAAGGAAGCGAACATCATCCTTTTAGAGGAGCCAGAGAACCATTTGTCACACTCTAGGCTAAACCAATTGATCAGAAATATTCATGATAAGTGTAGTGATAAGCAGATTCTGATTTCAACCCATAGTAGTTTTGTTGCAAATAAGTTGGGCCTGGAAAATTTGATAATAGTAGAAAATAGGAAGTCTGTGAGGTTAAAAGACCTTCCTTCTACAACACAGGACTTCTTTGAAAAGATACCCGGATATGATACCTTGAGGCTGATCCTTTGCAAAAAAGCAATTCTAGTCGAGGGCGATTGCGATGAACTGCTTGTGCAACGTGCATATATGGACAGTAATGGTGGCCGTTTACCTATACAGGATCAAGTGGATGTGATTTCGGTCGGAACAAGTTTTCTAAGGTTTTTACAGATTGCAGAAAAGATAAATAAACCTGTTAGTGTAGTTACAGATAATGATGGAAAGCCAGATGCAATCCAAGCTAAGTATGCCGATTATTTGGGAGTAAATTCCAAACCAGGAATTAAGATTTGCTATGATGTTAATGTAGATGTCGGTGATCTAAAAATCGCTGATAAGCCTTTCAACTATAACACGCTTGAGCCTAAGTTTTTAAAGTCAAACGGCGTAGAAAACATCAATAGGATCTTGGGAACGAAAAATAAAACTGAAGATCAGCTTCACGAGTATATGAAGGCAAACAAGACCGATTGTGCACTGAAGATTTTTGAAACAAAGGAAAAGTTGACTTTCCCTCAATACATCCTGGATGCCATCGAAAAATAACAAGCTGATAATTTCAGCTGCTGGGTCTGGTAAGACGACTTATTTAGTTCGCGAGGCATTAAAAGTGTCTCATGGGAACGTACTTATCACAACTTATACAGAAGCTAACGAGCAAGAGATTAAAAAGAAGTTTTATGACATCAATGGTTCTATTCCGATTAATATTACTATCCAGACCTGGTTTTCCTTCCTACTTCAACATGGAGTACGACCATATCAAGGAACTATTTTTGACGGACATATTAAAGGAATGCTGTTAGTTAACGGAGCATCAGGAATAAACTACGTAAATAAGCAGGGTATCTCTGTGCCCTTTACCGAAGAAAAAGATTTTCAGAAGCACTACTTTTCAAAAAGTGATAAGTTGTATTCCGATAAACTTGCAAAATTTGTTGTTAAATGCAATACGCAATCAAAAGGAAAGGTGGTGGATAGACTTGAACGCATATATAATTATGTCTTCGTAGATGAGGTTCAGGATCTTGCTGGAAACGATTTAGAATTTCTGAAGTTACTTTTTAAAAGCAAAATAAATACGACACTGGTCGGAGATCCACGGCAAGTTACCTATCTTACTCATAACGAAAAGAAATATCATAACTATAAAGATGGTAACATAAAACAGTTTATTCTCGATAAGTGTGCAAAGGAATGCACTATTGATGAAACCACGCTGGGTCGTTCGCATAGGAACAATGCTGAGATATGCAGCTTTTCGTCAAAATTGTATCCATTGCTTGAGCCAAGCATTCCATGCGACTGCATTGAATGTAGAAGTAGTTCCAGTACCCACAATGGGGTGTTCCTTGTAAGCAGTGGTGATATTGATGCTTATCGGGTTAAATACAATCCAGTGGTATTAAGACACCAGCTTGCAATTGAACCAGAGTGGAATTACGGGAATTGCAAAGGATTGGGATTTGATCGGGTACTAATATATCCCACCGAAACTATCTCAAAATATTTGTGTGATGGAAGGCTCTCTAAAGAGGTCAAAGATAAGTCTGGCAATATAAAACATAAAAACGCATTCGATATCGCAAAATTTTATGTGGCTTTGACTAGAGCTAGATACAGTGTCGCAATCGTATGTAACAACTTTTCGCAAGAATATATCGATGGATTAATAAAATGGTCATCCAAAGGTGATTAAATTGGTGGATATTCGAAAAGCTGCTTTTTTTGGTATAAAGCGCTCATTTCGATGGTTTTAAGGGTCTTTATATCTATCGCTAACTTCGGTTTTCCGCTATTTAGATATCCCTAATTCAGTTTGGTGAGCATCTATATCTTTTTTGTTTGCATCTGTGATATTCTTGCGCATGCGTTTCACTTTCTCCTTCTCCTTGGACAGTGATGCTAGATCTACATTTATATCCTGATGATGTTTCAACAAGTATTCAAGAGCTCCTACCTTTCCAGCTGAAAGGAGAAATTCCTTTTGGTAATCAGTCAATGAAAACTGCGTCGTTTTAATAGGGGAGGGATCGATAATGACAATACGGTCCAAGTTTGCATCGACAATCTCTCGCTCGTCCGAATCGGTTACGATATCTATCAGATCAGATTTAATTTTATCGGCGGATTTTTCCGGCTTAAGATAAAGACCTATGAATAGGGATTGGTTATTGTCAGCCATAAATCTTCGAAGAGGAAAATTATTACCAAGCCCTCCATCATATACTTTTTTCCCCTCTAATTCAACGGGAGTAAAGAACAATGGTATTGACATAGAACATCTGGTTGCGAAAGCTACATCTGTTTCGTTACGTGTCCCTTTACTATCAAATTTCAGTGTCTCGCCTCGCGACCAAGAAGCGTACAGGATTGCTCTGTGCGGTAAGTCTTTCATCTTTACATTCGAGACCTGGTTAGGTAGTTTTTCGACAATTAGCTCGTCAATCCACTCGCGGAAATGTTTGCCTGAGTGAAGTCCATTTTTGGTTATGCCGTTCCAAAATCTTGTAAAGAAGCCATTTTTAAATTCGCTAAATTCTTTTTCTCGTAGGATATGTTCAAGTTCGGAAGGAGAATAGCCAGCAGCCAACAATGCAGCGGCAATTGCTCCAGCTGAGGTTCCTGCAAAAGTATTGAAGGAGAAATATTTTTCTAGTTCCTTCAATGCTCCTACTAAAGCAAGCCCTTTAACCCCTCCGCCTTTCATGACCAAGGCCAATGGCATTTGATTACTCACAACATGTAGAAGTTTATCTATGGCGGCTCCAACTGCTACTGTGTAGTTGGGAGAGCTACTGAGTTGACGGCGACAATTATCGCAGAGCTTTCCTGTACTGTAAGAGAGTAGCAGATCTCGTTTAGATATTTTATTGTCGAACATACAGGTATTGGTCTGATGACTTGCGATATCCTGGTTAACAAAACTCAATACGTACCTTGTAAAGTAATACCTGCAAAATCTTATCCGATCAAAGATAAACTGCCCTGTTCCGCGTTCGAATGTTTCAGTGGTAAACCAGGCCAGCCCATCATTCGATTTACTGCCAAAAAGGTTGGCAAGTTTGCCCGATAGTGGTTTGGAAATGACAAGGATTACAAAAGGGCAATAACCTTGTTTGCTTCTGTAATCGGAGAGCCATTGATGGATTTCATCGTTTGTGTAGGCTTCTCTTTTAAAATCGAAGCCTTTCTTTTGCTGATCCAAATCGGCTATCTGGAATATAAACTCTTTTTGCACGGTGTTCAACGGAAGTATGGACGTTGCGATATCGTTCAATAGATCAGATTCTGAAGTAATAATGTGTATTGGAAAGGGCATTTTAGATTATAATTAGAAAAGGATCTTCATCAAACAGCTCTCTGGGACCATCGGTAGCCCTGATCCCAAATTTATATTCTCCGGTTTCTCGTGCAACTCCTTGTCCTATCCGAAAGTAATAGCGAGGATCAAAACCAGAAATACGGCTGGATCTTATCTTATTTGGAAATCCTTTAGGCGTTTCAAAAGGAAAGTAGACTTGGAAATCAATCCTTTCTGCTATATCAAAGTATTGGTAATCGGGTAGGACGTGTGCCCAAAAGTTCACGATTGTTCCTACTTGTACGATAATTTTTTCCTCAAAGTGTAGTTTATTGCCGACTGTAAGGATATAGTTTGTTTCTATTGGCATTAAAGAAGGAGGTTTAAGGGTTAATTTGCAGAGGTTGCGTTCAGGTTTCTCTCAATGATATGATTGGTAGTTAAGTTGGTAAAAGTGTTTAAGGCTAAGATACTAATTTAAAACTGATACAAAATAGGGTGTCGGTCCTCAGCATAAGGCCTTTTTTGAAAGGCTAAAAAAGAAAAATTTAATCCAAAATCTTTCTCCAATTTGCCATGTAGTCGTAGTTTTTCCAGTAACTCTCAAGCCTAGAATGGGATAAAGTTCTTGGGGTTTCTTCAAAGCTCCAAAATTCTTCAGGGTGTTTTTCAAGAACGTCGAGTGCATCGAAGAAAGTCTGCATCGAACGTATCTGTATATTGGAGGTTTGATGATGATGTACCCGCCATTTTTGTGCATGCTCAGTTTTCCATTCTTCGGCAGTTCCAGCAACGAGAATAAATCGAAATTGTGCAACTGCCCCAAATATTCTTCTTTTCTCACCATGGTTTTGACTGAAATATTGGTCCCAAGTTTTGACCTGTTCAATTGCTCCCTGAAGATCCGCTGTTGGTTTTCCATCTTTTTTAAAAAGACGTAAACTTGGTTTTTCTATTTCTACTAACACCCATTCAGGACCAGAGGAATTATCATTTAGCCAAGCAAAATCACAGCGAAAATTACCGCCGAAATTCAGTTCATGAAAGATGGGCTGTACTGCATATTTTCTAGTAAAAAGATCATAGAACAGAAATGTATTGTCCTTTAGTATTTTTAGTACTTCGATTTCCGAATTATTGTCGTAGGCTAAATGAAGTTTTCCTTTAACATCCTTTAAATCCCATACCACCTTTTCTTTATTTGTTTCATTGCCTTCCTGAGACAAAATCTTTACTTCTTTATTTTTTTCTGTGCCATTTTTCGACTCGCCATCTTTCAATAAGCCTTCTGATAAATTCATACGATGATTTGCTTAAAAGACTAAAGATAGCAACAAATACGCTGGTGATTTTAAAAAACTGAATTTCGCTTTATTAAATAATTAAATGGTGATTTGGTTTGAATTATCATGATTTAAAATATCTAAAAACTTAAGAAGTGGTTCTAAGAATTTCCCATCCTCGGTACAGTTCTAAGTATGCATGCTTAGGGTGTAACCGTACTTTGAACAAGTCAAAGTACGGTTTTTTAATATTAAATAGCGCTTTTGCATTACTTTATCTATGTTCAAAACTATTTCTGCCATGGTCTTTACAATTACGGGAGGATTAGCAGATTAAGTTTGAGCAATATATTGTATACAGCCTGTTCTATAACTAGCTTAAAATTTCATTGATACTTTCTTGGACATAACCAGCACTAGCTGTCATGCCTTTTCCGCCTATGGCAGTTCTAATATGAATGCGGTCGTCTAAATCGTATGTCACAATGTGCTTTGTAGGATGTTGCGGATAAAAACCAGCCCAGTAATGCTGTATTTGCCTTACATCAAAATCAACAATTCTTTGTGCTTCAGTCAGCATCAATTCGTTAACGTACTGTTTCAGATCAAAGCCTAAATCGTCAAAATTGGTAACTGGCGCATATTCATGGCTATCGCCGATGATAAAAGAACCATCTGCGGCTTTTTTGAAAAGAATATGGATGCCCCATTCTCTAAGCTCTTGGTAATGAGCAGGCGTTGTAATATTCTTAAAAGAAGGGCAATGGTGTTCAAAGCTTTCGTATCTACGTGTTGTTAAGCCAGTTAGAATATTTCCTTCTAAGTTGATATGGGGCATAGGAACCGTACGCATCATCTGCAATTTGCTAATCACGATACCACTTGAGAGAAACAATTCGGGGAATAACAATTTAAATTCGTAGCCATTGCAAAGAATAGCTTTTGAACCTTCAAAAACATCGCCCTTTGAAGTGGTAACTGTAATGCCGTCAGTAACGCTATCGCAACCCACAACTGGTGTATTGTAATAAATGGTATAGTTGTCGAATTTTTTCGACATATATAGCTGCAGTCTTCTTATCATTAAGTTAGGCTCAACACTTACTTCCGTAGGGAAAAAAAGTGCCTCCTTAACATACTCTTTCCTTAAGTTGGGATGTTTGGCCAGCACCTGTTCAGCACTCATCAGCTCTGCTTCATAATTCAAACCATCGTAGTGTTTTTTAAGTTCGTGCAACAATGTAGCTTCATCATCATCTGATGCCAGGTAAAGACTGCCATTGTTTCTTACCGAAATGTCAAATTCAGCCTGTATTTCTTTATAAATCTTGGTTGCCGTTCTGCCATATTCAAACCATTTGTCTTCCATTCCAGAAGGGACAACTTGACCAAAATTTCGAACTGTCGAGCTAACTGGGTAATTGTCCTTCTCTAACTGAAGTACGGTTTTACCTTTTTTTAATGCATGATAGGCGTGGAATGTTCCAAGAATTCCGCCGCCAATAATAATGATATCGTGATTTTTTTTCATTTCGGTTTATATAAGAGATAGCTTTGTGTTGTTTGAAGTTTGCAGACTGGTTCTTTTTTCTTGAAGCCTCGCTTTGCGTTTAAAATAAAAAATAGAGAATATGGTACAAGCTACGCCAATAAAAGAACCCCAGATTAAGGCATCTGTAAAAAAAGTGAGCCAGCTAATTGAAGGGTTGCCAAATTGTTTGAACCCTAAGATACCGATGCTGGCCAAATAGCCAAAAGCATCAGCAAGGTAGATTAAAAAGCCAATATTGCTTTTGTAATGATAGGTAGCAATAAAACGTTCGAAGAAAACGGCATTATAAGGTAGATAGGCCATAAAAAGGCCGATTCCTACGCTTGTCATCCATACCACGGGGTTGATGTATTGGAAATGGTAAAGTACAGATGAAAATAATATCAACACGCAGCCTAAAATAATCATTACGTGGATGAGCATAAATGCTTTGAGGTTGCTTTTAACAATAATTAAAAGGCTTAACAATACTAGGATCACCAAACTAATAATAGTGTCTATTTGCGTAAAGATTTGGTTATTGGTAATACCTAGTCCATGCCATATTTCTACCTCGAAATTATCTCTGATATCTCTTAAAGCAGTAAAAATAACGTAGGTGATTACCGTAACGATGATTCCTGGTAAGAAAAAAGCTAAAAAGGCAGCTCTTTCTTTTCTATCCATCGGAACACGTTTGGTCCTTAATTTTTTATCTTCTTCTGTCGGTGAAGGCATCAACTCCAATAAGGTAACAAATAATAGAAGTGGGAGGAAAAACAAAGCACCTATGCAAAAAGGCATCCATATTTCCTTAATTTGGGTGTATTCCATCAATTGTCTCGCAACCGTTTTGATAAAACCAGAAGCAAATATCAGAGTGGTGGCCAAAACTGCCCCCATAAATTCGGTGGTTTTTCTGCCTTCTAAATAGCTGCAAACCAGTCCCCAAATCATTCCGAGTGGAAAGCCGTTGATAACCATAAAAGCAAGGTTGTAAGGTGCGGGCACTATTGCCAATGCTAATAAAGCCAACCAACTAATGAAAATGAGTTTTACAATACTGCGTGCTCTATTCTTTTTGTCTGATTCTGAAATATACTTTATGCCATAAAACTTGCTAATGGTGTAGCCAATCATCTGGGCAATAACCATACAAATCTTAAAATCAATACCGAAAAAATCTAAATTGGCGAAGGTGGCTGCAGCAAAGGCTTTCCTAAAGGCATACATAGAAGTATAGCAGCCAAACGCAGCAATTGCGCCAAGTAAGGTTATCCAAATGCTATTGCATTTCGCAATTTTAGCTTTAACTAAAGAAAATTTATATAGCATATTCGTATGTAATTCCATTCAAATTCAAAACCACAGTTTCCTATATTTTGAATTTGTAAGTTTTTTTAATGTTACAATTTTAAACAATGTTTATTATTTGTAAACAAATTTCGGATTAAGAAATTGTTAATGTTTGTAGGTGTTTATGTTAAAAAAAGAAGCATCTCTGTTGGGAGATGCTTCTTTAAATGATGGGGTTGTCTTTAGAAAATATTAGCTCTAATTCCCATTTGGCCTCTTATTCCGTAGTATTCTACTTGTGTTGGCCTTTCTGGTGTTCCGTAATAAAATCTAAATCTGGTGTTCAGTAGGTTGTTAGCTTCGCCAAAAAGCTGTAGACGTTTTGATAGTTTAACGGATATATTGGCATCCATTGTGGTGTTTTTATCAAGATATTCATCAAATTTTGCCGATGCACCATGGGCAATAATATTAACTCCTTTGTGGTTTAACGCCACCCTAGCTTGCAAAGCTCCTTTTTCGTAAAATAAGGCTACGTTAAACAAGTCGTTTGATTGCCCTGGTATTCTAACAGAACCACCGCGATCGGTGATCTGCATTTTAGAACGGATGAAAGTGTAATTTGCGTTTATACCTATACCGCTTAATACTCCTGGAAGGAAATCTAGTTTTTTGCTAAAGCCTAGTTCAAAACCACCCACATTGGCATCTTGGCCATTCTGGTCTTGTAAAACTCTAACATTATCATAACCGTTAAAAGAGCTATACAATTGAGAACTGCTAAAAATTGGATCTTTTACGTTTTTATAAAAAGCACCTGCACTGATTGCGCCAACATCACCGAAATAATATTCAGCCATAATATCTAGGTTATATGATTTGATTGGTGATAAACCTGGGTTCCCGTACGTTAATACATTATCCTGAAGCTTATAGGTTCCGCCTGCAACCAAAGAACCGAAATCTGGGCGAGAGAAAGTTTTGGTAGCTGCTAGACGTAGGTTCAGGTTTTGGTTAGGGCTATATTTTAAATGTAGCATGGGTAGTAATGTTGTATAATCATTGTATTTGGTCTGTGGTGTCAATTTGCCACGGTAGTTGGGCTGTCCCGCAACTGTTTCATACAACCAACCGTCTACACGCAAATCTGTACGTTCAGCACGCAAGCCCGCTATAACTGTAAATTTGTTGCTTACTTCCCAGGTTCCCATTCCATAGGCTGCAGTATGTTTTTCGTAAACGTCGAAATTAGAGCCTACTTGCGCACCATTGGCCAACAAAGCCGAGCCTACAGAATCTACTTTTAGGTTATTCCGATATTTGTCAAAAAAGCCGTCCAAATCATTTTGAGCTATAAATTTCGGGAAGATGCCAGTATATTGGCTGCCGATATTTTTTAGATAATCATTGGCGTATGGTTTATCAATCAGGTTCAAACTGGTATAGGCTGGTGCAGGTTGGGTGCCTCCTTTGTTGTCCCAGGTCCAAGTTGGGAGTTCATAACGTTCGGTCCGTTTTTTATCCCTAAACTTGGCGCCAAACTTGAGTTCCAAGTTGGACATTACCTTAATTTTATAATTCGTTTGTGCTACAATTCTATCTGTCTCATTGATGTGGTGGATTTCCATTTGAACAGAGTTGAAAGAATAGTTGCTTGAATTGTTTACCGTGTTTTGGCTAGGTAACAATGTTTGGGGGCTTTCTGGGTTTATTGGTCCACCGTCAATTTGATATCTGGTAAAATTGTCTGCATCTCTGCCCACGTAAGGCACATTGGTCTGGTTGTATTGGACCAGATAATAAGAAGGAAATTCCTTATTTGGGAGATCGCCGTAGTTAAAATCGTTGTTGTAGTGCGATAGTTTAAAATCGAGGCTCGAATTTCTGCCAAGTTCGAAATTACCGCCAAAGTCTCCACCGTACATTCTGTAATTTAGTATGTTATGGATACTTTGAGCTTCTGCGCGACCGTTTTCGTATCTAAGGCGAAGCTTATTGTGCTTTTCATCATCGTTCAATTTTCCGAACAAACCACGTACGTACAATTTTGATCGCTGACCAATTTTATAATCTGCAGCGCCATTAAAACCCAGCGTTTGGCGTGTGCCGAAGTAGTCGCGAAGTTCCATTCGTGCAATTTTATTCCCAGAAAAACGTGGTTCGAAATTATCTGTTGCCCAATCTCTGTTCCAGATTGTGCCGTTAAGTACAAAACCGATCTTGCCATTTTTTGAGCGGTCGCCATATAGGATGTTTCCGCTATAGGAGCCACCGTGCGCATAAGCATTGTAGCCACCGCCAGCGGAGAAATTCAGTGTTTTTTTATCGACAGATGTTCTAGTGATGAAGTTGATGGATCCGCCCATGGCATCACCTTCCATATCTGGCGTAATGGCTTTAGATACTTCAACAAACTGGATCAGTTCTGAGGGGAAAAAGTCAAATGCGGTAGAGCGCGAAGTGGTTTGTTCTTCGGCGGTGGGAATACGGTCGCCATTAATTGTAGCCGCGCTCCACTCAGCAGGCAATCCACGTAAAGAAACAAATCTACCTTCACCCTGGTCGCGTTCCAATACAACACCAGGGATACGTTGCACGGCCTCACCAGCATTTCTATCAGGTAGTTTTCCAATTCCATCGGCGGCAATCACGTTTACGATGCGTGGAGAAGTCTTTTGCATATTGAGCGCCCTGGCTTCTGATGCGCGGTTAGAGCCTATTCCATTGACTACTACCTGATTTAGCGTTCTTTGATTGGAGATCAGCACGATGGCATCTAATTTTACTGCAGCGCTGTCATTAATGGTCACCATTTTTTCTTGGGTAACATAACCGATGGAGGTGATGACCAATGTTTGATCCCCTGTGGGCAAATTTGACAACCTGAATTCTCCAAAAATATTAGTTGAGGTGCCTATTTTACCGTTTTTTAGGGTGATTGAAACGCCTGGAAGCGTACCTTGCTGATCTTTGATAACACCGGTTACCGTTCGTTTTTGAGCGTAGGAATATGAGTATAGACCTACGAAAAGCATGACAAGTAAATACTTAAGTTTCATCTGATTTTCTGTTAAAAGTTGAAACAAAAATAGATGCAGTTTAGTATTTGTAAATATTGTTTATAAAAGTTAATGCAAAGATAATCTTCGTTCAGGAATGGTTATAAATCCTTATTTAAAAGTTTATAAATACTTAATATTGTATAGGTAATCTATGAAGCTGTTTGGATTATGAAGTCTTCTTTTTAAGGCGGTTGTAAATGTAGAGCCTTTGGTTATAGTTTAGTTTTTGTAAACAAAACCAGGCCTGAATTGGGAGTTTGCTTTTACAATATTATTCAAAAAAATAAACTACGAGCATCAACGCCTTCAAATTGCTTTTGTTTACTGGGCTATGCGCAATCCTGCCGTCAAAAAACATCGAATCGCCCTCTTTGAGTATGATGTTCTTTTTTTCAAACTTATAGGTAACCTCGCCGCTAATGATGTATTTGAATTCAAAAGCTTCGGTTTTTACCATTTCCCGCTCAGCACCTGGCTCCAACTCAAGCAGCACGAAATCTGTGGTACTGCTTTTTATACTTTTAGAAAATATCCTGTTATATTGGTAGCCCACTGCATCTTCCTTTTCAAAAGGCTTCGTCTGGTTTGCCCTTACCACCAAAATTGGTGTTTCTTTTTTGTTAGCGTTGATATCCTTAAAGAAAACATTGATGTCGATGTCCAACGCTTTGATGATCTGGATCAGGACAAGTAATGAGGGTACGGTACGGCTATTTTCAATCTGAGAGATCAGGCCTTTGGTTACCTCTGCTTTATCGGCAAGTTCTTGAACGGTCATGTTCATGCTTTTGCGGATATCTTTTATTTTCTGGCTGATCTGTAGAAGTGCGTGGTCTTTCATTTTATATATAAAAATACAGGGGGTAAATGTAACATAAAATAAAAGATTTTTAAGAGATCCTACTAAGGTTAATTTGATGTTATTGGTTTGTTAACAAATGGCTGTACTTAAAATATGAGTCTTATTTTGTTTAATTTTGTTAAACAATTTTTAATTTTGCTAAAATTAATTTTTAATGCACGTGAAAGAAAATATAAAGATGGTGGTGTTTGACATGGCAGGAACATCGGTAAACGAAAACAATATTGTTTACAAAACTTTACAGAAAGTGATCAACGAGGTGGGCAATTTCTCGCTCTCACTTGATGAAGTATTAGCGTATGGAGCTGGAAAGGAAAAATTGCAGGCCATTCAATCGGTTTTAAAAAATTGTTTGAATATAGAAGATGAAGAATTGGCCAAAAAAATGTTCGAGGTGTTTTTGGTAAAGCTCACCAAAGCATATGAAGTGGAAGATATTTTCCCCAATGCAAATGCAAATGAGCTATTTAGTGCGTTGAAAGATAGAAATATCCTTCGGGTTCTAAATACTGGCTACGACAGGAAAACAGCGGAGTCTATTTTGGAGAAATTAAATTGGACGGTAGGAAAGGATGTTGATGCGCTGGTAACCGCATCGGATGTGCCAAGAAATAGACCCTATCCAGATATGATCAACTTTGCAATAGAAAAGTTCAAGATTGAAAATTCCGCTCAGGTGGTGAAAATTGGCGATTCAATCATAGATATTGAGGAAGGACAAAATGCAGGTTGTGGCCTAAGCATTGGCATTACCACAGGTGCCCACAATTTGGCACAGCTCAAATCGGCCAAGCCAAATTATATCGTCAATGATTTAATAGAGTTGGTTAATATAATAGATGGTAAACGCTAATTGAGTTGATGTCAACTTAAGCTCGTTCAGAAAAAAACGGTAAATGAAAAACGGAAGATTGCTTGTTTTTGATGGTGCAGATCAACCATTACGGCTCGACATTATGGAAGTCCCAGAGCTAAAAAGTGGTGAGCTGCTGATTCAAAATACCTACACCACCTTGTGTGGTAGTGATTTACATACCTTTTGTGGTAAGCGTGAGGAAAAAACACCTACTGTATTAGGTCACGAAATTGTAGGAAAGGTAACAGAGATTGCTAATGGCCACAGTGGAAAAGATTACAATGGTGCCTCGTTGCATATCGGAGACCTGGTGACCTGGGCAGTTTTCGCTGCCGACCCACAAGATGAGTGGTTGGCCAAAAAAATGCCTCAAAAATCAGCAAACCTTTTCAAGTATGGTCACGCTAAAATAGAGGGAGATGACAAGTTTCACGGTGGTTTAGGCGACTATACGGTCTTAAAGCCACATACGGCGGTTTTTAAACTTCCAGAAGGATTGTCAATGGCCATTGCTGCAACCATCAATTGCGCAGTGGCAACAGTTTCTGGTGCCATGCGCTTAGCAGGAGATGTTTCTGGGAAAACCGTGTTGGTAACGGGATTGGGGCTATTGGGCAACTTGGCGGTAGCTATGAGCAAAACCGCTGGAGCTAAAAATATTATCGCTTTAGATTTGAGTGAGGAAAGGTTGGTACAAGCAAAACGTTTTGGCGCAACACATACTTATCAAATTGGAGAGGATAAAGACTTGAAAGAAAAACTTATTGCCCAAAAAGTGGATGTGGCTTTGGAAATGAGCGGAGCACCAGAGGCCGCTGAAATTGGTTTGGAATCGTTAGCCATTGGCGGCACTGCTGTTTGGATAGGTGCAGTTTTTAAAACAAGAAAAATTGAGGTTGATGCAGAACAGGTTATCCGTCGTTTAATTACGATCAAAGGCTTACATAATTATAATTTTGAAGATTTACAACACGCTTTAGATTTCATGACCAACTACCATCAAGATTTTCCTTTTGATGAAATTGTAACCAAAGAATTTCCATTAGAAGAAGCTAATCAGGCATTTGCTTATGCTTTGGATAAAAAACCATTACGCGTTGGCGTATTTATCAACCGATAGTCATGAGAATTAATTCCAAGAATAAATGGACTATGTTGTTGCTAACTATGGTTTGCTACCTGTTTTTTTATACAGGTAGGCATAACTTTGGTTGGGCAGTATCTGGGATGAGTGAGGAGCTAAAAATGCCATTTAGTTTTGTGGGATGGATCAGTTTCGCTATGCTTATCGGCTATGCCATTGGACAATTGGTTAATGGGAATCTTGCCGATCGCTTTAGCCCGCGTGTAATGGTGATAACGGGAGCCTATTTATCTATAGCTACCAACGTTGCCATTAGTTTTGCTAATAACGCTTATATTATCCTTTTCTTATGGGGGATAAATGGTTATTTCCAATCTCTAGCTTGGGCGCCAGGTGGCAAGATCATTAACAATTGGTGGGCCAAAGAGGAGCGGGGAAAGGCTTTTGGCTTTTACACCATGTCGGCTGGATTGTCATCCGTAATTACCTATTTACTTTCTATTTTGCTTTTGCAACAGGGGCATGAATGGCGAATGTTGTTTCGTTTGCCTGTTTTATGCTTATTGGTAACGGCGACAATTTTTTTTCTTTTCGTTAAAGATAAACCTGATAACAATGAGCAAGAGACGCAAAATGTTGTTGTTGCTGAAGAAGAAACTTGGCAACAACGTTACCGTAAAGTTTTAGCAAACAAGAACTTTATTTTGATTTGCTTAGCTTTTGGTTTCGAAAGTATGGCGAGATATGGTTTGATCTTTTGGGTGCCTATCCATTATCTGGGGAAAAATTGGAAACAAGAATCTGGTAGTATTTGGGTAACGTTTTTTCTACCCTTGGGTATGGCTATTGGCGCCCTATGTTTTGGATGGTTGTCTGATACGTTGTTTAAAGGTAATAGAGTGCAAGTGATAAAAATTGGCATGTTGGCCAGTACATTTATTGCTGCTGCGATGTATTTTGTTTCTAAAGACCATTTTGTTTTATCATCAGTATTGATGCTTTTAGCTGGCTTCTTTGTATACGGTCCGCAAGCTTGTTTTTGGCCGCTTAGCCCAGATTTGTTGGGTTCTAAGTTAACGGGCACAGGTATTGGCTGTATGAATATGGTTGGCTATCTATTTGCTGCTTTTGGAGAGCCATTAATTGGTAAAATATTAGATGTTTCTGGAAGCACACATCCAATTTTTGTCGTTGTTTCTATTGCAGCGTTGTGCTCAACCTTGTTAATCTCTATGGCCTCGGTGAAAATGAAATCAATATCTAAACTATCAACACCATAACATTATGAAATTAAAACACTTTTTACTATCACTTTTATTTATTGGATTTGTTCAGGCTAAGGCGCAACGGGTAATCATTATTGGTCTTGATGGTTTTAGTGCAGAGGGGTTTAAGGGTTCTAAACATCCAAATATAGATGCGCTATTTGCCAAAGGTACATTAACTTTAAATAACAGGCCTGTAATGCCTTCGGTTACCTTGCCTAACTGGACTAGCCATTTGACGGGGCAAGGACCCGAAGAACACGGAGTAACCGCCAACAACTGGACGATCGATAACCATCCGCTGCAAGCTATAGAAGTTGATGCTAACGGGTATACGCCATCCATTTTTAAGGTGTTGAAAGATAAAAAGTCTACCGCAAAAACAGCTTTTTATTACAATTGGGCCGAATTGGTTAACCCGATGAACAAAAAGTATATTGATGAGGTTTCTTTCGAAAAAGATGATAAATACCAAGATAACTACGCAAAGGCAATAGATTTTGCTGCGAAAAACGCAAATGACCCGACGTTGATATTTTTATACAGTGTACATACCGATCATGCTGGGCATAGCCATAAGTGGATGTCTCCAGAGTATATTTCGGCGATAGAAGAAGCTGATGTTGCCATCGGTGGTTTTATCGAACAGCTGAAAGCTCGGAATTTGTTCAACGATACTTATTTTCTGCTGATTACCGATCATGGCGGCGTTGGCACGGGCCACGGTGGGGTATCGATGAAGGAAATGCAAACCCCGTGGGGCATTACTGGTCCAAAGATCAAAAGCTTAGGCATTACTGCTTCCTTTTTTAGTAGCAATAAAAACACGTCATTAGTGTTAGCTAAAATTTTTGGATTAAAAGGCCTTCCTAAATCTTGGACGGGTATGTCGCCGACGGAGATTTTTAAATAAAATACGTAGTAATTTGATTATCGTTTAAGTGGTTTTTACGTGCACTGCGGCTTTTTGATTTCATCAATTTTCAATACTCCTTTTAAATATTGTTTGTTTTCCTACAATTTGTATAAACTAAGCAAAAAGTCATTAAATACCCTCCAAATGAAAAGCTCTTCTTTTGTTTGTGTTTGCTTTTACTACCAATTACTGCTATTGCTAATGGAAAGATATTTAGTGTGTAGGTTGGGGTGTTTTCTGAAATTTTTCTACTTATAAATGGCCTTTAGGTTTTACCTATTCAATACAACCGCGACTGTTATTCAATACTACAAAAGTATTTGCTTAATACTTGCCAACTTTTTTGTTCCGATATGATCTGGTGAGAGCCCATTCATGAAAAGCAGTGAAATTTGATGTGTCATTTATATGAATCTTTTTTGTTCTAAGTCATAGTTTGTGGGCTCAATAAGCAATGAAAAAGCTTTTTTAATGTTTAAAGTATTCCTGTTGGTTGGTACTTAAAGTCGTGGTACGATAAGTATTGTGGCTTTTTTTTATTGGTATTCGATCATAAACCTTCATCAAATACCAGTCTTTTGGGCATCTTTATAAAAGAGAGAATGCTAAACCACAGTCAGCTAAAAACTAAAAGTACTGCTTTTGCCTAATTCACTTTTTACTAGCATTTTGCCTAGTTGCGCTTCCATAAATCTTTGGAGGTGCTTAAACCAAGGCGTTAATCTATTTTATGGTATCCGTATATGGGGACTAAAGTCTTTGAGACTGAAATGATCATCTACCCTACCTTGTTTTGCTAACCAGCAGTGCATTATCGGAAAAAAATAATCCTTATATTGAGTTATCAAGCTATTGGAGTGGGAGTTGGAACGAAGCAGAATAGGAGTTGGAGCGAAGCAAGGTGCTAAATGTACGGACTTGTACGCACTTGTATGGACTTATACGCACTTTTACGGAGTTTAGATGTATGGGAGGAGTATTGCAAGAATGCTTGATTAAATATAACATAATTTACCTTATGAAAAAGAAATCAACCGAGAAAGGGGAAAGCTATGCGCTTTCTGCTAATTCTAAACTGGCAGGCCTTGATTTTTCGAGAGCTATGGGCTGGGCTTCAAAAATTTATGAACCGTTAAAGCAATACGAAAATTGGCTATGTGAAGATGCTTTATTTAGACGACTGAAAGAGGTTTTGTTGAAACTGTTTGCTACAAATAGCTTACATCCTGTGGGGCATAAGCAAATGTGTGGAGGTGACGTAGCTTTGTTAAAAAAATGGCGAATCAATAATTATGGGCAGTGGAAAGATTCTTTGAACCTTAGGTTGTCATTGAGGGTTGAGCCTAAAAGTGGTGAAACAGTATTGGCTTTGAATGCGTTGGTGTTAGGGCAGGGTAGGTTAAATCCACGTTGTATTGGTTTGGGCATACGCTTTTATCTGCTTTTTTTGGATGAAGATAAGGAAACTTCGCATGTGGTGGTGATGGATGAGTTATTTATTAAGTTAGGGCGTAAGCAAGAGGCTTTGGAAGCTAGCTTTACTTTTGAACCCATGGGCAATGGGGTATTGTTGTTACTTGGGACTTGCCAACAGCATTTGCTGCATAAAGATGGCCATGGAAGTTTTGCTTCGCATGATAAGAATTATTATTGGGCAAATATCATGGAGGCTGTTGCAATTAAGGATGGGAAGTTAGTGAATTATGAGAAAAAGGCTGTTTTGTCTGAGGAGGGAAAAAAAGTGACAAAGGTAGGTTGGGTGAAACGGAAGGGGTAGGCTGGTGTAATTTGTTACTCGACAGCGAAGTGCGTATTTAAATTGTTAATTGTTAGGTTTTTAAGGAATTGGGCTAAGATTTAGTGTTTTAATACCTAAATTAAAGTATATATTTATCCTCTCTTACGGATTCATCTAAATATATTTATGCTCATCATATGAAAAAACGCCTTTCTTTAGCTTTTCGGTTTCAAAACGAAATAAGATTACTCTTAGGCCTTTAATAGGTTATTCTATTTCATTTTATTGTTTAAATCCGTTTGTTAAGCGTATCGTCTATTATTTAAAGTAGTTACTAAGTTTTTTATGAAGAAATATTTATTGTCCTTGTTGATTTTTTTATGCTATGGGTTATTAAAAGGTCAAACAATTCCTACCCCGAATGCATCTGCTTTTGGCATTTTTGGGGTTTATCCTGCCTCGAGTTCTTCTGGAATTCCGGTGATTAATATTCCTGTATATGATTTCAATTATGGAGGTTTATCGTTACCAATTGAATTAAGCTATAATCCTAATATGGTTAAGCCTAAACTCTGTGGTAGTTGGGTAGGACTAGGATGGAATTTGAGTGCTGGTGGAGTGATTACGAGGACTGTGTTAGGAGGATATGATGAGAGAACATATCGTTATGATTTTGAATATCCAAAGAATTATGATATGCAGGCTGGTTATTGGCATCACCATTCACTAGGAGGTAATGACTGGTTTGGCAGGACAAGAGTAGAAGCTGCAGCAAAGAGTGGAAGAGATTTTGCTCCAGATGAATTTTCTTTTTCGGCAGGAGGACTTTCAGGGCAATTTTATTTAGATCATAACAAGGAATGGAAAGTGCGATGCAAAGAAAAGATTAGGGTTGAAATAAATAGTTCAGATTTTATTGAAACACCTCCATATCGCGCCACATATGATGGTGTAACTATTCCAAATATTAAACGGTTATTTCGTGTTACCTTAATTGATACTAAAGGGATTAGGTATGTTTTTGGCGGAAGTAATCAGTCAGTTGAGAAAGTAGCTGGTGATTTTAAGAGTTTTTATTTGACTGAAATTAAATTTCCAGGAGGTAAAAAGATTCTATATGAGTATGAAAATGGACAAGAGGTTACAGAAGTTTTTCCGAAAGGTGGATCTTTTTCAGGAAGTAATGTTCAGGTGTCCAATCCAGTATATTTAAAAAAAATACTTACAGATATTTCAGAAATTACGTTCTATCGTTCAGAAAAACAGAAGGAGTTTGCAAAGTTAGATTATATTTCAGTAAAGCAAAAAGGAGGAAATGAATTGATTAGGAAGTTTTTTGATTATGAAAATACTCCGATGGATCGTTTAACGCTTATTTCTCTCTCAGAGAAGGATAAAAATAATGTTGTTGGAAATAGGTATGATTTTAATTACAACGGGAGTTTCGTCAACGTGCCAGACTTTTACCATTTTATTAATACTGATCATTGGGGTTTTTATAACACTAAACCGTTGGCAACTAATCCTTATACAGCTCTTTTGGCTTCTAGAGAGCCTGATGTCGCTAATAGTGCAGTAGGAATGCTTCAAAAAATCACATATCCAACTGGGGGATATTCTAGTTATGTTTGGGAATCGCATACTTTTGCAAAAGAAGTAAAAATACAGCGTTCTGAGCCACTGTTGTTACATCTAAACGATAAATATGCTGGAGGCGTTAGAATTAAAGAGATTTCAAACCATGATGCTTCTGATATTTTGTTAGGTAGGAAAAAATATAACTATAACATTAACTACTCTCTACAAAATACACAAGGAAGGTCATCGGGTATCTTAGGCTGGCAGCCGTTATTTATCTCTGGCGCTACTAATTCGTTTACTCAATACTATCCACAAATTCCTTTTCGTCATTCGCCTTTGGCCTCAAATAATATTGGTCCTCATGTTTCCTATAGTGAAGTGACAGAGATTGAAGAAAACAATGGGTATGTGAAAACTACTTTTTCCAACTTTGATAATGGTACTAATGGAGAATATATGGATGAGCCCGAAGTTAGTGTGCATTATTCTGAAGATGGATATGCTGTACATAACTATATATCCAATGCCCATGAAAGAGGTATGCCACTAAGTATTAGGTCTTACAATAATCAAGGTGCATTGGTAAAAGAGAGAACAGTAGAGTACCAACGAATTAATAAAAATGAAGACTATGCTCGTTCACTTTTAATTGATTATTGGTCTTTGTCTTCTTGGAGTGGTTCAGCAGTTAAAATGTATACAAATTCTTATCTGCCCAAAAAAGAAATAGATATTCTTTACAATGTTTCTGGTCAAAATCCGAGCCTTGTTGAAAATGAATACGAATATGATCTTAATTCCTTGTTAACTAAGAATACAACTAAAAATAGTAATGGCACTAGTAAGTTTACGACTTACGCATATCCCATGCAGTTTATTTTTACTTCAAATTTGTATAAGAGAATGTCAGACGCTAACATGATGGTTCCTTTAGAAACAAAAAAATATATGCAGACTATTGGGCAAGCGCCTCAACTTCTAGGAAGTATTTTGACGCCATACAGACTTTCTCCAACCGAAACTATTGTAGCTGATAAAGAGTTGGTTTATGAAGCTGACCCCCAAAACATTTCTTCTAGTTCGTTAATGCCAACAAGTCTGGATCCTGCTGTTTATGATGCTAAATATGAAGAAAGAATAAAATACGACAATTATACCGAAGATGCTAGCTTGCTCCAGCAAACTACTCTACAGGGGCAAATAAAGAGTTTTCAATGGGATGTGACGAACACATATATGACTGCCGAGGTAGCCAATGTGTCTAATAACTATAAAGTAGAGTATGAACCACAGGTAGTTACAGGGACACTAGAAGGGGCTTATGGTGTTGCAACTACACGTACAGTTACTTTTAATCATGCTTACGCAGGTGATATTAATTTGTCTATTGCCTTTTTTGGTGCACCAACTACTAACTTTCAAATCTTAACTTCACTCTCTTCGGGTGGTCAATACTATCATAAAACTTTATGTTTCTCCTTCGGTAATCCTTCTGCTTGTACTTCAGGTAATACCTCTACTTTTACTTATACCAACATGCCAGCGGGAACGTATACGCTAGTAATTACCTTAGACAAGCCCGTAACTACAGGTGTAAATTATAGTTATCTAGTGAAAAAAGCAGTGCCTTCTGGAAACAAGGAATTTTATTTCCAAGATTTTGAAGCGCCAGGAGTAGGAACGTCTGGTGCATCTACACCTCATACAGGTAAAGGTTGTTTAAATTCATCATACCATACTGTAAATTGGGTTGTGCCTAATCAAAGATCATATGTAATTAGCTATTTTTATGTGCAAAATGGTGTATGGAAATATTCTGGTGAAATCCCCTATCTAAATAATACACATACTTTAATGGGGAGTGCGGTAGACGATATTAGGATTTACCCTAAGGATGCAGAAATGATCACCTATACTTATGAGCCTTTGGTTGGTATGACCAGTATGATTGACGCTAAAGGATTGACTACTTATTATGAATATGATAGTTTTCAAAGATTATTAAATGTTAAAGATCATCAAGGTAATATTATAAAAAATTATAATTATTACTTGAGACCAAAAACCTATTATAATAAGCAGATTTCAAAAAAAGTTTATAAAAATGATTGCAGTATTGGCTATTATGGGTTAGGGGAAAACTATATTGTGCCGTCAGCTAAATATGCGTCTATTGTATCGCAAGCAGATGCAGATGCACAGGCATCAATAGAAATTGCTAATAATGGGCAAATTTATGCTAATTCCAATGGAGAGTGTTTGGAGGAAGGAACTTATGTTACAGTTTGTGCAACATCACCTAGAGAGGAAATTGTTGGAAACTATAGGGATACCTATGTTACCTACTCTATAAAAGCCTTTAAAGATCCAGAAGGGGTTTTTCCTAAACAGACATCTGTTCCCATTACTTATACCTATAATGGGCAGCAAACTGTTATTAGTGTAATTGGAGTTATTAATTTGGGCGAAAAACTACAAACAAGAGAATACATTGGTCCGATGGGTGAAGATCAAGAGGGAGAGTATCATGATTATATTCTTGAAATTATCCCAGGTCAAAGCTTTCAGATTGCAAACTTTACGAGTTGTACAGCTCATCAAATAGATGTTTTAAATTCTGGCAGCAACACCTTGCTCCAAAATGGGCAAGTTAATGAAATGGTATTTTTTGATGATTTAAGCTCTTTGTGTGCATATACTTCGGATATGGATAAAAACGTAACGAGTTTATACTACCATAATGCCCCCCAAGTTTTAATGAATTGTTTTACCGATAGCACTATGCAGATGGCTATTCCAAATGGCTATTATACTTTTTTCAAAATAACTGATCAAGGACCGAACAAATGGTATAAGATTCAACAGGGAGTAATTGTAGAAGAAGGAGTTTGCCAATAAAAAGAAGTTTTACATGAAAAAATATATCATTCATAAATATCAGCTATTAGCATTGTTTTGGTTAGTTATCAGTGGTGTAAGCGCTCAGACACCGACCAATACTCAAAACTACACTATCGAAACTAATGTGAAAGTTTCGGGAAAAACGACAGAAGGGTCTTTGATTGGCTTACCTGTGGATCAGGCAAATCGTATAATTAAATATGTTGATGGTATTGGCAGACCGCAACAAACAGTAGGTTGGCAGGCAAGCCCTAGGCAGAAAGATGTTGTGGAATTTTTTGAATATGATGGTTTGGGCAGGGAGGTCAAAAAGTATTTACCGTATGGAGAACAAAATGCCGATGGTAGCTATAAAGCAAATGCATCAGCTCAACAGTCTATTTTTTATTCTAATTCGGGCTGGGATGCTAGTGTTATTAGAACTCAGCATCCTTTTAGCGAAACTAAATTTGAGGCTAGTCCTTTAAATAGGGTTACTATTCAGGGTTTTCAAGGAACACCTTGGCAACCTTCTTCTTCGGGAGGAGGTCATGTAGCTCGTGTAATTTATAGTACTAATGATGATGGTATAAGTACCATTAGTAATTTTCCAGCAAGATTGTTTAAAGTGTCTAATTCAGGGGGCTTAATCGTTAATCACTTTTATGGTGCTGGTGCGCTACAATTGACAATTTATAAAGATGAAAATTGGCAAGATACAGATGGGAAAAAAGGAACTGTAGAGGAGTATAAAGATCATGAAGGTAGGCTTATTTTAAAAAGAATGTTTAACTGGAAGAATGCTGCACTAGAGGTGTTGAGCACTTACTATGTTTATGATGATTTGGGTAATTTAAGTTTTGTATTGCCGCCAGGTGCTAATCCTGATTCAGGAGTTCCCTTGTCGACTACATTGGATAATTATTGTTATCAGTATCGTTATGATCATAGACATCGGCTGATCGAAAAGAAAATGCCTGGCAAAGGCTGGGAGTATTTTGTTTATAATAAACTAAATCAGTTGGTTGCAGTGCAAGATGCTGTTCAAAGAAGTAAACAGCCACAACAATGGGTGGTAACAAAATATGATTTTTTTGGGAGGGTAATTGTGACGGGTATTTATCATAAACCTAATACTCCTGCTTGGGTTCCTGAACGTGTTCAGGTACAAAACGCGGTCAATCAACAAGCTCAGCAATGGGAATTGAATAGCGTAAATGGTATTGGATATACTACCGATAGGTGTTGGCCATATACAGCATTTAATGAGGATCTTACGATTAGTTACTATGATACCTATGATTTTCCTAACTATAATGTTAATTATAACTTTGTGCCTTTTGGAATATATGGTGAGCGAAGTATAATGACCAAAGGATTAGAAACTGGTAGGTTTGTACGTGATCTGGGCACAGGCACGATGTTGGTTTCTATAACCTCTTACAACGATAATGGTAAAATAATACAGGTGCTTTCTAAAAATCATATAGGAGGAAGTGATCGCTTAGATACAGAGTACAATTTTGATGGAAGTGTAAAAAGTACAAAGAAAATTCACGTTAAAGGTAACACCACTACTACCATCGCAAAACGATATGCTTATGATCATCTTGGTAGAAAAATAAAAACCTGGCAGACTACTTATGGCAGTCCACAAACCAGCGGTAAAGAAGTATTACTTTCTGAGCTGGCCTATAACGAAGTAGGACAGCTTAAAGGAAAAAACTTGCATAAAGAAAGTACAGGATCAGCTATGGGAACAGATATTCTTTTAGGGGTGTCCGATGTGGTTGAAAGTACTGAGCATAGGGATGTTGTGGCTAGTAATAGCATTGTATTAGAGCCTGGGTTTGAAGTTAAGTTAGGCGCTAGTTTTAGCGCTAGTATTTCGTCATTTGCCTATCATATTGACTATGCTTATAATGAACGTGGTTGGTTGAGGACAATGAACAGTAAAGAATTTGATTTAGCCCTTAGCTATAATGATGGTACATACCCTCAATATAATGGTAATATTTCAGGTCAAGGTTATAAGAACCTTACGTCAAACAATTTTGTTTATCAATATGATAGGTTAAATAGGTTGCTTGAAGCTAGTGCTGCGGGAAATTTAGGCGAAACGATTGAATATGATATTATGGGCAATATTGTTAGTCTTACTAGAGATAATAAGGGTACAAATAGCTATAGTAGCTATACAGGTAATAGGCTAAACAGTATAAATGGATTTACCAATAGTAACTATGGCTATGATCTTAATGGTAATTTAAGGAGTGACAGTGGTAAAGGAATTACAGATATTAGTTATAACCATTTGAATTTGCCCCAAAGTGTTATGGGAAATGTAAATTTAAATTATACTTATAATGCTACTGGTGCAAAATTGCGAAAAGTATCAAATGGGACGACAACTAACACTATAGATTATGTAAGCGAGGTCCAATATACTAATGGATTAATAGATTTCGTACAAACAGAGGAGGGACGGGCATTAAACAGCAATGGAGTTTACACTTATCATTACGATATAAAAGATCACCTTGGGAATGTGCGTGTAAGTTTCGATATTTATAATAATGCCCCTCGGGTGTTACAACGCGATAATTACTATGCATTTGGGTTAAGAAAGCCTGTGTTAGGAGGAGTGAACAACTATCTTTACAATGGTAAAGAGTTACAAGAAGAGCTAGGACAATATGATTATGGAGCGAGGCTGTATGATCCAGAAATTGGTCGTTTTAATACGATAGATCCGATGTCAGAAATATCTAGAAGATTTAGCCCATATAATTATGCATTGAATAATCCTATTAGATTTATTGATGTTGACGGAATGTATGCTGCTAGTCCTATTTATGTTGATGGACTTTTTATGGGGACGGATGATCAAGGTTTTAATGGAGAAATAATTGTGATGACCAGAGACCAATGGAGCAAGCTTTCTAAAACACAAGATGAGCAGATTCTGAAGGGTACAATGAAACATTCTGAGGCAATGAAATTGGGAGAGACTTTAGGCAAGAAAATAGATAGGCTTGCAAAAAGCCCTAGTGGTACTCGTGTAGACAAGGAGGTGGCTGAAATAAACTCAATTATTAATCATATAGCGGGAAGAACAGATGATATGAAAGGTTGGGGACCTAGTAAACTTTTTGAAGGATCTGTATCTTCTGTGTATGATAATAGAGCTGTTAATGCAAGCGAAAGAGTTTATGGGGAAGTAAATAAGGGCATATCTGACAATGCGTTTGCTAATACCGTGGGTAATAAGGTTACTTTTAACTTACAAAACTGGGGTAGTAAAGATATTGCTGGAGTTAAAAATAGTTTAACTGTTGCCAATATACAAAATACATATGTTCACGAAGCGGGAGGTCATATGTATAATGGATGGCTAACTAGGGCTGAGCATATCAATGCCGTAAAGCTACAGATGAATCACTCTAGTTTTAAAAGTACAACAACTGGTTTTCAACAATGGATAAAAAATTTATATGATGAATACGCTAATAAGAAATAGTTTTTTTTTCATCTGCCTTTTAAATTTAGGGTGCTTTCGAAGCCAACCAACATTAACATTCATAGAGGCTAAGCCTGATCAGATTAAATTGGAGATAGATAGTGTGAGACTTCCTCCAGAAATGGCTTCTTTTCCTATAAGGGTTAGACTTACAAATTATACAAATAAAAAAGCTCTTTTGGTATTCAAAAGAATTGTTAATGATTTTAGCCATCAAAAACATAATTTATATCTGAAAACAGAGAGGGATACATTATTTCTCGGCCTCAATGCTGACCACCTGATATTAAACAAGCGTTCATCCATTACTTTCAATATTAACGGTTATTATGGAGCAAATAAGGAAAAGCACTTATTTCATGAGTTCTTTAATTTTCCAAAAGGAAAAATATGCTATGTGGTAGATAGAAAGAGTGTTGAAGATGTTGCTTTAAGAATCTTTAAGGGAAGAGACACGATATTAACACCGTATGTGTTAATGGTAGATGCAGCTAATGTAAAGGTAATAGAAAAGTTTTCTCAAAAATCAATGGAAGTAGAGGAAACTGTTTTGTAGCTCTTTTGCGCATAGTAAGAATTGAGTTAAGGAGGTAAGTCTGTATTTATGATATTTTTTAGCAATTAGTAAATGAAAGCACTGAAAATATTTACGATAATTCTGATTATTCCTGGAGTTGTTTTCTGTTATTTGTCTCTAAGTCTTTTAGTATATCATCTATTGGGGCTATATCTTCCAATGCCACCTGATGATTTAATTTTTAGTTTAAGGCTTGAAATATGACTAATACTGGTTTTTCCTTTAATTATTCTGCTTTTGTATTTACTTCCATTATCTTTCAATAAGGTTAAAATCATTAGAAGAGCTTTTTTTTTTGGATCAATGCTTTGTTTTGGACGGTTTATGTGGTGATGACCAAATAGTTTGAGGGGTAATACGTGGCAAGTTTGGGGGAGTTGTCGTATGAACCTCTCCCTAGCCCTTCCGATAGATCGGAACAGGTACTCGTAAAAAGGAGAAGGGATTTGACGGTGCTCATTCATTTTTTGCATTGTATAACTCACTTTCGTAATGATCATTTAGTGTAGCGGCGTATGTCGCTTTTATGATCGTAGGTGCTTGCTAGTGTTGCGAGCAAAAAAATAAAGCCCACTGACATCCATCGGTGGGCATAACCAAACAAACTTTTTGAAGATTTATAGCTGTAGAACACTAGCGCCATCAAAAGGTTTGGTGAAATGTGATTTGTTTTCATTTTTTATCTCTTTAGTTTTGTTGATGCCATACCTACAGTTAGGTATGTGGTTAATAATCATATGGATAAGGTTTAATTCGAAGCGGTTTGCGTGAAGAAATAGCTTGCTTTCAATTTCTTAGATGGCTTGCATCTTTCTTTGCTATTGATTAGCTTTGGTTATACTCGTTAACACTTCTATGCTAATTATCGCTCCTCAGTCTAATTTAGCAACAATTTGTTGTTCCTTTTGTTCATCAAGCCTCTTGGGCTCGCCTTATATCCCTTATTTTTATTTGTTTAAATCCCAAAGGATGCGACCGTTTTAGGTTGCTTTAAAATTTGTATCCAATCCTTCTTTATATATTTTAACCCACTAAATAACGCATGATCAAGAAAAGCTTTTTCTTAGCCGTAGCTACTTTACTGTCTGTCTCCCTTTATGCACAGTATAATCCAGCTAACCAGTACGTACCACCGTCACCCAATTCTTCAGCTTTGGCCAAATTTGTGGATATTCCAGTAAATATTCATACGGGAGTGCCGCAGGTTGGTATTCCTATCTATAGCTGGAAAAATGACATCAGTGGCCTTTCACTCGATGTTTCTTTAAGCTACCATGCAGGCGGCGTGAAGGTAGAAGAAATTGCCTCAAATGTTGGTTTGGGTTGGAGCTTGAATGCTGGTGGTGTAATTACAAGGACCATGCGTGGGCAACCTGATGAGGGAGGCTTTGGTTTTTTAAGTCAACCTGTTTTGCCAAATCTTTATACAGGGGTTTATGATGGCGAGTTTTTGACTTCACAGACAACTAATGCATTCCAAGCGGTAAACAGTACTAACAACCCTACTTACATTCAAACAGTATTGGATATAGAGGCCAACTTGACAGATGGTCTACAAGATATTTTCTATTATAATTTTAATGGGAAGAGTGGAAAATTTTTTATTGGGAAAAATGGCTCTATATTGATTCAATCTCTGGATAACCTTAAGATTAACCCCGTACAAACAGGAGGTAACAAAATTACCTATTTTGAGGTCATAGATGAGCAAGGCAGATTATATATATTCAAAGATACGGAATTAACTACTAGTACAGGTCACAGTGGTTTAAACCAATCGCCTCCCATCGAATATGTTTCTAGTTGGTATCTCTCTGAGATTAAGTCTGCTGATAGGCAAACCTCTATTTTTTTTGATTACGATAGTGGTTTTCATTCGTATAATACAGGCTTCTCCGAGTCAAAAAGCTATAACTATAATACCGATTTTTTATCAGGAAATGCTCCAGGAACGCTGAATAGCCATACTGCATCGTATAATGCTATACAATTGTTTGGGGTAAGCATAAAAAAAATTAGGTTTCCCGATGAAACATTTGTTGAATTTACTTATGAAAATGGCTATAGGTTGGATTTAAATGGGTCTCATGCATTAAAGCGTATAACTATAGGTGAAGGAACGAGTAATTATGGTTTTAATTTGGAACAAGGATACCAAGACGCGAGGTTAAAGTTGCTAAAACTCAATAAATTTGCAGGTATGGAGGTAGAAATACCTTATCAATTCTTTTATCATACAGGACTTCCTTCACATGATTCAATGAGCCAAGACTATTGGGGGTATGCTGTGGGTACCCAACGTAATATTACATCTCGAATCTCTTCAATTCTTTCGTTAGGGGACCGTTCTGATGATGTGTTTTTGGAGGGCTCTGATAGAAGGCCAGATGCACAGGCAGTTAAGTATGGGTCTTTAGCGCGAATAGTTTATCCGACAGGGGGAAGCACAGTATATGAAATGGAATGTAACGATGCTTTTGACCAAACAAACTATTTCGTGAATAAGCAGCAACTTAATATTTTAAATTTTTATAAAGGGAACTTGAATACCCCACAATTAATCAGTTGTGAAAATGTATTGGATAATAAGATAGATTTTAGAATTGAAGTTGTTGAAACAAGTAGGCTTACTCCTCAACCTGGAGAGCCTGTTTGGTGGATAGAGGGTGAGGAAGACAACACTCCTGTTTCCATAATTCTAAGAAATGGGGCAGCTACTTGGTCACAATTACTTTATAGTGGTACTTATGGTCAAGTTAGAAGTGCTACAGGAATTACAGTAAATGGTGTAACAGTTCCTTCTAGCGGTAATTACTATTTAGATTTTCAAGCAAATACTGCAACGCTTTATCCTGTTGAATTTTCTGCTCAGATTATACCAAATGTATATATCCAGCCTCAAGATAAGTTGGTAGGCGGCTTAAGGGTAAAACGTATTCTTAATTATCTTGATAGTAATGAATTGGTGCTTGCTTCTGTTAAGAGCTTCAGTTATTTGGATAATAACAATTTATCTTCAGGAAAACTTTCTGTGGTTCCTAATTTTAACTACTACAAATCATCCTTAGTTCAATGGTATAATTGCGGGTGGCCTTCGGGACCAGGAACTTTACAGTTGATCAATAGAAGCTCTGAATCTACCCAGCCCCTAGGTTCTGTGCAGGGTAGTCCAGTAGGTTATTCGAGGGTTACGGTGGCAGAAATGGATGGCAATAATGCTATTAATGGCAAAACGGTCTATCAATTCAGTTCTTTAACAAATTTTGGGTCTTATCATGTTTATCCGTTTTTATCTGGCGAGTACATTAATTGGGGGGCAGGTTTGCCATTAAAAGAAGAAATATATAATGCTTCGGGTGTGCTGTTGAAAAAAGTAGAGAATGATTATAGCGTGAGTGTTGATAAATTTGAAAATGACAATCACCGTTCATTAAAAGTAGGTTTAATTTATAAAGATAATTGTAATACTGTTTCTCTTAAGCAGTTTGCAGTTTTGCCAGAATATCCGATTTACGGCAATTCCCTGAAACAATGGCAAAAGGAAACCACTTATGAGAATGGAGCTGCAATAGTGTCGGAGCAGAGCTATACCTACGATTTGATGCACCAAACCAAGACCATTACCAAACAAACCAGCGATGGTAGTATCAAAACGAAGCTATATTATCCTTATGATTTTACTGGTTTGTGGCAGTTTAACCAACTGGTTGCTGAAAATAGAATTGCTAATGCTGTGAAAACGGAGCTTTGGAGACTTGATGGAGGGGTAGAACAGTCGCTTATTTCTGGAGAAGCTACAGACTTTGCGACCTTCGGCTCGGCGCTCAGGGCCTCGGCTACCTATCAAGTGAAAGCGGCTGGATATGCTCCAATTTCACGTAATTCTTCTCAGCTTTTGCCTGCTGGAAGTTATCGAGTGAAAGAAGCTATTCATGCCTATAATGGCAAGGGCGCTCCTTTAACTATTAGTGCTTTTTATGGGCCGAAGAGTGGTTTGCTATGGCAACCTGATGGTTTGCGTTTGAAAGCATTATTTGGTAATGCAGATGCTTCTGAGATTTATGTGGCAGATTTTGAAACCAATGGAAATTATGCTATTGGCCATACTGGAGGTTTGTCTTATAATGGTAATTTTACGCTTAGTTTTGTACCTCCTAATGGAAAAAATTATGTGTTGAACTATTGGAGCTGGAACGGTAGCAAATGGAATATGGTTTCGCAGGCCTACAGTCCCTCGATGTCGATTAGCGGCATTATCGATGATGTGATGATCTATCCTTCAGATGCCCTTCCTTTGAAGTCGTTCACTTATTTTCCGCTGTTTGGTGTGAGAGATATTTTGGAACCTGCACAGTTGCAGCGATTTGAATATGATGTTTATGGACGTCTGATGTCCCTTAAGGACCGCTTTGGCGACCTTGTTAAAGCCTATGATTATCACTATAAACCCTAACGTTTTATGAAAAAATACTGACACCTCTTTGGTGAAAAATATATGTTAGGAATAAAACTATTGGGATAATTACGATTTGAAGCTTGCGCTAGATAGAAAAAAGTAATAGATAGAGATGAAAATCCTTAAGGTATTCACCATAATTTTAATTATTCCTGGAATTGTATTCTCTTACTTGTCTCTAGGTCTTTTGGTATATCATCTTTTGGGGATATATCTTCCAGTACCTTCTGATGATTCAGCTTGGATGCTTTGGATTGTAAAGGGAGTAATACTTGTTTTTCCTGTCATTATTCTGCTTTTATATTTACTCCCTTTGTCTTTTAATAAGGTTAAAATCATTAGAAGAGCTTTTTTGTTCTTTTGGATCAATGCTTTGTTTTGGACGGTTTATGTGGTGATGACCAAATAGTTTGAGGGGTAATACGTGGCAAGTTTGGGGGAGTTGTCGTATGAACCTCTCCCTAGCCCTTCCGATAGATCGGAACAGGTACTCGTAAAAAGGAGAAGGGATTTGACGGTGCTCATTCATTTTTTGCATTGTATAACTCACTTTCGTAATGATCATTTAGTGTAGCGGCGTATGTCGCTTTTATGATCGTAGGTGCTTGCTAGTGTTGCGAGCAAAAAAATAAAGCCCACTGACATCCATCGGTGGGCATAACCAAACAAACTTTTTGAAGATTTATAGCTGTAGAACACTAGCGCCATCAAAAGGTTTGGTGAAATGTGATTTATTTTCCCTTTTTATCTCTTTAGTTTTATTGATGTCATAACTGCAATTCATTATGTGGTTAATAATCATTGAGATAAGGTTTAATTCGAAGTGGTTTGCATGAAGAAATAGCTTGCTTCCAATTTCTTAGATGGCTTGCATCTTTATTTGTTATTGATTAGCTTTGGTTATATTCATTAACACTTCTATGCTAATTATCGCTCCTCAGTTTAATTTAGCAACAATTTGTTGTTCCGTTTGTTCATCAAGCCTTTTAGAGGCAACCTATATCCCTTATTTTTATTTGTTTAAATCCAAAAGGATGCAACCGTTTTAGGTTGCTTTAAAATTTGTATCCAATCCTTCATTTATATTTTAAACCACTAAATAACGCATGATCAAAAAAAGCTTTTTTTTAGCCGTAGCTTCCTTATTAGCTACCTCCCTTTATGCACAGCAGCACAATCCTGCCAATAGGTATGTGCCGCCCTCTCCAAATGCCGCGGCTTTGGCCAAATTTGTGGATATTCCAGTAAATACCCATACGGGCGTGCCCCAAGTAGGTGTTCCGATCTACAACTGGAAAAATGAAGTTAGCGGTCTTTCACTCGATGTTTCGTTAAACTACCATGCAGGTGGCGTGAAGGTAGAGGAGATAGCCTCTAACGTCGGTTTAGGTTGGAGCTTGAATGCAGGTGGCGTGATCACTAGGACGATGCGAGGGCGACCAGATGAAGCGGCACTTGGTTTTTTGAATACTTCAGTTTTGCCCAATATCTCTACGCCGCTATACAGTGGGGGTATTTTAACTCCGCAGGTGGGTTTAGGTTATGCGGTGAATTTGACGAATAGTCCGACAGATTTTCAAACGGTACTTGATATTGAAGGAAATTCCCTTGATGGTGCTCAGGATATCTTTTTCTATAATTTTAATGGGAAGAGCGGTAAGTTTTTTATCGGTAAAAACGGTTCTATTCTAATTCAATCCTTAGATAATTTGAAGATCAATCCCATTAGGTTACATCCTTTCCAATTGAATGGTTTTGAAGTGATTGATGATGAGGGTAGGCTATATGTTTTTAGTGCGACTGAAACCACGGCTAGTACTGTGCATACCCTGCTTACTACAGGAAAAGGGCTTAATGAGAATTATGTGAATGAATATACTTCTAGTTGGTATCTTTCTGAAATTAAGTCTGCCGACCGTCAAAGCAGCATTCGTTTTGATTATGATGGTGGTTTCCAAAGTTATGAAACAGGATATTCTGAAAGCAAGGCGATTAATCTCTCAGGCAACCCATTAGAAGGTACGCCAGTGGGCTACACAGATGAGCATTCTCGTTCCAGTACTTATGCACACGTGTATGCCCTTAGGTTAAAGAAAATTAGTTTTCCAGATAGCACTTTTGTGGATTTTAGCTACGGCTCAAGGACGGATCTTACTGGGGGCTATGCTTTGAATCGAATTTTAATTAATAATGCAGGTTATGCCTATGATTTTAAATTGACCCAAGGTTATTTTAACGGCAGGTTGCAGCTTTTTGAACTTCGTAAGTCTGCATTTCAGCAACAAGAGCCTCCTTATATTTTTAGCTACTATGGCAGTTTGCCTGCAAGATCATCTACTTCTATAGATTATTGGGGATATGCAAATACTTCTGGCGCAGGAACACTTATTCCAAAACTTACTCTTGGGATGGCTTTTGATCCATTTTTGGATGGTTCTGATAGAAGAACAGATGCGGAAGCCGTTAAATCGGGCTCGTTACAAAAAATTATTTACCCTACAGGAGGAAGTACGGTATATGAGATGGAAGCTAACGAGGCTTATGGGGAGAATGATTTTTTTATCGATTATAAAAAGAAAGGTCCTTATAACGTAGGGAAAACAACTGTTAACATTGCTTATCCTTATGATTTTAGTGATGCTCCTGGAGCGGTAGATTTCTACATAAAATTTATGGAGTTAAGCAGGATTGTGCCCCAGCCAGGAGAACCCGTATGGTGGATTGAAGAAGATATAGACAACACGCCGATTAACATTGTGCTGAGTAATGCCGCGGGAACTTGGTCGACCGTATTGTATAGTGGGACTTATGGGCAAATAAAGAATATTGGCGAAGTTGTGCTCAACGGTTTTAGCTTGCCTGCTTCGGGACCATATAAAGTGGAGGTGCAAATGAGTACGGCCTTTTTATATCCCGTGGAATTTAGCGTGAATGTTTCGGCTAGTTATAAAACGGGCTTTAAAAATACACTGGTGGGTGGCCTAAGGGCAAAGCGCATTACCAATTATTTGGATACAGCGGCTACTATCCCTGCCTCTGCTAAGGCTTTTAGTTATCTTATGGATAATGGGCGTTCGTCTGGGAAATTGGCCGCGCTGCCTACTAATGGCTTTTTTTATTTAACTACCAGAGAATTATACGACGGCCCGAACTTTTTAGCAGGTAAAGTAGATCTTTTTAATCGAAGCAGCGAATCGGGCCAACCCTTGGGCTCGGTACAAGGTAGCCCCATTGGCTACAACAGGGTGACTGTACAGGAACTTGAGGGCAATAGTACTCCTAATGGCAAAACGGTTTATGAATTTAGTGATCTTATTCATAGAGGGGGATCGGGTTCTTATCCCTTTTTGCCAGGCGAATATATTTCTTGGGCTGCGGCACTTCCGTTAAAGGAACAGACCTACAATGCTTCAGGAACTTTGCTTAAGCTGGTTGAAAATAGTTACGCGATTACGATAGAGGAACATGCGAACGAAAATTTTAGGTCTTTAAAAACTGGTCTTGCCTACTCTGCCAATACAGGTGTTAATGACTATAAACAATTTGTGGTTCGACAAGAATATCCGATTTACGGCAATTCTCTGAAACAATGGCAAAAGGAAGCCACTTATGAGAATGGAGCTGCAATAGTGTCGGAGCAGAGCTATACCTACGATTTGATGCACCAAACCAAGACCATTACCAAACAAACCAGCGATGGTAGTATCAAAACGAAGCTATATTATCCTTATGATTTTACTGGTTTGTGGCAGTTTAACCAACTGGTTGCTGAAAATAGAATTGCTAATGCTGTGAAAACGGAGCTTTGGAGACTTGATGGTGGGGTAGAACAGACATTGATTTCTGGAGAAGCTACGGACTTTGCGACCTTCGGTTCGGCGCTTAGGGCTTCGGCTACCTATCAAGTGAAAACGGCTGGATATGCTCCAATGGCACATCATTCTTCGCAACTTTTACCCGCTGGAAGTTATCGAGTGAAAGAAGCTATTCATGCTTATAATGGCAAAGGCGCTCCTTTAACTGTTAGTGCTTTTGAGGGATCGAAGAGTGGTCTGCTATGGCAACCTGATGGCTTGCGTTTGAAAGCATTATTTGATAATGCAGATGCTTCAGAAATTTATGTGGCGGATTTTGAAACCAATGGAAATTATGCTATCGGCCATACTGGAGGTTTGTCTTATAATGGTAATTTCACGCTTAGTTTTGTGCCTCCTAATGGAAAAAACTATGTGTTGAACTATTGGAGCTGGAACGGTAGCAAATGGAATATGGTTTCGCAGGCCTACAGCCCATCGATGTCGATCAGTGGCATTATCGATGATGTGATGATCTATCCTTCAGATGCCCTTCCTATGAAGTCGTTTACTTATTTCCCACTGTTTGGTGTAAGAGACATTTTGGAGCCTGCACAGTTGCAGCGATTTGAATATGATGTTTATGGACGTCTGATGTCCCTTAAGGATCGCTTTGGTGACCTTGTTAAAGCCTATGATTATCACTATAAACCTTAACGCGCTATGAAGAAGCTATTGATTACAAGTATATTATTTGGAACGGGACTGACGGCATTTGCTCAAAGTCCAAGCACCAATCAAAACTATGTGATGGAAACCTCGGTAAAGGTTTCTGGAAAAACCACTGTGGCTTCGTTGGCAGGACTTCCTGTGAGTCAGGCCAACCGCACCATCCAGTATTTTGATGGCCTTGGTCGCCCTTTACAGACGGTGACTTGGCAGGGGAGCCCCGCAGGAAAGGATCTGGTGCAGGTATTTGAATATGATGCCCTGGGACGTGAGAGCAAAAAATATTTGCCCTATGCTGAGCAGACGGCTGCTGACGGCAGTTACAAGACCAGCGGGTTTACCAACCAGTCCAATTATTATAAGACATTGCCTACCGGTTGGGATGGTAATGTGGTAAAAACTGACTATCCATTTAGCATTACCAAGTTTGAGCCTAGCCCGCTGAACCGTGTGGAGCGCCAGGGCTTTTCTGGTGGGGCATGGCAGCCAGGGAGTGTAGCCAACGAGCATACGACAAGATTGGCATATGGTGCCAACAATAGTGATACCAACTATGGCACTACGGGCTTTGCGGTAAGGTTGTTCAAAGCCAATGTTGTAACTACGGCAGGTCAAGAGCATGAACGTACTTTGGCCAGCGACGGCAACTATGGCGCAAACCAATTGTACTTAACCATCAGCAAGGATGAGAACTGGCAAAGTAGTGATGGCAAGAAGGGAACGGTAGAGGAGTACAAGGACAAAGAGGGCCGAATAGTGCTCAGACGTATGTTCAATGAGAAAGGAGGCAATATCGAGGTACTGAGTACCTATTATGTATACGATGACCTGGGCAACCTCAGTTTTGTGCTGCCCCCAGGAGCCAATCCCGATGCGGGCGTACCAGATGGTACTCTACTAGAACAGTTCTGTTATCAATACCGCTATGATGGGCTGAAACGGTTGACCGAGAAGAAGTTGCCAGGCAAGGGCTGGGAACATATGGTCTACAATAAGCTGGATCAGGTAGTGCTCACGCAGGACGCTCTACAGCGCAGTGCGGGCCAATGGTTATTTACCAAATATGATGCCTTGGGACGTATTGTGATTACAGGGGTGTACAACAATACTGCAGGCATAGCAGCCATGCAGTTGGCGGTAGATGGGCATGCGGTACTTTGGGAAGAACGTGACAATGCCAACAGTAATGCTGTGGGCACGGGCTACAGCAATTTGGCTTTTCCAGTTAATAATATTACTTATTATCATGGCTTTAGTTATTATGATGATTATGATTTCTACAACAATACTTTTGGCCAGCCCAATGGCACCACGCAGGTAAGCTCGGCGAGGACTAAGGGATTGCCCACTGGAACAAGAACCACGGTACTGGGCACGGGTACCATGTTGCTTGCTGTAAGCTATTACGATAGCTACGGTCGTGCGATACAAGTCAAAAGCGAACACCATTTGAACAATGGTACGGATGTAGTGGATACGGAGTACAACTTTGACGGGAGTGTGAAGAACACCACCCGCACGCATTTGAATAACGGCAACAGTACGGTAGTGGCCAACCGCTACGAGTACGACCACATGGGCCGTAAAAGCAAGACTTATCAAACTACCTACGGTACTCCGCAGACGGGTGGAACGGAGGTGCTGCTCTCTGAAATGCGTTACAATGAGATTGGTCAGCTGAGGGCGAAGGAACTACATAACGGCATGCAAGCGACTAATTTTACCTACAATGAGCGTGGCTGGCTGAAGACCAGCAACAGTGCGCCATTGTTTAATATGACCTTGCAGTACAACGATGGCGCCCATCAACAGTTCAACGGCAATATCTCAGGGCAGATTTACACGAATAACGGGAACAATACGTTCACCTATCAATATGACAAGTTGAACAGGTTGTATAATGCAACCTCCAGCGGTATGACGGAGGTACTGGATTATGATGTGATGGGCAATATCCTCAGCCTTAACCGTGATGGTACAGGCGTAAAGACCTATAGCTACACGGGCAATCAACTGCAAAGCGTCTCAGGCTTAACAGGTACTTATGTATATGATGCCAATGGCAATGCCACTACCGATGGGCGTAACGGGGTAACGATTAGCTACAACCACCTGAGTTTGCCCACTACTGCCAGCAAGAGTGGTTTGAACCTTACCTATACCTACGATGCTACTGGAGCTAAGCTGAGGAAGGTATCCACCACAGGAGCTACCACCATTACGGATTATGTGGGCGGCATCCAGTACACCAATAACGTCATTGATTTCATCCAGACCGAGGAGGGGATTGCCAGGAACAGCAATGGAGCTTACACTTATGAATATAATCTGAACGACCATTTGGGCAACGTTAGGGCAACTTTCAAGGTGAACGGCAGCGCCATTGAGGTATTACAGCGTGATAACTATTATGCCTTCGGGATGAGGAAATCTGCATTGAATGATATCGGTGCAGTTTCGCTACAGAATAAGTATCTTTATAATGGCAAGGAGTTGCAGGATGAACTGGAACAGTATGATTACGGGGCAAGGTTCTATGATCCGATTATTGGAAGGTGGAATGTGATAGATCCGTTGGCTGAGAAAATGAGGAGGTATTCGCCGTATAATTATGTATTTAATAATCCGATGAGGTTTATTGATCCTGATGGGATGGAGGCAACGGACATTCGTTTTAAAGATAGTGAGGGCAATCTTATCGCGACATATTATACTGATAAAATTGATAAGGACGTTAAAATCGAGAGTGTCAGTGTTGGGAAGGATTTAAATATTAATTTAAATAAAATTACAAATAAGCTTCCCGATGTAGATGTTATTGGGATTAATATTGGAGGAGAGTTTACGGTGGGAGGAGGAGCTTCTGTAGGTTTTCAATACGCATACTTTTTAGATGGTAAAGACGCCGGAAATGGGGCTTTCTTCGCAACCGCCTCAGGTACTTTAGGTTTGTCTGTTGGGGCTGGAGTTTCAGTATTTGCTGGGGATTATATCGGATCTTCTGGAGATCAGAATATGACTATGAATGATTATCTAGGAAACGTTTCAGCTTACAATGCTGGAGTGGGTGCAGTATCTGGCAATTATTGGTGGGGGAACAACCTGCAGTCTAATCAACCAGAGGTTTGGCCAGGTATGGGAAAAGTATACGATTTTGATAATAATTATAAATACGAGAAGACTTGGAGCGGCGTTTCAGGAGGCGGCGCAGTCGGGCCTCCTCAATTAAAAGCAGGAGCAAGCTTTAGTCATGGAGTAACTGGCTATATTAAAGCTTTAAATAAAGCGTTCAAGCTGGTTCCGCATACCAAAGGATATCAAAAATAGAGCATGAAGAAAAATTTGTTAATAGTAGCATTAGTAATATTGGTTTTTATGATTATAATAAATTATCTAATTATTAAGCCTAAGTCGGTGGAGTTTTTTAAAATTCAACTAAACGAAAAATTTGTTGGGTATATTGCTTATAAAAATAATCAAAGAGGTTTTTATTTGTATTTAGCTGATGAAGTATCAAAAGAAAAACAGCTTGCATTGGATACGTTATATGAAAAAGAAGCCTTTAATAAACCTAATGTCGGTGAATATATTAAGCATATCATTTTTACCGATTCGCTGTTATATAATGCTTCTTATCTCGGTGATAAAATAGAAAAATTACCTAATAGTAATAAATGCTATCTTTTTACAAAGATTGGCATATTCAGATTTAATTGTTACGTAATGTCCATAGATGATAGAAAAGAACTTGGTAAAGTTGATGAATGGGCAGTTAATGAGATTGGACTGTGGAAAAAACAATAGCTATTTACCACTAGGTCTACCTAATTTAATAGGCCGGTTATTCCACTAAAAAGCCGAAGTTTTAACTTCGGCTTTTTCATTTTTATTGAGCATCGTAGATGACCACTTTCTCAAAGAACACTCTAAATTCTTCTAAGAAGGCTTTGTGTATTGGATGAACTTGATATACATCATGTGCTGCTAGGTCTTCAAAAAATAAAATTAAGCTGAAGGTATAGGTGGTATCTACCACGGCACGCTCAATAGGTGCTGGCGTACCTACGTGAAAACTTTTCACTACTTCTATTTCTTCTAAACTTTTAAGGCCATTTAAGAAAGCTTCTTTTTGGGCATCAGTGGTATCGGCTTTTAGCCAGAATAATACGTGGTGTGCAATCATTGTCTTTTTTTGATGGCGAAGATAGGGAATTTAGGGGCTAGGAACTAGTAATTAGGAGCTAGGAATTAGGAATTAGTGGTTAGTAATTAGTTGTGCTAGTGTTTAGGGTTGTAGTGCTATGGGTTATTTGATTTGATAAAATTCTTTGGTGGGAATTTTGTTTTCTGTCAGTTTATTTAAGATAAATGGTCGATGGTAAAAACCTGTGATGACAATTATTTTTTTGCCAGGGTTTAGTTTGATCTGTTTCATGACGTTGTTGGCGATGGCATTGTTTCTCAGGTTGCCTTCAAAATTTGCCCATAATGCAAAATATTGCCTCATGGTAATGGTATCCTTTTTTGCGTCAATTAGCTTTGCTTCTGCAAATACAGGATTGGTGTCTACAATTTTTTTAATGGATACATATTGCGACACGATTAATTCGTTAATGATTTGATCAATTTTAGGCTGATTGATGTTTTGTAAGCTGGCATTTTTATAGGCGCTTGCCACCGAATCTAGATACGCTAATTCGTCCCAGATGATTTGCTCTTCTTTATTGAATTTCTTTTCGTTGTTGAGCTGATTTAGTTTTTGCCATACAGGCCCCGCTTCAGGATAGATCCCGATGCTTTTTCTATAGCTATTCCGTCCCTCAAACTCAATAGGCCTGATATTGACCTTCGGATTTTTCATTTTATATCTTACCGTGGCAATATATTCATTCTCATCATACAAATGTTTAAAGGTAAAGTCGTTGTAGAAGTTTGTTGAATCGGCTTCTAACAAAATGATATCGGGCTTGAATTTTTGTAGGATGTTGTAAATAGAATCGGCATTTACCTTCTGTGTAGGGAAATGTACACTACCTAAAACTACGACTTGGGTTTGGCCAAAGGCATAGTTGGATAGTAAGAGAAAAAAGGATAGGGTTGTAATAAGATGGCGCATTTGTGTTTGGTTTTTATTTTAAAAGACGGTGGATATTTTTAAAGGTTGCATGGCTAACACAAATTTTTTATTGTCAATTCTGTAACAGATTTTGAAAATTATATAAAAAGCTTTTAAACTTTTTGTTCATATTTGCTGCGTAATGAAGAAGATCGTATTCACCTTAATGGCATTTTTCTATCTGGCAGTAGCCAGCGGTGCTGGTGTGCAACTTCATTACTGCATGGGCGAATTGGTAGACTGGAGCCTAGTACATTCACAACAGGCGGCTTGCGATTTCTGCGGAATGGAGAAAAAGGAAGCTTCTGAAAAATCTTGTTGTAAGGATGTGCAGCAACAGGCCAAGGTAGACCAAGCGCAGAAAGCAAATGCGCAGATCTACAAGTTTGAGCAACAGATTTTTATTTTACCTTCATTAAAGCCTATTACGGCTGAGATAACCCCATTGGTAAGCACCATTGCTTACGAAGTAAATAGCAATGCGCCGCCTTTAGGGCAGCAACTCCCCCTTTTTATTAAAAACTGTACCTACAGGATTTAAAATATCCTCTTTCTTTATTTGGGTATGTTCTCCATACCATAGTTCCAGCATCAGCAGGAATTGTAATGAACTTTGTTATCGTATTAAGATTCCCAATCGAGTTGGGAATGACGACTACACAAAGTACATCCATACCCAATCGGCTATTCAAGCCATTTTATCCAAAAACCAATTTATTTAACCCGTTGATTATATGGTGTTTTGCTATGCAAGCATTTTGGTCAGCAACAAAAAATTAAAATCATGAAAGCATTAAAAACGATTGCTATTGTAGCATTGACTATGATCGGAAGTGCAGCTTTTGCACAAACTAAAACAGACAAAATTAAAGTGTTGGGCAACTGTGGTATGTGTAAAAAGCGTATCGAGAGTGGCTTAAAGGATGCAGCCATTAGCAGTGCCATTTGGGACAAAGACACCAAAGTTTTAACGGTTAGCTATGATAGTTCTAAAATCACTAATGATGCCATTCAGCAAAAAGTAGCTGGATTGGGACATGATACGCCTAAAAATAAAGCTAAAGACGAAACTTACGAGAATTTGCCTGGCTGCTGCAAATACGATCGTACTGGCAAGACTAGCAAAGCGCACTAAACCCCTCTCTGCCTTCGGCATCTCTCCCCTAAAAAGGGAGAGAGGGGGAATTTTTGAAAATATTTAGCCATTAAAGAAAGAGGGTATTTTAAAATGGTACATAAAATTATAGAATGGTCGATACACAACCGGTTTATCGTGCTGGTATTGGCTATTGGTATCTTTGTTTGGGGCATTTTTGCGGTAAAGAAAAATCCTATAGATGCTATTCCAGATTTATCGGAAAACCAGGTGATTGTTTTTACGGAATGGATGGGGCGCTCGCCACAATTGATTGAAGATCAGATTACCTATCCTTTGGTGACCAACTTGCAGGGCATTCCAAAAATCAAATATGTGCGTGGTTCATCTATGTTTGGGATGAGCTTTATTTATGTGATTTTTGAGGATGATGTAGATGTGTATTGGGCAAGGGAGAGGGTAATGGAGCGTATTAGTACCATCTCTAAAGCATTGCCAGAAGGGGCTGCACCACAACTGGGTCCTGATGGAACAGGGGTGGGCCACGTGTTATGGTACACCTTGGATGCGCCTGAAGTTGATTTGGGCGAGCAAAGGGCTATACAGGATTGGTACGTGAAATTTGCCTTGCAAAATGTACAGGGTGTAAGTGAAATTGCTTCGTTTGGCGGTTTCCAAAAACAATATCAGATTGCTTTAGATCCTAATAAGCTGCTGTATTACAAACTTACGGTGCCACAGGTGATTGCTGCGGTGCGAAGTAACAACAACGAAGCTGGTGGCCGTAAGTTTGAAATGAGTGATATTGGTTATATCATTAAAACATCGGGCTATTTAAAATCTGTAGAGGAAATAGCCAGTATTCCTATTAAAAATCAGAATGGTACGCCTATTAGGGTATCGGATATTGGTACGGTGCAAATGACTGGGGAAACTCGCTTGGGTATTTTTGACCAAGATGGCGAAGGTGAGCGGGTAGGCGGTATTGTGGTGATGCGCTATGGTGAAAATGCTGCCGAGGTGATTGATAAGGTGAAGGCCAAGATGGCCGAAGTGGCCAAAGGTTTGCCTAAGGGCGTTAAATTTGACATTGTTTATGACCGCGGAGAGTTAATTAAGGAATCGATAGACTCCATTAAACATACCTTGATTGAGGAAATGATTGTGGTTTCCTTAGTGGTCATCATCTTCTTATTTCACTGGCGCAGTGCGGTCAGTATCATCATCCAAATTCCTATTACTATTGCGGCGAGTTTTATTTTATTGAATGCTTTTGGTATTTCATCTAATATTATGTCGCTTACGGGCATTGCACTGGCTATTGGGGTCATTGTAGACAATGGGATTATCATGAGCGAGAATGCTTATAAACATCTGTCGGAGCGTTATGCGGAGGTAATGGGAAAGCAGGGAAGTGAAAAATAGGAAGTCGGGAAGTTAAGGAGTCAGGAAGTCCGAAAGTCTGGAAGTTGGGGAGTCTGAAAGTTGGAAAGACAGCGGATTTTAAACAGGACGAAGCTTGAATGGATGAGTTGATTTTCATTTTTATTAGGAACGAGAGTAAAATTTAGTGCCTTGTAGAGGCTTTTGTATCCTAAACCTGATTGAAATGGAAAGCCCGCAAGCGAGCGCAGCAAGCGAGGACTTGGAATGGAAAGCAGGGCTTTGGTAGGTGATGAACTGCTACTGTATGTTTTCTAGAAAATAAAGAACTATTTAAAACAATTACACCATGAAAAATTGGTTAAAGCGTATCTTTCGCAAAGAACCGAGTTGGATTAGCGAAGAAGAACGTATCGAAATCATTTCTAAATCGAGCAAGCAGGTTTCGAGGGGAGTGTTTTTTGCAACGGTGATTATTATTACCTCGTTTTTGCCCGTATTTATGCTTACTGGGCAGGAGGGTAAGTTGTTCCATCCGTTGGCCTACACCAAAACGTTCATTATGATTGTGGATGCGTTATTGGTGATTACCTTGGCTCCTGTGCTGATTTCTTTTTTTATGAAAGGAAAATTTAAGCCTGATAGTGCCAATCCGGTAAACCGCTTTTTGGAGCGAATTTATGAGCCGATTATTAGAAGGGTATTGAAATGGCGAAAAACGACCATTGGCATTAACCTTTTGGCTTTGTTGATTACCATTCCTTTATTGGCCAAATTGGGTACTGAATTTATACCGCCTTTGGATGAGCAGAGCATTTTGTTTATGCCTGTTACCTTGCCTGATGTTTCTAATGCAGAGGCTAAGCGCATTTTGCAGGTGCAGGATAAAATCATCAAATCGGTACCGGAAGTGGATAAGGTGTTGGGTAAAGCGGGTAGGGCAAGTACGGCTACGGATAATTCGCCCATTAGCATGATTGAAACGATTATTACCTTAAAGCCCAAAAGCGAATGGCGTGAGGGGGTAACTAAAAAGGATATTATTAACGAACTGGACGCCAAGTTGCAAATTCCAGGGGTGGTGAATGGGTGGACACAGCCTATTATTAACCGTATAAATATGTTGGCTACGGGGATTCGTACGGATGTGGGCATTAAGGTGTTTGGACAAAACTTGGATACAATTGCTGCGGTATCGGAAAAAGTAAAGGCGGCTTTAGAGGGTACTGCTGGCGTTAGCGATTTATTTGTAGAGCCTATTACTGGCGGAAAATACTTGGCTATTGATATTAAAAGGGAAGAACTGGCCCGCTACGGTTTAAATGTTGATGACGTGAACCAAGTGGTGGAAACGGCCTTGGGTGGTGCTAGTATTGGCAATACCATTGAGGGTAGGCAGCGTTTTTCGATTAGTGTACGTTTGGCGCAGGCTTACCGAAATAGCGTAGCACAAATTGAGCGTATTCCTTTGCAGTCGCCTAGTTTTGGTGAAATCCCACTTTCGGCGGTTGCGCAGGTGAAATTTGAGGATGGCCCGCCGATGATTAGTTCGGACAATGCCATTTTACGTGGAGCGGTAATGTTTAACGTAAGGGATAGGGATTTGGGCAGTACGGTGAAGGATGCGATGGAGCAGCTGAATAAAAAGGATGGGATTTTACCTGAAGGTTATTTTTTGGAGTGGAGCGGACAGTATGAAAACCTGATTAGAGGACAACAAACTTTGATGTGGATTGCGCCTGTGGTATTATTGATTATTTTCTTCTCGCTATACTTTGCTTTTAACTCCATTAGAGAAGCATTTTTAAGTCTAATTACGGTGCCGTTTGCCTTGATTGGTGGTGCTTACATGATTTATTTCTGGGGCGTAAACCTTTCGGTAGGGGTAGCGGTAGGTTTTATTGCTTTGTTTGGGATTGCGGTGGAAACGGGTATTGTAATGGTGATTTATTTGAATGATGCCATGCAGCAGCTGATTAAGTTAAAAGGCAACTCGAGGGAAACGATTACCAAAGAGGATTTAAGGGAGTACGTGATTCATGGGGCTGCTAAAAGGCTAAGACCAAAGTTAATGACCGTTTGTGTGTCGTTGTTTGGTTTGGTACCTGTGTTATGGGCTACTGGAGTAGGGGTTGATGTAATGCGCCCAATTGTATTGCCTATGATTGGTGGGGTTTTGACTTCGTCGACGCACATTTTGTTAGTGACACCGCTCATCTTTTTGATGTCGAAAGAATATGAATTGAGAAAATTTGGAAAATTGGAGGTGCATGATGTACAGCATTAAAAAACCTCTCTGCCCGTTGGGCATCTCTCCCTTAGAGGGAGAGAGGGGGGATGTGAATATTTCTTGTGGTTTTGAGGGTAATGTAGTTCGAATATGGGAAATTTCCTCCCTTTTTAATTCTCCTCCGAAGGATCGGAGCAGGCTCTCCAAAGGGAGACACTGGGCGCAAATAGCAAAAGCTATATCCCCCTCTTTGAGGGGGCAGGGGGAGGAACTTACATTGTCCAAAGATTTAGCTTTGCTGAGCACTTCGTGGTTCTCGGTTACACTCGAAATGACGGGTAAGGAGCGTTTAGTGCAAGGGGGGGAATTGCAGAACAATACTTTCCGCTTTGTAGGCATGGTGTTAATAGTCTTGTTGTTATTATTTCCAGCATTTGCACAAGCGCAGAAAGTGCCAGTATTGCCTTTAGATAGTGTTTTACAACGCATTGATGCTAATAATTTATTGCTAAAATCGTACGGGTTAAAAGCAGAGGCTTATCAATACAATGCCAAAGCAGCTACGGCTTGGATGGCACCCATGGTTGGGGTAGGGACGTTTATGACGCCTTATCCTGGACAAATGATTATGGATGGTAGGGATAAAGGTTCTTTGATGCTGCAATTGGAGCAAGACATTCCCAACTTTGCCAAGCAAAATGCGCAAAAGAAATACATTGAGTCGAAAGCAAAGGTAGAGCGTGCCACTAGGGATGTTACCTTAAATGATTTTAAAGCACAGGCCAAAAAGTTGTACTACGCTTGGTTGGTGGCACAGCAAAAAATAGCGGTACTGGATAAGAGTACGCAAATTATGCAGACCATGAAGAAGATTGAGGAGATCAGGTATCCTTTCAATCAATCGAAATTGGGCAGCGTTTACCAAACTACCGCAAAACTGGAGGAAACGGAAAATATGAAGCGTATGCAGTTGGGCGAAATTGGCAAGGCCAAAGCTTGGTTAAATAGCCTAATGAACAGACCAGGAAATACAGATTTTGTTATAGATATTACTTATGAACCGCAATTTGTAGCCGCTTCCAATTTAGATACCGCAAGTTTGGCGATGGCCAGAAAGGATATTCAAAAGATGGACTATAATATCCAATCGATGCAGCTGAATATTGCTTCGATGAAAAAGCAAAGCAAGCCAGATTTTAGGTTACGCTTTGACCATATGTCGCCTTTAGGCTCGGGAATGCCCAAAGCTTTTAGTGTGATGGGAATGGTGAGTATTCCTATTGTGCCGTGGTCTTCTAAGATGTACAAATCGGAAGTGAAGGGCATGCAATATGAAGTAGAAGCCATGCAAATGGAAAAGGCAGCCATGTTACAAGAAACGCAGGGCATGCTTTATGGGATGCAGTACCAAATTAAAACCATGCAACAGCAAATTACTGCGATGGAGAAAAAGATTATTCCAACCCTGCAGAAAACCTTAGATGTAAGTGTGTTGTCGTACCGTGAAAATAAAATGGAGCTTCCTGAGGTGATTGCAGCTTGGGAAGCCCTTAACATGATGCAGAGCAACGTGCTAGATGAAAAATTGAAACTTTACTTAATGATTGCGGATTATGAAAAGGAATTGTATAAGTAAGCTATTGACCCGCATTATTTTGATTGGAGACGGAAATCAGAGGTTGTTAAAGTCCAAAGATTTAGCTTCGCTGAGCACTTCATGGTTCTCGGCTACCGAAGTAGCGGTACAAGTTACGCTCGGAATGACGAAAGTTAGCGCTAGAATGCTGATGTTATTGGCGACCGTGACGCTATTGATCACTTCTTGTAAAAGCAAGCCTCAAAAGGCACATCATGATTTGGGAAAGATTACCGTTGATAGTACGCTAAAGGCTTTGGTTAAACCTTCCAATGAATTAGTGGTGGGTAAAACAACTTTGGTAAAGGCTAGTCACGAAACCAAAATCTTGATGGCTGAAGTGCAGGGGATTGTGAATTACGATTTGCGTAGTGAGACCAGTGTGGCGAGTAGAATTGCGGGTCGTTTGGAAAAACTGTGGATCAAATACAATTATCAGCCCGTTAGAAAAGGACAATTGCTTTTTGAGATTTATGCCCCAGATTTAGCGGCGGCACAACAGGAACTGATCTACCTTTCGCAGAGTGAGGGCGACCAAGCACTTTTGGAGCGAGCAAAACAACGTTTGATGTTGTTGGGAATGAGTGCACAAAGTGTTCAAGCGGTTTTACGCAGTAAGAAAGTCAATTATCGTATTCCAGTATATAGCCCTGCCGATGGTTTTATTTTAGAAAAGTCGGCAACAAGTACAGGACCTGCTGCAGCAAGTGCCTCGATGGCTCCAAGTAGTAGCGGTGGAGGTGATGGTATGTCTGGAATGAGCGGTGGCAGTAGTAGCGCAAGTGCTGCGCCTGCGCCAGCAAAGGTTGAAAGTACACCAGTACTGTTGCGAGAAGGACAATATGTAAGTGCAGGGGAAGCGTTGTTTACCATTTATAAAAGTAACCAATTGCTTGCTGAATTTATGTTGAAGCCTGATTTGGCATCCTTTGTAGCTAAAGGCACTAAGCTGGCTTTCTTTAAAACAGTAGATAAGGCAGGTACCTTTCAAACGGCTGCAATTGGCATGATCCAACCGACCATTAAAGCTGGAGAGAACTTCACCTTAGCTAGGGTTTACCTTAATGAGCCAGGTTTTAAGGCAGGCGAAATATTGACGGCTAAAATTCCTGTATTGGTGCCACGTAGTTATTGGCTGCCAGCATCTGCAGTGTTAACCATGGGCAACAAAAGTATTGTGTTTAAAAAGGAGGGTGCTGTAATGGTGGCCCAAAATGTTCAAACTGGATTGCGGATGAATGGCATGGTACAGGTTAAAAGTGATGTGGCTGATTGGCAGTTGGCTAAAAATGCTGCTTATTTAGTGGATAGTGAAAGTTTTGTGAAATCAAAATAATAGCGTGATGAGAATTACAATCAACTTATTGATAGCCCTGTTGATGTCGTGGGTGTTGCTGGGCTGTAAGGGCAGTGGTAATGAAACGGAGAAAGGGCATGAGGCGCATGCGAAAAGTGGGGCTAAAGAGGCCGAGAAGCCATCTCAAACTTTTACTTGCCCGATGCACCCTCAAGTTGTTAAGCACGAAATGGGTACTTGCCCTATTTGCGGAATGGACTTGGTGCCATTTGAAAAAAACAGCAATGATAAAAGCGTGAAAGTGGATGCTCAAAGGCAATTGCTGGCCAATATTGGCACTTTGAAGTTGGGCGATGCTGGACAGGTGAATAACCAGACGGTGTTGAATGGAAAACTAGTGGTTGACCCACAACAAAGCAATTATATTTCGGCCCGCATTGCGGGAAGGATAGAGCAGCTTTATATGAGAGAAACGGGTGTAACTATTGCTAAGGGACAGGCTTTGTTTAAGCTTTACTCTGAACAGTTGGCTACTTTACAACAAGAGTATTTAATGGCTTTGGCACAACAGCAACAGTTTGCAGGTGATAAATTGGAGCAACAATTGGTAGCCTCGGCCAAGCAAAAGTTATTGTTGTACGGACAAACGGAAGCACAGGTGCAGAGCTTGAGTAAAACCAAGCAGAAAAGTCCTTATGTAACGGTTTATGCTACGCAAAGCGGTGTAGTAGCCGAGTTAAGTGTTACCCAAGGACAATACGTTTCTGAAGGCAGTCCCTTGATGCGTTTGGAGGGCTACCATCAATTATGGGTAGAGGCTGATCTTTATCCGAATGAAGCAAAGTTGATTAAAAGCGGTCAGAAACTTAAAGTGATTGTGAACGGTTGGGAAGATCAGGCGCAATGGATGACCGTTGATTTTATTAATCCGTCTTTACAGGTAGGAACACAGCTCACTCAAATGAGAGGTAGCATTCCCAATGTAAAGGGACAATGGCAACCTGGTTTGCAGGTGAAAGTATTGTTGGATGGAGAAAGCTCGAGCAAGGGGCTGACTTTGCCTATTGATGCCGTGATTAGGGATGGAAAGGGCGAACATGTATGGATCAAAACTGGTAAGGATAGTTTTGAGCCTAAAGCAGTAACTACAGGAGCGGCCAATGAAAATAGCGTAGTGATTGCTTCGGGGCTTAGTGCAGGTGAAGAAGTGGTGGTTACTGGTGCCTATTTGTTGTATAGTGAGTATGTGTTAAAAAGGGGGAAGCATCCTTTGGGATAGTTGTGTTGGTAACTGGCATTGGCTTAACGGGTTTAATTACGCCTCAATAGCCAGCGTGTCCTAGTCCTTTTTTATGGAAAAAAGGACCAAAAACCACCGACTGCATCTGGCATTGGAGAGTTGGTGGTTTTGCCAATGGTTGCTGACCGCACCAGCCAAGGTCGGGTTTGACGGAGAACGTTGGGTTTAACGGGCTAGCGCTAGGATGCTAACAGCGGCAGAATTAAGGGTTGACGATCGGTGCTGAACTTTTAGAAATTGTTTAAAATTCGCTCCCAATCACTTTTATCACAGAGATTGCTTCGTTCCTCGCAATGACGTAAATGGGGTCGTCACTGCGAGGAACGAAGCAGTCCCTAAAGGATTTATCAAATAAAAAACAATGATTAAAAATATGAAAGTAATAATAGGTTTAACAGCAGCAGTAATGTTATTAGCTGCATGTAATACAACTTCTGAAAAGAAAAATGGACACCAACATCAACATGGCGTACAACAGGAGGTTCAGCAAAAAAATGTTGCGCAGCCTAGTGCTAATGAAGTAAGTTTAAAAGACGATCAATTGAACTTGGTTTATCAGCAATATTTATTGCTGAGCAAAGCTTTGGTAAATTCGGATATGGCAGGAGCTAAAGAAGCAGGAATGGCGGTTGAGCTTGGTGCAAAGGCCATTAGCAATGGTGGCAAGTTGGCTAGCTTGGCGGCAAAAATTACCGCTGCGGCTAACATTGAAGCACAAAGGATCTTGTTTTCTGATCTAAGCAATGAAATGCTGGCGAAAGTAAAAGCGGTAGGCTTACAATCTGGCGAAGTGTATGTGGAATATTGCCCGATGGCTTTAAATGACAAAGGCGCATCTTGGTTGAGCAACCAAAAAGAAATCAAAAACCCGTATTACGGCGAAAGTATGTTGGAATGTGGTGAGGTTAAAGAAACGTTGAAATAGTGATTAGTAGCTAGTGGTTAGTGTTTAGTAAGTTTCCATTTGAATAACCATTTGGCCAGTTCATCTGTGGCTAATAAGGGGTAGTTGATATTGTTGTGATTCAAGTTTTCGTAAATGGTAAAACGGGCTTTGGTATTTCCCTTTAATAGTTCAAAAAGTTTCTGGCTACCTGAAAAAGGATTTTCGTCATCTTGCTTGCCGTGGATCAACCAAATGGGCTTGTTTTTAATGCTGGCTAAATTAGAAAAATCGGGTACTCCCGCTACGGCAATAGCAGCGGCAAACAATGTTGGTTGTTGACTCCATAAATGCTGCACAGTTGATCCGCCCATAGAATAGCCAATCAGGTAAATCCTTTTGGTGTCTATTTGCGGATTCTTGGACATTTCTATAATCAATTGAAGTAAGGCTTGCAGGTTTTTTTGAGGCGTAGCTGTCGTTACTTGGTAGGCATCGTTGAAGGCATATTGCGTTGGTCGGGTTTCAAATTGAGGAGCCAATACAAAAGCTGGAAACTTTGTCCTCATTGCTGCTGCTAGCCAAGTTCTGGTTAACGGTTCTAATTGATTTTCGTTGTCATTGCCCAATCTTGATGAATTATGTAGTGCGATAATCAATGGGTATTTTGCACTGCTTTTGATTTCCTTGGGAGCTAATAACCGATAGGGTAGCACTACTCCTGCGGTGTTGTATGTTAATTTCTCAAATGGTTTTGCATCAAGCGAGTTAAGCTGTTTCCTGCTCAATGCAAATGCAGCACTGTCGAATGGTAGTGTTTTAGTTTCCGATTTTTGCGCATAAAGTGGCAGTGCAATCAGTAGGCAATAGCAAAGAATAAGTTGTTTTTTCACGATTGATCAATTATAGCTGCTAAAATAATCTCTTTGAAGCGAACAAAGCAATTTTATATTTGTATGGTTACTAGTTATCACAGAGAGAATTTTATGGAGAAAGAGACACTTAAGCAAAAGAACAGTAGTTTGTCGGTCATCATGATTGGCGTTAACTTACTGTTGTTACTAATTTTCCTGAATATCACGCCCAACTCTGAAAATGAGCAATTCGAGTCGATTATTTTCATAAGCTTCGCTTTTGTGGTATTGATGGGTTTGTATGCTTTCAGTTATCATGGAAAAGCTTATCGAGCGGGCAAATGGATCTTCGGCATTGCTTTGGTGATTTTCTTAATCTTTATGGGCCTAATTTGGTACGCAGCGCAATTGGGCAAAGCCTTTCAACATTAATACTGTTTTATGAAGTTCAACCTCGTTAATAAAATATATATCGGTATGGCGGTGGCGTTGGTATTGGCTAGCCTTTGGAAAATATGGCGATTTAAGCCTTGGGACAGACACTATTTTTTTGCCAGTGTAAATGCGCCTTATACCTTTCCTATCTATATCCGCGACATTTATTTCTTATATCCAGTAGGGGATGAATATGGAGAGGGATTTTCTTACACCAGGGAAGAAGTGAATAATTTTAATAGTCATTGGGGAAATGAATATTATTCTCCGCGGGTGTCAGATCCCCTGCGTTTTCCTAAGCAATTGGTATTGCAGTATGTTTCGTATAGGGATAAGAAGTTTTACAGGGATACCTTGGATTTACCTCAGCAATTGATTGAGGATACCTTTAAAGAAGCTAAAGAAAAGAATCAACTGTTGGTAATGTCTACCAACCTTGGGGGTGAAGAAAAGAAGGGTTTACATTTTGTAGTGGGAATTGCTAATGATGGGAATTTGATGGTTTGGCTAAGGGGGGTGTATTTGGAGAAGTTATTGTTGAAAACGCAATTGAAGGCTCGTGAACCTAAAGCAGAGGATTTGTACTATGCGAAGCCTTTGAGTAAGCAGGAGTATTACGATAAGATGTTCAGGTTTATTCCCGATACTTTGAAGGATTTGATTGATCGTGGGGTTGACCGTAATGCAAAGTATATTGATAGCCCTACGCACTATATTGAATTGAATAAAGATTATTGGGAAGCTGAGAAGAAGCGGATTAAAGAGTAAATGTTTGATTGTTGAATTGTTGGTTTTTTAGTGTGGTATCCTCTTTCTGAATGACGGGTCGTCATCTCGATCCCGAACTTTCGGGAGAGAGATCTAACGATTGAAACACCCCGCCCGTTGGGCACCCCTCTTAAAGAGGGGAGTTTTCTTATGTCATTCCCTCAAATAGGTTTTAGCAGCGTGTGAGATTTACCAGGAATGACAGATTAATTACCTTACTTGAAATTTCTCCCTGTATTGCGTTGGGGTCATTCCAACACTTTTCTTAAATACTTTCCTAAATGCTTTTGCATCGTTATACCCAGAGCTATAAATGATTTCGTTCATTTGCTGGCTGGTTTTTTCTAACAGTTGTTTAGCGGCCTCGATTCTAGTTTGCTGTAAATACTCAATAGGGGTAATGCCTGTAATCAATTTAAAACGGCGAACAATGTTTCTGCGACTGGTCGGGATATCCTTAATCAGTTCTTCGATAGTCGCGGCATCGTGGTAGTTCTGTTCAATCCTTCGCTGCGCTGTGGCTACCAATTCATCGGTATGATCTTTGGAAGGCTGAAAGGTGCTGAAGTATGATTGATTTTCCCGGTCCATATCAATGGCAAATACCTTGGCAATACGAATGGCCATTTCCCTACCACAGTATTCATGTATCAAGTGGAGCAATAAATGGAACGAAGAAGTGGCACCACCGCTGGTATATAAACGACCATCCTGCGTAACTGTTTTATCTGCCTTAAGCTTTACATCGGGGAAAGCATTGGCAAAGCCATCGCTGGCATCGACATGAGTAGTGGCAATTTTGCCGTTTAAAAGGCCACTGGCTCCCAATAGAAAAGCACCTGTGCAAAAACTGCCTAAGCAAGCTCCTTTCTGATATTGTGCAACAAGGTGAGGGATACACTTTTGGTTGGCCATTAGCGAGGCCTGCATATTATCGGAGGTAAAGGCTGGGATTAAGATGATCTGCATCAAAGGGGCGTCCTTTAAATCCGTTAGTTGATAACCTAAAGCTTCTTTGGTTTGCGCTATGGTTTCTTCACTAGCAAGGAGGTAAATGTCAAAAGGAACTGCTTGTTCACTCGCGGCAGAAAATTTATTAACGGTTTCGAATACTTCTAATACTGCCGCTACGCTCAACAGCTTATAATCTCTGCTTAAGAGCAATCCTATTTTTTTCATGTCTATATTTTGGTAGACCTAAATTACTAAAAATGTCGCGAATGCCCCCGAACTTTGACGACAATGGCAAGCTATGATTGGGCAAAACCGCTGTAACTTAGTGTTATAAAATTTAAAGCTATGAACATTAAACCAATTAGTAACAGAATGTACGGGTTTTTGGTACTGTACGATATGCACACTACTTATTACCACAACGTATTGGATGGCATAAAGGATGAAGATGCGCTGAAACGTTTAGATACAAAGGCCAACCATATTGCATGGATTGCTGGAAGTTTGCTGCAAGAACGTTTTGAACTGGGCAATTTAATGGGACTATCGTTACAGCAAAGTGCCGATGAGTTGTTTAAGCATCATCAAGGAATTAAGGAAGGAGAAAAATATCCTTCGCTAAAAACTTACGAAGAAGAGTGGGATCGTATATCGCCGATATTAAGAGAAAAACTTTTGAATGTGAGTGAAGAGGAATTGGATAAAGTGATTTATTTTCCAGTGGAACAAATGAGCTTCCCCTTGTTTGAAATGGTGAGTTTTAACACCTATCGTGAAGCGAATTGCATTGGTCAAATTGCATTGTGGCGCAGGTTGCTAGGTTACGATGCCATGAAATACATGTAAGCGATGGAAAGTAAGACAACCCTTGTAAGTACTTTAGAAAGTACTTTTTCGGAACTGGACAAGGCCATTAAACGCTTTGATGAAAGTACCTTTAACCAAAGGCCAGCAAAAGGCGGCTGGACACCTGCGCAAGTAGCGCAACATTTAGCTTTGGCAGGAACTGGAATAGATGACGTATTGTTAGGGGAAACTCGAGCAACAGAAGGAGCTCCCGATAGACAGGTTGCTAGCATCAAAGACGTATTTCTCAATTTCGATTTGAAGATGACTTCGCCAGATTTTATTGAACCTGCGGATGAGGTTTATGACCAAAATGCTTTGTTAACCCAGTTAAAAAATGTAGGCGATACCCTTGTAAAGTTGGTGAACGATATCGATTTAAGTCCGACTTGTTTAGCTTTTGAAGTTCCTGTATGGGGATACATGACACGGTTGGAAATTATCCATTTTGTGATTTACCATACTCAGCGACATACCCGCCAGCTTCAACAAATAACCTTTTAAAAAGATGTCTTAAATGCCCTCAAAGTTGACCTGTTCGGCAACGTGGAAAGCTAAAAAGGGCCGTTAAATTTGTAACCAACAATTATCTCAAATCAAAATAATAAAGCTATGATTATTAATCCTTATTTAAACTTTAACGGTAATACTGAAGAAGTTTTCAATTTTTACAAAGCCATTTTTGGCGGAGATTTTCCTTTCTTAATGCGTTTTAACCAAGCACCTCCTGAATCAAATGATCAAGAAGGTTGTATGGACCAAGGTATTCCTGAAGATGAGGCCAACGGGATCATGCATATTGCTCTTCCTATCGGCAAAAGTATGTTGATGGGGACTGATGTGCCCTCGACCATGCCGCAAGTGACCGCTGGAACTAATATCTCCCTTTGTGTAAGTGTAGATAGCCGTGCAGATGCCGACAGAATTTTTGCTGCGCTTGGCGAGGGTGGAACGGTGCAGATGCCTATGGCTGACATGTTTTGGGGCGATTATTATGGCATGCTAACCGATAAGTTCCAAATTCAATGGATGATTAGCTATAACGAGGCGCAGGACGGAAAGGCTGCTCAATAATATCATGTTACTTGTTATTTAATGACCAAAACTTAGCAGAGATGGGTAGAAAAATGTTTTTGAATATTCCTGTGAAGGATCTAAACAGGTCCATTGATTTTTACACCAAATTGGGCTTTAGCTTTGATCAGCAATTCACCAACGAGGATGCAACGAGTATCATTTTGGGCGATGATATTTTGGTGATGTTGCTGCGAGAAGATTTTTTCAAGAAGTTCACCAATAAACCTGTTGCTAACGCAAAGGAAAGCACCGAGGTGTTAATCTGCATTTCTGCCCAAAGTAGGGAAGAAGTAGATGAAATGGTTGAATTAGCCATTGCAGCTGGTGGTTTTTCGCCAGTGCCCACGCAAGACCATGGCTGGATGTATGGCCGTAGTTTTGAAGACCCTGACGGACATATTTGGGAGATCTCTTATTTAGACATGAACAACCTTCCAGAAAAGGCTTAAACTAATGCAATGAGCAACACTGATAAAAATAAATGAAGTGTTGCTCATATTGCTATTTACTTTAGTATCTTTATTATAGCTCTTTAAAAAAAACTAGATTTTTATTTGCTTTATCGCCCACTATCAAACGATGATCGAGGTATTCAAAACAAATATAGACAGCACTTTTGTAGCTCAACAAATTGTTGACGAGATCAAAGCAATGCCTTTGGGTGTTGATGCTAGTTTTGACCTTGAAGATTGTGACCACATTTTACGGGTGTGTGGTGATTTTGAACCCATCCTACTTAAAGACCAAATCATTACCCTATTCCTTTCCAAAGGGTATACCGCCACGCCTTTAGATGATCATGATGATTTTGCAGTATATCAAGCAGAAGAGCAGTTATTGGAGACTCAAGCTGGGATTATTGCTTTTTTGAGCATCAGGTAATGCTCCAGCATCCTCTAAATTTGATGCTGTGATGTGCTTTGCGGGTTACAACCTTTTAGCGTATACTACCTCTTAATTTTTAATTTCTTGAAACTTTTGTGGCGCTTAATCCTTAACTTTATAAAGATTAAATATCAAGATTATGTTAAGGAAAACTTCATTATTGATTGCGTTCATAGCGTTTTCGCTACAGTTATTTGCACAAAAGAAAGACGATATATTGGGTAAATGGGTTAATCCATCGGGTGAAGGCCAAATAGAAATCTACAAACGTGGAGAGAAATTTTTCGGTAAACTGGTTTGGATCAAAGAACCTAATGATGAAAAAGGAAAGCCAAAAACCGATGATAAAAATCCTAATGAGAGTTTGCGCAACAAGCCTGTTTTGGGCTTAGAGATTCTGAAAAACTTTGAGTTTGACGGAGGTAAATGGCAAGATGGAACGATCTATGATCCCAAGTCGGGCAAAACCTATAGCTGTAAACTTACTTTAAAAGAACCTAATCAATTAAGCATTAGAGGTTTTATTGGCGTGTCGTTAATCGGTAGAACCGAAGTTTGGAAACGGATAAAATAAAGTAATGCATAAGCTCTTCAACATCTTATTATTCTTGGTATTGCCTTTTTGGGCAGTTGGCCAAAGTTATCAACTTAAACCTTTGGTTACCGATGCTAAAATTAGCATGCGTGGTTTGGCGGTAGTCAATAAACAAGTGATTTGGGTGAGTGGCACCAAGGGAACCATCGGAAAATCAGTAGATGGAGGTAAAACCTGGAAATGGATGCAACCAAAAGGCTATGAGAAACTTGATTTTAGGGACATCCAAGCTTTTGATCAGCACAAGGCTATTGTCGTGAATGCAGGATCGCCAGCTTACATTTTATCAACTGTTGATGGTGGTAAAACTTGGCGAGAAAATTACAAGAATACAGATAGCGCCGCATTTTTTAACGGGATGGATTTTTGGGATGCTCAAAACGGTATCGTGTTCGGAGATCCAATTCATCATCAAATGCAACTGCTGCGTACTGATGATGGGGGCTTATCCTGGAAAAATATTTCTGAAAAGCTCAAACAGCCAATGAAAGTAGGAGAGGCAGGTTTTGCTGCCAGTGGGACTTCTATTAAAACCGCAGGAAACGGAAAGGTTTGGATTGCTACTGGTGGTGTAGTTTCCAACATCTATTATTCGGCTAATTATGGTCAAAGCTGGAAAGTTTTCAAATGTCCCATTATACAAGGAGAAAATAGCACAGGTGTTTTTTCTATTGATTTTTTTGATGAAAAGAATGGCGTAGCGGTTGGCGGTAATTATTTAAATGATAAGGATAACCAAAATAATGTGCTATTGACCAGTAATGGAGGCAAAAAATGGAAAAAGCCCATTCAACCTGTAAGTGGTTATCGTTCGGGAGTGACCTTTGTAACCAAAGATTTTTTAATAGCCACTGGTACTTCGGGTACTGATATTTCAAGAGATGGTGGCAAGCGTTGGCAAAATATTTCGGGTTTGAGCTGTAATGCAGTGAAAGCATCCGATGGATTAGTGATCCTAGTAGACGGAAAAGGACAAATTTATAGATTAGATACTGTCCTTTAATATCTCGTTTCCACATTGTGGGGAATTTAGTACTCCGAAAAAGAGTGTTTAACGCTATATTTGTATTTGATAACCATTGTATTTGCGAGTTTAGGCACATTCTTATAAGTGGTAAGAAAATTGTAATGTCATTAATATAACAGGAAGAAAGATGTCGAAAATATTAATTGCTGAAGATGAGGTTTTGATGCTTAAAGCTTTGGAGTTTAAACTAAAGAAAGATGGCTATCAGGTTGATGTGGCCGCCGATGGAAGGCAGGCTATGGAAAAGGTAAAAAGCAATACTTACGACCTAATTCTTACGGATATCATGATGCCTTTTGTGGGCGGAATGGAAATTTTGAGCTATATCAAAAACGATCCGATTAAGAAGAGTACTCCAGTATTATTAATTTCTGCGGTAGGTTTGGAAAATGTGGTATTAGAAGGTTTTCATTTGGGAGCCGACGATTTCATTTACAAACCCTTTAACCTTAACGAACTTTCAGTTAGGATCAAAAGATACATCAAGCAGAACGTTTTTTAGTAAACGATTGGCCTAAAACATGAACTTTTTCCAAACGATCTTCAACTACATCAGGGAAACCTATACAGATCGCTTATTTTATTTCCCATCTAATATTAGGATTTCGCTCCTGATCATTCTTTTCTGCGTGATTGCGGTATTGGAGCTTTATCTCTATATCAGTTTTAGGCGTGCGCAGCAAATTAAAAAGAAACGAGATGAGGCTAAATGGAAGGAGTATATTGATAATATGCTGGCTAATTTGGTGATTTTTGATGAGAGCGATAGTACGGAGGAGATTGTCGATCATTTTTATCCTAAAATGAGCAAGTTGCCATTGCGAAATCCAATTGTCAATCAAGTTTTAACAGCCGAAATTCTTACTTATCATAAAAACTTCACAGGCAAGATACAGGAAGTACTTTCTATTTTGTATAGGCGCCTTAACTTAGATAAGCAATCGAAGAAGAAAATCAACAATAAAAATTGGGAGGTAAAGATAGAGGGGATTCGTGAAGCGAATGAGATGCGTATTAAGGAAATGGCGGGAGAGATTATTAAGTATACTGATGATGAAAATGGCCTTTTACGTATGGAAGCGCAGGCGGCTTATATCAAACTATCTGAACAATATCCTTTTCGCTTTTTAGACAGGGCGCAAGAACGTATCTTAGATTGGCACCAAGTGGTATTGTTCGAAATCATTACCAAAAACAAGCAATTAGTCATTCCGTCTTTTTCACATTGGCTTCGTTCGCCCAATGATACGGTAGTGATGCTCTGTTTAAAGCTGATTGATCATTTTATGCAGTTTGATGCCTCACAAGAGGTGCAGCGACTTTTAAAGCACCATAATCCTAAAGTGGTAAAAAAATCGGTAGAAATTATTGGGAAATTGGAGTTGGCAGATGCAGAAAAACACATGTTTGAAGTGTATTTTGACCAGCCTGAAGAGATCAAGCTAGAGATATTGAACTCCCTAGGTAAAATTTCATCGGGTAACTATAATGAATTTTTATCATCGAGGATTTACTCTAGTGATCCAAAGATAAAAAAGGAAGCGCTATATGCCATTAAGAGAAACCCTGCGTATGGCGAAGCTAAGCTTAGAGAAATATATAAGCAAACTACGTTAGAGAACCAAGCCTTGATTAAACACGTTTTAGACCACCGTATTAAGCAATAATGAGAGAGTTTTTAGCCACTTTTGAGACCTTCTTTAACAATGGGATATTCTATTACGCGATGTTTGTAATGGGGTCGTATGTGGTGCTTACTTTGCTTTCGGCCATTGAAATGAATGGCTATATGAAAAAGAACAGCTATGTGAACTACCGTGAAATATTGGTATCGCCTTTGGCTCCGTCGGTATCCATTTTAGCACCTGCGTATAATGAGGAAGCAACCATTATCGAAAATATCCGATCGCTACTTTCGCTGCATTACGGTAATTATGAGGTAATCATTATTAACGACGGCAGTAAGGACAATACCTTTCAACGGATGTTCGACTATTATCAGTTGGAAAAGGTTGATTTTGCGGTGAACTATCAAATTCAGTGTAACGAGATCAGGGGCGTTTATAAATCCAAGTTACCTTCTTTTTCTAAGTTAACGGTGGTTGATAAAGTGAACGGGGGTAAGTCTGATGCGCTTAACGCAGGGATTAACGTAGCTGGAAAAGATTTGATTTTATGTATCGACGTAGATTGTATTGTACAGGAAGATGCTTTATTGAAACTGGCTAAGCCTTATTTGGAAGAGAAATATCAGGTGATTGCTACGGGTGGTGTGGTACGTATTGCCAACTCATGTAAGGTTGAGGATGGTAAGTTGGTGGAAGTGAACATGCCCAAAAATTTATGGCCGCGTTTTCAGGTGTTGGAATACATTCGTGCTTTTTTAATGGGACGTATGGCTTGGAGCCGATTGAATGGTTTGTTGATCATATCAGGTGCTATGGGCTTGTTTGATAAAAATATTGTGATTAAGGTAGGTGGCTACGACGACAGTACGGTAGGGGAGGATATGGAGTTGGTGGTAAGAATGAGACGCTACATGTATGAGCAGGATAGACGGTTTAAAGTGGTTTACATTCCCGATCCGTTGTGCTGGACAGAGGCTCCTGGTGACTTGCAGATTTTGGGCCGTCAGCGTAACCGTTGGACTAGGGGTACCATAGAAACCTTGTGGATGCACAAAGACCTTTTCTTTAATCCCAGATATGGTATTTTAGGGATGCTAAGCTATCCTTATTGGTTCTTTTTTGAATGGTTGGCGCCTATCATCGAGTTTTTGGGTATCAGTATTTTTATACTGCTAGCTTTAATGGGGAACATTAACTGGGAGTTTTCGCTGATCTTGATTTCTATGGTTTACTTCTTCTCACTGGCGTTGTCTACCATAGCCATTTTATTCGAAGAGATGTCGTACCAACAGTACACTAAGGGCGGTGATTTGGTAAAGCTGTTATTGGCTGCTTTCTTAGAGCCTATTTTGTACCATCCTTTAACGGTGTATTGGTCTATCAAAGGAAATATCCACAAGTTTATAGGGAAGAATAATTGGGGAGCGATGACCCGTAAAGGTTTTAAGGAAGAAAAAAAGACTGAAGAAGTACCACAACAAACAACGACTATTTAGATAGATATGGAAAATACTTTTTTTGAAGCACCAGAATATCCAGTTTTAGACAGGTTTAAGAATAGCGCCATACTGTTTATTAAATATGCAGTAGCGCTGTTGGCAACGGTGTTTTTTATTAAGCTACTGGAGTATACTTACATTATCATCAAAGGTAATATCCCATCGGAATTTTTCTTGTTGGCTTTAAAGTCATTGTTTTTTGATGTGATTTTTGTGCTTAAATGTTTGCCAGTGCTTTATTTGCCCTTTTTGCTCTTCTTCTTCTCGTTGAAAGTGAAAAAGCAAATTTACATTGCTGCGGGTATCATTTTTAGCATTTATATTCTCATTTATCTTTTGCTGCTCAAATACTTTTTTACGGCTTTGGTACCGCTTGGATCTGATTTTTATGGCTATTCATATGCCGATATCAAGCAAACTGTATCAGCAGGTTTAAGTATTGACTTTTTGAGCATCGTTATTTTCATTTTACCATTTGTGTTTTTATGGTTTGCGCTTAAAATAGCTGCCAGAATAAAGTCTTTCAACTATCGTATTGCCGCAGGAGTGTTGGTGGTTTCGTTGGCGTTACTTTATTTTAATGTTTCTTCATTGCCGTCGCAAACTGGTTTTAAGAGGGATTATGAGTACAATGTGGCCATTAATAAGGAAGCATTTTTCTTTGAGAATAGCTATGCTTACTTTTTTGATAACGAACCTAATGTAGATATTTACGCGGCCAACTACTTTGAAGATGGTGCTGATGGCGGAAACGCTCTTGGTCCACAAATGAAGTATGTGAATAGCGCTTATCCTTTTTTGAGAGAGGAAAATACCGCAGATGTGTTAGGCAACTTCTTTAATGTGGACAGTGCCAGAAGACCTAATATTGTTTTTATTCAGGTTGAAGGTTTAGGAAGGGCCTTTAGTGGACCTAATTCTTATTTGGGAAGTTTCACACCGTTTTTAGATCAGTTAAGGGGTAGAAGTTTGTACTTTGAGAACTTTTTGGCTGCACAGGGACGTACTTTTGCTTCATTGCCTTCTATTTTAGGTTCGCTGCCTTTTTTTGATAAAGGCTATAACGAATTGGGGGCACGTATGCCAAAAGCCTTTACTACTTTGGGTTTGCTAAAACATAATGGCTACCACTCGTCGTTTTTAATGAGCACTGATGTGGCTTTTGATAATGAAGGGCTTTTTATCCGATCGCAAGGGGTTGATGAAATCATTTCTAAAGCTAACTTTAATGATTTTCCTGCGGCGCACAACTCTTATTGGGGTTACCCTGATTTGGACCTGATGAAGAAAGCCATCGGTTATTACGCCAAGTTGCCAGGCAGCCAACCTTTTGTAAGTTATATCCAAACCATCTCCATGCACACGCCTTATAAGGTGCCAGAAATGGATCGTTATTATGGCTTAATGGAAAGTCAAATGAACAAATTGGGCTTTGATGAGGGGCAAAAAGGGGAGCACAGAAACTACAAAGACCAATATGCGACCATCATGTACAGTGATGAGGCGTTGAAATATTTCTTTCAGGAGTTTGCTAAGCTTCCTGCGTATCAAAATACCATTTTCGTGATTACAGGTGACCACAGGCTACCTGAAATCCCAATGTCGACCAAGATTGATCGTTACCACGTGCCTTTGATCATTTACTCGCCTATGCTTAAACGCAGTGCCAGTATTAGGGCAGTATCAAGTCATTTGGATATTACACCTTCGTTAATGAAGTTTATGCAAGCTAATTACAAAGTGAAGACACCTAACGTGGTGACTTGGGTAGGTACTGGCTTAGACACGGTAAGACAGTTTAGAAATATACATCGCTACCCGCTTAAACAAACTGTTAGTGACTTGATCGACTATGTTTCGGGCGAGTACTTTTTAAACGGACAGACTTTGTTTAACATCGGTGATAATTTTGACTTGCAGCCGATGCAGGATGATAACCGAAAAAATCAGTTGATTGGCGAGTTTAATCAATATAAATCGCAGAACAACCAAATTATACAAACACTTAAGTTATTGCCTGATAGTGTTTATAAGAAATTTAAGCCCTAGGCTTAAAGCATGTAATTAAATGATGAGCGCTGAACCTCGTAAGTGTTAAAACTTGCGAGGTTTTTTTTAGACCCTCTCTGTCCTTTGGACATCTGTCCCTAAGAGGGTGAGAGGTGTGCTTGGGAAAGGTTTGTGCAAATCCTAAAGTTTAGTAGTAAGCATAGTTAAGCAGTGTCAGTCCCCTCTACTTTGCAAGGAGAGGGTTAGGGAGAGGTTTGTGAAGACTCTAAAGTTTAGTAGTAAGCATAGTTAAGCACTACCAATCCCCTCTCATTTTCAAGGAGAGGGTTAGGGAGAGGTTGGTGTTGTATGTTTCACCCTCTCTGCCTATGAAAGGAAGACTTACGAAGTTTTCAAAACTTCGTAAGTCTAGCTAGGTTCACGGTTCAAACTGCATAGGTTTCTTGTATTAGGATTCCCAATCGAGTTGGGAATGACGAAGAGACAGCGCTAGTGCTTGGATGATGTAAACGTTCATTTGCCGTCATTCCCGTGTATACGGGAATCTTAAAGGACTTGATCATAAAAAACTATGTGGTTTATGAAAGGTTTCTTGTATTAGGATTCCCAATCGAGTTGGGAATGACGAAGAGACAGCGCCAGTGCTTGGATGATGTAAACGTTCATTTGCCGTCATTCCCGTGTATACGGG
>NZ_QMHN01000001.1:1568615-1657116 GCF_003313385.1 Pedobacter chitinilyticus | reverse complement strand
AACATTGACCATCACAGCCAACAATGTAAATAAAGTTTACGGTCAGGTATTGTCGGGAACTGCTGGTTCAACTGCATTTACCAGTACAGGTTTAGAGAACGGGGAGACGATTGGAAGTGTAACAATTGCCTATGGTACGGGTGCTGCAGCCAATGCTGCGGTTGGTGCCTATACAGGCTCGGTTACACCAAGTGCCGCTACGGGAGGTACATTTGCTATAGGAAACTACAGCATCAGCTACACGACGGGCAACATCGTCGTTGGTGCCAAAACATTGACCATCACAGCCAACAATGTAAATAAAGTTTACGGTCAGGTATTAGCGGGAACTGCTGGTTCAACCGCATTTACCAGTACAGGTTTGGAGAACGGGGAGACGATTGGAAGTGTAACTTTAGCCTATGGCACAGGTGCTGCCGCCAATGCTACGGTTGGCACCTATACGGGATCTATTACACCAAGTGCCGCTACGGGAGGTACATTTGCTATAGGAAACTATAGCATCAGCTACACTATGGGCAACATCATTGTTGGTGCCAAAACATTGACCATCACAGCCAACAATGTAAATAAAGTTTACGGTTAGGTATTAGCGGGAACTGCTGGTTCAACCGCATTTACCAGTACAGGTTTAGAGAACGGGGAGACGATTGGAAGTGTAACGATTGCCTACGGAACAGGCGCTGCGGCTAATGCTACAGTGGGTACCTATACAGCCGCTGTTACGCCAAGTGCTGCCATTGGGGGCACCTTTACTGCCGCTAACTATAACATCGGCTACGCTACAGGAAATATCATGGTAGAAGCTAAGCCAATTACGGTGACTGCTGCTGCAAAAGCGAAGACCTATGGCGATGCCGATCCTGCCCTAACCTATAGTTATACAGGAACCCTTGTGGGTAGCGACAACTTTAGTGGAGCAATTACGCGTGTGGTGGGAGAGAATGTGGGAAGCTATGCCATTGAGCAGGGCACCTTAAGCCTTGGTGGTAATTATGCGATTACTTATGTTGGTGCCAACTTTGTCATCAATAAGGCAGTGCTTACGGTAAGTACCAACAGTGCTGTAATGTGTCAAGGAAATAACCTGCCAGCTTTAAGCCTAAGCTACAGTGGTTTCAGGTTCAGTGATAACGAGAACAGTCTTTCTGCCAAGCCTACGGTTACAACCAGTGCAACACCTAATAGTGCAGCAGGAACCTATGCCCTTATACCTGGTGGCGGGGCTTCGGGCAATTATACCTTTGCATATGTGAACGGTCAGCTGACCATCAATGCCCTTCCGATGGTAAATATCGTTTCGGGCAGCGGTCTCTCGGTTTCCAAGGGGGCTACTTTGCAGCTTACAGCAACTGGCGGAGCCGCTCATAGCTGGTCTAATGCAAATGGTATCATCAGCGGTCAACAAACAGCGGTGCTTACAGTTCGTCCTTCGCAAACGACTACCTATACCGTAACGGCTACCAACGCCAACGGCTGTAGCCAGAGTGCTACAATAACCATCGAGGTGAGGGAAGATTTCGAGTTGATCTCTGGCACTAATATACTTACGCCAAATGGCGATGGAAAGAATGACTACCTAGTGATCCGTAATATCGATATGTATCCAAACAACGAGATCAAGATCTTCGATGTCGCTGGTAGGATCGTCTACAGCAAGAAAAGTTACGACAATAACTGGGATGGCACCTTCAGCGGATCGCCATTGGCCAAAGGCACCTATTATTACATCATCGACTTTGGTAATGGCAAAGCAAAGAGAAAAGGTTTCGTATCAATTGTAAGGGACTAAGGGATGTTTAGAATGAGTATAACAATGAACAAGTTCATGAAAATGAAAAGATATATAATGGCATTGATGGTATCGGGAATTACCTTCGGTACCGCAAATGCACAGTTGGCACCATTGGGTGCAATGTACTACCATAACCAGTACCTAAACAATCCTGCCTTTGCGGGCATTGGAAAAGGACTAGAGGTTGATCTGGGCTATCGTCAACAATGGAGCACGATCCCTGGGTCGCCAAAGGTGCAGTTGCTGACAGGCTCCTATGCAATGACGCCAAAGGCGGGTCTCGGACTAAACGTATACAATGACCAGACGGGGCTATTCAAACGTACCAGGGTAATGGGCAGCTATGCCTATCACCTTCCAGTCAGCAGTAAAAATGATAAGCTGAGCTTTGGGCTGTCGCTGGGCTTTATGGACGAGCTGGTGGACCAGGGCCTGATGGACGGTGATCCGAACGATCCCTCAACGAGGAATTTCAACGAGCGCCAACAATATGTGGATGGAGATTTCGGGGTAGCTTATACCAGCGGAAAACTGAGCCTACAAGCGGCCATGCCCAATCTGAGGAACAACTTGGGCTTCAGCAAAGATGGTGAACGGGTGGTGAATGAGGCAAGGTTCTTTGCCGCGGCCAGCTACAGGATAAGGTTATCTGAAAGTGAGGGAATGGGGCTGGAACCAAAAGTGGCCTTCCGTGGGGTAAAGGGCATGGACAACATCTTCGATGTGGGTGCGAACTTTACCTTTGTTGAAGATAAGATCGGTTTGATGGCGATGTACCACAGTACAAAGAGCACTTCGTTCGGATTTAGTGCAAAGCTATCTAAAAACTTTGATCTGATGGGGATCTATAGCTCCAATACAGCGGCACTGGCAGGCCAGACTAATGGCAGTTTCGAGGTAAACTTGAAGCTCAACCTTTTTGGTAAATAGATTAAGATCTGTTTATAAATTTATTGAACGCCCCGTCTACAGACGGGGCTTTTTTTTGGAAGTTACTCTTTAAGAGGACAGGAAGAGATTCTAGCTAATTAAGATAGTTAACCACTTTAAAACCACTTTTTGTTTTGCAAAAAGCGATGTAAACAAAAAAAGCAGCTATTTTCAGAACTGCTTTCAAAACTCGAGGGTCATTTACGGTGCGTAATTCAAACCATTTTGTAAACGAATTGATTGAAATAGGTGGTTTTGGAGAGATTATCCCTTGGTAGAAATCATCATTTAAACCAATTGTCTTTAGATTTAGGTCATAATACTCTTTTACAACCCAGTTTAGCGAATCTTTATGAGTTACTACTTTTTCGTGTGCATTAAGGCTAACTGAAATGATCAAAAATAAAGGTAAATGTAAATTTCTTCATGTGTATATTGGTCATTAGCTACTTCATACTATTCACCTTTTCAAACAAGTCTGTTATAACATGCTGCTTCAAATCTGGCGTTACCCCGCGGAAATACTGAATCAGATCTAATGTAGTTGCATAGCGATTTAACTTTTTCTGCTTGTTAAAAGAGCGCCAATCCTTTAGGAAATGTTGTAAGGCTTTGTTCACATGCTCTTCACCAATTTGTTCCTGCAATTCATACATCACAATTGCGCCTTTGTTGTAGTAAATGTGTTCTTCATTTTCAACCAATGCCAATGGTAGCTCTTTCTTGCTCGACTTTAACTTAGCTTCGTTATATTCATTCAATTGGAACTTTAAAAATTGCTGCACTTTTTTATCCGAATATTTTGCTTTAAGCACCATCATAGCCGAATATTGGGCCAGTGTTTCTAAAATCATATTTTGTCCCTGTACATTTGCAGCTTCCAATTGTAAGCCCCACCATTGGTGTGCCACCTCATGAGCAGTAACGTAAAATGCCATGTCTACATCTTTTTGATCATCAATGTTCATTACAAAACCAATAGCCTCCGAAAAAGGGATAATGCCAGGGAGCGATTGGGCAAAGGTGCGATACCTTGGAAACTCCACAATACGCAATTGCTGGTATTGGTAAGGGCTGAAATGTTTGCTGTAATAATCCAAAGACATTTTCATCGATTCCATCATACGTTTCAAGTTGTACTCATACCCTTTTTGGTAATAAATCTCTAAATCAACAGGTTTATTTTTGGTATTTCCTAACGGGATGCAAGTATCTCTCATCACTTGATAATCAGCCGATACTATGGGATAAAAATTGATGATCTGTTGATTGGTTTTATAATGAAAATAATTACGATCATTGGTATTCCATTTTGCCACTAAATCGCCAGACGTAAGTGCTGTTTGTGGCGCTGTTGTACTGATGACAATATCTAAGTTGATACCATCAGAATCACTTCCGCTACGTGCATTTACCAGCTCTCGTACATCATCTCGTTTGGCTTTATGCTTTCGTGGTAACAGTGCAAAATGCTTTCTGTCGTCTTCTTCTTGCAGTTCATATTTTTTTTGATAACCAAAACTTGGCAGCACCGCATTATCAAAAAAAGTACCGTTGTCAACTACATCTATATCAGAATTATCGGCTTCAAAACCCTTCGGCTGTAAGGTTTGTTTAAAGTTCATTCTTAGCGTTTGGCCAGATGCTAACGGCTGGCTCAACTCGTAAATGATATAATGATATTTTTCATACCTTTTGTTTGTGGTTGCAGGGCAATTAAAGCTTACGTCTGTTAATGTTAAATTTGATTCTAATAGTTTTTGCACATGAATTTGCCGAATAGGAACTGGAGATATATTGGTAAGCAAATATTCACCTTTAATTTGATAGGCTCTCTGCGAAGGAAACAAATCAACTTTTAGTTTGATAGCTGTAATTTTAGGCTGTGGGAGGTATTCAAACTGCTTCAACGCCTTTTCGTAACCAGCTCTAAAATCGCTTTGCTCGCCCTTCGTCCAAAATTCATTTAACACATTGGTATTGTAAAAAATATAACTTCCAATGCTGATAAAGAGCGTGAGGCAAACTAAACTAAAAATCCTAAACGATTTCTCTATTTGTTTTAGTCCGCTCGTCCATCTTTTGCTCAAGCCTGTTTCGTTTCCTTTTGCCATCAAAATACTCGCAAAAATTAAGAGCAGCACACCAAACAAAACCCAGTAGATTTTTACCCAAAGGTAGGCCGTTAAGAAGTGACCATATCCATTCATATCAGAATAACTAGCCAGCGCCTGCCCGCCAAAGTTAAGCAAGGCATGTTCTAAACCAAATACGCCAATAGCTACGTTGATGATGGCAAAGGCGATGGTGGCGAGCATCCCCATAAATTTGTTGCCAGTAAGTGCCTGAAAGAAAATGGCTGCAAAAGTATAAAGTGCCAAAAATGGAAATAGCTCTAAGAAAAAGCCGAAGAAATAGACATCCAATTCGTAATGATAATAGCCGTTAAATGTTTGAAAGAGCATACCAGCAGCAATGAGCGAAAGCATCACAATGGCATAAATGAGCAGTAATCCCAGAAATCTGCTGCTCAGATTAACAAAACTAGCAAGCGGTGTAGCATCATGAATGAGGTTAAGATTTACATCTTTTTCCTTCCACATGATTTCGCCAGCATAAAAAACTAAAATAATCATGAAGAAATAAATAGACATCTCCCGCAGTTCTTCGATAATGAAATACGTAGTTGGGTAACTATCTACACCATAAGCATTGCCCAAACTTACCGAATTGACCAAAATAACGACGAAACAACACAGAATAATTGCCCAAAAGGAAATCAGTTTAAGAATAGACAAACTATGAAACCAAGCGTTAAGCAATAGCTGAACGAACTGCGCTTTCATATCATAAACAGGTGTAACCAAGGGTAGGCGTTTCGTAAATATAACCGCTGTGCTTTTAATTTCTTGCGGTTGTTTTTTAGGAGAAACCTTTTCGTTTACAACTATCAATTTAAACTTGTTGTAGCCAATGGCCAAGGCCAAAATACCCACGCCTATCCAGAAAAATCTATTGAGCAGCATAATTCCTGATACAGGAATAAGTGCAGCATTTCTATCCGCTACCGTCCAGCCTTTACTTGCTTTAGTTAAGGTAGTGAGTGAGAAGGGATCAAATAAGGCCTGTAAGGTTTCATTCGTAATGCCTTTGGTAATCATAAACAATACAAAAATGACGACACCTTGCATATACACCACCATTAGATTTTTAGTAAGCGCCCCAGTCGCAAAAAATACAGCAGCACCAAAAAACAACGTAGGCAAAACCACCCAAATAAAGGGCTGTAGGTAATTCATCAACTGAAAGGGCAAAAACTCGTTTGGTTTGTTCCAAGGCATAAATTCTCCGATCATCATTCCCCAAAGCACAGCACTAAAAATAAAAAGTAATACCACAAAAGAACCTAAAAAACGGCCCAACAGATAATCCCTTTTTGCGATAGGATTAACATAGATGAGCGAAGTAACATCATACTGAAAATCACGCAGTACCGGAACGCCCATAATCATAGATGAAATAATCATAGACAGACCCGTAATTGCACCCATTGTTTTAGCAATCACCAATGGCGCATTCTTCTTTACCAATCCTAAATCTATACCCTGAAAAACAAACTCCACGCCTACTGCCGAGAACATAAATAGCAGCAGAAAGAAGAAATAAGTTTCAGGTCGCTTTAATCGGTATTTAATTTCGAAGATGAAAAATTCGTAAAACATAAGGTTTAGAGATTAAGCGTTAAAAATTTGAGACATATAAACATCTTCTAAGTTGGCCTCAATAAGTTTGAAGCCTGAACCAGGGTGTTTGTCACTCAACACGTGAACAATTTGGTTTCCTAAATACAGTCGATCACTAATGACCTGATATTCATTTTTATAATGTTCCAATTCGTTTTTGTGTATCATTTTCTCATACAATCGCCCCTGCAGGTTTTCCATAATTTGTAAAGGATTACCCTGAACAAGTACCTTCCCTTTGTTAATGATGGCCATTCGAGGGCATAATTCTTTTACATCATCTACAATATGTGTGGAGAGAATAACAATGGTCTGCTCGCCAACTTCACTTAGTAAATTATAAAAGCGGTTGCGTTCTACAGGATCTAAACCTGCTGTTGGCTCATCTACAATCAGCAATTTAGGATTGTTCAATAGTGCCTGGGCAATGCCAAAACGTTGTTTCATCCCTCCAGAAAACCCGCCCAGTTTTTGTTTTCGCACTTCGTATAAGTTTACCTTATGTAATAGTGCCTGTATAATTTCTTTACGCTCTTTGCTGTTGATAATTCCCTTCAGCACCGCCAAATGATCCAATAATAGCTCAGCAGATAATGCTGGATACACCCCAAATTGCTGTGGCAAGTAACCCAATACCTTTCTCAATTCATTCGGTTGCGCTAAAACATCGAGACCACCTAACTGTATGCTGCCAAAATCAGGTGTTTGCAAAGTGGCTATAGTGCGCATCAAGGTAGATTTGCCAGCGCCATTTGGCCCTAGCAAGCCATACATCCCTATGGGTATCTGTAAGGTTATATCCTGAAGTGCTTTTACGCCGTTTTTGTATGTTTTAGAAAGATTGCTAATGATGAGATCTTGCATAATTGATTAAATTTTAAGCCAATGTTATGCGCAATAAAATGGATAAAAAAGCAATTGGGATAGACGAATGGCATATAGGTTCAAATAGCCAGCAGATAGGGATAAAAGTACTTTGCCACTATTAACTGCACGTTCATCACACTATGACGTATGTCTACAACAATCCGTATTTACCGCCTAAATTATTATGTAGTTTTGTAAAATGACTTTACGCCAAAAACTATTGAATAAGCAATTTCTTAAAAGGCTAGTGCCTTACTTTTTCATCGTAATCACGCTCATAATTGTGGTTTTTAATGACTTTTTTGGAAAAGAAGAAGATTATCACATCTACATCCTACTATTTTTCATATCGATGATGGTCTGGATGATTCGCTGGTTAGTTATTCAGATCAAATATATACTCCGCCTTAAAAAAGATAAAACCCAAGCCGAATTAATGCACCTGAAAAGTCAGGTTAATCCGCACTTTTTTTTCAATACCTTAAATAATTTGTACGGATTGGTAGAACTAAATCCTGCTAAAGCGCAACAATTAATCCTTAAACTATCAGACATGATGCGCTACAGCATTTACGAAGGACAAAAGGATTGGGTTAGCTTAGCAGACGAAATTACCTATCTTGAAAACTACATGGATTTGCATAAAATGCGCTACCACAAAACGATAGATATTCGCTTTGAGGTAGATGTAGAAGACCCAACCATTAAAATTATGCCTTTGCTATTAATTATTATGGTTGAAAATGCTTTTAAACATGGGGTAGAAAGACTTAGAAAAGGTGCATTTGTTTATATTCGTTTAAATGCGACCTTAAAACACATCGATTTTGAAATTGAAAATAATTTTGATGCCGATGAACAAATTGACAACCCAGGTATTGGCTTGAATAATTTGAAAAAACGGTTAGAATTGGTTTACTTTAAAAAACATGAATTGGAGATATCCTCTACCAGTGCAGCGATTTATAAAATTAGCTTGAAACTTACTTTATGAGTTTAAAATACATTATTGTGGATGATGAATCGATTGCTCACGATATCATCAAAAAGTATTGCTCGCTGCTGCCCAATATGCAATTGATGGAAGATTGCTATGATGCCATTGAAGCCATCGAGTACCTCAATAAACACACAGTAGATTTAATTTTTCTGGACTTGAATATGCCTAAGCTGCAAGGCTTCGATTTTTTAAAAACGCTGCCCAATCTACCAAAAGTAATTGTAACCACCGCTTATAAAGAGCATGCTTTAGAAGGTTATGAGTTAAACATTGTTGATTACCTGCTCAAACCATTTTCGTTCGAACGCTTTTTAAAGGCGGTGAATAAGGCACGGGCCGATAATCCCAAAATACCATCCAATACCCAAAATGCTGTTAGCGATGAAAAGCAGGAAAGAATTTTTCTCCGTTCAGATAACAAATATGTACAAATTGTAATTGATGATATTTTGTTTGTTGAATCTGCAGGTAACTATATTAAAATTGTACTCAAAGAAGAGATCATTACCACACGCGGAAAACTAGCTTCCATCTCGGAACTCATGCCTATTGATAGTCTTGTTCAGGTACACAGATCGTTTATGGTAGTTCCAAAACACATCAAGCTTGTAGAAGGCAACCAACTATTTATTGAAAATTATACCATTCCGATTGGCAAACTCTTTAAGGCACAGTTAGATATTCTTTTAAAAAAATAAGGCTTAATCCTTGAATTTAATGATGTCCATCCTGTATAGGTCTAATGCTTGTTATAAAATCCTTTCAATTATATATATGGGCAAATCTATATGAGGATTAATTCTGAAAATCTTCATTCGAGAGCGCTCGCCCTTTTTCAATTCGGGGTGGTCAAGAAACTTCCCTTCTAGCAAAAGAAGAATTGGTTAATGAAGAAACACAAAGTACCAGAGAGTACATGGCAAGGAAGATGGTTCCTAATATGAAAGTTGTGGGATCCACTACAGCCGGAGCCGATGGAAATGTTACCCAAGCATTTCTGCTTCCTGGAGGAGCATCCACCCTGAATGAAATACTTTCTGAAATTAGGAATTGTATAAAATGTCTCCAATACCCCTTATGAAAGTCGCTAAAGCACCCATCATAAAATTACAATAGTTATTATGTTTGATTAAAAAGCGATATCATGATACTTAAAGATAAGAATGCAGTTATTTATGGTGCCAGTGCATCTATCGGTGGTGCATTTGCAAAGGCTTTCGCAGAAGCAGGGGCAAATGTTTTTGTCACCCATTACAGGTTGGAAACTGCTCAAAAAGTTGCTGATGAAATAATCAGGAATGGTGGAAAGGCGGAGGCAGCAGCAGTAGACGCATTAGATCAGGATGCTATTGAAACATTTCTTAAAAGTGTAATAGATAAAGTAGGAAGCATCGACATTTCCTTCAATGCAATAGGGATAAAGGATGTTCAGGATATTCCTTTAATTGAGATGACTGTTGAAGATTTTCAGCAGCCAATCAACATCGCAATGAAAACGCAGTTTTTAACTGGCACTGCAGCAGCGAGATACATGTCTCAACAAAACTCTGGTGTAATCTTATCACTCACAGCCACCCCTGGAGGCATTGGTTATGCAAATGTAGGCGGATTTGGACCTGCTTGCAATGCAATAGAAGGCTTTTCTCGGAACCTTGCAGCTGAAGTTGGGTCATCGGGTGTAAGGGTTGTCAACATTCGCTCGGGTGGTTCGCCAGACTCAAGACCTTTTAAGGAAGCTATAGCAGCAGGGGGTGATGAAGTAAAAGAATTCATCGACAAGATGGCAAATGATACCATGTTGAAGCAAATGCCGATGATGGCAGATATTGCAAATACTGGCGTATTTCTCGCTTCATCATTGGCCTCTAAAATTACTGGCGTTACCATTGATGTGACAGTTGGTACTACTACTGCCCTAAATTACAAAGCAACAAACGTGGCATTTTTGAAAAAGGACAATAAAGAAGCCGATAACCTTTAAGTGCGGACTGCTCCAAACAACAAGGAATTCTACCCATCTGTAGATCGATAAATACATTTTTGAAAAAATTGGATTTTTGAAATCAAAACATCGAACCAATTTCTTGGATAAACAAAACCAACATAGCTTTCTCCTCGCTACGCTACGTTCGAAATGACGCCAGTAGGTAAAAACAAAAAAAGCAGCTCTTTTCAGAACTGCTTTCAAAACTCGGGGTGGAAGATGGGGCTCGAACCCACGACCCTCGGCACCACAAACCGATGCTCTAACCGACTGAGCTACATCCACCGTGTTTTTTTGAGTGTGACAAAAGTACAACTTTATACATTCCAAACAAATATTTTTCTGCTAAAAACTTAAAAAAAATACAAGCAGCTATTTTTCAAATATTTGCACGGCGAGGCGAAGGACAAATAAAACCAAAAAAAGCAACAGACGTATTTTAATCAGCTTAAAAAACACCAAGAGCCTCCATAGTTGAGTAGAATTTTATTGGTTTTTTTAATGCTTGTTTACGCAATAGATAGAAATAATGACGTAAAGCGAAAAAAAGCATGAAGTTTATTATGTGGATTTAGTCTAAATAAGTAATTTCGCAAGCGAATTCATAACCTTATGTTTAAATAGAAATGAAGAAAGTAATACTCGCTGCCGCACTTGTTCTTGGATTTAGCTCAGCAAAGGCACAAAATAAAAATACATTATTACAAGCTGATTTTTGGAAACAAAACCCTACGGTAGAAGCCGTAAAAGCCGAAATAGCCAAGGGAAACAATCCTACAGCATTAGATCCAAGAGCTTTTGATGCTACTACCATGGCTATCAATAACAATGCACCTACCGAAACCATCAAGTTTTTGATAGAGCAGCCAGGTAACGGCGTAGGTAAAATTACACACGATAGCCGTATCTATTTACACTGGGCAGCACTAAGAGGCAATGCAGAGTTGGTGGAATACTTAATTGCTAAAGGTTCAGACATCCAAACACCAGATAGTCACGGAAGCGAGCCGATAGTTTTTGCCGTATCAGGTGGACAGAAGAATGTAGCCGTTTATGATGCTTTTGTAAAAGGCGGTATCGATCTTAAAAAGAAATACAGAAATGGCGCAAACCTATTGTTATTAGGCATTGCTAACGATAATGATTTAGCCATCGCCAATTACCTAACCTCCAAAGGACTTTCTTTAAAAGATGTGGATAGCGAAGGTGCTACTGCATTTGACTATGCTGCCAAAAGCGGTAACGTTGAAGTATTGAAAAACCTATTGAGCAAAGGAGTAAAGGCAACTAATGCGGCTTTAATTTTCATGTCGCAAGGTGGACGCGGTACGGCGGCACCTATAGAGGCCTACAAATACTTGGTAGAAGACCTTAAACTAAATCCAAACTTTGCAAACAAAAGCGGCAATGTACTACACAGCATTGTCCGCAAACCAAACCAAGAAGAAATCATCAATTATTTCTTGGCAAAAGGAGTAGATGTAAATAAAGCTGACGGAGAAGGAGTAACACCTTTCATGAATGCTGCTGCGGGTAAAAACTTAGCGGTGGTGGAATTATTGGCACCAAAAGTTAAAAACATCAATGCCGTAAACGAAAGAGGCGAATCTGCTTTAACGGCAGCAATAGCTACTGGTTCACCTGAAATAGCTGCTTTCTTGTTGAGTAAAGGCGCTAACGTAAAAATCGAAGATCAAGCGGGACATAACTTGGCTTACTTTGCCGTACAGAATTACCGTCCAGCAGGTCCTCAAGGTGGTGCCAATGCTAAAGATGAACTTACCGAGAAACTAACCTTGTTGAAATCAAAAGGATTAAACGTGGAAGGTGCTCAAAAAGACGGCAGCACTTTGTATCACATCGCAATCGCAAAAGCTGATTTAGGTTTGTTGAAGAAATTGGCAGCCTTAAAAATCGATATCAATGCCAAAAACAAAGAAGGTTTAACCGTATTGCACAGAGCTGCTTTAATTTCAAAAGACGATGAAATTCTTAAATATTTGATCGCTTCAGGTGCTGATAAAAGCTTAAAAACAGAATTCGACGAAACAGCTTATGACCTGGCTTCAGAAAATGAATTCCTGTCTAAAAAGAACGTTTCAGTAAGCTTCCTTAAAAACTAACATCTCACTACTAAAACAATAGATATATAAATGAAATCTTTTCTTAAAATAGCTGTCCTAGGTTTATTGTTGAGCTTCTCTTCACAAGCCATGGCACAAACTTCAAAATATAAATGTATGCTGCAAATGAATGCCTATACTGGTGAAGGCGCATACATTGTGGTATCCTTAATCAATCCAAAAGGAGATTATGAAAAAACCTTGTACATGATGGGCAAGGACAAAAAATGGTATAACGGATTTAAAGAGTGGTTCAAGTTCTTCTCCAAAACTCAAAAGTTGGATGCCAAAACAGGCGCTTCTATCGGTGGTGGCGATAGAACCATGGTAAATTTAGACATTGATGATGCCGTAGTGAACAAAGGTTACAAACTACGATTCGAATCGTCTGTAGAAGACCAAAAATATCACCTATCAGATGTAGAAATTCCTTTAACCACAGAAGCGTTAGCAGGCAAAGCCGATGGAAAAGGATACATCAAATACATTAGATTTAGCAAAGTTCAACCGTAAATAAAAAAAATGACCCTATCCATTTGGCGCTACGCCCATTTGGCATTGGCATTAATTTCATCGCTTTTTCTAGTTATGGCATCGGTTACCGGTGCCATACTTGCTATAGATGCGATCCAAGAAAAAATGCCTTCCTACCGTGCTGCTAATTTCAACGAAATTACCGTGGCGCAAACCGTTCCCGTATTAAAGAAAAACTTCTCCGAAATTAGCGAGCTTGATATAGATCATAATGGTTTTGTCCGCTTAAAAGGATTTGATGAAGAAGGAAACGAAGTAGATGCCTATGTAGATCCAGCCACGGGTAAAATTTTGGGAAAGCCCATCGACAAAAGTGCTTTTGTGGAATGGACTACCGCACTACACCGCTCCATGTTTTTAAAGGAAACTGGGAGGCTCATTGTAGGCATTGTTTCTTTCTTGCTATTGCTAATTGCCATTTCAGGGATGGCCTTAATCATTCAAAGACAGCGCAGTTTAGCCAAGTTTTTTACCAAAGTAGTCAAAGAATATTTTGCACAATATTACCATATCATTACAGGTAGGTTGATTTTGATCCCAGTTTTGGTCATAGCTTTAACAGGAACCTATTTATGTATGGCAAGGTTTCAGCTTTTTCCAGAACACAAAGCCGAACATAAAGAAATTGTAGCCCCAACCCAAGACCCTATTCAACAAAAGATCGAGGAATTTGAGCTATTTAAAAATACCAAACTAGCAGACGTTAAAAAGATAGAATTCCCCTTCGCAGAAGACCCTGAGGAATACTACAACTTAAAACTAAGCGACACAGAACTCATTGTTGACCAGTTTAGTGGGAACGTGCTAAGCGAAGTGAAGTATCCGACCACTTTGGTATTGGAAAACTTAAGCCTCGACCTGCATACGGGACGTACCAACATCATTTGGGCGGTTATTTTAGGAATAGCTTGTCTCAATATCCTGTTCTTCATCTATTCAGGCTTTGCCATCACCTTAAAACGTAGGGCAACCAAAATCAAGAACAAACATAAAACCAACGACGCAGAGTTTATTTTGCTAGTGGGAACAGAAAACGGAAGTACTTTACGTTTCGCCAATGCCATCCACGAGCAGTTGATAGCCCAAGGAAAAGTTTCCTACTTGGCACAATTAAACCAGTACCAGGTTTTTCCAAAAGCAAAGCACTTGTTGGTATTTACCTCTACCTATGGTTTGGGCGATCCACCTTCAAATGCCAATAAAGTTTGGCAACTGATCGATAAATTTCCTCAGAAAGAGGAAGTTAATTTCTCTGTAATAGGATTTGGTTCACATTCCTATCCCGATTTCTGCGAGTTCGCTAAACAGATAGATCAAAAACTAGCCGAACAAGCTTGGGCTAAACAACTAATAAAACTGCATACCATTGATGATAAATCAGCCATTCAGTTTGTACAATGGGTAAAAACATGGAGCGAAAAGGTAGCCGTTGAGCTGGCTACTACACCAGCATTGTATGCAAAGAAACCCAAAGGCCTACATAAAATGATGGTCTTGGACCGCACAGAAGTTTCTGAAGCAGAGCAAACGTTTACCCTTACCATTAGAACCCCAACACGAACTAAATTTACTTCGGGCGATTTATTGGCCATCTATCCAGCAGATGACAATAGGGAGCGATTATACTCGGTAGCCAAGTGCCAAGGAAATGTGCAACTGGTAGTGAAACTCCATCCATCAGGTCTAGGCTCCAGTTATTTGAACGATTTGAAAGTAGGGGATACCTTCAGGGCCCGTATGGTGACAAACGAATCTTTCCATCAGCCGAAAAACAAACCCTTGGCCATGATTGCCAATGGAACGGGCATTGCACCTTTTCTGGGAATGATCACTCAAAGTAATAAAAATGCGGACAATCATTTATATGTAGGTTTCCGTAAAGAAACAGACATCATTAAGCAGCACAAAGCATTTTTGGATCAGCAAATACAAAACCATAAGCTAAAAACCTATCAATTTGCCTTTTCAAGAGAACAAAACCACTGCTATGTGATGGATTTAATTCGGAATGATGCTTCCTATTTAGCACTTTTATTAAACAATGGCGGTGTAGTAATGATTTGTGGTTCCCTACAAATGCAGCAAGATGTCGAAAAAGTAATCGATGAAATTTGCATGAAAATAAATGGAAATGATTTAGCGTATTATAAAAAGAATGGACAGTTACTCACCGATTGTTATTAAGCATATGCACTACTGCCGTCATTTCGAGCGGAGAGCAACGAAGCCGAGAACCGCAAGCTAAACGAAGTTAAATCTTTGGACTATGCATAGTTTTAAATGATTGTTTCATCATTCGTTTATTTTATTAGTTTTAATTTGAATATGTCGACATTACATCACTTCAATAAATGGTTCCACAATTTCGCATGACCAAACAATCCCCCTTACTTTTCACCTTTCTCTTCCTCTTCACTCTCTACACCCACGCACAAGTATTAAAAGAACGTGCTGTAACCCTCATGGGCAGCCGTTTCGATATCAGCATCGTTGCTGCCGACCCAAAAACTGCCGATCAACACATCGATGAAGTCATTGCAGAAATGACCCGTATTGAAGACCTTATTTCCGATTGGAAAGCAAGTTCTCAAATCTCCGAAGTAAACCGTAACGCTGGCATCAAAGCCGTAAAGGTAGACCGTGAAGTATTTGATTTGACCAAACGTTCACTATATTTTTCTGCCATCACACAGGGTGCTTTCGACGTTAGTTATGCCGCCATGGATAAAATCTGGTACTTCGATGGTTCAATGAAAGCAATGCCCAGCGAAGCCGACATCAAAAAATCCGTCGCTAAAGTAGGCTATCGAAATATCATATTGGACAGTGCTGCCTGCACCATTTTTTTGAAATTAGAAGGAATGAAAATTGGTTTCGGTGCTACGGGAAAAGGTTATGCAGCGGATAAAGGACGCGAACTGATGGAAGCCAAAGGCGTAAAAGCAGGAATCGTAAACGCCTCTGGTGACATGACCACCTGGGGAACCAAGCCCAACGGTAAACCTTGGAATGTTGGGATCACCAATCCCTTTGATGAGGAGAAGTCTATTGCCATTATTCCGTTAAAAAGAGATGCCGTAACCACCTCTGGTAGCTATGAAAAGTTTGTGGAGTTTAATGGCAAACGTTATACCCACATCATCAATCCGGTGACGGGCTATCCCGCTACAGGCTTAATCAGCGTAACCGTCATAGGACCAAGTGCCGAAATGGCCAATGGTTTTAGCACCTCCATCATGGTCTTGGGAAAAGAAAAAGGCTTGGCCTTAATCCGTCAATTTCCAACCTACAGCTGTGTAATGGTCACCGACGAAGGAGAGGTAATTAAATCCGAAAACTTCAAAGGAAAATTAAGAAAGAAACTGAAATAGCATGAGTTCTGATTAAAGAACGGTTTTTGAACTAACTCTAGCCCAAGCAATATTTTTCCGTTCACCTGAAAATTGGCCTTGGCTGATGCGGATAGCAGTATTTTGCCTCACTTATGACTTTAATAGCATCAGGCGCAGCCGTGGCTTTTTTTGCATACTTTTTTCAGCTACAGGAAAAAAGTTTGTCCGCGAAGCGACAGAACTAAAAATAGGAGCAAGAAATGTATGGTTTTGCATAAATATCGAATTTCTTTTTGTTTTAAATCTTTCCTTATCCCAAACTCATGTTCAGATAGTTAATCAACATTTATTTCTATCTTCGTTTTTAGCTTTGAATCCTCCTAAATCATGAAAAAGATCTATTTACTCCTAACGCTATTGGCGATATTCTCAAGTGCTTTTGCCCAAAATATCTTCCCTAAAAAATACACCGATTGCAATACCGCACGTTTCTGTCTTGATTGTGGCGATACCAAAGTAACAGCAGATAGCGCAGCATTTGCATCCATGTTTAAGGAAGTAAATTCAAAAGCCTACGTCAATAACCTGCAAGGCAATATCATGGTACAAGTATTGGTTGATTCCTTGGGACAAAGCTGTGTATTAAGCCACACCGAAACCAAAGGTCACATTGTAACCGATAAAATTGTAATGGCTTTGAACGATTTTAGGGGTTGGAAACCAGCAGTAACCAAAGGTAAGAAAGAAGAACTTGTCTCTATCAACGTATTGGTGACCATCAAAGAAGGAGAAATTACAGGTAGAATAGAAAGGATCACAGAAGAGTTTATGAACAAACTGTTTGGAGATAGAAATAAAAAGAATTAAAGCTGATGCTCATCAATTAACTCGCCAATTTGAGCAGCATAATCATCATTTAATACTTCCGAAGTCCATCTAGTACCACCATCTACGGAAATACAATGCACTTCGCCCAGCTTTTCGTTACCATCAAAAACATCATAAGTTTCGTTCAGTCGAGGTTGTATGGTCAGTGTCTGTCCAACTAAATTAATTTCAAAAGGTTCCATAATGATACTTGTTTCAAGTTTAACAATGAGACAAGAAAGTTGTTTGGTTAAGTACTTGCTTTCATTTGCGCGTCATTCCCGTATAAGCGGGAATCGTGATGTATTAGCAATTTGCACTAGAATTTGACCCTCTCTGCCTTCGGCATCTATTGATAAGCATGTTATTGTATTTTGGTATCAATGAGCTCGCTGCGTTTCGGTTCTCCCTTTGAGGGAGAGAATAGCGCTTAGCAGAAGCAATAACAATCCCCTTAGTAACACAGCATAATCTAGCACTATCAATTCCCTCTACTTTTAAAGGAGAGGGCTAGGGAGAGGTTGATATCAATATAATAGGAAGGTAGCAGCTAATAAAACTGCAAATAGGTTTTTACAATCAGCCAAATGGCGAAGCCAATAATGATCACACCCGCTACCTTATTCAGTTTCTTTAAGGTATTTTCCTTAATCCGATAACGAAGCTTGCTGGCATAATAGGTCTTAAGTCCATCTACAGAGAGTTGAACCATCATGGCAATTAAAAAGCAGAGTATTTTCTCAGGCAGACTATTTAGTTTTACAGAGATGATGCCACTTACAATTACCCAAAACATCAAGGTAGAAGGAGTGAGGATGCACATTAAAAAACCTTTTAAAATATATCCCCGCTTACTTACTTTAATGTTGTCACCTTCGGTATAATTGATTTTTACATTAGATAAGAGGTAGTAAATGCCTATGCCGACAATAAAAATGCCGCCAATAATGCCCACATACTTATCAAATTCTTGTTGATATTTGAAAAATTGAGAACCAAAAAGGACTATGCTAATTAAGATGAGGTCGCTAACAATAACACCCGAAGCCAAAGAAAAGCCTGCTTTAAAGCCCCTTTCGATACTGGTTTTAATCATGGCAAAGAATACAGGTCCCGTTACAAAAGATGAAATCAGACCCGCCCCAATACCCAAAATGATTGCCTCAAACATTTATTGTTTCTGTAATTTCTGCTAATATGCAATTTTCATAGCTAAAAGCTCAATTTTTGTGAAGTTTTTACATTTTTAAAAACACATTTTTTAATGCTGAACGTATAGGGTATTTATCCCTTTTAAACAACTTCAAAGAAAGTGTACTAAGTACACTAATTTGAAAAAAAATAACTATGTTTAGCGCAAATTTTTTCAAACCTTAAATTTTAACCAAATATGGAACAGAATGTAAAAACCAATTGGGCGCAGTTTATCCCCTTAGTAACTGTGTTTTTCTTTTGGGGCTTCGTAGCGGCGAGTAACGACATACTCATCCCCGTTTTTAAAGAAGCATTTAAATTATCACAATTTGAGAGCCAGTTAGTGTCATTTGCCTTTTACATTGCATACACCGTAGGATCTCTGATCTATATCGGTATTTCGGCAGTAATGAAGACGGATTTGATCAATAAAATAGGCTATAAAAATAGTTTGGCCCTAGGTTTAAGTATTTCTGCCGTAGGAACATTATTGTTTTATCCAGCAGCAAATACAGGTTCTTTTCCATTAATGCTTTCTGGTTTGTTTATCGTGGCCTTAGGTTTTTCATTACAACAAACCGTGGCTAATCCTTTGGCAATTGCTTTAGGCCCTGTTAATACTGGTTCGCAACGTTTAACATTGGCGGGCGGTATCAATAACTTAGGTACAACTATTGGCCCTCTAATTGTTAACATCGCTATTTTCGGCTCTGCCGTTCATGCTACAAATACTTTAGATATCCAAAGTGTAAAGATTCCTTATTTAGTGTTGGGAGCAGCATTTCTAGTTGTAGCGATTTTTCTTAAATTTTCTCCACTACCCGATAAACCTGCCATTGCAGAAGCAGAAGTAGAAACTGCGGGAAGTAAAAGCTCTGCCCTTAAATATCCTCAATTGGTGTTGGGTATGATTGCTATTTTTGTTTACGTGGGTGTAGAAGTATCTACCGCAAGTAACTTACCTGAGTATATGATTAAACACTTAGGTTTCACTACAGGGCAAGTGGCGCCATATATTTCGCTGTATTGGGCCAGTATGATGATTGGTAGATGGACTGGTGCGGTTGAAGCTTTTACTGATAACTTGCAGATGAGAAAAATTTTAAGGTTTGTGGCGCCTTATTTAGCGTTTGGTGTGTTCTTAGCGGTAAATGCATTTTTTAACCACGATTTAGCTCCTTTCTACGTATATGGATTAATTATTTTAGTATTAATTGTTGCAGATATCTTGAGCAAAGGCAATCCAGCTAGAATGCTGTTGATTTTCTCTTTAATAGGTGTATTGGCACTATTAACAGGTATGTTTACTAGCGGTATGGTAAGTGTTTATGCATTTACTAGTGTAGGTTTGTTCTGTAGTACATTATGGCCATGTATCTTTACTTTAGCGGTAAGCGGTTTAGGAAAAAACACCAGTCAGGGAAGTAGCTATTTGATCATGATGATTATGGGGGGGGCAATCATTAGCCCGTTACAAGGTTTGGTTGCCGAAATGGTAGGTATCCAATACAGTTATGTAATTGGTATTTTATGTTTTGCTTACTTGATATTTTATGCTTTAAGAGCAAGCGCCATCCTAAAAGCACAAGGCATCAATTTCGACCAGAAAGTTTCTGGCGGCCACTAAGCTTAAAAGATATTTTGTAATGAAGAGTCCCGTACATACGGGACTTTTTTTGTGCCCTACACAAACGTTTGCGAGCATTTTAATAATTAAAATTATTTAAAATGCTGGCGCTTTTGCTTAAGTTAGACGAAATTTAAACCAAACTGAAACAATGAATTCTACTCCAAACCAAAACAAGACGGCATTTGGCCCAATGGTAATCTGCTGTGCTTTGTTTTTTATTCTGGGTTTTGTAACCTGGGCTAATGGCTCATTAATTCCATTTGCGAAAAAGGCATTTGATCTAGAAACCGATTTGCAAGCCTATTTAGTAACTTTTGCCTCATATATCGCTTACTTTTTTCTAGCCATCCCAAGTTCTTGGATTCTTAAGAAAATAGGCTTCCATAATGGTTTGGTGACTAGCTTGGTGATTTTAGGCTTAGGTTCTTTACTGTTCATTCCTGCTGCCGAAAAAAGTAGCTATATTTTATTTTTAACCGCAATTTTTGTACAAGGTTCAGGAATGGCTCTATTGCAAACAGCGGTTAACCCTTATTTAAGTATTATTGGACCAATTGATAGTGCCGCACAACGTATATCTATAGCAGGTTTCTGTAATAAAACAGCAGGTATTGTTGCTCCTATTATATTAAGTACTTTATTGCTAAAAGGTGCTAACGCTGCTGAAGCAAGGTTGGCTCAAGCTGGTTCAGAAACAGAAAAGCAAAACATCTTAAACGAATTATTGCAACAACTTCATGCGCCATATATTGCTTTGGCGGCAGTTTTAGGCCTATTTGCGATAGTACTTAAGTTTGTAAAACTACCAGAGGTTAATATGGAAAAAGAAGAGAGTGTTGACGGTGTTACACATTCCAAAAAATCAATATTTGATTATCCTCATTTATTTTTAGGAGCGCTTGCAATCTTTTTTTGTGTAGCCGTAGAAGTAATGGCGGGCGATATTATTGGTACCTATGCTAGAGAATTGGGTACGGTTCCTGCTGTTTTTAGAGATAACGCAACTGCTTTTACCTTAGGTTTTATGTTAGTGGGATATCTTATTGGTATTATCACTATTCCAAAATTTATTAGTCAACAAGCAGCACTTAGAATATGTACCTCTGTAGGTATATTATTTACAATCCTTTCTGTTTTTACTACGGGTGTAATCTCATTTTGGTTTGTAGCTTTATTAGGTCTTGCCAATTCACTAATGTGGCCTGCAATTTTTCCATTAGGCATTAAAGGCCTAGGAAGGTTTACTAAAACGGGTTCGGCCATTATGATCATGGGCATTGCAGGTGGAGCAATTTGGCCATTGGTATATGGTTTTATGAAAGACAAATTACATATAGATTTTCAGCATGCATTTTTATATGCAATGGTTCCAGGCTATTTGTATATCATTTACTTTGCTTCAAAAGGACATAAAGCTGGAACGGCTAAATAACAGATGATCATTTTATATTAGCTTTAAAATGCTAATTTTGAAACCTCTCTAATTTCTTGGAGAGGTTTTCACTTTTTATAGAATCATGGTAAAATCATTTAACGAGATATATATGAACTTGGCGTCAGACCTAGCTGGGCGTTCACATTGTGTGAGAGCTCATGTAGGTGCCGTCCTTACCAAAGACACTCGTATCATCTCTATCGGTTACAATGGTCCGCCTCCAGGCACACATAATTGCGATGAAGAATGGCCCGAAACAGGTTGTGCCAGAGATAGCAAAGGGAGCTGCTCATTGGCACTGCATGCCGAAGAAAATGCAATTCTTTATGCCGTTAAAAATGGCTCTAAAATTGAAGGTGCTACCTTATACACCACTTTATCCCCATGTATTGCCTGCGCCCGATTAATTCTTTCTTCTGGAATAAGAGAGGTGTTTTACAGAGATTCATATGCCGCTTATAAAGGCTTGGCTAGCGATGAAGGCGTAGATTTTCTGAATAGATTTGGCGTTAAAACCACACTTTTGAATGGTAATTAATTTTACTATTTTCGAATGTGCAAATCATATCATGTAAAAAATTACCTCACGGTAAGCTCTTGTGGTTGCCTATTTTTCTAATTGCGCTCGCTTCATGTAAAGATACAGGGAATAAAGGACGCAGTCAGTTGATAGACTCCGTAGCCAATAAAACTTCATGGGGCTATAATGATGAGAAGGTAAAAACAAACGCATTAAGAACACTGAGAGAAGCACTTGATGGCAATGAAAAATTGTCTGCCAAATCTACGTTCGATATTTACAATGCCTTTTACTTTTATTATTTCTTCGGTAGGAAATATGAAAAAGCCTTGCCATATACCGATAGCATGCTCAATGTAATTGAGGCCACCAAAGACAAAAAGAAATACATTAAGGAGCTTGCAGCAACCTATTATTGCAAAGGCGATGTATTATTTAAGCTCGGAGCTTATGACGAAGCTTACAAAAACTACTTTTTAGCAAAAAAGCTTCAGCCCATAATTACTGATCGTTGTGCTAATAGCAATTACAGCTATCGCATTGCGATGATTTTGTATAAGCAATCGAAGTATAAAGATGCCATACACTACTTTAGGGAAACTTTGGTTGAAGTGCGTACCTGTAAGCAAAACTTTCAGGAAGTGTATAAACAACAAGAGCTCTTCAATAACATTGCACTTTGCTATTCCAGACTAAATAAGGCAGATAGTGCATTGGTTTTCTATCAAAAAGCAATGGCCTTTGTAGAGAAAAACGATACCATACCAGAGCAAAACTGGTATTACAAATCGGCAAGAGGCGTAATTTACGGGAATATGGGCGGCGTGCTGTTATCGCAAAGAAAATTCAACGAGGCCGAAAAACTGCTTAAACAAAGTATTGCCATCAACGATCAACCACGATATGATACCGTAGATGCCGTAACAGCAAAGATAAAACTGATTAAGGTGTATTTGGAAACCAGTAAAAAAGACTCTGCCTTTAAATACCTTAAAATCCTAGAAAAAGATAGCAAAAGACTTAAAATCCTCGATTACGTCCAGTCTTATCACTTCTTGAATGCCAAGTATTTGAAGAGCATAGGACAAAACCAGCAAGCATTTGAGCACTTGTATCGATATACAACCCTAACCGATTCTCTGCACAAAGAGTTGGATAAAATTAAGTCTACCAATATCGACGAGCGCTTTAGGAATTTGAACAACGAAAATGAAATCAATAACTTAAAAAGAGAAGCCGAAATACAACAGCGGTATCTGTACATTACAATGCTTTTTATTTGTATGGCAGTTTCTATTGTGGTGTTGATTTATAGCTACTGGCGAAAGTCTAAACGGAATGTGAAGCAACTCACTATCCTGAATAACGAAATTTCGCGGCAAAAAGATAAACTACAAGAAGCTTTTACCAAATTAGGCTTAAGTGATAAAGAAAAGGACACCATTTTGCGGGCCGTAGCACATGATCTTCGAAATCCAGTGGTGGGTATTTCAAGTCTCACTAAATTAATGATTTTAGAAGATGAAGACCATGTCAATATCGATAAGCTAAAACTGATAGATGGTGCATGTAGCAATGCCCTGCACCTAATTGATGACATTATTGAGGCCGCTGAAAACAAAGAAGGCTTAGACATTACCCTGAAAAAGAAAAAGCAAAACCTGATGGAAATTGTAAAAAATGCCATCACCTTATTAAAGTACAGGGCCGATGAAAAAAAACAGACCATCAACTTAGAAGCTGATATTCAAAATCTGGAAATCAATATTTATGGACAAAAGATAGGAAGAGTAGTAGGCAATTTAATCAGCAATGCCATCAAGTTTAGCGAAACAGGCAAAGAAATTAAAATTACCGTAGTAAAAAATAAAAAAGAGGTACTAGTGAGTGTAAGTGATAAAGGTATAGGAATCCCAGATCAAATTGGTAAAGATGTGTTTCAGTTGTTCACGCCATCCAAACGTTTTGGTACAAAAGGCGAAAAATCCTATGGTTTGGGGCTTTCTATCTGCAAACAGATCATTACCGCACACGAGGGAGAAATATGGTACGAGAATAATCCGACAGGGGGTACTACGTTCAGTTTTACTTTACCATTGTAATTGATGATATGAATATCTAAGACCTATCCAAACCTAAAGTGTTCTTAGGTATCTAAGGTGGTTCAAAAAATTAAATATCTAAAAAATAAACACCTAAGACACCTTATTTCATCTAAGTCCTATCCAAAATCTAAAATGTTCTTAGGTGTCTAAGGTGGTTCAAAAAAAATAAAATAACCATCTAAGAAATCCTAGTACATCTAAGACCCATCCAAAATTAAAATCTCTTAAATATCTAAGGTGTTTCAAAAAATAAACCACTAACAAATTAAGATAATTCCAAACTTAACGTTCCTTCATCCCTTAATGTTTAAAAATCTAAAATCGTACCTCTAAAATCGTAAATTTCCTTACCTTTGCGCATGCTAGAAAAAATCATTATCCTCGATTTTGGTTCGCAATTTACACAGCTGATTGCACGTCGTGTTCGCGAATTAAATGTGTACTGCGAAATTCATCCATTTAACCACATTCCAGAACTAGATTCTGCCGTAAAAGGAGTTATTCTTTCGGGTAGTCCATTCTCGGTACGTCAAGAAGATGCACCTTTTGTAGATTTGAACCTCTTTAAAGGCTATCCATTATTGGCAGTTTGTTATGGAGCGCAGTTTATCGCACAACAAGGTGGAGGAAATGTAGAGGCATCGGCCACTAGAGAGTACGGTAGAGCTAACTTGAGCTTCGTGAATAATGAAAACCCTTTGTTTAAAGGCATTTTGGTTGACTCGCAGGTATGGATGAGCCACGGCGACTCCATTACTCAAGTACCTGAGCATTTCGAAATCATTGCCAGTACCCCAGAAGTAAAAGTAGCAGGCTATCAAGTAAAAGGCGAAGAAACCTACGCTATTCAATTCCATCCAGAAGTAACCCACAGTATCGACGGTAAAACATTATTGAACAATTTCTTGGTTGGTATTTGCGGTTGTGTTCAAGATTGGACTTCAGATGCTTTTGCCGAAACCACCATTGTTGATTTGAAAGCCCAGTTGGGAGATGATAAAGTCGTTTTAGCACTTTCGGGTGGTGTAGACAGTAGTGTAGCTGCGGTATTGTTGCACAAAGCCATTGGTAAAAACCTTCACTGCATATTTGTAGATAACGGCTTGTTGCGTAAAAATGAATACGAAAGTGTATTAGAGCAATACAAAGACTTCGGTTTAAATATTAAAGGTGTTGATGCCAAGGACAGATTTTTAAGTGAGCTAGCAGGCGTTGAAGATCCAGAAAAGAAACGTAAAATTATTGGTCGTGTATTTATCGAAGTATTTGATGATGAAGCACACCAAATACAAGATGTAAAATGGTTAGCACAAGGTACGATTTACCCTGATGTAATCGAGTCAGTTTCTGTAAAGGGACCGTCGGCAACCATTAAGTCGCATCACAACGTAGGTGGTTTGCCAGACTTTATGAAACTTAAAGTAGTAGAGCCGTTAAAAACTCTATTTAAAGATGAAGTGCGCAGAGTAGGAAACACTTTGGGCTTAGAATCGTTTATCTTAGGCAGACATCCTTTCCCAGGTCCAGGTTTGGGAATCCGTATCATAGGAGAGGTAACTGCAGAGAAAATTGCGATATTACAAGAAGCTGATCACATCTATATCCAAAACTTAAAAGATGCTGGTTTGTACGACCAAATTTGGCAAGCTGGAGCTATCTTCTTACCCGTACGTTCAGTAGGGGTAATGGGCGATGAGCGTACTTACGAAAATGTGATTGCTTTAAGAGCTGTAGAATCCTTAGATGGAATGACCGCTGATTGGTGCCATTTGCCTTATCCAGTGCTCGCTAAAATATCCAATGAAATTATTAATAAAGTAAAAGGAATTAACCGAGTTGTATATGATATCAGTTCGAAACCGCCAGCAACTATTGAGTGGGAATAAGCTTTTAAGCTTATTAGTTTTCATCGTAGTATTTGCTGCGTGTTCGCCAAAAATAACTAAGCCGGTGGCAACAGCCCCGGCTAAACCTGTTGAAAAAAAGCCTGTTGCAAAGTTTACACAAGGCAACATCAGTGTTTTCATCCCCTTTCAACTTAACCAGTTTAATTTAAAAACCGTTACCAAGGCACAAATAGGCAAAGCTGATATGGCACTTGATTTTTATCAGGGTTTAATGTTGGGTATTGACTCTGCCGCTAACGAGGGATTAAATTTTAAGGTAAACATTTTCGATAGCAGGGATAATAACAGTCAATTGGCGGCCTTAAGTAAAAGAGAAGCCGTAAAGACTAGCAATTTAATTATTGGTCCTATTTTTCCTGATGGGGTTAAATACATGGCGCCGTTTTCCGAAGCTAACAAAATGCCTATGGTATCGCCTTTGGCAGCTTCAAAACCTGCAGAGTTTAACAATCCCTACCTCATTTCAATCGTTAATAACATTGACCAACACGGAGCTAAGGTAGCTGATTACATTGCCAAGAAATACGAGGCCGACCAAAGCATTGTCGTATTGATCAATACCAAAAAATCTTCTGACGAGCAATTTGCTGCACCTATTAAAAAGCAATTTGCAAAACAGTACCCGAATTTCATCGTGCAAGAGTTTACTTCAACATATGTATTCGAAACCAAGATGGTAAAAGGAAAGAAATATGCCGTGATCCTTTGCTCAGATGATACACGGTTTGTGAGTCCAAGTTTAACCAAGCTTTATCGATTAAAAAATGTAGCTGGGTATCCTATACAATTGTTCGGACATCCAAACTGGGCAAAACAAACATACAATATCGATCAATTGCAAAATCTGCAAACGGTATTAAGTAGCTCGTACCATATCGATTACAAAAGCAAACCTGTGGTAGATTTTATTAGGGCCTATAGAGCTAAATATGAATTTGAACCTACAGAATATGCCTTTAAAGGATTTGATACAGGCTATTATTTCGGAAAGCTAATGGCCAAACATGGTTTAAACTATCTCGATTTTTTAGTGAAAGAGGACTATAAGGGCTTACACAACGATTTTGATTTTGGCTATGATGCCGAATATGGTTTTTATAACCAACATTTAATGATGCTACAGTATAAGAATTTATCGTTAAATCAAGTAGATTAGGCAAGGGAGCCTTAGCGCTTCCTTTTTCGTCATTGCGAGGAGGAACGAAGAAGCGATCTGTCACTTATCAGTAACTTGGATGAGAGTCAAAGAACAAAAAAGAAGGTTGGCAGGGTAGTTTCAAATGAGCCAAACAACCAAAAAACAAACCAACTAAACAACTAATGAAAGTACACCATCACATCAGAGCATTTGAGCAGGTTTTAGCTAGTTACGATGGCAAATTGCCTTTGCATAGGCATTTGGTTGTGTATTTTAAACAAAACAAACAAATGGGTTCATCAGATAGGAGATGGGCCAGTAGATATATTTATAGTTATTTTAGACTAGGAAAAGCACTTTCAGATTTGCCTGCAATAGCGCGTTTAGCTGTTGCAGATTTTTTGTGCAACAATGACCTGAGCTTAATTACCCAACATGTTTTTCCTACAGCAGATCAACACATTACCGCCTCAATTACCGATAAAATCGCGATAGTAAAGGCGCAATATCCGAACTTTCAGTTAAAAGATGTTTTTCCTTTTAGCAAGGAACTATCGGAAGGAATAGACCAGCAGGAGTTTTTACTTTCATTATTTACACAGCCTGATTTGTTTATCCGTGTAAAGGAAACTCATTTACCTGCCATTAAAGCGAAGTTAGAAGAAGCAGGTGTGCCTGTGAAAGAACTTTCTGATACCACTTTGGCCTTGCCTAATGGTACTAAGTTGGAGCAAATTATTGATGATGCTCGTTTGTATCAGGTACAGGATTTCTCTTCACAAAAAACTGGGAACTATTTTAAGCCTAAACCTTATGAGTACTGGTGGGATTGCTGTGCGGCATCAGGAGGTAAATCCTTATTGATACACAGCTTAGAGCCCAAAGTGAAACTATTGGCAAGCGATTTAAGGGAAACCAGTTTGGGCAACCTGCAGGAACGTTTCCAATTGGCAGGCATTAAGGATTACCAGAAAAAAGCAATTGATCTGTTACAGAATAACGACCAGATATTGCACCATTACGAATTTGATGGTATTTTGCTGGATGCACCTTGCTCGGGCGCTGGCACTTGGGGACGTACGCCTGAAATGCTCTATTTTTTTGAAGCATATAAAGTGGCTAACTATGCAAAGCTACAAATGGCCATTGCAGAGAATGTAGTAAAATACTTAAAACCAGGTAAGCCGTTAATTTATATGACCTGTTCCGTTTTTAAAGAAGAAAACGAAGACATTGTTACCCATTTGCTAAAGAATTTTCCCTTAAAATTAGAAAGCAAGGAATTGATTGGTGGTTACCATGATAAGGCTGATAGCATGTTTGTAGCCAGATTGATCAAGGAACAGGAGTAATATATAGGGTGTCTCGTCATCTCGACTTTATGGAGAATTGAAAATCAACGCAGTTAAATTTTTGGACTGATATCTCTCCGCTACGGTCGAGATGACTCATTGCGAAAGTGAGTGCTGTATTCAGGGGAAAAACTAGTGAGATTTTCTTAAGTCCGAATGGCTGAAATGATTATAAAAAGAATAAAATAATCAATGAACCGCGAAGCGGAGACATTATTTGTACGTAGCTGCTACAAGCTAATGCTTACCCTTTAGCTTCCCTCGCACGTAGCTTATGGCCTCAAACAAAATAGCCAAGGCACCAACATAAACCGTAAATTGTTCAAATAAGTTCATCTACTGGGTTTCTTAATTAGATGAATATACGAAATTATTGTTACAGTTGTGGCTCAATAAAGCATGTGTTTTTATTGAGTTTCTTCCAAAAAATAACCCTATAACATCAATATTAACAATCTGAAACTCTTTTTATTAAGTCTTTGGTACAATAGGCAGCTTCTTATGTTCCGTCATTTAGACTTTATGGGATTGAAATTCAACGAAGTTAAGTCTTTGGATTTAGTGCTAGGAGTGATATTTATTAGCATGTAGAAAGATCTCTCCGCTGCGGTCGAGATGACGTACTATGAGCGTAAGTGCTATATTTGGATGCAAAGCGAAGTTGCTGCAATAGTTTAAATGTTTGCTTAGGCCTGGTGCGTGCCATCATCTTGACTTTATGGAGAGATCTTTGGACTTTGGAATAAGAGTGATGCTTATACGCAAAAAACGCCGACTATTTTCATAGCCGACGCCTATCAAATGATGATACACGCTCTCATTGTACCATCCTAGATAAAACCTCAGAGTTAGCTTGTTGATCTTTACGGCCAACTATCTTAATTCTTCCATAAATACGCGTTCCGCTACGTAAGCCTTTAAAAGTATATTCTGTGTTAGAGCTTACTTTTGAGTTCCATTTCGTATTTTCATCGCGTAGGCTATCCGTATATTCAAATGAATAAGACACTGCATTGGGATCGCGTTTACAAATAAATTTCAGTTCCCCTGCATTCACCCCATCTAGTAATTGTAATGTTGTGGAGAACAAAAGTCAATGTTATACAAAACATAAATCTTTGTTGATAGAGAAATCTTTTAAAGAAAAACTCAATTAATTAAGCTTTATGCCCATTTTAAGACTTATCATGATCTGGGAAAATAGCTTTATTGACTTCTTCCAAATCTATTTTAAGGTAGTCTCGGACGTGAAAAGTGGTTATAGGTATTGATTTGCGGAGACCGACATGATCTCTTATTTCCTCGTATAATTTATCAGCTAATTCAGGAGAACCTTCACAAAAAGGTTTCAGATCCATAGGGTACAAAACAACCCTGTTTCTTTTTTTGTTGTCCATAATGTAGATATTTGATAACTAAAATTAACAAATATTTTATAAGCAACAAATTATATGAAAATATTATAATCCTGTATTGGTTCTAAATAGTTTAATGGCAATGGCTAGTAAAATTACACCAAAACTTTTTCTTAGTACGTTTAATCCTGTTTTGCCCAACAGCTTTTCGAGCCTAGCCGTATTTTTAAGCACGAAATAAACAAACACCATGTTTAGGATGATGCCCACCAAAATATTTTCGGTACGGTATTCGGTTTTTAAGGATAATAAAGTGGTTAAAGAACCTGCACCTGCAATTAAAGGGAAGGCAAGGGGCACAATAGATACGGTTTCAGGTGCATCGTCCCTGAAAAAGTGGATGCCTAAAACCATTTCCATAGCAATAAAGAAAATAACCAGTGAACCTGCAATGGCAAATGATTGCACATCTACACCAATGACGCTTAATACGGCTTTACCTCCAAAAAGGAACAAAATCATGATAGCAGTGGCTACGATGGTTGCTTTTTCTGATTGGATGTGTCCAGCTTTTTTGCGCAAAGAGATGATCACTGGAATAGAGCCCAGGATATCAATGATGGCAAATAAGATCATGGAGGTAGATAAAATCTGATTGAAATCGAATTGCAAGCGGTCCATAGATTTATTTTTTTGTAAAAGTACGGCTTATTTGTTAATTAAAAATGTTTACCTCACATAGACTTACTTGAACCTCTCTCTAACTCTTCTGAAGTATCGGAACAGGTGCTACTTGGGAAGGAGAGAGGATTGATGGAGCTGGTTGGTATTGTGTTGCTAATAGGTTTGATACTTGCTTTGTCAAGTGCTTTTCTCTCCCTTTGAGCTAGAACCGAAGCACAGTGAGCTCATTGATACCAAAATGAATAACATACTTATCAATAGATGTCTGCAGGACAGAGAGGGTTTTGATACTAAACCTCTCTCTAACTCTTCCGAAGTATCGGAACAGGTTCTCCTTGAGAAGGAGAGAGGACTGATGGTGCTAGTTGGTATTGTGTTGCTAATAGGTTTGATTCTTGCTTTGCCAAGTGCTTTTCTCTCCCTTTGGGGGAGAACCGAAGCACAGTGAGCTCATTGATACCAAAATAAATAACGTACCTATCAATAGATGTCTGCAGGACAGAGAGGGTTTTGATACTAAACCTCTCTCTAACTCTTCCGAAGTATCGGAACAGGTTCTCCTTGGGAAGGAGAGAGGACTGATGGTGCTGGTTGGTATTGTGTTGCTAATAGGTTTGATACTTGCTTTGCTAAGCACTTTTCTCTCCCTTTGAGGGAGAGATGCCGAAGGCAGAGAGGGTTACAAAATATACTATTTAAACAATAGTTCTTCTAAATAATTGAGTACTGTTTCTGGATAATTTAATACAACGTCGTTTTCAAGTCTAATGACTTTATAGCCTTGTGTTTTTAAAACTTGTTCTCTATGTTCGTCGTATAGTACTTGCCCTAGGTTATCATGAACGCTTCCGTCTAATTCTATGATTAGTTTCAATTTTGGACAATAGAAATCTACAGTGTATCTACCTATTGTATGTTGTCTCCTAAATTTTAATTGATGAAAATGGCCTGCTCTAACTAGATTCCAAAAAGCAGTTTCAGCGGAAGTTTGGTTCTTCCTTAATTCTTTACGAAATGATTTGGCATCCATAGGTATTTGGTTGATATTTAAAAATAATCAAAATACTTGGGTAATTAAATATGAACCTCACCCTAGCCCTCTCCTTGGAAAAGAGAGAGGACTGGTGGTGCTGGTTTGTGCTTTGTTAAATGCTGTTCTCTCTCTTTTAGGGAGAGATGCCTACGAGGCAGAGAGGGTTCTTTATTTAAACCTCTCCCTAACCCTCTCCTTGAAAAGGCGAGGGGATTGGCAGTGCTGGTTGGTAATGTATTGCAAAATGGGTTTATGTTGTTGCTATGCAGTCTTGCAAAGTTTCAAAAACTTATTAATGCTTAAACTAATTTTTATACAAAAGGTAAGGTTCCATTTCAACTGCCCATTGAGGAACAGCTGTGGTTATTTGTCCCTTAATAATTTTTTGGAAGGCATGGGGTACGCCTAGCAGTTTGTCTAAATGTTTACTGCCGTCGGGATTTACATTGGTCAAGTAGTTTCTTTCCTGCAATTCAGCTGGAAATAGTTGGTGGATGATTTGGATTAACTTGATGAAATAGGCTACGGCTTTAAATTGAGTTGGCTGTACGGGTGTAATTTTTAGTCCATAACATTCTTCATTTTCATAAAGGCCAAAGCTAGGTGTGTAAGCTACCTTTTCAATTGTTGCTGTTGTTAATTGTTGTTCAACAGTTTTAGCCAGTAAATGGTGGTTGATCCATGGGGCTCCAAATTGTTGGAAAGCTTGATCGGTTCCACGTCCTTCGTTAATGTTTAGGCCTTCGAAAAGACAAGAACCAGGGTAAATATAAGTTACTTCTCTGTTTTGTATGGCTGGAGAAGTGGCGTGGAAATGGTAGTTGGTATTGGTAGTTCTATCCCAGTGCTTCATGGGGAGCACTTCTAAATTTAGTTGAGGGTAGTACATTGTCTTAAAGTATTGTGCCAACTCGCCAAAGGTACATTGGTGATTGATAGGTATTGGAAATCGGCCGATGAAAGAACTACATGCAGGAGTGAGCAGTGGTCCTTCGGCCATTTCGAGGTGGCTGGCAATTGGATTGGGTCTGTCTAGTATCAAGATGGGTGTATGGTACTTTTCGCAGCTTTCCATTACATAGCTCATGGTCCATAGATAAGTGTAAAACCTTGATCCAATATCGGGCAGGTCTACAATGACCAAATCTAAATCGGCTAGATCTTCTCTGCTAGGTGCTAGTTTTTCGCTATAAAGACTGATGATGGGCAGTTGAGTGAGTTGGTCTATTTGATGATGGATAAACTTTCCGTCTTCGCCAGTGGTATCAAAACCATGTTCTGGTCCGAAAATTTTAATGAGGTTAAATCCTGATTGTTGTAGTGCTAGCCCGGTATTGGTGCCGTTTTGGGCTACCGAAGCTTGGTTACAAACTAAACCAATTCGGGCTTGTAGGTAGGGTTGCGGGTTTGCTAGCAGGACATCGATACCAAATTGAACTTTCATGGTTTTAAGGTAGGGAAAAATATAGGGTTTAGGAAAGGGGGAGTTGTTTTTAATATAACCACCTAAGACATTTTAGTTCATTTTAGAGGGTCGATGTATTTGATAGACTTATTGTTGGAATGACATAATGTGATTTATGGCATTGGCCTTGTATTCTGTCATTCAGAGTATAGTGAAGAATCTTTTTTGCGCCGATTGAGGATTTACTTCGTAGCTGCTTCGCGGTCCTCGTTGCCCTGGGAATAAGAGGAAAGGCACTGCTCTTTGTATTTTAGCCCCGACAGTAATGGAAAGCCCACAGGTTGAGGAACGAAACCGAGGACTTGTAATGGATGGCGGGACTATCGGGAGTTAGCTGTAGTGTTTTTGCGCTTCGAAAAAAAATGATTTCATATTGCTTTAAAAGAAAAAAGGCGCCTGTTATAGACGCCTTTTTAAGGATGGGTTTATCCCAGTTTTTTATATCTAATTCTTTTAGGGGTTACATCGCCTAAACGTTTCTTGCGGTTCTCTTCGTAATCGGAGTAGTTGCCTTCGAAGAAATATACTTGCGAATCGCCTTCGAAAGCTAAGATGTGTGTACAGATACGATCTAGGAACCACCTATCGTGGGAAATAACCACGGCACAACCACCAAAGTTTTCTAGTGCTTCTTCTAGGGCACGTAGGGTATTTACGTCGATGTCGTTGGTAGGCTCATCTAGTAATAGTACGTTGGCGCCTTCTTTTAGGGTAATGGCCAAGTGTACACGGTTACGCTCACCGCCCGATAGTACGCCAACTTTCTTTTGCTGATCGGCTCCGTTAAAGTTAAACTTGGATACGTAAGCTCTTGAGTTTACTTGTTTGTTGCCTAATAGCATGTTGTCTAGGCCATCAGTAATGTTTTCGTAAACGGTTTTCTCGGGGTTGAGGTCGTTATGCATTTGATCTACATAACCCAACTTTACGGTTTCGCCTACTTTAAAATCGCCGCTGTCTGGCTGCTCTTGTCCTGTAATTAAACGAAATAGGGTGGTTTTACCTGCACCGTTTGGACCAATGATACCGACAATACCTGCTGGTGGTAGGGAGAAGCTTAAATCTTCGAATAGTAATTTGCCATCGTAAGCTTTGGAGATGTTGTTGGCTTCGATGACTACGTTACCTAAACGAGGTCCTGCAGGGATGAATAGCTCTAGTTTTTCTTCGCGTTCTCTTCCGTCTTCGCTAGCTAGTTTGTCGTAGTTTGATAAACGGGCTTTTGATTTGGCGTGACGTGCTTTTGGTGCCATACGCACCCACTCTAACTCGCGCTCTAATGCTTTTTGACGCTTGCTTTCGGTTTTTTCTTCTTGTGCTAGGCGTTTGGCCTTTTGCTCTAACCATGAAGAGTAGTTACCTTTCCATGGAATGCCTTCGCCACGGTCAAGTTCTAAAATCCATCCAGCAACGTTATCAAGGAAGTACCTATCGTGGGTTACTGCAATTACGGTTCCTTCGTAGTTTTGTAGGAACTGTTCTAACCAGTCGATACTTTCGGCATCCAAGTGGTTGGTAGGCTCATCTAACAGCAATACGTCTGGCGATTGCAGTAGTAAACGGCACATGGCTACACGACGGCGCTCACCTCCTGATAGTACACTGATTTTGGTGTCTGGGTCTGGACAACGCAAGGCATCCATGGCACGTTCAAGCTTATTGTCAAGCTCCCAGGCGTTGGAAGCGTCGATTTTGTCTTGTAGCTCGCCTTGGCGTTGCATCAATTTGTCCATTTTATCGGCATCAGAATAGTTTTCTTCTAAGCCAAATGCTTCGTTGATTTCTTCATATTCTTTAAGGATGGCAGTAATTTCGGCTACACCTTCTTCTACTACTTCGCGTACGGTTTTTTCTGGATCAAGTTCTGGTTCCTGTGCCAAATAGCCTACTGAGTAACCTGGAGAAAATACGACCTCACCTTGGATAGCTTTATCTAAGCCTGCAATGATTTTTAATAGGGATGATTTACCTGATCCGTTTAAACCTACAACGCCAATTTTGGCGCCGTAAAAGAAGGATAAGTATATATTTTTTAAAACCTGTTTTTGTGGCGGATAAATCTTGCTTACCCCAGCCATTGAAAAGATTATTTTTTCGTCTGACATGTTAAAAATTTTGTTTGTGCAAAGATGCCATTTATTTTGGGAGATAAAAACGGTTTGGAGCTTAGATGTTTTTTTACTGGCTTAGATGTTTGATTTTTTGAACCACTTTAGAAATTTAAGAACATTTTAGTTTTTAAACATTAAGGCATGAAGAGACATTAAGTTTGGTGTCGTCTTAATTATCTTAATTTCTTAATGGTTTATTTTTTGAACCACCTTAGCCACCTGAGAACATTTTAGTTTTTTTAACATTAAGGCATGAAGGGGCATTAAGTTTTGTATCGTCTCAATTATCTTGATTTCTTAATGGTTTATTTTTTGAACGACCTTAGACATTTAAGAATATGTTAGTTTTTAGGATAGGTCTTAGATGTACTAAGGTTTCTTAGGTGGTAATTTAAGATTCTTCGCTACGATCTGAATGACAGCAGAGCTCACTAAACAAGCAACTAACCAACCAAACAACTACTCATAATTTCCAAGCTTCTTTCCATTTCTTCTGTGGTTAAATGTCCAAAGCCAATGCGCATGGCGGTAGTTTTTTTATTTTGATAAAGGATGTTTTTAGGGATGAACAAATCTTTGGTTCGGCAGTCTTTAGCAAGTTTTAACAGGGAGATGGGGGTGTTCCATTCGGCCCAAATGGCTAGGCCACCTGTAGGTACATTAAATGAAAGCTGTGTGGTGAAATGTTTGGCCAACAGTGCGCAACAATTGTTTCGTCGTTCGAGGTAAACTTTTAATGATTTTTTAAGGTGACGGTGAATATCGCCCTCGGCAATCATTTCCCCTAAAACCTGTTCCATGACCAAATCGCCCTGCCGATCTAAAATGCCCATGTATTTCTGCATTTCGTGGATAAGGTTTTGAGGGGCAACTACAAAGCCAGTACTAAAGGAGGGGGCTAGGGATTTGCCAAAAGAACCTACGTAAATCACCATTCCACTTAAATCGGCACTAGCTAGGGGCATCACCGTACTTTTCTCGTATTGGAAATCGTAGTCGTAATCGTCCTCAACTATAATAAAACCATATTCCTGTGCTAATTGAAGTAGTTGTACCCGTCGTTGCGCACTTAAGGTAACGGTGGTAGGGTAGTGGTGGTGTGGGGTAATGTACACCATTCGCACTTTAGAGGTCTTCAGTTTTTCGGCCAAATGATCCACATCAATCCCATTTTCGTCTACAGGTAAGGTTTTGATATGGGCACCAGCCTTATGGAAAATCATATTGGCGGTAAAAAGGCTCAGCTCCCCTACAAATACGGTATCACCTTGTTCAATTAAAAGCTGGGCAATAATGTAGAGGCTCATTTCGGTACTTCGGGTAATGAGTAGGTTGTTTTTAGAGATGTGCAGACCGCGGGAGATATTGAGATAATTGCTGAGCTGTTCCTTAAAGTACATGCCATCCTGCGAACTGCTTGCAGACATTTTTTGACGCATGTTTTTGCGTTTCATTGAGGCGCTATAAAGACCAGAAAGGTAATGTACTTGGGTTAAGCGGATATCTGGACTGCCGTCGTTAAATTGGTAGTGGCAAGTCGCTTGCTCAAAAGGATCATCTAAAATACTGGATTGTTTGAAGCTGTATCCTGTTTGGGTGGGGTAATGCGCTAACGAAACCAAGGCATCATATGGACGCTCGCTGTTGGTTTTGTTGTCCATTATATAAGCACCTTTATTAGGGTGTATGGCTATCCAGCCTTGGTGGTGTAGGTCTTCATAAGCTGCAATAACCGTTTTGCGATGCAATTGTAATAGCTCGCTCAGGGTACGACTACCTGGCATTTTACTACCTGGCATTAAATATCCTCGTTGAATGGCATTAATGAGCTGCTGTGCCAACTGTAAAAAAATAGGTGTTTTGGCATTTCTGTCTAATTGTATAAAACTTAGAAAAGGGATTTTAGCCGGACTACTCATATTCTTAAAACTGGACTACTTTAATGTTCCGGAAAGATACGAGTTTTGCGCCAAGTTAGGTATCGGAAGACATTTAACTGCAAAGACACAAAGAATACGAAGAAGCTACTGGGTTAGCTAAGCATTGCCACTTTGAAACATTTCAACCTTTAAAAATAAAAACAATAATGAAGAGAATTTTACTGTCGATTCTTACGCTCACCTCAACTTTCACTTTTGCCCAAGAAAACAAGCAGGACACTACTAAGTTGAATGAAATTATCATTTCTGAAAATAGGCTACAAACTCCTTTTTCCAAACAGGCCCGAAACATTCAACTGATTACCAAGGAACAAATTGCCCAAATGCCTGTAAAATCTATCAATGAGGTTTTGAGCTTTATTGCTGGCGCTGATGTACGTCAACGTGGACCATTTGGTACGCAGGCAGATATCAGTATTGATGGGGGGAGCTTTGAGCAAACCCTTATTTTGCTGAATGGTGTAAAAATATCTGATGTTCAAACGGCTCACCATTCCATGAATATACCTGTGCCTTTATCGGCAATCGAGCGTATAGAGGTGCTAAAAGGCCCTGCAGCAAGGGTTTATGGCATTAATGCTTTAACAGGTGCTATCAACATTGTTACCAAAGCAAGTAAACAATCTGCTATAGATGTGAACCTTCAAGCAGGTTCTTCTTTTGATGATAAAGCCGTTGGCGATGGTAAGGGCATTTACGGTGGTGCAGCGGCTCAAGTTGCTATCAATATGGCAGGTAAAAACAGTCAGCATTTGGTTGGCTTTGGCGTTACCGATTATAATGGACAACGTTATAATAGTAGCACTTATGACCATAAATTTTTCTATCAAGGGAATATCGATTTCAATGAAAACAACAAGTTGAACTTGATGGGTGGCTACATTAACAATGCTTTTGGTGCTAGCGGATATTATGCCGCTCCTGGTGATAAAGAGGCTTTTGAAATTGTGGAGACTGCTTTGTTTGCGGTTGGCTCATCGCATCAATTGAGCAAAAACTTTAATATTCGTCCGCGAGTAAGTGCCCGTTACAACTGGGATGATTATCGTTATTTTCGTAATGATTTAACCAGAGCTAGGTCGTTGCATCAAACTGGTGTATGGTCGGCAGAGTTGAACAGTACTTTACGTTCTACCATTGGTGATTTTGGTTTTGGGGTAGAAAGCCGTTCTGAAGATATTAACAGTACCAATATTGGCGATAGGGAAAGGTATAACCATGGTGCTTATGTAGAATATAAGACTGAAGCACTTAAAAATCTGCTTTTAAATATCGGTACTTATGTAAATTACAATACGCAATATGGTTGGCAGGCTTTCCCTGGTTTAGATGCTGCTTATTTGTTTGCTCCAAAATGGAAGCTGGCATTTAATGTGGGTTCTAGTCAGCGTATCCCTTCGTTCACTGATTTGTATTTGAACCAACGTCCAGGGAATATTGGGAATCCTAATTTAACTTCCGAAAATGCTTGGCAGTATGAGCTTTCATTGCAATACAAATCGGATAACTTTAATGTACAAGGTGGATATTTTTATCGTAATATTTCAGATTTTATTGATTGGGTAAGGAATTCTTCTGCGGTGCCTTATCAGCCACAAAATTTTGGAAACAATAAAATTCAAGGCTTTAACGTGGGGATTGGACAATCCATCAATTTTAACAGTAGAAGTAATTTAAGTTATCAGTTGAGTTATAACTACCTGCATGCAGGTGAAATGAGCTACGCAAGCAATGTAACCTCTAAGTATGTGTTGGAAAACTTGAAACACCAAGCGTTAGGTAGATTGATTTATAAATACACGAATTGGCAATTAACGCTAGCGGGGAGATGGATAGAAAGAGAACTGAAAAATCCGTACCTGATTGCTGATGTACGCTTATTGTACGGTAAACAAAACTGGAACGTTTATACCGAAGTAACCAATCTTTTAAATAAAAATTATATCGAAGTAGCTGCCGTGCCATTGCCAAAACGTTGGTTCGCTTTAGGTGCTAATTATCGTTTTACTTTATAGTTGGTTCATTGGTTCATTCCGTTAACTGGTTCATTAGTTCATTCCGTTCATTGGTTCAATGGTGCGTCATCTCGACTGAAGCACAGCGGAATGGAGAGATCTTTGGATATTGGCTAATTGAAGAAATGAAGGGTTATTGAGGAAACCTCTCCCTAGCCCTTCCGAAGTATCGGAACAGGTGCTCCTTAAAAAGGAGAGGGTATTTTTAGTGCTAAATCATTTTTGTACTGCAAACACCAAAAATACCAAAGCCTTTCCTGAGTACTGTTCTCTTCCTTAAAGGCAGAAAGGGGTTTACTTCATTTGAATATCAATAATAATGATAGTTCGTATATGGGTTTAAGATTTTATTTCAATATCCAATTGTCTACCTTCAGCAAATGCTTTTTTATCCATGGATGAGCCAACGGCTGCGCCAATAGCCATCCCTATAGGCAAACCTACAGCCATTAAACCAATGTTGCCAACACTTAAACCAAAAGACACACCGATAGGCAGACCAAAGGCAGTAAAGCCAAGTAACATCCAAAGGTTTCTGTAATGGTTTTTGGTCACTATTTTATGTTCCTTCTCTACTTGTTTTAAGATAGCTGTTTGCGCTTGTTTGACTAGTTTTCTTAAATCGTTACCCGTAACGGAAGAAGCATTAATAGTTTCAATAAACGCATTGATGGATTTAATTAAGTCTTCGTTCAGTTGTTTTTTTCTCAGCTCATTAAGCACTACCCCAAACTGGGCATAGATACTGCCTAATTTCATATCGTTGGCTAAATCAGTTCTCTCTTTTAAATCAATGATGGTCATATGATTGGTTTATGTGCGTATGGTGAAGTAATGATAAAACAAATTAAAGGAAACCATTTGATTTATGGATGTTTTATTTTGATCCACTTTAGACATTGAACATTTTACTCTGTGGGTAGGTCTTAGATGGTTCAAAAAAATTAAACACCTAAGACACCTAAGAACATTTTAGTTTTTTAAACATTAAGGCATGAAGGGACATTAAGTTTTTAGTATCGTCTTAATTTTTTAATGGTTGATTTTCAGATACATTTTAGATATTTAAGAAGATTTTAATCTTTTGATAGGCTTAGATGAACTAAGGTGTCTTAGGTGGTTCAAATGAAAATGAACACCTAAGAATATTTTAGTTTTTTAAACATTAAGGCATGAAGGGACATTAAGTTTTAGTATCTTCTTAATTTCTTAATGGTTATTTTTTTGAACCACTTTAGACAGCTTAGCACCAAGACTTACGAAGTTTCAATACTCCGTAAGTCTATCATATAATGAAGCAAAATTAATCAGTGTGTTGTTCTTTGCTATCGCTATCAAAAAACCTGTAAATCAATCCGGCAATGATAGCTCCCAAAATTGGAAATAAAATAAATAGCCAAAGCTGAGACAATGCCCAATCGCCAACAAATACGGCCTGACTAATGCTTCTAGCAGGATTTACGGAAGTGTTAGTTACTGGAATACTAATCAGGTGGATCAATGTAAGTGCCAATCCAATAGCTATCCCAGCAAAGCCTTTCGGTGCTCTTTTATCGGTTGCTCCTAAAATAATGATGAGGAACATAAAAGTCATTACCGTTTCAGTAACAATAGCCGAGTTCATGCTGTAACCTCCTGGCGAATGTTCGCTATAACCATTTGCAGCAAAATTGCCAATGCTGCTTCCATTGCCAGTAGCAATTACGTACAATACGGCTGCCGCGGCAATAGCACCTAAAACTTGAGAAATGATGTAGGGCAAAACGTCTTTAAAGCTAATTCGACCACCCGCCCATAAGCCAACAGTTACTGCTGGGTTTAAATGTGCACCCGAAATATGCCCTAAAGCATAAGCGATGGTAAGTACTGTTAAACCAAAGGCCATAGATACGCCAACTAGCCCAATGCCTACGTTGGGGAAGGCAGCAGCTAATACCGCACTGCCACAACCTCCCAGTACCAACCAAAAGGTGCCTAAAAATTCAGCTAAGTTTTTTTTCATTGTTTTTCATTTAAGTTTCCTAATCGTAAGGCTTTTCGGTTACGCCCCGTTTTTTAAAGTGGGTTCTGGTCTCCACTTATGCTTGTGGGATTAATCATCAAATGACGGGGTAGGAGCAAGAAAAAAGAGAAGAATTTAAACCAGTGCTGATGGGAAGATATTGCTTATATTATTGGACGGTGCTGGTTTATCTGAAAGTTTCGGTAGGTGATGACGGTGACGGAAAGTGCGCTTTATGGAGCGCGAAAGTATTGATACAAAGTGAGCGGATGCCAAATTCGCATTTTTTTGAATTTGAGGTTGAAGTAGGCAATGACATTGTTTGCCTTAAACACTGCTGTGCAGTGGTTATGTTTGGTTAGATGCATTTTTACAATAGGTATACTCAAACTTAATAAAAAAATGTTTTTTATCAAATGGTGATTAAGTTTTTTAACGTCAGTGGTTTAAGGGTAGGTTGTTTGCGAATGTTTGTTTGATTATATTGAATATAATTAACTAATTATATTGTATGGAAAGGGGAGGTTGTGTATACATAATGACTAACGTATACAATACAGTGTTGTATATCGGCGTGACTTCTGATTTATTTTCAAGAGTAACTCAGCATAGAAATAAACTTTATCCGAAATCTTTTACTGCAAAATATAATTGCTATAAACTAGTGTATTATTGTTTTTATTCTACTATTGTTGAAGCCATAGCCAATGAAAAGAGATTAAAGAAATGGAATAGGGATTGGAAGATTAAATTAATTGCTACTGAAAACCCTAATTGGATAGATTTATTTAATGAAGATTTGTAATTGCTTTTAGGGTGCTTGAATATAGCCATGTGTTTCATTGTTCCGTCATTCCCGTGCATACGGGAATCTTAAGTCGTTGAAATACCTGCTAAGGCATTACGATACCCAATCGAGTTGGGTATGACGACCAATCGAGTTGGCAATGACGATAGGGCTAAGTTGGTTCAAGATATCATCAATTGGCTTGGTGTTGATAGCCCTTCGAGTTTACTTAGCACCCATCGTTAAAGCATCATTCTCTGCATACGGGAATCTTAAGTCGTTGATAATACCTGCTAAGGCATTACGATGCCCAATCGAGTTGGGTATGACGACCAGTCGAGCTGGCAATGACGGTAGGGCAAAGGTCTTACAAAGTATCATCCCCCTTTAAAATCTCCTTAATAAACCATATTTTTGCATTAAATTTTTTTTACCATATAAATGAGTATATCTACAAAATACAATCCGCAAGAAACAGAAGAAAAATGGTACAGCTACTGGTTGGATAAACATTTTTTCCACTCAGAGCCTGATGAGCGTGAACCTTATACCATCGTCATCCCGCCACCAAACGTTACGGGAGTTTTGCACATGGGGCACATGCTTAATAATACCATTCAGGATGTATTGATCCGTAAGGCTCGTATGCAGGGTAAAAACGCTTGCTGGGTTCCTGGTACCGACCATGCCTCTATTGCTACGGAAGCTAAGGTAGTAGCCATGCTTAAAGAAAAAGGCATTAATAAAAAAGACATCACTCGTGAAGAGTTTTTGAAATATGCTTGGGAGTGGAAAGAAAAATACGGCGGCATTATCCTGGAACAGTTAAAGAAACTTGGTGCAAGCTGCGATTGGGACAGAACTCGTTTTACCATGGAAGAAGATCTTTCAGATGCGGTAATCAACAGTTTTATCCATTTGTATAAAAAGGGAAATATTTACCGTGGCGTACGTATGGTAAACTGGGATCCAGCAGGTAAAACTGCGGTATCTGATGAGGAGGTAATCCGTAAGGAAGTAAACCAGAAGCTGTACTATATCCATTACCATATTGCAGGTACTGCCAAAGATATTTTAGATGAAACCACTTGCTTAACCATTGCCACTACTCGCCCTGAAACGATTATGGCCGATAGTGCCATTTGTATCAATCCTAACGACGAGCGTTACAAACATCTGCATGGTAAAAAAGTATTTGTGCCTTTAATTAATCGCGAAATACCCATCATTTTAGATGATTATGTGGAGATGGATTTTGGAACAGGATGTTTAAAAGTAACTCCTGCCCACGATTTAAATGACTACGAACTTGGTTTAAAACATCATTTGCCAGTAATCGATATTTTAAATGATGATGGTACCTTAAATGATAAAGCAGAGATTTTAATTGGTGAAGACCGCTTTATTGCCCGTAAAAAGATTGCCAAAATGCTGGAAGAAGCTGGTCATTTACAAAAGGTAGAAGATTATAAATCACAAGTAGGTTTCTCGGAACGTACCGATGCCGTAATTGAGCCTAAACTTTCGTTACAATGGTTCAGCAAAATGGAAGAGTTGGCTAAACCTGCCTTGGAAGAGGTGTTGAATGGCGAAGTGAAATTGATTCCTGAGAAATTTATCAATACCTACCGTCATTGGATGGAAAACGTAAAGGATTGGTGTATCTCTCGTCAATTATGGTGGGGACAACGCATTCCTGCTTGGTATTTCCAACACGAAGAACCTGTAGTGGCTAAAACCAAAGAAGAGGCGATAGAGGAGCTGATTAACCGTGTGCCTGAACGCAGGGATTGGAGTGAAGAAAGCAAAGCTGGTTTTAGGAAACAAGCCGAAGAATTTATTACACAAGATGAAGATGTAATGGATACTTGGTTCTCGTCATGGTTATGGCCAATTTCTGTTTTTGATGGTTTTAAAAATCCTGACAATAAAGATTTCAATTACTATTATCCAACCAATGATTTGGTAACAGCTCCAGAGATTTTGTTCTTCTGGGTAGCTCGTATGATCATGGCTGGAAAGGAGTTTACGGGCAAGAAGCCATTTACTAATGTGTACTTAACAGGTATCGTTCGTGATAAGCTGGGCCGTAAAATGTCTAAATCACTAGGTAACTCTCCAGACCCAATTGGTTTAATTGAGCAATATGGTGCCGATGGAGTACGAGTAGGCATGTTGATGTCTTCGCCAGCAGGTAACGATTTAATGTTCGATGAAGCGTATTGTGAGCAAGGCAGGAACTTTGCCAATAAGATTTGGAATGCCTTCCGTTTGGTAAAAGGATGGGAGGTTGATGCTTCTTTGGCTAATCCTAACGAGCAGGCCATTGCTTGGTTCGAAAGTCGTTTTAGTGAAGCTTTAACGGAAATTGAACATAATTTTAAACAGTATCGTTTATCGGAAGCTTTAATGGCAACTTATAAGCTGGTATGGGACGATTTCTGTGCTTGGTACCTTGAGATGGTGAAACCTGCTTATCAACAGCCTGTTGATGCGGCCACCAGAGCGGCGTCAGTGAAGTTCTTTGAGCAGATTTTAAGGTTATTGCATCCGTTTATGCCGTTCATTACTGAAGAACTTTACCATGATGAACTGTTTGGTGAACGTGGTGAAATGGAATGCTGTATCGTAGCCGATTATCCTACAGTAGGAGAGGTGAATGAAGCTTTATTGAAAGAAGCTGAGTTGATCAAGGGTTTGGTTTCGGAAATTAGAAATGTAAGAAATACTCGTCAGATTTCTCCTAAAGAAGCTTTAGCGTTGAATATCAAAATTAATTCTGATGTAGTTTACGATAACTGGCTGAACATCGTTTGCAAGCTGGCTAACATTAGCAAAGCTGAAGTGGTCAACGATAAAGTAGCGGGAGCAGCTGGTTTTATGGTAGGTAAGGATGAGTTCTTTATTCCTTTAAGCCAAAATATTGATGTAGAAGCAGAAAAGGAACGTTTAATCAAAGAACTGGAGTATCTGCAAGGTTTCCTTAAATCGGTAGATGCGAAGTTGAGCAACGAACGTTTTGTACAGAATGCAAAACCAGAAATTATTCAAAATGAGCGGAACAAAAAAGCTGATGCCGAATCGAAAATAGCAACTATTCAGGAAAGTTTAGCGGCTTTGTAGTTGGGTTGCGGGTTTTGAGTTACGGGTTACGAGTTTTGTAACGCATGATCATATTAAAGCCTTTCAGTTGATACTGGAAGGCTTTTTTGTAGTAAACTTACCATGTCACTGTGGCGTCATTCCCGCGCAGGCGGGAATCTTAAAGCGTCATAAGACCTGCCATGGGCATTACGATACCCAATCGAGTTGGGTATGACGGCCAGTCGAGCTGGGCATGATGACCAGTCTAGCTGGCAATGCCAGTCAATTGACTTGAGTATTTGCTTTTCAGCAGCTAGAATTTAACAAAGCCTACTAATGCATTACGATACCCAATCGAGTTGGGTATGACGGCCAATTGTGTTGGGTATGTGCTTTTTAGACATTAGCAGTAAGAGAGAGCCTAAACGTATTAAACCTTTTACAAGCAAATTAGCTGTTTTTAACGAAAACTTACTTTCTTTAACTTTATAATTAAAATTGCCAAATATGAAGAGATTATTCCTAATATTAATAGCAGCTGTGGCTGTATCGTGTACTAGTAATCAACCTAAAGAAACTGTTGCACCTTCTAATGTTTTTGTGGAGCAAAAGGTAAATGAATTTATTGCACAGCATCCAGAATGGACCAGTGGTGAAACGGCTAATGAAGAAATTACTGAAAAATTTAAAAGGGAAGTGATTAGGTGGAGCAATGAGGAACAGTTTCTTAATGAAATGCCTATGCAGTTTAAAGGCTTAAGGGATACCTTGCTTAATGGTCAAGGCTTTAAGATTGCGACTTTTACTGGTTATAACGACAATACTCGTCCATCAGGTTCAGTGCTCAACTATATCCAATTACAGATTGATGGCATTGTGCCAAATGATTTGTTGAAAGACTTGAATAAAGATAAGAATTATCACCTCACAGGAATGCTTTACAAACAAGGCAAACGTGCTGATGTGAAGGTAATTAAAGTAGCGGATTTTAAAGGATACGATTTGGGTAAATACACCTTCTCTATCACCAAAGTGAAACCGTTGTAGACTGTTTACTATCGGCTTTTTTTCTAAATAATCGATGATATGCTTACTTAAAACCTCTGTTTTTATGGTTTATCCCATTGGGGTGCAGATCTCAATCAAAAATCCATCGATGTCTCTTAGATAAGCCACCGTTTGTCCCCAAGGTTTTTGTTTGGGCGCTGCTACTTTTGTAGCACCATTTTCTGCAGCCACTTCGAATATTTCATTTACATCATCGGTAACAAAACCTAATTCGATGGCAAAAGGCTTATCGCTGAGCTCGCTAGGGGTAAAGCCGTCTTTCAAGTTGGAAGCAGCTAAGGTATGTGAAGCAAAGGAAATCGTCGTGTTTCCAGTATCTAGTTCTGCATAATCATTGTCGGGAGTGATGAATTTTCTGGTAAAACCGAAGGCTTTTTCATAAAACTCAATTGATTTTGTAACGTCGTTAACGTAAAGAATAGTGTATCCAAATTTGACCATAGCGCCTGATAATTGATACTCAAAGTTAAGGTTAAATGACGTAGGAACATAGGTTTGTTAACGATTAATAAAACCCTCTCCGCTGTGCGGTTTCTATTGATGGTTGTTTATTTTGTTTTGGTATCAATGAGCTCGCTACGCTTCGGTTCTCCCTGGTAGGGAGAGAGGAGTGCTTGGGAATGGTGGTTGGTAATTTTGATGTTTGCGTTATGGAGATAATCTAGTATTACGAGCTCCGCCTTGTTTTTAATTAGTGAGGTTAGATAGAAGTTTTGTGGGTAAAGCCCTCTTTCCGCTGTGCGGTTTTTATTGATGGTTGTTTATTTTGTTTTGGTATCAATGAGCTCGCTACGCTTCGGTTCTATCTGTAGGGATAGAGGAGTGCTTGGGAAGGGGAGTGGTGATTTTGGTGTTTGCAGCATAGAAATGATCCCGCACCAAGTCGGTCTTAGCTTTTCCCATGCTTTAAGACTTGCGATAAGTGGGGATAAGCCATAAGCATACAAGTTAAAGTAAAGCTACACTATAGAAAACCTCTAGGAGTACTGTAATATGTACGGACTTTTACGGACTTGTACGCACTTCTACGGAGTTTTACGGGGTTTAAGATGAGTATTGTAAAAAAGATGAGGTTGTATTTCTAATTTACGAAAAATAATGAGGTTTTGTGTCAATGAATTGCATTTTACCTTCATTTTAACTCGCCCATCATCAGCTATCTTTAATAAGTTTTTTTAATTTTTTATGGAAACTATTAGATGGCCACATCGTTCTCCTATTTTTTAGGAGTACCTGTTCCGATCTATCGAAAGAGTTAGGGAGAGGTTTATCATCTTTTGCTTTTCATTCAAGTTTCTTGAATTTTCCGTTGGTCGTAATTTGATAATGTTCATTAATGGTGGTTTGATAAATTTGCCCATCATCCAAAATTTCATTACTTTTTTTCTTCTTCACGATTTGATTGTCATTGATAATAGATGTCTCTAATTCGTCAGTATCTGAAAAACTTGCGTATTTGCCAATCCTCATTAAATCAATAAGCTGATTTTCTTTATCATATAGTCCTAAAAACACGACATTTAATGTGCCATCTAAGCCCATGTCATATGGTTTTGTAGATAAAATGATTTTCATACTTATCTCTGAGCTGATGGCTTCTTCGCGATACACCCAAAATTTCATCCTACGCTTTATTAAAGCATAGATTTGATCTCCTTTATCATCGATATGGAAATTGTTGATAGATTTTATTTCCTTTAGATTAGAAGTTTTTAGCTCCACCAAAAAAGTGGAATCAATAAACACTTTCTTTATATTAATCGCTGACGGATTGCTGTTACAGGCCGCAAACATTAGCAATGCTATGCTCATTGCTAGGTGGATATACTTTTTTATCATTAATTCTTATTTCAGCCTTTCCAATTTACCCTTGCGTTTAATCAAGTTTTTATAATCCCATTGGATAGCTCTTGCTTTTTCCAGCCAGCGTTTTAAATCATCGACATTCACTTGCTCAACCTCGGTATAGCGCGCTTCGGCAGCTTTGAAAGTTCCTTCGTCTTTTAGGGTAGGTTCTTCAAAAGATTGACCGCTCCAGAATAACAAGCGTATGCAGTTCTTGAGTTTACTGTAACCTACAATGGGATTGCCGTCTAAAAACCAAACGGGATGTGCATGCCATACCTTGTTTTCGGCTTCGGGGAGATGTTGGTTAATGCTATTGGCCAGTAAGTCACAAATGGCTTTGTCTACTTCAGTTTGCCGGTTGTTATAGTCTTTTGTGTCTTGTTTCATGACGATTGTTGTGTGGTTGAATTATCTAAATAATCATCGGTAAAGTGCTTGTTTTGTTTTGGTTGGGCAAATTTATTTTGGTTATAGGCTTGTGACTTTCCTTTGGGAATAGACAACGATTGCCAGCCATCTTTTGCCAACATTTTACCCAACATTACAATTTGACCAACATGATAGGGATAATGTGCAAGCTGTCGGTTGATGGCTTCTAAGACGGTGTGTCCTTGGTTGCGGATGTAAATGATTCGGTTTAAATCAGCAGCGGTTAAAGGGTTGATGGCGTGGAATAAGCAATCCCAACCTTTTTCCCATTTGGCAACAAGTTCTTGTTTGGAAGTGATTTGCTGTTCAAATTCCTCATCTCTATTGCGCCATTGCTTTTCGCCATCGGTAGAAAGGAAATCAGTCCAACGTGAAAGCATATTACCCGATAGATGGCTTACAATGATGGCGATGCTGTTGCTATCTTGGTTGAATTGCCAAAACAGGGCATCGTCGTTTAATTGGGCAAATGTTTTGTCGCCAAGTTGTTTGTAATACTGAAATTGCTTTTTGGCACTATCGAGGTAATCGTCGTTCATGAGATTTGTTTTGTTGTTTAAAGATAGGATGAATTTGAATTGGTTTCATACTTCTTTACGTAACTCTTTATCCCTTTGCGGTAATCTATTAAAAGATTTAGAAATTTCACCGCAAAGATTGATCAAGTAATCGCAAAGGACGCAAAGTTGGTAAGATGGATTTGCTAGTTAAACCTAATTGTAGTGGAAATACTTTTTGTTTTGAGGGAAACCTCGTAGGTTTTTAAAACCTACGAGGTTAGGCTTTGTCACAGCATTGCTTTGCGCAACTTGATTAATCTTTTTGTGATAAAATAAGGTTTATTGATGTCGTTTTTTAATGATAGTACCGCAAAGGAATAAAGGGGGTTACGCGAAGGACGCAAAGTTGGTAAGATGGATTTGCCCATTAAACCTGATTGTAGTGGAAATACTTTTTGTTGCTGTCATTCTGAACGTTAGTGAAGAATCTGTAGGTTACGTGCTAGGTCAGTAGAGATCCCTCGTACCTCGGGATGACAGCACTATAGTAGGGCAAAAAGATTGCAACGAAAAGCAGGACTTTCGGTAAATAAGTGCTACGGATTTTGCTTTTCGAAAAAAAGATATAGCTTTGCAGCATCAATAAGGGGTGCCTTGTTTTGCATAAAACACAAATAAAGGCTGAGATCATACCCATTTTAAGTAAAAAGTGTAAAGTAAAAAGTAAAAAGTTTGGACAGCCCATACTTTAAACTTTAAACCTTCAACTTGAAACTTAAATGCACCTGATCCAGGTAATGCTGGCGTAGGGATGGTTTATGAAGTTTAACTAAAGTCGGGAGTAACCCCTACTTACCGATGGGTTTAACTAAAAAACAACAAAAAGTTGAAAAATTTAAAATTTGCAGTTTTGGCTGCATTGCTGTGTCCGTTTTTGGCGATGGCACAGTTCAAGATTTCGGGAAAGGTTACCGAAGGAGATGGAAAAGCACTTTCTGGTGCAAGCGTGAAATTAAAAGGCAAGGGATTTACGGCGGCAAGTAATGCCAATGGTGTTTACGAGTTTGCCAACTTACCTGCTGGCAGCTACACGGTGGCCATTAGTTATGTAGGTTTTGCTACGCAAGAGAAAAAAGTAAACTTAACAGCTAATGCGGAACTGGACTTTGTACTGCAACAGCTTTCGTTTGTGGCCGATGAGGTAGTGGTAAGTGCTACAAGGGTAAGTAAGAATGCGGCTTTTACCTATAAGAACTTAAGCAAAGCTGATTTGGAAAAAACGAATCAGGGACAGGATTTGCCTTATTTGCTGAACCAAACACCATCGGTAGTGGTGACTTCTGATGCGGGTGCTGGTATAGGTTATACAGGAATACGTATTAGGGGCAGCGATGCTACCCGTATTAATGTAACCTTAAATGGTATTCCTTTGAACGATGCTGAAAGTCAGGGTAGTTTTTTTATCAATTTGCCAGATTTGGCTTCGTCGGTAGATAATATTCAGATACAGCGTGGCGTAGGTACCTCTACCAATGGGGCGGGTGCTTTTGGGGCGAGTTTGAATATCCAAACCACTACGAGAAGAGATTCGGCCTATGCAGAATTGAACAACACCTACGGCTCTTACCAAACCTGGAGAAACACAGTAAGTGCGGGGACAGGTTTGATTAACAATAAGTTTAGTTTTGATGCTCGTTTGTCGAGAATTAAATCTGATGGTTATGTGGATAGGGCGTCTTCTAACTTGAAGTCATTTTTTGTAACGGGTGCCTACTATGGTAAAAACGACATCTTGCGTTTAAATGTATTTAGTGGAACGGAGAAGACTTACCAAGCGTGGAACGGTATTAGCGAAGAGATGTTAGAAACTGATCGCAAGCATAATGATTTTACGTACGATAATCAAACGGATAATTACCAACAAGATCACTACCAGTTGTTTTATACTCGTAACATCACCAAACAATTGGTAGCCAATGCGGCTTTGCACTATACGTATGGTAGAGGTTACTATGAGGAGTTTAAAACTGCACAGGATTTAAAGGAATATTCAATCAACCCAGTGATTATTAAAGATCCTGTTTCTAACCTTCCTATTGGAACTATTGAAAAATCTGATTTGGTACGTCGTTTATGGTTGGATAATAACTTTTATGGCGGTACTTATTCATTGTCGTACACCCCGCAAAGCAACTTGAATTTTACTTTGGGTGGTGCTTATAACCGTTATGAAGGTAATCACTTTGATGAAGTGATTTGGGCACAGTATGCTAATTATGATGGCTCGGGCTCTATACGCCACAGATATAATGATAACGATGCTTTTAAAAGTGACTTCAATATTTTTGGTAGGGTAAGTTATCAATTAGACAAGCTTAATATTTATGCTGATTTGCAATATCGTAATGTTTTCTATTCGTTTTATGGTAAGGTTGATGCGAAGAACTTTGCGCAACAGAATGCACGTTTGGAGTTTTTCAATCCTAAATTTGGTTTAAGCTACAACTTGGATGACAAGAACAATGTTTATGCTTCGGTAGCGGTAGGTAACAAGGAGCCTAACCGTAGAGATTTTACAGATTCGAATACAGGAACACGCCCTAAGCACGAAAGTTTAACAGATATTGAGTTTGGTTACAGAACACAACAGTCTAACTTTAATATTGGTGCCAATGGTTTTGCCATGTTGTATAAAAATCAATTGATCAACACAGGTAAGTTGAATGAAGTGGGTGGGCAAACTCGTCAGAATGTGCCTGATAGCTACCGTATCGGTTTAGAATTAGATGCCCGTTGGCAGATCGTGAAGAACTTTTCATGGTCGGCAACGGCTACTTTGAGCCAAAGTAGGATCAAGAACTTTACGGAATATGTTTATGATGATACGATAGATGGTGCTTTGTTGACTTTTGACTATAGCAATACTAATATTGCTTACTCGCCGAAAATTGTGGCTTCAAATGAGTTTGCATACACTTATAAAAATGCGGGAATAGCTTTGATCAGTAAATATGTTGGTGAGCAGAACTTAGATAATACTTCTGCTAGTGATCGTGTTTTGGATGCTTTCTTTATCAATGATGTGCGTTTGACTTATAACTTGGCTTTACCTGGTGTTAAGAATGTTGGTTTAAACTTTTTGGTGAACAACATCTTTAACGTGAAGTATGAAGCTAATGGTGGAAGTGGTGCTTATTTATCTAATGGAGATTTTGGCCGCTATAAATACTTTTATCCGCAAGCTACTCGTAATTTCTTGTTAAGCTTGAACTTGAAGTTTTAATTCTTTATCATTCTAAGTACAGCGAAGAATTCATAAACCTCGCAGGTTTTTAAAACCTACGAGGTTTTTTTATGGAAAACTTATCTCTTTAATGGTTGTAATAAATACTCTAAACCATTCAGCTTAATTTCATATAGCGTAGCTAGTAGCATTCCCAATTTTCCAGCGGGAAATCCTTTTTGATGATACCAAACTAAATAGTATTCTGGCAAATCACATAATAGTCTGCCTTGGTATTTGCCAAAGGGCATTCGCATTTGTACTAAATCTTTTAAAAGCTCGGGATTCATGCTGTAAAGGTAGGACTTTAGGAGTTAGGAATTAGTAGATAGTTGTTAGTGGCTAGTGGCTAGTTGTTAGTAGATAGTTGTTAGTGATTAGTGGTTAGTTTGCATAGTTTTCCAATTGTTCGTCGTGGCCAGCTCGATTGGGTGTCGTAATGCAGTAGCAGGTTTTGTTAGTAGAGAACCTCTCCCTAGCCCTCTCCTTGAAAAGGAGAGGGGACAGCTAGTGCTATGAGCATTCTGCGTTGCAAACATTGATCGTTTAGCCGAATTTTAGTAAATGCTTTTCTCTCCCTCACAGGGAGAACCGAAGCGCAGCGAGCTCATTGATGTCAAAATAATAACATACGTATCAATAGATGTCCAAAGGACAAAGAGGGTGTATTTACACCAAACGCTAACATCCTATACTAATTAGCTAACAAGTTGTACTTTAAGCGGGTTTATGAGCCTTATTTTTGGATAAACTATCCAAATAATTAAGCTTAACCGTATGAAGAAGATCAGCAGTGTCAAATGCATGGTCATTTGCCTTTTTGTTTCCTTATTAAATATTGTCTTCAGTGCCGAAGCGCAAACTAACTTCCCAGGTACCGTTATTGCGCAAAGTCCCAATCCGCTTTCACGCAGTTATGCCTCGCCAAGTATTGTGGTATTGCCTGATGGGAGTTATGTAGTTTCTCATGATTATACAGGAACAGTAAGTTCCATTTACAGGTCTACCGATAACGGGGTAACTTGGAGTTTCACCACGCAAGTGCCAAATTGCCATTGGGCAACCTTATTTGTACATAACAGTGCACTTTATTTAATGGGTACCGCAAAATCATTTGGTGATGTAGTGATTTATAAATCATTGGATGGTGGTTATAGCTGGACAAGAGCGATAGACAACACCTCAGGTTTGTTGTTAAGCGGTAGATACCATACGGGTCCCGTACCAGTAGTGGTTCACAATGGCAGGGTTTGGCGTGCTTATGAGGAAAGCCCTGACCCTGATAATGAAAGAGATTTTCATGCTTTCGTACTTTCTGCGCCTGCCAATTCCGATTTGTTAGATGCTTCCAATTGGACAAAGTCTAATATCCTTAGGTTCGATGAAAGTTGGCTGAATGCCAAACGCCCTAATTGGTTTGAGGGAAATATTGTAGTTACACCAAGTGGTAATGTGGTAGATTTTATGCGTTTGGAAACTTGGCAAGCGGTAGGAGGTGGCATGTCCATTACTACTGGAGGAGCTACAGGTTTACAACGTTATGAGGTGGCAGCCAAGATTTCGGTAAGTGCTGATGGTAGTACGGTTTCATTTGGAAATACTGCTGCAGAGTATGCTCATTTCCCAGGGTCGGAATCTAAATTCACCATTCGTTATGATGCAACTTCAGGTAAATATTGGACCATTGTAAGCAAAATCAGTGTATTTACTGATACTTGGGAAACCTATAATCTGCCATCGCATCAACGAAATGTTCTAGCACTTTATTCTTCTTCTGATTTAGTGACCTGGGACCACAAATACGACATCATTAAATGGAATGAGGGCTATCCCGTAAAAACTTGGGATGTGTTTGGTTTTCAATATGCGGATTGGCAATTTCAGGGAAATGATATTGTGGCGGTTAGTCGCACGGCTTGGTATGGAGAGCGCTACCATAATGCCAACCTCATTACTTTTCATCGCATTACCAACTTCAGAACAAAGCAGTTGACCGATTCTCCTGCTGATTTGTTACCTCAAACCCAATCAACCCCTATTTTGTCGTGGAAGTTCAGTAACCCCGATGCTGCTGGAAGCCAAGCCACCAGTGCCTCAACTTTTAATCATGCCAATTTAGGTGTTTCTACTTTGAGTCGCGGGGCTGGTTTGGCCAATACCGCAGGTTTGCTGCGTTCTTTTAATTCCACAGCACCTTCGCCCGCTAGTTCTTTGGCCAGTGCCATCACTAATAACCAATACTTGCAATTTGAGGTAGCTTCCAAATCAGGGTATATGGCTTCTATTCATAGTATTGATGCTAAATTGCGCAGAAATTCGGCAGGTGCAATTTATTATAAATGGGCTTATAGTACCGATGGAACTAACTTTACCGAAATAAGCGATTATAATATTCCTTTTTCCGATAGTAATAGTGAAGGGGTGGTACAATCTACCATTCATGTTGGGGGATTGGTTCCCTTGCAAAATTTAGCGGCGCCACAAAAGGCTACTTTCCGTATCTATTTTTGGGGTGCAACCACGTCAAGCGGCGGTTTTGCCATAGGACGATATCCTACGGGAGACAACACTCCTAGTTTAATAGTAGGTGGAGAGGTGAAAGCTATTCCACCAGTACCGCCTAGTTTATTGGCTTGGCAGTTCAGTGCCGTATCGGGAGTAGTTGCGGGAAGTTTAAATGCTACTACCAATAATAGTTATTTACATCCCTCAACCTTATCCAGAGGTGCTGGACTAACTGCCTTAAGTTTAGCCAGAGGGTATTATTCTACCGTAAGTGCTTATGGCGTAGCAGGCTCTTCGGCCAACTCAAAAGCTACTGCTATTGCCAATAATGACTATTATACTTTTACGGTAAAGCCAAAAATAGATGTAGTGGTTTCATTGGCTACGCTAAATGTCAAATTGCGTAAAAATGGTAGCGGTCCAACGATGGCAAGTTGGTACTACAGTTTAGATGGAACAAATTTTAAGGAAATCACGCAAAGTACCAATGTGCTTGTTGGCGATACCGAAGGGGATTTGCAGCCTACAGTCGATTTATCAGCCATTGCAGAACTTCAGAACTTAGATGATACCAAAACGGTGACTTTTAGAGTTTACGGTTGGGGGGCATTAACCAATGCAGGTGGATTTGGCATTGGAAGGTATGGTACGGGAGATACCACACCTAGCTTATCTGTAGGTGGCAGTGCGATTTATAACGGTGTTGATTTGGCTAATTGGAATTATGATTTGGCTGCGAAAAACTCGGCCATTAATGCCAATATCATCCATCCAGATGTACAACAAGCAACATTGAGTAGAGGTGCAGGTGCTACTTATGTCAATAACTCCACGCTATCTTATGTAGCAACCTTTGCTGCGGGTGCTAATTTTGCCACTGCGCAAAGTACGGGTGCTTATTTTCAAGCGGTACTTAACTTAAATACTACTAAGCAAATCAGTTTAAGTAGCATTAAGACCAGGTTGAGAACTTCCAATGCTAAATCGGTAAAAAACTATAAATGGTATTTCAGTTTGGATAATATCACCTACACGGAAATTTATACGGGTAACAATAGTATTGGTTTGACTGATACACAAGGAGAAGATCAGTATGAAATTAGTTTGAAGCACCTTGCTGCTCTTAAAAATCTAAGTGGTACCACGAATGTTTATTTTAGGATTTACGCTTGGGGTGCCGATGTGGGAAGTGCCGATTCGGAAAGAGGTTTTGGTTTTGGTAAAGGTGAAAGTAGTACTACAGGTAGGACCGTGCTTACCTTTACAGGCACTATTGCTGATGATGACCAGGTAATGCCAGTTCATGATTTGAAATTCTCTGGTAAAGCCAATAAAAATATAGTGCAACTACAATGGACCACTTCGGCAGAAAAAGACAATGCCCGTTTTGAAATTCTGCGCAGTACAAATGGAGCACCATTTGTGGCTTTGGACCAACTGGAAGGTAAAGGAACAACCACTCAAAAAAGTGAATACCGTTATGCCGACAATAACCCCGCTTTGGGTTTAAATTATTACCAGTTAAAGCAGGTTGATTTTAATGGGGATAGCAAGCTTTCGACACCAATAGCAGTGTCGGTTAAAATGAGCGAGCATCATTTCCAAGTTAATGCTCCTGCTCAACAGGACGTGGTCAATATTTTTACCTCGTCCCTCAATGGAAATGCAACCATCGAAATCCATGATATGGTGGGCAGGAAAATATTGAGTCAAAAGATTAAGTTGGCTGGTGGCGAAGAACGTTTAACCTTGCCTGCATTTTTAAACAAGGGCGTATATTTGGCAAGTTTATGGGTAGAAGGGCAGCCAGTCATTAGTAATAAGTTTATCAAGCAGTAATGTTAAAACGTCATATCTTCTTTCTAGCTTTAAGTTTAAATAGCCTTGGTGCATTGGCGCAAAGCGATTTCTTGGTAAGCGGGCAGCCCATCAAAAATGGTGCTGCCAATGGTATCGGTAATTTCGCAGCGCCTTCTTTAACTGGAATAGTAATGGGAACGGCCAAGGTGAACGATGATGACTATCCAGATTTATTTGTACAATCGGATATCAGGGCACCAGGTACCTACCTATACCATTTTAAAAAATTGACTGAAAAAGGAGAGCCTATTTTTTCTCAAGGGATTAAGCTGACTTTGCCTTTTGAAGATACTGGTGAGAATAAGGCAATCATCCTCCAAAATCCTAATCAAGAAATTTTTGGTTTCTGGCGTTTTGGTGGCAAACTGCTGAAAAAGGCCAACTTCAACCCTAAAAACAATAGTTTTGAAGGGGTAGGAAATATTACCATTAATGGTTTGCCTTGGGGCATGTCAACCTTTGGTGTGGTGAGAACCTTGCAGGGCAAGTACTTATTTTTGTTTACTGTTCCAAAGCCAAATACAGAAAATGTAAAGATGAAAGTGGATAGTGCCTATTATACCCCAGAAGGGTATTGGCCTAATCCTTTGTCGGAAGTGGGCATTTATGGAGCGGTAGCTAATGATTTGGAAAATCTTACCAAATTGGAAGCAAAGCCATTAACAGAATTGGATCAAGCCTATTTTGGCATTAGTGGTTACACCAGTTTCCAGCTTAATGATAAAGAACAATATGTGCTTTGTGGTACTCGCATGGGCAATATCCATGCCTATCAAATAGATGGGGAACAGCTTTTTCCGAATAAATATGTGGTCGATCAAAAGTATATCCTGCGTCGTAGCCCAACCGTAAACGCCTTTCCTGCTTATTTTAAAATAGAAGGTAAAACCGAAGGCGTTTTTATTTCTGGAGAAGGAGGAATTGTTTATTATCCAAATACAAAACAAAAGGACAAACAAGGCAATCTGATTTTTGAAGAGGCGATTAGTGTAAAACAAGAAAATCCTTTGTTGTACGGTGGCTCGCTGGTAGTGCCTAGCTTGGCCGATTGGGATGGCGATGGCTTAATCGATATTGTTTCGGGAAATTCGGCAGGTAACATCTTGTTTTTTAAAAATACAGGAACTAACCAAAAACCTGCTTATCAAGATCCTGTGGCTTTAAAGGCTGGCGGGGTAGCTATTCATGTGCAACCAGGTTACCGCGAAGACATCCAAGGGCCACATGAAGCCCGATGGGGTTACGTTTGTCCAGTGGTTTACGATTGGAATGGCGATGGTTTGCCTGACATCCTTACGGGTGATAGTCGTGGTAAATTTATGGTGTATCTCAATATTGGTACTAAAGCCCAACCAAAGCTAGACGTAGAAAAGCCACTTTTTTATAAAGGGTTGAATGTGCATGGAGGTTGGCGCTCCATTCCAGGTGTAGGAAATATGGCAGGAAAAGATGCCTATGTGATTTTAGATTCCGATAATCAGTTTCATCTTTATTATAAAATAGATGCCTATAATGTAAGCGATGGGGGTAAACTCAAATTAACTGATGGAACTTTTATCAACGGACATCGTCGTAAGGGTGGACAAGTAGGCAGGGCCAAAACCCAAATTGTAGATTGGGACGGTGATGGTGTAAAAGATCTGTTGATTGGTACGGGAAGAAGTGCCGCCATTCCAAATCCTATCAATGGTTTACCCTATTTCCGCAAAAAGAAAGGCGAAGGGGCTGCGGTACTTTTCATGCGTAATGCAGGTACAGATTCTGAACCTTTATATGAATTCCCAAAAATGATGAAGTTTAAAGGCTATGATATTCTTTTAGGGGCACATGAGTGTGCACCAACTACCGCTTATATTGGAGGTGACGGCAAAACATTAAATCTGGTAGTGGGTACTGAGTATGGTACCTTTATGTTCTATGATAGAAAAGATCTTTCCTGGAAATAAATTACCCTAATTTTATCAAACATGTTACCAAATAGCCTTAAATACTTTTTAAGGCTATTGTATTTTGCAAACTTTTGTTTTATTGTTGTAAAAGCAAATACTTATGTTTTTGGCATTTATAGCAGGATAATTATTATATGATAAGATACTACAATAAATAGCTAATAATCACAATTACTCGTTTAAAGTTATCTGCTATCTTTATAATGTAGAAAAACCAAATACTTAACCAAGCATAATGGGGCCTTGAAATCTCATTAAACAAACTAAATAAACAACCAACAAACCGAAGACAAATTAATGGGTATGAACATCCAACGATTGCACTAAGCAAACAAGCGAAAACACAACGATCTCTCCAGTAAATTTTAATAACCAAATGAAGTTAATTCATTTCGGAGCAATCTTTTTTTGTCCCGAAGCATGGATTGACAATAGACAGATATGAATTTTAAATAGAAGCGATAATGCAGTACCTTTTTAAAACTACGAAGCTTTTGTTGTTATTGTTGTGCTGTTTTGGCAGTGCCTACGCGCAACAGGACTTAAAGCTATTTAGCGGCACCATTACCGACGAAGAAGGCGAAACTTTGGTAGGTGTTTACGTAAGGGTAAAAGAAGATCCCAAGCGTGGCGTAGCCTCTGATAAAGATGGGAAATTTTCGCTGCGGGCACGGGATACCGAAACTATTGTATTGACGATGGTAGGTTATCTACAACGAGAAATACCAGTTAAAAACCTTGGCAATGCGCCTGTTAAATTAAAGCAAGACCCAAAAGCACTACAAGAAGTGGTGATTATTGGCTATGGGCAGGTGAACAAGCAAGATATTACAGGGGCTGTAGGTCAGGTGAAGATTGAAGAAATGACGAAGGCTCCGGTAACTTCATTTGAAGAAGCATTAGCGGGCCGTATTGCAGGTGTGCAGGTTTCATCCAATTCAGGACAGCCTGGCGATGACATCAATATCGTGATCCGTGGAGGAAACTCCATTACCCAAAGTAATGCACCACTTTATGTAGTTGATGGTTTTCCTATTGAAGATTTTAATGCAAGCTCCATTAATCCTGACGATATCGAATCGATTAGTGTTTTAAAAGATGCATCAGCGACGGCTATTTACGGTACTAGAGGCGCAAATGGAGTCATCATCCTTGAAACCAAAAAAGGAAAAATCGGTAAACCACAAGTTTCTTACAATGCATTTGTTGGCTATCATGAACCTACCAAGAGAATGGAGATGATGACGCCTTATGATTTTGTGCGCTATCAATTGGACAGAGATCCCGTAAGCATGACGGATATGTATCTCACCAAACCTGGATACACCTTACAAGACTATAAAAATGCCGACCAGATTGATTGGCAGGACCATCTTTTTAGAAATGCTTTGGCTCATAACCACAGCTTGTCGCTTCGTGGTGGTACTGCACAAACCAAATATTCTTTTTCAGCTAATTTTGTAGATCAAAATGGAGTAATTATTAGTTCTGGATTGAACAGAAAACAAATGCGTGCAGCAATTGATCAAAACATCAATACCAAACTAAAAGCATCCTTAAACATTAATTACGCCTACGATAAAAACTACGGACAAACGGTAGCCAGTCAAGCCTCAAGTGCCAATGCTTATGCGACTTACTTAATGTACAGGGTTTGGGGCTACAGACCTTTAAATACGGGAGGAGCTGATCTTTTCGAAGATTTATTTGATGATGATGTAAGTTCAGCTACTGTTTTGGTGATGAACCCCATTGTATCCACCAAAAACGAAATCCGTCAGCAAGGAAGAACCACTTTGAACATTAACGCGGGTATTACCTATGATATTTCGAAGGACTTGAAACTGAACATTCGTGGTGGTTACAACACCCGAATCACCAGAAACGAAAGTTTTAACAATTCTAATACCTACCGTGGATTTGCCACCCCTAACAACCTTTTGGGCGTAAATGGTTCTTTTGGTGAAATTACCTTAAACGATTGGATGAGTGAAAACACGGTGACTTATAAAAAGCGTATCAATAAAGACCATCAATTTGATGTGCTATTGGGAGCAACCGCTCAAGGAACCAATATGGATAATTATGGTTTTGTGGCGATCAATATTCCTAATGAAGAATTAGGCTTGAGAGCTTTGCAGTTAGGTATTCCTAATTCCGTAACTTCGTCTGCAGGCGTAAACACGTTAGTCTCGTTTTTAAGCCGTGTAAATTATAACTATAAATCTAAATACTTGTTTACCGCCTCAATCAGGACCGATGGGTCTTCAAAATTTACCAGAGAAAACAGATGGGCCTATTTCCCTTCGGCAGCCTTTGCATGGCAAATGGGAAGAGAAAGCTTTATGAAAAAACTGCGTTTCGTGTCTGACTCTAAATTGAGAATCAGCTATGGCGTAACAGGTAACAACCGCATCAACGATTTCGCACCTTATATGTCATTGGATGTAGGTGATTATTATTCTTTCAATGGTGAAACCCCAAAATATGCAATGGTCATCAATAGTTTAGGTAACCGCGATTTAAAATGGGAGAGGACGTCACAATTAGATATTGGTTACGAACTTTCTTTATTCAGAAATAGAATTAACCTTACCGTTGATGCCTACAAGAAAGTAACCAGCGATTTGCTCTTGAATGCTAGTGCGCCACTAAGTTCTGGTTTCAATACCGTGATTAGGAATATTGGGAAGATACAAAACACAGGGTTAGAGTTTACCTTGAACACCGTGAACATCAAAACCAAGAACTTTTCGTGGACAAGTGATTTTAATATCTCTTTCAACAGAAACAAAGTACTGGCCTTAACAGATGGAGAATCGAGCTTGCTGACCAATGTTTCTTTTACAGGAGATTATAATGGAACGCCCCTTTATTTTGCTCAGGTTGGTAAGCCTGTAGGATCGTTTTACGGGGTAGTATGGGCGGGTAATTACCAATATTCAGATTTTGATAAAAGAGCTGACGGCAGTTATACCCTAAAAGCCACCGTACCCACCAATGGTAACGACCGTAGCACCATAAAGCCAGGTGATATTAAATATGTAGATCAAAATGGTGATGGGGTGGTGAATGAGAAAGATATGGTGATTATTGGTCGAGGCTTACCAAAACACATTGGCGGTTTCAATAACAATTTCAACTACAAAAATTTCAGTTTAAGTGTGTTTTTCCAATGGAGTTATGGAAACGACATTATGAATGCTAACAGGTTAATGTTGGAAGGTAACCCTGCAAACAGACCAAATTTGAACCAATTTGCAAGCTATAACAACCGTTGGACACCAGATCATCAGAACAACACCTATTATGGTATTGATGGTGCTGGACCAAGGGGCATTTATTCGACACGTACCCTTGAAGATGGTTCTTTCCTTAGATTGAAAACGGTACAATTAAGCTATAGTTTTCCTAAAAAGATGATTAAATCACTAACGGCTTTACAACTGTATGTGTCAGGTCAGAACCTATTCACTTGGACAGATTATTCGGGCATGGACCCGGAAGTATCTACCCGTAATTCTATCCTTACACCTGGTTTCGATTATTCGGCCTATGCCCGAAACAGGATCACGACTTTTGGACTTAAGGTAATTTTTTAACAAGATAAAACATGAAAGCGATAAACAGATTGTCCCTACTTTTCGGATTGATGCTTAGCCTATCTTGTAATAAGATATTGGACGTAAAACCAGAGGAATACATCATCGTAGCTGATGATTATTACAAAACAGAAGAACAACTAAATGCCGCACTGCGGGGGACCTATGCCATACTGGCCGATGGAACCCTATACGGTGGTAACATATTGGGTCGGTTAGGATTAGAAACCGATGAAGGTTACGAATCTTACAGTTCAGATTTGGCTACCGTGGGAGATTATACCGTTTTTGCCAGCGACTCAAAAGTGTTAGGTTACTACCGTTCTGTGTACCGTGGCATCAACAGAGCTAACCTGCTTTTAGAAAGCGTAGACGACCCAACCATTCAGATTGCGCAGGTGGAAAGAAACCACATTAAGGGACAGGCCCTGTTTTTAAGAGGTTACTATTATTTAATGTTGGCGAGTAAGTTTGGCGGCGTGCCTGTACAATTAAAGGCTACACGTTCTGCTAAGACCGAAGATTTACAAATTCCCCGCTCATCCTTAAAAGAAGTTTATACCGTGGTATTAACCGATTTACAGGCCGCTGCGGATTTACTAAAACCCATTACACAAGTTTCTGCAGGAACCATCGCTACTAAATCTGCTGCTTGGGGAATGTTGGCCAGAACTTGCTTGTATATGGCTGGACAACCCTTAAACGAAGCGGATAAATATGCGGAAGCTGCTACTTGGGCAAAAAAGGTAATGGAGACAGGGCAGCATGATTTGAATGCTTCCTATCAACAGGTTTTTGTGAATTTGGCTACCGATAAGTTCGATACCAAAGAAAGCATTTTTGAAGTTGATTTCTGGGGAAATGGCACTGGTATTTATGTGAATACTGGAGGTTCGGTTGGCCGTAATAATGGGATCAGTTATCCAGCAGATGATACTAACATCGGTTATTCCATTGGCGCCATTAGACCAAGTGCTTGGTTGTATGAAATATATGAGAGTACAGATTTAAGAAGAGACTGGGCTATTGCCAATTATTACTACACTGGTACTCCTCGCGTAAAAACTTTTTATACTGGCGGAACCCCATTCCAACGCTATTGTGGCAAATTTAGAAGGGAAAGCGAAACGCTGTTGCCAAAAAGTACCACTAGTACACCACAAAACTTTCCGCTTTTGCGCTATTCGGATGTGTTGTTGATGTATGCTGAAGCCATTAACGAATCAGCACATGGACCAAGCACCGAAGCAAACGAAGCCATTAACCAAGTAAGACGCAGAGGCGCAGGTTTGCCTGTTAAATCACCAAATGCGCAAGTAGACTTAAACGGTCTTTTATATGATGACTTTAAGGCAGAAATTAAAGAGGAGCGGGCAAGAGAGCTATGCTTTGAAGCCTTAAGGAAGAATGATTTGGTACGCTGGGGCGATTTCTATAACAACATGAAATTTATTTTGGGGCAAGTACCTGCAGGAACTTCTTCCTACTTAGTGAGCGCAAGGTCGTATTACGGAAATGCCATGCCTCGCGATGCCGTTTGGCCAATTCCAACCTATGAAATGGGCGTAAATAGAAAACTTACACAAAATGTTGGCTGGTAAATGTTTAAGGATATGAAGACTGCTAAGTATAAATTAGGAATATTTTTGGCTTTTTTAACCTTTGGATGTACCAAAGAATACCAGGTTGAAGAACCAACTTTGCAAATTACGGTTGCAAAAAACACCGTCAAGGCTGGGGACATTGTTGTCTTTAATTTTGATGGCAATGCCGATTTCATCTCTTTTTACTCGGGTGAAACAGGAATGGATTATGCTTTCCATAACAAAGAGAGAATTTATCAATCGAATAACGTTTTAAGCTTTAGGTCAGCGAAATACGCAGGGAACAACACAGACTGTGCCCGCCTTAAATACTCCACAGATTTTAACGGGGTGTATGACCGAGCATCTATTAGAGCGGCTACTTGGGTAGACATTACCGATCAGTTTACCATTCCACCTATTGTAGGTACAAGTGCTACTTTTTCCAATTCGGGAGATATAGAAATTTCTAATTTGTTTCCAGCTGATGGCAAACCCGTGTATTTTGGTTGGTTTTTCACCACACAAGCTAATTCGCAACGTACCCAATTTCAAGTTGCAGAATTTAAAATACAAGGGGTGGTTACACAAGATCCAAGTTTGTCGGGCGTAGTTTACGACTTTGTAGACTGTGCTTTTAAATTGGTGTTAGGCGAAGGTTTTGATGGCGTTACGGTATCTCCTGTGCCAAACGTTAACTCTACGCGTATTTTATGGTCGGGTACATTTGCCAATGATACTTTTAAAGAAGGTTGGGCTATTAGTGCACCATTGCACAAATCGGAGCAGGTGAATTTAGGACTTGATAAACCAAATCCAATCAAAATCGTATCAGACCCAGAATCGGCTTCTTACCAATATGTTTATAAAACTCCAGGGAAATACCTCGCCACATTTGTCATTGCAAATAGCAGCGTGTATGGACGTAAGGAAGTGGTTAAGCAAATTGAAATTAATGTTGAACCATAAAAGCATTTAAAGATGAAGAAAATAACATACTTAATATTACTGTTTTTATGGGTGGGCATCGGCAACAGCTTTGCACAGGTCTTTTCGCAGAATTTTAGCAGTTCCGCTACTTTATCGAGCTATGTGAATGCAAGCACTCCAAATTCAGGACAATTTACCTTCTTCAGTGCCTTTGGCTCTTCACCTTTTGTGATTGATAACGGGAGGTTAAAGATTAATAAAAATGGAACAGGCTCTGCGCAAGCGGTAAGGAATGTCAACTTTGCTACGACACCAAAGGTTGCCATCATTAAATTTAAGATGGAAGTAACTAATGCTGTTAATCCTTCTACAACCATCACTAACCAAGGACACTTCTTTGTGGGCAATGGTTTTGAAAACAGCGCCAATTTGCCTGATAACGTGGCTGGAGCAGGTAATGCGCATAGTAAATTCGGTATTTCTATCTCTGGAAATTCATTTTCGGTAAACATCATGTCGGCCCTAAATGGACAAACAAAAGCACCCGAATCATCCACGCAGCTATTCTCTGGCGAACAACAAATTACCTTTGTGGTTAATAATTCAGATAATCCAATTGTTTATCAAGCACCAGATGGTACCAATGTAAGTGTAGAGAATGATAAATGGGATTTGTGGGTAGGAACTACCAAAGTATATAGTAACCAAGCTGCCTTTGGCCCAACAATTCCTTTGAACCAATTTAGATTAGGCTTCCATTCGAACATTACGACCACTAATATTCTTCAAATTTATTTTGATGATATCAATGTGTACGATGAATCGATATTGCCCTTGTTTGTGACCTTTAATACCAATGGCGGTTCTGCTGTTTCTGAAATCTATGCCAATCCAAATCAAACTATCGCTCAACCAGCTCAACCAACTCGCACGGGTTACACTTTTGGTGGCTGGTATAAAGACGCGACATTGAATACACCTTGGAACTTTACGACAGATGTGGTGACCGCACCCATGACGTTGTACGCCAAATGGAACCCAATTACCTATGCCGTAACTTTCGAGAGTAATGGAGGAACAGCCGTAAGCCCAGTGCAGGTAAATTATAATAGTACCTTTGCCGCACCAACCGAGCCTACCAAAACTGACGTAATTTTTGGGGGGTGGTACAAAGAAGCTGCTCTAACCAACCTATGGAATTTTGCGACAGATGTAGTCACGGGAAATACTACTTTGTATGCCAAATGGAACGACCCAAGGCAATCCATTACTTTTCCAGCCATTGGTAATAAAGTTTATGGAGAAATCCCTTTCGCTTTAAATGCTACGGCCAGTTCAGGACTTCCAGTAGCTTATCAGGCCTTAACCAATAATATTACCATTAGTGGCTCAACCGTAACCATTACCAATACAGGCTTGGCTACCATCAGAGCTACGCAAACAGGTAACGCCGATTACAACCCTGCTACACCTGTAGAAGTTAGTTTTACCATCGACAAAGCTCCTCAAACCCTTACTTTTAATCAACCTACGCCCATTAGCCGTTATGCAGGTGTGGTGGCTTTAACGGCCACCAGTTCTTTTGGACTTCCTGTTGTTTTTTCGGCCAATGAACCTAGTGTGGGTATCATTACTACTGATAACAAATTGCAGGTAAAGGGCTTAGGAACCATCAAAATTACGGCTTCGCAAGCTGGTAACGAGTTTTATTTGCCCGCTACCAATATTGAGCGAGAAGTAGTGATTCATACGGCGGGAAATACCCAAATATTAGTTACACAGGCCCTATCGCCCAATGGAGATGGCATTAACGACGTATTTGTAATTGAAGGCATCAAAGCCTATCCCGAAAACCAAGTGAAAATAGTGAACAGGGGTGGTGCGAAAGTTTATGAGCAAAAAGGCTACAACAATGATACGGTTGTTTTTGCTGGGAAAAGCAATGGTGGCGACAAGTTGCCCGATGGTACCTATTACTATTCCATCGAATTCAAGCAAAATGGCCAATGGGTGCAAAAGAAAGGCTATCTATTTATTAAAAACTAATGCCATCAATTTCAAGACTTAAGGAAATGAAGATTAGATATATTTTTACGATACTGGGCTTTTGTTTTGTTCAATTAACCGTTAAGGCCCAACAAAATACCAACTATAGTCAATACGGCACTTCGGTAATTCCAGTAAATACGGCTGGCAGTTTTCTGTATAAAGAGGCGCAAGTGAGCTTAATTGGACGCTACCAATGGGTTGATTTGGAAGGAGCGCCTACCGCTTATCGTTTGGCGGCAAGTATGCCCATCGGAAAATCTGACCTAAGGGTGGGTTTAAATATCCGACATGAGAATGTATCCGTAGAGAAATTGGGCGAAGCCTTGGCTTTTGTAGGTAAGCAAGTCCAACTTTCTGGAAAAGATTATTTAGCGGTTTCGGTAGGCGCTGGTGTAAGTTACTATCAAGGGAACTTTTCGCAACTGTCGTCGTCAGATCCTTTGTTTAATAACGATTTAAGCGAAACAGAAGGCATGCTTTCGGCAAGCGTCATGTATTATCGTCCCGATAAATTTTACGCAGGTTTTTCGCTGCCTCGTTTAACTTTTTCCAAATTAGGTTTAGGTTCAAGCTCATTAAATTATGATGCCAGTACCTTGTATCATTTTACTGCAGGAGCGGTATTGCCTTTGGGGGCAGATTTTGACTTAAAGCCAGCAACTTTGGTGAGCTACGCAAAGAATCTGGACGTTCAAGCAGATGTTTCAGCAATGGTTTATGTAAAGAAAACCTTTGGTTTGGGTGCAAATATTGGAACGGAAGGAGAAATAGCTGCTTTGGCTAGCCTGTTCATCAAGAATTTGAATATTGGCTTTGGCTACCAATTTGCCGCCGGTAGCAAGCCTTTAACCAGAACGTTCAACAATAATACTTACGAGTTTAGCTTAACTTACCGCTTTGGAAAGCGATTTGGTTTGCTATAAAAGGTTTTCAAATAAAGAGATGATAGGTAGGTGGAAAAGTCTCGTTATTTTTCCAATTTTTTATACCTTGGTTAATATGAAACAGAGGATTCTATTAACTGCCAGCTTATTAATGACCGTAGGATCATTGTGGGGCCAGCAACAAGAATTTGTTGAAATTGCCAAACGCTTGAAACTTCCCGCCATGCAGGCAGTTCATGTTAAAAATGGAAAGCAAATGGGCTATGTTTTTGGTCGAAAGCATACTGATTCTGCAGCCTTGATTTCTGAAAATACTATTTTTCAGGCCGCTTCATTAACCAAGGTCATTACTGCTTATACTTTTTTTAAATTGTACGATAAGGGGTTGATTGCTTTAGATAAACCCTTATGTGCCTATTTTAAGTACAACCGGTTAAATGACGATACGTTGGGAAAGCGAATTACGGCACGCATGGTGCTTACCCATAGGAGTGGTTTGTTAAATTGGGAAGGACCAGTAGGTACACACGCTTGGAGAAATACTCCCTTGCATACCCAATATTCTCCTGGTACGCGATATAGCTATTCTGGCGAAGCATTTTATTACCTTCAATTGGCGATGGAGAAAGTGACGGGTAAGCCCCTTAAACAGCTAGTAAAAGAAGAAGTTTTTGAACCTTTTGGTATGACGTGGTCAGATATGCAATGGAATGACCTAACGTTCAAAGATTTTGCCTACGGGCACTATAAATTAGATAGTGCAAGGTCGCTGATTAAATGGGATTATACCAATGGAGCTTATACGATGTACACCAATGCTGTTGACTACACCAAATTTGTTCAAAAAGCATTAGTTAAGGGGCAAGGGCTAAAATCTAAAACCCATCAGTTAATGATTAGTAAAGCTAATGAAGCACAAAAGGAATTCAATGTTAAGCACGACGAAGATCAGTATGTACCCTGCGCTTTGGGAATGAGACAGCAAATCAATGAAAAAGGAACATGGTTGTGGCATACTGGTTCCAACCCTGGCTTTAGGTGTTTTTTTATTGCAAACCCTAAAACCAAGGAGAGTTTGGTAGGTTTTGTAAATGCCGAAACAGGAATGCCAGCCTTTAATGAATTGATGAATTTGTTTCTGGAAAAAGGGCAAACCTTTTGGGCCTATCAGTGGAGGAATGGAAATCTTTAATCATATACGTCGATAAAGAATGATATTTCGCCTTAATGGGCTAACGGAGTTTAGGCTTCCAGTTCCCAAACCATTACCTTCTTATCGTCGCCTATGGAAATTAATTTGTTGCCATTGTGGCTCCAAGCAACTTTATTGATAGAGTGGGTATGTCCAATGCCCATTTTTTCGATGCTAATGATTTTGTAAAGCTTAAAATTTTCCGCGTCCCAAAGTTTAATGCTCTTGTCTTGGCTTGCGGTAACAAAGTAAGCTAAGGTGGGATGAAATGCAATGTCGTAAATACCAAACATATGCGCTGGAATACTATTGCTGAGCTGGTAGGTGGAACCATCCCAGATTTTAAGCTGTGCATCCCTGCTGCCAGAAATCAAATACTTCCCAGTGGGATGGTAGGCTAATGAAGTAATGCCTAAAGTATGTTCCTTTAACATTGCCTTTAAACTATAATCATCCGCATTATAAATGTGAATCGAGCTGTCTTTACAACCAAATGCAATTTCTTTTTCATTGGGCGAAACAGCAATGCATCTCACGGTATCGTATGAAATAGGTAAACGATAAAGCTCCTCAAAATTCTCTAAAGACCATATTGCTACGGTACCATCCTCACTACTGGTTAATAATTCATTTTTTCTTGCAATGCCTGCCATCCCAAAAATAGGCTTGGCGTGAGCATTTATTCTAGCCGTGACCGTTTGTTTTTGCAGGTCGAAGACAGAAAAAGCACCGCTTCTTTCCGCAATGAACAATTGATTTTGATTAATATGAAGGGAATACACGGAACTCTGTACAGGTAATTTGACCGATTGAAAGGCCATTTTGCTGAGTGACCATTCCACCACACCCTTATCATTTCCAGCAGTATAAAAAATACCCTCTTCATCGGCTTTTGTTAAGGCGTAGATAGGATTTTGATGTCCAGTAAAAGTGCGCAGGTGTTTCAACATAAAACAAAAGTAAGCTTATCTGCGCAAAAGCTGTATCATGGTGTGATTTTTGACAATCTTTTGGGAATGATCGATAAAACAATTTTTGTTTAGATTTGTAGTCTGTTAAGTTAAACAAAGTGTAGTGCTGCTATGGGTGTCGTCGCTAAATATTCAATTAAGGATCTCGAAATACTCTCGGGTATTAGAGCGGCTACGTTGAGAATGTGGGAAAAACGCTATCAAATCATCACACCACTAAGAACCCATACCAATATTCGTTATTACGGGAATGAACACCTTAAGTTATTGCTTAATATCAATGTGCTCAACCGAAATGGCATCAAAATATCTCACATCGCCAGAATGAGTCATCGTGAAATCACGGATAAGGTAAAAGATTTAAGTTTTACTAGAAGCGGTGACGATGATCTTTTTGATGGTTTAATGCTAAGTATGATTGATCTGGATGAAACATTGTTTCAACAAGCTTTTTTTAAAGCGGTAGCCAGGCTTGGTTTCGAAGACACGATTAACAGAATTATCTTTCCGTTTTTTAGCCGTATAGGAATTATGTGGCAAATTGATTCCATCAATCCTGCCCAAGAGCATTTTATAAGTAATATGGTGCGGCAAAAACTCATTTCAGCTATAGATAGCATTAACACTACGGTTCATTCATCTTCGAAAAAAGTATTACTTTTTTTACCTGAAAATGAGCTTCACGAACTTGGCCTGCTCTTTTTTAGTTATCTGATCAAAAATAAAGGTTATCAAACAATTTATTTGGGGCAAGCAGTTCCACTGTCGGACCTGCCTAAAATCGTGGAGGTAAGTAACCCTGACATCTTTGTTTGCAATGTTTCCAATCCGATGACTATTGGTGATATTCAATTATTTATCTCTAAATTAGAGGTGATTCCAGCCAACAAAAAACTGTATATTGCCAGTGCTAACATTGCGGAGCAAGCGCCAGAACTGCCTGCTAATTTCCAACTTCTTGCAAGCTTAAAACAGTTGTTAGTGGAGTTTTAAAACTATACAAACCATCCTTCTGTTTATAAAAAACACCCATCATCTGTGAAACAATATTGTGATTTTTATTTTGTTTAACTTTTAAATTAAAAAATTAAACAAAATAAAGCTATGTTTGTTTAATTAATGATGATGCTTAAAAATCCCCCACATGTAATTGTTATCGGTGCCGGCTTTGCTGGTTTAAGTGCCGCTATTACTTTAGCTGATAAGGGCTATAAGGTTACAATTGTAGAAAAGAATAAAGAGGTAGGGGGGAGAGCTAGAGTTTTTGAAAAAGATGGATTTACCTTTGATATGGGACCTAGCTGGTATTGGATGCCAGATGTGATGGAGGGGTTTTTCAATCAGTTTGGTAAATCTATATCAGATTATTTCGAACTCAAACGCCTTGATCCATCTTATCAGGTGATTTATGGTAAAGATGATGTACTTTCTGTACCTGCTAACTACGAAGCGTTAAAGCACGCCTTTGAAGAAATTGAACCAGGCAGCGGTATGCAATTAGATAAATTTTTGGCAGAAGCTGAATATAAATATAAAGTGGGAATTAACGAGTTTGTGCATAAGCCAGGCTTGAGTATTCTCGAATTTATGGATGTTAAAGTAATGAAAGCGGCATCTAAACTAGACTTGTTGCAATCTTTTTCAAAACATGTGCGGCGCTATTTTAAATCATCCAAATTATTGCAACTATTGGAATTTCCTGTATTGTTTCTTGGTGCTGTTCCTAAAAATATACCTGCTTTGTATAGTATGATGAACTATGCCGATATTAAGTTAGGTACTTGGTACCCCATGGGCGGATTTGGAAAGCTTGCGGAAGCCATGTACTTGTTGGCTTTAGAAAAAGGAGTGGAATTTAAAACCGAAACTACAGTAACTTCCATTGAAGTATCCGATCATCGAGTAAAGAAGGTGATTACTTCAAATGCTGAAATGCCAGCTGATATGGTTGTAGGAGCAGGCGATTATCATCATATTGAGCAGGAGCTGCTGCCAAAATCTTCTAGAAACTATACAGAAAGTTATTGGGAGAAGCGTGTAATGGCACCTTCATGTTTGTTGTATTATGTTGGTGTAAATAAAAAACTGCCCAAGCTACAACATCATAACCTTTTTTTCGAAACGGATTTTGAAAAACATGCTGAAGCTATTTACGAAACGCTTGAATGGCCTGAAAATCCACTTTATTATGTTTGCTGTCCTTCAAAAACAGATCCTTCGGTGGCACCAGAAGGTATGGAAAATTTGTTTATGCTCATTCCCGTGGCTCCTGGGTTAAAGGACACAGAAGAAATTAGGGCGAGGTATTTCGAAGAACTGGTTGATCGATTGGAGGATTTCTGCGGTGAGAAATTCCGTGAAAACATTATTACAAAAACTACTTATGCTTACACCGATTTTGTGAAAGATTACAATGCTTTTAAAGGTAATGCTTACGGATTAGCTAATACTTTGAAGCAAACAGCAATATTAAAGCCATCTATCAAAAGTAAAAAAATAAGTAACTTATATTATACAGGTCAACTAACTGTACCTGGCCCTGGTGTTCCACCAGCCATTATTTCTGGACAAATAGTAGCCAATTATATTGTAAAACACCAAAAATAAGTAGATGAAAGCATTGTTTGATCAAGTTTCGGCAAAATGTAGCCAAATTACCACGCAAAAGTATAGTACCTCTTTTTCACTTGGCATTAAATTTCTATCGCCTAGCATCAGACCTGCTATTTTTGCCATTTATGGTTTTGTGAGATTGGCCGATGAAGTAGTAGACTCTTTTCATGGTTATGATAGAAAAGGCCTTTTAGCGCAATTAAAAACCGAAACTTACGCTTCCTTGGACAGTAAGATCAGTTTAAATCCAATCATTAATAGTTTTCAGCAAGCCGTACATCAATATCAGATAGATATTGAATTAATCGAAGCATTTTTAGATAGTATGGAAATGGATTTGGAGAAGCAAGTTTATACCAAGCAATTGTATGAAAAATATATTTTTGGATCGGCTGAAGTGGTAGGTTTAATGTGTTTAAAGGTGTTTTGCAATGGGGATGCTAATGAATATAATTCCCTAAGGCATGCGGCAATGAAATTAGGATCTGCATTTCAGAAAGTGAACTTTTTGAGAGATATCAAAGCAGACCATTTGGAATTGGGTAGGATGTATTTCCCAAATATGAACTTCGATTGCTTTACGGAAGAGGATAAATCGCTAATAGAACAAGAGATAAAGGCTGAATTTGACGAAGCCTTGGTAGGTATTGCAAAACTACCACCGTGTGCAAAAAAGGGCGTATATTTGGCCTATATTTATTATAAATCATTATTTAGAAAAATACAGGAGATTCCTGCCAAGCACATTATGGAGAAAAGAGTAAGAGTGCCCGATTTCCAAAAGGCATTACTTATGTTAAATACATTTTTTGTGCCGCAAACTTCTGGGAAATTGTCAGCTCATGTGGGTTAAACCAATCGTTCTATTTATCTCTTCCTTTCTTTTGCTGTTTACAGAATCTTCCAAGCAAAACATCAGGTTAATGTATGCTAGGGCTGTAGAAAGCAAACAAACAGCACAAAACCTGCTTTCTATTTTAGAAAAGCAAGAGCAGAGCGCTTTTGTATTAGGTTATAAAGGTGCTACTAAAATGGTGATGGCCAAGCATGTTTTTAATCCGTTTACCAAGCTGAGTTACTTTAATGCTGGTAAAAAGATGCTCAATACGGCTATTTCAAAAGATAATGGAAATGTGGAGTTGGTATTTTTGAGGTATGCTACACAGATGTCTGCACCGTCCATATTAGGCTATAATCGTCATATTGAAGCCGATAAAAAGTTAATTTTAAGGAGCTTGACGAACGATGAAATAGATGAACAATTGGCTAAAACCATTGTTTCGTTTATGAAACAACAAAAATTAACCCCTGAAGAAAAACAGCAATTAACGACCATCGCCAAGTAAATGGAAGAAGTAATATTAGTAGATACTGAAGATAGAGAGATTGGTTTGATGGAGAAGATGCAGGCTCATAGAGAAGCAAAACTACATCGGGCTTTTTCTGTTTTTTTATTGAATGATGAAAATGAAGTGTTGCTTCAACAACGTGCATTGGATAAATATCATTGCGGTGGTATGTGGACGAATACTTGTTGCAGTCACCCAAGGGCAGGAGAAACCTTGCAAGATGCTGTAAGTAGGCGATTGAAGGAAGAAATGGGAATTGCTTGCGATACGAATTGGATTTATAGTTTCATTTATAAAGCCGATGTAGGTGGAGGATTGTTTGAGCATGAGTTTGACCATGTGTTTTTGGGTAGATTTTCGGGAATACCGCAACCAGATGAAAATGAAGTAAGTGAGTGGAAATATATGACTGTAGACGCTTTAAGGGAGGATGTTGAAGCTCATCCAGTAAAATATACGCCTTGGTTTAAAATTATTTTAGCCGAAGTGTTGAATAAAGGGATATTAGATCGTTTGTTGAATAAATAAATGAAGAAGTACGAATTATATAGGGAAACTGTTTTGCCAATTTCAGTAGTAGAAGCATGGGATTTCTTCAGTAACCCGAGTAACCTAGCTAAAATTACACCCGTTGAAATGGAATTTAAGGTAGTGACGAAAGATTTACCTGAACATATTCATAACGGACTGATGATAGAATATGTAGTGAGGCCATTGGCAGGTATTCCATTAAAGTGGTTGAGTCAAATTAGCGCTGTAAATGCACCTTTTTCGTTTGTAGACGAACAACAGAAAGGGCCTTATGCTTATTGGCACCATGAACATACTTTCGAAGAAAAGAATGGTGCCGTGTTGATGAAAGACAAGGTTACCTATGCTATTTCTTTTGGTTGGTTGGGTCAGCTAGCCAATAAGCTAATTGTACGTAAAAAGTTGGCACAAATTTTTGATTATAGAACTGAACAGATACTTACCATCTTTAAATCGAAATAAAATGGTTTTAACGATAGTTGTTTGTGTGGTATTGGCTTTTGTAGCAATGGAATGTGTGGCTTGGCTGGCACACAAATATTTGATGCACGGCTGGTTGTGGAGCCTACATAAAGACCACCATAAAAAAGATGATGGCCAGGTTTTTGAGAAAAACGACTTCTTTTTCTTGATTTTTGCCACGCCAGGAATCTTATTGTTTTTATGGGGTTCTATCTATGGAAATATCATCGCCATTGGCATTGCGAGTGGCATTACACTCTATGGTTTTTGCTATTTCTTGGTACATGATATTTTTATCCATCAACGATTTAAGTGGTTTAGAAATACAAATAATATCTATTTAAAAGCCATCAGAAGAGCTCATAAAATGCATCATAAACATTTGGGCAAACACGATGGTGAATGTTTTGGAATGCTTTGGGTGCCTTTTAAATATTTTAGGGAAGCCTATCAGTATCAAAAAATGCAGCAACAAAAATCATGAAGCATTATACGTACTTGCTGGTCAATTTGTTTTCGGTCTTAGTGCCGTTTTTATGCTCTTTTCATCCGAAATTGATGTTTTGGAAAAACGTGAAGGCTTTTTTGCCCGCCAATATCATCACTACGGTTTTGTTTTTAGTTTGGGATGTTTGGTTTACCGAAAAAGGGGTGTGGGGCTTTAATCCAGACTATGTGCTTGGCGTTTTCATCTGGGGATTACCTATCGAGGAAATTCTTTTTTTCCTATGCATTCCTTATGCTTGTTTATTCTCCTATCACTGTTTTGGTGTTTGGAAGGAACAGGCACTAAGAAGTTATTCTACTAAAGCAATTTCGTTTATTTTAATGCTTTTTGGCGTGGTAATGTTGTTTTGCTTCTATCACAAAATGTACCCCATGATGAATTTTGTAGTGTTTGTGCTGTTGATCTCGTACTTGGCGTTTATAAAGAAACCCAATTGGCTGGGACAATTCTATTTCACCTACCTCATCATGATTATTCCGTTTTTGATTGTGAATGGTGTGTTGACAGGCACAGGTTTAGAGGCACCCATTGTATGGTACAATAGCAATGAAATCATCGGATTACGCATAAAGACCATTCCTTTTGAAGATGTCTTTTATGGCATGAGCCTTATCGGATTGAATATCCTGCTTTATGAGGGATTTCTGTTAAGGTTAAAGGCAAGTAGAGGAGTTTCTTAAGTATGCTCAGTCGTTATTTCGACGCTTTTCGCAATGTCGATAATTGCGTAGTTAAAAACCTCGTAGGTTTTCAAAACCTACGAAGTTTGCCCTATCTCGTCACTTTGAGCGGAGAGAAACGAAGTCGAGAAATCTAATAGACAGCGATACAGTAAGCTGGATTTTCCTTTTGAGTACTATTTATGTCTCTTCTCCAAATTCTCTGCAATGTCCTTAATACTTAAACCCTTCTCTTTGAGTAAAAACATTAAGTGGAATACCAAATCCGAAGCTTCGTTAACTAAATCCTCTTTGGTTTCGGCCAAGGCAGCAATTACTGTTTCAACACCTTCCTCGCCAACTTTTTGAGCTATTTTATTTAACCCTTTACTTCGCATCTTATTGATATAGGAACCCTCTACAGGATTTTCGTACCTATCGTTAATAATGTTTTCTAATTCGAAGATAAAGTTTTGATTGAAATCAGTTTTAAAACAACTACGAGAGCCTGTATGGCAAGTTGGACCAACAGGATTAGCTTTAATCAATATTGTGTCGTTGTCACAATCTATTGCAATAGATTGAACGAATAAGAAATTACCACTTTCTTCGCCCTTGGTCCATAAACGGCTTTTGGAGCGAGAGAAGAAGGTGACTTTGCCTTCCTGTTGTGTTTTTTCAAAAGCTTCGGCATTCATGTAGCCCAGCATCAGTACTTCCAAGGTTTGGTTGTCTTGCACTACTACGGGAACTAAGCCGTCTGTTTTGGTAAAATCTATTTGACTGGAGTTAATGTTGCTCATTTTATTCTTTGTTCGGTCGTCATTGCGAGGCACGAAGCAATCTCTATACGCATTAAGATTGCTTCGTGCCTCGCAATGACGAGATGTATTTGTTTTTCCGTCATTTCGAACGTATGTGAGAAATCTAACAACATACAATTGCTAGATTTAACTTCGTTGATTTTCAATTCTCCTCATTCTTCGTCGAAATGACGAAAAGGTTATATCCTTACTGGTATCTGATGTCTGCTTAATTCCTGTTTTAAATCTGGTATTAAAATCTCTCCATAGTGAAACACCGAAGCTGCTAATGCTGCATCAACGTTTGTTTTTTGGAAAACCTCTGTAAAATGCGCCATGCTCCCTGCACCACCTGAAGCAATAATTGGGATGTTAATACTTTCGTTTACTTTTTTCAGTAAATTACAATCAAAGCCTGCTTTGGTGCCATCGTGGTCCATTGAAGTCAACAATATTTCGCCAGCACCTAGTTGTTCAGCTTGCTTGATCCATGTTTCCGTTTGCAGTTCGGTCATCAAGCGTCCGCCATTTAGGTGCACCCAGTTTTTGCCATCCACATGTTTAGTGTCAACAGCAACCACTACAAACTGCACACCGAAAGCCTTTGCCAATTCCTCAATCAGTTTCGGATTTCGCACCGCTGCAGAATTGATGCTGATTTTATCTGCACCTGCATTCAGTAATGCTTCTGCATCTGCAATTTCGGTGATGCCACCGCCAATGGTAAAGGGAATGTTCAATTGTCTAGCCACAGATTTTACCATCTCAATCATCGTTTTACGACGTTCATGAGTAGCGGTAATGTCCAGGAATACCAGTTCGTCAGCACCTTGCTGTGCATATTGAGCGGCCAGTTCCACAGGGTCACCCGCATCACGCAAATCAACAAAGTTTACACCTTTTACAGTTCGCCCATCTTTTACATCCAGGCAGGGGATAATGCGTTTTGAAAGCATAGGGGACTTCAGTATTTAGTAGTTAGTATTTAGAAAGCACGTGTCCTATCTAAATACCAACTACTATTATCTTTTAATCTATATAGAGCTTAATTGCTGCAAATTCCAATTCTTAACTTCTTCAATGGAGATGCGGTTTTCGTAAATTGCTTTACCAACTACCACACTTCTAATCGGTAATTGCGCTAACTCTTCGATGTCAGCCATAGAACTTACACCACCCGAAGCAATGAGTTTAATCATAGGTGAGTGGTCAAGCAATTTTTTGTAGAGCTCTACTGCCGCACCACCAAGCTTGCCATCTTTATTAATGTCGGTACATAAAAAGCGGAAAAAGCCTAATGCTAAACACTTGTCCACATAGTCCATCAGTTTAATTGGCGAACTTTCCATCCATCCCGAGTATTTAATTACTTCGTCCAATACGTCAATAGCAATAACGATACGGTTGGCATAGTCATCCTTTTTGGCAAAAGCTTCGCTGAGTTGAGGAAGAAAATCAGGGTTGCTGATGGCCTGTGTACCCACAATTACGCGATGGATACCTGCATCTAGCAAATTGGTTACTTGCTCAATGGTACGAATACCGCCGCCATATTGCACCTTCATGTCCGTTTTTTTAATAATCTCGAACAAGGCTTTTTGATTGCTAAAATCGCCTTTGGCGCCATTTAGGTCTATAATATGAATAAAATCTGTACCGTTTGATTGGTACTGCTCAATCATATCTTCGATAGAAACGTTATATTCAGTTTTTTGGTTATAGTCACCTTCACGTAGGCGGACTACCTTGCCATCTAAAATATCAATTGCAGGAATGATATACATCTTTTTTCAGTTAAGTTTTAAGTTGGAAGTTATAAGCATTAGCTAATCATCAAATTTATCACATTAGCCAATTATCTAATCATTGAAAAGTTCTTTAATAACTGCTCCCCAGCTTCGCCAGATTTCTCTGGATGGAATTGAACGCCGAAGAAGTTGTTTTTTTGTATAGCTGCCGAAAACTTGTTGCCATAAGTTACCGAAGCGATGTCAAAAATAGGGTTATATTCAATAAAATAAGAATGAACAAAGTAAAATTGTGCAAGAGGTTTAACATTGGTAAACAGCGAATTGTTTGTAAAATTAACATTGTTCCAACCCATGTGCGGTATCTTAATGCCTAGCGCTTTGTCGAACAGTTTAGTTTTGATAGGGACTATACCAATCAAATCCGCATTGCCCTCTTCTGAGTGGTCGGTAAGCAGTTGCATACCCACGCAAATGCCTAGTACAGGTTTTGTTAAAGCTTTAATGGCTTCAACCAATCCCGTTTGTTGCAGTTTTTGCATGGCGGCACCCGCATGGCCCACTCCAGGGATAATGATATGGCTATACTTTTCCAAATCAGCTTCATTATTCACCATGCCGTAACTAATTCCTTGCCTATCTAACGCTGCCGTTAGCGAAAAAATATTGCCAGCACCGTAATTTACAATGCCAATGGTGTTATTTGAGGTTGTGTTTTCGTTCATTTTTTTCAGTTTTTGAAAACGAATGTCAGTATTTCATGGTTGCTGTAGTCCCGCTATCCGCTGTAAGTTTTATGCTATTTGTCATTCCGAGGAACGAGGAATCTCATTTGATTTATGTTATTTAGTGGGAAGTAACTATCACAAACTTTCCGCTGCTATCGGGTTTAATTAACTTATTTCAGTTCTACTATTCATCTGCAGCCTGCTTTACACTTTAAGATTGCTTTCCCGAAAAGTCGGGACAGGCTGTACCTTCTCGCAATGACGACACTACTTCCGTCATTTCGATACGTAACGGAGTGAAGTGAGAAATCTAACGATATTGTAGGAAGTTAGATTTCTCTTCGTGCCTCATCGAAATGACGGGGCTTGATACTCGTCACTAATCACTAACCACTAATTCCTAGTCCCTATAAGACTCCCTTCGTACTCGGTAAGACCATTTTTTCTGCATCACGTTTAACCGCCATTTTAATTGCCTTGGCAAAAGCTTTAAAAATGGCCTCAATTTTATGGTGTTCGTTTTCCCCTTCGGCTTTCACGTTCAAATTGCATTTCGCTGCATCGCTAAACGATTTAAAGAAGTGGAAGAACATCTCCGTAGGAACATCACCTACACGTTCACGCTTAAATTCGGCATCCCAAACAATCCAATTTCTGCCACCAAAATCAATGGCTACTTGTGCTAAGCAATCGTCCATGGGTAAGCAAAAACCGTAACGCTCAATGCCTAATTTATTGCCAATGGCTTTTGCAAAAGCTTCACCTAAGGCAATGCCTGTATCCTCTACAGTATGGTGTTCGTCAATATGTAAATCGCCTTTGGCAATAATCTCTAAATCCATCCCTCCGTGACGAGCAATTTGGTCTAGCATATGGTCAAAGAAATTTAAACCCGTTTCAATCTTGGCTTTACCTGTGCCATCTAAATCTAGCTTGATGTTGATGTCCGTTTCGTTGGTTTTGCGTTCGTGCTTAACCGTTCTGGCACCACCACGAAGAAAGGTATAAATGTCTTCCCAATTTTTGGTTTCTAAAGCAATGATGTCACTTAACGTTTCGTATTTATCCAAATTCTCTGCCGAACCTAAGCCATCGTTGTTGCGGATGTAAATTCCTTTAGCCCCTAAATTCTTTGCTAATACAATGTCGTTAAGCCTATCGCCAATCACAAACGAGTTGGGCAAATCGTACCCTTCTCCAAAATATTTGGTCAGTAGGGCAGTGCCTGGTTTACGGGTTGGCGCATTTTCTTTCGCAAAAGTTTTATCAATTACAATCTCATCAAATACTACACCCTCGGCAGCATAAGTATCTACAATAAAGTTTTGTATAGGCCAAAAATTTTCTTCTGGATGAGAAGAAGTGCCCAAGCCATCCTGATTAGTCACCATCACTAATTTGTAGTCCAGTTCTTTGGCAATTTTCGATAGGTAGTATAAAGCTCTTGGGTAAAATTTCAGTTTTGCAAAACTGTCTACTTGCTCATCATCAGGTTCAATATTGAGCGTACCGTCGCGGTCGATAAATAAAATTTTGGTCATTATAGTTTTTCTAGTGCGGTTAAAAGTTGGTTGTTTTCTTCGGTAGTGCCAATGGTAATGCGTAGGCAATCGTCGCAAAGCACTACTTTGGAGCGGTCTCTCACAATAATGCCTTGGTCTACCAATTGGTGGTAAGTCCAGTGTGCGTGGTCAATTTGCACTAAAATGAAATTAGCGTCAGATGGGTAAACTTTTCTCACTTTTTCTAGTCTGCTTAACGCATTGGCTAGCCTCTCGCGTTCGTTTACCGTAATCTTAATCCATTCGTTCACCTGTTGGATGTTCTGTAAAGCTGCCAAAGCTAAATCTTGTGTAGCTTGATTGATGTTGTAAGGCGGTTTTACTTTGTTCAGGATGTCGATCACATGGGTGGAAGAAAATGCCATGCCCAAACGCAAAGCTGCCAAACCCCAAGCTTTTGAAAAAGTTTGCAGGATGACCAAATTGGCATATTCTGTCAATTCTTGAATAAAGGTCTTCTGTTTGGCGAAATTGATGTAAGCCTCATCTATCACTACCAATCCCTTGAAGTTGGCTAGAATCGTCTCTATATCGCCTCTGTTTAAAGAATTTCCCGTAGGGTTGTTAGGTGAGCAAATGAAAATGATTTTGGTGTTAGCATCAATCGTTTCTGCAATGTTCTCCAGGTCCAGTTGAAAATCGGGAGTGAGGTTCACTTTTCTCACTTCAACATCGTTGATGTTTGCAGAGACTTCGTACATGCCGTAGGTAGGGGGCAGGATAATTACGTTGTCTTTTCCAGGATTACAAAAAGCTCTGAAAAGTAAATCAATCGCCTCGTCGCTACCGTTGCCCAAAAAGGTGTTTTCAATAGGCACACCTTTGATTTTGCTAATGGCATCTTTTAAATCCAATTGCAATGGGTCTGGGTAACGGTTATAGTCGGCAGGCAGTGGCGAGCCAAAGCTATTCTCGTTGGCATCTAAGTAAACACTTGCTTGCCCCTTAAATTCGTCCCTAGCGGTAGAGTAGGGGCTAAGGTTTTTTATATTTTCTCGTTGTAGGTCTCTTACGTCCATTTTTTTATTTTTTGTTGCGTGTTGCGGGTTAAGTGTTGTGAGGGAATTATCTCATAACTTGTAACCTTTAACTTAATTCTTTTAGTCTAATGCTCACTGCATTCTTGTGCGCCTGTAGGCCTTCGGCTTCTGCAAGTATTTCAACCGTATTGCTAATGTTTTTTAATCCATTGACAGATAGATGTTGAAACGTGATTTTCTTAATGAAAGTATCAATAGAAACGCCAGAATAAGCTTTAGCAAAAGCACTTGTTGGTAAAGTATGGTTAGTACCAGAAGCATAATCACCTGCGCTTTCAGGAGTTAAATTGCCTAAGAATACCGAACCTGCATTGCTAATTAACGGGATAAGTACTTCGTGTTTTTCTGTGGCCAATATCAAGTGTTCGGGAGCGTAGAGGTTACTAAATTCCATCCCTTGCGATAGGTCATCGACCAACATCACGTAGGAATTGGCGATGGCCGCTGTGGCGATGTCCTTTCTAGGTAAGGCTAGCAATTGCGTTTCTACTTCTTGGATAATTTTATTTGCAGTATCATTTGAGGTAACTGTTAAAATTGACTGACTATCAGTTCCATGTTCTGCTTGTGCTAATAGGTCTGCGGCTACGTATGACGGAATGGCAGTATCATCCGCGAGTACCAAAACCTCCGATGGACCTGCGGGCATGTCAATGGCTACGCTGTTTTGTACTTGCTTTTTGGCTTCGGTCACATAACGGTTTCCTGGGCCAAATATCTTGTAAACTTGGGGGATGCTTTCGGTGCCGTAGGCCATAGCTGCGACTGCTTGTGCTCCGCCAACAAGGTAAACCTTTTCGATGTTGAGTAAGGTAGCTACGTAAGCAATGTAGCAATTCACTTTTCCATCTTGTTGGGGTGGAGAGCAAACCACGATTTCTTTACAGCCAGCAATTTTAGCTGGGATACCCAACATTAAGAAAGTGCTGGGTAGTACGGCGGTACCTCCTGGGATGTATAAGCCCACCCGTTCAATTGCCCTTGCCTCACGCCAGCAAGTTACGCCTGGCATGGTTTCCACTTTATCCTCCTGTTTAAGTTGCGAGGCATGAAAGGTGTGGATGTTTTGGTAGGCGGTATCGATGGCACTTTTAACCGATGAAGGAATCTGTTTCGCAATTTTGGCCAGTTCATTTTTGTCGATAAAGAGAGAAGAAAGTTCAATGTTGTCGAACTGCTGTGCGTAACTGAGCAAGGCATTGTCGCCATTGCTTTTTACGTTGTTGATGATTTCCTCTGTCCTCGATTTAACTAAATTATCATCAGAAATGCTGCGGGAGCATAATTTCTTTAGTTCTTGTTGAGTTAAATCTTTAAAGTTATAGATTTTCAATGTTTTAAAATTTTAAATTAACTAATAGTTAATAGTAAAAATTAAATATTTTGAGCTGTTTTTTGTCTGAATATATGTAGTTTCTTAAGTCGTCCGTCATTTCGAGCGTAGCCGAGAAATCTTTAAACTTTGAAACGAAAATTGCATTTCCAAAGATTTCTCTCCCGCAAATATTCGGGACTTCGCTGCGGTCGAAATGACGCCTTGTTCTGCACATAATCTAATAGTAATAATTAGTTCTAAGTAATGATTTTCTCGATTGGCATGACCACGATACCTTGTGCGCCTGCGGCTTTTAGGCTATTGATCTTTACCCAAAAATCTTGCTCGTCAATTACCGAATGAACGGCTACCCAATCTTCCTCAAACAAAGGAACTACGGTTGGACTTTTCACACCTGGCAACAATTCAACTACTGCCTTAAGGTTTTTCTTCTCCACGTTAAGCACTACATATTTAGTAGTCCTAGCCCTAAGTACCGATTGGATTCTTTGAACCAGTTCTAATACTTCGGTATTGAATTCTAAACCTGGTGTACATACTAATGCCGCTTGCGAATCCATCACACTGGTGAAAGGTCTAAGACCATTGTTTTTTAAAGTGCCGCCAGTTGATACGATGTCGAAAATGGCATCGCTTAATCCCAAGCCTGGACCAATTTCCACTGAACCTGATATGTTTCTGATTTGGGCTTCAACTTGGTTGGCTTTTAAGAATTTTTCTAAAATTACAGGGTAGGATGTAGCGATCACCTTGCCATCTAATTGCGCTACGCTGTTGATATCGCTATCATTTTTAACGGCAATTTTTAGAGAGCATTTGCCAAAGCCTAGTTTTTGTAGGTAAGAAACGTCGGCTCCTGTTTCAACAATTACGTTTTCGCCCACAATACCCAAATCGGCAATGCCATCCTGTACATATTCAGGAATATCATCATCTCTTAGGAATAAGATTTCTAAAGGGAAGTTGGTTACTGTTGAAATTAACGAGCTTTTGTAGTTTTCGAATGATAAACCACAATTTTTAAGAATTTCTACTGATTTTTCGTTTAATCTACCCGATTTTTGGATAGCTATTTTAAGAGTTTTCACTTACTAAAATTAAAGGATAAGAAATATAAAATCTATTTTAAACCGCTCTGAAGTACAGAACATCACATTACATATCGCCGCAATGGCGATGGTGGTAATGTACGTGATGGTTTAAAAATTGAATCATTATACTAACTTTCTTTTCCTTAATTTTGCAGGAATGTACGGCAAATATATACTAGTTTAGTATACAATGCAAAAAATAATGGCATTTTATTTGTATTATCTACCTATCTAAGAATAATTAATGTTAACTAATCCCTTTCTGAGTTTGAAAAAAACGCTACTTCTATCTCTTTTTTGTTGTGTTTTAAGTGCTTGTAGCTGGTTTAAAGAGAAGCCAGAGATTGCTGTAGTGTTGACTGAACATTTTAATAATAAGCTATACAATAAATTTGATACGGCTGTATATAAGCCCATCTTTAAAGCAAAATTAGAGGAGCAGCGCAAAGTTTTTTTGAATCCTAAAGTCATTTCTGCTTTTTACGAGAAGAATGAATACCTGCCTCAACTGGTTACCCGTTTTTATGTGAATGGACAGTTGGACAGTTTAAAAAACTATTTGTCGAATAGTAGGCTTGATGGTTTTAATCCAGAGATTTTTAACTATACCGCTTACGAAAAAGAATTGCAGGTACTTAACAGAAATCAATTTAAAACCATTGAAGAGGTTTACGAATTAGTGGCCAACCTTGAGTTAAATGCTGCCTATGCCTTAAATAAATACACCAATTTTATGGGGTATGGCAGTATCAATCCTAGAAACTTCTTTAATCGCTTTTATATTCAGATACAACGGCCTGATAGTTTAAAGATGGATTCGGTATTGAATACCGACGATTTAGTGTCTAAATTAAAAAAGGCACAGCCTTCTACGGATGCTTATTTAGCACTTAAACGAGCATTAGCCCATTATCGTGATAGCTTAGGCACCGATGAAACACCACAAATAAAAGCCATTAAGATGAATATGGAGCGTATGCGCTGGCGCTTACCGCTACAAACGGAAGAATTGGTAGTGGTAAACATTCCAGATTTTACACTCACTTGGTTTAGGAAAGCCGACACCCTGGCACATATGAATGTTTGCGTAGGGGGTAAGCGTGAGGCAACTTATGCCGAAAAGATGAAAGTCTTTTTGAAATCGGGCAAGCTGGATGATAAGCCTAAAAACCACGAAACCCCTCAGTTATTTAGTGTTTTTAATGCCATACAGGTAAACCCTATTTGGAATATCCCCGTGAGTATTGCTAAAAGTGAAATTTATTGGATGGCAAGAAAAGACCCTTTCTATCTTTCAAATAATAACATCAAAGTTTACTACAAAGACAAATTAGTGGCCGATCCTGATACCATTGATTGGAACAAATATCCCCGTGAAAAGCTTCCATTTAAATTTAAGCAGGGTTCTGGAGAGGGCAATGCGCTGGGCAAGTTCAAGTTTGTGTTTGATAATAGTTCGAGTATCTACTTGCATGATACCAACAATAAGTATGGGTTTAAATTGGCCAATCGTGCCATTAGCCACGGTTGTGTGCGTATTGAACAGCCTTTGAAATTTGCAGAGCTGATGGTAAAAGACAAATATCAGTACGATAAATTACGTATGGATGTGGATTTGCCTCCTGTGGATACCACCAAAAACGAAATCTTTAAAAAGAAACTGGCCAAAAAAGCGGATACTTTGAATGTTTTCCAATTAAAACCTACTTGGTATTCTCCTCGTAAGAGTATTGGTGTATTCATCGCTTATTATACGGCATGGGCAGATGGGAAAGGCAATGTGCAATTCAGACCGGACGTTTATGAATACGACCCAATTCTTTGGGAGGCATTGAAGAGGTATATGTAAGCGGAATGCCTCATAGGTCATTTTTAATTCCTTCTTAACGTAATACTAACAAACCTATTTGGTTGGGCTTTGTTTTAGTGATATGACTTTATCTAAAAGGCTAAAAGTGTTTTTTGCAGGTTTGGTGCTGTTTTTAAGTTCATGCATGAATAAAAAAGCAATGGAATTTAAACACATCTTAGATGTTCAGGAACGTAAGGTTACTCAAATGCTCATTGGCAAAAAGGGTTCTGAATCTCGTAAACTCAACTATTTAATTGCGGATGATTTTGATCGTGCCTTAAATGTGGTGAATGAGCAAGAGCGGGAGTTTGACGCTGTGTTGCATGCCCTTAAAAATTTAGATACAGCAGATTTAGAAAAAGCGATTGAACTTCAAAATGAAGCAATTAACTATTACGACAGTTTAAAAGCGTTGCATATGTATGCCAAAAAAGAAATAGCACAACAAAAAGTGATTTCTACTACCAATGGCGCCGAGAGAGACAGAGCCCAAGACGAGCTCATGAAACTAGCCAAGAATAAGCAGGCTATGTATGATGATGTTTATCGAAACGAAAAAAGTTTACATGATACTTTATTGGAATTTGAAGAAGGTAATGGTTTACGTTAGCGTAAAATAGAAATAAATGTATATTTGTTTAACTATAAATTATATCACTATGAAAAAATATCTTGGAATAATAGCGGTATTTCTGCTATTTGTATCTTGTCAAAGCTATCGAAAAACTACAAGTTCATCACTTCGATACGAAATTGAAAATTTGATTGTGAATAAGTCTCCATGTTTTGGTACTTGTCCCATGTATAAGCTTGAAATAACAAAAGAGGGTAAAGCCTATTTGGATGCTAGAAACTTTCTTAAAAATGATTTAAAAGGTAAATATACCGCTCGTTTAAGTTCGGCACAACTACAAAATTTAGCCACTGAACTTAATCGTTTGGATTTTCCAGATTTAAAAGATAGATATGGAGACAATCGCGTTACGGATTTGCCCGCAACTGATTTAGAAATACGCTACAATGGAAATAATACTAAGAAAATTTATGATTACGGAAATCAGGGATCTCCTGCATTAGCTAAATTTTACGCCTATGTTGATTCCTTAGTATATGCACAACAATGGCAAAAAGCCGAATAGAATACTTTTAAATTATAATAGAGGTCCTAATAGTCTATCGGTCCAGTTCAATTCCTTAAAAGATAGAAGTAAAAAATCCCCCTCAGTTTGTTGCTAAGGGGGATTTTTGTATTGCTTGAACAGTTACAGTTTGATGAGCTTGTGCACGCTCCTTTTTCCCTCAGCCGTTAGGATGATGGTGTAGGTTCCCGTAGGTAGTGTTTCAACGCTTATTCGCTGTTCGGTATCTGCCGAACCGATCTTTTGGCTTCTGACCACCTTGCCGAGCATGTCCGTTACCTGTAGCTGGCTATAGGTCTTGGTCGCAAAAGTCACGGTTACCGTATGAGCTGCTGGGTTGGGATAGAGCGATACGCCGTCCTTGGTCACGGAGGTAAAGTATACCGTTTTCACACCGTAGTCTTTGCTGTCGCCATTTTTATCCAGCTGGAGCAATTGGTAATAATTGTTGCCATTAGCGGGTTGTCTGTGCAGGAACGAATAGCGTTTGCCAGTACCCGAATTCCCCATGGCCTCCTGTCTGCTGATGAGGCTGAACTTTCCGTTCTCCGTTGCGTGCATCAGTTCGAAATGTGAGGAATTGGTCTCTGAAACGGTGTTCCATGAAACTTCCACACCCCCAGAAACGGGCTTGGTCGTGAAGCCTGTAAGCGTTACAGGTAATGGATCCGCCACGGTAATGCTTACCGGGATGCTCCTTGTGCATGAGTTGACATCTGTTGCAATCACGTTGAAAATAAACGTTCCCGTAGCCGTAGGAGTACCCGAGAGTACACCGCTATTGGAAAGGTTTAGTCCGTTAGGCCTTGTTCCTGTTGTGCTGTAAGTATATCCAGGTGTTCCTCCCGTAGCGGCAAAGGTATAGCTGAAAGCTGCATCCTTGGTAATGGAGCTACTGCCTCCATAGGCTAGTGAGAGCGCCGCTGCAGGCTGGTTAACGGTGACTGTCCTGGTGATTTGGCAGGCATTGGCATCCATTATGGTCACCGTGTAGGTTCCCGCACTTAGGCCCGTTGCAGTGGCATTGTTGCCTCCCGAAGGTGCCCAAGAATAAGTGTACGAAGTCGTTCCTCCAGTTACTGCCACTGTTGCTGTTCCGTTACCGCCACCATTGCAGGAAACATCGGTTTTGGAAATAGTTGCTCCGAGCGCCGCTGCAGGCTGGTTGACGGTGACCGTTCTGGTGATCTGGCAGGCATTGGCATCGGTTACGGTCACCGTGTAGGTTCCAGCACTGAGGCCCGTTGCAGTGGCATTGTTGCCTCCCGAAGGTGCCCAAGAATAAGTGTACGAAGTCGTTCCTCCAGTTACTGCCACTGTTGCTGTTCCGTTACCGCCACCATTGCAGGAAACATCTGTTTTGGAAATAGTTGCTCCGAGCGCCGCTGCGGGCTGGTTAATGGTGAATGCTCTTGTGGTTTGACATCCGTTGAAGTCCGTTACAGTGACGGTATAGGTTCCTGCTGTAAGACCAGTTGCCGTAGCATTGGTACCA
>NZ_QMHN01000001.1:1567601-1568605 GCF_003313385.1 Pedobacter chitinilyticus | reverse complement strand
GTGACGGTATAGGTTCCTGCTGTAAGACCAGTTGCCGTAGCATTGGTACCACCCGAAGGTGACCATGAATAGCTATATGGCGAGGTTCCTCCCGTAGGTGCCACGGTAGCCGTACCGTTTGCCCCACCGTTGCAGGATACATCCGTCTTGCCACCGCCCGTAGCTGCCGATAGTGCTGCTGCAGGCTGGTTAACGGTGACCGTCCTGGTGATCTGGCAGGCGTTGGCATCGGTCACGGTCACTGTGTAGGTTCCAGCACTGAGGCCCGTTGCAGTGGCATTGGTGCCTCCCGAAGGTGCCCAAGAATAAGTGTACGAAGTCGTTCCTCCAGTTACCGCCACTGTCGCTGTTCCGTTACCGCCACCATTGCAGGAAACATCTGTTTTGGAAATGGTTCCTCCAAGTGCCGCCGCAGGCTGATTGATGGTGAATGTCCTTGTAGTCTGACAGTTGTTATTATCCGTTACGGTGACGGTATAGGTTCCTGCTGTAAGACCAGTTGCCGTAGCATTGGTACCACCCGAAGGCGCCCATGAATAGCTGTATGGCGAGGTTCCTCCCGTAGGCGCTACGGTTGCCGTACCGTTGGCAGCACCATTACAGGAAACATCGGTTTTTCCACCGCCTGTTGCCGCACTTAGTGTTGCAGGCTGGTTGATGGTCACCGTTCTGGTGATTTGGCACCCGTTAAAGTCTGTTACGGTCACTGTATAGGTTCCTGCTGCTCGGCCCGTTGCCGTAGCATTGGTACCACCCGAAGGTGCCCATGAATAGAAGTATGGGGTTGTTCCGCCAGTCGCCGAAACGGTTGCCGTACCATTTGATCCCCCGTTACAGCTTACATCGGTCTTAGATGTTGTTCCGCCGAGTGCAGCTGCTGGCTGGCCAACTGCAATGCTTAACTGCTTGGTACAACCAAGATTATCAGTAATGGTACAAGTATATGTTCCTGCTGTAAGACCAGTTGCCGTAGCATTGGTACCACCCGAAGGCGCCCATGAATA
>NZ_QMHN01000001.1:1042096-1567501 GCF_003313385.1 Pedobacter chitinilyticus | reverse complement strand
TGTAAGACCAGTTGCCGTAGCATTGGTACCACCCGAAGGCGCCCATGAATAAGTATATGGCGTGGTACCTCCCGATGCGACCACGGTAGCTGTTCCATTACCACCGCCGTTGCAGGAGACATCTGTTTTGGAAATTGTTCCTATGACCGAATTAACTGTAAGCGTGGCGATGCCAGAAGTGGCATTGCCGCCAACGTTAGTCACTACACATTGATATTGATAGCCACTCATTGCAGCAGTAGCACTACTAATGGTTAACGTATTGGTGGTGAAATTGGAATACGGTGCTCCAGTGATATCTGTAAAACCACTGCCAGTATTTACTTGCCATTTGTAGATAGGTGAGCCAGTAGCTACAACACTCATAGTCGTAGTACCATTTAGGCAAATAGTTCGATTAGAAGGGTTGCTAGTAATGGTAGGCGCACTACTACTTACAGTAAATGAACATACCGTATTAGAAGGAAAATCAGTAGTTGCATTAAATACCCAATTTGCACGATTGTTAATCAACGCTAGTAACGCTGCTTTAGTTCCATTTGTTCCCTTGCTACAATCATAACGCATATTGTCTTGTTCACTATTCACATAAGCTCCTGATTGTGGAAACATGCCAACTGCATCTGTCCCATTAGTAAGATCATTAGGTAATGTTGATCCTTGGGAAGAACTGCCACTAGACAGTGCCCAGTTTGCATCAGTTACCCAGCCCGTAGCGTCGTTTGCATAGACAGTGTAAGGAGGGGTAGACATCTGAACTCCGCCACCATCATCTGTATTGATGGCTGCAATGAAGTTAGGTACAGCAGGTTTTACTCCTGTAGTGCTTTGGTAAGCGATGATTTGATCACCTCCAGCGATACTAAATCCCCCAGTACCTGTATCTTGGAATATCAAGGTACCTCCACCACCTGTCACGGTAAATGTATTAGCACTTGTTTCGTCGCAATGTACTACTGTTCCAGGATTCAGTCCTGCTGCTGGAGCGGTGTATAAGAAATGAGCTTCAGCGTTAGTCCATCCAGTATTACCCCAGCTATTGTCGGTAAAGTATATTTGAGTCCCTGCTGGAATGGCGACCAGTGCCACGAAGGAAAACCCATCAATGGTCGATTCGTTAACCCTAACAAAAGCAATATCGCCTCTGGCTAAAGTTTGGGCCTTTGCTCCTTGTCCTGCTAGGAGCAAAGTTGCTATAAAGACGACCGTTAGAATTTTTAATGAAAAATAGAGATGCTTCATGTGATTAATTTAGAATGTGATATTTGGTTAAATGAACAGTGTAAAGTATCCAAATGCAGTAAACAGGGATTTACTTGAAACGAAATGATTTCTAAAAGACAAGCGGGAATGAGCTTTTTCTGCATTTGAGCGTATAAATAAGTACGCTCTATTCATTCATTTGAATGCAATGTTTTGATTGTGAGCGTATTTTGTGTTCAAGTTACACATCCATACTCATATATTAAAACTTATAAGAATATTTTTTAAACCAGGATGGAGATTATTAGTTTTGTTTCATGGCTAAGTCAATCGTAGAAAAGGAAGTAGTGGCTGGGGAAAAAATGAATGCCTTCGGAGAGAGTGTTTGGCATCGTGAATGGAAAGCTGCTTTTCCATCTTCCTTCCGTGAAAAAACCTTCTACAGTGAGGAACAGAGCTGCCATCATCGTGCAGATGTGCATACGCCTTGTGGTACTACTATCGAGTTTCAACATTCGCCAATTTCACTAGAAGAACTGCAAAGTAGGGAGGCATTTTATCCTAACCTAGTATGGGTGGTAAACGGAAAGAAGTTTAAAGGGTTTAAAGTGCTAAAGCATCTGCCAGACGTAGATGATCATCGATTGGCAGCTTATGAATTTTCCCATACGGCCAATCTCACCTTGTTTCGTAAAGCAGATTTGGAAAGGGGCAAGCCCCGTTTGCTTACGCTTGGTCATCCAGAATTATTTGGATTGAAGCTTACTTCTCATTATTTCTCTTTTATTTGGAAACATCCGCACAAGGTTTGGTACGAGGCTAAATGTCCAATGATTTTTGATCTTGGTGGTTATTTCTTATATCGATTGAAACAACGTCCCCAACTTTCGGGTGCTTATGCTTATTTGGAAATGATTCCCAGAAAGGATTTTATTGCAGCTTATTTGGGTTAGCTTGTGCTGTTATTCTATTAGATCCACCCAACTTTCTTGCGCCACAGGTTAAAATCTTCATTGTGTGGATGTAGATCTATTTGTGTGTTTTTGGCTTCAATAATTAAGGCCTCATCATGTGTGCTCAATTGTAATGCTTTCCTTAGCCGTATGGTTTCGTCCTTATCTTCTACAGGATACAATCCTCGGTCATCAAACTGGGTGCCGAACTTTTGCGGCCTACCTTCAAAATAACAGATTCTGTCGTGCAGGTAAGCAAGATTTTGCGGATTGACATCACCTGAAGCTTCTGACAATAGCGCATAGCATTTTTTCATCAATGCAGGTTTGCTAATGGCGTGTTGTACAATCAACCATGCGGCTTCGCTAGCTTCTTTACCAACTTTTGATGGTGTGGGATAACCTATGGTATTGATGATCTCATCCAATCGTGCTGCATTTTTCAGATGAACGCGTTCCATATCGGGATTGTAACCTGGTGATAGTTTTCCTGCTTTTAAAAGTTCTTCTCGTACCTGTAAATCATAACGAGCCATTTCTATTATTTCGTTGGCGATAGATTTATTCATTTTGTTGCTGCTAAAGCTTGAAATTTACAACATTATCTTGTAAATCGCTAAGCGATAAAAATTCCTATCTTTAATTTAAAACGGGTTAGTGAGATGAGTAATAACAAGGACATAATCAATCAACAAAGAAAAATAAGTAATCAGTGATCTATCAAACATTTGAACCACATGCCGACTTGGCTTCGGTAGTTAAATGTTATTGGACTTTGGAAGTTCCATTGGAACCTCAAGCCGCAAAACAACGCATTGTACCCGATGGTTGCCTAGAAATGATTTTTATTTTAGGAGACAATATCAAAAGATACCTTTCCGAAGATGAATTTATCATACAACCCCGAGCAATGGTGGTTGGTCAAATTACAGAACCATTTATTATTCAGCCTACTGGTTATGTCCGCTGTTTTGCAGTCAGATTTTACCCTTTCGGTTTCGCCAACTTTGTAAATACGCCTATCAAAAACCTGGCAGATAAAGAAACACCTATCCTGCAACTATTTGGTGAAACACTTGCTGAAAAATTAGAACAAGAGATTATTCGAGCGGTGGATGATGAAGAACGAATAGCCGTTGTTGAAGCTTTTCTTTTAAAAAAGTTTAATGAAAAAGCGACGATTGATCAGGTAGTGAAAACAACTATTGAAGCATTATTATTAACTAAAGGAAATACGGCTATTAATGATATTGTTAAAGATGATCTGTCTAAAAGAAGACAGTTGGAAAGAAAATTCTTTAAGCAAGTGGGTTTAAGCCCAAAGCAATTAGGAAAAGTTATTAGGCTGCAAGCTGCGTTGAAACTATTGCTTAATCAAAAAACAGAAAACCTTACCCGTATCGCCTATGATAGTGAATACTATGACCAGGCGCATTTTAACAGAGATTTTAAGGAACTTACAGGTCTTAACCCTAAAGACTTTTTAGAAAGTGATAAAATGCAGCTTTCTTCCATGTTTTACACCAAAGATTAAACTGTCGCATTCATCCAATTTTGATTTAATCGGGCACCTTAGTTTTGCTTGATCAAATTAAAAACGAATGAAAATAAAAACAACACTGATTGCGCTGTTGCTTGTAAGTGGATTTGTTGCTTGTACCAATAAAAGCAGCTCCAGTTCGGCATCAGATAAAAAGACAGTTAATCAAAAAGCAAATCGCATGGAAAATTTAATCTCAATTGTAGAAATTCCTGTGACCGACTTTTCTAGAGCGGTTACCTTTTATCAATCCATTTTAGGAATAAAAATAGAAGAAATGGAAATGGATGATGTAAAAATGGGTGTGTTTCCAAGTCATGGAGAAACGGTAAATGTAGTGTTAGCCAGCGGGAAAGATTATCAACCGGCTACAAGTGGCGCATTAATTTATTTAAATGCTGGTAACGATTTAAAGCCTGTTTTAGATAAGATATCGAAAAATGGGGGTAAAGTCATTCTACCAAAAACAGCAATTAGTCCTGAAATGGGATTCTTTGCCTTGTTTATGGATACAGAGGGAAATAAATTAGGTTTACATTCAGCATATTAGGTGATGAAAACGAGATTGTTTTTTGTAGTGATTGTAATTGTGGTTTTCTGTAGTTGGGCGATGCCTATAAGGGATTCCATCAAAAAAGCAACGTGGCTAATTGGAACTTGGGAAAACAAAACTTCTAGAGGTAGTATTTACGAAACTTGGGCCAAAGTAAACGATAAAGAACTGTTTGCAAAAAGTTATGCGTTGAAGGAGAGAGATACAATGGTTTTTGAAAGTGTACTTTTGGTAGAGGAAAAAGGTGGATTATTTTACATCCCTATCGTCACAAATCAAAATGGTGGCCAACCAGTCCGTTTTACTTTAAAAACGATTTCAGATACGACTTTGATTTTTGAAAACCCTCAACACGATTTTCCTCAGATAATTAGTTATACCAAGATTGACAACGACCGTCTAGTTGCCGAAATCTCTGGTGTGAAAAATGGACAGCAACGTAAGCAAACATTCCCCATGCAAAGGATAAGGTAGTTGGAACAGATTTTGTACCACAGCAGGATATAAACCAAAAACGATGAATAGAGGCTTTACAATGTCTTTTGTTTTAATGCTTTTGCTGTTAGGGCAAGCCAAAGCACAACAGTTAATTATCCTTAAAGATTCGGTAAAAATTGGAGAACAATATTACGTGCTTGAGGAACCTAAGTTGGCAAATCAGTACAGTAATATTTCGATGGAGATCTACAAAAAGATAAGAAACAAATCCATCATGAATAGCTATTTTTCGGCTACGCCTGAACAAAGGTTAAAAGCAAAAAAAGAAAGCCTTATGGCATTAATGCTTGATAGTAGGTTACGTGAAGCCGCTTACGGTTTTGAGCATTATGAGCTGTTTTATGATCGGGCAGATCTGTTAAACTTATCAGTGAATATACAATCGTATGGTTCTCCTTTTGAATCACAACAAGCTTATTGTTTTGATCTTTCCACTGGAAAAATAGTAGGTAAAGCGTTATTTATTAACCATAAAGGTTTATTGAAAATGGTTAGCGATAAATTAAAGGAACAGAAGAAAGGGCTTAAACTTAATTTGGATGCACTTGATCAATATGAAATCGTTAGCCATAAAGGTATTTTTGGGGGAATTAAGTTTCTGATTACGGATACTGTGAACTATCGCAATAGCGGTTATGAGGTTTTCGAAGTTGATTTAAATAGCAAAGAAGTCACATCTTATTTGGCTCCAGCCTTTAAGCAACGTTTAAAACTTTAGGTATGCTACAGCAGGGTTAATACCGCCCATAAACCGCCTACCGAAATAGCGATCCATAGGATAACACCTTGTAATATGGGTTTAAATCCCACGGTACTAATCACCTGTTTGGATAGTCCACTGCCAATAAGGAATAAAGTAACCGTTAATCCAATCTTGGAAAAGGAAACAATGTGATTTCCTATTTGGCTAATAAATGGGATGTAAGTGCTACCTATAATGGCCAATACAAACAACCCGATAAAATAAGGAATCTTTATTTTGGTGCCTTTAGATTTAAATAACCATGTGCTGAGCAATGCAATGGGAATAATCCAAAGCGCTCGGGTAAGTTTTACGGTAGTGGCAATTTGCAAAGCTTCGTTTCCGTATCTGCTGGCAGCGCCAACTACAGAACTGGTATCTTGTATGGCGATGGCACTCCATATCCCAAACTGAGAGGGGGAGAGATGCAATAGATGTCCGACCACAGGAAAAATAAAAAGTGCCAAGGAATTGAGAATGAAAATGGTTCCCAGTGCCACGCTTACCTGCTTTTCTTGGGCTCTAATTACAGGCGATATAGCCGCGATGGCACTACCACCACAAATGGCCGTGCCAGCAGAAATGAGATGTGAAGTTTTTCGATCTATTTTTAACGATTTACCTAGAAAATATCCTATTGCCAACGTACCAATAATCGAGATCACGGTAAAGGTAAAGCCTTCTTTGCCCGCTTTTAGGGCGGTATGAACGTTCATACCAAATCCAAGGCCCACCACAGAGAATTGGAGCAAAAGATGCGTGATTTTATGGTTGAGGTGTAGGTAAGGATGCCCTATCCATTGTGCGGTAACAATGCCAAGAAGTAGGGCGAGAGGAGGAGAAACGAAAGAGGATAGGCATAACAATAAAAGTGCAATAAATACAACTTCCCTGAAGGTGATACTGCTATCCAATATTTTTCTGAAGTTTCTTTTAAAAGATAATTTGCTTTGCATACATGTTAGGTTGATTGTATAGCAGCAAAGTTCAGTAGAAGAACTTAGACGTGGAAATCACTAATAGCAATCTCCAATAACCTTAGGTTATGATGAAATGTGTTTGTAGAAAAGTTCTTGCAGACTGTGCATGTCGCCTTGGTTGATGGCCAAGTAGAAACAACGTTCAATTTCCAAGCCTTTAATGTCAATTACTTTTAGCTCATTTTCCTTTAGTTCACGAAAAATAGCATGAATGGAAAGGAAAGCGAAGGTGTTAGAGTGAAGTAGATAGGTTTTGATGCTTTCAGTACTTTGTAACTCTATTTCTTTAAGGAGCGTGGAGAAATTGATGCCTTTTGTTTTTAGTGCATTGGCAATTACTTCTAAGGAGCCAGAACCCGCTTCTCGCAAAATCATCGGTAGTTTCTTGAGGTCTTCGGGTTTGATGGTGGGTTTAATGTTTGTGTTGTTAGCTCTTGTGCAGAGTACAATTTCATCTTTGGCAATGCAGTTGTACTGTAGGTTTTGTCTTTTAGATTGTCCTTCTACAATGGCTAGGTCTATTTTGTTGTCGATGAGCAGATTCTCTATCACTTCGGTGTTGTTCGAAACCATAGCAATCTCGATATCAGGAAACCGCTCCCTAAATGAAGCAATATATTTGGGAAGGTAATACTGTGCCACGGTAGTACTGGCACCTATTCTTAACAAACCTTTCGAATTGCTGGAAATTGCCGCAATATCCATGTCAATGTCTCTATAAATGTCGGTTAGCTTTTCAACGTGTCCAAATAGTATGGTGCCTGCTTTGGTGAGTTTGATCTTGGTCCCATTTCTATCAAAAAGCTTGATGCCATAATGCTCTTCAATTTCGTGGATATGTTTGCTGACTGCGGGTTGTGAAATAAATAGTTCTTCAGCTGCTTTAGTGAAATTTAGCCTTTTGGCAACGATATAAAAAACCTTTAATCTAAAATCATACATATTGAGAAGGGCTAGGTAACGGGCACAAATTTTTTGATTTAATACAAATATGCTCTTTTCTGTTAAACTTAGCCAATGATCATTCGTGGCACAAACCACTTTTAATTTTCAAAAAAAAATTGGATAGATGCATCTTTAATTTATCTTTGTTACTAAGATATTTATTTAATGAGAGAAAATAAAGAGAGTAAGTTGCTGTTGTTCAGGTTGGCAAGTAAGCAATATTCTGATGCCTCCATATTTATGCATGAGGCTATAGCTCGTAAAGCAGGGCTTTCAGGGGCAGACCACAAGTACTTGGGACTGATATTGCAGCACAAGTCCATCACGGCTGGAGATATCTCGAAGCTTACTGGTTTAACTACAGGTGCTGTTACAGGGTTGATAGATCGTTTGGAGGAAAAGAATCTTGTGCAAAGACAATTTGTAAAGTCTGATAGGAGAAAGGTGGTGGTGGTTCCAAATGTAGAAAATAGCATGAACCTATTAAAGCCATTCTTTGATGATCTACAACAGAAAACTATAGGATTACTAGAAACCTTTTCGGAACAAGAAATAGAAACGATTAAGCGCTACTTTACAGAAGCGACAGTAATCATGAAAGAAACTGCAGACCAATTAAATCAAAAATAAAATGGAAAGCCTAACCTCAAACTATGTAAACAGAGCCGAAATATGGCTTTGTATAAGTACGCTCATTTATTTTTTAATGAATGGGGCACAAATTTTTGAAACACTTGTGTTTGTCCCTAAATGGGTTTCATCACCTCCAGATCATTTTAAATTGTTGCTCGATGGAAATGGAGCAAGCCTTAAAGTCTTTTGGATCATTTTTCATTCTGTTCATGAAATAACGTTTATCCTAGCGCTAGTTTTTTGCTGGAAAATTGATCCGGTTCGTAATTGGTTAATCATTTTGATGATCGCACACTTTGCTGTGAGGGCCTGGACTTTGGCATTTTTTGCGTCAAATATTATTGATTTTCAAAAAATAGCAGCAACGCAAATGTTTTCAAAAGATTTGGTCGATCGAACTTCACTTTGGCAAACATTAAATTATATTAGAGTTGCCCTATATATCGCCATTTCCTGTGGTTTTATCCCCTTGTGCATTAAAGTGTTTGGAATGCGTGCATAAACGATGACACTTCTTAACGTGTCCGACGTTCAGCATCTTTTTTGTTTATGGAGATATTCGTTTCTTTCTTTCATAGCTTTTTTAGTTATGATTCAACGCTCCATACTATGGTTATAAAAAAGTAGGGAAAACTAGGCTAACCTATTTAGCCTAGGCTAATGTCCTTTGATCACTTCAAGTCGTCCAGTCGTCAATAATCTTCGATAACGCGTGTCTAGCCCTTCAAATTTGTGCCTGTCAACACTTAATGACAGCTACAGATATGAAGACAATGATGCTGATGATATTCAGTTTTACGCATTTTATTGCATTGGCCCAAATAGACTCGATAACCCATGTTACAGATACCAATAGTACATCAATATTGGATGAAACGTGTGGATTCAATTTGCCAAATATTGCTAAGTTTAATATTAAGCGAGATAAAAGCAGTGCTCAGCAATTTATGATCCCAGCGGTTTTTATAGGGTATGGCATCGCTACACAATTCGTTGCGCCGCTTAAAGAATTGGATCGCAGTTTACACCGTAACCTTGGTCAATCTATCCATCACCGTATTACTTTAGATGATTACCTTCAATATGCACCAGCCGTAAATGTTTATGCACTGGATTTACTGGGAGTAAAAGCAAAACACAGTTTTGGAGACAGAACGTTGTTGATGGCTAGCGCTTACTTGTTGACAGCTACAGTAGTACAAACAATGAAACATGCCATTGGCATCAAACGTCCTGATGGTTCCAATACGAAATCATTCCCATCGGGGCACACGGCTACGGCATTTGTAGGTGCACATCTTTTATTTAAAGAATATGGTAACCAAAACCCTTGGATTGGGATTGGAGGCTATCTGGCAGCCACCACTACAGGCGCATTAAGGATGGTGAACAAAAAGCATTGGTTTAGCGATGTGGTAGCAGGGGCAGGTATTGGTATCATGAGTGTGGAAATTGCTTGCCTGTTACTTCCTAAAATGCATCAGCTATTTGGAAATAATGGAAAAGTGAAGCAGTTGGTGGTGTTGCCTTCTATTGCTAAAAACCAGTACGTATTGTCGTTATCGTATAAATGGTAGCGGTTATTTGCTTAAAAGCTTTTTATTAACAACGGTGTCGAATAGCTCTTCGCGGCGATATTTTGATAAAGGCAGTTCGTAGTTTTTCACATATACTCGCCCGCCATTAATACTGTTAATATGGAATAAGTTAACCAGATAAGATTTATGAATTCTGAAGAAAACGCTATTGGGTAGCATTTCAACAGTGGCATTCATAGATTGATGGACAAGATGTGTTTTATCCTGCAAATGAATTTTGACGTAGTTCTGCATGGCCTCCACATACAGGATATCCGACCAAACAATACGGATAAAAGTATCTCCTTGTTTAATGTAAATATCCTCCTCCTTTAAAGTCTTAACTTCTTGTGTAAGCTGAGAAGTGTAGGCACTTTTGGCTTTTTGGACTGCTTGAAAGAATCGTTGAAAACCAATAGGCTTTAATAAATAATCAATCACATTAAGCCTAAAGCCATCTAAAGCGTGTTCCGAATAAGCTGTTGTCATAATGGTCAAAGGAGGATCATTTAGCGATTCAAGGAATTCAAGACCTGTTAAATCAGGCATATTGATGTCTAAGAACATTAAGTCTATCTTCTCATTTTTTAGCACATGATGAGCTTCAATAGCCGAAAAACTGACTTGTGTCACTTCCAGAAAATCTAATTTCTCTATATATAGTTTAATTCCTTCTACAGCTCCTAATTCATCATCTACAATCAGACATTTTAGGGGCTGAGTTTTCATTTTATTAAGATTGTTCATTCCCAATGACTATGCTGAGTGTTATTTGATAAGTATCATCTGTTTCGTTAATAGCCAGCTCATATTGATTTGCATATAACAGTGCTAAGCGTTGTTTCGCATTTTTTAAGCCCATTCCAGAACTGTTTTTGGGTTGCTTGTTGGCGGAAGCTTTGGAGTTGCGGACTTCTAGGATCATTTCGTGATCGTATTGCTTTAATTGGATATGGATATATCCATTTTGTGCCACAGAACGACCCACATGCTTAAAGGCATTTTCTATAAATATGATAAATAGAAGAGGCAGTATTTTAGTTTTGCCATTTTGTATATCCCATTGATGAGTAACCTCTAATGTATTTACCCATCGGTATTTTTCAACCTCTATGTAATTGTCCATAAAGGCAATTTCCTCATTCAAATTTACCATTTCCTTATCAACACCATACAGTTGATAACGGAGGATATCCGAATATTTAAGAAGAAGTGAAGATGCCAAGTCAGTGTCCTTTTGGATTTGTATGTGAATATGGTTAAGGACATTGAACATGAAATGCGGCGTAATTTTAGATTGCAAGGACTGCAGTTGAGTTTCTAAATGTGCTTTTTGTAAGTTTAAATGCTGCTGGTATAGTTTGCCATGCTCATAGTAGAACTTTAATCCTCCAAAACCTAGGTTAACTAAAATGGTAGCTGGAACTGAATTGCTTAAAGTCACCAAAAAAGTTTCTCGTTCGTGAGTGAATTGCGAAATAGGTAAGATATGACGAGCTTCCAGTAGCACAATACCCTCTTGAAATATCCAAAGTAGAAAGGCCTGTACAAAACACAACAGCACCAACTGTATGAAAATGATGAGTATTCTATTTCTATGAATTTCCTTCGGTAATATATAATTGCACAAAAAATAAGTAGTACTGCATAAGGCTACGATTAAAGAAACGCCAGAGAGTACTTTTTGTATTACCCAAGGATATTCTGAATCATCTAGCGCCCAAAGCAACGCTGTAATCATGATCCAAAGGAGAAAAAATAGGTTATTGAATTTATTAAACTGATGATTTTTTACAGTCAAAATTGTAGCTGTTTTACGAGTGTGATTTGTTACTGTTCAATTAACGGCTACAATGATAATAAAATTACATTGGTTTTATTTCGTCAATTGCCAATGTTTTGCCTCCCAATAAACGAACCTTTCCCCAATAAAAAGCCAATTGCTTTTTCTACGTTCCTTTGGATACTTTCCTCGGTTTTCAAGTTAGCAATATACCGTACAATTTCCTTTTGCATAGAAGGGCTAAGCTGGTCAAATACAGACCGAGCCTCTGTATCATTCGCTAATGCTTCCGTTAGCTTTGGATGTGGTTGGATGCTTCTATCCGAGGAGTCAAACCAAATGGATGCCTCAATGCTTTCGCCAATGCGTTTGGGAGAATCCTTAAGCATTGTGGTGTTAATATACAGTCGCCAAAGGCCGCTGTACTTTACCAAAGTTTGTTGATAAGGCAAACCATTGATGGTTCCAGCAATTGGAATATGCCCTTTATCTTTGCCCGCTTGGCTGAAAATTTCGGTTAAAATAGCTTCTGGTACTAGTACATAAGGATTAATCCCTATAATTTCTATCGTAGCTTGAAAGGTATGACTTTTCATTTGCCGTCTTTAAAAAGATCAGCCTAAAGATAAAGAAACTTTTTTCTGGTCGAAGAACTATATCAATGGTCGATAATTAAAAAGGCAGATCAACAAAGAAAGTAGTGCCACTGGTTTTATTGTTTTCGTACCATATTTTGCCATTATGAGCCTCTACAATTTGCTTTGAAATAGCCAAGCCCATGCCAAAGGTATGTTCACCTGCGGTACCTAATCTTTTTGCTTCGGTAAATAAATCAAATATCTTTTCTCCTAATTCGGCGGGAATGCCAATACCTTCATCCTTTACCGAAATGCGTATGCCACGAGTCATTTGCGCCATTTTTAACTTAATTTTAGAACCGTTAGGACTGAATTTAATGGCATTTGCAACCAGATTGCTCACTACCCGCCACAGTTTTTCACGACTAGCGGGCAGTACAGTGGGTACTGTTTCCAAGCTCAACTGTTGTTCTTTCGCTTCGGCCTTACTCTCTAACAACGAAACACAATATTTTAGCATTTCGGCAATATCTATCGGTTCCTTTTTTAAATCTTCACTGTTAAACTGTACCTGTAAAAGGCTATCTACCAACTCGAGAGAATGCTGTCCAGAGGTCTTGATGAGGTCAAGAGGAATTTTGTCTTCTTCAGATCGGTCGGGTTCTTCCAGCATCATGGAGGCAATAGAGAGCATTCCACCGATGGGATTACGCAGGTCATGTGCCACAATGCGCATCATACGCGTATTATCTGCTTGGCTATGTTCCAGAGCAGTTAAAGCCTCTTTCATTTGGCTATTTTGCTTTTTGGTTCGTTGTAAATGCTTACGAATAGAAATGATGGTGTAAATGGCCAATAAAAAAGCAATACAAGATAATATGGATAGCGCCACTTGATAGCTGTAACGATTCTGTAAGGATTTTACCTGCCCTTCCTTCACGGCATAGTCAATATAGTCTATTCCCGACTCGCTGTTTAATTTTGCTTCTTTGTCACGAATTTCGATGAATTTTTTACCAAAGGTTCCTGCTTTTAAATGATCTCCGCGGGCATGATAGAACTCAAATAGTTGACGTGTTAACACTTCGCCGTAGTATAAATAGTCGTTGCGATTGGCAATGGCCAAAGCTTGATGATATAAGGCAGCACTCTGCTCTGGGTCAGTTTTTTCTAGCTGTTGTGCCATATCAATGTGCATATCCATAGAGACATAGTATAGCTTTTTAGCAATGGCGGTGGCGATTGTTTTTTTAAGCAGTGCTAAGCCCTCTGCACGTTTACCATGAACAATAAGATCGTCGGCAACAAGTTGATCTATGGCCAATAACGTTCGTTCATCCTTGTATTTAGTAGCAATTTGTTTGGCTAATTTAATGTAATAGCGGGTAGAATCTTTACTGAAATGTTGTGGGTAGGAGAGCAGATAGTTATAAATTACCAACGAACTAATAGAATCGTTGCGAAGTTTTTTGGATAGGCTGAAAGCTAGATCGTACCGTTGAATGGCTCGTTCATCTTTGCCCATTTCATGATAAACCATTGCAATATTCATCAAAGCTTGAACGATATTAACAGAGTCTTTCAATTTTTGGTAAGTAGTATATCCTTCATTGTAATATTTCAAAGCCAATTGAAAGTTGCCTTTAATATCAAAAAAGATACCGAGGTTGTTTGTGGCATCAGCCTTGCCTCGTTCGTAATGATGACGGTCGGCAATTTCACGTGCCTTTCGGGTATAGTAAAAAGTGCTGTCGATATTCTTCTCGTAAAGCAGCATAGCCATGCGGTTGAGGGCATCTACATATTTAAGGCTATCGCGGATTTGAGGCAATGATGCTTGGATATTGCTTAGTTCAGAAGATTGTGCTCTTCCTAAATTCCATAGTAATGACAAACAGCAAAAAAATAATAGACCCTTTTTCATCGTTTACAAGTTTACGCTAAATCAGTATCGGATAGATGATCGGAAGCTTGCGCTTCTTTACCACCTAATTTAAACATTTTATACTATAGCTAGCTATTTTGTACGGGAATGAACAGGCTGAATAAACACAAATGAGATTGAAGTCTCGGTAGTGCCTAATATCTTCATTAGTCTTAGATAAAAAAAGCTATTCAAATTGCTTATCCAATATTTTAATCCTATATAATTTATTAACTTTCAGGATCACAAAATACCTTATGCATACAATTTTACCTTTTTTATTGGCCATGGTTGCAGCCGTGGTACTGTTAGAAATGTGGGCAACCAAATTAAGAATTGCCTATCCAGTGCTATTGGTTGTTGCTGGATTGGTGGTCAGCTTTATACCCAACCTGCCCGTGGTAAGGATCAATCCCGATTTGATCTTTTTTATCTTCCTGCCGCCTTTGCTATTTGAAGCTTCGTGGTCCATCTCCTTTAAGGAAATGAAAAAATGGTGGCGTATCATTACCAGTTTTGCATTTTTGGTAGTTTTCTTCACCGCATTATCGGTGGCGTTGGTTACTAATTATTATATCCCAGGCTTTACCATTGCCTTAGGTTTTTTGTTGGGAGGCATTGTATCGCCGCCCGATGCCGTAAGTACAGGTGCCATTACCAAATTTGTAAAGATCCCTAGGTCTACGGCAACCATTTTAGAAGGAGAAAGCCTATTGAACGATGCTTCCTCATTGATTATTTTTCGCTTTGCGTTGGTAGCAGTAGGTACAGGCCAGTTCATTTGGCAGGAAGCCGCAACCAGTTTTTTATGGATGGTGCTTGGTGGCATCGCCATTGGTTTACTACTAGGGTGGATTTTTGTACAAATGCATAAACGTTTACCTACTGACGCTTCCTCTGATATTGCCCTTACCCTGATAGAACCGTACTTTATGTATTGGGTGGCTGAGCAATTACATAGCTCTGGCGTACTGGCGGTGGTATGTGGTGGCTTGTATATGTCGGCGCAAAGATTGCTTTTTCTAAATAGCACCAGTCGAATTAGGGGTTACAGTGTTTGGGAAAGCTTTGTATTTATTTTAAATGGCATTATTTTTCTAATTATAGGCTTAGAACTGCCCGAGATCGTAAGCGGTATTCACGCCAAAGGCATCCCATTGAGGACTGCCATTGGTTATGGGGTTTTGGTTACGGCAGTGCTTATTGCCGCAAGAATCATTAGCGGTTATGCAGCGTTGGTTGCTACACTCATTTTTAGACCTACGGTAATGCCCCATGCTGCCTCGCGAAGAAGGCGTTGGTTAATGCCTGCGCTGTTGGGTTGGACAGGAATGAGGGGAGTGGTATCTCTAGCGGCAGCATTGGCTATTCCTGTGAAGCTTGCCAATGGAGAGCTTTTCCCACATCGGGATTTAATCTTGTTTATCACCTTTGTGGCCATCTTATTAACCTTGTTGGTACAAGGACTTACGCTGCCGCACTTTATTAAGCGCAGTCGTTTATTTGAAGGTATTTTTGATGAAGCCGAAGAAGCCGCTACCCGTAAAAAGATGAAGCAGGGCTTGAAACAGCACATTTATCAATTCCTTAAACATAAGTATGAAAATGAACTTCATGGTCACGCAGGCTTAGAAAAATTCATTCAACAATGGGAAGAAAGAGCAAAAGCCACTGATGATAGTTGGATGAATGATAAAACCAAGGTCATTTTTATGGAGATGTTAGAAAGTCAGCGGGCGTATCTTGTAGAGTTAAATAAAGATCCAAATATCAATGAAGAGATCATTCGCCATCAACTTTACCAAATTGATTTGGAAGAAGAACGTTTGAAGATGATATAAAAAACAGTGGCTGGGTAATCAATACCAACCACACGCTAATTTTACGTCATTGCGAGACACGAAGCAATCTTAAAGCGCAATTCCTTTGCAACTTGTCTTTGCGTTCCTTTGCGATATCTTCATTAATCTTTGCGATAAAACTTAACCGCTAAGGAAAAAATAGTTACGCTAAGAACGTAAAGTGATTTTAAGGTGGCAATACTTTGATTATTAAATAATTGCGATGCATGAAGCAACCTTAAAGCGTTAATCCATCGCAACCTGTCTTTGCGTTTCTTTGTGATGTCTTCATTAATCTTTACGATAAAACTTAACCGCTAAGGAAAAAATAGTTACGCTAAGAACGTAAAGTGATTTTAAGGTGGCAATACTTTGATTATTAAATAATTGCGATGCATGAAGCAACCTTAAAGCGTTAATCCATCGCAACCTGTCTTTGCGTTTCTTTGTGATGTCTTCATTAATCTTTACGATAAAACTTAACCGCTAAGGAAAAAATAGTTACGCTAAGAACGCAAAGTGTCTTTACGATAGCAAGTACTTTGAATTTACGTCATTGCGAGGCACGAAGCAATCTTAAAGCATTAACCCTTTAGCAACTTGTCTTAGCGTTCCTTTGCGATGTCTTCATCAATCTTTGCGGTAAAATTCAACGCTAAGAAAAAAGAGTTACGCTAAGAACGCAAAGTATCTTTAAGATAGCAGTACGTTAAATTTTACGTCATTGCGAGGCACGAAGCAATCTTGAAGCGCAATTCCTTTGCAACTTGTCTTTGCGTTTCTTTGTGATGTCTTCATTAATCTTTGCGATAAAACTTAACGCTAAGAAAAGAAAGAGTTCCGCTAAGAACGCAAAGTATCTTTAAGATAGCAGTACTTTGAATTTTACGTCATTGCGAGGCACGAAGCAATCTTAAAGCGCAATTCCTTTACAACTTGTCTTTGCGTTTCTTTTCAATGTCTTCATCCATCTTTGTGGTAAAATATCAATGCTAGGAAAAGCAAAGCAACATTCTTTTCTATCCAGATTTTCCATTGTGAGGTGTCAAATTTTAGTAATTACAATAAAACCTCCATACACTGTTGCATGGAGGTTTTATTGTTACAATGATTGGGTCTTACACCAGTGTATGGGGGGCTCATTGTTACAATGATTAGGTCTTACACTGGTGCATGGAGGTCTTATTGTTACAATGAGTAAATTTACACCAGTGTTTGGCACTTTCATTTTTTATTTAATCTATCATAAGAAGCCTGAGCATTACCCTTCAAGGTACTTTATCGGATTAAACAAAAGAAATTTGCTGTCCACAAAGCAGTCAATTATGCTAGCCACTATTAATTACACTCAATAGTTTCATTAACGCACAAACATTCCCATCCTGTTACTCCGACTTTGGAGGAATCTTTTAGCGCTATGGTTGGTGTAATCACCAACAAATTTATTGGTGTACGATTAGGCGACAATAATAACCACAAACTTAGTTTCTTTTGTGATTGCCTCACCGTCATTTCGACGACCAAAGGAGGAGAAACCTAACGACTTGTTTTTAATTTTACGTGTAATTGCACCTTAAAGATCTCTCCGCTACGGTCGAGATGACGGTCTATGTAAGAACAATGCGCTGGCTAATCCAGAAGGTTGGGACTATGCCCTAACTACTTATCCCTATCCACTAACTACCAGCCCCTTTTTACCTCATAAAAGCGCAAACGTTTCCGCATTTTTTTGAAAAACATTTTCATTGTGTTTTAAACGTATCAGTCGTTTGCTTGCCTTTAATGATATATCACAAATAATCAGCACATTGCCTTTTTGTGTTAATGAGATTTAAGCGTATCAAAATTTTTATAACATTCTATTTATCAGTAATTTGTGTTGTTTTTGTGTTGCGGATGTCGGCTTTGGTCACCTATATTTACGATGTCAAATTTTTGACGAAAACCAATTAACAACCAAATAAACTGTATGAGTAAAATTCTACTAAAAAGAATTTTGCAGAAGATTTCAATTACACTGCTCTGGTGTTTTTTTCTGCAATTAAATGCTTCAGCCGAAAATGGAATTCCTGTGGACGCTTTATCTTACGGCGCATCGTATGCCGATGAAGTGACGGGGAAAGTGACAGAACTTTCGGGTAAACCACTACTAGATGTTATTGTGCAAATTAAAGGCAGGCCCAATAGCTTGGTTTTAACAGATGTAGATGGCAAATTTATGTTAAAAGCAGATCGAGGTGACGTGCTCATCTTTAAAGTAAATGGATTTAAAACCCAGGAAATTGCTTTTAACGGTCAAAAAGAGATCAATGTAACCCTGCTGGAAGACGACAGCCCTTCAGATACCTTTAATGTGCTTTACACTAAGCAAAAGAAAGCCACCAATCTCGAATCGGTATCAGAAATTAGAACAAACGATTTAACCAAAACCATTTCTTCACCAATATATGGCACACTAACTGGTCGTTTAGCAGGACTAAGCACCTATCAAAGTAGCGGTGAGCCAGGTAACGATGGTTTAAATTTAACTTTAAGGGGAATGTCGCCATTGGTTATTTTAGATGGTATTCCGCAAACTTTTACCTCTATTAACCCTGAGCAAGTAGAATCGGTAACAGTTTTAAAAGATGCATTGGCCACTGCCATGATGGGTATCAGAGCATCGAATGGCTTAGTATTAATTACCACCAAAAAAGGGCAGGAAGGCCCTCAGCGCATTGGCTTTAAAGCCATGTATGGTTTTTCGAGACCAACGCAATTGCCTAAAACATTAGATGCCTATAATTATGCATTGTTATACAACGAAGCTTTAACCAATGATGGTAGGCCAGCGGTATATTCACAAGCAGATTTAGATGCCTACAGAGATGGTAGCGACCCGTTTTACCATCCAAACGTAAATTGGCAAAATGAGATATTAAGGAAAGAAACTCCTTACAGCCGCTATAACGTAGATATTTCTGGAGGTAAACAAACCGCTAAATATTATGTAAGTCTTGATTATTTAGATCAACAGGGGATTTTTAAAGAATCCGATGCAAATGCTAATAGTACCAATTCAAGTTACAAGCGTTATGTATTCCGTTCAAATGTTTCTTTAGACCTGAGCAAATACATTACTACCAGCTTAAACCTATTTGGCCGTTTGCAAACAGGTAATGAACCAGGTGTTTCAACCAATACCTTGTATAATAATATCATTAATACCCCAGCAAATGCCTATCCCATTTTTAACGCTAACGGCAGCTTAGGTGCTAGTCAAGACTTTCAGCAAAACAATATCTACGGGCAAAACTTCATGTCTGGCTATCAGGTAGGTTACACCCGCGATTTCAGGGTTGATTTAGCGGTAAAAGCAGACCTGCAAAAAATTACGCCTGGGCTTTGGTTCAAGGCCTTAAGTGCAATTAATACTTACTTAGACCAAACCACGATAAGAAGTAAGGCATTGGTGGCATTTTTACAAAGTAAAGATGGTGCTGGAAACCCTGTTTATACCCAATACGGTACACCAGCAGATCAAACAAATATATTGTCTACCAATACACAAAACCGTGTTTTTTACCTACAAGGAGAATTTGGCTACAGCAAAAATGTGGGCGCACACAACTTCGACGCCTTGTTAATTGCCAATAACGATTACCGTATGGGTGGAGCCGATTTGGCCTATAACATTAGAGGCATTAGTGGCCGATTGGCATATAACTACAAAGAAAAATACCTGGTTCAGCTAGCAGCAGCTTATAACGGTACTTCAGAACGTTATGCAAAAGGCTATGGCTATGGTTTTTTTCCAGCACTGGGCTTAGGATGGAATCTTAAAAAAGAGGACTTTTTAGCAGATAAAGCCAAATGGTTAAATGATTTTAAATTGAGGACCAGCTTTGGTCGTATGGGAAATTTCAATCCTAACAACTATTACACCTATAACCAATATTATACCACTGGAACTGGCTATAACTTTGGAACCAATACCGGTGGTACGGTAGTGGGTATTGAACAAGGAGCTTTAGCTAATCCGCACTTAACCTTCGAGCAAGCCAACAAATTCAATGTAGGTTTTGATGCTGCGATGTTCAACAACAAACTGTCCTTAACGGCAGAATATTTCAATAACAAGTATTTCGATTTACTACAGCTCATTGGTAACAGTACCCAAATTACTGGTGCCACCTACACGGTACGTAACTTGGGCGAACGCAATTATTCAGGCTTCGAGTTCCAATTGAACTATCGTGACAATGTTGGCGATTTCAATTACTTCATTGCTCCGAACTTCTCTACCGTAAGAACTAGAGTTGTCTTTGCAGATGAGCCCGTACGTCAGTTTGCTTACCAACAATTTACGGGCTTGCCTGTAGGACAGCCTTTTGGCTTGGTTGCCAATGGACTGTTCCAAACACAAGCAGAAATTAATGCCAGTGCAAAGCCAGCTAATTTGCCGATTGTGCCAGGGGACATCAAATATATAGACCAAAATGGCGATAACATTATTGATGAAAACGACTACGTTGCCATTGGCAGAACCACACCAGCCCTAAACTTCGGTTTAAACTTGGGTGGTAGTTATAAAGGATTTGATTTCTCGGCTTTGCTACAAGGCGTAGCCAATAACGATGTGTTCTTAACAGGAAACTCTTACTGGGCTTTTCAAGGCGCTAGGGGACAGGCTTATGAGCACAACTTAGATAGATGGACGCCAGCTACTGCGGCTACTGCTACCTATCCAAGAGTAAGTGTGGGTACCAATGTAAACAACCAATATGGCTCAACCTATTGGTTGCGAAATGGCGATTTTCTTCGTTTAAAGAGTGTAGAGTTAGGTTATACTTTCCCAATCAGCTGGGTTAAAAAAGTAAAAGCTACTAATGCTAGGCTATTTGTAAATGGCACTAACCTTTTCACCATTACTGGATTGAAAGACCAAGACCCAGAAAATTACTTCAACGCCTATCCAATCCAAAAAATGCTTGTTGCAGGCATCAGTGTTAAATTTTAAGAACGAAGAATATGAAGAAATTATTGATAGCAGTAATGACTGCACTTTCTTTGGCAGGTTGTACTAAAATTGAAGACGGACCGCTTGAAAGAATTACCGAAAACTATGTATTTGATCCAACCGATAAGAACGGATTTTATGCAGAGCAATTTTTAAATAACATTTATTCCATTTTACCTAACGGATACAACCGTGTAGGAGGCGACTTGCTTGACGCGGCAACCGATGATGCGATGCCATCAAGGAATGCCGTGAGCATCGAACGATTCACTACGTCATCATTGAGCGCATTAAGTAATCCCGATGATGCTTGGAGTAAAAACTACGAAGGCATCCGCAAGGCCAATATCTTTTTAAAGAACATTGATATTGTACCTGTACCCGCTAAAATTCCTTTTTGGAAAGCCGAAACCCGCTTCTTACGAGCCATGTTTTACTTTGAATTGGTAAAAAGATACGGCGGGGTGCCTTTAGTGGGCGATGAAGTATTAGATGCTGAAAAGCCGAAGAACTTTACCCGAAACAGTTTCGAAGAATGTATCAACTATATCGTAGCAGAATGTGATGCCATTAAAGGTGCAGTACGTCCGGACCCATTGGCAGCTGGTGATTATGGTAGGATTTCTAACGGAGTAGTGCTGGCCTTAAAAGCACGAACATTGCTATATGCTGCCAGCCCGCTTTATAATGGGGGTAACATTGGTGGTACGGCAGATCAAAAGAAATACCAAGGCTATGCCAATTTTGATGCCGAACGTTGGAATTTAGCTGCTCAGGCGGCCAACGATTTAATGCTTACTGGAAAGTTTAAAATTGATGGTGTAACCTTTAACAACGTATTCATTGTTAGAAAAAATGATGAAGTGATTTTAGGTTATTTACGCAATAACAGTTCTGATTTAGAAACCAACAATGGCCCTGTAGGTTATGCTTTGGCCAGTGCGCAAGGCAGAACCAGTCCAACGCAGGATTTAGTAGAAGCATTTCCTGGTTTAAATGGGAGAGATATTACTGATCCAGTTTCTGGTTTTGTGGCTACCAACCCTTATGCCAACCGCGATCCTCGTTTGGCCAGTACCGTTTTATATAACGGCGTGAACTGGTTAAGCCGTCCTCTGCAAACTTATGAAGGCGGTTTAGATAAACCGAACAACAACAGCACACAAACCAAAACAGGTTATTACCTGCGTAAGCATTTGGGCAACTTTGCTACCGCTACGCTATACAGTGCACAACCGCACAACTTCCCTATTTTTCGTTATGCCGAAGTGCTGTTAAACTATGCCGAAGCCAGAAATGAGTATTTAACGGCCCCTGATGCTAGTGTTTACAAAGTGTTGCAAGACATCAGAAAAAGGGCAGGAATTACTGCGGGTACCACTCCTGGCTATTCATATGGCTTAAAATCATCAGGAATGACCAAAGACGAGATGCGTATTGCCATCCGCAACGAGCGCAGGATAGAAATGGCATTTGAAGAGCAACGTTTTTGGGATTTGAGAAGATGGAAAACTGCGGAAACTGTATTGAACAAGGATTTAAATGGGATGATTATCACTAGGAATGCCACTACTGGTGCCTTAACTTATCAAAAGGCTGTAGTAGGCAAAATCAGCTTTGCTAATCCTAGAATGTATTTCTATCCAATACCATACGCTGAAATTACAAAAAACACAAACCTAGTACAAAACACAGGTTGGTAATTAATCCATTTGAAAATGAAAAGATATTTATTAACGATATATTTATTGTTGCTGTGTGGGATCACTTGGGCACAGCAGCAAACAGTTACAGGAACGGTTAGCGATAAAAATGAGACACTTATTGGCGTTTCGGTCATCGAAAAAGACCTCCCTAGTAACGGTACACAAACCGACCAAAATGGTAAGTTTAAACTTACATTAAAGGGTTCTAGTAAAACCATTGTCTTCAAATACATTGGCTACCTTTCTAAAGAAGTAGTGGTAGGTAACCAATCTAATGTAAACGTTACTTTGGAAGTAGATGCCAAAGGTTTAGAAGAGGTAGTTGTAGTGGCCTACGGTATACAGAAAAAGATTACCAATACGGGCTCTACCAGTGCCATTTCGGGCGATGATATTAGACAAACCCCTGCGGCCAGTTTACAAAATACGCTCATTGGTCGTGTACCTGGTATCACCACGCAACAACGTTCTGGGCAACCAGGGAGTGACGGTGCCGTACTCTTAATCCGTGGTTTAAGCACCACCAATGGTAATGGTGCACCTCTCATTATTGTAGACGATTTAGAGTATTTTGGGAACATTGCCGAGATCGACCCAGACCAAATTGAAACCTTCACCATTTTAAAAGATGCTGCCACCACGGCCGTTTACGGGATTAAAGGTGCTAACGGGGTAGTGGTAATTACCACCAAACGTGGCAAAAGCGGTAAGGCGCAAATTACTTTCCGTACAGAGAACAGTATCCAAACGCCGACCTACATGCCCGAGTATTTAGATTCGTACCGAGCAGCGGTGTTGGTGAACCAAGCCTTAGTGAACGATGAACAGGCGCCACGTTTCTCACAAACCGATTTAGATCACTTTAAAAATGGTACCGATCCTTATGGCCATCCTAATGTGAATTGGACAGAAGAACTATTGCGTAAGTATAGCGTGCAGTCTCGTAACAACATCAACATTCAAGGTGGGGTTGACAAAGCGAAATATTACCTATCTGCAGGTTATTTGTTTCAAAACGGTTTGATCAAAGATTTTTCCAAACTGTCGGGAATGGATAACAATTACTACTACAAACGTTATAATTTCAGATCGAACTTAGATTTACAACCTACCAAAACCTTAAACTTGAGTTTAGATTTATCGGGCACCTTTGCCGAAAGGAATAGTCCAACCAATGGTGGTAGAAATAACCGTAACAACATCTTCTTTGAGCTGAGCGATGCCAACCAGTTGCCTCCTTATGCTTATTCTATTTACAATCCTGATGGTTCATTTGGGGTAAATAGCAATATCTTAAACAACAACGTGGTGGGTCGTTTAACATACTACGGCTATAACCGTCAGTTTACCAACGACATTACCGCAAACTTTAGGGCCAGTCAGAATTTAAGTTTCGTTACCAAAGGATTATCTGCCAAGGGAGTAGTGGGTTTTAATGGGCAATATGGTTTCAATAGAAACATGAACAGGGGAACAGGTAATGATTTTCCATCGTACTATTACAACCCAACCAACGATACCTATACCATTTCTAACCCCAATTTCTATCGCATTGCCCTGCCTAACCTTAGTTATTCGGCAACAGATAGCTATAAACGTTTAAACTGGCAAGCTTCCATTAACTACGATCGTACGTTCTCTAGTCATCACGTGTATGCCTTGGCTTTGTACAATACGCAAAACAATGTCACTAACGCCAATGAGCCTAGTGGTTTCAGAGGGTATACCTTTAGGGCAGGTTACGACTACAAACAAAAGTATTTGATTGAGTTGAATGCAGGTTACAACGGTTCAAGTGCCTTCGTGTCCGATAAGCGATACGCTTGGTTTCCAGCCATCTCTTTGGGATGGAACGTTGCCGAAGAATCTTTCTTTAAAGACAACATCAAGTTCATCGACCTATTTAAAATTAGAGGTTCCTTCGGTAAAACAGGTAGCGACGACATTGGTAACTTTGCCTATACCTATTTACCTACCTACGTAAACGGAGGTTCTTATTCTATTGGCGAAAACCATACAGGTATTACAGGAATTAGAGAGGGCTTATTGGCACAAAATCCAACTTGGGAAACAGAAGAACAGGCCAATATTGGGGTAGATATCAACATGTTTAAAGGCAAGTTGAAAATTGTAGCCGACTTATTTGATCGCTACCGTTACAACATTCTTACTTCCAGAACGCTATCTAACATCGCAGGAATTACCCCAAGTCAATTGCCGCCCTCAAACATCAATAGGGTAAGCAACAGAGGTTTCGAAACGCAGATTACCTATTTGGGCAACATCAATAAATTCAGCTTTAACATCAGTGGTAACATCTCGGTATCTAAAAACAAGATCTTGTTTATGGATGAAGCGACACCACCTTACGATTACCAACGCCTTACCGGAAAACCAATGGGAAGTATTTTGGGCTATAACTTCTTAGGTTTTTATACTCAAGAAGAAATTGATAACCCAGCAGTACCCAAACCTACCACAGGGATTACCAGAGCAGGGGATTTGAAATATTCAGATTTAAATGGCGATGGTGTAGTAAACGTAGATGATAGAATGGTGTTGGCCTTGCCTAACTTACCTAATACCATTATGGGCCTAACCATTGGCTTAAATTACGGAAACTTTGCCTTCACCATTACCGCACAAAGCGCTCTAAACTTTGCCAGAAGATCAGCTGCCGAGGCAATCAGACCTGGTTTAAATAACTTTAGAGAGATCCATGAACAAGCTTGGACTCCTCAAAACAGCGTGAATCCTAGTTTCCCTCGCTTAAGCTTGGCAGGTTCTAACTTAAACGATCCAGCAGCACATCCATCTAATTACTGGTTTAGAAACAGTGATTATTTGAGGATTAAAACTGCAGAGTTCTCCTACTCTTTACCTAAAGAGTTTGTGAATAAAATAGGCTTACAAGTGGCTAGGATATATGTAAATGGTTACAATTTGGTCACCTGGGGGCTGAAAGAAAAGAATATCTATAATACCGATCCAGAAAATACCTCTGGTAATGATGGTGCTGGTTTTTACCCTCAAACCAAAGTTTACAATTTAGGATTACAAATTTCATTTTAAGGACATGAAAAGAAAGATATACAGCAGCTTATTTATAATCGTGGCCGTTGCCTTGATTTATTCATGCAAAAAAACAGATATTTTGGATGGCAAGCTCAATAGTGAGCTGAATGAAGAAACCACCTTTGCCGATAGTACCAGGACGAGTAACTATTTATTTGGGGTATATTCCGACATCTTCTTCGAATTTAGCTCGAGGTATTACAACTCTGGGAATGGTAGTGGGATTACCGCGGGTACCGCCGAAGCTTGCGACGAAGGGAATCACCGTTTATTTGGTGCCACACAACCTTTTGTGGTTATTTATACTGGAAGTTTAGCACCAGTGGTGTCAAGCGGATCTAACCAAAACCCTTACACGGTAGCTTACGATAAATCGTATGCGAACATCCGCAGGGCAAATATATTTTTGGCTAATGTGGATCGTTCCCCTATATCGGCAGCATTAAAAAAGCAGACCAAAGCCGAAGCTAGGTTTTTAAGAGCGTGGTATTATTCTATTTTAATTAAACACTTTGGGGGCGTGCCATTATTAGCAGATAAAGTTTTTAAACCTGCTGATTTGATTGACCTTACCAGGAACTCTTATGAAGAGTGTGTAAATTATATTGTGAGCGAACTGGATGCCATCACGCCAGATTTGCCTGCTAACTACAATGCCCAAAACTATGGCCGTGTCACTAGTGTAGCTTGTAAAGCATTAAAATCAAGGATATTGCTTTTTGCGGCAAGTCCATTGTTTAATGGCGGTAACATTGGTAAAACCGAAGCACAAAAGAAAGTAGTAGGCTATGCCGCTTTCGATGCTACCCGTTGGACAAAAGCGGCAACTGCTGCTAAAGAAGCGTTGGATTTTGCAACCGCCAATGGCTACGAACTTTATGAGGACAACTCTATCCCAGGTTTAGGCTTTGGAAAAGTATTTACCATGCGTGTCAATAAAGAGTTTTTATTAAACGGAATGGCAGCGGGCTCTAAAACTTTGGAAGGTGCTTTATTGCCTGTTTCAAGAGGGGTAACTACACCACAGGCCATGCCTTCGCAAAATTTGGTTGATGCCTTTGGAACCATTAACGGTAAACCAACCGAAACCGATTTGAAATCACCTAGCAATCCCACAGGATTTGATCCAGCCAACCCTTATGTGAACCGCGACCCACGTTTAAACTACACCGTTATTTATAACCAAATGTTGTGGTTTAACAATGCTACGGGCAACAAACAACCTGTAAATACCTATATTGGCGTACAAGATGGTTGGTCGGTAAATGGTTCTGCAGGTTTAACTTATGCTACAGGATATTTCTGGAGAAAAATGATGGACGACGGTACGGCCAACAATGGTGGGCCAACCTTGCAACGTACTTGGGGCTTAATTCGTTTGGCCGAGGTGATGTTGAACTATGCCGAAGCTGCTAATGAAGATAACAACATTACCGCCGCTTACGATCAATTGAAGTTATTGAGAAAAAGAGCAGGCATTTTAATTGGTACTGATGGCAACTACGGTTTAAAACCCAATATGACCAAAGACGAAATGCGCTTAGTGATCCAAAACGAGCGCATGGTAGAGCTGGCTTACGAAGGGCATCGTTTCTTTGATGTACGTCGTTGGAAATTAGCGATGGAAAAGTTTAATTTTACCATGATGGGAATGCAAATTACCCGTACAGGTACTACTTATACGTATAACAAAGTGCCTATTACCAATAATGCAAACCGTGTGTTTAAAGAGGCTAATTACTTTTTTCCAATTGCACAATCGGAAATTAGTAGGGTTCCTGCTCTAATACAAAACCCAGGTTACTAACCATAAGCGTTCCCTAGGCCCAACTGCTTAGGGAACGCTCATATTGAATTGAAAATATAAATCAACGCCATGGCCTTACCCTCCAGAATACAATCTATAGACGTGTTAAGAGCAATCACCATGTTCTTCATGATTTTCGTAAATGATGTAGCAGGTGTAGGCCGTATCCCAGCATGGGTTGGACATACCGCTGCCGAAGTGGATGGCATGGGTTTCTCCGATATCATTTTTCCCGCTTTCTTATTTATCGTGGGGCTTTCATTACCCTTTGCCATTCAAACAAGGATCAATAAAGGTGACGGTGTGTTGGCTATTGCAGTGCATATTCTGTTGCGTTCGTTGGCTTTAATTGTGATGGGTTTCTTTCACGTGAACCTCGAGAGCTACAACAGCGAGTTGGCAGGATTGGCAAAACCCATTTACACGCTGTTGCTCACCACAGGTTTCTTTTTGGTTTGGTTAGATTATCCAAAAGAATCATCGAACCTTAAAAAATACGACCTTACCGCAATTGGTGTCATCCTTATTTTAGCCATGGCTTACCTGTATAAAGGCGGCAATGCCGAAAATCCACAAGGTTTAGCACCACATTGGTGGGGCATTTTAGGTTTAATTGGCTGGGCCTATCTGTTCTCGGCATTAACCTATTTGCTTACTCGAGGGAAAATGTGGTGGCTGTTCATCGCTTTCGTCATTTATGCCCTCATCAATATCACTACCCACACGGGACTACTGCACGTTAATTTGTGGCAAATTGGCGATGCATCGTCTATTACTTTAATGATGGGCGGGGCGGTAATCGCGACCAGCTATCAATTGCTTATTGTCAAACAACAAAGTAAAAAACTATGGCTGTTATTGAGCTTGGCTGGACTGCTTTGTATAGCTTTAGGTTTTATAGTCAGGCCATACGCTGGTGGTATTTCAAAGATTTACGCCACCCCAGCCTGGGTATTCATTTGCATGGGCATTACCATTTTAACCTTTCAGCTCATGATCTATTTGGTGGATGTGAAAGGCAAAAAGGATTGGTTCAAATGGATCAAGCCTGCAGGCACCAGTACCCTTACTTGTTACCTCATTCCTTACGTGTTATATGCCACCCTTAGCTTGCTGCACTTCAACTATCCTTCCCTTTTTAATGAAGGCATAGGAGGCATTATACGCTCGTTTTTGGTCGCATTTATCGTCATCAGAATTGTAGCATTGATGGAAAAATACCGTATTCGTTTAAAAGTTTAACATCATGAAAAGAATAAAACAGCTCTTCGCATTAATCATCGTGGTGATGTTTTTAATGGCCGCAAAAAGAAATACCATTGCCAAAGCAAAACCAGTGGTGATTGGTTATGTAACAGGTTATAGTGGCTTAATTAACCCCGATCAAATTAATGCACAAAAATTAACGCACATCAATTATGCCTTTGTAAACGTTAAAAACAATCAAGCCTATTTAGATAACGCAAAGCGAGATTCGACCAACTTTGTACGCTTAAATTCGTTAAAGCTAAAGAACCCCAACCTTCAAATTCTAATTTCCATTGGTGGATGGTCATGGAGCGAAAACTTTTCGGATGCGGTTTTAACCGATTCGCTTCGTAAAGGATTTGCCAAAAGCTCGGTCGATATTATCCGTAAGCATCAATTAGATGGGGTAGATATTGATTGGGAATATCCAGGAATGCCAGGCGAAGCAGGAAACGTATATCGACCAGAAGATAAACAGAACTTTACGCTCATGTTTATGGAATTGAGGAAAGAACTCGATATCTTGGAAAAAGAAACGGGAAATAAAAAACTATTGACCACCGCCACAGGTGGATTTGCTTCCTTTTTGAACAATACCGAAATGGGCGAAGCCGCAAAGTACTTGGATTACGTGAACTTGATGACCTACGATTATTATGCTTCCAAACAGGCCAAGCACCACACCAACCTGTTTGATTCAAAAGCTTATCCCTCTGATAACTCTGCCGACAAAGCCATTAAAGCATATATTGCTGCGGGCGTACCCGCTTCCAAAATTGTCATGGGCATTGCCTTCTATGGTCGTAACTTGCAATTAGTTGCCAATGCTAACAAGGGGATAGGAGACACGATCCTTTCCTCGGCCAATAGCTATGGCAAAGGCTATACCTTTTTAAAAGATAGTTTGTTGAATAAAAAAGGCTTTGTGGCTTATCAGGATGATGATGCTAAAGCACCTTATTTGTTTAATCCACAAACCAAAGCTTTTATTTCTTACGACGATGAATGGTCGGTAGACCACAAATGCCAATACGTTTTGCAACACAAATTAGGCGGGGTAATGTTTTGGGAATACAGTTCAGATAAAAAAGAATACTTGCTTAACCAAATCACTAAAAGCTTTAAATAAATCCTTTGCTGCTCATGAAATTGAAAATATCCCTTCTCGCTTACATCAGTTTATTCGTATGTACTCAACAAGCATTGGCGCAAAATTGGATCTCCAACTTGGTTCAGCTTCATAAAGGTGGTAAGCTCAGCTATGTGCCCAATGCCAAAGGCGATATCCTTCCCAATTTTAGTCGTGTGGGTTACCATCAGGGCAATCAAGCCATTCCGCAGGTGAAAGCCGTGAAAGAACTGTCACCTAATGGCGTGAACGACCAACAGCAAATACAGGATGCGATTAATGAGTTGGCCAAAATGCCAGTAAATAAAGCAGGGATGAGGGGAGCCATTTTACTAAAAAAGGGAACTTACGAAATTCCAGGAACCCTTAACATCAACGCTAGTGGGATTGTGTTAAGGGGCGAAGGCAGTGAAACCAAATTAGTAGCTATTGGCACAGGCCAACGGAAATTGATCAGTGTAAATGGCAATGGTAAGCCTAGGGAAGTGCCGCAAAGCCGAGCAAAAATTACCGATGCTTATGTGCCTGTTGGGGCTACCTCTTTCCAAGTAAGCAATGTCGATCAATTTAAGGTGGGCGATGACATCATCGTTCTACGTCCAGGGACTACCAAATGGATCCAAGATTTAAAGATGGATCAAATAGAGGCTCGTGAAGGTCTAATACAATGGAAAGCGGAGGATTACGATTTGTACTTTGAAAGGAAAATTACGGCTATCAAAGGTCAACAGGTATTTATTGATAACCCAGTGGTAATGGCGATGGAAACGCAATACGGTGGTGGCGAAATTTATAAATACACTTTCGAGGGAAGGATCAGTGAAGTGGGTATCGAAAACATGTGGTTAGAGTCGGCTTATCAAAGTGATACCGATGAAAACCATGGCTGGGATGCCGTGTGGTTGAATAGGGTTGAAAACGCCTGGGTAAGCGGTGTCACTAGTAAATACTTTGGTTACTCCTGTGTTAACTTGGGGAGCTACAGTAAGCAAGTTACCGTAAAGAACTGTACTTCCTTAGCCCCGAAATCTAAAATAGAAGGGGGTAGAAGGTATTCTTTTAATAATGATGGTCAACTGAATTTGGTAAGAGATTGCCTAGCCGACGAAGGTAGGCATGATTATGTCACGGGTGCCAAAGTAGCGGGACCAAATGTGTTTTACAATTGTAAATCTACCAACGCCAAGGCGGATATTGGACCCCATCATCGTTGGGCGGTAGGTACACTTTATGACAACATCATCACCGATGGAGAAATTAACATTCAAGATAGGGGCAATTGGGGCACAGGACATGGCTGGGCAGGCGTAACACAAATCCTATGGAATTGCCAAGCGGTCAAAGTAGCGGTGCAAAACCCTTATGTAAGCGGTCAAAACTACGCCATTGGTGTAATGGCTACCAAAGTTACAGGCAGGTTAAAAGACCGCCCTGACGGTACTTGGGAAGGTTTGAATAAAAAAGGCTTAATGCCAGCTTCATTGTATCTTAAACAGTTGGAGGATAGACAAGGTAAACAGTGATTGTTTGATGCTTGCAAAACACCCCGCCCGTTGGGCCCTCTGAAAGAGGGGAATGGCGTGGTGTAATTCCCCTCTTTTAGAGGGGTGGCCGAAGACCAGGGTGTTTATTTTGTAGTTCCTAGCTAAGAGTCAGCATCAGTTTAATCATCTTTTGAATAATTTACACTTTGGTTTTCCAAGCAATACCTGTTACGATTTATCGGAAGGATCAGGGAGAGGTTTTTTAGTTTACCCTCTCTGTCATTCCGACTTTCCTTTTTGTCATTCCGACGATAGGAGGAATCTCTATGATCTATGCTTCCGTTGGTGTTGTTTCGTATCATTTAAAGCCACGATACGTTTGTTGAGATTTACTTCGTAGCTGCTTCGCGGTCTTCGCTGCGCTCTGAATGACAAAGAGCCCAAGGCCATTGCTGCCATTTATCATTCTGTCACCTACCAACCAAACCACCTACAACCAACACTACCAATCCCCTCTCATTTCCAAGGAGAGGGTTAGGGAGAGGTTAAAAGTTATAGTCCTCTCTGTCATTCCGATCTTCCTCTTTGTCATTCCGACGATAAGAGGAATCTCTATCAATCATCCTTTTGCCGCCTTATCACCAAACCACCTACAACCAATGCAATCAACTACCCCTGCAAAGGCCCAATACACTTGTAACTGTTAATCATTACCCCTGTTGGCGTGGTCGAGGTGCTGATATATTCCAACTGATGCGCCTTAAACTCATCCGCTAATATCCGTTTGCCTTTGCCCAACAGTACAGGATAAACAATAAGGATCACTTCATCTACCAATCCAGCCTCTAATAATAACGAAGTGAGGGAGATACTTCCAGAAAGTACCAAGTCTGGTCCCTCTGTAGATTTCAGTTCCTGAAGTTCATCGATGAGATTTACGCCCAGCCTTTTTACAGGGCCCCAGTCTAAACCTTCAGGTCGGTGCGTCACCACATGTTTTGTAGCCGCATTAATGGCATTGGCCATAGGGAAGTCTCCTGCAGTTGGCCAGAATTTAATCCAAGCATCGTAAGTGTTTCTGCCAAGTAACAAGTCAAAACCAGTTCCGTAAGTATTCAATAACATGGCCATGCCTTCAGCAGACCGAAACGGAGCAGTCCAAGCACCGTAAGTATAGTTTTCATCATGCTCAATGACTCCATCAAGCGAGATATGTTCGAAAATTCTAATCTTTCTCATGTTTAAGTTTTTATATATCCAAATCTACAAACGGATATATACAAGTAGAGGGGGAGATCGAGACAATAAAGAGGGGGAATAATACCTTCATCATCATTCCGATAGGGCTTGCCCTGGTGTTTAGGGAAGAAATCTCTATGATTAAGAGTCCTATGGTTGGAGTGGTTACCAACCACAAGAATTAGAATTTTCGCTTTTGATAAGGCGTGCCTTGTCCATCTTCACAATAACTTTTAAGACTTAATAGGAACATGGCCCAATTATAATTACACCATTGATAAAATTCGGTAAGTTCACGCCAATCAAAGTGTTTGAGTACCACTGAAGTGACCCCATCTTTTTCTGTGAGTTCAAAAGAAACCCCTGTGCCTACCCACTCAGGATCAGAAGCAATACACTCCCATTTGATGGCTTTATTTTCCGATAGTTCCGTGATTTTCATTTTGGTGCCGTAATCATCGCCAAAGCCAAACTCATTCACAAAACCAAGTTCTGGTTTCACAATCAACTCCTCTGTCCAAACCGCTGCAAGGCCCTCTTGGGTGGTTAACGTTTCATAAACTTTTGCAATGGGCACCTTGATATAATTGATGTGTTCTATTTTTTCCATTTTTTGATCTTTCGGTTTTTGGTTGTAAGCACGAAAGTAGGCAATTTAATTTACCAGAGCTGCGGCCATATCGGACACACTAAGGGGTAAAGCGAGAAATAAGCGGCTATGAGTTACGAGTTACCAGTTACCAGTTACCAGTTACGAGTTACCAGTTACGAGTTACCAGTTATGAGTTGCCAGTTACAAATAACCAAATAACCAAATAACCAATTCCCAATGAACCAATGAACGAATAAACCAATGAACCAACAAACCAACAAAAATCCCTATAAATAAGTATTGGCGATCACTAACCTATTTTCCAATTTTGATAGCGCAAACTCATTATCATGATCATCAAAAGAACATTATTAATAACAATGCTGGCCTTAGCCACTTCGGTAGGCTATGCACAAAAGAAACAGCCAAGCAAAACGGCTGTTCCCGCAAAAGCGGCGGTTAAAGCTAAATACGGCGCATTGGCCATTGACAGGAGCAACGGTTTTTATTACGGTTGGTCTTTTGATCAAGCCAGTTTAGCTGAGGCCGAAAACAGGGCAGTTGAAGAATGTAAACGTAGAGGTGGCAATTGTACGGTCGTATTATCTTACTCGGGAACAGGTTGCGCCGCCTACCGAACCATTGACGGGAACGTAGGTACTGCCTTTGGATGGGGAATTGCAGCAACTAAAGAACAGGCCGATGCCATTGCCACAAAAGAATGCCTAAAGAGAAGCAATGGAGCGCCCGCACAAAACTTTGTGTGGAGCTGCAATTCGGCTAATGGCACCGCATTAAAAGAAATTTACAACGCCAGTGATGAGATAGAAGCCCCTGTAAAAGTTGGCAATCAAATATGGAGCAACAGAAATTTGGAGGTGTCGACTTTCCGTAATGGGGACGTCATTCCAGAAGCTAAAACCCCAGCCGAGTGGCAGCAATATTGTAAAAACAACAAGCCTGCTTACGTTTATCTGAACTTCGATCCAAAAAACGGTAAGAAATACGGTAAACTTTATAATTTCCATGCAGTAATGGACCCACGCGGACTGGCGCCAAAAGGATGGCACGTACCCAGTAAGCAGGAATATGAAACCTTGATGGCTACCCTTGGCGGTAAATATGAGGCAGGCAAAAAAATAAGGGGAAAAACGGGCTGGGATCTTCCTGACAAGAAATACGGCGAGTATGCAGGAAATGGTACCAATGAGTCGGGATTGAATTTTTTACCAGGCGGAAGGGCTTGGGGTAACGAATACGATAAAGAACCCAATGCCGCTTCGGTGTTTAATTACTACGGCGATGGACAATGGTGGACTTCTACCATTGATGGACCAAGCCGTTACAACGAAAACAGCGGTTACGGTTATTATAATAATGGATTTGCCTTTGGTTTCAGTTCCTATAAAAAGAACCTCACGGGAGTGGGCTCCGAATCGCCACAACGAGGCTTTTCTGTGCGTGTCGTAAAAAATTAATCAAAACTAACGCAAAGCTTCTAACGAAGCGATCAAAAAAAGTCCTCCGCATTTGCGGGGGACAAAATTTTCAGCTCTTAAAACTTATTGTTAGTTTTAGGGTAAAGTACCTAACGCTACATGATGCCAAAGCACATTGTTATTTGTGATGACCACCTACTTTTTTTAAACGGCATTGCCGAACTGTTGAGGAATGCTGGGAAAGGTTACGAAATCACCAGTTTTAGTCGTGCTGATGAGTGTAGGAATTACCTCAAGCAGCACCAGGCAGATGTATTCATCTGTGATTTGAATATTGGTGATACCGATGGCTTTGTATTGTTAGAAGAACTTAAGGAACGACTGAAATATTGCAAAAAGATTATCCTTACCGCCTATTATGAGGACTTTTTAATCCAAAAAGCCAAAAGGATGGGAATAGATGCTTTTCTGAAAAAGGAAACAACGGCCGAAGAGCTCATCAAGGTTATTGAAATGAGTGCTAGTGCAGGCTTCCAAACTAACGGAAGAGATAGTAGGAGTGTTGACGTTTATCGTGCAATAGACGAACCTATTGTCAACAAATTCAGGATATCCAAACAAGAAAAAGAGGTCATTAAGCTAATCATTAAAGGGCTTACCAGTAAAGAAATTGGCGAGACACTTTTTGTCAGCAAAACCACTGTTGACACTCATCGTCGGAACATCTATAAAAAGCTTGAAATTAGTAACAGCAGTACGCTCATCAAATTTGCACATGAGAATAACCTGCTTAGTTAGCATTCTGTTACTATTTGCTTGGTTCAAAACCTCGGCAACTATCCCTCAGCAATTTTCTGTAAAAGCAGGTTATATTGTCGACCACGGTTCGAAATGGGAACTAAAAGAAGTCCAACAACAAAAAACGAAGCCATTTGAAATAGGACAGAAAATCAATTTGGGTTATAACCGTAATGATGCTGTTTGGTGCTATTTTAAAGTCAAAAACAACGACACTACTAAGGCGGCGAATGTATGGCTATGTTTCGATAATTACCATATTGATAGCTTAACCATCTTCGACCAAGACCAGGTGTTCTTGATGGGTGACCGAACTAAGGGTCAATCGACGTTTATGAGCACAATGGGCTATCCGCTTCATTTCTACCCTGGTCAAGAGCGTATCCTTTGGGCAAGGCTCACCAAGCGGACTTCTTTCTTTGATTTTTCGTTTAATTTGGCCAGTACTTCCCAATTGGAAGCCCAGTCTTCAAAGAAAATGACTTGGATTGCTTTTTTCATCGGCATTGCTTTTTTGTTGCTCATGATCAATGGTATCCTATTGGCCATGACCCGTAATCGTCTGTATGCCTATTACATTGGCTACTCTGTACTTACCGTTTGCTATGTAGTAGTTACTACCAATTTTGCAAAGCACTTGCTATTCCCTAAATTATTATTGCTAAGCGAGATCAGGATTTTTAGCGGAGCATTATGGTATATTGCATTAAGCTATTTCCTTTGTTGCTTTTTAGCACTAAAGCAGCACCAGCCATTTAAATACAAAATCATTAACCTTTTGTGCGGCATCAACCTGCTGCTCGTTTTATTTTCGGCAATTCTGCTGTGGATTTATCCAACGTTTGATTTTAGGTACTTTTTTATCTCTGGCTATGTGATCTTTATGCTGGCCATTGTAGTGCTTTTCTGGGCATCAGTTGCCCATTTAAAGGTAGAACGGGACCAGGCTATTTATGCCCTTTTAGCGTTTGCCCCGCAGTTGGCATGGGGAGGCTGTCTAATCTTAAAAACTTTCGAAATTATTCCCTATGCACTTGGAGATAGCTGGATGATTTTTGCAAGCTTGTACGAAGTGTTCCTTTTTGGGGCAGTGCTCTCCAGAAACTACGTAGAAGTTTATTTGAAAAACACACAACTGATGCAGGAGGTAATTTTAGAAAAAGAAAACTCCCTGCGTACCATTAACCACGTACAGCTAAGAGAACGAAGAAACATCGCCAATATCATTCACGACAACGTTGGAAGCAAGATTGCCCACATTATGCATCTTTTTGATATGAAAAATGCCAAGCTGGCTAAGCAGAACATTAGAGAATTGGCCAGCGATATCCGCGACATTTCCCACAAAATTCTTCCAAAAGCACTCGACGAAGGGGCACTTGTATCTAGTTTACGCAGTCAGATTGCTATTTTGAACGCTGGATTGGACGACGCAGAGATTGAACTGTTTTGTTACGATTTCCCAGAACGAATTGAAGAGAAATGGATTTACGACCTGTACCTAATTGCCTTAGAAGCCATCAGCAATTCCTTTAAACATGGAAAAGCACGCTTGGTAACCATAGAGTTTTATGGGTATGCAGACAGTTATCATTTCCAATTTACTGATGATGGTTGTGGTTTTGATGTACAGCAAACAGGAATGGGCTTTGGTTTAGAAAATATGGAAAAAAGGGTAGGTTATTATCAGGGACATTTTGAGATCAGTAGTGTAGAGGAAGAGGGAACCGTTATTCAAATTGTTATTCCTGCGTAGCTGTTCGCTTAAGCTCTTTTCAAAGGAATTTGGTTTTCCAGTATAAATGGAAAAAGTATACGCTAACTGGCATCCTCAAATCGCCGAAGCTCTTCATGGCGAAGATGAATATTATATTGATAAAACTCTTTCAAGAAGCAAGCAGGCCCATCGACAGTAAAAGGTTCAACTTCAAATAATGCCATGTCAAGTTCGCGATAACCATGTTGGTCGATCGGTTTTGAAATAAACGACATCGACCAGCGAGGGAAATTAGGCGCTTTCTGTTCGCCACTGGCCAATAAGATCAATTGCTGATGGCGAGGGTCACGATTTATTTTTTCGTAAAGCTGAACAATAGCCGTTTTTTCCCCTTCAATGAGTTGCATAAAACGTCCCTCTAATCGATCCAAAAAGCGAGTTTCCATATAAATGAGCATTCCTGTAATCGCTAACTTCTCATTTTCAGCTTGCGACTCTTGCAGTAATTCCAGCAATGCCGCCGAAGACATTAGTGTTTTTGCTAGGCTGGTATATACTAAATAGTAGGAGGTTGGTGAGTTGTTCATTCCACAGGTAATTTGATACAGATGATCTCAAGTTTTATCTCTATTTTGTTAAATGTGGAGAAAACAATTGATATAAAATTGCCATAAGCCGAGCAAACCTGCCAAAATAAAATTAGGAAACGGTTTACTGAAACAAATAGGCTAATTTGCTGTTCCGATGACACCAAAGACGCTTTTTTGCGTTGCTTGGCAATCAATATTATCCCACGATAAATGAGAAATAAAACTCAGATGGTGCAGTTTGATCTGGAGTATTTTTTTGACTTATTACCAGACCTGCTTTTTATTGCAGGCTACGACGGCTATCTAAAAAAAATAAACCCAGCTGTTTCAAAAACACTTGGTTACAGCTCAGAAGAATTACTGGGAAGCCATATAGATACTCTTGTACATCCTGAAGATAAGGAACTCACTGCTCGAAAGCGAGAGCAGTTAAGAAAAGGAGAAACGTTGTTTCAGTTTGAAAATAGGTATTTGAGAAAAGATGGTGCGGTTATTTGGTTGCTTTGGACTGCTGTACCCGTTATACGTGATCAGATCATATTTGCCATTGCAAAAGATATCACCGATAAAAAAAGCATTGAGCAACAAGAAACGATATCTACGCTGCTTGGTAAATTAAATACCGAACAGATGAAGCGTTTTTCTGCTGATTTGGATATTGTACAGCCTGCATTTGTGAGCAACAATTCTAACCCGAAGTGGTTGGATAGCACTTCTGCGGTTTCCCAGGCAGATCAGTTGTGGTTAAAAAGGTTCGAATCTGTGGTGAGAAATTATGCGGGTAAATCAGAAATTAACCTGAGGATACTGAGTGCAGACATGGCCGTAAGCGAACGTCAGTTATTTAGACAGGTGAAACGCATTATGGGAATTACCCCTAACCAATTGGTGAGGATGATACGACTACACTTGGCTTGGGAAGCTATAGCCTCCCGAAAATACCGTACTTTGAGCGAAATCTCAAGAATAGCAGGTTATCATTCCAATACCTATTTCAAGAAACTTTTTAGCCAAGTTTATGGTATTGAAGTTTCCGAACTGCTTTAAAACAAGGATTATCAATCGTAAAAATTAATTGATCATTAACCTATTATCCATTAACGATGGGCAAAAAAATATTGGCAATAGATGATGATATCGACATCCTATCCATTTTTCAATTGGTATTGGAGGAAGATGGCTTTGAGGTCATCACAAGTCAAATTGGAATTTCGCCAGAGGCTCTTTCCTTGATGCTTCCAGACCTGATTTTACTAGATATTAATATCGATGGTTTTCCAAAATCGGGCGTAGATATTTGTACCGAATATAAAATGCACAAAGCAGTAGAACATGTACCCGTACTATTGGTTTCATCTGAACACAATTTGGAAATGCTAGCGGCCAGTTGTAAGGCAAATGGCTTTTTAAGTAAGCCTTTTAACATCACGGAACTGACCAATAAAGTCAAGGAATTTGTATCTTCGGAAATAAATTAGCCATGGACAACAAGTCAAATAAAATCGAGTCGTGGGACCGCATCAATTTGGGTTCGCAACTGTTAAAGCAATTTTTTTTAACTCACTTGGATCGGATTTATGCCGCGAAAATCCATTTGGTTACCAAACTGCCTTCTTTAGCAGAAGAGGCTTATTTTACCGACCTTAAAAATGCCATTGAGGAAACGGTAGCAGGGGTACGCAACCAAATTGCCAGAATGCAGATGATTTATACCATGTTGGACGCAGAGGTAGCTGAGGGAAGCATACATGGGCTTACAGGTTTGGTGAACGATGCCTTTGAAGCTATCAACGCTCAAGAAGGAGAGCCCGAACTTCAAGACTTATCCATTATTTTCTACCTTCAGGTGATTGAAAGCGTGGAAATGGCTTCCTTTCAGATCTTACAAATGGCTGCCGTTAAATTTGATGAAAAAATAGGCAAGTTGCTCAAAGAGAATTACGAGGAAGCCAAGTCAGATCGTACCTTGTTATTACTAATTTCTTCCAAATACATGGTTAGCTAAAAAAGCCAAACTAAGATACTAACCACCAGAAACTGTAAGCATTTACGAATGCCTTTATCTGGCAACAAATGCTCTTCGCAAAGGAAGAAAAAGTCTTTTTCACATGTGGAAAGGTTCTTCGCAACGGAAGAAAAGTACTTTGTCTCATATGGAAAAGGCTCTTCGCAAGGGAAGAAAAGTGCTTTGTCATATATGGAAAGGCTCTTCGCAACGGAAGAAAAAATCTTTTGCAAATATGGAAAGGTCCTTCGCAACGGAAGAAAAGTGCTTTGTTACATATGGAAAGGCTCTTCGCAAGGGAAGAAAAGTGCTTTGTCATATATGGAAAGGTTCTTCGCAACGGAAGAAAAAGTCTTTTGCAAATATGGAAAGGTGCTTTGCAAAAGAAACATAGGGCCTTGGAAAAGGAAGAAAGGTCAATGTCTTGGCCTAAGTCTTATGTTGTTCGATTTATCTTAAGACTCACGAAGTTTTTGAAACTTCGTAAGTCTGCATTTACGGTAACAATCTATAGGAAATAAAGTACCAATTAGCACAACCAATTCTCTCTCCTTTTTAAGGAGAGAGTTAGAGAGAGGTTTCTTTAATTCAACCCTCTCTGTCCTTTGGACATCTATTGAAAAATATGTTATTGCATTTTGGCATCAATGAGCTCGCTACGCTTCGGTTCTCCCTTTGAGGGAGAGAGAAGTGCTTAGGGAAATTTGATGGGACTTTCAAAGTTAGGTTGGGTTTATCTTGAGACTTACGAAGTTTCAAAAACTTCGTAAGTCTGCATTTACGGTAACAATCTATAGGCAATAAAGTACCAATTAGCACAATCAGTTCTCTCTCCTTTTTAAGGAGAGAGCTAGAGAGAGGTTCTTTGAATTAAACCCTCTCTGTCCTTTGGACATCTATTGAAAAATATGTTATTGCATTTTGGCATCAATGAGCTCGCTACGCTTCGGTTCTCCCTTTGAGGGAGATAGAAGCGCTTAGGAAATTTGGTGGAACTGTCAAAGTTAGTGCAGAATAAAGCTAAGTGCATTGTCCAATCCTCTCTCTTTTTAAGGAGAGCGCTAGAGAGAGGTTCTTTGAATTTAACCTTTATCCGCTGTGCTGTATCTCCCTCTTATAGTGGGAAAGAAGTGCTTAAGAAAGATAATGAAAGCTTAAACTCACTATTTATCATCCCCATATAATATTTCATCTACATTGTTTTCAAGCTGATGATCTTCAGGAAATCTGGATAAGTAAAACTCTTCGTAGTAAGCTTTAATAATAGCGGCCATAGGGGTAGCTAATAATGCGCCCATTAGTCCAAAAGCAGCTCCCATGGATAGCAATAGGAACAGCAGCGAAACAGGGTGGATTTTCATGGTTTTAGACCTTAGTTTAGGCATTAAAAAATCTGCCGTCAGCTCATTTAAAAGTAGAAAAAATACCAAGCACCAAAGTGCCGTTGCAGGGCCAATAGACAATGCTACCAAAGTGGGAGGGATGGCCATAATGTAAAAGCCTATCTTAGGAATCAGTTCCGAAAAGAAAGCCAATGCTGCCCATACCAATGCTCCTGGTACGTTCATGATGCTCAAAAATACAAATACCAATACGGCTTGTACAGCACCCCCAATGAGGTTCGACCGCATCCAGCCGCCCAACATGCTCGAGGTATGCTTTAAAGCATTGGTGGCCTTTTCGCGTTTATCTGGTAAAAAGGCGGTTAAATATAATTGAATGATGGGCCTTGGATTGGCTACAAAAAAGACAATCATCGAGATGAAGACGATGAACACAAATATGCCACCCAAAATACTAAATGAAAAGCTCCCTAGCCCCATCACCGTTTTTCCTAATGGAGGCATTGCACTACTGAGCGATATCTGATCGTCGGGCAGGTTTTTACTCAGCTCTGGATACTTTCTTAATAAATGTTCCAAGTGGGTAGTAACGCTATTCAAATAACTAGGAATGTTACCAATCAGGATATCGATTTGATCACTGATGACTGGTAAAACCAGAATAGCAATAACGGTAGAAACGATGAAAATAGCGCCAAGCACTATCAATGCAGCCAACCATCTTTTCATCCCTCTTTTCTCCAATTTGTTAACGGGCTGGTTAATAATGATCCCTAGAATGATGGCAAATAAAAATAAGATGACTACGGAAATAATCTTATATAGAAACCATAGTAAAATGACTAGCCCAAAAAGATAAAGAATGCTTGAAGTTAAAGTTCTGTAGAGGTTAAAAGGTCTGTTTTCGGCCATGGATATGAAATTACTTATTCCTAACATCATCAGGCAAAGAATGTTTTAAAGGAATATTAATTCACAGTACATGCCCAAGTTAGCACTAGTTAATGAGCCAAATGGTGATAGTTGTGCCCCTTAAATAATACATCACTACAAAATTCGAGTATTACCCTTTACAACAACTGCTATGTTACTGGACATCAATAGATGAAGCAGGTGTAAGAAAAAGACTAAGAGGCAGTGGCGCTGAAATTTTATTTAGAAACAGAAGTGATATATTTTGTAGCAACCAATAGCAATTGGGTGCGGTTACTTTTAGACTGTTCATAATTTTCTCTTAAAAGCTCACCTATTTGTTTGTTTTTGAGCTTTACTGCTGTCATCTGTAAAATCTGGAAAGAGGCCATCTCCACACTTTCTATATTCTGTAGGTAGAAAAGAATAGACAAGTCTCTAAGTTCGGGCTCGGAATCTTGTTTCTGAATGGCCTCAAATGCATCGCTCACCAGCCCAATCAAGCCTTTTGTAGAACAATCGGAATAGCCCGCATCCAGTAGTGCATAAATAATATCCATTCTAGAAATCTCCATTTTTACATTTTCCAGTGTTTGGTCCAGGGCTTCTTTCAAATCTGGATAATGTGCCCAGTTGATTAGTGCAGGTAGTTTGGTCACTAGGTGAGACTTAGCACAATGTATTTTGTCTAAATGCTCAATAAAAAAGTCTTGTATTTTTTTTGGAGAAATTTCCATGTAGAGTTAATTGAGTTTGTTTTATGATGCAAATTGATTCACTACTTTAACAACATCATCAATGTCGAAAGGTTTGTTGATATAATGATCTGCTCCACAAGCCTCTGCTAGTTGAGCAAGGTTTTGCTCTGCTGAAAGTAAAATGATAGGTAAGTTGCGCGTCTCTGCATTTTGCTTAAGTTCTTTACAAATTTGTGCCCCAGTTTTCTCAAAGCCAAAAATTCTTACGTCTAGGAGCACAAGGTCTGGGTGTACCAGGGTAATTTCATCGGCGGTCATTCCCTTGCTGTTTGAAATGAATTCGAAGCCTTCCTCTTGGAAAACAATTTCAAGTATAGCCAATATATCTGGGTCATCTTCAATGGTCAATATCCTTTTATTCATTATGTTTAAGTTTTTTAGGTAGTAATTAACATTGGAATATAGTAAAATTGTTCGGCATAGCAATTTTAAGGTAAATGTAAGGCCAGTTTAATTCGAGATAGGTTTCTAAATTTGGCCTCTTTTTCAATGCTTTAAGTTGATATCGCTTTCTTCAAAGGTCTCCATATTTCCGCTATATTTAGTGTTGGCTAATTAAAAATTAGTAGAATTATGGAAACTAAAAAGATATTCGGATCATTTGACGATATGTCATTTTTCATGAACCATGTTAAAATATTTCAACGTTTGCTAGAAGTATGATTAGGAAGCCTTAGGAATATTTTGAAGGTAGTACCAGTACCAGGCTCACTATCAATGGTGATTTTTCCACCTGACGAAGCCACGATGGTATTTACCAAATAAAGGCCAACCCCCGATCCTTCGGTAGTGGGTTTAATGCGCTGAAATTTTTCGAAAATATGTTCGCGGTCCTTTTTGCTAATTCCAATTCCGTTATCTGTTACCGAAATGACAAAGTGTTTCTTTTCCTGATAGGTTTTGATCATTATTTTTGGAGGACGGCTAGTAGGGGTATACTTAATGGCATTATTAATGAGATTATACAGTACGCTACGTAATTTTCGCCTTACAAAAGTTAATTCCGATGCTTGAATGTCTTGATTGATGATTGCCCCACTCTCTAAAACTTGGGGAGCGATGGCTAACCTTACATCTTCTATGATATTTTGGATATCTAGAAGTTCCTCAGCCGCTTGGTAGCGTTGGCTACCCCACCGATTATCGACCAGACTTTCTACAATGTTTTTGATTCCGTTTAGGCTGGAGTCCAGATTTTCGAGCAATTTGACCAATTTTTGTTGATCTGGTTGCTTTTTGAGAAATTCTAAAGTGAGCCCCATCGCTAGTATTGGATTTTTAATATCATGGGTAATGGTATCTAGCAAAAGCTCGTGCTCAGCAATTAGCTTTTCTTGCTCCTTCAAATCGGTAATACGTGGCGTAATATCAACAAAGGTAATGATCACTCCGTTAGTGGCTTTTGTTTTTCTAACAATGTAAGGCAGGATATTCATTTGGTACCATCTCATGTCGGTGGTTTGAATTTCCTTTTCCAATATTTTGCCTGTGCTAATGACCGTTTTGATATTTTCTAAGAGCGTATGATGTCGAAAATTTTCGCTGATTTCTTCTAAAGGTTTTCCAATATGTTCCCCCTTTAAATTGAACTGTCTCATCGCTGGCGGCGTAAATTTTCGCAATATCAAATCTGCATCTACAAATAATTGCGGTATGATGGTATTGGCAAAGTAATTTTCGAGGTCTTCGTTGAGCTGAACAAGATCAGCAATTTGTTGATTTTTGGTCGGCATTAATAACTGGTTTTTTACAAAAAACAATTTAGTTACTAATAAGTTTTACTTGGACTCCGTACCATATCGATGATGGAAGTGATCGCCGTTATTTGTAATGGATTTGACTACTTTTTTGTTTTAGAAAGGGCGGTTATAAGCAGTTTTGCTAAATAAACAATTGCTTGATTGATGATTAGCTCTTGATTGCCCTTAAAAACAACTTTTTCTTCGAAGAGTTTATTTTCGCCAAAAATACCACAAAAGAAGATGGTACCTACTGGTTTTTCTTTGGTTTCACTGCCTCCAGGGCGAGTTAAACCAGTAATACCAATATGAAGGTCGGCTGGGATGATTGAGGCTAAGCCTTTAGCAATTGCAAAAGTAACTTCGGTTGATTCTGGCGTAAATTCTTCAACCAGCGCTGGGCTTACATCAAGCAATTGCTCCTTAATACTCACATCATAACATACCAGGCCGCCCATCAAAAATTCACCTGCATTAGCACATAGACTAAAGGCTCCTGTAACCAGCCCAGCCGTAGCACTTTCTGCCAATGCCATGGTGATTTTGTTATCCGCAAGTAATTTGCCACATTGTTGAATTAGCTGTTTTTCCATATTGGTTAATAAGCGTTTTTGAGGTAATTTTTGCTATGCGGTAACATTAACCTCAATCTTCACAATATCTGTCCGTTTATACCATGTCCTTCCTACGCAAGAATGGCTTGATCATGTAGCAACTTAGTTGTTTAGCCTAGCAGTTCAACTGCTTCGGTGTTTCCCTGTTGATAGGCCAAGTCAATAGCCCTCAAGCCTCTGGTATCACATAATTCTGAATTGGCACCATTCAGTAAAAGCAGTTTAACCATTTCGTTGCGACCAAACATTACCGCAAACATGAGTGCCGTACCACCATTGCCGTGTTGCAAATCGAGTGCTGCGCCATGAGTGATTAATAGTTCGGCGATGTCAGCATACCCCTTAAAGGCTGCACCCATGAGTGCGGTATTGCCACCATGATCAACGGCGTTTACATCTGCGCCATGTTCAATCAATATTTTTGCCGCTTCGTACTGATGGTTGTAGCAGGCAATAATTAAAGGGGTATAACCTTTTGGATCCTGTTGGTTAAGGTTAGCACCACCTTTAATTAATTCTTCTAATACGGCTGTATTGCCAATTCTTGCTGCATGAATGAGCATTTCTTTTTCAAGTTCCATATATTGAGGTATGATTAGGCGGGTACTTTTCTGGCTTTTTCCCTGTCCCAATTACGGTGTTGAGCTATCGCTGTGATAAAATTTTTGGTAATTTCTTTTGTATTCCCAATCAGTAGGGCATTGTCCTTGGTGCCGTCGCTTTTTTGCGCTGTAGCGATATAACTGTTTTTAATCAGCGCATTATCGTGTTCGTCGGCAATGGCAATGGCCTTACAGTGCTTATAGGCTTCATTGAGAAAATGTATTGCCTCGGGCTGTTGTGCAAGCATCTCGATACTGCTTTTTCCTGCAGGTACAAAAACTGCATCGTAAAAAACAGATGCCGCCGTTAATAAACTTTCATCTACTTGGATTTTTTTATTCCCAGTGCCTATATGTCCTAGTTTAGGCGCAATGATTTCTATTACAGCGCCAGCTGACTCCAAAGATTTTTTCATATCGGTCACACTGCTTACATCAACACCATCAGCCAATAAAAAAGCAATTTTACGTGTGCTGATGTTGTCCTTTATCGTATTTGCCATGCTTAGGGCAGGCGATTTTTTTACTGAAGGTTCTTTGTGTACGGGCTCAAAATCTTTTGGATTACCATCGGCAGGTACGCTAAAATTGAGCTGCTGCGGCTTGGTAGGTACTTTAAGGCCAAGGTTTGCAGCCACCTGCTCGGCTAGGGTAGCTTCAATTTGTTGTAGTATGCTGAGCATACGTTCTCTAATGGCAACGGTTTTTACCTTCCCTAGCTCAAAACTCAAGGCATCGATGATGTGGTTTTGCTCAGGCTTTGACTGACTATGGAAAAACAGTTTGGCTTGGCTAAAGTGGTCGAAGAAACTACGGCTTCTGGCTCGTATCTTTTTAGCATCAATTCTTTCGGTATGGCTGGTAAATCCGCCATCACGTGCTTTCACCTGTTGCGGATCGTTATTGCCTGTGCTGTTAGGTCCGTAACTTGCTTTTCCTACGTTAATGGTTTGTCGCATATACCCGTCACGCTGGTTGTTGTGTACTGGTACTATCGGACGATTGATGGGAATTTCGTGAAAGTTAGGACCTCCTAAACGAATCAATTGCGTATCGGTATAAGAAAAAAGTCTTCCCTGTAATAAAGGGTCATTGGTAAAGTCAATGCCTGGCACCACATGGCCCACATGAAACGCCACCTGCTCCGTTTCAGCAAAAAAATTATCGGGATTACGGTTTAATGTTAATTTGCCAATACGCTGTACGGGCACTAGTTCTTCTGGAATCAACTTAGTGGGATCCAAAAGATCGAAGTCAAATTTGTGCTCGTCGGCCTCAGCCACTACTTGGATCCCAAGTTCCCATTCAGGGAAACTGCCCATTTGTATGGCTTCCCATAAATCCCTGCGATGAAAATCAGGATCTTTACCAGATATGTTTTGTGCTTCATCCCAAGCTACAGCATGTACGCCCAAAAGCGGTTTCCAATGAAACTTTACAAAATGGCTTTCACCTTTATCATTAATCAATCTAAAAGTATGCACCCCAAATCCTTCCATCATTCTGTAGCTGCGTGGAATGGCACGATCGCTCATGGCCCACATCACCATGTGTGCCGATTCGGGCATCATGGAAATAAAATCCCAAAAGGTATCATGCGCCGAAGCTGCTTGTGGCATCTCATTATCGGGCTCGGGTTTTACAGCATGAATCAAATCAGGAAACTTCATGGCATCCTGTATAAAGAAAACAGGCATGTTATTACCTACCAAATCAAAGTTGCCCTGTTGGGTATAAAATTTTACAGCAAAGCCACGTACATCCCTGGCTAAATCTGTGGATCCCCTTGAGCCTGCCACGGTAGAAAAACGTACAAATACAGGTGTTTCAGTATCTGTGTTTAAAAAGTGGGCCTTGCTTAAATGTGGGATGGGTTTATAAAGCTTAAATACGCCATGCGCACCAGCGCCACGGGCATGTACAATTCTTTCTGGAATGCGCTCATGATCAAAATGGGTGATTTTTTCTCTTAAAATGAAGTCTTCCAATAGGGTTGCTCCACGTTCCCCAGCTTTTAGCGAGTTCTGGTCGTCATTAATTCCCAAACCGTGGTTAGTCGTCATGGGTTGCCCTGTAGCATCTGCTTGATGTTGAGATAACTGCTGTACTTTTTTGTTTGCTGGTAACCCAGATTGTTCAGGGGTAAGAGGTTTCTTTGCCATATCATTTGGTTTAGTTTTTTTAAATTAAGTCGTCAAGGAAGCAATCAATGCTTTAAAATCGTTTAGATCTCCTATTAAGTTACGGCAGCAAAACAATCCTTAGTTGGCTTTGGTTTAAGCTGACCACACAACAGGTATTTTGCTCGAAAAGTACCTGTTTAGCTATGAGTAGTTTTGGGGTAACATTAGTATGTTGTTGTGCTATTGGTTTTTCGATTCCATAAAGAACTTTGGTGCAAATAAGGCGTTACTTTTTATGGTAAATGGCCTTGAGTACCAACATCGCCAAATCCATGGTAAGCGAAAAAGCATTGGTGATGATAATGGGCCAGTCTTTTAATAATATCCCATACCAGCACCAAGTGGCATTTCCAGCAGCCAATATGACGAACATCAAAGGGGATACCTGATCTACCTTTTTGGTGCGGATAACTTTGACAATTTGTGGCGTGGTCGCTATGGCTGTTAGGCTGCCTGCCAATATTCCTATAATCAGCTGCTGTTCCATGTGTTTTACGGGTTTAACATTTATACACATTCCTTGTTTGCGAAGCACTTTATATAGGTATATGTACCTGCGGTAAAAGGAGTAAATACCTGATCTTTGATGTAGGAAAACTTTTGGCCATTAAAATGATTTATCTAAAACTTATTCATGTTTTTTTAGAAAACAGGATCTATTAAAAAGGCGCAGTAATAAAGGCTAAACTTCAACGAAAATGGAAAAGAACAAAGATTTTGGCAAAGAACACGTACCTAGCCAAGAAATTGGCGAGCAGATGGATGCGGAGGAACAACGTTGGTTTACTGATGAAGCAGCAGCCATCGAGTTTTTCGAATTGGTTAAATATCGATTGCTGGATGTTAACCAATGGGCTTCATTAACGGGTAGTGCATTGTCTACCTTTCAATTAAACAACACCTTTGGTAATCCAGTTGACCGTTTGGCAGAGGAAGGCGACTACATTAAAATTGATATCCCAGGTCCTGGTTCGAGCGTGGGCAAAGGTTATGATTGGGTTTTGATAGAAAAGGTGATGCAGGCGAAAGAGGAGGGGATGGAGGTGCTTACCCTTAGGGCAAGACCAGCAGCGAACCCACTTTCAAAAAGCAATGACACCGCTCATTTTCTTACCGAACAAGCCACCTCCACGTTTCAGGTAAAGCGCATTGGAAAACACCTTTATGCAGAGGAGCATGGCCGAAATGAACAGGCAAATACCTACACCGCCGATACGCTTGATAATATCCGTAACATGGCTGTAGGTTGGATGGCGATGTTGGGGCTTTCTTACCCGCAATGGAAATCGTTATTAAAAGGGCTATTGGCCGATCGCTAGCAATTCTGAAAACCGTGTTTGAAACCAGTGCCTACTTTTTTCTTTTATTTGACAGCTCAAAATCGGTTGATTAATAAATGTTATGCCAAAACCCAAACAGAAACTGACCCTGCTTCGCAAACAAACTCAGCCCAACCATCTTCGTCTACCCTAATTTCTTCCGTTACGTGTCCCAGGGCATCCCTCATAGTTCTTCCTGCAAAAGCGGGGCCCATTTCCATTCTTTTGTAACCTTTTTCTCCATTAGATAGGATAACGGCCAGTCCCGAATTTTCTTTTTCTTCGATGCCTTCCCTTGTCCAACCAATACAGTTGGCGTGGTCTAAATAATCTCGCTGCAAGCCGTAAGCACGCTGTTTGCGTAGTTCAAGTAAAGTGTGTAGTTGGGGCAAATGTCCAATGGTTACTTCATGGTCCTGCCCGTCCTGTCCTTTATCGGTGTAGTTAGAACCGTAAAGGTCTGCGTAAAAAACACAAGGGTAGCCCGCTTCTCTTAACAAGATCATGGCATAAGCATGTGCCCTAAACCAAGGCTCTACAATTTGTTCTAAAGATTGAAGCGGCTGGGTGTCGTGGTTTTCCACAAAAGTAACAGCCAAATCGGGCCTTGCACCTACTAAAGTATTTTCAAAAATGCTGGCCATGTTGTAATTGCTGCCTGATTGGGAGGCTGCAGAAAAATTAGCTTGTAAGCAGGCGTCAAATAAAGACATTCGCCCCTCTGTAGCGGCTATATAGTCCAGCAGGCTACCCAAGTCATTTGGTGCCCAATACTCGCCCACGGTAAACAATTCCTTTTGTAAATCTGCTCTCAGGAAATCGAGCCATTCGTTGTAAAAGCTAGCGGGCATATGTTTAATGGCATCTAAGCGAAAGCCGTCAAATTTTAAGGTCTGATATAGCCATTTTCCCCAAGCCTTTAGTTCTTCCCTTACTGCGGGATTGCGAAAATCAATGTCCGATAGCATGAGGTAATCAAAGTTGCCATTTTCTTGATCCAATACCTCTTCCCAACCGTCTCCATATTGGTTCTGTATGCTATAAATAGCCGTTTCGCCAGTCCTGTGATCATAATCTACGCCACTAAAGCATTGAAAGTCCCATTTAAATTTGGAGTATTTGCCCGCTCGAGCGGGATAGTTGAATTTAGTGAAAGCTTCAATTTCGAAAGGTTCCGAGGTGAAGTTGTTGCGTTGCGCTGGATCCACCTTTCTCACGGTAATGGCCTCCGTTTCATCGCCTCCACCCAAATGGTTCAGTACAATATCTACATAGATCTTTAAACCCGCGTTTTGTGCAGCCTTAATGGCTTCTATTAATTCTTGCTTAGTGCCATATTTGGTTCGAATACTCCCTTTTTGATCAAACTCTCCCAAATCATAAAGGTCATAGGAGTCGTAGCCAATGGAATTTGGCCCTGCCATGCCTTTATGAGCTGGGGGCAACCATAGGGTATCGAAACCTTTATCCTTGATATCCTGTGCTTCTAATGTGAGTTTTTTCCATAAGCTTCCATCGGCAGGGTAGTACCATTCAAAGAACTGTAGCATTGTAAAGTTTTCCATAGTGTTTTTGATCTCGATTCAGTTGGGTTATTAAGCATGTTTGCCCAACTAACAAAAATGCCGTGGTAATGTTTGGTGACACTTTTTTGAGGGTAAAATGATGGCGAAAATAATTCAGCATTCTTGCCAAACAAAAGCAAGGTAGGGCTGTTTTATGGGTAGAATAGCAGCGCTTAATTGCTTGCTAAAAATCCAATATAATTTTTCGCGCAAATGTCAACTAATTCAATGGACAGAGAAATGTCTAAATTACAGCAAGATGCCCCAGTAGCGAATTTACCAATGCTACCAAATACTGAAGAAATAACGGTTGAACCCGAAAAAGAACCTAAATTGGCTAAGGAAACAATCAAGCCATTTTTTCTATCTCCACGCGATGGGCTGTACGGCTTACTTTAATCAGCAGCCTTAACACCTTAAAGTTACGCTTCATCCCTTGAATGGCGAATTTATTTGCGCTTATTTGGGCGTGTTAGCGGCTATCGGGCGGTTACCCGTTTCTATTTCTATTTGCTTGGTACTTACCGCATAATGCGATGGTCTAATTTCCGATCCTGTCGCTACAGCATAAGCCTTAGTGAACTCGGCACCAAAATAAAGGATAATCGACGAGTAGTAGGTCCATAACAGGAGGATGACCAGCGAGCCTGCTGCGCCATAGGTACTGCCCACATCGCTTTGCCCAATATACATGGAAATGGCAAATTTGCCTATCATAAATAGGATGGCGGTTACCAGCGAGCCAAAAGTGACATCACGCCACTTGATTTCGGCATCAGGTAAAACTTTAAAGATCACCCCGAAAATGATGGTAATGACTAATAAGGTGATTACTTGGTTGAGGACATAGAAAATAACTACAGAGACATCGGAAAAGCGCATTTCTAGTTGGCGGCTAAAACCGTCGAGGAGGGAAGTGACCACTAATGAAACCAATAGCAGGAAACCCAAGCTAATGATGACCGAAAAGGAGAGAAACCTATTTTGCAACAACTTTAACCAACCTCTTTTAGGTTTTGGTTTGATGCCCCATATGGTATTGATAGAGTCCTGAATGTCGGCAAATACCGTAGTGGCCCCTATCAAAAGCGTTACGATACCAATGATGAACGCAATATTCCCTTTATTGCCAATGGCGGCTTTTTTCACAATTTCTTGCAGCTGTAATGCCGTTTCTTTGCCCATAAAGCCACTTAACTGTTGGTAAATTTGTCCTTCGGCTGCTTCTTGTCCTAAAAAAATACCGCACAAAGAAATGATGACTACCAGCAATGGTGCCATTGAAAACACCGTATAATAGGCCAGTGATCCACTTAATTTGGTCACGTTGTGATCGCTAAACCCACTAATGGTTGCTTTCAGTAGGTTAAAAATTCCTTTAAAGCTAAGTTTATTCTTTTTCATCTTTTAATGAGACTAAATGTTACGCTACCTATTTAAATGTGGGATTTGATTGGACTTATCGTTTTTCTTTGATCTTTTCGAAGTAACGGGTAATGGTTAGCCCTGCAAAATAACGTTCTACTTTAGGCCGTTGCCATAATAGCCCTAAAGCAACAAGGCTTAGGCATATGGTGGCTCCTAAAAAGCCTAATACGTGGCTTCCCAAAAAAATAGACAAGGAGAAAGAAAGGGTGACGGCGGTTAAAAAGATGACCAATAAGAGGCCAACGATAATCACGGTGTTGGTAATAAGGTCGGCCACCAGCGAACTGATGGCGTGTATCGTACGGTATCGTTGCGTCCTTAGCTTTGCTTTAATGCGGCGCTTTGCTTTTTTCCAGTAATTCTTCAAGGGGCTTCGTAAATTTTTCTGCATAGTATCCATTGTGTTTAAATTAACCCCTGTTTTTGCGAAAATGTTTGCAGAAAGTTCATTTGGAGTACGTATGCATGAACACGCACAAGCAGTATTAAAAATTTAGGCAAAAAAAAATCCGTCCACCGGACGGATTTTTTCAATTATAAGAAGGGATACTTAATCTATCTTAACATTCACTGCGTTTAGGCCTTTTTTGCCTTGTTCCACATCGTAGGTTACGCTATCATTCTCACGAATTTGATCGATAAGACCTGAGATGTGTACAAAAATTTCGCTGTCACCGTTCGATGGGGTGATAAATCCGAAACCTTTGGTTTCATTGAAAAACTTTACTGTTCCTTGTTGCATTATATTTCTTTTAATAAAGTACAAGTATAGTTATAATTTATTGAAATACAGAATGTTTTGTTAAATAAATAAAATAATACTTTAAAAAGACAAATTAAATTTCTATTTATTAGTGATAAATAGGCTCTGATGTTTTTAAATGGCATCTTTGCTGAAGTTCGTAATAATGATAACCTAATAATATGATCTAGTCTTGAAGGCGGTTATTTTCTATATGATTCTTGATTAACAATAGTTTTTATCTAGTGTAAGTAAGACAAAAGGTTCCCTTCGGAAAGCGCTTTGAATTTTTGTAGCAAAATGTTAGCAGCTCCATTAATAGTCGTCTTCAGAATATCTTCAGATTTCAGTTCTAGTTTGGCATTGAAAAACCGATAAAAGGTAGAGGATGGAAAATAAACTTAAAAGATATACGGCGAATTTACGACTATGGCACTGGTTAAATGCTATGGTGATTAGCGGTTCTCTGTTGACCATACTTATTAATTCAACTTTGCTCGACAGGAAAACAAATGCAATCTGGCTGAGCGGACAACTTAAAGATGCAGGAGCGAAAGTAAGCGAACAACAACTTGGGGAAGTTTCGCATGGTCTGTCGGAAATGGTCTGGAATGTACATGTTTATGTCGGTTATTTTCTAATTGCCCTGCTTATTTACAGGTTGTTAGGGGAATTGATGCTTGCAAAAAAACAGCACCTATTCTATAAACTTAAAAAAGAGCTTCGAATGTTGGGGCAGCGAAATGGACAGATAGGAATTAAAGATCCAATCATCAAACTATCGTACCTGCTTTTTTATGTAATGCTGTTGTTCATGGCAGTTAGTGGACTTGGAATAAAATTCCATAGCCAAATTGGGTTATCCAACTCCATGGCCCATGGTCTTAAGGAGGCCCATGAAACTGTCATGTATGCCATCCTGCTATTTATCGTGGTGCATATCGTAGGTGTTATCATTGCCGAAAGAGGGAATAAGCGGGGAATTGTTTCAGATATGATCAACGGTGGAAGGGCAGAGGACTAATGTTCATCTACCCTCAAATATAAAAATTATAAAGCTTTAAATATGAAGACCTTTTTATTGATAACGATCCTTTTTTTCGGACTAAATGCAGGAAATTGGGAGCCTAAATTCGAAAATGCCAAAAAAATAGCCAAAGAGAAAAACCATCTTATCCTACTTAATTTTTCAGGATCGGATTGGTGCGGTCCCTGTATCAGAATGCACAAGGAAATATTTAACGATGCGGAATTTTTAAAGATGGCCGAACAAAATTTGGTGTTGGTTAATGCAGATTTTCCACGCAACAAAAAAAATCAGCTGGCTAGCGATCTGAAAAAGCAGAACGAGGCTTTGGCCGAAACCTACAATCCAGGTGGAAGATTCCCTTATACCTTACTGCTTGATGCAGAAGGCAAAGTACTGAAAACTTGGGAGGGAATGCCAGAAGAAACACCTGCACAGTTTACAGCTACTGTTAAACAAATATGTGATGGTCGTAAATAGCCCCAATATGGTTTTACAATCTTTCAAGCGTACCGAAAGATTGATGGGGAACACTTTTGAAATTACGGTGGTAGGCCATGATCAACTTTGGGCTGATGCCAAACTGGAAATGGCTGTTGAAGAAATAAGGCGGATAGAAAGATTGTTGACCACCTTTAACGAACAAAGCCAAACCAACCAGATTAACCAAAAGGCAGGTATTGCTGCAGTAAAGGTCGATCCCGAAGTGTTTAGCCTCATTGAACGTTCCCTAAGGATATCTAGAATTACCGATGGTGCGTTTGACATTAGCTACGGTTCGATTGATAAAAGGCTTTGGAATTTTGATCGAGAGATGAAGGCATTGCCCAATGCGGAGCTGGCTAAATCAATGGTAGGTTTAATCAATTACAAGAACATCATCTTAGATGCACAAGCCTGTACCGTAAAACTAAGCAAAGTGGGCATGCGGATAGGTTTTGGTGCAATAGGAAAGGGATATGCCGCCGAAATGGCAAAGGCCTTGTTAAAAAGAGAAGGTGTTGAAGGTGGAATTGTGAACGCATCGGGTGACCTCACCACCTGGGGTACCCAGCACAATGGGAAACCATGGACCATCGGCATAGTTAATCCAGCACACCGACAAATGCCTTTTTCCTACCTAAATGTTAACGATATGGCCGTAGCTACTTCGGGCAATTACGAAAAATATGTCATCATCAATGGCGTGAAATATTCGCATACCATCAATCCCAAAACGGGCCTGCCAGTAAGAGGCATTAAAAGTGTAAGCATCATCGGGCCAAACGCCGAAATTGCCGATGCCATGGCCACGCCCGTTACCATTATGGGAATCAAGGCGGGACTAGATATGATCAATCAGATTCGCCATTTAGCATGTATCATCATAGATGACTACGATCAGGTTTTCACCAGTAACAACATAAATCTCAGATGAAAATATCAAAAAAAATAGGTTTGCCCAGCATCTTGGTATGTATGGTGGCGTTAGCCACAGCATCCTGTACTACCGTTAAGGAGTACCAAAAAAATAGGTTAAACGATGCCGAAATGGCTCTTTCCAATCGAAAGGTAGAGAAAACCGAGCTAAGTTTTCAGGGCTATAGGGAAGGCGCATCAGGTGCCAACGCTGGAAAGAGCGGTGGCGGTTGCGGCTGTAATTGAAAATCATATCATTATTTGTAGCGCATGAAAAAGATATTTTTAACTATGGCAACGGCTTTTGCGCTGTTGCACCCAACTTTCGGACAAATTGCCCAAAGACAAGAGAGCACTGGCTATAAAAGTCGTAAGCTGAAACTGGATGAGGTCAACCTCGTATCCAGCTACTATAGCCAAGACGGAAATAATGCGGCGGTAACAGGGGGGATAGGCTCACAAAAACTTAGCGATATTGCTAATATTTTTGATATAAGACTTACCAAATACGATTTAAAAGAACGTAAACACACTTTTGGTTTGGATGTAGGCATAGATCACTATAGCTCTGCTTCTTCTGATAAAATCGATTTACAGGCAAACTCATCCGCTTCACATGCCGATACTCGTGTCTATCCCTCACTGAGTTGGAGTGTGGAAAATGAAAAAAAGGGAACCACATTAGCACTGGGTCTTTCTTCCTCTACGGAATATGACTACCAATCATTTGGCGGTAATATTGCTTTTTCTACTAAAACCAAAGATAGAAATGGGGAGTTTACCGCTAAATTCCAAACGTATTTGGATCAAGTTAAGCTCATTCTGCCCATTGAACTAAGAAGTAGCGGAGGTGAGCACGAAACGGGTGGAACTGCAGGTAGAAATACCTTTGCAGGTTCCCTATCTTATGCCCAGGTCATCAATCAGCGTTTTCAGGTAATGCTTCTGGCCGATGTAGTACAGCAAACGGGCTACCTTAGCTTGCCATTTCACAGGGTATATTTTAAAGATGGCAGCGTGCATCAGGAAAATCTGCCCAATAACCGCTTTAAGATTCCCTTGGGGCTAAGGGCTAGCTATTTCCTAGGTGATAACGTGGTAATAAGAACTTACTATCGTTTCTATACCGACAATTGGGGCATTAATGCCCATACCGCCGAAATGGAGTTGCCCGTGAAAATAAATGCTTTTTTTTCGATCAGTCCATTTTACCGTTACTACACACAAACGGCTGCCAAATATTTTGCACCCTATCAAAGCCACACCATTGCCGACCAATATTACAACAGCAATTATGACCTGTCAAAATTCAATAGTAATTTTTACGGGGCAGGCATCCGCTTTGCGCCTCCAAAGGGAATATTGGGACTGCAACGGTTGAGCATGCTGGAAGTGCGGTATGGCCATTACAGCAAAAATATCCAGATGAGCTCCGATATAATTTCCTTGAATATCAAATATAAATAGCTAAATTGTTGATGTTAATGACAGTGGGTTTATGAAGATTTTAGTCGTGGAGGATGAGCAACTATTGAGGGACAATATCGCTGATTACCTGAAAGCTGAGGGCAATGTATGCGATCTCGCAGCTAGCCTTGATGAGGCTACCGAAAAAATAGCCCTATACGATTACGATTGCATTTTGTTGGACCTTACCTTGCCCGATGGCGATGGACTGAAATTAATGCGGATCTTAAAAAAACAGGATAGAGACGATGGAATCATCATCATTACTGCCCGCGGATCGGTAGACCAACGGATTGAGGGGCTGGGCTTGGGTGCCGACGACTATCTGATCAAACCCTTTCATCTTTCCGAGCTCAGTGCCAGGGTGCTAGCAATAGTAAGAAGAAGATCTTTTAAAGGGAACGACTTGGTTAGGTTTAACGAATTGAACATTGATATCCAAAGCAAAACGGTGAAGGTGCATGGCGAGCCAATAAGCCTTACCCGCAAAGAGTATGACCTGCTGTTATACTTTATGGCCAATAAATCTAAGGTGATATCCAAATCTGCTTTGGTGGCCCATATATGGGGCGACCATGCAGATATGGCCGACAGCTTTGACTTCATTTATACCCATATCAAAAATCTGCGTAAAAAACTGGTTGATGCTGGCTGTAAAGATTATTTTCAGTCTGTTTATGGCGTAGGTTATAAATTTAGCGCCGAATGAGGTTATTTACCCTATATAACCGTGTGCTGCTCATTACAAGTATGGCTGGGCTTCTTATCATCGGTTACTTGTTTTACAATACCCTGAGCACCTATCTAAACAAGCAGATTGATAATTACTTGGTAGAAGAGCTGCTGGAAGTAAGAGATTATACTTCTAAAAGGCAGGATTTTCCACCGCATTCGGAATTTGAAGATTTGGTGATAGCGTATCATAAAATCTCTAGGATATCAAAAAAAAGACATTTTGGGGATACTATTTTCTTCAATCCCAAAAAGGGAGTAAAGGAAACGGGTAGGTACCTAGAAGAGGATCTGGTTATGGCGGGGCAGAACTACAGTATTAGGATTATTGCTTCCAAAATAGCCCATATGGATCAAGCCAAAAGTATCTTCTTGGTGATCATCCTTCCAGTATTGGGATTACTGGTAATACTATGGGCCGTGAACCGCTATATGATGAAAAGGATTTGGGTACCATTTAATCAATTATTGTTAAACCTTAAGTCTTTTAACGTAAACAAAGAACAAGGCTTTGAGCAGGTAAGCACTTCCATTGTTGAATTTAGGGAATTAAATGATGCGATCGTGGATATCTCACAGCGGGTAAAATCGGATTACCGAGAAATCAGGATGTTTACGGAAAATGCCTCTCATGAGATGATGACGCCAATTGCGGTGATCAACTCTAAATTGGATATGATGCTACAGTCTACCGAGCTGAGCGAAGAGCACAGCAGAAACCTTGTCGACCTATACAGGGCAACGGCAAAATTGACCAAACTGAACCAATCGCTTTTGCTGTTGGTCAAAATCGATAATAATCTACTGCTAGATAGGGAACAAGTGAACTTAAAGCAAATGCTGGAAGAAAAAATACAGTATTTCCAGGAGTTTACGCAAAGGAAAAGTATTGTTGTCAACGCCAATTTACAGGAAAAGGAAGTGTTAATGAGCAGATATCTGGCAGACATTTTATTAGATAATCTAATTGGCAACAGCATCAGGCACAACTATAAGGGCGGGCACATACAAGTTGAACTCAGCCCAGAGCGGTTATCGGTAACCAATACCAGCGAAGCGGGTGCTCTGGATGAAACCGTTGCCTTTGAAAGGTTTTACAAATCGCCCGCATCTGAAGGCATGGGACTTGGCCTAACCATTGTAAAGCAAATTGTTGAACTTCACGGTTTCAGTATTTCCTATTCATATCATGATGATGTACACGTTTTCACGGTGATTTTTTAGGAACCTCGATCATCCAATAAAAAATTAAAGAATATTAACTTAAATCCAGTTCATTATGTTGACGATAGAAAATTATTTGGATAATCATTACATCCACCGAAGCAACTGGTTACGTGCGGCGGTTTTAGGTGCCAATGATGGCATTATCTCTATTTCAAGTCTTGCTATTGGTGTTGCAGCTGCCAGTACCACCAAGGAGCCCATTATGCTTGCAACGGTGGCAGGGCTTGTGGCTGGGGCATTATCAATGTCTGCTGGCGAATATGTTTCGGTAAGTTCACAGACCGATATTGAAAAGGGCGATATTGAGCGAGAAACAAAGGAACTGAAAGAAATGCCTGAACAAGAACTGGACTTGCTATCGCAAATTTACGAACGAAGGGGGTTAAAAAAGGAAACAGCTAGGCAAGTTGCTTTGGAGCTCACCGAAGCAGATGCTCTTGGTACCCATGTAAGAGATGAACTGGGCATTAATGAGATCAGTCAGGCCCATCCCATACAGGCCGCACTGGCTTCTGGAACCGCTTTTACGGTAGGAGGACTGCTACCGCTTCTTGTCATTTTTTTTGCCCCAGTAAAAGGAATGGAATATTGGTTATACGGCTTTACCATTGTTTTCCTGATGATTTTAGGCATTACTGCGGCAAAAACTGGGGGATCTAGTCCTGTTAAGGCAGTGTTGCGGATAGCTATTTGGGGAACCATTGCTATGGGGCTTTCTGCTTTTGTAGGTTATCTTTTTGGCGTAAGTGTATAGTTTTGTAAATGAAGGGGGGCAATGGATGGCTTACTTTCAACAACAGACGTGTAGATTAATACTGCTAAACACTAATTTTGCCGATGAGGATTTTTTGTGGGGTTAAACGTTTCTAAAACTGTATTATTTACAAGGCGCGCAGTCTTATTTAATGATCTCTTGTAACTCTGCCATTAATTCCTTTTTCGCTTTTTCTGAATAAAATTCAGAACTGGCTAAAGATTTTTTGAAATCTTCGACTGTTTGATCATGGTTAAGTTTTAATTGAATTTGTGCATTTAACAGGTATAAATAGCCTTCCGAAAAATTAGGGTAAGAAGCCATTAAAATTTGCCAAGCTTCAATAGCTTTGTCATATTGTTTTTCATTGTAAAAATGCCATCCTTTGCCATTTAAAACACCAAGAGAAAAATTGAGCTTGGTTCCGTAGTTCGATGAAATTTCTTGGTCAAGCGAGGTCTTGATCCCTAAATCTGTTTGTTTAACGGAAGAATACTTGGCCTGAATGGCAGACCATTCTTCAAATATTTCATAAAGTGCGGTGCTGATCATTAAACCAGGGGTAACGTTATGGCTGGCTTCCTTAAAACGAGATGCTTTTATATCTAAAAGAGGATTAGGAGTACGTTTCCTTAGGGCAGAATCCATTTTAATGAAATCTTCTGGAAAATCGTTGCCAATGCCGAAACGATAATATTTTTTAGAATGATAGGACGATGGATGGAGTTTGCCAATCGAATCTGTTAAGTCTATATTTTTCTGATTAAAAAATGGACTCATAGCTATCACAGCATTCAAGTCCTTTGTTCTGGAATTGAAAAGTGATGTCGTAAAATAGCCATACCTCGAATGACCGATGAATAATCTAAAAGGAGCAGCTTTATATTCCTTTTCGGCAAGTGGAATAAGTTCCTCAAAAATGAATTTTTCATTTTCTAAGGCAAGACCATTTGGATCAGAAATTTTATACTGGGTTTCCACATAACGATAACGCTGTTCGGATGCTATGCTAATGATGATAGACGATGGGATGAGTTCGTTACTGGTAAGATAGTCAATGGTATTGATGATGTAGTTATGACTTCTTTGGTTTTGCTTGTCAAATACAATAGTTAATGGAAAGCTACTTTTTAATCCCTTTTGCCACTCTATGGGTACCAATATGGAAATCTTTTTTTCAAATCCGAGATGTTTAGAAATGATCGTGGTGTCTTTTAACTTTCTATATCTTTCGTAGTTCTGTGCATATAGGTTTACAATCAGTAAGCTAAAAATAAAAAGTAGTGCAATCGTTTTTTTAGTCATCGGTCTTTTTAACGGTAATAAGTGTCAGCTACTTCATAACATCATCTCATTCATTAAAGCTCAGCATCTAAAGTGATGAAATCAAGCATTGGATTTTGCAATAATAGGCAAAATAGCCATACGATTGACGTTTTTTGTTGAATTAAAGCAGCTTGCAAAGAGTGGAAACCAACGAGGTAATCTAAAATACCTTCATCATTTTTAAAGCCAACTGACAGCACACCCGATGCACCAAAAAAGTTAACGCTTTGAGAAAAAAAGTGTTAAACGCTTTTACAATATCCGCTACCTGTATGCTTGTTTTTGTTAAAAAGTAATATATTTAACTCGCTTTAATCTGTTTTCAAATGCAGGAAGAGGACCAAATATTACTTGAAGAACTTCAATCTGGGCATAAAGCAGCCCATGAGCTTGTATTCAAAAAATACTATCGTGCCCTTGCGCTTAAAGCTTTCCTCATTCTGGATGATGAGATGGAAGCTGAAGATCTGGTACAGAACCTTTTTGTAGAGATGTGGCAAAAAAATCATTACCAGTCTGTAAAGTCATCTCTTAAGTCCTATTTATTTCGTGCCGTTCACAATCAATGCCTCATGCTACTGCGTAAGCGCAAGAGCCAGCAACAGCAGTTAAATGTGTACACACAATCGTTAGCATACGAAACAGAGGAACTTGAGCATGGAGTGGTTAACCATGAACTGCGTGAACAACATATCCAGATGATTTTCAATGAACTTTCTATGCAGCGCCAAAAAGCTTTTAAATTGGTGCATATAGACAATAAAAAGTATCAGGAGGCGGCAGATGAAATGGGTGTTTCAATCAATTCGGTGAAGACACATCTCAAATTAGCAGTAAAAGTATTGCAGAAAAAACTAACAAATTTAAAATAACATTCACCTAATAGAGACTAACATGCATCTGAATAAGGAGATGGAGTATAACGACGAATATATTAAAGCACTGTTGGTAGAAAAGCTAGCTGGAACCATTAGCAAGGAGGACGAATTAATCGTGAATAAAGCGATGTTGGATTCGCCCATGGCCTTGGCCTATTGGGAAAGTATTCTTAATCAATTCCAAAGCTCTTCCCGTGCTACTAATTTTCTAAATCGTTTAGATGAGCAGGAGGCATGGAATCGTATCGACGAAAAATTGGAAAGTCAGCCCCAAGTTAAGCCTAAAAAGGTGCCTATTTGGCGCTATGTAACTTCTGCAGCGGCAGTATTGGCCATCATATTTATTGGCTTTTGGATGCTTCGTAGTCGTAGTACCGCAACGTTATCTACACCTCTCCATCAGGTATACCTAAAAACAGACGATGGGCAAACACTTGATCTCTCTTCAGACAGAAGATTTGAAGTAGCGGGTGCAGCCATCAACAACCAATCTAAAGAGCTAAGCTATGCCAGCGATGCCAGTAAGCCCCTACAATGGGCAACATTGGTGGTTCCTCCTACAAAAGACTATAAGGTAAAACTTGACGATGGCACCACCGTGTGGCTGAATGCAACATCAAGCCTGCGTTTTCCATTTCGTTTCGATCCTTCAAAACGTGAAGTATACCTAACAGGCGAAGCCTATTTTGAAGTTGCCAAAAACACGAAAGTACCTTTTGTGGTACATACCAATTATGCCGACATTCAGGTTCATGGCACCTCGTTTAATGTAAGTGCCTATGAAAATGAAGCTTTTTCGGCCTCGTTGGTAGAAGGCGCTGTTTCTGCCATTAAGGAAAATAAACAAGTTCCCTTGCAACCAGGTCAAGAGGTGTTTTCTAAATCTGGCGGGCTCGAGATCAGGAGTTTCGATCCAGAACTACTTTCATGGCGTAGCGGAACTTACTACTTTCACCGTAAGCCCCTAGCAGAAATTGCGCAAGTTTTGGTACGCTGGTACGATGTGAAAATTGATTGGAAATCAGCAGAAATCAGCAAGCAAATGTTTACTGGCGAGATAGACAAAAGCCAGTCCTTAGAAGTGGTACTTTCTAATTTACAGCTCACATCAGGCATCCATAGTAAACTAGAAAAGGGCATTTTAACCTTTTATTAATTTTTTTCAAAAAAACGTTCACCCCTTTTAAGGATGATTGCATCATAGGTTTAACTTAAATATAAACCTAAACGCATGATCAAAAAACTTACTAGAATGTGCCGGTTGTCCTTACCGGTGATTTCGCTAATGCTTTTCTTTTCGGTTGCTTCGGTGGCTTCTCAAATTCCTGCAAAAATTAGCCTAAAGGCCAGCAATATTACACTAGCCTATCTTTTTAAAACAGTTAAAAAGCAAACTGGACTTACGGTTTTTTACAGCAATGCATTGTTAGACGATTCGCAAACCATCTCGGTAGATTTTGAAGCCGCAGAGCTTGCAGAAGTGATGACGGTAGCGCTTAGGGGCAAGCAATTGGATTGGGTAGTGAAGAATAAATACATTGTGCTTCAAAAATCTGCGGCAAATTCAACACCAAAGAAAGACAATGCCGAGTCGACAACACTAAAAGCCGAAATAAGCGGTAGGGTTACTGATGAAACAGATGGACCATTGCCAGGCGTTAGCATTAGGGTAAAAGGAAGTACTAATGGCACCCAGACAGATAATGATGGACGTTATAAAATTATCGCTACGAATGCCGATATCCTAACCTTTTCTTATTTGGGCTATGCACCTCAGGAAATACCAGTTGGGGCGCAAACAACCATTAATGTAAAGTTAAAGGTAGCCAACCAAGATTTAGGAGAGATTGTTATTGTGGGCTACGGTAAGCAGCAAAAGACAAGCTTAACGGGATCGGTTTCGCAAATATCAGGTAAAGATATAGCGGTTAGACCTGTTGGACAAACTTCTGCCGCCTTACAGGGCATGGCCCCAGGGGTTACGGTCAGACAAAGTTCGGGCAGGCCTGGAGGAGATGCGGGAACCATCCGTATACGTGGTGTAGGTACATTGAGCGATCCCAATCCATTAGTGATGATTGATGGCATAGAAGGCTCAATGAATAATATCGATCCTAACTTGATTGAGTCTATTTCGGTATTAAAAGATGCCGCCTCTTCTTCCATTTATGGTTCCAGGGCGGCTAACGGTGTCATCTTAATCACCACTAAACGAGCTAACGTAGATCAGGTAGGCATCTCGTATAACAATTACATCGGTTGGCAAAATCCAACCAATATGCCAGACATTGTTGATGCGCTAGATCACATGTTGTTAACCAATGAGGCTTATGTAAATACTGGACGGACGCCCCTTTATTCATCGTCGCTGATTGAACAATATAGAGCGCAGAATGGTGTCAGTTCTGATGCCTATCCAAATACGGATTGGCAGAAAGAAACCTTAACAGGCTCTGGCTTACAGCAAAGTCATTTTTTAACCGTTCAGGGCGGTACCAATAAAGTGCGTTTACTGGGCTCTTTTGGTTTGCTGGATCAAAAAGGGGTTATCCAAAATTCGGGTTTCAAACGTTATACCATCAGAACAAATGCCGACATCAAGTTTTCTGATAAATTAAATGCCCGCATTGATTTACAGTATGTAAATGCCATTACCACAGAACCAGCCGCGGGTTCAGGTGATATTTTCCAATGGATGAATGGTATACCTGCCAACCAAATAGGAAAAACCCAAGCTGGGCAATGGGGAGTGGGGTGGAATGGTTTCAATCCTATTTCAGCAAGTGTAGACGGAGGAACCAATCGTAGCCGTGCACCATTTGGAAGCATTAACGCCGTGCTGAACTACAAACCATTAGATTGGCTGGAGGCCGAGGTGGCCTACGCCCCTAAATATGCACTTACCACGGGGAAAAACTATCGTATAGCAGTACAATCTTATTTGCCTAATGGTACGCCTAGCTTTTTAACGCCTGCCATGACCATGCTTACCCAAAGTAACAGTCATTCCTTTTTCAACAATGCCAGGGCAACGGTTACGGCGAACAAAAATTTTGGTAATCATCAATTGAAGCTTTTAGTAGGGGCTTCGCGTGAAGATTTCTACAACGAGTGGGTAAACGCTTATCGTGATAACTTTATCCTACCTGATTATGATTTGCTGAATGCAGGTTCTGCCTTAAACCAACAGGCTACTGGAAGTGCTGAAGAATGGGCCTTACAATCATTTTTTGGACGTCTCAACTATTCCTTTAAAGGCAAGTATTTATTAGAACTTAATGCTCGATACGACGGTTCTTCACGTTTTTCGGCGGGTAATAAATATGGGTTTTTCCCTTCAGCATCTGCTGGATGGCGCATTTCCGAAGAAAGCTTTATGTCTGGCTTAAAGAAAGTAATTAATGAAGCCAAGTTGAGGGTATCGTGGGGAACTTTAGGTAACCAAAATATTGGTACTTACCCTTCGGTAACGGCCATTATATTGGAGTCGTACACTTTGGGCAAGCAAATTGTAAACACTGCCGCACTAAACATGTTGGCCAACAAAAACATCTCCTGGGAAAGCACCGAAGAAAAAAACATTGGTTTGGATTTAACCATGTTTAACAACCTGACCATTACGGCAGATTATTACCGTCGTCGTACCAGTGATATTTTATTACAGTTAGATATTCCTTTGATCGGTGGATTGGGCAAGCCCTTTCAAAATGCAGGGGTGGTAGATAATAATGGTTGGGAGCTAGGCATAGGCTATAAAGGAAAAATCAAAGAATTTAATTACAATGTGAATGTCAACGTTTCTGATGTGATCAATAAGGTGGTAGATACACGTGGCATTAACCAAACAGGAACCACGGTAAATAGGGAGGGCTATTCGATAGGCTCACTATTCGGTTATGTTTCCGAAGGCTTGTTCCAGTCTGATGCAGAGGTGGCAACACATGCCAAACAGTTTGGTACAGTTAAAGCGGGTGATATCAAATACCGTGATCAAAATGGAGATGGCATCATCAATGAATTGGATAAAGTGGTGATTGGCGGAACCATTCCCCGTTTTACCTATGCAGCCAATTTAGCCGCATCTTATAAAGGTTTTGACATTGGCATATTGCTACAAGGCGTAGGTAAAGCCAATGGCTATTTAAGCGGGCCTGGTATTTTGCCCTTTAACGTAGGCGGCGTAATTGGCGGTACCATTAGAGAAGACAACAAAGACCGCTGGACGCCAGACAATCCGAATGCCAAATTTCCACGATTGGCCTTTGGAGAAACCAATAATGAACAAATCTCCTCTTTTTATTTAAAGGATGCTTCCTACTTAAGGTTAAAGAATGTACAGATTGGCTATACCCTGCCAGGCAAGATCAGTCAAAAAGTGTCGATCAAACGATTACGCATTTTCGCCAATGGATCCAACTTAGCTTCTTTTGATCGCTTTTGGGAAGGCTATGATGTAGAAGTACCAGTTGGCGTTGGAAATATCTATCCACAGGTAAAGGTTTATAGCTTCGGTTTAGAGGCTTCATTTTAAAGAAGTGTACAGATGAGAACGTATTCAATATTAAACATCCGCAAAAAAAATATACTGATGAAAACAAAAAGAAACTGGCTGATGGTACTGTTACTAATAGCCGCCCTTGCAGCTTGCAAATCAGATTATTTGGACAAAAATCCTTTAAGTGGACCTTCAGACGATTCGTTTTTCACCAATCAGGATGAACTGATTTTAGCGGTGAACGGAATCTATCGTTATGCTAATTATACGCCTTTGGATAACATGCCCCTTAACCTGCTTACCGACAACGCAAGCGATATTGGTTGGGACCGAAATAACAGCGCACTACAAAGTATTGGAAAAGGGAACCATGACAGTACCAACGGTTTTGCCCTCAGCATATGGACAGAAGCCTATAAAGTAATCGCCAAATGTAATTTCATACTGGACAATATTGATAAAGTAAAAGACAAAACTGCTCCAGCTATTTTTAACCGTTCGCGTGCCGAGGCCAGGTTTGTACGTGCTTACACTTACCATTACTTGGTAGATAACTTTGGCGATGTACCACTAATTACCAAGGTGCTTACACTCGAAGAAATGAAAGTGCCTAAAAATCCTAAAAATGAAGTGGTTGATTTTATATTGAAAGAGTTAAGTGAGGCCGCACCAGACCTAGAAATCACTTACACGGGCGCAAACGTGGGTAGGGCAACCAGAGGCGCAGCCTTGGCCATTAAAGCCAGAACAGCACTATACAACCAACGTTGGAGCGTAGCTGCAGAAGCGGCAAAGGCGGTGATGGATTTAGGTGTTTACAGTTTGCATAACAACTTCGGTACTTTGTTCAGCTATGCTGGTCAAAACTCTAACGAAATTATTTGGGCCTTCCAATACCTGAAAGCTTCCCGTACCAAAACCCACTCTACGCCCAATAACCTAGTGTCGAGAAATGGATTAGGTTTCACCAATAAAGTACCCTCGCAATCATTGGTTGACGTGTATTTGTGTACCGATGGGTTGAATATCGATGAATCGCCATTGTTTAACCCTTCCACACCTTATCAAAACAGAGATCCTCGATTGACTTTTACCATTGCCGTTCCAGGTTCTATTTACTACAATTATCAATTTGAAACACATCGAGATAGTGTAAAATGCTGGAACTACAACACCACGCCAGCAACCCGAGTAGACAATCAGGATGCCTTAAATGCCTTTGCTACCTTTACAGGCTATTGCTGGAAGAAATATGTGGATTTGGAAGATAGGTTAGATCGTACCAATTCTGAACTTAATATTATCCAAATCCGATATGCAGAGATCCTCTTGATTTATGCGGAGGCAAAGAACGAATTGCAGCAACTTGACCAATCGGCCTATGATGCCATTAACAAAGTACGAACCCGTCCAAGTGTAAATATGCCACCAATTACCTTAGGTAAAACTGAGGCTGAATTTAGAAGCCTTGTTCGCAAAGAACGTCTTTACGAATTGGCCATGGAAGGATTTAGGTTGAGTGATTTGCGCAGATGGAGGATTGCGGAAAAGGCGATGAATGGTAATTTTTATGGGCGTGTGCAACGTGGCCTGGTTGCCGCTGCACCACAGATTGATGAAAATGGACTTACCGATTATACTTTGGTGCCTAACCGTGCCGATATGCGTGTGGTAGAAGTGCGTACCTTTAACAAGGATCGCGATTACTTATGGCCAATTCCAAACATTGAAACCGTTACTAATCCACTACTTAAACCTAATCCTAATTACTAATGATGTATATGCGAGCTCAATGGAGAAATGTACTTTGCCTGATGGTGATCTTGTTAAGTATCAAAAGTGGTTTTGCACAATCCACCTCAAAATCATATGATATTTGTGTTTACGGAGGAACTTCTGCGGGGGTAATTGCGGCCTACACGGCTGCAAAGCTTGGTAAAACAGTAATTCTGATAGAGCCAGGTAAGCATTTGGGTGGCATGAGCAGTGGCGGCCTTGGTTTAACAGATATTGGAAACAAATATGCCATCAGTGGTTTGTCGCTCGATTTCTATCGCCGAATAGGCAAACACTACGGACGTTTTGAACAATGGGTGTTTGAACCTCATGTGGCCGAAAAACTATTTAACGAATATGTAAAAAACGGAAATGTACCTGTGCTTTTCCAAAATCGTATTGTGGGTGCCACTAAAAAGGGAAATCAAATTGTTGCCATCCAGCTCGAAAACCCTAAGGAAAAACAAACGACTTCGGTAAGGGCGAAAGTTTTTATCGACTGTTCTTATGAAGGTGATTTAATGGCCAATGCTGGCGTATCTTATGCGGTGGGTAGGGAAGCCAATGCCGAATATGGTGAAACTTTTAACGGTGTGCAATTAATGAATGGTCACCAAATGCCCCCAGGAATTGATCCCTACAAAATTAAAGGCGATCCTCAAAGCGGCCTTTTATGGGGAATTGGAAAAGGCACACTTGCAGAAACAGGCAGTGGCGATAAGAAAGTGCAAGCCTATAACTTCCGCATTTGTTTAACCAATAATCCCAACAACCGTATTCCTATTACGCAGCCTGATGATTATTTGCCAGAGCGTTACGAGTTATTGATCCGTCAAATGGAAAAACGGGAGTGGAAATCACTCCAAGATGTTTTTATATGGAGCGGGATGCCTAACCAAAAAACAGATATCAATAATAGAAATGGCTTTTCTACCGATATGATTGGCATGAACTGGGATTATCCCGAGGCGAATTATGACAAGCGTGCGGAAATTTGGAAAGCACATGTAGATTATACCAAAGGCTTGTTGTTTTTTGTAGGTACTGACCCAAGGGTGCCTGAACACATTCGAAAAGAAATTGCGCAATGGGGCTATCCCAAAGATGAATATATTGATAACGGGAATTGGTCTCATCAATTGTATGTAAGGGAAGCAAGAAGAATGAAAGGCGAGTTAGTGATGACCCAACATCACTGTCAAGGCAGAGAAAAGGTTGCCGATGGGGTAGGGATGGCCGCTTATACCATGGATTCGCATAATTGCGATAGGATTGTGGTAAAAGGTGAAGTACGAAATGAAGGCAATGTAGAAGAAGGTGGTTTTGGACCCTATCCAATTTCCTATAGGGCCATTGTTCCTAAAGAAAAAGAAGCCGCTAATTTAATAGTGCCCGTTTGTCTTTCCGCTACGCATATCGCTTATGGTTCTATCCGTATGGAGCCTGTTTTTATGGTATTGGCCCAATCGGCAGCCACGGCAGCAGTACAAGCCATAGATCAGAAAGTTGCTGTACAGCGCATCAATGTAACTAAGCTTCAACAACAGTTAAAGAGCAACCCTTTGGTAGATGGCAGTAGACCAGAAATTGTGATTGATAATAGCGACCAAAGTTTAGTAACGGTAACAGGGAAGTGGGATCATCAAACCTATGGGGGTTATGGGCCTGATTTTCTGGTGGCTTCTGAAAATACGGGTCAACCTCAATCCATCAAATACAATTTCAACCCATCCATTAAAGGAAAGTATGAAGTATTTACCTATTACCCCAAAAGAGCTAAAACGGCTACAGAAAGCAAAATCATTGTATTTGATGGGAAACAGCAAAAACAGCTACATGTTAAAGATAGTGATGTAAAGGTACTCGGGCAAACTTATGGCGAATGGGTAAGCCTTGGTACTTATGATTTTTCTCCAACAGCGGCATTTGTTGAAATCATTGCTGGCGGAACAGCTACCGTTGCCGATGCGGTTTTGCTGGTGCCAAAAGAATAATTGAATAACAAACGTGCCGTTAGAGATAGGTGCTGTAGGTTTTATCTAATGGCTTTGGTAAGTTGTTGGTATTTTAAGCTACGAAATTAATTCAGGTAAATAATAATTAAACAGAGTTCATCTAGCTAATTCTGTTTAATTATTAATCTTTTTCAACAATTTTACTGATGAGGGTGGTAATCTCATCTTCATTGTAAGATAAACAATGTTTTTTAGCGGATGGGAGGCAATGGATTATATGTTAACTAAATGAGAAAGGTATTTTAGAACTAAAAATTGTAACGTACACTTGCGTATATGCTTCTACCTATCAATGGAACGCTGATAAAGCTTTGTGAGACGATTGAGTTGCTGAAAATGTTAAAGTAACGTTCATTGCCTAAATTTTCTGCTTTTACAGAAAAAGAGAATGGCCGTTGCTTTAAGGTGTAATTCATTTCAATATCTGTTAGCAGCGTTACCGACTTATTAATTGTAAATAGATTGTTATGGAATACGTTTGCATTCAAAACCAAATACAACTGTTTGTTAACAACAAAACGATTATACAAATTTGTTCGGAGACTAGATATTTTATTGGTTGTATTGCTGCTTATGGCATTAGGAATATTATAGATATTTAAAGAGTAAAACGATTGTGCTCGTAAAAAAAATCTTTTATTCCAGTTTTTCTTTAAGGAGAAATGAAAAGCAACTAATGCGAAATCTGATGTTTGAATGCCCTGAGGAGAATTGACTAATGCACTTGATCTTGAATAATTAATGCCAAAATTCAATAATGCGTTAATTAGCACCGAAGGAATTTGATTACTTATACTAAGAGATAATAACCTAGTGCCTTGTTGGACTAAGCTATCTGTTGTAAATTGTAAAAAATAACTGTAGTTATAAATAGGAAGTCGATTGTTCAAGCGATAGTCATATCCAAAATACACGGATGTTTCACTGAGACTTTCTGGCCATCTCCATGAAACTGAATAATCAAAATGGGCTTTTTGTTGCCCTTCATTTATTTGGTTATTACGATAAAAGGAGATATTTGTACTGGGGTAATAACTTCCTAAGATCTCTAAGGTACGAAGAGGGGCACGAACGTAACTCACATTCATTCTAGAATTAAGCAAATCCCATAGCTTAAATTGCTGAGTTAGGGACGTATTCATTACAAAATTATTTAGCGTACTGAATCTGGAGGATTCTTTGATTGTTGTCCTGAGGAAACCAACATCCGCCTTGATGATCAATGGTTCTTTAAAGAAAATTTTTTCGGATCTTCTTATATTAATATTAATACTGCTGTAAGTGTAGTCGCTATGATTGTTTAAAGAGTCTGGAGCTAACAAAAACTCCTCTGAATTACTCAAAATTGCGTAATTGGATAGTTTGGTTTTTAAATAGCTTCCTGTTAAGCCAATATTTATAATATTTCCAAGTTTCCCTCTACGAAGTAAAGACCATTTTGCATCGAGAGCATTATAGTTTGAATTAAGACCAACGTTTAATTTATTACCTGGTTTTACTAAATTAAAAATCTTTCCAAAATCATTTGAGTTGTTAACTGCATCTTGATTTAGATTTTGGCCATTTGCTGATAGAGAGAAAGTATGGGCGAAATTTGGGTTTTTGCGAACAGTGTATGTAGCGGATATATCCATACTGCTCCAATTATTTTCAGTATTTCGTTCTAAAGGTGAATTTATTTCAAACCCTCTAAAGATACTATAGCGATATCCGTTCGATTTGTCAAGCATTAGATTAGCCTTTAAAATCAACTGTTTATTGCTATCTGGATTGATTTCGAAAGTTTGCCTAAATGCCCATATTTTCGGAACGTTTAAGTTGTTGTTAGTATCTAATCGATCTTGATATTTTTCTCCATCATAGATTGATGATTTGAAATAGGTATTTTGTTTTTGTCGATCTCGAATATAATTAATCTCGGTACTACTACTTACTTTTTTACTTAAGGGATTATTACTTTGTATCCTAGTGTCCCATTGATTATTTTTAATATACCATCTATTTTCGAAATTGTTAATTAGGTGTAGGGAGTAACCTCTCATTAATAAACTGGCAGCATTTGTTTCTTTTTCACTTCTAAGTTCTCTTTCTTGTTGAAAACCTATACCATTCCCTATGGAGTTATAATTTCCTATAAGACCGAATTTTGTTTTACCATACATGGAAAATAACACTGGCGAAATATTATATCTACTACGATTGCCAATTCCTGCTTCACCGTCACCAAATGCGGCACTCATTCTTGAACCTTTTTTTAACTCAAGATTCAAAAAAACTTTTTTTTCACCATCTAGACCTTTAAGTAGTTTTTGACTACTCTGGTTTTCTATAGCCTGCACCGTGTTAAGTACGTGCACAGGAAGGTTTTTCATTAACAATTCTGTTTTGTCAGAAAACAGTGATTCATTGTCAATAGTAATTTTTTCAATGGGTTGTTTCTTGTAAAGTACTTTGCCATCATTGTCTAATGAAAAGTCTGGCATTTTAAGTAGGATATCCTGAAGTTTTTTTTCATCTCCCTCTTGGTATGCACTTACCTTATGGAATGTAGTATCGCCTCTGACCCACGTGGGCGGCGCCTTTACCTCAACAGTTTCTAATGATTTAATTTTTTGGTGAAGTATATATGTAAGTTGCGATGAATTAAGATTCGCTGCGGTGCCATTTTTTTTTACTGAATTATAAGATACATGGCTTACTTCAATATTAATTGAATCAGTTGTAGATAGCGGAATTTGTACTGAAAAATTGTTTTTCTCGCCAGTGTTGAAATAGGCTAAGATGATACCATCTTTTGTAGTAATCTTGACTGTACTATTGTAAATACCAACGTTCGCTTCATTTAATATGACACCACTTAATCGTATTTTAGTTTCTTGAGCAACTGATCTCAAGGGAAACATAAAAAGTAAGATGTAAATACAATACCTGACCAAACTATTGATTACTTATTTCCGCTTGTTTTTGAATTTTGCTTTTTTCTCCGTTCAAACCAGCTCCTTTTTTGAGATCTGGCATATTACTATAAGGTTGACTAAATTCTTTAGGCTCAAATATTTGATCGTTTATTTCTGTGCCAATGGTATAAGATAGTAATTCATATTTAGCATTTATAGGTATATGTTCTGCGCTTACCACTAATCCTGGTAAACCAATGATATTTCTTATGCCCGCTTGGGTAGGAATACTTGGTGCAAACCAGACAACCCATTGAAGATTTCCCTTTATCTTCAGTTGTGCTTTTTGGCATTTAAGCCCGTTAACGTCCTTAGTTTCATTAAAGAATTCCCATTCGAAATAATCTATAGGAAATCGCTGTTTGAAATTGAAATCTACTTTGCCAGTTCCTACAGCGTGTGCTCTGTATATACGAACTAAACTGTCCATATTGACATAGGATAATCGCTGCACACTATCCATACAAATCTGTACATTATAATTGAATGGCTTAAGCTCTATCTGACCATTTGGGTATTGAGAGAGGTAAGAAGGCTTTTCAAAATATAAATACTCGTTTGCTTTCTTATAGAAAAATCCCTTAGACTCTAACGTTGCTATTTTTTTTTTCTCAAATTGCTGCCAAGAGCCAAATATGTCTTGCGAAACTTTGTAAGTGGCAACGATGTTTTGTGCTTTGACAAATAAAGGAATTGTCAAAAATAATAGGATAAAATATTTTGTTTTCATGCGGCTAAATTAAAGGGCGACTTAGTCGCCCTTTACCAGATATAGTACTATGGACAAATATAGTTTTTTGCTTTAACGTTTTCTGTAACAACATTATTTGCAATAACGCCTGATTTAATAGAAGCTAATGCATAGGCTTCTTCACATGTTGCGGCAGTTTCTGTTTGTGTATTTGTTGCTGTAATTGTAATAGTAGTGCCATCGGGACACTCAACTTCTGCAGATGAAGAACTTGTAACGGTTTGAGAGCAACTTTCATTTTTTAATTCGGCTTTCGTTAATTTTACAGACTCTGCTGCAGAAACACCATAGGCAAATAGACTAAGCGTTAGTCCAAAGATGATTTTTTTCATAAATTTTAATTCTTGATAAATAATTTAAAAAAGATAATTTTTTATTGAATATATAATATTTTCATCTAATATAATACTTGCGTTATTTTTTTTACACATTACTTTATTCTATCCTCTGGTTGGTGTTATCACCAACCAGAAAAGCTCAGTTCCCAAAACAAAATTCACTTTGGCATAAAAGTAGTGAAAGCGTATTTGCGCCGAATATACTTGCCAACGTAATAATTGACTTAAAATGAAGCATTATGCTATCTTTGCTCAAGAAGCCATGATGCCATTCGATACCTTAAACGATAATGAACTAGTTGAACTGCTGAAAACAGACAGCAGGGGCGCCTTTACCGAAATCTATGATCGGTATGCCAAAGACTTGACCCGTTTTACGGTAGCGAGTTCGAGGCTGCACGATTTAGATGAGGCCAGCGATATTTTGCATGATCTTTTTGTTTGGCTCTGGGAACGTCGGCATCAATTGCAGGCCAATGTTAATCTGAAGAATTACCTCTACACAGCAGCTCGCCATCGGATCATTGATCATATCCGTAAAAATAGCAGCTATCAGCGTTATGCTGCTTTTCTGCAAGCTTTAGAAACCAGTTATGTACAAAGTGCCGATCAGCAATTAGAGGTAAAAGAGCTCCAAAAAACCTTGGAAAGTTCTTTGGCCAAGCTATCCCCTCGCATACAGGAAATCTACCGATTGAGCAGGCAAGAAAATTTAAGCATAAAGCAAATTGCCGAAAAATTAGAAATATCTGAGCAAACGGTTAAAAACCAACTCACTACAGCCCTTAAATATTTAAAAGAAGCCCTGCCTGTACTGATCTTTTTATTGATGGACTCCCATTAAATTATTTTTTTTCATTTTCTTATAGTACCAATGCTAACTTCATACGCTTATAGAGAAAGGCGTTTATGAAAATCGATCAATTATTAGATAGGTACCTAAAAGGAGAGGCCACGCTACCAGAGCAGCGCTTGGTTGAGCAATGGTTGGAAAGCTCCGCCAACGAGCCTTCGGTTTGGGATGAAATGCAGCCCGAACGGCAAGACCAATGGCTAAGGGCAACCTATCAGCAAATAGAAAATACGCTCAACGCCAAAGAAACAAAAGTGCTTAAACTATGGCAGTTTAAATGGTGGAAATTGGCCATGGCAAGTGTTGCCGTTTTTATTGGATTTTTGATGTTCTTTTTCTGGCCATCTCAAAATAACCAGGTTTCTAACATAACCTTAACAAGCATTAGCGTTCCGGTAGGCAAAAAACAATATGTGGTTTTAAATGACGGGAGCAGCGTATGGCTCAATGGCGGATCGGAAATTAAATATGCACCTGCTTTTGATGGCCAAGCCCGCAAAATATATTTAAGTGGAGAAGCCTACTTCGATGTAAAGCACGATGCAAACAAACCTTTTAAGGTACATACTGGCAAATTAATTACCACCGTGTTGGGAACGGCATTTAACATTAAGGCCGAAAAGCAGGGCAAAGAAATTAAGGTGGTGGTCACCCGTGGTAAGGTACAGGTAGCCAACGAAAGCCAGGTATTAGGCCTTTTAACCCCTAACGAGCAATTGATTTACCAAGAGCAAACTCAAAGTGCAGTGCATGATCAAGTAAATGCCATGGCGGTGCTTAAATGGTTGCCAGAAGACCTTTATTTTGACAATACAACTTTTGATGAGGCCGCAACAGCCTTGGAGAAACGCTACAACGTCCAACTGAAGTTTAATAACGAAAAACTGAAAAACTGTCGTTTTACGGGAACCATAAAAAAAGACAAAACTTTGGAGCAGGCCTTAAACGTCATCTGCGAATTTAACCATGCTACCTATAAAATAAAAAACAACATCGTGACCATTTTTGGCACAGGTTGCGAAAAAACCAATCAATAACCCATATGAATCAAATAGAGAAGATACCGAAGAAAACGTAGCGAAGAAAGCTAGTAAAAACCTATGAACCGACTGCAATCGGCCCATAGGCTTCCTGAAACCAGGAATGTTTTATCATCATTTTGGCAATCAATAAAACTTTTAAAAATATGAAATTTTCTGCAAAACAGCAGGAGGGTGTAAAATTATGTGCGTTAAGTTTGCCCACATTTTTCACACCGTTTACCTTACAAATTATGCGTATTAGCCTATTGGTATTTGTTTTTTCGTTTGTTGGCCTGCAGTTGCTTTTTGGTCTTACGCTTAAAAGTCAAGACATGAAGGCTACCCCTGTAACCGTGGGCTTAAGCAACGAATCAATACAAGCTGCACTCAAAAAAATAGAAAAACAAACAGTATTTCGCTTCTTTTATCGCAAAAGCGACATCAAGGAATTGCCCGTTTTAAGTTTGCCCCCAGCCAGTAGAACGGTAGAGGAAACCCTAAACGAACTTTTTCATCAAAGCGGTTTCACCTTTAGGCAATTAGATCAAAGCATTTTGATCGAAAGAAAAAAAGCTGATCAGGCGCCAGAAAGAAAGATTTTGGGAAGGGTGTTGGTTGAAAACACCAAAGAAGTAGCCATGTATGTATTGGTAGAGCTGTTGCGCAAAACAGATTCGACGTTGGTAGGGCATGGCTATACCGATAGTACTGGGGTGTATCGCATCCCAACAACGGCCAATTCGGCCATGCTGTTGCGGGTGTCGGGGTTGGGCTACCACGTGTATACCACCTTGGTTACCGATACCGCTCAACAAGTAAGCATGCCCGATATTTACCTTAAACCTAATATCAATCAATTAAAGGAAGTGACCGTTTCTGCTGCCAAACCCCTTATCCAACGTAAATCAGATCGCTTCGTGGTCAATGTGGCCAGTAGTAGCCTAAGCATTAACAATAACGTTTGGGATGTACTAAAGCAGGTTCCACTGGTTAATGCAGACGATAACGGATCTTTATCTATCTCTTCCAAGCAAGGAGCAGTAGTGTATATCAATGGCCGTAAATCTAACCTAACTGGTCAGGCACTGTTTAATTACCTTAAAAGTTTGCCCAGCACTACTTTGAGCGATATTGAAATTGTCACTTCGCCTGGAAGTGAATTTGATGCTTCTGGGAATGCAGGAATACTGAATATTGTATTTAAAAAACGCGAGAGCGATGGCTATCAAGGCTCTTTGTCTGTAACCAGCAGACAGGCCACTTATAATTCGCAAATATTTAGTGGCGCTTTTAACTACCGCAAAGGAAAACTAGGCATTAATGCTACGCCTTATTTAAATAGAGATAGAAAGCTGATTACAGAAAGGCACGATATCAATTTTTTGGGGGCGAATACGAGTAACATCTTTAACCCAACCTCACTGGAAAGAAATGAACTCAGGAATTTTTATGGGGGTAATTTAGGCATCGAATATAACATTTCGCCCAAACACACCATCATAGGAAGTTTAGATTACAATCCAAATCAGCAGACCTTAAATTGGATAAACAATAGCTCATACCTTAATAAAAACACTCAAAAGGTAGATTCTGCTTTCGTTTTTACCAACGACAGGAAAATGAAGGGACATTCGTTAGATGCTGGATTAAATTACCAATTAAACTTAGATACCCTTGGTCAAAATTTGATGGTTAGTGCCAATTATTTCGAATATGTAGATAACACTAGCCAATTTACCTATGCCACAGTAAATGGCACAGGCGAAGTGAGACGAAATGAGCGTGCTACATTCCCTCAAAATATCAAGAACTATACTTTTGCCTTAGATTATAAATTGCCTTTGGGCGCAAATACCAAGCTTAAATTAGGTGCAAGATCATTTAATACCTCTACCCATAACGATCTTTTTTATGCGTTTGCAGATGCTACGGGCAATTATATAAAAGACGAACTTCGCAACGCCAGCTATAAGTATAATGAACAAATCAATGCCATATATGCTAGTGTCGACTTAAGTTTGGGCAAAAAATGGGGGCTAACGGGAGGCTTGCGTTTAGAGCAGTCGAATACCAAAGGAAAAGAGCTGATCAAGAACGAAGTTGCCGTAGATAAAGATTTTTTAAATCTGTTTCCTACCTTGGCCATTACCTATATGCCAAATGCAGGGAATACTTTTTCCTATACACTTTCAAAACGAATTGAACGCCCAGATTTTTGGCAGCTCAATAACCTAAGGGTGTATAATAATCCAACACAATATTTAGAAGGGAACCCGTTTTTGCAGTCGTCTTATATTTTAAAGAACGAATTTAGCTATACCTTAAAAGGCAATTACATCTTTTTGCTGAGCCATGCCTACCTCAGCAATAATTTTTCTCAATTTCTGTTGGCTAACAATGATGATAATATCACAAGGATTGTTTGGCTTAACTATGGAACAGGGAATATTGCAGATTTAACTTTTATCGCAAATTTATCTATCGGTAAATTGATCAAATCATCCGTTACCGTAGCTGGTAATTATGCCAAATACAAAGGCAGGGCTGCCGATGAAGTGGTAGATAACAGTGGTTTTTCAGCTAACTTGAAAATAAACAATACCTTGGCCATTGCTCCAAAAATTGGACTCTCTGCTTATGTTAATTTTACTCATCGAACCCCTGCGGTATATGACCTTGGCGAAGGTAGCAAAGGCATGTCTAGAAGCAACTTGACCATTGGTTTTAGAAAAACGGTAAACCAGTTTGTATTTACACTTTCGGGTGCCGATTTGCTGAAGACCTCTGCCGATAGATTTATCATCAATTCGAAATACGCTATTACGAACAACAAGAATTACTTTGACTCGCGTAGCGTTTCGTTCAATATTCGATACAATTTTGGAAATAGCAAGGTGAAAAAGAATAAACCTACAGAAAGTGCCGCCCAAGAAATCATTAACCGTTCTGGACATTAAATTTTACTCTTGAACAACAACAGATAAGCCCCCTGTAGTGCAAGCATGAGCAAGTGCTACATTATGGTTGAACTGGAAATCGTCACCAGTGGACGCTGGCGCCAAAGAGGGCTGATACAGACTTACGCTAATACAGACTTACGAAGTTTTTAAAACTTCGTAAGTCTTAAGAGTTTAGTTTTTTATTGTTTTTCAATGGTAAAGCTGAGGGCTTCGCCATTTTAAACTTCGTAAGTCTTAAAAATACAGCGCGCTTGAAATCATCAAGGTGTTTTTCCTTTGATAGGAATCTCAATATAGCTCTCCTCAAACCATTTGATTTGGAGTGGAGAGGTGGCATCACGTATGGTTTCCTTGCTCACGTCCTTTCCTGTTCCATAATTGATTTGAGCAAACGGATTTTTGTCAATATTCAGCACCACTACTAGCCGACTTCCTTTTCTTAGTTGGCGGCTTACCATTCTGGTCTTTTCAAAAAGAAGCTTTTCTTTTTTGTTCGGCGTAAGCAGGTGCCTTTTGGTCGCATCCTTCAAATAACTTGCCCTGCCCAGAAAGTACGATAACTGGAAGTATTTACCCTCAGGCGTAAGCTCATAAAGTACTACCCCTATGTCCATATCCCTTTTGTTGATGCTGGCAATTAAGTTGCCGCTAAAAAAGCCATTCACACTCATGTCCTGTTCAAAAGGTGGGGTGATGAAGAAAAGACCATTCTCCCTGTCCAACTCCTCTTTAATGATGGGATCAGGGTAGTAATCATTATTGGTCGTATGTCTATCTGCCAGATCAACGATTTGCTCATGATAACCATTTTTACTTGGCAGGGTGGTGGACATCAGGTAATTGTTGTCCTCCTTTTTGCGGCTAAGGTAAAACTTAAGGCGTTTGTCGCTCATTGCAGCTATAGAAGGAGCGTGCTGCCATTCATTGGCTCCCATCACCTGGTAATTGATTTTATCTTTCAGGATGCTAGGTTTGCTACCGCCCTTAAGAATGTAGTCGAGCCAATCAAAGGTAATTTCACGGGTTTTAATTAACGCAATTGGATCTACCTGATAGCCATACAATAGGGGATTTCCACCTTTTTGCGCACCAAAATGATCGTAAGGTCCAATAATAAGATAGTGTTCAGCCTTAGGGTTGTATTGATAATGATCCTTTAGATATTGCAAGGCAGAGATCTGTCCATCATCATAATAACCAGTAATGCTAAGTACAGGGATATTGATGTTGGCGTAGTCTTTACCGTAGGGCACCATTGCTTGCCAATAACTGTCGTAGCTGGGATGCGATAACCACTTTTGTAACCAGGGATTTTTGGTGCCGTCAATGCTATCAATTTTGTTGTAGGCCGCACCAGTACGGTACCATTCCGCTCGCATTTTACGCCATCTGGCATGATCGTTATTGACACCGTTGTCTACGTATTTGTTGTTGGTGACATAAAATGCCCATTGGTAATTGGCATTCAGAAAAATGCCATTCTCCATGGGCAAGCCCTGTCCTGGAATAGCTGCTACATAAGGGACGATGGTTTTAAGTGCAGGATGCGGGTTTTTTAAGGCAGCCCATTGCGCAAAGCCCGAATAACTGCCGCCATACATGCCTACCGCTCCGTTGCTCCAAGGTTGTTGGATAATCCAGCTGATGACGGCATTCACATCTACCACTTCGTTTTCATAAGGAGCAACGGTATCGGGACTTAATCTTTTACCTCTGGTGTCTGCCACTACGCCCACATAGCCGCGGTCGGCCGCATATTTTGCTTCCCTTATGCTTTGGGCAGTATTGGCATACATAAAGAACATTAAAGCGGTAGGTTGCGGTTTAAGCGCTCCAGATTTTCGCACCACCACTGCCGAAAGGGTATGCCCTTGCGGGGTTTTGATCATGACACTGTCTTGTATCATGTGATCTTGTGCATAGGAGAGGCAAGGAAAATAAAGGCATAGCAATGCCATCATGCGTAATTTCTTCATGTGATACTAATTATAATTATGGTATGGGTTTTATGTTTTATTGAAGGCCCTGAACTGAATAGATCTGCGTTCTGACAGTTCAATCTTTTGTCCAGATTTTAATTCAATGGTCAATTTGCTGTTGGGGTTGTTCGTTATTTTTGCGATAAAGTTTAAGTTCACCATTTGCGCACGGTTGCATCGGAAGAAACCGTATTTCTCAATTTTCTTTTCCAATTGATTGAGGGAGCTTTTGAACAATACATGTTTATCCTCAAAAAACAGCCTCGCATAATTATCCATGGATTCGACCAGGTGAACTTTAGCCCAGCTTAAAAACTGGAAATCATCTTTGTCCTTTACAAAAAGATGGCCTGATTCCCGTTCGGCTTTAAATTTTGCACTGATTCTTTCGACGGCCATGGATAGGCGTTCCGAGCGGATGGGCTTAAGCAGATAGTCTATGGCATTGATCTCGAAAGCTTTGATGGCATACTGGTCAAAAGCGGTGGTAAAAATAACATAAGGCACGCTTTCCAGTGACTGAAGCAGGTCGAAACCAGAACGTTCTGGCATTTGGATATCCAGAAAAAGCAAGTCGGGCTTTTGTATCTTAATCAATGTTTCCGCATCGTCTGCATTTGCCGCTTCGCCCACCACCTGTAGGATCGCAAATTCGCTAATCATGCGCTTCAGTTCAGCCCTCGAACTTCTTTCATCATCAATTATTAAGGTTCTTATCACAGTCATCATGGAAGCATTAAGGTGGCGGTTACTTTTGAATCTTCTTCGGTTAAACTAAAACTCGCATTTTTTTGATAACGGATCGCAAGACGTTCGTTAAGGTTTTTTAGGCCAATGCCTGCTGGCGCATCCTGTTGAATAATGGTTCCTGGATTTGACACCTGGATCATCAGGCCTTCTTTGTAGGGGGACACCGTTAAAGTAATGGTTCCGCCAGCTTTTAAGCTGCTGATCCCATGTTTCACCGCATTTTCAACCAATGTTTGGATGGATAACCTTGGGACGGTTAAAGTTTCGAGTTGATGAACCCCTTTTTTGATGTGGATATGGTATTCCAAACGCTCTTCAAAACGATATTTTTCCAGCTCTAGGTAATCAGCCACCAGGTTGAGCTCGGCCTGTAGCGGGACCATGTCTTCTTCACCATTGTAAAGACCAGATCTTAAGAGGTCTGAAAGTAAATCAATGCCTCTTTTGGCATTAGTTGGGTTATCCACCACTAACGATTTGATGGTGTTGAGGGCATTGAATAGAAAGTGCGGATGAAGTTGTGCCGATAAATGGCTAATGCGGGCATCTTTTTGAAGTAACAGAAGCTTTGCGTTTTCTTTGGCAATATTAATTTCCCTAAGGGCATAATGATACAGGTGGTAGGCAAGTAACCAAATGGACATGAGCCTAATTCCTGCCATGAAAATATTGAGCCCATTCTCGTTGATGAAAAGATGAAATGAAACAGGTCTTCCAAATGAAAAAATAGTCCTGAAAAGCCAAATCTTACCCACGGTGGTGAGGGTGTAGGCAAGGCCCAGTACGGCAACCGCTAGGATCAATCTCTTAAATAAGGCATTTAGGGGCAGTTTCACCCATCCATTGGTCAAGGCAAAATTCCTGTAAAGATGGGTAATGGCGATATAAAGGGCAACATCGGTAACAAACTGTAAAACACCCAAGCCCCAGTTAAAGTGCCCTCCAGTATAGCCAGTGTAGCTCCAATACAAGGCAGCGCATGACCAACCAATGAACTGGCATTTCCAATAAAGCGAGATGTTTGACCTTGCATCCATGTTTCAAAACAACAAAATCTTTCGCATATAAAATGAATAAATACATGGGTGCGGATTTTGGGGGATTAGCGCAGTTGAGGTCTATTATTTTGTGGCTATAGGTTTGTGATGGCGTGTGATACGGACTTAAAAGCGTGATACAGACTTACGAAGTTTTTAAACGGCGAAGCCCTCAACTTAACATTTGATAATAACAAACCACTAAAGTTAAACTTCGTAAGTCTTAAAAATACACGGTCATGCACACCTTAACATTGGGCAAAAAAAATCGGGATGTAAATACACCCCGATCACCCCGCTACTCTGAAGTATTAGCCTAGTATAAGCATCCACTTATTGCTAGACTATTGTTTTAGCAATACAAGTACACCTTTGAAAGTACTTGTGCTAAAGAGATGAATATCGTTTTACTGTACAAGTTTAGAGATGATTTCAGAAGTGGCTTCTTGGCCTTTGGTACCTATCGCTCTGATGCGGCCATAAATGCGAGTACCACTGCGCAGCCCCTTGATCGTTATTTCTTTGGTAGTGGCTGAAAGCGCGATCCATTTCGTATTTTCGCCAGGTATTTCGTCTGTATATTCAAATATATAGGAAAGCGCATAGAGCACCTTTTTACAAGAGAATTTTAATTCGCCGCTATTGAGGCCCTCCGATATTTTAAAGTCTGTGGGCTGGGTAATGGAGGAAGAGCCCTCCCCAGCATATGCCAAATCAAAACCGCTAGACAATAATTTGGCCTTATCGCCATTTGACTGTGCATCAACTTCAAGCGCCAGTTGGCGCATGGCTTGTATTAATGATAAACGTGCTTGGTTTTTGAGCGCTATTTTAATACGGTCGCTAGAAGCGACCTTCATCAATGCTTCTTCAAAGTCTTCCTGCAGTTTGGTAAAATCAGCCAAGCTCACCGAAATACTGGTAAAGTTGGGATTAGCTGTTAAGGCATTTTTAACATCTATAGCTTTTAAGTTAAGCTTTGCATCAGGCAGTTTGCTGTAATCGGTTAATAATTTTTCCTTTTTCATAAAATAAATGTTTTTTCCCTGAAATCCATTTTTCAGATTGAGGGCAATTTAAGCAAGGATATTTTATGCTTGGCGAATAAGTGCCAAAACTGGGCAACATTGGGCAATACTGGGTGAAAACAGGAAAAACTAGGATTAATAGGTGTGAAATGGCCAATCGATGGCGTTAAGGGCCATGGTTTGGTGCATTGATGGTTTACAGATGTTTGTCATCTGGAAATAAGGTCTTTTAGAAAAGGAATAAATGGTCTTGGAAAAAGAATAAATGGCCTTGGAAAAAGAATAAATGGTCTTAGAAAAAGAATAAATGGTCTTGGAAAAAGAATAAATGGCCTTGGAAAAGGAATAAATGGTCTTAGAAAAAGAATAAATGGTCTTGGAAAAGGAAGAGAAGGTTCTTAGAAAAGGAAGAAATTGCAGCTGTTTAGCTGCAAAATCACCTTTTCCGACCTTTATTCAGAAAAATAGCGTGAACCGTATGCTCTAGCGAAAGATTATAATACTCACTTACGTGATAGATCATAATTCGTTTGGGTTTCTTCAAGTTAAACTCTTCTCGTATCTGGTTGTATAGTTTGTAGCGAGCTTTAGGGCTTGAAGCAAAGCTATGAAAATCTTCTGGGTACAGAATTACTCTTGGGATGTCATTTTCCATAGGTGGCATGGTTTTAAAATTAATGAAATAAATAAGGACATGATGGTCATAAGGGCATGCCTATAGCAAGGTCATTACACCATCTTTTCCATCAATGTTTAAGCAGTTTAGGCGACTAGGAAGTGCCGCTTGAGGAGATGTTTTTTCATAGAGCATAGGTTTAATTTCTAAGACTAATTTATTAATCAAGTTCTTTGATTCCAAAGTTTTTTTGATAAAAATTTGTTTTACAACTTGCTGTTGTAGAGAAATATAGCGTTTTAAATAGGGGAAATATTCCGCTTTGGTGTGAGGATGGAGGAAGCGGAATTTGTGGTTTAATTAGGTATGGCTACAAGCAGATGTTTGAGCAAGAGGGAATATAAATTTATTCTTAATTTATTTAAGCATTGAAATCTTTCTTAACATAAAACTTAAAATAGGTTCTAATTTCCTGTATATGTTTTATATGAGCCTCTATAGATGCCTTTAAGCCATCATTTGCAAGTGATGGATATTGTATTAGGTCCTTTGATATGTCATCAGAAAATAACTTATCATGAGCGCTTTTTAAAAATGTCAGGCTTTGTGAAAATGTTAGACCTTGCATAAAATGTTCATCCATAGCATTATTAGTTGAAACGTATTTTTCAAGTTCTTCAATCAGTTCCCTCGTAGAGCGTTCAGCAAATTGATAGTTTTGAGACAGAGATTTAGCTTTTTCATTTGGAGCATCAATATGATCTTTCTTATAGGTCAAATAGGCAATTAGCAATCCAAGAACAGCGATAATAAAGAGTGTAATTTCCATACTTATATAGCAATTTAAATAAAAATATGGTTTTTCCCTTTTTAGCGCAAGCATAAGCGAAGCCGTGCTTGTACTTTAACCCCTTAGCGCAAGTCTTAGCGCCAAGGAAAGAGCTATGGCATGACTTGTGCCGCATTCAACCAAATAAGGTTAGGCTAAAAATATTCACAAGTCTCCTCCATTAAGCCCAAACCACAAGACTTGCGCTAAGTGGCGTAATCATCAACAGAAATTAGATCGTATTATCCATATACAGGCTCTTGTCATCAATCGCCGATTTAATAGGATGCAAATCCATTGCTGCGGGTGCTTTTAGTCCACTTTTTTATAAATTTGCTTTAAAGGTTTTAACAGGATGTTTAGACATACGGGAAAGGGGCGTACCTACTTGCACAACCTAAGGCTGGCATCACTGCTGTCGGGGGTTGCGGGTATTGTAAATATTGTCGGGGTTTTGGGCCTTAACACATTAACGACTAATGTTACGGGCCATTTTGCTTTTTTATCTGAAGAGTTTGTCACAAAAAATTACGGTCTGGTATGGGCATACCTTTGCTATGTGGTGTTCTTTTTAGCTGGCGCATTCGTTTCCAGTACCTTAATTGAAATCGCTAACAGACGCAATGTGATCTATTCGTACGCATTGCCCATAAGTTTGGAAATGATGGTGCTTTTAGGGGTCGGCTATGCAGATGGGCGTATTGACAACGACCAGTTTCCCTCAAAAGTCTTCCTTTCGCTTATGCTGCTATTTGCCATGGGCCTACAAAATTCGCTGGTGACCAAAGTTTCCCAATCTGTAGTACGAACCACCCACCTGACTGGATTATTTACCGATTTGGGAATAGAGCTTTCACAATTAATGTTTTACAGGGCATTGTCGGAACGTACGGTCTTAAGAAAGAGCATTCTGCTGAAAGTCGCCATCATAGGCTGTTTTTTTATAGGAGGACTTTTGGGGGGCTTTATATTCCTAAAGCTTGGCCTCAGGACGCTATACTTTCCAGTTGCGCTACTGGCCCTGGCACTTTGGTACGACAGAATACTTTTGAGGATTTACCACATCAAACGTAAATTAAGAGTTAACCATTGAATGTCCGTTTTGCCATCTAATTGTTTTGGGAAAAAAAATGTACGTTTGAGCCGTTGTTTGGTTAAATCATATCAAATGATTGGCTACCAGTAAGGTTTACCCCTCTAACGCAAGCATTAGCAAGGCGGTGCTTATGCTTCAATAGCTCCATGACGAAATCCAAAACGAAACCATTGCTAATGGAAGTGATTGTTTGAGTTTTTTTGTAGTTTTGAAAAAAGCGAGACTATGAAAAATAATGATATTATTTTTTATGATAAAGCCAGGCAAGTTTGGAAAGAGATTGCCAAACAGGGCTCATATAAACCTCTCGATTTCCAAATAGAAATTCATAAGAAGCTTCTAAACCTTTTTCAGCCAGGTGATTATTACTACTTTATCTTCCACGTGAGAGATGGTGAGTTTGAATATGTCAGTCCTCATATCAATAAAGTATTGGGTTATGAACAAAGCATAAAAGCCAATGATTTTTTGTCAAAGATACATCCCGACGATCAACCTTATTTTATCGAATTCGAAAAAAAATTGCATTATTTTTTCAGTGAGTTACCTTCGGATAAAATCACAAAATATAAGGTACAGTATGATTTCCGAATAAAAAACAAGGATGATCATTATGTAAGGATCCTACATCAACTGGCCATCATAGAGTTTGACTTGGATAAGAATTTACTTAGATCACTAGGGATCCATACAGACATTAGTCATCTGCTGCCAAGCGAATCCACGCCCAAACTTTCTTTTATAGGTCTGGAAAATGAACCTTCTTTTTTTAATGTTCCTATTAATGCGCCCTTTTTATTATCAAGTAAAGAGTTATTGTCTAAAAGGGAAAAAGAAGTGCTCAAACTTGTGCTTGCGGGTAACAGTTCCCCAGAAATAGCGGATATGTTGTGCATTTCGGTACATACGGTAAACTCCCACCGTAAGAATATTTTTTCTAAATCTGGTTGCAGCTCGCTCGCAGAACTTGGCTCAAAAGCTGTTTTGGAAAATTGGTTGTAGGTGCTTCCGTATTAAAAATCAGGATAAGATCAGGTACTAGTTAACCCAATTGTTACTTTTTTTGCAGCATAGCCAAACCTCTCAAAACTTATGATCTAAGAACGATAGATCACTATAAATGGTCAATTTCGTACTAAAAAAGCCAATAACGAGCGATTTAAGTGATTAATTTGAACAGGAACGAAAAGATGTCGCATGGAAGCTTTTGGCGCCGTATTGCATCCCTATAGCAGCAAGAAAAATACCTATTATTAGTGATTGCATGCTCCTTGATATTCTAATAATTTTGACTGTAAAGGATTTATTATGAATAGAGCAATACAAAATAAAGGGAAATGGCTAGCTACTTTGTTCTTTTTCGTGTTGATACTTGGAATAGATAAAGTTCATGCACAGACATTTCGGGCTGGCGACTTGGATGGCGACTGGAAAAGAAGCGATGGAATGGTGATAAGGATTAGCGGAACCCAAACCTTTGCAGAAGGTAGCGATGCCCTGGTAATGGCCGTGGGCAGCAGTGGTTGGCCACAGCATGCTGCCAAAGTAGCCTTTAAGTTTAGAAACATCAAGTACAATGAAAGAAACATTTGGAAAGGTAAAAACTACATACACATGCCCGAAAGTAACTACCGTAAGGAAGACGGCAGCGTTACTATCGTGATGGACGATGATAAAAAGTCCTTTTCTGCAAATGGCACAAAATACATCAAACAGTAAAGAATAATATCATGAAGATTCATAGCAAGATCAGAAAACTACCTGTCATCGCTTTTACATTGTTCTTGAGCGTAATGTCTCAGGTGAATGCGCAGGCACAAGAAAAAACAGTTTATGCTTTCTGCTACGCCTACAGTTACCAAACCAAAACACTTTACATTTCTAATACGGTAAATGGTGTGGAAAACAGTAGCACCTATTACAATGCCTCAGATGATGCGCTGCATAACCAGTGGAGGAAAAAATTGGAAACGGAAGACAGCAAGATGTCGGGTTACAGCCTGCTAAAATTTGGTTTTTCTGCAGACAAGAGCAAGGTGGAAGAGTATAGGACAGAAATGATAAGCAAGTTTACAAAACAAGAATTTTCCATCAAGCACGTTTCTTTCGCCTATAGTAAGGATAGACGATAGCTGAAATGAAATTATAAGAACCATGAGAAAACTAAGGTGTTTACTTTTTGGAATGCTATTATTCCCTGTAGTGGAATCTTTAGGGCAAACCAAGGATGAAACTATTGCTTGGATTAATGAAAAACTGTTAAATAATACGTTGTTACATTCTCCTAGATATTCAGTAAAAGGAGGGCATAATAAATTTAGCCTACAAAGTGTCGATGAATGTACTATCGTTTATAGGTATGAACGCTACTTTGAAGATGGTCGGCCATCCGTGGTGCATGAGGAACAACTACCTATTGCAAAAATAAAAATAGACAGCTATATCAGCTCAAACGGAAAGGTGTTCCTATTGGCGAGTTCAACCAATGAAGAGGTTATTAGAGGTAGAAATTTGACAGAGGGTACTAGCTATTTAAAAAAAAGTAGCAGCATAGAAGTACCCAATACAGACAACTTGCGTGAACGCTTGACCAAAGCCTTAAATCACTTAGCTACTTTTTGTCAAAATAAAAAAGAAACGTTTTAAAACCAGCACTTATGAAATCACTAAAAGCAATCCTAGCCGCTTTTCTACTATTACAAGCTGTGATTTCTTTCGGGCAAACCAAGGAAGAAACCCTTGAGTGGTTGAATAGGAATGGCAAAGCCTTTTTAAGAACAACAGAATGTGAAAGACCTTTTAATGATGAGAGGATTTATATTAAACATTATATAGAAATTGAAAAGGATATACTTAAGGTATTTGGGGATGAATCTTTTTCCAAAAGAACAGTAAGGCGCACTTATTTTAAATATATCAACTGGAATCAGATTCTATATGAGGATGTTAGTACTGTACCTATTGAGGTAAATCTAAGTGATAAATGCCCAGAATTCAAATACTTTAAAGTAAAAGTTTTAGGCTACAAAAGTGGCTATAAGCCAGATGACAAAGAAGCCCGCAATGATGAGGGCTGTGCTAACGATTGTACGATTTACCTAGCTTTCGACAGTAACAACCTAGAGAATGCCAAGCGGACACTCAAAGCTATCATGCACCTTGCCAAGCTAAGCGGAGCAAAAGAAAACAAGCAAACATTCTAAGACCAACAAGATTATGAAAACATTAAAAACAATCATTACTGCACTTTTGCTGTTGCAAACAGTGGTGTCTTTCGGGCAAACTAAGGAAGAAACTATTGAGTGGTTGAATAATAATGGTTCGACTTTGTTAAATACAGATATATATAAACAGAATGATAACGGTATTAATGCCTTTTTGCAACGTTTTGAAAAGATAAAAAATGATACGGTGTTATATTATCAGTCTTTTGATTGCCAGTCATGTGGAGATAAGACGTTAGATATAACTATCGATAATATTCCAGTTAGTTCCATTTTATATCAGGATGTAAATACTTTGGTAAAAATGAAAAGTGAGCGTAACCAAAATATAGGATATTTTGTGGTTAGGCTAATCCCCAATACTAATGTTCCTACATATGTCTCTATCTCTTCCTATCGTAAAGAGTATTATCGTAATGATAAGAAAGATAAGATTGAATTTTATTATCAATTAAATAACGAAGAGAATGCTAAACGTGTACTCAAAGCTATCATGCACCTTGCCAAGCTAAGCGGAGCAAAAGAAAATAAACAAACATTTTAAAACATGAAAATACTAAGAACACTATTTTTATTCTTCCTATGCGTTTCTATCAATAGTGCTTTTGCACAAACCAAGGAGGAGACTGAACAGTGGATCAATGGAAAAATGAAATTATATCAAGGTACAGAGACCACTTATAAAGCTGAAAGCCTCGACTTTTACAGGAGTTTCGAAAATTTTAAACTAAATGATGGAAAAATTAGTGTAGAAATTAAGCAAAGGAGCTATAGTAAGGGCAGGCAAAAAGAAGTTCGTAATACTGTTCAAAAAGCGATAGATATGCCAGTAAATATGATCAGTTACGTATCTTTTAAGTATGATAAAAGATTCAATGCGGTAGAATTAACGATCGCATTTGTACAGGGATATTATTACGATAACCACAGAAAAGGTTTTCATCAAGGTGATCCTATCGATGAAAAGGGGATGGACGATCTTATCTTTTACATTCCAAACAAGGAAGATAATATTGGCGAAAGACTAGAAAAGGCTTTCAAACATTATGCTACATTTTTTCCTAAGGAAAAGGAAACCTTTTAAAACAATTGGCATGATTAAACTATCATTGCTCCTATTGTTACTGCTTTCTATTAAGGTGAGTGCACAAACTGAGAAGGCCACAGATAGCCTTGCCCTGATTAGAAACTATTTGCTGGATATACAAAAAGCAGTGAATACAAAACAGCCCCAAAAACATAAGGTTGCAAAACTGGATAGTTTGATCCGACTGGCAACAAAACAACAAGCAGTTTTTGAACGTAATTTAAGCCCAGTTTTAAAAAATAAGCGAGAAGTGGTAGCAATGGAAAGCTCGCTCAATTTTATATTACAATCCATGGTTTTGTATAAAACAGGTATTAAAAATAGCCAATCAAGATCAGCCCATGCGGAAACTTTGTATCTAAACAAAAACATCTCAATTCTTGCCAATAAAATAACCTATTATTGTAAAACCGCTAAATAGCCAGAAAAGCAATGACAGCGCAAAAACGCTTTCAGGATGAAAATAAGCGTCTCTCTGAATTTGAGACCGAAGTTTGGGTACAATGCCCCTTGTGTAGTAAGAAAGCTGTTGCCAAGGTAGATCACCAACTTGGTGAAGCTAAATTGTTATGTTCCAATTGTGGCCATGTTAAAACAACTACTACCGAAACTGTCGTTTTTGGGGTGAAAGCCAAGTGGATAAGATCGGCAGAAGAATATTTTGGTGTACAGATGTGGCTTCAGCATCCTTTTAAAAACAATACATTTTGGGCCTACAATCCCGCCCATCTGGCATATCTGGAGCAATACATTGCTGCTACGTTAAGAGAGCACAAAGACCGTTCACATTTCACCCTTCTTGAAAAATTACCCAAATTTTACCACGAGTCAAAAAATAGAACGGCGCTACTTAAAATTATCGCAAAGCTAAAGTCGAAGTAAGTTTTTTAAAAGCGCTAAGAATATGAAGTTTTTTATTTTCACGAATTGTTAGGGAAACGCTATGAAAACAGTTTCAAAAAAGGAAATGAGGCAGTAACCATCATTCTGGATGAAACGCTTTACGTTTTTTTGGCTGGTTTATTAAATCCTTAATTTTCGATTTTACACAAACAATACTAGACCTCTATAACAAAAAATACCCATCAAACTGATGAGGTTTCTTTTGAATTAGAAGTGTTTACAATCGAACACCTAATGCTCATTGATGATTTAATGATGAATACGTGAAAGTACTTCCCCCTTCTAATGCAACCATAAGCGAAGCGGTGCTTGTGTTTAACTAGGATTTTATTCCCCTCAAGCCGTAGACAAAGTATTTATCATCTTGTAGCTACATAACGCTACTTTAGGAAATTCCATAAAACTCTTGTTGGTGATCTCCAATTGTGGATGGTAAAGCGCAATTGCAGTTTCAAAAAGTTTGGATAGGGTAGGATCTTCAGGATCGGTGAGGGCCAATTGTTGGAGTAGGAGTTCTTCGGCTTTATCTTCAGGGAGCAGTTCGATGCGTACGGTCGTTGTAGAGACACGCATAAAATGGTATTTCATAATCTGGTAGCGAAGATAACCGAATTTCATAAAATCTAGAAAAGGAAATCACAATTGGCACCATATTGTTTTATAGCTAAACAATTGCTGCGCTATCGCAGGTTTATGGCAAGGCAATTGTCAAATGAAGTTTTAGTATTATTTTTGCTAACCGCTAATTTTAGATTTTCACTGATATGTTGCTACGGAATTTTTTGATGAGCTGTTTCCCTCATAAAATTAGTTTCAGGTCAAATGTTCATTTCGCTATTGGAATAACCTTATTCCTGATGTTTTTCACGGCAAGTTGTTGGGCACAGTCTGCCAATCACTTCAGCTATCAAAATATAGGAAAGGAACTTTACTACCTAGAGGATAAAAGTGCGACGATGTCGCTAGAGGAGGTTAAAAAGCTTGCGGATACCAAGTTTACACGAGGTAACCATGAAATCCTGAATTTTGGGAATACTTCTTCGGCTTGGTGGGTAAAAATCAGTTACGCTGCGCAACATCATTTGCCTTTATATCTCATTATTGATGCGCCCAATATCGAATACATCGATGCCTTTACCACCGATAGCGCCGACCGTACCGTTGCTTTTAAAACAGGATGCCTCAGGACTAGGCCACCCAATGTGTTTGTGAGAAACAACTTTATGATCAACCTTCCTGTCGACTCCAAAATCGAGAAGAAAACGATCTATGTAAGGTTGAAGACCCACAACATCTTAGTGGCACCAATCAAACTCGCCACGGCAGAAAGCGTGATCAAGGGGCAGGAATTTAAACTGGGTATCGAATATATCTATATCGGCTTGTTGATTGGTCTTTTGCTGTTCAACCTTTTCCTATTCCTGAGCATTAGGGACACCACCTATTTGTATTACGTATTATATGTGCTCACGCTATCAGGCTACTTGCTGTTCTACATCAGGGGCTATGGTTTCATCTTCGGCGATGAAATCAGAATCTTTTTTAACCGATACCCGCATGTGCTCTTGAGCTTTTCAGTAGTGGCCTCGTTACTGTTCTGTAACAAGTTTCTCCACCTAAAGCAAAAAGCCCCCAAAATGCTTGGGCTTTTCTATGTCATTGGTGGTGTAGGCATCATTCTTTTCTTTGTGAGCGCTTTTGGCTTTAAGCACACCGCCACGGCCATTGCTCAGCTGCTGACCGTTACGGTAGCGGTAGTGGCATGGATTGCTGGGGTGATGGCCTACAGGAACGGGCACCGACCTGCAAAATATTATATTCTGGCTTGGTTCTTTATTTGGGTAACGGTAGCCTTAGTTACGCTGAGCTTGGGTGGGGTGATCCCGTCGAGCGAATTTACCATCCAACTGGTGCCTATTGGCTCTACCCTGGAACTGCTCTTGCTTTCCTTTGCACTGGGCGACCGCTACAAGGTGATCATTAAGGCCGAACAACAGGCAAGGGACGAGAATTTGGTTTTGGTAAGAACGCAGAACCAACGGCTGGAGGAAAAGGTGGACGAACGCACCTTGCAGTTGAACAGCACCATTCAAGAGTTGGAAAGTACCAATGCCATCAAGAACAAACTGTTTTCGATTATTGCGCATGATTTGAGAAGTCCGTTGAACAGCCTGTTGGGTATTTTATCGCTAAGCGACATGCAGCTGTTGACTCCCGATGAGTTGCAGAAAATGCTCAAAGAGAATAAAAAAACAATTAAATCGGTAAATAACACGCTGAATAACCTTTTGCATTGGGCACAAAGCCAAATGGGCGGGATGATGACCAGCAAGGAACGTTTTGAGTTAAAACCCTTATTTGAGGAGCTATTGGCGCTTTATTTGCCATTGATTAAACAGAAGGATATCCAATTGGAGCAATTTGTTGAGGGCAATAGCGCCGTTATCGCCGATCGTAATCAGATCAGTTTGGTATTGCGAAATTTGATTGACAATGCCATTAAGTTTACGCCCTTGGCTGGACGCATCTGGTTTACCTTGGAATCGATCCCCGAAGGTGTGCGGTTTTCGGTTGAAAATGAGGTTGAAGATCCTCTTAAAATAGAGATAGATAACATGATGGGAAATAAAATGGCCAGCGCCTCACTTGGCACAAGAAACGAGCAGGGCGTGGGTTTGGGCCTGCTATTGTGTAAAGAGTACATTCAAAACAATGGCGGCACGTTTCACATCCATCAAAAAGAAAACAGCATTAAATTTTCTTTGGTATTGCCAAGCGAGGGTTAAAATCATATCAAGCCATTTGATTTGAAAATAGGATGGGAGGCTACTCCTTGATTAAAAGGTATTTGTACGCAGATTTGCTGGTGGTCTAGGTTTTCTAAATCCCCACCTTGGCGCAAGTCTTGTGTTTGGGGTTTGTTGTTGGATGACTTGTGCCTGTTAGCATTTGCTTTTTTTGAATTGTTGTGATAAAAGCCCAAGTCAGGCCTTGGCTCTTTCCTCTGACGCTAAGACTTGCGCTAATGGGGGGGAAGTAAACTAATGACTAATGAATCAATGGCCAATAAACCAATCTTCCTTTCAAAAGTGCGTCCTTCCCGCGTAAGCGGGAACCCTAAAGCTTAAAAAATATCACCTGCTATGGCATTAGGATTGCCAGTCGAGCTGGCAATGACGGCAGTGTTGGCTTTTTCCTCTGGCGCTAAGATTTGCGCTAAGGGGGGCAAGGTTTGAGATGATTTGTGAAGGGGGCCATGCGCTAGAACAGAAATACCGCCCATTTCTTTGAAAAGTGTATCCTCGCAGCTATTTTTGGTTGAGCGACAAGTGTAACAACAACAGCGATCGCCCGTGAAACCATGGAAGACCTTTTATTCGATTTTATCTCTAAATACGTTTCTCTCACCAACGAGGAAAAGAACGCAATCCTTTCGTTAAACCTATTTCACTCGGTGAAGAAAGGGACGATTTTACTCAAAGAAGGGCAAAAGTCGAAAAATAGCTACTTTGTTTTAAAAGGCTGCATGAGGACCTATTACATAGTAGATGGGGAAGAAAAAACAACTGCTTTTTATACCGAAATGGAAGCTTTAACGCCTCCTTGCGTCATCAGCAACAAGCCTTCCGAATATTATGTCAGTTGTACCGAAGACACCATCCTTATCATTTCAACGGCGGAGATGGAAATGGAAATCAACGGCAAATTTCCAAAGTTTGAAACCATGTGCAAGCGCTTGTCCGAAGAAAACTTAGTGAAACAGCGAGTAGACTTTGACGAGTTTAAGACTTCTTCGCCCGAGCAACGCTACCTGAATTTATTAGAAAAAAGGCCAGACCTGATCCAACGCATCCCACAATATCAATTAGCGAGCTATTTAGGGATGAAACCCGCCTCTTTAAGCAGAATAAGAGCAAGGATTGTAGAGAAAGGCTAATTTCATTTCTTCACTTAAGTGAACGAGTGGTGGCTGCTGGCCCTGCTACTTTAGCATATTATTTAAACTCAGATATAGATATGCTAAAGAAGATTTTAGGAATTGCACTTGCCTTAGTATTGGCAAGAAACTTACACACCAATGCACAGGATACCCAACCAGACAGCACTGACAGAAAGTACTTTATTGGAAGCACGTTTTTAATGTTAGGGAATTGTATCCCTAACGACCGAAACCCACCTCATTTTATCCAGCTCAATGTGGGCTATAGAATAACCCCTAAAGATGTTGTTTTCCTAGAATTGAAAAAATCGAGGTTTGCTTATCCCTTAGGCATTCCCTGGGGAAAATCATTTGATGCTCCTGGAGAAAACTATCCTGGCCATGTGCGCCAAAATGTAATTGGACTGGCATACAATCGTTTTTGGTGGAAAGGACTATACACCGCCATTCATGCCATGAATGCCTTTCAAAGGTACTATAACGAGCAGGATCAAAAGATAGCAAATGGTTTTACCTTGTTTATGACCTACCGTTTAGGTTACCAGCTTCAACTGTTCAAAAACCGTTTCTTTATTGAACCTTCTGTGGGTTTAACGCATTGGCCCATTAAAACCAATACCCCGCCATCATTTAAAGCAAAGGAAAATAAATGGCCTGCATACTTTGGCTTTGAGCCAGGACTTCATTTTGGGTTTAACTTTTAATTGAGCATTGATGAATACGCAAAACATATCTCCAATGATACTGGATGACATGAAAGTCTATGTGAAATTGAAGCTTGCTTTTAACTTTAGGGCGAGAAGAAAATGGCTGATGCGAAAAACCCATCTAATTCAAAAAGGAAGACTTGATATCCTGCGCACTTTTATCCTCGCTTTACCTCCTAAATTTATTACGAAGTTTAAAAGATTGCGTAGCACTGCTTAAGTAAAGGATGGATGAAGGGGATAAATAAAGAGATCGTCTGATTTGCAGACCATCTCTTTCCCTTCTGCTTATCCTGTCACTTTTAAATACTCAATTTTCCCGTCGACAATATCAAAGTGAAATTTTAATGTAATTGGACTCCCGTCAAATGTACCCGAACATTCGGCAGTTAAGATACTCGAGGTATCATTTTCGGTATATGCAAGAGGTTTCATTACTGATCTATAGTTCTTGTTCGATTCTTCAATCCAATGCTGAATATCCTGCTTTCCTTGATGCGTTTTACCTTCGTCAAACACCACGGCGTTTTCAGAAAAGCAGTTGGTGTAGGCAATGCTATTGAAACTGTTCTGTGCACTAATTAAGTCTGTAATTACTTTTGGTAAATTCATGATTATAATTTTTAAGGTGATTAGATGGTTGGTACGGTACCGCCATCGATTACAAATTCTGTTCCTGTTAAATAGTTAGCTCTAGGCGAAACAAGAAAGCCAACCAATTCAGCAACTTCTTCTGGTTGGGCAGGCCTTCCATAAGGTATTCCACCCAAGGCGTCCATCACATTTTGTTGTGCTTCTGCTATAGTGCTATTTGAATTTCTTGCAATTTCACCTAGCCAAGCTGTAGATGCGGTAGTATTTATCCATCCTGGCGAAACAGTTAATACACGAACACCTTTTGGTGTAACTTCATTCGATAAACTTTTGCTATAGTTTCTCAACCCTGCTTTTGCGGCGGCGTAAGGCAAAGTAGAATCGTACAAGGGCAGTTTACCTTGAATAGAAGCGATGTGAATGATCACACCACTTTTTTGAGCTATCATTTGTGGTAAAAATCCTCTATCTAGTCGGACAGGAGCAAGCAAATTAGCCTGCAAGGTTGATTCCCAATCTTCATCTGTTAACATGTTAAAGCCACCAGCAGGTGTTACGGATGAACCAAGATTGTTTACAAGAATGTCCAGTCTTCCGTAAGTGGACAGCACTTCACTGATTACTTTTTGTGTTCCTGCTGCCTTGCTTAAATCCGAAGGAATGAAATGCAGCTTGTTGTTTTCTTTTTCGGGTGCGTTTCTTGCGGTAATAATGACAGTTGCGCCAGCCTGTAGCAGCCTTTCTGCAATTGCCCTTCCAGTTCCTTTTGTCCCGCCAGTTACCAGTGCAATTTTACCAGATAACTCATTGTCGAAATTAAATATTTGTTCCATTGTTCTCTATTTTGTACAAAGTTGGGATGTATATAACAATCTGGCAATAAGGGAATATCGAATTGCATAGGGACAAATTTTTCCCCTATTTTGCAATTTGCAACATTGCGCTAACTTTGCTATATGTACGAGAGAAAAATACCCTTGAACTTGAATTGCGGCCTTGATCTTATTGGCGAAGTCCTTTACGGGAAATGGAAAATACGCTTGCTATGGTTTATCAATCAAGGGCATAAGCGTCCCAGCGAGCTTCAGCGTAAAATTCCAGATGCTTCAAGAAGGGTGCTGACTATTCAATTGAAAGAACTGGAAGACCATGAGTTGATTTCAAAGGTAATTTATCCTGTTGTGCCTCCTAAAGTTGAATATAGCTTAACTGACTTTGGACAAACTTTAATTCCTATTATTTCTGCCTTAGGTTTTTGGGGAGATGAACACGAAGAGCGTTTAAGAGCCCTAATTTTAAAACGGCAACCTACTGCTCCATAAAGATTATGAATATTTATCCTTAGGTTGGTGTAATTACCAACCAAAACAAAAAATCCCCATCAATTTGATGAGGATTTTTTTGTGGAGCTGAAGGTTTCTGGATCTTATACAGTTTCTTACTAAATTGAACAGTAAAAAAGTAGTAAGGCCAAACGTATTTTGCTTAAATTGCTCCATCATTATAAATACCTTTTTATGAAAATGCTCCTCCTTATCGGCTTGGTTTTTCCGACTACTGTATTTGCTCAGGTGTTACCTGCCAAGAAACTTCAGACCATGTTTGAAAAAGCAGCGCAAAATGGGCTGTTCAATGGGAATGTCATGGTGGTAGATCAGCACAAGGTGGTTTACAACAAAGCCATTGGATATGCCGATGCTGCGAAAACGACTCCACTCACTACAGACTATCGCTTTCACATCGGTTCCATTGCCAAAGAATTTAATGCAGTGGCAATCATGCTGCTGGTAGATAGGGGGAAGCTGAAACTCACAGATCATGTAGATCAATATTTGCCTGAACTTCCGCAGTGGAGCAAAAAGGTGACCATCAAAGATTTGTTGGGCTATACTAGTGGGGTTCCCGATGTGCAGTGGAAGAATGTAAAGTCTGATGCGGAGAATATGGCTAATTTGATCCACACCGAGAAACTGGACTTTGAACCAGGTAGTCAGTATGCGTACAATAACAACAATGTCTTTCTACAGCGAAGAATTATAGAGCGTATTACGGGAATTCCATTTCAAGACTTTGTACAAAAAGAATTACTGATCCCGAATGGAATAACCCATGCCATTATTGATCCGAAAGAAACAGAGCCATTGGTAGCGCATGCATTTGATGATAAAGGGAATACGGACTCTATGGAGATTCCTATTTCGGGTTGGACAGCGGTAAATCTGAACGATTTTTATAAATGGTCTCAACTCTTGGTCAATTTTAAAATCATTTCTCCAGAATCGACCCGATTTTTGCTCATTCCTTATACGCCTAGCCGACAATCGGGCCTAGGTTTTAAAGGAGCGATGAAAGACCGTAAAATCATCAACTTTGAGCATGACGGTACTTCACGAAATTATCAGGCACTATTGGTATGTAATCCAGAAAAGGGAAGAACGGTGATATTGATGACCAATAACAAACAAGGTAATTTGTACGACCTAAATACGGCCATCCAAAATATACTCGACGGAAAACCTTTTCTGCAGCCCAAAAAGCAAGTGATGTCCTTATTGCAGAACGAAATTGAAAATTTGCATGGGAACGAAATCACGGCCTATTACCAACAGTTAAAAAAACAACATCAGGATAATTATGCTTTTGACGCCGAGGCAAGCCTGAATACACTAGGTTATTATTTACTCAACAAGAAAAGGACAGACGATGCCATCGCGGTATTCCTTTACAATACACAGCTCTTTCCAAAGTCGGGCAATGTATTCGATAGTCTTGCTGAAGCTTATCTTGCGAAAGAAGACCATCCAAATGCACTTAAGTATTATAAGCTTTCGGTAAAATTAGATCCCAAGAATGAAAGTGCTAAAAGCCTGATCAAAAAGCTGGAAAACAAATAAAATGGTCGCATGGATCTCCATGAATACTAATGTAGATGTATCCTTTGGTGTGATCACCATTATCCTCTGGTTGGTGTTATCACCAACCAACAATATTAAACTACCAAAACAAAAAATCCCCATCTATTTGATGAGGATTTTTTTTGTGGAGCTGAAGGGAGTCGAACCCTTGTCCAGTTGTGTGATAAATTATGCTTTCTACGTGCTTATTTTCCAATTGGTTTTAGAGATGCGTCGGGCTGGAAACCGACCTTGACAACATCCTTAGATACTTTATTTCGCGATTGCATCGTACCTCTACAAAAGCTAGCATGGTTATTTCGATGCCTCTGATGCTAACCTAACTATGCGGCAGTTAGCGAGACAAAAGCTTTCTTAATTCTAAATTAAGCAGCTAAGGCGTAGTTATTTTCGCCAATTATTGTTTTGAACGTTCTCTTTAAAGTGCTCTCCGTACAACGCACTGCATGCTTACATATTCAGCGCCACCCTGTCAAATCCAGGAACAGCCCCTTTTAGTGGTTAGTAACTAGTGATTAGTATTTGGTAATTACTGCTACTAGGGTACAAATGTACAAATAAAATGTGAAAATAGGAGGCTAGGGATTAGTAATTAGGAACTAGGAACTAGGGGTTAGGAGTTAGGGATTAGTAGTTAGGAACTAGGAATTAGGAGTTAGGAGTTAGGAATCAGGAATTAGTTATTTTCACTAACCACTAACCACTAACCACTAACCACTAACCACTAACCACTAACCACTAACTCCTAGCTACTATTTATCCCAACTTTCTCCCTGTATTAATCACATTTACCCCGTTGAAACGAGTGGTTGGACTGCCATGTGATACCGCACTGGATTGGCTCGGTTGTCCCTTCCCATCTGAAAAAGTACCACCCAAACGGTAGTCACTTTGATCGCAACGCTGTACACAGGAGTTCCAAAACTCTTGGGTGTTGGCTTGGTAGGCGGCGTCTTTAAACATGCCCACAATTTTGCCTTCCTTAATTTCGTAAGCCAATTGTGCACTGAACTGGAAGTTGTAACGTTGTTGATCGATAGAGTAGGAGTTTCTACCAAACATGTAAATGCCTTTCTCTACGTTTTTCACCATATCGGCAGCCGATAAAGGCGCTTTGCCTGCTTGTAGCGATACGTTTGGCATTCTTTGGAATTGGATACTGTCCCAGCTATCGGCATAGCAGCAACCTTGCGATGCTTTTAAACCTAAAATATGTGCTTGATCTCTGATGGTTTGATAGTTGACTAAGATGCCATCTTTAATGATATCCCAATCACCACATTTCACGCCTTCGTCATCGTAACCCACGGCACCTAACGATCCCGCTTCTAATTTATCGGCCACAATATTTACTTCCTTGCTGCCAAAGTTGAATTTCTTGCTTTCCCATTTATCCAAGGTCAAGAAACTGGTCCCCGCATAATTGGCTTCGTAACCCAATACACGGTCTAATTCGGTAGGGTGTCCTACAGATTCGTGAATGGTAAGGAAAAGATGTGTAGGATCCAGTACCAAATCATATTTGCCTGGCGCCACAGGTTTGGCTTTCAGTTTTTCATCTACGTGTACAGCCGCTTCACGTACATCTTCCAGCATGTCGTAACGTTTTTTGTACATTGTTACGGGGCCACCTTTGATCTTTTCGCTATCCAACGGTTGCATGTATTCAAAACCCATGCCCATTGGCGCACTTAAAGCGTTGCGAGTTTCAAACTTTCCAGCTGCTGCATCTATTTTGGTAAGGGTAAAGGTAGGCCAAATGCGGTGAATGTCCTGATCAATGTAAGAGCCATCAGTAGAAGCAAAATACTTTTGTTCGTTCACCATAAACAGGTTGCTGTTGATGTATTTTGCACCTCCTTTAAGGGCTTCGTTGTTTACATTAAGCAGTAAATCTACCTTGTCGGCAATAGGCACTTCAAAAGCGTTGGTTAGGATAGGGGTTTTCCATGAGACTTGTCCGTAACCTTTTTGTGGGGCCAGTTGCACGGGTTCGTCCATCAGTTTGGCATTTCCTTTGGCAATGGCTGCGGCCATTTTAGCGGCTTTGGCAATACTGTCGTTATCCAAGTTGTTGGTGGCGGCAAAGCCCCAAGCCCCATTGGCCAATACCCTAATGCCCATGCCGTACGATTCGGTATTGGCAATATTGTCGACCCTTTTTTCGCGGGTAGCGATCACTTGGTTAAGGTAACGTCCAATGCGCACATCGGCATAACTGGCACCATTTGCTTTGGCGGCGTTTAGTGCCACATCTGCTAGTCGCTTTTTTAGGGCCACATCCACAGGCGTGAGCGCTTCCTCTACGGAAATGATCTTGCCAAACACAGGAACGCTAGCGGCCATAGAGGCTCCAGCAGTCATGCCTGTAAGGTATAAAAAGTCTCTTCTTTTCAAGATTTCTAGTTTTTGAAATAGCAAAGGCTGTTTAAACGGATTAAAATCCGTCATCTCGAAACGAAACAAAGTGGAGTAAGCAATCTAGCTACTCGTTAGATTTCTCCTACTAAGGTCGTCGAAATGACGGATGCTTGTTTAAACAGCCTCTTTTTAAATTATATCGCGTCAGATAATGACGAGAAGGTAAAATCTCTAATTTTCATTGGCGGGATAAGTCCGCTGCCCGTACGTACCGGTTTTCCCAATGCTTCTACGTTGTTCAGCATAATGACTGGACTTTCGTTGAACCTAAAGTTTTTAATTGGGAATTTGATTTCGCCATTTTCGATGTAGAAAGTACCGTCGCGGGTAAGTCCTGTAAGTAATAACGATTGAGGGTCAACCATACGGATGTACCAGAAACGAGTGACTAAAATGCCTTTCTCTGTGCTCTTGATCAAGTCTTCTAACGATTGGTTGCCACCTTCCATCACCAAACTACGGCTAAAAGGAAGGGGTTGTACGTTCTTTTGTGAAGCCCAGTATCTTGAATACGATAGGTTTTTAACCACGCCATTTTGTACCCATTGTGTTCTGGTGACAGGTAAACCGTCGCCACTCCAAGTAGAGCCTGGGATTTCAGGGTTAAGCGGATCAGAATAGATGTTTACATTTTCAGAAAACAACTGTTCGCCTAAGCGGGTACCGCCACCTTTTTTGCTCATAAAGCTACGACCTTCGTCGGCACTACGGGCATCAAAACCTCTGAACATGTTGCCTAACATGTCGCTGGCTGCTAAAGGTTCTAAAATGACAGTGTATTTTCCTGGCTCAATGGCTTTGGCACCAGCAGATCCGTTGGCTTTGCTTGCAGCAATTTTGGTTAACGCAAGGGTATCCATTTTGCTCAAGTTATTGAAATCTTGATCTACATAGCCTGAACCTGTACCTTGCTTGTTACGCATGGTTACCGAAAAAGACACGTTAGTGCTTTTGTTGTAGGCGAACAGGCCTTTCGAATTCATGATGGAACTGAAACGGGTGCTGTTCTCTAGGAAACCAGCGGCTTCTAAACCTCCAGCTTTGGAAACCCCAAGGCTTTTGGAAACCATGTCGGCCCTGGTTTCAGGTGTCATGGCTGCGGTATTGGCATTGTAGGTTAATGACTCTGCAAAGGTTTGCGGACCTAAAGGAGGCATGTACTCTGGATTTTCAGGGGCTAACATGGCCAGCTCTTCGGCTCTTTTTACTACTTTTTGTAGGGAGGCATCATCAAACTCGTTAATGGTGGCCGTTCCTGTTTTTTTACCAAAAGTGGCACTTACGCCTAAACTCATCACAACTATTTGCCCTGCGGTTGAAACGGCATTTCTGGCATAGCGGATGTTACCGCCGTCAGAGCCATTTAAACTTACCTCACAAGCATCGGCCTTGGCATAGCTCAATACCTTTTTTAAAATTGCTTGTGCTTCTTCTTTACTTAATATGGCCATATTATATTTTTCTTGCTGTATTAATTACGTTAACTCCATTAAAACGGGTGGTGGCACTACCATGCGAAACGGCACTGCTTTGCGATGGTTGTCCTTTACCATCGTTAAATGAACCGCCTAAACGATAATCGCTTTCATCGCAGATATCGGTACACGAGTTCCAGAATTCTTGCGTGTTGGCTTGGTAAGCCACATCGTTAAGCATGCCTACAATTTTTCCGTTTTTGATCTCGTAGAAAATCTGTCCACCAAATTGGAAATTGTAGCGTTGTTGGTCAATAGAGAAACTGCCATCGCCAATGATGTAAATGCCTTTCTCTACGTTTTTGATCATGTCATCAACGCTTAGTTTTTCTTTACCCGCTTGTAGGGATACGTTAGGCATTCTTTGGAACTGAACATCGTCCCAACCTTGAGCATAGCAGCAACCTTGCGATTCGTTTAGCCCGATGATATGTGCTTGATCTCTAATGGCCTGATAGTTTACCAGTACACCATCTTTAATCAGATCCCATTTTTTACATTTTACCCCTTCATCATCGTAACCCACAGCACCTAATGAACCTACTTGGGTTTTGTCAGCAAATAAATTCACTTTGTTGCTGCCAAATTTGAAGTTTTTAGATTGCCATTTGTCTAAGGTTAGGAAGCTGGTTCCTGCATAGTTGGCTTCGTAACCTAATACACGGTCAAGTTCGGTAGGGTGACCTACAGATTCGTGGATGGTTAACCATAAATGTGATGGATCAAGTACCAGATCATATTTTCCAGGTTCTACCGATTTGGCGGTTACTTTTTCGGAAGCTACTTTAGCGGCTGATTTTACATCCTCCAGCATGTCGTAACGACCTTTGTAACGGGTCACGATTCCTGCTACTTTATCTTCTGGACGGGCGTTCATGTACTCGTAGCCCATGCCCATTGGCGAACTTAGGGAGTTACGGGTTTTGAACTGACCAGAAGCCCTATCAATACGGGTAACGTTAAAGGTTGGATAAATACGGTGTACATCCTGATCGATGTAAGAACCATCGGTAGAAGCGAAATATTTTTGCTCGTTTACTGCAAAGATGGCCGAATTGACAAAGCTAGCACCGTTTTGCATGGCAATGTCGTTTACGTTGAGTAGTAAATCTACCTTTTCTTTTACAGGAACTTCAAAAGCGTTGATTTCGATGGGGGTTTTCCAACTTACTTCGCCAAAACCTTTTTGAGGGGCTAGCTGTACAGGTTCGCCTTGTATTTGCGCATTGGCTTTGGCCACAGCCACGGCTTGTTCGGCTGCTTTGGCAATGCCGTCTTTGGTTACTTTGTTGGTAGCGGCAAATCCCCAACAGCCATTTACAATCACGCGGATACCAACGCCGTACGATTCGGTATTGGCAACGCCTTGTACTCTTTTTTCGCGAGTGGCTACAAATTGGTTCAGATACCTGCCAATACGAACATCAGCATAGGAAGCACCTTTTGATTTGGCAGCATTCAGCGCCACATCGGCCAGTTCTTTTTTAATTTTTGGATCTACTCGGACCAGTGCCTGCTCAGGGTCTATCGGCATTGCATACGCAGATAAATCGGGGAGTACCAAGGCACCCATTCCCATTCCGGATAGATAAAGGAAATCTTTTCTTTTCAAAGTGGTTCGGTTTAGGTGATTAATAAACCAAATTACTCAAATGGATAAACACTTGCCCTATACAAAGTATAACATTTTAGTTTCAAAGCTAATTTTGGTTGTAAAGGCGGCTTTCGAACCACAAAAAACCAGTAGCCAATACAAAAGCTATAAAAAACCACCACTTGGAAATGGTTTTTTTAAGGATGATAGTCGTTTGGGGCAAAACTTTTGGTGATGGATGTGATAGGGCGTAGGCGATATTCTGCTTAATGCGTTGATCAGCACTAAGCGCTTGCCAATTTTCTTTTCCAAAAACAAAAAAGTGCTGCTTTTGACCATCAACTGCAACTTGATGCCAGCCTGATTGTAATGGCCAGTATTGGAATTGCCAACGATTGCTGAACAGCATGTTTTGTTGGCTGCTCAAGCTTTGTTGTTGGTTAGTGATTGCTGGAATAGTAGCGCTAGGTGTGGACAAACTAAAGTTAAGTTTGCTCATGTCCCTAGGGATATTACTTTCGGTTTGAAGTAAATAGTTTGGTGCTGTGTTACGGGCGGCAGCTTCAAGCAAGCTACTCCAATATAAGGCATAGTCTTGTTGGTTGCCTGTTAAGCGCCATTGATAGCTGTTGGAAAGGGTAGTGGTAACTATTTTTCCCTTACCGTATAATTTTTGCACCGCAATGGCTGATGGTCCATCTAAAACCAAGGGCTGTTGATCTGGACGGTTTCCTATTGAAAATGGCGCTTGTTCTGGTAGAGCTGCCAGTTTTATTGGTGACGAAGTCAATTGCAGCTGATTGATTTTCTCCTGCTTTTTAATTGCCGCTAAGTTAAAGCTTTTCAGCCAAGGTTCAGTGGTATTGGGTTCTTGTGCTAAAATAATCAAACCCAGTCCTTGTGCAACGGCTTGTTTGATGGCTTGTTTTTCTGAAGCGGATATGCTTTCAAACTCCTGTTGGTCTAATAGCAATACATCTTCCTTTTGCAGCAATTGCGTGCTTAGGCGATTGATGTCGATATTACTTCTGTTGAGGAATTCGATGCTGTATTTGTCTTTACTGATCCGATTTCTCAATGCCAAGGCATATTGGTTTTCGTAGAGCCATTTTTTAAGGAAATTGTACTCGAAACCAGGGGACGAACCTAACACAACTATTTTTAAGGAGGTTTTGGCTAAGGTTTGTACTGGAATGGGTTCTTGGCTTAGGGTATCTTTGCCTTGTAGCGCCACCAATTGTAAAACCGACCGACCTTTTTGTTTGATCTGGTGCTGGAACGAAAACTTAGTCGTGCTGTTTCCAATGATTTGGGTTGAATCTAAAGTCTTTCCAAAGCCAATCAGTTTAAGGTTTACCGCTTTTGACCTGTGGTGACGATATTGGCCCTGTACCACTAAAGTTTCACCTTCTTTCAACTCATCTTTCCAATGGCAGGCAATTACGCCGCTTGGTTTTTCTGCAGGATGAAATTCGAGAGGAATATTTTTGATTTGTTTTAACTGTTCGCCAGTTAATCCATATCCATAAACGGCGATGTTATTGATTTCGGGATGCGCCGCTAAATGGTAGGCTAAATCGGGAATGAAGTTGGCCTTGCGCTTTAAAGTTGATGCTAAGGCTTCCTCAAGGAAGTATTTTTGATGTGGGATTTGGGCTAAGCCATCAGCGTGGTAACCTGCACTAATGATGTTGAGCTGCGTAGGTTGCTGTTTGCTTTGCTGGTTAACGTTTATGGGAACAATTAACAAGGCTAACATGGCTACTGCCAATAAGCTGGCGAATAACCTTGCTCCGAGCCAGTGTTTGTTTGGTCTTTTAATTTCCTGATACACCAATAGGCATAACAACAGCAAACAAGCGATCCATATATATAGGTTAAATGCCATTGCTGTCCTTAGTTTTTAAGATGATTAAAATAACGATCACTTAATTTCTTAACGCTTCCACCCATTTCAGCTTGGGGATTTGCCTTTTGAATACCGATTAACTGGTAAATGGCTTTAGAAAGCTGTTCCAAATCTTTTGCCTGCGGTGTTTTAGTGTTCACCAAGTTCCGCAGACTTTTTAACGCACCCAAATAACTTTCAGGATGACTGGCTGCTGCAACAATAATTTGCCTTTCGGCACTTTGCAACAGGGCTTTGTCGTTAGTGGTAAATGCTCTTCCATCTTTGTGCAGGTTTAATAAAGATAAAAGGATCCGAAGCTCTTCATTGCTACGGTCTTTATTTTCAAACTGTGCACTTTGTCGAGGTTCCACAATTTTGTCTAGCTCCCCAGTTAACCTTTTTTCATTCTTTAAGGCGGCCGTTTTAACCGTCGTTTTAGCTACGTAAGCCCTCGATTTTTGTTGTAGGTCTTTCAGTAAACGTAACGCTTTGTATTCAAAAGGAAGTGCTTCTTGGGGTTTGTAAGTCCTTAATTTAAGTTCCGAAGTCCACATCTCGTTAAGAACCGCTTTCAATTGTTGTTTGATGGCAGGTTCAAAAAAGGTGGCATCTTCGGCAATGTCATGCTTGTGGGCGTAGCGGTCCATTAGGGCTTGTACATCGCCAAACTTTTCCTCTCCGTGGTCGTGTCCATCATGCTCGTCGTGATCTTCATGATCGCCACCAATGGAGGTTTCATTTTCTTCGCCTAAGAATTTGCCATAACGCAATCGAAGGAGTTTTTGGTCAATGGCCAGGCCGTTGCTTTTCTTATTGAAATCCTCTGTGCTGAGGGAAGTTCGTTCGCCTAGCAATTTTTCGGTATCTAAAATAATCTGGCGTTGACTTCTGAAGTACTCTGGCACTAAATTGACACCCGAGGCCATTCCCGCCATGCTCATCAGCTCGGCTGTGTCTACAATGTTCACCATGTACACATCAGAACGGCTCAATTGCCCCTTATTATCCTGTGCTTGGATAAAGAAATACAATTCGTCTCCTGGTTTCATGCCCAAGCTTCGCAGGTCGATTGATTTTTGAAGGGCGATACTTTTACGATTGGCAAAGGAAGCATCAAACTGCAAGCGCTTTTCCGTAAAGCTTACACTTTCGCCTTTGCCGCTGGCCATGGTGGCAGAAATATAAGCGCTAGTGATGCCATAATCGTCACTCAATTGCGCTTTAATATTGATTTGCATCGGCTGACCAATATCAATGGTATGCTGCGGTTTTGGTTGCGTGATGTTGATTTTTACGGGATAATCTGGAATAACTTCAATTTGGTAAAGGTCAGATTTCTTGCCGTCTAATTCCAGTTGGTAAAAACCTTGCTTGTCCAGTTTTCTAGAGAAACTCCATAAAGTGGAATCTTGGTTCAAGGGTTTTAACGTGACCTTTTCCACCTCATTAAAAAACACATGGAAATGACGAATGGCTTTATTCGTTTGGATGTGCCAAACCACTTCGGCGTCTAATTCGGCCTTAAGGTAAAACTGGTTTTGTTCCCTACGAGATTTGCCAGTATAGCTTGGTGGGGTAATTTCAACCGAGTAACTCGAAATTTGCGGTAGTATCTTTTCTTCCTTGCGGATGTTGATGTTATTTGTTTCAAGTTGGTCAGTAGCTGAGTGGAACCTTGTTGGAGGAATGAACAAGTAGCAGCTTAGTCCAATCATTAAACACGCAAAACTGATCCAATTTTTGAGTTGCAGATCGTTGAAAATGTTCTTCTTAGGCAATAGCAGAAGTATTTTTTGAGCTTGTAAGCGTTGCAAAGTACCTAATTGATCTTGTGGTTTTAGCAGTAGACCACTGCTATCTTCCAGTTCAGGGAATTGACTATCAAGGTGGCGTGTAATATGTTGCTCGTTGATTTTCCATAGTGGATGAATCACTAAAAATACTACTACTGATAACACAAAAGCAGTGAGGTAAGTCCAGTAGCCCGTACCGAGAAAATAATAAAGTAAACTACCCACCAGCAATGCAATGCCCAAACTTAAAGCTAGGCCTTGTAAACTAAGCAGTAAAATCCTTCTACTTTTTAACCCTTGTATGTATCCTTTGCCTTCCATCTTATGCCTGTTTCAAAGGAGTTTGTTTACGATAGGTGAATAGTCGTTCCACTAAAAACACCAAAAATGCCAAAGCCCAAAGGTATTTGTCCAAGTTTAGGTTAGGCGAAAGCAGGGTAGGATTGTCTTTGGAGTTTTCAAAAGTGGCAATGGGCTGTTCGTTCATTTGAGCTGGGGAGGCTTGTTCCTCAAAGCCAAATTGCTTGTTAGTTTGGCCATACAATAAAGGGAACAGTACTTCCACAAATTGATCTTTCCATACCAAATCCGTCCATTGCGGATTTAGCCTGCTGTAAAAAGTGTATTCGTGTACTTGTTGTGCTTGTTGTACTGTTAAAAGGGCTTCTCCAAAACCATCTTCCCATAAGGTTTGCCCTTTTGCTTCGCTCGCTACTCGTTTTAAAAGCTTGGCTGGTGAAGCATTGCCCACCGAAGTATTCCCAAAGTTGATGAAGCTATTTTCGTTGGTGGTTTTTCCCTTCGCATATTTAAACAATACCCCATTTGCTTTTAGGTTTTTGCGAAGATCATTGGGGATATCCGTATCTGCCAACCAAAAAATGGCATCTAAGGGTTGCTTGCTGCTTTGGCTGTAAATGGTGATAGACTGATCAAGGTATTCGCCAATGGCATTAACGGCTGCCTTTACATATTTGCCATCTAAAGCATTGCTGGAATGAATCATTACCTGCATTGCTGGCGCTGATGAAACTTTCTCTCGCTGATAAATGACCGTGTTGCCATTAGCTTGAGCCTTTAAATTGAGGTTTAAAAAAGATTTTCGATAAGCTGATAGAGTATCTAAAGGCGGTGTTTGCCAATGAATCTGTAAATGGAGCTTTGGTAATTCCTCCTCAAAAGCTAGTGCCGTTTTAGGTGCAAATATCCATACGGGATACTGGTTAGGAAGCTGATGGTTAGCTTGTTTTAGCAGCGAAGTATAGCTCAATGGAGGGAGACTATCGATAGTTGTATTTGCAGTGTCTTTAAGCGATAATGATTTAAATCCTAATCCTAATTGACGGAATTCAAAACCCTTATTCAGTAAAGAATCAATGGTTTTACGATGGTTTTGATAAGTTGTTTTTAGGTTTTGCTGTTCTACCAACATCCATCCGCCTTGTTTGGCTAGGGGCTTGCCTTTTAAAAAAGGTTGCGCCAATAGCAGGGCTAATATCGCTAGCAGTAAACAACGCAATAGCAATAATAACCAATCGCTGATCACGAAACTTCTGGCATTTGATGCGGCGCTTTCGCCCATTAAGGAAATACTGCCCACCTTTAAGGTTTTGCCCTGCTTTATTCGCCATAAATGAATAACGATAGGAACAAGGAGTGCCGTTAAGGCCAATAAACCGATAGGGTATAGCAAATTCACGGTTAATGGTTTAGCTTATTTCTTTGGTTTAAAAAATCTCTCAAAGCCTGGTCAAGCGCCTCATTGGTGTTCAGTGTTCTGTAATAGATATTCCTGTTCAGCATTTCTTTTCTGGTGTTTTGCAGGTGTTCGTTCATCCTTTCTTGATAAGCACTTTTTGCCTTTTTTTGATCCAACTGGATGACTTGCCCACTTTCCAAATCTTCAAAGGAAGAAAAGCCTTTAAAATCAAGCTCAAGTTCATTGTTAGCAAGAAGGTGGAATACCAAAATTTCATGCCTTAAAGGCAACAACGTATCCAATAGTTTCAGCAGCTCGCCATCTTGTTGGTAAAAATCGGTGAAGAAAATCAATAGTTCTCTCTTTCGAGGACCAGCAAATATTTCCTTATACTGGATTTGTTGTGTAAAACTACCTTCAGGCTTGATGTTCTCCAATTGATAGAACAAACGGCTCAAGTGTTGAAAATCTTGACGAGTGTTCATGGCAAACAGTCCTGTGTTTTTAAAGATGTACAAACCCACCGCATCGCCTTGTAAATTGGCTAAATAAGCTAGACAGGCTGCGGCATAACGGGCATAATCCATTTTAGTTTGGTTTCCATCGCTGTGGTTCATAGAAGCGCTGGCATCTACCAATAAACGAACCGAAATGCTGGTTTCCATCTCCGATTCGCGGATGTAATAACGATCTGAACGTGCAAACATCTTCCAATCTAAGGAGCGCAAATCGTCGCCAGCTTGGTAACTTCTGTACTGACTAAACTCCATACCAGCCCCTTTAATGGTGCTTTTGTTAATCCCATGCATAAAGCCATCTATCGTAGCTTTTGCCGCTAACGATAAAGGTTTGATGGCCATTAATACTTTAGGATCAAGCAGTTTACTCATTAGATGCTGTTTTTGGGCCTTGATACTGCTTTCAATAACTCGTCGGTCGCTTTGTCTGCGGTGATGTTTTCGGCATCAGCCTTGAAATTCATCAACACCCGATGACGCAGCACTGGATAAGCCATGGTTTGGAGATCTTCCATGATTACGGCGTACCTACCTTTAAATAAGGCACGGGCTTTTGCAGTTAAAATCAATGCTTGTCCAGCACGAGGTCCTGCCCCCCAACGCACCCATTCTTTGATAAAAGGGACGGTAGTGGTTTCTGGTCTGGTGGCACGAACCAATTCGCTGGTAAAGCTAATGAGGTCATCGCTGATGCTCACTTCACGCGTAAGTTTTTGCAATTGTTTGATTTCTTCGGCCCCAATAATGGCATTTACTTTAGCTTGCTTAGCACCTGTAGTGCTGCTCAAAATCTTGGTTTCTTCGGCCGCAGTAGGGTAGCCTATTTTAATATAGAGTAAAAAACGGTCTAATTGTGCTTCGGGCAAAGGATAAGTTCCCGCTTGTTCTATAGGGTTTTGCGTAGCCAATATAAAAAACGGACGATCTAAAGGATAGGTTTGCCCCGCATAAGTCACTTCAAATTCCTGCATCGCTTCCAATAAAGCCGACTGCGTTTTAGGTGGTGTACGGTTCACCTCATCTGCCAAAATGATATTGGCAAACAGTGGGCCCTTATTAAATTTAAAGAAACGTTTGCCCGTGCTGTGGTCTTCCTCCAAAATTTCAGTACCAATAATGTCGGTAGGCATCAAATCTGGCGTAAATTGAATGCGCCTAAAAGAAAGGTCTAAAGCTTGTGCCATGGTGCGTACCATTAAGGTTTTGGCCAAGCCAGGTACCCCTTCCAATAAGCAATGTCCGCCAGCCATTAGGGCAATGAGCATTTCGTCAATGATCTCGTCCTGTCCTACAATTACCTTTTGGATTTCGGTTTTTAAGGAAGTAATTTTTTGAATAAGGTGATTTAGGTTGTCTGTTGAAATTTCCACGCAGCAAATCTTTAGTTAAATAGCAATTGATATGTCAATATAGCGCATATAGGAACTAAAAATGAAGCGTATTTTAAAGAATATCAAAAAAATTACAACATTAGCTGGCTATAAAATGGCTTTTAGCAAAAAATGGACTTAATTTAGGTTGATGTATCAGTTAAAGTTTACGTTTGCAAGGATAAAATATACCTCGGGTGACTGGGATACGGATCAGCGTATGCCTGCCAATGTGCTCAATTCGTTGTTGGAGTATACTACCATTCCGTTGGAACCAGAAGAGAAGATTGTGGAGTTAAGTAGCGCCGATATCTTTAAGTATCCTTTTTGTTATTTAAGTGGACATAAACTGGTGCAGTTTAACCGACAGGAAGCCGCTAACTTTAAAACTTACGTCAATAATGGAGGTTTTGTTTTCGTGGATGACTGTAACCACGATATCGATGGGCTGTTTGCACGCTCTTTTGAAACGCAAATGGGCAATCTTTTTGGAGCTAGTGCGCTAAAGAAAATCCCTAATAATCATCCTCTCTATAGTGCTTTTTTTAAATTTGAGAAAGGCCCACCCAATACTTCATTTGAATTGAATGGCTGGGGTGATGATTTGGTGCACGATTATCTGAAAGCAGTGAGCATTAACGGGCGCATTGGTGTTTTGTACAGTAACAAGGACTATGGTTGCGAGTGGGATTACGATTTTAGAAACAAACGCTTTTTAGCGGAAGACAATACCAAGTTTGCCATTAACATTATCATGTACGCCATGGGCGTTAATAATTCTTAGGAGTTAGGGATTAGTTTTAATGATTAATGGTTAAGGATAAATGGCTAATGTGTGATTAGGAACGCACTATCTACCGCGCTTTGTCATTCTGACTGCACCTGTACCGACTCTTCGGTAGCGAGGAATCTCTTAGTTGTTATACAAAAAAGGCTTGCAAAGTTGTTTAAACCCTACAAGCCTCCAAATTATATAATTCTTTATTTACTAACTACTAGCCACTAATTCCTAGCTACTAACCACTAGCCACTATTTCCTAATTCCTAGCTCCTAGTGTTAAACTCTTCCCGGATATTGTTGTAAAGCTAACTCTAAGCAATCCATCGCAGCATTTAAATCATCTACGTTAAGCACATAGGCCATACGTACTTCATTTTTACCAGAACCTGGTGACGAATAAAAACCTGTAGCAGGGGCCATCATTACCGTAGCGTTGTTGTGCTCAAATTTCTCTAAAATCCACTGACAGAATTTGTCTGCATCATCAATAGGAAATTTAGCCACTACATAAAATGCACCACCTGGATTAGGACAGAAAACCCCATCAATGTTGTTTAATCTATTCACTAACGTATCTCTACGCAAAGTATATTCCTTGTTTACGGTTTCGAAATAACTATCAGGAGTATCTACTGCGGCAGCACCAGCAATTTGCTCCACCATTCCTGGGCTTAAACGTGCTTGCGCAAATTTTAATCCCGAAGCAATTACTTCTTTGTTTTTGGTGATTAAACAGCCTAAACGAGCACCACAAGCGCTATAGCGTTTAGAAACGGTATCCATTACCACTACGTTTTCATCCAAGCCCTCAAGGTGCATTGGCGAAATAAATTCGCGACCATCGTAGCAGAACTCACGATAAGCCTCATCAGAGAACAAGAACAAATCGTACTTAACGCATAGTGCTTTTAAAGCTTCTAGTTCTTCCCTTGAATATAAATAGCCTGTTGGGTTGTTAGGGTTGCAAATAATGATTGCCTTTGTTTTTTCGGTAATCAACTTTTCGAACTCAGCAATAGGAGGTAGGGCGAAACCATTATCGATGTAAGATAAAATAGGTTTAACCACTACGTTGCTCATACAAGCAAAGCCGTTGTAGTTGGCGTAAAAAGGTTCAGGAATAATGATTTCATCACCTTCGTTAACACAAGTTTGCATGGCAATGGTAATGGCTTCTGAACCACCAACGGTTACCAAAATATTTTCAGGGCTGATGTTGTAACCCAGTTTATTGTAATATTCAGTTAGCTTTTTTCTGTAAGCTAAAGTTCCTTCAGAAGGGGTGTAGGCCCAAACATTAAAATCAATGTTTTTAATAGCGTTTAACATTCCTTCGGGAGTTTCTATGTCTGGTTGGCCTATATTAAGGTGATATACCTTTTTTCCAGCGGCTTTTGCCTGATCGGCGAAAGGAGTAAGTTTTCTAATGGGTGAAGCGGGCATTTGAAGCCCTTTTTCTGATATCTTTGGCATAGGGCAAAAATATAAAAACCCCGTTGCAATAACGAGGTTTTTACCAAAATATTAATGTAATAAATTAGGTTCTATTTACTAGCGGCAGCTACACTTTCGCCTTTCAAATAAAGCACTTTAGTAGTGGTTCTGGCGTTTGAAGTAACGGTAATAGCCACGTTAAATGGTGCAGGAGCGCCTGATTTTTTTACGGTAACTTTAATGAAACCTTTTTCGCCTTTTTTCACTGGAGTTTGCGTGTACTCACCAACCGTACAGCCACAAGTAGGCTCTACTTTTGAAATGATCAATGGTGCATCGCCTTCATTGGTGAAGTTGAACGTATAAGAAACGGCTGCATCTAGCTTAATCTTTCCTAAATCATGTGATTCAGATTCGAATTTAAATTCTGCTGGTTTTGTCTGAGCGTTAGCTGCAAACCCTAATCCAACTACGGTAACCAATAACAATAATAGCTTTTTCATGTCTGCTGATTTGAGTTTAGTATATACACAAATTTAATGTTTTATAATTGAAAACAAAAAGCATTCCAAATATTATTTGGGTATTTCGTTCAGGTAGAATAAGAAAGAATTGTATCTTTGCCACCTAACCAACTTCTTGCTTATGATTTCATCAGGGAAAATTATTACCAATGAGATTGACGCTTCGGAACTCAGTTTTGAAGACTTTAAAGCCATCGTGATAAACGACTACAAAATTGCTGTAGAAAGCCGTCAGGCGAGTTTATTAGGCCGAAAAGAGGTGCTCACGGGTAAAGCCAAATTTGGAATATTTGGCGATGGTAAGGAAGTGCCACAGCTAGCTATGGCCAAAGTTTTTAAGAACGGCGATTGGCGTTCGGGCTATTATAGAGACCAAACTTTTGCCTTCGCAACTGGGATATCTACCCTTAAAGAATTTTTCGCCCAGTTGTATGCCAATCCAGACGTTAATGCAGATCCTGCATCGGCAGGCAGGCAAATGAATAGCCACTTTTCTACCCGTTCATTAAATGAAGACGGAACGTGGAAAAATCTTACCGAAGTCAAAAATAGCTCAGCTGATATTTCTACTACAGGTGGTCAAATGGCTCGCTTGGTAGGTTTGGCTTATGCTTCAAAATTGTTCAAACAAAATAAGGAACTTGATTACCTGAAAAACTTTTCGGTAAATGGTAATGAGGTTGCTTTTGGAACTATAGGTAACGGTTCTACGTCAGAAGGTGTATTCTTCGAAGCATTTAATGCCGCTGGAGTATTACAAGTACCTATGGCGATTTCTGTTTGGGATGATGGTTACGGGATTTCCGTGCCTGCAAAATATCAAACCACTAAGGAAGATATTTCTGAAATCCTTAAAGGTTTCCAAAGAGAAGAGGGAACCAATGGTTATGAAATTTTCAAGGTAAAGGGATGGGATTATCCAGCTTTATGCGAAACTTATCTGAAAGCCATAGAAATTTGCCGAAACGAGCATGTACCTGTTTTGATCCATGTTACCGAGGTTACTCAACCACAAGGGCACTCTACTTCTGGCTCGCATGAGCGCTATAAAAGTAAAGAGCGTTTGGAATGGGAGCGTGAACACGATTGTATCGTTAAGATGCGTGAGTGGATGATCGAATCGGCCATTGCGACCAAGGAAGAACTTGACGAATTAGAAGAAACGGCTAAAAAGCACGTTAAAGAGGTGCAGAAGGAAGCTTGGAATGAATTTTTGGATTCTATTAAACAAGAACAAGCTGAAGTAGTACGCATGATCAATAACTTGGCCAATGGAGATCCAGGTATATCGAAAATTGCTGCACAGTTAGCTTCTATGCACGATGCTTTACGTAAAGAAGTGGTTTCTGCCGCCAGAAAAGCCATCAGGCAAAGTGTAGATAAACCTACGGCCGAACGCGAGGTACTGATTAACTGGTACCAAGGAAAAACCGAATTTTTTACTGAACTATACAATTCTAAGCTCTTTACAGAAGGTTTAGAAAGTCCATTTAAGGTGAACCATGTTGCTGCACAATACAGTGAAGATGGTAAAATGCTTGATGGAAGAGAGATTTTAAATGCTTGCTTTGATGCTAATTTTGCCCGTGATGCAAGGTTGCTTGCTTTTGGGGAAGATTTAGGGGCCATTGGCGATGTGAACCAGGGTTTTGCAGGTTTGCAGGCTAAATATGGCGAGTTGAGGGTAAGTGACGCGGGAATTAGGGAAGCCACGATTGTGGGACAAGGAATTGGTTTGGCTATGAGAGGCTTGAGGCCTATTGCCGAAATCCAATATCTAGATTACTTGCTTTATGCTATTAATGTATTAAGTGATGATTTGGCAACCTTGTCTTATCGTACAAAAGCGGGACAAAAAGCGCCTTTAATTATCAGAAGCAGAGGCCACAGACTAGAAGGTATTTGGCATTCAGGCTCACCAATGGGAATGATATTAGGCAGTTTGCGTGGCATGCACATTTGTGTCCCTCGTAACATGACCCAAGCTGCAGGAATGTACAATACTTTGTTTAGGTCTGACGAACCTGCTTTGGTGATTGAATGCTTAAATGGTTATCGTTTAAAAGAGAAATTACCAGAGAATGTAGGAGAGTTTACGGTTCCTTTAGGCAAAGCCGAAATCATTAAAGAAGGAACTGATATTACGGTAGTGAGTTATGGCTCAACGCTTAGGTTAGTGGAAGAAGCGGCAGAAGAGCTGACCGCATTTGGCATTTCATTGGAAGTGATAGATGTACAAACCTTATTGCCTTTCGATTTAGATCACGCTTGTGCAAAGTCCCTACAAAAAACTAATAAATTGCTTATTGTGGATGAAGATGTACCTGGTGGTGCAAGTGCCTTTATCCTTAAAAATATTTTGGAAGACCAAAAGGGTTATTACCTGTTAGATGGTAAGCCACAAACTTTAGCGGCAAAAGCCCACAGACCTCCTTATGGTTCTGATGGTGATTATTTCTCTAAACCATCTGTAGATGATATCATTGAAGTGGCTTATGCCATGATGAATGAAGGCAACCCTGAGCGTTATCCAAAACTATATTAAAGATTGATAAATGGGAATTATCATAAAGGCGGTAGAAATACCGCCTTTTTTGTTTGGTATGCTGTTAAGTTTGTGGCTCTCAAAAGCTCGTCATAATGGGTTGTTTGGGATGTCGTCATTTCGACTGGAGCAAAGCGGAATGGAGAAATCTTTGAACTTGTAATTAAATATAATTAAGATTTCTCGACTACACTGCGTTCCGCTCGAAATGACGTGGTGTTGGATCTAGTATGCGAATACTAATTACGATGCTTCTTTTCACCCATATATTTTTGCTCACCTGCCTTAATGGCTAAAGCTAAATCATTTTCTTCTGGTGGGATAGGACAACGATAACCATCGCTGTAAGCACAATAGGGATTGTAAGCTTTATTGAAATCCAATTCAATGCTTCCATTGGTAATGTTACCACTTTTTAAATCAATATATCTACCGCCACCATAAGTTTCTTTGTTGTTGGTTTGGTCGGTAAAAGGGAGGAAGAGGTAATCTCTATAAGCTGGGTTAGCTGATAAGGCTACATTCTTGTACAAAGTCAGTTGTGTAGGTTTTCCGTTAAGGTTAAAGTCAAGTTTGGCATATCGGATGTATTCAGCCGTAGTGCCCGCGTAGGTAGGCATTTTGAAGGCTTTTTCACCTTCTAATAAGGTTACTTTTGCGGTTACTTTGTAAGTGCTGTCTGCCTCATAAAAACGAAGGTGTTTTAAGTCTCCTTCTTTCAATGGCGAATGCTCGTTAGTCACAAAATCTGCCTTGTATTTTTCACGGTGAGCTACAATTTGCTCGTTAAAGCTTTGAGCAGACGCACCTAGCTTCAAAACAAGTAATGAACCGAGTAAGATCAATTTAACTTTCATCTCATAAAACTATGAAAAATCTGTGTATCCATGCCTGAAAATATTTGCCACAGATGCACAAATGAAATCGTAGATGAATTATTATTAAGCTCTAAATAAATATAAAAAAGAAATCTGTGTATCTGTGGCTAAAATTACTCGCCACCAATACACAGATCAAAATATTTTAATTTACAAATTACAGTTTTACAGCGCGGTTTCTTAATACGTGGTCTGCTAAAACAAGTGCTGCCATTGCCTCTACAATCACTACCGCTCTTGGTACCACACAAGGATCATGACGGCCCTTGCCTTTTATTTCGGCGGCTTCACCAGCAGCATTAATGGTTTGTTGGTTGTGCATAATGGTGGCCACAGGCTTAAAACCTACTTTAAAGGTAATGTCCATGCCGTTAGAAATGCCGCCTAAAATGCCTCCAGCATGGTTGCTAATGGTTTTAAACTGTTGCTCTTCTTTCGCTTTAGGCAACGGAATATCGTTGTGTTCAGAGCCTCTCAACTCGGTGCCGTCAAAACCTGAACCATATTCAAAGCCGTGTACAGCATTAATGCTCAGCATGGCTTTCCCTAAATCTGCATGAAGTTTATCAAAAACAGGTTCTCCCAATCCAGCAGGACAGCCTTTTACCACACAAGAGATTTTGCCACCCACGGTATCACCATCCTTGCGTACGCTATCAATGAATTCAATCATTTCATTGGCGGTAGCAGGATCAGCGCAGCGAACAATATTTGCTTCTCTTAATTCAAGAAGTTCGCTAATGTCATTGCTTTCTAAATTAGGGGCATTAATTTTTCCTACCGCGGTTACATGGGCAAAAATATCAATGCCTTGATGTTTTAAGAATAACTTGGCAATAGCGCCAGCTGCTACGCGAGCTGCTGTTTCTCGAGCTGATGATCGGCCACCACCACGATGATCACGAATACCGTACTTAGCATCGTATACATAATCGGCATGGCTTGGGCGGTAAACATCTACATTATGACCATAATCCTTGCTACGTTGGTCTTCGTTGGGGATCAACATTGCAATAGGCGTGCCCGTGCTTTTGCCTTCAAAAATACCTGATAGGATTTGCACCGTATCGCTTTCCTTGCGTTGTGTAGTAATCTTCGATTGACCAGGTTTTCTTTTGTCTAATTCTGATTGAATGAAATCCAAATCGATGGTTAAGCCTGCGGGACAACCGTCTAAAATTACGCCAATTGCCGTTCCATGCGATTCGCCAAAAGTGGTGATGCGAAATAATTGTCCAAATGAGTTGCCTGCCATTTTATTAGTATATAGTCGTTAGTATTTAGTAGTTAGATTGTCAACGTTTTTTATAGATCATGAGATTTGCGGTAGTCTAAATACTTTGTACTAAATACTAACTACTGTAAACCCCGCTTTCTTCAAGTCTTCCCAAAAATAAGGATAAGATTTTTCAACCACGTTACATTCTTCTATTTCTAGTTCCTCAATCAATAGTGCCAAGGGAGCAAAAGCCATGGCCATGCGGTGGTCTTCGTAAGTAGCAATGCTTACTTTTTTAGGGAAATTCAAATTTGAACAATCTAGGGTGTAAACCAGGTTATCCTCAATTAATTTCACGCCAATTTTAGCCAACTCGTTTTGCAATGCGGCAACGCGATCAGTCTCTTTTATTTTTAAGGTTTCTAAACCTGTAAAAGCCATATTTAATCCCAAAGCGGCGGCGATGACTACAATGGTTTGTGCTAAGTCAGGACAAGTTTTTAAATCTAACACCTTGTCTGTGTCTTTAATTTCTTGGTTTTTCTCGAAAGAAATGCCATTGGAAGTTTTGGTAGTGCTTACGCCAAAAATCTCCATGATAGATTTGATTTGGCTATCGCCCTGCAAACTCTTATCCCGTAAGTGAGGCAAGCTGATTTTTGCATTTTCAGCTAAGGCCACGATGCTGTACCAATAAGAAGCAGCGCTCCAATCTGGTTCTACAATAAGGGTAGAAGGTTTAAAATCTTGAGGCGCAATCGTAATTAAGTTGCCATTCCATTCATGTGAAATACCACATTCGGCCAACATGGCTAGGGTCATTTCTACATAAGGTTTAGAAGTCAGTTCGCCTTCTATTTCCAAGGTTAATCCCTTTGGTAGCGTAGGCGCAACCATCAGCAAAGCCGATAGGTATTGACTACTTACATCGCCTTTGATTTTGATTTGGGCATTGGTTTGTTCCAACGGACCTTTGATAGAAAGCGGAGGGAAGCCTTCTTTTTCCGCATAGCTGATGTTGGCACCAATTGCTTTCAAGGCTTCTGCCAAAATACCAATGGGACGTTGTTTCATCCGTTCAGTGCCTGTGAGCAGAAAGTTTCCGTTTTTTGCAGATAGATAGGCGGATAGAAAACGCATAGCAGTTCCAGCAGGCCCAACATCTACGGTTTTAGCAAGGTTGTGGTCGGTATCTATCGTATCTAAGTCGGCTAAAATAGCGTTTAAAGTAACAGTATCGGCAGCGTTAGATAGGTTCTCTACTTTTACCAAATTCTTACTTAAAGATTTGATAATCAATGCTCGGTTACATTCGCTTTTTGAGCCAGTAAGTTGTATTTCAGTGTTTATGTTTTGCGCCCCTTTAAAGGACACCATTGCATTTTTATGCATAGGTTCGGTCTTGTATTAGATTGTCTTAGTTTTAAAGCTGTCTCAGTCTTTCCGTCATCTCGACTGAAGCGTAGCGAAATGGAGAGATCTTTAAACAATGTAAAATATAAAGTTCAAAGATTTCTCGGCTACGTTGCACTTCGCTCGAAATGACGAGGAGACCGAGACTATGCTTATATCCTAAAAAATATTTGCTTATGCTTTTACTTCAGCATGTTGCTCAGCAGCAATGCCTTCTTGTGTAGCTTTGCCTTCGTTTAATATTTCAGTTTGTAAACGGATAGATTCACCGTGTACCAATTCCAAGAATTTCTCGGTAAAGTGCTCATCCAATTTCAATGCTTTTGCAAAAGCTGTTCCTTTCTTAAGGATTTCATCCCAACGGTTAACTTGCAAAACAGTTACTTGGTTATCACGTTTGTATTCGCCAATTTTCTCAACGATTTTCATACGCTCGCCTAGCTTTTGCAATAGCAAGTCGTCAATTTTATCAATTTGCTTACGTAGTTCAGCTAATTTATCTACAAAAGCTTCGTTTTGAGATTCTGGCTCACGTACAGTTAAGCGCTCCATTAACTCGTTAACCGCTGCTGGTGTCAATTGTTGTTTAGCATCTGTCCAAGCTACTGAAGGATCTAAGTGAGACTCGATCATTAAACCTTGCATGTCTAAGTCTAACGCTTTTTGAGAAATGTAAGGGATCAACTCACGGTTACCGCAAATGTGGCTTGGGTCGTTAATGATTGGCAATTCAGGGCAAAGGGTTTTTAATTGGATCGCCATTTCCCACATTGGTTCGTTACGGAACGATGATTTTTCAAACGACGAGAAACCACGGTGAATCGCACCAATTTTAGTAATTCCTGCTTTGTTGATACGCTCAATCGCACCAATCCACAATTGAAGATCAGGGTTTACTGGGTTTTTTACCAATACAGGAATATCATGACCCTTCAAGGCATCAGCAATTTCTTGTACAGTGAACGGGTTTACGGTTGAACGAGCACCAATCCAAAGGATGTCAACGCCAGCGGCTAAAGCTTCTTCAACGTGTTTAGCGTTGGCTACCTCAACTGCTGTAGGCAAACCCGTTTCTGCTTTAGCGCGTTTCAACCACTCTAAACCAATGCTGCCAATTCCTTCAAACTCTCCTGGACGGGTACGAGGTTTCCAAATACCAGCTCTTAACACACTTACTTTGCCAGTAGCGGCCAATAAATGTGCAGTGGTTAACAATTGATCTTCTGTTTCGGCACTACAAGGACCAGAGATTAATAAGGGTTGGTTTTTAGCCGTTAGCCAGTTTTCTAAAGGCTCGATGTTTAAATTAAGTTTCATTTTTTAGGATATTTATTTTTTGTTGTTTAATCGGTTATTTGTTTGAATTGGTTAACCGTTTTGTATTTTATTGCTTAATCGGTTATTTGGTTAATTGTTGAATTGGTTAGTTTGATGTCGGTTAACCAATTCAACAGTTTCAACAGTTAACCATTTTACACTTTATCATTTTTAACATATTCGCCCATAATGTTGAAGTTGACGGTGAACTTTAATACTTTTCTGATGGCTGTATCGTAGTTTTCGATGCTTTTCCATTCAATATCTACATAGAAATAGTATTCGTTACGACGGCCTAACACAGGCATCGATTGGATCTTGGTTAAGTTCACGTTTAGCTCTGCAAATATTTGCAACACTTGGCTTAATGCGCCTACGTGGTGCCCCACCTGAAAACAAATAGAAGCCTTGTTAATTCCCTTTTCTACTTCGGTTTTGTCTTTTCTAAGAATTAAGAAACGGGTGAAGTTCTTCTTGTTCGATTCTATTCTTCTTTCAATGATGTCTAGCCCGTAAGTTTCGGCAGCTAAAGCATTGGCAATGGCTACGGTATCTTTCAGCTGGTTGTCTTTGATTTTCTTTGCACAAGCCGCAGTGTCGTTACCTTCAATCACTTGTATTTGAGGAAACTCTTCAAAGAAATCAACACATTGTCTAATGGCAATAGGGTGTGAGGTCGCAATTTTAATGTCTTCAAATTTTACGCCAGGTAAAGCCAAAAGGTGCAATTGAATAGGCAGGTAAACCTCACCAACTACGGCAAAATTATATTCGCGAATAAGGGTGTAGTTAGGTAAAAGACTACCAGCAATAGAGTTTTCAATAGCCATCACCACAAAATCAGCTTTGTTTTCATCTAAAACGTCGCAAGTCTGTTTAAAGGAATTGCATTCAACGGTTTCAATGTCTCTGCCAAAGAATTTGTAAGCTGCTTCTTCGTGGAATGATGCCTTAATGCCTTGTATGGCTACCCTGGTTTTTGTTTTCATAATGTTGTGAAACGAAAAAGGGTCCTGGCTTATTTAGCCAGGACCCTTTCATACATTTTAAATATTTTTATCTATTTTTCTGCATACTAGTCCTGGCTCTTACTAAAGTAGTAAAAGTAACCAAACCAATATGTAGTGTTAAAATTCATTTTTTGCTTTATGTTGCCAAATGTACAGCAACAAATTTAATTTGTCAATAGTTAATTGAAAATATTTTTATCAGAATTTAATTTTGTTGTTTTTGTACCGAATAGCAAAATGGTATTTTAAGGTGTACAGCAAGACTTATTAATTAGTATAGCATGTCTGAAATTAAACAAAATCCAAAGGAATTTAATATCTATAATGTCGTACAGTAAAAACATACGACTCTGTAGGAGTCGTACCGATATAATGCATTAGGTTATAAACATATAACCTCTACGAGGTATTGTTAGGATAGAAATACGGAATAGCTAAAGATGTTAACGCTTGTTGCGAATGATTTTGAGGCATGTAAAATGCTTGAATAAGCGCATCATGTCATCTTTTACGTAAACAAAACCCAAAGGATTTAAATATATTGATCGAAAGCAAATATAGTTCGGGTGTGCGACTCTGCAGGAGTCGTACGGATCTTTTATAAATATTACACCTCTACGCGGCGATGTTAAAGGGAATAACATCACCAAATTAAATGAGTTGCTAGCTAAAGGTTTTAACGCTATTGCCAACTACTTTGCTTTTGCTTTCTTCTTCCTGTAACTCCTGCTGCATAATTTTGGCAATTTTAGTACTTCCATCATGGCTCCAACCTGGCGGATTTACAATGTATTTAACCTTGTCCCAAAAAGTTGGTGCTTTTTTCACATCTTTTCCCAAGGCGATAAACTCATGAAAAATGATATTTACGGCGCCAGTATCTTCTGGTTGGGTAGTTAGGCCATATTTTATTTTGTCCTCTGGTAATTCCTCTTGAAAAGTCCCAAACATTCTGTCCCATAAAATTAGGACCATCCCCATGTTTTTATCCAAATAACGCACATTACAAGCGTGGTGTACCCTGTGGTGGGAAGGCGTAACAAAGATATATTCGAAAATAGGATGGAACTTCATGACTGTTTGCGTGTGCACTAGGTTGCCATAAATTTGAGTGACCAAATAAGCAAAAAGGATATCTAAAGCGTTAAAGCCCATAAAAGCCAAAGGCAAATAAAAGAATACCCGATACAAAGGTTCAAATACGGTAGAACGGAAGCCTGTAGTTAAGTTGAAGTGTTCCGAAGAATGGTGTGTTACGTGCATGGCCCAAAAGAAACGCACATAATGCCCAACGGTGTGTAAAAACCAATAAAGGAAATCTTGCGCTAATACCAATACTGTCCAATAAATCCAAGGCGTTTGGATTTCGAAAAGCCTAAATTGATAACAGTAATCTAATAGGTAAAAAGTAGCCACTTTCATACTTAAGTTAACTACGATGGCACAAAGCATTAGATAAATGTTGGTCCAAGTATCTCTCTTGGTGTAAAGTTTTTTGTCGTGCTTATAGCTGAAATACATTTCAACGATGGTGAGCACAATGACGAAACTAAATAATGTGCCTACAGAAATATCACTTCCAGTAAACTTCATATATTATAAACTATTGTAATAGGTTAAACTATTAAAAATATCCTCTTTGGTTGCTTTGCAGTTGAATACGCACTTACCAATTTGATCTAATAAAGAGAACAAAATAAAGCCATCTTCATTCTTTTTATCGCTTTGCATTAACACCATTAAATCATCAAAACTAGCTGGTTTGATATGATATTTAGGGTAAAGTGATAAAATGTAAGCTGCAATTTCATCCAATTCAGCGCTAGAAAGGTTGCAGTATTTGGCAGATAAGTAAGCCTCACATACCATTCCTATAGCAATGGCTTCACCATGCGTTAGTGGCTTTTTATCGTTTACCAGTGCATAACCTTCTACAGCGTGTCCAATGGTATGTCCAAAATTTAAGATCTTGCGCAATCCTTTTTCAAATGGATCGGTCAATACTACTTCGTTTTTGATCTTCACAGAGTGATAAATAGCCTGCGCACTAATTTGACGATAATCGCTGTTTTTGAGTTCCTGATAATAAGCAGCATCAGCAATAAGGCCATGTTTAATCATTTCGGCAAAGCCAGATAACATTTCCCTTTCTGGTAAAGTAGCCAAGAAACTGTTTTCGATAAACACCGCTTGTGGCAAGGCAAAAGTGCCCACCATGTTCTTAATGTTGTCGATATCAATCCCTGTTTTGCCACCCACAGAAGCATCAACTTGCGAAAGTAGGGTAGTAGGGATATTGATGAAATCGATGCCACGTTTATAGGTTGAGGCTACAAAACCACCCATATCGGTAATTACGCCACCACCAAGATTGATCATCAAGCATTTTCTGTCGGCTTCAAAATCCAAAAGGGTTTTCCAAATGCCAATGCAGAAATCAATGTTCTTATTTTCTTCCCCTGCATCAGTCTCTATAATATCGAAATCCTCTAGCTCGGGCAAGAAATCTCTAAAAACGGGCAAGCATACCTCTGCCGTGGTCGAATCGGCGAAGACAAATACCTTGCTATACTTTTTGGCTGCAAGAATATCTCTTAATGGTTCTAGTCCACTCTCGAAGTGAATAAAATGATCGTTGTTTTTTAGTGCTTCCATTAAATCACTTCAATTATTTTGCCCATAAATTCAACTTTATCACCAACACGCACCTTTAAGCGTTTACGATCTTCGGTGGTACCGTTAACTTTAACTAGACCTTCTTCTACGATAGACTGTGCCTCTCCGCCACTCTGTACCAACGAAGTAGCTTTTAGCAATGCGATTAAGGGAATAAATTCTCCTTCAAGTTTAAATTTAATCATGGCGGCGCAAATTTACGATTATTTGAAAGTCTTTCGTGCTTAGATGGCTAGTTATTTATATTTTTGCAGCGTTCTGACTAAATACATATAAAAATGGATGCTTCCCCCAAGCAAAAAATAGACTTCAATAACACTGAAGTCGCGTTTCGACAAAAATCTGATGCTGAATTAAAGCAAGCCTACTGGTTGTTTAAAATCATAGGGAGTAATTTTTTGACTAAAGTTGGTCCTCCCATCACCAATTTTATGTTAAATGTGGGTTTGCCTATTCAAGGTGCTATTAAAGCCACTATTTTCAAACAGTTTTGCGGTGGCGAAACGATTGCCGAATGCGAACACACGATTGAGCAATTGCACCAAGGTAAGGTGGGCACTATTTTAGATTACTCGGTTGAGGGCGAGGATGAGGAGCATGTATTTGATTTTACCTGCGAAGAAATCATTAGAACCATTGTACGTGCTGATGGTGATCCAAGAATTCCAATCACCGTTTTTAAGGTAACTGGCATTGGCCGATTTGCACTATTGGAAAAATTGGATGCTAAGCAAGAGCTAAATGCTACCGAGAAAGCGGAATTTGAGCGTGTAAAACAACGTTGTGAGAAAATTTGCCGTACCGCTTACGAAAGAAAGGTGCCCGTAATGATTGATGCCGAGGAGACTTGGATACAGGATACCATTGATTTGTTGGCTATAGAAATGATGATGAAGTTCAATAAAGAACAGCTGATTGTTTTCAATACCTATCAAATTTACCGTCACGATAAACTGACTAGTTTACAGGCTGATCTTTTGATTGCCAAGGAAGCAGATTTTATTTTAGGTGCCAAATTGGTTCGTGGTGCTTATATGGAAAAGGAACGTAAACGTGCCGAAGAAATGGGCTATCTATCGCCAATACAACCAGATAAAGCCGCAACCGATAAGGATTATAATGAAGCTTTGCGTTTCTGTGTAGCCAATATTGACCGCATTGGTTTTGTGTGTGGTACGCATAACGAGGAAAGCAGTCGCTTATTGACGGAACTGATTGATGCCAATGACATTGCCCATAATCACCCGCATGTTTATTTTGCTCAGTTATTGGGAATGAGCGATAATTTAAGCTTTAACTTGTCTAACGTAGGTTACAACGTAGCTAAATATGTTCCTTACGGACCTATTAAAGCGGTAATGCCTTACTTGTTCAGAAGGGCCCAAGAAAATACTTCGGTAGCTGGCCAAACGAGCAGAGAACTTTCTTTAATTAGCAGAGAGAAGAGTAGAAGAGGGATTTAGATAACAGGAGCTAGGAGTAAGGAATAAGGAATAAGGAATAAGGAGCAAAGATTAAGGAACAAGGAAGAAGGAAGAAGGATTAAGGCGCACTACCCAATATCCCCCTTTGGAGGGGGCAGGGGGAGGTAAACAGTTCCATCATCTGGGCTGTGCCTATCCCGACTTTTCGGGAGAGAGATCCTTGAATATACCGATCAGGTAAGCAAGTACTAGTTATTCCATAATTACCAAGTCCAAAGATCCCTCCGCTACGGTCGGGATGACGGGAATGGAGCTAAATTGAGAGCAAGGAATAAGGAGCAGTACCCAATATCCCCCTTTTGGAGGGGGTAGGAGGAGGTAAACAGCCGTCATCTCTACTGTGCCTGTCCAGAAGAGCCGGGATGACAGGAATGGAGCTGATGAGGGGTAAGGAATAAGGAGAGGAGCAAAGATTTAATATAACCGCATCGGTCTTTATTCTTTGTTCTTTAATCAAAATGTCTCAATCTCTTTTTCTATAAAAGCTCGACGAAGTCCTACAGTTGCTTTGGGGACTTCAATCACCTCATAACCGTAACTAAGATAAGTTTCCTTCATTCTTTTGAAAGTAAATACTGCTTCTTCCCAAGTTTGCTTACGTTCCTTATCGGTTTTGTAAATTTCTTCCCATGGTGGTAGGATGAAAACTTTGCTAGTATAGGAATGAGCAAGTGCCATAGCTTTCATTGCTGGTGGAATAGGAATCTTCTCCATGTTCATGTAGCAAATCGCATCTAAAATCCCTCTGTCGAAAAATACAGGCTTTGAGCGTTGCATTTCTTTAATGGCCTGATAAGAACTTACGGAAGCCTCCAACATCAGTTTTGCATAAAGCGTTTTGTTTTTCCATGGCAGTGCGTCACCATCCTTAAGCATCTGCTGTTGGATGATTTTTCTCGCGTCTTCTTCCACTACTAAAAAACCTGCGTCTTTTAGTTCGTTAATGAGTGTGGTTTTGCCCACGCCAGGCCCACCCGTAATGACGAATAAGTTGGTGTGCATAAATTTACGATCTGATATTGATTTGAAAATGAAGCCGCTTTTAAATGCCGTAGCTCATTTTGAGAAGGGCTATTTCACAATGAAATAACCGACAGCTAACCATACCAAGCCCTTTACCAAAAAGAATAGAAAACCCCAGAAACCAATTTTCTTGATCCATTTTTTGAATTTTTCTACTTTCTCTGCATTCATGATTTTCAATCGTAAAAAGGAATAGCATGGTTAGCTGTGCATTATTCAGGCTAGTGTTCGTGTTCCTCTAATTTTCTCACCGCCATAATCTTGAACTCTTTAATCCCGTCGGGCATTTCCCATTGAATCAAGTCGCCCGTTTGGTAACCTAACAATGCAATGCTAATGGGTGCAAATATAGATACTTTTTGCTGTTTTATATTGGCATCCTTGGGTAAAACTAGTTTAAAGACAAATTGTTGACCATTCTCGGTACTTTCAATTTGTGCTTCCGTATATAATGAAACGACATCAGTAGGAAGATCCGTATCCTCGAAGATTTTGGCATTTTTAATTTCTTGTTTGAGACGAGATTTGTTGTAGTCGCTCATGACTGCTTTTTCCAAATGTTCGCTTAAAAATTTGTAGTCGCTTTTAGATAATAAAATTGATTTTGTTTCCATTTTCAATAAGTTTAAATGAATAGATCAGCCTCTCGAATGAGAAAGGCATAAAAAAATATTTTCAGAGATGGTTATCCCCCGAAATCGCTAAGAGAAGAATTAGAAATCGGGGTTTAGTTAATAAAATCCTTGCTTTGGTTAAGCAATGCAGGATTTGAGGGCATGCAGAAATTTCGCTTTGCGGGATGAGCAAAAGGCATGGCGGTAGCCTCCTTCTTCGTAAAGAAAGTGCGGGTTACCACGGATGCTGTTGTTTTGCACATGGAAGCAAATATGGGTTTGTTATTGGTGAAAAGCAAATTTCGAGGATATTGTTACAATTAAAGGACTAACATGGTTTGGAAGCTTAGTTCGTTTGGTTTGTCATTCTGAACATAGCTTTGTCATTCCGAGCATAGTGAGGAATCTCTATTCATGTGTACTTGTAGATTCCTCGCTATGCTCGGAATGACAGGAAGGACGTAGGAATTCTTGGGAGGTTGTTGTCGCCCAAAATGCTAATAAAAGTTTTGTTTAGCTGTAACTATCTCCCCCTTTGGAGGGGGCAGGGGGAGGTGCTTGATAATTTAATCGTTAGATCTCTCCATTACGGTCGAGATGACGATGTAGGAAAGATTGGCGTAAAATGACTAGCTACCGTCACTAGCCACTATTCCCTAAAAACAATTAACCAGTTAAACGATTAGCCGACCTTCAAAGATCTCTCCGCTACGGTCGAGATGACGATGTAGGAAAGATTGGCGCAAAATGACTAGCTACCGTCACTAGCCACTATTTCCTAAAAACAATTAACCAGTTAAACGATTAACCGACCTTCAAAGATCTCTCTCCCGAAAAGTCGGGACAGGCACAGTCGAGATGACGAGAAAGTTAGTGCAGAGATAACGACAAAGGAAGTGGGTTGTTGCAACAGTTTCAATAGTCGCAGTAACCATATCCCCCTTTGGAGGGGGCAGGGGGAGGTATAAGTAGTTAAATAAAAATCCCTAGCCCTACTTCTAAAAAGCAATGGACTAGGGATGATTACTATTTTATAACAAGTTTTTAAACCAAATCAAAACGATCTAAGTTCATGACCTTATCCCAAGCGGCTACAAAATCGTTTACAAATTTTCCTTGTGCGTCTTTGCTGGCATATACTTCGGCAATGGCGCGAAGTTCGGCATTGGAACCAAAAACCAGGTCGGCACGAGTAGCGGTCCATTTGGTTTGGCCAGTACTGCGATCAAAACCTTCGTACAGTTCCTTATCCTCACTTACTGCTTTCCATGCGGTTGCCATATCCAATAAGTTGATAAAAAAGTCGTTGCTTAATCTTTCAGGACGGTTGGTCAACACCCCATGGGTAGCACCATCGTAATTCGCATTTAAAGCACGCATACCGCCTACAAGTACCGTCATTTCTGGTGCTGTAAGTGTTAATAATTGCGCTTTATCAATCAGTAACTCCTCGGTTGAGGCTACGGTTCGTCCTTTTTTATAGTTACGGAAACCATCGGCAATAGGCTCTAGGTAGCCAAACGATTCTACATCTGTTTTATCCTGACTGGCATCAGTACGGCCGGCAGCGAAAGGCACTTTCACTTGCTGTCCCGCATCTTTAGCTGCTTTTTCAACGGCAGCGTTACCCGCAAGTACAATTAAATCGGCCAATGAAATCTTTTTGCCATTGCTTTGTGCGGCATTAAATTCCTTTTGGATATGCTCCAAGGTACTCAACACTTTATCTAATTGAGCAGGGTTATTGGCTTTCCAGTAACGTTGAGGGGCCAAACGAATACGCGCTCCATTAGCGCCACCACGTTTATCGCCACCGCGGAAAGTAGCGGCCGAAGCCCAAGCTGTACTTACCAATTGCGAAACGCTTAAGCCAGAATTAAGGATTTTAGCTTTCAAGCTTTCCAAATCGTTTTCCTCTACCAAGGGATGATCTACCGCTGGCACAGGGTCTTGCCAAATCAATTCCTCATTGGGTACCTCGGGTCCTAAATAACGGGAAACAGGGCCCATATCACGGTGCGTTAATTTAAACCAAGCACGGGCAAAAGCATCTGCAAAGGCATCTGGATTTTCCAAAAAGCGTCTGGATATTTTCTCGTAGGCGGGATCAAATCTTAAAGAAAGATCCGTGGTGAGCATGGTAGGTTTATGTTTTTTTGCAGGATCAAAGGCATCAGGAATAATTTCCTCATTGGTTTTAGCTACCCATTGATGGGCACCACCTGGGCTTTTGGTCAACTCCCATTCAAAAGCAAAAAGATTTTCGAAAAAGTTATTGCTCCATTGGGTTGGGGTAGTGGTCCAAGTTACTTCCAATCCACTGGTAATGGCATCAGCACCTTTACCTGTGTTATAGCTGTTTTGCCATCCAAAGCCCTGTAATTCCAATCCAGCAGCTTCGGGTTCTTTGCCTACGTGGTCTGAGGTAGCCGCGCCGTGGGTTTTACCAAAAGTATGTCCACCCGCAATTAAAGCAACGGTTTCTTCATCATCCATCGCCATGCGGCCAAAAGTGTCACGAATATCTCTTGCAGCGGCAATAGGATCAGGGTTACCATCAGGGCCTTCAGGATTCACATAAATTAAACCCATGTGTGCAGCAGCTAATGGTTTTTCTAAGTCTCTCGAATGTTTTTGTCCATCTGCATCCTCATCAGAAGAAACCACGCCATGTGCGGCCACACCTTCCTGACCTTGGGAGTAACGTTCATCATTGCCCAACCAAGTGGTTTCCGATCCCCAATAAACATCTTCACTGGCTTCCCAAACATCTTCACGACCTCCAGCAAAGCCAAAGGTTTTAAAGCCCATGGACTCTAAAGCTACGTTTCCAGCTAAAATCATTAAATCGGCCCATGAAATGGCACGTCCATATTTTTGTTTAATAGGCCAAAGTAAACGACGGGCTTTGTCTAAGCTCACATTATCGGGCCAGCTATTTAGCGGTGCAAAACGTTGTTGTCCCTGTCCAGCCCCGCCACGACCATCGCCTACACGATAGGTACCTGCACTGTGCCAAGCCATACGGATGAACAAACCACCGTAATGGCCAAAATCTGCAGGCCACCAATCTTGCGAATCGGTCATGAGCGCATGTAAATCATTTTTTAAAGCTTGATAGTCGAGGCTTTTAAAAGCTTCGGCGTAGTTAAACTCTCCGTCCATTGGGTTGGATAGAGAAGAGTACTGACGGAGGATGTTGAGTTTGAGCTGTTTTGGCCACCAGTCGCGGTTTCGAGTGCCATTACCAGCAACGTTACTTTTCATGCTGCCGTTGTGAAATGGGCATTTGCTGATGTCTGAACCTTTGTTTTCCATGCTTAATCAATTTTTTGTTAATGATGTATTGGTATTTCCCAATGGCCTAATGCAGGCATTGGAAAGACATTTCGCTGTTTGTTTTGTTTTCCATGTCCATACCTTTTTGAATAATGATAAAGATACGGTTGTGGTCTTGCCCTATCAAAGTGCTTTTATCTATGGGCTAATAGGTAAAAGCTATTTCACTTTAAAATTTTGTTTTCCGCTAAGCAAATCCCAAAATAGCATGAAATCGCTAGCCAAACTGTAACCAGGATATTGAAAGGTAGCGGGTTTGTTCTTTTCAAAAAAGAAATGTCCTACCCAAGCAAAGCCATAGCCTAAAAAGGGGATGACCAATAAAAAGCGCCAATCATGAAAAAGTACTCCTGTAATGAGCGAAAGTACCACCAATGCAGTACCTATAAAATGTAAGATACGGCTAGTGGTGTTTTGGTGTTCGCTTAGGTAAAAAGGGTAAAACTCTTGCAACGATTTGTACTTTTTGGCTTCCATTAACGTGGTTTTTTGTTAAGTTAGTAATTATTGCGCAAATATAACCCTCTTGCATATGTTTTTTAAGCTCAATTGCTCGCTCTTCTTGTTGTTTTTTTCTCTTAAAAGTTTAGCGCAACTTACGGCCGTAGGTAGGGTGGCCGATGCCGAAACTGGGCAACCTATTGAAAATGCCAGTGTTTACTTTAACGAAACGCAAGTTGGCACAAAAACCAATGTGGCGGGCAGGTTTTATATTACCACTAATAGTACTAATGCCGAACTGGTAGTCTCCTGTGTAGGTTACTATAAAGTGATTTTGAAGGAGATTCCGCAACAAAATTTTAAAATTCTATTAAAGCCCATAGATAATACTTTGAAAGAAGTTGTAATCGGCGATAAAAATGGATGGGAAAAATGGGGGGCTTTATTCACTAGGTTGTTAATGTCTGATGATACGCATGATTACTATTCAAAACAATATGGTCTCAATGTAGTACTCAATCCAAAAGTGATTAAATTTTATTTCGATCGAGAAGAGCAGGTACTGAGTGCTTCTAGTTTTGAACCAATTTGGGTCATTAATGATAGGCTTGGATACTTAATTAAAGTTGATTTGGAGGAGTTTAAATACAATGTTGAAAAAGAATATTTAAGCTATAGGTCTACCTTGTTTTTTGAGCCAACAAAATCAAATAGTTCTTTAGAAAGTATGCAAATCACGACAAACTGGGTTTATCAGGGGTCTAAAGCCCATTTTTTTAAATCCTTAATCAATAGATCTTTAAGCGAAGAGGGATTTGGTATTTATCGATATACTGAAGTTGAAAATTTAGAGAAACTCAGGGTTAAGCAACTAATAAATCATCTAAAAAATGAAACGCTCAAGCATAAATCATTTGCTATAAATGTAAATTTAGAAGATTTGGTTGGTAATGAGGATAGTTTAAAATACTACAAGAAGCAATTGGCCGCTGCAAATTATTTAAGTAGGAAATTAGATACGCTGGATTTGTATAAATATCTTAAAAAGGATACTGTGAATCATCTGTTCGAGCTAAACTTCCCTGATACCATTATGGTTACCTATATTAGAGATGGCAAGAAATTAGCTATGCATACCAGCTACTTTAACAAACGATACGATAAACGAGAGGCTAAAAAAGTAGAAACATTAATGAAGCTAACCGATGCAACCCCATTAATGATTTCATATTTTGGCAATCCAATATCCCAAAATTGGAGAATGGACGGTTTTATGTTGGGAAAAAGACTTGCTTCTTATTTACCTGCCGACTACGAACCCCATGTTCCTCGAACAGCAACTACCAACAATGCGTTAAAAAATCACGAAGCCTTAAGCGAGAAAAAGCGTTAGTGGTCTGTACGGCTTTTGTTTCTTCCTCAAATGATGAGAATAAAGTTTGTTTTTCTTGCTGTACTGCCCGACTTTGTTATTTTCCTGATTGACCTAAAGAAAGTTGATTAATGTTGGCCGATCATGGCTTTGGATGTTGACCTAAAATCAAGCTAAAAGCATATGGTCATCTTTTAAATAAACAGGGATCAAACTCGCATGAAACTCGGATGAAACTCGGCCAAAAGAGGGAAAAAATTCCTGTTTACTTCTTATTTTATCTTGTTATGATTTTTGTTTAAATAGTGTTAAATTAGAACTAGTAATCATCTATTCATTATGATGGAGGTCATATGGGAAAACTTATCAACGGAATTAATGGTCCTTTTATTGGGAAAGTAGGGTCCATCATTGGGTCACACAGAAAAGGTAAGGCTTATGTCAAAGGTCCTTACAAACGACGCACTAAAAACATTAGTGCTAAAGAACAGCTCAATCGCGACAAGTTTGGTGTAGCACAAGCTTGGTTGAGGCCACTAGTGGGCTATGTACGAGCGGGCTTTAAAAACTATAGTGAAACCTCTGAAGGTTTTGTCGCCGCAAAATCTTATTTACTGCGTGAGGCTATGGTGCTAGAGGAGGGTGTTTGGCGGGTATTACCAGAGAAAGTGAAAGTAAGTTCGGGAAAATTACCTTTACCGCAGGGCATTACCGTAACGCAAACGAGTGTTGGTGAGTTTTTGTTTTCATGGGATCACAAAAGAAAGGGCAATGAACATCCTTATGATTTTGCAATGCCTATGGCTTATGATGTTGAAAGAGGGTTTGCGATGTTTTTTGACACAGGAGCGTTTAGGGCCACTGGGTCATTTAGCTTAGAAGTGGATAAAGTGAGGCCAGGAACTTATCAGCTTTACCTAGCTTTTAGCGCTGCCGACAGGCTTTCGCAGTCGGACAGCGTATATTTGGGGAGCTAGCCGTGGTGCCAGTACCTTAAAAGAAGAGGCTTAGGCTTGCAGCAGTTGATGGCTTACTAAAAAATCGCGTAAATGTTCAGGGTGCACGTTCATGAGCAAGGTGTTTAGGCCTGCTTTTTTGGCGCCCTCAATGTGTTGTGGACTATCGTCGATGAACAGGGTTTCTTCGGGATTGAGGTTGTTTTCTTTGAGCACCATTTCAAAAATGGCAGGGTTGGGCTTGCGCATCGTGGTGTCTTGCGAGAAATAAGCCCTTTCGAAGAAATCGTCGTAATTGTTGAAGCCAAAGTCTTTTTGCAAGTAGGCAATGATCCAGTCGTAGTGGATTTTGTTGTTGTTGCTCAATAAAAAGGTACGATATTTTGCTTTTACTTCTAACAGTACATCGTGGTTGTTGCCTGATACGCCTATTAACAAGCTGTTCCAAGCGTCGTCAATCTGCTGGTCGGTAAGTTCTAATTTTTCGGCTACTTTTCTAATGCCATCTCTAAATTGGGCAGGGCTAATGCTTCCAGTTTCAAAATCATCAAATAACTGGTTGTGGCCCTTGTGTGCAAAGAACTCGGCCACATTGGGAATACCTAGTTGTGCAAGAGCGTTTTGGGTGCGTATGAAGTCGATAGCAAAGATCACATTGCCGTAATCGAAGATAATATTTTTAATTTTTTCCATTTATAGTTCCAAAATTCGATGCAAATATGTAACATTGCACTCGCAAAACCTAACAGTGTTTTAGCAGGGCCATTAGCTCAGTTGGTTAGAGTAGAAGACTCATAATCTTTTGGTCGATGGTTCGAGCCCATCATGGCCCACAAAGCTCCTCATGAAAATGGGGAGCTTTTTTTGTGGAAAATGGGTTAGGGAGGTGTATTTGATTTACCCTTTGGTTGGTGTTATCACCAACCAATTAAGATATAAGTTTGTGGTATGGTGATAACACCAACCACAAGTTTAACAATTCCTTGGTCTCGCTTTTACAAGCCAATAGAAGTAATAAAGGATGAATTAAAAGCTGTCTTTTCATATTTTTGCTGGACTAATATTCGCTTCCCCCTCTAGCGCAAACATTAGCGTAGCCTATACCTATTCCGTTTTGTAAAGCTGGATACCCCTAGAGTTTGCTTTGAGCAGTACACTATCTCTAAAAATATAATATTCTTGGTAGCTATTGCCGTTTGCTTGATCAAATTTCAAGGTTTTTTTGACGTTACCACTGCTATCTAACAGCACATAGTTTAGCTGTTTTGTTTTGGCTTCTTGTGCGATGAGCCAAGAGGATAGGCCAGTTGAAAAAGTGGAGAAGCGAATATCTTCCCAACCCAGCGTTGGATAGGGGATGGTCTTGCTGGTTGTTTTTTTGGTCGCCAGGTCTAGGTAATAATATTTGAGGTATTTGTTCATGTTGCCATAAACGCCTGGGAAAACACATACCGTGGTTAAGATATTTTTGTTCACATAACAGTCCAGAAAGTATTCCGTTTTCTTTGACTTTAGAGAAATCTCGCCGTATCTTCCATTTTTAAGAGACATCAGGTTCGGTCGGTTAGGTGTGAAGTACATGTCTGAAAGGAATATGCCTGCTTTGGTTGCAATGATTTTTTTGGGATAGAAAAGCCCCTGACTACCTTTTTGCCTAGTGATTTTTTTAGTAGTCATGTTGTACCTGATGATTTCTGGTGTTGAAGTACTGGAATAGCTGGTCCCTGCATTGGAAGTGTTTCCAAATATGAGGTACTGCCCATCAACAGCGATATTAGAAGGCGCATAAAATGTACGAGCTACAGGTATCTTTTCCTGTATGGAACCATCGGGAAGAATAATGTATAGGGTAAGAAAGAGATCCTTAGCAAGTGGTTGCATTTTGCCTTGGCTAACTAAAGCGTATATTTTATCTTGGTACCTAATGATCGCTCCGATTTCATTGTAATGCTTATCGGCAATTTTAATGGACCATTTTGGCTTTAGGGACAGATCGTAATTGACTAGATAAGCATCTGCGGAGTTCCCATCATTGATTTTAGTTTTAAAAGTATAACCACCGCAATAGATTTCGTCTTCATGCCAAGCTAGGGAATTAACATACTGGATATTTTCGAAGGAAGCTTTGGTGACCAGTTCTTGACCAAAAGCAAAGTTCTGCAAGATGACGGTGAGTAGGATGGATAGTTTGATTTTCATATTTCTTATCGTAGGTTCATCATATATAACTTGTTGGAGTTAAATATATAAAATATGCTTCACCTAGCGTAAGCATTAGCATAGCGGTGCTTGTGTCTAACATTAGCCAATAAAATAATTTTACCCTTTGGTTGGTGTTGTCACCAAGCATTTGAGGTATAATTTTGTGGTATGGTGATAACACCAACCACAAGTTGAATTTACTTATTTTAAAATTTTATTTTGGTGAGTATTGTCCAGAGTTGAGTGCCATAATTAAACAAAATACCGTAGGATAACACCTACGGTATTTTAAAAATCATTAACGCTAGTTTTTTACAATCTTTTTTGCCAGAGGTATATTACCGTTAAATTTTAGGAAGTAGATGCCCGAAGCTACATTGTTTAAACTGATAGTTGTTTGCGTTGTTGAGCTGCCTAATGAGATTTGTTTCAATATTTTACCGTTGTTATCTATAAGCTGGATCTGATGATAAAGACCTGCTACAAACGCAACGTTAATGATATCTTGCGTTGGGTTTGGATAAACTTCTACTTTGTTATCAGTTAAAGATACATTAACCACTCGTTCCCCTAAACCTGTGATGTCACCGTTAAAATCTTGTTGTTCTAATCGATAATAATTAATACCATTAACTGGTTTCTTATCATAAAAAACATAATGATTACCAGTTGTTGTATTTCCAAAACTTGCAACTTTCCCAACAACATTAAACTGCTGCCCATCTACTGATCGGGAGATGATAAATTCTTTGTTATCAGTTTCAGAAGCGGTTTGCCACTGTAATTTAACAGCTCCTGTGTTTTGAAGTGTTGCATTATAGTTAAGCAGTGTAACTGGCAAAGTCACCTCAAAATAGGCCAATGCTTTTGCCATAAAAGTGGTAATTTGTGCTTGAGGTGCAGTCTCTAGTGGGAATCCAAGATAAATAATTGCACCAGGGATTGTTCCCGATCCAAATGTACCTTTATACGCAACTCCGGCAAAACGACCTGCGGGTCTATAATTTAAAATGGTTGTTCCGCCGCCAACAGGGGTGATATTATCAGGATATGTTGCTAGATAATTCTCGCCAAGATTAAGTGTTACGCCCTCAAATGGACTTCCTATTACGCCTGATACGGGCGTGTCTGTGGTCGTGCCGTCACTCACATAACTTGCCTTCAAATAGTTATTCAAAAAAGGTATATCGTACTCAGTTGCAGCAGACCGGTTTAAGTTGTATGCAATTTCTGATCCTGTAATGAGCAGTTTTCCGCCATTATCCAAAAAAGCTTTAACTTTTGTTTTATTTGATCCATTAAAAATTTTGTCAGTGCCAGATTCGTCACCGTTAAACCATAACACCATATCGTAGTCGCTTAATAAAATGGTTCCTGCGTCTATCATCTCGTCGGCAGCAGAATTAATTCGCATGGTGGCGTTATCTTTTAACGTATTAAAATAAATGGCAGCAAAATTGTGCGATTTTGATTTATAATCGTTAACTCGATCAAACGCGTCAACAATAAGAACCTTTGGCCCTGTTGTCGTATTAGCAGTTCTACTATAAACATCACTTGGCGCACTTTCAACATCGGGATTAACGCCATTTGGAATAACCGCAGTAAGTTTAAAATGAACTGGGGCAGTGGTAGGCACTACTAAAAATTGACTTGGGTTTAAACTGATACTCGTTGTGGTGGCTGTTAACGTAGACTCATCAGCAGCTAAGGCCCAACCACTAAAATCGTCGTCTAAGGCATAATATAAACGATATCCTTTTAATGTCGTTTCAGTATTGGCTTTCCACGCTGCATTTACGACATTAGAACCTGCTGTACCTGTGATGTAATATAGCGTTGGTAATGAAACTGACGGAATGACAATGCCGCCGGCAATTCTGTTCAATAAATTTGTCCAACGTGCAGTAGTTAAATTAGGGCAATCGGTAGCTTTAACATCACTATGACCATATATGCCACGGTCCCCATTAACGCCTCTTCTAACTCTTGGAATGTTATTTCTATTACAAACATCTATGGCTAGGTTTGCCGCAGCAACTAGCATGGGTTCGCTATCCCACATGGCCAAGTTGGTCGCTAAAACTTCATGTTCTGTACTTATGCCTGCGCCATTCCATTGAGGAAAACCAGTTACACCTTGTGCATAAGCTCTGTCGCTTTCTCTCACTACCTGTGATATTTCGCCATCAGAATTTCGAATACAGTAATTAGCGCTCGATGGTGTAGTACGGGTGCAATCACTAAACCAGGATATGGCACCAGCATAAGTTCCGGTTGCCATATAATGAACAAAATAATAATCGATGCCATAGCCGTTTCGCCCTGTAGCATAATTACAAGTAGTCATTCTATTGATGGCAGTTGGATAATCGGTGCCTGCTTGAGTAACATTTCCAACACGCTCATTTTTTTTTTCAGATACGCTTTTATATTCGGGAATAACAATTGGTTTAGCGTCAATTTGAATAATCTCTCTCCAAAGCGATACTGTTTTACTTCCGTTTTTGATCACATTGTAAAAACTTGTTGCTAGTGAAGTCTTCATTTCTTCGTTGGTTAAACCCGTCAAATCTCTTGTTGCCTCAAACCAATCTGCTAAATCATCCGATTTAGGTTTGCCTTTTTGGTAATAGGCTAATAGTGCAGCTGCGGCTCTAATATTTGCTTTGGCTTGATTTTTTATATCGTCAGCACTTAAATTAGTCAAACTTGCAGCAAGTGTAATTTGTTTGATGTTATCCGATTCAATCAAACCCATCATTCCGTAAGAGCCATAAAAAGAGGGCCCTGTTTGTGCCCAATTGCTTTGTACTTGAGCGGCAGCTTTCAATATGATTGCAGGTACTCGAAATTCAGCTGCTGCGTCCTCGATATATTTTTCTGTTGTGGCCACAGACGGATGCGGACGATTTAAAATATCTGCGAGGTGTTCATGGTCTTCGCCACTATGATCATATTCAATAACAACTCCCTGGAGCTTGGCTGATTGATTTTGTTTTTCTATCGCGGCTTTCCGGTCGCGGTCGGTGTTTGCAAGAAAGTCGTTCATGTTTCTTTGCAAAAACACATCACCGTTTCCATAGACACTTTTTTTGATTGGCGAGCTTAAATTTTTATCTACCAATTTAATCAGGTCTTCGTTGGTTCTTTTGACTTGTGCAAATGTGGTAAATCCAATTGCCAAGAAAGCAAATGATAGTAAAAGTTTTTTCATGCGATTCAATTTAATAGTTGTGTGGTTTGGTTAGTTAAATATTGCAGAAAAGAGCTTCTTTACTAGTTAAAACGCATTATGTTGCATTAAAACGTAAAAATAGGGGTAAGGCACTCAACTTCAATACTGTAAGTTTAATAAAATCAAAGTTAAAACGCAAAAAAACGCAATAAAAAAATTAAAACCGCAAGCATTAAATTTTTGTGCTATAATAGTTGTCATTCAGGTAGAATGGGGTATGTCAGTTTAAAGCAGCCAAGCATTAATTACCAAAAGGCGGTGCTCTTTCTCGCTAATCTTTAGTTGCATAATGAATTTTTGACATCAAAAAACTGATAAGTTTTCAGTTGAAATGACTTTTTTTCAGTGAAAACAGCCGCTGGCACGTCACGGCATGTAGATTGTAAAGGTGTAAGTGAACGTTGGTTCAAAGTTTAATTAATTATAAGTTTTAATCATTAAATCAAATTAAGGAGGAAAAACCCATGACATTGGTTAAATTTAATCCAAACAACCAAAAAAAATCATTAATGCCAGGCTTTAATGATGCTTTTGAATCCATTTTTAACGACACTTTCTTTAATGACCGCATGGTGAGCAGGGTTCCTGCCACAAATATCAGTGAAAGTGCCGACCATTATCATGTTGAACTTGCTGCTCCAGGCCTCAAAAAGCAAGATTTCAAGATCAATCTTGAAAGAAACGTGTTAACTGTTTCCGTAGAGCAGACGACAGAAAACAAAGCCGATGGAAGAAGCTATACCAAAATGGAATATAGCTATAATGCTTTCGTTCGCTCTTTTACCTTGCCCGAAACGGCAGATGAGCATGGGATCAATGCAACTTATAACGACGGCGTTTTAACCATCGCTATTCCGAAAAGGGAAGAGGCAAAAACGATTAGCCGTCAAATTGAAATTAAATAAGTAATTGGAACATTAAAACAAGGAGCTGCCATTAGGTGGCTCTTTTTTTCTAATGAGGCGTGATGAAGATTTCTTTTGAGATTTCGTTGAACATGAAAACCATTAAAGGTTTAGAAACCTATGCAAGATTTTATTTGGGGACCGATGAACATTTTGCCAACCAGCTTTTTGGATTGCTAGAAGGTGAAGAAGGCTTGAAAGAGAATTCGGTAATTAGTATGGACCTAACCAAAAGGGTAAATGGCATTCCCTATCCCATACATATTCTTCATTGCAATTGGGAACATTTGGCCTATAACACTAAAATGATTACCAAAGAGCTTTTTAAGGAGCTGAACCTAGAGTAACTAGCAGGGTTAGGGAGAGGTTTCAATGCCATCACTTTCTTTCTGGTTATCTCGACGGTGCCTGTACCGACTCTTCGGGAGTGTGTTCAGCTTTATTTTCATCACATTCTTTATTTTTATTAAATAAACCTTTGTTGGATATTTTTCAACCTCTTTGAAAGATAAAAAGTCAATAATGAATAATTTATATTTCAGTTTCTTGTAGCTTGGTACACTAAATTTACGGGATATTATAGATGAGAAGTAATTTGATTTTTTTAACGGTAACGCTTAGTTTAATCATATTTTCTTGTGGAGGGCGTACAAAAGAGCGGTCTAATGATACTTCGCCCACTAAGAGAGACATCATTATACAGGATGGGATGGTATTGGTTAAAGGTGGTGAATTTGCCATGGGTTCTGATGATCCTAGTTTTGCAGATGCTCTGCCCATACATAACGTTCATTTAAATGATTTTTGGATGGATGAACATGAGGTGACAAACGAGCAGTTTGCAAAATTTGTGGCGGCTACTGGTTATGTAACTATTGCCGAAAGGGAGATTGACCCTAAGGACTTTCCAGGTGTGCCTTTGGCAGATCTTGTTGCAGGTTCTGCTGTTTTCTTGCCATCTAAGGAACCAGTTTCGTTGGATAATCCGCTTCAATGGTGGAAATATGTGAAAGGAGCCAATTGGAAAACACCTTTTGGTGCTAACAGCAAAAACGACCCTAATGAACCAGTAGTACACGTCAGCTATACCGATGCGGAAGCTTATGCCAAATGGGTGGGGAAGCGCTTGCCAACGGAGGCCGAATGGGAGTATGCTGCCAGGGCTGGAAAGGAGCAGTTGCCTTATTACTGGGGTACGGAGTTAAAACCTGAGGGTAAATGGCAAGCCAATATATTTCAGGGCAACTTTCCGAACAACGACACCAAAGATGATGGGTTTAAAGGCGTTGCCGAGGTGAAATCATATCCTGCCAACGCTTTTGGCCTTTATGATATGGAGGGCAACGTATGGGAATGGTGTGCTGATTATTACCGACCAGATTATTATCAGCATAGTCCGAAGGAAAATCCGAAAGGTCCTGCTGATAGTTATGATCCACAAGAACCGAATTTAGTTAAGCGTGTACAGCGTGGCGGTTCTTTTTTATGTAGTGATGAGTATTGTAACCGCTATAAAGCGGGGAGTAGGGGCAAGGGCGAAATTAATAGTGCTTCGAATAATTTAGGATTTAGGTGTGTGAAAGATCTTGTTAAGTAGCGATGAATAGGAATAGACTTTTTAGCATGGGGTGGATATTGATGAGCAGCGTGATGATCATTACTTGTAAGCCGTCTCCCCAAAAGATGAAGGGATGGCCGATTACTAAGAAAAATGAGGTGAGAAGCTGCTGTAAATCCAATTTTCCGAGCCGCTTTGTAAAGTTGCAGGGAAAATTGGATACGATAGTATCGGGAAATAAGAAATTATAGCGGGAGTTTGTACACTTTTATATCATCATGCCAGATGATGCGGGTAGGTACGTCGTTGTTGGCGGTTGATGAGGCTGGCCTATATAAGCCCCATTTTAAGTAACCTAACTTGGCCTCTGGATTGTCGGGATTAAAGGTTTTAAAGTTCGTTACCTCATACATTTTCTGGTATTCGGTTTCTCCAGGTAGTTTTACAAAAACTTTATAATAGCCAGTAGCTGTATTTGACCAAAGCATGTCTATCCTAAAGTCTATCCATTTATTGATATGAGGTCGATAGTCGTTAACGATATTGATTTGAAGATTATCATTGGGCATTCTGAAAGCAATTGTATTTCTTTTGGTCATTAAATACCATGCTGGATTGCCACCGCCGCCCAATTTTCCCTGAAAGATGATATCGCCTGCATCTCCATCTTGAGTGGCAACATAGGGTTTCCAGTCCTTAAGCAATAGGCTAAATTCATATCTACGTTCGTCGCCAGGAACATGCCTCCCCTCATTTACATTTGCAGTGGCGCTTTCGCTGCGCCAATGATTGTCAGAGAAATAGCCATTATCGTCTAAAGTAACCTTGTGGGCAATGGCATACTTGCTATTGTTATGACCGGGAGAAACTAAATAGGAAGCATCTGCAGCAGTGGCATCGGTTACATTAAGGTTGGTAATGCCCGAGTTGATCATGCCATTTTCATAGTTGATTTCTAGTAGCGGTAGGGGCGCTACTGCTTGCATTTCTTCCTTGGTTCCACTGGTTGTTGTATTGCTTTTCTTACAGGCATAACAACCAATAAGCAGCATCAATAGAAATAGGTATTGAGCTTTTGCTTTTTTTAGGACTTTGTTAGTTGGATACATGGCCTTAACGTTGTAGGTTCGACTGGATGGTCTTCTCTTTGCCGTCGATAATTAAGCTTAAAGTGAGCTTGCCATTTTTTAAACTTTCTTCATCAAAACTTTTCATGCTTATTTTAGGTTCATCACTGCCATGGTAAGGATAAAGTACAGTTACAAAATATTGAGCTTTATCGTCGGCTTTTGGTTTTTCAAAACAAAATGCTGGTCTGGAAAGTTCTTTCTGGTAAGCATAGGAAACTTTTCCTTCCTCTTCTTTTACAGCAATGTTTTTAGTATGTAAGCTTTGGATCAGTAAATTATTACCATCGGCATAGTTGGTAGATATCTTTTGGGCTTTGTAATCAAAAACAGGTTTGCTGTCTTCTTTTAACTGAAAATGTACTCCTAAATTGCCAGTTGCCTTACCTTCGGCCTTATCGATAATGATAAAAAACTGCTGATCTACAAAACATACCGTACGTTGATGGTTGAGGTTGGCATAGCTTGGATTTGTATAACTTAAAATATCTAGTTTTGGACTGGTACTCCATTTTTCTAGCTTGGCTTGGGTAATTACCATGTTCTTATTGTCCAACGTTAAAGTATTGTGCACACGGGTTTGTCTGAACCATTCGCGTTGCTTCATGATTTCTGCATCGCCGCTGTACACGTAACAACCTGCATCTGGCATAAAGTTTCTACCGTTTTTCCAAAGTTCGAAAGTGCCATTATCAGGTTGGGCGTGAAATTCTCCTGGGGGACTTGCTTTCAATACCATTACCGTTGAATTCTCTTTCCAACCATTTCTAAATGTATAAAAGCCAGCAGTTGTCAGTGCTTTTGAAAGAAAGTCGGGCTCCTTACCTTCTTTGCCATCGGTAGCAAAATATTTAATGGTTTCATTTGAGGGGAAGGCTTTAGCCCACGTGCCAAATTGTTTTCTTCTGGCTTCTTTATCTACCCACCATGAATCGCCAAACATGGGATTGTTATTATCAGGAAAAGTAAAACTGATCAATGCCATCACCATATTTTCGATGGTTTTACTGTAGCTGCTTGGGAATTCGTTTTCCAAACCAGACATCTTTGCGGCATTATAGGCTTTCAGAAAGATATCGATTGATGCGACATGGTATACTGGTGAAAGCTCAAATTGTACGCCATCATCATAAACCTGTTTTTTGATTTCAGTATTTAGTACTGCTATGCCACTTTTACGCCAGCTTTCCGCGTCTTTAAATTCTGGGAAAAAAGCGCCAGCAAATAGCATACGCTGTGCTTCAAATAACAGATGGTTCCCTTTATCAGAGTATCTGGGCGGAATGTAGGCCGCTTGCTGATGGTAGCTATTTAAAAACTCCATTAAAAAGGTAGGGGTAAAGTTTGGCGAATTAAGAAATAGATTAAAGGTGCCTGGTAAACTTTGTATGCGTTCAGAAACCTCTAGTGGTCGCCAAGCATATTTGTCATTATCGGCAGAAAGCCCTAAAGGATTTTTTTTGTTCCAATCTCTAAATTGTAATACCCATTCCTTCGCATACTTTTCATCGCCGCTACTGCGATAGGCCAAGCCCATAGGTTGCCACCAATATACCCGGTGTAGTTGCCAGCGGACTTCATTGTCTTTTACTGGCCAGTACTGCCAATTAATATCTGCCCCATAATCAAAAAAGCCATAACCTTTTTGCGGCTGGAAATGGTGCACTAAAGCTTTGTCTGCCTTTTCCTGATTTGCTTTTCCGATGTCTTTACCTCTAAATCTGGCTTCTTCACCGTGGTTAAATTCAGGATGTTTAATGTTTTTTCTTTGGCGATAGTATTTAAGCAGTTCTGCCGCGGCTGCTTCATATTGGCCGTTAACGACATTTTTATTTACTTTTTCTAGCCCAGGATAAGAAAGGTTGAGGTGGTCAAAACTCGTCTTTGTGAGCTGTATTTCTTGTGCATAGGCAACTATGCCACCAATTAGCATGATGCAAAGCGCTATGTTTCTTTTTAAGTTCATCTTCAGTTTGGTGTTAGTTGCTCAAGTCTTGTTTGATATCAACTTTTTTGCCGTTGATAGTTAACGTAAGGTCAATTTTTCCATCAGCAATGCTGTTGCCTTTATTTTCAGTAAGCGCTACTTTAGGCGGAGTTTGGCCATCGTATGGATATAATATCGATATAAAGCCCTGCGTGCTACTATCATTTTTAGGTTTTTCGAAAGCAAATGCTGGTCTTGGTGCTTCTTTTTGATATACATAAGAAACAAAGCTTGGCTCTTCTTTTACGCTAATTTTATCTTTGTTTAGTATTTGTATCAGCAGGTTATTGCCATCTGTATAATTGGTTTTTATACTGTTGTTTGTTAAGTCAACAGTAGCTTTGCTATCCTCTTTCAGGTGATATCTAATTGCCAAATTTCCAGTGGCGGTGCCAATGGCCCTATCAATAATTACAAAGAATTTCTGATCAATGAATAAAATACTTCTTTGATGGTTTAAGTCTTTATAACTAGGGTTAACGAAGGATAATAATTGCAGGTTTCCTTTTGGTTGCCATTGACTAACTTTAGCCTTATTGATCAGGATATTTTGATTGTTTAGGGTAAGCGTTTGGTGCGCTTTTGTAGATCGGTACCAATCTCTTTTTGCATTTTCTTGATCACCCACGTTGGCATAAACAAAACTCCCAGCATCAGGTGTAAAATCACGTCCTTTTACCCATAGTACAAAGTTTCCATTATCAGGATGGGCATGGAATTCGGCAGGTGGGCCAGCCTTAATTTGCATCACTGTAGCATCCATTTTCCAGCCATTTCTGAAAGCATAAAATCCTGCATTAGGTAACTCACTCGAAAGGTAGTTTGGTTTTTCGCCACTTTTGCCGTCTGTAGCGTAGTATTCGATTACTTTATTCTGCGGAAATACTTTGGCCCATGTTTGGTAGTTTTTAAGCATGATACTTTTATTGGTGATAAAAGCATTGCCGTAAAGCGGAAAAGTATAATCTGGAAATGAATATTTACCTACAGCGAGCACCATTTTTTCAACCAGGTGACGATAGCTTTCTGGGAATTCCTTTGCCGAACCGTTTAATTGCGCAATTTGTAGTGCATCTAAAAATATTTTAATGCTACCAATGTGATAGGAAGGGGAGAGTTCGAACTGAACCCCATCTGGCAGGACCTGTTTTTTTATTTCTTCGTTTAAAACTTGGATGCCGCTTTTCCGCCAGCTTTCCGCGGCTTTCATCTCTGGAAATGCACTGCCTGCATACATTAAATGTAGGGCCTCATAAAGCCTATGGTTGCCAATGTCGGTATAGTTTGCTGCCACATAATCTGCTTGCTGCTGATAAGCATTTAAAAACTCCATCAAAAAAGCGGGAGTAAAATGAGGTGAATTGAGAAACATGTTGAAATAACCCGACCAATGGTTTAGCCTGAAAGAGACTACAAAAGCTTTCCAGGCATATTCTTTATCATCGGGGTATGCACCTTGCTTGTTTTTCTTGATCCAATCACGAACCTGAAAAACCCATTCTTTGGCATATCTTTCATCAGCAGTGCTGCGGTACACTAAACCCAAGGGTTCCCAAAAAGCAGTGCGGTGCAAAAACGTGGTCAACAATTGATCTTGAACTGGGCGGTATTGCCAGTTGATATCTTTACCATAATCATAAGTGGGATAAGCCTTATGAGGCTTAAATTGATGTAGCAAAATATTATTGGCCAGTTCAAGCGTATTTTCATTTACTTTTTTTCCTGCAAATTTTTGCTGCTCATCTAAATTGTACTCTAAATGCCTTACATGGGTTCGGTTACGGTAGTATTTTAGTAATTCTTTGGCGGCTTCGTCATAGTTGGCATCGTCTACTAATTTTTTCACCTTCTCTAGCCCTTTGCTAGCTAGATTGATTTGCTCAAAACTACTTTTATGTATGGGCTGTTCTTGTGCTTTAACCGTTAAAATGGTTAAACTGAGTATAAATACGGCAATGATGTTTTTAATCGTTCTCATCTGTTAAATTGATTAGTCATATCAAACCCTGGTTAAATGATAACTGTGCTAGATGATTTTTTTAATTTCTTTATATCTTTTTAATGCTTCAAGGTAATAATAATCAGCATAATCAAGCGGGGTATCTATTTCAGAATTATATAACATTGCACCAGTACTGTGTTTCAAGATAAATAACCCATTTTCACCTGGTTTAGCCAGATAAGCTTCAGATGATAACGATTCTAGAATGTTTTCCGCATAATCAAAATATTTCTTGCCGTCTTTTACCTGCGTACTCAAATCTAGCAAAGCTGATGCAATAACCGCTGCTGCAGAAGCATCTCTTGGTGCACGCTCAGCTGTTTCTAAAGCATTGTGTACATCGTAGTCCCAAACTGGAATTTTATCTTTTGGTGTTTTTGGATGGTTCATGATAAATTTGGCAATACTTTCTGCCTGCGCCAGAAACTTAGCATCCTTACTATTGGCATAGCACATGGTATAGCCATATAGGCCCCAAGCCTGTCCGCGTGCCCAAGAAGATTCATCTGTTAATCCCTGATGGGTAGCTTTGCGTACCACGTTACCATTTTCGGGATTGTAGTCTATCACATGGTAGGAGCTGTAATCTTTTCGGAAATGATTTTTCATGGTAGTTGTAGCGTGGGCATTAGCTACTGCGGTATATTTTTGTTCTTTAAACTGATTGCCTGCCCAATATAAATACTCTAGGTTCATCATATTATCTATAATTACAGGATATTGCCACTTGCCGAAATCCCAGGAACGAATAGCGCCAACTTTAGCGTTAAATCGTGCGGCTAAATTTCTAGCACCATCACTGAGTACGGGCAAATAAATTTTATCGCCTGTAATGCGATAGGCATTGCCGTATGAACAATATAACATAAAGCCTATATCGTGAGTATCTTTAATGTAACGGATAGAATCTAGTGCTAAGGTGAATTTTTTTGCTTTGTCCGCTAGTTCTTTATTTCCGGTAAGCTCATAACCATACCATAAACTGCCAGGGAAAAAGCCAGTAGTCCAATCTTTAACACCAACAACCCTTACACTACCATCAGGGTTTACCGAACGGGGGTTCTTGCCAGGTTGATAAGTTTGCGCAGCTTTGCTGAGTTGTAGGTTGATGATATCGGTGGTTTTTTTCAGCCAAACGGGCGATGGCTCTTCCTGTTTCAGCGTGGCATAGCTATTGGCGCTAAGCGTAATAGTTATTGTCGCTAAAAGCGTGCTAAACGTCTTTTTCATGAAATCCTTAAGTTTATATTTTTATCTGGTGTTTTGTATAGTGAAGGTACCAAGTGCAATCAAGGGAGGCTTTCAATAAAAGCTTTAAATATTTCGATTTTGTTTAATCTTTGGTGTATGCAGATGAGCTAGTCATCATAAGATATTCAAATAAAAAAGGCTGTTTAATAGTTTGGCCGCACTTATTGGGATATAATGGCTAGGTTCTGTTGATTTATATCTTTAATCGCCATTAACCAAAATTGATAGGAAATTATCCAAAACTGAAATTTAATTCAAAAGGCTGTTTATAAATTCGTTTTATCAAGCTAACCAATAATAAACATAGGTACGGGTTTCTGAATTGCTATTGAGTATTAAATTAACGGCAGTTGTTTTTGAAGGATTACGATGAGTAATTTTGTACGATTAATTTGATGCGCTGATCGTCTGTCAATTAGGAAGAAAACCCAAACTGGAAAACAAAAAGTTAAACATGAAACAAACTGTATTGTTACTGCTATTCACATTGTTCTGGGCATCGTTGTTTGCGCAAGAGATTGTTGTTAAAGGAGTGGTAAGAAATGGAAACAATGAGCCTCAGGTAGGGGCTACCATTTATGAGAAAGGAACCAACAACGCAGTTATTGCTGCTGCTGACGGTAGTTATCAAATTAAAGTAAAGGCTAATGCCATTTTGGTTTTTACCTATTTAGGGACAAAAACCGTGGAGCAGCCTGTAAAAAACAGAACTACCATAGATGTTAAATTGCTAGATGACCAGAATAACCTGAATGAGGTGGTGGTAACTGGCTACGGACAAACGGTTCAAAGAAAAGATCTTACGGGTGCGGTTTCTTCCATTAAAGGAGAGGAATTAGCAAAAATGCCAGTGCAAGACGTGTCACAAGCTTTGCAAGGAAGAATTGCTGGCATGCAGGTAGCCATGCCTGATGGCACACCAGGAGCTACACCAAGTATTGTAATTAGGGGAGGAACATCAATTACCCAAAGTAACGAACCTTTATATGTAGTAGATGGTGTACCTCAAACCGATGGCCTTAGCTTTCTAGATCCTATGGATATAGAATCTGTAGATGTATTGAAAGATGCGTCTGCTACCGCTATTTATGGTGCCAGAGGTGCTAATGGTGTAATCTTAGTAACTACCAAGCAGATTAAAGAAGGTAAGGTAACTATTAATTATGATGGTTATGTTGGAGCTAAGACCATAACAAGCCAGTTGAATGCCATGAACCCTTACGATTATACGAAGCTACTGTATGAACGTTCTTTGGGCGATCCATTGCGCATGGCCAGATTTACAACTAACTACGGTACTTTTGATCAGTTGGAGCAAAATTATCTGAATAGGCCAGGAATCAATTGGCAAGATCAGGTGATGGGGGGTACTGCCTTGAACCAATATCATAAAATTGCCTTTAATGGCGGAAACCGAGAAACTAAGTTTAACCTTTTTTATGCCTTGAATAAAGATGAAGGCTTGTTGTTAAATAGTTCGTCTGACAAGCACGTTGCCAAGCTTACCGTTAATCATAATGTAAATAAAAAGTTTTCGATAAGTGGTATTGTTAACTACTCGAACCAGAAAATTACGGGTTTGGGCGTGCAGGAAGGTGGGGTTCGCACCAGTATCATCCAATCGCTCATCCAATTTAGACCATTGACTGGAATCGTTGGTTCAGATGAAGATCTCATCGATTTTGAAATAGATCCTTTAGATCCTAGCGCAAGTGCTGGAAATGCATTGTTTCAAAGTCCAGTAATTACTCTAAATACACAACGCAGAGAAACGCTTGTTAATACATTAAATGCCAATGCCACTGCGCAGTATTATTTAACTGATAAAATTGTCTACAGAGGTTTGGTAAATTATACACAGGGCAATAGAAAAGTGAAATCTTTTAATGATGCCGCTTCTATTTTGGCTATACGCTCTGGAGGCGCTTTTGGTAGTGTCAGCACCTTAACAAATCAGCGATTTAACTACAGCAATACCGTAAGTTATAACAATACTTTTAACAAGGCGCATAAGGTAGATTTTACGTTAGGACAAGAATACATTTATGGTTATGCAGAAACACTGGCTACAGGAGATATCAAAGGTTTTCCAGCTGTAAATCAAGGCTGGGATAACCTATCGTTGGGTACCATTGCCAGTATTCCTACCACATTTGCAGAAGATGAGAAATTGTTATCATTTTTTGGCAGGGCAAATTATGGGTATAAAGGCAAGTATTTGTTAACAACGAGCTTGCGTTTAGACGGTTCTTCTAAGTTTGGAGAAGACAGCAGGTGGGGATTATTTCCTTCGGCGGCAATTGCTTGGAGGGCAATCCAAGAAAACTTCATGAAAAATGTGAAAGTATTTTCAGATTTGAAATTGAGATTGAGTTATGGAGAGGCGGGGAATAACCGTATTGCCAACTACGCAGCCCTAGGTATTTTTACCAATGGCATATATCCCTTGGGCAATCAAGTTGTAACAACAGCCTATCAGCAGAATTTGCCTAATCCTCAATTACAATGGGAAGCAGTGAGGTCTTTAAATGCAGGTTTAGATATTGGCTTGTTGAAGCAACGCATTACCTTAACAGCAGATTGGTACGATAACCAGTCGAGAGATTTGTTATTTCAATCACGTATTCCAGCTAGTTCTGGGTTCATTTCACAAATCCAAAATATTGGTACTACATCAAGCAGAGGTTTGGAGTTTACATTAAGTACCAGTAACATAAAAACGCAAAATTTTAATTGGAATACCAATTTTAACATCGCCTTTAACAAAACAAAGGTATTGAGTTTAAGTGATGGAGAAACGTCGATGCTAACCACTAGTTATACTGATAAAAATGATTTTATTTTAGCGGTAGGAAAGCCAGTAGGTATAATGTACGGTTATGTGCGTGATGGTCTTTATCAGGTAAGTGATTTCGATTACAATACCGCTACAAGTGTTTACACCTTAAAATCTGGGGTGGTTAGAGACGCTGAAGCGGCTGCCCAACCAGGCTTTATCAAGTTTAAAGATATTAGTGGACCTAATGGGGTTCCCGATGGTGTGGTTGATCAGTATGACAGAACGACTATTGGTAATGCTAATCCGAAATTTATAGGTGGTATTAACAACAGTTTCAGTTACAAAGGTTTTGATTTGAGTATATTTTTGAATTTTAGCGTAGGTAATGATATTTACAATGCCAACATACTCAATAACTCTAGGTTAGATTTAGAGTTTCAAAATACTTTGGCTCAGTTTGCAAACAGGTGGACAACTATTAATGCTGCAGGCGTTAGGGTAACTGATCCAGCAGAGTTAACGGCCTTAAACCAAGGTAAGGTAAATCCCGCCTATAATGGAAATAGTACGGGTAGGTTGCACACAGATATCATTGAAGACGGCTCGTTTTTAAGGATAAATAACATAAGCTTAGGTTATACTTTCGATAGGAAATTATTAAGCAAATTGAAGATTGACAGGCTTAGGGTATATGTAACGGGATACAACCTACACACATTCACTAAATACTCTGGTTATGATCCAGAGGTGAGTGTGATACGTACAGCACTTACACCAGGCGTAGATTATAGCGCTTATCCACGTGCAAAGTCATTTGTAGCTGGAATTAACTTATCTCTCTAACCAAAATTGATTTAAAAATGAAAAGCAAGATATTTTACTTTAAAGGAGTACTGGCTACGGGTTTGTTGGTTGGTTTACTTTGCATCACCTCATGTAAAAAGGCATTAGATGCAGACCCTTATTCTACCTTTACATCAGCCAATTTTTTTAATGATACTAATGAAGCGTATATGGCTACCTTAGGCGTGTACGAAATCATGTCGTCGTTAGATACTTATGGATGGTATATTCCACAGGTTTTTGATAATGATACGGATATTGGTCAGGTTTCTGGAGATACTTCTGATGAATGGCGAATGGTGCCACACTATAAAGGTGCGGCTGGTACTGCTATTTTTTACACCGTTTGGAGCGCATTGTATAAAGGTATAGATAGGGCAAATGTGGTGATAGAAAAAATCCCGCAAATGAGCCAGTTTACTAATGGTACAGCTGCAGAAAAGACAGAATTGAACAGAATGTTGGGAGAAGCCAAATTTCTGCGTGGATTTTATTATTCTGAATTGGTGCGCTTTTGGGGCGATGTACCCTTCAAAACAAAAAGCTCACAAACTGGAGACAATCTTAAGCTTGGTCTTACCGATAGGTATGTAATTTATACGCAGGTCATCAAAGATATGGAGGAAGCTGCAGAACTGCTGCCAGCAACTTTGCCAACCAACGAGCGTATCAATAAATGGGCTGCCAAAGCAATGTTGGCTAGGGTAGCATTGTTTGCTGGTGGATATTCGTTAAGAGCAGATGGACAGGCAAAACGCCCAGATAATTATAAAGAATATTATCAATTAGCTCAAAAGCACATCAATGATGTTATTGGAAGTACCCTTTACAAGTTAAATACCGATTATACGCTAGTTTTCAAAAACCAATGCCAACATAAATTTGAGCCTACAGAAAATTTATTCGAAGTCGCTTTTTATAATCCTTCTGGAAACAGGGGAAATGCATCTTACATCGGCATATGGAACGGTGTACAAACTGCTAATGGCGTATATGGTAGCGTGGCAGCAAGATGTGTAGCCACCAGAACTTTTTACAATAGTTTTCAAACAGGAGATATCAGAAGAGACTTCTCCATTGCAACCTATAATATCAACGCGGCTGGGGCAAGGGTGCCGCTTACAGGAAACAATGATCAAAACTGGTCGACGGCAAAGTGGAGCCGCGAATACCAAGTGAACACCACTACAACAGAAAGACAATATACCCATATCAATTACGTGGTGTTAAGATATTCGGATGTACTGCTAATGAGGGCCGAGGTAGAAAATGAACTGAACAACGGACCCAATCAATTGGCTTATGAAGCCATTAACACGGTTAGAAGAAGGGGGTTTGGAAAAGACCTTTATAACAACAGGGTGAACGTAACCTTAAGCACCGCTGGAACGGGATATACGGCCATACCTACCGTAACGATTACTGGCGGTGGCGGTACTGGTGCTACAGCAACAGCAACAATTTCTTCGGGTAGGGTAACAGGTATCGTGATGACCAATTTCGGTGCAAACTATACTTCTGTACCAACGGTAACAATTACTGGCGGTAACGGCACTGGTGCCACAGCAATAGCGAGCATTATTCAGCCAGATTTACCAACAGGTTTGAATAAGGACGACTTTTTTACCGCAGTTTTTAATGAAAGAGCGTTTGAACTTGCTTTTGAAGGTATGCGTCGTTCTGATTTGGTTAGATGGAACAAGTTGGCGACTAAAATCAAAGAAACCAATGATAATCTAAAGGCCATCAGAAGTACTTATTTTTATGTAGCATTCGCCAATTTTGTGCCTGGTAGACATGAGCTTTATCCATTGCCGCAAAATGAATTAGATGTAAACAAAAGTATCACCAGGCAAAATCCTAATTACTAACCTTAAAATTTATAACTGATGAAAAAGAGCTTTTTAGTGGTACTGGCATTCATTTGTGCTTTAACCGCTTCCGCACAAACCAAGCCAAAAGGCATGAAAGAATTGAGGGACTCGATGTTTACAGTGATGAAACTAAGCGATGAAAGCCGTAAAGCGATGCACGATGTAATTGCCGAAAGTGGCAAGGGGCAGAAAGCTATTCGTGAAGATGCCACTTTAAACGAGGTGCAAAAGAAAGAGAAATTAGCCGATTTTTTAAAAAATATGAGAGCTAAAGAACTGGAAATTTTAACTCCAGAGCAAGTGAAAGCTTGGAAAGAATTCACAGCTGAATTAAGAGAAAAACAGAAGGTGAAATCTAACTAGCTTGTCCACTACGCAAATTTTTGGACAAGCTGTTTAAATATCAATAAATAAAAATATGCAGGTAACCGTTAGATGTAAATTACGATTAGCGATTTGTTTTTTACTAATAGCACTAGCTGTTAATGTGAAAGGACAGCAGCCAGAAAGGCCGAATATCCTAATCATTATGACAGATCAGCACACCGCTGACGCCATGAGTAATGCGGGAAATAAAGACTTGCGCACGCCTGCTATGGATAAACTGGCTGCTAACGGTGTGCGTTTTAACAAAGCTTATTGTGCACAACCCCTATGCACGCCATCACGTACAGCTATCTTTAGTGGTAAAATGCCATCTGAAACTGGCTTTGTTGGTAATGCACCAGAGAAAGACGGACAATGGCCAGACAGCTTATTAATGATGGGCAAGATTTTCCAGAATGGCGGATACAAAACAGGCTATGTAGGTAAGTGGCATTTGCCAGTACCTGCCGCTAAGGTGAGCCAGCACGGTTTCGAATTTATACAGAATACCAATTTTTTAGATTATAACGATGCAGGAACACCTGCTTATTGTGCCCGTTTTATTAAAGAAAACAAAAGCAATCCTTTCTTATTGGTCGCTTCATTTTTAAATCCACATGATATATGCGAATGGGCTAGGGGTGAGACCCTAAAAATGGATGTATTGGAAGATGCGCCACCTGCTCACTTATGTCCTCAACTACCAGCCAATTGGAAAAAGCCAGCACATGAGCCAGAAATGATTAGGAAACAGCAGAAAGTGAGCTTTCGTACTTATCCAAGTGTTGACTGGACAGCCGATCAATGGCGGCAATATCGTTGGGCCTATAATCGTTTGGTAGAGAAAGTGGATAACTACATAGCAATGGTGTTGGCTTCCCTAAAGAAATACGGCGTAGAAAAAAATACCATCATTATTTTTACTGCCGACCACGGTGATGGTTATGCTGGACATAGCTGGAACCAAAAGCAAGTGCTTTATGAAGAGTCCGCAAAAGTACCTTTTATCATCTCCAAACTAGGACAGTGGAAACCGCGTGTGGACGATATGCTTGTTTGTAATGGTACGGATATTATTCCAACCATTTGTGGATTTGCTGGAATAGAAAGACCTCGTACTTTGAAAGGGGTAGACATTAGCAAGAAAATTGCCAACCCAAGTAAAAACCTTCGGGATACGCTGGTGATTGAAACTGCTTTTGCAGATAACGAAGAGTTGTTGGGCATTAATGGCAGAGCAGTAATTACAAAAGACTTTAAGTACATCGTTTACGACAAAGGTAATATCAGGGAACAGCTATTCGATTTGGTCAAAGATCCTGGTGAAATAACCAATCTAGCTGTTAGTGCTACGCACAAAAAGAAGCTAATTCAAATGCGTACTTATTTGAAAAAATGGTGTAACACCAATGGTGATAATTTTGCAAAAGCATTGTAATTGTGTATTGCTTTTAAAAGCAAATACACACCTTAGGAAATAAAGATTTACTTCGTGTATACAACGATTTTACTAACGTAAAGCTTGTTTTAAATCTCATTCAACCAAATTGAATGAGATTTAATCAAATTCAAAACTCTTATTGTAGGTAAGCTTATAATTTTAGGTTAAAGCCTTTCGAGGTTTTTCAAGGAATTTCTTTTTAACCATAATTAAATCTTACATGAGAAAAACTTTACTTACTTGTTTCGCTTTTGCAATGGCATTACTACAGGCAAAAGCTCAAAACCTCACCGCAGATAATGTGGTGGTACTAAAGCTAACTAGCCTATCGGGCTATGGTAGGGTAGCCACAGTTAGCTTAGAAGAGTATGCAGCTTCTGGTGGGGCTGTTGTCTCTTCTACCAATATCTCTAACACAGGTAGTGGTAACGATTTCTATTTGCCTTATGGCTCTGCAAGCAACCAGGCAACTGCTTACTTAAATCTTTCTACGGATAATCAGTTGCTAACGCTTTATGGCTATAATACTTTGCCTAGCACTACGCCAGCTACAACCGAATTGTTTGCAGCAGGAGCTTTAAACAGAACCTTTGTTGCGATCAATGCTTCCAGAACAGCAACCAAGATCACTACTGATGCCCATAGTGGAACGAACGTTAACCGTTCAGCTTTGGCTTATGCTTTAAGTGGTGGTACCTATGGTGTTTATTTAGCTGGCCACGGTTCTGGTATCAAATATTCGGTTTATAATCCTACATCAGGAACTTTAACTTCACCAACGGTAATCAACTCTCTAAATACAATTGATGTTAAAATTTATGAGGGTAAATTATATGCCACAAGTCAGGTTACTTCGGGTGTAAGTAGTTTTGATACAGAAATGCCTACAGCAGCAGCAACTATTGCTAGTACCTTTACAGTAAATAATGCGCATGACTTTGTGATTTTTCATCTTGGGGCAAATAAAATCATGTACGTGGCTGTTGCAGCCAATACCGCAACAGCAGCTGATGGTATTTTTAAATATTATTCTACAGATAATGGTGCAAGTTGGACTGCAGCTGGAAAGATAGATGGAAATACCACAACAGCTACTGATAATGGCTTTAGGAGCTTATCTGGAAGACTAGAGGCAGGTAAAGTTACGCTATATGGTGTCACTTCAAACAACACCACAAATAGCTTGCTTAAGATTGTGGATAATACCGTTTATAATGCAGCCATATCAAATGCCAATGCCACAGTTACCATTCTTGCAACCTCACCTACTGGATCTGGTTTTAGGGGAGTAGCGTTTACACCAGGTAGTACAGTAACCCTTCCAGTAACTCTTTCTAAAAACCTTTCTGGTAAAGCAATAGGTAATAGCGTTTCATTAAATTGGGCTACAGCAAGTGAAACCAACAGTAAAGAGTTTCAACTATTGCATGCTACAAATGGAAAAGATTTTACTACCATTGGCATAAGACCTACCACTTCGCCAACTGGTGCAAATTATAATTTTACGCACTTTAATGCGGCTGCAGGAGCTAATTATTATCAATTAAAGCAGGTAGATAACAATGGTAATGCTGAAACTTTTGATCCAGTAGTTGTAGATGTTAAGTTGTTGAATACAACACTTACCGTAAACAGTAATGCCAGTGGTGTAATTGCACAGATAAAAGCCTTAAATGCTGTGAAGAATGTTTCCTTCTCTGTAGTAGATATGAATGGAAAGGTAATGGCTAAAACGACGGCAAACGTGAACATTGGAAATAATGAGATACAAATTCCAATAAATTTGAATACAGGTATTTTTATCTTGAAAGTTTCAGGAGATAATATCTCGGAAAATAAGAAATTTGTAAGAAACTAGATCCTTGCAAAAGCTGATAGAAAAATTGGCCTTTGCAATTTGATAAAAGGTACTCGAAGTAAATAATATCGGTATATTGTAATGAGGTGTAATTTAGATAATCGTTAATGAAAAACTCTGCTGGTATTTCTCGTCTGCTTATATTCTTCGCCTGCTTATGCTTTGGGTTTCTTCAGTTTGGAGAGGTTGTTGCGCAAAGTCGAAATTTCAGAAATATTTCAGTAGATAAAGGCCTTTCTCAAAGTACTGGATTTACCATTGTACAAGACACGCTCGGTTTTATTTGGATAGGTACGCAAGACGGACTTAACCGCTACAATGGAAGAGATTTTAAAGTTTACAGTCCAGTTAAAAATGAGCAAAGCAGTCTGCAATCTTACTATATCCGAAGTTTGTATTTAGATGCAAAAGGCGGATTGTGGGTGGGTGGAAACCAGGGAATAAGTAGATACGATTATAAGAAAGATAACTTCGTTAATTATAAGCTTCCGAAAAGTTTAGGCGAATGGTATATTTCCTCAATTACAGAAGATACTCAGAAAAATATTTGGGCAGTTTCCATCTCAGGAGATATTTTTCGGTTAGCGAATGGAAAAGATCAGTTTGTAGCTGTTGACTTGAATACCTTAGCTAATGGAATTAAGAAGATTTCTTATGTGGGCAATTGGAAAAACAACTTGCTTTTTGGTACAGATGTGGGCCTCTTTATGCTTAAGGAAAAGGGACGGGCACTGTCAAAACTGGATCTTGGCGTGGCAAGGCCCTTTGTGAGTGACGTTTATATTGATCGTCAGCACTTATGGATTGCTACCGAGGGATATGGCTTGATCAGGCGTCACCAAGGAACTGGTCAAATCAGTCGATTTACGCATGCACAGGGGAAAAATAGTGTGTCAGATAATAATATACGGACCATTACTGAGGATGCAGATGGAAATATCTGGTTGGGCACTTTTAACGGTTTATCAATCTTAAATACCAAAACTTTAGCTTTCGAAAACCATTACCATCAAATTTCGCAGCCTTATACTATCGGACAAAATTCGGTGCGCTATATTTATAGGGATAAGCAAAATGGAATGTGGCTGGGTACATTCTATGCTGGAATAAGCTATTATCATAAAAACGATATTAAATTTAATTCACTTGGACAAAACGCAGGTCGATTATCACTTAGCGATGAAGTTATAAGTGCCATTAAAGAGGATAAATCTGGTAATTTTTGGATTGGAACCAATGATAAAGGACTAAATTATTGGAATAGGTCCAATCAATCCATCAGCCGTTATTCTTTTAAGGAAGGTAATTCAAATACGCTTAGCTCCAATAATATAAAGTCTATCGCTTTTGATCATCAAGATCACGTATTGATTGGTACGCATAACGGCGGCTTAAATATCCTTGATCCCAAAACAGGCAATGTTAAACGTTTTTTACACCAACCTAATGATCCCAATAGTATTTCTGGAGACTTGGTTTATAGTGTGCTAAAAGATCACAAAGGGCGGATTTGGGTAGGGACTAGGTCTGGGCTCGATCAATTTTTGCCGCAAACCCAAACTTTCGCTCATATCCATTTAGATAGGGCAGGTAAACGTTTAAATGCTGATGAAATTACCTATCTTTTTGAAGACAGTAGCCATAGGATGTGGATTGGAACCACCAATGGCGTATCTCAATTTTATGCTGATAATTTGTTGTTTGGTAACATCGAAGACAATTCGTTAAAAGAAGATGCCGTAAATTGTATTGTAGAAGATCAAAAAAAGAGGATTTGGGTTGGAACACGGGGTGGTTTGGCATTGTATGATGAAGTAAAGCGGTCTTTTTTGACTTTCACACATCGGAAGGACTTTATCCAAGGAACCATATATGGCATTTTACCTGATGAAGAAGGTAACCTTTGGATTTCTACCAATAGGGGACTAGTGCGGTTTAATCCAGATACTAAACATAGCCAATCCTTTTATGAAGCAGATGGTTTGCAAAACAACCAATTCAACGAGTATTCTTTTTGTAAAGCAAAAGATGGTATGATGCTTTTTGGGGGGATAAAAGGCATTTCCTATTTTTATCCTAATGCTATCAAACAACGCTCGCTGCCACTTAAGCTTAGTTTTACTGGGCTAGAGGTATTCAATAAAAAAGTATCTCCAGATGATGGTACTGATATTCTAGACAACCATATCGATCAGGCCCAAGCATTGAGATTTTCTTCAGATTACAAGCAATTCAGTATTTTCATTAACTCCTTCAATTACATTGCTACCAACCGTACGCACTACTTTTATAAATTAGACGGATTTGACGCCACATGGCAACGTACCGACGATCCCAAGATTAGTTACAGTAATCTTCCTTCAGGAAAATACAAACTATTGGTAAAAGCCGAAGGACCAAATGGAGAAGTAAGTGCAGAACGGCAGTTGGAAATTGTAATACTTGCGCCTTGGTATAATACCTTTTGGTTTTATTTGTTATTGGCGGTTGTGTTGCTAACAGCGGGATACTTCGCCTATAAAATCATAAAAGAAAGAATTAGAACATTGCATCAGCTAAAGCTTGAACGTGTAGATAAGGAGAGGGTGAGTTACATTAACAAAGTGAAAATGGATTTCTTTACCAACGTTTCCCACGAGCTACGTACACCATTGACATTAATTTTAGCCCCGCTAGAAGAACTTACCAAAAATACTCAGCTAGATAAAACCATCCATAAAAAGCACGAGTTAATGTTGACCAATGCAAAAAGGTTGTATAACCTGGTCGATCAGCTTTTTGAGTTTAGGAAAACTGAAATGGGTACACGTCAGCTAAAAGTGGGCCGTAAAGACCTGATTAGTTTTGTGCATGAAATCTATGAATCTTTTAAGCCGCTAGCAGATAAAAACAATATCCAATACACCTATCATGCTAACGAAGCCAGGCTACTATTCAATTTTGATAGTGATGCAGTAGAGAAAATATTATTCAATCTCCTATCTAATGCTTTCAAGTACACGCAAAATGGTCAAAGCATCAGTATTGACGTTTTTAGAAAAGGTGATCATGTGACCATGAAGGTAACTGATACTGGAATTGGCATTCATGAAGAAGATTTAACGAAGGTGTTTGACCGTTTCTATCAAGTAAGTGGTAAAGAGGTGAATTTGGGCTCGGGAGTTGGCTTAGCTTTTACAAAAAGCTTAGTGATGTTACACCACGGAAAAATATCGGTTGAGAGCCAGCCAAATCAAGGAAGTGTTTTTACCGTTGAGTTGCCCATTGCCGACTCTTATTATCTCAATGACCTGCCTGTACAAAACAAGGTTTATGAGCTTTCTATAGTGCCAGATGGCGTAGAGAATCAAAATGATAAAGTAGAAGATGATCATTTTACCCCTACTACAAGTGATAAAAGCATTAAATTACTAGTGGTAGACGATAACTTGGAAATTGTAAATTACCTGCAGGACTACTTTAGCGAAACCTATGATGTAAATGTAGCATACGATGGTAAAAAGGCGTTAGAAATGTTAGAACATCAGCAGTTTGACCTCATCATTAGTGATGTGATGATGCCAGAGATAGACGGACTAAACTTTTGCAAAAGGGTAAAGCAAAATATCAACACCTCCCATATCCCTTTCATTCTTTTAACCGCTAAAACCGAAACAGAACAACAGTTAAAAGGATTGGAAATGGGGGCAGATGATTATGTAACGAAGCCTTTTTCAACAGATTTATTAGCGGCAAAAGTTAATAATCTGTTACGGTCACGCAAACGGTTAAAGGAATATTACCAAGCCAACAAGGAAATTGTTCCCGAAAATATAGCTTTTAACACCTTGGACGAAGAGTTTTTAAGAGAAGCCATTTCGATCATTGAATTACATCTTTCAGATTCTGAATTTTCGGTAGATAAATTTAGTAGAGAAATAGGAATGAGTCGTTCCAATCTCTATTTAAAGCTAAAAGCAATTACAGGAGAGTCTGCTACAGATTTCTTAAAACGCATCCGTTTTAACAAGGCCGTAGAGCTGATGAAATCTAAGCGCTACACCATTGCACAAATAGCCTATATGTGCGGTTTCAATTCGCCTTCCTATTTTTCTACCGCATTTAAACAGTATTATGGATGTATGCCTACAGAGTATTTAAATAGATTAGAAGTAACAGGAGACAATCAAGCGTAAAACAAAGTGTTCAGGATCTTGAAATTATTTCCAAGTTCCATTAACACCATATGAGTATGAAGAAAATAACCCTCCGTCAAATTGCTGAAGATCTTAACCTGTCTATTTCAACAGTATCTAGAGCTTTGTCTGACAATTATCAGATCAGTGCCGAAACTAAAAAGCGTGTGGTAAATTATGCTGCAGAAAAGCACTTTACGGTTAATCGATTTGCCAAAGGACTTAAAGAAGGAAGGACCAACACGATTGGCGTTGTAATTTGTTCTATTGACAATGCTTTCATCACACAGTTGCTCAATGGTATTCACGATTACTGCAACACTGTTGGCTATCAATTTATGATGATGCAGAGCCGTGGCTGCTTTAAAACTGAGCAGAATTGTGTAAGACAATTAGCTGATTACGGTATCGATGGCTTATTGATTTCGCCTAGTTTTAACAGTACAGATCTGAGTTATTTATCGGTATTACAAAACCAAGGTATGCCGATTGTTTTATTTGACAGGATTAGCGAACAATTAAAAACACATCAGGTTGCGGTAGATAATTTTAATGGCGCTTATGCTGCTGGCAATGAAATGCTTGAACGTGGCCTAAAAAGCGTGCTAATTATTGGATGCAAACAGGATGTATTGTTAAGCAGCCAAAGAGTAAATGGTTTTTTAGTCGCTATGCAGAGCGATCTAAGTCACCATTGCATTGTTGAAGAATGTGATGCTTCGGATCCAAAGTTATTAGAAGAATATTTAAGAACGATTTTCTTAGCTAACTTAGTTCTAGAAAAAAAAGTAGATGCGATATTTACAACCACAGACTCATTCACAACCGCCGCTGTAAAAGTACTCCATAGGCTTGGTATAAAAATACCCTTAGTTGGTTTTTGCAATAGTGACTTGGCCGAGGTTTTACCAGGTAGTCCCACAATTATTCGTCAACCAGCTTATCAGATGGGTGAATTGGCTTCCAAGCAGTTAATGGCGCTGATCAAACGTGGCGGAAAAGATGATTTTGAAACAATTTATCTGCCCACTATACTGATTGCTGATGATGTAGAAGTACAAGAAGCCGTATAAATTTTAACCACCATACCATCATAACTTAATAATAATCAAAATGAATCTTACTCGTAAAAAATTAATTATCGCCTGTGTTTTTGTACTTGCAAAACTATCTGCCATTGGGCAAGTTGTAACGATAGATAATTACTATAACCATGAGCTGACAAAAAATATAGTTGGTAAAAACGTCGACTTTCATTATTTGTGGAACGATACGGCAATGACTGGTTTCTCGATTTTTGGTGAAGCCTTCAAAAAAAATGGTGCTAAATCACTTAAAACACTTAGCTCAGCTCCAACTGCCGCAAATTTAAAAGGCACAGATGTTTTTATCATCGTAGATCCAGATCACCTGAATGATAATCCTGAGCCCAATTATATGAAAGAAAACGACGCAAATGTAATTGCAGAGTGGGTAAAGGCTGGCGGAGTTTTGTTGTTGATGGGAAATGACGAACAAAATGCAGACCTAAAGCATTTTAATTTATTGGCATCCAAGTTCGGATTTACTTTTAATAACGATCTCATCCTGCATGTAAAAGACGACGATCATTTTGATGATGGAGGATTAAGGACGGCAAATGAACCTCTATTTAAAACAAGTAATTACATTTTCATTAAAAATGCCGCCTCTATTGCTATTCAACATTCTGCAAAGGCACTTTTAAAAACCAATGACGGAAAGAATGCGATGGTGATTTCAAAATATGGGAAGGGGATGGTGTTGGCCGTTGGAGATCCTTGGCTTTATAACGAATATACTAATGGACGTTTACCCGCAAGATTTGAAAATGATAAGGCCGCAAATGATGTAGCGGCTTGGTTGATTAATCATAGCAGAAAAAAAGGACGTTAATAAAATAAATGAACATGTTGGAAGTGACTGGGAAAAGCAGCAATTTCTAGTAAGCCAATTTACATCAGATTGATGCCGTTGGATAAAGATGGTTCGAGCAGCTTCAGTCAAATAGTTGTCCAAAAAAAGGTTAACTGGTTCTTCTACTAATGCTGGCCCGACGTAACAGTGTTTTCGCAAGCTTAATCACATCAGCTATTAGTTGAAATGGCTGTAATTGCTATAGGCTATTTTTCAAATCATGATTATTTCTTATTTTAGAATTACAATCATCCACCTAAGAAAAATAGCCTATGATAGTCAATACCATGACTTTACAAGAGATCTATATGGAGCTCTTTAAAGACCTGCCATCGTTGCTTTTAAGAATATCTAATTGTAAAAAAGAATTTAGAAGAAAGGTATTAAAGGCAAGTCGTTTCCCTTGTTCTGCCTCTTATGAGTTAAAAACTGGACGAAGAAAAAATCTTTTTATCCTAACTTTGGTCGCCCAAAAAAGGGGGGATGCAAAGTTGCCCTTTTTTAACATTTATGGGATTTATGATAGACCTGAAGGTACTTATGCTGCTGGTCTTATAATAGATGATGCAACTATCTTAATTTATCCGCCACATTTCTTTAAACGTTACCGAGAACGTATTGTTAAAGATGATAAGCTTTCGAACAAGCAGTTGATTCATTTGTATTTTACCAAATCTTGGATGCTTTACAAAGTGTTTGATGACGGTGAGCAGGAAGAACTGTGTGAAGAGTTTAAGTTTACAATGCATGAAGAAACAAGCTTTGTAGGTGTAGTAGAGCAAGGTTATTGTTTTGGGTCGACCTTTGGAAGTATTGTTGTGGTGAAAACGATCATCTCAGAGGAAAATATTTTTGATCATAAAAGGGAGCTTTTACATGAACTCCGAGAAAAATATAACCGAGTAAAGAAAGATCAGGGACTAGAAAACCTCATTTCCTTAATGTAGCTTATAAAAAAGACGAGGCATCCATAAAGGATACCCCATCTCATCTAAATTAACGCTCTCGGGTATAAAGGTAGGTATTGTTTGGGGTACAGCAATAAGGTATCGGTGTTTGTGCTTAATGTCTCGACGAAAGCCTGTGAAAGCTGTTTCACGATTGTGATTTTGAGGTTTTGGATTGTTTTAAGCAGCTGTTGGTTAGCTGGTGTTTTAAGGCTGAGGTGTAGCCTCTTGAAGTTTCTTCATGCTTTTTCTGAAGCTTAAAAAGGTTATGGTGTTTCCTAACAGATACAGGATGGAAAAAGTAAGGACGGTACTAAGGATATTGGGACTGTGTGTGTAAACATCTATCGATACTTTTACCGCTAAAATAAGCACACCAACCAAAGGCACCGCCAGAAATGTTAAAGAGGATAGGTAACCATTGTTCCTGATTTTTGCAATTTGATTAAAGAAAATGGCCAAAGAGGCCACTATCATCACTAAAAGATAGAAAAGGGAGAAGCCGAGATTTAAGATCACATCTAGCATGAATAAGAACTTCTCTATCCAAGTGCTGCCAGCTGGTTCAGACTCGGCAATTACTATTCTGTAGGCTATAAATAAGGCAAGGGTCATCAGGATATTGACAAACCAGTACCTAAATATTCTTTTCTTAATCATTGATACGCTTTTTAACAGGTGCTTGCTAAGTTAACATTTCTTGCTTTAGGGAAAGCGTTAATGTAGTATGGGCATGCTCTACATAGAAAAGAACGATGAACGCTTTGTGGTACAATTGTCTACCATAATTTCCACCATGGTTTTGCCTTAATTACATTTTGTGTCGTTTTACTTTCCACTGGTTGTTTATCATTATCAAGCTTATGTACTCGCTTTGTAATCAAATCTATTTCAATATGAAATTGCTTGCTATTGTCTGTATAGAGAAAACAGGTTGCATAGAGTTTATTGTTCGATATACCAGTTAGTTTAAAATCTTCGTGTTGATTATATTCAAATAAACAAGTTTCAACACCATAAATATCAATGAACCATAAATCGTAACCGTTTGAATAGTAAATGTAACGCTGTGTTTCATCTACTATAGCGCTTTTAATTTCTGAAATTTCTATAGTATTGAGCTGTTCTTTCGTATTAAGATCAATGAGGTATGCTGAACCACCAACTACCACAAAGGCCTTTTCATGTTTATTTAATGGCTTAATGAAGAAGGAAGCATCTAACCAGCCTCTTTGAAATGAACCCACCCATTCTTCTCCCTAATCATTAGTAAACTTAACCCAGGAGTTATCAGATGAAATATTACCAAAGTGTTTTTCTTTATACTCGCCTGAAATCGGCCTATAAATGAATTCTGCAAACATTTGAATAGGTATTTTAGGCTAATATAGTAGTTTTAGGCTAATAGAATTTTTTTGAATATCACATCACTAGTGTTTTTTACGTCGTACACTACGAATAACTTAGTAGCCAAGGTGGTGTTGTTCATGCCAACAAACTGTAGGAATATAATATTGAAGGAAAGTCGAAAGAGAATTATCAACCCTAATATCTGGCTTAATGCTTTCTATAAATCTGCTCTGTTCAATTCTAGTGAGTTGCCGCTGCGATTTTAGGGAACGGTTAAAAAACACGGATGAGAAACAGTAATTTTTTCGGTCCTTTAGGTCACTTCAGAAGTCTTAAGATAAAATAACCATCTAAATCTCATTTTAATGAAATCTAAATTATTCTTGACGCTCTTAGGAAGCTTATGTTTTTCCTTGAGCTATGCACAAAACATTGTAATTAATAAACTTTATAATTCTGGAACAACCTCGCCTGCAGGTCAGAATGATATCGTAGAATTATTGGTAGTAACAGACAAGCCAGATTTAAGAAACTTAATTGTAAAGGATTTTAGTGGAGGTGCTGTTAATGCTACAGCTTTTACTGATGCTGGGGGGAGAATTCAATTTAGAAATATTGCCTTTTGGAGCTCCTTAAGAGCAGGTACTACCATTGTGTTGCGTGTAGCGCCAACCGATGCCAATTATGCTGAAGATACTGATCCATCAGATCAAAAACTGGATTTGAGAATTAGCAACACTAATTATTTCGATAATTTGAGTTCTAATGTATTTAACATCCAAAACTATGACATGGTAGTATTGAAATTTGGTAGTGATACAGGTATTGATCAGGTAGAACATGCTTTTGCTTTCGGGATAACCGATAATAATACCACATTTAATGCCATTACAGGGAAAAAAATGAGAACTAACCTCATTTCCCCAACTGGAGGATACCTGTATCAGAAAAGTTTAACAGAAAGCGTAAGCGATTTCGATAGTGTAAACGAAATTCTTGGCTCTGGACCTGGTGTTACCACTAATACCTGGGGAGATGGTACGGGAACAAACAACGTCAATTTTGTAAATTATTTGCGAAGCAGTGATTATCTATATGTACATAAAAGTGGAAATGAAGTAATTAATGGAAATAAGTCTTTTAATGGAAGTATCTCCATAGGAACAGATGACGCAAAAGGTTATAAGCTTGCTGTAGCTGGCAGTATGGTTGCAGAAGAAGTTAAGATAAAACTAAAAGCAGATTGGCCAGATTTTGTATTTCTAAAGGGTTATAACTTACTAAGCTTAGAAGAAGTAGAGGCTTATATTAATAAAAACGGTCACTTGCCTGGCGTCCCCTCCGCAAAAATTGTCGAAAAAGAAGGTATTGCTGTTGGTGATATCAACACAAAACTATTACAAAAAATAGAAGAGCTTACACTTTATCTAATTGCATTAAAAAAGGAATCTGAAGATCAGAAAAAAGAAATTGCGAAACTTCGTGAAACCCTAACGAACAAACCTTAATCTATCCCTTTCCTTTTAATTGATGACGATGAAAAAGCTCTTTCTCATATGCATGGCGCTATGGCTGTGCGGTGCAGCTTATGGCCAAATTCCTAAAGAACCTGTGAATTTTCAAAGCCCTAACGCATTTCAAATGGCAAAATATGTGGATGCTTCGGTTAATCATTTTACCGGAGTGCCCAACATTAGCGTGCCACTTTATACACTTCAAGAAAAAAATATTAGTGTGCCTTTGGCATTAAACTATGATGCCAGCGGCGTTAGACCCGATGAACACCCTGGATGGGTAGGTATGAATTTTAGCCTCTCTGCAGGTGGGGTGATTACTCGTACAGTGAACAACTTGCCAGATGAATTTCAAACTTGGGGTGAAGTTGCAGCCAATAATAAAAATGGCTATTATTTTTTACGCGCTAGGTTGGATCCAGGAGATTGGAATAGCCTCTTGAACACTTGGAATCAAGCCACCACTTTGCTGACCGCTGCTGAAGCAACTTTAGTAGAAAGCGGCCCTCTGCCTAGAGGAGGATATGATTTAGCGCCAGATGAATTTAGCTTCAGCTTTCCAGGATATTCTGGTAAATTTTATCTTAATCAGGCGGGACAATGGCAGGTAAAATCCGACCGCCCTTTAAAGGTTGTTTTTGACAACACCTTTTTAAATGTGCCCATGAGCACAGGGATGTTGCATCGGTTGGCAGGAAAAAAGAACTTTGAATCATTTTCTGGATTTACCATTATTACTGAAGACGGTACGCAATATAAATTTGGTGGAACTACCGATGCAATCGAATATAGTATTGGTTTTACCACACAGCATCAAGACCATTGGATTGCCAACTCTTGGTACTTGGTAAAAATAACTTCACCAACAGGTGAGGAGGTTGACTTTATCTATGAAGCACCCAAAACGCTGGGTGGAGATGGTGATAATATTTACGAATACATTAGCCAACTCTACGTATCCATCAATTTTGAACCAATTTTCACTGTAGGTACCTGCGATTTGAGAACGCCTACCAGCGATGATCTATTCAGTGGTAAATTAATTAGGCCCGTTTATCTTTCTAAGATTAAGGGCAAAAATATAGAATTGAAATTTTCTAGATCTACCACTACAGAATTGCGATATGATTATACAAAGTTTAATTATAACCTTAATTATGTTTTTTCTCCGTGGAAAAATAATACAGAAGGTGCTGGAGATGTAGAATATCAGCCATATTCTTCTTATGCAGGTTTAAAATGGAAGAAATTAGATCAGATTACCGTTGAGCAAAATGGAGTGACCTTACGTACCATTTCATTTCAGTATGATAATTCGGCAAATGAAAGACTTCGTTTAAAATCTGTCCGAGAAAAAGGGAAATCAACAAATATAGAGCAGGTATATGCTTTTGATTATGATGAGTCCCAAGAATTACCACCATACCTCTCTGGTAAGACTGATCATTGGGGATTTTTTAACGGTAGAACTTCATTTACGGGAAATCTTTTTAACTATTCGGGCGCAGCTAACTATTATGCAGACAGACAGCCTGACGAACAATACCTATATGCGGGTATATTGACTAAAATCACCTATCCTACAGGCGGATACACCCAATTTACCTATGAGCCGCATTACTATGGCAAAAAAATGACTTCTAAACGAAGCCTTGCGCCGGTAGCTGTATCAAATACCATGGCTGGTGGGTTACGAGTAAAGAAAATTGTAAATATAGATCCCGATAGACCTACGGAAGCGATTGAAAAAGAATATTTCTATGTTTCGGGTTATAACTCACAGCTTACCGCCAGCCAAATTAATGCGCTACCATCGTCTGGTGTTTTGTCTGGACAGCCTAAATACCTTATTGCACTTTCTTATACCAGTACAAGTTCTACGTATGCTTCTGCGCAGCGAAGTTCTTTTAGTTCGCAAGCTTTTATGCCCAATTCGTCAAATAGCTATGGTACCCATGTTGGCTACACGCAAGTGATAGAGAAAAATAAAGATAACAGCTATACAAAGCTTACTTATAGCAATTTCGACAATGGCCGATTAGATGGAGATGCAGAATCAGTACTGGTAAATCTCCAATTAACGGATTTAGAGTATTTGCCTAATAATTCGGCAAAAGAGAAAAGAGGCAAACTTATTGAACAAGAGGAAATGACTGCTTCAAATCTTTCTGTGAAGAAAACAGTAACCGATTATGCTGCACTTAATGAAAGTACGGCATTTGTTAAAGCAATGGACTTTAAGCGTGAGAAGAAACCATGTGGACAAGAGGGATATACATGGTTTTATGTAGAGGGAATATCCTATCGTTTAAACACCTATTCATACCTACCTGTAAAGCAAAGCACCTATCTCTACAATTCGCTTGGACAAAACCCAGTTAAGGAGGTTCGAGAATTTACCTATAATGATGAAAGACTAGTTATAGAAGACAAATTTACAGATAGCAAAGGGGAAGTCATCCTTAAAAAAATTAGGTACACAAAAGACATGGTTTCGCTAAACCGAGATCCTAACGGTGTTTATGATGGAATGACGGGCAAAAACATCATTGGATTGCCTATTGAGGAGGTACAATTAAAGGACAACAAGCAACTTTCCAGAGGGCTTACCAATTACGCCAATTTCCATTCGTCATTTTACCTGCCCGCGACCGTACAGCAACAAAAGGAAGATACGGCTCCACTAGAAACGAGGGTACAGTACGATTATGATAAAAAGGGAAATGTAGTAAGTCAAACACTAGATGGACACACCAACACTGCCTATGTATGGGGCTATGGCGGAATTTTCCCTATCGCAAAAATTAATAACGCTACTTATAGTACTATAGAAACTGCCTTGGGAGGCGAAGCGGCAGTAAGTGCATTTCTTGATCAACTTAACCCCACCATCACAGAAGTTAATAATTTCTTAGCTCCGCTCAGGACTCATCAATCATTAAAAAGCGCACAAGTAAATACTTATACCTACCGTCCTTACATAGGTGTTCGCAGTCAAAGAGATGCTAGGGGAGTGGCCACTTATTATGAATATGATGTATTTCAACGTTTGTATGGTATAAGAGATCATAATCGAGATTTCGTTAGAACGATCTGTTATAACTATGCTAATCAAAATGTGACTTGCACGCAAACACGTGATATCGACGTGATGCCTGATTTAGAAGACACCGGCCTATATGAATGTGTTAAAAGTGGTGGGTTAAATACTGGACTACAAGCAAGAGTATTAAAGGATGCCAACCCAGACAGTCCAACCTATGGCATGACGCAATTGAGCTCATCTACTACCCTAAATACAAGTGGGTGCCCCTTACCATCAGTGATTTATGCTAAAATGACCTACATTAATGAAAGAACGGTACATGAGGATTATGATTTTCTGGAGGTTAACCATGATATCAAAATTAGTCTTTTTGCGGATGCCGCATGTACTTTACCATATACCACAGGTGTAAATAGAACTCTTAACTATAAAATTATTAAGGTATATATACATGATTTTGGTTATGAAGGAGATTGGGATAGTACAAGTAGTGAGACTACAACCAACCATACCATTACAATTTTGGCAGGAAACAATAGTATTATCATCCCTAATGTAACGTTTTATCAAATTGAATCGACTACTAGCGACGGGGTTTTTCATGAACAGTTTACCACCAATTACGTCTACGAATTATTAACAGGTTCTGGTTACATTATCGCTCAATAGCCATGAAAAAAATATATTATTTATTTGCCTTAGCGTTGTTTTTTAGCAGCGCAAAAGCTCAACAACATAAAACTTATAACCAATACAATGGCGAATCAAAGCTTACTGCCACTGGTAGTATTACCCTTTTGCCAGGTTTTGTGGTGCCTAGAGGTACTAACCTAATTATTCAAATTTCTAATAGTCCATCTCAAGGTTGCGAAGCCTTATCAACTGCGGCAGATCCAACAAAAAATTATATCCTCACTAGTAATTTTAAAATAGAGGGCATTAAAGCCGCTATAGATCCTGCTACTAAAAATGTTTGCGAGATTAACCAACAAATACAATATTTGGATGGTTTGGGTAGGCCGATACAAACTATAGCAGTAAGAGCTAGTCCTGGTTTTCGTGACGTTGTTTCGTTTAATCGTTATGATAATAGGGGAAGGGAGGCTAAAACTTACTTGCCTTACGTAGATATCAATACCGATTATGGTAATTATAAGCAGGGAGATGTGAATGCCCAAGCTGATTTTTATGATCCCGCTAAAAATTTATCAGCATCGGCCAATGTTGTAAAAACAATGTTTCCCTTCAGCCAAATCTTGTTTGAGGCATCTCCAATAAGCAGGGTACTCAATCAGGGGGCTCCTGGTCAAACTTGGCAACCAGAGAGCGGACATTCTGTAAGAGCTGATTACCAATGTAATGATGCTACAGGTACTTATGCGGTTAGGGCATATGATGCTACTGTAGCTTCTACTACCGCCAACGAATATAAACGAACATTATCTAGCACCAAATATTATGACATCAGTGAACTTTACGTAACCGTTACTAAGGATGAGAATTGGAGTAGTGGTCAAACTTTATTAAAGGCGGGAACAGTAGAGGAATATAAGGATAAAGAAGACAGAGTAATTTTAAAAAGACAATACAACAGTATTACCAATGCCAGTAATGAAAATATATTGCAAACCTTAAGTACCTATTACGTTTACGATGATTTTGGTAACTTAAGCTTTGTTTTGCCTCCAGGAGCTAATCCTGATGATGCGGTGCCTTCCCAAAATTTGTTGGATGATTTTTGCTATCAATACCGTTATGATCATCGTAACAGATTAATAGAAAAGAAAATCCCTGGAAAAGGTTGGGAATTTATGGTTTATAATAAGTTGGATCAGTTAGTGTTTACACAAGATGCGCAGCAAAGGAATAAAACACCTCAAGAATGGTTGTTTAACAAATATGATGAACTGGGTAGGTTAGCCATAAGTGGTTTATATCAGCAATCTCAAACAACGGCGGATGCCGAAATGAGTAATCCTTCAAATACTAATCGTACTACGCTTCAAATAAACGTAAATAACCAAACGGCTTTCGCTGAAACACGGAGTACGGCGAATAGTACAACAGGATATACAGCTGTAACATTACCATTGGCGTCAGATATTCATACTTATCATCTCCTTAATTATTATGATGATTATGAATTACCAGGAGGAACCCCCTATGCATTTAATGGAGGCAGTACTAAAACAAAAGGCTTGCTGACTGCTACCAAAATAAAAGTACTTGATGGTACTACTGGCAGCAACAATATGTTGTGGAGTATCAATTATTACGACGAAAAAGGCAAAATGATAAAAAACTATGCCCAACATTTTGCAGGTGCTACGGTGGCTACTAATAAATATGATGAAACCACCAATACTTGGAATTTTGACGGTACCTTGGCAGCTACGGAGAGACAGCACCGCAACGCTGGTACAACTACTACGATAGCGAACCGTTATCTTTATGACCATGCAGGAAGGAAGATCAATACCTATCAACGCATTAACGCTGGTACTGAGGTACATTTGAGCGAGGCATTGTATAATGAAGTGGGGCAGCTACAACAAAAGAAATTACATAATGGCTTACAGTCTACTGTTTACAACTACAACGAACGTGCTTGGCTAAAAAAAAGCATCAGCGATCAGTTTAGTATGGAATTGAAATATGAAGACGGTACCAGCCCACAATATAATGGCAATATCTCTGGCCAAGCTTGGGGAAAAGCAACTAATCTATCTAATGAATTTGTATATGGCTATGATAGATTAAATAGATTGACGAATGGGGAAAGCACGGGTATCGTGATGTCTGAGAAAATTACCTATGACGTGATGGGCAATATTTTAAGCTTAAATAGGGATGGTAATGGCGCTAATGCTTATACCTACAACGCGAATAAATTAATTTCTGTGGATAATATTACCACTGTAGATTATGAATATGATTTAAATGGAAATGCCATAGTTGATGGTAAAATGGGGTTTGCCATTACTTATAATTATTTAAATCTCCCCGTTAGTGCTAGCAAAACTGGTGCTTCTATTAATTACGTGTACGACGCCACAGGTAGAAAACTAAGGAAAGTTTATGCTGGGTCAACTACTACAAATACAGATTATGTAGCAGGTATACAATATACCAATAATGCCATAGAGCTTATTCAAACTGAAGAAGGAATGATTTTTAAAAGTGGTAATGATTACATCTATCGATACGACCTTAAAGATCATTTAAGTAATGTTCGTTATACTTTTGATGTAAATAATGGTACTTTGCGACGATTACAAGAAGATAATTATTATCCATTTGGTATGAGGAAATCCGCTGGTAGTCCCATTGGCTTGTATAATAACTATCTTTACAACGGCAAGGAATTGCAAAATGAACTGGAACAGTATGATTATGGAGCAAGGTTCTATGATGCTGTCGTAGGACGCTTTATTGTTTCTGACATTAGAGCAGAAGAGGCTAGGATGTTTTCGCCATATAGTTATGCTATTAATAATCCGTTAAGATTTATTGATATAAACGGTGAAGGGCCGGGAGATCGAGTAAAAGCTGCAAGAGCTATGACAGGTGCCTCTTATGCACAGGAAACGGGTAAACTAAGAACAGGATTAAGCCCAGCTGATTTGTCTTGCAAAGATTGTTCGGAATTTGTCAATCGAGTTTTAGCCGCTGATGGTGTCACTAAAGACATTTTAGATCAAAATACAGGAAGTATGAAAACTTTTTTTAACAATAAAAAGAAGTTTGTTCATTCAAATTTACCTCAAGTTGGTGATGTCGCATTGTGGGATGGTCATGTTGGTATTGTAAGTGCTGTAGGGAAAAATGGTAAGTTTAAAATGATTCATGCTCGAGGCAATAAAAAATTAGCTCAAGAAAACCCAAATTTTGCTTCCGCTAAGCAATATAGAGACTCTGATTTTTATGGATTTTACAGACCAATAAATGAAACTGAAGATGGTAAATTAGATGATACTAAAAAGCAGGATAAAAGCTCTAATGCAAATAAAGAAGAGAATAACAAAAAAACTGAAGTAACTAATGATTATTATTTAAGTAAAGAATATTTTGATTTGATGAATCTTTTTTGGAAAGTTAGACGTCAAAATTCTAGTGAAATAGAACAATAGATTATGTAATATGAATAGATACATTTTAATTAATTTTTGCTTGATATTAATGCTGTTTTCATCTTGCAATATAAATGGTTTAAAAAAAAATGATGGTAAGCAGGGTAAGGAAACTAAAGTTGTTTCTACTAACCATAATACACCTAAGGATACTCTTATCTCTTTTTCAAGAGAGGAGCTTGAGATAGAAAACTTGAAAATAATTGGGGACACGCTTAATTTTGTTACTCCTTTAAAACAATTGTTTTATCCTTTTGGAGAATTTAACAGCCTTAAATTTTTTTTGAATGCCAATGAGAGAGTAAATTTTGAGATCAAAACATATCCAGAAGATATCTATCGGGTGGCATTTGAAAACAGCTATTGTAAGTTTTATAAAAATGAAGAAACGGGATTGTTAGATATTGTGTATGCTAATTTAAATAATTCAGCAATAAAATTAAGTAATGGCGTAGAAGTTGGAAGCAATAGTGGAAAATTTTATGACTTATTTTTCAAAAAAAGAGTGACACTCGAAAATATCCGTATTGTTAAAATCGAATCTTTAATATTGGGAGTTGTACATTATTATCATATTAAAAATGATAAAATAGTGAAAATAATAATCGATAGCGACTACCAGATCGATAAAAGCTAGGTACTCTAATTAGTTAAAGTTCATATAAGTCACCACTAGCGTAAGCATTTTTGTCGTGATGTCTATGCTTCTGCTGAGAAAACATTGGCGGATGAAGTTAAGGGGACTAGCACAGACACAAATGTAAACTGCAGTAGCGGGGAATCGATCATTTAAGAAAGGAGTAGTATAGTGATAACACCAATCACAGGTTGTGGCGTACAGAACGAAACAAAAAATGAAAAAGTAGAACAGTAATTTCGATGAAATCAACTAGAATTTTTATCATCATACTGCCATTAATTTTTGGAGCTATTGCTTTTAACTACTTTAGGAAGTATTTGATTTTAAAACCAATATTAGAAAATCCTATTGCTTATGATTTTATATCTTCAACAGTGAATAAAGCAGGAAGGGGGGAATCTTTTAATATGACAGTACTATACAAAAAAGTACGTTATGAATTGGTTATTACAAGAAAAGATTATATTAATACGAAGAAGGGAAATTATCCTAAACTATATTATTCATCTGAGCTAAATGAAGTGTTTTATAGTTGGAGTGTTAAAAGAAGTATAAGAATTGCACTTATTTTCTTTGCATTTTTTATCATCACTTGCTTATTGGCGTTTAAAAAAATTAAATAGAATATTTACCTCTGGTTGGTGTTATCACCAACCAGTTGGAGATAGTTGAGCGGTATGGTGATAACGCCAACCACAAATTGAAACAGTGCAGTAAGATGATCCTTGCTTTGAGCTGGATGACAAAGCGAGGATGGTAAGTTTGCACGGCATCTCTTGCCTAAAACTACGTTAAGTTTTACTCAAAAGTACGTTAGGTTTTACCTAAATGTACCGCATCTTTTTTGAAAGAATAGGCGTGCAATTGAAACCTTTGGTTGGTGTTATCACCAACCATTTAAAACCTAAGCAATAGCGTAATGGGGCTTATGCTTTACGTTAATGGTTGATGAACTTTGTTTAAATCCACTTAACTTTTTATCTTGTAGCGTGAAAATGATCCGTAACCTTTGCCTCTCCACTTACTTAGTTTTAAGCATTACCTTTAGCTACGCACAGCAAGAAAATAAGGCCCTCAATATTGTATTTATCGGTAACAGTATCACCTTTGGGGGTGGTTTGGCCGATCGTGGCAAAGACGCACCACCCAACGAAGCTTGTGCTTGGTTGCGTCAACAGCAAGGCGTAGGTGAGGTCAACTTTTCCAACCAAGGGGTAAGCGGACATACCAGCGTAGATGTGCTGCCGCAAACCAATACCGATTTTCCGAGGATACTAAAAGCAGCCAAATCATTTGCCAACCCCAAGGCGCTTTTGGTGTTCTCCATCAAATTGGGCACCAATGACAGTGCGGTAAAAGGACCTAAGGGGGCACCAGTATCTAAAGAGGATTATTACAACAATTTAAAGCTCATTACCGACAGCCTGATGTCTGCTTTTCCAGCGTGTAAAGTCGTTTATCAGCAGCCCATTTGGTACAGTCCAAATACCCACAACCGCTCCACGTATATGGAAGAAGGCCTAAACAGATTGCAAACCTATGGGCCACAACTGCAAAAACTGGTGAAAAGCTATCAAAAAACAAATCCAGGTCAGGTATTTATGGGCGATACCAAGGCCTTTAAGTTTTTTAAAAAGCATTACCTACAATACCTTGCGCCAGAAGAAGGGAAATTTGGACCCTTTTATCTACATCCCAACAAAGAAGGAGCTTACTTATTAGGCGATTTTTGGGGCAAAGCCATTTACAAAGCCCTGTTTTAGGGCACGCGTTTTTACTGATTTTTAAAGCAACCTTACTCGTACCTTATTCGAACCTTATTCGAGGCATATTCGAGACCGCTTCGGAAATAGTCGAAGAAGGGTCGATTGAATTACGTCTCAGTCTCTACTTTGGTAGCTTGCCATAATATCCCTTTATGATAGTGTTAAGCCAGATTTATGAATGATTTTACCATGCCAAAAATAGGAGGTGTTGGCTAATGATCTGCTGAAGATTGTCGAAGAGGTGTCGAAGAACCGAGGCGAAACCCAACATTTTCGGTGCAAAAGCTGACAGATTGTGGTCAAGTTGGTACTTTTTATCTTGTGTTTGTTGAATGACACCATCCTCGTTAAAACATTAAAAACAGCATCGACATAAGGTAATTTAACTTTTAAACTATCTCTGTCATTTGCGACATTTGCCGCCTCATTAAATTACTAAACCTATGTACAAAACAATACTTAAAAAGTTAGCGATCTCTTTGTTTTTTTCACTTTGCTTTCTGACTGCTTTTTCGCAAAACAAGAAAGTGAATGTCATTTTATTGGGCACCTATCATTTCAATCATCCAGGAAAGGAGTATCCTTATGGAAGATAGCCAAAAAGGCTTGGAGCAAATTACCGATCAGATGAAGAAAAGGTATATGCCTGATCAGATTTTTGTAGAGAGTGATTTCAATCAAACGGCCAAGCTGGACTGGCAGTACCAGTTGTACCTTAAAAACAAGTATGCTAAGTTTACCGACTTTAAGTTTTTTTTTTGTGATAGCGCCAACTACAAGTTACAGGGAGAGAGTCTTCTTTAACATTCAAAAAAAATCCCAGCTTAATAAACTGGGATTTTTTGTTTTAAACCGTAGTTTGCCTTTACACTATCTACTATTTTCTTTCTTTGGTAATTCTCGCCACGAATAGCTTTTATGTACAATTTTCCAAGCACCTTGGTATTTAAGGATTAAGAAATAGTCGGTAAAAGTTCGCAAATTGGGAATTACAATTTCTGCTTTTGCAATTGCGGCGTCTTTTTCAATATCTATGGAAATGATCCGTCCTATTCTGTTGTTTTTTACACCCACGTTGATATTGGAAATGTATTGCTCGCCAGAACGTATCCATAGCGTGTCTTTAGCAACGGTATATAAATTGAAATTAGGGTGGAAGGCCTTACGCAATCTCTCGGGCTGTCCATTAGCAGTACCTTCGATATAGTCGAGAAGGACTTCCTTAACTTGGTCCAAATCACTTTTGATAAAGGAAGTATTGGTGTTCTTAAGATTTAACAACTTCACAATTTCAGTAGCCATTTTTGAAGCTGAACTGGGATCTTGTCCAGTGATAAATCTGCCATCAACCACATAAAAGCCGTCACCCCCTTTATCAGAATAAACAAAATTGCCCTTGTTGTTCTGGATAGCCTTATCAATGGCAAAGGGAAATGTTTGGTAATATTCGGCTTCTTTATTCTCAAGTTTGTCTGGATAGCCCGTGATTTTTCGATCCTTGTACAAGGAACTTCCATCCTCATCCTTCAAGAAAGCTAAACCTGCTGTACCGTGGCATATGGCCGAAACTACGCCATTTTTATGGTAAATTTTTCTTGCTATTTCTTGAATGGTTTTGTCTTCGGCTACGCCGAACATGGCTGCGCCTCCACCTGTATATAAAATAGCCGAATAGTGGTCGCCATTAATTTCAGTGGGCTTCATGGTATGCGCTAATTTATCCATAAACCAACCAGTGTACAAGTACTTTTTTTGAAGCGTATCCGACGAGTTGATATAGCCAATTGGAATTGCACCACCTTTTGGGCTAACGAAATCGACAAGGTAACCTGCTGTTGTAAATACATGGTAAGGCACTATGATTTCCTGAAAGTGATTGGAGGTGGTTATTTTTGTATTCCCATAGAAATCTTGATTAGAGGTTACAAACAGAATCTTTTTTTGGGCATGGCTATTGGTAAAGTTTACACCCATGCAAACAAGTAATGATACTAGTATTTTATTCATAGCATTAAGTATTAGCTAAAAAACAATGGGTGATTACTTTGATTTTACTGCTGGTGTTTCCACGGTTTTGTGGGGTACACGGCTCGAAATTTTATCTACAATAAACCAGCCCTTATCAGTTCTTAGCAAATTGAAATAGTCTGTAAATAAAAGCCTCGAAGTACTGATTTCAACCTTAGCTACGGCCGCATTATTTGAAATGTCGATAAATACGGTACGGGCCGACCAATTGTTAGGTTTGGCATCTCTTTTTTTGTAGCCTACCAAATACTTTGCTTTAGGGATAACCCTAAATTCGTTGTCGCTAAAACCTTTAAGTTGCCAAGAGTCATGAAAGGCTTGCGCCACCTTGGCAGAGTCGCCAAAGGCCTGCCCATCCATGTAGAGGTCTAATGTTTTTTGGATGGCTTGTAAATCATTTTTAGTTTCGTTTACTTGGGCATTTACATTCAGGAAAAAAAGACTAAGTCCGACAAATAGAAATACTTTTCTCATTTTTTAATTTTTTAATGGTTAAATAATGAGTGCAAATGTCTAGTGTATACGTCTTTTAAAGGCTTTGGTTTATAATGTAGAAGTGCTATCCTATAAAATAGAACTCATTTGGAATAGGCTTTTTGATACTCTGCAGGAGTGAGCCCCGTTACTTTTTTAAAGGCAGTAAAGAAAGTTGATTTTGAGGTGAAGCCACTGTCGTAGCCTAAACTTTCGATGGTATAATTTTTTTTAGTTTCTAATAACTTCTTAGCTTTTTCAATTCTATATTCTTTAATGAGGTTGGAGAAAGATTTACCTAATATTTCATTAACATATTGAGATAGGGTATGCTTGCTCAGCTTCAGCTCTTTGGCTGCTTCTTCAAGGGTGAAATTTGGATTAAGGAACAGTTCTTGTTCAGTGATCAGGCCTAGTTTTTGGCTAATCGCTGCTAATGTTTTCTGATCGATCGCTTTGTTTTTATATTTCTCTTTTTCGTCAAAAAATGTGGTTTCGCTGCTGCTCTTGAAAACTAACAGTAATATGGCTACGTATAGGATAAATGTAAATGATAAGGCGCCAGTGATGTAGGAGGTATACGCCGCCATGGCGTAGGCTAGCCAAATCAAACTAACGCCTGTATAGATGCTGAATAACCAAATATCTATTTTGCGTAAGCTTTCGCGTTTTTTGATTTTTTTAAAAATAGGCCTAAGGTATTTTGCCGACAAAATGATGTAGATGAACCACTGTACATAGATGGTTTTTATAATCCATTTTCTCCAAATAAAGGTGTGTTCAACATAAGGATAAAGTAAGCCTAGTATACTGATGCCTATCAAATAAGGGAGAACATGGTTGGCCCAATTAGTTTTTTTATCTTCTGCATATGCTTTGAGGTAAAGAAAAAGAAATGGCCCGATAAGTATACAGGCTGAAAGCCCAATTTGGATAAAGATATTGGATAGCTGTGGATTGAAATAGAAAAAAACAGATTTGATGACCCTAATGCTTAAAACCAGCAACAAAAGAGATAAAAAGTAATTGGTGAAAATTTTCTTTTTGGCATGGATGGCGAAATAAATAGAGAGCAAGAAACCGTTAAAGGCTCCTAGGGCGCTAAAAAAGAAAAGAAACTGATCAGGTCCAGTCATTATTGGATGAGATGAAATAATGGTTGATAATGCGCTAACTAAAATAGATGCTCTTTAGGAGAATATCCAATATTTTATTTTAAAAACGATAACTAACCCCTAACGTACCATAAATGTTGTACATGTTAAAGGAGATGCCATTAAACGAATCAGGAAATACAGGTTGCAGGCCCCATTGTAAATCGGCCTTTGCCGCAAAGTTTTTATAAATCAGCTTCTCTGCACCTGCCGAAATGCCAAAGTCGAAAGTTCTTTGCTCTTTGTCAAAATCAAAGCTGGCGTAATCAATAATTACTTTTTCGCCCAAAGAATCTCCCTTGCGTAAATAACCATCAGAAACAGAACCATAAAAGGAAGGATGTACCAAATGCGCTAAGTAAACACCCAACTTTAACTTCCAATGGTTACCGGCATAAAACAACGCTTGGATAGGGACTGCTAAGTAAATGTTTTTTACTTTGGTGGTATTGGTACCACTAAAATCGCCTTCAATGGTTGCATTATCCATAGAAACTAGGGTATGGAAATATTGAACGCTGTCTTGCACGCTCATACTTTTCCAATCCACTCTAAGCCCAATGGCAAGTCCCCATTTTTGATGGAGTCGGTAATTTAGCTCGTAGCCAAAACTTGGAGAAAAACCAGGCGAGTAGCTATTGATCTTTCTAATGGTATTGGGGAAAGATATAGGGGCTAGGCCGCCAATGTTATAACCAATTTGGACGTTATGTTCAAATTTTGAGCTGGTATCGCCACTATTTTGTGCAAATGTAAAAATGGTTGAACCCAATAATAGAAAGGTTAAGAGCAGGTATTTATACATAGAAATGCTATTTTGGGATCACTGATAAATTGTCGACGACTAAACGGCTACCTATAGCACCTTTGTAATGATCTCCGTCTTTACTAGAAGAGGCCACAATGGCCAACATTAGGTTTTTATTAGCCGCTGGCAATTGCCCATTTTTATAAACAAAAGGAATATCAAATTTGGTAAAATTAGTCTTGGCCGATCCATCGCTCAATGTAGCAGTAGCGATCACACGCTCGGAAGTATGAATATTGGTGCCGTCCAAACGTTCGGGACCTTCAAATAGCACCGCATAAATAGCACATTCATCTGTTTTACCCGCAATAATATTTTGGTTTTCATCTTGATAAGCTGCTCCTGGAGTGTACTTGTAATAGCCCGTAAACCTGGCAGGTAGTCCAACATAGGGAGCACCAAATTCCGTTGCCGCTAAGGGCTTAATGAGGACTACTGATGGGTTGAAATTTCCGATGAATACCGAACCTGAGTATAAATAAATACCCACAATGGCCGAGAGCGGAGTTCCTTTGATGGTGACCATTTCAGCAGCTTTTGTCCCTAAATAGCCATCGGTAGTAGAGCGGGTAGGATAAGCTAATGGATCTTGAGGTACGCCAGAAAGCGCAATACCAGGATTGCCCGATGTCCATAACGTGCTTAAGTCATCTTCCACAGGATATTCATATTTATCGTCAGTGTTTTGTAGCCATTTTTCAAATTCAAAATGCCAATCGCCTACATTTACCACTTGTACAGTATACGTTTTTTGGTTAGGATGTTGTGCTGCCGCTACAGTATAAGTGACTTCGTTTTTACCATTGAAAGTGATTTTTTGCCCAGAAGCTGGGGTGATCGTTGCATTTTTTGAGATGGTGATGGTAGGGGTAATCCCTGTTTCATAAGCCTCTTTGGTAAGGTAAACTAATATTTTACGGTTAACTTGATCAATGAATGTTTGTCCGGTAAGTAACTTAGGATCTATTTCAAAAGATTCGATATCTGCTTCTGGATTTGCAGGAGCATCTTTAATACAGGAATTCAAGCACAATACCACTGCAAAAAGTAAAACCGTTAGCCTCATGATAAATTTCTTTCTTTGATCTCAAATATAACTCTTTTGTGTAAAAGTTTAGCTGTTGGTCATTGTTCCTGTCATGCACATGTTGATTTTAAATGATCGAAATAATTTTGCAATTTCAAAGGCATAAACCTTTAAGATGCCCAATCATATCAACGACCTCTTTTCTGTCTTATCTTCTGTAGGTAAATTTACGGCTCACGATATTCAACAATTTGAGCAAAAGGCGGTGTTGAAGCATTTTACTAAAGGAACCGAACTGCTTTCCCTAGGTCAAATTTCACAAGCTGTTTTTTTGGTGGTTTCAGGATCAACTTATCAGTTCGAATTGGATCGTGAGGAAATAGAGGAGCAGGTAATTGGCCTTTATACAGCTGGCGATTGGTGTTTTAATCATGCCAGTTTTGTTTCGCAGCGAGGATCCCGCTCGGTGATTAAAGCTTATTCAGATGTCGTAGTCAGAGAACTTTCCATTTTCTCGATCCATCAACTCTTAGCTTCTTCGCCAGCTTTTTTTCAATTGGGCGCTTTGCTCGAACGAGGGGTCGATCGTTTAACTTATTTCAATTCGGCCAATAATGCCAAAGAGAAGTACGAAATGTTGGTCTCTAAAAACCCTTTGTTGCTACAAGCCTTTCCTTTAAAAATGATTGCTTCCTATCTTAACATAGCGCCAGAGACGATGAGCCGTTTACGAGCGAAGAAATAAATCCAATTTATTGACTTTTGTCAAGTGCGTTTTTAAGAAGTGTTTGCCAGTTTTGGGAAAAATAAAACATGGCAACATTTTCAAATAAATTAACAGGCATTAGTCTGTTGTTGGGCGCTGCAATGTCTGTGCTTACTGTGGTGCTTCATCCATTAGGAGGGGATATGGCACATTTGGTAAAAATCAAATTCGTATTGATCTTTTCGCATACCATTGCCATTGCTTGTGCACCATTGATTGGTTTTGGCTTGTGGGGGCTTTCAAAACTACTTACAGACCGTAATAGAACGTCGATATTGGCACTTTTTATAGCACTATGGGGTTTGGGCGCTGCTAGCCTTGCGGGCACGCTCAACGGATTGGTATTGCCGCAATTTGCAACAGCCTATGTAGGAAGTGATGTAGATGCTACGTTGCTAGATGCAATTTTAGATTATGCCCGTTATTTCAATAAGTCTCTGGCCTATGTATTCATGGCTTCAATAGTTGTATCTATTTTGCTTTGGTCTTTGTTAATGACCTATCAAAAAGGGCTTTGCAAATGGTTGGGTTATTACGGTTTATTGGTTTTTGCCATTGGTGCAGCTGCTTTGTTTTCAAATACTGATATGGTTAGTGTAGGATTGTTTGGTGTCTTTATATTTGTAATGGCCAGTTGGCTAATCGTTGCAGGTGTATTATTGATTAAACAAAAACCTACAAACTAGCTTAAACTTTTTAAATTTATCCATATGCTAACACACATCCATCCAAAACTGCCTATGCGTGACAGCGTAGTAACTAAGTTCTATTATATCCACCAATTGGGCTTTCAAGAGATTTCGGATTATGGTGATTATCTGATTTTATCAAAAGACGATATTGAACTGCATTTTTTTAAGTTTAAAGACCTTGATCCCAAATTAAACTACGGACAGGTTTATATACGGACCAATAATATCGAAGGGATATATCAGACATTTTTAGCTGATGGAGTGAATATTCATCCCAATGGACCATTAACTACTAAGCCATGGGGCCAGCAGGAATTTTCGCTATTAGATCCAGATCATAACTTGTTGACGTTTGGGCAAGCCATACGCTAAAAAATGAGATAGGTTTTGTTCATTATAAATTAACATGTTGGTAACCTTGTCCCACTTAACTTTGCAAGGTGGACCAAGCACTTACTGATCAATATCTCATCATTGCCATGCAAAGTGGCGATCAAAAAGCTTTTGAAGCGCTTTATGAGCGCTATTGGTCCGAGGTGTACATCATGATCTATCGCCGTATAAACGATAGGGAAGTGGCTAAAGATATTGTACAGGATATCTTCGTCAATCTTTGGCGTTATCGTGATAAAGTTATTGCTGAAGGCTCATTGGCGCCTTTATTAAATGTTACTGCTAAAAAACAGGCGATATCTTGGTATAGGAAGCAATCTGCAAGTAAGCAAAGAGAATTGTTGTACCACGGGGATGAGGTGTTGGTAGCACCATCTACCACCGAACTGGAAACTAAAGAACTGCAGGAACTATTGGACACTGAAATTGGCAAGATGCCAGCCAATATGCAGCAATCGTTTCGTTTAAGTCGCTACGAAAACAAATCTATCAAGGAAATTGCCACCGAACTTTCCCTTTCTGAGCAAACGGTACGCAACAATATTTCGATGGCCTTAGATCGCTTAAGATTACAAACCCGTAAGTTTTATGCAGAGCCAGCTAACCTGGCAGGCGTACTGGTTATTCTATTTCGTTGGTAAATCGACTTAAGGTATTAACAAAGATTTAACCTAATCATAGCTTTTTCTTAAAGTACATTTTCGCTTTCGCTGCGAAGAGTTAAATGTATGGCAAAGAAAAATGTATTCGCCGAGAGGCGTAAAATAGAGCAACAAGCAGACGCTTGGTTTGATCGTACCAATGACAACATTCCCTTTAAGGCTTTTGCTGATGAACGGGAAGAAATCAGCACAGGCGAGGAGATACTTGGCGAAATTCGTCGTAAGATTAACAGGCAGAAGCTTTATAAGTTGTGGCGTAACATCGCTGCAGCTGCAGTCATCCTAATTTCCGCAGGTACTTTTGCCTACCGTAGCTACCAAAGTGCTAATTCTACAACCATAGCACGAACTTGGGACAGTTATGCAGCCAAAAAAGGTGAGTTTAAAAAAATTCTATTGCCAGATAGTTCTGTAGTTCATTTAAGACCAGGGGCTAAAATTCAGGTTGCCCATCCATTTAAACAGCAAACGCGTAGGGTAAAGCTGGAAGTTGGAGAGGCTTATTTTGAAGTAAGTCATGACCCTGTGCATCCATTTTTAGTCACTACAGGACAATTGACTACCGAAGTATTGGGTACCAAGTTTATCATTAATAACGACCCTTTGTTAACCGACATTCGTGTGGCCTTGTTAAGTGGAAAAGTAGCTGTACGAAATCAAAGGGCCCAATTAGGTCTTTTATTGCCTAATCAGCAACTTTCTTTTAACCGATATCAAGAAACCGCTAAGCTAGAAAATACCAAGGCTTACAGTACGGAGCGTTGGTTGAAGGGAGAATATCTTTTAGAAGATGTACCGTTAACATCATTTGCCAAAACCTTTGGCAATACTTTTTCAATGGAAGTTAAATTTAAGCAAAGTGCATTGGAGCAATTACATGTTTCCATGCAGTTCAATAAAGGCGATAATCCTAAAAATATCTTAAATCAATTAAAGCTCATCCACGGACTACATTATCAAATTAAAGACAAGGAGGTGGTTTTGATGAAATAGGCTACTATAAAACAAAACCGGTACCTATTGGATAGATACCGGGTATTTAGGCGCTTGCTTGTTGACAGAAAATTGCCGCTTCCTAGTCATCATCATTAGCAAACGCCAGGTTTAACTCGTAAACATCATAAAAGTATTAAAAATTAATGTCTATAATTAAAATAGGTGTGAAAATATCACTGATCCTATATTTTATTTCCATCAATATCATGACCTCGCTGTTTGCAGGCGAGGCACATTCTCAGTCACTTGAGACCAAAGTAGATGTTCAGTTTAAAGAAGGACAATCCCTATCAGTAGCCTTGGAACAGTTGCGTGCTAAAGCCAACGTAAGGTTTGCCTATGATCCGTCACTTGCTAAAAATGTATCGGTTAAGGCCGCAAATTATCATGAAGAAAAACTAAAAACTATCCTTAACCAATTGTTGCAACACAGTAATGTAGCCTTTAAAGAGCAAGGAGGGGCTGTGGTTTTGTATTTCAATCCCAAAGTACGTAAGCAGCAACCAGGTCGTATTGCGGGTAAAATTATTGATGACCGAGGCGAGCCCTTACCAGGCGCCAATATTAAGTTGGTACAAACAGGGCAGGGTGCTCAAAGTAATGTGGATGGCACTTATACCCTCAACGTTCCAGCGGGGACCTATACGCTTGAGATTAGCTTTATCTCTTTTCAAACCAAGCGCATTACAGAGATAGAGGTGAAAGCAGGGCAGTTGACCAGTTTGGATATTACCCTAAAGCCAGCCAACAATAGCCTAGATCAGGTAGTGGTGACGGGAACTTTTAAAACCGAAAGTATTAATGCCTTGTACGCCCGTCAGAAAAATGATGCGAGCATTTCCAATGGTATTAGCCGTGAACAGATGTCGGCTTTGCCTGATAAGAACATTGGCGAAACGTTGAAACGTATTTCGGGAGTAAGTACTACCGATAACCGCAGAGTGGTGATTAGGGGGATTGCTGAACGTTATAATTTGGCTATGATGGACGGGGCAGCTTTGCCAAGTACTGATGTGCAGGTGCGTGACTTTGAGTTTGATATTATCCCGAGCAACTTAGTGGATAACGTTATCGTATCTAAAACTGCAATGCCAGATATGAGCTTTGGTTTTGGTGGAGGTATGGTACAGTTAAATACCATGGCTATTCCCAACAAAGATTTTATTTCTTTAAACATTGGTACTAAATACATTAATGGCAGTACTGGTAAAGACTTTTTGGGCTATCAACGAGGTAAGCAGGATTACTTAGGTTTTGATGACGGGGGGAGAGATCATTTTCCTAAAGATTTAGTGATTTTCACTCAGTCTAACTATAACCCCACCAATCCTCAGGGTTGGACACCGCCGCCAGGTGTAGCTAAGATTACGCCTGATATGATTGCCGCACAAAACAAAAGGATAGGAGGCTTGGAAAGATTGGGGACTCGCATTTATCAAACTGCTCCTGGACAAAACTATCAGTTTAGCTTGGGCCGTAGCTACGGTTTAAAAAACAGTCGCTTTGGTTTTGTAGGGTCCATTAGCTATCGTAACGAGCAGGCCATCGATAACATCATGAAATTTGAGCGTGGTAGCTTTAATAAGATGAACAAAAATCTATATGATCCAACAACTCATCAGGAATTTGAAGAAAATTTAGCAGGCCGATATAATTTCACCACCAGTTGGGGGGGATTATTTAATATGGGTTGGAGTAATACAAACCATAAAATCACCTCACGTAACTTTTATTCGAGAGTTTTTGCCAACCAATTTTTCCGTATTACAGGCTGGGGCGAGGATATTGGGCGTGCAGAAAGTCCACTAATTAATGAATATGATCGTCCTAAGTTTATCAATCTGTTGCAAAATCGTGTAACGGGAGAGCATAACTTAGGTAAGTTTAAATTAGATTGGGGCGTAGCACGTAATAGTGTGGATAACCATGAGCAAGATGCGGTAGATGCTAATTTGGCACCTTCTACAACCTTAAATGCCACCAACTATATTTATACATTAGGTAATTTTACCAATAACCCTGGGCCGTTGAGCCGCTCTTCTTACAAATACGTAGAAACCAACTGGTCAGCTGATGCATCATTGAGTTATAAATTCAACATTGGTAAACATGGGCAGATTTTTAAAACTGGCTATCAGTTTTTAGAGAAAAAGGGCGACCTTGCTTGGAGCGTTTTACCTGTAGGGGTGGCTGTAGGCCTTAATGATGGTTTTAAACCCATACAACAGTGGAATATCAATTTCAATGATCCATTGCATGATTTATTCTATTATCCTTCTGATTTTAATAACACTAACTATACAGGCAAGAATAATAATCAAGCTTGGTATGGCATGATGGACAATAGATTAGGTAGCTGGTTACGTTTGGTATGGGGAATTAGGGGCGAGTATTACCGCTATGATAAAATCAAAGATTCTGCTGCGGATAAAGTGGCTCAATCTGACATGCAAAATGAAGATAAGAAGCGTTTTGTTGATCCTGAAACGGGTAATGTTGTGCACCAAACACAAAATGCAAGTGCCGATGAAAAAAAATGGTTGTATATGCCTTCCGTAAACTTGACCATTACACCCGTTGCTAATTTTAACATCCGTGCTTCGTATGCAAAATCAGCAGTAAGGCCAGCACTTATCGAAAACTCAAGTTTTTCTCGTTTCAATTATGAATATAGTCGCATCCAGCGTAATGTAGGGGTCATTTCAACCATCATTTCTCATTATGATTTTAGGGCCGAATGGTATCCTTCAGCAGGGGAAACTATTTCTGTTGGGTATTTCAAAAAGTACTTTAAAAATCCAGTGGAAATGTACTTGGATATTACCAATACCAGTGGTGCTGTTGATTTGTTGACGGCCAACTCTGATTATGCGGATGTAAGAGGTTGGGAATTTGATTTGCGTAAGAATTTAGGCTTCATTAACAACAGCTGGAAGTTTTTAAGCAACATGTACTTCAGCGGTAACCTTACTATTCAGGATTCTGAAGTGCAGGCCAGCGCTTTCCGTTATAGCACCATGGGTGTTGGATCAGATAAAGATGGTAGAACTTATGCCTATAAAAATAAAACTTACTTAAGAGAGAAAAGACCACTTTATGGACAAGTACCCGTACTGTACAATATTGCGCTACAATATGTAGGCGAGCGTTTAAGTGCCAACGTAGCCTTTAACCACTCAGGTCATAAAACCTTTACGGTAGGGATGCAACCACAGTATTCGGAAATAGAACGCCCGCGCAACCAATTGGACGCCCAGTTAAGCTACAAATTGCTGAAAAGCAAAAGAATGGAAGCTAAGTTAAACATGAGCAACCTGTTGAACAGCCCTTTTCGTTTTTTCATGAATTCGCAGACAACGTACAACATAAAACCTGGATCCAATTCAATGACGATGGTAGAGTGGTCGGATGTGTATGAATGGAAAAATGGCTTTACCGAGAAGTATGAAGAGGGCTATTACGAACCTTCTACGGAGGGAAAAGTGAGACGTGTAGGGGATATCCAAACTTTTGCCCGCAAGGTGGGTACCTCATTTAGTTTAAGCCTTTCTTACAGTTTTTAACGTCGATTTTAATATTAAAACAATGAAATTAAATAAACTATATCTCGCTGGCCTAAGTGTTGCGCTGTTAACTTTGGCCGCTTGCAGCAAATCAGAACAGTTTTACAAAGCAGAGTTATATCGCATTAACGTAAACGGTTATAATGGAAGTAATGAACAGTTGGACATTAAAGTGGGATCAGCCGCTTTTCGGTCTCCAATACAGCCCAATACCAGTTTTAATTTAAGCGATGCCTATAGCTTTAATTCAGCAGAAAACAAGATTAAACTTAACATTTTCGAAAATGGGACTGGAAAATTGGTGCTAGAAAAGGAGCTTAAAAAGGAAGATGGTGAAGCAAAGGTAAATTTCCTTTATATGGATGGAAAAATTAGTTCGATGCCTACTAAACCAGCCGTTGAAACGGATAAAATTAGCTTGGTGTACAGGTTTCAACCTACAGTAACCAATTATACAGAGCCAGTTGACTTCGTGATAGGGAAATATTACGTAACCCCACAGGTTTTTGAGGAATTGGCTAGGGCCAAAAATGTAAAACCTAACGAGTTCAGCACACCAGTAAGCATTGGTACTTTTTCTACTGCCCGCCAAGATTATAACGGGGTAATGACTTCCGTATCGTTTGTAGTGCGTATTTGCAAGCCAGGAACCAATATCCCTTACATTGATGGAACCAGTTACACTTGGAATGCGCTCAATTCGACTGCGCCAAAACCTGCAGCTTCTTCCGCCTCTTCTAAACTTTATATCTTTTCTGAAGCTCCTATGGGAAACATCATGAGATTTGCGACCCGATTAGACCTTTAACCATGAAACAAATGATGAATAATATTAAAAGATTGACACTTTTTGCTGTGATAACAATGGTGCTTGCTGCCTGCAACAAAGAAGACATTACCACCAAAGCAGTGAGCATCCAAATTGGCGGTTATAATGTGGGCAACAGCGAGTTACTAGTAACCATAGACACTGTAGTTTACGATAAATTTAAAACTGCTCCAGATAAATTGTTAAACTTCCGCAACGTATATACTTATCCTTCTACTAAAGGACAGGCGGTGCTTAAAATCAAAGATTTGGTTTCTGGAAAAGAAGTGTACCAAAGTACGCTTACCTTAGGTAATAAGGATTTGGAACGTTTTTTTCCTTTTGTTTTCCTAAATGGAAGCCCATTAGAGATTAAAGCACCAGCTGCAGATCCTGCAACCAATAAAATGGCATTTTATGTTCATTATCCACAAAGCGATGACGTGTTGGATATTTATATGAAAAATGAAAAGGGAGAGATGGTGTCTATCGCTAAAAATGTAAAACCAGGGACTTGGAGCTATTCAGAATATGTTACCACCACAGGATTTACCAATACCAGTAGTAGTTATACTTGGCATTTTGTAAAAGCGGGTACCGTGGATCAATGGGCTTTTAATGATGATGCTTACATGAGCCAATTCTCTACGGGAACACTTTCCATTCCTAAAAAAGGAGAGAAGGGCAGGGTGCAAACTTATTTTATAACGCCAACTACCAATCAATTGGATATAGCGGCTCTGTTTAAACAAGTGAATTATTAAGCCCGAAGTTCATTAAGAATTGCTTCGTAAACTCGCAATGACGCTGATCACATTTCATTGTTCCTATTAGCCGTCACTTTCGTTTACGTCATTACCTATCTATTATGTCATTGCGAGGCACGAAGCAATCTTAAACCTTTTTTAGATCTAAACATGAAAGCCATTAGTAAACGAGAACATCAATCCGTTATTTACGCCCTTAAACAAATGGAAAGCTTGTTGGACGAAGGAACGGCAAGTGCCGTCCATGCAAAAACGCTCTCTAAATTATATCAACGTTACCACGCCTTATTGGCAGACCTTTCGGTTTGTATTAATGAATATGAAACCCTGCATCATCATTTGCGGGTGAAGGTGTTGGCGCCAGCCTTGAGAAAAGCCAAAAGGATGGAACAATATGCCGAAAGACGATAGCAGGAATTGATTTGCACTAAGGTTAACTTCATTTTAATCTTTTGTTTACACGATATCGTGAAGTTTGTGGCTGGTATCGCATGGAAATTCAGCAACAGACAAATCGTTATACACCAGAACTTGGGGAATATAGCGCTATAGACTTCGAATCGCTGTTTAATCGTTTTAGCGACATGCTCTATAACTATGCTTTCTATTACCTTAATGATATGGAAGCCGCCAAAAGCGTAGTGAATGATACCTTCATTAAACTTTGGAATGGTAAACAAAAGCCATTCTATATCAAAAATTATCTCTACAAGTCGGTCAAGAACGCTTGCTTAAATTATTTGCAGCAGCGCAGGGATCATGTGGTGCTCAAAGATTTTTCGGAACTTGAAGTCCTTTCAGACGGAGCGTTAAGTGTAGAGGACATGGAGGATACCAATGATAAGCTACTGTTTCTGGAAAAGGTAATTTCGAGACTTCCCGCAAAAAGACAGTTGGTATTTAAAATGTTTCGTTTCGAGGAATTAAGCTATGCTGAAATTGCCGAATTACTAAATATTTCCGTGAGGACGGTAGAGGATCACCTCTCCAAAAGCATGCAATTTATACATGCACAAGCAAAACATTTAGTTGATCAAAAGTTAACGAATACTTAACCTCCGCCAGCCCGTATTTTCCCTAGGTTTCCTGTCTTTAAGAGTAAGAAATCTGTTCATGGAAGATCAAATTTGGAATAGTATTATTAAAAGGCTAACAGGTGTTGAAACGCCAGCGAGCAAGCAGCATCTAGATCAGTGGTTAAAAACCAGTGAAGAAAATGTAAAGCTTTACCGCGAGACCGAACAGCTTTGGGCTTTAACAGGCATGTTGCCAACCAACAATAAGCCTTCGGTTGAACCAATCCTCCTAAATCCTGCTTTAGAGAAAAGTAAAGGATGGTCGCTAAAAGGGATTAAGAGATATAGTATAGCCGCATCATTAGCACTAGTTACTTCCTTAACGCTTTATTATCTCACTAAATCTAAGCAACAAGTAGCGAGTAGTGAAGTAAGCGTATATAGCATTCATAAAGCCAGTAATGGTAAAATGCTAAAGGTTGTTTTGCCCGATAGTTCTATTGTTTGGCTTAATGCGGGTAGTGAAGTGAGTTACCTTAAAGACTTTCGCTCTCAGAAAACAAGGAATATTCGTTTAACAGGTGAAGCATTCTTTGAAGTAACCCATCATCAGCAGCAGCCATTTGTGGTAGAAAGCGGAGACCTGAGAACCATTGTTTATGGAACCAGTTTCAATGTAAGTTCCTATAAAGACAGCGAACAGAACTCCGTAACCGTAAAAACAGGAAAGGTAGGGGTTGTCTTAAAAGGAGATCGCTTAAGTAAGCCGACCATGTTGCTGCCTGGAAATCGTTTGGTATATCACCCAGAAAATGGGAAAATAGAAAAAGTGAACATTGAAACCGCAGACGTAGCTACTTGGCTAAATGGAAATTTGGTGTTTGACCAAACCGCCCCGCAAGAAGTATTTGCCATTTTAGCCCGCAAATTTGATGTGGACTTTAAATTTAACGAAGTAGATTTTGAAGGTTGCAAGCTCACTGCTAAGTTTCCAAATCAATCCTTAAAAACCATTTTAACCGCTCTAAGCACTTCCCTTCATCTAAAGATTAACGAGCATGGTCGAACAATTTATATCAAAGGAGGGCAATCATGTAAGTAAAAATAAAAAGCCACTTCTGCGCTAACAGAAATGGCTAAAATTCTTATTGCCTACGGTTTGCACACCATTGGCAATGATTAAAAATTATTAACGGTAATAATCATTAACAAACAAATTTATGAAAAAAAACAATGGGTTATTTAACCCAAAAGGAATTTTTATGCGCCTTAGCTTAATCTTCTGCTTACTATCTACCCTTTGCTTAACCATAGGAAATGCAGCCATGGTAAAGGCACAATATGGTTTAGATAAAAGAATCGACATCTATCTTAAAAACAGTTCTTTCCCTGAGTTACTAAAAGAGATTGAACGCAAAACTGGCGTAAGTTTTATTTACACCAATAAAGAATCTGTTACAGATAAAGTTTCTATAAGTGATCAATCTAAAACAGCAAGGGCAATTCTTACTCCTTTGTTAAAAAAGCACGATTTACAGGCCGTTGAAAATGGCATGATGGTGGTACTACGTAAAGTAGAAGTGAAGACTTTGATCCAAGAAAAACCAGGCACTATTGTAGGTTATGTAAAAGATCAGGCCAACAACCAAATATTACCCTATGCTACGGTAATTGTAAAAGGAACCAACCAAAAAGCCATGACAGACATGAACGGCTATTTTGTGTTGAGTAACATTGCAGCAGGTAAAGCCACTTTAAGAATTAGCTATATCGGTTTTAAAACTTTTGAAACTACGGTGGACGTGATCAGCGGTAAAGTAAATAATGCCGATTTAAAGCTGACCAGCGAGAGCAACGATATGAAAGGGATTACCGTTACGGGTATTCGTAGGGGAGAAAGTGTGGCCTTAAACAACATGCAAAATGCAGATAACGTGAAATACGTGCTATCTGAAGAGCAAATAGAACGTTTTCCTGACGCTACGGTGGGTGAAGCCATGCAAAGAGTACCAGGTATTGCCATGGATTTAAGCTATGGTTTACCTAGAAATATCATCATTAGAGGTTTAGACCAAAGCATGGGTTCGGTAACCTTAAACGGAAACAGGTTGCCTTCTACCCAAACCAACTCTAGAGATATCGATTTAAATGGTATTCTTTCTTCAACGGTAGAAGCCATTGAAGTGAACAAAACGTTAACGCCAGACATGGAGGCCGATGCTACTGCAGGTTCAGTGAACATTATTTCTAAAACTCCTAAAATTGGCGCTAAGCAGTTTCAGGTAAAAGGTTCATTTGGTAACAACTTTTTGCTGGGTAAACAGAATTTTGACGGTGCTTTTAACTATGGCGAGCGCAAAAACAAGATCGCTTATTTAATTGGCGTAAACTATAGCAATACCAATCGTGGTGAAGATAGGGTACAAAAAGATTACGATACCTATACCATCAATGGCGTAGAGAAGCTTAAGCTATCGAACTTGGAATTGGAAGGTTCTGATTTGAACAGGGAAAACATTGGGGTGCAAGGCGAGTTAAGTTTCTTCCCCAACCAAAAAAGCCAAATCTATGTACGCGGTAACTATAATAAATTTTACGAACTACAAACCCGAGGCACCAAAAGCTACAGCATAGGGAGCTATACTACAGAAGATGCGGTGACAGGAGTAACCATAGGTTCAAGCGGTACGCCAAGAGATTACAATAGAGATTTGTTCAGTGTATCGGCAGGTGCTAAAACAAATATTGCCAATTGGATTGGAAATGTAGATGTCACTTTTGCCAGCGGTCTTTATGACCAACCTACTTATTACGATGGTTATTTTACCAACTCGGGTATGGCAGCTAACATGGATATGTCTAACCCAAGAGCACCGCAGTTTAATTTTACTACTGGAAATCCGAATGATGCCAGCCAATATTTTACTTCAAACTATGTAAACAGACATCAAATTGCCCACGACAAGGATGTTCAAGGTTCATTAAACATCGAACGTACTTTTGATTTGAGTGATAAGAACAAATTCATGTTCAAGTTTGGTGGTCGAATGAAATATAAGGAAGATGACCACACCAGAAGCTATTATCAATATTCTTTAAAGACAGGTAAGTTAGCCATGTCTGATTTCCTTTCAGATTATTCGAGGAAAAACTATTTCAACGGACATTATGACTTGTCGGGAGCTATTGCCAATGGTTATTTGATGGAGCAATATTATCAAAACAATTTATCGCTATTTAATAACAATGAAACCTATATCAGACAAAACACCGATCCTGATTCGTACAATGGTAAAGAGAATATGCAGGCTGGTTATGTAATGGGTAAGTTGACTTTGAATAAGTTAGATATCATTACTGGTGTGAGGTATGAAAATACAGGTTTCGAATACAATGGTAATATTGTGAGTTTTGATGATAAGGGGAATTATGTGGCCACTAGAAAAGTAGCGGTTAACTCTTCTTTCAATGGTTTTTTCCCTAGTTTAAACTTGAAATATGCACTTTCACCAAGTACCAATTTAAGAGCTGCGGTAACCAAATCATTGTCTAGGCCAGGTTATTACGACTTAGTGCCTTGGGAGGAAATTGAAACCCGTAGAAAACGGATGAAGAAGGGGAATCCTGATTTAGATCAAGCGACTTCGGTGAATTACGATTTGCTATTTGAGCACTATTTGAAATCATTAGGTTTAATTTCTGGAGGAGTATTCTATAAAAACATCAGCAACTATATTTATGAAAGCATTTATACACAACAAGGCGGTACCTACGACAAATATCAAGTAACACAAACGGTGAACGGTGCTAATGCACATGTGTATGGTTTTGAGGTAGCTTGGCAGCAACAATTGACCTTTTTGCCAGGCTTTTGGAATGGATTTGGGATCTACGCTAACTACACTCAAATACAATCTAAGTTTAAGGTGCCAGGCATTGTAAGCGATCGTACGGTTCGTTTACCCTCTATGCGCCCTAAAGTGGGTAATGCATCCTTGTCGTATGAGAAATATGGGTTCTCTGGTCGTTTGTCACTTAACTTCTATGACACCTATATCAATGAGTTGGCAGATGTAGAAGCCAATGATTTGATGGAAAAAGGAAGGGTACAATTAGACTTTTCTGCTTCTCAAAAAATCAACAAGCGTTTTACCATTTTCATGGGAATTAGCAACATTAACAATGCACAAAACATACTTGATTTCGGTGATGGCAGACCTAATGATCATAAATACTATTCTAGATGGGCTAATCTAGGTTTCAAATACAATCCATTTTATTAAATATGAGAATGACTTTTAAGAAAAAGAGTTTCTTTTTGGCGGCACTAGCTTTAGTGCTGCCAACTTTAGCAAAGGCACAAGAGTTTAAAGCTGGCAAATTTCCAGATAGGATTATCCTGACTTGGTCTGCCGATCCAAAAACAACGCAGTCGGTTACTTGGCGTACAGACAGTACTGTGAATAAAAGCTTTGCACAGGTTTTGGTAGAAGACAGTTCTCCAAAATTGGATAAACCAGAAGCAAAAGAATATGAAGCAAAAACTGAAGTGCTAAAAGGTGCCGCTTATGAAACGGCTAATTATCATAGCGTCACTTTTGAAGGCCTAACCCCCAATAAATTGTACACCTATAGGGTAGGCGATGGTACCCATTGGAGCGAATGGTTTCAATTTAAGACCGCTCCAGAAAAGGAGCAGCCTTTCTCGTTTATTTATTTAGGCGATGCGCAGAATGACATTCGTTCTAAATGGTCGAGGGTGATTAGAAAAGCTTTCGCCACTTATGGTGATGCCCGCTTTATTGTACACGCAGGCGATTTGATCAATCGTTCTAACAATGATAACGAGTGGGGCGAGTGGCATTTTGGTGGTGGTTTTATCAATGGCATGATCCCAAGCATTCCTTCTTCTGGCAATCATGAGTATTTCCGTGATGAGAAGCGAACCTTAACCTTAGATCCGCACTGGAGAGCACAATATACCTTGCCAGAAAATGGCCCCAAAGGATTGGAAGAATCAGTTTACTATGTAGATTATGCCAATGTCCGTATTATTTCTTTGAACTCACAAATGATTGTGCTTGACTCTACGTCTTTAAAAATACAGGCGAAATGGTTAGAGGAAGTACTAAAGAATAACCCGAAGCGTTGGACCATGATAACTTATCATCATCCTATTTATTCTACCGCTAAAGGCAGAGATAACAAAGAGTTTAGGGAGCTTTTTAAACCACTTTTTGATAAATACCATGTGGATTTGTTAATGCAGGGGCATGATCATACTTATAGCAGAGGACAAAATTTACCTACGGGAGTATCAGGAAAAGTGGGTGGCCCTATGTATGTGGTTTCGGTAGCTGGTCCAAAAATGTATAAGGTAGATGTTAATCCAAAATGGATGGATGTCTTTGCAGAAAATACGCAGTTGTTCCAAATCATTAATGTGGATGGTGAAAATCTTACTTACACTGCCTATAAAGCAACAGGAGAGGTTTTCGATAGCTTCAAATTAAAAAAAACAAGTAAAGATAAAGCAGCAGTGTTTACTGATTTAAATAAACAAAAGAAGTAAAAATAGTGGTTATGACTTTGTCAATCCTATTAGCATGATGTACAGTAGGATTGATAAAGTTTTACGAAATACCTAAACATGAAAGCCATTAGTAAACAAGAACACCAATCTGTTATTTACGCACTTAAACAAATGGAAAGTTTGTTGGGAGAAGAAAGGGCTGGTGCTGTTCAAAATGCTAAGGCACTTTCTAAACTATATCAACGTTACCACACCTTATTGGCCGATCTTTCGATTTGTATCAATGAATATGAAGCCCTGCACCATCAATTGCGGGTAAAGGTATTGGGTCCTGCTTTACGCAAAGCAAAAAGAGATGGAATTGTATAAACGGTTATCCTCTTATTTTTTTCAATCGAAGAAGAGCGAAAAACTGTAGAAATGGATTGAGGTTTTTCTTACCTCTTGATTTTGTTTTGATTTGAGCCTTTATGGTATGATAATTAGCATAATAAAAACTAGAAAACCGTTTCATTATTTTTTCATCTTTAATTAACCACACTGCTTCATGTGTGTTGTAGCGTGAATGTTCATCAACGATGACATAATAGTCAAAGTAAGACCATGAATATGATTTTCTTAGAAATGGTAAAATCGGGTTTATAAACTTGATTCCATTGGCGTCAGCAATGATAAATCTACACTGACTAATAAATAAGAGGATAAATAGAAGGTTAATCACAATTATGCTGCTAACGAATATGATTAAGCTAGTATCTTCAAACAGATTCTCTTCTCTGTTTAGTGTGGATGTTAAAAGCTCATAGCTGAGGAATGTGGCCAGACCGCTTAGAATAAGCAGTAAGCTAAAACCTCCAAAGAATTTATATTCCGAATATACTTTTTTCATTCATTGTGTATTGGGTGCTAAAATACCTTTTTAAATGATTTTTATTTCTCTTTGTTCAGTAGTTTAAAGAGATTGCTTGGTGCCTCGCAATGAAGGAACAGGTACTCAAGCATATCAATCGAAGCGTCATTGCGAGGTACGCAAGCAATCTAAAAGTGATGCAAGATTAAACTAATCCACTTTACTAATCTTATTTAAAATCAGTTGCAATACATTGGAAAGGATGGGGTTGTGGTCATCGGTTCTCCAGTTAAGGTATAAATCAGTTTTAAAGGAAAGTTTAATAAACCTTAAACCAGGGCTGTCGTGATATTGATAAGAATCGGGTAAAATGGCAATGCCAAGTCCTTTTCTTACCAGTGCAATAATGATGGAACCAAACTCAGAGTGGAGGTAAACGTCAGGCACAAAATCAAAAGTGCTAAACAGCTGTTGAATGATGTGACCGTAACTACTTCCCTCATCAATGGTAGGCAATATGAATTTTTGCTGGGATAGTGTTGCTGTAGACAGGTCTTCGACGCTTTGAAAAGGATGATCTTCAGGAACAACCAAAGCTAAGTGATCGGTATAAATCTTCTTGGATTTAATACCTGGAGGACCGTTAACATCTCTCGTAATGATCAGATCAATTTTGTAATTCTTTAAAAACTCCTGTTGGTTTTCATATAAAACCTGCACCAGTTCTATCTGTAGTTTGGGATATTCTTGTGCGATATGCGCCAAAATTTCAGGCATGATAGAAGCTGAGATTGAATCAGGGTAAGCAATTCTAATGGTACCGCTTTCACCCAAATGGATTTGTTTGGCAAACTGATGGATGTATTCAATTTCGTTAATTTCTACTTCCCACTTGTCCTTCAGAAAACGTCCCGCTGGGGTGAGTTTTACATTACGCTTATTTCGTTCGAACAATAAAAGGCCCAGCTCACTCTCTAACGATTGAATTTGACGGGTAAGTGCTGATTGGGTGATGTTCATCTTTGCTGCGGTATTCCAGTAATGAAGATCGCGAGATAAAGCTAAAAAATACCTGATTTGTTGGAGATCCATTAATGCAATATATGCATTAATAAATGATAAAATAGCATTTTATTGCATTTGTTGGTTGGGTAGATTTGCGCTATGGAAAATATAACAATAAGGCCATTAAACATCGATGAGGTGGACGCGCTTCAACATATCAGTAGGATAACTTTTTTAGAGACTTTTGCCGACATCAATACGGAAGAAAACATGCAAAAATATTTGGAGGAAAGCTTTTCCGTGGCACAATTAAGCAAGGAACTAAGCAACCCATTATCACCCTTTTATTTTGCAGAGCTCAACAATGAAGTGATTGGTTACCTCAAACTCAATATTGGTGAAGCACAAAAAGAGAATGCCCATGAAAATGCGCTTGAAATAGAGAGAATTTATGTGTTGCAAGACTATCACGGTAAAAAAGTGGGACAGTTGCTTTACAACAAAGCCATTGAAGTTGCGCAACAATTAGAAGTAGCGCATGTTTGGTTGGGCGTGTGGGAGAAGAATTTCAGAGCCATGAGCTTTTACAAAAAGAATGGCTTTGTCGCTTTTGATGAGCACGTTTTTATGTTGGGCGATGACCGCCAAATCGATATTATGATGAAGAAAGTTTTAGAGTGACAATAAATGGAAAAGAAGAACTTATTACTGCTACTGTTAATTTTAGGAACTGCCTTTTGGGGCATTTCATTTTCGGTGACTAAACTAGCCATGGGAAGTGAGTCAACCACGACCTTTCTGTTCTATCGGTTTTTAATGGCAACCTTGGTGCTATCCATCATTTTTTGGAAACATTTGGTGAAGACAGATTTAGTTGCCATTAAAACAGGTGCAATGCTGGCTATCCCTTTGTTTTTGGGAATCCAACTACAAACACTAGGCATTCAAAATACCAATGCTTCACAATGTGCTTTTATTGCTGGCACCAGTGTTGTAATTGTGCCATTGTTTAAGTTAATGCTTTATCGAAAAGCTGCCCCTTTTAAAATATGGATTGCAGCCGTTGTTGCCCTTATTGGGTTGTTTGTCATTTCTATAAATGGCCAATTGAGTATCGGTACGGGCGATTTGTACACCATTGCAGGTGCATTTTGCTTTGCTGCATACCTCATTTTGGTGGAGCAACAAGCCTCCAAAAAGAATCTGATCCCTACCATTATTCCTATGTTTGCTACTTGTGCATTGTTAACCTTTGGTTTGGCGTTAAATGATGACCAAGCCAATTGGTTTCCAGAAAGCAATACTTTTTGGATAGGCATTGTTTTCTGCGGATTGTTCTCTACCGCTTACATGTATTCTATTTCCAATATCGCACAGCGATATATCAGTGCAGAGCGTGTAGCGGTCATTTATCTTTTTGAACCTGTATTTGGTGCCATTGCAGCATTCTTTATTTTGGATGAGTACCTTACTTGGCGTTTGCTTTTGGGTGGGGCACTTATTTTTGTAGCCACACTAATTTCTGAAGTGAATTTTAAGAAGAAGTCTTTGCAAACTTTGTAGGTTTTACACTCAACCGTCATTTCGACCGCAGCGCAGCGAGCGGAGAAATCTTTGGACTTATAAAATTGACTTTGTTAAAATATCTCTCCGCTACGATCGAAATGACGGAAGAGGTGATAAACCTCGCAGGTTTCCAAAACCTACGAGGTTTTTAAGAATACAGAACAACCAACGTTGCTAAAACCTCCCCCTGCCCCCTCCAAGAGGGGGATATAGCGCATGGCTTTGGCATTCCCGTCATTTCGATGAGGAGGCACGACGAAGAGAAATCTAGCAATTTATAATTGATATCATCGAATATACAAATCGTTAGATTTCTCCCTATCGTCGAAATGACGGCAGGTGGGTTGTTCCCGTCATTTCGACCGCAGCGCAGCGAGCGGAGAAATCTTTGGACTTATAAAATTGGTTTGTTAAAAGATCTCTCCGCTACGGTCGAGATGACGTAGAGGCAATAGACCTCGCAGGTTTTCAAAACCTGAGAGGTTTTTAAGAATACAGAAGAACCAACGTTGCTAAAACCTCCCCCTGCCCCCTCCAAGAGGGGGATATAGCGCATGGCTTTGGAATTCCCGTCATTTCGACCGCAGCGCAGCGAGTGGAGGAATCTTTGGACTTGTAAAAAATGGTTTGTTAAAAGATCTCTCCGCTACGGTCGAGATGACGTAGAGGCAATAAACCTCGCAGGTTTCCAAAACCTGCGAGGTTTTTGGTCGTTCTCTTATCAGTATTTTTAATAATGTTTAGTAAACTTTAATTTAACCTTACTAAATTAGTTTAGCCAAATATAAAATGCCTGATAAGAATACACCACTTCCGGACGAGGAACACCTGTTCCGTTTGCTGTGCAATGGCGATCGAAATGCCTTCGATCAAATTTATCATACCTATTGGCAAAAGCTGTTTTTATATGTAGTGAAGGTAATTAGGGACAAAGATGCCGCGGAAGACATTGTGCAGGAAATATTCGTGTCGCTATGGCAAAGAAGGATGGAGATTGCCAATCAAAGTACACTTTCAGGCTATCTTTTCACGGCAGCTCGTTTTAAAGGCATCAATTTTATTCAAGACCAGCTTAAAAAAGGCAAGCATGTAGAGCATCTTATCGACCACTTTACTTCTAGGCAAGATACGTTAAACGAATCGATAGCGGCCAAGGAGCTCAATACCCTTATCGATCATGAACTGGAAAAGCTTCCTTCAAAAATGAGAGAAGTATTTGTGCTGAGCAGAAAAGAAAACCTTAGCCATAAAGAGATTTCAGAAAAACTGCAGATTTCGGACAAAACCGTAAAGAAGCAAATCAATAACGCCCTCAAGCATTTCAGAATTGTACTTAACCATGATGTGGTGCTAAGCGCAGGGCTATTGTTCCACTGGTTGTTACTTCAGAAGTAATTTCTTTTAATTTTATTCTGTTGAAACATAGTTTGTTGCAAAAATATTTTGAAATATCTACTACCAAAGCCTAATTTTCGGGATATTGTTTCAGGATGGATATAAACGGCATCAAAGCACTTTTAGAGCGTTATCGCAATAACCAATGTACTGCTGAGGAAAAAAAGGCCTTAGAGGAATGGTTTGATGCCCAATCGGAAGCAGGTCAATGGGAGTGGAGCGACTTGGAACAGCAATCTACTGATGCACGGATCAAAAGCAATATCGATCAACAATTGTTTGGAAAGAAGAGAACCCTTTGGCCACTACTAAGGGTTGCCGCGATACTGGTTTTGCTATTGGGCAGTTTGTTCTTTTTTAGAAATGATCTCCACGATTGGGCAGATCCAGTAGTAATGATCGAGAAAAAAGTGGAAGATGGCAAACAGTTGCAACTTACTTTGCCAGATGGTTCTAAAGTTTGGTTAAACGCAGGAAGTAAGTTCAGTTATCCCGATCGATTCTCTAGAGGCAAGCGTCAAGTATTTCTTTCGGAAGGTGAGGGTTACTTTGATATCAGCCACGATCCATCTAACCCTTTCATCGTGACCTCAAAAGGAGTGAATACAAAAGTGTTGGGCACAGCATTTAACATTAAGGCCTACCATTATTTAAGCAATATCCAAGTAGCGGTAACCCGTGGGAAGGTTCAGGTATCAGATGCGGTAAATGTTAAAGCAATGATTTTGCTGCCTAATCAGCAATTGAGTATAGATACTAAAAACGGAGCGATGGATAAACGTGAGGTAGATGCCTCAACCACCATTGTTTGGCAACGCGGAGATTTTAGCTTTAATAATGATCGTTTGTTAGATGTTTGTGCGGTACTTACCAAAAAATATCACCTCAACTTTCATTTCAAGCAAGCTGATATCCAAGATTATCGCATTACGGCAGGCTTCGTCTCCAAAGATCAAATTCAAGATATCTTAACCGTATTGGCCAGTGCCAATAACCTTTCTTATCAGCAAAAAGGACAGTCAGTAACTTTCGAAAAGCTAGTGAAGTAATTCTGGTAAAAGAATATCGTTTTGATAATTAGCTTTTTATAAATTTTTCTCATTTTCTTCTACTACCAAGCCATGGTTTTTAAGATATATCTATAATCAAACGACAAGAAGATATATCAATGAAACATCTCTATTATTTTTTAGTGCTTTTAATGATAGGCGGTCAGTTGGTTGTTGCAACAAATACCCATGCGCAATCACCAACAGAAGTGAAAATTACGCTACGTCTGCAAAAGCAAAGCTTAAAAGCGACGCTTTCCAACATCCAAAAAAGCTCAGGTATCCAAGTGGTATTCAACGAGCAGCTGGTAAAAGATTACGATAACATTTCTATTAATGTAAGCAATACGCCCGTTTCGCAGGTGTTAACTCAGGTATTAAAAGATACTCAGCTTAAATACATCTATCAGGCCAACAAAATAGTCATCATCGGAAAGGAAACGAGTGCAACTGCCCAGGAACTCTATATTACTGGAAAGGTGGTAGACGAAACAGGTGAAGCACTGCCTGGTGCAAATGTGAAGCTATTGGAACTCAACAGAAATGCGATTAGCAATAGCGAAGGGGCTTTTAGGATTGCGGCGCAAGCTGGCAGCTACACCCTCGAAGTCAGTTATATCTCTTACCAAACCAAACGTATTCAAAACGTAAAAGCTGGGGGTGATGCTTTAACCATTGAGCTATCAGGACAGGAGCAAGCGCTAAACAATGTAGTGATTACCGCCTTGGGGATCAAAAGAGAGGAAAAAAGCCTTGGTTATGCGGTGACTAAAATAGATGGGGAAGAAATTTCTAAAACTGTACCTAACAATTGGGTAAATGCCTTATCAGGTAAAGTGCCAGGCTTAAACATTACCAAAGCAGGAGCAGGTCCAGGTGGTACGGTAAGGATCACTTTAAGGGGGCAAAACTCCTTAGATCTGGATAAAGGCGAACCGCTAGTGGTGATTGATGGCGTACCTGTAGTGAGTGGCATGGTAGGGAACAACGGTTTAAGTTATGGCGCTACTGGAAACACTGAAACACCTGTGGATTACGGCAATGCCTTAAGTGATATTAATCCAGAGGATATAAAAGACGTGACCATTTTGAGAGGCCCTTCTGCGGCTGCATTGTACGGATCTCGGGCTGCTTCGGGCGCCATACTCATTACCACTAAAAGCAATACTGATAAAAATGATAAGCTTGGTGTAGCATTTAACAGTAGCGTTACTTTTGATGAAGTATTGCGTTACCCTGATTTTCAGTATGAGTACGGTGCAGGTAATGCCATTAATACCTATTTCTCTTACGGTGCCAGTCCTGATGGACCTAGTACCAACTCTACACGTTCATTTGGTCCTGCCTTTGCTGGACAATCTTACTACCAATATGATCCTGTAACCAAAACCACGGGAACCACCAGAACCCCTTGGGTGGCCGACAAGAACTACGTAAAAGATGCCTTTGTTACGGGCGTAACTTATAACAATAGCCTTTCGCTTACTGGTGGCGATAGTAAAAACTCCATTAGGTTGGCGTATAATGATATGCGTAACGAATATATTTTGCCAAACACAGGTTATGTATTCAACAGATTGTCTTTTTCGAGTAACAGCAAGCTCAATAATTTGCAAATCACTACCAGGGTAAACTATTACCATAAGCAAAGCGATAATTTGCCTTTGTCTGGTTACAATACCAACTCTTTTATGTATGGCTTGATGTATCGTTCGGCAAATATTCCTGCCGCTTGGTACAAAGATTACTGGGATATTAAAGATGTTGATCAAAACAACAAGCTGAACTCTGCGGTAGATAATCCTTATTTCATTTTGTACGAAAACCTAAATACGCTAGATCAGGATCGTATTTTTGGAAACATTACCGCTACTTACACTTTCAATAAGAAAATGAGTTTAATGTTGAGAGGCGGGATCGATCAAAATTCCTCTTTCAGAACCACTCGTCGTCCTTACAGTAGCATCCGCTTTGCGGTGGGACGTTACCAAGAGCAATCGGTAATTGTACAAGAGCAGAATTACGACTTTTTGTATAAGTACGACGAAACCCTGTTTAAAAACATCGGTCTTTCTTTCTCCGCAGGTGGAAGCATTACTAAAAACAAACTAAAGAATAACATAACCACCGCCGAAAGACTGAGCGCCCCTGGAATTTACACCTTGGGAAATGCACAAGATAGGCCATTGGTGGTATTATCGCCAGCTAACAAAGAAGTACAAAGCTTGTATGGTTTGGCGCAGTTCAATTACAAAACTTATTTGTTCCTAGATGTCACTGGAAGAAATGACTGGTCGAGTACTTTGCCAAAAGCCAACAACTCCTATTTCTATTATTCGGTTTCTGGAAGTGCCATTATTAACGAGATGTTCAACCTATCGGCCCTCAAGCCCTTGTCGTATTTAAAGCTTAAAGGCTCTATTTCGCAGGTAGGAAATGATACCGATCCATATAGGACAGGATATTATTTAAACCCGTCAGAATTTGGGGGAAGCTACACTAATCCAACTACGTTACCAGGCGGCAATAACCTAAAGCCAGAAATTATAACCAACAGAGAAGTAGGTGTAGATGTGAGGTTTTTTGGAAGCAGGTTAGGTTTTGACTTCACTTATTATAATTCTAACAGTTCCAATCAAATTTTAACGGTACCCAATGATCCAGCAACTGGTTTTACAGGAAGAATTTTTAACGCAGGCTTGATTAACAACAGCGGTTACGAATTGGCGGTAACGGCCAGTCCGTTGAGCAAAAGGAGCAAGCTGCAATGGAAAACCACTTTAACTTATTCTTCTAATAGAAGCTTGGTAAAAGAGCTGGCACCTAACGTTAGCGAAATTATCATGGCTACTGGCCCTAGAGGTTATATTAAAGCCGTAGTAGGCGGTGCTATTGGAGATATTTACGCTTCGGGCTACTTACGCGCACCAGATGGACAAATTGTTCATGACAATAATGGATTGCCATTAATTGATGCGGAGAACTTTAAGATTTTAGGTTCGGCAGTGCCAGATTTCAAAGCAGGCATCCAAAACCAATTGAGCTACGGTCGATTCAGCCTTTCGTTCTTATTCGACGGTCAAAAAGGTGGCGACATCTATTCCTTTTCACACTCAGTGTTGGCAGGAGCGGGTAAGTTAAAATCTACCTTACCAGGAAGATACGGAGGGATTATTGGCCAAGGTGTGGTGCAAAATGCAGATGGCAGCTACAGAAAGAACGACATTGTAGCTACGCCTGCCGATTACTACAACCAAATGTATTTAAGGGACAATGCCGAAGCCAATATTTTCGATGCTTCTTATATCAAGCTTCGCGAAGTATCCTTGGAATATAAATTCACCGCAAAGTTACTTCAGCACATTGGTGCAAAATCAGCATCCATAAGTGTGTATGGTAGAGACCTGCTACTCTTTACCAGCTTCCCGCTTTATGATCCAGAGATCGCCACATTAAACAGAAATCGTATTGAACCAGGCTTCGAAACAGGACAATTCCCTTCTACCAGAAGCATTGGAGCCACCATTAAAGCCTCATTTTAAGTATTCGACATGAAAAGTTTATCCAAACAAATCCAATTATTCTCGATCATCAGTACGGTATTCGTACTTGCTTCCTGCACTAAGGATTTCGAAACACTTAATACCGATCCTGTAAAGGTAACTTCAGTAGCACCAGGTAGCTTATTGGCCCCTGCACAATTTGATGGCATGTGGTTGATCACTAAGCGTGCCCATCGCCTGAACAACGAATTAATGCAATACACCGTTGAAACAGGAGTGCTGAATGATTTTGCCCGTTATGAATTTAGGGAGAACGAATTTGACCCTATTTGGTCTACGCTTTACGTAAAGGCCAACGATATGAACGAAATGTACAAGATTGCCGAGCAACGTAACGACGCCAACAACATGGCAGCAGCTTTAGTGATGAAAGCTTGGTTCATCTCTAATTTAACAGATATGTTCGGCGACATTCCTTATACAGAAGCTTTTAAAGGCAGGGATGAGTTGTACTATCCGAAGTTCGATACCCAGCAATCCATTTACACCAGCATATTGGCCGATTTAAAAAGAGCAAATGATTTGTTTAATGAGAACAAACCGTTTGATAGTTCAGATTTGATTTATGGAAGCGATGCCGTGAAATGGAAAAAGTTTGCGAATTCTATGCGATTACGTTTATTGGTAAGGGTTTCCAACAAAAGTGAAATGAACGCTCCAGCGGAGATTGCAGAAATGTTCACCAATCCCACCAAGTATCCTTTGATTGCCAGCAATGATGATGAAGCCATGATGAAATACACAGGGGTGAAACCATTCATCAACCTGTTTTTTGAAATGTCGGCGGCAGAATTTAGTGGCAGTAGACGTATGGGCAAACCTTTAATGGACTTGATGAATACCACCGTTGATGGGAGAAGATTTAGGTATGCCACCAAGAACACACCAGGTGCTTATGTAGGCATTCCAAGTGGTTACAATGAGCAAGAAACCATTGCTTTTGCCGATAACAATGGGCTTAAAACTTCCACTTTGGCCACTACCTTAAAAGATGATGCCTATCCATTTCCGATTTTAACTTGGGCAGAGGTTAACTTTTTGTTGGCAGAGGCCGCTTTAAAAGGATGGATTACCGCAGATGCCCAATCTTACTACAACAAAGGGGTAGAGGCATCATGGAAACAATGGAAATGTACTTGGGATGGCACCGCAGGCACTACTTATTTGAACAGACCTACGGTAAGATTTACTGGTAGTACCGCTAACATGGAGCGTTTAATCAGCCAAAAATATATTGCCATGTTCTTTTCAGGATTTGAGGCTTGGTATGATTACCGACGTACTGGCTATCCGGTGTTACCCGTTGGTCCAGCGGCCAAAAATAATGGCATACTGCCTACAAGGTTCGAATACCCATTGATTACCAAAGCAACCAATAAAGCAAACTACGATGCTGCCGCTGCCAGAATTGGCGGCGATAATTTAAGGACCAAGGTATGGTGGCAAAATTAAGAACAAGTATGGTGATACTGCCTGTGTTTAAAGCGGTTGTTTTGGTGTTGTTATTTTGTGGTGTTTTACTTGCCTGTAAAAAGAGCAGCCCTAAAGTTGATGCCATAAACGGAACGCTTAAGGTATTGTCCTATAACATCTATGAAGGTTTTAGGAATGATCCAATCATCATTTCGAACTTTAAAAAGTGGATAGACACCATGAAGCCCGAAGTCATTGCCTTTCAGGAAATGAAGGGGTTTACCAAAGCAAGCTTACAAGCTTTTGCGGTGGAGATGGGCTTTAACTACACCTTAATGCATCATGAATCGGGCTTGCCCGTAGCCTTGGTGTCTAAGCATCCCATTACCAATGTGAAATCGGGACCTTCTGCCATTCATTTGATCCAAGCAAAGGTACTCGACTACCATTTTTTCGTGATCCATCTTAATCCCGATACATACGAAAAGCGGAAAGAGGAAATCGCAACCATCTTGGCTAAAGCTAAAGAAATTCCTAGCAGCGAAAAGATTTTGATGATGGGAGATTTGAACAACATGTCGCCGCAAGATGCTTCCTTTTATGATACCAATACCACAAAAATGGATTTGGTAAGGGCTTCTGAAATAAACAACCCAGGAACCAAAATATTGAATAACGGCAAAATCGATTACAGTACAATCCAAAGTATGATGGATGCAGGTTTTTACGACAGTTGGAAGCTATTTCGTTCCAACTACGATAAAAGTGCCCCTACAAAGCTCCGTACGCATGGCAATTTTACTAGAATAGACTATATCTGGCTCAATAAAAGTTTGCTCGATAATTATAAAGATGCCTATCTGGTGAAAGATGCCTTTACCTATTACGCTTCTGACCACTATCCCATGGTATTGCTATTAAAAAAATGATATGAAAAAACAGTTACAATCCTTTGTCGCATTGGCTTTGTTCCTTATTGCGTTTAACACCCGTGCACAAAACGTAGAAAACCTAGCTTCTTACGAAAAAACCAAATTGCTTTTCGCTGAACAGCAAGACTCTAAAGTGTTCAAGGCGCTTTCGTATAACGTTTTAGAAGGCTTTAGAAAAGACAGTACGCTGATGAGGAGCTTTCAGGAATGGGTGGCTAAACGTAACCCAGATGTGGTGGCATTTCAAGAGTTTAACGGTATTTCTAAAGCTCAATTGGTCGAAATGGCCAAAGTAGCGGGTTATTCCTATACCGTGTTGCAAAAAAGAGCAGGCTTTCCATTGGCCATCATGTCTAAACACCGCATTACCGATGTGGTAAAAGTCATTGACGGTATGCACCACGGCATGCTTTATGCAAAAATAGCAGGCTATCATTTTATCGTGACGCATTTACACCCAAAAACGTACGAGGAAAGAATTTTAGAGGTAGATACTTTGTTGAAATACATTAACCGTGTACCCAAAGGAGAGCCTTTATTGCTGATGGGAGATTTCAATAACATGTCGCCTTTGGATAAGGCTGATTATAATAATGAAGCTAAAATGAAATTGGTGGTCAACAGCGAAAAGAATAACCCAGAGGCTAGGATCACCAAAAATGGTGAAATAGAATATACCGCTATTCAAAAGCTGTTAGACGCTGGAATGATTGATACTTGGCGAAAGTTTAACACCGTATATGATAAAAGTGCGCCAACCAAGTTGAAGAAGCACCAAAACTACACCAGGATTGATTACATCTTTATGAACCAAGCTTTGGCGCCCTACGCGATAGATGCGACAATTGTGAAAGACCAATTGACCGATACCCTTTCAGATCACTATCCTATGTTGCTTGTCCTTAAAAAAACTGCTCAATAATCATGAAATACTTATTGCTTTTAGGATTTTGCTTGGTGATGCTGTCAGCCAAGGCACAAAAAACAGATCAATTAAATTTTACCAGTGCCAACCAGTTTACCTTGGTGGGTAAAAGTGAAGAAACCCCCAATCGTTACGACCGTATTGATACCAATAAATATAAAGGTTTACCTGCTCGTGTTGCTCAATTGTTAACCAACTCCGCAGGTTTAGCCATTTCATTTAAAACCAACAGTTCGGTAATTGCAGCCAAATGGTGTGTATCCAAAAGCAAAGCGCTTGCCTATATGTTTCCAACGGCACATAAAGGAGTTGATCTTTATATCAAAAACGGCGATCAATGGCAATTTGCAGGGATAGGAAAGGTGAGTGGGGTTTGTAATGAAGAGATCCTGATCAGCAGAATGGGCAATACTGAAAAGGAATGCTTGCTGTATCTTCCATTATATGATAAGGTTGAGCACGTAGAGATTGGCGTAGAGAAAAAAGCAACGTTAAGTTCGGGTAGCGATCCTTTCGCTCGTAGGGTACTTATTTATGGCTCCAGCATTGTACAGGGCACAGGAGCTAGTAGACCTGGCATGGCTTATCCCGCAAGACTGTCTAGAAGCACAGGTATCAATTTTATTAATCTTGGCTTAAGCGGAAGCGCTAAAATGGAACCAGAAGTAGTAGATATGGTGGCCGCCATCAATGCCGATGCTTACGTGTTGGATTGTGTGCCCAATACCAATCCAGCGCTCATTACCGAGCGCACCGCTTATTTGGTGAATACGGTAAGGAAAAAACATCCAACCGCCCCAATCATTGTAATACAAAGCCCTGTGCGAGAAACAGGCTATTGGGACAAAGTTTTAGGCACACAGGTCAAACAGCAAAACATTAATATCCAACAAGAAGTAATAAAGCTGCTAGATAAGGGAATTAAAGACCTGTATTTTATCACTTCGGAAAATATGCTGGGCAACGACCACGAGGGAACTACTGATGGTACGCATCCCAACGACTTGGGTTATGACCGCATGCTCCGTCACATCCAACCTCAAATCATCGATATTTTAAATAAATACAATATAAAAGCAGCAAAAAACTAATTCAATCAGTCATGAAAAGACAATTACTATTGATTTCGGCTTTGGCCTTGTTTGGCTTTAATGTACAGGCGCAAAAATACTGGAAGTATGATTTTGGTACCGCTACAGGTAATTTATCCCCAAGTTCTGCTGCGGGTATTGCCTCTTCAAATGATGGGAGCCATGTACATGGTACTTTGGCTGCACCGCAAGATCAACAGATTGCCAGAATATGGACAGGAAATAGCAATGTGTCGGGATTTACCTTGGTAAATACGGGAACTATTGGTTCGGGAAGTAGGTTGTTGTTTAAAACACCTCCAACTACATCTACCAGTAAATTCTCTATTCTCAACATTGCAGGAACCAGTGTAATGAGTATTGGTTTTAAAATGAAGTTTCAGTCAGGGACCAATGCTGATTATCGCTTTGTGGTAGGCCGAGATGCGAGTACTTTTAATTGGACTACGGCAAGTGGTGGTACCCAGTTTTCTAACAATATCAATTTTAATGAAGTTAACCCCCAGCCAGCTATCTTAATGATGCATTGGAATTTGTCTGGAGGAACTTACCAACTCTCAGTAAGAGAGAAATTAACTGCGGGCACGCCAGCAGTAAGTGGTTTTAAAACATTAGATCCTACTTTAAATCCAAACATTTCGTTTGTAAATGGGGGAGAATACTACGTGCAAATTTATGCCAATAACAATGCTACTCCAGCCACTTATGATAAAACAGATGCTGCTACCGAAATCACTACCACCTACAGCATTGCTGCACAAGCTAGCCATATTTGGGTAAATGGGGTACGTTTGATTTATGATACCAATAATTACGATTTTTTTGACGTAGGCAATAACTTAGCGGCTGGAGTGGCGCTTAATGCCTTTGTATTTTTAGGATACAATGCCACCAATAATGATGCACAGGTTTATTTGGATAATTTTACTTATGCCAATTATTTAACAGATCTAGTTCCCTTGCCTATCAAATTAACTTCGTTTAACGCGGTGTCAAGTGGTCATAAGGTAAAGATAAACTGGGCTACTGCTACAGAAACCAATAATTCTCATTTTGAAATTCTGCGTTCCGAAAACGGAAGTGATTTTAATGTCATTGCTACGGTGAAAGGCAGTGGAAATACCAACACGGAGCAGCTTTACAGTTATACTGATCAAAATCCTTTGCCTGGAAACAGCTACTACCAATTAAGGCAAGTAGATTTTGATGGCAATTCGTCACTTTCAAAGGTAGTAGTGGTTAAAACTTTATGGGAAAAGACAGCCTTGAGCGTGATTGCCAAGCCTAATCAACAAGCTGTTGAGTTTGCTTTTATGGCAGAAAATAATGGTGTGGCGACGATTAAAGTATCAGACCTTAGTGGTAAAAAAGTATTAGAGCAAAATATCAAGGTAGTTAAAGGTCAGCAGGTTACTCAACTTCCTTTCAACTTGCCAAAGGGATTGTATATTGGAAGTTTACAACAATCGGGTGTGTTAAGTAGCCAGAAGTTTATATTTTAGCTTTCTATTTTAATCAAGGTATGATCGTAAGAAAATTAAGTGTTGCAGTGCTATTGATCATTGGGTGTAGTTACGCCAGTGTAGCCCAAAAGGGAACAAAGGGAAATACAGATTTGGCCAGTTTGGTCAATGTGTTTTTAGGCACTTCTGGAGATCATGGACAGTTGTCGCCCGCTGCCAGTTACCCTTTTAGCATGCTAAGCATAGGTCCGCAAACCTATCCAAAGCTGCATGCAGGTTATGAATACGAAGCAAAGCGATTTTTAGGCTTTACACACAATCGATTTGAAGGTGTAGGATGTCAGGGAAGTGGTGGTAACCTATTGATCAAACCTTTTTTAGGCACAGATTATACCAAAGACCTGATCAAAGTATCGCAAAAAGGAAGCCCAGGCTATTACAGTGTTAATTTCAGCAATCAAATTAAAGCTGAAATGACGGTGGTAGAGAAGATGGGTTTACATCGCTATCAATTTCCTGCTGGCGAAAAAGGCTTTTTCATTGATTTGGCACATACCTTAGCCAATAAGTTTGTGGCCGAAGAACACCAGATTTCTAATAATACCGTAAGTGGATGGGTGCAGGCCAAAACCACTTGTAATGTAGGAACCTATAAAATTTACTATTATTTAGCGTTCGACGCTGGCACTGAAATCAGCAACCTAAACGCACATCAATTGATAGGGAAGTTGCCTGCCGAGCGCACCAGCGCGCAAATTAAGGTAGGCTTATCTTCGGTGAGTGAAGCCTACGCCAAAGCTTCCATTCAGCCTGTAAGTTTCGATGCATTGAAACAACAATCTCACCAAGCTTGGAACGAAGCCTTAGGCAAGATTAACGTAGCGGGCAATACAGAACGATCAAAACTATTCTACTCCTTGCTATACCGTACCTTGCAATCGCCATACAACATCTCTGAGAGCGATGGTGCTTTCCGAGCAACCGATGGGAGCCTTCAAAAAACAAGCAGTAAGCGTTATAATGGTTGGGCCATTTGGGACAATTACCGCACCCAATTGCTTTTGCTTTCTATTGCTTGGCCTACACAATATCAGGACATGGTAAGTTCTCTGGCACATCTGTATGAAGCAGGTAAAAAAGATTATGCTTCTCAAAACGAACCTAGCAATACCGTACGTACCGAACATACCATTGTGGTGTTATTGGATTCGTACAGAAAAGGTTATCCCGTAGATTTTAACAAAATTGCCGATTCGTTGATCAGCGAAGTAGATCGTCTAGATTTTTCTAAACCAGACAAGGCCTTGGAATCTAGTTATGATACTTGGGCATTGGCCGAAATATTAAACATCATTGGTAAAAAGGAACTGAGCGAAAAATATCGTCAGAAGGCTTCGGAATATAAAAAGTATTGGAATAAGGATTTTAAAGACCTTACGAAGTCGGATGTAGACAAGGTACAAGCAAGAGGACTTTATCAGGGAACCATATGGCAATACCGTTGGTTTGCACCGTTTGATAATAAAGGCCTAATCGGTTTAATGGGAGGGATGGATCAATACCTGAAACAACTCGATCAGTTTTTTGAGGAAGACAAATACAACCATGCCAACGAACCTGATTTGCAGGCGCCATCGATGTACAGCTTTACGCCACAGGCATGGAAAACTCAAGAGCTGATGCATCGTTTTGCAGTAGATACTGTGGTACAATATTACTTTAATGACAACAGTAAGGGAATTGATCCTTTTGTTGACGTGGTTTACAAAAACAGTCCCAAAGCTTATATCCGCACCATGGATGACGATGCCGGAGCAATGTCGGGATGGTTTGTGCTTACCGCTTGTGGGATCATGCCCGCATGTCCAGGATGGCCTATCTATTACCTTAACGTACCTTTATTTAGCTCGGCTACTATTCACACTCAAAAAGGAAAAGCCTTAAAAATTACGGTGAATAATTTCTCCGACAGGAATAAATACATCAAGTCGCTGAAGTTAAACGGTAAGATGTTAAACAGGAACTACCTCACCCAAGAAGAGATCAACAACGGCGGCGAATTGGTTTTCGAAGCGACTGCTACTCCTGATCCATCTTGGCCAAAGGAAACCTGGATGTCGGAGCTTTAGCATTATGAGTTATTTGAGTTCAACCTCGTAGGTTTCAAAAACCTACGAGGTTTGTTGTTTAGCTTCGTAAGTTTTTATGATTAAGTTAGTGATGATTTGCTCAAACACTCTTCGTTGTTGATCTTCTTTAGCTAAGAACACTATGAATTGGTTAGTGTTTTCATCATTTCTTCATTTTAAACGGGTGGTTTCTTACTTCATGTTGGATAGATTTTATCTTTTGTTGGGTAGCATGACGTCATTTCCTGGTGGTTTTTAACTCAATGCAGGGTAGCATGACGTCATTTCCTGGCGGTTTTTAACTAAAAGCTGGTAAGCATGACATCATTTCCTGGTGGTTTTTAACTAAAAGCTGGTAAGCATGACGTCATTTCCTGGCGGATTTTAGCTAAAAGCAGGGTAGCATGACATCATTTCCTGGTGGTTTTTTAACTAAAAGTAGGATAACATTTATATGTTGTAGGCCAGCAATTGCCTTTTGTAGGTGTAATAACCGTATAGGGTAGGTACCTATCTGCTTCAAAAAACTACGCTTAACTTAAGATTTATACTATTTCAGTAAGTTTTCTACAAAAGTTAATCTTTTTAAGGATAACAATGGAAACTACTTTAGCATCAGCACAAAAAAAGCCGCTTCAATTACTGAAGCGGCTTTGTCATGAATGTTTGTTTTGATTAGCTAGGCATTTTAATATCCATCACTTTTCCATTCTTGCGGCTTTCTTCGGCCATAAAGCCCATTAAGTGGCTTTCAATAGAATCATCGATGGTAGAAGTAAGCAGTGCAGGATTTCTTTGGCTTACTGCATTCACAAAATCTTTAACTAACAACCAGTCGCCACCACCGTGTCCATGGTCTTCGTAACCTTTTACTTCCTCAACTTTTGGAATAAATTTAGTTTCTTTTCTGGTTCTGAAATCGTTGTGTACCAATTCTTTCATGTCGCCAACCAAATCGCCCATAGCGCCCATTACCCTAGTACGACGGCCATGGTAAGAGGTAAAGGCTTCCATAGAGAAACTTGCGGTTACGCTGTCGCCAAATTGGATACTGGTTACATAATGATCAGGTTGATCGTTATCCATTTTATAAACACAGCGACCGTAATTGCTAGTTTCAAGCTTCTTTAGAATGTACTCTTTACGGTTAGGGATGTTGTCGGGAACATCTAATACCGAAAGGAAATGGGTTTGGCGTTCTGCATATTCTTTTACTGCCGAATATGGACAATCTCTCTCGACACTACAGGTTACACATTTGTCGCTACTTCCTGCAGGGGCATTTTCTTTACGGAACCATTTTAAATCGCCCATGGCCACAATTTTTTTGCTGGGTTTGTTAATTACCCATTTGATAATGTCTAAATCATGACATGATTTGGCCAAAATAATAGGGGTGGTTTCTTTAGAATTGTGCCAGTTCCCTCTCACGTAAGAGTGGGACATGTGGATGTGCTCAATGGGTTCAAAATGCTGAATACTCACAACTTCGCCAATGGCACCTTTAGCAATCAATTCCCTCATTTTTACAAAGTAAGGCGCATACCTTAATACGTGGCAAACTGCCACAATCCTGTTCTTTTTCTTGGCCAGTGCTAAAATATCCCTACATTCTTTCTCGGTAGGGGCAATGGGTTTTTCTAGTAAAATATCATAGCCCAGTTCCAAAGCCTTCATGCAAGGTGCATAATGCATGTTGTCGGGTGTAGAAATAATGATGGCGTCTGCAAATTTTGGTCTTTTAAAAACATCCTCCCAGGTGTTAAATCTATTTTCTTGAGGGATAGAATGGATTTTAGCATAGCGCTCATTACGGAAGGCAATAGGTTCCGCCACGCCCACAATCTTTAAATCTTTTGGGGTACGAGCAGCATAGTCGCCATACACCATTCCTCTATTACCAGCACCAAGGGTAATGGCAGTAACGGCTTTATCCAAGGGTTTGTGTAATGGGTTGCGGCCAATTTTATAGGTATAGGTGTTTTTGTCCACTTTAGCTAGCAGGTCGCTGGTAATTACCGTGGCACCTAAACTGAGCGTTAAAGTTTTTAAAAGGTTTCTTCTGTTCATGTTGTTTTGTTTTAGGTTGTAATTTGGGTTGTGGTACTCGCTTTCAATTAGCTGGTTTGTTGGCTTAAAAAATCTTTCACAAAACCATCATCATTTAAGTAAGGATAATCTTGATAAATGCGGTCTATTTCTTCTTTTTGTCCAGGCGAAAGGGTTTCCTTTGGATTGATACACCAAATGCCTTTAAGTAATCCTTGACGGCGTAATACTTCGTGTATACCTGGAATGCAACCATGGAAATCATGTGCAGGATCAAACAATGCGGCATTGCTGTCTGTAACGGCAATATTGTAGCTTAACAACTCATCGGCTACCCTGGCATTAGGCTGTTGTTTATGTTGCTTTATTTTTTCTACTAATTCCGCGGCTTTCTTCGTCCACACGGCCCAATGCCCTAGTAAACCACCTCTAAAGTTAATTTCCTTTTCGCCTTCGGCAGTTGGAAAGCGGTAGCTCGTCAATAGATCGTTCACAATATTGTCATCATTGCCAGTGTACATGGCTACTTCATTTCTACGACTCGAATTGGCAAGTGCTCGCATCACATCCAAGGTTTGGTACCTATTAAAAGAAGCACACTTGATCGCTTCTACATTTTCAATTTCTACAAACTTCGACCAGAAATCATAGGAGAAAATTCTGCCACCTACAGAAGGTTGTAGGTAAAAGCCAAATACAGGAATAACTTGCGCCACTGCTCTGACACGATCTAAAATGGCGTCTTCAGTCCAATCTCTTAAACCACCCATGCTCAACAACCCCATGTGGTAGCCATGTTTTATGGCTATTTCAGCTTCCTTAACGGCTTGTGCTGTTGGTCCGCAAATGCCACAAACTTTAAGGAAAGGCCTGTTGAGTTTCGCTTTTTCAATTTCTTCGCTGGCCATTTCAATCACTTTTTCAAAAAGGTTAATGGCTGGTTCCCTAATTTCAAATTGGGTAGAGTGTACAGCAATGGCAATGCCACCAGCACCTGCATTGATATAATAGCGGGTCAATAATCGTTGATGGTATTCATCCAAGCTACGGTCTTCATTTAAAGCCAAAGGGTGGGCAGGAATTACAGTCCCTTGCATTAAATGCGCTTTAAGTTCAGCAGATAATTTATTCATTAGAATTTTCCTCCTCTCTCTTGAAAATGGGTGTCTTTGTTCCAAAGTTCGCCACCGTTTAAAAGCCAGTTGGCGGTATGTTCAATAGCTTCACGAATGGTGGTGCGTGGATAACCAAACAAACGATGACATTCTGAGGCGTTATTCAGCAATGCAGTATCGGCACCCACACCTGTATAGGTTGGCTTTTTGTTTAGTAATAGGCCAAACTGCTCTGCAATCCATTTGGTCGATAGAATTTCAGGACCCGTAACATTCAGCATTTTTGCTGGCGTACTGCAATGCAAAAGCGATCTGATGGCAATTTCGTTGGCATCGCCTTGCCAAATCACATTAACGTTTTGTGTAGTCAAGTCAATTGGGCGGTCGGCATATACCGACTTTGCAATTTCTACCAGTACACCGTATCTAAAATCAACCGCATAGTTCAATCGGTAAATCAATACAGGGGTGTTGTTTTTTTTAGAAAAGTATTCGAAAATTCTTTCTCTGCCTAAACAAGATTGGGCATATTCGCCAATAGGTGATGGGGTGTATTCTTCTGATACGCCGCCTTCTTTGATGGGGACAAATGGTAGTACATTGCCCGAAGAAAAAGCAACAATCTTTGAGTTTTTGAAGTTTGAAGATACCAAGCCTGGCAGGTAAGTGTTCATGGCCCAGGTAAAATCTTCATTGCCTGTGGTGCCAAATTTGTGTCCTGCTAAATAAATGATATTAGCTACCTGAGGTAGTTTTTTCAGTTCTTCTTCGTTTAAAAGATCGCAAGCAATGGTGCTGATGCCTTCGCTTTCCAGTTCTTCTCTCAATCCACCTGATGAAAATCTGGAAACACCAATTACTTTTTTATCAATGCCTGCAGCTTTTAAGGCCCTAACCGTTAATTTGGCCATGCTAGGCCCCATTTTTCCACCAATGCCCAAGAACATGATATCTCCCTCTATTTGCTTGATGTCTTCTATTAAGCTTGGCGATGGGGCTAAGAGCGTGTCTTCAAATTCTTTTAAATTCAATTTCATTTGTTGTTTATTTTAGTAAGGTAAGTAGGTTGCTAACTGCTAGTCCTATCAATAAAAGCAAGCCCAAGGCTCCCCAAACTTTGGTGATAGGTTTGTTGACATGTTCCTTCATGATTTCCTTGTCGTTGGCGATTAAAAACATCACGACGGCGATGAAAGGAACTAAAAATATGGTGATGCTTTGCGCAAATACAATTAATTCAAGCGGTGTTTTCCCAAAACATAGTGCTATGATTGCACCGAAAATCATCACCAATGAAATAAAAACTTTTACCACTGGATGGTTAAGGTCATTTCCATACCTAAAGGTATCACCCAGCAAAGAACCTCCTAAAACAGCATTGCCAATTAATGATGAAAATGAGGCTCCAAATAAGCCGACGAAGAAAATGAGTTTCGCTCCAGCACCAAGTAAGGGTTCAAGGGCTTTGCCCATTTCAGATGCCGAATTTACTTTAATGTGTTGCGGATATAACGTGTTTGCAGCACAAATAAGGACTGCAGCGCTCATGATCCCTAGTAAAACTGTTCCAGTTTGACTGCCCAACAAGGCATTCTTGCTATTTTTTCCGTTGGAGAGTTTTCGGCCTGTTTGCACTAAGTAAGCTTGGTAAAGAGCCCCAACAATTGAAAAGCAAGAAGCGGTAAAGGCAATGACAAGTCCAAGTGAACCTTCGGGGAATTTAGGTAAAAAGCCTGCGGCTAATGCTTTTAAGGGTGGTGGCGACATTATTGCCGTGGTAAGAAATGCAATCAACATCATGATGATCAAGAACAACATTACTTTTTCGAAAATTTTATAAAATGATCGAAAAAAGAGTAGCGATATACCAATAAGATTGAAAGTAATGATCCATACTTTGGTGTCAATATGTGTAGATTCTGACAATGATAAGGCTACACCTGTGGAATTGCCAGATTGAAAGGAGATCGCTACCAGAAAAATACCAATCCCGATAATAATTGAGATTACTTTGCCATACTTTTTTCTGATTAGTGTAAGTACAGTTTCATCAGATGCTAAACCTATTCTTGTAGACATTTTGGAGAAAACCATCATGAAGAAAATAGCGACCACTACAACCCATAATAAACCAAATCCATAATCTGCGCCCATTTTCGAAGTGATGGTCATTTTGCTTGGTCCAAATACCAAGGCGGCGGTAATAATTCCAGGCCCAAGAATGGCAAGAATGTTTTTTAAGATATTCCTTTTGCTTGTAGCAGTAGATTCCATAATTTAGTTAGTTTGTTTAAGTTGTTTGGTCGTAATGGTTGAACTTTGGTTGTTGAAATGCGTGCGGATGTAATTGATGATGGCGGTAGTTTCTTCATCTTTTAAAAAAGAGAAGGCAGGCATGAGAGCGTCATATTTTACACCAGCAATGGTTTTATCTTTTAAGCCGTTACGAAGGATATTGGCCAGCGCTTTTATGTCTCCATTTACCGTGGCTGATTTTTCCAACGAAGGGAAGGTATTTGGAATACCTTTACCGTCTGCTTTGTGGCAGGAAGCACAATATGATTCATAGAGCATCTTTCCAGAAACTTCTTGCGTGCTTGTAGCTTCGGTTTTATTTGGCCTGACCACCTGTCCAACGTTTTGATCGCTGACACTTAATTTGTAGATCCTGTCATCGGTTGGTTTAGGGAAGCCCTTTTGAGGATTCCAATCTCTGTTGCTTGAACAGAAGTAGATATCGCCATTAGGCAAAGTGATTACCGAACGTAGCCTGCCTAATTGATCCTTAAATAAGGTATACTCATCAATCACCGCTTTGCCATCTTCTGATAATTTCAAAATGCGTAAGCTTTGACTTTTAAGCGTGGTTAAAATCAGGCTGTTTCTCCATTCTGGGATTTTCATACTGCCGTAGTAGGCTATTCCCGCTGGCGCAATAACTGGCGTCCATGATTGGATAGGAGTAGTAAATGATTTTGCTTTTGAACTGTCGGCTGCATTTTTGGGAGCATTTTTGCCTTCTACCAGCGGCCATCCATAATTATGTAACGGCATAATGAAGTTAATTTCGTCTTCCACGGCATCCCCATGTTCCGAAGTATAGATCATGCCATTGTCTCCTTGCGTAAGTCCCTGCATATTACGGAAACCCCAAGCATATACATAGCTGTTGGCCATGGGATTGTCTTTAGGGACGCTGCCATCTAAATTGAGGCGAAGTATTTTGCCATTTAAACGCTTTACATCTTGTGCATTCGAATCAATTGCAGCATCTCCTGTAGACCAATAAACCTTTTGATCTTTCCCTACCATAATTCTCGAGCCATTATGTCCTGTATTTCCTGGGATTTGTAAAAGCAATTTGGGTAGGCTCAGTTCTCCATCCTTATATATATAGCGGTATAAGTTGGAGAAGATTTGATCATTTACTTTAGAGGTATAAGAAAGAAATAAATATTGATCGCTTTCGCGAGCTTGGTAAAGTGCCATGCCTAATAATCCAGTAGTTCGTTGCTGGAAAACATTGGGAAGCTTTTTAATTAAGGAGACTTTGCCACTGTTTAAGTCTAGTTTTTTTATCTCCCCACGGATTTCAGAAAAAATAAGGTAATTGTTCTCTTGGTCGTATTGTAAGTCCCAAGGAACATTGAGGCTATCTGCAGCTACAGATAGCGAAAGTAGCGAGTTTTCAAGTGCTATGGTATTGATAATTTCTTCTTTTTTGCTCGTACAGGATAATGCAAGCAGTATGCAGTATATAATAGTAAGCCGCCTCATTGGTTGTTTTAGGTTGGTTGTTTTGTTTCGTTAGATTAAAGTTATAGAAAATAAATATATATACAAAAAAACATTAAAAATGTATACAAAATTTTATTGTGTGGAATATTTTTTTGTGCAAAATATTTTGTTTTTTAAAAAATCATTTCTAATTTCAATCAAAAGTATTCAATTGTTGCTTTATTATGTATACAATTTGTACCGAATAATAACCTAACAAACTATATTAACCTAAAGTACTATGAAATGTAAGTTTCTGAAGGCAAGAGGGATGCTGAAAAGCCAGTATTTCTTGTTGCTTTGCGCTATTTACCCCGCAATGAGCCACGCCAGGGGTAAGGCCTACGAAGAATTTGACAAAGGCGGACATTCTGCTTACCGCAAGGATGCGTTTTTGAAGACAAAACTGTTCCAAAGAACCGTTGTGGGTTTTGTGAAGGATGAAGAAGGAATGCCGCTTCCAGGTGTGGAAGTAAGAAACCTGAAAACTTCTGAAGTCACGGTAACCAATGGCGAAGGTAAATTTCAAATTAAGGCCTCTGAAACAGACCGCATCCAATTTAGGCTGATTGGTTTTGGTACCGTAGAAGTGGCGCCTAAAGAAGCCGCATCTGTAGTGTTAAAATCAGAAACAAGCAAGCTTAACGAAGTAGTGGTAGTGGGTTATGGGGTGCAGAAGAAAGGGAATATCATTGGTGCGGTAGCTTCTGCCAAGTTCGATGAAACGGTAAGCAGCCGCGGACTTTCCAATGCCTCCTCTGCTTTGCAGGGTTTGTTGCCAGGCTTGGCAGTTAACCAAAACTCTGGTATGGCGGGTAATAATGCTGCCGAATTAATGATCAGGGGTTTAGGTACGGTGAACAATGCTAGTCCGCTAATTGTGGTGGACGGAATGCCAGATGTAAGTTTGAACAGGGTAAACGTTAACGATATTGAGAGCGTAACGGTATTAAAAGACGCTGCTTCATCGGCAGTGTACGGTTCCCGAGCGGCTAATGGTGTGGTGTTGATCACTACTAAATCTGGTAAACGAAACTCGAAGCCAACCATTAGTTTCAATAGTAACGTATCGCTGGTGAGCCCAACCGAAAATGTAAACTTTGTAAATAACTATGCAAAGGCATTAACCGCTACGCAGGTGGCGCAATCAGCTACAACTTTGCCATCTGCATTTCAATTTAAAAATGGCACCATCGATCAATGGTTGGCCATGAGTATGATTGACCCTAAGCGTTATCCAAATACCGATTGGTGGGATGTGATTTTGAGAGATGGACTATCGCAAAACTATAACGTTGCGGTGAACGGAGGTAGCGAAAACAATAACTATTACCTGTCGGTGGGTGCGTTAGATGAGCGAGGAATCCAGATCGAAAATAACTTTAAACGCTATAATGCGGCATTCAATTTCGATACCAAAATTACGGAATCGATAAGTTCAGGGATTAGGTTTTCTGGAAACTGGTCGCAATACAAATATAACTATAGCGAAGGGATGACCGCCAATAGTGCTAACGGTTTAGATTTGTTTACGGCACCTGCGGGTATTTTACCTTACGATCCTATAACAGGTTATTATGGTGGCGCAATGGCTTATAATGAAAGCTCGCAATCTACCAATGCCTACGCCGATTACATGGTGAGAAATAGAAACAACATGAGCCAAAAGCAAGCCTATTTGAATGGTTATGTAGATTGGAAACCTATTAAAGGATTGGTAGCGCATGTAGATTATTCCTTAAATTATAACAACAGGTTTGATACCAGAGGTGACATCCCCACACAGGCTTATAACTTCCAAACCGACAGTTTTGGGCCTAGGATTTATGTAGGAGCTAACGAGCCCATTTATAATGTAGATCGTGAGAACTTCAAAACACAATTGAATGCTAAATTAAGCTACGAAAGAACTTTCGGTACATCGCATACCGTGTCGGCAATGGTAAACTATAGCGAAGAGTTTTGGAAAGATCGTTCACTGTCGGCAAGTAGAGGTAATCGTATCAATCCTTATATTTTTGAGATTGATGGTGCTCTACCCGACGTGCAAACTACAGGCGGTAACTCAGAGACGGAAGGTTTGCGTTCGTACATAGGTCGCTTATTTTACTCTTTCAAGGACAGGTATATCTTAGAAGGTACATTCAGAGCTGACGGTTCGTCGAAGTTTTTACCAGGTGATCGATATGGTTATTTCCCTGCAGGAGCATTTGGTTGGAGATTTTCGGAAGAACCTTTCATCAAGCCCTTCTTGAATAAAATAAAAATCAACTCTGCAAAATTGAGGGTGTCTTATGGTAGTTTAGGTAACAATAGTGGCGTTGGTCGTTATGAGCAACAAGAACTATTAACCGCAAGTCACTACTATTTAGATGCAGCTGCAGTAATTGGTTTAACTAACAAGAAATTTATCAATTACAATCTTACTTGGGAAAAAACGAATGTTTTTAATGTTGGTTTCGACGTGTCGATGTTTAACAACAAGCTTTTGGTGGAGTTGGATTATTATGACAGGTTAACCAAAGGGATGAATAGGCCTTCTGACTTGTCTATCCACCTTTCTGGAGCTTATGTTGCCCCGCGAAGAAATATTGGCGATATGAGCAACAAAGGTTTTGAAGCCAATGTGACTTGGAATGATAAAAAAGATGATTTCCAATATATGGTGAACCTAAATTACTCAACCAATAAAAACACCTTATTGTCGTGGAGTGAAACCTTGCCAAAAGGCTCGATGTTTATTGACATGCCTTACAACTTTGTTTATGCCTTTGAATCTATTGGCATTGCGCAAACTTGGGAAGATGTTTATAAAGCAACGCCTCAAGGCGCAGCTCCAGGTGATATCTTGATCAAAGACGTGAATGGTGATGGTAAAATTGATGCGAACGACCGCGTGGCTTATCCTGAATATCAGTTAGGCCGTCCAGGTTCCAATTATGCATTAAGAGGTTCTGCTTCGTGGAAAGGATTTGATATTGCTGTTTTATTGCAAGGAGCGTTTGGACGTAAAGAGTTTTGGATGAACAGAATCAATAGCCCGTTCTTGGGGACTACCAATCAGGCCGTTACCTACGAGCAGTTAAATCAAACTTGGAACTTAGATAACAGAGGGGCCGAATATCCAAGATTGTTGCCTAGTACTTTAGGTTCAACCAGTACCAATAACTATCTAAGTACCTTTTGGCTACAGGATTTATCTTATCTCCGTTTAAAAAATGTTCAACTAGGTTACACCTTTAGAAACAATATCATTAAAAAAGTAGGTTTCGGGAAAATCAGGGCTTATGTATCGGCCGACAACTTGGTGACCTTTACTGGGTTTAAAGGTTTAGATCCTGAGAAGAATACCTACGCTAACGATTCGTATCCCATTACAAAAACCTTTGTGTTTGGGTTAAACTTTGATTTTTAATGAATGATGGTCATGAATAAGAAAATATTATATATCCTTCTTTCCGTTTTATCAATCGCCATTTTGGGGAGTTGTAGGAAAGATCTATTGGATCAAGATGCTACGGTGTCGCCCAATACCAATACCTTTTGGCTTACAGAAGCCGATGCGCTAACCGCCCTGATGGGGAATTACAATGTGTTTAGGCCATGTTTTGATCGAGATTATCACTTTGATGGGCATGGAGATTTCCTTAAAATGTATAACGTGGGTGCAGCACCTATTAGCATCACGGTAAACAACCCAAGTGCTTACGGCAACGGCGCTGGTGCTTTGTACAGAGCATTGTATGGATCTATTGTGAACTCTAACTACGTGATTGAAAACGTTACTGCCAGATTGCTTCCCAATGCTAAAACAACTGCCTCAAAGCAAAACTTAGAGGCGATTATTGGCGAAGCTAAATTATTGAGAGGTATCGCTTATTTCCGTCTAATTTCTTTATGGGGCGATGTGCCATACATCTACAAAACACCGAAAGATCCTATTGAAGTAGATACCATTTCCAGAATGCCGATTACGAAAGTGAAGGATTCTATTTATGCTGACTTTACTTATGCGGCAGAAAAATTACCAAACAAAGGAGCTGCTATTGGTAGAGCGGGTAAACCTGCCGCTTTAGCATTCAGAGGTAAATTGCAATTGTTTTGGGGTTCGTGGAAAAAGAATGGCTGGCCAGAGTTGCAAGGCTTCCAGCAATCTGCTACCGAAGCCAGAACAGCATTTGAAGGTGCAGCTGCCGATTTCAATAGTGTAATTACTGGTTTTGGTTTGAACTTGTTCAGAGGTGGTGCGCCAGGTGAGTGGGGTGAGATGGGCAAAGCCGATGTATTGCCTAACTACTATTACATGTTTATTCCGTCAACGGGCAATCCGAATGCCGACGGGGAGATGTTGATGGTGATCACCCACGGTGGTAACGCAACCAACCAAAGTGAAGAGTACATGAGGGTTTGGACTGGCGTATCGGTTGGCCTTTCGCAAAATCAAGCCATACCGCGTTACGAATTGGCGGATAGGTACCAATCGACCATTACAGGAGATTTCTTGCCTAAAATGACACAAATGAATCCTACCGTTCCTGCTACCGGTAATGTCGCTCGTACTACGCCAAACTCTTCAGTAAATCCAGACACGTATAAAGATAGAGATTACCGAATGAAGGCTACTTTATTGTGGGACTACGAAAAGATCATGGGAATAGGAACTACCGAAGTGACCAACTATGTGCCGTTCATCTACAAAACTTGGGGAGCCACTGTTAATATTGGCGGTACCAGCTATGTCACCTTCAACGATAACGGAACTAACCTTTCAGGGTTACAATCGAGGAAATTTGTACGTAACTACGGTGGTCAAAATAGAAGCTCTGGCGATTATAACTGGCCGTTGATGCGTTTGGCGGATGTTTTCTTGATGTACGCGGAAGCTACCAATGAAGTAAACGGGCCGCAAGCAGACGCCATTGCATTGGTGAACAGAGTGAGGGCTAGGGGTAAGCTGCCTGCTTTGGCTGCTTCAAAAACGGCTTCAAGACAAGCTTTTTTCGATGCTATTGAGCAAGAGAGAATCGTAGAACTTTTCGGTGAGGGGCAAAGAACGTTTGATTTGAGAAGGTGGAGAGCTCTGGAGCGTGTTTTCGGGCCTGCTTATGGTGCCGGTAAGTGGTTTCAAGATACTTGGGGCAACAACTGGGAGCGTTTCTTCTTCAACGCTGATGAATTGACATATCAAAGATGCTATATCTATCAAATTCCTGAAAGCGAGAGGGAGCGAAACAGAAAGCTTACTCAAAATACCCCTTGGAGGTAATTACTAAACACTAAAACGATGAAAAAAATATTCATACTTCAATTCATATTAGCCTTATTCGTGATTGTTTCATGTAAAAAGGACTACCCGATAGATAAAGATGGCTTGCTCATTACCAATAGGGCCGATTGCTATGTCAGCAATTTCGAGTTGCTGGGTGCCGATTTCCAAACGGTAAGAACCAAGGCTGCGACCATTGATACGACGGCGCAAACCATTAATGTAGAGGTTCTGTACGGTACCGACCTTAAAAATCTTTACCCTCAATTTAGTTTAGTGGTTGATGCCATTTTGGACCCTAAAATTGTAGGCAAGGTTGATTTTTCTGATTTATCAAAACCTAAAGAGTGGACGGTGGTTTCGGGAAATCGCAAAGTGAGAAAAACCTATAAAGTTTATTTAACTGTTAAACAATAAGCTAAACAGATGAAAAAATTAAGTTTTAAAATATTGATGTCCTTCATGTTGTTCACCTTGTTTTTGGGCGCATGTAAGGAGGAAGAATTTCAAATCCCAACGGCATCTGATCAACTGCAAAACGATTTGATTAAAAGATCTTTGGGGCCAAATATTGTGGGCGGAACCATTGAATTTGCCTATGCTGCTGGAATTGTTCCTGAAAAAGGTAAGTTGAGCTCTATGACAGTGGAGGCCAGTATTGCTGGAGCTACTGGAACCTATATGGACAACAAGTTTTACAATACCAACAATACTGGGGTGGATGTAGGCACTGCGGTAGGTGATCCTTCCACTACTACTGGAAAGACCACTCAGGTGGTTTATACGGGTAATTTCTCTGCGGCAACACTTCGTTATTACTATAAAATTCCAGAAGAGGCGAGAGGTAAATCCATTAGCTTCACTTTTACGGCAAAGGCCAGCAATGGGGAAACCATTTCTTACCAGGCAGGTCCTTACGAAATAAGAAGCATGGATATGCAATTGGATCTTATCGCTAAAGATGGGACTGATTGTTTTATTTCTATTGCCGATATGAAGGTTTACAATGCTACATTTGCAGCCGCCAATCCTGATAAAATAGATTTGATCTATTTGTACAGAGCACTTACCAATGTCACCTATTTACATTCGTTGGTAGCGCCTACCGCAGATCCTATTTATTGGCCAACCTTTACCATGCCAACGGGTTTAAAAAACAAATCGAAAATCGTAAAAGCCTTTACCGTTCGCGATCAGCAATTGGCAAGAATCCAATACGGGGTATTTGTAGATGATGTGGATTTAAGATCAAAAGACTTTGCTGATGCGCCAGATTTTGCCATCAACGTAAAAGCTGAAGGCGGTGTTTGGGTGCAAACCGCTGATGGTAAATACAATGCTTATATTTACATCAATACCGTAAATAATACCACCAAAGAAATGAGAATTAGCGTTAAAAGATTAGCAATTAGATAGTATGCAAAATGCGATTTCGGTGAAGGTTGCCTGTCAGTGGAAGTTTTATGCAGTCTTGTTTGTGGGGCTATTTTCAAGTCATTTACTTTATAGTCAGCAGGTACAGGAGGTTAAAAAAACACCGCTTGACATCAAAAAAGTAAAGGTGAACCCAAAAAATGTTCAGGTTAGTTATAAGGGAGAAAAAGCCTTTTATGTAAAGAACAGTGCTAAAAGAGATTTGGAGGCGGTAGCAATTCCAGATGTAGAATGGACAGTGCAGGTAGCCCAACCGGGATGGTATGTGATCGAAGCCGAAACCGAACCTATTGATCTGGAGAAACTCAAAAAAGAGGATCAAACGGGGAGGCTAACGCTAAAGGCCAAATTACAAAATGCGGAGCAAAGGCCAACCTATCGAATCGTTTATGATAATTATCGTGGCGGAGCACAAGAGCTAGGCAAGTTCGAAATCAAAACTGCTAAGCAAAGCTTTAAAATTTGGTTGCCCGATAATTTGGTGCTGAAAAGATTGTTCATTAAGCCTTTTGTGGCGCCAAAACCTCCTGCCGATGCCGAAGCCTATGTGCCAAGTGTTATTCCGCCGAAAGGGCATCCTAGGTTATGGGTAAACCGAGAAACATTGCCCATTATTAGGCAGCGACTTAAAGACACCGCTCATACTGAAGCTTGGACGGCAGTAACTGCCAAAGCTAAATTGCCTTTTAAATTCGCCTTTAATAAAAATAAGGAAATTTTCTACGACGAAAAGCTAGAAAGTGCCATAGAGGCCAAAGCTTTTTATTATTTGATGACCGAAGATCAACAAGTGGGAAAAGAGGCAGTTAAGTTGACTTTGGATTATCTTTCGGTACTAGAGTTTGGAAATATTACTTATGGGGATATCACCAGGGAAGTAGGTCGTTCCATTTATACCGCCTCTTTGGTGTACGATTGGTGTTATGGTATCATGAATATGGATAACCGAAAGCAACTGCGAGGCGATTTAATGCGTTTGGCTACCGATATGGAAATGGGCTGGCCACCTTTTTACGGTATTGAAAGTATTGTGAATGGACATGGTAACGAAGCACAGATTTGTAGAGATATGCTTTCGATGAGCATTGCCATTTATGATGAAGACCCACTTCCGTATAAATACACTTCCTATTGGGTGCTAGATCAATTGGTGCCCATGCGCAAGTTCGAATACCAATCGCCAAGGCACAACCAAGGTATTGATTATGGTGGTTATCGATTTGGTTGGGAAATGCATGCCGCATGGTTGTATTACCGAATGTTGGGTTATCCCGTATTTGATGATAATATTAAGAATTTACCTTACTACTGGTTGTACATGCGTACGCCAGATGGTAAAATGATGCGTGACGGCGATATGTTTAATGTGAAGTACGGCAAAAGCGAAAACTTTTACTGGAAAAATCCACAAACCATGCTGCTGTGCTATGCTTATTCGGGCAATGGACTAATCAAAGGTGAATTTGTGAAGCAAGGCGGACTTAAAGATAATCCAGTGTTGTTTTTATTATTGGATGACCCTAAGCTAAAACCTGATTTTAATTTGAGCCAATTGCCATTGACTAAAGATTTTGGTTCAGTACTAAATAGTATGGTGGCAAGAACGGGATGGGAAGAAGGAAAAGCCAGTGGAAACGTGGTGGTAGAATTAAAAGGAGGTGGTTTTCATTTTGGAAACCATCAACATGCCGATGCGGGTGCATTGCAGATTTATCATCGTGGAATTCAGGTGGGGGATTTGGGCTTGTATCTTTCTTACGGTTCTCCTTACGATTTCAATTTCAACAAAAGGTCGGTTTCGCACAGTATGATATTGGTTCGCGACCCTAAAGAACCTTTGCTGTTTAGAACAAAAACCAACGACGGCGGTACCCGTTTTAGTCAGCGTTTCCCGAGAAACGTTAAAGAAGTATTGAATGATGCTTGGTTCCAAACAGGTTTTGTCAGGTCATCGGCCATAGGCTCAGATCCAATTAATCCATCATTTAGCTATTTTAATATAGACATTACGGCGGCCTATTCCGAAAAAGTTTCGGCTTATACCAAGTCAATGCTGTTTCTGAATTTAAAGCGTGCAGATGTGCCAGCAGTGGTGGTGCTTTTAGATCACATTGTTTCGCAAAATGCGGCCATGAAAAAGTATTGGCAAATCAACACCTTAAACAAACCGACTTTTGAAGAAGGTAAATTTGTGCTGAACAGCGAACTGGACGGTAAACAAGCGATCACTTACGTAGAGATGTTGAAGCCAAAACAAACGGATAGGGTAGTGAATGTATTGTCTGGCGATTCGAGCACTAAAGTTTTTGAGGATTATTATACTGTGAAATCAGTTTGGCCGGAAGCAAAAGGCAGCAGGATTATGGTGAGCCCTAAAAATGACGAAAAGCTAGCTGAATTTGCAACCGTGTTTCAGATGACTGAAAAAGGCGCAAAACAATTAGCAGTAGAATTTGTGGAAAAATCTAACTATTTTACGTTAAAGATAGCCGATAAAATCATTGTATTGGCTAAACCAAATGCGTATTTAAGTGAAGATATAGAAGTAGAAGTGCCTAAAGACAAAGCTTATGAGGTAATTTGTGTAGGATTAAATACGGGATTTTGGAGTATTAAGGATTTAAATAAAGGAAAAACCATTGTTAAAAATGTACTTAAAGATCAGAATGCAGTGTCGTGGAATGCTGAAGCTGGAAGATATCAACTATCTCCAAAGCGAACAGACTAGGACAAGTTTTTGAAAATAAAATTGTATTCTTATTTTTGGGGAAAAATGTATGCAAAATGAAAGAAGATTCGTTAGCCTATAAGGTGTATTTAGAGGTAAGAAAAAAGATTCTTTCTAGTCAATTAGCAGGCGGCTCTCGATTAGTAGAAAATTTTTGGGCAGAAAAAATGTCCGTCAGTCGAGTAGCTGTGAGAGAGGCCTTTATGAGGCTGGCTGGAGAGAGTTTAGTAGAGTTCGGCGAAAAAGGTGGTTGCTTTGTAAAAGGCATGACCATTGACGATGTGAAAGAGATCAGGGAGTTGAGGGAAATCTTGGAAATAGGTGCCCTTAAAATCTTATTTGCCAAGAAAAATAAAGCAATTGCGAAAGAATTGGCACTTATCTGTGATGATTTTGAAGCAATGGTAGCTAAAGGTTATTATGGTGGTGCTTGTGAAGCGGATGTGAAATTCCACGAAAAAATGATTGAAGGTACAGGTAATGCCCGTTTAATTGCCATGTATAAAAATAGCAATATCCCCTTGTTTCACATGAGGCTAGGGGTGGTGATGGATCAAATGGAAGACTATCAGGATACTGATAAAGAACATCGCGCTATTGTAGAAGGTTTAGCTACAGATAACTGGCAATTGGCCCATTCTTCGCTGTTAAGGCAATTAGATAGAGGGGAGCAAGAAGCATTAGAGTTGGTATGAAATTAAATAAAAAAGGGACTTACAAAGTCCCTTTTTTATTTAACGGATAGTTGATCAGTAGTCCTTTTTCGGCCTCGGTAATCATTAATCCCTGCGCTCCTTTAGGATCTATGGCACAGTTGGTTGGATTATTGCCTTCGGTTTCAAAACCATCAATTTCTTGGCCATTTTTATTCCAAACCTTTACTTGTCCACTTCCGTAAACTGCTACATATAAGTTTTCTTCTTCATCAAAAGCAATCCCGTCAGGGCCAATGCTACCGCCCGTTTCCGCGAATAACCTTTGTTGGCTTAAAGTTCTTGTTTCAGCGTTCCAGTCAAAAGTCCATATCTTTTGCGTACCTGTTTCAGCTATGTATAATTTTGTTTCTTCTTTATTGAAAGCTAGTCCGTTGGGGTAAAACATTCCTGCGGTTATTTTCTTTACGCCCATTACTAAGTCGTAGTGGCAAACGTAACCTGTTCCATCGTTGAGTTCGCTTCCTGGGCAGGTGAAAAACAAGTTGCCTTTGCTGTCAAAGGTCAAATCATTCGGCATTTTAAGTTTTTGACCTTCAATTTGTTCAATAACAGTTTCGGTGGTACCATTGTTAGGGTTAAAAGCTCTAATGCTGTTTTGAAACGAGTCGCAAAACCAGAGTGTATTGTTTTTGTCTACAGCTATTCCATTAGGAGCGCCGCCAACATTATGTCGTTGGTGAACCTTGCCATCTGTTGAGACTAAATTGCCTGCGTCTTTTTCTACCAACCACAATATCCCGTTTCTATCAAAACATGGGCCTTCTGGAAAATCCAGTTGCGTCAAAAGTATTTTCATAAAAATTTAAAATATATTTTAAATGTATACATAAAAATTATAATTTAGTATACATAATAAAGGTAATTATAGAATACATATTTCTCCCTTTGTTAAACATGGAACAAGTGTTTGTATTATAATAATAAGGAATATCATTTTATGCAAGAAAATTTAAAGTCTGCGGAGATTTTGCAGCGTAACGAACGTTGGATACCTGGAGGGGTAGTATCGTTAAACAGGAAAACGGCACCTAATATTTGCTTTGTGAAAGGCCAAGGTAGCCGAGTGTTTGATGCAGACGGAAATGAATACATCGACTATCAGGCAGGTTTCGCGGCTTCCTTTTTGGGACATAATGATGCGGACATCAATGCGGCAGTGTCTAAAACGCTATCAGAGCAACAGGTACTGATGGGGGCGGGTCCAACCTTGTTAGAAGGAGATTTTGCCAAGCTTTTTTGCGAAAGCGTACCGAATGCCGAAAGCATTCAGATCACGACTACAGGTTCAGAAGCGACTTATCATGCCATCAGAATAGCCAGAGCAGTAACCAAGCGCAACCATATTATTGTCATGCAGGGCGGTTATAACGGCTGGCATAATGATGTGGCCTGTAATGTGATCAGTGCTTTGCAAGATGCAGGCGAATACACCAATAAAGGCGAATACAAATTTGATTCTCTAAGTGCGGGTGTGCCTCAAGACCACAGTAAGTTGGTACATGTGGTGAACTACAATGATTTGGATAGCGTGGCCTATGTGATGCAAAAATATGAGGTAGCTTGTATATTATTGGAGCCTTTGTTGCAAAACATTGGTGTGGTAAAACCAGTAGCTGGCTATTTAGAAGGTTTGAGGAAACTAGCAGATGAAAACGGTAGCTTGTTGATTTTTGACGAAGTAAAAACAGGTTTTAGGCATGCTTTAGGCGGTTACCAATCTATTTGTGGGGTTAAACCAGACCTTTCGACCTTTGGAAAAGCGGTTGCTAACGGCTATCCTTTGGGTGTAATTGCAGGTAAAAAGAAATACATGGACTACTTTGTGCATCCAGAAAAAGAGCACAGGGTATTAATTGCGGGTACTTATAATGCTTTTCCTTTAACTACCGCCGCTGCCATCGCTACTTTGGAGAAATTAAAATCTCCTCATTATAAGGTATATGAGCATTTAGAGCATTTGGGAACCACTTTAGAAAAGGGTTATCGTGAAATATTTTCTAAATTAGACAAGCCAGTTTACATAGCCAGACAAGGGTCGGCCTTTTGTGTTTATTTTATGGAACACGAGCCGCTAAACTATCATGATGTGTTGTTGAACCACGACTTTGAATTTGATACGACTTATCGTAAAAAATTGATACAGCATGGCGTTTTTAATTTCCCTGCGCCAATAAAACAAGGCAGCATCTCCTTTGCACATACCTTGAAAGACATCGAACAAACTTTGGATATTACCGAGAAGGTGTTAAAATTGATATAATTTTATGAAGATTACCGCCATTGAAACTTACGTGTGTAATGCACGCATGAGGAATTGGATTTTTGTCAAAGTAGTGACCGATCAGCCTGGTTTATGGGGTTGGGGCGAAGCTACTTTAGAATGGCATACACAGAGTGTAGTAGGTGCCATCAAAGATATTTCGCAATTATTGGTTGGCGAAGACCCAAGAAGAATTGAGCATTTATGGCAAATGATGTACCGTCAGCACTTTTGGCACGGCAACGGCATTGTGCGTGGTACCGCCATTAGTGGAATTGATATTGCCCTTTGGGATATTTTAGGTAAGGTGCACGGTGTGCCTTGTCATGAGCTTTGGGGAGGAAGAGTTCGTGATTATATCCGTTTATACTGTCACTTAGGTGGTGGTAAAATGGAAGATTTTTACGAAACCGCTCCTGGTGATGCCAATCGCTTTGCGGAACTGGCATTAAAAGCAGTAGATGAAGGTTTTACAGCTTTTAAATCAATGGCAGTGCCCGAAACCATGCCGCTAGAAGGTTTGCGCCCAGTGAAATACGCCGAAGCTTGCGTAAAAGCCATGCGTGAAGCCGTAGGCGATGATATTGACATCATGGTGGATTGCCATGCCCGTCCTAGTCCTCGAATGGGAATGTTGTTTGCCAAAGCTTTGGAACCTTACGGATTGTATTTTTTTGAAGAACCTTGCTGGCCTGAAACCATGGATGATATTGCCTTGATCCAAAGAGCTGTACAAACCCCTATTGCCTCTGGCGAACGTTTAGTGGGCGTGCATGCCTTTAGAGAATTGCTGGAAAAACGTGCAGTAAGTGTCATCCAGCCAGATATTACGCATTGCGGTGGTTTATCTGAAGCTCGTAAAATTGCGGCTTTGGCCGAAGCTTACCGTGTATCGATGGCACCTCATAATCCACAAGGACCTGTAAGTACTGCCGCTTCCATTGAATTGGGTTTTGCTACCCCTTCGTATATCATTTGCGAAAGTGTACATAAAGATGTGGAATGGCGAGAAGATGTGGTGTCCGAAGGTTTTACCGTACAAAAAGAAGGTAGAATTGTGTTGCCAAACGCTCGTCCAGGATTGGGGATCGAAATCAATGAAGAAGAAGTTAAAAAACATCCTTTCCAACAAGAAGTACTGCAAAGAACCTTTTATAAGGATGGCAGTGTAGGCGATTGGTAAATCAACGAAATATGCACGAATTTAAGGATCAAGTCATTGTCGTTAGTGGCGCATTAGGAGATATCGGTATTGCCATCGCTACTGCTTATTTAGCAAAAGGAGCCACTGTGGTCATGAGCGATGTATTGCCCGAGAGCGAAGTCGCAGAAAAGCTACTCGCATTAACGCCTTATCAAGACCATTTTGAATATAAGCATTTGGATGTGGCTGATGACCAACAAGTGGCTGCTTGGGTGCAGGCGGTGGTAGCAAAATATGGTAAAATCAATCACTGTATTTCCAATGCGGCAAGAGTTACCATTAAAGACTTTAAACATTTAACCCCGCAAGAATGGCGAAACGAGATGAATGTGAACCTAGATGGTGCCTATTATTTTGCCAATTTTGCAGTATCACAAATGGTCGCTTCGGCTACCAAAGGTAGTGTGGTGTTTTTGGGCAGTTGGGCAGCACATGCGGTGCATCAAAGTTTACCTGCCTATAGCGTGTCAAAAGCGGCAATACGTATGTTGACACAAACGATGGCTTTGGAGTATGCCTCCAACGGGATTAGGGTGAACGAATTGGCACCAGGTTATGTAAATGCTGGTTTAAGCAAAACGGTTTGGGCGCAATTGCCAGAACAAAAACAGCTTGCTACCGAAAAGGTGCCTTTGGGTAAAATTATGGAGGCCGACGAAGTGGCGGCGCAAGTGTTGTGGCTTACCTCTAACCAGTGCCAACATGTTACGGGCGCAACCTTTTTAATGGATGGTGGACTTTCACTACTTAGACCTTAAGGACAATGGAAAACACGAACCTACCCACTGATGCCCATGGAGCCTTTGAGTTGAGCTTTGGTTTGGCACAAGCAGATATTACGCCACCATTGGAAATTTATGCTAGGAACTGGGGTGCTGCAAAAAGTGATACGGCTACAGGCTTGCATCAACCGCTATACCTTTCATGTTTGATAACTTACAGCAAAAATGGACAAAAAGGAGTAGTGCTCACGGCCGATTTGGGCTGGTGGAAAGACAATAACGACGAACGAAATTTAAGAGCAGCCATTTTGGAAACCTGTGGACTGCAAGAAGAACAATTGTTGCTCTGTTTATCGCATACCCATGCTGGTCCCAGTATTTGCACCAATGATAAAAACCAAATAGGAGGGGAGTACATTGCGCCTTACCTCGATTTTTTAAAAGATACGGCAATTTCCATTATCCAACAGGCAGAAGCGAACAGAATGGAGGGAATGCTCACTTGGGCTTATGGCTGCTGCGATTTGGCTACTAAACGTGATTTAAACCATGAAGGACAGTTTCTGATTGGTTATGATCCTAGCCAAAAAGCAGACCAAACCCTATTGGTAGGGCAATTGCGAAATGTAGAAGGCAAATTGAAAGCCTTGATTTGCAACTACGCTTGTCATCCTACTACTTTTGCGCATGAAAACTCCTTGCTTTCTCCCGATTATGTTGGTGCCATGCGTCAATTGATACACGATGCTTTGCAGGTACCTTGTCTCTTTTTGCAAGGTGCCTCAGGTGATTTGGCTCCCAAAAAACAATACGTGAAAGATCCAGCCATTGTAGAAGCGAATGGTAGGAAATTAGGTTACGCCATCTTATCTACCCTCGAAAACAGTTCTGCTATAGATGAACAATGGACTTTCGATCAAGCTTTGCAGTCGGGAGCACCATTAGCGCTATTTGCAGAAAAAAAGATTAAACCTAGCAGCGTTTTTAAGCAGTTGAAAATAAAAGTAACCGTGCCTTACAAAAAGCTGCCATCGGTTGCTGAAATCACGGCCGAATTTGAAGCTTGCGAAGACAGGGTCATGAAAGACCGCTTGTGGCGCAAGTTGAATACCCGAAAATCCATCGGCAACCAAACTCATGCGCAAATTCCAGTTTGGATTTGGCAATTTGGAGATGCTTTTTTGATAGCCCAGCCTAATGAAGTGTATGCTGTTTTCCAAGAACAGATCAGGGCACATTTTCCAGAGCGATTCATTGCTGTGGTCAATATCGCCAATGGCTATTTAGGTTACTTGCCGCCTCAAGATTTATATCAGAACGATATGTATGCCGTGTGGCAAACTCCTTTCGAAAAAGGAAGCTTAGAAATACTCATCAACACCACCATTGCTAACCTTGAAAAGCTCATAGCCGATGAAATTAGAGTTAATTGATATTGCCATTTTCGCCATTTATATCATTGGCATTGTTGCTTTAGGCTTGTATGCCTCTAAACAAAGCTCCAAATCAAAAAGAGATTATTTCTTAGCAGGTGATAAATTGCCTTGGTGGATGATTGGCGGAAGCATCATTGCCGCCAATATCAGCAGTCATCATTTGGTAGGTGCTATGGGTGCGGCTTATAGCAAAGGCTTTGTGGCCATTACCCTCGAATGGGGAGCTATTTTGATCGGTTTTAATGCCCTGCTATGGATATTCCTGCCTTTTTATATCAGGAATGGCTTTTATACCGTTCCCGAATATTTGGAAAAGCGCTTTGGAGGAGCTACCAGAGTGTTGTATGCCATCCTTATTTTATTTACCTACATTTTTGTAGAGATTGGTGCCGTCCTCTATTTAGGTGGTTTAACACTTCATGCCCTTTTTGATATCCCCATTTTTTACAGCATTATTGGAATGGCCGTGCTCACAGGTTTGTATACTGTGTTAGGCGGGCTTAAAGCGGTAATTTGGACGGAAATGGTGCAGTTGGGCGTACTGGTTTTGGGAGGTTTAGTACTTACTTTTGCCACCATCAATAAAGCAGGTGGTTTTGATGCCATTATAGAATCATCTAAAAACTGGAAAATGTTTTATCCAGCAGATGATCCCGACTTCCCATGGACCATGTATCTAGGCGGTTTGCTGTGTATCAGTGTGTTTTATTGTGCCACCAATCAATTTATTGTGCAACGGGTACTGGCGGCTAAAAACGAATGGCATGGCCGTATGGGTGTTATTTTTGGTGACTATTTAAAGTTTTTTGTGCCATTGATCATTACCATTCCTGCCTTGGTAGCCCCTGCCTTTTTACCTTCTTTGGCACAACCAGATTTACTTTTCTCTACTTTGGTAGAAACACTATTACCCAAAGGATTAATTGGTTTAGTGATGGCGGGACTTATTTCGGCCATCATGTCGCACATTTCGGGAGCCATTAACTCCTGCACCACCATCTTAACCGTTGATGTATACAACCAATTCATCAATAAAAATGCAACCGACGAGCAAGCCATCAGGTTTGGTAAAATGTCGGGCGTAGCCATTATTGTGTTGGGCATAGGTAGCGCCGTATTGTTGCTGAGCTATTCTAACAAACCAATTTTTCTGTATCTAATGAATTTGTACGGCTTATTTACCCCAGGCATTGCCACCATGTTTTTAATGGGCGTGTTTTGGAAACGTACCACTTCGCAAGGTGCTTTAGCGGCAGGTTTGTTGACCATTCCCTTGTCGCTAATCATGGAGTTTCTGTTGCCTGATATGCCTTTCTTTAACCGTACGGGTATTGTATTTTGGAGCTGTATGTTGGTTTGTGCAGGTGTAAGCTTGTTGTACAAACCTAAATCGGCTTTGCAGTTGGAAGGCTTGGTATTAAATTATAATGGCAAAGGTGCGCTTGTTCCTTTCGAACGCTATAAAGGATTTAAAAATCCAACTCTTTGGTGGGCTATTGTTACCATTGCGGTACTCTATTTTTATGTAAGATATTTTTAAAAAGAGGAATATGGAAAAGGCAGCTCTTTTGGCAAAGGTGACAGAAAAAACGCAACAGCTCTATCCTCAGGTAGTGGCCTATCGCAGGCATCTGCACCAAAACCCCGAACTTTCTTTTGAAGAATACCAAACCTCGGCTTATATCAAATCACAACTTCAGTTGATGGGGATTGATTTTGAGGAGGTATTAACTACAGGCATTGTGGCATGGATAGAAGGAAAGGCTGGCGAAAGCACCAAAACGATAGTGTTAAGAGCAGATATGGATGCCTTGCCCATCAAAGAAGAGAACAAGCTCGATTTTTCATCTCAAACAGAAGGGGTGATGCATGCCTGTGGACATGATTTCCATACCGCGAACTTATTGGGAGTGGCGCATATCCTTAAAAGCTTGGCGCATGAATTTTCGGGAAAAGTATTATTGTTATTTCAGCCCGCCGAAGAACGTATTCCAGGAGGAGCGAAGGGGATTATCGATAGCGGTATTTTAGACCGATTGGGTAATCACAATATTGCAGCAGTATTGGGTTTGCATGTAAGTCCGCAACTAAAAACAGGACAAATTGGCGTTTGTGCTGGACGTTTTATGGCTTCCAGCGACGAAATCTATTTGAAGATTAAAGGCAAAGGTGGGCATGCAGCCGAACCACATCGAGCCATTGATCCCATTATGGTGGCAGTACAAGTTTTGTCGTCATTACAGCATATAGTAAGCCGAAAAGCCAATCCATCAATACCAAGCGTACTAACTTTTGGTAAAATTATTGGCAATGGTGCAGCCAACGTTATTCCTGAAGAGGTAAGTTTGGAAGGTACTTTCCGCACCATGGACGAAAACTGGCGTGCCGAAGCCCTGCAACACCTTAAGCTGATGGTAAAGCAGAGTACGCAAATGCTGGGTGCACAAGCCGAGCTAGAAATTAGAAATGGCTATCCCGTATTATTGAATAATGAAGCTCTGTCTATTTGGTTTAAAGAACAAATGGCACAGTATTTAGGCAGCGAGAGCGTGCAAGAAATACCGCAATGGATGGCTGCCGAAGATTTCGCTTACTATTCGCACTGTTATCCCGCCCTTTTCTTTTTGGTGGGGATTAAAAATGAACAACAACGTTTACAATACGGATTACATAACGCTAAATTTGATTTAGATGAACAAGCATTTTTAAATGCAATGCAGGCCATGGCCTTGAGCGCTTTAACCTTTTTGGGAGGAAATAATGAATAGAAAAGATTTTGTCACCATGGGTAGTTTAGCAGCCATGTCGCTGTTGGTCAATAATCAATTGATGGCTGCTGCCTTTAAAGGCAAACGTATCGGCATTGTAGGTTTAGACTCTTCGCATGCCATTGCTTTTACCAACGAGCTGAATGCCAATTTGGCTAATGGCACCTACAAAGGTTATCAAGTGGTGGCTGCTTATCCCATGGGAAGTCCAAGCATTCCGTTAAATGCCAAGCGCATTCCCACCTTTACCGAAGAAATTAAAAAACTAGGGGTAGAAGTGGTCGACAGTATTCCCGCATTGCTGAAAAAGGTAGATGTGGTACTGCTGGAAACCAACGATGGCAATAAGCATTTGGAACAAGCAGAACTTATCTTAAAAGCCAAAAAGCCTTTATTTATTGATAAACCCATTGCCAATAGCTACGAAGAAGCTTTAAAGATCTTTCAATTGGCCGAGAAATATCGAACACCCGTTTTTTCGTCAAGTGCCCTGCGCTATATCCCCGGCATCGATAACATCGACAGAACAAAGGTGTTGGGTGCTGAAATATATAGCCCAGCACATACCGAGCCTTCACACAAAGATTTATACTGGTATGGCATTCATGGTGTAGAAATGCTTTTTACCATCATGGGTACTGACTGTATCAGTGTGCAAACACAACATACTACCGATGCAGATTTTTATGTAGCCGAGTGGTCTGGAAATAGAATAGCCACCCTAAGAGGAACTAGAAAAGGGGTGGATGGCTTCGGTGGAACGGTTTTTACAGACGAGAAGATCATCACCTTGGGTGCATATCAAGGTTATGCGCCGTTGTTGCAACGCATCATTTCCTTTTTTGAAACAGGTGAAACACCTGTAGCTTCCACAGAAACATTGGCTATCTGCAAGTTTATTGATGCTGCCTATCAGAGTAGACTCAATGGAGGCGCAAAAGTTTTTTTAAAAATATAACGAATAATCCATTAATAGAGCATGCGCAGGAGTAACCCTGCATTATATCCACAACACATGAAATTAATCCGCTACGGAAACTTAGGACAAGAGAAAATAGGCGTTCAAATAGAGGCCAAGTATTACGATTTATCTGCTTTTGGTGGTGATTACAACGAACAGTTTTTTGGAGGCGATGGCATTGAAAAGCTAAAGGCCTTCATCAACGAACACCAAAGCGAGCTGAAAGAAATTCCTGCAAACAGTAGGATAGGAGCACCCATTGCACGCCCCTCTAAAATAGTGTGCATTGGCTTAAACTATTTAGATCATGCTAACGAAACTGGTGCGGCCATTCCAGCTGAACCCATCATCTTTTTTAAATCAACCACTTCTATAGTAGGTCCATTTGATGACATTATGCTTCCCAAAGATTCGGAAAAAACAGATTGGGAAGTAGAGTTTGGTGTAGTGATTGGCAAAACCGCACGATATATAGAAGAAGCGGAAGCGCTTGATCACGTGGCTGGCTATGTGTTGATCAATGATGTGTCGGAACGTGAGTTTCAGCTGGAACGAGGCGGTACTTGGGATAAGGGTAAAGGCTGTGACACTTTTGCACCTATGGGACCTTATTTAGTCACTAAAGAGGAAATGCCTGATATCAGCAACGTGGGCTTGTGGCTATCCGTAAACGGTACCATGTATCAAAACGGTAACACTAAAAACCTCATCTTTTCTGTACCACAGTTAATTGCCTATGTTTCTAAGTTCATGACTTTACTGCCTGGTGACGTGATTTCTACAGGTACTCCTGCAGGGGTAGGCTTAGGCTTTAAACCTCCTATTTATTTAAAAGCTGGCGATGTGGTAGAACTCGGAGCCGATGGTTTAGGTGTAGCTAAACAAACGGTAGTGCCATTTGCTAAATAAATGGCTGTCTGGATAACACTTAATTGTTATCCTTTAGCTAAAGCCTATGGTTTTGCGTATTGTATGGGCTTGCTCGCTAAAAACTTCGTAAGCCTTTAGCATCAGTGGCGTTTAATCAATATTAGACGATATTCTTTTAGTTAAAACCTACGAGGTTTGTTATTTAACTTCGTAAATCTTTATGATTAAGTTAGTGATGATTTGCTCAAACAATCTTTGTTGCTGGGCTTGTCTAGCTAAGAACAATACGATTTAGTTAGTGCTTTCATCGTTTCTTCATTTTAAACGAGCGTTTCTTACTTTGTGTTGGATAGATTTTATCTTTTGTAGGGTAGCATGGCATCATTTCCTGGCAGTTTTTAGCTCAATGCAGGGTAGCATGGCATCATTTCCTGACGGTTTTTAGCTCAATGCAGGGTAGCATGGCATCATTTCCTGGTGGTTTTTAGCTCGATGCAGGGTAGCATGACGTCATTTCCTGGAGGTTTTTAGCTTAATGCAGGGTAGCATGACGTCATTTTATGGTGTATTTTTAACTAAAAGTAGGCAGTAGTTGCCTTTTGTAGGTTGGATTCCCTTAATTGTTTAGTCATTATTAAATTTACCAATCCTCATATTATCCAATTCTTAAATCAACCCTGCTGTAAATTAGGGATATCTGCACCTAATTTAAATTGTTATTGTAGAACTTCTGTATATTGGTCTGTCGATTGTAGTGGTAGACTTACGAAGTTTTTAAACGGCGAAGCCCTCAACTTAACATTTAAAAATAACAAACAACTGAAGTTAAACTTCGCAAGTCTTTTAGAGCGATCAACTTCGCTTTTACATCTCTATGGTGATTTTTTAATGTGTTAAACTTCTTTAAAACAGTAACTTGTTTGTTGTTGTAAATAAAATTCATTTATTCTTGTTAAGAAATTAATAATTTTTAATATCTAATCATTACCTTCGTTTATTGGATGTTATTAGTCAATAAGCAGTAACCCCACTGTTTTTAAAATCAAATCAAAATAAAATACGTTTATGGAATTTTTGAACGGCGTAAATGCGCTCACTTTGGTTTTTGTTGCCCTGTTGGTTTTTGCTATTGCTTATCGTTTCTACGGTATTTTTATGGCCAACAAGGTGCTAAAGCTTAATGCCAACCATGTTACGCCCGCTATTGAGTTTGCCGATGGTAAAGATTATGTAGCAACCAATAAGAATGTGCTATTTGGTCATCACTTTGCAGCCATTGCCGCGGCAGGTCCATTGGTAGGTCCAGTATTGGCAGCACAATTTGGCTATTTGCCAGGAACTTTATGGATCTTGATTGGTTGTGTGCTCGGTGGGGGAGTGCACGACATGGTCGTCTTATTTGCATCCGTGCGTCATAAAGGACAAAGTTTGGCCAGTATTGCCAGTAAAGAGATCGGTAAAGGCACTGGGGTAATTGCTGGTTTTGCCATTTTGTTCATTCTTATTTTAACACTGGCGGGATTGTCTTTGGCTTGTATCAGTGCCATGCATGAAGCCTCTTGGTCTCTATTCACCGTTATTGCCACCATGCCCATTGCCGTAATTATGGGGCTTATTATGCGTTATCGCAAAAACAGCGTGACAATGGCCAGTATCATTGGTGGAGTATTATTAATTGCAAGTATCATTGGTGGGCATAACCTCATGCAAATCAAAGAAATCAGCGATATTTTCCATTGGAACATTAAAACCATCTCTATATCCATCACCGTTTACGGATTTTTGGCCTCGGTATTACCCGTATGGTTGTTATTGGTACCTAGAGATTATCTATCTACATATTTAAAAATTGGAACTATTTTAATGTTGGCTGTTGGAGTCATCTTTGTGCATCCCACTTTGCAAATGCCCGCCATTACTGATTTCGTAAAAGGTGGCGGCCCAATTATCGGCGGTCCTGTATTGCCCTTTATTTTTATCGTGATTGCCTGCGGAGCCATCTCTGGTTTCCATGCGGTAATTGCCACAGGAACCACGCCTAAAATGTTGAACAATGAAAAAGAAATCCTTTTTGTGGGCTATGGTGCCATGCTCGTAGAAGGTTTTGTTGCCTTAATGGCCTTAATTGCTGCTTGTACCTTGGTACCTGGCGATTACTTTGCAATCAACACCCCAAAAGAACTTTATGATTCGTTTATTGCGCAAAACCCAAACCTGCACCCTGTAGATCTCGCTCATTTTAGTGAAAAAATAGGGGTAGACTTGTACGGACGTACTGGCGGAGCGGTATCGTTAGCCGTTGGGATGGCGCATATCTTCAACAAAATTCCTTTTATGGACGATGTGATGGCCTATTGGTACAATTTTGCCATTATGTTTGAAGCTGTATTTATCCTTACCGCCATTGATGCAGGTACTAGGGTAGGGCGTTTTTTCCTACAAGAGATGTTGGGCAGTGTGATCCCTAAGTTTAACGACAAAAATTGGATGCCAGGAATCATCATCAGTAGCTTGATCTTTACTTTTTCTTGGGGATATTTGGTCTATACGGGTAACGTAAGTAGTATTTGGCCACTCTTTGGCATCAGTAATCAATTACTGGCCGCCTGTGGTTTAATTGTTTGTACTACCATGCTCATTCGTATGAACCGTAAAAAATACGCCCTATGCTCGGCCATTCCAGGGGTTTTTATGGCAGTGATTACTTTTTGGGCTGGTTACGAGCAGGTTGTAAATGTATACTTGCCTAAACAACAATACTTATTGGCTTCATTGGCGGCCTTGGCAATGGTATTAATGCTCATTGTATTTGTGAATACTTTTACAAGATGGAGTAAATTGTTAAAAATGCAAGGCGAACATGTTGACCATTATGGCGATACGGTTAAAGAACTGGTAGAGCGCTAAGCTAATTGCTGAACAAATGATACGCCTTATCCGTCATTTCGACGATCGAAGGAGGAGAAATCTAACCACATTAGCATCGTATCGAGATAAATCTGTGTATCTGTGGCTTTCGATTTACACCTTTTCCATTGTTTTTAAGAGATAAAATTACTTTATTTGAGTTAATCTAAATGACATGGAAAAGAATTCCAAATTAATAGCAGTATTTGATGATGATCAAGATTTACTGAATATTTTTCGTTTTCTGTTTGAAGATGAAGGGTTCGAGGTACAAACTTTTCAGAACTGCGATCAGGTAGTTGAAAAAGTTAATGCGATATCACCTGATTTGATACTGATGGATAATTGGATTCCGAGTACAGGAGGTGAATTTGCCGTTCAGCAGTTGAAAAGTCACGCAGATTTAAAAAACATTCCAGTAATTTATGTGTCAGCAAACAATGATGTAAAAGAAATTGCTGCCAGGGCAGGTGCTGACCGTTTTTTAGCTAAGCCCTTTGAGTTTGATGATTTGTTAGCACTAACAAATGAACTGCTACACCTAAAATAATTCTTTTTGAACACTTAAGCTTCCTTATTGTTGTTGTAAAAAAAAACTTATGCCAAATTCGCCTGTATACTCCGCTGAACTTGCTTTTCTCCAAGGAGGTGGTATTACGGCTAATTTTATCATGGCTAATGATTGGACACAATCCGAATTGGGGCATCCAAGTATTTGGCCACAAGGATTAAAGCAATCATTAAGCTTAATTTTGGCTAATGGTAGCCCAACGTTTGTTTGCTGGGGAAATAGCCATCTGTTTTTTTGTAACGATGCCTTTAAAAGCACGGCGGGCGCCGCAGAAATACCGCGAATTGGAGAATCTTGTTTAATAAAATGGCCGAGTTTAAAAGCCGATCTGGAGATTGTTTTTCAGGGAGAGACCACTTATTTAAAACAGCTCAATGCCAATTTAAGTCCTATTAGAGATTTTACTGGCAACATTAGCGGTATTTTAGGCATTTGCGATTACCAATATCAATCGATTAATGTAAAAGCTGATTTATCTTCAGCACACTTGCTACACCAAATAGTAGCCAGTGCACCTTTTCCTATTGGTGTATATGTAGGAAGGGAGATGAGAATTGTGCAGGCTAACCGAGCCATTATTGAAGTTTGGGGTAAAGGATCTGATGTGGTTGGCAAAACTTATCGTGAGGTCCTGCCAGAACTTGAAGAACAATCAATTTACTCGCAGTTAGACGCGGTATTTAGTACGGGAAGGGCCTTTCATGCTCGCAACCAAAGGGTAGACCTCACCATGCATGGTAAACTCACTACCTTTTATTTCAATTACAGTTTCACGCCTTTATATGATGAAAAAGGAAGCGTTTATGGCATTATGAATACTGCTGCAGACGTTACCGATTTGGTAATTGCCAAGCAACAAATAGAAATTAGCGAGAGGAACTTTAAAAACATGATTTTGCAGGCACCAGTAGCCATGTGTTTATTTCTAGGTCCCTTATTTAAAATTGCAACAGCCAATGCTGCCATGCTAAACATTTGGGGTAAAACCGAAGAAGAGGTGATGGGACAACCTGTTTTTGAAGTACTACCAGAAGCTAAAGATCCTGAACTTGAAGTGGCTATTTTGAAGGTTTACCTTTCTGGCGAACCTTATTATGCGGTAGAACGTCCCTTAAAAATACAACGTCATGGCAATTCCGAAAACATATACCAGAATTTTGTTTGTCAGCCTTATAGAGGTGGTGATGGCGAAGTGCTTGGGATTTTAGCTATTTCCGTAGATGTTACCCCACAAGTAAGTGCTCGTAGGGAATTGGAACGCTTATATAAACAAGTAAGTTTAGCAAAAGAGGCTGCTGAGTTAGGTACGTTTGATATGAACCTAGTGACTGGAAAGTTAGAGTGGGATGCCCGTTGCCGCGAGTTGTTCGGTGTTAAGGATGATCGTCCGATAGATTATGAAAGAGATTTTGTACAAGGTTTACACTTAGAAGATCGGGATAGGGTATTAGCTGCGCTAGACGAAGTAATTTATAAAAATGAAGGTAACGGCGAGTATGACGTAATTTACAGAACTTTAGGTGCTGACGATGATAAATTAAGATGGATTAGGGCAAAGGGCAAGGTATATCACGATGAGCAAAACAAAGATTCCCGCCTTATAGGCTCAGTATTGGATGTGACTCAACAGAAATATGCCGAATTAAGATCTCGTATTGTATTTGAAAAGCAGGCCAGACTAGCTGCCATTGTTGATTCTTCTGATGATATCATTATCAGTAAACAATTGGATGGCACCATTATCAGTTGGAACGCCTCTGCAGAACGGATGTTTGGCTATACTTCTGAAGAAGCCATTGGACAGCACATTTCGCTAATTATTCCAAAAAACAGACTACCTGAAGAAGCTTTCATCATCTCAAGAATAAAAGAAGGTAAAAAAGTTGATCATTTTGATACGGTAAGGAAAGCTAAGAATGGTAAAGAAGTGTTTTTATCCATCACCGTTTCGCCCATTGTTGATGAAAAAGGAAACGTGATCGGAGCTTCTAAGATAGCGAGAGATATCAGTGCCGAAATAGAAGTGAAAGAGGTAAGTAGGCGTTATACTCAGCGTTTAGAAGTGTTGAATATGATTAGCGAGGCCATTTCGGAAGAACTGGACCTGAACAATATCTTACAAAAAGTAACGGATGCCACTACGAAATTAACTGGGGCTAAATTTGGTGCATTCTTTTATAACAAAACCGACGAGCATGGGAATTCTTATATGCTCTACACACTTTCTGGCGCATCTAAGGAATCCTTTGAGAAGTTTGGAATGCCGAGAAATACCCCGCTTTTTCATCCTACTTTTTCGGGTGAGGGTGTAGTAAGGCTCGATGATGTGACCAAAGATGCTCGTTATGGTAAAAATCACCCACATCAAGGAATGCCTGAGGGACATTTGCCAGTAGTCAGTTATTTAGCCGTACCTGTAATTTCTAGATCGGGAAGGGTAATTGGTGGTTTGTTTTTTGGGCATCCAGAGGCAGCGGTGTTTACGGCCGAACACGAAAGTCTTGTTTTAGCCATTGCTGCGCAAGCGGCTATTGGTATTGATAACGCCATGCTTTATGAAAAAGTAAGGGAGCTTAACGATAAAAAAGATGAGTTTATTGGTTTAGCCAGCCACGAGCTGAAAACGCCATTGGCAAGTATCAATGGATATCTTCAAATCCTTAATCGTTTGGTGAAGGATTTAAGCGCGCAGAAGTTTCTCGGAAAAGCCTCTATGCAGGTTAGAAAATTAACGGCTTTGGTAAACGACCTTTTGGATGTATCCAAAATAGAAGCGGGAAAACTGAAGCTAACAGTTGTTAAGTTTGACTTAAAAGAGGTGGTGGAAGAAGCCATTGATTTAATCAGAAACTCTACCGAATCATACGAAGTTACCCTAGTCGAAACGCCAGAAACCTGCATGGTCGATGGTGATAGCCAACGGATAGAACAAGTGGTGATTAACTTGTTGAGTAATGCTATTAAATATTCGCCAGGAGCCGATAAAGTTGAAGTGAAGATCATAAAGCAATTGGATAAAGCATTAGTAGGCGTGATAGATAATGGTTTAGGCATCGCCGAAGATAAAATCAATAACCTGTTTTCCCGTTTTTATCGAATAGAAGAAGCCACTCCTAATATTTCTGGTTTGGGCATTGGACTTTACCTTTCACACGAGATTATTTCACGTCATGAAGGTAGTATTTGGGTAGAAAGTGAATTGGGTAAGGGCAGTACTTTTTGGTTCTCCCTACCGTGTAAGTCCATCATTTGATGTTATGAAAAATGGAAGCATCTACCTTTTTCTGGTCTATTAAGCTCAGCTTCTGATGCATATACTCATTCTTCTTTTCGTAATTATCCATTTCCTCGTAAATATCAATCAATAAATTGTACATCAAAGTTTGGTGAAGAGATAGGTGATTGCGTTTATAAGTCTCTAGGCATTTTTCGGCACAAATAATGGCCGTATTATAATCTCTGCTGTTCTTCGCTTCATAAGCTTTTGAGGATAAATAAATCGTTTGAATATAAGGCGTAGAATTGCCTATGGAGTGAATATGGAAAATCTTAACACTTATTTTTTCCGTTAAACCCTTTTGTTCATTTTCTAAATGAGCTGAGGCTCGTATAAAAGCCATCATGCTAAACAAATAGGCCGAAGCAATGCTGTCAGAAAACATCATTTTTGGAAAATAGCAAACCATGGCGTTCAGTAATCGAACAGCCTCACCACGGTTTCCAATAAAGCTATTATGTAATCTTAATAGGATAAACGAAAGCATTTCCTTAAAGTCGGGAATAGTTTCAGCATTGGAACCAGATATCTTATTTCCCTGTTTAAAAGCTTCTATTTCTGCATTTAAGACGTCATTTTTGTAGCATTCCCCAGCTAAAGCAGCATAAATGCTTTTTAAAATATCTAGCGGGTTAATCACAAAGTCTTCTCCCTTAAAAGATAGGCTTTGCATCGTTCTAATGCGTTGTTTAAGCTGTTCCTTGTCGAAGCTAAAACAATCATAAATAGCTAAGATTACCTGATAGATGTAGGAATATTTATCGTTACGCGAAATACTTAACAATGAAGAAACAGCATCCTTATAACATGAATCTGCGAAATCAAAATGAATAATGTTTTCCATCATCATTTGATGTAGTTCTTCTTCCTCTAAATAAGCTGATAGTAAAGGTTGCTTACGCTGTCTGTAATTTAAATTTTCGGCAATGAAATAGATCAAATAGGTTTTTTCATAATTGCTTAAATTAAGCTTTAGCAAACTATTTAAGGCATTAAACTCTCCTTTGATAATCAAAAGCCTGGCCGACCATTGTAAAATTTGAAACTTGGTGGCTTTTCCTGCATACTGGTCGTTTACGGCTTCAAAAAAAGAAGCATTCATTTGGTTATTAGCTGTATGTAGAAGCTCAACGAAAAGAAAGTACTCAAAAACATGAGGGTGAACGAACCTTACCAAATCAACGACAAAACCATCCTCTTGCTGTTTCTCTTCCATTAATATACCTTCAGCAAGTAGCTCCATATAGGCATTTTTAAAATTGGAGAGATCAGCAATAAACAAGGATTTTTGAACGGCTTGCTGGCCTTTTCCATAATCACTTAACTGGATCAGCTTTTTACAGAAAAGTACTTTTTCTGTGGCATAGGAAGCATTGTAGATTTTTTCATGAATGAACCGATCTACAATTTCAAAGGAAAGGATATTGGTGAAAAAATCGAAGTTTGGAAATTCTTCTTTAAGCAAATAGTACCATTGGATGTAAAATGGGTATTTGAGCTTGGCCTTAAATGAAGCATCAATTTCCTTGGAGCGATTAGGATCTATTTTCTTCAAAATTTCTTCCACTTCTTCGGTAGCCAAAGGTGGGATGTTTGATTGATGTTTGAGACTGAAGTAGGTGCCAGGAAACCACTTTCGTTTAACAAACGACATGTTTTTGATTTGGTCGTAAAACCTGCTCCACATGGTAGAACGCATGGCGAAGACAATTTTAATAGAACTTTCATCTTCAACAAAGGATATAAGGTTGATTAATTTATCAAAAATGATGGGCTTGGAAACTTTATTGGTCACCAAATCAGAAAAGCCGTCAATCACAATCACTAATTTACTGCCCGATTTTTCATGCCTTTCCTTAAAATAGGTGATCAAATTGGTGCGAGTATTTAAGCCAATCTTAGCCTTAATCCTATTTTCAACATTAGAATATTCATTTTGATCGTCAAAAATATCTCTGGCACTTACAAATAGGATAGTGTCCTTGCTATATTTTGCATTTTGATCTAAAAATAAGCTTTGAACAAGATGGCTTAATAAAATGCTTTTTCCATATCCCGCTTGTGATACAAACGCAGTAAAGCTGTAATGGCTATCATAAAAATATTCGAAATCTAACCGAGCGAAGAACCTAGGAGAAGTATAGTGGTAGGGCACCGTACTTCTGCTTTTAATAGCTTTTAAGGTGTTAAGGCTAATGTCTGTAGCGTTGGATTGTATACTTGAAAACTTTTCGCTAATCCCTGTTTGATGCAGGAGTTCTCTTTCCATCAGCGTATAATTCCCATTTTTTTCGATGTACTCTAGCAGGGCGTTGATGGTGTATTTAGAAAATTTATTTTTTACTTCTGCGAAGCCAAATAGTCGCTTTAATGTGGTTTCGCTAATGTTTTTTTGGGTTTCCTTTTGTATTAATGATGAAATTGAACGACAGTCGGAGGGACTGATCGTTTTTATGCCAGTTTTTAATAAAATTAGTCGCCTGATTTTATCTAAGATGATGGTTTGAGGCATGAGAGAGCTTTATTTTATAGTATTCACTAAAATAATAAAAAAATAAATGGGATTTCTCTTTATCGAAAAAAATTGAACAAACATCAGTATAGCTGGTGTCATGACTATCTTCATTACTGTCCCTAAAACATGCTATAACACGCTTAAAAATGTACTGTTTTGATTTTTTAAAAACGAACAAAATGAACAACGATAAAATCTATCTGAACAGTAGATGAATAAAATGAACAGCCTAAAACGGGTAATACGTCATTAATATTGTTTTCGAATTAACAATATCAAAAACTCCCCAGGCTTATGGAAGTAACCTCTACTCAGTCAGCAAGAAGGGCTCAATGGTTGGTCTTTTTCTTGCACTTCTACCTAATAACGCTTTTATCCAGTGCTTCGTATGCTCAAACTAAGATTTTTGCAAATCAAGCGTCTGTCATTTCTAATCAAGTGGATGGTAAGGATAATGCCACGCTAGACAACAATGACTACGCTTCGGTAAAATCGTACGGTGGCGCACTATTGGGCATTGGCAGGTATAGCGGCGAGCTGCAATTGACTTTTGCGCAAAATGTCCCCGCTAACCGAACTACATTTATCCGAATTGGCTATGACCAAACCTTGTTGAACACGTTGCTTGGTGGTAATCTAGGATCCAGTTTGGCTAGTGTTTTAGGAAATGTCTTGCTTGGCGATCATTTTTTTACAGTAGGCGCTAGAGATTTAAATGGAAACACCGTACTTACAGGATCTAGCAACGCAGCGTTTGCCACCACCAATATCAAATTGGTGCGTGATGCACAAGCCAATTACTATTTGGCTGTTACGCCAACTGTTGAATACCGTAGTGTGTTCATTAAAGATGTAACCAATACACTTTTGCTGAGTACACCTAACGAAATTAGGGTATTCAATGCTTTCTATGTTTCGGGTACAGGTAATTGTGATCCTCCTTTTGCTACCGACTATGAAGGTACTGGAGCAACTTTAAGCTTGCTTGGTTTAGGCGGTGCTGGCGTAACAAATATCCAGAATGCCATCGATGGTGATCCTGCGACCTCATCCAACGTTAGCTTGGGACTTATCGCAGCTGCGGGTACCATCAGTCAAAACATTTATTTCAATTCCCCATCAAGGGTGGGCGATGAACTTAACATTAGATTAAGTGTATCTCAGGCACTTGCCAATGTGGGTTTATTGGGTAACATTACGGTGGAAGCTTACAATGGTAATACGCTTGTTTATACTCGAACAGGTGTCGCGGGCTTACTCAATCTGGATTTACTCGGTTTGTTAAATAGCGGTCAGCCCGTCACGATCCCTTTTTCACCTAATGTATCTTTTGATAGGGTTAAAGTGACCTTATCGGCATTATTAAATATTTCGTTAACGCAATCTTTAAATATTCACGAAGTTACCCGTTCGGCACCAAGGCCAACATTTACTGCACCCTTATCTAACAGTTTAAATATTTGCTATAATGCTACTGCTGTTTTGGGTGCTACCACAGCAGCCACCAATGAATTGTTGTGGTACGAGGCTTTGGAAGGAGGAACTGCATTAGCAACCACTCCTTACAACGGAACTTATACTACGCCACAATTGGTAGCCAATAAAATTTATTATGTTGCCGCTAGACAAATAGGCTGTACTACCGAATCGGTGAGGGTTCCTGTAACGGTAACCGTAAATCCTCAAATTATTTTTGCAGCAACTACATTTGCCAATGGCACGGTTGGTACGGCTTATACCAAACAACTTACGGCCGCAACTGGTGGTACACCAACCTATACTTATACGCTGGCTGTTGGAAGTACGCTTCCGCCTGGACTAACTTTAAGTAACGCAGGATTGTTAGGAGGGGTACCTACCCAAGCTGGGACTTACAATTTTTCAGTTACCGTAACTGATAGCAAAGGTTGTAGTGTAACCACAGCACAAACGCTTTTAATTACAAATACCTTAACACTTACGACAGTTAACTTACCAGATGGTACTGTAGGAGTAGGTTATCCAACACAGGTGATTCCGCCTGCTACAGGAGGTACTACGCCATATACTTATACGGCTGTTAACTTGCCTCCAGGATTAAGTTTTAATCCTACAACTAGAGAAATCACGGGAACTCCTACGATAGCTGGACCATATGTAGTTACCATTAATGTTAGCGATGCTGATGGTAACAGTGCGAGTATGAATTATCCCATCAACATTAAAAATGCATTGGTTTTACCAAATGCTTCTTTAGCTGATGGTACGGTAGGGGTAAGTTATCCCACTCAATTAATTCCTGCAGCAACTGGAGGTACTACGCCATATACTTATGTGGCTACTAATTTGCCTCCAGGATTAAGTTTTAATCCTACAACCAGAGAAATTACTGGAACTCCTACGACTACGGGCACTTTTACTGTAAACGTACAGGTGACCGACGGGGCAGGTGTAACAGCAAGCAATAGCTATACCGTTAAGGTAGTTGCACCATTGTCTATTGCCAATAAAACATTGGTTGATGGTACAGTGGGAGTAGTTTATGCTACAGAGACATTGCCTGCGGCCACAGGTGGTGTTGGACCATATACTTATGTAGCTGCCAATGTGCCAGCAGGGTTGTCCTTTAATCCAACTACTAGGGAATTAACAGGAACCCCAACAGGTGCAGGTAATTTTAGCATTACCTTAACCGTAACTGATTCGGAAGGAAGACAAGCAACCAATACTTATGCTTTAAAAGTAAACGGGGCTTTAACCTTAGCTACGGCAACTTTGCCTGATGGGACTGTTGGCACAGCTTATCCGACGCAAACATTGCCAGCTGTGAGTGGTGGTACAGGTCCTTATGTGTATGAAGCTTTGAATTTACCCGCAGGCTTGAGCTTTAATACCACTACAAGGGAGTTAACAGGCACACCAACTACGGGTGGTACTTATACTTTCTCTGTTAAAGTAACCGATGCTGCTACGAATACAGTAACCACCAACTACCAAATTAAAGTAAATGTAAGTGCTCCTCTGGTAGCTGCAACTACGGTTTGTAGCGGCACAACAGCCACCCTAACGGTAACTAATACACAGGCTGGTGTCACTTACAATTGGTACGGTGCAAGTGGTAGCACACCATTAGCAACCAATAACAATGGCAGCTTTACCACAGGTAGCATTACCGCAAATACAGTTTTTTATGTAGAAGCGGTTTCAGGTACAGCAGTAAGCGCTCGTACAGCGGTGAATGTAACCGCAAATCCAGTACCTAATCCTGCTGTTATCCTTACTAACAACCAAACCATTAATGCTAACCAAAGCGCCACCGTTAAAGCATCGGTTGATGCAGGTGATACCATTAGATGGTATGCGCAGCCTACTGGCGGTACAGCTTTAGCAACTGGTGAGGAGTATACTACAGGTAATTTGGCAGTAACCACTACTTTTTATGCAGAAGCAGTAAGTGCCCAAGGCTGTGCTAGTACGGCAAGAACTCCTGTAGTAGTTACCGTAATCACAGGAGGTGTTAGTCCTGATTGTATCAGCGCTAATGCGCAAGTGAGCGGTACTACAGGATTGTTATGTGTACTTTGTAATGTAGCCAATCCAGGCAATTCAGTAGATGCTGATAAAAATAACTTTACCCGCATTACCTTGTCTGTTGGTGTTGGTGCTACAGGGTTCCAACAACTTATTTTTCCATCTACAGGAGGAATAGCCACTGACAGTATTCGTTTAGACTTAGCTACGCCAACAGGTTTGCTAGATTTATCGGTACTGGGTGGAATTACAGTAAACATCATGAAAAATAATGCTGTAGTGAGAACACTTCAGCTAAACTCCTCACTAGTTTATTTACAACTGCTAGGAGGAAATAGATTTGAGGCTACATTTGCGGCAGGAGCTGATTTTGATAGAGTAGAGGTTCGTTTTCAAGCAGTTGTTGCCGCTCTTAGTAGCCTCGATATTTATGGTGCACAAATTGTGTATCCTAATCCAACCATTACAGGTAATGGTCAAACTATTTGCTACAATAACAGTGCTACTATTAGTGCCGTAGCAAATGGCAATACACAAATTGCCTGGTTTACTGCTGCAACTGGCGGAACTGCTTTTGCAACTACTCCTTCTTATACTACACCAAATCTTACTGCTTCAACCACTTATTATATTGAAGTTTCAAGAAATGGATGTTCAAATGCAGAACGTATACCAGTAGTGGTAAACGTAGTGCCATTGCTTGATGTACCTACCTTTGCTGTTCCAACCATTACTGCTTGCGAAGGCTCACCAGTGACCTTGGCGGTAGAGAATCCTAATCCAGCGATTACCTATAGATGGTATGACGTTTCAACTGGAGGGACAGAAGTACACACAGGGGCAACTTATACACTTTCAAATGTAAGTGCAACAAAAACCTATTATGTAGAGGCTACCCAACAAGGATGTATCAGCTCAGGCAGAGGATCTGTTCAAGTTACGGTTAATCCTCGTCCGATCTTGCCTCAAGTACAAGCTTCAGTTTCTACCATTAATGCTGGTCAAACTGTAGTTATTACCGCTAGCTCAAGCGAAACTAATGTAGACTTTAACTGGTTTGCATCGCCTACGGCAGCAACTCCTATTTATACAGGAGCCACTTTTGTAACCCCACCACTAAATGCAACGACCTCTTATTATGTTGAAGCCAGATCAAATGTAACTGGCTGTGTTTCGCCATCAAGGGTAATGATTACCATTACCGTTAATAATGGTACGCCAACACCAACTCCATGTGTATCGCCAATTGCTGAAGAAAATGGCGTGAGCGGTGTGGCACTACTTGCTGGAGTTTCAAACCCTGGTTTAGCCGTAGATAATGATACACAGACTGGCTCAACGTTATCATTGCCAGTAGGCGCATTAGGTGCATATGTTTATCAACGTTTAACCTTCCCTGGCGAAAGTATCGTTGGCGATACCGTTAGGGTGTTGATTAGCTCACCAGGCCGCCTACTTTCATTAAACCTATTAGGTTCTGTACAACTATCTACCTTGAGAAACGGAACTTCAAACAATGACCTCATCAATCTAAATAACTCGCTCATTAATTTAGAACTTTTAAGTGGTGGCTCTCAAGCATTACTCACTTTTGTACCCACACAAATTTTTAATCAAGTAGAGGTACGTATTAATGGAGGCATCGTAGCCGCATTAAATTCAATTAACGTGAATTATGCGCAACATGTCGTATCTGCTCCAACTGTTACCAGTGCAAATGTTGAGGTTTGTAATGGTCAAAATGCGGTATTGAGTGTTCAAGACAAAGGCTTAACTTATAGGTGGTACAATGAAGCAGGTGTCTATCAGGCTAGTGGCGTAAACTTCACTTCATTAACGCCAATTACTGCAAATACCAAGTTCTATGTAACAGCATCTTCGGGTACTGGTTGCGAAAGCGCTAGAACAGCGGTAGATGTGACCATTACGCCAGCACCTGCAGCACCAGAGTTATTGTCGGACAATATCACGACCTGTTTAAACGGTACGGCAGTAATACAGGTAAAAAATCCAATAGCTGGCCTTACCTACAAATGGTATGATAGTTCAAACACAAATATTGCAAGCGGCACTACATTTACTGTAAATAATGTTACGGGTTTAACCACCTATACCGTAAGAGCAGAAAATAGCTGCGGAGAGCAATCAACGCCGACCAGTGCGCAAGTAAATGCAGGTACTTTAGATGCTCCAATTGTGAATACACCTAATGTAACCATTAGAGCTAATTCAAGAGCATTATTATCGGCAACTTCAAGTACTGCTAATGCAGTCATCAACTGGTATGCTAATGCTGCAGACTTAGTGCCTTTAGCTGCTAATAGTCCATCTTATTTAACCCCTGTATTGGCGGTTGGTACTTATACTTACTATGTAGAGGCTGAAGTGCTATTAGGTTGTAAATCAGCTAAAGTGCCAGTTACTGTTACGGTAACGGCGGACGGAAATAGTCCTGTACCTTGCGTTTCGGCAACGGTAGACGTAGATGCTGGGGTATCAGGAGTTGCTTTACTTGCAGGTGTATTTAACAGAGGCTTAGCTGTTGATAACAATGCGGAAAGTGCTTCTTCATTGGTAATGCCAGTAGGTGCATTAGGTGCTTACGTTTATCACAGGGTTGGCTTTACTTCATTATCTAATATTGGTGATACCGTAAGAGTTAGAATTACTTCACCGAGCAAGTTGTTGTCACTAGCAGTATTGCCATCAATCAGTGTGTTGACTTACAATGGTAGCACCAGCAACAATGATGCAATGGTGGCCAATAATCCTTTAATTAATTTAGAACTGTTAAGCGATGGTAGTGCCGCTACTTTAACTTTTGTACCTGCTCAGCAGTTTGATGGGGTAGAACTTCGCTTAAACTCAGGCGTGGTGAGTGCGTTTACTTCGGTAGATCTTAACTATGTTCAACGAGTAGGGGTAGCACCACAGGTTGACGCAGCTACTGCAAATGCATGTGAAGGTAGCCCTGCTTTGTTAAGTGTTAAAAACCCAGTATCGGGCACCACCTACAGATGGTATTTAGGCAATACTTATCTAGCTGATGGCAATACTTATGCTACGCCAACTACCTTAGTTGCTGGTACCTATAATTATAATGTTAGGGCAGTAGTAAATGGTTGCGAGAGTGCTGGTACACCAGTTCAGGTAACCATATTGCCAACACCAGCGCCACCTACGCCACTGGCTGGTAATCCAACCACGGTATGTTTTGGTACTGCTGCAACTTTGGGTGTAAATCAAGTTGCTGGGGTAACTTATAACTGGTACGCTAATGGTATCGCGGTAGCTTTAAATAGTGCTACCTATACTACTCCAGCAAATCTGCCTGTAGGCACTCATACTTTCTTAGTAGAGGCTGTTAACGGCAATTCTTGTGCAAATGGAAACCGCACTTCAATTTCCATCACTGTAGGAGAAAGAGCATTGGCTTCAGATATTCAAGTATCAGGCGGTCCAAACGTATGTGCCTCTACCGCGGCAACATTAACTGCTAGCAGTACTACGGTAACTAATCCCGTATTTAAATGGTATTCAAATGCTGCTTTGACCGTATTGGAACATACAGGAGCAACGTTTACAACACCTTTGCTTACCTCAAGTACTACTTATTATGTGACGGTAACTGGTGATAACAAATGTGAAAATGGCGTTTTAGATGCTAAACAAGTGACCATCAATATCAATCCACCAGCTACTGCTACGGATTTAATGGTTCCTCCAACTACAGAACTTTGCGGAACAGGAACTGTTGCCCTTACTGCAAGCAGTAGTACAGTAATTAATCCGATATTTACTTGGTATAGCGATTCGAACTTGACTACGTCTGTGTTTACGGGTGCAACCTATAGCCCTAACTTGACCTCAACGCAAACTTTTTATGTAACCGTTAAAGGTGATAACAGATGCGAAAGTCCGGCATCGCAAGCAAAAAGCGTAACTGTAATTGTAAAACCAATTGCAACGGCAACAGATGTTACCGTAAACGGAAATACTAGCGTTTGTATCAATAGCGGTACTTCACTTACAGCAACAAGTTCAACAGTAACCAATCCGATATTTACTTGGTACGATGATGCTGCTTTAACAAATGTGGTATTTATTGGAACAACCTTGGTAACGGGCAATTTAACTGCCGACAAAACTTACTACGTAACTGTAAAAGGCGACAATAGATGTGAAAATCAAGCTGGAGATGTGCGTTCGGTAACTGTAACCGTAAACTCAAGATCTACTGGCGCAGATTTAACAGTGTCGCCAACCACAGAGCGTTGTGGTCCTGGAAGTGTAACCTTAACGGCAAGCACTACTACCGTGACCAATCCAGTATTTACCTGGTATAGCGATGCCACCTTAACTACAGTAGCTGGTACTGGTGCAAGCTTCACTACGCCAATTTTGGTAGCTAGTCAAACTTATTACGTAACGGTAAGAGGCGATAATAAATGTGAGAACTTACCAGCTGATGCCAAAACAGTAGGTGTGGTGGTTAAACCATATGCAACAGCGGCAGACTTATCTATTTCGACGCCTTCTGAAATATGCGGTTCTGGCACTGTCACCCTTACTGCTAGTACGACGACGGTAACCAATCCAATATTTACTTGGTACGAAAATGCAACGCTTACGGTTGTTGCTCACGTTGGTGCAACCTTCAGTACACCTACACTAAATGCGACTAAAACTTATTATGTAACCGTTAAAGGTGATAATAGATGCGAAAGTCCAGCAGCTGATGCTCGTACCGTAACTGTGGTAGTTAAACCAAGAGCGGTAGCATCTGATGTTACGCTTAATGGAAACACCAATATCTGTGTAAATGGTACTACTACGCTTTCTGCGACGAGCACCACGGTAACTAACCCAGTGTTTACTTGGTACGAAAATACAGCGTTGACTACCGTAGCTCATGTCGGTCCAACTTTTATTACACCACAGCTAAGTGCAAACAAAACCTATTATGTAACCGTAAAAGGAGATAATAGATGTGAAAATGATGCTTCAAGCGTGGCAAGTATTACTGTGGTTGTGACTGCTGCACCTTTAGCGCCAGTAGTAGACGCTACGGGAACCAGTATCTGTAATAACAGTACCACAACACTTATGGTAACTAGTCCTCAAACTGGAGTAATTTACGAATGGTACAATAGTGCAGTGGCAGGTACACTATTATGGACTGGAACTTCTTATACTACGGGTATCTTAAATGCAAGTACAGATTACTATGTACAAGCTGTAGGTACGGTTGGATGTACTAATGCATCAGCAAGAGTAAAAGTAACCGTAACGGTAACCAACAGGCCAGTTACACCAACAGTAATTTCTGCTAATGTAACCACTTGTGGTGGAACAGCAACCTTATCGGTAAGTAGTCCAGTTGCTGGGGTAACTTACACTTGGTACACATTGCCTACAGGCGGTACTTCGGTGGGTAGCGGCGCAACATTTACGACGCCAACTTTATTGGCTAATGCAGTATATTATGTAGAAGCAAGTGTGGGTAGCTGTACTTCTCCTGGCAGAGCTAGGGTAGATGTACAAGTAGGTTCTGCACCAAATCCACCAGCAAGTGTGACTGCTGCCAATGGTCAAATTTGTGCAGGTGCAACTACCGTATTAACAGTAAATAATCCTGATGCGGCCGTAACCTATAAGTGGTATACCACGGCTACTGGTGGTACTTCTCTATACGAGGGTAATAGCTATACCACTTCTGCTTTGGCAACCACCACTACTTTCTATGTAGAAGCAGTGAGTATTGCAGGAGGATGTGTAAGTGGTACCAGAACATCGGTAGTTGTAAATGTATTGCCAATACTAGCAACACCTGTAGTAAGCGTTGGAACCATCACCACCAACAGTATCCAATTTAATTGGAACGCTATTGCTGGTGCTACTGGTTACGAAATATCAATAGATGGAGGAAACACATGGACAGCCGTAACCACGAATAGTTATACGGTAATTGGCCTAACCCAAGGACAAACGGTAAGCATTATTGTGAGAGCTAAGGCAGCGTCTGCTTGTCAAACCAGTGCCAACTCTAATGCAGTAACGGCTACTACTAACGATCCGTTTAAAGATGAGCTATATGTTCCTAATACGTTTACTCCTAACAACGACGGTAGGAACGATTACTTCTTAGCTTATGGAAATAACATAGGCAAGTTTAGGATGCGTATCTACAACCAATGGGGCGAGTTCATTTATGAATCTCAGAACATATTACAGGGATGGGATGGTACGTATAGAGGTAGGGCTCAGCCAACAGGTGTTTACGTCTACTATATTGATGTAACCTTTAACAGTGGGGTAAGCAAAACCTTTAAAGGATCAATTACACTACTAAGATAAACGCCCATATTAAACAACATGGTTTTATTTAAACAATGGCACCAATGAAAATGAAAAAACTAATAGTTGCAGTAATGGGCATGTTAGCGGTTATTGCAAATAATGTATATGCACAAATAGATCCACATTTTTCTCAATACTATGCCAATCCCTTGTGGTTAAACCCAGGCTTAACTGGGGTAACCGATGGCGCATATCGAGCAAATATTAATGCAAAGCAGCAGTGGAGTAATTTGAATGATGGATATTTAACCGTAGGAGCGTCGTTTGATGCCGCTCCTACCAAAAACCTTGCCTTTGGTGGTATGGTGATTAATCAAAGGGCTGGATCTGTAAATTACAATCAGTTAAATGCCTTGGCCTCGGCTTCGTATCGTATACGTTTTGGTCAGGCAGGCGATAAAATTGTCAATTTCGGATTACAGGCTGGGATCATTAACAAAAGTATCGACATTTCCCGTATCACCTTGGGTAGTCAATACAACCCAACGGTAGGCTATGATAGTGGATTGGGTTTTAATGAGAATTTTGAAGCTCGAAATTTTACAGCTCCTGACATTAATGCGGGCGTGATGTTTTTTGATGCTGCCGATTACAAAAAGATCAATGTCTTTGCAGGTCTATCGGTTTCTCACCTTAACAGACCAAAAGATAAGTTTATAGGAGGCGACGCAAAAATTCCAATGAGGTACACTGCTCATGGTGGAGCTAGGTTAAAAATTAACCAGATGTTCGATATTACACCAAATGCATTGTTCCTTAAACAAGGTAATGCGCAGCAAGTAGCGGTTGGGGCTTATGCCCAAATGATGTTGAATACCCAAACCGATTTGTTATTTGGTACCAATTATAGGGTAGATGATGCGGCGATTGCTTTCTTGGGTTTCCACATTAAAAGCATGGTTTTTGGCGTGAGCTACGACTTTAATACTTCGGCACTAAACAGGGCAACAGGTAATAAGGGAGGGTTGGAGCTTTCCATCTCATTTAGTAGCAGAAAAGGTATTGTTGGCCCTAACTTCTTTTGTCCTCGACTTTAAAAAATTAAGCTATGAAATTTCTAAAAATATTAACAGTTTTTTTGTGCTTGGCTAGTGTAACCAAGGCGCAAATGGGTTCAAGTACCAAACGTATTGCCGATGTTTATTTCTTGAACAAAGAATATTACGCTGCGGCCGAATACTATAAAAGGATGCTTCAAATATCGCCTGATAGTGCTGGCTTTGTAGTGCCTTTTGGTTTTGAACAAAAGATAAAGGAAACCAGCCCCCGAAAAGATGACTACGAATATGCGGTTTATCAACTGGCAACTTCGTTAAGGTTGTACAAAAACTTTAAGGATGCCGAAAAATGGTATGCAGTTTCCAATAAATTTACTAACCCAAAATATGCGCAAAGCGAATTTTGGTATGGAGAATGTTTAAGGGCTAATCTAAAATACGATGAAGCGGTTAAGGCCTTTGAAAATTTCATTGTTCGTTATAAGGCAAACGATGATTTAGTATCAAAAGCAAAATTGGAAATTGCTTCTTGTAGGTATGCACTGGCCGAGATGAAATATCCGAGACTGCTCAGGGTAAATAGATTGATGAACAATATTAATCAAGCGGGTTCAAATTATGCTCCAGCCATGAGCAATAACTCTGGATTTATTTTTACTTCTTCAAGACCTATCGGTGGTGAAGGTAAAAATCAGATTTTGGAAGGAAGTACCGCCAACGTAAAAGTATTTAAAAAAGAAACCCCTTATGTAAATACTATTTATGCGGTAGATGGTGAGAATCCTGCTAGCCAAAAGATTAACATTCAAAAAGTCAATATCGACCTTAAAAAGATGGAGACTGCTGCGGCAACTATCCACCCGAATGGTCAGATGATGTTTTTAACTGCATGGGCAACTAACAAGGAAAACGACAAGCGTAACATTTATATCAGTAGGAAAGAAGGAGATACTTGGAGTTCCCCAGTATCAATGACTGGTGAAATCAATGTAAATGGCTACAACTCTCAACAGCCGTCAGTAAGTAGAGATGGTAAATATTTGATATTCTCTTCAGATAGACCAGGAGGTTTTGGTGGTTATGATTTATGGTATGCAATTTTAAGACCAGATGGAACGGTAGGTAATGCCATTAATATGGGTAGAAAAATTAATACTAGCGAAGATGAGCAAGCAGCTTATTATATACCTGCAAACAAAACCTTATTGTTTAGTAGTAATGGCAAAATTGGTTTGGGAGGTTTCGATTTTTATGAGGCCGTTGGTGATTTTGTAGATTGGACTGAACCTGTTAACCTAGGTTATCCATTCAATTCGGCCAAAGATGATATTTACTTTACAGCCCTAGATGAAGAAGGTCGTGAAGGCTACATCAGTTCTGATAGAGAATCGGTATGCTGTTTGGAGGTTTTTCATATCGTACGTGAATATTTAAATGTAAACGGAACCATCATTGATTGTGTGACCCAAAAACCACTTGCTGGTGCTATTGTCACCATAACTGGAAATGAAGTGCCTGAACAGGTTTCGCAAACGGATAACAATGGTAATTATCATTTTCAAGTTGGAAGTAATAGGGATTTAAAGATTAATGTGATGCGAGACAAATACTTTGCAAAAAACATTAGTTACAATTACGCACAGCTAGTACAGGTTGATACCTTGTTAAGTTCGACCCTTTGTTTGGAGCCGATGATCATTAATAAACCTATTGTACTTGAGAATATCTTTTACGAGTTTGATAGTTCGGAACTTACGGAACAGTCGAAGGTAACTTTAGATACGTTGTACCAAATTATGGTGGACAATCCGAATATTGATATTGAATTGAGTGCTCATACAGATAATATTGGTACAGAACCTTATAATTTGAGCCTGTCGGATAGAAGAGCAAAATCTTGTGTGGATTATTTGGCTAGCAAAGGCATCACCGTGGATAGAATGACTTCTAAGGGCTATGGATTCAGTAAACCAGTAGCACCAAATAAATTAGCGGATGGAAAGGATAATCCAGAGGGTAGGGCATTAAACCGTAGAACGGAGTTTAAGGTCACGAAACAGAAAAATTAAGTTGGTTAAATAAATTAGGGGCGGTAAACATTTGTTTATCGCTCTTTTTTTATGCCCAAATATCAGACTTGCGAAGTTTAACTTTAGTTGTTTGTTGCTTTAGGTTGGTGTAATGCCGTTGTTAGCTAAACCCGATTGCAGCGAACACGAACGTAGTGAGTAAAGTGAAAAGCGGGTCTAGTATAACCTAAGGATCACCGAACCTTGCTTTTCAAAGTCGTTGTTAAATATTTTTATAGACTTGCGAAGTTTAACTTCAGTTGTTTGTTGTTTTCAAATGTTAAGTTAAGGGCTTCGCCGTTTAAAAACTTCGTAAATCTTTGTGCAGATCACCAAAAAAAGAAAGCCCCAGAGGACTCTGGGACTTAGGTTTGTTCACATCGCATGAACCAAACTGATTGAGAGCTAATTCAGTATTAATTATTTGTAGCGGCAGTAAGTAAACTTACATTGGCTTGTTTTCTTCTATAAAGTTCATTCATCATTTCTTTATCACTTAGGCCTTTTGCCCATTGAGGTTTTAGTTCAAAGTACCTCAAATGTCTTAAAGATTGATGTTTGCTGGCCCAGTTAAAACCAAGAGATTCACCTAATTTGCCAACTTTGTCATAAAGTACTTCGTGATCTAGATATTTAAGTTGTCCAAGCGCAGAACATTCATAAATGCCCACACCAAAAGCCAATCCAAAGTTGTGATAAGAAAGATTTAATGTTTCTTGGGTGGTCTCGTAAGCTGCAATGAAATCAAAGGCGAGGTCGTTCATTAAGCTCCTACGAATAATGGTAGATCTGTTTAGGATCTTAATGAAAAAACCATGTTCTTGGCAAAGGGTGATCAGTTTATCAACAAGTGGCATGATCTCTTCGGAGATATTGAAGGAATTATCGTCTTGATAAAAAGAGCTGAAATGTGGATCAATATCCTCGACATCATTGCTCACTTGGTATGAAAAAAATTGGTTCACTTCTTCTCCTTTTTTTGTTTGAACTTTTGTTGTTTGAGAGTCGCTAATCGACAATGCTAAGTGACAAAATTTGGAGAAGATGGAGTAGAGCGCTTTTGCCTGTACTGATAAACAGGTGAAACTACTTGTATAACCAGGTAATTTTACGTGGTTGCTTTGTGGTGAAGAAAAAAGTGACTAGTTGGAGAAGCGGTCAGTTTCTATAAACTTATGTTTAAGTGCATATAGGACCAGGCCCGCGGTGTTTCTACTTCCAGTTTTCAATAGGAGGTTGTTTCGGTGTCCTTCTACGGTGCGGTTACTTAAAAAAAGCTTTTCGGCGATTTCTACACTGCTGAATTGCTTGCATATTAATTGAAGTATTTCTTTTTCTCTTGGCGTGAGTAGATTCTCTTCTTGATCAAGACTAACTACTTGAGGTTTCTTAGTAAGCCCTTTTCGCATAATCTCCAACATGGGGAGTGTAAAGTAGAAATCGTTTTTAAAAACTTCACGGATGGCCTTCTCTACTTCTTCTGGTTCCGCATTTTTAGCCAAGTAACCATTTGCACCTGCTTGAATAGTGGCCAAGATATGGTGTTCCGCTTCGTGGATGGTTAAAATGATTACCCCAATATTGGCTTGAGTTTCCTTGATAATTTTTAAGGCTTCTAATCCATTCATTTCTGGCATGGATAGATCTAACAAGATAATATCAGGTTTTACTTCTTCAATTGCTAAGCGATCAACAAGCTGCTTGCCATTTTCTGCTTCGAAGATAATATTCATGTCTTCAAAGGAATTTACAAGAGCTATCATTCCTTTTCTGAATAACTTTTGATCATCGGCAATTGCAACGTTGATTTTCATCTTAAAAATTGTTTTATAAATATTATTATTCAATGATTTCCTTAAAATGCTATTAAAATAGTAGATTTTTTAATAATTAAGGTCAATACATCTCTTTGATGTACAGTATTAAAGAAATAATCGCATTTTGAAGCGTTTACAAATATCTTTTTTTTATTAGATTCGACAAAAAAAATAAACTTAAAGATGAAGTCAAAAATTAACGTACCAACCATTTCGGTAAACGATGCGGTAGACCGAGTTACACGCTTTCGCGATCAATTAGCTAAACAAGTTCCAGAAACTAACATTCCTAGAGCAGTTTTTATACCTATTAGCGACTTGCTAGCTATTATCAATAGCTATGATATTTTGCGTGCGGATGGCACCACCATCAACGAACTGCAAGGCGTAAGGGCTTATTTTGCAGTAAAGGAAGATGATATGAACCTTGATGATGATATCACTGCAGTAATTGTACCTGTAGATAAAGACGGTGCAGATATCATTTATAAAACCCCAGGTAATGGTGGTTTGGGCGACGATGACGACGATACGGAAATCTACGATTTCACCCAGCCTTGTCCAGATAAATGTGATCCAAAAAGCCCATTATTTGTTCCTTGATCCTAGAAAACATTATCCTTGGATATATTGTTCTGTTAAGTATAATTTTATCGATCGGCACATTGTAGACAAAATATAAAAGAGCCTCTAATAGGAAAAATGTTTGTTTTAAGCACAGCGTTAATGCTGATGAGATTTCAGTACATACTTTTGTGGAGATAGGTATAAGAAATTTTTATATCTACATCTGCAAGTCTTTATTTAAACAATGTTTTCTATTTCACTTTCGGATTATCTAAATGGTCCGAAAGTGAAAATGCACTGCCAATATTAATGTTCAACTTTAGATGTTTTCGAGACATCTTTTTGATACTTATAACAAGCTAATGGATTAGCTATGTTGAGTTTTATAAGTCTATAAGCCTATAAATAAATTAAACATTGAGATGTTATTATGCTTTTCAGTAGCTGTGATCTTCTTTTACGCTCTCTAATTATTTCACTTTTGTAGGTCGTAATTCAAAAATGATACGTCTTATTAAGATCCAAATCCAATTACTGATTTGGAACAAAGGCTTTGTGCCGTACAAAAGCAAACAAAACTACATAAGAATTTAAATACGTAATGACCAGAGATATCCTAACAGCTGTGGTGGTGCCATTAAGCATCCTTGTTCCAATTATTACTTTTTTGCCGAAATATAAAGATGCTGGGAAAGAAACGAAGACTATCTTTTATTACTTAATATTTGCGGGCTTAGTGAATGCAACGGCCATTTATTTAAGTAATCTTAATATCAGAAATCTTCCTTTGTTACATATTTATACGATTGGCGAAACTATTTTTTTTCTAAGTTATTTTCTGCTGATTTTTGAAAATAAAACCATAAGAAGGATATTGTATGGAGCTATTATTTTGCTCCCTATCGCTTTTGTCCTGAATTTTTTATTCTTTCAAAGTATTTACGAATTTAATACTTACACCAGGCCAGTAGAGGCTATTCTGATTACTTCCATTTGCTTGGTATTTTTGTACAATAGTGGTTTTGTAGAGGATTTTCTAAAACAGCCTAAAAGTTGGATCAACATAGGGATTCTCATTTATTTTCCAACGGCCACTATTATCTTTATTCTTTCCAATTATTTTGTATTTGTAAGTTCTAATCGTACTTTAAATGATATTATATGGGATGTGCATTCCATTTTGGTTTTGGCCATGTACCTCGCTTTTGCAAGAGGCTTCTCATTGATTAATAAAAAGATTAAATGATAGATAACGTTTATTTGCTGGTTTTTTATGGGATGCTGTTGTTATTTGTCATCATTGCGGCATTCCTGCTGTTCTATATTCGAAATCAGAATATGGTGTGGAAGCAACGACGAGAATTGCAGGAAACCCAAATTATACAGCAAAAGGAACTGTTAAATGCGGTGATTGATTCGCAGGAAATTGAACGTAAAAGAATAGGCCAGGATTTGCACGACGAGATAGGAGGGACCTTGTCTGCCATTAAATTAATGCTCAACTCCCTGAAAAATAAACTGAATGAACAACAGGAAGAAGTATTGACGGACGCTAAGGAACTGATCGATAAAATGATTGTGGATGTAAGGCATATTTCCCATGATCTATCGCCTCCTGGTTTAGCTGTTTTTGGACTTTTTACCACTATTGAAGCCTTTGTTAACCTCATTAATAATACTGGTCAAATCAAAATTTCTCTAGCGCACGAAAATGATTTAGAGGAGGTGGAATTGCCAGAAAAAACTTCTCTAGCTTTGTTTAGGGTGCTTACACAATTGGTAGATAATACGCTTAAACACGCAAATGCTTCTGAAATAAAAATGCTCTTTGGTGTCCGCGAAGCAAATTTGTCCATTGTATATCAAGATAACGGAAAAGGTTTTGATATGGAAGTGCTTAACCAACGGAGTGGTATTGGAATGCAGAATATCCAAAGCCGCTTACAAATGATCAACGCCAAATACCAAATTGAAACTAGTTTAGGAAGTGGTTTCAAAGTCGATATCAATTATCCTTTGCATCTATCAGAATAATATTCTTTAAAATTACTGTTTCATCAATCAAAGGCATCTAATCTTTTGCCTAAAGGCCCTATTTTATCATTTATAGTTGTGTTTTTATTTTGACTTAGTCTAAATAACATTATATTTGCGGCAATTTGCTACATGGCTGCTCGCTCTCAGGTCGGCAATATAACGTGCAATTTGGTCTAATGAATTTATTTTCAGTGCTTTTTGTGAAATTTCAAAGTAACTTAAAAATGCTAATGCTTTTTTTTGCGGTTTCTTTGGGTTTTGTGGAATTGGCAAATGCTCAATTTACCATTTCTGGTAAGGTATTGAACAGACGTAACCAAGAACCAGTAGATTTTGCCGTCGTAGCTGTGCCAGCGAGCGGCCAGTGGGCTAGTGCTGATGCAAAAGGCCAATTTACACTTAAAAATATCCCCGCTGGAAAAGTTAAGATTGTTATACAATATTTAGGTTTTGTAAAAAAGGAAACCGAGTACATAATGAGCAAAAATCTTACGGATTTGGTTTTCTTTTTGGATGAAGACAATCTTACTTTATCTCAGGTGGAAATTACGGCCAAAAAAGGCACGGATTTAGCCACATCGTTTGTGATGGATCGTAAGGCGCTTGATCATTTGCAAATGCAGAATGTTACTGATGTACAAGCCTTGTTACCAGGAGGGAAAACATCACAACAACTTCATTTGGCGACTACAAGTAGACAATATTTTCAAGTAAATGGAAATTCAGGTGAACGAGGAAACCCAGCTTTTGGAGTAGGACTGGAAGTGGATGGCATACGTATTACCAACAACTCGTTAAGAAGTTCGAATCTTGAATACGATGGCCCAGATACTAAGAATATATCAACAAGCAATATTGAATCAATAGAAATCATTACTGGTATTCCTTCTGTAGAACATGGAGACATGACTAATGGTATGGTTAAGATCAATACTCTTAAAGGCATTTCTCCATATCTGTTAGAGCTTCAAACAAGGCCCAATACTAAACAAGTAGCTTTAAGCAAGGGCATTAATCTGGGCGATAACATGGGTGTGTTAAATTTTAATTTAGAGCATACCAAATCGATATCCAGTTTGGCTTCACCTTATACTAGCTATCAACGTAATGGCTTCTCAATCAGCTATAACAATACGCTTAATAAAAAGAATGGACAGCCCATTACCCTAAATATTGGTATTACTGGAAATGTTGGAGGATATAATTCTGAGGATGATCCTGATTTATTTGTTAATACCTACACTAAAGTTAATGACAATGTTTTTAGAACAAATTTTTCAGCTAAATGGTTGTTGAATAAACCATGGATTACTAGTTTGGAAGCCTCTGGAAATATTAATTATAATGATAAACTTCGAGAAACTAGCCTATTGAAATCAGCAACGGCGTCTACACCTTCTATAAGAACCAATCAAGAGGGATATCATGTAGGGCAACTGTACGATATTAATCCAAATGCACCTATTATTCTTATCCCAAGAGGATTTTGGTACGAGAAAGAATATGTGGATAATAAGTTGATTAACTATAATGCTCGTTTAAAAGCAAATTGGTTTAGGAAGATTGGCAAGATAGATCAAAATTTGTTAGTTGGAGTAGACCTTAGCGGAAGCGGAAACACCGGTAAAGGTAATTATTACGACGATTTGCGCTATGCACCAACTTGGCGGGAATATCGTTACGATCAGGAATCATTTACCTACAACTATGCATTTTATGCTGAAGATGCGCTCACAATTCCCATTAATAAATCTAGTTTGCAATTGGTTGGAGGGATTCGTTCTGAACTTACATCGATTAATGGGTCAGAGTACGGAAACATTTTAAACTGGTCGCCTAGGGCAAATGCAAAATATATTTTTTGGGAAGACCAGAAGCAATTAGTGGAGGATTTGAGTATTAAAGTTGCTTGGGGTAAAACCGTAAAATTACCAGGTTTCGACGCTTTGTACCCTACACCATTTTTTAGAGATATTTTAACATTTGCGCCTGGAACTACAGCTAATGGTGATACATTTTATGCTTATTATACCATGCCAAGAACAAGGTTGTTTAATCCAGATTTAAAATGGCAGAGCAATACACAAAGAGAAATTACTTTAGGGATGACAATTGCTGGTAACCGTGTATTTATTACCGCTGCACAGGATAAAACGACTAATCCATATATTTCTGTTAATAGTTATGAACCCTTTTATTATAAGTTTTCCACTCAGGCTAATTTAGAAGCTTCTACCATTCCCTCAGTAAATAGAATCTATACCGTTAATCAGCAAACAGGCATTATTACGGTGACGGATAAAACAGGAGCACAACCAGCCGAAGATCTTTCTTATACGCAGACTTATGCTTTTATGTCTAATGGAATGACGACAAATGGTTCTTCAGTTACCAGAAGCAGGATTACATGGACCGTAGATTTTAAACAAATTAAAGCATTACGAACATCCCTAAGGGTTGATGGTAACTATTACTATTATAAAGGATTGGAAGAAACGGTGTCCGCTAGCATACCTAATGTTGCAATGGCAGATGGCAAGCCTTATAAATATATAGGTTTTTTTATTGGAGGAGCAAGATCTGCAAATGGAGAATTTTCTAAATCCATGGATATGAACTTGACGATTACCACTCATATTCCAGCACTTAGACTGATCTTTTCAGCGAGATTAGAAGGCTCTTTCTACAAATATTCCCAAAACTTAAGCGAACAGAGAAATGGAAAAAGAGGATTTGTTTTGGATGGCAAAGATGCTTATGAAGCATCCACTGCTTTATTAGGTATTTATGGTGGAAATCATTTTGTAGGCCTATATCCAGATTATTATACAAGCCTTAACGATCCATCTACTAAAATTCCGTTCACCGAAAAACTTGTTTGGGCAAAAGCCAATGATCCAGCTTTATACAATGAGTTAGCAAAGATGATCGTGAAAACTCCTACCAATTACTATTTTAATAAGAATACGCTTTCAAATTATTATTCGGCAAATTTTGCAATAACTAAAGAGATTGGAAGGTTTGCAACGCTTTCTTTTTTTGCCAATAACTTCTTTAACAACATGGCGAAAGTAAGGTCTACTTGGAACAGTTCGGAAAGTTCTTTGTTCAACAGTTCATATATTCCAGACTTTAATTACGGGGCAACATTAAAACTAAAATTGTAAAAACATTTAATCACTATATAAAATCAAGTATTATGAAAAAAATAGCATACCTAATGCTTTGTACGATGATAATCCTGTTTTCTTGTAAGAAGGATAAAGAGTATAAAACATATGCTGTAATCGTACAGTTAGAATACCCGGCAGGTAGCGCTTTGTCTGCCGTAGAAGGTGTTAAAGTTAAAGCAACAGGACGTAATACGTCTTTTGAAGCTACTACTGATAAAGAAGGAAAGGCTGTGTTTAATTTACCTAACGATATCTATGAAGTTTCTTCTTCAGATAAGAGAACGACTGGTTTGTCTACGTTCAACTATAATGCGGTTAAAAGTAATGTTGCTGTTGCAGAGGGTTGGAATAGCGAACAGATTGTGAAATTGGAATTAGAAGCGTCAGCAATATCTCAAATAATAGTTAAGGAACTTTTTACAGGAGGAACACCTACTGATAATGGGTCTGCTGCATTTAAACATGATAGGTATGTGATTCTTTACAATAATTCTAATACCAATGCTAGTTTAGCTAATATCTGTTTGGCTACAGCTATGCCTTACAATTCAACAGGTAGTAACAATTACTATGGTGCTGATGGTAGCTTGACTTATTTGAAAGAAAGATGGATGCCAGCTGGACAAGGATTTTGGTATTTCCAACAAGATGTAGTGCTTAAGCCAGGTGAGCAGATTGTGATTGCATTAAACAATGCAGTTAATAACTCGGTGACGCATACCAAGTCAATTAATTTTAACAATGCCAATTATTATTGTACTTATGATGTTGCTATAACAAGTTATCCAAATACAGGAACATATAAAGCTCCAGCAGAATTAATTCCTAGTTCACATTATCTAAAAGCGATTAGATATGGTGCCGGAAATGCTTGGACCTTAAGTAATGTTTCTCCGGGTTTCTTTTTATTTGAATTGAAAGATATGACTCCTTCAGCATTAGGCGCAAATGTGAGCTACAACAGCCTATATGGAGGTAGTGCAACATTGGTAGATAAGAAAATTCCTGTATCATGGGTTGTTGATGCGGTAGAGGCTTATGAAATTGGAAAAGCCAATCAAAAGAGATTTACAGGAGCGATTGATGCAGGTTATGTTAATTATACTGGCGATTTAGGTTATTCGATTTATCGTAACGTTGACGAGGCAGCGACTAAAGCTATTGCTGGAAACACCACAAAGTTGGTTTATAACTATTCATACGGGACAACCAACGTAACGGGTGGTTCTACAGATCCTAGTGGTATTGATGCCGAAGCTTCAGTAGCAAATGGAGCGCGTATTATCTATAAAGATACTAATAACTCTACCAACGATTTCCACATGCGTAGTAGAGCTACTTTAAGAACCAACTAAACCTCTTAAATGAGTTTTAAGAAATTACAAGTTGTTATTTTGCTTATTGGCGGAGTTTTTTGCTCCGCCAACTTAGCTGCGCAGCAAATTGACAGTGCATTTGCGGATATAAACTACGTTCGCAGACAAAATGCATGGATATCCTCCAAAAATGCCGCAGGTTTAAAACACTTTAAATTGCCCAAAATATCTGAAGCCAAGCTGGTTTTAGATAAATCAAATGGGCAGTTTAGGAATTTTCATCAATCTAGTGATAGCTATGAGTATGGATTAGATGCAAGTTCCATATACAGACTTAATAAGAAGATTGTATTTGAAGGAGCAATTGCTTACAGTAACTTTAAAGGTAAAAACATGGCAGGGTCTGCTTTTATCGATCCATATGAGAATCCATTTGATATTGTCGAGCGCCACGATAACAATAGAGGTACGAAGACAAAAGAAACCTATACTTTGCATGGTGCCATAAGTGCTCAATTGAACTCAAAATTAACAATTGGTGGTCGTATTAATTATCAAGCAGCCAATTTCGCAAAGGCCAAAGATTTAAGACATATTAATAAACTACTAGATATGGAATTGTCTGTTGGAGGTATTTACCAATTAAACGACCTGGTAGAAATTGGTTTGAATTATAATTACGATAGAAGGATAGAGAGTATTTATTTTAAAACCTATGGTAATAAAGGAGAACCATTATCTTCTATTATTAGTTTCGGATCATTTTATGGCCCGTTAGAAACATTTGGAGAGTACGGTTATACTTATGATTCGGCTATAAGGCCATTAACTAATTTTAGCCATGGTTTTTCATTCCAATTAAATCTTAAGCTAAATGAAAAGATTAGTCTTTTTAATGAATTTACTTATGGTAAACCTAAAGGATTTTTTGGAGAAAAGGGTACGGCAAGTATTTTGTATACAGAACATGCTGCAGAAAAATATGCTTACGCAGGGGTGCTGTCTATTTCGAGAAATAAAAATGAACATCAAATTGCTTTGAAAGCAAATTACGCTACCTTATTCAATATTGAGAATGTGTACAGGCGAGAAGTAATGCCGGGTGGGGGGGCTAGGATAGTATATTTTGGTCGAAGAGATGTGTTAGACAAACAACAACTAGAAGCAAATTTGAATTATACTTTTTTTAAAAATATAGAAAATAATAATCCATCGTGGATTTTTAATATAGATGGAAACTATATTCGTCGTCAACAAACAACGTCTGTTTATCCTTTCTATAGAGACCAAACAATCAATAGTTATCAGGCAAAAGTTAACGTGAAGAGAAATGTTGTTAAAGCTGATCAGATGTATAGTTTAGGTTTAGGATTAGGATACGGTTCAGGTAGTGGTTTGGCCAAATACGACGGCTTATATGCTTCTCCTTCTGCTGATCAGTTGGATTTGGCACCAACCAGTATGGATTCATACCTATACCAAGAATTTGAATATTTCACAAAGCCGAGAGTCTCTGCAGATATAGATTTGCAATACACGAAGAAATTAAAAGAGAATATATCACCTTATGTGAAATTAAACTACAGTTTTACCAAAGCTTTTGATACCCAATTTTTGGGAAGTAGTTTTGGAGTGGCTGGATTAAGTGTAGGCTGTAACTTTTAGTTTAAATAACAAAACAAAACATATTAATATTTTGCAGGGATGAAGAAGATGAAACTTTTTGTGGCAACTGGGCTATTGACAGCATTTAGTTTGCTACATTTTTCGTTTAGAGAAATAGGTTATACCTCTGGAGGAATCAAGATAGACAGCTTGCGCAGTTTGTACGAACGTCCAGTAGCGCAATGGCCTAAGCCCAATGTAGATAGCGGTGTGAAATGGAAGGAGTTTAAAGCCTTACCTGAAATGGATAGTAAAGCTTATTTTGCCACCATGGAAAGTGCTCAAGTGGTTTTGGGTAAAAACCTTTTCTTCGATCCTATACTGTCAGGTTCCAATCAAATCTCTTGCAGTAGTTGCCATAATCCTCAAACCTCTTGGGCAGATAAGCTGTCTGTTTCTATCGGTCACGACCATGCCTCAGGCAATAGAAATACGCCATCATTATTGAATGTAAAAGAACGTAAATCTTTTTTTTGGGATGGTAGAGCAACTACTTTGGAAGACCAAGTGAAAAGCCCTATTGAGGCCCATAATGAGATGGCGATGAACTTGAAAGAATTGCCTGCAAAGTTAAATGGCATTAAAGCTTATAAGGAATTGGTGAAGAAAGCCTATGGAACCGATAAAATAACTTTCGATCATGTGGCTAAAGCTCTAGCTAGCTTTCAACGTACCTTAACCAGTAGAAGAAGTCGCTTTGACAGGTTTTTGGATGGAGAGTACAAGCAATTAAACGATAAAGAGCTGGAAGGACTGCATTTGTTCCGTACCAAAGCCAGATGTATCAATTGCCATAATGGACAATATTTTACCGACGAGAGCTTCCATAATATTGGTTTAACCTATTATAAACGCAAATATGAAGATTTGGGGCGTTATAATGTGACCAAGGATCCTAACGATGTAGGTAAGTTCCGTACACCATCTTTAAGAGATGTGATGAATACCGGCCCTTGGATGCATAATGGCTTGTTTGACAATATCACAGGGCTTTTAAATGTTTACAACAGTGGAATGCAGATGAATACCGCTACGGCAGCCCAAAAAGCAGCAGATCCAATGCATCCAGTGACCGATCCTCTGATGAAGAAATTGAACTTGACCAGAGATGAAATACAAGCAGTAATAGCTTTCCTCGAATCGATTACAGCAACGCAATATAAAATGCATAGGCCAGAACAGTTGCCTAGAGATAATAGATAATTGGAGCTATATAGCGTAGCTAATGAAAGTGTAAATTTATAAAGCGTTTCATTAACAAAATAGCCGTTTTAATTTTAAAACGGCTATTTTGTTAATGAAACAATTCTCAATAGATTATTTCCGTTTTACAACTGAATTATTTGGATCTGTCTCTGCCCAACAGTCCAAATATGCTATTTCTTCAGGTGTAGCTACTTTCAAGCTATACCCACCAAAATTTCTCAAGTCATAATCTGCTCCCCCAAAGTGAACAATCAAATTGCAATATTCACCTTCATAAACTTTTAAGCCAAACGGGCCTTCTCCGCAACTATTTTCCGCAGTTTTATCACATAAATATCTATCTTGATAGAAGTCATAAAATACATCGGCTAAAACACTTGCCTTGTTTTTTCTTGTATTTTTCGTTAGATCCATTTGTAGCCCAAATAAGTTTTTACTAATTTGATAAGGTGTTAAAGAGTAATTTTCATAATCGATTTTTTTATGCATTTCGATTTTACCATTAGTTTCTTGACGAATAAACAATTCTCCATCGACTTTAACAATTGAGATGTTGTCTTTGGCTTTAACAATACTTAATTTTTCATGTTTACAAGAGCTAATGGCTACTAATATGAGCGCCATTAAAAGAAATAGTTTTTTTTTCATGTATTTAATTTAAATTAGTCTAAATTAATAAAAAAAATACTAAATTTTGAATATTTGCTATAATCTTTAAAAGAATGGTAGCAGAACCAGATAAATCTAGTTACCGATCCTTTTATTAAAAAACTGAAGCTCACCAAAGTGAAATACAAACAGTGGTCGTATTCTTGAAATCAATTACGGCAACGCAGTATAAAATGCACAGACCCGAACAATTGCCTAGGGATAAATAACAAAAAAGGTCGAGAAGTTTCTCGACCTTTTTTTTACTTTGTCATTCCGACGTTAGGAGGAATCTCCCATAGCGCAATGATATTAACTATATCGCCTTCGTCATTTCCTTTAAAAATGCTTTTTCCTCCTCATTCAACAAAGGACTTACCTTTTCGTAAACCTCTTGATGGTAATTGTTCAGCCAGTTGATATGCGAGGCCTCTAATAACTCTTTCTTCACTAAAGTTGTATCAATAGGAGCAAGGGTTAAGCTTTCAAAAGCATAAAACTCGTTGAACTCATTAGCTGTATCTTTAACCGTTAAAACTAAGTTTTCAATGCGGATACCGTGCTTACCAATACGGTAAATGCCTGGCTCAATAGAAGTAATGGTACCTAACTCAATGGCAATTGGTGTGGCTGATGCATTGAAGATATGCGGACCTTCGTGTACATTCAAATAATAACCCACACCATGGCCTGTGCCATGTCCATAATTTAAGGCGTAATCCCACATCGGGCGACGGGTAATAGCATCGATCTGATAACCACAAGTACCTTTAGGAAAACGGGTTTTGCAACCTTCAATCATCGCTTTTAGGACCAAAGTATAATCAGTGCTTTCCTCATCGGTATTGTTGCCCATTGGTAGCACACGAGTAATATCGGTGGTGCCATATTGATACTGACCACCAGAATCGACTAAGAATAAGCCATCCGCTTTTACCTGAACATCACTTTCTGGTGTAGCGGCATAATGCGGCAAGGCACCGTGTGCTTTGTAACCAGCAATGGTATTGAAACTTTCACCAACAAAACCATCTTGCTCTGCCCTAAAACCTCTCAGTTTTTCTGCCGCAGATATTTCGGTGATTTCCACTTTGTCCACGTTTTCTTTTACCCATTTAAAGAACTTGGTCATGGCTGCACCGTCCTTAATCATGGTTTTACGGGTGTTGGCAATCTCTACTTCATTTTTAATAGCCTTTAAGTAAGTAGAAGGATTTGTTTCTAAAATTTTTTGTACCCCAGCAGGAACCTGTTTATACATGAAAAGGCAGTTGCGCTTAGGGTCAATCAGGATAGAACTGTCTGAAGGGATTTGCTGTAAGTCGGAAGCTAAAGTATCATAACCAACTACTTCAACATTTTGGGCAGATAGCGTAGCTAAATCACTAGCAGTCAGTTTATGTTGATCAAGATAGATCTTTACTTTATCCTCAGCAATTAATGCAAAGCTTAATACCACAGGGTTAAAACCCACATCTTGTCCACGTAGATTGAAAATCCAAGCCATATCATCTAATGAAGAAACCAAATGGTAGTTTACACGCTGTTTCTTAAGCGATGACCTAATCGCTTCCAATTTGCTTGGTACCGATTGTCCAACTACTTCATCAGCCAATAAAAAAGCAGGTTCATCAGGTAGGGAAGGCCTATCTTTCCAAATTTGTCCTACATAATCTTGGTGTTGAAAGCTAACGTCATTAAAAGCCAGTTGTTTTTCAAGTTGCAGACCAAGAAGTACAGAAACAGTTTTCTCATCGAAGGCAATTTTGCTTCCTGTAGGCAGTTTTTCGCCTAACCAATCAATATATTCGGCTACCCCTTGTGCTTTCAGTTTCACCAGTTCAAAACCGCTGTTTTTTAATTGTTCTTCGGCTTGAACAAAATATCTAGAGTCGGCCCATAAGCCAGCAAAATCTTCTGTAATTACTACGGTACTTACAGAACCTGTAAAGCCAGTAACGAAAGGAATACTTTTATAAAAATCTGGTAGATATTCGCTAATGTGTGGGTCGGCAGAAGGGATGATATAGGCTGCAACACCATCTTTTTTCATCAACTCACGGATAGCGGCTAGTTTTTCTGGATGTGTCATTTTTGCAAATAATATTTAGTTGTCAAAGTAATGGATTATTTCGCAATTAAAGGAAAGCTCGGTTCAAAAAGTAATGCCACAAATGTCAAATAAAGGTAAATGAAGAAAAAACTACACATATTTGGATAGCTATCCCTAACTTTAGTCAATTAACCATATCAGCATGTATACCGACCATTCGACCACTGAAATAGATACCCTATTAGCCAAATCAGAAGCAGCATTTTATCAATATAAAAATCTCTCTTTAAAGGAAAGAGCTCATTTCATGCGTAGCATTGCTGCAGAAATAGAAGCCTTGGGAGAAGAACTGATTACCGCTGCTCAAAAAGAGACGCATTTATCAGAAAAGCGATTAATTGCTGAACGTAAGCGAACCATTTTTCAATTGAATAGCTATGCAGATGCGGCTGAGCAAGGGAATTGGTTAGAGGCCAGAATTGATCTGGGTGATGCGGACAAAACTCCATCAAAGCCAGATTTGCGAAAAATGCTGGTTCCGCTAGGGCCAGTAGTGGTTTTTGGTGCCAGCAATTTCCCGTTTGCCTATTCAACGGCTGGTGGAGATACCGCTTGTGCATTTGCAGCAGGTTGCCCAGTGATTGTGAAAGCGCATCCAGCTCATGTAGAAACTTCAACACTCGTGGCCAGAGCGATTTCAAAAGCTGCCGAACAATGCAACATGCCCGAAGGGATTTTTACGCACATTTACGGGGCAGATTTTAAAGTGGGAGAATATTTGGTGAAGCATGAGGCGGTGAAAGCCGTTGGTTTTACGGGCTCTTACAGCGGTGGGCGTGCCTTGTTTGATTTGGCTGCACAACGCAAAGCGCCCATTCCAGTTTTTGCGGAAATGGGTAGTGTTAATCCAGTGTTTTTATTGCCTGATAAATTGCAGCAAGACCATCAATGGCTTGCCGATAAAATGGCTGCTTCTATTACTCAGGATATGGGGCAGTTTTGTACCAATCCAGGATTGATGATTGCTGTGAAAGGTGGGGCGTTAGACCAATACGTCAAACAGCTTTTGGTTAAATTACATGAAGTGACGCCTAGCAAAATGCTGCATAAGGGAATTGCTAGAAATTACATCAACAACATGCAAACCGCCATTACACAAAGACATGTAGATGTGCTTTATCAAAGTGACAACAAATTGGGAGAAGAAGATGGGATGGTTACCATTGCTAAAGTGCCAGGAAAATATTTTTTAACCAATGTACAGCTGCGTCAAGAGGTGTTTGGCCCTTATTCTTTATTGGTAGAATGTAGCGACGAGGCCGAGATGTTAAAGATAGCCCAGCATTTGGAAGGCCAATTGACCACTACTTTAATGGCTACCGTTAACGATATTAACAACAACTCAGGTTTAGTGAATGTGCTGCAAGAGAAATGTGGCAGATTTATCATGAATAGTGTACCTACAGGGGTAGAAGTGGCTTTGGCTATGCAACATGGAGGACCATTCCCTGCTTGTACCGACAGCAGGTTTACCGCCGTAGGAGCAGATGGGATTAAACGTTTTGCCAGACCAGTAAGTTTCCAAAATTGGGATAACGAGTTTTTACCTGACGAATTGAAAAATGAAAATCCTTTAAATATTTGGCGTACCGTAAATAATCAACCTACCCAAGCTGCTGTAGGAAAAGTTTAACCTTTATACGTTATTGCAAGGTGCAGTTTATCCCAACTGTTTCGGTAATGTAGCCCATTGCTTTTTTCTATGTGTCTATGTACTTCATTTAATTAAAGAAAAATGTGAACACATAGACACATTAGGGCATGATTCTTACCGATCATAGTCGATAATCTTCACTTTGATATGTTCATATTGAATTAATAAATATTTAATCTATAGAAATAGTAGTTTTTTTGAAAAGTATTGCTAATTTTGAAGCATTGATGGTTTTTAACCCAAGCTTTAACATATGCAATTACAAATCAATCAAGCTTTAGCTGCTCATCCAATGCCTTATCCAACAACAGTTGCGAAAGATGTGGTGCTTTTGCATGGTCTGTTTGGAAATCTCAGCAATTGGCGGTTGTTGCATAAAGAACTATCTGCGAATTACAATGTTTGGACGCCAGAGCTTCCTCTTTTTAATCATTTTTTGGGAGGAGGACTAAATAAATTAGCTGACTTTTTAGAAGATTTTCTCAACACCCAGCAAATCAGTAATCCTATTCTGATTGGCAATTCCTTAGGTGGCCACATAGCGTTGCTGTATGCGCTAAAGTATCCGCAAAAGGTGACGAGTTTAGTGCTTACTGGTAGTTCTGGTTTGTATGAGAATTCCTTTGGAGGTTCTTTTCCAAGGGTGAAAGATTATCAGTACATCAAGCAAAAAGTAGAAGATGTATTTGATAGGAAGGAAGTGGTAGATGAGGAAATGGTAAACTATGTATTTGACATTGTACAGCAAAAAACTAAAGCGCTTTCTGTAATTATGCTGGCCAGAGATGCGCAAAAGCAAAACTTGAAAGAACTGCTCCATTTTATTCAAATACCCGTGTTGTTAATTTGGGGATTGCAGGATGTGGTGACACCTCCAGCCGTGGCTGAAGAGTTTTACGAACATTTGCCCAATGCTACCCTGCGCTTTATTGATGAGTGCGGACATGCGCCAATGATGGAGCAACCTGAATTGTTTAATGAATATGTAAGTCAATTCCTTGCTTCTTAAGATGGAAAAAATCAATTACCTGGCTTTTGCTATTCCTGCATTTTTCCTTTTTGTGTATTTGGAATATATGTTGGCCGTAAGAAAGAACAAGGCACATTTTTTTAAGTATGAAAGCTCAGTAGCAAATATTAGCATTGGTATTGCAGAGCGATTGTTGAACTTGTTTATTGCGGCAAGCTTTTACGAACTGTTCAGCTACGTTTATCAAAATTATGCCTTATTTAATATCCCAAACACTTGGTGGGTGTGGGTTTTACTAATTTTAGCCACTGATTTTGTTTGGTATTGGTATCATAGGCTAGGACACGAAGTGAATTTTTTATGGGCGGCTCATATTGTACATCATCAAAGTGAGGAATTTAACTTAACGGTATCGGCTCGTATTACTACGCTTCAAGCTTTGATAAGAGGGGTATTTTGGTGTGCCTTGCCACTGTTGGGCTTTCATCCGCTGATGGTGGTGGTTATTTTAACGATACATGGCGCTTATTCATTTTTCACCCACACACAGCTGATTGGCAAACTGGGCTGGCTAGAAAATGTATTGATTACACCATCATTGCATGGGGTACATCACGCTAGCGATGATAAGTATTTGGATAAAAACTACGGTGATGTATTTGTGTTTTGGGATAAAATGTTCGGTACCTTTCAAAAGGAAGAGGAACCGCCAACCTACGGATTAACGCATCCTATTAAGAGTAATAGCTTTTTATGGCAGCATTTTCACTATTACTTAGAGGTGATAGAGGCTTGTCGTAAAACTGATGGTACTTGGAACAAGGTGAAAATTGTTTTTGGGAGTCCCGCATTGCTGGATCAAGAGATTAGGCCCCAATTGGAACATAGGTTTTTACAGCATAAATCGGCTGCTACCGCTAAATTTAAGCTAAAAGGATATATCAACCTACAATTAGGCCTAAGTGTGGTGATATTAACTTTAACTACGGCTTTTTGGGCTTACATTAATGTTTTTGATGCCTTAGCTATCCTCATATTTGTGCTCATTACACTTATTAATTGTGGGGCCCTGTTAGAACAACGCAAATGGATTTACTACTTGGAATGTGTAAGATTAATATTGCTGTTTGGCTTTGTGTTTTACCAATTAGATTGGGTGGAGTTGATTTTTCTGCCAACCATTATCCTTATTATTTTAGAGAGAACTTTTGCATTAAGTAGTCTTTACAAAAACTACGTGTTGCAATACGAAGATATTTAGAACCTTAACTAACACTAACTAAACTTCTGCCTTGTTTGGTGCCGTGAGTACTGGACAGGCAGATTTTTCATTTTGTAGTGAGCCAAAGAAAAAAAACTCGCAGGTTTTTAAAAATCTACGAGGTTTAACGTCTCTGTCCAGACTTACGAAGTTTTAGAAACTTCGTAAGTCTCAAATATGGAATATTGTTAGATTTTTCTATCGAAGTATCAGCACCATCATGATTGAAATGACGAGAATAGGGCGGTTATTGCATAGCTTTTTGTTAGGTAGCCCCGACAGTAAAGGAAAGCCCGCAAGTGAGCATAGCGAGTGCGGACTTGTAATGGATGGCGGGACTGTTGGTGGTAACTTGCAGAAATTTGCGCTTCAAAAAAAGGACTGATTTGATTTAAACTTCTGCTTTGTTGGGCACAATTAATACTGGGCAAGCAGATTTTCTGGCCACATGCTCGGCTACACTGCCCATTAAAAAATGGTTTAGTCCCGTACGTCCATGAGTACCAATCACAATTAAATCGGCATGCCATTCTTCTGATTGTTGTAAGATGCCGTTTGTAGCCGTATCGAGTGCAGAGAGATAGGTAGTTGCTCGCCCATTACTGAATTTGTCTTCAATTTCTTTCAATAAAACATGACTATTTTCAATGCTATTGTCGTAAAGGTCGATAATGGCAGGGGTAAAGCCAAAATCGGGGTTGGCAATTGGCGGAGCTGGTTCTACAATGTTCAAGAGTGCTACTTCGGCATCGTAAAGAGCCGCCATTTCATAACCACTTTTCGCGGCTTTTTCAGCACAAGTGCTATTGTCTACCGCAATTAAAATTCTTTTGTAGTTCATGGCTTTAAGTTTTTTGTTTCTACTAAGTAACAAAAAGTAAAGCATAAAGTTTCTCACATTTGGGCACAAAAATGATTGATATATGTCACATATTTCCATTATTTTTATCGCAATTCAGTTTTGTAATATGGAAATGTACCACGTTTGTCGCATAGCAGTAGCTCCACTTAGAAAAGAACCATCAGACCGAAGCGAGATTGTTTCACAGTTATTATTTGGCGATAGGGTACTGCTTTTGGAAAAAACCGAAAAATGGTGTCTAGTGAGAACCCATCATGACCAATATGAGGGTTGGATGGACCATAAGCAGTTGCAATGGGTTACTGATTTGCAATATCACGACGAGCAGAGCTATCGATATGTTACGGCAGTAAATTTCGATAATCGTTTGGTAGATGATGCTGGCACGGTTTATTACCTAAGTCCAGGAAGTACTTTACCTTTTTATGAAGATGGTTATTGTTATTTGGGTGAAAGTAGGTTTGAGGTAAAAACAGAGCCTTTTATTCCAAATGTTGCCAACTTTGCCACTAAGGTAGAAGCCACTGCCAAGTTTTTTTTAAACTCGCCTTACCTTTGGGGCGGACGTAGCTTTTTCGGTATCGACTGCTCTGGATTTGTACAAATTGTTTATAAATTGTTGGGCCTTAGTTTACGCAGAGATGCTTCGCAACAAGTGGAAGAAGGGGAACTGGTCGACTTTTTAGCTTCGGCCAAAATGGGGGATTTAGCCTTTTTTGATAACGAGGAAGGAAAAATTATCCACGTAGGGATGATGTTAAGCAATGATAAAATTATCCATTCGGCTGGTAAGGTTAGAATTGACCCTATTGATAACCAAGGGATTTATAATTTGGAATTAGATAGGTACAGCCATAAATTAAGGGTGATTAAGAGGTTTGTTTAAATTAGTGGCTAGGGATTAGTGACCTAGTTGTTAGTAGATAAGGGCTATGCACAGTGCCGACTCTTTGAAATTAGTTTGTTTGGTTCATTGGTTCATCAGTTAATTAGGAATTAGTGATCCTATTCCTATACCGTCATCTCGACCCTAGTGGAGAGATCTTTGGATCTGTTAATGAAATTATTCACTATTGATTAAAATAGTACAACTTACACTCCGAACGACAAGAGCTGATTCCTTTTTCGAGGTTAGGTATCTTCCCTAAAGTGTGTGTCATCATAAGAGATTTTTCCCTCTATCTAAGTACCAATAACTAGTTGCTAACCACTAACCCCTAATAAAGTTCCTTCATCAGCTTCTCAAAGTTTTCCTTAAGCTCTGCCAATTCAGTTTCTAACTTCGCTACCCTTTCTTCAAGTTGCGAATTTGATTTAGTTGGAGTTTCATCTGTGGTATAATCTTCTTCGTTAAATTCAACATCGCCAGTAAAAAGATGCATATAACGTTGCTCTTTTTGTCCAGGGCGTTTCGGCAATTGTTTAACATAACCTTCATTAGCAAGTTTTTCCAAAGTTTGTTGAACTTCTTCTAAGGTTTCAAACTCATATAAACGACCAGAGTTGGTATTGATTTCTCCAGGTGTTTGTGGTCCACGTAAAAACAATAGGCACATTACAGCCACTTCAGAAGGCAGTAAGGGATAAACAATGGCAAAATTGTGCTTGTATTTGATGTTGCGGATAGATCCTCCAGTAGCTGTAGAAGTTAGGCCAGCAATCTTTAAGGAGTTTAAAGCTGCACCAATCACTTCTTCATCATAATTAACTACGGGCTTTCTCGATGTTTTTTGGTTACATGCCGAAACCAAACCGTTCATCGTCATCGGGTAATAATCTGGAGTGGTTTTGGCCTTTTCCATTAAGGCACCTAAAACTCTAATTTGTTCGGCAGTAAGTACAGGTATTTTTATTTCGTTGTCCATGTTTCGTTAAATGTTAAAGGTGATAGCCCAAATATAGAAATTGTGCATTAATCGGCTACAGGTATTTGATAATATAAAACACCATCACTTTATGGAATATCAGTATAGAATGTATCTTTAAATAAACCATTTTTATGAAGATACATTTTACGCTTTTCACTTTGGCCTTATTGGCTTGTCTTAATGTAGTTGCACAGCAGAAATTATCCAACAGCAAAACTTCTGGAGGTTATACTTACATCTATCGGCTTACCGACAAGGAGATGTTGGATATTGCGCTGGAAGGTAAATACGCCATTAATGACAGTTATCTTCATACCAAAATAGACAGTTTTAAAATTGCTGCTAAATATCCACGCAAACTTCATTATGGAAATTATCTGTACGCAACTCCTGTTAAAAATAAGTGGGAATATGTACTAAAGGATCGTAAAAATGTAGAAATCGCTTTTGTGAATGATCAAAAGCATTTTCAGTTCTACGTGAAAGATTTGAAAGGAAATTTGATTAAAGATGCCGAGGTGCAAATAGGAAAAGGTAAAAAGGCAACTTACGATGAGGCAACGGGGTTGTATACGAGCAGCTATCAAAAAAAGGAGGACGTGATCAAGGTGAAGTATCAAGATGTAAGCAGTTTTTTCTCTTTTGAAATTGACGAACGATATAACTACAAAGAAGACTGGAGCTTAGCCAAACGCATCCTTTACAGTTCCCCAGTTCGCTATACTTGGATGCCCTTTAAAAACCTGTATAGGAAAATAAAATATTCAAATAAAAAACAGAAGCAATATAAAGGCTATATGGTTTTTAGCAAGCCTAAATACAAACCTCTGGATACCGTTCAGTTTAAAGCCTATGTGGTGGACAAAAGCGGTAAGGAAATTAAGCCTCAAGATTTAGACGTGGTTTTGTTTAAAGATTATCAAAGTAAAAAGACCTTAACCACACTTAAACCTTATCGTAACGGCGCTTATGAATACAGTTTTGTACTGGCCGATTCGCTCAATATGACCTTAGACAAAAGATATCAAGTTTGGTTGGTGGAGAAAGGCAAGGAAGCGAATGAGGGGGTAGTACTAAGTGATGGTTTTAACTACGAAGAGTATGAACTGAAAAGCATTGACTTTAACTTGAGGGCAAGCAAGTCTACTTTTGCTAAAAACGATTCTGTTATGCTTTTTATGAAAGCCACCGATGAAAATGAATTAGCAGTTCCTGATGGGAGAGTGAAGCTATCCGTAGTGACTTCTGATGTTAGAAAATACACCACTCAAGTTGTTTTTGTACCTGATACGCTTTGGACAAAGGAGATCAAATTGGAGCCTGTTGGAGAAACAAAATTGGTGATTCCTGCGCACGTATTTCCTAATGCTGAAATCAATTTTAGGGTGAATGCCCAGTTTTTAAATTCCAATAATGAGAGTAGGAATGCCAATGTGAGTTTGACTAGAGAAGATGTGGAAGCTGATTTAATTACAGTGAAGTTGGAGAAAGATAGCTTGGCTTTTTATAATGGTGAAGGCATAGCGTTTAACAAAGCTTTTCTACTCAAGTCATTTTCATTTAATGATGAACTTTTAGATTCGTTAACCATCAATACTCCCAAAATAAAAGCTGATTATAGGGCGGAGTATTATGAGCTACGTTATGCAGGTAAACAGCAAGATTATTATCTCGCTGACAATAAACCACAGCTTTCCATTGCTGCCCAACACACCAAAGATTCTGTAAGGATTCAAATCAATAATGAGCATAAGATTCCTTTTTGGTATATCGTGTTTTCGGGGAATGCCGTGAAATTTAAGGGATATGCTACAAAATTAGATACCCTGATAAAACATAGCAACGCAAAAGCAGTACACATTAGCATCAGTTATTTTTGGGATAATGAAGAAAGGACCCATCAAGCCAGCACCTTTTATAATCCAAATGAGCTAAATGTAAAATTCATTGCACCAGATATGGTGTATCCTGGTCAAAAGGTAAATATGTTGGTGAAGGTGACTGATGTTGATTCGAAACCCGTTGCTGATGTAGACGTTACCGCTTATGCACACACGACTAAATTTGGCGAAGTCAGACAGCCCAACCTACCAAGGTTTTCGAAAAGCTATTATAGTCGTAAACTAAAAGATATAGTAGAAGCAGATGAACTAACAGCTTCTGGTAATTTTAAACTATTGTGGGCTAAATGGGCAAAATCGCTCCGATTGGATACGGTAGAGTACTACAGGTTTACTAACCACAACGATTTATACATCACTACCGAAAATGCTAAAAACAACATTACTCAATTTGCTCCCTTTGTCATTAACGATGGGCAGATTGAACCCGTAAATGTGGTGTATGTTGATGATATCCCTGTCTTTTTTGATAAGGCAGATCAACTAACTTCCTACGCATTTGAAATTACTCCTGGTAAGCATAAAATTGGACTTAGAACGGTCAACAAAAAAGTTGTTTTAAAAGAGGTGGAGATGATAGCGGGTAAAAAGACCATCTTCAGCGTTTCCTCGCAGTCAAATAATGCAAATACCATGGTTTCTGACGAAAAGAATGTGCTTAGTGATCAGGAGGCACAACGGTTGGATAGGTACATGATGAGGATCACGAACTTTAATAAGCCTTATGAAAAGTTGTTGATGGGCTACGATAGCACTACCGTACTTTTAAATGCCCCACAAAAAAATGTTGGCGCCGAGTTTTTAGTAGGTCCTTTTAAAGATAACCTGTTAATGTACAAAACGGAAGATTTTTCACATCAATTCATTCGCGAATCGGGTTACACCTATACCTTTTTCCCTGGTTTGATCAAACAGAAATCATTCCAAGGCCCTTTTGCCTTTGATCGAACCCTTTCCTCAACACCTAAATTGGGTAACGACAGCTATTTGCAACACGTGATCAACAAGATAGAAATTGACAGCATTTGGAACGATTATTTGGACTTAAGAAGTTACACCACGGCACTTTTTCAAAATGAGCAGCCAAGAGATGAACATATAGGAAGATTACGTTTTAAGTTAGCTGATAGTTTAATCAAATCCCCTTACTTGAAAAATATCGTGATTTATCAACCAGAAAGACCAAGTTTCATGCACATTTACCAAGGAAATTCACAGTGGGAAATACGCTTGGAAGAGGGTACTTATAAAATCATGTTCCTATTGAAAGACAATTCTTATTACTTGGTTGAAAACGTAAAAGTTAAACCTAATGGCGTTAATTATTACGAATGGTCTTTACTCAAGGCTAAAAAAGCGGATCAAAAAAGTGTAGAGCTTGATAAATATATCAAGTCGCTCAAACGCAGTAACAATAAGATCGATTCTAAAGTGTTAGAAGTCGTTAATGATGAATATATAGATTATACGCTTTTCAAGAACCTCGTTACGGGAAGAGTCTTGGCAAAAAGCGATAAGTCACCCTTGCCAGGCGTTATGATAAAAATAGTGGGTGTAAAAGAGGGGGTGTTTACCAATGCCAATGGGTATTTTAAAATAGATGCGCCTGAAAAAGGAAAAATAAGCTTTATGTCTATCGGTTTTAATACGGTAGAAAAAGAGATCAAATCAGGGAATTTAGGGGATGTTTACTTAGAAGAAAGCACTAGTTCTCTTCAAGAAGTTGTGATAACAGGATATGGAACCATGATGAGAAAGGAAATGACAGGTTCGGTCTCCAGTATAAGCTTTGAGAGTGCTTTGGCTGGAAAAGTAGCAGGGGTGTCTTTAGGTGGAAGCGATAAAATTATGATTAGAGGTGCTGCATCTATCAATGCAAATGAACAACCTTTGGTAATTATTGATGGGGTGCCATTTTCGGGCGATATGGCAAGTTTAAATAAAGATGACTTGGCGGATATTACCGTCCTTAAAGATGCCAGTGCAGTAGCTATTTACGGTGCTCGAGCCGCTAATGGTGTACTCATCATTAAAACCAAAAAAGGCAATAGTGCCATGAACGAAGCTGGAGAATTGGTGACACAGCAACAAACCATGCGCACTAATTTTTCTGATGTTGGTTTTTGGAAACCTAAATTGAATACCGATAATGATGGCAATGCCACCTTCGTCGTGAAATTCCCAGATGATATTACCAGTTGGAATGCTAAGGTAATTGCTATGAACGGGAAGAAACAGTCGGGAACTACTACCGCCAAAATAAAGTCTTTTAAATCACTGAGCGCCAATTTAACTGCTCCTCAATTTGCTATTAAAGGCGATAGCATTAACATTATAGGCAAGCTGATGAACTATTCGCCGATAGCCGAAAAAGTGGTCAGGAAAATGAGCTATAACCAACAATCACTATTGAATAGTACAGTGACCATTAAAAACTCTCTGATCGATACTATTCCAGTAAAGGCAATAGCCGAAAAAGATAGCTTGCACTTCGAGTACACACTTACGCAAGACAATGGCTATTTTGATGGTGAGATCAGAAAAATCCCTGTATTTGAAAAAGGCATAAAGGAAACCAAAGGTTATTTCAATGCGCTGCACAGCGATACCACCATTCATTACAATTTTGATAAACGCTTGGGCAAGGTGATGGTGAGGGCAGAAGCATCAGTATTTCCTGTACTTTTAGATGAAATGGAGCACTTATACCGTTACGAGTATTTGTGCAATGAACAAATGGCTTCTAAACTTAAAGCGCTTCTTCTTCAGAAACAATTAAAAAGCTATTTAAAACAAGACTTTAAGTATGAGAAAGAAATCAAAAATCTCATTAGAAAGTTAAATGCTACCCAAAAAAATCAAGGAACTTGGGGTTGGTGGCAAGATGGTGACGAAGAGATATGGATCAGTTTACATGTAATAGAGGCATTACTGTTATCCGAAAAAGATGGCTATCAGGTGAAACTGAATAAAGATAAAATCTACAACTATCTGCGCAGGCAATTAGTCGATCAGCAAGACTACAGTAAATTAAAAGTAGTGGAGTTGATACAGCTGTTAAACAATAAAGAAGTCACCAAAGATTGGTTAAAAGCCATCGAGAAAAGTAAAACCTTATACTTCGTCCCAACCTTGTACGACAAATTGAGCTTAATGTATTTGAAACAAATAGCGGGAATGAAGGTAAACATCGATAGCTTATTGAAAATCAAAAAGAACACCATGTTTGGCAACAGCTATTGGGGAGAAAACAAGGCGGGCTTTTGGGATAATCACATCCAGAATACATTGCTGGCTTATAAGATATTGAAAGCTTCCGGTGGCAATCAGCAGGAGCAGCAAAAAATCGTTAACTATTTCTTGGAGCAAAGAAGAGATGGGAAATGGCGGAACACCTACGAGTCTTCATTGATATTGGAAATGATTGTACCAGAGTTATTGAAAAGAAAAACAGATCAAAAACCAACAGAACTGGTGTTGAACGGCAACGTGGTAAAGCAATTCCCTTATCAACAGGAACTAGACAAGAACGATCAGCTATCACTTCAAAAGAAAGGGGAGATGCCTATCTACTTCGCCGCCTATCAGCAGTTCCAAAACATCAATCCAACAAAAGTAGATAAAGAGTTTGTGGTGCGTACTTCCATTTCCCAGAAAGGAAAAGTTAATCAAATATTAAAAGCGGGAGAAGTTGCCACGTTAAAAATTGAAGTGGATGTAAAAGCAGATGCAGATTATGTGATGATAGAAGTGCCAATTCCAGCAGGATGCTCTTATGAAAACAAAACGAAGGGATATTGGGGATTAGAAACGCATCGAGAATACTTCAAGGAAAAAACGTCCATCTTCTGTACCAAACTAAAACAAGGGAAATATACTTTCGAAATATCCTTAATGCCTCGTTACAATGGGCAATACACTTTAAATCCAGCCAAAGCAGAAATGATGTATTTTCCAGTGTTTTTTGGGCGTGAGGACATGAAAAGTATTCGCATCAATTAATCTTAGTTGCCTATGGCAGATAAAAAATAACGGATATACTAACATAAAATCTAAGAACTCAAACGCCCTACGTTCTCGGGAACGATTGCGCAAATATTTGCGTTAAAATCGGGATTTTACTAGCATAAATTATGTAGAATTGTTTCGACCAAATGCTAGTAAAGGTACTTTATGTCTCTTTATTGGCCTAAACAATTTGAATAGCAGTATATAGAGAGATGATTTTATCAAAAGATAATCTGAAATTGATAGCCACTGAAAATGTGGTAGTGCCAAGCCCGCAAATCTTTGATTTACCAGAGAAGGTTTTGCAGTTTGGGACTGGGGTGTTGTTGCGAGGCTTGCCAGATTACTTTATTGATAAAGCGAACCGTGAGGGCATTTTCAATGGTCGCATTGCGGTAGTTAAATCAACAGGTGCAAATACCACTGAATTTGATCATCAAGATGCTTTGTATACCCTTTGCGTACGTGGCATTGAAAACGGAAATCCTGTTTCAGAAAACATCATTTCATCAGCCATAAGCAGAGTTATTGCGGCTGAAAAAGATTGGCAGTTGATTTTAGAGATTGCCAAGTCCGAAGATTTACAAATCGTTATTTCTAATACTACCGAAGTAGGGATACAATACGTGGAGGAAAATATTCAGTTGAATCCTCCGAGCTCATTCCCAGCAAAATTATTAGCGGTACTTTACGAGCGTTATCAAGCTTTTAATGGTCAGCCAGATAAAGGATTGGTGATGGTAGCTACCGAGCTTATTCCAGATAATGGGAAAAAATTAGGTGAAATTGTGCTTAAGTTAGCGCGTTATAATCAGCTGGAAGCCAGCTTTATGGCTTGGTTGGTGCAAGCTAATCACTTCTGTAATTCTTTGGTAGATAGAATTGTGCCCGGAAAACCAGATGCAGAAACCTATCAAGTATTGCAAGAAGAACTAGGCTATGAAGATACGTTACTCTCCATGACCGAACCTTACCGTTTGTGGGCAATTGAAGGTGGTAAACACGTTACAGAGGTGCTTTCTTTCGCTACGGTAGACCAAGGAGTAATCATTGCCGAAGACATTGAAATATACAGGGAGCTAAAGGTACGTTTACTCAATGGTACGCACACCCTAAGCTCAGGCATTGCCTTTTTATTAGGAATTGATACGGTTAAAAATGCCATGAGCCAAGAGTTGATGACGAGCTATATCGAAACCTTAATGGCCAATGAGATAGCGCCTGCAATTCCTTATAAAGTGGACAAAAAGCAAACGGATGCCTTTGCCAATAGTGTTAAAGACCGTTTTGCAAATCCATCCATTGAACATTTGTGGACCAGCATTGCATTTCAGTACAGTATGAAGATGAAAATCAGAATACTGCCATTGTTACTGAATTACTATAAAATATTTAACCAAGTTCCAACGCATATTGCCCTAGGCTTTGCCGCTTACTTGGCCTTTTCTCGTGCGCAGAGAAAGGAGAACAATCTATATTTTGGTTTGGATAATGGTGCGAGTTATCGGTTAAACGATGACTCTGCACCTTATTTATTTGAAAAATACAACCAAAATCAAGAAACCTTTGTAGAGGAGGTTTTAACAGATCAAACTTTTTGGGGAGCAAACTTGAGCCAATTATCAGATTTTGTGCCAACTGTGAAAGCACAATACCAGGCGATATTAGACGAGGGGATAGAAGCCGTGTTGACCAAGCAAATGTCGGCGCAGCTTAAAGCAATATAAATGAAACAACAAGTATTAAAAGTACATCCAAAAGACAACGTTTTGGTAGCCCTTACCAATTTAAAGGCTGGCCAGATTGTTGGTTATAGAGGTGCCAATTACCAATTGGTAGATGACGTGGATGCCAAGCATAAATTCTATACACAGGATATGCAAACTGGCGATGAAGTGTATATGTATGGTACTTTGGTAGGCAAAATTCAATTTCCGGTAAAACTGGGCACCAGAATGACCACCGATAACCTTAAACACGCTGCTGCACCTTATGAGTTCAGACCATATCACTACGAGTGGCAGGCACCAGATGTTTCAAAATTTGAAGGCAGAACATTTAATGGTTACCACCGTTCAGATGGTAAAGTGGGCACTGCTAACTACTGGTTGTTTATTCCAACTGTTTTTTGCGAAAACAGAAACTTGGATGTCATTAAAGAAGCTTTGCACAATGAATTGGGTTATGCGGTAACCGCAAAATATAAAAACTACACCCGTCATTTAGTAGAAGCCTATCAAAATGGTACGGCTATTTCATCATTAGAAGCGCCGCTTACCTTTGGAGAAGCAACACACAACAGACTTTTCAAAAACATTGACGGCATTAAATTTTTAAACCACCAAGGTGGCTGTGGCGGAATCAGACAAGATGCAGCAGTATTGAGTAAGCTTTTGGCTGCTTACGCTGACCATCCCAATGTGGCAGGTGTAACCGTGTTGAGCTTGGGATGTCAAAACTTGCAACTCAGTGATTTTGCTGCCGATTTAAAAGAACGCAATCCGAATTTTGATAAGCCACTTTTCATTTTCGAGCAACAGCAATCGCAAAGCGAAGAAAACATGATTGCACTAGCCATCAAAAAAACTTTTGAAGGTTTAGTGGAAGCCAATAAAATAGAAAGAAAGCCAGCTCCTTTAAGCAAAATGAATTTAGGTGTGAAATGTGGTGGTAGCGATGGTTTCAGCGGTATTTCTGCTAATCCAGCCGTAGGCTACTGTGCCGATTTGCTGGTAGCTTTGGGCGGAACCGTATTGTTGGCCGAGTTTCCAGAATTATGCGGTGCTGAACAGAACATGATTGACAGGACCATGGAAGAAGCTTCGGCCAGAAAGTTCATGAAACTGATGGGGGCTTACAGCGAAGCAGCTGAAAATGCAGGTTCTGGTTTTCACATGAATCCATCGCCAGGAAACATTAAAGACGGTTTAATTACCGATGCCATTAAAAGTAATGGTGCAGCCAAAAAAGGTGGAACATCACCTATTGTGGATGTACTTGATTATACAGAACCTTCTACCAAACCAGGTCTAAACTTAGTTTGTACACCAGGTAATGATGTAGAAGCGACTACAGGAAAGGCCGCAAGTGGTGCTACCCTGATTTTATTTACAACGGGATTGGGAACACCAACAGGAAATCCCGTTTGTCCAGTAATTAAAGTAGCTACCAATAATGCCTTAACCCAACGTATGGGCGATATTATTGACATCAATACGGGACCAGTGATAGAAGGAGAGAGAACCATTGAAGAAATGGGCGAAGACATTTTGGAGTATTGCATTAAAGCTGCCAGCGGCGAAGTAATTCCCAAAGCAGTATTACTTAACCAAGATGATTTCATCCCTTGGAAAAGAGGGGTATCTTTATAGCCAAAACCATCTGTCATTAAACATGAGGACCAAACCAAAACCTCTAATGATGGAACAAAATATAGAACAATGAAACAAATACAAGCAGTACACTCAGAAGATTTCAAGAGTTACGACACCGAAAAAATCAGAGAAAGATTTTTGTTGGACGACTTGAAAGCGACAGACAAAGCGAATTTTGTCTACTCACACTACGACAGGATGATTACTGGATTAATTACACCAGTAAACAGTGTGGTAGATTTAGGTAACTATGATATTTTACGTGCGGAGTACTTTTTAGAAAGAAGAGAATTAGGCGTAATTAACGTAGGTGGCCAAGGAACAATTGTTGCCGATGGAACAAGCTATGATTTAGCTAAAAAAGATTGCCTATATTTAGGTAAAGGTGTTAAGGAAGTGAAATTTAGCAGTAAAGATAGCAGCAATCCTGCTGTTTTTTATGCGCTTTCAGCACCTGCGCACACCAGCTATCCAACTACTTTTGCTAGCCATGCGGATGTTTTTTCTGCAGATTTAGGTGCAGTAGAGACGGCTAATCAACGTACAATTTCACGTTATATTCATAAAGATGGGATTCAAAGCTGTCAATTGGTGATGGGCTTAACTTCCTTATCAACGGGCTCTATTTGGAACACTATTCCGCCGCATACCCACGACAGAAGAATGGAAGTTTACTTCTATTTTGATGTAGAACCAGATCAAAGGGTGATCCATTTCATGGGACAGCCTCAACAAACTCGTCACATTGTAATGGCTAATCACGAAGCAGTTTTATCACCTTCATGGAGCATTCACTCTGGAGCAGGTACCAAAAACTACAGCTTCATTTGGGGCATGGCAGGTGAGAATTTGGACTATGCTGATATGGACACATTTGCAGTAGGAGAATTGAGATAGATATTAACCTATTTCGTCATTGCGAGGAACGAAGCAATCTTAAGACGAAATATAGCAGAGACTTACGAAGTTTTCAAAACTTCGTAAGTCTTGATAAATAAAAACATAAAATGGAACAATCATTTTCATTAAAAGATAAAGTAATCGTTGTAACAGGCGGTACAGGAATATTAGGCCTTTCTTTCATCAACGCCATTGTTGAAGCAGGAGGCACTGTAGGTATTTTAGGCAGAAACGAAAAAGTAGCCAACGAACGTGCAGACGAAATCAATAAAAATGGTGGTAAAGCCATCGCTTTAATCGCTGATGCCATGAACGAAGAACAGCTGATTGCTGCTCGCGAGAAAGTGCTGGCTGCTTATGGTAAAATTGACGGTTTGGTAAACGCTGCAGGGGGTAACATGCCTGATGGCGTATTACAACCAGACGAAAACATTTTTGAAATGAAAATGGACGGCATGAAAACCGTGCTAGACTTAAACCTCTGGGGAACCTTAATTCCTACGCAAGTTTTTGGTAAAGCCATTGCCGAAACAGGAAAAGGAAGTATCGTGAATATTTCTTCGATGAACTCAAAAAGAGCCATTACCAAAGTATTAGGCTACAATATGGGCAAAGCTGCTGTAGATTGCTACACCCAATGGTTCGCCGTTGAATTGGCTAACCGTTATGGCGATAAAATCAGAATGAATGCTTTGGCACCAGGCTTCTTTTTAACAGAACAAAACCGCAATTTATTAACGACGCCTGATGGTGGCTACACCCCAAGAGGTGGTGCGGTAATCAATCAAACACCTTTCAAACGTTTTGGTAACCCTGATGAATTAAAAGGTGCATTGGTTTGGTTGCTAAGCGACGCTTCTCAATTTGTAACAGGCGCCATGATTTGTGTAGACGGCGGCTTCTCTGTTTTTGGAGGAGTATAAGTAGGTGATGAGTTTTGAGTTACGAGCTCAAAACTAATGAATCAATGACTAATGAACTAATAAACAAATAAAAAAAGTATAAGTGAAACAGTTTTTAGACGAGAATTTTTTATTGCAGACGGAAACCGCAAAAACTTTGTATCATCAATATGCAAAGCAAATGCCCATTATTGATTACCACAATCACTTAATTCCTGAACAAATAGCAGAAGATAAACAGTTCGAGAATATTACCCAAGTTTGGTTATATGGCGACCACTATAAATGGCGAGCCATGCGTACTTTCGGCATCGATGAATACTACATCACTGGAGGCGCTTCCGATTGGGAAAAATTCGAAAAGTGGGCAGAAACCGTTCCTTATACTTTAAGAAATCCATTATACCATTGGACACATTTGGAGCTTCAGCGTTATTTTGATGTCTATGATTTGCTTTCGCCAGCAACGGCCAAGAAAATTTGGGACGAATGTAATGCAAAGCTGCAAACCAAGGAGTATAGCGTTTTAGGTTTATTGAAAAAGATGAACGTGAAAACCCTGTGTACTACTGATGATCCTTTGGATAACTTGGAGTTTCACCAACAAATTAAATCCAGTGGTGTTGATTTAGTGGTTTTGCCAGCTTTCAGACCTGATAAGGCTATGAATGCTGATGATACGGTGGCATTGAACCAGTACATTGATAAATTAGCAAGCATTGTTGAGAAGCCGATTGCGAACTATCAGGAGTATTTGGCGGCATTAAAATCTCGTCATGATTTCTTTGTCGAAAATGGTGCTTCAGTGTCTGACCATGGCTTAGAGCAAATTTATGCCGAAGACTATACCGAAGAAGAAGTTGCCCAAATCTTCCTTAAAATAAGAAATGGCGAAAGCATCACGGCAGAAGAAAACTTAAAGTTCAAATCGGCAATGCTATTTACTTTTGCCATTTGGGATCATGAGAGAGGTTGGGTGCAACAATATCACCTCGGCGCTATCCGCAATAACAACGATCGTTTATTGGCTAGTTTAGGGCCTGATACTGGTTTCGATTCTATTGGTGATTTTTCACAAGGTAGACAATTGGCTAGATTTTTAAATAAGTTAGATGCAAATAACCAATTGGCCAAAACCATTTTGTATAACTTAAACCCAGCAGATAACGAGCTAATGGCGACCATGATTGGTAATTATCAAGATGGTACCGTAGCAGGTAAAGTGCAATGGGGCTCTGGTTGGTGGTTTTTAGATCAGAAAGATGGCATGATCAAGCAAATCAATACCTTATCAAATATGGGCCTGTTGAGCCAATTTGTGGGCATGTTAACCGATTCACGAAGTTTCCTATCTTTTCCACGTCACGAATATTTCCGTCGTATCTTATGCGATCTGTTCGGTACTGATATGGAAAACGGTGAAATTCCGAATGATATAAAATTGGTTAGCCAATTAGTGGAAAATATTTGTTATCACAATGCAAAAGCCTATTTTAGCTTTTAATTGAAGAAATCATGATCAAATTCGTTCGAGAACTCACCGCGATCATGATATTTTACACCGTTAAAAACAAATTACTAGCTAAATGAAAGTTTTAAGTTTTGGGGAATTACTGCTGCGCATTTGTCCTGATGTGGATGGACAATGGCTTGCGGATAATGAACTACCTTTTTATGTTGGTGGCGCAGAATTGAACGTGGCCACCGCATTGGCGCTTTGGGAAGTCCCATCGGCGTATTTTTCGGCATTGCCAGATAATTTCATGTCCGAGCAAATCCTCCACTACGTGAACAAGTGCAACATCGATTCGTCGAGAATGCAATTGAGTGGCGAACGCTTAGGACTGTATTACTTGCCAAAAGGGAAAGACCTCAAAAACGCAGGTGTCATTTACGATAGGGCACATTCCTCTTTCGCTAGTATTCAACCCAATACTTTAAACTGGGACGAGATTTTTAAGGACGTGTCTTGGTTCCATTTTAGCACCATTTGTCCAGCCTTAAATCAAGATGCGGCAGATATTTGCTTAGAAGCAGTTAAAGCGGCTGATGAACGAGGAATCACCATTTCTATCGACTTAAATTACCGAGCTAAACTTTGGAAATACGGTAAAGAGCCTATTGACATTGTGCCAGAATTGGCAAAATATGCTGATTTAATTATGGGGAACATTTGGGCGGCAGAAAGAATGTTAGGCATTATTTTGCCAGTTGACATTGTAGCCATTGATACCAAAGAAAACTATCTTAAACAGGCGGAAATCACTTCTAAGGAGATCATCGCTAAGTTTCCAAAATGCAAGCACGTAGCCAACACTTTTAGGTTTGATTATAAAGCAGGCATCAGGTATTACACTACGTTGTTTACCAGCGGCCAATTGTATGTATCTAAAGAATATCTTTCGGAACAAATTTTAGACCGTGTGGGTAGTGGCGACTGCTACATGGGTGGCTTAATTTATGGTTTTTACAACCAACATGAGCCACAGCAGATTTTAGAATTTGCCACCGCCGCCGCTTACAACAAACTGTACATTCCTAGCGATTGTACCACTGCAACCGTTCAAGACGTTCACCAAACCATTGCCCAACATGACTAAGAATAAAGAAACCGCTATACAAGCCATTCAACAACAAGGATTATTACCCTTATTTTATTATGAAGATGCCCAAATCAGTTTAGAGATTATTAGGGCTCTCTATAAAGGTGGCGTACGTGTTTTTGAATATACCAACAGAGGAGAAGCCGCTTTAAGCAATTTCAAATTCATTAAGGAAGCTTTAAAAACCGAGATGCAGGATTTGTTTTTGGGCATTGGTACTATCAAGACAGCAGCACAGGCACAAGATTTTATCAGTGCAGGTGCCGATTTTATCGTTTGTCCAATTGTAAACCCTGAAGTGGCAAAAGTTACGCACGAAGCAGGTTTGCTTTGGATACCAGGGTGTATGACCCCAACAGAGATCAATTTGGCACAACAAAACCAAGCAGGGATCATCAAATTATTTCCCGCAAATGTGTTAGGCCCTGATTTCCTTTCGTCCATCAGAGAACTTTTCCAAGGCCAGCTATTTGTACCAACAGGCGGAGTAGAAATTGAAGAAAATAACATCTCCAACTGGTTTAAAGCAGGCGTGTGTGCCGTGGGCATGGGCAGTAAATTAGTGAGCAAATCAATCATCGAAAAACGCGATTACGAAACCTTACAATCATTAACCATCAAAACCTTTGAAATCATTAATAAAGTGAGAGCGTAAGTTTTCAGTTACCAGTTTTCACTTTACAGTTAACCAAATTATACAATTAACCAAATAACCAAAATGAACCAAATTAAACCAAGTAGCTACCGATGGACCATTTGTGCGCTGTTGTTTTTTGCAACAACCATCAATTACCTCGATAGACAGGTATTATCATTAACATGGAAGGACTTTATTAGTCCCGAATTCCATTGGACTAACAACGACTACGGAAATATTACCGCCTTGTTTTCCATATTTTATGCCATAAGTATGTTGTTGGCAGGTAGGTTTGTCGATTGGATGGATACCAAAAAAGGTTTTCTTTGGGCCATTGGTATCTGGTCAATAGGAGCGGTTTTACACGCTTTTTGCGGTATTGCCACTTCGGGAATCATTACTGGTAATTGGTTTGTAGGGTTTGAAGGTGCCAAGCACGCCATCGAAACCGTTAACGATGTAGGTTTAATCATCAACGTAAGTGTAACCCTATTCATCTTCGCCCGTTTTGTACTGGCAGTAGGAGAGGCGGGTAACTTTCCAGCCGCCATTAAAGCTACGGCAGAGTATTTCCCGAAGAAAGATAGGGCTTTGGCCACCAGTATTTTTAATGCAGGCGCAACCATTGGAGCCCTTTGCGCACCCCTTACCATTCCTGTAATTGCCAAATATTATGGTTGGGAAATGTCTTTCATCATTATTGGCGCATTAGGTTTTGTGTGGATGGGATTTTGGGTATTTTTATACAAGAAGCCTGAGACCAATACCAAAGTTAATGCCCAGGAGCTTGCTTATATCAATCAGGATGAAGAATTACAGGTGCAAGTTGAGGCTTTGCCTACAGACAATCAAAAAGTATCTTTTGCTAAATGTTTCAGCTACAAACAGACTTGGGCATTTGTGTTTGGTAAATTCATGACCGATGGTGTATGGTGGTTTTATCTATTTTGGATGCCAGCGTACTTATCAGAAGTTTATCACATCAAATCATCAGATACCGAAGGGCAGTTGGCCATTTTCGTTTTGTACGCCATCACCTTGTTATCGATCTTTGGTGGTTGGTTGCCTAGCTATTTTGTTGACAAGAAAAAGATGAACCCATACGAAGGTAGAATGAAAGCCATGTTGATTTTTGCTTTCTTTCCACTTTTGGCGCTGTTAACACAACCATTGGGATATATTTCTTACTGGGTTCCAGTAGTGTTAATTGGAATTGCTGGTGCTGCCCATCAGTCATGGTCGGCTAATATCTTCTCTACCATTGGCGACAGCTTCCCTAAAAAAGCCATTGCTACCGTAACTGGTATTGGTGGTTTGGCTGGCGGTGTAGGTTCAACCTTCATCAATAAATTTTCAGGCTGGCTATTTGATCATGCCGAACAAACGCAAATGAAATTCATGGGTTTTCAAGGGATAGAAGCAGGTTATTTTATCATCTTCTCTTTTTGTGCAGTTGCTTATTTAATTGCTTGGGTAGTGATGAAATCCCTAGTGCCTAAAATGAAAATCATTCAACTTTAAATCAATATATCCTCTCCTTAAACACGAGGGGATATATTATTAAGTATAAAATCTAGTAAATCTATAAACTAAGTAAAAATAAAACAACCATGTCCCTAAACCTAGAAAATCTGTTTCCCGCCGAAGCAGATGTTCCTGCCGAGTATGCACTCGAAGGACCTTTAGACCAACGTAGCTATCTCTCTAACGGAGATATGTTGACTTGGTCGGGAGATGTACACACCGTACTGTCTCCAATTTGTATCAAAACCGCAAAAGGCTTGGAACGAAAGCTGATCGGTACTTATCCACTTTGTGGCGAGAAAGAGGCGCAAATCGCTTTAGATGCAGCCGTTCATGCCTATAATAACGGAAGAGGCGAGTGGCCTACCATGAGCGTAGCACAACGCATTGAATGCGTAGAGAAGTTCACCCGTGATATTATGGAGAAGAAGCAGGAAGTGGTGAAACTGATCATGTGGGAAATAGGGAAGACTTATGGCGACTCGGTAAAAGAATTCGACAGAACCATCGAATATATCAACGCGACCATTGATGCTTTAAAAGACATTGACCGTAAATCGGCAGGGTTTACCATTGAACAAGGCATTGTGGCGCAAATCCGTCGTTCACCTTTGGGCGTAGTGCTTTGCATGGGACCATTTAATTATCCTTTAAATGAAACCTTCACTACATTAATCCCTGCTTTAATTATGGGGAATACCATTTTATTTAAACCACCTAAACACGGTACCTTGTTGTTTTACCCTTTGTTAAAAGCGTTTAGGGACAATTTTCCTAAAGGTGTGGTGAACACCATTTATGGTAGGGGCAATAAAATCATTCCTGGTTTAATGGAGTCGGGTAAAATTAATGTGCTGACGCTTATTGGCTCCAGCAAAGTGGCCAACGAACTTAAAAAGATGCACCCTAAAGTAAACCGCTTACGTGCTATTTTAGGTTTAGATGCCAAAAATGCGGCCATCATTACAGCCAATGCCGATTTAAACCTGGCAGTAAAAGAAACGGTATTGGGTGCTTTGTCCTTTAATGGTCAGCGCTGTACCGCTTTAAAAATCATTTTTGTACATAAAAAGCATGTCGATCAGTTTGTGAAAGAGCTGTCGGCCGAGATTGCCAAACTTAAATTCGGTATGCCTTGGCAAGATGGCGTGTCGCTAACGCCACTGCCCGAACCGCAAAAGCCAGCTTATTTGCAGGAGTTGATTGATGATGCGGTAACTAAGGGAGCCCAGGTGATTAATGAAAATGGGGGACAAACGAAAGAGTCCTTCGTATATCCTGCGGTGGTTTATCCAGTCACCAAAGAAATGAAGCTTTACACCGAGGAACAATTTGGTCCTGTCATTCCAGTAGTGACTTTTGATGACATTGAAGAGCCGATTAATTACCTGATTGAATCTACCCACGGACAGCAGGTGAGTATTTTCAGTAATGCCAATGAAGAGGTAGCCGCTTTAATTGATCCAATCGTAAACCAAGTGAGTAGGGTAAACATCAATTGCCAATGTCAGCGAGGACCAGATGTGTTTCCGTTTACGGGGAGAAAAGACAGTGCCGAAGGAACACTTTCGGTGGTGGATGCACTGAGAGCTTTCTCTATCCGTTCGCTAGTGGCTACCAAATTAAATGATAATAATAAACAACTTTTGAACGAAATTATCGACGGGCATAGCTCTAATTTCCTCAGCACAAAGTACCTGTTTTAGGATTAAACAGGCTATAAACACGGTTATTGTAACAAACATGTGTCAATTGAAATATTATTTAATTTTTTTTGAGAAATATTATAGAATTCAAAAAAATGTTTTTACATTTGGGCTTACCCTTTCGGGGGTATGTTTTTCATAGGTAGATGTAGGGTCAGGAACTAGTTTCTTGGCCCTTTTTTTTTTGACCTCATTTTTTTGTCTTTTTTCTATGGAAAAATGCCTCGTTTAAACCCAATATCCCATTTGGTTTTTCGACTGTTTCTTGGCCCCAAAAAATATTTAATACTTTTTTAATATTTTATTTGAAGCATTAATTAATATTTCTATATTTGCACCTCCTTAGAACGAAGGAAGATTCCGTAGCTCAGCTGGTAGAGCATTACACTTTTAATGTAGTGGTCCTGGGTTCGAATCCCAGCGGGATCACAGACAAAGCCTCAACGAAAGTTGAGGCTTTTGTCGTTTAAGCGGGATTCGAACAGAAGGGTTGGCTGGGTTCGATTTGGAAAAGGCTCAAGGTCGAGTTTGGGAAATGCGGGACTGAACCAATCCCCGTGGGATCACAGATAGCCTTTCAACGAAGGCCATATTTATTTAAACAGCCTCCAAATCGTTAAAAAGCGATATTTCAATATAAGCGAGACTAACCAGGCGTGTCACCTGGTTGATGTTGAGACCGATGCGCCAGAGTTCTTCTCTTCTCGCAGATAGCGATTCCATTGGGGCGTTCATCGTTATGTCCTTGTACGTGCAGTTGATCTTTTCCCTTGTGATGAGCTTTCGGGCAAGTTCACCGATGCTTTGGCAGGTGCTGTTTTCAAGTAGGCTTTCCAATTTTTGGTAGGTCTCTTTATTTACCCTTGTCCTAATGGGATGGATCAGTTTGTTGCTATCCTTATTGGCTGCTTTTATGCTCATATAGGTACATCTGAAGAAGTTCAGGCAGGCACGAGTTCCGAGTGCCTGCTCCGACCGTAAGGGCGGCAAGATGTTTTTGTCCTGTGGACAAAAATACATCTTGCCAAACACTCGGGTGTTTGCACTTGGCCCATAGAACAGTCGTGCTGAACTTGGATTTTTACATAGTTATCGGAAGCAAAAATGAGCTGTGTTTTTGGAAGTGTTTGACAAGGTGTCTGTAACCTCACCAAATAATGCACGATATTCCTTACTGATCAACAGATTGGTTAACTTTGTATAACCACCAATAAATTAAGCAAGTGAAACTCTCAGATTTAACTATCGAAAGCATCATTGAATTCGTTTCAGGAGACAATGGCTACACACCATACTTGAGCGGAACAAATATTCTAAAACTGTTCAATCATATCGGATACAAAGATGTATATAAATGGGGCGATGGCGGTATGCCTAACAGCCTTAGCAGAAATGCATATGTAAGAGAAAAACTCTATGAAATAAACGGTACTAAGCAAATGGTCTTATTAGCCGAACTAGTGTTCGACCCTAGACATTTTGCCATGGATGGAAAAAAAGATTTAAAACAAGCAGTTGAGAATTTTAATCCATTAATACTCCAGGATGGCTACCGTTTAGAAGATACCGATGGAAGATATAAGGTCATCGGGGCCGACTTTCCAGACGCCATAGAGGTAGAAGTACACTTTGAGGATATACAGACCCAAATCATCGAACAAATTCGATCAGCTAAATTTACGATATGGATAGCAGTGGCTTGGTTTACCGACAGGGAATTGATGAAGGAACTGGTTTCAAAGGCTAGAGAAGGTGTAAATGTAAGGCTAGTTATTCTTGACGACGATATAAATAGCAAGTACGGCTTTCCATACGAAAAATTTTTCGAGACAAAAAGGGTTCAAAAAACTGGACAATATGAAAATATAATGCATCACAAATTTTGTATTGTAGATTTCAGGACTGTTGTACATGGATCATATAATTGGACTGTTAAAGCAAAGTGGAATAAAGAAACTGTTAGTGTTGAAAACAGCAGGGATTTGGCAGAAAAATATGCTAATGAATTTATGCAACTCATAAAGTGAAATCAGTTTTTTAACCCATTCGAACCGATAAGTATGCATCCAGAATATCAGAATCAGCATCGAGTTTCCCAAGTATATCTAAAACAATTTGGACATATCGTTGATGGGGAATGGAAAGTATCAGTATATCGGCTTGGAAATAAAATGACGGAAAATTTGCGAATATCCGAGTTTACCGCAGATTTTAACATTTTTGATGCACCATATGGCGATATTGAATTCAGACGTAATTTTGAAACACAATGCGGCAAGGTAGAAAATTTTTATTTGACCATAATCTCCAACCTACAAAACCAAAAACAGCTTACTTGGAAAAACGTTGACGTACTATGTCATTTCTTGGCTAGTTTGCTAACTAGATCAATACCTTTTACTAATTTCATTCAAATGATTTTAAGGGATGAGGAAGCTTGTAAAAGATTTGTTGATGAAATCTGTATGTTTAATGAGAACAAAGATATTTTGGAGGAAACCCTAAAAATTGTCCCTATAGATTTGCAACTAAATACCATCCTTGGAACAATTACTGCGTATTTGGCCGAAGTATTTGGGTATTTTAAATTCTTGGTAATCGAAAAGCCGGGTGATATTCAATGGATGACAACCGATAATCCAGTAGTGATTGACAGGAAGAATAATTTCGAAGCACTCATACCGATTGAAGCTGAGATTTACCTTCCTCTCTCTGGCGAATATTGTCTGTTTGTCTTTCACGAAAGTGCAGAAGATAAAAGCAATCCTTTTCGCTTATTGAAGGAAAATAGAGTTAACAGCATTAAAGCCGAGCACTTTGAAGACCTACAAAAGAGGATTAGTTGGAATTTATCCAAATATTTGGTTATGCCTATTTATTTAGAAGATAGTGAAATTGAAGTTCCAAAGATTAATCCTTAAACTGCAAAGACACCCTAAACCAAAGATTTGTTGAAAATAGCTTACGGTCGTATATCTAAGTTGACGATAACATAACATCAGCTTTAGATGCCAAATTTCTCGACATAGCTATCACTCAATCCTAAGCTCGTGATAAGATCAAATGATGGCAAAAAAGTAATTGCTCTTTTTGCAAATGGATTTTTATAATAGTAGATTTTACCATTTGAAAGCCCTGACACGGTAAAACCAGTAATTAAAACGGCGGAAACACGCGTGTTTTTTGGGTTTTCTTCAGTGCCGAAAAAACCATCGAAACCATTTTCATAAATCTGGTTATTCAATCCAAACAACGCAACTTTGACATCATCTTCATCAAGAAAAGAACTTGGGTAATTAAGACAGATCAAAAATGGCTTATCCAATTCACCGTAACGTTTTGCTTTTTGCAATAAAGCATCTCTTATAGCTGCTTCATCTCCTCCAATCTTTGAATATGCTCCATAACTACCAATTGCTCTGCCTGTATTTCCACGAAGATGTGTTGCCTTAGGTATTAGTTTGAGATCGATATAGACACTTTCGTCCTCATAATTAAGATGTGGCATACCACCATAGCCTCCATTTTCCATGAGTATCCTAAAAGGATCTGGTTCGATAGTGCTTATAATCTTATCAAAATGACTAATAATTTTTTTACCACTAGGCTGACTTCCATTCTTAAATATGATTTTTTGAATAGATAGCAAAAAATTAGTGCTGTCGATACGGTTAAGGGAGTCAAGCAAAGTATTTTTTTGCTTAGCAAGCAAACGTTCTGCATCTGAAAACATCCTCATCTCTTTAATTTCCACATAAAAGTCCTCACTGTCTTTTACGACCAAAAAATCAGGGTGCTTTGTCGTAGTCAGTAACTTTGGATGAATAGTTAAATCAAAGCCGAGATTTTTAAAATAAGCGTGCATTCCCAATTCGTAAAACGCAGGCTGAAAATCAGATTTAAGTCGTTGTCTAATTTCGAATTTTTCAGAATCTGGATAAATGCTATACCAGCCTTCCATGACTTCTCTTATCGGGTCTACATCATTTCGGGCAGTATTGTTAAAATAATCGAATGAATTTTCATTCCCAAACGCTGGGCGTGTCTCAGTCCGTATTTTTATATCGAAAAGTACCTGATTAGTCATCACGCTAATCTACAGAAATTCTTTAATGGAATTAGCCAATTGCCTATATATAGTTGTTTCCTTACAGTTCTATAGAACAAAACAATCTGTAGACACGTTCAAACCTCATTTATTCTTTTTTCCGTCAATGAGCGCTGCCACATCATCATATTTGTAAAACATCAATCCGCCAACTTTGCTAAATTTAAGTGTGCCCGAATCACGAAGACTTTGTAAAGTTCCTGGCGAGATGCTTAATAGCTTACGTACTTCATAACTTTTTAGCCATTCTTTTTGCTCACTGTTTTTGTGCAGTTTTTGTCCAGGTCTTCTCAGTTCGGAGAAAAGCTCCTGTTTGAACTTATCTAAATCTTCTTTGGTTATAAATTCTATAGTTGCCATAATTATCCTTTTAAGTTATCAGACAAATCTGCCAAGTGAAAGCCTTAACTATGGACAACTCACTAGTAACCTTGTCAAAAAAAATAGATAATTTCTAAAAAACTAAAGATAAAATTCAAAATAATTAGTGAATCATCATACAATTATGCAATGACCTTTTTTCAATAAAATTTTGTAGCATTGGGAAAACTTAACGTACTTAATATGAAACTTACAGAATTTTATTCACTAAGAAATGATTTCACAATCATTGGATTAACCGGCAGGTTAGGATCTGGATGCAGTCAGATTGCAGGAAGTCTAAAAGATGAGAAATTCATTAAATCACAAACACCTAAAATAATAGACAGTAAGAGTTCGCTTGAAGATCTAAAACATAAAATATCATTTGATTTTTTAGCCTACGACGGAAATTGGGTTCCATTTCAGGTTATAAATTACAAAAATATCTTACTACTACATCTTTTATTTGAATGTATTAAGGGGGAAAGAATAGAGGATTGGATTTTTGATATAACCGATACTCTGACACAGAATGGAAAAAGTATAAATCCCCAAACTAAAAACCGCTTTGACAAAAAAGAGGATAGTAATTTTATTGATAATGAGTTTACATCTTTTTTGAGATCAAATCAAGATTATCTGATGGGCTTTAGGGCGAAATTTAATTTTGAAAAATCTTTGTCAGAAAATCTCCAAAATAAGTCAATGGTTTATCAGCTTTACTTTGAGGGCGTTTTTATTAAGTTTTGTGATGATTTTTATCAAGTATTAAATAGCTATAACATGATTAAACGCACAAGATTTACTCATGATATAGCTTTATACTTGAGAGCAAATGGAACTGTTAAAAAAAAGGAACTAAATCTTGAGCTGAAACACATCAATACCATTGCAAATACAATAAACAGAATTGTTAAAGCGTGGCGTAAAGAAACTAAAAAACCAACTAGATTTGTTATTGATTCGTTGAAAAATTCTTTGGAAATAATGTATTTCAAAGAGAAGTTTTCGGCATTCTACATGGTAGCAAGTAATAAAACCGAGGCTGATCGTTTACAAAGCATAAAGGATGCCAATCGTAAATATGGTCATAATGATCCAGAAGATAATATTGCATTAACCTTTTTAGATGATGAAGAATTTAAAACAAATGATTTTAAGGCAGGCAAGTTTTATAGTCCAGATATCGAGCATTGCATACAAAAGTGTGATTATCATATATTTATAGAGGGAGAGATAAAAGAAACGGAGAAGAAATATGTTTCATTTGAAGATCAATTAATTAAACTAGTCGCACTAATCAAAAAGCCAGGTCTAGTTACACCTTCAATAAACGAACACTTTATGCAGGTTGCTTACAATTCAAAATCAAATTCTGGTTGCATATCTCGCCAAGTCGGTGCTGTAGTTACTGATGAACAATATTCCATAAAAGCCATAGGATGGAATGATGTTCCAGAGAATCAAGTCCCTTGTGGCTTAAGAGATTTAGGTCATCTAATCAATGGCGAGAACTCATTTATGTTTTCGAAATTTGAAAAATCAGGCAGTAATTATGATGATGGCGTAAGTTTCAAACTTAAAGCAGAAAAGGAGTATCAAAACGCCAATGTTATTCATTTGGACGGCAGAATATGCAATTTTTGTTTCCGAGACTTTCATAATGCTTTTGAGGGCGAGAAAAATCAGGTGCATACTCGTTCTTTACATGCTGAAGAAAATGCAATGATGCAAATTACCAAATTTGGAGGTGTTGGCATAAAAGGAGGAAAATTGTTTACAACAGCTAGCCCTTGTGAATTATGTTCAAAGAAGGCTTACCAATTAGGTATAAAGGAAATTTTCTATATAGACCCTTATCCAGGAATTGCAACTACCCACACATTGAAAAATGGTACGGATGAAGAACTCAATCCAGAATTAATTATGTTTCAAGGTGCTGTAGGGAGAGGTTTTAACAAATTATATGAGCCATTTATTTCTCAAAAAGATGAAATTGCAATTCTTACTGGACTGAAACCAAAAGCTAAAATACAAGATAAGCTCAAGACCTTAACAAAAAATCCATCTTTGCAAGAAAAAATTGCTAAAAATTTCGAGGGAAAATCTGCCTCAGAGCAACAGGAACTCTTTGATAAATATCTTAACAGTATCCTTGAAAAATAAACTGAAATATTTGAAGGAATATCTGAGCATATCTCCAAAAACTATGTTTTCGAGAAGATACGCTAATTCGTATTTCTTGCAATTTTGACTGTGTTTTTTTATATTTGAGTTACAAATTGTTCTTTAAAGTTAGTCAAATCGTTTCGAAATAACTGGTGCCCAATTTAGTGCCCAATTTGAAATGACAACTAACTATTATTTATAACTTGCTCATTTAGTACCGTTTGGATTATTAAGTTATTATCCCAGCGGGATCACAGACAAAGCCTCAACGAAAGTTGAGGCTTTTTTGTTTCATAAGCTATTGGGTATTCCTTATCTTTAATACTATATATTTCTTACAACGTTCGCCTACAAAAAAACATCATACTGAATAATTTCATTAACAAACGCTAAAATGCAAATGATGCAGGTAAATGAAACATCCCGACGTGAGGCCTTGCAAAAAATAGGTTTATTCGCAGCCGCCTTGTGTGTTCTTCCTCTAACTTCTTGCAGTGATACCGAAAAGAAACAAGAGGTTGAGACTGTAACAAATAAAGCTCCAATGCCTTTTTTAATCCCTCCAAAAACGGTACTTGAAGTTGGGCCTTTGGGCAGCAACATGCGTACATTAATTCGCAGTGCTCAAACCAATACCCAGTTTTCTTGTGTAGAGGCCGTATTGGCACCTAAAAAGATTGCTGGGGCTCCTCATAAGCACGATCACTTGGATGAACTGATGTACGTATTAGAAGGAACTGCTTCGGTTTTAATGGGCGATGAAGTGGTGGAGGTTTCTGCTGGAAGCTGGCATTTAAGGCCTAGAGGAATTGTTCATGTGGTATGGAATGCTGGCGATAAGAATTTACGATTGATTGATATGTATTTCAATCAAAATTTTGAAGATTATTTAGAGGAAATATATCATCAAATCATTCCTGAAGTTATTGAACGGAAAATATCTTTTGAAGAACCTGGAATTGCAAAACGTGTGGCCGAATTAGATAAAAGATTTGGATTGACCTACTATCCAGAAAAGAGCCAGCCCATCATTGAGAAATATGGGTTAAGCTAAGAGATAGTGTATCCTCAGTTAAATCCTTAGATCGAGAAGCATTTAGATGAAATAGTTAAAGCACAAGCACTGCTCCGACAATGCTTGCGCCAGAAGGAGGGATTTGGTGGTTCAGCTTACAGCGCATTACACTTTTGATGTTAACCTTTTTATCCCTTCAGCGTAGTTGCCATTTAGTTAACCTCATTAATGTTTTTCACTTTGACATGGGGCATGGTCTTGAAAATGTCTTGCATGTATTTTCTGTGATTGGCGCCCGCCAAAACCACTACTCTTTTAGCGCCTGCCTTTTTCGCTCTGTTTACCACATTACGGCACATGCCCTCATTTCTCATGATCCACCAATGTATTTTCGACAGCATTTCTTCTTTAGGAAAGCCTTTCATGTCATACATCACAGGTAAGTAGAAATCTCCCGAGGCCGAAATGCCAGAGGCTTCATCAGTGTTTAACCATTCCGTGACTTTATTGGAAGACATTTCGATTTGATCATATCGCTTGTAGCCATTGTTAATCGAGGTTAAAGCTGATTTTAACTGCTGTTTAAGCGAATCGTTGAGGTCTTTTCTGAACAAAGTGAAAGCAGCGTCGAATGCTGTCCACGAGGCTTGCCAATTCAAGTCGTATTCTTGGTTATCCATAGGAAGTAATTCCTTCATGCCTAACTCCCTCATCATCGGGAAGGCGATATAGGCATATTCCGAAGTTTTCAGCCTTCTCATGCTTCGTCCAGTGGTATCTAACCGAGGGCTAAGCAATTTGTCCACGTAACTTTCAAGCTCTGCATTGGGTTGTTGCTGTAGGGAATGGTAAACTTGCCAAAATTGATAATGGCCATTGGCTACATCCTGATCAAGGTAATAGCCATGGGCCAGCGCTGCTTTTATCCAATAATCATTGGGTTTCCGCAGGGATAGCTGTTTTAAGCTGTCAATCGTATGCGGTAGTAATTCCTCTTTGATGGCTCTGTTGCCTCTCAGTATTTTTAGCCGATGATTATTGGGCTGTTTACACCAATAATCCATTACCAGTCGCTCGTCTTCCTTACTCAAAAACTCACCAAAAAAGGCATCGGGCTTAAACTTTTTGATTTTTTGATGGATGCTAGAAAAATCCTGTGTGGGATATTTACTATAATCATGGGAAACACCGATCAGTAAAACTTCAACATCTTGTGCTTTGGCGTGGATAGAGAAGAGAAAAAATAAAAAAAAGAGATACTTCATGTGCTGAGCTTTCTTGTTTAGTGGAGTGATTTGTAGGTTTTTTATCTCAGCTACCTGCTGAAATGATGGTTTTACAAAGGGATAGTATGCTAAATTAAAGATAAAATTTAACTGCTTTTATATCTTTAAACATTTAACTTTTGTTTGATGTTATCATCAACCATTGCTGATAGGTTAGTCTTGATATGATGATAATACCGAGGATGAGTAAAAAAGTGACCGAAAGTTAAACTTTTGGGAACCTATTCTCTCCGAATAAGCGCTTCTAACTCCTGCAAAGGTACAAGTACAGTTGCACAAATACTTACGCTAAATATAAAGCTTTATAAGACCTAAAGCTGGCATAAACTAATCCACAATACGTCTAAATTTGCTACTTTTGATATTCCCTATTTTTAATGTCTTACTTTATAACATACTAAATATTCATGCAGACCATCAAACAAAGCCCCATCGAAAGAATTTCGAAACCTATACAAAGTTTTATCGCCCAAGAGAAATCTGGTGGCATCGTATTGGGTATCAGCGTGGTCTTGGCCCTCATCCTTGCCAATTCGGCCTGGGCAGATAGCTATCATCATTTTCTGGAGAACAGTTTTGGTTTCCAATGGAATGGGAAATCGTATTTTGATTTCAATTTGCACCATTGGATTAACGACGGACTGATGGCCATTTTCTTTTTTGTGGTGGGATTGGAACTGAAACGGGAAATTGTTGGCGGAGAGCTTGCTAATCCAAGAAAGGCTATGCTGCCTATTGCTGCTGCCTTAGGCGGGATGGCTGTACCTGCAGCCATTTACTTACTTTTCAATCCTAGCGGAGAGGCCCACAGTGGATGGGGCATCCCTATGGCTACCGATATTGCTTTTGCTTTGGGGGTGCTGTACCTTTTAGGTGATCGGATACCGCTATCACTAAAAGTGTTCCTTACTGCCTTGGCCATTGTAGACGACCTTGGTGCGGTACTGGTAATTGCTTTCTTTTACACCTCAGATATATCTACAGTACACTTGTTCATTGGCGGAATGGTACTCGTGCTCATGTATATTGGCAACAAGTTGGGGGTGAGGAGTATCTTCTTTTATGCTGTATTGGGCATCGGTGGTGTTTGGACTACCTTTTTGTTATCGGGTGTACATGCAACCATTGCGGCGGTACTGGCAGCCTTTACCATTCCAGCAGATGTTAGGATCAATGAAAAATCGTTTATTGAAAAAATCCAGCGTTACCTCGATCGTTTCCGCAATTTGGATCCAACGGAAAATACACCTACACTCACCAATGAGCAGCTTCATGTACTGGAGCAAATCAACACTACTACAATTGCGGCCACTCCACCACTGCAACGTTTAGAGCATGCCATGCATCCCATGATTAGCTTTTTTATCATTCCAATTTTTGCATTGGCCAATGCTGGCGTATCGCTTTCCATTGATCTCGATAGCCTGTTCAGCTCCAATGTAGCCATTGGCGTGGCCATGGGGCTGCTGCTGGGCAAGGTAATTGGCGTGGTAGGTTTTACCCTGCTTTTTGTAAAACTGGGCGTAGCTCCATTTCCAAGAGGTATGAACATTCGTAACCTGATTGGACTTGGCATGTTGGCTGCCATTGGCTTTACCATGTCCCTGTTTATTACTTCGTTGGCCTTTAGCCATCAGGAACATATTACCCAAGCCAAAATCGGTATTTTTGCGGCTTCGCTCATTGGCGGCATAGCAGGTTATGCCATACTTAAAAGACCATCTACCAAAAAAAGATAAATACTATGGGCAATCCGATATTTAATTTTATCGACCTCCACAGTGGAGAAGAAGACAAGAATAAGGTATTAGACAATGTGACTTCAAATACTTCCTTTAGAGGTTCCAATCTGTGGATATTGGCCTGTGCCATCCTAATTGCCTCGGTAGGATTGAATGTTAACTCAACCGCTGTAATCATTGGTGCAATGTTAATTTCCCCGTTAATGGGACCCATTGTGGGTGCGGGTTTCGCCCTAGGTACTTATGATTTTGGTTTATTGAAAAAGTCGATAAAAAACCTATTGATTGCCACGGTGGTTAGTCTGGTGGTTTCCTGTATTTATTTCTACATCAGCCCCTTTAAAGATGTACAGTCTGAACTTTTGGCTAGAACTTCTCCCAATATTTACGACGTACTGATCGCCTTTTTTGGCGGACTGGTAGGGGTTATTGCCATCACGCGGGTAGAAAAAGGAAATCCCATTCCAGGAGTGGCCATTGCCACCGCACTAATGCCACCATTATGTACCGCAGGATATGGTTTGGCCACCTTTAATTTTACCTATTTTTTTGGTGCGTTTTACTTGTACACCATCAACTGTTTCTTTATCTGTATCGCTACTTTTCTGCTGGTAAAGTACCTAAAATATCCGTCGGCGTTAGTAGATGACAAATACCGCAAGCGTATACGTTATGGCATTACTAGCCTCATTATGGTGATGATTATTCCCAGCTGTTATTTGGCTTATACCCTTTGGAACGAAAAGAAATTTATTAAAACGGTTGAAGAATTTATTGGTACCGAATTTACCAGCCGCGGCTACACAGTCATTTATAAAAAAATCAACTACCATGCCCGTCCAAAAGCGATTGAATTAGCTTTCTTGAACAGGAAGCTCAGCGGCAAAGAGATTAAAGACTATAACAAGTTGCTTAATGAACGTGGCGTAAATGCTTCGCTGCAAATTAGACAGGATGATACCGACCTGAAGTCGGAGATACTCAATGAGGTCAATAAGCGAAATACTTCCATCTCTGAAAAAGACCTGACCATTAATAGCCTCAGACAGGAACTTGATCGGTATAAGGTTAACGATCCTAGTTTGGTAAGGGAGATGAATATCTTGTTTCCAGAATTAAGGGACATTACTTTGGGAAAGGTAGAAAAGTATCCAGCTACCGACAGTGCAAAACTAAGTTTTCTTTTTCTTTACGGTAGTGGAGCAAAAACCGATACTACCAAGTTAAGAAAATGGCTTTCTGAAAGGTTGCAAACACGCGAAATTATCCTCATGGCCAAATAGCGATGTCCTAGGTGTCATTACTTGCTTGGGATTATTACCAATCTTATCTTCTCTATATTGTTGTAATTATTGCTGATAGGTCAATGGTGGTATGGTGACAACACAAACCTAAAGTAAAAACCTAAGGCAAAAAAAAACATCCGCAAAAAAGCGGATGTTCCTAACTATAAGAAGAATTGTCTTAAGCGATAGTTACGTTAACGGCATTTAAACCTTTTTTTCCTTGCTCAACTTCATAGTTAACCGTGTCGTTTTCACGAATTTGATCAACTAGACCTGAGATGTGTACAAAAATTTCGGCATCGCCATTAGAAGGTACAATGAAGCCAAAACCTTTTGACTCATTGAAAAATTTTACTGTTCCTTGTTGCATTGTATTTTTTTATTAGGCTACAAACATAAATATAATTTATTGATTTCCAGTTTTCTTTAAGATAAGTGACTGTAATGTGTAATAATTATGGTTTAAAGGGCAGAAGAATAATTTTAACCTCTGGTTGGTATTGTCACTAATCATTATTAATAGGTAAATTGTGGTGTAGCAATAACACCAACCACGAGAAAGGGTCAATCAGTCCCACTTTGTTTGTACTAATAATTCCCTGATATCAATCTGAAGAAAAAAGGCAATTTTATCAAGATTTTGAAGGGAAGGCTGACTTTTATTTTCACACCAATTAGAAATGGTTGTATCTTTCAACTTCAGAAAGATAGCTAATTCATTAATGCTTTTGCCATTTTCGGCTAATACGGATTTGATCCTGTTGTAGATTATTTTTTTCATGGGTTGAATGTTATAGAAGAATTTTTTAGGTATAATTTTATTTAGATATAAAATAAATATAGTAAAATATTTTCCTTGCCTTAAAGTGTAATTGGTGATAATAGCCAAAGCCTAAAGTGCTTAAAACTTAAATGTTTAAAGCCTTATCTTCACTAAAAAAAGTAAAAAAATCTTCTAAGAAGAGATACGATGTATCGAAAAATTTTGCATGTTTGCCCTACTATCTGCCGATACGTCTATTGCAAGCAAGATGAGCTTTATAACATCTTCCATCCTCTAGAAAGACAAAAAACATTAATCCTATTAAAAATGGCTATTAAGTATAACTTAATTGAAAAAGGTCAACCTGGCGTAGTAGGCGGGGGCACCAAAAAGTGGTATGCTAACGTTGCACCCGACGGAGAGCTCAGTGTAGACGATTTAGCGAAACAAATTGAAAAATTTTCGGCGCTCTCTGAAGCCGACATTCGAGGCGTGATCATTGCCTTGGAAAATGTGATCCAAGAAAATTTGAATAATGGTAGAATAATTCGAATGGATAAATTGGGTAGCTTTTACCCAGGACTGAGTAGTAATGGAGCCGCAACGAAGGACGAGTTTAACAGCAGTTTTATTAAAGAAGCCTATGTGAATTATCGCCCAGGAAAAAGGATTATTGACGCCCTAAAAGCGGCAACTTTTAAAAAGGCAGATTGGCTTTAAAAAATGGCACGCGTGTGAACACCAAATGACACGCGTGCCGTTGCCCGATGACACGTGTGTCGTTACCTGATGACACGTGTGTCATTTTACAATATGAATTTTTTGGTCTTTAGCCATAGTGATAAATTAAGTAAATAGATGATGGAAAGGTGCATTTAACGATGCGCCTTTTCTTATGTTTATTGCGATATTTGTACCACATAAGTTATGAATATCAGACCCATTACTGCAGCAGACAACGTGGCCATGGCCAAGATCCTTCGATCGAGTTTAGAAGAATTTGGATTAAACATTCCAGGAACCGCTTATTTTGACGAAAGTACCGACCGATTGTTTGAGAGCTTTCAAATAGAAAAAGCGGGGTACTTTGTGGCCGAAGAGGCTGGCGAGATTTTAGGCGGTGCGGGCATTTATCCAAGCGAGGGTTTGCCAAGCGATACCGTTGAGCTGGTGAAAATGTACATGTCGGCCGCAAGCCGTGGCAAGGGGATCGGCAAAAAGCTCATGCTCAAATGTATGGAGTTGGCAAAATCAGAAGGCTATCAGAAAATTTATTTAGAAACCATGCCCGAACTGAGCGCCGCCGTGGTTGCGTACGAGAAATTAGGTTTTAAAAAGCTGCAAGGGCCATTGGGGAATACTGGCCACTACTCTTGCTCCATTTGGATGTTACATGAAATCGTTTAGCTTTTAAATTGTTGTAACAGGGTTTTCGACCAATGGCAAAAAAACTTTTTGGTTTTTTAGAATTTATTATCGTAATATTGCGATGTAAAGAAAATGGGACTTACCAAAGCAGAAATATTTACCGACGAGCAAAATGAACTGGCCTTACTGTTTAAAGTATTGGCGCATCCCGCTCGCATTGCCATCCTGCAACATATCATTAAACAAAAGGCATGCATTTGTAATGATTTGGTAGGGGAGTTGGGATTGGCGCAGGCCACCATTTCGCAACACCTAAAAGAACTGAAAAATGTTGGGATTATTCAAGGTTCGGTTGAGGGTAAATCTGTTTGCTATTGCATTGATGAAAAAGTTTGGAAACAAATTCAAATGAAGTTTAACGAACTATTTAACCAAGATGTAAAAGTAAAACAATGCTGTTAAAGGCCCTTTTTTTGACTTTTAACATCGTAATATTACGATGTTGTTTAAACAGTAATACTTAAAATATAAGCATATGAAACTATCACAAATTAAAGCCATTCTTCCAACACTTAGTAATGTTGAATTTCAATTAGCAGATGGAACGTTTGTTCCCGAGCATTTTCACGTGACCGAAGTAGGGCAAATCAGCAAAAACTTTATTGATTGTGGCGGGGTGATCCGTCACGAAAAAACGGTAAACTTCCAGTTGTGGAATGCCGATGACTACGAACATCGTTTAAAGCCAGGCAAGTTGTTGCACATCATCCAACTATCCGAAGAAAAACTGGGCATAGAAGACGTAGAAATAGAAGTAGAATACCAAAGCAGCACCATTGGCAAATACGATTTGGATTTTAATGGCAAAACCTTTGTGTTAAAGAACAAAACCACTGCTTGCTTAGCGCAGGATGGTTGCGGCATACCCTTGCCAACTTTAAAAGTTACCCAGTCGGCTTGTTGTGCACCAAATGCTGGAGGTTGTTAATAATGAATACGATGTACCCAGCTTTAGTAAATACCATTCAACAATTGGAGGTAGATAAGTCCATTAATGCAGATCGTAAATTGGCTTTACAGCCACTGATAGAGCATATCCAACTTAAGATAAATGAGGGTAAATCCATCAATATCAATTTTATTTGTACGCACAATTCCAGAAGGAGTCATTTGGCGCAAATTTGGGCACAGGTAGCAGCTACTTATTTTAAGGTGCCTTATGTACATTGCTACTCTGGCGGAACAGAGGAAACTGCTTTGTTTCCCATGGTGGTAGAAACATTGGCCGTACAAGGGTTTAACATTTTTAAAATTGCAGACGGGAATAATCCCGTATACGCCGTCAAACATAGTCCTAATGCTGTGCCCATCATCGGTTTTTCCAAAAATTACGACCATCCGTTTAATCCAGCTACGGCGTTTGTAGCGGTATTGACTTGTTCGCAAGCAGATGGTGGCTGCCCATTTATTGCAGGGGCTGATCAACGGATCCCCATCACTTACCAAGATCCGAAGATTTCTGACCATACACCACAACAGGCACAAGTGTACATGGAAAGAAGTTTAGAAATAGCTACAGAAATGTGCTATGTTTTTTCACAAATTAAGCAATAACGTAATGCAGGTTAAACTAAAATTTTTAGATCGTTATCTCACGTTATGGATATTTATGGCCATGGCCTTGGGAATTGGTCTAGGATATTTCTTTCCCCAAGTTTCTAATTTAACCAACGCTTTATCTATAGGGACAACCAACATACCGTTGGCCCTGGGCCTCATTTTAATGATGTATCCACCATTGGCAAAAGTAGATTATTCGCTTCTGCCAATGGCTTTCAAAGATAAAAAGGTGATAAGCATCTCGTTGCTGCTCAATTGGATAATTGGGCCAATATTGATGTTTGTTTTAGCAATTCTTTTTTTAAAGGATGAACCCGATTATATGGTTGGACTGATCCTTATTGGATTAGCCAGGTGTATTGCTATGGTAATGGTTTGGAACGATTTGGCAAAGGGCAACAGAGAATATGCGGCATTATTGGTTGCCTTAAATAGCATTTTCCAAGTATTTACATACAGTTTTTTAGTCTGGTTATTTATCAATGTATTGCCAAGCAAATTGGGCTTGGCCAATTTTAAAGTGGAAGTATCGGTAAAAGACGTTACCGAAAGCGTGTTGATTTATTTAGGTATTCCGTTTTTAGCAGGCTTTATAAGTAGGTATTTACTGGTGAAATTAAAAGGTATGGCATGGTACAATCGAAAATTTGTGCCAGCCATATCTCCATTAACCTTATATGCACTATTGTTCACTATCGTATTAATGTTCAGTTTAAAGGGAGATAAAATACTGGAGCTGCCCATGGATGTCATAAAAGTGGCCATCCCGTTGGTGGTGTATTTTGTGCTCATGTTCCTATTAAGTTTTTTCATCAATAAATCCTTAAAAGTTCCTTACGATAAAAATGCTGCTGTATCATTTACAGCCACTGGAAATAATTTCGAATTGGCTATTGCGGTAGCCATTGCCGTATTTGGCATACACTCACCGCAGGCATTTGTAGGGGTAATAGGCCCCCTGGTTGAAGTGCCAGTACTCATTTTGCTGGTCAATGTCAGCGCTTGGTTAAAGCAAAAATATTATAACAGGGGTTAAATTTCCTCCTTCCGTCGTCGAAATGATGGGTTAGGCGCATGCTCGTCATTTCGAACGCAGGTGAGAAATCTAGCGGCATGCTACTTGGTAATGCTAAATCGACGCTTCACTATGCTGGACATATCTTAGTATTTTAAAACAAATAAAGTGAACTATATAGTTTGCTTTATTTGTATATATTTGTCGTCAAATAATTTCTAAAATGAGCGTTGATTTTATTAAAGATTTAGGCTACAAAGCACTAGACAGCAGGTTTAAGCGCATTAGTGATCGCATGGCGCATGATGTACGTAAACTTTACAAAGAGTTGGGCATTGATGTAGAACCCAATTGGTATCTCGTATTTATGCTGCTCCAAAAAAGGGGAACCATCTCCATGGTCACCATTGCCGAGGCCTTGGGTTATGCGCATCCATCAATAGTGGCCTTAGTGAAAAAAATGGCCGAAAAGGATTACGTAAAGATCAAAAAAGACGAAGTAGATAAACGGAAGCAAATGATTTCGCTTTCACCCAAAGCCATTAAACTACTGCCAACTTTAGAGCAGATTTGGCACAGTTGCGAGCAGGCCATTTTGGAGCTGCTGGCTAAGGATTTGACCATCCTTCAATATTTAGATGATATTGACACTGCTTTAAAAAACACCTCATTTCATCAACGATTTAAACAAGCTTACTTAACCTCAAAAGAATCATGAGAACATTTTTATTTGCCACAATACTGCTTTGTAGTTTGACCGTTTCGGCCATTGAAACTAAAATAATGATTAGGGCCAAGGCCAGAGACGCCAAGTTTATTGGCAGTTCGCTTGGTGGAGCTTATGTTGTGGTGAGGAACAAAGCCAACCAGCAGATTTTGGCCGAAGGAAAAACAACAGGAAGCACTGGGAATACCGATTTGATCATGAAAAATCCTAAAACCCGTGCAACTTCCATTGCTGATGAGAAGACTGCTGGTTTTATGGCAAAAATAGAGATAGATGAACCGACGTTTGTGAGTATAGAAGTGGTTTCGCCCTACAACTTAAAACAGGCCCAAGCCAAAGTAAGCACCGAATTATGGCTTATTCCAGGGAAACATATTTTGGGAGATGGTATTGTGTTGGAAATCCCAGGCTTTATCATTGATATCTTAAAACCCAGAACTCATCAATACATTTCGCTGAAAGAGATTAAAGACAAGCCTTTTCAATTTCAGGCCAATGTGGTGATGATGTGTGGCTGTGTGATTGATAAAGGTGGCGTATGGAATTCAGAGGATATGGAAGTAAAAGGCATTCTTAAAAAAGACGGAAAGCCATTTAAAGAAGTTAAAATGTCATGGGTTTCTACCAATTTGTTTGAAGGGAGCGATTTGATAGACCAGCCTGGCAATTATGAGCTAATTTTGTATGCCTATGATAAACAAACGGGCAACACGGGGGTGGATAAAGTGAATTATGTGATTTTTGAGTAGCAAATAAGGTCCTATGAAATGGGAAAATAGCATCAGCAAAATACTAGGAGTACGTTATCCAATTGTTCAGGCGCCTATGTTTGGCGTGACCACGCCGCAAATGGTGGCCGCGGCAGCTCAAGCCGATGCCTTAGGTTCTTTACCATTGGCCGATTTACCTGCCGATCAGTGTATAGCCACTATTCGTGCAACCAAAGCGTTAACTCCGAAGACCTTTGCGGTTAATATTTTTGTAAATGCTATTCCGCCACTTTCAGCCGAGCTGAGGACGCAATATGCCCAAACCAAACAATATGTAGCGCAATTGGCAGAGCACCATGGTTTGGAAGTGGAGCTGCCCAACATCGATCAGATTAAGCTGACCGATTACCACGATCAAGTGGATGCCATTATTGCCGAAGGGTGTAAAATCGTGAGTTTCATTTTTGGTAACTTGGATGCTCAAAGTATCCAAAAGCTGAAGGCTCACGGCACAGTGTTAATAGGCACTTGCACCTCGGTAAACGAAGCTATTCAATTGGAACAAGCTGGGATAGACCTCATCTGTGTACAGGGTATTGAAGCAGGAGGGCACAGGGGAAGTTTTGAAGACCATGACATTCCTCAAATTGGAGGTTTATCCTTATTGGCACAGGTTTGTGAGCAGGTGAAAACGCCCTTGATTTATGCAGGTGGAATTTATAATGCCAAAACCTTACATGCTGCAAAAGTATTAGGAGCGCAAGGTTTCCAAATAGGAAGTTTGCTGCTAGGCACCAAAGAAAGTTCCCTGCAGGAATTTGAAAAGCAACGGCTGCGCCAAGCCAATGAAAGTGATGTAATGCTCACCAAAAGCTTTTCTGGTCGCTATGCCAGGGGATTGAGAAATGCTTTTATCCAATCCATGGAAAACAGCGGCATGGTGCTGCCTTATCCATATCAAAATAAACTGACTGGCGAATTAAGAAAAGTAGCCAGACAATATCGCAATGCCGATTTCGTAAATATTTGGGCTGGACAATCGATACACGATTACTCCTCAAAATCTACCACCGAGATGATACAACAATTGATTACTGAAGCCGAAAATTTTTAAACCATGACTTTTAGCATACAGCCTACTTTAGAAAATGACAGGGTAACCCTTGTTCCCTTGCAAGAAACCGATTTTGAAGCTTTGTATGAAGTGGCCTCTGATCCAAAAGTGTGGGAGCAACACCCGAATAAAGATCGTTGGAAAAGAGACGTGTTTCAAATCTTTTTTGATGGCGCCATGCAAAGCAAGGGTGCTTTTAAAATCGTAGATCAAACAAATGGACAAGTAATTGGCAGCACCAGGTTTTATGATTACGATGCTGCTGAAGATAGTATTTTAATAGGTTATACCTTTTATGGTACCGCTTATTGGGGCAAAGGCATTAATCATTCGGTAAAGAAAATGATGTTGGATTACATCTTCCAGTTCGTGTCAAAAGTAAATTTGCATGTAGGGACTACTAACGTACGTTCGCAAATTGCCGTGGGTCGCATTGGTGCAGAAAAGGTAGCAGAACAGGAAGTAACTTATTTTGGTGAACAGCCCAAACTGAATTTCGTCTATCAAATTGACCGAACAAAGTGGAATGGAATTCGAGAAAATTATCTTTAAAAATAAGTCCCTATGTGTCTATGTGGTTATACTTTCTTTTATATGAACCACATAGACACATAGTAACTCTGAAAGTAATCCATCGTTGTCGAATAGTTGGTATATGTGCATTCTTGCTTCAACTACTTGTTGTTCCAGGTGCGCCCTGGCCTCACCTGCTTGTCATTCCGAGTATCACGAGGAATCTCCAATAATAGTACTGAAAAAGATCCTTCGCTCCCGAAGTGTCGGGACAGGTAATGCTCTGGATGACAGGGTTCCTTAACAAAATTAGCTAAGCTCGTTTTTTTGACCTAAGTCAAAGGTTAGCAATTTCGGTACTCGCATTTTTGCAATGAAAATTTTATCAAGTAAAAATTATGAGTATCACCTTACAAAAAGATCAAACCATCGATTTCTATAAAGCCGTCATTCCAATTATCATTTCTGTTTTTGCGGTTTACCTTACCATTGGTATTGCCTTGGGCATACTTCCCAAATTTGTGCAGCAACAATTGGGCTTTAATACCCTCATTGTGGGGCTGGTCATCGGTCTACAATTTTTATCTACCTTGTTAACCAGAGCTTATTCGGGTAAAACAACAGACACCAAAGGAGCTAAAAGCAGTAAAATGCTAGGCATTACCTTTGCCATTGTTGCGGGTATTGCCTATGTACTTTCGGTGGTTTCTCAAGGTACTCCAGTATTTGCTTTGGGATTGTTGTTATTGGCTCGCATCATCCACGGCATTGCCGAAAGCCTTTTGGTGACAGCAGCGCTCACTTGGGGAATCACTTTAGTTGGACCCTCAAAATCGGGGAAGGTAATGACTTGGAACGGCATTGCTATGTATGCAGGAATCGCTATTGGAGCACCCTTAAGCATATGGATTAGCGGTGCTTACGGTTATTTTCCTGCCTTTGCCATTATTGTGTTATTGCCTTTAGTAAGTTGGTTGGCTACGGCAAAGCTTCCTGCAACGCATATTGATAAGGACCATGTAAGAACCCCTTTTTACAAAGTGATTGGAACAGTGTCAGGTCAAGGGTTAAGTTTGGCCTTTTCATCCATGGCATTTGGCTGTATCGCCTCATTTATTGCCTTGTTTTTTGCCGAAAAGCATTGGGGCGACGCCTCCTTGGCTTTCATCACTTTTGGCACTTGCTATGTACTCACCAGACTATTCTTTGCTTCCTTTCCAGATAAATTTGGCGGTTACCGAGTGGCTTTCTTCTCGCTTATTATTGAAGTGATAGGGCAGGTCATGATTTGGACTGCTGCTTCAAAAGGCATGGCCATCATTGGCTGTGGATTAACGGGGATTGGCTTCTCCTTGGTTTTTCCATCCTTGGGCGTGTTGGCCATCCAAAAAGTAAAGCCACAAATGAGAGGAACAGCATTGGGTGCTTACGTGGCTTTTGTTGACCTTTCATTAGGCCTATCTGGACCATTGGCTGGATTAATTGCAGGCTGGTTTAGCTATCAGGCCGTGTATTTATTTGGAGGACTTAGCGTAGTGCTTTCCATCATCATCCTAATGTTCAATAAAAAATGAGTTTTAAATTAGGCAGACTTTAAAGTAAGCCTGCTTAATACCCATTATTTGTACCAATAAAACAGGAATAAACACCATTGGCCTTCGTTATTTATATATAAATTTGCCAAGCTGATTTATACAAATGACGGAAGCATTAGGAGCGTATATTAAAAATAGAATATCGGTAACAGAAGAAGAACTGAATACCATTCTCTCTTATTTTGTACCGCTCAAACTAAGGAAAAACCAAATACTGCTTTCTCAAGGCGAGTTGAGCCAACGGACCTTTTTTGTGGTAAAGGGTTGTTTAAGGATTTTCTTTATTGACGAAGCTGGACATGAATCTACCCGATATTTAGCATTCGAAAATCAGTTTGCCACCGCTTTGATGAGCTTTATTAATGCAGCGCCTTCCGATGAGTATGTACAAGCGGTAGAAACTACGGAAATCTATTACATCACGCACAAAAGCTTTTATCATTTGCTAGAGGTTATTCCGCAATGGGAAAAGTTTTACAGAATGTATCTTGAAAATGCTTACGTGAGTAACACTAAGCGCCTTATGTCATTTCTCACTCAAGATGCACTTGCAAAATATCATCAGCTATTGGAAGAAAATCCGATCATTGTTCAAAGGCTTTCCAATAAAATGGTAGCTTCTTATCTTAATATCTCTCAAGAAACCTTGAGCAGGTTAAAGTCGAAATAAAAGGACTTGTTTTTCTGCCATGACACAATTAACATCCGCTTAACCTATTTAATATTTTAGTGACTTTTTGTTAACGTTAAATTAACATTGGGCATTTACCTTTAATCTATGAATTATCCGGTATTTATTTTCCATGAATTAGTGCTCCGTTTTTCGTATGTCAATCGCCAAATTGGTAGATACATTTCTAGCACCATTGAAAATGGCGAGTGTTTGATTAGAACAACGAGCGGTAAAATTAGCATTGCGCAAGACCTGCTGGAGAAACAGTACAAAGACCCAAGTCAAATCTCTTCGCAACAATTGCAAGAGTTAGCTTCGGCATTCCAAGCAGAATAATTGATCAAAGCGTTTTTTTACTACTAGACAACATTTTTTATTGTTGTCCATAAATGTTTATGCGTTATTTAAGCTGGTAAGCAACCACGCTGTTTTGGTTAAAAGTGGGTACGTAAATAATCCTTTCTTTGGCATTGTATCCAATATCAGCAGTATTCATTTTTCCCTGCACATCCAATAGTTTTTCAATATCGCCGTTAGCTTTTACGTAATAAATAATGCCTGCCCAGCAAGTAACGATAAAATCGCCATTGCCTACAGGTTCTAGGCCATCACCACCTTTTTCAAACCCTTTGGCAATTACTTTTACCTGCTTTTGAGCATCAACTTGCCAAAGTTCGGTACTCGCCAAAACATAAAGCATGTTGTTTAGCCACTTTAGTCCGTTGGCGCCTTTGGCATTCTCCATATATAAGGAGTACTTTCCATTGTCAATTTTATAGATTTTATGTGTTCTGGTATCAGAAACATATACCGCTCCCTGATCATCAACGGTGAGGTCATTTAAAAATACAGCCCCTTCAATTTCCAGCGTTTCTTTAACTTTTCCACTACGAATGTCTACGCTCACTACCGCAGTGAGGTCAGCAATGTATAGCGTGTTTTGGTATAAGGCTAATCCTTTTGGTGCATTTAAGCCCGTAACCCAATTTGCATTTTTCATGGAGCCATCTAAATTCAATATGGCTACACCACCTTTGCCATCTTTCACATTTCCAGGGCCATCAATCAAGCTTACAAAAAGTTCCTTAGTGTTTGCTTTGTAAAGCACCGATTCGGGTACAGGCAAATTTTCTTTTGCTTCCCATAATGGAGTTGATAACTGATGCTGTGCAAAAGTATTGCTGGTTAGCAGGGTGGCAGCAATTACAGATAGGGAGAGAAGTACGTTTTTAGCTTTCATTATGGTAAAGTTAGCATAACCTAGTAAAAACAAAAAAGTTTTAGAGAATAGTTAGGTAGATCAATAGTAGCCAAACGCTATCCGTCGTCATCTCAACCTTAGGAGAGATCTAGCATGTTGCTATTTGACATAAGTAAAACGATAAATAATAAAAAAAGGCCTCCAGTGATCTGAAGGCCTTTATATATAAGGTATGTATCGCTTATTTCCCTGCTGCCTTAGCATGATCTGCCAAGAAAGTAGCTAAGCCGCTATCAGTTAACGGGTGTTTTAATAAGCCAGTAATTGCCGAAAGAGGAGCAGTGATTACATCAGCACCAATTTTAGCACAGCTCACGATGTGTAATGGGCCACGGATAGAAGCTGCTAAAATTTGAGTTTCGTAAGCATAGTTGTCAAAAATCAAGCGGATGTCTTCAATTAAAGTTAAGCCATCAGTAGAAATATCATCCAATCTGCCTAAAAATGGAGACACGTAAGTAGCACCAGCTTTAGCGGCTAATAATGCTTGAGCGGGAGAGAAGATTAAAGTACAGTTAGTTCTAATGCCTTTTCCGCTGAAATATTTGATGGCTTTTAAGCCTTCTTTGATCATTGGAACCTTCACCACAATTTTAGGATTTAAAGCCGCTAGAGCTTCACCTTCCTTAATGATGCCTTCGTAATCGGTAGCAATTACTTCAGCGCTTACGTTGTCGTCAACAATATCGCAAATAGCTTTATAATGGTTGATAACGTTTTCATCACCTGTAATGCCTTCTTTGGCCATTAAACTAGGGTTGGTGGTCACGCCATCTAAAACGCCCAAATCTTGTGCTTCTCTAATTTGATCTAGATTGGCGGTGTCGATAAAAAATTTCATGATGTTTAATTCTATAATTGGTTAACGGTTCAACAATGGAAACCTGAAGAATTTATTTCCCCCTTCAGAATCTACTCCATTTTATCGGAGGGCGTTAGGGGAGTAAAAAAATGGGCAAGCAACTTTTATCGCACCGCTACAACCTTCTACCCTTGCTTTGTTCCCAACCTGGGGGAGTTCAAAGGGAGCTGATCGTAAAAGACTTGCCCGGCACAAAGGTAGTAAAAGCGTACATTTTACAAAATTAAAAATCATTTAATTTTTAATGTTTTTTAAGTTGTTAATTGCCAGGAAGTTGTGTATTGTACGATTTTGGCTAGTTTTTGTAGAATGTTGCTTTAGATCATTTAAATGCAGTGTTATGTTTTGATTTGCTTTGATAAAATTTCAATTGGTATCGTTATCTTTTGATATATTGATAATATGTAAGCGTATTTTTGTCTATAATATTGTTTTTTGATAATTTTTTTATCAAATACATAATTTGTTTGAAATTTTTCTTATCTTAGTGTTCACTACACACTAACTACAACCAACTAATAAATGGAAAATTTAAATGAACAACAGGGTTTGTACCGTGACAGTTTTGAGCATGACGCTTGCGGTATAGGTTTTGTTGCCCATGTGAAAGGGAGAAAATCACATCAGAACATTTCAGATGCGCTTACCATTTTGGAGAATTTGGATCACCGAGGCGCATGTGGTGCTGAACCTAATACCGGAGATGGTGCTGGTATCATGATACAGGTTCCCCACGAATTCCTATTTGACGAATGCTTACGTACCGGATTTAGTTTGCCGCAATATGGCGACTACGGTGTAGGTATGCTCTTTATGCCCAAGGAAATTAGGGCCAGAGAAGAGTGTCGAGAAATTATTTACCGTACCGCAGAGAAGTTGGGCTTCGAAGTACTTGGATTTAGAAAAGTACAGGTAGATACGACGGATATTGGCCAAATGGCCCTTTCGGTAGAACCTGAAATTGAACAGGTTTACGTATCTCGCCCATATAACGTGCCTGCTGGTGCTGATTTTGAACGTAAGTTATTTGTGCTTAAAACTTACATCACCAAAACCATTTACAATTCTGTAAAGGATAGTAAGCAGGATTTTTACATAGCGTCTTTTTCATCGCGAACCATTGTGTACAAAGGACAGCTTACCTCTTTACAAGTGCGTACGTACTTTGCCGAGCTTAGCGATAAGCGCATGGTATCTGCGTTTGGTTTGGTGCATTCTCGTTTTGCAACCAATACTTTCCCGTCTTGGCGTTTGGCCCAACCATTTAGGCATATTGCCCACAATGGTGAAATCAATACGTTACAAGGTAATTTGAACTGGTTTAGGTCAAGTGTGAAATCATTTGCATCACCATATTTTACTCCGGAGGAGTTGAACATGATTTTGCCAGTGATTGACGAAACACAGTCAGATTCGGGATGTTTAGATAATGTAGTAGAACTATTGTTGCATGCAGGTCGTTCGTTACCGCATGTGTTGATGATGTTGATTCCAGAGGCTTGGGACGGAAACAAGGATATGGATCCGATCAAAAGCGCTTTCTATCAATTCCACGCTTCGTTAATGGAGCCTTGGGATGGCCCAGCAGCTATTGCGTTTACGGATGGTAGCTTAATTGGTGCTACTTTGGATAGAAACGGGTTACGTCCGTCTCGTTACGTATTGACCAGTGATGATCGTGTGATCATGGCATCTGAATCGGGAGCGGTTGAGATTGACCAGAGCACGGTGATTGAAAAAGGTAGGCTTACCCCAGGCAAAATGTTTGTAGTGGACATGGAGCAGGGACGTATCATTAGCGACGATGAAATCAAACAACAAGTTTGTGGCCGTCGCCCTTATGCCGACTGGATTAACCAATATCAAATTAAGTTGGAAGAACTGCCAGAACCAAGGGTAATGTTTACCAATTTATCAGAAGAATCGATTTTTAATTACCAACAGGTATTTGGATATACAAGAGAAGACATTGATTTATTGCTGAAACCAATGGCGATAGATGGTAAGGAAGCGATTGGTTCAATGGGTACAGATACCCCTTTGGCTGTTCTTTCTAAGCAACCTCAACACTTGTCTTCCTATTTCAAGCAGTTGTTTGCACAGGTAACCAACCCGCCAATTGACCCTATCCGTGAGCGGGTAGTGATGAGCTTGGCGGGATTTATGGGCAATAACGGTAATTTGCTGGAAGAAAATCAAATGCAGTGCCACTGTGTAGGAATTAAACATCCAATATTAACTAACCAAGAGCTAGAAAAATTAAGAAGTATTGACACCGGTTTGTTCCAATCTAAAACCCTACAAATGTATTTTAGGGCAGATGGTAAAGCTGGATCGTTGCAAAAAGCTTTAGATCGTTTGTGCCGTTATGCAGTGGATGCTGTAGAAGATGGTTTCCAAGTGATTATTTTGAGCGATAGAGCATTGGACTCAACCCACGCAGCAATTCCTTCTTTATTAGCAGTTTCTGCAGTTCACCACCACCTGATTAGAAAAGGGTACAGAGGTGCCGTAGGTATTGTAGTGGAGGCTGGAGATGTTTGGGAAGTGCATCATTTTGCTACTTTGATTGGTTTTGGTGCTACAGCGGTAAACCCTTATTTAGCTTTAGAAACGATCAATACTTTCCAAAAAGAAAGTGGTTTAACACAAGATCAGTTAAATTATAACTATATCAAATCCGTAAAAGACGGCTTGTTGAAGATTTTCTCTAAAATGGGAATTTCGACCTTGCAATCTTATCACGGTGCACAGATTTTCGAAATTTTGGGGATCAACCAACAAGTGGTAAATACGCACTTTACTGGAGCTGTTTCTCGTATTGGTGGTTTAGGTTTAGATGAAATTGCACAAGAAGCATTGATCAAACACAACCGTATTTTCGGAAAACATACACAGGTAGAAAATATCCTAACCGCTGGTGGTACTTATAAATGGAGAAGACGAGGCGAAAAGCACTTGTTTAATCCAGAAACCATCCATTTATTGCAAAATGCAACCCGTAGGAATGATTTTACCACTTTTAAGAAATATTCGAAACTAGTTAATGAACAAACTACACAGGCTTACACCATTAGGGGTTTGTTTGATTTTAATTACACTCGTCCATCTATTAGCATTGATGAAGTAGAACCGATTGAGAATATCTTTAAGAGATTTGCCACTGGGGCAATGTCTTTCGGGTCTATTTCCCACGAAGCGCACTCTACTTTGGCTATCGCAATGAATAGAATTGGCGGAAAAAGTAACACGGGCGAGGGTGGTGAAGATGAAATCCGTTACCAAACCATGGCCAACGGCGATTCGATGCGCTCAGCCATTAAACAAATTGCTTCGGCTCGTTTTGGTGTAACCAGTTATTACTTAACCAACGCCGATGAGTTGCAAATTAAGATGGCTCAAGGGGCAAAACCTGGAGAAGGTGGTCAATTACCTGGTCACAAAGTGGATGATTGGATTGCAAAAGTTCGTCACTCTACACCAGGAGTTGGGTTAATTTCGCCGCCTCCGCACCATGATATCTATTCGATTGAAGATTTGGCGCAGTTGATTTACGATTTGAAAAATGCAAACAGAGCAGCCAGAATTAACGTGAAGTTAGTGTCTAAAGCAGGGGTAGGAACCATTGCAGCAGGAGTTGCCAAAGCGCATGCTGACGTGATTTTGGTTTCTGGTTATGATGGTGGTACTGGAGCTTCACCGCTAACTTCTATACAGCATGCAGGTTTACCTTGGGAACTTGGTTTGGCCGAAGCACATCAAACTTTGGTGAAAAACCGCTTAAGAAGCAGGGTAGTGCTACAAACGGACGGCCAGTTGAAAACAGGCAGGGATATTGTAATTGCCACTTTATTGGGTGCAGAGGAGTGGGGCGTTGCTACTGCTGCTTTGGTAACCTCGGGCTGTATCATGATGCGTAAATGCCATTTGAACACTTGTCCAGTGGGTGTGGCTACGCAAGATCCTAATTTAAGAAAGCTATTTACAGGTGAGGCCGATCACGTAGTGAATTTATTCTATTTCCTAGCACAGGAAGTACGTGAGTTGATGGCAGAGCTTGGTTTCAGAACCGTAAATGAAATGGTTGGTCAATCTGATTTGTTAAAGCCTAGAGAAGTAGCTGATGCAGATTGGAAACTGAAATATGTAGACCTTTCTCCAATTTTATATAAAGAACCTGCAAACGGTCAACCTTTATATAATACCGAGAGCCAAGACCATGGCTTAGATAAAGTGTTAGACCATCAGTTAATTGCAGCGGCACAGCCAGCCATTTTAAACAATGAGCCTGTATTTGCCAGCTTTGATGTGAAAAATACCGATCGCTCTATTGGAACAATGTTATCTAACGAGATTTCAAAAGTGCACAAGAGCGCAGGTTTGGCGCCAGACACGGTTAACTTCAAATGCTTCGGTTCTGCTGGACAAAGCTTCGGAGCTTTCTCTACCAAAGGGTTAACCCTTACTTTAGAAGGTGAAGGTAATGACTATGTAGGTAAAGGTTTATCAGGTGCTAAATTGGTGGTTTATCCATTTGCCAACATCAACTATGTGCCCGAACAAAATATCATTATCGGAAACGTAGCACTTTATGGCGCCACTTCTGGTGAGCTATATGTTCGCGGTAAAGCTGGTGAGCGTTTCGCAGTACGTAACTCGGGAGCTACCGCGGTAGTAGAAGGAATAGGTGATCACGGGTGTGAATACATGACAGGAGGTGAAGTGCTTGTTTTGGGTGATACTGGAAGCAATTTTGCCGCTGGAATGAGTGGCGGTATGGCTTGGATTTACGATACCAGCAAAACTTTTGCCAACAAGTGCAATCCAGAGATGGTTGACCTTGATCCGCTACAACCAGAGGATGAGACAAGGATACTTACGCTACTGAAGAATCATGTAAGGTTAACCAATAGTAAAGTAGCAGAGTTTATCTTGAGCGACTGGGAAAATCAATCGCAACATTTTGTGAAAGTTTTCCCTAAAGAATACAAAGCAGTTTTATTACAACGTACACAAGTAAAAATTAAGTAAGATGGGAAAAGTGACAGGATTTTTTGAATACGAAAGAGTTTCGCCTTCAAAACAAGCACCGCAAGAGCGTTTAAAGCATTATAATGAGTTTGTGTCGCTATTGCCATCTGACGAGTTGAACAAACAATCGGGACGTTGTATGGATTGTGGCGTACCATTTTGCCAATCGGGTTGTCCGTTGGGAAATGTAATTCCAGAGTTTAACGATGCCGTTTATCAGGGTAAATGGTTACAAGCCGCTGAAATTTTGTTAAGTACCAATAACTTCCCAGAGTTTACGGGTAGAATTTGTCCTGCACCTTGTGAAAGTGCTTGCGTGTTAGGTATCAACAAGTCGCCAGTATCTATTGAGGAAATTGAAAAGCATATCATTGAAATTGCTTTTGAAAAAGGCTATATCAAAGCAAACGAACCTTTAATTAGAACAGGTAAAAGAGTGGCCGTAGTGGGTTCTGGTCCCGCTGGACTAGCTGCTGCAGCGCAATTGAACAAAGCTGGTCACGAAGTAGTAGTTTTTGAGCGTGACGATGTTGCTGGAGGTTTATTGCGTTATGGTATTCCTGATTTTAAACTGCAAAAGGATGTAGTGGAACGAAGGATTAAGCTAATGGAAGAAGAAGGCATTACGTTTCAATATAATGCTAACGTTGGTGAAAATGTAGAAATAAGTACCTTGTTACGCGAATATCAGGCCATTGTTTTGGCAGGCGGTTCAACTATTCCACGTGATTTGAAATTACCAGGAAGAGAGGCTAAAGGAGTTCATTTCGCCATGGATTTCTTAAAACAACAAAATAAGCGTGTAGGTGGTCGTAAGGTTGAAGCTGAAGAGATTTTGGCAACTGGTAAAGACGTCATTGTAATTGGCGGTGGTGATACTGGTTCAGATTGTATCGGAACTTCTAATCGTCACGGAGCAAAGTCAGTAACTCAATTTGAGATCATGCCGATGCCGCCACAATTGCGCTCGGAACATATGCCTTGGCCAAGCTATCCAATGCTTTTAAAAATCACTACTTCACATGAAGAAGGTGCGCAAAGAGCTTGGTCGGTAAATACTAAAGAGTTCATTAAAGATGAACAAGGAAATTTAAAAGCCCTAAAAGTGGTTGATGTGGAATGGGATATCGATTTAAACACTGGAAGACCTCTTGGGTTTAAAGAAGTTCCTGGTACCGAAAAAGAATATCCTTGTGAGCTGGTACTATTGGCGATGGGTTTCTTGCATCCTCAAAAAGAAGGCTTGATTGAAAAATTGGGCGTTGAATTGGATGAAAGAGGCAACGTTAAGGCGCTGGAAGGAAACTATCAAACCAATATTCCTAAGATTTTTGCTGCTGGCGATATGCGCAGAGGTCAATCATTAGTGGTTTGGGCAATTTCAGAAGGGCGTGAAACCGCTCGCAAAGTAGATGAATACCTAATGGGCTTTAGTAAACTGCCATCAAAAGATGCGGTAGCTTACGCATAAGAATTTGCTTTTATACTTTTACAACCAAGGTCCAGACGAATTTCGTTTGGGCCTTTTTTTGTAGACAAACCCGTCATTGCCAACTCGATTGGCAATCGTAATGCGATAAAAGCTTAAATCGATATTTGTAGTTAAATTCTGTTAAAGTTTTAACGGGTAAGTATTTAGTTTTTTAGCTTTAATATTATAAATAAATGCTATGAAAAAATTAATACTCTTAACTTTTGTGTTGTTTGGCGTCCAATTGTTTGCTCAAAATAATATTAAAAAATACGTTCAGAATAACCTGAAAGCTGTAAAAGCAATTAGTCCAGATTCATTAGATTTCTCAGATTTAGAAGTGATTGGTAATGCAATTGGCAACGCTAGAATTGTAATGTTGGGCGAGCAAGATCATGGAGATGCGCCTACATTTTTAGCGAAAACACGGTTAATCAAATACCTGCACGAGAAAAAAGGTTTTGATGTTTTAGCTTTCGAAAGCGATTTTTATGCACTGACAGCAGGTTGGGATGCAGTAGAAAAGAAAAAAGATAAGATAGAAGATTTTTTGAAGAAAAACATTTTCTCAGTTTGGACGAACTGTGCTCAGTGTGACGATTTATTCTACAACTATATTTCAAAAACTTACAAAACGAGATCTCCCATTGATATAGCAGGATTTGATAGTCAGTTGCACGGCGATTATAGTAACCAAAATTTGAAGAAATTTGTTGATTCAATATTGAACAAGTGGCAAGTGCGGCTTATTAAGTCGAAGAAATATAATACGTTTCTTAGTTTTTTAGATTCTTCAAAAATAAGTAAAGACACATTGAAGTATAATGTATTTATTAATCAGATAAATACAGTAATTGAGAACGCTCCTGAGGAGTTTAGGGATAGCTATAGGTACCTGCTTTTAAGGAACATTCGTGAAGATTTTAGAGGTGGTGCGGCATTTCTAAAAAAAGAGAAGAACTCTATAGAAATAAGGGATAAGCAAATGGCGGAAAATTTGAAATGGCTTGCTTATCAAAAGTATCCAAATAAAAAGATTATTGTTTGGGCACATAGTGCACATATATTGAAAAATCCACATCTAATAGAAAATACAGTAGCTAGTGAAGGCTGGAACAATATGGGACATTTTTTCACGAAAGACAGCTTGGCTTCAAAAGAAACTTATCTGTTGGGATTTAGTTCGAAAAATGGAATGGTTGGGAGGATTACAAATCCTAAAAAATATAATGCTAATCCTCCAGCAATAGATTGCTTCGAAAATTGGATGCCGGCCGATGTTAGTTACGCGTTTGTAGATTTTGAAATGTTCAGAAAGTTACATCCTTCGGCGAAAGCGTATTTTCATATGAAGGGAAAATGGCATGGAAGCAGCGAAGCTGTTTGGACAGAGGTTTTTGACGGGATTTTTTACATACGAGATATGTACCCATGTGATAAATCGGAATGGGGAAATTAGTTGAACTATCCAGAAATATTATTCTTCAATAAAAAACTTGCCAACTCCAAATCCTCTGGAAAGGTAATTTTTATGTTGTTTCTATTTCCTTCTACTAAGTTAATTGGAAAGCCAGCAGCTTCAACTACCGAAGCATCATCAGTGAATTTTTTAGAAAAACGTTGTTGGTAGGCAGTTCTTAACTGTCCTAAATCAAAAGTTTGTGGCGTTTGGATTAATACCAGTTTATCCCTATTGATGATTTTACTGGCGTTGTCTTGCAGTTTCCTTACCGAGTCACTTGGCTTAACACAAGGAATAGCATTTCCAATCTCTAGTGCTTCTTTAAACGTTTGAGTAATCAAGCCATGGCTAACTACGGGTCTTACGGCATCGTGTATCGCTACCACACCATCTTCTTTAATAGACATTAGGCCGTTTCTTACAGAATGGAAACGTTCTTTTCCGCCTTCTACCAAAGTGTGAGGAATATCAAAATGGTATTTTAAACACAAATCTTTCCAGTATTGATGGTCGTCCTTGTTGAGGACCAAAATAATTTCAGGCTGGATCTCTGAAAGATGAAAAGCCTGTAATGTATGCATCATTACAGGCTTATGATTAAGCAATAAAAACTGTTTGGCTATCGCAGATTGCATTCTCTTGCCTGAACCACCAGCTACTATTATTGCGTAGAATTTCATTTTTGTTAGTATTTAGGTATTAGTATTTAGTAGTTAGAACAATTATTATACTAACTAGTTTTTGTTGGCTTTTAGTATGTAATAAGCTAGCTACCTACTAAAAACTAACTACTAAGCCCTATATAATCAACATCGCATCGCCATAGCTGTAGAAACGATATTTTTCTTTTACAGCTACTTCGTATGCATTCATTACATTTTCATATCCACCAAAAGCACTTACCATCATTAACAAGGTAGATTCAGAAGTGTGGAAATTGGTAATCATTGAGTTTGCAATGCTGAAATCATAAGGAGGGAAAATGAACTTGCTAGTCCAGTCATTAGCAGCTTTCAACGTTTTATTAGCAGAAACTGCAGACTCGATAGCACGCATAGAAGTGGTACCAACTGCACAAATTCTTCTTTTATCCTCAATTCCTTTGTTTACAATATCAGCATCTTTTTGCTCGATGATGAATTGCTCAGAATCCATTTTGTGCTTGGTTAAATCCTCCACCTCCACTTGACGGAAAGTCCCTAAACCAACATGCAAGGTTACTTCAGCAAACTCAATGCCTTTAAGTTCAAGGCGTTTCATTAACTCTCTACTAAAGTGTAAACCAGCAGTAGGAGCGGCAACAGCACCTTCGTGTTTAGCAAAAATCGTTTGGTAACGCTCTTTGTCCATTTCGGTAGCTTTACGCTTGATATATTTAGGAAGTGGTGTTTCGCCTAAGATTTCAACGTTTCTTCTGAATTCTTCATCAGTACCATCAAATAGGAAACGAATGGTACGACCGCGTGAAGTGGTATTATCCACTACTTCAGCAACTAATAAATCATCATCCCCGAAATATAGTTTGTTTCCTACACGGATTTTACGTGCTGGATCAACCAAAACATCCCATAAACGTAATTCTTTGTTTAGTTCACGTAATAGGAATACTTCTATGGTAGCACCAGTTTTCTCCTTGTTGCCGTATAAACGGGCAGGGAAAACCTTGGTGTTGTTAAGAATCATTACATCTTTATCGTCAAAATAATTTAAAACATCTTTGAAGATTTTATGCTCAATCTTACCAGTATCTTTATGTAGTACCATTAAACGTGCTTCATCTCTTTCTTCGGCAGGATCAGAAGCCAGAAGTGAGTCGGGTAGATTGAACTTGAATTGAGATAATTTCATGTGTAATTTATATTGTTTTTTATCTGTCAGATGGAATTTGCCTATAAAGCTTTGCTCTTTATAAAAAGGAAGCGCATTTTAGGTGATTTCATACTTTGGATACAGTAAATTAGGGCGCAAATTTACTAAAATATATTCTGTATTTACAATTAAATGTCAGTAGATAAGCCAGCCTATTGTCAGATGTTTTAACAAACAAGCGAAGTAAATAGTTTACCACAGTTTTGTATTCGCCTTTTTACTTTTAAGTCGTAATAGGTGTAACCTTTTTGATTACATTTGGTCTAACGATTATGGTGCTAGTTTTTAGACTTATTGGCGAGAGTTTTAGGTTTGCCTGGGACGCTCTTAGACAGAACAAATTGCGGACTTCGCTTTCCCTTTTGGGAATAACCATTGGTATTTTTATCATTATCGCCGTTTTTACGGGGGTAGATACTATGCGCAATAAAATACAGGCAAGTGTAGACAAGCTTGGTTCGAACACATTATTTGTGCAGAAATGGCCTTGGATTTTCGGAGACAATTATCCTTGGTGGAAATATGTAAACCGCCCAGAGCCTTCTTATAGAGATTATTTGTCGCTAAAAGAAAGAATGGAAAGTGCTCAAGGGGTTTGCTTCGAAATATCAGCGAGTAGTAGAACCATTAAGTATAGAAGTAATTCGGTAGAAGGGGCAACGTTAAATGCTGCTACACAGGAGTATGACAGAACTTGGAACTTGGAGTTTCAGGCAGGTAGGTACTTTACCGAAAATGAGGGCAGATCCGGAAGCCCAGTTTGTATTATGGGGGCTGAAATAGCCGAAGGGCTTTTTGGAAGCGACGACCCTATAGGAAAACAGATTAAGCTAATGGGCAGACGTGTTACCGTGGTGGGCGTTTTCAAGAAAGAAGGGGAGGACATGATGGGGATGTCGCAAGATAAAAACGTATTGATTCCCATGAATTTTGCCAAAGGTATTTTTGATATTAACAACGAAAGGTATAATCCGCAAATTACCGTTAGAGGTAAAGAAAGCATCAGTTTTGAAGAGGTGGAGAGTGAGTTAAAGGGACAGATGCGAGCGGTGAGAAGAATTAGTCCTGGGCAAGAAGATGATTTTTCTTTAAACAAAACCACCATGCTTTCCAACCAGTTAGACATCATGTTCTCTGCTATTAATATTGGTGGTTGGGTGATTGGAGGCTTCTCCATTTTGGTAGGGGGTTTTGGTATTGCCAATATTATGTTCGTTTCTGTAAAGGAGCGTACCAATATTATCGGCATTCAAAAGTCGTTGGGTGCTAAAAACTACTTTATCCTTTTACAGTTTATTTTCGAATCGGTGGTGCTTTGTTTGATGGGTGGTTTATGCGGTTTAGCACTCGTCTATTTGCTCACAGTCGTCATCACGCATTTGGCCGATTTGGAAGTGATTCTTTATATGAGCAATATTGTTCTGGGCATTGGGGTTTCTGTGATTATTGGGATCATCTCTGGTTTTTGGCCAGCGTACGCAGCATCGAGATTAGATCCTGTAGAGGCAATAAGGAGTTAGTATTTACCAGTTTGTTACTAATAGATTTTTAGCGGCGCCTTCACTACATTTTTGATATTTGGAATAGGCTAAAGCTGCTCTTGTTCTAATTTGTGAATTGTTTTCCTTTTTTAGATAGCCTGTAATGGCATCATGTATGGTATAGGCTTCTGGGCACATTAATCCTGTGGTCCAAACTAGTGGGTTAACATTGGCTGATCTTAAATGAGGAGCGAAATATTTCTTGCTATAACAAGCTAAAATAATTACGTCTCTTTTAATATTGTCGGTATTTTGGTAACTATCGGGTAATTGGAAATCCATGAGGCCGTCATGTCCAATATAGGAGATTAGTTTGGCATTTCCTGATATTCCAATGGTAGTTTTATTAATATTTATAGTGTCTCTTGTTTGTCCTGCACTGCTTTTTAGGAAATCTTTTGTGCATTGTTTAATATAACGTCCGTCGTAGGCGTCAGCAACGAGATAGTAGTTTTTTTGTTTGTGTTTGAACACTAACCTCTCTAGTCTAACCGAATCTAGCTTTTGAGATTTGATCAAATCCCATTCTTTGCTTTTCTTAAAGTAAGTACGTATTCCGAAGCTACAGCCCCAGTATAAGTTGCTATTTAGGTCTTGTCCGTTGCCAATTTTTGCAGGGACAGGTACTATCCCTTGGTATTTATTGTCGCACAAGGCCACGTAAATATGGATCGTTTTGGTGGTCGTGTCAAACTTTGTGATGTTTTTAAAAGCTTTTTGCTCAGTGCTTTTATTATTTTCTTTTGATTGAGAATAATTGCAGCTTGTGAAAGCAAACAAGATTAAAAACAAAACAGTGAGTTGCTTCATGCTGGGTATGGTTTTGGCTTTTATAAAGTTAAATAAAAATTATAGGACTATGTTGCTGAACATTTTGTTTGTTGCCCAGACGGTTGTTAATTAAACGGGATAGCAGTGTAAAGCCCGGAATGTAGCGTAGCGTAATGAGGACTTGAAGCGAATAGCCCGACTTTGGGGAGCTAGGAGTGGTGCTATTGCTTTTCTAACAAAAAAGAGCCTTGGCGTTCACCAAGACTCTTCTGTTATTTTATGAGAAATTCGACTAGCTTAATTTACCTAGTGCTTCTTTGATTCTTCTTAAAGCTTCTACCAAACTTTCGTCTGAAGCGGCGTAAGACAAGCGGATGTAGTTGTCGTTTCCGAAACTATCACCACCTACGGTAGCCACATGGCCAACGTTTAATAGGTAAAGCGCCAAGTCGCTAGAGTTTTTGATTACGTTGCCTTCTGCATCTTTTTTGCCAAAAAACGAGCTGATTTCTGGGAAGAAATAGAATGCACCTTCTGGTAGGTTGGTTTTTACTCCCGGAATTTCTTTCAACAAATCGTACACCAACTGGCGACGACGTTCGAAAGCTTTCTTCATCTCGTTAACGGTATCTAAACCTTGCTCGTAAGCTACGATACCGGCACGTTGTGCAATAGAGCAGGTGCCCGAAGTAGTTTGGCCTTGTAGTTTATCATTTGCAGCAGCAATTTCTTTGTTTGCAGCAATGTAGCCTAAACGCCATCCTGTCATTGCAAATGCTTTAGAGAAGCCATTTACGATAATTACACGGTCTTTAATGCTTGGAAATTGAGCAATCGATTCGTGTTTGTCTACAAAGTTGATATGTTCGTAAATCTCATCTGAAAGGATGTAGATGTTAGGGTATTTTTCGAATACTTTAGCTAGCGCTGCGAGTTCATCTTTGCTGTAAACGGTACCTGTTGGGTTGTTTGGCGAAGAGAACATGAACAACTTACTTTTTGGAGTAATGGCCGCTTCTAATTGCTCGGGGGTGATTTTGAAATCACTTTCAATGGAAGTGTTAATGAAAACAGATTTTCCTTCGGCAAGGGTTACCATTTCAGAGTAAGAAACCCAGTACGGTGTAGGGATAATTACTTCGTCGCCAGGGTTAATTAAGGTTAAAATAACGTTCGATAAAGATTGCTTAGCTCCTGTAGAAACTACAATTTGAGAAATGTCGTAATCGAGGTTGTTCTCAGTTTTTAGTTTATTTACAATAGCTTGGCGCAAATCTGGATAGCCCGGTACTGGTGAGTAACGAGTATAATTTTCGTCCAATGCTTTTTTTGCAGCTTCTTTAACGTGGTCTGGCGTGTTAAAATCTGGTTCGCCTACACTTAAACTAATTACGTTTACGCCTTTTGCAGCTAACTCGCGACCTAGTTTGGTCATTTTTAGCGTAGCGGATTCTGAAAGATTATTTATTCTGTCTGATAAAATACTCATGATGCTTTTGTGAGATAACAAATATAGAAACCTTATTTGTAACACCCTAATAAAAGATGTATTTTAATGGCATTTGTTTAATGTTTTTGTGGTTTTGTTGATAATTTGACAATAGGATTTCTGCCCAAAGATTTTAGCGTTTGGCTTGTCTAATTACGAATATGCTTTTGCTTTCTTATTGAGGAAAGAAACAATGCTTTTGTATGTAAACTTAAGACTTTTTAAGCGTAATTTTGGCAGATAAAACAAGCTAGCTTTGACCACGAATAAAAGAGCCATATTGATATCGCTGTGTGCCAGTATTTTATTGATGCTAGCCAAGTTTGTAGCTTATTTCATTACCAATTCCAACGCTATTTTAACCGATGCTGCTGAAAGTATCGTGAATGTTTTGGCTAGCGGTTTTGCCTTTTATAGCATTTACTTGGCCACGTTGCCTAAAGACGAAAATCATCCGTATGGACATGGAAAAGTAGAGTTTTTTTCAGCTTTTGTAGAGGGAGTACTCATTTGCATTGCGGGTGTAGTGATTGTGATTAAATCAATTTATAGCTTGTTTTATGGAAATGAGGTAAGTGATTTGTATAACGGTGCGCTTATTATTGGGGCTACTGGTTTGATTAATCTTGTGGTAGGGCTTTTTCTGATGAGCACTGGAAAGGCGAACAGGTCGTTAACCTTGGAGGCTGATGGTAAACACTTACTCACCGATGCGTTAAGTAGCGCTGGTTTAGTGATTGGAATTATCATTATCCAGCTTACTCAAATTTTATGGTTGGATAGTGTGATTTCCATTCTTTTAGGGATTTATATTGTTTTTAGTGGCTATAAACTTACCCGAAAATCGGTAGGCGGATTAATGGATGAAAGCAATATAGAACTGGTGGAAGAGGTGGTGAAGGTGTTGCAAGAAAATAGGCAGCCAAGTTGGATTGATGTACATAATTTAAGGGCGCAGCAATATGGAGCCGATTTGCATATCGATTGCCACGTAACCTTGCCATACTATTTTGATTTGAACACCGTTCATCAGGAAATATCAGCTATAGATAAGCTTATTAATCAATCTGTGAACCATCAAACAGAGCTGTTTATCCATGCCGATCCGTGTTTGCCTGCTTGCTGTCATTATTGCAAAATGGAAAACTGCACAGTAAGAGCAGAAGCTTTTAGGGCCGAAATTAAATGGAATATGGAGAACGTTACTAAGAATCAAAAGCACTTTCAATAAATGAGCTATTTCAATATTAGAGTTTACGGGTTGCTGATTAACCAACATCAAGAAGTTTTGTTGAGTGATGAATTTGAAGTAGGGCGGTATTTTACCAAATTTCCTGGTGGCGGATTGGAATTGGGGGAAGGACTAATTGATGGGTTAAAACGAGAGTTTATGGAAGAATGTGAGGCGGAAGTAGAGGTGATTAATCATTTTTATACCACTGATTTTTACGAAAAGTCTTCCTTTAACGAAAGCCAGGTGATTAGTGTTTATTATTTGGTTAAAGCCGTTCATCCGTTGCAACTGAATTTTAAAATCAAAGTTTTTGATTTTGATGAGGGACTGAGCCAGTCTTTTAGGTGGAAGAAAATTAACGAGCTTACGCAGGATGATGTTACTTTTAGAACCGATAAAACTGTTGTGGAATTGTTGAAAGCACTTGTGTATGAGAAATAATATTTTTTATCACCTAGCCCCGGTGTTTAGGGTTACGCTATTTATTTTTCTGTGTTTTGTTTGTGTTCTTCCGTTTGGTTTAGTTGTTCAGCTTAATTTGCTGCCTCCAGCGCCAAATCAATTACTTGCGGATATTTCGGCACAGGCCAGCTTAGTTGTCGTAGTGATTAGCGCTTCTCTGATGATATTCAGAATTTTGCCTTATCTGGATTTCTATGCCATATTTGTAAGAAAGGAGAAAGCCCTTAGTGGTTTCTTAAAAGGTTCGGTAATTGGTTTAGTGTTTATGGGGCTTTGTGCATTGTTGCTCTATCTTAACGGTAATGTGAGCTTTAGTTTGAAAAATATAGCCGTTTCAGCAGTATTGTTGTACTTAGTTTACTTTTTGCTAATTGCTGTTTTTGAAGAGATGTTGTTTAGGGCTTATCCTTTATTTGCTTTTGCAGAGCGATATCCTGTATGGTTCACTATTTTTTTTAATGGGATATTGTTTGCTTTGGCACATTTTGGAAATCCAAATTTCACAGCTTTGGGTTTGTTTAATATTCTTTTAGCGGGCGTGCTTTTTTGTATTTACACTTTGCAAAGGAAAAACATTTCATGGGCTATAGGCATCCATTTTGGATGGAATTTTACGCAGGGTGTGCTTTTGGGTTACAATGTAAGTGGTAATGAAATGCCTGGCGCATTAAAAGCTACGCCCATAGGTTCAACTTATCTTTCTGGCGGTGCCTTCGGTATCGAAGGTTCAATTTTCTGTACCGCTCTTTTAATGGTATGGATAGCTTGGCTTATTTATCGTAAAGGCTTTGGTGAGATAGAAATATACGACCCACAAGTAAAGCATCATCTTCACGAGGACGAATAGTAGAGCGGCGCCGCTAGATTATTTATTTTTTTGTCAATAAGTGTATAATTTGATGGATTTTACATTTAAGCTTCGTATAATTGGTTAACACACTAAATTTACCTCTATGCCTCTTATACGAGATTTCATCGAAAGAATAACTGCTAGGGAAAGCGATCCAATCAATCAGGCCCGTACGCAAATGTTATTTTATCTGGTGATGGCCTATTTCTTTTTCGGTTTATCACTAACCGTTGCTTATGCTTACACGGGACAAATTCCCCAACTGATTAGAGCAATTGTCATTTCTATTTTGGCCATCATCGCCTTATATGTGCATTACACCTTTAATGTGTGGCGAATATTGTCGCATATTGTGTTGGTTTTGATTACGGTGATGGGGGTTTGGGCAAATATCTTGATTTATGTACAAGGTATTAACGCAGCTACTTTACAGTATATTTGGTTAGCTTGTGCCTTTGGTTTTTATATGCATGGTTCAAAGGTAGGTTGGGTATATGCGGTAATTAATATTGCACCAGTATTAATTGATGCGACATTTTTTAGTAAGGATTATTTCTTTTTAGGCGCTGGTCCACAGGTGGTTGCTAGACCTATCTATATTTATGTGCTGATCTACGATTTTTTTGCCATTGCATTTTTGCATTACTTTTTTTTCAAGGTATTTAACAAGAATATCACGACTTTAACAGAAACAAAAAACCAACTTAACAACACTAATGAGAAGCTAAATAAAACCATTGAAGAAATTAAGGAGCTTTCTAATGTGAGGATGAGATTTTTATCGACCATGTCGCACGAGCTTAGAACACCATTAAATGGGGTGATAGGATTGACTAACGTGTTATTGCATCAGGAACCTCGTAAAGATCAAGAAGAAACCCTTTCGGTACTTAAATTTTCAGCAGAGAACTTGCTTGCTTTGGTCAACGATATTTTAGATTTCAATAAGCTCGATTCGGATGTGGTAGAGCTAGAAAGTACGCCTTTTAACCTGTATGATTTAATAGAAAATATCTGCGCAGCAACAAAGCTGAAGGCCTCAGAAAAGCAGCTTGATTTTTCTTTCGAAGTTTCAGATCCATTGCGTTCACTCACTTTAATTGGTGACCCCACTCGTATTACACAAGTATTGTTAAATCTGTTGAATAATGCGGTTAAATTTACCGAGAAGGGGTATGTGAAATTAAGTTGCAGCGAATTGGCAATCAGGGATGAGAGCGTTGAGATAAGGTTTGTAGTAGAGGATACGGGCATTGGGATAGAGGAAAGCAGGCAGCGAGGTATTTTTGATGAATTTGTGCAGGCTTCTGTAAGTACCACAAGGAATTATGGTGGTACTGGATTGGGCCTCCCTATTGTGAAGAGAGTACTGGAACTGTACCAATCGACGGTACAGATTGACAGTAGTATTGGGAATGGGGCAAGGTTCAGTTTTGATATTGTTTTCCCTTACCGAAAGGATATTGCTGATGACGTGAAAAATAGTGCCGTTAAGGAAAGCAAGTCTGCTAATTTATCAAAATTGAAGGTTTTGGTGGTGGAAGATAATGCGGTAAACATCTTGGTCATTCGTAAAACACTCAATAGGATGGAAATTAATCCAGATGTGGCCGAAAATGGAAAAATGGCCCTTGAAATGATTGCTGCTAATGAATACGACCTTATTTTAATGGACTTGTACATGCCTGAATTGGATGGATACGAAACCACTAAAGTGATTAGAAGTTTAGTTGATGATCGCAAAGCGAATGTTCCTATCATTGCACTTACTGCCACTGTAAATAGTCAAGTGCTGGATGATGTTTTGGCGGTGGGGATGAATGGTTATTTGTCTAAGCCTTTCCATCCAGATGATTTATTTGAAGAATTACGTAAGCACGTTAATTGATTTTTAGGAACAGGTGCAATAATGCCGCTAAGCTAGCGCCTATTACTGGACCTACGATGGGAATCCATGCGTAGCCCCAATTGCTATTGCCTTTTCCTTTCATAGGAATAATGCTATGTACAATTCGTGGTCCTAAATCTCTTGCGGGATTGATGGCGTAACCCGTAGTTCCGCCTAAGCTTAAACCAATTACCCAGACTAAAAAGGCTACAGGTAATGCGCCAACAGAGCCAAGCCCAATAGGTGTTTTTTCGCTGCCCATTTCCCCTCCCGTGATGTAGAAAATCACAAAAATAAGAACAAAAGTGCCTACAATTTCAGAGAACAGGTTAGAAGTTTTATTAGCGATGGCTGGGCCTGTGGCGAAGGGTGCTGCTTTTAAGCCCTTATCTTCGGTCACATCAAAATGGTCTTTATAAAAAAGCCATACCAATAATGAGCCTGTAATGGCGCCACCTAATTGAGCAAGTACATAATAAGGTACTTTAGTCCATTCAAAAGTATTTGTAATGGCCAAGGCTAGTGTTACCGCTGGGTTAAGGTGTGCTCCACTATGAGGGCCAGCAACAACTACTGCTACAAATACAGCCAGTGCCCAAGCGGTGGTAATTACCATCCAGCCACTGCCGTTACCTTTGGTTTCTTTGAGTACCACGTTGGCTACCACACCATTTCCTAATAAAATCATAATGGCTGTACCTATAAATTCTGCAACGTAAATGTTCATAAGGATTGATTAATGGTGCGAACTGGTTATTTGGTTAATAGTTAAATATGGCAACTGAAAATTATTCCGTATTTGCAATGGCAGCTCTTACGGCTTTTTTCCAGCCACTGATGCGTTTGCTATTATCAATATTGGCGTTGGCAACAAAGGTTTTGTTTACTTGCCATTGAGATTTGATTTCTTCGATATTTTGCCAAAATCCGGTAGCCAAACCCGCCAGGTAAGCAGCGCCAATGGCAGTTACTTCAGTTACTTCTGGTCTTACTACTTTGCAGTTCAGTAAATCTGCTTGAAATTGCATTAGTAGATTATTGGCGGTAGCACCCCCATCAACTCTCAATTCCGCGATAGGAGTACCAGCATCTGCCTGCATGGCATTTAAAACATCCATGGTTTGATACGCGATACTTTCTAAAGCAGCCCTAGCCATGTGCGATTTGTTGGTGCCACGAGTAATGCCTGTGATGGTGCCTCTGGCATCTTGGTTCCAGTAGGGCGCACCTAGTCCAGCAAATGCAGGAACAATATAAACCCCTTGTGTATCTTCAACTTTTTGAGCAAGCTGCTCTACATCTGCCGATTTTTCAATCAAGCCTAATTCGTCCCTCAACCACTGTACAATTGCACCAGCAATGAAAATGCTACCTTCAAGTGCATAATTCACTTCGCCGTTAATTTGCCAAGCTATGGTGGTCAATAGGTTATTGGTAGAAGTTTTTGGAGTTTTGCCGATGTTCATTAGCATGAAACAGCCTGTGCCATAAGTGTTTTTTACCATTCCTGGTTGCGTACACATTTGTCCAAATAAAGCCGATTGCTGGTCACCTGCAATGCCCGCAATTGGAATTTGTGCGGCCAAAATGTTCCCTGCGGTAGTGCCATACACTTCGCTCGATGATTTTACTTCGGGTAGCATGGAGCCTGGAATACCGAATAATTCAAGCAGATCTTTATCCCATGTTAAGGAGTGAATGTTGTAAAGCATGGTGCGTGAAGCATTGCTTACGTCCGTTACGTGAACTTTTCCTGCAGTTAAGTTCCAAATTAACCAGCTGTCAACAGTGCCGAAAGCTAATTCTCCTTTTTCCGCCTTTTCTCTTGCACCCTCTAAATGCTCTAAAACCCATTTTACCTTGGTTGCCGAAAAATAGGAGTCGATGATCAATCCCGTTTTCTCTTGTATCTTTTGAGATAAACCTTGCTTTTTAATCGAATTACAGTATTCCGAGGTTCGTCTGTCTTGCCAAACAATGGCATTATACACTGGTTTTCCATTGGTTTTATCCCAAACCACAGTAGTTTCTCGCTGGTTGGTAATTCCAATGGCCTTGATATCGGCAGCGGTTAAATTAGCTTTGGCAATGACCTCGGTAGCTACGGATAGTTGGGTAGACCAAATTTCACCAGGGTTGTGCTCTACCCATCCAGCTTCGGGATATATCTGCGTAAATTCCTTTTGGGCTATGGCAATGATTTCGCCACTGTGGTCGAAAACAATGGCACGTGAACTTGTTGTCCCTTGGTCTAGAGATAAAATGTAATTGCTCATAGCTTATATTTTGGTTTAGGAAAACTATTCCGCTAAAACGGGATTTTCCTTTTTGTTTTTTATTTGGTAAGTATATCCTTCTGCTAATTTAACAAAAGATTTTACTTGTTCATCTTCCCATTGTTTATCGGCACCGATCTCATTAGCCATGATAGCAGCTACGGTTGCGCTCATTTCTATCGCTGCTTTGGCATCAATAATCAATACCCTTAAGCGTCTACTTAAAATGTCTTCTACTGTTTCGGCCATTTCATTTTTAGTACTCCATACTATTTCTGCAAAAGTATACGGGAAATCAGGATGTAGTTTTTGAGCGAGCTCTGGTCTTTTTTTGATTAGTGCTTCTATATTTGATCTGTCGGTACCGTAAATATTCAGATAATTGTGGTCCGTACTTTCATTGCAGCCGTGAATCGCCAATTGAGTAGTTTGACAAGCTTTTTGAGGTAGCCCTGCTTCCTTGATGGCTAAGTTGACCGTTTCTTCTGCCATACGGCGATAGGTGGTCCATTTGCCACCTGTAATGGTGATTAAGCCTTTTGCCGAAACCATCAGCTTGTGATCCCTGCTAATTTCTTTGGTGCTGTTGGAATTGCTATCAGTAGGGGCGGCTAGTGGACGTAATCCAGAGAAAACGCTCAGAATATCGTTTTCTATAGGTTTGGTCTTGAAATAGCTGGCCGCTGTATTTAAAATGAAATCTGTTTCTTCTTTTAATGCTCTGGGTTCCAAACTGTGCTCATCCAAGGGTGTGTCGGTAGTGCCCACCAATAAATGGTTGTGCCATTGTACGGCAAAAAGTACTCTGCCATCAGAAGTTTTAGGAATCATCAAAGCCGAATCGCTGTTTAGAAATTCTTTCTTCAATACAATGTGTACGCCTTGACTTGGTCTTACGGTTTTCTTGGCTTTGGCATTGCTCATCTGTAAAATCTCATCTACAAATACTCCTGTGGCATTGATCACCACTTTGCCATGTAAATGGAAGATTTCGTTTGTAATAGCGTCAGTAGCTGTGATGCCAGTAATTTGCCCACCATTTTTAAGTAGGCCAGTCACCTTCATGTAGTTCACTAAAGTGGCGCCATTCTCTTTTGCAGTTTGTGCAATGTTAATGGCTAGTCTTGCATCATCAAAACGCCCGTCAAAATAACGGATAGAACCCTTTAAGCCTTGCTCTTTAATGCCTGGCATCAAATGTAAGGTTTCGCTTTTTGAGAAAAACTTAGAAGTTCCGAAACTGAAACGTCCCGCTAACCAATCATATAGTTTCAAACCTATAAGGTACTTGGCTACGGAGAACCAATCGTAACACGGTATAAGAAATTCCTCTTTATGTACTAAATGAGCAGCGTTTTTTTGCATCAGACCCCGTTCTTTCAAAGCATGTTTTACCAGTGCGATATCCCCTTGGGCAAGATACCTCACTCCGCCATGAACTAACTTGGTGCTTCTGCTTGATGTTCCTTTTGCAAAGTCCGCTTGTTCAACCAATAGGGTTTTTAATCCTCTACTCGCGGCATCTAATGCGGTTCCAAGCCCCGTTGCGCCTCCGCCTATAATAATTACATCCCATTCAGATTTATCGACCAAGTTATGTTTGTGTATTCTTTGCATGTCTAAATTGTAATAAAACGAAACAATAAGCAATTATAAGTAATCAAAATCGAAATAATAGAAACTTTGATGAAAATATTTTTCTACAATAAATATGGTAAGGGTATTTATATTAATTATTAACTTGCGATTAAATGTAAACGCTATGAGCATGACGCTGGCCGAAAGGCACCAATTTATACTTAATCGTATTCAGCAAGATCAATATATAAATGTTGTAGAACTCTGTAAAGAGCTAAAAGTATCTTCAGTTACTATTCGTAAAGATTTAAAATTATTGGAAGATAAAAATCTTCTTTTCAGAACACATGGTGGCGCAACCTTGAATAATCCTTATGCGGTTGATCGTCCAGTGAACGAGAAGGAGAAGATGCAGTCGAACGAGAAAAACAAAATAGGTATTGCTGCGACTAAGTTATTGAAAGAGAATGATTCTATTGTGGTTGCTTCGGGTACTACCTTATTGTATTTCGCTAAAAATATTCCTGCAGGCCTTAATATAACAGTAGTAACTTCCTCCTTAAATATATCTATTGAATTTTTACGAAATCCAGAAGTGGAAGTGATCCAGTTGGGCGGCTTGCTAAGAAAGAGCTCTTCTTCTGTAATGGGAGCTTATGCAGAACAGGTTTTGCAAGATTTCTACTTTAGTACTTTGTTTTTGGGTGTAGATGGTATTGATTTGGAGCATGGTTTTACAACCACCAATGCTATGGAAGCACATCTGAATAGGCAAATGATCAAGGTTTCTCAAAAAGTAGTCGTGTTGGCCGATTCAACTAAGTTTGGTAAAAGAGGGTTTGGTAAAATATGTGGTTTTGAAGATGTGGATCATATTATTACCGATAGGGGTATTTCTCAACAGATGATCAATCATTTAGAAGGCTTAGGTATTACAGTTACCATGGTTTAGCTATCTAAATCTCCATAAAATAAGAGCGCAATAGAAATATTGCGCTTTTTTATTTTGTTTTCGAATTGTTTCTTGTTTTTCTTTCATTTTGTGTTTTTGGTTTTGACTAAGCCTTTGTTCATTCATTTGTTGCTGTTTTAGTAGTGTAATCCGAGTAATTTTCAAATTGTTTTGAGAAATCATTATTTTTCTTTAGTTTCAATTTGTTTTTATTTATTGTTTATTATTCTATATTTGAATCAAATAATACAAATTGTAATTGCGAATTGTTTCAAATAGGTTAATGCTTAGTTAATATATAATTAACAAAAGCAGCCTAGTTTTGCGGCAATCGGGAAATTATAATTGAAACTAGTAAATAACCCGATATAAATTAATTATGAACAAAACAATTACTCAAAAGGCTCGCATGTGCCTACATGCCGCGGAATGCGAAAGCAAACCGCAGTCACAGCTTTCTGTAATCGGTATTTTGAAGAAGCAGTATCGAAATGTAAGTAGCGTTACATTTCTACTTGTTTTGCTTTTTCAATTTTTACTGTTACAAAATGTAGTGGCACAAACTTCTTCACAAAACATTACGGTAAAAGGTACTATAGTTGATGCTGGCGACAATACTGGTATACCAGGCGTTAGCATTACCGATAACACAAAGAAGGTGCTTGGATTAACGGATAGCAGAGGTGATTTCAGTATTACCATTGCTAAGGGTACTACCGTTAATTTTACCATGATTGGTTATGCCGCTGTGAGCAGAACTTTTGCTAATGCGCAAACAGGTGTTTCTATTAGTATGAAATCTTCTACTAATGAATTGAATACAGTAGTGGTTACGGCTCTTGGTATTAAGCGTGAAGAGAAAGCTTTAGGGTATGCGGTTACTACAGTTGATAGCACCCAAATTACAAATGCAATTGCAAGTAACTGGACAGATGCGCTTTCAGGTAAGGTTGCTGGTCTAAATTTAGTTCGTAATAGTGGACCAGCAGCATCTAATAAAATTATATTAAGGGGAGAGAACAACTTAACGGGCGATAATGAAGCTTTGATTGTAATTGATGGCGTGGTAGCTTCAAGTAGCTCTAGAAGAACTGCGGCTACAGGCGGAGGTGCTTACGGTACAGGTGGTGATATTATGCCGGTGGATTTTGGCAGTGGCTTGAATGATTTGAATTCTGAAGATATAGAGAGTGTTACGGTGTTAAAGGGACCAGCGGCTTCTGCTCTTTATGGTCAGAGAGGGGCTAATGGAGCAATTATTATAACTACTAAATCGGCTACTAAAAATAGAAAAACTGTTGGTATTACGCTTACTTCAAATAGCGCTTGGGAGCAAGTTAACCGTAAACCAGATAGACAGACCGAATTTGGCCAAGGTAACGATGGTGCGAACTTTTACCAATGGGGTACAGGTGCAACTAGTGCAGCTTATGGTCCACCTCTAGGAGTTGGATTGCAATTCTATCAGTATGATCCTACAACTAAAGCGCTTGGCACTAAACTTACTCCATTTGTGGCTTACGAAGATCCTATAGATGCCTTTTTTGTGACGGGATTTGAGCAGACAAACTCCATTACTTTAGATGGTACCTATAAGAAAGTGGGTTTGCGTTTAACCGCAAGTCATGGTGAGAATGAATGGATCGTACCAAATACTGGTCTAGAGCGTACTTCTGTAGCTTTAAATGCCAATGCGAATATTACAAAAAAACTTAGTATAAATATCAAAGCGCAATACAGTAATAGGCATGCGGATAATTTGCCTACTACTGGTTTCGGAAATCAATCCTTAATGTACTGGTTTGCTTTCTCGCAACCTAATATTAATACTGATTGGTATAGGGATTACTGGGCGCCAGGTAAAGAGTTTGAACAGTTTTCAAATTTAACTACTTCATTTCCTGAAGGACCTTATGCCATTTCGGAACAGTATTTAAATGGCCAGCGCCGTAATGGATTTCTAGGTAACATACAGGCAACCTATAGGTTCACAAAAGATTTAAGCTTGATGGTTAGAGCTTCAGGAGATTTAAATAAGGATATAAGGGAAACCAAGCGACCTTTCGATGCTAATGGAACAGGTTGGGCTCAGGGAGCTTATCGTGTAAATAATATTCGTTCTTATGAAATAAGTGCTGATTTTATGGTTAAATATGATAAAAAAATTAACAAAGATTTTCATGTTAACGCCAGCGTTGGTGGTAGTCAAATGCGTAACCAATATGATAGACTGGAGGTGCGTGCTGATGGGTTGTTAGTTCCTAATGTTTATAGATTGGATAATAACAGAAATCCTTTGGTTTACGTACCAGATACCGCTAGATATCGGATTAACAGTTTTTACGCAGCCTTATCTTTTTCATATAAAAACTATTTGTATCTAGATTTAACTGCTCGTCAAGATTGGAACAGTACCTTGGCTACTATTACGAGAACAGATAATGTGGGTTTCTTTTACCCTTCGGCTAGTTTAGCTTTTGTGGCTTCAGATTATTGGAAGCTGCCAAAGTTTGTAAACCTTGCAAAGTTTAGAGCTTCCATTGCTCAGGTTGGTAGTGGCAGCACTATACCTTATCGCACAGAGTATAATTACCTCATTGCTTCAAACGGTATTTATCCAGGGAATGCGCTAACAAATCCAACCATTCTGCCTAACCCAAATCTTAAACCGCTAATTACTACTACTGTAGAATTAGGTTTGGATTTGAAAATGTTTAAAAATCGATTAAATCTTGATTTTGCAGTTTACTCAGGCAATACAAAAAATCAAATACTTAATCGAATTATTGACAGATCTACTGGATATACAATAGGTGTATTTAATGTTGGGCGTGTAGATAATAAAGGAATTGAGATTGCATTGAATGGTACACCAGTAAAAACTAAAAATTTTAGTTGGACGGTTAACGGTACCTTCACTGCGAATCGTAATAAAATCAAAGAATTGGCCGATAGTGCGGTAGTGTTACGTACTGGTGGCTTCAGTAACGGAGGCCAGATAGTTGCTCAAGTGGGAGGTAGTATGGGCGATTTGTATGGTACTGGCTTTTTGCGTTCACCGGATGGGCAAGTCGTATTTGATGAGGGTACAGGGGCTCCAAGAATAGATAATAATGTTAAATATTTGGGCAATACTATGCCATTGTTCAGGTATAGTTTTGGTACAGGTATAACTTATAAGCAATTTGGTATGAATGTACTATTTGATGCTCAAGTAGGAGCTGTGGGGCACTCTATGACCATTACTCAATTAGTAAGATTTGGAAAATCTACGCTTACTTTACCAGGCAGAAATAATGGTATTTTGGGGAAAGGAGTTTTGGAAAACAAGGATGCTTCAGGTAAATATCTAGGAACCTACCGTCCGAATGATGTAATAGCTACTGATGTACAGAATTATTATGAAGTGATAGGTTATAATCAGGCTGAAGGAAGTGTCTATAGCACAGATTATTTGAAATTTAGGGAGGCTAACATTACTTATACATTTAATAAGAAATTTTTGCAAAGAATTGGCTTTACTAAGATGACGCTTAGTGCCTATGGTCGTAACCTATTTATATGGTCACCTTGGCCAGGTTTCGATCCTGAATTTGGTACGTTGTCTGGATCTGATATTCAGCAAGGTTTTGAGGTTGGGCAGTTGCCATCAACTAGGAATTTTGGTTTACGTTTAGTTGTGGGCATTTAATAATTAAGGTGATGAAAATAAATAGAAAAAATATTATATATATACTTTTAGCCTCTTTCGGTCTGTCAACTTTCTCATGTACGAAAGATTTTAATGAAGTTAATACAGACCCATTAGGTAAACCTACGGCTACTCCCGAACAGCTTTTGGCACCAACACTGGTGAACTTGATGTCGACAAATATGTTGCGTAATCGTAATTTTAATAACGAATTAATGCAGGTGACTGTTGAAGTGAGCCAGTCTGAAGGTAGAGTGTTTAGATACGACGTTAGACGCACGCAGGCAGACAATACTTGGAATGGTTGGTATGTTAATTTAACCAACATAAAAGACATTTATGACATTGCAAGTAAGCCGGAGACCCTTAACGAATCCTATCAAGGTATTTCACTTATAGTTCAAGCGTGGGTGTATTCGTTATTGACCGATACTTATGGTGATGTTCCTTACACACAAGCTAATGACGGAAAAAATAACCTGCAGCCGGCTTTTGATAAACAGAAAGATATTTATGCGGATTTATTTAAAAAATTGGAGCAAGCCAATGATCTACTTAAAACTGGAAAGGCAATTGCACCTCAAAGTGATCCCGTTTATAAAGGAGATGTTGCAAAGTGGCGTAAGTTAGGAAATTCTCTATATCTAAGATTGTTATTGCGTGTTTCTGGCAAGGCCGAAGCTGCTACAGCTGCTGTGGCTAAAATGAAGGAAATCATCGATATCAATCCAGCAAACTATCCAGTCATTACAAATAACGATCAAAGTACTACCAATCCAAATGGTGATAATGGCAGGTTGTTATGGACTGGTTCAAATTCTGCAGCGGCATTATATACCTCACCTTTTATGGCCAGTATACGTCCTAATGACTTTAGAGCTATAGGTTTATGCGATTTCTTTTTAGGTAAACTGATGAGCTGGGGACATCCTTGCGTAATAAATATGGGAGCACCTTCTTATACATCGCGCTGGAGTATTGACGGTGTTGAAGGTATTCCAAGTGGTTATGTGCCAAATGCGATTACAAGTATACTAGCACATTTTAATGCTGATGATGATGTAGATGGTACTGGTACCTCACCTCGTAAAAAATCATACAATCTACAAAGAGATGCCTATACTGGTATTATCATGAATGTAGCCGAGCTAAGCTTTATAAAGGCTGAAGCGGCGGCAAAAGGTTGGATTAATGGCGATGCAGGCAATTTTTATTACAAAGGTATAGCTGATGCTATTAATTATTGGAGACCAAATTTTGTGACCAGTACATCCGACGCCAATTTCATTAATTATTTAACTGTAAATAATTTATTGTGGAATCCCGCATTGCCGTTAGATGATGCTACTTATGGCAATAATAGTAAAATGGAAATGATACATCTGCAGAAATACTATGCTATGTTTTTGGTCGATTTTCAACAATGGTTTGAATATAGACGTACAGGGCATCCTCAACTACCAAAAGGAGCTGGTTTGGTGAATGGAGGTAGAATGCCTGCTAGGTTGTTTTATCCTACAATTACTCAGTCAACTAATCCTACCAATTACAAGAATGCTATAGCTGCACAAGGCGCCGACGATATTAATACTTTAGTATGGTGGCAAAAGCCATAGTTTTTCACATCATTAAATATTAAAAAAATTGTAATGAAAAATCTTAAAAAATATATAGTTGCACTTGCTGCGTTGGCAACAATCTGGTCTAGTTGTAAGAGGGATGATAAAATTAATATCATAGAAGGTACACCTAGTCCTTATATCGCAAATTTAGATTTACGAAGAATATACAGGGGAAGTGATGTGACGTTAACCAAGGAGGCTACCCGTGAAGCAATTTATCTGAGAGGCCAGGTCATTTCCGATCATTCGGCTGGTAATTTACCTCAAGGCTTGCTATTTGTACAGAATGCAAAGAACTTAGGAGGTAGTGTTGATTCGCTAAGAGGAATTGCTATAAATATTGGCGCTGCTGCTGCCAATTATATCCCTGGTGATTCTATTCATGTAAATATAGAGGGAGGGGTTCTTAAGCGTGTGAATGGGATCCTGCAAATTACAGGTTTAACGGCGGCCAAAATTGAAAAAAAGGCATCTGGGGTAAATTTAAGAGTAGTTCAGGTTTCAACTTCAAATCTTAAATCTAATCCGGAACGATTTGAAAGCTGTTTGGCGTTAATATATAACTGTAATTTTGAACCTAATATTGGAATTGAGACTGTGGAGGGTGTGAAGATATTTAATGAAGGCTCTGGGGATATGCAGATGAACGTAAGTTCTAATGCAAACTTTAAAAATGAATTTTTACCATATTCAGCAATAATAAAGGGTTTAATTATCCCATCTTCTTCAGGTGTTCAACAAATTTACCCACGCTTTAAGGCCGATTTTACCCCAACCAGCCTTACAGTTGACCCCAACATACCGCTGGGTCCAAATCCTGTTATTATTACTGGCTTTTTTGCTGATCCAACTAGTACAGACGCTAATTTCGAATACATACAGTTAATGGCAACTCAAGATCTCGACTTTAGGCAAAAGAACTTTAGTTTAATTACTACCAATAATGCTGGAGCTTCTACGCCAACTGGTTTTCCTGTTAATGGTTGGGTTACAGGTGATTTGAGGACATATAAGTTTAATATTACCAGAGGTACTGTGGCAAAGGGAACTTTCTTTTATGTTGGCGGGAATAAAGTAATTAATGGAAACGGCTCTACTGATATTAGCAATGCTAATTGGGTAGTTAGCAAGCAATATGCCAACTTGGATGGTGATGATGGCATAGGAACTAAGACTTCAAACTTGTTAGCTAACACTGGTAACGCAGGTGGAATCGCTGTTTTCGCAACTACAAATGTTAATCTGAACACTATTCCTTCTGATGTTGTTTTTTATGCTGGAGGTGGTAGTTTGTTTGGTGATGGTGTTGGTTATGCCATATGCGATAACGATCGATATAAGAGGTATAACGGTGCTGTTTTTCAACCTTTTTACGGACAGGGAACTAATACTACAAGTAATAAAGTGGGGGCAAATCCAGGGGTGAATAGTTTTAGTTGTTTGGGAGGTGTTTATGATGCTACTGCAAAAAAATGGGTAGGCTCACTACGTGTAGATAAGCCTGTACTTACGCCTAAAACTTTGGCCGATATTGAAGGAAGGGCCGATGTAACAAAGGTTATCAATTAAAGAATATGGCTAATACATTGTATTAGCCATATTTTTATTATACTATTCCTAGAAGATAATTTGAATCATGAAGAAAATATTTTTAGCCATTATTGTTCTAATGGTTTCGGCTACTGCTTTTGCCCAAAAAGGTAGAATCTATGATAAATTCCCAGAAGATTTTGAAATGCCAGATACTTCTGCTAAAGCCAAATACAAGAAAGCGGATGTTCAACTGAAAACAGGTAGCTGGACTTTTGATCAAGCAATTTTAGGTGCTGTTGAAAATCGTGATCGTTTCAATGGAAAGCAATCGGTACGTATGCACCAAAACAAGGAAAACTCTGGTTACCTGCAAATGAATTTTGATTTACCAAAAGGCGCTTCTAGAGTAACCTTCATGTATGGAGTTTACTACAAGGACAGCCCTAGTGTAATCAAGTTGGAGTATTCGACTGATAAAGGACAGACATGGAAGCAGGTGGGAAATGATATTACTGATGCAAATGCTAAGCAAAAAACAGCTGACTTTGTGATGGATATCAAAGAACCTGTACGTTTTAGAATTACTAAGTTAAGTATCGAGGCTGCAAAAAAGGAGTCTGGAGTAAGGGATGGTAGGTTGAGTGTTGATGATTTCACCGTTTTTCAAAACTAAAATATAAATCATTTAGAAGCTTATCATAATGAAAAAACTTTTACTCACGTTGCTATTTTTTAGTGCCTTTTTTAAGGCAGATGCCCAGTTTGGTCAACTGCTAGGTTGGCAATTAAGCAATCCAGCTCCAACACAGCCAGCTGGCCCCAGCAATGCTATTTATAAGGCTTTGGGGATGGAAAGCTCAACCTTGGATAGGGGGGCTGGTCTTTTGCCTGCAACATTAGCTAGATCTTTTTCGAGCACTTCAGCCTCTTATTCGGCTGGTAATAACCCTACGGTAAGAAACGCTAATGAGTATTATCAATTTACCGCACAGGCAGAAGCTGGTCGCACCATGTCGCTTTCTGGTATTGGAGCCAGATTGAGGAGGACTGGCGGTGGTCCTAATACTTATCGTTGGGCCTATAGTATCAATGATGGGGCTTTTGTGGATATTGGAGCTGATGTCTCTTTTGGAGATACGAACACGGCAGGTGTGCTGCAGCCAATAATTAACCTAACTTCAATCCCCGAACTTCAAAATCTAAGTTCTTCCACTAAGGTTACCTTCCGTTTGTATGGCTGGGGTTTTTCGACTAGTACAGGGACATTTGCTTTTGGACAATATGCCGCAACAGATCTTACACATTTTTTAGCTTTGTATGGTGAATTAAACGGATCAGCTAACTTACTTGGTTGGGATATGAATGTTGCAGCTGCGGGAGGAGCTACGACTGGTGGCGAAGCAACCATAGTGGCTACGAATGTAAACTCAAATTTAAACGCCTCAACATTAGTTAGAAATGGTTTTGGTAACGGAAGCTTGCCAAGAGGCGTTAGTGCTATTGGTACCGTTGGTAGTACTAAAGTAGATGGGGAATATTTCGAATTTGATGTTACTCCAAATGTTTCGAATAAATATTTAACGCTATCAACTATTGATGCACGTTTAAGAAGAACTTCAGGGGGTGCTACTACCTATATTTGGTCTTACAGTAAAGATAACGGTACATTTGTTGATATCGGTACTCCGATAACATTGTTGGTATCTGATGAAGGTTATGCACAAGCTTCCATAGACTTGTCGGCCGTTGCTGATTTGAAAAACATACCAAGTGCTACTGCGATTAAGTTTAGGTTGCACGCTTGGGGTTTCACTACTACAACAGGAACTTTTGCAATAGGAAGATTTGCTGCAGATCAAAATTTGTACAGTTTGCAATTGAGAGGGCAAATTACCGATCAGCCCTTGCCTGTAAAATTGACTTCATTCACTGCAAAAGCAAACAAACAAGGAACCGTAAACCTAGCTTGGACAACAGCTTCAGAACAAAATAACTCTCATTTTGGTATCACACGCTCTGTTAATGGTGAAAAATTTGAAAAGGTAGGAGAGGTTAAAGGAAATAACAATTCAGATGTACTTAGGAACTATAGTTATACCGATGTTAATCCAATCATTGGTGCAAACTACTATCGTTTAACGCAGGTAGATTATGACGGAAAATCCTCGTTCTCTAATATTGCGGTAGCTAAAGTAGGTTTGGACAGCGACAATCTAACCGTAGCTGTTGCAGCGGACAGAACTTCTATTGAGGTAGCTTATCATACAGCCACTAACGGGAAAGCACTTTTTGCCATCTATAGTATTACAGGTGCCAAGGTAACAACGATTGAAAAAACAGTAAGTGTGGGGAATAATCAAATTCATATTCCTATCAATTTAAGTAAGTCGCTACATATCATCAAGGTTTCGCAAGCTGGTGCAAGCGTGTCCGCAAAGTTTTAATAAGCCAATTTATATAGGACAGAAGGTGAATGAGTTCCTTCTGATCTTTTTTTAGTTTTAACATACACTACAATCCTAAATATCAATGAATCGTAGAATATTCTTGGAACGATTTGGATTACTGGCCACTGGAATGGTGGTGAGCTTAAAATCCAATGCATTTAACAACCTTAGCCATGGCGGCAGTATCAACGGAACTGTAACCGATGGAAAGAAACCTATTGCAGACGTGGTGTTGTCCGATGGATTTGCTGTCGTGAAAACGGATGCTAACGGACGTTACACTATTCATCTCAACGATAAATCAGAGTTTTTATTCCTGAGTACGCCTTCTGGTTATGATTTTAAAACTGATGTAGGCAGTGTTAACAGACAATATGAAAACTTGGGAGCTCGTAATGAGATCAATTTTAAGTTAACCAAACTTAAGCAAAGTGATGATAGACACCATTTTATCATTTGGGCTGATCCACAGGTTAAAAATAAAAAAGATGTTGCCCAGATGATGGAGACCTCTGTGCCAGATGTAAAGCGCTTGCTAAAAGAAATAGGACCCAAAGAACTAGTTCATGGCATAGGAGTAGGCGATTTAGTTTGGGATAATCTTCCTCTTTTTGATGATTACAATAAAGCAGTGGAGCAAATGGGTATTCCATTTTTCCAATGTTTAGGTAATCACGATATGGATTATCGCCAAGGTGGAGATGAAACTTCCGACAGAACCTTTAAAAAATACTACGGCCCAACTTACTACTCTTTCAATAGAGGCAAAGCGCATTACATTGTGTTGGATGATGTAAGGTATTTGGGCGAAGAAAGGAAATATGATGGTTTTATCACCGAAGAGCAATTAGCTTGGATGGAAAAAGACCTTCAGCATGTTCCTAAGGATAATTTAGTGATCATCAATGCACATATTCCAATCCACAACAGTGTTAAAAATAATGAAGCATTTTATCAAATTCTTAAAAGCTTTACCAATGTGCATGTAATGTCTGGTCATACCCATTACAATCGCAACGTTATTCGCGACGGCGTATTTGAGCATAACCATGGAGCTGTTTGCGGGGCTTGGTGGACTGGACCGATTTGTAGTGATGGAGCTCCCAGAGGTTATGGTGTTTACGAAGTGACTGGTAAGCAATTGAAATGGTATTATAAAGGGACTGGATTGGACAGAAAGCACCAATTAACTGTCGATATTGAGCCTTTAACGGGCAACAATCGTATCATTGCCAACGTATGGAACCATGACCCTGAGTGGAAAGTGGAATGCTTTTTAGATGGTGTATTAACCCCAATGGAGATGATGAAAGGTTTTGACCCTGAATCAGTAAGGTTGTATTTAGGTGATAAGTTACCTGCCAGTAGACCTTTTGCAGAACCAACAAGAACCGAGCATCTCTTCATGACACATTGCGGCTCTTCCGTGAAAACCGTAAAAATTGTAGCGACAGACCGTTTTGGAGAACAGTTTACCGTAGAAAAAAAGTTATCTTAAACCTCAAAATAAAAGACCTATTCCAATGAATAAAATAGTTTTCCCTTTAGGCGTTTTATTTGCAGCCTTTAGTGCCTGCTCCGCACAAAAAACACCAAATGCTAAGAAAATGGAATTCCCTAATTTTAGTGCCGAAGCCCATCGTGGAGGCAGAGGCTTAGTGCCAGAAAATACCATTTTGGCAATGAAAGATGCCATGAGCTATCCTGCCGTAACCACGTTGGAAATGGATACTCACATTACTAAAGATGGTAAAGTAGTGGTAACCCATGATGATTATCTAAGCCCTGGTTTTATGCTCACGCCAGATGGAAAAGAAATTCCAGCGTCAGATGCTAAAAAATACAACGTTTTCCAAATGGATTATAGTCAGTTGAAAACTTTTGATATCGGGACTAAATTCCATAAGGATTTTCCTCAACAAAAGAAGGTGAAAACCTACATCCCTCTTTTGGCAGATTTGATCGATAGTGTTCAACATGAGATTAAAGTCAAGGGCAAAAAGCAATATTTCTATAATATTGAAACAAAATGTAGTGCCAAAGGCGATGGTGTAACCAATCCAGAACCAGCAGTTTTTGTAAAACTATTAATGGAAGTGATTAAATCTAAAAAGATCGAGCAATACGTGGTGATTCAGTCTTTTGATAAGCGAACCATCCAAATTCTTAACAGGGAATATCCTCATATCAAAACTTCTTTTTTAGTAGCAAATAAGAAAACATATGCAGAAAATATTGCCGATTTAGGCTTCAAGCCTTTTATCATAAGCCCTAATTCAAAAATGGTGGATGCGGAATTTGTAAAAAGCGCTCATGCTGATGGTGTAAAAGTAATTCCTTGGACCGTTAACAGTGCCGAAGAGATCACTCAACTAAAATCACTCGGAATCGATGGCGTGATCACAGACTATACCAATTTATTATAACTTCTAAATCAACGCTCTCTACTAACCAACTTAACCACTAACCAACAATGGGATTTAGAATATTTCCAAAACCAGCGGCGCATCAACCGCTATTACCCGATGATAAAGTAAAGTCGATATACAGTAAAGAAAGAATCAAGGTTTTTATTGGCATTTTCGTAGGTTACGCAGCTTATTATTTTGTTCGAAAGAATTTTTCTTTTGCCATTCCCGATCTTCAATTGGGGGAAAATGGTGGCTTTAGTAAAAAGGAGCTTGGTTTTGCCTTTTCTGCGCTGTCAATAGCCTATGGTTTTAGTAAATTTTTAATGGGCAATATTTCCGATAGAAGTGATGCTCGATATTTTCTATCTATCGGACTGGTGCTATCTGCTTTTACGATGATTTTTATGGGGCTTGTGCCTTTTGCAACATCATCTATAGCATTAATGTTCGGTTTGCTGTTTATTAACGGTTGGGTGCAAGGTATGGGCTGGCCTCCATGTGGTAGGGTCGTGGCACATTGGTATTCTATTAGAGAAAGAGGTACCGCAATGTCTATTTGGAATTTAGCACATAATGTGGGCGGCTTTTTGGTAGGGCCACTAACCGTTTTAGCTTTCGAGTTGTTTGCAGATTGGCATGCCAAACTTTACTTTCCAGGATTGGTTGCCATTATATTTGCTTTAGTGGCTTTTTTATTCGTTAGAGATACGCCGCAATCTGTCGGTTTACCTGCAATAGAGGAATACAATAACGATTACCCTAAAAGTTACGATGCCAAGACACAAGAAAAAGAGTTTTCGGCCAAAGAAATTTTCTTCAAATATGTATTCAATAACAGATTGCTTTGGTTTATAGCCATAGCCAATGCTTTTGTTTATTTAGTGAGGAATGGAATTATCAACTGGGCACCAACTTTTTTACAAGAGGCGAAAAACTACACGCAAGCTGAAGCGGCTTGGGCGTCTGGAGGTTATGAGCTTGCGGCTATTCCAGGTACGTTGCTATGTGGGATTATGAGCGATAAATTGTTTAAGGGAAGAAGGGCGCCAGTAACCATCATTTATATGTTTTTTACCTTGCTAGGGGTAATTGTTTACTGGAAAACTTCAAATCATCATTTGTTGCAAAATCTTTCTCTTTGGGCAATTGGTTTCTTTATTTATGGTCCAGTAATGCTGATTGGTGTACAAGCTATAGACTTAGTACCTAAAAAAGCGGCAGGTACAGCAGCAGGTTTAACTGGATTGTTTGGTTATTTTATTGGAGATTTATTGGCAAATGCAGCCTTGGGTGGCTTAGTAGATAGCTACGGATGGGATGCTTGTTTTATCACTATTGCTATTTCTAGTATTTTAGCAATCTTCTTCACGGCATTCACTTGGAATAGAGAGAAGAAAAATTTAGCCAATCTTACATCTTTGTCTCATTAATGAAAATGTTTATGACTATAAAAAATAGATTTTTTGTTCTCGTTGTTTTAAGCGCTTTACTATGGTTTAATAACGCAAATGCGCAAACCCTTAGTTACGATACCACCTACCGTCCGGGTAAGTACAAAGAATTGGTACAGAAGTTTAATGAAGAGCCCATTGCTAAAAAGGATTATATCTTTTTAGGAAACAGCATCACTGCTGGAACCGATTGGAGTAAGTTGCTCAACTTGCCTCAAGCAAAAAACAGAGGCATATCTGGCGACATTACTTTTGGCGTATTGGAACGTTTGCAGGAAGTGATCGACAGAAAACCAGCAAAGGTGTTTATCCTGATTGGAATTAACGATATTTCGCGGAATATTCCTGATAGTTTAATCTTAAGGAATTATAAAAAGATGATTCAACGTATTAGAGAGGGGTCTAAGAAAACGCAGATTTATTTTTATACGATGTTGCCTGTAAATGCTTCTTTCGAAAAGTTTAAGAACCATTATGGTAAGGATGAACATATCCTTTACTTAAATGATGAAATCAGGAAGTTGGCAGCAAAAAATGTAACCATTATCGATCTTTATCCTCATTTTTTAGATGAACAAAAAAGATTAAAAGCTGAATTGACTAAGGATGGTTTGCATTTAATTCCTGCTGGTTACCAGGTTTGGGCCGAGGTTTTAAATAAGGGTGGTTATTTGAAGTAGTTTTTCATATACCTGTCATTCTGAGCGTAGCGAAGAATCTTTTAGACGAATCCTTCTGGTCTCAGAATGACAGGTTTGATTTTTAATTGCTTTCTGTTTTTGGAGCTTTATGAGGTCTGCCTTTTCTTTCTTTAAGGCGTTCTTTCATTTTGCCTTTCATTTCTTCCCTCGAAGCAGCCAGTTTTGTTTTTTGTTCTGGAGTTAGTACCGCATCAATTTTAGCTTGATGTGCTTTCATGTCCGCTTTTCTTTCTTCAAATTTCGCTTTCATTGCCGCTTCATCTTTTTGGCGCAAAGCATCGTGCTCTTTAAATCTATCCAGTTCTATTTGCTTGATTTTAGATTTCTGTTCATCATTCAAGCTTAGTTTCTGTTGCATGGCAGTTGCCGCTTTTTCTGCTCTCTCTTCGGCAGTACCTCTACTCTTTGTTGGTCTTTGTGCATAGCTTGTTGCAAAACCTAGTGCAACAAATGCTACCGTATACAATAATTTTCTCATCTCAATTTTAATTAAGTTTCATTTTACTATTGAGATGTAATGACAGGCTATTGGTTTAAATAGTCTGCTGTTAAAAAATGTTAATTCTTATTTAATTGAGAAATAGATTTTTGCATTTGCGCCATCATGGTAGATAAGGTTTCAATGGTTGGCTCTGGTGTTGGATCAGGCAGGGCAGTAGAAAAATATGCTTTTGCTTTCCATATTTCTAGAATATCTTCCGCAGGAATTGCATAGGGATCATACACCTTATTGTCTGAAATCAATTTCAGTTCTCTGTCTTCCTTGAATTTATTTCCAGCACGTTTGTAAACTACGCCTTCATTTTTGCTAATGATGACATAAGTATCGCCAATTTTGATGTCGTTCCAATTTTCCAGGTATTCGCCAATAATAATACTGCCTGACTGTATAGGAAGCATCGAATCGCCTTTGATTTCGAAAGCTCTGTAAGTACCCTGTTTAAGAGAAGGAATAGGAAGTTGGAATCTTGGTAGTTCTTGAATATATTGAGGATCAGAAAAACCATTCAAATAACCAGCGCTAGCTTTAACAGGAACCAGTTCGATATTTTCATTATCATCTTTGTCTACTGAAATGCTCAATACTCTTAAGTTAGAGCCTTGGCTTTTTGGCTTGGGTTTCCAGTTGTCGTTTATCTTTTCGTTGATGAATTCATCGATCGTTAACTCGAAGTATTCTGCTATTTTTTTTAGTAAATCATATTTTGGCTCGGCCCTGTCTTCTTCGTAAGCACCTATCAAAGATCGCTTAATTTCCATGTTATCAGCAAATTGTTGCTGTGTTAAGCCGTTTTTCTTTCTTAAGTATTTAAGGTTAGCTGAAATGTTAGACATATAAAAATAATTTAAAATAAATTTGTTTTTACTAAAATTGTTAGTATTATTGTGCCAATAAAATTAGTAATTATAATTTGTATCGCCAAATTTTATCTAATATAATTAGTTTTTAACCCTTAGTTGTAGCAATTATGAAAAAGATCGTTTATATCGTTACCGACAGAAACAGAACCACTTTACATGTAGGTATGAGTGCCGATTTGATGAAGACCCTTGATTTTTACAAGAAAATGCCAAACCTCTTCTTTGATAGTGCGCAACAACTTACCCGCTTGGTGTATTTTGAAGAATTTAGAACCGAGGAACAGGCTTTAAGTAGATTTAAAATGGTGAGCAGATTTACCAGAGCTCAAAAAGAAAGGCTGGTACGTTCTTGTAATCCAGATTGGATTGATTTAACTGCTGGTTTGGATTTTGAGAGCATGTATATGCATCAGAAAATTAATAATCAATCTTTATTGCCTTTTACGGTATAAAACAAAAGGAGTACTAATCAGCTTAGTACTCCTTATATATGATCTTTATTTCTTTATTTTGATTCTACCAACCAGGGGCAAAGGTTAAACCAAACACACCACCTTTGATATCTTTGCGAGTGAAAGGGAAGGCGTAATAAGGTTCTAATATCATTGCTCCAAGCACGTTAACCCTTACGGATATACCAGCACTTAAAGCAGGAACACGTTCATAAGGTTGTCCATCTGGCAATAGTAAATTGCTAGGTTGGCTTTTAAATACCACTTTAGAATCTTCTGTCCAAGCCACGCCTGCATCAAAAAAGAGGTTAAGATCAGTAAACAAGAATCCAGAAGGAATTTGCGCCAATTTTTTTGGACCCGTAAAAGGTAACCTCAATTCTAGGTTAAATACCGCCAGCTTACTTCCTGAAAGCTGATTGATATCGAAATTACTACTATTTAGGCTTTGGTTGTTATAAAATGAATTAGGCTCATAACCTCTAATTAGGTAGTTATAACCAGCATATAGTGGATAAAGGTTTTCACCATCTCTACCTATACGCATGTAAGTATAACCACGTACTGCAAGCGTAACTGGTTTAAAGCGAAAGTACTTCCTTAAATCTGCGGTTACCGCAACAAAGTTGTAATCACCAAAATATTTTTCTGCACCAACTCTATATCTAAAACCATCTAATGGAGCAGTAACCCCAAAAATGGAATTGTCACCTACAAAATAGGCATTGGTTTGAAATATATTAAATGACTTTAGTGGAGTTCCTAAGTAGCTTGTAATTTCATCTTTATCTAGCTTTTCTCTATCAGAGCCAGCGTAACCTAAAATTTGACTCTCATCGTCACTTAGTTGATAATAATTATTAAAACGATCAACGCGATAACTGTATCTAGATACCGCACCACCCAATTCAAACCTGTGTACTTTGTTAAATGGATAGGCCGCAAAAAGTTGAAGCTGATCTTCAAAAGTTCTTAAGATATTGGTTCTCTCAACTAAATAGGGGGTAGCTGTTGGACTTTCTCTGGTAATGTCTCTAGTAAAGAAACCTGTAATGTAAGGAATGTGCGATACTGAACCTCCCCAATTAATCCTACTCGCTTGATTAATATAGGCCGCCATACCTCCAAAATCCTGAATTTCTCCGTTAATGGCTAAATTGGCAACAATTTGGTTTTGTCCTACGATGTCACTAAACATCCCCATGATACCACCTTGCATACCTGTACCAAAACGGCTGGTGCTTACGCCAATACCACCGCTGTTTGCTAAATAATCTAGCTTAAATTTTGGACGATAACGGATATTTTTTAACGAATCAAGATGGGTGCGCTCAAACCTGTTGAAATTGCCAAGGTTAGAGTTAACGATATTTACGCCGACGTTTTCTTTTGGAGGTAAAATAGCTGCATCAAAATTCACATCGTTGGCATTTGCATCTTTTGCCTTAAAATTACTGTAAGCCGAATTATAAAGTGTATAACGTTGGTAACGATAGTAGCTATAAATAATATCGTCGTTTCTAGACACGGTAATGGCAGGAGAAAACTCCGTAATTCCACTAATTCCAGTAAAATAGTCTGTAAGCTGCTTTAAATTGCTGTTTTCTAAATTGTACTCGTAAAGATTTCTGAAACCATCTCTGTTAGATAGGAAGAAGATACGTTTGCTATCGCCAGAGAACTGGGCGTTAAGGTTATTTGCTCCTGGAAACACAGGAACGTTGCTTAATGCTTTAGTAGCAATGTCGTAAATGGTTAAATTGATTGGATTTACCGCATTTTGATTTTTAGCTTGTAAAGCTGCACGGTCTGATGAGAAAACTATTTTAGTGCCATCAGGAGAATAACTAGGTGCATAATCGGAGTATTCGTCATCTGTGATTTGAGTAACTTGTTTCGTGTCTAAATTGTAAGAGAAGATGTCGCTTTGGCCTTCGACCATCCCAGAAAAAGCAATGTCTTTACCGTTTGGAGACCAAGTGAGGTTGCCAAATTGTTCAACCTTGTCCATTTTTTCTTTCATTAACACTTTGCCGTTCTCAATATTAATAATCATCAATTGATTTCGACCCTTGCTGAATATACTGAAGGCAAATTTCTTACTGTCTGGCGACCAAGCTCCAGCAGATTCCAAAAAGTTGAAATCGTCGATATGGGAATTGGATATTTGGCTACTCAATTTCCTAATGATTTTTCCAGTTTTAGCGTCGGCAAGGAATAAGTCAATTCCAAACAAATCCTTTTCAGAAAGGAAAGCTAAATGTTTTCCATCTGGACTTATGGCAGGAGCAACGTTCATATTGCCTGCATTTTTGTTGTCGATAATTTTAGCGCCCGAAATTCTGATTTGAGAACTATCTGGCCTTAACATTGGACGATAATGCTGCTCAATGGCATTTTTCCACAAACCAGATAAGGTTTTGTCATCGTACCCAAAAGTATATCTGATCCCATTCTCGTAGCCAAATCTGGCAGTTGCTTTAAATAGCGGAACAATAGTGGTATCGCCATAAAGAGAGCCTACAAAGGTCCAGAAAGCCTGACCATAACGGTAAGGGAAATATTTATTGGAATTAGTAAGATCTTTTAAGGAAGGAATATCTCTATTCAAAAGCGCATCACGCATCCACATGGAGGTAAAGGCATCCTTTTTGCCTACCGATAAATATTCGGCCATACCCTCAACCATCCAAAGTGGCGTTTGTCCAACGTTTTCCAATGGGATCGAATCTTTCTCTAGTAAAAGGTGGTATTGGAATGCGTGCACCAACTCGTGGCCCAAAACGTGTCTGGTTTGGCTTCCAAGTTCCATCATAGGCATAATCACCCTGTTTTTGAAAGCTTCTGTAACACCACCAGTTCCTATGCCAATTTCGCCTTGTAAGGCAGTGGTTTGCTGAAAGTCAGGATGGTTATTGTAAAGAATGATGGGATTTTTCTTTAAAAAGGTATCCCTGAAAATCTCTTGGTGCATTTTATACCAAGTTTCCGCATCCTGCGCGAATTTCTTTACCATCTTTTCATTTTTAAGATAGTAGTAGATTTCGAAATGCGGTGTTTCCATCACCTTAAATTTCTCGTTCTTGTATCGAACCTTATTTTGTCCGAAGTATTGCGCATTTGCAGTGACCACAAAGGTCAGCATGATAAATGCGATAAAGATAGATTGTTTTAAAAAATTGTTCATAAATGAATAATTTAAGGCTTTTGGCATTTTCGTGAGCGTATTTAAATTTAAGAAAAAGCTTATTGATTGTTATTCTTCTGCTCTTTTTCTTTCTCCTTTTGCTCTTTTCTTTGCTTTCTTTTTAATTCTCTTTCTTCTTTTCTGGTTAAAGGAACGGTAGCTACAGGTTCTTGCTTAGGTTGGTTTTCTGTAGGTTTTTTCTCTTCAACTTTAGGTTGTTCAATTTTTATAGGCTCTGGTTGGTCTATAACTGGAATATCTAATGCTGTCGAATCGACAGAAATTGAATCGGTTTGTACAGTATCAACCTGAATTCGAGGGCTAGGGCAATTGTACGTACGGGTAATTTCTACCTTGGCTTTAGGGAAAGGACCGTAAGTGTAGCCGCTGGTAGGGTCTTTATAAACCTTTTCCATAAACTTGGCGAAAATAGGAAGAGCAGTTCTAGAGCCTTCACCTTGTTCGCCATTTTTAAAGTGTGCAGTACGTTCATCGCAACCTACCCAAACACCGGTCACCAAATCTTTCGTGATGCCCATATACCAAGCGTCTACATAATCAGATGAAGTACCTGTTTTACCACCAATTTGGTTGTTTTTCTTGAATAAATCCCATTCCCATAGTGCTTGTGAAGTACCTCTAGGTTCTTCAATCCCGCCTCTAAACATGTAAAGCATTAACCAGGCAATTTCTTCACTCAACGCACGCTTAACCTTTGCTGTAAATTCTTCAATCACATTATCGTTTTGATCGGTAATTTTTTCAACTAGGATAGGGTCAACCTTGTTGCCTTCATTTAAGAAGGTGCCATAAGCTTTTACCATTTCATATACCGTAACATCATTAGAACCCAGACTTACTGAAGGAACCGACTCCAGATGGCTGTCGATACCGCATTCATGTGCCCATTTTACTACATTATCCCAACCTACTTTTTCAGTTACCTGTGCCGTAATGGTATTTACCGAGCGACCCATGGCCCAACGTAAGGACATTTCTTGATAACTGTAGCTCCAGTCGGCATTTTTAGGTTCCCAATATTTGGTTTCACCTTTATCCTGATAAGCAATGCGTACAGGTTTATCGGTGAACTTATCGCAAGGGCTCATGCCACTTTCCAGCGCCGCTAAATAAGCAAAAGGTTTAAAAGTGGAACCTGCTTGACGTTTGGCCTGATTAACATGGTCGTATTTGAAAAACTTATGGTCAATACCACCCACCCAAACTTTAATTTTTCCACTTCTAGGTTCCATGGTCATCATTCCAGTATTCAGAATTTTACCGTAGTATCTAATCGAATCCATGGTAGAAAACAACGTATCTCTGTCGCCTTTGTAAGAAAAGATCTTCATCTTTTTCTTTTTGTTGAAATAGGCTTCAACTGAATCGGGTTGATTAGGGAATTTCTTTTGCAACAATGCGTAAATAGGCAAGGATTTTTTAGCCCTGTCGGGATAATCTACTTTCTTGCGTTCACTATCTTCCCAAGGATCTTCATTTCCCCAAACGCTGTAAAATCTACGTTGTAGAATACGCATTTGATCTTTAACTGCTTCTTCGGCATAGCCTTGAAGTTTAGAATCGATGGTCGTATAAATTTTCAGTCCGTCTTCGTAAAGATTATAATTGTTCTCGTCACACCATTTCTCCAAATATTTATCTACGGCAGTTCTTAAATACGAATCATTTTCGCTACTCTCATCATCATTTCCTGCTTCAATACCTATTGGTGAAGTTTTGTATTTCTCAAGCGCTGTTTTAGGCAGATAATTGTATTTGCTCATTTGTGAAAGCACCACATTTCTTCGCTCTAAGGACTTCTCAGGATTTTTAATAGGATTGTAAGAAGTCGTTGCCTTTAACATTCCAACTAATAAAGCCGCTTGAGGTACGCTAAGTTGACTAGCTTCTTTATTGAAATAAATGCGTGAAGCGGTTTTAATGCCATAAGTATTGTTGCCAAATGATACCGTATTAAGGTACATGGTCAATATTTCGTCTTTACTGTAGTTGGATTCAAGTTTAATAGCGGTCATCCATTCCTTCAGTTTTGGAATAATGGTTCTTACTAGCGGAATGCGTTTAGCTAAACCCGAAGATTTGTTGTAGCGGGTTCTATAAAGATTCTTCGCTAATTGTTGGGTGATGGTACTGGCGCCACCTTCTTTACCCATACCCACTACGGCACGGCCCAATGCTTGGATATCGATACCATTGTGTTTGTAAAAACGCACGTCTTCGGTAGCTACCAGCGCATTCACTACGTTTTTAGAAATCTCATTGAAAGCTACTGGTGTGCGGTTTTCCTTAAAGTAACGACCAATCAGTTTTCCATCAGAAGTGTAGAGCTCTGAACCTACACGTTGAGAAGGTTTCTTAATGTCGGCATAAGAAGGAGAGTAGCCAAATAACCATAAAAAGTTGATTTGCAGCGCACAAAAGAAAAGGATGATAAAATATATAAAGATGATTAAATACCTGAGATATTTATTTTTGATTTCTTTAAACATGCTATAAAGATGATAAAAAACGTAAAAAAGTACTTGTTAAATAGTGTTAAAACAAACAATACAAATTAACGTATTTAATTTTCTTAATTTTAGTTCTATCTTTAAAAATATCCTTACAAACGCTTCTTTTTTGACTATTTAACTAATTATTATGACTGTTAAAACAAATACTGACAAGTATCTGGTGAAACCAGGCAAAAAAATAAAAATGGCTGACTTTGACACAGATTATAATGGACATCTGGATAAAGAGGTTGGTAAGAGCGAGTTGGATAGGGTAAAGGGAGAACTGGCCAAGTATCAGGAGGTTTTATATGCCGCTGATTCGCGGTCAGTACTGATTATCTTTCAAGCGATGGATGCAGCGGGTAAAGATGGTGTGATTGCACATGTGATGTCTGGATTAAATCCTCAAGGATGTCAAGTGTATAGTTTTAAAACGCCAAATGCAGAAGAATATGACCACGATTTTTTGTGGCGACATTATAAAGCACTGCCTGAAAGAGGCAGGATCGGCATCCACAACCGCTCACATTACGAAAATGTACTGGTTTGTAAAGTGCACCCTGAATATATCCTGTCTGAAAGATTGCCCAATTATACTTCGGTAGATAAAATAGATGAGGATTTTTGGAAGAATCGTTATGAAAGCATTCGAAATTTTGAAAGGCATTTGACCAACAACGGCGTAGTAATTTTGAAGTTCTTTTTACATGTTTCTAAAGATGAACAAAAAAAGCGTTTTTTGGATAGGATAGAAGATCCAGCCAAAAATTGGAAGTTTTCTTCTGGAGATATCAAGGAAAGGGCTTTGTGGGATGATTATATGAAAGCGTATGAAGAAGCTTTGAATGAAACTTCTACAGATGAAGCACCTTGGTATGTAATCCCAGCAGATAAAAAGTGGTATACAAGATTAGCGGTGAGTCAAATTATTGCTGAAAAGCTAGAAAGTCTGGATTTGCAATTTCCCAAACTGCCAAAAGCAGAAGTAGAAGCCTTGGCGGGTTATAAGGAACAATTGTTGAAAGAGAAGTAAAACCTTATTCAGTTTCCCATTTTTGCTTAAAGATATTTTCCAGCTGGTCAAGCTCATGGTGGTAAATGGTGTTTTTCCTTTTACCAAAGTAAAGCGTGTTTTCCAGTGGCTGTATTCCCCGCCAAACCATTTTCACTTTTTTATTTTCAATCGCTTCTTTGCAGAGGAAATCAGGAACGATAGAAAAACCGTTGGCATTGCTCAAACAACGTAGTATCGAACTAATGTTAGGCACAATATAATTTGGACGAAAATCGGGATGTTCGCCAAAATTCTTTAGCCAGAAGTTTTTAAGATGCTCCATGTCGCCTGCAGTGCTATACCACAGTTGTTGCTTTAAAAATTGTGTAGCTTCCTGAAATTTACCCTCCATTAGCCATTGTTGCAAGAAACCTATCTCGGTGTTTTTGCCTGCGACCAATACAATTCTTTCTTTAGAAAAGGCATCATACAACAGGTTTTTCTGATTGCCCTTTTGTGGGGTAATGATCAAATCTAACACCCCATTGTCTAAATCCTGTTGCATTTGTGGGTATTCACCAAATTTAATGATGACATTAAATGGGAGTTCTGGAATATGTTCTTCCAAGGTGTATTGAAAGGTCTCGAAGCACATGCCCACACTAATGGTGGCGCGGTCGGCTTGAGAGCGTTTATGGAAATGCTGCTCTGCTGTTTCTAGTTTCTTAATGGGGTCGATGATGAAATTATATAGGATTTTTCCTCTTTCGGTAGGCACCATTTTACGTGCAGCCCTATCAAATAATTTATAGCCTGTGTAAGCCTCTAGTGAATTAAGATGCAAACTTACGCCAGGTTGAGAAATATATAGTGCCTGTGCAGCAGCGGATAACGTACCTGTTTCGTATATCGCCTTAAAAGTTCTTAACCATTCCAGATTTAATTGCATATCTATAATTATTATGATATAAATATACAATTTAATTTATTTTAATTATATTAAAATACTTAAGACATTTGCATCAGTTTAAATACAATTGACATGCAAAAAATATTCATTATCAACGGAGGACAATATTTTGCTCACTCTGGCGGGAAATTCAATACTACTTTAACTCATTGGACCATAGATATTTTAAAATCGAATGGATATGAAGTGAGAACAACCAATATTAACGACACTTATGAGCCTGTGGTGGAAGTAGAAAATTTTAAATGGGCTGATGTGATCATTTATCATACCCCAATCTGGTGGTTTCAGGTACCTAATAAATTAAAGCACTATATCGACGAAGTGTTTACTGCGGGACACCAAAACGGGATTTATGCCAGCGACGGTCGTTCAAGAGCAACCCCTGAAATCAATTATGGCACTGGCGGATTGATGCACGGTAAAAAGTACATGGTTACCACTACTTGGAATGCGCCAGAAACTGCTTTTACTTTAGAAGGGGAATTTTTTGACCAAACTTCGGTAGACAAGGGAGTTTTATTTGGCTTTCATAAAATGAACCAATTTACTGGAATGACCCGAATTCCTGGGTTTCATTTCCATGATTTGGAGAAAAATGCCACTCCAGAAAGAATAGCGGACTATAAAGAAAAGTACGAACAACACTTAATGGAACAATTTAGTGCTGTCGAAGAATTAGGTTAAGCTTAGATTTAGCCACAGATGTATGGTCTAAATCCGTACATCTGTGGCTTTCTAATTCTATTTTGTTTTAGTTGGTCTTACTTCAATTTTAGAAGGAAGCACGTTAGGATTTAAGTTCAGTAAATCAACAACCATTTGACCTAAATCTTCTGGCTGTATTTTCCAACCATCAGCCTCGTTAGGTTCGTGCTCATTAAAGTGAGAAGTCACCGAGCCTGGCATAATGGTGGTCGTTTTAATATCATGTTCTCTTAAATCTAACATCGCAGCTTGCGTGAAACCAACTACGCCAAATTTAGAAGCGTTGTATCCAGCGCCGTTGGCAAAAAAGTTAGTGCCCGCTAAACTAGCAATAGAAATATAATAGCCTTTATTGGCTTTAAGCTGCTCAACGCTCGCTTTTAGGGTATGAAAAACACCCGTTAAATTGGTGTCTATCATGGCGTTCCAATCCTCTAAACTCAATTGGTCAATAGGTGCAAACTTACCCAAGCCAGCGTTAGCAATCACAATATCTAGTTTGCCAAAAGTGGCAACGATTTGTTCCACCGCTTTTTGCTCGTCCTCAAAATTCCTAACGTCAGAGGCAATGGCCAATACGTTATCTCCACCTAAATCCTGTTTAGCTTTTTCTACGTCAGTTTGTTTTCTGCCAGAGATGGCCACTTTTAAACCTGCTTTAACCAAAGCCTCGGCAATGCCAAAGCCAATTCCTTTTGTACCGCCAGTAATGTAGGCTACCTTATTTTCTAAACTCATATGTTCTAAATAAAATTGAAATCAAAGTTGCAAAATCAATGCGTATTCAATGTTGCCTATATGTAAAATATGTTAGTGTCTAGGAAATAGGGATTAGGAGCTAGTCAGACAGCCCATCACTAACCACTAACCACTAATCACTAATCACTAACTCCTAATCCCTAACTACTAGCTTCCAATTTTTTCCTTTAACCTCACTTCATCCGTCAAATCTAGCCTTAAAGGAGTGATGGATACGTAGTTGTGTTCCATGGCCCATCTGTCGCTATATTCTTCCGCTTGCTCTAGGGCCTTTACTGAAATCCAAAAGTTTTTTCTGCCCATTGGATCTTCGCCAGGAATTACCGTTCCATCATACAAGCTTACCGATTGCCTCGTCCATTTGATTTGTGTAGGATGTTGAGGGAAGTTTACGTTGTATAAAGCACTTTCACTGGTTTCAAAAAGCATTTCAAGACATTGTTCCACAAATGGTTTCAATATTGAAAAATCTGGTTCTGTTTTTCCTACGGGCGTGCTTAAGGCAATGCCTTTTACACCTAATAACACCGCTTGCTTGGCTGCTGCTAAAGTTCCCGAATGCCACATAGAGTTTCCCAAGTTAGGTCCCATATTTATGCCTGATAGCACCACTTGCGTATCTGGATACATGTGCAAACCTAAAGCTACGCAGTCTGCAGGCGTGCCGTTCACGCGAAAGGCTTCAATGCCTTCGAAAGTAATGGGTGATTTTTTATACGTAAGCGGTCTCGAATGGGTAATGGCATGTCCCATGGAAGATTGTTCTACATCGGGTGCTACGATTCTAACCGTACCAAAACCAAGTGCAATTTGTGCCAAAGCGGCTATCCCTGGGCTATAAATCCCATCATCGTTGGTGATCAATATATTCATTGCCAATATTTTTTAGTGATGTATTAAAAACTATTGTAAGCCTCTTATTGTTGACAAGAAATGAAAATAAGGTGATTTATGGCCTTAACGACTTTGAAAATAGCGTAGTTATGAAAATCAATCAGACGAAAATACAGTTAATACACAACCCTACAGCTGGGGCCGAAGAACATGAGGCCGAGCATTTGATGGAAATGCTCAATGCAGCTGGATATCGTTGCAGTTATGCTTCTTCAAAGAAAAAAATCATGAAGAAAATTGCTACGGATGTAAAGTATATCGCAGTTGCTGGCGGAGATGGGACAGTGCGAAAGGTAGTACTGACTATGTTGGATAAGAAATTGAAGTACAAAAGACCGCTCGCGGTCTTACCTTTGGGGACAGCCAATAACATCGCTAGTTCGCTAGGGATTGAAGAAAACTTGAGGTTAAATGCCGAATCGTGGAAACAGGAAAAATTACAGAAGCTAGATATAGGTGTTGCCACAACACGTAAGGAGGAAAAGTATTTTATCGAATCTTTTGGTTTTGGTCTTTTTCCAGCCTTAATCAAATGGATGGATGAACAACCTAAAACGCTTTCAGAAGATCCTAATGAAGAAGTTTTGCAAGCGCATAATGCCTTATTGCATTTGGCGAAACATTACCAGCCAATACCAGCGACGATACTTCTTGATGGCAAGGAGCTAAATGATGAATTCTTGATGATCGAACTGCTTAACATTTCAAGGTTAGGTCCAAAGTTGGTACTCGCTAAAAATGCCAACCCAGGTGATGGAATGTTGGAACTGATCTTGATTAAGGCCAAACAGCGTCCGTTGATCATCAAATACTTAGAAGAAATAGTAGCAGGGAAAAAGCCGCAATTTCCAATTAAATCCATTGCCGTAAATCAATTTAAAATCAAATTAGATACTAAGGACATTCATGTGGACGACGAGTTGATGGAAACTAATCAGCACACTTGGGATGTTGGTGTTTTACCGCATATGATTGAAGTTTTGCTAACCAAATAAGTTAAAATTAATGGGCTTAAAATGGAGATATATTTTATTGGTAGGTACTTTTGCTTTAATGGCCGCATGTAAAAGCGGACCTTTCAACCTGTTAAAGCCTTCCTCGCCACATCAACAATATGAACGAAAGTTGTTAAATGCTGGGCTTAACCAAAGCACCATGGGGAGCGGTTGGATTAGCAAAGCCAATACTTTGTTGCAAAGCGCCTCCAAGGTTAAAGTTCCCTACAAAGAAACAGGCTATTTTGCTGCCGATAAACTAGACGGTGCTAGCTTCAAATTTAAATTGGAAAGAGGTCAAATGCTTACTGCCAAGCTAACCAAACAATCTGTAAATAGCTTCGCCATTTATATGGATATATGGGAACAAAATGATAATAGTGAATTTAAACTATTGGCTTTTGCCGATAGCTTAGGTTCGGATTTACAGTTGGAGGCAAAACGAAGCGGTGATTATTTCCTACGTTTACAACCAGAGCTTCTGGGCAGTGGATCTTATACCCTTGAATTGACAGTGGGTCCATCCTTGGCCTATCCTTTAAAAGTCGCGAATCGAAGGCAACTTCAGAGTTTCTTTGGAGTGGGTAGAGATAATGACACTCGGCGGCACGAGGGAATAGATATCTTTTCAACTTTCAGGACACCTGTAATAGCCGTTTCAGAAGGTACCGTTACAGGTGTTAACGAAAATAATTTAGGTGGTAAGGTGGTTTGGTTCAGGCCAAAAGGAAAAGACTATACCTTGTATTATGCCCATTTAGATGAACAATTGGTAACTCCTGGTCAAGACGTAATGATAGGAGACACGCTAGGTTTGATGGGGAATACTGGAAATGCTAAAACTACTCCACCACATCTCCATTTTGGAGTGTATACTAGCAGTGGTGCTGTTGACCCACTTCCGTTTATTGACCCATTAATTCCTCCAGTTCCTAATATTAATGGCAATGTTACCACTTTAAACACGACCATGCGTATAAACAGGTCTGCCGAAATTTCAAATAGTCTGCCGTTAAAGCAAACGGCAACGTTGAAACTAAATACCGTAGCTCGTGTATTGGCCGTAACCAGCAGTTATTATAAAATAGAATTGCCTAACGGAAAATCTGGATATGTTTCCAATAAATCTCTTGTAGAAACAAAGCCGATGAGGGCACTTAAAATCACATCAAACAATCAATCACTGTTCGATTCCCCTAATGTGAACGCAGGCATTAAAGCTAGCTTGGCAGTCGGTAAAACTGTAAATGTGATTGGAAACTTTGAAGACTTTCAATTGGTTAGCACTATAGATGGAACGGTAGGATGGATACCTTTGAAATAAAAACAATCTAAAGGAAATAGGATATTTTATCATAAATAATTGCATAAACATGCAAAAACTTGCAATATCAATTATGTTTATTGTATTTCTTATTTATCTTTATCATTCAATCAAATAAATAACCATGAAATTGTTTTCCTTGCTAGCTGTTGCTACACTATTATTCTCGTGTTCGCCAAAAATTAAGGCAACCAAAACCGATATAGCTAATTCAAGTATTAAAACAGGTGCAGAACAAACCGAATTATACTTGCCTTTATTAAAAGGAAAAAGGGTAGCCGTATTAGCCAATCAAACTTCAATTATTGGTAAAACCCATTTAGTAGATAGCCTGCAGAAATTGGGCGTTAAAATAGTGAAAGTATTTGGCCCAGAGCATGGTTTTAGGGGTAATGCTAGTGCTGGCGCAAAAATTGCCGATGCCATAGATGAGCGTACTGGGATTCCTATCATCTCATTATATGGAAAAAAGAACAAGCCAAGTAATGAAGATTTACAAGATGTAGATATTTTAATTTATGATTTGCAGGATGTTGGTGTTCGTTTTTATACCAATATTAATGCTTTGGCTAGATTAATGGAAGCTTGTGAAGCCAATAAAAAGCCGCTACTAATTTTGGATCGACCAAACCCAAATGGCTATTTAATTGATGGACCTGTATTAGACATGAAATATAAATCGGGTATTGGTATGTTTCCAATTCCAATGTCACATGGCTTAACCGTAGGCGAATTTGCGCAAATGGTTAACGGTGAAGGTTGGCTAAGCAATAAAGTTAAAGCAGATATCAAGATTATTCCAGTGGCCAATTATACGCATGATACACCTTACACATTGCCAGTGCCTCCATCACCAAATTTGAATACGCAACAAGCTATTTTATTATATCCAAGTGTATGTATGTTTGAAGGTGTTTACGTAAACCACGGTAGAGGAACTTATAACCCTTTTACAGTATTGGGTAGTCCAGCTTACAAGGGAATTTACAGCTTTAGCTTTACACCAAAAAGTATCAAAGGGATGGCAGAATCACCAATTTTTATGGATGAAGTTTGTTATGGTATCGACTTGCGTAATTACGATACCGAACTTTTAAGAAAGAGCAAAAAGATTAATTTCAGTTGGATTAAGGAACTCTACAAAGCGCATCCTCAAAAAGAGAAATTTTTCGAATCTAAGTTCAGCAACCAAATGAACAACATAGAAATTCAAATTGGTCGTGGCGATTTTAGGCAACAGATTATTGATGATGTACCTATCGAAACCATACGAGCAGGTTGGGAGCCAGGTTTAGAAGCCTATAAAAAAATGAGATTAAAATATCTGCTTTATCCTTAGTATCAGTCTGATTCAGATTGTTCTTTAAAGAAGACTTACAAAGTTTTATAAACTTCGTAAGTCTCTCTTCAATATTGCTATCATTCTAGCTTTGGGGAAATCTAGCTGTAATTTTAGTAGCCCTTCGCGAAGTCATCTTCTCAGTCTTTAAAGGTTTCTAAAACCAATTTGGCAATATCCCTAGTAACCTGGGTAGGAGAGTTACAGTCGCAATTGCTCAAGCCAATCACATAAATATCTTGTTGAGGCAAATAAATACCCATGGTTTTAAAGCCAAATACGCTTCCGCCATGTTCCCGAGAAGGAGCGCCATTGATTTGGCTGATGTGCCAACCGTATCCATAATTAATGGAGGTACCATTGTTCAATTGGTAGGCTGTAAAAGCTTTTTTGCTACTGCTTGCTTTGAGTAAAGTGTTTTTATTTAAAGCAGTTTGCCATTTTAACATATCGCCTATGGTAGACATTAAGGAACCCGAAGCATAAGGAATGTTAAAGCTAATTCTCGTTTTGTTTACATATTGATTGTTTTTTTGTTGATAGCCATAAGCTCTTTTTTTGATGATGGCTACATCACTTGCATACCTAGAGTTGGTCATGCCAGCTTTTGCAAAGATGTTTTTCTGGATAAAATGCTCGTAAGTATCTTTAGAAGTAAGTTCAATGACATAACCCAACACAGCGTAGCCAGAGTTGTTGTATTCAAATTTTTCCCCAGGTAAAAAATCTATAGGTTCGTTTTTAAAGAAATCAACCAATTCTTTTGGTGACAAGTCTTTCTGTGCAATTTGGGAAATGGATTTCATCTTGGTAAAATCCTTAATACCCGAAGTATGGGTGAGGAGGTGGTGGATGGTAATTTTATCTCCGTTGGGATAATCGGGAATGTATTTAGAAATTGGATCTTGGGTAGATAATAAGTGTTGCTCTTCCAACATCAAGATGGCAATTGCGGTAAACTGTTTGGTGATGGAGCCCAGTTGGAAAATATTTTGGGTAGTCATATCTACACCTAACTCGATGTTGGCTTTACCAAAAGCTTTTTGATAAATAGGTTGTCCAGCTTTAGCTATTAAAAAGGCACCGCCAGGACCATCTTTGTCAGTAAATAGTACAGATAGTAAGCTATCTACTTTTTTGCTGTTGATTTGTGCGTATGTAGGAGATAAAAGCATCGCTATCGCAGCGAAAAGTAGTAATATTTTTTTCACGTCTTATTGGTTTTACTTCTGAGACGCAGAAACTGAAAATCAGGTTACACAAAAAAGCCCGAACGGTTTAGGTTCGGGCTTTTGTATGATTTAATGTGAAGATTAAGCAGTTGCTTCCTCTTCCATATAGCTCTCTAAAGGAGGACAAGCGCAAATCAATGAGCGGTCACCGTGACTATCATTCACTCTACCTACCGACGGCCAGAATTTATAAGCGGCTACATAAGGTAGTGGGAATGCAGCAGTTTGACGGCTGTAATCGTGATTCCATTCGTTTCCAGTCACTACTGCAGCAGTGTGAGGCGCATTTTTCAAAGGATTGTCCACTTTATCAAGTTGACCATTTTCTACTTGGCTAATCTCACTTCTAATCGCAATTAAAGCATCACAGAAACGGTCTAACTCATGTTTAGGCTCACTTTCAGTAGGCTCAACCATTAAGGTGCCAGCCACTGGGAATGATACCGTAGGGGCGTGGAAACCATAATCCATTAAACGTTTTGCAATATCAACTACCTCAATACCGAAGTTTTTAAACCCACGGCAATCTAAAATCATTTCGTGTGCACAACGACCATTCGCACCAGCATACAATACTGGATAATGTTGCTCTAAACGAGCCTTCATGTAATTGGCATTCAAAATGGCATATTTAGTCGCATTGGTTAAACCGTCAGCACCCATCATAGCAATGTAAGCGTGAGAAATTAACAAAATGCTGGCCGAACCCCAAGGCGCTGAAGAAACCGCAGGAATAGATTTTCCTTTATCAATATTAACTACAGCGTGACCAGGAAGATAAGGAACTAAGTGTGCTGCCACACCAATTGGACCCATACCAGGACCACCACCACCGTGAGGAATACAGAAGGTTTTATGTAAGTTTAAGTGACAAACGTCTGCACCAATATTAGCAGGACTAGTTAAGCCTACTTGTGCGTTCATGTTGGCACCATCCATGTAAACCTGTCCACCGTTTTCGTGAATTACCTTACAGATTTCGATAATGCTTTCTTCGAATACACCGTGAGTAGAAGGGTAGGTGACCATTAAGCAAGAAAGATTTTCAGCATGCTCTTTCGCTTTAGCTTTCAAATCTTCTACATCAATTTCACCTTTTTCGGTAGATTTTACTACGACGATTTTCATTCCAGCCATCGCTGCCGAAGCAGGGTTGGTACCGTGTGCCGAAGCAGGAATTAAAGCAATGTTACGGTGATGATCGCCACGATCTTGGTGGTAAGCTCTAATCACCATTAAACCTGCGTACTCGCCTTGGGCACCAGCGTTAGGCTGTAAGCTCATGGCCGCAAATCCTGTGATTTCGCTCAACCATTTATCCAACTCATCAAATACAGTATAATAACCTAAAACTTGGTCGCTAGGCGCAAAAGGATGTATTTTACCAAACTCTGGCCAAGTGACAGGAATCATCTCTGTAGTGGCATTAAGTTTCATGGTACATGAACCTAAAGCAATCATCGAGTGACAAAGCGATAAATCCTTAGTCTCTAATGATTTGATATAACGCAACATCTCGTGTTCTGAGTGGTGCGAGTTAAACACAGGGTGAGTTAAGTATTCGCTAGTACGTTGTAAAGCAGCAGGAATAGTAGTGCTTACATTATCTACTACCACTACGCTATCCGTAGCAATTGCTTTTACTTTAGAGAAAATACGAACCAATAAACTAACGTCTTCAAAATTGGTGGTTTCGTCTAATGAAATGGTTGCTTTATCACCTTTATAGTTAAGGTTAATGTTGTTGTCTAAACAATCTTTATGAATAGCGCCTTTTAAATCGCCAAGTTCTACTTCAATCGTATCAAAATAAGCTTGGTTATTTACTTTGTAGCCAATTGCTTTTAACGATTCAGCTAGTGAAATCGTTAAGCCGTGCGTACGTTCAGCAATTAATTTTAAGCCTTTTGGACCATGATAAGCAGCGTAAAAGCCAGCCATAATCGCCAATAAAGCTTGTGCTGTACAAATATTTGAAGTCGCTTTGTCTCTACGGATGTGCTGCTCACGAGTTTGTAGCGCCATACGTAAAGCATAATTGTCGTTGCTGTCAATGGTTACACCAATAATACGACCTGGGATAGAACGTTTGTACTCATCCTTAGTTGCGAAAAATGCCGCATGAGGACCACCAAATCCCATTGGGATACCAAAACGTTGCGTAGTACCTACTACCACATCAGCACCCCATTCACCTGGAGGAGTTAACAAGGTTAAGCTTAATAAATCGGCAATAACCGTTAATTTAACACTTTGCTCATGTAGGACATTCGCAAAATGGCTATAGTCATAAACCTCGCCGTTGCCTGCTGGATACTGTACAATGGCACCAAAGAATTCTGCATTAGGTTCAAAAGTTTCGTGGTTACCAATCACCAATTCAATCCCGAAAGGATTAGCCCTGGTTTTTAAAATATCAATAGTTTGAGCAAAAATAGCTTCAGAAACGAAGTACTTATTACCTTGCTCTTTTTTACGCAAACTGTATTGCATAAACATGGCTTCTGCAGCGGCAGTACCTTCGTCTAATAAAGACGCGTTGGCAATCTCCATTCCAGTAAGGTCAATCACCATGGTTTGGAAATTCAACAAAGCCTGTAAACGACCCTGTGCAATTTCAGCCTGATAAGGCGTGTATTGCGTGTACCATCCTGGATTTTCAAATACGTTACGTAAAATTACACCAGGGGTAATGTTATCATAATAACCCTGTCCAATAAATGATTTGAAAACTTTGTTTAAAGAAGCCGTTTGCTTAAGGCTACTCAAATAATCAACTTCAGATTTTGCTTCAGGAAGGTTTAAACCTTGCTTTAATCTGATGGTTGCAGGAATCGTTTGCTCAATTAATTCGTCGATAGAATTAACGCCAACGGTTTCTAACATTGCCTTAGTATCGGCCTCATTTGGCGCAATATGGCGGTCTTTAAAGTTCTCTTGGTAATGGATGTTTAAGCTCATTGAATGCTAGCATTTTTAATGCCCGCAAAGGTAAGTATTTTGCAGGAGATATTATCGTAACAAATCCTTAATAAAAGTCATAATACAGCTGATAAAATCTATCGTTTTTGTAGGCAAAGGGCAGTTTCTTGTTTTAAATAGTTTTGAAAAGCAGGTTTAGGTTTTTATCGCTTCCCGTAGCCCTGCTATTCACTTCAATCTTTTTGTGATTGCATCCGCCTAAACCTCTTAGGTTTTTAAAACCTAAGAGGTTTGTTCATCGAGTTCAACAAAAAGTATTTCCGTTGCTATCAGGTTTGGTTTACAAAGTTCGGTGGTAATATTGCAGAAATTAAATAGGAACGTCATTGCGAGCTTTACGAAGCAATCTATAACGATTAAATTTTGACTATAGAAATTATGAACTGTGCTTTCTAACACTAACTCCTAACCACTAGCTACTAGCTACTAGCTCCTAAACTATTTCCTCACTTTCCAACCCTCTTGCTTATCAAATTTTAAACGATAGGTCTTAGTTAAGAACTCACTATTCTCTTCAGGTTTTCTTTGAAAAGGAGCGAAGGGTGTATTTGTCTTTTTTAAAGATACCGTTACCTTGGCGGTAGCATCATTCACTTTGGAGAAGTCAACAGGTTTTTCGTCAGTAAGTTCGTAGGTTACCGCTTTAACCGTGGCCTGATTAGCATCCTGTTTGAGTACAAACTCACTGGCCTTTTGGGTAAGCTTGGCACTGTATACGTAACTACTGTCTTTGGATAAAAACTTCTTTTTAGAGCTCAGCAGGGTTAAAGTGATGTAGCCATCATCCGCTAATTGACGGTAATTTTCCAGTTCAGCGTATTCCTTTTCGCTGTTGAATTTCAGCTCGCCAAAATCGAACTTGGTGGTTTTATACTCAGGATTGCCTTTCAAATAAGTGGTAATTACTTTTCCAGCTTCATCGGTATTAATGGTAGAAGTGTTTTTACAAGCAAATAAGGTAGTGGTTAGTAATACTGCTAGTATGGTCTTTTTCATAGTTTTTATTTGAGTACTTACTGTCTTTCATTTAGTCGTCATCCTCAACTCGATTGAGGAACTTGATTTGATAAAAAGTGTATCGCTCTTTAGTATTCCCATTTAGAAGGGAATGACGCTAATAGGTAACAGTGAAATCTAAATTTAAGTTTTTCTTTTAAAGTTATTCGCCTTCTTTAAATTTTCCAAATTTGGAAGAATCATTGATGATAAAATAATCAAAACACCAACCCATCTAATCAAACTCACTTCTTCGTGTAAAACCAATGCCGACATGCTTACCGCTACAGGAAGCTCTGCAGAACTAAGGATAGAACTTAACGTTAAACCTATTTTAGGGATGCCAGAAGCAAAGCACAAAGGCGGGATCACTGTTCCGAAGACGGCTAGAATCAACCCCCACTTAAATAAACTGCCACCTAAAGCACCGTTGATTAAGAAATGGGGAGGTAAAACCAAAAAGATTAAAAGACAAGCCCCTGTAATCATCAGGGCACTTTTCTGGATAGGCGGATATTCATTGCCTAAATTCCCGTTCAGTAATAGGAAAGTAGCATAGCAAAGCGCAGCAGCCAATCCGTAACCAATGCCCAATAAGCTTAGGCTACCGCCCGTGTTTTCATAATAGCCACTGGCTGCTACTGTACCAATCAAAATGAAGATGATGGCCAGTATTTGCAGCTTACTAGGTTTCTTTTTGAAAAAGATAAATTCTAATAGCGAGCTCATCCATACAAACTGCATGAGCAAAATAATGGCTATAGAAGCAGGAACGAGTTTTACACATTGGTAGTAGGTTAAACTCACTAGGCCAGTAACCGTGCCTGCGAGCATTAATTTAAGCCAGTGTGTTTTAATAACAGGTTTTGGCTGGTCTTTACTTTGCGTTTTACGCTGGATAAAATAAATGCTCCACAAGAGGATTACGCCAAATAAAGCTTGTGTACCTGTAACGTCACCAAGGGTGTAACCCTCTTTATAGGCCAGTTTTACAAAGGTAGAGAGAATACCAAAGCTGCAAGCGCCAAATAGTACTAATAAAATGCCTCTTAACATAGTCGAGTGATAAGTAGCTAGGGGGTAGGAACTAGTATTTAGCGGTCAAAACTAATACCTAGCTCCTAATTCCTAACTACTAATTAAGTTGCGCTAAATAACGCTTAATAGTTTCTTCTAATCCTAAATAAAGCGCGTCGCTCACTAGCGCATGGCCAATAGAAACCTCTAATAAGTTAGGAATGGTTTGCGCAAAATATCGAAGGTTGTGCAAATCCAAATCGTGACCAGCGTTAATGCCAATACCAAGCTCGTTAGCTTTAATGGCAGCCGCTAGGTAAGGGGCAATGGCTTTTTCTCTATCGGTATGATAATGTTGAGCGTAAGCCTCGGTGTAAAGTTCAATTCTATCAGTTCCAGTACTTACAGCCGCTTCAACCATTTCCACCACAGGGTCAACAAAAATAGAAACACGAATACCTGCATTTTTAAACACAGCCACCATTTCCTTTAAATAATTTTGATGTTTGATGGTGTCCCAACCGTGGTTAGAAGTGATTTGACCTTCTGCATCGGGAACAAGGGTCACCTGTGCGGGTTGGTTGGCCAATACAAGGTCTACAAATTTTTGTTCCTTGCAATTGCCTTCTATGTTAAATTCTGTAGCAATAACAGCTTTAAGATCAAAAGTATCTTGGTAACGGATATGTCGCTCGTCAGGACGGGGATGCACCGTGATGCCCTGTGCGCCGAAGCGTTCACAGTCTAGCGCTACTTTTACCAAATCAGGGTTATTACCGCCTCTGCTATTGCGCAAAGTGGCTATTTTATTGATGTTAACCGATAACTTTGTCATGCCGCAAAGATAGGGTTTAACCACAGATGAACAGATAAAAAATTGAAACTAAAATCTGTGTATCTGTGGCAATAATGATTAAGATTTTGGTTTTGAAGCTTTCTTATCTTCTACCAATTGGATGGATTTGGCTTTAAATCTGCCATCAACGACTTCGCCTGTAGCCACAGCTTTTCTAACCGCATTGCAAAAACCGTCATCAGCATGCGCATCACCAAAGTCGTCAATTTTTCTACCATCTACGAAATAAGTCGCACCGTCAATTTTGATGGCTAAATCACAGCCTTTTCCGGGCATCTTGAACATACATTCGCCACAGGCAACTTCTACTGCTTTTTTCTCAATTTTTTGAGCTGATGCTTTGCTAGGAGTGGTTTGTGCATTTGCAAAAAAGGCAAAACTTGCAAATAATATCAGTAAACTTAGTTTTTTCATATCTATATATACTAATGGTTGTGAGTTAATGAGATATGCAAATATGGTAAATATTACATAGGAATAAATGATTTTCGTCAAATACCTGTGGATGGTGGTGAATACTTTGCGTCCTTAGCGACACTCATCTTTTTCCTTTGCGTTAAAATTTAACCGCAAAGAGTTTCAAAGTATTCGCAAAGAACGCAAAGATGGGTATCGCTATAGTTGATGCAGAGTTTGTTGTTCATTAAACCTGATGGTAGCGAATATCCTTTTTGTTTTATCTGCCCATCAATAAGCTGTCATGCTGAGTTTATCGAAGCATCTGCAAGCGATGAAACATCCTTCGATGGGCTTAGGATGAAAGGGGTGACAAAAAGATAGCAGCGCACAGCAGGACTATCGTTTGATATGAAATGCTACACACTGCTTTTAATAAAAATTAAACACTAACTACTTTTTAAACACGAAACACTTTGCTTTCTTTGCGTCACTCTTCTTTTTCTTTGCGATTATTTTTAACTGTCCATTAATACGCTGTCATGCTGAGTTTATCGAAGCATCTGCAATCGATGAAAGAGATTCTTTGCAAGCTCAGAATGACAAGAACGTTAAATAATCACTTCCTGTAAATGTTTAACCTTCTTTTTGTAACTCCAGTAAAAAACAATAGGATATACAAATAAATTAAACAACGTATTGGTAATTAAACCACCAATAACCACTACGGCCAATGGCTTAGAAGCTTCGGAGCCTATCCCTGTAGAAAGTGCTGCTGGCAACAAACCAATCGCAGCCATTAAAGCAGTCATAATGACGGGACGCATACGGTTAGCCACGCCGTCTTTCACCGCATCGGCAAAAGACCATGTGGGGTGATGCTTAAGCTCGGTAATATTACTTTTGAACTTAGTAATGAGGATTACACCGTTTTGCACACAAATACCAAATAGCGCAATAAAACCTATACCTGCCGAGATGTTAAAGTTAATGCCCGTGGCCAATAAGGCTAAGATACCTCCAATCATGGCGAAAGGTACGTTGTTAAGCACTAAGAGCGAATCTTTGGCATTGCCGAATAAAATGAACAGGATAAAGAAAATCAGTAATAAACTAATAGGAACCGCTTGGGAAAGCTGCTTGCTTGCCCTTTGCTGATTTTCAAAATCTCCTGCCCATTCTAAACGGTATGGCTTTGGCAACTTAATGGCTGCGTTTACTTTTTGTTGTGCTTCGGCAATCACACTTCCCATATCCCGACCACGGATAGAGAATTTAATAGCGCCGTAGCGGGTATGTTTGTCACGATAAATCATGCTGGGACCAGTAATTTTCTTGATGCGGGCAATTTCACCCAATGGTACTTTCGAACCCGAAATGGTAGGTACTCGTAAATTGGCAATCGCTGTCTCATCATTTCTAAAGTCTTCAGGGTAGCGGATCACCAAATCGAATTTCTTTTCGCCTTCGTAAATTTGGCTGGCAGCTTTACCTCCAATGGCCATTTCTACTACGGCATTGGCATCGGCGGTACTTACCCCGTATAAGCCCATTTTGCGTTGACTGAGGTCTATTTGTAACTCTGGCTGACCTAAGTTTCTAAGGATTCCCAAATCTTCAATACCTTCAACGGTTTTAAGGATGTTGTAGATTTTTTCCTCTTCCTGCTCAATAAATTCGAAATTATCGCCGAACAATTTTACCACAATGGAGCCTTTCACCCCAGAAACGGCTTCTTCCACGTTATCTGAAATAGGTTGGGAGAAGTTTAGGCTGATGCCAGGAAACCCTTTTAATTTTTCCTGCATGCGCTCAATTAGCTGCTCCTTGGTTTGTTTGCGCTTCCATTCCTTTTTAGGGTAAATGTCTACATGGAATTCCATGTTGTAAAAACCAGTAGCGTCAGTTCCATCATTAGGTCGTCCTGTTTGGGAGAGGACTTGTTTTACCTCATCAAAACTTAGGAAGATTTTACGCATTTCGTTGGAGAGCTTTTTGGTTTCATCCAAAGAAATACTGAGTGGGCCAGTAGCACGTACGTAAATAGAACCTTCATCTAAATTCGGCAAAAACTCGCTACCCAAAAACTTGAAACTGATCACGCCAAAAACTAAAATGATCATTGAAGTGGTAAATGCTATTTTTTTGAATTTAAAACATTTATCATATATTTTTAAAGTGTATTTAGTAATGAATTCGAGAAAGAAATTATGTTTTTCCCTTACGTTCTTTTTGAGGAGCATGCTGGCCATGGCAGGCACTAGGGTAAAGGTCAGCAACAAGGCGCCTAATAAAGCAAAGCTTAAGGTCCAAGCCAAAGGCGAGAACATTTTACCCTCTACTTTTTCAAAGGTGAAGATGGGCATTAAACCTGTAATGATAATCAGTTTAGCGAAGAAAATCCCTTTTCCGTTTTCTAAACAAGCCTTTTTGATCAAACCCAGCTTGCTTATTTTGTTGAACTTCTCCATGCCCACGGCTTTTGCTTTATGATCAAGGACGACAAAAATACCTTCAACCATCACCACCGCACCATCTATGATGATTCCAAAGTCGATGGCTCCCATGGAAAGTAAATTAGCCGACATACCTCTTAGTTTTAAGCAGATAAAGGCAAACAACAAGGCCAACGGTATAACCACCGATACAATGAGCGTAGTACGCCAATCGGCCATAAAGAGGAACACAATTACGGTAACGAATAAGATACCCTCGAACATATTGCCCATTACCGTATGGGTCGCAAAGTTCACCAAGTCTTCGCGGTCATAAAACGCTTTGATTTTAACATCATCGGGTAAGATGTTGTTGTTGATGTCGTCAATTTTTACTTTAAGTTTTTTAATGACTTCGCTAGGGTTTTCACCTTTGCGCATCACCACAATTCCCTCTACCACATCGGGGTCGTAATCTCTACCCACTTGCCCTAAACGTGGAAGTGCCGATTCAGTCACCTCTGCAATGGTTTTTACATAAATAGGCGTACCATTGTAGTTGTCAACCACTACATTCTTAATCTCTTCGATGTTATTGAGTACGCCAATTCCCCGTACCACATAAGCTTGTCCGCCTTGTACAATCACATCGCCACCTACGTTGATGTTACTTTTCGAAACCGCTTCAAAAAGCTCGGTGGCACTAATGTTATATTGAATGGCTTTTTGAGGGTCAACGGTAATTTGGTAGGTTTTTACTTCACCACCAAAACTGACCACATCGGCAATGCCAGAAACAGATAATAATTCTCGTTGAATCGTCCAATCCTGAATGGTTTTAAGCTCCTTGACGGTTTTTTTGTCACTGGTCAGCGTATAACGGAAAATTTCACCAGTAGGTCCGTAAGGCGGTTGTACTTCTGGCTGTACGCCATCGGGTAAATCTGCTTCTTCAATATGGTTGTTGATTTGTACACGGGCAAAAGCGTAATCTACCTCATCATCAAAAGTAACCTTCACAATGGATAAACCAAAAAGGGAAGAGGAGCGGATACTGGTACGCTTTTCCGTTGGGTTCATGGCTATTTCCAGCGGACGACTTACAAATTTCTCAACCTCTTCCGCACTTCTGCCTGGCCACTGCGTAATAATCGTGACACTGGTGTTAGTCACGTCAGGAAAAGCCTCGATAGTGGTTTTTTTGAAGCTGAAATAGCCCGCCAAAATGAGGATGAACGTAGTAAAGAAAATGAAGTATTTATTTTTCAGGGAAAACCCGATAATGGTTTTAATGAACTTGTTCATGTTGGATCGTTTTTATAGCACCATTGTGTGTTGCGTCATACCCAACTCGATTGGGTATCCTAAAGCAATAAAATTAATGGACTTAAGTGTTAAGATTCTCGTTTTCAAGGGAATGACGTATTATTATGAGGGATTCCTAACCAACTACTTCAAACTTTCAAAAAGAAATACCTGCTTAGAAGCAATCACCTTATCCCCAGCATTTAAACCTTTACTTACATAGGAACGGTTGCTGGTTTTGCGACCAATTTCTATTTCTTGAATACGCACTTTTTGCTTACCATCCAGCACTAGCACGTAATTCTTATTCTCGTCGAAAATAACCACCTGTGGATTGACAGAAGGCAGATTGATGTCTGATTTCGCCATCACCTTTACCGTCGCCATCATGCCTGGTTTTAGACTCAAATCTTTATTGCTGATACTTACACGAGCATTGATGACTTTGCTCTCGTTGTCTATCGTTTGGTAAATACGTTCAATTTTCCCATGGTACATCTTCTCTGGATAGGACAATACGGATACTTCCACCGCATCGCCTTCTTTAAGCATACCAAGTTCCGATTCGTAAATGTTGATCACAGCCCAAACACTGGATAAATCGGCAACTTTAAAAACTACCCCTTCATGGTCGGGGCGCAACTGCATGTGACTGTTCAAGTTTTTCTCTATCACATAGCCGCTAATGGGCGAAGTGATTTGATAAGACCCTTTACTATGGCCACCATTTAGCTTTAGCACACTTTTAGCTCGTTGTAACTCCGCTTTTTTAATCACAAAGTCGTTTTGTGCTTCTTCCATTTCTCTAGCCGAGGTTAAGCCACCTTTATAAAGTTCTTCCGCTTGTTGCAATGCCCTTTCCGCATTTTTAAGTTCAGCGTTAGCACTAATCACCTCTTTGTCAAACCCAACCATTTCTGCACTATTTATACTGGCCAATAGCTGTCCTCGGTTAACCCTGTCGCCAATTTTTACATTTACATTGCCCACAATACCGCTTACCATAGGGTATACCGAAGCTTGAAGGTCTTCGTTAGCCGTAATTTTGGCCGAAAAGTTTAAGTCGGTGCTGTTGTTGGCCGATTGCACGGTATCAATAATAAGTTTGCTGAGTAGCGAATCGGTGATTTCGAACTGCTCTTTTCCCGCAGGAGGGTTGTTGGTTGTACAGCTTTGGGCCATTAGACCTACTAATGAAAGGATGAAGAAGTATTTTTTTGACAATGTAAAATTAGACATGCTGTTATTTATAAATGCTGGTTCCAGTAACAAAATTGATTTCCTCTTTGGCATTTTTGCGCTCAAAAAGTAATTGGTTGTATTGTAAGACGTGATCTTTGTAGGCCTCGTAAAAATCTAAGAATTCTAATAAACTGATGTTTCTTTTACTGAAGTTGACGGTCACCTCATCAATGAGCTTTTGGTAGTCGGCACCGAAATTATTATCCATGCCTGCATACAGTTCCTCGACTCTGTTGGCGTTTTGGTAAGCCTTAAATACTTCGTTAGCCAAAGTGTTTTCTAATTGCTGGTGTGTTGCTTGTTGTGCTTCAATGGCGATTTTAGCTTTTTTAATCTCGCCCTGATTCCTGTTGAACAAAGGAATAGGCATGCTGATCCCAATACCCGTATATTTCTCGGGATAATTACCTTTCAAATCGTAAGCTAAAGAAAGCTGTACATCGGGAATGGCATTGGCTTTTTGTAACCTTAAGTTTTGTTGGGCATAGGTAATGGCCATTTGCGAGTTCTTAAGGTCGACCCTGTTGTTCATGGCCGAATCCAGTAAGGTAGTATAGGGCAGGAGCGTAGAGAGCGTAGCTTGTTTTTGAGTATCGCCGTCAACAATCGTTTCAATCACCATATTTGGACTGATTTGAGTAAGGAGCTTCAATTCTGTACCTAACTCCGCAATTTCAGTAAGCATTTGCTGACGTTCTACCTGTAAGTTGTACAGCAGCGATTTAATACGGATGATGTCCTTTTGAGCGATGTTACCCAAGGTCAATTGCTTGTTAGAAGCTTGTAGCAGTTGCTCTAATGCCTTAATTTGTCGGCTGTAGGTTTTGGCCGATTGTTGCAAGCCATGAAGCTTAAAGAAGTTGCTACGAAGCTGATAACGTAAAGTGCGCATCAGATCGTAATAAGCATACTCCTCCATTTTTACAGCGGTTTGTGCCAGCTTGATTTGCTTGTTACGCTTACCTGCCAACTTAAACAACTGCGAAATTTGTGTGTTGAACTGTCCCGTAGCAAAGGAAGTTTCGAGGAAACGCTTGGTCTCGTGATTGTAGAAAAGGTTTTCGTGGCTGATTTCGGGATTGTCGAAAAGCCTCGCGGTAATCACATCGGCCTTGGCCTGTGCTATATCGTAGTTAGCCAGTAAAAGTTGATAATTGTTGGCCAAGAAAAGTTTTTCGGCATCAGTAATACTTAGCTTCAGCGTATCCTGTGCAGCTGCAAAACGAGCGCATGCTAAAAAGCAGCATAGAAAAAGTAACTTTATTTTCATTGCCGCCAAAGTTATTTCGACGGAATTAAACGCGAATTAAATCGAAATTAAAAAGCGATTAAAAACAGTTTGATGTAGCTTTATGAATAAGCAAACCGAATATAAAAGGTAGTGCCCTGCTCGGTGGAAGTAAAGCTCAATTCGCCTTTGGCGAGCGTGATAATTTTATGGGCCATGTACAAACCCATGCCATTTCCTTTGGGTGTATCTTCTTTACTCGAAGTATAAAATGGTTGATAGATTTTTGACGCATCGTCTTGGTGGATGCCTACACCTTGATCTCTAATGGCAACTTCAAACCCCGACTCATTTGCACTTAAAATACAAACCACATCTTGCTGATTCGAAAACTTAAAGGCATTGGCAATGATGTTATTGAAAGCAATTTCCAACAAGGGTTGATTGAAAATAATGGTCAGTTTTTCACTTTGCGAGGGCAGGTTTTCCATTTGGACATGAAGTGTTGCTTTACTCGCATTTTTCCTTTGCCATTCCGTTTTAAGCTGCCACAAAAGCTCATCTATCCTGATGCCGTCTGCTTGCAAATTGCCCAATTCCAAATCGGCTTGTGCCAAACTTAAAAGACTGTTGATCGTGGCATTCATTTTATCCACGTCCTCAATCACCGAGCGGAGGGCCTTTTGATATTCTGCTGTGCTTCGAGGTTGGTTTAAAGCAATCTCCGCCTCCATCAGCAAACTGGTAATGGGGGTTCGCAACTCATGAGAGGCATTAGCCACAAAGGTTTTTTGAAGGATAAAAGCCTGTTCCAAATGGTCCATCAGCTGGTTAAAGTTTTGTGCTAACAGGTTAATTTCATCCTTATTACTGCCTTCCTGTACCCGATAATCTAAATTGTTGGATTTGATCTTTTTGACATCGGAAATGAATATGTTCAGCGGTTTTAAAATACGATTGGCTACCCATCTGGAGGATAACAGTAAGCCTACAGCAATCACAAAAAAGGTAGCAATCATGCTGATGCGCAACTTGTCGATACGTGAATAGGTGCTTTGATCAATAGCCGAAGCGAGGATGACAAAATCTCCCTGATTATCCTTGTAGAAAACACCAACCGTTTGCCGCATGCCTTCCTTAAATCTCACCTTGCCAGTTTTGCGCACTTGGTTAATCACCTCACTGGTCCAAAATTGCTGCTGGTCCTTAATGAAACGAGGTCTGTTGTGATTGTCGTAAATACGGACCACCTCGCCGTTTAGGCTTTCCAAGTAGGCAATCTTCACGCGCTTTAAGGAGTCGGCAGAGATCTCATCCGCTTCCAGATATAATTTAGCGTTGATAAAAGCCCTGTCGTTCAACCTGTCGTAAAAGTCGCTTTCCAGAAACTTGATGAAGATAAAATAGACCGCAAACAGTACCGCCAATAATACCATAGTACTAATAAGGGTAAAGTAAAGGGCTAAACGATCTTTTATTTTCATGTTACGATGGGGACAACAAAGATAGGGATTCCTGTTTTAAGAGGTTTGGAGTAGAGCAGGAGCTATTTCAAAATGTAACCCATGCCAATTTTGGTGCGGATGAGCTTTCGCTCAAAACCCTTTTCTATTTTATTGCGTAAAAAGTTAATGTATACATCTACCACATTGGTGCCTGTATCAAAACTCACTTCCCAAACCTGCTCGGCAATGTATGGTCGGGAAAGTAAGCGGTTGGGATTTCTCAGAAACAGTTCCAGCAGATGAAATTCTTTAGCGGTAAGCTCAATCAACGTTCCGGCCCTTCTTACTTCTTTACTTTGGATGTCCAAGACCAAGTCTTCAAACTGTAGCTGCTTGATGGATTGTTTAACAGGTCCATTGAGGTTTTGTCGGCGTAGCAGCGCTTCAATTCTGGCCAATAGTTCCCTAAAATGAAAAGGCTTTACCAAATAATCATCTGCACCTACAGCCAGTCCATTTACCTTATCGTCAATGGTGCCCAAAGCGGTGAGCATTAAAATGGGTGTATGGTTTTGCTGTTCACGCAACTGCTCACAAATCGCAATGCCGCTAACTTTAGGCATCATCACATCTAAAATCAGCAACTGGAAAGTTTCAGATTGGAAAGCATCGAGTGCAATTTGCCCATCAGGATAAGTACTCACTTCGTAGCCATGTTCCGCTAAGCCACTTTTAATCAGCAAGGCAATCTTTTGGTCGTCTTCCGCTAGTCCAATTCTATACATACGCTTGTAGATTAGGGTTTGGCGCCAAAAGTAGTAAACAATTAGCTAATGCGACAATTGGATGCGATAATTTGATAATAAGCCAATGTGATAATGAGTAGGTTGTTAGCTGTTAATCCCTAATAAAAAATTAACCAGTTAAACAATTAAACAATTAAACAATTAAACAATTAAACAATTAAACAATTAAACCAATCCCTAATGAACTAATGAACTAATGAACTAATGAACCAACTAACCACTAGCTACTAGCCACTAACCACTAGTTCCTAGTTCCTAGTTCCTAAAAATATCTGCGGTTTGTCATCTCTGCTACCCATAATTGGAATATCGGAAAAAGTCGATATATCTTTGTGCCATGGATCAGGTAGAGCTATTTAAAGCCTTAGCAAATAAAACTAGACTGCAGATTTTAACTTGGTTAAAATCCCCAGAAGAACATTTCCCAGATTATGAACCTGCTTGCGGCTCTACAGATGTGGGCGTTTGCGTGGGCTACATCCAAAAGAAATCAGGGCTTACGCAGTCTACCATTTCCGAGTACCTATCAACATTGCATAGGGTAGGACTCGTTTCCGCCACTCGAGTAGGGCAGTGGACCTATTACAAACGTAATGAAGAAACCATTGCCACTTTGGGTAACCTGATCGACACTTTATAGAAAGAACAACATGAGCGAAAAAAAATTATCAGGACTGCCGTATTCCGTATTGGATTTGGCAGGCGTTATAGAAGGACATACCATTGCCGACACTTTTAACAACAGTGTAAGTTTAGCCCAACATGCCGAAAAGCTGGGTTACAACCGTTACTGGTTAGCCGAACACCACAACATGATCAGCGTAGCCAGCTCAGCCACTTCAGTATTGATTGGCCACATTGCAGGCCATACCAAAACCATTAGGGTAGGTTCTGGCGGCATCATGCTTCCCAACCATACACCACTTATTATTGCCGAACAATTTGGAACACTGGCCACCATTTACCCCAATAGGATAGACCTAGGTTTGGGGCGAGCACCCGGTACCGATCAATTAACAGCCTTCGAGATTAGAGGTGAACGTTTTCATTCGTCGCAAAATTTCCCACAAGACGTACGGAAGCTGCAACAATATTTAGGCGATGATAACTACGACAGTAGGGTAAGGGCTATTCCTGGTGAAGGAACCAATGTACCCATCTGGATTTTAGGTTCTAGTACAGAGAGTGCGCATTTAGCAGCCTCTTATGGATTGCCTTATGCCTTCGCCAGTCATTTTGCACCCACCCATTTCTTTGAAGCCATCCAAATCTATCGTCAAAACTTTAGACCATCAGAGGTCTTACAAAAACCTTATGTGCTTTCTTGTGTAAACGTTGTTGCAGCGGATACCGATGAAGAAGCGGAAAGACTATCAACCTCTTTAAAAATGTTGTTTATGGGCATTGTAACCAACAAACGACGTCTGCTACAACCTCCTGTAGACAGTATGGAGGGGATTTGGAGCGATATAGAAGAAGCTGCAGTAGAGCAAATGCTAGATTTCACCTTTATTGCTGGTCCAGAAAAACTAAAAGAACAACTTCAATCCTTTCTAAAACACACCCAAGTAGACGAACTAATGGTAACCTCCCACATTTATGATCACCAAGCAAGGTTACGGTCTTACGAAATAGTAGCCGAAGTTTTAAGATAAACTGATCGACTCAAATTACTTCGAAGTCTTTTTTGTCCAATCTGTTGGATAAAGAAGACTTCTGATATCAATTTTTAAATATTCAGCAATCGCATATAAATCGGTAACCGAAGGTTGCCGATGGTTATGAATCCACCTAGAGACCGTCTGGTCTGATTTATTTAAGAGTTTAGCAATTTCCCTATTGTATATGCCCTTCTCTTCCAGTATTTCGCTTAAACGATTAATTTTCTTCATTTTAGAAAAAAAATATTTCAAAAAGTTTATCGTTTAATGAGAAACTTTTTGTACTATTGTTCAACCATAATGCGAAAACAAGTAAAATTGGCTTTCATAAGTATTAGAAAAAGCTGTTGAAATTTAACAGCGGTACTAGATAGCCCGCTTAACATTTGGTCAAAAATTCAACCGAAATGAAAAATAAAAAAATCAACATTTACTGTGCTTACCTCAAGGAGGTAAAACAGAAATTCTTCCAAAAAAGCCTTTTTAAAAACGTAGCTAGTTCCTTCTGTTAAGCCGATAAGAAACTCCAAGTAAAATAGCTGTAAGCCCAATGAGAGAGAGGTGGAAAAAATCAAAGGCAGGCTACATTTTCCTTGGCACCAGTCCTTAAAAGCTTAACAATTAGGGTACTTGCTTTGGGGTTTTCGCAAACACAAGGTAGGTAAATTTTTGTAATAAGCAATACGGTTTTTCCGCTGCGGCATGTAATAATGCCTTAAGGACTGGTTATTTAATATAAGATGATGGTTGTTGCCACCATCATTTTTTACCGATTTGCCCGCCGCCTTCTTATACATAATCTTGGGTTTAATTTAATTTCTGTGGTGGCGGGCATTTTTTGTAATGGTAATGGATTTTACCCCATTTGATTTGATTGATCTTCTTTTTTCATAGAAAGAAAAGTCGGCGTTTGATCCCGTCGCACCCGTCACCTTCTGGTGTTTTCTAATCATCTGATGATCCTCTGGTGGCGGGCTTTTTTTTCCTTGTTATGGAGTGTCATCAACCAGTATCCCTTTGTTTACGATAACGTTTCCGTAACTATTTTAAACCCTTGTTAGGGCTGTTGTAGGCGAAATTCTGTAATATTGGCTGTCCATATATAAATAGAATGAGCAACCAAAAACATAAACTATTACAAACTTGGCGTTGGTACGGACCAAATGATCCAGTTTCATTACAAGATGTTAGACAAGCTGGAGCAAGTGGCATTGTAAGTGCCCTGCACCATATTCCACACGGCGAAGTTTGGCCCGTAGAAGATATATTAGAACGTAAAGCCATCATTGAAGCCGCTGGATTGACCTGGAGTGTGGTCGAAAGCGTACCAGTACACGAGGCCATCAAAACCCGTAGACCTAATGCCGAGCATTACCTGCAAAACTATAACCAATCGTTAAGGAATTTAGCACAATGTGGCATAAAAACCATTTGCTACAATTTTATGCCCGTATTAGATTGGACCCGTACACAACTGGATCTTGAAATGCCTAACGGTGCCAAAGCCCTTTATTTCAATTGGACAGATCTGGCCATTTTTGATTTGTTCATTTTCAAGAGGGAAGGAGCCGAAGCTGATTATACACCTCAAATAGCAGCAAAGGCCAAAACCAAATTTGAAACCATGAGCCAAGCCGAGTTAGATGACTTGCGCATCAATGTATTAATGGGTATTCCCAATGAAAAAGAAATTGAATTAGAGGCCTTACGTGCCAGCATTGACGAATATAAAGCCATTGGCCACGATGGACTAAGGGCCAACCTTACTTGGTTTTTAGAGGGCATTGCCGAAACATGTACCGAGCTGGGCATTAAAATGACCATCCACCCTGATGACCCTCCTTATCCAATTTTAGGTTTGCCGCGTGTAGCAAGCACTAAAGAAGATTTAGTGAGTATTTTGCGTAGCGTAGACCAAGCTTTCAATGGCATTTGCTATTGCACAGGTTCATTGGGTCCAGGCGACAAAAACAATTTGGTTGAGATTTTTGAAGCCGTAAAAGAACGCGTTTACTTTTTGCATTTGCGTAATGTCACCAAGGATGAAGAGGGTAATTTTTACGAAGCCGATCACTTAGGAGGTGATGTAAACATGTACGAAGTAATGAAAGTCGTGACGGCAGAGAATGCTAAACGTACCGCACCTATTCCTTTTAGACCTGATCACGGACACCAAATGCTGGATGATTTAAATAAGGTAACCAACCCAGGTTACTCAGCCATAGGCCGTTTGCGTGGTTTGGCCGAATTACGTGGATTGGAATTGGGTGTGACAGGCAATTATTAGAAAAAGAATTTTTAAACTTTTTTTGATTATGGTGTAGAAATTATATCTTTGCACCACCATAAGGGAAACCACTTATCGTTGTTTTCTTAAGGGAGGCCTCCATAGCTCAGCTGGATAGAGCACCGGTTTTCTAAACCGTAGGTCACAGGTTCGAATCCTGTTGGGGGTACTAATCGGATTTATCTCCGAATATCGAAAGGATTGCTCCCGAAAGAGCAATCCTTTCTCTTTGAGGGTCAATAGATTATGCTCGAAGGTTCTGTCAATGAAAGGTGTTCTAAATGCACCCCCTGCAAAGGCCAAATTGTCTTTGAACACCCCTCTAACGATAATATGCTTCTGGAAAATATTACATTTTTGATAGATGAAAAACAGCTTTGCCATCCAAGGCAGAATACGTTCAATAATCTCGTAACTACTATCCTTTGACCTTGCTTTACCGCTTAGGGCATGTTCAAGTTGTGCCTTCTCTTCCTTGTACTGTTGAAACCACCTGTTGTAGGTCGAACTTTCTATTTCACTATCCATGAACCTTTTTTCAAGCGTATAAATTTTTTCGTTAACAGCATCCAAAAGTTTCATGTTTTCCTTCGCCCTGTCCTGCTTTTGTTTTATAGGCTCGGCAAGCATTGCCTTCGTCTTGTTCAATAATGCTTTTATCTGGTACAGTTGAAAGCTCAACTCCATAAGTACCTTATCAAACAATTCGTGAAGTGTCTGCCCAGGTATATTTACATTTGTATGCTCTAGGCATCGATAATACAGATAATATTTCTTCTTGCCCTTTGACCAACCTGCTGTCATGCTCTTTCCACACCAGCATTTCAGTACACCCCTTAACGGGAAGTCCTCAGCAGGCTGTACCTGTTGGGAACGTTTATTGTTCAACATTTTTTGGGCAATCCAATATTCATCTTCACTGATTATGGGCTTATGACGACCCTTTACATATTTTTCGGGTAAATCTTTATAGGCGGCTACCTTTATCAGCCCCGCATACAAAGGGTTATGCAAGATTTCAAAAATGGCACTGTTTCCAGTATGCTTAAATCCTAACGCCTTAGCTTCTTTGTAAATAATATAGGGCGCAATCCCTAAAAGGTAGTCTTGAAAGATTTTTTTTACAATCGGCGCCTGTAGTTCGTTGACCTCGATAGTGTTCTGCTTCGTGCCATCGATGATATTTCGATAACCAAATGGAGCACGCCCCAAATAACGTCCACTTTCCTTTGCATTTCTTATTCCCTGTCGGGTACGGTGCCTTATATTGAAAAGCTCCCTGTTCGCCATCAAATAATCAAATGCCCTCTTCATAAATACATCTGGATCAGACGTATCAAGGTCGATGCGTTCGTTCGTAGAGAGTACCTTTACACCGTACTTGTTTTCCAGTTCTGAAATTTTCATTAAAGCTTCTGGCAGGTTTCTGCTAAACCTATCATGATCCAGTACGATAAGGTACTGGCATTGTCTTTTATAAGTTCTTAGATAAGATTCCAACGCAAGATAATCGGGACGGTCAAAAGTATAGCTTGATTCTCCGTTATCCTTGAACATCCCCAAAACGTTCAGCTTATTTCTTTTACAATACTCCCTAATGGTTGATTCCTGATATTCCAAAGATTTAGACTGGTCTTTGGAACTAAGCCTCATATATCCTATAGCATTCATAGTTCTTCCTCTTTAATAATAATATCTACAATAACTTTTGCAATCAGTGTTAGCAAGGCATCCTCACTTTCATTGATTTCCCTGTCAGGTTCATTTTCTATGTCTTGAAGTGTGATTGGTGTTAATAATGTTTTCTCTAAATCTGACATCATAATGCTCCTTTTTCAGCAAGTATGAAGTTTCTAGCAATGAGCCAATGAGTAACATTGGTATATCCCAAAGGGAAATTTTAATTACGGATTGAAAAGGTTTTCAATTTCTTCAGTACTCGGTATGACGGGTCTTGCCAACGCCAATATCTGTAAGTTGCGTTTTTGCTCGATTTCAGCTATTTTGGCTTTGACAGCAGGAATATCACTTCCAATCCTGTCATAGTAGTCGGTCACTATCAATAAATCTACCGAATTATGAAGGAGAAAATCTTCCAATTCCACCCATCCCTTTCTTTTAAAATCAGAGCCGCTGACACCAACATCATAGAAAGACTGTAGAAGTTCGATGTTATTGATATAACAGTAATTTTCAATCGTTTTATCCTGCGGAAAACTACCTGCTTCTAACTGATAATCTTTGTCATTTGTTGCTGATCTAATATATGCGATAGCTTTCATGAAATATTTTTTAACTATTTGTAATTCAGTAATTTACAAATAGTTTTTTAATAATACAAGTAATTGTAATATAATATTTTTCTATGCCAATGACCAATTAGGTAGGTAAAATCTATATCCCTTAAAACGCTTCCTGCATTATAATCATGCGATAAGGTCATGTTTTTTTTCCTAACTATTGACAAATTATAAATTTCTATCTATCATTGTATATGCTTTTGGCAAGCTAGCTCGTCCGTGCAAAGATCTATTCAGCCAATTAAATGTTTAATAATGCAAACCTGCCTGCTTATTATCCACACAAGATTACGGATGCAATTACATAGGATAATTAAGTAGGTCTAAACAGGAATGTATTATGACACCTATTGAGTATCTAAAACTCCAAGCAAAAAATCTTCACAAAGATTTCAAAACCCAAACCTCTTCTTTCGACCCAAAACAGGGACGCAAAGTGTACAGCTATGAGCCAAAATATTTTTGGTTCGATATGCTGGTCGATGATTTCAAAATCGATGAAGAACGCTTCAAACTCGGAAATGCACAGCACATCATTTCAAAATTATGCGGATTTACCAAATGGATTGAACTTTTGAAAGCATCTCCTGCCAGGATTGAGTTAGCTATACTTCTGTTCGATAATATGGACAGAGTGGAGGTTCGAGACTGGGAACAATATATCTTCGGCGTAGAAAGCGAAAACAAGGTCACGATTGATGACGATTTTAGGTTGCAGATATTTAAAGAGGTCTTTTTGGAAAATGAACAGGAAGTCTACTACGACGATTATAGGATTTCGTCTGAAGAAAGATTTGTAGCAGACGAAGATGAGCAACAAGCTCGCCCTGTAATAAGCAATTCTGGTCCAAAAATCTCTTCGTTGCCTTTAGGGAAAGAAGATCGTGAGGAATTTATCGAGGCAGCAAATTGGTCGTTCGAGCGGATCTTCAACCGTATCGAACCCGACCATCCCGAGAAGACCCGCAAATTATGGAATGCTGAACGTTATATCGACGAAGAATTATTAAAGCCCGAAATGTTGCCCATAGACCGTGACTATGCGCTTTCATTGGTTGATGCATTTTTAGTTGGATATGTTATCCAATTGGCAGCTCAAGCAGATAATGAAGCGAAAAATACTGGTTAAATGATTGAGAGTTAAGAGAAACTCGGTAGCTATACAAAGCTGCCGAGTTTTTTTATGCTAATATCAATTGCAACGTCATTCAACGATTTGCAACTTCCCATCAATACGATAAGAAAAAATCATAGTTATAATTATCGCGTCGCGTTTCTACCCCTTCAGATAGACTAACCAGTTTTTTGATTGTTCTTATCGAATAGAAGCCTGCCAAATGATGTGAATAGCTTTGGTGTGTTTCTCGTTGTACGGTTCAGGCGCAAAAATGCTCCGAACGAGATATTACTGTCGAATATTGCCTGATTGATGTTGTTCAGGCCAACTTCGCAGAGGCCATTGATTTCTTCAAAAAGCAAAAGGGCAATAGTGAACTTGCCGTAGGAAAGGATGCAGCCAATAAGTCAATGGTGGCCAATATGGAAGAGGGCAAGATCAATTATGTGTCCAGGGAATACAAACGTGATTTCTATTCACCCCCATTGCCACAGACCTTTTGGCTAGACCATGGCAAGGGCTTTACAAAGGAACAGGCGGCAAACCTGATACAGGGACGTTCTGTCTACCGTGAAGACCTTTTGAGCCGTGAGGGAACCCCTTACAAGGCTTGGATGCAATTGGACACCGAAAAGGAACGTGACCGTAACAACAACCTGACCTTCCGCCAGTTTACCGATGCCTATGGCTATGATGTGAAGGCAATATTGGATGATTATAAGATCAAGGAAATGATAGACCCCAAAAAGGCGGAGGCATTGGAAACGTCACTATTGAACGGTCACCGTCCACTGGTTACCGTAGAAAAAGATGGGCAGGAAGCCAAAATGTACATCGAAACAGCGGTACGTTATGGAAAGCTGAATTTCTACCGAGAGGATGGAAAGCCTGAAAAACGTGAGCAGTTCCAAAAAGAGACAGGCCTTGAAATGGGCGAAGCCTTTGCCAAAAAACAGGAACAGTCCAGGGAAAAGGATGTGGCACAGGGACAGGGCATTGGCGTTTAGCCCGAAAATGATATATTCGCCCTAATAGGAAGAAATTAATTATTCATTATAAAATAAGAAAACATGGAAAAGTTTGAAAAAGTGAAACAGCTTGTTGCTGACTTGGAAAGTGATGTGGACAAATTCCACAACAAGTCGAACGGTGCCGCTGGCACGAGAATACGTAAATCTATGCAGGACTTGAAAGTGCTTGCTGGTGAAATCCGTAAGGAAATCACTGAGAAGAAAAATTCAAAATAGAAGTCTTGTTTTGGGGAGAAACCTGATTGGAAACGGTCAGGTTTTTTGTTTAAAAGTATTATATAATAAAGACTAACAATAATATTTACTATTGTTCTTAATTTTGCAATTCTAATCTTTATATAAATGGATTTTGATTTCGGATTTTCACTGTATTTTCTCGATCCTCCAAAACTGGAGCCACTCGAACGGTTCTTTGTGCAAGTGCAGGGGAAAATTTCTATATATAAAAAGCATGCAGAGACGACAATTGGTCTATATCATACGGAAGCTACAGACAAATTGAAAGACCTTAAAGCCGAGCACAAAAAAGTAGCAGATGAAGCAAATGTCGCATATAAAAAACACTTCGATGAGATTGACGGTAGCGAAGATGATAAACATGCTTGGGCTTTGCATGCATCTGGAGCTGCAGAAATTGACCATCACTACGCAAGTGCAGATGAGGATATGAAAGCTGATTTTACCGAAATGGCAGATCACTTTAATAAATCGTCACTTGTTACCCTATATGCTTTACTTGAAACCGAGCTACGTCGTCTTTGTGGGCATTTACACAATTCTTTTAAGTTGAAATTTACTGTTGAAAGGTTTGAGAAGACAGATTATTTGAAATCTATGATGGAATATATTTCATTGGTAGCCGAAATAGATATAGCATCGACAGAATCAAAGATAAATAAACTTCAAGAGCTTCAGTATCTTAGAAATAGAATTATGCACAATGGTGCGGAATTCTCATTGGAAAAGAACGAGTGGTTGGACGATTTGGTCAAAAACAGTGATGGAGGATTATTCTGGGAAAATGTGGATGAAGAGCAAATACGTATCCTTCGCATACGCTCTAAGTTTATATCTCCATATTACAGTATCATCAGTAATTTTTTCTTCGAACTGTTTAAGTCATTAAATGTTAAATTAGGATTTAATTTATTGTCGGAAAGGATGAGTTTTCTGTTCGGCTTTCTCTCAAAAGAAATCAATGTTAAATATATTTCGCAAAGAGATATTTCTAATGGAAAACAGTTTGTGTTTTCCATTGAATCAAACGACCTCGAAAATCTTTTCAAGTTCAATTGCAAGATGAGCATTACAGCCTCCAATCCCGATCAACTCATTATTACCAATCAACTTGATGAAATCAAAAATATGGAAAGATGGATTATCCAAATGCAATCAAATTCGGCAGTTTTTAGACAGGCATTGGTCGGGTTTTTACCGCCAAACAGTACACATAAGATTGATATAATGCTTTATCCGTAACCAATTTAATCAAAAATATCTTGAGTACATTTCAGATGTCTGAATGGTATGATCCAACTTTTTTAAATTACATGCCTCGCACAATATTTGTAAATTTGTAATATCATTTGTTCCACCCAATTTCAATGGAACGATGTGGTCAATTGCTTTATCAAAATTAACTTTTAGAAGTCCGCTTATATCATTCAAGCAAATTGCACACGATCCTTGATCTCTATACATTAAGGCTCTTCTAACCCATTCTGGCCAATAACTACATCTAATAACGAAACCATCTTTTGCCAAGAGTTTGGGAAAATCAACAAATTTAATCTTAACGACTGTTTCAGCAAGAAGCTTATTAAATTCCATTAAAAGCTTTCTATCCCTAAATAAAATTGAAAACACCTCGTCCGATATAAACGGCGAAATTTTTTGTATAACCAATTTTTCTAAGAATAATGAATATTCATATTGAAATTCATCTGGCTCTGCATCAGTATAATAATTATGTTCACTCAAGAATTCAGCATAGCTTAAATATGGAACCCTATAGTTATCTAAATAAAAAACAAGTTCTTCAATAGATTCCTCATAAGCGAGATGTTTGGTCATATATTCAATACCTAAACTAAATTCCTGTTCAATGTAATCGTGAAGTAAAGTAGTTTTAGACGGTTTCAAATATTGTTGCTCTTGATATCTAGGTTCAAAAAAATCTGAAATATACTCTTCTGGCTCATTGCTGATTATTTTTTCCCTAACTCCTGCTGCGATGTTATAAGTTGATATAAACTTGAACTCTGAGAATTTTTGCATTTTATTTATTGTCAAAATTTCGAATTATTAATTACCTATTTTAAAATTTTCAGACAGTTCTACCTTCTACAATCGATAGTCCCGTTGATTTGTTATATTTTCGATGATAGTCTTCTTTTCGTCTCATTTTCCCGGAATAAATTCTAGCTATTTCAATTAAGTATAAAGCTAACAAATCTCACATTAAGCTCTGCTAAGTGCACAAAATTACTCCCAACCTTTTTGTGCCAAAATTTCTGAACAATCCATTGGGCTGGACAAGACTTCCCCTTTGGGTTTGCTGAAAAAAAATCTCCACACCTCGCTTCGCTTCGGGTAGTATTTTTTTTCGCAAAGTCTTGCCAGTCCACTGGATTGTGGTCAGGTGATTGGCTTTTAACAAAAAGGCAGGAGGCTTCAGCCGACTGAATTTTAAAAGGAAAAAACCCATGCGCACAATCAAAGGCAGAAGCCCACCCATCGAATTACCTAGCGAAACGCCAACAGCGTTGCGCCCAATCAGAGCCGCCCTTTTGGGGCAGATAGCACAAATATTCATTCTTAAAAACTTAAAAATTAGAAATCATGAAAACAGCAGTAATCGAAAACGGAAAAGACAACGCAACAGTAAACACAAAATCAACGGATAAAACGGCAATCCGTCCGGCATTACCTCTAAAAGAAAATGCCAATCAGGTTGACCCCGATAAGGAGAAGCCAACGGCTGAAACCATAAAAACTGATACGGTTAAGAGCCAAGAACAGCCAAAGGAAGAAAAGAAAACCGTAGATGTGGTAGCGGAAACACCCAAAACAGAGCCGACCAAAAAGGAAATCAAGGAAGCGTTGAAGGAAGAAAAACCAGCGTTGAACCTAGAAGCTACCATTAAATTGGCTTTGGACTTGAACCGCCGTATCAACCAAAGGGGCAAGTTGTTAGAGACCATCGGCACATTGGAAGAATTCGAGATTGCTCAAAAAGATGATGCAGAGGGTACGGACGGCAACAACCACTATCAAAGTTGTGAATTGACGATTGAAGATGATAAAGGCAGAGAGTTTACGACCAAAAACCCTTTTATCATTAATGCGGTTGCAAAGATGGTCAACACGCTTTGCGTGGACAAGTTGGCGGAAATCGAGGGCGAAATCTTCATCCCAGCTAAATAACGTATGCCGCCCCGTCTATTGGTGGGGCGGTTATTTCTTTTCATTTAATTATTGAAACCATGTTCGAGGCATTTATAGAATTTTTAGACCAATTGTACTGGCCAGGCTATGGGGTTGAATTCGAGGAAGAAAATCCGAAAGCCTTTTACCAGCAGTTGGACAAGTTTAAAAAACAGCACCAAAGAAGATGAAGTACGAAACACTTTTTATCATGGTACGTGTGGCAGTCCACGCAGACCATGAGCAATTATCAGATATAGTACATGAGATTGAAACGCAGTCGAAACTGACCCTTAGCGATACTGCCAATGTCAATGTATTGGAAACAGAGATTTTATTATCAAGGGTAAGGAACTTTAAAAATATCAATCATGGCACACAACCTAAATTATAACCAAAAGACTGAAAAGCATAGCTTTTTTAGTGTCAAACAAAAAGCGTGGCACAGTCTGGGTACGATTATAGAGCATTATCCGACCAGTAGTGAAGCCATCAAACATGCAGGGTTTGATTTTATGGTAGAAAAACGTCCGCTATTTACATATGACAACGAAAATTATACCGCTGACCCCGAAACGGAACTGATGATACCCGAAATAGCAGTATCCGATTATTATGCCACCATACGCACCGATACCGAGCAGGTTTTGGGCGTAGTCGGCAGGGATTACCATGTGGTACAGAACGTTGACGCCTTTTGCACTGGAGCAGTTGTTGGATAATACTGACCGGGTGAACGAAGTAACGGTTGGGGAAGCCAAGGTTGCCGCAGGCAAGTACCTGAGTGGGGAGAATTACATCCGTATGGTATTGTTGCCAGAAAAGTAATTATCACTCGGTTTTTTAAACTTAGCAGCCTTAGCCGCGTAGTATGAACAGCTGTGTAATATCGGAATGAATCATCGTTGCAGTTGACAATAACAATGTGGTAAGGTATGCTATAAAGTAATGTAAATGTTAAAAGTTTAGATAGTTAAATAAGATAGCAGGGGTAGGCGGCGGATGCTAGCGCCTCTGTTTTTTTGTTTAGGTGATGATTTTTTTTAGGTTTTATTTTTCGTTGGTCTTGTTTTTTGTTGGACTGGATTGGAGGTTTTGATGGGTATGAGTTTATGTCGTTTTGGTGGGGGGTCGTTGTTGGGGATGTTGGAGGTGGGGGTGTTTCCGGGGCGTGATGTGCTGGTGCTGTTCGAGCATGGTTCTGGGCGTTTGTTGCTTGGGGGTTCGGAGGTTTCGGTGGGCCGTGGGACGGTGCTGTTGTTGTCTCCGGAGTTGCGTGGGGAATGTTTTTCTGGTGTGGGTGCTGGTATTGGTTCGGGTGGGTTGGAGCTGGATATGGAGGTGTCTGGTTTCGTGGTGGCGGTGGAGCGTTATTATTTGGAGCATTTTCTGGTGCGCCATCCGTTGGGTCGTGGGCTGGGGCTGTTTTCGGCTTTGTTTGTGCTGCAGGTGGAGGGGGAGTCGCTGTGGTTGGCGCTGAAGCGGGTTTCGTAGTTGCAGCAGGAGCTGGATTTGGTTCGTGGGAATGTTTTTGGGGAGTTGTGGGAGTTGTTTGCTTTGTTGCTCTTGGAACTGGTGGGTGATCGGTCGGTCTGTTGGTGGTGAGGGATAGGGAGGTGAAGGTGGGGCTGTTGTCTGAGTTTATGGCTTTGGTGGATTTGAATTATAGGTCGCAGCGTAGGACGGCTTTTTATGCGAGGCATATGGCGATGTCGCCGAAGCGTTTGAACAGGTTGTGCAGGGAGGAATGGGGCGTCGGGAAGAATTGTTTTGAGGTGGTGATGGGCAGGTTGCTCTCGGAGGCGGAGTTCTTGTTGCTTTCTTCTGATATGGAGGTGAAGGCGATCGGTTATGAGCTTGGTTTTGTAACGCCGCAGAACTTTATCATGTATTTTATACGCTGGCGTGGGATGACGCCGCTGGCTTTTAGGGAAAAGGGGCGGGGGAAGTGATTTCTTTTTCGTTCTTGTTTTTTATTGTGTATTTTCATTCGATTAATGTAGGATGATAACCAATGAAACTGCTCTTTCCCGACTCTCTTTACAGCATTGAAAATATTTCGTTTGCTAATTTTTTGTACTTTCAAAAAGAACATGTTGCGCTGACGCTTCAGCCGAGTGCATCTATGCCTTTCGGCGGATGTGATCCATACCAGTTTTTGCGCTATATCCAGACCAGGCAACCGAAATGGCAGCCTATCTACGTTAAGATATTTAGTGAGTGGGTAAAAAGTTCTAAGGACGTTATCGATACTTTTAAGCATCTTGAACCGTTGAAGGACGCAGGCGTGGTGAAGACCATATTGCTGTCCTATTCCAGGACGGAAAAGACCTTGGGGGATACGATTTCCTTCGTGAAAGATACCAATATCGCCTATAGGGAATTGTTCTCGATGATCAATATCGATCAGGCTTATCAGGAGTTGATGGCCCATCTGTGTTTTGAAATATTTTTGCAGCTCTACGGGCCGAAGGACAATGTCTTAGATCAGGATCCGAGAATTGTTGATTTCGGAGCGCTCTACGAATACTGCGATCGGTTTTTTGACCGATATTCTTTGGAGGAAGCTTTGGTAAATTGTTATTTCTTTCGCTTTTATAAGGTGGGAAATGCCAACGATATCCTGCTCTCCAACACCAACATTATTCCAATTCTGGATACTGCAAGAACGCAGCACGCTGAGGAAGTCCACATAGAGCCAAGCTCCTACAATGATCGGATAGATGTGGTTTCATTTGAAATATTCCGCCAGATCATTTCACCTTACCTGGATGATACAGACAAGGAGATCAGGAGCGACGTGACTGCTGATTTGATCCTGAACCAAAACGAGGAAGTTATAAAGCTTAAGAACAAGTGTTGGAAGTTAGCGGAAAACTTCAAGGGAGAAAAGGATCTCGGCGTAATTACATCCAACATTGCTAAATATATATCGGTTAATGTTGAAAGTGACATTAAGGCGCTTCTTAAACTAGATGCAAAAACTTACGGGAGCATCAAGGATAAGATCTTTGCAGACCAGAAATCCTGGATAGGTTTAGGTGGATTTGTGTTCTCCGCCTATAGCGATAAGCCGTTGATCACAGTAGGTGCCTCGATTGCGTTGTTGTCCAGCGTTTTGGCTAAGTCCTATCAGACTGTCCAAGAAAATAGAAAGGCAATTTCGCAGAGTGACTACTCGCTGATCTACAGGCTGAACAAATCATAGAAGAAAACATTTGGAGTTTAAAAGCGTAGATTTAAATCAATTCTTTGTTATGGACTGATATTTAACTTATGACCATCAATACCCTAGCTGACCTGCTCATGCAAATCCGCGATGCCGAAAGTAAGGTGATCGATGCGCGGGGCATTGAACATGCACCTACCATCGGGGCAATGTACGAAGGGTTGACACAAAGGATGTTGAACGAGACCATCTTAGATGGGCTTGGCGTTAAAGTCGTTAGGAATTCTTTTATCAGGTTCGCTCCAGGATTGGTGAGCAAAGAATTCGATATCATGGTCATTGAGGGCGAAGGTACCCCAATCCCATACCTGGAAGAACAGTTTGAAGTGGAACTCAGACAGGTGATTGCGGTGATCCAGGTCAAGAAGACTTTGAATCCCAAACAATTCAAGGACGGCATTCTGAATCTCCGTAATATTGTTGAAACAGCCGATCTGTTGGATGTGGGGGTATCGACAAAATATCAACATGATATGTACGCTAGTGCGTTTCATTCCATTACTGGCGAAAGCCTCGTTTTTGGCAATAAACTGAGAAAACACTTTAGTAGCGTCACCAGGGAGGGAGTGTTCTACGCGTTGAAATGGGAAGCCGTACTGCCTGCGAGGATCTTATTGGGCTATAATGGCTATAAGACGGAAGGTGGTCTGAGAAATGTGTTCTGCGGTTTTCTTAAGCCGGACGGCAAGTCTGCCGAAACAAGGGTATGGGGTTCCAGTCCCTTACATTTGCCCAACCTGATCGTCTGCGGAGATACTTCGATCATCAAAAACAACGGACTTCCCTATATATTGCCGATGACGGAAGACCAATGGATTGTTTATACTTCCACTTTTGGTAATCCAATGATGCATCTGATCGAAGTTATTTGGTCCAGAATGTGCTATATGTACGGTTTGAATCCGGAAATCTTCGGCGAAGACTTGACCGTTAAAGGTGTGAACACTTTTATAAGTACCAATGTGGTCAACATAAACGGGCAACGGAGTTGGAACTTCCACTATTACAGTGTTCCCAAACAGCGGCTTTCAAAGGTGTCGGCGGATCGTGACTGGGCTCCCGTGAAACTAGATAGGGAGCAGTTCCGTGTCATTGGGTATCTGTGCGAAAACGGACGTTTGCAAGTCAATAGGATCAATGCTTGTCTGCGAGACTACAACCTGAAAGTCGATGAGGTTTCGTTTGTCAAAGACCTGACGGCGACAGGTCTTGTTTATCTGATTGACCATCAGGTTATCGCATTAGCGACAATAAGATGTCAGACCGTAACAACGAAAGATGGCTTTTTTTGTGCAGATAATAATACCGGTAGATTATCAAGGTGGGTCGCTAAAAATTATCCAGAATTAGCACGATACTATTAAATACCTAGCCGGTAAATATGGAGCAATCTAGATTTGAGCTTATTTAGCTTGCTGTGTTAACTGATTTGGTAAAATGACAACCAGATCTACTATGCGATTTATTTGGTCAATGTTGTGTCATACTGATTATTAAATAAAAATCTAGTATATTTATACTTTAAACCAAATCAAACTTGACATGATGCGTTCTCAAAAATTGGACGGGGCTAGCTGCTCCCTGTCGGGGACTTCCGTAGTCCGTATTTTTCTTGCAGTATTTACTTTTTTTTCCACTTTTTCTGGTATTGCTGCTGGTTATGATTGCATATCGGTCGAAATAGCTGTACGTTAAGAGTATTTAGATGGATAAGATAGAAACGTACTTTATCGAACAGCTTTTGGGCAAGGTGGCCTTGATCGATCTGAAATATCAGTCGAGCAAGTTGGCCGCACAGTTCAATGTGTTCACGGTGCTGGGCAAATACCATGATGAGGTGAACGTCCATTCTAAGTTCCTGCATGCGGTACTGTGTCCTTCAGGGGCGCATGGGAAAGGCAATCTTTTCCTGAAACTGTTGCTGGAGCAGGTCGGTATCAAGGATTTCGATGTGGCCGATGCCGATGTGCGGCGGGAATATAGGGATATTGACCTGCTGATCAGCAATTCCTCGCAGGCGGTGATCATCGAGAACAAGATTTGGGCACGTGACCAATCAAGGCAGTTGGAAAGGTATTACGATATTGTACTTGCAGAAGGCATAACGGAAATTTTCGTGGTCTACCTGACGCCCTTCGGAGGGGATGCCTCTGAACAGAGCAAGGGTAGGTTGGTGGACTTAGCGGGCTGGACGGAGCGGATTTACCGCCAGGTTTCCTACCGGGAGACGATTTCCTCGTGGCTGGAGAAATGTCTGCAGCACAGCTACGATAGGCCTGGTCTCAGGGAGGTGCTGATACAATATAGGAATACGATTGATTTAGTTTCGGGCAAAACGATGAACGAAGAAGAGAAACATGAAATACTGTCGCTCCTGAGCCAGGGCGACAATGCGGTCAAGGCACAGAAGATTGCCGAGAACTGGAACCATTTGAAGTGGCATACGGAGTGGGACTTCTGGAATGCGCTGGAGCGGGAAATGGAACGTGATGTACGTGTGCTGGACCTGGAGAAATTCAGTGACAATAAGATCAGCAGTGTGGTCCATCAGGTCCGCAACAGGAATCCTTGGTATGGGCTGATGTGCGAACTGGGAAGCTACCGTGGACATGCATTGTTCCTTTTCATCGAAAGGAGCGACCAGGAGGTGTATTATGGTGTGGTGGTCGAACCAAGGGCGCTGACCAAATCAGAGGAAATGAAACCGCTGGTGGATGCGCTGTCGCCAATTTGCCATTGGGGCAGGACGGACTACTGGCTGGGCGGCAACTATCCGGAACCTAAGATCAATTTCGGGACTTTCAGCACCAAGCCTACGCTGATGCTGGCCAATTCGGATTTCAGGTCCTCCTACGTCGTCCAGCTCTGGGCGCAGATGAAGTCCTTCAGGCAGCAGGTATTGGACACTTTAGGACGTCTGCAAGAGCTGTGACCAAAAAAACATTGACAAGTTCTCACAGAATTTGAATGAATAATATTTATCTTGTTTTATAAAACATAATCACATTTTGTATGAAAATTAGAAATGATTTTGTCTCCAACAGCAGCTCTGTGAGCTATATTATCACCATGAAAAAGGAAATGGTGGAACTCTTTGGAAGAATGTATGCCGATTCGGAAAAAAATGAGCTTGACAAGGTAAGGGAGGTGCTAAAGGACGATCTGCTCGAAAATGGGACGCGTGCCTATATCGAGGGCGAGGAGATGTACATCAAGAAGTATAAATTCGCTACCGATGGCGATATCAATACCAGAGAATATATGGCCCATGACGGTAAGGAAGTTGATGTTGCGGTAATGAGCGATCAGGAGCTCTGGGCCTACATTTATGGAGAGTACATCATGAAAGGTGAAATAGGGAAAATTGTAGGATTTGGTTCAACCCAAGTAGAAACTTATTGATATGGCATTGATCAGAAGACATAGTGATGGCTACAATTTTGTGGCCGATACGGAAACCGGCATCACGATGCGTTGGGGTAAAACCTTCAAAGAAGATCCCTTGAGAGCTCCGTTGCCAGAGCTGGTGGATATATCCATTTCGAACCATTGCACCAAGGGCTGTACCTTTTGCTATAGGGACAGTGTGCCCAATAATGTTTTCATGAGTGTAGAGGACTACGAGTTTGTGATCCGTTCGTTGCGTGACGACAGATGGGGTAATGTGTTCCAGGTCGCCCTTGGAGGGGGCGAACCACTGGAACATCCCGATTTCATAAAGATTTTGGAGATTACCAGGAAATATGACGTTGTACCTAATTTTACGACCAATGCCATGCATATTACAAAGGATGTCGCCCAACAGATCAAGCCCCTCATCGGTGCGGTAGCGATATCCTATCCAAATATCAAAAGCATCCCGTTGACAAAGGCACATATTTTTATAGAGGAAGGCATCAAGACCAACATCCATTTTATCCTGGATAAGAAAAGCATCAAGCAGGGTATCGAAATCTTACAGGGAAAGCATAATAGACTTTTGGAGGGCTTTAATTCGATCATATTCCTCACGTTTAAGCCGATGGGACGGGGAAAGGAGGATCTATGCCTTGAGCTTAACGATGACCTGAAAGAGTTCTGCAAGCTGGTGAACAAGCATGACTGCAATTTGAACATCGGATTCGACTCCTGCTTTATGCCGATGCTGATGCATTTTACCAATACTACACTAGATTTCATCGAGCCCTGCGAATGTGCTTTCTTTTCGGCATATGTGGACGAGCACCTCAATGTGAAGCCCTGTTCGTTCGCCAACCATAATAGGGATACCTATAACCTGCGTGAAAACCAGTTTTCCGATATTTGGAACGGCCATTGGGAAAGCTATCGCGGTGCGCAGGTCAATACTTGCCAGAGAAGCTGTCAGAATGCTTCGAGTTGCAGGGGTGGATGTCCGTACTACAGTCAGATCAACCTTTGTAAAACTGATGTTGCCGCCGAATCGCTGATATGAACATTTCCTGGGCACAATTTGAACAGAACCAGTCTGCGAAAGACGTTAGCTTCGAATCTTTCTGTTATCAGGTCGCATATACCTTATATAGCAGCTTTGGCAGTTTCAGTCATTTTTACAATACTCCGGGGTCTGAGTTTTACTTGAAACTTGATCGAGATTGTCCTGGTTTGGGAAAGATGGGTGAGGAAATCGGATGGCAGGTGAAGTGGTGGTTTGACGGTGAGGATAACACATCCCTGATTGTAACCAGAAGGGATAAACTGGTCGATAATTTTTCTACGACTCTACATCGGCATCCTCATATAAATACCTGGATTGTGTGTACTCCGGGCGCTTTCGTAGAAAGTGCCTTCCAAGAATTGCAAGGTTCCCTTAGGGGTCTTTCTGGGAAAGCAGGCTGCATCCATTGGAGCAAGGCCACTTTCGAGAACTTCTACTTTGCTAATAAAGAAAAGCTTTCGGCTATATTTAATCATTATTTCGCAAAAAAGTTCATTGGGCTAAATCTGTTAAAGGAATTTACGCAGAGGCGCATAGAGGATTTGAGAAACAAGTTCGACGTGGACTTATATACACCTACGGTTTATGATGAGCAGTTGAATGCAATTATTGAATATAAGTCGGTCATTTCCAGGATAGAGGATAAAGCAAGCCATATCCAGGATGCCTTGGATGATATTGAGCGAAGGACATCCTTTAGGAAAAAAGATTTCAAGACTTTCCATCCGGATTATCTCGCTAAAGCGAAAGAATTGGTCAGCCTTTGCATCGAAACTAGCAAAAAAGTGGTTGGTTTGGTAAGAGCTGGGTTAGATATCGAAAGCATCAGCGCAATAGATGAACTGTTGGACGACTACCATGCCAGGTATAGGGTGCTTGCAGACTTCCTCAATGCTAAACTGAAATCTAAAGAATGTTATAAAGACCTCAACAAAACAGATCATCATGAAGAATGGAACCACAGGGAATACCTGATTGGCCCCATCAATGATCTCCAACAGCATATTGTCGCAAAGGATGAAGACGGGGAGAAGATGGATGCTATCGCTGAGCTCATCGATCTGGTCTATCAAAAAGACATGCACATCCTCAGTAGCGCGGGCTATGGGAAAACAAATCTCGCCTGTAACATCTGTAATGTGTTGGTCGGAAAGAAACTACCTTGCGTGCTGATGTTGGGTTCAAATTTTCGTGGAACCGGTCTTCCCCAGAACATGATTCTGGAGCAGTTGGGCCTCGAAAGGGAGTATTCTTTTGTGGACTTTCTGCAGGCGCTACATAATCTGGGCCTTGCCAAGGGGATCAAAGTTCCTATCGTCATAGATGGACTGAACGAAAGCAACCCCTTTGATCAGATTTGGAAGGGACATCTGAAGGACATGATCAGAGATATCAGGAAGTTTGACCACATAATCCTGGTTACGACTTGTCGTGACCGTTACCTGGAAGCGATTTTCGAAGAGACGGACCTGAAGAAAATAGAGAATACAAAGCTTTTGGTGGGTTTTGACCAGAATAACAGGGACGCGGTAATCACCAAATATTTTGAGAAGTATACTATTAGGCCGAAGTCTTGGCACTTCAATAAGGAATTGTTCAGGAATCCGCTGCTGCTAAAGATATTTTCTCAGGTCAACGAGGGAAAACAGCAGATTTCAATCAGTATTGAGAACCTATTCATCAGTATTGAAGCTTATGTCGATCAGATTCTATCAAAAGTCTGTAAAGTGCAGGGAAGGACTGATCCCATCATGAAAAGGAAACTGAAGAAAGGGGTGGATAGTTTTACAAAAGTAATTTGGGAAAACAACAGCAGGGAAATCGATCTCCAGGACTTTCATGAAGTTATCGATCCGGGTTCGGTGACGTTGATAGGTAGCCTGACTGAAAAATTATTGGACGAGGGGCTGTGCTTCCAGAGAAATTTGCATTCCGACATCGAAACTGTCCAGTTTACTTACGATCTGGTCGGCGGTTGTCTGATTGCGAAGTACCTGCTGGCCGAAATCAAAGATGTTACAGAACTTATAGCTTATTTTAAAACCGAACAAGTCCAGGCTAAGATCGGAGAGGGAACGGAACAGCACCCATTGAGGCAGGATATCCTGATTTCCCTGGTGCACCTGCTCCCACATCAATTCGGCGTCGATTTATTTGAGGTGTCCAGTAATGAGGAGGTGATTTCCGAATGCATCAACAATGTAGACTATCTAATTGATAGGAAAGAGTCACAGGAGAAATTTATAGCCATTCTTGCCAAGCTGAAGAAAAAAGAGAGAAACTATGCGCTGATCTATGAAAAACTCTTCGAGAATATTTATTTAAAAGAGCTTTACGGCCTTGGAGAATTGACCATTTCTCTTTTGGAAGCATTGAAACAAGCAGATATTGATCTTTTTTGGAGTGAACTGATAAGGAAGAGCAGGTTCAGGGTTTACGCCTATCTGGAAAAACGGAACATTGATTTCAGGAAGAAAAAATTTGATTCTTATGAGCTGGAGGAAGAGTTCTTTACCAACTATTTGTCCGCGACTTCCAGCGACAGGTCTATTGTTTCGCTGGCTACGGAAAACCTTACTTTGCTATGTAGGGAGCTTGGCAAATTAAACCTGGTCCCTCAGTTAAAAAAGGCAATGCTGGTAAAGGATGGGAATTGTCTTCAGGTGCTTTGCGCTGCGATGCTCGGCTCACTGATGATATCGGAAGATAAGGCGTTTGGCAACGAGCTTCGGATTTTTGTAACTGGCGAGTTTATTCCAAAGCTCGCAACCAATGATGCGCTGGTCTTAGAGTATCTGTTGACCATGTCCGAATATGCCAAAAGCCAAATGGGTATCAATTTTGGAAAATTGGATTTTAGGAGACTACCCATCGAATTACCGGATAAGCCTAGGGCTACAGGTGACAGGTCGGGCAGTTTTCCGGAATTTTTTGGGATGGATATCTATGACTTTAACAAATATCAGGTTCGTTCCATCAGTACCGATAGTTATTTTAAGAGAAAGACGCTGTCGGAAACGCAGATATTAACTATTATCCGAGAACTTGTTGCCAAGATGGGCTATGCCAAAAATAAGTTTGAAACCATTGAGCTGGACATCTCTAAAAACCGTAACCAATATTATGCCGAAGGGTTGCATGGGAAATTTTTGGATTACAGGGAGAAATATCTATGGTTGGCCTACCATGACCTTACAGGGAGGTTGTTCCTTGACGGCAAGCTCAAAAAGGAGTATGGTCACCGGTTTCGGCCTGACTATCTGGTCTTTGATCCATCTTTTCCTGTACTGCCGAAAAAATTCCAATTGATCACAGATTCATTTTTGCCAAGGGACGCCAGTACGTTAAGCAGCTGGTTGGAGGATAAGGGTGAGGCAATAATAGATGATTTTTATAGCGCTATACTGGACGATGGGGAGGAATGGCTACTCATTTCAGCGGAAGTCAAACAAAAATCATCGGAACTCAATGCCGATTTTTATTTGGGCATACAGAGCTTTTTGATTGATATGCCTATGATAAAAAGTTTCTCTGAACAGGTGAAGCAGGGTAAACTCCATTTGGACACTAGTAGTAATTATCATGTTTTTGCGGGCGAGATTTCATGGAGCAAATTTGCTGAATTCTATGAGGAAGGCTATTATGCAGATGAAATGGGATTGATGGATCTGCTTAACTACTACAGTTGGCAAGGGTATACCTCCGAAAGGTATCCACACCCCAATTTCCGTTTTCTTGATAAGAAAATCTCCGCTGCGCTTGGTCTACGTTTTAGGATTGAAGATTTGAGCTTTTATGACAAGTCAACCGGTGCCAGGGTAAGCCAATACATTTGGGCCGACGGCTGTAAGTTATACTATATAAGGAAAAACTACATGGATCGACTACTACAAATATTTGAGGGAAAGGATATGGTACGGTACCAATTCATTTCAAAGCATGCTGAGGTCGACGACAGCAAACGTCGCGGATATGGGAGGGATGCCGTCTGGTTGAAACGTATAACAACGTACTTATCGGATGTAGGTTAGAATGTCTGGGAATGTTTGTTGTGTATGTTTAGGTTCGGGTTTGGGCAATCTTTCAAAAGTTTTTGTGTTTTAAAAAAAACAATTAAATTTATTCGGCTCTTAATCATACCCGACTGGCCATTGATGAGTTTTGCGTGCTGTTTTTTCGCAAGTACTCGCCTTTGATGTTTCAGGTTCCGGCGCATGTATCGATGGGCTGGATTTCTAAACCAAATAAATTTGTGATGCAAGTAAAAGTCAATATGCTGGATGTTTCCGATGGTGATGCGATCATCGTGGAACTCGAAAAATCTGGCCAGCGAATGGTCATGGTCATCGATGGCGGTATGGTGGGCCACTATTTAACGAAATTAAAGCCGAAGTTGCAGGAGGTACTGAAACGCAATGGGAAGGCTGCACCTGACATCGTGGTCTGTACCCATTATGACAGTGACCATATTGGTGGACTTATTCCCCTGATCGAAGATTACATTGATGGTGTCAAGGAAGTGTGGGTGCATGAAACGCCGGAAGTTTTGAAAGACTTGGGCAATGGACGAGATTTGATGGATCAGGTGGTGGAGCATGCCGACGAGCTGGTGCTGGATTCAGCGGCCAAGGTTGGGAGTAATGGCGTTACTATGCTTCAGGAGAAAGCTGAATTCTTAATCGAATCCATTGGTCAACTGAAACAGTTACTTTCTTTGGTGCCAGAGCGGAAGGTTAGGAATGTGTTCCATGGCGATGGCCCTAAATTTGCACATTGGCCTGAAGTGAAGGTGCTTGGGCCCACAAGGGAATATTTCGAAGAACTTTTTCCGCCCAACAAAAAATCATACGAGTTGTTGTCAGAGGAGCTTCGCGAGCATGTGCTGTTTGAGGGCTTTAATAGGTTTCAGCAACTGGCGGGCTTGAAGTCTTGCGATAAGTTGAAGGACGAGCAAACGGCATCGATTACGGCGACTAACCGCGCCAGCATTATTATTGCCATCGACTGTGATAAAGGGCGTTTGCTATTTACGGGGGATGCGGGGATCTCTTCTTTCAAACGGATCCCAGATTGGGAAAGAGAACTGAGGGACCTTTATTTTCTGAAGATACCTCATCATGGCTCAAACAACAACATTTCTAAGGAAATTTCCGAACTGATGAACCCGGTGCATGCCTATAATTCTGGCAATAGGCATCAGGATGACGAGGTGCTTGACTGTTTCGATTCGAAGGCGCGTAACTTTTCCGTAAAAACGACAAAGCTTAATGGGGACCTATCTTTTGAAGCTTAAAGATGATGCATAAAATGAATAAGAATACTGTGGCTTTCGGATGGATGGCTATGGCGACGGTGATTGCTATCTTTGTAGCGGTATACCTCTATTTTGAGAACGAAGAAAAGGAAAAGAAAATCGCTGAACTGGAAGAGGATAAGCTTAAGCTGATCCTTGATTCGCTCAAGCGGAACCCAGATCTGAGCGCCGAAATGAAGTTCCAGATCGAAAAGCTGATCGAGGAGTTCAGGGATGTCGATGTCAAGATATCCAACGAACTTGCGCAGGCGCTGCAGCTATTGCAGATAGGGCAGACCGAAAATGCCATCGAGGATATGGTAAAGATTATGGAACACCTTTTGAACGTGCACTACAAGAGTGATCCCGCATTTAAGAAGTGGATCAAACAGGAAAAAAAGAAACCTGACCTGCATAACCTGTTGATGTTCTGTAAGACCGAACAGAAGATTGATGATATCGAATTCCAGTTCTTCATTGCCATCAAGACCATCAGGAACAAGGAGGATCATACCCTTGACCTGAAATTGGACAATTACATCAACGTATCAGGTTTGGTGACGGCCATCGGAGGGATCTTCAAGTTGGCATCGATCGTGTATCCGAAAAAGAAATTGGGGGAAGTCATCGAACTGAAGGTGGTTTCCTGAGATGCGGCTATGACTTGGCCAATCACACATGATGCTTGGTAAAATTTATTTCATTAATTTTACTACCAACCAAATGTTTACGCTCATAAATGGAATTTAAATATATAGAAGAAGTACTGCCCGGGGTGGCTCTAGACCTGAATGTGCTCAACAGGGAAACAGTCACCTACAACACTTTATTGTACCAACATGAAGGTGTGCTGTCCGCTAGCAACCTTGCGATAAAAAATGGTACTGATGTATCCACTAAACTTCGTTCCTACTTTGCTCTATTGAAGGAGACCGGTGCAGATCTTGGGCTTGTTCCAGAATATTGCTGTCCTTTTGTTTCGCTGAACGAGATTATTGCAGATAAGCAACACTGGCCTAACGCGGGCAAACTGTGGACTATCGGGATGGAATCCCTGAACAAGGAAGAACTTGTGGAATTTCGCTCAAATTTGAGTGAGGATATTATCTCCTATTTCGATGAGCGGGTACTTCAGGGCATTAATAATTTCGTCGATCCTTTGGTCTATCTGTTTAGGACAGTGGTCGAAGATGTGGAAAAACTTGTCCTTTTGATGCAGTTCAAGAACTTTCATATGGGTGTTTGGAGCGGAGGTGATGTCGAACGGGACAACCTGATTCCGGGAAGGGAAATCTATATCTTGCGCAATCGGCCGAACTCTGTCCATCTCATGTCTGTGATCTGCTCCGAGGCAATGAACCTCTCTGAACAGATGACGAAGGAGGTCAAGGACCGGATTCTCTGGGGAGACCTGCCTTTTCTCGTATTGAATCCACAGGTAAACCCAGGCCCCACACATCCCTGTTTCCTAAATTTCAGGAGTTTCGTACTCTCGGCGCAGCGCACCGAGGTGATCGGATTGAACTGGAACAATAAGTCTAAGCTAGGTCGTGATGGGCTGTTAGCCAAAAAATCAGCTCGAAGTGGCGTATACATGCGCTCAAACGATTTTGGTTTTCATAAATTGGCGAGGATAAGGGATAATCATCAGCTTGGCCTTTATTATTACTACTATGGTATGGATAAGCATGCCTTCATTTTAAATAGTGCGGCACATGCTTTTCTGTTCAACAACACCTCGGTCAATATCAATAGCGGTGTAGCGCCACAACAGATGAGAAATGGTCCCCATATGTTAGCGACCTACGTTTTCGACCATGAAGATAGCCTTGTGGCCGTAGATACTGTTTCGGACGAACATATCGCTTACCTGCAGTCGGTAGGATGTCATAATGTATTTTTGAACAGTCCCGAAAATTGTGTGATAGAGAAGGAGCTTTTGGCTTGCCTCAGCACTGGAGAGATTACCGAGAAAACTGCGAAGCAATGGTCGGAACTGAAGCATGTCTGGTCGATGAAAAGTTTGGATAATACCGACATCAATAGGCGCATCACGGTTGGAGAAGATTTGGAAGAAGAAAGCGTAAGGATAAGGAACAGGTATGTCGAACTGATGGAGGTTTTAGGTGCTGAGATCCTTCGCAACCCAGGTTATCTGCCCAACAGTCTGTCCAATCTCAAGACAGAAGAACTGTTGTTGGGCTATTCGCACCACAAAAATGATAAGAAGGAGAAACTGGTAGGATTACAGTATTTCAGGTGTAATCTAGTGAATACGGCAGGTGAAATGGTCTGGGCCACGGTTTGTTACCTCGGAATGGCGACTGACGAGGTAATTGGACGGACTTTCCAGGCCCTTCAGAGCCTTTTCGACCTAGAAAATAAAAACAGGGAAAGGGTCGTGGTATTTTATCGTCGGGATGGAGCTTATCATGCAAAGTCTGGCGAAAGCAGTAGCAGTATAAGGGATATAGTAAGTGGCAACGAAAACTCATTTTTGAAATAGTCTGATGGACAATATAAGAATTATCGATACGGCGAAGAAAATTCTTCCCGATCTAAAAGAAATAAACAAGGGAATCTACAGGGGGACGCTAAATATAGAAGATAAAGTGGCCGGCGTGTGTTTCATCGATCTGCTGAATGATAAAAAGGAAGATTTTGGAGATTATCAGGAACAGTTGCTTTCCAGCGAGTTCTATAGCAATCCTGGTGCACTCCAGTGGAATTATTACCTGTTCCTGTTAAATGACCAGTTTTCAGAGGAAGAGGTTAACGATATCGAAAATGACGATAAATATGCGCGGAAATACGTGCTCGATGAAAAGGAGTTCACCGACTTCTTCCATATCGATCTTGCAGAAAAGACGGTACAGCCCGACATTGTATCCGAATGGAAGAAATTGTTACAGGAAGTTGATCTGCAGGAGGTCTATACTGATGAGACTTATGTAAGTGTAATGGATCGCTTTTCGCAGAATCAGACTAGAAAGGAGGCTATTGCAAGTGTTAAGAAGGCGGTTGGCGATGTAGGTACGGTGAAATTTATCGATAGGTTGTTGCTGAAGGAAAATTATCGTCTTTTTCCAAAATCTGTAAGGGATTTTAGTTTTGGCAAGGTAAATTTATTCAAGGGGATCAATGGTGTTGGGAAAACCTCGGTCTTTGAGGGGATAGAACTGATGCTTTGCGGTAGGTCTGCAAGGAATGTTCACCAGGTCAATCCGAACGGCTGTTTGGAGGCAATCTATAATGGTTCATCCAAGATGGAACAATACCAGGGAACTAATCAGGCATTATTCCAAGCCAGGGATCTCAAATGGTATTCCACTACTTACAACCGTGGTAACACCCTGTTTAATTCTTTCAATAGATTCAACTATTTCAATGCGGACGCGGCCCACAGCTTTTCCAGCAGTAAAACAGAAGGTGAAGTCATGGACGCACTAAAAAGTATTATTCTGGGACCTGAGTTCAATCATATACAGGAACGTTGTAATAAAATGTTTGAAAGGATTAGACCAGAGTACAGGAAGCTCAAGGACGCCTTTGATGCGGCAAAAAATGAAATTGTTTTAGACAACAAGGTGGTCGGTGCGTATCTAGAGCCCCAAAACCTGAAATATATCCGTGAGAAAGTAGCACAGGACATGCAGAACGTCGGTTTTCACAAAAAGGGTTTGGATGTGGATACAGAGCTGACGGCGATTGAAGACCTGAATAACCAGTTGGGTGTGCTGTTGCAGAATTTTGCCGATGACAATTTCTTTTATGATACGCTGAGTGCGATCCAATTGGCCAGGGACAAGTTTGATGGTAAAAAAGCCGCCTTTGACGGACTGATCGATCAAGTCAAAGCGCTGGCACAAAAAAGTGCTACTATCCAAGGTCTCCAAAAAGACCTCGAGAAAAAAATACAGCTGCTTGAGAGGGGGATGGAATATCTAGCCGAAGGCAGGTATATGGAGCTAGAGGGGGTGACCGTTAAACAACGGGAGCAACAGCTGATCAAAAATAAAACGGATTTTGTTGCGGCCTCCATTTCACAAATTGACACTTCTTCCTACCGCTCTTCACAAAATATTGATGCCTTTGTGTTAGCGGAAAAGAGTAGAGATGAGCAAATACAAAATGATATTAAAACAGTTAAACAGGAGATACAACGGGAACTGGACAAAATGGGCAAGGTCGAGGGACTGATCAAGGAGCTAAAGACCAAAGGGAAGCTCTATCTGGAGGTCGCGCCGGAAGCTACCAGTTGCCCATTATGTGAAACCAGTTTCGAGCGTTCGAAACTAGAAAATAGCATCAATTTATTGATCAGTTCGGAAATCGACGGAAGCGAAAGGTTCGATGAGAAAAATAAGAAGGTCTCTGCATGGACGGAAGAGTCAACTCATATCCAAAAGAAATTAACTGATATCGCAAAAATCAAAGATGCCTATCAGAGCTATTTTGGATTAGATGCACCGATCATGTCCTTTGATGAGACTTTGCTAAAAGTCTCAGAAATTATTGGCAAATCGACAGACGTCGCAAATGAATTGGAAAGACTGAACGATACTATCGCTTTTGGCAACCTTTCGGGAAAATCTGAGGTGGAGCTTGCCGAGCTGAAAGTGAGGATATCCCAGGCTTTTAATGACGAACTGAAATTGGATGTGCTGAATGTAACTGGCATTACTAACAAGCTATCTGCTCTACGTAAAGAATTTTCAGCTAACAGTTCAGAACTGGAAAGAAATACTGATGAACGTTATAAGAAAGGGTTAGATGTCAAATTGCTACTTGGTCTACCGCCAGAAGAACAAGCTGATGCCAAATTAGCGGCTAGAAAATTGGAAGAGGAGGATAAACAGCTAGCGTTATTCGCCGGATATGCCGCCAAACTAACATCTCTTTTAGCTATCGGTGATACCAGTAAGTTCTCGGAGATCAAGAACAATTCTGACGTGCTGAAACAGGCTATTCAGTCCTTTAGGAATACCCTTAGTGGTGAAATAGTGGTTAAACAGGCTAGGGAACGGCTGGATAAAAACAACAAGATGATAGCGCTCAACTCGGAAAAGCTGGAACGCTTCCGTAAAGCATTTGAGCGTTTGACAGAATTGACCTCCGATGGAGCTGCTAAGAAAATTGAAGAGTTCTTTGTTGGTAATCTAGGTGAGATCATCGATATCTTCAAGTCTATTCACGTTCCCAAAGAATTTTCAGATCTTAAATTTGAGAGTGACAGGCTGGTTTTGATTGACCAGCAGGGAAAGCGCAGGTTCGTGACGGAAATCAGCACTGGGCAGAGATCAGCGCTTGCGCTTTCAATTTTCTTGTCGCTGAACAACAAGCTTACCAACGGTCCTGACATCATCATGTTTGATGACCCGGTTGCTTTCATTGATGATTTGAATGCTTTGTCTTTTCTGGATTATCTGAGACTGAATGCGCTGAAATCTGGTAAACAGATATTTTTCGCAACAGCAAATACGCGTCTTGCACACCTTTTTGAGAAAAAATTTGCGTTTTTAGAGGATGATTTCAGACAATGGCAATTAGAAAGAAATTGATTTTTGAACTGGCATTTGATAATAGTTTCTAACAGGGACATGCCAACTTGATTTTTGATAAACAGCGGGATGATGGAAGAAAAAAAATACCTTATTGAAGGGCTCGTAATTATATTATCGTTGTCCGTATTCTATGTCCTGAAGAACTATTTACCGAAATATTTTGAAGCAAAGGCCGCTAATCAAGCTACAAAGGAAGATATCGGTGAAATAACAGAAGTCGTAGAGAACATAAAATCTGATCTTGCGCAGCAAACTGAAATGTTGAAAGCGCAACGTTCGCTAGATAACCAACATAGGCTCAATCTCAAAAACTCTGAGCGGGATGCCATCTTTGATTTTAACAAGCAAAAATCCGTGTGGATATATTCCCTGATGAGGTTTTCTTTTTACGGTTACGAATTGCAGAATTATAAAGAGGTGAATACGCGTAAATATCTGGAAATTGAGCAGCGACAATACGAATTCGAACTGGCCACTGCACATTTGGAACTTTTCGTATATGATGGCGAGTTTATCGTATTGAAAGGAGATTTGTTTAGCCACATTATCGAGCTACATAAGGTTGTTTTAGATACCACCTACAAGCTATTCTACGCTTTCTCAAAAACAGAAATAGAGATGGTAGTGGAAAAAGATAAACCCCTAGAATTGGCAAGAATCCGTAACGAGTTGAATGAAGAGTTGCTTGGAATACAAAAGAAATACCGGGAAGCTACTGCTGAACAGTTCAAAAAGGTAGAACGTGTGAATTTTAAAATGCGAGATTTGCTCTATAAAAGGTTAAAGAACTTGGAAAATGAACAATGAGTCGCTTTTAGCGTTTAGGATGCCAGTTTTTTTTACGCATTCTTATAGATTTGTGGATACTGTAGATCGATATGGCAAAAGTTAAGTTCATACCTTTATTTGAGCGTTCGCTGAAGGAACAGGCGGGAATGGTACGGGCACGTATCGTGGAGGTGAAGCGTGATAATCTTCGCCGCGGGTTCTATAACCTCTATCGTAATGAACTCTGTACTTCCAATGACCTGTTCATCCGAGCTTACCGTGACCGCAGGGAACTGGTAAGGGTCGATGTGGACAGCGGTAGTACGGTTACCCTAAGGGTGCTATAATGGCCAGGGCACAGCTCTACGTTTTTGCGGGTCCCAACGGTTCTGGAAAGAGTTGACAATAAGTAATTTGTCAAAAAAATTGACTATAAAAATGTTGTCATCTCAGGAAGGTGGGTAAACCTTTCCAATGAACATATCTGATACGGTTTGGTAGAGAAAAGCTGACCGTCGATATTACATTACTGTCTTAGCATCACGAATGATTCGTTAAAATGATAAAAGGAAGTATCCAGAAGGTTGTGGCTTTCGTTGCCTTTGTTCATCGTCAACTTGATGAGCATTTTCATTTCATAGACCGGTTTCGGGTTCTTGTTGGTTTTGATGCGATTTTTTATTTTTTGATTCGTATTTTCATAAGCGTTGATCGAATCAAGTAGGGCTTTCGCTTTTCCCTGATGTTCCTCGAAATCGTTCTTGGTATTGTTGAAAAGTACTGTCCAACCGAGACTTTTCTGTAATCTCATCTGCGAAAGCTCGTTTTTCATCAGGGATTGATATTGTCTAGTCTCCGATAGGAAGTTATCTATTTTCTCCTGGTTCTTAACTTGACGTAGGGTATCCAACGTATTTTCGGTTAGGGTATCTACCGATAGGAACGTGACCTCACGAAGTGTCGTGGTCACATTCTCCTTGAACAGTCCGTCGTCTATGTGTTTATTGATTGTATCGGTCATTTTTTCGATACCTTCAGTCTTCTTGTCTTTGCAGGAAATGGTCACTGTTGCCAGCAATAGTGCCGTAGCGGAGAGAATTAATTTTCTCATGAATATTTAATGTGCTGCAATATAGGAATAAATTTGTGTTTGTATTTGCCACTTAGTTGATGGAGGATACCTAAGGTTATTGAAGAAACGTTAATCCTCCTGAAAGACAGAAATAAGCTGCCATACTGGAGGATATCCTAAAAGTGGCCACCTGTTTTTTTTCAAAGTGGCCACTTTTTTCGCTCCAAAGTGTCCAGTCTATTTCGCTTGAAAGTGTCCAGTCGACTGATTTTAAGCTTGTTTGATCGTGTGTTGGTATGTTTCGGGATAATGTTTCGGGCGCTATGTTTTAACGACTCTGATCGCTTTATAATCGGTTTTTTCAAGAAGTTTCGATGTGGTTTGTTAAACTAAATTTACGTAGGGTTATTTAGTGATGTCAGGGAGCTATTCCGATGCTTTTGCTACGCAAAAGGCAGGTATGGGAGCTTGTTTACTTGTGGTGTCTGGATCGGAAAATGTAAGTGGTGGGTGAGAAACGCAGTCGGGATGAAAAACAAAAATGATCAGTTGGAGTGGACAGTTTGGAACGGAATGGACTGGCTACTATTACCGAAATCTACAATTACTCACAATATTCATTAATTTCCCAGCAAATTTCCCACAACCAATTCTAAACTATTTTATTTGGATATTGCCAAATTAAAGGTTCTAAAGTAGTCCGATAGAGGTTGATCCAATTCAAATTATTTTCTAAAAAACTAATCTTATTCTATAAAGCCTTTGCTTTTCAAGTCTTCAATTATCGGTTCTAATAGTCTGCAAAAGCGCTCTAGGTGTTCAAAATAGTCATCTTGAACGGTACAACTCTAAAGCCTTTAGCAAATCGCTAAAGGCTTTTTCTATTTGGTAATTTATATGCATAGCAAATGCTAATTTGTGCTTTCAACCTAATCTAAAGAGGAGATTGGAGTCTTTTAGCGATCATTTCACTATTTTGAATTTTTGTAAGGCCCATTACATTACCCTTAGCATCCATATTAAAAATGATTGATGCATCTAAGTATCGGGCAAAAAATTGATGTGCTGCAAAAGGGATAAGTTCCTTTTTGTCATTTCCTACCTGACCAAATAGCTTATCACCTTCTAATACAACTTCAAAAACAGGCCCAGGGCTAAACTGATACCTACCAGTGTAACGCTGTAGCAACTTGGTTGGTATACTCATTTTCTTTTGCGCTTCAACCTTTATGTTTTTACGACTAGCTTTATAAGCTAGCCCTGTACCATCAATAGTGAAACCGTTTATCTTCCCAAAGCTATCTTTAATAAAATGAAAACTAGTTAAAGTGTTTCCTAGTGTGAAATGTCCTTTCTCGTAGGCGTTCAAAGGGGTTTTTATACCACCCTGGTAATAATACATCAGGTTGCCGTCCTCTAACCTAATCGTATATTCACCACCATTTTCTAGCTTGTATACGCCCTGGTAATGCTCCATCTCCAACGCTGTCAAGGTAATTTTTCTAAAGTGATAGGGCTTTCCCAACGCAAAGGCCAGTATTTTCGATGCGATAATATCCAATTCGGCAGCATTGTCGCAGTTTCTAAAAATGGATATCGACAAATTCTCCTGTGGTAAATAGGCTGCATAGGTAAAAAAGCCATTTACTACCCCAACATGCTTAACGCTTGCACTTCCCTGTACATTGCCCACTTCCCAACCATAGCCATAACCAATTAAAGTCCCATTGTTAAGTTTAAAGGAACTGAATGCTTTTATTAGCGTTTCGGGCTTTAAAAACTGACCGTTATGCAAAGCATGATACCATTTTTGAATATCCGCAGGATTAGAAACCAGCGAGCCCGCGGCATAAGGCAAAGTCATGCTAAGGAAATCTGCATTACGGTATTGCCCGTTTCTTAGTACATATCCAGGTACCCGGCCCGCAATTAGTTTGGTAGGGCTATCATAATATGAATTTTTCATCCCTAAAGGTTTAAAAATAACCTCGTCAATATATTCGCCATAAGTTTTGCCAGTAAGCTTTTCTATCATATAGCCCAAAAGCACGTATCCCGAATTAGAATATTTATAAGCCGTACCTGGTTTAAATGCTAGCGGTTCATCTTTAAAAAAATCAATCAGTTGTTTAGGGCTTAAATCCTTTCGTTTCACTTCTTCCGTAAAGCCAGATAAACCAGTATAGTTAATTATTCCAGCGGTATGCGTTAACAGCGCTTCAATGGTGATGATTTCATTTTTCTGCGGAAAACCTGGAATATATTTACGGATATCGTCACCAAGCGATAATTTTCCTTGCTCCATGAGTTTAAGGATTGCACAAGCCGTAAACTGTTTGCTAATCGAGCCAATGCGAAAAACATGGTCCACCTTCATGTCCACATCAAGCTCAACGTTCGCCTTTCCAAAGGCTTTTTGATAAAGTACTTTATCGCCACTAGAAAGATAGATAACAGTACCAGGAGCATTGTTGGTAAGCCCTTCAGTTGCCACCAATGAGTCAATGATGTTTGTATTTACCTGTGCATTTGTAATTGCTGGAGCTAGCATAGAAAAGCTAAGGCATAGCAATGCCCTTAATGATGTTTTCATTTTTTTTAATGATAAGGTTAAACGGATAATGGTTTTGGCGGTTACACTAATCTTTTTTTCGCATGTTTTTTAACAGTGCACCACAAGAAATTAGCGCTAGGCCCAAACCTAAGAAAATACAAAAGCAGAAAATAGCGATCTTTTGCTGGGGAAATATCAGACTTAGCCAAGTGCCTGTTGCAATGCCCAGCGCAATTCCTATGCTTACAATTCCCAGTATCAATAACCATGACGAAAATTCTGACTGGCCTTTAAAATGATGGGGATCGAGGCCTCTTTCAATGATTTCCATACGCTCCTTATGTCGGGTAGTGAAATAGTAATAGCTAATTCCAAATATCACTAGGCATATGGATATAAATAGTGCAGCAGAAGTACTTTCCATTTTATTGTGTTTATCTTATTTACTCATAAGACTTGAAATAATTAACATTGGTCACAATGTGACCTTTCTTTTAAAAGCGTAGTCTAAGTATTGAAGTAAAAGGAAATTAATTACAGCCCTAACAATGCTATTCGGAAAAATCCGCAAGGAAGAAGACTATTACCTAAAGAAAGCAATTCTGGGCGAACGGGAAGGGTTTGAATATCTTGTTAATACTTACCGAAACTTAGCGTACACTGTGGCCCTTAAAATTTGTGTAAATAACGAAGATGCGGAAGAGGTGGTACAAGATTCGTTTATGAAGGCTTTTAAGGCATTGGCTACCTTTCAAAGCGCCTCCAAGTTTTCAACCTGGCTTTACAAGATTGTTTACTACACCGCGATAACCAAGTTAAATTCCACACGTAAAAACCATGTAGAGCTTAACGAGGAAACGGGTGCCGCTGAATATATCTTAAACGAAAGGAGAGAAGTGGCTGGGCTAGTACAGGCCGACAGAAAAAAATACATCAATTTGGCACTTGCCCAACTGGTAGAAGAGGAAAGAATCGTGATCACACTTCATTACCTTGGAGAAAAAAGCGTTGCTGAGATTGCAGAAATACTTGGGCTTGGAAAATCTGCAATTAAAATGAGGCTCATGCGAGGCAGGAAAAAATTGGAGGAGTTATTAAGTGTTTTATTAAATGACGAATTAAAAGATTTATGATGAAAAAACATAAGAAAATAAAAAATGCTGACCAATTGACTTCTTTGCTTAAACCAGAGCTGTTGGATACTCCTTCAGTAGCATTTTCCGACAAATTGCTGCACGCATCCATAACCAGTTATAAGATAAGTTATAGTATCAAGTACAAAAAAGAGGAGCGTTTAGGGAAAATGATCATGTTTATTCTCCTATTTTTTAATTTAATGATGCTATATATTTTGAACCCTTTTGCGATGCACCATGCTGTACTGTTAAGTTTACTTGCTTTGATGGTTGGTGTTGGGTTTTTGCTCTGGGTGAGGATCAATAATAGTTTATTTCAGGCTAAAAACTATATCATGCATGCTAACTTAGATAGACAATGAGGTGATTAAAAAGTTGATGTCTAGAAATTAGCTTTTTCCGAAACCTATTTCATATGAAAGTTTATTTGGAGAGTTGTTCGATAGGATGTAGGAAGCTCCAATTGCCAAAGAAATAGCCATTTTTCCATCTAATCAATTCTAATTTTCTGCCAGCCATTTAGTAAAAGTACCATTCACGATTTCCCGAATATTAGATCGATCTAATCCATCGATGTACCATTGAACATCATCATGTTGCAGATCTTCAACACCATAATACAATTTATAAAATGGGCTAATATAACTACCGTAATCTAATTCATAATAAATGTCTCTTAGCAATCTTAAGCTTTTTAAAAGGGATTGAATATCTGAATTCTCCATAATTTCGAACGTGAATAGGTGTGATACATAGTTTCTAATCACCATTTTCTGGTCAGAATAATCCAATTTTAGTTCTTGAAATACTTTTTGGGTTAACGATTGTAGTTCAAATTGATCATAAGGCGGACTGATGCCCGCTAAGATGACTAAGTGCTCCGAATCAAAACCATTCATCAGCATTTCAACGGCCCAATCAATCCACTCTTTATCTACATCTCTGTTGAGTGACTTGTAAGTCAAAATAGCAGCAGTTGATTTTGGGAGCGTATTCATGATGGGTTTAAATATACGAACTGAGGCTAATTTAGTTAAAACTTAGTTCCACTAGGTTCTCAAAAATTGATTAAGTAAGCTATTTCCGCATATCATCAAGTATTGGGTTCGGGAAAAACCTTTAGCGAATAGCTAGAGACTTTTTTGTTTTCTATTGAAAAGTTTCATAATGTTGAAGAGCAATTTGAAAAGCTATAGGTGTTGGATACCTATCTATTAATAAGTGTAATGAAACAAAAGAAGAATCAAAATGGGCAATTGGGGCACAGGTGTAAAAGACAATGATGTATTTGCAGATATTTATAGCGAATTCTTTGACCAATACAATAGCGGAGCTCGCCCCGAATACATTTCGAAAAAAATAATTGAAACACACTGGGAGATTCTTGAAATAGAGCACGAAAAAAATAGCCTTTGGTTTGCCCTTGGCCAAGCACTATGGGAAACAAAATCACTTGACACAGAAATATTAAAAAAAATAGAGAGTGTTATTAATACAGGTGAAGAGCTAGCTATCTGGCTTGAGTTGGGCGCTAGTGAGATAGACATAAAAAAACGTAGAATTGCGCTGGAGAAATTTTTACAAAAATTAAAATCGGATAGGCCTAAAGCAAAGCCAAGAAAAAGAATTAGGCTTAGAGTACCGATATTTGCCGCAGGTGATTGTTTGTGCTTTAAAATGTCTAATGGCAATTACGGTGGCGCTGTGGTTTTAGCGGCTGATTACAATCCAGAAACAGCTTACAATTTAGTAGCTACAACAAGAATTAATCAACTAACGAAACCTACTCTTAAGGACTTTGAAAATTCGGAAGTACTAATTTGCAATTTTGGTAGTTGGGAGGATAAGCCAGAAGTTACTTGGTATATGCCAGATCTTTATTTTAAAGCATACGCAGAACTTTATGAAGTCGTGGGCAGAATACCTATTGATGCTGTATATGATGTTAAAAACTATCGTGGCGACGATTATTTATTTCAACCATCATTTACATCAGGATGGAAGATGAATTATATGATCGAAAAGCAGCTTGAGTCTGAAGAGACAAAACCTAAACCTTTAAAATCTCTTAAAATAAATAGGTTTATCTAAAGAGTTGTTCATTAAGATGTTGGATAGGCCAGTTTTTTGGTTGGTGATAACACGAACCATAGGTTGAAAACAATATATCAACGTTATAGAAGAAGAACAATTTGATGAAATAATCAGCTCTTCTGGTATGATTGAGGTCAATACAGCTTGGAATACCGCCAATAATAATGAGCTTGAATAAGCTAATCAGAGATTACATAATCTTGAGATGGTAATGTTAGACAACAATAAGTTCTTAAATAGACTGATAGAGCTATTAGAAAATATAATAAACTTAACTGATTATAATATTATAATTAAACAATGTTTATTCTAAGATTTGATTAGCTTTTATGATATTAAGACTTTCATCGTAGACTAGCTTTTTGGTAATTCCAAATTCACAAGGAATTAATTCCATCTGGAAAACTTTAGCATTTGGTATTTTATTGATTATAAGTTGTAAAAAAAAATGTTTTTCTTTCTCGGGGAAATTGCAACCCAATATTATTTCTGAAACCGCATTAGATGGGAGTTTTTGAATTTTGCCATTTTTATATTGGTGCAACAATCTAAACTCCTTTTCATGCTGCCAAATCTCCCACTTTATGAAAAATATATCTAAAAATAGTTGATGATCTTCTGATGGGAATAACGGTAATTTGGGAAATTCATTCTTGTACCTTACCGCACCGCCCATTCCAAAAATTCCACAGTCTATTATTACACTTGAATCGTAGCCTATACAAAAGCCTTTATGTGAATTTGAGTAATAAGACCACATTAAGAAATTATCGTATTCAGGAGTTAAACAATATACACCGAAATCATTACAAATTTGATTGTAATTCATCCGATCAAATTTTTCTATATGTTCTTCATCAATAATTAAACTTTTCTGCTGGATATCATATGCGATTTGCTGATATTCTTGTTCAGATCTATTTGGATAGTTGATTTTTGCAATTGATAAACACTTTTTATAAATTTTTTCTTCTGTTAAATCTTCTTCACGATATCTGAAAGGTGTTTTGGAATCTAAGGGATCATTAAATTCATTAACTGATGGTATATAAATCTCACTATCTAATAAAGATCGTAAATGATATGGGTTTTCGTAGTCCCTGAATTTGTATATTGTTTTAGGAAGATTTAATTCCTCAATGGGAACATGGTTTAGATTACTTTTTTCTTCCATTTGCTGTCAAATTAAATTGCTTTATTACCTTATCCAAATTATCAGTCATCAAAAATCCCCCAAGCCTTAGATTGTTATAGTCATAAATTACAACTAAATCAAAATCATCATAGCCGCTCAATAAATCTTTATAATCCATACCCATATTTAATCTTGAATAAATTTGACCTCCAACATTACTCGATTTAGGTATTATGGCAATATCTTCAACAAATTCCTCTCCCAACGTTGTTCCAATGATAAATCTGAAATCATTTCTTTTCTGCCTAGCTTCCTTTAATTTCATATTAAGTATTTAATTTTCTACAAGTTATAAAGTGTGTTTTGAAAAAAATTGTTTATTTATCAACATCTCTAGTAGGTAGTCATTTTTCTTTACAAAAAAGCCCTTGACGTCATCAAGGGCATTCACGATCTTTTTATAAACTGCGATTTATTTTTTCTTGAGCCTTCTTGTCTTATACTTTCTTCCAAAGATTTCATAAAATTGAATGCAGCTAAATCACTCATAGGGCGTTCATTCTCTTGCGCAAATCATCATTTTCGGGATCATCATCTAATTCCTCATTCTGTTTTTATTTTCTAAATTCATGTTATTTTGATTTTTCGAAATGTGAATGCATTTTAAGAATTTAAAAAATCTATTTTAAAATAGTACACAAACTTATTCTAGCAAATCATTTACATTTGGTTTGACGATAACGACTCAATTCAAAGATTGTCCCAACTGGGAATATTTACCTAATTTTTTTCAAAAAAATCCTTCCACCTATTTGAATCTCAAAATCAAACTATTAAATTTGAGATACATCCAACCTGAAATTATGAAAAACAATCAACCAATGGCTACTCAGCTAGCCACTGCCGTATACAAGCAGCATTTTATCCCTTCCTTTTTTTACTACCTATCCGCGTTTGGCTCATGGCCTACGTTCCGTTTTACTGTGCTGCTTCAGCCGATGCTTCCCTCAAATTCATCTTCCATTGCAAAAATTAAATAACCAAATATTTACCTTAAAATTTCCAGATTATGGCAATTACCAATTTGAACAACACCCATTTGTCGACTGCGGAAGCCACTGCAGCAAAACAGGCCGTTAGCCAATTAGAGACCGCTTTAGCCGTAATTACGGTTACCTTGTCTTCAAAGGAGCGTAAAAAGTACGGACGCATTAATGAGCAAAACAAGCTCTTTGTGAACAAGGTGCACGACTACCACCAAAACCAGCCCGAATTGAGTTCCGATAAATTTGATTGGGACGAGTTTGACAGAGATTATGAAAGCCGTCAGCTAATGGAAAACCTGATCATTAGATTAAGGAACCTGCTCACCAAGTTAAAGAGCGCTAAAATTCTCCACGATTTTGATAACTATCAAGCATCCCTTAACGACTACAACTATACCAGTTTTATGGCAGGTTCGGGAGCGGAGAATTATGAAGTAAAAATGAAAGAGCTTAAACAGTTCTTTAGCAAGGCTAAAATTAAAAAAGATAAAGATCCAGAAGCTTAAGTAAAGCCTCGGTTCATGTATTTGAAAGGTCCGTAGCGTTATTTTTAACCTACGGACCTTTGTTTTGGTGTCACCGACTATTCTTTTAACGATGCCGTCGGCTTGTTTAACGCTCCGATCCGCTTGTTTAAGCCTCCGTTGGCATATGAAATGCCAAATTAGCCATCGCCGATGCCAACCGAGTGATACAAAATGCCAAATTTGCCATATGAAATGCCAACGGAGTCATCGCGGATGCCAACCGAGCCATACAAAATGCCAAATTAGTCATCGCCGATGCCAACGGAGCGTTAACGGATGCCAACCGAGGCTTAAACAAGCCTATATTTGTTATTATAGCAATGGTGATGCGTGTTCACCAAGATCATCCTTTACACACTTCATGATGATTTCAATAAAAACATCACTATTGGTGTTTTTAAAAACTGGTCTTTCCAAGTAATAGAAAAGACCAGCTTTGCTGCATTTTTTAGTTAGCCTGGTTTAAGGCTTCCTTTATTCTGGTTACAGTAATATCCTGACTTGGTCTTGGGGCATCATTATCGAAAATCCTACCGTTTCGGCCTATAATGGCATAATGTGGAATACCCGATACATTAAACGCTTTGGCTATCGGACTATCAGAGCTTGACTTAGCTTGCGAAAGCAGATGAATGCCTTCTATTTTATCATCGGCTATTGCTTTTTTCCAAGCATCTATTTTACTGTCAACGCTGATATACAAAAACACAACGTCTTTGTTATCCTTAAATTTAGCATGCAATTTAGGGCTGCCGTTTTTCATTTCATACCTGCATGGGCTACACCAGCTTGCCCAAAAATCAATGTACACAACTTTCCCTCTAAAGTCTTTCAGCGAAACATCCTTACCTTCCAAACTTTTTAAAGTAAATTCGGGTGCCATCTTGCCCGATGAGAGCTTATCCATTTTAAGGTAAGCATCCGTTAATTCCTTTTTTTGGATTTCAGTGGCATATTTGGCAATGTAATCGTCCATAAATGGTTTGAGCTGTGCTAAGTCTTTACTTTTGCCAATAGTATACTTTATCATTTCAAAAAGAGCAATGCGCTTTAAATGTTCGGGATATGTTTTTTCTAAAAGTGCGATTTTAAATTTAAGGTCCTCCTCAGTCGATAATGCCTGATCCAGTGTTCCCTGTTCAAACCTTTCGCGGTTACTTAAAAACACAGGGAAAACATGTGCCATGAATGCTACGTAGTTAGCAGAACTAACAAACTTATCGTCTATTTTTACTTCATTTCCCAATGTCCAATAGCTTGGCGGAATACATGCTGAAAGTTTTTTTTCAGGCGTAACATAGTATCTTGGGAATATAATGGGCAGCGATAGTTTATCTGATATAAAAGAGATCTTGCATTCTTCATAAAATGCTGCACTCACTTTCTGCCGATTGGCCTCCAGCATATTCAATTTTACTTGCCCTAAATCACAATAGGTTTTAATCGCGTCTTCAATACTCAGAATTGTATTCCCGATCTCTTTTTGTTTAGCTTGGTAGGCTGTTTGATACGCCTGTATACACTCATTTAATAACTTCGTCTCTTCTGCTCCTTTACCAGAGAATGAGCTATTTTGATCAAAGTCCGAAATTACATTTAGTTGAGCTCCCTTTTCCAAATATAGCGTTAGCTCTCTTTTTACAGGTTTGTCAAAGCCTACCCTTACCTGCAAGGGTTTATCCAGGCTATAATGCAATACATAACGGTTATTTTGGTCTGGTTTGGTAAAAAAAGCTTTATTATTGCCAGTCGCCCAAATGGAGTCGGGTTTAATGCCAGTAATTTCAATATTAACTTTTGTAGCTTCTTTTTGTGCTAATGCCATGCCTGCATAAAGGCTTAGCAAAACCAACATCAATAGTTTTTTCATGGTTTTATAATTAAATATGGTTTATGGATTTTGTGTGATTGTGGTATTCGCATTCATAATATATGGAGGGAAGCGAAACGTTAGCCGCTCTGGTTTCAATGGAATAGACTTGATGATATTCCCGCTCGCATCATAAATGTGATGCACCATGGCCACCGTAGACTTGTAGGTCTCGTCAACCGATAGGCGCCGCATGTCCCACCAACGTTCGCCCTGGGTGGCATACTCCCTAATTCTTTCTTCCAAAATATATTTGGTTAAAGCGATTTTATCTGATGCGATATCGGTAGGTATATTTGCAGCATTTGCTACATTTTTATCCATTCTCGTTTTACGAAAAGCAACCAGATCTGTCACAGCAGCAGATAAATCTCCTGTACGCGATTCGCACTCCGCCTTTAGCAGATAAATATCAGGAACACTAATGCCTGCATTGCTGTATCTGCCATAAGACCTAAGCATACCTTTAGGAAACGCAGGTGCCGTAAGCGGAAAAGGTGCATTGCTGAAGAAATTGAGGCGAAGATCCGCTTTGGTAAATAGGGCCGCAGTTTGCGGATGAACAGGGAAAGCTGAAAAAAAATAACTATAAAGATTGATGAATTGTTTAATATACAGCACTTCTTTATCTATAGCTAAATTAAAACGGTTGGGACCGGTAATTGGATTTACTGGATAGAAAACACCCCCAACACTAAATGCTCCATTGTAATCATATAACCCTATTGGAACGCTAGACCCCGAAAGATGGTTAATAGAAGCGGTAAATAGCGGCAGTGCTTTGTCAAACTGTTGCATGTTAACGTAAACTTTGCCCAAAATGGCTTCTGCTGCGGCTTTTGACATGCGCTGCCTGGCGATAATTTGAGCTGGCAAGTTCGGGATTGCTTCAGTTAAATCTGCGATAATCAGGTCGTAGGCATCCTGTACCGAAGAACGTGTAAAGTTAGTTTCGGTCACGTCAGCCACCTTAACCAAAGGGATACCCATATCCGAAGCAGCAGTAGCCGCGTGATAAGGTTTTCCGTAATAATTAACCATCATAAAATGTACCCAGGCCCTGCCAGCCAGGGCCTCGGCCCTCAACGCTTTTTTCTTCGCATCATTCCCTTCTTTGGATCCCATCACCTCGTTGATAATTTTGTTATAGGAATATAACTGGCGTTCGAGTATGGTTAACTCAGAAGTATTATCCCCAGATAAATAAATATCATCCTGGTATTCAAATGCTTTTTGGTCACTAACTAAGCTAATTCCCGTACCAACACTATAGGAAGGATTAAACCCCGCCAGTTCATCCGACATAACGATTTGTGAAGCCATATTAATGACATTCAAAGACCTGTCATTCAATAAAAGTTCATAATCTGAAGTTTTGGTGGCAACCGCTACGCCTTTTGGAACAACTTCCAGAAAGTCTTTTTTGCAGCCCCACACGAGTGCAGCTAAACCAACAAAGAGTATTAATTTTAGCTTGTTATATTTATTGTAAAACATGGCTTTTATCATTATAAGGTTAAACGTATACCCAGGTTAAATGCGTTTTGTGCTGTAGGAAGCGTTCTGTTGCCAAAACGAGCATCCTGAAACTCGGGGTCAATGCCGTAATCGTTCGCTTTCCAAAGCATGATATTAGACATACCCGCACGCAGGCTTAAACCCTCAATCTTAAGCTTACTGAGAAGGGTTTTAGAAAATGTGTAAGCAATGCTCAAGTCTCTTATTTTCATGTAGGCAGCACTAACAATATTCGTATGCCCATATCGGTAATAGTCAGTATTTCTCTTCGCATGGTCTGTAAGGTTTCTGTAGCTTGGAATATCAGTAATAAATTCGTCGCCAGGCTTTTGCCAGCGATTAGCGAAATCAGTTCGAAGGTTGCCACTTTGAAAATTCTGATTACCAATAAAACCAGGTGCACGCAGACCTTCGGTGTATATCGTGTTGACATCCCTGAACATAACATTGCCAAGATTATAAATAATGTTGATGTTGAGTGAAATATGCTTATAACCGAATGTGTTGGATAACCCGCCGTTCCACGAAGGTTGAAATACCCCTTTAAACAATGCATCATTTGCCAGTGGGGTAGTGGCATTGGTCATACCCAATGAGGCACTGCCGTTAGCAAGCCGTACCAATGGATTGCCAGAGGCATCCAAGCCCGCATAATTAAAGGCAAAAACCGAAAACGCAGGATAGTTTTGCAGGTATTGTGCATTAATTTGATCCCTTCCAGTAACCACAGCAGTTAACAGATTGATTTTGGTCACCTTATTTTTGTTATAAGATAAAGTGAAAGAGCTGTTCCACTTGAAATCATGACTATTAATATTAACCGACTGAATAGAAGCTTCCATTCCGCTATTGGAAATGTTACCCACATTGCCCACAATGGTTGGAAAGCCTGTAAAAGGATTTACACTTAATGGACCAATCAGGTCAGATGACTTTTTTTGATAGAAATCTAAAGAACCACTAAGTCTAGAATGGAATAAAGAAAAGTCGAGCCCCACGTTTAGCGTACGGGTTTGTTCCCAAGTTAGGTTTTTATTTCCTGGGGTTTGAACACTATAAGCCTGCCCACCTGGCACATTAACATTTGTAGAGGCGACAAGTACATCTTGGTTGGCACTTTTGCCAGGGGTTGGCGAGTTTCCGCCAATACCGTAAGTGATTCGCGTAGCAAGGGTATTCACCGTTGCATTACCTTTTAAAAATGGTTCATTGCTAAGGGTCCATTTTCCGCCCACACTCCATGCAGGTTTACGCTGTGCCGATTTGTTGATGCCGAAAAGATTACTTTTATCTTGTCTCCAACTGGCGTTTAAGGTATATCTTTTATCAAAAGTGTAGCCTACATTTCCATAAAATGATTTGAACCTTTGCAGTGCTTCAGATTGTGTAAATGGTGTTTCACTCAATCTTGCATTGCCACCTAAGGTAGGGATAATCCCCCCAGCTATACCCGTTGCAGTTAATGTATTATAATCTATTAGGGTAGATGTTTGGGCAGTTACGTTGTATCCAAAAACACTGCTGCTTGTGGCAATATTTTTTTGCTCTTGCGCTTCATAACCGGCCAATATACTGAGCTCATGTAGTCGATTTTTTGACGTATAATCATATACCAACTGATTCCTAATCGTCCAGTTCTCATCGGTATAATTGGTAGTGCCATATTTCCCGTTAATATTGGGCAAATTATATTTAATGGTACCGCCATTATTTTGTGCAAACTGTAGAATTTGTATATTCTGGTTGTAATTCGTATTGTCGTCATAGCTTGTTGAACGGTTGGCACCCCTTAAATAGCCAAACACACCTTCATAGCGTAAACCTTTATAAAGATTAATCGTAAGGCCAGATGTGAGACGCGCTGTAAAAGCTTTACTGTCGCTCATACCCGTGCGCTGATTGTCAATAGGATTATACCGCAAACTTCTACCAGTTAAAGTTTCTAATGCCGCAATGGCCTCTATGGGCGTATACCCCAAGTAAGACATATCTATACTATTGCCCGAAGCGTCTTGAAATAATTGATACGGTAAAAAACGATTATCAGGAGTAACTGCACGGCTTGAAGCGGTGCGCTGGTTGGTCAGGTCGGCAATAAAATAGGCTTTAATATTTGGGTTAAAAGTGTAATCGTGTCGGGTATTGATTTTATAGGTATTGTCGCTATTTCCAGGAATATAACTTTGGTTATTGTGATACGAAATTGAGGTATAATTGACATAACGTTCTGTTCCGCCCGATAAAGAAAGGGTGTGGTTCATCAATACCTGTGGGCGGTAAAAAATATCTTTCATCTGGCTAAGATTATCAATACCAGCAAGGCTATCCAGCTTGGCATCTCTTACGGCGGCCGAGATTAAGCCTTTGGCGAAGTCCCATTCGATCTTTCGGTCTGGAGAATAGCCTGTATTACCAGAAACAGGGGTATAAATGGGGCTGTAGGTGTAGTTGATCGGATCAAAGGTTTCTTTGGAAGCTTGTAGGTATTGTGCACTATTCATCATTGGAAAATAACTGATGTTTGGCCTGCCCTGAAAGTTGGTAAATGCATTATAACTGATTCTTAGTTGCTGATTTTTACTGCCTTTTTTGGTGGTGATCACAATGACACCATTAGACGCCCGCGCTCCCCAGATAGAGGACGCTGTAGCATCCTTTAATACCGATATGTCCTGCACATCTTGCGGGTTAATCGAAGAAATATCTGCAATGGGTATTCCATCTACGACAAATAAAGGCGTGGCGCTGGCATAATTTTGTACGTTAGATAGTGTGCTTAATCCACGAATAAGGTATTGTTGCTTTCCGCTAGTAGGCGAATTGTTGATGACCAATCCAGGTACCAGTCCGTCCAATCGCTGGATGATGTTGTTGCTGGTGGCACGATCTGCTACAACATTCATATCAGGCTTAGCAAATGAAGCTGCACTGCGTTCTTTTGAAATTTGCTGATAACCAGTAGTTACAACTACTTCTTGCAGTTTTCCAGAAAGCTTCATTTTGATAATACCGAGATCTTTTGCAGCTTTTATGGAGTAATCCTGATAACCGATATAGGAAATAATGACATAAGCTTGTTCTGCTACATTTTTCAACTCAAATTCGCCCGCCGCATTAGTTACAGTAATGGCTTTCCTGCCTTTAATAGACATCGAAAAATCTCCAGTTTTTTCATCCTCAGAAGATTCCTGAACCAGGATACTTATTGTTGCCCCCACCAAAGGATGGCCCGCCTCATCAACTACCTTTCCCTTTACATCAATTTCGCCAAATAATGCTACTTTATTTTGGGGTAGGGGCTTCTTTTTGGCCAGTATGACAATAATCTTACCTTCAATATTATAAGTAAGTGAGGTTTGGCTGAAAAGTGTTTGCAATGCCTCCTCAAGGGGCACATTACTCACTTTAATAGCTACCTCTCCAACAGCCTTTAACAGGTCATCCTCAAATAAAAAATCGTAATTAGTTTGAGCCCTTATTTTCTTGAGTATTTTCTCAACAGAAGCTCGTTTTTCATTAAGTGTAACCCGCTGGGCAAAGCTGGCGGCGCTTACCTGCATCATTGCTGCGATAAGCATGACGATGGTTAGTCGCATAATGCGCAATAATTTATAGTTATAAATTTTATACATTTGTTTAGGTTTTGGTGAGCATACTGCCTTTAGGTTCCAAGCTTCGGCATTATGCGTGTAGTTAATTTATTTATCTCAACCAAATCAGGTCAGGAGTATTTAGCCATACTTCTGACTTTTCTGGATTTTTTAATCATCGTATTTATCTTTCTACTATAATTTTTCTCCCTTCTATTTTAAAGTGAACTTTTTCAGTTATTTCTATTCTTTTGAGCACGTCAGAAAGGTTGCTTTTTCTTGAAACCCATCCACCAAGTCTGATGTCTTCTTTTATATCAGTAGCATATACAATTTCAACATCGTACCATCTGGCAATTTTGCGCATGCTGGTTTTAAAATCCTCGCCTTTAAATACAAAATCTTCGTTTTTCCAGTCCATCACCGATTCCAAATCAGCTTCAACTATTTTGGCTTGCCCATTAGCAAGTACCGATTGCTGGCCTGGGCTAAGGATCATTTTGTTAATTTTAACACGCCCTTCTAATAAAGTTGTGGTCACAATATCATCGTCGTTATAATTGCTCACATTAAAATGTGTTCCCAGCACTTCGATATACTGCTTATTGGTTTGTACTATAAATGGTCGCGTTGGGTCTTTAGCTACTTCGAAATAAGCTTCTCCACTTAGTTTAACCTGCCGTTTATCATTTTTTTCTGATTGGCCTAAATAGGTTAAATGGGTTGAGGCATTTAGCCAAACCTTGGTGCCGTCGGGTAGGGTGATTTGGTAAGTTCCGCCCTTTGGCGTATGAATGGTGATTTCATTTTCATGCTCAGGCAAAATAACCTGTGCAGTTTTCAATTCGGTTCCATCGTTGTACCTAAGCTGGTTTTCAGTGATGCTTAATCCAGATTTTGAAGCGCTTAAATTAATGATACGGCCATTTGAAAGCGTAAGGAATGCCTTATTGCTGCCTGGCTTAATTTCACTTGCGTAACGATTGTTTTCCTGGTCATTAAAATAATCGGTTTTGTAAAATAACAAGCCAATGCCAGCAATCAGGATAACTGCTGCGGCCCATGTGATCCAACTACGTGAGTATAATTTTACTGGTTTTCTTTCCTCTTCCTGTAACCTTGTCCAAATTCTTTCCAGGCTTTGGTCTGTTGCCGCCACATCAAACTCAAATGGTTCATCAATTTGCCAGTTCAGGTACCAACTTTCCAGCAGTGAAATTTCTTCTTCTGTACAGGTACCAGCATCAAATTTTTCTAAAAGGGTTTTTAGTTGGTATTTATTCATTACCGTTTGGGTCTATTTTTGCCAATTAATAGTATAGACCTTTAACTGTGCGGCAACAGGTAGATGACTAAAAAAAAAATGAAAATATCCTTACTTTATCAGAAAAATTAAATAGAACAGTAGGCCAAGTCTTGTTTTAAGGATTTTAAGCGCATTGGTAACCTGCTTCGAAACCGTTTGCTCAGAAATATTGAGCTGTTCGGCAATTTCTTTATGCGAAAGATGCTGTTTTCGGCTAAGTTCAAAAACTTCACGCATTTTAGGGGGTAAGGCCGCAATCTCCTTTTCGATCATGGCAGCCATTTGAGCTTCTCTTACCAAATAATCAGTAATATTGGCGGTTGGCTCAATGGCCTGATGAAATGATGAAATATATTCAGATTCGACATTCTTGTGGGCCATCAACTTAAAAATACGGTTACGAACCGCCGTGTAAAGATACCCCTGTAAGCGTCCTTTCAGGTTTAGTGTTTCATGCCTGTTCCAAATGGTGGCAAAAAGATCATGTATCAAATCTTCTGCCTCTGCCTCATTTCTCAATCTCCTTAGGGCATGCACATATAGCAAGTACTTATACCTTTCATATAGCTGCGTAAAAGCCAGTCGGTCGCCATTGTTTAGAAGCAAAACGAGGTCCTCATCAGAGATCGCATTGTATATAACCATCATCATAAGTAAACTATATCTAATTTAACTATTTTTCTTTAATCAATTATTGCATATCACATCTTACCCGATTATTTCTAATGTTGATAGTTAATTTATTAAATATGAGCGGCTTGTTTATTTTACGGAGGTGATGCTAGTATTGCCGTCGCCTTTTGAAATAACTCAAGTTGCTCATTGTTATGATTAAAAGGTAGGCCTACAAACAAGATTATGTTACAGTGAAAAAGGAGTTGCCTTTAAAAAGCAGTCTTTTTTATTTCAACATATCGATAGAAAAACGATCGGTGGTGGCTAATGAAATAGCTGATGCTTCTCAAATTCTAATCTCATTTTAATCTAAACGTTTACACACTGTCAAAAGTCAATAAAACCACAATCGTTAATGAGTGTTATGTAAGCTGTAATGATAGTGTTACTTACATTTGTGAAGGTTTAACTTTTAAAAGTAAAGGAATCATTGTGATGCAATTTTTGCTTAAATTTAAGCTAAGCGATCATCTCTATCTAAGGGATCCAGAAAAAAGTGAATTGGGAAAAGCGATAATTCGCAATGCCATTGATTTGATTGATGATATTGGTTTTGAGAGATTTACATTTAAAAAACTAGCGCAGAAAATAGAATCCACAGAAACAACGATCTATCGATATTTTTCATCAAAGCATAAACTGCTTACCTATATTTTAAACTGGTATTGGAACTATTTAGAGTTTGTCGCAAAAATGCGTATGCAGCAAATTACGGACGCCACTGCAAAACTTAAACTACTTCTAGAAATTATTACACATAACGACGTTAACAGTTACGAAATGCAAGAATACGACTTGAAAAAATTGCATAGTATCGTCATATCAGAAAGTAGCAAATCTTACTTAGTTAAAGAGGTAGACGAAATTAACAAGGAGCTGGTTTTTAACCCACTTAAAAGTTTATGCCAATGTATAGGGGAGGTCATTTCAGAAATAAACCCAAATTTTAGTTATCCAAAATCTTTAGCAAGTACATTAATGGAAACGGCCCATGACCAGCAGTTTTTTAGTGAGCATTTGCCTAAACTCACAGACAACCGTAGCAACACATCACACAAAGCCTATGTACTAGCATATCTCAACGTATTGGCTTTCTCAGTAATTAAATAATATGGCACAAAATCAGGATTATACAAAAAGTAGTAGGGCGTTGTTCAGATACATCACAAAAGAAAAAAGTGATGTAACCGCCATTTATATCTATGCCATTTTAAGCGGGTTGGTACAGCTCAGTATTCCTTTGGGCATACAAGCTATTGTAAGTTTTGTAATGGGAGCTACCATGGTTACCTCGCTATATTTACTTATCGCCTTGGTGGTATTGGGTACTTTTTTGGTGGGTTTTTTCAGGATTAAGGTCATGCAGATCATCGAAAAAATTCAGCAGAAAATTTTTGTAGAATATGCAATTGCATTTGCAGAAAAATTACCCAACATTAATTTATCAAGTACCAAAAAATACTATTTACCAGAGCTGGTGAACCGTTTTTTTGAAGCGCCAAACCTGCAAAAAGGAATATCAAAAATATTGCTCGAAATTCCCACCGCATTAATACAGATCTTATTTGGAATATTACTGCTGTCATTTTATCACCCTTGGTTTTTGGTTTTTGGAGGAATAGTCATTGTAATTGTAGTGCTCATTTTCCGATATACCATGGATTCTGGCATTCAGTCGAGCGTTGAAGAAAGCGATAAAAAGTATGAAGTTGCATCTTGGTTGGAAGACATTGCTGGTGCCATTAAAACCTTTAAAATCAACTCTAAAACCGAGGTTCACCTAGCAGGTACCGATGAGCGGGTAGTGAAATATTTAAGTCATCGTACCTCGCATTTCAAAGTCTTGGAGTTTCAATATAAGGCAATAATTGGCTTTAAGGTAATCATGACGTTGTTGATGCTTGCCATAGGAACCTACTTGTTAGTGAACCAACAATTGAATATTGGTGCATTCATTGCCACTGAAATTGTGGTATTAACCATGATGACTGCCGTTGAGAAACTAATTAAAAGCTTAGAAAGCTATTATGATGTCATTGCCTCTTTAGTAAAACTTGAAAAGGTCACAGAACTTACAGATGAGCATAATGCCGATATTGTTCTGGAACAGAAGAACGTTGGTATGGAGATTTCCTTTGCCGATGTCGGCTTTTCGTTCAACGACAATAAACCCATATTATCCGCTTTAAATTTTGATATCGCTCCAAACACCATCAATATGATATTAGGGAAATTGGGTGCTGGAAAGTCATTACTACTAAACATGATGGCTGGATTTTATGACCCGATAACTGGGTCAATTCTTTTTGATAAAGTTCCGCTAAAAAACCTAGACAAAATTTCGCTCAGAAACCTGATTGGTCTTTATATGGAAGATATGAAAATCATCAAAGGCACACTTCAAGAAAATATTTTACTGGGACGCAAGGATTTAGGCACAGAAGATATTTTGGAGCTATCAGAAAAGATGGGGATTGAGCACCTATCTAGTCAATTTACCAATGGATTTTATACTGAACTTAGCGAAACAGACACCGAAATATCATTTAGCTCCAAGAAGAAGATATTGCTTTTAAGGGCACTTTTAGGCAACCATCGTCTCTTACTATTAGAAGATCCTTTGGATGGAATGAATGGAGAATTTAAGTTGAAAATGTTGGCTTTTTTACAGGAATTAAAGAAAAAAACAACGATAGTCATTGTATCAGATGATCCAGAATTGATGAACATTGCCGACCAGCAACTATACCTACAAGATGGCAAAGTAACCAGCAACTTACCTAATCGCATATAAAAATGAAATTACAATCTATCGATAATATTTATCACATTAATCGAGACTCACGCGTAAAAAGGTGGTTTTATATCTTTTTGGTTTTTGGCATAGTGGTGCTGTTTTTACCTTGGACCCAAAATATCAAAGTAAGAGGCAATGTAAGCACACTTTATCAAGATCAACGCCCACAGCAACTTAATTCGCCCATTCCTGGTAAAATTATTAAGTGGTACGTAAAAAATGGTGATTACGTGAAAAAAGGAGATACCATTATTCAGTTAACTGAAGTAAAAGATGACTATCTAGACCCATTATTGTTAGAACGTACCCAAGAGCAAGTAAAGGCCAAAAAAGGTGTGCGTAGCTATTATGAAGCAAAAGTAGGTGCTACAGATAGTCAGTTAACTGCATTAAAAGCTTCCAGAGAGCTAAAAATAAGTCAGCTTAAAGTTAAAATTGGCCAATTAAATAACAAGTTAGCAGCTGAAGAAGCCGAGCTGATCGCGGCAGATAATGAATTGAAATTGAGTGAAGACCAATACAACAGACAGAAAAAAATGTATGATGATGGTTTAGTATCACTTACTCAATTTCAGCAGCGCAGTGTATCTTATCAGAACGCATTAGCTAAAAAAACGGCTGCACAAAACAAATTGGCTCAAACCAGGCAAGAAATAGTAGCCACCAACATTGAGCAAAATGCGACTATACAAGATTACACTGAAAAATTGAGTAAAACTCAGGGCGAACGTTATCAAAGTATGGGCCAAATTGAGGGAAGTACTGGCGATATCGCCAAGCTTGAAAATCAGGCAGCTAATTATAAGGCTAGGAAAGGCCTATATTTTGTTTTAGCCTCACAAGATGGACAAGTGGTACAGCTCAATAAAGCAGGTATTGGCGAAATCCTGAAAGAAACAGAAAGTATAGGTACAATCGTACCTAAAAAAGTAGATTATGCCGTGGAAATTTACGTGAAACCAGTGGATTTGCCTTTGCTTAAAGAAGGCCAACGTGTCATGTGTATTTTCGACGGCTTTCCAGCAATTGTTTTTTCAGGCTGGCCAAATACAAGCTACGGAACATTTACTGGAAAGTTAGTGGCGATAGAAAACAATATCAGTGTCAATGGCTTATTCAAGGCATTGGTAGTGGAAGATAAAATGCAAAAGCCTTGGCCGCCCCAAATAAAAATGGGTGCGGGTGTACAAGGTATTGCCATTTTGAATGATGTGCCCATTTGGTACGAACTTTGGCGAAATATCAACGGCTTTCCTCCCGATTATTATGTAGCCAAAACGGAAACAACTACAAAGTAGAAATGAAGATACAATATAGATTTATCCTATTTTTCCTGGTAATTTGTGTAGTTAAATCTACTTTCGGTCAAAGTGCCCTGCAACTTTCGCATGAAGAGTTTTTAGCTGCAGTTAAAAGCTACCATCCACTAGCCTTTAGGTATCGCTTGCAGAATGAAATAGCTAAAGCCGAGATCAGTAAGGCTAGAGGCAATTTTGATCCCGTAGTGGAGGCTAAAAAAGGTGCTAAAACTATTGATGGAATTGATTACTATAAAGAAACCAATGTAGGTTTGGGCATTCCTACTTGGTATGGCATTGAGGTAAACGGAAGTTATCATTATATTGATGGGCAAAAGCTCAACAACAGCGATACCCGTGGTGGACTGTACCAGTTTGGACTAACCATTCCTTTAGCCAAAAATTTTCTTTATGACAAACGTCGAGCACTGCTTGACCAAGCCAAAATTGGTTTGCAGATGACCCAGGCGGAGCAGCTAGTGCTTACCAACGATTTGCTTTTAGCTGCTGACAATGCTTATTGGAATTGGGTAAAGGAATATGAAATATTTATGCTGCAAAGCAAGGCGGTTAATATCAACAAAGATCGTTTAGCACTAACCAAAAAGACTTACCAATATGGAGAGCGTGCAGCTATAGATACCACCGAGGCTTTATCCCAATTACAAAGTTTCGAATTAGAACAAAAAGATGCTTACCTACAATTTGTAAAAGCCACCCAAGAGCTATCTTTATTTTTATGGAAAGAAAATCAGCAACCTTATGACATATCCGAAGGTATTATCCCTAAAGAAACATTGTTGAACAACATAGCATATACCAACTATGCCCAGTTGTTGAGCCAACTGAATAGACAGTCTGTAGGTAACCATGCATCGGTAATATACTATTTAGGAAAACAGGAGTTTTTGGAAAGCGAAAGACGACTTAAATTTCAAAGTCTTTTACCAAAATTAGATTTTACCTATAATTTCTTTAATAAAGAAAACTACAGGTCTGAGTTTTTTCCATTGTTCCAAAACAACTATCAATATGGCTTAAAATTAGAAATACCTATTTTTTTAAGACAGGCTAGGGGCGATTATCGAATTGCGAAAAGCAAAGTGCAGCAAAACCTGTTGGATATTGCTTATAAGCGTCAGGAAGTTGATACAAAGCTAAATACTTATAAAAATGAAGTACTCAATTATCGTAACCAAATAGAGATTGCGACTCAAAATATTGACAACTATCAGCGCTTGGTAAAGGCAGAAGAAGCCAAGTATAATAACGGAGAAAGCTCATTGTTCCTTATTAACAGTAGGGAAAATAAGTTGATAGATGCACAAGAAAAAATCTTAGAACTTCGGCTAAAATTTATCAAAGGCTATAACCAGCTCAAATGGTTAAATGAGAATTTTGTCGTAAGATAGTTGACCGTAAATTTTGCACCTTTCTATCGCCACTCAGTTGCTCATCAACGGGTTCAGTAACTTCTAATACAAAGCCCAACCATTTGGCAGAAATATACGAGCTGCTGAATGATAATCAATAAAACTAGGCGAAGCAAGGCTTTAAAATAAAGTGCGTCATTATGATAGCTAAAACTATTTTGATGAAAAAATATCTCATTTTGTGATTATGCCTAGTCAATTTAAAGAAAACCGTTGCTGCCAAACAATACTTTTGATCTTTTCTGAATTTGAACTTAAGTAATGCGGTTTAACCACTCTACAATATAATTAGTGTTTGATATTTAATATTTGCCGCTAATTAATTAACTTGCTAATCAGAAAAGTTGTAATTAAAACAATTCTGCTCACGCTTAATCAACACACATTAACTAACTTAAAAATGAAGAAACATTTATGGTTAATTCCTGCGGCGGCGCTATTTGCTTTCACCGCTAGTGCTCAGGAAACAAAAAAGGCAGACAAACCTGCCGATTCCACCAAAAAGGTGACCACACCACCAACCCCTCCAAAACCAACCGTAGCAGACAAAACCAAATCGAGCAAAAAAATCGACGGACTGTTTACGCTGTACAGAGACACCGTTACAGGTAGCCTACAACTGTATGTGAAAAAAGATCAACTGAACAAAGATTATATCTATCAGAGTTTTTCGATGGGTGGTCCTACCAGGTTGTTCCTTAACCAAAACATGATCAGAAACACCAAACTGTTCAGCATTAAACAGGTGGATGACAAAATCGAGTTTTTGGAGAAGAATACCGCATTCTATTACGATCCTGCCAATCCAGTAAGCAAAGCGGCCAACGTAGACGTATCGGATGCCGTGTTTTTTGTCGATAAATTTAGTGCAAAAGACGAAGGCGGTTACCTTATTTCGGTAGATGGCCTGTTTTTGAGCGACAAGCTTGATCCAGTAAAACCAACAACGCCTCCCGGTGTGCCTCCTGGTGCCATGTTTGTTTTGGGTAGTTTAAACGCTGCTAAATCAAAATACCAAACCGTAAAATCTTTTAACGGCAATACCGATGTGGTAGTAGACCTTGCCTACGATAACCCAATGCCATTTAATGGTGGTGGTAAAGATATTACCGATGCGAGGTATGTTCGCGTGAAAATGCAGCACTCTTTCTTAGAAGTTCCTCAAAATGATTTCAGACCTCGTAAAGATGATCCTAGAGTGGGTTATTTTGGTGCCGAGGTAGATAACCTGACTTCTGTAGGTGCTACACCGTACAAAGATTTCATCAGCCGTTGGTATTTGAAAAAGAAAAATCCTAACGCAAAATTAAGTGAACCTGTAGAGCCAATTGTTTTCTGGATTGAGAATACCACGCCTGTAGAATACCGCTCGATCATTAAAGAAGCTGGCGAAAAATGGAACGAGGCCTTTGAAAAAGCGGGTTTCAAAAATGCGGTGGTCATGAAACAAATGCCTGATAATGCCACTTGGGATCCTTCTGATATTTCCTATAATGTCATTCGTTGGGTTTCTTCTGCCTATCCGTCTTATGGTGCTATTGGCCCAAGCTTTTACAACCCTTTAACAGGACAAATTTTAGGCGCTGATATTACCGTAGAGTGGAAATCTGGTGCAGGTACTGCCGTACAAGATGACTTGTACAACGGTGGACCATCTATGGCCATGAACCTGCCTTGGGAAAACCCAGTACAAGCACTAGCCTTAACCCAACAAGGAGCACACAACCATAATGATAAAAACCACATGGCTTTTTGTTCTTTGGCACAAGAATTAAGCATGCAATACCAAACGGGTTTAGCCGCTATTGAGGTGTTGGATGCCAACGTATCTGAAGCCGCTAGAGCAGCAACCGTTAAAGAAATGCACAAACAGTTCTTATACTATTTGATCATGCATGAAATGGGCCACACCTTAGGCTTAAACCACAACATGAAAGCTAGCCAAATGTTGAGCCCAGCACAAATGAACGATAAGGCCTTAACCCGTAAAATTGGTTTACAAGGTTCGGTAATGGATTATCCAGCCATTAACGTAAGCAGCGACCGTAGCAAACAAGGTGATTATTACACTACCAAAGCAGGTCCTTACGATTTATGGGCGATAGAATATGGTTATACACCATTTGAAGAGAAAGATGAAGAGGCTGGCTTGAACAAAATATTAAGTAGAAGTACCGATCCACAATTGGCTTTTGGTAACGATGCAGATGATATGCGTAGCCCAGGCAGTGGTATTGATCCAAGAGTGAACGTGAACGACCAAACCAACGATATGGTAACTTATGGCGAAGATCGTTTCAAATTGATCAATAGCATGATCCCTAAATTGAAAGAAAGATTTGCAAAACCAGGGGAGAGCTACCAAAATCTGCGCAGTAAATATCAGCAGTTAAACGGTCAGCGTGCCAGTATGGCCGCCGCATTAAGCCGTTACATTGGCGGGGTATATGTAGACCGTAGCTTTGTAGGGCAAGAAACCACTACGGCTCCTTTTACACCAGTACCAGAAGCTTACCAAAAGAAAGCATTGGCATTGTTGAGTACTTATGTATTTGCCCCTAATGCTTTTGATGCAGATAAAGCTTTATTCCCTTACCTGCAAATTCAACGTAGAGGATTTGGTTTCTTTGGTAATAACGAGGATATCAAACCGCAAAGCACCTTCTTAGGCTTGCAATTAAGCACTTTGGCCCAATTGTTACACCCTAGTACCTTAAGCAGAATCAACAACAGTGGTTTATACGGCAACACCTACTCGGTGGCAAGCGTATTGAATGATTTAACGGATGATATCTTCGCTGCTGACTTGAAAGGAAACGTGAATCTATACCGTCAAAACCTACAAACAGAATACGTTAAAGCTGCTGCCGCGATTGTGGCAGCGCCAGCGGGTTACGATAATGCCAGCAAAGCTGCTGCACTATCTACCTTACAAAAAATCAAAGGTCAGTTAGCTACCGCTACCAGCACCGACGAACAAACTAAAGCGCACAGAGCTTCATTGTCATTCTTGATTGATAAAGCAACTGCTGTAAGCAAATCATAATCATAAGCATTAGCTTAAATTAAAACACCCTGTAGGTTTTGTCTATGGGGTGTTTTTGTTTAGCGACTAGTAGTTCGTATTTAGATAACTAGTGTCCTAAATTCCCCTCTTTTAAAGGGGTGCCCAACGGGCGGGGTGTATTTTACTGGTTAATGGTTTAACTGGTTAGTCGTTGATTTGTTTAATCGGTTAATTACTCGTTCCGTTCCTACACCGTCATCCCGATAGGAGTGGAGGGATATTTGGACATTGCTTGTCATCCAGAGCGTTACTTGTACCGACGCTTCGGTAGCGAAGGATCTCCAATGCTGGTTAACTGTTTAAATCGTTTAACTGGTTAGTTGTTGTCCCCACTGACGATCATTGTTAATTGATGATTGGTAATTGATCATTGTTTCCTCGTTCCATACAGACACCAAAAAACATCAATAAAAATAAAAGACTACTAAATTAGTCGTATTTATTTCTATCTTTGTATGAATACAACGCAATATAGCCATGTGGCCGAGTGGAGAGGTACAGGTCTGCAAAACCTTTTACGGCGGTTCGAATCCGCCCGTGGCGTCAAAACAGAAAGCCTTTGCACTATGCAAAGGCTTTTCTTTGATAAAGATTTGATGAAGAAAAGGGGTGAAGATCATAGCATACTAGAAGTTTATATTCCTCATGGTAATTGTCAAAATTTGTTGATTCATGTTAAATGCTACCTGTTTTTAACTAAAATTGACTACCTTAACCTCTTTTAAGAATAATCTACTAAATTTGTAGAGTATGCGATTCGTCCACCAACAATTACCAGAGCTTATTGCCCGACTGAAAGCCAAAGACCAGTCGGCCTTTGCTGTATTGTACGAATCGCACGTCAATCAAGTCTATGCCTACGTGCTCAGCATCTTAAAATCAACCCCGTTAACTGATGATGTAGTACAAGAAGTGTTCATTAAATTATGGACTGCTGCTGATTTGCTTGATCCCACGAAACCGCTTAAACCCTATTTATTCGCCATTGCACGAAATAAGTCTCTAAATGCGTTGAGGAGGGTAGCCAAGGAGCAGGAGTTGACGGAAGAAATTACCCAATCGGCCATCGATCTATCACAAAATACCGAAGCACTAGTGGCAGAGAAACAAACGGCCGCCATCATACAGCTCGCAGTATCGCAAATGCCCGAAAAACGACGCATCATTTACGACCTGTGCCATCAAGAAGGACACTCGTACCAACAAACCGCCAATAAATTGGGGATTAAGTATAGCACCGTAAACACGCAAATGGTAAGGGCTTTAAAGCATATCAAAGCCTACTTGGCCAAAAGTGGCGCCCTGCTGTTCAGCTTTTTTTTATTTTTTTCTTAAAAGGTTGTCAATGTAAGGAGTTTTTAAAGTGTATTACTTTAAATAACCTCCAACACAGTGAACAACACCATTACACAACTCTTCCTGAAATATATACTTAATCAGTGTAGCAAAGCGGAAATTGAGCAGGTGATCAGTTTGATTAAGGATGGCCATAACGATAGTGAATGGTTGGCAGCAATGGAACTTGCAGAGCAAGAAAACCATTTCGAAAGCAATTTAAGTGAGTCGCACAAAGCCAACATCTATCAGGGCATTCGTAAAGCGGGCCAATTCAAGCCGAGATCAAACCAACGCTGGTGGGCCTATAGTGCTGCTGCCATTTTATTGGTAGCCAGTGTAGGCCTATGGTTGCAACGCTCCAACAACCCTTCAACACAACCTCAAGCAGTGGTCATCAACAAGGCAGAAAGTAAGCCCCTTGCCCAAACAGGCAAAAAATGGGTGAAATTGCCTGATGGTACCTCGGTACAATTGAACGCTAACAGTAGCATCGATTATCCTGATAGTTTTGAAGGCCTGAAAGAAAGAAAAGTAACCCTAGTAGGTGAGGCCTATTTCGACGTAAAACATAAAGAAGCGCAGCCTTTTGTGATCAGTACAGGCAAGCTAACCGTCACCGTATTGGGTACTGCCTTTAACATCAAATCCTCGGCAGATCAATCGCAAATAACCGTAACGGTAACCCGTGGCAAGGTAAAAGTGCAAAAAGAGGGGCAAACCTTGGGCTTACTAACCCAAAACCAACAACTCTCTTGGAAAGCCAATGCCATACAGCCTTTGCTAAAACAAGACCATATCGATCCTAAGGTAGCCATTGCTTGGAAAGCAGACGACCTCATTATGGACGATGTGACTTTAGAAGAAGCTGCCAACCTGCTGGCCAAACGCTACCAATTAAAGGTGCATTTTGATAATCCAGCCTTGCGCCAATGTAAATTTACGGCCGCCTTTTTAGAACGCAACGAACTGACGCAGATGCTTAATGTGATCGGCGATATTACCAATACCAAACTAACCGTTAACGCCCAGCAAACCCTGACCCTCAGCGGAGCAGGCTGTAACTAATTTTATTAACCTAAACCAGCAAATGAAATACCTACACTCGCCACCTTAAACCACTAGAGAAGATAAAAAAATAAGCCCTGGCGGCCACCAGGACTTATCAAACGGTCTTAATCAATTTTTTCTAACTACTAAAACCAACGCAATGTATTATAATTCTACGCCATTTGCAAACCGCGTAAGGGAGCGCTGTACTCCTATATTTTTCAAAAAACTAGTCTTTCTTATGAAGGTAAATACCTTAATATTAATCACTGCGCTGCTCACCATTACTTCCCTAAAAGCATCGTGGGTGTATGGACAGCGTCTTTCTGATGTGATTGTGGTAGGCCTTAACAATGCCAGCCTGCAAACCGCACTCAGCAAAATAGAACGACAAACAGACTTTAGGTTTGCTTACCGCAAAGCGGAAATAGCCAGCATTAAAAACCTAAACCTGAGCGAAGCCAACCGAACTGTAGCCCAAACTTTAGATGAGTTATTGGCAGGTACTGGATTGACTTACAAACAGGTCAATAATAGTATCCTGATCCAAGAAGCGAAGACCCTTAACCAAACCGCACAGCAACAACAAATTAGCGGTAAAGTAACTGATGAAAACGGACAGCCTATTCCAGGAGCTTCCGTAAAAATTAAAGGCACCAACAATGGCGTGGTGACTAACGAGAGCGGACGTTTTACCATTAATGCCGATCCGAATGATATTTTAGTGTTCAGTTTTATCGGTTATACCCCTGTAGAACAACGTGCTGGTAAAACCGAACTGAATGTTTCCTTAAAACCAGATGTAGGTACTTTAGATGCCGTGGTGGTGGTAGGTTATGGAACTACGACCAAAAGAGCCAATACAGGGTCGGTAAGTACCATTAGTGCCAAAGATATTGGCCTACGCCCAGTAAATGATCCATTGGCTGCTTTGCAAGGGCAGGTCGCAGGTTTAGACATTTCTGCCGTAACAGGTTACCCAGGTTCTGGCTATAAAGTAAGACTCCGTGGCGAGAACTCTATCGGAGCAGGATTAGATCCTTTGTACATTGTAGATGGGGTGCCTTTTATTTCAACTTCCTTAAGTCAATATACCGGCGCCAACGGCAACCAAAGTCCTTTAAACAGCATTAACCCTGCAGATATTGAACAGATTGATATCTTAAAAGATGCCGATGCGACCGCTATTTATGGGTCAAGAGCCGCCAATGGGGTGATCCTCATCACCACTAAAAAAGGGAAAGCAGGCAAGGTACAATTCAGCGTAAATGCTTATACGGGGGTATCTAAAACCAATAACCCCGTAAAAATGTTGAGCACTGCCGATTACCTGCAACTACGCAGAGAAGCATTTGTGAACGATAACATTACCCCAACTACTTCTAACGCACCCGATTTATTGGTATGGGACCAAAACGTTGATCAAAAATGGTTGGATAAACTGATTGGTCATTCGGCACCCTTAACCGAAATCAGTACTTCCGTAAGAGGCGGTACCGAGCAAACCAGCTTTTTAATTGGCGGAACTTTTAGGAACGAGAAAACGGTGCTTCCTAACGATTTAGGTTATACCAAAGGTGCTTTAAACTTAGCCTTAAACCACAGTTCGGTAGATCAAAAATTGAAGTTAATTACTTCCGTAAAATACCTTACCGACGAGAACAACACCCTGCCAACCGATTTAACGAGCTTCTTTAACATTGCCCCTAACTATCCAATCTATAATCCAGATGGTTCTTATTACTGGTATGGTAACGACCAAAACCCAATGGCCTATTTGCACCGTACCAATAAGTTTAAGTCACAAAATATTTTGGCCGACCTTAACCTAAGTTACAAGGTGTTAGACAACCTTACTTTAAGAGTAACGGGAGGTTTTAACCGCTATAATACCAATCAGATCCAAACTTATCCAAAGCTGAGCTTTAACCCACAAACCTACACTGGCAGTTTGGCCTACTATGGCAATGGTTCCCAAAACTCTTACATTATAGAGCCACAGGCAGAGTATAGTTTAAACATTGGTAAAGGCAAGTTAACTGCCTTAGCAGGTGCTACTTGGCAGCACAGCATTACCGAAAGCCAATCGGTAAATGGTAGTGGTTACATTAGCGATGGCATGTTGGAAAACATTACAGCTGCTACCGTAGTTACGCCAAGAACTTACAATTATGCCAAATACCGTTACAACTCCATCTTCGGTAGGTTAACTTATAACTTCGATCAAAAATATATCCTTAACGGTACCTTCCGTAGAGATGGTTCTTCTCGCTTTGGTCCGCAAAAGCAATTCGGAAACTTTGGTTCTATTGGGGGTGCTTGGTTATTTAGCAATGAAGGCTTTGTAGCCGACAACCTTAAATTTTTAAGCTTTGGTAAATTGCGTGCCAGCTGGGGTATTGTAGGTAACGATCAAATTGGCGATTACAATTACCTGGATACTTGGAGCCCTACTGGATATCCTTATGGCGGCTCAGGCGGTATCAGTCCAACCCGTTTTGCCAATCCTTTATTTGTGTGGGAAGAGACCAAAAAAACAGAGTTAGGTTTAGAGTTGGGCTTCTTGCAAGACCGCTTTTTGCTCACCACTAATATCTACAGAAACAGAACCAGTAATCAATTGATCCCTTTTCGTCTTTCGCCACAATCAGGTTTTACGGGTTTCATTTCTAACTTGCCAGCTTTAATACAAAACCAAGGGATTGAGTTCGAGTTCACTTCTAAAAACATCCATACGCCAAGCTTTACTTGGAATACCTCGTTCAATTTAACTTTCTCTAAAAATAAACTGCTGAAATATCCTGATTTCGAGGGGTCTGCTTATGCAACCGTTTACGAGATAGGGCAGCCTTTAAGCATCGTAAGGGGTTTTCAGTACACAGGTGTCAATCCACAAAATGGCGTGCCGCAATTTAGGGATGTAAACGGTAATAATGCCATTAGCGATCCTGCCGATTTAGTAATGTTAGGTTATACCGCACCTAAGGCATTTGGTGGTATTCAAAATAGCTTTACCTATAAAAACTTCAGCTTAGATTTCTTCCTGCAATTTGTGAAACAAGAAGGTCCAGGCATTAATTATGGCTACTTAAGCTATTCCAACGGGGTGCGCATCAACAAAGACGAGAGCGCTTTAAAAAGGTGGCAAAAACCAGGTGACCTTACCGATATTCCAGGAGCCAGTGCTACCTCGGGCCAGGCCATTTACAATGCCTACCAAAGCTACTATCGCTTATCGAGCGCCAATTGGAAAGATGCCTCGTTCATCAGGTTAAAAAATGTTTCCCTGAAGTATAATTTTGGTCAACTGCTCCATAAATCGTTCATCAGTAACCTTTCGGTTTACGTGCAGGGACAAAATCTGTTTACCATTACCCATTATGACGGTTTCGATCCAGAAACCAAGGGCTATGCCTTGCCGCCATTGCGTACCCTTACCGCTGGTGTACAAGTATCGTTTTAACCTTTAACATTAAGAACATGAAATTCGTTTATTATATATCAACCATCGCTCTGTTACTTAACCTCTCTGCCTGCAGGAAGTTTGTAGAGGTAGCAGATCCTAAAGATGAATTGGCGTCTAAAGTTGTATTTTCCAGTGATGCTACGGCAACGGCTGCAGTAGTAGGGATTTACGCCGATATGAATGCCGTGAACTATCAATTTGCTAACGTACTCACTACCTTTTTAGGTTCGATGAGTGCTGATGATTTCGTTTACGCTGCTACCTTTGCCAACTTTGATGAGTTTAAGAACAATGCGATCCAACCTGGTAATCCCTATGTGGCTACCTTTTGGTCGCAGCCTTACAATTATATCTATCGTGCCAATGCCATTATCGAAGGTGCAGGGAAATCTACCGAGTTATCGCCAGCAGTGAAAAACCAAGTAATGGGTGAGGCCTATTTCATCAGGGCTTTCTGCCATTTTTATTTGGTGAATTTATTTGGCGATGTGCCTTTGATTTTAACCGCTGATGTAAGAAAAAACACCAACCTGCCTAGAACGCCTAAAGCCGAGGTGTATGCTTCGGTGATTAATGATTTGAAGTTAGCGAAAGACCTTTTGGTGAATACCTACGCTGGCAATGGCGAACGTACCCGACCTAACAAAGTTGCGGCTACGTTGATGTTGGCCAGGGCTTACCTGTACACTGGACAAAATGCCTTGGCCGAAACTGAAGCCAGTAACGTGATTGCCACTACCGGCTACAGCCTGTTGGACAATGCCGATCCTGCTAATGCCGCACATCTTTCTAAAGCTTTTTTAAAGAATAGCAACGAAACCGTTTGGCAATTGCAGGTGGTGAATCTCTCTTTGGGCCGTAACACTTGGGAAGGCAATACCATTGTGCCCGTAAGTTCGCCTTTGTACCGCATGACCAAAGATACCTATGGCATTATCCCTGCTTTCGAAACAGGTGATCGAAGATTAGCCTACTGGATCAATACCTATGCGGCACCCGCCACGCCAACCAATATTTTATACTATCCCTACAAATACAAAGTAAGGGTAGGTACCGTAGGTTCGCCGGCTACCGAGTATTCGATGGTGTTGCGCTTTTCAGAAGCCTTTTTAATTCGTGCCGAAGCCCGTATCCAGCAACAGAAATATGATTTGGGTAGGGATGACCTGAACGTCATTAGACGCAGGGCAGGATTGACTGACCTTGCCAGTCCTACTAGTATTGCTACCGGCATGGCCAAAGTGGAGCAGGAGCGTAGGGTAGAGCTGTTTTGTGAATGGGGACACCGTTGGTTTGACTTGAAGCGTTGGCCAAGTACTACTGGTGCTGCTGGAAAAACCCGTGCCGATGATATCTTACCGTTAACCAAACCTGCTTGGAAATCTACCGCTCAACTGTTTCCTATTCCAACGGAAGCCATCAGATCTAACGTGAACCTCACCCCAAACCCAGGTTATAACCAATAGTTGTTCAGATGAAATCTATTTTAAATATATTGTTCCTTGTACTTGCCTTTGCGCAGGTACAAGCACAAAATGCGGTACAAATCAGCCCTCAAAAGCCCCAAAGGGGACAAACGGTGACCATTACCTATGACCCTAGTGCCAAAGGTGCGCTGATTGGCGCTGATGCCAAGGACATCACGGCCGTGTTTACCTATTCTACCTTTTACGACCTGCCTTGGCGCATGCTTTTAAAAAAAGAGGGGAACCTTTGGAAAGCCAGTTTTGTGGTACAGCGTTATGCCACCTTTGCTACCTTTTACCTGCAAAGTGGTACCCAAATTGACCAACCTGATAAAGAAACCCATTACCATTTGGCGATTTATGCCGATGACCAAAAAAGGGTGAAAAGTGGTTACCTGCACGAATCCTACAGCCTTTCGGCTCAAAAGCCAAAGTCGGTGCCCTTGGCACCTTTGCGTTTGGCTTTGCTGAACAAGGAGCTGAGTGACTATCCCGATAACTACGAAGCTAAAGTAGCCCGTTTAAATGTGCTGATGAACAGCGATACCGATCCTGCGAAAAGATTGGCCTATCGGGAAGAAGCCCATAAAATTATTGCCCAAAAGCTCGAGTCAGATCCAACCAGCCAAGGGAATATGAATTCGGTAACCATGGCTTATTTGATGATTGGCGAGAAAACCCGTGTGGATTCGGTACGCAGGGTGATTAGAGAACGTTTTCCGCAATCTGATTTGGGTAAAGACCTTACCGTGAGTATCATTGCCAGAGAGAAGGATCCTAAAGTAAAAATCCAGAAGTTACAGGCCTTATTGGGGCAAAGCGATGATCCTAAAAAGGATGGCTCTAACGCCATACACAGTACGTTGTTTGAAACTTATGTGAGCATTGGCGACTCGGCCAAGGCCATTTACCACGCCAACAAAATGCTGAAGCAGGAAAGTCCATATTTGCCCAAAACTTATAAGGAAATTGCCGAAACCCTTACCCAAAAGCAATTGGCGCCTGGTGCCGCTTTGGGTTATATCCAACAATCTTTGGCAAAGGTGAACCAATGGCCTGTAGGCATCATCAGGTTCTTCCCTGAGTATGGTTATATCCCTTCTTTTGTGGCTGATACGGTACGTGAGCAAGCTGTGGCCGATGCTAAAGCAGAACTGTTGGCGCTAGCAGCCATTAATAACTTGAGGTTGGGTAAAAGTGCTGCAGCCGTTCAGTTGGCTAAGGAGTCTGTAAATACTGGTAACGACCGCACGGCCTTGCTAAATGCTGCCCAAGTATTGGAAAGTACGCAGCAACCGCAACAGGCCTTTGATGCGCTTTGGAAGGTATTGCTCAAGAACCCTTCGGACACGGTAGCGCTTAAAGCCGCCAAGAAGAATTTTTTAGCCGCTAACCAACCACTTGCCGAGTTTGAAAAAAAGGTAAAGCAATTGGAGCAGTTGGAATTGCAACAACTTACCCAAGAAATTGGCAAAAAGGTATTGAACAAGCCTATGCCCGAACTGACTGGTTTGGTAGATTTACAAGGCAAAGCTGTTACTGCTGCCGATTTAAAGGGCAAGGTAGTGATTTTGAACTTTTGGGCCACCTGGTGTGTGCCTTGTATGCAGGAAATGCCTTATTTCCAACAGGTATACAATCGTTATAAGGACCACCCTAAAGTAAAGTTTATGGTGGTGAATAGCGGTGCCAATAATACGATTAAAGATGCCCAAAAATGGGCCAAAGACAATACGCAATACACATTCCCTATTTATTTTAATAATGATAAGAACATAGGAGAGAAGGTGGGCTTTACCGTGATCCCTACCATTGCGGTGTTGGATCAGGAAGGTAAGCTTCAATTCAGGACCATTGGTTTTGAAGGGGCCATTCTCGAGAAAAAATTACCCATACAAATTGACATGCTCTTAAAATAACAACCCACCGAGACAAAAACATAAAAGGCTGCGAATTTCGTGGCCTTTTGTGTTTTTTTAGGAGCTAGGAGCTAGGAGCTAGGAATTAGGAACTAGTAGCTAGTGGTTAGTAGCTAGTGGTTAGTAGCTAGTGGTTAGTTAACGGGAACGCTGTTTACCTGTCATCCAGAGCGCAGCGAAGGATCTCCTGTTGCACTTTTAAATTATTTTTTAGCAGTAAGTGGTTAGGGATTAGTTCATTAGTTCATTGGGAATTAGTCATTCCGTTCAAAACGCGAAGCAGCTGCGAAGTAAGAACTTTGGACTATTTGTCATCCAGAGTGTAACGAAGGATCTTTATGCAGGTAGGTTAACTGGTGATTTGTTTAATTGGTTAACTGTTGTTACAGCATTCCATTCCCAAGCACGCCTCTCGGATGTGCTAGTTAATTATCTAACTGTTCATTGAACCTTGATCATTAACCATTAATCATTATTTTCCCCGTGTTCGTTGCGCTCCAGTCGGAGGTATATTTTTTCCAAGGCTTCTCCAAGCTCTAGACTTGTTTGTAAAAGTTCCTCAATTTCTACGGCTTGTTCGCCGCTTAACTCATGTTTGGCATATTGCTCTAATAAGCCACTTTCGATAAGATAGTTGATGTCCATGATTCCTCTCGCATTATCCTTTAAGACAGCGCAAATGTTATGCGTAAATATAGGGATTTAGGTATCTGCTTGTTTAATTGGCTGTTAACTTTATTTTGGCGTGACATTTTGCTGAAATCTCAATTTATTTCGATGAAAATTCTCCCCTGTGTTACTCAAAATGGGAATAGAAGCCAGCAGTGCGTTTGGAAGGTTTGTGCGTTCATTGGTTCAATGGTTCATTGGTTGGAAGATTGGTGATTGGTTAATTGCTTAACTGGTTATTTGGTTAATTGTTTATTGAAGATTGGTGATTTGTTTAACTGATTATTGGTCAACTGGTAACTGAAAACTGGTAACTGAAACGTGCTAACTGAAAAGTGGTAACTGAAAACTGTTATCTGCCAACTGCTATCCGCTTGATCTCCTCCAGCAAATACGCCAATTGCTTTTCCCCCAACAGGTAAATATTCCCCTTTTTAACCAGCTTATTAAAACCAACCGCAAGCTTAATTTCTGTCACATGGCGATAATCATGTCGACCTTCCTTTATTTCCTTAAATGCAGCCCCTCTATCGGTATCGATCAATATAGACACCGCATAGCTGACCTTGTTTTTTGTCACCAAAACACCCAAACCCTCGCCATAATCGGCACACATCGAAAAATCTACACTTTCGAATTTGCCCGAAGCCAATAAGAAATAATAAAAATGGAGATCTCTGACCAAAGAAGGGTAGGTACGCAAAGCCCTGGCCTGTAAGCCACTGCGGCTATATATTTGTTCATTGTAGGTAAAGGTGGTTTCTGTAAGCTCGGTAGGCGCTAACCATTTAAGGTACTCTTCAAAAAATAACGTTTCATCGGGAATGCGCCGCAACTGAAAAACAAGGTAATAAAATACCTGTAAAAAAGGAGGAAAACAGGTGTTTTCAATTACTTCGTCCTTTACTAAACCTTTACCTGTATAAGGCAGGCTTTCTATCTGCTGCACCAAACCCTCCAAGGTTAACAAATCAGTCCGTATGATGGACCAATCCCCATTGGTGATGGTAATATCCTTAATTTGCTTTAGGAATGACATAAGCTTTCATGAGAAGTGCCTCATCCAAAGGCGATGTAAATGCTACCTAAAGATAAGGAATTTAAGGGATGGAACCCAATGAAGTAATTTTCTTTTGAAGAGCATTAGCATCAAAAGAAAAGTTTTCTTATGGTAGGATTTATCAAGATCAGAAAGGAAAGTATCCTTAAAGTTGAGATTATTTCAAAGGTGTCAAATAACAAAAATTACTTCGTACTATTTAACAAATCCCTAATATCCACATCTAAGCAAACCGAGATATTGTACAATTCTTCAATAGAGGGTTGTTGCTTGTTGTTGCACCACCTAGATACCGTTTCGCCCCTTTTTTGAAGCATTTCGGCAAGCGTCTTATTAGACATCTGTTTCTCGGCCAATACTACTTTTATTCTGTTAAAATTTTTCATAGATGATTTTTTTAGTCAATATTTTGATTTTAATAATCAATTAATTATATTTGTTATCAGTTACTTATAGCGACAAAAAAGAGTAGGGTACAAGCCTTGCTTTAACGATGTCACTCATGAAACGAAACCGCTAATTTCCCCATGAGCTGATCGTAAGTTCGCTTTCTATTGGATTTTGTATCTTCGCATACTTATTCAATAGGGCGAGCTTTACGGAAGTCTTTCGGGGAACTTAGATTAATTTCTAAGCAGGTTCTTAGCGGTACTAGTTTCGAAAGCAGTAGAGTTCGCCTTATTGGCTTTTACCAATCAGGTTATCTTCTTTTGCCTTAGGGTAGGCTTCGTTTTACACCACCAAATATCAACCGTTTATGAAAACGAAACTATTTAATGCCGCCCAGTGCCGTTACCTCCAGGAGGTAGGCCGTGGCTATTCCCAATTACTCTTGTTAAAGAACGTGATCCGTTCCCCTACGTAGAAAAAAATACAAGCTGATATAGGCCACAAAAAAAGAGGCAATGTGAAGAGAGCGCACATTGAATCCAGAAGGTTATATTTAGCTTGGCAGCCCCTGTTGCTTACAGGCAAAAGTGCTGCTTCTACGTATGGTGTTTTCGCAATTCCCAAGGTAGGCAACTTTTTCCTAATAAGCAATACGGTTTACCGTTAGTACCCTTAAAAAATGGGTGCTTAGGGGCTTTTTTTGTCTTTTTTAAATGAATTTTTGAGCGCAAGGATATTAAATATGGGCTATGAAAAACAGATTTATCCATTTGTACACCGCACTGATCAGTTTGGTGAAGCGTAATCCGGAGTAAACCTCCTCCGAATCGGAGCAAGTTCTGCCTTCGGCATTTATTGATGTGTAGTATGATATTTTATTTATATCAATGAGTTTGCTATGCATTGGTTCTTGTAGAAAGAGCTAAACCTCTCTGCCTTCGGCATCTCTCCTTGAAAAGGAGAGAGGAAAGGGGCAAACGGCGGCGGTTTGAGCAGCGGTTAAGATTGAATTTAGCTGCCGTTTGTTTTTTAGAGATTGCTTCGTACCTCGCAATGACGGAAATAGCACAAGTATAAAGAGGAAGATAGCCATACGAAGGAAAATCAACTTTTCAAAACCAAACTAAATCTATAAAAATGATATTCAAATCAATTTTGCTTTAGCAAAATTAGCTTGAACACCATCTAAACTATTAAAACTATGTTCAAAAAAATAACGACGTTGGTCGTATTGGCTGCGCTATGCCTAAATTTTAAGGCTGTGGCACAAGCGCCAATCAAAGCCCTGTGGGTGGGGGATAAACTGCCCGAAAGCTTTTGGCAGCAGGAGCATCTTGTTTATACCGAAGGGCAAACCAGCAGGCAAACTTTAACAACTTACAAAGGCAAGCTGCTTGTACTCGATTTTTGGGCCACTTGGTGCGGAAGCTGCATCAATAAATTTAGAGCCATGGAGGCTTTGCAGGCGCAGTTTAGTGCCGAGGCCATGTTTCTTTTGGTGAACACCCAAAGCACGAGGGATGACGTAAAGAAGATTGGTGATTTGCTTTCTGGAAGAAAATACCGCACGGCACCCTACACCCTGACAACAATATTTAACGACACCTACATCTACCAACTATTTCCTTATGGCTTTATGCCCTATTACGTATTGATTAGCCCTAGCGCCGAGGTAAGGGCAATTGTACCTGCCGAACTGATGACGGCCACCAATATACGTTTGATGCTGGATAGCTATGGCGCCAAAGTGAAGAAAGGAGGGAAGGATGGTTAGGCGATATTTATTACTGCTATTATTGAGCATGGCCATAGGTGCCCAAGCACAGCTGTTGAAAGGAAAAGTGACGGCCGATAAAGAAGCTTTAAAAGGAGCAAGTATTTTGGTAGATGGGGTTGCTAAGGCACAAAGCGATGAAGCAGGACTTTTTAGCTTAACGGTGCAAAAGATACCATTTCGCTTAAGTATACGTCACATGAGCTATGTGCCTTTAGACACGGTGATTAGCAGCTTGCCCAAGGCTCCGTTGTTGTTGCGAATGCAGCTCGCCATAGCGCAATTGGAAGCGGTGAAGATAAGTACGGGCTACCAGCAGGTGAGCATTGAAAAGTTGGCGGGATCGTACGATGTGGTGGGGAACGAGCGTTACCAAGAGCAGGTAGGTGCCAATGTATTGGAGCGTTTGGAAGGGGTGGCCAGCAGTTTATCGGTAGACCGGAAAACGAATAAGCCGAGCATTAATGTGAGAGGGATTAGTACCTTAAATGGCGAGCGAGGAGCGTTAATTGTGGTGGATAATTTCCCTTATGAGGGAGATATTGATAACCTGAACCCTAATGATGTAGCGCATGTGACGATTTTAAAGGATGCGGCGGCGAGTTCTATTTGGGGAGCGCGGGCCGCCAACGGGGTGATTGTGATTACCACGAAGCGGGGTCAATATGGACAAAAGGTAAAGGTGAATTATAATGCGAACGTATCGTTATTGGCAAAACCTGATCTGAATGACATAAGTCGTATGTCGACTTCGGATTTTATAGATATGGAAATGTTCCTGTTTGATAAAGGGCAATATACCAGTTTAGAAAATCCCAGTTCCTCGGTACCCTTAACCCCAGTGGTAGAGCTGTTGATTGCCAAGAGAGATGGTAACATTTCTGTCGCTGAGGCCAATGCGCAAATCGCTGTGTTGAGGCAGCAGAACAATATTGACAATTATACAGATCATTTTTATCGGGTTGGCGTGAACCGACAATACGCCATTGGATTGAGTGGTGGGGAGCAAAAGCAATGGTGGAGTGCTTCGGTGGGCTATGATGATAACCATTCCAATTTAAATGCAAGTTTTAATCGATTAAACCTTAGTTTAAAGAATGGGTTTAGGCCTACGAAAAATTTAGAGCTTGGGATTGCAGCCTATTATACCCATAGTAAACGGCACTCGGGCCAGTTAGAATATAGCCAGATTAGAGCAACCAATGGTAGCTTGCCGCCCTATGTGAATTTTGTAGATGAACAGGGAAATGCCCTAGCGGTGATGAATCAATATCGGGCAGCCTATTTGAACAGCTTTAGTGGCATTAAGCAACTGCTGGATTGGAACTATTACCCAGCGGAGGAGGCACTACTGAGTCCTAATACGGTGAAGCTGCATGACTTGATGCTGAACTTTAATGCCAAGTACCAGTGGCGAGGTTTTAGCGCGCAGGTGTTGTATCAATATGGTAGACAGACAACAGTGAACGAGCAGTTTTACGAAGGGAATAGCTACTATACCCGTAATATGATTAATACGTTGACGCAGGTGAGTGGTGGTACGTTAAAGCGGCCCATTCCTTTAGGTACTATTTATGATTATGCAAATAATCAATACAGCAGGCACCATTTGCGTGGACAATTGGAATACCAAAATACCTTTGGGCAGCGGCATGAACTGAATGTATTTGCTGGGGCTGAGCTGCGTGATGAGTTTAGTCTGAACGATAATTTTAGGCGCTATGGCTTCGACAAGCTATTTGGCAGTTCTGTTTCGGTGGATTTTGCCAGCAATTATCCCCGTTTTTTGGGTGGCGGATCCATCCCAATTACAAATAATACGAACCAGTACTACGCTACCGATCGGTACGTGTCCCTATATGCCAATGCAGGTTATACCTATTTAAATAAATATACGCTGACGGCGAGTGTGCGGCGAGATGCTTCTAATCTTTTCGGATTGAATGTGAATGACCAATGGAACCCGTTTTGGTCGGTGGGGGCAAGCTGGCACCTGAGCCGTGAAACCTTCTTAGGGTGGAAATTGGATGACTTGCGATTACGGGCCAGCTATGGCGTGAGTGGGAATGTAAACCCCGACATGGCGGCAGTCACTACCATTAATAACGATGGGGTTTCGGTGTATACGCAACAACTGATGACGGTTTTTAAAAATTTCCGCAATCCAGAATTGCGCTGGGAAAATACCTATATGTTTAACTTGGGCGCTGACTTTGCCCTGCTCAACAATAGATTGACGGGCAGTTTGGAATATTACCACAAGCGTGGTACGGATCTGTTTGGGCTTGCCGAAATTGATGCAACTGCTGGTATTGGCAATACCATGACCAAAAATGTAGCGGCCATGAAGGGAAACGGGATTGATCTGAATTTAGCATGGCAGCATCGCAAAGGAGTATTTAATTGGCGGAGCGATGTAAACTTTAGCATGAACCGTGACGAGATCACCGATTATTACTTGCCTATTAATCTGGGAAACATTTTGTTGGTGGGCGACAACAGGATTACGGGACAGGTAGGTAAACCAGTATATGCCCTATACTCTTACCGTTGGGGTGGCTTGGATGGGCAAACGGGTAATCCCATCGGTTTTGTAAATGGGCAACCTAGCAACGATTATGCTTACATGACCGCCAATGCACGTAAGCCCGAAGAGATGGTGTATGAAGGTAGGGTGATGCCTACCTATTTTGGAGCAATTGGCAATACCTTTACCTATAAGGGCTTATCATTAACCGTACGGTTAAGTACAAAGTTTGGCTACTTTTTTAGGCGTAGTACCATTAGCTATGTTAATTTGGTGGGCAACAGGCGGGGGCACGGCGATTATGCCTTGCGTTGGCAAAAGCCAGGCGACGAAAAGCAGACCAATGTACCCTCATTTATTTACCCGCTCTCTTCGGCTAGGGATGCCTTTTACGAATATTCGGAGGCAACCGCCGAACGTGGTGATCATGTGAGGTTGCAGTATATCAACCTTAGCTATGCCGCTTTTAAGCAAAGTAGGTATACTTCTTTACAAAGTCTGCAGTTGTTTGTTGCAGGCAACCAACTGGGAATGATTTGGGCTGCAAATAAGCATGGACTAGATCCCGACTATCCAAATTTGCCACCGAAACCAATTTGGAGTTTTGGCATTAAGGGCTCGCTTTAAAACATCAATCTATAAATATGAAAAAGTTAAATTATATTATCGTGCTGTGCACAACGTTAAGCTTATTAAGCTGCGAGAAGTTTTTGGATGAGCGGTCGAAAAGTAACTTGCGGATTGCGACCACCGTTTCAGATTTTCAATCGTTGTTGGATAATTACTCGGTCATGAATTATATGGACCTTTCCAGTGCCGAAATGGTGGCGGGCGATTTTTACTTGACGGATGCCGATTGGGCCTCAAGAGCTGAACAGGAGCGACGACTTTACCTGTGGGCAACCAGTAATGTGATGGACTTGACCACCAATGATTGGATCAACATGTATAACATGGTGTACCGTGCCAATACAGTGATAGAAGGTACCCCAGCACTACATGCGTTGAACAGTGTAGAATGGCGCAGTGTGTTGGGGCAGGGTTATTATTACCGAGCCAAGTCGTTTTTGCAATTGCTAGGTTCTTATGCATTGGCATATGATGAGGCCGAAGAAAACCCTGGTATCCCCTTACGTTTAGACACAGATTTTAACAAACCTTCGGTACGGGCATCCGTTAAGCAGGGTTACCAACAGCTGGTTGCAGATTTGCATAAAGCTATTCCTTTGCTGCCAGTTACGGCGGTACATGTCATGCGCCCAAGTAAACCTGCGGCACATGCTCTGTTGGCTAGGGCCTACCTGATGATGCGCAAGTATGAACAAGCAGGATTACATGCAGACAGTTGTTTGCAGCTAAAATCTAATTTGATCGATTATAACACCTTGAATTTGTCCCTGACCAACCCGTTTGTAATGTTTCATCCAGAAACGATACATTATACCCGTTTTCAAAATCCCTCTAGCTTAAGCAATATTAGGGCGAAAATCAGTTTGGAGATCATCAATAGCTATGCTGATGGTGATTTGCGTAAGCAGGCATTTTATCGTCTAAGCAATGGTGCCTATGCTCAGCGAGGTAGTTATTCAGGAGAAACGATACCTTTTGGAGGATTGGCTACGGACGAGGTTTACCTAGTTAGGGCAGAAAGTTATGCCAGGGCGGGACGTTTAGAGGCGGCAATGGACGATGTAAACACGCTGTTGAAGATGCGTTGGGATAAGCGTAAGAGTTTTATTCCCTACACGGCAAATACCAAAGAAGCCGCAATAAATGTGGTGTTATTGGAAAGAAGAAAAGAGTTAACGCTAAGGGGATTAAGATGGTCGGACATCAAACGCCTAAACAAAGAGGGGCGGGGGATTTCCTTAAGCAGAACGATCAATGGCGTTACCTATACATTGCCCGCCAACTCGGCCCGCTTTGCTAATCCCATTCCGGAGGGAGTGATTAATGCCTCAGGAATGGCGCAAAACCAGTATTAAGTAGATGGGCGGTATTTCGCCGCCCTATCTATATTAATGGTTCACCGCTTCTTTGTGGCGTTTGGCAAAGCTTGATTTGTTTACCTCTTTAGCATTGCTGTAGTTACTAAGGAAGCTGGCAATGTTAGCAAATTGCACGTCTTCGAACTGAACTACACAAACCAGCTCGCCCTCAGCATCGCATTCAGTTGGCGTAGGGTTATAGGTGATGGGGGTCCAGTTTGCGGTAGACATCACCCCACTTTCATCATCACCTGTGTACTGATAGGCTAAATAAGTTGGGTCTTTTTGGATGAAAGCACTGGTGATGAACACTAAGCCGAACGCTAGGATTAGCGCTGCAAGGCCGAAGAAAAATTTATTTGTTTTCATTGTAAATGACTACTTTGTTGCTTTTGAAAAAGCAGCCGAAAAAGGTTTTGTTAAAAAAAATAATTGTTGATGTAGCCGCTATGGTGGGCTAATTACCTGCGACGGTTGGCTCCTAGAGCTGACGGTAGCGAATTGGTGGATTTTTGGTTGTTTAAATGGTTGGTTTTTTAGTTTTTGGGTAGGGCTAGTCGTGCTGCCAGCACCGGCCACGGCTTGCCTTTTATTTTAGCTGTACAGGATTTCGATGACTACTTCGCCGCTAGCATTGACGTTTCCTTGGCCATCTGCATTGGCTTGTAGGGTGCTTTTATCGCGGATAAGCTTTGTGCCTCGGAGCGCTGATGATTGGGGTTTTGTTAGTTTAATGTTTAACTTATTGGCCACCGCGAAAGCTAACTGTGCCGCCAATAGTTGAAGGAAGTAGGCATTGATGCTTTTTAGGTAGTTTAACTGGCTTGGCTCGAGGATGAAAGTATTAGCCAGCCAAATTTTAAAGTTGGCGGTGATTTGCGATGCCAATTCTTGTAGCTGTTGTTGGGTAAGTGGTTGAAGGCTTTGCTGCCAAGCTGCTATGCCTTCGGGCGTAAATGGGTGTTTCATGGCTTTAGTAAGATTAAATTTTGGGTATGCTGTGCACGAGCATGTTGAGGCTAAAATTAGAGAGGTAGTTGGGCAAAATGAAGCGTTTACGAAGCCTTGTGACATGAACGATGAAAACTATTGTACCAACGATGAAATGGTAGCGGAGTGGTAAGGCTAGCGTGGCGTTTGGGTTAATTTTTTTGTATATTAGCGTCATCTACTCATTGTGCCGCTAGGCCCAAATACGCTACTTATGAAAATTAAACCTAAACTTATTGTACAGGCGTTTAGCGCCATTACCTTAAAAGACCTTTTGTGGTTAGTTTTATTCTCCCTTTTTGCTGGACACTATTTGGTTTCGAATAGAGAAGCTGAATATTTTTGGGAGCTATGGATGATGAAAAGCTATTACCCTGCATTGCTGGGTAGCTTTTTGATTGCTTTTTTGGTCTGCCTTGTGGTTTTTTATATTGACTGCTGTTTAAATTTAGTTTGGTCGTGGTTACAGGACTTTTATAAGCGGTTACTGAAACAGTTGCAATTTGGTGTTGTTTTGCCCTTATGCTTATTGCTACTATTGGTATGGGCGTACTTTGGCATTAGAGGGGAGACTTTTGATTTTGGCGAGTATATGCGGATTGATTTTGGGGTAAGTGCCATTTTGATTGTGATGCTGAACATATTTTATTTGTGCCGTTATTTATTTGAGCGGTTAAAAATCTACTATCAGCCTATAGAAGAGCCGTTTTTTGAGGTGGAGGAAGCCCAAGTGACCGCGAAGCGGGAGCCTGCAATAGATCTTTCTGTATTGAGTAAGATGGTTTACTTTTACCATGGCAATAGGGTAAATTGGGCCATTAATGAAGCTGGTGAAATGATAGATACGGGGCTTTTAATGGATGAATTGGAGGCTTTGTTGCCTAAGGGAGATTTTTTTAGGGTGCAAAAAGGATTTATTGTACATCGGGAATCTATCAAGCAACCTATGAGGGCTTCGTCGCACCGATTATTGCTGTATTTAAATACGCCCTGCCATAAGGCTTTACCTTTTACGGAGGTGGAGGGGCACAAACGGAATTACGTGGTGGTGTCGCAAAGGAAAGTTGCTGCGTATAGGGAATGGTATCGGCATAAATAAGGGATTGATTGTTGTAAGTTTGATGTAGGTTATTTGTTTAATGGGTTAATCGGTTAATTGTTGATCACATTCCCACAGGTATCATCTTCGCTTATGTGGGAAACTAAAGCATTGCATAAATTCCTTTTACCGCTTTACGTTACCCAATCGAGTTGGGTATGACGATAGCATTGTGCAACCCTTCCTAAGCACTGCTCCATATCCCCCTTTGGAGGGGGCAAGGGGAGGTCAGCTGAGCAACTCGCTCATCCCGTTCCTACAATGTCATCCTAGTACCATCGTTCTTGTCATCCAGAGTGTTACTTGTACCGACACTTCGGTAGCGAAGGATCTCTAAGGTACTGGTTAACTGCTGATTTGTTTAATCGGTTAATGGTAGGCACTGCCTTTCCCAAGTACGCTCTCGCCCTTTAGGGAGAGATCCCGATTTTATTGGGAGAGAGGGTTATAACCTAAGCTTTCCGCTTCGGTAAACCTTCGTCACTTCTAGGGACCTAGAACCTATTTACCTCGCTTCAGCGTTTTATCTAGTTCGGTCGTTCACCGAAGCCCCACCGAAGCTCCACCGAACAACCACCGAACAAAACGCCGTTTTCACCGAACAACTACCGAAGAACCACCGAAGAACTACCGAACAATTACCGAAGCCATTACGACTTTGGTACGACGCTGTAGCGACGCCATACATAAGCAGTACTGAACCATTAAGGCAAAAGCTATCATTGTCGTTCAAAAGCTTTCAAATCCCCTCATAGCAGTGTTAAAAGTCGTTTTTTTCAAATGCTTGCGTTACGTTTGTATGCATAAGCCCGCTGGCCAGCAAGCTTTTAAATTTTTTAAAAATAAATGTTATGGGAATTATTAGAAATGGAGGCAATGGTGCCTTCTCTGGCAAAGCCGGAAGTTTTATTGGCAGCAACTGGAAAAATGTGAGTTACATTAAGGGAATCCCCAGATTGAGCTCAAAACCGCCTACGGACAAGCAAAAGGCACAACGAGCCAGATTTGCCTTGGTGTTGGCCTTCCTGTCGCCTATTAAGGAAATCGTGAAAATTGGATTTCAGGCACAGGAAAAACAAAAGGCCTCGGCTTTTAACCTGGCGATCCAACATGCCTTGAATTTTGCCATAGTGTGCGATTATCCCGACTATAGTTTGGATTTGAGCAAAGTTTTGTTGGCCAAGGGGAGTTTAACGGCACCTGCTGGTATCGCACTTACTTCACCAGCAGCGGCCAAGGTACAAATTGCTTATAGCAACATGGCTAACAAGCTTACTGCTTTTGACGATGATCGTTTAGCGGTAATTTTTTACAGTGAAGAAAATGCCATTTTTATGCCTTATATAGATGTGGCAAAACGTAGCGATGGTGGGGTATTGTTGGATGTACCTACAGAGTTTGTAGGAAAGCAAATTGATACTTTTCTGTTTTTTATAGCGCAAAACAGTACCCGATGCTCTTTAAGCTTATATGCAGGCACCGTAGCAGTAATGTAAAAGGGGTTATCGAAGAAAATGACTGTGGCTTAGCTCAGTCATTTTTTTTTGGGGTGCTAAAATTTGAGGAGCTGTTTTTTTTAATGACCTTTGCCAATAGGGTTTAAACGCTCCTGCAAATCATTCATTCACGTATCCATGTATAGTTTTAAAAACGATTATTCTGAAGGGGCACACCCCAATATCCTGCACAAATTAATGGAAGCCAACCTGAGCCAACAGGCGGGTTATGGCGAAGATACTTACTCGCAGGAGGCCAAAGCGTTGATTAAACAACAGATAAACAAGCCCGAAGCGAGTGTTTATTTCCTATCGGGAGGTACCCAAACCAATTTAATTGTGATTGCGTCGCTTTTGCGGATACATGAAGCGGTAATTAGCGCTAAAACTGGGCATATTTATGCGAATGAAACGGGAGCGATTGAGGCAACGGGACATCGGGTAATTACGGTAGAAACGGCTGATGGAAAGTTGCGTATTGCTGATATTGCACAGGTATTAAAGGAGTATGCCCTACGGCCACATGTGGTGAAACCCAAGATGGTTTACATTTCTAACTCCACCGAAATTGGTACCATTTACCAAAAATGGGAACTGGAGGAACTGTCGGCCTATTGCCGTTCGGAAAGTTTGTATTTGTTTATGGATGGTGCCCGATTGGGCCATGCGCTTACGGCCACGAATAACGATTTGACACTTGCTGATTTATCGGCCTTAACAGATGCGTTTTACATTGGCGGCACTAAAAATGGTGCGCTGTTGGGCGAGGCCGTGGTTTTTAATCGACCAGAAATTGCGCCTGAATTTGATTATGCCTTAAAACAAAGAGGGGCTTTATTGGCCAAGGGCAGGTTGTTGGGCATTCAGTTTCTGGAATTGTTTAAGGATGATTTGTATTTTAATCTAGCGGCACATGCCAACCAAATGGCACAGAAGATTGCCCTGGCATTGGCGGAGAAAGGTTATGCCACACTGACCCAATCTACTACCAATCAAATTTTTCCCATTTTGCCAAATGAGGTCATCAGCAGTTTGAGCCAAAAGTATGAGTTTTATGTATGGAAGCCTATTGATGCAGGCCATTCGGCCGTTCGTTTAATCACCTCGTGGGCTACGGATGAAAGTAAGGTTGAGGAGTTTATCAGTGATTTAAAACGCTTTTAATGGAAGTTTGCCTTTTGGTGGTCAGCTGTTTTTGAAAGGAAGACTTGGAGTTTTCCCATAAAAAATACAACGATTAAAGGGCATTAGGGTAGGGTGTTAATGGCCATGCGCTGAGCAGCGCCTTTAGGCTCGTTGTCCCCAAGAATGCCACGGCAACGTTCATATTTTTCCAGCCAAGTTAAAGTTACTTCCAGTGGTTTGGGGTGCAGATAGCTGGATACTTCTACCAATTTGCGCTGTTTGGGGTAGTAGGCAATCCACCCGAGGGTTTGCTGAGTAGATGGGTGGTATAGCTTCATTTTTACCAAATCGCTGCTTTCTTCGTCAACCCTTAAGCTAAACTGCATGCGTTGTTGTTGAAAGTTGCTATGGTACACCATATCGGCCAAGCAGTTCATGCAGGTTTCATTTAGCCTAGCTTGGTTTGCTTTGGGTTTGCACGCGGCTATTGCCAAGCATAAACCAAATATCATTGTGTTTGCCTTTTTTTGATATTGATGAATTTGCATATTAAAAGGACCGTGAATTTAAAATGGTCCTTACATTAGCAACACCTTAAGGCTGATATGGTTTTTTAAACAACGTAAATTAAGTAATTGTTGGTTTTAATATCGGTATAAATACGTGTTATAACGATGGTGATTGATCCAGTTTTTGAAGAGCAGCTTCAACACTTGCTTTTTTATATTGGCCAAAGTTCCGCTCATCGAAGGCCAAATCAATTTTTGTACCTTTAAATTTTACTTTCGAAGTTTAACTTTAATTGTTTTTTGTTTTTAAAAAATAAGTTGAGGGCTTCGCCGTTTTAAAAACTTCATAAGTCTTTACTAGCAGTTAAACTTTTTCGCACTTTTAATGATATTTATATGGCTTGGAATCCAGAACTTTATGATCGTTTTAAAGATGTTCGCTATCAACCTTTTTATGATTTAGCGAACCTGATTGTCCGCACGGAAAACATGAAGGCCATAGATTTAGGCTGTGGCACAGGTGAACAAACGAATATCCTTAGCCAAAAGTTCGAGAATGCTGATTTTGTAGGGGTTGATTCGTCAGCAGAAATGCTCGAGAAATCTAAACGTTTTGAAAACGACCGTTTACATTTTAGACAGAGTACTATTGAACAGGAAGTAGCATTGCCCACCCGTTACGACCTTGTTTTTAGCAACGCGGCTTTGCAATGGGTAGATGAGCATGAAGTACTGTTTCCGCAGTTAATGGCTTTACTTGATACTGGCGGGCAACTGGCCATACAAATGCCGGTGCAAAAGGAAAATATCCTGAACCAAATTTTGGCTGAGCTGGTTGCAGAAGAGCCTTATGCTTCTTATCTGGATAATTGGAGCAGAGATTCGCCCGTACTGTCTATGGATGATTATGCTCAGCTGCTTTTTGATCATGGTTTGTCTAATATCCAGATTTTTCAAAAGGTATATCCCATTATCGCCGAAAACCATGATGCCCTTTACAACTTTATTTCGGGTACTTCACTTATTCCGTATTTAGATCGATTGCAGGGAGATGAAAAGCAAGCATTGGTGAATGAGTTTAAAGCACAGATAGCTAAAAGGTTTACCAAACTGCCTGCCATTTATGCTTTTAAAAGGATTTTGATTTATGGAAGGAAGGGTGAATTAGTGGCTAGTGGTTAGTAATTAGTATTTAGATATTAGTAGTTAGTATTTAGACGATTACTTGCCTAAATTCCCCTCTTTTAGAGGGGTGCCCAACGGGCGGGGTGTTTTTTCATTGTTTAATCTATGATTTGTTTAATCGGTTAATTGTAAGGCTGCCTTTCCTGGGCGCTGCATTTGTTAACACACGCGACACGCGTGCGCTAACAAAGGGAGGTTAGTCTGGTAATTATTGGTTAACTGTTGATTTGTTTAATCGGTTAATTGTAGGGCTGCCTTTCCTTAGCACTGCATTTGTTAATATACGCGATACGCGTGCGCTAACAAATGAGGTTAGTCTGGCAACTAGCTCCTTCCGTTCCTACAACGTTTCAGAGTTATCAAACGCGATACACGTGCGCTGACCATTAGCTAATTATTAAGATTTGTTAGCGCACGCGTGCCGCGTGTGCCTTAATTAATCATACTGACGATATGCGCTACTTTATAAATAAATAATCTCTATTAATCCCTTGCCGCCACTATAGTCAATAGCGCTACTATAACGCCACTCGTAAGGCTCGTTTACAAAACCAGCTACTACAGGATTGTTATGGATATAGTTGGCTTTTTGCTCAATTATAGCTGCACTCCACAGCTCTATTGGATGATTATGATGTTGCCAAAACTGGTAGTTTTTTACATTACTCGCTTTGGCCCCAGCTCTTGCAAACATCCATAGGATCCATTCTCTTCTACTTTCTTTCATATTTTCTTTAATGGCCTTCACTAATTGTTTTGAAGTGTATTCCTTAAACCTTCCTAAAACCACTTCAGGATTAACTGTCGTCGTGCGAAATATCAAATGTATGTGACTGGGCATAATGCACCAACAGAATAGCTCTAAACCAAGTTTATCTTTACAGTGCTTTAAACTTTCTATCAAAATTTCAGCATAAAGCGGTCTAATAAAAACGTCAATCCAATTGATGACAGCAAAGCTTACAAAGTATAGCCCTTCCTTATTGTGGAATTTATATTTACGACTCATAGGTTGATGATTATAGAAGTATCAGTAATATACTGCTAAAAAGAAACAAAACCAAGGTATTAGCACATGTTGGGTGATTGATCAACGATTTTATGATAGGAAAGCACAGCACACGCGACACGCGTGCGCTAACAAATATGATTTATGATAAGAAAAAAGATAGGAGATGTAGGGAAAAGATAGCACACGCGACACGCGTTCGCTGACAAAGGAGGTTAGTCTGGTAACTATTGGTTAACTGTTGATTTGTTTAATCGGTTAGTTGTAGGGCTGTCTTTCCTGGGCGCTGCATTTGTTGGCACACGTGTGCCTATTTACTTTAAAAATGAAAGAAAGACAATTTGTTTTTACTAATAATTTTAGTAAAATTGCACTATGCCAAAGGGAAGCAAAAGTCAAACTTCATTAAACTATCCTGTTTATGCCATTGTGGATATTGAAACCACGGGTGGAAGCGTGTCTAGCAGTAGGATTACGGAGATTGCCATCATCTGTCATGACGGGAAAGATGTAACCCAACGTTGGAGCAGCTTGGTTAATCCAGAGACGGATATTCCTTTACATATTACCGCTTTAACCGGAATTAGTAATGAGATGGTGGCCGAGGCACCCACTTTTGAAACTTTGGCCCCTCAAATATTTGAATGGTTGAAGGATAAGGTGTTTGTTGCCCATAACGTCAACTTCGACTATTCGTTTGTTAAAGCTCAATTGGCCAACTGTGGCTTTGCATGGGATGTACCCAAGCTTTGCACGGTAAGGCTCTCCCGTAAACTGTTGCCGGGTTTTAGTTCCTACAGCTTGGGGAAACTATGTGACAACATAGGTATTGGCATTACCGACCGCCATAGGGCATTGGGTGATGCAGTGGCTACTGCTCAATTGTTTTCGATATTATTGGCCAAGGATGAAGAACAATTGATTAGCGGGATGTTGCGACGTGCATCGCCCGAGCAACGTTTACCTGCACATGTGCCCTTGGCCGATTTTCAGGCATTGCCACAGGGGCCAGGGGTATATTATTTTCACAATCAAGAAGGGAAGGTGATTTATGTGGGCAAAGCCATTAACTTGAAAAAGCGGGTGGCTTCGCATTTTGTGGGGCACAATGAAAGTGCTAGGCGACAACATTTTTTAAAGGAAATTTACGGAATTTCGTTTGAACGCTGTGGCTCTGAGCTGATGGCTTTGCTACTGGAGTGTACTGAAATACAACGTTTATGGCCCATTTATAACAGTGCACTAAAGAGCTCGGAACCTAAATTTGGTTTGTACCACTATGTTGCGGTAAATGGTTACGCCCATTTGGCTGTTGGCAGATTACCGAAGCAATTGAAATGTGCCAAGGTGTTTAATAGGGAAATAGATGGGCTTAACTTTTTGGCTTCGCAAAGTAAACTGTTTAATATTGATCAGCGCTTTTGCAGATATGGTAGGGGAGCTGCTTTTAAAACCAACCAACCCTTGCCTGATTTGGAAATTCATAATGAAGCCATTGCACAATTATTGGCTAGTATTGATGAAGAGCAGTTGAGTTTTATACTATTGGATAATGGTAGAGAGCCTCAGGAGCAAAGCTGTGTTTGGATTGAAAAAGGTGAGTTTTACGGCATGGGGTATTTAGCTGAAGACCAGCCCTTACAAGATGCAATAGCGATTAAAGAGTGTTTAACACGTGTAAAGGGTAATCATTATATGTTGCAATTGGTAATGACTTATGCACAACGCTACCCCCAAAACATTAAAATGATTAACGAGTGATTAAGCGCTTAACACGTTTCCTAGAAGCATGGCTTTAATGTGCTCATGTAATTCGGCAGGTGCGGCTTGTACCCCAATGTTGCTTAAGGCATGTTGGGCCGAGTTGTATTTTTCGATATAGGTTCCATTTTCTAAATTGAATTTAAGGAAACCTTCTTCAAAATATCTTTCTTCTATTTCTTCGGACGAATCCATGGAACGAAAGGTTAGTTTTGAAATTTCCCAAGTCTTTTTTTCTACCCTAAGCCATTGAAATTTTTCGCCAATAGCAGCATATTCGCCCAGGTCATTGCGTTTAATTTCAGCCAGGTATAGACCTTCGCTTTCTAAAACGTATAAATATTCGAATATATTTGAGTTGAGGTTGTTCATGGGGCTACTAAATTACTGCCTTTCGGGTTAATCCATTAATTTTTTTATCCACAGCGGCTAGTAGCTTCTATACGCACTGTTGCGAATTTTTTGCCACAAATAAAGCAATCAAATCCACAGTATTTCTACAACAATTAGTAGTACGTTAAGGTTTGTAGGATTGAGGTTAAATACGTGTTTTAAAAATTATTTAGCTGATTTTGAACTAAAAACTCTTTTTTAGGTAAAAAGCACAAAATGACAATAAACAATATGTTTTTATATTTGTTGCAGACTAGATATACATTTGAAAATTGATGAAGAAAAAGGTTTGGGTGGTGGAAGATGATCCGGATATTGGAGAAGTAATTTCCTTTCTACTGAATGATGAGGGCTACGAGGTGTCCCTGTTTCCAAATGCCTCGCTATTTAAAGAGCAGCTATCTAAAGCTGATGCTGATATGATGGTAATGGATGTGATGCTGCCTGATGGTAATGGGATAGACCTATGCCACGATGTGAAGACGAGCGGCACATTAAAGCATGTACCTGTGCTGATGATGTCGGCCAATAAAGGACTTTCTGATTTAAATGGTTATTACAGGGCAGACGATTTTATTGCAAAGCCTTTTGATATAGATGAATTTATGAGGAAGGTTAAGCGTTTAGTTTCTTAAAAAAATGGTATAAAAACTAAGCGGTTAATGTTTCTATTTTTTCCAAGATAGCGTTCATTTCAAAAGGCTTGGCCAAAAAGTCATTAGCACCACAAGCCAGTGCCGATTCTTTGATTTGCCTGCTGGCTGATACCATTAAAATAGGGATTTTATTGGTGGCAGCATGGTCTTTAAGCTGTCGGCAAACTTCTCTGCCATCTATGCCCGACATCCAGATGTCCAATAACAACAAATCTGGTTGTTGTTGTTCAACGGCCTGAAATACTTTATTGCCATCTATAATCATGGTTACTTCGTAGCCTAGGGCTTCGCACATGGTTTTGGTTGCATCTAAAATACCTTCGTCGTCATCTGCAATTAAAATTCTTTTAACTTTCATTTTCTTGGGTGCTGGTTTGAAGGGCTTGTACCACTGGTATAGCAAAACAGAAAGTCGACCCTTTTCCTGCAATGGAGTTTACCCAAATTCGGCCGCCTAATTGCTTTACAATTTCTGAAGAGATATAAAGGCCAAGGCCCAATCCTGGGAAGGTATGTTCTTTAGTGCCTGATACCCTGTAAAATTGTTCAAACACGAGGTCTTTTTTGTCGGGTGGCAAACCAATGCCAAAATCTTGTACACAAAGTTGTACTTCGTGGCCATGATCTTCGGTAAATACGATAATGCGATTGGCATCAGGCGAATATTTAACCGCATTGGTTATTAAGTTTACAATGACCTGCTGGATGCGTTCCCGATCTCCATGGATATCACGTAAGCTTTTCAGTTTTAATTGTATTTGGTGTTTTTCAGCAGTAAGCTGAATGTCTTCAACAATTTCGTTTACGAGTTGATCAAAATTGAAGTGGGTATTGGTAAAGGCTAGCTTGCCTGAGTTAATTTTTGTGACATCTAACAAATCGCCAATCAATGCGGTGAGCCTATTGATCTGATTATTCATCTTGCCAATTAAGGCTGCATTTTTTTCATCTCCAGCACGGTGCAGCATCATTTCTACTACCTGTGCATAAGCTTTAATGCTGGTTACTGGCGTTTTAAGTTCATGACTGGCTACCCCTAGGAAATTATCTTTTTGTCGTTGTAGTTCCTTTTGCTCGCTGATATCTGTGTTACTGCCATACCATTTGATGATGTGTCCATTGCTATCGGTAAGTGCCACGGCTCTTACCAACCACCAACGGTAATTGCCATATTTGTCTTTTAAGCGAAACTCTGCTTGGTAGGGTTCGCCCGTAGCTAAACTTTTTTGCCAAGTTTTTAGGGTTCTCGCCACGTCGTCAGGATGCATGGTAGCCGTCCATTTGTCACCTAAAGAGGACTGAATAGGCATGGCGCTTTGGTCTAACCAACGTTGATTGATAAAATCAAGCATACCGTCTGGAGTAGCGGTCCACATTACGATAGGCACAGCATTGGCTAAAAACGCCAGTTCTTTTAAGGTATGGGCAAGCTCACTGTTCTTTTTATCCATGGCCTTTTTGGCGTTCATTTCGGCGGTTAAATCGCGTGCAATTCCTGTAATGGCAATGGGTTCGGCTGTAAGGCTATCCCTGATTAGAAAAAACTGTTTGTGGATTGGAATGATTTCTCCTGTTTGTTGGTGCTTGAGCTCTAAACGGCCCGACCATTTTCCAGTTTCTAACAATTGTGCACGAATGCTGCCTTTAATCAATCGGTTAGAAGCGAAGGAGTGGTAAGCTTCGATATTGGTTTTAGCAACGTCATCTACCGATAATCCAATCAGTTTTTGCCCAGCAGCGTTAAGGTAAATGGTATTGCCCTGCCAATCGGTATAATTACAAAAATCTTCACTAAACTCTACAATGGTGGCTAAGCGTTGTAGCTCGGCCCTGGATTTTAATTCGCCGCGAAGATCTCTAGCGGTAGAACCACGGCCAATAATTTCACCAGTAAATGGGTTTTTTACCAAGATATAGTTTACCTGACAGGGAATGGCCTCGTGGGTTTGTACATGTTTAAGGTGCAAAATGCCTTTCCAGCCTTTTTCGCTATCAATTTTTGGAATAATGGTTTCCTGAACACGTTTGAGTTCCTCGGGCTCATAAAAATCACTAGCAGTCATTTTGGTCAGATCAACCTCATCGGGTACCCCAAATAACTCCCTGCCTGCACGGTTCATGTAAATCAAATTGCCTTGCAGGTCGGCAATGGTCATGATATCGGCATTGTGGCTTACCAATGATAACAATTGCTGCTGACTTAACGAAGTGTTTACTTCATTGGTAATATCTCTAGCGGTACCAGCAAAGCGATAGGCCAAGCCTTCCTTATTAAAATAGGAACGGCCTTTACAGTGTACCCATCTCAATGTTCCGCTGTTGCTGCCAACGGTTCGGTAACGAATATCGTAGGTATCTGTTTTTAGGGGATTAATGGCCGCTGCTACTGCTTCCATTACTTTTGGTTTATCTTCTGGATGGATACAGTCTAATACTTGATGATAGGCAATATCGGCCTCGCCCTCAAAGCCGAATAACTCACGGCAACGTTGGTCCCAATGTACAGCATGCGAAAGTGGATTGAGATCCCAAGTGCCAATTTCTGCTGCTTGTAGCGCTAAGTTTAACCGTTCCTGTGTATCGGATAATTCTTGCTGAGTTTTAATGAGGGCGGTAACGTCTATAGCGGTATGGAAAATAAATTCTGTTTTGCCATCAGGCGCCGCTACGGGTTTGTAAGTATAATTAAAGTAAAAAGTTTGCAAACGACCATCCACTACAAGTTCTGCAAGATCACGTTCAGCATGGTGCGTAATGCCTGTATCAAAAACATTTTGTAAAAGTGTTATAAAGGGTTGGCCTTTTAGCTCAGGCACGGCTTCTATCAAAGGTTTGCCAATCACTTCTTTACCTTTTCCCCAAAAGGCCAACATCTGGGCATTGGCCGAAGTAATGATGATATCTCTGGTATGGTAAATAGCAGAAGCCGATGGGGCGGCATTGATAAGTTCGTCGAATCTATTGGGGTTGTTTTTCGGCTCCATGTAGCATAAAAGGCCTAAGTTAGTCATTTTAGAATGTAAACTGAGCTGTTTTTAGAATATTATAAATGGCTTTTTTTGAAAAGATAAATACTTACATTTGTTGCATGGGCGTTTAATAGAGAAGCGACTATAGAAAGATTAATGACCAATACATTGCCCAACATCCGTCTAAAAGAAGAGACGAAGACTGCGCACCAAGCTTTAGAGAAGAAAGTGATTTTGCAGTTGAAAGCCATCCGTTCAGAAGCTGATTATGCTTCATTTATCCATGCTTTTTACCTTTATTTTAATGCACTTGAAAAGGGGCTTGCTGCTTATATTAACGATACCGTGGTGCCAGATCTTTCTGAACGAAGAAATAGTAGTTACCTAAAGGCTGATTTGCAAGCTTTGGGAGTTAAGGATGCGCAGGAGGGAACCATTGCATTACCAGAAATTAATAGTTTGGCGCAAGCCTTGGGGGCCATGTATGTGATGGAGGGCTCTATTATGGGCGGTCCTATTATTGTAGAAATGCTGCGCAAACATGGGTTACAAAAGGGCTTTTCCTTCTTTGCTGGCTATGGTGCAGCAACAGGAACCATGTGGAATAATTTTGTTACCATTTTAAACAAAAGTTTGCAAAGTGCTATGGCACAACAGGAAGCCATTAAAACAGCAAATGAAACCTTTGAAAAGTTTCAATTTGTTTTTAAAAGCTAGTGTTTGCTTTTTTTGTTTTTAATATTTTGCTTAACTTAAACGATATACCCTTTCACCAATCGGCATAATAACATGAGTGATCCAAATTTAGATAACTGCGATATCGAACCCATTCACATTCCAGGAAGCATCCAAAATCATGGTTTCCTTATTGCCCTTGATGGGGAGCTGGTGGTGCGGTATTGTAGTGAAAATATTCAAGAATTTTTAAACATTACTGCAAGTGCTATTTTAGGGAAGCCTTTGCACGAAGTAGAGCAACTTAACAATGGGCCACAGCATGATTTAGAAGCTTTGGTTCGTTTTTCTAGTCTGCAAGATACGGTTATTAATCAAAACGGCTTTTCTTATCAGCTTAATGGACAAAGCTTTAACATCATTATCCATTTTCACAATGGTTATCATATCATTGATTTTGAACCAGCCATTTCTAACCTTTCCCACGATTTACAGTCGCTAATAGGAAAGTCGTTATCGGAAATACTTTCGGATAAGAAAATGGAAAACCTATTGAACAATGCGGCACAACAGGTAAAGAAAATTATTGGCTATGACCGTGTAATGGTGTATAAGTTCCATGAAGACGGGCATGGCGAAGTAGTGGCCGAGGCTAAGGCTGATAACTACGAAAGTTGGTTAGGCTTGCATTATCCTGCTTCGGATATTCCAAAACAAGCCAGGGCACTTTATCAAATTAACTTAGTGCGCCTTATTGCAGATGTAAATACCACTCCTTCGGCCTTGGTGACCAGTGCGGTTGAGGGAAAAGCAGTTCCTTTGGATCTTACACATAGTACGTTAAGGGCAGTTTCACCCATCCATATCCAATACCTTAAAAACATGGGCGTACACTCGAGTTTTAGTGTGTCTATTATGGATCACGAAAGCCTGTGGGGATTAATTGCCTGCCATAACTATTCACCCAAATTTATTAATTTTAAGGAACGGGAAAGTGCCAAATTGGTGGGGCAGGTTTTATCTTCGGCCATTAGTTTTAGAGCGCAGGAAGAAGACCAGCAACAGGCTGCGGAGCATAGGCAGGCAGTAGAAACCATGACCAGGTTTTTATTGCGCAATATTGATGTAGAAGAAGCTTTAACTGGACAAGATAGTACGTTGAAAGACGTGGTAGACTGCACAGGTGCTGCCCTTTATTTCGAGAATAAATTGCATATAACTGGGCAAGCGCCCGATGGGGAATTTATAGAGAAATTGGTTGATTGGTTGGATGAAAGAACTTATCAGGAAGGTTTTTACATGAGCCAAGAGCTTTCTAAAGATTTTCCGCTGGCCGCCAAATATAGACAAATGGCAAGTGGTTTATTGGCTTGCAGGTTAGGCAAAGATTTAAAGGAGTACATGTTATGGTTTAGACCAGAAGTGAAAACTTTAGTGAAATGGGCAGGAAATCCAGAGAAATCGATGGAGAAAACTGAAAAGGGTGTGAGCCATATTTCGCCTAGGAATTCGTTTAGTGAGTGGCTACAGCAAGTTGAGCTTACGGCAATACCTTGGAAAAAACATGAACTGGAAGCGGCTTTGTCCTTACGCGATGAAGTGAACTACGCCATAAGCAGAAAAGCCAACGAGCTTAGGGTAATGAACGAAAAGCTAAGAGCAGCTTACGCGGAGCTAGATAGCTTTAGTTACACCATTTCGCATGATCTTAAAAATCCTTTAGCTACCATTAAATCGTATTCGCAGTTGATTAAGAAAGGAAACAACAGCATGGATAGGGTGGTAATGATGGCCGAGAGGATTGATAAAGGGACGCAGAAGATGCAGATGATGATTGATGAGGTATTGGCTTACTCAAAGGTGGGACAGTCGAAAATACAAGGCAAGCATATTGATATGCGTAGTTTGCTGGAAGAACTTAGCCATGACCTGATGGTTTCGAGTAAACATCCAGATTTAAATATTGAAATTGGGGAAACTCCAGCAGTATATGGCGACGAACTGATGGTTTTGCAGGTGTTTTCGAATGTAGTGGGCAACGCGGTTAAATATTCATCCAAAACGACTATACCAAGAGTGAGCATTAGCGGCAATAAGGAAGGTTCGGAAGTGATTTATGCCATTTCTGATAACGGGATAGGCATACCAACCAATGAACAGGAAGGTATTTTTGAGCTTTTTGCCAGAGCATCGGCAGGTAACGATTTTGAAGGTACAGGGGTAGGACTTGCCATTGTGAAACGCATATTGGCCAAACACGACGGTAATATTTGGCTAAACAGCACACCAGGGCAAGGTTCGGTGTTTTATTTAAGCTTTAAGCATTTTGAAGCTGAGCCTATCCTCAGCTAAAAGATTACTCTGCTAAGTATTTCCTTTTGTATTCCAATGGTGTAATGCCGTTCACCTTCTTAAAGTGTCGGTAAAAGTTAGAGACATTATTGAAACCGCATTGGTAGCAAATCATGTTGGTTGGATGTTTGTCTTCGATCAACAACCTACAAGCATGACTTACCCTAATTTCAATTAAAAAATCGTAATAGGTTTTCTTGGTCATCTGTTTAAAATAACGGCAAAAAGAAGTCACGCTTAAATTACTGATAGAAGCTACTTCCTGTAAGCTAATTTCTTTTTTGAAATTGGTCAGTGTATAGTTGTACACTTTGTTCAGTCTAATCACATCCGATTCGTCAGACTGGTACTGCACATTCCCTGGATTAAGCACGGTATAATCATCAGCCTCTGCCAAGGTTTTTAAAATGGATAGGAGCACTATCAGTCTGTCCAAATTTTGCGCATCCTTAGCTTGCAACATCAGTTGGGCTAGTTTGTCTCTGTGTTCGCCTTTTAGCAACATGCCCTTTCTAGCCTTTTCAAAAAGCTTGGGAATTAAATAGGCTTCTGGTAGGTTCAAAATATCCTTTCCCAAACAATCAGGTAGGAAATGAATCACAATGGCTTCTACTTCATGACTGGGATTGCTTTGAAAATACTCATCGCTACAACGCCAAGTGTGGGGTAGGTTATCGCCCAAAAGAATAATTTCTCCCGAAGAAAAATTACTGATGTTATTGCCAATAAATCTTACCCCTTCGCCTCTAATCACATAATGTAATTCCAGTTCAGGATGGTAATGCCATATCTTGCCAAAGTTCTCTTGAATATCGTGCCTAATGCTGAAAGAATTTTGCAGGCTAACAGGCACTTTATGAAAGTGTGGTTTCATGGTACTCGCTTATATTTGGTTGCTATTATTCCTTAATTATAGCTAAATAATTTCGAATATTGCCAAATTGAATAGTTATTATGCTAATATCATACAATAAATAGCTAATAAGCCGCAAAAATAACTTCTCGCCATCAAGCATCTTTGTAAGGTAACATTTGTTACAGCCAAATATGAATGTGTAGGAAGTTTCCTAGGGTTGCCTCTTGAAAAATAGCGCCCAAGCCACCTTCGTTTGGCATTTAAACCGCACAAAATTTTTAGCAAATGAACAAAGAGATTTTTCTTGTAGCCAGTGGCGATTTAAGAATTGCAGCCAATCAAAGTTGTTGGGAAACGCAAGACCAAATGGAAAAGGCTTTAGCAGCCGTTCTAGAGAAATTTGGTTATCACATTAAAAGAGCACATGCCTACAATCCTGAAAAGAAACACGGCTTTATCGACTCGCAACGCATGGGCATTGAAGTATTTAAAACTATCGATAAAGATGCACCGCTGATTGTAGCTGAAAGTGTTTGGCAGTACAGCCATCACGTTTTAGCAGGTTTAACCACTCACCGTGGGCCTATTTTAACGCTCGCCAACTTTAGCGGACAATGGCCAGGTTTGGTAGGTTTACTTAATTTAAATGGGTCGTTAACCAAAGCCAATGTAAAGTATAGCAGTTTATGGAGTGTTAATTTTGATGATGAGTTCTTCCTAAACGGCATTAAAAGCTGGCTATCCAATGGAGAAATTAATCATCCAGAAACACATGTAAAATCATTTGCTGCAGTAAAAATACCTGCTGCGGATGAAAAAATAGGACGTGATTTTGCGGCTAAGCTAAAAGACGAAAAAGCCATTATGGGGGTTTTTGATGAAGGCTGCATGGGCATGTTCAATGCTATTGTACCTGATGATCTTTTACATGCTACTGGAATTTTCAAGGAAAGATTGAGCCAATCGACACTTTACGCCAGAATGCTGACGGTAAGTGATAGCGATGCCGAAAAGGTATTGAACTGGTTATTAGACAAGGGAATGAAATTTGATTGGGGAACAGATGATGCGACTGAATTGACCAAAGCCCAAACCTTAACCCAATGCAAAATGTACGTGGCTGCCTTGCGTTTGGCAGATGAATTTGGTTGCGATACCATTGGAATTCAATATCAGCAAGGTTTAAAAGATTTAGTACCTGCCAGTGATTTGGTAGAAGGCTTATTGAACAATCAAGACCGCCCACCAGTTTTTGACGAGAATGGTAAAGAATTATATGCAGGAGAAGCACTTCCTCATTTTAACGAAGTAGATGAATGCGCAGGGATTGATGGTTTGTTGACTTACAGGTTATGGCAAAAGCTAGGCATGCCTGGCGAAAATACCTTGCACGATTTGCGTTGGGGCGAACACTTTAAAAGCGACAAAGTAGATGATTTTGTTTGGGTATTTGAAATTTCGGGTGCGGCACCACCAGCACATCACGTTGGCGGTTATGCAGGTTCAGACAGTATCCGTCAGCCAGCTATGTTCTTCAAGTTTGGCGGTGGTTCATTAAGAGGAGTAGCCAAGCCAGGCCATTTAGTTTGGAGCCGTGTATATGTCATCAACAACGAATTGCATTGCGATTTGGGCGTAGGTAAAGCCGTAGAGTTGCCTAAGGAGGAAACTGATAGAAGATGGAATGAAACCAATTACCAATGGCCAATAATGCATGCTACTTTGGATGGCGTAACCCGCGACCAAATGATGGCTCGTCACAAAGCCAACCATATTCAAGTGGTTTACGCTACCGACGAGGCAGCGGCACACCGGGCTTGCAGAATTAAAGCAGCTGCTTTGGAAGAATTGGGCATCAAAACGCATTTCTGCGGAACGGTAGATGTAACAGGTACCAAATTCAATTAAGGATGGATAAAAAATATGTCATCGGTTTAGACTACGGCACAGATTCGGTACGAGCCTTATTGGTAGATGCCGAAAATGGAGCCGAAGTAGCTTGTGCGGTAAGTTTATACAAAAGATGGGCCGAAGGGAAGTACTGTGACCCTGAAAAGTCGCAGTTTAGGCAACATCCCCTTGATTATATTGAAGGGATGGAAGAGAGCATTAAGGAGATTGTGGCTCAAGTAAGTCCAGCGGTAGTGGCTAATATTCTAGCCATTACCATTGATACCACAGGCTCAACTCCAGGGGCGGTAGATGAAAAGGGAACACCATTAGCTTTAACACCAGGTTTTGAGGAAGACCCTGATGCCATGTTTGTTCTATGGAAAGACCACACGGCCTTAAAAGAAGCAGATGATATTAATGCCTTAGCTAAACAATGGGGCGTAGATTATACCAAGTATTCAGGTGGATTGTATTCCTCGGAATGGTTTTGGTCTAAAATATTAAACATTACCAAAAAAGAAGGTGCCGTAGCACAAAAAGCCTTTTCATGGATGGAGCATTGCGATTGGATGCCTGCTTTTTTAACAGGTAACGATAACGTGCTTACTGTAAAACGTAGTCGTTGCGCCGCTGGGCATAAAGCCATGTGGCACGAAGAATTTAATGGTTTACCCAGCCAGGAGTTTTTGGGAAGCTTACATCCTAATTTGGCAGGACTTAGAGACAGATTGTATCACGATACCTATACCACCGATGAAATGGTGGGCAATATATCGGCAGTATGGGCACAAAAGCTAGGCTTGCCAGAAAGTGTGAAGGTAGGAGTGGGCGCCCTTGATGCACATTTAGGTGCGGTAGGTACTGGAATTGAAGCTTACAGTTTGGTAAAAGTAATGGGTACTTCAACCTGCGACATGGTGGTGGTGCCTAAGCAAGAATTTACAGGTTTGGTGAATGGTATTTGTGGACAGGTAGATGGTTCCGTCATTCCTGATATGTTGGGTATGGAAGCTGGACAATCTGCTTTTGGTGATGTGTATAGTTGGTTCAAACAAATTTTGGAGTTTCCGATGAAAGAGATTTTAGCGGATACCCTTAGTAAGGAGCAATTAAAGGATGCAAGCGATGCTATTTTACCTAAGCTAGCTGATAAAGCTTCGCAAATTCCAGTAACAGCAAACGATTTAATTGCCTTGGATTGGATTAATGGTCGTAGAACCCCAGATGTTGATATGACCAAAAAAGGGCTTATCGCTGGGATTACTTTAGGCACCACTGCACCACATTTATTTAAAGCATTGGTTGAGGCGACAGCTTTTGGTTCAAAAGCCATTATGAACCGCTTTATTGAACAGGGTGTAGCCATTAAACAGGTAATCGCCTTGGGTGGAATCTCCAAGAAATCCACTTACGTCATGCAAACTTTGGCCAATATTTTAAATGTGCCTATTAAAGTGGCTACCAGTGAACAGGCCTGCGCCTTAGGTTCGGCCATGTTTGCAGCAGTAATTGGTGGCGTACATCAAAATATTGCCGAAGCACAACAAAAGATGACCTCGGGTTATGATGCCGAATATTTGCCAGAGGCAGAAAAAGCGGCAGTTTACGAAAAATTATACCAGCGTTATCTCACGCTGGGCAATCAATAGTGGTTAAATAAGTGGTAAGAGGATATTCATTCCGTATTTAATGGGATAGGGTAAACAAGGCTTACGAGGCGCTCCACACTTCGTGAGCCTTTCCTCTTCACATCACTGCACTCAAACTGCTGGTTCCTGAAATTTGCACAGTTTCTAAATACATCGATTAAACTTTTTATTAGTTTTGTTAAAATGGAAAAGAAGAATTCAGGAACTGTAGGTGTAAAAGAAATTGCCCGATTGGCCAATGTTTCTATTGGAACGGTAGATAGAGTATTGAACAATAGGGTAGGTGTTTCTGAGAAGACCAAAGCCAAAATACTGAAGATCATTAAAGAACTGGACTACCAGCCTAATATCTTTGCCAGACGACTTGCTTCCAAAAAAAAGTTAAGATTTGCGACCCTGATTCCCAAAGTATCCGAAGAAACTACTTATTGGGAAGCCCCTTTGCATGGAATACGGCAAGCCGCCAATGAAATTAAAGATTTTGGGGTAGAGGTTATTTCCTTTTTTTTTGACCAAAATGACAAAAGTACTTTTAAGGATAGTGCGACAAAAATTATTGCAGGTCAATTTGATGGTGTTTTAATGGCACCGATGTTTGAGGACGAAAGTGCAGTATTTATTAAAACTTGTAATGAAAATAAAATTCCTTTGGTTTTCATTAATTCGGATATGCCTGGATATAACAATTTATGTTACATCGGCCCAAATTTGTACCAAAGCGGTTATTTGTCGGCGCACATTGTGAATTACCTGTCACCCGCTGATAAAAAGACATTAATCGTCAATATTTCCAAGGAGATCGATTTACATCATCATTTATTACGCAAAGAAGAAGGATTTAGGAATTATTTTGAAGAAAATGGTGCTATTAACCAAATCAGTAAAATAGATATTCAACAAACCAGTTACGCCCATATTCAGCAAAAATTATCAGAGCAATTGAGTAAAAGTAGCTATGATGTTGTTTTTGTCACCAATTCCAGAGTATCCACCGTAGCCAAATATTTCGAGGAGCATCAAATTAAGGGGGTTAAGCTGATTGGCTATGATTTCTTGGAAGACAACATTCTTCATTTGAAAAATAAGACCATCGATTTTCTCATTTGCCAAAAGCCCCAAGAACAAGGTTACAGGGGAGTAATGAGCCTTTATGATCACTTAGTGCTCAATACACCTATCGAAAAAGAACAGTTCATGCCTATTGATATCATTACCCGAGAGAACTACCAATACTACAGTAATTAATTCCCTTTTTTATTTTATCCAACATTAAAATCCTAAAATTTTATACAAATAATTTGGATGTAAAATAATAATTGCTAATTTCGTGTACGTTACCGTTAACCAAATATAACTGTACTTCCAATTTTGTATGTACAACAGGCAATGCCTAATTGTATAATTTAAAGATGAATATTAACTGCTGATTAATGCTATTTTGGAATAGCAATGGTCATTCTCGATAGGAGTAATGATGAATGCTTTTCCAGTATATTGATCTGCACATGCGAAGCTGAACTGATGAAAGATAATAATCTATATTTCGACAAGTACACCACAGTGAATGCGTTAGCATGTCATCTTAGCAACCCTTTTATTTTATAAATGATGTTAAGCACTAATCAGGTATTCTATTTTCATATATCGTGTACGTTAACGAAATGTTTTCTTTGGTTGCTGATGCTTTTTCGACGTTTTTATTTAACGACTAAGATAAGCGAGCAGCTCGTTTTAGTTTAATTTAACCCTAACAACCTAATATCTTATCAAACTATTTAAAAAATATGCGCATAAAATTCTATCAACGGTTGCTCTTTGCAGTGTTACTGACTTTCGCGACGCATCACGTCTCTTTGGCTCAGGTAAACAGTACCAAGACCATTTCTGGTACGGTAAAGCACGAAACTACTGGCGATGCCTTACCAGGAATCACCATATCATCTATGAGTACTGGCAAAACGGTAATTACCGACAAGGAGGGTAAGTTTAAGATTCCAGTAAGTGGCAACAACCCTGTATTGTTGGTCAAGTCTATTGGCTTTAAAGCTCAATCAGTGGCGGTAAAAGGTAGGGATAACCTACAAATTAGCCTACAGCCTGAAACGGTGAGCCTTAACGAGGTAAATATTACCGTAGGGTATGGTACACAGAAAAAGAAAGAAGTAACCGGTGCGGTAGGCTCAGTTACAGCAGATCAGCTAGAAACCCATCCAATGGGCGATATCAATACCAGTTTGCAAGGTAAGATTGCGGGTTTACAAATTACTTCAAATTCAGGAGAACCTGGAGCAGGAGCTACCGTTAGAATTAGAGGAGCTTCTTCGGTAAATGGAAGCAGTCAGCCGTTGTACATTGTAGATGGTGTACCCATTAACACCGACACTTATGCGGGAGGTTTGAATGATGATGGGTCAACCTTTAGTCCATTGGCAGATATTAACCCTGCAGATATTGAGTCTATTGATTTCCTAAAGGATGGAACCGCTTCTATTTATGGTTCTAGGGCATCAAATGGGGTAATTTTAATTACTACCAAATCTGGGAAAAACTCAAAAAAGCCCACCCTTAGGTTTTCTTCTAATGCGAGTTTGGCAGAGCTCACCAGAACGGTAGGTGTATTAAATGCCCCTCAATGGCGCAGTGCTTATATCGATGCTATTTTTAACAGTACAGGACAAATGACTACCAAACCATCGGTAATCGATTCATTACATCCCTATTATTCAAAGTCTATCGACTGGCATGAAATTATGTACAGGCAGGCCTTGCAGCAAAAGTATGATGTGAGTGTGAGCGGTGGTTCTTCTGATAACTCCATTAATTACTATTTAAGTGCTGGTTACAAAAACCTAAATCCAATTGTAAAAGAAACGGATTACGAACAGGCTACTGCTACCGCAAAAGTTTACTATACTTTTAATAAATCTATTTCGGGAAGTTCATCTTTTAACCTATCCAATACAGATTATACCAGAATTTTGACAGGTTTGAGTGGCCAAAGTGTGGTTTTTCAGGCTTTAAGTACCATGCCTGTTTATAACCCTTACGATCCTATTTCTGGACAATTGATTCCGTTATTTGAAGGTAGTAAACCAAATCCCTTGGCTATTGCACAATTAGCAGCCAATAGGATTAAGCGTTTTAGAATGTTCGGAAATCAGGAGTTTAAGGTATGGATAGCTAAAAACTTGAGGTTTACTACCAACTTGGGATTTGATTATGAAAACAGCGATTTATCTAATTTTACCCCAACAAGTTTACTTCCGCAAGGTCAATTAAGTAGTTCTTATCTACAAACTACCAAAGCATCTTCCTTTATCAACGAAAATACTTTAACCTATAAATTAACCTTAAAAAACGACCATACTTTTAACTTTCTATTGGGTCAGTCGTACCAAAAGTTTAATAGAGATAATCTTGATTTAGTAGGTAGGGGATTGCCAGATGCACAATTAACCAATGTGGGTGCGGCATCGGTGCTTTCTACTTATGTACAAAATATCTCACAAAATGCATTATTATCATTCTTTGCCAGAGCTAATTACGATTATAAAGGCAAATATTTGTTTTCGGCCTTAATCAGAAGAGACGGCTCCTCACGCTTTGGTGCCGATAACAGATTTGGTTATTTCCCAGCGGTTTCAGCAGGTTGGAGATTTAGTGAAGAATCTTACTTCAAAAAGTTCCAATTCTTGGATGAAGGTAAGTTACGTGCCAGTTTTGGTATCACTGGAAACCAATCTATTGGCAATTACGCTGGACAAGGTGGTTATATCAACAACGGTTCTTATTTAGGACAAAACGCGGTGATATTATCGGGTATTCCAAATCCATCCTTAAAATGGGAATCCACGCAACATAGCAATTTAGGTTTAGAGCTATCTTTCTTTAAAAACAGATTAACCTTTGTTGGAGATGTTTATTTGAAGAAAACCAAAGACCTGTTGTTTGATGTTACGGTTCCGGGAACTACTGGGGTAACTACCGTTCCAGGCAACTTTGGCTCATTGCAGAACAAAGGTTTTGAGGCTACTTTAACCAGTGTTAACATTGTAGCACCTTTCAAATGGTCGTCTACCTTTACTTTCGCTTACAATCGCAACAAGATATTGTCATTGCCTGACGGACAAGATTACCGACCAAACTTGTTTAACATGGCTAGAGTGGGACAACCTGTGGGCGTGTTCTACGGTCTGAAAAAACTGGGCGTGTATGCCAGAGACGAAGACAATGTTTATAAAAGAGACGAAAACACAGGCGTAGTCATTCCTTACAAACAAGGATCTGCAAATGGTAAGGTCTATAAAGGTGGCGATATGATTTGGCAAGATTTGAATGGTGATGGCATCATCAACGACGATGATTTGCAGATTATTGGAGATCCAAATCCTGATTTTACTGGAGGATTATTCAATGAATTCAGTTATAAAAACTTCACTTTCAGTTTCTTGTTTACTTATAGTTTTGGAGCTGATGTATTCAATGAATTAAAAAGAAGCTTAGATTCTTCTCCAATTGACCAAAATTTCTCGACCGATCAATTAAGAAGATGGAAAAATCAAGGAGATGTGACCGATATCCCAAGATTGGTGAAAACTGACCCTATGTTAAACTATGCAGTTTCTGATCATTTTGTAGAAGACGCTTCATTTATCAGATTGCAAAATATTGCATTGAACTATAGGTTGCCGAAGAGCCTTTTATCAAAAGTAAGAATATCGGGTGCTAGTGTAGGATTTAGCGTATCAAATCTATTTACGTTGGGGTCTTACTCAGGTTACGATCCAGAAGTAAGCTCGTCAACCAACTCATTGGCGGGTGGTGTTGACAGAGGCGCATTCCCAAGAACAAGATCTTATAACTTTTCTCTAAACATTAATTTATAGTGCCATGAAACAACATAAAACACTATTAACATATATGCTGCTGGCGGTTTTAGGGCTTACAGCTTGTAAAAAAGCCTTAGAACTTAATCCCATTACCGAATACGCTAACGCAAATTTTTGGAAGGAAACAACACAGGCCACCGCGGCCTTAAATGGTGCTTATACACTTTTGCAAGCAGCTATGGGACCCGAAGGCGTTTTTTACGGTGAGGCTAGGGCAGATAACGTAGCACAAAATTTAACCTCGTTAAACACTGAGTCGTTGAACTTACTGACTAATAATGTAAACCCTAGTTTAAGGATTACCAATTGGAGCCAGTTATATGCGGTAGTTAACCAAGCTAACTTGATCATTCAAAATGTAAGGGTAATGAACCAAAGCGGACTTTATGCCAATAAAACGGCTGAGTATAACCAAACTTTGGGTCAAGCCTACGCATTAAGAGCACTTTGCTATTTTAACATGACCAGAATTTGGGGCGAATTGCCAATTGTAACCAAACCTTTGAAAGATGCTACCGAGAACTACTATGTAGAAAAATCGGACACGGCAAAGGTTTATGCCCGTATAGAATTGGATTTAGACAGCGCCACGGTGCTGTTGCCTACCAGTTATGCGCCATCGCAAACCACCAAGGCTTTGTTAACCGCTGGAGCTGTAAATGCCATTTATACCGATTTGTACATGTGGCGCCATCAATATGAGAAGGCTTTAACTGCTTCGCAAAAAATTATCAGCAATACTTCCAATTACTCGTTAACGTCATTAACCGACGCTACGGCATTGGAAAATACTTCTTATGCCCGTCAATTTACCCATGGTTTTTCTACGGAAAGTATTTTTGAAATCGACTTTAATTTTGCAGAGCGTGGCGCAAGATCTTTCTACATTCAAGTTTATGGCGATATAGGCTTTCAACCAGCGTTTCAGGTAAGCGTGCCTTTAATGACCATGTTTTCGCCAAGCGATAAAAGGGCTACCATTAGTTACAACGAGCGTAGGGACATCACCAAGTTTTTTGATAAAACCAACTTTGTTAGAAGTACCATGGATGACAAGAATATCATCATGTACCGCCTTTCGGATATTTTATTGCTACGTGCCGAGGCTTTAAATCAGTTGAACAGACCCGGAGACGCCATCACGATTGTGAACCAAATGAAGGTAAGGGCAGGGGAAACAGGTTTGTTGCCAACAGATTATAACAATTTGACCAAAAGCCAAGTAGAGGATATCATTTTAAACGAACGTTCAAAGGAACTTTGTTTTGAAGGTAAACGTTGGTTTGATTTGGTAAGAACAGGCAAAGCGATCAGCGTAATGCAACCTATTAATGGTTTAAATAACGTAGACAATTATGTGTGGCCAATTTCTTTAAACGAAATCAGGTTAAACCCTTTATTGAAACAAAACGCTTACTATCAATAATTAAATAAACTTGTTATGAATAGAAAATTAATCATCATCAAATCTTTGGCTATTGCTTTAGCTTGCACTAGCTTAAGTTGTGGCAAGTTAGAGTTTCTAAAAAACGAACAACCAGAAGCGGTAGATGCAGGTAGCAACCTCAAAGGAATGACCTTTGCCGATTTCTTGAAAATAGATCACAGCTCAGACCTTACCAACCTAAACCTTTATGCTGATGCCATAAAAAAGGCAGGGTTAACAGAGTTTTTAAACCAGCCTGAAAATTATACGGTTTTGTTTTTGACCAACCAGGCAGTAAATAACATGGTGGGCAGTTTGGGTTACACCAATCTTAACGACGTACCCACCATTATTTTAAAAAATATTTTGTCTGACCAGATTTTTAAAGGCCGTTTACGTTCGTTTGATTTGGCTATTGGCGAAACCAAAAAGTTTGAAACCATTAATGGAAGCTTTATTTATTATACCAGAAGTAGCAATAGCACCAACGAATATGTGTTAACTGCCAACAATTCTACAGAGCTCACTTCGCCTCCAGCAACCATCAGAAGCCAGAACCTAGAATTTAAAAACGGCATTGCACATGTCACCGATCAATTCACTTTCTATAAATTAAAAGATGCTGTTCCTGATGCGCCTTCTGGTTCGGTAGGGGCACAAACCGATGTCATTAACGTCACAAAGGATTTGTTTATCCAAAATGGTACTGCCAACAGAAACAAGAACTTTAACAACACCACTAGTATCGATATGAAAAATTCGAACGGTAAGGATGTTTCTGTGGATAGGATGGGACTATTTCAATTTCCATTGACCACTCCAAGTTTTGGAAACAAGATTGGATTGGCAAAAATCAATTTCTACGTTTATTTCACGGGTTTAGCTTCTTCTTTGACAGCTTACGCTGGTGCCGATACCAATTTTGATGAAACTACCGTAACTTGGATGACCGCACCCACTTACGACCGTATCAGCTTGGCAAATATTTCGCTAACTGCTGGACAAACAGGCTGGATCACCATGGATGTGACTTCTTTGGTAAGCCAACTTTATGGCAGCAATAAAACTTTCCTGAATATTTTGATGAACCACAATAACGATAACTTTGTGAAAATCTATCCTAGAGAGTTCGATTCGGGTAAATTCAAAGCTTATTTAAGTATCTCAAGCCCACCAGCAACCATTTTAACTTTTGGAAATGCTACAGCACTTAATGTTTCGGCAAAAGATGGATTTGCCAAACTGACCACTACACAGCTAAAAATGAATGGTGCTGAGGATAGAAATATTAGCTATATCGTTAATAAAATACCGACTAATGGCTATTTGGTTAAGTACGGTATTCCGTTGCCAGTAAATGCCAGCTTTTCACAAACAGACTTAACCAATGGTTCTATCAGGTACTTGTATTCGGGAACTGGAAATGCAGACGAAATCATTGTGGAAGCAAAAGATAACAATGGTGGTTTTTATACTACACCACTTAAAATTACGGTAAACATCCAATAACAATGAAGACTAAAACATTTACGCTCTTGTTGCTTTGCCTCCAATTTTCTGTATTTGCATGCAAAAAAGCGGATACGCCAGAAGTAACTAACGCTAGAAAAGGGAGTACTTTTTATGTGGATGCTAAAAATGGTGACGATAACAATAATGGAAAAACGCCTGCCAAAGCATGGAAATCACTTCAAAAAATAAATGGCTATCAATTTATGGCAGGAGATTCGTTGCTTTTTAAAGCTGGCGACCGTTGGGCGGGACAGTTGACACCTAAAGGCTCTGGCGATGCTGCAAATCCTATTGTAGTTTCGGTATACAACGGCACTAAAAAAGCCTTACTTGATGGCGAAGGAAAAGTATCGGAGGTATTAAAATTGGAAGATGTAGACTATTGGGAAGTTAACCATTTAGAAATTACCAATAATGCCACCACTATTGGCAGCAGGTTAGGCGTGCTGGTAAAAGATAACGGTGCTTCGAGGAAACATATCCATCTTAAAAACCTCTACATCCACGACATTATGGGCGATTACTCTTTTGAAATGAAAGGGAAAAACACAGGTGGAATTGGGATTATTGGTACTGCCGAAAGTAAGTTTGATGACATTCTGATTGAAGACTGTGAAATTGCAAATGTGGTACGGTTAGGAATCTTTACCAATTTAACAGATGGTAAAAAGGCTGTTAAAGGAAATCGACCGATTACCAATTTGGTAATTAGGAGAAACAAAATCCATCATTGCGCTGGCGATGGAGTGATTGTAAGGTATACTTACCGAGCATTGGTAGAGCATAATGAAGTGTGGGAAACACATAACGCTGATGAGGAACTAGTACGGTATGGAGTAGCCTTATGGTGCCGCAGTACCGATGAAACCATTTTCCAATACAATGAAGTGTACAATACCAGAGGTGGGAAAGATGGACAGGCATTTGATGCAGATGAGGATGCCTATCGTACTCTAATCCAATACAATTACTCACATGATAACGAAGGTGGTTTTGTACTGATTACTAGTACCTCAGAAGATGCTATCGTCAGACATAATGTAAGTGTGAACGATGGTATCAAAGGGCTGCATGTATTTGACTTTCCAGTTTGGGCCAACCATGTAAGAGGAACCGCCATTGCACACAACAATACCATAGTATTAAATAAGGCGCATGAAGCGGTAGTGATTGCCGACGAAGCCTTAAACACTTCTAAATTTTATAACAACATTTTTTATCACGAAGGGCAAGGAGAATTGGTGGTAAAATCGGGCGGACAAACCGCTGTTTTCAATGGCAACGTGTATTTCGGTTATGAGAAGTTTTATGTAAAAGACGACAAAGGGATTTTTACAGATCCGCAATTGGTAAGTCCGTTGAACTATGGTAAAGGTTTTGCCTCTGCAATTGGCTTAAAGCTTAAAGCTACCAGTCCAATTTTGAATAAAGCCCTAGCTAAAAATGAAATGGAAGGGAATTACTGGCTGCCAGATTTAGGCGCAAAAGATTTCTTTGGCACCGCTATCAACTTAAGCAAATTCACTCCAGGCGCTTATCAAGCCAAATAAATAACAACCAAAAAACTAAACAACGATGAATAAAAGACTACATATCACAGCAGCGTTAGCCCTATTTTTAGGAGTAGCCCAGGCACAAACCAAAACTTGGAGCGATGCTGGAACTTTTGACAATAAGGGTACTGTTTGGAGTTATAATTTAGGAAAAGGTACTGGGAATGCGGGAGATAAATTCAGTAGCGGTGAAGCTGTTAAAACATCTGTATCATCTACGGCTACGCCAGGCTTCTTATCTTATCCTTCTTCAGGCTTTGCCGCGGTAACTACAGGTGCCAATGCTGGTGGTTCGGTTAAAACAGAAGGAAAAGATGCGGCTACTAAATTGGTTTTAGATGCTTCGAGCAATGCCAGTGCAAATAAGTTTGCCGTATACGATATTTCAAAAGCAAGCCCAGTATCCAGTCTGTTTTTTAATGTTTCATTTAAAGGCGACAACGATCCAACAAATGGCGCTGTGGTTTTTGGTATAGGTAATGCTAGAGGCAATAACATTTTCAAAAATACATCGTCGCTAACGGGTGCAGATGCTACTGGTGTATTTGCTGGGCTACGTTGGGAGTTTAGCACCAATAAAGCAGTTTTCTTCTCCTATCGTGCCTTAAATAACGGCTCGTATGGATATAAATTGATCAATGCAAATAGCTTTACCAAAACTGGAGAGCACCAAGTAGAATTATATATCAATAATGCGACTACATCGCAAAAATATACCAAAATGGGTAAAGCTTATGATTTGGCACCAGCTACGTTTAATATTTGGGTAGATGGTAATTTAATGACGACTGAAAGCGGTGCAGGTATCCCAGCAAGTGGGGAATTGGCACCAGAAGCGCCATTAAATAGCTTTTTATTTCAGGGTTACCACAGTAAAGGCTCTGTACCAAATGCGCTAACCCTTAATTTAAGTCATATTCAAATGAATTTTGCTAAATAATTCATCGTTATGAAAAGGAAATCTTTATTGATAGCATCATTATTACTGGTTCAATTTTTTAAAGTTGAGGCGCAGGGTATATGGCAGGGAGAAGGCACCCCACCTTTTAATTACGATTTTGGTAGTGCCACGGGAAACAGTGGAAACACCTACAATGCAACAGGCACATCAAAATCATCGGTATCTACCAGTACCACTGCTGGATTTTTAGCTTATCCAACAAGTGGCTATGCCAGAGTATATACGGGAGCAAGTTCTTCAGGAGGTTTTGCGGTTAATAGCTCGCCAGTATCGGTTACCTTAACGGCAAGTAATTCTACTTCTGCGCCCAACAAATTATCTTTATATAACATTCAAGGTTTAAGCGCAGTTACCAGTACGTTCTTTAAAATGTCTTTTGACAATACTACAGCAAGTACTGGGGCAATTACCTACGCTTTTGGTAACAGTGCCAGCACTACCGAAGGAAATAACATCTTTAACAATGGCACCATTCTCCAAGGAGGTAGCTTTCCAGGCATTTTCAATTATTTGAGATGGGATATGACGGCAACAACCATTACTTTCTCTTATCGCGGCACCGATGGCGCTGCAATCACCATCAACTCTTCTACTTTTAGTAAAAATGGTGGCGACTATGATGTTGAAGTCTATGCGAACAACCATGCTAATGCACACGATTATGTACGAGGTATAACCACCTATACGCTACCCTCTGGAACCTTTAATATTTGGGTAAACGGTGCAAGAATTACAGGGACTTCATCGTTAATCAACTTTCCACGCACTGGCGAGTTGGCTCTTGGCCAAGAATTAAACAGCTTATTAGTACAGGGGGTAAGAAGTACCAATGGTGCCTTGGCTACGGCTAGGTTTGGTAATTTCGATATTAAATTTATCCCGACCAGTACGTTACCTGTTAGCTTTGTAGATTTTACAGCAACTAAAAATACTAATAGTGCTTTTTTGAAATGGCAAACTTCCTCAGAAAAGGACAATGATTATTTCGAAGTATTAAGGAAAACGGACAATTCCAAGGGTTTTGAGTCCATTGCTAAAGTATCAAGCAAAGTAACGGCTGGAGCCTTAAATAGTTATGCTTATACAGATTTTAATCCAGCAGCAGGGGATAATTACTATCAAATTAAACAGGTAGATAAGGATGGAAAAGCGACGACCTTCGAAAAGATTACTTTTCTTAATTTTGAATTAAGTAGTGACATCCAATTCTCGAAAGCAGGTGATGCCATTCATATTTCGGCTTCAGCTAATTCAGAAGGAAATGGTGATGTACTCATTAGTGATCTTTCGGGAAAGAAAGTACTGAGCCAAAAAATCCGTTATCAAAAGCAGCTCAACAACTACCACTATAGCCTTAGCAATATTCCAGCGGGATTATATGTTGCTCGTGTTGTAATGGGCGATCAAAGCAAAAGTTTCAAATTCATTAAATAGTATTTCAGGTGAAAAAAGGATATATTCTCAGTATAATTTTCGTGCTCTTCGCAAGCTTAGTTTTAGCTCAGGCTAGCCCTAAAAACAACGACTTTTCAGTAAAAGGTTTTCACTTAGATCTTAGAATTCAGGTGATGAAGATGCCCGCTTTAAAGCAATTTGCCAAGAAATTAAGCGATAACGGCGTTAATACCTTGGTGATGGAATGGGAAGCAACCTATCCCTTTAAAAATCATCCTATGATTGCCAATAGGTTTGCCTATACCAGAGAAGAAGTGGTTGATTTTGTGAACTACTGTAAATCCATCAATATTGATGTTATTCCTTTACAACAGAGTTTTGGACACGTAGAATATATCCTTCGTAATTATCGATATAAGAACCAGAGAGAGGACCAAAAGGACTATTCGCAGGTAGATCCCTTGCAGGAAGATTTAAATCGTGCTTTATTTAAAGATCTGTACACCGATTTGATTTCTACGCACAGCTCAAAATATATCCATATAGGCGGCGATGAAACCTATTTGCTTGGACATTCGGAAAAATCAAAAAAGAAGGCGCAGGAATTAGGTAAGGGCCGCTTGTATGGCGATTATATTAAACTGCTTTGTGACTTGGTGGTGAGCTTGGGTAAAACGCCTGTATTATGGGCAGATATTGCCATTAAATATCCTGACGCCTTAAAGTATTTGCCCAAACAAACCATCTTTATTGATTGGAATTATGGTTGGGATACCAACATGTTTGGAGATCATAGCAAATTATTAGAGAGTGGTTTTGAGATATGGGGATCGCCATCGATCAGAAGCCATCCCGACAATTATTTCTTAACCCAATGGGAAAAACACTTTAAGAACATCAAGGATTTCATTCCAACAGCCCGAAACTTTGGCTACAAAGGCATGGTCATCACCTCATGGTCAACCTCTGGATTATATTCGCCAGTTTTTGAAACTACCAGAGATATTGTGGATTTATATGCCATCAGACGTGTATATCCTATCACTGGGTTTAACATCCTTATTGACGCCTATTTTGAGGCTTTAAAGACAAAAGAACCATTAAATACGGTACAATTTGTTAGAAACTACACGCTTAAGAATTATGGGTTTGACGAGGCCCAAAGTAAAACTTTTTGGAAAGCGTTAACCACAGCTCCTTATGAAGTGACCCAAGGGGTAGTAAGCAATAAAAATGTAAGCATCAATCAGCTGTTAGACAGTGCAAAACTTGCCGCAAAGCAATTTGAACAACTAAAGCCTTTAAAGAACCAAGAAGAGTTTGAGCACTACCGCTTAATGGCCGACATCAGGGTGCAATACCTTACTTACATGGCTTTAGAAATAGAGGTGAACAGTGTAGATTTTAAAGAGAGCAGGATACCAGAAATTATTAAACAGTTGAAACAGATAGACACGGCTAAACTGGATAAAAGATTTATTGCTTTGAATAAAAATACCTTATATGAGGCAGAAATTGAACAGGAAAACCAGTTAAGGAATGCGAAAATTAAGCTCTTAATTCAACGATTATCCAGAAGTAAAACCAATGATTAAGATGAAATTTTTATATAGCATTATCCTTTGTATACTCAGTTCGGTGGTATATGCGCAAACTAAAAAGACACCACAATTAGATTTAGCCATTACTTGGCAGCCGCTGGAAAATAACTACCTGAAAGATGAACAGGGGCTATCGGTACTAGAGATTAAAAATGTAGGTAAAACGGCCTTGCCAAAGAATGGATGGAAGCTATTTTTCAATTTTATTAGGGTGATTACCCCGAAAAATGCAGACCAACCGTTCAACGTAGCACACCTCAATGGCGACTTGTCTTGTTTTACACCAGGCAAGAACTTCGAGGGACTTAAACCTGGCGAAAGCTTGAAATATGAAATGCTATCCAACTCGTGGATGGTAAACACTTCTGATTCGCCGCAGGGCTTTTACTTGGTTTGGGACAATAGCAACGAAATTGTCCCCTTCAAACCAGTTTCCTTTGTTGCACCGCCAGATCAGAAGAAGTTTTTTAGGGTTGGTGGCGACAAGGAAACGACGCCCGAAATGATATTTAATGCCAACCAAAGCATCTCAAATATCAGCGAAAGCAAGCTAACCAAGGTATTTCCAACACCCGTTGAATATGTAGAAAATGGTAAATCGCTAACTTTAAGTTCAAACCTAAGCATAGGTTACGAAACTGGTTTTGAAAATGAAGCTAATTTATTGGCAAACGACCTTTTTAAACTATTTGGTAAAAAAATCAAAGTAAGCAAATTACCCTCAGCAGCTAAACCAACTATTATTTTGTTAAATGATGGTTCGGCAAATGAAGCTTATACCCTAAGTGTAGACGAAAAGGGCGTTACGATTAACGCAGGTAGCAATGCGGGTATCTTTTATGGTATTCAGTCGCTTAAAACTTTGATTGATCCTGCGGCGTTTGCAACCGACAAGAATAAGGAGATTGTTTTAACAGGAGTTGAAGTAAAAGATAGCCCTCGTTTTGGTTACCGAGGATTTATGCTCGACGTGGCGAGGAATTTCCAGCCAAAAGCACAAATATTAAAACTATTGGATGTTTTTGCATTGTACAAGATCAACACCTTGCATTTTCACCTTAATGACGACGAGGGTTGGCGCTTGGAGATACCTGCCTTACCTGAGCTGACCAATGTAGGTGCTAAACGAGCGCATGCAAATGCACAAGGTAGCCATTTGCAGCCGTCATATGGCTCAGGTCCTTACATAGACCAACTTCCTGGAAGTGGTTACTACAGTAAAGAGGACTTTAAAGAAATTTTACGTTATGCTACCGCTAGACATATTTGTGTGATTCCAGAAATAGAAACCCCTGGACATGCCAGAGCGGCCATCAAGTCAATGGATTACCGCTACCAAAACCTACTAAAGAAGGGTGATAAAATTGCAGCGGAAAAGTACCTACTTCGTCACTTAGAAGATCAATCGGTTTATCGCTCAGTACAAAAGTGGAATGATAATGTAATGGACGTAGCTATGCCATCGGTTTATAACTTTTTAGAAACAGTAACCGATGAAATCATCACGATGTATAAAGAAGCCAACGCCCCTTTGGAAACTATCCATTTCGGTGGTGATGAAGTGCCTAAGGGCGTTTGGGAAAAATCGCCAGCTTTTAACCGTTTAAAACAAAGCAATAGCGAGGTTAAAACCACTGCCGACCTGTGGAATTACTATTTTGGTAAGGTGAGTACCATGCTAAAAAAGAAAGGTTTATACCTATCGGGATGGGAAGAGGTAGGCTTAAAAAAAGCTGTTGAAAATGGTAAATCCAAGTGGTTGGTGAACGATAAATTTGCCAATCAGAATGTGCATGTAAATGTATGGAACAACCTATTGGGCAACGAAGATTTAGCCTATCGTTTGGCTAATGGCAATTATAAAGTCGTTATTTCCTTTGTAAGTACTTTTTACTTTGACATGGCCTATTTCAAGAAATTTGAAGAGCCAGGTTTTTATTGGGGCGGCTTTACAGAACTTGACAAGCCTTTTAACTTTATCCCTTATAACTACCTTAAAAATCAGCAGAAAAATTACTTGGGCCGACAGTTGAGTGAAAAAGTGTTGAACGAAGCAGAAAAACTTACCGAAGTAGGTAAAAATAACATCGTTGGACTGCAAGGACAGCTATGGTCTGAAACCATTAAAAACAGCCATCACTTAGAATATTTATTGATGCCAAGATTATTGGCTTTAGCAGAAAGAGCTTGGTCAAAAAGTCCAGATTGGGCGGAAGAAGCCGACGAAACTAAAGCGAAGGAGCTGTACGGACAATCACTATCTGCATTTTACAATTTATTAGGGAAAAGAGAATTGAGAAGACTTAACCATTATGCTGGTGGTTTTAGCTATCGTGTACCTACGCCAGGTTTAAAGGTAAATGGCGGTAGCGTTTCGGCCAATGTACAATTGCCAGGTTTTAGCATTAGATATACCACAGATGGTTCGGTGCCCACACTGAAAAGCCCACTATATACCCAGCCTGTAAGTATAGGCAGTCAACTTACTTTTAGAACTTTTGACCATGCTGGTAGGGGAAGCGAAGTCTCAAAAATTGATCAAGTAAAAAACGATGGAGCAAAATAAAGCGGTACAGATAAGTAGCTTGTCCAAACGGGACAGTGCCATATCTATTTCTATAATAGGTCTGTTGTTCTTCATTTTTGGTTTTGTAACATGGATCAACGCCATTCTTATCCCATTCTTTAAAATAGCCTGCGAACTCAATCATTTTGAGTCGTATTTGGTAGCCTTTGCTTTTTACATTGCCTATTTGGTCATGTCGTTACCTGCTGGTTATTTACTTAAAAAGGTAGGTTTTAAGCGCGGCATGATGTATGGCTTTTGGGCTATGTGTATTGGTGCATTATTATTTATACCTGCTGGACTAACAAGAACTTATGGTATTTTCTTAACTGGATTATTCACCTTGGGAATAGGCTTAGCCATTTTACAAACAGCCGCCAATCCATACATTACCATTTTGGGAGCAAAAGAAAGGGCCGCTCAACGTTTCAGCATCATGGGCATTTGCAATAAAATGGCTGGTATTTTGGCTCCATTACTTTTCTCTGCAGTAGTGTTACGGCCAACGGATAGTGCTTTGTTCAAAAAGATAGCACTGATGCAGGGCGTTGAAAAAGCGCAAGCTTTAGATGAACTGATCCAGCGTGTGGTGTTGCCTTATGGTATTGTAGCGGTATTGCTATTGCTTTTAGGCTTTTTTGTGAGGCTTTCGCCATTGCCAGAAATAGACACAGAAACGGAAACGGAAGAAGTATCAAGCGCCAATGAAGGTAAGAACAGCATTTTAGACTTTCCATATTTAGTGCTCGGGGCAGTTGCTATTTTCTTTCATGTGGGTTCGCAGGTAATTGCCGTGGATAGCATTGTAAACTACGCTACGCATCACGGAATGGATTTTATGGAAGCCAAAACTTTTCCATCCTATACGCTTACCGCCACCATTATAGGCTATTTGTTGGGAATTACTTTTATTCCAAAAGTACTGTCACAGTTAAATGCGCTAAAAATCTGCACCTTACTAGGTTTGGCTTTAAGCTGTTGCATTTTGTTGTTTTCAGGAAGAATGACGTTGTTCGGTCATCAAACCGATATCTCCGTTTGGTTCATCGTACTGTTAGGTTTCGCCAATTCTATGATATGGGCAGGTGTTTGGCCATTGGCTCTGGATAATCTTGGCCGTTTCATTAAAACAGGGGCTTCGCTATTGATTATGGGCCTTTGTGGCAATGCCATTATGCCCTTGTTATATGGTTATTGGGCCGATCAACATAGTTTAAGAGAAGCTTATTGGGTCCTGATTCCCTGTTATACTTATTTGATTTTTTACGCTTTCTATGGTCACAAACTGAAAAGTTGGACTATCAAAAAATAATCTCCATGAGTAACTTAATTAAAATATTCAACGCCCAAATCATTACTCCCGCGGGAGTGCTAAAAGAGGGTACTTTGGTCATTTCTGATGGAAAGATAGCCGAAGTGGGCAATCATAACATCTTCGTAGAAGGTGCTTTGGAAATAGACGCCAGAGGCAAATATGTGTCTCCTGGTTTTGTCGATATGCATGTGCATGGTGGTGGCGGTCATGATTTTATGGACAACACCATCGAAGCTTTTTTGGAGATTGCCAAAACCCATGCTCAATATGGCACTACCGCATTAATGCCCACCACCTTAAGTTGCGAAAAGGAAGACCTGCTTGCTACTTTGGATATCTATGAAAAAGCAGGTGCTATTAATCATTCGGGTGCCGATTTTGTAGGCATCCACATCGAAGGGCCTTACTTTGCCATGTCGCAAAAAGGGGCGCAGGATCCAAGGTATATTCGTGATCCAGATCCTAAGGAATATCAGGAAGTATTAGCCGCTTCAAAACATATCAAGCGTTGGAGTGCTGCACCAGAATTGCCAGGAACTTTGGCCTTTGGTCAATTTTTAAAACAGCATGGTGTTTTGGCTGCCATTGCCCATACTGACGCCATTTACGAGGAAGTAGTGAAAGCATATGAAGTAGGTTTTACCCATGCTACGCATTTTTATTCGTGTATGTCGGGAGTATCACGTCGAAATGCATTTCGTTATGCTGGTGCGATAGAAAGCGCCTATTTATTGGATGACATGACCGTGGAGATTATTGTAGACGGTGTCCACTTACCAGCCCCGTTGCTCAAACTGATTTATAAGATTAAAGGACCCGAGCATACGGCGTTGATTACCGATGCCATGAGAGGAGCAGGGATGCCCGAAGGCAAAAGCATATTAGGAAGCTTAAAAGACGGCCTAGAAGTGATTATTGAAGATGGGGTAGCCAAATTACCAGATCGTACAGCCTTTGCAGGTAGCGTAGCCACTACAGATAGGCTGGTGCGTAACATGATTTCCTTAGCAGAAGTGTCTTTATTGGATGCCGTAAAAATGGCAAGTGCTACCCCAGCCAAAATCTTGAACATTGCCGACAACAAAGGGGAGCTCGTAAAAGGTAAAGATGCCGATGTGATCATTTTTGATGAAAAAATTAACATCTACACCACCATTGTCAAAGGAAATTTGGTATATACCAAAGATGAAGTAAAAGTTTAAAGCCGATACCCAAAAGAAATAAGTGTGAGAAGATTAGAGATTCCTTTTTTAGATACCCATAACCTTAAGGAAATAGACAAATTCAACCAGTTGATGGATGGTTTACAGGCAGCTGCTATCGACTGCAATCCTTGGCCTGCCTACCAAGCTGATGCCCAAGCCAAGTTTTTAATAGCACATAATGGTGATGCGATATTGTTGAAGTATATCATTTCAGAGCAATACTTGGTTGCTAATGAAGGCACCAACGGTAATATCCACAATGATAGCTGTGTAGAGCTTTTTATTGCTTTTGGCGACGAAGGTTATTATAACCTTGAATTTAACTGCTTGGGATTTACCAAAATAGGCTATGGATACGATAGACTGGATAGGGAACTATTGCCTGTAGAAGTGATTAAGCAATTGAGTTTTTCTTCTAAAATTAACGCCAACAGCACCATTAATAGCAATGAAGGTTTTGATTGGGAAATTATGTTGGTGATTCCTAAAGAGATTTTTATCAAGCATCAGATCAGTTCTTTTCATCACCTTAACGCAAAAGGTAATTTCTACAAGTGCGGTGATGGTTTGCCTCAACCTCATTTCCTTACTTGGAACATGATTGAAGCAGAGCAACCTGATTTTCATAGGAAAGACTTTTTTGGAGAATTTGCCTTTAATTAATGCACTTAATGAGCACGCAACAATTTACACCTAACCACTACAACCTAAATAGAAATGATAAGCACTAAAGAAAACAAACTAGACGTAAGAATATACAGTACCAGAAAGGAAATGGGAGTGGCGGCGGCAGAAAAATTTGCCAAAGAGGTAAATATGCTTTTAAACAGCAAGCCCGAAATTAATGTGGTGTTTGCAGCCGCTCCTTCGCAAGACGAGTTTTTACAGGCTTTAAGGGACGAGAACTTAGATTGGCAACGTATTAATGCTTTCCATATGGATGAATATATTGGCTTGGCTGCTGATGCCCCGCAAGGTTTTGGGAATTTCCTGAAAGAGCGTTTGTTTGACCAGTTTAATTTCAAGTCGGTGAATTATTTAAATGGTAATGCCGACGATATTGAGCATGAATGCGCCAGATATACTTCTTTACTAGCAAAATACCCAGTAGATATCGTATGTATGGGCATTGGTGAAAATGGGCACCTGGCTTTTAACGACCCACCTGTAGCTGATTTTGAAGATCCCAAAATGGTAAAAGTGGTTGTTTTAGATGAGGTTTGCAGGCAACAGCAAGTAAATGATGGCTGTTTTGCTTCTTTAAGTGAAGTCCCTCAACAAGCGCTCACCTTAACTATTCCTGCTTTGTTAAGCGCTAGTTACCTTAATTGTGTAGTACCAGGGCCAACCAAGGCTAATGCTGTAGCACATACTTTAAACAGCGAAATCAATACTAAAAATCCTGCCACTGTATTAAGAAGGCATCCTAAAGCGGTGCTCTTTTTGGATCAAGATAGTAGCACGTTGATACAGTCAAACAGTTAAGCCTCGCAGGTATTTAGGAGAAAGTAAGACTTACGAAGTTTAACTTTCGTTGATTTAATTTTTCAATTGTAAAGTTGAGGGCTTTGTCGTTTCAAAACTTTGTAAGTCTATAAAGCTTGAAGCGCTAATGCAATACAGGTAAATCCCGATAGTCCCGCCATTCATTACAAGTCCGCACTCGCTTCGCTCCCTTACGGGCTTTCCATTACTGTCGGGGCTATAACCGAAGGGCAGTTCCAGACATTCAACCTAGCAGGTTTTAAAATAAGCAAGATTTAATAAGCAAGACTTACGAAGTTTCGGAAACTTCGTAAGTCTATAAGGCAAATATAAGACGATTAAACCTCGTAGGTTTTTAAAACCTACAAGGTTCTTTTGAATAGAAAAATAGCAAAGCCCCAGAATCCACTGGGGCCATTGCAACTAACCTAAACGAACGATCTTTATTTACTGTTGAGTATACTTACCATAGTAATACAAGCCACTTACCCTAAAAACAGTGAGTTTTTTATTGGAAACGAAGCCAAGTTCTACATTGCTGCCATTTACATATTTAAATCCGCTGCCGCCAATAAGCGTGTAGTTATTGGTGGTTTTGTCGATGGTGGTAGCATCTGTTCCAGAACCGTATGCAGTAGCTCCGAAACTGTAATTTAGTCCAGTTCTGTTACTTACTTCGCCCATTTTATATTCATCACCTTTGAAGGTTTTCCCTGTCAGCTCATTGGTTTCTTTTACAGGAAGCAGTTCTCCTGTAGCTTCATATTCTGTAGTGAGTGCTTTGTAGTAAGCGGAAGTCACTTTTTTGTCTTTATCTAAAGTAAACTTAGCGATGCGGGCATTGCCACCTGTTACCTCAAAAACCAACTCGGTATCGGTAAGGGTATAGGTTCCCGATAGGTTAGTAGCAGAAGAATTGATGAACGTAGCTTTACCATCTTTTAAAAGCTGGATAAAAAATACACTGCTGTACTTGCTCCCTGTTTTTTGGGTAAGCGTACCAGCAATGTAATGTTCGGTAATTACAAATGGTTTCTCTGGAGTGGTTTCCTCATCATGGTGGTCTTTCTTACATCCGCTGCTCATGAAAGTAACCGATAGGATGATGAATAATGCTTTAATTGGTCTCATAATATTTGCTTTATTGTATTTTGATGCTTAAACCTTTGATGGTTTGCCAACCTGATTGGTCGGTTAATCTGATTAGAAAGTGATAGTCGCCTGGATCTACATTGGCTGGCACTTCTATTTCCTGTGCAATTTGATAGCTTTTTTGCCCGCTTGAGATAGGGAAGTCCTTAATGTATAATAAGGGGTTAACGGGTGTTTTTTTTGCATCCATATTACAGCCTAATACTTCGGTACTATGGCTATGGTGATCAAAATTATGGTGGATGTCGACACTCACAGAGCCTAAGGCGATGTTGTCCGACAAGTCGGCTCTAAAGACGAATTTCTCGCCTCTTTTAAGGATGCTACATTGTTTAGGAAAAGCATTCGAGGCTTCTATGGAAATAGTAGGATAAATGGTATCTACCTCTTCTTTGTCTTTTTTACAGCCACTGGCAATACCTAAGAGTAGTAATACGCTAAGGCAGGTAATTTTTAATTTGTTCATTTTATTTTAGTGGTTAGTTGTTAGTAATTAGTTCATTGGTTCACTGGTTCATTAGTTCATTGGGAATTAGCTCATTCCTATGTCGTTTCCGAGTGTTACCTGTGCTGACTCTTCTGTAGTGAAGGATAGCTAAACAGCTTGGTTAATTGTTGATTTGTTTAATCGGTTAATTGTAACACACTCCGCTCTTATATCGTCATCCTCGCGTATGCGGGGATTTTAAAGCATATTGCAGTTTTCCTTTCTATCGCTTTAGGATACCCAATTGAATTGGGTATGACTTTAGCTAATAAGGAATTGCACAAACCTTTCCTAAGTGCTTTTCTCACCCTTTTAGGGAGAGATGCCTAAAGGGCAGAGAGGGTTAGAAACCTCTACCTAACCCTCATTGGTACGTGCTTGACCGATTAATTAGACTTACGAAGTTTAACTTTAGTTGATTTACTTTTTCAATTGTAAAGTTGAGGGCTTCGCCGTTTTAAAACTTCGTAAGTCTGTTGGGTCACTAATAACTGCCTTACTTCTTATCGAAATGATCTTCTACTTCAATAGATTTACCCGCTTGGTCAATTACTTTTACATGAATGTGGTAGTGGCCATTTGGTGCTCCGGTAATGTGTACGTGCTTATGGAATTTATAAGTGGTTTGTCCAACCATGGCGGCATCTGTAAATTCAAATTCCTTGTTATAAGTACCTCCGTGTACTTCTACCACTACTTTAGCAATTTTGCTAGGAGCATTTACCGTGGCATCCAAATGAATTTCATCATTGCCTTCATATTCCACTTCTAAGTTAGCCACCGAAGGTAGTGTAGGGTCAACTACCACTTTTAAGTCTGATTCTATTTTGGTGATTTTACCCGCTTGGTCGGTTACGGTGAGTACCACTTTGTAGTCGCCTACGGCAGCAGTAGCTGGTACATCAATGTGTTTGTGGAACTCCGCATTTTTTAAACCTTTAAAACCATCGGTATAAGTCGTGCTTAATTTCCAACCTGTAGCGCTTACAGGGTTGATTTCTAGTTTTACATCCGCAATATTGCCTTCTGCCTCAATAGTAGCTTCTATGTGCAAATCGTTTCCAGGGTAAGCGGTTTTGTTGTTGTTGCTTCCAACCTCAAGTCCAGTGATTTTGGGTGCTGGTGCAATCACTTCATCATTGTCTTTCTTACAAGCATTTAACACAGTAACAAAAAGTAAGGCTAGGAATAGGAATTTGTTTGTTTTCATTTTCATTAAGATTTGATATTAAATTATTTAAATATGATATGTTGTTATTCGTAATTAATGGTAATAGGAATTGACTTGTGTGTGCTAACGTTATAAGTAGAATTGTGGTAAAGGATCACCAAATTGTATTGTCCTGATGCCCATGCTTTTTGTCCAGAAATGGCATTGCCAATACCATCCTTTTCTGCACCAATAATGATAGAATCGCCGCCCCATACGCCATTGACATTTTTTAAAGTAGTAATGCTTGATGCAGGACCAAGGCCCTTATGTTCTACTTTAGAAATAATGATCCCTTTTGCAAAATCCAATTGGCTGATGGTTTCAGGGAAGTAATTCAGTTTCTTGTTGATGAGTACGGTATATAATGTCCCGTCACCTTGAATTTGCTTAATTTGGGTACGTGCGGTAAACTCATCATTCTTTTTAAACACCAACGGATTTTCTACATAGGTATTAATGTAATAGATCATCGTGCCATTTCTGGAGAAAATATCTCGATCTACAATAGGATCTACAGGCATATTGGCTGCATCTATAATGACAAAATCTTCCTTGATCTCTAGCTTACTACCATTTTCATCGTTCACAATAAAAAAGAAGTCGTAGGTGCCTTCTGGTGCTTCTGCCGGAATGGTAAAGTGCTTGTGTACGTTGGTGTTTTTTACCCCCTTAAACTCATCCCATGTGATTTCAAATTTCCAGTTGGCCGAATAGGTTTGGCCTGTTTTCTGCAAAATCTTCACCATTACAGAAGTGATTTTACTGCCTGCCAATACATCGGCATTGAGGTGGAAATCTCTGCCTCTGATGGCACGTTTATTATTGGCATACCCAATTTCAACGTTTTGAACGCTAGGTTTAACTGCTTCAGGTTCTGCTTTGTCTTTCTTACATGCGGTAAAGGTTCCCGCTAAGATGAGAAAGGCAACCAGTATCTGTTTTGTTTTCATGTTAATGGTTTGTTAGTGATTTATTTAGTTGATTTTAAAAGGCATTTTGATGGATAAGATGATATTGCGACTGGCTTCTGGCAGTTCGATTAAACGATAGAAGCTGGTATGGTTGAGGTATTTGGCATTAAGCAGGTTTTGTGCCTGCATACTTAGCTCAAACACTTGTTTGTTTAAACTAAGGGTAGTGCCCATTTGCACATTTACAATTTGATAGCCAGGGGTTTTCTTCTCTGGGGGCACGATGTTATTTTGGCGAGCAGTAAGTCGATAATCTACCGACAGGTAGCTATTGTGCAGTTTATCTGATAGTTTAGGTGACCAAGTCAGGTTAATGAGTGCCGATGGAGCAGGAGAGAAGGGTAAGGTAAATCCCTTTTTGTCGCCCGATAATTGCTCGCTGTAAAGGTATTCGCCCAAAAACTCAGTGCTTAAACTAGGGAGCAATTGGTAATTGGCTTTTAGCTCGGCTCCATAGCGCATCACCCGACTTTGGGTATACTCAAATACTTGGTTACCTGCACCGTAATAATAATCGTGGTAAGGGGTTGGATTAAGGTAAATGTAGTTTGGGAAATAGTTATAAAATGGACTAAAGCTCAGGCCCCATTTCTTTTCGGTATAACTAATGCCTAAATCGGCCTGGTAAGCGACCTCTGCATTTAGGTTTGCGTTTCCTTTTTCGTAACTGAAATAATGATAATTAACCCCATTTGCTGCCAGTTCTTTGGCAATAGGCATTCTGAAACTTTTGCCGATATTTAATTTAAAGCCCAATTTACTGGGGTTATAATTCATACCTGCCGACCATACAAAGCTGTTGAAATCTCTACTAAAACTAGCGGCACGAGTTAATCGCTCGATGGTAGTAATGTTACCTTCTTTTTGTTCGGAAGTAAACCAATCGTCATATCTTTGAAATTGGATATGCCCGTAATCGTAACGCAGGGCTCCATGCAAAATAAGCTGATGGTTCACTACATATTTATCATACACGAATACGCCTGTATTGAATTGCTGGAAACCTGGGATTAGAAAACTCCAGCCACTAATGTTATTGTCCTGATAATCGGCATTGAGGCCTATTTGCAGTTGGTGTTGCTGAAGCATGAAACTGTGCCTTAAATTACCTGAGTAAATGAACTTGTCGTATTCGCGTTCCAAGTGCTGGGGAATGGTCATTTCGGCAGGATAAACAGGAGGCATGTAGCCATGATTTACATAGTGGTTAAATTCCTGCCTAAAGTTTCGCTGAAAGCCCAGTTCTATTTCCGTTTTACTGGTAGGGTGATTAATTTCTGTACGGCTAATGAGTTTAAAGTGGTTAACGCGTTGGTAGGGCGAAAGGAGATCGCGGTTGGATCGATCATGTAGGGCTTGATCAACCCTGCGGGGTTCTAAACCGTGGGCATTGGCAAAGAAGCCGCTTTTAGCATAGCTATTGCTGGCATGAAGCGAGGTTTTGAAATGTTCTCCTACATAGCCAGTGTTAAAATGTAATCCAGTTTCTCTGCCTGCGGTATTGCGTAATCGGTTTTGATGAAGTCCAACGGCAAAATCATACACGTAAACGGTGTCGGTAGGTACACGGTAATCTGCGTAACTCTGGTAGGTGACTCTACTGTCGAAAAACCATTTCTTATTACTGCCAAAGAGGTTGATAGAAGTCCCGTAATGGTCGTTATTGGACTTGCCAATTAAGTTTACACTTCCGCCCAAACCTTGGTTCATTGGAATGGTAACATGTTTAAGGTTAATGGCACCGCCAATGGCATCAGCTCCATACAAAAAGGATGAAGGGCCTTTGATGACCTCAATTTCACCAGCGGCAAATTGGTCAATTTCTAAGCCGTGGTCGGCACCCCATTGTTGCCCCTCGTGCTTAATGCCTTTGTCTACCACCACTATTCTGTTAAAGCCCAAGCCACGGATAAGGGGTTTTGATTGACCTGAACCAATACCAATATTGCTGATGCCAGGCAAGCGATCTAGGGTTTGCATTAAACTGCCACCTAAATGTTGTTGTACAAAGCGTTGGTCTAACACCTCAATACTTCTGGCTTCGCTGTTCTTTCTGATGTTTTGGGCATTGCTGTTGATCTCTACGGTTTTAAGCTCCGTCACTTCTGGCTTAAGCTTTACATGGATATGTTTGTTGGCAGCAGTAATTTGCACCCGCTTTTCGTAATGAGCATAGCCTGTAGCTTGTACCGTTAGTACGTAATTTCCCAAAGGGATGTTTTTGAGTACAGCGGTTCCAGCGGCATCTGTAAGTACCGTGGATTGATTTAAAGATACTTTAGCACCTTTAACTGCAGTTTGCTGAGCCGTGCTTACATATATCGACACTTCAGTGTTTTGTGCCAAAACGTAGCTCGCTAAAAAGCAGCTAAAAAATAATGCATACCATTTTTTCATCAGAAATAATTGGTTTTAGCATTTGGCTTTGTCGCAGGGCTGGTGTCAAACGATAAGGTTTGATCCGTAGCGATGCAATACATCACCAAAAACAAGAAATAGATTGGAGAAAGCGCCCAAGGGCATTTTCGTTAAAAAATAAGTGGATTACAGGCAAAACATCCTAAAGGGTGCTGCCATTAAGAAAATTAAGCTAAAAGGCTAGGAGGCCCTTTGTTGGAGAAGTTCTGAAGGGTGAACTTATAAATTCGAGTATATACGAAACTATTGAGTTCGGTACATACTTGGGTAGGAATATCTAATACTGGTGGGTAGCTCATGAGAATTTGCTTGCCCTTTATTTCGGCAGTGTATTCACAAATGAGACATTTCTCACTGGTATCGGTAAATGATTTCTCTGTATTGTTTTTGCTGAAGAGGTTACTGGCGTGGTGCGAGTGAAGGGTTTGCACTAGTGGAATGGCCAAAAACAATATCGTTAACAAAAATGCCGCAAATTGCTTTGCTGCTCTTTTACGATATGTCGTTCTTCTTTTCATTATTGATACAAAGTTGCAATTAATTATTTGCTAAATGAAATAGAAATTCAAATTTTAAATGAATAGTGCTTGGAATAAAATAGCCGTAATGGTGCAAATAACACCGCTACAGCTATTTATGTGCAATAAATTAATACAACTATTCTGCTGTTTCCTTTGCTGTTTTTTTGGTAGCACGTGGTTTACTTACTTTAGCAGGGGCTGCAACAGGTGCCGTTTCTACCGTTTGATCGGTAGTTGCTTTTTCAGTAGGCTTGATATTTTTATTGATTTCTTTGGCAAAGGCCGATGCGGTTTTTTCAATCAGTTTCTTTAGCTTCTTTGAAGGTTCAGCGAATTTGCTGGCTACAGTAGTGAGTTCGGTAATAAGGGTTGCCTTAATTACTTTCTCTGCTTTTTTACGATCGGCTTTGATTTGGGCTTTCTGTTTGTCTTTCTTCATGGAATGGGCTTTTCTGCAAAACTAGGGCATTGTTGCGTTAAGTGTATATTATCATTGTGTTAATGTTAACAGTTGGGCTTAACATAGAATTGATAATGGGGTTAGTGGTTAGTTGCTAGTGGTTAGTGGTTAGTGGTTAGGAGTTAGGAATAAGGAGTAAGGAGCAAGGAATAAAGATTTAGGAGCATAGTTGATTAGCTGCATAACCCACCGCTTTATGATTCTTCGCTACCGAAGAGTCGGGACAGGTAACGCTTTGGATGACGTTGTAGGAGGGAATGGGTTAACATCGTCAAATTTCCTCTTATTTTCAAGGAGTACCTGTTCCGATTCATCGGAAGGGTTAGGGAGAGGTTCCTTTACCCTCTCTCCGCTGTGCGGTGTCTCTCCCTAAAAGGGCGAGAGGCGTGCTTGGGAGGGGTTAATGGTTAGGAGTTAGGAGTTAGGAATAAGGAGTAAGGAGCAAGGAATAAAGATTTAGGAGCATAGTTGATTAGCTGCATAACCCACCGCTTTATGATTCTTCGCTACCGAAGAGTCGGTACGGGTTCGCTTTGGATAACAGTAATGGCGGTACTGGATGATGTTGTAGGAAAGGAATGCTAGCATCGCCAAATTTCCTCTTATTTTCAAGGAGTACCTGTTCCGATACTTCGGAAGGCTTAGGGAGAGATTCCTTTACCCTCTCTCCGCTTTGCGGTGTCTCTCCCAAAAAGGGCGAGAGCGTGCTTGGGAAAGGACACTGTAACGGCAATTAATCAGTTAAACAATTAAACGAATAAGCATTAAAATACACCCCGCCCGTTGGGCACCCCTCTAAAAGAGGGGAATTTGGGGACTGCTCATTTAAACACTAACTACTAATCACTAGCTACTAATCACTAGCTACTTAATTACTAACCACTAGTTCCTAGTTCCTAACTCCTAAATATGACTTAAATCACTTTTTAATGTGACCAACAAACGGCTAAAAGGTGAGCGGTGTCAATAATTTTGACGGAAAAGTAGAACCTCATTTTATATGCCCCATCAATTTCATATTCCCGTTTTAGGCCTAGGTTTTTCCATTGATACGCCTTTGAAAGTTGCCCGTTATGGTATTTCTTCGGTAGTTTCTATTGTTGATGATGAACTGACCGAGCGCATGCGTAAATACCATTCGCAATTGAACCAAATTCCTTATCATCCTATTGAGAAGAAGACGGCAGATAGTCGTGTTTTACGTATTACGGCTTATTTGAACTTGCTTAATCAGTTGGTAGATGAACAGTTTGAAGCGCTTAAGCAACAAGATTTTGTGCCAGGGAGTGATATTTGTCGCTATTTTGAGCTACTGCCCGAAGGTTCGGTAACTAAGCATGGTTATGAGCTGATGATGGATTATCCGGAAGGACAGCGGAAAAAGATCTTCCAAGACCGCTTACGTCAGCGGATGAAAAAAGGCCGTATTGATGTGAATATTATGGCCAAGGTGGACAAGTTGAACTTTGATAAAGATGGTACTTATTTGGGCGATGAAAACACTGATGCTTTGGCTGCGCTTAAGGCTTTTGCCAAAAGTGATTTAAAGGCTTCGGTAGTGCTTTCTGCGGGAATGAACCCACGTTTATACAGCTATATCGAAAGGTTTGAGGGCTTTAATCCTGATGCTGAAGGTAAATTTGATAAACGTATTATTTTAAAGGTAAGCGACTACCGCTCGGCCTTGATCCAAGCTAAGTTTTTGGCTAAAAAGGGCTTATGGGTATCGGAGTTTAGGATAGAATCAGGTTTAAACTGTGGTGGACATGCTTTTGCCACCGACGGTTTTTTGCTAGGTCCTATTTTAGAGGAGTTTAAACAAAGTCGTGGTTTGATGCTACTGGAGCTGGAAACACTTTACCGCAAGGCATTGGAGCAAAAGCATATGAGCATTAACAAGCTGCCTAAGCAGCGCATTACGGTACAGGGTGGTATTGGTACGGCGCAGGAAAATGAATTTCTGTTAAAGTACTATCGCTTGGATGCTACGGGCTGGGGTAGTCCGTTTTTATTGGTGCCTGAGGTAACTAATGTGGATGAGCAAACGTTACAGCAGTTAGCGGAGGCAGCACAGCAGGATTATTATTTAAGTAACTCATCGCCGTTAGGGGTGTTGTTTAATAATTTTAAGTACAGCAGTGCCGAGCAGCAACGTTTGGACCGTATTGCGGCGGGAAAACCTGGAAGTCCTTGCACTAAGAAATACTTGTGTACCAATACTGAGTTTACCAAAGAGCCTATTTGTACGGCTTCTAGCAAATACCAAAAGTTGAAGTTAAAGGAGTTGGCCGCACAGCATTTGGATAATGAAGCGCATCAAAAAGCCTACGAACGCATTACCGAGAAGGTGTGTTTGTGCGAAGGTTTGTGCGCTTCTACTTATCTCAAAAATCATATGCTAAAGCCTAAGGAAAGTAAAGCGGTGGCGATTTGTCCTGGCCCTAACTTAGCGTTTTTTAATAAGGTGTACTCTTTGGATGAAATGGTGAAACATATTTATGGTGGGGTTAATCTGTTGGAAAAGGTACAACGACCGCATGTGTTTGTGAATGAGCTGAACTTGTATATTGATTACTTGCAGGCGGAGATTCAACGTTACTGGGAGGATATCAATGATAAGAAGAAGAAACATTTGGATGGTTTTAAGGATCAGCTACATAAGGGGATTAATTATTATAAAGGTTTATTTGCTGAATTGGCGAATGTGAAGGTGTTAAAGGAGTTGAGTTTATCGGAGGAGAGGTTGGAGAAGGTGGTGGTGGGGTGATTGGTTGGCAGTTTTCAGTTAGCAGTTACCAGTTTTCAGTTGGCAGTTTTCAGTTTTCAGTTAGCAGTTAATCAAGCTCTTTTAAAGATCTTTCGCTACCGAGGAGTCGGTACAGGTAACGCTTTGGATGACCATATTGCTTACTAATGAACTAGTGAACCAATGAACAAATTACCAGTTAACCAAGCTGTTTTAAAGATCCTTCGCTACCGAGGAATTGATACAGGTAACGCTTTGGATGACCATATTGCTTACTAATGAACTAGTGAACCAATGAACAAATTACCAGTTAACCAAGCTGTTTTAAAGATCCTTCGCTACCGAGGAATTGATACAGGTAACGCTTTGGATGACCATATTGCTTACTAATGAACTAGTGAACCAATGAACAAATTACCAGTTAACCAAGCTGTTTTAAAGATCCTTCGCTACCGAGGAATTGATACAGGTAACGCTTTGGATGAAAGGAATGGAAGGAGCTAGTTGCCAGACTAACCTCCCCCTTGCCGCCTCCAAAGGGGGATATGGCGCAGTGCTCTGGATGACAGGAATGGCAGTACTAACTACTAAAAATGAACCAATTAACTAATGAGCCTGTGAATGAATGACCAGTTAAACAAATCATCGATTAAACAATTAGAAAAAACACCCCGCCCGTTGGACACCCCTCTAAAAGAGGGGAATTTGGGCACTACTCATTTACATACTAACTACTAATGTCTAGCCACTACCTACTAACTACTAACCACTAGTAACTAACCACTAAAACTAGTTCCTAAAAATTTTAACTTTGAACTTCAACTGGAATTAAATACATGGAAAGAGCCAAATTGTTAAATGCGATTATTGAGAATGCGATTGATGGAATTATCACGATTGATGAGTTTGGGATCATTGAGCATCTTAATCCTTCGGCACTTACTTTATTTGGTTATGAGCGTAGTGAATTGATTGGTAAAAACGTTTCGGTATTGATGCCGCAACCTGATAAAGCTAGGCACGATCAGTATATTGCTAGCTACCGTGATACTGGCCAACGCCATATTATTGGTATTGGTAGGGAGGTTCAGGGGCAGCGTAAGGATGGTTCTGTTTTTCCTTTTAGGTTGGGTGTAAGTGAAGTGAAATTCTCTGACCGACGTATCTTTACGGGCTTTATCCACGATTTAAGTAGACAGAAGGAGGATGAACTCAAAATTAAAAGTTATACGGAGGAGCTGGAGCAGAAGATCAAGGAGCGTACGCAGGACCTCATCCGCTCTATTAATGAATTGGAAACGGCTAAGGAGCATGTAAGTGCACTTTTTGAAAAGGAAAAGGAGCTTAATCAGCTAAAGACCAGGTTTGTATCTATGGCCTCTCATGAGTTTAGAACTCCCCTAAGTTCTATCCAGTTATCTGCTTCGCTAATTGATAAGTATAGTTCTAAGCATGATGAAGCAAATGTAGAAAAACATACTTCGAAGATTAAAAACGCGATTAACAACCTGACCACTATTCTTAACGATTTCTTATCCTTAGAGAAGTTAGAAGCTGGTAAGGTAGAGCCTCGAGCCAATTGGTTTGATATCATCTTTTTTGCTGAAGAGATTGTGGAGGAAATGCAATTGATCAGTAAACAAAACCAGCTGATTGTGTATGAGCATACGGGAACGAGTTCGCAGGTGTTTTTAGACCATAATCTGTTAAAGAATTGTATCATTAATCTTATTTCTAATGCGATTAAATATTCGGGTGAAAACACCATGATTCAGTTTAATACGATATTGAAACAAAACGAACTGATTGTGGAGGTGAAGGATAATGGGATTGGTATTCCTGAAGTGGATAAGGTGAATTTGTTTGAGCCTTTTTTTAGGGCGCATAATACGGGCGATATTCCTGGTACTGGTCTTGGGCTTAATATTGTGAAGCGATATGTAGGGCTTATGAATGGTACGGTGGCGTGCCAAACGGAACAAAATAAAGGGACGACTTTTACTTTGAAGTTTTCTTTTGAAAAAGCGTAATAGGGTGCTTAGTTGTGCATGGTTGCTGTTTGCCCCACGCTTAAGGCTTGCCTGCCCTTATGCCGGGCATTGGCACTCCCTTTTGAGCGACCAAAAGGGAGGAAAAGTCGCCGACTGCGCCTTTTGCTATTGAAGTTTGTGCTGGGGCGG
>NZ_QMHN01000001.1:1039388-1042086 GCF_003313385.1 Pedobacter chitinilyticus | reverse complement strand
AGGAAAAGTCGCCGACTGCGCCTTTTGCTATTGAAGTTTGTGCTGGGGCGGATGTTGTGGTTGCCGCAAAAGCCAAGGTCGGGGTTTAGGGTAACGGAGAGGGGATGCTGGGGCTTGACATGATGGCTAGTTGTGCATGGGGATATTTGTCCGAGCTTTTGGCTTGATAGGTGCTTAGTTTGGGATGTTTGGTGTTTGCCCACGCTTAAGGCTTGCTAGCTTGACATAACGACTATTGGTTAGTGCGAATTGAAAGTAATTGTTATAAATAAGATGAATTCTGTTGTTTCATCAACATAAATAAAAGATCATGAAAAAGGTATTGGTTATTGAAGATAACGACGACATTAGAGAGGGTACGGTAGAGGTATTGACTTTGGCGGGCTATGAAGCTTTATCGGCCAAGAATGGTAAATTAGGGGTAGAGATGGCTTTAAGTACTTCGCCTGATATTATCTTGTGTGATATCATGATGCCTGAATTGGATGGTTATGGGGTATTGTATTTGCTAAGCAAAAATCCTAAACTGGCCAGTATTCCTTTTATTTTCATGACGGCAAAGGCGGAAAGGGCTGATATGCGCAAAGGCATGGAAATGGGTGCTGATGATTATCTGACTAAGCCTTTTGATGATTTGGAGTTGTTTAATGCCATTGAGAGTCGTCTCAAAAAGAAAAGTCAAACGGTGGGCTTTAAAGCGGCACCTAAGGATTTACAGACCATTTTTGCGGAGCTGAAGCAACGGGGCAAAAGCAGGAGTTTTGCGAGTAAACAGGTGATTTATGTGGAGAATGATGAGCCTGCTTATTTGTATTTCATTAAAAGTGGACAGGTAAAAACTTATAAGCGCTTTAAGGATGGGCGAGAGCTTTCTTCGAATATTTATAAGGATGGTGATTTTTTTGGTTACGAGAGTTTGTGCTGTGGGGTAAGTTATGCAGATAATGCCGCCACTTTAATGGATAGTGAGCTGTTGCTGATTCCTAAGGCTGATTTTATGGATGCTTTGTTTAACCATCAGGAAATGGCGACTGCTTTTATTGAACTGCTCTCGGGAAATATCCGCTTTAAGGAGGAACAGATGTTGAAATTGGCGTATTTTTCAGTGCGTAAGCGTGTGGCAGAAGCTTTGGTGCAACTGGCCCGAAAGTTTGCCAATGATAAAGAGGATACTTGTACTTTAAAGATCTCCAGAGATGATTTAGCGGCTTTTGTTGGTACTGCTAGTGAAACGGTAAGTCGTATGTTGGCCGATTTTAAGGAGGAGAAACTGATTGAGAAACACGGGAATGCTATTTTTGTGGTTTCTATTGATCGTTTGAGTCAAATTAAGCAGTGATTTAGGGGTTAGTAGTTAGTGGCTAGTGGCTAGTGGTTAGTAGTTAGGGGTTAGTAGTTAGGTGCGTAATTTCGAAATTGTTTTAGAGGGTGCGCATCGGGGGGTATTGGTTAATTGGTGATTTGTTTAACTGGTTGATTGTTACCGCAGATTACGCTGATTTTACCGCTGATTGGTTATTGCTAGTTCCATTCCTATATCGTCATCCCGACCGCAGTTTGTCATTCAGAGCGCACCTGTACCGACTCTTCGGTAGCGAAGAATCTCTTTAAGCACTGTTTATTCGTTTAACTGGTTATTTGGTTAATTGCTGAATCCGTTACTATGCACGCCTCTCGCCCTTTTAGGGAGAACCGAAGTGTAGCAAGCTCATTGATGCCAAAATATAATAGCGTACTTATCAATAGATGTCCAAAGGACAGAGAGGGTAACAAGCAAAGGGACCTCTCCCTAACCCTTCTGAAGTATCGGAACAGGTACTCCTTGAAAATGAGATGGGATTTAGCAGTGCTCACTCTTACTGCTAGACACTAATCATTCCTTTATTTAAGGGAAACCTTTAACTTAGCGCTTATCTATGCATTTATTCAAAAGCATTTTAGTGGTATTGATAGGGCTATGTTTTGTCGTGGCTTGTGGAAATAGCCATCAAAAACCTACCCAACTTACTTATGTGAAGTATGTGGCCCATAAGCGGGGCGATACTGCTATTGTGCTTCTTAATCAATCGAAGGAAATATTTAGTGGTACTTTAATGATTAATGAACATGGGGTTTATAGGGACTCGGGTACTGTTAAGGGATTGGTTAAAGGGGATACTTTGATTGGGGAATATCACTTTCTGCATTACAAATTGGAATGGAAACGTAAGCCTGTCGCTTTTTTAATTAGGGATCAGCGTTTGGTGATGGGTGAGGGTTTTACTAAAATGACTATGGGTATTGCACATTTTGATCCTGCGGTACCTATTGATTTTGATGAGGGGAAGCAGTTTGTGTTTATTAGGGATTAGGGATTAGGAATTAGGGGTTAGGGACTAGGGGTTAGGGGTTAGTATTTAGATATTAGTATTTAGTATTTAGATGTGTAGTTTCCAAATTTCTCGCCTTTAGGGGGACGCATCAGGTGGGGTGTTTTTTACAAATTGTAATTTGTTCACTGGCTCATTAGTTCATTAGTAAGCACTATTGTCATCTAAAGCGTTACCTGTACCTACTCTTCAGGAGCGAAGGATCTCTAGCAGCTTGGTTAGCTGTTGATGTGTCTAATCGGTTAACTGTTAACTCATAACTGGTAACTGATAACTCATAACTGTTAACTACCAACTGGTCATATGTTCACTGGCTCATTAGTTCATTA
>NZ_QMHN01000001.1:743324-1039378 GCF_003313385.1 Pedobacter chitinilyticus | reverse complement strand
TAACTGTTAACTACCAACTGGTCATATGTTCACTGGCTCATTAGTTCATTAGTAAGCACTATTGTCATCCAAAGCGTTACCTGTACCTACTCTTCAGGAGCGAAGGATCTCTAGCAGCTTGGTTAGCTGTTGATGTGTCTAATCGGTTAACTGTTAACTCATAACTGGTAACTGATAACTCATAACTGTTAACTACCAACTGGTCATATGTTCACTGGCTCATTAGTTCATTAGTAAGCGCTATTGTCATCCAGAGTGTTACTTGTGCTGGTGATTGGGTTAAATCGACATAGCGATTATGGTTGTTAATTGGTGGATAAATGCTGCTTGGGCGGGGTTAATTTTAGTGAGTGCAGTGGTAGTATCAAACCATTCGCCTTTGTCTACTTCGGGAATTTGTATCAGTTTATTTGTTTTGGGTGGCCACGGAATGCTAATGAGGTTACTTTTGATGTTATTAGCGTCTACATTGCCTTGTACTGCCCAAGCGGTAATAAGCTTGCCGCTTTTTAGTTTTACTTCGCCTAGGGGCTGGAAATGGCCTTCAATGCTTTGGCCTGTTTCTTCTTTAAATTCTCTTTTTGCGCAAGCTAATGGGTCTTCGCCTTCGGTATATTCTCCTTTGGGGATAGACCAGGCTCCAAGGTCTTTGTTTTTCCAGAATGGCCCGCCTGGGTGCACCAAGAATACTTGTAGCTGTTGTTGTTGGATGCGGTATGGGAGAATGCCTGCGCTGGTTTTCATTTGGGGGTTGTTTATTCGGAAAGGGTAATCCATACGGGGGCGTGATCACTGGTTTTTTCCCATCCACGAACGTGACGGTCTACGCCGCCTGTTTTTAAACGGTCTTTAAGGGCTGGGCTCAACAGGAAATGGTCGATACGTAGGCCTGCGTCTCTGCCGTACGCATTTCTAAAGTAATCCCAAAAGGTATATATTTTTTCGTGGGGGTATAGGGTACGGATGGCGTCTGTCCAGCCTTGGTTCACTAATTCGTGAAAGGCTGCTCGGGTTTCGGGCCTAAAGAGTGCATCGTCTACCCATCGTTCGGGTTTATAAACATCTAAATCGGTAGGCATTACGTTAAAGTCGCCCATAAGGATTGCGGGAAGTTGTTTGTCTAACAATAGCTTTGCTTGTTGTTGTAATCGGGCAAACCATTTGAGCTTGTAGTCGAACTTTGGTCCTGGGGCAGGGTTCCCGTTGGGTAGGTACAGGCAGCAGATGAGCAATTTATGTACAAATACTTCTAGGTAACGACTTTGGAGGTCTTCATCATCACCCGCTAATCCTCTCTGGATTTCCTTCATTTGAGGGTCTTTGGAGAGTACAGCCACACCGTTCCAACTTTTTTGACCATGCCATATGGCGTAGTAACCAGCTTCTTCAATGGCTTGTAGCGGAAATTTTTCTTGGGGTGCTTTTAGCTCTTGTAGGCAAACAATGTCTGGTTGCGTTTCGTGGAGCCAGCGTAGCAGCACGGGCAGCCTGCCGTTAATGCCGTTTACGTTATAGGTGGCTATTTTCATTTGGTTTTTTAGGGGTTAGGAGATAGGGGTTAGGAGCTAGGAATTAGGAGCTAGGAGATAGGGGTTAGGAACTAGGAGATAGGAGTTAGGAATTAGGGGTTAGGGGGTGGCTACTTCGCCTGGTCGGGTGCTTTGTGAGCCTGTTTCGTTTACTTGGTTAAGTAGTTTAGTGGTTGGGCCTTGCTGTTGCTGAATGGTTTTAATGGCATTGCTGGCATAGGTTTTTAAATCGGTATTGGTGAGGTGTTGCCCTTCTTTAAATAGATTGGTGAAGGCGGCTTGTAGGGTTTGTAGTTTTTGGAGCACCTGCTGATCTAGTGTGGGTGAAGATAGTTGTTTGAGGGCGTTTAACTCTTTTTGCTGTGATTTGGAGAGGTTTCGCTCTAGCAGCATGCCTTTGCCCTTGGCTATTTTCTCCATGTCTGCAATGAGCTTTTGGTAGCTAGGGGTAATGTTTTTGGCGAGTGTGCGCAGTGCTGGCATTTGGCTTTTTGCGGCAATGGTGGCCAGCTCGGTGGTGTAAAGGCTTTGGCTGTAGATGGAAATGATGAATGCTTTTTCTGCGCCGTCTACATTGACATCGGCAGTGCTTACTTGTGCTTTGGTGGTGGCGTCTATAATGGAGTCGGCGGGTGCTGCTGGGGTGTCTCGGTGTTCTCTTTCTGCTGGGTTGCAGGCTAGGGTGAGGGTGAGGCAGGTTGCTATGCTTAGGGTGAGGGTGATTTTCATATCGTTTTATCTTTTGTTACTTGGTTATAACCATTGGTGGGGGTGTTTGGTTTTTTTTTAGTGGTTAGGAACTAGGAACTAGGAGGTAGGGGTTAGGAGTTAGGAGTTAGGATATAGGGGTTAGTGGCTAGTGGCTAGTGGTTAGTTATGGGTTAGGTGTTACGAGTTATGGGTATTCGTTTAACTGTTTATTTGGTTAATTGTTCCCGCAGATTGCGCTGATTTTTTTGCTGGTTAGTTGGTTATTATTCATTCCGTTCCCATGGCGTCATTCCCGTGTATACGGGAATCTTAAAGCATCACAACTTTAATCGTGTTTTGTCTTTCGAAGCGGAACTTTTTGGGCTGATCTGTAATTCTGAAAGAATTTTTTGATGTCGTCGGCGTCGAAATAGTAGGTGCGGTATTTGAATACTGGTTTGAGTAGGCCCCGATCGATGATACGGTAAAGGGTTTGTCGGGTGATGTAATATTGGGCTATTACTTGTGGGGTGCTCATGAGCTCGCCTGTTAGTATTTTGTGTTTCATATAGTCGAACAGCGTAGCATAGTTTATGACGCTATGATATATCACTATAAATTCATCCTTGGTGAGGATGTAGTTGTCCTTTATCTTTTTCATAGTTAGATGTTTTAGTTGTAATTGAGGTATCTGCGTTCAAGGGTCTGAAATTGAATTTAATAAAGGGTTTTTATTTTTCAAAATATTTTTTTTGAAGCTTGATGTTGTGTGTCAATTTATGGCGATTTTTTTTGATGTTTTTTTGTTGGCGTTTGATTTTTTGGTGTGATATGGGTGGTTTGAGACAAGGATGATACTGGCTAGACCCTAGGTGAATGCTAGGTGAATACAAGGTTGACACAGGAAACACACAAGGTTGACACAAGAAATGACCTAAGTGTCCAATTTTTATGTTTGAAATAGGGGTTTTTGGTGGTTTAGAAGGGCTTTTTTGGCGTTTTGTTGTTTACAAGTGTTACACTGAGTCATCATTGTTTTTTGGGTGCTTGTTTGTGTTGTTGCTGCTTTAGAAATTTGGGTTAGTTAATTTTTTTTTTCAACCCAAAAAACTTTTTTTTATGGCAATTAGTAAAAATAATCCCATTGTGGATGGCGCCAGCGGTAGATTTGGCAACAATTTGGTTTTCCGCAAGCGCGGAAATCGAACAGTGATGGCGGTACGTCCGTCGGTGAGTGAACGTGTTCCGACTGAGGATCAGATGACGCAGCGCTTTTTGTTTATGGAGGCGAGCTTTTATGCAAAGAGCGTACTGGAGAATCCTGTGTTGAAAGCTGCTTATCAAGCGAAGGCTAAAGAGGGACAGTCGGCGTATAATGTTGCTTTTAAGGACTATTTAACGGCTCCTATTTTGCACAAGTTGGACTGGAGCAAGTACACTGGTGAGCTTGGTAGTACGTTAACTGGTCGTATTACGGATGTGTTGGCGGTGACAACGGTGAAGATGAGCTTGTTTGATGTGAATGATGTGCTGATTGAGGAGGGCTTAGCGGTACAGAGTGAGCTGAAGCTTGATTGGGTGTACACGGCTACGGTGGCGCATACGCCTGTAGTGGGTACTCGCATTTTGGTACAAATGACGGACACTCCTGGAAATGTGTATGTGGAAGAGGTGGTGATTGTTTAGTTTGTTTTTAGGAGCTAGGAACTAGGAGTTAGGGGCTAGTTTAATTGTTCATTAGTTCACTGGTTCATTTGTTCATTGGTTTACTAGGGGTTAGTGGCTAGGAACTGGGAACTGGGAACTGGTTGTGATGGCCATTGGTTTAATGTACCGGTTGTTTGTGGGTAGGGTCTGTTGGTGGTATGGTGGTTTTTCTTCTTTATTGCTTTGGATCCTACCTTTTGTTTTTTAACGGCTATACGGTTTTCCGCAGTTTTTTAGTTTTTGAATTGTGGAGTTTTGTAGGGCTATTTATTTAAGGAGATTTTAATATGGAAAGGGCTTATCGCTTAAATTTAAATATGCAACCTAATGGGGATCATGAGGTGCATGCTGATGATTGTAGGTATTATCCTACTTTAACTTATGATAGTTTGGGTAGGTTTTCTACTTGTGCTTCTGCGGTTGCTGAGGCTAAACGAAAGCATCCTACTAAGGCTATTAATGGTTGTGTGCATTGTGCGAGGGAATGTCATACGGGATAGTGGTGTAGATGTTTGAGGGAGCAGCGGCTGAAAGGCCGCTGTTTTTTTGTTTTATGGTTATAATTTTAGGCGTTTGTAGCAAATTTTTAAATTATTAACTTGCGAGAAACAAAAAGCATTTGTTAGGATGATTAGCGAACTCAATCAAAACCCTGAGCAACAAGCCCGTGATAAAATCGATGCAATGCTTCGGCTTGCAGGTTGGCACGTGCAATCGAAGAATTATATTGATTTCAGCGTAGGATTGGGTGTTGCCATTCGTGAATACCAAACCAGTGTTGGTCCAGCAGATTATGTGCTTTTTGTCAATCAAAAACCTTTGGGATTAATAGAAGCCAAAAAGGATGATGAAGGTCATCGGCTTACCGTTGTTGAAGAGCAGTCAAAAGTATATGCAACGGCTGACCTGAAGTTTTTCAAGAATACAGAAGGGTTAAAATACATTTACGAAAGCACGGGTGTTGTTACCCGTTTTACCGATTATACCGACCCAAAGCCTCGGGGCAGAAATGTTTTCAGTTTTCATAAGCCGGAGACTTTATTGGAATGGTCGAAGAGAGAAAAAAGTTTAAGAGGAAGGTTTGCTGATTATCCGATGTTGGATGAAACAAATTTGCGTCCGGCACAGATTATTGCCATTAATAATTTAGAGAAATCTTTTAAAGGCAACCGACCAAAAGCATTAATTCAAATGGCAACGGGTGCAGGTAAAACCTTTACTGCCGCCACTTTTATTTACCGCTTACTGAAATTTGCAAAGGCTAAACGCATTCTGTTTTTAGTCGACACCAAAAACTTGGGGGAGCAAGCTGAGCAGGAGTTCAGAGCGTATCAACCACAGGATGATAACCGGAAGTTTACAGAGTTGTATAACGTACAAAGATTGACGTCGAGCTATATCGCCGATGAAAGTCAGGTGTGTATTTCTACAATTCAGCGGATGTATTCTATTTTGCAGGGCGAAGAAATGGAGGAGGATGAAGATGTAATCAATCCCAATGAAAATTCATCGTGGATAGAAAAGCAGTTGGCAAAAAAAGATGCCATTCCGGTTGCCTACAATCCGAAAGTTCCTATTGAGCAGTTTGATTTTATTATTATTGATGAATGTCACCGTTCTATTTATAACCTTTGGAAACAGGTGTTAGATTATTACGATGCTTTTTTGGTGGGCTTAACTGCAACGCCCGATAAAAGAACTTTCGGTTTCTTTAATGAAAATGTAGTCAGCCAATATACATACGAAGAATCGGTGATTGACGGCGTGAACGTTCCTTACGATGTTTATTTAATCGAAACAGATATTTCCACCAAAGGAGGTTTGATAGAAAAAGGATGGTTTGTAGATAGAAGAGATAAGTTATCCAGAGCCAAACGCTGGCAACAGGAGGATGAAGATACGGCCTATCTGCGCAACGATTTAGATAAGAAGGTAGTCAACATTAGTCAGATCAGAACGATTATCACAGCCTATAAAGATGCACTGAAAAAAGATATTTTTCCTAATCGTTTTGAAAAAGGCGAATATGAAGTCCCTAAAACATTAGTGTTTGCTAAAACAGATAGCCACGCCGACGATATCATCAACATCATTAGAGAAGTATTTGATGAAGGCAATGATTTCTGCAAAAAGGTGACCTATAAAATAGAAGAAGACCCGAAATCGGTCTTGAACCGTTTCAGAAACGACTATTATCCGCGTATTGCCGTTACCGTAGATATGATTGCTACCGGAACCGATGTGAAACCTTTGGAGGTGCTGCTGTTTATGCGGGATGTGAGAAGTATCAATTATTTTGAACAAATGAAAGGACGTGGTACCCGTACCATTTCTGCCGATAAATTACAGCTGGTGACCAAGACTGCCGATGCGAAAACACATTTCGTGATTGTAGATGCAGTGGGTGCCACAAAATCTAAAAAGACAGACAGTCGTCCGCTGGAACGCCAACCGACTATTCCTTTAAAAGATTTGTTGCAGGCCGTAACCATGGGTGTGCAGGAAGAAGATGTGTATCTTTCTTTGGCTAACCGGTTAATCCGACTAGAAAAGCAGTTATCCGATACTGAAAAAGAGAAAATACAGGAACTGGCAAAGGGAAAAAGCTTGAAGCAAATGACCCGTGAGCTGATTGAGGCTTTTGATGAAGACATAATTGCTGACAAAACAAAAGAGCTGATAGCGCAAATCCCAATTGATGAGCGTACACCTGCAAAAGAAGAACAGGCCCGAGCCGAAGCGCAGGAAGCTTTGCTAAAAACAGCCTCTTTAACTTTTAATGGCAAACTTAACGAGCATATTGATAATGTGCGAAAACAACACGACCAGATTATCGACCATATCAACCTTGATGAAGTGACCAAAACAGAATGGGACACCGAATCAGTGGATAAAGCCAAAGCCTTGATTAACGATTTCAGCGGATACCTGAAAGCCAATAAAGACGAAATAAAGGCGTTGAGCATTTTCTACGATCAGCCTTACAACCGCCGCAACATTACTTTTAAAATGATAAAAGAAGTAATGGACAAACTGAAACTGGAAAAGCCGTTGTTGGCTCCGGCAAATGTTTGGAATGCTTATGCAAGTATTGAAGAAGTGAAAAGTGATTGCCCTAAAGATGAACTGACGGCATTGGTTTCTTTGATTAGAAAAGTTTGTGGCATAGATGAAGAACTAAAACCTTTTGATAAAACCATTGATGAGAATTTTAAACGATGGATTTTTGCCCAAAATGCCGGACATCACAACCGCTTTAGCACCGAACAAATGGAATGGCTGCGCATGATAAAAGACCACATTGTAAGTTCGTACCATATTGAGCTGGATGATTTAGATTATAATCCATTTGACAGTAAAGGCGGAAGAGGAAAGATGTACCAATTATTTGGTAACGAAATGGACAGTATTATTAATGAATTAAATGAAGCGTTAGCTGCATAATGAGAGAAGATTGGATAGAATGCAAATTGGGAGATATTCTTACAGTTAGCAGTGGAAAAGGATTGCCAGCAAGTAAAATGAAAGCTGGCAAATTTCCAGTTTATGGAGGCAATGGAATTAGTGGTTATCATTCTGATTTTTTATTTGAAGATATAAAGTTAATAATTGGTAGAGTTGGTGCAAAGTGTGGTGTCGTACATATAACGCAACCCAATTCGTGGGTAACAGATAATGCTCTGGTAGTAAATTTCAATTTTGAGAAACCTAATCTGAAATTTTTCAAATTACTTCTGGAAATTGAAAATCTTAATAAGCTATCTAACTCAACAGCACAACCAGTTATCTCAGGGGCAAAAATTTATGAATATGGAATTTTGTTACCACCCCTTCCCGAACAACGAGCCATTGTTAAAAAATTAGAAAGTTTATTTAGCAGTTTAGATGCCGGTGTTGCCGATTTAAAAAAAGCACAACAGCAATTAAAAATTTACAGGCAAGCGGTTTTGAAAAAGGCTTTTGAGGAGGAGAAAAGAGAACAGAAATTAATTAATATTTCTGATGCGATTGGTGGATTTGCTTTTAAAAGTCCTGATTTTTTAGAAAAAGGAAATTATCAAGTTATTAGGATTGGGAATATTAGACCTGATTTAATTAGGTTAGATTCTAATCCTGTTTTTATTAATGAACTCAATGATAAGACAAAAAAATATCTTTTAAAAGATAATGACATTGTTATATCACTTACTGGAACCAGAAATAAAAGAGATTATGGATTTTCAGCTTTAGTTAAGAATGAAAATCTTTTACTGAATCAACGCTTAGCTGCAATAAGGTTTGATAAAGATTGTAATCCAAAGTACTATTTGCATTACTTTTCTACAGATTATTTTAAAGATGATTTCTTTTCGGCAGAAACTGGAAATACTGGACAAGGAAATGTTGGAATGAATGCTATCAAAGAAACTTTAGTGCCATTCCCTTCGCTTGTGAATCAGAATCAAATCGTCAAACATATCGAATCGCGTTTATCTGTTTGTGATTCCATAGAACAAAACATCAAAGAAAGTTTAGAGAAAGCAGAAGCTTTGCGCAAAAGCATTCTTAAAAAAGCATTTGAAGGTAATTTGTTAACGGCACAGGAATTGGCAGAATGCAAACAAGCTGCAGATTATGAACCTGCAAGTATTTTGCTGGAGAGAATAAAAAAGAGCAAAAAATAATCTTTAGAAGTGAAGTATAGTAATCATAAAAAAAACTTTCCAGATGATATTTTAGTTTATATTGAAGAATTTGATAAAAGAAATAAAACAGTTTTGTTTGATTTCTACGATTCGAATGAGTTTGCAATGTTTTCTGAATATTCGAATGCAAGTTTGAACATTGAAAAACCTACAATGATTTTACTTAAAGATTATTATGGTAAAAATATTCAGGAAAACACTTACTATTCAATTAAAAGGGAAACTATTACTAACTGGTGGGAAAATGGTTTCATGGATGAGTATGAAAACTCTCTATTGATAGCATATTCAATTAATTTATCAAATTTTAATTTTGGAGAAGAAATTTTCGACCATTCAGTTTCCGTAAATAACGACTTTGAATCTAGTCATCTAATTTGTGGTAAATGGAATATTGATGATTTACTATTTGATTTGAAAGGTCATATTAAGGTTAATGTTCGAAATGTTGGACAAGGAAATTGGAATGAAATTATTCGAGACGACACCTTTCTTTTAGTTTATGATTGTGGAACAAATGTAGATGCTAAACCTTCTGAAATTCGAACATTAATTGATCAAAGCAATGCAAATTACAGAAACGATAAACCTGTTTTTATACTATCACATTGGGACAAAGATCATTATCATTGTCTTTTAGGAATGACCGATAAGGAACTAACCTTTTTTTCAAAATACATTTTTAGAAATGATATACCGAATCTAACAAGTAGAAAATTATATAGTAGGATTAGAAATGTTAAGGACTATCAAGATATATATGCAATTCGCGCTGAAAATAGAATACCTAAAGTTAGAATAACAAGTTTAACGCCACTAAATGATACAACCGACCAAATAGTTCTATATAATTCGCAGTATCACAAAGATCGAAATATATCTGGTCTGGTTTTATCCTTAAAAACAGCAAAGTCCAGTGTTATATTTTCCGGAGACTGTCAGTACTTGCAATTATCGCAATTTGTATTACCGCATTTAAACTATAATCATGAACATTTTCTTATTGTCCCGCACCATGGAGGTAAAGCTGGGAAATTTATATACCACAATCCAGGAAGTATGAGATTTAAACAAGCAATAATTTCTGTGGGAAAAAATAGTTATAAGCATCCCGACAAAATCTATTTATCATGTTTAAATACAGATTTTGATAGTACAGAAACAACTTTAACAACAAAAACTGACATATTGATCAATTTATAAAATGACAGAAGCAGCAATAGTATCAAAAATATGGAATCTGGCGAACGTAATGCGCCACGATGGAGTAGGTTATGGAGATTATTTGGAACAGATCACCTATTTGCTATTTCTTAAAATGGTGGATGAATTAAATAGGCCACCTTATAACAGAAATCTGAAACTACCTAGGTTAAAAGATGTAGAAGGCAAAGAAGTGGAAGGTACAGAGGTTTGTTCTTGGGAGAATTTAACTTCAAAAAATGGTGCAGAATTGGAGTCTTTTTATATACAAGCTTTGCGGTCATTAGGTACTGAGAAGGGAATGTTAGGGCAAATTTATGTAAAGAGCCAAAACAAAATACAAGACCCAGCTAACCTGCAACGTATCATCACTTTAATTGGTAAGGAAAATTGGAGTTTAATGGGTGCCGATGTAAAAGGAACTATTTACGAAGGTTTACTCGAAAAGAATGCAGAAGATACCAAATCAGGAGCAGGGCAATACTTTACACCCCGCGCTTTAATCAAAACAATGGTTGCTTGCGTACAGCCAAAACCTATGAAAACAGTAATAGATCCAGCTTGTGGTTCGGGCGGTTTCTTTTTGGCAGCGTATGATTGGTTAACTGAAAATAATAAATTAGACAAAGACGAAAAGATGTTCTTAAAGAACAGTACTTTTCACGGAAATGAAATCGTAGCTAGTACTCGTAGAATGTGTCTAATGAACCTTTATCTCCACGGTATTGGTGAAATAGATGCAGAGCCGTTGGTAAAATCAAATGACGCATTGATAGCAGCCGACAGTCAGACTTATGACTATGTATTAGCCAATCCGCCGTTTGGTAAAAAAAGCGGTATGACCGTTACCAATGAAGATGGTGATATCGAAAAAGAAGATATCAGCTACAATCGTCAAGATTTTTGGGAAACAACAAGCAATAAACAGTTGAACTTTTTACAGCATATTAAATCTTTAATGAAGATTGATGGCGAAGCGGCTGTTGTATTACCAGATAACGTTTTATTTGAAGGAGGAGCAGGAGAAGAAATTAGAAAGCAGTTATTGAAAACAACAGAACTGCATACGATTTTACGTTTGCCTACTGGTATTTTCTACGCTAATGGTGTAAAGGCAAATGTTTTGTTCTTTAATAACAAGCCTGCTAATAAAGATGCTTGGACAAAAGAAGTTTGGTTTTATGATTACAGAACCAACGTTCACCATACTTTAAAGAAAAAACCTTTAGCCGAAACTGATTTGTTAGATTTTGTAGCATGCTATAATTCTTCAAACATTAATAAACGTAAAGAAACTTGGAGTGAAAGCAATCCAGATGGTCGTTGGAGAAAATATAGCTATGATGAAATCATTGCAAGAGATAAAACCAGTTTGGATATTTTTTGGGTAAAAGATCAGAGTTTGACTGATTTGGATAATTTACCCGACCCAGATGTTTTAGCATTGGAGATTATTGATAATATTGAAGCGGGGTTGGATAGTTTTAGGGAGATAGTAAGGGTATTAGAAAAGGATAATTTAAAATAAGTATCTGATCAAATAGCTACACAGTTTTTTTTTTGAAGGAGATAATGAGCAAGCTAGCTGACGGGGGCAGGCTGATATTTACTATAGATGCTATGATGAGATGTCTGATAGAGATGCCAGATTAAAAAAACAATAGTGATACTAGTAATTTATTTAAAGAAATTGAAAAATAAGGTTAAATAATAATTAAGAATGACACAAGAATTAACGGCTCTCGCATCTATCTTTTTATATCTGTTTCTGATATTTTCGATTATTTATTTGCTTTTTCCTAAAATAAAGTACCGTAGTAAGGTTAATGAAAGCAAAATAAGTTTCTATTTGCTTACGATAGGAGGTTTATTTGTTTTGTTCGCGATCATAAGTCCCATCATCATCTTTAAATTTATTGATTTTAAAGAAGTGTCTTATGGAACAAGTGAAAATAAATCAATTTACAGTTTAACAGGTCCATTGGGTGATACACTTGGAGGTGTAATGAACCCCTTTATAGCCATTGCAGGTGTAATTATAACAGGGTTAGCTTTTTATGCCCAATATAGTGCGAACAAGTCTTTTTTAGAAGCAAATAAAGAGTTAAAGAAACAGTTTAAGCTTCAGCAATTTGAATCTCAATTTTATGAAATGCTAAAGCTTCATAAAGAGAATGTAAATGAAATGGTAATTGAGGGATATCAGTATGATGAAAAAATAAATGATGACGAAGCATGTATTATTTATCATGAAGTGAAACAACAAAAAGCAAAAGGAGAATATGATTCGTCAAAAAGAAATAATATAAAAGAAACTAAGTTAATAAGTGGACGAAAAATATTCAATCTTATGCTTAAGGAGTTTCATTTGACTTTTAATGTTGTAAGCCATTTTGTGTTAAAGAACCATTCATTAAGTAAACATCAAAAGAAGGTGTTGTATGAAAAAATATTGATGCTTTCCTATAAAATTTTCTTTTCTGGTAAGGACATTTATAATAAATTGATAAAAGACAGTAAATTGGATTATGACTTTACTAGAAAAAACGATGCAAAACTATACAATGAGATTTTAGCAGAGTTGGAAGTGCTTCGAACCTGTCATAAAAGAGGTATAAGGTATATTAAAGCTTACATTAACTCAGAGTCACTACATTTAGATTTTAGTTATAAGCCTTTTGGTGGTCATTTAATAAGGCTAGGACATTTCTATAGACATATGTATGCGATAGTTAATTTTGTTGTTAATGAAAATAGCCAAATACTTTCTTACGAAGACAAAAGAAAGTATTTGAAAATGTTTAGAGCACAATTATCTAATCATGAAGTAGCCCTTTTATATTATAATTGGCTAGCTGGGTATGGTGAAGCTTGGGAAGATAAAGAACCAGGCGATGAGAGACTTGCAAATAGGTTTTTCACAGATTACAGAATGATACATAATTTAGATCAAAATTTGGTGTTAAGAGAATTTGATCCATTTGAATTGTTTAAGGATAATAGTTATAGAAGCTTTCTATTTAAGGAGGGAAAAAGAGAGAGTGATGGTTTGTTTGAACTGTTTGATTTAGGAAGTAACTTAAGTGAAGAGGACAATAGAAAGCTCATTAATTGATAAATATGTTCAACTTTCCTTTTGATGTTACAATTTGGGGCACGGTATCTGACTGGGTTTTAACGATTGCTACAATTGTTACATTATATTTTATCTACAGAACTTTTCAGTCTCAACTGATCGTTCAAAAAAGCCAATTAGATTTAACACAAATCGAGATTGATAAATACGTTAAAGAAGATAGACCTATTTTCATTTTGAAGGAATATGCCTTTTATCACTTGGAAAGTAGAAATGAGGACCCAAATTTGATAATCCATTTAAAGAAAGTAGGGAACTTGCAGGCTTTAAATTTAAATGTGAGAGCAATGCCATTTTGTGATATAGAAATTCTTACGGAAGATGTAGACTGTATTAGTCAAGACGTTACTGTTATGTATTTCTTCCGCAAAAAACAGTCGAATTTTAAAGACCTAAAGTTTTTATCCATGATTTTTTTTAAAGACAGATATGATAATAACTATAGACAAGTTTTTACTTTAATTCAAGAAGATGATCAAATTAAAGGTTATCTATCTTCTCTATCCATTAATGATAAAGTTTCGCATATTTTTAATGAAAATTCCTAGGTGATTAGAGATCCTTCGCTCCCGAAGAGTCGGGACAGTAACGCACTGGATGACGTTTGCAGTTGGCAGTTCTCAGTTATGAGTTACCAGTTGACAGTTTCAGTTAGGGAAGGCAGTTCTACAATTAAGCGATTAAACAAATCATGGATTAAACCATGAAAAGACACCCCGCCCGTTGGGCACCCCTCTAAAAGAGGGGAATTTGGGACTACGCATCTAAATACTGAATACTAATTCCTAACTCCTAATCACTAGCCACTAACTTACCTTTTTTTGGTCATGATTTCTTTTAGTTCTGCTTCTAGTTTCTGCAAGGCTTCTATCAATTCAATTAGGCTTTGTACTTCATAATGGTCGCTGTTTAGCCATTTGAAGCTGCCTTGTGGGGTATAGTTTAGGGAGGTTCGCATGTACACTGGGATTTGATAGCTGTTGAGGCTTAGGGCGCAGGCGTAGTGGTAGAAGGTGTTGGAGAGTTCTTCGAGAAAACGTTGATAGGCTAGTGAGGTTTGTAGGTAGCTTTTTCCGCGTAGGTAAGTGATAAAGGTAGGGGCGTATCTTTTTGCTTCGTCGTTGAGGTTTAAATTCATTATTTGTTCATGATCTAGGTTGTAGCGTAGTAGGAATGGGTGGATGTAGTTGATGAGCAACGTGGCGGAATTGTAACCGTTTCTTACGATGGGATCGTCTATATCTTGATAGAACTCGACGTCGTTGATGGGGTTTTCTTCTGGGTCTTTAAATTCATGGGCTAGGGCCTTCAGTGATTTTTTAAAGGTAAGGGCGTAGCAGAAATTGAGTATGTGGGTATAGGCATAGGTGATGATTGTGGTCATTCCATGGATACATGGGGTTAACTCGAATGGATCGGTTGGTTTGGTTGTTTTCATAGTTGGCAGTTTTCAGTTTACAGTTTTCAGTTTACAGTTAGCAGTTGGCAGTTGACAGTTGGCAGTTGGCAGTTTTCAGTTGGCAGTTTACAGTTGGCGGTTGACAGTTATTAGTTGACAGTTATCAGTTGACAGTTAGGAGTAGGCAGCTTTACAATTAACCGATTAAACAAATCATCAGTTAACCAATAAAACAAATCATCGGTTAAACCTTGAAAAAACACCCCGCCCGTTGGGCACCCCTCTAAAAGAGGGGAATTTTAGGACTAGGCATCTAAATACTAATTCCTAATATCTAACTACTAATCACTAACAGCTAGCCACTAACTTACCTTTTTCTGGTCATGATCTTTTTTAGCTTTGCTTCTTCTTCTTGTAGGGCCTCAATCAATTCAACTAGGCTTTGTACTTCGTAAAGCTCGACATTAAGCCATTTAAAGCTACCTTGCGGGCTGTAATCGATCGCTGTTCTCATGTGCTTAGGAATTTGATAACTCTGCATTGTTAGTGCACAGGCGTAGTAATAAAAACTTTTGGATAGTCCTTCGAGGAACCGCTGATAAATCAAAGCGGTTTGCGGATAACTTTTTCTGAGCGCATAAGAACCATAGGTGGCGTACCTGTTTGCTTGCCCAATCTCTAGGTCTTCTTTAAAGATTTCTGCTTCATCGAGGCCATTACGCAGTAGGAAGGGATACAGATAATCGGTCAGCAAAGTGCCAGCATCGTGACCGTTTCTTACGATAGGGTCATCGATGTCTTTATAGAACTCAATTTCGATTATTGGGGTTAAAAGTGGATCGTAAAACTCGCGGTCCATCAGCTTGAGCGATTTTTTAAAGGTAAGGTAATAGCATAAATCTAAGATATAATAATGGGCTTCGGTGATGAATACACCCATTCCAACAAGACACGGGCGTAACTCGAAGGGATCGGTAGATTTGAATTTTTTCATAGTAAATTAGGATAGTGTTGGTATAAATATAGAAAATGTGAGGATAAAGTGCAAAGTTGACAGTTTACAGTTTACAGTTTTTAGTTTACAGTTTTTAGTTTACAGTTGGCAGTTATCAGTTGGTAGTTTTCAGTTTTCAGTTTTCAGTTGGTAGTTTTCAGTTTACAGTTGGCAGTTTTCAGTTGGTGGCTTTACAATTAACCGATTAAACAAATCATCGGTTAACCAATAAAGCAAATCATCGATTAAACCATGAAAAAACACCCCGCCCGTTGGGCACCCCTCTAAAAGAGGGGAATTTGGGGACTACGCATCTAAATACTAACTACTAATATCTAATTACTAACTCCTAATTACTAATTACTAATTACTAACTACTAATTACTAACTCCTAGCCCCTAACCCCTAACTCCTAACTCCTAACTCCTAACCCCTAATCCCTATCTCCTAAACAAAACTTAACATTTCGATAATATCCACAGCATGTAGGGCCAATATCTTCGCAGCATTAAAAATTAGCATGATGAAAAGAGTATTTGCTTTGATAATAGGTTTGGGCATGGGCGCTATGGTGGCGCAGGCGCAGCAGAACCACGTGATATTGATTAGTGTGGATGGTTTGAGACCTGAGTTTTATATGGATGCGCAATGGGGCATGGTGAATGTGCGTCAGGGGATGAAGGTTGGTGCTTATGCGGAAGGGGTGCGTGGCAGTTTTCCTACGGTGACTTATCCTTCGCATACTACGATTGTGAGCGGGGTGTTGCCTGCTAAGCATGGAATTTATTACAATACGCCTGTGGAGCCTTTGGGGATCTCGGGCAAGTGGTTTTGGTATTATAAGGACATTAAGGTGCCTACGTTGTGGACTGCTGCGAAGGATGCTGGTTTAACGACGGCTTGTGTGAGCTGGCCAGTAACGGTGGGTGCGCCTATTACATATAATTTGCCTGAGTATGTGGTGTTACCGCAAAATAAGGGCGAGAAGAAGGATGAGGTGAAGGCTATGTTGTTGGAGTCGAGCCCTAAGGAGTTGGTGCAGGAGGTGCAGGATTATGCGATTGGGAAATTTGGTGAGTTTGGGGCGACGTTGGATTATAACAGCAATGATCAAAACAAGGCCAGGATGGCGGCTTATATCATTAAGCGCTACAAGCCTAATTTCTTGGCACTGCATATTGCGGCAACGGATCATTTTGAGCATGAGCAAGGCAGGGATGGTGATAAGGTGAGGTCGGCCGTAGTGGGTGCTGATGTGGCGATTAAAAACTTGATTGATGCGGTAGAGGCTGCTGGTATTGCCAAGAACACCACGTTTATCATTACTGGGGATCATGGTTTTGTGGACATCCACACGCAGTTTAAACCGAATGTGTTATTGGCGCAATTGGGTTTGTATGATGATGGGAATAAAGAAGGCTGGAAGGCTTATTTTCAACAGAGTGGTGGTTCGGCCTTTTTGCATTTAAGGGATCCTAAGGATAAATCGACTTTGGCTAAGGTAGTGCAGGGCTTAGCGCAATTGCCTGAGGGTATGAAGCGCATGTTTAAGGTGTTAGACAAGGAGGCTTTGGTTAAGGCTCAGGGTGATCCGAATGCGGTATTGGCCTTAGCGGCTCATCAGGGTTTTAGTTTCGGGGCTTCGGCCAGTGGCGACTTTTTGGCTTCGGTAAGTGGGGGTACGCATGGTTATTTGCCTGATTTTAAAGAGATACAGACTGGTTTTGTGGCTTTTGGTAAAGGGATTAAACCTGGTGTGGTGTTGCCTTTAATGGGGCAGGAAGATATTGCACCGTTAATTGCCAAGTTGCTTCATCTTAATTTGGTTACTGATGGGGTGTTGTATCCTGGGATTATGGTTCCGGTGAAGAAGTAGTTAGTTGCTAGTGGTTAGTGGTTAGTATTTAGTAGTTAGATATTAGTATTTAGATGGGTAGTTGATTGGTTATTTGTTTAACTGGTTAGTTGGTTATTTGTTGCCTCCGCGGATTAGTAGTTGATTGGTTATTTGTTGTTCTGATATCGTCTTTTGGGATTTTTATATACAGATAAGGGGATTGGTAGTGCTTGATACACTTGTATTTGGTACTGCCAATTCCTTTTTTTAAGAAGTGCTCGTTCGATTTAATCAGAATAGAATGAGTTATCTCTATACAATTCTCTCTCCTTCTTAAGGAGTACTTGTTCCGATTCATCGGAAGAGTTAGAGGGAGGTTTCTTTATATATCACCCTCTCTGTCCTTTGGACATCTATTGATAAGTACGCTATTGTATTTTGGCATCAATGAGCTTGCTACGCTTCGGTTCTTCCTAAAAGGGCGAGAGTGTGCTTGGGAAGGGCCTGCATCATGCTGTCGTCATACCCAACTCGATTGGGTACCCTAAAGCGATAGAAAGGAAAGATTTGATAGCGATACGCTTTAAGATCCCCGCATACGCGAGGATGACGCTGTAGGAATAGCAGTTGCCAATTAGCAGTTATCAGTTATCAGTTATCAGTGGTCAGTTACCAGTTATGAGTTACCAGTTATGAGTTACGAGTTACCAGTTAACAATTTACATTAGCGCACCTGCTGTAACAACAATTAACCAATTAAACACATCAACAGTTAACCAAGCTACTAGAGATCCTTCGTTGCACTCTGGATGACAAAGGGCGCTCAGGATGACAGGAATGGCAGTTATCAGTTATGAGTTAACAATTTACATTAGCGCACCTGCTGTAACAACAATTAACCAATTAAACACATCAACAGTTAACCAAGCTACTAGAGATCCTTCGTTGCACTCTGGATGACAAAGGGCGCTCAAGATGACACGATTGGCCGTACTAGCTACTAACTACTAACCACTAGTTACTAACCACTACTCCGTTTGTGACGAATATCACTTTTTCTGATAACTACGCTCAACTCCTAGGGCTTAGGGGCTAGCTAGTTTTGTAGGTACATAATTAGAACGGATGAAAGCAATTGCCTATAATATTAAACCTGAGGAAAAAGAGTGCCTGGTATTGGCTAATCACAAGAAGCATGATATTACCATTATTGCCAACAGCTTAAGTGGCGAAACTTTGCCTTTTGCACAGGGCAAGGAGGTATTGATTGTGTTTAATGAGGATCCGCTAGATCAAGATTTGATCATGGGCCTAAGGGCATTGGGCATTAAATATATTGCTACCTCGTCTTTTGAAACAAAGCATATTGATTTAACTGCTGCTGGAAAGGCAGGTCTTAAAATTGCCAATGTGCCTTTTAAAGAGGGGGAGGAATTGGCCATGCCTCGCATGCAGCAGGTGATTAAGAATTTAGATAATTGGGCTGCTGGCAAATGTGTGGGCAAGGCTTGTTGTTGTCCAAATGATTGTGGTGCTTCACTTAAGGAAAAGGGGCATTGATGGAAACTACTGAACTTTTGCGCAAGTACAATATTGCTGCTCCCAGGTATACGAGTTATCCGACGGTACCTTATTGGGACAGCGAAAGTTTTGAAGGGCCAGCCTGGAAATCGAGGTTGTTGAGTGCTTATAGGGAGAATAGGGAGGAGGGGATTAGCCTTTATCTTCATTTGCCTTTTTGCGAGAGTTTGTGTACTTATTGTGGTTGTAATACGCGTATTACTAAAAACCACGGCGTGGAACTGCCTTATATTGAGGCTTTGCTTAGGGAGTGGGAAGTGTATGTGGGATTATTGGGCGAGCGTCCGAAAATTAAGGAAATACACTTGGGTGGTGGTACGCCTACGTTTTTTAGTGCGGCTAACCTGAAACAGTTGTTGGAAGGTATTGCAGGGGCATCGCAATTTGAGGCTACGGTGGCTTGTTCTTTTGAGGGACATCCTGATAATACCACGCTTGAGCATTTGCAGACTTTATACCGTCTTGGGTTTAAACGGGTAAGTTTTGGTATTCAGGATTTTGATCCTAAGGTACAGTTTATGATTAACCGCTACCAAACGCCTGCACAGGTACAGCATATTACCACGCTTGCCCGGGATTTGGGCTATCAGTCTATTAACTACGATTTAATTTACGGCTTGCCTGGTCAGCGGATGGAAGGGCTTGTGGAAACGATTAACGAGGTGATTGGGTTAAAGCCTGATCGGATTGCTTTTTATAGTTATGCGCATGTGCCTTGGATCAAAGCTGGACAACGCCATTTTACGGAGGCGGATCTTCCGCAGGGTGATGAGAAGTTTGCTTTGTACCAAAAGGGTCGGGAAATGTTGATGGCTGCTGGTTACGAGGAGATTGGTATGGATCATTTTGCTTTACGAACAGATAGCCTGTATGTGGCTTATCAGGAAAACAAGTTACACCGCAATTTTATGGGTTATACGGATCAGCATACGCAAATTTTGTTGGGGCTTGGGGTTTCATCGATTAGTGATTGCGGAACTGCTTTTGCGCAGAATGCTAAAACGGTAGAGGAGTACAAGCAGCATATTTTGGAGGGGGATTTGGCGGTGCAAAAGGGTCATTTATTGACTGGGGAGGATTTACGCATTAGGCAACATATTTTAAACTTGATGTGTCAGAGCAGTACTTGCTTTGACGGGGAAGTGCCTGTTGAGGTAATGGAGCGTTTGCAACCAATGATTGCGGATAGGTTGGTGGCGATTAGGAACAGAGAGGTGAAAATATTGCCTTTGGGGAGATCGTTTCTGCGGAACGTTTGTATGGCCTTTGATGATAGGCTATGGCAAAAGCAACCACAAACGCAATTGTTTAGTGCTGCGATTTAATATTAAAAATTAACCACATAGGCACATAGCATGCTTGAAAGAAATAAAGGGATCAACCTATGTGTTTATGTGGTTCAATAATAGATTTTCATCAAATTAACCACATAGGCACATAGCATGCTTGAAAGAAATAGAGGGGATCAACCTATGTGTCTATGTGGTTCAATAATAGATTTTTTTAAAGATTAACCACATAGACACATAGTTGATCAGCAATAAATTTTAGGTGTTAAAAGAATAATCAAAGATGAGCAATACAACCATTACCCACCAAAGTGCAGTTTGTTATCATTGTGGCGATCAGTTGCCTGCGGTGAAATTAAGCTACGATGAGAAGGATTTTTGCTGTATCGGTTGCCAGAGTGTTTATCAGATCTTATCTGAAAATAACATGTGCAATTACTATGCTTATAATGATACGCCTGGGCAACGGGTAAAGGAGGAGGGGCATTATGAGTATTTGGATGAGCCAAGCATTATCACCCAGTTGATCAATTACAAAGACAACGAGAATACCATTGTTACTTTCTATATTCCCGCCATTCATTGCAGTTCGTGCATTTGGCTGTTGGAGCATTTATATAAAATCAACCCTGCTATTTTCAGTTCACGTATTGACTTTTTAAAGAAGGAAGTCACCATTAGCTATAAGCACGAACAGGTTTCGTTGCGTAGGGTGGTTGAAATCCTTAACCAAATAGGTTATGAACCTTTGATTAGTTTGCAGGATGTGGTGAAGGAGAAAAGTAATTCGGTTAATAAGCAGTTGATTTGGAAGATTGCCATTGCGGGGTTTTGTATGGGCAATGTGATGTTGTTCAGCTTTCCTGAGTATTTCGGTTTATCGGCCTTGGAAAAGGAGTTTCAGTACTTGTTTGCTTGGTTAAATCTGGCTTTTTGTATTCCAGTAACCTTTTACTGTGCCAGAGATTATTTTACTTCGGCCATTGCGAGTTTAAAACAGAAATTTGTTAATCTGGATACGCCGCTGGCGCTCATCATCGCTGTACTTTTTATTCGTACGGCTATATCTACCATATTTAATACTGGGCCTGGTTTTGGAGATACGTTGACGGGATTGGTATTTCTGTTGTTGATGGGGAAATGGGTGAAACAACGCACCTATCATCACATTTCGTTTGATAGGGATTATCGCTCGTATTTTCCTATTGCGATTACTACCCTTAAAGATCACCGGGAGAAACCGGTAGCCATTAGCGAGATTGTCGTTGGGGATCGACTATTGATACGCAATGGCGAATTAGTGCCCGCCGATGCCATCTTGATGAAGGGAGATGCTTGGTTGGACATGAGTTTTGTAACTGGCGAAGCCGAGCCACAGCAGAAGGTTTTGGGTGAAATTGTGTATGCTGGGGGTAGACAGATGGGCGAAGCGATAGAGCTTGAAGTGGTTAAACCGGCTTCGCAAAGTTACTTAACAGGTTTGTGGAACAAGGAGTTTTACAAGAGTGATGTGAAGAAACAGAACTTTAACGATAGCATTGCCAAGTATTTCAGCATTGGGGTGTTTGTCATTGCTTTTGCCGCCACTGGCTATTGGCTGTGGCAAAATGATAGCACCAAAGCATGGTCGGCCTTTACCGCGGTGGTGATTGTGGCTTGTCCTTGTGTATTGGCTTTAAGTACGCCTTTTACGTTATCGGCCATTCTTTCGGTATTTGATAAAAAGGGTTTTTATGTAAAAAATACGGATGCGTTAGAGCAATTGGCTGCTATTGATACCATTGTTTTTGATAAAACAGGTACGCTGACCAGTACACATCAGTCGGAAATTAGGTTTGAAGGCAGTTTGTCGGCAGGAGAGAAATTGCTGGTGGCTTCGTTGCTGTATAATTCTTCGCATCCGCTGAGCAGACAGGTGCTTAAAGTACTTAACCCTAGTAAAATTTACGCCATCGCTAAATATAATGAGGTATTGGGTAAAGGCATTATGGGGGTGGTTAATGGTAGGATGATTTATGCAGGGAGCAAACGTGCTTTGCCTTTTGATGTGCCTGCTCATGATAATGGCGGGGTCCATATTGTGATTGACGAGGAGTATAAAGGTTGTTTTACGGTAGAACAGCAATGGCGAGAAGGGATTGCTGCCTTAATTAATGAACTGGATGATGACTTTGATTTAAAAGTACTATCGGGGGATACGAATAGGGATGAGCAATTGTTGAAATCGGTATTTAAACCGTCGACACCTTTGCTGTTTAACCAAAGTCCGCATGAGAAGTTAGCGGAGATTAAAGCGTTACAGGCTCGTGATAAGCAGGTGATGATGCTAGGGGATGGCTTAAATGATGCTGGTGCTTTGAAACAGGCTAATTTCGGCATCGCCATTACGGACAACATCAACAATTTTACCCCTGGTTGTGATGCGATTATGAAAGGGACTTCGATGGGTTTGTTGCCTAAGTTCATTCAGTTGAGCCGCGATGGACTGAAGACCATTAAAATCAGCTTTGCCATTGCTACTGCTTATAATTTGATTGGGGTGTATTATGCGGTACAGGGCACTTTGTATCCTTTGGTAGCAGCGGTATTAATGCCGATTAGCACGATTACCATTATTAGTTTTACGAGTTTGGCGACGAGGTATTTTGCGAGGAGGAATAGGTTGAGGTAGTGGTTAGTTGTTAGTGGTTAGTGGCTAGTGGTTAGTGGTTAGTGGAGTTACAGGTTGCGAGTTGCGAGTTATGGGTATGGTGATTAGTGAATGAGATAATTTGATGATAAGCTAATTGGATGGAGATTCCGAAAGGTTAGTGCTAATCCGTAATCAAGCGTTGTGAGTTGTGAGTTATGGGTTGCGGGATAAGCTTAAAATAGTGAGATGAGAAACAAAAGAATAATCAATTATTTAGAGATTCCTCGTCGTTGTACTTCCCTCGGAATGACAAGGACTATGAACGGATAATCAGTTAACCCAAAGACTAATCCCTAACCAAACGTTGCGAGTTGCAAGTTACGAGTTGCGGGAATGGTGATTAGTGAATGTGATAATTTGATGATCAGTTAATGGGATGGCGATCCCGAAAGGTTGGTGCTAATCCGTAACCAAGAGTTGCGAGTTGTAAGTTACGAGTTGCGGGAATGGTGATTAGTGAATGTGATAATTTGATGATAAGCTAGTGGGATGGAGATCCCGAAAGGTTGGTGCTAATTCGTAACCAAGCGTTGCGAGTTGTAAGTTATGAGTTGCGGGATAAGCTTAAAATAATGAGATATGAAACAAAAGAACAGCCAATGATCTAGAGATTCCTCGTCGTTGCACTTCCCTCGGAATGACAAGTGCTATTGACGGAATAACCAGTTAACCAACTAAACAGTTAAACGAATAACCAGTGCTTAAAGAAGATCCTTCGCTACCGAAGAGTCGGTACAGGCTCGCTCTGGATGGCAGGAGTCCACCCCAATGAACTAATGAACAAAAATAATAATCAACAGACTAACCACTAATCCCTAAAAACATGACCATCTTATATTTCTTAATTGGCTGTAGCGTACTGGTGGCTTTGATCTTTCTGGGCGCTTTCTTTTGGGCGCTAAAAAACGGTCAGCATGATGACGTGTATACACCGAGTGTACGCATCCTTTTTGATGATGAAGTGAAAGACGAAAAAAGTGATCAGGATCATATTTCCGACTAATGCTCATCATGAGCCGCGGGTAGTGGCTACAATACCTTTGCTTTAAACATTAACAAATCTATTTCTAATCATTATGCAGCTAGAAAAATTTACCTACGACAATAAGATCGTTCGAAATTTCGGTATCGCTACCATTGTATGGGGTGTTATTGGAATGCTGGTTGGACTGCTTGTTGCCATGCAACTGTTTAAGCCCGAAATGAACATGGGCAACCAGTACACTACTTTTGGTCGTATCAGACCTTTACACACCAACGCGGTGATTTTTGCTTTTGTGGGCAATGCCATTTTCATGGGGGTTTACTACTCGTTACAGCGTTTGCTGAAAGCCCGTATGTTTAGCAACCTGTTAAGCAATATTCACTTTTGGGGTTGGCAGCTCATCATTGTCTCGGCAGTCATTACTTTGCCTTTGGGGATTACTTCATCGCACGAGTATGCAGAGCTTGAGTGGCCTATTGATATTGCCATTACCTTAATTTGGGTGGTGTTTGGGATCAATATGTTTGGTACCATTATCAAACGTAGGGAGCGTCATTTGTACGTTGCCATTTGGTTTTACATCGCTACGTTTGTGACCATTGCGGTGTTGCACATTGTCAATTCTTTTCAGCTGCCTATTTCTTTCTTAAAAAGTTATTATGTTTTTGCTGGTGTACAGGATGCTTTGGTACAATGGTGGTATGGGCATAATGCGGTGGCTTTTTTCTTAACTACCCCTTATTTGGGGATGATGTATTACTTCTTACCTAAAATGGCCAATCGCCCTGTATATTCTTATAAATTGAGTATTCTGCACTTTTGGTCGTTAATTTTTATCTATATCTGGGCAGGGCCTCACCACTTGTTATACACTTCGCTACCAGGTTGGGCACAATCGCTGGGGGTGGCTTTTTCGGTGATGCTGATTGCACCAAGTTGGGGTGGTATGATTAACGGTTTGTTGACGTTGCGTGGGGCTTGGGATAAAGTTCGTGAAGATGTAACCCTAAAGTTCATGGTGGTAGCCTTAACTGCTTATGGTATGGCCACTTTTGAAGGTCCCATGTTATCCTTAAAGCAAATTAACGGGATTGCTCACTTTACCGACTGGATTGTAGCACACGTGCATGTTGGTGCTTTGGGCTGGAATGGTTTCTTAACCTTTGGGGTGCTATATTGGTTAATTCCACGTATTTATAAAACAGAACTGTACTCTAAAAAACTGGCATCGTTCCACTTCTGGATTGGTACTTTGGGGATCTTGTTTTATGCAATTCCAATGTATTGGGCTGGCTTTACACAAGGTTTAATGTGGAAAGAGTTTACTGCCGAGGGCTTGTTGAAATATGCCAACTTTTTAACCACTACTTTACAGATTATCCCAATGCACATTTTACGTTCTATTGGTGGTGCATTGTACTTATTGGGGGCTATTGTAATGACCTACAACTTGGCTAAAACCATGTTAAGAGGTAAGTTGGTGGCTAACGAAGCGGCAGAAGCGATGGCCTTGGAGAAAGTGGTGACTAACGAAGATCCTGCAGATAAAAAATGGCACCGTGTATTGGAACGTAAACCAATGAAATTTATGGTGCTTTCGATGATTGTGATTTTGATTGGCGGGATGGTAGAAATGATGCCAACGTTTACCATAGAGAGCAATGTACCAACCATTTCGAGCGTAAAACCTTACACCCCACTTGAACTGGAAGGTAGGGATCTTTATATCAGGGAAGGCTGTGTGAACTGTCACTCGCAAACCATCCGTCCGTTTAGATCGGAAACAGAACGTTATGGTGAATATAGTAAGGCTGGAGAGTTTGTTTACGACCATCCGTTTTTATGGGGCAGTAAGCGTACAGGACCTGATTTGCACCGTATTGGCGGAAAGTACTCTAATGCATGGCACTACAATCACATGTTGGATCCTACCTCCATGTCGCCTGGAAGTATCATGCCACCGTATCCGTGGTTAATTACCCAAAAATTGGATACTACCCAAACAGAGGCTAAAATAAGAGCGATGCAAACCTTGGGTGTGCCTTATCGGGAGAATTTTGACAAGGTAGCGCAGGCTAAACTTAAAGAGCAGGCCGATGTTATTGCCGCTGATTTGAAACAGAACAACATTGAGGTAAAAAGTGATCGTGAGATTGTGGCACTGATTGCTTACCTGCAACGTATGGGTACTGATATTAAAGCTAATAAAACGACTATTCCATCTAACCAGTAAAATTATGTTTAAGCAAATAAAAGATTTAGCAGGAGGTGAGTTTTACCTGATTGCATCGCTACTGATATTTATGGCTTTCTTCATCATGGTGGGTATCTACCTGATTAAAATGAACAAGACCCATATTATTGAAATGAGTAACCTACCTATTAACGAACCTCAACCTGATGAATATGAAGAAGTTTAGTTTATTGATGATGTTGTTGTTATCCGCCTTTAGTGTTTTTGCACAGGATGCTGCAGCGGCTGCGGAAGAAACCGCAGTAGTTATTCCAGAGCCTTCTTTAGGAGTAACTACCACCGAATTATTGATCATTACTTTGTTGGTTTTCTCTATTATCCTGCTGTTTGTTGCCATTACCTTGTACAATAGCTTTAAGGTGATTTATAAGGAGAAAATGAATCCTACACCTTACGTAAAACATGAACAAGAAGCTTTGGATTACGAGGAGTGGAAGAAACAAAAAGGGGACAAACCAAGCATTTGGACCAAGTTGTTGAGTTTAAAGCCGCTATCGGCAGAGAAGGACTTGGAAATTCCGCATGCTTATGATGGGATTAAGGAGCTGAATAATCCCGTGCCTACTTGGTTTAATGTGTTGTTTTATGGCACATTGATTTTTGCAGCGGGTTATTTATACTACTATCATATTGGGGAGTATGGCGAGAGACAGGATGATGAGTATCAAACGGAAATGACCAAAGCTAATTTGGCCAAACAGCAGTTCTTGGCTAAAAATGCTTCTTCGGTAGATGAGAATAGCGTAAAGGTAGATCCGTCGCAAATTGCAGTGGGTAAGGGTGTTTTTGATGCCAATTGTATTGCTTGTCATGGTCAGCATGGCGAGGGTTTGGTTGGTCCTAACCTTACAGATGAGTTTTGGCTACATGGTGGTGGGGTAAAGGATATTTTTAAAGTAGTGAAGTATGGGGTGCCTGAAAAGGGAATGGTAAGCTGGGAAAAGAACATGAGTTCGGCTAATATCAGCGCGGTAACTAATTATATTTTATCGTTGCAAGGTAGCAAGCCAGCTAATCCTAAAGCGCCTCAGGGAGAGAAGTACGATGCGGCTGCAGAGGAGGTGGTGGCGAATTAAGTTAGCTTGCTTGTCATTCTGAGGAACGAGGAATCTCTTGATTATGCACAACCACTTAGAGATTCTTCGCTGCGCTCAGAATGACAGATGGTATAGCTCAAAGATTTCTCTCCCGAAGGATCGGGACAGGCACGGTCGAAATGACGCGTTTGGGAAAGGTTAGTGCTAATTGGTAGTAAAGAATAGCGAGTAATGGCAAAACAACAAGACAAACCAAAAAAAAGCGGGGGCAGACAGTTTATTTACCCTAAAAAGCCTCAAGGTAGCTTATACCAAAAGAGGAAATGGCTGAGCTACGTATTGCTCCTGCTTTTGTTTTCGAGTCCATTCATTAAGCTCAACGGCGAGCAATTGGTACTGCTCAATTTCTTGGAACGGAAATTCGTGTTCTTTGGCTTGATATTCACCCCACAGGATTTTTATCTCTTTGCCTTAGCGATGTTGATTTTCATTCTGTTTATTGTTTGTTTTACGGTGGTTTTGGGCAGATTATGGTGTGGTTGGGCCTGTCCGCAAACTATCTTCATGGAGATGGTGTTCAGGCGTATTGAGTATTGGATTGAAGGTGATGCTAATCAGCAAAAGAAATTAGACGCGCAGGAGTGGAATGCCGAGAAGGTGTTTAAGAAGGGATTTAAGCACTTTTTGTTTTTGGCCATATCATTTCTTATTGCTAACGTGTTTTTGGCTTATATCATTGGATCTGATGCTTTGTATAAAATTATCACCGAGCCTATCAGTCAACATACGGTTGGTTTCATTTCAATCTGGATTTTCACGTTCATCTTTTACGGAGTATTTTCTTATGTAAGAGAAGTGGTTTGTACCGTAATTTGTCCTTACGGTAGGCTACAAGGGGTTTTGTTAGACAATAGGAGCTTAATTGTAGCTTATGATGAAACCAGAGGAGAGCCTCGCGGACACCTGCAAAAGCACCAAGACCAAAGCTTAAAAGGCGATTGTATTGATTGTGGCTTGTGTGTGCAGGTTTGCCCAACGGGAATTGACATTAGAAAAGGTACGCAGTTGGAATGTGTAAACTGTACCGCTTGTATTGATGCGTGTGATGAAGTGATGTTAAAAATCAACAAGCCTAAAAAGTTGATTGGTTTTTATAACCACGATTTTATCAAGAACAGAAATCCATTTAAGGTAGGAGCTAAAGCTTATGGGTATGCTGTGATCTTGGTGCTGGTGATCATTATCTTCTCTTCTTTAATTTATAAAAGGGAAGATGTACAGACGACCGTTTTAAGAGCCAGTGGTACTTTATACCAAAAAAGACCTGATGGAAGTATTGCCAATTTGTATAATGCTGAACTGATTAATAAAACGAATAAGGACATTAAGTTCGTGTTTAAATCGGCAGATGAACTGGACAGGATTGAATTTATACAAGCGGATACCATTTTACCAAAGGAAGGCAGTGCGCATTTGACGTTTTTCTTGATTAAACAACCGAAAAATATTGAGGCATTTAAGACTAAGGTTGGTTTTGAAGTAGAAACTAGAGGAAAGGTGATTAGCAATGCGAAGACAACGTTCTTTTCACAACCGTGATTCAGTTGACAGTTATCAGTTTACAGTTTACAGTTGGCAGTTTACAGTTGGCAGTTTTCAGTTGGCGGCTTTACAATTAACCGATTAAGCAAATCATCAATTAACCAATAAAACAAATCATCGATTAAACCATGAAAAAACACCCGCCCGTTGGGTACCTCTGAAATAGGGGAATTTAGGAAACTACTTATTTAAATACTAACTACTAATACCTAACCACTAATCACTAATAAAAATGAACTGGGGAACAAAAATAGTTTTAGGAATGGCGGCATTTATGCTGTTTATCATTAGTATGGTGGTGTATATGTTTAAAACCCACGGTAACGATGCTTTGGTAGAAGACGATTACTACGAAAAGGGCATTCATTACGATAAAGAATACGATGCCAAAAGCAATACCTTAAATGATGATGCAGCGCCTGTTATTAAAATAAGCAAAAGCCAAATCATTTTACAGTTGAAAGATGAAGCCGATTACCAATTGACTTTAATGAGACCTTCGGAAGCTAAAAAAGACATGAGCAGCAAAGGCAAAACCATAGGGGATGCGCATTTGATTATTATTGATGCTACGCATATGGATAAAGGTCTGTGGTCGTTAAAATTGGCATGGCGTTCTAATGGCAAAGATTATCTGTTTGTAAAAGAAATCACGATATGAGTTTAATGCCGCTTGCTTTCTTAATGGGGTTTTTAGGCAGTGTGCATTGCGCCGTGATGTGCGGACCAATTGTACTGGGGTTGCCTTTAAATGGTGAAAGCAACTGGCGAAACCTTTTGCAGGTGGTATTGTACCAATTAGGAAGGGTGACCACTTATACTTTTTTGGGTTTATTGGTTGGACTGCTTGGGAATACCTTCTCTGTTTTTGCAAAGCAAGAAACCTTGGGCTTTGTGATTGGGGTGGTGTTAATTGTGTTTACCCTATTACAGCTTACAGGAAGTTACACGGCTTCATTACAACGTTTACAAAGTCGTTTGGTAATGCCCATTAGCAAATTAATGGGTAAGATATTTAAACTGCCTTTTTGGGGCTTATTTGCGGGGATGCTAAACGGATTGATTCCTTGTGGAATGGTTTATTTGGCTTTAGCTACAGCACTTGGTTCAGCAAATTCAGGTTCTGGTGCTGGTTTTATGTTGCTTTTTGGCTTAGGCACCACGCCTTTAATGCTTATTATCTCTTTAGGTGGTGTTTATTTAAAGAAGTACTTTAGGTTCAATAGTCAAAAACTAATTCCATGGTTTGCTTTGTTTATGGGGGCTCTTTTTATTTTAAGGGCTTCTAATCTAAACATTCCTTTCTTGTCGCCACACACGCACAGTGCTTATGGTACGGTAGAGCGTTGTAATTAAAGTACTTTACTGATATCATTTGTAAAATCTATTTGACTTGTGTTAAATACCTATGTTTAGGTATTGGCCTTTTTTAAAATATTGTACATCTTTGCCGCAAACAACTAAGAACTAAACCATCACCATGTTTAAAAAAATCAACGCCTCGATTTTTCTGCTATTTATTGCGCTCTTTTTACTTTCTTCTTGCGACAAAGACAACTTCAACAAAAAACTTGGACAGTATGCCATTGGTTTAAAATACAAGGGCGATGCAACTTTAAACCTTCAATTTTTTATTGATGGTAAAGAAAGTGGCACAATTCAGGTGGTAAATACGGGTAGACCCAGCCCCGTTAATGATTGCAAGGACTTGAAAAAGCCTGAAAATTTAATTAATGTATTTGTAGTTAAGGAGGTTACGGTGGGTAAGCATCAGCTTGAGATAAAGACTGACTCAGGTATTTTATTGGAAACTTTGGAATTCAATATGTTTGATAAGGAATGTGTTTTTCAGGAGATTGATATTCCGCTACACAAAATGAAAAAGCCAGCTTTGTTGTTTTAAGCTGGCCTTTAAATATTTTGGATAATTAGGTTATATTCCCAATAGGGTTGAATGTTTATGCAATAAGGTTTGCAGCTCATTTGGGTATAAAGGCTTTTTCAGCAGCTTTAATACCAATGGATTTGCTTCCGCTTTCTTGATGTCGCCAAAATCGAGCGTAGAGGACAGGATGGCCAGTTTACAGTGATCCAAAAACTCCGTAGAGAAATTCTTGTAGATCTCTAGAAATTCGAAGCCATCCATTTCTGGCATTTGTATGTCCAGTAAAATGAAATCTGGCCATGCTTCAGGTTCGTTAAGGTTTTTATTAATATATTCAATTCCTTCCTCTCCAGATTGGCATAGGATAATCTCATCAAAAAAGCCAGACAACTTAATTATTTTATAATTGATTTTTAAGTCAATATCATTGTCGTCAATCAGCAACACTTTTCCGGTCTTATTTGGCATTTGGTATGGTTATTTTAAAGGTGGTACCATCTTCTATATTTGAGCTAACGTTAATTGTACCATTAATCTTATTTAATGCTTCTTTTACAATGAAAAGTCCTAAACCACTACCGTGGTGCATTTTGCTTTTAAAGAACTGCGTGAAGATTTTCTCCAAGTGTTCTTTAAGAATGCCCATTCCATTGTCGTTGATATTGATGTTTGCTTGATGATCGGTAACGTCAATCTCAATATTTACGGTTTTGTTCAGTTCATTACTTTTCTGATACTTTATGGCGTTGGAAATCAGATTGCTGAGTATCACTTCAATCCTAAACGCATCCCCTACAAATTTAACATTTTGATTAATACTTACGTTAAATCCAGTATCCTTGTCAGAATAGGTGTGTAGATCAATCAATTCACCAACCAATTGTTTGAAGTCAATTTCGCTATGGTCGGGAATATCTTTGGTGTTTTTATAGTATTGTAAGGTTTTTTGAATGTAGTAGTCTAGTTTGTTTGAGCAGGTTTCAATGAGGCTCCAATATTCTCCACTAGAATGATATAAATCTTCCATCTTCACCAAATTGATAATCCCAATTACAGATACCAATGGTGCTCTTAATTCGTGAGAAATACTGTAGATAAATCGGTTAAGTTCATCGTTTGTTTTCTCCAACTCGGTCATTTTGTTACGAAGGTCTATTTTAGCTTTATAGGCATCGTAGGCATTTTTGATAGAGTTGTGAAGTTCAAGGTCGTTCCATGGTTTGGTAATATACCTGTAAATATCACCATGGTTAATGGCATCAGCTAGGGCTTCAATATCTGTGTAGCCTGTTAAGAGAATGCGTATGGGATCTGGGTGCGTTTCTACAATACTTTTAAAGAATTCAACACCCGTAGTATTTGGCATTTTTTGATCGGCAATCACTACATGTACATCTACATTTTGTAGGATTAAGAGGCCTTCAGCTGCTGATAATGCGGTGTAAATTTCATATTGTCGCCTAAAACTTGCCCTAAATGCTTGAAGGTTGTTTTCCTCATCATCTATATATAAGACACGTACTGTAGGTATACTCATTTTGCCGTTTAGTTTATAGTGTATTTACCTGCAATGTAATAATAAATTCGGTTCCTTCACCCACTTTAGAAACAACTTCTATGTGTCCTTTGTGTTTTTCGATGATACTGAATACGATAGATAAACCTAGCCCTGTGCCCTCGCCAATGTCCTTTGTGGTGAAAAATGGTTCAAATATGCGATGTTTAACTTCCTCGGTCATTCCTGTGCCGCTATCTTTAATACTGATGTGCACTTTTTGATCTTCGTACCAACTTTTGATGGTCAGGAATTCTTCTTCTTGCTGAACATCTTTACTTTTGATGGCTTGCACGGCATTGGATACCAAGTTCATGAATACCTGATTGATTTTTCCTGGCATACATTCTACTTTAGGAAGATTGCCTAGGTCTTTAATAACAGTTAGGTTATCAGGAAGGGTGTTTCTGATCAATACTAGCGTAGATAAAAGCCCTTCGTTCAAGTCGATGGCCTTCATATCGGTTTCGTCAACACGGCTAAAATTGCGCAAGCTTCTGATGATTTCGGCCGTACGTTTTGCACCTTCACTAATTCCTGAAAGGAGGGAAGTAATTTCGTTATTGATGAAATCGAGGTCTATTTGCTTTTTATAGGCTTCAATGGCATCTATTTGAGGTTTAATTTCTTTTTCAACATCAATACCTTCATATTTTTTGATGATATCTTTAAGGTCATCAATATCTAGTTGTAATGGTTTTACGTTAGACGTGACAAAGTTGATTGGATTATTGATTTCATGTGCTATACCCGCTGTAAGTTGACCTAAAGCAGCCATCTTTTCTGCATCCACCAATTGAGATTGGGTAGATTTGAGGTTGTTCAACGTTTCGTTGAGTGCTTGGTTGGTATTCTCTATTTCTTCGGTACGCTCTTTTACCTTTTTCTCGAGCATTATGTTTTGCTCTTTGATCAAGTGTTGGTTTTCTAAAGACGCTCTTAAGGCCTGTGCCTGCGAAGTTTCATTTTCCTTTTTGAAATAGTTGATTTTATCTGCCAGTGCAAATGATAGCAACATGACTTCAATGGCTGATGATATTTGTAATAGGTAAGTGGTAAAAGTGTTATAAGGTAAAACTCCGTAATCTTTTAAGATAAACAGTACGGCACCGATTAATAAAATAGACCAGGCGATAAGGTAAAAACCTGCAGGTTTAAAATGCTTTTTAAAATAAACGTAGTATGATGACGATAAGGCGATGACCACACCTAAAACAGTAGTTAGCTGCATGGTAATGAAGCCTACGTAAGTATCGGCAACAAACAATACCAAAATGTTGGCAAGGGTTAGTAAAATGAATATTTTAATGAGTCGATGTATTCGAGGCGCAAATACCTTGGTGTTTAAAAAGGAGGTGGTAAATAAGCTGGCAAATACAAGTCCTATTAGTGAGTAAAGTACTACGGAATAGTGGTTAATTGGCGAACTCGCATGCCACATATATTTTAAGCCATAGCCTTGAATGGAAATTTGGGTTAACCAGGTAAAGAAGATATAGAAAACATAAAATATATAGCTTCTATCTCTCACAATGATAAATAGGAAGAGGTTATAAACGAACATGATTAACATTACCCCTGTATAAATACCAAAAATGATATCCTTTAGGGCATATTTATCATGTAGTTCACTTTCGTTAACAATAGAAATTTTGGTGATGAAAGCTTCGTGAGATTTTAGCTTAAGGTATAATGCTTCGCCTTTCTTAATAGTATCTGGTAAAAGATAAGCCATTCCTTGGGCACCTTTTTGGGTGCTGTCCTTAAAAAAATTGAATGATTTGGTTAACTGGGGCTTTTTGTTGGGTTTTTGATAATACATCTCGCCCGCTAAAAATCTCGCCTGTTCTATCAAAAGGATATTTCTATTGAATACCAAATCCTTTTCGGCATCGAGTTTTAACCAAAAAGTAGCATTTTCTACCCCGAAATTAAAGATGTCTGATTGTACTGGTGTAAATACCTTTTTATCAATTTCGTCAATATGCAGCTGATTGCTGGCATCTTTGTAATATTGTGTTTTAAAAGGTAGCGTATCAATTTCGGATGTGGCGTAGCTTTTGCTATTCCCAATAAATAGGATGGATATAATGATGAACAGCCTATAAAAAATACCCTTTTTCATGTTCTGGATAGGTCGAATGTTAAGGTTACGGCATCACCTTGTTTAGAAGTGATTTCTGTTTTGTAAACAATATCTCTCCTCATTTCAAAAGCAATCGTTCTTTGAGGTTCTAAGGTCAAAGGCAGCTCAATAATATCGTGATTAAATAATACCGTAGCGGTCATATCATCTTTGGGATAATAAAATTTGCCATTGTTGCCTAAATCAGTAACTACCCTAAAACCGCCTCTCACTACGTTTCTGTAGGTAGCGGGAGCAGCTAGTCCAAATAAAGTAGTAATACCTATAAACTTAGAGTAGGCCACGCAGGCTGTACTTAAATGTAGGCTTCCTATTCCTAAACCAGCAATTTCGAACGAATTCCATACCCCAGCTACTTCTCCAGTTCCTGCGTCGGTATAATCATCCACCATTTGGTAGATTTTCTTGTCCATGTAACCTACGGCTTCTTCGATGGGTAGGGGATTTTTTCTATTTGCTTTATGTATTCTACCACCGCCCAACGCTTTTCCAGTATCGGCATCGGTCACCAGCATTACGTAAACATCAGGATTGGAAACCCAATCTGCTTTTGCCGACGTAATTTGAGTAATCCCAAATATCTCCAATACCCGCCTATGTCCTTCCACAAACTGCATACAGGCTTCTCTATCATTGATAGCCCTAAATGCCGTGAAATGGATGTTTTTTATATCTGAGTTATGCTCTTCCAATGGAGAAAATTTTATTGTTCGACTTTCTGATGGTTCTTTCTGGAGATGCGCTTGCCTTAAAAATCCTAAACATAAACGCTGGGATTTGGTTTTTCGGCTCGTCAAAAATAATATTTAACTCGTGTTCTGCTTTAGTTAATTCAATTCTTTTTTCTTCTGCTAAAGTTAAGTTTTTCTCTATAGAATTTTTATAAAAAAAGATCAGAGGAACATTCACTGGGTGTATTTGGAAATCTAAGTTAGTGGCTCCCAGCCACATTCTTTCAGTTGCAATGCCGCAATCTATCCAAGAAGATACGTCATTATTAGGGATGGTGATTAGTCCAATAGCTGATGAAGTATTGAATTGCTGTGCCAAGAGACGTCCAAAGGCACTTCCACCTTTTATTTTTTCTAGAAAATCAATCATTCTACGATCACGCAGCATGCGGATACCTGATTGATCATTATTGCTCAAATCCAAGGTATGGATACCTATTCCATCTTCTCTTTCATTGGCTTCGGTTGGTGTCCAACGCATTTCGCGAGTGATAAAATCCTCATGAGCTTCAGGAATAAACATTCTGAGCAAATCAGCTTGTGTGGCTATTTTGGATAGGGCGTTTATTTTTGCAGGATCTTTAACAAAGGTAAGTTCAACACCATTGGTTTGTGTAACCAGAGTTTTGAGGTAATCCATGTCGGCCTCGCTAATTTCTTGTTTAGGCGGTGCTTTCCGATTGGTATGTCTAGCTTCTATTTGCTTTTGCAGTACTTTTTCTTGCTCGCTTGGGCCATTACCATCCGTAAAACTGAAAATAGCAAGGTGTTTAGGTGCCAAGTGTGGCGTGAGCTGCCAGTTTACTTTTAGGTTTTGAATGGCTGCTGTTAACAAAAGATTTTCGATGGCGGCGCCAATTGAAGTATAAGAAGAAATAAGCTGAGGGTCTAAATAAGCACCTGTAGCACTTTCCTCTAAAAATAGGTGCAGCTGTTTATTTTGGTAGTGAAATCTCCAAGGCTGATTGTTACCACCAGATGGTGCTTTTTTAGCGGCTTCTATTAATTGAAATAAGTTTTGTTCAGAGAGATCTTTACCTGTATTATCCCAATCATTAAGGTTGTTTTGTGCAATGAATGTTTCAATTTCGGTAAGGCTTAGTGCTTGCTTTTCTGGTATGCTTTCTACTTGATGATCTTCTTTTTGTGGATCAGCAATCATTTCATCTAGATCTAAAAAGAATCTTCCTGAGATCTTGAGGTTATTTAGTAAGATTTTCCTAGAGAGATCAGCACTTACGCCACCGCCAAAAGTAACTGCACTGGCCAATTGAGGCCAAGTAGAAATGGTGGCCATTAGTTCAACTGCAGAAGCCTTCATACGAGGGGAGAGGGTTTCTAATCCTGTAACTGCAGTAATATAAGGTATCCTTTCGTCGAATGTTTTGAGTGAACTGTATTTGTCCATGTCCAAATGATCCACCATACCGTGTAAAATAGGGCGCTGAGGGTCAAGATCGAAGCGTTCGATATCGATAGTTCCACGGTCACTACCCTCCATCAGCACAGGTATTTGTAGTTCACGGGCGATTTTCCTGCTGTTGATTTTAATGTCGAAACTATCACATTCATCTATCAGTAAATCTAGCTTACCACCTTCGGTAAGGAACTGGTGGATATTTTCGTCGGTAATACCTTCGTGGAAGCATACTATATTTAAGTAGGGATCTATTTCAGCAATCTCACGAGCAACAATCACTGTTTTCTTTAATTGTATATTATGTACACCCGTTCTGATCCTGTTAATGTTACTCAAGTCAAGCTCGTCAAAATCGGCGATCCTTAATTCACCAAAACCACGTTCCATGGCTAAGGTTAATGAAACAGATTGTCCAACTGATAAACCCATCACCCCAATTTTTTTGGTGGCAAGGGCTTGTTGTTCCTCTTCGGTGATTTTATGCTTATTTCTATTGGTCCTTACTACTGTAAATTCATCCTCATTTAAAAGATGGACTAGTTTGTTTGACCAAGGGTAGTAAAACCAAACGCCGTACTCATGTTCTGGAATGTCGGCAAAACGTTTTTCAACAGCAGCATCTACATTTGCGGGGTTTAAAGCTAAAAAAGGTTGCAAACATTTTACAAGTTCTTTCACTTGTAATTTAATGGTGTCGAATACCTGTAGGTTGGGTTGTTCTTGTATGATTTTATTAAACTGAACGAGGTCTTGTTGATTGCTCAAATTCAGTTTAGTAGGCTTGTAAATCTGATTGAATTTTTGGGTTTTCCCAATAAGCTCCGTTAACGATTGGGGTGCGGCTTTAGAATGCATTGTTAGGTCTGAGAAAAATAAAATATTGCGGAAGAAACATGTTTTTCAAGGCTAAAAGACTAAATTAGTTTTTTAGAATTACATTAAAAAAGTATTTTTAACTTTTTATTAGCAAAGAAATGACAGCGAATATCCTTTACGTTGATGATGAACCACATAATTTGAGCGCTTTTGCGGCAACCTTTCGTAGAATGTATAAAGTTTTTACGGCGGAGTCTGCAGAAGATGGTCGAAAGATCTTGGATACTGAAGATATACAAGTAATCATAACCGACCAAAGAATGCCAAAAACTACTGGGGTTGAGTTTTTAGCTTCGATTTTAGAGAAGTATCCAGAGCCCATTAGAATGATTTTAACGGGGTATACGGATATTGATGCTGTAATTGACGCAATCAATAAAGGTCAGGTTTATCGATATATCCAAAAACCTTGGATGGAGGAAGATTTGCGAATCAACATAGATAAGGCTATCGAAATTTATACGCTCAGAAAAGAGAATAGGGAATTGACCGAAAAGCTCTTGATTGCTAACCAACAGCTAGAATTTATCGCTCGTCAAAATCTATTGTCGTAAGGCTCTCAAGCATTACATAGACACTTTTTTGTTTTATACGTACAACGTACTGTTGTAATTGACTGTTAGTGTTACCAAAAATTTAATGAAGACTTTATATCCGCTAGACGTTCTTATTTTAAGCTGAAATGAAAAGCCAGCTTTTGTTCGTGATATCTATTATATCACTGCTTTTCATTCCTGTCAATTTAAGCGCTCAATCTACTTCCAACAGGGGTACTGACTTTTGGTTGGCTTATACAGGCCATGTTGATGGCTTGGTTTCTCGGATGACCTTGTTTCTGTCATCTGATGTGAATACTACGTATGAAGTAAAATCGGGAGGAAAGGTTATCTCTAGTGGAAGTATTTCGGCTAATGTGGTTACACCAGTTTTTATTAATCCTAACCAACACAGCGTTTATATTGGTTCCTCTAACTTTAAAGAGGTAGATAGGGGAATTAACGTTACTTCGGCGAAGCCTATTTCTTTATACTGTGTAATTTCTAATAATGCTCGAACAGGATCTACCTTGGTATTGCCTACGGCTTCGCTGGAACAGGAATACTATGTTTTTTCAGAGCAAAACAAAGGAAATTCAAGTGCTACTGTGTATTCTCAGTTTGCCATTGTTGGGATTAAGGACGGTACCCTAATAGATATTACGCCTACGCAAAGCAGTTCTGATGGGAAGAGACCAGCCAATGTAAAGTACCAAATTACCCTAAACAAAGGTGATGTTTATCAATTCCAATCTCTTAATGATTTAACTGGAACTTTGGTTAAAGCGGTTACTGGTTGTACGCCAATTGCCGTTTTTTCAGGAACTACTTGGTCGGCTTTTTGTGAGTTGGGAAATTCAAGAGCTCCAAATGGTGGTGATAATTTATTTCAGCAATTGTTCCCTGTAACAGCTTGGGGCAAGAACTTTGTATCGGCACCATTTTATAATACGTTAAATGGAAATACGGATATCATTAAGATTATTGTAGCAGAGGATAACACCACGGTAAATGTAAATGGAAGTACTACAATTGTCAATGGTACGCCTCTATCAAATCCTTATCAAAAAGGAAGTGTTATTACCTTTTACACGACTTCTCCTAATGTGATCAAGGCATCGTCGCCAATTGCAGTAGCGCAATATCAAACCTCTCAAACTTGTAATTTGGCCAACAGTGCACAATCTGGACAAGGTGGGCCTTATTTGGGAGATCCTGAAATGACCATTTTAAATCCTATCGAACAAACTTTAAAAGATATTGCGGTTTATTCAAGATTGAATAGTGTTACAGGGGTAAATACCAATATCTCTAAATACTTTTTAAATATCATCATTAAAACAGCCGATATTCAAGGTTTTACGCTGGATGGAAGTACGATTAATAGTTTGTTTAAGCCTATTGCCAATAGCGAATATAGTTATGCTGTGGTAGATGTAACCAATTCGAGCGACCAACATCGTTTAATTGCCAGCGGCGGATTTGTAGCCATTGCTTATGGTTATGGCTCTGTAGAGTCATATGCTTATTTGGCTGGTACAGATCTTAAAAACCTCAAAAGTAACATCCAGGTTTTTCCTAATGGGGGTAATATTGCCGCTAGTAATTTTTGTTTGGGTACCAATTTAGATTTTGTATTGAAATTACCGTATGTAACGGATAAGATTACTTGGAACTTGAATAATGGACTTAAAACCGAAGTAACTAATACCCCTAGTTATACCACTCAAGTGGAAGATGGGCAAACCTATTATTTATACAAGTACACGATACCGCCTACTTATTTTGCTACGGCTGGTAACTATGCGATAAGGGCATTGATACAGAAACCTTCTTCGGCAATTTGTGCGGTAGATGAGGAGATTTTTACAGTTTTTGATATTTTTTCTCCAGAAATTAATGCGCCTGTACAGGCTTGTATCAATACCGATATTCAATTTACTGATGCGTCGCCCAGAACTGGTGGGAACATTACCGCTTGGGAATGGGACTTTGGTGATGGAATGAAATCTAGCTTACAAAACCCCGTTCATAAATACGCAAGCTATGGAACTAAAACGGTAAAGTTAAGGGTAGTGACTGACATGGGCTGTAATTTATCGGTATCTAAAAACATCGATATCATTATCGCTCCAAAGTCGGGATTTACTGCGGTTGGGCCTTTTTGTATTGACAGTGAGATTAAGTTTGTGAACCAAACTACCACAGCAAACTCCAATGTGGCTAGTCAAACTTGGGATTTCGGGAACGGACAGCCAAACTCATCGGATCAATCACCTACTTCTAAATACAAGGCTGCAGGTAACTATAATGTGAAGTTAATTTCAGTTTCTTCGAGCGGTTGTGCTGACACGATTGTAAAGGTCATCACCATTGTCGAAAACCCAGAAATCACTTTTAAGGATCCAGGTTCATGTGTGAATGACATCGTTCAGTTTGAGGCCACGGCTGTGAAAGGCAATTTTGTAGCTTGGCGCTGGGATTTTGGTGATGGAGTTAGCAATCTAACAGAAGACATTAAACAAAAATCTACCCATAAATTTAATGCAGCAGGCACGTATAACATCTCTTTAATAGGTACTACCGACCAAGGATGCGCTACGGTGTTTACCAAACAAGTAGTGATTAGTGGGAGTAGCCCGAATGCCGTTTTTGATGTGAAAGATCTGGAAAATTTATGTGCTAATAAAGAGGTTGCCGTCGAAAATAAAAGCAGTATTGGCTTTGGAAAGATTAGTAAAATTGAATGGATATTCGATTATGAAAGTGGTGGACTAAATACAGTGGTTACGGATGAAAATCCAACTGCAGGAAAAGTCTACTTGCATAAATATCCAAGCCTATCGGTGCAGAAAGACTATAAAATAGTGATGAGGGCTTATTCAGGTCAGGTTTGTTTTACGGAAAGCGCACCCGTTACGATTACAGTTTACCCAGCACCTATATTAAAAGTTGCTGATATTGCGCCCGTTTGTGAAACAGCAGATCCTATTCAACTGGTGATTACAGATGAAAATGCCGTAGCTGGAAGTTTTGCTTACAGTGGTGCCGCTATTTCCAGTACTGGAGTATTTAGTCCTAGATTGAGTGGCCCTGGTAATTTCAATATTAAGTATGTTTTTACCACAGTTCACGGTTGCGTAGAGGAAAAAAATATCAATGTTATTGTAAATAAACTTCCAAAGGTAACACTGCCACCAAATATGGATATCTTATTGGGTGGACAAAAACTTATTGAAGCTATAGCAACAGGGAGCAATAACCAATATAAATGGGCACCATCAGAAGGTTTGAGTGCTGACAACATTTTAAATCCGATTGCAAATCCCACCAAAACTACTAGATACACCTTGACCGTTACTTCAAATAGCTGCCAATCGGTGTATGAATATCTGGTAACGGTACACGAAAATCCAAGTGTACCTAATGTTTTTAGTCCCAATGGAGATGGCAAGAATGATACTTGGAATATTAAGTACTTAGAAACATTTGAAAAGGGCACTATTTCTATATTTAATAGGTATGGACAAAAGGTTTTCGAAGCCTCGCCTTATGATACGCCTTGGGACGGACGGTTAAATGGAGCCGATTTGCCTGTAGGTGTTTACTACTACATTATTGAGCCTAATAATGGCCGTAAAAAATATACAGGATCAGTGACTATTTTAAGATGAGAAAGTTAGCTGTTTTGATCTTTTTAAACCTGATGTTGTTTACAGCAGTTGCCCAACAACGCCCACACTATTCTCAATATGTACAAAATATGTCGGTGTTAAATCCAGCGGTAACAGGTCTTAATAGTGGTAAGGATTTGAGATTTGGCCTACGTACGCAATGGCAGGGTTTAGAAAATGCACCGAAAACCAGTTATGTAAGTTTCAGTATGCCTATTTCCTTTGGAGGTGATATGGCTAATTATCGTTCAAATGATTTAGGCGTTACCGAACCACAAACTAGAGACGATAGCTTTGACTACACGGCTTCTATGCCACATCATAGCTTTGGCGCGTTGTTTATTAATGATAAAGCTGGGCCCTTAAACCGTATGACCGGCAATTTCACTTACGCCTATCATTTGGCCATAGGCGATAGGGCTAATTTATCGGTAGGCGTTGGATTAGGTTTGAATAGATTAGGTTTAGATGCACAATCCTTGATTTTTGACGAGCCAGGTGATCCAGTAGTGGCTAACGCTGGACAAATCAATAAGTTTACGCCCGATTTAAATGCAGGTGTGTATTTCTATTCTGCGAATTACTACATCGGTGCTTCTATGCAACAAATCATTAAAAACAAATTGGCTTTTGATGGTGCTTTTAATACGGGAAAAGAAGTAGCACATTATTTTTTAACTGGCGGATATCAATTCTGGATCGGTAATGATTTTTCTTTAACCCCTTCGGTAATGTTAAAAGTGGTTAGCCCATTGCCAAAAGCTTTTGATTTGAATCTGAAATTTGCCTACCGAGATATTTTTTGGGTAGGGGGCGGTTATCGTAAAAATGATGCTTTTTTTGGAAATGTAGGCTTTAATATTGCTAAAATAGTAGGAGTGGGCTATGCTTATGATTATACTACGTCGCAGTTACGGACGGCCTCTTCTGGCTCACATGAAATTTCTCTAAGACTTCTTTTTTAAATGAGCTATTGGTTTATTAGGTTTTATTAATAACTTAACATCTATGTTATGTTAGTTTAACAATGAAGCCTATTTGTTCCTTCTGCCTATTGATCATGCTATATTTCGGCCTAGCTGAAAAATTGCGGGCACAAAATATATCTAACGAAGGAACTGATTTTTGGGCGGTTTTTCCGACACATGATCCTAGCGGCAACCAGCTAGCGAATATGAATATCTTTATTACTTCTAAAAGAACTTCGGAAGTTACGGTTAGTTGTGGTGCTTATACTGAAACTAAAGCCATTCCTGCCAATACCGTGGTGGTATTTGCCGTGCCTAGGGCTGATTCGTATATAGAAACAGCCGATGCCAATAAAAACTTAACCAATAGAGGGATACACATTAAAGTAACGGCTGGCCAACCCGCGGTAGCTGTATACGGGCACGTGTACGCAGGAGCTAGATCTGCGGCGTCATTGATTATTCCATTTGAAGCTCTGGGGCAAAAGTATTACTCCATGAACTATCGGCAAGATGCCAATGGTCGTAACTTTTTGGTATTGGTGGCAGCAGAGGACAATACAACACTCCGCTTAACAGAAAAAAATGGTACGATAAGAACCATCACTTTAGCAAAAGCGGGCGATGTGTATGAATATTTAGGCCCCGCTTCTACTGATTTAACGGGGGTGTATGTAGAAGTAGATGAAACTACTTCACAATGTAAGCGATTTGCAGCTTTTTCGGGAAGTACCTCGCTAAATATCCAATGTACCAATTCCAGAGATCCTTTATTACAGCAGCTGTATACCACCAATAGCTGGGGCAAAACCTATGCTGTTGCACCATTTATTAATAGAAGATGCATTGTGAGGGTTTTAGCCCAGGAAAATAATACTAAAATAAACATTGATGGTTCAGTAGTTACACTGAACAAAGGAGAATTTTATGAAACAGGATTGTTAACTGAAGGTACCATCATTACTGCTGATAAATTAATCAGTGTAGCGCAATATTCATTAACTCAAAACTGCTCTTCCATCACAGGCGGCAATTTGATCGGAGATCCCGATATGATTTTGCTCAACCCCGTGGAGTTTAGCATCACCAAAATTACGTTGTTCTCCTCCGATCAACAGGCTATTCAGCAAAAGTATATTAACGTGGTCATCAAAACCGACAGTAGAGCTAGTTTTAAAGTGAATGGAGCGGTGCCTGCCAATGGTACATGGAAACTTTTTCCAACAAACTCAGCTTATTCCTATATACAAATTCAAGTTTACAATCAAAGTTTAACGCTAAGTGCCGATGAAGGTTTTAACGCCATTGCTTATGGGTTTGGAAATGCCGAGTCATACGGGTATTCTGCAGGAACAAGCTTAGCTGCCAATCAATATTTGACAGTAATTAGCAAAACGAGTCACGAAGAGCATAGCAATGCCTGTATAGGCGAAAGCGCCGATTTCAAAATCACCATGCCATATTTACTGACCCGTTTGGTGTGGCAATTTGATGATGGAACGCCTATTTACGATGACGTGTCGCCAAGCCCAACAATGAGAACTGTAAATGGAGAAACACTTTATGATTACATTGCACCTGTTAATAAATCTTATGCCACTGCAGGACAAAAAGTAATTAAAGCAACAGGATATTTTGCGGTAAATTCAAATAGTTGTTTCGGCAGTAGTGCCGATTTCGAATTTCTTTTTAATGTAGACCCAGAGCCAACGGCAAACTTTACCACGTCAGCACAATCGTGTTTAGGAAATGAGGTTGCATTTACCGACGCAAGTAATTCAAATGTAACGGATAGGGCTATCAAAAAATGGATGTGGGATTTTGGAGACGGAAGCCCAGTTTCTACGGAGCAGAATCCCAAGCATACTTTTGCTAATCCAGGGGTGTTTACGGTGAAGTTAATTGTGTCGACTGAGAATGGATGTAGTTCAGACGTTTTTTCGAAAGATATTCGTGTATTGGCGCTACCTGTTGCTAAATTTATTGCCAAGCCTACAGCACTTTGCGAACAACAGGTGATTACCTTCGAAAATCAGTCGACCTCCTCAGATGGTCAATTGGTCAAATGGTTGTGGGATTTTGGTGATAACAAAACTTCTACAGACGAAAATCCTGTACATACTTATGACGTTGCTGGTCAGTATGAAGTAAAATTAACGGTTACATCAGAATTTGGATGCGAAAGTATTGTTTTACAAAGGATTAATGTAAATACTTTACCTATTGTTGATTTCGATTTGCCAGACTTTTGTCTTGCCGACGGAAGTGCGATATTTACCAATAAAGCAACCATCACCTCTAATGAACAGTTAACCTATTTATGGGATTTTGGCGATGCAAATGCCACACCAGCAAGACCTAATACTTCTACGCTTCGTAACGGATCACATGTTTACACCAGCACTGGATTATATGAAGTTACTTTAACGGTGAAGTCTGCCAGTGGCTGTGCCGTAACGGTAAGAAAGCAGTTTCGAGTAAATGGCAGTGTACCTAAAGCTGCTTTCGAGGTTGAAAATCAAAATACTCTATGTAGTAATAGTCCAGTAGTTTTTAAAGATAAAGCCACTGTTGATTTTGGCGAAATCACCAAGATAGAATGGTTTTTTGACTATGCGAATAAAACTACACCAGATGAAGTAGACGAAAATCCGAATTTGAGAACGGATGCCGCTAAATTATACAATTTTAAATATCCAACCTTTATAGGTGAGCCATCAAGGAGTTACGTGGTTAAAATGAGGGCTTATTCTGGCGGCGCATGTGTAAGCGAAGAAACCAAAAATATTATCCTATATCCAGATGCTTTAGTAGACTTTGATCTTCAAACCGCATGTTTGGTAGATGGACAAGCAAATTTCGATAACTTGTCGAGCTATATCGTTCCAAATGCCTCACTTACTTATTTATGGAATTTTGGAGATCAAAATGCTAATGCGCAGAATCCGAATACTTCCACATCGTTAAGTCCATCCCATAAATATACTTCAGTGGGTAAATATACTGTATCCTTAACTGTGAAGACACCATTTGGTTGTAGTAAAACAATCACCAAGGAAATTAATGTGGAAGGTGCAGTGCCTCATGCTGATTTTGAAATTAAAGATGCCAATAAACTTTGTAGCCAAACGCCTGTAGTATTTGAAGATAAAACGACCCTAGCTTTTGGAAACATCACCAGAGTTGATTGGTATTACGACTTTGCCAATCATCCAAGTCAACTGGAAAGTGACTTTTCACCTGGTTCTAGTCTTAATCCAAAATCATACACCCATCAGTATCCAGTTTTTAGTGCTCCTTTTAGTAAAAGTTATGTGGTTAAAATGGTGGCTTATTCAGGAAATACTTGTGTATCAACAGTAGAAAAGACCATTACCTTAAATGCTTTCCCAGAAATAGAATTTAATCAAAGCATGGAGATTTGCTTGGAAGCACCTAGTGTTCAGCTATTGGCTACAGAAAAAAATGGACTGCCTGGTACAGGTACTTTTAGCGGAGAGGGGGTTAACGCTAGTGGATTGTTCAGTCCCGCAAGAGCTGGCGCTGGGGTGCATCAAATTACTTATACCTATGAAGTAACCAATGGATGTAAAGCGCAAAAAACGCAAAGTATTACGGTAAATGAAACGCCAACCGTAGACGCAGGAGAAGATAAAAAAGTATTAGAAGGTGGAATGGCTACCTTGTCGGCTACTGCATTTGGTTTTGGAAAGAACCTGACCTATAAGTGGATACCAGCTACTGGTTTGGATAGAGATGATGTGTTGAACCCTGTAGTTCATCCAACAGAAGATATGCTTTATCGGTTAATTGTGACTAGCGAAAAAGGTTGCGTACAAACCGATGAGGTGTTTGTAAAGCTGCTTAAAAATTTAGAAGTTCCTAGTGCCATTACTCCAAATGGAGATGCGATCAATGATGAATGGAATCTCAAATATATAGACAGCTACCCAGCAGCAACTGTAGAGATTTTTGACAGGGCTGGACAGAATGTATTTAGAAGTAAAGGATATACTAAGCCATTTGACGGAACTTATAACCATAATCCACTACCTGTTGGAGTGTATTATTATATTATTAATTTAGCAGTCGGCAAAAAGCCAATCACTGGCACGCTTACCATTATTAGATAATGTTTTTAAAGAGATCTACCTGTATTTTAATGTTTTCAATGGTTGCGACTCAACTGTTTGCCCAACAACGACCACAATACACGCAATACATATTCAATAATTATTTGTTAAATCCAGCTTTAAGCGGCACAGAGAATTATGCTGACATTAAAGTGGGACATCGCTCTCAGTGGTCGGGTATAGAGAATGCGCCCAAGACTTCATTTCTGTCGGCACATTGGAGCTTAGGCGATGATTACCTCTGGGGCAATCCTTTATCGCTTCCAGAGAAAGGTGATGATCCGATGAGCCGAAGTTATTTGCAAAACTATACCGCCTCTCCAGCTCACCACGGCGTAGGCGTGATGATGGTTTCAGATAAGGCAGGTCCTATTTCAAGAATTGATGCAGGTGTTAGTTATGCTTACCACCTTCGAATGAGCGGAACAAATAACTTATCGGTAGGAGTTTACGCTGGAGTGAGCCGCATTGCTTTGGACATGAAACAAATTACTTTGGAAAATGCCAATGATCCAGCATTAGCAGGTGCAGTGGTAAGTCAGTTTAAGCCAGATTTATCCATGGGTGTTTGGTATTATGGTGCCAGATTTTTTGCTGGTATTTCATCACAGCAAATTTTGCCGCAAAAATTAGCCTTTACCAGTAGCGCTGATTATAGTACAGGGAAATCTGTACCGCATTTCTTTTTAACTTCTGGCTACAAGCTTTTTGTGGATGAGGATATTTCGGCCATCCCGTCATTCATGGTGAAAAGGGTAGAAGGATTACCGATTTCATTTGATCTGAATCTTAAGCTCGATTACAAAAATAAAATATGGATTGGTGGTAGCTATCGTAAATCAGACTCCTTTTCGGCAATGGCGGGCATCAATTTTAAAAGATTCCTTAATTTAACCTATGCCTATGATTTTACGGTTTCTGAATTGAACACCGTTTCTAATGGTAGCCATGAAATTGTACTGGGCTTCCAATTAAATAACGTTTATCAGGTGTTTAGCGGCGGTAGAACCTGGAGATAATCTTAAAGTTCTTTCCTTAATCTAGCTACTGGAATGTTCATTTGCTCACGGTATTTAGCTACTGTTCTTCTCGCAATATTGTAACCGTGCTCTTTCAGGATTTCCGTTAAACGTTCATCGGCCAAAGGCTTACGCTTATCTTCTTTTCCAATGCAGTCCTCCAATATTTTCTTTACCTCTTTGTTAGAAACCTCTTCACCGCTTTCGGTTTGGATAGCTTCAGAGAAGAAAGATTTTAAAAGAAAAGTACCAAACTCGGTTTGTACATATTTCGAATTAGCTACCCTTGATACCGTAGAAATATCCATATCAATCTTGTCTGCAATATCCTTTAAGATCATTGGTCTTAACTTACGTTCATCACCGGTTAGGAAATAATCATATTGATAGTGCATAATCGCATTCATGGTTTTTAGCAAGGTTTGCTGTCTTTGCTTAATCGCATCAATAAACCATTTAGCCGAATCAAGCTTCTGCTTTACAAACTGAACGGCTTCCTTCATCTTCTTATCTTTTTGTGAAGCCTTGTCGTAATGCTCAAACATGTCCATATACGAACGGCTTACCCTTAATTCAGGGGCATTTCTAGCATTCAAAGTAAGTACCAAAACACCATCATTATTCGAGATATGGAAGTCGGGAATGATTTGCATTTGCTTGGTTGTTACCTGATTTGAATCACCTGGTTTTGGATTTAGGCGTAAAATTTCGGCAACTACTTCTTTAAGCTCTTCGCTATTAAGGCCAACGGCACGTTCTAACTTATCGTAGTGTTTTCTGGTAAATTCATCAAGGTGATGCTCTACAATTTCAATTGCCTTTTTAATTAAAGGATTGTTAGCGTCTTTTTTCTTTAACTGTAAAGTCAAGCATTCTTGTAAGTCTCTGGCAGCAATTCCAGCAGGATCAAAGCTTTGGATCAATTTCAGCATTTCCAAGACATCCTCTTCTTCCACCATCACATTTTGTGAGAAGGCCAAGTCATCAATCATAGAGGTGATTGGTCTGCGTAGGTAACCATCGTCATCTAAACTGCCAATAATCTGTTTGCCTATGATAAAATCTTGATCAGATAAGGGAACTAAATCCAATTGCTGTTGTAAACTTTCAAAAAAAGTAGTTTCAATGGCAATAGGTGTTTCCTTCTTGTCTTCTTCATCGTCGCCATTGTTATACGAAGTGCTATAATCGTTGGTGCTGTCGTCCTGTAGATAATCATCTACATTGAACTCATCCATACCAGTGTCTTCACCTTTATCGCCGTCAAAGTCGTCTCTATCGTCCTGTAGGTCGTCATATTCACCTTTAGGTTCGTCTAAAGTCATTAAACTCGAATCCTCAAGCGCTGGATTTTCTTCTAATTCTTCTTTGATGCGAGTATCTAAAGCTACCGTTGGCACCTGCAACAATTTGATAAACTGAATTTGTTGAGGCGATAGTTTTTGTAATAACTTTTGCTGAAGATGTTGTTTTAGCATATTTGGGATGAATTCGAGTTCCAAAAATAAACAAATGCTTTAGATTTTTGTTGGTTTAATTTGATTAATTAATCTTCTTTTCAGTAAGTTTACGATAACTAAAAATTAAATACCTAACTAAAAACACGTTTATATGGGATTTGTAAAAGAATTTAGAGAGTTTGCCATAAAAGGCAATGTAATGGACCTAGCTGTCGGTGTAATCATTGGCGGTGCTTTCGGTAAAATTATCGACAGCGTAGTGAAGGATTTGGTGATGCCAATTGTTTCAGCCATTATTGGGCAGCCTGATTTTAGCCAGTTGTACATCGTACTAAAAGGAGATGTGCCTGTAAATACGGCTTTAGAAGAAGCACGTAAAATACCAGAAACAGCTATTTTCGCCTATGGTAATTTCATTACAGTAGCCATTAATTTCTTACTTTTAGCTTTGGTTATCTTTTTAATGATTAAGGGAATAAATAGCCTGAAAAGAAAAGAAGAAGCTGCTCCAACCGCTCCACCAGCACCATCTAAAGAAGAAATTTTACTTGGTGAGATTAGAGACTTACTAAAAAATAAATAAGAATAATTTAGAATAAGCATACCTTTCTTTTTTGTTGAAATGAAAAATGAAGGGTATGTTTTTTTATGCCCAAAAGTTACGTTAATGATATGAAAAAACTTGTTTTAATCCTTGCACTGATGTCTAGCACCTACGTATTTGCCCAAAATAAGGCAGAGCAAAATCTTTTAACTGCTGTAGAAAAAATGAAAGCTGCGATGGTTAGTGGCGATCGTAAAGATTTAGAAGATATTGCCGCTGATGATTTAAGCTACGGTCATTCTGGTGGAAAAATAGAAGATAAAGCCACTTTTGTAGAAACCATAGCCAGTGGTAAATCTGATTTTGTAAGCATTGACTTAGCCAATCAAACCGTTAAGATTACAGGCAGTACAGGGGTAGTACGTCATGAATTACATGCTAAAACCAACGATGGCGGTAAACCTGGAGAAGTTCACCTTGGTATTTTGTTAGTTTGGCAGCTACAGGGTAAAGATTGGAAGTTATTGGCTAGACAGGCTTTTAAATTGCCTCACTAAACTATCTGATGTAGAGGTCGGTATCTAAAACCTTTTTCTCAAACTCTTCGATAGGATATTTTGCTTCAATTATTTTAAGTAGCATTTCGGTAGCAAGGCGGCCTATTTCATACGCTGGCTGCCTTATCGAAGTAAGTGAAGGATTAAAAAGATCCAATACATCCGAATTACTAAAACCAGCGATTGCCATATCATTAGGAACTGCTACGTTCAAGTTCTTAAATACGCTTAAACAACCCGTGCTTAACCTATCACCAGCCACAAAAATGGCATTAGGTTTATCTTTCAACGCCAATAATTCTTTAATTGCTGTTTCTGTTTCTTCGTAAAGCATTCCACCGTGAGGGCAGTATTTTACATAATCTTCCCTAAATTCAATTCCATGATGCGCTAAAGCTTTTTTATAGCCCGACAAACGTTCTATACTAATAGAGAGGTAACTGGAGCTGGTAAGGTGAGCAATTTTTCTATAACCTGATTTGATCAGATAATCAGTGGCCTCAAACGCACCTTTTTCGTTATCCGCAATTACTTTATGGGTTACAATCTCATCCGCTACGCGATCAAAGAAAACTATCGGTAAACCTTTATCGTGTAGAGATTTTAAATGTGAAATGTCCGAAGTTTGTGAAGAAAGGGAAACTAAAAGCCCATCTACTGATCTGGAAGCTAAATGGTTTACGTTAATCACTTCTCTTTCGTAAGATTCATGCGTTTGCGAAATGATAACATGGTAACCTTTATCGTAGGCAATGGATTCAATGCCATCTACCGCTTGTGAAAAATAGCTATTGGCTACTTCGCTCACCACTACGCCAATAGACTTACTTCTGCGTTCCTTTAAACTTAAAGCAATAGGATTGGGTTTATAGCCAATTTGCTTTGCATAATCTGTAACCAATTTTTTTGTGGCTGGACTTATTTCGTACGTGTCTCTAAGTGCTCTGGAAACAGTAGAAGTAGACAGACCAAGTGCTTTTGCGATATCTTTTATGGTTACGGGCTCGAACATGCGTTGTGATATAAAATTACGGAGTTTGTGATGTTGAATAAGTATCTCAAAAATAGTACTATTTCTTCATTGTACTAAAGATATAATTTTTGCTTGATTTTGGCAACGTTGTCGGGAACGATTGCATAAATTTATAGCTACTCATCAGCGCTATATCTTAAAAAAACGTTGTAGAATTGTTAAGAGATGGCTCTAAACCCATTTCGCATATAACCAAATTTTAACCATATTGTATGAAAAAAATCTTACTGTTTTTTTGTGTATTGGCTATGGGTATCCAATTAGCGCATGCGCAAACGAGGTCAGTAACAGGGAAAGTAACCGAAAAGGCTACTGGATCTCCAATTCCTGGCGTAGCCGTAACCATTAAAGGAACCAAAAATGCTGTATCTTCCGATGCTAATGGGATATATAAAATTGCAGTTCCATCCACTGGAAATGTTGTTTTAGTTTTTAATTCTATTGGCTTTAATAGTCTTGAAGAAATAGTTGGTTCTAAAAGTCAAATAAATGTGGCTTTAGAAGAAAGTGCAACAACACTTAATGAGGTAAAAATTGTAAACATCGGTTATGGTACTGTTAAAAGGGAAGCTATTACTGGTGCTGTTTCTTCCGTAGGGGCAGCAACCATAGCAGCCGCTCCAGTTTCTTCGGCTTTAGAAGCAATTCAAGGTAGGGTAGCTGGTGTTAACATCGCTACTACTGAGGGATCACCAGATGCTGAGATTAATGTTCGTGTTAGGGGAGGATCTTCTATTACTCAGAGTAACGAGCCTCTGTATATCGTTGACGGTTTTCCTGTGAATACGATATCTGACATTGCACCGCAGGATATTGAAAGTATTGATATCTTAAAAGACGCGTCTTCTACAGCAATTTATGGATCTCGAGGCGCAAACGGAGTAATTCTAGTAACCACTAAAAGCTCACGAGATAGTAAAACGAGCATCTCCTATAATTTATTTGGTGGTTTTAGAAAAATTGCAAATACTTTGGATGTATTAACGCCTGCTGATTATGTTTTATGGCAATATGAGCATGAAAGATTAATCACACCTGGCACAGGTTCTTTATCTGGTTATACTGATTATTTTGGTGCTTATGAAGACATGGATATGTATCAAAATATTGCCTCAAATGACTGGCAGAATATTGTTTTTGGCCGTAGAGGTAACACAATCAACCATAATTTAAGTATCATGGGGGGGAGTGATAAAACTAAATATAGCTTAAGCCACAATTTTGTAAAAGATAGGGCGATTATGATGTTGTCAGGTTTTCAACGTCAAAACATCAACTTTAAATTAAATCATAAAATCTATAAGTCGCTTTCGATTGATTTAGGTCTACGTTACTCAGATTCTAAAATTAATGGCGGTGGCGCTAATGAAACAAAAGAAGTTTCCTCCGCAGACTCCCGGTTAAAATATGCGGTACTATATCCACCTTTTTCGGTACCAGGTTTAACTACCGCAGATAACATTGAGGACGATTTCAATTTGTATACACCAACTACGGCTGTTAGTGACAATGATCAGTTAGTTACTCGTAGACAATATACATTCACTGGTGCATTAAGTTATGATATCAACAATGATTTAAAATTTAGATCAGACGTAGGTTACGAAGTTGGAAATAATACCAATGATCGTTTTTATGGACTCACTACGTATTACGTGAGAAATGTTCCTGGGGTATTAAATCAAAATCAACCTGCTTTAACGATAGCAAATTCACAAAGAATATCTTTAAGAAACACAAATACTTTAAACTATAATTTCAGAAAGCTTTTGCCAAGTGATCACAACCTAACTGCTTTAATTGGACAGGAGTATTTGAAGGTTGAGAATTCTACCCTTACAAATGTAATTCATGGTTATCCAACAACTTTTAGCTTTGATGACACTCGTCATTTTACAACATTAGGTACGCCATTTTCTATTGATAATGCTTTTGCTCAAGATGATAAACTATTATCGTTTTTTGGTAGAGCAAATTATGATTACAAAGGCAAATACTTGTTGAGCGTAGCTTTTAGAGCAGATGGCTCTTCCAAATTTGCGCCAGGTAACCAGTGGGGGTATTTTCCTTCTGTATCAGCGGCTTGGAGAATTATTCAGGAAGATTTCATGTCTGGTACAAAATCGTGGTTGTCTGATTTGAAATTAAGAGCAAGTTATGGCGAGTCTGGTAATAATAATATCCCTACTGGACAAGTATTACAAGCTTATTCTAACTCCACTACATCGTGGATTAACGGAGCATCCAATTTTTGGTCGTTAGGCAAAATTATGTACAATCCAGATTTGAAATGGGAAACTACCGTGTCTCGTAACATTGGTTTAGATTTTGGGTTATTTAATAACAAAGTCACAGCTACTGCTGATGTTTACTTAAACAACACGAAAGATTTGTTAGTACTTTATCCAATTACAGGGGTAGGTTACGAAACACAATATAGAAACATTGGCGAAACTCAAAATAAAGGTTTAGAGCTTGGTGTTAACTACCGTGCAATACAAAAGAAAAACTTTGACCTTGGTTTCAACGCTAATATTTCATTCAATAGAAACAAAGTGGTTTCTTTAGGAGCTATAGAAAATATCAACGGAACTTCTGGTTGGGCTTCAACAGCAATTGGTGAAGACTATAAAGTATTACCAGGAATGTCACTGGGTCAAATCTATGGTTACAAAAGTGCAGGTAGATACGAAGTTTCTGATTTCTCTGGTGTAAGTGGTTCTACTTGGACTTTAAAAACAGGCATACCAAATTCTAGTTCTGTAGTGGGTAACATTAGACCTGGACAACACAAACTAGTAGACATTAACGGTGATGGTGTAGTAAATACAAGCGATAGAACAATTATTGGCAACGCGTTGCCCAAACATACTGGTGGTTTCTCATTAACGGGCCGTTTGTTTGATTTCGACTTCGCAGCTTATTTTAACTGGAGCTATGGTAACGATGTATACAATGCAAACAAGATTGAATATACTTCGACTGGAAACACTAGCTACAGGAATTTAATTAGTCAAATGGCCTCTGGAAGCAGGTGGACCAATCTTCGTGGTGACGGAACAATTAGTAATGATCCTGCAGAATTAACCGCGATGAATGCTAATACTACTTTATGGTCACCTTACACTAATTATGTATTGTCCGATTGGGCAATAGAAGACGGTTCTTTCTTAAGACTTTCGACAGTAACTTTAGGTTATACTTTGCCTACAAGTCTTACAAATAAGATTCGCTTGAAAAAAGTGAGATTCTACTCTTCTGTTAATAATGTGTTTGTTTGGACAAACTATTCAGGTTACGATCCTGAAGTTTCAACCAGAAGGAGTACAGGTTTAACACCTGGTGTTGACTACTCGGCATATCCAAGAAGTAGGTCGGTTATATTCGGTTTAAATGTTAACTTTTAATGCGAAGCGTAATGAAAAAAATTAATTTTATAGTTTTGTTTTTAGCTGCATTAGTGATGTTAAGCAGCTGTAAAAGAGCACTGGATGCTCCTTTGAAATCTTCGATAGAAGATAAAGAATTATATTCTACAGTTCGTTTGGCTGAGGGTGTAATCACTGGTATTTTGCAGACGTTTGCGGAAACTAATTCATATAGAGGTAGATATATTGCACTTTATGGTTCTAATACAGATACGGAGATTTTATCGGGTATTACTTCTTTTACTACCGAGAAATCGCGTATGGGCAACTATAATACCAACGTAAATAACACTCAAATGAATGCCAGTACAAATGTATACGCCATGTTATATTCAGGTGTTGAACGTGCTAATTTAGCAATCAGAGGGTTTAAAGCTTATGGCGATATAGATAACAATGCGCAGCTAGCTCAGCTTTATGGAGAAGTATTAACCTTAAGAGCCTTTATGTATATGGACTTAATTAAAGGATGGGGTAACGTACCAGCTAGATTTGAGCCCGTAACTAACGCAACCTTGAACTTGCCTAGATCTGATATGGATGTTATTTATAAACAAATTCTTGCTGATTTATTTGAAGCTGAAAAATATTTAGCTTGGCCAAATGCAACTGCAAGAACTAGTACCGTAGAGAACATTAATAAGGCTTTTGCTAAGGGATTAAGAGCTCGCATCGCTTTAATGGCTGGTGGTTACAATATGCATTTAGATGGTACCACACGTTTAAGCAACGATCCTGAACTGACGAAAAGTAAAATGTACCAAATCGTTAAAGATGAATGTTTGGCGTTAATTAATGAAAATCGTGGAGTCTTGTTACCTAGCTTCCAAACAGTATTCCAAAACTTATGTAAAGAGATCACTACTGCGGGCCAAGAATCAATGTGGGAACTTCCATTTGCAGAAGGTAGAGGTAGGGTGATATTTGATTTAGGTGTAAACCATGCCAGTGTTGATAAATATACCGCTCAAGCTCGTGGTGGTTCAGTATTGGCAAATCCTGCAGTTTGGTATGAATATGATAAGGAAGATACGCGTAGAAACGTTAGTGTTACACCATACGGATGGGGCGCAGCTACAGTTACTACCGCTGTTCAAAAGGTGTCTACATTGAGTACGATGTATTTAGGAAAATATCGTTATGAATGGATGACAAGAAGAGTAACTTCTACAAATGATGACGGAATCAATTGGATGGTGATGCGTTTTTCGGACGTGATTTTAATGGCAGCAGAAGCAATTAACGAAATTGATGGTCCTGCAGCTGCACTTCCTCAAGTAAAGAAAATTGTGGATAGAGCTTATGGAAATAATACTGCAAAAGCAGCAGCATATATGACTTATGCTGCTTCATTTAGTGATAAACAGCAATTCCTAGAAAATGTAATCATGAAACAAAGAGCTTTAGAGTTTGTGGGTGAAATGATTAGAAAGCAAGATTTAATTCGTTGGAATATATTAGATGCTGCATTAGCGACTAATAGAGCGAACTTACAGGATTTGCATAATAAAGTGAATAATTATGCTCAATGGCCAACAAAAGTATATTGGAAGTTAAATGCTGATAATGAAACCATTGATATTTACGGTTTAGATAAGGGAGATACAGATGCTATTGGTGCTGCTAAAACTGGTTACACCGCGGTAGACTGGAAACTTTCTTCAACTACATCTGGAACTTCGGTAGAAACTTGGAATGCACTTTACGTAAAACAACCAAGTAAACAGCCTCACTGGCCTATTTGGCAAGTGTTTTTAGAAGCTTCAGATGGTAAGCTAAACAACAGCTATTTAGGACTTTAATTTGACTGACAATGAAAAGAAATTTTAAAAACATATTTAATATTGCATTGGCAGTTTTGTTACTCGCTAGTGGTTGTAAAGAAAATGAGCTGGAAGAAGTTGAGCCAACTTTTGCCAGATCATTTGCCGTAAGTGGTTTAAAGGTGGTCATTTCAGGTAAGGTTAATGCTGTGTTTACTTGGGAGAAAATTAAGAATACAAAATCTTATACCATTGAAATTTACAAAACAGCTGATTATACAGGGACGCCTGAGCGTACTATTTCAAACATCGCAAATACATTAATAACTTATACAGTTACAAACCTGAGTGGAGATACACAGTATTATGCAAGAATTAAATCTATAGGTAACGATGGTTCTAGCGATTCTAAATGGGTAAATATTGCGTTTAAAACAGAGCCAGAGCAGATTTTTCAAGATATCACATCCGACAAGTTAACTCCTAATTCGGTTACATTAAACTGGCCAGCAGCCTCTACAGTTACAAGTATAAAAATAATGCCTGGTGATATCACCAAAGTTTTAACAACTGGCGAAATTGCGGCTGGACAAGCAGTGGTTACTGGGTTATCTCCTTTGACTACTTATACTGCGACTATTTTAAATAATACGGCTGTAAGAGGAACTAAAAATTTCACTACGCTTCCAAACCTGCCAACTGGCGCAGATGTAGTTTACGTAACTGCAACAGATGACTTGGCTGCTAAAATTCAAGCAGCTACTACCAGCACTAGATTCGTAATTCTACAAGGCACTAAATACAATTCGGATCTAACGGTAGTTCTACCAGCTGGACTGGACATCAGTATCATTGGGGAAGCTGGACCTGTAAAGCCAATTGTTTCATTTTCATTAATTACATTACCTTCTATAGGAGGTAAGCTTCACTTCGAAAACGTAGATTTAACGGGTTATGCCAATGGAGACGTTACAGGTACTAAACGTCAGTATTTAATTAATCAAAGTGCCGCTTCCATTATGGAGCAAGTGTCCTTTGAAAATTGTACCATTAGAAACTTAGTTAATACTCCAATGCGATTACAAGGTACTGCCACCATTACGATAAATAAAATAATAGTAAATAAATGTATAGTTGATGATGTTAGTAACAACGGAAGTAACGGGGCCTATGCATTTATTAACACGAATGTTGCTACAGGTAAGGTTAACAACATTTCCATTACTAATAGTACATTTTCTAATATTGGTTACGGATTAATATTGCATAATTCGGCGCCTTCGGTTTCGGTAGCGGTGGAAAATAATACCTTCTATAATATCGTAGGTGATGCTAGATACTTAATTGATTATAATGCTCAAATAGTTTCTACATCTTATACTTTCAAAAATAATATTTTAGGAAAGACCTATTCTCCTGCAAATACTGGAAGAGGTATCAGAGGCGGTACAACGGCAACTTTGGAGAATAATTATCAAGCATCTGATGTTACATTTTCAACAAATGCCATTCCAGGAGTAAATACTTATGGTGGAACGAGTACAGCTTTATTTACTGCTCCAGCAACGGCTAATTTCAAAATCAAGGATGATACTTTCGCTGGTAAAGCTAGTGCAGGTGATCCAAGATGGAGATTGTAGGTGATCATTTTTAAAGACGGGGCTCAAAGCCCCATCTTTTTTTAATTCTTTTTCAAATTTATGTTTCGTCATTTTCTTTTAGCTTCTTATTTCTTATTCGCATTTTTATTCCCCATGAAGGAAGATAAAACAACGGTTTTTATTATCGGAGATTCTACGGCGGCCAATAAGTTAACTAGAGCCTATCCCGAAACAGGTTGGGGCATGCCTTTTACCTATTTTTTCGATCAAAGCGTCACGGTAAATAACTTGGCAAAAAACGGGCGAAGTACCCGCACTTTTCTAAGTGAAGGTTTATGGACCACTGCCTTATCCACAATGAAAAAAGGAGATTACGTGTTCATCCAATTTGGACATAATGATGAAAGCAAAGAAAAAGTAGATCGTTATACCACGCCAGTACAATACAAGGAAAATTTGACCAAGTTTGTGAATGAAGCTAGAGCTAAACAAGCTACGCCAATTTTAATTACACCCGTATCAAGAAGGAAATTTGACAAAGAAGGAAAAGCACTTGAAACCCATCAAGAATACACTCCATTGGTAAAAGAAATTGCTGCAAAACTGACCGTCCCGTTAATTGATTTAGATGAAAAAAGTCGTGCGCTTTATCAGCAAATGGGTGAAGAAAATTCCAAGTTGCTATTTCTACAATTGCAAGCTAATGAGCATCCAAATTATCCAGAAGGGAAAGTAGATAATACCCATTTTAGCGAGCTTGGTGCCAGAAAAATAGCACAAATTGTACTTCAGGAAATCAAAAATCTTAAACTTCCTTTGGCTAATCAGGTGGTAAAACCAATCGTTAAAAAGTAATGAATACAAGGTGGATATGTAGTTTGGTGGTTTTATGGTGCTGTAGCTTTTCGGCGATTGCACAACCTAAAACTGCATATGATTTTGTAGTGGCTCAAGACGGATCTGGTAATTTTACCACCGTACAAGAAGCCCTAAACGCAGTACCCGATTTTAGGAAAGCAACTACAACCATCTTTATCAAAAATGGTGTTTATAAAGAGAAACTTAATCTTTCTTCATCCAAGCACCTAGTCACTTTAATTGGAGAAAGTGTGGCCAATACCATTTTAACCTACAATGACTGGGCACAAAAGAAAAACATCTTTGGTGAAGAGAAGGGCACTTCTGGTTCATCCAGCTTTTATGTTTACGGTCCTCAGTTTACCGCACAGAACATCACTTTTCAAAACACGGCAGGTCCGGTAGGTCAAGCGGTAGCGTTGTTTGTCGCTGGCGATAAAGCTCGGTTTATCAATTGCAGAATGTTAGGCTTTCAAGATACCCTTTACACGTATGGTTATGCTAGTAGGCAGTATTACTACAAATGCTACATTGAAGGAACGGTGGATTTCATTTTTGGATCCGCTACCGCTGTTTTCGAGGATTGCGAAATCTTCTGCAAAAAAGCGGGTTACGTTACGGCAGCATCTACACCAGATAGCACCCAATATGGTTATGTTTTTCTCAATACTCGTATTCACGGCGATGCACCAGAAAATTCCTTTTACTTAGGCAGACCTTGGCGTCCGTACGCTAAAACGGTATTCATCAATTGTGATTTAGGGAAACAGATCAAACCCGAAGGCTGGCATAATTGGAATAAGTCAGATGCAGAAAAAACATCATTCTACGCCGAGTATCAAAGCAAAGGCTTGGGAGCAAACAACAATGCCCGTGTTAAATGGTCACACCAGCTTACCGCAAAAGAAGTAAGCGAAAACTATACGCTCGAGAAAATTTTTAACGGTTGGAAACCGATGGAATAATCCGTCACTCCAACGCAATAAAATCTGTTTAGAGTATGAAAAAATTTATCTTCTTAGGGTGCTGTCTTGTTGGATTTTTGGCTTCAAAAGCACAAGATTATCCCAAGGAATTAAAAGTTGCCAAAGATGGTAGCGGAAATTACACTACTATTCAAGAAGCGGTAATGGCTGTTCGCGATTATAGCGATGTGCCAGTCAACATCTATGTCAAAGCTGGTGTTTACAAAGAAAAATTGGTGATCCCAGCACAGAAAACTAAGATTAGGCTGGTTGGAGAAAACAAGGACCATACGATCATCACCTATGATGACTACTCAGGGAAAGGAATCATTAATACTTATACTTCCCATTCGGTTTTAGTGCAAGGAAATGAATTTGTAGCAGAAAATTTAACCTTCGAAAATAGTGCAGGTCCAGTGGGACAAGCGGTAGCCTTGCATGTAGAAGCAGATCGGGTAATCATCAAAAACTGTAAGATTATCGGAAACCAAGATACGCTATTTCCTTCGGCAGATACCAGTAGACAATATTATGTGGATTGCTACATTGAGGGCACTACAGATTTTATTTTCGGGGCGGCAACCGTAGTTTTCGAACATTGTCACATCCATAGTAAAAAGAATTCTTACATCACAGCAGCATCCACTACAGCACATCAAGCGTTTGGCTTCGTTTTTTTCAACTGTAAGCTTACTGCAGCACCTGAATTTAAGAAAGTTTACCTCGGTAGGCCTTGGCGACCTTTCGCTAAAACAGTTTTTATTAATACCGAAATGGGCGACCATATTTTACCGCAAGGCTGGAGTCCATGGAATAAAAACGATAACCATAAACGAAGCTATTATGCAGAATATGGCTCGTTTGGCCCAGGTTACATTGCTGGGCAAAGGGTTAATTGGTCGCACCAACTCAGTAAAAAAGAACTCAAAAAATATACCCTTAAAAACATTTTCTCAGGTAGTAACAAATGGCTACCAGAAACTAAATAAATAGAAAAATGAGAAGAAATCAATTATACCTATTACTGGGCGCTTTTGCCTTGTTAAGCTGCTCAAAAAAAACCGAAGCGCCTGCAGTGAAGAAAGATCCTGTAACTAGAGATGATAAACCCGTGCAGGTACAAGAAACCCCTTACGCATTTCCAGGAGCCGAAGGCTATGGTAAAAATGCCACTGGCGGTAGAGGTGGAAGAGTCATTAAAGTGACGAATTTGAATGATGCTGGTGCGGGGAGTTTAAGGGAAGCTATTGCTGCTACTGGCGCTCGAATTATTGTGTTTGAAGTTTCTGGAAACATCGTGCTCAACAGCAAAATACAAATCAATAATGGCGATTTAACCATTGCTGGACAAACTGCCCCAGGTGATGGGATATGTATCCAAAACTATGAAATGAACGTGAATGCAAATAATGTCATCATCAGGTTTATGCGTTTCCGTATGGGCGATTTGACAAAGAATGAGCAAGATGCGCTTTGGGGGCGTTGGAAAGAAAACATTCTGATTGACCATTGCTCAATGAGTTGGTCTATTGACGAATGTTCGTCATTTTATGCGAATAAAAACTTTACCATGCAGTGGTGTATCTTATCTGAAAGCCTTAATAAATCTTTTCATGAGAAAGATGATCACGGTTACGGTGCGATTTGGGGTGGTTCAAGTGCTACTTTTCATCATAATTTGCTAGCACACCATAACAGTCGTAACCCAAGATTTGATGGCGGAAGTAGGGCAGGAACTGGAAAAAGTACCTTCGGCATCGACAAAGTGGATTATCGTAACAACGTGATTTATAACTGGGGTACAAACAGTAGCTATGGTGGAGAAAATGGTGAGTATAACATTGTTAACAATTATTATAAAGCGGGGCCAGGCACTTCTTCGAGCAAACGAAACCGCATTTTGGAACTATATATGGAGCCTGATGTAGCCACTTACGGTGCAGGCTACGGCAAGTTTTATGTGGCAGGCAACGTAGTAACCAACAGCACTGCCGTAACAGCCGATAATTGGAATGGTGGCGTAGATCGGAACTCGGGATTGAGTACAGCTAATTTTGCACTGACCAAACAAACAAATCCGTTTACCGCAGAGCCAACCACCATACATACCGCAGAGCAGGCTTACAATATGGTACTGCTTTACGCTGGGGCAAGTTACAAACGTGATGCGGTGGATACGAGGGTAACCAACGAAGTGAAAAATGGAACGGTAACTTACAATGGCTCTAAAACGGGTTTCAAAGGAATTATCGACTCACAAACCGATGTGGGAAGTTGGCCAACGCTAAACCAAACGGCTGTGTTAAAAGATACCGATGGTGACGGAATGCCAGATGACTGGGAGATTGCCAATAAGCTAGACCCGAACAAAGCCAATGCCAATGGTAGAGACTTAAGTTCTGCATACGACAACATCGAGGTTTACATCAATAGTTTGATCAAGGCCATTACCGAAGCACAGTACAAATAGACTTTTAATCATAAAATGAAGCAAACATTCGTAATCCTATTCGTAGCCCTTTCTTTAAATCTATTTGCCCAAAACGAAGTTTCAAAAGTTTGGGTGTCTGATTTGAGAAACGGAACTTATCAAAATCCTGTGATGGATGCAGATTATTCTGACCCTGATGCGATAAGGGTAGGTGATAAATTTTATATGATTGCTTCGAGCTTTGATGCCATACCAGGTTTGCCTATTTTAGAATCGATAGATTTGGTGAATTGGAAATTGATTGGTCATGCGCTAAAACGTCAGCCACCGTTTGAACATTTTGCTAAAACACAGCATGGGAATGGGGTTTGGGCACCAGCCATACGTTATCACAACAATGAGTTTTACATCTATTATCCCGACCCTGACTTTGGAATTTATTTAACCAAGGCAAAAAGTATTAATGGACCATGGACGGATCCTATATTGGTAGAAGCTGGAAAAGGTTTGATTGATCCATGTCCGCTATGGGATAATGATGGTAAAGTGTATTTGGTACATGCTTATGCAGGCAGCAGAGCGGGTATTAAAAGCCTTATTGTGGTAAAAGAAATGAATGCTGCTGGAGATAAAACCATTACCGAAGGTAGAATTGTGTTTGATGGACATGAGCAGGATCCGACCTTGGAAGGTCCCAAGTTTTATAAACGGAATGGCTACTACTATATTTTTGCTCCAGCTGGCGGTGTTTCTACAGGTTGGCAATTGGTATTGCGTTCCAAAAACGTATACGGACCTTATGAACGTAAAGTGGTGATGGACCAAGGTAAATCACCTATTAATGGTCCTCATCAAGGAGCTTGGGTTAATACGCCAAATGGCGAAGACTGGTTCGTACACTTTCAGGATAAGGATGCTTATGGACGAGTAGTGCATTTACAACCGATGAAATGGATTAACAACTGGCCAGTAATTGGAATAGATCATGATGGCAATGGAATTGGAGAACCAGTATTGATTCATAAAAAACCTACTGTTGCCAAAGCAAGTGCCATTTTTACACCAGCAGAAAGCGATGAATTTAATGGGGCTGCACTTGGCTTGCAGTGGCAATGGCAAGCAAATCCAGCAGCCATTTGGTCGTTTTTAAATATAAGCAAAGGTAGTTTGAGACTGTATACCGTTAAAACTCCAGATAGTGCTAAAAACCTTTGGGAAGTACCCAATATTTTAATGCAGAAATTTCCGACAGAAGAATTTACAGCAACTACCAAGTTTACTTTTACAGTAAATCCCAAATTAGAGAATGAGAAAGTAGGGCTAACTGTTTATGGATTGAGCTATGCCTATTTAGCGTTAAAGTCTAAAAAAGATGGCTTATACCTTGTTTATTCGGTTTGTAAGAATGCCGATAAAGGCAAAGCCGAAGTAGAGAGAACTTTGTTAAAGTTAGATGGCAAAGATATTTACTTGAGGGTAAAGGTAAGCAAAGGGGCCAAGTGCCAATTTAGTTATAGTAAAGATGGTCACACTTTTACGACTATTGACGATGTTTTTGAAGCTACTCCTGGTAAATGGATTGGCGCAAAAATGGGCCTGTTTGCCACTCGTGAGCAACAAACCAATGATAGTGGTTATGCTGATGTTGATTGGTTTAGGGTGACTAACTAAATATAGAGATAATCTAAATGTTGTAGGTCTACTTTCTTGTTTAAATGCCAAAAGCTAATAACTTCAATGATAAACCTGATTGAGCGGATTAGCCCACAGGTTGAGCTTGGCGAAACCGAGGACTATGAGCGAAAGCAGGGCCGCTAGTTCAAAAGAGGTTGGAACTCACTTTTCAAAAATAATTCAAAATGTTTCAGCTGTAACTTATTGTTTACAACCCATCATTTGGGAACGTTTGCATAGTTATTTTCGGGCTTTTAGTTCGTTTACTGGCCCAAACTGTGTAGACTTGTTATAGAATAGTGTTGCGGATTGTGGGTTATTGATGTACGTTTCGAAGGACGAACAGTACGCGTAACACCAAACAAGTAACTCATAACTTAAATAACCATTTATAAATATACACATGAACATGAAGAAAATTGTAGCTTCGATATTTGCCGTGATGATTGCTGCGCCGATTTTTTTGCAGGCGCAAAAGGCTTCTCCAAAAGCCTATTCGTTTAATAACCTGCCAGTAGTAGCTCAAACTTCTTTCAAAAAAGATACTTTCAATATTGTTAACTATGGCGCTAAAGGCGACGGGGTAACTTTAGTGACTAAAAATATTAACGATGCCATTATTGCCTGTAACAAAAAAGGCGGCGGGGTGGTATTGGTGCCCAAAGGTTTATGGATTACTGGACCCATTGAGCTAAAAAGTAACGTTAACCTGCACCTTCAAAAAAATGCTATTTTACAGTTCACCAGGGATTTTAGCCAGTATCATTTAGTGCAAAGTAATTGGGAGGGTTTGCCACAAATGCGTAATCAATCGCCGCTATGGGCTACTAACCAAACCAATATTGCTGTAACTGGCTATGGGATTGTTGATGGTGGTGGCGACGCTTGGCGAATGGTGAAGAAAAGTAAGCTGACAGAAACCCAATGGAAAAACTTAGTAGCTTCGGGTGGTGTACTTTCGGAGGATAAAAAGACCTGGTATCCTTCGCAAAAGAGTTTAGAGGGGTCAAAAATAAAAGGTAATCCAGGAGAAATTAGAACAGATAAGAATGCTGAATACTACGATTCTATTAAGGATTTCTTTCGTCCAAACCTGTTGGTATTTACTTCATGCAAAAAGGTATTGTTAGAAGGCGTTACTTTTCAAAATTCGGCAGCTTGGAACATTCATCCACTCATGTGCGAAGACGTAACGGTGAGAAATGTTTACGCTAAAAACCCTTGGTATGCACAAAATGGGGATGGTATTGATATCGAATCGTGCAAAAACGTATTGATTGAAAATAGCACTTTTGATGTGGGTGATGATGGCATTTGTATTAAATCGGGTCGTGACGCTTGGGGCAGACAACGTGCTATGCCAACTGAGAATGTGATTGTAAGAAATAGTACGGTTTATCATGCGCACGGTGGTTTTGTAATTGGCAGTGAAATGAGTGGTGGTGCTAAGAACATTTTTGTTTACGATTGTACTTTTATTGGTACTGATATTGGCCTGCGTTTTAAAACTACTAGAGGTAGAGGTGGTGTGGTGGAGAACATCCATATTAAAAACATTAGCATGATGGATATTCCAGGGGAAGCTATTTTGTTTGACATGTATTATGCGGCGGTTGACCCTATTGCTTTAGTGGGCGATAAACGTGAGGCTCCAAAAGTAGAAGCCTTGCCTGTAACGGAAGAAACACCAGTTTTTAAAGATTTTTATATTGACAATGTGGTTTGTGATGGTGCTGAGAAAGCCATTTTTGTACGTGGTTTACCTGAAATGAGTATTGTCAATATCAACCTAAATAATATCAACATCAAATCGAAAAAAGGAATTGATATACAGGAAGGTAAAAAAATTAACTTAAATAATGTGAAGTTGACCATTGAGCATGGTAACCCACTAATTAATATTCAAAATGGTAATGATGTAACGCTAAAAAATATCAGTTATAACAGTGCTGATTTACTTTTCAGAATTAGCGGAGATAGAAACAGTAACATTAAAACTTCGGGCCTAGACGTTTCAAAAGCGCAGCAGAAATCGGAGTTTTTGGCGGGTGCTCAAGAAAAATCATTACAAATCAACAAGTAAGTACATGAACAGGGTTTTTAACTATAGTATTGTAGCTGTTGCTTCATCGGTTTTATCGTTTAACGCAGTGGCTCAAATACAACCACTTTCGCAGCAAATGGCTGCAACGGTAATGGAAATCTGGAAGGATTCTTTAAACCTTAATCCAGAGGTGCCTAAAAAGGTGAAATGGGCTTATGACCAAGGTGTGGTTTTAGAGGGAATTGATGGTGTTTGGCGAAGAACTGGAAATGGTGAATATTTCAAGTACATGCAAAAAAGCATGGATTTCTTTGTGACTAAAGAAGGAAAAATTGAACGATACAAACAGACGGACTTTAATATCGACAACGTTAAAAATGGCCGTGTTTTGCTTACGTTGTACAAGGTTACTGGAAACAAGAAGTACTTTACTGCGGCAACCACGTTGTGGGAGCAATTGAAACAACACCCACGAACCAAAGAAGGTGGTTTTTGGCATAAGAAAATCTATCCTTACCAAATGTGGTTAGATGGTTTGTATATGGGACAACCTTTTTATGCAGAATACGCTGCTTTGGTAAAAGACGAAAAAGCTTTTGACGACATTGCCAATCAGTTTGTGTGGATGGAGAAAAATGCCAGAGACGTCAAAACAGGCTTGCTTTACCATGGATGGGATGAATCGAAAGCAGAAGCTTGGGCGAATAAAACTACAGGTAAATCGCCTAATTTTTGGGGCAGGGCCATGGGCTGGTATGGAATGGCAATGGTAGATGTATTGGAGAACTTCCCTGAAAATCATCCTCGTAAAAAGGAGATTATTGCTATTCTAAATCGATTTGCGCAAGCTTTACAAAAGGTACAAGATCCTAAGAGTGGTTTATGGTTTGATGTTTTGGATAAGCCTACTGGAAAGGGCAATTATTTGGAGGCATCAGCTTCGAGCATGTTTGTGTACACCTTTGCCAAGGCCGTTAGGAATGGCTGGTTACCTGCGTCATATTTTGCGGTAGCTGATAAAGGTTATAAAGGTATTCAGAAGGAATTTATTGAACAGCGAGCTGCTGGAAAGGTGAACTTGAAAGGAACGGTAGAAGTATCGGGCCTGGGTGGTAAACCCTACCGTGATGGCAGCTACGAATATTATGTGAGCGAAAAAGTGATTACCAACGATCCAAAGGGAGTGGGCGCTTTCTTGTTGGCTGCCAATGAAATGGAAATAGCGGCTACACCTAAAATAGGAAAAGGAAAAACGGTGGTTTTGGATTCTTATTTCAATAACGAAACGAAGAAAGATCAAAGTGGTAACGATCAGTCGTGGCATTATAAATGGGATGAAAGACCTAATGGTGGTTTTTCTTTTTGGGGCGAACAGTTCCAAAATTCAGGTTTCAAATTGAAAACGCTATACCAAGCACCAACGCAAGCTAATTTGAAAAATGCAGCGGTTTATATCATTGTAGACCCTGATTTTGAAAAGGAAAATCCGAACCCAAATTTCATTTCGGCTGCTGATGTCAAGCAAATTAGCGAATGGGTGAAATTGGGAGGTGTGTTGGTTTTAATGGGTAACGATGCACCTAATGTAGAACTGACCAATTTCAATAAACTGGCAAACGTTTTTGGGGTACACTTTAACGGAGACAGCAAAGGAACGGTGCCTGTGGCGACTAATTTCGAAACTGCAAAGGTGATTGTTCCATCTGGCAATGAAATTTTCAAGCCAAAAGACTTGTTCATTAAAGAATATAGCAGTTTGAAATTATCAGGAAATGCTAAATCTATCCTAAAAGATAAAGATGGCGATGACGTGATTTCGGTAACAAAATTTGGAAAGGGAACTGTTTTTGTGATTGGCGATCCATGGTTGTATAATGAGTATGTAGATGGAAGAAAACTTCCTGCCAATTATAAAAACTTTGAGGCAAGTCAAGAACTTGTGAATTGGTTGGCAAAACAAACTGCTGCGAAGAAATAAAATTGAAATTTGAAATGAGAAATGTCCTAGGTATTCTAATTGCTTGTATAGGTTTAAGCAGCTGTGCAACGGCACAAAATACAACTAATGCTAACGTTAAAACAGATAGTATTGCGGAGAAAATGCTAGTTTATCAGTTGAGCAATGGTGGTTGGCCTAAGCAATTGGAAGATAAAAGTGTGGTGAAATACGAGCATCCACTTACAGAGGCATTATTGCAGAAAATAAAGGCTACATCGGCACTTCATGCCACTATTGATAATAACGCCACCAGTAGGGAAATCAACGCTTTGATTTTGGCTTACAAACAAACTGCTAATAAAGCTTATTTGACGGCGGCGGAAAAAGGGATTGACTACCTTTTAAAGGCACAATATGCCAATGGTGGATGGCCACAATATTACCCTGATAAAAGCAGTTACAGAGCGGAAATTACCTATAATGATAACGCAATGATCAATGCGTTAACGATCATGTTAAATATTGTATATCAAACAAACGGCTTTGAGGTAGTAAATGCTAGTTATTTGCCTAAAGCAGAAAAGGCCTTAAAAAATGGCATTAATTGCGTTTTAAAAACTCAAGTACTTCAAAATGGCAAGCCCGTGATTTGGGCAGCGCAATATGATGAAAATACTTTGAAGCCTGCTAAAGCACGGGCTTTTGAGCCTGCATCTTTAAGCACAGGAGAATCAGTGGGAATTGTAAGGTTTCTAATGAAGTTGAAAAATCCTTCAATGGAAGTTAAAACAGCCATTAAAAATGCAGTGGATTGGTTTGAAAGTACTAAAATTGTGGGGTATAAATATGGCAGTATTGCTAATAATGATAAAGGTTTAGTGGCGGATGCCCAGGCAATCAGTTGGGCCCGTTTTTATGACTTAAACACCAACAAGCCTGTATTTGGAGACCGTGATAATTCTGTTAAAGCTAGCGTAGAGGAAATTAGCAAGGAGCGACGAGTGGGCTATGCTTGGTACGGTACATTTGCGCAGAATTTACTAGCAAAAGAATATCCTAAATGGTTAAAGTCTAACGGCGGATAACACGCAGTTATCTGTGATGTATCACTCCGACGATAGGAGGAATCTCAAACTATGCTGAAACGAATTCCAATTTTCCTATTAATTCTTTCGAGCTTTTATACCTTAGCCCAAAAGCAATATAATGTCCTTGACTGGAAAGCTGATGTAAGTTTAAATATCTATTTGGTGCAGCAAATGCGGAAACAATACGAAAAACGTAACGCTGATTTTTCCAAAGCATTAAAAACCAAAGCGCAAACACTCGCTTATATTGAAAGGGTAAAGCAAGAGGCTAAAAACTTGTTTAGAAAATTGCCTCAAAAGGCGACGTTAAATGCTCAAATAACAGGTGCCATAGCACAAGACGGATACAAGATCGAGAAAATCATTTATCAAAGTTTTCAAGACCATCATGTAACGGCTAATTTATACGTTCCAAATGCAAAGGGGAAACTTCCTGCCGTATTGCTTTTTTGTGGACATGAAGATGTCTCCAAAGCCACTGAAAGCTACCAAAAAACTGCTATTTTATTAGCCAAAAATGGTTTTGTTGTTTTTGTCATCGATCCTATTTCCCAGAGTGAACGGGTTCAATTAACGGATGCAAATGGGAAATCATTGACCAGAGGTTCTACCACCGAACATACATTGCTCAATTTATCTTCCAACTTATTGGGCACTTCAGTTGCAGCCTATGAATTATTTGACAATCAATGTGGTTTGGATTATTTGCTGACCAGAAAGGAAGTCGACACTTCTAAAATTGCTTGTGTAGGCAATAGCGGAGGTGGAATGCAAACGATTTACTTTGCCGCTATTGACAGTAGGGTGAAAGCGATAGTGCCTTGCAGCTATTTGGCCAGTCGTGAAAATACCTTGGCCACTACTGGAGCAGCAGATGGATGCGCACAAATTCCAAATGAAGGTGCGCAACACTTGGAAATGAGCGATTACCTAATTGCCGCTGCTCCAAAACCTACGTTGGTACTTGCAGGTAGGTACGATTTTATCGATTACAATGGAACTTTGCAATCATTTAATGATCTGAAAAAGGTTTATGCTAGTCTTGGCCACCCTGAAAAATTATCCTTATTTACCTTTGATGATGGTCATGGCATTTCGAAACCTAAACGAGAAAAAGCGGTACAATGGCTTCGCAAATGGTTTTATAACGATGATCGAGTAATTGTAGAACCAGAGTTGGTTGCTTTAACCGATATGGGTTTATTTTCCAGTGCAAAGCAAAAGGTGAGCTTAAGTTTTCCTGAAGAAGTAACCGTTCAGAATAAGAACGAATTGCTTTATGAACAATACGCCGAAACCCGTAAAGCATTTGCAAAATTGGGTGAAATACAACGCAAAAAAGCTATTCAAAATCTGTTAAGTATCAATTTAAATTCACGAAAGCCTAATGTCGAAAAAGCAGGTGAAGTTCAAGTAAAGGGTTTGTCTTTTGAGAAATTGATTATCCGAAAAGACGATGAAATTCCTCTGCCAGCTTTGATCGCTTATCCTAAAACTAAGGTGAAAAATGTAGTCATTTGGTTGAGTGATGAAGGAAAGAGTAAATTAATAGATAGCGTAGATGTTTCCGATGAAAACACTGCCTATATTTTCGCTGATCTCCGTGGAACTGGAGAAACGATGGATAAGACTGAAATGAATGACCCAAAATATTTTAGTAAAGACTATCGTAATGCCATGTTAGCCCTGCATATTGGCGAACCGTTGATTGGGCAAAGGGCAGAAGACATCGCTACGCTTTTGGATTTTATTTCTGGTAATCAACAACTTTCTGGAGCTGTAATAGAGGTCAACACGAAAGGAAATGTTGGCGTAGCAGCATTACATGCGGCATTCTTTACGCCAGAGATCAACAAACTTCATTTATACCAGTGTCTTGAAAGCTATCAGCAAATCCTTAAGCAACCTTTGGTCAAAGACAGGTATGGGTTAGTCGTAAATAGCATTCTTGAATATTATGACATTCCCGATATGGTCTCTTGGATAAAATCTACTGAAATTTCTTTTCATAAATAATTTAAATTTTATCGAGCCATTTCCCCGAAACTACAGTCTATCTTAAAACAGATAGTCTAATGAGATATACGCAACCTAGAATTAAATACGCAGCAATAGTCTTACCGTTGTTTTTGCTGATCGCTTTGTCATTTAGAAACAGTAAGAAAAAAATCGAAAACACTTTTACCTACGAAGGAAAAGCGTACAAGCCTGGAGATACCGTTTATGGTTTTAAGCAGTATGTAAAACTGGTGGTTGGAGATGAAGACGCTCCCTTGATATTGGGCGTTCCTCATGATGGAACAAATATCGGTAGTCCCGAAATTCCCGAAACAGGTACCACAGGTAGAGACATCAATACTTTGCCCTTAGCTTTCGAAATTGCCTCAAATTTCAAATCTTCTACCAAAAAGCGAGCTTGGATTGTAATCAACACCATTGCCAGAAAACGTATGGATCCCAATACATTTCCAACCGATGTGGATAAAAGATATACCAATGAAGATGCAAAAAACAGCTACTTAAGTTACCATGGTTTGTTAAAGGCAGCCATCAGTTACATGGCCGAATATCAAAAGAAAGATAAAGGTGCTTTGTTTCTAGATTTGCATGGACAGGCACATACTTATCAAAATCCGCAAACTTATGTTTCTGTGAGTGGTAAATCTTTGGAAAGTAAGTTTATAGACCAAACCGAATTAGGTTACGGTTTAAGTAATTACGCCATTTCACAAAGTGACGAATATTTGGATAAATTGGCAGATTCATCATCTATTGCGGCTATCGCTAAAGCCAACCCGCAAGTGCGTTTTTCGGAGTTGATTAGAGGCCCTTATAGTTTTGGAGGTTTATTGGAAACGGAGAAGATAGTAGCCGTACCTGCACCTGGTTTGAAAACGCTCGAAGCAAATGCTACTTTGTTCGGGACTGATGCAGAGGGTAATGCTAAAAAGAGACCCTATTTTAACGGAGGATATTGCACCCGTAAATATGGAACAACCATTTCTGGGGCAACTAAAGGTTTCCAAGATAAAATATCTTCGATACAGGCCGAAACTCCTGGAATTACAGTGAGAAATACAGAAAGCATTAGAGAAGTTGCTGGCGAAAGATTTAATAGAGCAATTATTGGCTTTTTAAACAAGTGGTACGGCTACAATTTTAAAAGTAAGTAAGAGGAATTCTATGTACTGAAATTAACCTCGTTAATTAGTTAAATTTTAAGTCGTTGCATATATGAGCAACGACTTTTTTGTTGTGTAAAATTGGGGAATTAGGCTACCGTTTTAACGGTATGTTAAAGCAATGTTAAGTGTTAGTGTTGGGGAAAAAAATACTCATTAAAATGACGTTAATACGCTATTTTAAAATAACTGTGGAAATAATTTCACTATGTGTAAAATATCATTTATTTTCGAGACGATAATTCCTTAAAAAGCTGAAAATTTTAAGGAATGCATGGCCAACACAATAACAGAATACACAAGGTTTGTTAAAGTTTTATACCGCTCGGAATAAAGTATTTAAGCAGATGAAGCGCAAATATCTAACAGCGATGCTGGAAAGTATTGTGCTAAAATTTGTGGCATGTAAACGATATCCTATGTTGAGCATTTGCTTTATCATATGCTTGCTTCTGTTTTCTATTCATTCAAAAGCTCAAGTTTGCGGTACTTCAGGTATCGATGGGCCAAGTACCAATACCAATCCCATCAACACCTATTATCCAGTATCAGGAGATAAGACTTTAAATGCTGGTCAAAATTCAATTCTTTTAGAAGGCGTTCCTGCCACCGATGCTTATGGAAACAACTACGGTAACATAGGCATTCGTCCTGGTGATTTAATTTTAATCATTCAAATGCAGGATGCATTGATTAATTACAACAACAATAATCAGTATGGTAGCGGAACAAATAACAGCGGTGCCGATGGCCTAGGTGGTACCGGATACACAAACATCGGTTTCTCAGGGAAATTTGAATATGTAATTGCACTAAATATTGTTCCCATCACTGGCGGTACTTTGAATTTTCGCGGTGCTGGAGCAGGAAATGGAGTAGTTAACACCTATGTAAATGCAGCGCCCACCGCTACAAGAGGGCAAAGACGATTTCAAATTGTTAGAGTGCCTCAATATTCTAACTTAACACTTACTGCCGATATTACCACCGTGCCATATAATGGAAAGGCTGGTGGAGTAATCGCTTTTGACGTTGCTGGAAATATGAATTTCGGCGGTTTTAAAATTGATGCCTCTGAGAAAGGGTTTAGAGGCGGATTTGGTCCAGTTGCTGGTTCTGCAAACAATACAAACAGCGTTTACGTAACCCCTTCAACCAGCACTACCTCGGTTGGAAAAGGCGAGGGGATAGCTGGAACGCCAAGATATATGTTTGACGGCTATAAAGATTTTGACAATATAGACGAAGGCTTGCCAGGAGGCTCATATGGAAAAGGAGCCCCAGCTAATGGCGGTGGGGGCGGAAACGACCATAACTCTGGTGGCGGCGGGGGCGGCAATGGCGGTTACGGCGGTGTAGGTGGTAAGGGCTGGGAAGGACATGCCAATCCTAATACTTTCCCTAGCGGCGGCCGACCTGGAAGTCTTATACCAGTAGATATTACCCGCTTAATTATGGGCGGTGGTGGCGGTGGTGGAGATGCCAACAATGCCACTACAGGTGTAAAAGGAGGTGTTGGAGGAGGTATCATCTTGGTGAATGTGGAGAAAATTACGGGTGCAGGTTTGATCATGTCTAACGGAGGTAACGGCCAACCAGGTGTATATGGTAGTGCTCCGGATGGTGCTGGTGGCGGTGGTGCCGGTGGAACTATCTTTGTAAGATCTTTAACCAATAGTGCCGGAGCAAATTTAACTATACAAGCTAATGGCGGACGTGGTGGTAATACGTTAAATGATGCAGGCAATGAACATGGACCTGGCGGTGGAGGCGGTGGCGGAGTAATCTATCACAACGTTCCAGGTGCTACCGTTGCTACTTCGGTAGCTCTTGGTGTTTCTGGACGAGCAGACAACGGAGCTGGTACTAATCACGAAGCTGGTAACGGAACCGCAGGCCAAGTAGTCGCTTTTACCAGTGCAAGTTTGCCTCCTCACTTACAAGGTGGTGGACAAATATGCTACCCAACCCTTACCACTGTACTAACAGAAGCAAATCCAGGTATTCCAGGAAGTAGAAATCCAGGAACTACTGCTACTTATACCTTAACGCTTACAAATAGCACCACTGGTGGAAATGCGGGTGGGGTACAAGCAGAATTAAAATTACCAACAGGCTTTACTTTAACCTCTATTACAGCAAGTTTGGTAGGAGGAACTGCTGGGGCTACTAATCCTCCAGTAAACTTGGTAGGCGGTGTGTACTATATCGGTTCTGCTAACTTAGCCGATGCCTATAACATTCCTCCAGGTGGCCAAGTGGTATTTACTATTAATGTAAATATTGCAAACAATGTGGCAGAAGGAATGCATCATGCGAGTGCACAAGCAACTTATCTGGATCCAACACGTACTTCTGCAAATCCAAACAGGAGAGTCACAGCAGCTACAAATGGGTTTGCAGGAAGTAATACATCATACGAAACAGGCGGTGCAGGTAATGTTAACGGAGTCAATTACAACGGTAATTTAATTGCTTCAACAGGAGAAGATGTTCACATTAATGCAAAACCTCGTCCAAATAATTTAGAAGTTGATGTGATTGAATGCGATACGAAGGCAGAAGGCCAACTTACCGCAACAGATCCTGATGCCGCACATACCGCTTCAACACTAGTTTATTCGCTAGAAGGAACATACGACACTTCTAAAGGTACGCTAACTTTAAATCCAAATGGAACCTTTGTTTTTATTCCATTAGTTAGATTTTTCGGCACTATTAACATCCAATTTAGGGTAACCGATCCTCTAGGTGCTTATGATATAGGGACGTTGACCATTAATCAACCTAAGCCATTATTAGATCTAACAGAAACAATTATTCACATTAGCACCTATGGAGCAAACGATGGGGCTATTTCCGTAGTTTCTACTGGAGGTGTTGGTACACATACTTATCGCTGGGAATATCCAAATGGAAGTGTAGTTACAACTAAAGATATCAGCAATCTATCTCCGGGCCAATATACACTAACAGTAACGGATGCCAATAACTGTTCTTATTCAGAAACTTATATCGTAAGAGAACCTCCGTTGGTTACATTACAACCTACTCAAAGTATTTGCATAGGCGAAACAACTGTACTGCTTCCTTATACCAATCCAAGAGTAAACCCAATTACTTACAGTATTGTATGGGATAATAATGCTCAAACGGCTGGACTTGTAAACGTAACAGATGTTACATTGCCTGCTATTGTTACTCCAGCCACCAGCGCTAATATTAACATAGCTGTGCCTACTGCTGTTCCAGTGGGTACTTACCACGGATTGTTACGAGTAAAAAATGCAGCTGGTGATAGCAGTGGCAATCTGGCATTTCAAATCGTGATTACGCCATATCCAATTAAGGCACATATTCAACTTGTCAATTAACAACAATATTAAATAGAACATTACAAACCCGAAAACAATGAAAACAACAATTACTCGCAACGTCATTACTACCTTAATTCTGCTTTTGGGCTTAACTTTTTCTAGTTACGCTCAAACCTACTACGATGTTTATTTGTGTGATAATGCTACGGCAACACTTCACATGCCCGAAGAATCAACTTTAACTGCTGGTGATAAGGTACACTGGTATTTAGCAGGTACAGAAGTAGCTGTTTATACCTATTCTGTGGCCAATTCAACCAATTATACGGTTCCAAACAATTTAACCGTTGGTTCGCACAACTACACCACACGTATAGAATCGGCCGCAGGCTGTTTAGGTGACCCATCTGATCCGTTTTCGGTTTATAAACTTCCAAATAAAACATTGGCGTTAAGCGCACCAACTAACTCTACTTATTGCGGTGACGCAAGCGGTCCAGCGGCGAGCTCGCAAATTACAGCTACAGCAACACCTGCTGCTTCGCTTCCTGATGGTGTTGGCTACACTTACACTTGGTCGGCTACATTTAACGGAAACCCTGTAACGCCAATTACTTCTATCGGTTCTAGCAATGCAAGCACCACTAATCAAAATATATTTACTTTAACAGCTACTCAAGCTGGAACTTATGTATTTAATGCAACCGTAAATTATACACTTTTGCCAGGTAACCCAGGGGTACTAAGAGCAGGTGCAGGATGCGAAGTGTCAGCAACTACATCTCAATCAATCACTGTAACACCTAAACCAGGCAAACCAACAATTTCTTTGGTTAACTAGTAAATAGTGAAGCTTCGGAGGCTGACATACTTGGTTTTACTGCTTTTGCAAGTAACAATTGTAAAAGCGCAGACCGCCAATGAAGTAAGAATACGACAGGGAGGAACGGCGCATCTTAGAGTCGATAATCCAAATGGAACATATTCTTACCAATGGTACAGGTATGGGCAACCTATATCCGGAGCTAGCACTTTTATGTACAATACCACTACTGCTGGTGACTACCAAGTAAGAGTCATCAGTCAAGAGGGGTGCGGATCTGATTTATCCGATGTGTTTAGAGTAATTGTTGAATATTCAAATTTGGAGGTAATCAAAAAATCGGAAACTCGATTTGTGGGACCAAATGAACCTTTCACCTATATGATTACGGTTCGCAATATCGAAAACACAGACAATCCAAATGTTCAAGTGACTGATATCTTTCCTCCAAATTTGAAATTTATCTCCATGGATAGACCTTCGCTTGGTACAGCAGAATATGTAAATGGGCGAATCAATTGGACCATTCCTTTACTAGTCTCTGGAGGACCAGCTGCCACCTTGTTAATTAAAGCACAGGGAACAATGGCGGGTAATGTCGTCAATACTGTGACGGTGGCAGGTGGAGATCCAACACTACCAGATCCAGATTTGGGCAATAACACCTCTACTGATGTTAAGAAAATCATCGGCAATATTAAAGTGCCAAATGTGATTACGCCTAATGGTGATGGCAAAAATGATGTACTTAAAATAGACGGAATTGAGCTTTACAAGGAAAGCAGTTTAGCTATTTTCAATCGCTGGGGTAACGAAGTATATAGAAGCCCAGGGAGCTACATTAACAATTGGAGTGGCGAAGGCTTAAGTGAAGGTACTTATTACTATGTGCTCAAATTAGTGTCAAAGGAAGGCGCTCAAAGTGCAGTTACGGGTTATATCACTTTATTAAGAGATAAATAGTATGGGAAGAAGAAGTTGGTATATTATCTTTTTATTTACAATGCAAAGCTTTGGAAGCTTTGCACAACAAGACGCACAGTACAGTCAATATATTTTTAATGCGATTTACATCAATCCTGCGTATGCGGGTTACCGGGAGCGATTGAATCTCAACGCCACTTACCGAAATCAGTGGACAGGCATTAATGGTGCACCTAAGAGTTTCACCATGGCGGCCGACATGCTAATGCCAAATGAGAGGGTTGGCCTTTCGTTAATTTTGTCTGCTGATCAATTGGGTGCCCAAAAAAACCTCTCAGCCTTTGTAAATTACGCTTATCGTTTTCCAGTGAACGAAGACGAAACCAATAAACTAGCCTTTGGATTGGGCGCTGGGTTTCAACAGTTCGGTATTTATGGCGATATGTTGGAGCCAGGCGACTTGGGCGATAATTTCATTCCAACAGGTACGGTGAAGGAAATAGTCCCTGACGTGCGTGCTGGCGTTTTCTTTTCAACCCCTCGAATGTACATCGGCGCCTCGGCAAACAATATCATTGGAAGGTTTTTGATGGATAAAAAGAAGCTGGACTTCAATTTTCCTACGCCTAAGCCACATTTTTACCTTACAGCAGGTACATTGATTCCGTTAGTGGAATACGAAATCGATTTCAAGCCATTTTTCTTGATTAAAGATGATATTGCTGGTCCAACGGTATTAGATCTAAATGCTTTTTTTCTGTTCAAACAAAAGATATGGATAGGAGCTGGCTACAGAACAGGAATTAAAATCTACAATAAACCAGCCGTGGTAGGGAATACCAGAAATACCAATGCACTGATTGGCATGGCCGAATTTTTCATTAGCGATAAACTCAGGTTAGGTTATTCTTACGACCATAGTGTAGGTAGTTTGGCAGGCTACAGTGGCTCAACCCATGAAATTTCCGTAAGTTGGAATTTTATGAATGAGAGAGAACGTCGTGTTAATTTCTGTTATTTCTAAAGCTCGTAACTAATTCCACGTTCTGGAATTTCTACGGCATAACCTTCTTCTTGTAAGGCAGTTTTAAATGCGGTTAAACTGCTGGCTTCTCCATGTACCAGAAATACTTTTTTCAATTTGGCTACATCTTGTTGTCTAACGATATTCATCAGGTCGTTATGGTCGCCATGTCCACTCAATAAATCGGTCTTTGTTATTTTAGCATAAACCATTAAATCTCTATTTCGCAAACGGATGATTGGGTCCCCACGTAATAACCGATCACCCAAAGTGCCCTTGGCGCAATATCCAATAAATAGGATGGTGCAGTAATAGTTTTGAATATTGTAGTAAATATGATCTTGAATTCTGCCGCCTTCCAGCATTCCTGCCGAAGAAATAATAATACAAGGGTCTAAGTAATTGCTTACCGCCAAGCTTTCTTTCTGTGTACGCAAATAGGTGAGGTGCTCAAATTCAAACTCGTCTCCTTTATCCAAGTAAAAGCTTTTGGCCTCTTCACTTACATATTGATGGTGCTTACGATAGATTTCTGTAGCATAATTAGCCAAAGGACTGTCCACAAAAATTTCTACTGGCGGAAGTAAGCCTTTATTGAAAATTTGGTTCAGCTTAAAAATCAATGACTGCGTTCTACCGATACTAAATGCAGGAATAATCAATCTACCTGGGTTTTTAATGCAGGTTTCATTAATTACTTCTACCAATTTATCATCTAGTGAAGTATCATTGCTATGCAAACGACCACCATAAGTGGACTCACAAATCAAATAATCTACAGCAGGTAAAGGGTCTGGATCTACCAATACTGGATAATTCTTTCGGCCAATGTCACCCGTAAAAGCTATTTTTTTAGAAACACCATCTTCATTAATGTTTAAGATGACCGAAGCAGCGCCAAGCAAATGTCCCGCAGGAACAAACGTTAACTCAATGGTGCCGTTAATTTTAAAAAGTTTATGAAAGCCAATGGTGACAAATCTATCCATGGTTTCCATCACATGCTTTTGAAGATACAAAGGTTGAGGCCCGCTATGGCCTCTTTTTCTACCCCTGTGTTTTTTATTTTGCTTTCCTAAAAAGATGTTTACTGAATCAAATAGTAGGATTTCGGTCAAATCTGCCGTAGGACCAGTACACAAAATCTGACCATCATAACCCATCCTGATCAACGTAGGTAAGTTTCCTGAATGGTCAATATGTGCATGAGTTAAAATAACTAAATCTATTTCTGTAGGATTGAAAGGGAAGAATAAATTTTGTTCTTGGTAGGAGCCTTTCTCATAATCAAGTCCGCAATCAATTAAAATATTATAGTTGTTTAGTTGTAAAAGGTGCATGCTTCCCGTAACCTGCTGTGCAGCACCCCATATCGTTAACCTCATTCGTCGCAATCAAAAAAATAATCGTACAAGATATGTTTTTTTGTATGGAATAGCCGACAATCGTTAAATATTTTTAGATAATTAAATAGCAACCAAGCGCTTCATTAAACGTATTACTTATACACAGTATTAAATGGTGGAGATACTCTTAAAAAGGTGTTAAAGTGCTGTTTTATATCGGTTTTAATGAGGGTTTTCTTCTTTTGGATATAGAACATTTTTACCATGAATAATACTTTGGCATAGTTTTTTCGAAAGGCAATATGGTTTGGTAAAAGCAAATAGAAATAGCTGCAAACTATTTCTAAAACGTTTTGTTACCTATCATAATTTAAACTAAATGGTGCAGCCGCTTAAGGTTTCATCAACTAAAACAAAAGGAACGATGAAAAATATATTAGCAGTAATCGCAATTGGGGCAACAGTTTTGGTCTCTTGCGGTAAGAGTGACAAACAAGTTGAATTAGAAAAGCAACAAGCAATTGTTAAATATAGAGATAGCATCAGGCTGGATAGCTTTAAACGTGCAGAAGTAGAAGCCGAAAAACGTAGGGTAGAAGAAAGGCATCAAGCAGAATTAGCCGCTGCTAGACGTAGTGCTTCTTCAAGTTATAGTTCTGGTGGTACAGTCACTACTTCTTCTGCAGGTGTAACCACTACGCCAGCTAAGAAAAAAGGTTGGAGTGATGCAGCTAAAGGTACCGCCATTGGTGCTGGAGTTGGTGCACTTGGTGGTGTGCTGATCGATAAAAACAACGCCCGTGGAGCCATTATCGGTGGTTTGGCAGGCGCAGGAGCTGGTTATGCCATTGGTAGGGCCGAAGATAGAAAAAGTGGCCGAGTACTGAAAAAACAATAAACTCTATCATATATATAAGCGCCCATGTCCTAAAAGCATGGGCGCTTTTTTGTTGCGGTGTATTTTAGATTAGTTTAAAATGACGCTTATTTATTTACAGAAACATTTCTAGGTAAATAGTGTTATCATAATTAAAAAATAACTTATTAAGTTTGCCGTCGTCCATTAACATTGATGCATATGAAAACAGATTTGATCGAAATCTTTCAAACCATTAGAGCAGGCATGCAACCCTACGAGGCATTGGGTTTTACTAGCAGGATAAATTCGGAAACTGAATATGACCTTTGGAGCGAAAAAAATGTGGTTTTGTTAGGTCGTGAAAGAAAAGAAATCTATTTTGCTGGTTTGAAAATGCTAAAAAGCGACATTACGCTTCATTTCATGCTGCTTTATACTCATCCAGAGGTTAGAGAACTTGTCCATCCAGATTTATTGAAATTGCTCAAAGGAAAATCATGCTTTCACATTAAGAAAATTGACGAGGTATTAATGTCACATATTACAGACGCCTTGGATAAAGGTTATAAAATTTATAGACAGAACGAGTGGGTTTAAATCCGTTATTTCAGGAAGATTTCTTTTTAACCGTACAAAACCAATATCATGCTGTAGAAGAAATCCAAACACATCCATTTTATGTGGTAGGGATCAAAGGAAGGGTGTATGTTAATCTTTTACCGTTGAATGCTAATTTCTTACCTCAACAATTACTCTCGCTACAGGCCGTTTATGCGCAACAAGGTATCTTTTTGGTTCATCTTTGGGAAGACGTTTGGGTAAAAAAAAGAGAACAAGTATTATGTAGAATACATTCTTTCTGCGGGCTAAATCAAAGTTTACATGGTAGAAAAGGCAAAATAGAAGAGGTCGATTCCGAAACTGCCAAGGATTTTTTAGAGCGACATCACTTACAAGGTTATATCAAAACGAAGTACAATTTAGGATTAAAGTTTAACGGGGAGCTTAAGGCAGTAGCTTGTTTTGCGGCATCGAGGCCGATGAAAAGCAAAGGAGCTCATTATAACTCTGCAGAATTGGTGCGTTTTGCCACGCAAACTGGAGTGACCATCGCTGGCGGCCTAGGCAAACTCATCGCTTCTTTTCTCGATAAAGTAAGCGTGAACGATTTAATGACCTATGCTGATCGGGATTGGTCATTGGGTAAAGGTTATGACAAACTAGGTTTTCAATTATCAGGAAATACGGATTCGGTATTTTTTTATGTGGACACCAACACCATGACAAGGTACTATGCGCATCGCTTGCCAAAAAAAATAATGACCGCTTTTGAAGCTCAAAATGTATTAAATTTGGATAGTTTTTTGACTAGTATCGACTGGATCAAAGTATTTAATACGGGTAATCTCAAATATCATCTCTATACGAATGTCTGATAAAAATTTGTTAATTGTACTTGGTGCAACAGCGGTTGGAAAAACCAAGTTGGCGGTACAATTAGCTCATGCTTTTAATGGTGAGGTCATTAGTGCAGATAGTAGGCAAGTTTTTAAAGGGATGGATATCGGAACTGGAAAAGACCTCTCTGAATACGAAATTAATGGACAAAAAGTCCCATATCACTTAATTGATATCAAACCTGCTGGCCAGCGCTATCAAGTGAATGCGTTCAAGGATGATTTTTACGAGGCATTTGATCAGCTACAAACCATAGGTAAATTGCCAATTTTATGTGGGGGCACTGGTATGTACATCCATAGCTTGTTGCAAAATCACGAGCTGACCGCTATCCCAGTAAATGAGCAATTGAGAAAACAGTTGTTTTTACTAAATAAGGATGAATTGCAAAATGAGCTAAATAAATACCCGCCTCAATTAAGGGAACAAGCGGATATCAGTTCACATAAACGATTAATTAGGGCTATTGAAATAGCTGAATATTTAAGCTATCACGATCTTAAAACTGAAAAAAGAACGAAACTAAAACCTTTGGTGATCGGGCTGTATAATGAAGTGGATGTCCGAAGAAATAAAATTCTGTCAAGATTAGATGAACGTCTTTCTAGTGGACTCATTGAAGAAGTACAGGATTTGCTTAAGCAGGGCGTAAGTGAAGAAATGTTGGTTTTCTATGGACTGGAATATAAGTTTGTGATCGCCTTTCTGAAGCATGAAATCAATTTAAATATCTTAAGAGAACGACTAGGTATTGCCATCTGTCAGTTTGCAAAAAGACAAATGACTTTTTTCCGTAAAATGGAAAAAGATGGTGTCAAAATTAACTGGATTGAAGCGGTTGAAGATCGAGCATTGGTTAAACAGCAAGCTTTTGATTTAGCAACCCCGTATTTTAATCTAAAATAATTGCATCTTCGTCCTATGAAACGGATCATAAGGCCAATCATTAAGTGGACAGGAGGGAAGTATAGGGAATTTGCCTTATTTCAGGAGCATATCCCCAAATTTGAACGTTATATAGAACCTTTTTTTGGTGGCGGAGGGGTATTCTTCGCCTTGCAACCCAAAACCCCTGTAATCATTAACGATAAAAGTCAGGATCTTATTCGGTTTTACCAGCAAATTAAAAGCAGGACATTTAAAACCAGGATCGGTCAATATGCTGATGCTTGGGATGAAGTAACCACTTTATCGGAATTGCTTTGGGAAAGTACAGGTCAAAAATTTTGCGATTTTATACTCAACCAGGCTGAGATTTCGGCACTAACCGCTTCCATAGATAAAGAACTTACAGCAACATTAACAAGCCTATCCACCTTAAGCAACAAAGACTTTCTAAAAAATCCAACAGAATTTTATCAGCATCTAAAAAAGGGAATGGAAAGCAAAGCTTCACGTTTACAGCGTATCAGTGCAAAGGCAGGCAAAACTTTCGATTTTAAAGAACTGAAAAAGCATTTTGAAACGGCACTTAAAAGCGGAACTTACCTTTTTTTCAGAACCCTATTGAATAAAAACACCAAAAAGCACTTCTTAAGCGAAGCCGATGCTGCCGCAAATTGGTACTTCGTAAGGGAATTTTGTTATGCTTCTATGTTTAGGTATAACAAAAAAGGCGTATTTAATATTCCATACGGTGGTATTTTATATAACAGAAAGAAATTTAGAAAGAAAGCAAACACCATCTTTACCAAGCCTCTTCAAAACCTGTTTCAAGATGCGGAAATTCATAATCAAGATTTTGAAATCCTGCTCGCTAGCATCACCTTAACACCCTCAGATTTCATCTTTTTAGATCCTCCTTACGATAGTGAGTTTTCTGAATATGATCAGAATAGTTTTACGCTAGATGATCAAAAAAGACTGGCAGATTTCCTAATTAGCTGCGTCGCTAAATGGATGGTTGTGATTAAAGAAACCCCATTTATTCTTGAGTTATATCGCCATCCTTCTGTTAAAATTACCACCTTTGATAAGAAGTATGTCTATAATGTAAGGGGTCGAAATAATAGAAAGGCTACGCATTTAATCATTACCAATTACTAGCGAATCTTTTATTGTGTAACAGATTTGTGTAGTATTTAGTACATATTTCATAGATGAAATTCCTTCTACCTACTCAGTAATTTAATTTCTTATTTTTTATTTAAATCAATTGTAATTCATGTAGTTATGTTTGTTTTTTTAACGTTTTTAAATACATAATGGCATATTGTTTGAACATTTTGCTGCGATTGCGTGTTGTAACAAAAGCAATCACAAATGTTAAACAAAAAGATGAAAGACCATTCCATTAAAATATAATCGGATGATGAAATGGAACCTCATCAATTAAATTAAAAACAGATGAAAAAGTATACAAAATCAATAGCTGCTGCAGTAGCTGCATTAGCTATCTTCGTTACCACAAACGTTCAAGCACAATCAGAACCTACTAATCCTTCTAGACAGAAATTAGGTGTTGGTATCAACGCAGGTATTCCAACCAACTCTGGCTCTAGTTTCGCCTTGGGTGCCGACTTACGTTATCAAATAGACATCGACAGACAATTGTCTATTCCAATTACCACAGGTTTTACCTCAATTTTCAATAAAGATATTACCGTTGGTAACACCACTGTCGACGTAAGCAATTTTAACTACATTCCTGCTAAGGCTGGTTTAAAAATCTTCTTTAGCGATACGGGTTCGGGTGCCTATGGTTTAGCTGAAGCAGGTGCGGCATTTAGCACCAATAAAGGCGGCGGTACTTGGTTTACCTATTCTCCTGCAATTGGTTATGCTTGGAGTAATGGATTAGACTTAGGTGTTAAGTACGAAGGACTTTCGAAAAGTGGTACTAATAACGGTTATGTAGGTTTGCGTTTAGCTTATGGTTTTAAACTATAATATATACGTTAACAAATTATAATTAAAATATAATATTATTGAGCTCCGGTAATTTTATCGGGGCTTTTTTTGTGTTTTTAGAATTATAAATGCTATTTTGAGCACAAAACAAAATAAGCTCTTAAGGGATTGTTTTACCAGATGGCAATCCGTAAAAACATAACAAGTATGCAAGGGAAAAAATATTTGGGTTTGGTAGGTATAGCCATATTATTGGCTTGTAATAGCTCCAATAAATCTACAGAAACAAAAGATAGTACAGTTGTATCTAAGAGCGACACCACAAAAGCAGTTGCATTAAGTTTTAGCGATGAGAAGCTACAAACCATTTATGCCAGCTACATCAAATTAAAAGACCAATTGGTGGCTACAAATTATAATGATGCTAAGCCTGCTGCTAACGAGTTGGCAATGGCCCTTAAAGGGTTTGAGGGTTGTGAAAATGCAGCGACTATTGCTCATAAAATTGCGGAAGCTAAAGATATTAAAGCGCAACGGACAGCTTTTAACGATTTAAATGTAGAAGTAATCCCAGTTTTTAAACATGCTGCTTTAACTTCGGGCACTATTTACTTACAGCACTGCCCAATGGCTAACAACGGCGATGGGGGCGATTGGTTAGCGAGTGAAAAAAATATCCGTAATCCATATTATGGAGATGAAATGATGGAATGCGGACGAGTAGCTGAAGAAATTAAGGCTAAATAATCCAAATGGAGATTAAAACGAGGTTAGAACCGTCAAAAAAGTGTAACAACCTTATGTTTGTTTTAACGTAAATTTTAATAAAAGGAAATAACTACTTATAATTATATAAAATTTTAAATATATGTCAACTACTGCAGAAATTAAGATAGACGGACAGACCTACGAGTTTCCGATCATTACCGGAACAGAAGGAGAGAAGGCTATCGATATTTCAAAATTAAGAGATCTAACAGGTCACATTACATTAGATTTTGGATACAAAAATACTGGTTCTACCAAAAGCGCCATTACCTTTTTAGATGGTGAAGAAGGTATATTAAAATATCGCGGATATCCTATTGAAGAACTAGCCGAAAAAGCGTCGTTTTTAGAAGTTGCCTATTTATTGATTTATGGAGAACTTCCTTCTCAAGAAAGAATAGAAAAATTCCAACAGGATATCAGCATGCACACGCTGATTCATGAGGATATGAAGAAGTTTTTTGACGGTTATCCTTCGAAATCACATCCTATGGCTCAGTTGTCATCATTGGTTTGCTCACTTTCAACCTTTTACCCTGAGAGCTTAGAAGCTAACCAATCGGAAGAGGAAAAAGACCTTACCATTATTAAAATGTTGGCTAAGATGACCACCATCGTGGCTTTCATCTATAAAAAATCGCTAGGTCATCCGTTAATCTATCCTAAAAACAAATACGATTACATTACCAACTACCTTTGGATGACCTTTGGTCAACGTACCGAAGATTTCGAACCAAATCCAGTAGTGGTAAGTGCAATGAATAAATTATTGATCTTACATGCTGACCACGAGCAAAACTGCTCAACTTCTACGGTTAGAATTGTAGGTTCATCTGATTGTAACCTTTATGCTTCTATTTCAGCAGGTATTTCTGCGCTTTGGGGACCATTACATGGTGGCGCTAACCAAGCAGTAATTGAAATGTTGGAGAAAATCAAAGCGGATGGTGGTGATACTGATAAATGGATTGCAAAAGCTAAAGATAAAAACGATCCATTCCGTATGATGGGATTTGGTCACCGTGTGTACAAAAACTTTGATCCAAGAGCTAAAATCATTAAAAAAGCTTGTGATGACATCTTAGAAAGTTTAGGTATTAACGATCCAGTATTGGAAATTGCTAAAAAACTCGAGCAAGCAGCTTTAACAGATCCTTATTTTATTGAGCGTAAATTATATCCAAACGTAGATTTCTACTCAGGTATCATTTACAGAGCTTTAGGATTCCCATCAGAAATGTTTACCGTACTTTTTGCTTTAGGTCGTCTTCCAGGATGGATTGCTCAGTGGAAAGAAATGAGAACAAACAAAGAGCCAATTGGCAGACCACGTCAAATATACGTTGGTGATGTTGATAAGCACTTGTAATAAACAAGAACTCTCTTTACAACCAAATATATAGTTGTTAAGCCGGTGGATTGCCGGCTTTTTTATTGCTTAATTTTTTAATTTTTCTTTAAGATTACACGCTATAACATAAGAAATAATTCTCCTATATGTCTATGTGATTTACAAATACTTAGAAACATAGTGAATTCATCGTTTTAAAAGATGAATTGAAAATTGATATCCTCCTAAGTAAGAAGGCTATTTAGGAATCTTTATAGCCTTTTTATAAAAAAAAGTTTTATGTTAAATCGAAACAACGCTAACAGCAATAATTAAAATAAAACATAGCGTGATCAACATGCTGTAGCAAAAGAACAAGAAGAATACTTTTAGCAAAGTAACCCATCTGGTACTACCATAAAATGTTCTGAGCGAACGGTAGATATACCAAAGGATATATAAAAACCCGAGTGTACCAATCAGCCATTCAATGTCCATTACAAATCTTGTCAACCATACCAGTAGGGCTGCAACAATAAAGCTTAAGAAAATGGCCGAATGAGTATGGAACGAATAAATAAGATGTTCATAATAAAAACGCTTCTTTCTAATGTAAACTAATTTTAAAATTATAGCAAAAAGCGGAAGTAGCACAAACATCATTTTAGGAATGAGCTTGATAGAGTCCTCTTTTATTTTCTGCCCTGGATCTGGATATTTATTAAACTGTATGCTTTTTTTGGAGAAGTAGTTTATAATGAAATTATCACGTTCCTCTTTGGGCAAGGCACGTTGCTTCTTTTCGTATTGCTCGATGGTTCCTTCCCGAGCAAAAGCATTAAATCTACTTTTCTTATATGGTAAAGAATCAATATTGATTCTTGTTGTGCCATTTTCTCTAATATCCTTTTCAACTGCTCTTAAAATACTATCCTTTTTTACTCTAGCTATGGGTAGATATTTCAACACTTGCCTTACTTCCTCTACATCATCTGATACTAATAAAGAGTCCTTATCCAATTTTTCAGTAACGGCTGCTGCTTTTCTTTCCGATTCGTGGTTTTTCTTTTCACTACCACTAAAAATGATGATAAAAAATACGATACTGATAAAGATATAAAGCTTAATAGGGTGGAGGAACGATGCCCTTTTTCCAGCAACATAGTCTACCGTAAGTTGCCCGGGCTTAAAAAGCAGGGGTTTAATGGTGCCAAAAAACTTATGTTCAAAATGGAAATAATCTGCAATGGCATGAGTAATCATGTGCAAAGCATCTTCCTTTAATTCTATGTTTTCCTGTCCACAATGAGGGCAATAAGTTTCTTCAACATGGTGGCCACAGTTTAAGCAATCTTTTTCTTTCCTAAGCTTTACGGATGACATTGGGATTTAAATATAATTAGTGACTGATTTTGTTGATCGCTTCTTCTTCAGCACGGGTATGTTTGTGCTTGAACATTAGGGCAAATAAAACGGTAATTACTAAAGCGTAAAGCGCAAAACTTAACCAGATGTTATGCCAGTCTTTTACGTCTAATGCACGGCTTAAACTTCCATCAGCCAAAACATTAATGCCTTTGTCGCCTAAAAATTTACGTAAATGCTCGTTATTAACATCGGTATTAACTAAATCAGCTGTAGACTGAATATTTGTGTAAAATTTAGTGAAATATTTATCAATCATCCAACCAGATAACAAACTGCCTAAAATGGCTCCAAAACCATTGGTCATCATCATAAATAAACCTTGAGCAGAAGAACGTATTTTAGCTGTAGTTGAAGTTTCTACAAATAACGATCCCGAGATATTAAAGAAATCGAATGCCATACCATATACAATACATGATAAAATAATCATCCATAGTCCACCGGCAGGATCACCATAAGCAAATAGTCCGAAGCGAAAAACCCATGCCAACATAGAAATTACAATCACTTTTTTAATACCAAAACGTTTCAAAAAGAATGGTATCGCTAAAATGAATAAAGTTTCAGATACTTGAGATATAGAGATAATTAATGTAGAATATCTTACCACCAAAGAGTCTGAATAGACAGGGAATAATTTGAACTCATCTAAAAAAACATCGCCATAAGCATTCGTTAATTGTAATGCGCCTCCCAAAAACATGGAGAAAACAAAAAACAATGCCATTTTATAGTTTGTAAATAATTTAAATGCTTCCAAACCTAAGCTTTGTACAAAACCTGCTTTTTCTGATACAGATTTTGTTGGTAAACACTTCGGTAAAGTGAACGAATAAAGTCCTAAAAAGATAGCGCCTACACCAGCAATGTAAAATTGATTAGCACTAGCCTTGCTACCAGTTAAATTGGTTACCCACATCGCTACAATAAAACCAACAGTTCCCCACACACGTATAGGAGGGAAGCTTTTAACCACATCAAGCTCGCTATTCTTTAAAGTAGTATAACTTATAGAATTACTTAATGCTATAGTAGGCATATAAAAACACATGGCTAAAAGAATAATCCAGAAAAAAGTTTGAGGATTATCTACCTGAGGTAAATAAAACATCACGGCTGCATACATGAGATGCAAGATCGCATAAAGCTTTTCGGCATTAATCCATTTATCTGCTAAAATGCCAGTAATTGTTGGCATGAACAAAGACGCTATTCCCATAGTGGAAAATATGATTCCAAAATGGGCACCATCCCACTGTTTAGTGCCAAACCAATAATTGGCAATAGTAATTAACCAAGCGGCCCACACAAAGAACTGCATGAAGCTCATGATTGTTAAGCGTAGCTTAATATTCATCCGCAATAAATTCGTTTTAGTTTTGAACGGTTTGAAGATAGGACTTTTTTTTAGTACATGACAAATTTAAGCGCATAAGCTAAGTAGATTTTTTATCACGATAAGTTTTGAATGTAGTGTGGTGAAAAATAGCGGTTAAATGAACAGCGTTTAAACAAAAAAATGCAGGTTATTTACCTGCATTTCTTCTATTGATTTCGTCTCTAATCCTAGCGGCTTTTTCATAAGCCTCATCGGATAGTGCTTTTTCTAATTTTTGTTGAAGTTCTTCCAATGATAAACTTTGATATCCAGATACTGCCATAGGAGGTTGTGTCTCCTCTGGCGTTTGTCCGCCCGTAATACTCTCTATATTTTCGAGGAACAGAAAATCATTTCCTTCAATCACAATTCCTGCAGAGGCTAGAATAAACTCGTAGGTATAAATAATCGCATTAAATCTTACTGCAATCGCAATGGCGTCTGAAGTACGAGCATCTATTTCTACCTGCTCGCCATCTTTATTACAAATTAGTTTAGCGAAAAATACACCGTCAACTAAATTGTAGATCAATACTTCTGTAATTTCTACCTGATAAGCTTGCGCAAATGATTTAAACAAATCATGAGTAAGCGGTCGGGTAGGAGACATTTTCTCAATCTCGATAGCAATGGCTTGCGCCTCAAATGCACCTATAATAATAGGAAGTCTTCTACGTCCATTTACTTCTCCCAAAACAAGTGCGTATGCACCAGATTGTGTTTGGCTGTACGATAATCCTACAATATCAAGTTTAACCTTCTTCATCCTTAAAAAATCAGCGCTTCAATGTGGTTGACTAGCCCTTATGTGCTTTTAACGCTGCAATTATTTTAGGAACTACTTCAAAAGCATCGCCTACAATACCATAATCGGCTACCTTAAAGAACGGCGCCTCAGCATCTTTATTGATTACCACAATTACTTTTGATGAACTTACACCTGCCAAATGTTGGATGGCACCTGAAATACCAATGGCAATGTATAAATTAGGACTGATGGCAATACCCGTTTGTCCAACGTGCTCAGAGTGAGGTCTCCAATCGGCATCAGAAACTGGTTTTGAACAAGCGGTTGCAGCTCCCAAAAGATCTGCTAATTCTTCTACCATTCCCCAGTTTTCTGGACCTTTTAAGCCTCTACCACCAGAAACAACGATCTCTGCGTCAGGTAATGAGACTTTATTGGTAGCACGTACAATTTCTTTTACAATAGCAGCTAAGTCGCTTGATTTTACTTCTGGACTAAAGGCTTCAATGGTAATATTGGTATGATTCTCTTTTACTCCAAAAGCATTTGGATTTAAAGCAATTACTTTGTTGGCTGATGTTAAGGTGGTGATGGCGAAAGCTTTTCCAGAGAAAGCGGTTTTCTTTACAGAAAAGTCACCAGTAGGTAGGTCCACAGCACCATCAATTAAACCTGCTTCAAGCTTTACGGCAACTCTAGGCGCTAAACCTTTTCCAGAGAATGAGTTAGAAAGCACAACGATGTTGGCACCTTCTTTTTTAGCGGCTTCGGCAATCACAGCAGCGTAAGCTTGATTTACAAAATTCTTAAGTTGATCGGCCTCTACTTTTAAAACTTTGCTTGCTCCATATTTTCCAAGTTCATTCAATTCACTATCTGCAACATTACCAATAGATACTGCACTTAAGCTAGTACCTTGTTGGTCCGCAATGGCTTTGGCATAAGATACAGCTTCGAATACTGATTTTTTGAACTTTCCTTCAACTTGTTCTACATATACTAATACTGACATATTAATCTATTTGAAATCCCATCGGGATGTTTTCTAATTTAACTTTTTAAACGATTAAGGTTTGCTTAAAGATCACTAGATCACTTTAGCTTCGGTATGTAATAAGCCGATAAGTTCTTCTGCACTTTCAGCAGGAATTAACTTCACCGAACCACGAGGTGCAGGAGTTTCAAACTTGCTAATTTTGCTCAATTCTGGAACATCTACCGCTTCTACGGTTTGTAATGGCTTTGTACGTGCAGACATGATCCCTCTCATGTTAGGGATTTTAGCTTCTGCAGTTCCTTCAGCACAACTTGCTACAAATTTACCACTTACAGTCACCACTTCTTTACCGCCCTCAATTTCGCGTTCAATGGTTGCAGTAGAACCATCATAATCTAATTTTTTAATGATAGAGATGGAAGGGATGTCTAAGAATTCGCCAATCATTGCGGCTACTTGAGAACCATTATAATCAATTGATTCTCTACCACATAAAATCATATCAAATTCGTTAGATTTTGCATATTCGGCAATTTGTTTAGCCACAAAATAAGCATCTCTAGGGGCTGCATTTATTCTTACGGCATCGTCAGCACCAATAGCTAGTGCTTTTCTGATGGTTGGTTCGGTAGCACTTTCGCCAACATTTACTACGGTTACAGTTCCCTTTCCACCTTCGCAAAGCTCAATAGCTCTAGAAAGCGCAATCTCATCATACGGATTAACGATGAATTGTACACCTGCAGTATTGAATTGGGTATTGTCACCCGTAAAGGTTATTTTTGTGGTCGTGTCTGGAACGTTACTGATACAAACTAGAATTTTCATATTTATATATTTGATTAAGGTAAAATTCAGCTATGTCAATTAAATTATTGCACTGGTTGATATGTTATATATTTGCCAACAAAGTTAAGAACCTAAAGATTCTACTTTTGTTTGTGCAATTTAAGGAATGTAATCCTTAAATGTATGTTTGCAAATCTAATTAAAAAAGCAAGGAATTAAAATGCAAAACCAACGATTAGCCAAGTTATTCGATTTTTTATCAGCCGATCCAAATGACAGTTTCATACTCTATGCCATTGCAACCGAGTACAATGTGCAAAACGATACTGAAAATGCACTTAAATATTACCTAGAGTTAACACAAAAGCATCCCGATTACGTGGGCACTTACTATCACTTGGGAAAACTTTATGAAAAATTAGGGAAAAAGGAAGAAGCCATTGAAGTTTATCAAACTGGCATGCAAGCGGCGAGACAAAAGAGAGATATGCATGCGTTATCTGAATTGCAAGGCGCATATAACAGCGCTGCTGGTTTAGATTACGAGGACGATTAAGAAATTTAGCAAATCAATTAGTTCCAAGTTAATGGCCAAAAGACAGCTTCTCTTTCTTAGAAATGTGTTCTTTTTCACCTTCACTGCTTTTGGTGGGGCGCAAGCGCATCTTTCGTTACTATTGCGCTACTTTGTGAACAATATTAATTTTGTGAGCGAAGAAGAACTGTTGGAATTGAATGCGTTAGCACAAGTTTTGCCAGGACCTGCGTCAACCCAAACATTGGTAGGCGTTGCCTATAAAGTTGGTGGACTCAAATTAGCCATTATCACTTTCTTGATTTGGATTTTACCATCGGCAGCAATCATGACATTGGCTGCGATTTGGTATGCCTTGTTAGATCAGAAACACAAATTTGCAGAAGCACTAGAATATATACATCCTATTGCCTTGGGCGTGGTAGCCTACGGAGCTTTCCAGTTAGGGCGAAAGGTATTGACTACTCAAGTATCTATATTTCTAGCGATAGGAGCTTTGGTAGGCACTTTGGTATTACGGGAGGCCTATGTATTTCCTTTAGCCATTTTAATTGGTGGGATGGTATCCTCGGCTATTGGTACACCTACTGAAGAAACGGAATTAAGGGTGCGGTTATTTGCAAACATCAATCCAAAAAAACTAGGTTATTTTATTGGTGTACTTCTTTTTATGGCCATGTTGGGTGCTATCATCAATCGAACGTCGCCCTTCAGTTTACCCATCAGGTTGTTCGAGAATTTTTATCGTAATGGTATTTTCATTTTTGGTGGAGGACAAGTTCTAGTGCCGATGATGTTTACCGAATTTGTGCAAATGAAGCATTACCTTAGCCAAACCGATTTCCTGTCTGGCTTTGCATTTCAACAAGTATTACCAGGCCCAACTTTTTCTTTCACTAGCTACATTGGCGCTTTGGGCATGAAACACGGTGGTTACGGCATATTGGGTCAAGCAACAGGTGGTCTATTGGCAGTACTAGGGATCAATTTACCTGGTTTGATTTTGGTGCTTTTTATTGTGCCGTTTTGGAATGATTTGAAGAAGATCTCTCGAATTAAACACTCGCTTTCAGGAATTAATGCGGTAAGCGTAGGTTTTATTATTGCCGCTTTTGTGATGTTAATTGCTCCTGTAGGGTTAAATTGGCTATTTTTGGGTATTGTACTGGCTACATTTTTATTGTTGAATTTCACCAAAATTAGCCCAGCATTGATTATTGTTGCTGGTTTGTTTTTGGGCTATATCATTTAATTTACTATGAATAAGTTTGTAAGAGAAGAAGTTAGTTTTTTTAAAGGTGCCAGAACACGTTGGCAGGAATTGAAATATGTTTTAGGCATTATTTATCAGTTTTATAAAGGATTTAGAAAGCTTCATTTTGTAGGCCCTTGTGTAACCGTTTTTGGTTCGGCCCGTTTTAAAGAAGACCACCCATATTATGAAATGGCTCGCAAAGTATCTGCCGAGATTTCGAAATTAGGTTTTACGATTATGACAGGTGGTGGGCCTGGTATTATGGAAGCCGCCAATAGAGGCGCAAAGGATGCTGGTGGTTTGTCGGTAGGCTGTAACATTGTGTTGCCACATGAACAACATGAAAACCCTTATTTGGATACTTCAGTAAACATTGAGTATTTCTTTGTGAGAAAAGAGCTTTTAAGAAAGTATTCTTATGCTTTTGTAGTACTACCTGGAGGTTTTGGTACGTTAGATGAGTTTTTTGAAACCTTGACGCTTATTCAAACAGGCAAAGTGGAAAAATTCCCGATTGTAATTATGGGAAAGGATTTTCATCATGAAATTTATCTACATATTGAGCGAATGATGGCTGAGAAAACCATTAGTCCAGAAGATATGGATTTGCTTTTGTTTACCGATGATATAGAAGAAGTGGTAAGGCACATCAGGAAGTATAGAGAAACGGCACCTATATTTAAATTGCAATCACCTAAAAAAGCTTGGTGGATTTTTGGAGAAGAAAAGCCAGATGCGAAAGCAAGTTAATTTTTAAGACTTATGAAGTTTTAGAAACTTCGTAAGTCTGGTATGAATCTAACAATATGTTAACGATTAAATAAAAAGGGCTTATGAAATGTTTCATAAGCCCTTTTTATTTCAAATATCTTAAAACGGTGGGTCATCATCAGGCATATCATTCATACTTGATGGTCTGATGATGATATTTCCAGGAGACCTATCAAAACTTTCTGAAGGCATCATACTGTTATCACTTCCTGCAGAGAAACTAGAAGGAGGAAGGAAGCTGTCTTCCAAATCGGCAAATTTCACGTATTTACCAATAAATCTCAATGGTACAATACCCGTTTCACCGTGACGGTTTTTACCGATAATTACCTCACCTACACCCGCATTTGAACGCCCACTTTCATCTTCCATGATACCGTAATATTCTGGACGATAAAGGAAAAGTACCATATCGGCATCCTGCTCAATTGAACCAGATTCACGTAAATCGGATAACATTGGACGTTTACCGTTCTGTCCTGGTCTACTTTCTACCGCACGACTTAACTGCGAAAGTGCAATTACGGAAACATCTAATTCTTTTGCTACTGATTTTAAGGCACGCGAAATACTACCAATTTCCTGCTCACGGTTACCACCACCTTCGCCTTTACCATGCATCAACTGCAAATAATCGACAATGACCATTTGGATATCGTATTGCGATTTTAACCTGCGGCATTTTGCCCTAAATTCAAAGATGTTCAAGGCAGGCGTATCGTCAATTAAAAGCGGCGCTTCTGAAAGTCGGCCAATTTTACTGTGTAATTGTTGCCATTCCCATTCCGCCAAGTTACCTTTTCTGATTTTCTCCTGTTCAATTTCGGCTTCACCAGAAATTAAACGATTTACCAACTGAACCGAGGACATCTCTAAAGAAAATACAACAACTGGCTTTTGAAAATCTACCGCGGCATTACGAGCACAACTTAGTACGAAGGCGGTTTTACCCATCGCTGGACGAGCAGCAATAATTACCAAATCCGATTTCTGCCATCCACCAGTTACCCTGTCTAAATCTGTAAATCCAGAAGGTACCCCAGTTAAACCATCTGTTTTAGTTCTTAATTCTTCCAAAGAAGCTAAAGACTGTTTAACAATGGCATCCATTTTTTGCGTATCTCTACGTAAATTGTTTTGCGCAATGTCAAATAGGTTTTTTTCGGCCATATCTAATAGGTCGAAAATATCCGTAGTGTCTTCGTAAGCATTTTTAATAATCTCCGTAGAAATCCTAATCAGCTCGCGTTGAATATATTTTTGAGAAATAATACGAGCGTGAAACTCAATATTTGCCGCCGAAGATACGCGATTAGTAAGGTAAGTTACATAGTAAGCACCTCCAATCATTTCTAAGCTGCCATTGGTACGTAATTCTGTAGTTACGGTTAAAATATCAACAGGTTTAGATTTCTGGAAAAGTGTTTGTATCGCTTCGAAAACTCTCTTGTGTCTTTCGTCGTAAAAAAGTTCAGGCTTAAGCACGTCAATAACGGCAGATAAGGCATCTTTTTCTAGCATTAAAGCTCCCAATACCGCTTCTTCCAAATCGGTAGCCTGTGGTTGTATTTTATCTACTGTACTAATGGTATTGGCTAGTCGGCTTTTTCTGGCTGATAATGAATATTTGCCTTGTCCCTTTTGTTCGTTATCCATGCTCATGAAGCAAAAGTAACTAAAATAAGACCTTTTTGTTGGAAGAAGTTTTAAGTCGATTGTCAACAACTTGAATGCTAATCTGATGATTTTTTTCGCTATATTATAAACACAGCGCAGTTGTAAACAATTTTATGTGGATAAGCTTGTATTGAGCTTTTAATAATTACTTTTGCACAATAATTAATAGGCATGGATAATTTTAGAAGACCGCAAAGAATTAAAGAGAATAATGAATTTGTTTTTGGTATTAGGGCTGTAATCGAAGCAATAAAAGCAGGCCGTGATATAGAAACCATTTACGTTCAAAGAGGTCTTTCTGGCGAGTTGTTTCTAGAATTGAAAGCTTTATTGTCGGGTTCTTTAATCCCGATGAGCGTGGTTCCTATAGAGAAGTTAAATAGGATGACTCAAAAGAACCACCAAGGAGTTATTGCGGTAATTTCTCCTATTACTTATCAAAATATCGAAGATATTATTCCTGCTATTTACGAAAAAGGGGAGACACCATTAATTTTAGTACTGGATAGTGTGACTGATGTTAGAAACATGGGCGCTATTGCCCGTACTGCTGCTTGTGTGGGTGTACACGCAATTGTAGTTCCTTTAAAAAATGCAGCACAAATTAACGCAGATGCGATTAAAACTTCTGCGGGAGCATTATTTTCTATCCCAGTTTGTAGACATGCGAATTTGCATAAAGTCTGTTTATTTTTACAAGATAGTGGTTTGCAGGTAGTAGCTTGTACCGAGAAAACCAACGATTTAATTTATGCGCCTGATTATTCGATGCCTACCGCTATTCTGATGGGTTCCGAAGATGAGGGTATTTCTAATGATTTATTAAGAGTAGCCAACCATTTGGCCAAAATTCCAATGGCTGGCAAAATCGAATCCTTAAATGTTTCGGTTGCTGCTGGGGTAATTTTATACGAAGCAGTAAGACAACGTGTGACGGGTTAGATAAACTTCCCGCCAAACTTTGCTTTTACATCAGCAACAATATTTTTAACGTTTTGCTCTTCTGCTCGTTTACAGATTAATAGGGTGTTGTTTTCCTCCACCACAATGTAATCGTGCATCCCCTGCAAAATGACCAATTTTTCTTTCGGTACATTTACCATACAGTTAGAAGAATCGTACATCATGACCTGTTCAGAAGGTATTACCGCATTACCTACGTAATCTTTTTCGGCCATTTCGTAAATAGAAGCCCAAGTTCCTAAGTCAGACCACCCAAAATCTGATGGCAACACGAAAACATTATCTGCTTTTTCCATGATACCGAAATCTATGGAGATATTGGTGCAAAGTTGGTAAGCATTGGCGATAAAAGCCTTTTCATTATCAGTATTGTAAACTGTTCTGCCACCAGTAAAAATCTCGTGCATGTCTGGTAGATGCCTTTGTAATGCTCTGTTAATGGCACTCGCAGACCATATAAAAATACCAGCGTTCCAAAGGAAATCGCCACTTTGAAGGAAAGACTTGGCGAGCTCTAAATTTGGCTTTTCTGTAAATGTTTTTACCTTATGAACTTCGCTATTACCTACTAAAACTTCGTCTGTATATTGGATATACCCATAACCTGTGTCGGGTCTGTTTGGCTTAATTCCTAAAGTGATTAAACAATCAGTCTGTGCAGCCACTTCCATCGAGGTTTCAATGGCATTGATAAAAGCAGCTTGATTAGCAATGGTGTGGTCTGATGGTGCAACTACAATGACAGCATCAGGATTAAGTTCAGCAATTTTAGAAGAACCGTAAGCAATACAAGGAGCTGTGTTACGCATCATTGGTTCAGCTAAAATCTGATTTTCACCTAATTGAGGTAGTTGCTCTTTGATCAGATCAACATAGCTTTCATTGGTGACAATGAAGATGTTTTCTGGCAAGCAAATTTGCAGAAAGCGATCGTAAGTACTTTGTATAAGTGTCTTACCAACACCAAAAAAATCTATAAATTGTTTAGGGAATTCTGTTCTACTTACTGGCCAAAAACGACTTCCAACGCCGCCAGCCATAATTAATGCATACCTGTTTTTGTTCATCTTCAAGGCAAATATAATTTTTTAAACGATACCTTCTTGTAAAAGATCGTGTAAATGAACCAAACCAAAATAACGACCTTCTTTGGTCACCAAAATTTGGGTAATATTGTTTTTCTTAATAATTTCTAACGCTAATAAGGCCAACTCTTCACAATCAATTTTCTTAGGATTGGTGTTCATCAGGTCACTAGCTTTGATATTTTCAAGATTGGTATGTTTTTCAAGCATCCGTCTAATATCTCCATCGGTAATTACCCCATGGATCTCATCACCTTCAGTAACAACAACAGCTCCTAAACGGTTTTTACTAATTTCAATAATGATGTCTTTTACTGGCGCATTCGGTGATATTGACGGCTTTTCATTTTTGGCAGCAATATCGCCGGCCTTTAAGTACAATCTTTTTCCTAATGAACCGCCTGGATGATATTTAGCAAAATCTGTGGATTGGAAGTTTCTAGCCTGCAATAGACAAATGGCTAAAGCATCGCCCATAGCTAGTTGTGCGGTAGTACTGGTAGTAGGTGCTAAATTGTGCGGACAGGCTTCTTTTTCTACGGTAGTATTCAAAATTAAATCTGCTTGTTTGGCTAAATCAGAGTTGATATTTCCCAGCATGCCCACCAGCTTATTTCCTGATAGTTTTAAAAGAGGGGCAAGCAGTTTAATTTCTGGGGTATTGCCACTTTTGGACAAACAAAGTACCACATCATCTTTTTGAATCATGCCTAGGTCGCCATGTACTGCATCTGCGGCATGCATAAAAACAGCTGGCGTTCCAGTAGAGTTAAAAGTGGCCACAATTTTTTGTGCAATAATGGCACTTTTGCCAATTCCAGTAACGATCACACGTCCTCGGCTATTCAAAATAGTGTTAACCGTCTCCACAAAATCATCGTCGATATAGTTAATAAGCCCTAATATGGCTTCAGATTCCAGCTTCAGCGTAGATGTAGCCGAATCAATTATAGATTTTTTACTTTCCAAAGAGAATTTATTAGTAAATTAATACTTTAATTAATGCAAAATTATGTTATTTTGAACAATAATAGCACACAATATTCAGCACAGGAAATGGACGTCAAGAAGTCTTTATTTGATAACCTTCAAACATTCTTCGGTTTCGATAATTTTAAAGGCGATCAAGAATCGATTATCACCAATATATTAGAGGGAAAAAATACATTTGTAATTATGCCAACGGGTGGAGGAAAGTCCATCTGTTATCAGTTGCCAGCTTTAATGAGCGAAGGTACTGCCATTGTAATTTCGCCACTCATCGCCCTAATGAAAAATCAGGTAGACCAAATTAGGGCATTTGGAGGCAACGATAGCATAGCGCATTTTTTAAACTCGTCACTTACCAAATCGGAAATCACGCAGGTGAAAACCGATTTATTAAACGGCCATACCAAATTGTTGTATGTTGCCCCCGAATCTTTAGCCAAGCAAGAGAATGTCGAATTTTTAAGATTATTAAAAATTTCGTTTGTTGCAGTAGATGAGGCGCATTGTATTTCTGAATGGGGACATGATTTTAGACCAGAGTATCGGAAAATCAGACAGGTGATTGCAGGATTGGGTGAAAATATTCCAATTATTGCTTTAACGGCTACTGCAACACCCAAAGTACAGCAAGATATCATTAAAAACTTGGGCATGACGGATGCCACTTTATACAAGTCGTCATTTAACAGGCCAAACCTTTTTTATGAAATCCGCCCTAAAAAGAACATCAACAAAGAAATCATTAAATATGTAAAATACAACCCAGGTAAATCTGGAATTATTTACTGTTTAAGCCGTAAAAAAGTAGAGGAAGTAGCTGAAAACCTAAATATCAATGGGATTAAAGCCTTGCCTTATCATGCGGGATTGGAGCCAAAGGTAAGGGCTGATACACAAGATAAATTCCTGATGGAAGATGTAGAGGTGATTGTTGCCACTATTGCTTTTGGTATGGGAATTGATAAGCCTGACGTAAGATTTGTCATTCATCACGATGTGCCTAAAAGCATGGAAGGATATTATCAGGAAACAGGTAGAGCTGGTCGTGACGGTGGCGAAGGAGTTTGTATTGCCTTTTATTCGCAGAAAGACGTAGAGAAGCTGGCCAAGTTCATGAAAGACAAACCTGTTTCTGAACGTGAAATTGGTACTCAGATTTTGAAGGAAGTGATAGATTATGCCGAATCTTCTGTTTGTAGACGAAAGCAAATTTTGCACTATTTCGGAGAGAATTTCAACGAAACTGGCTGTAACTGCATGTGCGATAACTGTAAAAAACCAAAGCAACAGTTTGACGCTGAAGAAAAACTGCTCACACTACTCAAATTGGTAGAAAGTAGCGGCGAAAAATTTGATGATGCCCATTTGATCAACGTTTTCATGGGTTACGAAACGGCCCAAACCATTGCTTACGAACACAGTAAACTTCCAGAATTTGGTTCAGGTAAGGCAGATGGTGAGAATTTATGGAAATCATTGTTAAGACAGGCCGTTTTAAATAATTTTTTAGCGAAGGATATTGACAATTATGGTTTACTGAAACTTACCAAAATTGGACGTGAGTTTATAGAAAACCCATATAGTCTTAAATTTATATTAAACGAAATTGTAGATACCGCAGGAGATGACGATGAAGATGAAGTAAAACAAGCTACTGCGGCTTTAGATACACAACTACTGCAACTGTTAAAGGACCTTCGCAAAAAAATCGCCAAGCAAAAAAATGTTCCCCCATTTGTAGTTTTCCAAGACCCTTCTTTGGAAGAAATGTGTACCCACTATCCAATTACCAGCGATGAGTTAAAACAGATTTCGGGGGTTGGTAATGGAAAGGCACTTAAATTTGGAGCGCCATTTATTGAGTTGATTAAGAAGTACGTAGAAGACAACGACATTGACAGACCTGTGGATTTAGTGATTAAAACCCAGGCGAATAAATCGGCTTTAAAGGTCTCTATTATTCAAAATATTGATAGACAAATTAGCTTAGAAGATATTGCCCGTTCAAAAGGCATTACCTATGCTGATATCATCAAAGAAGTAGAAGCTATTGTTAATTCGGGCACTAAACTTAACTTAACCTATTACATCGATGAGATGATAGATGAAGATAGGCAAGATGAAGTTTTCGACTATTTCCAATCAGCAGATACCGATTCAATAGACTTAGCATTAAGGGATTTGGGTGAAACTGATTATACCAGAGAAGAAATCCAGCTCATGCGCATTAAATTCATGAGTGAGTTAGGGAACTAGTAAAGTGAATATTCTTTAAGCAAATAAAGTCTAAATACTTATATCTAACTACTGAATACTAAAATTAAAATGATAAACTACTTAGATAAATTAAAACATACAGATAGTAACAATTTCTTTTTAATGGCTGGTCCATGTGCTATTGAAGGCGAAGAAATTGCTTTGCGAATTGCCGAGAAAATAGTTACCATCACTGATAAGTTAAACATCCCTTATATTTTCAAGGGCTCTTACCGAAAAGCGAACAGAAGTAAAGGCAGTTCTTTTACTGGAATAGGAGACGAGAAGGCACTTAAAATATTGGAAAAAGTAGGTAGAGAGTTCAATGTACCTACCGTTACTGATATCCACGAAAGTGGCGAGGCGGCTATGGCAGCAGCTTATGTTGATGTGCTTCAAATTCCAGCTTTTCTTTGCCGTCAAACAGACTTATTACTTGCTGCAGCAGCCACTGGAAAAGTAGTGAACGTAAAGAAAGGACAATTTCTTTCTGCAGGTTCAATGAAATTTGCCGTGGAAAAAATCCAAGAAGCTGGAAATCAAAAAGTGATTTTAACCGACAGGGGAAATACTTTTGGTTATCAAGATTTAATTGTCGATTACAGAGGTTTACCTGAAATGCAAGGTTTCGGTGTACCTGTAGTGATGGATTGTACGCATTCCTTGCAACAACCTAACCAAAGTAGTGGGGTTACTGGTGGAAAACCAGAACTGATTACTACCATTGCAAAAGCGGCAATTGCTGTTGGAGCAGATGGCTTATTTATTGAGACACATCCTGACCCTGCAAATGCAAAATCTGATGGGGCAAATATGTTGAATCTTGCGCTTTTAGAAGAGCTACTGATTAAGCTTATCAGAGTAAGACAGGCTGTAATTTAAGAATGATTAGAAACAAAGTCTTTTTATCCGCTGAATGGCGAAAACTAGCATTAGCTAACTATGAAGTTGATAAAGAGATATTGCAGAGATATTTACCACCATTTACCGAATTGGATGATTGGCAAGGTTAATACTATGTAAGTTTAGTAGGCTTTATGTTTATGGATACCAAGCTTAAAGGTTTTGGTATCCCATTCCATATTAATTTTGAGGAGGTTAACTTACGGTTCTACGTGAAGTATAATGAAAATGGCACTTGGAAAAGATGCGTAGTTTTCATTAAGGAAATAGTTCCTAAACCTGCCATTACCTTTATAGCCAATACCATCTATAAGGAAAACTACCAAACTTTGCCCATGAAACATAGATGGGTGAGTGATGAAAAGGAACTGTTGGTAGAATACCTTTGGAAGACTAAAAACTGGAATAAATTTGCTGTGATCACCCATCCAAGCAGTGAAGCTATGGAGGTTGGCAGTAAAGAAGAGTTTATTACCGAGCACTTTTGGGGCTACACTAAAATAGGCTTAAACCTAGCTTCCGAATATCAAGTAGAGCATCCACGATGGGAAGTATATCCTGTTAAGGAATATAATATTGAGGTAGATTTTGGAGCTAACTATGGTAGGGATTTCGATTTCTTGAGCCAAGCTCAACCAACATCAGTAATGCTTGCCGAGGGTTCTCCAATTAATGTGTTAAAAGGAAAGAAAATATCGAAATAAATAGCTTAGTCTTTTATTGTGATGAGAACAATCCCTGATTTGGCATGAGGTAGATGCTTCCAAACTTCTTCTTTTTTGATGAAGACAACTGCTTTCACTACGTCTTGTTCAAATTTTATAGATTTTTGCTTAAGAGGTTCTATAAAAATTCCATCAATAATATTAATTAAACTATCCGAAGTATCCAATTCTTTTTCGAAGGATTTTATGACTTCATCAAGGCTATAAAATCTATTTTTTTTATTCTTTTGAAAAATGCTAAGGCGATAACTTTGATTGTTTGCGATTACTCTAGCCACATTGTCCTTGTCTAAATAAAATGTATCTAAATCAATTAAATCCCTATTGTTTAAGTATATTTTATAATGTTTAAATTTTTTAATGATTTTATCCCTGCGATAAGAAACTTCTCTGGTTCTACATCCAGCTAAGAAAATGAAAACAATTAGAATACAGCAAAAACATTTAGCATTCATTTTTTAGTCTATGTTTTAACTACTAAAAACTCAGTTCTTCTATTTTTCTGCTTTCCTTCTTCTGTAGTATTATCAAAAGCTGGCTTTTCTTCACCATAACCTTTGTAAGTCAGTTGTTTTTTGTCAATTCCTTTTGCAATCAAGTAATCATATACTGCTTTAGCTCTGTTTTCTGAAAGCTTTTGATTAGTCTTTACCTCGCCAACATTATCGGTATGGCCTTGTATTTCTATTACCATGCTCACATTACTCTTAAGTGTTTCGGCAAGTAAATTCAGCTCCACCATTGAAGTAGGTAAAAGTTCGTATTTATTGGTGTCGAAAAAAATATTATTAAGCAAAACTTTACTGCCTACACTAATTTTATCCAACAAAATCTCTACCTCATAAGGTTTGTTAGCATCTGTTGGTTTAATGTCGTAGTGGTTTGAATATAGCAAATAGCCATCGGCCAAGATGTTAAAAGAATATTGCTCGTAGGCAGGCATTACCGCCATGAAATCGCCTGTGCTTTTATCGGTATATTCATTATAGGCAGCATCCTTATTTCTTAAATTGATGATTAAAACAGAAGCCTCCAAGGTTTCTTTGGTTTCCCGATCTCTAATAATTCCCTTCACATAAGTAACAGGATTAGGTTTTAGGTTTTCTGGTAGTTTAAAGCGATAAATATCTACATCTCCAAAACCACCATTTAAATTGGAAGAAAATAAACCTTCTTTTCCATCAGCACTGACTACGAAACCAAATTCGTCATTAAATGTATTGATAGGATAGCCTAGGTTGACAGGTTTGGAAAATGTACCATCTGCTTGTAGTTTACTGTAAAAAATATCCTTTTGCCCAAAGCCTGGCCAGCCATCCGAAGAAAAATAGAGTGTTTTACCATCTGGGTGAATAAAAGGGGTGGCCTCATCATAAGGGGTATTAATGTTTGGACCTAAATTGGTAGGCGTAGTCCATTGACCTTCATCATTCATCACAGACTTCCAGATGTCGTAACCCCCAAAACCACCGTTTCTATTACTCAAAAAGTATAACGTACTACCGTCCGCACTGATGGAAGGTTGCGATTCCCATTCAGGAGTATTAATGGTAGGCCCTAAATTAACTGGTGCACTCCAATCTTTACCTTCGCGACGACAAACGTATAAGTCACAACGTCCCGCGCCATCAGGTCGGTTACAGCTGGTGAAAAACAAATACCTGCCATCAGGCGATATAGATTGAGCTCCTTCGTTAAAATTCGGAGTGTTGATGTTCTCACTTAAGGATACCGCTTTTTGCCACTCACCATTTTTCTTTACGGAAGTATAAAAATCTTCATTTCCTTGAATATTTCTGGTAAAGATGACTTGTTCTCCATCAGCAGTAAGCGCTGGAAAATAATCACGATGTTCGCTGTTCACATAAAAACCCATATTAAAAGGCTCGTAAGGCACAGGCTTTTTAATCGCTTCCATAGAGAAATTACAATCGATAATATATTTTTGAGCTTTGTCTTTGAATTTTTGATCTACATTGGCGGCGTGCGCTAAAAAAAGTTCAAAATTCTGCTTTGCTTCTTTATAATCACCTGTTTGCAGTTCCGTTTCCCCTAAATTGAAATAGACGTTAGCATTTTCTACAGCGGCAGATTTTACCGCCAAACGATAATTTTCCTTTGCTTTTTGAATGTTCCTAAGTCGTTTATAGATATCACCAAGTTGTAAATAAGCCCGTTGAAATTTGGGGTCTGCTTTTACGGCATCATTCAAATATTTGATGGCTTCATCAAACACATTTTGTCTTACATACTGTTGGGCATCTTCGAAGCTGTTCTGTGCTTTTTTAATGGTAGATTGACCGTATACAAATTGGCTTAAACAAAGAAATATCAAAAGGAACTTGCGCATATCACATGATTTTAACTCGAAAGACTAAAAGCCAAACGGAATTCAGCTAAGCAAGTTAGCAACAATAAAACAAATTAGCAATGCAACTAGCTAAGGGATATTCAGGAATTTGTGCGTTTGCAATGAAATTTCCCACTTCGGATTGGCCATCACATAATCCACAATTAGCGGAGTTACTGTTTTAGCCTTCGACCACTCTGGTTGTAAATATAGCTTGCAATTTGGACCTACCATTTCGGCATATTTCTCTGCCCATTCAAAATCACTTTTGTTGAATACGATTACCTTTAGTTCATTCGCAAAAGGAGTGATGTCAGGTCTAGGCGCTTTAAATTTCTTAGGAGATAAACAAATCCAATCCCAAGAACCCGAAAGGGGATAAGCACCTGAAGTTTCGATAAAGGTCAAAATGCCTTGATCTTGAAGCTTTTTGGTCAAATAATCTAGATTATAAATCAAAGGCTCACCGCCAGTTACCACCACCGCTTTTCCTGGGAAAGTAGCTGCTTTAGCTGCAATATCATCAGCAGTAGTTAATGGATGAAGTTCAGCATCCCAGCTTTCTTTCACGTCACACCAATGGCAACCCACGTCGCAACCTCCCAAACGGATAAAATAAGCCGCTTTACCTGTGTTGAAACCTTCGCCCTGTATGGTGTAAAATTCTTCCATCAAGGGAAGTAACGTGCCGTCTTCTGGTATTTGATGTGCCATAATTTAAGGGCACAAAGGTAAATAATTATGCCATAAATATCATAAGTTCTGTATCTTGCTAAAGTAATTTTAATTGAACATGAAAAAGTTATTCTTCCCATTTCTTTTAGTCTACAGTCTTTTTTTAGTCTCTTGCTTTGATGTACAAGAAACCTATACCTTAAAAACGGATGGCTCTTATGAAGTTAAATACGATATGGATATGAGTGGCTTGATGAAAATGGCCTCTTCATTTACACCAGATTCGGTTAAACAAGCAGATAAAGCCAAAGGCGAGGTGAAGGACACTACTTTTAATTTAGGTAGTGCCATGCCCGATAGTATTAGAAAAAAATTCAATGCGCAAGAGTTAGGCTTACTTCAACAGACCGATATGGACATGAAAATGGATATGCCAAACAATATCATGAAACTTTCTGTAGCCAATAAAGGTAAATCATTGGATGAATTGAACTACTTTTTCAAAAACTTTGGAAGATTGATGAAAAGGGCAGATGTCGACAAAAAAATCGGGAATAAGAATTTTCAATCGGATGATACAGAGAGAGGAGATAGCAAGTCGCCATTTGAGAATAACGAATTCGATTATAAAGTTACCGCAACTTCTTTTGAAAGAAAAACCAAGGCAGACTATTTAAATGCGGAAGGCGAAGGCGAACAACTTAAAGCCTCCTTAAAAATGTTTAAAGCAATGGGGCTTAAACTAACCAATACCATCGTCATTAATTTACCTAAGCCAGCCAAAAGTGTTAACGATCCAAAAGCGGTACTTTCTGCGGATAAGAAGCAAGTGAAATTGAGCATGGATGTGTTTGAAAATTTAGAAAACCCTAAGGAACTGTATCTATTGGTTAATTATTAAGGTTGATGAAGTGGCATAAACTTGATATGGAAATTCCAGAGGAGGATTTTGTGAAGCTCATCAAGTTAGAAGGGAAGAAAATATGTCTGATAAAACACGAAAATAACCTTTACGCAGTGCAAAACACTTGCCCTCATGCTGGTGGAATATTAAGCGGTGGCTGGTGTAAAAATGGTCATATCATTTGTCCCATACATCGTTACGAATATAGCTTGCAAACGGGAAGGGGAGCAGCTGGTCAAGGAGATTACATTGATATTTATCCCGTTGAAGAAAGGGTGGATGGCGTTTATATTGGCTTGAAAGAGAGTTTTTGGAAAAAGTTGTTTAGTTGAGATGAACCACCTTAGACACCTTAGAACATTTAAGTGGCATGTGCAATAAAACTAAATGTCTATTGGTTAAAAACCATTAAGAAATTAAGATGATTAAGGCATTAATAGAAAAAGCCAGAAAAACTAAATGTTTAAAAACTAAAATGATCTTAGGTGTCTAAGGTGGTTAAAATATCATAAAGATTAATATATCTCTTTCCTCGCAGAAGCCAATGTATTCTTTAACAAACCAACAATAGTCATTAAACCTACGCCACCTGGAACAGGAGTAATGTAAGAAGACTTAGGTGCTACATTTTCAAAATCTACATCACCATACAATTTATAGCCAGATTTGGTTTCCGTAGAAGTTTCTCTGTTGATACCCACATCAATCACAATAGCACCAGGCTTCACCATATCTGCAGTAATGAAATTCTTTTTACCAATAGCAGCAATAATAATATCAGCTTGTAAAACTTGCTCTTTTAAATCTTTGGTTTTGCTGTGCGTTAAGGTCACGGTACAGTTTCCTGGATTAGCATTACGAGCCATTAAAACACTCATTGGGCTACCTACAATATTACTACGACCCACTACCACGCAGTGCATGCCAATAGTATCAATATCGTAAGCCTGCAACATCAACAAAATACCATAAGGTGTAGCTGGAATGTAGCAAGGTAAATTACGCATCATTCTACCCAAGTTAATAGGATGGAAGCCATCTACATCTTTTTTAGGGTCAATCGCTTCGGTAACCTTTTCAGGGTCAATATGCTTAGGCAACGGTAGCTGGACAATTAATCCATCAACGTCAGCATCAGCATTTATTTCTCTAACCTTTTCCAGCAATTCAGCTTCAGTTACGGTACTATCATAACGGTATAAAGACGACTTAAAGCCAACCTTTTCGCAGTTCTTCATCTTGCTAGCAACATAAGTTTCGCTACCACCGTCGTTACCCACCAAAATGGCAACTAAATGAGGTTTCCTACCTGTTTCGCTTAAAAATTGAGCTGCTTCTTCTGCGATCTGTACTTTAACTTTTTCTGATACGTATTTTCCGTCTAATAATTGCATTGGATATAAGTTATGAGTTACAAGTTGTGAGTTATAGGTTCTGATACTGTACTCGTAACCTGTAACTCGCAACTCAAAACAAATTAGTCTAATTTTAACACTGCCATGAAAGCACTTTGAGGTATTTCAACGTTACCTACTTGGCGCATACGTTTTTTACCTTTTTTCTGCTTTTCTAACAGCTTACGCTTACGCGATATATCACCACCGTAGCATTTTGCCGTTACGTCTTTACGTAAAGCGCTAATGGTTTCGCGGGCAATTACTTTGGCTCCGATAGAAGCCTGTATTTTAATTTCAAATTGTTGACGAGGTAAAAGCTCTTTCAATTTCTCGCAAATCTTTTTACCAAAATCATAAGCATTTGAACGGTGAATCAACGACGACAAAGCATCTACTGGTTCCTCATTCAAAAGCATATCCAGTCTTACTAAGTCCGATTTACGGTAACCAATAGGGTGGTAGTCAAACGAAGCATAACCCTTAGAAATCGTTTTCAATTTATCATAGAAATCAAATACAATTTCGCCCATTGGCATTTCAAAAATCAACTCAACCCTATCCGAAGTTAAGTATGATTGATTAACGATGATACCTCTTTTTTGGATACACAAACTCAAAACAGGTCCAACAAACTCGGCTTTGGTAATGATATTCGCTTTAATGAAAGGCTCTTCAACATAATCCAATTTACTTGGATCAGGCAAATCAGAAGGATTGTTTACCACAAACACATCACCTTTGGTACCATACGCGTTGTACGATACGTTGGGTACAGTAGTAATTACCGTCATGTCAAATTCACGTTCCAAACGCTCTTGGATAATCTCCATGTGAAGCATTCCCAAGAAACCACAACGGAAACCAAAACCCAAAGCTGCCGAACTTTCTGGCTCAAACACGATAGAAGCATCATTCAACTGCAACTTGTGCATGGCTTCTCTCAACTCTTCATAATCCTCCGTATCTACAGGATAAATACCTGCAAATACCATCGGTTTTACCTCTTCAAAACCTTGGATACCTTCTGTAGAGCCATTTTCTACCGTAGTAATGGTATCACCAACTTTTACCTCGCGAGCTTCCTTAATCCCAGAAATGATATAACCTACGTCACCAGTTTTCACCGAATTACGAGGAGCCATGTCCAATTTCAAAATACCCACTTCGTCGGCAATGTATTGTCTTTCTGTATTGATAAACCTTACTTTGTCACCTTTTTTGATTTCCCCATTTACCACTTTGTAGTAAGCAATAATTCCTCTAAAAGAGTTAAAAACACTATCAAAAATTAAAGCTTGCAATGGCGCCTCAGGATTCCCTACAGGAGCAGGCACACGGTCAACAATCGCTTTTAAAATATCGGGAATACCCATGCCTGTTTTACCAGATGCAGGGATAATATCATCTCTGTCACAGCCAATCAAATCAATAATTTGGTCTTTTACTTCTTCTGGCATGGCGCCAGGCAAGTCCATTTTATTCAAGATTGGAATAATTTCTAAATCGTGCTCTAACGCCAAATAAAGGTTCGAAATAGTTTGGGCTTGAATGCCTTGAGAAGCATCTACAATAAGCAAAGCACCCTCACAAGCGGCAATAGAACGCGAAACCTCATATGAAAAATCTACGTGTCCTGGCGTATCAATCAAGTTGAACACATATTCCTGACCATCAAGTTTATAGTTCATCTGTATCGCGTGGCTTTTAATGGTAATGCCTCGCTCACGCTCCAAATCCATGTTGTCCAACAACTGCGCCTGTGCCTCACGTTGCGAAATCGTGTTGGTATATTCTAATAAACGGTCGGCCAAGGTACTCTTACCGTGGTCAATATGTGCAATTATGCAAAAATTACGTATATGCTTCATCTTTGTGCAAAGATAGCTTTTTTAAGCAAATTTTAACAGGCAATAATTGGTAGAAAAATGAGGTTTAGAAAAGGTGGTTTTGAGATTCTTTTGTACCTCAAGTCCCGCTTTTCGTTGCAATCTTTTTATCGTCGCTTTCATCCGGAACCTGTCGAATGGTTTCTTCGTGGCAAATACGCTTCGGCAAGCTCAGCGTGACATCCTATTAGTGGAAGTGATGATAAAAAGGATTTCCACTTCAATCGGGTTTATTTAACGACTGAAGTGCTGTTATTACCTTTTCTTTTCGCCAGTTTGTTCGTCATTGCGAGGTACACCGCGAAGCAGCTACCGAACAAACCAATCCTACAAGCATAGTTTGGCATTTAAATAAAATATATATTTGTTATATATCTATCTCATATCATCTAATGGGCTTTATTTTTATTTTTTTCATTATAGCTATTGTTCGCAAGGCAAATAACATTATCGATAGCAAGGGTCAGGTAGTTGATACCTCTATGATAAAAGGGAATAAGTTAATCAATTATTTTCCATTTGTATTCCATGTGGTAATGGCTTCAATTATTTTGCTAACTCTATTTTCGGTTAAAATACTAACTGAAGAGCGAATAAGCATTTTAATCGCAGATATTTCCTTTCAGTTTTCCGCAACGCTATTAATGGTGGTAATTGGGCTTATCAGTCCGTTTACTGGCCTTAGTAATGACGCCCGACAAAAGTTACTTTCGCTAAATGACAAGGGTAATGCCTTTTCTCAATGGCTGGTTGAGGGAAAAAACTTTCAATTGGTTAAAATACTGACCTGTGTAGTTGTGGTGAGCTACTTCGTTTTAGCCAAACACTTACAATTTCCATCCTTAGATAATTCACTATTGTCAGGTGTAACAGTATTTCTGATTTTCTTTTATCTATTAAATAATCTTATCCGTTTATTTCGCAATCCAAATCAATTTAAATGGGATAACATGGTAAGGCTATCAATGTTGTTTGGCTCAATTAAAACAGCTTTTTTTCTTGCAATTGGCACCGTCGTTTTGGTCTTTATCCCTTCCGCTATAATGGGATTAGATTTCATGAATCATGTTAATCCGTTGATCATAGCATTATTAGGCTATAATATTATCATGGCGTACAATGAATACAAAGTATTGAAGTTTTTACGTAGTCCAGCTAGTGACTAACAGATGTTATCGGCTGGCTTTCATCCTCGAAAAAGGATAACCATTACAACCTTTTCTGGGATTTTTCCTGTCTGCAGCAGCAGTTTGTTCCGCTTCTGTATCCGTTTTTGCTTTGTAAGCCGTGAGGCAAAATCCCCATTTCCATGGCTCCATACCTTCAAAGGTCATGAAATCAATACGGGTATATTTATTTTCGTCCGCCTTGTGGCCGCTGCCATTTTTAGCAATCACATATTGTTCGGCTACATTCCACTTAATAATGTGGTATTTGATATTTGGATGCTGTACCCACAACGTATCATTAATCGAATATTTAATACCATAATCGTCAACAAAAGTGCCTTTTACAAAACTAGGTGCATTGGTTTGAGACCACCCAAAAATTGGAAATAGCATTAGAATAAAAAGTAATCTCATTTTCTTTTAAGTTTAAGGAACAGCAGAAGTAACGATATTGAAAAAAATAAAACAGCGAAGGTTCTAAAGATGTAAGTATAGTTAATCACATAATAAGTATCGAACATTTCTATTTCTAAGCTACCAAGTATATAAAATGAAGCAACAAATAACAGTAATGAAATGGATAAGTAAATGTTTAACCTCATATCATTTTGATTTATCTAAACCTCGTAGGTTTTGAAAACCTACGAGGTTTTTCTTTCTTATTTATAAACTATTGAGTGTTTCCTTTAAAACTTTTACTTTATCTAAATCGGTTTGATCATAGCTGAATTCATCGGAATCTTTATTGCCCATTTTACCAATTGCATTTTGGAAAATCATTTTGCTAGCAAACTTATCTTTGGCAGTGGTATGAAAACACCTTGCTCCAGTAATCTTCGCAATTTCCAATAAATTATCGCTATTAATCCCCGCACCAGGCATGATCTCAATCCTACCGTTAGCTTGTAAAACCAATTGGGCAATTTCATTTGTGCCAATTTCTGCATTCGCTTTTCCACCAGAAGTTAAGATCCTGACAAAGCCTAAAGCAATAATCGCTTCCAAGCTTTCTTTCAGATTTTGGCTCATGTCAAAAGCTCTGTGAAAGGCAACAGGCATAGGAGAGGCCATGGCTATGATTTGGCGACAACGGGTCTCGTCTACATTTCCATCTTTATCTAGTATCCCTGTAACTATACCATGACAACCAATTTGTTTGCAGAAAGATATATCTTCTAAAAGACATTCAAATTCTGCATCGGTATATAAAAAATCTCCACCTCTGGGACGTATCAATGGCCAAACTTCCAATCCCAAATTCTCCATACACCATTTAATTTGACCATAGCTTGGCGTAGTACCACCTTCTCCTAAATTTGCACAGAGTTCAATTCTATCAGCACCACCTTTTTCTGCTGCGATAGCCGATTCAATGGAGTTTGCACAGATTTCTAACCCCAAACCCCTAAAGGGGCTTTTGTTATTATGATTCATAATTATATCATCTAGTTGATAGGTCCCCTTTAGGGGATTTAGGGGTTAGTAGTGGCTTTTCCCTTTAATAATCAAATCTTGCTTTTGGCTATCGCAAACTGCAAAAGTAAAACCCTTTTGAATAGCATAGGCGCCATATTCGCCGTTTTTGCTCAATGCTAAAAATCCTACTTGTAGGTCTTTAGTGCTATTGGTTTTCTTTTTAATGATACGCATCACTGCTTCTTTACAAGCTTCTTCAGGCGGATATCCTTGACGCATCAATTCAACCACTAAAAAAGAGCCCACGTTACGCACTACTTCTTCGCCAACACCAGTAGAGGTAGCACCACCTACCTCATTATCAATGTACAAGCCTGCACCAATAATAGGACTATCACCTACACGACCGTGTAGTTTGTAAGCCATTCCACTGGTAGTACAAGCACCTGCTAAATTGCCTTGCGCATCAAGCGCCAACATCCCAATGGTATCGTGGTTGAATTGATTTCCCGGTAATCTTTCTGGAGCGGCTTTATCGTAAAGCTTATTTTCGATATTGCTCACTGGATTATACTTAGCGGTTTTAAGCCACTCTAGCCAATCTTTCTTGCTTTTTTCTGTAAGTAAGTTCTCTTTTTTAAATCCTTGTTCCAAAGCAAATTGTAGGGCGCCATCTCCAGCGAGCATAACGTGAGGCGTTTGTTCCATCACTAAACGAGCTACGGAAATAGGATGTTTGATTTGCTCTAAGGCAAGCACAGCACCACAATTGCCTAAATGGTCCATAATACTGGCATCTAATGTTACAATACCGTCTCTATCTGGCAAGCCGCCATAACCTACTGATTGGTTCTTCACATCAGCTTCTGCTACCTTAACACCGTTTTCAACGGCATCAAGCGCTTTACCTTTGTTACTTAACGTCTTCCATGCCTCGGCATTTGCCGCTACCCCAAAATCCCAAGTAGAAATGACTATAGGCTTGTTAATACTGCTACTTTTAGAAATACAAGCTTTGCTCAAGGTCACAATAGCTGCAGAAAGTGCAGTGGTCTGAATAAATTTCCTTCGATTATACATTTGTTAAGTTAGTTAATCTCAAATTCGTCAGAATCTTTCAAAAAAGGAAATTGTCTTCTAATTTTTTCTAATTCGGTGTAGTTAATACTGAAAGTATAGAGGTCTTCGTCTTCTGGTTTATAGTAAACGGTATTGCCCAAAGGGTCGATGCACATAGAGTGGCCACTATGATAAATCTGGTTACCATCATGTCCAACGCGGTTTACGCCAATGACATAACTTTGGTTTTCAATCGCTCTGGCGTGAATCAAGGTTCTCCAGTGCGATGAACGCTTATCTGGCCAGCTAGCCACTAATAACAAAATGTCGTAAGCAGCATTTTTATTCCTTAACCAAACAGGAAAACGCAAGTCGTAACAAACCGCCAAGCGTATTTTCCATCCTTTTAGTTCTACAATCACCTGTTCGTTACCTGCCGAGAAATGTTTGTCTTCCTCGCCCAAGCCAAAAAGATGATGTTTATCGTAATATTGGTATTCGCCATCTGGTTTTACCCACACCATGCGGTTGTAATAATTACCGTTTTCTTTAATAATCAAACTTCCAGTCACTACACAATCATAGCTGGCAGCAGTTTTTTTTATCCATTGCATGGTTCTACCATCCATATCCTCAGCCAATTCTTCAGCTTTCATGGTAAAACCAGTGTTGAACATTTCTGGAAGAACTATTAAATCAGTTTTCTCACGTACGCCACCCGACAATCGCAAGCCTATATTCTGCAAGTTTTTTTCAATGTTTTCCCAGAATAGGTAGGCTTGAAAAATCGTAATTTTTAAGTTTTGAATGTTGAGGTAATGTGGTTCCATGAGCGGTTAATATTTATAATTTAGTTAGTTTTTCTACTGCTTTTTCGAGCGTGCTATCTTCTTTGGCAAAACAAAAGCGGATAACTTTGTTATCGATCTTTTGGGTGTAAAATGCCGAAACTGGAATGGCTGCCACACCCACAGTGCTTACCAGTCGTTTAGCAAAATCAGTATCTTTCTCCTCGCTGATATTTGCGAAGCTTACACACTGGAAATATGAGCCTTTACAAGGTAAAAGTTCAAATTTTGTTTGTTTAAGAAGCTCTTGGAAATAATCCCGCTTCTTTTGAAAAAAGACAGGAATTTCCTGATAGACGTTAGATGATTTTAAATAATTAGCGATACCTGCCTGCATAGGGGTATTAACGCTGAAAACGTTGAATTGGTGTATTTTCCTGAATTCAGACATCAGTTTTTCTGGTGCCAAACAGTAACCAACCTTCCATCCGGTAGCATGTAAAAGTTTGCCAAATGAGGCCACAATCAGGCTTCGCTCTGCTAATTCGGGATATAAAGCTACGCTTTGATGTTGTTCGCCATCAAAAATGATATGCTCATAAACTTCATCACTTAAAATAAGAATATCCGTGTCTTTGGTTAGTTTAATTAACGCCTCAATATCTTGTTTACGCAAAATACTTCCAGTAGGATTATGAGGCGTATTGATGATAATCATTTTGGTATTGGCCGAAAACAACTTTTTCACCATCTCCCAATCAATTTTATAGTCGGGAGCTTGCAGCTCGAAAGGTTTAACCAATCCGCCCAACAGTTTTATGGTAGGAGCATAGCAATCGTACGCTGGCTCGAAAATAATGACTTCGTCACCCGCGGTAATAAAGGTATTTATCGCCGTAAAAATAGCTTGTGTGCCTCCAGCGGTAATGGTTATTTCGGTTTCTGGATGATATTTCGTTCCGTAAAGATTTTCGATTTTTTCAGAAATCAGCTCCCTCAACGAAACCAAGCCTGCCATAGGTGCATATTGGTTAAAACCACTTTTCATGGCTTGGCTAATTTCTGCTATAAGTTGCTCGTTGGTTTCATAATCAGGGAAACCTTGCGATAGATTAATGGCTTGATGGTCTGCGGCAAGTTTAGACATTACTGTAAAAATGGTAGTGCCTACGGTGGGTAATTTCGAGTTTATATTCATCATCTGCTACGAAAATAATTAAAAATTACTGAATTATTTAGTCGTTAAGGATGCGAGATTAACAAGTTTTTTCGGCCCACCCAAAATTGGAGTATTCGCTATTTTCATTTTTTTTGTACTTTAGATGCTATGACTTTTAAAACCAAAGAAAGCAGATTATTACTCGTTCTCGGGGCGTTTTTTGTGGCAAACACCTTGATGTCTGAATTTATTGGCGTAAAAATATTCTCTGTAGAAGGTGTATTGGGCATCAAGAAGTTTGATATCAACTTGTTTGGCGTTCCCAATCTATCCTATAATATGTCGGCTGGCGTGCTCACTTGGCCTATTGTTTTTATCATGACGGATATCATTAACGAATATTTTGGGGTAAAGCAAGTACGCTTCCTTTCGATATTAACCGCCATATTAATCGGCTTTGCATTTTTTGTAGTGTGGATGGCCATTAAATTGGAACCTGCGGATTTTTGGATGACCCAAGAAGTTAACGGCAAGCCATTAAGAATGCCCGATGCTTTTGATGCAATTTTTGGTCAGGGAATGTGGATTATTGTTGGTTCTATTACCGCTTTTTTAATAGGGCAGATGGTGGATGTGCTGATTTTTCACAGAATTAAAAAGTTCACGGGAGAAAGAGCCCTATGGTTAAGAGCTACGGGTTCTACCTTGGTATCTCAACTGATTGATAGTTTTGTAGTGATTTTTATTGCATTCTATCTTAATCCAGCTTATCATTGGAGCTGGCAAATGGTAGCCGCTATTGGTTTGGTTGGCTATACTTATAAATTTATTGTCGCCTTGTTAATGACGCCAATTTTATATGTAGTACATGCCGTTATAGATAAGTATTTGGGTAAAGATCTAGCTCATCGAATGATTAAATTGGCCGCTAGAGGCTAAGGAAATGGAGCAGAAAACCATATTGGCGCTTACTTTTATTCGAAATGTGATTGCAGAGCTACCCGCTACTTCTGAAAAACTGTGTTTTGACACACCCGCTTTTTATTTGAACAAATGTTTGTTTGCTCGTTTAAAAGAAGACGAGGAACATTTGGTGATTTATACGGAAGAACGGGAGCAATGGATGCAAAAAGACCCTGAAACATTTACTATTACCCCGCATTATATAAACTATAAGTACATGTTGGTGAATTTAGATAGGGCAGCGCCTGAAGTTTTAAAGGAACTGCTCATCAGCGCTTGGAAGCAACGAGCCAATAAAAGCTTGCTCAAACAATATTTAGCAAATCTGTAAGCTAAACAAATTTCCTGTGGCTGCGTTGTATAGCATAAAAACTAGCACATGGCAACACAGGCAGACAGTTTAGAAAAAATACTTTTTGGAAGTGAAGATTGGCTGTTCATTCCAGAAATCATGCTTCGCACCTTTATTATGTATTTGGTGGTATTGGTTAGCTTAAGGATTTTAGGCAAACGGGGTGTTAAACAGCTTTCTATCTTCGAACTGGTAGTGATTGTAGGTCTTGGCTCTGCCGCTGGTGATCCCATGTTTTATAGAGAAGTAGGGATTTTATCAGCCGTAGCGGTTTTTTTAGTGGTGGTGATTGCCTACAAAATCACTTCGTATTTCGTAAACAAAAGCAAAAAAATAGAAATTCTTTTAGAGGGAAGTTGCACCTGTGTGATAGAGCATGGTAGGTTTGCCATTGAGAATTTTAAAAAGGAAAGCCTTGCGCAAGATGAATTCTTTGCCGAATTACGCCAAAAAAATGTGTCGCATCTAGGCCAAGTGCAATTAGCCATTTTAGAAACTTCTGGCAGTATCAGTGTATTCTATTATAAAGATGATGAAGTAAAATATGGCTTGCCGATATTGCCCGCATTATTTTGCCACAAAGTAGAGGAAATTAAGCATAAGGATTATTACTCATGCAGCTTTTGTGGTTATACTCATTTAATAGCTCCAGCAAAGCAAGTAGTTTGTAAATGTTGCAGTCGGGATAAATGGGTGAAATCAATGAATATCTTGAGAGTTACTTAAAATTAAACCTTCCATCGTCTCCTATAGGCGTCATTTCGATAAGGAGGTACGACGAAGAGAAATCTAACATCATGCTATAACTAAGTTAAAATAAGCTATTATTATTTATCAAGTTACTAGATTTCTCACTGCATTCGAAATGACGAGATATGAAAGAACATTACAAAGGAGGCACGACGAGGAGATTTGAAAATCAACGAAGTTAAATCCTACGACCTGGAGTACATAATTCAGATAAATCATTAAATTAGATTAACGAATTATTGCTGTTCGATTGATGAAAAACGCCAGATAAAACCAGATGAAAACCAATTATATTGCCCTGTCAGTACCTATTTTCTTTATTTTGATAGGGATTGAACTAGCCTACACCTTCTACAAAAAGCTAAAATACTACCGATTAAACGACTCCATTGCCAATCTTAGTCAGGGGATTGGGTCACAATTGGTAGGGCTTTTCATGAAATCGGTGCTGTTTGTCGGTTACATGTACATTTTCGAGCACTGGCGCTTATTTGAAATCCCGAATACCATTTGGACTTGGATTATCCTGTTTATTGGTGTCGATTTCTTTTATTACTGGTTTCATCGAATGAGCCATCAAATTAATGCCTTGTGGGCAGCACATATCGTTCATCATCAGTCAGAAGAGTATAATTTAACCGTAGCATTAAGGCAATCGTGGTTTCAAGGATGGTTTTCGTGGATATTTTATCTGCCTTTGGCGCTCATAGGCTTTGACCCAATTATGTTTTTAACCTTAAGTTCCTTTAATACACTCTATCAGTTTTGGATTCATACCCGTACCATCAAAAGCATGGGATTTTTAGAGTACATCCTCAATACACCATCTCACCACCGTGTGCATCATGGCTCTAACCCTAAATATATTGACAAAAATCATGCAGGTACGCTCATTATTTGGGATATGATGTTTGGTACTTTTCAAAAAGAAGAAGAAGAAGTCTATTATGGCATCACTAAGCCTTTGGCTAGTTGGAACCCAGTTTGGGCAAATGTGCATTACTGGAAAGATTTGATAGAAACAGCAAAAAAATCTGATAGGATTTCAGATAAAATCAAAGTTTTTGTAAAACCTCCAGGTTGGTTTCCCGAAAAACTGGGTGGATTTCAGTTTGCTCCAGAAATAGATGTCATCAATTATAGAAAATTTGATACACAAGCCTCTATCGTAACGATGATGTACGCCGTTTTGCTGTTTCTATTGGCATTAGCGCTGGGTTCTTATCAGCTATTTTATTTTGACAAGCTCGCTTTAACGCCCAATATGCTATTGGCTACTTTCACCGTCATCAGCATGCTTACTTGCGGCGCTTTGTTGGAAAAGAAGCGCTGGTTTGTACCCATTGAAAGTGTAAGATACCTGCTCGGCTTTTTCATGCTTTACTTTTTTTACAACATTGGCTTCGATATTACTTGGATAGGAGGCTTAACCCTAATTCAATTATTGATGCTTATTTACTTCTTCTTCATCAAACCCAAATACCGAAATGCTTAATAAATACTCTCAATTTAGTTTTGCTTTTGCCATCATCTTTTTTGCAGAGCTGCTAGCGGTTACCAACAACTTAAGTGAATTGAGGTTTATTACCAAACCTTTAATCACCATTTCGTTGATGATATTTATTTATTTAACCATCAAGAAAAAAAGCCGTTTCACGAGCAAAATAAAAATAGGTCTGTTTTTTTCGTTACTGGGCGATGTGTTGTTAATGTTTTCTGGTCATCACCAGCTTTATTTTATGCTTGGACTAAGTGCTTTTTTAATTGCGCACTTGTTTTACATTGCCGCGTTTTATGTTGACCTTAAGAGCAAAGTAGAGAACGAGAAACGTTTTGTTTTGCCTATTTTTATTGTATTTGGCTTCCTTTGTATATCCTATTATTATTTCCTCAGACCTTACTTAGGCAGCATGAATATTCCTGTATTGGCTTATTGCTTCGTGATTACACTCATGGGCATTACCGCGGCTTTGAGATATGGAAAAACAAATTACAAAAGTTTTCTTTGGATTTTGCTAGGGGCAATTTTGTTTATCATTTCAGATGCTACTTTGGCTTATAACAAATTTGTAGAACGAATGGATATGGGGGATTTTTGGGTGATGACTACTTATATGTTGGCCCAGTTTCTCATTTGCATGGGAACTATTGAACGTAAATACATCAAGCCCAATTAATTTCAGTTCGGGATAAGAAAATACTTTCTAAACATTTTAATCAGATTTTTAGGTCAAAAAAATCAGTTCCTGCTAATATTTATGGCTTTGTCGCTTCGCGGACAAACTTTTTTCCTGTAGATGAAAAAAGTATGCAAAAAAATCCACGGCTGCGCCCTGTTCTGTTAAAGGAACAATTAAGGCCAATTTGTGCTTCCCGAACAGGCCAAGGCCGATTTTAGCAGAACGAAGGGGGGTTGCTTGGGCTGGAGATAATGAAAAATCGCAAAACGATTATTCAAAACTTACACTAACTAGTTTTCCTCATCCTTATTTAGTACTGTAAATACCTGCACTAACCTTTCTCCATTATCGTCGGTTAAAGTGAGCACATGTTTTCCTGGCGTAGGGCTAACGGCCATTTGGTGATAATTTTTAGTGGTACCAATGTATTGTTGGTCAATATGCCAGTGGATGGTGGCATTGGCATTTCGATGCGCTGCATTAAAAACTGCTTTTCCTCTATTGCCATCAATTTCCAAAGGAATATAAACGGTGGCGTTAGGCTTAGGGTAAATCATTTCTATGGTCGACATATTTTCATTTTGACAACCTTCCATAAATGGTGGCAAAGTTCTGTAATCTACATTTTTGGCCCTATAGTAGTACTCCATGGTAGGCGGTAATACAAACCAGCCTTTATGCTTCATTTGGCTAATGCTATAACATTGATTATTTACTTGATAACTTTCCGTAGCATCTAAGTGTACCAATTTATGGTAGGGACATAGCGTTGTTTTTTCTCCAACTGGCGGAACCCATTGCACTACTTTGGTTTCACAAGTTTTAGATGCCTTGTAACCACTTTGTTTACACACCACTATTTTTTTAAGCTTGCTTTTAGGCATCTCAAACCATTTTGAAGAGGGTAGCAGCCTAAAAACATCAAACATTAATGGCGCAGCTGCTTCAATGCCCGTAAGTCCAGGTCTACCTTCACCATCGGCATTGCCTACCCAAACACAAACCACATATTTGGGTGTAAGTCCAACCGACCAAGCATCTCTAAAGCCAAAGCTAGTTCCCGTTTTCCATGCTACCCGTTGCGAGGAACTGAATTGTTGCCATAATCCTTCATCGCCTGGCCTCATTACTTCTTCCATGGCATTAAAGGTAGCCCAAATGCTCCCGTGGTCTAATTGCGAAATTTGCTCGATATTTTCTGCTGTAGGTTTGCTATTCTTGATATAATACGGAGCAGCATAGTCGGCACTATTGTACTTGCCTTGATAGGTGTTGTAGTGGTTCAAGCTACGTGCCATTCCTAAATAGGCTTTGCTTAAATCCCACATCGTGACTTCACTACCTCCCAAAATAAGCGACAGGCCATAATGGTCGGCAGGTTTGTTTAAGGTAGAGAACTGTAACTTCTTTAATTTGTCGTAAAACCGCTCATATTTATACTGTTGCAGCATTTTAACCGCAGGGATATTTAAAGAGCGGCTTAGTGCTCTATCTGCAGGAATAGCACCATCATATCCTAAATCAAAGTTCATGGGCGAGTAACCACCAATTTGTGTAGGCACATCGGGAATGAGGGTTTGTGGTAATATGAAACCATCATTAATCATACTGGCGTATAAGATAGGTTTAAGGGTACTGCCAGGACTGCGAGGTGCTCTAATCATATCCACATGGCTTTCCATTTCTTTGAGCTGAGGCAGGTAACAGTTCCCGACATACCCAACCACTTTTCCGTCAGCCACGCTCAACACCAATGCTGATAGGTTATTGATGCCATTGGCACTAAATTTTTGGTGATATTGTGCAATTACACGGTTAAGTTCTAACTGCAAGTCGTAGTCAATAGTGGAAGTAATTTTGGTACTTGGTTCTCCGAGTTGTTTGATTTCATCCTTAAAACGATTCAGCAAATGTGGGGCATGTTGTGGCAAAGCCAATGGGGCAGTAGGAATGGGTTCCGCTTTTGAAAGCTGTGCCGTACTACGGTCTATTACTTTTGCCTCAACCAACTTATCCAATAGGTTATTTCTTTTGATGATGAGCTTGGTGGCGTTTTTACCAGGGTGTACCAATGATGGACTATTGGGCAATACGGCTAAAGTAGCCATCTCGCCCCACGATAACTGTTCGGGCGCTCTACCGTAGTATCGCCAACTGGCGGCTTCTAAACCAACTACGTTACTGCCAAAAGGTGCATTGGCCGCGTACAATGCTAAAATTTCATCTTTAGAATAACTCACCTCTAAGCGGGTAGCCATCCACATTTCCGCTATTTTTTGTAAAAAACTGCGTTGCTTTTTCCTCGAGAGACGAATTACCTGCATGCTTAAAGTACTGGCACCGCTAGCCACGCTTTTAGCTTTGATATTTTGAACACTCGCTCTGGCTACTGCGATAAAATCTACCCCAAAATGACGATAGAAACGCTTGTCTTCAAAAGTGATGATACATTTTGCAAATTTCTCGGGTATACTGTCTGATACTGGAAACCGCCATTGACCATCCTTAGCAATGGAAGCACTCAATAATTCACCATTACTAGCTTCTATTACAAAAGAAGTAGGGGTGTTAAATAAAGGTTTGGGAAGTGAAAACCAAAAGAAAATAAAGAGCGCCAAAAATAAGGCATCAACATATATTATGGCTTTAATCTCTTTTTTCATTTTGGTTTTAGTAGTGACATGTTTAAGCCACAGATGCATAGACAATCGTATTTGTGCATCTGTGGCAAAATAGTGGTAACATTTATTCCATTTGGTTGATATAAACCAAAGGAGACGCTAATATGGAAAGAATTGTTACTATCATTAAATTTTCAGCGGGCTTTGTGCGCTTTATACTCACTAATATTTGGCCTAGGATATAAGTTAAGAGTTAAAGGTTGCGAGTTACATGCTATGGGATAATTTATCACTCGCAACCCATAACTCCACTATTTATACACCTCCACCCAAGTGCCTGGAGTGGCTGCACTTATGTTATTGTTATACATGGCTTCGCATTGTACTGTAGAAAGATAGAATCTTCCCAAATAAGAAGCATTTAATAACACCCTAAATGTTTTAATCTCATTTTCCCTTAAACTGAAATAGGTAAGTACCCTGTCATCCCTGATGTCCTGATAGTCATAACCAGAAGAGGTAAAAGCACCTTCGTTATCATGCAAGCGGGTATTGATAATTTCCCATCCCGACGGGAAAATCTGTGTCAATGCCATCTGCTCATACAAACCTTGTCGCCCTGTGTTTTTCACATTTACTTCTGCATAAAAATCCTGCCCCTGTTTCAGTTTCGCTGGATTTAATACCTGTCCTTTCATGGTTTTATAAGTGATTTCCATGGTTAGCACATCAGGGTGGTTCGGTAGGAAGTCATTTTGTCCAGTAGCAGGACGACCTTGTACAATTAAACGAGCAAAAAGTACGCTCTTACCCTTATTGGTAATGCTGGCATTATTGCTCTTGAAAGTAATTGGTGTACTGCTGTAATACTGATTGTTGTTGACATTGCCTTTCACACCATCTAACACGTATTGGAAATTCAACTGTCTGGCCGATTTTTGTTCACCACAGAATTTTGCAATAGCCAACAAACTGTATGCAGTAGTTTGCGTGCTGTACCATTGGTCTTCACCCAATTTAGCAGCCACTTTATTGAGCAATTGCAGTGCTCTATTGCGTTGTCCCATTAGCGTTAAGGTTTCCATAATCATGGCCTGGTCTCTTAAATCGGAACCATAAGTACCTCCCAATTGCTGATAAGCTTCTACCTGCGTAGGTAAGCCTTTGATCAAGCTATTGGCGGCTGCACTTTGCCCCGCCATTTGGTAGGCCGCTGCCAATCGCCATTTAGCAGCATCCGTTAGGTATTCAAAAGCTCTTAATCTGTTCATGGCAGCCATTTCTGGTTTCTTGGCCAAAGCCAATACATATAAACGGTAGGCCTGACTCAAATCTCCACCATAGAAATTATTGGCGTTAGGTGTCCAATTATTGGCTTTACTCTTTTGATAACGGATTAAACCATCGTATAAACCCACTGGAAGTGCATAACCGCTTTCTTGTGCTTCAATGAGGAAATGACCCGCATAATTGGTTCCCCATTCATCGGCCGTGTTATTTCCTGGCCAGTAGGCTAAACCACCATCAGTCGTTTGAAAACCTTTCAGCTTATTAATTCCAGCTTTGACATTACGCTCTACCTGTGCCTTTTTCTGTTCGCTTAGGGCAGATAATTTATCTAAATACAATTGAGGGAAAATACCAGAAGTAGTTTGCTCAACGCAACCATGCGGATATTGGATAAGATAGCCTAATCGTTTTTCTAAATTGATAGGAGGGATAGATGATACTTCCAAAGTACCACTATTAGTTCCCGTAGTACCAATAGCCTGATAATTGCCGCTCCAAGTTTGGCCAGGCTGTATCACTGCCGAAACGACATTGGTAACGATTGGATTTGGATTTCTGATATCCAATTCTACATCAGAAACAGTTTTCTCTTTTCCGCTTTGCGCTATGATTCTAATCTTGGCAATACCTGTACGATTTGGTGCCGTAACATTGAAATAGGTCAATTGGTCGCCCGCTTTGGCAAAAGTTAAATGTTGCTGATTGGTCTGGTTAATCTGTAAGTTGCTGGTTTGCAAACTCACCGACACTTTTTTAAGGTTGTTATTGGTAGCGAACACATTTACAGGCAAAGTAAAGCTTTCACCAGGACCAATTACCCTTGGTACTGAAGCTAAAAGCATGATCGGTTTTTTAACTTCTACTGCTTTTTCTGCCTGACCATAAGCACCATCATTACCCGCTACCACCATCACTTTTACAGAGCCAATATATTGTGGCAAGGTAAATTTATGGGTTTTCTTTTCGCCTTTGCCTAACTGGTAAGGCCCCATAAATTTCACTACAGGTTTAAATCTGTTTGCTTTGGCAGGATTGATGTTTTTATTGATGGCAGCGTCACCACCGATGCTCAATATACGCTCTAAATTTCCGCCCCATGCGCCTAGTACCTGGTCAAAAAGATCCCAAGTTTTTACGCCCAAACCTTCTCTGGCATAAAATGAAGCATGTGGGTCAGGCGTTTTAAATCGGGTAAGATCTAACAAACCTTCATCAACAATAGCGATGGTATAGGTCATGGCCTTGCCTTTTTCCTCACTAACAGATAAGCTACTTTCTAATTCTGGACGCAGTTCTTTGGCAATGCTAATTTGAGGCTTTAATATCGTTTCAGGATTTTCGATGGTCAACGGTATGGCGCCATACATCCTAATTGGCATATCGTTAACCGTTTGGCTATGCGGTTGCAACAAAGTCACGTTGACAAACACATTAGGCGTCATGTTCTTTTCAGCTTTGAAAGTGAATTGCGTTTGACCTTTTTTAGTATCTGTCCAGTAAGTTTTCACCACTCTGCTACCATTTTCTATCGAAATTAATGCCCTGCCATTTTCAGGGGAAGGAATGGTAAGGGTGATGTTATCGCCAACATTGTATTTAGCTTTGTTGGCCGTAAACGATAACATGGAGGCTTCGGTAGGATTGTTACCTCGCTCACGCTGCGCCCATCCTGGCCAATCGATATACACTTCTCTAGCCGCAAAATGACCTCCGCCATTGGCACCACCCACAATAATCAAATATCGGCCCCATTCAGGTTCATCAACTCTTAAATTCCATTTGGCTTTTCCGCCAGTCATTTGCACTTGCTCAACTTTAATGAGTTTGTTGTATTCGTTTTGAGTAAAATTGGCAAAGCTTTCCTCATTGTTTTGTTCCCACCACCAACGCCATTGGATTTTATAAAGGGCTACAGTAACTGATTTATTGGCATTTAACAACACGCCATCTCTATTCACATTTACAATATCCACCTCGTGATTTTTGCCCGTCACCAACATGTCCGTAAATTTATCGCCTTGAGGAGCTTTTATGCCGAAATAATTATCGTAAACGTGGTAGGGGATACTGAAGTTGTCAATGCTAAAATTGCCACCTGGTTCAAATATCTTGGTGGTAATATTGGCCCTTAAAATACCGGGCGCAGCGGTCATGTTATTCAAGTTGGTGTTGACCACCGCTACACCATCATCGTTTAAGGTGCCTTCAAAAACGGTTCTTAATTGTGTATCAAATTGAACAATTGGGTTATCGAAAGAATAATCTTGAAAGTTTTTAAAGGTAGTTGCGTCTTTGCTCAAGTTAATATCCACCTTTGCCTTTAAATTTTGCGCTGGCGTACCAAATAGCCACTTTGCAGATAATGTGGCTGCCGAAGCTCTGCCATTGCCCAGATATTTTTTACCACCAAGGTCAAAATTGATTTTGATACGGTTTGGCGTGACAGTTTCTATTTTAAGGTTTTTAGTAAACACAGCACCACCAGCTTTAAATTTCGCTTGCCAGCTGCCCGTTGGAGCAGTGCTCTCGGTAGCTGTTTTAAAGGTGTAAAAACCGTTGATCGGCTTGGCATTACTCAGTTTTTTAATCAGCTGTCCTTTTGGATTATAAAGCTCGAACACCACGGGGTAATTGTCTGGTAACTTCTGAAGCTTATCTTCTAAAATGAAGGACAGGTAAAGACTGTCACCAGGTCGCCATACGCCACGTTCACCATAAATAAAGCCTTTGATACCATTCTGAACAATATCGCCACCTACGTCAAACCTTGATAATGGCAAAGAGTTTCCGTCATCCAATTTAAGGTAACCACGTTCATTGCCATTTTTAGCGACCAATAAAAACGGCTTTCTCTTTAACGAGAAGGTCGCCATTCCATCGCCATCAGTTTTTACGGTAGTCAATACTTGTTTTTGGTAGTCTAGCAGTTCGATGCTAACGCCACTCATCGGTTTTGCCGAAAGTAAATCCGTAGCTACCACCAACATGCTTTCATCATTTCCTCGCTTGGCAATTAATCCAATATTTGACGATAGTAAATTCCGATGTGCCCACCTCTCGCTGGTGTAATAGGATGGAGAGCATGGATTTTCACGTTCGTTCCAACGATAGCCTTTAGGATAGTAGTTGTTGTAATTGTTCCAAAAATCGTCATCCTCATCTATTTTCTGACCATAATCATAGCCATCGTAACCATCATATTCACCGTCTCCTTCTTCGGTATCAGCAGCACTCGCTTGCGTACAGCTATACACACTATACGCTTGCTTAAACATGATGCTTACACGATACATCGCACCAGGCTCTGTTTTGATGAGCTTGTCAAGATCCAGCGTAAAACGGTTCTTTTTATGTAAGTCTAAAGATTTGTCTTCATTAAGATGAATAGTTTTTTGTAGGATAGGTTTCGCTACGCGACGCAATTCATTTCCTTCTCTATAATTGTTGACTTGAAAAAATTGAGGAATGTTTTCTTGGTATATTTTGATAATCGTTACGTCAACTGCTTTAAGGTTAACGGCTTCAAAAGGAAGCACCAACTTACCAGAATTAGGTAGAATGGTACCAGCACCTGCAATAGTTACGGCTGGCTTTTTGTTCTCAAAAATGACATTAGCAGTTTTTGCACTTTGTAAATTGGTACCGTTAATATTGGTGATGCTTTGATTAACCACTACATTGTAATTACCTTCTAAAGCATCGGGAGCATAGGCTTTAATTTGACTACCGTCGATGGTAAATCTTAAATCACTTAAACTTGCTATAGCGATTAACCCAGCCAAATCTTGTGTCACACTAACAGGTTCAGAACATTGGATTAATACAAAATCTTCCTGCTGTTGAACGGCTTTAATCGCCAAAACCTTAAACACATTTAGCGCTGGCACCTGTAGCGTTACTTTTCCGCTATTATCGTCAGCACCAATTACATTACCATCCCATTTTAAACTAAGACTTTGCTCGCTTTTAGTTTTAGCAATGCTATCAATGGTAAAGGTCGAAATTTGCTTTTGCGGATTATGGTTCCACTTTACTTTTAGTTTTTGATTGAAATCTACGGTTAAAGCTTTCTCAATGCTTTGGGTATCTTCGGCATCAGCAGTACTGATTTCACCTGTCAGCTTCATTAAGTTTAAGGAGGTATTATTTTGAGATACCAAACCATTTTCAGTGAGTGATAGGGCAGGTCTAATTACTTTGAAATCAAATTCAAACTCTTCCAATCCCTTTTCAACAGGCAATACTTTATCCAAGTTTAGTGTAGCTTCATATTTTTGGTCAGGCTTTAAATCTTCCTCTGGTCTAAACTCCAAAGTTTGGGCATCTATCCAGTAAGTCTTCCCTTTAATGCTAGGCGAGAAATCAAACAAGTCTTGCTTTACTTCACCCAAATCGGCAATATTGCTCACCGAACTGGCAAGGTGGACTCTGATATTGCTCTTTTTGGAAACGATACCAGAAGTATACGCATCAATGTATTTTGCAAATTGAGTGTGGTCCTGTTTTCTGTCTTTTTTAAGGAGGAAATAACCCGCAGTGATGAGGATTAAAACTAGAGCGCCAATTAAAATAACTTTTAGATTAGGGCGTTTAGAGGTGTTTTCTTGATTCATAAGAATGTAGTGTGAGTACGTATTGAAATTAACGAAAAAAGTATAAAACTGTTTCGGATGTTGAGAAAAGAGTTGTCAACAACTCATGGTTTTGAACATATCGCTTTCCAGTAGGTTTACGAAGTTTTAAAATGTGCTGCCATCTTTAGAACCTTAGACCTACGAAGTTTTGGAAACTTCGTAAGTTTTAATCATTCAGAACACCCCGCCCTTTGGGCACCCCTCTGGAAGAGGGGAATTGGGATGGAGTAATATTAAGCTTCATTGCAAACATTTAGCACCCTCCGTTTCATAGCACGTCATTTCCGCGTAGGCGGAAATCCTAAAGCAATATGCCTGCAAAACCTCAAACAACTCAACTAAGCCTATCATTGCATTACGATGCCCAATCGAGTTGGGTACAAAGACAGCGGATTCCTATGAACAGAAAACCTACTTAACGTGAGTTCGGGATAAGCGTTTTGTGATTTTTCATTATCTCCAGCCCTAGCAAAACCTCTTCGTTCTACTAAAATCGGCCTTGGCCTGTTCGGGAAGCACAAATTGGCCTTAGTACTGCCTTTAACAGAACAGGGCGCAGCCGTGGATTTTTTTGCATACTTTTTTCATCTACAGGAAAAAAGTTTGTCCGCGAAGCGACAAAACCATAAATAGTAGTAGAAAACTGATTTTTTGTCTTAAAATACTGATTATGATGTGTATAAAGTATTTTCTTAACCCGAGTTCACGTTACTTAATCATCACCCCAGGCTTATTAAGCACTGGAATTCTAATCAAATTGCCATCAACAATACTTTCGGGAAGGAAAATGAATTTCTTGTCGTAAATGGTATTACCAATGTAATAACTCAACCAATATTCATTGGTCAAGCCAAAAACTGCAGGGTCAATAGCTTCCACACCAGCGTAAGCTTGCGCATCAACATCACCTATAAAATGTCTTAATAATGAGGTTTTAACTTCCTTGCCATCTTTCTCGCCATAACCTTTAGAAGTAATCAGCACATTGGTGATGGGTTCATTCTTCAAATTCACTAAAAAAACGGTCCAGTTTTTCACTTCTGGAGTTTCGCTCATTAAGGCAACGGCAATAGCTACGTCTTCTACGATATTATCAGGTAAGTCTTTTTTCATTTTTTACAATTTTCGTCATTCCGAATTTATTTCGGAATCTTAAAGCGATAAAAGGCGAACAATTCTATTTAAACAGAAAAATTCCTATTTACGTCATTTCGACGAGGGGAGGCCTTCTGCGATTTTCGGAAAGGAGAAATCTATCAATAAGAATATCCATCGCTAGATTTCTCACATGCGTTCGAAATGACGGTGCGCCAGTGTGCCTATTTTTTCTTCGCTGCAGCCTTTTTAGCAGGAGCTTTCTTTTTACTTTCAAAAGCATCTGGCTTTTGAGCGACAATAAGCGCCTTTACCTCATCTAATGAAATGCTCGAAAGTTCCTCTGCAGTATATTTTTGTTTCGTAGCAGGGTTATTACCCAGTTTCAACATATCCTTGCCAAAACGGATGAAAGGTCCCCATCTGCCGTTTTCAATCGCTATTTTATGTTCAGTCCATTGCTGGATGAAACGATTATTTTCCTTTTCAATCTTCTTACTAATCAACTCATCAATATCCTTTTGAGAAAGGTTATCGAAGTTATAAGCCTTTGGTACATTGATAAACAACTCATTCCATTTAATAAATGGTCCAAAACGTCCTTTGCCTTTAGTTACAGGCATATTTTGGAAATGAGCCACAGGAGCATCAGCATCTAACTTCTCACTAATAATCTCAATTGCTCTTTCGTTATCTATTGTTAATGGGTCTACATTTTTAGGGATAGAGATAAAAGCATCTCCCCATTTCACATAAGGACCAAAACGTCCCAATCCTACAGAAACCTCTTTACCTTGATAATCTTCCAGCTGGAAAGGCAACTTGAATAAATCCAAAGCCTCTTCAAGTGAAATGGTACCTACAGATTGCATTTTGGTTAAACTGGCATAACGTGGTTTGTCCGTATCATCATCGCTAAGCTCACCAATTTGCACCAATGGCCCGTATCTGCCCACTTTGGCATAAACGTTTTTACCACTTACAGGATCAACACCCAATAAGCGTTCACCAGTGGCTCTGTCAGCGGTTTCAATGGTCGTTTCTACTTCATTGTGAAAAGGCTTATAAAAGGAGTGGAGCATTGCTGTCCATTCTTGTAAACCTTGCGCAATTTCATCAAACTGCTTTTCAACGTTAGCGGTGAAATTAAAATCTACAATACCTTTAAAATGCGCTACCAAGAAATCGTTAACCACCTCGCCAATATCGGTTGGAAATAGTTTCGACTTCTCAGCACCTGTAATTTCTGATTTCTTTTGCTTGGTGATGTCGCCATTGCTCAACGCAAAAGCTAAATATTCTCTTTTTTTACCATCCCTATCTTCCTTTACCACATAACCTCTGTTTTGGATGGTTGAAATGGTTGGCGCATAAGTAGAAGGACGGCCAATGCCAAGCTCTTCTAATTTCTTTACCAAACTAGCCTCAGTATAACGTGCTGGCGGTCTTGAGAAGCGCTCTGTCGCCAACATTTCCTTTAATGAAAGTTCCTGACCTCTAGTTAATGCAGGAAGCATGTTGCTTTCGTTCTCATCCTCCTCATCATCAGTCGATTCCAAGTACACCTTTAAGAAACCGTCGAATTTCAACACTTCACCCTCTGCACCAAAAACTTCGTTACGAGTGCTTACACCAATATCAACCGTTGTTTTCTCAAAAATAGCCTCACTCATTTGCGAAGCAATGGCACGCTTCCAAATCAGCTCATACAAGCGTCTTTCCGAAGCATCGCCACTAGTGGTATGTTGGTCAAAATAAGTAGGACGGATAGCCTCGTGAGCCTCTTGTGCACCTGCAGATTTCGTTTTGTAAACTCTTGGTTGGTGGTATTGGTTACCGTAAGCCGATTTAATTTCAGCAGCAGCAGCAGCAATGGCAGTTTCCGATAAGTTTACCGAATCGGTACGCATATAGGTGATTTTACCATTTTCGTAAAGCCTTTGAGCAATTTGCATGGTGCGTGCAACCGAAAATCCCAGTTTTCTGGAAGCTTCCTGTTGTAAAGTAGAAGTGGTAAAAGGCGCTGCTGGATTACGTTTAGCAGGCTTAACCTCTAAATTATTTACTTTAAAATTAGCGTTGATGCAATCCTGAAGGAATTTTTCAGCCTCTTCAGCCTTTTCAAATCTTTGGGGCAACTCTGCCTTTACAATTTCTTTTCCTTTACCAGTAGTAAATTGTGCGGTAACCTTAAAAGCGGCGGTACTCTCAAAATTATTGATTTCACGTTCTCTGTCTACAATTAAACGTACCGCAACAGATTGTACACGACCTGCTGAAAGCGAAGGTTTTACTTTTTTCCAAAGTACTGGCGAAAGTTCAAAACCCACCAAACGGTCTAAAACCCTACGGGCCTGTTGCGCATAAACCAAGTTATAATCAATACCCCTAGGGGTTTCTATCGCTTTTAATATCGCAGGTTTGGTGATTTCGTGAAATACAATACGTTTTGTTTTCTCTGTTTTTAACCCTAATGTTTCAAATAAGTGCCATGAAATAGCTTCTCCCTCGCGGTCCTCATCGGATGCTAGCCATACCATTTCGGCATCCTTAGCTAGTTTTTTCAATTCAGTAACCACCTGCTTCTTATCAGCGGGTACCTCATAAGTTTGCGAAAAATTATTGTCCACATCAATGCCCATGTCACCTTTAACCAAGTCGCGAATGTGGCCGTAGCTAGATTTTACTAGGAAATCTTTTCCAAGGTATCCTTCTATGGTTTTCGCTTTTGCGGGTGACTCAACTATCAATAAATTTTTTGCCATTAATTAGGGGATTTTGTGCAAATAAAACTATAAAATCAACCAAATTCAAAATTGGTAGCGTTTTTTTTGAAATAAAGTTTTAAAGCAGGCCAAAATTACGAACACAAATCCTTCAATTGTTTTGTTACTCCATTAAGCTCTGTTATGGACTATTTAAACTCAAGTAAAAAGGTTAAAATGTTGCTTGGGAAGCTGAAAGCCAATATTATGATTTAATTAAAAACCAAATTATTTAGTACTAAAACTATCTAACTGCATCTTATACATAAAGCCTCTACGGGTTCGGCCAGTAGTAATATCTTTATCAATCGCTTTTACTTCTTTTACCACTAAACCTACATTTTTGGCATAAGTTTCTAAATAGATATCCTCTCTAATCAAATTTACTTCATTGTATTGCGTAATATTTAAGGTCGAATCAAGTTTGTTAACGCCTATCGTCAACGGAACGTCAATAGCCGTAATCTCGTGGCGCCAAACATCTAAGTCGTTGTAAAGATTACCATTCCATGTCGATTGCAACGAAGGAGGGAACACCAAGCGCACATACCTTCTATTATCCAAAACTTCTTCCGCTCTGTTATTAATCATCCGGCGTGTAATCAGCTTTTGGAAAAACCAATCCTGCGTACTGGTTTTCTTATAACGTTCTACTCGGTACGCCTCATAACCTTCTGCATCTTTAAATTTACTCACCACAATATCCTTTAATTGAAACTGGAATAAAGTAGTAGAGTTGTTGAAATCATTATAAACCGTCGAATCTACATTATAGATATTTACTTGGTCAACCTTTAAAGGAAAATAATTATATGCCAAATCAGGCTTCGGCGCATTCGTCTCTTTATTACAAGCAGAGAACCACAGAGCACTGGCGAATAGTACAAGACTATAAAATGATAATCGAGCAGATTTCATGTAACCAAATATATGAATATTTTGAGGCTTCCTTCAAAAAATGCAAAACTTCAAACAAATACCTTTAATACGTCATCACACAGCCTTCGTAGAATCTTTAAAATTTCAAATAGAAGCGCAATGATCATGCTACTATTAATCTTTGGTCCCGCCATCCGCTTTACTTCGCCCTGCGTAAACTCGGGCTACATGCTCGCTACTGTCGGGGCTATTTAACTCAAACCAGTGCAAATCACTTAGAAGCTATCTGAAATTTATCCAAAAAAAATAACGACCACATAGACGCATAACTAATTTGCGTAAAAAGATTTTAATGAAATGATAAGTAGATGTAAACTATATCAGAAGATTCATAATTCTAATTTTATAACTGTTAAGAATGAGAATGTCCCTATTTGTATATGTGGTTTTAAATATCTTCTATCCCAATTCCCCTCTTCTAGAGGGGTGCCCAAAGGGCGGGGTGTCTAAAACATAAAATGTAGAAGCCTTGATAGACTTACGAAGTTTTGGAAACTTCGTAAGTCTCAATTACAGTAAGTCTATCCAGAAGTTTTACCAGAAAACTACAGTTCATTTAAACTTAACATCATCGAAACAATCTTTTTCTACCTATATTCGTTTATATAAAAAACTAAAAATCATGTTCAATACTTTGTTATTATTTTTGGGCTTAATAACAGCGCCAAATCCCCCAAAAGATATTTATAGTTTCTCATTTAAAACCTTAGACGGCAAGGAAGTAAAACTTTCTAAATTTAAAGGGAAGAAGATTTTAATCGTAAACACTGCTTCTAAATGTGGCTACACCAAACAGTACGAAGATTTGGAAAAACTACACAAGCAATACGGTAAAAACGTTGTGCTTATTGGCTTTCCATCGGCAAACTTTGGCGGACAGGAGCTGGGCAGCAATGCAGAAATCAAAGAATTTTGTAGTAGCAAATTCAATACTACCTTTTTAATTGCCGAAAAAAGTAATGTAAAAGGAGAGGGTATTTCGCCATTATTCCAATATTTAACTACACAAACCAACCCCGATTTCACTGGTGATATTAAATGGAACTTTGAAAAATTCCTCATCAACGAAAAAGGAGAGTTGGTACACCGTTACCGCTCTGCCGTTAAACCACTTGACGAGCAGATTGTAAAAAACTTTTAATTTAATAGCAGCAGTACTAGAAATAAATCTCTTCGTACTGCTGCTATCTTTTGCATAGTCAAATTCGCCATTCTCTAACGCTAACCTATTTACCCCTGTGAACCTATATCCATACTTTATCCTGCTTGTTTTCTTAGTGGTTGCCCTTTATTTCATTTTCAGAAAAAAGAAAGTCAATCCTAGCAATTTAAGCAAACAGGATAAACAGCTATTGCTAGAACATGTAGCGTTTTATGCAGCACTTGACCCGCCTAAAAAGTTGTTGTTCGAAGATAAATTAGCACACTTTCTAGGAGGTATTAAAATCGAAGGCATTGGCGTTGAAATTTCTCCATTAGATAGAATATTGGTAGGAGCAAGCGCCGTGATTCCAATTTTAGGTTTTGATGAATGGGAATACCGTAACCTCGGTACGGTATTGTTATATCCTGACACCTTCAATAAGGACTTTCAATTTGCCGAAGGCGAGCGAAATATAATGGGCATGGTAGGCGATGGCTACATGAACGGACAAATGATTTTGTCACAATCAGCTTTAAGACATGGTTTTAGCAAAAGCGCAGGCAGAGAAAATACAGGCATACATGAGTTCGTGCACCTGTTGGACAAATCTGACGGCGCTACCGATGGGATACCACAGAATTTCATGAAGCATGGATATGCTATTCCATGGGTGAAAATGATGCATCAGGAAATACAAAGAATTGAAGATAACCAATCGGACATTAATCCTTATGCCATTACCAATGAAGCAGAATTTTTTGCGGTAACTTCCGAATACTTCTTCGAAAATCCAGAACGGATGAAAGATAAACATCCAGCTTTGTATGATGGGTTAAGCAAGATTTTCGGACAAAAATTGGCCTAATTCCCCTCTTTTAGAGGAGTGCCAAAGGGAGGGGCGTACTTCTATCAACTTACAGGTTTTTGTAGTGTGATGATAACACAAGCCATACATTCAACCACAGGCATAACCTCAGTGCGTCATTTCGACCGAAACGCAGTGTAGTCGAGACCGCAAGTTCCATTCATAGTCATATTCTCTCCCTTTTAGGGAGAGATGCCAAAGGCAGAGAGGGTTTTGAACATTGCCAAGTCCAAAGATTTCTCTCCCGAAAGTTCGGGACTACACTCCAGTCGAAATGACGCTGCTTTAGAGTTAATACAATATTCAACTCTGTGTTCATACAAAAACCAAAACATCAGTAACAAAAAAGGCGCCTGTAAGCGCCTTCCGTATTATTTCTCAATCTCTTTCAAACTATCCATCTTCTTATAAGCCAAGAAACCTTTGATATCTTCAAAATGTTCACGAACGCGTTTATTTCCAAACTCAAATACCTTTTCTGCCAAGCCATCTAAGAAATCCCTATCGTGAGATACCAAAATTAACGTACCATCAAAATCACGTAACGCATCCTTAATAATATCCTTGGTTTTCATATCCAAGTGGTTGGTAGGCTCATCCAGAATCAACACATTTACAGGCTCTAGCAAAAGTTTAATCATCGCCAAACGTGTTTTTTCTCCACCAGATAACACTTTCACCTTTTTAGTGGTATCATCACCACTAAACATAAAAGCACCTAGTAAATCCTTAATTTTCACACGAACATCGCCAACAGCAATTTGGTCAATCGTATCAAAAACCGTTAATTCTCCATCTAACAACGCAGCCTGATTTTGGGCGAAATAACCAATTTTCACATTGTGGCCCACTTTCAATTCACCCTCGTAATCAATCTCGCCCATAATCGCTTTAATCATAGTCGACTTACCTTCACCATTCTTACCTACAAAAGCCACTTTTTGACCACGCTCAATCACCATTGAAGCTTTCTCAAATACCAAGTGTTCACCATAAGCTTTGGTCAATTCCTCTACAATTACGGGATAATTTCCAGAGCGGGGAGAAGGCGGGAATTTCAACCGTAGGGCTGAATTGTCTACTTCATCCACTTCTATCACTTCCAACTTCTCTAACATCTTCACCCTTGATTGTACCTGAAGCGTTTTAGAATAAGTGCCTTTAAAACGGTCAATAAACTCTTGATTGTCGGCAATGAAACGTTGCTGCTCCTCGTAAGCCTTTAATTGGTGTTCACGACGCTCTTTACGCAATTGTAGATAGTGGGTATATTTTGCCTTGTAATCGTAGATACGGCCCATCGTTACCTCAATGGTTCTATTGGTAATGTTATCGACAAAAGCACGGTCGTGGGAAATCACAATCACCGCTTTCGCAGAATTAATCAAGAAATCTTCCAGCCATTGGATACTTTCAATATCCATGTGGTTGGTAGGCTCATCTAGTAAAATAAGATCTGGTTTCTTCAATAAAATTTTGGCCAGCTCAATACGCATACGCCATCCACCAGAAAACTCCGATGTTTGACGGGTAAAGTCAGAACGGAGGAATCCCAATCCCTTTAACACCTTTTCTACTTCGGCATCATAGTTCACTTCCTCAATAGAATAGAACTTTTCGCTAAGTTCCGATACCCTTTCAATTAACTTCATGTAATCGTCAGTATCGTAATCAGTCCGAATGCCCAACTGTTCGTTCAAGCTTTCCAGCTCATCACGCATGTGATAAACTTCACTAAAAGCTTTAGAGGTTTCCTCAAAAACAGTCACATTATCTTGCGTAAGTAAATGTTGTGGCAAATAAGCAATTACCGCATCTTTTGGCCCAGATACATGGCCACTGGTCGCTTTACCAGCACCAGCAATAATTTTTAATAAGGTGGATTTACCCGCACCATTTTTACCCATTAGGGCTATTTTATCATTCTCGTTAATAGAAAAAGATACATCGCTGAAAAGCGTGGTACCGCCAAATGATACAGAAATATTATTTACGTCGATCAATGTGATTACTCTTTTTTAATGAGCCGCAAAGATAATTGAAGAAATTGTTTTTAATAAATAATCTAATCGTAAATATTTATCTTGCTAAGGATTGCTTTTGACACGTAACGGAATTATAAAATCAAAGCTAGAAAATCTCTAAAACAGTTTATTATGAGGAAGAAATATTTGATTATTTTCGGTTTAATGGTATCACTCTTGCTCAGCTATAGTTCTAGCAAATCAAAAAAAACTATCAAAAAAAACAATGATTTAGGCAGCATACAAAGAAGGAATCTAACTGTAATTCCCAAACAAAAAGTAAATACAGCTGACTTTGTACCCAAAGGGTTTGTGCTTTTTAGTACCATAAAAGGTGATCTTAATAAAGACGGTTTAATAGACGAGGTGTTGATTGTTAAAGGGACAGACAAAAGTAAAGTCATTGTTAATCGTTTCGAAGAGCGGGCTGACCGTAACCGAAGGGGCATTATCATCCTATTGAACAAAAAAGGGCGATACGAATTGGCCCTTAAAAATTTAAATTGCTTTTCATCCGAAAATGAAGATGGAGGTGTTTACTTCCCGCCAGATCTTAGTGTCCAAATAGAAAAAGGAAATCTATACATTCAATACTCACACGGTAGATACGGCTATTGGCGTTATACTTTTAGATTTCGCAATGCTGATTTTGAGCTGATTGGTTATGATTCTAGTGACAATTTCGGTCCTCGAATTGATCGAGAAACCAGTATCAATTTTTTAACAAGGAAGAAACTGGTAAAAGAAAATACAAATCAAAATGACGATGGTGGGGATGAAGTATTTAAAGAAAAATGGTCTAAACTTCCTGCAAAACCGCTGGTGAAACTATCTCAAATTAAAGATTTTGATGACTTAATTAGCGATGAATAAGTGTTCGTAATTTAGATCTATGATGGCTATGTAAGACTTACGAAGTTTTCGAATGGAGAAAGCCCTCAATTTTACCTTTAAAAACAACCAATAGCTAAAGTTAAATTTCGTAAGTTTTTCAATCTTCTATTAAACTCCGCCCTTTAGCCCCTAGAAGAAGGGAATTTCGCATTGCACAAACTTCCCTAAGCACTCAGAACGGCCTATTGTAATGTGGCAGCGAAAGCCATTAAAGCGTAACCACAAACACTCAATAAAGTACAATCAAGCTAGGTGCAGAAGTGCAGCACCCTCTTTCATTCAGCACTCACAGAAACACGGCTCAGCTAGCGCAATAAAAGCTTTAATCAGCTGGAGCAACACAGTACAATCAGCCTTGAACTTTTGGTCCTTTTCTTTCAAGAGAAAAGGACTAGGCCCAACGGCCATGAGTGAAAAAAAAACAAACGACCTTCTATAAATTAGAACAGCGCTACTAGCTCCAATATCGTGAAGAAGCGAATCTAAACAACCAAAAAACTAAACAACTAAATCAAAAAGCCACCACCCAACAAATCATTACCTTCATAAAACACTGCCGATTGACCTGGAGCAATTGCAGAAACTGCATGATCAAAAACCACACGCATTTGATCCTTCTCCTGTACAATAGTACTTAAAGTACCAGCATCTTTATAGCGTATTTTAGTAACTACATTATCCAAAGGCTCGTTGATATTTTCGTATTTAATCAAATTTACGTTTCTTACCATTGCCTCACGACGCTCTAACTCATCCGCTCTGCCCAAAACAACCGTATTGCTTTCAGGCAAAATTTGGGTCACAAACATCGGCTCGCCAAAAGCAACACCTAAACCTTTACGTTGACCAATGGTATAAAAAGGGTAGCCTTTATGCTGGCCAATCACCATACCTTGGGTATTTACAAAGTTTCCACCAGCCACACGTTCTTCCAAATCTTCCACTTTGTGTTTTAAGAAAGCACGGTAGTCGTTATCAGGTACAAAGCAAATCTCATAGCTCTCGCTTTTTTTAGCCAGTTCCTCTTGACCCATATCTAGAGCCATTTGTCTAATTTCAGATTTAGCGAAACTACCCAACGGGAATTTAGTTCTAGCTAAGTTTTCTTGCGACACGCCCCACAATACATAAGATTGATCCTTATTCTCGTCTTTACCTTTAGAGATTACATAACGACCACTGTCTTGCTGACGAATATTCGCATAGTGTCCAGTAGCAATAAACTCACAATCTAACTTATCAGCACGTTTCAATAGTGCTTCCCATTTGATATAAGTATTACACAACACACATGGATTTGGCGTTCTTCCAGCTAAATATTCATCCACGAAGTTGTCGATGACGAAATCGCCAAACTCATCTCTGATATCTAAAATATAGTGCGGGAAGCCATAATTTACGGCAAGTGTACGGGCATCATTAATACTATCCAAACTACAGCAGCCAGTTTCCTTGCTATTACTGCCCGATGTGGCATAATCCCAAGTCTTCATGGTTAAGCCAATAACTTCATAACCCTGCTCGTGCAACATCACTGATGCTACCGAACTATCAACCCCGCCACTCATGGCTACTAAAATTCTTCCGTGCTTGCTCATTTTCGTAAATAAGAGTGCAAAATTACGTAATTAGTTTAAAACTGCCTCATAAGGAGGTCGTGACAATGTCAAAAGTAGCCTAACTACCGCTTGATTTTCTAATTTGAAGTTCAGTATCCAGCAGAATGGTTTCTTCAGGACCAATGTCCTTACCTTTGATTAAGCTAATGAGCGTTTGGGCCGCCAACTCACCAATTTGACGTGAAGGTTGACGTACCGTACTCAATGATGGATTTAAGACAGCCGCTAAATCAGAATTACTGAATCCTATCAATGCAATATCTTTAGGGACAGTAAACTTGTGCTCCATCAAATAAGCCAATACTTTGGTACTCAGTAAATCAGTGGCGGTAAAGATAGCTTGCGGTTGTTGTTTAAGCAATTGTTCCATGGCATCAGCCACGCTTTGATCTATCTGCTGAGCAGTATCGCAAAAAGCCACCAATTCCTCCTGATAATTGATTCCGTGGTCTTCAAGTGCTTTTTTATAACCTTCAAAACGTTCAGCGGTGGTGGTTAGCGTTGCATTGCTATTCAAATGCGCAATACGCGTATAGCCATTAGAAATCAAATGCGTAGTCGCTTGATAAGCACCACTTAAATTGTTGGCCGCAATTTTATGAGCCGTCATTTTTTCGCTAATCCTGTCAAAAAGTACCACTGGAAATCCTTGTGATTGCAATTCTTTTAAATGACTAAAATCGGTGGTTTGATAGGACGGAGAAATCATGATGCCATCTACACCACTAGCATGCAATAAATTGATACAGGCCTGTTCTTGCTCATACGACTCTTTGCTTTGCATAATAATGATTTGATAGCCATTTTCAGTACAAATCTGGTCAATGCCATCTAGCATTTGCGCCACAAAATTATTGTCTATCGAGCAAATTACTACCCCTATAGAACGTGTTTTACCCACTTTCAAACTGCGGGCCATACGGTTGGGCACATAATGATGTTCCTTAGCGTAAGCCAACACTTTTTGCTTAGTTTCTTCTCCAATTTCATGGCTATCGGTGAGCGCCCTTGATACGGTAGAAACCGAGATATTTAATGCTTTAGATATGTCACGTAGAGTAATGCTCATTTTCACTATAAAGATAAGATAGTTTAACTAGCTGTTTAAATTTCATTCCAAAATATTTTAAAGGTTTGATTTAATTCCTTGAAAATGAACAAGCAGCTAATACCTAAACCTCATAGGTTTTAAAAGCCTACGAGGTTTGTATTACACCAAACCATCAAAATGAGTACATCACTACAATCCATTTATCTATCTAGGGTTCAATCGCATACTGAAGTGTTGATAAAATGAACTGTTGCATGTATTTTAAATTTAGGATATTTAACCTCCATTTTATTCAAATATGAAGATCGTAATTGCCGAAAAACCCTCTGTAGGACGTGAGTTAGCCAAAGTTTTTGGGGCTACAACCCGTAAAGATGGGTATATTGAAGGCAAAGGCTATTCCTTCACTTGGGCTTTCGGGCATCTATTACAGCTTGCCCCACCTCAGGAATATGGCTTTTTTGGCTGGCGCAAAGAACATCTGCCCATGCTACCAAACAAGTTTAAACTCTCCATTCGTAAGATAAAAACCAAGGATGGAATGGTGGAAGACCCTGGGGTAAGAAAGCAACTGGATACCATAAAAATGCTGTTTGATGAAGCCACAGAGATTATCGTAGCAACGGATGCTGGGCGTGAGGGCGAATTAATTTTTAGGTACATCTACTCTTATTTGAAATGCAAAAAGCCATTTAAGCGGCTGTGGATCTCTTCACAAACGGATGAGGCGATTAAGGATGGATTTAGAAACTTAAAACCTGGTACCGAATACGACACGTTATTCAGTTCGGCACATTGTCGTTCCGTATCTGATTGGCTGGTGGGCATGAATGCGACACAAGCGTTAAGTATTTCGGCAGGCAATAGGAGTGTGCTCTCTTTAGGTAGGGTGCAAACCCCAACCTTAGCCATGATTTGTGCCCGTTACCTTGAAATTAAGAACTTTGTTCCCAAAATATATTACCAAATTGGCATCCAATTGGATAAGGATGGACAGTTATTTAAAGCCATTTCTGTAGATAGTTTTGATGCCAAAGAAGAAGGGGAAGCGATTTTTGAAAAGGTGCAGGATGTTGCTTCTGGTTTTAGTAACGGTGGAAACATCACCGCTGTAGAAGCTAAGCCAAGAAAAGAGCCACCTCCACTATTGCACGATTTAAGTAGTTTGCAGCAGGAAGCCAACAAAAAGAACGGTTTTACCGCTGACCAAACTTTAGGTTTATTACAGAACCTTTACGAAAGTAAATTGGTAACCTATCCACGTACGGGTAGCCGCTACATTGGTGACGATATTTTTGCTACGGTACCTGCACTAATTGCCAGTTTAACCGACCATGGCCTGTTTGCTAAATCAGCCGTAGCCTTGCAGGAAATGACTTTGAACAAAAGGAGTGTCAATGCTAAAAAGGTAACTGACCACCATGCCATTTTAGTAACTGGTGTTAAACCTGGCAGTTTAAGCAAAGACCATCAAGCGATTTTTGATTTAGTTGCTGGGCGCATGTTAGAGGCTTTCCATCAGGAATGTGTGAAAGAAGTCACCAAAATTACCATCCAATCGGAGATTGTTTTTGTGGCCAATGGTACAGTTATCCGCTCTGCGGGATGGCGCTCTGTTTTTAACGAGGTAGAGGAGGATAAAAAAGACGAGGACAACCCCGCTTTACCAAAAGTAAAGAAAGGAGAGGCTTTGCCTATTGTGAACAAAGCCTTCTTGGAAAAACAAACCAAACCGAAAGCGATGTACAACGAAGCTTCGTTATTAAAAGCTTTAGAAACCTGCGGCAAAGAAATTGAAGATGAAGAGCTTAGATACGCCATGAAAGATAGCGGTTTAGGTACTCCAGCTACACGGGCAGCCATCATCGAGACCCTGTTAACTAGGGAATATATCATCCGCGAAAAACGTAATTTGGTACCAACGGCTAAAGGCTTGGCTGTTTACGAAGTAGTAAAAGACAAACGAATTGCACAGGCAGAATTGACAGGTGCTTGGGAAAAACGTTTGGAAGAAATCAGATCAGGAGCCTCGGTTCAGGACTTTAAGTCGGAAATTATTGATTACACCAGAAGCATTACCCAAGAGCTACTTACCGATGGAGCCGCTATTTCTAGCCAATTGGCTGTGCCAGTAGCTACGACTTAAGTTTTCACTTTCCATTGTTTTTAAACACCCCGCCCTTTGGGCACCCCTCTAGAAGAGGGGAATTTGGAAGTGCACAAACTTCCCTAAGTGCTCAGAACGGCCTATGGTAATGTGGCAGCGAAAGCCATTAAAGCGTAACCGCTAACACCCAATAAACCACAATCAAGCTAGGTGCAGAAGTGCAGCACCCTCTTTCATTTACCTCTGACAGACACACGGCTCAGCTAGCGCAATAAAAGCTTTAATCAGCTGTAGCGACACAGTACAATCAGCCTTGAACTTTTGGTCTTTTTCTTTCAAGAGAGAAGTACTAGGTCCAACGGCCATGAGTGAAAAACAATAGATAACCTATCATAAACAACTGTAAAACAACACAATTAACCCATTAAATCACAAATCAAAGAAACCATTCCCTTCTAAAATCTGTTATGCTAATAAAAATTATATAGTTATGTTAAGCATTATCAGAGATATACCACCACACGTATTTGGCGTAAAAGCTACGGGACAAGTCACGGCCGACGACCTTAAAAGCGTACTGCTTCCTGGATTAGAAGTACTCACCCAGAATCAAAATGACATTTATTACCTATTAGTACTAGAAACGCCTGTCGAAAACTTTACCGCTGGTGCATGGTTTCAAGATATGGTAGCAGGCTTAAAACATTTTACCAAATGGAAAAAAATAGCTGTGGTGACCGATGAAACAGCTGTAGAAAAATTCACAGACGCTTTTAGCTATATCGCCCCAGGAGAATCTAAAGGTTTCAAATTGTCGCAGCTTGACGAAGCAATTGATTGGTTAAGCATAAAATGATAAAAGATGAGATGGATTAAAAACATGACTGCAGGCCTTATTGGTTCTGTAGCCCTAAACATATTGCACGAAGTAGTGCGCAAAAACATAAGCAATGCTCCCCAAATTAATTTATTGGGAGAAGAGGTAGTTAACAAAACCCTTAGTCAAGTAGGTACCCCAATAAATGACGCTGATGATTTACACAAGCTAACTTTAGAAGCTGATCTTATTGCCAATGCTACATATTACAGCATGATTGGCGGAAGCGGAAAATACATTTGGCCCAAAGCTGTAGCATTAGGTTTAAGTGCTGGAATTGGTGCCATTCAACTTCCGAAATCATTGGGTTTGGACCCTAGACCAGTAACTAGGACAACACAAACCAAGGTGCTCACCGTGGGCTATTATTTATTTGGAGCGCTAGTTACGGCAACAGTACTAAAAACACTCTTTAAATCTTAAAAACGAAACAAAAGTATGGAAAATTCAAATGTGAGCAGAGATAGCTCAAACAATACACAAGATATTAACGATCACATCAAAACCTTAGAAGGTAAGGAAGCCGTCGAAAAGTTACAGGAACTAGCCAAAGGGGCAGAAAACTGTTTCTTTTGTACCAGCATTAAAACAGGCTTGCCATTATCAGTAAGGCCAATGTCGGTGTTAGATGTGGATGACGACGGTAATTTATGGTTCATGAGCCAAGTAGATAGTGAAAAGAATAAAGAAATTGAGGCTGATCCGTTAACGCATTTATTTTTTCAGCACCATAAAAATTCAGGTTTTTTAAATATTTATGGCATTAGTGAAATTATTGAGGATCGAAAAAAAATAGAAGAGCTATGGAATCCGCTACTTAAAGTTTGGTTTCAAGATGGAAAGGATGATGAGAAGATCAGCGTAATCAAAGTGGCGCCGACACAAGTTTATTACTGGGATACCAAACATGGTGAAGCCATTGCCTTTATTAAAATGGCGGCATCCATCATCACTGGAAAAACCATGGATGACTCGGTAGAAGGAAAATTAGAAATTTGACGACGTACTGATTAACGTTGTACAATAGACCTGACAGCAGCCGATAGCTCCCAAAGTGTAACGTGGGACTAAAGGCGAATGGCAGGACTGAAGAGAGCGAAGGCCTTGTGTCTTCGCTCTTCTATTTATAAAAGACTTTGGCGTATTGTAGGCGAATTGGTAAATTGCCCTATCATGAACCGCAAACTATTTCTTTCGTCGTTACTGCCCGCATCGGCAATGTTATATGCTTTTAAAGGCAATGCCGCTACCACAAAATTGAGTAATGAAGCTGTTAAGCATAAAAAACCTCCTTATTTAAAGCAGGGCGATATCATTGGGATTACCTGTCCAGCGGGATTTATTACGTATGATGAAATAGCACCTGCCATACAACAGATGGAAAGTTGGGGCTTTAAAGTAGCGATAGGAAAAACAGTCGGTGCCCGTGATTTTACCTTTGGCGGTACTGATGAGGAACGTTTGGCCGATTTACAACAAATGTTGGACGACACGAGCATTAAGGCCATTATGTGTGCAAGGGGAGGATATGGCGCTGTGAGAATTGTAGATCAGTTAAATTTTAGCATTTTTAAGATATCTCCCAAATGGTTAATTGGTTTTAGTGACATTACCATTTTACATTGCCATTTAAATAGCAATTATCGATTTGCCAGCATACACTCTAAAATGTGCAATAGTTTCCCTACAGATTGGACCAAGGCAGAACCGATACAAATTGATACCATTAAATCTATCGAAAAAGCTCTAAAAGGAGAGGAGCTGATGACTTACGAAGCCAGTTACCAAACCAATAACAGGTTAGGTGAAGCAGAAGGCGAATTAATTGGTGGTAATTTGCGCTGTATTGAGAATTTGACTGGCAGTGCATCAGAAATTAAAACCGATGGTAAGATTCTATTTGTCGAGGATGTCGGTGAATATTTGTATAGCATCGACAGAATGTTTTTTAACCTTAAGCGCAGTGGCAAACTTAATAAACTGAAAGGTTTGGTAGTGGGCGGTTTCAGGGTGAAAAAGGATGATGAGGGGGATGGCTTTGGCAAAACATTGGAGCAAATTGTATTGGAAAAAGTAAAGGAATTTAATTATCCAGTATGTTTTGATTTCCCCGTAGGCCATCAAAAGGCTAATTATGCTTTAAAGTGTGGAATAAAACACCGTTTGAGTGTAACCGAGCAAACTACAACGTTGAAAGAGCTGGCGTAATTTGCTTTAAGCTAATTTGATATACAGGCGTTTCTTGCAATCTCGAAGCCACAATAATTTCGGTACCGTTGGCTACCTCACTAAATAGTTGATGCACCAAATCAGGGCAATTGTTTTCTCTACTTAAATGCGAAAGAAAAAGATGGCTCATGAACTCGGGCCGATGATTGACAAATAGGTCAAGGGCTTTCTGATTAGACAAGTGACCATTTCCACCTCTTATCCTACGTTTTAAGAAATAGGGATAGTTCCCTTTGTCCAACATTTCATCGTCGTAATTAGCTTCTAAAAATGCTGCGTGACATTGTTTGAAATGATGAATAAGGTTTTCACAGTGGTCGCCTATATCCGTAAAAACACCAATCTTTATGTCGTTACACGCCACCGTAAAGCTGTGCGGCTCAGCAGCATCATGTAATTTAGGAAAGGCCACTATTTCCAAATCGCCAATTGTAATAGGCTCACTACTTGAAAACGAATACACCAAATGCGATGGCAGCAACTGTCGGCCACCTAAATGTGTTTTTGCAGTAATATAAATAGGTAATTGATATTTTTTAGCGAGTACTGGCAAGCCCTTAATGTGGTCGGTATGCTCATGAGTAATAAAAATGGCCCGAACTTTATGCATACTTAAGCCTAAACGAGAAAGTCGGGTTTCCGTTTCCTTGCAGCTTAGGCCAGCATCTATCAGTACGGCATCATCTTCATTGCCAATGTAGAAACAATTACCATTGCTACCAGTATTTAGTGAGCTAATAAATAACGACATTGGCAGCAAAGTTCGTTATTTTAACCTACTTTACATGATACTAATTTTAAACATTACCACATTGCGCAAACATAGCCTGGTGGCTAACTGTTATGAATAAAAAAGGCCATGGAAGAAAAATTCAATAACGCTACCCCTCAACGCCCAGCGGGAAGCCGTGCTTTGGACGGGCAAATGGTTCCTGTGGACTTGCCCAAGTTCATCAAAGAGATCAAAAATGAATCTTCATACCATGAAAATGGGAAGAATGCCATCACGGTTTTTAAGTCAGAACACACTACTTTGACGTTAGTGGCACTAAAAAAAGATGAAAAAATACAGTCGGGCAATGAAGAAGGGCATTTACTAATGAACCTGTATATGATTGAAGGCGACTTAAGTTTTACCGCGAAAGGAGATAAACAGTATCTTTCAGTAGGACAGCTACTTAACTACCATTATGATTACCCATTTCAGGCCATTGCCCATACCGAATGTGTGTGCTTATTGACCATTATTAAATAGGGGCAACGGATACGAAATGTGAATTGTTAAAAACTTACGGCAAAAAAGAATATCAAAAAAAGAAAGAATTGCTTGTTTATTCCGTTTAAATGATATATTTGACCAATAAATTAAAATTATAACAATGGAAAAATTTGCAAAAGTTAAAGAAGTAGTTGCCGCTATCGAGGCAGACGTAGAGAAATTTTACAACGCAGGTAATTCAGCTGCAGGAACTAGAGTACGTAAAGCTATGCAAGATCTTAAAGGTTTAGCTCAAGAAATTCGTACTGAAGTTACAGAGAAAAAAAATAGCGCAAAATAATAACCGCTCAAAGTAATTAATGGAAGACCTTGTTTAAGTACAAGGTCTTTTTTTATAGGCGCTCTAAAACGATAAAACGTTTTTGTACATTTACTAAAAGCAAAAAATAAGAATATGATTGCAGTACAGGTTACTTACCAAATTAACGCCGAATTTGTTGAAGAGAATAAACGTAATATTGCTGCTTTTTTAGCTGATTTTAGAGAACTGCAACACAGCAAGTTCCTGTACCATGTTTACGTTAAAGAGGACGGACTAACTTTTGTGCATGTTTCTATGTACGAAAATGAAGAAATACAACAACAGATTTTAAATACGCCTTCTTTTCTTGCTTTTCAGCAACACAGAGACGAAAGAGGCTTAACCGCACCAGCAGTTATTGAACCAATGGAACACCTTGGTTCTTCATTAAGAATAATCAAATAAAACAAAAGTGGCACTACCAAGGTAACGCCACTTTTTTGTTTCATATATAAATGCAAACCTATAAGCCGGGTTCTGTTTCCTCCTAAAAGGACTTCTATCATTAATCCAGGATAAATGTTGCCATTTACCTCTAACGACCTACCCACTAACATCGGACGAGCAGCCCTACATGCGTTAGCCTATTTGGTCTTTCAACTCCCGGGGTTTACCAACCTTGCTATCACTAACAAAGCTCGTGAGCTCTTACCTCACGTTTTCACCCTTATCCCAACAAGTTGAGACGGTATATTTTCTGTGGCACTTTCCGTGGCCTAGGTCTTCATTCCTAAACCCCTTCCCGTTAGGAAGCGAGACGCTCTTTGTTGCCCGGACTTTCCTCCTCAATATAAAATTGCGGCGATAGAACGGTTTGCATTAAGTGCAAAGGTAAGCTTTTATTTCGTTTTGTATTAAACCTCGTAGGTTTTAAAAACCTGCGAGGTTTGTTTATAAAGTTTCGTCATTGCGAGGCACGAAGCAATCTTAAAGTAATAGTTTTTAACCTTGACATTCGTGAGATTGCTTCGTGCCTCGCAATGACGGATGATGCTTAATAAAAACAAAAAAGACTTACGAAGTTTTAGAAACCCTGTAAGTCTTCCTAAGATAGAAAAAGCACTATTTACAATTCTGCAAATCCTTTGCTACCTGCTCATAAGTATACATTCCTTGCTGATTACCAAATGAATTGGTCACATACACCATTACCTGTGCAATATCAATATCATGCAAATCCTTAAATGCTGGCATTTTCTCTTGATAGGTTTTACCATGAATCTCCATCGGTTCATTAGCGCCATTTTTGATATAGCAAGCAATTTTTTGCTTATTAGCTTTCAAAAATACCGTATCAGTGAGTGGGGGAGCCAGCTCTCCCAAACCTTCCCCGTTGGCGCCATGGCAATTCTGACACCTAGCCACATAAATATCTTTTCCATTGGAAAGGTATTTAGCCATTTCAATTTCACTCGCACTTTGACAAGCATTAATCACTATGGCTACTGCCGCTAAAAAAAAGGTATAAACTACAATTTTCTTAACGCTGATGCTTTTAACTTTTGATTTTTGACTTTTCACTTAATCAGTTTTTCTCCGCAAGCAAAATATCCATATCGCTTTTCAGCTTTTCAACTTCTTCAGGTTTGGTACCGTCATAAGCTCCTCTAATGCGTTTATGCTTATCAACAAGCACTAACCAACCCTGGTGTACATAACCATCGGTTGCTGCACTATCTTCTTGTACCGCTACCAGATAATCTTTTTCCGCTAAGCCGTACACTTCTTTTTTATCGCCGTATAAAAACTGCCATTGTGGTACATCAACACCCAGTTTTTTCGCATACTTTTTCAATACAGAAGGTTTGTCGTACTTAAAATCAATGGTATGAGAAAGAAACATTACTTCTGGGTTGCCTTTATACTTGTCGTAAATGGTCCTCATATTACGGTGCATGATAGGACAGATGGTTGTACAAGAAGTAAAAAAGAAATCGGCTACGTAAATTTTGTTATTGAATGCATCTTGCGTGACCTCAATACTATCTTGGTTAAGAAACTTGAAGTTTGGGATCGTTTTGTAAACAGTATCTATCTTTTCATTACCATTAGCATCTTTGCTGATCTTCGCCTCCTTATCTCCATAAATAGGTAATTTCTTTTCTTGTGTACATGCCGCTCCAAACAATAACAGTCCGAATGCAGCGTATTGAATTAATCTTTTCATCATTTATTTAAGATATTTTTCAGGGCTTTTATCAAATTTCATTTGGCAACTTTTGCTGCAAAACACATATTCCTTTTTGTTGAAAGTGCTTTTAATACTGCTCGAAGCTTTCACTTTCATCTTACAAACTGGATCTACCTTTAGGCTATCACTAACAACAGTTTTTTGAAATTCATGAGTAGTGGTTTCTCCCTGTGTCCACCAACCACCAAGGGCAAAAATACAGATTATTAAAGTTGTTTTCATATTACATTAAGGGTTTATGCCACAGATACACAGATTTTACATTTTCCTAAAAACATCGCCCGTCATTTCGAGCGTAGTCGAGAAATCTTTGAATATGCTAGTCTTCTAATAACTTTCAGAGACTGGCTTTGTCGTAAACTCTCGAAATGACGAAGTGAGTGCTTATACATTCACATAAATTTTTACCTGTGCATCTGTGGCTAATTCATCATTATTTTATAAAAGGTTTTGCCTGTTCAATGGCTTTTTCTAACTGAACCTGCACTTGTTTTACACTATCCAGTTGATTTTTAAAGTACTGTAAAGCTTCTGCTTTTGAACCCTTAAAATCAAGTTGGAAACCATGCATCCAATCCATCATTTTCTCATCTGCCAAATGGAGCTGATGAATGGAATTTTGTAGTGCAATGGTGTCGCCATCTTTCTCCTGGCGCTTTTTTTCCAACAAACTATCTAACTTGAAAGTAGTTTTAATGGCTTTCTCATTAATCACCATTGCTTCGTTATGCAAATCGTCGATAGTTTTTTTAATAGCTTGCTCATTGTCCTGCTGCTGACAAGCGGTGAAAGCCAGGATAATTATTAAGCTTAGATTTTTTAATTTATTCATGATATTAAATTTTAAAATGGAACAGAAAAGTGAAGCATTAACCGATTTCCAGCCTTGGCACGTTGATTAGCTAATTCCTGACCTATTACATTTTGGTAATTAGCGCCAACAGAAAACTTACTTACCGCCAATTCAAAACCTGTAACCAAAGCGGTAGAATAACCTCCAGAAACATCCATTTCATATTTACCTTGTTCCATGTCCTTGGTAGCAGTTTCATATAAAATACCTGCATTTGGCGCAATGGTGAGTTGATGGAATAACCTAAACTTATAATACAATAGTGCATTTGTACTGAGCTTATTGCCATACCTATAACCGTATTTATTCTCAGTGTTGATTTTGTAATTGGCATTTAGGTTAAAGCCAAAATCATTTAAGCGAATATCGTAGGCCGCATTCAGGGTAAAATCGGTACTTGCTGTTCCTAATTGAAAGTTGTTAGGGTTTTCTTGGATAGCCAAACGTTCGCTAGGTTCGTATTTTCCTGTGGGAAGTTTAACGCCCGCACCCACCCAAAGTGAATGCACCAGCAATTTACTGTTAAGTGTATTGCTTTGGGTAAACAAATTATAATAACCCATTAATGCAATATCACCTAAACCTTGTTTATTGCCAGTATTGGCTTGCGAACTACGCTGATTGAAGTTATAGGGAATAAAAGCGAGTGTCCTAAAACGCTTTCCGAAATTCCAGCCACCCCAAAGTTCTGCACTTTGATACGTTTCGTCTGTAGACAGTGGCGTAACATTTCCGTGCGGACCCAAATGCGTTTGCAGGGTTTTATGCTGATACCTAAGACCTACAAAACGTTTGTTGTATTCGGGCAAAATACCGATATAGTAACTGCCCACACCACAACCACAGATATCGCAAGCAAGCAATGTTGAAGGACTTGATAATAAAATCAATAGAAGTATTTTCTTAATAATCATTACTGTTCTGCTAAAAGTTTATTGTTAATAAATTCCTCATCATTTAGAGTATTTAAAAAAGCAAGTAATTTGCTTTTCTCATCGCTGTTAATGGCAATCCCCCTAGTTCCATTCTTATTTAACAATGGGTCTAAGTTCTCCGTCGCCTGAACCTCATTAGTATAGTGCTGAAAAACGGCATCTAAGTTCAAAAACCTACCATCATGCATAAATGGCGCAGTATATTTGAGATTACGTAACGATGGTACTTTAAATTTATACTTATCTGTACTTAACAAAGTCGATCCATATAGACCTTTATCGTTAATGGGATTGGGCGCTAAGCCATTATTCCTAAATTCTCCATCGGTAAATAAGGGCTCCTTATGGCAACTACCACACTTATCCTTAAAAATCTCATAACCTTCCAATTCCAGAGTCGTAAAAGCCGCATTACTTTCTTTCCTCATGACCTTGTCGTATTTAGAATTACTACTAATGCACATGATCATAAACTGCGATAAGGCTTTCATAAAACGTGCAGTCGTAATTTCCTCTGAACCAAAGGCTGCTTTAAATTTCTCTTTATAAGCCGTAGCCGAACGAAGTTTATTGAGCACATTTTCTAAGCTTTCATCCATTTCCTCGTGGGCTGTAATCGGAGTAATGGGTTGTAGGTCAAGGTCAAATACACCACCGCCCCACATAAATGCTTTGTTCCAAGCCAAATTCATAATGGGAGGCGAGTTACGTGTACCTAATCGATCCTCAATGCCATGACTTACATCGTGCCCGTGTTGTGTAAATGCCGAAGACTGGATATGGCACGAACCACAACTAATCGTATTATTTCTAGAAAGGCGTACATCATAAAAAAGTTTCCTACCTAATTCGAAACCATCCTTAGTTACGGGGTTGTTTGCCAAATTGTAGATAGGCTGTGGAAAATTTTTAGGAGCTTGAAACCCTAAAAAAGTATCTATCTGCTGTTGTATATCATTACCCTTCTTGCAGGAATAAACAAAAACCAACAGTACTAAAATATATTTGACATATCTCATTTTAATTCTCTGTATGGTCGTGTGTAAACAATCCTGAAAAATTATTGGCTATTGTTGAAGAAAATTCGCCGAACATCACATTCGGATTCTCCTTAATGCTAAAAGTATTTTTACCATTAAAAACCTTCATTAAGTCAACAAAGAGATGAATATTACTCTGTCTATCCTTTCTCACCCTCGCTATCCCAGCTTCATTCAAATCCACGGTTATCTTTCTAATGTTATTAATTGTAGGAACATCGTAACCACCAAAGAAACCAATGTGGTACTTAAATTGCTTTTTACCTGTAGGATCGCCCTGTTGATCATCAGTGACCACGTTTGAATTCCCTTCTAAACGGAAAAAAATATATCCAGAATTCCAGCCCCAGTACATGCCACCACTTTCCATACTTCCTCCAGAAGCTGGATCTAGCACGCCAGTTCTCTTGTCTACTGGCATCGTACTGCGTAAACTATCTACGCCTACAATAAAGGTTAATTTACTATAATCGCCTTCTGGCACTTTTACTTTTGCAAAACGAGTACCTCTGTCTGAGCCCTTGATCAAAAAATAAGAGCTATCCTGCTTTACAGTATATTTTTGTCCACTAGTAGTGGTCACCTCTACGTTACTGATAAAATATTGGATCATGCTTATGGTAAAAGCTTCGCCCTTGGCATTGGTGTAAGGAACCGCTGCATTGTTAAAAGTCAATGTTCTTCCTCCAACAATGTTATCAAACTCAATAGACAGGGGAGCTAAATTTTCTTCTTCAAAATCTGGAGTAGGTTCATTTTTCTTACTACAGGAAATTAAAAAAAGTATTAAGATGGTTACGAGGTATAATATATTCCTTTTCATAATTATCAATATGGATTACTAATTTTTTTGTTACTTATAAATTCTTCGTCACTAAGCGCATTTAAAAACGCCTTAATAGCTGATTTTTCTGTACTAGATAGTGGAATCCCTAATTGTCCATTATTTTGGTAAAGTCTTTTATCTACGGTAAGCGAAGGCCTAATTCCATGTGCATAATGATCTAGCACTTCATCTATACTACCAAACCTACCGTCGTGCATATAAGGTGCAGTCAGCATTACGTTTCTAAGCGTAGGCGTTTTGAAACTCCCCATATCCAAGGGGTTAAGTGTAACTCTAAACCTACCTAGATAAATACCTTCCAAATCATCATTGTAGCTAAAATCAATTCCGTTGTTGTGAAAGTCATTGTCAGTAAACAGCTCACCAGCATGGCAGCTTTTACATTTTTGCTCCATTACTTTCATTCCCTCCATTTCTAACACCGATAATTGGATTCCTTCGTTTCTTTTAAACTTATCGTAACGAGAGTTTGCCGAAACTAAGGTGCGTTGAAACTGCGCCAAGGCTTTGACCACATTTGCAGATGTAATACCGTTTTCAAAAGCTTTATCAAATAATTGTCGATATTCTGGCACTGCTTTCAATTCAAATTCGAGTTCATAAAGGTCTTGGCCCATTTCATCCATACTGGTTAAAGGTCCAAAGGCCTGTGATTCCAGGTTGGTAGAACCTCCGTCCCAGAATAATCCTTTATTGGTCCAAAGCAAATTAAATAACGTAGGGGTATGCCGATGCAATTTCTGTTTAGATACACCACTATCATTTATGCGCATACCGTCGCTAAAGGCCAAAGCTTGTTGATGACAAGAAGCACACGAAAGTTGATTATTGCCAGATAAGCGCTTGTCATAAAATAACAATCGCCCCAATTTTACACCATCATTAGTTAAAGGATTATCTACGTCGTCAACCCAAGGAGGCATATTACCTGGAATTGCCAAGTAGTACCGATTATCTGTAGCAATTATAGCAGCTTCCTCTTTTTTACAAGAAGAAACTGCCAGATATAAGACTAGCCAAAAGAAATGTACTTTAGCTTTAGTCATTTTAATTTACCGATGTCACACTGAAAACCTTAGTACTGTAGTTATTTGCCAGAGCAGTCATGGTAGTTGCTTGAGCTGCACCAACCGTTGGTGTAGCAATAACGTCAATACCATCCAAGGCTTTGGATACATCAGCTTTTAAATTAATCACATTAGATTTAGAACCACCAATGGTTAAATTTTGGGGAAAATTTAAAGCAACTGTTTTATAATTGGCATTTAGGCCTGTTTCTATTTTGATGGTTTTGTTATTGGCATTTTCTACTGCAGATCCTCCAATTGCGGTAAAAATATAACTCGTATGCCACATCCAAGAAACATTCGTCATACCATTTAGTTGAGAAAGTTCCCCAATAGTCAAGCTTAAATTATCATTATACTTAGATTCTACGCCGATGCCAAATTTGATGCCTTTATATTCGCCATTTGGAATATCATTTAATTCTACCAATTCTCTTTTATTAGCAGGATAAGTATACGCACCATCTTGTACAGTTACTGCCGACGTCTCTTCTAATAAATAGTATGATTTAGGAACTACGTATTCTTCTCCATTGGCCTTGACCAATACGATGTTACTTACCCAATATCTAAATTTATTGAAGTTATATGTTTTAGTTCCTGAATTAAAGTTTGTATTTAAAGCAAAGTCTGATGTTCCGAAAACCGCATCGAAATTAAGGGATACTTTTCCTGGTGTTGATGTGATTTCTTCATCTTTTTTGCAGGCAGTGAATAGGATAGAGGCAAGGGTAATAATGGTTAAAATCTTTTTCATTTTATAATAAGGGTGTATGAGATGACAGAAGCCTAGATAGCATTCGCATCACTTCATTTAAAAAATTGACAAATAATTAATTAAGTGGCACTTAAGAAAGATATTTTCTTAATAAGATTTGATAATCATTCACGGAAAATCCAATAGCTTCATTGCAAGACACGACCTGTACCGACAATTCGGTAAAGCAATCTTAAAGCAATAATAATTTCCCACATGATAGGAGATTCCTTCTTGCTTCGCAATGATGAATGATGAATGAAATAAAGTAATCACAAAATACAGCCCTTGATTTGGGTTGCAATATGTTAAGCCACTAAGAAAATGATTAGGCTACCTTTGGCGGATGAAAGATGGTACTGGTTTTACCTACAGGCTTTTGCTGTAGATAGTGTGGGACTGTGGTTTCTACCTCCGTTTCAAAGGTTTTAAAAACCAGAAGTGGTTTTTCTGGGGCTACCGTTTCAATCACACGCTTTACATGCTCCTGCTCTTGCTTGCTTTTTTGCTCAAGCTCTTTCAGCTTAATGTCCAAAAAACATTTTCCTTCACAATGAAGTGCAGGTTTATCTTTGTTGGTACACAATACAGAAGAAATGTAAGCCTTGTTGAAATGGTAGGAGGTAGAAACAATCCAATAATTAAAGCAATTGGCCATCACGCCAACTAGCAATACTACTGCAATTAATTTTCTACAGATTTTCATCGGGACAAAGTTATGAAAAGTAGTAGAATAAAGGCAAGGAATAATTGGAAATATGATTAAAGAGTTTAAGGTAAAAAAGATTTATACCCCTATAAGCACATAATTTTATAGCCCATACCCTAAAAAGATTCATGAAAGAGAAAAGTAAGAGTCTAAGTTATCAGTCCAGATAGCAAGACAAGAAAAAGAAGATAAATAAGAAACTAAAATTAATAATAAAATAAAAATGGCAATATTTTTGTCTAATATCTATTATATAATGAATACAATTACGGGAATAACTACAAAACATTTTACAATTATATAATCATTAATATTTATATTTGTATCATAATGACACTAAAGACATTACATATAAAAAACAATTCAACTGAGTTCTTGAACTTGGTGAATAAACTTAAAGCTGATAAAGAAGCTAAAGTTAGGGCTTTGTTGTCTAAAAATAAAGCTAGAAAATCTAAATAAATAGATTTGTTTAATGTCTCTCAACAAATCTGTCACAATCACTTCTGCAGAAGGTCATGAATATGTATTAGGCTTTTCAAGCTTTGACAGTATGGTTTTGCCTGATTCAATAACAAAAAAAATTATTGAAGTTGTAATTGCAATTGAAGATTATAAAGGTATTAATAATGCAAAAACATTATTTGCATTAACCAAACATATTAAATCATACCTAGCTAAAAATGATGTCATATTATATTCGTATTGCGATAACAAGGATATAGAAAGAGGTAAAAGGCATCGTCACTTAACTCCACAAGAATATAGAAGTTTGTTATTTCAAACAATGTTTAATAAGTATAATAGTGAGGAGTTTATAAATAAACCTATTGAACTTACCGATGCAAATAACGAAAAGCACTATATACATTTATTTGCAAGAGTAGAAAGCATTGAGCAACTTGAAGTTGCTTCTAATGAATTGTATAAGTTAAATAAATAAAAAGCCCTTTTATTAGAACTTTTCGTTTAAGGCAATATTTAATACCTGCCAGTTTAAAGGTACAGCATCAACGCAAAAGACATTTGTCCAAAGTGGTGTAGTTACCTATTTTTTTCATAATTTAGAGAGACTTCCTATTTCATTTCTATCTAAATCTTTAAAAACTCCATAAAAGTCCGTACAAGTGCGTACAAGTCTGTAGAAGTGCGTACATATTGTACTACTTCTAGTGGGCTTCTCTAGGGCAAGTCCTAGGTTACCTCTTGTCAAAAATCTGTATGATTTGAAAAAACAACACGACTTAAATATCGCACAGATACAACTGAAAAATAATTAGTTAGCTGATGAAACAAAGTAAAGAAATCTATAATTGACTCCTTAAAAAGGAAAAGGAATGGCGCTTAATTAATTAACAGCACTTATAATAAACCTTTACTTTCTTTTCCTTCTCTGACCAAGCGATGTACACATTCTGATCTTTACCTAAACGATAATCGAAACCGTTGAGTCCATTTAGCTTCAACTCATTATAAAAAACCTTATCAGGCACGTTCTTATCAGGCTGATCCTCTGGTGTAACCGCAGGCTCTAAAAAATGATGTTCTTCAAAGAAATAGGAGATTTCCTCTTTAAGGAATTTGATTTTGTCGCTTTCTTTGGTCATTTCAGCAGTAGCCAAATAGTTTTTGAGCAACTCACTGGTTTTGATTTCCTGTCGGTAAATTTCTTTTCCTTCAAACGATTTGATGGTAAACAGCAGTTGCCTGTCGTTGCTGTTGTTACCTACAATAGCTACTGTAAAAGTATCCAGCTTCACTTTATCAGAAAAAGCAAAAGTACTGGTGTTTTTTAGTCCCTCGGTAGAACCAGATTCCTTTTCAGACACAGCGGAATTACAGGCACTTAAAAGGCCCGCAAACGATAAAGCGATGATCACTCTTTTCATGGCAATAGATTAAGGCCTTAATATAAAAAATTATTTAGATATTTTTTTAAGGTCTTCAGGAGTATCTATGGCAATGGTTTCTAAGTGCGTGACTTTGGTTTTAATGGTAAAGCCATTCTCCAGCCAACGTAGCTGTTCCAAGCTTTCAGTGATTTCTAAAGTAGAAGGCTTCAATTTGGTTAAGGCAAGTAACACATCTCTGCGATAGCCATAAATACCAATATGCTTATAAAATTGATGTGCTTTTAGCCAGTTCTCTTTTTCCGTATTACGAAGATAGGGGATGGTTTGCCTGCTAAAATATAAAGCTTCTTGTTGGGCATTGATCACTACCTTAGGAATATTCACATTAAAGAGCTCCTCATCCGTATTAATTTCCTTAATTAAAGTAGCCAATTGGGTTTTATCATCCGAAAAGCAAGTGCTTAACAATTCTATTTGCTCAGGGCTGATATAAGGTTCATCACCCTGGATATTGATGATGATATCATACTCGGGCATTTTATCCGCTACTTCAGCACAACGATCTGTTCCACTTTGATGCGTATTGGCTGTCATCACATATTGACCGCCAAAGTTCGTCACTTCCTCTGCAATCCGTTCATCATCGGTTGCCACTACCACATGCGCTAATCCTTTAGTTTTGATCGATTGCTCATACACCCTCTGAATCATGGTTTTACCATAAATATCAACGAGTGGCTTACCTGGAAAACGGGTAGAGGCGTACCTTGCGGGAATAATGCCAAGAATCTTCATCGTGAATAAATCGATTGAAAAATAATAAATAAAAGAATAAGCACTAAAAAGATATATCCTGCAGGATGGGCAAAGTTAAATGTCCACCCCATGATAGGAATTCTTTTTGGAACAACCATTCGATGATCTTTTTTGTTAAAGTAAAAGATTCCACATTTCCAGTTTTCTGGATTTTCATGTTGAAAATCTTTACTCATCACCTTTAAAACAATCCGTTAATTTCGGCTTCTATCGCTTGGATAATGGTTCCTAAATCTTCTGGATTGTTCGTAAAATCTAGTTTGTCCTTATCTAAAATCAGCAACTTACCTAACTTATAGTTTTTGATCCAAGTCTCGTATTTCTCGTTTAATTTCGAAAGATAATCGATACGAATACTCGCTTCATATTCTCTGCCTCTACGTTGAATATTGTTCACTAGCGTAGGTACCGATGCTCTTAAATAAACCAACAAATCGGGAGGTTTAATAAACGAAGTAATGTTATCGAAAATTGCTCTGTAGTTGTCATGATCACGGGTAGTCATTAAACCCATTTCATGAAGGTTATCTGCAAAAATATGCGCATCCTCATAAATGGTACGATCCTGTATCACATTGCTTTTATTCTGGTCTATTTCCACAATCTGTTGAAAGCGACTGTTCAAGAAATAGATTTGGAGATTAAAGCTCCAACGTTTCATGTCGCTATAAAAATCCTCCAAGTAAGGATTGTTGTCTACAGCCTCATAAAGTGCTTCCCATCCGTAATTTTTGGCCAAAAGCCCTGTTAGTGTCGTTTTTCCAGCACCTATGTTGCCTACTATAGCTATATGCATATTTCGTATTGAGTATTAAGTATCGCGTATCACAATCTGCGCTTTATCCAATGACGCCTATCGCAATACACAATACTACAAATTAAAAACTTTTAAACCCTATTAATTCACGTACTTCTTTAATTGTTTTTTGAGCGCTTTCTCTTGCTTTTTCAGCGCCTAAACGAGCCACTTTCTTTAAATAGTCGTTATCATTCGCAATATCATTGATTCTTTCTCTCACTGGGTCAGTAGCAATAATCATGTCCTCGGCCAATTGTTTCTTAAAATCACCGTAACGGATGGCCATTTTGTTATAAAGCTCATCAAAATGGTTCAAGGTATCTGCTGGTGAAACAATTTTCATCAAATCAAACAGATTTTGAATCGCTTCTGGCTTTTCCTGGTTTTCTTCACTTGGTCCGCTATCCGTTACCGCTCTTGAAACCTTTTTGCGAATGGCTTCTGGAGTATCAGATAAATAAATGCAATTAGCATCACCTTCTGATTTGCCCATTTTACCCTTTCCGTCCAAACCTGGTACTTTCACCAGTTTCTCCGTATAACTAAAAGCATAAGGCTCTGGGAAATATTCTTGGTTATAAAGACGGTTAAAGCGATTACCGAACGTACGGGCCATTTCTAAATGTTGCTCCTGATCTTTACCTACTGGGACTTTAGTGGCCTTATGGATCAAAATATCAGCAGCCATCAATACGGGATAAGTAAGTAAACCTGCATTTACGTTATCAGGATTTCCACGTACTTTATCCTTAAAAGAAGTAGCCCTTTCCAGCTCACCTAAATATGCATTCATATTTAAGTACAAGTACAATTCTATAATTTCTGGCACATCAGATTGTACGTAAATGGTACTTTCTTCTGGGTTTAAGCCACAAGCAAGGTAATCTACCAATACGTTTTTGATGTTTCCGTGAAGGTTTTCTGGAGTAGGGTGTGTTGTTAGGGAGTGCCAATCTGCAATGAAAAAATAGCAATTATATTCTTCCTGCATTTTGATGAAGTTTTTTACTGCACCATAATAGTTACCCAAATGGAGTTTTCCCGTGGACCTAATTCCACTAACAACTGTCTCTTTCATGAGGCCGAAATTAAGTAAAAAACTGAATAGTGTGAAGAATGTTGATTTCGTAAAATTAAATTTAAAAGCATTTGACAAACATGAACGCGTCTATAATCATCCTATTGGCATTGAACCTCAACGATTTTGAAAAAAACATTTGCGACTTACCCTAAAATTGTATTTTTGATTTCGATGATTAAGCTGCTCCGAAAGATACATTGGGTGTATTGCCTGTTATGCCTTTCCTTGATTTTTATATTGTTTTGGCCGTTTTATTACTGGTTTACAAGACATCCGAGATACTACGGTATCCTAAATAAGTTTAGAACGGTGCACTCGTTTACCGCGGCGGCATTGTCTGGTATTTTCTTTAATTTCGAATTTGAGAAAGCACTGGATAAAAACCAGACTTATATTTTTTGTGCCAACCACACTTCCAATTTAGATATCATCATTTTCTGTGTGTTAGCTAGCGGAAGGTATCATTTTATGGGCAAGGAAGAACTGATGAAAAATCCTTTATTGGGTATTTTCTTTACCACCATTGATATTGCCGTTTCCAGAGCAAGCAAGATCTCTTCATTCAGAGCATTCAAAAAAGCAGGAGATAACCTGGAAAGCGGCATGAGCTTAATTATTTTTCCAGAAGGTAAAATAGATAATGCCTACCCACCAGTATTGCAGGATTTTAAAAGTGGTCCGTTTAGACTAGCCATCGAAAAAAACATTCCTATAGTACCCGTAAGCATTACTAACATATGGAAAATAATGTGGGATGATGGCTCTAAATATGGCACCAGACCTGGCATTGTGGATGTATATGTGCACGAACCAATTTTAACCAGTATCTTAGCCGTTGAAAATGATGAAGTGCTAAAGAACGACGTTTACAATAAGATCAATAGTAAATTAGTTTAAATAGTAAGTGTTAAGCAATACATTTTAGGTTTTACGCTTCACAACTTATAACGTATAACTTATAATGTATAACCTACAACCGTAAAAAATATGGTAATAGATAAACAAACCGTACATAAAGTAGCTGATTTGGCGAGAATTGAAATCAAAGATAATGAGGTAGAAAACCTTACCAAGGAGATGAACAAGATTCTTACCTTTATGGAAAAGCTAAACGAATTGGATACAGATGGTGTGAAGCCATTGGTTTACATGAATGAAGAGGCCAATGTTTGGCGTGAAGATGTAGCCAAGAACGAAATCAGTGTAAAAGACGGCTTGAAAAATGCCGCTTTGCACAACGAACGTTTCTTTATGGTGCCAAAAATTATCGAAAAATAAGATTAGCTTGTAACATTGCGACGAGCATACTCGTCTAAAAAACAAAACAGCAATGCAGAAAGAACTCATTACCATTAAAGATATTGGCCGTAAATATGTCATTGGCACCGAGGTGATCCACGCACTAAAATCAGTAAGTTTAACCATTAATAAAGGCGAATTTGTAGCCCTAATGGGACCATCTGGTTCTGGAAAATCAACTTTAATGAATATTTTAGGTTGTTTAGATACACCTACCAATGGTCAATACATCCTAAATGGCATTGATGTGAGCCGCATGAGCGATAATGAATTGGCTGAAGTTAGAAACAAAGAAATCGGTTTCGTTTTCCAAACTTTCAACCTTTTACCTCGTTCAACTTCTTTAGATAACGTAGCCCTGCCTTTAATTTATGCTGGAGCCAGCAAGAAGGAGCGTGACGCCAGAGCACAAAAAGCCTTGGAAAACGTGGGTTTAGGCAATAGGGTAACGCACAAGCCCAACGAATTATCAGGCGGTCAGCGTCAAAGGGTGGCCGTTGCAAGGGCTTTAATCAATAATCCTTCTATTATTTTGGCAGATGAGCCAACGGGAAACTTGGACACCAAAACTTCCATCGAAATTATGGGGCTTTTAGAAGAGATCCACAGCAAGGGAAATACCATTATCTTGGTTACCCACGAAGAGGACATTGCCCAACATGCCCACCGCATTGTACGTATGCGTGATGGCTTGGTAGAAAACGATTATGTGAACGAAGAAGTAAAATCAGTTTCGCCACGTTTAAAAGCAATACAAGAAAGCGGTAACGATTTTGAGAATATTGTTTAAGTTTTAAGTGATACGTTATGAGTCTTAGGAGGCACTTTACTAAGAAAACGTAATACTTAAGACTGAAGACTTAAAACTTACAACCTTCTAAACATGAAAATATACACCAAAACAGGAGATAAAGGCCTTACTTCTCTAATAGGAGGTACTCGCGTAGCCAAACATCACATTCGCATAGAAAGCTATGGCACTGTAGATGAACTTAACTCGTACATTGGACTCATCGGTTGTCAGGAAATTGATTCTCATCACCAAGCTATCTTAAAAGAAATACAAGACAGGCTTTTTACGGTGGGTGCATCATTAGCAGCCGACCCCGAAAAGTCGAAAATGAAAATTCCAGATTTACTGGATGAGGACATTGCTTTACTGGAAACCGAAATAGATCAAATGAATGAGGTTTTACCAGAATTAAAGCATTTTATTTTACCCGGTGGAAATACAACGGTATCCTACTGCCATATAGCCAGATGTGTTTGCAGAAGAGCTGAAAGGTTAACGGTAGCCCTTTCTGAAGGCAGTTTTGTTGACAGTAAAGTTACAGTTTACTTGAACAGATTAAGTGATTATTTGTTCATATTAGGCCGCAAATTAGGCTATGACGCAAAGGCTGTGGAAAACATTTGGCTGCCTAGAGTAAAATAATAGAAAAAATATTTGCTTAGCTCATTTTTTTTCACATGTTTTGCGAAAATAGAATTGACGAATTAATAATTTATTAACGATATGTATTGGACCTTAGAACTAGCATCACATTTGGAAGACGCCCCATGGCCAGCAACTAAAGATGAATTAATTGATTATGCCATTCGCTCAGGAGCTCCTGTAGAGGTTATTGAAAACCTACAAGCTCTGGAAGATGATGGTGAACCTTATGAAACCATCGAAGAAATTTGGCCAGATTATCCTACCAAAGATGATTTCTTCTTCAATGAAGATGAATATTAAAAAAATATAAAGTCCCGCATGTGTGGGACTTTTGTTTTTTAATGCAAAATTTATTTATGTTAATTGCCTATGTTTGCAGAAAGTTAACGTAAATGAATAAAAAATTTCTACTCCTTGTTGCCAATTTATGTCTATTTGCAACATTAGCTAACGCTCAAATCACTTTCTTAAAAGGTCACGCTGTATTAAAAGATGGCACTAAAATCAACGGCCAAATTGGCAAATTTGAAAGCGAACCTTGGTTTAACCAACGCTACATTCTATTTAAAGATTCTGCCGAATTAGCTGCAAACCCTAAAGCCAAATCCAAAAAATATAAGGTTGATGAGCTTGAAACTTATCAAGTAGGAGAGACGATTTACGATAAAATCCATTTTGTTAATACCGAGAAACTTCAGCTGAAAAGCCTAGGTACTAATGATCACATGCTGCCTCGTTTAGCAAAAGGTCGAATGAATGCGCATCAGTTTTATTCCTATCCTGATGATGTGTCTGCTTTTTGGGGTACCGAAGAGGAATACAAAGAATGGAAAAAAGGCAAACAAGATGAATTATTAACGGGATATAAGATCTTAATCACCAAAGATCAAGACACCAAAGTAAAAGATGCTTTTGATGCAGATTTGTTAAAGTACTTCGAAGACACTCCTGAAGTTTTTCAAAAGTACCAAGCAGGTGGTTATGGTAACGAGCCTATCGTAAAGAAAAAAGGTTTAGCTGCTAAAATGGTTGCTTTGGCTAAAAAAGCAGCTTTTAAACCTCAGGAAGCGGAAGCCATTGCTTTAGCCATTAACGATTACAACGCTAAAAACGTTAAATAAATAAATTAGAAATAAACACAAAAGCCTCGACATTCATCGAGGCTTTTGTGTTATAGCGCCCATACGTTGAAAGACGCTGACATTATAAATCCTTATTTAACTTTAAATAAGCCAATGGTATAATCCAATAATTTTGAATTGCCACGTTCCCCATGACCTGGTATTACCAGCTTTACCTTTGGATATGCCTTCTTTACCCTCTCTACGGTGTTAGACCACGCTTCCACATTGGCATCGCCTAAATAACCTTTGGTGGCGTCTATTTCCTTAATCAAACAACCTCCAAATAAGATATTTTCACTAGGAAAATAACCCACCACATTATCCCTTGTATGGCCTTCACCAAAAAATTTAGCGGTAATGGTTTCCTTACCAACCTTAAGTGTTAGTGCATCTTTAAAACCATTTTCTGGAACTACAAATCCTTTTTCTTTAGCCAACGCTATGGTTTTGAAACTGGCATAAGAAGGAATGCGGTGATCATGAAAAGCTTTTAATCCGCCCAAACAATCATCATGAAAATGGGTAGGGATAATGGCTTTTATCTTGAAATGAAGTTGATCAGTAATCCACTTGATTAGTTCTTCTGAACTTTTATCGTTAGTAGGCGTATCAAAGATGATAGCCTCTTTATGATCACTCACCACTAAACCATTACAAGGTACCTTTCCAAAATCTTGAGTCTGTAAATAGGAAACATGCTCGTAAGCATTCTTCGAAATTTGAGTAATCATCAAAGCATCAGATTGATAAACCACTTTAGGTTTAAATGCTTCATTTTTTTGAGCGTTAACCATAACTGCACTGCACGAAAGCAGTATTGCCAAAAATGCCTTGATCATTATTTTCATTTGTTTAAGAATTGGAATCCGAAGATTTGCTTTTAAAGAGATTGAAGTTTGGTCTGATGATTTTAACGCTTCGTTTCGACAAATCTACACTCGCATTAAGCTCAAAACCAATTAATAAAATTAGAGAATTAAGGTAAAGCCAAATCATGACCACCATTAAAGTACCAATAGAACCGTAAAGCTTATTATAAGCACTAAAATTGTTGATGTAAAACGAAAACCCCCAAATGGTTAAGAAAGCTAAAATGGTAGCTAGCCAAGAACCCGCACTAAAAAACTTCCATTTCTTAGCATGTGCAGGGCCATAACGATAAAGAATAGAGACATTGATAAAATATAGGATACCCAATAATGCCCAACGGGTAAACCCTATTAAGTGAATAGTTAAGTTTCCTTTATATTCAATCTCTTCTTTTAAGTAATTAATAGTGATTTCGCCCAAAGCCATAGTGGCAATGCAAACAATCATAGACAGCACCAAAACCACCGTTAAAATTAAAGCCACTAACCTGCGTTTCAACAACGTCCGTGTCTCGACAATTAACGACGATTTGTTAAAAGCTATCATTAAGTTATGTACGCCATTGGTAGCAAAGAAAAGCGACAACACAAAACCAATAGAAAGCAAACTTCCGTTTTGGATATTCACGATGTCGTTAATGGTAGCTTCGAAGGCCAAAAAAGCATTATTGGGCAATACCAAAGCCAAAAGCGACATCAATTGTTCCTGAAAACCAATCCTTTTAGGGATATATGGAATTAGGGTAAATAAGAAGATGATACCAGGAAAGATGGCCAGCATAAAGTTATAAGCCAGTGACGAGGCTTTATTAACCAATGTATCCTTACCAACCTCACGGAAAAAGAAGGTAGCAACAGTATAGATAGGCAAGGGGCTAAAACCAGGAAGCACGCAACGTTTAGTCCAATCAATGAACATAGCGTAGAGCTTAAATCTTAAAAGTTGCTTGTGTAGCCAGTTCATAAAAAAGGGTTAATTGTTATTGGTAGTCACTTGGTTAACCGTTTAAATTGGTTATTTGTTTAATCGATCACCAAACTTACACGTATGCAATTCAATCTAAAATCGTAAAATAATGGTCAACTGTTTAAATCGGTTATTTGTTTAATCGGTCACCAAACTTACACGTATGCAATTCAATCTAAAATCGTTCCTGTACATACGGGATACAATCTAAAATCAAAAATACTGTCTTACATTCTTCATGAACTTTTCAGGTGGCTGACAAGGTCTACGTGTTACGCGATCTACAAACACTAAAGTCGTTTTTCCAATATTGATCAACTCTTTAGCTTCGTTATAAATTTCGTATTCCACATGTAAACGCACACTTGGTAATTCACGCACAATAGATTTAATCGTCAGCACCTGGTTGTACAAGGCTGGCTTTAAATATTTAGATTGCAACTCCAATATGGGCAACATCACACCATCTTCTTCCATCGAAGCATAGGTCATTCCAGAACAGGCTTCAAAACACTCGGTACGGGCTATTTCGTAATATTGAGCATAGTTACCATGGTATACTACACCCATTTGATCGGTTTCGGCGTATCTAACTTTTACTTGAGTTTCGTAAGTGAACATTATCTATAAATATTTCGCTGATTTAAGGCTTCTCTGTATTTTTTGGCGTTAATGTTATGCTCCTGAACGGTAGCCGCAAAATTATGGTAGCCAGAAAAATCCTCTTTGGCACACATGTATAAATAGTTATTGTTCTCTTTATTTAAAACAGCATCAATAGCATTAATGCTAGGCATGTTAATAGGCCCTGGAGGCAAGCCAACATACTTGTAGGTGTTGTAACGAGAATCAACGCCTAATAAAGCACCTGTAACACGTTTAACAGTAAAATCGCCATTGGCAAAAATCACGGTAGGATCGGCCTGCAACAACATGCCTTTTTTCAAACGGTTAAGGTAAAGTCCTGCAATAGTTGGCATTTCTTTATCAAAAAGTGCTTCTGCGTCTACAATAGAAGCTAAAATAGTCACCTTAATTGGATCTAGATTCAAGGCGGCAGCTTTTTGTCTACGCTCTTCATTCCAAAACTTAAGGTACTCTGCATTCATTTTCTTAAAAAACTCTTCCCTAGAAGTATTCCAATACATCTCATAAGTATTAGGAATAAACATGGTATATACATTTTCGGTACTAAAGCCATATTTCTCTACAAAAGCCGCCGAATCCAACAGCCGCATAAAAGCCACTGAATCTGGCTCCAAATTTTTAGCTAACAGACCTGCTAAGCCTTCAATTTTTCTGATGTTTTGGAACTTAAGTTTCACTGCTTCCTGGTTACCTGCCTTTAGCATGTTGATTAAAGTGCGGTTATTCATTCCTTCTTTTAAACGATATTTACCTGGCTTTAATGGTCCTTGAAGGTTCATTCTTTCAGCAGCTTGCCAAAATGTACCAATATCATTCAAAACCTCTTTATAGCGAAGATCCGTCACCAAATCCTCAAAAACATATCCTGTTTTTACATAAAGGTATTTTTCTTTGGCAGTTACATTAGGAGCAAAATAGATATTGTAAAATTTAAAGGCAAAAAAGCCTCCAACGGCTATCACAATAGCGACAATGACAAGGGCTATTTTAAATTTGTTTTTATTAGTGCTCATGGGTTGTTTTAAGGTTTTTTATTTGAAAGCGTTAAATTAATTGGGGTGCCGATGCGTACTTTGGCCACGCTATCAGTTGGCAATGGAAATTGGCTAACAATTACGGCGTTAGCAGTGTCGGTAATCGTACCTTCGTAGGTAATGGTTCCTATGGTTAACATACCGCCTTTTAAAGCAAACTTGGCTTCATCTAAAGCAAATCCAATCAAATTAGGCAGTTCAACTTCTTCGCTACCACGTCCATCGCCAAGTACAAAGCTAATTCTAGAACCCTTTGGTAAGCTTTCGCCAGGTCTAATCGGTTGGCCACCAAACAAAGCTTCCAATACGACATCCTTGGCTACGTCGGGTTTATAAGTGGTATCGCCCAACTTCAAACCATAACTTTCAATAATAGATTTGGCTTCACGTAGTGATTTAGTTTCCACATCAGGAAACCTCACATTTGGCGCATTATTGGTATTGATGGTTAAATAAATGGTTCTATTATCCTTTACAAAAGTTTCAGGGTCTGGATCTTGATCGGTTACAATACCAGGAGGCTGGTCCATCACGTATACCGAATCAATTTCATAACGTAAGCCCAAACCTTCCAATTTGCTAATGGCATCTTCAATTTTTAAACCTTTTAAAGAGGGTACATTTAAACCTTCGCCATGTTTGGTATAATACCGCAAGCTAAAGAAAGCGATTAGCAATAGACCGATAAAAGTACAAATTGCAGCTATGATATTCGTTCTGAATGACTTGGTTTTAAGGTACTCGGTAAAGTTGCCCATTCGCGTTCCGTTGTTTTTTAAATTAAGCCCAAATTTAGCTTAAAAAAATATTTATCTTCAATTAAAAACAAATCTGTTTAACTAATTTATATTTTTGACCATCAATTTTAAAAACGCAACAAAAGCCTTTTTTAGTTTCGTGATCAAAATTTAAATCTAAACTTAAAGAAATGAAAAAAACCATTGCATTACTAACGGGTGGCACCACTGGCGAGTGGGTAGTGTCTGTTAAAAGTGCTGCAACCATTGCCCAAAATATCGACACCAAGAAATACGAAGTGTATAAAATTATGCTGACCGAAAACGGATGGTTTTACGAGCCTGCTGATTCGGTAAAGATTGAAGTAGACAAGAACGATTTCTCGTTAACGATAAAAGGCAAAAAGATTGTTTTTGATGGCGTATTTATTGCCATCCATGGTTCTCCTGGCGAGGACGGCAAGTTGCAAGGTTATTTTGACATGTTAGGTATCCCATATACCACTTGTAATGCACTTACAAGCGCCATTACCATGAACAAGGGATACACCAAAGCCATTGTGGATGGCATTAAGAACTTGAACGTAGCTAAGTCTCTTCAGTTATTTAAAGAGGATTATAATGCCGATGACGTAAAGACACAATTGAAACTGCCTTATTTCGTAAAACCAAACAACGGTGGCAGCAGTATAGGCATGAGCAAAGTAAAAACAGTTGACGAACTGGATGCTGCGCTTGATAAAGCATTTAAAGAAGATAGTCAAGTATTGGTAGAAGAGTTTGTAGAAGGAAGAGAATTTTCGATAGGTGTATTTAAAACCAAGGGTAAAATTGTAGTATTACCTACTACAGAGGTAAAAACCAAAAATGAGTTCTTCGATTTTGATGCCAAGTATACGCCTGGCGTTACCGAAGAAATCACGCCTGGAGATATGACCGAAGAGGAAAAGGTTAGGGTAGAGCAAGTAGTTGCGGATGTTTACCAAAGATTGAACTGTCGTGGCATTGTGCGTATCGACTATTTCTTGGAGCACAACACAGGTAATTTCTATTTCATCGAAATCAACACCATCCCTGGACAAACCGCCACCAGTTTTATTCCGCAACAGGTAGCCGCCATGGGCATGAAACTACAGGATTTTTATACGCAAGTATTGGAAGAAACGATATAGTCCTTCTCGTCATTTCGACCTTAGGGAGAAATCTAACGACTAATTAGTACGTTAGATTTCTCCTCGTTCCTCGTCGAAATGGTGGATAAGTCACTAAAAACATCATTGCTCCATGAACCCAAAAAACACCTTACAAATCGAATACATCGCTCGTATCGATCAAGTATTGAGGTTCATTGATGAAAATCTGGATTTGGATTTAAGTTTAGAAACCCTTGCTCAAGTAGCCAATTATTCTGCGTTTCATTTCCATCGCGTATTTAAGCAAATTGCTGGCGAAAGCCTTAACACCTACATTCTCAGAAAGAGAATAGAAAAAATGGCAGGTGTGCTGATGTACAGACCCGAAATAAGCGTTACAGAACTCTCATTACAATACGGTTTCAATAGCAATTCTTCCTTTACACGTGCTTTCAAAAAATACTACGGTGTTAGTCCAACCCAGTTTAGGCAACAAATGCCTAGTAGATTTAGCAAGATTAGACAAATAGAAAGCAAGAATAGACAAGTTGATCAGGTTTTTGAGGAATACATTTGCAACATTAATGACCTTAAAAATTGGATTAAAATGAATGCAAAAATTGAGATTAAAAAATTTGCTCCTTTAAAGTTAGCTTGTGTGAGTACTATTGGGGTACAAGGAATTTCAAATGCTTATCAAGAGCTTTTAAAATGGGCTGTTCCCAAAAACTTGCTAGGAAAAGAAAGTACTAAAATCATTACCATATATCATGATAGCTTTAAGATAACCGCACCTGAAAAGGTAAGAATGAGTGCTTGTATTTCAGTAGGCGAGGAGGAGAAAGTGGAAGGTAAGGTTCACCTGACCACTCTTCAACCAGGTAAGTGTATTGTCGGTTATTTCGAAATTAGCTTGGCTGATTTTGAAAAATCATGGAGCAGCTTATTTGTATGGATGAATGAAAAAGGCTACCAAAAAGCTGAAGGCAATCCTTTTGAAATTTACCATAATGATTTCAGGGAAGATCCCAATCAAATTGCAAAAGTAGATTTTTGTATTCCGATTAGATAATAGCCTAATCCGTCATTTCGACGAGGAACGAGGAGAAATCTAACAACTATGTGATTAGACTATGAGTTAGATTTCTCCCTACGGTCGAAATGACGAAGCAATAAGTCGAAAAGACAACGGCTTATTAAACCGTTGTCTTTTGCCATTTACCTCTTTTAAATATTAAGTATGAGGCAATGGTAATTCCCACTTCGGCTACAGGAATAGCAATAAAAACACCCGTTGGTCCCATCCCCATATATTTGGCCAAGAAATAGGCAAAAGGAATTTGAAACAACCAAAAAGCTACTATATTAATCTTAGTAGGTGTCCAAGTATCGCCCGCACCATTAAAAGCACTTACCAATACCATTCCAATGCCATAAAGAATAAAGCCAAAGCTCAATATTCTCAACGCTTCCGTCGCTACAGCTCTAACCTGTTGATCTTCGGTGAAAAATGAAGCGAACAAATGGCCGCAGGTTAAAAACAGCACCATCACCGTTCCCATAAAAATCATAGAATATTTGATAGTGACAAACACAGACTTTTCGGCTCTGTCCATTTTACCTGCGCCCATATTTTGGCCAACTAAAGTAGCTGCTGCATTACTTAAGCCCCAAGCTGGTAACATAAAAAACATCATCAACCTTAATGCGGTTTGATAGCCAGCAGAACCATGATCGCCACCTGTAGTGGCTACCAATTCGGCCAAGAAAATCCAGCTACATGAAGCAATTACAAATTGCAGTACCGCAGGTGCAGCCACTTTAACAATGGCTTTAATTTGGTCTAATTGCGGCTTCAAGTAAGCCAATTTCACTTTCAATGCACCACTTCCTTTGGCCAAATGATAAATTTGGAAAAGCACGCCTGTACCACGACCAATAGCCGTTGCCAACGCTGCTCCAGTTAATCCCATAGCAGGAATTGGTCCAAGTCCCCTGATCAATATTGGGCACAAAATGATATTAAGTGTATTGGCAATAAATAAACTTTGCATCGCAATTGCTGCATTTCCAGCCCCTCTAAAAATACCGTTAATGAGAAACAGCAACATAATGACAATACTTGTCCCCATCATAATTTGCGTAAAAGTTACCCCTTGCGCAGCCGTTGTCTCGGTAGCGCCCATTAACAGTAAAATATCTTTGGCAAAAACTATCCCCAGCAAACTAATGATGATAGAAATAGCCGTTGCCAAGCCTATGGTTTGCATACCCGCTCTGGAAGCTGCCTCTGCATTTTTCTCACCAATTCTACGGGCTACCACCGCAGTAGCGGCCATCCCCAAGCCCATGGCCAGAGAATAGATAATGGTAAGCACAGATTCCGTTAAACCTACAATTTGTATTGCTTCCGCACTGTTAGGCAAATGTCCTACAAAATAAAGATCAACCAGTACAAATACTGATTCCATCATCATTTCCAACATCATGGGAACAGCCAAAAGCACAATGGCTTTTCTGATACTAATGGAAGTATAATCGATTTCAGCGCCTTTAAAAGCCTGAATTAATACATTAAAAAAATTAGACAAACGCGATTTTGCCTCGATAGGTTGTGACATATATAATTTATAAAATGATTACCATGAGATGCTGAAAAGCACCCTTAATTTTGTTTTTCTGATGTAGGAGCCCTCGCTGTGTTAAGCTATTCTGATACGGACTGCAAAAAACTTCATGGTTCGTGATATTTTGTAACACAAAAATAGAAAAATCTTTTAAAGATGAAATATTTATCCTTCAATAGGCTTGAAGTAATAGAAAAAACTTAATGCATGCAACCATTTTGTATATCTTTCGTCTTCCTAAAAACAATAAATCACCCACAACTATAAATTAAACTAATTTTTATTCTTTATGAAGATCCACATTTCTATGATTACTTTGGCTCTTGGCCTGTCCTATAGTCAGGTATCAGCTCAGCAAACCTATAAAGGTGAACCGCTTATTTTAGCCAACACAGAAAAAGCCGATGTTGCCTTGGGTAAAAAGTGGTTCGTTAATGCTTGGCGTATTTCTCCAGAAGTTGCCAATGACAGCCTTAAAATAAAGCTATATAACAAGAGTGAGCGAATTAGCTTTCGCACAGATCAGGATAGTATCAGCTTCGATATAAAAGCTGGAGAAAGCAAATCTTTTTATGTGAAAATGCAAAATGCAGAGCCCGCACATACCATCATTTCTACAAGTAAATATAAATGGGACAACGTTGTTTATGCCGATAGCAAAAAACGTGATGACCTTAGGTTTTACTACGAAAATGCGAAAACCACTTATTCAGATAGTTTGAGGAAGGAATATCCTTTAGAAAAAGTGATTAAAAATGATCGTAATGACATGCAAAGAATCCTTTCTATTTTAAACTGGACGCATCATCAGTGGAAACACGATGGTAATCGTTCTCCTAAAAAGAATGATGCTATCTCTATCTTAAATGAAGTTAAGGAAGGTGCCCGTTTCCCTTGTTTCGCTTATGCAATTGTACTCCGTGACCAACTTACCGCACATGGCTTTAAGGCCAGAACCATTTATCTTAAAACCAAAGATGCGGAAACCAGAAAGGGTTCTCCAGGCCATGTAGCTACTGAAGTTTATTTAAATGATCAGAAAAAATGGGTTTTTATTGACGGACAATTTAACGTAATGCCAACTTTAAATGGTAAACCTTTAAACGCCGTAGAATTTCAACATGCGCTAAGTAATAATTATGAACAAGTAGTTTTAGCTAGCAAAGACAAAGTAGACAAGTTAGAATACACTGATTTTGTTTATGTCTATCTTTATTATTTCGACACGGCTTTGGATAATCGTAGTCTGCCATCAGCAGATCAATTTAAGTTAGAAGGCAAAAGATCACTAATGCTAGTCCCTGTAGGAGCCCCTAATTTACAATACATCAGTTTTTGGGACACTAAGGTAAATTATTGTGTATATACCAATTCAATAAAGGACTTTTACGCACAGCCACAATAATACAAACTCTTATCATCGTAAGTGAAGCTTAAAAACTTTGCTTACGATGCTTAAATACTATAAGCAGCAATCATTTCAGGAGTGACTTTGCAAGAACGCTGGGTCTTCAAATCAATCATCACATACTCAAAAATACCATCAGAAGATACTTTACCCGTTTTCTTGTTGACGATTTCAAACTGTACATTGCTACCTTTCTCATTCATTTCCAAAATGCCAGTTCTAATGATCATCTGGTCGCCCATTTTTAACGGACGTTTAAATGAAATACTTACTTTAGAGACTACCCAACCATAGCCCAATTCTTCGAATTTCTCCCAGCTCATACCATAAAATTTGTCCATTTGCTCATAACGGGCTGCCAACACATAATCCAAATACTTGCTATTGTGTACGTGGTTAAACATATCAATATCATCTGGACGGACATTCAATTCACTTTCGAAAATACTATACTGGTTTTCAATCATGCTGCAAAGTTAGGGAATTAGTTCATTTATATTAAGGGTTCTTAGCGCATCTTAGCTAGTGAACTAATGAACCAATGAACGATAAGGCGTAGCCCATAAGCAATCTAAATAAGCCAATTTTACAACAAAATGATGTTCGTTATAAGCAATATTGTACTTTTGCCTAAACCTAAAGGAGAATCCATAGTGCAGTCGTTAGATATTCTTATACAAAACCCCAATTTAGCTCCATCCTTAAAGGATATTGCCCAAAAAGTGAAGGACGGTATTCGCATTACTTTTGATGAAGGCGTTTATTTATACGAGCATGCCGAATTAAGCTATCTGGGCGTATTGGCCAACTATATTCGTGAGAAAAAACATGGTGATTTAACCTATTTCAATAGAAACTTTCACATTGAGCCTACCAATATTTGCGTTTACGATTGTAAGTTCTGTTCTTACAGCCGTATGATTAAACAACGTGAAGAAGGCTGGGAAATGGAAGTGGACGGCATGATTGACATCCTCAAGAAATATGACGATGAACCCGTAACCGAAGTGCATATCACAGGTGGGGTAGTGCCCAAGCAAAATCTTGATTTTTATGCCAGCTTCTTCAGAAAAGCAAAAGCACACCGTCCTGATTTACACATTAAAGCACTTACGCCAGTTGAATATTACTACATCTTCAAAAAAGCAAAATTAAGCCATTACGATGGCATGAAATACCTCAAAGAAGCTGGACTTGATTCGATGCCAGGTGGTGGTGCCGAAATATTCCACCCAGAAGTGAGAGAAAAAATTGCACACGACAAATGTAATGCTGAACAGTGGTTAGATATTCATGAACAAGCACATACACTTGGCATGCGTTCCAATGCCACCATGCTTTATGGTCATATTGAACAGTTTTGGCACCGCGTTGACCACATGGAACGTTTGCGTCAACTACAGGATAAAACTGGTGGATTTCAAGCTTTTATTCCATTGAAGTTCCGAAACCAAAACAATCAAATGAGTGACGTAGCGGAAGTTTCGGTAGTAGAAGACTTGCGTAACTATGCCATTGCTCGTATCTATTTGGATAATTTTGAGCACATTAAAGCTTATTGGGCTATGATCAGTAGAGAGACCGCGCAATTAAGTTTGAATTTTGGCGTGGATGATATTGATGGTACTTTAGACGATACCACGAAAATTTATTCGATGGCGGGTGCCGAAGAGCAAACCCCAGCAATGAGCACTAAAGAATTGGTAGATTTGATTAGGAACGTAAAACGCAAACCTATTGAGCGTGATACACTTTATAATGTAGTTACAGATTATACCGACCACGTTTTTGAAGACGAGGTGAAACCGTCATACTATAAATTACCTGTAGTTAACTCTTAAATTAATAGACAATTAACCGTGCATGTTAACTTTTAACTGTAAATCCCGAAAATCTTAAAATCCTATAATCTTGACTAAAGAACTTTACATCATCCGTCACGGCGAAACAGAACTCAACAGATTAGGAATAGTACAAGGTAGAGGCGTAAATGCCGATTTAAACGACACGGGAATTGCACAAGCAGCAGCATTTTTCAATAAATATAACGAGGTTAAATTTGATAAGATCTATACCTCATCTTTAAAAAGAACACACCAAACCGTTAAAGGCTTCATAGATTTAGGTTTACCATGGGAACAATTGGACGGTTTAGATGAATTGGCTTGGGGCGAATGGGAGGGGAAGCCAAATACTGAAGAAGCCAGAGAAGCTTTCAGGGAAGTAGTTAGACAATGGCAACTAGGTAACTACGATGCCAAGTTTGAAGGCGGAGAGAGTCCTAACGACGTTGGTGTTCGCTTATCAAAAGCGATTGAACACATTAAAAAACAAGAGAATGAAAAATGCGTGCTCGTTTGCATGCACGGGAGAGCTATGCGCTTAATTTTGTGCATTTTACTCAACAAGCCTTTTAGCGACATGGAAGAATTTCCCCATTCCAATACTACTTTATACCGCCTACAATTTGACGGAGAAAAATTTACGCTACTCGATTCTAATAATACCTCGCACCTAGAACCATTATTATAAATCGCTTTGGAAAAAATTAAAGTTTCTGCCGTTTCCTATACCAATACCAAACCGTTTATTTACGGTATACAACATTCGCCTGTACTAGAACAGATTGATTTAAGCTTAGATATCCCTTCTGACTGCGCAAGCAAACTCATCGAAAAACAGGTAGATATTGGCCTAATACCCGTTGCAGCCATTCCTTTTGTGCCGAATGCACAAATTATCAGTTCCTTTTGTATTGGCTCTATTGGAGCGGTTGATTCGGTATTTATCTTTTCAGATGTTCCCGTTGAGAAGATTAAAACTTTAAAGCTTGACCCTCAGTCACGCACTTCAAATAACTTAGCCAAAGTGCTTTTAAAGAATCATTTCAAGGTAGCCGTAGACTTTACTACAGACCAATCCGCTACAACCGATGCGATGGTTTTAATTGGAGATAGAACTTTTGGCCGTAAAGGTGATTTCAATTATGCGTATGACATGGGAGAGGAGTGGATGAAATTTACTGGATTGCCTTTTATGTATGCCGCTTGGGTGGCTAATAAACCGCTTCCAGAGGCTTTTTTAAAAGAGTTTGATGCAGCATTAGCAAATGGTATTCAAAACATTCCAGCAGTAATTACGCAATTACCTGCAAATAGTGGCATAGATATTGCCAACTACCTGCAATATAAACTTAATTTTAACCTTACACCCGAAAAATTAAAAGCAAAAGAACTCTTTTTAAAACTTATCACAGAACTGTAGCTCATCACTGCCATTCTGTTCACCGCGCTCTATCTATAAAAATTCACATGAACAAAAAACAATTTTTTTATTCAAGCGCCGTAATCATTGCTTGTTTCATTACCAACCTTTCATTTGCAACAGAGAACACACTACCTGTAAAAAGTGAAACCACCTCGACAACTTCTACTTCTGATTTAACACCTGTGTCTATCTCAGCCGAACGAAGAGCTCATTTCAACATCATTGTACAGTCAAACCAAACGATCTTAAGTTGGTCTACCGTTGAATTAAAAAATGGTAAATACGAGATTTACAGAAGTGACGACAGCAATAACTTTGTTAAAATAGGGGAAAAAACGATCGTTGGAAACCCAACTGAACCATCGCTTTATATCTTTCACGATGAAGAACCATTTAAAGGTTTAAACCATTACAAATTGGTAAAACTGGATAGCGAAGGAAAAAATACTGAAGTAGCCAGTAAAAAGGTATTCCTAGACTCGAAGGTACCTGCGATATTAAGTGCGAATCCTACGCCTAAAATAAACAGGATATAATAACGAAATAAGTTAACTACAAGACCATCCTACGCGATGTTGCTTAGGCATTTAGCGTAGATGGTCTTGACCTTAATTAAGGATTACTAACTATTTTCAATGGTGGTATTGGGATAGCAGGTGTTTGATTAAATCTGTAGAAGAAATGATCCCAACTACTTTTCCTTCTTCAAGTACGGGTAGCGCATGAAATGCTACCTTACTCATCATGTCCGCAACTTCTCTAACGGTATCATTCACATCAACCGTTAAGGGATTGTGCACCATTACCTGTTCCATCCTCAACATCTGAAAAATGGTTTCGTCCACATTCGCTTGGTCTTCATAAATATCAGCAAAGCTCAATCTGAGCATATCTGCTTTACTGATGATGCCTACCAACGTTCTGCCTGATACGATGGGCAAATGTCCAATGTTATTTTCTTTCAACAGGGTATTGATGTGCGTTAAAGGGTCGCTAACATTAGCGGTAACCAAGTTTTTGGTCATGATTTCGGAAATCAGCACACGTTGTTTCATATCTGATGCGGTTAAATTGTTTAGTCAAATATGGCTAAGATGGTGGGGATATTTAGTAACGGTAGTCACTAAAAAAGCTGACTGTTTTTAGGTAAATGGTAAGCCACAGATTCACAGATTTGGTAAGATAAAACATTCGTGTATCTGTGGCAATATATATATGAGATTGCTTTGCACGGCTCGCAATGACGCTACTATTCTCGTCTTTACAAGGAGGCACGACGAAGCATCTCTTATGACAGTTCGTTAAGAAATATTTATGTAAGCCACAAATTGCACAGATTTGAATAGTAAAACATCTGTGTATCTGTGGCTAAAAAACTATAAAGCTACATGACTATAATAGTCAACCCTTTGCATAAAGTCATTTAAATCAAAGGGCTTATTGATATAGCTTTCGGCTTCGCATTTAGATTTCACCTTGCTCAGGTGATTATTTGCAGACATCATCATCACAGGAATATGATGGGTTCTAACATCCCGTTTCAATTTGGTACATATGTCGAGCCCATTGCCATCTGGCAAAATCACGTCCAGTACAATCATATCTGGGGTGTGCTCACGCATTTCTTTCCAAAAGGTATTTACGTTTTTACAAACTTTTACCTCGTAGAGTTCTTCTACTAAAAGGAACTCAATAATATCTGCAATGTTGGAGTTATCTTCCAACACATAAACGCATTTTTTATCTGTTGTTTCCATAACTTTAAACTTTAGTTTGATATATAAACGTTGCTTATAAATCAGTAGTTTATGTTATTTGTCCACAAGTTTAGAGTTTTCCACTTTTAGCTTTCGTAGCAGGCAAACTATGACCAACAAAAAAAGGCTCGAAATGATATTCCCGAACCTTTTTTAATAATCGTCACGCAGAAGCGCAATTTGAATGATGTTTTAAAAGCTTAAGCTTTTTTCGCCTTCGATGGCGCTACTTTCTCTTCGGTTGTTTTCTTCTTAGAAGTAGCTTTTGCCTTTACTTCTTTCACTGGCGCTGTTGTTTCTGTCTTTTTAGCAGTAGCTTTTGTTTTTTTCACAGGAGCTTCTTCGGCCGTAACTGGCTCAGCCTTCTTTTTAGGAGCAGCCTTAGCTTTTTCTACTGGTGCCACTTCTGCTTCCGCTGGACGATTAGTGAGGTAAGTTTCTAGCAATTGCTTCAAATAAAGCTCAGGCTTTGGCATATTCACTACTGTTCCAGGTTCTTTATCTTGAGATTGTTTGATGTAGGCACTCTTAATTTTACCCCAATCTTTTGAATATAGCTTGATGAACATTTCAATAAATTGCTCATGCCCATATTGTTTAGGCAACCTACCTAACACTACTTGTATCTTTTCTTCTTTACGATGTAAAATTGCCATATTGTATTTTGAATGTTGGGCAAATATAGCTCAAATTTGAACAGAAAGTTTATACTCGGTACATGTCTATTCATTTGACCTTAAATTCATGATCTCAAATCCACCAAAATATTCTATTGTAATTGCGCCACCACAAATTGGAATTGACTACGTTGACCATCTAAAAAATGAACTGAATAGTGTTATAGGCTGGTACAACAGCAGAAACTCAAAGGCACATATTACTATCAGTGAGTTTACTGCCGATGGGGATGAATTGACTAAAATGACGACCAACTTGAAGGAAATAGCGAGTTACGAAAATCCAATACATTTAAATTTTGAAGGCGTGGGCAACTATGCAAACGGTGCGGTGTTTTTAAAGCCAGATGAAGTAACTAAAATAGAGGTAGGAAATTTGATGAGAAGAATCCAAAAGAATTTAGGCGTCAAAAATGCTTACCATAGCAAAGATCCACACCTTTCTATTGGAAGGAAATTGAGCGAGGAAAATGTACAAATGGCGCTGAAAATGTTTGCCGAGGTGAAACTTGATTTTAACTGCAGCCATTTGGTATTAAGGAAATTCAATCCAGATTTAAGACAGTATGAAGTTTTTTCTGAGGAATTTGAATTTAAAGGGGCTCAACCTAAACCTGTAGCACAACAAAGCCTGTTTTAAAAAACACAAAGCTGCACACCCAATTTGTCAATTATATTTGGGCAATGCAGGTGATGGTTGACGAGCTTGATGTAGTATTGGTTGTAAACTAAACCTGATAGGAGCGAGCATGGAGTGAAACGAAATAAAGCGGATAGCAGGACTGCTTTTGAATAAGTATGGAGGAGCCTGCTTTTCAAAAAAGAATTGTATATTATTGCTGGTTTTCCATCATTTCGAATTGGTAAAGCGATGTCTATCAACATCTTTATTATTTTTCAACAACACCGGCCCTTACAGTAGGCAAATGGTATATTTACGGCTTAGTAATTTAGGATAATTTTGGCCAAAGCAAATACAAAAGAAACCCCATTAATGCAGCAATACAACGCTATTAAAGCGAAGTATCCAGGTGCTTTATTATTGTTTAGGGTTGGAGATTTTTACGAAACATTTGGAGAAGACGCTGTTAAAACCGCTCAAATTTTAGGCATTGTTTTAACCAAAAGGGGCACTGGTCCCAACGGTGCTTTAGAGCTTGCAGGTTTTCCGCACCACTCTTTGGAAAACTACCTTTCTAAACTGGTTAGGGCAGGGCAAAGGGTAGCAATTTGCGATCAGTTGGAAGATCCAAAAATGACCAAAACCATTGTAAAACGCGGGGTTACGGAATTGGTAACGCCTGGCGTGGCTTACAGTGACAACATACTGAACCAAAAATCAAACAACTACCTAGCGGCTGTATACTTTGACAAGGGCTTGATGGGGGTTGCTTTTTGCGATATTTCGACAGGTGAATTTTTAGTAGCTCAAGGAAGTGCCGAATACGTGGACAAGCTTTTACAGAGCTTTAAACCTACGGAAATTGTGTTTCAAAAGAGCAAACGCATGGAATTTCCACAGCTGTTTGGCGACAAATTTTACACCTTCCATATTGATGATTGGGCTTTTACCCAAGATTATGCAAATGAGATACTGACCAAGCATTTTGAAGTCAACTCGTTAAAGGGTTTTGGGGTAGATAAACTTACCGCTGGAATTGTTGCTGCTGGAGTGGTATTGTACTACTTGGGTGAAACGGAACACCGCAATTTGCAACATATCACCTCTATTTCGAGGGTGGAGGAAGAGCGTTTTATGTGGTTAGACCGCTTTACCATCCGTAATTTGGAATTGGTAAGCTCATCTAACGATAATGGCGTAACACTTTTTGAAGTGCTTGATGAAACTTGTACACCAATGGGCGCAAGGTTGCTACACAAGTGGATCATTATGCCGCTGAAGGAGCTGAAACCTATTCAAGAACGTTTAGAAACAGTCGATTTTTTGGTGAAGAAAGAGACTTTAGCCGATGAGCTTTTACAGCATATTAAACCTATTGGTGATTTAGAGCGACTGATTTCGAAAGTTGGTTTACAAAAAGCTGGACCACGTGAGCTATTACAGTTAAAAAGGGCTTTAACGCATATTGAAGAAATCAAAAAACTGGCAGAGCAAAGCAAAAATCCTTCGTTAGAAACCTTGGCGGCGCAATTGAATCCATGCACCAGCATTAAGGATAAATTGGAAAAGGAATTGCAAGCTGACCCGCCTGCGTTATTGATTAAAGGAAATGTAGTTGCCGATGGCATAGATGATGAACTTGACCGATTGCGTAAAATTGCCTTTGGTGGTAAAGAGTTTTTGGTAGAGATTCAACGTCGAGAAATTGAAAATACGGGCATTCCCTCTTTAAAAATATCCTTCAACAACGTATTTGGATACTATTTGGAGGTTACCCATACCCATAAAGATAAAGTTCCTGAAAGCTGGATTCGTAAACAAACTTTGGTAAATGCAGAGCGATATATTACGCCTGAATTAAAGGAATACGAGGAACAGATTTTAGGTGCTGAAGAGAAAATACAGGCTATTGAGGTCCGTTTATACAACGAGCTGATGTTTCAGGTATCGCACTTCATTAAACCTATCCAATTGAATGCCTATTTAGTGGCTCAGTTAGATGTGTTATTGTGTTTTGCGCAACTGGCTACCAAAAACTACTATGTAAAGCCTTCGCTGAACAATAAAAAGGAAATTGACATTAAAGGCGGTCGCCACCCAGTGATTGAAAAGCGTTTGCCTGTAGGTGAGGAGTACATTACCAACGATGTGTTTTTGGATAACGATACGCAACAAATCTTAATGATTACAGGTCCAAACATGTCGGGTAAGTCAGCTATTTTGCGCCAAACGGCTTTAATTGTGCTCATGGCACAAATGGGTTGCTTTGTTCCAGCAAAGGAGGCAAGCATTGGCATGGTAGACAAAATTTTCACAAGGGTAGGTGCTTCAGACAACCTTTCGAGTGGGGAAAGTACATTCATGGTAGAGATGAACGAGACGGCCAGTATCCTGAACAACATCTCTGACAGGAGCTTGATTTTATTGGACGAAATTGGACGCGGAACGAGTACCTATGATGGTATTTCCATTGCTTGGGCCATTGCAGAGTATCTGCACGAACACCCAACGGCACGCCCTAAAACCTTATTTGCTACGCATTACCATGAGCTAAATGACTTGGAAAATACCATGGGTCGTATCAAAAACTATAACGTAACCATCAAAGAATTGCAAAACAAAGTGATTTTTTTGAGAAAGTTGGTTCCAGGAGGCAGCGAACATAGTTTTGGTATTCAGGTAGCTAAAATGGCGGGTATGCCTGCCAAACTGATTGGTCGTGCAAACGAAATATTGAAGCGTTTAGAAATAGATAGAACTGAGGGACAAAGTATTAAAGATAGTATCAAAAAGGTACAAAACCAGGCTTATCAACTGCAAATGTTTGCGATTGATGACCCTGTTTTAGTGAAAATTCGCGATTCGCTGAATAATTTGGACGTAAATACGTTAACTCCTGTAGAGGCTTTGCTAAAATTGGATGAGATACAAAGGCTGATTAAGAATTAGTATAAAGTTATGGTTTGCGAGTTATGAGTTACAGGATATAGGTTTTTATAAGATGGCTAAACTCCAGAAGACATTGAGAACATGTGAAAATGGGCATCAGTACTACAAAAGTACCGATTGTCCCACCTGTCCAAAATGCGAAGGGGAGAAAAAGCCCTTAGAAGGATTTCTATCTAAACTATCGGCTCCTGCTCGACGTGCTTTAGAAAATGCAGATATTAAAAATCTAAGCACGCTATCTACTTATACTGAAAAGGAAATTTTAAATCTACACGGTATGGGAAAGGCGAGTATTCCCACACTTAGAGAAGCTTTGGCCGACAGCGGATTAACTTTTAAACCAATGATATGATTACCATCAAAAAAAGTTATGTTTTATGTTTATGTATAGCGCTCATTGGCATTTTAGCTTCCTGCGGAAGTAGAAAACACACCACAGATACCAAAGCCGCCCGTGCAGCAGATGCGATGGCGAAATTGAGAAGCAAACCCTTATATCGTTTCATTAACAACTGGACAGGCGTAAGATATAAACTTGGTGGACTGGATAAGAGTGGGATTGATTGCTCGGGATTTGCTTTTTTATTGCAAAAAGACATCTACGGAAAAACATTGCCACGAAGATCAAAAGATCAAGCGGACGCCGTTAAAAGTAAAAATTACAATAGCTTAAAGGAAGGAGATTTGATTTTCTTCTCCTTTGGAGGAAGAGAAGTAGACCACGTTGGCGTATATTTAAATGGTGATTTTTTTGTACACGCCTCCACTACCAGAGGAGTAATTATAGACGATTTGACCTTGCCAGTTTATCAAAAAGCTATTGTTAAAACAGGAACTTTGAATTGATGAAAAAGTTAATCTTATCTATTTTATGCTGCTTAGTGCTTGGTATAAGCACCAACGCTCAACAACGAGTACTTAAACTTGGCGACACGCTTCATAACATCGCTTTAAAAAGCGCCAAAGGACAAGTTTATGATTTGTCTAAGCAAAAGGCTAAAGGTTTCATTCTCATATTCATGACCCCAAGTTGCGATCATTGTTTGGCGTACGAAAAACGTATAATCGCCCTAAACAATAAATATCAGCCCAAAGGCTTTCTTGTAGTAGGTATTGGGCCTTATGGCGATAATGAAAAGGATTACCCATACGATGCCATGCCCGCAATGAAAAAGCTAGCCGAAAGCAAGGGCTTTACTTTTCCATATTTGGCTGATGAGAAATTTAAATACACTTGGTTGTTCAATATTAGGCAAACGCCAAGGGCGGTGGTGCTAAAAAAGCAAAAAGAAGGATTTTCTGTGGCTTATATTGGTTATATCGACGATCAGCCTGACGAAAAGAAAACGCCGACCAAAAAATATGTGGAAGAAGAAGTAAACAAATTGTTAGCGGGTAAGGTTAATTAAAATTATGATTTACGAAGTTTCTAAACAGTGAACTTCGCTTTAGATTTACGAAGTTTTTAAAACTTCGTAAATCTGTTATCCTAAATAACATCATCATGCAAAAGTTCATCGTAACAATTCTATTGATTTTGGCAGTAAACTACGCCAACGCACAAGTTAAATTACTAACTTTAAATGAATTAGAAAAAAGAGTAGCCAACGGAAAAGACACTACCTATGTGGTTAATTTTTGGGCAACTTGGTGTGGGCCTTGCGTGGAAGAGCTGCCTTATTTTGAAAAAGTAAACGCCGAAAACGTAGGCAAGCCTTTTAAAGTAATACTGATGAGCTTGGACTTTAAATCGAAACTAAAAACGGATGTCATACCTTTTGTAGCTAAGCACAAGATCAAATCAGAAGTGTATGTGCTTAATGAAACAGACCAACAAAAGTTCATTGATCAGGTGGATAAGAACTGGTCAGGTGCGTTACCCGCTACGTTGATTTTAAGTACAGACAAAAAAGTTAGATCTTTTTACGAACAAGCATTTACCTATGAGCAATTGACGAAAACAATTTCAACTGCAATTAAACCTTAAATCATTATATAAAACCCATATCGAAATGAAAAAGTTAATTTTAGCATGTTTATCAATGTTTTTGATCAGTGCTGTAAACGGTCAAACGGGCTATCAAGTAGGTGATTTGGCTTCAGACTTTAATTTAAAAAATGTGGATGGCAAAAACGTATCACTAGCCAATTACAAAAATGCAAAAGGTTATATCGTGGTATTCACATGCAATACTTGTCCTGTATCCAAAGCATACGAAGCTCGTGTTGAAGCACTCCATAAAATGTATGCAACAAAAGGTTATCCAGTAGTGGCGATTAATACTAACGATCCAGTAACTTCTCCTGGCGACACCTATGCAAAAATGCAGGAAAGAGCCAAAGAAAAGGGTTTTAGTTTTGCCTATTTAGAGGATCCAAATCATGTGTTCACTAAAAAATATGGTGCTCAACGCACGCCACATGTTTTTGTATTACAGAAAACCACCAAGGGAAACGAAGTGGCCTATATTGGTGCGATTGACAACGATCAACAAGAGGCCAATCCTCAGCGAGATAATTACGTACAAAATGCAGTAAATCAATTATTAAAAGGGGAGAAGCCTAGTGTAGCATCAACCAAAGCAATTGGCTGTACCATTAAATGGAAAAAAGAAGCGAGCAGATAATTTAGAGTAAGGATAAAGGATTAAATAAAAAGGACTCAAATTCAAATTTTGAGTCCTTTTTTTATGAGTTTATTTTTTCAACGCAAGCGTAAGTTTAAGGCTATCATAATTGGCTATTTCGTTCACAAAGCTTTCGAAGGCTTCATAATCATTGGCACCAAAAATACCATCTCTCATCACGAGTTTTCTACTATAAACCAATTGACCACCTAACATTTTAATTTCTGCTTCATAAGTACCAAATTTGGTCTCTGTTTTCATCGTCTTAGGTATTACAATAGGAACAATTCCTTCACCTAGTGTAAAAGAGATACTATCAATGTCAGTATAACCGCGTTTAAGCTCTAATGGAAGTGTTCTATTTCTCGATGCGGGAACATCACGTTTAACATTAAAAAGATTAGGCCTGATTTGTAATTTATCGTTGTTGGCATGGCCATATTTATCGATATCTATTCCTAATTTTTCAGTAAAGAGAGGCATATCTTTGTTAGCCGAAAGTGATATTTCTTTAAATTCGATATTGTTGATGTCGTATATATATTTCAATGCTCTTTCTCTTTCTATAGCTGATTTAGTCAATAGATAGGCATGATTATCAAATTGAGAACCATCAAAAGTAGTATTCACTACACCTTCTACAGTTCCATTTTTTGATAGGGAAAGTTTAGCAATACGGATTTGTCGGCTAGTGATCGCCTCAAATTTCGGGGTCTTCATTAGTTTACCACCATCCTTTGTACACGCCAATACCCATCGATCATCAGTAAAAGACCCCAAATATCCAAATGGTGCATCTTGACTAGTACATTCTAACCACGTAGTATCGCCTTTTAATGGCAAACATAATATGATATGATTTCCTTGCTCCATACTGGCAAAAGAGGGGATTAAGTCCGTCTTTTCCTCACCTGCTTCTACCACGCAATAATAAGACTCGATACCAGCCACATTTAGCAAACTCTGCATGTAATTCACCAAAGCCTTACAATCGCCATAACCAAGTCTATCCACGTCACTAGCTTTAATAGGTTGTAATCCACCTATCCCTATCTGCACACTAATGTAACGTGTCTTTTTTTGAAAATGCTCGTAAATTTTCTTTGCTTTTGCCCTATCTGAAGTCTCATCTTTAACCAAATCTTTAATAGAGGCGATGGTTTCTGGGGATAACGCTTGCCTATCTTTTAATAAGTGGTCATAAGTGATTTTACCTAAGCCCTGCCAATCAGTATAAGCACCTTTTAAATTATAGTAGTTAAAGTTTACAGGAGCAATTTTTATGGAAGGGAAATAAGTTTCTGGATTTGGCGCGTAAGCTTCTTTCTTTATTGCCTTAATCCCTTGAACAGACCAGTACAAGCTCTTTTGTTTTTCGTAATTCAATTCTTCTGAAGCACCTTGATAGTTTATCGCATGAATGCGTATTTCATCTATAGGTGACTGCAAAAACTGGAAACTACTTTTTTCGACAGCAATGTCAAAGCCTGGAACAGGGCTCCATTGAGGGATCACCAAATTTTGTTTATTCCTAATCTCATAAGTATATACAATGGTGTAAGGATAGCTACTTATTTGTGGAATGTAGTATTTCACTCGGCTGTCCTCAAACAATGAAAAGCCACTCACGGCACTTTCGTCCTTAAAATTACTTAAAGAAAATTTAGTAATCTGTTTTCCAAATTCATCATAAATCTCTCCCTTAACAGATTTTATGGAAGTATTTTTATCATAAAATAACGCCAATTGAGCATACCTTTCCCCACTTTTATTAAATACAGTTACTGCATTAGTGGTATTTAACTCGACATTTGTCACTGAGCGCATATCAACCACCGTTTTACTTTCTCTCACCACAGCATTAGCCTTATTTTTCAAAGGAGCTGGAATAGAATCTACGGCATATAATTGGGCATTTGCAATCGAAGAAATTGCTACAAAGGCTACAATCAAACTAATTTTTTTCATTAATTACTCTTTGTTAAAAGGATATCTGATTTTTGCGTCTGAATGATTCTATTATAAAATTCTTTAAGGTAGTGGTATTCTTCTGGAGAGTATATCGCTTTGCTAAATAACAATTGTTGACTTAACGTTAAGTTGTGGTCTGTTAAACTTGTTTGCAAAATATATCGTCCTCCTTGATTAGGTAGTGCTAACGATATATCTTTAGGCTGTTCTTTTATTTGAAACTTCTCAGGTAGAGAAATACTAATGGCAATTCTTTCTTCACTAGCAGCGCCTAAATCTACTGGATAGTTTCTTTGGTTAAGTTTAAAAGGATTACTCCTAATCGGATTAATAAAAAAAGGATTGAAATAATTAGCAGTATTTTCTGTGTTGCCTACATTAAGCTCTACTTCATATTCTTGCACTAAAGCATTTTCAACACTATCTACATTGGCTATTTTGTAGTTTTTGATCTTGATATTGGTCAAACGTTCATCCAGTTTTTCTACATATTCATCTAAAGAAGAATAACGTTTCATATCTTTCCTCAAATTCATGGCATTAAAACCAAGCGAATGTGAAGTCACGGTCGCATTGATTTTCCCATCTTCGTTCATTTTACCAATTAAGCTGTGTGAAGTTGAACTACGTTTAGATGCTTTTAGATCAATCCAGTAAGAAGGTTTCTTCAAATTAATTACGCGACCCTGATCGTTAATACATCTTAACGGTAACAAACCAAAAGGAGCGAGGGGTTCAGTAGCATCCAATAAATAACTGTTCCCGTCAATGTTAACCTTAGCAATTACATAATTAAAATCGCTGAGGATAGGATATAATTTATTAACCACACCATTATCTCTAGTGGAAAGAATAACTGCCTCAACGTCTAAATTGGCTGCAGATAAGGCAGATATTAATGTGAAATTGATGTCGGCTACGTTCCCTGATCTTTTATCTACTACTTCTTTCACACTCGTCTCACAATATTTCCCATAATAATCATTCCATCTCACTTGCTTCTTAATGTACTCAAAAATAGCTTTAGCTTTTTGTAGATCAGAAGTTAAGCCTGTTGTAATACCAGGAACAATAGTTTTAAACACATCCTTACGTTTCATTTGGCTTCCAAATTCTTTACTATCTATCAATTCATTCTCTACATCTTTCCATGTTTTCGTATACTTCTGAACTGACCCGGTAAGATAATATACCTCTGAGAGCTCAAAATAAACAGCTGATTTATAATTGCTTGGCGAAGTCATATAATCTTCTTCCACAAAGGCAGGAATATTTTTCATGCTATAGGTTATCTTGGAACAATCCATTTCTTTTCCTGAAATACGTAAACATGCAGTACTCAATTCAGCCTTATTTTCAGTTAGCGGATAGTAGCCTCTAAGCGAAATATTGTATTTATAGTTAGCAGGAATAAATGCTACATAAGTGCTATTTAATTTAGGGTATTCTGATTGAAATTGCCAAGTTCTAAAATTGAAAATATAAGGGGTTTCGATTGTATATTTATACTCAATAATGGAATTTTCGGCAACATTAGGTAGCGTAAATTTACTAAGATGTGTATATTTTGATCTCTCTTCAGTAAAAACCGCTTTAGAAGACATCTGTGTTTCAACAAGTCTTCCATTTAGAAAATTAAATGTCGATGCTTTCAAATCAGATAAAAATTCCTTTTGATCATCATTTGTTCCTGTTCTGTGTAAGGGGACAATCACATTAGCAGCTTCAAATCCTTCCTTGTTAAATATTTTAATGCGTACATGATAATCGAAAACTAATTTCACCCGTCCCGTTTCTGAATCATAAGAGAAACGAGTAGTACCGTATTCGTTGAGATAAACGGCATTGGCAGTACTATCGATTTGAGTTCTATTAAAGTCTTTTTCTTGGCTAGTAATTTCACCGAAGCCAAACTCTTGGCATATAGCGTAAAAAGGAAGTAATGTTAGGGCAAGAATTAAGATCTTTCGCATGATAAGAGTTTATTTAAATAGTGACGCAATTTAAACTAACTTCTAAAATTATCTAAAACTTTCGACGCTTTTTTTAACCAAAAAACAGAAAGTACGCTATGTTTTTAGCAAATTTGGCTGATTAAAAACCTGATATGAAATTAAACTTGAAACGTCCCTTGGCATTTTTTGATTTGGAAGCCACTGGAGTAAACGTAGGGATAGATAGAGTAGTGGAAATTGCGATATTGAAAGCAATGCCAGATGGTACCGAACAATTGTTGGTCAAACGCATCAATCCCGAAATCCCCATTCCATTGGTCACTTCCCTTATTCATGGCATTTATGATGAAGACATCAAAAATGAACCAAAATTTGCAGACGTAGCTCAAGAGATTGCGGATTTTATCGGTGATGCTGATTTGGCTGGGTACAATTCCAACAAGTTTGATATCCCAATGCTATTGGAAGAGTTTCTGAGAGTAGGGGTTGATTTAGACATGAGCGACCGTAAGTTTGTAGATGTACAGAACATTTTTCACCAAATGGAGCAACGTACCCTAAAAGCGGCCTACAAGTTTTATTGTGAAAAGGATTTGATTAACGCACACTCTGCAGAGGCCGATATTAGAGCGACTTATGAAGTGTTGTTAGCGCAACTGGATAAATACGAAAATACTGAGTTTGAAGACAAGCAAGGTAATAAATCAGTTCCAGTTAAAAATGATGTAGACGCGTTACATAGTTTCACCAACTTGAACAGGTCGGTAGATTACGCTGGACGTATTGTTTACAATGATAATGGTGAGGAATGTATCAATTTTGGCAAGCATAAAGGAAAAACCCTTGAAAGTATTTTTAGTGTAGAGCCTAGCTATTATTCATGGATGATGCAGGGCGATTTCCCTTTGTTTACCAAAAAGAAACTGGATGAAATTTGGAAACGATGGAATAAAAAGAAAGATGAGCAGAAGCAAAACCGGAGCCAAGCGCCTGTAACTACTAAACCTCAGCAAACACCATACAAAAAACCAGAACCTAGCAAACCCGTAACCAACGACATGCTAGAGCAGTTAAAAATGAAATTTGGGAAATAATTATTAGTAACTAGTGGTTAGGGATTAGTGGCTAGTTTTAAATTCACGTAAACTAATTACTAACTCCTAGCCACTAATCCCTAACTACTAAAAAACAATGACATTCGAGAATAACCTTGCCTTCGCACAATCTTTGGACGCACAGGATCCATTGAAGGAAATGCGAAATGAATATTTGTTCCCGCAGCAAAATGGAAAACCTTTTATCTACTTATGTGGCAATTCATTAGGACTGCAACCTAAATTAGCAAAGGAGGTTTTAAATCAACAGCTTAACAATTGGCAAAACTTAGCGGTTGAAGGTTGGTTTGAAGGTGATAAACCTTGGATGTTTTACCATAAAGAACTAAAAAAGCTAATGGCACCCATTGTTGGCGCTTCGCCTGATGAGGTTTGCCCGATGAACACCTTAACGGTCAATTTGCACTTGTTAATGGTGAGCTTTTATAGACCAACCAAAGAACGCTTCAAGATCATTATGGAAGCTGGTGCTTTTCCGTCGGATCAATACGCCATAGAAAGTCAAGTTCGCTTTCATGGTTATGATCCTAAAGAAGCGATTATTGAAGTAAGTCCAAAAGCTGGAGCCTATACGCTTGAAACCAATGATATTTTAGCTGAGATCGAAAAACACGGATCAGAAATAGCGTTGGTACTTTTTGGAGGAATCAATTACTTTACGGGTCAGCTCTTCGATATGGAAAACATTACGAAAGCTGGGCACAAAGCCGGTGCAAAAGTAGGTTTTGATTTAGCTCATGCTGCTGGAAATGTCCCTTTACAATTGCACGAATGGAACGTAGATTTTGCTTGTTGGTGTTCGTACAAATATCAAAATGCGGGGCCAGGAGGCATTAGTGGTATTTTTGTACATCAAAAGCACTTTAACGATCAAAGCCTTCATCGCTTTGCGGGCTGGTGGGGATACCAAGAAAACAATCGCTTTTTAATGGAAAAGGGCTTTGTACCCGAAGCTGGAGCTGATGGTTGGCAGGTAAGCTGTACACAAGTAATGCCCATGGCGCTTTATCATGCTTCTTTACAGCTGTTTGAAAAAGTTGGATTTATGGAGCCGTTGAGAGAAAAAAGCAAGCAATTAACAGCTTATTTGTGTTATATCATTAACGAGGTAAATAAGGCCTTAGGTGAGGAGCAATTCAAAATCATTACGCCGCAAAATCCTGACGAAAGAGGTGCCCAAGTATCCATTATCGCTAAAGAAAATGGAAAGAAGGTTTTTGATTACTTGGTAAAAAACAATGTGCTTGGCGATTGGCGTGAACCCAACGTCATTAGATTGAGCGCCGTACCCATGTACAATAATTTTGAAGATGTTTTTAAAACAGGAGAATTGCTTTTAGCAGTTACCAAATCCATAGCTAATGATTAATTATAATCCCAAAGAGTGGTTTAATTTTATTTTCCGTTTCCACAAAGCCGATACCTTTTATAAGCTTTGGAAATTGATGCTCAGCGTGGCAATTTTCTCGGGAATTATTGCTTATATCGAATTGAATCACTTAAAGTTAGCAGAAACCACTTACATCAAAAATGTAGGAATGATGCACAACCTTTTGGGGTTTGTGATTTCGATGTTATTGGTGTTTAGAACCAATACTTCCTACGACAGATGGTGGGAAGGCCGACGACTATTAGGCAGCTTAGTAAACGTAAGTAGAAACTTTGCTATAAGGATTAATGCTTTAAATCTGAGTAAAGAAGACAAGGCATTTTTTAAATATGCCATTCCTAAATATGCTTTTGCACTTAAAGAACACCTGCGTGAAAAGCAATACTTTGGCAAAAATGCTATTTTAATAGAAATTGATGGCGGGAAACACATTCCCAACCAGGTAGCAGGCAGCATTACCAATAAACTATTTGAGCTACAGCGAGAAGGCAAAATCACGAGCGAACATCTCATGACGCTTAGCAACGACTCTACTCAATTCACTGATGTTTGTGGTGCGTGCGAGCGAATTAAAAATACGCCTATACCGTATTCTTACAGCGCTTTCATTAAAAAATTCATCTTCGTTTACGTCATTACTTTGCCTTTTGGTTGGGTATTTAGTTTAGGTTATTTTGTGGTCCCTATTGTTCCTTTCATTTTATATGTGTTGGCCAGTTTGGAGCTCATTGCCGAAGAAATTGAAAATCCTTTTGGAACAGATGCCAATGATTTACCCGTAGATCAAATTTGTGATAACATTGAAAAACATGTGGAAGAAATTCTTAATTAACCTTCGAAATAGTCAGCTGTCCGAAAGTCCGATGATATAAAGATTTAGAATTTTCAACTTCCAGACTTACTGACTATTTACTTTCTGACATCAAAAATGATCAAAATCGCCTATCATCCCATTTATGCGCACCCTTTACCAGCAGGACATCGTTTTCCAATGGTTAAATATGAGCTTATTCCTGCTCAGCTATTGCATGAAGGGACGATAGAAGCGCAGCATTTATTTGCGCCAGAGCCTACTACCGAAGAAAATATTACTACTACTCACGATGCAGCCTATTGGCAACAGTTAAAAGCACTTACCTTACCCTACAAAGAGCAACGTCGTATTGGCTTTCCTTTGGATGCGCAATTGGTTGAGCGGGAAATCAGAATTGCACAAGGCACCATTGATGGGGCTATTTATGCACAAAAGAATGGCGTTGCCTTTAATGTAGCGGGCGGCACGCACCATGCAGGAAGCAACTGGGGCGAGGGATTTTGTTTGTTAAACGACCAAGCCATTGCAGCCAACTACTTGCTCAACCATCAATTGGCTAAACGTATCCTTATTGTAGATTTGGATGTACATCAGGGCAACGGCACCGCAGAAATTTTTACCAATGAAGATCGTGTGTTCACCTTTTCCATGCATGGTGAAAAAAACTTTCCTTTCAGAAAAGAGCAATCTGATTTAGATATTCCCTTAGCGGATGATACACAAGACGAAGAATTTCTTTCGATTTTAAACGACAAACTACCCACCATCATTAAAAAGCATCAACCTAATTTTATCTTTTATCTTTCAGGAGTGGATGTATTGGAAAGCGATAAATTGGGAAAACTCTCACTTAGCAAACAAGCCTGCAAACAACGAGACCAAATTGTTTTTGAGAATTGTTTGAAGAACAACATTCCTTTGCAGGTAAGCATGGGCGGAGGCTATTCTGAAGATATCAAAATCATTGTCGACGCACATTGCAATACTTTCCGAACAGCTTTTCACCTTTTCTCATAATATTAGGCTCCGTAGAATTAGAGCCTTAAGAAGTTTAGAAACGGCGATGCCCTCAACTTCGTCATTGAAAAAAGTTAAACTTCGTAATTTTTAATTTATGGAATGCAGCGATTCTCTGCATCTCAAAAATAAAAAGAACCATTTGAAAAAGCTACAATTAATCCTTACCAATCCCTGTTCTGAGAATTGGGACGAAATGCAGCCTTCTAAAGCTGGACGTTTTTGTGATAAATGTGAGAAGCACATCGTTGACCTCACCAGCAAATCTGATGCTGAACTGATTGATTTTTTCAAACAGAAAAAGGAAAATGTTTGCGGAAGGTTGTTGCCTACACAATTGAATAGGGATGTTGTAGCACCTCCTCAAAAAACGAATTGGAATTGGCTATTGCTACCCATAGCGGTAGGAGCAAGTGTAATTACACCAGTTAAAGCCATGAACCCTGCAACAATAACGATTCAAAATGATCCCGTATTTTCTCGACCATCCACCGAAACTCAGTCAAATGCGCTAGAAACAAATGTTGTGGATACCATTAAAGGAAAAGTAACGAACCAAGAAACAGGAAAGTCTTTAGAAGGAGTAAAGGTGAAAATTAAGGGCTTTGCAAATGTTGTAGCGTTAACAGATCGTGATGGAAATTTCTCTTTAACAATGAAAAAAACTGAGCAAGCACCGATACTCGTTTTCACGTTAGATGGTTACGGCCTTATCGAAAAAGCTGCGACTAGCCAAATGGTTGTTCAAATGAAGGAAATACGAACGCTCATTTTAGGTGGCATTTCAGCAGTACATGTTTCCAGTGAGCCCCTTTATGTAATCTACTCGGGGAAAAAAAGTTGTATTGCCAGCAGCCAACAAAAACAAAGTTTAAATCCTGATTGGATAGAGAAAGTAGATATTTTAAAAGGAGCGAAGGCAGCTGCACTTTATGGTTCAAGAGCGGCTAATGGCGTAGTAATGGTAGAAATAAAGAAAAAATATGCGAAGAAGATAGATTTTTCCAAGAAGAACTAGAGACTTACGAAGTTTTTAAAGCTTCGTAAGTGTCTGCTAAATTTACATCAAAATATTGTTGCTATTAGCGCTTAAAGGTGCTGGTAAGTCTTCTTCTCCAAGCATGTCCCTTAAATCAATTTCAATTCCTCTACTCATTGACGTAATAGGTACATCGTTTGCATTGCCTTCAAATGGGTTTTCAGTACTTTCTCCAATTTGCTCCAAAGTAAAAAATACCCATCCTACAATCACACTAATTGGAATAGTTAGCCATACATATTCGGAGCCTATCTTTGAGAATTCGTTTAAAAATCCAAGCGGCAAAATCATAGAAAGCAAATACACAAACATCACATTAATGCTGGCAAATTGTCTCGGATAGGGAAAGTTCTTAATGCGTTCGCTCTTACCTTGCTGTTCGTATAAATCTTTTAATAAAGTCGACATTTCTACGTAATTCAAATCAGAAACTTTCCTTTCTTCATTCAGGGTACGTAACTGAGCAGATTGCAGGGCTAAGATTTGTGCTGCTCTATTTTTCTTTTTCAAGATAAAACTCAACTCCTCCTCACTGAGGTACTTTTTCAGTTCCTCTTCCAAGTTTCCTTCCCATTCGGGCACGCTGTAATATTTCAGATATTCTTGGTTATAGCTTCTGGTTTTCACATTTTCCCAAGCCCTGTTTTCCCTTAACTGAAAACGTAAAGCCGTTAGCCATGCAAAATGCCGATAGATTAAAGTTCGATGTAAATCCTGTTCTTTAGAACCTTCAACATCCCTAACCATATCCTTCACTATGATACCCCATGTACGGCTACTGTTTACGATGGCGCCCCAAATTTGTCGAGCTTCCCATAAACGATTGTAAGTTTGGGTATTTCTAAAACCCGCAATAAAAGCCGTGGCTGTACCCACTAGAGCAACTGGTACCCAAGGAATGGCCAACCACTTCAGTTCAAAAAAGTAAAACAGCGCTGTAGGTATCGCACTAATCACTATTAGGTAATAAATTTTCCTCCTTGTCCAAGGAATAAAATGTTGTAGTTTGTAAAGCCTTCCGCTATTCATCGTTTTTGTTTTTTATAATAAGAGGGAGACTTACGAAGTTTCAAAAAATTCGTAAGTCTTAATATTTACTAATGCCCATTGCCTGTAATCGTCAATTCATTTAAGTCTAGCTGCAATTCAGCTTTGCGGATTTCCTCATCACTGAAAAATTTCTCCTTACGCAGTTTAAACAACTCCTTGCGTTGTGCAGCGTAAATTTCCAGTAATACATGGTGATAGGTATGAATCTCAGCCAATTCAGTTTCATCACATTCCAAAGATTCTAGATGTTTCTTACCATCAATAATACTGGTATTTAATCCCTCACGATAAAAACCAAGGAGTTCATTTTCCGTTACTTTATCTAGATGATGCTTATCGATTAGGTGTAAGGCCAATTCATCCAGCTTTAAACGAATACCTGCCTGCTGCTCTTCGCTTCGAGAAATACTATCAATTTCCTTTAATTTGATCAGTTTAATAATAAATGGAAGTGTTAAACCCTGTACCACCAAAGTCACAAAAATGACCACAAAAGTGATGAATATAATCAGGTTGCGTTGCGGAAAGGCTGTTCCATCAGTCATTAACAAAGGAATAGAAAGTGCCGTAGCTAATGAAACCACACCACGCATCCCTGCCCAGCCGATAATCAATGGCCCTTTCCAACCTGGCGATGGGTCTTTACGGATAGAAGCACTGAGCCAACGAGGAACAAAGGCCGCTGGGTAAATCCACAAAAAGCGCAAAGCAATAGCAATAGCGCTAATGATTAACCCGTATCTAATCCCATCTGCAATCGAATAATTGCCCAAACCATGAATAATTTCTGGAAGCTCCAATCCAATCAATACAAAAACAAGGGCATTCATCACAAAAATCATTGTCGTCCATACGCCAAGCATGTTTAACCTCGTACTGCCTGTCTGAAAAATTTCATGAGACCGCCATGAGATGAACAAACCACCAGTAACTACAGCCATTACGCCTGAATAATGAAATTGCTCCGCTGCCAAGAAAAGAATGTAAGGAGTCATCACCGTTAGTGCTGCATCAATAGCAGGGGTAGTGGGTAAAAAGCGATGGATAAAATACACAATATGTGCTCCCGCCAAACCAACCACGATGCCCATACCAGCCACTAAGAAAAATTGTCCAACCGCTTGATGCATTGAAAAAGCACCTGTTAACACCGCCGCCAAAGCAAATTTGAATACAATTAGCGACGAAGCATCATTCACCAAACTTTCACCTTCTAAAATGGTGAGTATCCGTTTTGGCACACCCATTCCTTTCAATACCGTTGCGGCCGCTACTGCATCTGGGGGCGAAACAATACCACCCAACAAAAAGCCAAGCGCTAAAGTAAAACCAGGAATTAAAGAAACGGAAGTGTAAGCGATAATGGTAGAAGTAAAAAAAACCAAACCAAACGCCAGCAAAGCAATAGGACGTTTCCACTTCCAAAAATCGTTCCACGAAGTATACCAAGCTGCTTCATAAAGCAACGGAGGCAAGAAAATCAAGAAAATCAGTTCGGGATTGAGATGTAACAGTGGAATCCCTGGAATGAAGCTAATTCCCAAGCCTGCTAGTACTAAAAAAATAGGGTAGGCTACTTTAATTCTCTGGGCGAGCATGACCAACAGGAATACAACAAAAAGTAGCGTTAAGATTAAAAGTAAGTGATGGTGCATAAGGTGCGAAAATAATACATCATCAAGTTATAAAAAAGGTGAGATTTTAAGAATTTATTATCTCTATCTTCGCCTCGTGTTAGAAATTATTTATCAAGACGACTCACTTATTGCCATTAATAAACCCCACGGCCTGTTGGTACACCGCTCTAAAATTGCAGATGATGCCAAAGAGTTTGCCTTACAAATGCTCCGTGACCAAATTGGCCGACACGTAAACCCTGTACATCGTTTAGATAGAAAAACGGGCGGCGTGCTGTTATTTGCTTTTGATAAAGAAGTGGAAATTGCCATGCAGAAGCAGTTTCAAGAAGGATTAGTGGATAAACATTATTTGGCCATCGTAAGAGGATATACACCTTCGGAAATGGAAATCGATTATCCATTGGCAAAAGAAAATGGTACATTACAAGATGCACAAACCAGTTTCGTGACTTTACAACAGTCTGAAATTCCTTTGGCTATTGGTAAACATCCAACTTCCAGATATAGTTTGGTAGATGCTAATCCTAAAACGGGAAGGATGCATCAATTACGCAAACATTTTGCCCATATTTTTCATCCCATTATTGGAGATAGGCCACACGGCTGCAATAAACAAAATCGCTATTTCAAGGACGAGCTTCAAATGAACACGATGATGCTACATGCTTCCAGCTTATCATTCAGCCATCCAATAACTTCCGAAAAAATCACCATCACAGCAGAAGTGCAAGGCGAATTTAAAAGGATGATGGACCTCATGAATTTTTCATTTTAAAACAATTTTCTACTCCAAATTGTGTTATAGTAGGAATATGCCAATAAAACATCAGCTAGTTACTCTCGTATTTGCTGCCTTATTGATTAGCAGCTGCTCGTCTATCTACATGCCCAGCGTACCTAATACGCCCATGCTTACTACCAAAGGTGAGTTTGCTGGCGGCGCACATATTTCATTAAAGGGCAATGCCAGTTTCAATACCGCTTATGCAGTAACCGAACACTTTGCGGTAATGGCCAATGCAGGTTTTATGAATAATGAAGGTCGGAAAAAGGACATTAACCATAAAGTGTTTGAATTTGGTGGTGGCTATTTTAAAACTTTTGGCCCTGAAAATAATCGCATTCTCGAAATTTATGGCGGCTTAGCCAATGGTAGAAGCAAACGAACATTTAGGGAATACGAAAATGATGTAGTGGTGAGCAGCGATTTTTACGATGCAGCCTACAGTAAAAAATTTGTTCAGGTAAACTACAGTTCCAAGAAAGTAAACGACGTTAACATCTTTGGATTCAAATTTGGATTGAACTATGGTACTGCGTGGCGTTTGAGCTTTGTAGAAACGGATGATTTTTACAAAAATGGTGTAATGCAACCTAATGAGGATAATGTATTCTTAGAACCCGTTTTCTTTACCCGAATGGTACTTAGCGAGCAAATACAGCTTCAATACACCAGTGGTAGTAATATTGGTTTGAAAAGCAGAAAATTTTTAAACGCTGGTCATTCTGTTTTTACAGTAGGCGCAGTAGTCAACATTGGCCGTAAGCCAAAAACCAAATAAATGCTAAATTTGAAGTATGCGAAAATACTTCATCTTGTTTTGCTTAATGCCACTCATTTCGGCAGCACAAATTTCATTTGAGCAAAAAATGAAGGCCATGCCAGTCATTCAAATGGCAAATGGCGTCTTACTAACAGTTGACGAACCTAGCATCAATCCCAAAAAGCCAAGCAAACTAGTGCTGTATGCTTTGCCTAATGGAAATACTACTGCACAAACATTTGGCAAAAAATTGGCCGAAGGCGATGATTGGCATTTCAACATACAGCATATTGGCGCACAAACACAATTTGTAAGAAATACCGACCAGAAGTACAACTATATCGTTATTTATATAGAAAACAGCTTAAAGAGCTGGCCGCAATGGCGTCGGCAAACCGTTAATGCCGACCAACTGATTAGCGAAATGGTGGATAGCATTTATCATCGATATAAAAACTTAAAACCTCTTATGACACTAAGCGGTCATAGTGGTGGCGGCTCATTTATTTTTGGTTACTTGAATGCGCAAGCCAAATCATTGCCCAACTATATAGAACGAATTGGCTTTATTGATGCTACTTACGCTTATGAAACAGAAAAACATCAACAAAAACTGGCTAACTGGCTTAAACAACCGCGTAAATTTCTGCAAGTAATTGCGTATAACGATAGCGTAGTGGTTTATAACAATAAGCCCTTAGTATCGCCCAAGGGTGGAACTTGGTACCGCAGTAAATCGATGGCAAACGATATCGGAAAGCTGAAATTTAAAGAAACAGCCGAACAATTAAATTGGCAAAATAAATCAGGGAGTACTTCCTTTTCTTTAATTAAAAACCCAGAAGGAAAAATATTTCACACGGTTTTGGTAGAGCGAAACGGCTTTATCGATTTACTTTTTAAAGGCACTAAACTTGCTGCTAAAAATTACCGTTTTTGGACGGAACCCGTTTATCAAAATTTTATCTTAGAGTAATGGAAACACCCAAACTCAGAAAAATAATTCACATTGATATGGATGCTTTTTATGCTTCCGTAGAGCAGCGTGATTTTCCTGAGTTGAGGGGAAAACCATTGGTAGTGGGTGGTTCCCCAGATGGGAGAGGTGTGGTAGCCACGGCCAGTTACGAAGCCAGAACCTATGGTGTCCGTTCGGCCATGTCTTCCAAAAAAGCACAACAACTTTGTCCTTACGCCATTTTTGTTTATCCGAGGTTCAGCGTTTATAAAGAAGTTTCCAGGCAAATACGTGAAATTTTTAGTCGTTATACCGATTTGATTGAGCCGCTTTCTTTAGATGAAGCTTATTTAGATGTCACTGAGGACAAATTGAATATCGGCTCTGCCATTACCATTGCCGACCAGATCAAGAAAGCTATTAAAGATGAACTCGGATTAACGGCCTCAGCTGGAGTTTCCATCAATAAGTTTGTCGCAAAAATTGCTTCCGACATGAACAAGCCCGACGGTTTGACTTTCATAGGACCTTCCAAGATTGAGAAATTCATGGAAAAACTTCCTGTTGAAAAGTTTCATGGCGTGGGTAAGGTTACCGCAGAGCGGATGAAAATGCAGGGCATTAGAAAGGGTAGTGACCTCAAAAAACTGACCGAAGAACGTTTGGCTTTATTATTTGGCAAATCGGGCAAGTTCTTTTACAACATTGTACGGGGAATTGACAACCGTGCGGTAAAGCCCGATAGAGAAACCAAGTCAATCAGTTCTGAAGATACTTTTGGAAGCGATTTAGATAAGGGAAGTGAAATGTATGAACAGCTCCTTCAGATTACACAGGCGGTTTTCAAACGCATCAATCAATACCAGTTATTTGGCAGAACACTTACGGTAAAGGTAAAATTTGCCGATTTCAAACAAATCACGAGAAGCATTTCTTTTGAGCATCCCATTAACAATGAAAATGATGCTTACCAAGCTGCAAAAACATTAATAGAACAAACAGATTTTGATGGAAAACTGGTACGCTTGTTAGGGGTTGGCTTTTCTAATTTCCACGAACCGAAGCCAAAACAAAGGAATAGGATAGAGGAGCAGAAATTACTCTTTTAAACATGAAATACATATTGTGCATTAGCCACAGATGCACAGATCTTGTTCGTTAAATTGAAGTGCAAAAAATCATTTTTTTAATCTTTCATCCAAATTTTATCTGTGTATCTGTGGCTAGATTTCTCAATTGCGCAGGCAAGCCATCTAAACAATTAATGATTACTTAACAGGCATTTAATCTATTGACTTTAAATTTGTTATCAAATCAGAAATAATGAAGATTAATTTTATTCTTATTGCTGTTGCCATTGTTGCCATTTTGGGCTTTATTTACTTTGTAGTAAAAAGAAACCATAAAGACCAGAAGGATTTGGAAAAAGAGCTTAACAAAAAAGAGCTAAGACCAGATAAGCACAGTGGCGATAAAATCTAGCTTACTGCGGTAAGCGCTCCACCTTCATGAGCAAAGGAGGAGAAGACAATGCTTCCAAAAAAGCAATGAGGGCTTTTCTTTCCCTTATGTTAAGCATAATTCCTCTCAACAACTTATCATTTTTAGGCAGTAACGGATCTTTCTCTTGCCGTGGTAAAACCGTATGTTCAGGCATTCCCATATTGTACAAAACCATCAAGCTATCCATACTCTTCACCAAACCATGATGAAACCAAGGACCTGTTTGCATCACATTGCGTAAACCAGGGGTTTTAAACTTGCCTACATCTTCAGGCTTTTTGGTGACGTTGTACAAACCCAAATCTTGGTTTTTACTGCCATATTCCGTTAAACCAATATTATGAAATTCCTTATCCGTAAAATAGGCTCCGTAATGACAATTCATACATCTTGCTTTAGTTCTGTATAAATGCAGTCCCAATAGCTCTTGATCGTTAAGTGCATGCTCATCGCCCTTTAAAAAGCGGTCAAACTTCGTATCCTTACTCACAATACTTTGCTGAAAAGTAGCTAAGCTCTCAAAAACCCGTTGATTGGTAATGGTAGCTGTACCAAAAGCAGCTTTAAAATAAGTACGATACCCCTTAATTTTATTTAGTTTTTTGGCTAACGATTTCAGGTCTTGGTTCATTTCGTTATGTGCCGAAATAGGCCCTTCGGCTTGTTTTACCAAGGTATTAGCCCTGCCGTCCCAAAAGAAGCTTGAATAAATCCACACATTTTCTAAAGATGGCGCATTGCGGATATTAGGCAACTGATCATGTCCCACAGAAACTTCCTTTCCATCCGCCCACTGCAAAGAGGGGTCATGACAGGTAGCACACGAAATTTGATTAGAACCTGAAAGCCTCGTATCGAAGAAAAGTAACTTACCCAGCTCTGATACTTTCCTTATTGAATCATTACTTAAATCCAAGGGCGATGCCAGTAAGGTGTCTAGTTCTTCAAAGCTTACACTACCATCAACGTTTGGTTTGGGCCAAAACTGCTTTGGTTGCGCGTATAATCTCCTTAACGAATCGATAGTAAGTCCATCGCTGCCCATCCAATCATTAGATTTGAAGGAAATCAGCAATAAGCCACTTAAAAGGAAAGCCATACCAAGCAATACTTTGTTCATGGCCGCAAAAATAAGAAATTCTATGATACCTGTTCCGTAACCTGATGAGGCTCAGTTTTTACGCTAGCCACTAGCTTTTTGGTTCTGTTTTGAAATCGAATAAACAGTAGGATAGAGGCTGTTAACAAGCCAAAAGTAAGGCCATACCAAATACCTTCAACACCCATTTTTAATTCAATGCCCAAAATATAACCCACAGGAATCCCAATTACCCAATAAGATAAGAAAGTGATAAAAGTGGGCATATTCACGTCGCCAAGTCCTCTTAAAACGCCCAAACCCACTACTTGCGTACCGTCAAATAACTGGAAAAATCCAGCCAGAATAAGCAGTTGAGCCGCAATGGTAATCACTGTTTGATCGCTGGTGTAAATATAGGGCAGGTAGTTATTTGCCAACATAAATATCAAAGCGGTAAACGACATAAATACAATCACAATGTGATAACTGGCAATGGCCGAAAACCTTAGGGGACCAAAATTCTTGCTTCCAAAGTTATTTCCCGTTTTAATAGTAGCCGAATTGGCAATTCCAGTAGCAAGCATATAGGTAAAGGCTGCCAGAGATAACGCCGTAAAATGAGCCGCTTGCTCTACCTTGCCAATACTACCAATCAAAATCCCAGCACCACTAAACGCACTGATTTCAAACGAATATTGCAGCGCCACTGGAGCACCTAGCTTGGTAATTTTTTTAATCCTTCCAAAATCAAAGGAGAACAATTTAAACTCGGTTAAGTAGGCTTTAAAGTTTTTGGAGTTAAACACATAAGCACCCATGGCAATAGCCATTAAAATACGGTCAATTAAGGTACTTAAACCCACACCACTAACGCCCATTGGCGTAATGCCGAACATCCCTTTCACAAAGATGATTCCCAAAATCACATTCACCAGGTTACCCCAAATAGAGATCAACATGGCTTGTTTTGTAAAGCCCAAACCTTCGGTAAATTGCTTAAATACTTGGAAAATCATCAAAGGGAAAATAGATACTCCCATGAACATGAGATATGGTTTTGCATGCATCACAACATCTGGCGATTGCTTAAGGTGATCAATTACAAAATAATAAACAACTAACACCAAACTATACAGAATGACACTAGCTATTAAATTAATCAACAAACTGTTAGAGATAAGCTTACCGCATTCTACCTTATTATCACCACCGTTAGCCTGTGCAATTAAAGGCGTTAAACCGTATGAAATACCCAAGCCCAAAACCAAAATCAGCATGAAAAGACTATTCACTAAGGATACTGCTGCTAATTGTACAGTTCCAGCAAAATGTCCCACAATCATGCCGTCGGCCATGTGCACCAAGGTATGCCCCAATTGTGACAGCACAATGGGCATCGCTAGAACTAAATTATCCTTATAGTAAGACTTGTATTTGGTAAATGAATAAGTGAACATACGCCGCAAAATTCGGAATTTTAAACGGGATTATTCTCTGATAAACGTCAAACTAGTGTTCATTGACAGCCAAACAGTACTTAAAACCTATGGGATTACACTTTTAAGTCTGCCATTACATAATACTCTTCCTTTTCGGTAATATGCGGCAATATAATGCCCGATAAAATTAGGTTAACAATGATTTTCTGCGCTTTACGATAGGCACTTCTGGTCAATTTGCTGAATTCTTTCAACGTTATACGACCATTGGCATCAAGATATTCCAACAAGATCTTTTCCTGTTCAGAATAGCTGATCAATGTACCTTCAGCCTGATTATTCTTCTTAAGTACATCTATTAAAATTTTGCTAGCCAACACCGTTTTATCCTGCACTCTAAAGTAAACCCACCATTTACCTTGTTCATCTAAAGCATAATGAGGTTTTATATCACTCTTTGGAATTTCGGCTACCAATACCAATTTATCATCCACCAAATACTCTTCAAAGCGTGGCTCGATAGCGGGTTTACAAAACTGGTGTGCTGCCTTGTTCACCATGTATTTTTCTTCCTCTTCAGATTTCACGCCTTTAATCGATCCGTCATCAGCCACGCCAATAAGTAGCCGTCCGCCTTGGTTATTAGCAAAGGCTACCAGCGTTTTGGCAATCTTTTCAGCTTTACTAATGGTCTTTTTAAAGTCTAGGCTAACATTTTCGCCTTCAAGGATCAATCTTTTAATATTCATTTCAGACCAATTAAATTAATTCGGAGATCAGAACTATTCTCTCAACTTTAAACTCTGCACTAAATAGCCACACGTTGTTTTTCTCCAGGAAACTTAATCCTTAAATACACCTCATTCATCACCGTTGCACAAAGCTCACCTTGTTTATTATAAAGCTCCATAGGGTAGGCCTTTACAAACTTTCCATATTCGTTCAGGGCTGATTCTGCCTCTGCCATCATTTCATCAGTGATTTTTAAGGTGAAGTATAAACTAGTAAGTCCAGGTTTGATGTATTGGATAGAAGCGCTTTTAAGCCAAACCCTACATTTATAACCTCTGCGTTGCATGAGTTGATCAAACAAAATAGCATAAAAAGGGTCGGTGGCGGCATAAATAGTTCCGCCAAAAATAGAACCATTATAATTTCTATTTAAAATGCTATTGCTAATTTTCACATCAACTCCTCTAAATCCCCTATGGAACTTTTTCACCCAAATACGCTGAAACAACAATGGCGGATATAAACTCAGTGCCCATTTCAGGGTTCTTTCAGAAACAATCATGACAGCTAAATATCAACATTTGCATTCAAGTAAAAAAGCTTTGTGCAAAACTTAACCTGGACATAACTTTTGATCACAAATGCATTCCTCAAATACCTCGAAAAATCCAATTCAATTACCAATCGATAAAATCTGTATATCTGTGGCTTTTTGGTTTATTGCTGCAATATTTTGTAACATTTCTAAAGTGTCTAAAACTTTTCCACAATGGCACTTAAAGTGTAGCTTATTTTGCTAAATTCGCAAGGTTATAATAAAACAATAATCTTGTGTTTAACGATAGGCAGTTAGTGTAAAAAAAGCGCTCAACTTATCACGTAAAATGCAAAACATAAAAATTTATGGCAGAAGATTTAGAAAATCAAGAGAACGATAAGATTATCCCCATCAATATAGATGAGCAGATGCGTACTGCTTACATCGATTATTCGATGTCGGTAATTGTGAGTAGGGCATTACCTGATGTGCGTGATGGTTTAAAACCAGTGCACCGTAGGGTACTTTATGGAATGTTAGACCTAGGTGTAGGTGCAGGCAAGCCATACAAAAAATCAGCACGTATTGTAGGTGAGGTACTAGGTAAGTATCACCCTCACGGCGATTCATCGGTATATATGACCATGGTACGTATGGCCCAACCTTGGAGCTTACGCTACATGATGGTTGACGGACAAGGTAACTACGGTTCTGTCGATGGTGACTCACCAGCGGCAATGCGTTATACCGAGGCCCGTTTCCAAAAAATTGCGGAAGAAATGTTGGCCGATATCAATAAAGATACGGTTGATTTCCAAAACAACTTTGATGACTCTTTGGTGGAACCAACAGTATTGCCATCAAAAGTGCCAAACTTGTTAATTAATGGTTCTTCGGGTATTGCGGTAGGTATGGCCACTAACATGGCGCCACACAACCTAACAGAGACCATCAATGCCACTATTTCATACATTGATAATAGGGAAAGTACGGTTGCTGATTTAATGAAGTTCATTAAAGCACCTGATTTTCCAACTGGAGCCATTATATATGGTTACTCTGGCGTACAGGAAGCTTTTGAAACAGGTAGAGGCCGTATTGTAATGCGTGCTAAAGCTGAAATTGAAACCATCAAAGAACGCGAAGTAATCATTGTCACCGAAATCCCTTATTTGGTAAATAAAGCCATGATGATTGAGCGTACCGCTGAATTAATTGGTGAGAAAAAAATCGAAGGTATTTCGAATATCAAAGACGAATCCAATAAAGACGGTATCCGTATTGTTTACGAAATCAAGAGAGATGCCAATGCAAATGTCGTATTAAACAATTTATTTAAACAAACTGCGCTACAAAGCTCATTTAGTGTAAATAACATTGCTTTAGTAAACGGTCGTCCACAACTATTAAATCTTAAAGACCTTATCCATCACTTTGTTGAACACAGACATGATGTGATTGTTCGTAGAACACGTTATGAATTAGCGGAAGCCGAGAAACGTGCGCACATTTTAGAGGGTTTATTGATCGCCTTAGATCATATTGATGAAGTAATCAAATTGATTCGTGCATCAACTACGCCTGATGAAGCAAGAACAGGCTTGATGGAAACCTTTGGTTTAACCGATATCCAAGCTCGTGCGATCCTAGATATGACGCTACGTAGGTTAACAGGACTAGAGCGTGATAAGATCAAAGAAGAGTACGCAGAGTTGATGAAAACCATCGAGTACTTGAAATCTATCTTAGCAGATGAAGGTTTGCGTATGCAGATCATCAAAGATGAGTTGATTGAAATGCGTGATAAATACGGTGATGAGCGTAGAACAACAATCGTTCACTCAGCCGAAGATATGAGCATGGAAGACTTCATTGTAGACGAAGAGGTTGTGATTACCATTTCCCATGAAGGTTACATCAAACGTACCCCAGCTTCTGAATATCGTACACAAAGCAGGGGAGGCAAGGGCTCAAAAGGAAGTGACTCAAGAAATGAGGATTTTATAGAGCACCTATTAATTGCCACCAACCACAATTATATGTTGTTCTTTACCGAAGCAGGTAGATGTTTCTGGTTAAGGGTTTATGAAATTCCAGAAGGTACACGCCAAAGCAAAGGACGTGCCCTACAAAACATCATCAATATTCCTAAGGAAGAAAAAGTGAAAGCCTATATTAAGGTGAAGAACTTAAAAGACCAGGAATATCTGGAGAACAACTATATCATTATGTGTACCAAAAAGGGTACCATCAAAAAAACTTCTCTAGAAGCTTATTCTCGTCCACGTGTAAATGGTATCAACGCCATCAACATCAACGAAGGAGATCAATTATTAGAAGCTAGCTTAACTACAGGTAGCAGTGAAATTGTAATGGCATTGCGTTCAGGCAGGGCAATTCGTTTTAACGAAAGCACGGTTAGGCCAATGGGCAGAACAGCCACTGGTGTACGTGGGGTAACTTTAGCTCACGATAAAGATGAGGTAGTTGGCATGATCGCTATCGACAGTCCTGATGCAACAGTATTGGTAGTTTCTGAAAAAGGATACGGAAAACGTACCGATATTGAAGACTACAGGGTAACCAACCGTGGTGGTAAAGGTGTTAAAACCATTAGCATTACCGATAAAACAGGTGACTTAGTAGCCATTAAAAATGTAACTGATGCTGACGATTTAATGATCATCAATAAATCAGGTATCGTAATTAGAATTGCCGTAAGTGAGCTGAGAGTGATGGGTAGAGCCACTCAGGGAGTAAGATTGATTACCTTAAAAGGTAACGATGAAATTGCTTCTGTTGCTAAAATTGACCATGAAGATGAAGAAGAGGAAATCGAAGGCTTAACAACTGGTGAAAACCAAGATGGAGATGCTGAAGCAAGCAATGAGAATGAAAACGGTACTCCAGAAAACTAAATAATTGCATAAATTTAAACCGAAATCCCTCACGATTGTTAAAAATTCAGTAATATCGTGATGGGTTTCCCGTTAAAGAACAATAATTTATAAATACATGAAAAAGTTAATTTTAAGTGTAGGCGTGATGAGTTTATCAGTATTTGCCTATGCCCAAAAATCAGAAGTTGCCGAAGCAAAAAAATCTTGGGACCTATTCCAAGCAATGAATCAGGCACAAAACCTTCAAAAGAATTTGGCAGGTCTAAATAAAGGCTTAACCCATACTGATGCAGCTATTGCTCATGAAAAAACCAAAAACATGGCGGAACCATGGTCTTTAAGAGCATCTTTAGCTTCAGCAATCGCTTTATTAGATACCACTAGTGATGCAAATTCTTTAGCTAAACAGAAAATTGCAGAGGAAGCAATTGTTCAAGCAGAGACTTTAGATAAAAAAGGTGAACAAAAAGATGCACTTACTAATGCAAAAATCAACATCACCAATGCAATTCAATCAAGAGGTATCAGAGCCTATAATAGAAAAGATTACGCTACCGCATTTAAGGTTTTTACTGAAATTACAGAGAAAAACCCAACCGATACTTCAATGTATTTAAATGCAGGTGTAGCTGCAAAACAGGATAAGAACTATGCAGGCGCAATTAAAAATTTCAAAAAAGTAGTTGAACTTAACGGGCCAGACTCCAAAAATCTTTTATTAGAAGCGATCAACATTGAATTGGTAAACCTAAAAGATACTGTGGCAGGTATGGCAACCATTGAGCAAGCACTTAAAAAATTCCCAGATGACCCTGATTTTGTAAGTATTCAAACAGATATTTATATTGTTAGAGGTGAAATAGAAAAATCTCAGGAATCTTTAAATAAGTTAATAGCCAAAGATCCAAACAAAGCGATTTACCACTTCCTTTTAGGCGAAACTTATTATAAGCAAGCACTTAACGTACAAAGCGAAAGACAAAAGATTGATGCCAAAAAGGTAAAGGAATACAACGCATTGACCGTTAAAATGACAGGATTAATTGATAAATCATTACCTTACTACAAAAAAGCATATGATTTAGACCCTAAGGCTGCACATACATTAGAGGCCTTAAAACAAATTTATGCATTTAAAAATGATACTAAAAGTTATGAAGCAGCTAAAAAACTTTTAGATGCTCTTCAGCAAAAACTATAACTAACTGAGCAAATCAGCGAATTAAAAAGGGAGATAATTAAACATTATCTCCCTTTTTTTAGTTATTTTGTATAAAGCTTTTTATACCAATGCGTAAATTACTTTTCAATATACTTGCACTATCGTTATTTAGCCAGCTGGCATTTTCTCAAGGTTCACAAATTAAAATAGCCAATAATAGCTTAGCCAAGCTACAAAATAGCATTGCCGAAAAAGCAGATGCTAAAAAGCAATTGACCATTATAGGAGAGGGGATTAAAGCCATTGACCTTGCAGAAAATGACAAGAAAACCAAAAATTGGCCAGAAACATGGGCCATCAAAGCCTATTTAAGTTCATACATAGCACTTATTGATGAAAATGAAGCGAATGCCGACAAATACTTCCAATTGTCACAAGATGCATTAGTGAAGGCGACCCAGTTAGATAAATTCCAATCTAATACTGAATTGATTAAAGCGGCCAATCACAATATTCACGTTAAAAGACTACGCAAAGGAACAGAAGCTTTCCAACAAAATGATTTTGCAGTTGCTTATGACTTACTTAAAGATGTAAGTGATTTTATGCCTGCAGACACTTTATTGGCTACCAACGTGGCCATTTGCGCACAAAACCTGCAACAATATAACGACGCACTTTCGTATTATATCAAAGCCAAAGAAAAAGGAGCAAAAAATCCATCCTTGTTTCAAAACATTGCCAATATCTATGCTTCCAAATTTGAGACTGATTTGGCCATTAAGACCTTAGAGGAAGGCCTTTCATTAAACGCTTATCATCCGTTATTGACCAACGACTATATCAATTTATTATTGGACACCGAACAATACGAAAAAGCCACCAAAGCCGTAGAAACCTCATTAAAAACTGATAAAAGGAGTAAATTATTGTTTTTCCTATATGGCTATTTACAACAAAATCAAGCCAAAAATATCGCTACAGCCGAATTATCCTACAAAAAAGCGCTAGAGGTCGATTACAATTATTTTGATGCGCTTTATCAGTTGGCCTTGGCATATATTCAAGATGCCAATCAAGCCTTAACACAAAAAGACAATCAGAAATTTACGGCCAATATCAACAGAGCTGAATATTCATTATTAAGGGCTCACGAAATCAATATCAATCATAAAAACACCATCAAATTATTGATTGATATTTACACTCGTAAAAATAGGCTCGACAAAGTACAAGAGCTTAAACGCAAACTTAACGAGTTTTAAATAATCCTATATTTCTCCAAAAGTGTAGAAAATGAAGATTGGGACGAGGTATTCAAAAGTATAACTTAACATAACGTAAATTATAAAACATAAATTGTAATGATAATTTATGTTTCTTTTAATTTATATTAGACCTATTATTGTGAATAAATATCTATTACTTTATGAACATTTTCTTTCACCATGTAGGACAAGATGGCGCAGATCGAGATTTTCCCAAAACCATCCAAACAAAAGTTCAGTTAAAAAAATTGATAGCAGACAAAGCCATCAAAGATCCTGAACTGATAAAGAAATTAGAACAAGCTTTCCCTTCGGGTGAATTTAATTGCTGGGGCGTGCCACAGGGTGCCAAAAGTGTTATAACAAACCTTAAAAATGGTGATTATGTTTTTTTGGTAGAGAGTTCGAGAATAAATGGTATGGTTTCGGCGTTGTCTCCTGTTAAGCTATTCGAGAAATATGAAATGCGAGCTTTATCTGAATACCTCTGGCAAGACTCAAAGTTTCCATATATTTTCTTCTTTGATACGGTAAACATAGAACTGATGTGGATTCAGTTCCTGGAAGATATGGGATATAAAGAAAATTTTTCTCCGAGAGGAAATTTTTACAAAATAGACAATAAAAGATTTGATAAGTTCGGCGGTGCCATTGAATATATATCTAATATTTTAAATTCATACTCACGTTATCTTGGTGAAGATACTATAACATACATTCTTAACGAAGATATTGAAGAATATGCCTTATTAAATACCCAATACGAAGAAGGAAAACTTGTAGCTCTAGCAAAAGATGCCCCCATATTAAAAGACTTATTTCCGTCGAAAAGAACAGTTAAAATCTCTAGCCGCGAAAAAGCATTTAGAATATTGGTTAAAAAAAATTACGATTATAAATGCGCAATTTGTGACGTGTCCCTTAAAAGTCCGACAGGCATTCCCGCAATTCACGCATCTCATATCTATCCTAAAAATCAGAATGGCAATGACGATTTAAGAAACGGTATTTGCTTGTGTTTTTTACATCATTGGGCATTCGATTCAGGATGGCTCTCTATAGATGATGATTATAGAATATTGATACGTGATTATATTCCAAAAACAAAAGAATACGAAAACATATACAGATTTAAAGAAAAGAAAATTAATCTACCAAAAGATAGTCGTTTTTGGCCTCATCCCCTATTTTTGTCCGCTAGTAGAGTCTTTTATGGGTTTTAACTAAAATCCAATCTATTTCCTAAATTAGCAACAATTTCTAACCCAATAAAACAATAACATACAAATGAAAAATATCGCTGTAATTGGCTCAGGTACTATGGGAAATGGTATTGCACATACCTTCGCTCAATTTGGTTACGCTGTAAACTTAATCGACATTAATGCCGATGCCCTAAAAAAAGCCATTGATACCATTAGCAAAAACTTAGATCGTCAAGTTGCCAAAGGAACCCTTAGCGAAAACGACAAAGAAAATACGCTGAAAAACCTGAGCACACATACAGATTTGAAATCTGCAGTGGCCAACGTAGATTTAGTCGTTGAAGCTGCTACAGAAAATATAGACTTAAAACTCAAAATATTTAAGGATTTAGACGCATTTACCAAACCAGAAACCATTTTGGCCACAAACACGTCTTCCATTTCCATTACTCAGATTGCTGCCGTAACTAACCGTGGCGATAAAGTAATTGGCATGCACTTCATGAATCCAGTGCCCATTATGAAACTGGTTGAAGTGATTCGTGGTTACGGCACCAGCAATGTAACTACAAACCTAGTTATGGAATTATCACAGAAACTGGATAAAGTACCTGTTGAGGTGAACGATTATCCTGGTTTTGTGGCTAACCGTATTTTGATGCCAATGATTAATGAAGCTATTTATTCCCTTTACGAAGGCGTTGCTGGCGTTTACGAAATTGATACCGTAATGAAATTAGGAATGGCTCACCCTATGGGACCATTACAACTGGCCGATTTTATTGGTTTAGACGTATGTTTGGCTATTTTAAATGTATTGCACCAAGGTTTCGGAAATCCAAAATATGCCCCCTGCCCTCTTTTGGTAAACATGGTTACTGCTGGTAAAAAGGGCGTTAAAAGTGGCGAAGGCTTCTACGACTACAGCAACGGCATTAAAGAAGCCAAAGTTGCCGCTAAATTTAGTTAGGCCAATCATTAGTAGCGCAAAAACACTGCATCAAAATACCGATAGTCCTGCCATTCGCTTTACTTCGCCTTTCGTCAACTCAAGGCTTCGTGTTCGCTACTGTCAGGGCTATTTTATTTAGGGCTTTACAACACATACCCAATAAAAACCTACAAAAAAGCTATATTTGTTCCATGAACGAAAATCTTGATCCTTCTTCAGAGAATTTAAGCCCAACCGAACGCGATATTGAAAAAGTATTGCGCCCACAGGAGTTTGAGGACTTTACAGGGCAGGAAAAGGTTTTAGAAAACCTTAGAATTTTCGTTCAAGCTGCCAAACTGCGTGGCGAAGCATTAGATCACGTGTTGCTGCACGGCCCTCCAGGATTGGGAAAAACCACTTTGTCGCACATCATCGCCAACGAAATGGGCGTAAATATCAAAGTAACCTCTGGTCCAGTATTGGATAAGCCTGGAGATTTAGCTGGGCTATTAACTAATTTAGATAGTGGCGATATTCTTTTCATCGACGAAATCCATCGCCTTTCTCCTTTGGTAGAAGAATACCTTTATTCGGCTATGGAGGATTTCAAGATTGACATTATGCTGGAAAGCGGTCCTAATGCTCGTTCAGTACAAATAGGTCTTAATCCGTTTACGTTAGTAGGTGCCACTACCCGATCTGGTTTGCTTACAGCACCTTTAAGAGCTCGTTTCGGGATCAATTCTCGCTTAGCTTATTATGATGCTAAGCTATTAACTACCATCGTATTACGCTCATCAGCTATTCTTAATACGCCTATCAGCGAAGAAGGTGCTTATGAAATTGCCCGACGTAGCCGTGGTACCCCGCGTATTGCCAATGCCCTATTACGTCGTACCCGTGATTTTGCACAAATTAAAGGCACTGGTAAAATCGATACTGAAATCGCCCGTTATGCTTTATCGGCGCTCAATGTAGATGAGCATGGTTTGGACGAAATGGACAATAAAATTCTATTGGCTATTATCGACAAATTTAAGGGTGGCCCTGTGGGCTTAAAAACCATTGCCACTGCCGTTGGCGAGGATGATGGAACGATTGAAGAGGTTTATGAGCCTTTCTTAATCCAAGAAGGTTATTTAATGCGTACCGCTCGTGGTCGCGAAGTAACAGAAGCAGCTTACAAGCACTTAAATCGTGTTAAATTAGGACAAACGGGGAAATTGTTTTAAATTGGTGTAACAACCAAAACAATTAACCATGAACCTCTTACGCTCGATCATCATTGTACTTTTTGCATTTAACAGTTCTTTTGCCCAAATAGATCATTACGAAATCAGTGGCGATATCAAAAATATTCCAGCCAAACAGATTTTTCTCCATTTGGTTAAATCCCATCCCGTAAGTAATCAACCTTATGTCACTAAAATTGATTCAGCGGCGGTAAAGGATGGTAAATTTATAATCAAAAGAGATACAAATATTTTAGAGCCTAGTTAGGCGGCTACACTAAGCTACATAGACACTGCCAGTAAGAAAACTGGCTATCTTAGTTTTTATAACCCATCTGACCAAAGTAGACAGGGCAACTTCATTTTAGAAAATGCTGTCATTAAAATTGACGGTAATCAATTAGATAAAAAAGGGTTATCAATATCAGGTTCCAAAGAAACAGACTTCTATTTTAAATATGCCGATCAATTGTGGCAGTATCTCAAAACGCAAGCGGTAGATAAAAAAATCGAGACCTTAAAAAAAGCTAAAAACAACAAAGAACTAGCTAACGCCCTTAAAGAGAAAGAAAATATTATTCTTGATTTTAAAATAAATCTCGAAAAAATATTTAGAGAAAATCCAACTCATTATTTATCCATCTTATTTTTACATGAACGAGCGCAGCTTTTTAAAACCAGTGAGCTAAAAGCGATTTATTCTTCGTTAGCAAACGATTATAAAAATACAAGCAGAGCAATAAAGTTAAACGACTTCATTAATCAAATGCCGTACTTAGAAGAAGGTGGTACATTTCCTAATTTTGCTTATAACGATCGCAATGGGAAAGTAAATGCATTGGAAAATCTTAAAGGAAAAAATGGAACGCTAGTTATTTTTTGGGCAAGTTGGTGCGGGCCATGCCGTCAAGAAATCCCAGAACTGAAAAAACTTCATAAGACCTATCAGGCCAAAGGAATAAATTTCATTAGCATATCCATAGATCATGACATATCTAAATGGAAACAAGCTGTAATATTGGAAAAAATGCCATGGCCTAATTTAGCTAACCTTCCTGGTGACTTTAAGGAAATCAAAAAGAAGTATAATCTTTATGCTATTCCATCAATGTTTTTATTAGATGACAAAGGAAAAGTGTTAATGGCAGATGAAAGCGATATCTCTACTTTGAAAACAGCACTTTCGAAGTTATAATATCCATATTGGCTTTTAAGGATTTCGTTAATTTTCAATTTACTATTTCATAAAGTTTCCGAGCAGGTTTTGGTTCCACAAACCCGATAGCAATGTAAATCCTTTTTGTTTTGACCTGTCATCCTGAACGATAGTGAAGGATCTACACTGAGCATTACCGAAATAGATTCCCTCAAAACTAGGGATAACAACAGTACCGAAACAAAAAGATTGAAATGGATAGCGGGACTAAAGCGACCGAAAAGCACTAAAATTAATTTTCTAAAAATCCACTTTTAACTCTTTGTTGGTTAATCTAATATATCTTTGAATAGTTCCATTTATTAATGGTAAATTAAAGGCTAGTAAACATTCAGTTTGCTTTTTTGTTCACTATACATATGAATATAGAATTACGTAAGCTCACTATTGAAGATTACAACGACCTCAAGGAATCCATGCAGCAAGCCTATTTAGACAGTGGCAACGGCGTATGGAGCAGAGCAAAAATAAACGATCTACTGAAAATTTTCCCCGAAGGACAACTGTGTATTGCTGTAGATGGCAAAGTAGTAGCGTGTTCGCTTTCCATTATTGTTGATTACGATATCTTTGGCGACAACCATACTTATGAGAAAATTACTGGAAAGTACACCTTCTCAACGCACACGCCGCTAGGTAATGTACTTTACGGAATAGAAGTTTTCGTTCACCCTGAATACCGAGGTTTACGATTGGCCAGACGTTTATACGAAGCTAGAAAAGAACTTTGTGAACTGCTTAATTTGGAAAGCATTATTGCTGGTGGTAGGCTGCCTGGGTATCACGAATATGCAGAGAAATTAACACCCCGTCAGTATATTGATAAGGTAAAAGCAAAGGAAATTTACGATCCAACCTTAAGCTTCCAAATTTCCAATGATTTCCACGTACGCAAGGTGCTGAAAAATTACCTGCCTGGGGATATAGAATCGAAGGAATATGCCACGCTGATTGAATGGAATAACATCTACTATCACGACAATATTTCGCCTCGATCAGCCAAAACCATTAGATTGGGTTTGGTGCAATGGCAAATGCGTTTATTTAACGATTTAGACGCTTTTTATGAGCAGGTAGAGTTTTTTGTGGATGCCGTAAGTGGCTACCAATCGGACTTTATCATGTTCCCAGAGTTTTTCAACACCCCTCTCCTACAACCTTATAATCATTTACCCGAGCAGGAAGCCATGAAAAAATTGGCGGATAAAACAGAGGAGATTGTGCATCGGCTACAAGAGTATGCAGTTTCCTACAACGTAAATATCATTGCAGGAAGCATGCCTATAAAAGAAAATGGCAAATTGTATAATGCTACTTATTTATGTCACAGAAATGGTTTAACAGAGGATTATCGTAAAATACATATTACCCCTAACGAGAAAAAATACTATGGCATGAGTGGCGGCGATAAAATTGGTGTATTTGATACCGATTGTGGTAAAGTGGGTATTTTAATTTGTTACGATGTGGAGTTTCCAGAGCTGAGTCGTATTTATGCCGACCAAGGAATGCAAATTTTATTTGTACCCTTTTTAACAGATACTCAAAACGGCTATACCCGTGTGCGGCATTGTGCACAGGCCAGAGCCATAGAAAATGAATGCTATGTGGCCATTGCTGGTTGTGTGGGAAATTTGCCTAAAGTAAACAATATGGATATCCAGTTTGCACAATCGGCAGTTTTTACCCCTTCAGATTTTGCATTTCCAACCAATGCCATCAAAGCCGAAACTACACCAAACACAGAAATGATGTTGATGGTAGATGTTGACTTACACCTTTTGGATGAACTGCACCACTTTGGTACGGTAAAGATTTTAAAAGACAGAAGAACTGATTTGTACGAAGTAAAGCTGCTAAAATAAGCAGCTTTACACTCAAAATATAGTTGGTTGGTACACTATTTTGTCACATTGTTTCTAAAAAAGATGAACCAAACCACTAGCAAAACCACTATTACAATTGGAATGACCCATTTCATGGCCTGGCCTGCCCCTTCATTATCGGGCTCATTTACCGTGGGCGCAGGTTTAGGGTTTTCTTGATGCGCATCGTAATTGGTTTCTACGTCATGCGTTACATGTTTATTTTCATTTTCAGTATTTTCCGTTTGATTTTCCATAACTCAGTTTAAATTTAGTAGTAGCTTATTATAATTTGTATTGCTATTATTTAACAACCAACCTTAGTAAAAGGTTTGTTAGCCAAATGGCTATCTTTGCAAAACAATGTTCAATCAGGCGAGTAAATACAGTCACATGATCAAGCAAGAAGCCCAGCGTTTAGGCTTTATGTCTTGTGGTATTGCCAAGGCCGAATTTCTGGAAGAAGAAGCTCCTCGATTAGAAAACTGGCTCAAAAACAACCACCATGGGGAAATGGGCTACATGGAAAACTACTTCGATAAACGTTTAGATCCTAGATTATTGGTGGAAGGTGCTAAATCAATCGTATCGCTCACGTTGAATTACTATTCGGAAGAAAAGCAACGGGACGAACATGCGCCAAAAATCTCCAAATATGCTTATGGAATGGATTACCACGCTGTGATTAAAGAAAAGCTACAGGAGTTAATGCATTTTATCCGTGAAAATATTGGCGAAGTAGACGGACGTTGTTTTGTAGACTCGGCCCCAGTAATGGATAAAGCTTGGGCGCAAAAAGCTGGCTTAGGCTGGCGGGGCAAAAATTCGAATTTAATCAGCAAGCAAGCAGGTTCTTTTTTCTTTCTCGCAGAACTGATTATAGATTTAGACCTGGATTACGACAATCCCTTCCCTACAGACCATTGTGGTTCTTGTACCCGTTGTATCGACGCTTGCCCTACCAATGCCATTGTAGCCCCTTACAAAGTAGATGGCAGCAAATGTATTTCGTATCTGACCATTGAGCTTAAAAACGAAATTCCTACCGAGTTTAAGGGAAAAATGGACAATTGGATGTTTGGTTGCGATGTTTGCCAGGATGTATGTCCTTGGAACAGATTTGCGACCGTTCATAATGAAGAGAATTTTAAACCCAAAGAAGAATTGCTAGGATTAAGCAAAAGCGAACTGCTTGACATGACGGATGAAGTATTCAAGAAGGTTTTCAAAAATTCGCCCGTTAAACGAACTAAGTTTACGGGTTTAAAACGTAACATTGATTTTTTAAAGCAATCATGAAAAGACTTCCATTATTATTCATTGTTCTAATTATTGGTTTAGGAGCATTTGCTCAGGAACTGAAACTAAAAAAACGCAAAGCAGATGCACTTACAGGAAGTCAATTTTCAAAGCTAATTGTCGATACCAACATAAGCCTTTCTGCACGAGAAGAAATGATTTGGCAGGAGGTTAAAAACGGAAATATCCCTTCATTCTTAAGGAAGCTATCACCTATAGAAATAAACAAAGTAATTGATATAAAAAACTATCAATTAATTATTTATACAACATCTGATTATCTTTCTATTGGCACCGACACCGATTACATCTACATGCCCACCACACCTATGCTGGCACAGCGTATCGCCAATTTAACCCACACCTTATTACCTACCAAAAGCATGGTAGATGAGATCTATCGCCAAGCGATAATCAAATTAGAACCACAGCCTATCCCACCCACAAAAGCAATGACCACCGTGCCTGTTTTTAGAATGCACCATGAGATAGTGCAAAAACAGTTACAAGCATTGGGTAGCAATTACAAACAAGGCAGCTTAACTGCGGGGAATAAAAAAGACATCATTATCTCTAATAAAATATATAGACAAGCTACCCCTAGAGTAGTGATTTACGGTTGGCATAAGCTAGATGGTAAAGCCATACAACCTGTTTATAATAAACACACCAATACCTGGGCGGATTATAGTCACGGAGTTCGCTTGATTAGTAATATTGGCTATCTTAATGGAAAAAAAATCAAGCTTACTGATCTTTTAAAAGATCCTATTCTTCACGAATTGCTAAGTGATGAGGGAATGATCATGGAAGCAAAATATCCAATAGATTAGACAGTGCAGTTGTCCTCGTGAGCACCAGAAACGATTATTATTATGCTCATTAATTTATAATCGCTTAACATTGACCCTAAAATAAATTGGGGTGACGACAAATCAATGCATCGTCATGCTGACCACGAAGTAGCTGCGAAGCAAATTTAGTTCAGCATCAGTTTTATAGGGAATACTAATAATTAATAATTTAATTCAGATTGTTAGGCTTGCTAACATATTTATTCCCCTTAAGGTAAAACCTAAAAGGCCATAAGGCATGTTCCTGCGCGTAAGCCACACCTATTCTAGTAGTGGCTGCAATCTCATCTTCAGTATATTGTCTATCACTATCTTCAATCCAAATTTCGTTGGCAGATAGTTCTTTAGCATTAAGCTGCCTATCTATACCTAAAGCTTTTGATAATGCTCCTGGACCTGCAGTAATACGAGAAGCTAACTTCTCCATCTTTCTCCTCTCCAACATCAGTTCGATACCTTCCGTAGGTTCTATGGCCCTAATCAATACCGCTTGTGGATTACCAGCCGTACCACTCACCACATTTAATAAATGATGAATGCCATAGCACAAGTACACATAAGTGACGCCACCAGCTAAATACATGGTTGCTGTTCTATTGGTATTTCTTCCACCATATGCATGACAGGCTTTATCTACCACCCCATCATAAGCTTCTGTTTCTGTAATGATACCACCAGTAAGTTTTCCATCAATATTGGTGAACAACATTTTACCAAGTAACTGCCTGGCTACCTCAACTACATCTTCATTTTGGTAAAAAGAAGCAGGTAATTTAGCCATGAATCAATCTTAAAATTTCATTTAGGTATTTAGCATCAACATTATCAAAATGAGATAGATATTCACTATCAACATCTAAAACCCCAACGATTTGATCTTGGAGATAAAAAGGCAATACAATTTCAGATTTAGATGCTGAAGCACAGGCGATATGCCCAGGAAACTCATCCACATTTGGCACCACAAGCACCTCTTCTCTTTGCCATGAGGCACCACAAACCCCTTTTCCCTTTTTGATACGTGTACAAGCTACTGGTCCTTGAAAAGGCCCCAATACTAACTCCTCATTTTTCACTAAATAGAAACCCACCCAAAACCAGCCGAACTGCTCTTTTAAAGCCGCACAAACATTGGCCAAGTTGGCAATTAAATCATCTTCACCTTCAACAAGGGCTTTAATTTGCGGAATAATAGATTGATACTTTTCTTCTTTCGAAGCCGTCTTTAAAATGGTTAAATCTTCTGCCATGGCACAAATTTAGTTATTAAATAACGGGATACATCAAAGAGAATATAAAATGGAAATAAAATGAGATTAGCGCAAAGTCCTTCTTCCATATACCCCATAAGCCAGCAGACCAAGAAAAGGGAATATGACCACAATGTTAGTCCAAGCAGTTTTATGCTGCCGCTTTTTAACATCCGTGGCACGTTTAGCAATATCCTTTACTGCCCAAGCAGATAGCCCTATCCAAAGCAGAATGGCAACGATTAAAACAAAACCTAAAGCGTTCATATGATAAATCTAAACAAAAAACTCCACAAATTACAACTATTCAACATCTGTGGTTTGGATAAAACAATTTCCTTAGTTTTGACCGATTAGAACTTAACTAACAACACAATGAACAAAAAAAGCTTATTAATTACTTTACTTCTGATTGGTGGTTTGAGCCATTTGGGCTACAAACTACGTGATGAAGGAATGTTTCCTTTGAGCGAAATCAGCAAATTGGATTTAAAGAAAGCTGGTTTAAAAATTGACCAAAATGAAGTATATAATCCAAATGGCGTCAGCTTAGTAGATGCATTGGTTAACGTTGGCGGATGTACGGGATCGTTTGTCTCAGACGAAGGATTGATCATTACTAACCACCACTGTGCGTTTAGTGCTGTACAATTGGCAAGCACGCCTGAAAATGACTATTTAAACAAAGGTTTTGTAGCAAGAACACGTGAACAAGAAATTGAAGCAAAAGGTTTAACCTGCCGTATTACAGATAGCTATGAAGATGTATCTGACCGAATCTTAGGATCAGTAGCCAATATCGATGATCCTGCCACCCGCTTGCAGATGATCAACAATCAAATGAAAAACATTGCAGCCGACGCAGAACAAAAAGACCCAAGCATTAAAGCCGAAGTTTCGGAAATGTTCATTGGCAAAACCTATGTGTTGTTCAGATACAAAACCATTCAAGACGTAAGATTGGTTTATGTACCCAACCGTCAGATTGGCGAATTTGGTGGAGAAACAGACAATTGGGTATGGCCCCGTCACACAGGTGACTACTCGTTCATGAGAGCTTACGTAGGCAAGGATGGCAAACCAGCAAAGTATAGCAAAGACAACGTTCCTTTCAAACCAAAAAAATCACTAAAGGTAAATGCAAACGGCACCAATGAAGAGGATTTCGTATTTATTTTGGGCTATCCTGGCAAAACTTTCCGTCATCGCCCTGCGCAGTTCATTGACTACCAAGCCAAATATGTACTGCCCTATACTTCTGATTTATATGATTTCCAAAACACCACAATGGAAAACGTAGGCAAAAAAGATAAAGCGACCGAAATAAAGTTAGCAACACGCATTAAGCGCAACGCAAATGTAATGAAGAACTATCGCGGTAAATTAACTGGAATAAAAGGAATTGACCTTGTCGCTAAAAAACAAGAAGAAGATGCTGCTTTGGCTGAATTCATCAACAGCAATAGCGATGTAAAAGCACAATACGGAAATTTGATGGCCAACATCGACCAGCTTTACAAAATCATTAATGGCGATGCCAATAGAGATTTATGGTTGAGCCAAATCTACACCTCTACCAGCCTATTGAATGTTGCCAAAAACATCAACATCTTTAAAAACAACCTCAATCAGCAGCCTTCAGCTCAAAAACAAACTTATTTCGAGAACAATATTGGCAAGCTAAAACAAACCTTAAGCACCATTTACGACGCTTACGATATTGATGTTGACAGACGAATCTTCAAAAGAATGATGATGGATGCCGTGGCTTTTACGCCAAATCAAAGAGTAACCGCGATCGACAAAATCATTAACCGCGGAAGCAACAACGAAGCGATGGCCAATGACTACATCAGTGACACTTTTGGCCTAACGAAGCTAAAAGACCAAGATTACGTATTTAACAGCCTCTTAAAGTCTCCAAAGACCTTAACCGACTATAATGATGGCTTACTCTTATTGGAGAGCGATATTGCCCGTCAAATAGCCGAATTAAAACCAGAAAAAGATCGAAGGGATGGACTACTGAATAAATTGATGGGCGACTATGTGAATGTTAAAGAAAAATTCTTAAAAAAAGGCTTCATACCTGACGCGAACAGTACCCTACGCTTAACTTACGGATATGTACGCGGCTACTCGCCTGCTGATGCCACATACATGTCACCTTACACCACCATTAAGGGAATATTAGAAAAAGGAGCTACTAGCAATCCTGATTTCTACTATCCAAACATCATTAAGGAGCTTTGGAACAAAAAAGACTTCGGTCCTTTTGCTAAAAAAGAATTAAACGATGTTCCCGTTGCTTTCCTTTACAACATGGATACTACTGGCGGAAACTCTGGTTCTCCGATCATGAATGCTAATGGCGAATTGATTGGCGTAAACTTTGACCGTGCTTACGGTGCCACGATAAACGACTACGCTTGGAATGAAAGCTATAGCCGCTCTATAGGTGTCGACATCAGGTACGTACTTTGGGCAGCATCCAAAATAGACAAAGCCGACTTCTTACTCAAAGAAATGGGTGTTAAACTTTAATCCAATTTAGGTATCCGCAGTGCTCGATTTCAGATTTACAAATAACGGATCGATCGAGCACTGCCAACACCTAACGTATTACACAAAACTAAAATCGAAAACAACAATGAGAATTATAGCAGAATTACCGCACCCACAATGCAAAATCAGCATCTTCAGCATGAACCAAAAATTCATTGTAAAATTTGAACAAGGACCTTATGAACAGAGCTACAAAATCTCGGAATTAGACCTTACAGGAGGAGGGGTAAATGAAGTATTTCAAATCATAGACGAAGAGTTTATCGAAACAGTAATAGAGCGCTTCAAAGTAATGAGGGGCGATTTTATAGCTGCTTACCAGAGACAGCAGTAAACCTCCATTTAAAAACTGCAACCATCTATTAAAAAGACACTTAATCATCAAAACAGAATTTTATTCTGCATTTTAAACATTTTTGCGACTAAATATCGAACCTTATAAAAATAAAAACTTTAATAGAGTTAATTTAAAAATATTGATTTATAATACTTTATAAAAGCAAACGAAATATAATTCGGTACCTAAAAAACGCCAAACAAATGCAAAGTTTGGCTAAAATCACTCTTTATTTCCCCTATTTACTGCGCCGCATAAAAATTTATTTTTACAGCACTAGAAGTGCTGTTTTAGATTAACTTTGTTTTCTCAAAAAAAATTCATGGCAAACAATAGAAATGCTGGTGTATTCTTTATACTAGTAACCATCCTTTTCGACTGCATAGGTTTTGGTATCATCATTCCCATCATGCCTGCCCTCATTAAGGAACTCACTGGTGCAACGCTGAGTGAAGCTTCTGAATATGGTGGTTTTTTACTTACCGTATACTCGCTGATGATGTTTGCTTGTTCACCTATTCTTGGGGCCTTAAGTGACAAGACAGGTAGGCGAACTGTATTACTCATTTCCTTATTTGGTATGGCCATAGATTATTTCTTTTTGGCATTTGCCCATACCATTTCTTTGTTGTTTCTTGGTCGTATCATCGCAGGGATATGTGGGGCAAGTATCACTACCGCCTCTGCTTACATTGCAGATGTAAGTACACCAGAAAAAAGAGCACAAAACTTTGGGTTAATCGGCGCCGCATTTGGCTTAGGTTTTATCATCGGCCCCGTCATTGGCGGTGTATTTAGTCAATTTGGAACAAGGGTGCCTTTCATGATTGCTGGTGGACTTTCACTGATCAACTGGTTATATGGTTATTTCATCCTTCCTGAATCTTTAAAGAAAGAGAATAGACGCAAATTTGAATGGAAAAGAGCTAACCCTGTAGGCGCTTTAATGCAAATTAAACGCTATCCTTCATTATTGGGATTACTAGCGGCCCTTTTGATCTTATTCATCGCCGCACAATCTACCCAAACCGTTTGGGCATTTTATACGCAAGAGAAGTTTCACTGGAACGAAACTTGGATTGGTTATTCGTTGGGCTTTGTGGGCTTAACTGTTGCCATTGTACAAGGTGGATTAATCCGTATCATTATTCCAAAATTTGGACAGAAAAAGTCGATTATGTTTGGCTTGTCTTTGTATGTATTAGGCTTCGTTCTATTCGCATTTGCCAGTAAGGGATGGATGATGTTCGCCTTTATGGTGCCGTATGCGCTTGCAGGCATTACTGGTCCAGCTATACAAGGGATTATTTCTACGCAAGTAAAACCAGATGAGCAAGGCGAATTACAAGGGATTATGACCAGTTTTATGAGCTTGGCAAGTATTATTGGCCCGCTATTAATGTCGTACCTTTTTGCGCATTTCACCAGCAAGCAAAGTAGCATTTACTTTCCTGGAGCACCGTTTATGATGGGTGCTGTACTTACCTGCGTATCCATTGTGATTTGTTATCAGAATTTGAAGAAGCATCATTAGGTAATTAGCTAATTGGTTAATGAGATAATTTGATGATATTTGGTTCTTCGAAATTCGCAGCTTTTTAGCCCGTTGCTGCGTTCACTAGACAATTAGCTAATTACCACATTATCTAATTATCGTATGATCTCATTAGCTAATTACAAAAGTTCTGTCGCCAAATTTGCCAATTCACTACGTTCCCCTTTTTGCAAGGTTATATGGGCATATAATGGATGGTTTTTGGCATTCTCTATAAGATAAGACAAGCCATTGCTTTCCGAATCTAAATACGGGGTGTCTATCTGATACACATCTCCTGTAAATACAATTTTGGTATCCTCACCTGCACGGCTAATAATGGTCTTTATCTCATGAGGCGTAAGATTTTGAGCTTCATCGACAATAAAGAAAATCTTATTTAATGTTCTGCCACGAATAAAGGCTAATGGAGCAATTTCAATTTTTTCAGTACTCACCAGCTCATCTATTTTGTGCTGTGTTTTTTCATCATTGGCAAATTGTTCCCTGATAAATTTCAGATTATCCCAAATAGGCGCCATGTACGGATCTACTTTCGACTTCACATCACCAGGCAAAAAACCAATATCCTTATTGCTTAAAGGAACTATTGGTCTGGTAATGTAAATCTGTCGGTAGTTTCTACGCTGCTCCAAAGCACTCGCCAAAGCAAGCAATGTCTTGCCAGTTCCTGCATTGCCTTGTATGGTCACCAGCTTAATTGCTGGATTTAACAGCGCTTCTATGGCAAAGCTTTGCTCGGCATTACGTGGCGATACTCCGAAAATAGGTTCATCTTCCACTAACTTTAAGCTATGGTCGTTTACATTGTAAAATGCGATTTGTTCCTTTCGCTTATTTTTGAGAACATAAAAATGATTTGAGGTGGTGTGCGGTAAATCTAACTTCGAGGCATTAATCAATTTCTGTTTCTTCAAATCATCTAACACTGTAACATCTGAAAATTTCAGTATCGTTTTACCGCTATAAAGCTCCCCCACATTTTTCACTTTTCCCGTCTCATAATCTTCCGCATGTAGCGCAAGTGCTTTCGCTTTTAAACGCAGGCAGATATCTTTCGAAACCAGCACTACTTTTTGGTTTGGATGTTCCTCTTTAATCACCAAAGCCGCATTCAGTATCCTATTGTCGAACTTGCCATGGCTGAATAAAGTTTCTGCATTTTGCTGGCTAGGTTGCTCATCAATCTGAATTTTAAATCTTCCTGTGCTTTGCTTGTTCAAAACCGACCATTTATTAAGCAAATTGCTTTTGGAAGCACTATCAATAATTCGGATGAAATTACGGGCTTCAAAATTACGGGTATCGTTACCGCTTTTGAAATTATCAAGTTCCTCCAACACTAGCGCTGGAACAGCCACATCATGCTCTTGAAAATTGTTGACTGCATTGTGGTCGTACAAAATTACTGAGGTATCAAGTACGAATATTTTCTTTGAAAGCTGCGGATTTTCCTTTTTTGCCATGATTATTTAAATTTAGCACTTATCGAGCAAAGATGGCAGCAAGATTTAAAACTTTTATGGGCACAAAAAAAAACGGAGAACTGCCTCTTTCGATTTGGTTCTCCGTTTAAACCTACCTTCATTCGTAAACAATGGTAAGCTATCAATCGAATTTTACTTGACCTTTCGCAGCTTCCCTTTCTTTCGATTGTTCTGCCTTGAAATGATGTTCTCAAGCTTTCCCTCCATAGAGTTCCAGTTTTTCCCATCATTGTCTATTTTAATTGTTCAGCATAAGGTATCTCTACCAATTTGCTTCTCCATCTTTCCTTGCGGATGACCTGAGTTTCGCTGTCTTATTCATTTCGGTGTTGAACCTCTATGAACCTACCATGTTATCGAAAACATGTGTAGACTGAAACAATTTTTAATCCCGAAGATTTTAGCTTTTCAGCTTCATCATTCGTTTTGGATTTTTATTAGACGATCAAAGTACTTCGTTTTTGATATCATCTAAATTACTACAGACAAGCCCATTTAGCAAGAAAATTAACTCAAATTTATTAACAAGTTATGAACCAAATATTTACCTCTAACCAACAGGTCAAACTGCCAGAAAACTTAATCAATTTGCTGGAATCGGTATATTGCCTAAAACCCAGACTAAGTTGTTAACATACAACTTATTAACAACAGAAACTCATTTTGCTATTTTTCGATGGCTTTGGGCAACGTATTTTGATCAAGTGCATTGTATTTCTTTAAAATCTCCAATGTTTTTTTGATGGGTAACGCTTTCACTTCACGACCATTTCCTTTAGTATCAGTGGCCATAAACAACGAATTTAAGAGTGCTTCTTCGGTTGCTTCCCAAACGGCCATAAACAAAGGCGACAGTTCATCGTTATTTAAATCATCTATATTCCTTACTTTATTTTTGGATTGATACGGAATTCTGTTCCTCTCATAAGTGGAAAATGCTACGGCATAATCACCACTCCCATTGGAAGAAAATGCGCCCACATTACCAAAGGCGATGTAAGACCTCTTGGCCAAACGTTCCAGATTTCGGTCGGAAAGTGGTGCATCGGTAGCGATGATGATCATACAAGAACCATCTGCTTTGTAAGGTTTACTTTTATCCATCAGATAAAAATTATTCAACTCCCTACCTACTGGCGCACCGTTGATCTGCAATACCCCACCAAAGTTTGACTGCACTAACACACCTACGGTATAGCCACCTTTTGATGCTGGCAGCACTCTTGAAGACGTTCCGATGCCACCTTTATAGCCTAGCGCTTCCGTTCCAGTGCCTGCACCAACACAGCCTTCCTCTACCATTCCTTCTTTTGCTTCATTAATTGCTTTCAGCACATCTTCGGCACGCACATGACGTCCCCTAATATCATTTAATCCGCCATCATTGGTTTCACCAACCATGGCATTCACCGATTTTACCTGCTCGTTACCAGGTTGCAAAAGCATATAATCAATTAAAGCATTGGCCACCAAAGGTGTATTTAAAGTATTGGTCAAAAGAATAGGTGTTTCTAAATTACCCAACTCCTTAATTTGGGATAAGCCCATGGATTTCCCAAAACCATTGCCCACATAAATCGCTGCGGGGACTTTATCCTGAAAGACATTTCCTCCATGAGGAACAATAGCCGTCACTCCAGTTCTCACCGAATCTCCTTTAATCAAGGTGGTATGTCCAACCTTTACACCTGCCACATCGGTAATGGCATTGTATTTTCCTGTATGAAGTATTCCCGTAAAAACTCCAAAATCACGAGCCCTTCCTCTTTTTTCTTGTGCATCAGTGGTTGTGACCATAAACACAACAAATCCCATCGTCAAAATCGCATTAATCTTCATATCATTGGTATTAAAATAAATTCTCTCTAAGCTATGGATATGCTTAAACGTTTACAAATGACAAAAGCGACTATTTCTCGCCTATTTTAAAATCATTTCAGCGCAAATAGTGTTAGATTTGTATATGCTTCAACGCCCGATCAGAGATACCCAAGATTTTTTATTGAGCAATTACTTTGCAGAAGGCCTCCGAATTAGTTTCGGTGTACTTTGTCCTTCATTGATCATGGCGCATTTTGGGATGTTGCAATACGGCATGACCTTATCGCTGGGAGCACTTTGTGTGAGTATAGTAGACTCTCCAGGTCCAATCCACCATCGTAGAAATGCCATGTTGGTAACTACTGCCCTGCTATTTTTAGTGAGTATCATTGTTGGTTTAACCAATAAGAGTGATGTTTTCACTGGCATTATGGTGGTGGTTTTCAGTTTTGTCTTTTCCATGTTGTTTCTATACGGAAACAGAGCGGCCTCTATCGGTACTTCGGTTTTACTGATCATGATATTGAGTATTGATGATGTAAGGCCTTGGCAGGAAGTGATTTTTTATAGTATACTGGTATTTATTGGCAGTATTTGGTACACTTCTCTGAGTTACATCATCTATCGACTACGACCTTATCGCCTTGCGCAACAAACGTTAAGCGACTCGATACATGAGATTGCGGATTTTTTAAGGGCCAAAGCGAAATTCTATTCTCATAATACCGACTACGAAAAGAATTATGCTGACCTATTACAGTTACAGGTAGACGTACACCAAAAGCAGGATGAAGTTAGAGAAGTGCTTTTTAAAACAAGGGAAATTGTAAGGGAATCGACCCCTCAAGGCAGATTTCTATTAATTGTTTTTACGGATACGGTAGATTTGTTTGAACAGGTGATGTCTACCTATTACAATTACAAACAACTGCACAAGCAATTTGATTCGATAGGTATTTTATCTCATTATGAAGAAGCTATCAATAAAATTGCGGATTCGTTAGATGATATTGCTTTTGCTTTAAAGAGTGGTGGTATTCCAACTTTAGCGGAGAATTTAGAAAACGACTTGTTAAAACTAAGACAGGAAATTAGTGATTTAGAGCAGCAGAAAGGTGAAACTTATAATACCTTAGGGATTATCGCACTACGTAACATCGAGGTAAATATCGAAAACATTGTAGGGCGTATCAAAACCATCAACCAATATTTTAACAAGAAGGAAAAACGTAAAATTAAAAAGGGAGATGTTGATGTAGCCAAGTTTGTGACCTCGCAGGAAATCAACATCAAGCTTTTATTAGACAACCTTACTTTTAAATCTTCCACCTTTAGACACTCGGTAAGAGTTGCCATTGTAATGTTTATTGGTTTCGTGGTGGCAAGAAGTCTGGATTTCGCCCACAGCTATTGGATTTTGTTGACCATCCTCGTGATTTCGAAACCTGGATTTAGCTTAACCAAGGAACGAAACTACCATCGTATTATAGGTACCATTGTGGGCGCTTTTATAGGGATGGCTATTTTACACTACGTTCATGATAAGAACACTTTATTCATCATCCTTATCTTGTTCATGATTGCAGGCTACAGCTTTCAGCGCAAAAATTACGTGGTGAGCGTATTGTTTATGACGCCTTACATTCTCATTATTTTCGAATTTTTGGGCATGGGTACCATGTCAATTGCCAGAGAAAGAATTTATGACACCTTGATTGGTTCGGGTATTGCCCTATTGGCTAGCTATTCACTTTTCCCTAATTGGGAACACGAAAAAGTGAAAGAAGCGATGGTAGACATGATCAATGCGAACAAGTATTATTTTGCCGAAGTGATTAAGCTGTATTTCGAAAATGGATCAGATTTAACGAGCTACAAACTAGCCCGAAAAGAAGTTTTTGTAAAGAGCTCCAATTTGGCTTCCCTGTTTCAGCGTATGTTTTCGGAACCGAAGAGTAAACAGGTTCATATGCAAGAACTGCATCAGTTTACGGTACTCAACCACTTGCTTTCTTCTTATGTAGCCAGTTTGTCCTTGTATATCAAAGAACATCATTTCATTTGCACCAATTATCAGGAAATTAGACCCATTGCAGAAAATACTACTTACTTATTGGAAAATGCCAGCGAAAATCTCCACAAACAGGTTGTTGAACCTAGCAACGTTCCGTTAATTCGTTTAAAAAAACCGCCTGAACCTCAACTTTCTGATACAGCCATCGTGATCGAGGAGCAGTTTGATTTGATCCAAAAAGTATCTTACGATATTTTTAAGCTTACCGAAAAAATCAAAATATAGTCTAAATACTTTACCAAACTAAAAAGTCTTTCGTTTGTTGCATACAAAAAAAGAAAGACAATCATGGAAAAAGTATATACAGCCTCAGTTACCGTTATCGGCGGTAGAGATGGGCACGCAAAATCAAGTGATGGTATATTTGAAACAGATTTAAGGAAACCGAAGGAAATGGGCGGACAAGGTGGTGCGCCAAATCCCGAGCAGTTATTCGCCACGGCATGGGGTTCGTGCTATTTGGGAGCTTTACAATCTGTAGCAGACCCCGAAGGTGTTGATGCCAGCAATGCCAGTGTGAATGTGCATGTATCTTTTAACAAAAATGGCAATGGTTTTGCACTTTCAGCTGATTTGGATGTGCATATTCCCGATATCAGCATAGAAGAAGCTCAAGCGCTGGCTGATAAAGCACATGCCGTTTGCCCTTATTCCAAAGCCACAAAAGGCAATGTAGAAACAAGGGTTACCGCAGTTTAATTATCTGATGTTCACACTACGTCATTCCCAACTTGACGGGAATCCTAATGCCAAATACGTGTTAAGATTCTCGCATTTTCGGGAATGACGTACTGAGTTTTACAACAACAACTTACTGGCCAAACCCAATAGCAACAAGAAACCAAATACGTCAGTAAAAGTGGTAATAATAATAGAAGATGCAATGGCTGGGTCAATGCCTACCCTTTTCAGCAACAATGGAATACCAGCGCCCGTGAAACCTGCTATAATTAAGTTTCCAGTCATGGCCAAGAATATCACGAAGCCAAGCATTAAATTTGCATCGAAGAAATAAGCGAAAGCTAATACAATGGCTCCCGTTACGGCACCATTGATCATTCCTACGGTAAACTCTTTCAAAACAGCTCTATAAGCTTGTTTATCTGTCAAATCATATAATGAAATACGCCTCACCGTAACCGCCAGTGCTTGCGTAGCGGCATTGCCCCCCATTCCAGCAATAATGGTCATATAAGCCGATAAAATGGCTAAATGCGCTAAGGTGTCTTCGTAATATCTCACTACGGCTGATGCTAAAAAAGCAGTACCAAGGTTGATGATGAGCCAGGGCAATCTGGATTTTACGGCATCCACCCAGTTACCAGCCAACTCCTCATCTTCCGATACCCCTGATATTTTAAGGATATCCTCCGTATTTTCGTCTTCGAGTACGTCGATCACATCATCAAAAGTTACCCTTCCCAAAAGCTTCAAATAGCCATCAACAACAGGTATACTCGTTAAATTATATTGAGATAAAAGCTTGGCTACTTCCTCCTGATCGGTATCTGCGTTCACATAAACAGCATCAGGCTTCACCATATCCATGATCTTCACATTACCCTTAGCTTTGATAATATCTTTCAAAGAAACAATCCCTTTAAAGATATTATCATCATCAACTACAAACACCGTATAAAACTCCTCAATCTCTTCGCTTTGCTGAATAATTTGATCTATCGCATCTTTTTTGGTGAGGTTAATATTCACCTTAATCATCTGCGTATTCATTAAACCACCAGCAGTTTCTTCGTGGTAGCTTAATAAATTCCTGATGCTTTCAGCGTCATCCTTACTTAAATCTTCCAGAATTTCATGCTGCTCGTGTGCTTCTAGTTGCGAAATGATGTCGGTAGCATCGTCATAATCTAGCTCTTCAACAATCTCAGTACGTTTTTCTGGATGCAGCTGAATTAAAAGCTCTTCAGGATGGGCCTCTTCGCTCATTTCTGCAATCACCTCCGAAGCCTTTTCTACCTCGAGCAGGTTGATGATCCGCTGCCTATCCTCCGCCTTAATATTATCGAAAAGAATAGCAATTTCAGATGCGTGATATTCGGCCAAAATGCTACTAAGCTCTTGGTCATCTCCCTCAATTGCCTTTCTTAGTTTAGAAAGGTCTGTCTTATCTAATTCGAACGATTGCATGTTGGCGAGATTAAAAATGTAATGTTTGTTCTATAAATTTAATTGCGCAACTCCCAAAGCTACCCCTAAAGCAATCCCAAAACTTAACAAAGTCCCTATTAAAACATATTCTGTAAGTTTAAGTTCATTAGCTTCCCTTAAATCACCAAACCTAAAAATAGATTTTGCAGCCAATAAAAATCCTACTGCTTCAAAATGTCCAGTTAACACAAAAACGTAAATCAGTAAACGCTCTAAAATGCCTATAAATTTACCAGCATTTTGTAGTGAAATTGAATTTTTATCAGGAATAAACCTCGCTATAACCACTTTAATAACGACTGCTGTAGGCGAGCAGAGTAATAATGCGCCAAAAATGTAGAGCCAGAATCTTTGTTCGTACAGGAAAGCAAAATTGATATTTGCCGTTGCCGACATACTTAACCAGCAAGCAACGATTACCATAATATGCAATGCTTGATCTACAAAAAACCAAACGCGTTTATTTTTTGGTTTCTGAAAAACCAGTTTACAGGCATCTATCAGATAATGGCTAACCCCAATAATGATTGCCTGTGGCCAAACATCTAAAGAAAAGAAAAACACAAACACCAATGCTACGTGAATACCTACGTGCCAATACAACTTATTTGATTTGAGCTTAAGGCTTTCCTTTTCTACTACCCATTTATCTGGCTGAAGGAAAAAATCGCCAAGCACATGAGCCAGTAAAAATTTAATTAATGCTATTTCCATTTTTTAAAGATTTCGGCAGTCAACTTCCTATACTTATTTTCCAATTCCATGATTTCGGTAAAATGCGCTCGTTTTAGTGCTTCGCTAATAGAAGATTGGCTTCTTCCCGATATTTGGGCAATTTTATCTTGCTTTTCGTTGTAATTTTCGAGCATATGCTTTACCACTTCCGAAGCTGTTGGACTCCATCCATCCATGGTAATTAAGGCCAGTTTAAGATATAAGTTCATGTCCTCATCAAATCTTGACGATGGACTTTTGACCAAAAGGTTCACCTTATTACTTTTAAGCGTATCAAACCCTTCACCCGAATTGACATAAGCTTCTCCGTTAGATTCAGTTACCTTTTCCGAAACAATTGTAATTTCTCCCAAACCTATGCTCATTCTCACATCAGCACCTTTGATGGTTTTGATACAAGCTTTGATATATAAGGCATTTAGCAAAGCCTCTGTCATTGGCAATTCAACCTGAAAACTGTCGCCACGAAAAATTTCCCATCTTGATTTTCTTTCTGGCAAAGCTGATAAGGTCTCTTTTAAAGTAGCCATCCATTGAGGAGATAATTCCCTTGAATTAATAATATCGCCTGTTATTACTGCAATCATAATACCAATATCGGCAAAAAAGCCGATAATACAAAATATCGGCTAATTAACCGATAATTTAAAATATCGGCAAAAAAGCCGATAATATAATTTATCGGCCATTCTTCCGATAAATGATTCAAAACTATCCTTTAAAATATCCGTTATTAAACGATAATGGCATTAATAGAATTCACCAACAAAGGTATTTATTGCAAGCGAGGCAATTTTTACATTGATCCTTGGCAACCTGTAGATAAAGCCGTGATTACCCACGGCCATGCTGACCATGCAAAATGGGGAAACAAAAACTATTTATGCCATCCCTTAACCAAGCCCATTTTAACAGAAAGATATGGCTTGTTTGATAATGTAGAAACCTTAGCTTACCAAAAGACCATCGACATTAATGGTGTAAAACTTACTTTATTTCCTGCAGGACACGTCATTGGCTCTGCGCAAATCAAACTGGAATACAAAGGCGAAATTGTGGTGGTTTCTGGTGACTACAAAACCGAGTACGATGGTATTAGCACCGCTTTTGAACCTATAAAATGCCATACCTTCGTTACAGAGAGCACTTTTGGCTTACCTATATATAAATGGCAGCCACAAAAACAGCTCTTCGAGAGCATTAAAAATTGGGTAGCAGGTAATCTTCAAAAAAACAAAACCAGCATCTTAATAGCCTACAGTTTAGGAAAAGCACAAAGATTAATTAAACACCTGGCTGGCAATGAGCCCATTTTTGTGCACCAAACCATTGCCAATCTTAATCAGGCATTTATTGATGCTGGTGTAGCGCTACCTTCAACCATCAAAATCACTCCAGAAATAAAGAAGGACGAGTTGCAAAAAGGGATAGTCATTGTGCCCCCAGCATTAGCAGATAGCAAATGGGTGAAGAATCTTATTAATCCTGCAATTGGAATTTGCAGTGGTTGGATGGCTGTAAGAGCCGGTAGAAGATGGCGCAGTGCCGATGCTGGTTTTGCACTTAGCGACCATGCCGATTGGGCAGGCTTACTCACTGCCATAAAAGCTACCGAAGCCGAAAAAGTAATGGTAACACACGGAAGTACGGCTATTTTCAGCCGATATTTAAATGAGATAGGCATTAGTGCCCAAGAGGTTAAAACGCAATACGGAGAGGAAGAAGAAGCAGAAGAAAAGGTAGTTGAAAATGAAGTTAAAGAGGATCAAACCAAAATATGAAGCGTTTTGCCCAACTGATACAGGAACTGGAACTAAGCAATAAAACCAATGACAAAATAGAAGCTTTGGTTAATTATTTTAGTGAAGCCGATGAAAATGACAAACCTTATGTCATCGCTCTATTTACAGGCAAAAAGCCTAAGCGGCCAATTGGTACCAACCTCATCAAACAATGGGCAATAGCACTTAGCGACATTCCCGAATGGCTATTTACCGAAAGCTACCACAATGTGGGCGACCTTAGCGAAACCGTAGCTTTGGTATTGCCAACTGCCGAACATACCATAGAAAAACCTTTACATCAATGGATAACAGAGCTGGCTGAACTTCAAGGCAAAACCGATGAAGAAAAGAAAACCTATGTACTTACCGCTTGGAACAGTTTAACCACGCAAGAACGGTTCATCTTCAACAAACTCATTTCTGGCAATTTCAGAATTGGCGTTTCCAATAAAATGTTGGTCAATGCCATCGCCAAGCAAAGTCAACAAGATGCCAATAAAATTATGCACAGCATTATGGGTAAATGGCAACCCAACAGCATTAGCTATGCAGAACTGACTTCTGGTAGTCATGTAAACACAGATAATTCATGGCCTTATCCTTTTTGCCTCGCTTATGCCCTAGATACCGAACCTAAAAATCTTGGTGATACTGCAGATTGGCAAGCCGAATGGAAGTGGGATGGTATACGAGGACAAATCGTAAAACGAAACAGCGAATTATTTATCTGGAGCCGAGGCGAAGAATTGGTCACCGAACAATTCCCAGAACTACATTTCCTCAAAGATGAATTGCCAGATGGAACCGTATTAGATGGAGAAATTCTTGCCGTAAAAGATGGGAAAGTTCTCCCTTTTAGCACCTTACAACAGCGCCTAAATCGTAAAACCATCAGTAAAAACCAATTAGAGAATGCCCCTATTGGATTTTTCACCTACGATTTACTAGAGCATAAAGCAAAAGACATCAGAACTTCAACCTTGTCACAACGAAGAGCTTGGCTAGAAAAAATCATCAACCAACTCAGCCACAAAAACAAGGTGCTCCTATCTCCTATCATTAGCTTTAACAGCTGGCAACAATTGGCCGAAATTAGAGAAACGGCCCGTGAAATTAATAGTGAAGGGATTATGTTGAAGAACCTTAATTCTATTTTTCACTCAGGCAGAAAACGGGGCGATTGGTGGAAATGGAAAATCAATCCTTATACCGTTGATACCGTAATGATTTATGCGCAAAAAGGCAGTGGTCGCCGAGCCAATTTTTACACCGACTACACCTTTGCAGTACGTGATGGCGAAAAACTTATTACCATTGCAAAAGCTTATTCTGGATTAACGGATAAGGAAATAAAGGAAGTAAACAGCTTTGTAAATAAAAATGCGATTGAAAAATTTGGGCCAGTACGCACAGTTAAGCCAGAACTAGTATTTGAAATTGCATTTGAAGGCATTGCCGAAAGTAAGCGTCACAAAGCTGGTTTAGCACTACGCTTTCCTCGAATCGCTCGTTGGCGAAAAGACAAAAACGTTGATGAAATTAACACCTTGGATGATTTGAGACAATTATTAAATTCTAATTAAGCATTACAGCTTAAAAGACATCCCTATCCCTAAATTAATCAAATTAATATTTTGGGAACTTGATAGGTCATTACTGATCCCACTACCACTTGCCTTAATATCAAATGTTGGCTTAGCAGCTCCGTAATCGGCAATTAATCTTAAACCAAAATTTTGAGAAATATGATAATTAAAGCCCACTCCCAAAAGAACCCCAAGTGAAGTTGCACCAGCTGATTCTTGTACACTATTACCATTAAAGGCACCTGAAATAGCAATTTTAACTTCAGGCGAACTCGTATATTGAAGCCCTCCCAATGTTCTAGCAATAAGATTAAAGCGGGTACTGATATGATGTATGTAACTAAAACCTATAAAAACATTAGCATTCTTCCAATTCGTCATCGACATCTTTAAAGATGAACCTGTAGGTGCATTATAAGCAAAATCGACGCCATTTACACTTCCCGACAATCTTCCTGTTAAATAAATATTTTTTAATAATCTATGATCATATTCAAAAGCTAAAAAAGCACCAGTCTTAGCCAATCCAGCACTTGGATCGCTGATATCTTTATCTCCAAAATCACTTACAGGCAAGCTAGGCCCGATAAGAATGTTAAACGATGATTTCTTCGAATCCTGGGCAAAAGAAGCAATACACGACATTAATAATAATGAAGCAAAAAGAGCTGAAAATTTCATAATGGTTATTTGCCGCTAAAATACCATTCTTCAGTAGAAACACAAATTTTCATCAATGATAAAATTATTTTAATCATTTAAACATTTCATTTGTTTATATCATTGATTTATGCAAAAAACGAAAGGCTATCAACAGATCATCTCTTGGCTCAAGGCCGATAAAAGGAAGCCTTTTGATTTCCAAAAGGATACTTGGGAGTATTATTTGCAGGGATATAGTGGCTTGGTAAATGCTCCAACGGGATTTGGGAAGACCTTCTCCGTCTTTTTAGGTGTCGTCATCGAAGCATTAAATCAGGATAAACCAGCAAAAGGCGTACAACTCATTTGGATTACTCCTTTAAGATCTTTGGCTAAGGATATTGCTAGGGCAATGAGAGAAGTGCTTTTGGCTATAGGACTCGATTGGCTGGTGGGTGTTCGCAATGGCGATACCTCACAAGCAGAGAAACTTCAGCAGAAAAAAGCAATGCCCGAAATATTGCTCATTACTCCCGAAAGTTTACATTTACTATTGGCCCAGAAAGGTTCCTCCAGTCTATTTAAAAATCTAAAATGTATCGTCGCTGACGAATGGCACGAACTATTGGGCAGCAAACGTGGTGTACTGGTAGAATTAGCCGTTTCTAGAATAAAAGGATTGCAAAAGGAGCATGGGAATGAAATACTGCGTGTATGGGGTATTTCGGCAACCATAGGTAATATACAAGAAGCATTAGAGGTCATTGTTCCCGAGGAATCTGCTAAGAAAATGATTGTTAGAGCACAATTAGAGAAAAAGATACAAATCAAATCCATCCTACCAGACACCATAGAAACCTTGCCTTGGGCTGGACATTTAGGTTTAAAATTAGCCCATAAACTCATTCCTATCATCAATAAAAGCAAAACCACGCTTATTTTCATTAATACTCGTGGACAATCGGAAATTTGGTATCAACATCTGTTGGATATCGAACCTGACTTAGCTGGCAGGATAGCCATTCACCATGGCTCTATTGATTTTGAGTTAAGAAATTGGATTGAAGACAGTTTGCATAGTGGCCTATTGAAAGCCGTTATTGCCACTTCTTCCTTAGATTTAGGTGTAGATTTTAAACCTGTGGATACGGTAGTACAAATTGGTTCCCCAAAAGGAGTAGCTAGGTTTTTGCAACGTGCTGGACGTTCTGGTCATTCGCCTTTTGAAGTTTCTAAAATATATTTCTTACCTACGCACGCACTTGAACTGGTGGAAGCTGCCGCGATAAAAGAAGCCGCAAAAGAAAATAATATTGAAAGTAGAGAACCTTTTGTAATGGTTTTCGACACTTTAATACAGTATTTAGTCACACTTGCCGTAGGCGATGGCTTTGATGACAAGCAAATTTATGAAGAAGTAAAACAAACCAATGCTTTTAAGGAGCTACTTCCTAACGAATGGGCTTGGGCCATGCAATTTATCACCTCTGGTGGCGACAGCCTAACCGCTTACAACGAATTTAAAAAGGTAATAAAAGACGAAGATGGACTATGGAAGGTGAAAAGCAGGCAAATTGCTATGCGACACCGACTTCATATTGGTACTATTGTTAGTGATGCCATGCTAAAAGTAAAGTTCCTAAGTGGTGGTTACATTGGTATGGTAGAAGAATACTTCGTTTCTAAGCTGAAAGCTGGTGATAGTTTTGTGCTAGCAGGGCGAATTTTAGAGTTTGTACAAATCAAAGAGATGACAGTCATTGTTCGTCGCAGTAAACAAAAGAAAGCCATTTCTCCAAGCTGGCTGGGTGGGCGTTTGCCCCTTTCTTCCAATTTAGGGGCAGTATTACGTAAAAAATACAACGAAGTGCTAGACCAAACACATCAAGATGAGGAACTGGATATTGTACATCCACTTTTTAAAATACAAGAAGAAAGATCTCATGTACCTAAAAGTGATGAACTGCTCATCGAAATGATTAATAATCGTGAAGGTTTTCATTTATTTGCTTATCCCTTTGAAGGCAGATTGGTACATGAAATTTTAGGAGCACTGGTTGCCTATCGCTTGAGCAAGTTAGTGCCAATTACCTTTTCTATTGCCATGAATGATTATGGTTTTGAATTACTTAGCGATATAGAAATACCTATGGACGACGGTATTGCTTATGAAGTTTTCTCGCCCAAAAACCTAGCGGAAGACATTACTTTGAGCATTAACTCCACGGAAATGGCCAGAAGGAAGTTTCGTGATATTGCCTGTATCGCAGGTTTGGTTTTCCAAGGCTATCCAGGTAAATACATCGCCAACAAGCACTTGCAAAGTAGCGCGGGGTTGTTTTTCAATGTTTTTAATGATTACGACAAACATAATCTACTGTTAAGACAAGCTTATGAGGAAGTTTTTTACCAGCAATTGGAAGAACCTAGATTAGCAGCAGCACTAAACCGTATTCAAAATAGCAACATCGTGATTACCTACCCTAAAAGGTTTACACCATTGTCATTTCCAATCAAAGTAGATAGCTTAAGGGCAAATATGAGCTCAGAAGAATTGGAACACCGTATTGAAAGGATGAAGAAAGAAGTTTTTAAATGAGTTAAAGAAAGATTAAGGTATCCTGAAAACATAATGTCTTTAATTTCTTAATGGTTTGTAATGTACTTTGAAAGATTTTACTTTGCAGCTGCTTTACGGTCTCCGCAAGGGCGAAATGATGGCTTAGTAGAAAAACAGCATAACTAACCACTAATTCCTAAAAAAAAGTGAAAATTTCGATTAGAGAAGAAGAATTCATATTAGATAAAGAAAGAGCAATTTATTTGCCTAGTGAGCAATTATTAGCCATCAGCGATTTACATTTGGGCAAAGCTGCTCATTTTCGTAAAGCGGGCTTAGCCGTTCCCAATAGCGTATCACAAAATGATTTAAGCAGGCTGGCAGGATTAATGGAAAAATATTTTCCAAAGCAATTACTTATCAACGGAGACATGTTCCATAGCGATTACAACGCTGAAATTGATGAATTTGCAAGATGGAAAGAGAACTTCAGGGAGATCAATTTTATACTGGTAAAGGGAAATCATGACAAACAATCAGAAAAGGTTTATAAAAACTTAGCTATCGAAGTTCAAGAACCTAACTATCAAACTGATAAATTTTGTTTCATACACGATTTGACACATTGCAATTCAAATTTATATACAATTAGTGGCCATATTCACCCAGGAATTAGCATTTACAATAATGCAAAACAGCGATTAAAATTTCCTTGCTTTTATTTTGGAGAGCATCATGCCATTCTTCCTGCATTTAGCAATTTTACAGGTTTGCAGCTCGTAAAGGCAAAAGAAAACGATTTGGTATTTGCCATTACTCCAACCAAAATCGTGAAAGTGTAATATGCTTTAAGCGTGCATCTCAATTAACTGCTTCAATTGAGGAGCTGGAACAGCACCACTTTGTCGCCAAATAGCTTTTCCCTTTTTAAACAAAATAAAAGTAGGAACACCTTGCACGTTAAATGCGCTAGCAGCAGCTTGGTTTTTATCGACATCAACCTTAATAATAGCCGCCTTATCTCCTATTTGACTCTTCAGCTCGGTCAATATTGGCCCCATTGCTTTACAGGGTGCACACCATTCAGCAAAAAAGTCGACCAACACAGGTTTATCACCATTAATTAAATCTGAAAACTTGGACATATTTTATTCTTTTTAAAAACGAACAAAAACCGAAGCAAAATAGTTTTAGTCATTAAAACAAAAAAGGGAACAATTTTCATCGCTCCCTTTTTTCTTGATATTTTTAGTATCCTATTTTACCGCATCAATAACAGCTTTAAAAGCTTCTTTATTGTTCATTGCTAAGTCAGCTAAAACTTTACGGTTTAAACCGATGTTTTTTGCAGCTAATTTACCAATCAATTGCGAGTAAGAAATACCGTGCTCACGAGCACCAGCATTGATACGTTGAATCCATAATGCACGGAATTCTCTTTTCTTAGCTTTACGGTCGCGGTATGCATATTGCAAACCTTTTTCTACCGTGTTTTTAGCAATGGTAAAAACCTTGCTTCTTGAGCCCCAATAGCCTTTGGCCATGTCTAGGACTTTTTTTCTTCTGCGTCTAGCAGCTACTACGTTTACCGAACGAGGCATAATGTGTTGTGTTTTTGATAAGCGGTGCTGTGTATTTCAACAAACTTACTACCGTTCACCTGGTTAAAAATTAATTACTTACCAATGCAAAGCATACGTTTAACGTTGCCCATATCTGCATCGTTTACCAAACTAGTGTTGGTTAAGTTACGCTTACGTTTAGTACTCTTCTTAGTCAAGATGTGACTTTTGTAGGCGTTCTTTCTTGCAATTTTACCTGTTCCAGTAAGCGAAAAACGCTTTTTAGCACTGGAATTGGTTTTCATTTTTGGCATAACCTGATTTTGTTTATATAATTTATTATTTCTTTGCGGTTGCTTTTGGGGCTACGGTTAAAAACATACGTTTACCCTCCAATTTAGGCAATAACTCAACCTTACCCACTTCTTCTAGCGCTTGTGCAAACTTAAGCAACAAAATTTCTCCCTGCTCTTTGTAAACAATTGCTCTTCCTTTGAAGTGTACGTAAGCTCTAACTTTCTCACCTGCTTCTAAAAAGCTAATGGCATGCTTTAATTTGAACTGAAAATCGTGGTCAGAGGTATTAGGTCCGAAACGAATTTCCTTGATAACGGTTTGCTTAGCATTAGCTTTGATTTCCTTTTGCTTTTTCTTTTGCTCGTACATGAACTTACTGTAGTCCATAATACGGCAAACAGGTGGGTTTGCGTTTGGAGAAATCTCTACCAAGTCAAGCTCTAACTCATCAGCAAATGCCAACGCTTTTGACAAAGGATAAATTCCCTGCTCTACATTATCCCCAGCCAGCCTAACCTCTTGAGCACGAATATGCTCGTTAATATTATGTTCTGCTTCTTTTTTCTTAAAAGGTGGACGTGGTCCCCTATTAAATCCTGGTCTTCCTAATGCCAAATGCTTTCCTTGTTAAACTGTTATTTCTTTGTTAATTAATGCACTAAATTCTGCTAAGGTCATGCTTCCTAAATCTCCCTCACCGTGCTTGCGAACCGAAACCCTTCCTTCTTCCATCTCTTTTTCGCCTATAATAAGCATGTAAGGCAGTTTTTTAACCTCAGCGTCTCTGATTTTTCTTCCAATCTTTTCATCACGAAAGTCAATCAGACCGCGAATATCGGAATTATTTAATTCTTCTGAAACTTTTTTTGCATATTCTTCATACTTTTCTGAAATAGGAAGAATGATGTATTGCTCTGGTGAAAGCCACAATGGGAAGTTACCTCCACAGTGTTCGATCAACACAGCTACAAAACGTTCCATTGAACCAAAAGGTGCACGGTGTATCATTACAGGGCGATGTTTTTGGTTATCACTACCTGTGTATTCTAGCTCAAAACGCTCTGGAAGATTGTAATCTACCTGAATAGTACCCAACTGCCATTTTCTACCCAGCGCATCACGAACCATAAAATCTAGTTTTGGTCCATAAAAAGCAGCTTCACCATATTCTACTACAGTAGGCAAACCTTTTTCTTCTGCTGCTTCAATAATTGCAGTTTCAGCTAGTTTCCAATTCTCATCAGAACCAATGTATTTTGCTTTATTCTCTGGGTCTCGTAATGAAACCTGAGCCACATAGTTATCAAAACCTAAAGATTTAAATACGTGAAGTACCAAATCAATTACTTTTTTAAACTCTTCTTTTACTTGGTCTGGACGGCAAAACAAGTGCGCATCATCTTGAGTAAAACCACGTACACGAGTTAAACCATGCAACTCACCACTTTGCTCGTAACGATATACGGTACCAAATTCGGCAAAACGAACTGGCAAATCCTTATAAGAACGAGGTTTAAACTTATACAGCTCACAGTGGTGAGGACAGTTCATTGGTTTTAAGAAAAACTCCTCTCCTTCTTGCGGTGTTTTGATCGGTTGGAAACTATCTTTTCCGTATTTCTCGTAGTGACCAGAGGTAATGTATAAGTTCTTATGCCCAATATGTGGCGTAATTACTTGCTCGTAACCTGATTTTTGCTGCGCTTTGGTTAAAAATTGAACTAAACGCTCGCGTAATGCAGTGCCTTTTGGCAACCACATCGGTAAGCCCATGCCCACTTTTTCTGAGAAGGTGAACAATTCTAATTCCTTACCTAATTTACGATGGTCACGTTTTTTGGCCTCTTCAATCATGTGAAGATATTCGGTCAATTCACTTGCTTTAGGAAAAGTTACTCCGTAAATACGCGTTAATTGTTTTTTAGTTTCATCACCTCTCCAATAAGCACCAGCAACGTTCATCAGCTTAATGGCTTTGATGAAACTAGTGTTTGGAATATGTGGACCACGACATAAATCAGTAAAGCTACCTTGTGTATAAAAAGTAATTTTTCCGTCTTCTAAACCGTCAATCAAATCTAATTTGTACTCGTCTCCTTTTTCAGTGAAGTATTGGATAGCATCCGCTTTGCTTACGCTTTTACGTTCAAAAACTTCTTTTTGTTTAGCCAATTCTAGCATTTTGTCTTCAATCTGCTTAAAATCATCAGAAGAGAACTCTCTATCACCGAAATCTACATCGTAGTAAAAACCAGTTTCAATAGCTGGGCCAATCCCAAATTTTGTACCTGGATAAAGTGCCTCTAATGCTTCGGCCATTAAGTGCGCTGATGAATGCCAGAAAGTCGACTTTCCTTCGGTATCATTCCACGTCAGCAATTTAACCGCAGAGTCAGCTTCAATTGGACGTGAACTGTCCCAAACTTCTCCGTTTACTTCTGCCGCTAAAACATTTCGTGCTAAACCCTCTGAGATTGACAGGGCAATTTGATGGGCATTTGTACCCTTTTCATACTGACGAACAGAGCCATCAGGTAATGTAATGTTAATCATCTACAACTATGATTTAAAGTTTAAAATAAATTGATTTGCAAAATCACTTACGTGTGTGATTTTATTTTGGTGCAAAGATAGGGTTTTTAGATAGATTTTTTGAATTGAATTCTAATTAACCACAGATATTAGAAGATTTTTTCCGCTGATTTTCACAGATAAAATTTATCTTTAATCAACCTGTCTATGAAATAATGACTGAAAACGAAATCTCTTATGAAATACGTGGAGCTATTTTCGACGTATACAACAATCTCGGACCTGGCCTTTTAGAATCTGCTTATGAAGCGGCCTTGGGATTTGAATTAGGTAGAAGAAGACTTTTTTATGCTACACAAGTGCCTCTACCAATGCAATACGAAACTATTCATTTGGATGTAGCCTACAGATTAGATTTTCTTGTTGAGGATAAAGTAATTATAGAATTAAAATCTGTAGAAATGCTCATGAATGTTCACCACAAACAAATTATTACCTATTTAAAGCTCTCTGGACTGAAATTGGGTTTGCTAGTAAACTTCAATACCGATGATATATCTAAATCTATTTTTAGGAAAGTGAACGGAATGTAAATTTCCCGCAGATTTAGACAGAACCGTTCTATTACTTAGCCGCAGATTTACGCCGATATTAAATTGCTAAATAAGACCTCCTTAAATCTGCGTTTCTAATTAGCGAAATCTGCGGGAAACCAATCAATTGACAAAAAAATGTCCCGACGATGGCCGAGACATTCAGAAAAAATATAAAATGGAATTTCTTAATTAATTACCGCTCTGGTTTGGCCACCCTGACCACGGTTATTGTTATTTCTAAACCTAGCCATCATTGCTTCCATTTTGGCTTGATATTGCTCTGGTGTAATGGCTACTGCTTTTTTAGGGGCAGTTACATCTTTATTGCTCACGCCTCTGTACTCAATACTTTTTGCAGTGGTACCACCTCCTTTAATTTCAATGGCTAAAACAGCACCTTCTGTCCAAAGGTTTGGCATTGGAGAAAAGTTAAAGCCTAAATCGTTGGTATACCATAAAACTGTTTCCTCTACCACATCTTTGTCCATGTTTAACACTTTTGCTTTACGGGTAGTTCTGATAATTACTTTTTTGCAATCTAGGTTTACAATTTTCTTAGTTTCATCAGTTTTAATCACCTCGATGGTTGGTGGCACATTTAAAAATTGTACGGCACTGTTGCTTTGGTTGTTATTTCTTCCACCGTTACCATTCATCGGGTTGTTTCCTGTTGCTGCAAGTTTGGTAGGCATTACATAAGTAGTATCCATCATATCAAAAACTTCTACTACTTTTTGGTCGGCAAAAGTGTAGTAATATTCTCTATTACCTCCACCACCAAAACCAAATCTAAAACCACCACCTGGTCTACCCCCGCCCCCACTGTTGCTATCCTCTGTTTCTGTTACAGGCATAAAGCTGGCGTTTGTGGCATTGTAAAGTAATTCGTAATTGGCTTTGATAGATTTTGGCATACGGGCTTTCATTTCCTCAGGGATTTGTCTACCACTAGCTTCTGCCGCCGCAACTGGGTCAATCACACTTTCAAACTGGATGGCACCAGATTTCTTTTGTGCTTGAGCATTTAACGTAAAAGCTAAAAGGCCTAAAAAGGCGATAAATATTTTTTTCATGATTGGTTATTTCAATATAATAAGCAAAACAAAAGTAAATCACTTTAGAGTAATGCGATATTAAAAAAGGTTAATTTCTTTCGATTATAACCAGAGTTTTACAAAAGATGGAAGCAATTAGTATTCAGTGCTTTCTAACCAACCATTTGCCAATACGTCTGCAAGGTGCATGGTTTTGATAGCAAGGTTATTTTTTTGGATATAGCCATCCAAATGCATCAAACAAGAAAGGTCTGTGGAAATGATATAATCAGCGTCCATTTCTAAAGCATTATTCACTTTTTGCTCTGCCATTGCCGAAGAGATCGCGTCAAATTTTACGGCGAAAGTACCACCAAAGCCACAGCACATATCGGTATCTTTCATTTCCAACATCTCCAAACCAATCACCTTCGATAAAAGCCGACGCGGTTCTGCTTTGATTTTACACTCCCTTAACCCGCTGCACGAATCATGATAAACGGCTTTTCCCTCCAGCTCTGCACCAAAGTAATCTTTCTTCAATACATTGATCAGAAAATCGGAAAGCTCGAAAATATTAGATTGTAAACTTCTGCATTTATTATGCACCATCGTATTGGTAAACAAATCGTTATAACCTGTCTTTACCATTCCTACACAGGAAGCCGAGGGAGCTACAATATATTCTGTATCTGAGAAATCAGCTAGAAATTTAGTGCCTATCTCTTTTGCTTGTTCCCAATATCCTGCGTTGTATGCAGGCTGTCCACAACAAGTCTGCTTCGAATTATAAGCCACTTCGCATCCAGCCTTTTCAAGAATTTTAATGGTATTAAATGCCGTTTCGGGATATAATTGGTCTACAAAACAAGGGATAAACAGTTCTATCTTCATGCTATTCTTCAGTCTCCACTTTTAATCAACAACCACTGCTTTGGGCTGCACTTTTTTAAGAAGCAGCAAAAATACTAAACCTAAAACAAAAAACAGGGCCAATGCAATAACAGAATTACGCATGCTTCCACTTAACACCTCGATATAACCGAAACTGAACATCCCGAAAACCAACGCAACCTTCTCTGTTACATCGTAAAAGCTAAAAAACGAGGTATGGTCTGGACTGTGTTGTGGCAAAAATTTAGAATATGTAGAACGTGATAAAGATTGAATACCACCCATGATCAGACCAATTACTGCAGCTAGTGCATAAAATTGGAGTTCGGTATCAATATAGTAAGCGGCAATACAGCATCCAATCCAAATGGTAACCACCCCTATTAGTACATTTACGTTGCCAAATTTTTTGGAAGAAAGGTACGACATCAGCATGGCGCCTGGAATAGCCACCAATTGTAAAATCAAGATGGTTGCAATGAGCTTTGAGGTAGGTAAATGCAATATTTTTTCTCCAAACAATGCAGCAATCAACATCACGGTTTGCACCCCCATTGAATAAAAAAAGAAGGCAAACAGAAAGCGTTTTAAGTATTTCATTTGTTTTACCTGTTTCCAAACCTTGTTAAGCTCCTGAAAGCCGCTGGTCATGATATTCTTCTTTTCAGCTTTATAATCAGGGCTTCCTTTTGGCAAGTTCTTAAACGGAATTTGCGCAAATCCTATCCACCAAATTCCTACTAGTAAGAAAGATAAGCGTGCTGGAATGGAGGCATCTACAATACCAAACCATTCTGGCTTGAATACAAATACAAAGCAGATAATTTGTAAAATGATACTGCCAATATAGCCATACATATAGCCTTTGGCACTCACATCATCTTGTTTTTCGACTGTGGCAATTTCTGGCAAGTAAGAGTTGTAGAACACCAAACTCCCCCAAAATCCAATAGCAGCTAAAACAAACATGATGATACTGAAATTCAAGGTATCCACCCCTTTTTCTGCATTAATTTCAAAGAAGAAAAGCGTACCACAAGCGACAGCGCCAATGTAAGTAAACATCTTCATGAAAATTTTCTTATTACCACGGGTATCGGCAATAGAAGACAATATGGGCGATAGTAAGGCAATCACTAAAAAGGCAAAAGCCATGGCGTAGCTATACAGTGCCGAATTGACGATTTTATACCCAAAGAAATAAACGTAGTCAATGGTACTATCATCCTTATCGGAAGTGATTGTTGTATAATAGGCTGGAAATATGGTAGAAGTAATTACGAGATTATAAGCTGAATTGGCCCAATCAAAAAAGGCCCAAGAGCGGATAGTTTTTTTGTCGTTTTTAGTTTGCATTGTAGTTTGAATGGCAGCGGCTAAGATAGGAAAATTGGTTAATTGCAATTATCAATCTTTCCAAAATTCATTCGTTAGATAAAAAACGGTATCTATAAAGAAAGGAATCCCGTTATTGGTGAGTACATTTTCATCATGTAAATCTTCTAAAATAATCCCTAATTCAGAATTGAAATAGTCGTGATTCCTAGTATTAGAAAAACCATTTTTTGCTAAAAAGTCTTTCACTTCTTGTAAATCTGTTATGGTTGTAACTGTTACAAAAGTTTGTTGAACCACAGCATACAACACATTGTTCTGGTCCATTGTAAACCCCAGTAATTCGTACGCAGTATCGGAGAAAAAGTAGTTATGTAGTAGAAGATTGTGAAAATAATCTATCCAAGATAAGTAATAAATAGCATCATTAAGTTTAATAACGTGCTTATCGTCTTTTAGATAAACTTTTTGTTCCGCTCCTTCGCTTACATACTTAGAGAAATCTATATCATCTATCCAAAGACTTTTCTCGGCAATGAATCTTTCTAAAACCTCTGTTTCTTGTTTTTTGAAGAGCTTTGAGTCTTTAGGTGCTGTGCTTGTTCGCGTGCTTTTTCTAAGGTAACTGGATATTGTTTGGATAATTTCTCCAAACCTAACTTTGCTCTTTCCTGAAAGGACATTACGTAACTCATCTTTCACTTGATTTTACTAACAAACACAAAGATAACTAAAAGTTGGCAATTCCTAATTTGTTAATCCTGAGTAAATAAAACTAAGAAAAAGCTTATTTAGATTTACCTGTTGATTTGCAACTAAGGTATGAAAATTGGTTAATTGGTTAATTGGTTAATTGGTTAATTGGTTAATTGGTTAATTGGTTATTAAAAATCTATAAATAATATTTCTTGCCATCGGTTTTGATTTTGCCAGCGTCCAAAAGTTCCCTAATTCGTTCTATTTTATCATTATCGGTACCTGTTTGAATGCTTTTTACCAGTTCATCTAAGTCGAGATGCTGACTTTGCAACAGGGTACAAATTTCAAAGTCAATGGTATCATTATACGCTGCGAGGTCTTCCTGCTTTTTTTCGGCCAAGCAAACATCACAAACTCCACATTTTTCGGCACCGCCCTCTCCAAAATAAGTCAACAATTGCACGCTTCTACAAATGGTATTGGAGGCATATGCCAACACCGCTTCAATTTGCGTGCTTTGTATTTGCTTACGAAGCTGGATAAATTTAGCATCTACATCTAAATGCAACATATCCAAACGTGGTGTTACCCACTGTAATTGTGGTTGATCGGTTTGGGGCAAATAAGAAATCACCTCGTACTCCTGCAACTTTTTCAAATAAGCAATCACATCATTATATGAAATCCTCAACCTATTGGATAAATCACTCTCGCTAATTTTTACGTAACCATCAAATGCACCTCCGTATGAGCGTTGTATCGTTTTAACAATGGGATCAAAAGCCGCATTTTCAATTTGGAATCTATAAATATCTTCATGACCTACGGTAAACATTAGTCTTGATGGGATAAAAATATTTTCCGACAAAACCAGATAGCCATCTCTTTCTAAAAACTTCAATGCGGCCATGGTTTTAATCACACCAATACCAAAACGTTTGCAAAAAGCAGCCAAGTCAAAATCAAAATTCAACCCCTGACCTGCTCCGTAAGCCAATTGATAATAGTTTCCAAGATAATGGTAAACTTTTTTGATTTCATCCACCGATGGGAAGCTATCGGCATATTTTGCTTCCAATATCATTTGGTCGGCTTTGTTGGTCAGCAATACGGCAAAAGCTCTTTTTTCGTCCCTACCTCCTCTACCAGCTTCCTGATAATAGGCTTCCAAGCTTTCTGGCAAATCCAAGTGGATAACGAAACGCACATTAGGTTTATCGATGCCCATTCCAAAAGCGTTGGTGGCCACCATTACCCTAATTTTATCTTGTTTCCAGTCTTCTTGCTTCTGAAATCTCGAATCCTTCTCTAAGCCAGCGTGGTAAAAATCGGCAGAGATGTTATTTCGTTGAAGGAAATTCGCCACTTCGGCGGTTTCCCTTCTATTTCTTACGTAGATTAAGCCACAGCCTTTAACATTCTTACAAATCTCTATCAGTTTTTTATGCTTATCATCCAAATTAAAGACCACATAACTAAGGTTTTTACGAGAGAAACTCTTTACAAAAACCTGAGCTTCTTTCATCTCCAATTTTTCGATGATATCTGTCCTTACTTCTGGTGTTGCGGTAGCGGTCAAGGCCAAAACAGGCGTATTAGGTAATATTTCCCGCAGTTCTTTAATCTTCAAATACGGTGGACGAAAGTCGTAACCCCATTGCGAAATACAGTGCGCTTCGTCAATAGCGATGAGATTTACATTCATATAGGAAATACGAACCCGTACCAGCTCAGATAATAAACGCTCGGGAGAAAGATATAGGAATTTGATGTTGCCGTAAATGCAGTTATCCAGCAAAATATCAATTTCCCGTTTGCCCATCCCCGCGTAAATGGCAATAGCCTCTATCCCCTTGGCTTTCAAGTTTTCTACTTGGTCTTTCATTAAAGCCACGAGCGGCGATACCACGATGCAAATGCCTTCCTTCATCATTGCGGGTACTTGAAAACAAATAGACTTCCCCCCGCCTGTAGGCAACAGGGCTAAAGTATCCTGTTTTTTAATGACTGATTGGATAATTTCTTCCTGCAACGGACGAAAGACATCAAAGCCCCAATATTTCTTTAAAATTTCTGTTGCAGTCATAGATTGGCAAACCCAAAACTATGAAACCATCATCGCTTTTCAAAAAAGAGATTTTATCATAGATGCAATTGCTTTGCTTTAATCCGTATAACCTGAGTTGACTGATTGTTTTTTGTATTGCCTTTGTTTGCTAAACCTGATGTAGTGGATATACTTTTTGTGTTTATCTGTCATTCTGAACGTTAGTGAAGGATCTGTAAGTTCATACTAATCAGAAACAGATTCCTCGTTCCTCGGAATGACAGCAAAACGGCACAAAAAGATAGCAGCGTACAGCAGGGCTAATGTGGCCAATGGAATGCGGATTTTGCTTTTCTAAAAATATCTGGCCACAAACGTAAAAATTGCTTTATTTTTTCTTAGTAGCTTCAATGGCTAAAAATATACCCGTAGAAATCAAAAGATGATATCCGTGCATCTGTGGCAAGAAATAGCTAAATTGCGAAGATTAAATATTTGTTAGTACTAAATAAGAATGAGGAAGTATTTATTAGCATCAGCATTATTATGCGCCTTGGGTTCAACCTATGCCCAAGAGAAAAAAGAAACACCGAAATGGGACATTGAAAAATACAAAGGTCCTACCAAAAACTTCAGTATTACCACCAACGAAGGCACTTGGATGAATCTGGATGTGAGTCCTGATGGTAAAGAAATTGTGTTCGACCTATTGGGTGATATCTACGTAATGCCTATTACAGGGGGCACAGCCAAACTTTTAAGTGGTGGTATTGCTTATGAAGTACAACCTCGTTTTAGTCCAAACGGCAAATATATTTCGTTTACGAGCGATAAAAATGGCGCCGACAATATCTGGATCATGGATAGACAAGGCGGCAACAAAAAACAAATCACTAAAGAGTCTTTCAGGTTGTTGAACAATGCTACTTGGATGCCTAATAGCGATTATATCATTGCTCGTAAGCATTTTACGGCATCACGTTCATTAGGTGCTGGTGAAATGTGGATGTACAGCATTTATGGTGGCGATGGTGTACAGCTCACCAAACGCAAAAACGATCAACAAGATGCTGGCGAACCGAATGTATCACCTGATGGCAAATACCTCTATTTTAGTGAGGATGTTTCTCCAGGTCCATCTTTTCAATACAGCAAAGACCCTAACGGCTTGATTTATGCCATTCGTCAGTTAGATCTAAATACTGGAAAATTAAATAATTTGATTGCCGACCAAGGCGGTTCGGTACGTCCACAAATATCGCCTGATGGCAAGTTTATCGCTTATGTGAAGCGAGTGAGATTGAAATCAGTGCTTTACATCCAAAACCTGAAAACAGGAGAAGAGTATCCAATTTACGATGACCTTACAAAAGACCAACAAGAAACTTGGGCCATTTTTGGGGTTTATCCAAATTTTGCATGGACTCCAGATGCTAAGAAAATCATCTTTTATGCCAAAGGAAAAATCAGACAGGTGGAGCTTAGTAATTTATACGTAAATGATATTCCATTTGAGGTAACCACCAACCAAACTGTACAGGATGCCTTGCATTTCGACCAGCAGGTGTATACCAATGAGTTTACCGCTAAAATGATTAGGCAACTGGCCACTTCGCCCGATGGCAAAACCGTGGTATTTAATGCCGCTGGTTATCTGTATAAAAAGGAATTACCTAACGGTGCACCAGAAAGGTTGACCAGCGGCTTGGACTTTGAGTTTGAACCTAAATTTAGTCCTGATGGAAAGTTTGTGATTTATACGACTTGGAGTGACGAGTTTAAAGGAGCCATTAAACGCACGGATTTAAAAACAGGTAAAACTGTGAGTTTAACCGACGAAAAAGGCTACTACTACTCTCCTAGCTACGCTAACAAAGGTGATAAAATTGTTTTCAGAAAAGGGGTTGGTAATGAAGTTTTGGGCTTAACTTATGGCAAAAATAATGGCATTTTCGTGATGTCGGCCAATGGTGGACCTAAAACTTTGGTATTGGATAATGGCATTAAACCTCAATTTAATGGCGATGACACCCGTATTTTCTATCAAAGTTACGAAGCTGGCAAAAAGGCTTTTAAAAGTGTGGATTTGAATGGTGGCAATGAACGCACTCACTACACTTCTCAATACGCTACACAATTTTGTCCAAGTCCTGATGGGAAATGGATGGCTTTTACGGAACTGTTTAATGCCTACATTACGCCAATGGTTACCGCTGGAACTGCTTTAGACCTTTCAGCAGGCAATAAATCCATCCCTTTGGCGAGAGTGACCAAAGATGCTGGGACCTACTTGCACTGGAGTGCCGACAGCAAAAAGCTGCTTTGGACTTTGGGTGAAAAATACTATAACAGAGAAATCAAAAACACCTTTTCTTTTATTGAAGGGGCTCCACAAGTACTACCAGAACCAGATACTGTTGGACTTTCTATTGGATTGAAATTAAAAACTGATGCTCCTACTGGATTAGTGGCTTTAAAAGGTGCCAGAATCATCTCTATGAAAGGTGACCAAGTGATTGAAGAAGGTACCATTTTGATTGAAAACAATAAAATTAAAGCGATTGGCAAAGTAGATGAAGTGCCTATTCCAGCAGATATTAAAGTGCTTGATGTAACGGGCAAAACCATTATGCCAGGTATTGTGGATGTTCACGCTCACTTAAGGACAAGTCCTGATGGCATTAGTCCACAACAGGATTGGTCTTACTTGGCTAATTTGAGTTTCGGCGTTACTACTTCGCACGATCCTTCGAGCAATACTGAAATGGTGTTTAGTCAAAGTGAAATGCTGAAAGCAGGAAGAATGGTTGGACCAAGGGTTTATTCAACAGGTTCTATTCTTTACGGTGCTGATGGTGATTTTAAGGTAACCATTAACAGTTTAGATGATGCTTTGTCGCACCTGCGCAGATTGAAAGCTGTAGGTGCATTTTCAGTAAAATCATACAACCAACCACGTAGGGACCAACGTCAGCAGATTTTAGAAGCTGCCCGACAGTTAAAAATGGAAGTGGTACCCGAAGGTGGTTCTACCTTTTTCCACAATATGACCCAAATTGCTGATGGACATACGGGCATTGAACACAGTATTCCAGTAGCGCCTGCTTATAAGGATGTAGTGAGTTTTTGGAATAACACCAATGTGGCCTACACGCCTACTTTAATTGTGGCCTACGGTGGTCAATGGGGCGAAAACTATTGGTATGACCGTACCAATGTTTGGGAAAACGAGCGGTTGTTAAATTTTACACCAAGGGCGATTATCGATTCTCGTGCCCGTCGTAGAACGACTTCTGAATATGGCGATTATGGACACATTGAAGTCGCCAAGGCAACTAAACAAATTGCTGACGGTGGCACTAAAGTGAACTTGGGTGCTCATGGACAGATACAAGGTTTAGGTGCGCATTGGGAGCTTTGGATGTTGGTGCAAGGTGGAATGGATCCATTAAAAGCAATCAAATGTGCTACGCTTAACGGGGCTGAATATTTAGGAATGGGCAAAGAATTAGGTTCCCTAGAGCCTGGTAAGCTTGCTGATTTAATTATTATGGAAGATAATCCTTTGGATGACATTAGGAATTCGGAGAAGATTAAGTATGTGATGATTAACGGTCGTATTTATGACAGCATGACCATGAACGAAACCATCAGCAGAGAGAAAATGCGTCCGAAATTGTGGTTTGAAATGGATAAAGGGGTGGCTTTTTCCCTACCTTATAAAATGGCTGAAACGTGGACGTTTACGGTTCCAAATTGTGATTAGAAATTAGCATTGTCCGTCATTTCGAACATAGTGAGAAATCTAGCAATAGTTAGATTTCTCCTCATTCTTCGTCGAAATGACGATGAACCCTAACCGCAAAGAAAAAATAGGAGTTACGCCAAGAACGCAAAGGTTTTAATTTGTTCATATGACAGAGAATCTCCCCAGCATTCGGGACTACACTATGGTCGAAATACCTTAAATACACTGCGCGATCACGTAGCCACTGGCCCAAGCCCATTGGAAATTATAGCCACCTAGCCAACCTGTAACATCTACACATTCGCCACCAAAATAGCAGCCAATAAGTTTTTTGCTTTCTAAGGTTTTAGACGATAGTTCGTTGGTATCAATACCACCACGCATCACTTCGGCTTTATCATAGCCTTTATCACCAGCAGGTTTTACCTTAAAATAATGGATGGTTTGCTCCAAAGCTTCCATTTCGGCCTTGGTTAAATCGGCTATGGTTTTACTTAAGGGCAGAAATTTACCTAGCGCATCTGTGAATTTCTTGGTATAAAACCTATTTAATAAAGTAGATAATTGGATGCGTCCGTTATGTTGACGTTCAGTACTTAAAATCTGTAAAATATTTTCGTTCGGCAAGAGGTCAATATTTATTTCCTGGCCCCTACGCCAATAGCTTGAAATTTGTAAAATGGCTGGACCGCTTAGGCCCCAATGGGTAAACAAGATATTTTCCTCAAAACTGGCTTCTTCATTACTCACCTTGCAAAAAACCGAATTTCCAGAGAGTTGGGCAAACCAATCTTCATCTTTACCCGTAATGGTTAAAGGCACCAAAGCTGGTGCTGTTTCTACAATATTTAAAGCGTGCTTTCTGGCAAATTTCAGCGCAAAATCTGTGGCTCCCATTTTAGGAATTGGCAAACCACCCGTAGCAATCACCAATTTGGGCGCTGCAATGGTTTTTTCTTTTTGGTTAATGCGGTAATTGACCTGATATTCTCCGTCATTATTGTTGATGGAAGTAACTTCTGCATTGCATAAAATTTGCTGTCCCATTTCTTCGCAAAGCGATGTAAACACATTTACCACATCTTTTGCATTTTTGCCTTCCGGAAAAAGTTGACCCAAGGTTTTCTCGGCACCATAAATACCGTAAGTTTCAAAAAAGTTGATGGAATCTTCTACCGTCCATTGTTTAAAGGCTGATTTTACGAAATGCTCATTGGCAGAGATAAATTGCTCATGTGTAGCACCGATGTTGGTATAATTGCAACGGCCGCCACCAGAAATTAAAATTTTAGCGCCTGGCTTATCATTCTTTTCCAACACAATCACTTTCTTTCCCAAAAAGCCTGCTTGCACCGCACACATTAATCCGCAAGCACCAGCACCAATAATTATCGCATCGTAAGCCATTTATGAAGTATCAAATTAAAAGGCAAAAGTAAAAAATGAATGGTGATTATCAGTTTAATTGTTAGCGTTGATTTTTTTACCGCGAAGTTTTGGAAGTTTTCGCAAAGAGACGCAAAGAATGTTGATATCCTTTGCGTTCTTAGCGTTGCTTATACTTTTCTTTGCGGTTATATTTTAATGGTGTACCGCTCTAAAATAGCCCTGATTGAAGCGGAAATACTTTTTGCCCTCGGAAAAAACCTCATAGATTTTAAGCGTTTGGACACAAAAAGATTGTAGCGAAAAGCAGGACTATCGGTTGTGTTTTGTAGTATTTCTCTGCTTCAAAAAATACTTTAAGGTTTGATGAGTTTGCTCAGATGAGTAGAAACCTCTACTAAATTTAATGGACGACTTCCCCATGATGGAAGTACAAATTGACGATGTAAATCCAGTGTTTCTGCCTGTGTTAAAGAATTTTTCAGGTGTTCGTTAATTTGCTTTATCTCATTAAGGGTCAATAACGATTTACTTTGCTTTTGCATGGAAGCCAAAGTGGCAATTAGCACGTTTAATTGATAATTTAAAAGTTGTAAACGGTTAATTAATGGCCAGTTTAACTTTTTACGGAAAGGCTCATTGTGTGCAGCTTTTATGGCTTCGCTCAGCATTGACAAACGCTGATGACTTAATTTACGAGCTAAACGGGTTTGATGAATGGAAGTAAGATGATGTGGCTTTAGTTCTAGCGCTGATTGAAGGTATAAGTGGTTTGCTTTTAAAACTTCGGTGAGTAACACACTTAACCTAGGGGCATTCCAAATAGGAAACAAAAAGGTGGCAGCTAAACACAAGGCGATGCCTAAAACGGTAAATAAGACCCTATCTGAGACGAGTTGCCATAAATTTCCTTCGTAAACATTTAAACAAAGAATAACGGAAAGCGTAATGCCGATAACACTAATGCTATAAGCTGAGCGATTAAAGGCAAAGAAAATGAAGAGCCCTATCACGCTTATGCATAATTGCCAAGGAGTGCCAACGCTATTAATGACCAGCCAGCCTATTGATAATCCAATAACAGTTCCACCAAAACGCTCTGCATTACGTTTCACGGTTTGTCCATAACTTGGCCTACTCACAATAACCATGGTTAATAGCAGCCAATAACTATAATGTTCGTCGGAAAGCCAGGTAATAAGCAATAATGCAATTAAACACAGGGTTGATAGTCGTAAAGAGAAACGAAATACAGGCGACTGCATTGAAAAATGCTGCTTAATGGCATTGGCTTGTATGGGAGCTGGTGTTAAAAAATCCCGAACGCGAACTTCTTCTTCGTTTGATGATATAGTAATATTTGGCTGATGAATGGCAGCAATTAAAGCGCTGATTTCATCGATATTGGTCAAGATTTGTTGCAGTAAACTTGCTTTTTCGCTATCTAGCTCTTCCACTTTTTGAAGCAGTTGCAAACGTAAACTCTCAAATTTGCTTAAGGCATCACTGTTGGGATGAGTAAGCAATTTTGCCAAAACTTCAATGCTGCTTTGAATAAGCGGCAAAACTCCTGTGGATACGAATTGATTACGGAGGTATGGATAATCGTAATGTACAGCACTTACTTGTTCGTAAAGGTCGATAAGGTTGGTTGATTTCTCTAAAAAAAACTTTCCTTTGACACTCACTTCACGCATCGCTCTTTCATCGCTCAATAATAGCTGCCTAATTAGCTCATGCTGGTTGGCCAGTTTTAGGTGTAAGCGCATATTGCTTTGGTTAAAACCCGATAGACTAAATTCAGGGTCATAGCCTTTTGCTCTTAGTTTCAATAATGCAGCCGTATCCCTTTCAGTTTGTTTGATGGCCCTACGTAGGGAACGGTATGGGAAAATCCAAATTTGGGAAAGGCTAATCAGCGAGTACCACAAGCCGCCTAGGAAGATATAATTACCATACAATAATGGGTTTGCAGGTTTAAGACCAATGGTAAAGGTGGCTAAAATAATGCCCATTAAACCGATGGCGTTCATGCGTTGGCCTACAATGCCTAGCATGGTTAACATGAAGGTGATCAGTACAACGGTCAGCATCATTAGGGCTGGCACGCTGGCGCTCCAAGCGGTAATGGTTGCTACGAAAGTAAAAATGAGGTTAGTGATCCAAGCGGCCTTGATTTTATCGCTACGGTTACCAGGTAAATCGGTCATGCAAATCATGAGTGCACCTATGCCAATACCAATGGCCGTGGTGGGCCATCCTAAATAAAAGAAGTAAATAATTGGGAGGATTACGGCTATGGTATTGCGCAGCGCATCAACACTGTACTCACTTTTAAAGAGCCGAATAATGGCGGAGAAATGCTTTTTTGATTTACTACTCATTTGCGGCTGCAAAGGTAGTGTATTTTTGAGAGTAGTAAGGCCCCAGCAACTAAAATTACTGAGGCCTTATATTTGTTCTAAATCGCTTAGAAAGCGTGGTTGGTGATAACACCCACCAGAGGTTGTTATTAGAAGTTAAACTTCCCTTTGTATCTCAATAAGGCTTCAATATAGTAATAGTCAGCATAGTTGATAGGCACATCAATTTCTGAGTTTGCAGGCAAATGACCTGTGCTATGCTCCAATACAAAACCGTAGTTATCGCCAATTTTGCTGGTATAAGCCGTGCTTAAGCTGTAAAGGATTTTATCGGCCGCTGCTTTATAGCGTTTGGCATTTTTACTGTATTTAGCCAATTCATACAAAGCAGAGGCGGTAATGGCTGCCGCCGAAGCATCTCTCGAAACGTTAGGAATTTTTGGGTCATTATAGTCCCAATAAGGAACGCCATCCGAAGGTGTAGTTTTATTTGTGAGGATGTAATTGGCGATGGCATCAGCTTGCGCTAAATAGGCTGGCTTTTTGGTGTAGCGATACGACATGGTGTAACCGTATAATCCCCAAGCTTGGCCCCTAGCCCATGAGGATTCGTTAGCGTAACCTTGTGCGGTTGTTTTTTTAATGACATTACCCGTCTGTACATCGTAATCTACCACATGCCATGAGCTGAAATCAGGGCGATAATGGTTTTTAATCGTATGATCGGCATGGCTGATGGCAATTTTGTAGAAAGAAGAATCGCCTGTAAATTTAGTGGCCTCAAATAGCAATTCTAGGTTCATCATGTTATCAATGATTACTGGATATTTCCATTTGTCGCCATTATGATCCCATGATCTGATGACACCCGTACTTGGCGTAAAACGTGTCGACAAAGATTTTGCGGCTTGGATAATGACAGATTTATAAGCGGTATCGCCAGTTAATCGAAGGCCATTGCCAAAGGGACAAAAGATCATGAAACCTAAATCATGCGTACCTTTGTTAAACTGTTCTTTCTTGATGTCCTCGGTATATTTTTTCGCCAATTCTAGCCATTTTTTATCTTTCGAAAATTCATAGTAATACCATAATTGGGCTGGAAAGAAGCCACTGGTCCAATCTCTGGAAATCACCATTTTTAACTGACCCTTTTCCACCGTTCTAGGTGATACCAGATTAGGTTTGATTTTTCTAGCAGAATCTACATTCTTAACCAAAATATCGGTTTGAAGTTCTGCAGATTTGATCGACTTAGCAACATCTATTTTTTGCGCCTGCGCTCCTAACGTGGCAAGCAATAATGCGGCAGTAATTTTTAGTTTCATATGTGTTTATACTTGTTTTGTCCTAGTTCTATTATTGGATTACAACCAAATTAATGGGTGTCTGATGGGTAAATTTCTGATGACCTCGGCATTAGTTGGTTTTAAATCTAAACTTTTCCAAGTGTTAAACCAAGCTTGTTTACCAAACTGGTTGGCACCAAATAAAAGGAATGGCTGTGCCACTGGCCAGTTTTCCCAATACATTACATCGGGTTTTAAAGTCCATTTTGATTTATCTGCAATGTAGGGATATAGAAATTCCAGTCCTTTTTTAATGGATTTACCATTAGTGGTTTCGTAGGTCCATAAATTATCTTTTGGGGTTGACAGTATTTGGCATAAAGTGGTCATCGCATCTAAGTTGAAAATAGCATATCCATAAGGTTTTGTTCTTTTCATCTCCAATGGGAAACTGCCATCATCAGCCATTTGATTAGGCAAAAACACGTTTTTATACTGCAATCTCAACGAATCGAGCATAGGCTGATCATTTACCAGTTTGGCAAAAGAAGCGACTTGCATGGCCCAACAAGTTCCATGATTGTTCTTCGCATTTTTTTCTGCAATCCCATTCTTGTTCGTGTTTAACCACAGGATATAATCCGAAAACCACTTTTTAATGGTGGCTAAAGTTGCTTTATCCAATGACTTTGATTTTTCCATCACGATCACTCCTTGTGCTACTTCCATCAAATGAATAGAATCAATAATCCCCCAGCTTCTACCTGTAAATAAGCCTTTGATGGCTTGTGCGTAAGCTAAATTGGGATTCATTAAAGTCTCTTGGTTCACAAACCATGCTTTTAGGTGCGAAATGGCATGCTTAACGTATTTTTCATCGCCAGTAATTTGATAAGCCGAAGCCAATGCACCAATGATTTCACTAAAGCGAATCATGGCATAGCGATGGGCTACAAAATTTTCGGGATTCGACATCCCGTCTCTGTTGATGTATGGCCCTTCTGGATTTTTAGGGTCTGGCCAAAAATAGTCGGCTTCCGAAAAGAAATCGTGTTTGCCGCCTGCACTTTTAGGAGAGCTGCTTGCCGTAACGGTAACAGGTTGCTGTTTCATGGCCCAAGCTGCTTCCTTAAGTACTTGTGCTTTTAAAACTGTGGTGGCTTGTGCTTTAAATGTATTTTGTCCAAACGCAGCGGTAACAGTAACCGCGGTGAATAATAGGAATAGTTTCAGGCTTTTCATCATGATCATATGTTATTCAATATTTAGAAAAACGGTTGGTAAATCTTTAGCACTTACGGATACGATACTTTTCTTTTGGTTGGTTTTAAGCTTAATCATCGCTCGTCCGTTATAAAGTTGAACTTTAGAAGACCCCGTAGAAGTTCCTTGGTCTTTAATGAGTTCTCCATCACCAATTAAACTGAAATTAACTTCATTGGCAGCATCTAAACAAAGTACTTTATTCGCATCGTAAGCTTTTACTTCTACGGTGGCTACACCATCGGCTTCGCTGATTTTATTTAAAGTAAGTTGTGTTGGTTTGGCCCATTTTTCAGTCTGATATTCTTGCGTAATTTCATCGGTAACGGTTAACTTACCTTTTTTAGCGACTACTTTAAAATGATAAGTTCCTTTTTGCATTGGCACCGACCAACGTAAGCCCGCAGCAGGAAAATCTTGACTATTGCGTTTCTTCACGCCGAAGCTTTTTCCATTCACAAAAAGTTCAGCTTCATCACAATTAGAGTACACTTTTACCATTTTCTCTTCACCTTCTGCACCCCAACGTACTGGCCATGAGTGCCCGTAAATGTGTACCATTGGGATGTTGGTCCAATAAGATTGGAAAATATAGAAGGACTCCTTTTTGGTGAAATCACGCTCAATTACTCCTTTTTGGTTCACATAAGGTACTGGATTTTCAGGGCGGATAGGTGTACTGAAATCTTTAAAAGGCCAATAGGCCGTTCCCGAAAGCCAAGGCATGGTTTCTTGTTCTTTCAAATGCCAGTCGATGAGGTTGGCAATATAACTTTCACTCCAATCACCATCTTTACTTACCCTTGCAGCGCCACCGTATAAAGAGGCATCTCCTGCCCTTTCATCGGCACCGCCGCCTTGTCTGATCTTTAACAAAGCATTGTCTGGATTTTCAGAATGACGTCGGGCATGGCTATCTCCTCCCCATTCTACATGTAGGAAACGGTCTGACTTATCAAATTCGCCTTGCGAAACACTTTTATATTCGGTGTAGTTGCCACGATACCAACCCGCCCAAATAGAAGGTGAATAGACATCGACAATGTCTCTACAGAAGTCACAACGTCTAATGGCCGTGCTTCTTGATGGGTCTAATTGGTGCGACAAGTTATTAAGCTCTTTCATGTAAGTGCGGATCTTTTCTTTATCAAATTCGCTGAAATCACCAGGCCAGTCGTTTTCGTTACCTAATCCCCAAATAATAATGGATGGATGATTGTAATGTTGTTCAATCATATTGGTCAGCATACGTTTGCCTTGAGCTTGGTAAACTGCGCCGCCCAAACCACCACGACACCAAGGAATTTCCTCCCAAACCAAAATACCTAGGCTATCGCAAAGGTCAAGAATGATGCGAGATTGTTGGTAGTGACCCAAGCGAATGAAGTTTACCCCCATTTCCTTCATCATCTTCATTTCAGTTACCATCATTTCTTCCGTCATGGCAGCGGCAACTCCAGCATGGTCTTCGTGTCGATGCGTTCCTCGTAGCAACAATCGTTTTCCATTAATCGTAAACGGGCCTTTCTTTACAAATTCGAAATGCCTGAATCCTATCTTTTGACTCAATTGGTAAGTTTGTCCATTGGCAGATAAACTCAGTTTTACTTCATATTGGTGTGGTAACTCTGTCGACCATAATTTTGGCGATTTGACACTGGTTTCCAGCAATAAGGAATCACCTTTAAAAGTATTGATGCTTTTATCGATGCTCAAAACATTTTTTCCACTTGGATCAACCAAGTTGATTTTTAGGGTTGCTGTTTTGATTTGATCGGCGTTAAGCAATCTCGCTTTTATAGACAGTTTACCCAAACTTCCTTTGGCGTCAACTGAAGCATTAGCAAAAATCTTATCTACAGCCAAAGGCGGATTGTACACTAAATTTAGGTAGCGATAAAGTCCCCCGTAAACGTTGAAATCAGATAAACTGGATGGCATCATTTCCAAATCTCTACTGTTATCACAACGAATGATGACTGGTACCTTGCCCTTGAATTGCGTTTTATAAACAGGTAGCTTCTTAAAAGCAGCTACGGCATCGGTAATGTCAGCTGTCCATTCCTCGTAACCGCCCACATGTGAAGCTACTTTAGTCGTGTAAATGTATATTTCGGTTTTTTGCCCTGCGCCTTCAAAATGTAATAGCGTTCTACCGTTGGTGTACGGGTTCTCTATATCAATATTGGTGCGATACCAACCTGGTCCCTGATAATAATGAACATCGGGATTGGTGGCATCAGTAGCATTAAAGCAATGCGGTAAATTAACTTTTTGCCAAAACGGAAGTTCTTCTGGGTTTCCTTTGCCTGCGGTACGCACAGCTTCCCAAATACCGCCTAAATCTTGTTTTACAAACTCCCAATCCGTATTTAACCGTTTTGAATTTTGAGCTTGTAAAGCTTGGCTTACTGCAATTAAGCATAGAAATAGCAGTTTGATTTTTTTGAACATACTTAAAGTTTTTATTTGGTTGAATGCAGGATTTCCTCCAACATTTTTATCCCTGTAAGCTACAAAACGCTTTTTGTTTGGCAAACTATCTCCCTTATGTGCTGCTTCATTTTAATCGAATAAGTCTAATAGAAAATGTCGTTTCGTTGTTTAGTTCGTTAGTGCTACAGTATAACCTTTTTGATGTTTTATTTCTTTTTAATTAACTGAAATAAAGCTTATTAATATCGTTTTGGAGATAATTTCATTAACATATATCAATTACTTTTGAATAATTAATGATGTCTACTCCAAACCAAAACATGTTGAAAAAATAGCTGCGAAAAAACACGAAAACGTTTGCGGACTAATCTTCTTTTTTGGCAGACTATTATTTTACTTTTTTCACCTGAAGTGCATTTAAAACAGGCTTTCCTTCTACACTTTTAAAAGTGATTTGGATACCCTTATCATCGCTAACAGTACATTCAAACTTTCTTTCTACTTTTTGGGCGACGCCATATTTAGCTGCTAGGTTTAAAGCTTTAATTATCAGTTTGCCATTCAAGTAAGCATCAAAAATACGTTGAGGTGGCACATCCTTCCCTTCTGCAATCAAGCTATCCAAGTTATAGGGTAAATTGGTTTGTATGCCATTTCCCATGAGCTCTGCAAAATGTAAGGTGATTTCATATTTTCCTTTAGGTACAGTGAGCTGGTATCCATTTATACCTACCTGCTGGGTTTGGTAAATAGGATCGTTTTGTGTTCCCAGGATATTTTTATCTGAACCATAAGCCATCCTACCACTATTCTTAATTTTGAATGCTTCGCCACCTAAATGTCCCCAGCCGTTTTGTTCGTAAGCTTTGCTTGGTAGCCAAATTCGTTGCTGGTCATCTATAAATTGTCTTTGTGAACCCATTAGGATATTAAAAGAATGGGTTCCATTTAAAAAGGCTTGTGGCTGCAACACAAAATCAATAGTACTTTGATCAGTAAATAACTTTCCATTTTTGTAGCCTTTGGCAATGATTGTATTTTTACCCAATTTAAGATCAATCTGCCAATTGGCGAGTGTTTCTTTAAATGCCTTTTTTTCGTAAGTCTTTCCATTTACCGTTAACGTTCCGCTATCTAAATTACTGATGACGCTTAGATTTTGCTTAGTCTTAACGTCAGATCTTAATGTCCATGAACCATCACCAATTTTAATATAAGGCACTGGGCTAAAGTTTGCTTTGTATAAGAAATAGGTGTTTTTTGGTTTTCTATCCAAGGTGAGCAATCCTTTGTTGTTGATACCTGGCATGGTTTCGCTTCTAGTTTCAGAACTGAAATCGGATAAATTCCACGCTGCAGCACCCGCAATGAAGGGACGCTGCATAATGGCTTTGATATAGATTTGATGGTAGTCCATTCCATATTCCAAGCTTTTGTCGAACCTCACAGGAAGGTCGGCGTGTATTCTTGGATCAACGTCTGCCCCGTATTCGGTCACCATTAAAGGTTTATCGGGCATGGCTGCATGTATCTTGTCCAAATTAGGGCCAAAGTCTTCCGATTTTCCACCATACCAACCTTGGTAAAGGTTCCATCCTACCACCATAGGGATTTTAGTTAAACCTGCATTGGTATATCCATTTACATCACCATGATTGCTCATTAAAGTATAGCGTGTAGGATCCATTTTGCGGGTCAAATCTTCTAATTGCTGTGCAAGATTTTCAATATTCTTTAAATAGGTCTTCTTTCTCTCTGGATCATTTCCGTAGCGCATTTTAAGCAATACCTCATTCATATAGGCCCACATGATAATGCTTGGATGGTTGTAGCCTTGCTTGATCATTTCTACCTGCATGGCTTTGCAATTGTTGTAGAAGGCTTCGCTTTCCGTGATTTCGTTCACTATTGGAATTTCAACCGAGGCTAAAATACCCAAACGATCGCAGGCGTCGAGAATGGCTTGGTCTTGGGGATAATGTGCTACACGCAAAAAGTTCCCGCCCATTTCCTTGAGCAGTTCTACATCCTTTACTTGTAATGCCGAAGGTACGGCATTACCCATTTTTGCAAAATCCTGATGACGACTAGCACCGATTAATTTGGTTTGCTTTCCATTTAAGAAAAAGCCTTTTTCAGCATCAAAACTGAAATATCTTAAGCCAACATTTATTTTAATTTCGTCTAATACTTTATTCGTGGTTGGATCTATCAGCTTGGTGATGGTTTTATATAGATATGGTCTTTCGGGAGACCATAAAATTGGGTTCTTGATTTGTATTTGAGGGAGTTGAAAAGCATTAACACCAACGATGCTACTTTCTCCCACTTTATTGGCAACTGCATCGATAATGGTAGTGATTACTTTCAACTGTTTGCCTGTGTGATCAGCGATATTGCCTTTCACTTGAATGGTGGCATTTTGCTGGCTGACATTTTCTGCATGAATGTATACGCCATTTGTGCCATATTGCTCTTCTGCAAAATGCGCATCGTTAACAATTACCAAAGAAACATTTCGGTATAAGCCGCCAAAAAAGGTGAAATCGCCCGTTAATGGGGCTATGGCTTCATTGTAACTATTATCAACTTTTACAATGATTTCATCATTGCCATTAAATTTTAAATCGTTTAATGCAACCATGAAACCAGTATAGCCGCCGATGTGCTGTCCAATTTTTTTGCCATTTAAATAAACTTCTGTTTCTTGGTTTGCTCCACCAAAATCAAGATATATTTTCTTTGTTTTCCAACTAGGTTGAAGTTGAAGCTTTTTTTTATAGTAGCCCGCACCTCTATAATAACCAGGCACATCATCTAATACATCAAAGGCATTCCAGGTATGGGGAATATTTACAGGCGTGTATTTTAGCAGCGCATAACCTTGAGCTTTAGGATCTTTGGAGAAGCTCCAGTTTTGATTGATATTAATTGCCGTTCGTGGTTTTACATTTATTTTCGACTGTGAAAAGACTTGAAGGAAGCTGAATAAAAGAAGGAAAGTGAGTTTTGTTTTCAAGAAGATACTTTTAACGAGTGATCAATTAGAGGGATACTATTAGAATTATGGGGGAAGTGATTTAATAAGGAGCATCCATTTGGATGCTCCTCCAATCTACTAACCTATTTTATGAAAAAAAACCATTACTCAATTTTGTCCTTTGCAGGAACATTGCTTTCATAGCCTATATAACCTTTGTTTTGGTTAATATGTCCTGTGGTATTAAATCTTTGTGCTGATGCAGGAATTGGCCATAATACATGATATGAGGCTATAGTATATTTTACCCCTTGTAACGTTGGTACATTATTTTTGTAGAAATCATTCTTTTCCATGATGCGATCATAGAAGAAGTTGTTATCTGAAAAAGTAGCCAAGCTGTATGTTTTACCATTATAGGCAGGTTTACCCGTTTGTGCAAAAATGAAAGCTATACGAGTTAACTCTGTTTTACGTGACTCTTCCCAGAACAATTCTCTTGCACGCTCATCTAAAATGGTACCGATGGTAACTTTGCTGGCATCAGTTAAAAGGGTTGCATTAGCACGTCTTCTAACTTCATTAATATCAGCCATGGCCAAACCTAAATCGCCTTTCCAATAGTAAGCCTCTGCACGTAATAAATACGTTTCTGCTAAACGGAACACATACCAATCGGTATTAGTACCACGAGGCGGATTCCAATAAGGGTCAGTTGCCAAGGCATTGGTTGAATTGATGAATACTTTGTAGTGTGGCCAGCCAAACCAGTGACGAATGGTATCTAAAGCGCCGTTTTGAAATCTTTGTGCTACGTTTGATGAGTTATAAGGTTGCAATGGTTGACCATATAATGCTCTGTCGGCTAAATTTGAAGAGGTTTTTAATGCTGGATTGTTGTAAACTAAATCCGTCATGTCCATCCACATTCCTTTAGCATGTCTATAATCTGTATTGTCGGTCCAAATGTATTGTGTACTGTAAGGTGTACCACGGTACCTTCCAATACCTCTACCATACATTCTAGTCAATGGAATCTCTGCAGTAGCAGCATCTACCATTGCTGTTGCTCCAGAAGGCGTTTTTACGTTGGCAAAGTGCCATGCTGGTACGGTATTACGCATCAATTGTGAACCATTGGCGGTTGCACCTAAGTCACGAAATGCTTCTCTATCCAATACTAAAAATAAAGCTTCTCTATTTGCAGGAATAGCTTTGTTATCCATTCTGTGTAAATCCCATACCACGTTTTTAGTGATATCAGCAGCAGTGCTACCAAAGCGAGTGGTCATTAAGGCATATTTACCGCCATTAATCACATTGGTGGCCGAAGTGATGGCATCGTCAAATTTACCTAGGGCCAAATTTACTTTAGTGAGCAAATGGCTTACCGCACCTTTAGTTACTTCGCCTTTAGCCACATTATCGGTTACCCAAGTTTGAGCAAATTCCAAATCCGTTTTCATTCTTGCCAAAATCACTTCTCTTTTGGTCGAATAAAAATCGGTACGTGGGGCATCCAAATCTTTTAGTAAAACCGGGATATCGCCAAACTGATGTACCAATTTGTAATAGAAATAAGCTCTGTAGAAATAAGCCGTTCCTAAAATGGCATTTTTCTCTGCTTCAGAAGCATATTTAGGAATATCAATATTGGTAATTACCGTATTGGCCTGCCTGATGGCACGATATTCATTGGTCCAGTACCATCCAATTTTGTTGTAATCGTCACTGTTTAAATTGGCATCAGGAGTAATACGGGTAACTAAATCTTGAGCTGGTGTACTTTTATCAGTAGTACCTTCAACAGCCACATCTGAAAAAATCGATTCGGTTAGCATTGGCGCCGAGTCTCCAAAATATTCACTTCTTACGATTGTGGATACGCCAGCCAGGGCAGAACGCATTGCCGCTGGTGTATTTAAACTTGTTGGCTGGTAAGTAGATAGCATATCTGTATCTAAAAAGGCTTTTTTACAACCCATATCGGCCAACAAGATTACCGATAAGCATGATACAGCAATTTTCTTATTTATATTTTTCATTTTGATTAGCATTATAAAGAAACATTCAAACCTAAGGTGTAAATTCTTGGTGTAGGGCCATTATTCTCTGGATCCCAGAAATTCCAATCCTTGGTCCATACGTAGGCATTATTTACGTTGGCGTATATTTTCGCATTTTTCACTTTCACTTTGCCTAGTAAACTTTGTGGTAACGAATAGGCTACCGCTACAGCGTTTAATCTGATGAAAGAGTTATCTCTGTAAACGTTAAAGCTGGTACCGCTTGTTCCTGAATTTAATCTTGAATAATCATTAATTGGATTAGACGGGGTCCAATAAGGAACTTGATATGAAGTCATACGGGCAAATCCCACACTGCCTGGTTGGTTTTTAGCGGTATTGAATTGTTTTAATTGTCCCCAGTTAGAAAGTAATTGGAAAGAAACATCGAAGTTTTTGAAGATATTAAATTCGTTTCTCATCGCAAAAATGAAGCGGGGTGTGGTAAATCCTAAGAAATCTTTATCCGCATCACCATACACATAGTTTCCATCTCTATCTTGTAATTTGAAATCACCTGGTCTAATTGCCTTATTAAACTTATTGGCTTCGGCTACTTCGTTTTCTTGCCATACGCCTACCACTCTATAATCCCAAACACTATTGATATCTCTACCAATGAACCAACCGTTTGCAGGGTCGTCAGTTGGTAATGCCAGTTTAACAATCTTATTTCTAGAGAAAGACATGGTGAAATTCGTATTCCACTTGAAATTGGTGCTACTAAAGTTTCTGCTGTTCAAAGTAATATCCATCCCCTTGTTTTTGATTTCAGCTAGGTTTGAATAAACATAATCGTATCCAGTGATATCAGGTACTTTTTGCTCTACCAAAAGGTTATTGGTTTGTTTAGAATAGAATTCTACTGTTCCGCTTAACCTATCTTTTAATACAGAAAAGTCTAAACCAACGTTAAACGCCTTGGTTTCTTCCCATCTTAAATCAGAGTTGGCCATACGACCACCGTTAGCCAAGGTCGTAATCGATACTACGTTTCCATTGGCATCAAAACCAACTGATTTCCCTGTGGTTAATACCGCCAAAGCCGCATAAGGCTCAACCGTACCATTGCTTGGATTACGTAAATCCCTGTTACCATTTATACCATATGAAAAACGTAATTTACCATAGTTTAGCCATTTGATGTTTTTCATGAACGACTCTTCAGTAAATGTCCATGCTAATGCCGCCGCTGGGAAAGTAGCATCTTTAAAGTTCACACCAAATACTGAATAGCCATCTTTTCTTAACGATAAAGTAAGGTAATAGCGTTGCATCAAGCTGTAGTTCACTCTCGCCATTAAAGCATCACCTGTATATACTTTATCTTCGGCATTTACAGTTGGCAAAATACCCGCTGCTAAATTATGATAGCCCAAAAGATCGCTTGGAATAAAGCCTGAGTTACCTGCATTTGTCCACCAAGTTTGATATTTCTCTGCATTTGCAAGTAAGGTTACATCTACGTTATGGATTTTGCCAAAGGTTCTATTCCATTTGATCAAGTTATCTACTTGCCAGTTATAGCGAGTTTCGTTTGCTCTGGTTACTGAACCTCCAGGTGTTATTACGTTAGGGTTTTGTGAAGACAAGTGATTGAATGTACGATACATATCAATACCAGGGCTAAAATTAAGCTGATAAGTAATACCGAATGGCAAGGTTACTTTACCATACAAACTACCGAACAAGGTATTTTGTCTATTCATTCGGCTATTATAGGTCATATCTAAAAATGGATTTCTGGCATTTAAGCCCACATCATCCGTTGGTATTCTACGCAAGCTGCCATCGGGATTGTATTTGTCTCCGTATGGTGAAAGGTTGATCAACTGTCCCCAGTCAGCTTCAATAGCACCTTCGTCCCTATCTGCGTATTGGATATTGGCACCAACCGTCATAAATTTGGCAATTTGGCTTTCTAGGTTTAACCTAAATCTTACCGTGCTAAACTCGCCACCTTCAATTAAGTTTTGGTTTTTTTGGTAGCCTAATGACATGTAATATCTGATGTCTTCTTTGTTACCGCTCACACTTAAAGTATGGTCCTGACGGAAACCAGTTCTAAAAATGTCATCGTACCAATTGGTTGTTTTTCCAGCCATATAATTGGCTTTTTCATTAGCGGTTAAGCCAAGTCTATTCAACCATAAATCAACAGGATCTGCAGTAGTTTGTCCATTTAACCATTGTGTAATGGTTACTCCAGCAGGCAGGTTTCTTGGGTCGTTGTAAATATAACTTGGCGTTGAAGCACCGCTTCTCATTACATCTGCACGCCAATCTAAAAAACCTGGACCATCGTAAGGTCTCATGTTTTGTGCCAGTTGAGCCAAACCAACATTAGTATTAAAGGTAATGGTTGGTTTAGATCCTGTTCCTTTTTTGGTGGTAATGGCCACAACCCCAGTTGCTGCCTTGGCACCGTAAACAGCAAGCGAACTGGCATCTTTCAGTACATCTACACTTTCAATGTCGTTAGGGTTAATGTCAGATAATTGACCGTTGTAAATAATTCCGTCTAATACAATTAATGGCGAGTTACCAGCCGTAAGGGTTGATTTTCCCCTCACCAACAAATCACCACCACCTTTAGCACTAGTATTTAAGCTTACGCTCATCCCGGCAATATTACCTTTTAAAATGTCGGCCACACTTTGCGGATTTTCATTTTCTAAACGGGCTGCGTTAACGCTGGAAATGGCACCAGTCACATCTTTTCTACTTGCCGTACCATAACCAATTACCACCACTTCAGAAAGTCCTTTGGCATCATCTTCTTCTAGGGTAACTGTTACACTGGTTTTTCCGTTCAACGGTAATTCTTTTGTTTTATATCCAATGCTAGTGAATACCAATACGGCATTTGAATTGTTGGTTCTGATGGCAAATTTTCCTGAACCGTTGGTTACTACTGATAGTTGTGTATCTTTTATTTTAACGCCAACACCTGGCATAGGCACACCTGACGCATCTGTAACGGTACCAGTAATTTCCGTTTGCGCACTGTTTTTAAATATTTTTAATGATTTTTCAGATTCAGCGTTGTGAATGCTAGCTGAGGCTTTAAGTTGCAGAAAGAAACACCAAAGAAGCACCATGGCTACGTTCTGCAAAATCCTTTTTGATAGAATTTTACTCATACAGTTAAAAATTTGGTTTAATGGGTTAGTGTCAAAATGGGATTTGACAAGTGTAAATATAGAGGTGTTATTGTGATATTTACAATAGCAATTAAAACACAAACAACTGATAATTAGAATGTTATATTGATTTTGATACGCTTAAATCACAATTATAAAATAGAGTAAGTAACTGACTAGTTGCTATATGAACAGATCATAAAATTTTAAACTGATACGTTTAAAACGCAATAAAAAATCATCATAAAAAATTACGAAAACGTTTGCGTTAACAGAATTAAACGCCGTTTTCTAGGCATTTTTATCAAGTACTAGCTTGGCCCAGCCTAATTTACCAACGCCTCTGAGATCTTTTTTTCGCTCTTCCATTACCTTTTTAACTTTAGACGCATAGGCCCAGCAAGTACTTTGCCTAATACCAAGCTTCTCGGAAAGCTTGTGAGAAGAGATTGTTCCTTTGGAGCTATACATTAGATAGACCAAATAGAACGCTTTATTGATTGGAATACGGTTATTTTCGAATATGGTGTGGTGCAATACCGACTCTTCATACGCACATTTGGTACAGCGCCTGTTATAAGGTACTTTTCCATTGCAATAATTGGTGTGGTTACATTTTAAGCAAGTATATCCCCCAGCCCATTTTAGTTCAGATAGAAATTTGTAACAAGCTTCTTTATCAGGATATTTTAAACTGAATTCGTCAAAATCCAATTCAGTAGCATTTACACGAGCATCCGTAACCTTCTCAATACTTGTTTTAAGGTTGATGTTGTCGTTTTCCAACAAGACATTCATCCTCGAAATTTCTTCAGCCTGTTGTAGTAGCAAGTCATTTTTTAACAGTAGTTCAGAATTTTGCTTTTCGATCGTGTCATTTTGCTTTTGTAGGGCAATAGCTTGTTGTTTCACTTCTATGGTGCGTTTTTCAACCTTTGCCTCTAATTCTCTATTCAAATTATCCTTCATTTCAGCATTTAGCTGCATTTGCTTGATTATCTGCTTCTGTGCATTTTCTTTCTTCTTCTTTAGGATACGCACTTGATCTCCGATAGCGAAGGATAGAAACACCATTTCAAATAAAAAGCCAAAACTTAAGCTGTAGAAACCCAAGGCACCAGGAATGTGTCGGGCATAACCTAAAATATGAACTACCTTGATTACAAAGCCTAGGAACAGAAATGAATAGCCAACTACAAAGAAGCGAGCTGGCCTGTATCTCTTCTTCCATAAAATGTAAATACCTGTTATAAAGCCAATGGAAAGTGGTATAAACTCAATGAATTTGTATTTAAACCAATCAGGATTGTATATCAAGCAAACAAGAAAAAACAATAAACGAAGCAAAAGCACTACGTTAATCATTTTCGAAAAAACAGGTGCCTTTTGCTTAACGTGAAGTAGTTCCTTGGTGAAGATCAGTGCAAACGAGCTGATACAAAATAACGCTATTCCGTAGGCATATTCATTCCAAATGGGATGTTGGGGCCAAAAATACTGAAAAGCAATGCCATCAATAGACACCTCATACAAACCTACACTTAAAATGTACAAGATGTAATATAGGTATTGCCTTCTGCGTACGGCCAAATACATCAACAGGTTATGGAAACTGAAGATGAAGATCATGCCATAGAACAAGCCATAAGTAAGGTACTCGGTAAGCCCGTATTGTATAAACCTTTCAATGGTTCTGAATACAATAATGACGTTTACCCGATCTTTCGATTTGATTTTAAAATAATAATAATACTCCCCTTTTTTAAGGTTCTTAATTAGAAATTCAAAATTCTTATGGCGATATAAACGTTCTTTAAACGTTAAGTCGGCGCCAGAGCGGGCATGAACATACTTACCATTCTCATCTGGAAAGTAAACATCAATATGATCAGTAACTTGGTCAAAAAACTCAATGACACTCGATTTTTCAAAGTCTTCTTCAAACCTTACTTTTACCCTGTACCAATAGGTGGAGCTACGATTATAGTTTTTCGGATAATAATCTACATTAGGTTTAAATTTATTTTGATAGGCGGCACTTGAAATCGCATCGAAACTTAGCTCTCCCTTAGGATCTTCTAAGCCTACAATCTCTTTCGATTTAAAAATGTACTCGGCAGTATTATTGTTAATGACTACTGGTTGTTGCGCAATAGCACCGAAAGAAATGAGGAAGAATAAAAATAAAAATGCTCGTGATTGAATTTTAAACATTACAATGAAGTGCCAACATCCAGTTAGTTTTGTTTGGTAACGTTAAATATAGTCACTAAAATTGAAATAGGTATTCAAAAGAATAAACTTTGAACACCTATTTCACGTCAGAATAAGAATTTCTTTATGAATGGAAATGGTAAAGGAATACCACATCGCCATTGTAAGCAGGCTTTGTCTGGTCTTTAATTTCCAAAATGATATTTACCACTACTTTTGTGGTACCTCGTAAGTTTAAAATAGACTTTAAGCTAGCCTTTAAACGTACTTCGCTGTCAACGGTTACCGCCTGACCAAATTTTAAACTTTCGATGCCATAATTGATTTCCATTTTTAGGTTGCCAATTTTAACAATCTGCTGCCACAAATAGGGAACTAATGAAAGTGTTAAGTAGCCATGTGCTATGGTTGTTTTAAACGGACTTTCTACCGCTGCTCTTTCCGCATCAGTGTGTATCCATTGATGGTCCAACGTAGCATCTGCAAATTTATTGATTTGATCTTGGGTGATTTGATACCAAGCAGATGTGCCTAATTCGTTTCCTAAGTAGGAAGCAAAATCATCATGGTTGTTAATTTCAATCATATAATAAGTTATTATTTAATGCTATAGTAAACCTTTAAGATCCGCAGGAGAATAATTGATAGATTTTAAGGTCTTATCATCACCCTTGCGATAAACAAGATATAAGCCGTCTATTTCTTTAAAATATGCATCTACATTATCTTTTTGTTTATAGAAAGCGATGGTTTCTTCTGCCTCTTCTACTGTTTTGCAAGCTTTGCTCATGTTGGATCGGTGCACTTCATCAAAAAGTGTTTTAAATTTAGTACCTAGTCCAAATTCTAAAACAGCACCTGCCAATACATATTGCAAATCACATAATGCATCGGCTACCTCAACCAAGTCATCGTTATCCACCGCTTCTTGCAGCTCTTTTAGCTCTTCAGCAATCAAATCTATTCTCAATTTACTTCGCACTTTAGATGGGATGGCCGCTCGTTCTACAATGGGGTGTTTAAAAGTGTGGTGAAACTCTGCTACTTGGCTTAAAGCACTTAAATCTTCCATAATGATATTTTAAAAACGCTAAGGTTTAACAATTTGAGATGAATATCAAATTTTCTTATCAACAATAAATAAAAGCGATGGATGAAGCTGTTTATCAATATTATAAAATGTTAACTTCTTTTAGCTATATTTTTGGTAAATTTGTTTGATACTTAAGATACTTTTGATTATTGGAAAATCCATCAATATTTATATTAAGTCTACCTCTTTCTAAAGCCCTCAAAATCCAAAGCTTATTTGTTTTCACGCTTTTAGCTTTATCTATTTTTGGTTGTAATTCTAAGCAAAAAACTGATCCAGTCGTTAATAAAGGCCTTTCAACTAATTTTAAGCGAGTGGATAGTGTTTATTTAACCAGCAATTTAGCGGAAACCTCACGACTTTTAGATAGTCTCAAGCCAAAAATTGATGCAAACGACATTAATGAACTGACTAATTTTTATTACTATAAAGGCTTAACCAGTTATAAAGATACACTATCGATGAATAGGTATGCAGATAGTGCGTTGGCCTTTTTTGAAGACCCAAATAGGCAGCAGCAATTTCCTATGGCTTTTGCAAAAGCATTGATGTTAAAGAGTGATGTTTATGTTTTCTTTAAAAAATATGATAAGGCTTTAGAAAACTACTTCAAAATAAAATCAACCTTAAATAAAACGGACGACCCTCTAGTTTATGCAAATTACATTACTCGTATTGCACATCTTTATTATGTTCAAAACCTATTTAAACAGGCTGCAAATTATCATTTAGAAGCATTTAATGTTTTAGAATCTGTAAACGGCTTAGATCCAAGGAGTATGTTTCACATTAAGCAGGGAGCACTTAACAATGCAGGATTTTCTTATGAAAAAGCAGGAATGTTGGACAGCGCTGCATTTCTTTACAGAAAAGGACTTTCATTCATACAGCAGCAGCTAAAACAAAATACAGTCACTATTAATCAACACAATCAATCTAAAATAGTTTTGCTTGACAATTTAGGTGGATTAATGGCTAAGCTGGGCGAGCTAAAACTAGCAGAGCAATATTTACAGGAAAGTATTTCTTTGGATAGCGATGCCAAAGAAAAGATTAAAATTACGGCGTTTATGAAACTTGCGGATGTATATCGTAGGCTCAATAAACTTCAAAAGGCAGATTCATTATTAACCATTGCTAAAAACGTTATTCAGGAAAACCCATTTGATCCTTACTTATTAATGCCTCGCTGGAATAAGGCCAAAAGTGAGCTATATCTTTCTAAAGGAAACTATAAAGAAGCTTATCGTTTATTGAATAGATATAGCGTTGCGATGGATAGCATCAATGTTGAAAACGAGCTATCAAGGGTCGATTTAAAAGTTAGATTTAAAAATAAACAGACTGAACAGGATTTAAAGTCACTAACTAAAACTAACGAGCATATCACTTTTTATTTATTATGTGCCGCTGTTTTTATTATCATGCTCATTTGCATTGTATTTTTGGTAATTAAAAATGCTAGGCAAGCCCATAAAACCGAAAAAGCAACCATCAAGCATAGTGAAGAATTGAAAAAAGCGATGGTGCGTTTGGAAAATCGGAATAAGGACTATGCAAAAATGATGAAGGTAATGGCCCACGATTTGAAAAATCCGCTTGGGGGTATGGTCGGTATCAGTAATTTATTATTGGAAGAAAAGCGGTTTTTGGAAGACGATAGAGAAATGCTGCAGCTTATTTCCAGCTCTGGCAATAATGCTATCGAAATGATCAATCAACTGCTCAATTCCAATTTAGCCATTGAAAACGAGGTGCTCACTAAAGAAAAGGTAGATATCCAACATCTGCTGCGTCAATGTACTGAGCTTTTACAATACAAAGCCGACGAGAAGCAGCAAAAGATTATTTTTATTAGCGGTGGACCAGTTTATTTGCAATTGAGCCGCGAAAAAATTTGGCGAGTTTTCAATAACCTTGTGGTCAATGCCATTAAATTTAGCCCCAACCATACCGTGGTTAAAGTACTATTAGAACGGTTAGAGAAAAGCGTAAGGATTGCTATTATTGACCAAGGCATTGGCGTGCCGGAAAATGACAAGCAACGCATTTTTGAAATGTTCACTTCGGCCAAACGTACAGGAACTTCTGGTGAACAGCCATTTGGCATTGGTTTGTCCATCAGTAAACAAATTGTAGAAAGCCATCAAGGAAAAATATGGCTGCAGGACAACGTTGGGGGTGGAACAATTTTTTACGTGGAGCTGCCCTTAAGCTAGATAATCTGCCTGTTGGCTTAAAATGTCTCTATACTTGTTAAAAATAGAAGTTTTAGAAATAAGGCCAATATAGTTGCCTAAACTATCTACCACAGGCAACACCCATAAATTATCTTCCTCCATCCTATTCAAAACCAATTTAAGGTCACTGTTAAGGGTAATGGGAATAATTTCAGTATGCATTAAATCATTTACACGCAGGTCAGAATTTTTATCTGCTAGCAATTGTTCTAAAATAACTTCGACATAAATCACGCCTTTAAATTGTCCCTTTACATCTACCACAGGAAAAACATTTCGTTTCGATTTTAAAACATCATTTACCCTATCTCTTAACAAATCATCAACTACTAAAATTATCTGATCTTTTTCAATCAGTGCCTTTAGGTTCATCATGTTAAGTACCGTTGTATCTTTATCCGAATGATGTGAAAGCTCTCCCTTATCAGCTAATGGTTTGGTATAAATAGAATATTGGCTCACACTTCTGTTAATCAAATAAGCAATGGCCGTGGTAATCATCAAAGGTACCATCAAAATATAGCCACCAGTAATTTCAGCAATTAAAAATATCCCCGTTAAAGGGGCATGCATTAACGAGCCTAAGGCCGCCGCCATGCCAGCTACAATAAAGTTGGCAGTATTTACTTCGGCCAATCCCGAAACATTAATGCTGTAAGCCACCACAAAGCCTATTAAACCACCGATAATTAAACTTGGTGCAAATGTACCGCCATTACCACCAGCAGATAGCGTCACCAAGGTTGCTACTGATTTTAACATAATAGTAGCCACGGTAAAGGCAATTACTACCATGGGCAGATTGCTAAATTCAGCAAAAATACTGTTGCTAATGACTGAGCTATAATCGCCTTTAAGTAAATTGTTAATGGTAATATATCCTTCGCCATATAAGGTCGGAAATAAGAAAATCAACACGCCCAGCATTAAACCACCAATGGCAATTTTATGATAAGGATTTTTGATTTTATAGAAAGCGCCTTTCACTGCAGAATTAACCTTTCCAAAATAAATGGAATATAGACCCACCAACACCGCTAAAATCACATAAAAGCCCAATGCTTTCATTTGCCAGCCTTCTGTTACTAGATAAAACAACTGTTCGTTGTAAAAAGTTCTTGCCACTACAGAAGCGGTGGCTGCTGATAATAAAAGTGGAATAAAAACAGGAATAGTAAATTCAGGCAATAATATTTCAATGGCAAAAACAATTCCCGCAATTGGACTATTAAAAGCACCTGCAATGCCCGAAGCAGCGCCACAAGCCAATAGCAAAGTAGTTTCTCTGTAACTTAAGCCCAAAAACCTTCCTAAGGTTGAACCTATTGAGGCGCCGCTGGTAGCAATTGGGGCTTCTAAACCTGTAGAACCTCCAAAACCAACGGTGATAGCGGAAGTGATAATCTGTGAATAACTATTGTGCGCTTCTACCTTACTCGATTTTTTAGAAATGGCAAATAGTAAAGGCGTTAAACCTGTTTCGAACTTTCCCTTTTTGATGAACCTACGTACATAAAGTACCGAAAGTAAAATACCAATGGTTGGAAACAAAAGATACAAGTAATATTTGTATTGCCACTGTAAATCAGTTTGTAAAAAATGTTCTATCCTGTGCGTAATTCCTTTTAACAGCGAAGCCGCTAATCCTGCCAATATCCCTACCAGAACAGCAGCGATAATTAGAAAATTTTTGTTCGAAATTTTGCTTTGTCTGTATTGATTAAAACGGTCTACAAAATTTACAAACTTGATGTACATAATATTTATTTTAGTTTAACCACTAACTATCAAACTTGTCCAATAGTTTCAATAATGTAGCAAAGTCTTTAGGATAAGGAGCTTCCACTAAAATATCCTTTCCATCCAAACCTTTAAACGTAATTTGCTTAGCATGTAAGGCGAAACGCTTCATTATAGGTTGCTCCTCTTCATCAGTTAACCGATATCCCCTTTTAATTTTAGAAAGAAAAACAGGTTTTCCACGATACATCGTATCTCCACAAATCGCTGCACGTTGAGTAGCCAAATGTATCCTGATTTGGTGCATACGACCTGTTACAGGCTTACATTCTACCAAGGTATAATGCTTATAGTATTTTAACGAATTAAAGTAAGTTTCGGCACGTTTGCCTTCTTGCCTGTCAATGGTTACATTTTTATTGCCATCATTCAAAATCGGCAAATCCACAAAAAGATTGTCAAATTGGAATTGACCATCAACCACTGCATGATAAATTTTGTTTACTTTTCGCTTTTCAAACTGTATCGAAAGGTTACGGTAAGCCTCAGGATTTTTGGCAATCACAATAGCACCCGAAGTTTCCTTATCCAACCTGTGGCAAATCTGCGCATCTTCCGTGTACAGCCTCGCCAAACGCAAAATGTTCACTTCACCAGCACCAGCAGCACCGCGTTCATCTAGTGAAGCCACAAACGGAGGTTTATTGATAACGATATAATCTTCGTTTTCGAATAGGATAAGATCTTTAAAATTGGGATATTTCAAATGGATACAAATTAAAGCTGCAAAAATACAATACATTTAGCACTTTATTGGCCTTATGGCAAGTCTAATTTCTGAAATTTTAGTGGCTAGTGGTTAGTTAGTCTATTGAATATTGGTCATTGGGTCATTGGTTTGAGACTTACGAAGTTTAACCTTAGTTTTTTGATTGTTTTAAAGGTAAGGTTGATGGCTTCGCCGTTTAGAAACTTCGTAAGTCTATTTGGAAACAAACCCTATTTGTCATCCAGAGCGTTACCTGTACCGACTCTTCGGTAGCGAAGGATCTCTTTAAGCCAGTTATTCGGTGAATCATTATGATGTAATGACCATGCTTATTGACCCCTTCAGGGCACTTTTTCAATTGCTGGCGTACCTCTTCAAAAAACATGCGCATCTTTTGGGCAAAACCTAACGTAGTCTTGAGCAAAAGATGCGCATCTTTCTGGTAAAAGATGCAGCACTAATTTATCATTACACATTTGCCTTTTTCAAAGCTGTATTTTTCTTTTCCATCAGCTCTCGTACAATGTCATATTATCGCACCCTTAGTTTGTCATTCAGAGTGCAACGAAGAATCTTTTGAAACTGGTTATCATTTTTAGTGGTTAGTCACTAGTGGTTAGTTATTGGAACTTGATTATTAGTCATTCCGTTCCTACGCTACATAGTATTTTCTTTGAAGCATATCCAAAGATCTTACTTCGTAGCTGCTCCTCGGCCTCCACTACGGTCGAAATGACGTTATAGGTACGTTGGTGCAGGTCGATTTAAACGAAGACATTAACCTTGCCCCAAAACAAACGAAATATCTAAATTAGCAGAAAAATAAGTCGAATGTATTTATTAGGGAACTTCCATATATTTTAAATACAACAGCTTGATTCACTTTATCACATTTAAGAAAAATGACGCAACATACTACATTAGGATGGATAGGCTTAGGCAACATGGGTAGCCCAATGGCTAAAAACCTCATCAAAGCAGGTTATCCTATATCCGTTTATAATCGCTCAGCCGATAAAACAGAAGATTTTAAAACGATCGCTACCATTTGCAAAAACATTGGTCAACTGGTACAAACAAGTGACGTAATTTTCACCATGCTCACCAACGATGAAGCCATAAACCAAGTTTATGCCGAAATATTGAATGAAGAGCTGGAAGGAAAGCTTTTCATTGATTGCAGCACCATTTCCCAAGAATGTTCTCTAACCATTGCTCAACAAATTAAAGCAAAAGGCGCTGGTTTTATAGATGCACCAGTGGCAGGCAGTACGCAACCAGCAGCGGAAGGCACGTTAATTATGATGGTTGGAGGTGACGAGAAAGATATTGCGAAGGCTCAGCCCTATTTTAATAAATTAGGAAAGCTTACTAAGCATTTAGGCGAGAACGGAAAAGGAATTGCAGCTAAGTTATCCATCAATTACTTTCTTTCATTGATTTATCAAGGTTTGGCAGAAACAGTTTTGTTGTCCGAAAAATTAGGTATTCAGCGTAAGGATATGCTCGAAATCATCAATGAAAGTGCTAGCGGAAGCGGTGCTACCAAAGTGAAAACCCCTTTGCTGATCCAAGAAAACTATCCGCCTGCTTTTGCATTGGATTTGATGCTTAAAGATATTTTACTGGCACAAAAGGCAGGTGCAGATTTCCCATTGTCGGAAGCGGTTATCAATACTTATCAAGCAGCACACAACAAAGGATTGGGTGGTGATGATGTAATTGGAATCATCAAATCGTTGAAGTAGTATCAAATATAGACTTACGAAGTTTTAGAAACTTCGTAAGTCTCAAAAAGTATAGTCTTTAACACTAATCAATCACCATTTCTGGCACATCGTCATCGGCATACAGCTTTCCTGCGGTAGCTTTTCTAATCTCTTCTACACTCACTCCTGGTGCTCTTTCTAATAGCTTAAAGCCCCCCTCAGGTAAAACATCTAAAACAGCCAATTCGGTTACTATCTTTTTAATGCATTTTACGCCTGTTAACGGCAAAGTACAATTGGGCAGTAATTTACTTTCGCCTGCTTTGTTGACATGCTGCATGGCTACAATAATGTTTTTGGCCGAAGCTACTAAATCCATGGCCCCTCCCATTCCTTTCACCATTTTACCAGGAATTTTCCAGTTGGCGATGTCACCATTCTCTGAAACTTCCATCGCTCCCAAAATGGTTAAATCTATTTTTTGAGCCCTAATCATACCAAAGCTCATGGCCGAATCAAAAATCGACGATCCTGGCAAAGTGGTAATGGTTTGCTTACCTGCATTAATTAAATCTGGATCTTCCTCTCCTTCAAAAGGAAAAGGCCCCATGCCTAGCAATCCGTTTTCTGATTGTAAAACAACATTTACTCCTTCGGGAATGTAATTGGCTACCAAAGTTGGGATACCAATACCCAAGTTTACATAATAACCGTCTTTTATTTCTTTAGCGATCCGTTTCGCTATACCGTCTTTATCTAACATAGATTAATTTGATAATTAGTTGATTTGATCATTGGCTAATTTAATCTTATCGTTACTAGCTGATGATCAAGTTATTTTCGTTTTTGAAGTAGTGATTATCTTATTAAGTATTTTTTGAATTGCTTCTATCTTCTCCAATAAATTATTAGTATCAGGATAGTTGTCGGCATGTTTACATAAAAGCAACCAATATTTTGACTCTTCGCATTCTTAGGCAGATATCTTTATTTTATGAATAAAATCTGCCTTACTTTCTGCATTTTGAGCTCTCCAAATATTAGCACCAATACTGCTTCCTGCTTTTAGCAATTGTTTTGCTAAGACACATTTCGTTTCTCCTCTAAGATCTCCGTATACTGAATAATTTGTAAAGCAAATTCAAAACTTAGTTTAACAATGATATTCTCATTAATTCTTTCATTATTCATAGGTAGAAAGTTCTGATGATCGATCTCTCCAATCATCAAATTATTGAATTATCTCATCATCTAATCCCTTTTCCTTAAAGTACGCTGCTCTATCCTCTTCTCGTAATCCTTACCCTGAAAAATGCGATGTACATAAACTCCAGGGGTATGAATATGGTCAGGTTCTAATTCGCCTACCTCTACCAACTCCTCTACTTCTGCAATGGTAATTTTACCAGCCATGGCCATCACAGGATTAAAATTCCTACTGGTAGAACGGAAAATTAAATTTCCAGCAGTATCGCCTTTCCAAGCTTTCACAATAGCAAAATCAGCATCGAAAGCATATTCCATCAGGTAATCTTTTCCGTCGAAATTTCTTACTTCCTTACCTTCCGCCACTTCGGTACCTACCCCTGCAGGCGTGAAAATAGCGGGCATACCATATCCAGCAGCTAAGCAACGAGTGGCTAAAGTTCCTTGCGGAATCAATTCCACCTCAAGTTCGCCACTCAATAACTGACGCTCAAATTCGGCATTTTCACCTACGTAGGAAGAAATCATTTTCTTTACCTGACGTTGTTTTAGCATGAGTCCTATGCCAAAATCATCTACGCCAGCATTGTTCGAAATACAAGTTAAATCTTTGGTGCCTTTTTTTACTAAGGCAGTGATGCAGTTTTCGGGGATACCACATAAACCGAAGCCGCCCAGCATAAGGGTTTTCCCATCCGTAATGTCAGCGATGGCCTCATCGGCGTTTGCTACAACTTTGTTGATCATATTTGGTGTGTTTTGCGACTAAAATAGGATTAATCTATCGCTTTGCAAAAGTAAAGTGTAGCCTATAACATTGTAAGGGCTACACTAAGGTGATCTTTAAAAACAAGATTAACAGCTGGTTAATAAGTGTGCGAAGCTTATTCGCTACTTATAAATTTCTACAATCTTATCACCTGATCCATTACTAGTACATAAATATATTTTGCCTTCTGGCGATTGGCAAACCGCTCTAATTCGACCAAAATCACCCACAAATAAGTCTTTGGTTTCAGCAACCGCAGTTTGTGCATCGTTTAATTTTAGCTGCATTAACTTGGTGCCTTTTAACAAACCCAACAGCAGGGAATTTTTAAATTGAGGGATGTAGTTTGAATTGTAGTAAATCATTCCACTTGGTGCAATGGTTGGTGTCCATTGGATAATAGACTCTGCTACATTATTCTGATTACAAAAGGCGGTTTCATTGGTAGCATCACATTTGCCTCTTACAGTAGGCCAACCATAATTACGACCTTTTTCAATAATATTAATTTCGTCATCAGTATCTGGTCCGTGTTCCGAAGAAAACAACTTATTCCCTACCAAGGCTAAACCTTGAGGGTTCCTGTGGCCGAAAGACCATACAGGGCTATTAGGGAATGGATTATCGGCAGGAATACTTCCATCTAAGTTAATACGTAATACCTTTCCAGCTACGGAATTGAGGTTTTGGGGTGTGCTGGTATCATTAGCATCGCCAGTGGTGACGAACAATTTGTCGCCATCAATAAGCAATCTACAGCCATTATGGATACTGGCCGCAGGAATATTGTCTAATAAAGTTTGTGGACTGGTTAGACTATTGTTGCTATAAGTAAGCCTTACCAACTTGTTTTTATAAGGATTTCCATAACCATAAAACACATACACATAAGGGCTTGCTCCAAAGTTAGGATGAAGCGTCATACCCAATAAACCACCTTCGCCCTGTGCACTTACTTCTGAAATGGTATGTAGCAAGGTTACTTGACTGTTAGCGGGATTTAGTCTGCTAATTTTCCCCGATTTTTCGGTGAACCAAATGAGGTTATCGGGGCCATACACCAGTTCCCAAGGTAGAGACAGATTGGAAACCAACGTCCTGGTTTTAAGGTCTACAGGCGTATCATCATCCCCACTATTGTTACCATCTTTTTTACAACCAATACTTAAGAGCAGTATTCCAAAAACAATCCATAACTTTTTCATATCCCTAATATTTTAAGGACACAACAATCATAAGTCGCTTTTGGTTTATAATCAGTCAAATAGATGGTTGATTACCTTATTAAAACATAACCTAAGTTCCATTTCTAACTTATTGGTAATGTAAAACTGATGCTGAAATAAATTCAGCATGACGGTGAGCTTGGTTTAACGTTACCCTGACCTGTAGCGAAGCAGAAAGCTGTGCAATAAATTTATTTCAGGGTCAGCTATACACCGAAAGAGTTAAACAGTAATAAACTAGCAATATATTAGTCGAACTTAGGCACATAGTTCTTAATGATGAAATCTTCCGTGAACCCAAGTCTTTGATAAATTCCTTTTCCAAGTTCAGAGGCTTGCAGCGTTGCATAGGAGATATTTTCAGCGATGGCTCTATTGAGCAGAAGATACATGATTTCTTCTGCAAATCCTCTTCTCCTCATCTCTGGAACAATCCCCACACCATGTATCCCTGCAACTTGCTCATTTGGATGATAAATTGCGGTGCCTACCAGTGCTCCGTTAAAATAAAAAAGATTGTATTCCATCTCATTCATAGTTTGGATGAGTATTTCTTCGCCAATCACATAGCCAAAACATTTCGGATAAATGGCTGCCCAAAATTTAGCTTCCTCGGTATTAGATACTCTTTTAGCTGTTAAAGAACTGGATGACGGGAATGGTTTGTTTAATGGAAGCGACATACCGGTTTGAAACGATTTTTGGGTAAAACCTTCCAGTGCTATTTCTGAACCTTCATTGGGGTAAATATCCCAATGAGGAAATACTAAAGACTGTTCGGACGAAGCCATTTTTTGAGATAAACTAATGAGTAGCTCGTTAGTTAGAGGCTGTTTAATCCATATTTTGTTAGGCCATTCAGAGTTTTTCACGCAACTCAATTCGTAATTGTTTTCGTTCACATAATGCCCAACAGCCTGTCCTACTTTAACCCACAAAGAAGTAAGGTTATCTATATTTAATTCGTTAATATTTTCCATAGAGGCAAAGTTCTACCCTTTATCAAACAAAAACATTTACATATGTTGATTTTGATCTCATTTTAAATCTTTTCTGATTCGAATTAATTGTGTGGGGGTAATTCCCAAATGCGAGGCAATGTGATGCAATGAAATCTTTCGATCGATACCAGGATTTTCTTCCATGAATTTTTCATACCTGACACTGGCACTTTCCATCACTAAGGACACTTCTCGTTGTTCTTTATCCATCACCCATTCCTTTTCGAGGTAAGCAATATAATAGTTTTTTAGGTCGTCTTTTTCGAGAATGAACTGCTTGAATTTGGTGAAATTGAGACTAAGTAATATGCTTTCGTCCAAAGCCTGTAAGGTAAATGAAGACGGCTTTTGCAGTAAGGCCGAAACCATTGAACCTACCATTTTGCCAGCTAGGAAAATATTTTTGTTATAGGTGTGTCCTTCTTGATCACTAGAATAAGCCCTAACGACTCCACTGCCTAAAAAGTAGATGTTTTTAGCGACATCACCTTCGTTGAGTAAAATATCGTTTTTAGAGATTTGTTGAAATTTAACAAGGTCTTTAACCAATTCAAATGAAGATAAAGTAATGCTTGAATAATTGCACAAGTAAGTTCTTAACGCATCCAAATAAAACACTTTATCTTCATCTGAGATATCCACTGGCTATTTCATATAAACGTAAGTAATACCATCTCCACCTCTATCCAAATGTTCATCTTCCATTCGGTCTACTTGTTTGTAGTATTGCTTTAAATGGGTCCTGATCAACTTACGCAAAATACCATCGCCCTTACCATGTATAATTTTAATGGATGGAAAACCTAACATCACGGCCTTGTCCATGTAATTCTCTAATTCTTGCAAAGCCACTTCACCACGCATACCACGCAAATCAAGTTCGGCCCTAAAATTACTTACGGCATCGCTTAAACTATTGGTAAATGAGGTACGCTGCACAAGCTTTTTCACCTGTCGGTTACTAATTTTTTGCACTCGGTTACGTTTTACTACCGAGCGTAAGTCACCAAAGGCAACCACTAAATTGTTTTTATTGATTTCTAAAATCTGCCCAGTATTTTCGGTGCCAAGCAATTGTATCCAGTCCCCAACTTCAATTTCAGTATCATCAAACTCTATCACTGGTTTAGGCTCTGGCTTTACTTCATTTTTAGCCAGCCCTTGCTGTAGATTTTGTCTAATTTCTCGAGTTGCTTCCCGATCAGCCTGCTTCTTTTTAATTTGGGCAATGGTGTTCTCTACCAGCTTATTAGCATCTTTAATGATGTTTTGAGCTTGAACCTTCGCATCTTTAATCAGCGTTTTCTTATTCTCTTCAAGAAAAGATTTTTGCTTTTCATTTTCAGATAGCAGTTGGTTCAGCTTATTCTGCTGATTGGCCAGTTTCACTTTGGTTTCATGCACTTGACGTTTTTCTCGCTCCAAGTTCACCAATAAACTATCGATACTATTTTGGTTGGTGCCAATCTTTTGTCTAGCCAATGCCAATACCTCTTTTTGCAAGCCAATGTTTTGTGCAATTTCAAAAGCATAAGAGCTACCTGGCTTTCCAATATCTAAAATATAAAGCGGCTTCATTTTACTGTTATCAAATAACATGGAAGCATTTTCTAAACCTTCGGTATCGCCAGCAAAAAGTTTAAGGTTAGAATAGTGAGTGGTAATTACGCCACGTACCTTTTTTTGATTAAGCACCTCAAGTACTGCCTCGGCCATTGGTCCGCCAAATTGTGGGTCGGTTCCTGTGCCAAACTCATCAATCAATATCAAGGTTTTAGGTGTGGCGTGTTCTACAAAATAGCGCATCTTGTTCAAATGGGCGCTGTAGGTACTCAAATCAGATTCTATGGACTGGTCGTCACCAATATCTGCAAAAATTTGATTGAAAACTCCCATTTCGCTATGCTCATCCACAGGTACCAATAAACCTGTTTGCAACATCATCTGCAAAAGTCCAACGGTTTTCATACAAACCGACTTACCACCCGCATTTGGTCCTGAAACCAGCACAATCCGCATGCCTTCATTTAAATGGATGTTTAAAGGCACAACGCTTTTTTGATCATTGGCAAAGGAAAGCAACAGCAAAGGGTGCTGAGCATTGATCAGCTTTGTTTTAGGCTCTTTGACCAATACAGGCATTTGAGCACCAATTTTGATGGCGAATAAAGCTTTTGCTCTTACGAAATCTAACTTGGTTAAAAATCCGTGATACGAAAGTAATATCGGAATATACGGCCTAAGTTCCGTCGTAGTAGCGATCAGGATACGGATAATCTCCCTGCGTTTATCAAACTCTAGATCGCGAAGCTTGTTATTTAGCGTAAAAACCTCTTCTGGCTCCAAATAAACGGTTTGTCCACTGGCTGACTCGTCGTGGATAAAGCCTTTGATTTTACGTTTGTTTTCGGCTAAAATGGGGATGCACATCCTACCATCACGAATGGTCAAACTACCATCGGCTACCCAATTGCTGGCTACGGCACTTTTATAGATGGAATCCATCTTTTTACGAACTTCTTGTTCACCTTTGGAAATAGCCGTGCTGATTTCTAACAACGTTGCAGAAGCATTGGGCTTAATTTTGCCTTTCGCATCCAGTACCGTTTCTATTTTTTTAAGGATATTCCGCTCAATGGGCAGGTGTTCAAATAGTGCTTCTAAACTAGGGTAAACCTCTTTACGCTCATCAAAAAAGCGAATTACGGAAAATACCGTTTGCAAGGAAGTGTATATTTTGAACAGTTCCTCTTCCACTAGGTAACTGCCTTCTACTTTAATCTTATCGGCCAGCACTTTAATGTCAAAAAAAGTACTAATCTGTAGGGGTTCCTGGTTCTCCAGGATACTTTTAAACTCTTTGGTTTGACGCAAAAACTTGTCAATCTGGTCATGCTTGGTCATTACCTGCATCTTATCAACCAAGTTTTGACCCATGGTGCTTAGGCAATAATCACGCACCAATTGCCTTACTTCGTTAAAACCTAATCTCTCTTCGCAATTTTCAGGGTACAGCATATTTATTTTACAGGTTGCGGCGCTGCTGGTTTGGCTGCTTCAGCTGCCGTTTGCTTTTCGTGCTTCTTAATTAAATCTTCTCTACTTTTGTTGATCTTATCGCTAATCCTATCGTACATTTTCGATAGCAAATCAGGGCGACTATAATAATATGCCATACTTTTTGCATGCATGGCCGAATCGATGCCAAATTTCTTGAAAATGCCTTTGTAGATTGGTGCCGACACTTTCTTGGCACTATCTGGCGTAGGAATAGACGATACATAACCGTCTACCACATGGATATCAAATAATATTTTTTCCATTTCTTCGGGTTGTACAATATCCTTCGGAATACCAGGTTTACAGCTAAAAGCCAACACCGCGCAGAAAAATAGCAACAAAAATCTCGTCATTTCTTGATTAAAACTTCAGCTTTCTTAGCCAAATTAAAAAAGGGTTGTTAATTTTACCTCCAAAAATACTGATAAATGAGCATTGCTGATAACTTATTGAAATATAAAAACGAAATTGAGAGCCAAGGTGTAAAGTTGGTAGCAGTTTCGAAGAATCATCCTGCAGAGGCTGTAATGGAAGCTTATGAAGCTGGTCAACGTGTTTTTGGTGAGAATTTGGTGCAGGAAATGGTAGATAAGCAAGCACAGTTACCAGCTGATATTGAATGGCATTTGATTGGTCACTTACAGACGAACAAGGTTAAATACATTGCTCCTTTTGTAAAATTGATTGAATCTGTAGATAGCTTAAAACTGCTTAAAGAAATAGATAAACAGGCGGCGAAGCACAAACGTGTAATTGATTGCCTATTGCAGATTTATATTGCTGATGAGGAAAGTAAGTTTGGGTTAGGCTTTGATGAAGCTATTGAACTATTGCGTTCTGAGGAGTTTGAAGCGATGAAAAATGTGCGCATTATAGGTTTAATGGGCATTGCCACCAATACAGCGCAAGAAAAGCAAACCATTGCCGAGTTTAACGAGCTAAAAGTGTTATTTGATGGCGTGAAAGTAAGTTTTTTCAGAAAAGCTGATTCCTTTAAGGAGATTTCGATGGGCATGTCGGCCGATTATAAATTAGCCATAGCAGAAGGAAGCACCATGGTAAGAATTGGCAGTAATATCTTTGGGAAAAGAGTGATTAAACACTGGAAAAACAAAGAGTAAATAGTTGAAAGTTGGAAAGTTACTTACAGCGTGAGTGCAAGTTAGCATAAGCCAAAAAACTAACCACTAGTACCTAAAAAAAAATGAATATTAAATTAAGAAGAGCAATCGCCGAGGACTGTCCACGTTTATTGGAACTGATTATGGAATTAGCCATTTATGAAAAAGCGCCACAAGAAGTAACGGTTACCTTAGATGAGTTTGTAGCGGCTGGCTTTGGAGAAAATCCAGTATGGAAATCATTTGTGGCTGTTGATGGCGAAAACATCGTTGGTCTTGCTTTGTTTTATGTGAGATACTCCACTTGGAAAGGTTGTCGTTTATATTTGGAAGACTTTTTGGTTACAGAAAACTACCGCGGAAAAGGCATTGGAAAATTACTGTTTGACCGTGTAGTGCAAGAGGCTAAAGAAGGAAATTTTAATGGGATGAACTGGCAAGTGCTTGACTGGAATACTCCTGCGATTAACTTTTACGATAAGTATGGCGCAGCTTATGAAAGTGAATGGTTAAATGCTTCCTTTTCCAAAGAGCAGTTGGAAGCACTAAATTAAATCTTATAGATATGAAAAAAATTATCTTACCCCTAGTAGCTATTAGTTTATTAATGGCTTGTAGAAATGAGAACAAGGACAAAAAAGTTGCCCATGTAATTACTGCTGAAAATGACACGCTTACCTATCGTTATGATTCGGTGAAGGTGGTAAGTAATAATTTAGTAAAGCCAGGTGTAAATTCGGAAGCAGATACTGCAAACGCAGTGGTAAAATATCCTGTTTTTGACAATGATAGCTTAAACCACTACATCAAAAAGCAAGTATTCGATTACTTTGGAAAAGATGAACATCCTACCGCTTATGAAGATGTAGCCAGTAGTTTCATTAGAGGCTATAACGATTTTTATATGGAAAATCCTGGAACGGCTCAATGGTGGTATTTGCTGATTGACATTAAAGTAATGCGTCAATTGCACAATTACATTGCCCTAAAGTACATCCATTCTGATTATGCTGGCGGTGCGCATGGCAACACCTCTATCTCTTACATCAATTATAACCCAAAAACCAATCAACCTATTGTGTTAGATTCGTTGATTTTACCCAATAAAAAAGCGGATTTACTTAAGCTAGCAGAAGGTATATTCAGAAAAAATGAGCACATGAGTGCTACAGAGCCTTTAGATAAACGCTACTTTTTTACCAATGGAAAATTCTCCTTGCCAGCAGCATTTTATGTGAGCGATAAAGGCCTGACTTTCCTTTACAATCCTTATGAAATTAAAGCATACGCCGAAGGAACCACTGAATTGGTAATCCCATTTGCAGCCCTTGGCGATATTGCTAAACCACAAACCATCTTAACTCCTATAGAATAAATGCAGGTATACAAGTTTGGTGGAGCATCCATCAAAAACATCGAAGGAATAAAAAACGTTACTCAAATTATACAGTCCTACGGCACAAAAAACTTACTGGTGGTCGTTTCGGCAATGGACAAAACGACGGATAGGTTACAGGAATTAGCCTTTGCACACATTAATGGTGATGAAAACCAGCATCAATTGCTTGAAAACATCAAGGCGTTCCATTTTGATATCATTGGAAAGTTGTTTCCAGACACTAAAAATCCAGTGTATAATGACGTATCCAATACTTTTGTAGAAATAGAATGGCTTTTAGAGGAAGATGCCGAAGACAGTGCCGACTACCTTTATGACCAAATTGTTTCCATTGGTGAATTGGTTTCTTCCAAAATTATTGCGGCTTATTTGAATCAGCAAGGCACTTTCGCCATTTGGCAAGATGCTAGGAATTATATCCAAACGGATAACAATTACCGAGAAGCAAATGTGCAATGGGATAAAACTACCCAAGCGATACAAAAGCAGTTGCCTAACTATTTAGAGCAAGGTATAGTGTTAACGCAGGGCTTCATTGGGGCAACCAGCGAGAATTTCACCAGTACTTTAGGTCGCGAAGGTTCCGATTACAGTGCAGCAATTTTTAGTGCAGCACTTGATGCCGAGAAAATGACCATTTGGAAAGATGTTCCGGGAGTACTCAATGCCGATCCAAAATGGTTTGACGAGACGGAGAAAATTCCGCAACTCTCCTATCACGATGCCATTGAGCTGACCTACTACGGTGCTACGGTAATCCATCCAAAAACGATTAAACCCGTACAAAATAAGAGCATTCCTTTGTATGTAAGATCTTTTATCCATCCAGAGGAAAAAGGAACCGAGATCAGCAGTGAAGCAACTACTATTCCTATTCCTTCATTTATATTTAAGGTTAACCAGGTATTGTTGTCAATTTCGCCTAAAGATTTTTCTTTCATTATTGAAGAAAACTTGAGCCATATTTTTGCCATTCTGCACAAAAACAAAGTAAAGGTAAATACCATGCTTAATTCGGCCATTAGCTTTTCGGTAAGTGTTGACGAAGATGATTCTAAAATTGAACGCCTAATTAATGATTTATCGGCGGATTTTAAGGTGAAATACAATAAAAATATGGAGTTGGTAACGATACGTTATTACAACCAACAAACCATTGATAGGGTAACTACGGATAAAAAAGTTTGGTTAGAAGTAAAAAGCCGTAACACCTGTCAAATGGTGATGAAGAATAGAGATTAATTTTTGAGGAATTGTTGTATAGCTTAATTGTTATCTGGTTAGGAACAAACTACTAACCACTAATTACTAACCCCTAGCCACTATTATTTCATGAACAATAACATCTTAGGAAAGGAAGTACAAGCTTACATCAACAGTCATTTAAACGCTGATGTGAGTAAAATTGTGCTGTCAAAATCTCCTTTTCCTGAGGTAAGTTCTGCGGAATTGGCCAATCAAATTGCAGCCAAAAAGAAAGCGGAGAAGAAACTGCCGACTTGGTTTAACACTAAAGAGGTTTATTATCCAACTATGTTATCTATTGAGCAAACTTCGTCAGAAGATACTGCAAAGTATAAAAGCAACCTGGCAAAAGGAAAACGCCTGATTGATATTACTGCTGGTTTTGGGGTAGATAGTTATTACTTCTCCAAAAAAATGGAAGAGGTTTATAGTTGTGAAATCAACGAAGAACTCTCGGCCATTTCTGCGTATAACGCTGAATTACTGGACGCAAAATCTATTCAATGTCTCGCCATAGATGGTTTGGCCTACCTTTCGGAAACCGAGGGCACATTCGATACCATTTATATAGACCCTGCCAGAAGAAGCACCAGTGGAAAAGTTTTTAAACTGGCCGATTGTACGCCAAATGTGGTAGAACATTTTCAACTACTATTGAATAAGGCAGCGCGAATCATCATTAAAACCTCCCCTTTATTAGACCTTCAAGCAGGATTAACGGAACTGAAAAATGTTTCCGAAATTCACATTGTAAGCGTCAAAAACGAATGTAAGGAACTCTTGTGGGTAATTGATAAGAATTTTAACGAAGAAACAAAAATCATCTGTGCTACTTTAAATTCGAGCATTAAGCAAATAGAGTTGCCCTTACACGACGATAGTGATGTAGTCTTGATGGAAAAGGTGCAAAGCTCAGGTTATTTATACGAACCTGATGCAGCGCTGATGAAAAGCGGTGCTTTTAATGCCATTGCCAATGCATTTACTTTAACAAAACTCGGAAAACAAAGCCATTTATACTTTTCTGAAGATCTTAAGGAAGATTTTATTGGCCGCATATTTAAGATAACGCAAATTTATGCGCCTAATGAGCTTAAAAAGGAAAAGAACTTGCAAGGGAACGTCATCATTAGAAACTTCCCAGAACGAGCAGAAAACCTAGTTAAAAAGCTTAAAATAAAACCCGATCAAGACACATTTTATATCTTTAGCCAAGTACAACAGGATTATGTTGTATTTAAAACGGTGATTGAGCAGTATTATTGAAAAATCGTTAGCTTAATGACGAACGGTCCTTAAAATTCGTCATTCAAAATCTCATCTATCCCCTCCACAAAATCTAAGGTGGTAGTAATAAGATGGCTTCGATAAGCTTCGATACATTCATTCCCATTCTCAAAAAGTTCGGGGAAGTGCTTAAGTGTCAGTTCATGCAAAACTTGATCAACCTCTTCGGTAAACTGTGACATTTTGATATTACTTTCTTTCATGTCATCAACCAAATCTTCAAGCTCTTCAAATTTATCTGCTATCGCTTCGCTGTTTTGTATCGACAAATTCTCTACATGTTGAATATGTTGATCAAGCATATCTCTGTTAAGGGAATTAAAAAAAATGAGTACATAAGGATCTAAATCAAATCCTTCATTATTCATCATGTCTAAAACCTTGCTATGTTTTGGTCCGTAACCACCTATGCTAGAACGGATTTTATGAAGATATCTGGAAGCTTCTACATCCTCTTGCGCTATAAACTTCAACAGCTTATCAAAAGGAACAACAAGGGGTTTTTCAATTTCTGGCTGATTACTAATACGATAAAATAGGTTGACTAGTGCAATATCATGCCCTACTTCATCAAGCATATTCTCAATGGTAAATCTTGTTAAAATGTGTTTCATAGTAAATGTTTTTTAGTTAGAATTATAAGCAATATATGAAGAAAATCAATAATTCAGATATAGTTATGCTTATACTGGCGTACAAAATCGACCTTATACTTTGCGAAAGCTAGGGAGTGTGTTGCTTATTTGAAAAGAAATAAAAAAAGCCATCCTAAAGGACGGCTTTTTCCGCGGAGAGCGAGGGATTCGAACCCCCGGACCTGTTACAGTCAACAGTTTTCAAGACTGCCGCATTCGACCACTCTGCCAGCTCTCCGCCGCAAAAGTACAAACTCTAATCAATTTTGCAAACTTTGATTAAAAAAATGTTAAATAAAGTTTAAAGGCCTTTGCCAAACCTATTGAAAACCAAAAAAAATAGCTTTAAAATAAAACTGTAAATTGCCTATAAAGGCAAAACTTACGGCTCTTAATGCAAATAAAAATGCTCTCGACAGGCAATATTTCGATAACTTGATGAGTATAGGTGTATTTTACATTATGAGAGAAATTACTTTTAGATTATTGAAACAAAATGAGCTAATCAGGATAAAGGAAATTGATAGGACCGAAAATATATTTGAATATTACGAATATAAAGATGGTGAACTGATCATAAAGTCGGTACATGATTTGGTTAATTCCTTTGATGAGGCGGAACTTCAAGAGATGATACAACGCCAGCACCTACTGATTGCCAACGGCGGAAAAGTGATTGCCGCATTTTCTGATGACAAACTGATAGGCGTAGCTTCCGTTGAACGAAAACGAAGAGGCAAGAAACAGCACTATTGCAAAATGGATATTTTGTATGTGAGCAATAGCTACAGGGGGAATAAAATTGGACATCAATTGGTTCGGAAGTGTGTGAAGATTGCAACAACATTTGGAGCGGAAAAACTCTATATCTCGGCAACGCCTACCAAAGCAACTGTTGATTTCTACTTAAAGGAAGGAGCCAGTTTGGTCGAGGAAATTGATGAAGAATTGTTTGAACTGGAACCATTTGATATTCATCTTGAGCTGAAAGTAAATTGAGCTGCTGCTAATGAAATAAAAAAAGGGAACGATTTTCACATCATTCCCTTTTTTGTGCGGAGAGCGAGGGATTCGAACCCCCGGACCTGTTACAGTCAACAGTTTTCAAGACTGCCGCATTCGACCACTCTGCCAGCTCTCCG
>NZ_QMHN01000001.1:273672-743224 GCF_003313385.1 Pedobacter chitinilyticus | reverse complement strand
CAGTCAACAGTTTTCAAGACTGCCGCATTCGACCACTCTGCCAGCTCTCCGAGGGCAAAAGTACAAACTCTAATCAATTCCACAAACTTAGCTGAGCAAATTTGATGAAGTTTGTTTTAAGCACTTCGTAATCAGCTCAAAAAAATCATCTCTGCACTCGAAAAAGGTTTAATTGGCACGGTTATAGCCGTTAAATTGAACAACTAAATGAATGATTAACGCCAACCAACTATGAACTAAGTATGAATATTAGCCTCAAAACGGCACTTCTAGCAGCCATTTTATTAGCCTTCACTTATTTTTACTACCTCGGTGGACGCACATTTAACTTTTTGAGTTTAGGTACAGTTATTATTTTTTTGTTTGGCTGTGCGGTTATCTTAGTACTCACTACCTTATTGATTGGTTTTGTGACCTATTTGTTGAATACAGGAGTCATTTATCCAAATACAGGATTGCTGATTTCCTTGGTGTTTGTAGTGCTATTGTTTGCATTTTGGTTGGTTTACGGCTTCGTCCAACTCCCAAATTTTGCGGATTTTAGTGCCTACGGGATCTTCATCAAACAGTTTCTAACGTCTCATTTATTATACATTGCGGTCTGTTCTGTGGTCATGGGAGGTGGCGTTCGTCTTTTCTTATACCGTTCCCAGCAAGCAGTTGTTCCCGAAACAATGCAAGGCAATATCAAATTCATCTTCTATATTTTGGCGGCTTTGGTATTGAGTGTCCTCTCCTTTTACTGGATGAAAAAAATTAAACAGGCACCCATGCAAATCGAAGAGCAGGCTTATCATAGCTTGCCTTTGTCGCAACAACTGCTGGATACCAAAGGGATATATATCGCTGGAAAGCCTTATTATCTTCCAGAAAGCAAAGAAATCATCATTTTATTAGCATATCCTAGCTCAAATAAAAAGGTCCCTATTGATCAAGTTTTTAGAATAGATAAGGATGGTGCGATTAAAGGCAGTCTTAAGATTTCAGATTTAACGACGGAGAATTTGATCTTTGATCATGGCTTATTGATCTCTCAAAATAGTGATAAAGTTTTTACATGGATTTTTGATCATCAAACAACAGCCTTGGATAGGGATAAAGCGGCAACTAAAAGCAAGGAAATAGTACCGTTAACTGAAAATGCCAAAGCGGTGGAACTTATCTATTTTAAAAAAACCGAAAGGGCAGCCTGCGGCGCAGGTCTCGATGAGATTTGGAATGGCACCAAATACTATCATATCCTTACCAAACAAGATACCTTGAAAATAAAACTGGATAATGTGTATCCAAAGGCCCCTTACGGACAATGCATCGAACAAAACGTAGAGTACTACCCTTTGGAAAATTTAGCTTATGGTTTGATTAGGGTTGGTGAAAACGCTTATTATGTGATTGCACCTCAAAAGAAATAACATGAGAATACTGTGCCTATTTTTACTCATCAGTTACTCCTGCTATGCGCAAAATAGCAATGTAGCCACCATTGGTTATGCAGATAAGTTTGACAAGCTCCCAAAGCTAAATTTGGTAAAAAGCACCCAAGCAAAATACGACAGCATTCCAGTGAAGAACATGCTTTCACAACCTAAATTATTTGGTGATGGCGCAAATCTTTCCATCCAAACAAAAAAGGGAATGCTAAACTTGAAAAAGTATAGGGAGAAAGTTAACTCGGCAGAAGGATTTAAGGGCTACCAGTATGCAGGTTATTACCCTTCTCTACAAATGCATGCGCTTTTTAGTCATCACACTGCCGAACATATTGGTTTTAGCGACCTTGTTTTGGTTGATGATTTAAGCGCTAAGAAATATGCCATTGCCTCTGTTGGAGACGACGCCGTGCAATTGCCTATTCCTTCGCCTAATGGCAAATATCTAGTTTATTTTTACAACTGGGTGTATCAAAAAAACAGCTCTTTTATTGGGGTGTTGAAAATAGGTAGCAGAAACCATCCTCAAACACTACTTACTGAAAAAGCAAGTTACGAAACCAAAAAATGGGCTGTTGAGGGAATTAAATGGTTAGATGATCGTTCTTTCATCGTGAAAACATCTGCAGAAGAAAAAAATGGACAAGCAAAGGTGAAGCAATATGCTTATTACCTTGCTCAACTTCAACCCTAAATTGATAAAATTATGCAAAGACTATGGTTGTTGATTACCTTTCCGCTTTGGCTAAGCCTTGCAAAAGGCTGGAAATACTTTTATCCCTTTAACGACCGTAGTTATGTGCTGGCTATTGATGAAGGTAGTGTCAAAACATCAGGTGAGCGAGTTTGTACCGTTCATTTCTTTCATCAAAAAACAGGTTCACAAACCACATTGTGGAAACAAGAACTGGCGATGCAATACGGACAGGAAACCAAGAAAGCAGATTTCAATGGTGATGGCGTGGCAGATTTCTTGATTTTAAAAGGCACGGGCGCAAGGGGAAGTAACGAACTTTATTATTTGTTTTTAGCTAATCCAAAAGCGAAAACCCTCAAAAGAGTAAAAGGTTTTGAAGATTTGCCTAACCCTAGTTATCACCCAAAATATCAAGTAGTCACCAGTTATAGCTTTGCAGGAAAGAACTACTACAGTATTTATCGCATGGGCAAAGGGAACCAACTGATTCAAGTGGGTAATAGTTTCGAAGATTCTTTTGATAGCGATGAAAAGATTTTAGATTCCAAGATTGCTGCTGCTTTGAAACAGCACAAGACAGGTACAAAGAAATCCAATTAATAAACAAGAGTCACTGCTCTCTTATTTTTTGATAGTTGTTAAAAGTGTTGGTGTCGTTATTGGCCAGAAAAAGAAACACCCATCCCCATTCATTGTGCAATTGATCTAAGTGCAAACTGTTGTCCTGATTTAAGGATAGTTGAACCTGTCTGTTCTTGAATTCTCCGTAAATGAGCGGTATAGGGATTGCACTACGTTTAGGCTTGGCAACAAAATAACCGTTTTTAAATTTTCCTTTTATTTCAATGCTTTTGGAGGCATTTCCTTTCGCTTCCCAAGTAGCCCTTATTTTTTCATCATCCAGTGCAAACAGTGTAATGGTTGCATTTGGGAAGGTAGTGGTATCAGTTTGTCCAATACTAGTTAAATGGTACCATAAGGTGTTATATGTGCCATTGCTTTTTGTCGTTCCAATATTCTGGTAAACACCATTAAAAGCACTTAAAGACTTCATTTGAAGCATATCTGTTCTTTGTGGCTGTTTTAGAGAAGCGGCACATCCCGTAAGAAGCGCAATGCCAATTAAAATGGTCAGAAAATATAAAGGCTTCATGTTTAACGAGTTTTGGTCTGTCATGATAACGCAAAATTTGTTCCAAGTCCTCAAATACAAGCACTAATGATACTTTTTAAGGGTAAAAACATTTTAGAATGACTGGCATTTGTGATACCTTTGAAGGGTAATCAAGAAGCTCTTTTAGGAGTGCTTCATACAAGGAAATCATCTAAATACATCAGCTCCTATTTTTGATGTTAATTAAGCTTGTTAATGCCCAGAAAGAAGATTAGAACATTTACCATCGCCCTTACGCTAATCATACAACTTCTATTTTTGTCCGCCATTTTTATTGAGAAACTACAGAGCATTTACACGCCTTTTATCATTATTGTTTTGAGTCTGCTACTCTTGGTTTCCTACCTAAAAGCCCCTATTCATCATCGTACCAATTTGCATGAGCATGTGCTGATTGTAATGTGGATTCCCATTGGAGCGCTGGCTTGCTATTTTTTGAATAACATTTACCATTTGGGGCCAGTGATGGCTGCTGGCATTGTAGGCACTTTGGCATCATTTATTCCGCTATTGAATAAAAAATCTACTTATCTGAAACAATTGCCTGCTACGTTTTACTGTGGGGCTTTCATTGGAATGACCAATATTACCATTGCCTCATCGGTTTATTTTGTGTTGGCCGCCTCTTTCTTTGCAGCTGTTTTATTATTGGTTTCCAAAAGTTTGTTTAATGGCTTGGGTGGCAAGTTAGGCACGGTAGCTTTTACCGCAGTAACCATCACTTCGTTTATCTTTTTCCTTTTGTTTAAGAAATGATCGCATTTGTCCTTATCCTTACCGCAATCATTGCCGCAATGCTTACCTTTTATGTGAACCATCAGCTCACACAAGGTCCCGTAAGGTCTTCGGCATTGTTATCCTTAATTGTTGCCTCTATCTTTTATTGCTTTCCAAACCTATTGTCAACAGAACTGGCTAAAAATATTCCAGTGGTTTTTATTGGAGGTTCTTTTATCGGGATGGCTTCAAAAAAAATCATCGATAGCTATTTCAAATTGGCTATTTCGGGTTTAGTATTTGCGGTTATTTACCTCAACACCAGCAGGTTCTTTAATGGTTATGGTGGTGCATTAGGAGCCTCCGCAGGTATTTCACTCCTATCGGTTTTAAGCTTACCATTCTTTACTCCTAAAAAGCATCATCTCACTAATGGGGTACTCCAATTGCGAAAAATCATTTTCAGAAGGAATAAAGATTAATTCTTAGTAAATTAGCGACATGTTTTACGCAAATAAAAAACATACTGCACCTGTAAATTCGGCTGAGCAAAACGCTAAAATCTTGGCAAATGTTAAAGGATTATTAGAGAAAGAACTCATACAGATCAACGGCAATGTGGTTTCTTTATATCCGCAGTTATGGAAAGACCATCAAAAAGCGATCAATTGGATCAAATGTCTCTATATCTATTGCCACCTAAAAAAGCAAATTAAGACTAAGGAAGCACTTTATTTTGAAGATATCGCTACCAAGCAAACAATTGGTTCGATGATCAATAACGTGCCCAAGCTGATCAACTTTGAATTTGCTGATCAAACGCACAAAATTTGATTTTTAAACAACTTTTCCCCTTTATAAACTAGCTATCTTTGATTAGCACCAAAAAATAAAAGCCAATTATGTCAGTAAAGAAAATTTCAAAAAAAGGAAACGTACTCACGATAGATATTGGCGGAACAAACATTAAAGCTTGCATACTAAATGATAATGGTAAAATCGTTACCGATTACATCTCCCAACCTACTCCAAAAAATGCTGGACCTAAAGAGGTAATCGAAACCATTAAAAAGCTGACTAAAGATCTGAAAGGCTTCGAAAAGATTTCTGTAGGTTTTCCTGGTTATGTAAGAGACGGTGTGGTGCAAACAGCGCCCAATTTAGGAGAGAATAAATGGGCTAATGTAAATCTTGCAGATCAGATCAGTCAATTGTTTAATCTGCCAGTAAGATTGGTAAACGATGCGGATCTACAGGGCTTAGGCATTGTAAATGGTAAAGGCCTAGAAATTGTATTTACCCTGGGTACTGGTTTTGGTACGGCCCTACTCTTTGATGGAGATTTATTACCTCACTTTGAACTGGCGCACTTGCCCATCACCAAAGGAGAAAGCTACGATGAATATATTGGCAAAAGAGGCTTCGAAAAAGTGGGCAAAGAAGAATGGAACGAGAGATTGAAATACATCATCGAAATATATAAAACGGTTTTCAACTACGATTTACTTTACATTGGGGGCGGAAACTCAGCAAACATCGATTTTAAGCTAGATCATAATATCAAAATTGTCTCTAATAAAGACGGTATTAAGGGCGGCGCCAAACTTTGGAAAGCCAAAGAGAAATTCTTGGTTTGCACTAATCTTTACGATTAGAAATATCAATAACCTTTAAATTATTTTGTAAAGCAACATAAAAATGAGTATCAACAACACTGAAAAGAGCTACAATTTCGGCATGATTGGTTTGGGAACCATGGGCAGAAACTTGTTATTAAATATGGCCGATCACGGTTTCTCTGTAACTGGACACGATAAGAGCGACAAAATGCTTGCCTTGTTAGAAGAAGAAGGTAAGGCGCATCAACTGAAGGGATTTGCCAAAGTAGAAGATTTTGTAGGAAGCTTAACTTCACCAAAGACGATCATCTTGTTAGTGCCAGCTGGTAAGATTGTAGATGAGGTGATTGCCGAAATTACGCCGCTGTTGAGTAAGGGTGATATTATTATTGATAGTGGAAACTCTTATTATGCTGATACGACTAGAAGATCAGTTGCTTTAAAAGAGCAAGGTTTCCATTTCTTTGGAATGGGGATTTCAGGCGGTGAAGAAGGTGCTCGTTTTGGGCCTAGCTTAATGCCTGGTGGAGATAAAGATGCTTATAGTGTAGTGAAAGATTTGTTAGAAGCGGTATCTGCTAAAGTTAATGGCGAACCTTGCGTGACTTACATTGGCCCTGGCGCTTCTGGACACTTCGTTAAAATGACACACAACGGTATTGAATATGCCATTATGCAATTATTGGCTGAAACCTATGATATCCTTAAAAATGGCTTAGGCTACAATAACCAACAGATCCAACAAGTATTCGAAAAATGGAATAATGGTCGCTTGAAGTCTTTCTTAATGGAAATTACCAAAGATGTTTTCTTGTTTAAAGATGAAAAGACTGGTAATTTATTGGTTGATGAAATCAAGGACCAAGCCAAATCAAAAGGTACAGGTAAATGGACTTCACAGATTGCAATGGACGTTGAAATTCCTTTAAATACCATCGATGCCTCGGTAGCTGCCAGAAACCTTTCTAAATTGAAGGATTTACGCGTAGAATTAGAAGGTGCATTTGGTAAAGCAGCAAACATTACCCAAAACGAAGACTTTGAAGCACAATTAGAGGAAGCATTTTATTTTGCCATGGTATCAGCTTATGCCCAAGGCATGCATTTATTATGGAAAGCTTCCGAAGAGTATGGCTACGAATTGAATATGGCCGAAATTGCAAAAATCTGGAGAGGTGGTTGTATTATTCGTGCCGAGTTCTTACAGGATATTTATGAGGCTTACCAAAAACAACCAAGCTTACAGCATCTTTATCAAGATGCCTCTATCCAGCAGAAACTTCAAAAAGGCTTAAAGGATACAAGAAATGTCATTGCTTCGGCCATTAGTGCGGGTATTGCAGTGCCTTGTTATGCGGCAGCCATCACTTACTTTGATACATTGAAAACAGGTAGAATGCCATCTAACTTGATCCAGGCACAACGTGATTATTTTGGAGCACATACTTTTGAGCGTATTGACAGTGAAGGTGTTTTTCACGCAGAATGGAGTAAATAAGTTAAAAGTAAAAATTCAAAAGTTAAAAATAAACTAGCCACAGATAATCAGATAGAAAAATTAAATCTGTGCATCTGTGGCAAAAAAACGAAGCTCTAATTAAGCTTTTAAAAAAATGAAAAAAGCAAGTAAACTTAATCCTACCATATTTGTAATTTTTGGCGGCACGGGCGATTTAAACAAACGCAAACTGGCTCCAGCACTATATAACCTATACACTGAAGGCTATATGCCGTCCAAATTTGCCATTATCGGAACTGGAAGAACAGCATTTACCGACGAGAAATATCAGAAAGAGCTATTGCATAGCGTTAATGAGTTCTCTAGAAACGGAAAGGTGAAAAAGGATAAATGGGATGTTTTTAGTCAAAGCATTCACTATTGCACTATTGATATCAAATCGCAGCAGACTTTTGAAAACCTAAAAGGTGAAATTGAAAAGTACCAAGCTGATTTTGGCGAAAACACACAGGTGATTTTCTATTTAGCGGTAGCCCCTAACCTATTCCCATTAATTGCACAATGCTTACATCAATATAAGCTTACAGGCAACGAAGAAAACTGTAGAATCGTTATTGAGAAACCTTTTGGTCACGATTTAGAAAGTGCTAAAGAACTGAATTTATTACTAAGTGGCATTTTCACAGAGAAGCAGATTTATAGAATTGACCACTATTTGGGTAAAGAAACCGTACAGAACATGATGGCTTTCCGATTTGCCAATTCGCTGTTTGAACCTCTATGGAATCGCACCTACATTGAGCATATCCAAATTTCGGTAACAGAACAATTGGGTGTTGGCGATAGAGGTGGCTATTATGAAGGAGCTGGTGCTTTGAGAGATATGATTCAAAATCACTTGCTACAGTTACTTTGCTTAGTGGGTATGGAAGCGCCTATCTCTTTCAATGCTGACGAAATTAGGGACAGAAAAGTGGAGGTCTTAAGAGCTGTGAGGCCATTTAAGCCCGAAGAAATTAGTAGCCATGCCGTTCGCGGTCAGTACAGTAAAGGTTGGGTAGAAGGAAAAGAAGTACCAGGCTATCGTTCAGAAAATGGCGTAGATGCTCACTCAAACACAGAAACCTTTGCTGCCGTTAAATTCTTTATTGATAACTGGCGTTGGCAAGGTATTCCATTCTACTTGCGTACAGGTAAGCGAATGAACCAAACCTCATCTATCATCACCATTCAATTTAAAGATGTCCCTCACCATATTTTCTCTAATAACGTAGCCGAAACTTGGCAACAAAACAGGTTGATCATCAGCATCCAACCAGAAGCCAGTATCAGGTTACAAGTACAGTCTAAACGTCCAGGATTGGATATGGTGTTAAACCCTGTTGATATGGTGTTTAATTACAAAGGCACTTACGAGAACGATTCTCCAGAGGCTTATGAAACATTGCTTTTAGACGCTATTTTGGGAGACCAAACGCTGTTTATGCGTGGCGATCAAGTAGAAGCGGCTTGGGAACTAGTAATGCCAATTATCCATACTTGGGAGAATAAAAAATCATTGAGTTTCCCTAATTATGCTGCAGACAGCTGGGGACCAGAAGAAGCCGAAGCGCTAATTGCTAGAGATGGCTATCACTGGTTTACCTTGCCGATTAAAGATTAAAAGAAGTTAAAAGTTGAGAGGTATGAGTTGAAAGTTTTGGGTGACCATCTCGATACTCATATCTCGATACTCATATCTAAGACTAATGAAACTAAACATATTTAAAAGCCAAGCCGAACTTAACGAGCAATTGGCGCAATACGTAATTGAAATTTACCACAAGGCGATTGCCGAAAAGAACCGTTTTGATTTTGTGCTTACTGGCGGGAGTTCACCAAAAGGCCTTTACCAATTACTATCCACCACCTACAAATCACAGATAGATTGGGATAAGGTGTATTTCTTTTTTGGTGATGAGCGTACCGTATTGCCTTTTGAAAAGGATTACAACGGCTTAATGGCCAAAGAGAGTTTCTTTGATAATTTGGAACTTAAAGATGGTCATGTTTTTTATGTAGATACGAATTTATCACCCGAAGAAGCAGCCGCTGATTATAAAGAGAAATTAGACCAACATTTTGGTAATGCTACCATTGTTTTTGATTTGATTTTATTAGGTATGGGCGACGATGCGCATACGGCTTCAATTTTCCCTCATACTACCTTGGTAACCAATGAAAAAATCACGGTAGCTAGTGTTCGGGTAGAGAAGTTAAACACCAATAGAGTAAGCTTAACAGCTCCTTTAATTAACCAAGCAAAAAATGTTGCCTTCATTACTTTTGGAGCAAATAAGGCCGAAGCTTTGCAGAAAGTTTTAGGTAACGAAAAAGATTATGCTAGTTATCCATCGCAATTGATTAATCCTGTTAACGGGGATTTGCAATGGTTTGTAGATGAAGCTGCAGCTAGTTTGTTAGCGTAGCTTTTGGATAGACTTACGAAGTTTTAAAAACTTCGTAAGTCTTAGTATGATCTCGCCACTCCGAGTTTGTTGTCATTCCGAGGAACGAGGAATCTCTATTAAATTTGGCAGCATCTATGTGTTCCCGTCATTTCGAACGCAGAGAGAAATCTAACGATTAGGTTGTCATGGGAACTAGATTTCTCTTTGTCGTTCCTCCTCATCGAAATGACGATAAAAAGTACTACAAATTCTCCTCGATCAACAAATTGATAATCCCATCAACCATTCCCACTTTAGGAACAAAAATTTGTTTAACCCCTGCCCATTTCATAATGGTAAGGTAAATTTCACAAGCAGGAATAATTACATCAGCTCTATCTGGGTTGAGTTTCAATACCGAAATACGTTCTTTTAAAGAATAAGCATTCAGCTCATTGTACATATTCTTTAGTTTCAAGAAAGACAAAGGCATATCGTCCTTCTCTCCACTCATTCTAAACAACTTATTGATGTTGCCTCCAGTACCAATACCTACTACCTGTTTTAGTTCTTTGGTGTTGTGTTTGATCCATTCTTTCATCTCGTTCCAAGTTTCTTCCTTGTCTTGGTTATCAAGAATACGAATGGTACCAATGTTAAATGATTTAGAAGCGATGGGTTGTTTATTAACGAACACCGAAATCTCGGTACTACCACCACCTACATCAATATATAAGTAACTTTTCTTAATATCTAAGTTCTCTTCGATATGGTTAGAATAAATGATGCTGGCCTCACGTTGTCCTTCAATAATCTCAATGTCTATATTGGCCAGTTCCTTTACCTTTTCAATCACCTCTTTACCGTTTTTGGCTTCACGCATCGCAGATGTTGCACAGGCCAAATATTCAGTAACATTATAAACGTCCATCAGATTTCTGAATGCCGTCATCGTTTTCACCAAATCATCAATCTTTTTAGGGGAGAGTTCATGGTCTAAAAAGGCATCATCACCTAAACGTAACGGCACCCTTACCAAAGTGTTCTTTTTGAAACCTAGTTGTTTATCCTCACCTTGCTGGGTAATATCTGCAATTAATAAACGTACTGCGTTGGAGCCAATATCAATGGCGGCATATCTTAACATGTTACTGATGCTTGTTTTTTAAATAAGTATAAGTTTGAACTTGTGCCCTTATCTTACTTGTCAATCTATTTTTATGGTATCTATTGTCGTTAGCTTTGGTAATGCTTCTGGCTTTTACATTATCCTGAAGCTGAAAATCAATGATATCTTTGATTTCCTGCCTTACTTCTTCATCCAAAATAGGAAAGCCTACTTCTACCCTATGCTCAAAATTACGCGACATTAAATCGGCCGAAGAAAGGAACATCTCCTCTTTACCATTGTTTCCAAAAATGAAAATTCTGGCGTGCTCCAAAAACCTGTCGATAATACTGATGACGGTAATATTCTCGCTAAAACCTTTCATTCCTGGTACAAGACAGCAAATGCCGCGTACAATCAATTTAATTTGTACGCCTGCGTTACTAGCCTCATATAATTTCTCTACTATGCCTTCATCAGCTAAGCTATTTACTTTTAAAATCATATAAGCCGCTTTACCAGCTTTAGCATTTTTGATTTCCCTATCAATGAGGCTATAAATACGGTTTCTCGAATCGATGGGCGAAACGATCAGGTTTTTAAAACCCTTAGCTACAGTTCTTTTATTTAAAGCGCCAAACAGTTTTACCAATTCTGAGGTGATTTCTGTATTGGTGGTGAAAATACTATGGTCGCAATAAATACGAGCAGTTTTTTCGTTAAAATTACCTGTGGCTAAATTAGCGTAGTAAGTGGTTTTCCTTTTATCAATTCGTTTGACTAAGCAAATTTTCGAGTGGACTTTAAAATCGGTTAAGCCGTAATTTACGTTTACCCCTTCTTCCATTAAACGATTGGTCCAGAAAATATTGGCACTTTCATCAAAACGGGCCTTCAGTTCAACCAAACAGTTGACTATTTTTCCGTTCTTAGCGGCATTAATCAGCGCATTTACCACTTTGGAGTTCTCAGCCAATCGATATAACGTGATGTTGATTTCCGTTACTTTTGGATCAATGGCTGCCTCTCTCAAAAACAAAATAATATAATCGTATGACTGATAAGGTAAGTGAACTACGTAATCTTTCTCCGCTATTTTTTTGAAAAGGCTTTGTGTACGGTGCAAGTCTTTAACTTTCAGCGCGGGCATTGGCGCATACTCCAGTTCCTTTCCGCCTACATTTGGAAAGGCAATAAAATCGCCAAAACGATGGTATTTGTTGCCTGGTATAAGCCCATCAGCTCCTACTTTCAATTTACTTACCAAAAAGCTCAGCATATCAAAAGGCATATCGCTATCGTATAGTAAACGCATGGGTTTGCCACGTTTTCTCTTGTCTATACTCTTGCGAAGCTCTTCAATAAACTTATCGCTTACATTTTTGTCGATATCAAGTTCTGCATCTCTAGTGAGCTGAATAGAAAATGCTTGAATTTCCTTATAGTTGAATACGTAAAAGATATCATCCAAACAGTATTTGATGATGTCTTCTAAAAGGATAATAAATTTAAGGTCATTTGTCTCAGGCAATACCAAGAACCTAGAAATGCTATCTGGAAGCTCCAAAATAGCGTACTTCCTACTCTTTCCTGCATTGTTAGAGAGTTGTACAAAAAAGTACAAAGCCCTATCCTTAAGTTCTGGAAAAGGCTTGTTGACGTCGATCATAATGGGAACTAAATTTGATAAAATTTTGTCCCTAAAATGTTGACGTACAAATTCACCCCTAGCTACATTTAATTGCGTGTAGTTGAGAATGAAAATCCGTTTTTGTGCAAGTTCAGTAATGAGAATATCCTGAAAAAGTGTTTCAAAGCGTCGCTCGAGCTTTACTACAATATTTTTGATTTCATCAAGAACCTTTTTCGGATTGAAGCCCAAAAGCGCTTTTGCCTTTTCGTTCAAATTCACCAATCGGTTCAAGGAAGCTACCCTCACACGATAAAATTCGTCGAGGTTGGATGAGAATATAGAAAGAAATTTGATGCGTTCTATCAGCGGCACGGTTTCATCAGCCGCTTCTTGCAGCACACGTTCGTTAAAGTATAACCAACTGATCTCTCTATTTAAAAATGGTAGCTTCTTTTTCGCCATTTAGGTATTAAAAAAATCCCATTTCTGGGATTTCCAAATTTGAGAAATTTAATGTTAAGTTATGATTAATTGTAGGTTAACAAAAATCAATTATTTAACATTAGAGCTTTTTGTAGTACTGGGTTTAGCTGCCCTTGTACTGGTTGGTGCAGCTTTAGCAGGTGCTTTTGGTGCTACTGTTTTGGTAGCGGTAGTTTTTGCTACTGGTTTAGCTGCAGCAGCTGGTCTTTTTACCACAGTTTTAGGAGCGCTACTAGTAGCAACTGTTGTTTTTTTAATAGGTGCTTTCACAGCCTTAGCAACTTTTTCTTCACTTTCTAAAGGTGCTACTTTAACGCTGCTAGCTACTGGTTTTGCTTTTTTAACCGCCTTTTTTACAATTTTGGTAGTTGTTTTATCTATTTTTTTAAGCGGCTTTACCTCTTTCTTCGCTACCTTTTTTGCTTTGGCTACTTTCTCTTTTTTGGAAGTCGTAATGTCTTCAATTTTATGTTCCACTACTTCTTTTACTCCTGTAAATGTTTTGGCTATTTTTTTTGCTACGGCTTTACTAGCTTTAGCTACATCGGCACCAAATGCTTCTGCATTATGGCCTAAGCCTTTCACGGCTTCTAAAAACTTTTCTGTTAAGCTTTGTTCCAACTGTTTTTTAACAGCCTTTTTAATTGATCTTTTTGATGTTTTAGGTTTATTGGCTTTCATGTGTTTGAGATTGAGTTAGAAGGTAAAGTAAGCATCTTGATTTGTGTTTTTTTGAAATCTTGATGGTTTACAGGTATTTTTTTCGTTTTTTTATAACAAATTAAATTTATCAATTCTTTTTCATTTAAGATAATATCATGCCAAGTTTCGATATCGTGAGCAAAATAGATGGCCAAACGTTAGACAATGCCATTAACAATGCAAAAAAGGAAATTTTAAACCGTTATGATTTCCATTCTTCCAACAGCAGCATCGAGCTAGATAAGAAAACCAATGTCATCACCATTTTAACAGAAGATGATATGCGTTTAAAAGCCATCACCGATTCCATCATTTCCCGTATGATGAAACAACATTTAGATGCAAATAGTTTGGATTTTGGCAAAGAAACCATCGCTTCTGGTAATATGATTAGAAAAGAGGTAAAGGTGAAAGAAGGAATCGACAAGGAAACTTCTAAGAAGATTGTTGCTAAAATTAAGGACAGCAAAATAAAAGTACAGGCTTCAATGATGGAAGATCAAGTGCGTGTACAGGGAAAAAACATTGATGATTTGCAGAAAGTTATCCAACTATGTAGATCTGAAGATTTTGGACAGCCTTTGCAGTTTATTAACATGAGAAATTAGGTTGATTTACGATTTTAGATTTACGAATTACAATTGAAGGGTAATCTACATCGCTGCAAACTAATCTCTAACTACTAACCACTAGTCCCTAGTTAATAACATGGAAATCAAAGAAAATGGTTTTGTGTTTTCAGACGACCGTAATTTGGTTGATGTAAAAGCCGTGCACCATTATTTAAGTACACAATCTTATTGGGCAAAGGATATTCCTTTTGAGCTCGTACATAGAGCGATAGAAAATTCACTTTGCTTTGGGATTTATAAAGATCAGCAACAGGTAGGTTTTGCTCGTTGGGTTACCGATAAAGCTACTTTCGCCTATTTGTGTGATGTTTATGTGGAAGAAGCTTTTCGAGGTTTGGGACTGTCTAAGAAACTGATGTCTTTAATGCTCTTCCACCCTGATCTACAAGGCTTACGTCGTTATCAATTGGCTACTTTGGATGCTCATGGTTTATATGAGCAATTTGGCTTTAAGACTCTCGAAAATCCAGAACGTCAAATGGAAATTGTATTTAAGAATCTGTATAGTGAAAACGCCAAGCATTAAGATGGTTAGCCACAGATGCACAGATAAATAAATTGATTGTTATTTAAAACAAATCTGTGCATCTGTGGCAAAAAAGAATACCTCTAAACAGTTTTCACTTCCCCTTCGTTGTAATCCTTAATATCAGTAATGTAGTTATTCAAAATCAGAAAATCAAACAAAGGTTTGGCTTCTGGCGACACTGGCATATTCTCGGTAGTAATTACGGTATTGCTTTTCTTGTCTAAGAAAGGATAAGCAAACAACCTTACGTTTCGACTAAACATATCATTCACGTAACTCAACAAGTGGCCTGTATAGTTTTCGCCGAAATTAGCAGAGTTAAACACGAACTTTAAGTTGTTAATATTGGTAGACATGCCAACGCTTCTTGGTTTACACCTGTCTAAGTACTTGGCTAGTCTATTTTTTCGGGTGAAATTAGATACAATTACAAAATTGCCTGTTTTGCACATCTCTTCTGCCCTTTTTGCTACTGCCTCTAAATCAATATCATCTGGCGTTTCATGTTCGGAAGTTAATACGTTAGTAATCAAAACCTCAATCATCACAATCATATTTCTATCTTCAACATGGTTGATCAGTTTGAATTGATCGGTAGCTTTATTGAACAAGCTAAAGTTAGGGTTTGATTTCTGACCATATTTGGTTCTTAAAATCATCACGTCTTTTTTGTAAAGCAAATCTTTAGCTTGTCTTGGATGAGAATCTACATCAAAAATCGCCGCTGTAGAGAAATCTTTAACAATCAAGTACAAGTTTAAGAGTAAATTATTAACATCTTTAAATGCAGGACCTTGAACAGAAATCAAGTCGATTTCTACAGAGCCTACGTTGAGGTTATCTACCAGCGACTCAATCATTTTCTTAGTGTCATTGGCATAATAAAAAGCGGCATATATCAAATTTACACCTATCATTCCTAAAACACGTTGTTGCATTTGCACGTCGGTGTCTAATAGGCGCACGTGGAAATAAATCTCGTTAGGTGCTTCGCCAGGTTCACTTTGGAAACGAAGGCCTACCCAGCCATGCGGATCATTGGTGCGGGTGTAATTAAGTGTAGTAACGGTATTTGCAAAAGCGAAAAAGGTTTTTTCTTTGTGTTTTTCGCCTTTCAATCTATCAATAAGTAACGCGTATTCATGATCAAGCATTTTAAGCAGCCTGTTTTGGCTCACATACCTGCCCGATTCTTCTGCACCATAAATCTCATCACTAAAAGTCATGTCGTAAGCAGAAATGGTTTTTGCTACGGTTCCTGAAGCGGCTCCAACATTAAAGAAAGCTCTTGAAACTTCTTGTCCTGCACCTATTTCTGCAAAAGTGCCATAAATTTTAGGGTTGAGGTTAATTTTTAGTGCTTTACGCTTAATATCGATGATTTCTTGTTGCATGCCGCAAAATTACTAAAATCACTTCATTCCTGTAGGGTGTCGTTTAATTTGGTTTGGTTCTAAACTAGGGTTGTTTGCTACAGTTACACGGATAGATGTTTTTTAAATGGTATAAGGAACCCATTTAATTTATTATTTGCACAGTATGAGATTGCTTCGTGCCTCGCAAAGACAATAATAAAGCCGTCACTAAGAGGCACAGTCTATCCCGCTCCCTTCTCGGGAAAGCAGTCTATAAAACATTTACAAGCTGTGCATCTGCGGCAAAAAAAACAAGGGCAGCATTTTTCAATGCGCCCTTGAACCTTAAACTCGCTACCCAAAAGGGTAATCAAACCATTGTATTATGAAACTACAATTTCTTTATGCTCGTCTTTTGCTTTCTCTTTTTTGCCAATAGTAATGTTCAATATTCCATTGATATACTCGGCATTAATTTTTTCTGTATCAACTCCTTCAGGCAACACAAATGATCTTGCAAAAGAGAAATATTCAAACTCTTTACGAGAATAATCTTTTTGTTGATCGGTTTGTTCATTTTTCTTTTCTGCCCAAACAGAAAGTTGGTCTTTTTTCAACTCTATTTTAAAGTCTTCTTTGTTTAAACCTGGTGCCGCTAATTCAATTTTAAAATCTTCTGTAGTTTCCAAGATATTTACCGCTGGCATTTTGCTTACACCATAGTTTTTATTTAAGGCATCACTAAACAAAGAATCAAATACGTTGTTAAAGTATGGTGCTGTGTTTCTGGTTCTGTTGTTGAATTTTACTAAGCTCATTTTTATATTCCTCCGTAATTTTTTAATTTTTTTATTGATAACTACCCTTATTCAAACCACGTTCCAATCCGAAAAAACATGATATTCAAGACATTTTGGCGCAAAAAAGAAAAAACAGAAGACAAAAAGTCAGTTTTAGAAAGCAAAACAGACATATTTAAGTACAGAACCGATTTAGAAATGCGTTTTACCGATCTAGACATGATGGGCCATGTAAACAATGCGATGTATTTTACCTATATGGAAATTGGGCGCACCAAGTATTGGACACAAGCCATACAATGGGATTGGAAAAAAACAGGTGTAGTGATTGGGCAGGCAAGCATCAATTACCTAAAACCACTGCATTTGGGAGATAAAATCAGTATTTATGTGCGCACCTCCCGCATTGGAAATACCAGCTTCGATCTAGAATACATGATCGTGAAAATGGTTAATGGCGAAGAGGTGATTTGCAGCAAAGGAAAAACCGTATGCGTGGTGTACGATTACGAGACAAAAAGCCCAGTGGCCATTCCCGATAGAGAGCGTAGTAAAATGATTGAGTTTGAACAGTTGTAAAGTAGTGGAAAGTTGATCGCTTAAACTTAAGCAGCTATTCACTAATCTGCTTTGTAGCTTAACTCTACAAAAGAGTGTCCTATTTCGCCAGGCATTGGTGGGTTCATTTTTCTGATGCCAACTTTTGCCGTCAGGATAAATGGATACAACGCTTTCACCTGTTCTAGGATATTAGTCACCACTGTTTCGAGCATTTTCTGTGTCTGCTTCATTTCCTTAAGGATGATTTGGTTAAGCACTTCGTAATTAACCGTCTTTTCTATGTTTTCGGTATCGCCCTTAGGTTTAAAGGTCACCTCGGCATCCACTATAAAATTACAGCCAATCAAATGTTCCTCAGGATAAAAACCATGAAAAGCGTGGCATCTCACATCTCTTAAAGCAACAGTTTGTATATACATTTGAACTTAAAGTTTGGTAGCGCAATATTAGCTAATTTTTATTTAGGGATTGAGGTATTTTGCTAACTTTGAGGATAACCATATATAAACCATTAATCCGCTAAATCTATTTAAAAAATGAGTAAATCTGCGAAAAAAGACCTTTACGAAGCACCTGATTATTATTTGGTAGACGAGCTTTTATCTCAAGAACATTTGTTGATTCGATCGACCGTGAGAGATTGGGTAAAAAAAGAAGTGAGTCCAATTATTGAAGATTATGCGCAACGTGCAGAGTTTCCAAAGCAGTTGATTAAAGGATTAGGCGAAATTGGTGCCTTTGGCCCTACCATTCCCGTTGAATATGGCGGTGCTGGCTTAGATTATACTGCTTATGGAATAATTATGCAGGAAATTGAACGTGGAGATTCAGGGATTCGTTCTACGGCATCTGTACAAGGTTCTTTGGTAATGTATCCTATTTATGCTTATGGCACAGAAGAACAACGTAAAAAATATTTACCAAAATTAGCTACTGGTGAGTTGATGGGCTGTTTTGGTTTAACTGAACCTGATCATGGCTCCAATCCTGGTGGCATGGTGAGTAATATCAAAGATAAAGGCGATCATTATTTATTGAATGGCGCCAAAATGTGGATTTCTAATGCTCCTTTCGCAGATATAGCGGTGGTTTGGGCAAAAGACGAAGAAGGTAAAATCAGAGGGATGGTGTTGGAACGTGGTATGGATGGTTTTACCACTCCCGAAACGCATAATAAATGGAGCTTGAGAGCTTCGGCTACTGGCGAATTGGTGTTTGACAACGTAAAAGTGCCTAAAGAAAATGTATTTCCAGAGATAAAGGGTTTAAAAGGTCCTTTGGGTTGTTTAAACCAAGCTCGTTACGGTATTGCTTGGGGTGCCCTGGGTGCCGCCATGGATTGTTATGATACCGCTTTACGTTATTCGAAAGAGCGTGTTCAATTTGGCAAACCTATTGGTGGTTTTCAGTTACAACAGAAAAAGCTTGCCGAAATGATTACCGAAATCACAAAAGGCCAGTTGTTGGTTTGGCGTTTAGGTCAACTGAAAAGCGAAAACAGAGCCTCGGCAGAGCAGATTTCAATGGCTAAACGTAATAGTGTGGAAATTGCGCTGGAGGTGGCTCGTAACGCTCGTCAAATGCTAGGCGGTATGGGCATTACTGGCGAGTACTCCATCATGCGCCATATGATGAACTTAGAATCGGTAGTCACTTACGAGGGCACGCATGATGTACACTTGTTGATTACGGGTATGGATGTGACTGGAATTAATGCTTTTAAATAAGATCCCACTTCCTTTGCCTTATCAGGATTTATAGGATGTGAAGATTTTCATGATCATAGTTTTACATTAAACATCAAAATCCTATAAATCCATCAATCAAGTAAATCCTGATCCTGACAATTTACACGCTTAAAAATGACTATCGATGAAATTACATACAAGGTAAACGGTTGTGCCATGAAAGTGCATAACACCTTGGGTAATGGGTTTCAAGAAGTAATTTATCAAAGATGTTTGGCCATTGAACTAAGTAGCATTGATTTAATTTTTGCCAGAGAAGTTGAGCAAACTATTTATTACGAAGACATTGAAGTAGGTGTGAGAAGAGCAGATTTCGTAATAGAAAATCAAGTGGTAGTTGAGCTAAAAGCGGTGATCAATCTAGAAGACGTTCATTTAGCGTAAGCTAAGAATTATGTTACTGCTTATAAATTTCCCATAGGTCTATTGATTAATTTCGGCAGTACAAGTTTACAGTTTAAAAAAGTTTACAATTCGAATTCTAGATATAAACCAACAATATAAAGGGGCTATACTTACTGAATTAAGGGATTTACATAATCATAACAACAAAATAAAAAGCGCTCTTTACCTAATAAATCAAGAAATTAATAACAAATTTGCAATCCTGTTAAATCCTAAAATCCAGTAAATCCCGATGAAGACATTTAAAAAATACATCCTCCTGCCCGCTCCTCCCGAAGAAGTTTATTTAGGTTTAACCAAAGCACAAAGCATCCAATTATGGACAGGTGCCGAAGTAGAGTTTGAAGAAGAAGTAGGCACGGAATTCTCTTTTTGGGATGGTGATATTGTAGGTAAAAACCTCGAATTGGAACCTGGGAAAAAGATCGTACAACAATGGTACTTTGGCGAGGAAAACGAACCTTCTATTGTAACCATCAAATTGCACCCTGACAAGAAAGGCACTTCTTTGGAATTTGTACAAACCAATATCCCTGACGAAGATTTTGAAGAATTTACAGCAGGTATCAGCGAATATTATTTAGGAGGCCTAGCTGATTTCTTTGAACTAGAAGACTACTAAACATTAGCGTAATTTAGAAAGAAGCTAAAAACATGACAAAAGAAGAAATCTTAAACCTAGAGAATAGACTTTACAAAGCCATTAAGGAAAGTGATATAAAGGTGCTTGATGAATTGTTGCATGAAGATTTGCTTTTTGTTGCTCCAAATGGAGATGTAATCACCAAAGAAATTGACTTAAAGACTTATCGCGATGGTGAACTCAATATAAGTGAACTTACACCTGAGGTCGAAAACCTAAATATCATTGATGATCTGGCAGTAATCACCTTAACCATAGACTTAAAAGGCAGCTACAAAGCAGCGCCGTTTGGGGCTAAATTTCGTTATATCCGATTTTGGAAGGCCTCCGCTGAAGGCATTAAAATTGTAGGTGGAAGCGGAACTCAAATAGGAGTCTAAAAAATGTTAAGTGAGCTCGACCAATTTTATCTAAAGCAAGAAGAACCCATAAAAAGCACTTTACTGGCCTTGAGGGATATTATTTTATCTGTAGATAAGGACATTACACCCGAATGGAAATACAAACTCCCCTTCTTTTACCATCAAGGTAAAATGCTTTGTTATTTATGGATACATAAAAAGCACTACCATCCCTATATTGGTTTTGTAGACGGACATTTATTATATGATGAAGATTTATTGGTGGAGAAACGGGCACGGATGAAGATCTTGTTAGTGAACCCAGAAGCAGATTTGCCTGTAGAAAAAATTAACAACCTGTTAAAAGAGGTTTTGTATCTTCGGGCCAAAAGATAAATTTCAATTCATGAAACGCTTTACATATTTCGTACTATTTTTAGCTATTTCTTCTCTTAGTTCCTGTACTCGATATCTATTTCCTTCTATTGTGGGCAATGATGTCGTTTATCAGCCCAAACCAATGGTTGCTGATAGTGTTAGCTCGAAATTTAATGTCACTGGAGGCTTAGCAAGTTCAGATGGTATTCATGATGAAGGCGATGTGACTTTAGGCTATTTAAGCTTAACTCAAGCCCATACCTTTAAAAATTTTAATTTCTCTTACGGTTTGCTAGGTTATTTTGGTAAAGCTTCCAAAAATTACATCTCAGAAAACCCTAAAGAAAATGATTTTGTAGAGCTCCCTCCTTTTAACAAATCTACTTCGGGTCTAGGCATACACACCTCCATTGGTTATCACATGACTTCTAATCGTGGGAACACTGATTACAGAATTATTAACTGGGAAAATGCGGTGACCAGAGAATTTGGGGAATATCTAGATTTTAGAAACCAACTTTACGGAGACCTTACCTATAAGAGATTGGTGGTTTCTAGAAATAAACTATTATGGACCACTGGTCTCTCTTCTGAAATCATCTTTCATCACCGGAGAGATAAAGACATCAAACATGCATTTAAACTATTTGTAGGCTTTTCGCCAAACTTAGATAATAGCTTTGATAACAAGATTAAAACGGCAAATTATGCCTTAAACGATTCTGAAGTTAGCCGTAGCAATTTCCAATTAACCTACTTTTTCTCCTTCAAGCAATTTAACCTAACCAGTCAAGCCGATTTCTCACGCCTTTCAGCAAATATTGGCCTTGGTTATTCCTTCTAAAACAATTTCCGTTAACTGCTGTTCCCTAAATAAAATCAAATATCATGGGAAAATCATTAGGCATTTTATTAATTGTAGTTGGATTAATCATGCTCGTATGGAGCGGCTTTACTTATACAAAAAAAGAAAAAATCATTGACGCAGGACCTATTCAAGTCACCGCAGACAAACAAGAGACCGTGAATTGGCCTCCGTATGTGGGCGCTATAGCCATGGTTGCTGGGGTCGTTATCTATGTAGCAGCAAGACGTAGGCAATAAAAAAAGCCAGCTAACGATTTCGTTTCACTGGCTCTAATAATGCAAGATTTTTGTCTGAATTTTATCTTTGAAACATTAAGAAATTAAATCTCATTAAGAACAAACCTTAATTTCCTCAACTCCTTAATGTTTTTTATCTAAGATGAAGCAACATCATCACTAGTTACAGTAACAATCGCATCGCGCAAATTGTAGTTAGAAGCCATTACCTCACCATATGCGCCAGTACTTCTAATGGCAATCAAATCATTTCTAAAAGTCTCTGGTAAAGCAACCTCTTTTCCGAAGCAGTCGGTACTTTCGCAAATTGGCCCTACTACATCATACTTAACAGCATTAGACTTCTGACTCAAGTTCTCTATCTGATGGTAAGCTTGATAAAGTGCTGGGCGCATCAATTCGGTCATACCTGCATCCAATACAATGAAATTCTTTTTCTTACCATTCTTTACATAAAGCACACGACTAATCAACGATGAAGATTGACCTACCAATGCCCTACCCAATTCAAAGTGAACTTCTTGATGAGGTTTAATGTCTAAGAAATCTGAGAAAATCCTGAAATAAGCTTCAAAGTCAGGAATTTGTGCATTTGGTTGGTGATAGTCAATACCTAAACCACCGCCAACATTTAAGATTTTAACGGTAAAACCTTTATCCTCAAACCAAGCGGCAAATTCATTTACCCTTACACATAGGTTTTTATAAACGTCCAAATTGGTAATCTGCGAGCCAATATGAAAATGGATCCCCACAAACTCCAAATGCGCTGAGGCGTTTAAAATGTCAGCTGCTGCAGGCATGTCCCAAGAGTTGATTCCGAACTTATTCTCGTCCAAACCCGTGGTAATGTTAGCATGGGTATGTGCATCAACGTTAGGATTGATACGGATAGCCACCTTCGCTATTTTCTGTTTCTTTCCAGCCAAATCGTTAATCACCTGCAATTCCTGCAACGATTCCACGTTAAAGCAAAAAATATCCTGGTCCAAGGCATAGTTAATTTCCTTATCAGATTTACCTACACCAGCAAAAACCACTTTGTTTTTAGCGAAACCACTTTCAATCGCCTTTCTTACCTCGCCACCACTTACACAATCGGCACCAAAACCAGTTTCCTTAATTTTAGCTAAAACCTTATCGTTGAAGTTCGCTTTCATGGCATAATGCACATGAAAATGATAAGTATTCGCTGCATCACTACAAGTTTTTAACGTGTCGCGCAACAAGTTAAGATCGTAATAATAAAATGGCGTTTCTAAATTTGAAAAATGTGCTATATCTTTATCCGAAAACATAATCTTGAAATTTATACTCATCCTCTTCCTGGCCTTTTTAGGTTTTATCTATGCAGGCAACTACATCGACTATCGTCAAGGTAATATTAGCCGCAGAGAATTTGAAAGAAGAGTTCGTATCTCAATTGTACTGATATTAATCGTTATTTTTATCTATTTCTATTATCGTTAGTCTTTTTTTGACTGCCATCCTGAGCCCTTCGAAGGATCTGTTTCATAGCTGATAGATGCTTCAATCAGGTTTAACTAACCTATTTCAGTTCTTCAAACAAACTTTTATTTGTATGTCATTCCAAATATGGTGTAGTCCCGAATTTTTGGGAGAGAAATCTTTAAACTAATTTAATCCAAAGATTTATCCATTACGCTACACTTCAGTCGAAATGAAGACCATCCCTAAGTCTTAAGCATTATTCAAAAATCCTGTTGTGCAGGCTTCTTAAAGCTTCAACCTTATCTTCTGTTTTCACCAATAGAGAAATGTTGTAAGCACTACCACCGTACGAAATCATCCTTACTGGAATATGTTTAATCGAATCTAATACTTTCGCAGCAAAACCATGCTTCTCGGCACCAAAATCACCTACTACACAAACAATGGTTTGGTCTCTGTCCAATTCCACACTGCCAAAAGAATTCAGCTCGTCTACAATTTTATCTAAGTTGTCCGTAAAGTCAATCGTTAAAGATACGGCAACCTCCGAAGTGGTAATCATGTCAATTGGCGTTTTGTAACGTTCGAAAACTTCAAACACCTTGCGCAAGAAACCATAAGCCAACAACATTCGGCTCGATTGGATTTTAATGGCCGTAATGCCATCTTTAGCAGCAATAGATTTAATTTTCCCTTTTTCGCTATCTGCACTAATTACTGTTCCTAGGGCTTTTGGCTCCATGGTATTTAGCAAACGCACTGGGATTTTATATTTCTGCGCAGGAAATACTGATTGCGGGTGCAAAATTTTAGCACCAAAATAAGCCAACTCGGCAGCCTCGTCAAATGACAAGTGAGAAATAGGTTTGGTACCTTTCACCACACGAGGGTCGTTATTATGCATACCATCAATATCCGTCCAAATTTGAACTTCATCCGCTGAAATGGCTGCACCTAACAATGAAGCAGTATAATCGCTACCACCACGACGTAGATTATCCACTTCGCCAAAGCTGTTTCTGCAAATGAAACCTTGGGTGATAAACAACTTGTTGTCAGGATTTTCGGCCAATAGTGGCGTTAAGTTCTCTGTAGTATAAGGAATCACAGGTTCGTTATCCTCATCAATTTTCATGAAATCTAAAGCGGGCAACAATACCGAAGGCACACTAATAGATTTTAGATATACGTGGTAAAGTGTGGTCGAAAGTAATTCGCCTTGCGCCAAAACCACTTTATCCTCAATAGCTGTAAAAACGTTGTTAGCCAAAGAAAGTAGGAAGTTGAAATGATAATCAACCACTTCTTGACCTTGCTCTCTAAACTCGCCAGCTGGCAAAAGTTCTACAACAAAATCATTATATTTCTCTTGTAAAGCTTTAATTAATTCAGTGCCCTTCTTCTTGTCCTCCTTCAGTAACGCATTTGAGATTTCAACCAAACTATTTGTAGTTCCAGACACTGCTGATAATACTACAATCTGTCTTTCTGATGGATCAATAATATCCAACAGTTTTTTCATACGTTCTGGGCTACCAACCGAGGTACCACCGAATTTTAAAATTTTCATTTTTGAGTTATAGAATATAGAATTTTGTTATAATTGTAACGGGGCGTGAAAATAAATAAAAGACTGTTAATTTTAGTCAAAGTATCGAAATAAAATGCGGTTTTTTTAATTTTGACCCAACCCTACCGAATATTATTTGTTTCTCCTATCGACATTAACCCTAATTTAATATGCAGTTAGATCCACAAACGCAAACAACCATACAAGCGTGGCTTGACGGAAATTACGACGAAATCACCAAATCAGATATTCAAAAATTGTTAGACCAAGAGGCTTATACAGAGCTTACTGATGCTTTTTACAGAAATTTAGAATTTGGTACAGGTGGTTTAAGAGGTATCATGGGCGCTGGCTCAAACCGAATCAACAAATATACCATTGGCACAGCCACACAAGGTTTGGCTAATTACTTATTAAAGAAATACCCAGGCGAGAAAATCTGTGTAGCCATTGCGCATGATAGCCGAAATAATTCGGATGTATTTGCTAAAATTACCGCTGACGTATTTTCAGCCAACGGGATCAAGGTTTATTTCTTTTCAGCCTTACGCCCTACCCCTGAACTTTCTTTTGCTATTCGCGAACTGGGCTGTAAAAGCGGAGTAATGCTTACTGCTTCGCACAACCCTAAAGAATATAACGGCTACAAGGCTTATGGTGCCGATGGAGGTCAATTTACCTCTCCTGATGATAAAATGGTGATGGATGAAGTAGCTGCGATCCAAAATATTGATGAGGTAAAATTTGATCGTATTGAAAGTAACATTGAGCTGATTGGTGAAGAAATCGATCAGAAATACCTGAATGAAATTACGGCGCTTTCGGTATCTCCTGATGCCATTGAAAGACAGAAAAACCTAAAAATCGTTTATTCGCCTATTCATGGTACAGGAATTACTTTGGTGCCAAAGGCATTAGAGCAGTTTGGTTTCACCAACGTAACCATTGTGGAAGAGCAAAGCAAACCAGATGGAAATTTCCCAACCGTGGTATATCCAAACCCTGAGGAGAAAGAAGCTTTGACCCTAGCGCTTAAAAAAGCACAGGAAATAGATGCTGATTTGGTTTTGGCAACAGATCCAGATGCTGACCGTGTAGGAATTGCCGTTAAAAATAACGATGGTGAATTTGTATTGCTAAATGGGAACCAAACGGGAAGCTTATTGGTGAACTACATGTTAACTGCTTGGGAAGAGAAAGGAAAATTGACAGGGAATGAATATGTGGTAAGCACTATTGTAACTACCAGTTTAATTAAGGCCATTTGTAAGGATAAAGGGGTAGAATATTTTGAGACACTTACGGGTTTTAAATGGATTGGCAAGGTGATGACCGAGCTTTTGGGCAAAAAGAAATTTATTGTAGGTGGCGAAGAAAGCTATGGTTACCTAGTGGGTGATTTGGTACGTGATAAGGATGCTGTAATATCCTGTGCATTTATTGCAGAAATGACCGCTTTTTATAAAGACAAAGGCAGTAGCTTATTTGAAGCCATGATTGAAATGTATGTAAAATATGGCATGTACAAAGAAGATTTAGTGGCCATTACCAAAAAAGGAAAGACAGGTGCCGAGGAAATTAAGGCGATGATGGAGAAGTTTAGAAACAACCCTCCTGCTAAACTTGGCGGTTCAGCGGTAGTCACTTTAAAGGATTACGAATTGAATAAAGTTACTGATATTAAAGCGGGCACCAGTAAAGAATTAGGCTTTCCTAAATCGGATGTTTTGCAGTTCATTACAGAAGATGGCAGTATCATTTCTGCACGTCCTAGCGGTACTGAACCTAAAATCAAGTTTTATTGCAGTGTAAATGAGCCTCTGGCTGATAAAACTGGTTTTAAAGCTACCGAACAACAACTGAATGAAAAGATAAAAACCATTATGCAAGATTTGCAAGCATAAATTTCTAGGGATTGGGGTTCCTGAGAATCCTAATCCCTTTTTAAATAGCGCTTTGAAATGAAAAGGTTTGTCACGATACTTTTTTTCATCATCATTAGCATTGAGCATATCCAAGCTCAAAACACCATCTATCATTATACGGTCTACTATGGAAGTGCTCGCGATCAAGGCCAACAATTAATCATTCTTCGAAAATTCCGTCAGTTAAACAAAACCAAGTATTTTGCAGTTAACGTCAACAGTTTACAGACGCTACTGATCGACTCAACAGCCGTTTCTGTAATTCCTGCTACTTGGTATCAATTAAGCACCACCTTTTCTAAAACCCCCTATTATAAGGCCATTGCAAAAGCCAATGCTCAATCATTCAGTTTACAAGATGCTGGACTCATACACGGCTTTCCAAAAGAACAAGGCATTACCTTAACCATTGATTTATGTCCTTCCCATAAACCCTTAGATAGAAGTATTTTTTCTTCACTGGTAGCTGCTTATGCTAAAGTTGAGCAGCCTGTTCCAGTCGCTTTATCTATTTCGGGAAAATTCCTGCTTAACCATCAAAATGACATCAACTGGTTGAAGCAATTGGAAATCAATGGACAAATTAAAATTACCTGGATCAATCATACGTTTACCCATTATTATAGCCCAAAAGAACCTTTAGCAGATAACTTTCTGCTAAAACCTGGCACTAACATTTCATACGAGGTGTTGGCTTTAGAAAAGGCTTTATTGAGCAGTGGTTCTCTACCCTCTGTATTTTTCAGGTTTCCTGGTTTAGTTTCAGATAATACGGTGGTTCAAAACATTACTGGCTTTGGGTTAATTCCCATAGGTAGCGATGCTTGGTTGGCCAAAGGCCAGACAGCCAATAACGGTAGCATTGTATTAATTCACGGTAATGGCAATGAACCACTTGGTGTACAGGATTTCATTAAATTGTTGAACAGCAATAAAAACAAAGTGTTAAAGCAGCAATGGCTGATGTATGATTTGGGAGAAACCGTGAAAGATGAATTTCAGTAATCCTTACTACAGTGCAAATACTTTTTTTATCGCTGACTCTTGTCATCCTGAACACAGTGAAGGATCTCAAAGTTTATATAATCCAAAAGTAGATTACTTTTAGTATCGGAATGACAAACAACGAAAACAAAAAGATTGCAGTGGATCGCAAGGTTTAACAACACCTCATAAGCTTAAATGGGGATGATATTGATTAACCTACTAGGTTTTAGGTAGTAGTTTCGATCTAAAAAACTTCATCTCTAACAGCTTTTGGCAATAGCTTTTCCATAATAATTCGCTGTTCAGGTTCAATATTTACAAACTTCCAGTCAGTAGCACCATTTGTAGATATAGCTATGGATTTCTTTTCAGCATTGATTTTAAAAAAACCAGAAGCTTTGTCTAAAGTTACGTTTTCACTTCCAAACTTATTCGCCAGTCCAACTTTCATCAAATCGTATTTAGTGCTGTCCATTTGGTTAAATTTCATAGCAATGTTAGAGTTATATTTAAAAACAACATAATGTTTACCCTCGACAATCAATGGTTCGTTAAATTTTTTAATGCTAAAATCCAAAAACTTAAAAGTGAATTCGCCAGAATTGAAAAGCGTATTAAACATTTTAAGCATGTCGGCCTTTGGCACTATGGTAAACAGATCAGGATGGACATAATCGAATGCTTTTTCTAGCTGACCTTCTCGCATCAGGTCGCAATAAACTTTAAAACTAGTGTTGATATTTTCCCTATAAGTTTGCGAAAAGGCAACGTTGATCAGCAATAACAAGCTTAGCGTTAAGAATAGTTTTTTCATCATCATTTTTAGAATTCAACGCAAGTTAAAATTTAATATCTAAACCTCGCAGTTTTTAAAAACCTGCGAGGTTTAGATATTTGTTTCTTGTAGAAACTTTGTTAAGTAAACCTGATAGTAGCGAAAATACTTTTTGTTATTTGTCATCCTGAACGCTAGTGAAGGATCTCAAAGTTGATGCAGTCCAGAAACAGATTCCTCCTAACGTCCGAATGACAAAGAACCAAACAAAAAGATGGTAGCGGATAGCAGGACTTTGGAAGCGATGAAAACACCAGCCTTCCTTTTAAAAACCAAAAAAAAGATATAAACAAGGTCAATTTTTAGGTTATCATTTGTAGGTCAATACATTGCCGTTTTAAAAAATATATTATCAACAGCGCAGAAACAACAGCAATATTTTCTTACCTTTGTATCCCGTACAAAAAGCAACAAAATGTATTTGTTGCACCAAAAATTCATTCATGACTAAGTATATTTTTGTTACGGGCGGTGTTACTTCCTCATTAGGAAAAGGCATCATCTCCGCTTCTTTAGCTAAACTTTTACAGGCCAGAGGTTACCGAGTAACCATCCAAAAGTTCGATCCATATATCAATATCGATCCAGGAACTTTGAATCCTTATGAGCACGGCGAATGTTTTGTTACCGAAGATGGCGCAGAAACAGACTTGGATTTGGGACATTATGAGCGTTTCTTGAATGTGCCTACTTCACAAGCAAATAACATTACTACAGGTCGTATTTACCAAAACGTAATCAACAAAGAGCGTCAAGGTGAATTTTTAGGAAAAACAGTACAGGTTGTTCCGCACATTACGGACGAAATTAAGCGCAACATGCGTATTTTGGGTGAAAGTGGCGATTATGATATCATCATCACTGAGATTGGCGGAACCGTTGGTGATATCGAATCATTACCATTTGTAGAGGCAGTGCGTCAGTTTAAATGGGAAGAAGGCAACAATAATGCCATCGTAATCCACTTAACCCTAGTGCCATTTTTAGCTGCCGCAGGCGAGCTGAAAACTAAGCCAACCCAACACTCTGTTAAAGCATTATTGGAATATGGTATCCAACCAGACATCTTGGTTTGCAGAACTGAACACCATATTAGTCAAGACATTAGAAGAAAAATCGCATTATTTTGTAACGTTAACATCAACGCGGTAGTCGAATCGATGGATGCATCAACGATTTATGATGTGCCTTTGTTGATGTATAAAGAGCAGTTGGACAAAACGGTGTTGAGCAAATTAAAGCTTCCTACCAAGGCTGAGCCTGATATGGAAAGCTGGAAAGATTTCTTAGGTCGTTTGAAAAATCCTACTTCTGAGGTAAAAATCGGCTTAGTGGGTAAATATGTGGAGTTGCCAGACGCTTATAAATCGATTACAGAGGCTTTTATTCATGCTGGTGCTAAAAATGAATGTAAAGTTCGCGTAGAGTATATTCCTTCAGAGAGTATCTATGCGGAGAATGTAAAAGAAAAATTGGGTCATTTAGATGGCGTGTTAGTGGCTCCAGGATTTGGTAGTCGTGGTATTGAAGGGAAAATTGAGGCCATTAAATATGTAAGGGAAAACCATGTACCTTTCTTTGGAATTTGTTTAGGAATGCAATGCTGTGTAATTGAATTTGGTAGAAACGTGTTAGGTTTAGCTAACGCCAATACAACTGAAATTGATGAAAATGCACCGCATCCAGTAATTAACATGATGGAAGAGCAAAAAAGCATTACTACCAAAGGTGGCACCATGCGTTTGGGAGCTTATCCATGTGATGTTAAAAAAGGCACAAAAGCTTTCGCTGCTTATGGAAAGCAACATATCTCTGAAAGACACCGTCATCGTTATGAATTCAATAACAAGTATTTAGAACAATATGAAGCAGCGGGAATGATGGCTTCAGGGATTAACCCAGAGAGTAATTTAGTGGAAATCGTAGAATTGAAAAACCATCCTTTTTTCGTAGGTGGACAGTTTCACCCAGAATTAAAATCGACAGTTGCTAATCCTCACCCACTTTTTATTAAATTTGTCGCCGCTGCAATGGAGTATGCGAAAAAGAAAACGAATTAATAGTAGTATCAAAACAATATAATGGATAAAAATACCTTCACGGGTCTGTTCCTCATTATGATTATTTTGGCTGCTGGTGTGTTCTTTATGAGACCATCAGAAGCTGAAGTTAAAAGAGAACAGCAGGTTCAAGACTCGATTAAAAGAGCAGGTGCTAAGCCCGCAAACAATCAAGCAAAATCACAAACGCTTACAGCCGCTACTACTACCCCAACGGTAGATTCGGCTGCATTAAAAGGTCCTTTTGGTGGCAACATCAGTGGAACTGAGCAAACTACTACTCTTGAAAACGAAAACCTAAAAGTTACTTTCAGCAACCTAGGTGGTAAAATTCAATCTGTAGAAGTTAAAAACCAAGAAACTTATGGCAAACAGCCAGTAGTTTTATTCAGCGGTAACCAAAATAAATTTGGCTTAAAGCTTAACATTAACGGAAAAATAGTTAATACCAACGACTTATATTTTACAGCAACAAAAACTGGCAATGGCATTACCATGCGTGCCAACTATAGTGCTGATAAATATGTAGATTTCATTTATACCGTTCCAGCTAAAACTTACAATGTTGATTTTAACATTAGCCTTAATGGTTTAAACCAAGTATTGCAAGGAAACAATGTTGCTTTGAACTGGGAAACTACTTTGTTGCAACAAGAAAAGGATGCTAAAAAAGAGCAGGAACACTCTGGCCCGTATTTTAAATACGCTGGAGAAAATCCTGATCATTTAAATCTTCACAAAGACGAGAAAAAAGAGATTACAGAAGGAAAAATTGAGTGGTTCTCGTTCAAGCAGCACTTTTTCACTTCGGTGTTAATTCCTGCCGTACCTTTTGAAAAAGGAGATTTAGAAGTTAAAGTAGCTACAGAGCCTGGAAAAATCAAATGGTACAATGCTAACATGCAATTGCCATTCAATCAACTAGCAACTCAAAACTATAGCTTCAAGTTTTATTTTGGAACTAACAAGTTCAATATCTTGAAAGATCAAGGTCATGAATTAGAGAAACAAATTGACTTGGGTTACTGGCCATTGAAATACATTAACCGTTTTGTGGTTTTACCTGTATTTAACTTCTTAGAAGGTTTTGGATGGGGCTACGGTCTAATCATTTTAGTGTTGACTATTCTTTTGAAACTTGCCATGTCGCCATTAACTTACAAATCGTATGTTTCTATGGCCAAAATGAGGGTTTTAAAACCTGAAATGGATGAGATTAAAGCAAAAGTTGGCGAAGACAACCCTACCCTTTTACAACAAGAATATTTGAAGTTGTACAAACAAGTAGGTGTTAATCCACTAGGTGGTTGTTTGCCAATGTTACTACAATTACCTTTTGTAATGGCCTTCTTCTTTTTCTTCCCTAACTTATTTGAGTTGAGAGGTGAAAGTTTCCTTTGGATGAAAGACCTTTCTACTTATGATAATTTCATCAACTTTGGTTTTACCGTTCCTTTCATTGGCGACCACTTGAGTTTGATGTGTATTTTGATGACCATTTCTACATTGATCTACACTTACTTTAACAACCAAATTTCAGGTGCTACTGGTCAAATGAAATACATTGGTTACATTATGCCAATCATTTTCCTAGGGGTATTAAACAGTTACCCTTCTGGTTTGAACTACTATTATTTCTTAGCAAACATGTTGACTTTCTTACAACAGTTTTTGATTAGAAAAATGGTAAATGATGATAAAATTCATGCGATATTGCAAGACAATAAAGCAAAACCTAAAGTAGAGAAAAAGAAATCTGGTTTCCAAGCTCGTTTAGAAGACTACATGCGTCAACAACAGCAACAAGCAAATCAGAAAAAGAAATAGTTGAAAACATCACAACAAAACAAATAAATGAAAAGCACCAGCAATGGTGCTTTTTTTTGGTTCTATTTCGTCATTGCGAAGAGTGTAACGACGCGGCAATCTTTGTCAAAAGATGCATTAACGCAAAGATTGTTTAATACACTCAACTATTCGTCTAGCTTTTATGATATGTTGATTAAACTTTGTAAAATTTCCCTTAACATTTGTTTACGGCCTAGTTTATTATCATTTTTAACTTAAATTAACCGACAAATTAAACTGACTTTTTAAAAACAACATGCAAAAGAAACTCTTTTTGTTTTTTGTGCTATTCAGCAGTGCTGTGTATGCACAAAAAAAGCCACTAGATCATAGTGTTTATGATGGATGGGAATCCGTGGGTGCCAAACAGCTCACCAACAATGGTGTGTGGGCGGCTTATGCCATCAACCCACAGGAAGGCGACGGTAATTATTATTTTCAAGAAACCATTACGCCAAGTGGACGTAAAATAAAAGTGCCCAGAGGTACTAATTTGACGTTTAGCAACGATTCTAAGTTTGCAGCACTTGCTATTAAGCCACTTTTCAAAGATGTGAGAATGGCTAAAATCAAGAAGAAAAAACCAGAAGAGCAAACTAAAGATACTTTAGCGATTTTAAATTTAACAACGCTAAATGTAACCAAAGTACCTCGTGTAAAATCATTTTCGTTTCCAGATAAAGGAGCTTCCGTAATTGCATATAATTTAGAAAAGCCTCTAGACACTTCAAAAAGAACCAGACCATCAACACCTCCTACGGAACAAAAAAATGACTTGGATTGGCTTTTTGCAGATGAAACTCCAGGTGCTGGAGCGGCAGCTAAAGAAGGTTCTGATTTGATCGTTAAAAACCTAACTACAGGTATTGAAAAGACCTACAAGTATGTCACTGATTATACTTTCAGCAAAAATGGAAAGTTGTTAGTATTTGCAGCTTCAGGTTCTAAAAAAGATAAAGATGCTAAGCACGGCGTGTTTTTGTTAGATACCGAAAAATGGACGCTAAAAACCTTGGTTAAAGATAAAGGCAACTTTAAAGGTTTCACATTTGATGACGAAAGCGAACATTTAGCCTTTTTAGGAGAAACAGATCCTGAAAAGAAAGAGATTAAAGATTACAACATTTATTATAATTCATTAACCTTAGACACTGCCCAGATTTTAGTGGACAATGAAAGTACTGGAATACCTGCTAAATACGCAGTAAGCGGCGATGGAAGAGTTACTTTTAGCAAAGACGGTTCAAAATTGTTTTTCGGCATTGCACCTATCAAAAAGGCAAAAGATACTACTTTGGTAGATTTTGAAAATGCTAAGCTTGATATTTGGGGTTACAAAGATGATTATTTGCAAACCGTGCAGTTGAAGAACGCCGACAGAGAATCTAAAAAAACATACCTTTCTGCCATTGATGTTTTCAGCTCAGATCCAAAAGTTATTCCATTAACTGATGTGAAACTACCTGACGCAAGCTTAGTAAATGAAGGCGATGCGGCTTATGTATTGGCATCAACAGACTACGGGAATCGTATTGCTTCTCAATGGACAGGCGGTACCAAAAGAGATTACTATTTGGTAGATGTTAAAACAGGAAGTCGTAAAAAAATTATCGAAGGCTTAAATGGGAATGTTCAAGCATCACCAGGGGGCCAATATATCCTTTATTTCAACAAAGAAAATGGCAACTGGTACACTTATCAAGTGGCAACTGGCAAAGTAACCTTGTTGAATAACAACATGGCGGTAAAATTTGCTGATGAAGAAAATGATGTACCTGATTTTGCGAGCAGCTATGGAATGGCAGGTTGGACCGAAGAAGATAAATTGGTATTGATCAATGACCGTTACGATGTTTGGGCTTTCTCTCCCGATGGAAAATCAGCACCTAAAAACATTACCATTGGTTTTGGTCGATCAAACAACATTACCCTTCGTGTAGAAAGAATTAGCGTAGGTGGTGATCGATTAATGGGCATGAGAAATACTGGCGGCAACAGCGATGATCGTTTCTTCAAAAAGAATGAAGTGTTGTATTTCGATGGCTTCAACAATGCGACTAAGGAAAATGGTATTTTCCGTAAAGCCATTAACGACAATAAGCTACCTGAGCAATTGGTAATGGAGAAAGCCAAATTCTCTTCATTGGTAAAAGCCAAAGATGCAGATTTGTTTATTTACGATAAAGGAAGCTATATCAACTCTCCAGATGTTTATATCTCGAAAGACTTTAAAACATCAACCAAATTAAGCAGCACCAATCCTCAACAAGCTAATTACAACTGGGGAACTTCTGAACTAGTGAAATGGACTACTCCAAAAGGCTATAAATCGGAAGGTATTTTGTACAAACCAGAGAACTTTGATCCTAACAAGAAATATCCGATGATTGTTTATTTCTATGAGAAGCTTTCTGACGGACTATACACTTATCAAGCGCCTGCCCCTACGCCATCACGTTTAAACATTCCTTTCTTCGTAAGCAATGGATATTTGGTTTTCACACCAGACATTAGCTACGAAATAGGCCACCCAGGAAAATCAGCCGAAGAATTTATCAATTCTGGAGTTGAATATTTGAAAAAGAACGCTTGGGTGGATGGCACCAAAATTGGTATCCAAGGCCAAAGCTGGGGTGGTTACCAAGTAGCACATTTGATTACCGTAACTAACATGTATGCAGCTGCTTGGGCTGGCGCTCCTGTAGTAAACATGACTTCAGCTTATGGTGGTATTCGTTGGGAAAGCGGTATGAACCGTCAGTTCCAATATGAAAAAACACAAAGCAGAATTGGTGCAACTTTATGGGAAAAACCTGAGTTATATATTCAAAACTCACCTTTATTCAACTTCCCTAAAGTAAACACACCAGTAGTAGTAATGGCAAATGATGCTGATGGCGCGGTGCCATGGTACCAAGGGATTGAAATGTTTACGGGTTTACGTCGTTTGGGCAAACCTGTTTGGTTGCTGAACTATAATAACGAAGCCCATAACCTAGTACAACGTCAAAATAGAAAAGATATCCAAATTCGTGAGCAACAGTTTTTCGATTACTATCTAAAAGGTGCTAAAGCGCCAGTTTGGATGGTAGGCGGTATTCCTGCTACCGAAAAAGGTAAAACTTGGGGTTTTGAGCTAACAGACGAAAAACCTTAATACTTTGTCATTTCGAGCGAAAGCGAGAAATATTAAGCCGTCATTTCGAGCGGAACGTAGTGAAGTCGAGAAATCTTTGGACTAAAAAAGTTTAAAGATTTTTCTCCCGAAAATTCGGTGCTACATTCCAATCAAAATGACGGCTTTTTTTTATTTTTATACCATGCACATCCAAACCATCCTAACCAACTATTCAAGCTTCCAAGAACAAACCTTAACCAATCGTTTTTTCAAACACGAAGACATTTTACCATTAATCAAACAGCTACCCCCCACCTTTACGATAAGTACGTTGGGTAACTCTGTTAAAGGAAGAAGTATCAACGCTGTGAAATGGGGAAATGGAAAAACTAAGGTAATGCTGTGGAGCCAAATGCATGGCGATGAAGCTACAGGAAGCATGGCATTGTTTGATTTATTCAACTTCCTGCAACAGGATAATCAAACGGTGAAACTGCTCGATGAAAACTGTCAGCTATTAATGATTCCCATGGTAAACCCTGATGGCGCGGCAGTATTCACCCGCAGAAATGCACAGCAAATCGACATCAATAGAGATTTTATTCAAACCGCTAGTCCCGAAGCAAAAATATTAAAGCAAATCAGAGCTGACTTTGAACCCAATTTCGGCTTTAACCTGCACGACCAAACGACATTGTGGAGTGTGGATGAAACATTGAAACCCGCTACCCTGTCCTATTTGGCGCCAGCTTATGATAAAGCACTTTCTGTAAATCAAACACGTGAAAATGCCATGTTGGTGATTGCTGATATGTTCAAAGAGCTTGATCCTTTATTACCGCAACACATTGGGCTTTTTGATGATGAATACGAGCCACGTGCCTTTGGAGATAATTTCCAGCATGCTGGTACCTCCACCATTTTAATTGAAGCAGGAGGCTATCCAAATGATCCAGAAAAGCAACAGATCAGGAAGTATTATTTTGCCTCCATCCTATCAGGATTAACATCCATTGCGAGCAAAAGCTATGAAAATCAAAACACTGCTAATTACTTCGCTATTCCTCAAAACAACAAGCAAATCTTTCATATGATGATTCATAACCTCATTTTGGATGGAATTAAAGTAAGTGTAGGTGTTAATTATGATGAATGTCCGAATGACAATGGCATGAGCACTTACAAATCTTACAGTATCCAAGATATTGGAGATTTGAGTTTCTGCGATGCCTATGAAGTTTATGATGCGCAACACTGCCAATTAAAAGGAACAATCACTTTCAATAAAGCTGCAGATTTTGAATTATTAAAGGACGAGCGAAGTATATTAGCTTTCAAAGACGGAATTTTAACAGTATAGATTTTTTGCCACAGATGCACAGATATATTTAATGAAAAATCATTCCCAATTAAATCTGTGTATCTGTGGCTATCTTTTTTCAATTAAATCCATTAGTATTTGCGGTAAAATACTGCAAAAACACTAAATTCAACGCATTAAACTAAACAACAAATGGCATTAAGTAGAATTTGGTCCGCATTTATCATTGTCGCTATTGTAGTAGCTGCAATTAAATGTTTCTTTTTCGGACAAACTGAAATTTTTAGCTGGATGGTGATAGGCAAAGCCGATGACCCTACCAACCTAACCAAAGTTGACGGCGTGATACAAACATGTTGGAATGCCGTAGAAATGTGCTTGAAACTCATTGGTGTGTTGGCCTTTTTTATGGGCTTAATGAGCATTGCTGAAAAAGCAGGCGGCATTCGTCTATTGTCAAAAATTGTAGGCCCTTTTTTCTCGAAATTATTTCCAGAAGTCCCTAAAGGACATCCCGCTACAGGACACATGGTGATGAATTTCTCTGCCAATTTATTAGGATTAGACAATGCGGCCACCCCTTTTGGTTTAAAGGCCATGGAAAGCTTGCAAGAACTTAACCCAAATAAAGCAACAGCCAGCAACTCGCAAATCATGTTTTTGTGCTTACATGCTGCTGGTTTAAGTTTAATCCCTGTAAGTGTCATTGCTCTAAGAGCTTCTTCAAATGCTTCCGATCCTACCGATATTTTTATTCCCTGCCTAATTGTAACCTTTGTGGGAACTTTAACGGCCATGTTAATCGTCTCGTTCAAACAAAAAATTAACATCTTCCAACCCATTATTTTAGGATGGATATTAAGCATTAGTGCCGTAATAGGTTTACTGGTTTGGTATATCACTACACTAGGCTCCAAAGAGATAACTTCTTTTTCTGGCCTATTGAGTAGCGGCGTGATCCTATTTATAGTATTGGCCATTCTACTAGGTGGCGTTTATAAAAAAATTGATGTTTTCGATGCTTTTGTAGACGGGGCCAAAGGTGGATTTGAAACCGCAGTCAAGATTATCCCTTACTTAGTCGGCATGTTAGTAGCCATTAGCATGCTACGCACCAGCGGTACTTTCGATGTGGTGATTTTAGGAATCAAAAACTTCTTTACCTTTTTAGGTGCAGATACCAGATTTGTAGAAGCATTACCAACGGCATTAATCAGACCTTTAAGTGGTGGTGGCGCCAGAGGGATGATGGTGGATACAATGACTGCCTATGGTCCAGACTCTTTCGCCAGCAGGCTATCTGGTATTTTCCAAGGTGCTGCTGATACAACCTTCTATGTAATTGCCGTTTACTTTGGTTCCGTTTCTGTTAAAAATACCCGCTATGCAGTGGGCACCATGTTATTGGCAGATTTAGCAGGTGTTTGTACAGCCATTGGTTTAGCGTACCTATTTTTTGGGAATAGCTAGATAAATCAAATTTTGTTCTATAAAAAGAAAGCCGCATCGTTATGATGCGGCTTTCTTTTTATTCAGGAAAGCTAGTTATATCCTGGATTTTGTTGTGTCTTTATTTGTGGATTTGCATTGATTTCCGATTGAGGGATAGGTAGTATTGCTTTGAAAAAAGTTCTATCAATCGTTTTAGGTCTTAATGTAGCTGGAATGGACAGTGCTCCAAACTCATCATTATAGGTAATCGACTTTCCTGTTCTTAACATATCAAAATATCTATGTCCTTCACCATAAAGTTCCTTTCTCTTTTCTTCCAAAATCATATCTTGGGTAATGCTTAGAGTGGTGGCTGGAACCAAAGATGGATTCCGTCCACGGATAAGATTAAGATAATTTACCGCTTTCATCGGATTTGCAGTAAGCGCCGCTTCCGCCGCAATTAGGTATACCTCTGAAAGACGGATTACCTTGATGTTTACTGCGGTACTGTTAGCAGTACTTTTATCTCCAGCCATGGTTGAAGTTGTGGCATTGCCATTAGGAATACTTCCAGAGTACTTGTAAACAGCTCCTAATCTAGTAGCTGAACTTTCATCTCTACCCATGATTCCTCTTCTGATATCGGTATTTCCACTTTGATTTAAGCTCGTTAAAAAGTCGGTGCTAGCGTAGAAAAAACCTAACGCCGATGTTGTCCCTACATTTCTATTACGTTGATAAACACCTAAAGATGCTGTTCCCAGATCATTTTCAAGTGGATTAATGTTCAGTTCAAAGATTGATTCCGAACCATATTGACTTTTCCACGAATCTACCCAATTGGTATTGTTATACAAAGTGTAAAGTGAGGTTGCTCCTATTACTTCATCAGCCGCTAAAAGGGCATCAGGTTTATTGTCCATATTCAAATAAACTCTAGCTAATATGGCCTTATTTGCATAGTAGTTGATATAACCATTTTGTTTGGTCTTCGGCAATAATGGAGCAGAATCAATTAAATCTTTCACGATTTGAGTATAGACTTGTTCTACCGAAGCCCTCAAAGGTTTAGCGTCAAAGCCCAATTTACTTAAAACCAGAGGAACACCGTAAGATGTTTTATCTAAAGTATAAGCCTTACCGTAGATACGTACCAAATCGAAATACATCAGAGCTCTTGCTGTTAAGGCCTGCCCTTTAAAGCTGTTAAATCCAGTTATCCCTTTAGCTTCCGCTTTCGCAATTTCTTCTAAAAGGTAATTGCACTGCAATATACAATAGTAAATCTGAGACCAAAAACTTGAATAGCTATTGGTATTTGGATTATGGTTAAACGTATAAAATGCATCTAGTCCACGTCCTTGAGAATATACGGCGGCATCCCCTCCCTTCGCTTCACCATACATAATAAAGTTTCGACCATAATAAGAAGAACTGGTCATTTGGTTCATGATACCATTGATCACGATTTGCGCATCACGAGGGGTTTGAATAGCCTTAGTTGCGTCGGCTGAATTGCTCGGCGTAACGTCTAAGAACTTTTTACATGAGGATAAGCCTATGACAAGCAGCCCCAACAATAATATTTTATTTATTTTCATTTCTAAAATCCTTATACATTAAAAACTAAATTCTAAACCAAAAGTATAGGTCTTTCCAAATGGCGTTTCCCAACCTCTAGTACTGTAGGTACCTACTTCTGGGTCTGCTTCTTTATATTTAGAAAAGGTCAATAGATTTGTTCCATTGAAGTAAATCCTAGCATTGGAAGCACCTAGTTTTGAGACTAAATTTTTAGGTAGGCGGTAAGCTAAAACCACATTTTTCAACCTTAAAAAAGTTGCGCTATGTAATTGGCGAGTGCTATATTGCATTGGATCAGTTAAATCGTTACCATCAAGTTTTGGTAAAGAACCATTAGTATTACTTGGTGTCCACATATTCTCGTAGGTGCTTTTTGCTCTGATACGTTCCCAATAATAACCATCGTCAGCTACATCTTTATAGGCACCATCGTAAATTTGACCTCCTATCTTATAATTGAAGACTAGCCCCAAAGTAATTCCTCTATATTCGAAATCAGTGTTGAAGCCACCAATTACATCAGGAGTGCCATCACCAATAATTTTACGGTTGGCCTTATTATAATCAAGCGTAGCTCCTCTACCGTTATAAATAAAATCACCAGCAGATGGGTCTGAGCCATTTACGTACCAAACATTTTTACCTGTGGTTGGCTGCACTCCTGCCCATTCAAAACCATAGAAACTAAGTAATGATCTGCCCTCTGTGTACAAGAATTGCGCTCTAGCATCACCGCCAGTTGGATCATTCCAAATAATGTCATTACCAATAGCTACTCCTTCGGGTCTATATAGTCTAGTTACCTTAGAATTGATAAAAGATGCATTTATACCCGCATTCCATTTGAATTGATCATTGCTGATGATACTTGCACTTAATTCTATCTCCATACCGCGGTTATTCACTTCGCCAATATTGCGGAGATTTTCGGAAAATCCCGTAGTCATAGAAACAGGTACGGCTAATAATAGGCTTTTGGTATCTTTGTTGAAATACTCCACTGTACCAGTAAAACGCTTAAATATTCCAAATTCTAAAGCGATGTTCGTAGATTGACTTGATTCCCAAGTAAGTTCTGGATTATAAAGTGAAGCGTATAAACCAGCTGGCTGACCTAAATATTTGTTTGAGTATGAGGTAAGCTCTCTCCATTCAAAATTGTTGTTAGGTAAAGTACCGTTTGTACCGTATGATGCTCTAACTCTTAAATTATCAACAAATTTAAGTTTCTTTACGAAATCTTCACTGCTTAATATCCAAGATCCAGCTATTGACCAAAAGTTTGACCAGCGATTGGCAGTTCCAAGTTTAGAAGAGCCATCTCTTCTGAATGAGCTTGAAAAGAAATATTTTTGGTTATAATTATATTCCAAACGTGAAAGACCAGATACAATGGCATTGCCCCAATTATAGGCTGTTGATGAAACTGTACCAGCAGTAGAAACACTTTGTAGTTCACTATTTCCCAAATCTTGGCCGGTAGCACGTTGATAGTCGGTTAAATTTTTCTCCGCCTCAAAACCTACTAATAGGCCCAAACTATGTGAACCAAATTGCTTGTTGAAATTAGCCGTTGATGATGAAACCCACTTGTTATAATTAGTGGTCATTTCGTTCACGCTACCATTGCTTGCTTGTCCATTATAATGAATAGCGCTGTAGTAAAGGTGGTCAGACACCTGAGAGTTATCATAGGAAAAAACTGTCTTTAATGTTAATTCGGGTAGTACGTTAGCTTGTAAATATGAATTAGCAATAATTCTTTTGGTTAATGATTGATTATCCCATTGTTTATCATAATAAATATTGTTTTGTGCCAAACTAACATACCTAGCAGTAAATGGCTGGCCTGTTTTATAATCGGTAGGCCAATAGAATGGCCATAACAGATTCCTGGTCTGCATATAACTATTGGAACTCGTGTTTCTAGTATCATTGTAACCACTTTGAACTGATCTGGCAAAGTTTACATTAGAACCAACTTCAATGATTTTACCAATTTTTTGGCTTAAGTTAATACGGCCAGAGAAACGGTCAAAATCATTAACTCTCACTCTTCCTTGATCTTTTGTATATGAAAATGAAGAATAATATTTTGTATTATCATCACCCCCGCTTACGGCCAAATCATTGGTTTGATATTTCGCAGTTCTGAACAAGGCATTTTCCCAATCGTAATACTTTCCATCGCGATTTTCCACACCATCAGTTTTTCCTTTAATGATAACATTTTCATACATACCAGTTCCTTGTGTTGAAAATTCGTAACCATGCATGCCAAATCCATAAGCTGTTGTAGCAGTACCATATGACGATCCTGGTGTCCAGTTTCTGGAATTCAATCGCATCAACGTCTGTTCGTTAGCTTGCTGAGGAGTCCTTCCCGCACTAATACGAGAATCATAAAGTATGCTGTATAACATATTGATCTGCTCCTGAGGACTAGCGGCTTCATAATTATCTGTTGCCCAAGATGGGGTTAAACCTAATGAAGTTCGAAACTCTATTTTAGGTTTACCAGTTTTCCCCCTTTTGGTATTGATAATGACTACACCGTTGGCAGCTCTTGAGCCATAAAGTGAAGAAGCGGCAGCATCTTTCAAAATCGTAATGCTTTCAATGTCTGCAGGATTAATGGTGTTCATAATGTTGTTGCTAGAATAAGTGTAATCACTTAATTGGCCTGAGCCACCAGATATTACCGGAACTCCGTCTATTACATATAGAGGTTCATTTGAAGCATTGATGGAGCCAGTTCCACGGATACGAATGCTTGGCGTTGCACCTGCCTGACCTGATGAATTGGTTACTTGTACGCCAGGCATCCTACCCGCTAAGGCATTTTGAAATGAGGTAGTCGGCATTTCTTTAATGTCATCTGCTTTAACTACAGAAGCCGAACCAGTAAACGTACTTCTCTTAGCAGTACCATAGGCCACAACCATCACTTCGTCCAGTTGTTGGTTGCTTGAAGAGAGACCTACATTAATTGTTACTTGGTTACCTACAGTAACTTCTTTAGTGGCATAGCCGATATAACTAAAGACTAAAACTGAATTATTTGATGGAACATTGATGGTAAAAGTACCATCGTTGTTGGTTGCTACAGTATTACCGGTTTGTCCCTTTACCGAAACACTCACACCTGGAATTCCCATTCCATCAGAGGCGTCTGTCACCTTACCTCTTACGCTTTTTTGAGCGTAAGAAAATAGCGCAAACAGTAGCAAACCCAACAAGGTTAGCGTAAACTTTTTGTTCATGGTTTGTTTTGTTAGTTGATGATTAGTTGATTGTCAACTGAATATACGCACAATTACGCAAACATCATTACAAACCTTTATTTTTTGTTAAATTTTTTAAAAACTACCCAACATTTAACATATTCGAATATCCTCTCGCAATTAATCGATTTTTAGAAGGAAGAAATACCTCACATTGCAAATTAATGATCGTCCTTCCCTGCTTTACAATGCTTGTTTTTGCGGTAATTACATCGCCCTCTTTAGCAGGGGCAAAATAATCGATATTGTTGTTCACCGTCGTAAACGCATGAGCTAAACCCAACGTAAAAACCGTCGCTCCAATAAGATCATCAATAATGCCAGCAGTAATACCACCATGTAAAATACCGTACGGGTTGGTCATCTCCTGTCTAACCACATAACTACAATGTAAACTTCCCTTCTCGGCGGTAATAACTGTTGGCTTTAACCAGTTCATAAAGTTGGAAGGCGAGTTTTGCACCTCCTTCCCAATAAAAGATTGAAAAATTTTTAATCTATCGTTAGCGTGGTTTTGTTGTTCCATTTCATAAATTTAGGCAAAAAATAGAAACATGAGTAAAAAGCAAATTACCGCAGTAGTAGAATTAGACAAATCAAGATACAAGACCAAAGTTTTTGCAGATGGACATTTTATTTATGCAGATGAACCAGAGGAATTGGGAGGTACAGATGAAGGAATGGCCCCAGGAGCATTACTATTAGCCAGCCTAGGCAGCTGCACAGCCATTACCATACGCATGTATGCCGACAGAAAACAATTTCCTTTAGAAACCATTACCGTCAATTTGGCCATATGCGCCGAAGAAGAAATGGATAAGGGAACCGTAATAGAAAGGGAAATTAAATTTACTGGAGATTTGGATGAAGACCAGATCAAACGTTTAATGATCATTGCCGACAAATGCCCTATTCATAAAATATTGAGTAATCCCATAAGAATTTTGACGAAGTAAACCATTCTAAAGTACACCCTTTTAATAAACTTTTTGTGAGCTCCAATAAGCCCCTCCTCAATTTCCTTTCGGGAATTACCTTTGTAACCCTTTGGTCATCTGCATCCTCCGCCACAAAAATTGGATTAACAGCCGTACAACCACTCGTTTTATCCATTCCTCGTTTTATTTTGGCGGCTGCCTTAATGCTGGGCATATCCCATTTGTTAATGCGCAAGCCTATTCCTAAAGACAAAAAACTTTGGAAGCAAATCATCATTTACGGTTTTTTCAATGTGGGTTTGTACCTGGGCTTATATGTGGTGGCCATGCAAGAAGTGTCCGCAGGATTAGGCTCCTTATTTATCGCCATTAATCCAGTACTAATTATGCTGATAAGTACCATTTGGTACAGACAACCAATTAGACCAGTAACCCTATTGAGTTTTGCATTATGTATGTCGGGAATGGTTTTGGCCGCCTATCCCCTTTTACATGGCAGCCACGCCAGTATTTTAGGTTTGGCTTTATTGTTGCTTTGCAACATCTCCTATTCTGTGGGGGCCATTTACTTTGCCAAACAACATTGGAAAGACACCCCTATTTTAACAATTAACGGATGGCAGACCCTGGTAGGCTGTATCTGCTTATTACCTTTTGCGATATACTATTATCAATCCGATGCCAATGTTTTTAATGGTGCCTTTCTAGGTTCAGTAGTTTGGTTAGCTATTCCAGCTTCTATTATTGCCTCGCTAATTTGGATGATGCTACTAAAGGACAATCCCACAAAAGCTTCTGCCTGGCTTTTTTTGTGCCCTGTTGCAGGCTTTGCCATTGCAGCAACATTAATGGGCGAACCACTTACAATTTACACGTTGGCAGGCGTAGTATTAGTAATTGCAGGCCTATACATGGTACAACGCATGAAAAGTGAGCAAACCCAATAAACCCCGTCACACTAACCACTAACAACTAACAACTAACAACTAGCCACTAAGTAAGTTCCCAAGCAAACCGAGCCCTAGCAAGCTCACCGAAAGTAATCTATTTCAGCATCAGCTAGCTACCCCATAAAACATAATCAAATTCACTAATCATCACATTATCCAATCCCTATATCCAAACTCCCAAACCCCAACCTAATATGCAATTTGCCCAAAGCATATACTTATTTTTGCTATTTTTGTGCAAATTCAAGCGATAAATAATGGCAAAACAAATTAGCGAGTTAAAACTAGGTATTTTAGGCGGCGGACAATTGGGCAGAATGTTGATTCAAGAAGCGATTAATTACAATTTGACCACTTTAGTGCTCGACCCAGACGCTGACGCACCATGTAAACACATCGCTAATTATTTCGAAAACGGTTCCATTACCGACTACGATACCGTTTATAATTTTGGTAAAAAGGCCGACATTATTACCATTGAAATTGAAAAGGTAAACGTAGAAGCTTTAGAGCAACTGGAAAAAGAAGGTAAAAAAGTTTTCCCTCAATCACGTGTCATCCGACTAATACAAGATAAAGGCATACAAAAGCAGTTCTTTAAGGAAAATGATATTCCTACTGCCCCTTTTATGCTAGTAAACTCTAAGGATGATCTAACTAATGGCAAGTTCCCATTCCCTTACATCTTAAAACTCCGCAAAGACGGCTACGATGGCAAAGGCGTAATGAAAATAAACGACGCCAGCGATGTAGAAAATGCCTTTCAAGCACCTACCTTAATTGAAGAGTTGGTTCATTTTGAAAAAGAAATAGCAGTTATTGTTGCTCGTAATGCCAATGGAGACGTAAAAACTTTCCCAATGGTTGAAATGGAATTTAATCCCGAAGCCAATTTGGTGGAATTCCTGATCTCGCCTTCTACCTACCCTGAAAGCATACAAGAAAGAGCCGAAAAAATTGCCAAGGACATCGCTGCAGCATTAAATATCACGGGTATTCTAGCAGTGGAGATGTTCATTACCAAACATGGTGATATTTTGGTGAATGAGTTAGCCCCACGTCCACACAACAGCGGCCACCAAACCATCGAAGGCAACTACGTTTCACAATTCGGACAACATTTAAGAGCAATCTTCAATTTGCCTCTGGGCGATACCCGTTCTATTTCAAATGCCATTATGGTAAATGTATTGGGCGAAAAAGGTCACGATGGCGTGGCCAAATACGATGGATTAGAGAAAATTTTATCCATAGATGGTGTATATGTGCATTTATACGGTAAAAAATACACTAAGCCTTTCCGCAAAATGGGTCACCTAACCATTATCGACCAAAACCGCGAAAAAGCAATCGAAAAAGCCAGATTTGTACAACAAACCTTAAAAGTAATTTCTTAAACAGATTGAGTATGAGTACCAGGAAATCCAGTTACTTGATACTCAAATCTTGATACTCATAAAAACAATATAAAAAAATGAAAGTTGGTATTATCATGGGCAGCAAGTCTGACCTACCAGTGATGCAAGATGCAGCAGATATTTGCAAAGCCTTTGGTGTTGATTTTGAAATTACGGTAGTTTCTGCCCACAGAACACCCGACAGAATGTTTCACTATGCTAAAGAAGCAGCAAGCCGTGGCATTAAAGTAATTATTGCTGGTGCTGGCGGTGCGGCACATTTGCCTGGCATGGTGGCTTCCATTACTACAGTTCCTGTCATTGGCGTTCCCGTAAAATCATCCAACTCTATTGATGGCTGGGACAGTATCCTTTCCATTTTACAAATGCCAAATGGTATTCCAGTAGCTACTGTAGCTTTAAATGCGGCTAAAAATGCAGGTTTATTAGCGGTACAAATCTTATCGACAGCAAAACCAGAATTAGCGGAAAAAATGCAGGCCTACAAAGATGATCTAAGACAAAAAGTAGAAGAAACTGCCGCTGAAATGGAAGGCTAATCCCAAGTTGGGTAGTTAATTCCGTGAATTGTAAAGAAAAGAGACTTGGAAGTCTGGAAGGTAAACTTTCGGACTTTCGGACTAATAACTAACGACTTTTTTAATTCAAATTAGGATCTGCGGGAAAATTGCTCACATGAGCATATTTAGGACCTAAATTAATAATAACTTCTTTCCACAACTCCTCTTCATTATGAGAAAAAACAGTGTCCTGATGGTACTGATCTGAAACAATCCAAGTATTAGTGGCAATCTCCTCTTCCAACTGACAATTGCTCCAACCCGAATAACCAAGGAAAAACTTCACTTCATCCTCCTGTATACTGTTGTTATTTACCAAAATTTTAAGCGTCTCAAAATCTCCACCCCAATACAAACCAGGCATAATTTCCTCGCCACTATCCATTTTATCAAAACAGCGATGGATGAAATGAACCGTATCCACCTCCACTGGCCCACCAATAAACACCTGAAAATCTGCCATCCATAAATCAGGAATCAGATCCTTTACCAGTAAATTACTCGGTTGGTTCAAAATAAAACCTACAGAGCCCTCCTCATTATATTCCGTCAATAAAACCACCGAGCGCTTAAAGTTTGGATCGGCCAAAAAAGGCTCCGAAATCAACAATCTTCCTACCGATGGTGCTAACAAGCTTAACATATTGGTAAAATAACAAAAAATATTCGCAAGTATCCAAATATGATTATGCGCACAGTAGGTATATTTCTACTTAAATATTAAAAACTTTATCATTAACAAAAGCTATTTTTGCTCCATGAAGGTCAGTAAAGAAATGATACAAAACTTAAGGCAAGACTATAAAGCTGCCGAGTTAAGTGAACAAGATGTAGTTAAAAATCCGATAGCACAGTTCGAAAAATGGTTTGAAGATGCGGTGAAGGCCGAAATTTTTGAGCCTAACGTCATGACACTCGCTACAGTAGATAAAAGTGCACGACCGAATGCCAGAATTGTATTATTAAAAGGTTTTGATAATGATGGCTTTAGCTTTTACACCAATTACCTTAGCCAAAAAGGTAAAGAAATAAAGAAAAACCCTTACGCCTGTTTAGTTTTCTTTTGGGGCGAACTAGAACGACAAGTGAGAATTGAAGGCAAAATTGAAAAATTAGACAAAGAAACCTCCGAGCAATATTTCAACTCCCGTCCACAAGGAAGCCAAATTGGCGCAATTGCATCACCACAAAGCCAAGTAATTCCAAATAGAGATGTTCTAGAACAAAAAGTAGAAGAACTAACCCAACAATACGAAGGAAAAACAATTCCAAAACCAGCACATTGGGGCGGTTACATTGTAAAACCTACCGCAATTGAGTTTTGGCAAGGACGGTCAAATCGCCTACACGACAGAATTAAATACACTTTCAATAACGGAAGCTGGAAAATCGAACGTCTAGCACCTTAAAATAGAAAGTCAAAAGTTTAAAGTCAAAATTCAAAAGTACTAAGTACATATTGCTAAATTCCAAAAAACCAAACAACCAAATAACTAATGAACCAAGCAAAACACCCTAAACAGCTCTATCTCCTATTCTTCACCGAAATGTGGGAGCGTTTCTCGTTCTATGGTATGAAAGCCCTGCTTTTAGCTTACATGGTGACCCAATTGAAATTTGATGAGCCAAAAGGTTATGCTATTTTAGGGGCTTACTCAGCTTTGGTTTACACCATGCCAATGTTTGGCGGGATGCTTGCCGACAAATTTTTAGGCTATCGCAGAGCCATTATTTTTGGCGGCGTAATGATGGCCATTGGACACATTGTACTCGCTATTCCGCAAGATTGGAGCTTCTTTTATGGCATGGCTTTCATTATTTGCGGAAATGGTTTCTTTAAACCTAACGTGTCAAGCTTGGTAGGTACTTTGTACGATAATAACGACCCAAAAAAAGACAGTGCATTCTCTTTGTTCTACATGGGCATTAACATTGGCGCCGCATTAGGTGGTTTACTTTGTGGCTATGTAGGGCAAAAAATAAACTGGCATTTTGGTTTTGGCTTGGCGGGTATTTTTATGGTACTGGGCTTAATCATTTTTATCTTAGGAAAAGCATCTCTTAAAGAAAAAGGGTTACCCATCACCAACGATTTAAACAAAAAAATAGCAGGAATTATCAAAGTAGAGCATGCCATTTACCTGCTTACTTTACTTGCTTTACCCTTAATTGTGACGCTTTTTAACTACTATGAAGCACTCGACAGTATCATGTTGGTTCTTGCGGTAATATCAGTCACTTATATCCTTTACCTATCCTCAAAACTAGAGAAAGAGGCTAAATTTAAGTTACTTTCTGCTTTAACCTTAGTCGTGGTTTCTACTTTATTTTGGGCTTTTTACGAGCAAAATGCAGGCTCATTAAACCTATTTGCCATGCGGAATGTAGACATGCATGTTTTTGGGATGGAACTACCCGCACTTTCCGTAAACAATTTTCTACCACCAGCATGGGTAATCATCATGAGTTTAATTTTTGCCGCCTTATGGCCTTGGTTAAACAAACGAGGATTAGAACCCTCTACCCCAGCTAAATTTGCACTTTCTTTCATCTTTGTAGCACTAGGCTTTTTCACCTTCTATCTAGCCTGTCAAGCCAGCTTAGGCAATGGATTAATTCCGTTACTTGCCTTTGTGGGTGGATATTTCTTTATCATCTGTGGTGAAATGTGTATTTCTCCAGTAGGTTTATCCATGATTACCAAGCTTTCTCCAGTCAACATTGTAGGCTTAATGATGGGAATTTTCTTCTTTTTCACCGCCATTGGCGAATTTTTAGCAGGTAAAATTGGAGCCTTAATGGCCATTCCTAAACACGTGATTGAAGCAAATAACCCGGTGCTTTCTTTACCTTATTATGCCAACGTATTACTTCAAATTTCCATCTACTCAGCAGGCATCGGTTTGTTTATCTTCTTACTGGTTCCAATATTGAAAAAATGGATGGGCAACATTAGATAGTTTAACACAATTTAACGAAACAACTCAGCATAAACATCGCTGTAAATTCATTACTTTCGCAGAACAAAAAATTGCAAACCGTAAACCGTCCATCTAAAATCTAAAATTAATTGTCCGACAGCCTAGTCATAATCCCCACTTACAACGAAAAAGAGAACATCGAAAAGATCATTCGCAAGGTTTTCTCTTTGCCTTATCATTTCGAAATCCTGATCATTGACGACGGTTCTCCTGATGGTACCGCGCAAATAGTAAAGGACTTGCAAGAGGAATTTCCGATGCTCCATATCGAAGAACGCAAAGGAAAACTTGGATTAGGTACCGCTTACATCCACGGATTTAAATGGGCTTTAGAAAGGAAATACGAATATATTTTCGAAATGGATGCCGATTTCTCTCACAACCCCGATGACTTAGTGAAACTACGTGAAGCTTGTGTAAATGGTGCCGATTTAGCAATTGGCTCCAGATATGTGAAAGGCGTAAATGTAGTGAACTGGCCAATGGGAAGAGTATTGATGTCTTATTTTGCCTCGATGTACGTACGTATCATTACGGGCATTAACATACAAGATGCCACCGCAGGTTTTAAGTGCTACCGAAGAAAAGTATTAGAAACCATTCCGATGGAGAAAATCAAGTTTGTAGGTTATGCCTTTCAAATTGAGATGAAATTCACAGCGATCAAATACGGTTTCAATGTAGTAGAAGTTCCCATTATCTTCACAGACAGAACCGAAGGAACCTCCAAAATGAGTACCCGTATTTTCCGCGAAGCCTTTTTAGGCGTAATCCAAATGAAGGTAAATAGCTGGTTCAGAAATTATAATAGGTAGTTGCCCTCACCCGTCATGCTGAATTTATTTCAGCATCAGCTAACCATAACTTTCATTAGCTATTTGGGCATCATCAAATTAGCTAATTATCCAATCATCAAATCATCAAATTACTTCTCCCGCTTATTACTCCTCAACATCAACCCAAAATCCTGCTTTTTAGCCATAGCATCTACAATCATAACCAAGCGTTTAGTTCTGGTCACTTCTGTTTTTGCCGTATTTAACCAGTTAATAAAATAATTTTGATGTGCCTTGGTATACGAAAGAAAATGCTCAAGTAAACCATCTTCTTGAGCAAGGCAAACTTCCAAATCTTCAGGCATCTCTATTTTGAAATCTACATCGTGTTCCAAGGAAAGGCTAACCATATTCCCCTCCTCCTTTCGCAACTGTTTACGCAGCTTTGCATCAAGCGCTAAAATAAAATCGCCGCCACCCATTGGGATTAAACTTTTACCATCAATAGCCACTTGGTCTATATGACCACGAACCCGCATTCCTCTTCGGTCATTAGGTTTAATCTGATGCGCAATTTCTTCGGGAACAAAAACATAGCTCCAACCCGTTTTTTCACCGTTTTTCTCAAACCTTTCTATTTCGGCATTAAAATTTACCATATTTAAAGATAAGAACTAGTTCCAAAATAAGTCGACTAAGCGTGTCGAAAGCTTCGTAAATAAGCACAAAAGAACCTTAAAAGCCACAAAATACGCGCCGAAGCATGCCGGTTTCTACATGTTTCAAGTAGGTTTAGAGTAGGGCTTAAGTAGGGATAGTGTACTAAGAGAGTACTATATTATGCATGCATAACAATTGAAGGACTTATTTTCTCCCACTAATTAGCGGACTAAAAAGATTAATAATCAAAACTCATACAAAGAACAATCCACAAAAAAAGCCTACCACATACGGCAGGCTTAAATCAAGAGCACTTAAGATGAATTAAAATTTTTATCTCTTGATAATTTTTTGGGCAGCTATTTCACTCCCTTCCAATTTAACAAAGTAAATACCATTAGGATAAACACTTAAATCTATGGCAATTGAGGTTGCATTAGATTTAATCAATAGCCTCTGCAATATTTTACCGTTAAAATCCGCCAGTACTAATCGCTGATAAATTTGAGCTGGGAAACTGAGTGCAACAATATCTTGCGTTGGATTTGGATAAGCAAAAATACGCATTTCATTGACCGAGAAGTTTAAATCTCTAATGCCCAGGTCATGCTGATCTCCTTGATCATCCATTTGATAAAGCTGATAATAATTAACGCCATTCAAAGGCTTGTGATCTACGTATTGGTAGGCATTCACCTGATCGCTATTACCAGCCCCTTTAACCTCCGCAATTTTAACGAAAGACCTGCCATCAGTAGAACGATAAATATGATAGCCAGCATTTTTACGCTCTGTGGCTGTATTCCATTCCAATAATGCACCCTTTGCGATAGCTTTTACATTGAAGCTAATTAAACTTACTGGCAAAGGATTCTCAATAATTTGCACCTGCCGCGTGCTTACAACCGCTTCATAATTCGCGTTCCCATTTTGATGGGCAGTTATCGTGACCCAACCAATAGCCGTAGCTTTTAGCTTCCATTGGCCATCCACATCTTGATAAACGCTAGCAACCTGATCATCGCTACTGCTAAAAGAAATAGGCAAACCTGCCGATGAGGTAGCCTGTAGGGCATAGTCGGCCTCACCAACTTTTAACACTGGAATAGCAGCAAAATTAAGACTTGGGCTAGCCTTTGAAATTTGCAGTTGAAGACGTTGCGAAACAGGCAGATAATACTCTGTTTCTGGAATACGAACTTCTAATGCAGTACTACCCACTTTAACAGCCTTAATCCAAGGAATTTCTGAAAAATCAATATACGGATCCTGATAATCATCTAATAAATCAAATTCAATATCTTGAAAACTGATGTCAGAATTAGTTTCCAAAGTAAAAAGCCTTCTTTCTCCATATTTGGCAGTCACAACATCACTCGCTTGATAAGCCGTTCCATCTATTTTAAGCACTAAATTAGCCGTTAACTTTGCCACATTTACTGGAAACACTGTACTATCGGCTTTAAACACTTCTGTCGAGGACTGTACAGCATTGATGAGCGTAAAGCCAGGTTTTAAGATCGTTACACTATTTCCAGATAATTCAATAACATCATCCTCAAATAACTTTTTAAAAATAAAAGTGCCACCGCTATTACTGACCGGATCAGACAGCTGAAAACTAGCATCACCGTATGTTTTACGAACCATAGGATAACTTTGAAAAGTTGGCTTGACACCCTCAAACTCATAAGCGCCCAAATCAGGAGCCTGGCCTAAAATCCGAATATTACTAGCCAAATCCTTTTTTAATGAAACAGGAAGCATAGCCACATCACCTTTGCCCATAGCTGGACTTCCATTTGCAAGACGGAAATCTTGTGCGGCTTCTGAAATAAATACTGGATTTAAGTTATAAATCTTGTTTACCTCATCATCATCATTAAATCCTCCAGAAATAATATTATCTCTTATAACAAAGCCTGAACTATTCTCATTGACGATTTGTCCATTCGGCGTATTGTTCCAAACAATACTGTTTCGTAAAAATCCAGCAGGCGAATTTTGGTTATAGATCGCCGCACCACGTCCGGCATCAGCCGCTACATTATTAACAAAGGTACAATGAAGGATATCTGACGAGCTATTAGCAGTGTTTAAAATAGCACCGCCATAATTCGCCTTATTTTCGTAGAACAAGCAGTTAGTAATTTTTACATGGCTACCAGTGGTATTATAAATCCCCGCACCGTCATATGATGCAAAGTTTTTAGTGAAGATACAATTTCTGATTTCTGCAAAGCTGTTCTCATTATAAATGGCAGGTCCTTTTTTGTCATCCATTTCACCAGAAAATCCAAGACCATTTGAACAACCAGACACAAAAGTAAACCCATCTACCAGTGTTTGATGATCCACATCCTTTAAATAGAGAATATGCAAGCTATTATCATAATTTTCAGAGTAGTTCTGCTGATCATTTTGGGCCAAATCTCCTGACAAAATAGTTTGATGAAGCGTTAAGTTCCTGTCATCAACCGAAGTCTCGGTCCCCGCAAACCCACCAATGAGTTTAACCCCAGAAGGAAGTTTAAAAAAAGAAAACTTGTTTCCCGTGTTAGACGGGAAATAGGTACCTTCAGCTACCCATATTTGCTTAATATTTTGATCAAAATTCGCTTGATCAATGGCGATATATAACTCTTTGATAGCCGTAGTCCAACTTTCACCAGACAAGTCTGTATTAGTGGTATTTTTATTGACAAATAAAATACCGTCCTGATTGGGACCAATTCTTTTAATGGCATTGAAAGGTCTATCTCCTAAAATAGACGGCTTACTTTTAGAGTGAACAGTATTCAAACAAAAAAGAATAGTTAAAAAGAGGAAGATAAATTTGAGATTGTAGAAATGCTTCATACACAAGTTTTTTCAGCAAAACTATCGGGTTAATGATAGTTAATATGCTCAAAAAGCACTCATATATGCGCAAATTCACTTAGTTCTTCAGGCTCTTCACCTCACCTGGCAGTATTTTATAAGCCTTTTTAAATGCCCTACCAAAATTAGCAGAGCTCTTAAAGTTCAATTCATTGGCAATATGTTTTACTTGAATACCTTTCTGCAATTGCTCAAAAGCATAACGCATCTGCACATCTCTAAAATAATCAAAAGCAGAATGGCCCATTTGTCTTGTAAAATGCCTACGCATCGATGCGACACTCATATTTCCGATATAGGCTAAAGCCGCCAGCCCTGGGAATCCATTTTTAAAATTTCGGTTTATATGCAACTTTATTTTTTCAATACCATCAAATTCATGGTTGATTGGAGGACTATTCAGTACCGAATTTGGATCAGCTACGATACTAAAAAAATCGGCAATAAGCGTAAGGGATAACTTACGAACAACCAACGGATAAACAGGCGAACGCTGTGCTTGTGTTAGCAATCGATCCAATTCATCGAAAGTATCTTTATAAAAACTATCACTGAAATAGGCCAAACCCTCCATCTTCTTATCAATCACCTTTAAAAAGGTCGCTTCTGGATCTACGCCCGAAAAATCAATGCCCTTGGACAGCCAATCTTTGGTAAAGCAAAATATAAAAGCCCTAACGCCAGCCTCTTTCTCAAATAAAGTTTTATAATCAAACTCATTATTGTAAAAACTGCAAATACGCGGTAGTGACATGGTTTTTGCCTGTAGCGGATCATTATCTTTTGCAGGTACTTTATTCACCCCACCTCTGATGAGCTGGTAGGATAAGCAGTAATATTCAATGCTCCTATCACCAAACAGCGCTATTTCGGTAGCCTCCTGAGCGGTCATGTCTACCACAAACAAATAACATCCCTCCTCTATTTTTTCATACTGAAAAGTAGTTTTAAGTTGGGAGCTATCGGCCACTAAAACCTGCCTTTTATCATCATGTACAACCGTCGGAATATTACTTGCTGCAGCAATAAATTTTTCTGGGTAGGTCATTTGCCATGAAGAAAGCGGTGTAGCCATAATTGAAGGATTAGTTTACCAGTTGTAAATTTATTATAAATGTCCCTCAACCCCTAATCCAAACAAAGCAAAATCATACTTTACTGGATCTTGTTCATCAAATGCTTTTAATTTTTGGGTGAGCTCAACCGCCGTTAGCCAATCTGTTTGCTTACGTTCAATTAACCCTAAATGCCTAGCCACACGTTCTACATGTACATCACACGGACATATCAAATCTGCGGAACGTAAGGTGTTCCAAATGCCAAAATCAACCCCACAATCGTCTTTTCTTACCATCCAACGAAGAAACATATTCAAGCGCTTACAAGTTGATTTTTGCAAGGGCGAAGAAATATGTTTAATCGTTCTTCGCGGAAAATCTGGCAGACTAAAAAAATAAGAACGGAAATGGTTTAAAGCTTTTTCTATGGTAAAATCGGCAATGACCAAATCGGAAGTATAACAGGTAGAAGAAGTCAATTCGTACCCTGAATCGATTTCTTCAACACTCAAATAATCTGTCCTATAAATTAAAGACTTTGGAATAAAAGCGGTTTCTAAAGAGTTCGATTGCTGATAATGCTGTTGAAAGAACGCCACAAAGTAAAGTAAATCGGTATCGTTAAAAGTACGATGCTTAAAACCAAGCAAACCTTTCAAATCCTCGTCAGAATGATGAAGCATGAACTGATAAGGCTGATGATCCATTCGAGCCAACAATTCGTTGCATTTATTGATAATGGTTTTTCGTTGGCCCCAAGCTAAAATTGCCGCGAAAAAAGCGGCAATTTCAATGTCTTGTTTTAACGTGTATTGATGCGGAACACTAATCGGGTCATTCTCAATGAAATTTGGTCGATTGTATTGCGCTACTTTAGCATTAAGAAAATCTTTAATATCTGCAATTTGCATACTTTGGTTAATTGTAGATTTGTTGAGTTGGTTAACTGATCCGACATCGATTAACCAATTATACCGTTAAACGATTAAACCTTAAGCAAGTGCCTGTTCCAAATCCGCCAATAAATCATCAATATCTTCAACACCAATGCTGAAACGCAATAAATTATCGGTTACCCCTACCTTTTCACGCGCTTCTTTTGGAATGGAACCATGCGTCATACTTACTGGATGATTCACTAAACTTTCTACACCACCCAAAGATTCCGCTAACGAAAACACTTTAAAACGTGAAGCAATACGGAAAGTTTCTTGCAAATCAGCATCCTTTAAAGTAACCGAAACCATACCTCCAAAACCACGCATTTGTTTTTTGGCAATGTCGTGATTAGGATGTTCTTCAAAACCTGGCCAGTAAATTTTATCAATTTTAGGATGGTTTTTCAAGAAATGAGCGACCTTTTCTCCGTTTTCACAATGCGCTTTCATACGCAAGTGCAAAGTTTTAATCCCTCTTAACACTAAGAAAGCATCTTGAGGTCCTGGCGTAGCGCCACAAGCATTGTAAATGAAGAACAAATCTTTGTACAACTGCTCATTGTTGGTCAATAAAGCACCCATAACCACATCAGAGTGGCCTCCAATATATTTCGTTACCGAATGCATCACCACATCAGCACCCAAGTCAATAGGGTTTTGCAAATAAGGCGAAGCAAAAGTATTATCAACCGCTAAAAGGATGTTATGAGCCTTAGTAATTTTGGCCACCCCTTCAATATCAATAATACGCATCGTTGGATTGGTAGGCGTTTCTATCCAAACCAATTTAGTTTTGTCATTAATATAAGGCGTAATATTTTCTGGATTCGATAAATCCAAGAAATGAAACTTGATACCGTAGTTTTGATAAACCTTGGTAAAAATACGATAAGAACCACCGTACAAATCGTCACCAGTAATCACCTCATCGCCAGGTTTCAACAACCTTAACAAAGTATCCGTAGCACCCATTCCACTACTAAAAGCCAAACCAAATTGACAATTTTCCAATGCTGCCAAACAATCTTCAAGCGCCTTACGGGTGGGGTTAGTACCTCTGGAGTACTCGTATCCCTTGTGCTCCCCAGGTGATGCCTGCCAATAAGTTGAAGTTTGATAAATCGGGGTCATTACCGCACCAGTAGTTGGATCAGGATGCTGACCAGCATGTATCGCTTTAGTTGCAAATTTCATTTCGATATTTTTTTTATAACTACATAACACATCACTTAGTTCTACCTATGTGTCTATGTGGTTCAATTTAATGATAAAACTATTATTCTGTTGCACTTCAGATTTAAACAACCTATTGTTTGCTCCTCCTGCAGAGTAACATTATCCTATATGCCTATGTGGTTAGTTTAATGATAAAACTATTATTCTGTTGCACCTCTGACAAATAGCCTATAAATTGCTGTGCTATGTGTCTATGTGGTTAAATTATTATAAACTATTATTTTGTTGCACTTCAGATTTAAACATATAGCCCAAACGCTTTCCTGTTGGATAACCACTTGCCGCTAAAGTTGTTTGCTTTTGGTGCAGCGTAATATCCTTAACCGTAGCATAAGGTGGTAATTGCAAATCAGTTTCTATACAATCTAGCACCGCTAACTCCAAGATATGCGTCAACACCTCTTCATTAATTTCAGTTTCGCTAAAAGCCTCATATAAAAACCCCAATTGCCCCTCACCTTCCACAATGAAACGCTTCTCTTTATTGATCAGAATCCTGGCAATCAAAGTACCCTCATCAGCTAACCGATTATACTTAATCGAATCGGCCAAAAAGTTATGGATGTAAATAACTCCGCAATAACTCAAGCTCGGATTAGCTTTCACATAGCTAGTCGAATAAATGCGATGCCCCTCCTCAAAATTGAAGATGTTACTATGCATGGACAACAACAACATATCCCCAGAAAACTTAAGTTCCGCTTCAAACTGATGAGCATCCTTATAAGTCACCTCTACCGAAGGATCTTTTACAGTATAATCTTGATATAATCTAGACGCTAATTTTGAAAGTGACTTCTTGGCAATGGCAAAAACATCAACGGTGTTTCTGTAAATGGCTTGCTTTAAAGAAGCCTTGCTTTCTAATTTCTCGAGGATCAGTTGGTAATTGGTCGTTTCCATGACGGATTTTTTTTTTAGCGTTTGGTTGTATAGATGTTTGAAAACCTAAACAACCAAACTTAAAACTTATCACTTATAGCCTAATAAGCTTTCGCAAACAATACGCGTTGCTTAGATGGCTTGCCTGTTAAGATACAAACCCCATCTTCCAACTTATTATCTAAAGGAATACACCTGATAGTAGCTTTAGTTTCTTCTTTAATACGCTTCTCCGTTTCAGCTGTACCGTCCCAATGCGCCGCAATAAAACCTGTTTTGGTTTCCAACAGCGCTTTAAACTCTTCGTATGAATTGGCTTCAGTGATATGCTCATCTCTAAATTTCAATGCTCTATTGAAGATGTTCTCTTGGATTTGCGCCAACATTTGGAAAACATACTCTGCCAAACCCTCTTGCGGTACGGTGAATTTTTCCTTGGTATCCCTACGAGCAAGCTCCACAGTACCATTTTCCATATCCCTAGCACCAATCGCCAAACGAATAGGCACACCTTTCAATTCATATTCAGCAAACTTAAATCCAGGGCGCTGACTATCTCTGTCATCATATTTTACAGAAATTCCATAACCTTTTAACCTTGGAAGCAATTCGTCTACAAATGTTGATATTTTTTGAAGTTCCTCGTCGCCCTTATGGATAGGTACAATTACCACTTGAATAGGAGCTAATTTCGGAGGCAGTACCAAACCACTATCATCGCTATGCGCCATAATTAAGGCCCCCATTAAACGCGTTGAAACACCCCATGAACTGGCCCAAACATAATCCTGTTTACCTTCTTTGTTAGTGAATTTAACATCAAATGCCTTTGCAAAGTTTTGACCCAAGAAGTGCGAAGTTCCAGCCTGCAAAGCCTTACCATCTTGCATTAAAGCCTCGATACAATAAGTATCCAAAGCACCCGCAAAACGCTCGGTCTCTGTTTTTCTACCCTTTACTACTGGTACAGCCATCCAATTTTCAGCAAAATCGGCATATACATCCAACATTTTTTCGGTCTCTTCAATAGCTTCCTCAGAAGTAGCATGTGCAGTGTGTCCTTCTTGCCATAAAAACTCGGTAGTACGTAAAAACAAACGGGTTCTCATTTCCCAACGCACCACATTAGCCCATTGGTTAATCAATAAAGGCAAATCACGGTAAGATTGAATCCAACCTTTATAGGTATTCCAGATAATGGTCTCCGAAGTTGGACGAACAATCAGCTCCTCTTCCAATTTAGCCTCTTCGTCCACAATGATATTACCTTGACCATCGTTTTTTAAACGGTAATGTGTCACAACGGCACACTCTGTAGCAAAGCCATCTACGTGGGCAGCTTCCTTAGAAAAATAAGATTTGGGAATGAACAAGGGGAAGTAAGCATTCGAGTGACCTGTTTCTTTAAATTTATGGTCTAAAACCGCTTGCATCTTCTCCCAAATAGAGTAACCGTACGGCTTAATTACCATACAGCCCTTTACCGACGAATGTTCTGCCAAGTCAGCTTTTATAACAATTTCGTTATACCACTGGGAATAATCTTCACTTTTACTCGTAATACCTTTGCTCATAACTTATTTGGAACGTTTTTTGTGTTAAATATCTTGTATTGATGGCTACAAAGCTATAAATTTATAGTCACAATTTAATTTAGCACACAAATAAAACTAAATACAATGAGAGTCAATCATTTTTTCACCAGTACACTTGCCGCAACTGCCTTGTTAGTTGCGTCTTGCTCTACACAAAAGATGGCACAAAACAACAGTGCCGATGATGTGTATAATACGACTGCGCAGGCTCGGGTTTACAAATACTCCCCGCCAGTACAAACGGCTCAAATAGATACTTCACGAACTGATCCTAATTACCGACCAAGTGATCAAAGTTACGACATGGATTACGCGTCGAGGATTGACCGTTTTTACTATGGTAGCCCAAACAGAATTTATTTTGATGATTACTACAACTTTTACGGTTACAATTCGTGGTACAACCCTTACGATTTCTCATTAGGCTTTAACTACGGATGGGGCTTTAACCGTTGGAATAATCCTTACACTTATTGGGGATATTACGGTAGTCCATATTACTGGAACACTTGGGGTCCTTACTCCTACCACAACCCTTGGTTTGGTGGCTGGGGCGGAGGCTACTGGGGTGGTGGTTATTGGGGCGGAGGCGGCTACTGGGGTGGCGGCTGGGGAGGCTCTACTATCGTTAGAAACGAAAACTACAGACCGAGACCATCTAGAATGGGAAGCAGCACTGTAAGACCGTCTTCTGGAAGATATGCAGGTAGTGATAGAGGAAATATAGGCGATGGTATGAATAGACCTAGACCACAAAGCTATAACCCAGCTAACAACGGAACCGTATCTAGACCTGATAGAACTTCTAACTCAGGTGGTAATTACGGCAGACCTAGTAGATCAAGTGATAGCGGCAGACCTTCTGCACCTCCTCAAAGAGAAAGTTATACGCCACCTTCAAGACCAACTCCTCCTCCTGCAAGTAGCGGAAGCGGAAGCAGTGGCAGCAGCAGTAGTGGTGGTGGCCGTCCAACACGTGGTGGAGGCAGAGGCTAAGGTTTATTTCTAAATTATTTATCGCAATTTAAATGAAAAAGATATTTTCACTGTTAGTGGTAGCAGCAGCTACCGCTAACTACGTGCACGCACAAACAACTACGCCACAACCTATTACTTTCCCAACTTACGCAGGTGATGGCTTAAGATTTTCACAAACCAATTATGGCAGTTCAGCTCGTTTTAAAGGCATGGGAAATGCACAAATTGGCGTAGGTGGCGACATCAGCTCTTTGGGAGGCAACCCGGCTGGTTTAGGTTTGTTTACCCGTTCAGAATTTGTACTTACGCCTGAATTTAATGGCACCAACATCAAAGCGGATTACTTGAACAATAATACTTCTACCAATAAAAGTCAAGTTAACTTGAACCAAATTGGGGTAGTGTTCCACATGCCTACTTACAGATCAAAGGGGCAAGATACTCAAACTGGTGTCATCAGCGCTTCTATTGGTTTAGGCTACAACCGTAATAACGATTATGGTTTAGAATCTAATTTCTCTGGAACCAACAATACCAGTTCGGTTTACAACATGTTTTATGAAGAAAATGCAGGTACTTTAGGCAATACGCAACAAGTAAACGTATTGCGTTCTGGTTCGGTTTCTGAATTTAGTATCGCTGGAGCCATCAACATCTCCAATCAAATCTACATTGGAGCTAACTTAGGTTTAGTAAGCATTAACATGAATAATGATTCGCACCTTTATGAAAGTGGCAATTTAGCAAACTCAACCACCTATGCCGTTGATTACTATCAAAACCAAGAAGTTAAAGGTTCAGGGGTGAATGGTAGAATTGGTGTGATTTTCAGACCAGTAAGCGAATTTAGAATCGGAATGAACTTACAAACCCCTACTTGGTTTAATATTGATGACCGTAGCGCAGGTAGCAGTTCTGATAAAGCAGTCCTAGACGAAGAAATTTATGACTTTAGCTACGATTTACGCACACCATTCAAAGGCTCACTTGGCGCAAGTTATGTCATTGGTGGCAGGGCTTTAATTTCTGCTGATGTAGACTTCATCGATTATTCGAGCATGCGTTTTTCTAGCGTAGATGGTGTAGGTATCGGCGAAATCAACAATGCCAATAACGACGTTAAAGCACTTTATAAAAGTGCAGTAAACTATCGTGTAGGTGCCGAAGTTAAAGTAACTGATTTGGTAAGTTTAAGAGGTGGATACGGCATTAATGGAACAGCTTATAAAGACGACAGTAAAAATCAATTCCAAAGCAAATTCTATTCTGGAGGTATTGGCTACAGAAACAAAAACTACTCTATCGATCTTGCTTACCAACGTGTAGAAACCAATTCAACTTTCAGCCCTTATTTATTACAAGATTTTAATGAACCCGTTGCACAAGCAAAAAACAACAAAAACAATGTGTTCTTAACTTTTGGAGTAAGATTTTAAATACCTAAGATTTTAAACAAAAAAACCGACGAACTGCTCGTCGGTTTTTTTTATATAATACCATATAAAGAACCACCCTGCGCTCCCATCCTATCTATTCTTTCCGCTACGGCTTCATCCTTAATCAACTCTGGCGCATGATGAGGTTTCTTACGGGCATCTATAATTAATGGCCCTCTACAGCCCCAATGCTTATTTTCCGTAAAGTCATCCACACCATCTATATCTGCAGCAGGATTACTTCTCGTAAAAGTTACCCAAACCAAATTATTAATATTTTCAGCAGTAAAGCTTGCATCATCACACACTACCACCAATGGCAATTGTGAAAGCTCGTTTGCTTTTAATCTTTCTTTAAGAGACGCAATGTCTCTTTTAGCTTCCTGTTGATTGGTATACTTAGGCAATTGAACCGTCAAGATACCTGGTACCGCCAAATGATGAGGTTCAGCCAGGTCAAAACCAGTAGGCAAGCTGCCTAAAAGCTCACGTTTCTTTTCTCCTGCTGCTGCAAAAACCACTTTAGACCCCGAGTTAAGCCCATCGCCCGAATAATCCAAAGTATCAATAGTAGTATTGGTATGAAAATGAATATCTCTTGTCAGATCAACCCTTTCAAGCATGTGCTGCAAAAACTCATCTAGGTGATGCGTAGTTAACGCTTCATTATCTTCTCTCGCAGCAATCAAAAGATACTTAGCCAAACTCAATTGATTTTTACCTAAAATATGATTACTGATGGTCAAAATCTCCTGTGGCTTTCTTTCTTTCAAATATGGCGTATAACGCTCACTTCCTATAGCAAATAAAAGCGGGTGTACACCTGCAGCATCCACAGCGTTAACCTCTTTTAAACCATGTATTTCTTGCGGAATAGCCGAACCCGATATTTCATGGATCAATGCACCAAAACTGGTATCTTCTTGAGGCGGCCTGCCTACTACCGTAAACGACCAAAGTGCATCTTTTTTATGGTATACATGATGCACTTTCATTAAAGGAAATGGATGCACCAAGCTATAATAGCCCAAATGGTCGCCAAATGGTCCTTCTGGTTTATTTTCGTGAGGATAAACCGTGCCTGTAATTACAAAATCAGCATCTGCAGAAATCACAAAACCTTCCTCGTCCCTAAAATACCTAAAACGTCTATTGCCTAACGCTCCTGCAAAAGTCATCTCTGAAAGTCCTTCAGGCAATGGCATTACTGCAGCCAAAGGATGTGATGGCGGACCACCTACAAAAATACTTACTTTAAGCGGCTGTCCTTTAGCATTTGCTTTGGTTTGGTGTACCCCAATCCCCCTGTGGATTTGATAATGAAGACCAATTTCTTTATCCTGTATATAATCGTTACCTGCCAGTTGAATACGATACATACCCAAGTTACCATTCATCACCCCTGGTCGATCAATATCTTCAGTAAACACTTGCGGCATGGTAATAAAAGGGCCACCATCCATAGGCCAATTCACAATTTGAGGCAATGCCGAGATGGTGGTTTTCTGAAAAGTTTGTTTAAATAAGGATTGCTTTAATGGCAAAGCCGATAGAGCAGTCAAACCAGTACCTAAAAACTTAAACGGGTTTTTAACAGCTTTCATCGGATCTGAGCGTAATTCTACCAATTGCTGTACTTTCGGAAGTGAATCTCTAAACATAAATTTAGAGCGCTCCAACGTACCAAATAAGTTTGACACCGCCTTAAACGGACTACCTTTAACTTTCTCGAACAATAGCGCTGGACCTTGCTTTTCATACACTCGAAGGTGTATATCAGCCATTTCTAAATATGGATCTACTTCTTCCTTAATTCTAATCAGATGGCCATGTTTTTCCAAATCGGCAACACATTCAGCCAAGCTTTTATATCCCATGGTTCAAAGATAAAAAAATTGATAATGAGAGGTCTTCATAATGTGATAATGAGAGAATATGATGATGAGATGATGCGACAATTAGATAATAAAAAAGCCACAGATACACCAATATTTTTTATCTGTGCATCTGTGGCTCCATACCAATTAGCTAATCATCACATTAACCAATCAGCTAGTTAAAATTATTTCTTCCCTAAAAAAGAACGTAACATCCAAATGGTTTTTTCTTTAAACTGCATAAAACGATTGACCATATCATTCGAACCGTCGTCACTTGCTTTATCGGTAGCTTCCAACAATTCACGTTCTAGTTCAATAAGTTTGGTCATATCATCTAAAATCGCCTCAACCATCGCTGTATCAGCCAAGCCAATAGTATCAATTTCTTTAATGCCTGATTCCTTGATATAATCTGAAAAACGGCTATGAGGAGCTTTCCCTAAAGTCAATACACGCTCTGCAATTTCATCGATAGTAAGCTGAGCGTTAGTATACAGTTCCTCAAATTTAAGGTGAAGCGTGAAGAAGTTTTGACCTTTAATATTCCAATGGCAACCTCTTAATTTTTGATAGTGAATGTGATAGTTTGCCAAATAATCATTAAGCATATCCACCACTGGTTTAACTTGTTTCTCTGTTAGATTTATTTCTTTTGCTGACATAATATCTGTGTTTTTGATAGTACCAAATTAACAAAACTAATGGGAATAAGTTTTGATTTCATTACAAATTCGTACAATAGAATACAAAATGTTACCGTTTAGTTACATTGTTAGTGTTCCTATATATTATTCGTATAATTGTACCTCCAAAAATTAAAAATATAGATGCTTAAGAGATATATTTTAATCTGCACGCTGCTAAGTTCAGCTGCTGCTTTTGCCAGTAAGCCGCTTGACTCTATAGGTGTAGAGAACAATAATGGCAAAAAATTGATCATCCACAAGGTAGATCCAAAAGAAAGTTACTACTCTATTTCTAGAAAATACAACGTCAACGTAAAAGACGTTCAGGCGTACAACAATAATGCGGCCCTTCAAATTGGCTCCATTGTTAAAGTACCTACCGAAATCCCGTTTAATCAAAAAGCAACGACAAGCGTACCAACGATTACCGCCAATAGCTTTTTCGACTATACAGTAGTAGCCAAAGACAATTTGAATTTAATTGCCGAGAGATTTGCGACCACCGTAGCCGATATCAAAAAACTCAATAATTTAAGCGGAAACAACCTACAAGTTGGTCAGGTTTTAAGAGTCCCTTTTAATAAAACCAATCCTTTGGCCACCAATACTGCTACTCCTCAAACCAGCAATCAGCCTCAAGAAACAAAAACAGTCCCTACTACTACAGGAGTGATTGAGCATATTGTAAAACCTAAAGAGTATTTGGGAGTGATTGCGAAACAATATGAGGTGACGGTAGAAGAAATCAAAGAACTCAACGGATTAAACTCCAACAACCTCCAAATTGGTCAGGTATTAAAAATTCCTGCCAAGGGTGCAGCAGCTCAAAATGAAGCGCCTGTAATAGCCAGCAAGCCCATTGAAAGCAAACCTGTCGAAAGTAAACCTGTAGAAAGCAAACCAACAGCTGCAGTCAGCACTCCTGCGCCTAGCAAAACAGATCCTACTTTCGAACACGTGGTAGCGGCAAACGAAACGATCTATTCCATCGCCCAAAAATATCAGCTCACTACCTATCAACTAAAAACCTTCAACAATTTAACATCTAACGATCTAACGGTAGGCCAAAAATTAATCATTAAAGGAGAAAAACCTGCTCCTACGGTATCTACAGCTAACAATAACGACAACGATGACGAGTCTACGGAAAGTACAGGTACACTTAAAAATCCAAATCTAAAACGGCCAGCGGCAACCTACGGACTAAATAGGATTGAAGAAAAAGGTACTGGAGTTTGGATCACTGATGCGGACTTAGATCCCAATAAAATGCTAATTTTGCACAGAACTGCTCCTGTAGGCACTATTATTCAAATCACTAATCCAATGACCAACCGCTCAACCTTTGCAAAGGTAGTAGGCAAATTCACTGAAAATGAAACCACTAAAGATGTCATAATTGTAATGACTAAGGCGGTGGCCGATGCAGTTGGCGCATTGGATAAACGTTTTTTCTGTACTTTAACATACGGTCCTAAAGAGAATGAAAACTAAAAAGCCTGTAATTATTGGCATCGCTGGAGGCAGCGGCTCAGGTAAAACTTTTTTCCTGCACAGTTTTTTACACCATTTTAAACATGATGAAGTAACGCTAGTATCACAGGATGATTATTACATCCCTGCTGGCGAAATGACTCAGGAGGAAAACAAACTTTACAACTTTGACCTTCCCAGCACCATCGATGATCAGCAATTCCTAATGGACATTAAAAAACTGATCAACGGAGAAACCGTCTACAAAAAGGAATACAACTTTAACAATCCTTTGGCAGTAACCAAAATCTTAGAAATTCACCCCGCTCCCATTATCATTGTAGAGGGTTTGTTCATCTTACACTTTAAAGAAATCAACTCGCTAATAGATTACCGAATCTTTATCGAGGCAGATGAAAACATAGCCCTAGAAAGAAGAGTACAAAGAGACGGTATCGAAAGAGGTTATCCCGAAGAAGATGTACTATACAAATGGCACAATCACGTAGTACCTGCATATAAGGAATATTTACTTCCTTACAGAGAAACCTGCAACCAGTTGATTTATAACAATTCCAATGAAGCGGATGAAATTATCCGTATTACAGAGATCATGTCGGAAGAATTTAAATCCAATTACTGTAAATAACAGAAAGTAATCAAAGAACTTAAAGCCTCGCACATGCGGGGCTTTTTTTGTATTTAAACATTTTGTTAACCCATCGTTAAACTTTCAAAATGTTATTTATAAATTTTTATTTGTTTTATTTTTTTAAAAATCGTTTATTTGATAAAGCTAAAAATCAACCAAATTTAACCAACCAAAGCCTTTCCTTAATGTCAAAAGTAGCCACAGCGTTAAAATCTGCTAGCGAAACCAAAGCCCTAATAATAGGCCAAGACAAGCTAAAACAAACTTCTCAATTATTTAAGGAACAATTCCCAGGAGCCAAAGCCATCATTGTTGCTGATACAACCACCTTTGAATTAGCAGGAAAATCATTATTGAAACAATTTGAAAGCAATGGTATCCTTCAAGAATCCCCTTATATTTACAAAGATCCAGAGATTTACGCCGCTTACGAGTATGTAGAAGAACTAGTGAACGTCTTAAAACAAAACCAAGCCATTCCAGTAGCCGTAGGTTCTGGCACCATTAACGACCTCACCAAACTGGCAGCACACTTAACCAATAGACCTTACCTCTGCGTAGCCACTGCAGCTTCCATGGACGGCTACACCGCTTTTGGAGCCTCTATTACAGCCGATGGCGCAAAACAAACCTTTAATTGTCCAGCACCACAAGCATGTTTGGCGGATATTGATATTTTAAGTGCAGCTCCTACCGAAATGACCGCTTCGGGTTACGCAGACTTATTTGCAAAAATCACTGCAGGCGCTGACTGGATTTTAGCAGATGCACTGAATGTAGAGCCAATAGATCCAACGGCATGGTCTATTGTACAGGATGGACTTCATGAAGCACTTTCAGATCCAGCGGGAACCAGAAATGGCGAGACTAAAGCAGTTTCGCAACTTACTGAAGGATTAATGCTAGGCGGCTTTGCCATGCAATGGTCTAAATCAAGCAGACCTGCCTCTGGCGCTGAACATCAGTTCAGCCACCTTTGGAACATGGAACACCACCTTAACAATGGCGAACACGTTTCGCATGGTTTTCAAGTAAGCATTGGGACTTTGGCCATTACCGCTCTTTATGACTTGGCATTAAAAACCGACTTTGAACATTTGGACATTCCAAAAGCATTAGAACAATGGCCAACCTTGGAAGAACTAAAAACACAATCTCTAGACATTTTTAAAGACACCGATTTCCCAGAAATTGGCTGGCAAGAAACCAGTGCTAAATATATCGACCGCCAATTATTAGAAAAACAATTACAGACATTGAAAGATAACTGGAGCAACATTAAAGCTCGCTTAAAGCAGCAAATTGTTCCATTTGAAGAGGCCAAAGCCCGTTTGGCTACCGTAGGCGCCCCTACCGAACCTGAGCATATCGGCATCACGAGAGAAAAATTAAAACAAACTTTTGTTAGAGCGCAATATATTAGACGAAGATTTACCATCCTTGACCTTGCGGTAAGAACTGGCTACCTAAACCAATGGCTTGACCAGCTTTTTGGCAAAGACGGTATCTGGAAACTGGGAACGAATTAAAAATTGGTAAACTCCATTAATCAATTTAACGAATAAAACAGTTAAACAAAATGACCAACCAAGAACAAACAAACGACAAAGAAGCCACACAAAAACTGTTTAAATACTGGCAAACCAGAACCATCATCGTGACCATGATTGGTTATGCAGTATTTTATTTCGTTCGCAAAAACTTCTCTTTTGCCATCCCTGGTCTAACCGCCGAATACGGCATCACCAAAACCAGCTTTGGTATCATCATGACTTTGGTGACCATTGTTTATGGCATATCGAGATTTCTCAATGGCGTATTAGCCGACAGAATGAACGCCCGCTATCATATGTCCATTGGCCTATTCCTGTGCGCTGTAGCCAACTTCGCCTTTGGTTGGGGAGCTGATTTGAGCACCATCTTCACGGGGCAAACTGGCGGACCAATGTTCACCAATACCATGGTACTCATTTTTGGAATTATCCTGATCCTGAACAATCTCATCCAAGGAAGTGGCTTTCCACCTGTAGCTCGCCTACTTACGCACTGGATTCCTCAAAACGAATTGGCCACCAAAATGTCTATTTGGAATACTTCACACTCTATTGGAGCAGCTTTAGTAGCCATTTTAGCGGGTTATATCATGGGTTCAATGGGTACTAATATGAGTAACAACCCAGAAGTCATTGCTTCCATTGCAGCCAACCTGAAAATAGATGCAACAGATACCGAAAAGATGAAAAGTGTCATCGAGTCGGCATCCCATTACGGTGCGTGGAAATGGTGTTTTTGGATACCTGCATCCATTGCCTTAGTAGGTTCATTAGGTCTATTTATCGGCTTAAGAGACACCCCTTCTTCCGTAGGGCTACCAGAACTTCATAAAACACATAAAAAAGGTAAATATTCCTCTGCCGAATTCAAAGCTTTTGTCAACAAACATGTGTACCGAAACAAATGGATTTGGATATTGGGAATAGCCAATTTCTTCGTGTACATTGTTCGCTTTGCGGTATTAGACTGGGGACCAACTTTCCTTAAAGAAGCACACGGCATGACCTTAACCAATGCAGGATGGACCGTTGCCGTTTTCGAAATTTTCGGTATTGTAGGTATGCTGGCCGCTGGCTGGGTGACCGATAAATATTTTGCGGGCAAAGCTCACCGCACCTCTTTGTATTGCATGGTTGGTGTAGCGGTATTTATGACCATTTTCTTGTATTTGCCAGATAGTACTCCTTCGTGGGCAATGATATTGGTATTGGCCATGTCGGGCTTTTTTATCTACGGTCCTCAAGCGCTAATTGGCATTGCAGCAGCAAACCAAGCCACAAACCGTGCCGCTGCCACCGCAAATGGCCTCACTGGACTTTTTGGTTATGCCAGTGGGTTGGTCTCGGGCGTAGGCGTTGGCTATATGGTAGATTCCATCAGTAAAGTCAACCCTGGAAAAGCTTGGGACTATGTATTCATGATGATGATTGGTATGGCGGTACTTTGTATATTCATTTTTGCGCTCATGTGGAAAGCCAAAGCACACGGATACGACGAATTAGAAACTAAAGATTAATTGATTTTATGACACTTCCTATAGTTATCAGCGAACAACTCAAAAACACTAAGCATTTTGCTTTGGACATGGATGGCACCATTTACAATGGCAGCACACTATTTCCGTTTACCAACAATTTTTTAAGCTATTTAAAACAAAATGGCATTGGTTATTCCTTTTTAACCAATAACCCATCCAAAAGTACTGCCGACTACCTTAAGCATTTAGAAAAAATGGGCATTCCAGCAACAGCAGATGAAATGTACACCTCTGCCGTTGCCACCATCAATTATATTAAAAACCACTACCCCAACGTAAAACGGTTGTTTATTTTGGGCACGCCAAGCATGGTGAAAGAGTTTGAAGATGCAGGTTTCATCTCTACAGCGGAAAGTGCCGATGACAGACCAGATGCACTAGTGGTGGGTTTCGATACCTCACTCATTTATTCGAGATTATGTAGAGCTGCCTACTGGGCAAGCCAACCTCTTCCCTATTTTGCCACCAACCCAGATTGGGTTTGTCCTACCGACCAACCTAACATCTTGGTAGACTGTGGTTCTATTTGCGCTTGTATTGAAGGCGCCACCAAAAGAAAACCAGATGTGGTGATTGGCAAGCCCGACCCTCAAATGTTAGACGGCATCATCCATCAATATGGCTTAAAACCCAATGAAATTGCCATGGTAGGCGATAGAATTTATACCGATGTAAAAATGGCGAAGAACGCTGGAGCATTGGGCGTACTCGTCCTTTCAGGAGAAGCAACCATTAGCGATGTACAACAATCAACCGTAAAGCCCGATATTGTGGCAAAAGATTTAGCAGAGCTGCAAAAACTTATTCAACAAGCGAAAGCCTAGCTTTACCGTCCCGTCATCTCGACCGCAGCGGAGAGATCTTTGTACTTTAAAGACACCTACTATCGGCACATCCAAAAATCTCTCTATGAAGCCGAGATGATGAAACACCAACTTAACAATACAATAACTGAGGATTCAAGCGTCCAAGAGAGCATTTACCCGTGAACATCTTGTTATTTAGAGCGTAGCGAAGAATCCTAAGCAAATCTATATTTTTCGAAAAGCAAATTAGGATCACTATTATCGGTAGTCCCGCTTTCCACTTTATCCCGATTTCATCGGGATGCTCGTTCCAATCGGGTTTAGGTTACAAAAGCCTATTCATCAAACCGAATTAGTCACTTAATCACCCTGTCATTCAGAGCGTTACCTGTACCGACTATTCGGTAGCGAAGGATCTCTAATAAACAACAACAGCCACTTAGAGATTCATCCTCTCATTTGAATGACAAAAAAACACAGAAACAGACTAAAAAAAGCAAGAAAAACGCCTTCATAGGGTAACATTTCTTCCATCCTGTTGATTAGCTAATAACACGTCCATATTGGACCAAGAGCTAAAGAACAGAATGTTGAATGTTAAATATTAAGATCATGAAGAAATTTTCACTTGCACTGATGTTACTAGGATTTACATTTTTTGCAGTCGCCCAAGAAAAGCCGAGAGGAGATTTTCAAATAGGCTTACAAGGCGGAATTACCCAACCATTAAGTACTTACAAAAAAATTGGAGATACCAAATTAGGCTATCACGCTGGCATTTTCTTAGAAAAATACTTCAAAGGAAATAAATTCGGATTAGGTATTGATGCCCGCTTCATCAGAAATGGAATTAACGTAGCCGACAGCGTACTTTTCACCAATGGTTACATTGTTACCGATTACAAAAACAGCCAACGGTTTCAGGACTATTTATTCACCTTTGGTCCTAGCTATAAGTTTACCAAAAACAACTTTCACGCCGAATTGTATTTACGTGGCGGTGTAATGATGCAACACTTTCCCGAGTACACCACCACCTTAACCTTTACCAACGTATTTGGCACCACCAACTACGATACCCAATACACCGTAAACGATGCCAGCAACAAGGCAAATAGTTGGGCTGGTGTTGGAGGCTTACGCTTAAACTACAAAATTACGCCAAAAATCGCCGTATTCGCTCACGTTGATTATGTACAAACCTTCGGTACAACATTTGGTAATAAACCAAGTAGGTTTACCATTGAAAAAAGTGTACAACACACGCCTATTGATCCTGCGGTTGGAATCAAAAGCGGCATCCTAGATCACTATAACGAAGTTAGGGTTCGAGAAAACACGCTTCACAAAAGCCTTAACGCTGGGGCTGGTATCAAATTCATCTTCGGTGAAAACAAAAAACCTGTTCTTCCACAAGAGACTGTCGCCAAATATGATGACGTGGTAAAACCGCTAATTGCCACCAAGGACCTACAAATTGTAGTTAAGGATAAACAAACTGGATTAGCTTTAAGTGGTGTTACTGTAAGCATCAGCAGCGATAAATTGAATGAAAAATCAATCACAGATGCCAATGGCCAAGCGCAAAGAATCACCAAAGTATCGCCAGGAAGCTATCAAGTCATTGGCGAGAAAAATGGCGTCAAAACACCTTTGCTAACTTTAAGCGATGAAGACTTTAAAGGTAGCTCAGCCACCATATTCAAGGAGATTTATCATGATGATCCTAGATTTACACTGGTTGGAGAAACTTTTGATTGTGTAAAAGGTACCAATCTGGCAGGCATTAGTACCGTATTAACCAATACAGGTACTAAGAGTAATATGAGCCAAATATCTGATGCGCAAGGTAAGTTCATTTACCAATTGGATGCTCAATCAGACTTTACGGTAGTAGCTAACCATCAAGCACGTTACTCACAAACTGAATTGGTAACCACCAAAGGTTTAGACCGAAGCAAAACATTATATGTAACGTTAAAACTAGGTGTTTGCGAACTTGCTACAGGCAGTCAGTGGGTACTGAAAAATATTCTGTACGATTTCGACAAAGCTAACATCCGCCCAGATGCCGCCATCATTTTAGATAACGTAGTGGCCATTATGAAGCAAAACCCATCATTAAAAATTGAGCTCTCTTCTCATACCGATAGTCGTGGCAATGATGCTTACAACAGAAAACTGTCTCAACAACGTGCCGAAGCAGCGGTAAATTACTTAGTTGCCAATGGTATTAGCAGAGATAGGCTGATTGCCAGAGGATACGGCGAAACAAAATTATTGAATGGATGCGGCAATGGCGTAACCTGTTCAGAGGAACAACACCAAGCCAATAGAAGGACAGAAATTAAAGTATTGAATTATTAATAGTGACTAGGGATTAGTGGCTAGGAACTAGTAAAAATGACCTACGAGGCTTTAAAAACCTCGTAGGTCTGTCTTATTTAAGGCCTTAAACCAGTTCTTTAAAAACAACGGTACTATTATGGCCACCAAAGCCAAACGCATTGCTCATAGCAGTTTTCACTTCTTTATATAGTGGTTCATTAAATACCAATTTCATGCCTTCAGGAATTTCTGGATCAGGCTCAGTCACGTTAATGGTTGGTGGCACTACATTATCATTAATACTCTTAATCGCAATAATGGCCTCAATAGCGGCGGCGGCACCTAATAAGTGACCTGTCATTGATTTAGTAGAGCTGATGTGAAGTTGATCAGAAGCACCAAAAACCAATTTTGCAGCATTCAGCTCGGCCAAATCTCCAACAGGTGTTGAAGTAGCATGCAGATTCAAATAATCCAAATCTTCTGCCTTTAAATTTGCTTCTTCTAAAGCTAAAGTCATGGCTTTTGCGGCACCAATACCTTCTGGATGTGGCGATGTAATATGATAAGCATCAGCGGTCATTGCAGCGCCAACTACTTCCGCATAGATTTTTGCACCTCTTGCCTTTGCATGCTCATATTCTTCTAAAATTAAAGCGCCTGCACCCTCTCCCATTACAAAACCATCTCTATCTTTATCAAACGGTCTACTCGCAGTTTGTGGATCATCATTTCTAGTAGACATCGCTTTTAAAGCAGCAAAACCACCAAACGAAGCTGGCGTAATTCCAGCTTCCGAACCACCTGTCACAAACATTTTTGCTTTGCCAAATCTGATATAGTTAAAGGCATCCATAATGGCATTATTACCTGTAGCACAAGCTGAAACTGGCGTATAGTTAATTCCCTGCAAGCCAAATTTCATCGAAATTAAGCCCGAAGCCATATTTACCAAAAGTTTAGGAATAAAGAATGGATTGAAACGAGGATTGTATTCCCCTTTCACATAATTCTCTACTTCCGTTTCGAAAGTTTGCATTCCCCCTTGTCCACTACCCCAAATTACTCCAAAATCAAACGGATCAATAGTACTCAAATCAATGCCACAATCTTTCATGGCTTGGTCTGCAGCATACAAAGCATACTGCGTAAACAAATCAGTACGTTTAATTTCGTTTCTGTCCAAGTGGGCTGCTGGATCAAAACCTTTCAATTCGCAGGCCATTTGCGAACGAAAACGGGACACATCAAAACGCGTTACACGCTCGCAGGCACTTTTTCCTGCAACGATATTCTTCCAAAAATCAGCAACATTATCTCCTAGGGGATTAATGGTCCCTAATCCTGTAACTACAACTCGTCTCATTTTTTTATCTGTGTTTTAAATAAATTGGATGTACCACGGGCAATGAGCCGTGTTCCATTCCGGCCCCAAATTTCGCATTCGGCGTGGATAAATTGTCGTCCTTTTTTAATTATTTTAGTTTTTGCCGTAATTTCTTCGTTTTCTTGGGCTACAGAAAAGTAATCTATGGTATTATTAATGGTCGTATAATAAAAAGGCTCATCCAAACTAAACATTGTTGCGCCCAATACGTCATCGATAATTGCAGCGGTAACTCCACCATGCAACCTATCCATTGGGTTCAACCACTCGCTTCTGATCACATATTTAAATTCCAAGCTGCCTTTTTCTACCGAGACCACCACAGGTAGCAACCATCTCATAAATGGTGAGGGCGAACGATCAAATTCTTTTCCGATGTATGACCTCATTGATTCTAGCGCATCCATAAAAGTTTACGATTGAAAAAATTGCTTGGTCATGCCTACAGGCACCTGATACTGATCTAAACTAAGTGCAGTCAAAAGCTCATCAGCAACCTCTTCTGGCGGAATGCCATGTTCCTGTCCACCTATCTCCTTAGAAAATGGCGTATTCACCAAAGGTGGAATTAATTCAAAAACGCGAACATTTTCCTGTTCTGCCAAACTATCGCGAAGTACGTTGGTGTAGTTCTGTAAGGCGGCCTTACTAGCCGAATAAGTTGGAATGCTAGCATGCCCTCTAAAGGCCGCAATACTTGTTACGTTAACAATGGCACTATTTTCAAGTCCCAACAGTTGAGGCAATAACAACTCAGTAAAATGGATAATGCTTAAATAGTTAAGATTGATCTCATTTTTAGCCAATTCAAAAGCATTTGCACCATTTTGCAAAGAATGGGTGTAAGCCAGGCCTGCATTATTAATGATCCAATTCAAGTCTGGATGTTCATTCTTTAAAAGTTCAGCCACTCGTAAACGCTCCTCTTCCAAACTTAAATCAGCTTTTATGGCAATGCTACCTTTCAGTTCATTAACGGTTTCATTCAACTTCTTTTCATCTCTGCCATTCACCAAAATTTGGTTGCCTAAAGCATGAAGTCTACGCGCAATGGCCAATCCTATTCCTGAAGTTGCTCCCGAAATAAATACTTTGTTATTTTCTATTCTCATGATATTTAAAATTTAATATACCAATCGGTATATTTTAGGTTAAAAAAATTTAATTGACAATTTCTTGGTCTATGATCAGTTTTACGCGATCTAGTGCCGTATTTAAGTGTGTGATTTGATTAAGCGTACGAGATAGCAATATGCCACCTTCGATGAGCATGATGAAGGTGTAAGCATACGTCTCCGTTTGTAAGTGAACTTTAAAACTACCTTCTGCTTTCCCTTTTTCTATAATGGTTGATACTTTCTTTTGCCAAGCAATGAAGTTATCCTTAACGGCATCTCGCAGAAATAGCAAATGATCGTCTGCTTCGGTTGCTGCATTTAACATTGGACAGCCACCTTGCGATGCCGCTTTTTTCCAAGTAGTTTTGTAGAAGTTAAGCATTGCCATCAATTGCTCGTAAGCAGTTTCTTCCTTCGAAATGGCAGCATCCATGCTATCTCTCAAACGCTTGGCATTGAATTTAAAAGCCGCGATGACTACTTCTTCTTTGTCATCAAAGTTGCCATAAATACTCCCTTTGGTAAGCCCAGTAATTTTGGTAATATCCGATAAAGAGGTTGCCGCATAGCCTTTGCTATTAAAGACATCCGCTGTTTTTTCAATAATCAATTGCCTTGTTTTTTCGGCTTTGCTCATGTTGTTTATCATTTAACAGAACAAACGTACAAAATATACCGATTGGTATATTAAACATATTAGCAAAATGAGATTGGGATTACTTTTATGGAGTAACCCCAATCAACAATTTTAGTCTTCTCTACTACCGTCATCGGCCATTCTCACCATTTTAGGCTCAAATTTTGCGACAACATCTACCAAATCGGTTTGTGCAGCCATTACTTGGTGAATGTCTTTATAAGCCATTGGTGCTTCATCTAATCCAGCACCAATTAAGGTGACGCCGTGATCTTTTAAAATCGCTTTCATTTCTGAACGTGTAATGCTTTGGATGGCTTTTGTACGGCTCATTAATCTCCCTGCACCATGTGAGGCCGAATTAATAGAAGAAGTCTCGCCTTTTCCTCGCACTAAAAAACCTGGAGCGGTCATACTCCCTGGGATAATCCCCATCACACCTTTACCTGCTGGTGTTGCCCCTTTTCTGTGGACAATCACTTCTTCGCCATTTAACGTTTCCTTCCAAGCGAAATTATGATGGTTCTCTACCTTTGCAAGCACTTTCGCTCCAATAGCTTTGGTCAGTCTTTTATGGATAATTTCATGACAGGCAGAAGCATAATCGCCAGCCAAGTTCATGGCAATCCAGTATTCTTGCCCTTCTGCAGAGTTTAAATCCAAATAAGCCAAGTTTGCCGCTTCCTTCGGCAGTTTACAAAGGTCTTTGGCCAATTTAGTATAGTGACCAGCAATGGTGGCACCCAAGCCTCTAGAACCCGAATGCGTTAATAAAGCTACATAACGTCCTTTGTCAATATTCAATACCTCATCTCGCTCGGCAAATTCAATGATACCCCACTCCACAAAGTGGTTACCACCACCAGAAGTCCCCAATTGCGACCAAGCCTTACCATGTAAATGCTTTAAGAAAGGCGTTGAATAGAAAGCTTCATTTTCCAACACTTCATGATCAGCTCTTTCATCGCCTTTAAAGCCGTGTCCCGCACCAAATTTGGTAAAGGCAATCAACTCTCTTTTATACATGGCGTCTTTCCCGAAATAATGCTTTTCTGGAATATCAAAAATACTCAAAGCCATTCTGCAACCAATATCTACCCCAACACCGTAGGGAATAATGGCATTTTTAGTAGCCAGCACCCCACCGATAGGCAAACCATAACCTTGATGCGCATCTGGCATTAAAGCTCCAGCTTCGGTTACTGGTAATCGCATGGCAATATTCATCTGGCTCCTGGCGCCTTCTTCGATATGGCTTTCACCAAATACCGTATACGATTTAGCATTCCTTACCAATGCAATGGTATCACTTTCTTTAGGTTGTGCTTCTTCAATCATCGCTTTTGCCAAGCCTTCCAACACTGCATCATCCAAAAAGCTTTCTGGATATTCTTTTACTTTTTTGAACAAAGCCAAAAGCTCAGCTTCGTTAGTCTCTTTAAAGTGCTCGGCGATGATATTTAACGCCAAGCCTAATATTTTGCCTTCAGAATAACCGATTTTTAAAAGGTTACTTCCTGTGATAGTTGTTTTCATTTTTTCTTTTTCATCAAACCTCGACAAGCATCGTTCACTTGCCGAGGGCGTCTAAATTTAATTTATTTCACAAAAATTTGTTTCAATTGATCTACAATTTGTCCACTACCAGACAAGCTGATATTGTTGATTTTCTCTGCAATCTTCTCCACATACTCCATTTCTTTCAACTTGTACAACATCGTATTCTCTTCCATTAATTTCGCGGTATTTAACAAGCTTCTAGTTGAGGCGGTTTCTTCCCTTCTTGTAACGATATTGGCCTACGCTCTTTTCTCGGCCACTAATACTTGGTTCATGATTTCTTTCACATCGCCTGGTAAAATAATGTCCTTCACACCACTATTGATCAATTTCACACCTAAATCAGCAACTTTAGCAGCGGCTAAGTCCATCACCGTTTCCGCAACTTTCTCTTTGCTTTCCATCAACTCGTCTAAAGTCATCAAGCCAATAAATTCCCTTAAGGCCAATTGCATGGTGGTGTACAATTGTTTCTCGAATTCTTTGTTTTCCAACAAGGCTTTTTCGATATCCTCAATTTTATATTGGATATTAAAGTTAACCCTCAATTGAGCTTTGTCTTTGGTTAAAATTTCCTGACCGCTAATCTCCATGCTCAATTGCCTCATATCTGCTTTATAAACCTGAATAGTCGTACTATTTTTCCAATAGGTATAATTTCCTGGTTCTAACGCCTTATTGAATTTACCATCGATAAACAACAAGCCTTTCTCGAAAGAATCGATTTTATAAGCTCTGATATAATTCAACAAAGGCATCTTTTCTAACAAATTCTTATCAATCGTTTCGTCAATATCAATGTTCCTGGTATCCACCCTAACAAAATTATATTCAGATAAACCTTTCCAAATCGCGTGTCTTCCGGCATTCATGATACCTTTAAAGTTGTTGTTTTGATAGGTTAATACCAATTCATTATCGGCTACGGTCACTAAGTGAATCAAATTCACAAAGTCTGCATTCTGCAATAAAATATCTAATTCTGCTGAAGTATAGTGATATTCCTTGCTCATATCATAAATCATTGCGCTTTCGCTGAAGCCAATCCAATGAGTTCCTACTGTTAATACTTTTTCTAATTTTCCTCTTTTAAACACCAATCCAACATTATTGGTGTTAACGGTTACTCTTTTCATGTTTTTTGATGTTAAAATTTATTTTCTATTAATTATTCGCTTTTAAAAAGCGTTGTAATTGCACATTTATTTATCTTTTTGCGGAAGAGCTAAAACCACAAGTTTGTTTAAAAGTGAAGCCAGTTGCCTAGTTTTAGATGATGGGGATGATCCTCAACAGCTAGAGCGAACGATTAGCCAAAAGGCTTGACTTAAAAATCACGACTTACTTGTTTAGCACTTGCTGAGCAAAACACAAACTGCTTCTTGGTTATTTACCTTAAGCCAAATGTGGTTTTACAACGCTAGTTGTTTTGAGAAATTTGAAGTATCTCTTCTTTTTAGATGGATCCAAACTCCATTGCACTACCCTTATGCGATTCCAATTGTGGTTTGGAAGCAGGATTCGAACCTGCACTTTTACGTTGCTTAGCCACTTAGCTATTCCACATTTGCGGAAGCGGGATTCGAACCCACGTAGACGTATATTAGACAACACAAGATTACCTTTATCAGCATATCCTTCGTTAAACACTTGGATACTTTGGGGCTATACAGAAACCTACAACATAGGATAAATCTCATTTAGTATTGCCATTCCGACTTTCGGTCGGAATATCTTTATATCATGATGAATATTAATCAAAGAACTATTATCGACTGGCGACATTACAAAGATGCCAGCAACACTACGCAACATATTTGCGCATTAAAAAAATAGTTACAACAAATACTTTACATCATTAATAATCAGATATATAATTTCAATAAAAGAGTTAAAAACATCTAAAAAAACATCAATTACGCAAATACATTGCGCAGAAAATATTTCATTTCAAATATTTTCCATTAGCTTTATCAACAAGTTTTCTTAATTCTTCAAAAAAATTGACCAAATGGCGATTAACAAGCTGGCATTAATCAGGTACAAAACCATCGACGATTGTTTAAAAAACCGTTATAAGAAATGGACTCTAGAAGACCTTATTGAAAAGGTATCCGAAACGCTGTATGAGCTAGAGGGAATTACTTCGGGCGTAAGCAAACGCACCATACAGGCCGATATTCAATTGATGCGCAGCGATAAATTGGGATACAATGCGCCTATCATTGTTAAAGACAAACGGTTTTACGTATATGAAGATACCAGCTATAGCATCACTAAAGCACCCATCAACAATGCTGATGTAGATAAAATGAAGGAAATCGTCGGTGTTTTAAAACAGTTTAATGCTTTCAATTACTTTGATGAAATGAGCGACATGATTGCTCGCCTGGAGAATAACCTATACAAATCAACGCACGAAGGAGGAAACTATATTCAATTGGAAAGTAATAACCAATTGAAAGGTATGGAATATATACCCAAACTATATCAGGCAATTTTAAACAAATCTGCTCTACTCATTGAATACAAATCTTTTAAGGCACAACAATCTCAAAACGCTATATATTATCCTTATCTATTAAAAGAATATCGGAATAGATGGTTTTTAATTGTGAAAGCGAAAAAAGGAGGCTCATTATTGAATTTAGCTTTAGATAGAATTATCGAGTTCCAGGAACTACCTAATGAAACTTTTGTAGTACATGAGGGGATTGATTTCGAACGCTATTATAGCGATTTAATAGGAGTCACCAAAAACAGTAATGACAGGCCCCATAAGGTAATTTTAGAATTTGACAACCGAAATGCTCCTTATGTAATTACTAAACCACTTCATCATACCCAAGAGCTTGTTGCAGAAAAGGAGAAAACAACGGTATTCAGAATTGACGTCGTATTGAATTATGAATTGGAAAGAGAAATATTGGGATTTGGTGAATGTGTAAAAGTGTTAGGACCAAAAATATTAGCTCAACGTATTAAGCGCAGAATAGCAGGAGCAGCTAATCTGTACGAAAAAGAAGAAAAGAGCAAAGGAGAACAACAGACTTTGGCACTGTAATTTGTCATTCAGAGCATGGCGAAGAATCTCTAAATTATATTTATAATCATATTCAAAGATTTAACTTCGTTGAGCTTTGGTTCTCCGCAAGGTCGAAATGACGGAAAACACAACGGAACCACTAAGTAAAATAAAAAAGCCCCGCTTGTGCGAGGCTTTATATCTTAAGACAATTCAAACTTGTATCCTACTCCTTTTACGGTCGACACATAGTTTTCGCCTAGTTTTTCTCTCAATTTCCTGATGTGGACATCTATGGTTCTGTTGGTCACCACTACCGAGTCTTCCCAGATGTTCTTCAATATCGCTTCGCGGGTGTAAACTTTTCCAGGTTTTGAAGCCAGCAAATAAAGCAGTTCAAATTCTTTCTTAGCTAAAACCACTTTCTCACCATTTTGATAAACTAAGTAAGATTCGCGGTCAATCACCAAGTCGCCAATTTCTAATTTGTTCTCAGAAACTTCATCGTTACTCGCATTACGGCGTAAGATCGCATTAATACGACTTACCAATGCTCTAGGTTTAATAGGCTTGGCAATGTAATCATCAGCTCCTACGTTGAATCCCGCAATCTCCGAGTATTCTTCGCTCCTTGCTGTTAAAAACACCATAAAGGTATTTTTAAACTCTGGAATAGCCCTCATTAGTCGACAGGCTTCAATGCCGTCCATCTTAGGCATCATGATGTCCAAGATGATCAAGTCAGGCTGAACCTTCTTAGCAACGTTGATTCCGTCCTGTCCATTACTGGCCAAAAACACTTGGTAACCTTCTTTTTTGAGGTTATACTCAATTAGTTCCAAGATATCTGGTTCGTCGTCAACAATTAATATCTTCTGTTTAGCTGTACTCATTGCAGTTTTATTTGTTACGAAAGTAAGTAGACAATTGCAATATTTAGTTAAGGTGAAGTTAACAAATTGTTAAGACTACTCTATATATTAACATAGAATTAGAGTTTAGGTAAGGTTTTGTTTAAAAAAACCTCCAATTCTTCACCCCTGAGGTCACGAGCAATGATTTTACCTTGAGGGTCAAGTAAAAACGAGCTAGGGATAGCCTCAACTTGATAAAGCCTTACAGTTGGTCCTTCAAAATCTTTCAATTCCCCTACCTGATCCCATGTCAAATTATCTTGTTTAACAGCTTGTGACCAAGCATTTTTATCTTTATCTAAAGAAATACCCAATACTGTAAAATTTCTGTTTCTATAGGTTTGATAAGCCTTTACCACGTTAGGATTTTCGGCTCTGCATGGTCCACACCATGAAGCCCAAAAATCTAGCAACACATATTTGCCACGATAGTCGGCCAATTTAACTTCTTTACCATCAATGCTTGGGATAGAGAAATCTGGTGCTACTTGGCCAATTTGTACCGCTTTTAGCCTAGACACTTTTTCAATGAAGTTTTTCACCGCCGAATGTCCTCTTAAACTAGCATCTACCTTTTCGGCGTAATCAACCATCGCTTTTTCATTTCCTACTGGATTAACCAAACTAATAGCATAAAAACTTACTAGAGATTTGTTGTTATCCATTGCAAATTTGATTATAGCTTGGTTAAGCTCATTTAATGCATTGTTATATACTGGCGATAACTGTTGTAAAAGGTCGTCTCTTTTGCTTGGATCTGCAGCTACTTTCTCTTCAAACTGTTTACTTACTTCAATAATCTTTTGCTGATGCTTGATTTTCATATCATTGAACTCAGCTAATTTCGAAGCATCCTCTGCACCATCAATGGTATAGTGCTGGCTTTTATCATTTACATCGGCAGTCACTTTAACCTGATCGCCATTTTTAGCAATCACAATATATTCGTTGGTAAGATAGTTTACCCTAAAAAAATCAGGCTCTTGCTTGGTATTGGTAAACTTAAACTCACCATCTTGCGATAAATTAGTCGAGTCCAATAAAACCATGCTGTTGCTAGCCATTCCATATAAGTAAACCTTATTCTTTACATCGGCGTTGGTCAACTTTCCGCTAATGGTAAATTTCGTTTTATCCTTGCAAGCTGTGAATGTTGCAACTACTACCGCTAAAATTAATATTATTCTTTTCATTTAATTAGGTCTTAGTATTTAGTACTTAGTGTTTAGAAAGTCAAGCATTAACAAAACTTACCACTTAGTACTTAAAACTTATTTCAATTTTTCTAAAATCAATTCGTTTACTTTTTTGGCGTCGGCTTTGCCTTTGGCCAGTTTCATTACTTCGCCTACAAACAAACCTAAAACGCCTTTCTTACCTTTTTTGTATGCTTCTACCTGCGCTTCATATTTGGCCAACACTTCGTCAATAAGTCTCGAAATGGCGTCCGCATCTTCAACAATCAGTAAGTTAAGTTGTTGAGCCAATTCTTCTGCATTGGCTTCTGCCTTGTTTTCTAAAGCAGGCAATAACTGCTGAACGGCATTTTGCTGGGAGATTTTCTTTTCATCCACCAAATTAATGGTTTGAGCCAACTGTGCAGGTTTTACCGCGTAGGCGGATATATCAATCTGCTTTTCGTTAAGGATTGCTCTGATACTTCCCAACAGCCAGTTTACCAAGCTCTTTAGCTGCTTGATGTATTTTTTTGCTTCGTTATAATACTGGTACAAATCTCTGTCATCAGCCAATACAGATGCTTCAGAAAGGTTAATTCCCAGTTCGGCAACCAATTGCTTTGCAATCTCTTTTGGCAAGACTGGCATTGCTGCTTTTACTCTAGCTAGCCATTCATCTGAAATGACCACTGGCGGCAAGTCTGGATCTGGGAAATAACGATAGTCATTCGCTTCTTCTTTACTGCGCATTGGTGAAGTAGTACCTTTATCAGCGTCAAAATTCAACGTACTTTGAATGATCTTGCCTCCTGTAGCCACTACCTCTACCTGTCTACCAAATTCAAAATCAATCGCTCTGCGTACATTACGGATAGAGTTAAGGTTTTTAACTTCGCAACGTGTACCAAAAGCAATACTGCCTTTTTCACGGATAGAAATATTGGCATCGCAACGCAGGGAACCTTCTTCCATGTTGCCATCACTTACATTTAAGAAGCGCACCAATTGTCTAATTTCACTCAACAAAGCTGATGCTTCTTCCGCACTGCGAATATCAGGTTCAGTTACAATTTCAATTAATGGCACACCTGCACGGTTTAAATCCACCAATGAATAGTGATCGTCCTGATCGTGCATGCTTTTGCCTGCATCTTCTTCTAAGTGAATACGGTTAATGCCAATCCGTTTTTCGGTACCATCAGACAATTGCACATTTAAATAACCATTTTTACAAATAGGGCTATTGTCTTGTGTAATCTGATATCCTTTTGGCAAATCGGCATAGAAATAATTTTTCCTATCGAAGAAATTGTACTGGTTGATTTCGCAATTAAGAGCCAAACCAATGCGCATCGCTTTTTCAATGACTTCTTTGTTGAGCTTAGGCAAAGCGCCTGGCAATCCCAACGAAACGGCCGAAATATGTTCGTTAGCTTCTGCACCAAATGCAGCGCTATCAGAACAAAATATTTTGGATTGTGTATTTAACTGAACATGGATCTCTAAACCCGAAACCAGCTCGAAATCCTCGACTTCTTTTACGATAGTTGTTGTACTCATTAATAGATTTTACTATTCGGTAAAGCTTTTTAGATGTCCCAAATATAGGGATTATTATATATGAATAACCATTTTGAAACACAGATAGACCGATTTAAAACTAAAAAAACATGAAAATTTAAATCGCTGTGTATCTGTAGCTGATGAATTACCGAAATGTATCAAATGTGTAACATAAAAAAGTAACCTCCTGCTGTGGCACGGTATTCGTATAAGTTTTGTCACACACAAAAACTAAATGATATGAAACGTTTAATCCTAATGTTAACGGTTGCTATAGTAGCAACAACATTGCAAACAGCCAACGCTCAAGTTAGTTTAAATATCAATATAGGTGCACAGCCTAATTGGGGACCTCGCGGCTATGATTACGTGGAGTATTACTACATGCCCGATATTCGCACTTATTATCACGTACCCAGCAGACGCTACGTATATTATGAAGGTAGCAGATGGGTGCACAGAACCTCGTTACCTAGAGCTTATAGAGGTTACGACTTACATAGGGGAAGAAAAGTGGTGATTAACGAATCTCGTCCTTATTTAAGACATAACGTTTATCAAACCCGTTATGTAGAAAGATACAGACATGATAACGGCAAACATAAAGGATGGCACAAAGAAAAAGGCCATAAAGGTAGAGATAGAGGAAGACATTAAACCAAAATCGTCATTTCCAACGTAGAGAGAAATCTAACGGTAATGACGAAATAAAGTTGCTAGATTTCTCCTCATTCTTCGTCGAAATGACGGAAAAACAAAAGCCTCGAAAAATTTCGGGGCTTTTGTTTTTATAAAAAGTTTTTTGCTTTTTCAATGGCTCTGCTCATTCCAGCAGCGTCCTTACCACCCGCAGTAGCATAAAAAGGTTGTCCACCGCCACCACCTTGGATTTCTTTAGCCAATTCTCTTACGATTTGTCCAGCGTTGTAACCTTTGGCTTTCACCAATTCATCGTCGATAGCTACAGTAAGCTGTGGTTTTCCATCGATGACTACGCCCAATACCAAGAACAAATTTTGTACGGCACCTTTTACAGCATACGCTAAGGTTTTAACAGCATCAGCATTTGGCAAATCTACTACAGTAGCGATAAAGTTAACGCCATCAATATGTTGGATTTGACTTTCTAAATCTGTCCTTAAAGCTACGGCACGTTCAGAAATACTTTTTTCAATTTCCTTTTTAAGTGCTCCGTTATCTTCGATCATCTTCGTCAGGGCGGAAACAAAGTCTTTTGGATTGTTCAATAAAGCGCCTAGGTGCTTCACCAATTCAAAATGCTCACGAATTACTGAAGCCGAACGTTGTCCAGTAATGGCTTCTATCCTACGTACTCCAGCTGCCACGGCAGATTCGGCGGTAAGTTTAAAGAAACCAATTTGTCCAGTAGCCTTTACGTGCGTACCACCGCAAAGCTCTTTTGAGTAATGGTCGTCAAAAGTAATTACACGGACAAAATCACCATATTTTTCACCAAATAAAGCCGTTACACCACTTTCAATCGCTTCTTGGTAAGGCACATTTCTTTGTTCTTTCAAAGGAATGTTCTCACGGATTTTTGCATTAACGATATCTTCAATCTGGTTCAGTTCTTCGTCGGTTACTTTAGCAAAGTGTGAAAAGTCGAAACGTAAGTAATCAGAGTTCACCAAACTACCTTTTTGGTTAACATGATGACCTAAAACTTGCTTTAAAGCGGCATGCAATAAGTGCGTAGCCGAGTGATTGTTTTCTGTTTCCTTGCGTTTTTCTTCATCAATTACCGCCCAGAACTTACCTTCCAAATCAGCTGGCAAAGTATCCGTGAAATGAACGATTACCCCGTTTTCTTTTTTGGTATCGGTAATCTCTACCCAAAACTGGCGACTATGATCTTCCAGTCTTCCAGTATCGCCTACCTGACCACCACTTTCGGCATAAAAAGGCGTTTGAGCCAATACAATTTGATATTGCTCTTTGCCTTTAGCTTTTACTTTACGGTATTTAATAATCTCTGTTTCTAATTCTGTAAGGTCGTAACCTACAAATTCAGTCTCTCTATCCTCATTTACGATAACCCAATCTCCCGTATCAATGGTAGTTGCCGCACGAGAACGATTCTTTTGCTCTTCCAAGGCTTTGTTGAAACCTTCCATATCTACAGAAAGTCCTTTTTCCCTAGCCATCAACTCTGTTAAATCGATAGGAAAACCAAACGTATCATATAGTTCGAAAGCAAAATTGCCGTCGATTACTTTACCGCCTTCGTACTTTTCAAAACGTTGGATCCCTGTTGCCAACGTTCTCAAGAAAGAAACCTCTTCTTCTAAAACAACTTTCTGGACGAAATCTTTTTGATGATACAATTCATCAAAAACACCTTTAAACTGATCTGCCAAAACAGGAACCAACTGATTTAAAAAAGGTTCTTTTAGGTTTAAGAAAGTATAAGCGTAACGCACTGCTCTACGTAAAATACGACGGATCACGTAACCAGCTTTATTATTTGAAGGCAACTGACCATCGGCAATCACAAAAGAAATTGCACGGATATGGTCGGCCATTACACGCATGGCAACCGCTTCGTTCCAGCCCTTTTGGCCAGGTTCGGCACTGCTTACATATTCAAATCCAGATTTATCTGAGATATATTGGATAAGGGTTTGGAAAACATCGGTATCATAATTTGAGCTTTTGCCTTGTAATACACGCACCAAACGTTCAAAACCCATTCCTGTATCCACGTGCTTGTTTGGAAGTGGCTTTAATGAGCCGTCTTTTAAGCGGTTGAACTGCATAAATACGTTGTTCCAAATTTCAATCACCTGTGGATGATCGGCATTTACCAACGATTTACCTTTACCATCTTTACGTTCTTCGGCACTGCGACAATCTACATGGATTTCAGAACATGGACCACACGGGCCAGTATCACCCATTTCCCAGAAATTATCCTTCTTATTGCCCAATACGATGCGATCTTCGGGCACAAACTGCTTCCAAAGCTCGTAAGCTTCGGTATCTTTTGGCAAACCTTCTTTCTCATCACCCTCAAAAACTGAAACATAAAGTTGGTCTTTAGGGATTTTATATACTTCTGTTAATAGCTCCCAGCTCCAAGCAATGGCTTCTTTTTTAAAATAATCGCCAAAGCTCCAGTTGCCCAACATTTCAAACATGGTATGGTGATAAGTATCAATTCCTACCTCTTCCAAATCGTTATGCTTACCAGAAACACGTAAACAGCGTTGGGTATCAACCACACGCGGGTATTTCACCGCTGCTTCACCCAAAAACAAATCTTTAAATTGGTTCATACCCGCATTAGTGAACATCAAAGTTGGGTCATTCTTCACCACAATAGGCGCTGATGGAACAATATGATGTCCTTTGCTTTTAAAAAACTCTAAAAAGGTTTGTCTTATTTCTTTCGCTGTCATTTTTTTATAGGTTTTAAAGGCGCAAGGTGCAGAGTTTAAAGCATAAGATGTTCAACCTTAAACTCCAAACTTTACACCTCAAGCCACTTGGGCACAAAATTATAATTTTATTGTGGTTTTCTGCTAAAATCCGTTTACATTTGAACACTTTAAGTAAAACCTACAATCATTTAATAATCAGCAGTAAATATGCCGTACAAGGAAAGAGAAATCAACAAAATGTATTATACAATGGGCGAAGTGACAGAAATGTTCGATGTAAATGCTTCGCAGATTAGGTTTTACGAAAAGGAGTTTGATGTACTTAAACCTAAGAAAAACAAAAAGGGAAACAGGCTATTTACCCCTGAGGACATCGACAATTTAAAGATCATTTTTCATTTGGTAGACGACAAGGGCTTTACACTTAAAGGTGCTAAAGAACACATGAAAAGCAACAGTGGCGAAGTAAAAGAAAACCAAAAGATTATTGATTCTTTGGAACGTTTGAAAAGCTTTTTGCTTAAACTGAATGAAGAAATCTAAACTTTGGTCATTTACTATTCTTTCAATATTTTTTCTTAACGCTTGTCAATCAAACGCTCAACAAGACAAAGTGCTTTTTAGGGATACGGTATTAAAGTATTCGGTCATGCAAAGTGATTTGGACAAATACCTGACTTATAGAAACATTACCGATACTGCAGGTAAAACCAAAGACTATATCTGGATCTTAAAATCGGCTATGGTTAGGCTACATAGCAAATGGGCACCTCTGCCCAATAAAAAACAGGTTACCTATGAAAGTGCTATTGCCGATGCCGAGGCTTGGTTCATCAAAAGAAATATGGTAAACAAGGTATTGGTAGTTAAAAGTGAGCGAAAAATGTACCTCCTTAAAGATTCAAATATTGTAAAAACCTATTCGATTGCGCTGGGACCAAACCCTGTTGGACAGAAAGAATATGAGGGCGACGGAAAAACTCCAGAAGGCATTTATACGCTTGATTGGCAAAAATGGAACAGTACCACTTTTCATTCGTTTCACATTTCCTATCCCAACAAAATAGATTCTGCGAGAGCTAAAGCCAAGGGACTACAAGCAGGCAGCAACATTATGGTACACGGAACTTCTAAAGGTTTTAAGCAAAAAAAAGATTGGACAAATGGCTGCATTGCCCTTTCTAATAAAGATATGGCTGATTTTAGAAACTTTGTGTTTCAGGATACGCAAATAGAAATTAAGAAGTAACCTTACAAATTGTTTTGTAGATATTTTTTTTTACCATAAATTGGCAATACCAAACAGCCTATGCGCAAATTTTTACTAGTCATTATTATTGTTTTTCTGGGTGTTAACAAATCTTGGTCTCAATATAACCAAGGCGCTCGTTTAACAGCTATGGGTAACGCCAGTGCTGCCGTTTACGATATCTGGAGCTTAAACGCCAATCCTGCGGGCATTACGAGACTAAATTCTCCGATGGCAGCGGCAAATTATGCCCGTTATTTATTCGGAGACGAGCTAAGTGAGCAAAACTTTGCTTTTGTGTTACCCTTTAATGGCAACTTTGCGGGATTGAGTGTTAACCGATATGGCATTAGTGAATACAATGAAATCAAAGCTGGCCTAGGTTTAGCAAAGAAATTTGGTGAAGACCTTTCTATTGGTGTTAAAGTCAACCTACATCAAATTAAAATAACCAACTACGGTGACGCCACTACCTTCTCTGTTGATGCAGGTGTAAACTATGCCTTGAGCAAGCAAATTGGCTTGGGTTTATATGTCAACAATCCATCATCACAAACTTATAAATCAAGTAATATAGCAACCCATATTCCTACGGTCATTCATTTTGGTGCTACCTATACGGCATCTAACAAATTACTTGTAGCTACTACGGTTTCAAAGGACTTTGATCAAAAGTTTGACGTGAGCGTTGGGGTAGATTATCGATTTTATGAAATATTAAGTTTACGTGGAGGCATTAGTGCCAAACCTTTTAAACAATACGTTGGCATTGGCTTAAATTACGAAAAATTGGTTTTAGATGTTGCGGTCCAAAGTCACCCTCAAATTGGTTACACCCCTCAAATTGGTTTGTCGTATGCGTTTTAGGCTGTTAGTACTATTTGCCCTGTTACTGATTGGTTTTGCTGCTAAAGCACAAACACAAGAAGACCAATTGATTAAAGATTTAATTGAGAGTATTGCTGAAAACCTACCTGAAGATTACGACCTTTCTGAATTGCAGGATCGGTTAACCTATTACCGTAAACATCCCATTAACTTAAATAACACTACTGCTGAAGAATTGAAGACCCTAGTTTTCTTATCTCCGTTGCAGATCAGTAATTTATTTGAGCACATCAGAAAAAACGGCAAACTGATTGATTTACTGGAGCTGCAAAGTATTCCTGAGTTTGATATACAAACCATCCAGCGTTTATTGCCTTTTGCCACTTTAGAACAGTCTGCCATGGTAGACAAAATTACGGCAGCAAACTTGTTGAAGTATGGCAACAATGATCTGATTTTAAGATACGGCAGAGTCATTGAAAAATCAAAGGGTTATACCGATTTACCTGGAAGTAAATATTTGGGCACACCTGATCGATATTTGTTCAGATATCGTTATACCTATTCTAACCGCGTTTCAGCTTCATTGGTGTTTGAGAAAGATGCTGGTGAGCATTTTTTCAGAGGTCCCAAACAAAAACCGTTCGATTTCTTATCTGGTCACATTGCCTTTCTTAATACGGGCAGGTTTAAAAAAATTGTACTCGGTGATTATACCATGCAATTTGGTCAAGCGCTTACCTTGTGGTCAGGTTTTGCCTTTGGTAAATCACCTGATGTAACGGGTGTAGCTAAACGTGATGTAGGTTTACGGCCCTATACCTCGGCTAATGAGTTTGCATTTTTACGTGGTGCGGCAATGACCGTGAATATTGCCAAAAACATCGATTTTTCTCCATTTGTATCGCACCGTAAATTAGACGCATCGATGACGACCATTGACGGCGTAAATATGGTTTCTACCATTAACGAAACTGGTTTGCACAGAACGCAGTCAGAAATTAACAATAAGAATAATTTAGAGCAAACTGTTTATGGCGGCGTGCTACAGTACAGAACCAGTGCCTTAAGCATTGGTGCAGTGGCTTATCATACTTCTTTTAACAGGACTTTCACCCCAGGAACAGGCCTTTATCGCATTCATAATTTTACGGGAAAAGAATTGACCAATGTTGGTGCCCACTATAGCTATACTTACAAAAATTTCTACTTTTTTGGCGAGTTTGGTAAATCTTTAGATGCTGGATTGGCCTATGTAAATGGTGCTTTGGTGAGTCTATCCTCTACCGTTTCTGCAGTACTTTTACACAGAAACTATCAAAAAAACTACCATAACTTTTTCAATCAGGCCACAGCCGAAGCCAGCGAAGCCTTTAACGAAAAGGGATTTTATGCAGGTCTGAATATCAATCCCTCAAAGGTATGGAGCATTCAGGTTTATGGCGATTATTTTAAATTCCCATGGTTGCGTTTCAGAGTTGATGCTCCTTCAGATGGCTACGAGTTTTTGGGACAGGTAACTTACTCTCCTACCAAAACATTTAGGGCTATTTTGAGGTACAAAACTGAAGTTAAACAACAAAACACTAACTTAACAGTACCTTTCAACTATTTGGATGAAGTAAAAAGAGAAAACTATCGTGCAGAAGTAAAATGGGCAGTTGGCAAATCTTTCGGTTTCCAAAACCGTGTAGAAGTGGTACAGTTTAGAAAGGGAGATGCCAAAGCTGAATTTGGCTATTTGGCTTATCAGGATGTGAGCTACTCTCCGCTTTCTTCTCGATTATCGGGTAACATTAGGGTGGCATATTTTAACACCGCCTCATACGACAGCAGGATTTATGCCTACGAAGATGATGTACTTTACAACTTTACTTTTGGTTTGTATAATGGAAAGGGATTAAGAGGTTACGCCAACTTAAAGTATCGATTAGCAAAACGTATAGACCTTTGGGGCAGATATGCGCTGTACAACTACGACAATGTAGAAACGGTAGGTTCAGGATTGGATGAGATAAATGGCAAAATGAAATCAGAAATGAGAATACAATTACGTTATCAATTTTAAAATGCGTTGATATTTAAATCGGAAATAGTATTTGTCAAGCTATTATTTCCTTTTAGCTTGGGAATAACACTAGCCTACCATTTCCAAGATCAACAACTATTACGAATACTCCAATATACTCTTACTTCACTGATTGGTTTTGCTGTACTCATTCACAGCTATTATAAAAAACTTAAAGGCTGGAATTTCAAAAAAACCATCGCTAGTTTTTATTATTTATTGTTTTTCTGCTTAGGTATTTACCTCTCTCTAGCAAATACCGATTTTCTGAATGCAGACTATTTTGGAAGAAAAAATTATCCTTATTTAAAAGGATGGATCAACAGCGAGCCTCAGCAAAACAATCAAATTTTAAGATTTGAGCTCTCGATAAACGAAGGGTTTATCAATCAAAAAACCGACCGCTGTACCGGCAAATTATTAATCGCTTTGAAACTAGATAGTTTAAAATCCATCAAACTAAATTACGGCGACGAATTAATCATTTCCACAAACTACCTCCACGTAGAACCACCTTACAATCCTGCCGAATTTAATTTTAAGCAATGGCTGGCGGCAAAAAACATCTACCACCAAAGCTTTATCAAACAAGAACAACTTATAAAAACTAATCAAGATCAGGGAAATAGTCTTGTAAAATACGCTTTAACATTAAGGCAAAAACTAGTGAACGTTTACAGGAAACTCATTCATAACGATGAAGCTTTCGCTGTGGCTTCAACCTTAATTTTAGGTTACCGTGCTGATTTAAGCAAAGAAACCCTCGCTGCTTATAGTAAAACTGGCACCATACACGCGCTTTCGGTTTCAGGAATGCATGTGGGCCTTATTTATATCATGCTCAATTGGTGCTTAGCTTTTTTAAACAGAAAAAAGTTCGGGCAAATTCTAAAAACCTTAGTCATTTGCAGCTTGATTTGGTATTATTCTTTACTCACAGGATTTTCACCGTCTGTACTTCGTTCAGCCATTATGATTACCGTTTTCATATTCGCCAAGCAACTTAACCGAGGCAACAATAGCTATAATGTATTGGCCTTTACAGCATTTATCCTTTTGGTGTTCAGTCCATTTTTGATTTGGGATGTTGGCTTTCAGCTATCTTTCCTGGCCGTGTTTGGCTTGGTTTACTTTCAACCGAAAATCTACAAATGGTTTTACTTCAAGCAAGTTTGGGCTGATAAATTATGGTCTACCATTGCTATGAGCTTGGCCGCACAGTTAGCTACACTCCCGTTAAGCATCTATTATTTCCATCAATTCCCTATTTATTTCATCATTAGCAACTTGTTTATCCTCATTCCTATCACCTTGTTAATGTACAGCGGTATTGCCATATTGGTATTACACATTTATTTTGTAGCTCCAGCTTTTGAATGGCTTATTATTTTTACCAATAAAGGTTTAAAATGGATTGCGGAATTACCATATGCTGGCATTACCGAAATTTGGCTCAACCAATGGCAGCTCATTTTACTATTTCTTTTGATTGGAACGTTAAGCATTGGCTTGTCCAATTACAAAAAGAACTTTCTATTTGTTGGTTTTTTTATTTGGCTTATCCTTCAAAGCTCCTTGAGTTTTCAAAAAATCAAGTCTACAAAACAATCAGAAGCTATCTTTTTTAGTTTAAGGAAAAACTATGCAGCAGCTTTTATAGAAGGTAATCATTGCATACTGGTGACTGATTTAGAAATGAACAATAGAAATTTTGAATTCTTTGTTAAGCCTGCGTTAGATCAAAAACATATTGATTCTATTAAGTTTGTAAAATGGGAAGAAGAATTTAGCGCACCAAATTTCATTAAAAAAGGCAAGCAGCTAATTAGCAAAGGGAAACGCTTTTTACTGATGGATGAAACCTTTAATGGTCAAAAGATAGTAAACAGGCTAAGTTTCGACTTTATTTGGGCACACAATACTCCAAAACAAAAAATTGAACTATTAAACAAAGAAATTAACTTTAAAGCAATTATTATGGATGCCAGTAATAAAGATTACCTGATTTCAAAATTTGAGCTTCAAGCTAATCTGTTAAATTTGCCCATACATATCCTTAAAAAACAACCAGCAATAATGCTGAACCAAAAATAAATCTTATGGAAAATTCATTGGTTTTATACCAAGTTAATAACAGGATCGCTGAAATTACCATCAATAGGCCTGAGAAAAGAAATGCTTTAAACCCTGCATTGGTTGAATCTTTAAAAAGTGCGTTTAAAAAAGCTCAAGAAGACGAAAATGCAAAAGTAGTGGTACTCAAAGCCAATGGCGAGGTGTTTAGTGCAGGTGCCGATTTGGCCTACATGCAACAACTTCAACATTTCTCTTACGAAGAAAACATACAAGACTCTAGTGCTTTAAAAGACCTTTTCGAAACCATTAGAACTTTATCAAAAGTGGTAATTGCCCAAGTAGAAGGACATGCCATTGCTGGCGGTTGTGGGTTGGCGACCATTTGTGATGTTATTTTTGCAGTTCCAGAAGCTAAATTTGGCTACACCGAAGTTAAACTGGGCTTTGTTCCTGCTATTGTGAGTTGTTATTTAGTACAAAAAGTTGGCGAAACCATCGCTAAAAAATTACTGCTTAGTGGCGATTTATTTACCGCTGAAGAAGCCCTTAATTACAATTTGATTACCTATGTAACAAAAGCCGAAGAAATCCCTCTAATGGTAAATAATTTTGCCCTACATTTGTGCAACAACGCTTCAGGAAACTCGTTAGCGCTTACCAAGCAGTTAATTAACTATACCAGTAATACTTGGCTCGATAGTTGTTTGAATGAGGCGGTAAAAACGAATGCCAGAACCAGAGAAAGTGGTGATTTCAAAAAAGGAATTTCAGCTTTTTTGGCCAAGGAAAAAATTAATTGGTAACTAAACTATAAAAAAATAATATGATGTTCAAATCGGTAAAGACAAGCCTTTTAGCGGCTGTGTTAGTGGGCTCTGCAATCATTGCCAATGCTCAAAAGAAAATTTCTCAAGGTACAGTAGTTTATGGCGTGGAGTATTCTTTGCCAGCTGAGCAAGCTGCTATGGCAGCTCAATTGCCAAAAGAGCAAAAAGTAAAATTCAACGGAAATGTACTTCGCATAGACATGCAACAAGGCCCCGCAACGATTGGCATTTTGCAAGACTTTGTAGACAAAAAAGGTCTGATGCTGATTGATGTTCCAATGGCACAAATTCAATATGCTGTAAAAATGAGCAAAGAAGATGTTGAGAAAGCAGAAGCTTCAGCTCCTAAATTAAGTGACTTTAAAGCAACAGGCGAAAAACAAAAAGTAGGCAACTACAACGCCGAGAAATATACTTACAAAGATGACAAAGGTGGTGCTTATGAATTATGGGCAAGTAACGAAGTAGAACTTCCAACAGGTTTTGCTGGTGACCAATTTAAAGAAATCAAAGGTGCTTTGGTAAAATACACTACTTTCCAAAATGGCTTAAAAGTAACTTTAACCATCAAAAACATCCTTGAAGATAAAGTTGGACCTTTTTCTTTAGAGGTACCTAGTGGTTACGAACTTAAAACCATGCAAGAAATCATGGCCATGCAAGGCGGCGGACAATAGTCTGTAGTTTTGACGTTGATATAAATCAGACTTTTAATTATGGGTTTTTTAGTAATTTAGCTGCCCATGTTTAAAAGTCTGATTTTTTTTGCCAGATACTTTCTGTTCTGGTTGCTCTATTTCGCAATAGACAGGTTTATTTTTATGTTTATCTTCCATGTTAAATTAAGAAATATCCCTTTTTCCGAGAAGCTTGCCACCTATTATCATGCCCTGAGGCTAGATTTGTCAATGGCTGCTTATATCACCATCATCCCTCTATTAGTTTACACTTTCTGGTATTTTTCGAACAAGAAAAAAATCAATTTTAATTGGGTAAGGAAATACAATATTGTACTCATTTCCATGTTCAGTTTTATTTCGGTAATTAACTTTAATATTTACCGCGAATGGGGAAGCAAGGTGAATTCTAGAGCTATTGAATTTGCCATTCGCACACCAAACGAATCTTTGGCATCTAGCGCCTCATCACCTATCTTTTTAACCTTGTGCGTATTGCTCATTCTATTGGCAGTAGGTCTATATCTCAATTTTATTTTAATTAGGCGAGAAATCACTTATGTAAAAACACCTATTTGGGCCAAGCTTATTGTTGCCGTTTTAACTCTAGGCATTAATTTCCTATTGATTAGAGGTGGCACTGGAACGGCACCAAACTCACAAAGCATGGCATTTTTCTCCAATTACCAAATCCTCAACCATGCATCCTTAAATACAGAATGGAACTTGATGTCGAGCATTTTGGCAAGCGGGAAGGTAAAGAAAAACCCATATAGCTATGGTGACCAGAAACAAGCGGAATTGGAGATTAACGACTTGTTCAAAGTAGAAAAAGACACCACCCTCTCTATTCTAAAAACTGACCGACCTAATGTGGTTATTTTCATTTTAGAAAGCTTTACGGCTGATTTAACGAAGTCATTGGGCAATGAGGATGGCATTACACCAAATATAGATTCATTAGCAAAAAAAGGTGTTTTCTTTAGTCAGATTTATGCTACAGGTAATCGTACCGACAAAGGACTGATTGGCTCATTAACGGGCTTCCCTACCTTGGGTGTGGGCAGTATTGTGAAATGGCCTGAAAAGATGCAGAAAATCCCAGCCATCAGTCAAAAACTTTATCAGCAAGGTTACCAAACCTCATTTTATTATGGTGGCGAATCGGAATTCGACAACTACAAAGCTTTCATTTTAGGACATCAGTACAAGAAATTGGTGGACAAAAATAGCTTTGACAAGAAAGATATGAACTCGAAATGGGGAGCCTATGACGGATTGGTATTCAACAAACAGTTAACGGACGCCAATACCACCAAGCAACCTTTCTTCTCTACCCTATTATCGTTAACCAACCACGAGCCTTTTGAATTACCTGTTAAATATAAATTTGGGAATACGGATAACATTCAAAAATTCAAAAGCACCGCTTTCTATACAGATTCTTGCATTGGCAGTTACTTAAGCGAAGCTAAAAAGCAACCTTGGTATAAAAACACGCTGTTTATATTTGTGGCCGATCACGGTCATCCACTACCAAAAAGCAACCACGAAATTTACGAGCCACAACGCTACCATATTCCACTTATTTTTTATGGGGAGGTGATTAAGGAAGAATTTAGAGGCAAGAACTTCGACAAAACAGGTAGCCAGCAAGACCTTTCAGCCACCTTATTAGCACAACTCAACATCAACACCAAGGAGTTTAAATGGAGCAAAAACCTGTTAAATCCTTACCATCGAAATTTTGCCTATTTTAGTTGGGATAACGGTTTTGGCTTTATCGAAAATGGCCATGCGGTAACGTTTGACAACGTAGGCAAAAGCGTACTTTATAATAGCAAACCCGAAGATGCCCAGCAAACCAACAAACTATTGAACACTGGAAAAGCTTATCTTCAAACCGTATATCAGCAATTTATAAACCTATAATCAAATATGAACACCAAAAAAGTAATTTGGGCAATCGCAATTGTACTTGGCTTTGCTGCCAACGCCAATGCCCAAAGTGTAAATTGGGCCAAAGATGGTAATAGCTATTACCAAAACGTTGGCGGAGAAATTGTAAGCATTACCCTACCTAAAAGCGAACGCAAGGTCATTATCAGTAGCGATTTACTTTCACAAACCAATGGCAAACCAGCCATCAGAATTAGAAGTTTCCAACTAAGTAATGATGGTACGAAAGCCTTAATTTATACCAATAGCAAAAAGGTTTGGCGCTATGATACCCGTGGCGATTATTGGGTAGCCGATATGACCACCAATAAACTGGTTCAAATTGGTAAGGACAAACCTGCTTCCTCATTAATGTTTGCTAAATTTTCGCCTGATGGCAGTAAAGTGGCTTACGTAAGTGGTCATAATATTTACGTAGAAGACTTAGCTACTGGCAGCAACAAGGCTTTAACCACCGATGGTACCACCAGATTAATTAACGGTACTTTTGACTGGGCCTACGAAGAAGAATTTGATTGCAGAGATGGTTTTCGTTGGAGCCCTGATGGAAAATCTATCGCCTACTGGCAAATTGACGCTCGAAAAATCCGCAACTTCCTAATGATTAACAATACGGACTCCATCTACTCTTACAATGTTCCTGTAGAATATCCAAAAGTTGGTCAAGACCCTTCGGCTTGTAAAGTGGGCGTGGTTGACATTGCTACTGCACAAACTAAATGGTTAAGCGTACCAGGCAGCGAAATACAGAACTATATCCCTAGAATGGATTGGGTTCCTAATTCAAACAATATCATTTTGCAACAACTTAACCGTGAGCAAAATGTAAGCACCATTTTCTTGGCAAATGCTATCACTAACAAATTAACCGAAGTTTACAAGGAATCTGACAAAGCTTGGATTGATGCAGTAGATGACTTTGATTGGATTAACAACAACAAAGAGTTTGTTTTAAAGACCGAAAAAGACGGATGGGCACACCTTTATCGTATTAACATAGAGAACAAAAAAGCTACACTAATTACCAATGGCAATTATGATGTAATGGCAGTGAATTTAATTGACGAAGCAAACGGTGTGGTTTATTTCAGCGCTTCACCAACTAATGCCACTCAAAAATATCTTTATAAAACCAAGTTAGATGGTAAAGGAAAACTAGAAATGGTGACGCCTTCGGTTTTACCAGGTACCCATAATTATACCATTTCTCCTACTGGTGCTTTTGCACTCCACAGCTATCAAAGTTCAACCGTACGACCTGTAACGGAATGGATGAACTTTAAAACAAACAATCCATTGAGCATGCAAGGCAGCATTACCAGTCAAGTGGGCAGCCAAACCGTAGCCAAAAACAAAGTAGAGTTCTTTAAAATTACGACCGAAGATGGCGTAGAGCTTGACGGTTGGATGAAAAAGCCAGAAAACTTTGATAGAACCAAAAAATATCCAGTGGTATTTTATGTATACGGCGAACCTGCTTCCGCAACAGCGTTAGATGTTTATAGTGCTGGAATGAATAGGCTTTATGCTGGAGACATGTCTAAAGACGGCTACATCTATGTTTCTATGGATAACCGTGGGGCACCAGTTCCTAAAGGTAAAGCATGGAGAAAAGCCATTTACAAAAACATTGGCCAAATCAACATCCGCGACCAAGCCATGGCGGCAAAAAAACTATTGGCAGCCAACGCATTTATGGATAAAGACAGAGTAGCGGTTTGGGGATGGAGCGGTGGTGGTTCTTCTACCTTAAACTTGTTGTTCCAATATCCAGAGATTTATAAAACGGGTATTTCAATAGCGCCAGTAGCCAACCAATTGACTTACGATAATATTTATCAAGAAAGATACATGGGCACTCCATTTCCAACGACTGATGCTTATGTGGCTGGTTCGCCTGTAACGCATGCCAAAAACCTGAAAGGGAATTTGCTATTGATACATGGTACTGGTGATGATAACGTACATTATCAAAATGCGGAAATGTTGATCAACGAATTGGTAAAATACCGTAAAAACTTCCAAATGATGAGCTATCCGAACCGTACGCACAGCATTAGTGAAGGCGAAGGTACTAGCGAGCATTTGGCATTAACTTTCACTAAATTTCTTAAAGAAAATTGTCCTCCTGGAGGGAAATAAAATAAACTAGTTTATTTAGCTAAAAAGCCCGTTAGAAAATCTAGCGGGCTTTTTAATTTTTCGAATGTTTTATATTTTGTCATTGCAAGGAACAGCATGCCCGATACCTTGGGGAAAATCTATTTTAAAAACTATGTACTAGATTTCTCCTTCGTCGAAATGACGTAAGTGGTGAGATAGCGCAAATCACTTCTACCTCTGGTGCTTAAATTTGGCCTAACATTATTTTTTTTTGAATGATCATAGAGACTAACGCCTCGTCATTTCGACCAAAGGGAGAAATCTAACACCATAATTAACCATTTGTTAGATTGCTTCGTGCCTCGCAATGACGAAAACGATTAAATCCAGTCAATTCCCTTTTTCAAGAGATTAATGGTATTTTCTTCTTCGGTATTAGGCAATGGCTGCGCATTATATTTCCACTTTGCGGTTGGTGGTAAGCTCATTAAAATACTTTCGATACGTCCATTAGTCTCTAAACCAAATTTAGTCCCTGAATCGTATACCAAGTTAAATTCGGCGTATCTGCTGCGACGCAGATATTGCCATTCCTTATTAAAATCATCGTATTCCTTGTCCTTGTTCCGATCTATCAATTCGCTGTAAACAGGCACAAAGGTATTACCTACTGCTAATGAAAAGTCAAGTAACTGATCGTAGCTTAATTCCGTATTTTCAGGTTTTAATCTGTCATAGAAAATACCACCTACGCCACGGGTTTCATCGCGGTGCTTGATAAAGAAATAATCATCTGCTAGCTTTTTGAAACGTGGGTAAAAGTCTGCCTTAAATTGGTCGCATGCCTGTTTCAAATGGTAGTGAAAAAACCTTACATCTGTAGGGATCACATAATGCGGTGTTAAATCAATTCCACCACCAAACCAGCGGGTTTGTTCATCCATCTCAAAATAACGGATGTTCATATGTATGATAGGTACGAATGGATTTTCTGGATGGATCACGATGGAAACGCCTGTTGCAAAAAACTCGTCGTTGTCTACTTTAAAAGATTTCTGCACTACCTCTGGCAATTTGCCATATACCGCAGAAAAGTTAACCCCGCCCTTTTCAATCACCTTACCATGCTGCATCACTCGGGTTCGTCCGCCACCACCGCCTTCGCGTTGCCATAATTCTTCTTCAAAATGTGCCTCACCATCAGCAATCTCTAAACCTCTGCAAATGCTATCCTGTATTTGCTTGTAAGCTTCCGCCACCTTATCCTTAAACATAATGATCTCCGTTGTATACCCAAATTTAGGCTTATTGTAACGCTATCTGAAACCAAATGTGATATAGTACATTAGATTGACATTTTTTGGTTTTGAGCCTTGAGTTATGAGTTGAAAGTTATGAGTTATGGATTGTCTGTCAATCATAGCAATCCTTGTCATTCCGACACTAGGAGGAATCTCCTTAGACCCATAACATAAAGATCCTTCGCTCCCGAAGTGTCGGGACGGGTATGCTCTGGATGACAGCTAAAGCTCAATATAAAATCAGTTTATTATCGAATTATCAAATTATCCCATTACTCCATCATCACATTCATCAATGCTCCACATAATCCAAATCCTTGCTAAAAGTTTCCTTTAACTGGCTTAAGGCAATTATCGAGATGATGATGCAGATAGCACCTACCACCATCGCTCCTTGTAAAATGCCCAGTTTATCTTTAAAAAATTGAAAGCCTGTGGTAATCGCGATCAACGACCCCCTAATAAAGTTAGGTACTGTAGTAGTAACGGTAGCGCGTAAATTAGTGCCAAACTGCTCGGCGGCAATGGTTACAAAAGTAGCCCAATAACCCGATGCAAAGCCTAATAAGAGACTTAGTAAGATAAAACGTTCAGGAGTAATTCCAAAAGAATATAAATACACCGCCACTGCAATAGCAGTTAAAATCAAGAAGATAAACATCACCTGCTTTCTAGATTTAAGCATTTGCGACAGTAGACCCGCCACAACATCGCCAACAGAAATACCGATATAACAATACATGATTCCCTTGCCTGCATTTAAAACACCTGTAGCGTTTAATGCTTTACCAAACTCTGGAGAAAAGGTGACCAGCACCCCCACCACATACCACAGCGGCAGGCCAATTAAAATACAGCATAAATATTTCTTAAACCTAGCCCAATTATTGAAGAGCATGAAAAAATTGCCTCGCTGCACCTCACCTTTCTCGGTAGTTTCCTTAAACATCCCCGATTCCACCAAACCAATACGAAGCGTGAGCAACAGCAAACCCATACCACCACCAATGAAATAGCTGGTTTGCCAAGTATAGTGATCGCTAATCAATGCAGCCATTACCGCTCCCATTAAGCCTACACAGGCAACAATCATGGTGCCGTATCCCCTGTTTTTCTTGCTCATGGTTTCGGCTACCAAAGTAATTCCTGCCCCCAGCTCTCCTGCTAAACCAACTCCTGCAATAAAACGAACAACGATGTAGGCATCTACTGTAGTTACAAAACCATTGGCAATATTGGCTAATGAATATGTAATGATAGAACCGAAGAGCACACTTAAACGTCCACGCTTATCGCCAAGCACGCCCCAGATAATTCCGCCCACCAACATACCAAACATTTGGCTATTAATAATGGTTGCTCCCACACTAAGCATATCTCCATCGGCCACGCCTAAATCCTTTAAGCTTTTTACACGTACTACCGAAAATAAAATCAGATCATAGATATCTACAAAGTAACCTAAGGAGGCTACTAGGATAATTAAAGCAACATTCTTGCTTTTATTGGCTTGGTTCATTTAGTTTAGTTTGATAAAGTGAAACTACGCCATTGACACGAAAAAAACAAGAGAGGTTGTCAATGATTAATTGTTAATGATTAATGTTAAATGAGCAATAATCAATGTTCAATAATCAATCAGCGTTACGGTTGGTTAATAAATAATCAGCGAGAGAAAACAATAAACAAATCCAAAGATCTTCTCACTACGGTCGAGATGACGAGTATGGCTATACGCAGTTAACCAATAAACAAATAACCAGTAAACCCAGACAAGAACTAACCACTAGCAAACTACTTAAACCACCCCTTACGCCAAAAGAAGATGATTTGAACCACTGCAATGAGCGCCATTACAAACAAGGTGTACTCGTAACCGTGCTCCTGATAAAGTTCGGGCATATTGCCTGGCATAATTTTGCCTGTAACAGGGTCCTGCTTGGCGAAGTTCATGCCGTAAATACCAGCGATAAAGGTTAAAGGAATAAAAATCGAAGAAATGATAGTAAGTACCTTCATGATTTCGTTCATCCTATTGCTGATGATAGACAGGTACATATCAATGTTGGTAGAAGCAATCTCTTTCATACTTTCCAGCATGTCCATCAACTGTATACAATGGTCGTAAGCATCTTTGATAAACATTTTGGTCTGGTCTGTAATCAAATCGCTTTCTGTACGCAAAATATCATTCATCTTATCACGTTCAGGCCAAATTACCCGTCGTAGCGAGATAAGGTTACGTTTAAGCATCTGTGTTTCATACATCACTGAACGATCTGGACGGGCCAGTAATTTATCTTCGATAGCATCCAAGTCCTCACTCCATTTGCTCAAAATAGAGAAATAAGAGTCTACAATCATATCCATGAGTGCATACATTAAATACCCCGTACCACTAATGCGTATATTTCCTTTACCATCTTTTAGGCGTTTCCTTACCGCATCCAAACAGTCTTCGTAATTCTCCTGAAAGGTATAAAGCACATTTTTGGTTTGGATAAAGGAAACCTGTTCATTATCCAAGCCTCCGTCCTCAGCAATATTTAACATTCTACTGATGGCAAAGTTATATCCCTCGTATTCCTCAAATTTAGGGCGGTGATAAGTCCTTGTAATGTCTTCCAAAACCAGCTTATGGATTTTCAGTTCATCGCTAAAAACAGTAAACATCTCCGCAGAATTTAACCCTCTAATATCTACCCAATAAAAGGTTGATTTGTCTGCAGTTTTCTCTGAGATATTTTTAAGATTAGCCAGTTCAACTACCTTAAAATCATCCGTATTAAAGCTATAAAGGCTAATTTTTGGTGTTAAAGAGTTAGCATCGATATAAACAAAGCCAGGTGTTGTACCTGGTTCAGGCAGCACATAATGCTTTTTTTTCTGCTTAAAACGTGTAGGTTTCCCCATATGCAATAGCTTTAAAAGTAATTTTTAGCCTGCGGGCCTTGGTTGAATAGCAAATCAACAATGCTCAAGTTCGGAATAAATTCGTTCCTGTCGCTAAACACCTGAAAATACGGCTTTGTTTGTATTTGCGGCACTTCCTTTTTACTCATCGCATTACGATAATCCTTAGAGACCTCAAGCTCATAACTTTGTGTAAATTTTAAATCAGCAGGCATTTTAAGCTGTTTAAGCAACCAAGAGAAAAGCGCTACATTATAATCAAATAGAAAATCGTATTTCTTCTCGTAAAACGGAGCCAAACCGTCCTCATAGAATTCAAAATAGGCCGAGCTTCTATAGCATGTTTGAAGACTCAGCCAATGCAGGCGTTGCCATCTTGTTTCATCACTAATCTTCACATCCTTATAAGCCGTACGAATTTTGGCTCCTTTCACTACAGGTACTGCCAAATCCAACGTGCCATTTGGCGAAGCGATGGAAGCTCTATTTCTATAAGTCTGTTTAGGAAAATGTTCAAATTTCTCTAAAACAAACTCGAGATTATTTTCTTTTAAGAGGGTAAAACAACTTACTGGTGGAAGATAAAATAGTGGAAATATAGCTAGATTTTGCATCTGATACTTTAAGTTTGCAATTCAAGTGGCCAAATTAATGATTAAAAAAGGTTTTTTGCGCATAGCGATATTTTTTTTGCATCTCATTTCACTTCTACCGCTATGGTTGCTGTTTGGCATATCCAATATTTCATATTACTTGGTATACTACATTGTAAAATATCGCAGGGAAGTTGTACGTAAAAATCTAGTCAATTCTTTTCCTGAAAAAAATCTAACAGAAATTATTGCCATCGAAAAACGCTTCTACCACTACCTCACCGATTTAATGGTAGAAATTATCAAAATGAGCTCCATTAGCAAGGCGGAAGTTTTAAAACGGGTGAAAATGAAGAATTTTGACCGAGTAGAAGCTTATTTCCAAAAGGGAGAAAGTGCCTTAGCTTGCTGTGGACATTATGGAAATTGGGAATTGGGCACCATGGCTTGTGGTTTGAAATTTTCGACAGCGCCACGTGTAATTTACAAACCCATTAACAACAAGATTTTTGAGGAATGGTTTAATCAACTTCGAACCAAGTTTGGCAATGTTTTTATTCCCATGCGCCAAACGTTACGAGAAGTAATAGCCACCAAGGATAAACCTACCCTATTTTGCTTCGCAAGCGATCAAAGTCCAATGGTTATCGATGTTCAGCATATCATTCAGTTCATGCATCAACCCACCTCGGTACTTTTAGGGCTGGAAAAAATAGCAAAACAAACCAATCGTCCAGTCTTTTATTTCGACGTTACCCGAGTAAAAAGAGGATATTACGAAATTGATTGTGTCCCGCTTTGCCTAAATCCCGACGCAACTGAAGATCATGAAATTACTGAACTGTTCTTCAAACACTTAACCAAATCGATCCAAAAAGCACCTGAATATTGGTTATGGAGCCATAATAGATGGAAAAGTAATGGCTAAATAAAAATGATACTTAAGATAATACAATTATAAATGGAACCTAGCGTAGCTGTTGTGATATTAAACTGGAATGGAAAATCTTTCTTAGAACGGTTTTTACCAAGTGTTACTCAAAGCAAATACGGCAATCTGCAAATCATAGTGGCCGATAATGCCTCTACTGATGATTCTATTTCTTTTCTTGCTTCCACCTATCCAGATGTTAGGGTAATTGTGAATGATGAAAATTATGGCTTCGCCGAGGGCTATAACAGAGCTTTGACTAAAGTTAATGCTGATTATTTTGTATTGCTTAATTCGGATGTGGAAGTGCCCGAAAATTGGATCAAACCTGTGATTGATTTAATGCAAAGCGATGAAAAAATAGCAGCAGCGCAACCTAAAATTAAATGGCAACAAAACAAACAGTCGTTTGAATATGCAGGAGCTGCTGGCGGATTTATAGATAACTACGGTTTTACTTTTTGCCGTGGCCGTATTTTCGACCGCTTAGAAGAAGATCATGGTCAATACAATAGCGATTTACCTATATTTTGGGCATCTGGGGCTGCATTTTTCATTAAAAGTAAAGTTTGGAAAGAAGTGGGTGGTTTAGATGGTGACTTGTTTGCACACATGGAAGAAATTGATTTGTGTTGGCGTTTGAAAAACAAGGGTTATGCGGTGGTTTGTTGTACTGCAGCGGAAGTTTACCATGTTGGCGGAGGTACTTTAGATGCTAGCAGTCCTTTTAAGAGCTACCTTAATTTCAGGAATAACCTGATTATTATGCAGAAGAACCTTCCATTTGGCGAGGCGATATACAAGGTTTTCATTCGCTTGTGGGTAGATTTGGCGGCTTGGTTCCAGTTTGCGTTAAAAGGGAAATTTGCTTTTGCCTTTTCGATTAACAAAGCACACTTTCAGTTCTTTAAGCGTTTTTTCAGGACTGCAGAAAAACGTGATAAACAACAAGTCCCGTTACATCAGCACCAGGGTGTTTTACAGGGGAGTATTGTTTGGAGATATTTCGGGAAGAAGATTGGGAAGTTTAGTGATATTTCGTTTTAGTTTTTTCAACCACATTAGACATTTAAGTTTTTTTACCACCTTAGACACCTAAGAGCATTTTAGATTTGGATAGATGAACTAAGATGTTTTAGATGGTTTATATTCTTTTCTACTTAGGCTATTATCTTTTAATTGTTAACTTATAACGCTTCTTTAATCGTTTTATCTACCCAATGTATTGTATTAGATGCTAAACCAACTGTACTGAACCTAATTAACCCATCTTTACCCACTATCACATGAGTAGGAAATGATTTCACTCCATATTTCTGAGCGTAATATCTACCATCACCAACAATATTATATTTAAACGGCATCGCTCTTAAGAAATCTTTCAAAGCATAAGTATCATCTAAAGCAATAGCTATAAAAACAACATCTTTATTTTGCTTATATTTTTCTACCAGTTCATTCAACTCTGGAATTTCTTTCTTACATGGCGGACAGTTGATAAACCAAAAATTAAAAACCACCACTTTACCAGTGTCAGCTTTAAAATCAAACTTTACCCCGTCAATATCCTTCATCTTTTCGAAACGAAATCGCTCCCCTTCTCTGAAATTATCGCTTGCTCTAGGTCTAGGCATCGTACTTACCAACTCTGCTCTTTTTTTCTTTCTTACTGCTATTTCTTCTTCAGTAAGCCTATATAACAAAAACTCATTATCCTCAGCTCCTGAAATGGACTTTACATTATACTCCCCCGTTTCTATTAGCTTTTTCCAAATAGCGAAAGGATAAATACTACCTTCTGCATCTTTAACAATTGATTTCTCATCAAGCTTTATACTTTTTGTAGAGGTTGTTTGGGCGTAGGTAAAACCAACAGCCAACCAAAGGACCAATAGGAGCGTTATTTTTTTCATCTGAATAGTTTATAAGATATTTATTTTAAAAAGCTTTCTAAGGCCAAACGATAGCCATTTAAACCAAAACCAGTAAGCACCCCTTTGCAGTTCTTTCCAGTTAAAGATACGTGTCTATACTCCTCTCTAGCGTAAATATTAGATACGTGCACCTCAACCACTGGAGTCTTTATCGCAGCAATAGCATCAGCAATAGCAACAGATGTATGGGTATAACCACCAGCATTTAAAATAATGCCATCATAACTAAAACCTACCTCGTGCAACTTGTTAATTAGCTCCCCTTCTACATTGCTCTGATAATAATCTATTTCAATGATACTGTATTGCGTTTTAAGTTGCTCAATATAGCTATCTATACTTTCTGAACCATAAATGCTAGGTTCGCGTAAGCCAAGTAAGTTCAAGTTTGGGCCATTAATAATCTGTATCTTCATGAATTGGTATTAAAAGTATCCTTAATTTAAAAAGCAAACGTATTTTTGCTTTGCATTTGCCTTACACAATGTTATAAAAAAGATTCAAATAATGAACATCCAATCTTATCTAAAAGGATTTTCCGCCTACTTAAAATTAGAGCGTTCGTTATCTGAAAACTCTATCAATGCGTACCTTAACGATGTAAGCAAGCTTTTTGAATACCTCCAATTAGTCAAACAAGATGCAACACTTCAAACCATTTCCCTCAAAGAGTTGCGTGATTTTATCATTTGGTTGAACGAATTGGGAGCACAAGCCAGCACACAAGCCAGAGTAATATCAGGTATTAAATCGTTTTTCATATACCTCATGGAAGAAGAACTGATTAAGAATGATCCATCGGCTTTATTAGAAACCCCAAAGATCTCCAGGAAACTCCCAGACACCTTAAGCATACATGAAATTGATCAACTAATTGCTGCTATTGACGCTTCAAAACCTGAAGGCATGAGAAATAAAGCAATTATAGAAGTATTATACAGTTGTGGACTAAGAGTTAGCGAGTTAACAGAATTAAAAATCTCCAATATATTTGAAGAAACCGAATTTATCAAAGTAGTAGGGAAAGGGAATAAAGAACGTATCGTCCCCATTGGTGCTACCGCATTAAAATTCATCAACATTTACCTCAACGAGATTCGGGTTCATCAAACCATTAAAAGAGGAAATGAGAATTATATCTTCCTGAACAGATTTGGCGCTAAACTTTCCCGCATCTCTATTTTCAATCTCATTAAATCTTTAGCTGTAGCTGCTGGCATTCATAAAAATATTAGTCCACATACCCTAAGACATTCCTTTGCAACCCATTTAATTGAAGGTGGCGCTGATTTAAGAGCGATACAGGAAATGTTAGGCCATGCAAGCATTACCACTACCGAAATTTATACGCACTTGGATAGAGATTACCTGAAAACAGTCATAACGGAGTTCCATCCCAGAGCATAAAAAACCCCGTAAATATTACTACCTACGGGGTTAAATAGCTTAACTTATCAGCTTAGTTAGTTGGCTTTTCAGCTGTTTTATCAATTAAATCCATAAACTGATCTAGCTTAGGCGTAATGATAATCTGTGTACGTCTATTTCTAGCCTTACCAGATACTGTATCATTTCCAGCAATTGGATTGTATTCACCTCTACCGCCTGCGGTTAAACGTTTAGGATCAACACCGTAATTGTTTTGTAGGCTTTGCACCACCGACGATGCTCTCAAAGCACTTAAATCCCAGTTGTTTCTAATATTTACCATTTTAATTGGCACATTATCAGTATTACCTTCTACCAATACTTCATAATCTTTAAAGTCGGTAATGATTTTAGCAATTTTACCTAAAGTAGCACTTGCTTTATCCGAAATCTCATAACTACCAGATTTGTAAAGCATGTTATCAGATAATGAGATATACACTACACCTTTTAGGACTTGAACATCCACATCGCCCATTTCTTCTCTGCTCAATGAACGAGTTAATTTGTTAGTAAGTGCTAGGTTAAGCGAATCGCTTTTGTTTTTTGCTGCAATAAGTTCTTTAATGTATTTATTTGAACTGTTGATCTCGTCAACCAACTTAGAGATATTGACACTACCTTGATTACTAGCACTTAAGCATTTGCTTAGCGCATCCTGTAACTCTTTAGCATTAGCACGTTCACGTGCAATTGCCTCATCCAAGCTAGATATTCTGGTTTTTGCATTGGAAAGCTCCGATTCAGTACCTACCAACTTTTTATTAAGGTCATTGTACTGTTGCTGCACTTGATTAAAATTCCCCTGTAGCTCAGCATATTTCTTTTTGCTTACACCACAGGCCGAAAGTAATGCAACACCTATCACCAATGATGTTGTTTTGAACGTGTTCATAGTATTTAGTTTAAATGATGAATAAACATAAACACCAACAATAGTTAAGCCAAAAAAGTTTTAAAACGGATATAAACGAATCATATTTTAATGACAAAGAGCCTAAACAATATTAAAAACGGCTTTGATCATTCTATCTTTCCCTTGCATATCTTTTCGTAAGATGATATCTGTAAAGCCTTTAGCAGTCAACATTTCAATGGTTTGCTTACCTAAATATTCATTGATTTCGAAGAAGAGGCTTCCCCCGTTGCAAAGGTGCTTTTTTGCAAATTCGGCGATGGCTTCATAGAAAACCAAAGGCTGTTCATTACTTACAAAAAGGGCAGTATGTGGTTCATGGGCGAGTACATTTTGATGCATCTCCTGTTTTTCATTTTCGGTAATGTAAGGCGGATTGCTCACAATGATGTCAAACTTTGGAAAATCTACACTCAATGGATGTAAAATATCTTCATGGATGAAATCTACTTCCACCTGATTGATCAAAGCATTTGCTTTCGCTATTTCCAGTGCCTCTTTAGAGATATCCATTGCAAAAACATGCGCTTGCGAAAGGTGCTTCTTTAAAGAAATGGCGATACAGCCACTACCTGTACCAATATCAATCACATTTCCAGATTGCCTAATTATTTCTTGATCATTTAGGATCCAATCTACCAACTCTTCCGTTTCTGGCCTGGGGATCAGTACCGAAGGATTTACTTTAAATGGAAGTCCATAAAACTCCGTTTCTCCTATCACATATTGCACTGGTTTTCCATTACTTATCAAAAGCAATATCTCTTCAAACTTTAAGTAAACATCTTCACTAAGTGACGTTTGTTTTTCAATGATATACCTAGCTTTTCCATAGCCCAACAAATGATTGACTACCAAAAGAAATAGCGATTGAATTTCTTCTTCGTCGTACAGTTTTTGTAGCTTTTGTTGATAGGTTACAGAAAGTTCAGCCAAGTTCATGCTGCAAAAGTAGTTTTATTTCGAACAGGTCAATTGCAAAATAAGTTTATTTTTGTTGCGATGAATCATGAATTTTATATGCAGCGATGCTTAGAGTTGGCCGTAATGGGTATGGGCAATGTAAGTCCAAACCCGATGGTGGGTTGCGTCATTGTTCATGAAGACAAAATTATTGGCGAAGGCTACCATCAAAAAATAGGCGAAGCTCATGCCGAAGTGAATGCCATTCATGATGTGTTTGCCAAACATGGCGACAATGCCCCTAGCCTTTTAAAGCAAGCAACGGCCTATGTTACGCTAGAACCTTGTTCACATTTTGGAAAAACGCCACCCTGCGCCGATTTGTTGATCAGACACCAATTAAAAAAAGTGATAATAGGCAATACAGATCCTTTCGAAAGCGTGAACGGAAGAGGTATAGCCAAATTGAGGGATGCTGGCATAGAAGTGATTACAGAGGTACTAAAAGAACAATGTGAGTTTGTTAACCGTCGCTTCTTTACGCGCATCAAAGCACAACGACCTTATTTTATCCTTAAATGGGCGCAAACCACTAATAGCTACTTTGCTCCAGAACATACATCGCAACAATGGATATCGGGGCCTGAGGCTAAAATATTAACCCATCAATGGCGTAGCCAAGAAGATGCGATTTTAGTAGGCAAAAACACGGTACTGGCCGACAATCCACAACTGAACACGAGAGAAGTGAAAGGTAAAAACCCTATCCGTATAGTCATCGATAGGAACTTAGATGTCCCGAGCGATTTCCATATTTTTAATGATGCGGCTAAGACAGTTATCTTTAACGAGGTTAAAACAGAAGTGGTTAACAATATCCATTTTATACAAATGGAGGATATGCATTTCTATTTGCCTCAGAAAATTGCCTATCAGCTGTATTTAATGGACATCCAATCGGTGATTATTGAAGGTGGCGCCAATATACTACAACAATTTATCGTTTCTAATTTATGGGATGAAGCCCGTATATTTACCAGTAAATCCCGATGGGAAAGTGGCACAAAAGCACCAAAAATTAATGGCACAGTGATAGAACAAACGGCCATAGGCAATGATGAACTGAAAATATATAAACCAAATAAAGCATGACCTACCTATTCCTAAGCATCCTGTGCAGTGTAACCGTTGGTGTACTGTTTAAATTGGCACGACGCTATCAAATCAACCTTACACAGGCCATTACTTGGAACTATTTTTTCGCCATTATTTTAAGCTTGATTTGCTTTAAGCCAGACTTTAACCAAATTAACCTAAACAGCTTTCCTAAAGTGTATTGTGCGCTGGGGTTCTTATTGCCAGGTATATTCATTTTCCTAGGTTTATCTGTAAGAAATGCAGGCTTAGCGAGAACAGACATTGCCCAACGTTTATCGTTGTTTATTTCCTTAAGTGCGGCCTACTTTCTTTTCAATGAGCATTTTGACCGTTACAAAGAAGTTGGTGTTGTGTTCGGTTTTGCTGCCATTATTTTCACCATGTACCGTAAAAGCGATCGCGTATCTTCCAAAAAGAGTTGGCTTTACCTATTGTTGGTATTTTTAGGTTTCGGTGTGGTCGATGTTCTTTTCAAAATGGTCAGCCAAAGCACAGTTGTTCCATACACCACTTCCCTGTTTATCATTTATTGTATTGCTTTTGTGTTGTCCCTAATCTACCTAGCCTATTTGGTCATCCGTAAAAAAACAAAGCTACAACTGGTCAACTTCTTTTGTGGTTGCATTTTAGGCATCTTCAACTTTGGAAATATCCTATTTTATCTAAATGCACATCGAGAAATGTCAGAAAACCCGTCTACTGTATTTGCCGCCATGAACATGGGGGTAATTATTGCAGGTAGTTTAATTGGCATTTTTGTTTTTAGAGAAAAACTGAGCAAATGGAACTACATTGGCTTAGGTCTAGCCCTTGTTTCAATCATATTAATTACCTTATCAAAAATATATGCTGTTTAACGATACCTACCAAACCATTACTCAAACCAGCGAAGGTATTTTTAGAGATAAGGGTAGCAAATTCATCGCCTACACCTACCCCATTAAACTGGAAGCAGATGTAAAAGAAATCATTACAAAATTAAGGACTGAGCACCCCAAAGCAAGGCATTTTTGCTGGGCTTTAAGACTTAGCCCTGATAGAAATGTTTTTAAGCTCAATGATGACGGGGAACCTTCGGGCACCGCTGGACGCCCTATCTTAAACACCTTACTTTCTGCCGATGTAACCAACATTTTGGTAGTGGTAGTGAGGTATTTTGGCGGTACACTATTAGGAGTTCCAGGCTTGATTAACGCCTATAAAAATGCTACGGTGGAAGCTTTGAACGCTAGCGAAATCATTACTAAAACAGTAAATGACGTTTATGAGCTGGAGTTTGATTATTTAATGATGAACGATGTGATGCGTACCATGAAAGAGGAACAATTGAACATCATTCAACAAAACTTTGATACTTACTGTTCGTTAACTTTTGAGGTTAGAAAAGCAAACTTAAACCTCGTGATCAAGAAACTTGATAAAATAGAAGGACTAAAAATTACTTATCTTGGAACTATCTAGTTGTTTGGTTCATTGGTTCATTGGCTCATTGGTTAACTAGGCTGCAAGTACCACGACTGCCCACTTACCCACTAATCCCTAACCACTAGTTCCTAACCACTAAACAATATGGAAAAGTTATCAAACGCCGATTTAATTATCAATCCAGATGGAAGTATTTACCATTTGAACCTATTGCCAGAAGATATTGCTGATACCGTAATCACCGTTGGTGACCCTGACCGTGTGGCTGAAGTAAGCAAACATTTTGACCATATAGAACTTAAAAAAGGCAAGCGCGAATTTATTACCCATACTGGATCAGTAGGCAAAAACCGTGTTACCGTAATTTCTACAGGTATTGGTACGGATAATATTGATATTGTTTTCAATGAGCTTGACGCCTTGGTAAATATCGATTTTAAGGAAAGAACAGTAAACAAGGAACTTAAATCATTAAATATCATCAGGATTGGGACTTCTGGCGCTGTACAACCCGACATTCCCATGGGAACCATCCTCGCCTCTTCTTACGGCTTAGGTTTTGATGCCTTGATGCATTACTATGAACAACAGCCGTCCGATAACGAACAAGCTTTACTTAATCAAATCAACCAGCATTTTAGCCACATTGAGGGCATTAACCCATACCTTACACAAGCAAGTGAAGATTTATTGAAACAGTTTGCTCACGACCTTCCAACAGGAATTACCGCTACTGCTCCTGGTTTTTATGCCCCACAAGGCCGGCAAGTAAGAGCCAAGAATACTGTGAACAATTTTATTGGACAGCTTAACAGTTTCAAAAGCGCAAACGACCGTATTACCAACCTTGAAATGGAAACCGCGGGAATTTATGCACTAGCTAAAACATTAGGTCATAAAGCACTATCCATCAATGCTATTTTGGCTAGTCGCGTAAAGTTCGAGTTTAGCAGTAATCCAAACGCTATTGTAGAAAAAGCTATTCAAATGACTTTAGAGAGGATTTGATCCTCTCCGTTATTTTTTCACCTCTACTTTGTAAATAGTGGTTTGTTGATAAAGCTCCTCTGGTTGCAGCACCGTAGTTGGAAATGAGGGAATATTGATAGAATTGGGAGCATGTTGCGTTTCTACACAGAAAGCTTCAAAGCTTTTATAGTGCTTCCCGCCCTTCCCATTTTTCACATCTACATATTTAGCGGTATAAAAATGCGCAACAGGCTCTGTAGTATAAATAGAAAGTACCAAACCGCTATCTTGGGCTTGCGTTCTACTCGCCAATGTTAAATCTCCATAAGTTTTATCGAGCAAGTAAGTTTGGTCATAACCATTTTCACTATCCCAACCTTCGCCAATCAATTTACCTTTTCTAAAATCGTGTAAAGAACCTTCCACAGGCAATAACTCACCAGTCACTACATAATTGTCATCTTGCGCTAACCATTTGGAAGCATTCATTTGATGATGATGTGACTGCACCCCCTCTACATTTTTTGATAAGTTAAAATAGCTGTGGTGCGTAAGGTTAATCGGTGTAGCTTCGTCCGTATCTGCTTGGTAAGCTAAAATCAGTTCATCATTTTCTGTCAAGGTAAACTTTAATTGTATAGCCAAATCCCCTGGAAAACCTTCTTCCCCATCCAAACTAAAATACTGGAAAGTCACCGATGGGTTAACATCGTTATTAAGCTCAATAATGTCCCAAACTTTCTTATCTAACCCTTCAACACCTCCATGCAAACAGTCATTTCCGTTGTTTTGCGCCACTTGATAACTGATTCCATCTACGGTAAATTCGCCATTTTTAATCCTATTGGCATAACGACCGATAACAGCTCCAAAATACGGATAGTTAGCCAAGTAATCTTCACTTAAATAACCTTTAATGTCATCAAATCCCAAAACAATATCCTGTTTTTCGCCATCTGCATTCTCAACTACAAACTGATTGATGATGGTTCCGTAGTTAAACAGTTTCACAAAAGTGCCTTTGGTATTGGTTAACTCTACCGCAATCACTTCTTTTTCGTTTACAAATGTGCCAGTGTGTATTTGGTTTGCTTTCATTATTCTTATCTTAGACGCTCTTTTTTAAGCATGCAATAATAACTAAATATCCACATTTCCTTATACATGAAGGATCAAAATTTAATAATAGGGATTAGTGGTTAGTGGCTAGTAGTTAGTGAATGGGATTCAGTTAACCAATTAAACAGTTAACCAAATTAAAGAGCATTAGTAATTTAAACAGATGAAAAAATTAAAGCTAGACGAGTTAAACAGGGTTGATGTGGAAGAGTTTAAAACACAGGAAAAGCTTCCCGTAGTGATCATGCTTGACAATGTTCGCAGTATGCACAATGTAGGTTCGGTGTTTAGAACCGCCGATGGATTTGCGGTAGAGAAAGTGGTTCTTTGTGGTATTACTGCCCAACCTCCGCATCGTGAAATAGAAAAAACAGCACTTGGAGCCACACAATCTGTGGACTGGGAACATATAGATGATACTTTAACTGCCATCGAAAAATACCGTCAATTGGGCTATCAAATTATTGCCATAGAACAAGCGCAAAACAGTGTGATGTTACATACTAATCAGCCTACATTGGAAGAAAAGTATGTGTTGATTTTTGGAAACGAAGTAAATGGCGTGAGTGATGAAGCGATGCAACAAATAGATAAATGTATAGAAATACCGCAATTTGGCACCAAACACTCATTTAACATCGTGATTTCGGCTGGTATTGTATTGTGGGACTTCTTTGCTAAAATGAAATTATAATATGGACCATCCATTTCTTAAAAAACTGCAAATCAAACGTGGCTTTAAGGTGAGCATAATTAATGCTCCCGAAAATGCAGCGGCTATTTTCGGTGAAATACCCAGCGATATTACTTTTAATTATAACATTCAACAGCAACAAGAAGCTTATTTGATATTTGCCATTACCAAGGCAGACATGTTTACTGCCTTAAAGGCCATTGAAAAATCCATTGTCGATAAAACAATTGTTTGGATTTTTTACCCCAAAGCGAAGACACCTTTGGCGGCCGACTTGAACCTCATGCAATCGTGGGAAGACTTGACAAAGTTAAATTTAGCACCTTGTGGTTCGGCGGCCGTAAATGAAATATGGACTGGTATAAGAATAAAAACAGCGGCTAGTCAGAAGAGATCGGGCGTAGGTAATGCTGAAATTGCCCATAACGAGTATGGCCAGTACATTGATGTGGTCAATAAGATTGTTACACTTCCAGAAGACTTAAAAATAGCACTATCAGCGCAACCTGAAGCCCTATCCTATTACGAAACATTGGCCTATTCGCACCGAAAAGAATACGTTTTATGGGTAATTACGGCCAAACAGGAGAAAACTAGAACAGATCGTATTCATAAAATGATAGAGAAACTGTTAAGTAAAAAGAAAAACCCAGCAGAAAAGTAAGGGACAAACAAAAGCGGATAGCTGCTGTTAGACTTACATGAACAAGCACATTTCCGTAATCCTAATTACGCTCACAACCATTCTTGTTTATACCCCTACATACGCACAAGACCGTACGGACAAACTCTTTACGGTAAGTGGCATTGGCACATCGATGCCCATTGGTGCGGCGTCAGATGTTTTTGGTCCCAAGATATCAACCACCCTTGGTTTGAATATTGGAATTGGCAAAGGTGGATTATTTCTATACCCCAAACTAAGTTTACATGCCCTCTCCTACAGAGGAAAAATCGCAGAACCAGGCTTTACTTACACTGCACAAACGGGCAGGGCTACCACTTATTTATTGAATCTTGGTCTAGGTTATCGTAAAATTGTTGGGAAGTTTGCTTTCTATGGCTTTGCAGGTGGTGGCGGTGGTTATATCCTCACGCCAATGGTTCGGGTAAATGACGCAGCACAGCAAGTAAAAATCAGTAACAAAACACATTTTATGCCCATACTAGAAGGTGGTGCAGGTACAGAATTTAATTTAGGAGGATTATCCTTATTTGCAGAAGTAGGTTATATGAATGGATTTAAAAAGATACAAGATCGGAACTTTACGACCATGCCCCTCACCATTGGCATTAAGCCAAATTTAAGCAGGTTATTCAAATAACTTTAAATAGAAGATCAATAATACAGTTAGCTTGGAGACTGATGCATTCCTCGAAGTGACGATACCACTTCCTACTTTGCGAGGAACGAAGCAATCTCATAATCATAAAGCTATTTTTATCGTTTTAATTGTCTTGATGGTTTTGCAAAGCTCAAGTGTCTTATATATGCAAGTTTGAATTTACTATCTGGTTAGGTGATAAAAAAATATAAGCACACAAGTGAAACTATCCCATTAAAAACGACTTTAGTTCCTCTACTCCTTCTGTGGCGCTTTTGGCAATCTTAATCACATTGTTCAATCCAGATACGGGTGGAATTTTAGGGTCAATGATATACTTTGGAACTTCATGCGGTACGTAATCGATTAATCCTGCAGCTGGGTATACCGCAAGCGAGGTCCCTATAAGAATAAAAACATCTGCCTGTGCACATAGTTTAGCAGCTTTTTCGATCATCGGTACCGCTTCACCAAACCATACCACATGTGGTCTTAATTGAGAGCCTAACTCACACAGCTCTCCCATTTTAATTTCATCCGTTTGCAGCGGATAAATCAAATTAGCACGTCTGGAGGATTGAGCATAAGTAATCACGCCATGCAAGTGACTAACCTTGGTAGAGCCCGCCCGTTCGTGTAAGTCATCAATGTTCTGGGTAATGATTTCAACATCAAAATCTTCTTCCAAACCAGCCAAAGCAATATGGGCAGCATTAGGCTGGGCAGCATTTACTTGCTTTCTTCGTTCATTATAAAATTGCTGCACCAATGCAGGATTGCGTTCCCAAGCTTCAGGTGTAGCCACTTCCATCACGTTATACCCTTCCCATAACCCATCGGCATCTCGGAAAGTCTTTAAACCACTTTCGGCGCTAATGCCAGCTCCCGTTAAAACAACCAGTTTCTTTTTCATGATAAGGTAAAGCTAGTGAAAAGTGAAGGAATAAATGAAGAAGTTCACCTTACGAAGTTTTGTGAGCTTTTTTTGCATTCACTATCTGCTTTGCTTGTCATTCCGAGTATACGAGAACCGCGAAGCAGCTACGAAGTAAATCTCCAAAGGTTGTACGAAAAGAGACCCTTAGCTATGCTCTGGGCGACAAGGAAGGCGATGAATAAACAACGAAAATAATGGGACAAAAAAAGCCCTCTCGCAATAAGCAAGAGGGCTTCAAATATGTTTAATATTACTTAGGCAATAGCCGAATGTTGTTTCAAAGAAGGGAATTTAGACTTCAACACTTCAAATCCCATGAACATAATGGCCGAATAAACCAATGTACCATAAAGGAATTTTAATTCGAAAGGAATAGCAGCTACTAAGCACTCCCAGAAACCTGCTAAGGTTTTAGGATAAGTATCAAAACCCAACCACATGCCAAAGTCCGAAACAATCCAGTGGATGAGCACACCTACTAAAGTGGCTACAAACACATTCGCAACGTTTACTTTTTTCACTAAGATTTGCGCAGCCAATACCATTAAAGCAAAAGCAATATAAGTATAGTACCATCCTGGGTAAAACACATAGCTTTCGCCCATCATTAAGGCTAAACCTAAATCGCTAAGCAATAATACCAGTATAGGTAACACATAGCCCGAAAACTTGTTTTTAAAGTAGCTACCGCTAAAAATGGCTACGGCACCCAAACCAGAAAAATTGGCAAACAATTTAAAGTCTGGCGAAAGCGGTGCTAACATTCTAAGTCCGATAACCACTGCTATAAACAACAACAATACAAGGACTCTGGTATTTGATTTTCTTTCCATTGATCTAATGATTTAAGGCAAAGGTAATAAAAATACTACTTTGGGAAAACAACATCCTTTACTTGGTAACCTACGCCTGCTATTTTCTTCCTTAGCTTCTTGTCAAGGCCATAAATCAACAAATCACTAGGCAAGTTATCCGTAGTACTTTTTGAGTCGATGATATACATTTCTCCTGTACGCGGATTTACTTTCCATGCCGTGATAAAACCCGCGCCATCATCCGTAGGATAAACAAATAGCTCTTCTTTTTTAGTAGTCGTATTAAAGCGATAGAATTTACCTGTACTGGTTTCTTGCCAATAGATGTACTCATTTGTTCCGCCAGCACTAATCATCTCACCAGTTGGAAACAAAAGAAGATCAGCACCTAAGTCTACCGTTTCTTGTATTTCCAAGTTTTCGTTTAACCTTACCATTTTAGCATTGGCACTGCTACCTTTTGAAATCCCCATCCAAATTTGCTTGTTAGCCGCTTTTACAATCCCTGCTACATTTTCTGGGTAAGTAAACAAAGTTTGCAAAGTACCATCCTTAATACTCACAAGTTTCTTCAACACTGGTGTGATATAAGCGTTATTGTAAGTCATCACTGGTATCAAAGCAGCAGAAGCAGTTCCAGTTAGCAAAGTGCCCGCAATGGTCTTTGCATTTAAATCTACGGCGTACAATCCTCTTCTTGAGCCCGAACCCCCAACTACGTAACCTGTTTTACCATCCGTGGTCGAGAAATAGCTAATGGATCTTACACTACTGTTACTGATGTTAATGTTTACTAGCTTCAAGGTTTCATCATCAATAACCTGAATGTTGGGTGTTTCGGCAGCGGTAATATAAAGCTGATTAGCATAACGGAAAGCACTCACCGTACTTAAAGATAGCTTTGTGCCATTATTTTCCAAAGAGAATACATTCGGTGTCAATTTTTCCTTTTCATCTAGAAAAGAAATATCAGCACCATTACCAGCTGCATTGGTATTGCTTACCAATAAAATACCATCCGCATACTTCCCTACTACTTTAATTTTATAGGTTAAACTAGTGGTTCCAGCTTTATTGGTTGCTTTAAAAATTAGCTCATATTCGCCTTTGTCCTGTTTGGTAAAGATGTAGCTACTTTGGGTACCTACTACTTTGCCTTCTTCTAACCACTCGTAAGCAGTAGCGGTACCTGTCATTTGTGGTTTTAGTTCCAAAGGCTCTTGTACTTTCGCCCTTACCGAAGTATTGATATCATCAGCAAAAGAAACAGGATTTACTTTTTCTTTTTTACAGCCCAATACAGTGGCTAGTAAAAGTGCCAGCAAAAAGAAATAGCTGGCACTTATTTTCATTGGTGTGTGTAATTTCATTAGTATATTTATTTTAACGCTTTGATATGCAGGTCTACTGCACCTTTAATGTCCGTAGATATTTCTCCTAAAATACCTGCGTTAATATTTTGAGCAGAGTATACTTTCACAAAGTCGATGGTTTTTAAAACTACCTTGTTACCGTTATTATCAACTGCCCAAGAAATATCAAAGCTATTGTAGCCTTTGTTTTGGTAATCATCTCCTACCGAATAACTATCTGTATAGCCCCATTCAAATGGTTTGTTAATAATTAAACCTGAAGTGCTTAAACTGGTAGAAGGCAATAAAGTACCTTTAAAAGTAATTTTGTCTTGATTAGCAGCAAACAACGGATAGTGGTTTTTATTCTTCGACAGATTCTTTACCACCCCCGTATTTCCTTGATTGTCCGTCCATGGCACATCAACAAAAGCTTTAGGATTGGTATAAGTAATCTCGTAATTTTTAATGGTTGTTGTTTTAGCATATTCACTACCAGCCAATTCAAACCATTCGTCATCTGGTAAACCATTACCGTTTTTATCTTGGCTTACCATTACAATACCATGTTCCGCTGAAGCGTTATTTGGCCCGGTTGGATTTCCATAAACTCCCAAATCATAACCTTCATTATTTTTCACCGAGTGGTCGAAACCGAAAATTACATAACCACCAAATCCTCCTAATGAAACCAGGTTATTAGTGCTCCCCACTAATTTTTGCGCTTGCTCCAAAGAACCTAAACTAGGCATATTAATATGCTGTCCAGGTGCTGGTAAATATTCAAATACCTTGCTGATGTACATGCTGCTGTTGGCTCCTGGATCAATTACGGGAACTGGTACATTAATTTGGTAAGTGAAGGTAAAACTTCCTTGCGCATTGCTACCAGTATAGGTTAAAGTATAATCGCCTGCCGAGGTTGGTTTAAACACATAGCTTGCTTCGCTACCTACTACAGTATTATTCAACTTCCATTCGCTAGTGATGGTTTTACCATTAGGGATTACCACCGAAAAGCTTTTTTGGGTATTTACCTGTACAGTTAAGGTCTTTTCTGTCACCTGCATGCTCAAGGTTGGAAAAGCTTCATCTTTGTCTTTTTTACAAGAGAAGAACAGGGTTACGGCTAATAAGGAAAGTAAAAGTATTCGTTTCATTTGGGTTTGATTTTGTTAAAGCAATTGATTTAGTTGTTTTTTGAGGTAGGTTTTATTTTATTGATTTCCTCCCCCTTTAATTCCCCCTCCAAAAGGGGACACATAGAGCCTAAGCTATTTTCATATCCCCCTCTTTAAGGGGGCAGGGAGAGGAAATATTTTTACAACAATGGTCAAGACTTACGAAGTTTTTAAAACTTCGTAAGTCTAATTGTACATTAAAGTGATTTATAAACGTATTTGTAGGTGTATACAAAAGCGGCTGCTTGAGGATTAATACCTGTTTCAAACTCATACTGCTTCTTTCCTTCTTTATTAAATATAAAAGCTGTACCAGATACTCCTGCATATGATATTGCATCTGAAACTACTACATTCTGGTTATAAGGATTAACCGTCAAACCGTAGGGTTTAGCTACAGCTGTTCCATCAGTAATCAAGTTGGCTCCTACTTTGCCTGTAGCGATATTGAATGATTTTATTTTAGGGCTACCACCATACACCTCTAATGCTGTCCATACTTGATCATTGTAAATAGCAATAGAAGCAAAATCATCTGCACTCTCGGTTTGAGAAATAACATCAGTACTTGTATTGATCTTTTGCACTGCCGATTGTACACTTCCGTAAACTCCAGCCGACAACACTAACAATTCTCCCTTATCATTGGCAGCAACTTTAATTGGATTAGCATTAACAGTAATATCTTTGGCTTTAGTGAAAGTGGCTAAATCTATCACTACCACTTTATTTTTTAAAGATGTTGGATAACTAACATGATCTGAACCAGCCACATACAATTTACCATTGGCGACAGCTACACCCTCTAATCCAGCAGCGTTATCGGCACCATTTTTTAATTGTAATTCACCATCAATATTTAGACTTGTAGTATCTATTCGACTAATTTTTCCATCGTATCTACTTACATAAGCTTTGTTTTTATAGAAAGCAATACTGCGAGGCAGATAACTCTCATTTGTGGCATTAAAAGCAATACGTTTAAGGGTTTTACCTGTATTAATATCCATTATATCCACAAAAGAGTCTGCCTTTCCAGTTTCTCCACTCACTACACAATACAATTTGCTCCCATATTGCTTTAAATCGATAGCATTGTTACCTAGATCCTTAGCGTTTGCTTGCTTATAGAAATCTTTTACAACTGTTTTCTTAGCTACATCATAATAACTAATAGAAGCGTTCTTACCATTCCAAGTCCCTTCATTAAGGATATAAATACCCTTTACTCCAGTAATTTCCTGCGTAAGCAAAATTTCACGTTCGTTGTCTTTTTTACAACCTGTAAGCAAAACGGTTAGTACCGAAATGCCAAGCGCTGTTCTTTTTAAGTAATTCATAGTGTTCATATTTTTATTTCTCATTTTATTATTTAACAAAAACCATATGTGCTGGGATATCCCCCGTAGTAACCGACCATTTCAATTTACCATCGGGGGTATAACAATGTAATTTACCAGGAGTAACGTAGTCTTTGGCGTCGGTAAGGTAAACTTCCTTGGTATAAGGGTTCACATTAATACCATAAGGCAGTAAAATACTGTTTTGTGTGCCATCACTAATGAAAGGCCTGCTCAACAGCAATTCATTTTTCACATCAATAGTGTTGTAACTAATGGTATTCTTTTGCTGGCTTTGGTTCCATTCGGTGGCAATCACATAAGCCACATCATCATCAATGGCTAGGTTGCTTGCCGCCAAGTCAAAAGTTCTTTTTACTTTTTCCGTTTGAGTGTCTACCACCAAAAGTTTAGAAGGGACATTATAATAATCGCCCCTTGAAGTCACATACAAATCACCATATTTATCAGCTTTTAAACGATGTAAGTTAATGGCTACATCAATGCGTTTCACTTCTGTAAAAGTATTCAAGTCAATTACCGACACCGTACGTTCGTAATTATTAGGGCTATACCCTCCCGAATTGGCAACATATAGCTTATTATTCACTACAGCCAGTTCCTCGGGTTGCCTGCCTACGCTTACTGTACGGGTAATGCTGAGTGCTGTGGTATCAATCTCCGCCACTACACCATTTGGCGAATTAGGATCGTACACCCTGCCTACATAGGCACTTACATAAGCTTTTCCATTGGCAAAAGTCACATATCTACCATTAATGAGATCTACTTGCCCTAAACGTTTACCCGTTTTCACATCCAAGACCTCCACTTTGTTGGATAGATTGACCACTACATACAATTTGCTGCCATAAATTCCAATATCGTTGGCAACATCGCCCAAACCTTTGGTGATTTGTGGGTTCACTTGACTGTAGAAATTACGGGTATAAAGTCCATTGCGCAAATCAAGATAATCTAACGAAGCTTTGTTCATGCTCATATTACCTTCGTTTACCAGATACATACCTTTTAATACCGAACCAGGATCGGCTTCTACCCTACTGATTTCAGCTGGCAGCGGTGCGGGATCTTTTCTACAACTAGCCAAGCCCGCTAATAACAACAGTAAAATTCCTAATCGTTTCATAAGCGGTACTGAAGGGTTAAACGATAATTACGGCCTGGCATTGGGAAGTTAGGCACTACGTCATAATACTGGTTAAGCAAGTTATTTACTTCTCCAGTAATTTCAAATTGTTGTTTGGCTATGGCAAAGGTATAACCTAAAGCCGAATCGTGGGTGTACCATGGTTGCATATAGTTGTAAACCAGGTTGGCCCGTTGGTTATAGCGAGAGCCTGTATAAATAAAGCTATAGTTGAGTTTCCACTGCTTATAATCTAACCTACCCAAAAAAGAACCACTGTGTTTTGGGACATAAGGGATTTGATTGCGGTAGCTCTCGTCGTTCCTATCCGTCACATCAATGGCTTGCTGATAAGTGTAGTTAAAACCTAGGCCCAAGTGTAGACTTTTCGCTAAATCTACCCCAGTTTTTACATTAGCCTCCAAGCCTTTTATTTCCACCTTACTTACGTTGTACATGATCCACCTGAACAGGTTGGCACCAGGTTGTGCAATAATTTTATCTTTAACGGTATTGTAGTAAGCATCTGCCTGAAACTCTAAGTATTTGAAACGGCTTTGGTCGAAAACGGTGGCATAGGTTAAACCAAGGTCGTATTGCTTGGTGTATTCAGGTCGTAGCAAGGTATTGCCGCTAAAAGTGTAGTATAAGTCGTTAAAGGTAGGCATGCGGAAAATGTCTTTATAAAAACCTCTAATCCTAAACGACTGGTCTTCAAAAACCTTCCACGAGAACATAAAGGTTGGACTAAATACCTGTTTGTTACCGCCTGCTTCAAAGGCCTGTACTTCTTCCCTAATGGTGGTGCTCAACAAATTACCCTGCAAGCTTAGCCTATTAGTGGTATATGCCGCACTAATCGCATTCAAAAAACTGTGGCGTGTAGGGTACGCAAAACGATAGATGTTGGCATCTAAATCCTGCAATTGATAATCACTAGCTAAAGCTAACTGCCATTGTGTAGTGACATTATATTTAAGTGCCGCCGATACATAGGCTTCCTTTTCGTAAAACCTGTTATCCAAGTAACCGTCAATGCGGATGTATTCTGGATCGATATAGCGGGTTTGGTCGTAAGCGAGTTTGGCATTCAACAGCAACTCAAACTTATTTAGACGCTTTTGATAATTGCCTTGCAGAAAAAAGTTTTTATCCCAAATGCGTTGCTGATAATCGAATTTATTGGAGATAATGGCTCCAGGCAGTCCACGTTCAGAAAGGAAGGAATAAGCCTGTACATTCCAACTGGCACTGTCCTTGGTTCTTCCGAATAAACCTGCTTGTAACCTAAAACGTTCCACATCGCCATTACTTCTCACGGCTGTGGTATCAAAAACACCATTGGTCAATCTAAACTGGTATCGGCCATTGGCACGGATGTAAGAAGTGCTTACACTACTCCACAAGTTATTATTAATGCGTTGTTGGTAGCTGATATTTGGATTAACCAACCCAAAATCACCTATTTTCAGTTCGGTATTTAAAGCAAAATGCTTTTCTGAATCGAAACTTGGGGTCTTAGTCTTCAAAAAGATGGCACTCGCCGTAGCTACTGATTTGGCGGGCTGTAATAAATTGGGGTTTTGTCCACTTAGCAGGGATATTTCTTCGATATTATCCAAAGCATATTTACCTAAATCTACTTGTCCATTTTGAGCATTGCTTAAAGCTACACCATCTAAGAAAACTCCTGTGTGGTTACTGCCCATGCTACGGATATTCACCGTTTTCAATCCCCCAATGCCACCATAGTCTTTTAATTGAACGCCAGAAAAGTACCTCACTGCGTCAGCTACAGATAAACTATTGAGCCTTTTCAGTTCTTGTGCCGTCATGATTTGTTGCGGTACTGGCGAAAGGTGCTGTCTGCTTAAGCGATAACGTAAAATATGCACTTCCTTTAGCTGATTGGCTTTGGCCACGCTGTCGGTATTTTGGGCAAGCACTTCCGAAGGTCCTATGTTCAATAGGCCTAAGGTTACCAAGCAATGAAATAAGCTTAGCTTAGCTAAGGCTTTTCTTTTTACCATTTTTGATGTGAGTTATCCCCACAGCAAACAGAAATTAAGGAGCTAGTAAATTACTGGCACATCACTCCTAGCTTCAATCCCCGAAAGCTATGAATTAATCGTGCTAAAGGCAGGTCTTCTGACTTACTCCCTGTTTGCTGCCTTCCCATGTTAGATAAATTTAACATAGTGGCTTGTAGAATAGCAAACAGTTAAAGAGCTTACAGCTGCGGGACAGTTACGGATTTACACCGTATTCCCTTTTAATCCCTAGGCGTTACCCGAGGGAACCAAAAGCGATGCAAATGTAGTGTATTTAGGTATGAGTTGCAAATGAGGGACCTATTAGGGGTTAGTAGTTAGGAATTAGTGGTTAGTTTAAATGTTCGTTGGTTCATTGGTTCATTAGTTCATTAGTCATTGGTACTGGCCAACCATTTCCGTCATCTCGACCGTGCCTGTCCCGACACTTCGGGAGCAAAGGATCTCTAAGCAACTGGATTAATCATTTAACTGGTTATTTGTTTGTTCAGTCTTTACGCGTTCCTGTATCGTCACCTCAACCGTAGCGGAAAGGTCTTTAGGGTTTTATTTCCCGCTGATTTTTCCGCAGATTGATTGTTAGTCATTGCCCAATTGATGATTTCTTTTAAAAGAAAAAAAAATCGCTTATAAATGTCATTGAGTATCTACATGTTTTGTATTGCAGAAATGATTTTGCACCACCTATCCTCTCTCCTTTTTAAGGAGAGAGTTAGAGAGAGGTTTTGTAATTAACCCTCTCTGTCTTATGGACATATCTCTAAAAGGGAGGGAAGTGTTTGGGTAAGTTTAGAAGGGTTAGAAAAAAATAAAAAAAACCTCACGCCTTTTGTAATGAGAGAACGAGGCGGAGGTTTTATTGATTGAGATGGCGGGTTTATTATATTTAATTTTCTACTTACTATAAAGCAGTTTAAAGAACGGTTTATTTAAAAGTGGTCGTTATCCATTATTTCCCTAAACGTATTCCCAAGCCTAGCTCAAAACTTCCATTAGTATAGTTACTTAACGAAGAGGTTTGAGTGGTATAAGTGGCCAATATTCGATATTTCTTCTTTAAATCCATTCCTAAACCAAAGGTGGCGCTTTTACTGCTATGATATAATCCACTCAACATCAGCTGACCGTTTTCAAACCAAAGCGCAGCACCAGCATCAATGACACTATCGAAACCTTTTACACCCCTGTAGGCTACTTTAGGCTCTAGCTCCCAACCTTGGTCGGCAGTAAGACCAAACCTATAATTTGCCGCAGCGTAAAAAGTGGCAATATCTACTAGTCCATTTTCTCGATTAGACCTTAGCAATCTATCCAAGTTAGGTAGTGCGGCTTCTAATCGGAAACCATTGTAGGTATAAGCAAGGCCGAAATCACCATCCAAATAAGCTTCACGATCGTTATAACGTTGTGCAGAAAGATCATCGGGCCGTCCTTGAATATCCTCCAGTGACAAACGTTGCTGCGAAACCCCTACCGACAGACCAAAGTGCAACGCCTGTTCTGTTGAAATAGGTAAATGGTAAGCGTAACTGGCCAATGCACGTAACTGGCGCTGTAATCCTGCCTTATCTAAATAGAGATTAACACCCCAACCTGTGCGATTTTTACCGTAAGCAAGGGTAAGTGCTTGTTGCTCGGGTGCCCCTGGAATCTTACTCCATTGGCTTCTATAACCTAGAGACACTTCTAACCCCTGATGAACTCCCGCCATGGCTGGATTGGCTAAATATGGATTTTGGAAATACTGTGCCGCCAATGGTACTAATTGTGCGTTAACTTTTAGTGTGGTAAACACCATCGCTAGGCAAAGGATATATATGTTCTTTTTCATCATTTTTTGGTTCATTGGTTGATTAGTTCAATAGTTCATTGGTTCAATAGTTCATTGGTTCATTGGTTCATTGGTTTATTTGCATTAACCCGCCATTTCCGTCATCTCGATCGTGCCTGTCCCGATCCTTCGGGAGAGAGATCTTTGTATTGGTTATTAGGTATCATTGGCTAGGTATCAATATTCAATTGCATTAGCCAACTTCTTCCCGCAGATTGGTTATTTTATTAATTGTCCGTCCCCAAGCACTTCTCTCGCCCTTTTAGGGAGAGAAACCGCACAGCGGAGAGAGGGTAAAAAACCTCTCCCTAACCCTCTCCTTAAAAATGAGAGGGAATTGGCAGTGCTGATTTTTCCGCAGATGGATCATTTGTATCGGCACGACAAACCTTTTCAACTTTATATTTTTTACTTTTAACTTTAGGCCTCCTACCTGTCTCTCACTAAAGTAATATACCCCCTTAGCACCTTTCCTGCTTCCAAATCAATGATATAGTAGTAAGTGTTTTCTGCTAATGGTTGTCCATTATAAGTACCATCCCACGTATTGTCGTATCCTTTTTTAGTATATACGATCCTTCCAGCTTTATCAAAAATGCGAACCACCGCTTGCGGGTACAAATCAAGGTTATCTACCTTCCATACATCGTTAATGCCATCGCCATTAGGACTTAAAATATTGGTAGCGGACAAAATAGACAGGTCATCAGCAACGATTACCGCATAGCTAGCCGTGCTACTACAACCATTGGCATTGGTCACTGTAACCGTATAGGTGGTATTGGTGCTAGGCCTTATGGTAAGGTTAGCGCTATTTTGACCTGATATCATACCCTGCGCATTTGCCCAACTATAGTTGGTGCCACCAGAAGCCACCAACTGTAGCGTTAAACCTTTACCAATAGCACCAGTTCTACTTGGTGTAATACTCACATTAGGCAACGCATCTATCCGTAAGGTACCATTTGTATATACCAGCGTATAGTTAGCAGAACTTCCCCCTGACACGGTAATAGGATAATTGCCAGCTGCGCTGGAAATCGTGGCAGCAGTAGTGGCTTGAGGCTTGCTCGTTAGGCTATTGTCGTTATCATTTAACTTAAAGCCGCTATAGTTAAGTGCAAAACTCGGATTGGTCTGTCCAAAACACTTGGCGGCATTGGCAGCGGTTACCGTTAAGTTTGCCTTATTAATGACTAAATTAGATCCAGTAAACGTCACCATATAGTTTGTTCCTGCAGATAAGGAACCCTGCGTAATGGCATAAGTGTTAACATTCTCTCCAGCAGCTCGGGTAAGGCTCCCTGCTAAAGCATCTGAACCTACCAATCCCGTTGAAGTATAGGTCAGTGCTGGATCGGCATCGCCATAGGTTTTGGCTTTTGCCTGTGCAACAATGTTAAGTGTAGCTGGGGTAATGGCTGCCGTGGCAGTAGCTGTGGCATTAAAAGTATAGTTACCAGCATCGGTTCCAGATAAACTGATCCCCGAAACGGATACTGTTTTACTATTGCCCACGTTTCTGTTATCAAAACTAGCAGCAGTGTAATTCGCTATCAGCGCATCGCCTGCAAAACCATTGTGCGAGAGGGATGCTGTAGCATCTGCATTACCATTATAAACTTTGTTATTAGCGTTTGCCGAGATGGTTAAAGCAAACGGCGTAATGTTAGCGGTTGCATTAGCAGTGGTATTAAAGGTATAATTGCCTGCATCAGTTCCCGATAGGCTAATGCCCGAAACTGAAACAGGTTTGTTGTTGGCTACAGTCTTGTTGTTAAACGTAGCGGAGATATAAGCCACAGTGATGTTATCGCCAGCAAAAGCATTATTTGAAAGATTTACCGCAGCGTTATTGGCAGCATTGTATACCCTACTATTAGCAGTAGCCAAAATAGTTAGTGCATACGGCGTAATGTTGGCGCTGGTGCTGGTTGTAGTGTTAAAGGTATAATTACCTGCATCGGTTCCTGATAGGCTAATGCCCGAAACTGAAACTGTTTTGCCATTGGCTACAGTTTTATCGTTAAAAGTAGCAGCACTATAATTAAGGATCAGGTTATCACCTGCAAAAGCATTACTCGAAAGATTTACCGTAGCGTTATTGGCAGCATTGTATACCCTACTATTAGCAGCGGCCGAAATAGTTAGTGCAAACGGGGTAATGTTGGCCGTAGTGCTGGTCGTAGCATTAAAGGTGTAATTACCTGAATCTGTACCCGATAAGCTAATGCCAGAAACCGAAATAGGCTTACCATTAGCAACATTTTTATCGTTAAAGGTAGCAGCAATATAATTAAGGATCAGGTTATCACCTGCAAAAGCATTATTCGAAAGATTTACCGTAGCGTTGTTGGTAGCATTGTATGCCCTATCATTGCCCATGGCAGATACCGTCAATGCAAACGGGGTAATATTGGCCGTAGTGCTGGTCGTAGCATTAAAGGTATAATTACCTGAATCTGTACCCGATAAGTTAATGCCAGAAACCGAAATAGGCTTACCATTAGCAACATTTTTATCGTTAAAGGTAGCTAAAGTATAACCCAATGTCAGGTTATCCCCTGCAAAGGCATTGCTTGAAAGATTTACAGTAGCAACGTTTGTAGCATTATAAGCCCTATCATTGCCCATGGCAGATACCGTCAATGCAAACGGGGTAATGTTGGCCGTAGCACTGGCCATAGTATTAAAGGTATAATTGGCTGCACTTGTACCCGATATGGTAATACCATTTACCGTTACGGGGATATTATTTCCGACGTTTTCTGTATTAAAAGTTGCAGAGGTGTAAGCAAGCGAAAGTACATCGCCAGTTAAAGCATCTGAACTAAGGTTAACCGTAGCGATGGTAGCAGCATCATATACTTTGTGATTACCAGTAGCTGAAATAGTTAGGACTTTAGGTTGTATGGTTAATACAAACACCTGATCAGGAGCAGCACTATAACCATTACCTCCTGCTTGACTGGCGGTAATATTTACCGTACCTGCCTTTTTAATTTTCAGTTTCCATTTATTGCTGTCACTGGCATCTTGATAAGCTTCAGCAATGTTGTTGTCTGCTGAAAGGTAACTTACTGTTAAACCAGAACTTGCTGTTGCACCAGGTTCAAAATCAGCATCGCCATAAGTTTTAGAAAGATTTGTAGCGGTAATGGTTTGCGACTGGATAGTTGCTTCGTAAGGCCCTAAATCTATATTGCTCCCTACCAAACGTAAATTACCATCTAGGTCTTTGGTACTGGCGTTTAAACCTGCAAATAACGTTTGATCACCCGCGTTGATCATAGCACTTCCTACTTTAGGCCTATAATCTCCAGCCGTAGATAAAGCTGGCGAGAGCGGTGATATAAACAGGTCGTTAGCAGTTCCATTAAAAGTAATTAGGCCCGCACCGTTGGCATCCTGTACTAAACTATTTCTGTAAACTGGCACATCTGCACCCGAATTATTTACTATGCCTGAGCTATTACCAAATACCACCGTATTTTGTAGTTGTGGCAATGAGGTATTCGTATTATAAATTGTTCCGTTCACATTGGCCTGATTACCACTAATGGTAACGTTGGTTAAAACGGGCGACGAGTTCGAGTTATAAATAGCGGCACCGTTATTGGCCACGTTACCGCTAATTAATACATTGTTGAGGACAGAAACTGCTCCAGAGTTGTTAAATATAGCACCTCCGTTTGCTCCCGCACTGTTCCCAGTAAGGATGACGTTATTTAGTATTACTGTTTTGTTACCCAAATTGGCTAAACCACCAGCTCCGCCAAATGTCCCCAGCGAAGCATTATTACTAATGGTGACATTGTTAAATTGTGCTTCCGAATATAAATTGACAATGGCACCACCAAATCTATCGCCTGTTACCAGATTTCCTATGAAGCTACATTGCGTAATTGTTGGATTTGAATTAACGTTATACATCGCTCCTGCGCCCTCATCGCCCCAACCCTGACCTGGAAAATTAGTACTCCTATTATTCAAGAATTTACTATTAGAGATTATTGGTGCCGCTGTGATGGCTCCATTAGGTGTACCGATATAAATGGCTCCACCCAAACCAGTTTGCACATGATTATATTGGATGATGCAGTTGGCAACGATAGGGCTCGATGCCGTAATGTTCATGCCTGCGCCGTCTTTTTGTTGTATCGACAAGGTACTTACCGTAATATTGCTCCCGTTTCCATTACCACCACTAACTACAAAACCATTTAGCTCGGCCGTACCCACATCACCTACAGAGAGCAATACATGATAGGCGTTTTCGCCATTACCTGCAAAGCTGAGCGTAGCCCCTGAGCCTGTCACGACATCATCATTATTAAAATCGCCGCTTAAAATACTGTGATTAGCTACAATAGAGAGATCTCTTTGCTGTAACGTGGTTTCGTTGCCAGCAAAACCACCATATACTTTTACATCTTTAACCAATAAAAAAGCATTGTCCCTACCATTATCAATGCCAAAGTTACTTCCATCTTCAGGGCTATACATAGGTTGATAAGTGCCACTTGCTACCCAAACTTGTTTTACCTTAGCAGGCGTAGCAGCATTTAAGTTTTTGGCTGCCACTAGTGCATCAGCGAGTTCTGCAATTGGACTTGCCCAACTTTCGCCAGTACCATTGCTACCCTTTTTCACATAGATGATACCGTTGGCATCAGGCATAAGTGCTTTTGCTGTAATTTTAAAGGTTTGTGGCACACCATTGCAACTAGTTGCACTAAAACCATCGGTGAATTTTGGCGTAACGGTAATGTTGGCCGTTAATGGTGCATTGGTATTATTATTTACTACAAACGCGGGAATATTACCTGTGCCACTGGCGGCAAGGCCTATAGCAGGCATATCATTTGTCCATTCGTAAGTAATATTACCACCAGTAGTAGGACTACTAAAATTTACTGCTTTAGTCTTAACTCCAGCAAGTACATTTTGATCTGTAGGTATTACCACAGTAGGTGTAGGATTTATGGTATAAACAAAAGTCTTATCGTAGGCGGCACCACATTCATCATTAAAATAACTGATCATGATTTGGCCATCGTTATCCTGAAAACCCTGTGTGTGTTGTACCGAAATAGCTAGCGCATCGGTATAACTGCTACCGCCGCCACCACCACCATAAGCCGCACCACCACCGCCATAATAGCCGCCACCACCGCCGCCAGAGGCAGTACCTTGACCACCTGCGTTACCTCCAATCCCCAAGACACCTGCCGTTGCGGGCGATGTGCCAGCCGCACCACCTTCAGTTTGAGTACCTCCCTGTCCCACTGCAGTTCCAGTTTGATTGCCACATTGCCAACCAAAGGCACCAATCAATTCTCCTCCAGCCCCACCAGGTTCAGGATTATTACTACAATTATTACCACCGCCGCCACCACCACCAGCAACAATCACCCTATTAGTTAGGGCAGTGCCACCTATCCGAATATCCGAAGCTCCGCCACCTTTAGGTTGTGCAATACTTCCGCCGCCAGTTCCGCCACCATTGTAACCATTGCTTCCCCCTACCAGCACATAAATCGTTTGTCCTGGCGTAACGGGATATTCGGCTATCACTCTTCCGCCCTTACCTCCTAAATCATCGGGTTTTGTTCCAGGTTGATTGTAAATGGCACTTTGTCCTTGGGCTCCTCGGGCATCAATTTTAATCTTTGTTATTCCCTGTGGCACCACAAATGTTTGCATTGCTCCTGTATAATTAAATGTTTGGGAGATTGAATAATGAGGTCTCACCGTAACGGTAGAAGTTATTGGGCTTGTACCCGTGTTTACCGCGGTAAAAGAAGGAATACCGTCAAGCCCACTTGCAGCAAGTCCTATGGCAGGGTTGGAGTTTGTCCAAGTATAGCCTACATTAGCTAAATTGCTCGTAAAATTAATTATCGAAGTATTTATACCATTGCAAACACTAACGTTTGCAGGTTGGTTCATTTCAATACAGGTATTGTTAACTGTCCAAGTCAACTCGTTATTAAGAGAGTTGACATCTCCAGGCCGCTCCACCCAAACTTTGATGATGTGTGCTCCAAAAGCTGATAAATCAGCCTTGGTAGTGAATGTAAAATTCCAACTAGCCCCAGCCGTTAAGTTCGAACTTAATAGTTGGCTTACCACTGTACCGTTGTCTACTTGATATTTTACGGTAATGGTATTTGATGCCATGATTACCCCAGAGTTGTTATTGACAAGTACGGTAACATTCTCGGCATTGGAAAGACGAAAACCTGAATTTGGCGAAAAATGATTTTGCAACCAAACATCTTGGCTGTATACCATCATTGAAAAAAGAAAGAAATAGCCTAAAAGTAGAATTTTCTTCATATGTCATTAGTTTGGATGAAATGATCTGCTCGTGATAACGATTTCAAATCACTCAACTAATTTCAACTGAAAAAGTACATTTTGCAAGGTTTAGGGGCGGACAAAAAGCGGACAAAGTGACTTATTGGTTTATTGGTTCATTAGTTCATTGGGTTAATTGTTTATTTGTTTATTTGTTTAATCGGTTAATCGTTCGACTGCGCCTGTCCCGATCCTTCGGGAGAGAGATTTTTGGACTTGGTTTAGCTATCCTTTAACTGTTTACCCAACAACTTCCCTTTTTGTATTTCTTGTAAAGTACAAACCTCTCCCTAGCCCGCTCCTTTTTAAGGAGAGGAAATTGATAGTGCGTTATGGCAGAACAACAGCAATTATCCAAGCAAGCACCAACGCTCCTAAAGCTCCTCTTTACCTTACAGGAAGAACCGAAGCGTAGCAAGCTCATTGATACCAAAACACAATAAATAAAAATCAATAGATGTTCACAGGACAGAGAGGGTTTTAATACCAAACCTCTCCCTAGGCCTCTCCTAGAAAAGGAGAGGGAATTGTAGTGCGTGATGGCAGAACAACAAAACAATCCTTCCTAATCCCTTAAAGAATAAAGCTACTAACGATATCGCTATACACACGTTGTGCTACTGTACCCATACCCGTTACCCGAAATTCGTATTGCACACCGCTTTCTAAACCCGTGAGTAATACCTTGCTTTTGGTATCCATTAAAAAGTTCCATTCTACCTCGCCTTTTTTTCGATATTCATATTGATAACCATTCGCTCCATAAATCGTTTTAAGGCTCAACTTAATGGTTCCTATATCATTGGGTTCAATCCTAAAGTTTTGTGGTTTAGTTAAAACACCAATAGGTTCAGGCTTTTTACTTAGGCTAAATCCAGTACTTGCCAAAGCTTGTTCATTACCTTTGGCCGTAAATTTTACATATAAAGCCAACGTTGTTAGCAGTTTTACCAATAATGCATATCTATCTTCGCGAGCTAATATTTTGGCTTTAGTTCCTTCTTTGGCTTCTACTATTGCCGTTTCAAGTGCTTCAGCAGCTGCTTTAATTTCTGCAAGTGTAGGATCTGGTGTAGCAAAATAGCTGTTACCTGTCATACTTGCTAAAATAAGCTTAGCTTTAAGCACCAAGCTATGGTTACTGTACCTACCGAAAGAGGTTAAAATGTCTACTTTTTTCATATGGATAGTTTTATAAATTAAAGTTTTTTGGTTTGTTAAGTTTAATGGCCATCAAAATGTAGCAAAAGCACTATTTTAATAGATGCTTGTCGCTAAATTCAATCCTGCATTATATCTAATGTAGCCTTGCATAAGGGTTAATGTCACCTTGCATGACGTCCAATGCAGCGTTGCATTAACTTCAATGTAACCCTGCATAAGGGTCAATGTTACCTTGCATGACATCCAATGTAGCCTTGCATTGGCTTCAATGTAACCCTTCATTGCATTCAATGCAACCTTGCATAAGGCACAATGCAACCCTACATTAAACCCGATGCAACCTTGCATAAGCCTCAATGTTACCCTATTTGGATTCGTAATTAAGCCAATAGGTAATTTATGATTACTGATAATGAGTAATTGTTTGGTACAGAAAGCACGTACGTTCCTAATGGAATGGTTTGAATAAGGATAGATGATGATCATGATAAGGTAGTATGTTTTCGTTTTTCTTTACATCGCAATAAAATTAATGGGGATAAATGCTAAAATGAAAGTAGGTAGCTTTGATGGTGATATAAATTTAAAACATTTAATTCCACATTGTCAATATCATTTAGTGGTTTTATCTTTAGTTATCATGTTCAATTGCGTGTCGTCATGCAATAGTAGGTAATGCAAGTAGGTTAAAGATCCTTCGCTACTGAAGTGTCAGGACAGGCACGGTCGAGATGACGATGTAGCAAAGCAACGAGCAGTTAACCACAGTTAAATAAAGCCCAGAGATCCTTCGCTCCCGAAGTGTCGGGACAGGTAACACTATGGATGACAAGGCGCTTACTGGATCCTCGCTAGTAACAGTTAACCAATTAAACAAATAAACAGTTAAACAACAGCTAAACAAAGTCCAAAGCTCTCTCTCCCGAAGGATCAGGACAGGCAAGGTCGAGATGACGGCCCGATGAACGAGTGAACCAATGAACTAATGAACTAACTAAATACAAAACTCCTATCTTTAGCTTATCAACAAAACAAGCATGTATAAAACGATCCTCTCTTTACTTTTACTGATTAGCGCAAACACCATGGCACAACAAACTGATACTGTTTTTTTAAAGCAATTGTTAGAAAGCAAGCCTGAACTGTTTTCAGGAATACTGAAGCATCCCAATAAAAATGAGGTGCAGGTAATGTATACCCAAGTAAACCGCGACAGGAACAACAAACCAAGTTTTAAAACCTTCAGTTACCGCGTTAATCCTCAACACTACTTTTATCCAGCCAGTACAGTAAAGCTTGCAGCCGTTATTTTTGCCCTGGAGAAAATCAACGAACTTAAAGTAAAAGGATTGAATGCCTATAGTACCATGATTACGGATACTGCTTTTAAAGGACAAACCCCCGTAACCAAGGATGAGACTGCCGCAAATGGCAAACCTAGTATTGCCCATTATATAAAGAAAGTGTTGTTAACTAGCGATAATGATGCTTATAACCGCTTGTTTGAGTTTATTGGCAGGGCCGAGATTAATGCCAAGCTTAAAAAATATGGCATGACCGAAAGTCGTATCCTTAACCGATTGGCTATAGGCGATGGTGGCGAAAGAGAAAAGAACACCAATCCCATCCATTTTTATAACGGTGATGTATTGGTTTACAGTCAGCCAGCGCAGTACGACCCCAACAACTACCCTTTGGAACTCACCAATCTTATTGTAGGCATAGGTTATATGGATAGTAAAGAGCAATTGGTGAATAAACCTTATAGTTTCGAGAACAAGAATGTTTTTACGATAAAAGATCAGCAATCGTTAATGAAGCGCTTGATGATGCCAGAGGCTTTTGCCGCTAAGGATAGGTTCAACCTCTCTCCTGCCGACTACCAGCTCATTTATACTTACATGAGCAAGTTGCCTACCGAAAGCGATTTCCCTAAATATGATGCAAAAGAGTTTTGGCCAACCTATGCCAAAATGCTTTTTTATGGTAGGGATAAGAATGCAGTAATTGATCCCAACATCCGCATTTTTGACAAATATGGTGATAGCTATGGTTTTATTATTGACAATGCTTATATCGTTGATTTCAAAAACGGTGTGGAATTTTTCCTTACTGCGGTAGTGCAAAGCAACGAGGATGGGATTTATAATGATGGCAAGTACGAATATGAAACGGTCTGCTATCCTTTCATGAAAAACCTTGGACGTAGTATTTATGAATATGAACTGCAACGCAAAAAGGCACATCAACCTAATTTGAGTAAGTATGTGATGAATTATAAGTAGGAACTAGGGGTTAGGGGTTAGTAGTTAGTAGTTAGTAGTTAGTAGTTGGGGATTGGTTAATCGTTTAACTGTTTATTTGATTAATTGTAGGACTGCCTTTCCTGAGCACTGTTCCATATCCCCCTTTGGAGGGGGCAAGGGGGAAGTTAGTCTGGCAAAAGCTCCTTCCATTCTTAAAACGTCGTTCAGTATCACTATTCTTGTCATCCAGAGCGCACCTGTCCCGACACTTCGGGAGCGAAGGATCTTTCAATACCGTTAATGGAGATTTACTTCGTAGCTGCTCCGCGGTCTTCACTGCGTTCAGAATGACAAGCAGGGCTTATATAGAGAACACTTAACAGTGACAAGTACTAAAATAAATCCTGATCGCTAGATCTATCCTAACGTAGAGATGACGACAAAGTCAGTGAATCGGAACAGGTACTTCTTAAAAAGGAAAAGTTAAATGTTGCCATTGAACCTCTCCCTATCCCTCTCCTTGGAAATGAGAGGGGACAGCTAGTGCTTAATGATGGTTACTGCTAAACTTTAAGGCTTGGTACAAACTTTACCAAGCCACCTCTCTCCCTTTAAGGGAGAGACACCGCACAGCGGAGAGAGGGTCTAATTCAATAAAACGTTTCTCTATCCCTTCCGATGAATCGGAACAGGTTACCCCTGCAAAAGAGAGCGCACTGGAACTGCTAATCGTTAATGTATTGCCAAAAAAATTGAACTTTAATAATTAACCATTGGTTCAGGAGCTGCTTGCGCTTTTTCTGATGGTTTATGTTTCCAACGGCGATGGCTCCACAACCAATATGCAGGTTCTTCTTTAATGAAATCTTCTAAAAACCTGGTATGTGTTTCGGTAATCTCAAATGCTGCAGTTTCTTTCGGATTAAGGCAAATAGGCACACAATCTACTTCATAATAACCACGTTTCACGTAACTTGTTTTCAAATAAAAAATGGGTCTATTGGTTTTCATGGCTATTTTCTCTACCCCCATTTGTATGGCAGCGGGCTGATTTAACAGCAGGGTCCAGTATTTCATATCATCTTTGGATGGCGACTGATCGCTACCGAAGGTAAACATGGTTGGGCGGTCTTTGGTAGATTGGATGGTTCTGATGGTTTGACGCATAGCAACCATATGGTTACCAAACCTGCTTCTCATCTTTAAAAACCAGTTATCAAAAAACTCATTGCTCAATGGTTTGTAAATCGGATAATGCTCGCCCGAGAAAGCCATGCCAATGCCCATACATACCCACTCGTAATTACCATAGTGAGACGAACAGAACAACACACTTTCATTATTCTTAAGGTAAGCTTCTACCAAATCGGTATTCTTAAACTTCACACGTTTTTGTAATTCCTTGGCCGAAATGCTGTTCATCTTTACCACTTCTACAATTAAACAGGTTAAATACCTGAAGAATGTCTTCTCAATCTTAATGATTTCGGCTAGTGATTTTTCTGGAAATGAGTTCGTCAGGTTTTCTCTCACTACCTTTTTACGATAGCCAAAAACATGATAAACCAATAAATAAAAAAAATCGGCGATAAGGTATAAGAAACTTAAAGGCATTTTCGACAAAAGCCTTAAACTAAAAACTCCAAAACGGGAGAACGCAGTTGGTGACATTTAAGAAGTGAATTTTGACAAAGGTAATGGAATACTGTTAAATAACCTTTATGAAATGACGATGTGATCACTACAAATTACAGTACCATTACACTAGCAAAACGAATAGCTTGCAAACAATTGGTCCTGCTTCTGCGTTATACGCCAAACCATTAATCTTTACGCCTTGGCTATTCAAACATCAACCCGCCCCCGTGGCAAATTTGGCCTACCCAAGATTTTATTGATCTTGGTACTTGCGGCAGTGCTTATTGCACAGGCTTATTCGGGCTATCAACTGCATCATCTTTCGCAAAAACAACAGGTATTAAAAAAGGATTATGCCGAGATGAACAACATCAACCTTGGGCTATTTTCCATTTCTCAATGGCAGGACAAAATACAAACGATTATTGTACGGCAAACCAGAAACTTACAGCTTACTCCTGCACAAAAAAAAGCCCTTCAAAAAGAAATAGAGGGCGTAATTATAGCCTTAATTGATAAGGCAGAAAACTTGGTAACCAAACCTAAAAAGAAATCACTTCGTGGTAAAATTGCCAAATTTGCGGTAAAGAATTTTATTGACGTAGATACGCTGAAAAAGAAAGTACCAGGCATTGCACATACTATTATTGGTAAAATAGACAACCCCAAAGCTAAACGCCAGCTGAGTGCTATGGCATTAGAAAAATTGGACGAGTTGGACGAGATCGAATCTATAGATAGTACGCTAACGGTAAATGCTAAAAAAGTACATAAAACCTACCAACAGTATGGTGTTACCAATTCAGCAGCGTTTAACCAAAAAATTAAGGGCGAGCTTAAAAGCATTAATCGTGCTACGTATAATTATTGTGCAGCCATGTTGGTTGGCATTGTGCTGTTTTTAGTGGCCTGGGGAATTTTCCGCAAACAAAAAGGCTTATATGCTACGCTGTTCATCCTTTCGTTGGTAATGGCTTTTATTTTACTGGCGGTGGGGCTAACGGCTGCCATGATTGAGGTAGATGCCCGTATTGGCGCCATTGATTTTACGTTGCTGGGACAAGACATCACGTTCAGAGATCAAGTGCTCTTCTTTCAATCTAAAAGTATTTTGGATGTGGTAACGATACTCATCAGCGGTTCTGCCATCGATTCTATTTTGGTGGGTGTCCTGATTTTGATCTTCAGCATTCTATTTCCGGTGATGAAATTGAGTTCCACTGGTATTCATCTACTGGGAAGAAAAAAATTGGCCGAAAACAAGTTCATCAAATACTTTGCCTTCCAATCAGGTAAATGGAGTATGGCCGATGTGATTGTGATTGCTATTTTGATGGCCTACATTGGATTAAATGGTTTGTTGGAAGCGCAACTTGCTAGGCTAAACATTCCTGTACAGTCACTTACCATTATTTCTACCCATAATACCGCTTTGCAACCTGGCTACCTCATTTTTATTGCCTTTGTGCTTTTTGGATTGGTACTTTCTACCATTTTAAAATCCATTAGCCCACATAATAGCGATAGTACTTCAAATGAAAAACATTGATCAACAGCTGTTAACCTTATATACCATAGCAATTACAAAACCTTGAAAACTGCAACTCAAACCTCAAAAGTTAAAAAACCACTCTTAAGTCAACTGCTATTGATTTTAGGGCTAAGTTTTTTATTGGCAGCTGAAAGTTATTTTGGCTACCAACTCTATACACTATCTGCCCAACAGGAAAGACTTAAAGAAGACTATGCTATTGCCAACAACATCACTTTTGGGGTATTTTCGCTTGATTTGTGGCGAGATAAACTTTCGAATATTGTTAAAAGTAAGATTAAAGGTTTTAAGGTAAGCGACGAACAGAAGAGAGAATTACGTGAGGAAATTGAGAAACAGCTACACGGTATGATTGATGAAGTAGTAGCACAATTTGACAAACCACAAAAAAGTTTAGGCGACAAGCTGAAGAAATTTGCCTTTAAGCAATTAGTAGAACCAAAGGAACTTCACGCCCAAGTTCCCTCCTTTGCCCGTACCATTGTTAACCGTATTAATGCACCCAGAGCCATTAAAAAATTGAAAGGCATTGCTACTACTGAATTTAACGAGCTTGCGGACCAAATTTATGACAGTACAGCTACGGCACAAAGTAAAATGACGAATTACTTGTTTAAAAAGTATCAAGTAAATAGTATTTCTGGGTTCAACAATCATTTGGAAAAAAAATTGGAAAGCATTAGAAAGGTGACCTATAGTTATGCATATGCCATGCTAGGTTGTATGGCGGTAGCATTATGCGTTTGGTTGCCTTTGCGGAAAAAATTGCATTTGCATACGCCTCTTTTTGTCATGTCGCTGTTGCTTGCGTTAGTACTGCTCATTGTAGGCAGTACGGTTTCTATCATTGAGGTAGATGCTCGGTTAAGCAGTTTGGAACTTCATTTGATGGGCGAAAAACTGGCCTTTACCAATCAAGTGCTATTTTTCCAGTCGAAAAGTATTTTAGGTACTGCACAGGTTTTAATTCAACAACCCAAACCTGATTCAATTACCGTTGGTGTCCTCATTATTCTTTTTGTGATACTGCTTCCTATTTTAAGGATGACCGCAAGAGGAATCCATATGCTTTGCTCTCCTCTTATCTCCGAAAACAAGGTTACCAAATACTTAGCTTTCGAGTCTGCCAAATGGGACATGGCCGATGTAATGGTAGTGGGTATTTTAATGACCTATATTGGATTGAACGGCATCTTGCAAAGCCAATTATCTGATTTGAATATTAAGAGCGAAACTTTGGTAACCAATACGGTAAATTACACTTCGTTGCAGCCTGGATTTATCATTTTTGCGGGCTATGTAGCCTGTACCATTATACTTTCTTATCTAATGAAGAATGTGGCTTACCCGCCAAAAGAAGAGCTTAAATAAGTTTTTTACTTTGCCATGGCGAATCAATTTGGATTCGTTGTTATATTTGTGGCGAGAGCGTTAATTTAGATGGCGGGGATGTTCGAAAGGGCATCTCCGTTTTTTTGTTTAATAGAAACCCTCTCTGCCCTGCGGGCATCTCTCCCTTTGAGGGAGAGAAAAGTGCGTGGCAAAAGCAGTAGCAGGAATCTATCGGCACCACAGTACAAACTAGCACAAACGGTCCTCTCTCCTTTTTAAGGAGAGAGTTAGAGAGAGGTTTTTAGCTCTTTGCAACTCCATACATAAACACGTCATTACCCCTCGCAGACGGGAATCTTAAAGCACCATAAAACCTAATCATATTTTACCATGCCCAATCAAATTGGGCATGACGGCAAGAATAATCCCATCTCTGCCTTTAGCATCTTCCCCTAAAAGGGTGAGAGAAGACTTAGGACAGAAGTATTCAACCTATTGACAGCATTTTAAGACTTACGAAGTTTTTGAAACTTCATAAGTCTGCAGCAGCAACGAACATATTCTCGATGTTGTGCAAACAAGCATCTTAAAGTATCCACAGCTCTTTTATCATTTCATGATAAAATGCTAGACAGATATGCTAAGTTCTTGAAACATTCTTTTAGCTAAACAAGCAATATTTGTTATGCTAACCAATTTAGGAACAGATATGAATGTTAAGAACCTAGGTGCTGCCTTCAGTTGCAGTGCCATTTGCCGTGCCTTTGCATGTAGCCTACCCCCACCTTTTTTCACTTCACTATTCCGCCATCTTTTTGTACCCGCTCAAAATTATAGTAGCCATTCACTTCAACCAACTTAAAGGAACCATGAGAAAATCAAAGCTATCCCTTGCCTCCTTTTTGCTATGCTTATTCTTTTTCTCTTTTGCCAATCAGGCAAATGCACAGCAAAAACTAAAAGGCTATGTCCTAGACGAAAACACCCTTAAACCTATAGAAGGGGCCAATGTAAAATCCAGCATCAACAATGTCATTACCGATCGGTTTGGCAAATTCCTGGTAACTATCGCCCCAACTGATCGATCGGTTGACATCTCCTATGTAGGTTATGCCTTACAAAAAGTAAACTTTAGCAATGTGCAAGACAGCTTACTTATTTATTTAAAAAGTACCAGCAACACTATGGACGAAATTGTAGTGGTGGGTTATGGTACTACCAAAAAAAGCGACATTACGGGTGCCGTTAGCAAAATTACCGCCAAGGATTTTAATAAAGGGGCTAATACTTCGGCCGACCAATTGATTGCGGGTAAGGTATCTGGCGTACAGGTGATCCAAAACAGTGGCGAACCTGGCGGTGGGATCTCCGTAAATGTTCGGGGAATGGGTTCTATCAACGCAGGTAATTCCCCTTTATATGTCATCGACGGTTTTCCAATAGATAACGGATCTACCGTAAGCGGAACTGGTGCCAATTTTACAGGAATGCGTACCGCGAGAAACCCACTTAATTCTATTAATCCCAATGATATCGAATCTATTGAAATCTTAAAGGATGCTTCTGCTACGGCCATTTACGGATCAAGAGGCGCCAATGGCGTGGTGCTCATTACCACCAAAGCTGGAAAGGCTGGCGCACTTAAAGTAGATTACGATGTGTATTTTGGGGTTCAAAATGTGATGCGTGATATTAATTTGCTAAATGCACAACAGTACCAAACGGTGATTAACGAACTCATCCAAGCAGGTGCAGGCACACCTAGCCAAACCGTAGGCAACTTTAATGGCGGCACCAACTGGCTGGGAAACATGTATCATAAAAATGCATCAATACAAAACCACAATCTTTCTTTTTCTGGTGGCGATGAGTTTAACAAATTTTATGCTTCCTTAAACTATTCGGACCAGGACGGGATCTTGATCAATTCGGCTAACAAAAGATATACTGCCCGATTAAACTTGGAGCATAACAAAGGCAATTTCAAAACAGGTTTTAACCTTACCACTTCATTTGTGAAAGATAATTATGTAGCTAACGGAATGGATTTAAATGAAAGAGCGGGAATTATTTATGCTGCCATTGCTTATGATCCTACCCTTCCCATTTATACCAGTACTGGTGCTTATACGCTGTCGCCAGATATGAATATTGATAATCCCTTAGCCATTGCTAATGGAAAAACCTCTATCTCCAACTTATACCGCACCTTAGGTACCGCTTATGGTGAACTTACTTTTTTAAAGGATTTTAAGGCTAAACTAAATATTGGTGCCGATATCTCTAACCAAAGAAGAGATACTTATGTAGACCGTCAAACCATTGAAGGCAGGGCCAACGGTGGTATTGCCAGTATTTTAACTGGAACGGACAATAGTTTTCTTTCGGAGTTTACGGTGAATTATAAAAAGAAATGGAGCATACATGACATCAGCGCTGTAGCTGGGGTTACCGCACAACAGTTTAGCGATAGAGATCAAAGCTCACAAGGCAGCGGCTTTTCATCAGATGCAACCCGCACTGATAACATGGGGCTTGGCGATCCGACCAAGTACATTGTTACCAGTGGCCGTCAGGCTAATAGCCTACTGTCTTATTTGGGCAGGGTCAACTATAACCTTTTGGACAAATACTTGTTAACGGCTTCGTTAAGGGTTGATGGTTCATCGAGATTTGGTGATAACAATAAGTTTGGTTTGTTCCCTTCCTTTGCCCTTGGCTGGAAAATGGAAGAGGAACGGTTCATTAAAGATTTAAACCTATTTACTACCCTTAAGCTGCGTGCCAGTTGGGGCCGTACGGGTAACCAAGAAATTGGCAATTACCAGTCTATGTCTACCTTAGGTGCAGGGTGGAAAGCGGTAATTGGCAATGGCCAAGTTACTACTACTACCCCAAGCCGTATTGCCAATCCTGATCTTAAATGGGAAACTTCCGAGCAATTGAACTTTGGCTTAGATTATTCTCTGGTAAAAGGCCGAATTTCAGGCAGTATCGACTGGTTTGTGAAAGACACCAAAGATATGTTGTTGAACCTGCCTATTTCAAGATCAACAGGTTTTGCTACGCGTATGACCAATATCGGTAAAGTACGTAACTCGGGCATCGAAGTATTGGTTAACACCAAAAACTTTATTGGAAAGTTTAATTGGGAAACAACCTTTAACTTTTCTTACCTCACCAACAAGGTGGTTGATTTGGGAGGCTTGAACAATATCTTCAGCGGCGGGGCTGGCGCCAGTACCAATGTCAGTATTTTAAGGGTAGGCCAACCCATGTATTCGTTCTTCGGCTATCAAATTGATGGCATTTGGCAAACAGGAGACAATTTTGCGGTAACTACCGATAATGTAAAGCCTGGCGACATTAGATACAGAGATGTAGACGGCAATAAATTGGTCAATGCAGAAGATCGAGTAATTATTGGTAACTCTTTTCCAAAATATAACAGTTCCATTACCAATAACTTTACCTATAAAAACTTCAATCTTAACATCTTTATAGATGGTGTTTTTGGGGTAGATATGTTGAACAATAACTTGGTAGATACTTATTTCCCAGCCAACTTGAAAAGAAACAGGTTAGCAGAGCCATTGTTAAACCGCTGGACACCAAGTAACCCTTCTACCGTTTACCCTTCGTTTGTAAATACAGCCACACAAGGCACTAAACAGGTAAATACTTATACGGTAGAAGACGCCAGCTACATCAGGTTAAATACCGTACGCTTGGGCTACAGCTTCAATCTTAAAAACTTTGCCTACATCAAAGGCATTAATGTTTACGTGGCAGGACAGAACTTGGCCATGATTACGGATTACAGTGGCTACGACCCATCCATTAGCCCAAGTGGCGGCGGTGCAAGAATAGACTGGAACGCCTATCCTACTGCACGAACCTTTTTATTTGGCCTTAATTTAAACTTATAATCCATGAGAACGATATATCAATCCCTAATTTTAACCTGCTGCATTTGCATGCTTTCTCTCACTTCTTGTAAGGACTTTTTAAAGGAAGAGGTGTTTTCGCAATTGGCACCAGAAAATTACTTGAGAACTAAGGAAGGACTTACTTCGTTATTGTACGAGGCTTATGCCAAAGCGGCGAACATGAATAGTAATAACTCTATTTATGTTTTGGGACCGCAGGAATTTCCAACAGATATTCTTAACCAAAGTGGCGATAGTGTAGAACCTACCATTAAGAACTACCGTGATTTTAACTGGGATCCCACCATGGATTTCTTGATACAAAATTGGGATCCTCCCTACCAATGTATTAGGGATGCCAACATGGTGCTGGAAAATATCCCTGAGTCGGCATTGACTGACGCAGAAAAGAAATTATATACAGCAGAAGCCCGTTTTTTGAGAGCTATTTCCTATTATAAATTGTATTTCTTCTTCGGACCAGTGCCGTTAAGAACATCCACTACTCAATCGGTTAATTTGGCTAAAGCCGAAGAAAACACGCTTAAAAACTTTATTGAAACAGAGCTTAAGGAGGCTACTACCGATTTGCCTATGCCTACCAATGTACAAGAACGTTATAGAGCGCATAAAGCGGCTGCAATGGGTTATTTGATTAAGTTTTACCTGAATACTAAAAAATGGAACGATGTTATTGTTTTATCACAAACGTTTTTGAGCACCTTTAACTATACCTTATTTGGGGAGTATATGGATATGTTTAAGGTAGAAAACGAAAATAATAGCGAATACATTTGGGTGCGACCTGCCATTGCTTCTACGGATAGGGCTACGGCCAACAGCTGGAGCAACGTATCTTTTCCTGATAACTTTAAATCATCACCAGAAACAGGGATTGTCTTTAAATCTACTTGGCTAAACTGGCCCAACGAGTTTAGGATTTACGATGCTTTCTACAATTCTTTTGAAGCAGGTGATAAACGTAAAAAACTGTTCATGACGGTTTACATTAATAATGCTAACCAAACGGTTTCGTTGTTGGGTAATGATAACATCAGATCGGTGAAGTATTGGCCAGACCAAAACAATGCTGGTGCTGCTCACGGTAATGATATTCCCGAAATTAGGTTAGCCGATATTTATTTGAGCAGAGCTGAAGCATTGAATGAAGTGAATGGTCCCACACAAGATGCCTTGGATAACATCAATTATGTGAGACGTAGGGCTAATATTTTAGATTTAAAACTGGTAGACATCACTTCTAAAGATCAACTGAGAGATTTGATCCTTGCCGAACGTGGGCATGAGTTTTACAATGAAGGTCATCGCAGGATAGACATGATTAGGATGGGCAAGTTTATCTCCAATGCTATTGCTAGGGGTAAAAATGCCAGGAACATTCATTTGGTATTTCCTATTCCGCAAGTGGTAGTGGATTCTGATCCTCTGCTTAAAAATACAGATTATTAAAATAAAGGTGGGCAAATGCCCACCTTTTTGATTGGTATCAACTTTACACCAAGATTTTTTTCCCTTTCTGCCAATCAACTTTTCTATTTCCCTTTTAAAAACTGTAGGATGATTTTATTGAGTTGATCAGGTTGTTCAAAAGGCACATAATGCGTTGCGTTAGGAATGATCTGCAACTGAGATTTCTTAATCTGATCAGCAATTAACTGTGTATGTTCGGGCTTAATGACATCGTCACTTCCTGCAATCACTAGTACTGGATTTTCAATATTTTGTAATTGCTGTGGCGCAATATGTGGATGGTCCAACATCAAACGAATTAAACGATGGTTCCTTGGAAGACTATCGGTAGAAAGCTGCTTCTTAAAAGTCGTCAATAAACTTTCTTTAACGCCTCTTGGATCAAGGTTTGCTCCTATGGTAACTATTTTATTGACCATTTCTGGATGAGCCAAGTTAAACGTAAGTGCGGTATTTCCACCATCGCTCCATCCAACAATATTCACTTTCTGAAGTCCTAGCGCTTGGGTAATTTTATAAAGATCTGCTGCAAAAACATTGTAACTATAGGCTCCAGACGATAGATCGGTACTTCTGCCCTGTCCACGTGTATCTATAGCAATCACTTTGAAATGTTTGGCAAAGAATGGAATCTGGCGGTAGAAGTCTTCGATACTACCGTTATTACCATGCAGTAAAAACAACGGTTCTCCTTCTCCGTATTCTTCCGTATATATTTTGGCATCTCCCAAGTCAATGTACTTCCCTTTTTTGTTTTTGCCATAACCACTTTTTGCCGCAGCTTCTTTATTGCGGTAGTAATTAGCAAGCATTTTTAGTTCTGGGGTTTCTGCTGTCTTAGCCTCCACGGTGGGTTTTACCTTTTGACGGTCGTTGTTGTATTTCAACTCGAGGCTAGCGATAAAGGTTCCAGCATTGCTTTCCCAGTTGCCTTGGCTTTGGTAACGGAACAGCAGGTCTTTTGACAGCGTTTTCTTTGCAGAAACGCCAAATACAAAAGCATTGTTGCTATCAGAACTATGATTAACCAATTGTAGGGTGACCGCAATTTTAGCTAAACCATCAAAACTAAGCTGATATGGTGCAAGGTCAATATGCTGCCATCCGGTAGTGGTGGCAACATAGGTTATATTTTTATGAAGTACACTGCTATCTGGCAGGTCATTTTTTACGGTATAGATGTTCAACTTTAAGGTTATTGATGCAAACCTAGAACTTGGCATAATGTAAAAATTGTACGCCTTTAGTAAGGTTTGATCATAGATGTTGTAGATATTTCCTTGCTCAATGCTGGGGATATTCTGATCAAACATCTTAGAAAACGTAATCATAGGTCTTGACTGTTGCCCTACTGTCTTTTCTTTTAATTTAGTGCCTTTAACCACCACTTCGTTAATAGAAAACACTTTTTCTTTAAGTTCTACCATCGCCCCTGTTTTCAGTTCCTTTTGCGGAATTTGTCTATCGAAAAAGCCAATAGCACTAAAGATAACGTTGCTTGAAGCCAGGCTATCTGGAACTACTAATTTGAAAGTTCCGTTTTCATTGGCAACGGTGGCTACCCTACTATTTTTGATCCCTATGGAACAGTATGGAATTGGGTTCTGTTGAGGGTCTTTTACCGTCCCCTCGAAGGTACGTTGAGCATTAGCGTTAAATAGGAAAGCTAAAAATGTGACTGTTAAAAGAAGTCGAGCGATGAGGTTACTTTTTTTCATATATCATCGAGACGACCTTATGTTGAAAAGGGTTGCACAGATAGTGAAATAATAAAACTCATTTGGAAAAAAGATCATTCTACTTTAAAGGATCGAGGGTAGACTTGTAATTGTTTCAATAAATGATATTTTTATCATTTATAACGAGTTATCTAAATCAAAAATGAAAAAATCTATTTTAACATTCTTAGCAGTTCTTCCTTTCTATGCGTATTCGCAGGCTGCTTCATACCCTTCTTTGGGACCTGGTCTATTTCTTATTGTCTTTTTTCTACTTCTTGTCTTTGCTAGCTTTATGGTTCTTAGGCAAGTAATCTTATGGTATTGGAAAGTTGACAAGGCTATTAAAAATCAAGACGAGCAAACCATCCCATTAAAAGCAATCTACAATTCTATAGAAAAAAATAATAGATTAACAAAAGCTCAAATAGAATTAGTAATTGGTACAGGCGAACAAGAAAAATCAAATTAGTTATGAGCGATAAACGTCCTAATTGTGATAAAAAATATAAAGGGCTCATGTCCCAAAATCGAAAATTGAAGCAAGAGTTTGTCGATAGGATAAATAATATATCTCTAAATCCAAAAGATAGCTTTTGTTCTAATAGTGATTGTATTATAAGTGTTGCCGTTTGGGGAGATAATGGTGTTTTTCTCAATCAACCTACATCTTAACGATAAAAACTCCAGCATGAAAAGCGCTGGAGTTTTTTATGTATTACGTTATGCTGGTCAGAAAACCATAAAAGTTATCAGAAAGCGAACAGGGTTCCCTTATAAAATCCTAGCTGAACAAAACCTTACTGCTTTACTACTTTTCTTGTAATGCTTTCGCTCAGTCCTGCCAATCTAAAGACATAGATTCCTTTTGGATAATCGCTCAAATCAACAAAAGCTTCTGTAACATCTGATTTCAAACCATATGTCCTTAACACCTTGCCAGTCGAATTACTCACCACAATAGTATTGTATATTCCTTTATCGAAAGATAGCTTTACCTTACCTAAAGTTGGATTGGGATAGGCATCTGCAATAGTGGTATTGAAATCGAATGCCACTATTTTCACCCCTAATTCTTTTGTCTTGCCGTCACCGTCTACCTGAACCAGTTTATAGTAATTATTACCATTTAATGGCATCCTATCTACATAGCTATATTTTTTTACGGTAGCTGAATTTCCAGCTCCAGCTATTCTAGTTAGTTCCGCAAAAACCTTATCATCACCGCTTCGGTAAATCACAAAACTCTTGTTGTTCTGCTCGCTTTCGGTTCTCCATTCCAACAAGGCATAATTACCATTTATTTGAGCGGTATAACTAGCCAAGGTTACGGGTAAAGTAGCGGGCGTAATTTTACGAATTGTGTTAGGTGAAAATTCCGATATGTATATTTGATTGTTAGCATCAACAGCAATTCCAAAAGGTTCGGTAAAAAGTGCATCTTCCAAAGTTCCATTTGTATCGCCCGCTATCCCTTCGGAACCAGCATAGTGACTTAAAACGCCAGCAGATGTGATTTTAACTATTCGATGGCCATAAGTATCGGCTACAAACACATTGTTATTAGCATCAACAGCTATTCCAGAAGGATACGACAGCCCATCAAAAGAAGTACTTATTGTTCCAGCAGAAGTAAATTTGTAAACCTTACTATCTTGTCCACTTAAAACGTATACATTTCCATTACCATCAACTGCTACGGCAACTGGAAAGTCTACTTGAGTTGTAAATACACTTGATACTCCCGCTTGGGTTATTTTACGTACAGTATTGGCATTTAAATCAGCAACATATAAATTATAGTTACCGTCAACAGCCACACCCACAGGCCCGTCCATAGTTCCTGGCGCCAGCTCACTTACTACATTTTCTGGTGTAACTTTAAAAACCGTATGTTGGTTAAAATGATTAGTTGATACATAAACATTATTACTGGCGTCAACAGCTACTCCATTAGGAAGCATATAACCACCAACAGGGCTGGCCAGTACAGTTTGTACGCCAGTAGGGGTATATTTCACCACTCGGTTACCATTCTCATCGGCTACGTAAATATTTCCAGCAGCATCTGTAGCCACACCTGCAGGTTTATTTAAGCCGCTACTAATAAAGGTACTAACTGTTTGCGCCTTTACAATGATTGGTGTTATACCAGCGCAAAATGAGAGGAATAAAAAAGATAAAAGTTTTTTCATGTTTTTGAAGTTTCAATTTATAATTTAAGTTTGAGGTCCTGATGACCAATATGTTTACAACTATTTGTTTACACTAACTGAACTATAATATTCATTAAAAGGCTTTTGCCAGCTCCAGAAAGCCCAGTAAATTGAATAACTCTTTTCATTCTATTGATCAATTCTTTGGGGTATTACGGTAATTCCACCCTTACCTTTACTTTCTTCAGCTGCTTCCATAAATGCTAAAATGGCAAGTGTTTCAGCTGCGCTAACAGGTGGTATTTTTGTATTAAAAAATTTGATAATCTCTACCAATAAAGGTTGATATCCTAAGTAAGGACCTAGTTGAAATGTTCCATTTTCGGTAAAACAAGTACCTCCAAAATCTGCTTTTCCTGTTCTTGTTCCCCTAAAAGTTCCTATACGTCCATCCTTCCATTTACCTACTACTATATCTGTTTCATCAGTGTAAACTCGGCTAACCGACATACAATCCGTACCCATTACGGCAAACAAAGTTTCTATACCATGTATTCCGTACCAAAACAAATCGGGATGAGTAGGCTCTATGATCGCTGGACTAAAAGTATCTGCTCCCAGAACCTTTCCATATTTGCCTGATCGGATAGCTACTACATTTTCCATGAAACGAAGTGAGGAAGCTGAGAAAACTGGAACGTTATGCTGTTTTGCTGCTTCAAAAATGGCTTTTCCATCTTTGAAGGATGCCGCTAGCGGTTTATCTATAAACAAAGGTTTGCCTGCTTTAATTACTTCTAATGCTTGTGATAAATGCAGGCGTCCATCGTTAGTTTCCAACAATACCACATCTACTTCGCTTAATAGTTGCGCGATACTATCGGATATTTTCACACCAAATTGTTGAATTTCTATAACCTGCTTAGGTATGCGTTCTTTACTGATTGCCAAATCCTTACTTCCATAAGGATAAGCGGCTACTACCCGATAGCCATCTAACGACAGATCTGGATTCTCGGCATTCAACAGCTTGGTGAAAGCCAAACTATGACTAGTATCTAAACCAATAATCCCTACACGTTTTTGAGCAGATTGATGGCCAAAAGAAAACCTTGGCAATGCAACAGTTGCGCCTGCCAAGGTTATAGTATGTATAAAATTTCTCCGATTGATCTTCAAAATATTACGGCCTTTTTATACAGACCGTCTTACTCCGATAATCTCCCACAAAAACTTTTAATTTTATTTCTGAAAACTGCTGAAGTGCTTTGGTGTACGTTTTACTTTGTAAGGTAGGTTCACTACCATCGGTAGTGTATTTAATAGTTAAACCTGGAAATTGCACATTGGCTTTGAGTTTCCCGTTTGTTACTACTGCTCCCACTGGTGGCACACGAAACTTAAAACCTCCCGCATAATAACAAAGTCGAGATAGTTCTCGTTGCCCTAAAAGGTTAGCAAATTGGTTCCAGTCTTTAAAATAGTGCGACTTGGATTTAACGCTGTCGGTTTCTTTTGACCAAGCTGGCTCTGCTGCCCAAGCCCGCTCTGCATATCCTAACAGTTTGGGTAGTAACATATACTCCATTGCTTCGGCTCCGCTAATTTTCTCAGACCAAAGTTGGCTCTGTATCCCTACAACATGTTTTTTACCTTTAGCTGTTAATCTTTCTTTATCCTTAAAAATAGCAGTGTTTAAAACGTTTCCACTAGCATCTTCAGTTGCCGTTTTGTAATAATCAAATGGCGAAAAATAAAAGGCTTTGTCTGTATCTACGTAACCGCCCCAATAAAGCCCTGGCTCATTAGCGTTTTGATTGTAAGCTAGATCAAAATAGTAATTGGTTACTGCCGAAAGCACAACGTTGTAACCTGCATTGGCCAATCGATAAGAAAGATCTTCGTTACCACCGCCCCAAACGTTATTCCATACATAAACCTGAAAATTCTCATTCACAAAATCTGGATTGGCTATGTAAGTTGATTTTCCATCAGCTGTATTCACTTTTCGCATTGCGATTTCTTCCCAACCTGCCATCTGCAAGTTCTTAGCCTTTAATAACTGATTTACCTTACCAATATAATAGTACCAAAGATCGTCATAAGCTGCAATTTTTTGTTGCTGCATCAATTGGGCAATAGCAGGCGATCTTTCCCAAACCCCCTTTGGTACTTCATCGCCCCCTAAATGCACGGTTTTTAACGGAACACCAGCCAAACGGTACATTTCCGAAATTTCGTCTATCACCTTCCCGATAAAATTATAAGTTGATGGCAAAGCAATATTCATTACATTATCGTTATAGCCTTGTACAGATTTGTAAATCGATTGGTCTAGGGTATCACGTAGCAAATATTGAGTAGCTGCTGCAGTTTCACCTTGTTTCATTAGCCTGCGATATCTATGATCCATTGCCTTGATTGCAGCTCTTGCGTGACCTGGAGTTTCTAGTTCGGGAATTACGGTAATATGGTGCTGCTTGGCGTACTTCAAAATCTCTACAAAATCTTGCTGGCTATAAAAACCACTTCCTGGGGCTTTAGTAACATTTGGTCCAGAACCATAGGCAGGTTTTAGATATTCGGCATCATTTAAGGTGTGGCCTCTTGTTCCTCCTACTTGGGTAAGTTCTGGCAGATCTTTAATTTCCAGTCGCCAGCCTTCATCATCATTTAGATGGAAATGGAAGGTGTTGATTTTATAAAATGCCAAGAGATCCAGCAATTTTAAGATTTCAGCCTTGCTTTGAAAATTTCTAGCCACATCTAACATGAATGACCTATAACCAAACCTTGGCGCATCTTTAACTTCTACGGCCTGGATGCTGATTTGCTGCTGTTTTTTTGCCCAAGCTGTTGGCGAAATCAGCATTTTTAGTGACTGCAGTCCGTAAAAGATACCCGAAGTAGAAGTAGCGGAAATGATTACCTTGTCTTTTGTAACCGATAACTGGTAATTTTCATCTGGTAAACCTTGAACCAACTTTAGTTGAATGTAGTTGGAGGATGCTCCTTTTGCTATTCCTAATGTTTTGCCCAGCAGCACATTTAGCTCTTGGTTAAATAGTGCTGCTTCTTGAGCAAAAACGGAATCAAAAACTAATTTTGTTGACCTAGTTAAGGTAAATGTACCTGCATTTTCCTGATAGCTTACTGGGGTTGGCAATATTTTAACCAGTTGGTTAGCTGGTAAAGCCGATACATTTTTGTTCTTAACAAATGCTGTTGCGGCCTGCTCCATGAGCGCCTGCTCGTGCTTTTTACCTAAATTGATTTTTAAATTTGTAACGTTAACAATGGTTTGAGCATTGTTTTTTGCTACCCAATATAATCCGCTTGGCGCATCGGTAAGGTTCATTGATTTACCTTTGGCTACGTAGTTTACAGTAAAGTTTTGCCCAGCGGCAATTGCAGATTTGCCTTTGATAAAGCTTAATTGTCTAAACTCGCCTCCATGTGCTTTGGCAGTAGCATTTTCGGTGGTAATTGATACTATTTCTCTTGGGTACGAAAAGTACAAATCCCAATCTTGCAAGTTTACAGTAACTTTAGTATTGTTCTTAAAAACGAAGGATGCGGTAAATTGCCCTTTTTGTGGATAATCATTTTGATGCAACTGCCAATCGACACTAATTTTATTGATTAGTTCCGTTTGCTGGGCTTTTGCAAAAAAGGTTGCCGTTGTTGCTAACAGCATTAAAAATAAACTCTTCATGCTAGATGTTTTTACGGTGTGTAAGACCAAAGCTCGGTTCCGCGTTTAAAGTAAATTTTACCAGTTGGATCCATGGTCATCAATCCAGCATTGTCCGCTAAAAATGCTACTTCTTTGGTTAATGGATCTAACTTAAAAAGCTTTCCGTTATCAGTTCCATAAATTACACCAGAAGGATGTATAGCTAAAAACGCGCTGCGCCAAATGTGGCTTCCAAAAGGAGGATAGTCATACAGTTTTTGTACAGAAAGTACTTTTTGTTGCACCACATCTAAGATGAACAATTGACCATCTGCAATGCCCCAAATATTTCCATCGGGACCATTAATGAGACAAGTAATGGCAGCAGCACCAGCAACAGGCACCAGCTTAGTTATTGGCTGGTTAGTTTTGAGATCCCAAAGCATTAGCTCTGCTTCTTTGCGTTCTGGCTTTATACCCAAACCACCAGAGATAGATCCGCCCAATATCAAAATATCGTCTTTGCTGGCTAAACTTGCCACTGATTGTTTTGCTAACACCTCACCAAAAGAGGTATGTTTGTTATTAGCTTCGTTGTACATAGCTAATACTCCGCCCAACTTGCCATATTCTGGAACGGTACCAAAATAAACCTTTTGCCATTTCGGCAATGCATGTACAGCAAATGAACGACTTTGGTCTTTCTCTTCGAAAATTAGTTCTGGGTTGTTTTTGCCAATATTCCAAGGTTGCGAAACATCATAAGCGTAAAATCTTCCTTTTGGATATATACCGAAATAGATTTTACTACCCATAAAGGTCATTCCTTCAGTTTGATCCAAGCCTAAATATTTAGTATTTTTGCCAGTTGCTGGGTCAAACGTAGCATGACCACCTGCCAAGTAACCGCCAGTCCATACTTTTTTATCAGGACCATACATGATAGCATTAATTGGTATCGGCTGCGCTGGAATTTTTAATGCACTGCTTTGTGTTTTTTTGGTTAAGGTATGGTAACGTAGTAAATTTCCTTTGACATTTAACACGTAAATATTGCCTGCATTGTCATTATAAAATGCTGTAGCCGCAGCAATATCTGTTGCCAACGTAGCTCCCGTATTGAAATTTTTATTTGCATCAACACGTTTTAAATTACCTTTTGAAGTGTAATACACTAAGCCTTGCTTATGGTCTACTCCCACGGCCTTCATGTCCATATCTGCAACTTCCTGCTCTACTTTTTGTGTTTTAAGGTTGTACACCAAGGTAGTTTGTCCAGCGGTTAGCAAGGCCAATAACCTGTCCTCTCCATCTTTACCTTTCACAAGTTCTAACCCGTAAACAAATTCTCTGTCTTGATATTTAGCTGGCAGTATTTCCCTTTTCTCTTTGGTAGTTAAATTAATAGCAATTAGATGCGCATGAGAACCCACTCCAGCATACAAAAAATTACGTTTAGCGTCGAAAGCGAGGCTACGGACATAATTTTCGCCAGCGACCAAAGGGCCATTGGCTAAATCTGTAAATCCATCTTTTGGATGGTACCTAAACACCCTACACCCTGGGTAAGTAGCACCAAAAACTTCGCCATTTTTACCAGCAGTTAAATTCCACAAGTATGTTTCGTTAGGTAAAGCATTGCCTAAATCGGTAATATTTTTTGTACCTGGTTTGTGGCTAAATAGCTTTCCTCCAGCTCCTGGAATATACAATAGCCCGTCGGTAGCTTGTGCTAAATCCCACACGCCATCGGTTTTAGGCAAAGGCAAATCCAATATTAAAGCTTTGGTTTTTACATTAAAAGCTAGTAAATGAGCAGGCTCGCCACGTACAACTGTGTACAGCAATAAATTCCCTTTGGCATCTTTCAAAAAAATACTGCCCTGTATCATGGTCGCTGTTAGCTGTGGTCCATGGTTTACAAATTTATCCTGCTGTGCGGTGGCCGTCTTCAAAAACGCAAAAGCGAATAGCAGGCAAAACAATTTTAATAACTTCATTTTAAAGTCCTCCTTGCTTTGCTAAAAAATCAGCCACAAAAGCATCATCATTTAAGTGAGGATAATCTTGATGTACGCGCTCAATTTCTTCTAATTGTCCAACAGAAAGCTGTTCGTTAGGATTTAAACACCAAATACCGTTCAACAAACCTTGCTTACGCAGCATCTCGTGAATACCAGGGATACAACCGTGGAAATGGTTAGCGGGATCAAACAAGGCGGCATTCACATCCGTAATTTCTACCCCTCGACTCATCAAGTTATCAAATTGACTAGCTGTTGGTTTTTTGCGGTAAGCTTTAATCTCTTCCATCAAGGTCACTGCCTTTTGTGTCCAAACTGCCCAATGCCCTAACAAACCTCCTACAAAACCTTTTTCTACTTGCTTCCCATCTACCGTAAAACGATAAGGAGTCAATAAATCGGCAACAATATTATCATCGTTGCCAGTGTAAAGTGCAATTTCATCTCGTCTGCTGCTGTTACAAACCGCTCTTACTACATCTAAAGTTTGGTAGCGGTTAAAAGAAGCGCATTTAATGGCCATTACGTTTTCTATTTCGGCAAATTGTAGCCAAAAATTGTAGCTAAAGATGCGTCCGCCTACTGATGGCTGTAAATAAAAACCAAATACTGGAATTACCTTCGCCACTTCCCTTACCCTATCTAAAATTTGTGCTTCGGTCCAAGTTTGTAAACCGCCCATGCTCAACAAACCCATATCGTACCCTAAACTAGCTGCTATTTTTGCTTCGCTCAAAGCTTGGGCTGTTGGCCCGCATATACCGGCTATTTTTAAAAACGGACGTTGTAAGTTAGCTTTTGCTACCTCTTCTACTGCCCAAGACAATACCGTGGTAAACAAATTCACTTCTGGATCACGAATTTCGAATTGGGTAGAATGAACAGCAACTGCCATGCCTCCAGCGCCACTTTCTATATAATACCTAGTAAGTTGACGCTGCATTTTTTCGTCTATGTTTCTATCGGCGTTTAAAGCCAATGGGTGAGCAGGAATTACCGTACCCAGTTGCAAATGCTGATATAATTCGTTATTTAACTTCATTAGAATTTCCCTCCTCTTTCTTGAAAGTGTGTTGCTTTGCCAAACTCATCGCCACCGTTGCTTAACCAAGTAGCGGTAATGTCTATAATTTCCCTAATTCCCACTTTCGGATAACCAAAAATGCGATGACATTCTGAAGCATTGTTTAGTAAAGCCGTGCCAACAGGTTCATTTATAAATTTTGGTTCGATATTGAAAATAGCTTCAAACTGTTTGGCGATCCAACGGATGGATAGAATTTCTGGCCCTGTTACGTTTAATATCTTCGCAGGAGCCGTGCAATGTAACAACGAACGGATGGCAATTTCATTAGCATCGCCCTGCCAAATCACGTTCACATTTTCGGTGCTTAAATCTATTTCCTTTCCAGCCAAAATTGCTTTAGCAATTTCCATCACTACGCCGTACCTAAAGTCTACCGCATAGTTTAGTCTGTAAATTAAAGTTGGCGTTTGATTTTTATGAGCGAAATATTCGAATATGCGTTCTCTTCCCAAGCAGGACTGCGCATACTCGCCAATAGGCTCAGGTGTGGTTTCTTCAGACACGCCACCAGAGGTAACTGGTACAAAAGGCAACACATTGCCCGAAGAAAACACCACAATATTTGAATTTTTGTACTTTTCGGCAACCCTACCTGGTAAGTAAGCGTTCATTGCCCAAGTAAAATTTTCTTTTCCAGTAGTGCCAAATTTGTTACCTGCCAAATAGATTACGTTGGACGCATCGGGCAGAGCAAATAATTCTTGATCGTTCAATAAATCACAAGCAATAACTTCTATCCCTATCGCTAAAAGTTCTTCTTTTGCTTGCTGGTTAGAGAAACGAGATACACCAATTACGCGGTTAGACATTCCTGCTTCTCGCAGGGCATCTACCAGCAATTTGCCCATACTAGGCCCCATTTTACCACCAATACCAAGCAAAATGATATCGCCGTCAATTTTTTTTACATCTGCTATAAGAGCTTCCGAAGGACGTGTATATCTTTCTTCAAGCGCCTTTAAATCTTCCATATCTGTGTGTTATATTTTACGGTTTTATTGAATAAACATGTTGTAGAAATTCCATGCGGCAAGTGCTAACAGTAGCAATAAACCTATGGCTCCTATAACTTTTATGTAAGGGCTATTTTTACGAGCGCCCATAATTTTCTCGTCGTTGGCAATTTGGTACATGGCATAACCGATAAAAGGCACCAAGAAAATGGTTACGCTTTGGGCGAAAATGATGAGTTCCAGAGGAAGCTTTCCAAAAATTAGAGAAATGCTAGCCCCGCACACCATCACTAATGCAATAAAAAACCTTACCATCTTGGCACTCAACTGACTGCCGTAGCCGAAGGCATCTCCAAGTAAACTACCTCCTACAGTAGCATTACCTACCAAAGAAGAAAATGAAGCACCAAACAGGCCCACCAGAAATAAGTCGGCCGCATATTCGCCAAACAAAGGTTGCAAGGCTTTCGACATTTCTGAGGCACTGTTTACTTTGATACCTTGCGGATGCAACACAGCTGCTGCACAAATAATAACTACCGCACTCATAAAACCCAAAATCAGGATGCCAGTAGTGCTTTTATTGGTCACCTCGGCACCTAATTTTTTACGTTCCTGCATTAAATACGATTGATAAAAAGCCCCTACAATGGAAAAACAAGAAGCCACAAAAGCAATTAATAACACAGCAGCGTTTGGGTTATAATTGGGTACAAAACCTTGTGCAATGCCAGAAATAGACGGCTTTGCTAAAAAAAGTGTAGTTACAAATGCAATAAGCATCACGGCTACTAAGGCTATCATCAGTCGCTCTAAAACTTTGTAAAAACTTCTGAAAAACAGTAAAGCCAAGCCTAGCACGTTAAACAATACCACCCACATCCAAACAGGTGTTCCGCTAGCTTCGGCAATGGCAATGCCCACACCAATAGAATTACCTGCCTGAAAAGAGGTAGTTACCAAAAACACCCCTAAACCTATAGCTATAGCTGCACCTTTACCCCACTTTAGTCTAATTTGTGTGAGCAAACTTTCGTTGCTACTAAGCCCAATACGAGCGCCCATATTGGTAAATGCCAACATAAAAAATATGGCAACTACTACAATCCACAACATAGAGTAGCCAAAATCGGCACCTAATCGTGAAGTAATGGTCATTTTACTTGGACCAAAAACCAAAGCGGCTGTAATGATGCCAGGTCCTAATCCTTTTAATAAGGATATTATTTTATTTGAATTTGCCATGTAATCTACTGTTTTTTGATTTGTGAAGGTGTAATAGTACTGGCTTTGTTTCCCCAGTTTTGGCGAATGTAGGTAAGCACAGCAGCGGCTTCTTCATTGCTTAAAAAGTTAAAGGCTGGCATGGCCGCACCAGCTTGCTCTTTAGCAATACCATTTAATAAAATTGGGATTAACATTTCTGGACTAGCCTTTACCTTTGCCGACCCTGCCAGGGCTGGAAATGTACCTACTACGCCAGTTCCATCTTCTTTATGGCAAGAAGCGCAGTATTGCTGGTATAGCGTTTTACCTGAAACAAGATCTATGCTTTCCATTTTTTTTGCGCTTAGTACCTTATGTGTAGCTTTATCAGCCTTGCTTATTTTTAAAATTTTGTCGTCTCCAGGTAGTGGAAAACCTGGTGAAGGATTCCAATCTTGGTTACTGGTTGCTAGGTAAACCGCACCATCTTTATCAGTACAGACATCACGTAACCGGCCATAATGTTTTTCGAAAAAAATTTCTTCTCCTTTTGTGCTTCTACCGTCGTCACTTAACTTAATTACCCTTAAACTTTTACCCTTTAAAGTGGTTAATAGTAAACTATTTGCCCATTCGGGTATTCCTTTACCGTTATGATACGCAATTCCAGCTGGAGCAATTACGGGTGTCCACGATTTGATGGGTGGCGTAGTTTGATGCTTAAGTGCAAATGCTTCTTCTGCAGGCAAATCTTCCTTACCTTCTATGGCTGGCCAACCGTAGTTTTTACCTTTTTGTATGAGATTAATTTCGTCTTCAATGGCATCGCCATGTTCGGAAGTATAGAGTAGACCTTTTTCAGAAAAAGTAAGCCCTTGCATATTTCTAAAGCCTGACGCCCAAACGTAACTGTTTGGTGATGGATTATCGGAAGGAACAGAACCATCGATATTGATACGTAGAATTTTGCCATTTAGGCTTTTAGCATCTTGCGCTTTTTCGCCAAAGTAAGCATCGCCTGTGGCCCAATACAATTTTTGGTCTGGACCAATAGCTAAGCGAGAGCCATTGTGTGCTGTATAGCCGCCTACTTCTAAGAGCACTTTTGGGTTCTTTAGCGTGTCGGCAGTAATTTCATAGCGCACCAAACGATTAATGATTAGCAAACTGTCTTTCTTAACCGTATAATTCACAAACAAGTAAGGGTTTTCCTTTATTTTTGGATGTACTACCATGCCTAATAAGCCCGCAGTACGTTTGCGCCAAACTTCCGCTATTTTAAACAACTGCTTTTTTTTACCAGTTGCTAAATCTATCCTAGAAACGGCACCACCTTGCTCGGCAATAAATAACGAATGATCATCGGCGTAGCAAATATCCCAAGGCACATCCAAATCTTTGTCCAATACCTCTACCTTTAGTAGATTTTTTTCCAACTGCACATTATCAATAGTTTGTAATTGCAGTTTGCTCTGGTTACAAGCTGTAAAACAAAGTGCTGTCAGTAATCCGTATATCAGCTTTGCGTAATTCTTCATGCTTATTTAGCTTGCTTTTTTAGTTTAATGGGTTTCATCATATCTGACGTCATGCGATCTGGTAGCTGATAAACATTTCCTTTTTGATCAGAGAAATACAGATGTGATACCGAACGTTTTCTACCATGGCCATCGGCCCAAAATGCAAAAAAGTCTGGGTGTACGTTTACTGGCTTTCTGGCATACGAATGGTTGTAATTACTATTTGCTGTCAGTGCCTTAGCTCTCCAATTTTTACCTTGGTCGCTGCTTCTCCACATGACCATTTCGCCCCCTGTATTAAAAGCTTGAGGCCCAGCGGTAGTGGGTCCAACAATGGTCCAATTTCCTTTTTCATCCACCATCAAAGACCCCATATCATAGTTGTTATCAGAAGTGGTTATGGGTAATATTTCCCATTCCGTGCCTGTAAACCTTGCCGTATTCCAAGTATAAGGGGCATTTTCTGGGCCAGCTTGGTAGCCCTTGCTTGTGATAAATAAGATGATAGGATTACCTTGACTATCATACGCAACATCGTTAATGTAAACGTTAAGGCCAAGCGAATGATAATCTTTAACCAATGCCTCATTTTTAATTTGAGTTAGGGGTAGCTGTATTTTTTTACCATTTACGTTCTCCCAGGTTTTACCAAAATCTTTGGTTTGGATATAGTATAAATTGGTACGATAGTTCAGTCCGTTTTCACCCTCTTTTACTGGATGGAAGTTAAACGAAGTTCCCACTGTGTTTCTAAAACTACCGCTGGTTTGGTAATGGCCCTCTTCGATTGTAGCCAAATCCTTCCAATCGCTATAATTTACACCATCGGTGCTAGTCATGTAACTTATGGTTCTACGTGGTTTGCTAGGTTGATTTGGTATTACGTTTCTATCGTAATGGGTAAACAAATTGATAAAGCCGTTTCCGTTTTGATACCAACTTTGCAGGTAAGAAAAATTGTTCATGGGCACCACTTTGCCGTTCACGATTTTTGTGGCCTGAATCTGCTCAAACTTACTGATGTCGTAGGGCTTTACACTTTTATGTACATAAGATGGGCCGTTGGTTCCATGAGCTGTAGAAAACAACCAAATGTAACCCTCAGCATCAATATTCATCACTGGGTTATCATGTGCATTGTCGGTCTTTTTATCGATCACGATGGTTGGCTTGGGCACCATTCTGGTTTGATGGTCGAAATAAGAAACCATGTGCAACAACGTCTTACCTACGTTATCTGTTCCTCCATAGCAAAAAAAAGTTTTGTTCACTGCTTTTACGTATACAGAAAACGGATAGTGATTGGCTGGATATGTACCTAAACCGCCACTGTACTTAAAAACATATTCATCGTTTGATGGCTGGTTACTGTACCAAATGCCCCTGTAGCCAGTATCTTTTTGATTAAGCGTTTGTACTTGTGCCCATGAAAATTGAAAGCAAGCCATAGCCATTAAGCAAGACAGAAATAATCTTCTCATAAAATTTTGGAATTAAAAGATAGGCAGAATGGAAAATCAAATCATTCCATCTCTACTGTAACCACAGCAAAGACGGAATGAATTTGATGAAAACTAGTTAGGATAACCTGTATTTTGTTTAATTAATGCTGGGTTAATATCTATTTGACTTTGCGGAATTGGAAACAAAACATGGTGCGATTGCATACCTTTTGAGGCCATTACAGTTACCGCTCTACCTGTGCGTACCAAGTCGAACCAACGATGACCTTCAAAGGCAAGTTCTACCCTACGCTCTTGCTCTATGGCCAAACGGAAAGCTGCCTGATCGGCAACCCTTAAGCTTAAATCCGCATTATTGCTAGTTTTAGGCAGTAAGCCAGCTCTATTTCTGATTTGGTTTAAGTAGGTAAATGCAGGTCCATCTGCCACATAACTTTGCTCATTCAAAGCTTCGGCATACATTAATAGTACATCGGCATATCTTAACACAATCCAATTATTATCGCTATCTAAATTAGCTGCAGGTGTGCCTAAATATTTAACTATATAATTGTGTTGTACTGTATTTGCGCCTAAAACATAACTATTTCTCATAGATGAGGCTTTTCTTAGATCGTTTGCTTCGTAAGCGTTGTTCATATCAGCTGTTGGAATATTTTGTCCCAATGGATTACCTACAGCAACTACAGCGGTACCCGAGCCTATTGGTGCAAATTGGTTGGTAAATGGGCTACCTTCACCTGTTGAGCCTTTTTTGAATTGGACTTCGAAAATTGATTCTCTGTTATTCTCATTAGCAATACCGAAAACGCCAGCATAGGTTGGCATGATTTGATATTTGTTTAAAGCCACGTTATCTATTACCTTTTTTAATTGAGGTACAGCCAAATCCCATCTTTTTTGGGTAAGATAAACCTTACCGAGTAATGCCGCAGCAGCTCCTTTAGTTGCCCTACCAATATCGGCACCAGTAAACTCTTGGGGTAAAATTGCCTCAGCTTCCTTTAAATCGGTAATAATTTGTGCGTAAACCTCGTCGCTGGGATTTCTGCCATAGCTATATCCCTCTTGTGGATTATTGATCATTTTTACCACCAAAGGAACGTCACCAAAAATACGTACCAAGTTAAAGTACATTAGTGCTCTTAAAAACTTAGCTTCTGCAGTGTACCTGGCTTTTAGCCCCGCATCCATATTTACGGCCTCTATTTTTTCTAATACGATGTTAGCCGACTGTATAGCCTGATAATGACCAGCCCAAGTAGTGCTACTAATGGAAGTTGTAGGCAAGTTTTCAAAATTGTCTATCGCTACCAAATCAGAGCCCGCATTGGGATTTGTTATCTCTGTGTTATCCGCTCTCATATCGCCAATAACGTGCATTGAAGAGTAATACAATCCAGCAGTCTGTAAACCACTGTAAACCGACGAAAGCGCATTCTTCATATCGTCGGCAGTTTTATAAAAATTGTTCCCATTCATTTGAGAAATAGGAGCACGATCTAAAAAGTCTTTTTTACAACTACTGGCCGAAAGTAAAACTATTACACCTGCGGCAAAAATTGCTTTTATATTTTTCATTTCTAATACTCGTTAAAATCCAAAATTTAAACCAAACATAAATGTGCGGGCTAAAGGATAGCCTCCAGAATCTACTCCTGGCATCAAAGGATTTGCCCCCTCTATACTTACCTCGGGATTATAGCCTTCGTATTTGGTAAATGTATGCAGGTTTTGCACTGTAAAGCTTAGTCTGGCATTAGCTACTTTTAAACTTTTAGCTACAGAAGCTGGTAAATTATAACCTAAAGTCACATTTCTAATTCTTAAAAAAGAACCATTTTCTACAAATGCTGAAGTAGCATTATTAATTACTGAAGCATTACCTAGCGCATTAAAATTACGATCTATTTGTGGGCTTACACCATCTCCACGGTCACTTTCAGATTTCCAACCGTTAGCTGTGCTTTTTAACACGTTGTAAGAGCCAGCATAGTTTCCATAAAATCTACGAGCTGCATTTAACACTTCAAAACCTTGTACACCTTGCAGCGTGAATGAAAAATCAAAACCTTTATAAGAGAAACTATTGGTCATGCCATAAGTAAAGTCTGGAAAAGGACTGCCAATATTTGTTCTATCATCTGCGGTAATTACACCGTCTCCATTTACATCCGCAAATTTTAACTGGCCTGGCTTACCTGTAGGTAAACCGCTGGCATTCTCAAATCCAGGTTGTGTATCCACTTCATTTTGGTTTTGAAAAACACCAATAACTTTGTAACCAAAGAATGCCCCTGGGGTAGCTCCAATTTCCGTAATGTGGGTATTCCCCGCGGCAAAAGTGATTTGTCTTGATAAAATACGCGAACCATCGGGTCCTAAGGCTAAAACTTTAATGTTATTGGTTGAAAAATTCAAATCAGTAGTCCACTTGAATTTATTAACCAAATTTCTGCTGGTTAGCGTAAACTCTAGGCCTTTGTTTTGGATTTCTCCAATGTTTTGTAGAGCAGTAGTGTATCCCGTTAAAGTTGGCACAGGCACACTCAATAATAAATCTGAGGTTCTTTTGTTGTAATAATCAACAGACATAAACATTCTGTTTTTTAAAACACCAAACTCTAAACCAACATCTAGCTGTTTGTTTTTTTCCCAACTCAGCAAACTATTACCAATATTGGCCAACCTAATACCATTATTAACGGTACCACCACTTCCACCAAAGATGTAATTATCCGCTGTGGTAAGTGCGATTGCACCGTAGTTGCTGATGAAGTTATTTCCTGTAATACCGTAACTAGCTCTAATCTTTAAATCGGACAGCCAATTTACATTCTTCATGAAGCCTTCTTCAGAAACCCTCCATCCCAAAGAAACAGAAGGAAAAGCTCCCCAACGATTGTCGAACCCAAAACGAGATGAACCATCAGTTCTAAAAGTGGCGGTTAACAAATATTTGTTATCGAAACTATAGTTGATACGTGCTAGGTAAGATAATAATGCCCAGTCCTCTACAGGTGCTGGAGCACTAGTAATTGTACCAGCTGCATTGGTGGTTTTTACAATATCGTTTGGAAAGTTAGTAGCGCTAATAGATGCTGTCTCTATATTTTCTTGTTGTATCGTATAACCCAATAAAGCATCAAAAGCGTGTTTTTTGATTTTCTTATTGTAGCTTAAAGTAAATTCAGACAACCAGTTTCTGGCTTGGGAAGTATTATTATTAGCCGTAGCTAGTTTGGTATCGTTTACACTGTTAGGATTAATAATAGACGGATTGAAGATTTGCTCTCTAAAATTTCTAATATCGGCGCCTACCAAAGCTTTAAAATTTAAGCCACTAATGATACTCACTTCAGCAAAAGCAGTTCCCAACAGCCTCATGTTACCTTGCTGATGGAAATATTCTCTCGCAATTTTAACTGGGTTATCAACTTCACTGGTTCCTATTCCTTGCCCCGTAATTTTGGTATAGCTACCATCTGCATTATAAGGCGTTAAAAGAGGGCTTGCAGTTAAAGCAGATTGGATGATACCGCCACCTTGCCAATTACCTTCGGCTAAACTTTGGTTAGAGAAATTATAGGTTGGGGTTAGATTTGCGCCAACTTTAACTATTTTATTTACTTGAGATTCTACATTTACGCGGAACGAATAGCGTTTTAAATCAGATCCTAAAACGATACCTTGCTGTGTTAAATATCCACCAGAAACAAAGTATTTGGTTTTCTCATTGCCACCAGAAAAATTGATTTGGTAGTTGCTCATTGGCGCAGTTCTGAAAATTTCGTCCTGCCAATTTGTCCCTTCACCCAAAGCCTCTGGATTACTTAATGAAGCTGGTAATAAATACATTACATTATTTAATCTTACCGAGTTTGGATCTGAAGCGGAACGCCCAACACCTGAATTTACCCAAGCATTATTTCTGGCTTCGTTCATAAAAACAGCATATTCTCTAGCATTTAGAACATCTAAAGTTCTTTCTACCTGCTGTACCCCTGTATTTAAACTAAAATCTATTTTAGAAGCACCACTTTTTCCCGATTTTGTGGTAATGATTACCACCCCATTTGATCCTCTTGAACCGTAAATAGCCGTTGCAGAAGCATCTTTTAGTACTTGTATATTGTCAATATCTGAAGGGTTTATGGTTGCCAAAGGATTATTTCTTTGGTTGTAATCATTGGTAACAGGAAAGCCATCTACAACGTAAAGAGGCTCATTACCAGCGCTTAGCGAACCCGCCCCTCTAATTCTAACAGTAGATCCACCACCTGGTGCACCTGTAGCTTGGCTCACCTGTACACCTGCCATAAGCCCAGCCATGGCATTATCTAAACTAACTACTGGTTGGTCTTGTATTTTCTTAGAATCGATAGAAGCAATTGAGCCAGTAATATCTTTACGTTCTTGCTTCCCATAACCTACCACCACTAATGTATTTAAGTTAGCTGCTTCTTCTACCAAGTTAACGATAATTGAAGTCCTGTTGCCGATCGCTACTTCTTGGGTTACATAACCAACATAGCTAACTATCAATACAGCATTTTCAGATAAATTAGCTAAACTGAAATTACCATTGACATCTGTAGTTGCGGTTTGGTTGCTATTTTTTACACGTATGCCAGCACCAGGCAAAGGAGTAGATTTTTCTCCCAATACCTTCCCCTTGATATCTATAGGCACAACAGTCTTTGAATTCGCTTTAATCTTAGTGACTACGATCGTTTTATCTTCAATAGAAAATGTATAAGGCTGATTTTTTAAAATTTCCTGTAGGGCTTTTGATAGCGATACATTTTTCAAGTTTAAGGTAACTGGCGAAGCCTCTTTAATCTCATTGTATTTATAGAAAAGATAGTGGCCACTTTGTTCGCTAATTTGCGTTAAAGCTTTTTCAAGCGATAAATTCGTACCTGATAAATTAATGCTTTGCGAATAGCTCTTTGCGCTAATGTGAAAGCAACTGATGAAGATTAAAACAACCGTAAGTTTCATAATTAGAAACATTTTGGATGAGTAAAACCCAGATTTCCACCGGATTTTACCATAAAATTTAAATTGCATACTTTTGTTAAGTTTGGTTTTTGAATAAAGGTTCTTTATACGACATTTAGGTTAAGCCAAACAAGCTCCTTATACAGAGTTAGGCCGGTTGTGTTCCCGCACATCCGGTTTTTTGTTGGTTAACCATCCAGTGAGTAGGATTGTTATGTTTTCATGCAGGTTTGGTTTAGGTTTGGTTAGTAGTTAGTTGGTTATGATGATTGTTCTTCCTTTAACAGAAGTATTTATTTTACTTCGTTCCAAAATTCTAAGTATCCCCTGAATTTCTTCGGTGCGTTTAATTTTCCCCACAAAAAGATCGCTGCTCTTATTTCCGACATATTTCACATCTACATCGTACCATCTGGAGATTTGTCGCATGACCGTTTGTATATCTGCTTTGTCGAATTTGAAATAACCATTTTTCCAAGATATAGCGGCCTCTGTATCGGCAGTTCCAACTTTTATTAAACTACTTTCACTAGTTAATAAAGCTTCTTGCCCAGGGCGCAACAGCTTAGCAGATTTCATTTCTGCAAAACCATCTCTTACTTTCGCAACTTTTACACTCCCTTCTATTAAGGTAGTTTTCTCTGCTGCTTCATCTATATAGGTATTTACGTTAAAATGGGTACCTAATACTTCAATTTTCTGGTTATGCGTATGCACTAGAAAGGGCATTTTTTTATTTTTGGCCACCTCAAAATATACTTCACCAGTAATATGCACTACTCTGGTATCTCCTGCAAAACGTGTAGGAAACTTAATTGACGACTGTGCATTTAACCAAACCTTAGTACCATCTGTCAACACAAGTTGATACTGCCCTCCTCGGGGTGTGGTAATGGTATTTGTAGTTGGTATAAGTTCTTCGTTGGTTTCGTACTTCAGCTCTCCATCACCACTTTTTGTAACGAGCAAACCATTCTTCGATAAAACAATACCTTTTTCTTCTTCGTTCAATCCTATGGTAGAGCCATCTGACAACGTAAGAATAGCTTGGTTTTTACCGGGTTTAATAACTGCTGTTGGTGTTTCCGATTTTTTAACTACTGCAATTTCATTTCGGTCCTTTTTAAATAACAAAAGTCCAACAGAACACAATATCAATAAAACAGCTGCTGCTGACAACCAACTACGATCATACCAAGTTTTTGTTTTTGTCGTAACTATTTCTATATTCTTCTCTAGGACTCTGGCTAGCATTTGCTGCTTCAACAGTTGCTTCTCACTCAAATCCATTTGATCCAAGATATTCTCCTCGACTTCGAATAACTCATAGTAGGCCTCCAACAAGTCTACTTCCTGCTTACTAGCTTTACCTTTGTTGTATTTACTAAGAATATCAAGGAATGTTTTTTTATCCATTTTTAATTTTGCACCACAAGCTTAGCGTAGCCCTATATGAACAAGACCTACAAAAACAGAATAATCCCACAAGAAAAAAAAATTAATTTGCAAGGTGTAGCATTGCTACCAAGTATAATATGTCGAGAGCATCTCGTAACTGCCCAACGCTTTTGCCAAGCTGGTTCTGAACCGTCTTTCTGCTAATATTAAGTTTTTCGGCTATTTCTTTGGTAGATAATTCCTCGTGAAAACGAAGCTTAAAAATAACTTGCTGTGCAGGCGGAAGCGTATTCACTAAGTTTTCGTACTTCTGCATAAACTCTTTCCTCAACAACTCTACATCGGCGTGATCACTTACCCGCTCAAGACAAAGCAGCAAGTCAGGAATGGTGGTAAAGCGCTGTTCCTTTTCCATCCATTTAAAAACATTGTTTCTTACCGCCGTATAGAGATAGCCAGGCACAAAAGTAATGTGTATTTCTTTCCTTCTAGACCAAAGCTGTAAGAAGATATCCTGTGTAATATCCTTTGCATATTCAGCATCCTTCAAGCGCTTATAAGCCGCATTGTAAACCTGTTCCCAATACCGTTCGTAAAGCAAATGAAAGGCAGACTCATCATCGCCCTTCATTTGAGCTAACAAATATTGGTCATCTACTTTATTGTCTATTGATCTGATCATGCCTAGTACAGTACGCAATCAAATCTATCCAATATTTTCGATTTAACAAAAACGATAGATTGCAAGCAACGCGCTAAAAGGCGATAGTTTAGCTATTCCATCCCTGCAGAGCGCTATTTTATAATTTTCTGATAACGCAAAAGTGCCTCTAAAAAATAATAGTCTGCATAGATCAAAGGGACGTCTATTTCCCTCCCAGAAGGTAAATTTCCAGTACTATGCTTCAACAAAAAATATGGATTTTGTTGGTCTACATTTAGATATTTGTCGCTACCAAGTGACCTAAGCATAGCAACAGCGGCATTAAAATATTTTTTTTTCTCTTTGCCTTTTAGAAATGTACTCAGCTCTAATAAACCCGAGCTAGCAATAGCTGCTGCAGAAGCATCTCTAGGCGTCTCTTTAAATTTTACAGCTTCATAATTCCAATCTGGCTTGAAACCAGCTTGCCCAACATTAAAGTCCCAAAAAGGAATTTTATCTATTGGCAAATTTGGATTATCAATGAAATAGTCTGCCATTTTCATTGCCGTTTTTAAGAAACGTTTGTCTTTCGTTTCTCGATAAACAGTTGTAAAGCCATAAATTCCCCAAGCCTGTCCCCTAGCCCAGGTAGAACCGTCAGAAAAGCCCTGTAACGTTTGCTTATGTAAAACCTTACCTGTTTTTGGGTCGTAGTTTACTACATGATAGGAACTGTAATCAGCACGCAAATGATTTTTCATGGTCTGCTCGGCATGTTTAATAGCTACATGGCGAAAACTGGTATCGCCGCTAGTTTTACTAGCATAAAACAATAGTTCCAAGTTCATCATGTTATCCATAATAACTGGATATTCCCAAGTATTGATATCGCCTTTTGATTTTCTTTTGTTCCAAGATTGAATGCTGCCCACCACTGGGGAATATCGCTGGCATAAAGACTTTGCCGATTGAATTAGAATTTTGGGATAGCTTTCATCTTTTACAAAGCGAAGGGCATTGCCGTAACTACAATACATCATAAAGCCAATATCGTGATGCGCTGTATTATACTGATTACTTTCAAGAGAATTTGTCCAAGCTAAAGCAGCAGTTTTCCACTTTTCATCTTTAGTAAATTCATACATGTACCATAAAGCACCAGGCCAAAAGCCACCAGTCCATTCGTCAATTTGCAAATATTTAATTTCACCGTTTTCGTAGAGGGAATGTGGATAGTCTTTAAAATTACCTGCAGTTTTAGCAAGCAAATTATCATAAAGCGGAGATGCTTTTTGAAAGCTTCTGGTCACAAAATCAGACTCTTGGGCAAAAGATAAATTATTGCATAAAATACCTAAGCAAAAGGTATAAAGAAAAATAGTGATTCTCGATCTATTCATAGCTTCTTATATTAGTTTATATAACTAAGAGCTTTTTTAAACGATTAGTCCCACAACTAACTGATAAATTATTTCCCAAGAAATGGCTGTTTTACGGCAAAAAAATCGAACCGGTAGAATGAGTGAGAGAACGGAGTTTATCTACATGACAAACAAAGAGTTACAAAATAAAAAAACCGGAAACAAAGTTTTAAAAACTCTATTTCCGGTATGGTACCCAGGGCCGGGATCGAACCGGCACGGTTTCCCACTGGTGTTTGAGACCAGCGCGTCTACCAATTCCGCCACCTGGGCATTTCCTCGTAAGCGGGAGTGCAAATGTATGTATTAAGATTTAATTCACAAATTTTATTTCTTCTTTTTTGAGGTTTTTTAAGCATTCAAAAACCTTGAGGATTTGGCAAAAACGCTAACAATAATTGGTTCAATTGTTTAGCTTTATTTTTACCCATAGTAATATCCATAGGCAAATAAATTAAATTTTCGAGCGCCAACTCATTTTGTATCCCCAGACTTGGGTTTTCGCTCTTAAACCTTACCAAACTAGATGCTTTTGAAGTTGCGTCAAACCCCGCTCCTCTTAATTTTTCGACCAATGAAACTGGTTCAGATACGTTAATGGGCAATACCCAATGGGTATGTTGTGCATTAGCAGTCCCAACTAAGTAATGTTCATTCAGTCCTTGCAACAATTGAGCAGCCAGCGCTTTTCTCTGCTGAATTTGACTACTAATATCTTGGGAATACTTATAATGCAACATCGACAAATTAGCATTGCAAGGCTGATGTCTGATTTTTCTCATCAATGCTGCACCTGGAAAGCCACGAGTAAAGCCTGAGAGCCATGCATCAAAATCTTTATTTAAGTACTTACAAAGTGTATAAGCCCATTGAAAAGGCAATCTTTGCGTAAACGACTTAATCAAAGTGGCATTTAAGATTTTTTTAAAGTAGATTTTAGTAGGCTGTACAGGTAGTTGACGGTTTAAAGCCGATACCTCTGTAAAGAGCGTTTGGTTGTTAAAATGCAAAAGCGCACCCGTGAGGGCGGTATTGGTTTTAATTAACCCAAAGCTAAACATGGCCACATCCGATTGCAGATTACCCTGATAAACGCCATCGTAAGCTTGTGCGCAATCTTCAATAACAATAAGTCTATTAGCTTTTGCCACCTGCAATAAAGGTTCGGTTGACATTACCGCTCCAAACAAATGGGTGATGAGCAATAACTTTGTTTTAGGTGTGATGGCATCCTTCAGTTGGTCAACAGATATCCCCAAGGTATGTTTATCTACCGCTAAGGGAATTACTTTTAACCCATGTTCAGCCATGATGGCAAACATGTCGGGAATATTGATGTTGGTCACCAAAATTTCGGTGCCTCGTTCTAATTTCAAGGCGCTCAAAAGCAAATCAAAACCAGTGCGTACAGACAAACAGGGCAAAGACTGTTCAGGAAAACAGGGTGATGCCTTGCTTAAACCAGCAGCAGTCCTCGCTACAGTCCCAACAGCCTTAAAGAGTTTTGAAAAACGGATATCTAATCTGCCTCTGGCAATCATGGTAACGCTTGAGAATAAACGCTAAGATAATCATTTAGGCCAAGGAGCATTAAGCGGCAGTGTCTTCTGCTTTTAGTTTATGTTCTACCCAAAATGGTACAAAAGGCAATAAAGAAGCGATGAATAACAACAGTACTTTTCCAAAGCTCCATTTTTTTTCCTGCCAAGCCATTACCAAACAAGCAATATAAGCCACGAACAATAAGCCATGAGCCCAACCCACATATTTTACAGCCAATGGCATGTTGGCCCAGTATTTAAGCGGCATGGCGATAAACAACAATACTATGTAGGAAATTCCTTCTGCTAAAGCTACTTTTCTAAAAAGGTGTAATGAAGACATCTGATTTTTAGGTTTTCCCCAAAAGTAACCCGATAATTTTAGTCGCCATACCTAATTTATCTTTTTGACATTATATCTACTTAAGCCTAAAAGCTAAAGTTATCCAAATACTTATAAGCAGAACCAGTGTTAAGCAATAGTACTTTGTGGTGTTTTTCTATCTTATTTAATTTGATCAAGCGTTTTAACCCTGCGAGCAGTGCGGCGCCTTCTGGAGCAACGAGCAAGCCTTCTACCCTAGCCATTTCTTTAAGGTTTTCGGTAATTTCAGACTCGCTAATCCCTAGAACTTCACCATCTGATTGTACTAATACGTCTAACATCATGCGCTCTGCAAAAGGCCTTGGTACGGCTAAACCGTTGGCTACCGTAGCAGTTCCCTCATAATTAGCGGCGTTTTCTTGCCAACCATTCAAGGTGGCCACCAAAGGCTGACAGTTTTCGGCTTGTATGGCAATCATTTTAGTAGGAATATGTTTAACCCAGCCCATTTGTTTCATTTCCTGAAAGGCTTTCCAAATGCCTATCAAGCCTGTTCCACCCCCTGCTGGATATAAAACTACATCTGGAAGCTCCCAATTGAGCTGTTCGGCAATTTCATAACCTAAGGTTTTCTTCCCTTCTAAACGATAAGGCTCTTTCATGGTAGAAATATCGAAGCAATTGATCTCTTGCTTAATGGCAGCTACTTTCTTAGCGCAGTCGTGAATTAAACCATCTACCAAAATCAGCGCTGCTCCAAAGGCCAAGCACTCTTTCTGAAAAGCCAGCGGCGTGTGGCTAGGCATGACCACAATAGCGTGCATTTGCGCCTTTGCACAGTATGCGCTTAAAGCACCACCCGCATTTCCAGCCGTGGGCACAATACAGGTTTCCGCGCCTAATTCCTTCGCTTTGGAAACAGCCATGCTCAAACCTCTCGCCTTAAACGAACCCGTGGGATTAAAGGATTCATCTTTCAGCATTAGATTTTCTAAGGATAATTGTTTGCCTAAATTAGATAAGGGTAAGATTGGCGTCCACCCTTCCCCCAAACTGATCCTATTCTCTTGATGGGTTAATGGCAGTACTTTCGAGTAACGCCACATCGACCTTTCCGTTTGGTCAATCACTTGTTCAGATGAGGTTTCTTGCAAGGCATATTTAAGGACAATAGGTGCTGATCCGCATTCCGTACAAAAAGTTTGCACCTGGTTTTTGTGATATAATTGTTGGCAGTTACTGCAAACTAATTCATAATTACTTGTTATAGAAGATTTGGTTTCGGCAAAGGTCGTTTTTTCCATTGCACTAAATTAGTGCAATGAATAACCTAGTGTATATCACAAATAGCCATAAGATATAACTAAATGTTATAGTGATTCTTCGCGAATTTGATAAAGGCTTTATTAATACCCAAATTCTCATCGCCCAGTCTTTGGATAAAATAGAAATGTCGTTGGATGTTTAATTGATCGATGTTCAATTTGACGAGATCTCCTCGTTCTAAAGCTTTTTGCACTGCGGTAAAGGGGAGAAAAGCCATGCAATCATCGGCCATTACAAAATTTTTGAGCACTTCCGTGCCTCCCAAGCGGATACAGATATTAAGATCGCTGATTTTTAAATGATGCTGTTGCAGCGACTGCGCTACCGCTGCCAAGGTACCTGATCCTCTTTCGCGGATGGCCAGAGGCAAGGTTTTAAGTTCTTGAATGCTGTAATTCGATTGCTTAGACAAATAGCTATCTGGCGCACAAACGGCGATTACTTCTTCGGTCAGGAAAAACTGACTATTAATGCCATCCATTTTATTTTTTCCCTCTACAATGGCTAGGTCAATTTCGTGGTTTAGCAGAGCTTTAGTGACGTTTTCAGAGTTTCGGTTTACCATACTGATGTGGATTTCCGAATGAAGTTTTCTAAAGGCCGACAGTACGGATGGAATGATATACAATGCCACGGTGGTACTTGCCCCCAGCTTGAGATCACCCCGCAAACTATCCAATTGACGAAAGCTGCTCACATCGAACACAATTTGACTTGCTAGCGTGCTTGCCATTTGTAAGTGCTTTTGTAAAATTAAACCTGCGGGTGTGAGTTTCACCAAGCCTTTGTTCCTATCGAAAAGCGAAACACCATATTCTTGCTCCAGTTTTTGGATATGCTTGCTAATAGCAGGTTGGCTAATAAACAGCACTTCACTGGCTTTGGTAAAGCTCAAGTGTCTAGCAACTTCGATAAAAACCAAATGGTTAAAGGAAATCATACCTATTCATTGCTTAGCAATAACAGCACAATATAACTAATTATTTATCTTAGTTAGGCTCTGTTGTAGGCGATGAAGGTATTTACTTCTGTAATGGATGTCTTTGATTTTGGCTAATTGCGAGGTTTGCTGCTCGTCATCCAGCGCTTCGAAGCCTTGGGTATATTGGGCCAACTCCTGATCTAAGTTTTGTGCAAAATCACTAATCTGCTGCTTAATTTCTTCCGCCTTTTTTGGATCAGGATCAAATTGCAAATCCATAATGGCTTCATTAACGTCCATCATCTCCATTAAAAAAGACTGTGGCAGGATATAGTTTTCACCCTCGGCAATTACCTCTTTAAGTGTAAGCACATATTGCAATACCTTTTGAGGATCTTTTAGTACCTGAAAAGCTTTGTTATTCAGGGTAGAAAGTTCCAAAACCTCTTCCTGCTTCTCCGCACTTTCGTTGATGTAGAAATCTGGATGGTACTTTTTGCTCAGCGCATAAAACTGTTGTTTCACCACATTTTGATCTGGATGAAAACTTACTGGCAAATCGTAAAGTTCGAAATAGTTCATTTTACAGGTATTAGGGACTAGGAATTAGGGGCTAGTTTAAAATAATTCAAATACTACCCCCCTAACATCATAAATTTATATCCCAAATTTCTTTAATATATCATTACCAAACGCGTAAACCATTAAACATAATAAAATAACAAAACCTACCACTTGAGCCCTTTCCATAAATTTATCACTTAATGGCTTTCCTTTGATCATTTCGACAATTAAGAAAACAACATGTCCACCATCTAAAGCTGGAATTGGTAGTAGGTTCATAAAAGCCAATGCCATAGATATCAATCCTGTTAAACTCCAAAACCTTTCCCATTCAAATGTACTTCCATATGCACTTGCAATGCCTATCGGACTACTGATATTACGTGTACTCAATTTACCCGTAATCATTTTCCAAATACCTTTTGCATTATCTTTAAAAGATGACCATCCCTTATTAATCCCTATAGAAAAAGACTCTACAAATCCATATTGAAGATTGATAGACGCTGGAGGTACTGAAGGAATGATCAGACCAATAGTACCATCTTTTGATACTTTAGGATGAAGGTTTAACACTTCTCCATTTCGAAGTAAACTTACACTAATAGTTTTTCCTGCTTTAGCGCCTACCTCAGTAGTAAAATCGTCAAAAAAACGGATGTTTTTTCCATTAACAGCTAAGATACTGTCTCCCTTTTTAAATCCTGCCTCATAAGCTGGAGCTTCAATTTTTACAGGTTCTGGCTTAACAAATATTGCCTTTATCTTAGCAAAGATACCTAACGAAGGCTGTAAATCTTTTGGACTAGCTACAGAATCTATCTTTTTAGCAACCATTCTAGGCATTACAAAAGACTTAATGGTGTATTTGCTAACGCTATCTAAAACAGTTTCAGGAACCCTTAAATCCATTGCTTTACCTTCTCTAGAAATAGTCAGTTTAGAGCCTCCAAAAAGCACTTTTGAGCTTAATAATTCATCAAAATACACTAGCTTCTGACCATTTACTGCCAATATTCTATCTCCTGTCTGCAAGCCAATCTGTTTTCCTATGATTCCAGGATTCACTCCATTGGTCAGTTTATCATTAACGATAAATGTATCTCCATATTTAAAAGCTACCATCCAGAAGATAACAATACCAACAATTACGTTCACAATAATACCGCCAAGCATTACGATTAAACGTTGCCAAGCTGGTTTTGAACGAAATTCCCAAGGTTGTGCTGGTGCTGCCAATTGTTCGGTATCCATAGACTCGTCTATCATTCCCGAAATTTTCACGTAGCCACCTAATGGTAACCAACCTACACCATATTCTGTATCGCCTACTTTGAAGCTGAATAGTTTAAATCCCCAAGCGTCAAAAAAGAGGTAAAATTTTTCTACTTTAATTCCAAAAGCTCTTGCTGCTAAAAAATGTCCTAACTCGTGTAAGATTACTAGTATCGATAGTCCCAGCAAAAGCTGGCCCGCCATAATCAATCCGTCCATATTGTATTGTCGTGTGTTTCTATTTTAGATGTGTTACTATTTGTTTTGTTACCAACTGGTGCGCAAATATACGGGTAAGCTGGTCGGTTTCTAAATAATGGTTCAATGTTGGCTGTGCCACGAAGTCCATTTCGTTCATACACTGTTCAATCACCTCACTCATTTCCAAAAAGCCTATTTTATCTTTCAAAAATGCGTCTACCACTATTTCATTGGCTGCATTTAAGATGCATGGCATATTTCCGCCTTTTTGCATAGCGATATAAGCCAGCTCAAGGTTACGAAAACTTTTTGTATCTGCCTCGGAAAATGTCAATTCGGGATATTTTAAAAAGCTAAAACGCTCGAAATCTGTTTTTAGCCTGTTGGGATAAGCCAATGCGTAATGGATTGGGAGTTTCATATCTGGAACGCCCATTTGCGCTTTGATAGAACCGTCGGTAAATTGTACCATCGAATGGATGATAGATTGTGGGTGCACCACCACCTCTACCTGCTCTGGCTGCAAGTTAAACAACCATTTGGCTTCTATGGCCTCCAAACCTTTGTTCATTAACGAAGCTGAATCGATGGTTATTTTAGCGCCCATCACCCAGTTAGGATGTTTAAGCGCTTCATTTTTGGTAACTTTCGCTAAAAACTCCCTATCCTTTCCTCTAAATGGTCCGCCTGAAGCCGTGAGCAATATTTTTTCAATGGCACTTTGTTCCTCTCCCACCAAACATTGGAAAATAGCAGAGTGCTCTGAATCTACTGGAATGATGTTTACACCGTGTTGTTTGGCTAAGCTCATCACCAGCTCTCCAGCCACGACTAAGGTTTCCTTGTTGGCCAAACCTATGTCTTTTTTAGCTTCAATGGCAGCAATGGTTGGCTTTAATCCTACTGAACCCATTACTGCAGTTAACACCAAATGGGTTTGCGGTAACTGAACAGCTGCCAGTAATGCTTCCTCACCTGCCATTACCTTAGTGTTTGGCAAGGCTTCTTTCACTTGTTGATATAGGGTTTCATCGCCTATTACGACCAACTCTGGTTTAAATTCCAAGGCTTGTGCAATGAGCAAACTGGCATTTTGTTGCGCAGTTAGGGCATCAACCTTGTATAAGCTGGGATTTGCCCGCACTACTTCCAGTGCTTGTGTTCCAATGGAACCTGTAGAGCCTAGTATAGATATGTTTTTATATTGCAAAATTGTTTTAATTGTTAAATTGTTAAATATTTCGCTTTTAAAGATTGCTATCTTTTTTATTTTTAAATATTTGTCTATTTTTTTCATCTCGAAGAGATGATATACTTATAGAATTTAGGTTATTGTGGATATGCGACCCCAACAGGGTCGTATTACCTTCTATCGCTTTATCTATAAGCATTTGACCTTTTCAAGGTCTTTACCCTTCCATTTAAATCGTCATCTATTTTTCCACTCCGAAGGAATGAAATACCTATAGGCTTCATGTCGTATGATATTCGACCCCAACAGGATCGTATTCCCTTCTATCGTTTATCAATAAACATTTAACCTTTTCAAGGTCTTTACCCTTCCATTTAAATCATTATCTCTTTTTCCATTCCGAAGGGATGAAATACCTATAGGCTTCATGTCGTATGATATGCGACCCCGACAGGATCGTATTCCCTTCCATCGTTTTATCTATAAGCATTTGACCTTTTCAAGGTCTTTACCCTTCCATTTAAATCATTATCTCTTTCAATCCCGAAGGAATGAAATACCTATAGGCTTCATGTCGTATGATATGCGACCCCGACAGGGTCGTATTCCCTCCAATCGTTTTATCCATAAGCATTTGACCTTTTCAAGGTCGTTTAGATCATCTATTCAAATAAATACTCTTCTTTGTATTCAATATTAAATTTTTCTAAAAACTGCTTATACTCTTCTTTAAAAGTTTTCTTTTTATGGTGTTGCTTTTGGTTATTTATATATGCTATTACTTCGTTCAAAGAAGAATGACCATAAGAAAATGCTCCATATCCTTCTTGCCATTGAAATTTGAATTTTGAGTATTTCTTTTCATTCACAAACTCATTCGATGACTTTTTTATTTCTCTAACCAAGTCTGACAAACAACAAGATGGCTTCATTCCAATTAAGAAGTGAACATGATCAGGCATTCCATTAATCGCCAACATCTTTTGCTCTTTGTTTTTAACAATTCCCGAAATGTACTTATACAATTCCTCTTCCCAACTAGCATTTATTAAGTTATCTCTGCCTTTTACAGCAAATACAATCTGAATGTATATTTGAGCGAAAGTACCAGCCATAACAAATTAGTTCATCAATACTTATTATTTTTTTCATACAGGGCGCAGCGAAGTATCTCCTGAGATTCCTCGTTCCTCGGAATGACAATCTATTTAATGTAATCCTTTAACCCCTCTGCGATCTTCCTGTCATTACTTAATCTAGGCACCTTGTTTTGTCCGCCAAGTTTACCTTGGGCTTTCATGTAATTTACAAAAGCATCTTTAGCAAGCGTTCTTATCTTCAAAGGCTGCAAGATATTTCCTTCAATGAGGTCAAAATAGTAAATGTTTTTTTGTTGTAGGGCTAAATCTACCTTTAAACTAAATGCAGCTAAGTCTTGCGGCGCTTTAGAAAACTCTACAAACCACTCATGGTAAGGCAATTCGCTTTCTGCTGGGTTTACCTGTGGAGCTACGGTAAATTCTGTAATTTCTACGCCCTCTTCATTTGCTACCGAAAGCAGTGCATGTTCCACCTCTTCTCCAATCACGTGCTCGCCAAAGGCCGAAATAAAATGTTTAATTCTTCCCGTAACCATTATTTTATAAGGATTAAGGGAGATAAACTTAACCGTGTCACCTATGCTGTAACCCCAAAGTCCTGCATTGGTATTCAAGATCAAGGCGTAATTTTTATCGATTTCTACTTCTCCTAAACTTAATCGGGTAGGTTTATCATTGTAATATTCATCCGCTGGAACAAATTCATAAAACATTCCCGCATCAGCCAATAACAACAATCCCTTTTCGGTCTGACTGTCCTGATAAGCGATAAACCCCTCCGATGCTGGATAGGTTTCAATCGCAGCTATTTTTTTACCAATACTGGCTTCAATTTTTGCACGATAAGGTTCGAAATTCACCCCGCCATACACAAACAACTCAAAGTTTTTGAAAATATCCTTGATGGTTTTGCCGCCTGATTTTTCTGAAAGCTTATCGAAATACATTTGCACCCAAGGCGGAATACCCGAAATCAGTCTCATGTCCTCGTGAAGCGTTTCACCTACAATGGCCTCCACTTTTTGCTCCCAATCTTCAATGCAATTGGTTTCATAGCTTGGCATTCTGTTCTTTTGCAGATAAGCAGGCACTAAATGCGCCACAATACCCGAAAGTCGCCCTATTTTAATGCCATGCTTTTCCGTTAGCACAGGACTTCCCTGTAAAAAAATCATCTTGCCATCTACAAATTTGGCATTGCCTGTTTCGTGGATATAGGTCAATAGTGCATTTCTCGCCGCCTTGATATGCTCTGGCATCGACTCCTTTGAAATGGGAATATATTTAACACCAGAAGTAGTGCCTGAGGTCTTGGCAAAATACTGCGGCTTATTTTTCCATAAGATATCAGGTTCGCCCTCCACCACCCTTTCAATATATGGTCGTAGGTCTTCATAATCTCTTATGGGAACCCGTTCTTTAAAATCTTGATAGTTTTTGATGTCGTGGAAATGATGGTCGGCTCCAAAAACGGTATTTTTAGCTTCGGCAATTAATTTTTGCAAGGTGCGTTCCTGGGCATCTACAGCATTGAATTTCCAAGACTCAATTTTTTTAAGGACAAAAGATGCAAATACTTTGCTCAGCGATGATTTGATTCCCATAATACTTCTCAATGCCTACAGGCTCTTTTTCTTTCTATCTTTAAACTCAAACATAAATAAAGCTTACTTAAGCTAATGATATCTAAACAATATTGTGGATGATGTCTGGATGTTCGTCACCTTTATATTCGCTCATGATTTTGCGATAAGCTACGGCAAAAAACGCGGTAGAAAAGGGTACAATCACAAAGGAGCTGAAAACAACCACAATTAATGAACTGTATTGGCTGATATCATAATCTAAGAAAAGGTTCACCAACCTAAAGCCCATTAAGATCACAATATAAAAGAAGCCGAAAACAATGGCCTGCACAATCACCAAACCCAATAAAATCATTAATAACTTGATGAAATTACCTTTGGTAGTGGCCAAGCTCAATTTAATAGACTCAAATGGAGAACTGTGCTTATCGATAATGAAAAATGGGAAAAAGATAATTCTCACGAAAGTGAAGAAAATACTAAGGATGGCAATACCTACGGCAACATTTACAATGATAGCACCTGTTTGCGAATAACCTGCTATAATGCCCTGGCTTACCATCAATTTAAGCACCATATCAAGCAAGTAGAGTACTGGCATTAATAACACCCCTACAAAGAAAATACTCAATCCAAAATACACCGTAGCTACTAAAAACTTGATGATTTCAGCTCTGGTAGGTAAAGTCTCTACAATTTGAATATCTGCATTTTCGGTATCCAAAAGCTTGAAGATATATTTGATCAAACACAACTCTACCACGCAATAGCTCATCATAAAAATGAGTAGCATCACCAATTTAATCCCGATATTAACTTCCTCCATGAAGAAGGCCATAAAGGTTGAGGTAGAGGCCGTCAAAAAAATCAGAAAGCACAGGGTAGCAATCGAAAGATAGTTTTCCTTGGTCACCTTCCACGCCTGCATAATGACATCCTTCACGGCAAAGGTACTTTCTTTTAAATAATTGATCATTTTGCTATTTTTTATTGTCTGGCGATAAGCGTCTTGCGTTAATCTAATCGCCAAACATTTATCGCTCTGCTTTAATTTCTAAATATCACTCTTTTAACAAAATCCTGTATAAAGCCTAAACCGTAGGCCGTTAACTGGATAAACGATGCAATGACACTCAAAAATGCAATTTTTATTGATTTGTTGAGCTGCCAAGCATGAAAAAATATCAACAGAAAATACAGCAGCACCAAGAAATTTCCAACGTAGGCCAAAGGCGTGTAAAAAATGTTGCAAAGAATCACAAATCCCAGTCCAAGCGTAAAAACAGCAGGAAAAAAATGTACCAGTTTTAACTCTGAAGGAAAATGTTTGTAGATATTGATTCGAGCTCTGCCGAAAAAATGAAGCTGCTTGTAAAATTGTGTAAAACTGGTGCGTCGTTTATGGTAAACCTTGGCGGCAGGAATAAGTCCTATTTTAAATCCGTTTTCGTGGATACGGATACTATATTCAATGTCTTCGCCTAAACGGGTTAAGATAAAACCGCCCACTTTTTCATAAACCTCTCTTGAAATGCCCATGTTAAAGCTACGTGGATGAAACTGACCGATATGCTTTTTATTACCTCTAATGCCACCAGTGGTAAAAGGCGAAGTCATGGCATAGCTGATGGCCTTTTGTACAGGTGTAAAGCTTTCGTGTGCGGCATCTGGTCCACCAAAAGCATCTAACTGGTGCTCAAACAGGTAATCTTTCACCGTCTCCAAATAATCGGAAGGCACTAGAATATCCGAATCGAAAATGATGAAATAATCGCCTTTGGCACGTTCAAAGCCAAAATTTCGGGAAAAGCCCTGTCCTGAATTTTCTTTGTAGAAATACTTTACATCAAGTTTGTTTTCAAAGGAAGCTACAATATCCTTGGCATCTTTTACAGAACCATCTTCTATCACCAGCACTTCAAACTGCATGTAAGTTTGCTTGCACAAAGTGGATAACAGTTCCTTAATTTCCTGCGGTCTATTGTATAATGGGATGATGATGGAGAAGAACATGCTTTAATTAGCTGATTTTCTAATTAGCCAATCTGCTAATTAATCTCTTTTTCTATTAAATACTGGTTTCTTTCTGGAGCATTGCGGCCTACCAACTCGGCTACAAAGCCTGCTAAAAACATTTGCGAACCTACAATAATGGCCACCAATGCTAAGTAAAATAACGGTTGGTCTGTTGAGTTACGGTATGGCAAATTATTCCAGATCAACACCTGCTTTTCGATCATGATGTACAGCGTCATAATGATCCCAATAAAGAAGCTCAACACACCCAATGAACCAAAGAAGTGCATTGGTCTTTTGCCAAATTTACCCACAAAGAAAATGGACATTAAATCCAAAAATCCATTGATAAAACGGCTTAATCCGAATTTGGTTACGCCATATTTACGGGCACGGTGTTCTACCACCTGCTCTCCTATTTTGGCAAAACCCGCCCATTTGGCTAGCACAGGAATGTAACGGTGCATCTCACCATATACTTCAATGGTTTTCACCACATCATGACGGTAAGCTTTTAATCCACAGTTAAAATCATTCAGCTGAATACCGCTCATTTTACGGGTGGCAGCATTAAACAATTTGGTAGGAATGGTTTTGGTAATGGGGTCGTAGCGCTTCTTTTTCCAGCCCGAAATCACATCGTAGCTTTCTTCCTTTATTCTACGGTAAAGTTCAGGAATTTCATCCGGACTGTCTTGCAAATCAGCATCCATGGTAATAATAACCTCGCCTTGCGCTGCTGCAAAACCAACGTTTAAAGCTGCTGATTTACCGTAGTTACGTCTAAATTTAACTGCTTTAATACTGGCAAATTTTTGCTTTAGCTCGGTGATCATCTGCCAAGAACGGTCGGTACTGCCATCATCTATAAAAACTGCTTCGTAAGAAAACTGGTGCTTTTGCATCACCTCATCTATCCAAGCAATTAATTCAGGCAACGACTCTTCTTCGTTATATAAAGGTACTACTACTGATATGTCCATTTTTTAGTATTGAGTATTAGTATCAGATATGAAGACACTAAATTGAAAGCAAATGCTTACAAAAAACAACGTGCAAATTTCATCAAATAAATTGAGAAAAATGCACGTTTGAATAATATTTCGATAAGGTTTTAATTCCCTTCTGTATTGTTCTGCGCAGGGTTGTCAAATGGGTTAGGATTGCTTCTTTTAAAGATCAAAGCAAAAATTAACGCACCAATAAAATACATTACCGCCGAAATACCAAAACCTACTATCGCCTGAGAAAAGTTAGGAGAAAATTGCTGTTCCACATTCTCGTGAGTTTTATCCATAGCTTTGCTAATTTCCTCATCAGATAAGCCAAAAGATTTCATTGTAGATTCTGTTTTGGTTAAAACCATTTCCTTCATTTTTTCAGGATAGCTTGGATCGATGTATTTACCAAAAACAATGTTAAACACAAAAACAATTCCCATTGCCAAAACAAAAGTGACAAAGATTGGCCATAATGCCTCTCCAAAAGTCCAATATCCACCTACTTTTTTACGCATATCAATGCAGAAAAAGATGGCAAACGCAATCCCTATCAAAATGGTGATAGCTGCATATGCATAAGAACTCATTAGGCTTGGTGCCAAATACCAAGTGGCCAAGAATAATACGATGTTTACCGCTCCCCAAATTAGCCCATTCTTTAGCGCTTCATTTTTAATGTTTACTGTACTCGTCATAAAATTAAGTTTTAGTTATCTAGTTTGATTAAAGTTAGCAATTAAGCAATAAACCGATGCATCAAATGCTTTATTGTTACTGTATTTCTCTAAATCTTTATAAACTTGATCGTTTGAGCTTGGGTGCAGGAAGAAGGACATAAATGGTACAAAAAGCTCTTTCATTTCATCTACCAAGTTTAAAATCTTGGCATTTTCACAAATTTCCTGTACGCTACTTTCGGCTAATTGTTGGTTACTGATCAAATCTTCGTAGATGTGATATTCGTCCTGAAACTCATCTTCGTCAACCAAAAGGAACTCTTTTAGGAAATCTTCCAAATCAGGCTTAATTTGCTCATCGTGGCACTCGTTAATGTACAATAACAAGTTTAACAGTTCGGTACCTCTATCAATAGTTTCTTCTTCAATGGCTTCCCATTCCTTTGATTCCAGGTAATCTTCTTCCAACTTAGCTACATCACTGGTAAAGAAGTTAATCATCAACAAATCGAAATATACTTCTCTAAGTGCTTCAAACTTGGGATGCTCATCAAAAACAGCGTCAAATTTCTCGACCTTGTCCATAAAATTGGCATCTATTTCAAATACTTCCACCAATTGATGGCTTAGTTCTACGCTAGGAGCTTTTTGCAATTCTGCAAATTTTGCCAACGATGCTGTTAAAGACTTTTTTACGATATTGTTCATGGTGTTTTCCTTTATTTGTCTGTCATTAGTACTTTATTTGTCATTCAGAGCGAAGAAACTTGAGATTCTTACTTTCGTCGGAATGGCAAAAACGGTTAAAAAACTCGGTATTGTTTATTGTTATAAACCAAAGTTACTTTCCCCTTTAACATGGTGTTAAACAAAGGAGAGTTAGCAGATTTGGATTGATTGGTTTCACTATCAAACTGCCATTCCTGAGTTGGATTAAATGCTGTAAAATTAGCAGCTTGTCCAACTGCAATTTGCGGAACTTCTAATTTCAGCAAGTTACGAGGGGCAATGGCCAACTTCTCTACAATTAATGCGGTATCTAAACCTGCCTGCAATAGCAATGGCAATACAGTTTGCAAGGCGATAATTCCATAGTGAGCAATTTCAAACTCTACATTTTTAAATTCTATTTCATGCGGTCTGTGCTGTGAAGAAATGGCATCAATGGTACCATCCTTTAAACCAGCAATAAGCGCCTTGTTATCGGCTTTGCCACGCAATGGTGGTTTCACTTTGTAATTACTATCGAAGTCATTCAATAATTCTTCGGTAAAAACCAATTGATGGGCTGCTACATCGCAAGTTACTTTAACACCATCTTTTTTGGCTTTTTTAATCAACGCTACTGATCCTGCGGTTGAAATATTGCTGATATGTAATGGTGCATTGTGATATTGTGCCAAGAAAATATCTCTGGATACCTGCAATTCTTCAGCCAAGGCTGGAGCACCTTTCATGCCCAATAAAATAGTGGTTTTGCTCTCATTTACCTGTGCTTTACCCACCAATGCTTTATTTTCAGGATGGGTAAATAGCAAACCATCAAATCCTAAGGCATATTGTAATGCCCTACTCATGAAACCATCATCAGCAATGGCTTTACCAGCTTCCGCAAAAGCCACGGCACCAGCCTGCTTCATGTCAAACATTTCGGCCAATTCTTTACCTTCTAGGTTTTGACTAATAGCCCCAATAGGTTTCACGTCTACCAAATTGCCTTTCGCTCTGTTAAGGATATATTCAACCTCCCCTTTGCTGTGCACTACTGGCTTGGTGTTGGGCATAATGGCAATACCTGTAAAACCTCCAGCAGCTGCTGCTGCCGTTCCAGTGCTGATATCTTCTTTAGTTTCTAGTCCAGGATCACCAAAAACACAGTTTAAATCAAAAAAACCTGGAGACAAAATTGCTCCTTTGCCATGGTATACTTCTGCCGACTCCAGATTTTCCAACTTACTGGCTATAGCGGTGATGATTCCGTTTTCAACACTTACATCACAAGTTTTCCCGTTAAACTTACTGTTCGGATCGGCAATGGTAATTCCCTTAATTAAGAGGTTCATGAGTTTTTGTATTTTTATTTTGGGTATGATAAAATCTGACCAATAATATTTCTGCCGCAATGAAAACTAAGCTCAAAATTAGGCAAAGTTTCCATAATTCGGTTCCATTATTTTCTTCGGCAATGGCCGATGAAATATTCTCTTTTTGAGCGTCAATAAAGTGCACTTTTTGATTACCAAATCTCTCTTCCAGCGCTGCTTGACTATCGTACTTCATTTCTGATTCGGCCCTATTGTCGTTATACGCCACCACAGCCAAAGTAGTATCTCCGTTTTTGATGGTATAAAAGCCAGCTTTCTGTATCTGATCAGCCACGTAAAGCAACGTTTTCCCATTCTGATGGTTCACATCTGGTATCACTTCAAATCCATCGCCAATTAATTTTAGCGACTGATTTGCCCCAAGTTTCACCGCTGGTAGCTCTATCACATTATCCTTTGCAATAGTGTAAAACAGTGGTTGGTCTTTAGCACTTTCGAAAGCAATTTTGTACATCAAAGGCACAAAGAGTGGATGCTTGGCTAAATTACCATCTTGTTCATCTAAGCCAGTGGCTGCCAAAAACACTTGTCCCGAGTTGATAGGATAACGTGCCAAATAAAGCTTACCTGCTGGAAATTGCAATAGGTTTTCTTTACTCGTAGTACTACGCTCTGCATAGGTGAAATATCTACTGGCCAATGGCAGATCCATATTTTTAGGGAGTACTTCAAACACATCCTTAAACAAAGGATGTTTGAGCTCAATTTGAGCAACTCTACTAGGTTCGGTCACTAAATTTTCAGCTGCTGGAAGTTTTAGTGCTGTTAAAAAAGCGGAATACGTTGTCTTATCGGTTTCAGTAGATGGAAAAATGACCACCGAACCGCCATTATTCAAATAGTTTTTGAGTTCTTGAGCCAATCCGCTAGAGAGTTGGCTGATGCCGTTAAGTACAATAAGACTATAGTTTGCAAAACTGGCGTAGTTGATATTGTTTTCGGAAACCGAACTTAATTTGAAATAGCTATCGGCATTAAAAAGTGCTTCAATATATTTATCTGTTTTAACACCATTAATGCTTAATACCTGTTGGTTGGCGTTGACGTTAAAACTGAAATTAAGCTGATCGTCAAAAGTGAGTGGAAAATCTTTAATGCTTAATATTCCGCGTTGCCATCCCAAGCCCAAACCACTGTATGAAAGCGTATCGATAGCTGTTTCACCCGCTTTAACATTGATGCTGCCTACTGCCTTTTGCTGATTATTGATGCTCAATTTCAATGGTACATTTTGAGCATCGTCGTTACCAAAGTTCTTTAATCTAACAATGATCTTTTCCGAAGTATTTGCCTGATGTACTGGTGAAAGAAACCAAACGCTATCTACCGAAATGTTAGGCAGTTCGTTACCGCTTAACTTTACCAGCGCCAATTGTGTTTGTTCTTCTTTTTTTACAGGTTCCTTGCCTACAAAGTTTTGTTGAAAATCAGAGATGACGTAAGCAAATCTGTTACTTCCTCCTGTGAAAATACCTTGTTGTCTATTAATGACCTGTTGCAAATTTTTATTAGCCGCAGATATTTTAACTTCATCAACAGCCTGCAAAAACTCTTCGGCATTTAACAAGCGTTGGTGTTGTCCTTCAAAATCGTTAGTTAATAACTGAAAACGGTCGTTGATTTGGTAGCTTTTTACAATCTCCTTAGCTCTACGTTTGGCTTCATCAAGTAAGCTGCCTTCTTTGTTTACCGCATCCATACTATAAGAGTTGTCCAAATAAATGCTTACGATGTTTCCGCTTGCCTTATTGGAAGTAGTATTTGAACTAATGAAGGGACGTGAAAATGCCAACACCAAAAATGTAATGGCCAAGACCCGGGCAGCTAGAATCAGCAGATTTTTTAACTTTTCTTTAGAAGAATTTTGTTCCTGTACTTCTTTAAGGAAGGCTACGTTGCTAAAATAAACTTTCTTGAATTTACGGAAATTGAATAAATGAATAATGACCGGGATAAGTACCGCCAAAAGTGCAAAAAGAAAGCCCGGATAGAGGAAATTCATTAAAAACCAAAGGTACAAAATTTATAAGATAAAATAAAGCGTACTTACCTCGTGGTATTTATACCTGATATTAAAAAACAGCTGCTAAATATCAACAAAAACAAAGCTAGAATGTTATGTCTTTAAAATTTTACAACCATGAAAACTCCAGTTAAAAACAAAAAAGGTGTTGATCCGAAAACTGACAAACCTCATTTAAAAACAGATAAACCTTTAGCCGAAAAAGACGAGGTTAAACAAGCAGAAGCTAAACAACGGAAGAAGTGATCAATTAAAGTATGTATGTTTTTCTATTAAATTTCCATCTGCCTATTCTTACGGACGGACACCTATCCATTTCTATTTTATGGGCTAATTAAGCTGATTTTGACTTGTTGTATAAAGATTAATCAACCCACTTTAATTCTCCCACTATCTCGGCGATAGAAAACTTAGCTCCACAAATAAACTCATCAGCAGCGCCATAGTAAATAGTCAATTCATCGCCATTAACTAAATGACCGTTGGTAAATACCACTGAACCGAAAAAACCACTTAGTTCATAGCTTTCCAAGGGCTCCATAATAGGATCTTCGGTGCGGGCCAACACTTTAGCAGGATTCTTAAGATCTAAGAGTACTGCCCCTAAACAATAGCGATGCTGGTGATTGGCTCCATGGTAAATTTCCAACCAACCTTGTGCAGTTTTAATGGGTGCCGCTCCTGCCCCAACCCGAGCACTATCCCAATAATGCGGCCTACTTTTTAAGATACATTGGTGATTGCCCCAATGAATACCATCTAAAGATTCTGCCAGCCAAATATAATTACCTCCAATTTCTTTACTGGTTGGTCGGTGAAGTGCATAAAACCTTCCGTTGATTTTTTCTTCAAACAGGGCCACATCTTTGTTATGCGGTGGAAATATCAAACCCAAATGTTCAAATTGCTGCCAGTTCTTGGTGGTACGCAAACCCACGGCCACTCCATTTTCTGAAACAGCAGTATAAGTAAGGTAATAAAGGTCTTCTATTTGGCTAACCCTACAGTCTTCAATACCATATCTCTCCAATATACCTGTTCCATGCAGTTGTAAAGGTTCAGGAATAAAATTGATGCCATCGTCACTACTGAACAACCTTAAGTACGAAATGGTGGTTAAATAATCTAACCCCTTATAATTAATGATGCGAGCGTCGGTATTGATCAAGTCGGGATCGTCCAATTGAAGTTCCATCACTTCTAAAAGATCGTTGGCCATGCGCATGGGAATAAACAGTTTCCCCTCTTGAGGGGCCACACTTTCCGCTACTCTTATTAATAAATAGGTTTTATGCTGATATCTAAATACGCCTGGATTGAGTAAGCAGATGACCTGCAGATTAGCCGCACTAGCAGCTAAATCTTGGGGTTTAAGCAACGGATTTTCTCGAAATCTTTTAGCAATATCCATGGACGAAATTGATAGTTAAATTCGAATTAGAAAGAAATAGTGATTGTTGGAAGGTTAAAACAATTACTTTTTCAGCAGCTTTTTAATTTTATTTTTTACCTGATAAATATCGGCCCATAAATCGCCTACTTTTTTAATTCTATCTTGAATATTGAAGATGTTAAAATCGCCAATGCTTAAACTCTCATTTACCTCGTTCCAGTGCAAAGGAGCAGATACAGTTGCGCCTGCTTTTGGTCTTACGGAATAAGGAGCAACAATGGTTTGTCCTTTTCTATTCTGCAAATAATCGAGGTATATTTTGTTTTTACGCTTACTTGGACTACGCTCTAAGCTGGTGATATCGGGATGTTGTTGGTAAACTAAGCCTGCAAGATAATGTACAAAATTTTTAGATACCTCATAGTCATAAGCAGCTAAAGGTATCACAATGTGGATTCCCTTTGAACCCGATGTTTTCACAAAAGAAACCACTTCCATTTCGTCTAAAATTTCCTTTGCAGTAAGGGCCACTTTTACGGTTTGCTTAAAGTCAATGCCATGCGGGTCCAAATCTAACACGGCAAACAAAGGCACTTCTGGTTTACGATAGGTACTCATCCAAGGGTTTATTTCAATACATCCTAAATTTGCCATCCACAATAAAGTAGCTTCATCGTTGCAAACCAAATAATCTATTTTTTTATGGAGATGCTCAGATTCTAAAGAGGCATATTTAATCCATTTTGGAATTTGATTTGTGTTTAAGTCCTTTTGAAAAAAACCAGCTTTATTGATCCCATTGGGATGTCTGTTCAAGGATAGTGGCCGATCTTTAAGGTGGGGCAAAATATAGGGAGCCATCTCTTGATAATAATTGATCATTTGCCCCTTGGTAATTTTCTCACTCGGCCAGTAAATTTTATGCTGATTGGTGAGCTTCACTGTTTTTCGACCAAATTTCAAAATGGTTTCATCTTCTTGTATCATCTCGTTAGTCGAATTCGTAATAACCATTTCCTGTTTAACTTCTTCTGGTTTTTTATCTTCTCTAATACCTTTAAATACTGGATGACGTAAATGGTGAAGATCTGTCCATTCAGAAAAAGTGACTTCGCAAACTATCTCTGGCCTTACCCAAGTAATGTTTCTTTGCATCGGCACTTTATCTGTAAGAGGCTTATCCTTGGTTTTTAGGGGCTCTAAAAGTTGAAAAATTTCACTTAGTGACTTCTCGTTAAATCCAGTGCCACAGTTCCCTATATAACTTAATTTATTTGCATGATTTTTAATGGCCAACACTAATGCTCCAAAGTGATTTCTACTGCCTGCGGGTTTGGTATAACCTATTATAATAGCTTCTTGCGATTGCTGTATTTTTATCTTTTGCCAATGACTGCTTCGAGCACCACTTAAATAAGCACTTTCCGCATTTTTTGCCATAATGCCCTCCCAACCTTTTTTTCTAGCCTCCTCTAAAAATTCGTTTCCTCGGGTTTGGGTTGCTCTTACTATTTCTATATCTTTTTGATTGTTATTGGCCAATAGCATTTCCAAAAGCTTCTTTCGTTGGTGTAATGGCATCGACCGCACATCTGAACCATTAATTTCTAGTACATCAAAAACAGCATAGTGCAAATTGATTTTTTTCTGAGAAGGTTCGTAATTCTGTAAGGCCTGAAAACTAGTTCTATTCTTTTCCCTAACTATAATCTCTCCATCCAAAACAGCATCAATGTCCAAACTTTTTAAGGCTTTAACAACGGTTGGATAATCGTCGCCTAGATTTTTACCATTTCTGGAAGTTAAAGAGGCTTTACTTTTCTTCACCTTCGCAATTCCTCTGTAACCATCTAATTTTTCCTCAAAAATCCAATCCTCTTCTTGGGTTACATATTTTACTAATTTAGCCAACATTGGCTGATAATCTTCTTTTTTAAGCCTCGATTTTACTTTCGGAATCTCGGGAACTTCCTTTTTAAAGTCTTTTCCCATTTTTTTTACCTTTTCGGGAATTTCATCTTCAGCATTATACTTTTTGCTTACCGCATACTTGTCCTTATGTTTAATCAACAACCAAGCATTGTGCTCACTATCCTTCATACGCACCAACGCGAACTCGCCTTTCAGTTTTTTGCCATGCAGCACAAACTTTAAATTGCCGCTATGTAATCCCTTGCTCAAACTAGCCTGGTCTTCATCAAGAGGTTCGTACGTGCCTTCATCAAAAATATTGACCACTCCTGCCCCATAATTTCCTTTGGGAATAGTGCCTTCAAAAGATTTATAATCGTAAGGATGATCTTCCACCATCATGGCCAAACGTTTATCATTAGGGTTTAAAGATGGCCCTTTAGGCACCGCCCAACTTTTAAGTACCCCATTCAATTCCAGCCTAAAATCATAATGCAAGTGCGAAGCATGATGACGTTGCACTACAAAAGACAGTTTTTTTCCTGTAGATTTTCCTCCAGCAGGTTCAGCTGTTTGTTTAAAGTCCCGCTTCTGATTATATTTTGTTAAAGACATTCTAAGCTCCTTTCTTGCTTAAGCTCTGCATCAATTGTTCGTACAAATCGTCGCTCACTCGCTTTTCTGGACGCATTTTCTTCACTACTGTTTTCTTACCTTTAGCTTTAGCCCTAATAATTTTCAGTAATTCTTTGGAATACTCATCCTTAAAAACAGAAATATCAAAATCAGCACTGTATTGTTTAATCAATGCCATGCCCACTTCCAGTTCTTTAGGTTTTACGGTAACGGCCTCCATTTCCAAATCTTTGGTGGATCTAATTTCCTCCTCAAAACGAATGCGGGTAATCACAATCATGTTGTTTAAAGGATGAATAACGCATAAATGTTCGTTACTGCGCAATACAAAACGGGCCACTCCCGCTTTTTTTGTTTTCTGTAGCGCTTTTAAAAGTAATGCATAGGCCTTTTTACCTTGCGGTTCGGGCTGGGTATAATAGGAAGTTTCGTAATAAATGGGGTTAATTTGGGCAATGTCAACAAAGCTTTCCAGCTCTATCAGCTTGTTTTTTTCGGGCATAGCACTTTCAAAGTCTTCATCTTCCAGCACCACATAATTTTCTTTGAGCAAATAGCCTTTTACAATACGTTCAAAGGGTACTTCCTTGCCACTTTTCTCGCTAATGCGTTGATATTTGATACGGGACATATCCTTACTGTCTAACATGTCCAAATCAAGATTACTGTTTTGCACTGCCGAGTATAGTTTTACTGGAATATTAACCAATCCAAATCCAATTGCGCCTTTCCAAATCGATTTCATTCGTTTTAAGATTTAATGGTAATGAGAACGGCCTTAAGCAGATGGTTAGCCTTAATGCTAAATAAACATTAGTAAAAGGAAATGGTTTTGCAATTAGTTTTGCTACAAATGCACAGATATTTTTTCCCAAATATCAAACAACTAAACAATGTGATATAAATCTATTTATGTGAGGCTACTTACCTATTGTATAAGCCCGTGCAGTACCCCATAGCGAATCAAAGCGGCTGAGTTTTTAGAACCCGTTTTATCTAAAAGACTTTGACGATGCCCTTCAATGGTTCTTTTGCTGAGGAACAGTTTTTCAGACATTTCCAAGTTAGTCAGACCTTCGGCAATAAGCTGTAATATTTCCAGTTCTCTTAACGAAAAATCAATCTCGTTGTCAGGTATGGTAATCAAGTATTGCTTGCTTTGCAATAAATTTTCCATCATGGTTATGGTAAGCTCCGCACATAAATATTTACGCCCTTGCTGCACAAATTTAATAGCGAAAATGAGTTCATCGGCGCCGATATTTTTAAGCAAATAACCATCACTTCCGTGCTTAAAGGCCTCCATCACGTACTTTTCATTATCGTGCATTGAAAGCATCATTACCTTAATTTGCGGATGTTTTAGCTTCACTTCCTTCAACAATTGCATCCCATCCATTTCGGGCATATTAATATCAACCAAAATAAGATCTACTGCGATCTTGGCTATTTGCTTTAACACCTCAAGACCATTTACCGCTTCACCTACCACTTGTATTTCTTTATCCGATTCAAGTAGCATTTTAATACCGTTTCTAACAATATTGTGGTCTTCTGCCAATAAAATATTAATCATGATATGCTTTAGTAATGTTTATTTGATGGTATTTTTCAAGGTGGCGATGTTTGATTTGTATAAAATCATCCACTCTTATAATTAAAAGCATTCCATTTTGTTTTAAATATTTTTACAAGCAACCTTTGTCATCCTAAGCCTAAAGGATTATCACCGCAAAAAAGCTTAAACCTCTTAGGTTTTGAAAACCTAAGAGGTTTTTTCATGTCCATTAGTGTAATAAAACAGAGAACCAAATGCGCATTTTTCTGTTATAAAGGAGCTAAACCGTTTTAACATGTCTAAATTTCCGGATGTTGCACACATACTCAATGCAATTCCACTGGCTTGCTATATGCTAGACCATCAGGCTAACTTCATCTACATCAATGAAAAAGCCGAAAAATTCTTTAAAAAAGATAAAAGTGAAATGCTTGGAAAGAATGTCTGGACCCTATTTCCTGATTCGAAAAAGACCAATTATTTCAAAGAAGTTAACGAAGCTATCAATAACAAAAAGCAAAGTACCTTCGAATATATTTCAGTGTACACTCAAAGCTGGATCAAATTAAATGTAAATCCTATTGCCGAAGGTGTGGTAATTAGCTTTAGCTGCATTGAGAAAGACAAACACAACGAAAATCTTTATAAAACTTTGGTTGAAAATACGCCCGATGTGGTGACCAAATGGGACCACCAACTTCACCTAGTTTACGCCAATGCAGCATTAATAGAAAAAACAGGCATATCATTAGAAGACGCCATAGGCAAATCGCATCCAGAAATTTGGCCACATGCCAACATCGCCCCTCTCATTGAAAAAATAAAACTTGTATTTAAAGACGGGAACACACAAACCCTAAACATGTCTTTCAGAACACCGAAAGGCACGGTATTTTACGACATTAAAATAGCACCAGAGTTTACCGTGAATGGTAAAGTAAAAGGAGTGATTGCCATAGGGCGAGACATTACCGACCTCACCAGAAGCCAAGAAAGCTTTAATGCCCAACTTAGACATAAATATACTTCCTTATTTAATTCTATTAATCAAGGATTTTGTATTATCGAAATGATATGGGATCAACATGGAAACGCCGTTGATTATCGTTTTGTCGAAGCAAATCCATCTTTCCAAAAACAAACTGGCATTAATAATTACGAAGGAAAAACCATACGTGAGATTTGGCCCGAGCATGAAACCCATTGGTTTGAAATTTATGGGAACATTGCCAAAACCCAAACCTCAGCACATTTTGAATTGCCAGCAGCACTAATTGCGGGATGGTATGAAGTAGAAGCTTTTCCCATTAGAGAGTTGGGTGAGAACATGGTAGGGATATTGTTCAACGATATTAGTGAAAGAAAAAAAGCTGAAGAAATTCTTAAAAGAAGTGAGGAAAGGCAACGTTACCTATTAAAATTAATGGACTCGGTAAACGCTTATTCAGATCCACTTGAAATTCAGGAAGCAGTTGCAAAAATCATCGGAGAACACTTAAATGCCGACCACTCATTTTATGCCCACGTTACCAAAATTAACAATGTGCCTTATTTACAGATAGAACGTTTGTATAAAAAAGCAGAAGATGTAAAATTTAAGCCTAGCCTTTATCCTTTTACTGATATAGGAATAGCGCTAGAAGAATTTAATGTAGGCAAAACACACATTGTTTCGAGACCAAAAAAGCAACGAAAAAGTTCGAAAAGCAATTTATCCTTACATCAAATATTAAATAACGGCATTTGGGCAATAGTACCTTTGGTAAAAAAAGAAAAATTAGTAGCCTTACTCATGGTACACCATCAAGAGCAATACCTTTGGCCTGACGAGCATATCCGCCTGTTGGAAGAAACTGCCGAGAGGACATGGTCTTACATTGAACAGTCTAAGATGGCGAGTGCACTTACCCATTCCGAAGAACAACTTACAGTAGCTCTTACGGCATCAAACATGAGCACTTTCCACTGGCTCTCAAAAAATGGCAAGGTAGTCGTATCGCCGCTGTCCCCTACGCTTTTTGGTCTAAAAGAGAATAGCTTTTCCTATGAAGACAGTCAAGGTTTTGTGATGGTACATCCCGACGATATGGAGCTACACCGCCAAACTTTGGAAGCCGCCAGTAAAGAGCAGAAGGAGTTTCATCATACCTATCGCATCATAAGGCCAGTTGATGGAAAAATAGCTTGGATTGAAGAGCGGGGAAAAGGAATTTATCATCCGCTTAGTGGCATATTAGAAGTAAGAGGGATCCATTGGGACGTAACACTGCAAAAAACACAAACAGAACGGGCCAAGGAAGCTGAAGAAAAATATCGTATTCAATTAGAAAAAGATGTTTACCTAAGGACTAAGGAACTGAAAGAAAGCAGAGATGAGCTGGCTGCTATTTACAACAATACCTTAATGGCAATGTCGGTTTTAACCGCAGTAAGAAACGATGATCATCAAATTATAGATTTTACCATTGCCCTTACCAATAAAGCCTTGGAGACAGAAACAGGCCGAACTGATCTGATTGGCAAACGATATCTGCAAGAATTCCCTGGGATAAAAAAAGTTGGATTATTTGACATGATGGTGAAAGTAATGGAAACTGGCGTGCCCATCAGTAACGAATATTTTTACCCCTATGAAGATTTCAACAAATGGTATTCGTGTATGTTTGTTAAAATGGGCGATAGCTTGTTGGCAACCAATCTGGATATTAGCGAACGTAAAATTGCCGAACAACTTTTCAAGGAAAATTCAGCGATGATACAAGGCATTGCCAATTCGGCTCCAGATATGTTATATGCCATCAATTTGGAAAGCATGCAGCAGTTTTATTCTAACTACCGCATTGAGCAACTAGTAGAAAAAACACATAGTGAAATCAAAAAAATGGGGAGGGATTTCTTTGAAAAATTTATCCATCCAGATGACAGAGAGCGTTTTTATGCCAGTTTAAATGAGTTAAAGAAGGAAAACCATCGAGAAATTAAGTCACTTACCTACCGCTTGATCGACGCGAAAGGGAAAATCCATTGGATCAACTCAAAAAGTACAGTATATATTAGAGACGGTGAAGGTGAGTTGACGCATATTGTTGGTATCTCGCAGGACATTACCCAACAAAGAGATTTAGAAGAGAAAAACAGACAATTGACGCATGAACGTATACAATTAGAAAGAAAACAGCAAAAGGAAATTTTAAAAGCTACCCTTAATGCGCAAGAGGAAGAAAGAAAACGTATTGCAGAAAGTTTACACAATGGCTTAGGACAGGTACTTTATGGGGTAAAAGCGACCCTTGAACGTATTAATTTAAGTGAAGTAGCCATAGAGGACAATGTTCATGTACTTAACCGCTCTAAAGAATTATTGAGCATGTGTATCCAAGAAAGCCGAAGAATTTCACATGAATTAATGCCTTCTATTTTAGAAGATTTTGGCTTGAAAGCAGCCATTAGGGACATCTGCACACAATTAAAAGGCGAGACACATTTTAACTGTACCTTCTCTGGAACTAATATACCGCTAGATAAGTATATCCAATTGGCTATTTACCGAATAGTGCAGGAATTGGCCCAAAATATCATTAAACACGCCTTCGCAAAAGCAGCCCAAATCAATATTTCTATAACCGATGGGCAAGTACATATTTTGGCAAAAGATAATGGCAGAGGTTTTGAAAACAATGGAAAAAAACACAAAGGAATTGGACTGAAAACCATTGAATCTAAAGTAAAACTGCTAAATGGAACAATTAAAATTAAATCTGTTCCACAACAAACTGTTATTCATATCCAATTCCCAATTTAATATGTATTCAGAAATTAAGCAGGAACCAAACCTCCAAAGAAATTATCCGCTTCAAAATCAATGGAATTCCAAGGGGTACGCTTTGCTTTGACGCCTGGAATAAAACTCTCATCATCAATATCCTCCAAATTTGGTTTCTCTTCTAAAGAGCTTATTTGCTCGTCCTTATCAGTACTGCTTTTTTTATTTTCTGACGCAGGAATAAGACCGAAGGTATCAGGCTTTTTAACGTCTTGTGACTGCGAGTTTTCCTCTATACCCTCATAACTCTCGTTCTTTTGAGTTTGTTGCTGCATTGAGCCTTGCTCATTTTGCAGATTTTTATTTTTCTCTTTCATTATTTCCTTTTGAACATAAATTGATACCGAAATAAGTTTAGTTTATCTCTCTAACCTGATATGGTAAGTTTCCACCTCTTTAAGTGCCTCCAAAATTCCTGTACGTTGCTTTTGCAATAAATCCAAGTGATGAGCGTGAGTTACTTCATCGTCTAATACCGCATCGTATTTTTCTAAGGCTGCTTTTTCACCCGTTTCTACTGCTTCTAAAATGGCTTCATCTTCCTTACTGCTTAAGGCTTGCTTAATGTCAATCCAAGTTCTATGCAAAATGCCCAAAATGCCACCATTTTCGTTTTCACTTTCTCCTCCATGCAGTGCCATATGATTTTTAAGTTCATTGGCATAACCAATTCTTTGCGAAGCCATTCGTAAAAACAATTCCTTCAACTCCAAACTATTTACCACCTCACTTGCAGATAAATAGCCTTCTTTTCCATCATTAAGAATATTCACCAAACCTTTCAAATCTTCTACTACCTTACTCATCTTTATCTCCTTTTTCTAATTCTTCATTTTCTTCCTTATTCTCTCTTTCCGCATTTACATTTGGATCTTCACCTAATGGCTTGCTTGAATTACGTGTCGTATTTTGTGCATCGCTTTGCACTCCAGCTACTGCCGATGAAGTATGGTCATCATCATTTTCCAAATCTCCATTCGCTACATCCGCAGGTCTACGATCTAAAGTTTTCTCATCAGTATCCAACGCTTTCCTATTCACTAGATGCTGGTTAGGATCCCCTTCTTTACCTTGTGGCTGTGAACGCTCATTATCGTTCGTATCTTTCACTGGGTTATCTCTATGAGATTGATTGAAGTCTCTATTTTGTTCAAATTGGATTTCCATGGTCTGATCTATTTAAAAGTTATCTAATGCTAACTAATAAATAAGGATAGCTTAAAAAAGTTCAAATTATCTCAAAATCAAGTATTCTACTTAACAACAGAAGGTATTTAACGCAATTATTCAATCCATTTTTTTGCCCACAAACATTTTCTTAAGCTTTCTATTCAGGTAATTCCCTTTGGAAATTGGAAACAGATGCCTTAAACTCCTTATAAATTTTTTCGGGCACAGATTGATAAACGTATATATCACCCGAATTAAACACTACCGTCAGTGCTTTTTCCTCGACATTGTAACTGATATGTGCAATCACTGAAGATGGCATAATATTAAATATGTAAAAACGGATAGGTGTTTATACCTAGTCCAAATACGTAACCAACTTTATAACTACTCTTTTTAACAATAAAAAATATAAAGGACTTTTGTTTAATTATATTTGAGTAAACACGACTAGCAATGGGTAATAAAACGGATAAGAATAAAGAAGAAACACAAAGCTTGTTGGAAAAGTCAAGAGCTTTGCGAGAAAAGTCAAAGGCTACCGAAACCAAATTTAATGAGTTAAAAGCTCAAGTTGATGAATTTATTCATGCGGATAAATCAACAGAAGACGCAAAAAACATTTAATCACCTCCATCATCAAATCAACTAACAACGCTCTCCCTCTCCGCTTTCAAATGCTTTCTGTCTTTTAATTACCTAGGATTTTTTCTTGGGCACCTTTGCTCCAGCCGCTCTTGCTTCTGATAATCCAATAGCCACCGCTTGCTTTTTAGAGGTTACTTTTTTACCTGTCCCAGTTTTTAATTTGCCCTCTTTCATTTCATGCATGGTCTTTTCTACTTTTTCACCTGCTTTTTTTGAATACTTTGCCATTTTGATCAGCTTTAATTAATATTTCAATAAACAATGTGAAATGATTTTGTTTTTAAATGCTACAAAACAAGTATTTGTACCTAAAAAACAGCAACAAAATACTTCAAAGCAAAATCCCAATACTTATTTTTTAAAAAACACAAACAAAACAGCTTGGCTTTCGCTTTTATGGTTACACTAATTTAATGCATCCAACTAAACATAAATCGAAAAAATCATGAAAAGTGAAAAAGAAAATAATGCCATGCCTAATGCTCATTTGCATGACCTTTTTGTTGACGAACTGCGAGACATTTTAGGCGCTGAAAAACAATTGTTAAAGGGATTGAAAAAAATGGCGACAAAGGCAGTGAATGCAAATTTAAAAGATGCTTTTACAGCACACCATGCTGAAACTGAAGATCAAATTGAAAGACTTAAAAAAGTATTTTCTAGCATTAAACTTACCCCGAGAGCAAAAAAATGTAAAGCCATGGAAGGTTTGCTTAATGAGGCGGACGAAATTATGGAGGAATTTGAAGATAACGAAGCCCTAGATGCAGCACTAATTGCCGCTGCCCAAAAGGTAGAACATTATGAAATTGCCAGTTATGGTTGCTTGGTTACTTATGCTACTTTAATGGGACATGAAGAAGCTAGGGAATTGTTAGCAAGTACCCTAGATCAGGAAAAGGAGACAGATACAAAGCTTACAGATATAGCCATGTCTGAAGCAAATGTAATGATATAAGTTTTCTGTTTGTGTCGGCGTTGATCTTAAAAAATCAACGCCGACTTTTTTAATTCAATTGATAGTTTATATAACAAGTGATGAAAAACTTATTTTTTTTAATCTACAGTGTAGCATTTACGGTGATGATTGCATGTAACTCGCAACCCAAAGACGCAAAAGAACTAGCTGACAGTGTAAACCAAACCAAGGACACGTCTACTACTGCAGCAGATATGATTACGGTACGTGATAATGAAGCAGAATTTGCTACCAATGCAGCTGATGCAAGTTTAGCCGAAATCAACTTTGCTAAGTTAGCCATTAGTAAAACTGGCAACGAACAAATCAAGAATTACGCCAATATGATGTTAAAAGCTCATGGTGCTGCTAACGATGAGTTAATGGCATTGGCCAAAAGCAAGAATATAACCTTGCCCGAAACCATGAGCGAAACACACCAAAAGCACAGAAACGAGCTCAATGAAAAAACAGGGGCTGATTTCGATAAAAAATATGCTGCACTCATGGAAGAAGATCATGTAAAAGTACTGGCTTTTATGGAGCATGAAGCACGAAAAGGTACCGATCCTGATTTGAAAACTTTTGCTAATAAAATGGTCCCCGTGGTCAAAGCACATCTAAATGCCATCAGGAAAATTAAGGACAGCTTAAAGTAGGACTAAAAACCTTTTCCATCATTTGGTTGTTGCTTTAAGTAGAAGATGCAGTAGCCCTCTTACAAAATACATGAAGATGAAAATAGCTTATATCAGTACCTCACTGCCCATGGAATGTGGCATTGCTACATTCAACGCCAATTTGGCAATTGCTATTAACCAACACGACGCCATTTCCAAAGATAGTTTCGTTATTGCTTTAAGCGATGCCGAAGACTTAAAAACTCACCATTATCCTAAAGAAGTAAAATACATCATTAGGCAAAATAACCAAAAAGACTATTTACGGGCAGCCAACTACATCAATACCAGCCAAGTTGATGCCTGTGTAATTGAACACGAATTTGGCATTTACGGCGGTGAAAGCGGTTTGTACCTGCTTACCTTAATGGCAAGAATCAACAAGCCTATCATTACCATTTTACATACGGTACTTAAACAACCTAATTATATTCAGCAAACCATCATCCAACAAATTGCCAAAAGATCGGCCAATATTGTGGTGATGAGCCAAAAAGCTATCGGTTTTTTAACGAGCATTTATCAAGTTCCCAAAGAGAAAATCAAGTACATAGAACATGGGGTTCCTGATTTAGAACCTTCTACACACAATCCTATCAAGGCCGCTTATCCATTTAAAGATAATAAGGTATTACTAACCTTTGGCTTAATTAGCCGTGGCAAAGGTTTAGAAACTGTGGTAGAAGCATTGCCTCAAATCGTTAAAAATCATCCAAATGCCGTATATGTGGTTTTGGGTAATACACACCCTGGGGTAGTTAAAAGCGCAGGAGAAGAATATCGTGATAGTTTAAAACGTTTGGCCAAGAAGTTAAACGTAGAAAATCATTTGGTATTCGTCAATAAGTTTGTAGATGAAAATGAACTTTATCAGTACCTTTCTGCTACTGATGTTTACATTACCCCGTATTTAAATGAGGCGCAAATTACCAGCGGAACACTTTCTTATGCGGTAGGTGCTGGAGCAACTGTCATCTCAACTCCTTACTGGCATGCACAAGAATTATTGGCTCAAAAACGCGGGTTATTGTTCGATTTCAAAAATAGTCAGCAATTAGCAGTCATGGTAAATGAGCTCTTGGAACAACCCGAGAAACTAAGTGAACTAAAATACAATGCTTATCAGTACGGACTTTCGCTACGTTGGCCCAACATTGGCAAAAAGTACATTAAAGTACTTCAAAATGCCATAGTAGATCGGGAAAAATCTGATTTGGAAAGTAAAAGCATCATCGATGTAGATAGTATTCCTACTTTTAACTTGAGTCATATCCGTCGTCTAACAGATGATACAGGCATTGTGCAACACGCCAAGTATGGCATTCCTAACTTAAAGGAAGGTTATTGTTTGGACGACAATGCGAGGGCCTTAATTATGGCGCTAATGGCTTTTGAACAATATAAAAGTAAAGAATCTCTGGATTTACTTCCTATTTACTTGAGCTATATTCAATATATGCAAAAGGAAGACGGCAATTTCCGAAACTTCTTAAGTTTTAATAGAAATTATTTGGATGAAGTTGGCTCCGAAGATTCGTTTGGTAGAACCATTTGGTCACTAGGTTATCTGATCAATTATGCTCCAAACAACTCTTATAAGGAATTTGCCGATGAGCTTTTCTTAAAATCAGTTCCTCATTTCGCACAACTTCAACATTTAAGAGGAGTTGCCAATACCATGATTGGGGTACATCATTATTTAAAAGTAAACCCTCATGACGAACGCATTATAAATGAATTTAACCAATTAGCTGTGCCGTTAATTGACGCTTATCTAGATAATAAATCGGGCGATTGGCACTGGTTTGAACAAAAAATGACTTACGACAATGCTATTTTACCTTTAGCACTGCTCTGCCACTATGAAATTAATAAGAACGTTCAATCGTTAAACATTGCTTTAGAAGCTTTGGATTTCCTTACCAATAAAACATTAGCTTTTGGTTTTTTAAATCCTGTGGGGAATGATGGTTGGCTGGAGAAGAATAGTGCAATGGCGTTATATGATCAACAAGCGATAGAAACGATGGCCATGGTGCTGGTTTATTTTAAGGCATATGAAATCACAAAAGATGTAAAGTATATGCATCATTTATACCAAAGCTATTTATGGTTTTTGGGAGAAAACAGCTTGAATCTACCGCTTTATGACCATGAAACTAAAGGTTGTGCTGATGGCTTACAACCACACGGTGTAAATAGAAATCAAGGGGCCGAAAGCACCCTGGCTTATTTGATTTCTCATTTGGTAGTATTTAAAGCTTTAGAAATTGAATATCGTTACCTGGCGGACAATAAGTTACAAGAGGATATTTTAGAGAATTAGGTCGCATCAAGCTTTAATATGCGAATAAACCTCGTAGATTTAGAAAACCTACGAGGTTTTTTAATTATTATTAGAGATTCCTCGGCGATGTGCTTCTCTCGGAATGACTGCAATTTTATTTTCTTCATTACAAAAAAGAATCACGTCCGTTAGAACGAAAAAGTTAAACCGCGCTGCCGTTATTATGTTCCATAATACGCTCCAGCAAACGTTCTAAATTCACCGTCGCAAAAGAAGAACAATAATCAGACAAGCCATATGGAATAATCAGTTCACCGTTATGGATAATGGAACCGCAAGAATATAAAACGTTAGGCACATACCCTTCCCTTTCATCGGGATTAGGGACCAATAATGGTTCATGCAAACGACCAATTTCAATAGAAGGATCATTCAAATCCAACAAACTTGCTCCTAAACAATACCTACGCATGGGCCCTACGCCGTGGGTAATGATTAGCCAACCTGCTTCTGTTTCTATAGGCGACCCACAATTACCAATCTGTATAAATTCCCAAGGATATAAAGGAGCTTGTAGCTTAATCGGCTGGTCCCAAACCGTAATCCTATCCGAGTACATTAAGTAATTGTTCCAACCGTCTATCCTCGACATCATGGCATATTTACCATTGATCTTTTTAGGAAACAGTGCTAAATTCTTATTCTGTGCCCCTTTTCCATGCAACGGGCTTACTTTAAAATCGTAAAAATCGGTGGTCTGCATCAGTTTGGGAATAATAAAAGCCCCATCAAATGCCGTATAGGTTCCATAATAGATTACGCTGCCATCATCTTTGGTAAAACGTACAAAACGCGCATCTTCAATACCCTTGCGCTCAAATTCTGAAATTGGAAAAATTACACGATCAGAGATATCTGTATCCTTAGAAAAACAAATCTCATGATAAGTATCAGACAACCATAAAATGCGGTCATATTCCAACTTATCTGCATCTTCCTTCTGTTTCTCCTTAGCATCCAATACCAATTTCCGAAGTTGGGGATAATCAAACTTTTCTCCCAAATGTCCATTCACATCGGTAATCACATTCATCGAAATACTGGCGTCGGCAGCCTTTTTTAGAAAAAGACGTTTATTGTAAATCGCATTCTTCACTACCTCTGCTTCATCTATATAACTCCCTGCAGGCATTACGTGAATATTATTGTGGCTATCTATGAGCGCTCTTCTAAATACTACAGAAGAAATATGCCCTTCGCCTACTGCCCTGAAGCTGATAATTACCCGCTTTTCTCCCTCCACCAAATTGGTCTGGTCGGGATCTTCTACAATAGATGGATTAAAAAATGCCGCTGATTCAATAGAATATTCATGTGTAAAGTAAGAACCGATGAGATATTTGGTAAACTCGTCCATGTTTTTATAGTCGATGCCCATCTCTTCAATTAGCCATTGTATTTTTTTGCAGTGCTTCAAAAATACCTTGGTAATGTTCCTATGTCGTTTTGAAAATTCTTGAAGCAAAGGCGACACAATGTCGAAAATTTGCTTTTCGCTAAGACTGGTGACTTTGGCCACTACTTCCCTGGCTCTTTCATCACCGTTATAGAAAAATCTAGCAATTACTCTTTTGGGGTCTGGATAAACCTTAACTGGTTTTCTGCTGACTGTTATCCTCATAGTGGAATTTGTTTTGAATGAATAACAATTTTTTTGGAATAGGGTTTGCCAAAAACCGATTAGCAATGCCTAAAAACCAAAAGTACAAACGAATTGTTATCAATTAAAAGAACATTTATGAATTCTCCGCACGTTGATTTTTATATTATTGCCAATATAGATGGCGACGAAAAACATATCAAAGTTATTGAACTGGAAACCACTGATGGTGTCCCCTACTATTCTTGCTATATCGGGGAAACGGAAATCACCCAACTTAGAAATGAAATTTACGGAAAATGGGAACAGCTTTGGGGTAATCTCCCACCAGAAACCATCGAACTGATAGGGGAGAAAATTCTGGAGAAAACTACGCCACCTTAATCGGGTAAATTGGCTTTCAGTACGCCTTGAATTAAACAGTATTTAATCAAAGCAGCCGTGTTACGTACTCCTGTTTTACTGATCATTTGTAAACGATGTCCTTCTACCGTACGCTTACTGGTAAATAGTTTTTCGGCAATTTCTAAATTGGTATAACCATCCGCAATGAGTTCTAAAATTTCAATTTCCCTACTCGAAAAATCAACCTTAACTTGTTGATTTTGTGAAACGCCAATTCTTACACCCATTAAGCTTTTGCTCAACAATTTGTAGGCAAGTTCAGCACAAACATAAAAAGAGTTATACATCACTTGCTTGATGGAAAAAATCAATTCCTCTTCGTTCACACTTTTCAACAAGTACCCTTTAGCCCCAGCTTGCAAAGCTTGCGAAACATATTTCTCATGGTCTAACATCGACAACATGATGACTTTAGTTTTAGGGTGATGTTCATTGATTTGCTTACAAAGTTCCAATCCATTCATTTCTGGCATATTAATATCCGCCAATACTAAATCGATAGGTTCTTCCGTAGCCTTAAGGATTTCCATAGCTTCCACACCATTACCGCTTTCCCCTACCACGTTAAAATCATTATATTTCAAAAGCAACGACTTAATACCATCTCTCACCAAGTGATGATCGTCTGCTAGAAGAATGTTTATTTTTTTGAGATTATTTTGCGCCATTTAAAGGGATATTCATTAATACTTTTGTGCCACTCTCTGGGGTGGAGAAAACTTCAAAAATGCCATTTAGTATATGTAATCTATTCATGATACTTTTTAGGCCAAAGCCTTTTTTGGCATCACTCAATATCGTTTTATCGAGCCCTATCCCATTATCTGTTTGGCTAATATATAATTCGTCTCCTTTTTGCATCACAAGTACATTTACGTGACTAGCCTCAGCATGTTTTATCGTATTATTTATTAATTCTTGTAAAATACGGTAAATAATTACTTCAACATTATTATTGATGCGTGATGTTTTCACACTAAAACTAAAATTAAAAGAAATTTGTTGCATATCAAGCTTTCTTTCAAGCATATCTTTGATAGCAGCTTCTAAGCCCATATCATTGAGCAATACAGGTGTAAGTTCAAAAGAAATTTCCCGCACTTTTTTAATCGCTGCATTTAGCAAAGTCCTGCTTTCAGTTTCTGAAGAACCTAATTTTAATTGTGCCGCAAATAGCAATTGGCCTATCTCGTTATGCAAGTTTTCGGCAATATTTCTCCGCTCCTCTTCCTGTGCATTAATGATGGCTTCAAACAATTGCTGCTGCTGTAGAACTTTTAGTTGTGCCCGTTCATCAATTAACCTTTGTCGTTCTTCACTAAGTTCAATTTGCTGGGTAATATCCTGCGAAATACCAATAATTTGCAATGGTGTGCCATGCACATCACGCTTTAGTACCTTTCGTTTGGTAGCTAACCAACGTACCTTACCTTCAAAATCAATAATCCTGTAATTAAACTGACTGATATGCTCGTCATTAGCCAATTTTAAACTGTCAATCTCTTTAAAGTAATGATATTGATCGGCAGGATGTATTGTTTTTTCAAAAAAACGAAGCCCCATATCATTAATCTCCTTCTTACCCAATTTAAACAAATGATGCACGTGGGCATTGGAGTAAATTTTCCGCATTTGTTGGATATCAGTCACACATATCATATCTGGAATTGCATCAGCCATTTTAGAAAACACTAGGGAATCCATCTCAAAATCATCGATCAGGATCTGGTCTAGTTCCTTACGTGCGAGCTCTAAATCTTTACTTTTCTCCATAAACCGCCTGTTGGAATAGTCTCAAAACTAATATAGGATAAATCTGTTGTTTATGCGTTACTAATCGGCAACGAAACAACTTTCCACACCATCTAAAAAATAGCTCAAATCAAAAGGCTTGGCTATAAACAAATCGATGTGTTTTTGGCAATCGCCAAATTTATGTAAAGGATATGCGGAGATCACGATGAGCGGTATAGATGGATAAAATAACTTAATTTTTTGGCATAGGCTTTCATGATCAGGCATGGGAGCCAACACATGATCCAATAATACCAAATCTGGATTTAAAAATTGGGGTTTGCTCAACGTTTCAGTAGAAACGAAAGTGAGCTCATATTTTTCGGGTAAAAGCGCGGCAGACAGGATGGTTTGCATACTATCCTCATCTTCAAAAATTAACAGTTTGCGTTTTTCGGCGATAAAGCCAGGTAGGTAAGCCATATTTAGGTAATTTCATCGAGCATCGTGCCAGTATCGGCCATGGCAAGTTGTTCTTCTTCTTGTTGTTTATGATGAATAATAATTTTTATTAGGTTAATTACTTTCTGTTCATCAAGTTCCAAAGCTTGCGCTAATAGAGAGGTGTATGCCGTTACTTGATATTGTTGCGCTTGCTGCATTCCTACAATTAATCCTGCATCGCGGATAAAACTAAATCTTGGTGTCACATCAATAATATCGTAACATTCCTCAATTAATACTTCCATATCCTTATTATCTGCAGATAAAATCTCTACTCCCAAAGCCTCAAAACAGCTTTCTAATCTATGGAGATGATCTTTGCCTACTTTTTGGAATTTAATTAGCAGCTCCAGTAAATCTTCATTGCCCACAGCCAACTGCAAAATAGGCAATACAGTTAGCCATTGCCTTTCTGCATCATACACTAGCTGTATACTTTCTACCAAAGATTTACTTCTTAAATCTTCTTTGTTGAGCGTTTTCTCTTTTGAAACATTAGAGTGGATAACATTAACCATAACTAACTAATTAAAAATCAAAGAATAACCACCTCATTAAATGATGATTTGCAAGGTCTAATATCCGACAACATATTTATCTCACCAAGGCAATTTATACTCAAAAACAACGTATAAATACCCATTTTAAAACCTCAAAGTTTAAGTGGCAAAGTCATAAACAATTTTTTGATACATAGTGTTTTAGCAATTATAAAAATTAAATAATCTTTGTTTATAAAATTAATTAAAACACGCTAAATTGTTAATCTTCCTCCTGTTACAGGCAGTACCGCTCCAGAGACAAAACTTGCATCAGCGGAAGCCAAAAAAAGAAAAGCTGGAGCTATTTCTACAGGTTGTCCAGGACGTTCCATGGCCGTATTTTGTCCAAAAGTTTTTACGTTAAACTTAGTTGCTGGAATTAAAGGCGTCCAAACTGGTCCAGGAGCAACGGCATTTACCCTAATCCCTTTCCCTTGCTTCAATAAAATCTGACTTAAATTGGAAGTAAAATTAATGACGGCACTTTTAGTTGCCGAATAAGGTAACAAGTCTTCAGAGGGCTCAAAAGCTGTTACCGAAGTTGTATTGATGATGCTGCTGCCTTTAGGCATATGCGGGATAGCGGCCTTACAAAGATAAAAAATAGCCTTTACGTTAGTATCGAAGGTAAAACTCCACTCTTCATCGGATATATCTTCAATACTTTTTCTACTGATGTGAAACGCAGCATTATTAATGAGCACGTCGATATGGCCAAATTCTTTCACGGCTTTTGCTACTATAGCTTTGCATTGCGCTTCCTTGGTGATGTCACCTTTCATTAAAATAGCCATCCTACCCGCTTCCCTTACATATTGCGCTGTGATTTCCGCATCTTTATCTTCAACATCGGACAAATAGCTGATCAGTATATCCGCTCCCTCTCGTGCAAAAGCAATGGCTACCGCCCTACCAATCCCAGAATCGCCACCAGTGATGATGACTTTCTTATCTTTAAAACGACCATACCCGATATAACTTTCTTCGCCATGGTCTGCTTTGGGTTTCATTTGGTCTTCCGTTCCTGGATGCTCTTGCTTAGGTGTATTAAATGGAGGTTTAGGGAATAGCGTTTTTGGGTCTTTATTTTCGTTCTTCTTACTCATCTTAATTCTGTTAATGATATAAAACTGAACGATTAAAGCTTAGAAATGTTTACGTGTTTTTGCTTTAGCGCAGAAATACGTTAATATAAAAGCGTATTTATACAGCAATAAAAAAGCTGCAAACTTTTAGGTCTGCAGCTTTTTCAATTGTATTCAGTGTGAAACTAGTTAATTGCTTTTACAAAATTCATCACTACGTAAGCTGTTTTACCACTATATTCAATTGGCGATTTGACAGTCATCGTGTTATCATTAGCACTGGTTAAAACCAAACGGTACCCTTCGGTCACATTCTTAGCTTTCTCTCCCTCATATATTTTTTTGAATTGGAAGGTTTCATCGGCAGTACTTACCGACCAGAAGATGTTTTGGGTCTTGGCACCACAGCTAGAACTAGCTGGCAAGGCGTAACTTCCGTTACCACTATTGGTTAACCTCCATGAACTACCTACAAAACATTTGTAAGAAGTTTCTCCCAAAAATGACCTAACAGCCACATCAGGAATACCCTCGAAGGTAATGTTGTTCAACGTCCAGTTGCCTGTTACATTGCCTCTACGTACTGCAGGAGCACCTGTAGTCGTTTTTGGAGAGCAGCTTTCTAACACCACCAACGATGTTAAGCACAAAGCGATAGCTAAAATTAATTTTTTCATCTGTTTATTTTTTATTTTCCATTTTAACAGAGCGATGGCTGGTTTTTTCACCCCGTCTTCGTCTATGTATAATTTTCGTGAAGCATTAAACATAAATCCTGCCAAAAATAAACTATCTAAAACATTTCAGCTACATTTGTTTAATTACTTTTTAACCTTCCTTTTTTATGAAAGCTGAAACCACTGCTATACACGCATCTGACCTCGTAAAATCAAATACTGGCGACGTAACTACTCCCATTCATCTTTCCACTACCTATTACAGAGGTGAAGACGGTGGCTATCCTGGTGGTCATATGTATAGTAGAGTGAGCAATCCAAATCGGTCAGCTTTGGAGAAAGTGATTAGCGAATTGGAAGGCGGCGCTGACACCTGTGCTTTTTCTTCGGGCAATACTGCTGGCATGGCTGTTTTTCAAGCTCTAAAACCAGGCAGTCATATTATTGCTCCCGATGACATGTATTGGGGATTTAAAAAACAATTGTTAACCATTTTTGCAGATACTTTAAGCTTTGATTTTGTTGATTTAACAGAAATAGCCAAAGTAGAAAGCTATGTAAAATCTAACACCGTTTTGATATGGGCAGAAACCCCTTCTAATCCTTTATTGAAGGTGTCTGATATTGAAGCCTTGAGCAACATAGCCAAACAGCACAAGTTAATTTTTGTGGTAGACAGTACTTTTGCTTCTCCAATTTTACAAAATCCTATTGCCTTGGGGGCAAATATTGTCATGCACTCTACCACTAAATATATTGGCGGACATAGTGATGTTTTAGGTGGCTCACTTACGTTTGCTGCTAAAAATGAATTTTGGGAGAAAGTTAAAAACATACAGGAAACAGGTGGAGCGGTACCTTCGCCTTTTGATTGTTTTCTATTGCTAAGAAGCATTAAAACCTTGGCTTACCGTATTAAAGGACATTGCGAAAATGCAGAAAAACTAGCGGACTATCTGAATCAACACCCAAAAGTGGAAGCTGTTTTTTATCCAGGCTTACCTTCGCACCCTCAACACGAAATTGTGAAAAAACAGATGCGAGGTTTTGGCGGTATGCTGTCTATTTTAACCAAAGGTGATGCAGAAAATGCCCGAAAAGTAGTGAACAGCGTTAAGATTTTTACTCAAGCCACTAGCTTAGGCGGTGTAGAAAGCTTAATCGAACATCGTGCCTCTGTAGAAGGCCCTACTACCAAAACGCCACAGAATTTAATCCGTATCTCCGTTGGACTAGAACATATTGATGATTTGATTGCTGATTTGGAACAGGCATTGGGTTAAAATTAAGAGCAGAAAGTAAAAATTTATAGAATTCCGCCTTACACCGTCATTTCGAACGCAGAGAGAAATCCAACGATATACACTAAACATTTTTAGATTTCTCCTCGTTCCTTGTCGAAATGACGAAGTATCGTGGTTAATCGAAAAAACGAATAACTAATTTTATAACGATGAAGAACGCTCTTATCTCCATATCTATATTGTTATTTTTAAGCTGCAATCAACCTCAAAAACAAGGTGATGAATTAAAAGATACCATCAACGCCAAGCCTTCGGAGAAAACCGAAGAGCCGCTACTTTTAAAACACGCTAACCAAGACGACAGTTATACTAAAAAATCAAATTCGAAAGAAAACCATCTATCCAAGCATTACATCCAAACTGATTCTCTAATCATCCATACTGAAATTGGGGAAACGGTAAGATTTTCAAAAAAGGATATTAATGAAATTATAAACAATCATCCTGAATTTTTTAATGATATTCCAATTCACCCTAATTGGTCGTACAATAAATATGTTAATGGAGTCGATTTCGGCAGCGAAGTTGGACAAGATGATTATTACCTACTCTATGCATATTTTTTGAAGCAAAAAAATGGTTCTAAAAAGTATGCGTCACAACGAATGAGATTGATTAATATTTATTCCAGCATCAACTCTTTATTTCAAAAATTCCAATATGGCGGCACTTATTTCGGCCATCAACATATACGCATATTAGGATATGCAGAATACGCTATTTACATCATGCCCAAAGAAGGCGAATTAATCGATAAAAAGTATAACATCAATCAGCAAAAGGCACTTTACATTAAATCACTTAGACAACTTATTAAAGATGAAAATCAATTTGATTTTGATACTCCCCCAAAAGAAAAATCTGAGCGACTTAAGGGACTTCATCAAATAGTAGATGAATTAGATAAACTGATTACCAATTTATTTTATTTGCGACAGGCGCAGGAATTTCAATATACAAACTATCAGTATTATTGATGTAGTGTTTTACCGTCATTTCGACTATACCAGACTTACGAAGTTTTAGAAACTTCGTAAGTCTCAATTCCGATATTCGTCATTGCGAAGCACAAACTGACTCGACTTTTCGGGAGAGAAATCTCTGGAAAGGTATAATTCAAAGATTTCTCTACAAGGTCGAAATGACGGAAGTATCATCGTTAACAATTACCCAAACAAATCACTGCTCAAATACCGATCTCCCCTGTCGCAGGTGATAAAAACAATCAATCCGCTTTCTAATTCCTCCGCCAATTGCAGGGCGCAATGCAGGGCCCCGCCACTACTCATTCCAGCAAATATTCCTTCTTTACGGGCCATGGTTCTGGCTGCAAGGGTAGCATCATGCTGCGAAACATCCATAATCCTATCCACTCGTTCAGGCTCGTAAATCTTAGGCAAATACTCAATAGGCCAACGGCGAATCCCTGGAATAGATGATTCCTCGGTTGGCTGACAACCTACAATTTGGATATCAGGGTTCTTTTCTTTCAAGTATCTCGAGTTACCCATAATACTTCCAGTAGTCCCCATACTGCTCACAAAATGGGTGATTTTCCCTTCGGTATCATTCCAAATCTCTGGGCCAGTAGTTTTATAATGGGCCAAGTAATTATCAGGATTAGCAAATTGATTTAATAAAAAATAACCAGATTGTGTTCCTTTCTCTTCGGCATAATCTCTACAAACTTCTATCGATTCCAACAAAGTCACTTTTGCGCCAAAAGCTTCCATGGTTAAGGTGCGCTCTCGAGTAGAACTGGCTGGCATGACCAATTCAATATCGATACCATAAATAGAAGCAATCATTGCCAAAGCAATGCCCGTGTTACCACTGGTAGCCTCTATCAGTTTGGTGTTTTTATCCACCTCTCCTCTTTCCATTGCACTGCGAATCATATTTAACGCAGCCCTATCTTTCACACTCCCGCCAGGATTATTCCCTTCTAACTTTGCATAAATTTTAACATTTGGATTGGTATTCAAATACCTGATTTCTGCCAAGGGTGTATTTCCAATGCAATCTATAATGGTCTTCATTTCTTTAATTTTATGCTAAGCTGCTAGCCCTTATTACTTTCTTTAATTTTAATCTCCGCCTGATGGTACACTGTTGAACCTTCGGGCACACTTCTAGTTAACCAAACATTACCGCCAATCACACTATGATCACCTATCACCGTTTCGCCACCCAAAATAGTTGCTCCCGAATAGATAATCACATGGTTGCCAATGGTAGGATGCCTTTTAGAATTAGACTGTGTTTTATCCACGCTCAATGCGCCCAAAGTCACACCCTGATATAATTTCACATGATTTCCGATAATGGTGGTTTCACCAATTACCAAGCCCGTACCGTGGTCAATGTACAAATACTCTCCAATTTGTGCTGCTGGATGAATATCTATACCTGTAGTGGTATGCGCATACTCCGTAATAATGCGTGGAATATGTGGCACATCTAACAAATGTAACTCATGCGCAAAGCGATACATCGCAATCGCAAAAAAACCAGGATAACACCTAATGATTTCAAACTCGCTTTTAGCTGCTGGATCTCCTTCCACAATAGAAATCAAATCGGTGTTCAACTTTCTATATACTTCTGGCAGCACATCAAAAAAAGCATCCGATATTTCCTTATACTGGTTCTTATGACAAGCTTTTGTAGATTTTAGGATAAGCTGTAGTTCTTCTTTTAATTCAAAGAAAACACCTTTCAGCACCTCTTGATTATAATTAGTAGATGCTCCCCTTTCAGGAAAAATCAAATTCAACAATGATTGCGCCCAGTTGGCAATCATCTGATTAGAAGGCACTACCTGCTGTTGATTTTGGCGTTGTATAATGCTATTTAAAAATTCAGTATTCAAAATTCAGAAATATATAGTAAGTCCACAAAGTTACTATACTTTATATCACATTCAAGTTTTCTACTGTCAAACAACTGCCAAAATTAAAAACCAACAAAAACAACATACAAATAAAATATTGAAAATCAGAATTATAAATATTTTTCAAAATTTTATTTTGCATAAAAAGAAAAAACACACTACATTTGAAACATTATTTGGAGCACCAAGTAAAAGTCAATTACCTGTTAGGTCATTGATTTATAAAGAAGTGGCGAGAGACTGGCTCAATGACCCACTGGCAACCCTCAAAAAGAGAAGGTGCCAATTCCTGACCAAAATGCATGGTGCATTTTGGAGATATAAATTAATAAGATGAAACTAATTAATTCTATCCCAGTAAGTAACTTAGTATCCGAGCAGGTCGGCAAAAACACTATTTGTAATACGATTATTGGCAATTATTGCAATATGCCATCGATTTGTATGTGCTATGGCATGTGCTAAATCATAAAATCTTCCATTTTGTAATTTTCTAACAATTCGGAAGGCCCTAAGAAATTAGGGTACGCAACATCACTATATGCAGCAAGACCAAATGGTCGTCCACTGCGAACAAGCGTTAATCATCATTCAAAATCGTAAAACAACATGTCACAACATAAATTCGAAACACTACAAATCCACGCAGGACAAGAAATAGATCCAGCAACTGGCTCAAGAGCAGTACCTTTATATCAAACTACTTCTTATGGTTTTAAAAACTCGGAGCACGGCGCTAATCTTTTTGCTTTAAAAGAATTCGGGAACATCTACACCCGTATCATGAACCCTACTACCGATGTTTTTGAAAAACGCATCGCCGCTTTGGAAGGTGGTGTAGCGGCACTTGCAGTAGCTTCTGGGCAAGCGGCACAGTTCATTGCCCTAAACAATATTTTACAAGCTGGCGATAACTTTATTTCCTCTAACCACTTATATGGCGGTTCATATAACCAATTCAAAGTAGCTTTTAAACGCTTGGGCATTACCGTAAAATTTGCCGATGCAGACAATGTATCAGATTTTGAAGCTAAAATTGATGAAAACACTAAAGCCATTTATGTAGAAACCATTGGCAATCCATCATTCAGCATCATCGATTTTGACCAGATCGCAGCCATTGCTAAAAAACACGACCTACCTTTAATTGTAGATAACACCTTCGGTGCAGCGGGTTACTTGTTCAAACCTTTGGAACATGGTGCTAACGTAGTGGTTGAATCGGCTACTAAATGGATTGGCGGACACGGCACCAGCATTGGCGGTGTAATTGTTGACGGTGGTAATTACAACTGGGGCAATGGCAAGTTCACTCAATTTACCGAACCATCTGAAGGTTATCATGGCCTAGTTTTCAATGACGTTTTTGGACAAAATGGTCCATTTGGTAATATTCAATTTATCATTAGAGCTCGCGTGGAAGGACTAAGGGATTTTGGTCCATCACAATCACCTTTCAATTCGTTCTTGTTATTGCAAGGTTTAGAAACCCTTTCGTTAAGGGTTCAACGCCACGTAGAAAATGCATTGGCATTAGCAAAATGGTTAGAAAGCCATCCAGCAGTGACCAAGGTAAATTACCCAGGTTTAGAAAGCAGCCCTTACCACGCGAATGCGAAAAAATATTTATCTAACGGCTTTGGCGCAGTATTAAGCTTTGAAGTAAAAGGTGTGAAAGAAAATGCGACCAAGGTAGTTGACAACTTAAAACTGGTAAGCCATTTGGCCAATGTGGGCGATGCAAAAACACTGATTATCCAGCCTTCTGCAACCACCCACCAACAATTAAGTGATGCCGAGCAATTAGCCGCTGGAGTTACGCCAAACCTGTTAAGAGTTTCTGTAGGTATTGAACACATCGACGACATTAAAGCCGATTTTGAACAAGCTCTAAACGCTCTCGCTTCCTTGAACTAACAACCACAACACAACCACAACAACCCAACAATGAGTAATTCGTTAACCTATAAATACCCAAAAATATTCAAGCTCGAAAGCGGTAAAAAGCTTCGTCATTTGGAGATTGCCTACCAAACTTTTGGTACGCTAAACGTCAACAAAGACAATGTGATTTGGGCATGCCATGCTTTAACCGCTAATGCCGATGTATTAGACTGGTGGAAAGGTTTATTTGGCACCAAAGATTTATTTAATCCAGAAGAGCACTTTATCATTTGTGCAAACATTTTGGGTTCAAATTATGGTACTACCAATCCACTAAGCATTAATCCGACTACAGGACAGCCTTATTATTTGGCTTTCCCAGAATTTTCTATCAGAGATTTGGCAGCCATCCATCAATTACTGGCCGACCATTTGGGTATCAAGCAAGTGAAAACTTTAATTGGTGGTTCATTAGGTGGTCAACAAGCTTTGGAGTGGTCTATTTTAGGAAAAACTGAAATTGAAAACTTGATTTTAGTGGCTACCAATGCCGCACATTCTCCATGGGGAATTGCGTTTAACGAAAGTCAACGTTTGGCCATTGCTACCGATAGAACATTTTTCGCTAATCAGCCTAATGGCGGTTTAAAAGGTCTAAAAACTGCCAGAAGCATTGCTTTATTATCGTACAGAACTTACGAGGCTTATAACGAAACTCAATTGGAAAGTGTGAACGATAAAGTGACTGATTTCAGGGCTTCCTCTTATCAAAACTATCAAGGAGAGAAACTTTGCAAACGCTTTAATGCCTACAGTTACTGGTATTTGAGTAAAGCAATGGACAGTCACAATGTGGGACGTGGAAGAAAAAGCATTGTAGACGCCCTTAAGTTGGTGAAGGCTAATACTTTGGTAGTAGGTATCGAAAACGACATCCTCTTCCCTATTACCGAGCAACAGTTTTTGGCCCAGCATATTGCTGATGCACAGTTCAGCAGCATTAAATGCGCCTACGGCCACGACGGCTTTTTAATAGAAACAGATAAGTTGACCAATATTATTGGGCACTTTTTAAAAGAGAGTAAAAACAAAAAAATAATTAAGCTACAACACATCGCCTAAAGAGTGAAAAGTTGAAAGTGAAAAAAGACTAGACATCATCATTAAAAACAAGAAAAAGTAAAATCGGTGAAATCCTTTCATCATTTTAATCATCAACAAAAACATGAGCAAGAAACTTAAAATAGGATTATTTGGATTTGGTGTGGTAGGACAAGGTCTGCATGATATCATTAAATCCCAAAACCTAAACTTGGAAATCGTTAAAATAGCCATCAAAAACCCTGAAAAGAAAAGGACTTTAGATACGCATTTGTTTACCACTTCACATGATGAAATACTGGACAATCCAGAAATCAACACCATTGTAGAGCTGATTGACGATGCCGATGCTGCATATCAAATCACAAAAAAAGCACTTAGCAGCGGAAAGAATGTGGTATCCGCCAATAAAAAAATGATTGCTAATCACTTAGAAGAATTAGTACATCTACAAGAAGAACATGGCACTTCATTACTTTACGAAGGTGCGGTATGCGGTAGTATTCCAATCATCAGAAACTTAGAAGAATATTACGATAACGAGTTGTTGCACGGCATTAGCGGCATCTTTAACGGTTCGTCAAATTACATTCTTTCTAAAATATTTAACGAAGGCGCAAGTTATGACTCGGCTTTAAAAGAAGCACAAGATTTAGGCTTTGCAGAAACCAACCCTATTTTAGACGTTGGTGGTTACGACCCTAAATTTAAGTTGACCATTGCTACCGCACACGCTTACGGACTTTTCATCAACCCTGATAAAATATTGAACATTGGCATTCAAAACCTTGCCGATGCCGATATTCAGTACGCAAAAGAGAAGAACTATAAGATTAAATTAGTTCCTACAACCAGAAAAATCAGCACTAAACAGGTGATTACTTTTGTGTTGCCAAAGTTTGTAAAAAGCGATGATTTCCTTTACAACGTAGAGAATGAGTACAACGGTGTTACCGTACAAGCGGCATTTGCCGACAAACAGTTCTTCTTTGGTAAAGGTGCTGGAGGCCACCCCACAGGTGCGGCCGTACTTTCAGACATTGCTGCCTTGCGTTACGACTATCGCTACGAATACAAAAAATACCACCAAAAAAATGGTTTAATCCATACTGACAGAGTGAGTTTGGAAATTTATTTGCGCTACCAACACGAGTACACTTTAGAAAAACTTCAAATTGAGAATATCTCTGAACGTTTTTCACGCCACGATTACAAATATGTAATCGGCAACGTAAGCTTGAAAAGCCTTTTAGAGAACAAAGACCTACTCTTGAATAAAGATGTTTTTATCGCCCAAACAGGAAGAATCATCTACACTGAACAGGACATAAAAGCAATTGCCGAAGAAGGAATACTTGTTAATTAAATTTTTATATTGTTTTGTTTTGATGGTAAAACGCCCAGATGGATGTCTGGGCTTTTACTTTAATAATGCCACCACTTCGTGGTTATGGATTTTTGTTCTTGTATCTAGAATAATATCAGTCCTTCGGGCTTCAATATTATTGAGACCAGTTTCGGCAATGTTAAAACCACGAAGTGGTCATTACTCTAGTAGAATACGTAATGAGTAAAAACCCTGAAAGGGTGACATAAATGAAGACCAGCCCCGAACAGTTAGATGGTAATTATAATTTCTGATATTTTTTTTGAAGAGCAGTAACATTGCTACTATTTCCCGAAAGTCTGGCTGTCCGTTACAACTCCTCGCCTGCGTTACACTTGGCTGTGGGGTTTTCACTTCCATCCAGTCTATTTAACCTGTTGCAGTGCAAAAAAAAGCCCTTCGCAAATACAGTAATTGGTGCGTCATTTCAACCGTAGTGGAGAACCAAAGTTCTACGAAGTAAATTGAAAATCAACGAAGTTAAATCTTTGGAGTGTATTTAGTTTTACTGTTTAAAAGATTTCTCCACTCGTTTCACTGCGGTCAAGATAACGCATACGAAGAGTGTAACCACCAAAGATGCAAAAAACAAAAAGCTCCGTAAATTTACCTTACGAAGCTTTCTTTATATTGTACATATCAATTTAAGAAACTTCTCTGTTGATATCCCAATTTTCTAAATAATCTGCTACGCGACGAACAAACGAACCTCCCAATGCACCATCTACTACCCTATGGTCGTAAGATAAAGATAGGAACATCATGTGTCTGATCGCAATCACGTCACCATGTTCAGTTTCCAAAACAGCAGGTTTCTTTTTAATAGCACCTACCGCTAAAATAGCAACCTGTGGCTGATTGATAATTGGCGTCCCCATCACATTTCCAAATGAACCAACATTGGTTAACGTAAAAGTACCATTTTGCGTTTCATCTGGTTTTAGTTTCGAAGTACGAGCCCTATTCGCTAAATCATTTACTGCTCTAGTTAAACCTACCAAGTTCAATTGGTCAGCATTTTTAATTACTGGAACAATTAAATTACCTGATGGCAAAGCTGCAGCCATACCAATATTAATATCTTTCTTCTTAATGATTTGTGTACCATTTACAGATACGTTAATCATCGGAAAATCTTTAATTGCTCTCGCTACCGCTTCTACAAAAATTGGCGTGAAAGTAATTTTCTCATTTTCACGTTGCTCGAAAATCTTTTTCACTTTGTTGCGCCACAATACCAAGTTGGTCACGTCAGCCTCAACAAATGAAGTAACATGTGGAGAAGTCTGCTTACTCATCACCATATGGTCGGAAATAAGCTTGCGCATCCTGTCCATTTCTATAATTTCATCGCCACCGCTTACACTCGTAGCTGTTGGTGTAAGTGTCGCTTTTTCTGCTTGAACTGGAACTTCTTTCACAGGAGCTGTAGTTTCAACTGTTGTTGTAACACCACCTTTTTTAGTTTTAATGTGGTTAAGAAGGTCTTCCTTAGTCAAACGTCCATCAGCACCAGAACCTTTAATGGTATCTAATTCTTCTAACGAAACACCCTCCTCTTTGGCAATGTTTTTTACTAAAGGAGAGTAAAACCTTTCAGAAGCTTTAAAATCAATATTAGCAGCTACTGGTTGACTTTCTGCAGGCAATTGGCTAATGCCAGGAATCGCAGCTTCTGTCGCAACTTTTTGTGCTGGTTCAGGCTGTGCCATTTCCACTTTTTCTGCTGCTGTACTGGCTCCTTCTATTTCTATAATCGCAATCACAGCTCCAACCTGCACCACATCATCTACTTTAAAAAGGTGCTCTACCAGTTTTCCCTCCACAGGAGAAGGTACTTCTGAGTCAACCTTATCAGTAGCAATTTCTAAAATGGTATCATCTAAATTAATATGGTCGCCAGGCTGTTTAGTCCATTTAATAATGGTTGCTTCGGCGACACTTTCACCCATTTTCGGTAATAACAATTCGTATCGGGCCATATTTTTATAAGTTTATGTAATTTGGTTTGCGCCAAAAATACGTTTTTTAATGCTTTACATTCAAATCTTGTTTCAACTGTAAAAACAGCATCATCAAAGCAGCCATTGCCGAACGTTCGATGTTCTGGAAGCGTTGACTGGCGAATTTAAACATTTTAGCTTTTACTTCGGTTTTACTGGCTACAGCAATCCAAACCATGCCTACTGGCTTTTCTGGTGTACCACCGTCGGGACCTGCTATTCCCGTAATAGCTACTGCATAATCAGTTCTAAAGTTCTTCACTGCCCCTTGAGCCATTTCTGTAGCGGTTTGCTCACTTACCGCTCCATAGGCAGCTAAAGTAGTTTCACTTACCCCCAACACCAATTGCTTTAAATCGTTTGAATAAGTTACTGCTCCGCCTTGAAAAACCGAGGAAGAACCTGGGTGTTGTGTAAACAAATGAGAAACATAGCCTCCAGTACAGCTTTCTGCTAACGAAAGGGTCAACTGATACTTATCCATCAAATTAAGAACGGCTTTTTCAAAAGGTAAATCTTCGGTGAGCACCACATATTTTTCAACCCGTTCAACAATTTGCTTAGTATAATAGGCAACATCTGTAAGAATTTGAGCTTCATTAGTACCCGAGGCGCTTAATCTTAATCTTACCTGTCCAAGCTTTGGTAAGTATGCCAGTTTGATATAAGCGGGTAAAGCATTCTCAATGTCAGCAATTTGTTCCGCTAGAAAAGATTCACCCAAACCAGCCGTTAAAATATTCTGGTGGAAAATAAATGGCATTTCAAACCTCTCCTTAATACGAGGGATGATTTCATCTTCCATCAAATATTTCATTTCAAAAGGTACTCCAGGCATAGAGACAATAATTTTGCCATGATGCTCAAACCACATACAGGGTGCTGTACCGTTTTTGTTCTTGATGACGGTACAACCATCGGGCACTTCGGCTTGTTTAATATTGACCTCAATCATCGGCCTATTTAGCTTGTCGAAAAATTCCTTTACATGCGCTAAGGTCTCTTCGTCAAGTCGCAAAGGCATGTTAAAATATTTAGCAAGGGTAAGTTTGGTAATATCATCCTTAGTAGGCCCCAAACCACCAGTAATTAGAATAATGTCGGCACGATTTTGCGCCTCTTCTAAAGCTTTTACAATATGTTGGGCTTCATCTGAAATGGAAGTAATCTGTTTTACCTTTACCCCAATTTTATTCAGCTCTGCTGCCATCCAAGCAGAATTGGTATCGACAATTTGACCGATGAGAATTTCATCGCCTATGGTTATAATTTCTGCTAACATCTTTTTAACTTATTTTTAGGTTGACAGATGTACAAACACCTTACTAATATCTCGTCCAGAAACCTTTACGCTTGCTTAATTTCAAATCTTGCAACACAGAAGCTCTCACTCTGATATCGATGGAATAACTTTGATATGCTCCAAAAGGAATCCAGCTGGCACTCATGTCCCAACAGTGTAAATCTCTGTAAATAGAAAATGAAGTTTGTGATAAATTCTTCGCCTTAAAGTCGTAACCTGAAGTATATTGAATTTTCCACTTTGGTGTAAGGTTAAAGTCACCACTAAAGTTTAATGTATTTGTAATACTTCTAGTTTCTGGTCTGCCCAACGGATTATTATAGTTGAAGCTATAGGCAAAAGAGAAGTTCCAAGGAATATTGAAATCAACAAAAGCATTTGGATCCCTACTTACAGCGTTCAGAGCGTCTATCTGCTCCTGCGTTCTGGTAACTGGTGCATTTTGATTATTCAGTTTATCTAAGTTCTCATTTCGCTTTTTAAATGCTTCAGGATTTAAGCTGTAGTCAAAAGAAAGCGTAAATGTGGTTAACCTAGGCAGTTTGCCATCTTTCCACACGTATCTATCAATTTCTTGGTAAGAATAGGTGGTAGTGGTACTACTTCCAGTCCCTGAAGTAAAAGGAACTAAATCTACCATGTACGGACTAAACGCGCCACTAAAGTTAATACCTAATTTTTCGGTAAACTGTGAGCGTCCACTAAAGTTGATATTAGATAGTTTTTTGTTTTGCCTAAACAAATCGTAGTTAGCGTTTAAAGACAAACCTTGCAAAATCGCTAATTTACGTTCCCCTGTTCCTGTGGTATCTTTACGGTTTCTCACTTTCAGCTCTACGTTATTGTCCATGGCAAATGAAATGCTACCGCTCCTAAATTGTGGAGGTCCTCCTCCCATAAAAACAGAATACAAAAGCGGGTTACCATACTGATCTTTTACTACTTCTCCCGTTGGCTCACTCATTCCAGGCCTGATATCGTCCGTGTAAAACTCCGCTGTTTTATAATATCCGTATTTGTCGGCAGCAAAACCAGGCGCATAACTAAAACCGATGCTAGGGGTCATAACGTGACGCATAGCCCTGATACTACCGTTGCCTTTAAACTGTTTAATGCCATAAATTTTGGTTGACATCGACGTACTAATGCTGTATTGTGCTCCTCTTTTAAATCCATTTACCGTGTCAGAACGAACTTCATAGCCAGTTCCAGTAGCAGTACGGATATATCTATTTTTCAAAGTTTTGAAATCCCACTTTTCGCTATAATTTACACCCGAAGAAAAATTCAAGTATTTAAACAAAGTAAAAGGTAAGCTAATAGGCACATTATGAGAGATACTGTTGGTAAAACTATTTAGCCCGCTTTTGGAAAATAGCACATCTTCTGTAGTACTTACTCTGTTATAAGCAGTCATACTGTAACCTAAAGTTAGCTTTTGGTACCATTTGGCCTCACCAACTCTCTTTTTAGAGTCGAAAGGGCTAATGGTAGACATGTTCAAACTCACATCTGGTAAGGTTAAGCTGATATTTCTTGAATCGCCATTTGTTTGCTGATTATGCGTTAAAGCTGAGGTAAAATTGAATAACCCATCACCAAATACCTTTCCATAAGCAATACTGGAACTCATGGTGTTTTGTAAAAACTTATTAGGATCGTAACTTCCATTACCCGCGGTTACTGCATTGTGCCTACTGGAACCTGCATTTACCGAAGCACTAAAAGTAGTTCCTGGTTTGGCATTTGCGGCTTGACTGTGCGTCCAACCAATCATAACGGTCTTTACAGGTGCATATTGTGGCGTGCCCTCCAAGCCGTTACGAGTGCTGGAATAGGTCAAGTTGATATTTCCGTTGTATTTATAACGTTTAGTATAATTGGATACCAAATTGAGGTCATAAGAACCATTAGTATAGATATTTGTAATCAAACGAGCATCCAAATAATCGTTAAAGGCCATGTAGTAACCACCTCCTAGCAAAGAAAAACCTTTAGTCGCGTCTTCTCCAGGGGTAGGCAGGATAAAACCAGATGCTTTTTTATTGGGTTTGGGGAAGAAGGCAAAGGGCAAACCCAATGGCATGGGAATATCTTCAAACTTCATATAAACTGGTCCCGTAATGATATGTTTTTCGGTAGCAATCCCCTTAGTAATATAAATACCAAAGTGCGGATGTGGCAAGTTACAGGTACTATAAGTGGTACCATGAACGTGAAATTCGTTATCAGGTTGCATTTTTGTCTTACCTCCTGAGAAAAAACCTCCTTCTTGTTCCGTAAAAACACCATGCACTACCCCGTTTTTGAGATTAAGATTATAGGTTAATGAATCGGCCATGGATGAACCCTGCTCTTCCGTTTTAAAGATAGGACGTCCATAATACTTGCCCTTATCATTTGTACTTCCCTTGGCGAAAACGATCTTGCTCTTGTTATCAAAACGGATAAACTCAGCATCTAATTCCAAACCTTCATATTTTACACGTGCACCACCATATAGGTATTGAACTTCATTCTTTCGGTCTACCACTGCCGAGTCCTTTGCATAGTATTCCAGCTTAGAATCTAGGCTACTTTTTTTCATTACCTTCTTAGTAGTATCTCTTTTGGGAGAATCTATTTGCTGTGGTTTGGTTTGAAAAAATGCAACAGATACAGATGCAAAAACTTTAGTATCAGCCGATATGGCCAACAACACTAAAAAAAATGAAAAAATGAGTGTCTGTAAAAGTTTCAAATTTGTGCGTGAATGTTTATTTTGCAATAATCTTTACCACAAAACGTTCAAAATTAATGAAAAATATACCATTGAACAGAGCAAAACAAATATTGATCCTATTAATTTCTATTTTATCACTATTAACTATTGATAATCAATCGTTTGCACAACAATATAAAATTAAAACAATTGTATTAGATGCAGGTCACGGCGGGAAGGATGGATCGACAAGAGGGAACTATTCTACCGAGAAGGATGTTGCCCTAAAAACAGCTTTACGTTTAGGAAAGCTGATTGAAGAAACTCTTAAAGACGTAAAAGTAGTATATACACGTACCGAAGATGTGTTCATTCCGCTTTATGAAAGAATTGCATTAGCCAATAATGAAAAGGCTGACCTCTTCATTTCTATCCATTGTAATGATATGCCCGTATATCCTCAACGTTATATTAGCGGCTATACTCGTAGAAAAGGCAAAAAAGTTCCTATTTATAAAACTCGATATTCAAAAAGTACTTCGACTAGAGGTACAGAAACATTTGTATCTGGTAGTGGTCGAATTGATGAGCAAGATGAAGCCATTAAAAGGGAAAATGCAGCTATATTTTTAGAGGAAAATTATAAAGAAAACTACGAAGGATTTGACACCACTGATCCTGAAAGTGCCATTATTTTATCCCTAATGAAAAACACCTTTAGAACGCAGAGCTTAAAATTTGCCAAGTACATACAAGATCAATATGTAGCGGTAGGACGAATTAACAGAGGCGTTCAGGAAAAAAGCTTGGCCGTTTTAGCCAGAGCAGGAATGCCTGCGGTACTTACAGAAATTGGTTTTATTTCTAATCCTACGGAAGAAGACTATATGAACTCTGAAGCAGGTCAAATAGAAATCACCAATTGTATATTAAAAGCCATTCAAGCCTATAAATCAAGCGTAGAAAATTAAATTTTGTATTTTTGCACAAAACACAACTAAATGCAGCCAAGAAACATTTTTTTATACTTCACTTTTTTACTTTTCACTTTCTCATTTTTCAATGCAAATGCCCAAGGATATAAAATAAAGACCATTGTAATTGATGCTGGTCACGGCGGTGTGAAACCAGGAGCTAAAGGTGCTTATTCGTGGGAGAAAGATGTAGCTTTAAAAGTTGCGTTAAAATTAGGTGCAAAACTTCAAGAGGAATTACCTCAAATTAAGGTCATACAAACCCGTAAAACGGATGTAGATGTGGATTGGTATCGTAGGGCGGAAATTGCCAATGATGCTAAAGCTGACCTGTTTATCTCTATCCACTGCAACTCAATGCCCAAAGGAAACAACTATACTAAAGGTACTGAAACATTTGTGGGAGCCTACAGACGCATCAACGAAATGGATGCTGGCTTGAAGGAAAACGAGGAAATTATTAAGGATAAAAACTTCAAGAAACATGGTACTTACGATCCTACCGACCCTGAAGAGATCATCTTATTATCACTTTATAAATCACTTTACCGTTCAAAAAGCTTAGCTTTGGCTAGTTATATCCAAAAAAATTATACTGAAGTAAACAAAAGGGTGAACAGAGGTGTTAAAGAGCAAGGATTACTGATATTACAAAGGGCGGCAATGCCATCGGTACTGACCGAAATAGGCTTTATCTCCAATCCAGAAGAAGAGAGATATATTAACTCTGATGAAGGACAAGAAGAAATTGTAACTGCTATTGTAAATGCCATTAAGCAATACAAAAAAGAAGTAGAGAATTAATAAACCAAGCGAGCTTGCGAGCTCATTGATACTATAAAACAACATAGAGAAAACCATCAATAAATCGCTACAACATAAATGAAAATAAAGAACGAAACCAAAGTAGGTATTTTAGCGGCATTTGCTATTGCCCTGCTTATTATAGGCTATAACTTTTTAAAAGGAAACAGCATATTTTCTAGCGAGACAATCCTTTACGCCAAATACACTCAAGTGGATGGTTTAGCGGTATCTAAACCTGTATTAATTAATGGTTACCAAATTGGTAGAGTTGCGGCATTGGAACTACAGCCAGATGCCACCATTAAAGCTACTTTGAAAATCAACGGAAAATACGAAATTCCTAAAAACACCATCGCTCGTTTAGAAGGCACAGACCTTTTAGGCAGCAAAGCAATTGTGTTAACACTTGGTAACGATAAAAATTTTGCTCAAGATGGCGATTTTCTGCAAACCAATGTAGAAAAAGGTTTGATGGAGACTTTTCAACCCGTTCAAAAGAAGGCTGAATTGATCATTACCAAAATGGACTCAATCCTTTCAAGTATCAATACAATTTTAAATCCTAACCTTCAGAAAAACATCGATCGTAGTTTTACCAGTATTGCAGGCACTTTAACTTCATTAGAATCTACTTCCAAAAAAGTTGATGCTTTAGTGGGATCAGAAAGTTCAAAACTTTCGTCTATCCTATCTAATGTAGAAGCCATTACAGCCAACTTTAAAAGTAATGGTGCTAGAATTGATGCCGTAATGAAGAACTTGAATACGATGACGGATAAGGTAGCAGCTATAAATTTTGAAACAACGGTAAACAACGCAAATAAAGCAATTGCTGATTTACAAGGAATGATCAGCGATCTTAAAAATGGAAAGGGTACTTTAGGTGCTTTGTTAAACGACAGACAGATGTATGACAACCTTAACAATGCCTCTAAAAACTTAGATGCTTTAATGATCGATTTAAAAACTAACCCTAAACGCTATGTTCACTTCTCTGTATTTGGCGGCGGGAATAAGAAAGATAAATAATCAACAGAACCTCAATACGACAAGCGAAGAATCCTTAATAGTTCTTCGCTTTTTTTATGCTTAATCATTTCTACAGCACAAACGCATAATAGATCCGCCATTTCTAGCGAAGAGCAACGTAGTCGAAAAGTCTTTTAATGAGTTCGGAGTATTTATTCTTTATAGACTTACGAAGTTTTTGAAACTTCGTAAGTCTTAGTTTCATATGTCTCTAGATTTAACTTCGTTGAGCTTCGGTCCTCAACTGCCCTACTTTCCACTCGAAATGACGGAAGATTAACGGCTCAGTTTATATTTCGAAAGTTCTACCTTCTGTTGCTAAAACTGTGTTTTCGAAACCAGCCTGTGCTTCCTCTAACAGACCTTCCAATGTTTTGTATCTAGAAGAAAAGTGGCCGATCAATAATTTCTTAGCGTCTACTTTTTTTGCGATTTCAGCGGCTTGCTGTGCCGTAGTGTGATGGGTTTCCAAAGCTCGTTCTAACATGTCGTGCATGAAGGTAGCTTCGTGATAAAGGGTATCTGCTCCTTTGATTTGATCAAAATAACGTTCGTCGTACATCGTATCAGAACAATAGCAATATACCTTTGGTATGGCAGAATCTATAGTATAATCTAGATGATTAACCCTTCTTCCATCTGGCAATTCAAAATCTACACTCCGCTTTAGCATTGCATAGTATTCCACTGGAATGGAATCTCGCTCTAACTTCTCTACAATCAACTTTCTTAAACGTTTTTTCTCTGTAAACTTAAATCCTGTACATGGAATACGATGGTTCAGTATAATGGTTTCAACAACAACATCATTGTTCTTAAAAATCACTTCTGGTTTAGCAGGATTTATTGGAAAAAAGTTGATGGAATAACGCAAATGCGTGTCGGAATGAAGAAACTGTAGGTCCAAAATTTCCTTTAACGCAGCTGGAGCAAATAAATGCAAAGGCTTTGTACGACCATTAAGATGCAGGCTAGATAACAATCCTACTAAACCAAAAAAATGATCACCATGCAAATGACTGATGAAAATAAAATCAATTTTGGATGCCTTAAAACCATATCGTATCAATTGCTGCTGAGTACCCTCACCGCAATCAATCAAATAAAAACGTTCATTGCAATTTAGTAATTGCGCTGTTGGATTTCGGTTATAAATTGGCGTTGCCGAACTACTTCCTAAGATCGTTACTTCAAATTTCATTTAATAATTTTACCCTTTGTCTACTCCACCGCGAAGTTCTTTTTCGATCTCTTCCATAAAGATAAGATCTGTTGCTTCGTCAAGCTTATTAACAAACGTAACAGACTGATGAAGGTTTGACATTTGGATAATTTGTGCGATACTTTTATTAACGCCACATACGATGAATAAACCATCGGCAGCTTTACAAAGTCTATCGCCAGCCAGCAAAGCGCTTAAATCTTGTGCGTCACTGCACTCTTTAACAGCCGATAAATCTAAAACAATATTATGGTAACCTTCTGTGTTCAAAAGAACAAATTCAGATTTTAAGGCTGGGGTGTTATCATTAGTGAATTTAGGCTCCTCTAATTTCAACACTACATATTTCTCGTGCTTATCTACACTAAATTTCATATTTTTTATTTTTTGGTTAACTGGTTATTTGTTTAACTGGCTAACTAATTAACTAGCATTAAAAGTTTAATGCTAACTGAAAACTGTTTACTGTATTAATTTCTCAACGGCGGCTTTGGTATTTGCTTCTATCCTATCCAAAATATTTTCAGAAGGATTTTTCACAAATTTCTCTCCAACAATCTGTTCGTAAAGCTCAATATAGCGTTCTGAAATGGATTCTACAATTTCTTCAGTCATTATTGGCACTACTTGTCCATCTTTACCTTGAAAGCCATTCTCTATTAACCACTTACGCACAAACTCTTTAGAAAGCTGTTTTTGAGGTTCGTCATTTGCCTGTCTTTCTTCATAACCTTCAGCATAAAAGTAACGAGACGAATCTGGCGTGTGAATTTCGTCGATCAAATAAATTTCATCACCCACTTTACCGAACTCATATTTGGTATCCACTAAAATCAGTCCTCTTTCTGCTGCCATTTCGGTACCTCTTTGGTATAAAGCACGGGTGTATTTCTCTAGTTTTTCATAATCTGCTAAAGAAACAATGCCTTTCGCCAAAATATCTTCTCTTGAAATATCCTCATCGTGGCCTACAGCAGCTTTAGTGGTTGGTGTAATGATAGGCTCAGGTAGCTTATCATTCTCTTTCAACCCTTCTGGCAAAGCAACACCACAAACTTGACGTTTGCCTAGTGCATATTCACGTGCAGCATGACCAGCTAAATATCCTCTAATCACCATCTCTACCTTAAATGGTTCGCAAATACGACCAATCGTCACCATTTCATCTGGAGTAGCTAATACCCAATTTGGCACGATGTCTTTTGTTGCTGATAAAAATTTAGCTGCAATTTGGTTCAACACCTGACCTTTGTAAGGAATTGCTTCTGGCAATACCACATCAAATGCCGAGATCCTGTCGGTCACCACCATTGCCATTAACTGGTTATCAATAGTGTACACATCACGTACTTTTCCTTTGTAAAAACTACTTTGTTTTGGGAAGGTAAATTGGGTTTCTTTTACTGCTTTCATGAGGGCATAAAAATAGTAAAAAAGTCGGGAAGTCCGAAAGTTGAGCAGCTAACTTGACCCAATAAAAAAGTCCGAAGACATAATTATAAAATTTCATCTTCGGACCTCTTTTAAACAATACGCTATTCCTAATTACTAACCACTAGTAACTAACCACTATTACTGAATATCTCCGTACGCTTTCAAAATAGCCTTAACCAACTTATGACGTACCACATCCTCGCCGCTTAAATAAATAATATCGATTCCTTTAATATCACCCAATATGCGAAGGGCATTATGTAAGCCCGACTGTGCCTTTTTCGGTAAGTCAATTTGAGTAACGTCACCAGTAACGATAAATTTAGCCGTTGGTCCCATACGAGTTAGGAACATTTTCAATTGCAAATCGGTAGAGTTCTGAGCCTCATCCAAAATCACAAAGCAATTATCTAAGGTACGACCACGCATAAAGGCTAGCGGTGCTACTTCAATGGTTCTATTCTCTAAATAGATTTTTAGTTTCTCCGCTGGAATCATATCATCAAGCGCATCATACAAAGGGCGTAAATAAGGGTCGACTTTTTCCTTCAAGTCGCCAGGCAAAAAGCCCAGACTCTCCCCAGCCTCTACCGCAGGTCTGGTCAAGATGATACGCTTAATCTCTTTGTTTTTCAGGGCTCTTACCGCCAAGGCAACCGCAGTATAGGTCTTCCCTGTACCTGCAGGACCAATGGCAAACAACACATCGTTTTTATTGATGCTGTCTACCATTTTCCTTTGGTTTGCCGTACGGGCTTTTACCATTAGACCGTGGTTTCCATAAACAATTACCTCGCCACTACCTACAGGGGTACCACTAGCAGGTTCTGTAGTGTTGTTCTCAGTATTTTTTTTAGCGCCCAATATGCCGTCCACATCGTTATTGGTCAGCGTGCCAAATTTATCTAAATGAGCCACCAAGGCGTTGATTTTTTGCTCAAACAATTTGAGCTCGGCCTCGTCACCTAAAGCCTTCACTTCATTGCCTCTAGCCACAATCTTCAGCTTTGGAAAAGCCGCTTTTATTTGCTCATAGTGCTCGTTATTCGCCCCCCAGAATTGTATCTGATCGGTAGTTTCCAGTATCAATTTTATTTCGCTCAAAATATTGTTTTTTTAGTTGCGCCCTGTGTAATTCGATTTAAAAATTGAATATTTGTAGGCAATTTGCCTATACGCAAGAATAAGCATAAATATTTAATTTTTAATGGCTATAATCACATTAACGACAGATTTGGGTTCGAAGGATTTTTATCAGGCTGCACTAAAAGGCAGTATCCTGAATATCCTCCCAAGCGTTAATATTATAGACATCACCCACGAAGTACCTGCTTTCAACATTTCTTACGCAGCTTTTGTTCTTAAAAATGCCTATATCTATTTCCCAAAAAATACGGTTCACCTTATTGGGATTGATTCAGTATTTAACGAAAACACCAAGTACATCGCCCTGCGCTACAAAGACCATTATTTTGTAGGCGCCGATAATGGCATTTTTTCGTTGCTTTTTGAGGATAAACCTGACGAATTAGTGGAACTGAACATTATGCAGGACTTGAAATTTTTGCATTTTCCGTTGGTTGATATCTTGGTGAAAGCTGCTGTGCATTTGGCTAAAGGTGGCAGACTCAAAGAAATTGGTATCCCTGCTGATGATATTGAACAGCGCATGTTGTTGCACCCTGTAATTGAACGTGACATTATCAGAGGAAGTGTGATTTTTATCGATAGGTTCAGTAATGTAATTACCAACATTACCAAGGACTTATTCACCAAAGTACAACGCAATAGAGACTTTACGCTTTATTTTAGGAAGAGCGAAACCATTACCCAACTAAGCTGGCACTATAATGAAGTTCCAGAAGGCGAAAAACTCTGCCTATTTGGCATTAGTAACCATTTGGAAATTGCCATTAACAAAGGCAAAGCCAGCGGTTTATTAGGCTTGCATCTTAATGATATTGTCAGGGTAGAGTTCCATCCATAAACCATCTTTTTATGATTACCAGACTTGTTAAATTGGAGTTTTCTGAATTATTCATCGAAGACTTCAAGCAGCTATTTACACAAGTAAATATCCAAATCGCAAGCTTCGAAGGCTGTATGGGCGTTAATTTGCTACAGCATGAAACGGACAAGAACGTTTTTTTCACGATCAGCAGGTGGAAAAATGTCGATGCGCTGGAAAACTATAGACAGTCTGATTTGTTCAAACGTACATGGGCACAAGTGAAACCTCATTTTGTAAAGAAAGCTGAGGCATGGAGTTTGTTAGGTACTATTTAAAGTTTTAACTATGATGAGAAAAGCCATTCTTTTTACACTCTTATTCGGAAGTTTAATAAGCGTAAGCTTTGCGCAAGATAGTTCTGCTTATGAACTGCAACGAAATAAAATTAACGTCATGTTGGCCGAACGAAGCACCCGCTTTGGACAATATGATGAAAGCTTAAATGCTCGCACAGGTATTTTTGGATTCCAGACCAAAAGGGACATCAAAAACTCTAACGAGATTTTGAGACAGATTGCCATTAACGATAATAACATCTTTACGGAATTGAAGGTATTGTTAGACTACAAAGACCTACAGTTTCAACAGGTAAAATCTAATGTAGATAACAGTCAATTACGTATTGACAGCTATAAGAAAACCATTAGGGACTTGCAGGTAAAAAATGACGAATTGCTGGAGTACAATCAGAAAATAAGTAAAAGCACCAATTATTTGCAACTTTTATTGGCTCTTTTTGTTGTCATATCTGCGGTGTTGTTCTTTATCCTTTACAGAAAGAACAAATTGATGAAGTCAAAAGAGCCTCAAAGCGGTATCAAAGTTTTATGATATGAAGAAAGCATTTTTTAAAGCATTGGTAAAATTGAATAAACTAGTGCTTCCATCCTATTACCAAAAAGACCCAATGAGATTGAGCACCTTTCAAAAGGCGGTGTTAGGTTTTAGGTACTGGGCGTTGACTAATTCGATGGAGTAAGCACTTTTGTCATTTAGACTACAGCTTAGCGAGTGGAGAATCGAAGCTCTACGAAGTAAATTGAAAATCAACGAAGTTAAATCTTTGGATATATCTATATTTATTAAACATTCGAAAAAGATCTCTCCACTACGATCGAAATGACGTGTTATGAATAGTAGAATCTTTGAATTTAATATCACCCTTTCAGGATTCTTTACCTACTGCTTATCTCTTTTAAAATAATAACACCACTTCGTGGTTTTGGCAATAGATGTGTGGTATAAAGAATTTTCATGTAATATTTAAGTCCGAAGGACTGATATTATTCTAACTATAAGACATTACAATTCAGAACCACGAGGTGGTGACATAATATCGAGTCTTTTATTAGATAAAATAAATTTACAAAGATTTCTCCGCTACGGTCGAAATGACGCATTATCAACGGCAATGACGACTCGTATAAACACAAAAAAGCCCAAGATTAAAATCTCGGGCTTTTATATCATATGGTTATCGGGGATTAACCCTTAAAATGATCGATAATCAAATTAGCCAATTCCGTACCGATACGCTCTTGCGCTTCGTTAGTTGAGGCACCAATATGAGGAGTCAACGAAATTTTAGGGTGTGATAAAATCTCTGCAGCTGGTGTAGGTTCGTTATCAAAAACATCTAAACCTGCAAAAGCAACCTTGCCCGAGTTTAAAGCCTCGATTAAAGCAGCTTCGTCGATAGTTCCACCACGAGAGCAATTCACTACGCCTACCCCGTTTTTCATCGCTGCAAATTCAGCTGCGCCTAAAATTGGTTTGTCGGCAAATGGCGTATGTAAAGAGATAAAATCACTATTGGCAATTACCTCTTCCAAACTTACGGTAGTTACTGGAATTTCAACCTTGATGCCTAAAGTTAGGTTCAAAGTAATGTTTCCACTAAAAGGGAATAAATCGTAAGCTAACACATTCATTCCTAACCCTAAAGCTACGGCTGCAGTTTCTCTTCCAATTCTTCCAAAACCAATAATACCAATGGTTTTACCTCTCAACTCAATACCCTTAGCATAAGCTTTTTTCAAATCGTTGAATTTGGTATTTCCTTCTACAGGCATTTTACGGTTAGCATCTTGCAAGAAACGTACGCCAGTAAATAAGTGAGAGAACACCAACTCCGCTACCGATAATGATGAAGCAGCAGGTGTATTCACTACTGTAATTCCTTTTGACCTTGCGTATTCTACGTCGATATTATCCATACCAACACCACCTCTACCTATTAATTTGAGGTTAGGACAAGCATCAATCAGTTCTTTTCTAACTTTAGTAGCACTTCTAACGGTTAAGCCATCGTAATTTTGCAATGCCGCTACTAATTGATCTTGAGGTACCGTTTGTGTATCTACAGTAAACCCAGCATCTTCTAATAATTTCTTTCCTATTGGATCTATGCCATCATTGGCAAGTATTCTAGCCATTTCTTATTTTTTGTATTTTTCTTCGAAACTTTGCATTAAATCGATTAGCGCATGTACGCTGGTAATTGGAAGTGCATTGTACATAGATGCTCTGAAACCACCTACACTTCTGTGTCCCTTTAAGCCTTCAAAACCATTTTCGTCAGCATATTTAGCGAAAGGCTTTTCTAACTCAGGGTCTTCCATTACAAAACAAATGTTCATACGTGAACGGTCTTCTACCGCACAAGTTCCCTTAAATAAAGAATTTCTATCAATCTCTGTATATAAAGCTTTTGCCTTTGCGATATTTTCTTTCTCAATCTCAGCAATACCGCCTTTTGATTTCAACCAACGGAGGTTTAACATTGCAGTGTAGATAGAGAACACAGGCGGGGTGTTGTACATTGAACCACCGTCTACATGAGATTTATAATCTAACATAGAAGGAATAGCTCTATCAGTTTTTCCTAAAATCTCGTCTTTTACAATCACTACAGTTAAACCAGCAGGACCGATATTTTTTTGCGCTCCAGCATAGATTAAGTCATATTTCGAAACGTCAATCACACGGCTCATAATATCCGACGACATGTCGCAAACTACAGGTACTTTGGTGGCTGGTAAATCAAACAGCTCAGTACCGTAAATAGTATTATTAGAGGTATAGTGGAAATAAGCACTATCCGCTGGGATTTCGAAGTCTTTAGGAATAAAGGTATAATTGGAGTCTTTTGAGGATGCTACAACATTGGCTTTACCGAAATATTTAACTTCTTTAATTGCTTTACTTGCCCAAACACCCGAATCTAAATAAGCGGCGCTTTTGCCTTCAGGCAGTAAATTCATGGGCACCATTGAAAATTGTAGGCTTGCTCCTCCTTGCAACAACAGTACTGAATATCCCGAAGGAACATTTAAAAGTTCCTTTACCAATCTTACCGTCTCCTCAACCACTGCCTCAAATTCAGGTGAGCGATGGGAGATTTCTAGAATTGATAAACCGTCTTTAAAATCTAGTACTGCGCTAGAAGCTTGCTTAAAAACTTCCTGCGGTAAAATACAAGGACCAGCTCCAAAATTATGTCTCATTTTTTCTGTTTTTTATTGCTCGTAAAATTAACATTTTGACACTAATTATTTAGGTTTTTTATCAACCAAATAATCAACATAACAAACGTTTGAGAAAAAGACAAAAATACTGCTAGTATATTAACCTAAAGTGATAGCATATTAACCTCAATTAATTGCCTTTTATCTTAAAGATGAGCTTAAAGTTTAATTGTCTGCCCGTTAAATAATTAGGAATAGCGTAATTGACATTATTCACGTCTTTTAGCCACAAATAAGATACCGTATTGTTAATGTTCAGCAAGTTAAAAACCTCTGCATAAGCAATTACCGAATTAAAATATTTGCTCAAAAATTTGGGCTTTCTTTTAGCACTGGCATCCAAAAAGTCATTAGAAAAACCAATATCTACCCTTCGGTATGCTGGAATACTGAAATCATCGGTATAAGTTTTAATTTGAGGGGCACCGATAGGTAATCTGGAACCATACAACAAATTAAGGTGCACTTTATAAGTAGGGCTTTTGAATAATCTATCCTGAAAAAACATCGAGAAATTTACTTTTTGGTCGGTTGGTCTTTTCAAATAGCCTGGATAAATGGTTTGGTTTTGGCCATTAGCATCCTTAGCTACGTAACTGTCGTTAATTACATCTTGGTTAGCGCTTAAGATTGAAACCCTAAAAAAAGACATCAAATCCTTCACCAGCTCACCACCCAATGAAAAATCTGCTCCGTAGGTATTGCCTTTAGCAGTGCTTGTAGCCAAATATTTGATTCTTACGTTATCTACGGTATACGGAATCATCCTATCAGCGTACTTGTAATAAACCTCAGAAGTAAATTTTAGGCGTGTCCCTAATCCGTTAAAGGAAAAATCGTAACCTGCCGATATGTTGTAGGAACGCTGTGCCTTTTGGTCAAGATTTAGTGAGCCATCCAAATCTCTAATACTCCTATAGCTTGGTGCCTGACGATAAATACCCGCTGTAAATCGCCAAAGTTTTTGTTCATCTGGACGATACAACATTAACAACCTAGGACTAAACAATAATTCGCTACTTAAATCATTGTAACTAGCTCGCAAACCAAATTGCACATCTGTTTTTGCTGAAACAGCATAACTATCTTGTAAATACCCAGAAATGGTATTGATTTTTAAATGGTTATTGCTAAAAATAGCATCCTCAAAAGTAAACGAATTGGTATTCGCTGGTAAAATATAGCCTGCCGAATCAAGATAACTGTATTCGTTAATTTTATCTACATATTTTGCTTGCTCGAATCTTGCACCATAGGTAATTTCATGTTTTCCCACACGCTGTTCTACCTTAAGTTCGGTACTTGCTATACTCGAATTTAAACTATTTCTAGCGTAACTGTATTGGTTGCCCAAGCCTCTATTTTTACGAATTGGACCAAAGCCACCACCAGCGTAATCGTTATCCACTTCTTCAAAAACATAGTTACCATCAATATCAAAACGTTCTCTTTCCTGAACTTCGAAATAACTGTTTATCCATTTGACAGACAAATCTTTATAAGGATTGAACAAAGCTGTTACTGCACCTCCATAAGTGTAATAATCATCAATTTCCTGTCCTTCATAATCCACCTTCAAACGCATGGGTGTAGTAATGGTACCAAATTGTGTTTCCCTACTTTGTGGAACAAGTTTAAAACTTCCAGAATTAAAATTAAGCAAGGTGTTAATGCTAAACTTCTGGCTGAAATTATATTGATAAAGCGCCTGAAAATCATTAAAATTAGGACGATAGCTACCTTTTTGGTCTTGCGTTCCCAATACATTCCTGTTATCTTTTCTCCTGAAACCAAACAGCAAATGGCTATTTTTAAAATTGCTTTTAGCCGTAGCCGAAAAACCCATTAAACCAGCTGATATTACATATTCATTGCTATCTGGCTTGTCATATCTTACATCCAGTACCGATGAAAGCTTGTCGTTGTACCTAGCATTAAAACCACCTGCCGAAAAACGTGCCCTACTTACAAAATCGGGGTTAATAAAACTCAAACCTTCCTGTTGCCCATTTCTAATTAAAATAGGTCGGTTAATTTCAATATCGTTAACGTAAATTAGATTTTCGTCGAAATTACCACCACGTACACTGTATTGCGAACTTAATTCATTGTTGGTGGAAACCCCTGGCAAGGTTTTTAAAATAGCTTCAAAGTTCATGGAAACGGTAGGCAAGCTTGCCAAATCAGTAACATTGATACTTTGCGCATTGTTGAGCTGGTTTTGTTTCCCCGTAATTTTTACGCCTTTAAGTTCTTTCACGTCTAGCTTCAAAAAAACATCTTTTTTTACTTCAGTTCCTTTTTGTTCACTAAACTTAATGGTTTCCGTTCGATAGCCTACCAGTTTGAACCTCAAACTGAAATTAGACAAACGTGAATGAATGGTATACTTCCCTTCTTCATCACTCACTGTACTTCCAGATAAGCCTACCAACGTAACACTTACTTTAGGTAAGGGTTGATTTTTCTCATCATAAATGATACCGCTTACCTTAATTAAGGATTGTGCGCTGGCGCATAGCGATAAAATGACCAAACATAAAAGGAAAAGCGTTTTCTTGGCCATTAATTAGATCTGCTGAATAGAGGTTTTTATATTTTTGAGCTCTGAAATCATCTGTGTAGGACTTGTGGCTGCAAAAACAGCATTGCCTGCTACGAAAACATTGGCACCTGCTTCAATTAACGAAGCTATATTCTGAATCCCCACTCCCCCATCAACCTCTATGTAAAGATTAGGGTTAACTTGCTTGGCCATTTGCCTCAATTCTCTTAGCTTATTTAAGGTTTGAGGAATAAAAGCTTGTCCACCAAAACCAGGATTTACAGACATCACCAAAACCAAATCAATGTCCTGCAATACATCTTTCAAAAAACTAACTGGCGTATGCGGATTTAAAGCCACTCCCGCTTTGCATCCCACTGATTTAATCAGCTGAATTGTACGATGTAAATGGGTACACGCCTCATAATGCACTGTAATAACATCAGCTCCAGCCTTAGCAAAGTCAGCAATATACCTATCTGGGTCTACAATCATTAAATGCACATCAAAAGGCTTTTTAGCATGTTTTTTTGCTGCTGCAATTACTGGAAAACCAAAGGAAATATTAGGCACAAAAACACCATCCATTACGTCTACATGAATCCAATCTGCCTCACTTTGGTTAAGCATCTCTATGTCACGTTGCAGGTTGGCAAAATCAGCCGATAAAATGGAAGGGGCAATTAGGTGTTTCATTTAGTTTATCATTATTGCGAGGTACGAAGTAAATTATATCGTTTTAAGATTGCTTCGTCGTACCTTCTCACAACGACGATTTTCAACGTCATTACAAGTGTGAAACAATCAAATGCAAGTTACAAATTCTTTTATAATACCACTTATCCTAAACAAAAAACCCTTCCAGTAAAACTGAAAGGGTTTCTATTCATTTTTGTCATTCTGACCTTTGCGAAGAATTTGCTAGATAAGTGCTAAAAACTTTGAGATTTTTCACTGTCGTTCAAAATGACAGTTGTTTTTATCCTTGTGGAGCAGCTGGTGCACCTTCTGGTTTTGGAGGGCGAGGCAATAAAACCTTACGAGAAAGTTTCATTTTACCTTGTTTGTCAATATCCAACAATTTCACCTCGATAATATCACCTTCTTTAAGTACACCGTCCATGGTTTCTAAACGTTTCCAATCAATTTCAGAAATGTGCAGCAAACCATCTTTACCTGGCATAATTTCTACAAATGCACCAAAAGGCATGATAGATTTTACCTTACCAGTGTAAACCTCACCAATTTCTGGTTTAGCAGCAATGGCACGGATACGAGCAACAGCAGCATCAATAGCCGCTTTGTTATCTGCAAAAATCTCAACAATACCTTTGTTATCAACCTCTTCAATAGAGATAGATGCGCCAGTTTCGCGTTGCATTTCTTGAATAATTTTACCGCCTGGGCCAATTACAGCACCAATAAATTCTTTCTCAATAGTTAGAGAAACAATACGTGGTGCATGTGGTTTGTAATCTTCAGCTGGTGCAGCAATCGTTTTCTTCATCTCGTTTAAGATGTGTAAACGACCTTCTTTAGCTTGTAACAAAGCTTTCGTTAAAACTTCATAAGACAAACCATTGATTTTTAAGTCCATTTGACAAGCAACAATACCTTTTTCAGTACCAGTTACTTTAAAGTCCATATCTCCCAAGTGATCTTCATCACCTAAAATATCTGAAAGGATTTGATATTTACCAGTTTTCTCATCGGTAATTAAACCCATTGCTATACCTGATACTGGCGCTTTAATTTTGATACCTGCATCCATTAATGCCAAAGTACCAGCACAAACCGTAGCCATTGACGAAGAACCGTTAGATTCTAAAATGTCAGATACGATACGAATGGTGTAAGGGTTTTCAGCACCTGCAGGCAATACCTTCTTCAACGAGCGTTGCGCCAAAGCACCGTGACCAATCTCTCTACGTCCAGCACCTCTGTTAGGTCTAACCTCACCAGTTGAGAAACCAGGGAAGTTATAGTGCAATAAAAACTTGTTATAACCATTGATGAAAGCACCGTCAATCATTTGCTCATCATCTTTGCTACCTAAAGTAACCGAGGTTAAAGATTGCGTTTCACCACGCGTAAATACCGCTGAACCGTGAGCAGCTGGCAAATAACCTACTTCACTCCAAATTGGACGAATCTGCGTAGTTGCACGGCCATCTAAACGGATACCTTCATCTAACAATAAAGCACGAACAGCATCATACTGTACATCATGGTAATAGTGCTTAGCCAATGCTTTTGTTAAATCTTCAGTTTCTTCTGGCATAGCCTCCAAAAACTCGGTAATTAAAGCGGTAAAAGCTTCAGAACGCTCTTCTTTGGTAGAACCTGATTTTGCAATGGCGTAAACCTTGTCATAAGTATCAGCATAAACTTTAGCTTTCAACTCATCATCATGATCTTCGTGGCTATATGTACGTTTAACAGTTTTACCTGTTGCTTCGGTCAATTCAACCTGAACAGCACATTGAACTTTAATTGCCTCGTGAGCAAATTTCAATGCTTCAACCATTTCTTCTTCTTGGATCTCGTCGCACTCACCCTCTACCATCACGATATCGTTAGCAGAACCAGCAACCATAAATTCTAAAGTTGCACGCTCTAAATCGCTAGCGTAAGGGTTAATTACTAATTGACCATCAATTTTTGCTACACGCACTTCAGAGATAGGCCCGTTAAAAGGAATATCTGAAACTGCTAATGCTGCCGATGCCGCCAAACCAGCTAAACAATCAGGCATGATATTTTTATCAGCAGAAATTAATGAAATCATCACCTGTGTATCAGAGTGATAATCCGAAGGGAACAACGGACGTAAAGCTCTATCTACCAAACGAGAGATTAAAACCTCGTAATCAGATAATCTTGCCTCACGGCGTAAAAAACCTCCTGGAATACGGCCAGTAGCCGCGTATTTTTCTTGGTAATCTACCGATAAAGGTAAAAAATCGGTACCTGGTTTAGCACCTACAGTCGATACCACTGTTGCTAACAACATGGTATCACCCATTTTAACAACTACAGAACCATCAGCTTGTTTCGCTAATTTACCTGTTTCAATTTCTACAATTCTTCCATCGCCCAAATCGAACGATTTTTTTATTACATTCATTTACAAATTGTTGTGATCTGTTTTTCCTCTTTCGAACAGACCGAGTTTATATTTATTTTTTCGAGTATTAAAACTAAAAAAAGCCACTCTAAAAGAATGGCTTTTAGTTGATAAAAGCTTTTATTTAATGATATCTCTTAGCGATAAAGCTTTGATGATAGCACGGTAGCGCTCAATATCTTTTTTGTAAAGATAAGCTAAAATGCCACGACGTTTACCTACTAACTTTTGTAGAGCTAACTGTGTAGAAAAATCTTTACGATTTTTTTTCAAGTGCTCTGTTAAGTGGGCAATACGGTAAGTAAACAATGCTACTTGACCTTCTGCAGAACCCGTGTTGGTTGCTACTTCGCCGTGTTTTGCAAAAATTTCGGCTTTCTTTTCTGAACTTAAATACATTCTTGAATAATATTAAAGTGTTTTTAAATTAATTAATTGGGTGCAAAGATAAGGTATTTTTCGGATTTGAAGAATTGTTGAACTGATTAATTGTCAAATATTTGTTTGATATATTTATTTGAAAATCAACCTAGTGGTTATTAGCAACTCCAGTCCTGCTATCCGTTGCAATCTTTTTGTTAACATCGGACACAAACCTGTAGGTTTTGAAAACCTACGAGGTTTCAATGTTTTTGCCACAAAAAGTATTTCCACTCCTATCAGGTTTAGAGAACAAAAACCTATGAAAGCTAGCTCTTCTTATTAATACGTTCCAGTTCTTGTACGTCTAATTGGTCCTTTATTCTATTAGTAGCCTTTTTATTCGACAACAAATGATTGTAATGCAAAAACTTCACTTCAAAACCATCAATGATATCAACAGTAGCCATTGCTAAATATTCATCATATTTTGTTTTATCCAACCCTGGAATATCCGTCATCAAATCAGCATACATCCCATCATCCATCATTATTTCACAATAACCCGCAACAATTGGAGTGTCCATCAACATATCATATCTTCCATATCCCATTTCATCAATGGCTTCAATAAGGTTTCTGCGATTCTGCTCAGTATCTCTTAAGTATAAATCTAAATCACCAGTAGCTCTACCATAGCCATATCTATTTACGGCAAAGCCCCCAACAATTAGATAATCAACCCTATGTTTTTGAAAAACGCTTAAAAGCAACAACATTTCTGCACTTTCTTTATCAAAAGACATCCCTAGCTATGGTTTGCTTTACGAATAAGAATTCCTTTACCTTGCGGTTTCTTTAATGGATTACCTCCATTCAATTGAACAGAAACACGATTAAGCTGAAGTAATGCATAGAATTTTTGTTCAGCAGATTTACTTAAATACAAAACTTCCCGTTCAGCCAGTATGCTTTCGCGGGGAATATCTATATCGTATATTTTTAATCTGCCCATATTCAAAAATACAAAAACAATTAGCTAAATAAAAATCATCTGTGTATCCGTGATTAAAAAAACCAAACACTCACAAACAACTTCTAATCCTCATCGTTATAAAAACAGATTGTACAAAAAACTATACATATCATAAAAAATAATATATTCGCATTAAGAAATATCTAACACCTATATGGCAAAACTGCTAATTATTGATGATGAAAGAGCGATAAGGAGTACCCTTCGCGAAATATTAGAATACGAAAACTACGAGGTCGATGATATAGATAACGGCATTGATGGCTTGGAAATGATCAAAAAGAACGACTACAACCTTGTTCTTTGCGACATCAAGATGAATAAAATGGATGGTATGGAAGTGCTGGAAACAGCCCTTGGCATTAAGCCCGACCTCCCATTCATCATGATTTCTGGCCATGGCACGGTAGAAACTGCCGTAGAGGCCAGTAAAAAAGGTGCCTTTGACTTTATCTCTAAACCACCTGATCTAAACCGTCTACTAATTACCGTACGTAATGGTTTAGACCGTGGTTCTTTGGTGACCGAAACCAAAGTCCTTAAAAGAAAGGCAAGTAAAACCCGTGACATCCTGGGAAACTCGGATACCATTGGAAAAATAAAGGAAACCATCGAACGCGTAGCCCCTACCGAAGCCAGGGTATTAATTACCGGGGCGAATGGTAGCGGTAAAGAATTGGTTGCACGTTGGCTGCACGAAAAATCAAACCGTTCTGAAGGACAATTGATAGAAGTAAACTGTGCGGCTATCCCTTCTGAGTTGATTGAAAGTGAACTTTTTGGACACGAAAAAGGTTCGTTTACTTCGGCAGTGAAACAACGTATCGGAAAATTTGAGTTGGCCAATGGCGGGACCTTGTTCCTAGATGAAATTGGCGACATGAGCATGTCGGCACAAGCAAAAGTACTACGTGCGCTGCAAGAACATAAAATTACCCGTGTAGGTGGCGAAAAGGAAATTGATGTGAATGTGAGGATTGTAGCGGCAACCAACAAAGATCTTTTAAAAGAAATTGAAGAAGGTAATTTTAGGATGGACTTGTACCACCGCTTAAACGTCATCAATATCCACGTACCTCACCTCACGGAGCGTACCGACGATATTCCTGTAATAGCGCAAAGCTTTTTGGAAGAAATTTGTGGCGAATATGGCATGCCAGGTAAGAAAATTACAGATGGTGCCATGGATGCGCTGAAAAGATTGCCATGGACAGGTAACGTACGTGAGCTGCGCAATATGATTGAGCGTTTGATTATTTTGAGTGATAAAACCATTACCGAACAGGATGTAGTGGCCTTTGCCAATCCTAGTGGAGGTACTAATGTAGGCGCTAGTCAGCCAACTACCAATAGTGGCAATCAGGGTAGCAGCTTTAATTACGACAGCTTCAGCAATTTCCAAGAGTACAAAGACTTTGCAGAAAAAGAGTTCATCAAGTTCAAGCTGGAAAAAAACAACTGGAACGTATCCAAAACAGCCGACGATATTGATATCCAACGAAGTCATCTTTACAGTAAAATAGAAAAATTTGGACTGAAAAGAGCCGAATAAACATATTAACCAAGCGGGGCCTACAAGCTCCGCTTTTATTTTGAAACATTTATTCCTTAAATACAAGGTTCAGTAAACGACCCACTCCATCCATCATAGTACTTTTTCGATTAAAATTAAACCAGACTAAAACTTGTATTACTAAAATTTTTATTATTTTTGCTAAAAATATTAGTAAAAAAATGAAAAGTCCCTTTCATCAAACGGTTATTGAACGCCTACAGCGGCAAATTCTCGATTTAGAGGGCTATAAGACAAAACCTAGGCAACAGCAAAAAAAACTTGGTTTTGCCCATATCGAAAAACATTTTCCCAATCAAGTTTTCCCTACAGGCACCATTCACGAGTTTGTAAGTACACAACCAGAACATACCGCTTGTACCAGCGCCTTTATCATGGCCTTATTATCCAAGCTAAATACCCATCAAGGTATTTATGTATGGATTGGAAAACAACGCCAATTATTCCCCCCTGGACTAAACTATTTTGGCATTCCAGCCCATCAAATTATTTTTATCAATCTCGTAAAACCCAAAGATATCCTTTGGGCTACCGAGGAAGCCTTAAAATGCCAAAGCCTTAACGGGGTCATCAGCGAACTGGAAGCCATTACCTTTGCCCAATCACAACGTTTGCAGCTTACCGTAGAAAAAAGCAAAGTCACAGGTTTTATTTTACGCACCCAAACAGGGCCTATCCATGCCACTGCCTGCGCTGCCAGGTGGCAGATTAGCCCAACGGCAAGCCTTAACCTAACCGAATTGCCAGGAGTTGGTTTTGCCAATTGGCAGGTAGAACTACTAAAAGTACGTAATGGTAGCACTGCAAGCTTCAACATTTCATGGCATAACGACCAATTCCACACCATAGAAAGCTCTGCATCACAACCTTTCCTTCCACATGCCATTGGTTCATGAACAAACGTTACGTTTCCATATGGTTCCCGCATTTGGTAACCGACCAAATGGCTATTCGGCAAAAAGAGCTGGATGGCATAGCCTATGCTTTAGTGACACATGAACGCAACAAACAAATCATTATAGGTGTTAGCTATCAGGCGAAAAAGCTGGGCTTAAAACCCAATATGCCTTTGGCTGATGCCAGAATCATTCTGCCTTCGCTACAGGCTTTCAAATACCAACCGCTGCGCCAACAAAAACTGTTAAAAATGCTGGCCGAATGGTTTATTCGGTATAGCCCTAACATCGCCTTAGCCCCACCCGACGGTTTGTTCCTAGAAGTTTCGGGCTGTACGCATTTATGGAAAGGTGAAAAACCTTACCTACAAGAGATTAGCTCGAGGCTAAAAAAAGCAGGTTATCATTTTAAAATAGCCATGGCCGATACTTTAGGTACTGCTTGGGCCATTACCCATTATGGAGAAAACCAAATCGTCAAAAGTGGCGAGCATTTACAGGCCTTATTACCTTTGCCCACTAAAGCTTTACGTTTAGAGGAAAACATTTTACAACGCTTGGCCAAATTGGGCTTCCATACTATTGATAGTTTTATCCATATCGCCTCTTCTACACTACGCAGACGTTTTGGAGAGGAGATTAACCTGCGTATTGGACAAGCTTTAGGCCACCAGCCCGAGGCATTTGAAACCATTTCAGAACCACATCCTTACCAAGAACGATTACATTGTTTGGAGCCTATCCAAACGGCCAAAGGCATCGAAATAGCTATCCAAACCTTGTTAGAAAACTTATGTATCCTCTTACAAAAAGATGATGTGGGTTTTAGAAATGCTACCTTAAAATGTTATCGCCTTGATGGCGAACTACAACAAATTAGCATTGGCACCAATCAGGCTTCTATCCATATCCAGCATCTTTTCAAATTGTTCGAGCTCAAAATCAAACAGATTGAACCTGATTTGGGGATTGAGCTATTCATTATGGAAGCCACCAAGGTAGAAGCATTGCCTAAACAACAAGAAGCATTATGGCAAATTCAGGCACAAAGCAATTTGTCTGAAGTTTCGGAATTACTGGACCGTATCAGTATCAAAGCTGGAAAAAATGCCATCAGGCGATATTTACCACAGGAACATCACTGGCCTGAGCATAGCATTAAAGCGGTAACGGACCCACAACAACTGCCCGAAACCGAATGGCAAACCCACAAACTTAGGCCCACCGTGTTGCTCAACCAACCAGAGCCCATACAGGTGAGTGCCCCCATTCCTGATTATCCTCCCATGAACTTCACCTATAAAGGTCAATTGCACCGCATTACTAAAGCTGACGGTCCCGAAAGGATTGAGCGTGAATGGTGGTTAAATGAAGGTAAACACCGCGACTATTATTATGTAGAAGATGAAAAAGGGCAACGCTATTGGTTGTTCAGGTTAGGGCATTACCACAGCAAAATTGCCGCACAATGGTTTATTCATGGATTTTTTGCCTAGCTTATGGAATATGTAGAATTACAGGCCACCAGCAATTTCAGTTTCCTACGTGGCGCCTCACATCCCGAAGAACTGGTCGCTCGAGCGGCCCAACTAGGCTACCTTAAAATAGCCATTACCGACAGGAATAGTTTGGCGGGCATTGTGCGTGCCCATATCACCACCAGAAAGCATGCCATCAAACTTATTCCAGCTTGCAGGTTAGATTTGTTGGATGGCCCTTCGCTACTGGCCTATCCCACCAACAAAAATGGCTACAGCCGTTTGTCGGCTTTGCTAAGTTTGGGAAATAGTCGTGCAGAAAAAGGGCAATGTCACCTTTATCAGGCGGACGTTTGGCAACACAAAGCGGATATTTTATTTATCGCCATTGCGCCCAATTCACTTAACCAAAATTTTGATTTCGAAACCGACTTTAAAACACATTTACAACACTATCAAAAAGCCTTAAGTAACAATCTTTATCTGGGCATCAACCGCAGCTACACAGGTTCAGACCAGAAAAGAATGTTCAGACTAGCAGAGTTAAGCAAGCAACTCCACATCCCTTTGGTGGCCACTAATGATGTACATTACCATGAACCTCAACGCCGACAGCTACAGGATATCCTTACTTGCGTGAGGGAAAAATGTACGATATACACCGCTGGCTACAAGCTACATGAAAATGCGGAAAGACATCTTAAACCCATCGCTGAAATGCACCGTTTGTTTAGACCATATCCACAAGCGATTAGCAATGCATTATCTATTGCCGAAAAATGCCAGTTTTCATTGGATGAGCTGAAGTACATATATCCCGAAGAGCTCACCTCCGAAGGAAGAACTCCACAAGAAGAACTTGTTCATTTAACTTGGTTGGGTGCTAAAGAAAAATTTCCTGAGGGCATCCCCGAAAAGGTTTTAAAAACCATTTACTACGAATTGGATTTTATAGCAAGAAAAAATTATGCCTCCTACTTTTTAACGGTACATGATTTTGTACGCTTTGCCCGTAGTCGTGATATTCTTTGCCAGGGACGAGGTTCTGCAGCCAACTCGGTCATCTGCTTCTGTTTGGGCATTACTTCGGTGAACCCTACCGAAATCAACCTACTTTTTGCCCGTTTCATGTCTGATGCTCGCAACGAACCACCTGATATCGATGTAGATTTTGAACATGAGCGTCGAGAAGAAGTGATGCAATACATTTATGAAAAATACGGAAGAGATCGTGCGGCGATTGTTGCCACCGTTACGCAATTGCACAGTAAGGGCGCAGTTAGGGACGTAGGCAAAGCGATGGGATTATCCGTAGACACGCTCAACATTCTTTCGGCAACGGTAAGTAGTCATTACGATGAAGGTTTTGACCGCGAACGCTTAGTGGCTCATGGGCTTAACCCCGATGATCCATTACTCAAAAAAACTCTGGAACTTACCTCACAAATGGTGGGTTTTCCACGTCAATTAGGTCAACATACAGGAGGCTTTATCATTACCCAAGGAAAGTTAACAGATTTATGCCCCACGCTAAATGCCCGTATGGAAAACCGTACTTGTATCGAGTGGAACAAAGATGATATCGAGGCCTTAGGTTTCCTAAAAGTAGATGTATTGGCTCTAGGGATGTTGACCTGCATTCGCAAAGCTTTTACTTTAACTAAAAACCATTATCAGAAGGATTACAACCTGCATAATATTCCTCATGAAGATGGCAATGAAGTTTATCAGATGATTAGCAGAGCCGATACCTTGGGCGTGTTCCAGATTGAGAGCAGAGCACAAATGTCGATGCTGCCAAGATTGAAACCCATGAAGTTTTATGATTTGGTCATTGAAGTGGCTATTGTTAGACCAGGACCTATACAAGGCGACATGGTACACCCTTATTTGCGAAGAAGAAATGGTGAGGAAGAGGTAGAATATCCTTCAGATGAGCTTAGAGAAATATTAGGAAAAACATTTGGTGTCCCACTTTTTCAGGAACAGGCTATGGAAGTGGCCATTGTTGCTGCAGGTTTCACACCCACAGAAGCTGATGAATTGCGACGGAGCATGGCTACTTTTAAAGCCGTAGGAAAGGTCACCGATTTCAAGAAAAAACTTCTCGAAGGAATGGCAAAGAAAGGTTATAAACCTGATTTTGCAGAACGTCTTTTTAAGCAAATTGAAGGCTTTGGTGGATATGGCTTCCCTGAAAGTCACGCTGCAAGTTTTGCGCTATTGGTTTACATTTCCAGCTATCTCAAATGTATTTATCCTGATGTGTTTGCTACTGCTCTGCTCAACAGTATGCCTATGGGGTTTTATCAACCTGCACAAATTGTGATAGATGCCGAAAAGCATGGCGTCACGGTTTTACCTATAGACATTAATCACTCTGAATGGGACAATACGCTAACCGATAAAGTTGGTGATTTTTGTGCCATTAGACTGGGATTTAGACAGGCCAAAGGTTTAGCCGAAGAGGAAATGAATTATCTTGTTTCTCAACGACAATCGGGCTACAAAAGCTTAGCAGCTTTACGTGATATTGGGATTAGCCAAAGTACCCTGGAAAAGCTCGCCGATGCCGATGCTTTTAGGAGCATGAACATGGACCGTAGAGATGCGCTTTGGCATATTAGTGCCCTACATGATAGGCCTATTGCATTATTTGAGGGCAAAGCTGATAATAGTCAACATGAGACTCAGATTTCTTTACCGTTAATGCCTACTTCGGAGCATGTGATACATGACTATGCTCATGTAGGGCTTTCGTTGAAAGCACATCCCGTTAGCTTTATACGCAAAGAATTGGAAGCACTTCGCGTGTTAAGTACCCAAACGGCCAATGAAGCCAAAGACGGCGAAAAAATAAAAGTAGCGGGACTGATATTGGTTCGTCAACGGCCTGGAACTGCCAGTGGTATTTGTTTTATTACCATTGAAGATGAAACTGGCATTGCCAACCTAGTGGTTTATCAAAAATTGTTTAATCAATTCCGCAAGGAGATATTGGGGGCTAAACTGCTCATGATAGAGGGCAAAGTACAGCGTGAAGGAGAAGTAGTACATATTGTAGTGCAGCGTTGTCATAACTACAATGGTTTATTGCAGCAACTTCACGGCAGCAAGACTCGTAATATTCCTCCTACCATGGGTGAAAAAGTTTTTCATGATGGGAGGAATTTTAAGTAGTGATTTAGTAAACCTCGTAGGTTTTGAAAACCTACGATTTTTTTTGTTAATGGAAACAGACTTACGAAGTCCAAAAATGAACCTCCCCTGCGCCCTCCAAGAGAGGGATATGGGATAATGCCTAATGAACGAGTGAACTAATAAACTATTTGCTTAATAAAAATATTTGCAGAAAGAATCCTCTATCAGATTTTACATAGCGATTAAAGGCCAAGATATTTCCATCATTAGACCATACTACAGCGCCATTTAATTGCTCTGGAGCACTATATTTTTGAGTTAAGCGCTGTGAATTCCCACTAGCAATTTCGGTGATGAATACGCTTTGATCGGCGAGATAAGAAAGGCACAAGCCATCTGGGCTGATGTTGATAGGACTGGTAATGGAAAAATCATTGTAGGTGATTTGCTCTATAGCTCCTCCATTTGGTGATACAGCAAACACTTGTACCAATCCATTTTCATCTTCAGACAGGAAAAAAATCAAACTACCATCAGCATTGCTGCGCAACCAATGCCTGGGTCCCTTTACTCCTTTCTGACTAAAAGTGATACGACGTTGACTAATACCTTTCGGCACAGCAGGACGAGTATTAATGGTACCAGCAACGCTTTCATCAAAAGTTGTGGTACTTAAATCATCAGGAATATCGGCTACAAAAATTTCGGTAATGGTATTGCCTTGCCCATCTCTTATGTTTCCCTGATAGGCAATGGCTTTGTATTGCCGATGACCATCGGCTTTAACATAACCCTCTTTTCCAATCCAACATTCATCAAAAGCCTTGTCTATTTCATCACTCCCAAGTTTTGGATTTTCGGTGACCGTTGCCGCCAGTACAGCAAACATTTCACCATTGTTATTTTCTATGTTAGCGATATTAGGCACTTGTACTTTTTTAGGAAACATGAGGCCTATGGTACGCAAATCTTTCACTTGTGGATTGGTTTTGGCCAACTGCTCCATCACGTAATCGTTATAGGTATAGCTAATCATATTCCCATCGGCACTCCAAGAATGGGCATGTGTCCCGCCTCTTAAAGCTCCCGTTGTGAAAGGTTTTTCAACGTTCCTCGCATCCATAAAAATGGGCTGTTCAGGATTTTCTAATTCAATAGCTACACCAGTTCTACGCGTAAAATCGTAAGGTTTTTCTGCATCCGCATTGCGAATACCGTGTATAAAAATGACCTTATCTTCTTTTGGAGAAAAGCTAGCTGCCCCTACACCTGGACCATATTGTGTTTGATTTGGAACCGTATAAATCGTCTTTTCTTCACCTGTTTTCAGGTTAACCACTCCTATGCTACCAGTAATCTTAATATCCCCATCACTATTTCGGTGGTCAAAAACAATCCATTCATTGTTCGCTGAAAATACCTGACCTGTGTTTAATGTATGTCCGATTTCGCCATGTGTAATTTGAACTTCTTTTTTGTCGAACATACGATCTACTTTTTTTTGCTTTTAGGATTTAACATGTAATAAAAATGGCCATCTTCTGCACCAATTAACAAATCAGGTATTCCATCTTTATTCCAATCTACTGTGGTAGGACTGGTATCATGTCCCGCTAGGGCTAGTTCATCTAAAAATCCTTCATCTTTAATGAATACCTTACTATTTTTTGCTCCTGTATTTTTAAGGAAACTAGCATTCTTACTATTAGCTACAATATCTAACAAACCATCGCCATCCCAATCTACAACGGTAAATTTACGGCGGCCACTTTGTCCAAAATTAAGGCTATTTAAGCGTAAAGTACCAGGAATACTATCTTTTATGGTATGTTTTTGGTCGTAACCTGAATAATTCAATCCCTCAAAAATACGTTTACCAGGCTTTAACCATAGCTCATTGCCTTGCTTAAAGCGTTCGAAAAAGGTTAAATAGCCTCCAGTATCAAGCATCACAATGTCACTCAGTTTATCCTTGTTCCAATCTACCACAAAAGGCGTGGTACGCCACTGAGTGACCAAAGTTTGTGGCTTTGGATCCCACCAATTCCAACTTGGCTTATGCGCTTTGGCATTGGCTTCCCACTTTATTTTTACGTTTTGTGCTTTCCCCAATTTAGGTGCTTTGGCAGTGCCGATATTTTTGTACCACATCACTTCGCCAAAAATGGAATTGATGACAATATCTTTCAAACCATCGCCATCCCAATCAGCTACGGAGACGGTAGTATAACCCCATTTAGCTTCCGCAGGTCCTTGTATAGAACCATTGTCGCCCGCTTGAATACGGATCACCTTACCTTCACTTTCCAATAATTTTGGCGCAGCCCATTTAGGGGTTTGACCGTTCATACCCAAGTTTTCGATAAAAGCGACATAACCTGCAGAGTTGCCCACCACAATATCATCATCGCCGTCATTATCCCAATCTACTCCAACTGGCGTAGCCAAAGCCCCAAACTTCAGATTATCGGCCTTTTGTTTAAAGTAGTAAGGTGATTTAAATACGGGCATGCCATTTTTCACTTTGCCAGTATGCTCAATCAAAGCTACGCGACCATCTTCGTCTCCTACAATTAGGTCAACATCACCATCACCATCCCAATCAACCGCAGTGGGTAAAATCATTTCCAAATCCATTTTGATGATTCCTGTTTCGTTGGCCAGATATCTTCCTTTGGCATATTTTGGCTGATTTTTAGTGCCAATGTTTTCGAAATAAGTCATCTTATCCAAAAATTCTCCGCAAATAATGTCTAGATCTCCATCACCATCAAAATCGGCAAAGTTTGGAGAAGGCGCACCGTATACGTCAATCTCTTTTCCTTCTGCTTTTAATCTTCCTTTGTTTTGGTATTGACCATTTTTATTTTCGATGAGATACAAGAAGCCTCGCAACGGTCCATTGGTCCAAACACCTTGTTTGTTAAACGCGTTATCCCAACCATAATCGCCCCAATCGTCGATACCTACAATGATATCATCGTCACCATCCAAATCATAATCCACAAACTTCCATTGATTGAAACGGTTACGACCTTTCAAATCTTTTAGAATTGAATCGGCTGGGAAAAGCTTATTTTTCTTTTTACCTAAATCAGCCTTAAAGCTAGGCAACTCTACTCCTGGCGTGGTATAGCGGGGTTTACCATTGCTATAAGAGATTTGAATGTTTTTAACGGCAGGACCTAGTTTTACAGGTTTCTCGAACACTGGAATTTTAGCAGCCGATTTGTTCTCGAACAACCAAAGCCCATTGAAGGGTTTATCAGGACAGGAAACCAACAGGTCCATGTCACCATCACCATCCCAATCAACGGGCACAGGCCAAGCCCATAGTCCCACGCCTAAATCAACTACCAAATCTGGATTGTTGTATTTTAATATCTGAAGTTTTGGTTCTTCAGCTGGTTTTGGCTGCGAATCTTTTTTTAACGTAAAAGCGAGTAAGCTGGCTGATGCCATTAGGGCAATGCCCGCGATCCATTTTTGTTTCATTTGTTGGTTCATTAGTTCATTGGTTCAGTTGTTCATTACTATCCTATTTCGTCATCTCCGACCGTAGCGGAGAGATCTTTTAAAATGACCACTTTTCCCGCAGATTATGTTGATTTAATTGCTGACTTGGTTATTGGTTTCATTCATTGGAGATTCTTCGCTTCGCTCTGAATGACAAAGCCCGCTATGAATGACAAAAGGGCTATTCAATTACATCGGAATTACCCAGTTATCTGTACGGAATGAAGAAGCTGGCAAACCGTGCTCATTCACTAAGTCGCCAAGTGCCCAAGCTTTAAACGCATAACGTACGGATACTGGTTCCGCCACTTCTGAAGCACTTACCAAAATCCCATCTTTAGTAATTACCGCCTTGGCTGGGTAAAACACTTGATTTTTTCCTGCTACTTCAAAATTTGACGATTCTTTGGCATCACCTTTAAATTTCAGCTGTTTGGCGTAATCGAACTTTAAAAGCACTTTGCTACCATTAACACTTTGGCTTTTATAAACTGGGCCTTGATAAGCAACGTTCTTAAATCCATAACTTTTGTTTAAAGCAATGAAAGACAGACGATCGCTTACGGTCTGTTTATCTGGCGGATGGATGGTGTTTTGTGCACCTACATCCATAATTACCGCCATTCCGCTGTTTGGGATAATTTGCTCGGCTTTTAACTGGACTTCACGTAAGAAAGGTACTTTAGGTTGTAATTCCTCCAAGGCTTTTGAAAGCTTTTCCGTTTTTGAAATATACGGAGCTATTTGCACATAGTAGAAAGCAAAATTGCCAATGCCCCATCGACTTCTCCAGTCATTCACCATGTCGGGAAACATTTTCAAATAGTTTTCTGGTTCATGTCTATTTTGCTCGCCCTGATACCAAATCACACCTTTAATGTTATAGCCTAAAATAGGATGAATCATGGCATTAAACAATCCTGTGGCTACATTTTTATCTTTTAAAGCGGTATTGTTGGCTTCAGGAATTTTAACTTCTGGATATGGACCTAAACTTTTTGCACTCATCCAAGCTTGCACCAAGGTTCCACCCCAAGCTACTTGGATAATTCCTACAGGTACTTTTAATTTCTCTTGTAAAATTTTAGCAAAACCGTAAGCTACGGCACTAAATTCGGTCACTACTGTAGGTGTAGCTGCTTGCCATTGTCCCTTCACCTCATTTAAAGGGTTTGACCAAGTGACTTTTTCTCCTAAAAACAACCTGATTTTATTGTTTGCAGCGTTTTTAATGATTTCTTCGGCATTGCTTACTGGCTGGTCTTTAAATCCTCTCAAAGGCATTTCCATGTTTGATTGACCTGAAGCGACCCATACTTCACCAATCAAAATGTCTTGCAGCTTTGTTTCTTCACCATCATTAATGGTAATGGTATATGGTCCACCCGCAGCAGGAGTAGTAACTTTAGCTTTCCATTGCCCAGCAGTAGCTTTTACTTTATAGCTTTTCCCGTTCCAAGAAGTGTTGATTACAACCTCTTTTTGAGTATCTGAACTGCCCCAAATGGCTACTTCGGCGTTTCGTTGTAACACCATACCATTTGAAAAAACCGATGGCAGTACTACCTTGGCCCAACTGGATGTAGATAGAAAAAATAGGGAAAGCGCGCTTAAAAAAAACTTGAGTTTCATATCAATATATATTTGGCTATTTACACTATGCTGGCAAGTTCATAGAAACTATTTGTGGTTGCCATTTAGCATTTGGCTAATTTAAAGGTATAGTATAAAATTAGTATTACTTTTCTTTCCCAATTTTTATACAATTTTATCATGGTTCTTCTAAAAAAAAGTTCGAAATCTTTAGGCATAAAAAAGGGATAAACCAATTTTAACAATTGACTTATCCCCATTGGAATTTAAATAAGATATTTTAGTTGCCTCCTGCCTTGGCTTCTTCTTTTAGCTTGACATTAATTTCCTCTACTTTTTTCTTTTGCTCGTCGTTCAAAAAGGCCATCATCGCATCGTTTCTCTCTTTCACTACCACTTTAATGGCTGCCTTTTTTGCTTTTTCGTCTAGGCTGGCATCCTCATCAATTTTCTGTCTTTTTGCTGTAGCCTCTTTTTTAACCGCAGCAATTTTTTTAATCGTTTCTGCATCACAACCAATTTCGGTAAGTGAAGCTTTGTCCCAACCAAAAGAAGTTTTCTTTTTAGGAGCATCCTGAGCGTTTGCAAATACTACGGTAAAACACGCAATAAATAGCGTAAACAATAACTTTTTCATCAAGAATTTATATTTAATTAATTAAATATATTCAATATTAGAATACACTGTACTGGTTTTAATATTTTTTAACAAATTATTTTTTCCCGTATGATGGTGCAAACCATTCATCGGTTCTAAAGGACGAAGCTGGCAGACCTTCTGCATTATACAAATCGCCCATTACCCACATTTTAAAACCATAGCGTGCAGCTACTGGCTTTTGCACGTTATCTGCTTGTAAAAGCACGGCATTGCCTTTTATTTCGGCTTTTGCAGGATGAAATACTTTATCGGCTCCTGCCAGTTCAAAGTTTACACTAGGCGTGGAAAAAGCTTTCAATCCTTTTTCTGCATGATCGAAATTAAGGGTTAGCTGATTGCCTTTTACGATAAAGTTTTTATAGCTCGGGCCAGCGTAAACCACTTCTGTAAATCCGTAAGTTTTATGTAGTGCAATAGCTGCTAAACGTTTCGCAACCGCTTGTTTATTGGCCGGATGGATGACTTTTTGTTCTCCAGCGTCTAGTGTAACCGACATTGCCGTGTTTGGGATAGAAAATTGCGAGTTATATTGCATTTCTCTAAATAAAGCAGAAAGCGAAATCTGTTCTCCGTCTTTTACCGATTCGTTAGGTGCCAATTGCACATAATAAAATGGAAAATCCCCTATTCCCCAACGTGTGCGCCAATCTTTAATCATCACTGGAAATACCTTCGCATAGAAATCTGGTTCACGATGGTTATGTTCTCCCTGATACCACAATACGCCTTTCATCCCATAGCCAACCAACGGATTGATCATTCCATTGAACAGGGCTGTAGGTGCATTTCGATCTGTTTTGATGACTGAATCGGGATGTTTTAGTTTGTATCGATTTTCCTTTTCAAACTCTTTGAAGGTTTCGACACTCATCCATGATGAAATATTTGTGCCGCCCCAAGCAGATTGAATAATACCTACAGGAACTTTTAATTTCTGCTGCAATTCTACTGCGAAAAGATAACCTATGGCACTAAACAAACGAATTGCTGCCGAATCGGCAACTTGCCAATTGCCACGCATATTATCTACGGGTACGCCTTTGGCTTCTTTTATGGTCCTAAACACATGAATATTTTTGTTGGTGGCATTTTTAAAGATTGCTGAGGAGTTTAACACAGGCTGATCTTTAAAACCTTGTACTGGCATTTCCATATTCGATTGCCCTGAAACTAACCAAACCTCTCCTATCCAGACTTCGTTCAATTGAAAATTATCCCCATCATTAATGGTGATGGTGTATGGGCCGCCCGCTTTTGGAGTGGCTAATTTTGTTTTCCATTTGCCTTCGGCATCAGCGTTGACTTCGTATTTCTTTTTATCCCAAGAGGTAGTAACAGTCAATGCTTTTGATGGATTAGTGCTTTTGCCCCAAAAATTCACTTGAGATTGTTGCTGTAACACCATGCCATTAGCAAAAAAACTGGGCAAAGTGATTTTTGCAGTGGATAGTTGCGAATTAAGCAAAAAGCAAATCAATATTGTTATTATTTTATTCATGTAAATCAGAATTAAATCATCGTTTGTGATAAAGCCATTCCTAAATTGATCATTGTGAAGCAAACCAATCCTAAAGCTAAATGATTTTAACTTCTGTATTGTAAGATTGCTTCGTAACCTCGCAATGACGAAGGAAGAGCTACTTTGGTATTTCCCAGTTATCCGTTCTAAATGATGAAGCCGGAAAACCTTCTATATTGTATAAATTACCCACTACCCAAGCTTTAAAAGCATAGCGTACTGCCACGGGCTTAATAACTTCTGACGCACTAACTTCAATGGTATTGCCTTTGATTTTAACAATTGAAGCGGGATAAAACTTTTTATCGGCTCCTGCTACCTCAAAATTAGCATTGTTTTCTTCACTAAATTTCAAGCCTTTTTCGGCATGGTCAAAACTTAAAATGGCTATATTTCCTTGTATACTTAATGCCTTATAGGCGGGTCCTTGATAAGACAATTCCTTGAAACCATAATTTCTGTTTAGCACCATGGCTAACATTCTATCGGCCACTTTCTCTTTAAATGGTGGGTGATTGAAATTCTCTGCTCCTAAATCTACATTCACGACCATTCCAGAATTTGGTATCACATTTAAACTGTTTAATTGAGCTTCTCTTAAAAACGGAATATAAGGGACATAACTTGCTGGCGAACCATAAGGAGCTATTTGCACATAATAAAAAGGAAATTCGCCATTATTCCAACGTTTACGCCAGTCGGCAACCATAGCTGGAAAAAGCTTGGCATAACGTGCTGGGTAGCGTCTATTGTGCTCTCCTTGATACCAAAGCATCCCCTTTACGGTAAGGCCAATCATGGGATTAATCATCCCATTAAACAAACTGGTTGGTGTGCCTTTATTCTCGATGGCTTCGTTTTTTTCTTGAGGTATTTTTACTTCTGCATTAAAAGGCGCTAAACTTTCTTTACTCATCCAAGCCTCTATGGGTGTACCTCCATAAGCTACTTGCACAATCCCAACGGGAACGTTTAGCTGTTTTTGAAGCTTAAGTGCAAAGAAATAACCCAATGCACTGAACAAAGGCGAGCTGGTGGGGCTGGCTGTTTGCCATCTGCCTCTTAGGTTATCAGTGGGTGTTCCCCATACTTTATGTTGGCTTCTAAAAAACCTAATTTTGTCGTTATTGGCACTGGCAATTGCTTCTCGCCCACCAAGAATGGGCTGATCTGCCCCCATGCCACGCAATGCCATCTCCATATTGGATTGGCCAGAAATGAACCACACTTCCCCAATCAATATATCTTTAATACTCACCAAATCACCATCGTTAATGTCAATTTGATATGGCCCACCCGCTTTTGGGGTCTCTACCTTAAGCTTCCAAGTACTATCTGCATTGGCTTTTACTTTATACTCCTTTTTATTCCACGAAGTGACTACGTTTACCGATGTCCCAGGAGTGGTTTTACCCCAAATAGCAGCATTGCTTTTTTGTTGCAATACCATTCCATTACTAAACACATAAGGTAATATGACTTTTGCTTGTGCACTGGCTAGTCCCAATATGAATGATAGGGCTATTAATATCTTCTTCATCTTAACTTTCCGATTTTTCTTCTTTCACCTTCTTGTTAAACTCTTCTACTTTTTGCTTTTGTTCATCGGTCAACACCTCCATCATTTGCACTTTACTTTTATCAATGAGTTTACGTTGTTCCAGTTTTTTGTCACGCTCCGAAAGCGAAGTATCTTCTGTTACTTTCTTTCGTTCATCCATTATTACCTTTCTGATTTCTGTTATCTTCTTGATTTGTTCGGCACTACAACCAATTTCTTTTAGGCTTTGGGCATTAAATGGAAATGAACTGTATTTGCGAGGCGTATCTTGTGCTTGCAAGCCCAAACTGAAACATATTATGCAAGCGATGCTTAAAATGACTTTTTTCATCATGGTTTAAGGAGTAATATTTAGGGTAATTTCTTTTTTGATTTGTTTAGATCCTTCTGTATTGGCATTGGCAGCTACAAAAGTTGCTTTATAAGTTCCTGGTTGCTGATAGATATGCGTATAGTTTTGTACGCTTTGACTACCGATACTCTTAATTGGTTTAGACTTATCTGGCAAATAAGTGATAAATCCATCAAATAGAATGGGATACGTAATGATCCAGCCTTCAGTATCTACCGAAGTATTGGTGGCATTGCCCATAAATTCCAAATACGCACTGGTGATACGCACACGATTGGTTTCGTAATTACTACTGGTCACCACGTTCCAACCCGCACTACCACTAAGGGCTTTTTCTTCCGATGAAATGGCCGAAGCAATAAGGAACGAAAAGTTGGTCACTCGCCAGCGAGCACCCAGTAGATTTCCTGCATTTTGTTTTGCTTTGGTTTTGTATCGGAACCCGATGTAAATGGCCTTGTCTTTGGTCAAAGCATCGTTCACACTGGCTACACCTGAGCTAACCTCTATATTTGCTGTGGCTAAAGTAAGGCGACTATTAAGCGGTACCCAAGTGGCAGCCTGTACATTTTCTAACGTATAAATGCCATTAAAATCTGAGGAGGCCAATACTTCAAACTGGTTTGGCTGTCCAGCGGCAAGCACACGAGTAGTAAGAGATAATGCACTAGTAGCTGGCATTACCCTGCCTTGCACATAATTATAATCATTCCCTACTTCTCCCGAATAAAAGCTCACAATATCTGGATTACCACTTAAGTTAAATTCAACCCTATCGCCTACTTTGTAAGTAGTGGCAGTGGCTTTTACATCAAAAGTTGGTTCGCTAATGGGTTTTTCTTTATCGCAAGAGGCTAAACATAAGCCTAATAAAACTGCGTATATTTTCGTGTTTTTCATCATCCTAAATTTTACCATCCATAGTTTTGAACTAATAATCTGTTTAAGGACATTTCATAAGCTGGAATAGGAAACACCACATCTCTGGCTGAAGCACTTTTGAACGTTTTAGCACCATGTTTGAGGTTATCAGGGACGATGTCCTTTCCAAAATCAGCTTCTACCGTCTTCATTTTATTTACCAATAATCCCCATCGAACTAGATCACCTTTTCTGATAGATTCGAAGGCCAACTCACGGCTTCTTTCATCTTGCAAGGCACTTAAAAAACTGGCCTTTCCCATTCCCGAAAAATCAATCGTTGCATCAGGAGTATTGACATCCTTTCCATAACCTCTTCTGCGTACTTCATTAACTGCTTTGTAAGCAGCAGTAGTTGGCGCTCCACTCACTTCTGTTTCTGCTTCAGCATACATCAGCAACACGTCGCTATAGCGCAATAATGGATAATTTTGTGGGGTAGAGATAATAGATTTTGGAGAAACGACTTCATACTCGCGACGCCATTTACCAACATTTCGCTGATAGATTTGTGTAGCACTGTAATTGATTTTAGCTGGTGGTGTACCGCTATATCTGAAAGGACCAATGGTCCAATCACGACGTAAATCCGTATCCTCGTACCTTCGGTATAAGGTCGCTGTGGTATTGATGTATCCCAACACTCGGCCTACCACAGGGTCATCAGTAGAGTTGGCAATTCCCAACACGCTGCCTACCCTGCCCGATTCGGTATAGGCTTCGGCATCATTACCCCAAAACTCTACTTCCCAAATGCTTTCTTTAATGTCGTACTTATCTTGCGCATAGTTGATGAAAATTTGTTGGTACGATGGATTTAAGGCATGTCCCCCAGAAGTTATCACCATTGAAGACCATTTCCTAGCCTGCTCATATTTAGTTTGGTCTCTTAAAGGATAACCTGCCCAATACAAATAAACTTTGGCCAATATCCCCCAAACGGCTGATTTACTGATTTTACCACCAAAACCTACTTCTGGAGCACTTTTCACCAAAGGCTCGGCAGCTAACATGTCCTTTTCTATCTGTTCATATACTTGTTTGGAAGGCGTGCGTGCAATTTGTGTATTACCGACGGATTTGCTCGCTGCAGTGATTAAAGGCACATCGCCAAAGTTGGATACCAACAGAAAATAATAATAGCCTCGTAGAAAAAGTACTTGTCCTTTAACCTCGTTCCTTTTGGTTTCGTCCATTTGAGAACGGTGGATATTTTCCAATAAAAAGTTCGCTCGATTGATGCCATCGTACAAGGCAGCCCAAAAATTCTTTACGGTTAAATCTGCCGTTTCCACGTCATAAGTGATGGGGCCAGTGACTAAAGTGGAACTACGTTGGAAACCTTCATCGGCATCTAAGCCCATGCGGCCGTGCATGTAATTGCCGTAAAGTGCCGAATTGCCCAGCACATCGTAAACACCGATAAGTGCTTTGTTCAGTTGCTCTTCGGTTTCAAAATATTCTTCAGGCAGTATAGAGTCTTTAGGTTTTACATCTAAAAACTTGGAACATGAACTGATGAATACAATTGCTAAAAGCGCTATAATGATTTGATATTTTCTTTTCATAAAACCTCCTAAAATGATGCCTGTAAACCAAATACAATTGTTCGAGGTAACGGATAGGCCGAATAATCGAAGCCTGGGGTTAAGATGGTATTCCGTACCGAAACCTCAGGGTCCATGCCAGAATACTTAGTCCAAGTGGCCAGGTTTTGTCCTGATGCAGTAACCTGCAACTTGCTCAAACCAATTTTTGTCGACCATTTTGCTGGAATAAGATAAGCTAAAGCCACTGTTTTTAACCTGAGGTAGGAACCGTCTTCAATAGTGCGTGAAGAATAAGCACCCAATGGTCCTGAGCCGCCCGCCCTAAACATGGTGTTGCTTGGATTGGTTGGTGTCCACCTGTTTTGGTAATCCGCAAATTGGTTTACATTGTTGCGGTTAATTTCATTACCTTCAAACACTACCCTATTGGCGTTAAAGATGTCGTTACCATAGCTCCATTGCAACAGCGTACTTAGGGTAAATGATTTGTATTGAAAAACATTAGAAAAACCTCCCGTATGTTTGGGCAAGGTTCTACCAATGACCACCATATCCTGGTCGTTAATAACCATATCACCATTCATGTCTTTGTATTTAACATCACCTGGCTGGATGCTTTCCCTATCCGTACCGTTATCTGTAATTCCAGTTTTTAGCTTGTAACTGCCATCAGCCATTTGGTTGAAATCGGCATATTGATATACACCATCAAAAGCGTAACCAAAGAACTGCGAAACTGGCTGACCCACCTTAGTCAAATACAAAGGAGTACCATTAAAAGTACTGGTCCACGATACGCGGCTTAAGAAAACTTCTTGGTTATCGGCCAATTCCAACACCTTATTTTTGTTAAAGGAGATGTTGAAGTTACTAGACCATGAAAAATTTGCATTCTTAATATTGATGGTAGATAAAGTAAACTCCCAGCCTTTGTTTTGTACCTTCCCAATGTTTCTAAACACTTTTGAATAACCCGTAGTGGTGGGAATATCTGCATTAAGCAATAGATCTTTAGTGTCTTTGTTGTAGTAATCTACCGTTAAGCTAATTCTATCTTTCAAAAACGAAATATCAGCTCCTAAATCTAATTGTGCAGTGGTTTCCCAAGTTAATGCAGGATTACCCAAATTGCTTAACCAACTGCCTAGTTGAGGCGTTTGATTTTGGAATGAATAGGCATTCGTCATCGGATAACCAATGGTAGATAGGTAAGAAAAATCGCCCACACGGTTATTTCCCGATAGACCATAACTTACCCTGAACTTGGCGTTGCTAATGGCTTTGATATTTTTAAGGAATGTCTCACGACTTGCCAACCAAGCAAAACTTGCCGCTGGAAAATATCCCCAACGATTTTCTGGTCTAAATTTAGAAGAACCATCGGCACGCATGCTGAACTCCAGCGTGTATTTAGATTTATAGTTATAATTGATTCTTCCCAAGCCTGAAAGCAAGGTGTTTCTTGATTCCATTGCCCCTACCTGATAAGGCGTACCTAAAGCTAAGCTTGGCATGCCCAAACTTTCGTCAGCAATACGGCGAGTGGCAAAACCATAAGCAGAGGTTTTTACTTCCTGCATGGTAAAACCGATGATAGCATTGACGCGATGCACTTTGTTAAACTGCTTGGTGTAGTTCAGGGTATTTTCATTGGTCCAACTAAATCTTGAAGGGAAATCAATGGCGCCATTAATCCCTCTGGCAGTGTTGCCATAAATATTGATGTTACCTCTGGAAGTTTTGCTATTATAAAACTCATCAACCCTCGAATTTCTATTACTGATACCTCCAGAAATTTTAAAATCCAATCCCTCTATGATATTGAAATTAACAAAGGCATTGGCATTAAGATTATGGATTTTGTTACTGTTGTACTCGTTATTGGCCGACATTACTGGGTTTATCCTCGAATCGGTAGACAGCTGAATAGTGGGGTCCAATAGGTCATCTTCCAAGTTTTCATCCACATTCCCTGTAACTGGCCTGTACCCCCAAGTACCAAAAAGCAAATAACTGGTGGCTTGCGCACCGTTGCTATCAGCGTTGGAAGCCGCTACTCTTTGTCCATAAGCTTCCTGACTACTATAATCGGCCCTTAGCCTAAAAGTTACCCTTTTTGAAAAGCTCTGATCTAAAGCTAAACGACCTTGATAACGTTTAAAGCCTGTATTGATAATCATTCCTTGTTGGTCAAGAATGGCCGCCGAAATCATGTATTTGGATTGCTTAGTTCCTCCAGTTACACTGATGTTGTGTTGCTGATAGGCACCCGTTCTAAATACCGCTTCTTGCCAGTCAATTCCTTTGATGTCTTTGTAGCTGTCCAAAGTACGTCCATTAATGAGATAGGTACTGGTTGCTCGTGTTGGATTAAATTCCAGTTGATATTTCACAAATTCATAAGGGTTCATCAACTCCATGCGCTTGTCAGAATTTTGCACCCCATAATTAAGCTGATAACTGAACGAAGGCTTCCCTTCTTGTCCTCTTTTGGTTTCGATAACAATTACCCCATTAGCACCTCTAGCACCATAAACAGCCGTAGAAGCCGCATCTTTTAAAATCGTAATGGATGCGATATCGTCTGGATTAAGAGAGCTTAGCGAGGGGTCTTCAACTGGAAAACCATCAATCACATATAAAGGAGCATTGCTTTGGGTAAGGGAGTTACCGCCTCTAATCACTACGTTCATTTCATCACCAGGCTGGCCATCGCTGGCAGATATTTGTAGACCTGCGATTCGTCCCTGCAAGGCCTGTTCAAAGGAAGTTACGGGAGCTTTTTTCATCTCTTCGATATCTACCTTAGCTACCGAACCTGCTATTTCGTCTCGCTTAGCGGTACCATATCCAATAATAATCACATCTTCCAATTGAGTGGCTATTGATTTTAGGGCGATGGTACTTCCGGTGATTTTTTTTACGGCAATGCCCTGACGCTGGTAGCCAATATGGGAAATGATCAGGGTATCTGTTTCCGATAAGGTAATGCTGAACATTCCTTGTTCATTGGTTAAGACTGATTTCTTTTTGTCTAACGCGGAGCCAATAACCACCCCACCTAAAGGGTCGTTTTGGTCGGCATCTATAACTTTAAGGTTGATTGTTTTTAATGTTTGCTGCGCTTTTACAGAAGTAAAAAAACAGCTCAACAATAGAAGCAAAAGACCTATTGGTGCTAATTTTTGCTGCATATTTTTAATGATAAATGTAATTTATAGGCACGTAGATTTTTAGTTCACCTTAAAAAGATGAAAAACAAATCGACACTTTTCTTTTTCCTTATCTGATGATTTTGGCCGTTTGGTTAATACTGGCGGATTTGAGGTTGACCATATAAAGCTTACCCTTTACCAACGCAACATTATCTATCTCTAACTGGTTAGTGCCTTTGTTCAAGAGCAGCTGTCTCTCCATAATTTTATTTCCGCTGATGTCTACAATGGAAACATTTGCCTTTTCGTTTAAAACTGCGCCCACTTGGATAGAAATACCTGTGGCACTAGGCGTTACCATAAATATAGAAGGCACCAAATTCAATTTTATGGCTATGGCATCGTAAAGTTTGCTCATTCCATCTTCATCAAATTGCTTAAGGGCATAATAGCTAGTTCCATTTAAGGGTTGCTTATCTTCGAAGCTATAGTATTGTCTATTTTGGGTAGTACCATTTCCTGCTTTTGTACCGATCACGTTAAAAGTTGCTCCATCTGCCGAGCGCAGGATTTCAAAGTGCGAATTACGCTGTTCTGACGACGTTTGCCAATTCAATTGCACAGCATTGGCTTGTGGTTTTGCCGTAAAAGAAGTAAGCTCAACGGGAAGTGTGGTAGACAAGGATCCTTCGAAAGAAAGCACCAATGCATTATCTGAAGCCGAAGAATTTCTTCCTAATCCAAATCTTCTGGTTCCAGTTGTAGCACCCCAGCCCAGTAACCTAAATGTAACCGTAGAAGTTGAAGGTACATTTTGCAAAGCCGTTACGGCAGATACGTCAATGGTAGTTTGCATCAAGCCTAAATTATCGGTACCAGTGTAGGTTACATCTGAGGGTCCCACATTCACAAAAGCACCACCATCGATACTATAGGCCCATCTGAAAGTATTTGGCCCGTTTGCCGAACGATATAATTGGTAGTTAATTTTAGTCACATTCATAGTCCCAGTTGTTGCATTCAAGGCAACCAGATAGAAGTCGCCATTATTGACAGCATCAGCAGCCAAATTTCCTGTCGTACTGGTTGAGGTTACGTTGGAAAAATAGGCAAAGTTGACATCGCTTGAGGTCAGCCCACTACCTCTTGACAGTACGGGGGTTTGAATATTTGGGTCCTGAGAAGTGGCGTTAAGATTTCCAGGGATCGAATTGTTGCCCGTAGTATAGGCTTTTAAATTCCAGCCAGCAATCACTTGCGCTTTTAGGGTATGGGCCATAAGCATAGCCAATACCACTAGGGTAAGGTAAATTCTTTTCATACGTTTTGGTTTATTTGGTTTATTTAGCACTAAAATGAATAAAAAGATTTATACACTTTAGCGCTTATATTTTATTTCACAAATTTTGTTTGCCAAATTTCTCCCGATTGCGTTCTTACTTTCAAAATATACATTCCTCTGTTTAAGCTAACAGGAGCCACAATTTCATTGAGCCCACTATTCAAATTAAACTGACCCTGATAAAGTGTATTCCCAGAAATATTGTACACCAATACATTTGCCTTACCTGCTTTTTCAATATTTAATAATGCTTTTACTTCTTGCTGATTGGCAGTTTGCAATACGGCTAACGACGTAGTAGAAAAATCAAACTTTACATATTGAACTGTTCCAATTTGTCTGCTTTTACCGTCTGCATCTGTTTGGCTCAATTGATAGTAGTTGGCTCCGGCTAAAGGATTGTGGTCGGTAAAGCTGTAAGATTTGGCTTCAGTAACAGTTCCATTTCCGTTGATTTTACCAATGCTTATAAATTTTTGATTCTCTCCCGCTCTTAGGATTTCAAAGTAGCTATTATCTTCTTCGGAGGCTGTAGTCCAGTTTAAACGTACTGCGTTACTTTGTTTAGTCGCTTTAAAGGAAGTGAGTGTTACTGGAAGTACGGTTTCTTGTACGCTGCCTTCTAAAAATAATGAGTTGCCAGAAGCGTTGCTGGTAATTCTGCCAATGGCAAAACCACCTCCATCAGTGGCATCCCAGCCTAGCAACCTAAACGTAACGGTCGTCGATGGAAGTACATTTTGCAAAGCAGCAATGCCAGTAAGGTCAATTGGCGCTTGAACCTCTCCATCAGAAGTGGTTCCCAAATCAACTTCAGCACCTAAATCTATAAACGTAGCACCATTAGTGCTGTATTGCCATTGTATTTTTTTGGGTCCAGTGGTATTTCTTCTTACCTTGGAATTTAAAGTTGTTAGTGAGGCGGTATAATTAGCCTTAGGTTTAACGGTAAAAGCGTAAAAAGTGCTATTTGTAATGGCATCAGCCTTAGTTAGCGAAGAAGGGCTTACGGTAGAAAAATAAGAATTATTAAAGCTTCCTTCTGCTAATCCAGTTCCTCTAGTCAATGCCGAACTTTCCAATCCTGCTTGATTAATGCTTGGGCTTGCACCACCTGTTAATGTTCCTATTTGTCCACTGAAATCCCAAGCGAGCATGTCGTACAAGTTGTGAATTTCGATATCATCAAATTGAACCTTCACTGTAGCAATGGTTGCAGATGCCGATAACATGCTAAATCTAAAGTGCTTGATATCCGAGTTGCCATAGGCTGCAATATCATTGTAAACTTTGATATTACCTACCCATAAGTCCCAAGTATCGTCGGCCAATGTTTCTGTACTACCATCTGGTGCTACATATTTTTGAGCGCCGCCGCTATTGTTGGCAATAAAGGTAATGGCTTGTTGCCCACTAAAAGTAGCTGAAGATTGAGAGGTGGTCGTATTTGCTTGGTTGCTCACAACGTTCACTTTAAAATCTGTACCACTCATACTGATTCCAAATTTACTGTGCGTATCTACCTGACTTGGTAACGTAGCATCATTAATAAAATTGGCCCCAAACATAAAAGTAGCTTGGTTCAGGTTATAATCGCCAACGGCATCAATACATTGAAATTTAAAGCTGGCCTTAATTAGTTTAGGATTTGGCACAAAGTCCAGATTTCGGACAAAATGCGTGGTGGAATTCGCTGTTTTATTAAATTGTAATTTGCCATCTACAATGCTAGACTTCGAATTGCCATAATTGCTAATGAACGTGAACATCTTTTTGGTTGGATTTGACGACGTAGCAAAAGCCGATGCATCAATGGCGTTAGCAGTAGCATCACCAAAATTTTGTGAAAAGATTTGGGCCTGTGCAGTGAAACTTACGAAAGCCAAAAAAATAAGATTAAGTAGATCTTTCTTCATACGTGTTTATTTAGTTTGTTTGGTTTATTTTATTTTTTAACGATAGTGCCTTCAAGAACCAGCGCATTACTGCCCTTAGCATCTGATTTTCCGAAGCCAAAAGCAATGGCTTTTCCTTGGTTAGTTAAACCGCCCCAAGCGTATAGGCGTAGAATAATGGGCTTATTTACATTTTGAAGATCTCTAATGGTAGAGAGGTCGATAGGCGCTTGTGCAACTCCGTTGTTATTGGTAGAAGTGATGTCAACATCTTCACCTATCTTGATAAAGTTTTTGCCATCTAAGCTATAGGTCCAACGGTAAAGATGTGCCGACTGTTCCTGTCTTCTTAAGGTCGCTTTTAGACTGCTTAATGATACTTGATGTCCTTTTTTTGGTTTTATTTCAAACTGGAAATAGGATTCTGATTTTTGTGCATCATTAAAGTTTTCATCAACACCAAAGTTGCCACTAAAGCCTCTGCTATTACCTTGCTTAGGAAGTACTCCTTTACCTCTAGTGAGCAATGAGGTTTCTAAAAATTCGTGCGTAGTGGTAGCAGTAATACTAGGCTCAACACCTTTTGTAGGTTCGGGTAAGGCAAATTGCCATGCTAAAATTTGTGCTTGCGCTAGTGTTCCAACAAACAATAAAGCTGTCAGCAATAAAATTTTCTTAACAAAAAGAGACTTACAGCAAGTAGCCGCCAGAGAGGGTTTCTTTTTCATACAGTATCGGGGGTTATATTCAGTTTATTAAAGTTACTGAGCTGTGATACTGCTATTTTGCCTGTTATTTGCTAATGTTTATAGGATATTGCCATTTACAAGTCGTCTGTTTTGCATTGGCTATTTTAGGACGTTAAAATTCTTCAAAATGGAGGAGTAAGAAATGAAATAATAAACCACCTAAGACACCTTAGTTCGCCTAAGCAGTTCCGAAAAACTAAAATGTACAAACGTTAAAAAATTAAAACATTAAGAAATAATAAACCATCTTAGACACCTTAGCTCATCTAAGTATTTCCAAAGACTAAAATGTTTTTAGATGTGTAAGGTGGTTAAAAATATCAAGTTCTTAAATGAAAAACTCACCAGCTCAAATCTTTCCTATCATAAAACATAAATACCCCAGTTTCTATGCCCACCACTAAATTCATAGGGTTATTACCTGGACCTATTGCCGCTACACAGCCTCCTATTTCATGTCCGCCGAGGGAAATATTCTGACCTTTAAACTTCAGCACTTTCGGAAATTCATAATTTGGTTTTACATCAGTACCTACATTTTTTAGGAAAAGAATGGTTGACCCTCGTTTTGGCTTCATATTGACAGGAAGCCCAGTTAAGGTATCGGGAATTGACTGTTTGCCATAAGTACCTACCAAAAGATCCTTCACGCCATCTCCATCCCAATCTACAATTTCAAACTTTGCACGACCAACCGTACCACCACCCAACCTGTTTCCTCTAATATTTTTATCACCCATTTTTAGTTTACCACCGTCTTCCAAATTGTATTTATCCAATTGCCAATAAAGGTGAAATTCATCCTCTTTATCTAAAGTAATGTAAGCCATTCTGCCTCCTAGTTTTGCAGCCCCTGGCCTGGTACGCCAAGTGCCGTACATATCCATTCCATCGAGGTATAGTGTATGTTCACGGTCTAATTTTGGAGCAGTTTTAGTACCAATATTGAGGTAAACCATAAATTTACCACGACTATCTCCAGTTAAAATATCCAATAAACCATCACCATCCCAGTCAATCACATTTGGCGAGGTGTAGCCCCATCTGGCTTCGCCTGGTCCCTGAATATCTTCGCGGTAACCTGGTTGAACATGGATTACTTTACCATCAGCCACCAAAGGTTCTGGGTCGCCATAAATGGGATGTTGATTGCTACCCGTGTTTTTATAAAAGAATAAAAAACCCATGGAATTTCCCGCTACAATATCCAACTTACCGTCGCCATCCCAATCAGCTACCGATGGTTGTACCAAAGAACCGCCATATACCTTAGGATTTTGTTGCAGTACATGCACAGGTTCGCTCATGACTAAATTGCCATTTTTATCTATTTTATTGGTGTTTTTATAGTAGTACAAACCACCTTCTCCAACGGTAATTAAACCTTGATTTTGTTCACTATCGAAAAAATAGGCTGGTGAAGAATGAACCCCTGGATTACGCAATAAAATACCTTCCTGATTGACAGCATGCTTGCGTTTAGAGAGCGTACCTGCATTTTCATCGAGCTTATAAAACAAGATATTCCCTAAACGGGTTCCCGAAAGGATATAGCTATCTTTTGCATTGGTAAACTTCACAAAACCGTCAATGGTAAATATGGCTTGGTCAAGTTCCGTTAACTGCTTAATGTTTACCGTTGGTGTTTCCAAGCCATCGGCTATGCCACCAAATATGCCCATTTTACGAAGTTCATAAGGCCAAAAACCCTCCGCATTGTAGGTAATCATTTTTGGAAAATCTTTTCCATTACTAAATACTCCATCCTGTCCAACTGAAAATAAAAACTGTAGTCTACCATCTTTCAGCGGTACAATCCCAAAATTAGAATAGCCTCTTGGTTGTCCTTTAATGTTGATGCGCTTTAGCTCCGAGAAGCTATAGTTACTTTTGTTAAACTCGGCATAACGTAAAGATTGGCCAAATGCCCATACCCCGTAAATCTTTCCAGTTTTATCTTGTACAATGAGTCCTCGGTTGTCACCCTTGTCTTCAAAAGGTACAGTAATTTTAATCGGTTCCGCAAAAATAGGCGTGCCCTCAGGCGATAGTGCTTTATAGGCATACAGATAAGTCCCCCTTCCATGGCCATCGGTTCCTTGAAGAAATAAGTCTTTTGCTTCCTTACTTTTTACCGCAGCAAAGCCCATATTATGACCATTATAAAATGGCACCGAAAGTCGGCCATAACCGCTAGCATTACCATTTTTAATAGGCTGACCGCTCACCAAAGCAGGTGCCATTAACTGTGCCTTTGCAAAATTTAAGGACAAGCATAAAGCAACTCCCAACGCCAATTTTGTTTTCATCATGATCGTTTTCATAAAAAAGCTCCTACTTTACTCAGCAGGAGCCCAAACCAAAAATAATAATCCATTACAGACCATTTTCGTTTACGCCAACACGCTATCGAGGTTCACTCGTTCCTTTAAGTTGGTGTAGTCTTCAAAAAGTTGGTCAACTTTAGCTTTCACTTCGGCATTGAACTCTCCTATTCCAGTTCTGCGTGTGAAAGTTGAGATTTGTAAACCTCTTTTTTGAAGATAATATTTTGCTACCGTTGGATACACGTCATGCATCACATCCATTTGGTCAATAAAAAACTGTTGTACTAGGGCAACTTCAGTTTGCAAGTTATTGCTGTTGTAATGGTTGCATAACCATACTAGCAACTCAGGAAAATAATTGCCCTGTATGCATGATAATCCTGCTGAACCTGCTTTTAGAGAATCCACCGCGTGTACCATATAGGCATCATAAAGTCCAAAATTTGCCGCATCCTTGGTTAAAGCAAGTTTCTCCTTAATTTGTTCGATATCTAAACAGGTGTCTTTATGGTAAGTTACCCTTCCAGTAGCTACCAAATGGCCTAATTGTTTTGGCGTAATTACTCTTTTATATGGTACTGGACATTCGTAAAAGCCCATTGGTACATTTTCTGTTTGCTGCAAAAGGCTGTGCACATTGGCTTCAAACACTTCGTCGCTATCTTTTTCTTCGGCCAATAATCCAGTAATACCAATCACGGCATCTACTTTAGTATCGTAAATACGTTTTACAAAATCAGCTTGCTTGGCAATTTCTCCTCCAAAAGTCCCAGTGGCTACTACAGGCACTTTCCCATCAGCCAATTTCACTACATGTTTTACGGTAGCAATTCGTTCCTCTTCAGAAAGCTCAAACATCTCGCTAGATAGGCAATTGGCGAATAGTCCAGCTGCTCCTGCCTCGAGATAAAGCTCCGTTAACTTGGTCAATCCGTCAAAATCTACTGCACCATTGTCCTTAAAGGGCGTAAGCATTACTGGGATAAATCCTTTTTTCGTGTTCATGTTATCTTCTTAAAGTCTTCTTAATTCAAAATCGATTAAATGCTATGCTTCTATAGCTGCCTGCTTGTTGCCTTTTAGCTTGGTAATAATTATCCCTGCCAAGAAAATGGTCAAGGTGCCCACCACGATAATCATATTTTTATGGAATGGACTTCTTAAAAACTCGTACTGTTCAGGAATGAAGTTGGAGAATGTCATCCAAAGGATTACGGCAATACCAATTAAGGTAGCGGTAAAGGCTTCGGTATTTTTGGCTTTTCGGCTAATCATTCCCAAGAGGAACAAGCCTAACATACCACCTGCAAAGATACCCGAAAGCTCCCACCAAATGTCCAACAAGCTCTTTACGCCAATCATAGCCAAACCTGTACCCATGCCCATAAGTCCAAATATGACGGTGGTAATATGTAAGGTGCGCAAGTTCTGTTTGTCTGTTAAATCTGGTTTGAAATAACGTTTAAAGATGTCGACCGTGAATACCGTTGCCGAAGCATTCATGCCCGAACTGATGGTACTCATGGCCGCAGAAAGAATGGCCGATACAATAAGACCAACCAAGCCTACTGGGATTTTATTCACCATAAAGTGTGGCATTACTTTATCACCATAATCTGCTGGTTTTAAAGAGGCTGCCATTTCGCTAATTTGAGCTTGCGTAGCGGAAGAAGGTAAACGTTCTGCTGCTACTTGGCTTTTGATAAAGTCTGTAAATTCAGGATGTACCTGATAATAAGCATACAAGCAAACACCTATGATAAAAAATAACAATGAAGCAGGTACGTACAACCAAACACACAACCAAACTGATTTGGTGGCTTCCTTTTCGGTGCTTGCCGTATGATAACGTTGTACATAGTTTTGGTCCATCCCAAAGTTGTTAAGGTTGATGAAAAACCCGTAGAAAAGCACTACCCAAAAGGTGGATTCGGTGAGGTTTGGCGAAAAGCTTCCCAAACTGAATTTATTGTCGGTGGTACCGATATCAATGATTTTAGAAATTCCCCCAGGCATATCATCCACAATAAGATAGATGATTAACAATGCTCCTAAGGTTTTGATAACGCCCTGTACTACCTCTGTCCAAATTACCGCTTCCATCCCGCCCATTACAGTGTAAATGATGATGCTAATGCCCATTACGATCATTACGGTTGACATACTATAGCCCGTTAAGGCCTGTAAGCTTAATGCTATTCCAAAAAAGATAGAGCCCATACGTGCCAATTGCGTTAACAAAAAGCAGATTACGGCATAAGTTCTGGCCCAAGGTCCAAATCTGTGCTCTAAATGTGAATAGGCTGATATGCCGCCCACACTACGATAAAATGGCACAAAGTATTTTGAGGCTATCCAAGCTGCAAATGGCATGGATATACTGAATACAAAAGCATTCCAATTGCCTCCAAAAGCTTTACCTGGAACTCCCAAAAAAGTATTGCTACTTAAAAAGGTTGCGTAAATAGATAAGCCTATTGCCCACCCTGGTATTTTGCCCGAAGCTTTGGTAAACTGCTCGGCACTTTTGTTCTTTCGTGCAAAATATACACCTACCAATACCATTGCCAGTAAATACAGCAGGATAATAGATATATCTAAAATGGGAAGGTTCTTCATGAATGTTTTATATTTGGTTAGGTTTATTAATGTGCCCGATAACCTATCAAGCGAAAGCAAACTTAAACGATTTCGTGCTAGCTTATTTATAAAATCTTCACAAGCTTATGTACGATATTGCCATCATAATTAAGAAATCCTATTAATTAGGCAAAAAGCACGCTATCATCTTAAAATATCCCCCTTTTAAACAACCTTCTATCCTCGTAATTAAAGGGCTTTAAAAAATTTAAAAAATAAATACTACTAATTTAGTAGACTTTATTATATTTGCATCAATGTTCATACAATTTATATTTGGTTGAAAAAATGGCAGCTCGGATGAGTTGCCGTTTTTCTTTACAAAAAAAGCCATCCTGTTAGGGATAGCTTTCATTTTATAACCAATGTATTGATATAATAGGATGTTTAAAGTACCAAAGCTTCCATCAATTGATTTAAAGTAACCTCTGGGTCTACACAAAAGCCTGGATGCACTTTTGAGCATTGCACTACTGTGCTTCTGGTTGCGGTTAACCATCTGAAACGACTGGCTAAATCCAACATTCCAATGGGTCCAGCAGCCTTGCCCCCATTGCTAATATTAACAAATGCGTTTAAATTATCTTCAAGGATACCCATTTCTAATTCGCAATTCAATGCTTTTAGTCTTGTAGCCTCTATATGAAATGCAGCCTTTAAATATTTGAGCTTAGCACAGTAGAGAATAATTCCAACATTGATAAACTCCTCGCGTTCTACCCTAGGCACAACCCGAATAACGGCATACTCAAATAAGTGTCTGTCTTGCATTTTCGGCTTCGTTTACAAAAACTGAAGAATTCTCAATTCGGGTATTTAAAAAATAGGCATAGGCATTTCGTTGCGCTTCTGCACTTTCAAATTGGCGTTCGTCTAGCCATTCATCTGGTATCAATGCTAAAATATCAGCGATTAGCTGTGGGGTCAATATTGCTTTCAATTCTGCATCAACAGCAGCAATTTCGGTGGCTTGTGGCAATAATACATGGTCCTTTACCAGCACAAAGGGGCGTTTTGCCTGCTCTTCCCAATTTTGCCACGAGTGGTGGAAATATAGCGATGCGCCGTGGTCAATCAACCAAAGTTCCTTATGCCAATACAACATGTTAGTATTACGGGCAGTTCTGTCCATGTTGGTTAACAAACAATCCATCCACACTATTTTGGAGGCCAAAACTGGGTCTATTTTAGTAATGGTAGAATCATAGGTAATGGCCCCTGATAAATAATGCAGCGCCAAATTTAAACCTACACTCGCTTTTAACAGGTCTTGTATTTCTTCGTCGGGTTCGGTACGACCAAAAGCTTCATCTAAATTGGCAAAAACCAATTCGGGCATTCTAAGTCCCAAAGCTCTTGCAATTTCTCCCCCAATAATTTCAGAGATTAATGCTTTATGCCCCTGTCCAGCGCCCCTAAATTTGAGCACATATAAAAAACCATCGTCTGCTTCGGCAATGGCAGGCATTGAGCCTCCCTCCCTCAACGGGGTTACATAACGGATTACGTTTACCGTTCTAAGTTCCAGTCCTTTGTTTTCTGTTGTATTTACCATACTTAGCTCAAAGGTATTTAAAGATCGCGTAACCGAAAAATTTTAATAGCAACGTCGGTTTTTGTTTACCATTCATTAGTTGTATTATTGATTCATACTCATTGGAGATAATAGTAAACTCTTCTTTGCGTAACTCTTCCTTTTCTTAGCGGCAACATATCTTAACGCAAAGGGTTAATAAGTTATCGCGAAGCACACAAAGAGCTAAACACAAAAAATCCTCGTAAAAAATTAAATTTTGCCGAAATTGCAGTTTAACCAACTTTTCATCATGAACAACCCGGCTCGTTTACTTTACAGCATCTTATTCATTATCGGCTTTGCGCTATTGGCCTTTTTTGTTGGACAGTATCCCATCAACAACTTTGATTTAACGATCTCGAGATGGGTGCAACAATTTCATCAACCTGTTTTAGATCAGTTAATGATTGCCATTAGCACTTTTGGAAATGTAGCGGTTGCCTTTTGCTGTATGGCCGTTACGGCTATCCTGTTTTTCGTATTCAAGTTCAAGCGAGAGGCATTGTTTACCATTGCCATTTCGTTTACAGGCCTATTTACCTTTGTACTAAAACGCCTGTTCAACCGTCCGCGACCAACCGATGAATATGTGAAGATTATTGAAAGTTACCGAAACAACAGCTTCCCCAGCGGGCATACCCTTTCTTATGTAGTTTTCTTTGGCTTTATGATTCTATTAATGCGCAGCTTAACGACTATTCCAACTTATATACGAAATAGTGTAAGCATATTTTCCTACTTCATGTTTATCGTTGGACCACTATCTAGAATTTACTTGGGAGCCCACTGGTTTACAGATATTGTAGGGGGCTTTTTGGTGGGTGGTCTGTACCTTTTGCACTTGAATTATTACTACAAAAAAGGTCTGAAAAAAGAAATGGAGATAGAACCGAAGTCCTACCCCCATCATCTAAATTAACGCTCTCGAGGACAAATATACGGCAGGATTCCAATAAACCAAAAAAACATTCACTTTTTTTTCAAAAAAATCTCCACCACCCCTATTTACACCCTGCAACAAAAAATCACAAAAAAGTATTTAAAACCATAAAAACATTAATTTAACACAAAAAAACATCATTAAAAACGTAAAAAGTACCATATTAAAAACATAAAACACCATTGCCAGCTCAAATGAATCATATAACTTTGTTACATGAAATCTAACATCCCTGTTTACGATATACAAAATTTTTCAGCGTATAAAAACGACGGGATTTTAGTGAACAGGTTTGGACATTACGCAAGGCAGCATCAACATCTGCACAATGCTCACCGACATAGCTTTTATCATTTGGTATTTTTTACCAAAGGCAGCGGCAAACAACAAATCGATTTTAAGGCATTTGACGTGAGTCCGAACATGATTTATTTCATGATTCCTGGGCAGGTACATAGTTGGGATTTCGAGACCGAACCTGATGGCTATCTCATCAATTTCTCTACCTCTTATTTCAGCGCTTTACTGCTTAAACAAGAGTACCTGGATAAGTTCAATTTCTTTAGCGGAAGGCCCGAAGAACAGGTTTTGCTTTTAGACAATGTCACTAGCGAAAAGATTACCCTAATTTTTGAGGATATTTTAAAAGAGGGAGAAACGGCAACAGCGATTAATGATGACTTGGTAAGAGTTTTACTCCTCCGAATTTTTATTGAAGTGGCCAGAACTACCCTATCTAAAGACCATCAAGAGCTTAATCCTTACAACCACACCATCCTTAAAAATTTTCAGCAGTTGATTGAACAAAATTTTACCAAATTACGTTTGCCCAAACAATATGCGGAATTGCTTTACATTACGCCTAACCATTTAAATGCGCTTTGCAATGATTTCTTGGCTACTTCGGCAGGAAAATTAATTAGAGATAGGATTTTATTGGAAGCTAAACGGTTACTGATCAATTTAGATTTAAGGGTATCGGAAATTGCAGAGAAGCTTAATTTCGAGGACCAATCTTATTTCGTGAAATTCTTTAAAAAATATGAAGGCACTACGCCCGATAAATTCAGAAAACAATATATAACGATATCATAATGGAACACAACAAAAATCATCCTTATTATATTTCTCAATGGTACGCCTTTAGGAATGCAAAATGTCCTAGATGTAGGGTTGGCAATACTTTTACTGGAAGCACCTATGGTTTTAAAATTCAGAAAATGAATGAGCATTGCCCTCATTGCGGCTTAAAATTTGAGCGTGAGCCTGGTTATTTTTATGTGGCAATGTTTGTGAGCTATGCCATGAACGTAGCAGAAATGGTGACGGCAGGGGTAGCAGCCTACATTTTTGGATTGGCATTGGACTACGAGAACCTTTGGTATTTTATTGCGGTATTGTTTGTAACGACCCTACTGTTCTCTCCTTTTAACTATCGTTACTCACGAATGGTGTTATTATATTGGTTATCTCCAGGTTTACATTACGAACCAGACCGTAGTGCACCTAAAGAAATAGAAAATAGATAAATAAAAGGGAGTTCCGCAAATGCAGAACTCCCTTTTCAATGACCGCTATTAAACGGCAATTTATATTTTGATAGTTGTTTTGTCTGTATTAAGAAAGTTTCGTGTTCGAAACGCTTTTCTTTTCGTCACTTGCTTGTTTAGCAGCCTTTTCTCTACGCTGATTTACATAATCTATTACTGCTGTTGAAGCGTAGTTTTTGTCGGTTGATGCTTTAACTGAACGATTGCTATCGTTAGTAGTTCGGTGTAAAAAAGAGTTCTCGGCCATTTCCTTAAAGATTTTAGTGTACCAATATCGAGTAAACACTTGAATGATATAATTGTTTTATATTTTTTTAAAATTCTAGTTTTTTGTCATTCCGACGATAGGAGGAATCTCAAAGCTTTCCAAATATTAGCTTAATAAAACCAGAGATTCTTCGCTACGCTCTGAATGACAAAGTCCGCTAAAAAGAGAGGATTTAGCGAATCGACTAAATAAGATCTCTTAATTCCCTTCATTCCTTAATGTTTTAAAACCCCTGCAAAACAAAAAAGGTTGCCTCCAAAAAGACAACCTTAACCTATTCTATGTATAAAAAAATTAATCAGCCAATGCCCTAAACATGGTAGCACCAACGGTTAAATTCGTGCGACTATCTATTAATATTGCCGAACCGTTCGCTTTATTTTCGTGATAAAGATCCAAAGCCAAGGTATCAGCAGTTTTAAGCACTACCCTACCAATATCATTTAATTTAAATTCATCCGCGGCATGTTTTTCCAAAGTATTGATATCCACTTTGTACACCACGTCAGCTATTTTAACCTTGGTTACTTTACTATTATGCTGCAACAAATAAGTAATCGAAGTATCCAAAGCCTTGGTATCCATCCAACATAAATCAGCTTCAATAAGCTTACTTTCTTGAGGCAAAGCCGATGAATTAACAATCGTGTCGCCTCTGCTAATGTCCACATCAGTAGCTAAATGTATCGTTACCGATTGACCAGAAGAAGCTTCATCCAATTCCTTATCAAAAAATTCGATTTTACTGATGGTAGAACTTGCACCAGATGGCAGTACCGTAATTTTATCGTTTACTTTAAAAGTACCACTTACTACACGACCAGCATAACCCCTATAATCATGCAATTCATCCGTTTGCGGCCTAATTACCCACTGTACAGGCAACCTTGCTTTCTCCGATTTTTCCTGCACATCAGTATCTACTTGCTCCAAGAAATGCAATAAACTATCGCCACTGTACCAAGCCATACGCTCAGATTGATGCACAATATTATCACCTTTTAGCGCACTCACAGGAATATAAGTAATATCCTGCAACTTCAGTTCTTCCGCTAAGCTTTTATATTTCTGGGTAATGGCATCAAATACCGTTTCGCTGTAATCAACCATATCCATTTTGTTCACGGCTACTACCACATGCTTAATGCCCAGTAACGACACCAAATAAGAATGGCGAATAGTTTGCTCCACTACCCCATTTCTGGCATCTACCAAAATAATGGCCAAGTTTGCCGTAGAAGCACCTGTAACCATGTTTCTAGTGTATTGGATATGTCCAGGCGTATCAGCAATAATAAACTTTCGTTTGTCAGTTTGAAAGTATTTATAGGCCACATCAATGGTAATTCCCTGCTCACGTTCTGCCCTTAAACCATCCGTTAAAATGGCCAAATCTACCGTACCATCATCGTTCTTTCTATTAGCATTTTGAATAGCCTCCAGTTGGTCGGCCAAAATAGAATCAGTATCGTATAACAAACGGCCAATCAAAGTGCTCTTGCCATCATCAACACTGCCCGCTGTAAAAAATTTTAGTATGTTCATTTTTTAGTATTTAGATATCAGTAGTTAGTATTTAGATATTAAATAGTCGACAAGTATGTCTAACTACTCTGTACTAACTACTAAATACTTATTAAAAATATCCTCCCTTTTTCCTGTCTTCCATGGCTGCTTCCGAAACCTTATCGTCCATACGGGCACCACGTTCCGAAATTTTCGACTGACTGATTTCCGCAATAATATCGTCAATCTGGTCAGCTTCCGAAGCAATAGCTGCCGTACAGGAAATATCTCCAACAGTACGGAAACGCACTTTTTTACGCTCTACTACATCCTCTTCATCCATATTTACAAACGGAGAAGCTGCCATTAACTGTCCGTTACGTGTAATCACATCACGGTCGTGGGCAAAATAAATGCTCGGCAATTCAATATTTTCTCTTCGGATATAGTTCCAAACATCAAGTTCCGTCCAATTACTAATCGGAAACACACGCACATTTTCGCCTTTATGGATTTTTCCGTTATAAATGTTCCACAACTCTGGGCGCTGACGTTTCGGGTCCCACTGTCCAAACTCATCCCTTACCGAAAAAATACGCTCTTTAGCCCTGGCTTTTTCCTCATCTCTACGAGCACCGCCAATACAAGCATCAAACTGGTGTTTCTCAATCGTATCCAACAAGGTAACCGTCTGCAAAGCATTTCTGCTAGCATTTTTACCCTTCTGCTCCACCGCTTTTCCCTCGTCAATAGACTGCTGTACCGAACCTACAATTAAACGTTCGCCCAAACGAGCCACCATTCTATCACGGTAGTCAATAGTCTCCTCAAAGTTGTGACCCGTATCAATATGCACCAAAGGAAAAGGGAATTTCCCTGGCCTAAAAGCTTTCTCTGCCAAACGAACCAAAGTAATGGAATCCTTACCTCCCGAAAATAGCAATGCAGGCTTTTCAAACTGCCCCGCCACTTCTCTCAAGATATGGATTGCCTCCGCCTCAAGCTCGTCCAAATAATCAAAATTATATTTACTCATCTTTTTGGTTGTGTCTTTTTTATTATTCGAAAAGCAAGGTTAATTGCTCTTCGGTTATTTTACTCCCGCTTTGCATTACAATCTTTTGCCATCTCCGTCATTGCAAGGAACAAAGTAATCTCCAGCAAAAGTATTTTCATTTCAATCGGGTTTATTTTTGTTGGGTTTGCGCTAATGTATTTCTAACACCCCCGACTTTTAGGCACCGCTCTATTGTGCTGCTACGTTTTAAAACTACCTGTCATTCTGAATGCAATGAAAATCTCATTCATATTTAGGAGATCCCTCGTTCCTCAGCATAACTAAAGGCTAATTCATCACTAATCCCTCAACACTAGTACCTAATTCCTAAGAAGCAGCATGCAATCCACATTCCTTCTTGCTTTGGTCTTCCCACCACCAGCGGCCAGCTCTAAAATCCTCTCCTTCCCTCACCGCACGGGTGCAAGGTGCACAGCCAATGCTCGGGAAACCCTTATCATGTAAAGTATTGTACACAATGTTATTCTCTTTCACGTAAGCTTTCACATCATCCAGCGTCCAATCAAAAATGGGGTGAAATTTTAACAGCTGATTTCCTTCGTCCCATTCTAAATCTTCCATTCCTTCACGGTTGGCACTTTGGTCGGCCCTAATACCTGTAATCCACATTTCATTTCCAGCCAAGGCTCTTTTCAAAGGCTCTATCTTTCTGATGTAACAGCATTCTTTTCGATTCTCTACCGATTCGTAAAAGCTATTCGGACCTTTTGCAGCAACCATATCCTGCAACAAATCACTCTTCGGGAAATAAGCATGAATAGGCTGCTGATAAATCTCCAACGTTCTGTTCCATACGTAATATGTCTCTGGAAAAAGTCTACCTGTTTCCAATGTAAACACCTTAATCGGAATTTTATTGGCAAATATCAGATGTGTAACCACTTGGTCCTCCCAACCAAAGCTCGTCGAGAAAACTATTCTGTCTCTATACTTTTCAGCTAGGTATTTAAGCTTTTCTATTAAACTTAAATTTTCTAATTGTTCCTTAATGCTTATTAAATCTTTCACCTCACTATATCAATTTTAATATAAACATAATTACACTACGTAGACTTACTAAAATTACGATAATGCCTACTGCCACCATAATGGTTTTTGCAGATATTTTATTAGATACTCTTGCTGCAATTGGCGATGCCAGTGCACTGCCAATTACCAGGCCTAATACCGCTTCCCAGTATTTACCGCCAAGCATGGTAAAAAACGTAAGTGAGCTTAAAGTAGCTATGAAAAATCTGCTAATTTTTACCGTTCCCAATGAAAAAAGAGGGTGCCTACCGCCTGCAATTAAGCTCGAAAGCACTATAGAACCCCATCCACCACCGAAAGCGGCATCTATAAAACCACCAACAAAACCTAATGGTCCTATCTTTTTAATTTTCTCTTTGTTCCTTTTCCTCTTGATATTAAATGCTTTAACCAATATTACCACACCTAAGAACAAGGTGTAAATACCTACTATAGGTTTAACATAAGCACTATAGTGTTCTAACGAGGATAAAATATAGGCACCTAAAATAGCGCCTATAATCGCTGGAACAATTAATATTTTAAACAATTTCCAATTAACATTGCCCATTTTGTAGTGCATCCAGCCAGCGATACCATTGCTCATCACTTCCGAAATATGGATAGCCATACTCGCCGAAGCAGGAGGCAATCCCATTGCTAAAGAAAATGAGGCTGAAGTAACACCATAAGACATTCCAATTGCTCCGTCAATCATGGCAAAAACAAAACCTGCACCTAAAAACCAGTAAAATAAGGGGTCAATGTGCGTTAAAAAAGCTTGAAACTGGGGTTCGGTTTCCCATAACGTAAACCCAACTGCCAAAATAAAAGCTACTGCCACTAACCAAATCAACCACTTGATATTCCTTTCGGCAAAACTTTTCTGCGGATTAACTAACCTTTCGGTTACCTTATTGAGCTTTTTTACTTTTGCAGTAAAATCACCGCTTAAATTCTGACGAAGCGCACTCATGTTTTGGAGCGTTTGATCAAGCTCATTAGGAATACCATCGTTTAAAATCTCCTTTAATCGTTTGGCAATGGTTGGAGATTTCCCATTGGTAGAGATGGCGATCTTTAAATCACCTTTTTGCACAATAGATCCTAGATAAAAATCGCAAAGTTCTGGTTTATCAGCAACGTTTATCAACAAGCCTTTTTGGTGAACTAAACTTCTTAATTCAGCATTAAAAGTATTGTCGTTGGTGGCGGCAAACACAATGTCTACATCGTCCAAATCATCTGCAGTAAAAGCCTTTTGCTTAATTTTTACGTTTGGCTTTGAGGCTGCAATTTCAAAAACAGCTGCATTAATTTCCTGCGCAACCACTGTCACTTTAGCCTCTTCACTATTGTTCACAATGGCATTTAGCTTTTCCAAGCCCACGTTGCCGGCACCAACCAACAAGGTACGCAGCTCATTCAGCTTGATAAAAACTGGAAAAAGCTGGTTGCCTTTATCGCTTGCAGGCGAAACTTCTACTATATTTTGATTAGGAGATGGTTGCATATTGTGCAATTACACTTTTGAAAGATGGATGTAAGGACACGACTTCGCCAAATATTAACAAAGCTGGGGCTTCTACTTTCTCTTCTTGAACTTTAGCTACAATATTTTCTATGGTCGAAACTACTAGTTTTTCTGTCTCAGTAGAACCGTTTTGAACTACTGCCGCAGGCAATTGACTTTTCCCAGCCGCTTTAAAAATCTCAGCAATTTTCGGCAACTGCTTCAAGCCCATTAAAATTACTACCGTAGCATTTGATTGCGCTGCTTGATAAATATCTTCTGAAATTTGACCGCTAGTAGTCGTACCTGTAATTACCCAAAAGCTTTCACTCAAACCACGATGAGTTACGGGGATTTGCTGCAAACCTGGTACGCCTATTGAACTCGAAATACCTGGAATAACACTCACAGGGATGCTATACGAAGCAGCAAAATCTAGCTCTTCGTAACCACGACCAAACACAAAAGGGTCGCCACCTTTTAATCTCACTACATGTCCGTAGTTTAGTGCATAATCAATCATTAACCTGTTAATAGCGTCTTGCGAATGAGAGTGTTCTCCCGAGCGTTTGCCTACGTAAACTTTAATGGCTTCTTTGGGTGCATGTTCCAACAATGCTTCGTTGGTTAAGGCATCATATAATACCACATCAGCAGCTTGTAATGCTTTTACTCCTTTCAAAGTTAACAAATCTGGGTCACCAGGACCTGCACCTAATAAGGTTATTTTAGATTCTATATGTTTGTGATGTTGTGTCATTTTAATAATGTGATGATTTGAAAATTCGATAATTAGCTAATTATCAAATAATCCAATTAGCTAATTAATTCTCTTCTCTTTGCTTTAATATCATTTAAAAACTGTGCAGCTTGTTCATGGTAGGTTCTTGCAAATGCTTCCGAAGGTTCGTTCTTGTTGATTTGCAATACCAAATCCGAAAAGCTTTGCCCGAAATTGAACTCACCAGTTTCTACATAATGATTATCAAATTCTCTAATTACCCCTACTTGGGTGCTGCTATTTACGCTCTTATCAAGTAGTAGTGATTTTGCTGCACTCACCATCGAAGCGTAAGTGTGATAAATGGCATCGGCATAAGCACCATTGTTTAACGAAGCAGTGGCCCAGCCGAATTTTTCATCAGCCTCCAATAATAAAGTGGCCACCAAATCAATCACCACGCCAGCACATTCACCTACTCCAATCGCAGTAACAAAAGTCTCTTCATGTCCCCAATCCACAAACTCTTCTGCTTTTAGCGCCGTTAAATCGGCCAAAGGTTTTAATAGTTGATAGAAGTAATCCTTTCCTTGTCTATCGTAATATTGATGGAAAGTTTCTTCTTCCTGATTGTTTTCTTTAAAGTCATTAAGCAAATAGTTCAACACACTTGTAGCACGTTTAGAAGGCACTTTGATCACTCGTTCCGCTACTCTGCCATAGCCATTACCTACAGTACCGCCGCCCAACATGACTTGTACGGCAGGTACGACTTTACCTTCGGCTTTTAGGGAACTTCCGTGAAAACCAATTTCGGCCAAACCATGCTGACCGCAAGAGTTCATACATCCGCTGATTTTGATATTGATGTTCTTTTCATAAATCAACTCAGGAAAATCGTGGTAAATCACATCTTCCAAAACCTCCGCTAAGGTCATGCTGTTAGAAATACCCAAATTACAGGTATCTGTTCCTGGGCAAGTAGTAATATCGGCCAAGCTATCAAAACCTAGTGCGGTAAAACCAATTTGATTTAATGCTACATATAGTGATGGCAAAGCTTCTTTTCTCACAAATTTCAGGAGCAAGCCTTGGTTTTGGGTAATTCTAATTTCATCGGCTACAAAAGGTTTAACGGCTTCTACAAAAGCCCTAGCTTTATCCGTTTTTATATCGCCTATGGTTACTTTAACGTATACACCATAAAAACCCTGTTGCTTTTGTTCAATTACGTTGGTAGCTAACCAATGCTGGTAGTGTTGCTCATTTTCAATCGCTACAGCCTTATAGTCCTGTTTTGGTTGTGGTTCAGGTTGAGGAACTGCGGTAACATCTACCTTAAAGGTTTTTACTTTATTGGCTATTTTCTCTTCTTCTACCAAACGCAACACCTCTTCCAAACCAAGTTTTTGAACCAAATATTTTAAACGGGCTTTATTACGGTTGTTACGCTCGCCGTATCTATCGAAAACACGTAATACTGATTCTGTATAAGGAATCAGCTGGTCTTCAGGCAAAAATTCCTGAACAGCACTAGCCAAAAATGGTTGTGCACCCAAACCTCCTGCAAACATGACCTTGAAACCACGCTCTCCCTTTTCATTGATTTTAGGAATAAAACCTAAATCGTGGATATAACTATAAGCGGTATCTTTATCGCTCGAAGAGAAAGAGATTTTAATCTTTCTACCCATTTCCTGACAAATTGGATTACGCAGAAAATAAGCAAAAACGGCATGTGCGTATGGGGAAACATCGAAAGGTTCGTCTGGGTCAATCCCCGAATTTGGCGATGAAGTTACGTTACGAACCGTATTTCCACAGGCTTCACGCAAGGTAATATCGTCCTGTTCTAGTTTAGCCCAAAGCTCTGGAGTTCTGTCTAAACTAACATAGTGAATTTGGATATCCTGACGTGTAGTCAAGTGCAAATTACCACTGCCATATTCATCAGCAATATCCGCAATGCGCAACAGTTGCTTAAAAGTTACTTTACCGAAAGGCAATTTGATACGAACCATTTGCACTCCTGGCTGGCGCTGACCGTAAACACCTCGAGCCAAACGAAGGCTTCTAAATTTTTCTTCGTGTATCGTACCATCACGGAAGGCTCTAATCTTACGCTCAAGGTCGATGATATCCTGCTCTATGATTGGATTTTCAAGTTCTGTTCTAAAACTTTGCATTGGTTGTTTGTTGTGTTTTTATTCAAAAAATGCCTCTCTTGTAGGAGAAGCATCTATATTTATATCTTTAAAATCATACCTATAGTTCTCCCTTACCTTGCTCTATAGCAATAGTTCATGACTAATTTTGGCATGGGACAATATGTAAATATCGATTTCATCCGCCAAATATATAAAGTATATAGGAATAGTAGTAATTATTTTTAAACTTTTTTCATATTTATAGAAATGGATGACCTTTTTATGGGGATGATGTTGGCGTGGGAAAACGAGGTAAGTCTACTGACAAGAATAGGCCTTAATATAAAATCAGCGGTTGAATCAGCGCAATTTTCGGGAAAGAAATAATAAAAATACCTCCCGAAGATTTTCGCAGACATACGTAACCTACTAAACTGCTAATTTAAGGAGATAAGGACATCTCGTGTTCAAATAGGAATTAAAAAAATACTCATAAGATCCATCGCTTCGGTCTGGATGACAAAATGGGGAAATCGCAATGACGCAACAGGCACGGTACTGGTTAAGAAACTAAATAACTGATCAAAGAAACAGTTATTATAATCTGCCAGAAAAGCAATTAACCAATTAAACAAATAACCAGTTAACCAGAAAACAACAATTAAATGTCCAACTTAAGTTTATCCTCTCTACCAATAATGTCAGCAATGCTAGTTTCGCCAAGAATTTTAAGCGTAGCATCTCTTACGTCAATAAAAGCGCTTCTAATTCCGCAGGTTACTTCATCCGTGCATTCATCACATTTGTGGTAAAAGTTCAAACTGGCGCAAGGTAACATGGCCACTGGACCATCGGTTAAACGCAAGATTTGCACCAAGTAGATATCTTCTGGTTTCTTATTAAGACTATAGCCGCCACCAGCTCCTTTTTTACTGTAAAGAAAGCCCGCATTGCGCAAGTCCAACAAAATCTGCTCTAAAAATTTCTTTGGGATGTGCTCCTCCTCTGCAATTTTTGAAATTTGCATGGGAGGTTGGTTAATGTTTTTACCTAGCGCAACAAGCGCTTTAATGGCATACTTAGTCTTTTTAGAAAGCATAGACAAATGTAGTAATTTTTTGCTTAGCTAGTAATTTGGTTAGTTTGTTGTTTGGCTACTTGAAATGGTCAGCTCCCCTACTTTTCATAATTCTCTGGTATCCTTCCCTTTTTTGCCGCTTCAATATAGAGTTTTATTTGATTAACACTTGCAACTAAGTTCTGTTTAATTTCATGTTCCCAAAAACGCATTACTACGTAACCTAAAGATTGGAGCGCATGATTCACAAACCTGTCCCGCTGCATATTGCGTTCTATTTTAGGAATCCAAAACTGTTGATTGGTTTTAGGCTTCCGTTGTTGCCATTCATAGCCGTGCCAAAAATCGCCGTCTATAAAAATGGCCAGTTGATATTTTTCTATCACCAAATCAGGTCGGCCCGGTAGGTCTTTGCGATGAATACGGTAACGAATATGTTCTTTCCAGAGTGCTTTTCGGAGCATTAATTCGGGTTTACTATTGCTCCCTTTAATTTTAGCCATGGTTTTACTGCGCTGCTTGGTAGTATAAAAACCAGCACTTTCCTCAAAGCGGGGCACTTTAATAGCATCTTCTTCAAGGATATAAAACTTCGGCTTTCTTCTCATCGAAATACAAAAATAAGGTTTAATCCATTACCAGTTATCAAGGCCAGATGACCACTGAACTTCCTTTTAATGCAAATCATCGCTTTTAGTTATTTGCATTTAATGTGTTTATGCATATTTACCGCACATTCATCGCCACTTTTTATTTTGTTATTGTAATTTTACCTGTGTTCAAATGGCCGCAACGTTAAAGAAAATTTTCGAAAACAAACTTGTTAAACACAACATTAAATATACCGCTGTAGGTATTAGTGTAGGTGTATGTATTAGCCTTTTGATTTCAATGGTCAGCAGAAATGGGATATCGGTTAGGCAAACTTTCTTCAATATCTTATTTAGTGTCTTCATTAGTTTAGCCATTTCAAACATCTTTTCTACCTTTCAAAAATATAGCCAAAGGTTTACCCGTCGCTTTTGGCAACTGATATTGCTTTATTACACCTGTAACCTATTGGGCATGTTGATAGGTATCGAAGTATGTTATTTGATTATTTCCATATTCTACGATGTTTCCTACGAGCCTTTTAAACATGCACAGGATTACAAATCTATCTCGGTAATTGTTTTCATTGTAGGCACCATTATGCTGCTTTACCATTTACAACAACGCAATGCCGAAAATGCTTTAAAAGCCAAGGAAGCCGATTTAATTCGAAGTAATCAGCTGAAAGCCCAAGCTGAATTACAAGCATTACAATCTAAAATCAATCCTCACTTTTTATACAACGCCTTAAATGCCATTACCAGCTTAATTCATGAAGATCCCGACAAAGCGGAGGATATGACCATTAAACTTTCGAAACTATTTAGGTACAGCATTAACTCGCAGCAGCAGAATTATTGTACGCTAAAAGAGGAAATAGACATTTTAAACACTTATTTGGCCATTGAAAAGGTAAGGTTTGGCAATAGAATTAATTTCAATATTGAGATTGACGAGAGTATTTCTTTTATAGATTTCCCTAGGTTTTTACTACAACCACTGGTAGAAAATGCTTTGAAACATGGTTTAAAAGACACCTTTGAAAACGGCCTACTTGAGGTAAAGGTAGCTCCTAAAAACAGTAAGCTACAAATCTTGGTGATAGATAATGGCGTTCCTTTTCCTGATGAGCTAGTAGCTGGATATGGATTGCAAAGCACCTTCGATAAATTGACTTTGCTTTATCCCAATCAACATGAAATAGAGTTAATTAACCAACCACAAAAACAAATCAAAATCACCATCCCTTTAAGCGCATGAACTGGAAAACCATTATTATCGAAGACGAACAATTAGCCAGACAAAGACTAAAAAGACTGCTGAATAATTATCAAGAAGTTGAGATAATAGCAGAAGCTGAAAACGGCTTAGAAGGGCTTGAATTGATTAAAAAACACCAACCAGACTTGATTTTTCTGGATATAGAAATGCCGATTTTGAATGGCTTTGAAATGCTTTCAAAACTTGGCGAGCGCCAACCTAAAGTAGTTTTTACGACGGCTTACGACCAATACGCCATTAAAGCTTTTGACGAAGGCTCCATTGATTACCTGCTTAAGCCCATTGAATTGGAAAGGTTAGACAAAACCATCCACAAGTTAAAGCAAACCAACTTGGCCAAGCCTGTTTTAGCAATAGATGATTTGTTACAGCAAATTAAAGGCAAAACCGTTCAAAAAACACTCACTGTAAAACTTGGAGACCGAATCTTGCTTATTAAAATAGATGACATTATACATATCCAAGCGGAAGAAAAATATGTATTTCTTTATACGGTAGATGGCAAGAAACATTTAACGGATTATACCCTTTCAACTTTGGAAGGCAAACTACCAGAAGATTTTATCCGTATTCATCGGAGCGACATTATTAACACCAATTACATCACTGAAATTAGAAAAGGATTTAACGGGGCACTCATTTTTGTAATGAACAATCAGGCAAAAGTCAGCTCCAGCAGATCGAACAGTGAGAGTTTGCGTAACCGCTTCGGAATTTAAGTGTATTTACCCGTTTTTATAATTTATTGATAAATGAGTAAAAGCTTTGTTATTTTTGCTTAACCAGACAAATAACTTGCTACACTTCTTAACATACAGAACACCTCCTAAATTTCTAAAAGCTTTTGATGAATACGCTGCAGATGGCAATCTGAATTTTGTAAAAATCATTAGCTCATTGATATTAATCCTCGGAGTTATCTCCCGAACTTTGGCAACTGTTTTTCATCAAGATGCGATTAAAATACAGGGTTATGACCAGCTCTCATTAAACAACTGGTTTCAGTTAACTTTCTCTGCGATATTTTTTTTCATTAGCATTAACGTAGCCAACAAACAAGTGCCGCTGCGCTATAAGAAAATAATTGTACTGGCATTTGTCGCATTCTTTCTTACTTCAGCCTTCAATATCAGCTATATCATTTCGTTGCACAACACCAAAAATACGCTATTTGTATTCTTGGTAGGCATTGTGGCGGCCAGTCTTTTCTTCGCTATCGAATATAAATACATGAAGCTATTGGTGATTTATATCGTCCTTTTATATTTTGCCGCTACACAATTTTCGGCACTTGCCAACCAGCAAAAAATCGTCAATTTTATGGCGGGCATTATCCTTGGAATGGTGCTGTTAAGCTTTTCGAGATATAGTTATTACTTCAAATCATCGCATTTTGTACAAATTAGAGAACTCGAAGAAAAAAACATTGAAATTGCTCATTTAAATACCCAAAAAGGTGAAATCCTTTCTTTTGTTGCCCACGATTTAAGGGCTCCGTTAAATAATATCGAGGCACTTAGCCAGATGATGTTATTAGAAAAAGGCGAAGATGGAGAAACCAAAATGATTTACAGTTCCGCTTTGCAGGCCAAAAATATCATTAATGATTTGATTGAAGCTGTAAGAACCAGTCAACCAGAACTACAGAAAGAAACCTTCGAGTTAAATCCTTATCTGCAAAAAATCATCCATAAATGGGAAAGCAATACCGATAGAAAAATTATTTTTAGTCAGGGAAGCGAGCATTTAAAGTTAAGCGCCAACGCATCGAAATTGGAACGCGTAATTGACAACCTAATTAGTAATGCACTCAAATTTTCTGCGGTAGACAAGGAAATTAGTGTATTGGCAAGCAAGGTCAAAAACAAAGCTTTGATTAAGGTAAAAGACAATGGCATTGGCATCCCCTCCGAATTGCAATCACACATTTTCGAGCAATTCTCCAAGGCAAGCAGAAAAGGCTTACAGGGCGAAAAATCGATTGGATTGGGCTTGCATATTTCGCACAAAATTATTGAACAACACGAAGGCGAGCTTTTGGTAAACAGTGTTGAAAACGAAGGGACGACGTTTACCATTCAATTACCACTGGTTTAGTAGTCATCATCTTCTACTTTACCCGCAAACAAATCTTTGCCAAAGTTTACCAAGAAAAGTTCTCGCTTTGCCCTAGTAACCGCCGTGTACAGCCAGCGCATAAAATCAAGGTCAACCATATCTTCCGTCAGGAAACCTTGATCCACAAAAACAGCATCCCATTGTCCACCCTGTGCTTTGTGACAAGTAACCGCATAGGCAAATTTAATCTGTAAAGCATTGTAATAGGGATCTTGTTTAATAGCCTGTAAACGTTCCTTTTTATTGGTAATATGTTCGTAATCCAACAATAATCCCTCGTACAGCTTCTTACTCGCTTCATAAGGCAAGTTCGGACTTTCAATCTGTAAGGTGTCCAGCAATACTTTACAGGTAATCGCACCCATATCTGGGAAATCTACCAACTCCAATTGCACTTCCGCAAATCGAAAGCCATATCGTTCCTCTTCCCTGCGCACCCTAATCACTTTCGCCATATCGCCGTTCGCAATAAATGCTGTTTCATTGTCATCTGGCAACCAAAAGTAATTGTTACGCACCACCATAATATAATCTCCCCCACTCAATTCCTCATCCCTATACAGTAGTCGTGCCCTAATTTGATTGTTATAGATATTGGCTGATTTATTTGACCGACATACCACCAAGGCATTTTCTAGACCGTATTTACTGTAAGCATATTCCAAGCCTTCTACAAACTTTATCCCTGTCATCCTGAAAATATCCTTGTAACCTTTGGTGATAAATTTCGGCCATTTCGGTTCATCGTCATAAGTATTCACCAATTTCCTAAGCATGGTGGCATTGGCTAAAATCCCCGATTTCTTCTCTTGCCTTACTACTTCGGTAAGCTCCACCCCTGTTACTTCGAGATGAAAGTTGCTGCTTAAATAATCTGGATTTAAAGCGGGACTATCTGTGCTGCCTACAGGCGGAAGCTGGGCAGTATCGCCAACAAACAACAAGAAACAGTTTTTAGGTTTACCTTCTGCGGAGGGTTGAAAAACAAATTCCAGCAAATCTCCCAAAAATGACGAGCCTCTTTGCGCATTCCATTCATCGGCAATCATGGAGGCTTCATCTACAATGAAAACGGTATTTTGTGCTAAATTAGGAGCTAACTGAAAAACCAAATCCATATCCATTGCCGCCTTTTTACGATAGATTTTTTTATGGATGGTGAGGGCTTTCTGCCCTGTATAATTGCTCATTACCTTGGCGGCCCTACCTGTTGGCGCTAGCAACATAGACCTTAAACCAAATTTGGGCAATGCCTTTACCAATGCAGCAACCGAAGTAGTTTTACCCGTTCCAGCATAGCCCCTTAACACAAAACAAGCCTCTGCATTTGGTCTACTCAAAAAGTTTGCCGCATGCTTACAAAATTGTAGTTGTTCTTTAGTAGGTGTAAATGGATAAGATTGAGCAATGAGTTGGGCTTTGTCCATTTGGCAAAGATGCGAAATATGCCACAGATGCACAGATAATTATTCATCAGCTAAACTCATCTTTTGATAGTATTATCTTATTATCATACTATTTAAACGCCCCGCCCTTTAGCCACCCTCTAAAAGAGGGGAATTAAATAAAACAATCGACATTGGAAATAAAAACATCTGTGCATCTGTGGCAATAAAAATCCATTTTTAAAAAAAAGAACTATTTTTGTTGCTACATGAACAATAACAGCATTTTACTCATTGACCCCAACTTTGAACCTGCAAACAGTTCCAATTTAAGTTTGTTGGTAAAAATAGGTGCCGACACCTTCTCATACGCCATTATTGATAATGAGAAAAACTTTGTTCATGCTGTTTACGACGAGCAAGAATGCGAAAATGGTTACGAAAAGCTGAATGAACGGTTAAAAAACGACAGCTACTTACAACTTGCTTACAAGCAGGTAACCGTTGCCACGCATACCAACAATATTGTTTTTGTACCTCAAGAGTTGTTTAACGAGCATAATGTGGCTGTTTATACGAAGTATTTTGAAGAAACAGATTCGAATACGGTATACGTACAACCCTCTTTACAAGAAACGATTCGTACGGTATTTTCTTTACCCGTATTTGCCGAAAAAACCATTAACGAGCGTTGGCAAACTGCTACCAGATTATATCAAAACGCCGGATTGGTAGAATTAGCCACCAACCTGGTACAGGACACGATACTGATTGACTTTACAGTTGGTTCTTTCCAGTTCATCTATCTTAAACATCAAAAAGTAGCTTTTATGCAGAGCTACCAGTTTGAAGACCTTGAGGAGCTTACCTATTACTTATTACTCATCATCAATCAGCTAAACATCAACACTGAAGCTACCGAGATTAAAGTTTGTGGCATTGTTCACGAAGGAGATGATAAATGGAAACTCCTTAACCAATATTTCAACAAAGTTGATTTACTAACGTTAAAGGCTAATTTGGATACCAATATCCTAGATGATATGCCCTCACATTATTACACTGGTTTACTTGCTCTACAACAATGCGTATAGTTGGCGGTAAACTAAAGGGCTTGCAATTTCATGCGCCTGCAAAACTTCCCGTGAGGCCAACCACTGATATGGCCAAAGAAGCATTGTTCAATATTTTGTTGAATAGCTATGATTTCGACGAATGTAATGTACTCGACCTTTTTACAGGCACAGGTAATATCAGCATTGAATTTGCTTCCCGTGAAGTAGGAAATATCACTTCAGTAGATAAACACCCTGGTTGCGTAGCTTGGCTTAAAACCGTGAAGGATAAACACCAATTAGCCATCGATATCAGAAAGGCTGATGCTTTTAAGTTTTTGGAACAGACCTCTGAGAAGTACGATATTATTTTTGCCGACCCTCCTTATGATTTGCCCAATATACCCCTTCTTCCTCAATTAGTGGCCAAGCATCAGTTACTGAAAGAAAATGGGGTATTAGTAGTTGAACATCCATCGATGTTAAAACTAGACCAACAACCTGGCTACGTAGAAACCCGCAAGTATGGCTATTCTTCGTTTAGCTTTTTCAAAGAGATGAAAGAACAAGGATAAAAGAGCAAGGACTATACAAAATGTTAATTTCTTGCAATTCCTCATTCTTTCTTTATCCTTTTTAAAGAGATAAAAGAGCAAGGACTATTCAAAACGTTAGTTTTCTCGCAGCTCATCTTTATTCCTTATTCTTTGTTCCTTTATCCTTTTCAACTATCTTTGAACATGAAAATTGCTCTATTTCCTGGCTCATTTGACCCTATCACCATTGCGCACGTTGATATTTTAAAACGTTCGTTGCCTCTATTTGATAAAATTGTGGTTGGCATTGGCTTAAATAGTTCTAAACAAAGCTTCCTTTCTGCCGAAAAAAGGGAAGAGATTGTAAAAAGCATTTTCGTGAACGATAGCAATGTAGAAGTTCAACTATACCAAGGTTTGACGATTGATTTTTGCAAAAAAATTAATGCCACTTACATGGTTAGGGGTATTCGTTCGGCTTCAGATTTTGAATACGAACGTGCCATTGCACAAATTAACAAAACCATGATGCCCGAAGTAGAAACTATTATCTTGCTAAGTCGTCCAGAATACTCTGCCATTAGCTCGACTATCGTTAGGGATATTCTAAGAAACAATGGCGATGTTAGTCAATTTGTCCCTAAGGAGGCACTAGAATTCCTGTAGACATCACAAAATAATCACCTTATTTACAGCACTATAAAAAGTATTCATCAATTTTATATTTTTTATTGTAACGTTTTCCCATAACACCTACTAATGGTTTAAATTAAAATCTTAAACACCATGAAATCATTAGTAAAAAACGTCATCAACAAAACTGTAAAGTTCGCCCTATTATCTGCCATAGCTATTGCACCCATTAGCAGTGTCTTCGGTCAAAAAGCCAAAACCACTTCCCTACTTTGGAAAATTGAAGGCAATGGCCTACAAAAACCTTCCTACTTATTTGGTACCAACCACATGCTTTGTGAAAGCGACTACCATATGCCTCAAAAAGTGAAAGATGCCATGAACAGCACTGAGCAAAGCTATTTAGAAATTAACTTGGCCGACCCAAACTTGGCGAAAGAAACACAAAAGCACATGACCACGGCTCAACCACTTAGCACATTGGTGAGCAAAGAAGATGCGCACTACATCGACTCGTTATTACAGGTTAAACTTAAAACCAGTCTAAAACAGCTAGAGAATATAAAACCAATGTTGATTGTAAGCTCAATCATGCAAACCTCTTTACCTTGTAAACTCATAAGCTTTGAAGGAGAAATCATTAAAGCAACTAAGGCCTCCAATAAAGAAGTAAAAGGTTTATCAAGTATCGAAGAACAATATTCCTTTTTAGACAAGATTTTTAAACCAAAGGATTTTGTTCCATATTTGAAAATGTGGTCTGATGAAGAGCTAAAAAGAGGTTTTACCGAACTTAAGGGAGCCTACCTAAAAGAAGACTTAGATAAAATAGATGAGTTGATGGCAGCTTTTTATACTGCAGATCCTGATGGTTATCGCAACCTATTACCTGTACGCAATCACCTATGGGCCGATAGAATCCCAGCAATAGCTAAAGAAAAGCCGACATTTTTTGCGGTAGGCTGTGGACATTTGCAAGGCAAGGAAGGAATGATAGGCATACTGCAGGCCAAAGGATTTAAAGTAACTCCAGTGTTCAACTAAATATCTGCCCCTTAAAAGAACGCCAATCCATGCACGATACTCAAAAAATATTCCTGCAGCAAATCAACGAGAATAAAGGCATTATCCATAAGGTTGCTAAAATGTATATGGATAATCCTTTGGATCAAGAAGATCTGTTTCAAGAAATTGTCATGCAGCTTTGGAAAGCCTATCCTTCCTTTAAGGGCACCAGTAAATTTTCTACATGGATGTATCGAGTGGCACTAAACACCGCCATTGTATTCTTTAAAAAAGACCACAGAAAGGTAGATAAAGCTTCATTAAATGAGCAGATAGAAATAGCGGATTTTAGCGATAGCCACGAAAAGGAAGAAAAACTGGCCTATTTATACAAAGCAGTTCAGGAACTCAACCAAATCGAAAAAGCATTGATCTTTCTATTCCTGGAAAACCAGTCGCATAGAGAAATTGCACAAAACTTAGGTATTACCGAAGTAAATGCCCGAGTTAAACTAAACAGAACTAAAGAAAAATTACAACAGATCATTAAAAAAAACGGCTATGAATTTTGACCAACTAAAAGATGAGTGGAATAACAATAACGCTCAGCATCAAGAGATATCCGAAGATATGCTTAAGATCAAAGAAGCACGTACGCCTATCGATAAAATCAGGAAACAAATGAAGCAAGAATTTATGTTACAGGTGGTTTCACTCGTACTAGGCGCATTTGTACCTAAAATATTCGACTTCTCAATGCCCCTAAAATCTACCTACTTGATATTTTACGGTATTGTAGTTGCTTTTTGCACCTATTACTTTTATAAGTTCTATCGTTTCTATAAGCACTCCTATGATTTGAGCATAGACAGTAGAAAGAACTTATTATGGTTTTACTATGAAATGAAACTTAACGTTGAACTATATAAAGCGCTTACTTACATTATAGGTTTCATCATGATTTCTTTCTGTGCAACGGCACTATTTTTAACCAAAAATGATTTACTAGCCAGGATTTTGGAAAAACTGTCGCTAACTTACATTGTCTTGAATGCATTCATCACTATTCTGATTATTGGGGTGCTTACAGAACTTTGGGCTCGCTTTTATTACGGCAAGCACATTAAACAAATCAAAGTGATTATTGATAGCCTTGATGAGGAGTAAGTTCTTAAACTACCTACTCTCTATGCCCTATGGACATCTCTCCCAGAGGGAGAGAATATGGATTTTGCAACTCTCTCCTTTTGGGAGAGATGGCGGTAGCCAGAGAGGGCCTATATTCAAAAATATCAAACCCTAAAGCAATTTTTCGCTTTTTAAAACATCTATAATTAAAGGATAGGTGTTTTTTATTTTGGCCTTAATTTCATAGGGAGCAATCCATGCGGCTTGGGTAATGCCCTCTTCTACTTGCGGTATCAATTTCGGGCTTCCTTTCACCGTCATATGGTACCAATTGGTTCTCTTTAAAATCAAATCGGTTCCTATTTCGTACACATGGTAGGTTTTGCAAACCCTTTCGTTGCGCTGCTCTACCTTAACGCCGCACTCTTCTTCTACCTCCCTTACCGCAGCAACTTTCATTTTCTCCCCTTTTTCTACCTTTCCTTTAGGCAAATCCCACTTTTTATTTCTAAAAATGAATAGAAATTCGCCTTTGGCATTGGTCACTAAACCTCCTGCAGCTTTAATGATGGTTAAATCATTCTTTATCTTTTTAAATACAGATTGGGGGTTCTTGGTCAGTAAAAGGTAATGTTTTTGCTTACTGTTCTTGAGGTTTTTATAGAAAGACCTAAAATCAAACCCTTCTGCTTCAATTTGTTGTATTTTTCCAATTTCGGCGGGAAGCTCATGAGTTATAAACAAAGTGTTGTCGTTAATATAAATTCTGTATTTTTGCGCCATGTACAATAAAAGTGATATTGAATTAAAGGTAGCTGAATTTTTGTTACAAATTAAAGCAATTAAATTACAACCTACTAATCCATTTACTTGGGCTTCGGGTTGGAAATCCCCAATCTACTGTGATAACCGCATAACTTTATCGCATCCAGCGGTAAGAACCTACATCCGCCAAAAACTTGCTCAATTAATACAAGAAGAGTATGGCGCTGTTGATGTCATTGCAGGCGTAGCTACAGCTGGTATTCCGCAAGGAGTTTTAGTGGCTCAGGAACTGGGTTTACCTTTTATCTATGTAAGATCAAAAGCGAAAGAACATGGTACTGGAAGCCTAATAGAAGGCGAAATTGTAGAAGGACAACGTGTAGTAGTCATTGAAGACTTGGTTTCCACTGGAAAAAGCAGCTTACAAGCGGTAGAAGCTTTGCGTAATGCAGGACTTTCTGTAGCAGGTTTGGTGGCTATTTTCACCTATGGTTTAAAACAAGCTGACGATAACTTTGCTGCTGCGAAATGTAGATTTTCTACCCTTTCTAATTACAAAGCACTGGTTGACTATGCTGCCGAACATGGCTTTATTGCCAAATCGGAGATGGAGTTTTTGAATAAATGGCGTGAAAACCCTGCTGAATGGGGACAAAGCGAGATTGCTTAAGACTGTCGCACACACAAAACCTAAATATACATGACAATCATTGAAAGTACCGCTGAAATTAATTTGCCTATAGCGCAGGTTTATCAGTTTCTTGCTGATTTGAACAATCATCAGCAATTAATGCCAGAGAATATTTACAACTGGGCTTCTACTGCAGATACTGCAAGTTTCACCATCCAGAACATGGCTAAATTAGCTATTCACATTTCTGAACGGGTTGAAAACGAGAAGTTGATTGCTGTACCTACCGAAAAACCACCCTTTGATTTATCATTGGAATGGACGGTAAAGGACAATGGAAACGGGACTACCACTGCAAAGCACGTCATTTCAGCAGACTTGAACATGATGATGAAAATGTTGGCTTCGGGGCCGCTGCAAAAGTTGGCCGATTACCAAACGAAAAAGCTAAAAGAAATTTTAGGATAATATGCAAAGGAAGTTCAAAAGACTTCCTTTTTTTATGCACTAAATTCTAATTTGAAAATTTAAGCCAGTATTGCATGGGGACTGCAGCCCTGCTGTCCGCTCCTATCTTTTTGTGCTGTTTTTGCTGTCATTCCGAGGAACGAGGAATCTATTTCAGAAGAGCGTAAACTTACAGACACTTCTCCCGAACCTTCGGAATCAGGATGACAGATGAAGCACAAAAAGGATACCCGCTCCATCAGGTTTAGCTTTCAACGTTTGTGAGCAAAACTTGCTTTTATGTTTAAAGAGATCCTTCGCTACGCTCTGGATGACAAACCACCAGCTTCTGAATGACAAACAGTGTCTGGATGACAAAATTGGGCCTTGGATTACAAACGAGAGATTGGATAACGAATGATTAACGTTATTGTGCCTTTAATTTCATGCGTTTCATTAGCAAATAAAAACCTATTGAGGTAAGCAACATTAGCGCTCCTGTGCCCATCCACAAAACGTTAAAACCATAGTTAGCGGCTATCTTAGTTCCTAAAAAAGGTGCAAAAATTAATCCCGCAGAAAGGGAAAGTGAATTTAAGCCCATATAGGCTCCCCTATTTTTAATGTTTGAGCGCTGTAGCGTAACCGTTGCCATAAAAGGCATTGCCAATATCTCTGCGATACATAAAATAAACATCGATACGTACAACAACCAAATCCCCTCGGTAATTAGTAAAGAAGCAAAAGCTACTCCGCAACAAAACACCCCAATAATAATGGCATTTGCTGCCGTAGTTCTTCGCTCGGCAATGTGCACAATCAACATCTCCAAGCTAAACACCACTACCCCACTATAAGCTAAAATCACGCCTATACTTTTCTCATTGAGATGATAGACCTCTTTATAATATAAGGGCAATGAACTTAATAGCTGAAAAAAACAAATGGCAAACAAGATGCTTAAAAAAGTAAAGACCAAAAAGGGTGCATCTTTATAAGGAGACTGATATTTAAGCTCTTCTTCTCCCGTATTCACCTTTTCTTTAATTTCTCCTTTCTTATTCCTGAAATAAACGAAAAATATCACAGCGGCTAATGTTGCCGCAATGGCATTTCCGTAAAAAAGCAAATTATATGAAATGGCCGCTAATAATCCGCCTAAGGCTGGCCCAATGGAAAAGCCAAGGTTCAATGCCATTCGATTAAGCGTAAAGCTTCTAACTACATTTTCAGGCTTTGAATAATAGGCCAGTGATACGGAGTTTGCAGGTCGTAAAATATCACTTACCATACTTAAAGCCAAAATACCCCCTGCTAAAGAAGTAGTTGTCGTGAGTTCTGGCAAAAGCACAAACAAAGGAATCACCCCTACCAAACTAAATAGCTGCACTTTAAAATGACCGAATTTGTCGGTTAGCCATCCACCCAGTGAAGAACCTACTACCGATCCAATACCAAAGCAACTCAGCAGCAAGCCCGCACTCTCTAAAGAAAATCCCAAGTGCTTCACCATGTACACTCCTAAAAAGGGTACTACCATGGCTCCGCTTCTATTCACCAGCATCACTAAAGCAAGCATCCAAGCAGGTGTGGATAGTCCTTGATAAACTTTAAAGTAACTTTGTATATAGGTTTTCATTTGTGGTGCAAAGATAGGTTTTTAGTGGCTAGGAGTTAGGAATTAGTGGTTAGTATTTATTTGCAGAGTTCACTGGTGCATTGGTTCATTAGTTCATTAGTTTTTTCTCCGTGCTCCGTCATTTCGACCGTAGCGGAGAAATCTTTTAAAGCTGTTTCGTTCCCGCAGATAACACTGATTTAACCGTAGATTTTTATTTGAATAACTGGTGCACCCATCTTCTTAAATCAGCGGTTTAATACATTTTGCATGTCTGCGGAAATCAGCGGGGGATTTTAAAGCTGTTTCGTTCCCGCAGATTGCGCTGATTTAACCGCAGATTAATAGTTGTTTCGTTAGTTGTTGTTTCTTAACCAGTACCGTTCCCATTACGTCATTGCGAGTTTAGGAAGCAATCTTAAGGCGATTAGTTTTCCCGCAGATAACACTGATTTAACCACAGATGCTTATTTGAATAGCACTTGGCCTCATCTCCTTAAATCAGCGGTTTAGTGGTTTTTACATGTCTACGGAAATCAGCGGCAAATTATTTATTGTTCCCGCAGATTTACTGGCAATGAGCTTTCTATTGATTATTAACTCCTTTAGCTACTCCCAACCTAACTACTAATCCCCAACCACTATCTCCTGTTCCTGCCATTTTTTCACTACAAAACACTAAAAATCAGCCAATTATTCAGTGAAATATTTTTAAGCACGACAAAATTTCCGATTTCAAATATCAATTGGGGATGGCATTTGTTTTGAGCTTAGTGATTCAACTTAGCCAGCTTAGGCATCCGATGTCGTAGGGTGGTAAAAGAAAAAGGAAAAACAGAAATATGAACTTCAACAATTTTACAATAAAAGCCCAAGAGGCTGTACAAAAAGCCTCTGAAATTGCACAAGGCAACCAACAACAGGCCATTGAAACAGCACATCTGCTAAAAGGCTTGTTAACCGTTGATGAAAATGTAATTTCTTATGTATTAAAAAAACTAAACGTCAACCTTAATCCCCTTAACCAAAAGCTTGACGAGGATATTGCCAAGTTTCCAAAAGTGAGCGGCAGCAATATCTACTTATCTTCTAATGCCAATGCTGCACTGCAAAAAGCACAAACCTTTTTAAAGGAATTTAAAGACGAGTTTGTTTCCGTAGAGCACGTATTGCTAGGTATTTTAGCTACGAATGACGCTACCGCGAAATTACTTAAAGACCAAGGGGTAAACGAGAAAGACCTCAAAAAAGCCATTACCGAATTACGTGGTGATAGCCGAGTGACTGATCAAAATGCCGAAGCTACTTATCAGGCCTTGAATAAATATGCCCGTAATTTAAATGAGTATGCCGAAAGTGGCAAACTTGATCCTGTTATTGGTCGTGATGAAGAGATTAGACGTGTGATCCAAATCCTTTCCCGTAGGACGAAAAACAACCCAATTTTAATAGGTGAGCCTGGTGTGGGTAAAACCGCTATTGCAGAAGGTATTGCTTTTAGGATCATTAAAGGCGACGTGCCCGAAAACTTAAAATCGAAAGTGGTTTATTCTTTAGATATGGGTGCCCTTATTGCAGGTGCTAAATACAAAGGTGAATTTGAGGAGCGTTTGAAAGCCGTGGTGAAAGAGGTTACGCAAAGCGATGGAGATATCATTCTTTTCATTGACGAAATCCACACCCTGGTGGGTGCTGGCGGTGGCGAGGGTGCCATGGATGCTGCAAACATCTTGAAACCTGCCCTAGCCCGTGGCGAGCTGAGAGCTATTGGCGCCACTACTTTGGATGAGTACCAAAAGTACTTGGAAAAGGATAAGGCTTTAGAACGTCGTTTCCAAAAAGTAATGGTAGAAGAACCCGATACTCAAGATGCCATTTCGATTTTACGTGGTTTAAAAGAACGTTACGAAACACACCATAAAGTACGTATTAAAGACGAAGCGATTATTGCTGCTGTTGAAATGAGCCAACGTTATATTTCGGACCGCTTTTTACCAGATAAAGCCATTGACTTAATGGACGAAGCGGCATCAAAATTACGTATGGAAATGGACAGTGTGCCAGAAAACGTAGATGCTTTGGAACGTGAAATTATGCGTTTGGAAATTGAGCGTGAAGCCATTAAACGCGAAAAAGATGATAAAAAAGTAAAAGAACTGAGTGAAGAGATTGCCAATTTATCGGCAGAGCGAGATGAGTTTAAAGCAAAATGGCAAGGCGAAAAAGACTTGGTAGATGCGGTGAATACCGAAATTGAACAGATTGAGGCCTATAAGTTAGAAGCAGATCAGGCGGAACGTGCAGGCGATTATGGCAAGGTAGCAGAATTACGTTACGGCAAGATCAAGGAAGCACAGGATAAAGTAGAGAAGCTGAAAGCAGATTTAGCGAGTCGCCAAGACCAAAGCCGCATGCTGAAAGAAGAAGTAACTGCTGATGATATTGCGGGTGTGGTAGGTCGTTGGACAGGTATCCCTGTGACTAAACTGGTGTCGAGTGAGCGTGAGAAATTACTGCACTTGGAAGAAGAACTACATAAACGTGTAGCTGGACAAGATGAAGCCATTGAAGCCATTTCTGATGCGATACGTCGTTCACGTGCAGGTTTACAAGATAAACGCAAACCTATTGGCTCCTTCATTTTCTTAGGTACAACTGGTGTAGGTAAAACCGAATTGGCCAAAGCTTTAGCCGAGTTCTTGTTTAACGACGAGAATGCGATGACCAGAATTGACATGAGTGAATATCAGGAACGTCATGCGGTGAGCCGTTTAATTGGAGCGCCTCCAGGATACGTAGGTTATGATGAAGGTGGACAGTTAACCGAGGCGGTGCGTAGGAAACCTTATTCGGTAGTGCTATTGGATGAAATTGAGAAAGCGCATCCTGATGTATTCAATATTTTATTACAAGTATTGGATGATGGTCGATTGACCGATAATAAAGGTCGTGTGGTGAACTTTAAAAACACCATCATCATCATGACTTCTAATATTGGCTCGCATTTGATCCAAGATAACTTTAAAAACTTGGACGATGAAAACAGGGATAGTGTAATTGCCAAAACAAAGAACGAGCTGTTTGAATTATTGAAACAAACCATTCGTCCTGAGTTCTTAAACAGGATTGATGAGCTGATCATGTTTACCCCATTGAACCGAAGCGAAATCAGGGATATTGTAACCCTTCAGTTTAAACAGGTTCAGGATACTTTGGCCGAGATGGGCATTACCATGGAAGCAAGTACCGAAGCCTTGGATTGGCTAGCTGAATTGGGCTACGATCCTCAGTTTGGTGCGCGTCCTTTAAAACGTGTGATCCAGAAAAGAATTCTGAACGAGTTATCTAAGGAAATATTGGCTGGTAAAGTAGATAAGGATAGTAAAATCAAATTGGATATGTTCGACCATCAATTTGTATTCCTTAACGAGGACAAATAATATTCGTAAACTCTATCATATATCAAAAAGACAGGCTAAGCCTGTCTTTTTTTATGACAGCCATCTGCCAAAAAATGTCAAATCGACAAATGTAAAATCTATCAAAATATCAGTCAATTGTCAGTAAAGGGCACTTTTGTCAAAAAAATCTAATATCGATATTTCTCTATATATCTTCAAAATATTATTAATCAATCGATTAATTAAATACTGCTCTTTTTGGCACGACTGACATTTTTTCAAAGGGGAACGGTAGTTGAAAAGAGTGTGTCAGATGGTCATAAGATCATCTTAAACATAACACATATAAAAATGAAAAAAGTTCTATTATCGTTATTGGCTGTAGCAGCTTTAACTTTTGGTGCAAAAGCACAAACTGAAAAAGGTAAAATCATTCTTGGTGGTAATGTAGGATTTAACAGTACTAAAGTTGACGGTGCTGCTAAAGCTGATGTTAACTTTAGCGTAGTTCCAAGTGTTGGATATTTTGTAGGCAACAACTTTGCAGTAGGTACTGGTGTTGGATATGAGTATGATAAATCAGTAAGCAGAACCAACCAACGTGAAGCTTTCGTAGTAGCTCCTTTTGGCCGTTACTATGTAAATTTAAGTGAGCAATTCAAATTCTTTGGACACTTATCGGTTCCTATGGCTTTTGGTACTCAAAAAGATGTAAATGCTAACGGTGATACTGGTGCTAAAGAAGCTACCACTACTGCTATTGGCGTTAACTTGGCTCCAGGTTTTGCTTTCTTCCCTACTAAGAAAATCGGCATTGAGTTTTCAGTAAATGGTTTAGGTTACAATAATTTATCTGTGAAATCAGAAGCTACCGGTGCTAAGGTTAAAACCAACAGTTTCGGTTTAGATGGTAATACTTTTGCCCCTAAATTGGGTGTACAGTTCCACTTTTAATTTGAGCTAGTTACTAATGAAAGGCCGCCCATCGGGTGGCCTTTTTTGTTTTAGACTTATTTGTTATCACAAAAAAAAATCGCTAACTTGTTTGGTATACAGCCTGTAACCTCTTCTCATTTTCCCAACCCACTTTCTTACTAGTTTTATCGAAGGATCAACGAAAGATGAACGAAGGATGGACGAAGGATGGAGCAAGCTAAACCCTTTTATTAAACTATTTAAATACATTTCCTATGGCACGTTCAAAAAACATTTTACTTGCTGGTATCAGTGGTCATATTGGGCAAGGTTTTGTGGTGAAACAATATACAAATCGTACTGTTGTTTCTATAAAACCAGACATGAGCAATGCTGGCAAAAGTGAAGCCCAAATGGTGGCCCAATCCAAATTTAAAATGGCTCAAGCTTACGCTAAGAGCATCTTACTTAATCCGTCTGCTAGACTTTATTTTGAACAGCGTTTACAGCCTGGCCAACTGGTTTACCACGCTGTTATTTCTGCCTACATGAAGGGAGAAATTGAAAATGATCAATAGAAAGCGACTAATAAAAGCTTTGGACGACAGACTGGAGTAACATCAATTTATTGTCATGTGTGGCGATGATTGTCTATTGCGGGTTTATGAATTCAAAGCTTTCAAATAGCATGATGCTAGATCTCTCCTATTGTCGAGATGACGGAAATTTCGGTGGTCACGTCCTATAAATCTAAGCTACTGGTGCCGCATCGCTCGTCATTTCGAGAGCATCGAGAAATCTAACTATATGTTGAATAACACGCCAAAAAACTTCCCGCTGTAACAACTTGCTTTAAATACGTCCAATTAAAGAACCTGATGGTCAGGCGATTTAATTTAGGCATATGAAACGAGCGATATACTTTTTTATTTTTCTGCTTTTAGTTCAAACAGCTTCTGCTCAAAATGAGGAAGCGAAAAGAGATTTGGCATTTTTAAAAGGTACTAAAGATTGGTTTGCTGCCTGGCAGCTGATTAGTAGCGAAGTTTTTAAAATTAATACGGTTAAACCTGTTCAGTTTGTCTTTTTTGATGATCAATATGTTTATTCAACCTCGACAATCACTATCCCAAAAGGTTCCTCTGTTAAAGGCAACAACTTAATGAACTTAAAGTTAACCTGGAAGAAAAGCCTACATCATGATACGCTTACTTTGCCCGATCAAACAAAGGTACCTGTGGGACTAATGTCTTTTGCAAGCGAGGCAAACGGGAATGCTTTTTTTGTAATGCCTCTTTTAAACTTTTGGCAACGCGCTGGCGTGACAAGCAAAGAACTGAGTACCGAAAAATTAGTAACAGGTGTATTTCTCCATGAGTTTTCACATGCTCAGCAAATGCAGAATTTTGGAAAGAAAATAAGCTCGTATGAAAACACTATTCATTTTGAAGCGCCATTTTCTGATGATATTGTGCAACACCTTTTTGGCAAAAACGAAACTTACGTAAACCTTTTTAAAGAGGAAGTTTCATTTTTATATTCCTCTGTGAAAGAGGAAAAATTGGACTGGGCATTGGTGAACAAGGCTTTAGAAGCCATGCAAAACAGGCAGCAAATCTTTTTTAAAGACAAATTTGTAGCACTAAAAGAAATTGACCACTTTTTTTTAACGATGGAAGGATTGGGTCAGTATACGATGTATTTGTGGCTAATTCATCCGAAAGGAGGAAATATTACCGTACCAAATGCTATTATTGGAGTAAGAAGGGGCAGTAAATGGTGGTCTCAAGATGAAGGTTTTGGGTTATTTTTGGTGTTAGATCGCTTAACTGCACCTTCTACATGGGCTACAGGCTTATTTGGCAATCGTACAGAGGATGCTGTTTCGCTGATTAAAAGGTTTGGTAAATAAATATTAATTTTTTCTATTAAAACCCTATTGTTGATTGGTTGTTATGTAAATAGTTCAACAATGTTATATTTGCGTTTATGAAAAAAATTATTGTAGTTGACGATGATGAAGAAGTACTAGATACTATTGAGCTCGTTTTGGAAATTGGCGGTTATGAAGTAGAGCCGCTTAGTGATGCAGAGGGATTACATGAAACTATTGGAAAATTTAATCCAGACTTGATTATATTGGATATTGTACTGGGCAAGATTGATGGCCGTACGCTGTGCAATGAGATTAAAGCTAATCCCAAGACTAAACACATTCCTATTTTAATGATGTCTGGACTTTATAAAGCAGAAGAAATTAATCTTTTGGCAACACCGCCAGATGATTTTATGCCTAAGCCTTTTAAAATGGATGTGCTTTTAGAGAAAATCGAAAATCTAATCAGTAAAAAAGCAATCAGGCAAAATATCAACTAATTATTTGTTTTCTTCTCTTGGACCGCGTTTGTAGATCACTAATCCGTTTAGGAAGTTTCTTAAAATTTGGTCGCCACATTTCTTAAAGTTGGGATGATCTTCTTTTCTAAAGATATCACCCAATTCACTTTTAGTTACTGTAAAATTAACCAATTTACAGATTTCAATAATTTGCTCTGTATTTAAAGATAAAGCTACCCTTAGCTTTTTCATGATTTCGTTGTTGCTCATTACTTGGTTTTTTCGTTAGTTGGTTGGTTAGTTTTTTAGGGTTGGTCAATCACTAACCATTAACCATAAGTCCCTCACTCCTACCTGGCTATTTCCACTTTTATTTTCTTGCCTTTCATTTTTTCGGCAGAGAGTTTTTTTACTAATTTTTGCGCTAAGTTACGCTTTACAGCGGCATAAGTGTTCAAATCTTTTACTTCTATTAAGCCAATTTCCTCTTTATTTAGGCCTCCTATTTTGATTAGGAAACCAACAATATCTATTTTATTGATTTTCTGTTTTTTACCTGCAGCAAAATAAATGGTTTGCCATTCGCTATCTGGTGGAATTGGATAGTTTCCTTTGATCACCTCTTTTTCAATGTCATTATCTAAGTAAGGAAATTCTTCATCGTTAGCAAAAATGAGGTAGGCGGTTCCTTTCGCCTTCATTCGTGCGGTACGCCCATTACGGTGTGTAAAGGCCTCTTTAGTAAGCGGCAATTGGTAATGGATAATGTATTCTACTTCTGGAATATCTAATCCACGGGCAGCCAAATCGGTAGTGATTAGTATTTTCACACTACCATTTCTGAATTTAAGCAATGCTCGCTCTCTATCATCCTGCTCCATTCCGCCATGGAAAATGTCGTGTACCAAGTCTTCTTCAATCAATAAATCACTAATTCTGTCTACTGTTTCTCGGTGATTACAGAAAATGAGCATGGAATGGTCCCCAATTTTACAGATGAGCTTAAATAAGGCTTCCAACTTCTCTTCAGCAAGGGTATCAACTCTCTTTAAGGTTAAATCAGGCACCACTTCTTGCTGGCCCAAATAGTTAATGGTTTGATGTTCCTTAATCCCTGTAAATTCGGGCAATTCGTCCATTTTAGTGGCCGAAGTGAGGATACGCTGTTTTAACCCACGCAAACAGTCGATGATGAAAGACATATCATTAGTGAAACCAAATTCCAATGATTTATCAAATTCATCTAACACTAAAGTGCTAATGGTGCTTTCGTCGAAATTGTTTTCGCGTAAGTGAAAAGCGATACGTCCAGGTGTACCAATTAATACGGCTGGGGCTTCGATGAGGTTATTGCGTTCTATTTTTACCGAGTGGCCTCCGTAGCAGCAAATTACTTTATAGCCAGTAGCCATTTGCTTAAAAACCTGCTCAATTTGCAAACCCAGCTCCCGCGATGGCACCATCATTAAACACTGTACACCTTTTTGTCCTTCTCGCAAATTATGGAGTACAGGAATAAGAAAAGCCAGTGTTTTTCCAGAACCTGTAGGTGCTAGAACCACCAAATCATTACCTGTATTGGCTTTCGCCTGTACTTCCTCTTGTAGTGGATTGAGTTTTTCGATATTGAGGTTGGCGAGTAGCTTTTGCAAATTCATGGTACAAAGGTAGGGATTTAATGAGGAGTTATACCTTGCGAGTTTTCAGTTTTCAGTTTATCGTTAAAAATCACAAAGACTTTAAGAACACAAGGAAATTTAACTTTAATTTATCCTAAACCGTTATTGCTAAGCAGCTAAAAAAACAATCTATTCATTAAGTAAATTGTTAAACGATTAGCCAATACACAATCGTCATTCGTAAATCTAAAATCAAAAATTAATATAACTTGTTGATAAACAATAAAATGTTAGCAAATAAACAACATACATTTAAAGAAACTTTAACAATAAGCGCTTAATTTTAGGAAACCTGATTTTAGGTTGCTTTATTTTATTACAATAACTTATGACCTGGAAGAAATTTAGTGGCGAAGTTATTCATTCGTCAATCTTAGCAGAGGTAGAAAAAGCAATTCTTCGCGAAACCGAAAATGGCTTTAAATTAAAAGTCTGCATTGGTACCGACTCTCAAGTAAAAGGCAGCTACACCGATTTTGCTACGGTAATTGTGTTGTTAAGGGAACATCATGGCGGCTTTATGTACATTTCCCAAGAAAAAACCACTCAAAAAATGGGGATCAAGGAAAGAATGCTGCTGGAAGTTCAAAAATCCATTGAAACAGCTTATTCTATCTGCGATTTATTGGATATTTACGATGTGGATTTGGAAGTGCATGCGGATATTAATACCAATCCATCGTTCAAATCTAATAAAGCTTTAAATGAGGCGATGGGTTATATTTTAAGCATGGGCTTTATTTTTAAAGCTAAACCCGAGGCTTTTGCCAGTTCGACCTGTGCGGATAAAATGGTACATTAGACTTAGGAACCAGTGGCCAGGAACTAGTGGTTAGTTTTTAATGGTTAATGATTAATGATAGACCTATCTAGGTTTTCCTAATTCCTAAACCCTACCGACTAGTGCCTAATCCCATGTTTTAGAAATCACTTTCTTTTCAGGAGGTTTGGGTGTTTGCACGGCTTTATTAATCAAATAATCTTTTAAGCGGGTCGCAAATTCTGTGGCATACTTTGAAGTTTGTAGTCGGTACTCGTCCCATTGGTCGGCGTTCCATTTTTTTGCTTCTGTTTCAAGCGGGATACCAACGGTAGTGCTAGGCACAAAATTGCCATACCTATCTTTTTGATAAGGAAAAAACTCAAAATCACTTAGCCAAAAACGATACTTTCCATGATTTGCTTCAAAATAGAGTCGATAAGCAATTTCACCAGAAGGATGTGAAAGCATTGCCATGCTTTTGCGAATGATCAACTTCCCATTGGCCACTAATTCCTTGGCACTTGCTACAGCAGGCTTCAGCTCTTTCTTTTGCTTTTGGATAAAGTTCTGCATTCGGGCCTTAAGGGTGTCTTGCGAAACAGCAGTACTAACCACTTCATAATAAGTGTATTTCCCTGTTTCGTCTTTAGGCAATGGCGCTATTTCTTGCGCAAACAATAGCGTTGATAAACCCAGCAATAACATTAACAATGAAACTGTTTTCATAAAATATCTTTTTAAAAATGAAGCGCCCCGAAAATTGGGGCGCTTTCGGTTGTGATTAGCTTATCGTAAATGCTAAAAGCTATAAACTGCGGCTAAAGAAAATTGCGCTGCAGATTTGTTTAATGTGGTTCCATCGCTTTTTACGAAGCTTTGGCTAAAATCTTTATCGTTATCAAAACGAACTTCTGGAATAAAGGTTAAGCCACCAGATTTGATGTTTCCTGATAGTGTAAACGAAGTCACGCTTGCACTTGGCCCTCCTGATACGCCTTTGTAGTTAAAGTATTCGGCCCTTAAACCTAAAGCTACTGAAGGTGTAAAAGCATATTGCGGATAAAGCGCTACACCTGAATAACCAAATTTATCATCACCAGCGCTTAAATCAGCAGCATTTAAACCAATTTTCACTTTATCGGTAATTTGATAAGCAGTAGTTAAATCTATCACGGTGCTGTAGTTACCGTAACCATCCAAACCGTGCAAACCATTGATATAGGCCGTCCACCCTTTTACTGGCGAAACCATTAATTGGCCTCCCAAGCTAGACACTCCACGGGAAGCGCGGTATTGGTTCCACTCGTTAAATAAACCTACCATTAGGCTTACTTTATCTGAAAAAGCATAGGTTCCTTTAATTCCTGCATTTTGGAATGGACCGGAACCAAATAAATAAGAAGTTGAATAGTTAAAGTTAGCGGCAGGCGAAATCACTTCATACCCGACAAAAGTACCCATGTAACCTGCTGTCATGCTAAATTTATCTGTAAAAGCATAGTTTACATACAGGTTTTGGATATTGAAACCATTGGCAGTTGGATCGTACCCTCCTGCGGCATCAGGGATCGATTCGTATTGACCTCTAGGGCCAAAAGAAAGTTCCCCTACAAAAGAGGCTTTACCCGTTGTTTTTTTAAGGGCCAGATCAATCATCCCTAGGGAAACAGAATTTTGCTCGCCTGCGAAATAGGTTTTGATATTGCCCGTTTTATTGAAATCGTATTTATAATAGGTATCTACCGAACCTGATATTTCAAGTGGAGAAGCTTTTTCTTGTGCAACTGCTACAGTAGCAGTGCTTAATAACAAAAAGGATAGTGCAGCTATATTATTTTTCATTTTTTTAAGAGTTAAAAAGTTAAATAATTGATTTTCTCTTCTATAGGTAGAAGATCATCATATAGCATAGCGCAAAATTTAATCAAAGCAGTCCCACCCGACTCCAAACTCGGAGTCGTATTCAAAAAATTGTTCTGTTTAAGAAATGTTCATCCAAACATCTCTAGTTTCTCTAATCGCCCCAGCCTGTGTTGATTGCAGACCGGGGAGACAGAATTATATATCAAAACAATTTAACATCATGATTTTTAACTTAGCCTAAGCGAGGAAATGGGTATTAGTTATTCGGAACTTCTTGTCCAGATACGATTAATGTACCTTGAGTGTATTTCTCGTTGTGTTGAGAAGCATCCAAACCTTCTTCTTCTTCATCGGCACTTACACGAATTGGAAGAATTAAGTTGATTACTTTGAAGATGGCAAAAGATACCACAAAGCTGAATACGACTACCAATAACATTCCTTTTAATTGGATAAGGAAGAATTCTGGATTACCGTAAAGCAAGCCATCAACACCTGCACTGTTTACCGTTTTAGTAGCGAATACACCTGTTAAAAGCATCCCTACAATACCGCCAACACCGTGGCAAGGGAATACATCTAAAGTATCATCTAATGCTGTTTTTTGTTTCCAAGAAACTACTAAATTAGATACGATGGCTGCAAATACGCCAATGAATATACTAGAAGGGATACTCACAAAACCAGCACCTGGAGTAATGGCCACTAAACCTACCACTGCACCGATACAGAAACCTAATACTGATGGTTTTTTACCTCTAGCGGCATCAAAAAACATCCAAGACAAGCCCGCTGAACCTGCTGCTACATTGGTAGTGACAAAGGCCGACACTGCTAAAGCGTTAGCGCCCAAAGCTGAACCAGCGTTGAAACCGAACCAACCGAACCAAAGTAAGCCTGTACCAATTAATACGTAAGGAATATTTGCGGGTGGTACTTCTTTATGCTCCAAGTGAGATCTTCTACGTTTTAACACCAATGCACCTGCCAAAGCCGCCATACCTGCAGAGATATGTACTACAGTACCTCCTGCAAAGTCGAGCACGCCCATTTTAAACAGGATACCTTCTGGGTGCCAAGTCCAATGCGCCAATGGCGAGTAAACAAAAATGGCAAACAATACGATGAATAAGATATAAGAGGTAAAGCGGATACGCTCTGCCACTGCTCCTACGACCAAACCTGGTGTGATAATGGCAAACATACATTGGAAAATAGCAAATAGCGATAAAGGAATAGTTCCCCAAGCAGGACCTGAATTAACCCCTTGAAAGAAGAAGAAGGTTTTTGGACTTCCAATTAAACCATTGATGGAATCTCCAAAAGCTAAACTAAAGCCTACGATTACCCAGAGTACGGAGATTATACCAGCAGCAACTACGCTTTTAATCATGGTAGACAATACGTTTTTACGGTGCACCATACCCCCGTAAAAAAATGCCAAACCTGGTGTCATTAAAAATACCAATGCCGAGGCTACCAAAATAAAAGCAATGTCTGGTGCGCTGTACTTGCCATCGTCGAAGTTTGTTAATGGCTTAATAAATAATGCGGCAACTGCAACTATCATCAAAATTGCGAACGGTGCCCACTGTTTAAATAAAACTTTACTCATAATTTAAATTTTAGTGTTTGATTTCAAACCTAAATTATAAATAAGATTCCAATTTTCATCAAAATTTTTACAATTTTTTAATAAAATTTTAATTTTAATCGAAATAAAACAACAAAAAAGCAATAAAATATCATACAAAATACAAAAACAAACAAAATAAAACTTTAAAACACATAAAAAGCAAAAATAATACTCAATAACAGATATAAAATTGTTTAAAAATCAAATTATAAAGATAAAAAATGCAAAAAACATAGAAAAAACACACAGAAAGCACATCCACCAATCAGCAAAACAAATAAAATGATCAGATGCTATTCGTTAAATTAGAAATTAAAATTTCAGTTTGATTACTAAAATTACGTGAGTTCGGGTTAAGGAAACACCATCTACGAATGATGATAAGATCTTCAGATGCAAAACATTAGTTTTTGCTGCTATTTTGGTTGCCGTCGCTTCGCGGACAAACTTTTTTCCTATAGATGAAAAAAGTATGCAAAAAAATCCACGGCTGCGCCCTGTTCTGTTAAAGTTAGTAGTAAGGCCAATTTGAGCATTCCGAACAGGCCAAGGCCGATTTTAGCAAAACGACGAGGTTTTGCTAGGGCTGGAGATCATGAAAAATCGCAAAACGCTTATCCCGAACTCACGTATCCGTCCAATAACGTGGGTATAATGTTGTTTTACTTTAGGAAATTAGAAAAATTAGAGCTCTTGGTAGGCTGAACCTTGGATAACGCCTCTACGTTCTATCTCTTTATCAATATAAGATTGTATTGAAGATTTTTTGATGCCCCAGTTTGGTGCAATTAGCAAATCCCAATCGGAAATACCAAAAAGACGTTGTATCACGATATCTGGACGCAATAATGGGATTAATTCGCACAGCAAATCGGTATATTCTTCTAAACTGAATAATTTAAAAGGGTTCTTTTTGTATTTAACGCCCATAATTGAGCCTTCTACAATATGTAAGTGGTGAAATTTCACAAATTTAATTTGCGGAAATCTATTGATTTCATGAATATAACCATGCATCATTTCTCTGGTCTCCCAAGGAAAACCGAAAATAGTATGCACGCAGAGGTTGAGTTTTGTGTTTTCTAGCAGCTTAACGGCTTCTACAAACTCACCATGGCTACATCCTCTGTTAATTTGGTCTAATGTTTCATCATAAATAGATTCCATTCCCATTTCCAAATCCACATCATATCTATCGGTATAACTTTCCAATAGCGCTACCTTTTCGGCGTCGATACAGTCTGGACGTGTACCCACGGCAAACCCCACCACTTCTTCGCTGTTGATCGAAAGGGCTTCGTCGTACATCATTTTTAAATAATGCGTTGGTGCATAGGTATTGGTATTAGGCTGGAAATAAACAATGAATTTTTCGGCACGGTAAGCGTTACGTGCTCTTTGCATCCCTTCCACCAACTGTTCTTTAATGGTTGGAAGTTTTCTAGAGAGTTCGGGCGTAAAGGAATCGACATTGCAATAGGTACAGCCGCCGTAGCCTTTGCTACCATCGCGGTTTGGACAGGTAAAACCACCATCAACAATTACTTTAAACACCCGCTGACCGTTATAGTGCTCACGCAAATATGTCCCGTAGTTGTTATAACCCTTTATGCCCGAATCCAATGCTGTTCCCATTGTGGCAAAAATACAGAAATAGATTTTAGATTTACGATTTTAGATTTACGATTTTGAAAAGCAGAGCTACCGAGAGAAAGTTAACGCGAAGACAGGACGGAGTTTCGCAAAGAACGCAAAGAGGTTTGGATATAGACCGTATAAAAAAACCTCGTAGGTTTTAAAAACCTACGAGGTTTAGTCTAGTAAATATAGAGCTTCCTCGAAACTCGGAATGACAAAAAAACTCCCCTTGTATTTTTTTGGTTAAGCCTAATTGTTAGCGGCTTCCTTTTTTCTATTAATTAACAAGTAAATAGGCACTCCCAACAAAACAATGATCAAACCAGGCCATGTATATTGCTGTTTATAAATCAACAATAAAATACAGAAAGCGGCACCAATTAATAAGTAGATGATTGGCGTAACTGGATATAACCACGTTTTGTAAGGTCTTTCCAAATCAGGTCTTTTTATCCTCAAATAAATCACCCCAAATACGGTAATCATGTAAAACAACACAATCACAAAGGAGATCATATCTAGAAGGTTACCATATTGTCCACTTAAACACAACACAGCTGCCCAAATTCCTTGCATCCAAAGTGATTTTGCAGGAACGCCATTTTTATTGTTGTGCAATGCCGCTTTAAAAAACATCCCATCTTTTGCCATGGTTTGAAAAACCCTAGCTCCTGCCAATACGATACCGTTTACACAACCGAAAGTAGAAATCATGACCAATACCGCCATCACGATGGTACCGATACCGCTTCCGAAAATCTGCTCAGAAACTACTACTGCCACCCTATCGTTAGGTGCAAAAGCAATCCCTTCTCTATTTAATGCATTGAGGTACACAAAATTCACCAATAGATAAAGGATCATTACCGCAGTGGTACCCAAAACCATTGAACGTACTACGTTTTTCTTAGGATTTTCAATCTCCCCCGAAACGAAGGTTACGTTTTCCCAAGCTACGCTAGAAAAAACTGAACCTACCATGGCTGCTGCAATGCCACCCAGTATGGCCATCCCCGAAATGGATTCCCATCCAGATTTCAGTAAGTTGCCGCTCGTATCTGTTTTGAGATTATTGAAAGCTCCCCATCCGTAACTCATATTTTCTGCCCAGAAATTACTTTTCACCAAAAGGAAGCCTAAAATGATTAGACCAATTAGGGCGACAATTTTTGAGCCTGTAAAAACATTTTGCAGCAACTTCCCTCCTTCAACTCCTTTGGTATTGATGTAAGTGAGCAATAAGATCACGACAATGGCCAAAATTTGTATCCAGGTAATTTTATATCCTCCACTTTGAAAAATTGGGGCAGCATCGTTTAATGCAGGAATTAAATAGGCGGTGAATTTACCAAAGGCTACCGCTACCGCAGCAATAGTACCTGTTTGAATGACCGCAAACAGCCCCCAACCATAAAGGAAGCCCATCATTTTGCCAAAAGTCTCTTTCAGATAGGTGTACTGCCCTCCCGCTTTAGGAAACATGGAGGAAAGTTCTCCATAAGAAATAGCGGCAGCCACGGTCATTACTCCAGTAATTACCCATACCACAATTAGCCAGTAACCAGAACCTAGATTTCTCATAATGTCGGCACTTACGATAAAAATACCGCTGCCGATCATTGAACCCATTACCAGCATTGCCCCATCAAAAAGGCCTAATTTTCGTTTAGAAGAGACTTCTTCTTGTTGATTCTCCATTGATTTAGTTTAGTTTTTTGGTTATTGCAAGCTAAGATAGAAAAAGCATATTAATAATTACTTTGTGGTTGAGCTTATTTAGTTTTATAACTACATCGATACAAAACAAAGTAACGCAGACTTTATTTATACAGTAAATGTATTAGGTATTGACTTGTTTGTTATTGGAGTCGTGATTTTTTTCCCGTCAAAAACCACAAGAGGCTTCTTCTTTTTTTAAGAGTAAAGCACAAAATATATTGACAATCAAATATTTTTTTTTCTACCTTGTGTATTGAATATCAACTAAACAACTAAATATAAATTTAAACTATGGATTTTTTACAAAACAATCTTATTTATGCTGTTCCTCTACTTGGCTTAGTAGGCATTTTGGTGATGGCGGTAAAAAGCGCCTGGGTAAATAAGCAAGATGCTGGTGATGCAAACATGCAAGAGTTAGCCGGTTATATTGCAGATGGCGCTATGGCCTTCTTGAGAGCAGAATGGAAAATTTTGAGCATTTTTGCGGTGTTAGCCGCATCATTATTGGCCTATTCGGGAACGGTTACCGAGGTAAACGGCAAAGCCATTCATTCCAGTTGGATCATTTCCATTGCCTTTATTATTGGCGCTGTATTTTCTGCAACGGCAGGATACATCGGCATGAAAGCTGCAACTAAGGCCAATGTTAGAACCACACAAGCGGCCAGAACCAGCTTAAAACAAGCACTTAAAGTAAGTTTCACTGGCGGCACCGTAATGGGCCTAGGTGTTGCAGGCTTAGCGGTATTAGGTTTAGGTGGCTTGTTCATTGTTTTCCTAAAGTATTTTAACGTAATCAGTGCCAATAGCCACGAAATGAAAACCGCTATTGAAGTGTTAACTGGTTTTTCTTTAGGTGCCGAATCTATCGCTCTTTTTGCGCGTGTAGGTGGTGGTATTTACACCAAAGCTGCCGATGTTGGTGCTGACTTGGTAGGTAAAGTGGAAGCGGGCATTCCTGAGGATGATGTGCGTAACCCTGCTACCATTGCAGATAACGTAGGCGATAACGTGGGTGACGTAGCGGGCATGGGTGCCGATTTATTTGGTTCTTATGTGGCTACCATTTTAGCAACAATGGTATTGGGACAAGAAATCACAGTTACCGATAACTTTGGTGGCATGTCGCCTATTTTATTACCAATGGTCATTTGTGGTTTGGGTATCTTATTTTCTATCATCGGCACTTGGTTTGTAACGATTAAAGACGAAAAATCTAACGTTCAAAATGCCCTTAACTTAGGTAACTGGTCATCAATCATTATCACTGGTATCGCTTCTTTCTTTTTAGTGAAATGGATGCTACCACAAACGTTAAATTTACGTGGTTACGAGTTTTCGAGCATCAACGTGTTTTATGCTATTGTAGTAGGTTTAGTGGTGGGGACCATTATGAGTATCGTTACCGAATACTACACCGCTATGGGCAAAGGACCTGTTAATTCCATTATTCAACAATCTTCAACAGGTCACGCTACCAATATTATCGCAGGCCTTTCTGTTGGAATGAAATCTACCGTAATTCCAATTTTGGTATTGGCTGGTGGTATTATGGCCTCTTATTATTTTGCGGGTTTATATGGCGTGGCCATTGCTGCTGCAGGGATGATGGCAACTACAGCCATGCAATTGGCCATTGATGCTTTTGGTCCAATTGCCGATAACGCTGGTGGTATTGCAGAAATGAGCCAATTACCGCCAGAAGTTCGCGAACGTACTGATAATTTAGATGCCGTGGGCAATACCACTGCCGCTACTGGAAAAGGATTCGCCATTGCTTCGGCGGCTTTAACTTCTCTAGCTTTATTTGCTGCTTTTGTAGGTATTGCAGGTATTTCAGCCATCGATATTTATAAAGCACCTGTTTTAGCGGGCCTATTTGTGGGCGGCATGATTCCGTTTGTGTTTTCTGCACTTTGTATCCAAGCGGTAGGTAAAGCAGCCATGGACATGGTACAGGAAGTTCGTCGTCAGTTCAGAGAAATTCCAGGCATTATGGAGTACAAAGCTAAGCCTGAGTACGAAAAATGTGTGGCCATCTCTACACAAGCTTCTATCAGGGAAATGTTAATGCCAGGTGCTATTGCTTTAATTACTCCTGTAATTGTAGGTTTCGTATTTGGCCCAGAGGTTTTGGGTGGTTTATTAGCAGGTGTTACGGTATCTGGTGTTTTAATGGGAATTTTCCAATCTAACGCTGGTGGCGCTTGGGACAATGCTAAAAAATCATTTGAAAAAGGTGTAGAAATTAATGGCGAGATGTATTATAAAAAATCGGAGCCACATAAAGCATCTGTTACTGGGGATACTGTTGGTGATCCTTTTAAAGATACTTCTGGCCCTTCGATGAATATTTTGATTAAATTGATGTCGATTGTTTCATTGGTTATTGCACCTTATATTGCCATTAGCGCTTCGGACGCAACGAATAACACTGGGATGGAAGTTAAGAAAGAAATTCGTGTACAAAAAACTGTCGATTCACTTGGTAACGAAACTATAGATACTTTGGTAAATGAAACCGATACAGTGATCAAAAACTAAAATATTAATAAATAAGAGGGATTTTGCAAAAAATCCCTTTTTCATTTGTAGATATTTTTTTTTAGGTTTGGTCCGTTAATTTTTAAATCAACAAACTAACTAATCAACTAATTATTAATTTATGAATTTAAGAAAGCCTATTGATGTGCTTGTTGCCGAATCGGCAGAAAGTGGCGAAGGCACTCTCAAGCGTACCTTGAGCAATAAGAGTCTTGTTGCACTTGGTATTGGAGCAATTATTGGAGCAGGTTTATTCTCGTTAACAGGTATCGCTGCTGCCGATCATGCCGGACCCGCTGTAACATTATCATTCGTATTAGCAGCTATAGGCTGTGCCTTCGCGGGATTATGTTATGCAGAATTTGCGTCGATGATACCTGTTGCAGGTAGCGCCTACACTTATTCTTATGCAACTATGGGCGAATTTATGGCTTGGATCATTGGCTGGGATTTGGTACTAGAGTATGCACTTGGTGCCGCCACGGTTGGTGTATCTTGGTCTGGATATTTCAATAAACTACTGCACGAATTCGGTGTAGAACTTCCTTTTTATTTAACCAAATCATTTGCAGAAGTTGAAGGCGGAGGTATTAACCTTCCAGCTATTGTGATTGTATCATTGCTTTCTTTATTGCTACTACGTGGTACAAAAGAGTCGGCAAGCCTTAACAACTTCTTGGTAATTGTTAAAGTAGCGGTGGTAATTTTATTCATTGCTTTAGGCTGGAAATTCATCAACCCTGAAAACCACACGCCTTACATTCCTAAAAACACTGGTGTTTATGGTGAATTTGGTATTTCTGGTATTGCCGCTGGTGCTGCATTGGTATTCTTTGCATTTATTGGTTTCGATGCCGTTTCTACTGCTGCGCAAGAAGCTAAAAACCCACAAAAAGGGATGCCAATCGGTATCTTAGGTTCATTAGCGGTTTGTACGGTATTGTACGTTTTATTTGCTCACGTAATGACAGGATTAGTACCTTTCCAAATTTTCAAAGGTGATGCTTCTCCTGCTGCTACAGCATTTAAGGTAACAGGTTACAGCTGGTTGCAAATGGGGTTAATCATTGCTATTTTGGCAGGTTATACTTCTGTAATCCTAGTGATGTTAATGGGACAATCGAGGGTATTCTATACCATGTCTAAAGACGGTTTGTTACCTAAATTCTTTGGTAGTATCCACTCTAAATACAGAACTCCTTACAAAACCAACTTATTCTTTATGGTATTTGTAAGTTTATTTGCAGGCTTTGTTCCAGTTACCGAATTAGGCCACATGGTATCTATCGGTACTTTATTCGCCTTCTCTTTAGTATGTATCGGTGTAATGATTTTACGCAAAACAGATCCTGATAGAGAGCGTCCTTTCAGAACTCCATTAGTGCCATTGGTGCCAATTTTGGGTATTGTTGTTTGCGTTTACTTGATGTACTCGTTGCCTTTGGAGGCTTGGATCAGGTTAGCCATTTGGATGGCGCTTGGTGTAGCCATTTACTTCTTCTACGGTAAGAAAAACTCTGTGCTTAGAAGAAAAAGCGAAGGACAAAGTATTTAAGATAGAAAGTATTTATATAGAAAGCCTCGCACGTGCGGGGCTTTTTTATGCCCTATATTATTAGAAAAGATGCTTTAATGCTCATCGGGTACTCCTGTCCTGCTTTCGCTCATAGTCCTCGCTCGCTAGCGTTCGCTGTGGGCTAATCCGCTCAATCAGGTTTATAAAACTAAAAGCTCTACACGCACCCAAGATTATCATTCTTAACAAAGAATTAATCTTCAAAATTTCAATCTCTGTATTTTTTTCCCTAACATTAGGGACACACAAATTGAAATTTATATATGAAAAAACAATTTTTAACCGCTATTGCGGTTACCTTGTGCCTTTATGGCCATGCCCAAACAGAAAAAGGGAAAGTAGTTATTGGTGGAGGTGTCGGCTTCAGCTCAATGGATTACAAAGGGGAAACAGAACAAAAAGTAACTTCGTTTAATTTAGGTCCCTCTGCTGGATTTTTTGTAGGGAAGAATGCTTTATTAGGTATCGAACTAAGATACTCTTACGAGAAAAGAAATCCTACTAAAGTAACTACCGCCGCAAATGGGACGGTAATTACTAACGAAATTGGAGGAGATAAAACCCATAGCTACCTTATTAATCCTTTTTTCAGGTATTATCTAGACTTACACGAAAAGATAAAACTGTTTGGGCAAGTAAATGCTGGTATGATGTTAGGTAACACGAAAGAAATTATACCTATCGGCCCTTATAGTAGAGATAGAAAAACAACAAGTTATTTAGCAAGCATTCAACCTGGAATTGCTGTTTTCCCTCATAAAAACATCGCAATAGAATTAAAAGTTGGGTTATTTACCTATTTTAATCAGAAGTATAATTATACAAATCCAAATGTTACCGATTTTCGCGTTACTCAGTTTTCTTTTGGAAGTGACTTAAATCAACCGTCGTTAGGTATTAATTTCCATTTTTAATACTAGGAGCTAATTCTCCTCAATTAAAAATGAAAGAGGGGAAAGGTCATATCGAAATACTTCATTTAATCCTTCGCTTGGAAACCATTCTTTAGCGAAGGATTTTATATTTTATGCTTCTGCAAATGGTTAAGACTAATCAACTTCCATATTACATTAAAACAAATCCAAACAAACACTGAATAAATTATCGCTTTTTCTACAACTTTGCCTTATTAAGATTTATGCCAGTAGAGAAAAGAAAAACACCCGTACGAAAGGTAAGTCCAAGAAAATCCGCTCCAAGAAAAAAGAAAGGCAAACCTTTCCCTATGGCTTGGAAAGTGGCTTTAGCTGGCTTATTACTTATTCTACTTTCTCCGCTTTATTATGGATACATTCTAAGTGGTTTCGTATCTGCATGGCGGTGGGTGAAAGATTATGGGCAAGATCCCAATTACAGAACCTACCATAGCTTCAATATCAAGATACCTAAAAAGCATACGGTACATGGCATTGATGTTTCTTATTATCAGGGCAAGATTGATTGGCTTAAGGTAAAAGAAATGAAAGAGGATGAGGTAAAGATCAGTTTTGCTTTTATTAAAGCTACAGAGGGACTTTTATTGGTTGATCCATACTTTAAACGCAATTGGCGAGAGGCACCTAAAGCGGGTTTAATGTGTGGTGCTTACCATTTCTTCAGACCGAAAAAAGATGGAAAAGCACAGGCTAAATTCTTTTTGCAAGTGGTGAACATCGAAAAAGGTGATTTGCCTCCCGTAGTAGATATTGAAAGTCTTGATGGCGTTTCGCCTGCTAAAATGCGCCTTGAACTTTCAGATTTCATCAACTACGTGGAAATGAAAACCAAGGTAAAACCGATTATCTATACGGGATTGAAATTTTATAAGGATTACTTGGCGGGCGAATTTGAGGATTATCATTTATGGATTGCCAATTATCATCAAGCTCAATTACGAATGGATAAAAGTCTTTGGAAATTCTGGCAGCACTCTGATCGGGCCAAAATAAATGGCATTGGACATGTGGTAGATTTTAATGCTTTTAATGGGGATAGCACGGAGTTAGTGAAGATGTTGGTGAAATGAGTTTGGTTCATTAGTTCATTGGTGAAATTTTGACCACCTAAGACACCTTAGAACATTTTAGTTTTAACATTAAGTTTTGTTGGATATGGCCTTCGTTTCTCAATATTTTGTTTTTTTACCACCTAAGACACCTTAGGACATTTTAGTCTTAACCATTAAGGTATTAAGAGACATTAAGTTTTATTGGATGTGGTCTTAATTTTCTTCATTTCGTAATGTTTTATTTTTTAACCACCTACTAATCTAAATATGATCCAAATAAAAATCCCCAATAACTTTCGTCGTTGGGGATTTTTTATTGATAAAGTGTTCCTTAATTCTTACGTTCTACTTCCCTATCCATCTCCGTCATATTTACGTTGGTTGATTGAGAGAAATCGTCTAAAAGGTAGTTATTGAAGTAATCTGCTAAGCGCCAGAACATGTATTCTGTCATGTCGCCAAAACCGTGGCGTTGACCTGGCACGATGATGAAATCGAAACGTTTGCCTGCTTTAATCAAGGCGTTAGCTACCCTAATACTTCCTGCTGGGTGTACGTTATTATCGATATCGCCATGCATCAGCAACAAATGTCCTTTAAGGTTTTTGGCTAAATCTGGGTTTTTATCAATCGAATACTTGAAAGAAGTATCTCCTTTTAGGGAAACAATTTCTTTCACCCCATGGTGTTTTTCGCTCCACCAGCGGTTGTAAATGCTATTATCGTGATTACCTGCAGCAGAAACGGCTACTTTAAAGAAATCTGGGTATACCAACATGGCAGCGGTAGACATAAAACCACCTCCAGAGTGCCCTGTGATTCCCACTTTATTAGCGTCAATAAACGAATATCTATCTGCCAATTGCTCGATAGTTGCTTTTTTATCAGCTAAACCGTAGTCACGCAAGTTTCCGTAGCCATAAGTATGGTACCATTTTGAACGTGCTGGGTGACCTCCTCTGTTACCTACCGTTACGACTATATAACCTAATTGCGCTAAGCGGTCCACTCTATCCATGCTACGGCCAAAAGCTTTGTTTACCGCTTCGGTTTGTGGACCTGGATACACATACTCAATCACAGGATATTTTCTAGTTGGGTCGAGGTTGAAAGGCTTGTACATTACCCCATACAAATCGGTTACGCCGTCATCCGCTTTTACCTTAAATGGTTCAGGGAATTTATAACCTGCTGCCATTAACAAAGATAAATCAGTAGTCTCCAACTCCATCACCTTATTGCCGTTATTATCGTATAAAGTAGATTTTGGAATGGTATTTACTCTTGAATAATTGTCTACAAAGTAACGTCCATCGTCATTCATGCTTGAAGTATGGTCGAAATCACCTGCATTTAACAATTTCAAACCTGAACCATCAAAATTTACACGGTACAAATGATAATAATATGGATCTTCTTTGGCTTCACGACCATTAGCCGTAAAATAAAGCACTCTCGCTTTTTCGTCGATATTTACAATATCCTCGCAGTGAAAAGAACCTTTAGTGATTTGGTTCTTTAGTTTTCCGTTTTCATCAAACAGGTAAAAATGCCCCCAACCATCACGCTCACTCCAATGAATGAGTTCTTTACCGCCATTCACCAAACCAGGACGTTGTACCTCTACATAAGTATTGAAGCGTTCTTCAATTAATGGTTTTACGGTACCGTTAGCTACATCCACCACGCAAACATCAATACGCTTCAAATCACGGCTGGTGCGGCCCATGTAAAATTTACCATTGTCACCCAACCAAACCGCTGGACGGAATTCGTTATCTCTATCAGAATTTAACGCTGGCTTGCTGTAAGTATTTAAACTTTGGTCTTTAAAAGCCGCAACGTTTAATTTTTTACTCGTTTTTTGAGCGAAATTAAACAACCAAACTTCATCTTGTGGTGCTTCGGCCTCACCTGGCATTTGGTATTTGTAAGTTTCCAAAGTTGGTCTGCCTGCGCTAACGCTATTGATTACCCAAAGGTCTTTTACTTTTCTGCTATCTGAGCGTTGAATGACAAAGTATTTTGAATCTGGCGACCAAAGTACAAATGCTCTTCTACGCTTTTTATCATTTTTAATGATTTCTTCGTTGTTCTCACCACTGCCGTCACTTCCAAAAGAATAGTATTTTACGCCATCTTTGGTTAATTGATGCTCTACAATGGTGCTATCTTCTTCATTTTTTAAAGCCTTTTGATAGTTGGCTTTATCCATCCAAAAAAGATTGTAGTTACGCGTAAAAATGATGGCAGAAGAATCTGGCGCTACTGCACCCCAATTTGGTTTTGCTTTTGGTCTTTTAAAATTTTTGATTTCTATGAGTTTGCCGCCAGCCAGTTCATACTGGAATTTGAAGATTTTCTTCTGCATCGAATCGGCTGCTTTTTTATCTTTTCTATCTGGCTTTACTTCGTCAATGGTACTTTTTATTTCAAAAGTCACCGACTTTTCATCGTTGCTGAATTTTAGGTTCTCTATTGGCAAATGTTGAGCATCAAATGGATCTCGGGTAATTAAAGTAATCTCTGCCGCCAGCTTCGCAGGGTCAAAAAGTTGCTTTTTATTTCTCGAAGCGGGTTCAACGATATACCAATTTTTTCCGTTAGGTGTTTCGTATTCGTACCAAAAACGATTGGTTTGTTTGAGCCAATGTGGGTCTACACTGGTAGAATAAATCATTTTTCGCAATTTGCTAGGCGAAAAACGGGCTGCCATTTGGTAATTAGCTTTTTGTGGTACCTGAAGCGTTTCTGTAGTGGTAATTGTTTTGGTTTGCGCATTGGCCGCCATCCCCGAAAACAAACCTAACAGTGAGAACAAGTAGAGTTTTTTCATGTATTTAGTTAGTTAAGTAATTGAAATTTGAGTAAGCTAATTTAAATCAAAAAGATGTGAGCATAACAGTTTTTATGTAATAATTGAGTGAGTTTTCATCCAAGCTTTTATTTTTTTTAAAAGGATGGGTAAATATTTATCAACACCACTACCAATTCTGATGTTATTGCTTAGTTTTGTTCGTATTTAAGTACTTTATGAAAAGATTTTTCTTACCTCTTATGGCATTGGCACTGGTTTATGGAGCTGGATGTCAATCAAAATCCCAAACTGCTCAAAATAGTGAAACTAAGGATAGCGTAACTAATGTGGCCAGCACTGAACAAACCGAAAATCAAAGCACCCCTGTTGATACTAAAAACATTAAAGTTGCAGATGCTAAAACGATTTTAGAAAGACCACAGGTTCCCATTTTATGCTACCACCAGGTACGTAACTGGAAACCTACGGATGGTAAGGTTGGCAAAGATTATATTGTTGAGATTGAGAATTTCAAAAATCATATTAAAATGTTGGTTGATAGTGGCTACAACACCATTTTACCAGACCAACTTTATGCTTATTTAAACGAAGGCAAACCACTACCCAAAAAACCAATCATGCTCACTTTTGATGATACTGATTTGGATCAGTTTACGGTGGTAAATCCGTTATTAAAAAAGCACGGCTATAAAGCGGTTTATTTCATTATGACCGTTTCTATTGGTAAAAAAGGAAAGTTTGTAGATTATATGAGCTCAGACCAAATCAAGCAGTTATCTGATGAAGGTAACGTGATTGGGAGCCATACTTACGACCACAAAAACTTCAAAAAATATGAGGGTAAGGATTGGGAAGAGCAGTTAGATAAACCAACCAAACGTTTGGAAGAAATTACAGGCAAAAAAATTGATTATTTTGCTTATCCATTTGGTTTGTGGAACTCACAAGGTATTCCTGAGCTTAAAAAACGTGGTTTCAAAATGGCTTTTGCCTTGGCCGACAAACGCGACCCTAACGAGCCGCTTTACACCGTTCGTCGTATTATTGCCAGCGGCTACTGGAGTCCAAAAACATTACACAACAGCATTGTAAAAAGTTTTTAAGCTTTACTTTACATGAAAAAATTGATACTTGGGGCATTCATATGCCCCATTATTTTTACCGCCTGTCAATCTTCTTCGGGAGAAAAAAGCTTAAGTGCGACCACCGAAGCCACCGATACTTCATTTGTTACAGCAACACCCACTACCGACACTTTAAAAACGGCTGATGCAGCGACTATTTTAGCTAGAAAAGAAGTGCCAGTATTGTGTTATCACCAAATAAGAGAATGGTTACCTAGTGATGGGAATCGAGCAAAGGATGACATCATCTCTCCTACTAAGTTTAAAGAACACGTTAAAATGTTGGCGGATAGTGGTTATCAATCGATACTTCCCGACCAGCTTTATGACTATTTGGTTTATGGTAAAGCACTTCCAAAAAAACCAATTATGTTCACTTTCGATGATACTGATTTGGACCAATTTACCGTGGCTTATCCTACTTTAAAGCAATACGGTTTTAAAGGTGTTTATTTCATCATGACGGTTTCTATTGGCAAAAAAGGAAGAATTGCCTACATGAATGCTCAACAAATCAAGGAACTTTCTGATCAGGGCAATGTGATTGCCAGTCATACCTACGACCATAAGAACTTTGCTAAATTTAACGAGGAGGATTGGAAAACACAAATTGACGAGCCTACTCAAAAGCTGGAAAAAATCACAGGCAAAAAGATTGAATACTTTGCTTACCCTTACGGTGTTTACAAGAGTAGTTCGTTACCAAAACTAAAGGAACACGGTTTCAAAGCCGCTTTCATCCTCTCTACCAAAAGAGACGAAAATTATCCTTTATACACCATTAGGAGAATTATTGACCCAGGGAATTACACGGCCAGAAATCTATTGCATAGCATTAAAAAGAGTTTTAAGTAAAACGATTATTAATGAAATGAAAAAGGCTCAAACTTAAATGGTTTGAGCCTTTTTATTTGTGCTACCCTTCTTAATACTTCGCTGCAAATTCTGCTGCGAAATCAGCAATCTTGATGGTACCTGTTACTGGAGAACCTTGTTTTTCGAAATCATCTGTCAATTTATGACTGTTGATTCCCTGTCCCATTTCTGTATAAAGAGCTGCCATTTCTTGTGGTAAACCTGCTTGTTGCATCCCTTCTAGCGCTTGTTCATCTGTAAATTGAACCCATGGTAAATTTGAAATGCCAACTGCACTCCCTAACACCTTAGCATAGTTTTTAGGTTGTTGCACATCACTTACGATGTATCTCACGTTTTTTCCAGTCACAGCTGTATTCAACTCTTCGGCCGCAGCTACCGCAATATCTTTTGGATGTACCAATGGCAAATTAGCTTCTGACGAATAATTACCACCCATGATCTGCGCATGCTTCACCAACGGAATATCATTGAAAAAATTGGTGTAGAAATATCCAGCTCTTAAAAAAGTAACATCCACATTTTGCAGTTCTCTATATATTGCCTCAATGTGGTGTAAGCCTAAAATTGGACCCGTTCCATTATCATAATCAGCCCCTACACTGCTTAACATCACCACTTTATTTACACCTGCTTGAACAAAGGCCTCAGCAAAAGCTTTTCCTGCGTTAACGGTATTTTGGATAATATTTGTACCACCCAAATTTGGAGGTGTCATGGCAAAAACAGCGTCAGCTCCTACAAATGCTTTGCTCAAAAAAGCCACATCACTTACCGATCCTACTGCCGCGTTTGCACCCAAAGCTTCAATATCCGCTGTTCTATCTGCATTGCTTGTCACTACCGTAACATTATGTCCTTGTGCTACTAAAATTTTAGTCAGGTTACTACCTATATTTCCGAGAGAACCTGTAATGGTTATTTTTTTCATTTTCCTTTTGTTTAATAATAAGACAAAGCTACATTTGTACTTACTTTTAGACAAGTACTTACCCCAAAGTATGTATCATGGCACAAATCAAAGAGAGCTCTACCATTCAGGAAAACAAGAAATATGCCTTAGAAAAATGTCCCGTAACTTATGTGATGGAAAAAATAGGCGGTTATTGGAAACCGATTATCATGTACCATTTGATTGGAGAGCAAAAAAGGTATAGTGAGTTAAGAAGAGCGATTCCTGCTATTTCAGAGAAGATGCTGATTCAACATTTGAAGCAATTAGAGCAAGACCAACTTATTATTAGAAATGCGAGACCTGAGGTGCCACCTTATGTGACTTACCATTTAAGTAACGCTGGAAATGGCTTGGTGCCTATTATTACTTCCATGGCCGAGTGGGCTTTTAGGGATATCAATGGCGATTTTAAATAGCTTAGATGAACCACATAGGCACATAGTAAATTTAATACTATAATAATGTCCTATGTGTCTATGTGGTTATATTTTTCTTTAATAACTGCTAAGCGATTTCTTGAATAAGATAGGTTTTTCCGTTAAAGAATACTTGCTCTCCCACTGCCTTTCCAATCAACAATTTGCCAATAGGTGATGCTACTGAAATAGCGAAATAGGTTTTACCTTCCAACTGTAATTGACCTGCGCTGATACTGATGTAAAAACTCCCTTGATTGGTGATGACCAAACTACCATTTCGAGCAGTTTCTGAACTTCCAATGTCTTTTAACGATTGCAGGATGGCCTTTTGCTGTTGTGCATCAGCCAGTAGCTGTTTGTTGCGATTAATGTCCTGTTGGGCCATCTCACGCCCTGTTTCAAACTTGTCTCCTGCGCTACTTTTGGTATCGTCCTGACTGGCTTGCTGGGCTTGTAACAAAGCTTCGTTGGCAGTAGCAATACGCTGTTCAACAAAATTTAAGCAAAGCTGATAGAGTTCGTTTTTTAATTGCATCAAGTAGTTGTTTGGTTGGTTAGGAGCTACAGCAGGGAAGCACATTAAACACGCTCCCTTGCTGATTCTCATTGCTATAAAAGATGTACTATCCTTCTATCCATTTCACCTTATCGGCCATTGGCGTACGGTTAGCTTCACGTTGCTCGGCATTATGGTAGCCCATGTAAAATAAGCCATAGCATTTCTCATTTTCGGCCAAACCTAAAAAGTCTCCTAAGTGGTCAATCAATGGCGGCGAACTCCAGTAAGCACCCACATTTAAAGATTCTGCGGTTAAGGCCATGTTTTGTACAGCACAACCTACTGCTGCAATTTCTTCCCAATTTGGCAACTTATCCTCATGAAACTGGATATTGATGGCTAAAATTACTTCAGCCTGCGATGTTTTTTGTCCAAAACTGTCGTATTTTTTCTGAAGGAACTTTTCGGCTGGAACCGTTTCTTTATAAATCCTACCCAACTCGGCACCCAGTTTAGCTTTACCTTCTTTTCTGATGACCGTGAAACGCCAAGGCTGGGTTAATTTATGGGTTGGGGCATAATTGGCACTTTCTAAAATCTGCTCAATTACGGATGTAGGAATTTCCTGTTGGGTGTAACTTTCAGGAAAAATGCTTCTCCTGTTCTTTATAATCGTTGATAAAATTTCTGCTTTTGAACTCATTTTCAAAAATAACATTTTACGAACAGCATTAATGTTTAGCATTTGTAAAATTGAAAAATCTTATTATTTGAATAATATTTATTGAAAAACAATAAATATTTATTTATATTTGAAATATAAATTTTAAACTCATAACAATGTCGAAAACAAATAACTTCGTATTCTGGGCCTTATACATTGTTGCTTGGCTCATTTTTGTAGGCTTGGCCATTGAAGCGGGAGGTTTAGTCGTAAATTTCTTTTTTAGCCTGTATAAGCCAGAATTTGTTCAAAACCTTTATCAGAAGTTGGACTTATCTGAAATATATAATGATAGTAAATTAGTCTTTTTTAATATTTATAGCTTCATTCTGATCATTTCAATCTTAAAAGCTTACCTATTTTACGTAGTTATCAGGCTAATGCATAAAATGGATTTATCAAAGCCTTTTAATACTTTTGTGGCGAAACAAATTTCACAAATTAGTTACTTTACCATTTCAATTGGACTATTAAGTTATATTGCCAGACATTTAGTTAAAAATTTAATGCACCACGGTTTTATCGTCGACAACTTAAACCAATTTTGGACGGACAGTCAGGCTTTTATTTTAATGGGAGCTGTAATTTATATTATTGCTACCATTTTCAAAAAAGGAGTAGAAATCCAAAATGAAATTGATTTAACTGTATAAACTATGGCAATCATTGTAAATTTAGATGTAATGATGGCAAAGCGAAAGATGTCGTTAAACGAACTTTCCGAAAAAGTAGACCTTACCCTTTCCAATCTTTCAATTTTAAAAACAGGAAAGGCAAAAGCAGTACGTTTTAGCACTTTAGAAGCCATTTGTAAAGCTTTGAACTGTCAGCCAGGAGATATTTTGGAGTACGTAGAAGAGTAGTTACTTTATTTTGAACCTGAGTTCGATAATTATTGATTTGGTTTTTAAAGATATACATTGTTTTCTGTGCAGCAGACCCTGAAATAAATTACCTTCGGTTAGCTCGCCAAGGCTCGGTTTACTGCATAGCTTTCCGCTTCGCTGCAGGTCAGCATCAGTTTTTGTCCAATTTTAATTATTGAATCAGGTATTAATCAACTAAAATACCTTTGCGTTCTTGGCGTAACTCTTATTTTCCTTTGCGGTGAGTATTTTTTCTTGGTGTTTAATTTTACCGCAAAGTTTTTTGAAGTTCTCGCAAAGTATCGCAAAGGCAAATCACCTCAGTTCGATAATTTTTCCCATGAAAATATTGGCTTAGTTGCGCCAGGTGTAAGCTCAACGTCATGCTGAATTTTCCAGTAGCTTTTATTGATTTTGGCCTTCAAGAACGCTTTGCTGTTTATTTTACTGCGCAGCTTTCCGCTTCGCTACAGGTTAGCATCAGCTTTTAACGCAGCTTTTGTCCAATTCTAATTATTGAATTCAAGCTTTCAGCTGCTTTCTGATTTGCTTCACCTTTGCAAAAAAGGCGATGCTTTCCTTATCCACCAAATAATCCATCGTTTGCAAAAGTTCTTCTTTAATCCATGGATGAATAGTGGTGAAATTAGCCAGAATATTTAAGCAATGTGATTTGATAGCTACGGGCACTTGTTCGTCAATTAACCACTGGAAAGTGGTTTCTACCAGCTTCTCTGTATCATAATTCATCAACATTTCCTTTATTTCTGGCAATGCATTCTTTTTACTGAGCAGTGCCAATATTTTCGAGTAGTGCCTGCGTGCCGATAAATTGTTTTGCTTCGAAAAGCCATCGAGGAAATAAGCGACAAATGGTACAAAGTTACTAGGATTGTTCTCGTATATATTCTCTAAAATCCAAGCTGCCCTAAAAGCGATTTTCTCCTCTGGATGAAAAGTAAGGTCAATCACTTCTTTAATGGCTGCCTCATTTTGCATAGAGATCGTGGCCAGTTTGGTGACCTTGCTTTTTTGTAGGGTTGTTTTTATTTCGTTAATCAATTGCTCGTTCATCGCTATAACGAAATTAACAATTGTAAGCTTGCTGCAGAAAAAGAGTTTTAAAAAAGCAAGTTTCGGATTTAATAAACGACTTACTGTAGGGATATTTGTATAAATTTAAAGCACATGAAAACGCAACAACAGCTGAACTACGAAAGAGTAGCCAAAGCGATTGACTATATCAGTACGCATTTTAAGAATCAACCTGATTTAGAGGAAGTAGCCGAAAATGTGAACTTGAGTCCTTTCCACTTTCAACGTTTATTTACGGAATGGGCGGGCACCAGCCCAAAAAAATTCCTACAGTATGTAAGTGTAAGCTATGCCAAACGTTTATTGCAAACGGAACAGGCCAATTTGTTTGATGTGGCCTTTGAAACGGGACTTTCTGGCACCAGCAGGCTGCATGATTTATTCGTGAATATTGAGGGAATGACTCCTGCTGAATATAAAAACGGCGGCGCCGAGCTCGTTATCAACTATAGTTTTACGAGCAGCCATTTTGGAAATTTGCTGGTAGCCTCTACGGCTAAAGGAGTTTGTTATATGGCTTTTTATGAAGATGAAAATCAGGCATTGGAGCTATTGAAAGCTAAATTTCCGAATGCAAATTATAAACAGCACTTAGATGCAATGCAACAAAATGCGCTATTCATTTTCCAGAACGACTGGTCGAAATTGCAGGATGTAAAGCTGCATTTAAAAGGGACTGATTTTCAGTTAAAGGTTTGGGAAACGTTACTTAAAATCCCTATGGGTAAACTTTCTACCTACGGCCAAATTGCCAATGAACTGGGAAATCCGAATGCGTCAAGAGCGGTAGGTACTGCCATCGGTAGTAATCCCATTGCCTTTCTGATTCCATGTCATCGTGTAATACAGGGCAACGGCTCTTTTAGTGGTTATATGTGGGGCACTACGCGTAAAACGGCCATTATTGGATGGGAACAGGCTTTTGTGAAGGAAGGGACTGGTGGTTAGGAGCTAGGAGCTAGGAATTAGGGGTTAGGGGTTAGGAGCTAGGGATTTGATAAGTCCGTTAAGTATTTTCGCGATTTCTTCCGCTCTTAAAAGAAGTGCTTTAAATCTGATTTCGTCTATATAGTTTAACCTTAAGGCGAGATAAAGCATTGATTTCACTTCACTATTGGATGCTAAAGCGATGTAAGAGAACCTTCTAAATTCTGGATTTGTACCCCTATCAAATCCTTCAGCAAGATTATTTGAAATAGAAATACAAGCTCTACAAATTTGGTTTTTGAAATCCCAATCGTTATTATTTTTAAAATCTTTATAAATAACCACAGCAAAGTCTTGCGCTTTTTGCCAAGCTATCATATCTTCAAAACATTTAATAGCCATAGATCGTATTAGTTTATCATAAGTAAATTTGAAAATAACAAATTATGTCTTATTTGCCAACAACTAATCCCTAACTCCTAGCTCCTAACCCCTAATTCCTAGAAACTAATTCCTATCTCCTACCCCCTAACAATGGACCTATTCAACAACCAACCTCCTGCTTCCTTCAACCTCCTTCCAAAAGAGGGAACGGTGAACTACTACGGCAAGGTTTTCAGTAAAGCAGAAGCTGATTTCTTTTACCGTCATCTGCTTGAAAATATTGTTTGGGAAAACGATCAGGCGGTAATTTTCGGGAAATTGATTGTCACCAAAAGAAAAGTAGCTTGGTATGGAGAAAGACCATTTGAGTACACTTATTCAAACATCACTAAAACTGCTTTGCCTTGGACACCCGAGCTTCTTCAACTGAAACAGCAAATTGAACTCGTTTCGGGTGAGACCTTTAATTCTTGTTTATTAAACCTTTATCACAATGGCTGCGAGGGAATGGCTTGGCATAGCGACGGAGAAAAAGACCTGAAAAAGAATGGCGCCATTGCCTCGGTAAGCTTTGGTGTAGAGCGTAAATTTTCATTCAAGCACAAGGTAGACAAAACCAATATTTCGCTTTATCTGGAACACGGCAGTTTATTGATGATGAAAGGTACTACGCAAACGCATTGGTTACATCGCTTACCTCCCACCAAAAAAGCACATACACCAAGAATAAATTTAACTTTTAGAACAATTGTAGAAGTTTAGTGATTGCGCAGCTTATTCATCTTTGCTTTTTCACCACTGCTGTAATTGGTTGTTTTTGCGTTACTTTCCTTCTTTTGCTGAAACGCTGCCTCCCTAAAAGCTTCTTCTTCTGCCTGCTGACGCTCTAGCTCTTTTGCTCGTTTGGTTTTTTGCTTGGTCGCTTTACCGACATCCTCAATTTTGAGGTCTTCAGGCAATTCAGCTTCTTCCAATTTATGGCCAATGGCTTGTTCTATTTTACGAAGTTGAGGCAATTCTAAATCAGTGATAAAATTCAAGGCAACCAAATCCACCTCATCCTTTTTAATGACTCTGTTAATGTAAAGCATTTTATCTTCAGGTAGCTCAAAATGAATGATAAAAGGGATATTGGTCAAACTTGCTTCGTCGTAGTTTTCGTTGGCTACAATAAGCACGCGGGCCTTTTCATTTATTTTAAATGCCTCTAAACTTTCAAAGCCTGCTTCATCAAAAAATAGGGGTTTATAAACAAATATATCTTCGGCTTTGCCATCAAATAAGTCTTTTGACAAGGTTTGGGCGGTCAATCGGGTATTTACAAAAACCACCACCTTATCAAACACCTCTGTATCCTTCAATAACAAATTAAGCAAGTTCAGTTTGGTACGGAAATTAGGTACTTGATAGATCAATTGAGGATAAGTTTCCACCTTTGTTTCCGATAGTTCTTCTACCTCAATGGTGGTAGGCATGAACATAAAATCGGCAATCATTTTATCCAATCTGTCGTGCATTACTTCCGTAAACACCAAGTGCTGACATTTTTGGATGCTGTTTGCCAGCTCGTTAATGGGCAATTGCAAACCTTGTTTCACCATATCGGCCGCATCATCAACCACCATCATCTGGATTTTATTAGTATTCAGCCCCAGTTTAAGGTAAATAGCCCTAGCTCTGGAAGGAATAGCCACTACAATATCTACCCCATCGGTCAATTCTTCTACCTGCTCATCAATAGACTGGTCGGCATGAATACCTACAATGTTGAAAGTGCTGTTTTTGTTCAATTGGTTGAAATACTCCAGCACCTCTAACACTTTTTCCTTAGAAGGAACCAAGATAAGTGCCCTTGGTGCATCGCCTCCGCCTGTTTTTAAGCGCATTAAAGTGGCCAATACATAAGTGGTGGTTTTACCACTTCCTTCGGGGCCAATGGCAATAATGTCTTGTCCGCCTAAAATACGGGACATGGTTTTTAATTGCATTTCCTTTGCCGACAAATGACCCAATGCACTCATGGTTGACACCAATGGCTTACTTAACTTTAACTGCTCTAACGACACGCTTAAAAATTTAATTGAGGGACAAATTTACGGATATTAATTGTTTAACAGAAAAATAAGGCTTTTACCAAATTTATTGCAGCAGGTGTAGCGTTTTTGAAAATGCATACGTATGGGTGTGGATTAACCGATTTTATTTACGTTGTGCGAATGGTATTTAACATCATTTTGTACGAAAAAGAGGTATATAGCTTATTTTTATAGCCCTAAGAGAAATTATTTTAGCCAAAACAACCGTAGTGCATGCGTGAAAAGCAAGGCCTTAATGAGCTGATATCTTACTGCAAACAGGGAAACCTTCGTTATCAGGAATTGCTGTACAAACAGTTTTATGGCTACGCTTTGGGTATTTGCATTCGCTATTTGAATAACCGAGATGATGCCTTGGAAGCGGCCAACGATAGTTTCATCAAAGTGTTCAAATCCATAGGCAGTTTTAATGAGGAAAATGATTTCAAACCTTGGTTCAGAAAGATTTTGGTAAATACTTCCTTAGACCATAAAAGAAAATCGATGCGTTTTAGTGAAGCTTTGGAGCTTACCGACACTATTCCGCAAAGCATCCATACCTCCGTGATTGACAAACTTAGCGCTCAAGATATTTTGGCACTAATGAAACATTTAAACGAATTGCAGCGTACCGTTTTCAACCTTTACGAAATTGACGGCTACTCGCATAAAGAAATAAGCAGCATGCTTAACATCCCTGAAAGTTCTTCGAGAACGTATTTAACCAGGGCAAAGCAGGCTTTACAACAATTATTGGCAACCCACTCCATTTACACAAGATAAAAGAGCGATGAAAGCGAGTGACGAAGAACTAATAGAACAAATAAAAGTCGTTTTCGACGATTACGACGACGGTCTGAGCGAACAGGGCTGGGCCGACTTACGCAAGAAATTCCCTGAAAAGGAAAACAAAAAGCTGCCCATTTGGTGGTTAAGTGGCATTGCTGCGAGCTTACTTTTGGTGATGGGGTTATATTTTGGAGAGGTGTTTAACACCAGCAAATCGATTTTACAAAACGCTAAAAACAAAAAAACCGAAACGCCTTCAACCATCCATAGCGACCACATTAGCCCTCAAAATGATTCGATTACTGAAAATCATGTAGCGACGGTTGAAAATCCACCTTTGGTACCAAAACCAACGCAACAAGCTACACTACCTAGCGAGCAGGTGATTACCGAAAATCCGCTTATTGCCAGCAACATTGCAGTTAGTGAGAAACAGCCCGATAAAAATGTAGTTTCTCCTGTAGAAACTACCAAAAACAATCTGCCAACAACAGCAGTAGTAGTGGATAATGGCAGTATGGTCACCAACACTAAAGTTGAAAATAACCAAGTTGCAGGAATAGCTCAAGGTGAGGCCCCTAAAAACACTGTAGAAAAGGAAACGCCGCCAAAGAAATTATCTACCGAAGATTTTTTGAACAAGGAAAGCCAAAAGCTAGCGAGCAATAACAATAAAAACTTAGAAAAAAATAGCAGCTCAAAAACAACCTTAGATGTTTATACGGGAACTTTCTTTAATTACCACGACAACAATGAAGCCAAATTAAGTGCTGGTGTTGGTTTAAATGCCAATGTGAAAGTCACCAAAAATCTTGTATTTAGCTTTGGTGCGGGCATTAGCCAAAACAAAGTAAGTTATGAGAATAAGGTTCCAATGGAAGTTTCTACTTCAATGTTTGCGGCTAGAGATAACGCCATGAGTTTAGCACCTTCTTCTACCGTTTATTCGGCTACCGCTACTAATGATGTGAGCTTTAACGGACAACTGCTCACCATTGACTTACCTATGGCGGTGAAATTTTACCCAACTAAAAAGCAGGATTTCTATATTTCTACAGGGATTAACTCTACCTCCTATCTTTCGCAGAAATACACCTACAATTATAGCTGGAGTAATTTCCAAGTTAAAAATGGAGAGGCGCAACAGCGACAAGAAACTGAGAAAAGCTCTTTGAGAGGCTTCGACTTTGCCAATAGCGCCATTATTGCCATTGGGATTAACCAAAACCTAGGCAGAAACACTTTGATTTTTGAACCTTATTATAAACCTGCATTAGGGACAATGGGTGATAAGAACTTAAGAATTAGCTCGGCTGGGCTTAACCTGAAATTTAATTTTAACGGTTCAAAAAAATAAATACTCCCAAATAGCGTATTTATCCAAAATTTTTGATACAAAAAGCTAAAATCATTTAAACTATGTAAGTTTATCTTATCAATTAAACTTACATATTGTAAAATGAAAAAAATCATACTTAACCTATTCCTTTTAGGTTTTGGAGGAACAGTTTTAGCACAAGACGCTATTACTTACCAAACACCGTCGAAAGTGATGGCAGATTTGTTATTGGCTAAACCCACTCCAGGGGTTAGTATTGATAGCAAAGCAGAATGGATTTTGTTTAGCGAACGTAATCCTTATCCTTCTATTGAAGAATTGGCCATGCCCGAATACAAAATTGCAGGCATGCGTATCAATCCAAACAATTACTCGCCAAGCCGTCAAACTTTTGTAAACAGCTTTAGCTTAAAAAATATCAAAACGGGAAAAACCAGCCCTGTTACTGGTCTTCCTGCTACTTTATATGCAGGTAATACCCGTTGGAACCCAAGCCAAACCAAAATTGCCTTTACCCAAACCGCTCCAGATAGAATTGACCTTTATGTGATTGATGTGGCTACTGCAAAAGCTACCAAAATCAACAAGCAACCTTTAAATGCTATTTTGGGTGCTGGCTTGGTATGGGTAGACGACAATACTTTGATTTATCAAGTAGCGACCAAACCTGCAAGTGCTGCGCCAAAACGCCCGTTAGCACCAAAAGGCCCAACCGTACAAGAAAACTTAGGTAAAGTAGCACCAAGTGCTACCATCCAAGATTTAATTAAGTCGCCATATGATGAGCAGTTATTTGAGTTTTTTGCCACTTCTCAATTGGTACAAAACAAAGCTGGTGTAGAAACCCCGATAGGTGCGCCTGCTATTTATAGCTCAGTAAGCTTATCGCCAGACAAAAACTACATGATGGTACGTACCATTAAAAAGCCATTCTCTTATTTAGTAGCTGCTTATGGTTTCCCATCAACGGTTAAAGTGATTGATAGAGCGGGAAAAACCGTTAAGGTATTAGCAGAATTGCCTTCTAGCGAAGTTCGCCCTTCAGGTTACGACAACGTACAAAATGTTCCTCGTGGTTTTGATTGGAGAGATGACGAAGCTGCTTCTGTGGTTTGGGCACAACCCTTAGATAGTGGTTTAATCAAGAAAAACGTAGAATTTCATGATGCTGTTTATGAATTAAAAGCACCATTTACTGGCGCAAATAAAGAACTTTTCAAAACCAAAACCCGTTTTGCTGGAGTAAGCTGGGGAAATGCCAATTTAGCTTTGGTTAGAGAAATTTCTAGAATTAAGCAAAGTAGTAAAGTAAGTCTTTTCAACCCTACAACAGGTAGTTTAGAAACCCTTTACGAGCTCAACACTACTGATGCTTACAATAATCCAGGTACGCCAGTAACCGAGAAAAACAAATTTGGTCGTCAGGTCATTTTAACGACCGACAATGGCACCAAACTTTTGTTGAACAACCCAACTGGTGCTTCTCCTAAAGGCGATTTACCTTTCTTAGCCAAATTCGACTTAAAAACTAAGAAATCAGAAATTTTATGGCGTTGTCAAGAAGGCACTTTTGAAGTGGTTACCGATGTGTTAGACCCTCAAAAACTGGTATTGCTAACGCGTAAAGAAAGTAAAACCGAAGTACCTAACTATTTCGTTAAAAACTTAATGCTTCGTGTAGCGGATAGACAAATCACCAACTTCACCAATCCATATACCGCTTTAGATGGCGTTAGTAAACAAAAAATCTCTTACAAACGTGCTGATGGTATTGACTTAACTGGTGATTTATACTTGCCAAAAGGTTACAACAAAGAGAAAGACGGACCACTTCCTGTATTGATATGGGCTTACCCACGTGAGTTTAACTCGGCAAGTGATGCGGCTCAAATTAGAGGTTCTGAAAATAAATTCATCACCATCAGCTCTGGCGGGCCGATCTTTTATGTCACTCAAGGTTATGCCGTATTGGATAATGCTGAAATGCCAATTGTTGCTAAAGATGGCAAAAAACCTAACGATTCATTTGTGGAGCAGTTGAAACTGAATGCTGAAGCTGCCATTAACAAATTAAGCGAAATGGGTGTTGGTGATAGAAACAGAATGGCTGTGGGTGGTCATAGCTACGGTGCTTTCATGACAGCAAACTTATTGGCACACACCAATTTGTTCAAAGCAGGTATTGCTCGCAGTGGTGCTTACAACAGAACGTTGACGCCTTTCGGTTTCCAAAATGAAGACCGTACTTACTGGCAAGCGCCACAATTGTACTATGAAATGAGTCCATTTAGCTATGCCGATAAAATTAAAACCCCTATCCTATTGATTCACGGTGAAATGGATGATAACCAAGGTACTTTCCCAATCAATAGCGAGCGTTTGTTTAATGCCATTAAAGGTCATGGCGGCACTACTCGTTTTGTTTACCTACCTTATGAGGCACATGGTTACAGAGCTAAAGAAAATATCTTACATATGATTTGGGAAACCAACAAATGGTTAGATACTTATGTTAAAAATGCTAAACCAACAGCAGCAAAATAATTAATCATTTGTATATTTAAAGGGCGGTGGAAACACTGCCCTTTTTTATTTAAACCATTTGATTATTCATGAACCATCCCCTCTCTCCAAAACTTCTACTTTTTATCCTGATTTCCTGCTTTTCCTTTACTGCTATTGCCCAAAAGCCTAGCAAATTTAAAGTCATTGCATTTTTTACTGGGAAAAACGACATGGCGCATGTAAGCTATGTAAAGGAGGCCAATCAGTGGTTTCCAGCAATGGCCAGAAAGTATCATTTTGAGTATGACACTACGAGTAATTGGAGTAACATGAACACCAATTTCTTGGCAAAATATCAGGTAGTGCTTTTTCTAGATACCAGACCAGAAGACATTGCCCAACGCAAAGCTTTTGAAAACTATATGAAAGATGGTGGGGCATGGATGGGCTTTCACTTCTCCGCTTTTGCGCTTAATCAATCGGCTTATTCACAAAATTGGGATTGGTACCATGATGAGTTTTTAGGTTCTGGTCAATATAAAGGCAATACCTGGCGACCTACTTCGGCTATTTTGGCCGTTAATGCAAAGCACGACGCTACTAAAAATCTACCTAAAACCTTTAAATCGCAGCCTAATGAGTGGTACAAATGGGAAAAGAACTTGCGCACCAATCCAAATATCACGGTATTACTTAGCGTAGATTCGACCAGCTTTCCATTAGGCACAGGTCCTAAAGCGCATGAAATATGGCATCAGGGCGATTACCCCGTGGCGTGGACCAATAAAAACTACAAAATGATTTACGTAAACATGGGACATAATGATATGGACTATGAACACAAGTATGGCAAAGACGTGAAAACCTTATCACATACTTTTAACAATGAGCAGCAAAACCAATTCATCATCAATGGTTTGTTGTGGCTTGGAAAGCAAAAAAAGTAATTCATCAATCGCCATTATTTAACCGCAGCCTTTTATATTTGCTACACTATGGACAAAATATTAGAAATCATTAGAGCTAGCCGCAAAGCATTGCTATTCTTAATTGAAGATTTAACCACCGAACAACTGAACAAAATCCCTATTGGTTTTAACAATAATTTGGCTTGGCAAATGGGCCACTTAATTGTTAGCCAACAATTGTTATGCTACAAGTTAAGCAACAATGCGTTGATGATAGACCCTAGTTTAGTAGAGAAATACAGGAACGGTTCTAAACCCGAGAGTTTCATTTCGGCAGAAGAAATAGCACAACTTAAACACGATTTATTAGCGCTTATTGATCAGCTGGAAAGCGATTTAGCGACAGACAAGTTCAACAACTACTTTCCTTACACCATTAGTACCTACAAAGGCCTCAAGCTGGAAAGCGTTCAAGACGCTGTAAAGTTTATTGCTTCTCATGATGGCTTACATTATGGCTGTAGTTTGATGATGAAAAAACTGGTGTAATTAACCATCGGATTTCCTATTGCCCAGCCCCGAGTAGAACATTCTGTGCTTTTCATTTGTTAACTAAGCAAATCAAAACCTCATAACAGATGAACATCACAGGAAATACAAAGGGCGGCAATACCGAATCAGAAAAAACAGACCACAGCATTAAACCTCTAAAAAGCATTAAAAATGAAATTTTTGAGGTAAAAACAAAAAAGGTGAAAACCAAAAACCCTGCAAAGCAACGCGAAGAAAGCGAGCAACCCGTGCATCCTATTAAAAAAGCACCAAAGGATTAAAGTTTATTAGCGCACAAATTGCTATATTAGGCTTAACCACAAACAGCTCGTCGATGATTGTTAGAAAGCCTTATTCTTCTTTATTTCTATTTTTTTTATTCTTTTTTGGGCTAATCAATACCACTCATTTAGCTCATGGCCAAAAACCTAAGGATACGGTTAACCGAAATTCGGACCTTGATGTTGCGCTATTAATACGTGACCAACAGCAAGCCAATGTGGATTCGCTGCTAAAGGAACGTTTAGAGAGGGAACTGATTGCCGCTAGCGGTAATGTGAAGAAAACCTTCGAGCTAGAGAAAAAACTAAGGGAAATTGAAAGAACAGATTCGCTACGAAAATTATCACAGTTACAGGAAATTGCCAGTTTAAAAAAAACAACAAAGGGCTATCCCGTAGTCTTAAATCTCGACACCCTCTTTTACATTTACACCCGCACAGGTTCCTTTGACGCCAAGGAAAGAGCGCAAGCCATTTCAGAGAAAATCAACAAAATATATGAGGATGCTTTCTACAATCCTGACTCTTTACGCATCAACTCGTTAAACGATAGTCATGATATCATCTATAAGAAAAAGCTCATTATTTTAACCGTTGGCAACTTAGATGGACTATGGCTTGGGAAAAGTAATGCAGCGCTGGCCAAAGATTACCTCAACATTATCAAGAACGGGGTAGAAAGCGAGAAAAAATCACATAGCTTAATCAATTGGGCTAAGCGGATTGGGCTATCGCTATTGGTGATTTTAATGTTGATTGTTATTATTAAAGTTACCAACTATTTCTTCCGAAAAACCGCCAACTACATTGTTAATCAAAAAATTCTGTTGGGCAATGGGCTGGTCATCAAAAAAACGCAAATCCTATCTCCTAAATATCTCGAAGGAATTCTACTAAAAATCAATAGCATTGTAAAGATCATTGTCATTCTTTTGGTGATTTATCTTTCCTTGCCGCTGCTTTTTAGCATTTTCCCTGAAACCGAAGGCTGGACCAACACGCTGCTTAAATGGATCTTAAGTCCAATTAAAGGCGCTACTAAAGCTATTGTCGATTACCTTCCCAATTTATTCACCATCATTGTGGTGTACTATATTTTCAAGTACATTTTAAAGGCTATCAAGTTTTTCTTCCGCGAAATTAGGGTGGGCAATGTCAAAATAAAAGGCTTTCACCAAGATTGGGCAATGCCTACTTTCAATATCCTGAAGGTCATTTTATATGCCTTTATGTTAGTGATTATTTTCCCTTATTTACCTGGTTCCAGTTCACCTGCATTTCAAGGGGTTTCCGTTTTCTTGGGCATACTCCTTTCCTTGGGTTCTTCAAGTGCGACCAGCAATTTAGTGGCAGGTTTGGTGATTACCTATATGAGACCGTTTAAGCTTGGCGATAGGGTTAAAATAGGCGACGTTACGGGCGACGTGATTGAAAAAACCATGCTGGTTACCCGTATCAGAACCATTAAAAATGAAGACGTTACGGTTCCCAATTCCATGGTATTATCGGCCAGTACTGTAAATTACTCCGCCAGAACAAAAAATAATGAACCTGGGCTAATTCTTCATTACACGGTAACCATTGGGTATGATGTTCCGTGGAAACAGGTATACGAACTTTTAACCAATGCCGCCTTAGCTACTGTCCATATCGAAAAAGAACCAGCACCTTTTGTTTTACAAACCGACCTTGACGATTTCAGTATTGGATACCAAATTAACGCCTATACTTTGCAAGCTAATTTGCAAGCAGGTATTTACAGCAATTTAATGGAGAACATTCAGGATGAATTTAACAAAGCTGGGGTCGAAATCTTATCTCCAAATTACAATGTCATTCGTAAGGAAGAAAAATAAAAAAGGTCGGTTTTTATAAAGCCGACCCTTCGGAAAACAATTGGATCATCCTTCATTTTCTTTTCGAAACCGTTTATTGAACGGACCCAGTTTTACTGAATAGACCCAATTCCCCTTTCCATCCGAAGGGCTTTTTCTTCCTTTTCCAAGACCATTTATTCCTTTTCCGAGACCATTTATTCCTTTTCCAAGACCATTTATTCTTTTTCTAAGGCCATTTATTCTTTTTCCAAGACCATTTATTCCTTTTCCAAGGCCATTTATTCTTTTTCCAAGACCATTTATTCCTTTTCCAAGACCATTTATTCCTTTTCCAAGACCATTTATTCCTTTTCTAAGACCATTTATTCCTTTTCTAAGGGCCTTTCTTGCTTTGCAAAACGCCTATTTTAATACTATGCAAGCATAATATAGTACACTCATAGTACTCTATCCCTACTTAAACCCTACTTAAGCCCTACTTAAAAGGTAGCTTTGATGGGGCTAAAGGCACAGGAAATTTGTATTTGATGGTAGCCTATAGGTGATTACTTCAATCTCGCTGTAGAATAAGTTTTGCAAAAAACGTGTTTACCGCTTAAAGTCTATCAGATATTGTTAAAAGTTGCACTTGCAGCAATGCCCGAAACCGAAATAGATCATATTCTTATTTCAAAAATTCATCTTAAATGATGAGTATAGATGGTCATTGGCGGTGAGTAATTCGAACAATTTTGTCGAAGAATTAATTGAAATTGGAGTTTTTCGAAAGTTCTTGAAAAGATAAAATGAATATTGGATTTTCATATTAAATATTTGTGACATATAATCATTAACCTAGCGGTATAAAACGATTGTTGAACTAGATACCAAGTAACAGAATTGCCATATTGATTTATTCTCATCACTTTGATCCTCCATAGGTTTATTTATACGAATATTTCAAATAGTTTTATTCAAGTTTAATAAGGTATGATGAGCCCTAGCCATATTTCGTCATTTACTACATCCTCCGATTCTTGAAAATGTTTATATGTTATTTACCCACCTATACAGGGAATTTTAGAATGGAATGTCAGTATCTTCTGTAGCTTTCTCTTTGAGAATCAAAGGCAGCGGTTTTAACTCCTTAACTCCATTGACGATATGAAAATGACCCGCATGATTGAGAACTTTATCGAATAAACGGTATAGGCTCCTGGTCGTTTCAATTTCGTTACCAAGTGATAGGTTGTGTAAAATTGATTGAAAATAAGGTGCTGATATTTCATCCACGGCTAGGTTATCCTTTCTGAATTTCAGTTGCTGTGCCCATACTTTTGGAACTTTGCCCGTTTTCCATACCATAAGATCCACATACCCTATACGTTTGGTTTCTATCGATTTTTTGGCAATGGTCACATGAATTTTCATCAGGTCATAGAATTTATGCACGAAATTGGGTTTTGTTTCAATATCGTTTAGAGTCCATTTCAAAACTGGAGGACCTATGGGCAAATCCAGTTCTTCGTCTACGTTGTCAAGCTCTCCATCATAATTTTCCATAAGCTGGAAGTTTATCTTCCGAATTTCCGAATTAGAAGCGAATGCAACAGACATACCCTGTGTAGTATAAAGCTTTATGGTGGAAGTTCTGCGATCTACTGTTGCAATAAATAACGGCAGCTGCAGATCCTTCAGCCATTTTACTTGGTCACCTTCGAATGAAACCTCAGTTATTGACGCCGATTTTATAGATACAAAAAAAGAATCTTCTGCAATGTATTTATAGCCGTCATATTTTTTGATAAGGGTAGAGACAACGTCGATCCCTACGTCTTCTGTACGAGGAATTGGGGCTACCAAAGCAACGGATTGCAGTAGCAATATACCAAGTTGTTCAGCAAGGTCCCCAGAACGCAAATTGATTCCTCTAAAAGCAGGCATATATGATCTTTTTTAAAAATAAAAAAACTTAATGTGGTCTTATCCGTTCTTATGCTTTGTACAGAATAGTTTGGATAATAATTGGAGTATTTTCTCTCCGTTAAATTAGTTATTGTTGGTTTATATAAAAATAATACTCAATCAGGAACACCAAGCTCTCTGGTTTCCCATACAAAAAAACAAAAAACCTTTACCCTCCCATAAATTTAATTGCCAATACTTCACTCAAGGAACATCACTATCGGGTTTAGCTTGTTTGATTAGTAACCGGATCTTCCTTTCCTTCTACTACCACCAGATCATACCTTTCTAGCTCTTGATAAATAATTATCATTTCTGCATTCAACTGCTTAATGTATTCCTTACAGATGTGATAGTACATATCCTCTTTATCGTCATTTAGTTGAAATTGGATTAAACCATTTTTTAAATCCTTGATAATCAAGTTAAATATACTCTTGATATTATTAGGATTGTCCTCAGTTAAAATGATCTCAAAACTGCTTGTATGTCCTTGCAGTACAAGCTTGCTCTGGTCAGTTTGTCTTTTGATTGTCGCTGTTTTAGTTTCCATAGATTTTACCCCTTTCTCCGAAGGCCGATTTGCCTCCTTCTAGTGTTTTCATGCTGATTTCTTTCCAGTCCAGTTCAGCTCTGGAAGTATTAATGCACTTTAATTTATTGAAAAACGGATTTCCCGTCATAGTGTAATATAGGCCATTTTCCCTCAGCCGATAAATGGAATTGTAGGGTAAAGTCCTGACGGCAATATTGGCATCATGAGTAGCAATGATCACTTTTTTACCTAAAAGAGCCTTTTCTTTGATGATGGGGACAATCACATCGTTGATGTAATCATTACCGAGACTTTTCTCTGGTTCGTCAATGAGATAAATTTCCTTATCTTCTGTCAGTTCTTTATGCAAGAGGATCATTGAAGACTCTCCATTTGAAGGATTATATAAATTTCCGTTCAGAACAAAAACTCGGTTGAACTGAAGTAGATCACTTATGTTCCGGATATGTTCTATACCGTCAATATGTTTTAAATCGGCTATTTTCTCAAACAGCTCATTGCTGTATACGTGCCTCGAAATCGAGATAATATTATTAGCAAAGTCCTTTTGTGGAGTTTTATTTATATTTTTAACGGTCTCATATGCACCGTTTACGAATGATCCATTTTGGATCATCAGGCTGGTTTTGCAGTAAAGTTTTCCTTTTTCACCCAGATCTCCAGCATAATCCTCAATGGACGCAATAGAAGTGTTGATGGCTAGGTTTATCTTTCTAATGTTTTGCTCAATCTTTATCCTGTTCCTAGCATAATCGATAAACCCTGTTCCAGTTGGCTTCTGTGGGATACCTGTTTTCTTTGCGATTTCCTGATTGAATATGCTGACTATCTGGTTTAATAACTTCAAACTGCTAGCCTCTAAAAATTGATTGTCGATTTTCACTTTCAGACTAAGTAAAATCCGCTCTAAGACATCAATTAGTTCTTCTATTAATTCTTTTTCAATAAGATCTCCAACTAAGGTATTGTCGGATAGAAATTCCTTAAAAGCCTTGAATTCTTGCAGGATTCTACTTACTTCATCCAGCGCCCTTGCGGCCCCCGCTTCATCAATATGGTTTATGGTTTTTATTTTGAGCTTCTGGGAAATCTTATTAGTCTCCTCACCAGAAAAATGCTGCCTGTATTTTCCTAGACTGGTAATAGCCACTTCGGTAGCAGTTTTGATAAATTCAATCTCCGTTACGCACTCATCAACTCCGAAGTCGCTTACATCAGCGTTAAAATTTTGGCCGCGCAAATTGAACACATCGTTTACATGTCTATCGTTTGACATATAAACGCTGGTGGTATAACCGATACTATTATAATATGCCGATAGACTTTTTAAAATATCTGTTTTTCCTGTCCCTTTGGATCCGAACAGTATATTGATATCATTGTAAATATCTAGATTCATGATTTCCCCTGCCCCAAAGGGGGCAATGGTGACTTTATCACAAGTTTTCTTTTGCAGAATCGTATTTATCGTTGCCTCGTTCTTATCCAAAAGGAGACAGAACTGCTCAAAGCTGTCAACTGGTAGACGCAAATCGGGCAGGCCTTGGGATAAAACTTCATAGTCATTCCAATCCTGAATATCTGAACCGTAAATTGAGTTATGGCCATGGCTAATGAAAATACCAGCGGAAATGGAATTTGCGGCCTCTTTAATCACTCTCTTGGGATTACTGATGAGAGCGGACAAAACCCCTAGCTCCACATCTCCCAAGTTTGGTGTTTTATTCATGTAATGCGCAATATAAATGCAATCTAAATCTTCGAAATTTTCGACAGTAGCTGCAATGGAAATGGCGAAAGTATTCGGATTTTGTCCAGCTAGTATGCTTTCGCAACGTTGATTAAAAGCCTCCACATTTTTAGGGTTCGCTATAACTAGTAAATGGGCACGCTTGGAATTTTCTTGGATATCCAGTTCAATACCTGGCCAAATCTGACAGACATCCTTTACAGAATCGCTGATTTCCTTGTATTGATCAATATCAAAATGGTTGTGATTAGTTATAGCCAATATCCTAACCTCAGTTGATCTGATAATCTCATTAAAGCGATCAGCCGTAACATTTCTAGTATCTGCATCTCCAGTTTTTACTTTTTTAGTATGAACGTGAATATCTATTTTCATTTTAATTATTTTTTATACTTGAGTCATTCTAATTCCTATAGACTCTTGCTGTGAATACTTTAATCTGCACATACACAATTATCGTAAAAAATGAAATCAGAATTTTACTGGAAACCGTATTACCTATAAGTATCTATTATCAGTTAATCAAATTATGCAATAAAAGAATTTAGGCATTGCAGAACAAGCGGATGCAACCAATTAAAATAATAAGATGGAGAAAGCGTATTAACATAACTGAGAATTTTAGATATTTAAATATAGATATTATCTTTAAATATCTAAAATTGATCAACTTTTCTAGTTCTATTGATTATACCGTAACATACCTAAATTTATTGATTAAGTATTTTAATATAATCATAATCGATTTATTCGTTTCAGTTAATACACCTAATTGTATTCTTATGGATAAAAGATCAATAACCCCAAATACGCAAATTGACTACTTCAAGAAACAAGGAGAAGATATAACCGAAGAGGATGCTATATAAATATTAGACATCATATATTTCTTGTCTAAAATATTATAAAAGGACTTAAAGTTGCACTAAGTAAGAAAGGTAGAGCTAGGCGTAGTTTAAAGAAAGTTATATTCAGTCAAAAAAATCAAACTAAAAATTATATCAATAGTGGGGCTCGAATCATCAAAAACAGCCTTATTCAGTTAAGAACCAAATTTATGCATTCTTGACCCTAAAACATCGAACCACTTTTTTAGGAGAATTTTTCTTTGTAACCAATTGATAAAAAGCTTATTTCATAAAAAAAGCAGCTCTTTTCAGAACTGCTTTTTTAACGATGGGTCCCTAGCTGGGCTCGAACCCATCTAGCGCAAGCGTCCGCTGGTGATCTAAAAACCAGTTATTAAAAGATTAAAAACTAGGTAACCAATAAAGCGGCTCTCAATAGCTCGTGTAAGCAGATGTATAATGGTGCTTATATTTTTCATAAAAAGTAATAACAGAGATTAAATAAGGTAAAAGCAAATGCTTGATTCAGATGAGGATAACAGATTCCTCGTCGTTACACTTCCCTCGGAATGACATCAAACAAAAAAACCTCTAATCTTTCAATTAGAGGCTGTATGGTGTTCCCGAAGGGATTCGAACCCCCATCATCAGAACCGGAATCTGACATTCTATCCATTGAACTACGGAAACAAGTGTGCAAATATAATTATAAGCCTAAGGAATAGAAATTTTATTTGCGCTGTCTGCTGTTTGTCCATCATTTTAAACAACTTACGCCAACATATTAAAGCTTTTTCGATATATTCGCCTGAAATATGTTGCCATCAATGCGCCTCCTTTATTCGTTAATATTTGCCTTACTTCTTGTAAACAGTGCAGCCTTTGCGCAAACCTATACCGTAACCAGCAATGCAGATAGCGGACCAGGAACCTTAAGAGAAGCGCTTACCTTAGCGAGCGATCCCAATAGAACCACCACTTATACCATTAATTTCCAGATGCCTGGTAATGGCAACGATTATTCTAACCGTACCATTAGGCTCAGGACAGTACTTCCTTATGTGCCCTCCAACACCATTATTGATGGGAGCTCAAGCTCTTGGTCACCATTGGGTGTTTCAGGTGCAAAAATCATCTTAGAGCCCGAATATACCACCACTAGGTTTAGCGCCTTATTGATTGGACAAACCTCAGCTACCAATATCCAAACCACTGGCGTTCAAATTTATGGTTTGTGCATTAGAAACTTTGCCACCATCAACAACCTCCAAAATGTAGACATGGCGCAAGGCTCGGGCATTGTCATTGACTATAGAGCAAATGATATCAAAATTGGCGCCCCAGGAAAAGGCAACGTCATTATTGGCAATATCAACGGTATATCCATACAAAATGCTTATTATTTTGCCACAGCCCCACTTTCAAACATCAGGATACAATCTAACCTTATTGGTGTTTTATATGATGGGATTACCCCACATACCAATGTGATTGGTGTTGCTGCCAGCCTTTATGATTGCGCTTTGGAAGTTGGTGGAGATAACGCTGGCGAAGGCAACGTGATTGCAGCCAACAGAATCAACTTAGATATTAAACGTTATAACTCTTCGGTCAGTAGGTTCGACATCAACATCATCAACAATAAAATTGGTGTTGACTATACTGGGTTAAAAGATTTTCATGAATTACCCCTATTTCTTTCTTCTTCTTCTTTAGAAATATCAGGCCTTAAAATTGATGCGGTGAACAGTGCCGTATATGTAAGAAACAATGTGATCGGCGGCAATAGAACCGTGGGTGTTTCCATTGCTAATGCCGATTTTATATTGACTGGAAACCATATTGGAACCAATACCGCTGGAACAGTAAATTTGGGCAATGGCATGGGCGTTAAAATTGAAACTGGCGCTTCGGGTACTATCGGAGGTGCTACCGATGCCGAGAAAAACCAAATCGCCTATAATAATTTCGGGGTCGAAACGGTTTCCGCAAAACCTGTTAAGGTGACACGAAACAGCATGTTTTGCAATAAGGTTTTTGGTATTGGTAAAACCCTTACCATTACCCAACCCTTTGTGCAGGTGCTTAAATATAATTCTAATCACGTATCGGGTAAAGCCACGCCCAATTCGGAAGTTGAACTTTTTTATACCCAAAACTGTAATGATTTATGTGAGGGAAAAACCTACTTTGCCACCGTGCAGGCAGGAAGTGATGGTCGTTGGGAATACAATGGTGCATTAGCGCAACGTGTAACCGCTACCGCAAGCTTGCTCAATGCGGCAACTTCCCCTTTTTCGAATGCCCAATTGCTGCCTAACGAAGCGACTGTACTCCCCGTAACGTGTAATGCCAATGGTTCAATTACCATTCCAGAGGTAAGGGAAGGCTTTACCTTTAGCTGGGTTAAAATTGAAAGTGATGGTACCAGGGTGCCGCTAGGCAATACCCAAAGCGTTAGTAACCTTGAGGTAGGCACCTATGAAGTGACTATTGACGACGGCTGTAAATCGTTTCCAAATGTATTTTTAATCCGTGACCAAAAGCTTACCAAACCTACAATTGTTCCCCCTACGCCCTCTTGCGGACAAACCAGCTTTTCTTTCCGTGCGGAGGTATTAAGAGGAAATGGTACCATTAGGTATGAGTGGCGAAATGCGGCTGGCACGGTAGTGAGCATTGCCAACCCCGCTACCCTTCCAGAAGGTACTTATACCGTTACCGCCAGCGATGCTTCGGGCTGTTCTATTGCCTCAGATCCTATTACGATTAGCAGACGACCAGCCCCAATCATTAATACCACCACGATGGTGCGTACGCCTGCTTCATGTGGGGTGCCTAACGGCTCCATTAGAAATATCACCGTGAGCGATGCTACTGGTACCGTGACTTACAGTTGGTATAGACACGACCCTGCTACAGGTATCATGATTAATACGGTGATTGCCAGTACTGCCGACCTTATTGATGTAGAAGGTGGTACCTATACTTTACGCGTGACCGATCAAGGTACTTGTTCGCCAGTAAGCCAAACCTTTACCATTGCCGTAAATAACATTATTGTGATTAGTGCTGGCAACATTACCCCAGGCCGTTGCGGACTCAACAATGGTATCATTGACAATGTAAGCATTACCAATGCCGACCAATACACTTGGATCAAAATGTCGAACAACGACATTCTGATGTCGGGCGCCTACGCTCCTGGCGTTTCCATTAAAATTACAGATTTAGAGCCTGGTTCGTATATGTTAAGAGCGAGCAACAGTACTTCTGTTTGTACCTATACCCGAACCTTTGTAGTCCCTAGAGAGGCTCCAGCTACTTATACTTTTACGCAAACAGTTGTGAACACCACTTGCGAACTGGATAACGGGAATATCTCTTTAAACTTCACTTCTACCCTTATCCCTGTTAGATTTCAATGGAAAGATGAGCTCAACAATAATTACCCTGGTACTTTAAGAGAACTCAAAAACCTACCTGTTGGCGTATACAGACTTTATGCTTACGACATTAACAACTGCGAAACCATTATTGGGCCATTTACCATTAATGCCACTCCTAAATTAGTAATTGAGCCTAGTAGCGGAACCGCAACTACCGATGCTTGTGGCTTGAAACGCGGTTCGGTTACTGGCGTTAACATTACTGGCGGCCTAGGTGCCTACACCTATAAATGGATGAACGATTTAGGCGAAGTGGTGCAAACCACCAAGGACCTGACCAACGTAGCCAGCGGCACTTATTATTTGGAAGTAAAAGACATGTCGGCATGTGGCCTTGCCATTAGCCAAAACTACACCGTGGGCAATATTTATTATACGCCAGAAACTCCTGTGGTGAAAGATATCCGTGTGTGTTACGTTTCGGACATTACGATACCCGTTATTGGTGCACAAGAAGGTACCTACCAGCTTTTCGCCAATATAGAAGACGAATTCCCGTTATACGAATCAACCAATGGTATCTTCAATTTCAAAGTAAGCAAAACAGCCATTTACTACATCCGTCGTAAATTGGGCGTGTGTTTGAGCGACTTTGCGGCCATTAAAGTGGAAGTTACCCACGACAACCTTGAAATTGGTAACATCATGACGCCTAACGGAGATGGCCTAAATGATACTTGGATGTTAAAAGGACTTCCTGACTTTAAAGGAAATAACATCAAAATATACTCCAAAAGCGGACAGTTGATTTACGAAGCGATTGGCGATTATAAGAAACCTTTTGATGGTACGTTTAGGGGCAAAGAACTCCCTGCTGGCGTTTATTATTACATCATCGATTTAAGAGCAGAGTGTAAGCCTATTGGCGGAAGTATTACGCTGATCCGTTAAAACTGACGGGTAGAGCATTTCACTTCGTATGTATTATTTAATAAGAAGCCAATGCCAATTTCGTGGGTGCCTTTATTTACACGACGAATGGCCGTGGTACTCATGTCGTAAGAATAGGTTAAATTAACCAGCGAGCTCAAATTAAATCCCGCTAAAAAAGAAAAAGCATCATTATACCTTAAACTACCCGCCAACCAAAATTTATCCTGATAAGCAAGTTTCATGTTTAAATCTATGGCCATAGGCGAATTTTTCCAATAACTCACCAACATCGAGGGGATCATTGCTATTTCTTCATCCAAAAACAGCTTTACTCCCACCGTACCATAAAAAGATGGCGATTGATAAGCCAATACAGAATAACCTTGGTCTTTAAAAACAGACCTTTTGCCCAATACCTGCTTAGCAGAAGTACCAACGTAGAACCTAGGTCCATATAACCACACGCCAAAACCCAAATCTGGCCTCAACAGGTTGTTATAATCTGCATTAAACAAGGGATCTGTTTCATGTTCGGCCCTAATGTCTTCCACCTTTACGGTCAACGAGTGAAAGCCACCAGATACCCCTACGGATAAGTTCATGTCTGTAGTTAGCCCCAAGTGGTAAGCATAAGTCGCATTTACATTATTTTGTCGCACCAAACCCGCTTTATCCGTAACGGCAATCAAGCCAAAACCATGATGCGGTTCAGCGGCCGTGTAGGAATTCACGTAACTTCTGCTCAGCGGATTATACCCTCTACCTGGAAAAGAGTTGATCGAGCTGCGAATATAATCATCGCCTATGGCTGTATTCACAGAAATATACTGCGTACTTGGCGCTCCTTCTAAGCCAGACCACTGCTGCCTATGCCCTAGTTTTAAATCGATGTAACTGTCTATCCCAGACAAAGCAGGGTTTAACAAATAATTATTAAAGATATACTGAGAACTTCTAGGATATTCCTGTCCATAAGAGCAAAAGGAAGCTAGCCATAAAAACAGAAATAAAAGCGTCAATCTCATAAAATAGAGCCAGTTGAGTCACTGCATAAAAAATCTGCTAAAAGTAAGTATTTGCCACAATAAAATAAAACTATAAATAGCGACCTTCAAACAAAAACCTCAAAATACCACTTAATGAATAGTAGCATGATAAAAAATAGCATAAAACCGTACAAAATTTGCATGCGCTAACCCAATTTTCAAAATAAAAAACGCACCTTTACACGCCCATAAAGTACAACCCCAAAAATCCAACGCTTATGGAAGAACTGCAAGTAGAAGAAGTATTAAATTTGTTGGAAAACGAGAATGATAGGCAGCTAAAAGCCTACCTCAATGAGCTCAACATTTCTGATGTGGAAGAGCTTATTGATGAACTTCCTCAACATGCAGTTAAATTTATCGAGACCTTATCCATCAAACGTGCAGTCAACGTTTTTCGTATCCTCGATTTTCCTACCCAAGAGCGTATCATTAAAAAACTGCAAGCCAACAAGCTTACCGAAATCATTAGGCAACTACCTCCCGATGATAGGACGGCACTTTTTGGAGAATTACAGGGCGAAGCCGTAAAAAAACTACTGGTACTGTTGCCAGATAACGACCGTAAAGAAGCGCTTAACTTGTTAGGTTATGCAGAAGATAGCGTGGGCCGTTTGATGACCCCAGATTTTATTGCCGTAAAAACAGACTGGACCGTAAGCAGGGTGCTGTCACACATCCGCAGGTACGGTAAAAATTCCGAAACCATTGACGTGGTGTACGTGATTGACAAAGACGGCGTGCTGTTGGACGATATTCGTATCCGCGAAATCCTCTTATCAGATCCAGAAGCGAAGATTGGAGAACTCACCGATAACCGCCTGATTTCGTTAAACGTAAACGATCCGCAAGAAGAGGCCATTAACGTCTTCAAAATGAACAACAGGGTGGCTTTACCTGTGGTAGACGACCAAGACATCCTTTTAGGGATTGTCACCGTGGATGATATTTTATGGATTGCCCATGAAGAATACACCGAAGACATGCACAAAATGGGGGGTACGCAAGCACTCGACGAACCTTACCTAGATGTATCGGTATTTGAGCTCTATAAAAAACGGGTGGTATGGCTTATCGTCCTGTTTTTTGGCGAGTTGCTGACCATTACTGCCATGGCCAACTTCGAAAGCCAAATTGCCAAAGTGGTGATCTTGGCTACTTTTATCCCCTTAATTATTTCTAGTGGTGGTAACAGTGGTTCACAAGCCGCAACCCTTATTATACAAGCCATGGCCCTTGGCGAAGTCACCATTAAAGACTGGTGGAACGTGATGCGACGTGAAATTATTTCGGGCATTTTCTTGGGCACTACCCTATGTCTGTTAAGCTTTTGCGTCATCCTAGGCTGGCACATCATCATGCCATTTAGCGAACATTATATTCGCATTGGTTTAGTGGTAGGCTGCTCCCTTGTGGGCGTGGTGCTATGGGGCACGCTCATGGGCTCCATGCTGCCGCTTTTGCTCAAGCGCCTCGGTGCCGACCCTGCCGCTTCTTCTACCCCATTTGTTGCCACGTTGGTGGACGTAACGGGTTTGATCATTTATTTCTCTTTTGCGTTATTGTTCCTAAGTGGCGTGCTGCTTTAATTTTTTTCGAAAAGCAATTTCTGTAGCCACTATTATACGATCGTCCTGCTTTGCGCTGCAATCTTTTTATGGGCCTTTTTGTCATTCCGAGGAACGAGGAGTCTACTCCTTTAGTGCTGCTCTGTAGATTCTTCGCTACGCTCTGAATGACAAGTAAACACAAAAAGTATTTCCACTACAATCAGGTTTAATTGGCAACTGCTGTCCTTTTTGTCATTCCGAGGAACGAGGAATCTACTCCTTTAGTGCTAATTTTGTGTAGCGTCAAAACCCTCTCTGGCTACGCCATCTATTGACAATCGTTTTTATAGTGTTTTTGATGTCAATGAGCTCGCTTACGCCTCGGTTCTCCAAAGGGAGAGAAAAGCAAAGTTGGTTAGGCATCACACTACTCTCTCCCTTTGGGAGAGATGCCCACAGGGCAGAGAGGGTAAATCATTAATAGCACCTGAATCCAATTAAACATTTTGTATTCTTTCATAAGCTCAAACCTTCGCAAACCTCTTCCTTCTATCAAAATCGACGTCAGTCCTGAAACACTTCTATGTGCCTATGTGATTATATTTTATTTTCACAATTCCCAAAGCTTAAACTTACACAAATAAACCACATAGACACATAAGGAACTCAACAAGCGTTAAAAAATAGGTAGCGAAGTTAAAAGCTGTGTAGCAGACCACCACACACGTGTCATTGGGTAACGACACACGTGTGACCAAGCAGCGGCACGCGTGTGATTTAAAAATTGCTTCATGCTAAACCTCGTAGGTTTTCAAAACCTACGAGGTTTCCTATTCAATTCAAGCTCAGACTTACGAAGTTTCTAAAACTACGTAAGTCTCCTAACCTCCAACCAAACTAAATCAAAAAACATTTGCGTAGTTAAATAACTACATATATATTTGTAGCCAAATGACTTCATAATGAATTTACGTAGAGATGTATTTCAGGCCATTGCCGACCCTACCCGACGAGCAATCCTTCTTTTGGTCGCCTCGCAATCCATGACGGCAGGAACCATTGCCGCAAACTTTGACACGGCCAGACCCACCGTATCCAAGCACCTGCAAATCCTTACCGAGTGCGAACTGCTCAACAAGGCGCAAAATGGACGGGAGATTTTCTACCAGCTTAACCCGCAAAAGATGAAAGAAATAGCCGACTTCATTGAACCCTTTAGACAAATGTGGGACGATAGATTTAACAAACTAGAAGCGGTAATGAAAGCATATCAACCAAAACCATAAGCCATGGAACTAAAAACCAAAATACACGCCGAAGACGGCAAACAGGAAATCACCATTACCCGCGAATTTGATCTTCCCCTGGCCTTACTTTTTAAGGCCTACGAAGAACCTGAATTGGTAGAGCAATGGATGGGCAACAAAGTCATCAAATTGGAAAACAAAGCCCATGGCAGCTATCAGTTCGAGAAAAGAGACCCACAGGGCAACTTATTATTTAGTGCCAATGGTGTAATTCACGAGTTTAGCCCTAACCAACAAATCATCAGAACATTTGAAATGGAAAACACCCCTTTTCCAGTGCAGCTGGAGTTTTTAACTTTCGAGGCCCTCAATGAAAACACCAGCAAGCTTACCATGCATGTCATTTACAAATCCGTTGCTCACCGTGATCAAATGCTACAACTGCCCTTTGCGCAAGGCATCAACATGGCACACAACCTATTACAAAAAGTACTTAACCCATTCAAATAATACGTTTATGGCAAAGCGCAACAAAATCATTTACTGGATAGCCACCCTTTGGCTATCTTTAGGAATGCTATCCACGGGCATTGTACAAATTTTAAAGAGAAACGAAGAAATCACGATGATGAAGCATTTGGGTTATCCCGAATATCTCCTGATGATCTTGGGGATATGGAAAATCTTAGGTGTCATTGCCGTGCTTTCTCCAAAATTCCCTTTGTTAAAAGAATGGGCTTACGCGGGTTTCTTTTTCACCATGTCGGGAGCAATCATTTCTCATCTCATCTTAAAAGATTCCTTTGGTGATATTGCCCCATCATTATTACTTTTAGTGTTAACTATGATATCTTGGTGTTTCAGACCAGCTAGTCGAAAATTGACTCACTCAACTACACCAATCAAACCTTAAAACCTAAGCTATGAGCAATAAATTAAAATTACCTCAAGAAAGAAGCGAAGAATTACTTGGCATTTTAAAAAATCGCTTTGCGAAAAACATGGACCGCCACAAAGGATTATCTTGGGACAAAATACAGCAGAAACTAGCAGCCAAACCTGAAAAACTATGGACACTTGACGAAATGGAAGTTACGGGTGGCGAGCCTGATGTAGTGGGCTATAACGAAGCCAAAGACGAATACACATTCTTCGATTGCTCTGCCGAAACACCCAAAGGACGCCGTAGCATTTGTTACGATCCAGAAGCCTTAGAGTCGAGAAAAGAACACAAACCAAAACACAGTGCCATTGGTATGGCTGCCGAAATGGGTATTGAAATACTGACTGAAGAAGAATATCACCAATTACAACAATTGGGAAACTTTGACGCCAAAACCTCGAGCTGGTTGGCCACTCCTCCAGAAGTAAGGAAACTGGGAGGCGCTATTTTTGGCGATTGGCGTTTTGGACGAGTGTTTATTTACCACAACGGCGCCGAATCGTATTACGCTGCACGTGGGTTTAGGGGATCATTAAAGGTTTAAACAAACTTATTGTCCATAAAAAAAACCTCGTAGAAAAACCTACGAGGTTTAATATTTTAACAAACTGATCGTCACTGCGAGAAACGAAGCTGTCTCTAATTTAATGGTTTGCCAATAACTTACACATTAAACCTAAAGTGCATGATGTCACCATCTTCCACTACGTAAGCCTTACCCTCTACTCCTAACTTACCAGCTTCTTTACAAGCATTTTCAGAGCCTAAGGTTACAAAATCATTGTATTTAATTACTTCTGCACGGATAAAACCTTTCTCAAAGTCTGTATGGATTACACCAGCCGCTTGTGGGGCAGTAAAGCCTTTGGTAATGGTCCAAGCTCTCACCTCTTGTACCCCAGCAGTGAAATAAGTATACAAATCTAGCAAGCTATAAGCTGCTCTAATCAATTTATGTACCCCCGATTCATCTAAACCTAAATCTTGCAAGAACATTTGACGCTCTTCGTAGCTTTCCAGTTCCGCAATTTCTGATTCGATTTTTGCCGAGATCACTAATACTTCAGCATTTTCGCCCGCTACTGCTTGCTTCACCAAATCCACATATTTGTTGCCGCTTACTACCGAACCTTCATCTACATTACACACGTACATCACTGGCTTTTGCGTCAACAAACCCAAACCAGCAATCTCTTCAAAGTCTTCAACACTTAAAGCGGCTGAACGAGCTGATTGACCTGTTTCTAAATGGCTTTTAACCACAGACAAAAGATCAAATTCTCTTTTGGCATCTTTATCGCTTTTCGCTTGTTTTTCTATTTTTTGAATACGTTTGGTTACCGTATCCAAATCTTTCAACTGCAATTCAGTATCAATAATTTCTTTATCACGGATAGGGTCAACAGAACCATCTACGTGAATGATATTACCATCGTCAAAACAACGCAATACGTGAATAATAGCATTGGTAGCTCTAATGTTACCTAAAAACTGGTTTCCTAATCCCTCTCCTTTCGAAGCGCCTTTTACCAAACCTGCAATGTCCACAATTTCAATAGTGTTTGGAACTACACGTTGAGGCTTTACCAATTCAGTTAGTTTATTCAAACGCTCATCAGGTACTGTAATTACACCCACATTTGGCTCGATAGTACAGAACGGAAAGTTAGCGGATTGCGCCTTAGCGTTAGATAAACAGTTAAATAAAGTAGATTTTCCCACGTTAGGTAAGCCTACTATACCACATTGTAATGCCATTTTATATTTAAGATTTTTAGATTTACGATTTTAAGCGAATTGAGCAAAAGCTTATCCGTCAAGTTTTTCAAGCCGCAAAGATAGTAAATAGATTTACGATTTTAGAGGTTACTACTTTAGTTGACCGTAAAATGAATTCATTTTCTTTGCAAATACATCAGACATAGACTAAAACTTTATTGTTTTTTATTAGCTTAGTGCAATCAAACAAAAATTATGGATAATAACATCGAACAAACAACGACTTTTGAAGAACAAAGCAATCCGCCTCAACTGGTTGTGACAGAAAACATGCGTAGCTATTTATACGATATGGCTGGCTGGACTAAATTTTTAGGAATTGTAGGCTTTATATTTTCTGGACTAATGGTTTTGGTAGCCCTTTCTATGGGCGCTATGTTTAGCACCATTTCACAAATGCCTGGCATGGAAATGTACAGTGCCATGGGTGGTGGCGTACTTACTTTTATATTGTTACTTTACGCTTTATTATTTCTTTATCCTAGCTTAATGCTTTTTAGCTATTCGGTGAAGGCTAAACAAGGTGTTTTATATGCTGACCAACTTAGTTTAGAGACAGGTATTCGCAAGCTTAAATCATTCTTTAAGTTTTATGGTATCATGATGATTATCGTGATTGCGCTTTACCTTCTTATTTTCCTATTTGCAATAGTAGGTGGCATGGCTGGCCGTTAGTGATATTTCTCGATGCCTTTAGCAGGTTCCCACCTGCTTTTAGGCTCAAAATAATTCCATAACATCTTACTTGTTTTCCGTATCAGCACCTCGGCTTCATTGTCATACTTCCAAGAAGTGTCTTTTTGGTTCTTGGTGATGATACAGAAAACATAATCTCCATGTGGTGCATTCACCAACACCACTTCTGAACGCGAGGCATTCACCGCTCCTGATTTTGAAGCCACCTGCACATAAGGTGGAATTTCTGATAATGCTTCCTTGTCGTAATAAATGCGAATAAGGTTTCTGTAAATTCGTTCCGAAGCCGCTTCGCTAATCATCTTACCTTCTCTAATCAATGTCAATAAAGTAGCCATTTCCCTAGGGGTGGTTTGCCCCCATCCGTATTTACGCTGGTTAGCCTGTCTATCGGGTGTTCTTGAATTTACACGGGTATGCTCCAAACCATATTTCGCCATCAATGCATTAATGGCTGTACCCGTGCCCGCCAAACTTTGGCACCACAGGCTTGCCGTGTTGTCGCTAGTGGTAATCATCAGCATCAGCACTTTAGCTAACCAGATTTTTTCGCCACTTTTAAAAGAACCTAAAATATCCTCCCCTGCATACAAAAGACTGTCTTTATAAATCAACTGGGTGTTATAAGCCAACTCACCTTTTTCTATTTTATCGAATACACCACAAGTAATAGGCACCTTGATCATACTGGCCGTTGGGAAAATAGTATCGGCATTGTAGGTGGCTATTTTGCCTGTTTTTAACGATTTCACATAAACGCCCACCTCACCGTTAAAACCTTTCACTAATTCGCCAATCCTCTTATTCAGTTTGGCATCTACCTTTTCTTGCTTTTGGGCAAATAAATTAATGGCGAAGCACAGTATTAATGCTAACAGTGGTATTCTTTTCATTATATCACTAGTTTATAATTGTTTAATTATTTTAAGTTATGGCAGACCCTGAAATAAATTTGCTTTGCAGCTACTTCGTGGTCAGGGTGACGCTAAATCAACGCTCCGTCATGCTGAATTTAGTTCAGCATCAGTTTTATAGACCAGTCGAGTTCAAGGCAGGTAGTGTCAGCGTTCTTTTCATTTTCAAAACATTTAGAAATAAAAAATCCCTCTCGATATTCGAGAAGGATTGTATGTCTTTTTCTTTAATTCCTAGAAAGTGAAGTCATCATCAGATTTTGCTGCATATTCTTGGTTGTCAGAATATTCGTAGCGTTTTTCTACCACTTCTTGGCGAGATTTGATATAATCGACAGTTTCGGTTAAACCTTCTGCAAACTTTTCGAAATCCTCTTTGTATAAGAAGATTTTATGCTTTACGAAAACACCATCTTCTAATCTTTTCTTACTCTCGGTTAAGGTCAAATAGTAATCACCCGAACGCGTTGCTTTTACATCAAAAAAATAAGTGCGTTTACCCGCTCTAACTTTCTTGGAAAAAACCTCTTCTCTCTCTTTGTTGTCGAAATCTCCCATTTTTTTATTGTGTGTAGTGTGGTTTTGGTTGGGGTAAATATAATGTAATAATTATCAACTTTCAAAATAGAAATGACAGTAATTAACGTTTTTTTAATATTTTATACATTTTCCTCTTCCAAAAGTTGGTTCTGATACATCTCTGCATAAGCCTTACCACTGTTCAACAACTCTTCATGAGTACCCTCTTCAATAATCCTTCCGTTATCCAATACCAAGATTTTATCTGCGTTTTTGATGGTCGAAATACGATGCGCAATCAGCACACTGGTCCTTCCTTTCATCAGTTTACCCAAATTACTTAAAATTTCTTCTTCCGTTTTGGTATCTACTGCCGAAAGACAGTCATCAAAAATGAGCATCTGCGGCGACTTGATCAAAGCTCTTGCAATGGAAACCCTTTGCTTTTGTCCGCCCGATAAAGTAATGCCACGCTCTCCTAGCATGGTTTCAAATTGCTGCTCAAAACCTATGATATTTTGGTAAACCGCTGCGTCTTTAGCTGCTTGGTTAACCTGTTCATCGGTTACGGCATCAAGCCCAAAGGCGATATTATTTTTAATCGAATCAGAAAACAAAAATACCTCTTGTGGTACAAAACCAATTTGCGAGCGATAACTATGCAAGTCAATTTTATCCAACGCTTGTCCTTCTATCAAAATATCACCTGAGCTAGGGTCATACATCCGCATCAGCAAATTGGCCAAGGTAGATTTTCCCGAACCCGTTTTACCAATAATGGCCACAAACTGTCCTTGCTTGATTTCAAAACTGACTTCTTTGATGGCTTCTATCCCCGTATCGGCATAAGTAAAACTTACATTTTTAAAACTGATATTCCCATTCAAATCAATTTCCTGACTTCCGCTATTGATATCTGGCTGCAATTGTAAAAACTCGTTGATCCGTTTTTGGGAAGCCGCTGCACGCTGGATAAGTGTGGTTACCCAGCCCAACATGGTTACTGGAAAAGTCAATTGGTTTACATAAACAATAAACTCAGCAATGTTGCCAGGCGTAATGGCACCATCAATCACCTGTTCGCCACCAATATAAATGGTTAAAATGGTACTGATTCCTACCAACAACAACATGGTTGGATAAAAGAAAGCCTGCACTTTCACCAAGCCCATCGAATTTGTTTTATAGGCATTGCTTTCTTCGGCAAATATGGTTTGTGCATGTGCTTCCCTTACATACGATTTCATGACACGGATGCCCGAAAAACGCTCTTGTACAAAGCTCGACAGTCGAGATAACTGCTCCTGTATCTTTTCACTTTTTTGGTTAATGATGGTATTTACGTAATAAATGGCAAGCACCAATACTGGCAAAGGCAACAAAGCATAAATGGCCAAGGTGGCATTTACCGAAAACATAAAATAAATAACCAAAAGGAAAAGTACTGTAGTATTGAAGGCATACATAATGGCTGGGCCAACGTACATCCTAACCCTATTCACATCCTCCGTAGCCCTATTCATCAGATCGCCCGTGTTGTTGCGTCTGTAAAAACCCAAGCTCAATTTCTGATAGTGCGCATAAATTTCGTTCTTCATATCATACTCAATATGTCGCGACATGAGGATGATAGTTTGACGCATAAAGAAAAGGAACAAACCCCTTAGCAGATATAGGAATAAGATGAGTGCACCAAAAAAGAACAGGCTATAACTAAAAATATCGTAAACAATGGCTTGTCTATCAAAGCCTTCATACAGCCTGTAAATAGCTGCATTTTCTACAATCAGGTCATAGGCGTTCCTAATCACCTGAGCGGGCACTACGCCAAAGATGTTGGAGATAATGACAAACAGAACGCCTGGCAAAATCCGCCATTTATATTTCAGAAAGTACTTATTGAGATAGCTTAAGTGTTTCATTGCAAAACAAAGTTAATAGAATTGATTGATTGTTGAATTGTTTTATCGTTGAGCATATCGAAATCCCAAAGCTTCGGAGGTTCATGATTTACTAACAGTTAAAATTGGCTATTTGCTTAATCGCAAATAAGAACTGACCATTGTTACCTGGCCACTTACCCTTAAGCACTAAATATTTAAAATACGCTTAGATTTAATGGTTTTTTTGTCTTAGTTTTGCGGAGTACGTTTCAACATTGTTTTGTATGCCAGAAATAAGTTCTTCTAACCCTTCTATTTTAGAGCAATTAAGCCAATCTGGCCACAAAAAAGTTGTTTTCTGTAATGACCCTTCTACAGGTTTAAAAGCCATTATTGCTATTCATGATACAACGCTTGGCCCCGCTTTAGGTGGTGTTAGGATGTGGAATTATAGTTCTGAAGCCGAAGCATTGGAAGATGTATTGCGTTTATCAAAAGGCATGACCTACAAAGCTGCCGTTGCTGGATTAAACGTTGGCGGTGGTACTGCTGTTATTATTGGCGACTCACGCAGACAGAAATCTGAAGCGTTGATGCGCAGTTTTGGACGTTTTGTTAAAAACCTTAACGGCGAGTTTATTGCTGGGGAAGATGTGGGCACTACGGTACGTGACATGGAGTATATCCGTATGGAAACACAACATGTGACTGGCGTTCCAGAATCGTTAGGGGGTGCAGGTAATCCAGCTCCATTTACGGCAAAAGGTGTTTATTTGGGTATAAAAGCTTGCGTTAAGGAAGTTTTTGGCACTGATGAATTGGCTGGTCGCTCTGTAGTGGTACAAGGTACAGGTAACGTAGGCGAGCATTTGGTAGAATTGCTTAGAAACGATAATGTGGAGGTTTACGTAACCGACATTAACGAAGAGCGCATGCGTGTAATTGCCCGTAAATACAAGGCGAAAGCAATTGAGGCAGATAAAATTTTCACCATAGGTGCTGATATTTATGCTCCTTGCGCATTAGGTGCAACGGTAAACGAGAGAACCATTAAAACCATGAAATTTGCCATTATTGCGGGTTCGGCCAACAACCAGTTAGCTGACGAGCAAGTGCATGGACAATTACTACATGATAAAGGTATTTTGTACGCTCCAGATTACCTGATTAACGCTGGTGGGATCATTAGCTGTTACTCAGAGCTTACGGGCTTTGGTCGGAAACGTACCATACAACTTACTGAAAATATTTATGAAGCAACTAAGGAAGTGATTAAATTATCGAAATCAGAAAATATTCCGACCAATTTGGCTGCTTCTCGTTTAGCAGAAAAACGTATTGAAGACATTAAAAAAATCAAATCATCATATTAATTAATAACCATAACACACAAGAGGTAATTTTACCGCAATCGTTCTTACATTCATGTTAAACAGAAGGCACTTAAGAGTTAAAGCGCTGCAAAATATTTTTGCATGGCAAAACACCGAAAAAAAAGACATCATTACTAGTCAAAAACTATTAATGAAAAGTATCGACGAAGTATATCAGATGTATGTATCTATGCTAGCACTGGTTGTAGACATCACTGAATATACTGCCCACGACGCCCTGGAGAGAGCAAACAAACATTTGCCTACCGCCGAAGATTTAAATCCAAATCAAAAATTACTACACAACAAATTTGCGAATGTGTTGAAACACAATCCAGAGTATGTTGCTGCCGTAAACAAATACCAAATCAACTGGTTTTCGGACCCAGAATTGGTAAAATCTATCTTCAACAAACTAAAAGAGAGCAAAGAATACGAGGCTTATTTGGCTGAAGATTTTGAGGAAACGTTGGAAAGCTCAAAAGAGATCATCAAGTTCATTTTCCGTAAAATGTTGTTGAAAAACGTAAACGTGGTCCAAGCTTTTGAAGATAAATTCATTAACTGGCCAGTAGACCGCGAAGTAATGCAAGGCATGATTGCCAAAACCATTAAAAACTTTGAGTCGGAAAATCCATTAGACAACAAGTTGACACCAATTAGCGCGGATTGGAGCGAAGACAGCACGTTTGTAAAAGACCTTTTTACCTACACGCTTAAAAATGATGATAAATATCAGGAGCTAATTGCCGAAAGAACCAAAAACTGGGAATCGGAGCGTATTGCATTAATGGACACTATTTTGATGAAAATGGCCATTTGTGAGATGATGAATTTCCCCTCTATTCCTGTAAAAGTAACCATTAACGAGTATCTTGAGTTATCAAAAGATTACAGTACTCCGAAGAGTAATACTTTTATAAATGGTATCTTAGACAAAATTTTAAACGATTTAAAGAGAAATAATAGTATTAAAAAAGTAGGTAGGGGTTTGATTGAGGAATAGTGATAAGGTTGAATGACTAATTGAGAGAATGAGTAAATGATGCAACATTCCAACTTTATAACCTTTCGACCCTACAACAATAAAACAACAGTTTACATGAAAAAACTTTTCTTAATTGCGTTATGTGCAGCTGCCTTTAGTGCATGCCAAAGTAAAAGTGCTGAAAGCAATACCACAAGTACCGATAGTACGACTTTGACGGAAACTCCTGTAATTGCCGAAGCCGATGCGCCAAAAGTACAGGTAGAAAAAGCGATCTACGAGTTTGGAACAATTACCCAAGGTGAAAAAGTGACTTATACATTCAAGTTCAAAAATGTAGGAAAAACGCCACTAATTATCACCAATGCGACAGCAACCTGTGGTTGTACAGTTCCTGAATATCCGAAGGAACCCGTTAAACCTGGAGCTGATGGAGAAATTAAGGTAACCTTTGATAGCACTGGTAAATTAGGCTTACAAGATAAAGTGGTGACCATTACTTCAAACGCTAACCCAAAATTTGAAGAACTTCATTTAGTGGGCGACGTAAAAGAGAAGAAGTAGTTAGGAACTAGGAATTAGTGGCTAGGGGCTAGTGATTAGCACTAAGGGCTAGTTAAATAAGCATCTCGAATTCCAATGGAAATCATTCAAATAATTAATCAAATTACACAAATTAACAACAGAACAATATAATGATATCAACAGTAATTTTACAAGCTGCTGGAGGCAGTAACCTAATGGGGACAGTTATCCCTATGGTATTAATCATGGTCGTATTTTATTTCTTCATGATCAGACCGCAAGTTAAAAAAGCAAAAGAGCACAAAAAATTAGTTGCAGAACTAGGAATTGGTGATAAAATTGTAACTACAGCGGGCATCCATGGTAAAATTGTTGGATCTAACGATACTACTTTTTTAATCGAGGTAGAAGGTGGTACTAAGATTCGTTTCGACAAATCTGCCATTTCTTTAGATGCCACTAAAGCTTCAGCTCCAAAAGCATAAGTTTTAAGTCACAAATACACCAATTTAACTGCTCCTTTTCATAAGGTCATTAATTTGTGCATCTGTGACTTCTATAAAATAGCGCCATTTCGTTTATTCGGAGTGGCTTTTTTATTGTAATTTTACCACATGCCCTTTATTAAACTCACCCGGATTGAACAAAAGCGCTTTGGAGCGGTTTTAATTTGTGCCTTATGCGCAGTTGGGGCATGGCTATTTCTAGCGCTCAACAAAAAATACCCCTACACTGTACAAACAGAGTTGCTTTATAAAGATGAACCTCAAGGAAAAGCTTTTAAGGCACTCCAACCCGACACAGTAGATTTAAAAGTGGAAGGCACGGGCTGGCAATTACTTTTTGCCAGACTGAGGATAAAACCTCCTTCAATTACCGTAAGCTTACAAAAGCTGAACAGCAGAAGCTACGTGGTTTTTTCAGAGCAGTTGGAACAGGTAAACAGACAGCTAGAAACTTCGCAGCGGGTAATCTCCATAAAGCCCGACACCTTATATTTTGACTTTTCGAGACGTACCAATAAGCGAGTGCCATTGAAATTGATTTCTAAACTCACTTTTGCACCGCAATACGGAATTTCCAAAGAAATTAAGCTTACTCCCTCCTACGTGAACATTTCGGGGCCACATGAGGAGCTGGAAAAAATACATGTGTGGCATACCGATAGCTTGAAGCTTAGCGACATTAAAAGTAGTGTAGATGCTCGTGTAAACATTTTAAAGAATGCCATTAGCAATGTAAGTATTTACCCTAGCAGCGTGGGTGTAAAAATCCCTGTAGACGAGTTTACGGAAAAAACCATCGAAGTGCCCTTAAGCATGCTCAACAATAGGGAATATTACGATGTAAAGCTGTACCCTAAAAAAGTAAAAATCACTTTGTTGGTGGCTTTATCCAACTATAACAAAGCAGATGAAGATTTGCTAAAAGCTGCTGTTGACTTAAACGAATGGAAAGTGCTAGGCCATCATAAGCTGTCCATCAAAATCACCAAGATGCCTGAGTTTTCAAAACTGGTGAGCATTGTACCTAACAATGTTGATTTTATCATCGAAAAATAATGTTGAAGATTGGAATAACTGGCGGAATTGGAAGTGGCAAAACCACGGTGTGCAAAGTATTTGAAACTTTGGGAATTCCAGTTTTTTATGCAGATACCGTTGCCAAACAAATCATGACTATTGATGCTATCTTAATCAATGGCATTAAAGAAACCTTTGGCGAACAGAGCTATTTCGAAGATGGAAGTCTCAACAATAAACACATTGCTAATATTGTTTTTGCTGATGAAAATGAGCTGGCCAAATTAAATGCCTTGGTACATCCAGCCGTGTTTAGGGCATTTGACCAATGGGACGCCAATCTTCCTAAAAACACGCCTTATTCTGTGAAAGAAGCGGCGCTTTTATTTGAAAGTGGTTCCTACAAAATGTGCGATAAAAACATCCTGGTTACGGCGCCCCATCATTTAAAAATGGCTTGGGTAACCCGCCGAGACCAAGTAAATGAAGCGCAGGTATTGGCCCGTATGGACAAACAATTTAGCGATAAACAAAAATTAAAAATGGCTGATTTTGTGATTCAAAACCATCCAAACACCTCTATTATTTTACAAGTTTTAGATTTACACCAACAGTTTTTGAAACAGACTGAATGATAAGACAATAATACCTCACAGACCCTGAAATAAATTCAGGGTGACGCTAAATCTACGGTTCGTCATGCTGTCCCGAACATTCGGGATCAGCATCAGCTTTTATGCAAGATTAGCACTAATTTCAACAAAACAACAATGACCAACCCCATACTTCAAGATTTTATTACACTCACCAAAACAGGTTTATATTGTTCTTACGGCAACTTTTACCTTGATCCACAGGAAGCGGTAGAACATGCTGTAATTTCTCATGCACACGGCGACCACGCGGTAAGTGGTAACCATTTTGTGTACTGCACCAAGGCTACGCAACATTTTATGCAACATCGTTATAAGAAGTTTGCGGCTGTGGAGTTCAAAATCAAAGCTTATCATGAGCAGTTTGAGTTAAACGGGGTTAAAATCAGCTTCTATCCCGCTGGACATATTTTAGGTTCGGCAATGGTATTAATGGAATACAAGGACATTCGTTACCTCTACACGGGTGATTATAAACTAGAAGCCGATGTGACCTGCGAACCCATCGAGTTTGTGCAGGCTGAGGTGTTGATTACAGAAACTACTTTTGCTGATCCAACAGTTTCACACCCTGCAGCCGTTGAAGAAATTAAGAAACTGAACCATATCGAAAGCAACATCATGCTTGGGGCCTATGCCTTGGGGAAAAGCCAACGACTTATTTCTTTAATGAGCCAACATTGTCCAGATAAGAAAATCCTTGTACATCACAGCATCATGCCCTTTGTACAAATTTACGAGCAGTTGGGTATTTCGCTTGGCAATTACCAGGTTTACGACAGGAAAATCATGAAGCAGCAATTGCAGGGCAATGTTTACCTCGTCCCTCCTATGGTGTTTAATAGCTATATCAGAGCCATTAATGTGGTGAGGGTGTTTGCTACGGGATGGAAATACTTGCAACAAGGCAATGGCCATTCGCTATATATCTCTGACCATGTGGACTGGAATGGCATTATACAAACCATTGCACAAGTTAAACCTAAAGAAGTTTGGACATTACATGGCGATGGCAAGCAACTACAAGCTCACTTCAAAGACCAGCTTACCGTAAAAATTCTTAATTAATTTTTATATTTTGCCAAGGCAATAATTTTATCATTTGAATAAAATGAAGGAAGGGGAAGACTTTTATTTTAACGAAGATGGCCTGATGGTTTTCACGAAAGCCTATCACCTTAAACGTGGTTATTGCTGTAAAAATAAATGCAAACATTGCCCTTGGAATTTCGGGAAAAAGAAAGAGAAAAAAGGCTAACTGTTTTTTGAATAATAATTTCATTCTACCCTAAACACTTTATTAAAACTGTTGTTAAGTTCAATGTAAGTAACCACAATGACAAAGAAAAGCTCCTCTGCAACTATCATTACTTTTTTAATTTGCCTTGCCATTCCACTCTTAATTGGCTTTATTGGCAGCCAGTTTACCATGGAATCAGTAAAAACATGGTACCTCACCATTAACAGGCCATCGTTTAACCCTCCAAACTGGGTATTTGCACCCGTATGGACTACTTTATACGTCTTAATGGGCATTGCCTCTTTTAGGGTGTGGCAAAGGCGCAAAAATGCCGAATGGTTTCATTGGGCAGTCATCATCTATGTCGTACAGCTGATATTTAACCTCATGTGGTCTTTCATCTTTTTTGAACTACACCAAATTGGTTTTGCACTGGTAGAGATTATCCTGCTACTTTTGCTCATTATCATTAATGCCTTTATCTTTTATCGTTTCGACAAGTTGGCTGCTTGGCTATTCCTACCCTATTTTTTATGGGTAAGTTTTGCCACTTATTTAACGTATTCCATCTTTATTCTTAACTAAAAAGCCAAAAGAAATAGGTACTTTTATGAGCCATGCTTCGTAAAAGTGTATTCTTCATATTACTCACGATTATCAATTTTCAACTTAGCGCACAAAAAGTTGGGTTGGTTTTTAGTGGTGGTGGCGCAAAGGGTTTGGCGCACATAGGTACGTTAAAAGCTTTGGAAGAAAACAATATTCCCATTGACTATATCACGGGAACTTCTATGGGGGCCATTGTAGGTGGCATGTATGCGGCAGGATATTCGCCTGCCCAGATTGAAAAAATTGCGACCAGCAAAGAATTTCAGGATTGGGTAAACGGACGTTATACCAGCGATTACAGCTTCTATTTCCAAAAATCAAGCCCAAACCCATCTATTTTGACGGCTAAAATGGCCATTGACACGAGCTTGCGGCTTAGTTTTAGACCCAATTTGGTGAACGATATTCCGTTGAATTTTGCGCTCTTGGAGTTTTTCTCACAGGCATCGGCCATTGCCAAAGACAATTTCGACAACCTATTTGTACCATTCCGCTGTATGGTGTCCGATATTCTTTCGCAAAAGAGCATCACGGTAAGCAAGGGAAGTTTGGCTGAAGCTGTGCGGGCCAGTATGACCGTCCCATTGATTTATCGTCCCATCAAACTCGATGACAAGTTTATGTTTGACGGGGGGATTTATAATAATTTCCCTGCCGATGTGATGCATAAAGAATTTAAGCCCGATTTTATCATCGGTGCCAATGTATCTTCCAAAACCTTCAACGAATATCCAAAAGACGATGATCGCCTAATGAATAGGTTTTTGGTTTACATGTTCCTTTCCAAATCCGATTCTACACTAGTAGGCAAAAATGGTATTTATATTGAGCCCAATTTAGCGGATTATAGCTCCACAAATTTTTATGCGGTAGATGAACTGATTAAAAAAGGTTACGAAGCTACAATGGCCGAAATGGACAAAATCAAAGAATCGATAAGTCGTAGGGTTTCGCCACAGGAGCTACTGAAAAAACGGAGCAACTTCAACATTCAAAAATCCGAGTTGATTTTCAGCAATATCATTGTAAAAGGGGTTAATTCGCAGCAAAAAAAATATGTAGAAAGGCTTTTTAAAAGCGATCAAAAAACTTTCAATTTAAGTGATATTAAACGAGGATACTATAAATTGGTAGCTGATGAAGTTTTTGAAACCGTTTATCCCAAAATCAGTTATGATGCAGGTTCCGATAGTTATGATTTTGAGATTGTTGCCCAACAGCGAAAGAGCTTGAAAATAGATTTCGGCGGTAATATTTCTACCCGTCCAATCAGTAATGTGTTTTTGGGTATTCAATTCAACTACCTTAACCGAAAAGCCTACACGTTTGCCTCTAACTTTTTTTCAGGACGTTTTTACGAATCAGCGCAAATAAGTGGCCGTGTTGATTACCCTACCAAATTACCTTTGTTTTTAGCGGCCGAGCTTACCTACAATCACTGGAACTTTTACAATACCAGTAAGATTTTTGTAGAAAACCCCTCGCCTACCTACATTGACCAAGCAGACCGAAAGATTGACCTTAAACTGGGCATGCCACTGAACAAAAATGCAAGAATCGTGCTTAATGCCGCCTTTATTAACAACAGTGATAATTACAGTCCAACCAATACTTTTGTAGTAGGCGATTTACTGGACAGAACAGTTTTCAATGGGTTTAGAACAGGCCTTACTTTGGAGAAAAACTCGCTCAATCGTAAGCAATATCCCACAGCAGGGCAAAATATTTTACTCAGTGTAAATTATACTACAGGAAGAGAGAACTATCGTCCAGGCAATATTCTTTCTAATCAGTTAGGCAGCAGCGCAGCTCCAACGCTTTCTAGGAATTATAGATCTTGGGTACACGCAAAGTTCAGTTACGAATATTATTTCCTGCATACCAACAGGTATAGTTTAGGTTATTTGGTAGAAGGTGTGGTTTCCAACCAACCTTTGTTTAACAATTTTTACGCTAGTTTGCTGGCGGCTCCTGCGTTTTATCCACTTCAAGATAGTAGGTCTACCTTTCTCGAAAACTTTAGGGCATTCAATTATGCTGCAGGTGGTATCAAAAACATCATTAATCTGAAAAGAAAATTTGATTTGCGTATAGAAGGTTATGTATTTTTACCTTATCAGGAATTTAAGAAAATTGGATTGCAACAAGTGGGTTTTGAAGAAACATTGCGCAAGTGGCGTTACGCAGGTACCGCCGGCTTGGTATATCAATCGCCATTAGGTCCAATTAGCTTAAGCTACAACTTGTACAACCAAAGTAAACGTAGGCACGGGGTGCTTTTACATATTGGATATTTAATTTACAACAAACGCTCATTAGAATAATAAATGAAACATCTTTTCCTTTTCTGCTCACTTTTTATTTCAAGCATCTCTTTTGCGCAAAACACCAGTATTAATAATTTTATGGTGAAAGAAAGCTTATTGAAAAACAGTAAGGTTGCTATTATTGCTACAGATAGTTTAGAAAATCCGATTGAGAACATTAACGGCACCTATACTTTTAGTGTGAGTGGTTTTACCCAACAACTCACCTTTCATGACGGTGTTTCTATTTTACCGCTAGCGATAGACAAATCTACCTTTGTTTATATTAAACATGAAAACGAAAGTGGAACGCACAGCAAGCTGCTTTACATTTATAAAAAAGCGAACGATCTTAATCCAATTACTATTAGCCGTGTTTTCTTTATCATCATTCCGCTCATCATCGTTATTTTGGTCTTTGCCTTTAAGAAGTTTATTTACATGGGAATCATTTTATTTCTTGTTTTCTTCTTTTTTAGTTACAGCAAAGGATTAAATATCTCTACTTATTTCGAAACGATATTTGACTACTTGAAGAATTTGGTCTGAAGCGCTTTTAATTCTCGTAGTAACTGTAATCTGGGAAATTACTGTCTTTCTTTCTCATTAAGCCTATCGCTGCTATTTCAGAATTATGTTCTTTAGCTTCTTCAATTAATTGAGTATACCATTCCAGCGTAGTATGATGCTCAAAGTCATCTTTTGGAAGGTCATTTTCAATTATTTGCTCTCTAATCTTATAACAAAAATTAACAAATACTTTTATAAATGCATTTCGATATTTTTCATATCTGGGATGCTTAGGAAAATGGAAATATATACCTTTTTTCTCCGATAAAGTGATTATAATTTCCACTCCTTCTGGTCCAGTAATAGCGACCTCTTCATAGTCTGGCATTTTTGTTCTTACAACCTCTTTATTTAAACCAAAAGCAAAACTTAAAAAGCCCAATAAATAAGAATTATAAAATTCAAGTAAATCTAAATATACTCCAATATCATTTAATAAAATCGATGACTTAACATCTTTTTCAAGTTCCCCAGCCCACCATAATGCATATTCATTATGCTTACGTTGTTCCAAACCTTGGTTAGCAGGATCATAACGAAAACATTTATCATTAAAATTTTCAAATTTCAACTTTTTAGAACCTTCAACAAGGTGGGGATCTTTTTTAGCATAGTAAATTAAATCCTTATAACCGTCATTAACAAAATACGTTTTCAATTCGTTGATGTAGCTTATTGGTGTATCGCTAGTAAGCAAAATGATAGCATATTTTTCATAATTCCAAATAGCAACACCGTCAATAATGAAGACGCCTTTATCAAAAAGTTTGTACACATAACAACTCGTCGCAAATCTTTCTGAAGACCCAAGCATAGCGTCTGTAAAATCAAAATGAACTTTTTCTTTTGCTAGCTTTGAAAAATATTCATTTATAATACCCATCAATGCTAATGAATTAACCATAGCATTTCTCACGTTCACAACCTTCTCAGTATTCACGCCATCAAAATCGACTGACAACTTATCATCCAATTTTAAAAAACCATCATTAATTTTCACCCAATGTTTAGGCGCATTTGTATAAAAGCGATTACCTCTTATTTCTTGCTGAGCCAATTCATAATAATCTATTTTTATCACTGGCTCAGTGTCTTTGTGTCTACGAAATAATCTGGAGAAAAATCCCATAATTTTCACATAGATATTTTAGATTAAAAAGGCATTCCGATACCAAAATTGTATTGTACAAAACGGTATCTATCAGGGCTGTGTGTAGCTAGATAGTTAGCTTTAAAAGTTTTTCCACCACTAAAGAACTTGCTGATTACCCATTGCTCACTAGGCGCAAACTGAGGGTCTTTCAATTTCAAACCAACGTCAAACCTAAAGACAAAAAACTGTACATCGTATCTAAAACCTAAACCAGTACCCAATGCAATTTGATTACCTAATTGGTCAAGCTTGAAATAGGTTTGCGGCTGTAGATTTCCTGAAGCAATGTTCCAGATGTTACCGGCATCCAAAAATGTTGCGCCATTTAATTTACCACCAAAAAACTTATTTGCTAATACAAAACGATATTCCAAATTGGCTTCAATTTTCATTTGACCTAATTGGTCAAAACCGAAGGCTGCAGCTCTGGCTTCCTGTGTAAGAATCACTTCTCGGTTGTAATTCCCTGGACCCAAAGTTCTAGCTTGCCATGCCCTTACTCCGCTTGAACCGCCTGCATAAAATAATTTCTCGTAAGGTATTGCGGTCGAATTACCATAAGCATATCCGACACCTATATTAACGCGAGTTACGAGTTGCGATTCTGCACCTAAACTCTTATACCATCTAAGATCTATTTCTGGCCTTACATACTGGGTAAATGGTAAGCCCAAAACGCGTCCACTCTCTGGGCCTCGTTGTTTACCCATTAGCCTAGTGATACCTTGTAATAAATTTCCAGCGATATCGATATTTCCCCTGAAATAAACGAAACTTCTATTTTGCAGCAGTTTATCAGCATTTAAGGAATAGGCATATTTCATTCCAAGCGTGAAATTTTTTCTATCAAGCAATAAAAGATTATATATATTATTTACTACGGTCTCTGTATTTTGTTCGTTAAGCGTATCTATCAATACACTACCAAAACGATACTCAAAATTAAGTGGCGTAAATGAATGGATTTTAGACTTGGTCTCTACCCAATCATAGGTAATGGAGTTAATGAAAACTCTGCGAACGGTAATATCTTTTTGCAAGGCATATAGGTAGCTGCTCGAAAAAGTAGTGTAAGGAATGCCATTTTTACCCATCAAAGGTATTCCAAAAGGAACCAACAACCTTGGCACGGTTAAACTTGCGCTTAATGAGAAATCTCTTTGGTAAATATCAGAAAAGATATTACCTACACCTGTGTATCTAGATTGCAAACCACCTTTAACTTGAAACTGAAATTTTTCTCCACCTTTTAGAAAATTATTATTGGTGTAGGTGTTACTCAAGGTAAAACCAACCGTAGCATTATTGAATGGTATTTCTCCTTCTATACGATTACTCATCCTTTTTTGAGGAATAAGCATAATCACGGGGTCTATCACATCTGCTGTATCTTTATTTTTCAGATAATCTATCTTCACATTTTTGAAGATATTCAGCTCATAAAGTCTATCATAGGTTAAAGTTTCGTTATCGATGTTGTATTTGGTGCCCTGTTTAATAAAATCATAACGTGTAATGGGGTTCCGTCTAAATTTTCCAGAAAGGTCCGTAAAACGAATTCCATTGATCGTGCGCCTATTAAAGGTTATAGAATCCGTAAAACCTTCGGTGTTTGGGGCAATCAGGATATCCGTTTTGCCAATTCGATATACCGTATGTTTTTTAGTACTGTCTATCGGGTTTTCAATAATGAGTTTTACACTTACCTTGTTATTATTCTTGTTCGAATCAGGCTCAAATCGCACGTAAGGTCTTACAAAATCGTAATAACCATTACGCCTCATCAGCGTGTAAATCTCTTCTCTTTCGTACGCCAATGAATCCTCATCGTACTGCATCCCCTCGGTTAGCTTGGAAAACTTAGGTTTTGCCCCTAAATACAATGATTTGACGGCTTCGTCAGGAATCTGAGTGGTGATTTTATCCACCATAAATGGCTTCCCTGTATTGGCGGTGAACTTTAGTTTGGCTTTCTTCTTTTTAACAGCAATTTCGGAAGTTACTTTTGCATTAAAGAAACCTTTACTTTTCAGAAATTTCTCGATTTGACTTCTGGAAATTTCCACTAAAGTAGTATCTAGAATTGGTGGTGGACTCCCTAAAGGCTTAATGTTGTTTTTTCTATACTTACCGTCCTTAGTATTAAAGATGTTGTAAATACCAACATTAATCCCTAAACCCTCAATAGGCTTGATATCTTTTTGTACATAGGCATAAGCCGCTTCCTCGTAAGCCTTGTCGATGCTATCTATTTCTACCTTTTTAACAATAGCTTGGTAGTCTTCTATATATTTTGTTGAAGCACATCCTGCTATAAAAACAAGAATAAATAGTAATATTGCAAGAAGTTGAATGTCCCGTTTATTGTTGTTAGTATATGCTTTCAAAATCCCAAATCAGTTTTATAAAATCACTTCATCAAAAAAAGTACCGTAAAGAAAACGGAATTTTCATTATTGAGGGTATAAAATCTATCATAGAATTTTTAAAATCTGATTATCAAATACATAGCATTTACTACACCTCAAAAATATCGGCCACTTTACCTAAAGTTAGTGCAAATATAAATTTATTTGAAGTAACAGAAGCTGAGCTGCAAAAGATTAGCACCTTACAAACCCCGCAGCATATCCTAGCCTTGGTACATATACCGTCTAAAAAAGAGGTAGATTCCAAAGCTTTGCAAAATGCCTTTTCTTTGGTGCTGGATGATGTGCAGGACCCTGGCAACTTAGGTACTATTATTAGAACGGCCGATTGGTTTGGCATCAAAACCATCATCTGTTCGGAAAATACAGTAGAAGCTTACAATCCTAAAACCGTACAATCCACCATGGGTTCGTTATGTAGAGTGAATATCATCTACACTTCGCTGGCCCCTTTTCTAAAAAACATAAAATTGCCAATTTATGGTGCTTTACTTGATGGCGAAAATATATACCAGACCAATTGGGGCAATGAAGGACTGATTTTATTGGGAAATGAAGGCCATGGCATTGGTAAAGAGCTTATTGAGCAAATCACCGTTCCAGTGACCATCCCTCGCTTTGGAGCAGCAGAGTCTTTAAACGTGGCCGTATCGGCGGCAATCTTCTGCAGTGAAATCAGCCGAAAATAATTTTTCGAGAAAATAATTAAACAATTTAAGCAATATAGTTTGCAAGCTTACTTTAAATTGTTATTTTTGCAGCCTTGAAAAACAAGAAGGGTCGAGTGGCCGAGTGGCTAGGCAGAGGTCTGCAAAACCTTGTACAGCGGTTCGAATCCGCTCTCGACCTCAAGATTAAAATAATTAAAAAGAAATAAAGCTTATTATCATGGCAGTTACCAGATTAAAAAGAAAAGACAGATATAACAAAACTGTTTCTCGCTTAGAAGTAAAAAACTTGAAATTGGCAACTAACCTAGAATTAGGTAGCCGTTCTAAACAATCTACAAAAGACCAATTAGCAAAAAATAATGCTGTTTTAGCATCTTTAGCTAAGTAATCTTAAGATTATTCAAAAAACTAAAAAGTCCCGCCATGGCGGGACTTTTTCTCTTTACAACCAATTTTAACTATGCACCAGTTCGTAAACTTTGTGCATGTACATCGCTTCATCGATAGCATGTACAAAATCATTCAGCTCAGCCCTGGTAAACTTTAAGCAGATATCAGGAAAAGGCGTGGACAATATCACAATCCTATTTCCATCTGGTCCGTACTCAAAATATTGATCAAAGTTGAGCTTCTTGGCCACTTTCGTAAACTCATAGAACTGACTAAAAGAAAAGCTAAGCAATAGCCCAGGCTTCCAAATATTAATCATTTTACAGTTGTTACATTGGGTAATCTGTATGTCCCCCGAATTCGCAATCATGGTTTTCTTGCACATATTTCTTAAAGCTGATATGCAAATATCAAACTATTTAGATTAATTCCAAATAAGTAAAGAAGATATTTAATTCAAGATTGAATATCAATCATTTAGAAATAAATCAATCAAAACCCCACCACTTTTGTTAATTTTTAAAGATAACCTACCGAAATTAAACTCAAAAACAATGAAAAAGGACCCTATTTTAGTTGAACGCACCTTTAATGCGCCTATTAATAAAGTTTGGACAGCACTAACCGATACCAGTGAGATGAAACAATGGTATTTTACCATCGAAAACTTTGATCCGAAAGTAGGCTTCAAATTTGATTTTATAGCGGACCAGATGGCGGCCCACAATATTTGCACCTATGTGAAATTACCGCAGTAGAAGAAAAGGAGAAACTGGCACACACATGGCGTTACGACAATTATCCTGGAAACTCTGAAGTCACTTGGCAATTGATGGATAAGGGCGAACAAACGCTCGTTAGGCTTACACATGCCAACGTACATACGCTAGAGGAAGGTGGTCCTGACTTTGCCAAAGAAAACTTTGTAAAAGGCTGGAACCATATTGTACACACCAGCCTCAAAAATCATTTGGAAGGAGAAGAGAACTAGGCTAAGGATTTACAAATATCCTTAATCAAACCTGGGCCCTCGTAAATAAATCCAGTATACAACTGTACCAAAACCGCTCCCGCATCAAGTTTTTCCTTTGCATCTTCGGCAGAGTGAATACCTCCTACACCAATAATTGGAAACGCTTGATTTGATTTTTCGGAAAGGTAACGGATTACTTCTGTAGAGCGCTTGGTTAAAGGTTTGCCGCTCAACCCCCCCATTTCACCTTTCAGTTTTTCGCCCGAATAAAGGCCATCACGTCCTATAGTGGTATTGGTGGCAATTACACCCGCAATACCTGTTTCCTTTACAATTTCGATAATGTCATCCAGTTGCTCATCGGTTAAGTCTGGTGCTATTTTTAAAAGGATTGGTCTAGAAATATTGTTTTTACAGTTACGTTTTTGCAAGGTATTTAAAAGCTCCATTAATGGCTCTTTTTCTTGCAATGCCCTTAAACCTGGCGTATTTGGTGAGCTTACATTCACTACAAAATAATCGACCACGTCAAACAAACGGTCAAAGCATTTGATGTAGTCATAAACCGCGTCTTCGTTAGGTGTATTTTTATTTTTGCCAATGTTTCCACCTACGATAATATCTGGGTGACGGTCTTTCAATAAGCGTAAACGTTCGGCCATCGTATCAACCCCCTTGTTATTAAAACCCATTCGGTTAATCAACGCAGCATCTTCTGGTAAACGGAACATTCTCGGTTTATCGTTTCCTGGTTGAGGGAGTGGCGTAACGGTACCCACTTCTACAAAGCCAAAGCCCAAATTGCTCAAGGCTTCTACGTATTCTCCATTTTTATCGAAGCCAGCAGCCAAACCCACTGGATTTTTGAACTTCAATCCAAAAACCTCTCGCTCTAATCCCTTAAAGCTAACATCAAAACTACCCCTTAGCACTGATTTGCCAAATGGGAAAAAATCATTGAACCACTTTAAACGCTTTACCACAAAATGGTGTACATTTTCAGGATCAAATTTGAAGAATATAGGCTTTACTAAACGATACATGATGCGAAGATAGCAAAAAAGCAAATCTTAACATTTTCTTAATTTATTTTTAGAAAAGCAGTTTCAGCAAATGTGGTAAAAGCAGTCCTTTGCTTTGCTCAAATGACGGCGTTACACATTACAACCATTCCTGTCATTTCGACGACGGAGAAATCTAGCACATAATTATTTATTAGCATAATCTATTTGTTAGATTTCTCCCCAAAAAGGTCGAAATCACGACAAGAGGGAATGACGGCGAGAAAATGAAAAAGGCCATGCTAACCCCTAGCACAGCCCTTATTTCATCAAATCACTAAACAGATTAGTACGCAGCGGTAAAGCGCTGACGTGGATGTTGATTACTTTCCACCTCATCAGCAATCACAATAGCTAAATCCTGTACAGAAAGCACACATTTACCTGCTTCATCAAAAACTGGACTTTCCAACCCTAAACGATATTTTCCAGTACGACCAATGGTAATACCTGGGTGCATTTCTATCGCAGGACTAAAGAAAGTCCAGTTCAATTCCTTTTCCTCTTTAAGCGTATTGAGATAGTCCCTTGCGGCAGTAGCTCCAGGTTTAATTTCAGCTGGGAAATTCTCCCCATCTACCAACTGCTTGCCATCAATAAACAAACTACCCGCACCGCCTATCACAATTAAACGATTTACGTTGGAAGCCTTCACTCCTGCTTGAATGGCCTCAGCTCCTTTAATAAAATCGTTATAAATATTAGGGTTAGTCCAACCAGCGTTAAAGGCACTCACAACCACATCATAACCATTTACGGCTGCTGCTAACGCTTGTTCATTAGTCACATCCACACTCTTCGCTACCACATTCTCTTTTTGAATCACTTTTTCTGTGTTTCTGGCTATTGCCAACACCTCATGACCTCTCTCGGCCAATTCATTTACCAAATTTTGTCCTACAAAACCTGTTGCGCCAATTACTGCTACTTTCATATAAATTTTAAATTAATTGTTAATTGTTAATTGTTAATTGCTAATTGTTAATTTGTAACTATTTTTATTACAGTTTAAGTCAAAAAAATATCAAGTAAACCTGTTGCTAAAATCAGCGAGGGTCTGTTTATTTAATTCATCAATTAATCTCATTTCTGTTTCACTATACAAATCGTTTAAATGATTGTTGATGTCCTTTCCTACTTCGCAAAGTGGGTTTGGATCGTTCTTATGGCTTCCCAATAAGTAATTCCCCTTTACACTTTGGTACAACGCACCTAAGGTAATTTTATTCGCAGGTTTAGCCAAAGCACTACCCCCATTCTTCCCCTCTTTACTAGTTACTAAACCGTATTCACGTAAGTTAACCAATTCTTTTCGAACTAACACTGGATTGATATTGATACTTCCAGCCATGTAATCAGACGATAGCAGCTCTCCTTTCGCTTTATCAAGCAAAACCAAGATGTGTAAAGAAATAGCAAATCTACCGTTGTTCATTCTGTAATTTTAATTATTACAGTACAAAGGTAATGGATTATTTTTCATACTTCCAAATATGGTGTTATTTATTTGTTAAAATCTGTGCGCAAACTATCATGGCATCACTTTAAAAACTATCTTTGTAGCCAACGCCAAAAATTCTATTTGATATTGAAAAAGTTTTTTAAAATACTCGCCATCAGTATTATTTCCTTAATTGCATTATTGTTTATCATCCCTTTTCTTATTCCGAAAACGATTAATGAACAAATCACCAAAGCCATTAATCAGAACATTAAAGGCGAAGTAAATTTTAAAGGCACGGGGTTGTCTTTTTTTTCTCACTTTCCGTCTCTTACGCTAAATTTAGATGAGTTTCTGTTGAAAGGTTCTGAACCTTTTAAAAAAGACACGCTGATTTATGCCAAGCAAATGGCGCTGGGCATCAATTTGTTCTCTTTGTTCAGCAAACAAATCAAGGTCGACGAATTTTACCTGGACAATGCAAAAATCAACATCCTTTCCGATGAACAGGGACATGCCAACTATAATGTTTACGAAAGTAAAGACGACGGCAAAAAAAGCACCGACACGACTAGCACAGCCATTAAAATTGAAGGGATTTATATCAAAAACAGCGATTTGGTTTACAACGATAAATCAATACCGATGATGATTGATGCCAAAGGGGTGGATTACAGCGGAACTGGCGATTTAAGCGAGGCCATTTTTGATTTAAAAAGTAAGCTGTCCATTAAAGATGCGGACGTGTATTATGCGGGCACCCCTTACCTGCTCCACAAAAAGCTAAATGCCAAACTCATTACCAAAATCAATACTAGTTCTTTGGATTTGTTGTTTGACGAAAATGATATTAAAATCAACTCCCTGCCTATCCGTTTTGTAGGCCGTTTTTCTTTCTTAAAAGATGGCTACGATATGGATTTTAAAACCCAAGCGAAGGAAACGGATTTGCATAATATTTTCACCGCCCTGCCACCAGAAATTGCAGACAAGTTAGAACGTACAAAGATTAAGGGCTATGCGGAAATTGATGCTTCACTGATTGGGAAATACATTGCCGAGAGTAATACCATGCCAAGTTTAACTTTTAACATGAAGATACGTGATGGCGAAATTACCAATCCTAATGCTCCTGAATCCATCAAAAACCTTTTCTTAAACTTGCAAACCAAGGTACCAAGCTTAAATCCTGATAGTTTAGACCTTAACATGGATAGTTTGTTTTTTAACATTGGAAAAGATTATTTCTCATCAACCACTAAAATAAAAGGACTAAAAGAGCCTCATATCTTTACCAAAACCCGCTCTAATATCGATTTAGAAAAATGGGCGAAAATAGTTAACCTAGACAGTACCGTGGTTAAAGGTCGTTTGACAATGTCGCTTGATGCGAATGGCAAATACAGCAAAAAAGTGGTTAAAAGTGGCATTAGACAAGTGGATACGGTAATTGCTACTGTTCCTCAATTCGACGCCAAAATCAAATTGAGCAATGGTTATTTCAAATATGCGTCCTTGCCATCTCCTATTGACAAAATCAATTTTGACTTTGTGGGCAACAATAGCAATGGCGATTATAAAAACACCACGTTGGCCATCACCAATATTGATGTAAATGCTTTATCCAATTATATCAAGGGCCACTTGAAGCTGCAAACCATTAACAACATCACATTAGATTTAGGTTTAAAAACCGAAATCAATTTTGCCGAAATCAAGAACTTCTATCCTATTAAAGACTTGGTATTAGACGGCAAACTTTCTATTGATGTAAACAGCAAAGGTTCTTACGACAAATCGAAGAAGATGTTTCCTGTTACCAATGCATTCATTAAGCTCAACAAAGGCTACATTAAAACGGCCAATTTTAACGAGGCTATTGAAAAAATTGACGTTGATGCTGTAGTGACCAATAATAATGGCAACTTAAAAGGTACTTTATTAAATGTTAAACCTATTTCGTTTGAAATGGCGGGACAACCATTTCTATTGAAAGCCAATGTAAGCAATCTTGAAAATGTTTCTTACAACGTTAGCTCCAGAGGAACTTTGGATATTGGCAAGCTCTACAAGGTATTTGCCATTCCTGGATATCAGGTGCATGGTCTTATTTACACCAATGTAAACTTTAAAGGTTTGCAGAGCGATGCCTTGGCTGGACGTTACAATCGTTTGAGCAATAGAGGAATGATGACCATTAAGGACCTGAACATCCTAACAGATATGTTTCCTAGTCCTTTCATCATTAAAAACGGAAAATTCTCTTTCACTTCTGCTGCTTTAAAATTTGATGAATTTAACGCTTCTTATGGCGGCTCTGATTTTAAATTGAACGGTAACTTAAATAACTACGTCAATTTTATTTTTGACGAAAGGGAGAAACTAACTGGAAACTTTGCGTTACACAGCAACAAAATCATTGCGGATGAATTTATGGTGTATGCCCCGAGCAGCAATACGACTTCTACTCCCGCAGCCAAAGGTGTGATTTTGATTCCTACGAACTTAAACGTCACTTTTAATGCCAATGCCAATGATGTTGCCTACAATGGCCTTAACCTAAAAAATGCCAAGGGGACAATGACCCTTAACAATGGTAAATTAAGCTTATCGCAAACGGGTTTTGATATTATTGGAGCCAAAGTAGTGATGGATGCCACCTACCAAAGCACAAGTACAAAATCTGCCAACTTTGATTTTAAATTAAATGCGAAGGAATTTGATATCGCAAAAGCTTACAAAGAAATTAAGCTGTTTAGAGAAATGGCCACTTCTGCCTCGAAAGTAAAAGGCGTTGTTGGCTTAGATTATCAAATCACTGGAAGATTAAACGACGAAATGTATCCAGTATTTCCTTCTATTAAAGGCGGTGGCTCGCTTACCTTAAAAGATGTGAAATTGGCTGGTTTTAAAATGATGAATGCGGTGAGTAAGGAAACTAAACGCGATAGTTTAACCAATCCAAACTTGAAAGATGTGGTGGTTAAAACAACCATCAAAAATAACATCATCACCATTGAGCGTACCAAAATGAAAATTGCAGGCTTCAGACCTCGTTTTGAAGGCCAGGTGAGCTTTGATGGCAGATTGAATTTAAGCGGCAGATTAGGCTTACCTCCTTTCGGGATCATTGGCATTCCTTTGAGCGTAACGGGTACTCAAGAAAAACCTGTGGTAAAATTGAAACGCAACAAAGAAGGGAAACTAGAAGAAACGGAAGACGCAGATAGTAAGTAAGTCTCTCTTCAAGTAAAGCCACAGATACACAGATTTAATCCATTGGTGCATCTGTGGCTTTTTTATTTACATATCCTTTAAGTGAACAAACAGACCTCGAAGAGGTTAAACATTTATAAAACAACAAACTAATCTCTATACGACTCCTACAGAGTCGCATATCATGCGTAATATTTCTTTTCTATCAACATTGAAATCCTTCGGATTTTCGTCTAGGTCGAGTTCGGATCAGAACATATTTTTAACCACAGATACACAGGTTATTTTTATTTGTGAATCTGTGGCTTTTATATTTTACATTCGTTTTTGTTCATCTGTTTTCCTAGCTGCTTTAGCGTCCTTTACTTTTTGGTTGCCAAAGTGGAATTTCAAATTAATCATGAAATATTGCGTATCGCGATAATCCTTAAAATATTGATTTTGATTAGCGTAACGAGTAGAAATGGTATTCTTGTCTGTCTTAAAAAGATCGTTCAATACCAAGCCAGTTTCAAAGCGTTTGTTGAACATTTTTTTATTTAATACAATATTGGTTCGCTGCGAGGGGCTGATGGTAAACGAACCTTGCACCGACTTTGAATTATAGTTGTAACTGGCACTTAAATCCCATGTTTTTGCCTTATCCAAAGTAATTTGTGTAGAGAGGTTAGCATTATAAAAGAATACGTTGTTTTTATACAATTGGCCATCAACTCCCATAAAAAAGTCTTCATTGTATTCGCCCATCGCAAAAAGGTTTAATTTCCAAAGGTTGGTGATACTGAAACTTTTGGAAAAGTTCATCCCTATAATTTCGCCCTTGCGGATATTGGTATAATGGTACTTCGTTTCAAATGTTTCGGGATTCTGGATAGAGATCTCCATCGAAGGGTTTTTAATGTAGCTGTAGTAAGTCTCAAAATTCCAATCCTTAAGCGTATAAGTCAAACTGATGTTATGGAACATGGTCGACTGCAGATTGGCATCGCCCTGAAAATAAGCATACAGGTTATAATAGGATTTAGATGGATTGAGGAAACTGTAGTTTGGTCTGCTGATTCGTTTTCCGTAAGAAAAACCTAACTGCTGGTCTTCTTTCAATTGGTGCATCAGGTAAAAAGTAGGAAAAATATTGGTTCGGGTATTGGCATTTTGTGCCACTGGATTATCCGAATCGGTATTGATGCGAGTAGTTTCCGAACGCAAGCCCAGCTTCATCTCCCATTTTTTCCATTTGTATTCTGAAGATAGATAAGCCGCATAAATATTCTCCTCATAATTAAACAGATTACTTCTGGTAGGGTCAAAAATGAGCGAGCCCCCATTATCCGTTAAAAAACGTAAATCGTTGCGATTATTTACATAGCTATATTTCAAACCACCTTCAAGCGTAAAGCTATTTTCAGCTAGGCGATAATCCAATTGTGTAGCGTAAAGTTTAATGTGTTGGTTGCTGTTGTTGGCAAAGCGACGATATTCTTCTGGCTGGTTAATGAAACGCAAAGTAGTGGCTACATCTTGATCTTCTCGGTGAGTGTTGTTGCTGTAATTATTACTTAACGTGAGGTTGTGGTTTCCAAACTTTTTATCGAGCACCAAATAGGCATTAAAATTACCATAACGTTGGTCTCTTTGATTAAGGGTTACATAATTAGATTCCAACTGGTTGGTTAAGGTATTATAAATATTGGTAGGCACATTATACCGTCCAACCAAATTAGGGTTAAAAGTACCATCAAATCCCAGTTGAAAGGTGGTGAGACTGTCTAAACTATATTGCGATGAAAAGTTATACAAGTGCTGCTGATGCGACTGACTTTTTCTGACCATATCGCTTTCCCAACGCGTGTTGTTATTGTCAAAAATCACCACATCGAAGTTCTTACGCACGTAGTTGCCCGAAACAAAATCGTAATTACCACTCACCTGTAGCTTATCTGTATTGAAAGATTGTGCCAAGCCTAGACGGCCTTTGGCGTAAATAGATTGGTGATACCTTGATGATAGGGTTCCTTTATATCCCAATAGCTTATTTTGTTTCATTTTGATGTTAAGTACCGCTCCACCTTGAGCTTCATATTTTGCTGGCGGATTGGTAATCACTTCTATCGAACTGATATTGTTGCCATCCATGTTTTCTAGAAACATTTTCAGCTGCTCTTGGGTCATCATTGTCCTTTTATCGTTAATGGTTACCAAAATCTGCGAACTACCACGGATAGTCAATTCTTCGTTCTTCACCACTACATTTGGGGTATTTTTTAGGATATCCCATCCATTGAGATTCTGTAAAGGTGTGTTTTCAATATTAAATTCTAACCGATCCGCTTTGCGTTTTAACATGGGCTTTTTGCCCGATACACTTACCGCGTTTAAAACGATAGTTGTATCTTTTTCTTTAGGTTTTTGAGGGGTTTGCGCCCAAACAATGATGGGCAGCAACATTGATAAGGTAAAAGTGATGTGAAGTTTCATTTCAAATATTTTTTCACAAAACTCTATCGAAAAACCCAAAGGCTAGGTTAATGAAAGGTTAACGATGAGTTAATGCAATGGAAAAGAAGATTAGCTTTGTATTTTTGGATATGAATAAAAAACTAAGTGCCACGTTGCTTTTTACTGCCAGCTTTTTGGTGCTCATTGGTTTGCAAAGCTATTATCTGTACAATTCGTATCGCTTTGAAAGAAAGGAATTGAACAAGCAAGCCAATAACATTGCAGACAGTGTAGTTAGTGAACTGAATCAATTTGATGATGAGGCCAGTGAAGAAATGTTGATTAAAAGGTTAAAAAAACTGGACAGCAATGATAGCCTTAAAAATGAACAAATTAACCAGCTGCAACAATGGTACGCTTTCAGAAAGCACTTTCAAGAAAATGTAGATAAACTACTGAAAAAACAAATTGAAAACACCCCTTACGACATCGCTTTAAGAAGTGAAATCTACTCTATATATGATGAAACAGAGAAAAGAGAATTGGTATCTACCCAATCGCCATTAGTGCTTTTCAAGACCAAAAAAGACATCAAAAAAGGCTTCATTTTCAATGTGGGCAAATGGAATTCTAACTTTACAGAGAAGGATACTGAATTAAAACTTAATGCCAGGTATCATTACACCATCAAATCCAGAACAATTGTAGAGCTGCTTAATCTACGAATGTTGATTTTCAAACATCTCCTTCCTTTATTGCTCATTAGCATTTCTATTATCGCCTTACTGATTTATTTATTCTGGAAAACACTTAAAAATTTACGGCTACAACAGGAAAAAGTAGCTCAGTTGTACACTTCTATCGACTCTATTGCGCATGAATTGAACACGCCTTTAACCACTTTAAAGTTTACTTTGGCCAATACGCCCGCTAGCGAAACCAAAGCTTTATTGGAAAGACAGGTACAACGCTTGGAAAAGGTCATTTCTTCTATCAATAATGAAAATAGCGACAGTCAAATTGCTTTACAAAACGAAATTGAACGTTATTTATCGAGTTTAAAAAATCAATACAATTCGCTACAACTCAATATCCAAGTAAACTTTGAATTTAACCACGTGCTTTCACAAAAAGACTTGGAGCAGGTGATTGGCAATTTGGTCGAAAACTCGGCAAAGTATCGTGCAAACACCATCCATTTAAAACTCGATTTTGATAAACAAATTGCCATTGAAGTAAGTGACGATGGTATAGGAATTCCTCCAGAAGCACAACCTCATATTTTTGAGAAATATTATAGGGTAAGTCGTCAAGAAAACTTACAGATCAACGGGCTTGGACTTGGCTTATACATTGTAAAGCAAACCGTTGAAAAATACAGAGGCAATATCACCGTGTCTTCTAATCCGAAAAATGGAGTAACATTTAAAATATCTTTGGCTAATGGGCACTAAAATTTTATTGGTTGAAGACGACCCTGATTTGGGATTGGTACTTAAGCAATATCTTGAGTCTTCTGATTTTGAAGTGAAATGGTACACCCACCCTCATGTGCTTTTAGACGATACGGAAGCACTACAAAACAATCAATTGGCCATTTTAGATGTCATGCTACCAGAAATGGATGGCTTTACCTTGGCCAAAACCATCCGTCAACAACATGAAATTCCTTTTTTGTTTTTAACTGCCAAAGGACAAAGTATTGATAGAATTTTAGGATTAAAATTAGGAGCTGACGATTACATCACGAAACCTTGTGAACCCGAGGAACTGTTACTGAGGATACACAACATCCTTAAACGACAACTTGGTGCTACTCCAAACAAAACGGTTAATTTGGGCGCATATTCCTTTAATCCAGCTCTATATCAACTGGGTTTTAATGATGCTGTTATTCAACTTACCGAAAAGGAAGCGGAGTTGTTATTGCTTTTTTTAAATCACAACCACCAAATTGTCAACCGCAAGGATATTTTAGAGAAGCTTTGGGGCAAGGATGATTATTTCTTAGGCAGAAGCCTTGATGTGTTTATGACCCGCCTACGCAAATATTTCCAACACGATCCTCGCATAAGTTTTGATTCTATTCGCGGTATTGGATTTAAGATCGAATTTCCAGAATAGCTACTCGCGGTTAATTTTTATCGCAATCCCGTACATACGGGATGAAGTATTCGCAAAGAGACGCAAAGTTTAGCACATCCCTAATTAAGTAAACCACAAACATCATAGGTTTTATTAATAATTTACCCTCTCTGCCCTGTGGGCATCTCTCCCAAGGGGAGAGAAAAGCAAAATTGGTTAGGCATCACTCTGCTCTCTCCCTTTGGAGAACCGAGGCGTAAGCGAGCTCATTGACATCAAAAACACTATAAAAACGATTGTCAATAGATGGCTAGCCAGAGAGGTTCTTAAAGCTACATATACACTTTAATTTTAGCGATAAGAGAAATACATGCAAAGGTATTTTGGGCTTCTGTAGGGATACCTAACGTAATTTTAGCGCTACCTACATTTATCTTTAAGATACCGACCATCATTTCAATACACCGTTGGCATCGCTTAATGATACGGAGCACTAATTTAAGGGTATTTTGCCATCGCCGATGCCAACGGAGCATTAAACAAGCAGGAGCTAGCCATATTAAATGCCAAATTTGCCATCCGCGATGCCAAACTTGGCATATTGGATGGCAACGGAGTGATCTTGGATGCCAACGGAGCCATAACAGATGCTAACGGAGCTTCAAATAAGCGTACAGCACCTCAAAAAACAGGTTTTTGTGGATAAACCCGATTGAACGGATTAGCCCGCAGCCCTGAGTTTATCGAAGGGCGAGGACTATGAGTGAAAGCGGGACTACAGATGGTTTGAAATACTGCCAACCATTTTCAACAAATTTGGATAAACCGATAGTAATCCGCTGGCTTAGCAAACTCAATCGCCCGAAATCGCAAATCTATTGCTATCTTTGCGGCATAATGATTTCTATTAATAACCTTAGTTTTTTGATTGGCTCTAGGGCCTTGTACGATGAAGCGGACTGGCATATTAAGCCAGGCGACAGAGCGGGATTGATTGGTGCCAATGGGACTGGAAAATCGACTTTACTGAAACTGATTGTAGGAGAATATTCTCCGTCATCTGGCAGTATTTCGATGGCCAAAGATTTACGAATTGGCTACCTGAACCAGGATTTGCTTTCTTATGACAGCCACCACCCTATTTTGCAGGTGGCCATGGAAGCTTTTGACCGTCAGAATAAGCTTCACAAAGAAATTGAAGAGCTTTTAAAGGTTATTGAAACGGATTACAGTGAGGATGTTTTAAACAAACTGGCTCAAAAGCAGGAAGAATTTGATGCTTTGGACGGCTATAACATAGAATATAGGGCAAATGAGGTTTTGGCGGGTTTAGGATTTAGTTCTGAAGACCAAAAAAGACCATTAAACACTTTCTCTGGGGGTTGGCGTATGAGGGTAATGTTAGCAAAAATCCTTTTGCAAGACCCCGATATTTTATTGCTGGATGAGCCTACCAACCACATGGACTTACCGTCAATTAAATGGCTGGAAACTTATTTAAGCAGTTTTGAAGGCGCTATTGTGATTGTATCTCACGACAGGTACTTCTTGGATAAGATTGTGAACAGAACGGTGGAAAGCCGCAAAGGGAAATTAACGGTTTACGCGGGTAATTACTCTTTTTACTTGGAAGAAAAAGAACTAAGATCTGAAATACAACGCGGGGAGTTTAAAAATCAACAAGCGAAAATTAAGCAAGAAGAACGTTTAATTGAACGTTTTAAAGCGAAAGCGAGCAAGGCTAAAATGGCGCAATCTAGAATGAAAGCGCTGGATAAAATGGAGCGTATTGATGACGTAGATGATGATAATCCGACGGTAAATTTCAGCTTCAAATTTTCTAAACCTTCGGGTCGCCATGTTATCCGCATAGAAAATGCTTCTAAATCTTATCCGAATATTGACATTTTGCACAATGCGGAAGCCATTATAGAAAAGGGTGATAAAATTGCGTTGATTGGTGCCAATGGTAAAGGTAAATCGACCTTGTTACGGATGATTGCAGGTACAGAGAAATTTGAGGGCACTTGCGAAACAGGCCATAATGTAACGACTACTTTCTTCGCTCAGCACCAATTGGAATCGCTACACTTGGACAATTCTATTTTAGAAGAACTACAAGCTTTTGCGCCTAAGCATACAGATACAGAATTGCGCAGTATTTTAGGTTGTTTCCTATTTACTGGCGATGATGTTTTCAAAAAAATCAAAGTGTTATCTGGAGGGGAAAAATCGAGGGTTGCCTTGGCAAAATCGTTAACTACAGACAGTAATTTCTTAATTCTGGATGAGCCTACCAACCACTTGGATATTCAGTCGGTAAATATTTTAATACAGGCTTTGCAACAATACGAGGGAACTTTTATTTCTGTTTCCCACGACAGGTATTTCTTAGATAACGTGGCCAACAAAATTTGGTTTATAGAAGAGGAGAAAATCAAGCAATATCCAGGCACTTATGCAGAGTATGAAGAATGGGACGCAAAACGTGTAAAACCAGCTCCAAAACCTATTCCCATAAAGCAAGAGGAGAAAAAACCAAAAGTTGCTGAACCTGCTCCAGCCAACGTACAACAACAGTTAAAAAAACTGAACGATAAGCTTAAGCGTGTGGAAGAGGAAATTGCCACTTTTGAAAATAGTGTTAAGGCTTGTGAAGCTGAATTAGCGAAGGAAGAAATTTTTAGCAATGCGCAGAAACTGCAAGAGGCTAACCAAAAATACCAGTCTGAAAAAGCATTGCTTGATGCCGCTCAGCAAACTTGGGAAACCCTTGCGGGAGAAATAATGGAATTGGAGGGATAGCATATTTCCCTTGCCCTGGTCGTCATCTCGACTGTAGCGAAGCGGAATGGAGAGATCTATGTTATTGAAACCAGATAGTCCAAAGATTTCTCGACTTCACTGCGTTACGCTCGAAATGACGGTCAGCATATACTCGCAATGACCTTTTAAATACGAATCCATCATGAACGAAATCAAATGGGGAATTATTGGCTGTGGTGATGTTACAGAAGTAAAGAGCGGTCCTGCTTTTAACAAAGTACCACACTCCAAACTGGTTGCCGTGATGCGCAGAGATGCCGCTAAAGCCGAAGATTATGCCAAACGACATGGTGTTCCAAAATGGTACAGCAATGCTTCTGATTTGATTAATGACCCTGAAGTAAATGCCATTTACATTGCTACTCCCCCATTGCAACATGAGGAATATACGATTGCTGCACTAGCCGCTGGCAAACCTGTTTACGTAGAAAAACCAATGGCGTTAAATGGCCAAGCTGCACAAAACATGGCTAATGCCGCCCATCAATACGGTGTAAAGTTAGTAGTTGCCCATTACAGAAGATCACAACCGCTTTTCTTAAAAATAAAATCACTATTAGCCGCAAACACCATCGGCGAGGTACGTTTTGTGGACCTGAAAATGCTACAACCCAAAGCCAGTAATATCATTGCCAATAGCGAAGAAAACTGGCGAATAAACCCAGCCATTTCTGGTGGTGGTTTATTTCACGACCTTGCGCCGCACCAATTGGATTTAATGCTCTATTATTTTGGAGAGGTGAAGCAATTTAATGGCCTAGCTAATAAAAAAGACCCCACAGAACCTGTAGAGGATTTGGTGACAGGTCATATCTTATTTGAAAACGGAGTGGTTTTTAATGGCTTATGGTGCTTTTCTGCTCCCCAAAATGAGCAAACAGATCTTTGTGAAATTTACGGTTCAAAAGGCAAGATCAGCTTCTCGATATTTGGACAATTCATCAAAGTGAACCTTAATGGAGAAGAGGAAAGCATCAATTTTGAACCTTTACCTCATGTAGAACAACCTATGATTGAGCAAGTAGTCGCCTATTTCAGAGGAGAAAGTGAAAATCCTTGTTCGGCCGAAGAAGCCTTGAAAACTATGAAATTAATGGATGGTTTTACGAGCAAAAATAACTAGCCCATTTTTAGATGATTTCGTTACCTTTGGGATAAACGATTATAAATGAAATACAAGCTGCTCTTCTGCCTTCTTTCTGTATTGTCAATAGCTAGTGCGAAAGCGCAAACAGAATATCAGAATCAAATCTTTAAAAGCTACATTAAAACGGTAGAATGCTACAATACGAGCAAAGAGCAGTCGCTTCCTGTTATTAATTTAAAAAGTTCGGAAACGCTCAGCTTTGGTTTTGATGATTTACGTGGCGGACAGAAAAACTACAGTTACACCATTGAACATTGTACTTGGGATTGGAAACCTTCGAGAATGAATCTTTTAGATTACCTAGAAGGCGTACAACAAGATATTCTTTTCAACTATCGTTATTCGTTTAATACTTTGGTAAAGTTTACGCACTATCAGCTTACTTTTCCTAACGACCAAATGAAGCCCAAAGTTGGTGGTAATTACATTCTAAAAATCTACGAAGACAATGACCCCAGCAAAGTTGTGATTACCCAACGTTTTTATGTACTCAACAATACCATCAACATTGGTGCAGAAGTAGTTCCTGCTACTGATGTGGCTGATAGGAACAGTAAACAAAAAATTAATTTCAGCCTCTTCTACCAAACGCCCATCAACAATCCTTACCAAGAAATAAAAGCGGTAGTTACACAAAATGCCATTCCGCAAACTGCAATTATCAATACCAAACCTTCTTTTGTAAAACCAGGCACCTTGGTTTACAACGACATTAACACCAACCAATTTTGGGCGGGAAATGAATTTAGAAAGTTTGATACCCGCAGTTTTAGATACAAAGCTGAACACGTTGCCGACATTTACAGGGACAGTACCCAAAACGTGATTTTATCGATAGACTTGCCCAACAATAGCAATAGATACAGCAACCAATTTGATGAAAATGGTAATTTCTTTATCAGAAATAATGATGGAAGAGACAATGTAACGGATAGCGACTACGCTTATATGTTGTTTACTTTGGCTGCACCACCTCCTACCCCGAAAGGAAATGTATATTTGTTTGGCAGGTTCAATAATTATGCCCTTACGGAAGAGAATAAGCTGACTTTTGAGTCATCGAGAAGAAGATTTTATGGCAACATTAAATTAAAGCAAGGACTTTACGACTTCAAATATGTTTGGGTAGATGAAAATGGGAAGTTCAACGATACTGTGTTTGAAGGTTCTTTTTTTGAAACCGAAAATTCCTATCAGGTATTTGCTTATCACAGACGACCAGGAGCCCGTTACGATGACTTGGTAGGTTTCACTAACATCAACAGCATTAAACGCTAAGCGAAATGGACCAAAACCTCGAAAATTTAAAGTTCCCGATTGGAAAATTTCAAGAACCAGAAATCATCACTACGGAACATCTTAAAAATTGGATTGAGGTCATCAAACATTTTCCAGAACGGCTAAAAAGCGCCACTGCTGACCTTAATGAGGAGCAGTTGCAAAAGCAATATCGACCTAATGGCTGGACCATTAAACAGGTGGTGCATCATTGTGCCGATAGCCACATGAATAGCTTGATCAGGTTTAAACTTACTTTAACGGAAGACACCCCTACCATTAAACCTTATTTGGAAAACCTATGGGCCGAGCTTTCAGATGCCAAAGATTATCCGATAGAAAGTTCCCTTAAAATCATTGAAGGTTTACATGAAAAATGGGTGGTATTGCTCACTCACTTGTCAGGACAGGAATTAGAAAGAGAATTTATCCACCCTGAAAACAAAGAGCGCATTTCATTAAAAAAGAATATTGGCATTTATGCTTGGCATTGCCAACATCACTTAGCGCATATTTTAATTGCCAGACAAAGTTAAGGCTTATATCCCCGCCCCATTGATTTCAATCTTCTCCGCTCCTTTTGAACGGTCTATTTGCGTAGAAAAAATAGAGAAGTAATTGGCACTTGGGCATCTCATATCGGTATAACGGCCATCATGGAAAGGTGTTTCCTGCAATTGACCATTCACGATACGATACAGATAGCTAGCTTTCCATTCCCCACCCGTTACTTTGGTTCTGGTGGCTTGCACGGGCTTCCCTTCGTTAGACACTTGGTCGATGGCGTTCACTCGTTTAAACTCACCTTTACCTGCAAAAGTGTAGCCGCCACACTCAAAATCACGTTCAAATTTCTTTCCAGCCCCTTCCACCGTGAACCTTAAAACCCCATTGGCTACTATCTTTACCGACATCGTTACTTCATCTCCTTGATACCAATAATATCTGGCTTCGGCTGGTGCATTTTCATAAAGTGCTACCTGTCCACTGCCACTATGCGCTGTCCTTCTTAAAAATGGTCTAAAAGCTCTCCTATCTGCCGTTACATTCCCATTTTCATCTTTAATCACCTCCCAAGTAAGGCCAATGTCCGTTTCCTGTCCGCCCATGTTTCCGCCCATATAAACAGAAGGATTATCTAAAAACTGTGTAGGTTTAGCGGGATTGATCCTCGAAGGATCAAAAACAATGGTGGGCAAAACCAACTGCCCACCAATGCCTCCCCATTCATCAACACTTGATACCAGTTTACGATAATACGCCCCAGCAAAGCAGCTTTTAGCCGCCGCAGGTTTTACCTCGCCTACATAAAATGAATTAGTGGGCGTAGGCTGAGGCGTTACGGTGTTATTTTCACGCTTCTTTGAACAAGAAAAAGAGACTAAACAGAGTACGAAAACTAAATAACGAAATGTCATGACGAAGAATTAATCAAACCTAATAGTAAAATTTAAAAGCATTTTTTTCTGTAGCCGAAGTCAATGCAGCAATGAGCAACTGTGCGGGAACATTCAATGGATATTCAAACACGTTACTACCTTTTTGTATCTCAAGGTTTTTCACCCTCAACAAAACGCGTCCATTCACATCAGAGATAGAAAAACTTGCCGCGGTGGCTACTGGCGAATAAACACTCAACTTGATATTCTGGTTAGCCGAATTTGCCACTACAACCATATCTGTTTTATTCAGATTAAATTGCACCGCAACCACAATAGAGGTAGAAAAAGTACCATCCCTATCTACACTTTTCAATTGATAATAATTGGTCCCATTTGCTGGTTTACGGTCTCTGTACGAATAGTTTTGCAACGTATTGGTATTTCCATTGGCGCCAACGGTAGCAATACGCTCAAACTTTTTGCCATCGGTTGAGCGTAATACTTCAAAGTGCAAGGCGTTACGCTCCATCGAGGTCGACCAAGTCACGTTTACCGCATCTGCATCTTTTTTAGCATTGAATTTAAACAGGGTGATGGGCAGCACCACATTTCGTAACGATTGGATAAAGGCCCTGTTGGCTACGCCATAACCATCGCCCCAGCTTACTTTATCATAAGTACTGATGGTTACTGGAACCGCATCGTCGCTTTGCGTGCTTGCACCTACGTTTCCGCCGCTAACGTCCATTAACAGTTTTAAAGAATCTGCCTTTTGTGCTTTTGCAGCGTTCATTGCAAAAAATAATAGGCCTAAAAGGTATATTTTGAATTTCATAATGGTCTAATTTTTTGATTTAATTAAGATAACACCTGGCATGGTACGCTCTACGTTACTTTCAGATGGTCGAACAGTAGGCTGGTTATTGATTCTCAAGGTGGTAGAACCTCCGCCGTCTAAATTAAGTGCTCCAACACATCCCATATCCTTCATTAAATTAGCCAGTTCATTTAAGTTTAAGCCAGTTACACTTGGCGAAACGGTTGTGTTCCCACCTTCTACCGCCAACAAAATCACTTTACCATCAGCCGTGTAGCCAATTGCCGACCTTGCTCGTTGAGACGTATTGTCCAAATCAGCAAGCTCTTCTGCTGCAGTGATATTCACCAAACTATTTTTAACCAAAACAGGAGAACCACCTACTGCGCTAATGGCATTCCAAATGGTTCCGTTAGCAGCTAAAGGAATGGGTTGCGGTGCCGCATTCACGTCATTTGGCGATGGGGTAGCATAAGAATAAACCACACTGCTGATTCTGTAAGTCCAGGTGATATCTGGTTTTAACATCGATGACAAACCAAACGTACCTCGGGTTGGGTAATAAGTATTGGTTTGATTATTATAAACACTTCTATTCAAAGAGGCCACATTACTTGCATTAGTGGTTCCATTATATTGTATAGTGCTCAAGGCAGTAGTGTAAAAAAAGCCAGCGTTTAAGCAGGCGTACACCGTACCACTTTCATTGTTTACGTAGGCTTCTGGAGTTTTGAAACTTGCTGAATAAGTTGGTTTAAACTCTACTAATTTAGGGTCGAACACCACACAGTAGGCATTCATTTGTCTGCCCATATAAGGAGTAGTTGTTCTAAAAACCTGTATCCCCGCAGGAAAGCCAGTCATCAATGCGGTTTCTTTGTTCCAATAAGCAGGCAGCGAGACCAAATCTGCATTTAAATCAAACGGTGTGCTGTAATTTTGATAATTAGGATAAGTTAAATAAGCAACCCCCACTGTTCCATTACCTGCCAAACTGCTACCATTATATAAAGATTTAGTTCCAGGAATGCCATGCCAAACCGATTTATTAAAGAAATCACCATAGCCCAAAGTGTGAACAGCCTGATTTCCTCCGTTTGCCAGCGCAGCTGCGTCTGTATCTGCCCTAATGGAAACCGCTTCATGGAAAGTTAAATTCCATACTTTATTGTTATCCATATTGGTAAATATATTTCCATCGTTAATGGCCACACTTATTCTGAAATCCGTAGCGACAGTGTCGGGTGTATAAGTCAGCAATTCTGCATCACTTAACTTCCGCAACACGATGGTAGTACCAGAGCGGAGATTTTTCCATACATTGATATTATTGAAACGATATTTTCCGCCGCCGTCATCCAAGGTGCTACCGCCATTACCATAATCTTTGATAATGTAGTTTCTAACATCGAGATGGTCCGTATACACCACCAGTTCCACTACGTCATTTACGCCATTGGCCAAACCACTATTATAATAACGGTTCACCAAAATGCCTTGCGCCTTGCTACTGGCACAAAAGCCCATAGCAAAGCACATTAAAAGTAAAATTCTCTTCATACAGTTTAGGTTAAGTTTGTTTTATTAAAATATAATCTAAACTTATTTAAAAATATTAATAAATAAAAATTACTTATTTATTTGTTTTAAAATATTACACATTAAATAAGATAATTATTATTAATATATCTCTATTCATCACCTAGTGCTATATAAATTAATCGTTAGAAACCCCGTTAATTTCTGTATTTTTGCCGCCATGAGTTTAAACGTAAAAAGTCCCAAAAATTCGTTTACGGTAATGAATGAGCTAGTTCTACCTAACGATACCAACACGTTAAACAATTTGATGGGTGGCAGATTACTGCATTGGATGGATATTGCCGCGGCCATATCTGCCCAAAAACACTGCAACAGAATTGTGGTTACGGCATCGGTAGACAATGTTTCGTTTAAACAACCTATCAAACTTGGCGATGTGATTACCATTGAAGCCAAAGTAACCCGCTCATTTAACACTTCGGTAGAGGTACGTTTGGATGTATGGGCTGAAAACATCCCTTCTGGAACCAGGGTAAAATCTAACGAGGCTTATTACACCTTTGTAGCAGTTGACCAAAGCGGCCGTACCATTCCAGTACCCGAAATCAAAGCCGAAACACCAGAAGAAATTGAGCTTTACGAAGGTGCTTTGCGCCGCAGACAATTGCGTTTGGTGCTGGCAGGAAAAATGCAACCAGATGATGCCATTGAGCTTAAAGCTTTATTTGCTAAAAACTAATTACCTGATTAAGGTCGAAAAAGAAAGGATATATGACGACCTACACCATACTCATTGTTTTAAGTGCGCTAGTTATCTTTTCCTACCTATTTGATTTGGTAGCTAGCAAAACCAAACTACCTTCGGTACTGCTGTTACTGGTATTAGGTATTGGTTTACGCATCCTAGTTGACAAGTTACAAATTCATACCTATAACTTTTTAGATATACTGCCTACTCTCGGTACTGTTGGGCTTATTTTGATTGTTTTTGAAGGTTCCTTAGAGCTGAAATACGCTCGAGAAAAAAACAAAGTCATTAAAGGCGCTTTTCTATCCGCCTTGCTCATTCTAATTGCCACGGTGGTGGTCATTACGTTTATCATTTACCAAATTACAGGACAGACACTTTATTTATGCTTTGTAAATGCCATTCCTTTTAGTGTCATCAGTTCTGCCATCGCCATTCCGTCGGTCTCAAGCATCAACAAAAAGAGCAAGGAGTTTATCATCTATGAAAGTTCTTTTTCTGACATTCTGGGCATCATCCTTTTCAATTTCGCCGTAGCTAACCAACACATTACGGTAGGTTCCTTTGGGCAATTAGCCCTAAATACAGTACTTATTTTATTGTTATCGGTAGTCGCTTGTGTGACGCTATTATACCTCATGGGCAGGTTAAGGCATCACATCAAATTCTTTCTGATCATCTCCATTTTAATTATGGTGTATGCCATTGGGCAGTCTTTCCATCTATCCGCATTAGTCCTTATTTTGTCCTTTGGCTTGTTCCTCAACAATGCCGATGCCATTAAACACGCCTGGTTCAGGTCAATTTTTATCTACAAAAACTTATCTAACGACCTTACCCAATTACACCAGCTCTCGGCAGAAACGGCCTTTATCATCAGAACTTTCTTTTTTGTAATTTTTGGTTTTACGATGAACATCTACGAACTGGACAATTTCAACATCATTGCTAATGGCCTCATTATGCTGGGCAGCATTTACGTCATCAGATTTGGTTATTTATATTTCTTTAAAAGAGAACATGTTTTACCCGAAGGCTTTGTCACCCCAAGAGGATTAATCAGCATCTTACTTTACTACAATTTGCCTCAACACATGAAGCTGGTAGAAATTGGCACGCCTTTCCTATTTATGGTGGTATTGGGCTCTAGTTTAGTGATGAGCATTGGATTAATGTCGACCAGAAAAAAACAAACCGCTCAAACAGAGGCTGGACATTAACCACCGTTCACATGTTGTATGGGTTCAAAATAATTGAGGTATTTCTCTAGTTTCTGATAGTTTTTCTTGAAGTAATCGGCATTGCCATTTACCTTTAAGGTTAGTTTACCAGCGGCAATTTCCGAAACGCCACCAACCACCGCACCAGCGGCGGCACCACCTACGGTAAGTGCCGCAGTAAGCTTCAACATATCTTCTGTAGCCTCACCGTTTTCATCCAAAGACCACATAGCAGCTCCTACTCCCAACCCCAATAAGGCACCACTAGCAACGGCTTTCCCAAAGGTTAAGCCCCGTTTCTTTACTTTAATTTTGATGATGTCGGCCGTTCTAAAAATGATGTAGTTGCCTTGATAGTCTTCAATCCCTATGCCCTCTGGACTTACTTTTTTTAACTGTCCTTTGGTAGTTTTGTAGCGATAAGAGGTCACTTTTACTTCATAATCTCCAACATTTGCCACTTGGGCAAACGAAAATTGCGACAGCATGAGGCTGCACAAGAGCACTATCAATAGCTTCATTATAACACTAGGTTTGGTGTGCTGAAAATATCAATAGCAATGCCAATACTACAGGCTAATTACCGAATGTTTAAATTTTAACAAAGATTAACATTCAGCATATTTTGCACTAGCTTCCCATCTCTAGAATTTTGTCGAACTCGGTCACCTTTAAAGGCATTACCGATAAACGTCCTTGACGGACCAAAGAAATATCCTTTAAGCTTTCTTCTGCTTTAATCTGCTCTAAAGTCACTGGATTTTTTAAAGATTCAACAGGAGCCAAATCCACTACTACCCAATTAGGATCCGAAGTAGTTGGATCTTGATAAAACTCCTTTACTACCTTGGCTACACCCACTACATTTTTACCTTCGTTACTATGGTAAAACAAAACCAAATCGCCTTCTTTCATTTCTTTTAGGTTGTTACGTGCTTGATAATTACGCACGCCATCCCAAAAGGTACGTCCATCCTGGTTAAATTTCTCCCAACTGTATTTAAAAGGTTCGCTCTTTACTAGCCAATAATTCATGTTTTCAAATTTATCTCCAAAGCTAATAAAAGCCTCCTATAAAAACCAATGTGTTATCATAGTCTATTCAATCATCACATATTAAATATTTTGATTGCCGTAATCCGTTCCCAAAAAACTACTTTTGCAAAAATGTATCCCCGTCTATGAAGTTAAAAAATATCCCGCCCGTACCAGCAGTTTTGCTTTCTATCATCAGCGTACAAGGGGGTGCTGCCATTGCAAAAGGCATCTTTCCTGTAATGGGTGCGGCAGGTACCGTCAGTTTACGGATTGTACTTTCTGCAATTCTTTTACTGGCAGTTTACAGACCATCATTTAAAAGCATTACCCCTATCCAATGGAAATGGGCGGCTATTTATGGTTTGGCACTGGGTATCATGAACACTACTTTCTATTTATCGCTATCCAGAATTCCTTTGGGGCTGGCAGTTACCTTAGAATTTTTAGGCCCCTTGGTCTTAGCCATCTCTACCTCAAGAAAGGCGATAGATTTTTTGTGGGCATTTATGGCGGCCGTAGGCATTGCCTTAATTGCGCCATGGCATAGCAATAGCGATATCGATTTAATAGGTGCTGGCTTAGCTTTATTAGCGGGTGCTTTTTGGGCGGCCTACATTATCCTTGGCAGCAAAGTCACTAAACTAATGGACAGCGGACAGGCGGTAAGTATCGGTTTAATTTTTGCCTCATGTATTGCTTTACCAGCTGCACTCATTGAGGGCAATTTGGGTAACATTAGTCCCAACATATTTCTATTAGGAATGGGTATTGCATTATTATCAAGTGCTATTCCCTATACACTCGAAATGAATGCGCTCAAACATATCCCAGCCAAAACATTCAGCATCTTGATGAGCTTAGAACCTGCTGCAGCTGCACTTTGCGGCTTGGTGTTTTTGCATGAACATTTGAGTATCCTAGAATGGACGACCATTGCATTGGTGGTTGCAGCAAGTACGGGATCTACACTTACAAAAAGTAAAACCTCTAATAGTATCGACGTATAACTATTAAATAATCAGGTAATTAAATTTGGAGATATGGTCACAAGTTTTTTACCTTTAGCAAAAAACAACCAATTTATATCAATACAAACTAGAATGAAAAAGAAATTATTAGTGCTATTAATGATAGGCTCGGCTGTGGTAGGAATTTCATGTAAGAAGCTTGAAAAGGCGACAGACCAAAACATTACCTTAACCACTGCAGACGTAACATTGACGGTTCCTTCTCGCGGTGTTTCAGCACAAGAAATAGAACTAAGTTCAGCGGTAGCCACTGCTGATTTAGATGCATTAATCAAACAGAAAGCATCTGGCTTTGGCTTAAAAAATATCAAATCATTGAAAATAAAAACATTGACTGCTGAAATTACGGCAGGATCTGACGCCACCAACAGTTTCTCAAATTTACAAGGAATCAATGCTGTATTGGAAGGAGCAGGTAAAAATTTTACAGCTAGTTACGCTGGCACACCTGCTGCCCAAACCACAAAAATTAATTTAACTGTTGACAGTTCTGTTGATTTGAAAGATATACTTTCTAGCGCTAGCTTAAAGTATTCTTTAAAGTCTAAAATTGTTACTGCATTAACTAAAAATTTAACGGTAAAATTAGTAGCAACCTACGACGTTGTAGTTGGCCTTTAATAAACTAAACAACATTTGGATAGGTCGGTGCACAACACTGGCCTATTTTTTTGCTTCAATAAAATCAAAAGCAATAAAAAAGGAGATACTTTTCAGCATCTCCTTTTCTTTTATATCATCCCAAGGGATTTAAACTTTTTAACTTTTAGCGCTTCGCTCCATTAACCTTCTTGGTGCAACCAAGCTTTTTTAGCTAATAGTTCTTCTTCCGTTTCACGGATATCTTCGTCGTCTACACAGCAATCTACTGGGCAAACCGCCGCACACTGAGGCTCATCATGGAAACCTTTACACTCGGTACACTTATCTGAAACAATATAGTATACTTCATCAGAAACCGCATCTTGAGCTGCTCCTGCATCCATTTCCTTGCCTCCAAAATCAATAATACCATCTAAGCTAGTACCATCAGAAAACCTCCAAGCAGTACCTGCATCGTAAATTGCATTATTAGGGCATTCTGGCTCACATGCCCCACAGTTTATACATTCGTCTGTTATTTTAATTGCCATCTTATCGTCTAATTCTAAATGCTAAGCTTAACTTTGCAGCGCAAATATAATACATAATCCATTTATAATAGTTCTAAATATGTCATCACTTCGCAAAGAACAGTTAATTTCAGCTTTTAAACAGCTAGGTTTATACCTCCAACAGCCCGACGAAGCCCTAATTGCTACCCTAAATTCTGCTAGCAATGCAAATGCTTGGTTTACAGCGTCCGAGTTAAACAAAGCCGTTAAAGCAATCGCTGAAATGCTTGATGAACAAGATTTAGCGCAATGGTTTGAAACCGTAGAAGTTACCAAAACACCAAAAACCGTCGGTCTTATCCTTGCGGGGAACATTCCTTTGGTAGGTTTTCATGATGTAATGTGCGTTTTGGCCACAGGAAACATCGCCCTCATCAAGCTGTCGTCGTCAGACAATAAGCTCCTACCCTTTTTGCTCAATCGTTTATGCGATATTTTACCTGAATTGAAAGACCACATTGTTTATACCGAGCAGTTAAAGAATTTTGATGCAGTAATTGCGACGGGCAGCAACAACACCTCCAGATATTTCGAATATTATTTTGGTAAGGTGCCTAACATCATCAGAAGAAACAGAAATAGCGTAGCCATTATTACTGGCAAAGAAAGCAAAGCCGAAATTGCGCAATTGGGTCATGATATTTTAGATTATTTCGGAATGGGCTGTCGCTCGATTTCTAAAATCTTTATCCCAAAAGGTTATGACATTAAATACTTTTTTGAGCCTTTGGAGCAGTATCAGGACATCATCAACCATTTTAAGTACAACAACAATTACGATTATAATAAATCAATCTACCTCGTCAACCTACAAACACATTACGACAACGGGTTTCTGTTGTTAAAAGAAGATGAAGGCCTTTCTTCGCCTTTGGCGGTATTATATTACGAGACATATAATGATGTAAAGGAGGTAGCCGAAAAACTAGCGCAACAGGAAGAACAAATCCAATGCATTGTATCCAATACCCCTGTACAAAATTTACAGGTTTTACCATTTGGACAAAGTCAGCACCCAAAACTTTGGGATTATGCAGATCATGTAAATACCATTGCTTTTTTAAATGGATTAGGGATTAGGGATTAGGGATTAGGGATTAGGAGAAATTGTTTTACTGTTAGATTGTTTTATTGCTGAAAAAGTTTTCCCTAAATTGTATGCCCAGTCTTAAACGACTTTCCAACTTTCCAACTTTCGGACTTTTTACTTTTACTTTTACTTTTCAATTTTTACTTCTTACTTTTGAAAGATGTATATCATCAAAGTTAAAGGCATTGCCAAAATACCAGATTACGTACAACTTAGAGATGAAAAGTTTACGCTATTGGCTTATTTTAGGGTAGATAGACCTGATAAATCATTAGAAAAGCTGGGCTTTGGAGATAAACAAGAAAAAATAATGAACATTATAAACGAGTTGCCTTTTGGACAGGTAACCAAATTAGATATTTAACATGGCCGAAAACGTAATTACCCTAAACAATGTTGATGTTTTTCAGCAGAAACACCTTGTACTTTCTAACGTTGACCTCAATATAGCCAAAGGCGAATTTGTCTTTTTAATTGGGGCTACAGGTTCGGGAAAAAGTAGTTTGCTAAAAATCATTTACGGCGATTTGCACATTGGTAATGGTGAAGGCAGCGTAGCCAATTTCAACCTTAAAACACTTTCAGATAAAGAAGTGCCTTTCTTGAGAAGAAAATTGGGTATTGTTTTTCAAGACTTTCAGTTACTAAGCGACAGAACGGTTGAACAAAACTTGGAGTTTGTGCTAAAAGCGACTGGCTGGAAAGATAAAAACCTGATTATCGAACGTATTAAAGACGTTTTGGAAAAGGTTGGACTACGTTCAAAAATCAAAAAAATGCCACATGAATTATCGGGTGGTGAGCAACAACGTATCGTGATTGCAAGGGCATTGCTAAACAATCCAGAAATTATTTTGGCTGATGAACCAACTGGAAACTTAGACCCAGAAACTTCGGAAGAAATTGTAATGTTATTAAAGCAAATTAGCCAAAACGGTACTGCCGTATTAATGGCTACCCACGATTACCATATCATACGCACCTTCCCTTCACGTATCATTAAATGTGAAAATGGTTTAGTGCATGAAGATGCTCAAATTGCCTAGGCATTTTCTGACAAAATTTTAACTTTCAGCCATTCTGTTAGTGTATAACCTTACAAAACTGACAGCATGGCTGTTTTATTTGTATTGGCAACACTTTTGAGAATGAACCCAAAAAACAAGTTTACAGATGTTTAATAAGAAGAAAAAGGAAGAAGAAGCTGTAGTGGAAAATCAAGCTACAGAGGAAACTAAAGAGAATAATTCAACTGAAAATACAGAAAATGAGGCTACTGTAAATGAAGCTGCTGAAGAATTATCGGCAGAAGATAAACTAAAACAGGAAGTAGCTGAACTGAACGATAAATACCTACGTTTATTTGCTGAGTTCGACAACTTTAAACGTCGTACTCAAAAAGAGCGTGTAGAGCTTTTGCAAACTGCTGGAAAAGATGTAGTGGTTTCGCTCTTGCCTGTTCTTGACGATTTTGAACGTGCCCTTAAAGCTACAGAAAACACTACCGAAGTAGCTCCTGTTCGCGAAGGTATTGTATTGGTGCAAACCAAACTGAAAAGCATTTTGAACCAAAAAGGCTTGAAAGAAATTGAAAGCATCAACACCGAGTTCAATACTGATTTGCACGAGGCAATTACGCAAATTCCTTCACCTACCGAAGAGCAAAAAGGAAAAGTAATTGACGAACTAGAAAAAGGATACACGCTTAACGACAAGGTAGTTCGTTTTGCCAAAGTGGTGGTTGGAGCATAAGACAGTTTTGAATGAGAGAATGACCGAATGAGAGAATTAAACTCCATCATTCAAAATTCAATCATTCAATCATTAATACAAAAATGAGCAAAAGAGATTATTACGACGTACTTGGAGTTGCTAAGGGCGCTTCGGCTGAGGAAATTAAAAAAGCCTACCGTAAATTAGCAATTAAATATCACCCTGATAAAAACCCTGACGACAAATCCGCAGAAGATAAGTTTAAGGAAGCTGCAGAGGCCTATGAGGTTTTAAGCAGCCCTGAAAAGAAACAACGTTACGACCAATTTGGTCATGCAGGTGTTGGCGGTGCAGCTGGTGGTGGCTACGGTGGTGGTGGCGGCATGAACATGGAAGATATTTTCAGTCAATTTGGAGATATTTTTGGTGGCGGCGGCAGCCCTTTCGACAGCTTTTTTGGAGGTGGTCAATCAAGAGGTGGCGGCGGTCGTAGAGTAGCCAAAGGCACCAATTTACGCATCAAAGTAAAGCTTACGCTTGATGAAATTGCTAAAGGAGCCGAGAAAAAAATCAAGGTGAACAAGCAAATCAGCTGTAAAGCCTGCGATGGTACTGGCGCAAAAGATAAATCATCAGTAAGTACTTGTAAAACCTGTGGTGGTAGCGGTTCGGTAAGAAGAGTAACCAATACCATTTTAGGACAAATGCAAACAACAGCCACCTGCCCTACCTGTCATGGTAGTGGACAGCAGATTACAGCTAAATGTAACGTGTGCCATGGCGATGGTACGGTACGTGGAGAAGAAACCATTTCTATCAATATTCCAGCTGGCGTAAGCGAAGGCATGCAGTTAAGCATGGCAGGAAAAGGAAATGCGGCACCTAACGGCGGTATCCCTGGAGATTTGATCATTTTGATTGAGGAAGTACCACACGAAACCTTAAAAAGAGAAGGTAATAATATTGTTTACGATTTGCACATCAGTATTCCTGATGCAGCGCTTGGTGCGAGTGTAGAGGTTCCTACCATCGATGGAAAAGCAAAAATCAAGATTGAACCAGGGACACAGAGTGGAAAATTACTTCGCTTAAAAGGCAAAGGTATTCCTGAAGTAAACTCATATCATCGTGGTGATCAAATTATCCACGTCAACATTTGGACCCCTAAAGCGCTGAACAGTGAAGAAAGAGCTTTATTGGAAAAACTGAAAGAGTCTGCGAACTTTAAACCGCAGCCTGGTAAAAACGATAAAAGCTTCTTCGACAGAATGAAAGAATATTTCGAATAAGCGTATTAAAGTATAGAATATCAACGCCATGTTTTAAAAAGCATGGCGTTTTTTGTTGGTGTTTAAAGCCATAAATTCATCATTTTTCTATTTCACTGTAAAACTGACCCTGAACTAAATTCAGGGTGACGCTATATCAACGCTCCGTCATGCTGAATTTAGTTCAGCATCAATTTTAAAGTTGTTTTCACAAGCTTAATAATCGAACTGAAGTTATAAAAACCTAAACCTCCCCCCTTACAACCTAAAATTTAAAACCCAATAGTGTACTTTAAACACAATGATGAAGAAATATTTCATTTCATGACCCTTTATTGACCTTTCCAAGCCACTTTCTTCACCAAAACTTCATGATTGTGAAAGTACTTTTGACCATTGATGAGGAACAAGAATCATCATTTTTATAAAGTTAAATCGCTAACAATTAACAAGAAATGAAGAGAAAACTAATGCTCACTGGTTTATGCACAATATTGCTTTATTACAGTTGCACGCAAAAAAAAGAAGAAAAAGAAGAAGAGACTAATTACACGGCAACCAGTCCGTTAACGCTCGACACCTCTTTTACTAAAGAATATGTTTCTCAAATCCGCTCGGTGCGCAATATCGAATTAAGAGCACAAGAGAAAGGCTTTTTGCAAAACATTTATGTAGACGAAGGCCAAACCGTGAAAGCAGGACAATTGCTTTTTAAAATTATGCCTAAAATGTACGAAGCCGAGGTCATGAAAGCAGAGGCAGAAGTAAAGGCTTCGGAAATCGAATTGCAAAACACCCAATTACTGGCTGATAAAAATGTGGTAGCCAAAAATGAACTGGCCATGGCAAAAGCCAAATTGGAACAAGCAAAAGCAAGTAGAGCATTAGCTAAATTACATTTATCATTTACTGAAATAAGAGCACCTTTTGATGGTACCATTGACCGCTTGCCTAAGAAACTGGGAAGCTTAATTGACGAAGGTGAACTATTGACCACGCTTTCAGACAACAGCCAAATGTTTGCTTACTTCAATGTTTCGGAACCTGAATATTTGAATTTCCAACAAGCAAAATCAAGCCATAACAAATCGGTAAGCTTAGTGTTGGCCAATGGCGAAAAGCTGAGTGGAAAAGGTGCCGTAGAAACTATTGAAGGTGAATTCGATTCAGAGACAGGTAACATCGCCTTCAGGGCAAAATTTCCAAACCCTAATCAATTATTGAGAAATGGCGAAACTGGAAAAGTACAAATGGTCATTCCCTTGAAAAATGCTCTGATCATCCCTCAAAAAGCCACTTACGAATTACAGGATAAAATCTATGTTTTTGTCATCGATAAAAATGGCGTGGCAAAATCGAGAGAAATTAAAATTGGTGGCGAATTGCCAGACATTTATGTGGTATCAACGGGCTTGAATCAGGGTGATAAAATTGTATTTGATGGTGTACAAAAAGTGAAAGATGATGAAAAAATTAAGTTCAGCTTTATCGCACCTAAAGATGCATTAAGTCAATTACAGTTAAAAGCAGAGTAAGCCCTTTTTCAAGAAAATTATGTTTAGTAAATTCATAAAAAGACCAGTTTTATCGATAGTGATATCGCTGGTAATCGTATTTATGGGCGTGCTGGCACTTGTTGGCCTGCCTGTAACACAACTTCCAAATATTTCGCCACCAATGGTAAACGTGGTGGCAGAGTACCCAGGAGCAAATAATGAGCTATTGATTAAAGCGGTGGTTATTCCTCTGGAAAGAGCCTTAAATGGTATTCCAGGAATGAAATACATGACCTCTGACGCTGGTAATGATGGCGAATGCTCGATCCAAATCGTATTTAATTTGGGCACCAACCCAGACCAAGCAACACTTAACGTACAAAACCGTGTAGCTGCAGTAACCAATAAATTACCTCCTTTGGTAATCCGTGAGGGGATTAAAATCAGTCGCGAGCAACCGAACATGTTAATGTACGTGAACGTTTTCAGTAAGGATCCGCATATGAACGAGAATTTCTTGTACAATTATGCAGATATCAACTTACTGCCAGAGCTAAAACGTGTTGACGGGGTTGGTTTTGCCGATATTTTAGGTAACCGTGAATATGCCATGCGTATTTGGTTAAAACCAGATAAAATGCTGGCTTATAAAATCTCTTCCGAAGAAGTTTTAGAAGCACTTAACAATCAAAGTTTAGAGGCTTCACCAGGTAAAACAGGCGAAAGTTCGGGTAAACGTTCAGAATCTTTTGAATATGTATTGAAATACCCTGGTCGTTTCACCAATGAAGATGGCTATCGAAACATCGTGTTACGGGCAAGTGCCAATGGCGAATTATTGAGGTTAAAAGATGTTGCCGATGTTGAATTTGGCAGCTCGATGTACGATTTATATTCGCACATTAACGGTAAACCTTCTGCCGCCATTGTGTTAAAGCAATCTTACGGCAGTAATGCGCAGGACGTAATCGATAACGTGAAGAAACGCATGGAGGAAATTAAAGCTACCTCGTTTCCTAAAGGGATGGATTATGAAATCAGTTACGACGTTTCTAAATTCTTGGATGCGTCTATTGAGAAAGTAGTACACACCCTAATTGAAGCGTTTATTCTCGTAGGTTTAGTGGTGTTTATTTTCTTGGGCGATTGGCGTTCAACCTTAATTCCAGCCATTGCGGTACCTGTTTCCTTAATTGGTTCCTTTGTGTTCATGCAATTTTTCGGCATCACGCTCAACCTCATTACCCTTTTTGCTTTGGTGTTGGCCATTGGTATCGTAGTGGATGATGCCATTGTGGTAATTGAAGCAGTACATGCCAAAATGGAAGCAGACAAGCGTTTGTCGGTACTTAAAGCTACACAATTGGCCATCAGCGAAATTGGCGGTGCCATTGTAGCCATCACCTTTCTAATGGCTTCGGTATTTATCCCTGTAGCCTTCATGTCGGGCCCTGTTGGGGTGTTCTATCGCCAGTTTTCGATTACCATGGCTACTTCCATTATTCTATCAGGTATTGTAGCTTTAACCTTAACCCCTGCTTTATGTGCCATTATGTTGAAGAAACATAATGCTGATCATCATAAAAAGCAATCCATTATTGACAAAGGTTTAGGTGCTTTCAACAATTGGTTCTTCAAATTAACAGGTCGTTACCAAAAAGTGATGACTAAAGTGGTGACCCGTAAAATAGCGATATTCGGTGTCTTAGGAATCTTCTGTGTAGCTACTTACTTCTTAAGTAATTCTGTTCCTTCTGGATTTATTCCTAACGAAGATCAAGGGATGATTTATGCCATCATTCAAACGCCTCCAGGCTCAACCTTGGAAAGAACCAATCAGATTTCCGAAAAATTGGAGAAAATATGTGAGGAAATTGAAGGCGTAAAATCAGTTTCGGCTCTAGCGGGGTATGAAGTATTGACGGAAGGTACAGGCTCTAACTCGGGTACTTGTCTAATTAACTTGAAAGATTGGAAAGACCGTAAAAACAGCGCTCAAGATGTGATCAAAGAACTTGAAGAGAAATCAAAAGACATGCCTGGTGCCATGATTGAGTTTTTCCAACCACCAGCCATTCCTGGTTATGGTGCTGCTGGTGGTTTCGAATTACGTTTGTTGGATAAAGCAGGAAGAAACAACTATGTAGAGATGGAAAAAGTGAGTAAGGATTTTGTGAGAGAGCTAAACAAACGTCTTGAACTGCAATCGGTATTTACTTTTTACAGTGCCAGTTTCCCTCAATACATGTTAAATATTGATAACGATAAAGCACAACAAAAAGGGGTAACACCAGAAAAAGCTTTGGAGACTTTATCTGATTTAATTGGTAGTAACTACGAAACCAACTTCATCAAATTTGGTAGACAATACAAGGTAATTGTTCAATCGTTACCACAATACAGGGCCTTGCCAGCCGATGTGATGAAGCTGTACGTGAAAAACGACAGAGACGAAATGGTTCCTTTTTCAGCGTTCATGACCATGCAAAAAGTATATGGCCTTTCCGAAATCACTCGTCACAACATGTACAACTCGGCAGAAGTCAACGGTTCTGCAGCCGCTGGCTATAGTTCTGGCGAAGCCCTAAAAGCCGTAGAAGAAGTAGCGAAGAAAACATTGCCTAGAGGATATGGCATTGACTGGGCGGGTATTTCTAAAGATGAGAGCAGCAGAGGTAACGAAGCCATTTACATTTTCCTAATCTGTTTAGGTTTTGTATACCTGGTACTTGCCGCACAATATGAAAGTTTCATTTTACCACTGGCTGTAATTGTTTCTTTACCTGCGGGAATATTTGGTGCGTTCCTATTCTTGAAATTGTTCGGATTAGAAAACAACATTTACGCACAGGTTTCCATGGTGATGCTAATTGGTTTACTGGGTAAAAATGCCGTGTTGATTGTTGAATTTGCCGCACAGAAACATGCCGAAGGCAAGTCTATTTTAGCTGCTGCGATGGAAGGTGCTGTAGTAAGGTTCCGCCCTATTTTAATGACTTCATTTGCCTTTATTGCAGGTTTAATTCCTTTGGTGTTTGCTACAGGTCCTGGGGCTATTGGCAATCGTACCATTGGTTCGGCTGCTGCAGGTGGTATGTTGTTGGGAACCGTGTTTGGTGTGATCATCATTCCAGGCTTGTATTATGTCTTTGGCACCATTGCCAATAAACGCAAGTTGATTAAAATTGAAGATGAACATCCGTTAACTGAAGAACTTGAAAACAATGTTTAATAAAAATCATCATAAAATATTAGGCTTGGCGTTTGTAGGAATTATTTACGCCAGCTGTAAAGTGCCCGCAATTGTTGAGAAAACAGCCAACAAAAATACGCCTGCAACTTACCAAGGCAATAGCGATACCACCAATATTGCCCAAATGAAATGGAAGGAGTTTTTTAAGGACCAATATCTTTCTAACTTGATTGATACCGCCCTGAAAAACAATCAGGAGTTGAACATTACCTTGCAGGAAATTGAAATTGCCAGAAACGAAGTAAGGGCTAAAAAAGGCGAATTATTGCCTAGCGTTGGTGTAAAAGTGGGTGCTGGACTTGAAAAAGTGGGCAGGTATACCAGTCAAGGTGCTGGCGACGCTTCTACAGAAATAGACAAAGGCAAAGAAATGCCAGAACCCCTGCCCGATTACTTGGCTGGTTTATATGCCAATTGGGAGGTTGATGTATGGCACAAATTACGTAACGCTAAAAAATCAGCTTATGCTAAGTACCTGTCATCGGTAGAAGGCAAAAACTTTGTCACTACTGCTTTGGTAGCCGAAATTGCTAATTCTTATTACGAACTGTTGGCGCTTGACAAACAGTTGGAAATGGTACGTCAAAATATCGACTTGCAAAACAATGCCTTTAATGTGGTTAAAATACAGAAAGAAGCTGCAAGAACCACCGAATTAGCGGTACGTAAGTTTGAAGCAGAGGTACTGAATTCTAAAAGTCTCGAGTATGATATTTTGCAGAAGATTACCGAAACGGAGAACAAGATTAATTTCTTGTTGGGCAGATACCCACAGCATGTTGATAGAGATAAAAGCGGCTTTGACCAAGATGTACCTACCAATTTCAAAACAGGCATCCCTTCACAACTATTGGCCAACAGACCTGACATTAAACAGGCTGAGCTAGGTTTACTGGCTGCCAAATTAGATGTAAAAGTAGCTAAAGCACAGTTTTACCCATCGTTTGGTATTTCTGCAGCGTTTGGATTTCAAGCGTTCAACCCAAGCTATTTGGTGAAGTTCCCCGAATCGATGCTTTACAGCATTGCAGGCGACGTAGCTGCACCTTTGATTAACAGAAACGCCATTAAGGCCACTTATTTTACTGCCAATGCGAAACAAATTCAAGCGGTTTACCAATATGAACGTAGCATTTTAAACGGTTATATCGAGGTGGCTAATCAACTTTCGGGCATTAGCAATCTGGAAAAAAGTTATGGTCTCAAATCAAAACAGGTAGAAGCTTTAAATCAATCGATCAATATTTCTAACGACCTTTTTAAGTCGACCAGAGCTGATTATTTAGAAGTGTTAATGACACAACGAGATGCATTAGAAGCAAAATTAGAGTTGATAGAAACCAAAAAACAACAGCTGAATGCCATGGTAAAAATTTACCAAGCTTTAGGCGGTGGATGGAATTAATTAGTTGAGACGGGTTTAGCTAATTATATTTACTAGTTGGAAAAGTCTCGGGCAACCGAGGCTTTTTTTTGTATAATCAACTTATCAGATACGCACTAAGGCTAGTTCCGAACTCACTAAGGCTAATTCTAAATCCGATAATACTCATAATAAACTCCCTTAAGCCAGTCCTGAACTTACTAACTTAAGCGATATACTTACTGAAGTCAATTTTATACATGCTAAAACCTATTCCACATTTGCTTACCTTTATTAATTTATTGCTGGTACCAAATGCATATCTCACGGGCTTACATAGCACGTCATCTCGACCTTAGTGGAGAGATCTTTGGATTCTATATCTTTTCAGAATTTGAATAGCTTTTTATAGCAATATCACCATTTAATTATTTGATAGTATTCTTTTTAATGTTTTTGTTGAAACATGTCCAAAGATTTCTCCACTACGGTCGAGATGACGAGAAAAAGAACAAAAGCAAAAAAGCCCTATTAAGTTTAAAAACTTAACAGGGCTTTTATACATAAACAACAATTATAAATTAAAATAGAAGATATTAGGCACGCTGTTTTTTACAGGTCCTGTTTCGGCCGTTGCCTCCACATTGTTAACCAATAACTTAGCCACCAAGTATTTTTCGCCATTCGCCATTACCGCTTTTAACTGACGAGGTTCTGCATTACCCAATTTTATAAACACATTAGGAGGGTTCTTGGCAGACAGCACATCTAATAAATAGGACGAGCGCAATTGATAAAATTCAACTTTTTCGGTGGTTGAATTACCTGCCGAAAATGGCTTTTCAATGCTAAATGACATTTGTTGTTCTGTGGAACCAATTTGAAAATACAATTTGATATTGCTTGCTGCAAAATAGCCATTGGTGGCAGGGTTTAACATATCAACACCATTAGCACCTTTAACCACTAACAGTATTGGAGGTATTTGCACTGGTGAACAAGCACAAAGACCACCACCAGTATCCATTTTCTTACATCCTAGGTTAGCAGCAAAAACAACAAAAAGTACAAATAGAATTTTCTTCATGAGAATTTAGTTTAGTGATAAAAACGTTGGTTTAATCTCTATACGCCATCATAAGCCGTTTCGCTACAAATTAAATTGATAAAACCATATCGTTCAACCTGCGTTGTATCATCATGAAATGGAAAATTGGTTGTTCGGGCTTTTATTACAAGGAATGGAAGGACTTTTTTTATCCAAAAGGTCTGGCACAAAAAGATTGGTTCAAATTTTATGCTGAACATTTCAACACGATTGAAATCAATGCCAGTTTTTATAAAACACCCACCGAAAAATCTTTGCAAAAATGGCACAATGATAGTCCTGCTTATTTTGTTTTCACGATGAAAGCACCTCGCCTCATCACCCATTACAAGCAACTAAAGGATTGCAAAACGGACACTGCCGATTTTTATCATTTGCTTAACAATGGCCTTAAAGAAAAGCTAGCGTGTGTGTTATTTCAATTCCCACCTTCATTTCATTATACTGAAGAAAGATTGGAACGCTTACTCCAAACACTTGACCCCAACTTTAAAAATGTCATAGAGTTTAGACATGCCTCTTGGTGGAACGAAGATATATTTACTCAATTTAAGGCTCAACATATCATTTTTGCCTCGCAAAGCTATCCCAAATGCATCCCCGAAGAAGTGACGGCTACCAATCCAACAATCTATTACCGTTTCCATGGCAAGCCCATCCTTTACAAATCAACTTATGATGTTTCAACCATCGAACATTTCATTACACAAATTCCTGAAGACGCAGAAGAAGTATTTGTTTATTTTAATAACACCTGGGGTTTTGGAGCAATCACCAATGCTAATCAATTAAAGTTGTTGGCTTCAACATAAGGCATTTAGAAAAAATTGGATCGTAAACATTTTGTCATACAGAATGTTATTCCCAACAATGGAAAAACTACAACAAACAGTCTATTTATTATTGTTCTTCACCTTGGGGTTTGCTGGCTTATATTTTTCGGCAGCATTCATTGTACCCGTAGTGCTAGCAGCGGTACTTTCAATGTTATTCATCAGACTTTGCAATTATTTCGAAAGCAAAAATATTAGCCGTGCATTAGTGGCATTGCTTTGCATGTTCATTTTTATAGCCTGCATATTATTGATTTTGGTTCTTCTTTCCATACAATTATCAAGCTTGGCCGAAAACCTCGACGAAATGAAAGCGAGGCTTTACCACCTTTTTAACAACATTAGATATTGGATTAACGAAACGCTGGGAATAGATGCCAAAAAGCAAAAAGAAATTATTGAGCAACAGACCAGTAATACAAACGATATGCTATTTAGCTTTGCTTCTGGATTAATGAGCATCGCCATTAATGCGGTCTTAGTACTGGTTTATATGTATTTATTTTTGTTGTACCGTAGGCATATCAAACAGTTTATTTTAAAATTGGTAGCCAAAAAAGAAAAAGCAGATGCCGACATGGTGGTGCACAAAGCTGGTAAAGTCTCTCAAAAATACCTGAGCGGTTTGGCCGCAATGATTGGTTTACTTTGGATAATGTATGGCATTGGCTTTAGTATAATTGGCGTAGAGAACGCGATTTTCTTCGCAGTACTATGCGGTTTATTAGAAATTGTTCCATTTGTAGGGAATTTAACTGGAACTTCTATCACGGTTTTGGCCGTTATAGCGCAGGGCGAAAATGAAAAAATTTGGTGGGTACTACTTACCTATTTCATCGTACAATTTATACAAACTTACATTTTAGAGCCCTTAGTAGTTGGAGAACAAGTTAATATCAACCCTTTATTTACCATTATGGCTATTGTTTTAGGCGAGATGATTTGGGGTATTGCTGGAATGATTTTGGCGATCCCACTGTTGGGTATGGTTAAAATCATTTGCGACCATCATCCAGATTTACAGCCATACGGCTTCTTAATTGGGCCCGAAAATCCACGGAAACGGCGTACTTCGGTAGTTGATTACATCGGAAAATTATTCAAAAAGAAACGTTAATTGAACGGTTTAAATATTTTTCTTTGCGTCCATTTGCGAATACTTCATCCCGTATGTACGGGATTGCGGTAAAATTAACCACTAAGAAAAGGAAGAAAAATGCTAAGAACGCAAAGAAAATATTTGTAGACATTGTAGACATTTAAACGCTTAGCTTTGCGTCCCTTTGCGAATACTTCTAAAACCTTTGCGGTAAAAAATTAACCGCCAAGAAAGGAAGAGTGACGCGAAGAACGCGAAGACTTCCAAACGCTTTGCGGTAAAAAATTAACCACTAAAACACAAAGGCTAGCTAGCAAACTATCCAGTTGTTGCACTTCCTTCGTAAAATAAACCTGATTGTAATGAAAAGCCCGCAGCAAAGCGAGGACTTGAAATGAAAAGCAGGGCTACATTTGCCATACATTACTAGCTAAGTTTTTCTCAACAAATCCACAAAGCTTCGTAACAAAAGGCCTTTTTTACTATCTTATCACCGAAACTAAACAATAGATATGTTAAAGATATGTTAAGCGTAAAAAATATTGTAAAACAGTATGCTACGCACCGTGCCCTAAATGATGTGAGCCTTGAAGTAGAAAAAGGCAAGATTTTTGGGTTATTGGGTCCCAACGGTGCTGGCAAAACTTCTCTAATTAGAATTATTACCCAAATTACTGCTCCTGAAAGCGGCGAAGTATTTTTTAACGGCGAAAGGCTGAATGCCAACCACATTTCGCAGATAGGCTACTTGCCCGAAGAACGTGGTCTTTACAAAAAAATGGAGATTGGGGAGCAAGTGCTTTACCTTTCTAAACTGAAAGGGCTAAACAGTGCTGAAGCTACCAAACGCATTAAATACTGGTTTGAAAAACTGGAAATGAAAGACTGGTGGAGCAAAAAAGTGGAAGATTTGAGTAAGGGAATGCAACAAAAGGTACAGTTTGTGGCCACAATATTGCACCAACCCGAATTGATTATCTTGGACGAACCTTTCTCTGGTTTTGACCCTGTAAATGCCGACATCATTAAAAATGAGATTTTGGAACTGAACAAAAATGGCGCAACCTTCATCTTCTCAACCCACCGTATGGAAAGCGTAGAGGAACTTTGCGATAACATTGCCCTCATTAATAAATCTAAAAAAATATTGGACGGTGCGGTTGACGAGATTAAAAACACCTACCGTAACAATGCCTACTGGATAGAGTACGAAGGAGATTACGAAACGACGAGCAACGATATTTACGAGGTGTTGCAAACCGAAAAAGTAAAAAACCACACTTTGGTAAAACTACAATTAAAACCTAGCCGTGTAGCCAACGAAGCGCTATCGCAATTGCTTCCTCATGTAAACATTCACCGTTTAGATGAAGTGATTCCTACCATGAACGATATTTTTATTGAAAAAGTGAAAGGACAAAGCCATGAATAAAATCTTACTCATTATCCAAAGGGAATATTTTTCGAGAGTCAAAAAGAAATCGTTCATTGTAATGACTTTTTTAACGCCTTTATTAATTGCTGGCGTTTATGCACTCATTGGCTTTTTTGCTTACAAAGGCATTAAAGACACTCACGATAAGGTGGCCGTTGTAAGTACCAACAAAACTTTAACAGAAAAACTAAGCGCTAACCAAAACGTAGCCTACGTTTATATTGACAAAAGCTTAGAGCAAGCCAAAAAAGACCTTAGCAAAGCAAATTATGACTATATCCTTTATTTACCAGAGTTTAGCTTAGCAGCTCCAAAAGGTGTAGAGCTTTTTGGTGCCAAGCAGCCTGGCATGTCGCTAAACCGCCGTATTTCTGGAGACATTGAGGAACTCATCAAAACTCAAAAACTTAAAGAATCTGGCATTTCGCAAACCGATTTAGATAAGCTTAAAACCTCGGTAGACATTTCTACTAAAAAAATTGCCGAAACAGGGAAAGAAGAAGAATCAAGTGCTGGTGCAAGTACTTTTATCGCTTTTACAGCGGGCGTACTCATGTTCATGTTCATCATGATGTATGGCATACAGGTAATGCGTGGGGTCATCGAAGAAAAAACAAACCGTATCATCGAAGTCATTGTCTCTTCAGTAAAACCATTTCAATTAATGATGGGCAAAATTGTAGGTATCGCTTTGGTCGGTTTAACCCAATTTATGCTGTGGATCGTACTTACGCTAGCCATCAGCACAGCTGCAGTAAGCTTGTTTACCAACAAAGAAGACATCAAAGAAATCACGGCCTCTACTCAAGCACAAACGCAAATAAGCGGTGCCGAGCAAGTAACTTCTGCAGCTCCGCAAGGCCCAGTTGCCGATATTCAAAAAAGCTTAGCGGGTTTGGATGTAGGCAAAATCATTGTAGTGTTTTTATTTTTCTTCTTGGGCGGCTATCTGTTTTACAGCGCCCTTTATGCTGCCATTGGCTCCGCGGTAGATAGCGAAACAGAAACGCAACAGTTTATGCTTCCCGTAATGTTGCCGCTGCTATTGGGCTACGCCTTATCACTTAGCGTGGTTACCAACGACCCTTATGGCAGTACGGCATTTTGGCTGTCGATGATTCCTTTCACCTCTCCTATTGCCATGGTGGTGCGTATTCCTTATGGTGTACCTGGCTGGGAGCTGGCTTTATCAATGGCCATTTTAGCAGTTGGTTTTGTAGTCACCGTTTGGATTGCTGGACGTATTTACCGCGTAGGCATTTTAATGTACGGAAAAAAAACAACCTTTAAAGAGATGTTTAAGTGGTTTACTTATAAGAATTAGGACCTAGTGGTTAGGGATTAGGAGTTAGTTTAAAACTTACCAAATCTTAAACCACATAAATAATAAAGAGAATTTGAAAAGCAGGGCTAGTACAACTATTTTGGGCTAGCCCTGCCAATCGCTCATACTCCACAGGCCTTATCCACAGGGCCGGTATCCGCTAATGTCAGGTTTAATTGGCAAAAGCATTCTCTCTATTAAACGCCATCCCCCTTCTATCGCCTATTTCTCTGCAAAACAACACATCGCTGTATATTTTACAAAACAATTTTTAAGGTCATTTGTATAGCATCTTTAAATTCAAGAGTCTTACAAGTATTCCATTTTAAAGTAATTGTTAAAAAATGTAAAAAGCGACCAACGCCGTCCGTCGTGGTCTGATTTTTAATAGTTTCGGTTTCACAAACACACACATAAAATGAAATCAAACTATTACACATTTTTAGGACTTGTTTCTTTATTTCTAAGCGCTTGTTCAAGCAAATTGATGTCCCAAACAACGAATTGGTACAACATCCAGTTAAAGGCACACAAGGTTTACGAGTTAACCAAACAGTTACTTTTGCTAACTATCAAACACAATACGTTAAACGTTCTTGGAACAAAGGCAGCAAACGTGCTTTTGGCTTTAGCAATGGTCAAGAAAGTATAATGCTGGGTAGCGAAAAAAAGAAAAACGAAATGACCTTCGCCCTATCTTCTACAAATGGAGAGCATTCTGAGGTTTTTATGACCAATGGACTAAAGAGCAGAAATCTTTTTGTAAACCTGGGCGAAAAAGTAGAGGTAAATGCCAAACGATACCGAGATAAAGATTCGTTACTGAATAGTTGTTACGCTCAAATTTACCTTGCAGATGCTGAAACTCCTTGGCTTATGCAAATTAACAATGCAGCGGTAGAGATGTACAAAGATGGTGTAGTTGGCAAAATAGTGCTGGACAAAGAGAATTACTACACCGTTAAAACAGTGATCAAAACTAAACCAAAATCCATTAGCAAAATCCCTATGGGCTTTCAGTTCGAAAATAAAAACGGGGAAATTGTAGGTGCTGTATCCTTAATTGACAACGGTACCATTTTCTTGAAAAAGAGCGATGAAAAAGAAAAATTGCTGATCAGTAACGCCGCTTTGGTTTTGTTGTTGCGTGATGATTTCGTAGATTAACCGCTCAAAAAAGAGAATCAAAATACATGAAAATTGCCGCCATAGATTTAGGCACAAATACTTTCCATCTCATTATCGCCGAAAAAACTGGTAATGAGATGAATATCCTTTATAAAACCAACAAGCCTGTAAAACTGGGTGAAGATATTACCCTCCAAAATCGCATTATCCCTGCTGCCTTTGAGCGTGGTATCCATTGTTTAAAAGAATTCAGCAACACACTTAAAGAGTACGAGGTTTCTAAAGTAAGGGCCGTGGCTACTTCTGGTGTGCGCAGTGCCAGCAACGGTGAAGAGTTTATTGAATCCGTTAAACAACAGACAGGAATTACCATTGAAGTGGTTGATGGCAATGAAGAAGCCCATTTGATTTACGAAGGCGTAAAAGCTAGCGGAGCCATTCAAGGTAAATCCTTAATTATGGATATTGGAGGTGGCAGTACCGAGTTTATTTTCTGCGACGAACAAGGTTTTTACTGGAAAAAAAGTTTTGATATTGGTGCTGCTAGGTTAATGCAGAAGTTTTTCAAATCGGACCCCATTAGCATTACCGACCAGCAAAATATCCAAAACCATTTGCAAAATACTTTGACGGAGTTAATTGACTTTGGAAAGGGTTTCGATGCTAAAACATTAATAGGTTCTGCAGGTGCGTTTGAAACTTACTCAGCCATGCTCAATCCCTCACTAAATATCCATCAAATTCCCAAAGCACCTATTGACATCAAAGCCTACCATCAACTGAGCCAAAAACTTATCGCTTCAACACACCAAGAACGTAGTCAAATGCCTAATCTCATTCCGTTAAGGGTAGATATGATTGTAATGGCTGCTATGATTACCAATTACGTTTTGTCCAACCTCGATCTTCAGCAAATTACCCTATCTACTTATGATTTGAAAATGGGGGTTTTGCAGGGGATGAAATAACATACTAATTTTTACCACCTAAGACACCTTAGTTCATCTAAGACAAAGCCCCCTATTTAATAGAATCAAAAATTAACAAATGAAAGAAATTAAGAAATAAGCAATAAAACTTAATGCTCCTTAATACATTAACGGTTCAAAAAACTAAAATGATCTAAGGTATCTAAGGTGGTTCAAAAAATCAAGCATCAACAATAAAGAAGATATCCAAGAAAACTTAATGCTCCTTAATACCTTAACGGTTCAAAAACTAAAATGATCTAAGGTGTCTAAGGTGGTTAAAAAAATCAAGCATCAACAATAAAGAAGATATCCAAGAAAACTTAATGCCCCTTAATACCTTAATGGTTCAAAAACTAAAATGATCTAAGGTGTCTAAGGTGGTTTAAAAAATAAACATCAAACAATCCCTACTTAAACCTGATCGCTTTCAGCGGGCTAATCCTACTCACTAACATCGACGGAATAATGAGCACCACCGTACAAGTTACCACGGTAGCCAAATTCAGTAAAAGCACGTCTTTAAAATGCACCTCAATAGGCACATGATCCAAATAATAATTCGTTTGTTCTAACTTAAATATATGAGTATAATCCTGCAAAAAGCATAGCCCCAAACCTAAAATATTGCCTAATAACAAACCAATTCCCACCAAATAAATGGCATTATAAAGAAATATCTTCATCATGCTACCATTACTCATGCCCATGGCCTTTAACATCCCAATCATATTGGTACGCTCAAGAATCATAATCAGCAAAGCCGTAATCATGTTAATCACCCCCACAATGAGCATTAAAATCAGCAATACCCTCGTATTCACATCCAATAAAGATAGCCAAGTGAAAATTTCAGGTGTACTCTCCTCCACCGACCTCGACCGAAGTTGCATCTCTAAGTTACCATACACCTCATCGGCAACAGGCTTTAGTTGCTTAAAGTCCTTAATACGTACCTCAATCCCCCCAGTTTGTTCTGGCAACCAATTGTTCAATCTCCTGATCAGGCCAATGTCCCCAATCACAAAACCCTTATCCAGACTTTCAATCCCAATACTATAAATCCCTACAATGGTCAATTTTCTTTTCCTTGGCGGATTTTGCACAAAATGCATGATAAAGCTGTCGCCTGTTTTAAGCATTAGGCGATTAGCAGTATATTCTGAAATCAGCACCTGTTGTGAGGCTTTAGTGGTATCCCTAAAATCAATCACCCTACCACTCACCAAATGTTTTTTAATGTAAGCCCAGTCGTAAGTGCCATCAATCCCTTTAAAATTGATTCCCTCTACCTCGCCATTAGCTACAATAATAGCTGGCTTGGTGGCAAAAGGATAAAAAGAAGCGATTTGAGGGTTCTGCTTAAGGCTATTAATGGTGGTATCATTCGGAATAAAGGGGGATTTCTCAAAAGACCCATTCAAATCAAACCTGTAGATCTGTATATCACCCACAAAACCTCTAACCTTATCCTGTATCTCTGTTTTAAAACCTTTGATAATGGCAATAGAAAGAATCATCACCGCCAAGCTCAACATTACACCCGCAATAGCAATGCGCACAATAAGCTTTGAAAAGGTTCTTTCAGCTTTTAAAGAAATACGGCTCGATATAAAGTATTCTACGTTCAACTTTTTGCAATAAATTGTAACTTAGCGAAAATGCTAATTCAATTTCGATTTAGCACAAAATGCTTAAAAAACCTGAAAATGAACAAGTCAATCCTATTTTTTAAAATTTTCTTAACTGTTTTTACGTTTACAGCTTGCGGCCAAAACAGCAAAAAAACGCAAAAAACAAACACAACCGTCAAAGAAAATCAAGTTGCCAGCAAAACATTTAAAACGGGTGCTGAACAAACCGAACTTTACCTTCCCTTATTAAAAGGCAAGCGTGTAGGCATGGTTGTTAATCCAACTTCTGTAATAGGCAAAACAACTACCGTTGACAGCTTGTTGAAACGTGGCGTAAAAATAGTAAAGATTTTCGGTCCAGAGCATGGTTTTAGAGGTAATGCGAGTGCAGGTATCCATGTAAGTAACGAAACCGACGCTAAAACAGGCATCAAAGTGGTTTCTCTCTATGGGAAACAAAGCACACCTAGCAAAGAAAACTTAGCAGACATTGATGTCATGATCTTTGACATTCAAGATGTAGGTGTTCGTTTCTATACCTATATCAATACTTTACAACGTGTAATGGAAGCTTGTGCTGCCAATAGTAAAGAAGTAATGATTTTTGATCGTCCAAATCCTAATGGTTTTGTGATTGATGGTCCAATTTTAGACCCTAAATACCAATCGGGTATTGGCATACAACCTATTCCAGCGGCACACGGCTTAACCGTAGGTGAATACGCACACATGTTGAATGGCGAAGGCTGGTTGAAAGGCAAATTGAAATGCAAAATAACGGTGATCAAAAATGCCAACTACAACCACGATATGCCTTATGAGCTTCCTGTCAGTCCATCACCAAACTTGAATACGCCACAATCCATCTTATTATATCCAAGCACTTGTTTGTTCGAAGGGGTTTATGTAAACCACGGTAGAGGTACCAAATTTCCTTTTACGATATTAGGTGCACCTTACTACAAAGGCATCTACGAATTTTCGTTTAAACCAACAGGCATTAAAGGCATGGCCGAAACACCAGTATTTAAGGATGAAGTTTGCTATGGCATCGATTTAAGAAATTACGACACTTCGGTTTTCAGGAAAACACGTCAAATCAATATCCAATGGATGATTGAGCTTTATAAAGCATCTCCTAAAAAAGAAACTTTTTTTGATTCTAAATTAAGTAACCAAATGTTACCTATTGAAAAACTAATTGGCGTAGGAGATTTTAGACAACAGATTATAGCAGGAAAAAGCGAAGCTGAAATTAGAGCAAGCTGGGAACCAGGTTTAAGCAAGTACAAAGAAATGAGGAAAAAGTATTTGTTATACCCTTAATTTAAGTTGCGGGTTACGAGTTATAAGTATCAGAGCAATAAAGCATATAAGTTAAAACGTGTAACTCGTAACACTTAACCCGTAACACTTATCTACCAAGCCTGATCACCTACCAATGGCACAAACCTAAAAGTATCTAACTCAATTCTATCGTATTCATTTTCGCTCACGCGGATAACAGTAATCATCTTTTGAGATTTCTCATCCCCTACAGGAATCACTAAAATCCCGCCAATTTTTAACTGTTTTAATAATATTTCGGGTACAAAAGGCGCTCCTGCCGTCACAATGATTTTTGCATAAGGTGCATGCGCTTCAATCCCTTTTGAGCCATCGCCCAAAAAAAAGTTAGCTTGATAGCCCATTCCAGGCAAAACCTTAATGGTTCTGGCATATAAATTCTCCTGACGCTCAATCGTATAAACATCCGCTCCCAATTCCATCAAAATACAAGTTTGGTAACCAGAACCTGTACCAATTTCTAACACTTTATCTCCTTTTTGGATATGCAATAGTTCCGTTTGATAAGCAACGGTATAGGGCTGCGAGATGGTTTGTCCATCGCCAATTGGAAAAGCAATATCCCTATAAGCTTGGTTCCAGAAAGTTTCATCGAAGAAGAAATGACGAGGCACTTTTCCTATTGCCCTTAGTACTTTCGCATCAGAAATCCCTCGTTCCTTTAAGATTTCTACAAGTTTCTTCCTTGCACCTTTTTCCCGATAATTATCTACAAACTTATAAGCCATTTGCGCCAAAAATAGCTTTAAACTCTGTATTTACGTAAACTAACAGTGATAATTTTTATTAACATCCGCCAATGAAAGAAGCACAAGAACAGCAATTCTCAAACTGTTAACTTATTAGCATTTTTTAAGGTAATCGGTCACAATTATTTTATACTTTTGTTTAACCCCAACAAAGTTTGCATGAATAGAGTTATACTTGTTATTGTTTCGATGTTAATTAGCGCCTCAACGTTTGCCCAGATTGACGGGAACTACAACTACACCATTGGTATAAAGGGATACAACATTGTCCAACTACCAAAAATTTTGCAACAAACCAATACCGATGACTACACAACCATGTGGCTCAACAGCGGCATGATTAAGCTCAACGATAATCAAATAGCTTTTAGAATTGGTGGCCACTACTACTACAAAAGAAATCTAACTTTCGATAATCAATGTGAAACCTGCGAAACCGCCAAAGGTAATCTTAGCGACTTCTCCATCAAAGTTGGTTTCGAGAAAAACTTTAATTATTCCGTAATACAACCTTATTTTGGTTTTGATATTGGTTTTAGGGCAACTAATTTCAAAGGCGACTTACTTGCTAAAAGTTCTTCGACTCCTAATGTTTCCTATGCAGCTAATTCTAGTAAAAATGGGGCAACCTTTTCTCCTGTACTAGGAATCAAAGTAAATGCATTGAAAAACCTCAGCTTTTTCGCAGAATCAACAATGGATTTCTTTTATGCTTACGAACGCCAAGAAACAGTGCTAAATGATGCTACCAACACCAGAACCTTTGCCAAATACAACAAACTGGAAACCTTGCTTAATCCTGTTTCAGTAGGCATACAATTCCATTTAGTAGGTAAAAACTAAGAAGGATTAGCCACAGATGCACAGATTTTGTCTTTAAACCAAAATTGACCCGTTATATTTTGATTTAAATAGATCTTGGTATTAAAAAAATCATTTTCCTGAAACCTTCCAGCCGCATTTCATCTGTGTATCTGTGGCCAGATTTCTCGAATGTAAAAAAGGTTAATACGGATCTACATCTATTTGCGTAATTACGCTTCTGAAATCCTTTTGAGCATTAAAATCTCTAATGGTATCTACCAAAACTGTTTTCACCTTTTGCATGGCAGCAGTTCTCTCTATTTTGAGGATAATTTGCTTGATGTAGTAATTTCTAACACGCGATACCAACGGCTGTTCAGGTCCTAGCACTCTTTTACCCAATTGAGCTCTTAAATTATTGGCCAGCGTTTGCGCCGCCAAATTAAGCACATTGGCATCTTTATGTTTGACGTTGATAAAAATCAGTCTTGAGAAAGGCGGATAATGGAACTGCCTTCTTTCCTCCAACTCATCCTCGTACATTTGTTCGTAGTTGTTATCGATCACTTGCTTAATAATGCGATGATCATCCGCATAAGCCTGAATACAAACCTTGCCTTGCTTGTCCCTACGACCTGCCCTACCTGCAACCTGCGCCAGTAATTGATAACTTCGTTCGAACGCCCTAAAATCAGGGAAATTCAATAAAGTATCTGCATTAATCACGCCAATAAGGCTTACATTTTCAAAATCGAGGCCTTTGGCTACCATTTGGGTACCAATGAGGATGTCGTTTTTTTTCTCCTGAAAATCACTAATAATTTGCTGCATGCCATTTTTGGTACGGGTGCTGTCCAAATCTAAACGGGCTATTTTAGCATCTGGGAAAATCAAACTCAATTCCTCTTCAATACGCTCCGTACCAAAACCTTTTTGCTCCACATGCACCGAACCACAGGCTGGACAAACATTAATACTACTCTGATGATAACCGCAGTAATGGCAATGTAGTTTACCACTAGATTTATGATAAGTTAAGCTTACATCACAATTCACACATTTTGGAGCGTAACCACAAGTAGCACATATTAAAATCGTTGCATAACCTCTACGGTTCTGAAACAAAATCACCTGTTCCTTCTTCTCTAAAGCTTCTGCAATATCATCTGCCAATACGCTGGTAAAGTACGAAACCATTTTCTTACGTTTGGTTTCTTCAGCAATACTCACCACCTCTTGCAACGGCAGCTGAACCCCACCAAAACGTTCATTAAGCTCTACAAGTCCATACTTTTCAATTTTAGCGTTGTAATAGCTCTCTAACGATGGCGTAGCAGAACCCAAAATGACTTTAGCTTGGTGCAAATGACCCAAAACTACGGCAGCATCCCGAGCTTGGTAACGAGGTGCTGGGTCATACTGTTTGTAAGAGTTTTCATGCTCTTCATCCACTACGACCAAGCGCAAATCGTTAAATGGCAATAAAACGGCCGACCTTGCGCCCAACACTACCTGATAAGCACCATTTAACACCTTGTTCCAAATCTCTACCCTTTCATTATCGTTAAATTTAGAATGATAAACACCAATCTTATTCCCGAAATAGAGTTTAATACGAGCCACAATTTGAGTGGTTAAGGCAATTTCTGGCAATAAAAACAACACTTGCCCACCAGTAGCAATGGCTTCTTCTATCAATTTGATATAGAGCTGCGTTTTGCCTGATGCCGTAACACCGTGCAACAACACCACATCCTTATGTTCAAACTGCTGATTTACTTGATCTAAAGCGGCTTGTTGATGCTCGCTTAGTTTAAAATTAACATCGAATATTTCTCCGTCGCTACTCAACCTACTTACAGGTCTTTTTTCAACATAAAAAATCTCTTTATCAGTTAAAGCCTTTAGTGCCGCTTGGCCACAACCACTTTCCTCGATCAATTGATTTTTAGGAATATAACCTTTATCCTTACTTAATTTCAGATAGCCCAACAAAGCATCTAACTGCTTAGGCGCTTTTTCTAACTGGGCAAATAACTGTCTTAGGTTTTCTTCCTCTAAATAAAAGACATTAAGTTTTACGAAAGACTTAAGCAAAGGCTTGTATTTATCTACCACCTCCTCAGCAGCCACAATCACCTCTTTGGCAATTAACGAATTGACAATGGGATAAACTGTTTTTTGTCCCAATAAACTTGCTACTTCATCAATGCTGATGCGATGTTGCTTTTGAAGCACTTCCAAAATGAGCTTTTCCTTATCATTAAGTTCCACCTCTTCTGGTTGTTCCTCTTTCAAAAGAAGTACCGTTTCGCTGGCCAGTTTCAAACCTGTAGGCAAAGCAGCAGCCATTACATCGCCTTCATTACATAAATAATAAGAGACAATCCATTCCCAAAACTCAAATTGCTTAGGGGTTACCACAGGATAGTCATCCACTACATCAATGACGTATTTCGCTTGATAATGTTCTGGCGGAGTAGTGCCAATACTTTTCACTAAAGCCGTGTAGATTTTATGCTTACCAAACTGCACCACTACCCTTTTGCCAACAGCAATCACCTCATTTAGTTCAAAAGGAACTCTATAGGTATAATTAATTGCCAATGACAAGGGCAATACAACTTCTACAAATAGTGTCTCCCTCTCCGAAAAATCTGATGCTGCAATTTGCATTATTTATCCTTTACCGCCGCCAAAAACAAACATACCCAACCCAAAATAAAACCCAGCCCGCCTATAGGTGTAATTGGCCCTAAAATGCTCGCAAAAGATAAATGATAGGCATCTTTAATGGCCAACAGATATAATGAACCAGAAAATAAAACAATCCCTAAAGTGAAAAAGAAAAACGATAATGCGATGAGCTTATTTTTATATCTGGCAAAAGTAGATAGATACAAAATAGCAAAAGTATGGTAAAACTGATACTCCACCCCTTTCTGCCATATCTCCAATTGATTTGGTGCGATGATGTTTTTCAACCCATGGGCCCCAAAGGCACCAAGGATTACAGCAAGTGCACCGAAAAAGGCAGCGGTTAAGATTATTCTTTTATTCATGAGCAACGGCATTAAATAGCGCTAAATTAACAAAATGCCTTCATAATCTCACTAATCGCAAAATTAAATTAAATTTGCTGTACACAGTCATGAGAAAAATCTACATCCTATTAATCACACTAGTGCTTGGCGTAACAGGCATGGCCTATTTATACTTTTCAAATTTAGATAGAGAAAGTAGTCCCTCCGACAATTCGCTGCATCTGGTATCTGCCAATGCCCCAATCATCTTCGCTTTTGAAAATGACAAGGGCTTTTACGATATCCTTGCCCAACAAAATATCACCAATGATATTTTAGGCACAGAGAAAAGCAATTTGCTTAAAACGTTGAGAGAAAATGTAGCCAATAATGCCAAATTCAATCATTTAATAGAGGGAGAAAAAGTGATTGTTGGCTTTTTACCTACAAAAAACAATCAGGTAGATTTCGTTATTGCTACACAAACCAAAGCAAAAAAGCTGGATGCCGCAATGCTGAATCAGATAAATGCTGCCGTAAAGCAAGATGGAAGTGCCTATCACATCAAATTTGGCGATAGTAGTGAATGCTATGTGGCCATCATCAATCGGTCTATTTTTCTTTCCAATAGCAAACAAGCACTTAAAACACTTAGCGAAACCAAACTTCCCAACAACGAATTTGCAGCATACATTAAGCAAAACAATAGGTTTGGCAAAAACACCCTGGCTAGTGTTTACATTAATTACAAGGAACTACCGTCGCTGTTAAAAGATATCTTGAACACCAATTTAATAGGAGAATTGAGCGTTTTCAATCAACAGAATACCTATGCCTCTTTAAGCTACAATTTCAGCAGCGATAAGCTTTTATTAAATGGCTATACCGAAATCAAAGATGGCCAAAACTATTTTAAGCTTTTTGTAGACCAAAAGGAACAAAAAATAAACATCGACCAACTTTTTCCAGAGCAAACAGCCAATTACGTATTATTCACCATTAACGATTATGCGGTATGGAGCAAAGCATTAAAAGATTGGCAGAAAAGCAAAAAGGAAGATGAAAAAATTGCAGAGCAGCTTCGTAACATTGACGAAAAATATAGAATTGACATCAACCAGATCTTCCCTAAATACTTTAACAAACAGCTGGCAACCATAGAATTGAAAAGTGGCGAAAAAATTGGGATCGTAGAAATTAAAAATGGCGACAAACTTGGTCAACTCCTTTTGGATTTAGGCAGCGAGTACGCTCCAGATATTAGAATTTTTAAAGAACCCGATTTGCTTTACAATTATTTCGGCGAACCCTTTAAGAAATTTGAACGCCCGTTTTACACCATTATCGACAATCATTTAGTAGTAGCCAATAATGCCAGCACCGTACAAGTATTTTTAAACGCATACAAGAATGACCATTTACTGATGAATACAGAAGGTTATAATGCTTTTAAAGACCAAACACCTAGCGCTGCTACCATCGCTTTTTACATCAACAACAAAAACAGCAATGACATTTTCGGAAGAAACTTAAAGCCAACTTATTACAAGCAATATAAATCGGAAAAGGGCGTTAAAAACTACAATGCTTTTGGTTACCAGCTATCGGCTGATAACGGAAAGTTTACGAGCAACATTTTATTGCTCAAAAACCAAACAAAAACCGACACCGTTAAGCTTACTGATAATTAACGTTTAATTTATTTGATAAAACAACTAAATTTACCCTAAAGCAAATAGTTTTATGAAAAAAGGCTTAGTAGTTCTCTTTTTAGTTGTTTCTACCTTAAACGCCACTGCGCAACAATACGCATTATTCAACACCAAAACATTATTCGATTCCTTTGAGAACCCTGCACAAAAATCTTTTGTACTGGATTCTTCCCGACAATTCGCCTCCAACTTTCTTATCCCCTACCTTGATTTAAGCAGCCTAAGCCCAGGCAATTCGAACGTAGCCATCAGAAATTTAATTAGACAGGGCTATACCGAAAGTAGAATTGGGGCTTTTGCAAATCCCAAGACCATGCGTGAGGATGTCAATGTATATATAGCTGCGATTAGACTATTTAAATATCACAAATACCATAGTGAGATGGGATTTTCTTGGCAAATCAGATCGGAAACCCAAGTTGACTATGATGCAGATATAAGCAAGGGCTTATTTTACGAAACTTTTCAAAAGTTTGCCTCCATTCCCCGCATTAACATATTCAACAACAATAGCAAAATGCAGGCTTATCACCAAATCAGCTTCACCTACCGTGAGAATTACACTAAACGTTGGGCTTTAGGAGCAAAAGTGAGCTTATTAAGTGGTATTGGCTACATGCAGTTTGACGCCAGCAGGTCTTCGGCAAGCGTTAATTCTGCAACGTTGGATGTTGATATGGCCGCAAAATTTAGACTTAATTATCCTGAGGGTGGTGAGTTTAATTTTAAAAACAGCTTGCCTTATAAAAACTTGGGTGCAGCCATTACCATTGGCACCACCTATACCACCAAATCTGGTGTATTCATGATGGCAAACATCAAAGACCTAGGTTTTATCAGATGGGGAAAAAATTCATACACAGGCGCTTTTGACGTTACTCAAAGTAACATTCCGCTAGTTGGAAATCCAGGAGAACAAGAGGAAGATAAACTTCAAAGAGCACTAGATAACTTGGCAAAAGGCAACACCGAACAAAAACGTTTCATTGCCCCAATTAACAGCAGAGCCGATTTCCTCATTTCAAAAACGTTTGGAGCATATACCCCCAATTTAATTATCAGCAAGCACTTTTTCAATAAATATGGTGAAGCGGCATTGGTAAACACCATCAAATCTGGTACCTTTTCTTTTAGCGCCATACCAAGCTATAATACAGACAAGAACTTTAGGTTAGGGATACAAGGAATGATCCAAACCCCCAACTTCGAAATGTTTTTGGGCACGAATGATTTGATAGAAACTTATTATGCGGGCAAAGACATCATCAAAGGAAATGAAGCCGTTGAAACAGGATACCACCGCGGTTCTATTTATTTGGGAATGGCTTTTAAAATAGGCTACATCGTAGAACACCCGATGAACATGAGCTGGATGCCTGGCGTTGGTGACGGCCAAGAACGCCAAAGTTTCTTTGGACGTATTTTCGGCATCTTTAAGAAAAAACAGCGCTAAACTTTTTTCTTTGGCGTAGTAAACACAAAATCCTTAAGGTAAAAAGGCTCAAAATAGGCCACATCTTCAAATGCTTTAGCTTGGTAGGCTTCATACGCCAAATTGCTCATGTAACCAGCACTGTTAAAGTTATCCGTATAAAAATGTGCGTTAGGATCATCAATTACCGTTTTACATTTTTCGGCACCGTCACCGATAAAAGCAACATAATGATTTTGCAGTTCCAGCACAAAACTTTTATCGTCTACTATTTTAGCATGCGTATGTTCTACCTCGCCCAGCTTATGGTCAAATACTGCCGTAAACACTTCCATCCTTCTGGCATCAATCATTGGACATACTAAACCTCCAAAATTGGGATGTTTTAAAAGGTATCCATTGGCCATCATCTTTAAAGTATTGACAGCAATAAAAGGCTTTTCTAGAGCGAAACACAATCCTTTAGCCGTAGAAACACCAATGCGTAGACCAGTATAAGAACCAGGCCCTTTACTTACAGCAACAGCATCCAAATCAGCATAGGTTAAACCAGCTGTTTTCATGGCCTCATCAATAAAAAGGGTAAGGTTTGAAGCGTGGATATTGGGAGCTTTTTCTTCTTTAAGCACTACTGTTTCTCCTTTTACCGAGATCGCCACCGAACAAACAGGCGTAGCTGTTTCTAACTGAAGTATTGTTGACATATAGCGCAAATATAGCTGAATAATGGTTAACTGACAATTTGGATAATCGTTTCAGATTTTACCAAAGACTAACCACTAGCAACCATTACCTAGTTCCTAATCAAGGTACTGGATCATGTCCGTGTCCACCCCAAGGATGACAGCGACCAATACGTTTTAAAGTTAACCAACCACCTTTGAAAGGTCCGTGTTTTTTAATGGCCTCTACCCCATATTGAGAACAAGTGGGAGTATACCTACAACTTGCGCCCAACAAAGGCGACAGCAACCATTGGTACAATTTAATGATACCCAGAAACAACCAAGAAAACAAAAGTTTAATGACCTTCATTGTTGATCTGCTCCGTTATTTTAACAAAAACCTGCTTTATTCTCTTTTCCAAGAAAGGATATGGATGAATTTCTTTACCTACGTACTGTAAAGACAAAAGCAATAGCTCATTCTTATCAGTCAAATGCTCATATAAAAATACTTGCTTCTGTAAGCGATAAGCTTCTCGAGTTCGTCGTTTAATCAAGTTCCTATCAACGGCATGTTTGTAGCGCTTTTTAGCGACATTAATCACCACCTGAGCTGGATAACGATGAGGTTGGGCATCAAAGAGAAAAGTTGCCCTATAGGGATACAATAAAAAAGAAGAGCCTTTTTTGAATAGCAAGTCTAACGACTTTTTGCTACATAAACGCTCTTCTTTGTAAAATTTATTCATTTTTTGATTGCTAAACTGCAGAAGTTAAATTGATCTGCCCTCACCACAAGGGTGGCAATCAAAAATTATGCTTTATGACGACGCTCGTCAGAAACTGTCAATCTTTTTCTTCCTTTTGCGCGGCGAGAAGCTAAAACCCTTCTACCGTTTGCTGTAGCCATTCTTTCGCGGAAGCCATGTTTGTTTCTTCTCTTTCTTTGCGAAGGTTGGAATGTTCTTTTCATAACTATATAATATTATTAACTAGAGTTTTTATAAGAGGTGCAAATATAAAGCGATATTTTTAAAATTGCAACAGCAAATTAATTTATTTTTAAACTTATTTGTTTACGGCTGCACTAGTTCTTTGGCTAATTGGTGATTGCGTTAACTGGTGGTTTGATTGTCAACTCATTAGTTCATTCTCTCCTGCATGGTCATCTCCACTTTAATGGAGACCGCAAAGCAGCTACGAAGTAACATCTTTAAACTATTTCTGCCAAAATATCCTGATTTCTTTAGAAGAATGGTTATTCCTCATTGATAATTATTCATTGCTTAACATTACAATGAAAAAGCCCGATAGGTAACCTAAACCTATCGAGCTCCATTTATTAACTAACTACAAATTTTTCTCGTTTATGCTGCGCCCCTTATTACTCTTAATAAAATGGCTACAATAGCGATTACCAATAAGGCGTGTATAATGCCTCCCGTATAATAACCTCCCAAAAAACTAATTGCCCAAATGATTACCAAAATCACTGCAATTACGTATAATAGATTTCCCATAATTTTGACGTTAAAGTTTAAGTATAAAATTGTTAATTGATCTGATTTATTACTTAAACAAGCTCGTTTAAAAATTGTTCTGGATTTTTTTTCATGTAAAGAAAAAAGCCACAAATACACAGATTTCCGCACAAAAAAATAAACCTCGTAGGATTTTAAACGGCGCAGACCTCAACTTCACTATTGAATAAATAAACAGACAAAAGTTAAACTTGCGAGGTTTAATGATCAGAATGCACATTTTGAACTTACACTGCCTTTCCCAAGCAATACTCTCTCCCTCATAAGGAGAACCGAAGCGTAGCGAGCTCATTGATGCCAAAATAAATAAATAAAAAATAATAATCAATCATAGATACCGCATAGCGGAAAGAGGGTTTATCTTTAAACCTCTCCCGAAACATCGAAACAGGTATCAATGAAAAGCTCTGGAGATTGGTTAGTACTTATTAATTGCAGTCTACAAGTATCCGAGCTTACATTGCCTTTCCCAAGCAATACTCTCTCCCTTTAAGGGAGAGACACCGCACAGCGGAGAGAGGGTCTATATTCCTAAAACCTCTCCGTAACCCTCTCTTTAAAAAGAAGAGGGTTACAGATCGTCCTTGAATTAGGTATGCGTTTCGTCATGCCAGCTCGACTGGCAATCCTAATGCCGTAGCAGGCTTTCACTTTGACCCACTATCAAAATGCCAAACATTAAATTCCTAAAGCAGCCTTAAGCTTTACATAACCTGTTTTACTTACAGGCAGCCAAATCCCCGATTTAAGCAATACTACGTAGTTTTCCTTTTCTTTAAGCTCAATTTTGGTGACTTGAGCAAGATTAATGATATAGGAACGATGAATACGGATGAATTGCGAAGCATCCAACGTTTGCTCGAAAAAGCTCATCGTTTTGTTCTTTTGGAAATTACCTTCCGTCGTACTTAACTTCACATAATCATCATCAGCTTCCAAATAATGGATCGCTTCCACTGGAATAATCTTAATTACACCTGCATTTTTTACCACTACCCTATTATTTTGCGCAGGTGATAGCGATGCCATCTCCAAAAGCTCCTGACTATGATCGCCTTTGGCTAATTTAGCAGGTAGTTTTTGCATTGCCTGTTCAAAGCGTCCCTGTTCAATAGGTTTCAAAAGATAATCAACGGCATTTACCTCAAAGGCTTTGATGGCATATTCATCAAATGCAGTAGTGAATATCACCGCAGGTCGGTTTTCAACCAATTCCAACATTTCAAACCCACTGATTTTTGGCATTTGAATATCCAAGAAAATCAAGTCGGGCTGGAGTTGCGTAATTGCTTTTAATCCCTCAAAACCATCGCTACATTCAGCTACTATCTCAACATCCGGAAAAGCCTTTAAATAATGCTTCACAATATCTCTAGCAAGGGCTTCATCATCAATGAGTATGGTTCTTATCATCTTTCTGAGGGATTTTTAGGGTAGTAATATACAAATTATTGTCCTTTGATTCAGCTTGCAACAGGCTGCTATCCGCAAAAAGCAAGTACAATCTTCGCCTAATAGCCGAAAGTCCAAAACCAGTTCCTTTGGATGCCTTCATCTCTGGGTCGTAAGGGTTGCTTACTCGAATCACTAAGATACTTTCTTCCATTTTCACGTCCAAAGTAATGGTAATAGCGGTAGAAGTATTGTACAAACCAAATTTAATCGCATTCTCTACAATCGGCTGAAGCAAAGTTCCTGGCAAATAAAGGCTCTTAGTTTCTTCGGCAATATTTACCTCAACGCTCAATCGGTGACTAAAACGCACTTTTTCGATATCCAAATAAAGCTGTATGTATTCCATTTCATCGGCCACGCTTACCCAAACTTCATCATCACGTTTTAAAGTACCCCGTAAAAAAGCCGCCAGTTTGGTAATCATGGTACCTGCTTCTGTAGGATTTACGATGGTTAGGGCATAAACCGAGTTTAAACTGTTGAATAAAAAGTGCGGCTGCAATTGGTGACGCAATTTGTTCAATTCTGCCTCTTTAGCCAAGTTTTGGGTAGCCAACATACGGGCCTGCATTTCCGACTGTTCTTCTAAGCGATACCATAGGATATTGGCTAGTGCGCACCAAGCCAAACACATGAACGACACTGCGGCCTTAAAAATATCCGAAAGATCTAAAAAGGCGATATAACTCGTTTGATTGGCAAACAGAAACGTTAAGGCATATTTTGAAGCGACTACAACCGCCGCCGAAATCACTAAGGTTACCAGCAGTACATATAACAGTTTTTCGTTTTTAGGCTGATAATAGCCGAGCATATTGCTAATAACGATACATCCAAAGGCCAAGCATAAATTACTGACAACGCTATCAGTTACTGAAATTTGCCAAGAGAAATTAAAAAAGAAATACAAAACCGCAGCACAAGCCACTTGCCAGCATAACAAAATGATGCCTGCTATGGTCTTAATCTGCGGTTTTGATAGTGGTGTAGTTGTCAAGGTGTTTAGTTTTAGGTTTAGCGAAAAGATTAATAACTCTTAAACTCTACCCCTCCAAAAAGCACCACTCCTCTTATAATAATCAATTTATTTGCCTGTTCCGTTGCTGGATAAATGGCTCTCTTATCATCCACCCCACCAAAGATGGCAGTAACTTCCGATTTTATTTGCCAAGTAGCGGGCACTACAATTTTCACGCCCCCAAAGATGGCAGTCACATCCAATATAATCTGTCCTTCAAAATCAGATTGGGTCAAATTAAGATCTCCGCCACCAAATACAGCAACCATCTCGCCTCCTTTTAGGTTTTTAGAATAGATAACCTGATTGCCTCCGCCAAATACATTTACAGAATTAATGTAGTCGTTGCTATATTTTTCCCTATCATCGCTAATGGGTTCAATAGGTTCTTGCTCTTGCCCTACAGGATTTACATAATCGAACTTTTCAAAGCGTTCTTTTCTACGTCGCCTTTTATCTCTACAATTAGAAACGTCTTTAGGTTTAAGGATGAGATAAAGGCCGAGGGCTACAATGGCAATTGGCAGTGCTATATGAGGCATTTCGTAATCATCCAAAATGTCATCTAGCGTAAAGTAACTACCAATCAGCACCATCACAAACCAACCGCTACTCCTGAAATTATGACGAGCTCCTACAAACAAGCCGATGATCACTAGCCAGACACTCCAATTAAAAAACCAGTGCGGTAAGCCTAAGCCAAAATTTCTTAGCAACAAAAGCGCACCAATACCCATGATGATGAAGCCTGCCCAAACTTTTCCTGAGCGATTAACCATATTTTTATTTTCTATATTTTCCATTTGTCTTGTGCTATTTGATATGTCCAAAAGTATCTCAACCTTTTAAACCACACAACACAAGACGGTTATTTGCTATCCAATTATCGGTAAAATGCATTAATTTATCGGTAAAAATTTTCGTTAATTTGAAAACCATCGGTTAAATACAGACAAAGAAATGAAAACACTTAGCCTTATCCTCCTTCTGGCCCTTCCTATTTTTGTAAATGCGCAGGATTTAAGCCAACATTACAAAGTCTACGACGTAAAAAAACAGAAGACCATTAACTTGGATGATATTGTAGCCGAAATGGCAAAAGCTGAGGTACTTTTCTTTGGCGAAGAACACAATGATTCGATAGGGCATTACCTAGAGGTTACATTATTTAAGAAGCTGGCCGCTGCCTATCAAAACAAAGTGGGTTTAACCCTAGAAATGTTCCACACCGACGTACAACCAGTGATTAACGAATATTTAGCTGGCATCATTACCGAAAAGAATTTCATTAAAGAAAGCAGAGCTTGGAACAATTACAAAGATTATAAACCCATGATTGAATTTGCCAAAAACGAAGGGATTGTAGTGATTGGTGGCAATGCGGCGGCTAGGTATAGCAATTCCGTGACTAAAAATGGATTGGAGATTTTAAGCAAGTTACCCGCTAGCTCCAAGCAATTTCTACCTCCAAATGCAGTTGATACCTTAACTGGCAGATACTATGAAAAGTTTATGGATTTACTGGGCGGTCACGGAATGGGTGCAATGAAGGTTTATCAAACCCAAAACTTTTGGGATGCCACCATGGCTTGGTCTATTGCAAAATTTGCCAAGGAAAATAAGGGAAAGAAGATATTTCAGGTGAACGGACGTTTCCATAGCGATGAAAAATTGGGTACTTATGCACAACTACAAAAGTTAGCACCAAAGCTAAAGGCTTTAAACATTGCTTCGTTTGCAGCAGAAGATTTTGAAAACCCGAACTGGGAAAAGTATCAAAACTTAGGCGATTACGTCATTGTAACTGACCCCAAGGTAAAGAAGAGTTTTTAACACTCTATGAGTATCTCTCCCAGTGGGAGAGAAAAGCAATGTTTGTTAGGCATCATGTTACTCTCTCCCTCTGGGAGAGATGCCCACAGGGCAGAGAGGGCAAACACGTTGACGAGATTCTTTGCTAGCTTAACATCACAACAACGCGTCATCTCGACCGCAGCGTAGCGAGTGGAGAGATCTTTGAACCTTGCTATCCACCATGCCTGTCATCCAGAGCGCACCTGTACCGACCATTCGGTAGCGAAGGACTCATTGGAGCTTCTGTTATCTATTACAGCCGAAATGACGAGGGATAGCGCTTCAAGACCTCAAAGAGGTCTAATATTTATAAAAAACCTAACCCCTTCGATACGACTCCTACAGAGTCGCATACTTGGACAAATGTGTTTTCAATAACGATGAAATACTTCGAATTTTAACAGCTAAGAGACTCTTCGCTAGCTCAGAATCACAACAACCGAACACAACAACGCGTCATCTCGACCGCAGCGCAGCGAGTGGAGAGATCTTTGAACCTTGCTATCCACCATGCCTGTCATCCAGAGCGCACCTGTACCGACCATTCGGTAGCGAAGGACCTCATTGGAGCTTCGGTTCTCCATTAAAGCCGAAATGACCGAAGATCAACCAAACTTTTGCTATTTCACCCACCCAACTTTTAAACCAAAATAAAAACTCCTGCCAGGCGCTACATTGTAATACCTACCACCAAAACCATTAATATCATTGCCCAAGCTATAGGTTTGATTTAAAAGGTTATCTACCCCAGCAAATAATTGTACAGGCAAGTGTTTAATACGTTTTTGATAGCCTAACTTAGCCGATATCAATTGAAACGCATTGGCATATTGCGTGTTGGCATCATTAAGCGCAATTTTAGCAGTATGATTAAAAGTCACGAAAGCCAATAAGCCACTTTTGTGTTTAATATCGGCCATTAAAGTATAAGTATGCGGTGCCACTCCAGGTAAACGATTACCTGAAAAATCCTGATTGACCTGCACAAAATCATCATATTTAAATTGATGCCAAGCATAGGCTCCCTGAAGCAATACCGATAATGGCTGACTTTCCTGAAGCAATTGGTAGGTTAAACTCGCTTCTACCCCCTGCTGCTTGGTTTGTCCAGCATTAACATAGTAGTTCGCTCCCGCAGCATCTCTACGAGTCACCACCGCATTGCTCAACAGCATATGAAAATAACTGGCATCCAAAAACAAACGCTGGCTAAGCAACTTCCATCTAAAACCAGGCTCTATGTTCCAACCTTTTTCTGCTTCCAAAGCCAAATTATAGCTATTGTTATCCGCAAAAATCTCACTACTAGCAGGAGGCGAAAATCCTTTGGCCACATTGATATAAGTAGAAAAGTTTTCGTTAGCATTAAAAAGTACAGCAAAACGCGGTTGTACCTCACCACTAAACTTTTTACTTGCATTAATATTGGGTGTTTCGCTATTGCGAAGAAAATCAAGTCGAAGATGATTGGTACTTGCTCCAACGGTAAACAACCATTTGTGTACCTGCCAATTCACTTGGGCAAATGCCAACCACTGTAATAAATCAAGTTGGTCATTGGTAATTTGATCCCCCTTGTTTCCCTGTAAGTTTCTATAGGTCCTAGAGCTAAAGTCGCCCTTTTGCAACTCTCCACCAAAATGTAAAGAAATATTGCTCACAGGTTCATAAACAAAGGCAGTTCTTCCACCCCAATGTGGTTCCTTTTTAAACTCGTAATTTTGGATGGCTGGGTTTTCCGTTTCATTATAAAAACCATACAAGCTCGTCGTGTTTCGCCACTTTTCATGAAAAGCATAGCGATGTACCAAGCCCAGCAACAAAGCCTCCTGCTGTATACGCGCATTAGCTAAAATAGCACCTTGATTAGCACCTACACTTGGTCGGGCTTGTCGAGGGTTAGCCTGATATTCTGCCAACGTTAACGCCCCAGGAGTTTGGTAATTAAGGTCGCTATAAATGGCATGTAGGGTTAAACTTGCTTTGGAGAAAGTAGGCAATTGAGTTTGGTAACTCGCCACGCGTCTTCTCATTTCCGTATGCGCTCTATAACCATCGGCACTTTGTTCCTCGTAAGCCAACAAGTGTTGAGGCAATTGCAGTTTCACGTTATAATTTAAGGTCCCAAAACTACCTCCACCAACACCCGCATCTACCATTGCGCTGTTATTAACTACAGGTGCATTAAATAGCACTACACCACCAGTACCAATACCATATACGCTACTGCCTGGGCCTTTAATCAGTTCTGCCCCTCCTACATTGTAAAAACCCAACATATTCAGCATCGAGTTCCCGCCTGGAGCCGTAAAAGGAATATCATCGTAATAAATTTTCACATTGCGTACGCCATAAGGACTACGTACCGAGCTCCCCCTAATGTTCAAACGATAACTACCAGGTGAACGCTCTTCCATACGAGCGCCTGGTGTGGCGTTGATAGCTTGCAACACATTCGTATTGGCATAACGTTGCAATTGTGCTAAGCCTATTTTGTTGACAGCCGTTGGGGTGGTCATCAAAGTTTTACTGCCATAAGCATTAATCACTACACTATCTAAAGTAAGCTTATTGGTGTCTAGCTTTTGCGCCCAAAGGGGAAAACTAAGCAACTGAAATACGAAAGGTAAAATGAAACGAGTGGATCTACGCATGGGGTTCTGAACAAATAATTAAAAGCTTTGTTTAAATTGAATTTAGTGAAAATGATCACCTGAAAAATAATACCACTGCTCTTTTTCTTTTTTAAACTGCGAGCGCTCATGATGAACATATTGCTGCAATCCTTTTTGATAATAAGCTTTAAACTCCACCACATGCTTTTTAGCAGAAACAATTTCCAGTTTTAGCCAATGATTGGCTCTGGCCCATTGCGCCATATCTACTTTGTTGTACAACTGTCTTTTAGCTGGATGGGTAGTGTCCCATAAGTAGTCTATCAAGTGCAATGCATATGCACTATATCTCGACCTCATAAGCAATTCGGCACTTTGTGGAAGCGCTTCTTTTAAATGGTAAACTTCGCAGCATTGGGCATAAGGCTTGCCCGACGAACAGGAACATATTATTGTTGACATCCCTCAAAAATACATTAAAAAGAAAATTTAGCACACCTCAAAAATTGCTTTTTTGGCCGCTAATTATATTTTTGTAATAAAACATCTCAAAACTAAATATTTAAGCAATTGCAAACCACCCGTACAATCCCAGCGAATGAGAGTGAAAGGTTGGCGAGCTTATTTAAGCTCGACCTAGATTATACTGCTTTAGACAATACTTTTAAAGACTTGAGTTTTCTCGCTGCTAAAATTACAGGAACAGAAATTTCATTGATCTCATTCATCGACTCGTATACCCAATGGATTGTCTCGCGGTTTGGCCTAGATATCTATCAGACGCCAATAGATGATACCGTTTGTCAATTCACTCTTGGTGAAGAAGATCATTTGGAAATTGAGGATCTATCTAAAGATCAACGCTTCGTTTCAAAAGATTTTGTTGGTGAACCCATGAACTTGAAATACTATCTTGGTATTCCACTTAAGTCAAGTGAAGGCTTTAACATTGGTTCCTTGTGTGTAATCGACAATAAACTTCATGGCAAGTTATCCGAGGAAAAAATTGAACAGCTGAAAATTATCGCCCGTCAAATCATCTCTCGAATTAATGATGCAAGTAGTATTAAATCATTGCAAGATCAATTGCGCTCGCAAACAGATACCTATAAAAAAGTAGCACACGATATTAGAGGACCTATTGCAGGCATTATAGGCTTAGCCGATATGATTACTGGTGACTTGGCCGAATATCCGAAAGATGAATTGCAAAACATTGTAGGGATGATGGGCAAAAGTGGGCAATCTGTACTGGATTTAGCGGATGAGATTTTAAAAAGTTCCTCAGAAAAGCTGAACGGTAATGCAGAAATCTTTAATTTGAGAATTTTTAAAGAAAAACTGGACAAACTATATCAACCGCAGGCTTTTAACAAACAAATCAATTTGGACGTTGAAGCGAATATTGCTTTTGATACCATAAAAATCAAGAAGGACAAGCTAATGCAGATCAGTGGCAACCTCATTTCTAATGCCATCAAGTTTACCCCTAACGGCGGCAACATTAAAGTAGTATTAGATCTTTTTTTAGAAACCAATCAAAAAACGTTGATTTTAGAAGTAAAAGATAACGGAACGGGCATTAGTCAAGAAGCAATTGATGAAATTTTAGAAGGTACTGCCGAAAGTAGCGATGGTACCATTGGCGAAAAAGGATACGGATTTGGTTTGCCTATGGTTCGAAAACTTCTGAACGAACTTAATGGCGAAATGAACATCGAATCTAAAATAGGCCAAGGCAGTTCTTTCCAAATCAGAATACCATCTGTGTAGCACATTTCCACCAATAGAGACTTACGAAGTTTAGAGCAGTTAGGCTTACGAAGTTTTAAAAACTTCGTAAGCCTTAGAAAGTAAAAACACTTCCTCCATCTCTTTTGACAGGTTTCTGTCATAAACAGCACCTCACTCCTTAAAATAAAAACTTCCGCTATAACCACTTGTTTTAAGAATGAAACTTTCAATTACCGAAAGTCACACACTTAAAACTTATTATTTTATGTCATTACTATTAAATAAAGTAGCCTTGGTTACTGGCGCTGGTTCAGGCATCGGTAAAGCCATTGCAGAAGCTTACGCACGTGAAGGTGCCAAAGTAGTCGTATCAGACATCAACGAAGAACATGGAAATGCTACCGTAGCAGAAATACAAAGAAGCGGTGGAGAAGCTCATTTCATTAAAGCTGATTCGAGCAGTGCAGAAGACAATAAAAACTTGGTAGCGGGTACTGTTGCCAAATACGGAAGGTTGGATATTGCTTGCAACAATGCAGGTATTGGCGGCCCAGCGGCTCCTACAGGCGAATATGACATTGCAGGCTGGGATAAAGTAATTGCCATCAACTTAAGTGGCGTATTCTATGGATGTAGATATCAATTGGAACAAATGGAAAAAAATGGCGGGGGTAGCATTGTAAACATGGCTTCTATACATGGCACTGTGGCTGCACCTAATAGTGTGGCTTATACCGCGGCCAAACATGGGGTAGTAGGTTTAACCAAAAACATTGGTGCCGAATACGGACAGAAAAACATTCGCTGTAATGCAGTTGGTCCAGGGTATATCCATACGCCTTTATTGGATGACAATTTAGACGAAGCAAGCTTAAAAGCAGTAGCTGCCAAAGCGACGATGAACAGACTTGGGACTCCCGAAGAAGTAGCTGAACTGGTGGTATTCCTTAGCTCAGATAAAGCATCATTTACTACTGGTGCTTATTACATCACCGACGGCGGTTATACCACTGTTTAAAGGTATTTAGACTTACGAAGTTTGGGAAGTAAGTTTAAGGACTGGTATAAACTGTCTAAATTTTTAATTTGCGACATGCACGTCATGCTGAATTTATTTCAGCATCAGTGATAACAGCCCCTTACCTGTAGCAAAGCGAACAGCTACGAAGTAAAATAAATTCAGGGTGATGGTAAATAAAAAAGTAAAAAGTTTGACTGAAATTTATACAGTTTCTTAAAAGACTTACGAAGTTTCAAAAACTTCGTAAGTCTCTCAACATGATTATTTCTTCACCTGCGCTGCTTTAATTTTAGCAGCAATTAACCTCCAATCATAAAAATGAAAAGTTCTATCAGTACTCATGGCTACAAAAATCCCTTCTGGATATTGAGGACCTAAATTCGCTGAAACCACATCAGCACCATCAGTTTCCATCGCACTCACTGGTATTTCAGCAATGAGATCATACTGATGAGCATTGCCTTTACTACCCTCACGTGGATAAACCATAAAACTTTGCGAACCTTGGTTAGACACTAATAAGTAACCCGTCTTTTCTCCAGTTTTGTAAATCGCAATCCCCTCGTGGTCTACCGAAAATCCTGTTTGAGCAAACAAAACCAATTCCTCATTATGATTTGCAGCAGGATCTGCCCAATATTTACGTATGCCTACTTGTTCATCAGAGTAATAAACATAACCTAGTTCGTTATCTACCGCAATCGCTTCAATCTCTTTTTTGCTGCTGTATTTCCCAAATTTACGAACCAACTTGGCGGCTACAGAACCATTTCCAGCATCTGCCAATTGATATTGCCATAAATAACCATCCGCTGGTCCTGTTTTTCTACCCACAATGGCAAAAATAGCGTGGTCGCTTGGACGAGTGTACAAAGCGATCCCCATAGGATCACGTTCCGTTTCGCCAGCAAACACTTCAATACCGCCATTGTCAATAGGTAGTAAATCGGGCAAACTAAAAATCCTGATTTTATTAGCCTGGCGTTCGGTAGTGACCGCAATATCTACTTTTTTACCGCCAAGCATAATGCCATAGGCAATGTCGACATTATTGGGGCGTTGTATTCCGCCTACTCTTTTCACTATTTTACCCGACAAATCAAAAGCATATAAAGCGCCATCTTTGTCTTTATCTGTACCTATCACCAAGCTTTTGCTAGGATCTGTTGGGTTAATCCAAATGGCAGGGTCATCGGTATCATGCTTTACTTGCTCGGTAATTACGGTTGCCTGTACGGTATTGGGATTATTGGTGTTTTTTGATTGAGGTGCTTTTTGAGCGCATGCGGCCAAAGGCAAAATAGCCAGTGCAAAAAAATATTTACTTAGTGTATTCATTGAATAGGATTAGTATGCACAAATGTTGTACATAACGGTTATTAAAACAAAAAAATAGCGTTACAAATAGTGAACAAGCCTTTACAAAAAGGCAGCTTGGTTTTAAATAGATTGTATAAATGCGGTTAAACTAGCGCCCTGCTCCAATTTAAGCTTTTTGCGCAAACTATAACGTGCTACACGCAAACTATCGGTAGATACGCTTAGCAGTGCGGCGATATCCGCGGCATTAATGTTAAGTTTGATCAAAGAAATGAACTTGATATCGGTAGCAGAAAGACCTGGATTGATTTGCTGCAAACGATCGAAGAACTCTTGGTTAATTTCCTCGAAAATTCTTCTAAAATCATCCCAATAAGCATCTTTATGAAAGTTCTGGTTGATTTTATTCAACAGACTACGCAGTTCTTTTTTATAGCTTCGTCCATCACTTTTAATCATTTCAGTAAGAGCATCCCTAATGTCTTCCAGCAACTGGTTTTTTTGGATAGTCTGCAAGGTATGGGCCGTGATTTCTTTGGCTTTGGTATGCAGGTTTTCTTTCAGATGTTCTTCCTGCATTTTTTTATTGTTCAAATCAATCTCCATCAGCTCCTGTTTCGTCTTCAATATTTTCTCTTCTCTTTCCCTAATTTCTCGCTCTCTTAAAATACGATGACGTTGGTTGCGGATAATGATGGCAGCCACCAAAATAAACACCACAGCAGCAATGCCCGACGCAATGTAAATGGCCCAAGCAATTTTTTCCTGTCGTGCCATTTGAGCAATTTGCAGTTCTTTCCTATCCAAACCATAAATCACCTTAAGCAACGCCTCCTGGTTTTTACTTTCTTCGGAATAGGAGCTCAAAAAATGTTGTCTACTCAATTCTAAATAGTAAAAGGTACTATCGCTTTGCTTTAAAAAGCTAAAGGTTTTTCCTAGATCTCGATAGGCACTACTTAAACGACTATACGATTTGGTACTTTTAGCCAGTTTTTCTGCCTTGCGGGTATAATGTAATGCTTGGGTATATTGCCCCTGCTTACGGTACACATCCCCCACATTGTTGTAGGCATCAATCAGCATTTCCGTATTGCCACCTTGCTCAAACCAAGCTAGCGCTTTCGAAAAATGGAAATAGGCTTTGTCAAATTGCGATTTATCTTCGTAGATGCTCCCCAAATTCTCGTGTACCAAAGCTGCCCCCTCAGCATTCCCAATCGCATCAAACACTTGCATGGCCTTTTGCTGATAATAGTAAGCACTGTCGTAGTCAAGCACTTTCTCGTAAAAATGACCCAAGTTGGCATAAGTCTTAGCAATGCCCGTGCTGTCTTTAAACAACTGATAGGTGCTTAACGCTTTGAAATATGACTGCTTAGCTTCCTTTTGCTGTTTGGTGATGAGAAACAGCAAGGCCAAATCATTCAGGTTATCTGCAGTTTGCTTCTCATTTTTATGCGCCCTGAAAATTTCATTGGCCTTAATGTGGTAGCTTAAAGATTGGGTAAACAAACCCATCTGATAACAGATTTGCCCCATTTGCTGCAAGGCCCTTGCTTCCCCCTGTAAATCGCCGTTGCCTTTTGCTTGCTTATAAAGTTCGTTTTGTTGAATGAATAGGGTATTTGATGGACTTGCCACAGCACTAGAACCCAAACCCATTTCTTTGATAGCAGTCGCATTTTGTGCAAGGAGATTTCCCCCTGCACAAAATACGGTTAAGATCACTAATATGGCTTTATGCCAATGGCGCTTTTTACTGCTATCGTCCATCATTAAAAACAATTAAAAATCAAACTTAACCCCCAAATTATATCTCGGACGGTAATACTCTATCTGTCTGCTTTGGTTGCTCAAGCCTTGGTAATATCTCAACGGCTGATTGGTCAAATTGGTTGCTTCGGCAAAGAACCTAGCTACTTTCGACACTTTATAAGAAGCATTGGCATCCAAAAAGAACTGTTTGTCATAAAACACATCACCAAAGTTATCAGCACCTAATTCATCAATATAAGCAGCGGTGTAGTTGGCCGAAATCCTTGCTGAGAAGCGGCTGTTTTCCCAAGACAATGAAGCATTAAGCATGTGTGGTGCAGTTCCTGGCAAAATCATGCCTTCTCTCAATTCGCCATCACTATTGGTCACCCCTTTAGCTTTCGATTTGGTGTAGGTATAGTTGGCATAAATACCGAAACCTTTCAAAAACTTGCCTGGTAAAAAGTCTAACTGTCTTTGTACAGCCACCTCAAAACCATATACATTTACGCTTTCACCATTTCTACTTTGGGTAAAGGCCCATTGTTCGCCCGCGGGAATTGGATTGGCCAAATCAGGGAAGTCATTTGCAAATTTTGAAGTCGTGTAAGCCCTGTCACTATAGGTGTAAATGAAGTTTTTCAATCGCTTATAGAAAAAGCCTCCAGAAATTAAACCTACCGATTTAAAATACTGCTCGGCCATTAAATCAAAGTTATAAGCATAAGTAGCATCCAAATTCGGGTTACCAGCAGACATTTCCTCATCACCCGCAATAATGCCCACAAATGGCGTAAGCGCATAGTAATTTGGTCTAGCTAAAGCGGTAGTGAAAGCCCCACGTAAAATCAAATCATCATTGGCCTGATATTTCAAGGCTAAACTTGGCAACCAATCCGTATAATTGTTTTTAGAGGTACGTTTACCCGCTAATTCCTCCTCTTCCTCAATCACATTACCCGTGTAGTTAATTCTGGTATGCTCCATACGCAAACCTACAATGGCCGATAGCTTCTCGGTCAAATCTTGGTCCCAACGCAAATAACCTGCTAAAATATTCTCCTTGGCATTGTAGTTAAGCGCCAAGTATTCTGCCGCGGCATCCGTAGCTTCAAATACCGCTGGATTATTTAAATTCAAACTTGCCAAATAAGCTCTGCTGGCAAACAATCCTGGAACATATTGACTACCTGCCTGAAATTTCTTGCCATCAAAATAGCTGTTCGGAATTTGGCCCAGGTTAGGAATCAAATCACCATCAAGAGGCTCAAACTCAGTGAAGCTATTGTTACGATCCTTTTTCTTAATTCTCAATCGACCACCAAAACGTAAACGACCTTTTTGTCCATCAACCACCGATAATGGCATTCTAAAATTAAGTTTCGCTCCAAACTCACTCTCTTTGGTCAAATCCGTATTCTCAGAAATGGTATTTAAACCCACGGTATTAGCGTCAAAATTGGTGGTCGTAAATAATGGATAATCAGAACTACCAGTAAAATTGATCGTCCTATTGTTTTGTCTGAACAAGATGTAACGCTCGTTAGGACGATACTCTCTGGCTGTGGAGTAGCTTGCCGCCCAGTCCATATCCAATCCCGAAGCAATCAAATGCTCACCACGCAACGAGTAGTTTTGCACACGTTGATCCTCCAAACGCGTCATTTTATTTCTGTCGTTATCAATACCACCTTTGGTTTGTAAACCAATACGACCTCTATAACCTATAATAGCATTGCTGGCGTTGTATTGTGGGGCAATATTGTCAATACGCATACGGTATCTGTTTTCTCGATCATCACGCCAGTTGTACATCGCATTTGCATAAATAGTATGGTTTTCGCCCAGTTTAAAATCTAATGTAGCAGCCACACTTCTTCTGATCCTTTGTACATCGTATTTTCTAATGTCGGTTTCCTCTACATAGGTGTTTCCAAAATCATCTTTTGCCCAAACCGCTTCCACATTATCTGAACCATAAACGTTGTTGTTGTAAGAACCACTTAACACCATACCAATGGCATTTTTCGCAAAGCGATTCCCATACACAAAACCACCCGTGTACAACATTTTGTCTCTAATAGGATTGTAACCTGTAGATAAAGTGGCCGAAATACGCTCACCATTTGGAGAAGCACGGGTAATCAAATTCACCGAACCACCAATCGCATCTGCATCCATATCAGAAGTAAGGGTTTTATTGACTTCGATGCTAGAAATCATATCCGAAGGAATCAAGTCCATTTGTACCCTTCTATTATCGCCTTCAGCCGATGGAATACGGTCGCCATTAAGCATGACCGAGTTCAATTCTGGCGCAAGACCTCTTACAATAATGTTACGGGCCTCCCCTTGGTCATTCTGCATGGTAATGCCTGGTACACGGCGCAAGGCTTCACCAATGTTGGCATCTGGGAAACGTCCAACTTGGTCAGAAGAAATAATGTTCGTGATGTTAGACTTGTTTTTTTGTTGGTTAAGCGCCCTAGCCTGTCCACGTAACCTGTCGCCCATTACCGTCACTTGGTTCATGGCTACCGCACCATCTTCTAAATAAAAGTGAATAACGGCATTACCGCCTTTCGAAACAGTTACGCTTTGTTTTTGGCTTTGATAGCCCATGTAGATGACTTCTACCTCGTAGGTACCTTCTGGTACTTTCAAAAATTCGTAATCTCCAATTTGGTTGGAAATGGTATAACGGTTACCAACATTTAATTTAACAGTAGCACCTGGTAACGAGGCCTTCGTCATTTTTTCAATGACCTTACCCGTAATCACACCACTACCCTGCTGGGCGTGGCAAAATACGACAGCGAATAGTAAAAGTACTGAAGTAAAAAGTGTTTTCATTTTTGCTTTTTAATTTGTTTGAAATCTTATCGACACGAAATTGAAAATTATACCTACCAGGTACCCCAATTCCTGCGTTACAAAAAAGAAACCACCATGAACAAGCCGTTAACAGAGTGGCAGCAAGGCTTTTCACACAATCGCAACACCTTGTTTTTCAAACCATTGCAAACATCCAAAAAGTCCATTAACATTCTATTTCCTTAATGATAAGTTAAGGTTAACTACCTGAAATTAAAAAACTGAAAACCTTTGCGTTTGCCTTGCTGTTAGTAAAACCGAAACATTAAGAATAGAACATTATGAAAACTCAATTTAAATTTTTAGCCGTCTTATTGATGATACCGCTCTTTTTTTTAGCATGTAGTAAAGATGATGACCCCGCTGATAATGATCTATTTGTAGGCACCTACAATGGTACCATTGGTTATAACAGTGGTTCAACATCTATCCGCACCGAAACAGGTAAAGTAACGGTGGTGAAAACAGGCAATAATTATGATTTTAAATTTTCGGATGGTATTCCAGATTTGAACGGCGTGCAATTCCAGAAAAACGAAAACGAGGCCGTATCTATTGGAAACGACGAAAGCAAGTACATCAAAATTACAGCTGGAACGCTTAAAATAGCTTTTACGAAGGATGGCGCAATTTGGACCGCCGACTGTACAAGGTAGTTGATTAGCGACTTACGAAGTTTCTATAACTTCGTAAGTCTTAATTTGATTAATTGGTCTTAATCTGCTTAGGATCATTCACCACTAACTGCAGTTTATCTTTAAATAACGTCACTTTTCCTGTCACACAAATACGCTTGTTTTCAAACAGCTCCACAGGTTCTTTTTCAAATTTGCTCCTATCCGCTTTAAACACCACTACGGTAATGACTTCCTTTGGAAACTTTCCACCCAAATTAAGCAAACTTAAATTTTCTAAACTACGAGCACTATAAACCGAGTCGCACAGGGTAACTTCCTTGCCTACGTGGTTAACTACTTCTTTGATAGAAACGGTGGTTTGGCTTTTGGCCACCATAAAAGCGAAGCCAAGCGCTAAAGTAACAATCAGTTTTTTCATAAAGTGAAGATACTAATTACAACTTTAAGCTATAACATATTTTGTGATTGGTATTCCTTTTTATAGTAAGTAATGGAATTGCGGTGATACGGAATAAAGAGATGTCTAGCAATTTGGGATAAACAAGCGCCATCAGTTCCCTCTCCTTTTCAAGGAGAGGGTTAGGGAGAGGTTCTTATCCATTTATCAACTAATTTTCCTACATGCGTCATTCCCGCGAAGACGGGAACCTTAAAGCGTATAAAAGCCTACTATGTATTACAATTACCAGTCAAGCTGGCAACCCCGAATAATTGAGTTCAGGAATAGTAACCTAAAACTTGAATTTTTGTAGTTTACAAGCCTCCTAAGCATAACCCCGTCCTCTCTCCTTTTCAAGGAGCACCCGTTCCGACACTTCGGAAGAGTTAGAGAGAGGTTCTTTTCCTTTTAACCAACTAATTTTCCTACATGCGTCATTCCCGCGCAGGCGGGAACCTTAAAACGTATAAAAACCTACCAAGGCATTAAGATCCCGAAATAAATTCGGGATGACGAATAATCGAGTTAAGGAATAGCAACCTAAAACTTGAATTTTTGTAGTTTACAAGCAGCCTAAGCACAGCCCCCGTCCTCTCTCCTTTTCAAGGAGAACCTGTTCCGATTCATCGGAAGAGCTAGAGAGAGGTTTAAAAGAAAACACCCTCTCTGTCCTTAGAACATCTCTCCCTAAAAGGTAGAGACAAGCATTTAGGAACGGCAATGTAAACTTGAACATTTGTAGTTTGCTAACCGCCCAAGCACAGCCCCCGTCCTCTCTCCTTAAGGAGAACCTGTTCCGATTCATCGGAAGAGTTAGAGAGAGGTTAAATCTTACTTACTCACCAAACCAAATATCGCTACCAATTTTTGGTTATGATAAAGGTTAAAAGTTTGGTCGGCAATATCATAAGTCAAATTTGCAAGAGAAACCAATTTTAAGAACTCCCCCTCCACATTACTATCCAAACAAGCCATTTGCGTACTCACTACTTTAGAGAAAGCAATTTTATTCTTTCCAGTAAACTGTACCGAACCACCATAACCATTACAACCAGTATTGCCATTGACAATCCTTTTTTTCATATCAAAGTTCATGGTAGCAGTGCCGTTAGTGATCGTTTGGTTATTGATAGAAAGCAATTTCCAACTGTATTTACCTAAAAAAGCAAGCGCTTTAGCATCTGCCTTTTCAGCTTTTACTTTTTTCTTACTCAACACTTTCACCACTTCATAACTATACGAAGAAGCATCAGCAGGAACATTTTTAAGCTGGGTACGTTTTACCTGCACTTTGTAACGATAACCTTCTTGATACTTAAATTTTTGGAAACCGCTGTAAAAATATTCCCAGTCTTTACTGGTTTTGTATTTCACTAAGTAGCATTTCATAGGGCCTACACCTGTGCAATCTGCCTGGTGCTCTTTAATTTCCATGGTGATGATTTCACTATTAGCCGTAGCTTTTGCAAATTGAGTAATAGTAAGGAGCGCTATCAATAGGGATGTTATTTTTTTCATATGCTTATTCATTTTGATCACTAGATCATTTTAATTTTTTGCCTAGATGATGAGCCCCTCTAATAGTTTCCATAAAAAATTAGAAACCCTTATTAAAGATAACTGATTTTATGGGAGTTAAAATGAGAATAAAATGCAATTGATGGACCCAAAAACCTCATTCTTTTTCGTAAATTAGGAGTATATCAACTCATCTTCTTTACAATATTCCTCATAAGTTTCCGTAAAACTCCGTAGAAGTGCGTAAAAGTGCGTACATATTGCACTATTCCTAGTGGTTTTCTATAGTGCAGCTGTACTTTAGGTTGTATTCCTAGGGCTATATCCCCCTTATCGCAAGTCTTAAAGCACCGAAAAAGCTAAGACTGACTTGTCCTTATACTATTTATTAACGCTCCTCCTACAGATTAGAAATCTCTTTAATCCAATAAAATCCCTATTAAAGTGCTCATAGGCGCCAATGGGCGGACGCCATCGAGGGCTCGTCATTGCGAGGTACGACGCAATCCTAAAGCGATAGTACGAGATTGCTTCGTGCCTCGCAATGGCGATTTAACTTCTGGTTGGTGTTATCACCTCCCCCTTAGCGCAAGTCTTACGGCATGGGAAAAGCTAAGGCCGACTTGGGCTTTAGCTAACATTAAACACAGGATATAATAACCTAAAATAATAATCATAAAAAATAGCGAACAGTTAACTATCCGCTATTTATATGAGTTAAACTATTGTTTAAGTAATGCTAACATCCACAAGTCTCCCTAAACTAAACCACAAACACAAGACTTGCATAAGAGAGCACTGCTACGTCAATTCTTGAGCTAGAAGGGGTATTTATATATAGCATATATTAGGGAAATCGCTCCAATTACCACAAAATATATCCAATATTTTTTATATGAACTCCATCCATCGTTATTAGAAAATTTAGTCATTAACCCTAATACTAAAAGCATTACTGGCACAAGAAATCTCATTATATGTTGCAAATCCATAAAATCTTAATTTTATTCAAATAAAAATTTGAGAAAATAAACAACACCAATTATCCCAAAGCAGATCGTTATCAACCAATCTCGAGGAATTATTGTTCCTTTGTCGTAGCCATCCAGTTCCATATTTCGTTCTTTTCTTTCTTTCCATTTCTTACTAAATAAATACCAGCATACAGAAAAGGAAAAACTTAAAAAGCCATATAATAAATAATTCCAAATCATTTTATTCTTCTTTCACTTTTTCGTTTAAAGCCGCTCCACTTTTCACAGCATTTTTTGTTATTTCTTTTGTTTCTTTAATGGCTTCTCTAAATTGACTGGCCATTTTTGGGGTTGGGCCAGGTAACATCACATCGACTGCTTTGTCAATTGCAGCATCAACAACTTGTTTCGCAGCACCTTCTGCACCACTCTTTGTATCTCCAGCAACAAAATTTGTTACAATCTCAAGCCCGTCTCCAAGAGTTTTCACAAGACCACCACCACTTGCCAATGCTAATCCTGGTGCAGCTCCGACGCCTGCTACTGGAGCACCAACTGCTGCTGCAACAGTTCCAGAAACAACCATGACATCTCCAGTGTTTTGCAAATTTTTCGCAGTATTTAATAGAGTTGTTTTATTTTCCTTTGTCCATTTGGTTACTGCATTTGCAGTTTTGTTATAAGTACTTTTTACTTTCTGTTCTACCTTAGCATAGGATGTCCTTATCTTATCAGCTGCTTGATTAAACATAGACTGAACCCTGCTAAGCGGATTTGGCCAAGGCCACATCCCATCAGGATCTACAAAATATATTGGGTTATTAAATGCATAATTATACGGTGTCCACCTTCTTCCCTGCTCGGCTTTTGGGTCTACAACGTTCCACCTTGCAATAACAGGATCATATAACCTTGCTCCATAGTCATACTGTCCATCACCGGCTATGCCTGGCATGCCCAACTCATCCTGCAACTCTTTACCATTGTAAAGATAGCGGTTTACGTTGGCATTGGGAAGTCCAAATTTTCTTAATCCAAAAGCATAATAGTCGGTGCGTTCCAATACATCAAGTACTCCACTATTGTTCTTGAAGGTCAGTCTTACATTACCCAAGTGATCTTCGACATTGTATTCGTAGATATAGCTTCCTCCATTGTACCTTGCCTGCCCCTCTTCCGTTTTGATAAAGGAAATCACAGTGTTCACATAATGGATACCATCGATATAATCCGAAGTCTCTGAAGTAATGGCATTATATTTTCTCAGCTTCTCCCCTGTGGCATCATAAGTATAGGTAAGATTTACCGCTGGATTGCCTCCTCCCGCTAACCTGGTAGCCAATATAGGTAGGTTAAGATGGTTGTAAGTTAGTCCAACGCCATTGCGTCCATCAACCTCAGCGTTCCCGTTTACATCATACCCATATAGTCCTGTTAAGCCAGTCACACTCTGTAGTCGGTTACCTGTATAATTATAAGCCTTTGGTCCAGCATAGTCCCTGTTTAAACTGCTGATATTACCCATTATATCATAGGTCAGTAACTCAGACATTCCAGTAGCAACACCGCTAATTAAACGTCCTAGCTTATCATACTGATATGCAAAAGTATTGCCGCCACCATTGATATAGCTCTGGCCTGAAATATTGCCATTGAACTGTGGAGATGCATTATCATTATACTGTAGCCCCATACTGAACTGTGTACCGTTGCTATTCTTTAGCCAACCACGTTCATTATAGTCCAAATTAGTAGTATGTAATCCTCCAGCCAGCGCTTTTTGCCTTAACTGCCCAATTTCGTTATAGCTTTCCTCTGAAAGTGTTACTGCTCCCGCCCCATTGATGCTATGGCTGGTTGTCTTCTTACGTCCCATGTGGTCATAAGTGTAGAAAGTGGCTGCAGTAGTGGTGACACCATAAGCCTTGTGGCTGCGCTCCATGTTTTTAACGCTGCCATCAAAGTCGTATTCCGTGTTTATGCGATCGATTCCTTGATTCGTAGCCGTTAAACCTCCCAAATGGTTCTCTGAATGAACCTGTATGGCACGACCATTATCTTCATAATAGTTAACAGTAAGCATCATTTCCCCAGTGGAAAGATTACGGATTTTGCTTCCCGTCTTCAATCCTTTAGTCATCGTGCTTTTGTTTGCATAAGGGCCAAAAGACACAAAATTGAAAGTGCTGCTATAACTAGGGAAACTATAATCATCATAATAATCTACCGTTAACAAATGATCATAGCTTCTTGGATACGCTTGGTTGGTATAGTCACTACCTGTTTCACGGCTCTCCCATAGCGGATAGTCGGGAGCAACGCCGTCCGATTCAGCGTCAACCGTAGTTTGCATATCAATTCTACTGGCACTGCTACTAAGCATACCTGTCATCACCGTATGCCCCATTGCATCGTATTTATTGAACATCCATTTTCCCTGTTGAGCCAGTTTAGGATCACGACTCAACACTTTTTGGTCCAACTTATTATAAACCATTTCCTCCCATCCAGCTCTACCAGGGATATGCTTTGCAATATTACGTTTTAAGCCATCATATTTGTATTGGTAACAGAACTGTTCCAAAGCTGTAGCATCTGGAACGCCTGCATCAGGATTCGCTCCTGGTGGCAGCACAAAGCTCAAGTTTCCAAAATCATCGTACACATAGTAAGTGCTCAACACTTCGGTATTGCCAAGTTTTTCGTTGAATAGGCGCTTAAGCACTAACCTTCCCTCTTTATCCTTATACTCCTCTACAGTACCCCATTTACCGTCTGCGGCCTGCCAATTCTCATCTTTTTTAACAGTCAGGTACAATTGGTTAGCGGCATAAAAACTGCTACTCGTAAGGCTACCTCCCGATACCCTGAAAAGGCGAACTGCAAAACCCGTAGTACCAAAATTGATATCACTGTTATTACTACCGTAGCTAGTTCTCGCCGTATGTTCCGTGCCTACACTACTTGGCTGCCAAACATCCCCAGGAAAGCCTTGGCGCTCCACACGGTTCAACGGACTAGGCTCAAACTTGGTGATGCTAAAAGGATAATCAGTTTTTACGGCATTACCATCCCAGCCTGTAGGTACCTGTTTATAGTAATTGGATTGGTTGGTAAAACCATTCGGTTTGTAACTGCCATCGGCAGAAGTTTGCTCGGCATAGGGCAGGTATTTCTTAGCCTCGCGACCAAGGGCATCATATTCAAATACCTGTACCACATCTTTCTTGCCATCACTACTGCCCTGCCAAGTCACCGTTTGAAGCGGACGACCCAAACCGTCAAAATACTGAATGGTACGATTAGCTTGCCCTACGGGAAGGCCTGCCAGTGAAGCCACGGTGGTTTTACCTGGAACCTTTACCGTGGTTTCCATCACGTAGTTTTGGTTACTACTTGGGCTTTGGGCCTGTGCGGTAAAACCTAAGGCCATTAAAAGTGCGGATGCGTATAATTTATTCATCATATCGAGGAGCTGTGGTTTAGTATTTAGTTGGTTTTGGAATATAGGTATCACTTAATGCATTAACGACTACTGCGTAGGTGTTGGAATAGCTGTCAGAATAGAACGACATCGACCAAGGATCATAATAGTTATGGCTAGAGCTAAGTACCAAAATGCCTAAATCAATTTCTGTAGACATGGCTGAAGCACTAGCGGTGTGGTAAAAAGTACTACCGCCCCACGAGCCACCAAGGTGATAATTGTAATCCCTCGAGTATTGTATCTCATGCGCCGTATTTACACTTAACGGGATCGTACAATTTTCATCTAAATAAAATTTGATCTTCACATTAGCCGTTTGTTCTTCCGTATAGTCATTAATATCCTCTGGGTTGGCATAATACATATTGGTTTGATAACCACTCTGCTCTATACGGGCATACACGGTTTGCCCAGTTGAAGTCGCTACAAAATGGTATTGGTAATTTTTAACAATATGCTTACGTTCATCCTTAATGGTGCTCAACTTTCCATCGCCAGTGTAATCAAAAAACTGAGTGGCACCGCTAGCAGAACTTACTGCCGAAACTTGGCCATATAAACTTCCATAAGCTCGGGTACTTAATTCTGCTTGTTTTGGATAAAAGCGTAATTCGTCTACCAAACCAGTACCACCTATTTGGATCGTGGCACTTTGCGGAGCAACCTCCATTTGGAAATAGCGCCAACCAGATATCAATTCCGAGCCTGTTTGTTGTGCCAACACGGTAGCGCCGCTAACAGTTACAGTGGCATTTTTAACGAAGCCCGAAAGGATATAAGTTTTACCCATATCAAAACCTGTGACGGTTAAAGTACTTGGTAATTGATAGGATACGGACGAGGCGTAATAATCTGAATAATCCAACCCACCTGAAGTATAGTTGAAACCTGAACCTATCACATCATTAAAGGAAGCAAAGGCAAAATCCTGATAAGCAGCATTTTTGCATTCTGCAGTCAATTCGCTACGGCTATTGTAACGATAGCTAACCTTTTGTCTGTTATCTACCAACATTTCCGTAGGGTTATGGTAAATGTCGTAGCTCACAATTTGAACATTTTTTTGCTGAACACCCCCAGTTGGCTTTACCATTTCATTTACGGGAAGTGATTTACCGCCCACCATTTCATTGGTGATCTGGTTTTCAAAAATAGAACTCGTATTTCGTGTCACTTTCTTCCACACAGGGAAGATCACGTTGGCTTCAGCAGCGCTAGCAAAAGCATTTAGCTGACTAGTGGTGTAACCAAGTCCCGAAAGATTAGAGTTAGAGTATTTAGTTTCCTCTTTTAATTCGGTTTCCCAACTATCCAAAACCGTAGTGATGGCAGGGCCTAGCACACCTCCCGCTACATCATAGGTATAATTTTTCTCTTCTACTTGGCTGGTTACACCAGCATCGTATTGTGTAGTTAAAGATTTCTTCAGGTAAACAGCCGGCACATCAAACTTACTATCGTATAGCGCAAATTCTTTTGGTGCCGTAATCACCGAACTACCTCTGGTTAAGGTAATGCAATCTCTGATCATTTCTAGTTTTCTGATGATAGTACTTCGCTCCCTAATATTAGCAGGCGGCAATACATAATTGGCGTGATCAGGCATAAAATTCTGAGTGGCATCTGCTTCCACCTCGTAGTAATAATCTTCCTTAACCAACGGTTGGAAACTAGCTCCATTTTTAGCATAGGTTGTTTTTTCAGTCAGCTTTGGCGAAAAGGCCAAAATTTTACGGTTATTGGTAACCAAGTGCGAATTGTAGCGGTATTCTATCTTGCCATTTTTGCCTACGTGAGTGGGTTCTGTAGCATCTTCAAAATACTCGGTAACCTTGTCGTAACTAAGGCCGTTAGAAAGCCATGATTCCACATCGTCTACTATTGGTGAGGTTTGTTCAGTGATAATGGAACAGCCGATAAGCTCGGCACTAGAAACGGGCAAATCATAATCAACAAAGCCACTCGGCAAATGGCCATAAAAATAAGCAGATTCCAATCTTTGGAATAAAATTGCCACGCTAGAGATGGGGACATAGTTATCCTTTACATATTCATACCTCCTCGTTTTAGTCACTACCGAATTAGCGTCTGCATCTTCTAATTTCTTTATCCTTAAACCGCTCCATTCTAATGGATTTGTTTCATAAGTGAAGGAGCTGCTCCCGCCAGTAGGATAAGTTATTTTAGTAAGAATAGAAGCCTGAATATAGTAGTCATTAGGGTTTCTATTTCCCAAACTAGGCACTAAACCAGAGTTTGCGGCGCCATTATTGTACCCCCACAAGTCAATTGATTTTGAATTTACTGGAGGTAATTCTAAAGGGTTATATTGAAAGCTATAGGTTTCACTTGATTGTTCTGGCAATACTTTCTCTACTTTATCCAAACGCAAACGCAAGTTGTTATTTGCTGTACTCCCGAAATAAGACTGATGCAATACAGCATGGTACTTATCAATGTAAACCCCATTCACCATCTCTTTAAAAAGTACTTTACTAAGTCTTTTGGTTGCGGCATGGTCACTACGGGTACTGTATTCAAATACCACTTTTTGCCCGTTGGATGACACTGCCTCTAACAATCTAAATTCGCTTACGACAGAACTCTGCTGGCAATCCTCTGTTTTTAAAGAAACTTCTGTATAGCACCTACTAGGTTGTGCACCATTAAAACGCTGTCTAATTTCCGAAGGTGGCAATGCATAACTATAGTTCACCATTTCATAAGAGAAATTAATGGTCTCTCCTTTATAGGTTTCTATCTTGGTAAGGGCATAGCTTAAATTTGACAAGCCCATACCTGTCGAACAGCTATTAGTGGTACTTGAGGACCCCATTAAACCAAAAGTGTATTTATTCCCTTTTTCATCCAGTACATGATACATTCCGCCAGATGGGCTAATTCTAATATCTGACGCAGGAACTGTGACACCTTCTATTACTTTGGCATTGATGAGTGCCGTGTTGATATAATCGATAGAAGGCTGCGCAAAGCCACCAGAAGCCACTACAGACTCGGCAAAGGCAATATCATTAGGATTATAATAGAGGTTGGGGCTATTACAAACTTCTAATTGATTTGCACCAGTATTCATCACATTCAGCCCAAATACAGGTGTAATCCCTGAAGCATTACCCATTACTTTTGAAGTATAGTAACCACTGGCCTGCAATACCCAGCCTAAACCTGTGTTGGAGGCAAACTCATTCACCTTGTTACCACCTGCATGGTAAGTCAGTGAAATGGGCCATTCAAAATCTTTTAATTTGATACTACCCAAGGGGACAGCAATATTGGGAATGCCTGTATTATAGTTTACTTCCAAATCTCCATAGCGCTGAAACTTGGCCATTTCTGGCGACGTAGGCGTGTAGGTTTTTACCATTCCAAAGGAGGAGTTGAAGCCAACAGTTTGGGCCAATAGCTCAGCACTCCATAATAAAGAAATACAAACGATAAAAAGCTTTTTGAGGTTCCTCATAAATCTGGTATTTAGTTTTGATGAAACAGACCAAGCCTATCACCAATACGAGATTTGAGATAAGAGCGATTATAAAACTTCATGGTTCAGTTGATAAATTATTGATGCGTTGCTAAGGTTTAAAATGGTAATCGTAAGTCTTTAAAATATTCTTTTGATGATCTTTGAGTTGTTTCAACTTGCCATCTGGACTATATTCATAAAACACGCTATTCCCTTTTTCATCTGTGGCCACACTTAAACGATCTACAAAGTCTTCATAAGCCAAGCTTCTTAATTTAGCATCAACAGGAAAAAAGCGCAATTCATCGATTAAACCACTGCCTCCAATGCTGATAGTAGCTGCTGTCGGGCTTATTCTTTTCTCAAAATAAACCCAGCCATCCGTGATGTTATCAGAAGTTAAACTACCTAATTCTGTAGCACCACTTATACTAACACTTGCTCCCTTCATAAAACCTGCCACGACATAAGTCTTGGCCATATCAAATCCACTCACACTAATATTTCCCGCCGATAGGCTATAAGCTACTTTCGAGGCATAGTAATCAATAGTATAAAGTCCTCCCGCAGTATAACTAAATCCACTACCTGAAGCATCATTAAACGAGGTAAATGCAAAATTCGCATAGTCGCAATTATCACATACCGCTACCAATTCCCTACGTGCATTGTATCTATGTGCTTGCTTTACTTTTCCGTTTGTTAATAATTGAAGAGGCTGATGTTGCGCATTATATTGCAAAATGGCAACAGATTGTTCCTGTGTGCCACCACTTGGTCTTACCCGCTCTTCTACTGGAAGCACCTTAGTATTAATAACATCAGCATATATCTGATTTTCGAATACAGATGTTCCATCCTTTTTAATTCTTTTCCATGTAGGGAAAAAATAATTTTCTGTTTTAGCTTGATTAAAAGCATTGATATTGGCTGTACTATAGCCTAATCCAGTAAGGTTGGAATGATTATATTTGATTTCTTCAGTACTCAACAAACCATCACTTTCCAAAGTATTAACGGTGGTAGCATCTAAAACACCTTGCGTGATATCATAATCATAATATTTTTTATTCATAATCAACTGGCTAGGCTGCGAATAATCAGTAACCACTAGAGTATCCAAGTAAAGTGCGGGAATAGTAAATTTATAGTCGACCTGCAAAAACTCCTTCGGCATTACATAACCACCTGGGTGATCTATACAATCGCGGGTAATTTCCAGTTGTTTAAAACGGAAACTAGCTTCTTTTGGATTGAGCGGACCAGTCCAAAACGCAGGTACATAAGGGCTAGAAACTTCAGTAGGATCTTGACTATACTTATACCAATAATCCTCTTTTTTAATTGGGGAAAATGTATGAACACCACTGGTTAAATAAGTAGTCTTCTCGGTAAGTACCGCATTAATAGGCAAAAGCAAAAACCTGCCATTGTATTTAATATGGGTATTATATTGATAAACTATTTTACCATTGGTTGCATCAGGAGTAGAAAAATCATCAAAAAATTCCTCCACCTTATCATAACTAATACCAACATTCATATACGGATCAAGAAAGTTAGAAACAGGAACAGATTGTTCTGTAATAATATTGCAGGTAAACAATGACTGGCTTCCTAACCCCGCACCATAATCTACATAACCATTAGGATAGTGCCCTAAAAAGTTGTAAGTATCTGGCTTTTCAAAATAATAATTTATAGGCATTGCGGTTACCGCTGTTTGGTATTCATATCGCTTACGTTTCAACAGCGTATTATCGGCTTCAAACTCTTCAATTTTTTTTATCCTCAAGCCACTCCATTGCAAAGGATTGGGTTCATAAGTAAATACCGTTTTACCTTTGGTTGGATAGGTAATAGCTGTTAACATTGCTGCTTGAACATGGTATGCACTTGGGTTTCTATCCCCTACGCTTGGCAACAAACTACTATTAGGTGCACCATTATAATAACCCCACAAATCAATAGAACGAGAATTAAGCGCTGGCAGTTCAACTGCAGTATTATAGCTAAAGCTATGCACCTCATCGGTTTCACCCGCAACAACCTTGCTTACCTGTTCAAGTTTAAGGCGAAGATTATTATTTAAACTACTGCCGAAATAACCATACTGCATGGCAATATCCTGTTTTAGCACATCACTGCCATTAATCTGTTCATAGAAATAAATGTGATCTAACTTTTTCACCGTCGCATGATCACTACGGCTGCTATAAGCAAATGTTAACTTTTGGCCATTAGAGGCTTGGATTTGTAATAAGCGCTGCTCGCTTACTACTTCATGCTGATTACAAATGGTGTTTTGTAAAGGGGTTTCTGTACACCTTTGCACCCCATTCCCCAAGCGTTGCCTAGTTTCTAATGCTGGTCCATTATTTACATAACTGATTTGCTCGTAACTAAATGTGATGTACTCGCCCAAATAAGTGTCTACTCGGGTAAGGTAATAGCTATAGTTTGGTGCTGGCCGCATCCTGCTTGGACATGAATTGCCCTCTATAGATGAACTATGTAGATTAAAAGTATATTTATTGCCTTTCGAATCCTTTACGGTATACACCCCCCCATCAAAGCTTATTTTTGTATCAGAAACAGGCACAGTAGTATTTTCAATAAACTTGTGGCTCATGGTTGGCGTGCTGATATGATTCACCGAGGGCATATAGCGTGTAAAGTTGCTGATGAGATAATTAGCTTCTTCTGCATCTACAGGATTCATATAGTTTGCGATAAAATCATCACAATAAGATCCACCTACATAGCCGTTATTAAAAAGATTATAAACTTTATCAATAGGGCCCGACCATCCGTCACCTAAGGTTTTTCCTGTAATTACACCGTTGGCTTGAAGCGTCCAACCCAAGCCAGTAGCCGTCGCTAAATCGGCGACTTTATGCCCACCAGCATGGTAGCTTATAGATAAAGGCCACTCAAACCCTTTTAGTTTTAAAGAACCTAGTGGAATACTAATATTGGGCACTCCTGTATTGTAATTCACTGGTGTTTCACCATAGCGTTGAAAAGCTGCAGCTTGTGGTGAAGTAGGCGTATAAGTATTTACCATTCCAAAAGATGAATTGGTAGACGTACTTTGTGCGTATGCACTCAACTTAAACACAAAAAAGAAAAGGAAAACCAGTGAGCGTTGCGATGATGTCATTTAGCGTAATTTTTAAGAGTAATTTAGCACATTCATCTCAATAATAAAATCGAAGCGGAATCTGCAATAAAAATATTACAAACAAATAAATTTTGAAGTACAACTATTATCATTTTATAGATTTTTTACAGCCTTTTCTATAAATAACAATCGATCTTCATAGCTTTTATTCTTCTTTAGCTGCTCTGCCAACTGCTTATCCTTCTCAATCAAATGCAAAGTCAATTCCTCTATCTTCTTCAACAAAATCTTATTCATCTCTCCCAAGGCTACACCTTCTTTTTCTACCTCAGCCGCAGCAGGTACCTCAGGCAAATGCCCATTGGCTTTAATGTAAGCTTCCAATTCTGGCAAAGTGTTCAGCTTGTAATCGGCCTTGAATACATAATCAGGCCAACCAGTAGCCTCCACCTTAATTTCCTTGGCCCTTATTTTACCATTCACAGACAGTTTTTCTTGAGGTGTTAAGGTGCCAATGCCCACCTTTGCATCTACATAAAGATCACTAGTGATGTTCATATTATTGTTCACATACTTAATATCCGATATGGCATAAGGCTCTGGTTGAGTAAGGTAGTTTCTAGTAGTACCGCCTTGTTGGACATAAGGTAGCGGATTTTGGACACCATCATATATTGCATAGGTAACCGTTTGTTCTGAATGAACGCGATAGGTCGTTCCACCTCCTTTTAACCAAACGACAATCTCTCGCCCTCCTTGAGCGGTAGCGTCCACCCAACCAGCGATAAATAATTGCGAACTTCTGATATCTGCGGAGATAAAATTTGAACCATGCCCATAAATAGTAGTATGATACTTAAAGCTAGAAATTAGCGAGCCGCGCCAACTTGAATTCATATGTACGTCAGAACGACCGATGTGCACTACAGTCTCATAATGCTCAAACCAATTAGCATCTGAAAAAGTTACAGGGTAAAACTTATCCAAGTCACCACCAACTTGAATATCAGCAGTGGTCTGGGCAAAAGCCAGGGGAGATAGTAAAGCTAAAAAAGCGATTACACCTATTCTTTTAAAAAATGTGATCATGTTAATTTTATTATTTTATTTTCAATTGTATTTCCGAAACCAGCTTTTTAAGCTATTTTACTTCTTTATCCTTATCAATCAAATGCAAAGTCAACTCTTCTATCTTTTTCAATAAAATCTTGTTCATCTCCCCTAAGGCTATACCCTCTTTTTCTGCTTCTGCTGCAGCAGGTACTTCTGGTAAATGCCCATTGGCTTTAATGTAACTATCTAGTTCCTGCAAACTCATCGTTTCATAATCGGGCTTGAACACATAATCAGGCCAACCAGTAGCTTCTACCTTAATTTCTTTGGCTCTTATTTTACCGTTAACTGAAAGTTTTTCTTGAGGGTTGGTAGTACCTATGCCTACGTTTCCATTCAGTGCAATAGTTGCATAATCCAAAACAGCCGTATTGTTAGGAATAAAATCTTGTATATTCGTTAATACTGTTTGATTAATTGGCTGCCCTTGGAATTTAAAAGGCACTAAAAGCATGCTCTCACCAGTTGACGTGGTCCAGCCAGCAAATCTAAAGCCTTGATCGTGATAAGACGCATCGTATGGAACCTCTAAGGCTAGATATTTTTTCCCATTGAAATAACAGGTTTTCAATTTCCATTGACCAGCATTGTTAAAGCTAGAGACGACACTACCTGAAACACTATTTAAAGCTGAAGTAGTGTTGATTTCTGCTACGTTTAATCGATTCCACGCACTTGAAGAGCCTCTATATGCCACAATTGTGCCTATGGCATAATTTGCATTAATTAATTCATTATCATAAATTTCATGCAACAATAACAGACTCTCTCTATAATCTCCATTATTATCATAAATTGTAATTTGAACATGCTTGTAATTCTCTGGAGCTAAATTTGTTGTTTGGCCTTTGGTGATAACGGTAAAAAGTAAAAGGAAAGCTATAAAAGCAATACTTTTATAAGTAGATTTAGTTTTCATTCTTTTTTATTTTTGGTGATTTTCTATTTTCTTAATTTGCTCTTTTAATAATTGAACTTCTGCCTTCAGTTCTTTCATAAGCCCAAGCTCCTTATCCTTCTCAATCAAGTGCAAAGTCAGCTCTTCTATCTTCTTCAATAAGATTTTGTTCATCTCTCCTAATGCCACACCTTCTTTTTCTACCTCTGCTGCAGCAGGTACTTCTGGTAAATGCCCATTGGCTTTAATGTAAGTATCCAATTCCTGCAAACTCATCTTTTCATAATCGGGCTTGAACACATAGTCAGGCCAACCAGTAGCTTCTACTTTAATTTCTTTGGCCCTGATTTTACCATTGACGGAAAGTTTCTCTTGCGGGATTGTGGTTCCTATACCCACACTACCATCTGCCTTCCAAAGACCATCAGCAGCAAAACGTACATTTCCTCTAAAAGCATTCTCATATGGAACTTCTACCGTTTTAGGCCCCGAAATTGCTTCATCAACAGCGGTCCATCCAGTGAACCAGCTTGCCTGTTCGCTCATTCCTTGAGCATATGCACTTACCGTAAATCGTTGATGATACACCTTGTCATCGATAAAAATCACTACTTTACCATCCTCTACTGATAAAAATATCTTGGGAGCATCTCCACCTGATGAAGAGGCGGTTTGATGGACAAAATAATTTGTAGAAGCATCGTTAAAATCAGTAGCAAAAACATAATAAGATATGGTAAGATTGACAGTTAACGGCTTACCAAAGCTATAGCCAACAATACTGATAGTAGGCATTTGCGTACCTGCTGTAAAAGGCAAATTTGTCTTGATTTTCACACCATGTATTGGTGTTCCATTCATGTGATAATTTAAAATATTAGGATAATTTTGCGCTTTTACATTGATGGCGATTACCATCAAGCATAGAAAGAGTAGCTTTTTCATAATTATTTAATTTTTAAGTGATCCTTAAGTAATTGTATTTGTTTTTCTTGTTTAATCAGCAGCTCGTTAATAGCCTTATCTTTTGATGAGCTTTCCGTTTTCAACTGTTGTAACTCCCTATCCTTCTCAATCAAGTGCAAAGTCAGCTCTTCAATCTTCTTCAATAAGATTTTGTTCATTTCCCCTAACACTACACCTTCTTTTTCTGCATGAGCCGCAGAGGGAACTTCTGGCAAATGACCATTGGCTTTAATGTAAGAATCTAGTTCCTGCAAACTCATCTTTTCGTAATCAGGTTTGAATACATAATCAGGCCAGTTAGCTGTTTCTACCTTAATTTCTTTAGCCCTGATTTTACCGTTTACCGCCAATTCATAGTCCCTAGGCGTAGGTGTTTTAATCCCGACGTTTCCTGAAAAATAATGTAGATTATTGGCGGCGTTATTCGTTCCAAGCAAAACAGATAAACTAGGCTCATCACCGTTAACCACGTCTACCCTTGGCGCATAAAAAAATTGACGGTCGTTTACATTTGGATCATAATACAAATAACTACGATGTACTGCTGTTGTTGCTCCTACAGGGAACTTAAAATCACTTATAGCTACTACTTTCTGCCCCGTAGTTCCATCATAAATTCCACCGTAGTGCGTTGTTGATGCATCATTGCTTGCATGAATATACCCTACGATCAGATACCATTTATCAAGTTCTGGCAAATCACCGTACCAGAAATAAGCATTTTGAGCATCTGAATTATCTAAATTCAATGCATCCTGACACCCTAGATAAGATACGCCGTCATTAGAATTAGTTTTCTTCATCCATATTGTAAAACGATACATCTTTTGGTGGTCAATATTAAATGGAGAAGAAATCCATCCACCATCTGCTTGGCCTGCACCATCAGGAACTGCCTTCCATAAAATTACATGATTACCATGTGGTCCAATTCCCCATTCCCTAATGTTTTCTATGGGACTTCCATTCATATTGAAAACGCCTGTGCTTCCCTGTCCTACTTTCCAATGTTGCAGGTCTAAAAGATTTTGTGAAAACGCTGGGAACGATAGGCCTAAACCAATAACCAGTAATAATAACTTTTTCATGGGTTTATTTATTTTTTTGAGTTAATATTTCTACCATTTGCATCACCTTATCCAATTTCTTATTTGTTTCTTCTATTTTTTTATCCTTCTCAATCAAGTGCAAAGTCAACTCTTCTATCTTCTTCAATAATATCTTGTTCATCTCCCCTAGTGCTACACCTTCCTTTTCTACTTCAGTTGCCGCAGGCACTCCTGGCAAATGCCCATTAGCTTTGATATAAGCTTCAAGTTCTGGCAAAGTATTCAGCTTGTAATCGGCCTTAAACACATAATCAGGCCAACCAGTAGCTTCTACCTTAATTTCTTTGGCTCTTATTTTACCGTT
>NZ_QMHN01000001.1:271680-273572 GCF_003313385.1 Pedobacter chitinilyticus | reverse complement strand
AGGCCAACCAGTAGCTTCTACCTTAATTTCTTTGGCTCTTATTTTACCGTTTACGGAAAGTTTTTCTTGTGGAGTAGTTGTACCTATCCCTATATCGCCATTAGCTGCCGATAAGAATAAGCCCGTCTGATATTGCAATGAACTATAGTCATTAGCTGTTGGTGCATACTGCAACTGTAATCCTGGGCCGCCATGATCAATATCTGCTTTTATTTTTACGCCATACGACACATCAACACCAGCGTGGTTAACGATTTCAAGAGCAGCATTTCCATTTCCAATTTGCCCTAACTTTAAAACCTCGAAATTGTAATTTCCAGGGATGGAAATTTGCTTAGCTGCAATGTTATTTCCTAAATTTCCTAATTGCAAACCTGTTGAAGGTGTATTTGTTCCAATACCTACATTGCCACTTCCATCTGCGAACATTATTGGAACACCGTTATAATTATTGAAGCTAAAAGAATATCTATCTACAGTTCCACCTCCACCTCTCGAATACAACCCATAGCCTAGTGATGAAAGACTTTCGAAAAGCCCACTATGATCATCGGCTTGATTGCTTGTACCTCTAATCAACCCATTTACATGTAACTTAGCAAGTGGGCTAACTAAACCAATACCAACATTTCCTGCATCACTAATTAAGAGCTTAGGAGTAGTACTATCGTTCGTCCAGTTCCATATACTAAAATCATTTTCGTTAATCATGTTGGCTCCAGAACTAAGCGCCCAAGTTCGACCAAAGTTATTTCTCAAAAATATTTTAGAGGTATTACTATTTACAGGCCCTGAACCAATTGTAATAGAATTTTGTGCGCTATTCCCTCTATCGGTAACGGTTTGAAGGGTTTCCTGCGCCATGGCATTTGCGCATAGCGAAACAAGTAAAAAGGTAGTGATACGTTTCATTTTGATTCTAATAGTTTTATTATTTTTTGACTTTTATTATTCTCTCCAATTCCAATAATCGGTCTTCCAAACTTTTGTCTTTTTTTTCGTGTGCCGTTAATTGCTTATCTTTTTCTATTAAAAGCAACGTCATTTCCTCTATCTTCTTCAATAAAATCTTGTTCATCTCCCCTAGTGCTACACCTTCCTTTTCTACTTCTGCTGCAGCAGGTACTCCTGGCAAATGCCCATTAACTTTAATATAAGCTTCCAGCTCAGGCAAAGTATTGAGTTTATAATCAGGTTTAAACACGTAATCTGGCCAACCAGTAGCTTCTACTTTAATTTCTTTGGCTCTTATTTTACCATTTACTGCTAGCTTCTCTTGTGGCGTTGCTATTCCAATTCCTAAATTCCCATCTTCATTCAAAATCATTTTGGCAATACTCCAATTGGTAGAACCAGCCTTACTCGTAAAAAACCTCATAGAATGATTTTCTGTAGATTGATTTCCTACATTTCGAAAGTGACCTGCATATAAGTTAAGATCGTTTCCATAGGTCCTGATTTGTGCATCGTAATTATTTTCAACACCCAGTTCTAAACTTGGGTGATTATTTATCGACCCTATTTTTAAACCTACCGTACCGTCTGTTGAACCTGCGCCCACATGAATATCTAACATAGAGGACGGATTAGCGACACCTATCCCTAACTTCCCGCCAAAGTAAGTAGTCATGCTATGTCCATCTATCCCAAATACTTGCGCACCATCTGATCTTTTTAAGTTTAAAGAAATAGATTGATTGGTGTTATTGTACACATCGAAATAGCCCTGATTATAGCCATAAGCGGTTATCCTACTGCCAAACTGAGTAATGCTATTCACGGCAATTGGATTACTGGTGGTGTTCCCTCTATCGGTAACAGTTTGCAAGGTTTCCTGTGCCATGGCATTTGCGCATAGCGAAACAAGTAAAAAGGTAGTGATACGTTTCATT
>NZ_QMHN01000001.1:262978-271580 GCF_003313385.1 Pedobacter chitinilyticus | reverse complement strand
ATGGCATTTGCGCATAGCGAAACAAGTAAAAAGGTAGTGATACGTTTCATTATTGAAATATTTAATGATTAAAGATTTAAATCGGGAAATGAGCATTACATGCAAGATCATCCCCTAATTGAGTTGCTTGCAGGTTGCTAAAAAGCCAAGAAATGGCAAGGATTAAAAGAGCGTTTTTTTCATCGTTAGAAGCGTTGGTTTATAAGTATGAAGTTATGGTTTTTAAACTTCGATTGCAATTATATTTTATCAAGGAAGATAGCACACCACCTTAAGGAGTATGCTACTGATTAACGTTCTACCGCCGTTAACCCCAACTGCATACTGAGCGTATTGGCGTTCTCTTTAACTCCTTCATTTTTGGGTGAAGTAATGGTGAGCTGCGCAATTTTGCCCAAGCCTTCACTTTTGCTCAACGTATCTAACAGTTTTACCAAATGGAAATAGCCACCCCTAAAGATAAATTGCTGCTGATGTATCGCACTCGATTTGGCCGCAGTATCAGCTACTTGTGGCATGGGATTATAGCTGATCTTTACCTGTTGCGAAACGGCCATGTCTGATACGGCCTGCCAGATCTTAGTATCTACCTCTTCCTTTTTTACCCGATAATCTGACAGCACTTTTTGGTAGAAATTATACTTTTTGTTAAGGTGCGGATAGGCCGCATCTTCCATCTGTAAAGAAGATTCCTTTTTTAAGTTTTTATTTAAACTGTAGGCTTCTATAGCATGTTTAAAGGAGAAAACATAAGCCACATAAAGTATCACCAATGCTAACACAATGGCTACTATCTTCTGTTTTTTATCATCTAATTTATGCCACATGTTTAATAGCTTATAAGTATATCAAACTGGTAATTATCATTATCTAGATCTTCCTGGAACTTCACCAGCTTGGCACTTTTCACCCAAGACTTCTCTCTCAATACAAAAATCCAATTATTTACGGCAGTAAGGTTTGCCGTAGTACCTTTAATTTTCACGTTGGGCTTACGATCCGTTTTCTCTTCCTCGGTTTTAAAATCGTTGATGGAAAGGGAAATCAGACTCAATGGTCTGGGCATGCTTTTACCAATTTCGTTTACTAAAAAGCCGTAGTTATAGCCACCGTTCCAAGCCAGTTGCTTCAACAAATGTTCTTGCTTGCTAATTTGCTGTTTGAGCAAATCCATCTGGTCGGCGCTAGCCGTTTGGGCCCCAACTTCCCTCAGCAGCTGCTCATTCTCTTGGTTAAAATGACTAAACAAAGTAAAGCTAAGGAGCAACAAAGCAAATAACCCTCCTAAGAAAATCAACGCTCTTTTTTTCCAAAGTGCTGTACTCACCAATTGACCAAAACCATTGTTAACAGCTGGCACCTGCGCTACAATAGGCACTAATTTATCCGACAACAATAACTGAAAGGCTGCCGCATAGGCCAATACCATTTCCTCGTCAATGGCTTGCTGCCCCACCTTTAAAGGGAAGGGCGATTTGGCTTCGGCCTTGTAAGCATAGGATTGAAAGCTTTTACCCGTCATCACAAACTGATGCCCATCTAGCTGCACTTCCTCGCCATAAACATTCAATTGCGGCAAAATATGTAAAGCCACTACCCCGCCAAAGCTCAATCTGCACACTTCTACCCCAGCTCTTTTGAGCTTCTCTAAAAGTTCTTGTACCCAATCTTTACGGGCAATGCTCAGTACATAGTTTTTCTCGTGGTGATACTGCTGCACAAAAAAGTCGTTGGTATCAATACTTGGGAACACCAAACGGAAATTCTTCTCCGCATCTTCCTCCCCATCGGCAATCTCCATATTCTTATGGATAATTCCCTTTCCAGATAGTACCAAAGCAACGGGCATTTTGCGTGGTAACGATTCCAATATCTTTACCAAATTACCCTCTACGGTCTTCTTTTCTCCTATTTGGATTTCATTCCCCTTGCGTTCCAATTCACAGTAACGACCACTAAACTGGTTGTCGCCATGATGGTGCAAAGTGAAACCTAAAACTTTTGTGAAAGCAGCCCCTAGCATGATTAATACAAAATAGTTGGTTTAATAAAAACCAAGGTCACCACTTTGCTATCGCTTTTCTCTCTACTGCTGAAAAGCCATTTAAGGATAGGAATACGAGATAGTAAAGGAACTCCCGAACCTGATTCCGTTTTCTCGGTACGCTCTAAACCTCCCAATACAATCATGTCTTCATTTTTGGCCCTAATGAGCGAAGTGAATTTACTGGTTGACTTTGGTGGTGGCGCATTTAACGGTGGGTTGCCAATGAAATCAGAGATGTTTACCTTGATATTTAAAGTCACCTGGTCATCGCCAGATACCACAGGCCTAATGTCAATTTCTAAGTTCGCATTCACTTCGGTAAACTGCTCCGTAACCACGGTTTGAGCATTAAGGGAAGGAATGACGTTTTGGGTTCGTTGACTATAAAAGCGGGAACTTCCAATACTTAAGTTAGCCGTATGACCATTTAAGGTAGATAGTTTAGGTACTGAACGTATCTCGACATTGGAATTGTTCTCCAATGCACTAAGCTTTACATAAAAGTTAGGGGTTACCCTTCCCAAATTAATGGAATTATTACTTCCCAATCGGGAAAGAAAATCGTTAATGGAATTGGCTCCAAAAGTATAATCAATGCCAGGCAAAATGGTTCCACCTGTACGCACACTGTCTGAAACGCCAGCCGAAATGCCTGTTTTTACGCTCTTCCCTTTTCTAACATCTACCAAAGTCACCTCAATCAACACCATAGGTACCACTCGGTCTATTTGGCGAATGTAGTTCTCAATTTCGTTAATTTGTGGAGCCGAACCTGCCAACAAAATGGTATTCTGCTCTCTAAACTCCTTAATCTCTACGCCCTTTTTCCACTCGGTTGGAATCATCATTTGAATGGTATCCAACGAGCGGTGCTGCAGTTGTACAATACGGTGCGAACGTAAGCCCTCCAAGCGTCTATCGCCAATAAGATAAACACCCGCTTCTCTTTTATAGGTATACTCAGTACCTTGTAAAAGCGAACTTAAGAAATGATCAAAAGAAATGTTATTTAAGCGAGTGGTGACACTGCCTTTTATATCAGAGTAAATAAAATAGTTGGTACCTGCCTCTGTCGAAGCGGTTTTAATCAAATCAATAATCGGCGTATTCAAGGCATCAACACTCAGTAGTTTATCGCCTTTGGCATCTTTCCTACTGGTCAAGTTAAAGCCTCCGCCGCCACCTTGTGCGCCACCAGTGTTTGCTTGCGGACGGTTGTTTCTTTTTACAGCGGTAGTGTTGTCTCCAGTGATGTATAATTCTTCGCCTTCGCCCAATGCTTGAAAGATGTATACGTTATCAGCCGTTTTGTTCATCTTCAAACCATTGGCGTAAGCCATTTTATCCAATGCGGTTTCAAATGGGGCCGCAGCAATAAAAGCCGAAACGGTTTTATTGAGCAAAGTAGTAGGCACCACGACATTTTTTTGCGATACCTGACTGATTTTCTTCGCTACCGATGCCAAGGTATCATTGTTCAGTTCGAAACCTAATTGATCGGTGGCAGCATTATAATTTACCCTGATATTTCTAGGTGGCACTACTTGTTTTGGGGTGGCTACCTTGGTGATAGACATAATGGAACCAATAATATTGATATCCAAATCATATTCCTTTGCTAGAAATAGGAGGATATTTAAAGCCGTTTCATTGGTAAAGTTATTGTAAACCTTGAAATTTAACTGTGGATCAATATTGATATTGAGGTTATTGGTTTGTGCCAAAGCTTTTAAAAACTCTGCGGCATTGGCACCCGACATGGAAAACTGCACCTTTTGGTTAAGCCCTGGCACACTTACCGAAAGCACTTTAAGCCTGCTTTCTATTTGTTGCAGACGATCGTTCTTAACCTGGTCCTGTGCCTGTACACTCCCCAATCCTACCAATAGGAAAAGGGTTAAAATCATTCGTGAGACCATTACTTGGTAGATTCGCTTCATTAATTTAGATATTCAATAGTAAAGGAAATATTTCTTCGAGGGTGGTTTGGCCAGTGGCAAAAAGCTCAAAGGCATTTTCTCCCAGTGTCTTAATATTTCGTTGTTTTAACTGCTCGTCAATATACATATTCTCCTGCTTGATTTCAAAAGCCAATTCGGCATCAATAGGAATCACTTCATAAACCGCCTTACGCCCTTTATAGCCCGTGTAAAAACAATGGCTACAGCCAGCAGCCGTAAACTGGGTAGCTAAGGTAACAGGTGGTTTAAATTGTTTAGGATAGCCACTACCATCAAAAGGTACTTCCTGCTTACATTGTGGGCAAAGCAAACGCACTAAACGCTGGGCTACCGTGGTGTTTAAGGTATTGGCTACCAAAAAGCCTGGAATACCCATGTCCATTAACCTGGAAACCGTGCCCCAAGCAGAGTTGGTATGGATGGTGGAGAGCACTAAGTGACCTGTTAGCGCAGCCCTGATGGCCATGTTGGCCGTTTCGGGGTCACGAATCTCCCCTACCATAATCACATCAGGGTCTTGACGTAAAAAGGTACGCAGGGCCGAGGCAAAACCCAAGCCAATGTTTTCTCGCAATTGTACTTGGTTAATCCCTTCGAGCGTGTACTCTATTGGATCTTCAATGGTGAGAATATTACGTGTGTTTTTATTCAATAATTTAAGGGTAGCGTATAAGGTAGTGGTTTTACCAGAACCTGTGGGGCCACTAATTAAAATAATACCGTTGGGCCTTTGCACCCCTTGCAGGTAATTGTGCATGTCTTCTGCAGATAGCCCCAAGGTATTTAAGTCGATATTGGTACTGCTATTGCTCAATAAACGCAGCACCACCTTTTCGCCGTGTAGCGTAGGCAATACCGAAACCCTGATATCAAATGCTTCGCTGGCACTTGATTTATAATGGATACGTCCATCTTGCGGCAAGCGCTTTTCGGCAATATCCAAATTGGCCATGATCTTAATTTTGTTGATCAGGGCGGGATAATCTTCTTTAGTGATTTGGTAACGCTCAATCATCATCCCGTCAATACGAATGCGCACACGGGCTTTTTGCTCAAAAGTTTCGATGTGGATATCACTACTCTTCAACTTCTTGGCTTCGTTAATAAGGGTCACCAAAAAATCGTCGTTGGCATAAATAGCGCCCAACTGTTGGTTCTGTCCCTCGTTATGGTTTTGGAGGTAGTGCGTAGCCAACAACCTATTCATTTCTGTTTTGGGCAAGGCTTCGAAACTGATCTCGTAATTGAGCATAATTTGCAGCTCGTCTCTAAGTGTTTCGTCTACCTGCTCTTCATCGGCATAAACCACCAATACATTATCCTGCAGTTGTTTTGGAACAACGCGATAGTGCACAGCCATATCCTGATGGATGAGATGAAGCGTATCTAGTGGGATATTCATGGTTTGGTTTAAGGCCTTTAAGTTAAAGGTTTTTTAGGAATTGAAGAACGAGAGGAGCCAAAAATCTTGCGTAAGGTCTATTTTGTAAATAAAATAATCGGCTAACATCAACACCGCCAAGCAAAAAGCCTGTGCCCCAGCCAAGGGTATTTTAGGATTTTTATGTCGTAGGTAAATGCCCAATAGCAATACCAAAAACAAACTGCTCACATGGAAGGCCACAAAGTTGAAAAAGGAAAGATAAGTGGCTAACAGCACAAGGAACAGCAAATCGCCTTCGCCTAAATAACCTTTAAATAGGTTGACCCATTTGCGATGCTTTAAGGCAAAGTAGCCAAACAGCACGCCCATTTGCAAGGTCAAAAAGCAAAGGTTGGTCAGTAAATCTGTCCAGAGCGCTTGCCTACCCGCTGCTTGATATTTAAGGTAAACTAGCCCTGCGGCTACGGCAATAAACAACCAAATGGAAATGGCCCTGTATTTAAAGTCTTGCCAAGCCATGGCCAAAAGCAGCAACACGGTTAGCAATAAAATCCAAAGCATTAGTCGGGCGTTACTTCTTTAAGGTTCTTATCCTGATCAATTTGCCAAACGTTAAAGGTTCCGTTGCCATTAAAATCGGTTACGGCAGTAGCTTTTGCCAAATAGGTATTGTTGTTGGCAGATACGATTTCTATTTTATAATTGGCTTTGCCATCTTTACCATCAGTAGTCAGCTTTTCTTGGATGAAACCGATCTCTGTTAAATCGGTAGCATAACGAGAATGCTCAAAGAAATAGCTTTGTTGCAGTTTGGCTAAGTGTTCCAACTGTAGTTTCGCTTCGGTGGTTTTGGCTTTGGTAATCAAGGGCATCAAGTTAGGCAAGGCCAACAGTACCAAAATGCCAATAATCACCAATACCACTAATATTTCGGTAAGGGTATAAGCTTTAAGTTTTTTGTTTAAGAGCTGTTTCATATGGATTGATTTAATTGGCATGTTGGTTAAGGTTCCTAAATTAGGAAAAAATCAACTATTGCGAAACTTATTGATACTTTCTCCGAACCATATCAAGCATATCGCTCGGAGAAAGCAGCGATTAATTGTTTCCTTTATCTTTTTTGGAGCTTTGTGCTTTCAACTCGATCATCATTTTTTTGATGAGTTCATCCTGCTCTTGGTTCTTTTTGTTCTGGTCAATTAGTAACAACGTCAACTCCTCAATCTTCTTCAACAACACCTTGTTCATCTCGCCTAGTTCTACGCCTTCCTGTTCCACTTGTTTAGCGGTAGGTACCCCTGGCAGGTGCTTGTTTCGCTTAATGAACTGTTCTATTTCTGTTAGGGATTGGTTTTGATATCCTTCCTCAAACACATAATCTGGCCAGTTGGCAGTCTCTACTTTAATCTCCTTCGCCCTGATCTTCCCGTTTACCGAGAGTTTTTCTTTAGGTGTTGAGGTTCCAATACCTACATCTCCATTAGCTAAAAAATTCATGTAACTATCGTCATAACTCCTACCTATCCATCCTCTTTCCATACTTGCAGCACCGTTATTCACACCTCCATATGCACCTATCCCAAAAAGACTATTTGCATTTTGATCAGAAACTGTAAAGCCCCTAGCAAAACTACTTGTTAATCCTGGCCAATTCGCTTTGATATTAACACCTAAAGCTGAACCATCTAATCCAATCAAAATATTTGGATCAATTCCCAAAGCTGTTTTTAATGCAGGGATATTATTATTATGATAAATTTCGCTCCATTGTTTATTTGAGCCACTATTGGTATTTCTAAAAGCTAATCGGGGGCCAAAAAACTCACCTGCTATTTGAGTCACATAACTATTATCAGGATTGCCATGACGCATAGATAACACATTCCAATAACCGGTATCCCCAAAAGGAGCATTTAACATATTGTAACCATTCCCGACTACAAATTGGCCTACTGGCGAAACCAAGTCCAAGTTTTGAAAATCATAAGAAATATTCGGAACAGTTTGTCCGTAGGCTAGGCCTGAGAAAAACAACATTCCTATTAACGAGCATTGGATTTTTCTTGATTTCATAGTTGATATTTTTTAATAAAGTATTTATAAATGATGCGTTAGTTCTTTTTTTCTAATTTTTCAATTCTTGAGATCAAGGCCTCAATCGCTTCATCCCTCTTCTTTAGATCAGTATTAAACTGATCAAGCTTCTTTTCTTTCTCTATCAGGTGCAAGGTCAGCTCCTCAATCTTCTTTAACAACACCTTATTCATCTCACCAAGTTCTACACCTTCTTGTTCCACTTGTTTAGCGGTAGGTACGCCAGGCAGGTGCTTGTTTTGCTTAATGAACTGCTCTATTTCTGCTAGGGATAGCTTTTGATAACCTTCTTCGAATACATAATCGGGCCAGTCGGCTAATTCTACCTTAATTTCCTTCGCCCTGATCTTTCCGTTTACTGAAAGTTTTTCTTTGGGAGTTAGGGTTCCAATACCTACATAACCCTCAACTGGATTTAAAGAAAGATTATTGTAACCGACATTCCTCTCATTGGCCTGAATAACCCCAGTGCCATTGTCCAACAAAGCAATTTCCAATGCCCTACTGCTATAAGTGCCTAAATTATTTAAGATCCTAATTTGGGCGTTATGCTGCCCCACATAAGTATAATCATTAGTATTTAAACTATTATAGATGGCCATTTTACCTGAAGGTGCTACATTAAAGTTTGAACCTAACCTTACACCACCAGTAAAATCGCCACCATAATTTAAGGTTAACACATTTCCATCATCATGTACAAAGGCCCTACCTCCACTTCCTCTGGGCTGATAACGGAAAGTGACATCGGCTGCACCATTATAATAAAAGATATTGTCGCCATTAGGCGAAACGATTTGCGCATGTACAGATGATAAACAAACTGCCAATAGTGCGGTAAAAAAAAGCTTTTTCATGGTTTCTATTTAGATCGTTAAATACTGATTATTTCCTATTCTTTATCCATTTCTCTATTTCATTCAGCCTCGCATTATTCTCATCCTTTTCCTTTTTCAACTCCTTATCTTTTTCAATCAGCAATAAAGTCAACTCCTCTATTTTCTTCAACAATACCTTATTCATCTCTCCCAGTTCTACGCCTTCTTGTTCTACTTGTTTAGCGGTAGGTACGCCAGGCAGGTGCTTGTTTTGCTTAATGAACTGCTCTATTTCTGC
>NZ_QMHN01000001.1:244134-262878 GCF_003313385.1 Pedobacter chitinilyticus | reverse complement strand
AGGTACGCCAGGCAGGTGCTTGTTTTGCTTAATGAACTGCTCTATTTCTGCGAGGGATAGCTTTTGATAACCTTCTTCAAATACATAATCGGGCCAATTGGCTAATTCTACCTTAATTTCCTTCGCCCTGATCTTACCGTTTACCGAAAGTTTTTCTTTAGGGATAGCGGTGCCGATGCCTACATTACCCGTATTTGACTCCATCATAAATGGAGAGTTGGGCGCATTGTCAACACGGATATAAAAATCATTGCCTGCAATATTCCCCATCGTCCAATTTAGCACTCCTGTTTTCTCAAAGTTTAGCGTAGGTTGAGGCTTTTTAAGGTGTAGCACGTGTAGCGGATTATCAATACCGATCCCTACATTTCCTGCTGCGCTGATGCGCATCTTTTCTACCAAACCTTGCATATAAGTTTCTTGGGTTAGGAACTGTAAAGCATATGAATTGTACCCATCACTTTCCGTAAAGGTATTGATAGAAGTTCCGAAAGTAGTATAGGGTCCAAAACTTAGGGATTGCATAATCATTGGCACTGATTCTCCCGTGGTGTTTGAGAGATTTTTCACCAAGATATTTCCATTTCTCACTTCCAATTGAGCCAAAGGTGCAGCAGTTCCAACACCTACATATCCTGAAGATGGAAAAGTATTGGTTTGTGCCATTAAGTTACTTCCTCCACAAATGGCCATGATAGTTAATGACAAGATTGTTCTGAGTTTCATAAATAGTTGTTTTATAATTAGTTTTTATTTTTCATCCATTTTTCAATTTCGGCAAGTCTTTCATTTTGCTGCTTATTCTCGTCCTTTTCCTTTTTCAGCTCTTTATCCTTCTCAATCAACAATAGGGTCAGCTCCTCAATCTTCTTCAACAACACCTTGTTCATCTCGCCCAGTTCTACCCCTTCTTCTTCTACTTGTTTAGCGGTAGGTACGCCTGGCAGGTGCTTGTTTTGCTTAATGAACTGTTCTATTTCTGTTAGGGATAGCTTTTGATAGCCTTCTTCGAATACATAATCGGGCCAGTTGGCTAATTCTACCTTAATCTCCTTTGCCCTGATCTTGCCATTTACCGAGAGTTTTTCTTTAGGGCTTTCTGTACCGATGCCTACATCTCCGTTAGGCAAGATTTTAAAATTCATACTATTATTTAAAGAAATGCCAAAACCACCTGTAGGCATAGCACCACTTCTTATATTGCCTATGTTCCAAACGTCACTATACCATTTATATGAATTTCCAGAAACAATATCGCCTTCATTAAAATTTGCAGGCAAATAGGTAGATACTTGCCTTTGTTCGTTTCCATAGGCGGCTATTACACCGTCTACCGATAATTTATCTGAAGGATTTGCTAAACCTATGCCAACATTACCACCTTGGGTCATGGCCAATACGGGTGTTGAGTTTTTGCCTTTACTTAAAAAACCTAAACTGTTAGAATTGCCTTCCAACTGTAGCGAAAATTTTTCATCGCCATAATCTCCCGTTGCACCACCTAGATTTTGAGAAAAAACAATCGCATTTCTGGCACCAGTACCAAACAACCAAGCATCATTTCCTCCTTCAAAACGGCCTGTCAGCACCAAGTGTGTTCTTCCATACATAGAGGCATTATTGGTAATTAAAAGCTGGGTTGGAGCATCAAATCCAGGCTTACCCTTGATTTGAAAATCACTAATCGGAGCAATCGTACCAATCCCCACACGATCATTAATATCGGCATACAATATATTGTGATTAGTACTTGAATTATAAAAACCAAAACCCGAATAGTTTGCATACATGCTATAATAGGAACTACTTGTCTTCTTCATCAAAATTTCGGTGGAGTTCACCCCATTGGTATTGATGGTCAATGTTTGATCGATGGTTTGTTGTGCCATCGCTTGGCCGCTGAACAGCATGGCCACTAAAAGTGACTTCTTGAAGTTTGATTTCATGGTTTTAGTTTTTAAAGTGATTTATTATTTATTTACTTTTTCTAATTTTTCTATTCTTGAGATCAAGGCTTCAATCGCTTCATCTCTCTTTTTTAAATCAGTATTAAACTGATCAAGTTTCTTTTCTTTCTCTATCAGGTGCAAGGTCAATTCCTCAATTTTCTTCAACAACACCTTGTTCATCTCGCCCAGTTCTACCCCTTCTTGTTCTACTTGTTTAGCCGTAGGTACGCCAGGCAGATGCTTGTTTTGTTTAATGAACTGTTCTATTTCTGCTAGAGATTGGTTTTGATAACCTTCTTCAAATACATAGTCGGGCCAGTTGGCTAATTCTACCTTAATTTCCTTCGCCCTGATCTTCCCGTTTACCGAGAGTTTTTCTTTTGGCGTTAGGGTGCCAATGCCTACGTTGCTATTACCGTCAGCAAGCATGACAGGTACTCCATTGTAATTTTCAATTTTAAAAGAATACAAATTAGGCGCTCCTCCACCTCCTCTTGAAAACAATCCATAGCCGCTAGACGATTCATTTTCAAAATCGCCACTGTTATCTTCTGCTACCGAATGCATGGCTCTAATTACCCCATTCACATGAAGCTTGGCTAAAGGAGTTTGCGTACCAATTCCTATACGATCATTAATATCGGCATACAATATATTCTTGTTCGTATTTGAATTGTATAGCCCAAAACCCGAGGAGTTAGAAAACAAGCTATAAAAATTGACATCATCTGTCTTGTACATGATTACTTCGGTAGAGTTGGCCTGGTTAGACCTCAACGTAAGTACCTGATTGATGGTTTGTTGGGCCATGGCTTGGCCACTACACAACATAGCCACTAAAAGTGACTTCTTGAAGTTCGATTTCATAGTTTATGTTTTTAAAGTGATTTGAGCGAATAAGAATATTTTAATTTGATGGTTGAGCTATTCAAATATAAATAAGTTAGAGAAATCTAACGATGTAAATCTTTAAATTATCAAAATCTAACCGTAAAGTTTGATCAGTTTTGCTAAGCAGGGCAAAGGTTTCAAATCCTTTAAGTGTTTCGCGCTTTTTGGAGGCACATCTTTCTTATTTGGTTAAAATAAGTTAACCCAAAGCATTGCAAACAAAGTATTTCATTCCTAAATTAGCTTTACCATCAACCATATGACTATGAAAACATTTCAACATCCAAGCCAACAGACATCATGCTGCTTAATGATCCCTTGCTTTAACCAGCACTAGATTAAACCAGCATCATCATTCCAATAAACTTCATCTGTTTACCTTAAGCTTATCTCTATGAAAAAACAAAAGAACCAACTCAACATGCACTAACACGCCTACAACGGTAGTTCCATTTAACGAGACCGTATCCTGTTTAGAGAGATGGCTTTCTACTAGTCGAAGGAATCCATCACCACTATCGTGATCACTTCTTTCCATTGGCGGGAACCAATTACCATGGTGGTGACGGCTTCCCGCTATGCGCAGGGACACGTTACCATGCTCGTGACAGCTTCCCGACATCAGCGGGAACAAATCACCATAACGGTAACAACCTCTCACTATGGGAAGGAAGGAATTACGATACGGGTAACGGCTTCTTTCTATAGGTGGGAAGCCAGCACTATCAGTGTGGCAACTTTCTACAATGGGCATGGATCCATCACCATCAGATGGATCAACCTAACCTACTAGAAACAGGCCATCACCTTCACATTAAACCATTTAACCACTCATTATCCATCAACTATGATCAACAACATTCAATTACGCCAGCTTAGGGGCAGCGAATACATCCAGTTTATGACCGATACTCTCCATATTGTAGGATCCAATAATCTTGAAGCTTTAATGGTGACGCTTCAATATGAGGTTTTGCAAAACCAATTAGATAAGATTGAAAAGGTTTTTAAGCTAAAACGTTCTAGTAACGTGACTAAATACATTGAGGAACTTGATGCCCGCAGGGGTAAAGCCATTAACGGCGTGATGCTACAGATCCATGCACTTACCTACAGCACCGATTCTCTTTTAAGCAATCATGCCAAGATGTTGGAGGCATACCTTCAGCGGTTTGGATCGGGCATTGCCAAGCAGAACTATCAAAGCGAAACTACCATTTTACGCAACATCGTTCATGATTGGAAGACCCAACCTGAGTTGATGGAGGCCATTGAAGCACTACAGCTCATGACTTGGCAAACGGAAATAGAAGCAGCTAATAATGCTTTTAGCGATGCTTACAATACCAGAAACGATGAACTTGCGGCTGCACCTACGGAAAACCTTAAAACCCTCCGTTTGGAAGCCAACGATGCTTATTATAAACTGAGAAATAGGTTAAATGCTTTTTTAGAGATCAACGATGGTGCTGAACCTTGGGCTAGAACGATCCATCAGCTCAACCAACACATTAGCGACTATCAGTTATTGTTAAATCGCCGTGGTGCTAGCAGTAGCGATGAAAAGAGCTTAGCCTAGTAAATAAAATAGCGGACAGCAGATTGTCCGCTATTTGTGCAATTAAATGACCGTTGAAATCATAAATAGTCACTATAATCCCGACCATTTTGTGCTTAGCAATACCCACTTATTGCTATTGCGAGTGTATTCAAATACCACTGTAGCTCCACCTCTATTTCCAAAAGTGTAGTTATTCTTTTGATAGGTGATGATGAAATCTATAATATTAATTGTTAATTTACTGCCATTCATCGTTGGAAGTATTTTCCAAGCATTAATACCTTTTTTCAAACGCTTCTTGTTTCGTTTATCATACACAGAGATGTATTTAAACTTCCTTGTCAACTCGTCACTCATTGGTGTATATGGCTGATCTTTTTCATCAATTAAATAGATATCTGGACCATAAGTAGCTTTCTGCATCGTTATTGCGGAATCGATCAGGACCTTATACTCATCTTTGGTTTGTCCATAAGCCGAAACATAAATAAAAGCTAGAATTATTAGCGTTATTCTTTTCATTATTTTCTTATTAAGTAATTGAGGTATAGTGGCTACCTACGTGATACAATACTTACTTGTGTCCATTAAAAATATAAACATCATTATATGATTGATACAGTGAAGAGATCAAGTAATCAAAGAAAATCATTTACACCTGCTATATTTTTGTATAGTCGCGTTTTCCAATAAACCTTTTAATATAAGACTGTCCTTATTTAGTTTAAGAATTTTATTCTTAATGGTTTTCCCGTCTTTTTGAATCGATAAAAATGCGCCTTGCATTGAATATTTATACCTATATATGGTATCGCCAATGCTACTCAATGTTAAGGTAGACTTGTCATCAAATCTAAGTTTAGGATAGTTAAGTTGCTTTTTATTTAAACACCAATTTCCCTTGATAACTTCTAGATCAAAGCTTTGCTGCAAACTTGAGCAATAAGCGAGGACAAAAGATGTCAAAAGGAGAATGATTAAAGAAGCAGTTTTATATTTCATTGATATAGAATCTTTGGATTTTACTCACACAGCGCTCGTGTGTCAGCTTGGAAACATGTTTCTTTTTCAAAGTAGTTAAAGAGGTTAATTAACCATCCACCCATTTTTACTAGAAATCTCATGATAAAACCTGAATATGGATGAATCAGGTTGATATGATATTTTTTTTAAGGGCTTAACCCCCGTTAGCTTTTGCATTGCCCCCATTTTAATTTGATAGATGGACATACCTTTATAACGGATATCATGAACAATTCTTGGATCCATGGCGTCTGCTAGTAAATATTTGACCATGCGCACTTCTTTATGGCTAGAGACATAATTTGTTGCTAATATGATTTGCTTTTTATCTCCGCTATTAAACATATCTACTAGCTTTTTTTCCTCGATCACTTTGTTACAAGAGGAAAGAATAAAGATGGCTATAAACAATTTGTATTTCATTGTTTTGCTATTCTAAATCTTTTTATACTAGAAACAGTACCCAATTTAGCGCAAGTATTAGCAAACGGAAAAAGCTAAAGCCTGACTTGTGCTTTGACTGAAATTAACCCATGATATCATCATTCAATTTAAAACAATAAATACAAAAATAGCGGACAGTTCACTGTCCACTATTTATACAAGTAAACTACCGTTAAGGCGCTGCTAGTTGTCACAAGTCATCTCTACACTAAACCACAAACACAAGCCTTAAAGTAAAATGATGATTTCAAGTATTAATGCTGAAATATACAATCCTTCGCAGGAACCATTTTATTTATCATTAAAAGTTCATGATTGATGTCAACAAACATTCCATAAATACCTTTATATTGGTAGTCAGTATTTTTAATTACTTCTATAAACTTTGATTTGCTTTTAGATTTAAATTTTGCATTTGTCTTATAGTAACTATTATATTCCTCAGAAATACTAGACAAGGGTATTTTTTTTAACTCAAAGGAATACAAAGAGTCTTTTCTTAAAGTGCAATTGTAAAAAATACCAGGATCGTTTATGTTCCTAACACTAGCATCATAAGGAATTTTAATATTAAAAAACACGCTATCTGTACCTTTTAAAAATACTAAACGCTTATTCACAAAACTATCATTTAATGTAGCTTGATAAGAAAAGCCTTCATATTTTATATTTTCATATTTAATAATTTTTTGGGCTTTACAAGCGAAAAGACAAAAAATAATGATCGAGAAAAAAAGTATTTTAGTCATTATTATGGTTTTTTAGTTACAGATTTTAGTATTCCTGTTGGAACGATAGTGGTTGTGGTTGATGGTATCTTCACACCATTAAAATCCATCATAGTTTTAACACTTGTTGAAGTAGCTCCCTGTTGTAAAACATACTGATGGTTAGCATTATAATGAAACACTACACTCTGGAATCCATTGGAAGGAGCAGATGGGATTGTGCTTCTAGTTGTTATACTTGCATCCCCTGACAACTCCCCATAAATTTTTCCTTCAACGTTTAAACTCGGATTATGTGCTGAATTAAAACTAGCATCTCTTACGTCAGCACTGGCACTTCCATATCCTGAGACCTCTTGAATTTCATTTAAAAAATGACCGATAGCAGCTCCTTGCAAACTTAAACTTGCTTCGCCCATCTTAGTCAAATCTGAAATATCAATCTTACCTTGCTGATAACTATCTACGAATACATTACTATCATCTCCTTTAGAACCTACTAAACTTAAAGAATATAATTCTTTAGAACCTATGCCCTTAGATATTACATTGGCTAATGTAGATGACTTTGTGCCTTTAAAATCTTTATCCTCACCCACAAATGATAGTTTACCATCTTTAATTTCGTATTTGTTACCAGTACTATTATAAAGCATTTTTAGATAAGCATCTTGCGCCTCTTTATCACCTGCTATCCCTATTTCCATTCCATTAGGATCAATAAATTTTATTGGATTATTGATTGTATAAATATATGGAGAGTATGAAGAATATTTAGCAGACAATGGATCTATCACATTCCACCTTCCAATCTCTGGATCATAGAACCTAGCCCCATAGTCATATTGTCCCAATTCCTCCTGTAGCTCCTTACCATTGTAAAGATAACGGTTTAGGTTAGCGCCCACAAACGATCTCTTACCAAAAGCATAATAGTCTGTACGTTCCAAAGGCAGCGCCGTTCCTCCATTTTCTTTAAAGGTTACCCGAACGTTGCCTAAATGATCCGTCAGATTATATTCGTAGGTATAGCTTCCGTTACTATTTCTAGCAATCCCTTCTTCGGTCTGGATGAAATCAATGACATTATTGGTGTATTGGATTCCATCCACGTAATCCGTAGTGGTAGTCGTTCCAGTGGTGGATACTTTTTTTAGCTTCCTTCCCGCAGCATCGTAAGTATAAGTTAAGCTTAAACCTGTTTTATTGGCGCTAATGGGCAAACTTAAGTGGTTATAACTAAGCCCAACGCCATTACGGGCATCGGTAGTGGCATTCCCATTATCATCATATACATAGGTACCTGTGAGACCCGATACGCTCTGCAGTCGATTACCCGTATAGTTGTAGATTTTTGCGCCAGTACCATCACGATCAAGGCTTAAGATATTGCCCATCACGTCATAATCTAACACTTCCGACATACCCGAAGCCGTGCCATTGATCAACCTGTTCAGTTTGTCGTACTGGTAGGTAAAGGCATTGGTACTATTATTGGTAAAACTTTGGCCCGAAATATTGCCGTTAAACTGCTGATGGGCACCATCGTTGTACTGCAAGGTCATGTTAAACAGTGGGGCACTGTTGCTTGTCTTCAACCAACCTCGCTCGTTATAGGTAAAGGCAGAAGTTTGCAAGCCATTGTGTAGCTTCTTATTTTCCAATTGTCCAAGGTGGTTATATTGTAGCTCCGAAAGCAACACTTCGGTACCGCTGGTTTGCGGACTGCCATAGGTGCTTTGATAGGTTTTGGTTTTACGTCCCATATGGTCGTATTGGTAACTGTTGGCCACTACGGTGGTGTTACCATTGTTCAGATGGGTGCGAGTGGTGTTCTTTACGCTGCCGTCGAAGTTGTACTCGGTGTCCAACACATCGGTACCATTGTTCAGATGGTGTTCGCTTTTGATTTGTATTACACGACCGTAGCTATCGTAGTAGCTTACCGAAAGCAGCATGTTACCTGTACCCAAGGTGGTAATTCTTGCTCCCGTTGGCAATCCCTTAGTCCTCGCCGAAGATACTTGCGTGGTACCGTTAGGTTGGCCAAAAGCATTGTTGTAGAAATCATAATCGTCGTAGTAGTTAATGCTATGGTAGTAAGTGATATTATTTGCTGGAAAGGCCAAATTGCTATAGCCAGTACCCACCGTATTGCTATTGGTATTGTCTCGTTCTTCCCAAAGTACCGCATGCCCATCTACTGCCGACTGCATGGCCGCTATGCCCGCTGTATTGCTATACACTCCCGTAATCGCGATACGTCCTAAGGCATCGTACTTGGTAAATAACCACTGACCTGCATTGCGCTGCAAAACGTCTTGCGTAAGTACCACTTGATCCAATTGGTTATAAACCAAATGTTCCCAGCCTTTACCTGGCAATCTTTTTTCAGTTAGTCTTCTTTTCCCATCGTAACGGTACTGGTAACAGAACTGCTCTTGTAAGGTTCCGTTGGGTACACCTGCATCGGGGCTGGCTCCTGGAGGCAATACAAAACTCAAGTTGCCCAAGTCATCGTACACGTAATAGGTACTTAGCACCTCAATGTTACCTCCCTTCTCATTAAACATACGTTTAAGCACTACCCTGCCTTCCTTGTCTTTGTATTCCTCTACGGTTCCCTTCTTACCGTCGCTACCTTGCCAGTTCTCATCTTTACTGGTGGTAAGGTAAAGTTGTCCTGCCCCATAAAAACCGTTGCTCGAAAGGGTACGCTCATGTTCGTGACCAGCAGTGGTTACGGCATCGGCCCTAAACAGCCTTACGGCAAAGCCTGTAGTGCCGTAGTTGGTATCGCTGTTATTGGTTCCATAGCTTAATCTGGCGGTATGTTCAGTAGCCACGCTGCCTGGTTGCCAAGCATCACCAGAAAATCCCTGACGTTCCACACGGTTCAAAGGGCTGGGTTCAAACTTGGTGATACTGAAAGGAGTTCCAGTTTGCTTGATGCTGGAAGTGACCGATTGACCCATATAAAAAGCCAACTGATCGGTAATGCCCGCAGCCCTATAGCTGCCACTGGTACCCCCTGCTGCATAGGGTTGATACTTCACGGCCTCCCTGCCCAAAGCATCATAAGCCATAGGCGTTACAATATCCTGGTAACCTGGACTGCCGCCTACCAATACGGTTTGCAATGGGCGACCAAGGCCATCAAAATATTGAATGGTTTGATTCTCCTGGCACAAAGTGCGGGCATCATTCAAATTTTGTGCGTTTACTCCCGCTACCTTAAAGATACGGGTAAGGATATAGTTTTGGTTACTGCTGGGCACACTGGCCAAAGGTCCGCAATCATCCTGAATAAAAACCCTTAGCTTGCTACCTGCTGGTGCGTGGAAATTGGGCAGTAAGGTGACACTACCGCTGGCACTAAGCTCAGGCTGGTTATGGTAGGCTAAGTAGGTTTGGTGCTGCTGGGCATAACCAAATGTAGAAACCAGCAGTGCAATTACTATTATTGATAATCTCTTTTTCATAAAACTTGAGCTTTATAGTTATGGGCAAGGGCCAACTTCTGTGATGACTAAACCATTGATAAATTGTGATGGGCCATATTCGCCGTACATATACCAGATATCGTACATAGGGGTTTCGGTACACAAGAAAACCACCACTTCATTTTCCATGGAAGGCTCCTGCTCTAACTGCCATAAGGAAACAGTGACGTAATTGCTGCTGCCGCAAGGCTTGTAGCGTACGTAAAGGTTATTGCTTTCATCAACAGGGATGGTGATACGATATTGCATGCAGGTTACTACTTGGGTACAGCTGCCATTGGTGTTGGCATAGTTCTGTCCGTTGGCGGCAACATCTGCTGTGGCAAGGGCATCGGCCGCAGCTTGACTCACGGTACTGCTATAGGTACCTGCTGGCACATTGTAAACTACCGTGCCACCTGCATAGTTGCTGGCGCAATTATTTCGGGTAAAGCTGCCACTTGCTGCCGCACTGTTATAAATGGTAATAGGCTGCTGCGCCGCATAACGATAGTCGTAGCTTTTTACAATATTACCATCATTGTCTTTAATATGCTGCAGGCGTTGAAAGCTATCATACTCATAAGAAGTGGTAAAGCCCTTAGGATCTATAGCACTAGTCATCCCTACCCATGGTTGATAGGTGTAGCGAGTCATTTGTGTGACCTGTGGCTTAATGATCAGTTCTTTAATCAAGCCAGTATTGGCATCCAAGCTCAATAACCAGGCATTGCTTGGAACGGTAAATAACACACGTCTTTTTGTCCAAGGCCCTTTTTGTTCTATTACAGATTGAGATAAGATGGTATGTGGATCGGCAATAGCCAAATCGGAGCCGTTATCCCAATACGTAAGTTCGTAATATTGTCCTGCTGTTAAATTAACTTCTGCCCAAATATAGCCAATGGTGTAAGCTAAATTAAAGCAATACCCAAGTATAGCGTCGGTTTCTTTCTCTAAGGATATAGGCATATAGTTAGTACCATGTTCCAATACCAAGCCGTCCTTATCAATATCAGCATAAAAAATACCATCTAACGGGGCTCGATCTATTTTTGCCGTGAGGTATCGTTTATCATATCCCCAAAAATAAGTGGTAAAAACATTGCCCTTGGCTTTATGCTGTAACAGATTTGCCTTTTGATCGTAAATATCATAGCTGCCTTGCATTTCGTAACCCGTATCATAGCTTAAGCCACTAATATTACCAGTGGTTGGCGTTTTAGTACCAAAATGGTTTACCCACTGCAAGTCCTCTGCAGGTACTATAAAATTGTTGGCTAGTTTATAGGTTTGCAATTGGCTGCTAATGACCTTGTCTGGATTGACACCATCGGTTTGGCTTACGGTGTACTCCACTGGAATACCAACCATATTTGCCGCTACCATTTTTGCATACACATTGCTAGTACTGCCACTCGTGAACTGAAAGTTATCGGCATAGGCGTAATTGCTCTTGGTCCAATCGCCAGTGCTATTGGATTTCTTTTGCTCCAATACTTGTTTGTTCGCATTGTAGGCATAAGTTGAGGTGGTAGTAGTGTTCCCGCTAGGGGTGTAATCAGTTTCTATTTCCTGATTTAACACAAACGGATAAGTGTAATTAAGGTAAGATACACTGGAAGGATAGTAGCGGATCACATTACAGGCCAACGCAATGTCCATAAAGTTAAATTCCATCGATCGAATGGCAGGACTGGTGCTTTCCGCTATTCTGCCCCACACGTTTTGTACCGATTTCACCTTGGTTTTGGCGTCATCGTAAAGGTTCTTGGTGAGCAGTTTGCCACGTTCGTAGTCCCTCGAATTAAAGGCATCATAAGGCGCATAGGTTCTGTGGTACAAATACTCGGCTTGGCTATCTTTATAACCATTGTCGTGATTAGTAAACTCTTGAACGGTGTATGATTTCCTCCCTAGTTCATCGGTTTGAACCTCCGTTACTTCGGTATAGCCTACATGCACCCCTGCCCCATCGTTAAGTGGTAAAATTGGAGCGCTATTGGACATGGTGTAACTAAAAGTAACCCCCGCCATATCCTGTGTGGTGTAGGGTCCTGTTTGATAAATAGGAAGACTGTTTAAAATACCCGAAGAAGCCGTGCCGTTATTGATGTAATCTTTCACATAAAAATACTCTTTAGCCAAGGCCAAGGTATTCGCATTGGTATAACTGCTCACTTTTTTAATCCTACTGCCTCCTGCAACATTGGTTGAGGCGTTTAATACGGTACGGTTTTTAGGATTTACACTGTAGCTATAATTGTGTGGTTCGTACTCAAATATCGTTTTACCGCCTGTAGGGTAAAAAACAGTTTCCAACAAACCTTTACTAGCATAGCTGAAGTTAGGTTCCCTAAGGCTGTAAATGGTACTTCCGTTAAAATTCCCATAGGCATTGCCATTGTAAAAGCCCCAGTGATCGGTCACCGTGCCCAAGTAAGCCGGTAAGCTTGATTTACTGTTGTACAAGAAGGTGTATTTCCCTTCTGATTGTGCTGTGCTCGATTTAAAGGCAATTTCTTCCAAAAACAATCGCTCTTGCGGGATATTGTTATAAGTGAAATTCACTTCCCTCAACAACGTTTGTTGGTGGTCCAATACTTTGATGCCATCTAATTTAAGCCAAATCAGCTTGTCCTGCGGTTGCGCGATATAAGGATTTTGTTGATAGTATGGGATCAGGTGTGTGCTGTTCAGCAATTCGTAGTCATAAATATTCGCCACTTCAAATACACGTTGATAATCGAAATTGGTATATTTCATCTCATTGCTTGCGCTGGCCGAAAAATCCAGTTCAACCCCGCCTTGTACTTTAATTCTCTTTAGGTAAACAGGCGAAATAAAGCTTCCATCGTTTCGCCAATTCAAATAAGAATTGCTGTAGCAGTTAGAGCTAATGCTGTAATAATTGGCATAACGGTATAGCTGGCTGATATAAGGTCCACGTTCATATTCAAAATCAATCACATCAGCTTGGTTAGCGGTAATGATCTTGATCAAATTCCAGCTGGTGGCCCAAAACCGTTCGCCCTTCTGGGCAGATTTCATCGGTTCGGAATATTCGATGGCTTCTGTACCACCGAAAATATATTTATTGCCCTTGGCATCTTCCAAGGTAAACTTGTTAAAGCTTTTAGGCAGGTAATAACCATAGTATCCGTTAAGGAATGGTTCTATCAAAGGGTTTTGAGCATCCAGATATACCTTAAAATACTCATCGCTTTGCACGCTAAAGGTTTGGGTTTGCGCATTGTAATAAAATTTACCACTATGTCCTAAAAAGTTAAAGCTAAACTCATCAGCCTCTAAATCGGTAAGGCTCATTTGGGTGTGAAAAATGCGTTTATCTGTGGCATTGCCAATATGGTTGCCCGTACCGCCTTGCTCCCAGCCTGCGGCATTTAGGATAGGACCTTTGTAGTAATAGCCGTACTCGTAGTTAATGTCTCTGTGTTCGTCGGCATATTTTCTAACTTGTCGTGTAATGGCACCACCTGCATTTAGCGTCCAGCCTGTTCCTGTCCAACCTGGGTGCTGCTCGGGCCTAACGCCTGCCGAATGGTAACTTACCGTCACTGGAATGGTCATTCCCCTGGCAGCTATCTGGTAAATGGGGACACTTACACTGGGCGTACCTGTAAAGTTGGAGACGGGAATTTCGCCGTAGGTGCCTAAAGCGGCAGCATTTGGACTGGCTGCTGTTGGGTTAAAAGGCTTAAGCTGCGCCTTACTGCTTAAAGCGATCACCAACATCCATAAAAGAAAGAAGCTTGAGGTTGTTTTTTTCATATGCTAACATTAGAGAGTTACGTACTTAATCGCTCTCTTCATTAGTCAAATGACAGGGATTCAATAGTTTTTTGGAGAGAGAGCGTTACAAAACCATTGTTAACTTAAAGATAGTGAACCAGATTGGGTATTACAACTTTTTTATTGGTTTTGTTGAGGTAGAAGGAAAGGAATTGGGGGGTGGTTGGCAGAATAATAATTTATTAACTTTTGTTCCCTACATTTGGACTATTCAAATGGACTAAGTATGCTTTTATGCCTTAAAATGGGTAACGCATATTCACACTAAACAACAAAAACATGAAATACATTATTGCATCGTTCCTTCTTGTACTTACTAGTTGTGGTAACATCAAACCAAAAGAAAAAACAGAAGATCCTAACTTGCAAAAACTGATGGATACATTCTTCGAAAAGTATAAGACCAATCCAGGAGAAGCAATTGATTTCATATTTAAAACCAATACCGATATTGCCGCCGATCAGGTAAAAGAACTCAAAGAGAAGCTGTCTACCATAAGTTTACTTGCTGGCGAATATCATGGACAAGAACAGATAACCTCTCAAAAAGCTACATCAAGCCTTGTGTACTTTAGTTTTTTGGTAAAGCATGACAAACCTATTCGATTTATATTTATGTTTTATAAACCAAAAGACAAATGGAAAATATACAAATTTAAGTTTGATGATCAAGTAGATACCGAGCTAGAGGAATCAGGAAAAGTTTATTTCATCAAATAACGTCCTTTAGACCAAGTCTTACGGAAAGGGAAAGGGCCAAGGCCTAACCTGGGCTTTTTCTATACCAACTTAAAACAAAGCAAATGCTAACAGTCACAAGTCTGACATCACTGACCCTGTGCACAAGACTTGCGCCAAGGGAGTTTTGTTCAACGTCATTGATACCTACATCCAAAATTTTAAAACTAAACAGGCGTTTAGATAAATAATAAAGCCACCTAATCGTTGGCTTTGCTTGTTATGCTGTAAGTTCGGAACTATGCAACTTTGCTATTTTCTTATCCTGTTTATTTGCTTCTGTCTGCTTTAAAAATTCACCCCTGTTAGTTATAGTATCCTTCAAGCTTTGTAGCCATTTGTTCATATCAATATTCCACATATTGAATGATTTAATATCCCAACTTTTTTTATTGATTTGTTCCAATACGTTTTGGGCTTCTTCACTACTTATTGATAAAGCAATTTTGAGTTTTGCCTCCTGAAGCACTGCCTGTAAATAAGAGTTAGGTGCAGCACTTAGTGGTAGTGTTTTGGAATATTCGTCCAATACGGACATAAGCTTTTTAGAATCTATATCTCCCTCGAATGGCAGCGGACTTTGCTTCTTTATACTGTCCAACACATCATTAAAAAAAACATTGTGCCTTTCATAGGGTATTGAATATTGTAATCCTTTTTTGTTATAATATTCCTTTAAAAGAATGGGATAATCAAGACTTGATTTTAAATCCTTTTTCCATAGAGGATATATCACGAAATGAGGCCTGTATGCTGCCGTTCTCGGTAATTTTATCAACTCCAAACCAACTACTATTGAACCAGTAACCTTGTATAGTTTATCCTGTGCATATAAAGACAATTGCGGCAATGCATTTTGCCAATCCTCAATCACTTTCTTTTTTATTTCTTTACTTATTCCCATTCTTAAATTATAGTCTGATTATTTGTATTGAACGTCCTATTTCAACACTCGAAACAAAAGTAGTAATGCCCTGAACTTTTGCTTACACTAACCCAAAAACAACACGTCTTAATTTACTAAACTACACATACAGGACCTGCATTAAGATGGGCAAATACAATATGCTAAGGAGCGTAAAATTAGCCCCAACTTTCTAAACTCCAACCATTAACCAGATTTTCAATCAAGAAGGTATCATTCCAAATTCCCCAAGGAGATAATTTCTTTTGCTCAGGCGATAAGGTTTTTACTAATTGCCTATGCCAAGTTTCCGTATCGACCAAATGCCAGCCCAAAAATTCTCCACGAACACGATGTTCTGTTCTCATAAACTTAGGTTTACTAAAATTTGATGCTGAATAATGCCCCACAGATTCAACGATTTTTTTTCTTGCTGCTGCCGAAAGAGGAAATGAAACCATATATCGCTCTTTCAAAGTCACTATTTCATTTAAATCTTTTGGTCTCTCGGAATATAAGTCTTGTAAAACCCTCACTAATTCCCCAGTTACACTATCCTTATGGATGTAGTGTAAGTAGGCTTTTCCTTCAGGAGTTGTAATCTCAAATATATCTCCTACTTTAATTCTTGCCATAATTAATATCCAACTGTCTTAACCATTCGTACCCTCGCTGTATTTGATCTGCCTAGATTCCATTTGTAATAGCATTTCAAATAAAGATTAAAAAAGATATCAAGCTAATATTACCATTAAAATCAGGAGCAACTATTCATATTTTTAATTTGATCAATTACCTCTTCATTTTCGCAATTTTCTACTAACCTATTTTCAAGATGAATAGAAAATTCATTAGAAGAAAATCCATTTTTAACCATCTGGATATCCTGCAATAAACTATCAATCAAATACCAATCTCCATCAGTCATTACCGTTTGTTCTTTCTTAGAACCCATACGGGCCCATGAATCAATATCACCCTTAAATTTATGATATATATGTATTTTTTCTTTGCTGATCATTAATATGCTCTATAGCGTAAAGTAAGCGAAAGTATGTGTTAAAACAAGAGATTGGCTTTCGATTTAGATGATCAAATAAGATATTGCGCCAAAGCAAGAATAAGCATTAACACTATAAAGCCAATAAACTCATCAGCAAAATGATCACAATCAGCATTATTCCTTCTCCCTTTTTTGGGAGTTTCGTCATCTTTCTTTATAAGAAAAAAATAAACCTTCCTTACGCCATATCCAATTTTGCCGAAAACCCAATTCCTTATGATCATTAAAAACAAATCCATAACATTTAATTTACCCTCCTTAGTGCAAGTCTTGCAACAAAGGAAAATGCCGAAGGCCTGACTTATGCTTTGCCGAAATTTAGCCAAACCACCAGATAATGCTATAAGGCACAAATCTCCCTATGTTAAATCCCAAAACATAAGACTTTCGCTAAGTGAGGGGGCGTTTAATTACACCCACTTAAAACAAAGCGACTACTTACAAGCACCGCTAATACTTCCGCTAGAGATGGGCATCATTATTCCAAGTTTTCAATAATTCTTCATCTCTTCGCGTAAGTCTTTTGTGAATTCAACAATATCGACCACAAAGCCTGTATTGTCCCCAACAGGAAAAATATTTAAAAAATACCCTTGGGAATGAATGAAATCCAAAAGCTCTTCTTCAAATGCATCCATATCGATTTTTTCAACTTTGAAGCCTACCCATCCTGATACCGAACATTGCTCTGCAAACTCACTTGCAGACCAAAGAGGGAATAGCTTAGTCGCTTCAACCTCTGATATAGCCAAATTTCCCTCTGGACTTTTAAGCGAATACATCAATTCTGTATCAGCCACACGCTTAATAAAATATTTATAGCGTTCAAAAGGTGACAAAGAGGATACAGCCTCTTTCTCTGTAATTCTTATCATTGCTTAACTGGTCTTTCTTTATTTCTCCTTTTTAGCGCACGCATGCCGCGTGTGACTATTCAAAATTAATAATATTATAACAGCCTTATCGCTCGAGGAAAGAGCCAAGGCTTGAGTTATTTTTGAATATATGATTTAGTACCAGTAGTTTTTTCCAACTTTGAGATAATCTCCTTTTCAAAAAAAACCTTAATATTCTCTTGTTCTTTTTCGCTTAGGTCATCCTTAATATACCATCTATCGTCTTCTTTATATACAGCCCTCAAAGCTATTCTAGCATATTCAGGATTTTCAACTCCAAATCCAGCATCTATATAAGTTACATAGTATATTCTTAAAGGTTCTTTTTCAATATAAAAGAACATACTCTTAAGTGTGCTATAGCCTCCCGTTTTCCAAGTCTGTTCTGCATATTGTTTTTCAACGGGAACCTTAAATTGTGGATATTCCTGATAAAATAGTTTTAAATAACTATCTAGATCTTTTTCGCTAATTGGAAAAACATGGATACCCCATCCTCCTAATGTTCCTGCACTAGGTAAACGGCAAGAACTGATGAAACAAATAAAAATGATAAAAATTAATTTCTTCATTGATTTTTAGGTGATGAGTCCATAACTTGGATTATTTAAGACAAGCAATAATCAAGAACCTTCCTTACCACTAACTTGGTTACGGGACCATTTACGTACGGGTCCGTCATTGTTTCTGTAAGCTCTAAAAGTTTCTCATTTTCAAAAGCTACATTTTCAGACAACAACAAAGCATCTACTATATAATACAACTCATCCGCTGATAACCCATTATTTAAATAATGATTACATAATTCCGATAGGTGCGGTTTGGTTAAATAAAGATCAGTGTCCGCTTCTAAAAAAACCTCCGAACTCGCACCCTTTTTTGGAAGCTGCTTTTTATAATCTGCAACTTCTTTATCAATATTTTTTCTAAAGTTTTCGAGTTCTAGCTTTTGCTCCAAAAAAGATTTCAATTGACTTAGTTTCATAGCTTCCATTTTATTGTTCCCTATTTCCTTACCTCTCTACAAATGATCTAATACCTAACTTCTGCTTTGGCTAATTTAACCACAGCACACAATAATCCAAAGTAAAACATAATCTCAAAAAAAGACCCATCTTTGCCGCACACGTGCCGCATATAACTATTCAAAAATTAAACAATGTTATAACCTTATCGCTAGAGAAAAGAGCTAAAGCCTAACCTGGGCTTTTTCTATACCAACTTAAAACAAAGCAAATGCTAACAGTCACAA
>NZ_QMHN01000001.1:172035-244034 GCF_003313385.1 Pedobacter chitinilyticus | reverse complement strand
CTGGGCTTTTTCTATACCAACTTAAAACAAAGCAAATGCTAACAGTCACAAATCTGCCATCACTGAACCTGCGCACAAGACTTGCGCCAAGGGAGGAAAATATAAAATAATGAAAATAAAAACAGTACCCTTTTTACTAAATTATCTTGCTCTTAAATAAGCTCGTCAAATAATACGATTACTTGTGATACAAAAATAATTATGGGTAAAAATCCAAAAATAACCCAATTAACTATTTTAATTACATAATCTTTTCCTACAACTGATAATTGCTCACTATCTTGTAAATTATTCTTATATCGTTTACCAAAAAGTAAAAACATATAAAGCAAGGGAAGCAGTAAAGTATTAATAAGAAAAAAACCAAATGATAACATTTGTTCATTCCTGATCATATCTAAATGACAAAGAAAAATAATGGCATAAAAAATCCAAAAGCTAATTTTTATTTTTTTACCAAATAAGTTTGGTTTACTAATTGAAAAATAAATTATGCTGTCAGCAATAGAGAACAAAATACAATAAATAATTAAATACATTCCTTAGCTACCTAATATATTCATTAAAATAAGTATAAACACTAATACGTAGATTATTCTTTGAAAAAAAAGGTTAGTCATTTTAACTCTTAGCGACTTAGCCTGTTCATCTAAAGTTTCCGATTTAAGAGCACTTTCTTTTTGTTGTTCAGCAGTATAATGAGCAATAATTATAAAAACTAAAGCAACCACAGGAATTTGTACTGCTGTTGCAGGCAACAGAAAATCAACACTTAAGATAAAATGGAAAGCTATCGTAATCAAGAATGTAATCCAAAACCCAACTACAATCTTTTTATCCAATATTCTGGGGTGATTTAAATTAACAAAAAGCATTAAAAGTGATGCACAGAAAAATAGCACATATAGTAACTTCATATATTCAAATTATAAATTTATTATTTCCATGGTAAAGCCTGAATTTTAATCCCCTGCTTTACGCCAAGTCCTAGACCTATATCAAATTCCATTTCAAGTGTAGCTGCTCCAGTTTTTCTATTGGCTTCAAAAAATGATTTGCCCCCAATATGAGCGCTGGCGGCGCTTCCTCCATATTCGTATTCTATCCTCGCGCCAAATATAGTGATAACTATTTTAGATTCGGCTTTAGCAACATAGGCACCTGCATGTCCGCCTATACCAGCTTTATATTGTCCATCACTATTATACAAAGCTCCTTCTATATTAATATCTGCAGCTAATAGATCAACTTTGTTTGACATCTTAACATTTGCTTCTTCTCGTCCTAACCTACCCTCTAAATCTGCATGAATAACGCCTGTTGACGCTCCATAATCAAAAGTCCCTTGACCTTCCTTCGCATATGCCTTTGCATATATGATATTTAGGTTTCCATTAGCACCATAGTACTGTTTATCCAAATTAAACCCAGCTCTAGCTAAGCCCGCCCCTGCTTCTGCATGATTATAACCAGAAAACGCATAAGTATAGGGCCCCATGGCATAGCTATCTCTAACTATGGTAACCTCAAGCAAACTACCAGAAAATGTATTCGTCTTTTTGTCATAAACGTAAGCATTCTCTCCAGGAGGCGGGCACTTAGTACATCCACCATCAGGATCTGTCGTTGAGATAGGGTTATTTCCCATCCCTACATAGCTTGACCAAAACTCGTTATAGGGGTCAACACTCATCCATCTTCCAATAGCTGGATCATACATCCGTAAATCAAAGTTATTCCAACCCGTTTCTGGATCCACTTCTGCATATTGACCCTGATAACCAAAACGGTAATTTGAATTAGCCAATGACATCCTAGAACCAAAAGGATAGTAGTCAGAATAATAGAGCACATTTGCACTTCCGTCAACATTCTTGTCTTCTCCAATTACCGCTCGAACATTCCCCAAGTGATCTTTTAACTCATATTGATATTTATCATTGATTCTGAAAAAAGTACCTAAGCGGCTTGTACTGTAGAATGGAACTTCCTTTTGCTGCAGTGGTGTGCCATTATTGTCATATATTGACATTACCGCCCCGTTAGCGTCATACACATAATAAGTAGTAACATTCTGTAAATGATCGGTCTTACGCAATCTCAAACCATTTTCATCATATGCAAAACTAACTTTCAGTTGCGTTAAATCAGCATCCGCGTAAATTGCTGAAACTTTACCACTAGGCTCATATTGTAGATAAAACTTTTGCCCACTTTGTCGTTCTTGCACTATCATTTGCCCCAAATCATTATAGCTGTAAGTGGCGTAATTGTCTACACTATTCAACTTATTGGTATTGGGCTGATAATTATAATTTAAGTTTTGTTGCGTCCCTTGAGCATTATTTCGACTTAAAGCCTTAATATTACCATTAGCATCGTAAATTAAGCCATGTTCTTTATTCACATTTAAAGTTTCGCTGAAGGTGTTATTCAGAAAATCTGGTGTTCCAAATTTGTTGTTATTAAATTGCTTTCTATCATCATATTCATATGTAGACATCACAGCTCCGTTTATTCCCGATCCCGCTACTGCGGTAACCGCGTCAGGTTTTTTACTTCTCCACACCTGACCACTAATATTTCCATTATACCAACTTTTACTAGTATTAGTCGCAATACTAGTAATTCCAGTATTAGATCTGTAATAATCGCCGTTGAAATACTCTAAAGTCATCCCAAATACATCTGGAGCAAAGTTGTTAGCAATACCATCCTTGCCAGGATCAAAACTTTGCTGAGGATGATTGATGGCTTTAAGCATACCATTTGAAGCATACACATAATCTATACCTTGCAAATCGTTGCCTATTTCCATCCTTTTTAATGGACCATGAACATAATAATCGTAACTCGCTTGCTTTTTCTTAACAATGTCATCTTTACTTGTATATACTGAAGACAATGCTAAATCTGAATTATACTCATAATAGTGAATGAAACGTTCATTAGCATTAGATTTTTGATAATCTACTTTTTCTATTATTCCACCGCTGTTATAGGTATAGTCAACTGTTTTTACCCCAAGGCCTACGATATTCTTGATTGTCCAAACCACCCTTCCCTGTTCATCATAATTGTACCAAGTTTTGCTATTGCTATTTTCCGTCCAACTAATGTTTCCTTTTACAAATGCTTCATCTTGGATGTAGTTATTTAGTCCATGACTTTGATTAGGCAAATCATAATGGTTACGAGTTACATATTGCTTAGTACCTGTAGCTAGCCCTCCATCTTCAGCTACGCTTTCCAACAAAACACTATTGGTTTTAGCAGCTACAAAACTGATATCTCCTGGCAAATATTCCCCTGCTTCTACAGTCCTGCCCCATCGATCATAATTTACATAAGAAAAACGACCAGTTTTTCTTTGTTCGACATTTTGAGTAAAACGAATAGCACCATCTTTACGATAAATAAATTCAGTAAGACCCGCATCAACATTTTTAGCCGCAATTAATCTTCCTTGCAAATCATAGGTGTTAGAATTTACAAAAGGAACATCGTTTAGTGAAGCATAACTATTTATACCATTAGTGATTAACGCATTAACACCCTCAGGAGCAATAGAGGCTAAGTTTTGGCCCAATTGATTGTAAAAGACGTAGCTGATATCAGAAACTTTTGTTGAATAACTAAGAGTTACATCTCCTTGAAGCGCAACTAATTTGTAATACCCTGCTGGCAAGGTTCCTACTGTTACGGCCGTTTCGGTTGCCATATTAAACAACTCATAGTTACCAGTAATATTTACTGCCGTAGACTGTAATAAATTAAAATAGCGAATACTACTTGCATTGCTTTCAGCAATTTTTGCTGGACAACTATCGCATCCATCACTATGAGAAATAGAGAATGGATAATCAGACTTAATTTCGAAGCTAGCACCAAAACTTATTGGACCACTGAATTCAAAATCATTACCAATACCATTATATATTTCAATATTATTATGATATACCTTGACATTATATTTAGAATTGATAGCAAAGGAAAGTGGTCCACCTCCAATACCACCCTGATTAGGATTTTCACCCCCCATAATCATACTTGCAAGCGTAACTCCCGCTAAATATTCTTTCTTTACCGCATTTAAGATAGTTTGATGCTGTAAGGTCAATAAACCGTTAATATCTGGTCTAGCCATCATCAAAGGATTTCCTGATAAATCCGTTACCTTAATAGTACTATTTTGATTAGCATCGGTCAATACATTCATCAATGCTTTCCCCGATAAAAGTTGTCTCTCCCCTACAATAGAAGATGGAAAAAAATGATCACGAATAGACGTATAAAAATCTAATTCATTAGTCACTGCAACTTGATTGGAAAAATATTCTCTTCCTCTACCCATTCGCATTTCATCCCCTACCCCAGCTGCTGCTTTAACTGTATTAGAACCATCTTCATTAAATGTAGTTCGACTATAAGGATAAGCTGTAGATGCAACATGAGTTTCCAAGCTATTATTGTCGCTATAATACCACCCCAATGTGCCTTCCGATACATTTCCTACTGGATCTGGCTGATTTGTTTTCAGCAAATCAAAATGCTGATAACTATAATGATTAGCCCCATTAATTGTAACAAAATTTGATTTATAACTAAATGCGCTATTATTAATCGGCGCTACTAAAGTCTTTCCAACCTGACGATCTTGAACATCAATAAGTGCTTCTCTAGCTAAAACATGACCTTTGCTTATATTCTTAGTTTGATTTTGTATTGTTGTACCAGCATCATCAAAAAAATTCTTGTTTTCAGCAATCACATTTCCGTCCAAATCATAGGTTTTACTAGCTATCCAATTCATTGTTGAATTTGAATTGGGGTTAGATGGTGCTGGTGGCACAGGTTGGCTCTGGATCTTTAAAAGTACTTGGCTGCCCTGCACAAAATGAGTCCCTGGTAACAAGGTAATACTAGCGGCACTGGTAATGATTCTATTCTCTCCACTGCCCACTACATAACTAGTACTCGGACTTTGAGGCAATACTACTGGCGCTGTTTGTTGTATATTTTGAGCCCTAAGTGTTAGGGTCAATTGGCATAAAAAAATCCATATTACTAAAAATGTCTTTTTCATATTTAAGAGCTTTAAAGATTAATAGACAATTACATAACCTGCACCAGGCATTAGGGTCACCATTCTACTGGTACAAATCCACTCCCCTGGGATAGGAATTTCATTTTCGGGTACCCGCCAAGAAATTCCACCACCACCAGGCCCCTCGTAACATTCGCTAGTTGCATAAGTATTCAACAACACATGGTTATTACCGCTAATGGCATTGGCAGATCCGTACGTATCATAACTTTGCACACTTACCCCTGCAATAGTAGTGGTGGTAGTTTTAAAATTCACCATTAAATTATTAGCAATATTTAAAGGTTGTGTACAATTTGCATCTGAATAAAACTTCACATAAAAATCCGCATACTCATTGTTGTAATTGAAGAAGTAATAAGGCTCTAAACGTGCATATACTTCATTACTTGGATGAGGCGTAGTAGTTCTATTGAACTTTCCATAATTGTAGCTGTACTCTTTAATTAGTGGAATGTTACTTTTACCCAGTACCTCTTTGTACACCTTCACCAATCTACCCGTAGCATCATATTCGTATTTGATAAACAAATTGTTGTTATCTAACACGTGGGTCAATTCTCCTGTATGATGATCGTATACATATGCGGTAGTTCCCGCATCAAGTGGTTGAAAACGGAAATCATCTACATAACTAGCCGTAGTAGCCATATTTTTAACGCCTACTTTTAAATTTCCGTTAGTTAATGCGGTCTTAGGAATCGTCATTTCCAATAAATACCAGCCACCTGCCTGTTTTTGATAAGTAGGAGTATTGGCATACTCTGTACCTTCATTCACTTGATAATATAACTTACCTTCTGGCGCTCCAGAGCTAGGTTTAACCCATACAGAAGCCACATAGTTTCTTGTTTGGTCCAACTTAGCTACAGGAACCGTATACACAAATGTCTTTTGTCCCTGCCCAATACTCACACTTTTATTACCTGTATGTGCAGTGGATGTGGTTACCGTACCATTTTCCAACTTAATGTTTCCTGGAAAATAACTAACCCCATTTTTTTGGAAAGCATCTTCGGCATTAGCATGAACTATTTCATCATATTTAGCAGGTCCTCCGCTAAGGGTTATTTTGGTATTCTTATACCCCATTTTACTGGACGAAGCAATATTATTGATATCCGTAGCTTCTAAAGCATTCGAATAAACATTATACAATTTAACTTCGCTCGTTTTTTTCCATGAAGCCGTATTGCTTCCGTTAAATGAGAACTCTTGAAAATCATTAATACCAGTAACATTACTTGCTGTTGCGCCATTAGGCATCCATGCATAGTTTGCTTTTTTACGCCATATCTCAGATTGACCAAAAGAGGTAGGATCTCCACTTGGATCTAACACGGGCACATCAGTTCCCCAAGTTTGTACGGATGCAGCAATAATCCCTATCTTTTGCTTTTGTTCATTTACCTTATAAGTAGTATTTGAAGCCTCCTGACTCAACATATGCTTTCTCGATCCATTAGTGCTTTCATTTACTTTTAAACCCATAGCAGCATATTTACGATAAGCTGGGACCACCTCGTTCATAAACTTATTTCCATAGCTGTCTGAAGTTAGTGTTTTAGTGATTTGACCATTATAGAAATCAAACGCCAAATTTTCTTGCTTAATGCTTGTTCCATTTTTATAGTCAATTTGGGTAGTACCTGTCATAATAGAAGGATAATGCTCACGACTAGACATTACTGTTCTGTATATAGGTGTTCCTCCTTCAAATACTGTTCTAGCATCTCCATATCGCTCTTGTATAACACCTTGCTGATCATAATTCCCCAAATAAAAGTCGTACTCATAAGATTGCTTGGCAAACGACATATCTGCTATAGGGTCATGGAGATAATGGTTAATTACTTCTGTTAACTTATTGCCTTTATCATCATATGCTACCATTCTCTTAAGGTTGCCTACTCTATTGGTATAATCCTTAATTCCCATATTCAGCACTCGAGTATTATTAACATTTTCAAAACCATATTCCTTTTTACCTAACATATTGGCTTTAAAAACTTCATATTGATACATGGTTTTACCCGCTACTTGCGACAAGGTGCCATCTGGAGCTTGCACTTCATCCTGCACAGTAATATATTCATACATTACCCCCGCAGATGGCAGTTCTCTAGCAAAATGCACGAGATAATGCATTTCCTTATATAAAGCTGTTCTATAAGCATTAATATAGCCTTCTTTTGTCTGTCCACTAATAACTTCACCCGAATTAATAACTTGAGCAGCATTGTCAGCATCAAACATAATAGGTTCATAAGGCGTAACGCCTGAAGAAATAGAACTCGTTTGCCCAATTGTTGGCAGGTCATAATTATATTTAGTCCGTTTGACATAACCATCCATCGAATTAATTTCTAGGTTTTTCACCCTTACTCCACCACCGTAAAGCTTATCCACATCTCTAGCTAGTAGATTGCCCGTAGCTATTACAGATACTTCAAAGGGCTTCTGTTCTTGTACTTTAGCATCCAGAGCAGCATTTATCTTAATGGTAATTTTATTGTTCAAAACAGAAACGACTTCCGCAGGGGCATAAGCTTTACTATCTATAGTTTCGTAACTATTTCGCATATAGTTTTGAGGCGGCCAAATATTTACGTACTGAGTCCGTCTCAATAATAGAAAATCAACTTTACTACCCATCGAAAATATGTCTGCCAAATTTCCTTCTGGGTATTCCACATCGAATGTATAGTTTAATCCATTTTTTTGAGGATTACTTAGGATAAAGGATTTGTTTTTATTAAGTACAGAACCTCTATAACTATCGCCTTCGTAATTAATATTAATTTCGGCACCTAAACTCGTTTTGATTTTCCTTAAACTCCAAACATCAGTTGACCTATTGGAGGTTGATGTGGTCACTCTGTTGATATTTTCATTGCTAGAGACTCCAATGTAATCTGATTTATACATACCCCAAATATCATATCTATCTTTATGATATGGTGGGTTTTTGGTTCTTACCGCTTCCACTAGCCCAGGATAGTTTGGGTGTCCACCTTGTATATATCGAACGGGATAATAGTTGCCTAATTCAGCCATTAATACACAATAGTGATCCACAGATCCAATCTTAAATTTTAAAATATCTCCCTTAGAGAATTTATTTGCCACGCTAGTTTGAATACCTGGCCCCGCTGTTCCGTTGACAAATTGTATATAATCTTTGTTTTCTGGTTGATTAGGGTCCAAGTCATATTCAAATTCAATGGGTGGACTTATTGCAGTCTCATTAAGCCCCAAAGTTTCTACTGATAACAAGGTCAATTTCCCTAAACGTGGATAGCTTTTAGTATCTACAGGTTGGGCTGCATAGCGATCAAAATTAGGATCGTAGCTATTATAAGTTCCTTGAGCCAGTGAATAATCGTAGTTAAATTTAATGGTTCTTATTGATTTAGTTTTAAGAGTATTAGCAATGGCTGGAACTGCAGTATCTTTATCATCTAACACGGTAGAATATCGATGTAATGCAGATGTGTAACCTTGTTGTATATCATGCTGTCCCCCCAGGCTTGTTAGCCAACTACCCCATTCTTCTGGCAAATTACCATAATCTGGATGATACCTCATGGCATCATAATCTTCTATTTTCATTAGATAGATCTTATTCAGTTTTAATGATGACACAGTTCCTGCATTATCTGAAGGGATACCCCCATTGTTAAGGTAATAAGGAATATCACTTACGCTCTTACCATCTGCTCGATAAGCCTTTTCAAAAACAGCTACATGAGAACGTGTTTTAATATTATTTAAGTAATAAATTTCTTTAAATCCTCTAGAATAGCTCTGAAAATCGTTATCGATATCTCTATGAAAACCTTCCGATGGATTACGCCAACCATAATAATCAGACCATTTTCCATAATTAAATTTAACCCAATACCCCCAGTCTTCACTATCTAAAAGGGAATTTTCATTTTTGTCAATATAATCTGGACCTGTGATGGCGGTTAGCAACCAGTTATAAGCATATTGGCTTGATTTAGACAAGTCATTATAGGTATGTCCATTTTTACGAGATATTTTTTCGGTGTATACCGTTTCATGCATCGAATATACTGGCAGTGCGTAATGATAGGTTACGCCACTTGCATTTGTGATCATAAAACCACCAATTTGCTTGGCATACTCTTGCGAATTAGGATATCCATTAAATCCTCCACCCGCATAAGGAACAAAACCTTTATTTCTGGCACTGCCTGAATTAATTTCTTCGTTTGTGAAATATTGAACGTGCTTAGAACCAGCTAATCTATTTTCATTGGTATCGTAGCCATAGTTCTGATCATTATTACCATAAACAGCATTGGCAAAATTGAATTGAGATACTGTTGGATTAATTGACTCCTGACGATAACTATTAGAAAAGTCATTGATAAACCTAAAAGCAAATTTATTAGATTCACTAACATTGCTGGCTACCAATCTGGCTACCACATCATTGTTATGATCTTGATTATTGATTTTATTTTGTGCATAAATAGTTTTTTGATAAATATATGGCCTCATTGATCCGCTCAAACCTTGAGCAGAAACATTATAACTATCGAAATCTGGATAAGTTCCGCCAACAATTTTATCTGGATCGTTGCTAATCAAAGGATTTGTACGATCTGGATTTAACAATCTATAAGTATCATATGCACGATTATCAAAATAATTGGCATTTGATACTCCAGAAGGTTGATATAATACACCATTAGTAGCTACATAGGCGGTTTCATCAGACCAATATCTTGTATAAGTTGAACTAATCCCAATACTAATCCCCGGTAAGGGAATACCAAAAGACCACCCTGACGATTCTGTCTGTATTCTTCCTGCATTGGCACTATTTACAGAACTAGCGCCACCACCTACAGAAAGGGATACTTTTCCATCGCCAGAATTAATAGACAACCCCAGGAAAGAAGCTTGAATATTTTTGGATCCCGATTTTCCATTGCTATAGCTTACACTAGCACCAGCGCCAGCACTTATGGAATTACCCATAGTTATTCCACCACCAATACCTAGTTTCATGCCCTCTTCGTTGGCTTTACCAAAGCTTAGCCCTCCATTTATACCAGCATAAGATTCTCCGTAGGGCGTAACCCCTACCGTAAAACCTACTGAACCATTAACCATTCCTGAAGCACTTTTCCAAACGCCTACACCTACACCAACTGACCAACCTACACCAAAACCTCTATACGTATCTTGAGAAAACGACAGGCCGAAGTTTACAGAAGCTGGCCCTAAACCAATTCCCACGTCTACGCCAACCGTTTTTGTTGTTCCCCCACTCCAATAAGACCTAATTGTATTAGTAACATCCTTAAAATCATCAGGATAACCATTCACATTTCTGGTAATAGCACCTGGATTGAGCGACCAACCTAAACCTACCCAAGAAGCATCCTCATTTGGTTGTATACCCGCATGGTAAGACAAACTCAATGGATAGCCTCCTTCTGGCCCCGGCACTTCCAACAATGGCAATCCGTAGGTAAAATCTCCCGTTAATGGATTAATCATATCCGTAGTATCCACGGGTTCAAAGCTACTGGCCTCGGGCGAATTAGGGCCTGAGGTTAAGGCGAAGGCAACACAAGGAAAAAATACTTGGTTGAGTACCAAAATAGCCATTAAAATGGCAAGCGTTCTTTTAAATAAAGTTTTCATTCTGTAGGTAATGAACTGTTTTTAGAAATTTTTTCTATGGTTTTGGAATTAAAGTCGAAGGTGATATTGCCCGTTTTGAAGCCAAATTCGATCATAAAGAATTGGATTTGTTTGGCTTTTTCTAACTTGCTTTTTTCAAAAACTACCAAAATGGTGTTGGCATTGGCATAACCATAAGTAGGTTGAAAAAGGCAAGTTAAAGGTGCTACCTTCTCCTCATCATCTAGTGTAATGCCTATATAATTCTGCATTCTAAACGAAAGTACTTGTACCATTTCACTGTATTCGTTAAATGGCAATTGTTTAAGCACTTCTTTATGGTCTTTAGAAAGTGAAACTAGGAAGTAATACTTTTGGGCTAACTGTTTAAGTTGAGCTTTATTCAGTTTTGTTTTTGAAAAGCTGTCATCAAAAGCTTGGGTTTGCCAAGGTAAAAAGCTCACCGCAACATCTACATGATCTAACACTTTTTTTGAGGTTAAACCGTTTGATTCGTCTGCAATAAAAGCCAATAGCTGTTTTTTATTTTCAAACTTTTTTGCGCAACCAAATAGCGCAACAATAATGAAGCTTAAGTAGAGAAAGCGCTTAAACATAGGGTAGATGTTTATTTTGACTTATAATTTTTATTCATCTCTTCCAATACTTTATGGGTAACATCTAAGCCTTCTTCGGCATAAGCGATGGTGCCCGATTGGTTAGCAATAAGAATGAGCTGATAGCGATTTTTCTTACCATAATCAGCAATAAAGGCATTGATTTCAGAAACCACCGCTTGGCTGATTTTCATATCTTCCTGCCTAGCATTTTCCTGTATGGCTCGTTGATAATCTGCCAATTGTCGTTGCTTAGAATCTAGCAACTGCTTGGAAAGCTCCTGTTCTTTCTTAGACATTACAGCCAAGTCCCTTTCGTATTTCTTTATGGCCGATTGGATTTCAGAAGTTAAAGAGTCAATGTTGGCTTGCCATACAGAGGTTTTGGCGGTATATTTTTGCTTTGCCTCCATAGCACCTTTGTATTCTGCCAATATTTTGGAAGAATCTACATAGACAATTTTAGATGGCTTAAGAAAAAAAATATAGCCAATAACGACTAATAAAGCAACAATAAAAACAATGTTTAATGTTTTTTGAGAGGCTACTGATTTGATGGTATTCATTTTTCAATAGATAGTGTGAGTGTTTAACTTAAATAATTGCCGATGAAGATAAACAAACTATTTAATCTTGTCAATTTTTGTTGAGATTTTTTAAATACTAGCTTCTTTAATTCCTCCTCAACTGCTCCACCTCTTTCTTCAATTCAATCAAATGAAGTGTCAATTCCTCAATCTTTTTCAATAAAACCTTATTCATTTCCCCTAACTCAACCCCTTCCTGCTCCGCTTTTTGTGCAGAAGGTACACCAGGCAAATGACCATTGGTTTTGATAAAAGTTTCTACTTGCTCTAGCGGCGTTAAATCGTAATGAGGTTGAAAAACATAATCAGGCCAACCAGCAGTTTCTACCTTAATTTCCTTAGCCCTTATTTTACCGTTTACCGAAAGTTTTTCTTGAGGCGTTTTGGTGCCGATGCCCACATTGCCCATGATGTAGCTATTTTCGCTACCATCTAATAATAGGCTACCCGTTGAAGCAAAGTTTTGATCTACTTGTGGCACCACAAAATCATCAATGGCCGTTTCTGTGGGCGATTCATAAATCTTAATCTGGTTAGGATTATCAAAATCATTCACACGATTTTGCATGTACGTAATTTTAACTTTAAATTGTGCATAATAGCGTACATCTACATAAATAGGCAATTTAAAATTATCATAACCACTAGTTGAAGTCCCTAAATTAACAGGTGTTCCAAGGGTTACTTTTCCAGATTGATATACCCCATAGCCCTCAAGTATGCTCACCTTGGGAGACGATCCAGAAGTTCCCCTAGCATAACTGCACTCTACCACAAATTTCTGATAACCTGTACTATAAAATGGGCTATAAAGTTCTATCACCACTGCTCCCCCATATTGCCAATGGAAGGAATTGTAACCCAATTCTGCGATCAAATATCTTTTAGCGCCAGCATCGCTAGCAGCTACATTGCCAATGACACTAGTTTGAAGACCACCCTGATTGAGATGCGTTTGAGCGTTTACCTTTAAACAAAAAGCAAACAGACATAGGAAAAGAATTTTTTTCATGATTTGAGAATTATTTAGATTTAAAAACTATTGCTCATTTGGAACATTGGCAAGTACATGGCAATGAGAATGACCCCCACCGCCAAGCCTAAAAAGATGATAATTAAAGGCTCCAGCAAACCGCTAATGGCGTTGGTTTTATACTCCACCTCTTCGGTGTATTGCCCTGCCAATTGCTCAAAGAAATACTCCAACTTGTTCACCTCTTCGGCAATCTTAATCATTTGCACAAACTTGGTAGGATAAAACTCATGTTTAGACAAAGCTTTCGACAAACTACTCCCCAATAAAATATCCTTTTCAGCAGCAATGAGCGACTGCTCAATGGGATAAAAGGAAATCATTTGTCGCACCATTTCCATGGCCTTTAACAAGGGCGTATTGGTACCCGTAAGCAAGCGCATGGTATTGGCAAAGCGGGCCAAGTAAATCTTCTTCAATATTTCGCCCACAATGGGAATACGCAACAATACCGTCGATGACCATTTTTTGAACCAGTCCTTTTGCTTATTCAAGACGTAAAAAGCAATGAGTGCTAGCGGAATCAATATGATCACATAAATGTAGCGATCGAACCAATCCGAGAAGCTTACAATGAGCGAAGTGATATAAGGCAGCTTGCCACCAAAACGTTTAAACACATCGGCAAACATAGGCACCACAAACTTGATCATGAAAAAGATAGCCGCAAAAGAAGTACTTAATACCAACATGGGGTAAGTAATAGCGCCAATAATTTTCCTGCGCTGACTGATCTTGCTTTTATAATACTTTCCCAATTCGGTCAATACCTCTGCCAACCGACCCGTCTCTTCGCCAATGCGCACACTATGGTATTCGTAACTACTGAACTTGCCCTGCTGTTTAAGCGATTCGGAAAGTGAACTTCCCGCAATCACTTCTGCCTGTATGGTGTCAAACAGCGCTTTATCCTTCGCCTGTGTATAAGAGCTGGCCGTAAGTTCTAAAGCCGATTTCAGCGCAATGCCTGACCGCACCAAAGTCCCCAATTCATGATAAAAAGCTTCTTTCTTTTTATCAGGCAACTGCCCATCGCCAAAGCTGATGTCTTTATTGAGCAATTCCAGCAAACCATTTCCGCTTTGCGATTTCTTAGGTTGCTTTTTGGGGCTTGGATAATTAGAGATATCGATACTAGGCATAGGCTATTGAAACAAGTTTTGCGCACTATAGTGCTTGTAAAAAGTAAGGGGCACTACACTGTGCTGATCTAAGGTAATCTTGAGTTTTAAAAGGTCTATGGTGTCGGGTTCCAGAATTTCTGTACCTTCAAAACCTACATACCGATCTTTCCAAATCACCTTAAAAGTATCCACCCTTAACGAAGGTGTTTTCCGAAGGATTTGATCGGCCTCAAAAACATATTGGATACTGAGGCTATCTTGATCCAACAAAATCCCATCAGTGGTATTCAGCACTAATTTAGATTTTTGGAAGTCTTTGCTCAACACCTCTCTAATGGAAAGCAAAGCATCCGCCTTTTCATTTTTCTGCTGAAAACTTCGGTAATAATTCCCAATAATATCATAGGCAGAATAAGCAATGCCAATGCAGATGGCCGAAAGCAGCATGGCCACCGTCACTTCCATTAAAGTATAGGCGTTAATTTTCTTCATGCTGCTGCTGATTAATCAAACACTTCAATTCGCCTAGCTTTTGGCCCGCTTGTGTGGCCGAAATCTCCAGTTGGGGCAATCCAGCGGCACCTTCCGCCCCTATTTTCAGTTCGTAAGCAATACTGTCTATCACCAAAGTTTCTTGCGGTACTACGCCTGTTTCTCGTACTTCTTGGGCAATGGCCATCATTTGGTTTTGCACCTTAATGTTCCTGAACGAAACCCCTGTTTGCATCACATTGGAAAATACCTGCATGGCAATGGTAAAAATTACCACAATAATCACCATGGCAATCAGCACCTCAATTAAGGTGGAACCTTTGAGTTTTTTGCGAATCAGTTTAACCATTTCATTACTTCATTGGCTCGCTTTTGTCCAAACAAGGCCGCACTTAAATAGTACTTGCTCCTTGCCTTGTGGTTAAAGGTCACATCTATCAAAAAATTCTCGTAAAGCGTCTGCGTGGTTTTCATGATGAAACGGTTACAGGCCACCTTCCCTTTAATTTGTACTTCTTTTTCTAATTTCAACAAACCCGAGCAAATCACTTCACCCTTTACTTTGGTGTTTTTACCCAAGCTCACCAAGGTTTGTTGCGGGCTTCGTTTCTTCTCATAACTAAAAATCAAACCCTCCATATTTCCCTCCTCACCAATCACCAATTTAGGCTGATCTCCCGAGCGCTCCGTTCGCAGTACCGCCAATACTGATGGATAGCTAAAATTCACTTTGTTGCCTACCAGTAAACTATCGCTGGCAAACAATTGGCAATGCCCTTTAAAACCATTTTCGACCCTAATCACAGGAGCGTAAACCTGCACATCGGCCAACACCGCAGTGGAAGAAATGGTAATGATCGAATCGCTGACCAAAATGATCCGCCCTTGTAAATTTACATTTTCCAATCTGGCTACCTTTCCCAAATAAATCTGTTTTTCCTTTTGATGAAAGGACACTTTAAGATTGTTCACCAGTTCGCTTTTCCCTAAATCTTTGGATTGAAGTGGCGCCATGATTTTAGCTAACACCTGTTGCTCCATGGCTGGCAGCTCACGGTTACTGTTTTTAATTTCGCCATTAAAGATCAGCTTTTCACCCGTATAGGGTTTGCCTTCGGCATAAGCCTGTCGTAAGCCCGACTTGGGCAAGGCCACATCTCCCGTAATACGGGTATTGCCACTAATGGACAAGGGTCTATCTTCGTCACTCAAGTATAAAGTTACCGAATCGGGTTGTTTGCCCATCAGGAAAGCTTTTTTAACCGTGTCCTGCTGGATATAAGCTTGCAATTGAACCACTTCATAAATGCCCCAAAAGCTTTGTTTAGCGTCTAAGCTGTCGGTTTCTTTTCCATACAAATCCAAGGTTTGTGCTTCGCTGGGCTGGGCTTGGCTAAGCGCCAAAGTAACGCCTGAATTAATATTGTTGACCAAACGCTGGTAACGGACATCCTTAAGGTAACTGTTGCGGTAATGGGCCACCAGCATAATGAGCGAGGCCGAAATCACCGCAATAAAAAAGGCGATCACAATAGAAAAATATAGGGCACCTGCTTTCAGCATGTTATTGCCCTACCTTCTTTTTTAGCTCATTTATTTGCTTCTGTTGTTCTATCATCAAAAGTGTTAGCTCCTCTATTTTTTTTAACAACAGTTTGTTCATTTCACCTAAATGCACGCCTTCGGCTGCTATTTCTTTTGCACTTGGAATCTCTGGCAGTTTTTTGTGAGTTTTAATATAATTTTCTATTTCTTCTAAAGAAAGTTGCTTATATGCATCATCAAAAACATAGTCAGGCCAATTAACCGTTTCTACTTTAATTTCTCTAGCTCTTATCTTGCCATTTACAGATAATTTTTCTTGAGGAGTAGTGGTTCCTATACCTACATTACCGTTAGCATAAAAATCCGAAAGCACGACAAGTTCTTCCTTCAAGGAGATTGAAACACTATTTAACGGAGGTTCACCATAACTAAAATCTCTTTGAAACGAGCCCGTTGCCGACTGAAAAAACACAAATGAATATTCACCCGTATAGTTTGTAAGTAAACAATATACATCCCATACGTTTGTGCTTTTTTGTACAATTTTGACTTCGGAAACAATCTTTGACTGTCCTACGTTGTAAAATACGCCACTTCCATAAAAACCATTATTATTTGAAGAGCCATTACTGGTCCTAAAATAAATTTTACTTTGACCATTCTGCTGATAAACAGCATTGTAACCCGCTCCCGAAGAAATACTGATTTCTGCATTACTTCCCTGCTGAGGCAGTGTAAGCGTCCCAATCCGATACCAACCAAGTTGAGTACCAGTATTCCCTAAATTGGTCAATTGCGATTTAGCATTAATACTAATTGTTATAGCAAAAAGGAAAAATATTATTTTTATTTTCATAAGATTAATAGATTATTTTCACCCTTAGAATTACTTTCTTACGTTAGTTTCCTTTTTCTTCCAGAACTTCCACCAAGGTTTGCTATCGGTATCTTTTTGCACTGGAACCAGTACGCCATTTTTATATTTACTTACCGAAACACTATCGGCAGTGACATATTTACTCAGTTTGCCTTCCAATTTGCCATCCTTGTAAGTACCCTGCTCCTGCAACTGGCCCAAATCGTTGTATTTATAAAAACTACCATTGGCAATGCCTTCTACATAAGTGGTTCTCAGGGTTAATTTTCCTTGTTCATTCCACTCCTTCCACTCCCCATATTTTAAGCCCTTTTTAAACAAACCTTGCTGTTTAAGCTGCTTATTAAGATAATATACAGTGAAGATCCCATCTAACAATTTGCCGCTATAACCGCCTTGGGTGACTTGTATTTGTTTGCCACCCCACCAATAATAACTACGATTAGGTTTAATAGTACCCACCGATTTATCTGATGGAAGGGTATAAAACGAAAACTGATGGTCATCATTGGCAATATGGTGTTTATAAGGCGCCAAATCTGCCGATGAGCTTTGCGCTTTGGTTTGTAATGCAAGACTTAAAACAAAAAGAATAAGGTAATAGGTACGACGCATGTTATTTAATTTTGATGTTTTTCTTTTCTCCCTGATACTGTACACTCACCGAATCGCCAAGGTATTTCAATAGTTTTACCCCATGAGCACTTTGTCCTTCGGTTAACACGGCGGTATTTCCATTGACCGAAAGGATCACCATTTTTTGCCTACTGGTCGCGTTGTTCACATAACCTGTATATTGTATGTTTGACCAATTCACCTGCGGTTTCGACATCATGGGTCCTGGCATGGCTGGCCTAGGCATAGCTACGTTTTCAGGTTTACTGGCCACGGGTTTAGTCTCTACATAGGCCCCCACTTGCGAAAAGGGATCTCTATAATTAAGATCTAAATTTACCTGGTCTTGATGGTGATCAACCATTTTAAAGTAAGGCACTTTGGTGGTTGCGGCCACAGGGGTATCCAAATCTTCCTCACTCATGCTCACATACACCCTATAAAAAATCAGTCCCCAAACCGCAACTACGCCTGCAATTAGCAAATAAGTAATTGTTTTTCCTTTAGCCATTATTGGATGGTAAATGTGTAAAAACTGCTCCAATTCCCTTTATTCCCTGCCCGATCAATGGCCCTAACCCGCCACACCAAAGTTTCGCCACTGTTGCCCATGTTAAAAGAGTGGTTGGTGGTACTTAATAATTGCGGATAGGATGAATGATATAGCGTGGTCGAATCACTTTGATAAACGGCCACCTCATACTGCACCGCATCAGTAATAGCGCCCCAGCTTAAACCTACGGGTTTAGTTACCGCTGCTTTATTGGCAGGCGTACTTAGGTTCACCTGTGCTGGTGGTGTGGCATCAAAAGTAAGGGTTCTTACGGTTGACCATTTAGAATTTTGGGTAGCATTTTCGGCCCTCACTCGCATTTGGTAAACACCTTCTGAGGGTAAAGTGTATGAATAACTCAAATTATCAGTGGTTACATTCAAGATCAGGTTTTGCTCATTAGAGAAATTATTTTTATCCAACTGCAAACGATAGCCCGTTGCACCAAATAGTTTAAGCCATTCGTATTGGGTTAAAGCATTATTGGTGTATAGCTGATTTGCTGGCGCAGAAACCTGTACCGCCTGGTCGGTTAGCGCCGCTGGATGCACAATAAACGACTGCGTGACAAAAGGGGTTTGACTGCTGCCATTTTCGGCACGGATACGCCACTCATAATTTCCAGGATCAAGCGTGTAGGTAAACTTATCGGCCTTTACCAAAGTATCTAAGATCACCTTTTGAGTAGCATTAAACGATGGCGATACTACTTGCAAACGATATTTAAGCGCATCTGGATGGGTTTCCCACCAAAACGTAATCTGATAATAGCTCATCTCTGTTTTATCAGCAGGCGCCAAGGGATAAATCTTCTTGTTGCTTAACGAAGTTTCGATGAATTCTTTGCAAGACACCAGCGTGAAGGCTATTAAAAGAAGGAAATATAGTGGTTTTGGCTTCATATATTCGGTAAACATAGGTTAATTTAAATTACAGCGTTCATTAAGTTCAAATGTAGCAAATGAAAAAAAATTAGCAGCATATTCTCCCATTTTCATATCGCCGTTGGATGAACTAACAGCGGCAGTAACTTGAGAAACTGACGATGGGGAAGCGAGCGAAAAACAATCCATTGAAGCGTAAATTTAAACTATCATTGAGCTTTTCTAAGTTAGGGACAATCACGTATAACGGCAAATATATTTTCGATTTGGCAATTATCCGTCTAGTGATCGATCAACTTTCGGCAGTACTACGGTAGCCGTTCGTACCAGCGTCGTACCAACTTCGTACTTGACTCGGTAAATGCTCCCCTTTTGTTCGGCCATTACCCGAGCGTTCACCGAAGCCCCACCGAACACTCACCGAAGAACCACCGAACAAAACCCCGTTTTCACCGAACAACCACCGAACAACCACCGAAGAACTACCGAACAACAGCCGATGCTTTCCCGAACTTGGTACGACGCAAATACGACTCAGGTACGATGAAACTTCGATACCCAGCCAAGCACCGCTATTTTTAACTTTTGGTTGATGTAGTCATCCATCACTGGCTGAAATCAAATATAAACCAGCTGTTTTTGAGGCAACTAACGATTAAATTTTCAAGTTTGATCACAGAAATTTATTTTTTTTTGTAAATTATAGATACGCCTACTTCATCTCTACAAAATCCAAAACGCCGTAAAACTCCGTAGAAGTGCGTACAAGTCCGTATAAGTCCGTGCATATTGTACTACTCCTAGTGGTTTTCTATAGTGCAGCTGTACTTTAACTACATACTTACCACAGGTTGAATATATTTTCGATTTAGATAATACTTCCTCGTTTTAAAAAACAGTACGTATTTCTAATTAACGCACTTATAAAAACGATAAGGTTTTGATTTTTTATCAGGATAATTTAATTTAGGAAAAAATATCGCTTATGCTCTCAATACTTTTTCATCAAACCCTATCAAAAGCCCATAATACCTCCATTCCTGCCCACCACTAAACAATTTAGATCAAATTACTCATGAGAACTAACGCGCTCAAATTCTGCTTATTATTACTATTTTTATCATTTACACAAATTGCTTCGGCACAATATGAAACTGCCAAAAATGGCAACTTTAACGTAGTCAGAACATCGGTCACCCCTTCGCCTGAAATGGCTCTTTATCAAAGATATGGAGATGTTCCTGTAGATTATAGTACAGGAATAGCTAACATCTCTGTTCCTATTACAGAAATTAAACTTAAAGACTTTTCATGGCCTGTAAGCCTCAGTTATCATGGCGGAGGTAATAAAGTGAGTGAATTTGCTTCAGTTGTAGGGCTAGGTTGGGTGCTTAATGCTAGCGGCTATATTACCAATTCGAGTACGGACGGAACGGGCTGGGGCGCGGAAATTATGCGAACCTATAATCTTGCTAAAAGATATAATCCCTACTATGGAAATTGCGATGTTATTTATGAGAATGAACTGGATGTAATCGCTGCAGGATTGGATATCTCTCAGAAATCACTATTTAGGCCTATTGTTAACTATGTTAACACGCCTTTAATGAATTTAAAATTTCTTTTTAGGGACACCTCCTATGTTACTGCTCCGATTAGCAATTACAAAATTGTCACCAATTCAACATCAACTATCATTACAGACCCCAGCGGCAATAGATATTTTTTTCAACCAGTAGGTGGTAAAACTACCTATACGAGTTGCCAAATTACTAGCACTACTTCTAATGCTTCTGTAGGCCTAAGCAAGATTTTGACATACAAAGGCGATAGCATTTTATTTAATTACGACACTGTAAACTACACTTATACCGATCTTAACTATGAAACTAAGCAACGCGTAAATACCTTAGATTGCCAACGCTGTCAACAAGATGTTATCCCCGACAACAAAAATTGCCCTGTAAATAATATTGCTTACGAACTTATACTTACCAGTATTACAGCTTCAAATGGACAAAAAGTGAGTTTTCATTACGGAAACCGAAGCGACCATCCTGTGAATAAAAAGCTAGAAACGATATTGGTTCAAGAACTTTCGGATGGACTCTATGTGAATAAAGCCTGGTATACTTTAGGCCAATCTTATTTTGGTACATCAAGCGATGATAATTTAAGATTGAAATTGGATAACGTTAAAAATATCATTAATAGTCATAATCAAGAGGTGTATGGTTTCGATTATTTTACCAGCAGTGTTTTACCTAACCGTTTATCAAAATCGATAGACCTAGCAGGCTTTTACAATGGAATAAGTAGCAATACTACCTTAATTCCTAGCCTATCTGATAGAAGATCCTTTTTATATTACACCATGGCTGGTGCATTAACAAAAATTAACTATCCCACTGGCGGTAGTTCTACTTTTACATATGATTTAAGCACTTGGGGTGGTTTGAGAATCAAGGAAATTACGGATTATACTTCGAGCAATACAATTGCCAGAAAAAAAAATTATGACTACGGGATCACTGGCGTACATATAAATTATGATTTTACCAGTAATGACAATCAATACTTTTTTGGGCATGGTAATTCCGGAATGGTTTCCAGCACACTACCGCTTTATTCACTAGAGCTTATTACCTGCACAGTGTTTACTGAGCAAACCACAGCGGTTACCAATTTTTTGGATGCTTGGACGGAGCCTTCAAAATTTTATGCTAAAGTAACCGAATACGCGATAGACTATACCAACGACATACAAGGAGAAGCGGGCAAGACGATTTATAAGTATAATGATTACTTGCATTTTGATTTAAAGGCCCGCCAAGCTTCTTTGATTTCCCTTAGCCCTAAGCTCACAGAAAAAGAGGTATACAAAGGGTTGGCTAATGAACTAATTCATAAAGAAGAAAATTTTTATTCTGTAGCAGATGACTATTTCCCTGTACCTGATTTCTGGGGAAAACCTAAAAATTCAAGGGATGAACGCTTTTGGATTAAAAGATTAGAGCTCTTAAGAGACGAGATGACCCATTCGTTATCTGCTGATCTGGAAATCCCAGGCTACAGATGTTACGGAAAAGAATTTCTACAACATGACTATTGGCTAGATATACCTGTAATTTATTTGGATAAACAAATTGTAAGGACATATGAAGGAGGACAAGAAATAACTAATGAAAAAAATTACACTTATGATAAATTAAATGGAGAAATAGAACCTAACCAGATTACCAGTACTACTAGCGACGACGATACCATTAATGAACAAATACGCTATACCACTTCTAACCTTACTGGTATTACGTATAATATGGCTGAGAGCAATGCAAATAATAAGTTATTGCACCAAAACATCATCACACCATTATGGAGAAAGACTTCCAAAGGAGCTACTGAAGTGCAAACAAGCCAGATTTACTACAATATCTTTTACAATAAAGCTTTTCCTGTTAAAGAAAAAATAGGTTTTGGTGGAGCAGAAACAAAAGAAGCACAAGTGACAAAATATGATGGTAAAGGCAACGCAATAGAAATTTTAAGCCAAAATTTAAAAACAACAGCTTATCGTTTTAGTAATAAAAGCGAAATTACCGCAGAATTTGTTAATAGCAGTTATGATGAAACGGCTTACGCCTCTTTTGACAATGGAGGCGAAAATGGTATATCATATACTCAATCGGCTGTTTCAATGGATGAAGCTTATAGTGGCAAATCTAGCTATAAACTGAACATGGGGGCTATTTCCAAACACAATTTGATTGCAGGAAAACGCTATTCAATCAGTCTATTCATTAAATCTGGTACCATCACCATTAGTGGCGCAACAGCTGGAACGGCACAAATGACGACCTTGTCCAACGGTTGGAATTTATATCAAAATTATTTTACCCCCTTGTCATCTAGCGTAGAGATTAGTGGTTCAGCATTTATAGACGATATCAAAATACATCCTGAAAATGCGCAATCAACTACATTTGTTTACACTAATTTTTACGAACAGTTAGCTGCCAAAGCTGATACGCGTTCGAACACTACCTTTTTCGATTATCAACCCGATGGAAAATTATGGTCTGTAAAAGATCACCTAGGTAATATCGTTAAACAATACTGCTACAATTTAGCTGGTCAAACAGTTGATTGTAATATAAAACCAACCATTGCATTACCAAACTATTATGCTAGAATTTCCATATCAAATATTTATACAGAATATCCCAACGGTCCATTTAGTCCTGCCTTTACCACTTTTGCTGATGTGACCTTAGAGCTATTTACAGATGCCGAAGCCACTATTCCCTACATTACTCCCGTAAGTAGAACTGTTGCTTATGAAGAAACCTTACTCTCCGACCTTGGCTACGGCCCCGTAAGCAGCAGTTACATTTTTAACAGAACAATACCTGCTGGTACTTCAAGTGTGATGCTTGGCAGATATGCGATAGATAGAGTTTATGAAGAAACAGATCCTTTTAATCCTTGGATGAGTACTATATATTCAACCAACTTATCTTACCAAGTAGTGAGCATCCCAAATGTAAACTATATTCCATTAGCTACATCTACTCCATTATAATAACATAGAAATGCAAAAGACACATTTAATCATCATTGTTATTTTTTTAATCTCGCTTACCTCATATGCACAACATGAAGCGGGACAAAAAACAAATATTGCAACCCTACTTCGGTTAACTAAACAACAACAAGCTACATTTAAAAAGATCATTCAAGAACATCGCGATAGTGTATTGAAAATATCAAAAACAACTTCAATTAATTATCTTGAGCGAAGAGAATTATTATTAAAATTATCCTTATCGAGAACAAAACGTATAGACAGTTTATTGAGCCCTGAACAAAGGATTAAGCTTAAAGAGTATTACTCAGCTGCTGCAAAAAAAGCGACTCCATTACCACAAAAAGAAAACAAATAAATTTTAAGCTTTTTATCTAAATAAAACTCTTCCAAATCAGTCATCCTCTCTTTTACGCAGGTCTTAGTGCCCAGAAATGAGCCTTACCCTGACTTGGGCTTTGGGATCGGAAAAAGTGTTTTTAACTTTTTGTTGCTATGATCACCCACCACTGACTGAAATCAAATAAAAACTAGCTGATTTTAAGAAAACTAACATAATAAAATAAACAAGGTCATTTAACTGAACCCTGTTATTTTTAAGGCTACGATATTCTAAGGTGTCTCTTCGTTGATAAGGTTTTTGGAATTTAACTTTTGGTTGGTGTTATCACCAACCAAGAATTTAAAGTATTAAGATTTGCATTTTCCACAACTTGCCCGTTAGTATTAATTTTAGTCTATTCATTTTTTGATGATTCATTCAAATCCCCAACTTTTTTCTAACTTCCTTCCTATAAGTATCCCTGTAATCTAAAACCAGCGTATCTCCTTTCATTTTAAATATACGCAGCTGAAAAGAGTTACTGTCTTTTGCTAATGAATCGCCCTTTTCCAAATAGCGCTCCCAGTTGCTAAAAATCGGATACTTATAACCAGTGGACAGTTCGGCGTACTTAATACCATGATTGAAAGTTTCAACATATTGCGTATCTATTTTACCGTGAAAATGTTCAGATAAATCATCTTCCATTATCAATTCTGCGGTAGATTTTCCAGTAACAATATTATAAATCACAAACAAAAACATCAAAATTACTGGTCCTACAAAAATACAGAACAAGATCGTCTTATCTATTTTCCTTAAATCGTCCACCATATCAAAATCAATGTTTCTTTCACGGCTTAAACTCTAAAATATATAATTCATCTTTTTGGGAAGATCGCACCAGATACAACCTGTCCTTCTCTTTTCCCTTGACGGTATAAACCACACCATTCAGTTTAACGCTATCATCATTCAGCTTACGATATGCCAAAGTATCTCTTAGCCCATAATATTTTTGAAATTTTTGGGCATGGATAATGTTCTTTTCCGAAAACTCCAAATAGCCCAAGGGCTTCCATATCGAAAACTTGATGAGCTTGCTGCTTTCGTCATAGTCCTCTATCCAATTCACGAAATACTTCTTACCCTTAAAATTGATGAGGCTATCCGTACCTATTCCATTATAGACTGGATGAACTATATGGGCTGTCATTTTTTTAACCACCCGAGATGGAGTTTGCTGAAAGCAGCAATAGCCCATCAGCAACATACCTATAAAGAGAAGCTTTAACATGATGTCGAAAAATAAGCATTTTACCATTAAAAACTAGAAAACGAAGCTCATTTCTCAACAATCCATCTATATGATCTAAATAAAAAAACATTTCTCCCATGCGATAAAAGGGTGACATCAAAATGTATAGTAGAAAACAGTTTACTTGTTTTATCAGTAAGAACTTAGTTATCAAGAAACCTCCAACTTATTGAAAATCAAATTGAAGGCACCTACAAACCCCTTTATCGAGCTATCGAAAAATGAAGTCGGCATTTCACCATCAGGTCAGTTATCCAAAAGAAGGATTATCGGATCTTCCTCCATGCAAAAAAACGCTCTTAAACCTATCTTATTTAATTGCTATGTGTCTATGTGGTTAATTTAGGCTACAAACACATAGAAACATAGGGCATTTTCCTTTGATTTTGGAACCCTCAAAGGAAAAAGTCGACTTTAGAAAATAAAGAGGATTTGCTAGGGGCTCAGGATAATAAAATTCAAAAAAATATCCCCAGATCGTGTTAAAGGTATTGAATTTACTATGTGCCTATGTGGTTAATTTAGGCTACAAACACATCCCAAACATTACCCTTTGATTTTAGAAATGGTTTGAGCCATAACTTTGGTAGGCTTATCCATATCCTTAATGGCAAAATCAATCGCTTCCTGTATCAAACCCTGCACTTTAGAATTACGATAATCCTTGGGTTCCTTCACATCAATATGCCTAATTAAATTTCCCGTTCCTGTAAGCAACTGGTGTGGATCTTTCAGCAAAGTGCCTTTATTAAAACCAAGGTTCATATGGTTAGTATAAATGGGAAGCATGCAAAAAGCATCCGACAGTTTATCAGAAATAGAAAAAACAGCGGTCAGCGCATGCGTATGATATAACAACTCATTACTTTGCGGGTAAAGCTCTAAAATAAATGCCCTTAAATCGGCAAAAAGGCCAATGAGCTGTTTTTCCTTAAAGCCCAACAAACGTTCAAAATCTGGGTGAATAGGTCTTAGAGTCGACATGCACTATTTTTTTTAACAAGCACTTAGGCTAAGTTAGCAATACTATCTCCTTTTCAGAAAATTACGATCCAAAAAATCAAAAACTTGGTCAAAATGCTTGGTGGGCTCGGTATGCGAACCTTGGTAAACAATATGTTGATAAGGATATTTAAACAGATGCGTTTTTAATCTGGCCACCATCTTCTCGCCCATTTGAACCGCTGGAATCATCTCATCCTTATCCGCCGAAAGCAATAGCACTGCACCGTGAATACGTTCTACCTTAATCAAAGCCTTTTGTTCCGCAATGCTATCCTGCATCATGGCCGTGAAAGTACCGCGTAAATCTCTTTTCATTAAAAAGGGCACCGCCTGATCGTTTACGGGAATAAAAGGAAGCTCCCTTCCTTTAAAAGTCCAGCAAGAGCTCGTGAAATGCTGTGTATGTCCAGGGAAAACCGCATGGCTAGCCGACATGGCCACTACCGCATCAATATCAGGATAATAACTCCCTAACAATAAAGCCAAATCGGCCCCACGAGAACCACCTATTACAGCGATTTGATTGCTATCTACTTTTTGATGTTTTTTAGCGGCAGCAATGGCCTGATAAACTTCATCAATAGCGATTTGATCTAATATTTTCGGTGTCCCTTGACATCCAAAATAACCAATCGCTAAAAAAGCATAACCTTTAGCTAAAAATTGTTTCCGCGTTTGCTTCCAGTAATCGCTGGTCCAAGCGTTACCACCTTCTGAGCCACCCAAACCTACCACTAAAGGCTGTTTAGCTTGTTTATTGCTATATAAAATTGCTTCTACGTTTTTTACCGTCAAAGTATCTTGCGAAAATACGACAGCAGGTAGTAGAAAGAAAAATAGTGCTAGGCTAAGTTGTTTTGCTTTTTTCAAGTCCATCTTTTTTTTAATCAAAAGTGGAGATTATTTACATAAATGCTTTTGATGTAAATCAAAAAGTTATCTCTCGCCCCTAATTCTGCTTAAGGTCTCTTGCGTGATACCCAAATAAGAAGCCACCATCCCCAAGGGAATACGGTGATGGATATCGTGATAAGTTTGCAGAAAATGAGCATATTTTTCCTTTGCGCTGGTAAATCTTAACGAAGTGATGCGCTCCATCAGATGGCCAAACACAGTTCCCATCGACAATCGGGCATAACGTTCCATTTCTGGAAAATTTTCAAACAAATAAACCAAATCGTTTACCTGCAAGCAAAAAGCTTCGGTAGGCTCAATGGCATCAATATAATAAACGTCTTTTTGCCTGGTGATAAAGCTTTTGGGCGAGTTGCTCCATTCATTTTCTGCTGGGAAGTATTCGCTAATTTCTTTGCCATCCTTAATAAAATAAGCCCTGAACAAGCCTTTTTGTATAAAATAAGATTTCGTACACACCTTTTCAGCATCATGTACCATTTCCCCTTTTTTAAAAGAAACAAAACTTGCACGCTCATCCAAAGCAGCTTTTAAGGTGTCGCTCAATTTGATGTACTTTTCAAAATGCTGGAATAAAAGGACTTTGGGTTCGGTAGTCATTGGATTAATTAAGGCTTGTGGTGTTTAAACAAATATAACAATCACAGAAAAGCATCCGAATTTAATTTCAGCTTCGTGTCTCGCAATAACGTTACTATTCACGTCTTTGCGAGGTACGAAGCAATCTTCATCACGCTTATTTAACATAAATATTGGTATCTTAGAAACATTATAGGTAGTGCTTTACACACAAACTAGATACCATGAAAAAGTCCTTGCAATTGCTCCTCTTTTTATCAATTATTGCTAATACAGCCATGGCGCAACTCCCTTCAAAAGAGATCAAGGCCATGATCAAAACAGCTGTAGATAGTAAAAGAAGCAAGAGCATCATTATCGGCATCATCGATTCCAATGGCAGGAGAATCTTTAGCGAAGGGATAATCAGTGACAATGACCCAAGGTTACCAGACAGCAATACGATCTATGAAATTGGTTCCATTACCAAGGTTTTCACTTCCTTAATTTTGGCAGACATGAGCCTGAAGCAACAACTTTCTCTTCAAGACCCTATCTCCAAATTCCTACCAAAATCGGTTAAAACTCCAAACACTAAAGGCAAGGAAATTTCTTTACTGGATTTGTCCATCCATACTTCTACTTTTCCCCGCTTTCCTTATAATGTAGATCCAAAAAACTTGGATGACCCTTATGGCGATTATACCGCCAAACGTTTGTTTGAGTACGTTTCCGCTTATCAACCAGATATCGAAATTGGTTCCAGCTGGCGTTATTCAAATACTGCCTATGGATTACTGGGCTACATCTTAACGACGGCATCAAAAGCTAAAAATTACGAAGAGCTCATTAAAGAACAAATTTGCAAACCCTTGGGCATGCAAAGTACCATCATTACCTTAACTCCTTCATTATTAAAAAATACAGCTATTGGGCATTCTGAATACGGTAAACCAGCTCCTCCCCTTAATCTTTCATCGATAGATGGCGCGGGCGCATTCCGTTCCAACATGAAAGATATGCTTACCTTTGCTGCTGCAAACCTGGGGCTTATCCAAAGTAATTTTTTACCTGCCATGCAACTTACCCATGCCAAACACATCAAAAAGGAAAGCAATGGCCCCGACTATGCCACCATGGGCTGGACCTTATGGGAAAAAGATGGAAGAAATCTTATTTTTAAAGATGGTGGCACTCCTGGTTTTCGCACTTTTATTGGGATAGATGCCAAGAACAAATTTGGTGTCGTAGTACTGTCCAGTTCCAACAATGGGGTAACAGATATTGGCAAACATATACTAGAACCAACATCGCCCATTAATACTTATCGCTATAGCTGGGCACTGTTAGACACCCTAAGGGAAACGGTAAAAAGCAAAGGAACAGACACAGCGATACAACTTTACAAAGCACTTAAAGCTACTAACGCTCCGTATTCGTTTGATGAGAACCAATTAAACAATTTGGGGCAAGAACTTAGAAGAAGTAAACAAATTAACGACGCCATTAAGATATTTGAATTGAACCAAGCTGAATACCCAAACACGACATTGGTATACGAAAGCCTTGGTGAAATTTATAAGCGATACCAAAAAGACAAAAAGAAAGCTTTAGCTTATTTTGAAAAAGCGGCACAACTAGAACCTTTCAACCTGCATTGGAATTTCATTGTTAATAAACTGAAAGAAAATTAAAAATCATGCTTCTAGCACAGACAGAAAAACACACCACTATCCCTACTGGCAAATTGCTAGCCATTCTTTCTGTGGTATTTATGGCCATTACCTCGCTTACCATCGGACAAGATTTCCTTGAATCCATCAGAAATAGCTCCTCATTTTATATCGAGGAATCTCTACTCTTTAAAGCAATTTGGCTCCTTTTTATTCCTATGCTAGCGCTGTTTCATCGAGCATTTCAGCAAACCAAATTAACTGGCGCAGCTCAAATCATCCCTTTTGTACTGGTGGCAAGTATCGTACACCTTATCATCGTTGCTGTAACTACTTGGTCATTCTCTGTGCTATTTTTTGAGGGCAGGTATAATTTGTACAAAGTCTTTACCTACACCCTTGCGCAAGATTTTTATAAAATGGTGGTAGTTTACGCCTGTTTCGCCTTCATACAATTCCATTTTTTAGTGAGCCGCAATCCGATCGAACAAAATGAAAAGCAGTGGTTAACACAAGTAATGGTACAACATGGCAGAAACAAAACCTTAGTATTTGTTAACGAAATTACAAAAGTCACTTCCGCTACGCCATATATCACCATTAATGCGGGAGATAAGGAATACTTACATACCGATACACTAAAGGCTTTCTATCAGAAAATAGATCCAAAAGTGTTTGTTCAAGTACACAAAACAACCCTTGTCAACCTCCACATGATTGCTACTATTAAATCTCGACTTAATGGAGATTATGATTTGCAATTAAAAAGTGGTGAACATATCAGATTAAGCCGAACCTATGTAGAGGCATTTAAAAAGAAATTCAGCTTCCCTCATCAGGATAACGTATAAACTCATCAGGTTAGCCTATTTTAATTCCAGCACAAAGCCATCGTTCATAGTTTTGTTTTCATCATCAGAAAATATCAAAACAATGAACTTTAAAACAAATCTCATGCTAATGCTGCTCTCTATGGCTGCTACCGCTTGTCATGCACAACAACCAAAAAAGTTGGGTGGCCCTTGTGAAGGATGCGAAGCCATTTACGAGTACGGGAATAAAAAATTAAGCGCCACGGACACTTTACCAAAGTTTAAGCAAAGCTCACCTCAATTAAAAATAATGGGAAAGGTTTTCAAAGCTGATGGTAAAACACCCGCAAAGGATGTGATCATTTACATTTACCACACCAACCGCCAAGGCATTTACGAACTAAAAGGTGGTGAAACGGGATGGGCAAAAAGACATGGATTCATTAGAGGATGGATCAAGACAGGAGCCGATGGCAGTTATACCTTTTATACTTTCCGTCCTGCCGCCTATCCCGACCGCAGCGAACCCGAGCATATCCACATTACCATTAAGGAGCCCAATGTAAACGAGTATTATATTGATGATTATCTGTTTGAAGATGACCCATTACTGACCGCAAATATCCGAAAGAAACAACAAAATCGTGGTGGCTCAGGAATCGTAAAACCATTGCTCCAAAACGGAATGATGACGATAAAAAGAAATATCATTTTAGGCAAAAACATTCCGAATTATGAATAGATTACTCGTTTTGCTTTTGCCAGCAATGCTGATGTATGCTTGTGTTAGGCAGCATCAAACCAAAGCTCCCGCGGTAATCATTAACCCAACAGCTAGTAAGCCTGCAACAATCAATACCGATACCGTCAGCATTGACCTTTTAAAATCCAACATCAAATGGACAGCGACAGAAATGAGGGGACTTAAAAAACGAACTGGAAAAATGTCCTTGAGCAAAGGATACCTATTCATTGCACAACAAATACTTGTTGGCGGAAATTTTATCGTGGATATGGAAACGATAGACGTAACAGATATTCCTGCGCATGAAGTCGTCGCCCGCAAAAATCTAATTGCTCATTTAAAGGATGTAGATTTCTTCGATACTGAAACCTACCCAGTAGCGACTTTAGTATTAACCAATGTTGAAAAAGTCGACCATAACGGTTTAAAAATCAGTGGAGATCTAACCATTAAAGATGTCACCAAAAACATCACCTTTTTTGCCCAACAAAAAGATAATCAAATCATCTCCAAATTCACCTTTAACCGATTAGATTGGAAAGTGGCTTATACGGGAAGCTGGGCTAACAAAACCCTGGTAGATCGTGATATTGAATTAGCGATTGAATTGGTGTTTAATACCCCGCCCTAACTTGTCTCAAATAAGTCCTTATTTTCAATTCCAATTCAATCGGATAAGAAGTTTCCAACTTTTCAGATAGTAAAGTACCCATTTTATTCACCAAATCGGCCATGGCAAACAAGGCCTTCCAATTCTCGTCCACATCGCTTCCGCTAAAGGTGGCCTCTACCATTTGCCACTCCTTATCGCTAAGGTATTTTTTGAATAAGCGCCCATGTTTGTTCGTGGTAATGTTCCATTGATGTTGGCTTGCAATGTACCACTCAATTAAAGGCACTAGGTAAGCCGTACGAATATTGTCTTCAGACATGAATTTGGCATAAAAGAGATCTCCCCTAGCCAAACATTTCGCCACGTAAGTAGTGTCCCACCAAAAATCGTTTAAAATGCGTTGAAACTCTTCTATAACCGGTTTTTTAATGATAGAAACTTGGTAACTAGGCTTTTTAAGGAATGAAGTGATATCATCTTTATCCAAAAGCACCTGATAGCCAATATCCCAATCTTCGGGCAATTGTTCCAATTGCGTTTCTGCCACAAACTGGATTTTACTGAATAGCTTAAAGTCAACCTTAACATGGTCTTCGTAAAGAACCATTTTCATTGCATGTTTACCCTCAAAACAGGCATCATCCTCTTCAAGAACCGCGATAGGTGTACCAAACAAGTTAAGCCATAACGAATTATGGACATAAGAGGCATTATCCTCAAAAATGACTTCTATATCTAAATCACTAAATTCATCAACAGGCGCCAAGGGATTTACTAAAGAACTGGTTAGTAAAAGGGCTCTTACCTCTTCATTTTTCTTCGCCCAATTAATAATATCCTGTAATTTTTGACCTCTTTTTTCCATATATACAAATCTACAGGAATAATTAAATAGCAATATTTAAAATACTCAACTGTCATTATCTTTACCTACTCAACCGAAACCGATGCCAAAAAGCAAATCCACCATTCCTTTAAAAACCATGTCCGATGAATTCGAAAGAGGAATGTATGTCGCAAAGTTATCTATGGACGAATTGGCTTCCTATGAGCCTGCCATGCACGCCCACCGAGATGATTACCATTGCTTTTTTATACAGGAAACGGGGACTACTTCCATGGAAATCGATTTTCAGAAATATAGCATTACTGGTCCCGCCATTGCCTACATTCATCCCAATCAGGTCCATCGCATGTTGGCGGCACAGGATATCAATGTGAATGTATTGATCATCAGCAATGAAAGCCTCCATGTAGAATGGCTAAACCTTTTACAGGAAATAGCACCACTTGCACCGCTAAAATTAACATCGCAAGAGCTTATCCTTTTTAAGGAAACCGTTACACTATGTCTTAAGTTTTGGGAAAGCAAGCCCGAACAACTTTTCAAGTCTATTTTAAGAGATAGTTGTAATGCCTTGGTGGGCCTCATGATTACACAATATTTGGGGCAAGCTAAACCAAAAGCCAAATTAAACAGAGCCGAAATCATTACCAGCAACTTCAGAACACTTTTGGAACAAGAATTTATCCAATCTAAAAGTCCAGCGGCTTATGCAGAGAAATTAAACATTTCGGCTGTATATTTGAACGAATGCCTCAAAAAAGCTACGGGTTATCCAGTCTCCTACCATATCCAGCAACGCATTATCTTAGAAGCCAAACGCCTGTTGTACCATTCTAACAGATCAGTAAAAGAGATTGCCGCCGAACTTGGTTACGATGACTACCCTTATTTCTCTCGTCTTTTCTCCAAAGTGGTGGGCATGTCGGCATTGAGCTTCAGAAACAAAAACCTCGATTAGTCCAATCATCACCTTGCATTCTCCTTTCCTATCCAGCACATTTAGGCTTGCTTTGTAAAAAAAACATAGCTTATGCCAAGTGCACCAAAATGGTTATTCGACGTGGTCGAACGCCTATTACTTCCTAACGTACCTTTAATGAAAGTCTCGATGAGCGAATATTTATCTCCATCGATTAAAAAAATACAGTTTAAAGGAACTTTTGATTCCTTGCAATTCCAAGTAGGATCATACCTAGATTTTAGGGTTTCGGATACCGAAGCTAGAAGATACACCGTTTCCTACATCGACCCGCAAAAGGAAACATTGGAATTTATTGTTCACCTGCATGGCAAAGGCCAAGGTAGACAGTTTATGGAAGATTTAAAAGTAGGCGATAAAGTAGTCGTAAGTGCGCCCAGAGCACACAAATGCTACGAAAAGTCGTTCAAAAAGTACCTCATTTTTGGTGATGAAACTTCTTTGGCATTGGCTTGCGCTTTCCTACCCGTGCTCATCAACAATCATCATCAGTTTCATTTTTATTTTGAATTAGCGCAAGTAAATCAGCATGTTCCCAAACTGCTGGGCATTCCAAACTATACGGTATTTGCCAAGGATGGTTCCTTTCTTAACGAAAATTGGATCAGCAACCTACCCATTTTTCAAGGCCCAACAAGTAATGACACCACTTTTGTACTTACAGGAAATGCAAAATCGGTACAAGCTTTCAAAAAAGTCATAAAGAATAGTACCAAAGCCAAAATCTTCTCACATGGTTATTGGCTTGAAGGTAAAAAAGGATTGTAAACTTAAACCCCATCATCATGATATACGTATTCAAAACTTCCGTACAAACCGAAAATGAGGTGCGTTTATTAAAACCTCTTTTAGATAATGCTTTGGCCAAAATCGATTGGAATTTCGATCTCGAAGATTGCGACCGTATCCTCCGTGCCGATACGCCTTTGGAAAACCCCGAAAGAATTGTGGAAATATTAAATCAAAAAGGCTTTGCGTGTGAAGAATTAGATTGAACTTACTTAGAACTACGAAACACATTAAGCACCAAATGGAAATCGGATTGGTACCGCTTTTGGTTTAGCTTAAAGTAAAAGGCGCCTTTTTTGGAACTTGATTTGTCCTTTTCTTCCAACTTAATAAGCAACCCTGTTGATTTTATTTTTCGATTGAAGTTCCCTGTATCAATCTTCATATCGTTCACTTCCTCAAAAAGCACCTGCAGCTGAGGAAGCGTAAACTTTTTGGGAAGCAGTTCAAACAAAATGGGATGTAAAGCAGCTTTGTAGCGAAGCTTTTTCCAAGCATCCGTCACCATGGTTTCATGATCGAAAATCAGTGCGGGTTTCTCGTTGATGGGAAACCATTCCGCATGATAATCAGCATTAATTTGTGCGCTATATTTATGAATATCAATTAAGGCAAAATAAGCTACCGAAAGTACCCTTTCAATAGGGTCGCGATCTGGCTTTCCATACACCTGAAACTGCTCTAAATAAATCCCATCCAGCCCCGTATTCTTTTTCAATACCCTGGCAGCAGCCTCGTCAGTACTTTCTCCCGCACTCACAAAACCGCCAATTAAACTCCATTTATCGATTTCAGGCTCAAGCCCCCGCTTCACCAATAGCAATTTTAGGCGCTCCCCATCAAAGCCAAACACAATACAATCTACGGCAACCAGGTAATGCGTTTGATTAGAATATTCGATCATTTGTAAGCTTATTTAAGGATTGCTGTTAAGATTAATATCCCAAAATTAACAAACCTTAGCTATTTATTAATAGTCATACAGACTATTAATAAATTTATCTGTAAATTAGTGCCAACTAATTACAAATCAAATATCAATTTACATGCACGGATCGCAACCTCTAGACACCAATCCACATCGGAGATTAAACCTACTTACTGGCGAATGGGTGCTGGTATCGCCCCACCGCACCAAAAGACCATGGCAGGGGAAAATTGAGGATTTACCGCAGGACAACAGACCTGCTTACGATCCCAAATGTTACCTGTGCCCTACCAACACCAGAGCTGATGGCGAGACCAATCCAGATTATCAGGAAAGCTTTGTTTTTAAAAATGACTTTTCGGCATTGCTGGAAGACACGCCCAACGAAAGCTATAACCAAAAGGATTTGCTAGTTGCCCAAACAGAACGTGGCATTTGCAAGGTGATCAGCTTTAGCCCCAAACATCACCTTACTTTACCAGAGTTAAGCGTAGCCGAAATCAGTAAAGTGATAGACCTTTGGCAACACGAATTTAAAAGCCTTTCAGGTCACCCATGGATCAAATACATCCAGATTTTCGAAAACAAAGGTGAAATTATGGGCTGTAGCAACCCCCATCCGCATGGGCAAATATGGGCACAAAGCGAATTGCCTGTAGAAATTATTAAGGAAAGTGAAAGACAAAAGGCTTATCTTGACAAACATCAAACCAGCCTTTTGAGTGATTACTTGAACCTTGAGCTAGAGAAGCAAGAACGTATTATTTTTGAGAATGATGCTTTTGTGGTACTGGTTCCTTTTTGGGCGGTATGGCCTTACGAAACCATGATCATCAGCAAAAGACACGTGCAAAACTTATTGGCTTTTGACGAGCAGGAAAAACTTTTGCTTGCGGAAGCACTGAAAGTAGTGACCACCAAATACGACAACCTTTTCGAAACTTCATTCCCCTACTCGGCTGGTATGCACCAAGCGCCTGTAAATAGCGGCGACCATCCAGAATGGCATTGGCACATGCATTTTTATCCACCCTTATTACGCTCGGCAACGGTAAAGAAATTTATGGTAGGCTACGAAATGTTGGCCAATCCACAACGCGACATTACCCCTGAATACGCCGCCGCTCGACTAAAAGAACTTTCTACCGAACATTATAAAAATAAAACACTAACACATGAATCCCCAATCTCTTAAAGACGCCTTCAGAAAAATTTTCGATGCGGAGCCTATACTCGTTAAATCGCCTGGCCGTATCAATATCATTGGCGAGCATACCGATTACAATGGTGGATTGGTGATGCCTGCCGCCATTAACAAAGCGGTGTATGTAGCCATTTCTAAACGAGATGATGAACAGATCCAATTGTACGCTGAAAGCTACGAGGAAAAATATATTGGCAACATTAGCGCAGTCAGCAAAAGCGAAAAAGCTTGGGCCAATTATATCCTTGGGGTGGTTCATGGCTTATTGAAACGAGGCTTTGAACTTTCGGGCTTCAACCTTTACATTTATGGTGATGTGCCATTAGGTGCGGGTTTATCGTCCTCAGCAGCTATTGAATGCGCCACCGCTTTTGCCTTAAGCGAACTCCATCAACTTACTATTCCAAAAATGGATTTGGCGCTCATTGCTCAAAAAGCAGAACACGAGTTTGCAGGTGTAAACTGTGGGATCATGGACCAATTTGCCTCGGTATTTGGTCAAAAAGATTACGCCATGATGTTGGATTGCGAATCGCTGGAGCATGAATATATCCCTTTAAAATTAGAAGGCTACAAATTGGTATTGTTTAACACCAATGTAAAGCATTCCTTAAGCGAATCGGCTTATAATAAGAGAAGAGAACAATGTGAACAGGGTGTAGCTTGGGTTAAAGCACAGCATCCCGAAGTTGAGTATCTAAGGGATGTCAGTCCAGAAATGCTATCGGAATACGTATTGCCTAAAGATGCAGAGGTATACACCAAATGTAGCTATGTAGTAGCAGAAATAGCACGAGTAAAAAAAGCTGCCGCAGCCTTAAAAGATGGCAGATTAGCCGAGTTAGGTAAATTGATGTTTGAAACTCACGAGGGATTAAACAAAGCTTATGAAGTGAGTTGTAAGGAATTAGATTTTCTGGTAGAACAGGTGAAAGAGGTAGCCGAAGTATTGGGTGCCAGGATGATGGGTGGCGGATTTGGAGGTTGTACCATCAACATTGTAAAGGATGAAGCCATTGATGAGTTGACCGCTAAACTTACACAGCTTTACGACAAGCAGTTTGGCTTAAACTTGAGCACTTATGTGGTAGAAACTGGAAATGGTTCGCAAGTAGTGGAGTAATTTCAATTCTTATTAAAAGTTAAAATCCTACTTCAAGCGAAACATAAATTACTTGAAGTAGGATTTATCCCTACATTTTCAGCAGGTTTAATCTAGTAACACCTTACCCCAAACAAAGCTGCTGGGACATTTTCTGATGGATGTTCTAGTGTTACCGTCAAGTGTTTCGTACTAATAGCTTTGTCTAAAACAATGGTATTAATGGTTTGGTAATTACCCGACTTTTCAAAAACAACATTATCCAAATCATCTTTAATGGTGTAATTACGTACACAGAAAGGCATTACGTCTTCTGGGTGGCCCATTAAAACACTTTCCATTGGGTGGTCGTAATCGGTATCAAAAAACAGTTCTATCTTTTGAATGGTCTGTACCTCATCCCATGCTATTTGAAGGCTAGGCGCTTTGTCTTCTTTTGCAGCCACCCATGCATTTGGCTCGTTAACAGGCCTGTAAACACCGCTTTTAATGTTCTCTTTTCCAAATTTGTTTAAGGATGGATTCAATTTAAAAGCTACGTTATGTCCTTCTGGCCTGCGTTGAGGGCACCAAAACTCAAATTCATCTACACCAATGTCTTCCGTTGGAACTTGCTTCCCAAAATTAGACACCGCTTTATTTACCGAATTAAATACAGAAATCACTCCTGTAACCCGTTGTTGGGTAAGGTGTAGTTTTACTTTCGGATTTTTATGGAAAACGATAAACGCATACGCCGTTTCGGTAAGCTGGGCAGAAAAATCTACATGCAAACAATTGCGACCAGGTTGTATCGCCAAGGTTTGTTTTTCAAGAATAACATCAGGTGTATAGTTTGCCGATTTTCCACTGATTCGAAGTTCAACTTCTAACTCGGTTGCTTCATCAGCCTCTGCATGAAAAATCACTTGCGGCACTTTACCTTCGTTTAACGGCAACATTTGTGCAGTAGCAATTTCTAGGCTTTTCAATAATTCCGATGGCAACTCGTCTAATACATATTCACTTGATACTGTTAGCTTGGCTGTTTGTACCAAATCTTGCTGGTCATTTAATGCATAGCCAGGAATATGCTGACCACTTTTCAGCAATTCATCTTGCAATCGACCAATCAGATTTTGATGAATGATTTCCGCTGGATTTACACTATTCTCCTTTGCTATAAAAGCAGCCATACCCACCGCTTGGCCCACGTGTGCCGCGGTTGCCATTACCCTCGTCGAAGCAAATGCCACGTGGGTAGCACTAATAATACGTCCTGTAAGGAAAAGGTTTTTGATGTTTTTGCTATATAAGCAACGGTAAGGAATTTGATAAATCCCTTTACTGTGCCATTGGTTGCAACCAGGTTTTTCACTGAATACACCATCCGCTGGATGAAGGTCTATGGACCATCCGCCAAATGCAACAGCATCATCATGAGTGTTTTGTTCGATGATATCTTGTTGGCGCAACATGTAATCGCCTTCAAAACGGCGGCTTTCTCTTTTACCAGGAATGGTTCCTACCCATTCTAAGGTCATGGTTTCCGCTTCTGGGAAATTGCCCGAATTTTTAATGTAATTCCAAGCACCGTAAACGACTTTCCACAGCTCCATTTTAATTTTTTCGGTATCATGTACCGTATCCAATCTTCCACCATATTCTAACCACCATAGCTTACAACCGTACTCTTTGGTGTTAAAGTTTCTAAAGCGTGGAATTTCTGTAGTGATGTCTTGCAAAGCAAAATTAGGCACAGTAAATTTTACAGGTTTGCCCGTGTCTTTGGTGTAGAAATACAAACTGTGGCCAAGCAATTCGCCGTACTCTTTGGATGGTGCAAATTTTTCACCAAACTCTTCCGTACTTTCGGCCCCCATTCTAAAAGCAGCACCTGCTAAAAAGCCAACAATTCCATCTCCAGAGGCGTCACAAAACAAAGGAGCATGGATATGGTATTCGGTAGAATTCTGACTGCAAAAAGCTTTTACTGATGAAATTTTTTCTGGGTCAGATTTATGTACTTCATGAACTGCGGTGTTTAACAAAAGCGTGATATTGGGCTCGGCCAATATCTTATCTAATAGGATGGCATCAAATATTAAGGCATTTCCTTCTTTGTTTTTATAGGTATTTTCTACTAAAATTTCGTCGATAACACCACCTTCTCTACTCCAACGGTTATTGTTACCCATGTGAGAGGTTGCACCCAAAATCCATAAACGAACTTCGCTGGATGAGTTACCACCTAAAACGGGTCTATCTTGTACTAAAACTACTTTTACACCTTTACGTGCAGCTGTAATGGCAGTACAAACCCCTGCCAGTCCACCGCCAATCACTGCAAAATCTGTGGTTAATTGATTAGATTTTAAATTACGGGAATGTGTTGCCTCTGATATGATCATATTAAAATACTCGGTTATCTTGGTTATTATAAATCTAGTATGGTTTGGTTTGGTCTGTAAATATATTAATAAATCTTATAAATTTACCCTCACCCGAAAATTATCCGTATAAAATGGCGGCTAATTACTGGTGCCGTTTACCGTTACAGACAGGTTCTTATTTGCCCCATTCAGTGTTAATTGTAAATTGAGCACCACTTGTTGGCCATAAGGGATTTTTTTCAAGGACCACTCATAGGGATAAGCCACTCGTTGCAGGGTAGCCGAATCAAGATTACTGGTCAGATTAGCTTCTGCATTTTCCAATGGCGGGGTATCCAAATAAGCGTAAATAGAATCCCAACCAAATGGAGACCTTATCCTGAACACATAAAAAGTGCCCCAATTACTATCTACCGTAGTGGTGTACATGCCCTGTGGCAACTTAGGAGCCTTGGCTTCCTTAAATGGGGTGCTTAATGGAAATGAAAGCGCCGAAACACTTTTTGCACCTAAAGTAAGCTGAGTGGTACGACCATTCATTACCGTAGCAGTGGGTGTACAATTATCATTGGTATAGAGCTCACTTGACGAATTAGACGCCACTTTTACGCTATCTGTAAGGGTTAAACTCACCGCAGCGGGGTTCGGAGATTCGTTTAAGGCGATGACCCAAAATTTGTTTTCGGAAATGGCTGCAAGGTAATTCACATCGGGGTTACTTGATTGAACCAAATCTTTCTTAAATAGTAGTGTAGCTTCTTTATCCGTATAGATTTTTCCCTTTCCGCCTCCAAAAATCCGATTATTGAACCAAACAAATCCTTCTTGCCTGCTGTATGGAAAATTGATATTTCCCTGTGAACGTTGCATGGCTTCAGTGACTAAAAAATCAACTGAAAAAGCCAATTGAGAAGGAATATGATGGTAATAAATAGAAGTCACATCAGGACCTACGTATGGATAATCTGCTTTTAAAGGCACATCGGTAAAACCCCTTGCATAATAACCTGGGTAGTTGGCGAAACGGCCAATAATAGAGTTACGGGCATAGGTTTCAAAAATATCTCGGTTATTGTGTTGGAAGATGCGAAGTAAATTAGGTGCCCAGTTAGACATGTAAACATGTAGAATTTGAGCTTTAGGAAAGAAAAGCGTCACCGGTTGTTCGAAGCCTAAACCTACGGGAGAAACGAGGTCTTCAGGAACCTGTTTTTCTTGCACATCGCCAGCCACACGAGGGTAGCCCAAACGAAATTGTTGGTTACCTTTCCACCAGATAGTGGTGGTTCCACTGTAGTTATTGCCTGGATGAATGGTTTGCTGATTGGTGGTTACTTTAGGATAAGACCTGATCCCCGCAATGGTATAAAAGGCTGATTTCTCTGCCGCTGTCAGGTAACGGCTGTACTTTGTGAGTTCGTAGATATCCATCAAATCCCACCAGTTAGGATAAAACGAGGTATTATAAAAACCGTGTTCATCCAGTGCAGTGGTCTTGGTCCCATATACATCGTTGGTGAGAAACAAATCCGCACCTCGAATGGCATCACTTAACCACGATGCGCTTTGGGTCATTCGGTAAGCCGCCAATTTTTCTGTCCAACTATTCGTGGTGGTCCGCAGTTCACCATTAGGCAATGCCAAGTCCACCAACCAAGGGTTAGCGCCTTTGGTCAATTTATCCAATCCTTCAAAATAGGCCACATTAAATTCCTTACTATATGGACTTAATTTGAGTGAGCTTTCGGTAGGCGTGTACAAAGTTCCAAGCTTGTTAGACCACCTGTAGCCTCGTCGTGAGAGGGTGTATTCAATAGCGGGGAGGGCTCTTTTCAGGTACAGATCTTCGTCTTGTCCAAGTACGGCCGCCGAAAGCAACGCTAAGGGTGAAGTATTGACCACCACTGGCGCAATGACAGGGTTTTGTTCAATGTCGTAAAATCCTTTCATGGTGGTATCCCAACCTGATGCGTTGTCGTTTTTAATCAGGTCTACCATATTTAAGGCCGCATTGGTTAAGGAGATCGTGCCTTGTTTGCGGTAATCTTTAACCTCGTAAACCTTATTGGACAGGTATTCTAAAGCACCATCCCAAGTACTTGGCAAGGCCCCTATCATAAATTCGCGAGTGATGGACTGACCTGAGTTCAGCTTAGAATCGGCAAAACCTAAAATGGGCCCGAAAGCTAAGGGTTGTACCTGATTACTTTCGTTTTTAAGCGAAAATCCCATTGGAGAAGTTTCGCCCGTGGCCCATTCTAAAGGAAAGTTTGATAAGGCACCTGCCACAAAATAACTGTAGGGCGTATTGTTCACTGTCGTTTCAACAATACTTACAGGTTGTGGCGTAAGCGCACTTGGAACCATCAACGGCTGGTCGGGCAAACGCTGGTATTGAAACATGGGTGGTAACTGCACATTTTTTACCGCACTTGTGGCAACGGGCTGTAAGGCCGCCACGGCAAAACTGTAATAGCCTGTTGCGCTTGCTTGATAATTAAGCGTTAAACTCAAATGATTTGCTCCTGCTGCTAATTTCCATGTTCCTGTTAAGGTATGCCCACTATCGCTCGCATAGGTTACATTTATTTGCTCATCGGATATTTTGGTAACTGCTGTAGCCCTGCACAACAGCAATTCGCCAGCACTAAACGGATTTTTACCGTTAGCTTGGTCAAATACCGAAAAGGTTTGCCCCATGCTTTGAAACGTACTCATTCCTGCTGCATTTTCCCAAGCGGGATTCACCCCAATAAAGTTGACATCGGGCGTAGCTTCATGTAGTAAAAAAATCCTGTTAGATTCCACTCCTGTATTTACGGCAGTCCATTGGCCAACATTATACAAACTGGTGGTGCTCACGATACGAGGTAAATTAGTGGCCGCATCTATCACCGTCACAAACTGCAATTTTAACTTGCCGTTGTTCATTTCGGCATTGGTGGTTGCGGAGCTAGTGATGGGCAGATACGGCGCTGCCACTAAAGCTGAGGGCGGAATTGATTCCAGTTTTTTAGGACTTATTTTGAAAGCCTGCAATGCGGTTAAGCTTTGCAGGTTGGGGTTAAACGAGGTAACGGTGGTTAATAGCAAGGCATCGCAACGTCCAAAATAACCTCTGGTGTCTTTGATGCGTAAAAGCGTTTCACCAGTGTCGAGTGTAGCGGTGCCCACCTTTTCCCAGTAATAGCCATCTTGTCCGTGTATGCCAGATTCCTGGCTCATGGCCACCTCATTCACGTAAATCAAAAATCGTCTTGTACCAGGTCTATTATCGGGATAATCCCTAGAACGGGTCCAAATATCGTAAGTACCAGGGGTTTGAACGCTAATCGCGGTGTAGGCATTGGCGTTTGGTGTAGTGGTTTGCCCCACACTTAAAATGGCCCCGCTGGAAACGCCAATTTCATTACTACTCACCCACCTGTCGGGAAACTGAAACTCTTCGGCTTCTACCAAAAAGGTATTGGTGGTGGTTTGTGCTTTAATTTGAACCAGACAGCTGATGAAAAAAAGAAAGCCCGTGAACAATACTTTAAGTTGTTTCATACCTCAAACATTATTGTTTAATAAATTTTGTACTTATCTCGCCTTGCGTAGTGCTTATGCTTGCAATGTAGGTGCCTAGAATAAGGTTAACCCGTGGTTTTATCTTGGTAAAGCCTGCGTCTAGATTGAGTTGCTCTGTGCTTACCACTTTTCCACTCATATCAATGATCCTTAAGGTGGTCAAACCTGGTTCTGGCATGCTAATGAGCATTTCCAGTACTTTATCATTGGGGTAGATGGCTTGAATGGTGGCAGCAGCCGTATTTGCGAATTGCGTAAAACGAATATCAGATAAGCTGAATTGTCCGTTAGTATCTACCGATTTTAAGCGATAATAGTTTAACCCTTTGAGCGGATTGGCATCTACGTATCTATAATGAATGGTTTTATCGGAATAACCATGGGCTAAAACCTTCCCAATTTCCTTAAATTGTCCATCATCCTGTGCCCGTTGTACTTCAAAATAAGCGCTTTCTTTTTCTGAAGATGAAGACCAGTTAATTGTGGTGGTAAGGTTACTTTTTTGCACTGAAAATGCCTGCAATGAAATAGGCAGTACCTCATCTGGAGGAACTGGCGTAAAGGAATAACACAGGCCTCTGAAAACGGTATTCGCAGCAGCGGTTGCTAAAACTACTGGTGTTGCCGAAAATGTTCCATTTAAACCGCTGTGATCTGTAATGCTCACCAATTCGCCACCACCTGCGTCGCCAGTACCACTTTTACGAGTGGCATACATCACCACACTGCCATTAGTGGCATTACCTGTTATTCCCACATATTGGTCGCTGGCTATTCCTACTTTTCCATTGCTTACCCATGTTCCATTAACGAGCGAGTATTTAAAAACGCCCGCAGTATTATCAGCCACATAAAGCACGTCTGGACCGGGTACGGTATTGCATACATCAGCCAAAAAAAACTGGCAAGGGCTTCCTGTTGCAGGATAACCTGGTAAATTGGTCACCGCTTGTCCTGTAATAGGCAACACGCCTGGTCCAACAGTCGCTATTCTGGTATCGCCACTGGTAGAAGACATGTACAATTGTCCGTCGAAAACATTGATGGCACGCCCCGTAACGGTAGTTAGTGCTGTAGAGGTGGTGGCACCTACTTGTGCATAGCGAACCCCCGTAGTTCCACCCGTCATCCAAATGCCGTTATTTCCGTCAAATACCGCGCAACGAGCATTTACGGCTGAAAAAGCATCGGTTACACTGGTAGAAGTATTGATGGTATTGTTAGCGTAAATAATGCCTGCAGTTCTATTGATCGTACTACTTGCGGAAGTGCCAATGGAGGCTGTTCCAAGAGCGGCATCATAACCAAATAAACAAACGGATTGCCCATCGGGAGAGAGTACTGGATAACCTTCATAAGCATATTTACCAGACAGGGTTAGCTTTTTATTAATTCCCGAGTTGACGACTGGCATTGCAATGGTCCTGATTAAAGTTCCAGCCGTACTGTACTCATCCAGATAAACAGGGGTTGCAGCAGTGGTAAGTGAGGCACTACCATCGCCAATTCTTACTACAAACAGATTTCTGTTAGATAAATTTTGAGCATGCAGCTCCAGTACTGTGCAGCAGATGAGCAGCAGCAGTAAATAGCCATATCGTTTCATACTACAGTTTTGGTTAGTTTAACTTATTGTATTCGCAACAGTCATTCGATACCGCTGAAATATTTATTGCAGCAGTTCTTTTTATAAAGTGAAAAGGATGGCATTTACATACCATCCTCTCCTATTTATTTTGCAATTTTTGTTTTGGTGATTTCATTCCCAATTTTAGAAGCGACGATATATACGCCTCTGCTAGCGGTAAATGGTACTTCAACAGTATTCCATCCGCTGGTTAGGTTTGCGCTTACTTTTGCCAAGGCATTTCCTGAAATGTTGTAGACCTTAATTTCAGAAGTTGCGTTTGTTGAAGCAAATACGGAAACTTGTAAACTGTTGTCTTTCACCTGAACTTTTAAGTCATTTTTCTGAAGGCTCGATTTTACTGGAATGGGGCCATAGTCTTCAAAACGATTATCGAAATCTACTTGACTTAATTTGTAATAAACCGTTCCCAATAATGGCGATAAATCGGTGAACGAATAGTTCAGGACTTCATTGGTAGTTCCATTTCCTTTAACGCTACCTATTTTGGCAAAGTTCTGTCCATCGGCAGACCTGTAAATCTCATAATGTGAGTTATTCTGCTCAGAGGCCGTAGACCAATTTAAACGAACGCCATTAGTAGATTCTTTACCTGTAAAAGAAAGCAGCTTTACTGGTGTGGTGGTTACTGTTGGCGAAAAGGATAAACCACGAAATACCGTGTTAGCCGCTGCTGTAGCAATATCTGTAGTGGTTGCCGTCATTGCAGCATTGTAACCCGTTGCATCCGTAATTTTAAATAATTTATTGGCTGATGCCGCAAACCTTATACCGTAAAGTGTCACTTCGTTCCCAGAAACTACTCCTGTTAAACCTGTATACTGTCCAGTGATCACATTATCTAACACCCAATTACCACCAACCAATGAATATTTAGAAATCCCATCGGTATTTGCCGAGTTGGCAATATATAAAACATCATAGCCAGCTATCGTAGGGTCAAGGTCAGCAAAGAAAAACTCTCGACCAGATGGTGTAGTGATTGGCATGCCAGGTAATCCAGCGATAGACTGGCCACTGGTTGTAGGTAAGCCTGTACCAATAGTAATTATCGGACCAATTACGCCTGATACTTGCGAGGCATAAAGCTGGTTATTAAAAATACGTAAAGACCTTCCTGTACGTGCAACTATTGATGTTGCCGTAGTCGCTCCAATGGTGGTATAATAAATATTTGCAGTTCCCCCTGATATCCATAAATTGTTTCCATCTGCAACAGCTGAGGAAATCAATTGCGAGTTAAAAATATCTAGTGCGGTGCTTGTATTTACATTACCCGTTCCATCGATCACTCCTACCACCCTATTGTAAGTTGCACTGGCCGATGTTGCTATTGTGGCCATTCCTGTAGGCGCATCATAGCCTGTTAAGGTAAGCTTCTTTCCATCTTGCGAAAGCGATAAAAGTCCTTCAGATGAAGAAACACCTGATGTATTTCCATCCAAGGTTAGTCGTCGATTAGCTCCTACCACCGCAGTAGGTAATGCAATGCTTCTAATTAATGTTCCGCTGGTGGAATATTCATCAATAAATACAGCTGTTGCACTTGTACCTAAGGCTGCTGAACCGTCGCCAACTCGTAGGACGGATAAACTGCCTGCGGTGAATGCGGTTTGTGAAAACCCAGTATGGGCCGCCACTGCAAACAAACAACTTAATAGTAGTTTTCTTTTCATCATAGTTTGGTTTAAATGGTTAGGGTTTTTGAGGCGATAATGAAAGTCCACGGAATACTGTATTGGCACCAGTTTTAGCTAATACCGAGCGGGTTAATGCTGAAATAGACCCGTTGTGACCTGTATTGTCGGTAATTTTAAATAGTTCCGATGAGGTAGCTCCATATTTAATTCCGTAAACAGTTACTTCGTTACCAGATACGGTAGCGGTAAGACCAGTGTATTGTCCTTTTACGGTACCGTTTGCAACCCAAGAACCATCTATTAGAGAATATTTGGTGATGCCGTCAGTAATTCCTGTATTGGCAATGTATAGCACATCATAGCCAGGAATATTTGGGTTGATATCTGCAAAGAAAAATTCTCGTCCAGTTGGGCTAGTGCCATTAATGGTGATACCAGGAACTGCGACGGCTGTTTGAGGAGCCGAGGTTGGCAAACCTGTTCCAATAGTCACTAAAGGGCCTACCAAACCAGAAGATTGAGAAACATATAGTTGATTTTTAAAGATGCGAATAGACCTTCCAGAACGTCCAATAATAGAAGTTGCATCGGTTGAACCAATAGTAGTGCTGTAGATATTGGCACTTCCACCAGCAACCCACACGTTGTTTCCATCGGTTACTGCCGAACCGATATAAGTCTTGGAATAAATATTTAAAGCCGTAGCGGTATTTACATTGCCTGCCCCATCTATTACCCCAATGACTCTGTTAGTTTGGTCACTTTCCGAAGCAACAACAGCATCTGTCCCCACGGCAGCATCGTAACCTGCTAGTGAAAGCTTTTTAGCGTCTTGAGAAAGCGACAAAAGTCCCTCGAAAGAAGAAACGCTGGGCGTGTTACCATCTAAGGTTAGTCGTTTGTTTTTTCCAGCGAATGCAGTGGGTAAGGCAATGCTTCTGATCAGCTTTCCACTGGTCGAATACTCGTCGATAAATACTGGAAGCGCAGCTGTTCCCAAAGTTGCTGTTCCATCTCCAACCCTTAACACCGATAAGCTGCCTGGCGTAAAGGCAGTTTGAGAAAAAGCAGTACGTACAGCGATTGCAAATAAACAGGTTAGTAAAAGTTTTTTATTCATATCCGTTCTTTAAAGTATACGGGTTGGTTAAGAAGCATCTAAAACTTTGACGAATGAAACCATGCTTATTTCCAAAGGGAGCATTCGATGAGGAGCTTGTGCAAAACCCGTAGGTGAGTTGAATTAAAAGATTTATATTGGTTTGGTTTGGTTTGGTTTTTTATTTTAACCAAAAGTATCAGTTATTTTCGTAAAAGCAATTTTTTTTGAAAAAACTTTTTGTTGTGAGGATGCCGATGCTGGAAGGTGCCACGACTTTAGGCTTGTCGTTATGCCCAACTCGATTGGGCATCGTAAAGCAATAGTTAGGTTTTATAACGCTTTAAGATCCCGAAATAAATTTGGGATGACGTTCTGATGAATGGTAGGTGCTGTGCCCAAACATATCACAAACATATCTATTGATACTTCAAAGCCTGACTATTTGCAAATAACCAGGCTTTGAAACTTATTTCAGGAACAACTTAAATTACTTCACCACTGCTTTTCTGGAAGCCCTAAATGGAATTAATGCACTTAACAAGATGATTGTTGCAATAACTGCGACCATCCCTGTTGCTTTTGCCGTAAAGGCACAAAGTACAAACAGCAACAGCGCAATAAATGCCAGTGAAAATGAAATCACCTGTAAGCCAAATTTATTCTGCTTTCTGGTTTCAGCAAGTTCGGCTTCATCCACTTGTACAACCGTTGCTTTACGCACGGCTTTGCGCTCCTGTAATTGCAAGTATTCTTTACTGATCAATCCTTTTGATGCGGCATAGATTTCGTAAATCAGCAACAAAGCAAATGGCAACAATACACCTAGTAGCATTTCACTTCCACGACTCAGTTTATAATCAAATACCAACGGGAGCATTATTTTAAATATGAGGTTTACCGCTAAACTGATCATGGTCACCAAAATAGTTACCTTTCCTGTGATTCGTTTAGAGAACAAAGCCCAAATTGGCGGTGCTAACAATGGACCACCAGTGATGGCACCAACACTTAAGGTAAACTCTACAATACCGCCAATGTAAGGTACAATTAAGGCAATGGCGATCATCCCAAAACCGAAGCACCAAGAAGAAGTACGCGCCACTTTCATTAATTTTTCATCGCTTGCTTTAGGGTTAATGTTGCCTTTATAGATATCGTTGGTGAACACTGCAGAAACCACATTTAATGCCGTATTTGCAGAGGCAGAAGTAGAAAAATACATCCCCGTTAATATCAAGCCCATTAAGCCTGCGGGCAGTACTTGCTTACAAACCATGAGGTAGGCATTTTCGGTTTCGATCCCTGATAAACCAGGATTAATGGTCTGGTAAATCATGGGTGGCAACATCCACAATACTGGGCTTAAGATATACAAGCCAGCAAAAAGAAAGGCCACTTTAGAAGCCGATTTTGGTGTATCTACACTGGTATAACGTTGCACAAAAGTCCAATTACCGCCAATATAGAAAATGTGATATAAGGCAAAAGCTCCAATAAATCCCCAAGTGTATTCGCCGTTAACAGGCTGGAAAAAATCATCAGGAACTTTGGTTAAGAAATTCTGCACACCTCCTGCTTCCGTAAAAGCCAAAGGAATAATCAACAGCACCGCAGCCGTTAAAATCACAAATTGCAATATGTCAGTGACCATTACAGCCCACAAACCACCTACCGCGGTGTAAGCAATCATCAAGATACCCAATACCACGGTTACAGGCACCAATGGGAATTCGAGAGATGAGCCCACTAATTTAGACACTGAATATAACACCGAGCCTTTGATGAACAATGACACCAACATAAAGATGTAGATGAAGCTTTTTTGAACTTTCTCGCCAAGTCTTTCTTTGATAAATTCTGCTGCCGTTAAGCTTCCCGTAGCTTTCCATTTGGGTGCTAGGTACAAACCTGTAACCAAACCACCAATACACATGGTCCATTGAATGGTAACGGCAACCCAACCATATTTATAAGCAATGGAACCCCATGCCACAAAGGTACCTGCTGAGAAAAAGCTCATGAACAACGATAAACCTCCGATGAACCAAGGCACTGCTTCGCCGCCTGCGAAAAACGACTTGAGGTTACGGCCTGTCCGCGAGAACAGCAGACCAATTACCATGATAAATACGGAGAAAACAACGATGACGGAGGTATCTATTAGCGAGTTCATTCTTAATTAAGCATTGTTATATAGAGGCTTGGACTTTATTTCTTCGTTATTTTTTATTTGAGTTCTTAACCGTTTGTGCAGCCACTTTTCTCAAATACTTTGCAAAATCTGCAGGAACTTTATTCGGTACAAATTGGATGTTTTCAGGAGAATCTTTAAATAGAAAAGCATACCAAATCAATCCGCCTAAGTATCTTCCAGCTTCGTTAGCATGGTTGGCATCAAAAGTAAATTCCTTATTGTTTTTCCAAGAATACCCCATGTTCAATGAATTCACCTGGTTTGGTAAATTAGGGTACGTAGGATTAGCAAAATCAAATGCAGCATCTTTTTGATAAGCATATTGCTTACCTGTAGCTACTTCCTCAAAAGCATCTCCTACGGGGATTAGTCTTACTTTCAGTTGCTTGGCTGCTGCGTGGTAAGCCTCTCTAGATTTTTGCCACATTTCAGCCTGATTTTGTGCCAATTGTCCAGCAGCTACCCTACCAAAAGTTTTTGCATCGGTACGGTAGGCCCAAGTTTGGTGTAATACTACTTCTGCTTTTGGTTGAATGGACTTCACAAAGTCGTAAAGCTTTTGGGCATACGGGGTATAGCTCTCTTTATCTGCAGAAAGGTAAGAAGCTTGTTGTAAGGTAATGATATCCCACTTTCCTTCTGACAGCAGCATACGCAAAGATTTTCCTTTATAGGGTCTGCCTGCTGCACTTTCGGGATTGGCTTCTGCGGCCTCTACGTATTTCCAGTGCTGCTCCAATGAATGACCGCCTAATTCGGCCCTACCAATGATTAAATGCTTTCCTTTTTCCTTAGCCATTTCGGGCAAGTAGGCAGATGCATTTTGAGAAAAGCTATTGCCAATCAGAAAGATGCGAAGGGTATCGCTTTTAGTTTGTCCATAGGTAACATTGCTTAGTAGCATGAAGGCAATTGCCCAAAAGAAAATCTTTTTGGTATGCTCGATCTTTTGTGCGATCATTTTAGTGTAGTTCATTTGTGTATTTATAATATTCGAATTCAGTAAGTAGCTTATCAATTAGCCGTCAATGAAAAACGAAACTGGTTTGGTCTGGTATGGTTAAAAATCAAATTTATGAATTATTTCTAATTTTCAAAATCAATTCATTGGAAGTATCTCCCCTTTGATCAATATTTTCCCAATGTAAGCTACCATTTTATGGTATTTAGCTGGATTAGCCGTTATATCAGCCGCCTGACTTTCTCCCAAAATTTGCTTCTTATCAGGGATGATATCCGATACTGTAAACTTCACCGTATGTACACCATCTGGTAACTCAAAAAATTCTGCCTGTCCCCTATACCTGTTATTACAATAGAAGTTAAACCTGTTAATCAGGTCTTCGGTATGATTTGCTGTTTCGGTTTTTAATACCAGGGTTCCCGCCTGTTTATGAATGGTTGTTTTCTTCCCGTCAATTTCTAAAGTGAGCTGCCCTACTTCTGGACCACCAATATCAAAAAAACCAATCATGTTGCCTTTAAATTTAAACGTGAAGTATTCTCCAGGTTTTTCGGCCTTCATAACGTAAGGGAACCAACCTGCAAACTGCTTAAAATCTGCCAATCCATTGGGATCAAACTTAGTCCAACCCTTGCTAAACTGGGCGACAGATGGGGCAAGCATTTTTGCTTCTTCCCAATTATCTGCCAACAAAGGCTTTGGCAATTCGTGCTTTTTATTTTCGGCGTAGTCTTGCATTTTAAGGAACGATCGTGCGATGGCCTGTGCGTATAGGTTTCCTCCTGCTTCCACAGGATGCGTACCATCGTTAGAGAAAATAATCTTGTCTGTTTTGGTTCCCGCTGGTGCTTTCCAAAGGAGTTGACCTTCTTTTTCGAGCATACTGGCTTCAAGGCCCATGTGTACCGAAGGGATTTGATAGTAATCTGCTAATTTTTCGAGGCCAAGAATATTTGGAGGAATTTTTCCGCTGGCGTAAGTCTTGGTCTGTCCACTGTAAATGGTGTATAGTAAGCAAATATCCGTTTGGGGGTTAGCTTTCCATATCTGGCGGATGATGCCTTCCATTCCTTCTGCAAAAGCATTGTTAACGGCAAACTCTACAAAAACCAAATCGGGTTTGTACTGCAACACCTGCTCCTGAATTCTACAGGCACCCAAATCAGTTCCTGTACCAGATATTCCTGCATTGATAAATTGCATTTTGATATGAGGGTACATTTCTTGGATAAACTTGGCCGATTGCATGCGGTACAAGTTGATGCCACGGGTAATGCTTCCGCCTATATATCCTACCACTAGCGGTTGTTTCTTTTTCGCCTTGTTAAAAAAATTAGGCAGTCCCTTTCGTACAAAGAAATCGTTGGGATCACTAAAAGTTCCTGGTGTAATTGCAGGTGTTGCTGGCACTAAAGGATCGAAAAACAAGGGCATTGCTCCTGCTTGACTGGCGGCAATAAGTCTTTCCCTTTCTTGAGTTTCTTTGCTCAATGTTGTATTTTTTTGTGCGTAACTAGCTAAAGAGAGCATCAATGCGACCGTTAAACAAGCTTTTTTATAAAACATCGTCAAATTCATTTGTGATTATGGTTTTACGCCTTCTAAGGTGAGATGAACCTGACGCACTTCGTTTTTATCTTTGCTTTTCAAGTTTACACTAATGCTCACAGGTTGATGCGGATCAATTTTATTAAAGGACCATTCGTAAGGGTAAGCCAAACATTTAACCGCGGTAGCTGCATCATCATTGATGACCAATTCTGCCTCGGCACCTGTTATTGGCGAGGTACTCAAATAGGTATAAATGGAATCCCAACCAAATGGCGAACGAATTCTGAAAGCGTAAAGGGTGCCCCAAGGTGCTCCTAAATTAATTTCTTTCATTCCCTCCTTCACAGGCAAAAGCTCTTTTTCTACCGTGTTGGTTTGAAGTGGGAAAGCATAAGCGATCATACCTTTTCCAGCTATTGTTGCTTTTATTTGATGCTCAGCAGACATTGCATCTACTGGTTCAGGATTTTGACCCTGATAAAGCTTAATTCCTGCATTTTTAATTCCTATTTCCTTGGCATTAAGCCTAAGGTTAAACTGTTGCTGTTTTTTAGATTCGTTTAATAAGATGACCCAAAAGCGGTCCTTTGACTTAGCGGTAAGGTAATTGATTTCGGGAATATCAATGTTCACTAAACCTTTTTTTAGCCAAATACTGGCATTACTATCGTCGTAAATGGTTCCTTTTCCACCACCATAAATTCGGTTGTTAAACCAAACAAAGCCTTCTTGCTTGCCCCAAGGAAAACTGATACGTCCCTGTGATCTCTGTACGGCTTCGGTCACCAAAAAATCTAAGGTAAAAGCCAGATGCGGAGCAATGTGGTGGTAGTAAATTGAATTGATATCTGGTCCTTTGTAAGGATATTCGGCACGATAAGTAAGGTCTGTATAACCTGTGGCATAGTAGCCAGGATAACCAGAGAAACGTCCAATAATGGAGTTGCGAGCGTATATTTCAAAAATATCCAGTTTGTTATAATCAGCCATCCTTAGCAAATGCGGCGCCCAGGTTGACATGAAAATATGGCGAACATTTTTATTCGGCAGGAAGAAGGTGCTGGGTTGCTCTAAACCAAGTCCCACTGGGGAAATTAATGATTGCGGAACTTCTTTCTCTTTCACATCTCCAGCACGACGAGGGAAGCCTAGACGAAATTTATCGCCGTTCTTCCACCATAAATTAGTATTGCCCTCATATTGGTTTCCTTCGTGGATCAACTGCATTTTATCTTCAACCGTTGGATAAGAACGAATGCCCGCAATGGTGAAAAACGAAGCGTACTCGGCTGCTTTTGCAAACGAAGCCTCTTTAGTTACTTCATAAAGGTCCATCAAATCCCACCAATAGGGATAAAAAGAGGTGTTGTAAAATGGTTGAGCGGTGAGCAAATTGCTTTTAGCGCCATACACGTCATTTTGTATAAAGTCTTTGGCATGTGAAACGGCCTCATTAAGCCATTTTTTATCTTTGGTAAGGCGATAGGCGGCTAGTTCTTGCGTCCAAGCAGGGATGTTTACCGAATAACCCGAAAGCTTGCGAGGCAACTGATCAGGCATGGCAACCTGTAACAACCAAGGGTTTTTCTGCCCTAGCAATTGATTAAGGGATTCGAAATAAGCCGTGTTAAATTGTACGTTTTTGTAAGGATTGAATTCGAGCGACTGCTTGGTAGGATTATATGGTGCCCCTACCCCCGTTGCCCATCTGAATGCACTACGCGAAAGGGTGTATTCTATGGTTGGCAGGGCACGGGTCAAATATAAATCTTCATCTTTACCCAGTACCGAGGCAGAAATAATAGCCAAAGGCGATGATTGTGCTACGGTTGGTGCAATTTTAGGATCGGCTTCTATATCATAAAAACCCTTCAGTTTTGGGTTCCATCCGGAAGCATCCTCATTTTTGATGAGATCGATGATGTTAAAGGCGGCATTGGTTAAGGAGGTAGAATCTTGTAGGCGATAATCTTTTACCTGATAAATATGGTTAGAGATATAGACCAAAGCCTCATTCCAATTGCCAGCAATGGCACCAATGTTGAATTTTCTTTTTAAAGTGGCGCCTTTCAGCAATTTCGAATCGCTTAAACCAAGCACTGGCGCAAAAGCCACGGGCTGTATTTCATTCAACTCATTTTTAAGTGAAAAACCCATGCGTGAGTTCACATCTTTTGCCCAATCTAAAGGAAACTCATCGGCTACGCCCGACACAAATAAGCTTAGGGGTTTGCCTGTATTGGCGACCTCTACAATAGCCAAAGGTTGGGGTGTCATGGCGCTAGGCACCAATAGCGGTTCCTGCGGAATACGGGTATAATTGAACATGGGAGGCAATTGTACATTTTTTACGTTATTAGCCGCAACAGCTTGAAAAGCCGAAACCACAAAACTGTAAAAACCTTCTTCCTTGGCTGCGTACTCCAAACTCAATTCGTAATTGGCCGATTCTGGTTTTAGTTTCCAAGTGCCTTTTACCTCATTTCCTTCTTCGGTTAAATAGGTGATTTTAATTTCTTCGGGGGATACTTGTGTAATGGTTGTTGGTTTGCACAACAGCAAATCGCCAGCAAAAAATGGATTTTTAGCCCCATTTGGATCCATTACCTGATAAGATTTCCCATTAGCAGAAAAGGTGGTGATGCTCGTTGCATTTTTCCACGAAGCATAATAGGGTCCAAATTCAATTTTAGGCTTTTTAGCCCTTAACAGGAAAATCCTATTTTCTTCTGCATTTTGGCTAAGACTTACCCATTTGTTATCCTGAAAAACTTCGGAGAGGGTAACGATGTGTTTTTTATTTGTCTTCGCATCCAAAACTTGTTGTATGGTGAGTTTTAGCTTGCCATTGGTTAAGGTGCCTAGTACTTTTTCTTTCTTAGTGAAGCGAATTGGCGTAGTGATATTTACCTGCGCTTGGCTTGCTGCAACCTCAACTGGTTTTAAATAATAGCTATGGAGCGATTGCGCTTTTTCGTTAGGATCAAAAGATTCATCGGTAGTGAAAAAAATAGCATCGCAGCGGGCAAAGCTTAACTTGGTATTTTTTAGTCTCAGCAGATTTTCGCCAGCATTTAAGGTCACTTTGCCTACTTTTTCCCAACGGTATCCTTCTTTTAAATGGGCGCCAGATTCGGTGGTTACTGGTTCGTCATTGCAGATCAACAAATATTTTCTTGTTCCTGGTTTATTTTCAGCGTAGTCTCTTGATTTGGTCCATACAAAGTAACTGCCTTTGTTGGCTATTTTAACCACGGTAAAGGCATCAGTAGTAGGCTCCGCAGCAGCAGATCCAATGAGTGCTCCTTTTCCTGAGACATTTGTTCCTGCTTCTTTACCAAAAGCCCATCCGCCTGGAAATTGAAAATCTTCGGCTTCTATCAGATAGTTTGTTGGTGCTTGTCCGTGAGTTTTAACCGCAAAAAAGCAAGCAAGCAATATGGTAAAACCTATTTTCAAATACTTTCTATCAGCATTAGGCCCTTGTTTCATCATCAATAATTTAAGGCAATCACTTTTAAACCATAAGCTCCGATTTCGATATTCCACGTTTGATCGGCAGCGGCTAATTGTTGTTTTTTTGAAGCAGCGTCTATAAACACTGTGCTTTTAATTTTGCTTACCGAAGCCCCCTGAATTTTCTCGGGATTGATATGAATTTTTGTGCTTAGTGGTTTATTGCTGTTATTGAGCAACACCAAAAAGCATTTCTTCTGATCTGTATTGATGGCCTCGATGTAATCCAAGTAAGGGCTGTCTGCTTTGAGCAAACCGTCACTAAGCATTAATGAAACGGGAGTGTTGTAAATTTCCCCTTGTGCAAAGCCATAACTTTGATGCGGTCCTACTTTTGGGGTGATAAATCCTCTTGGAAACGAAACCTCGCCATTGGAACGGAGCTTTGCTTCAGACAAAAGATAATCCGTGATCCAACCAATTTGCCACCAAGCGTGATGAGGGAATGAACCTGGTCCAGCATTCATGGCCGTCCAGTAATAAGAAGCTACGCTTGTTTTTTTGTCCACAAAAGCATCACGGCCCCATGCCGCGGCTCTTGCCATATCTAAATAAATAGGATCTTTGGTGAGCTCGTAAATACGTACAAACAAACCCGCATGACTAGCCAATAAAATGGGTCCTAGGGAATTGGCAGAACCTATGCTTCCACCATGTTCAAAGCTTAAACCTACTTGGCTAATTTCCCAATCTTGACGACTGATGCCTTTCACCGTTTTCACCTCTTTTGTAGGAATAGGGTGTGTATAAATAGAAGTGGTATAAAATTTAGCCGCTTTAATGGCCGATTTTAGATAAAGGTCTTTTTTGGTCAGTTCATACAAATCCAATAATGCTTGGATACTTTGTCCTGTAGCAAAATCTTGAACGAATCTGGTATCACCACAAACGCCTAGAAATTGCCCTTTATCAATTGCTTGTTGGATGTACCAATCGGCACCTTTACAAGCCGCTGTCAAATATTTCTGATCCCCCAAAACTCGATAGGCAATCAGCAATCCGTAAAACGTTGGGCGCAAATCTTGAAGTTCTGTAAAGAGCTGCTTTTCAGATGCATGGTCGTAAGCTACCGCCCATTCGCCTTGCTGCCCTTGCCAAGCCAACAATCGTTCTGCGCCTTTCCTCAATTTCTCTTTTAATTCGGCATCACCTGGTTCAAACAGCAAGATATTGCCAATATCCATCATGGTGTAATAGGTTACGCCAATAGGTTCAACATATGGGCCCCACTCTTCTGTAAACTTTTTGCTTTTGGATAGGTAATATTGTCCCGCAGCAGAGCCTTCAAAAAAGCCTGGTTTTTCCTCTTGTTGGAGTAATTTGAAATTACGGGCAAACGGTAAACGTTGTTTTTGTAAAACGGAGTCTTTCATGATGTTCGAAAGCATCCACATCGCCCCGTAATCAGAATTTTTCATGGCATCTTTATCGGATCCCAATACGCCGCCAAGATAGGCCTGTGCACCTATGGTTAAGTTTTTATACTGTTCGATACGCCACATGGAGGTTTTGTCGTCGACCACATATTTATGCATAGCCAAAATGCGATCTGTTAGCGATTGCGAAGTTTGCTTTAAGTCCAAAAAGTCCTTGAAACGATAAATATCATACACGGCGTGTTTAAATACCGTATACCAATCTGCCGCTTGAAGCGAGTACCTAAAAGTAAAACTTGTGGTTTCTCCTTTTTTAAGGAAGGATCCTTTTTGTCCTAAAACGGGATGATAAGCCGTTGGTGAAAGTTTCGCCTCTCTATTCATGAGCGAAAGGCCCAACAACCATTCATTATGGGTGTTTTTATCCTTGCTCCAAGGGTTTCTTCCTGTACCTGGTTCTGGAATAACGGCCATGGTTACGCCATTTTTTGAACTGATCAATGGCGAAAGTGTACTTGCGGTACGTTCTCTTACCACAATTGGCCGATCTGGGATGCCCTGCCCGTAGGCATAAGCTTTCACCAAGTCTTTTTCCAGCGTTGCGCCCTGAAAGTATCCAGGCATTAAACCCCAAGAGAGCTGCTCATTTGAAACCGTTGCCAAGGTTGGGCTTGCAATAGAATAATAGCCATCTTTATTGGCTTTCAAGGTGATTTTAACCGTAATATCTGTAGGAAATTTTGGATCAATTTGCCATAGGGCATTGATGCTTGCCGTTCCTGTTTCTTTAGAGAAGTTGAGGGACTGATCTTTATTTTTGGTGATCTGATCTGGATAAAAATGAACAGCCTCCCCCGCCGTATTTAACTGCACCGATTGCGTTACCTGACTCCAATGGGAAGTGATGTACTTATAAATAGGTTCAGGGAAATTTGACTTTTTGCCATCTTTATCAAACAACGGAGCCTCTACCGTATCTGGTTTAACGGGGGTATAAAGCAAGGTGTAATTCCCAACTGGATTGGGTAACTGTATCCATTTTTGTTGGCCTTTAACTGCAATATTGGTAATGCGCCACCCTTTCTCTCCTTTTTTCCATCGAAGGTCCAGTTTTGATCCTTTGAGCACCAGTTCCTCACTACTTTGCCAAGCAATATTACTGAAAGCGATGATGGCAAGGCAGCTCAAAAGGCCAATATAAAACGCATTTTTTTTCTTAAAAGTCATGGCTAAGCAATGGGGATTTTTGTTTTAATGTGAGGCGTCATTGCGAGGCAGATTGCTTTCCCGAAAAGTCGGGACAGGCTGTACCTCGCAATGACGAATGGTTTGTATTTCACTATTTTTTACTGAACAATATTTAACGTCAATTCTTTTACGGTTTCTTTAACAGATGAACCTAGTCTATTTGAAACCAAGAAGGAAACTTTATAGACACCTGCTTTATCATATTTGTAAATAAAATCCGAAGGCTGCGTGCTGATATTCTTAAGTACATAACCTACATCCGACTTGATTAAATTTGGATCTAATTGTTTAGACACCACCCAATCTTCATTATCATCTGAGTTAGCTGCGCCACCATACATGAGCAGTTGTGCACTGGTAATGGTCCATACGGCTGCTGGGTTTTTGTAGTTGATTCCCACCCAACCTGCATCTGCCATCACGGCTAATGGCGTCACCGAGGTACCACGAACCGAATTAGCATTAAAAGTACGGATGACCCAACGGTTTTGCTGGGCAGCAGTTTTTACGTCGGTATATTTAAAGGCCACAGAAATTGGTTTTCCTAAATCTGAAAAATCAGATAAATCGATGGCCCCAGAAGGCGTATTGTCCGCACCAGTAGAAAATACCGCACGACTGGAAACATCGGTCCATTTTGCTGCACTAACAGTAGTGGCATTAATAGGCCCCGTAATGTCTGAAGTTACCATTAACTGAAGGTTTTGTCTCACGCCCCTATCTACCAAAGAGGTAAATTGAACTTGCAGCTTACCAGACAACGAAGTACGGTTACGGAATTCGTATTTCTTTCCATCTTCTCCAGAAAAGAAGGTAATATTATCTGGGTTTCCCGAAAATTTGAAGGTTATTTCTTCACCAACTTTATAGGTTAGGGCAGCAGTTTTCACCTCAAATTCAGGCGCTTCTACCTTATCTTTTGCACATCCCGATAAGACAACCAATAAAGTACTTATCGCAAAAATCAAGTGTTTCATTTTTTTAATTTTTATGGTCATCAAATTTTACCAGCCAGGATTTTGATCATGAACGCCAATCTCTGGATTAAGCACCAATTCTGAATTTGGAATTGGGAAAAGGAGGTTTCTGGCCGAGGTATTTTTACCTGCTGAGCTTGCATATCTCCAGTTAGATGGTGCACTTGCGGTAATCTCCGTTGCCAAGGTATTCATTTTGCTCACATAAATGCCCCAACGTTTTAAATCATGTTGTCTCATCCCCTCAAAAGCAAACTCCCTGGCTCTTTCATTTTGAATTTCTTCCAAAAATCTAGCTGGAGCTAATCCTGTGGCAACATCCACCGTTGGGTCCGCTACGTTTACGGGTTTGTTATGTCCTCTTCTTCTTACTTGGTTCAGGTAGTTTTCTGCCAGAGCATTAGGTCCGTTATTAATGGCATTGGCCGCTTCGGCATACATTAACAACACATCCGAATAGCGCAATACAGGAAAATTAACAGCATTAAAATCTTTTGTTTTAGGCATTACACTTTCATAAGTTCTACGCCATTTACCGATGTTACGATCGTAAATTTGTGCGGCTGTCCAAGGGGTTTGGGTAGTGACATTATTGGTAGTAGTGTACCTAAATGGTGCAATACACCAGTCGCGTCGTACATCTGTAGCGTCGTACAAATTATACAAACGTGCGGTAGTGTTGATACTTCCTGTAGAGTATCCAGGATCAACTAAATCTGTACTGGTAATGCCATTGCTAATTCCCAAGGTGCCGCCCTGCATAAAAGTACCTGTGTTGTTCCCATAAAAACCAACTTCCCAAATACATTCTTTAGGGTCCTGTACATCTTTGGCAGCGTTAATGAAAATCTGTTTGTAGTCGGTATTTAAAGCATGTCGGCCAGAGTTGATCACTTTTTCAGACCATTGTAGGGCTTCGGTATATTTAGACTGGTCATTTAAGGGCTGTCCTGCCATGGTTAAGCAAACTTTGGCCAATATGCCCGCTACTGCAGATTTTGTAATTCTTTCGCTGTATTCAATGCCTGTATCTGTTTTATCAGATGGGTCTTTTTTAACATCTAATACCAAAGGATAGGCCTCTGTCATGTCTTTTAAAATCTGCGCATATACGTCTTTAAGTGCTGCTCTAGGCAATGGGACTTCTGTAGGACTTTTGGTAGAGGCTAGTTTCAATGGCACGCCACCAAAGTTATCTGCCAATAAAAAATAGTAGTAGGCTCTTAAAAATAAGGCCTCACCACGCACATTGCTTCTCCTCTGCTCATCCATCACTGGTTTGTTGATATTTTCAAGCACGGCGTTGGCACGGTCAATGCCTTGGTAAAGGGCTTCCCAGAATCTGCCAATATCCACATGTGCCGCATCAAAATCCAACACATAAATAGAAGCGGTGGAAACGTTGCGATAGAAAAACTCATCGCTAATAGCTAAATAGGTAAACAAACCTCTGCGATAAGTTCTTTCATCAGCTAATTTATTATATACCCCCACCAAAGCGGTGTTCAATTCGCTTTCGGTATTAAAATGATTTTCTGGTGTTTTAAAATCAGTTGGTTCTGTTTCTAAAAACTTCTTGCAGGAAGTAAGCGGCAAGGTGAATAAGATGCACATCAAATAAATAATCCTTTTCATGTTCAATTTTTTAAGTGATTATGATTTATAGTGTAAGGTTAAGTCCAAAAATGATGGTTCTTGCTTTCGGGTAGGCCGACCAATCAAAGCCTGGAGTAAGTGCCGAAGCATAGGTAGAAACCTCTGGATCAAGTCCTGAATAGTTTGTCCAGGTCAATAAATTCTGACCAGAAGCATAAACCCTAAAGTTTTTAATCTTTAGCTTCTTTAGTAGAGACTGGCTCAGGGTATAACCCAATGCAACCGTTTTTAACCTTAGGTATGATCCATCTTCAATGGTTCTAGAAGAATAAACCAAAGGTCCCTGTCCGTACACTTTATAAAGTTGGTTGGTTTGGTTTTCTGGTGTCCAGCGGTTGGCATAAGAAGCAAACATGTTTAATGAGTTTCTATTTTCGCCACCTTCAAATTCAATACGGTTGGCATTCAGCAATTCGTTGCCATACGACCATTGAAGGAAGACGTTCAAGTCAAATCCTTTGTAGGTGAAGTTATTAGAAAAACCACCCGTATGTTTTGGATTAGGATCACCAATAATGGTTTGGTCATAACTGTTGACCTGTCCATCCCCATTAATGTCTTTGTATTTAATAAATCCAGGCTGAATGGTTGCTCTGGACTGACCGTTGTTAGGCACATTGTCTTTTAATACATAACTGCCATTGGCCAACTGGTTAAAATCGCTATACTGATAAACGCCATCCCAAACATAACCATAAAATTGTCCTATTGGGCGCCCTGGAATAGCAATGTACGGGTAGGCGTTGTTGAAGTTACCCCAGTTGATTCTTGATAAGATTGATGGATCTTCCTCCGTTAACTCCAATACTTTGTTGCGGTTAAAGGAGATATTGAAACTACTGTTCCAAGAGAAAGTTTTATTCTTCACATTGGTGGTGTTCAACGTAAATTCAAAACCCTTATTACCCACTTTACCAATGTTTCTCATCCCATTCAAAAAGCCTTGCGAAGGTGCTAACGATGAATTGATCAATAAATCGTAGGTTCTTTTATCGTAGTAATCGGCCGTTACCGAAATGCGGTTTTTTAACAAGCTCACATCTAAACCAATATCAGCTTGAGAGGTCGTTTCCCATTTTAAGTTTTTATTTCCTAAAAGATTTGGAATAGATCCGTTCACTGGACTGTTGTTAAAGTTGTAGCCAGAGTTAGAGATAATTTGATAAGATGATAAATAAGCAAAATCAGTTACCCTATTGTTTCCTGTTAAGCCATAACTCACTCTTAATTTAGCACTGTTCACTGGCTTAATGCTTTTCATAAAAGATTCGTCGCTCATTACCCAGGCAAAAGAACCCGAAGGGAAATAGGCCCATTTGTTGCCCGAAGCAAATTTAGAAGAACCATCAGCCCTGAATGAAGCCGTGAACAAATACCTTGATTTATAGCTATAATTTAACCTGGTTAGAAATGACATTAACGCCGATTTTGAACTGGTAGAGTATACTCGACTAGGCACGCCTTCTTCAATTCCACTGATGCCCAACGATTCGTTAGGTACTTGCGTAGCGGCAAAACCAGAGCTGAAAGCCGATATTTGTTGAAGGGTAAAACCTCCAAGTGCCGTAATGTTATGTACTTTATTGATGTTTCGTTTAAAGGTCAGGGTGTTTTCACTCAAATAGTTATTCAAGTCGTAATTCATAATGGAACCATTTACGCCATTACTGCTCGACAGTGGGTTACCCGATCTGGTATTAGAATTATTGAAGATTTCTTTCCTCGTGTCTCTTTTGGTGATACCGCCAGAAGCTCTGAAAGTAAAATAATTCGAGAACTTATATTCGGCATAAGCATTGGCCAATATCGCATTTACAAAAGCTGGGTTATATTCGTTTCTGGTAGAGATGGCTGGATTGATGCGATATTCTGCCGTAGGGTTTACATCTGGATCAAAAGGTTGTTCCACCAATTGTTCATCGGTCAAGGCATCGCCAGTAATAGGTCGGTAACCCCAAACGCTGTACATTAAGCTGGCGGTAGCACTCCCATTTTGCTCGGTAGCAATGGTACCATAAGTTTTAGTGGCCGAGTAATTAAGGTTAATCCCTACTTTAAGTTTAGGGTTAATGGTCTGGTCTAATACAATTCGACCTTGATACCTGTTAAAACCACTATTAATGATAATTCCATCCTGATTTAAAACAGAGCCCGAAATGGAATATCTGGTTTTATCAGTACCTCCATTAATGGATAAGAAATGGTTTTGCATCGGTGCTGTTCTGAATACTTTATCCTGCCAGTTGATTCCTGGTACATTTCTATAGTATTCTAAATCTCTTCCATCTTTAAGATAGATGGGGGTATAAACGGCCGAATTAAATTCCAGTTGATATTTAACAAACTCATAAGGACTTAATAACTCCTGCTGTTTAAGGTTTTGCTGAATGCCGAAATAGTTCTGATAAGAAATGGTAGGATCACCTATTTTCCCTTTTTTGGTGGTGATGATAATGACCCCATTTGCACCCCTAGCCCCATAAATGGCGGTGGCCGATGCATCTTTCAAGATGTCAATCGATTCTACCTCGGCAGGGTTAATTACGTTATTGGTTGGGTCTTCAATCGGAAAACCATCAATCACGTACAAAGGTGAATTGCTTTGGGTGATAGAGTTATTTCCCCTAATGGAAATTTGCATGGGCGCTCCTGGCTGGCCGTCTGATGCCGTTACCTGAACCCCTGCAACCCTACCCGCTAAAGCATCTTCCAATGAGGCTACAGGTGCTTTTTGCAAATCTTCAATACTCACCTGACTTACGGCTCCTGTTAAATCTCTTTTGGTAGTGGTTCCATAACCAATCACCACAATCTCATCCAAAACCTTTAAATCCTTGGTAAGCTTTACACGGTAAACGGTAGCAGCGGTAATGGGTACTTCTTTGGTGATAAAGCCCGTGTAAGAGAATACCAAGGTGCCTTTTAGCTCTGGAATGGAGAACTTAAAAGTTCCATCATTATTAGTTTGTGTTGTACTGTTGGTTCCTTTTAATTTAACGTTGACACCTGGTAACAGTTCACCCATATCATCGGTTACTGTACCCGTAATATACACGGGTGCGGGATTAGTATTGGATTTGAGGCGCTTTAGTGCATTCGCGTTTTGAAAACTCAGAATGGCACAGAGTAAAACAACATAAAATTTCATTACATAATTTGGTTAGTACAACATATTTGGTTAAAAATCTTGCCTTGCCTTGTTTAATAAGGCGGTTTATTTTAAAATGATCGTTTTCTTTAAATGAATATTTGCGGAAGATGACCCAATTAGGATTTCAAATGCACCTGGATCATATCCAAATTTTTTAAGCTTGGTTTTGTAGTAAGCAAAAGCCGATTCATCCAGTTTAATGGTAATGGTTTTTGTTTCGCCTTTTTTCAAAAATACCTTCGAAAAGCCTTTAAGTTCTTTAAAAGCACGTGGCACTGGACTTACCACATCTCTCACATAAAGTTGTGCCACTTCGGCACCATCGCTATTTCCTGTATTGCTAAGCTTAAAGCTCACCGTAGCTTGAGGCGATTTACCTTTGCTACTTACCGTAACTTTCGGGTCACTGTATTTAAAAGAGGTGTACGACAAGCCAAAACCAAAAGGGAACTGCGGGCTTACATGTTTTGAGTCGTAATAACGATAGCCCATAAATATGCCTTCTTTATAACTCACCTTTTTGCTATTAGCCTCGTCGTAATAATAGTTAAAAGCAGGGTTATCTTCCCATTTTTTCTCAAAACTAATCGGAAGTTTACCACTTGGGTTGGTTTTTCCAAAAAGGATTTCGGCAATGGCCGTTCCGCCCTCTTGTCCAGGATACCAAGCATATAATAAACCTGGTACTTTAGCAATCCATTTTTGCATATCTACATTGCCACCTGCATTTAAAACTACAATGGTTTTAGGGTTAAGACCCGCAATCACATTGATCAAGCTATCTTGGTAATCAGGCAATTCAAACGGACGGTCATTTCCCTCACGCTCGCTGCTTTCATTAAAACCCACACAAACAATGGTAGCATCGGCACTTTTCGCAGCATTAACGGCTTCCGAGAAATCTAACACATCTGGAGCCCAAGCAAAATTAATGTCTACTGGATGCGGACCCGCATAATATTCTAGTTTCACGGCATATTCTTTACCCGCCTCAAGTTGCAAGCTTACACTTTTAGTGGTAATGCCTTGGTCTTTCCAAAGGTCAATCACTTTCTCGTTTCCTACTTCCAATCTAAAACCATCAAAACCTTTCACAGTAAATTTATATTTTCCACTCTTTTCTGGCTTCACAAAACCTGTCCAGCGCATAGAGCAGTGATCGAAAGGGAATCCCCTGTTTTCCGCAGCAATGTGCCAGCCATTATTGATACTCACAATGGTATCTACAGTTGTTTTAAAAGGCGTTCCAGACAATTTGGTGTTGTTGAAATATTCTGCCTTTAAGCCACGGATTGGCGCACCTGAGTTGTGGTAAAACACCGATTTGGCCACCTGATCAGAAAGTACAGGCAAACCCGTAGATGGAATAATTTTAATGTCTTTTGAATATTCTTGGATGCCCTTAAGCACTGAAACAGAATGAAATGGAAAAGTATAAGAACTACCACCACCTGACACATAAGCATCGGCATTGGGACCAATAACCGCTAGGGTTTTAATATTTGTAGCTAAAGGCAATACTTGTTTCGTATTCTTTAATAGCACGATACCACCTCTCGCCAAATCAAGGGCTGCTTTTGCACCATCAGGATTATCTTTCGGGATAGTAGTATCCAATTGAGGTTTATCGTAAAAACCAAATCTGAAAATGATGCGCAAAATCCTTCTCACCTTATCATTAATCACTTCTTCATTCAGCACACCATTTTTAATGGCCAAATCAAGGTCTTTTTTATTCATTCGCACTGCTCTGGGCATTTCCAAGTCTAAACCACCTTTGGCAGCTTCCACCCCGTTATAGGTAGACGACCAGTCAGACATCACAAAACCATCAAAACCCCAAAGTCCTTTTAAAATTTCATTATTCAAATAGCCACTTTGGGTAGCATGAACGCCATTTACCAAATTGTAGCTGTTCATTACCGATCCAGCTTTTGCTTCTTGAACTGCGGCTTTAAAAGCAGGGAAATAAATCTCGTGAAGGGTACGTTCGTCAATATCTGAACTTACATTGTTACGGTCCCACTCCTGGTTATTGGCCGCATAGTGTTTTACGGTAGCCACTACGTTTTCTCCTTGGAGCCCTTGTATGTAGCTTACCCCTATTCTCGAATTTAGGAAGGGATCTTCACTAAAATATTCGAAGTTCCTTCCGCTCATCGGTGCCCTCACAATGTTTACCCCAGGGGCAAGCAAGATGTGTACCCCACGTGCTTTTGAGTCTCTGCCCAATTCCTTGCCTAATCTGGTGATCAATTGGGTGTCCCAAGTAGCTGCCGATAAAATGCTGGCTGGATAGGCTACTGCCCTTCCGTCTTTGTGCGTACCTACTGGGCCATCGGTAAGTTTAATTTCTGGCAAACCCAATCGCTGGATAGGTCTAATGTAAAAACCTTTGTATCCGCCAATGTAATCTAGTTTTTCTTCCAGCGTCATTTGGGCCAAAATGGCTTTCACTCGATCTTCTACAGGAGCCTTAGCATTGGCATACACTTGTGCATAGGTATGCGTAGAACAGCAAATTGCGAAAAAGAACAGGGATATGCGCTTAAAAGAAATCGATCTAGTCATTGATATAAGTAATTTATATTATTTATAGTGATCTTACTATCGCTGACAGCACCATTTGGTACACTGGCAGCATCATGGCTTAATCATTATACTTGGTTACATTCAGTCGGGGCAACTGGTTTGGTTTGGTTTGGTTTAATTTGTTAAACAAAAGTATAAAATATTCTTAATTATCAAACATTTTATTTTTTTTGCTTTCGAACCTAAAATTTGCGGTAAAACATTGCTGTAGGTAGTTTATAATTAGTTTGGTATGGTATGGACTTTTTTTTCAGAAATATCCATTAGCTTTGCATTGAAAAACCTAAAACAGTGGACCAGACTAAAAAGACAGCAGAGGCTAACCAGAATGTTTCTACACACAGAATGAAGTATCTTCAGCTTGCTGAGCATATTAATCATCTGATCGAAACCAACAAATTGAAAATTAATGATCGCTTGCCTTCATTAAATCAATTGACCGAGCAACTGAAAATCAGCAAGGAAACTGCCTTAAAAGGTTTGAACTACCTTTTGGAAAAAGGGATTATTGAGGCTGAATATCGAAAAGGGTATTATGTAAAAAAGAAAAAACAGTACCATCCTTATCGCATCTGTTTAATTCTTGATAAGATGAACGTTTTGAGGGATCGGATCTATCATTCCTTTTTAGAAACCATTAAGGATAAAGCTGATGTTGACGTTTATTTTCATCACCACAACTTCAAGGTTTTTGAGAAATTGGTCGACGAAAATCTTCCTAATTACACCCACTTTGTAATCACTACTTTTTTGCATGGCAACACCACGGAAGTTTTAAACCGCATTCCGCCTCAAAAAAGAATCATCATTGATTATCAGGAGAAAAAATTGGATGGCGACTACACCTGCATTTACCAGGACTATAAAACCGACATTCAGGAATCTCTTACTGAATTGCTTCCGCAGCTTGAAAAATATTCGAGGTTGGTACTGGTTGCTCCGCTGGAAGCTTTCCACGCCAAGGAAGTGATTGCTGGTTTTGAATTGTTCTCTAAACTTAACTCGAAAAAGCATACCATCGTCAACACCATTGAGGATGCATTTGCGAAAAAAGGTGATGCTTATATCACTTTTAGTCGTTACGATCAGGATGATGTGACGCTGATTAAGATCGCTCGCAAAAAAGGCTGGAAACTAGGCAAAGACATTGGTTTGCTTTCGTATAACGATACTGCCGTGAAGGAAGTTTTAGAAGATGGCATTACCGTAATCAGTACCGATTTTAATAAAATGGGCGAAGAAGCAGCCAAAGCGATCTTGAAAAAGGAAGTGGTTAAAATGCGTGATCCTGCCAAGGTGATTTTAAGAAACTCGCTTTAGGGGTGATCGGTATAGTTTTAAACAATACCCTTTGTGTCTATGTGGTTATATTTTTTAGCAACCTAAATGAACCACATAGGCACATAGTCATTTAATACCATTGGGTTTATTAGTTGTACAGCTGCAAAGTGGATTGGTATTACGTCAACCACAGATGCAATAGTTTTAAACAATACCCTATGTGTCTATGTGGTTATATTTTCTAGTAACTTATATGAACCACATAGGCACATAGTCAACTCATTTTAACAGAAAAGGATGCCTATGAATATTAAGCTGAAAAATGTTTGGTGACAACACCAAACACAGGTGCAAATTGATTATAACACTCTTAATACTGATGCTGATCCCGAATGTTCGGGACAGCATGACGAAACGCCCATTTAGCGTCACCCTGACCTGTAGCGAAGCGGAAAGCTACGTAATAAATTTATTTCAGGGTCTGTTAGAGCAAATTTAAGGTCCAAAACACGTTACTTAAAGATAGTGCCTACACTTTCCCCATCACGTACATGTTCTCCATGGTTGGTGTTGGGCTGCCGCCTCTCTTTTCTAAAGTAATGGCAAAAGCTTGTGCCGAGGTTACAGAAATCATTTTTTGCACTGCGGCTTCTGCATCTTGATCAAACATTCCTAAACTGACAGGTTTGCCATCTACAATGGCCCATAACTGATATTGCTGATCTTTTGGTGCTAGGGGTAAATTATCCAAAGCCAAGTAAACCTCTTTAGAGTTTTGCTCAAAGTACACCATTGCTTTCATGTCAGGATGTTTTTCTACGCCAAGCAACGGAATGGCTTTCACGGTAGGATTAGTAACCAAATCCCATTTACTTTTCAAATTCTGATAGGCAAGTGCATTCTCTTTTTGAGCAGCCTTTAAGCTCGCCAATTCATTTTTAAAGTTATTTTGGTTGCTATTAAGGTATAAATTCAAAGCCACACTAGCCACCAATAAAATACTTGCAGCAATGGCAAACCATTTTAATGGAACTTTGTTAGGTTCTATACTTGATGGGTAAAGAGGTGCCTCCATTGGTTTTACAGGAACTTCTTCCACCAAATTTTCTGGTTGGCTTTCTTCGGAAATCTTGGCCCATATCGCCGACTTTAACGCTGGCGGTGGGGCAATAGCTTGCTGAGACGCAAAATCCTCTAAAGTATTTTGTGCGTCTAAGATAGCCTGCTTAACCTCTGGATTGTTCTTTTGGACACAGTCCAAAATGCGTATTTCCTCCTCAGAAGCTAAGCCCATCACGTAGGCTTCAATAATGCCAGACGATATGTATTCTTTAATATCCAATTTACCTGTAATCTTTTAACAAACTTTTTAGCTCAATCAATGCGTTTCTCGTTCGTGTCTTCACCGTTCCTATGGGAATATCCAACCTTTCGGCAATCTCTTGTTGTGTATATCCTTTATAATAGGCCAGTTCTATCAATTCTCGCCATTCTTGTTTTAATTGCAATAGCACTTCCTTCATTCCGATATAGTCAACATTTGAAGTAGTTGCATACTGTTCGCTATCATTTACGGATTCTGGAATACTTTGGTTTTTTTGTTCGTTCTGAAAACCTTTGGATCTGATATAATCAATGGCCGTATTTCTAGCTAAATTGATCATCCATGTATACAAACGCCCTTTTTCAGGATCAAATTGTTTGATGTTTTTCCAAATTTTCACAAAAACATCTTGTATAATTTCGTCTGCATACTCCTTTTCGTTCACCACCCTGGTAATGATCCCATAAATCGCCGCAGCATAATGATCATATAGATAATTAAAGCCCTTTTCATCTTGCTGCAATAACAGCGAGATGATTTCTTGTTCGGATAATTTGATTTGATGGTTCAAACGTTAAGTGCTTTTAACAAAAATAGAAAAATAATTGAAAGTCTATCAAATTAAAAATCTTTATAAAGTGCCTTTTCGTAAATACCTTAAAAAATCACACAGGATATGAAAAAGATCATCATCACTCCACTATGCATTTTATTAGCCTTGCTTGGGGTTGCTTCTGCTTCGGCACAGTCGGCACCTAAAAATCCATATTACTCCCGAACGAATCAAACCAAACTGAAGGTTAGCAATCAGGAATGGAAAAAAATTTTAAGCTCCGATTTATATGCAGTAGCCAGAGAGGGCGCTACAGAAAGAGCCTTTACGGGAAAGTACAACGAGTTTGATGCCAAAGGAACTTATTACTGTGCCGTTTGTGGCAACAAGTTATTCCGCTCCGACGCCAAATTTGCCAGCACCTGTGGTTGGCCTTCGTTTTTTGAGGCCGACCGTAAAGGAAGCGTTATCTATAAAGAAGATAAGTCTTACAACATGGTACGTACCGAAGTGTTGTGCGGCCGATGCAATTCCCATTTAGGCCATGTATTTGATGACGGCCCAGAACCTACTGGCAAACGTTATTGCATGAATTCTATTTGTCTTGATTTTGAGGCGGATAAAAACTTTTCACAAAAAAACTTTAACAAATAAAAACCAAACGACAAACGGTCTTCGTAAGTGTGGGTATAAAAAGAAAAATCTTAAATCATAAAATTAAACATCATGAAAAAGTTAACAAAAATTACCGCCTTAGCTGCATTCTCTTTAAGCGTAATGTTCGCAAACGTAGCGGTTGCACAAATGAGTAAAGAAAAAACAGTAATGGTTGGTGGAGCTCCTATGTATCCAAGCAAAAACATTGTAGAAAATGCCGTAAACTCTAAAGACCATACCACTTTGGTAGCGGCCGTAAAAGCTGCAGGCTTGGTAGAAACCTTATCATCAAAAGGACCATTTACGGTACTTGCACCTACCAATGCGGCTTTCGACAAACTACCAAAAGGCACCGTTGAAACTTTGGTAAAACCTGAAAACAAAGCCATGTTGACTAAAATTTTAACTTACCATGTACTTGCAGGCAAACACAGCGCTAAATCTATTTGGGCAGCTGTAGCTAAAGGTGCGGGTAAAGCCACCATGACTACCGTACAGGGAGAAAAACTAACTTTCTGGACTAAAGGTAAAGACCTTTATGTGAGAGATGCCAAAGGCAACGACGCAAAAGTAACCATTGCTGATGTGAACCAATCGAATGGGGTCATCCATGTGATTGACGCTGTATTGATGCCATAGTTTTTTGTTTTTGATTATATAGAAAAGTCCCACCAGTTGGGACTTTTTTTATGAGCGCAAAAATATTTTTATAAGTTTTTTAATTGCTGTACAATAAAACCGATATAATGGTGTTTATATTATTGAGAGCGTTAATTTAGATGGCGGGGACAAGGCGGTATGCCGAGTCCCCGTTTCTTTTTACCGCTGTTTTTGTTTAATTGGTTAATTGTTTCGTCATCTCGACCGCACCTGTACCGACACTTCGGTGGCGAAGGAACTCTTTAAGCAATGGTTATTTGTTTAATCGTTTAACTGGTTAACTGTTTCGTCATCTCGACCGCACCTGTACCGACACTTCGGTAGCGAAGGAACTCTTTAAGTAATGGTTATTTGTTTAATCGTTTAACTGGTTAACTGTTTCGTCATCTCGACCGTACCTGTACCGACACTTCGGTACCGAAGGAACTCTTTAAGCAATGGTTATTTGTTTAATCGTTTAACTGGTTAACTGTT
>NZ_QMHN01000001.1:144736-172005 GCF_003313385.1 Pedobacter chitinilyticus | reverse complement strand
TTCGGTAGCGAAGGAACTCTTTAAGTAATGGTTATTTGTTTAATCGTTTAACTGGTTAACTGTTCATTGCTTTGCTACATCGTCATCTCGACTTTATGGAGAGATCTTTGGACTTTGCTACCCACCATGCCTGTTATCCTTGCTTCGTTTAGAGATTTACTTCATAGCTGCTTCGCGGTCCTCTTATCGTCGGAATGACAAATAAAGCGTACCAAGAACAACCCCTAACAACAGCATTTGAAAAATATTTTCAATTTGTGAAATCCAAAAGCTTCTCGTTTCCGTACATACTCCAAAACAACCTTTTAATCAACCCATTAAAACCCTTTGTTATGGAAAACCTAAAAGAGAACCAAGGAACATCCCCTAAAGAAACCGACATTTTAGACGCCAGGCTTGAGCGGAGAGCCTTTTTGCAATATGCTGGGGCAGGTGCAGCCGTAATGGCATTAGTTGCCGCTGGCTGTAAAAAAGACCGAAGCCCAAGTATGTCCTTTGGCGCTACCTTAGATTTTAAAGACGATATAGGTGTATTGAACTACGCTTATGCTCTTGAGCAGCTGGAGGCTGCATTTTACATTCAAGTTGCGACTAACCCTCCATCTAGCTTTACCACTGCACAAAAAAACTATTTCCAAGATGTGCAGTTCCATGAAATTGCGCACCGTGAGTTTTTCAAGAAAGTATTGGGAACTTCTGCCATCGGTAGTTTAGACGTGGATTTTTCTTCGATCAACTTTAGCGATGGTGCAAGTGTACTTGCTGCTGCCAAAACTTTCGAGGATTTAGGGGTAGCTGCTTACAACGGTGCTGGGGTACGATTAAAAACTGATGCTTATTTAGTGGTGGCAGGTCAAATTGTTTCTGTAGAAGCCAGACACGCCGCTTGGGTAAGAGACCAAATCAGTAACGGTAGCTTTGCCGATCTATCCAGCTTAACCTCTTTGGGTGCCAACGTTTCTGGTGGATTAGATGCTGCCTTAACGCCCGACAAAGTGTTAGCTGCCGCTAGCAAATACATCAAAACCAAAATTAATGTCATCAACCTTTAACCTTTAAAACCTAGAAATTATGAACATTTTAAGCATATTAGACGAGATTGAGAAAGTTGACGGTGAGATTTATGAAAGAATAAATCCGAGAAGAAAAGCCATGCAGGATTTTTTCCATATCGGAAAGAAAATCTCTTTAGCGGCCATGCCTTTGGCTTTGGGTTCTTTGTTCAACAAAGCTTATGGACAAGCCACCCCAACGGCGGTAAACGAGGTGTTAAACTTTGCCCTTACTTTAGAATATTTGGAATATCATTTTTACAATCATGCCCTAGTGGCAGCCCCAGGTTTAATTCCTGCAGGAGCGCCAACCGCAGCCATTACCACCATTAGAGATCATGAAAAGGCCCACGTTGATTTATTAAAAGGTGCTTTAGGCTCTGCAGCCAGAACACCGCTTGAATACGCCAATTTTGATTTTACCGCTGGCGGTACTTTTAGTACGGTTTACTCTGATTACGTGACCTTTTTAAAGGTAGCTACCGCTTTTGAAGATACAGGTGTACGTGCCTACAAAGGGCAAGCACCAGTATTAAAAGGTAATGCCGTGTTGACTACCGCTTTACAAATTCACTCGGTAGAAGCCAGACATGCCTCGCACTTGCGTCAAATGTTGGCCGCAAATGGTGCTACTGGATTAAAACCTTGGATCAGTTTAGGTGCTGGTGGCGTTTCTAACGATACGGGTATTGCCGCGGTTGATCCTGTATATGCTCGTGAAAACACCACTTTACAAGCAGGGGTTGAAATTATGGGCATTAATGGTACCGCCGTTACCAAAGCTGCCGCAGCCGAATCTTTTGATGAGTTTTTAACCAAAGCGGAAGTGGTAACCATTGCCAACCTTTTCTTAAAAACAGGCTTTAAGCTTTAACACACTAATAGGAACGAACCTCTTTCACCATCCCCTTACCCTGCCCCGAAAAGGAAGCGTAAGGGGATTTTTTTTTACTCTCGCTGCCAAGAACAACATAGGTAAAAGTCAACATTTATTTTTAAGGCAAACCAAGCCTTTCAAAACCTCATAAAATAGATATCTTTGAAAAAGACTTATATTTCAAACATCAAGCATGAAAACACGCGCTCCTTTTTTCTTACTTATCGCCTATTTGATTTTTACCAGTTTCATTTTCAAAAACGACGGCATTGATATTTGGACCAAACAGACTACCGTTCATCAAGCCATTGCATTCGAAAAATCTTTAAATAAAGAACTTAACCTAATTTCAATGAATGTTTCCGTTTCTGAGAGCATTTATCCTTTAGTGAATAAGTACGACCTAGCCAACCCTGTGATAGTTAAACGTGAACAGGCGGGTTTTCTGCCGCTTCATGCCGAATATTTCTTTTCTAAATCAGATTCTGTAATCAGGTTCATTAGTTATAATTGGGAGAGAGAAAGCTTCGGCAATTTTTTCAAGAAGCAAGAAATGTGGAAAGAAGAAAGTGGAAAGCTGAAAGCATATAACGCGGAATATGAAAAAATTAAATCGGCCCTAATTGTGAAGCTTGGAAAGCCTAATGCCGAAGATCTTGAACCACAAATCACAAAATCAGATTCAGGAAGAGGTGATTACTTTACCAGAAAGACAATTTGGGAAAATGACAAATATCATGCTAAATTAACCATGATTTTCGAGTCGATGACCTATAGAATTAGATGGAACTACTATTGGAAAAACTAATTTACTGACATTACTTAATCAATAATCACATTAGTACCTTGTTCTGTTAGTTTTTGCAGACCATCTTTCATGGCTTGCACCTGTTCGGGCGTATGCGGCAACCAAGTGGCTACTTCGCCAATTACCCTAAAGGGATGTACCGAACGGTAGGACATGGTGGGGTTCCCTGGAAATTTCTTATCCGTTACATTGGTATCATTTTCTATCTCCCCTGTTGCTTCTACCAAATAAATTCTTGGTCGGCCATTGCCCAAAGCCAATTCAGCCCCCCAAATGGCTGCCGTAATGGTGGCTGCTACATATACATGGCTCAGCTTCCTGTCGGCATAATTGCATTGAAACCCTGGCGAAATCAAATCACCCATTTGAAGGTCTGCTTTGGTGCCGTGAAAAAAGGTTTGGCTAAAAGGGTTGTGGGTAAGTTGGGTTTGGTCTTTCATTGATGTTGATTTTATGATCAGATTTAACTTCGTTCATTTTCAAGGTTGCTATCGTCGAAATGACGGTACGGGATTAGACTTACGAAGTTTCTAAAACATCCTAAATCTACATGCTATATTACCATAAAAAATAACAAAGCATTGTCCCTAGCCTAAAACTTATTTCAATAGCTCCTTTAATGTTGCATGGAGCTGCTCACCTTTTAAATCCTTCGCCAAAACTTTTCCTTCTGGCGAGATCAAAAGGTTTGCGGGAATGGTGGTGATGCCATAAAGCTGGTGCGCGGCATTTTGGCTTCCCTTTAAGTCCGAAAGCTGTGGCCAGTTCAGGTGATCTTCCTGAATGGCCTTTAGCCATTTATCCCTATCCTTCGCTTCATCAATGGAAATGCTCAATACCATAAAGTTCTTGCTTTTATATTGCGCATAAGCGGCCAACACATTGGGGTTTTCGGCCCTGTAAGGCCCACACCATGAAGCCCAAAAATCAAGCAGCACATACTTCCCTTTGTAATCTGTTAACTGATGTATTTTCCCTAAAGTATCGGGCTGTGCAAAATTTGGCGCCAGCATGCCAATGCTTATTTTCTTTCCCAAGCTAATCCTTTCGGCTACAAACTTGCCCATCTCGCTTGTTTTTAAGGCTACAGGTAACTTCACATAAGCCGCTTCCACTTGCTTAAGCCTTTTGGTATCTTTCACCAGCTCATCCAAAGTCACCAAACTCACTAACGACGAAGGCTGCTGCTCCACAAATTTGAATTTTGCCTCCGTTAGCGCATCTAATACCGACAGAAACTCACGTGTGACACGAGATACGTAGGCACTGTCTTTTTTCTGCGCTGCGTTAAGTTCCGTAGGGTCTTGCATGGCCGACAGTCGGTCTAAAATGGGCATCAGCATCTTATTCAGTTTGGCAAAATCTTCATTCACCGCGGTACCCGAAGACTTGCTATGCTTGAGGGTATCTGGCGACTTCAACGCAATGTTCCCCTTTTCCAGATACACGTGGGTCATATCATAAATAATATTGGCAAATGCTGGGTTTTGATTGCGATAAACACTGGCCCTAATAGGCCCTTTTACTACGCCCGAAAAAACAAAGGTCTTATTTTTAACCTGCACCGAATCTCTGATCCATTGCTTACCGCTTTTATAAGAAAGGAAAATTTTGTCTCCGTCTTTATATTTTTCGCCGTAGCCTTTCAATACAAACGGCTCTTGTGCCAAAGTAGCTAGCGAAAAATGGATCAACAGCACTAATAATAGTAGTCTCGTCATGTTAAAAGATTTGTCCGTATTAAATTTCTAACTAATGTTAAACAAAAGACCATAAAGATAAGTGGAATGTTGCACCAATGATTGGGATGAGGGTAAGTTTTATTTTTTAGGGATGCATCTCATATTAAACCATGTGTATCAATTAGATAACATCATTATTTTTTTTCACACAGAGAATATCTTTGATATATTTATTTGTATATTTATTTAACATTAACCTCTTTATATATGAATCTTCAAAAGATTGGCCAATATCTGCGACAAACCTGGCCGTTGTGGGTAATAATCCTTGCACTTACTGTTCTGCAACTCAACAGTGTTTATAACCGTCCAAAAACCATCGACATTTCTGATCCAGAGTTCGTCTCTTATAAAATAAATAAAAATGACCTAAAGGCGTTTCAACAATTGGAAATTAAGGGGCTTCAACAAGCTCAAAATGATGACTTACTACGTTTAAGTGAGGCATTGAGTGCAACCTCCTCATGTTATGAAAACCTAGATGCAATTGCGGACAAGGATAAAGACGACTATATCAAATTGGAAATCAAGTATACAACTCCTTCAAATGATAAGTTCAAGATTTTCACGATGAACATCAATGATCAAGAATACAAACCATGCATTGCCAGCGATAAACTTACAATGTCCGCCTATACGAAAATTAAACGATCACAGACAATACTAAACCTAAATTCCGTTGTACGTTCTAGTCAGGGCGATTATGAATATACATTGACGATCAAAGCTTTCAGAGCTACCGGCAATAAAGAGGAAATCGGCAGCTTTACAAAGACCCAAACACTCAAAGAACCATTTAAGGCAGATCCTTTTTCGGGTCAACTAATTATTAAAACTCGTGAAAACAAAAATAACGCTGCTGTCATTGCTAACAGCCCTCAGTCTTAGTTCTAGTGCTCAAACAGTTTTTGAAGACGCAAGTGGAGAATCTATTCTGATCAAGAACGATGCGCTTAAAGACTGGTTTAACATCAGGATCAATACCGCTTCGGAATCCTTTACGCTTTCTTATATTGGGACCAAAGCCTTAGATAATAAGAATATCAAAAATTCAACGACCGAAAAAATCAGTCGTACAAGCATGATGGGCTTTGATCTCAAGCTTAAGGTGAAAGATGGGATCGGCAGCATCTACAAACAAGGAAAACTGAACACGGGAATTTCTGGCACCTTTATTTGGGGTATTCAAAAGGAAAATTTCGACACCCAAACTTCCATTAATACTAAACCTCGTAGTTTTTACCTAAAAGCAGGTCTTAGTTACGACAAGTATACCATGTTGGATACGCTGAATTTCTCAAAAACTGAATTGAAAAAACTACAGCCCTATGCATCGGTTAACAAAAATTGCTTCAATACATTGAAAACTTCCAACGGAAATCCCTATTATACTCTTACAGGTATTTCGGTTGGTTACAAAATGACCAACAATACCGAAGATCTTGATGATGGTATAGGTTCATCCCTCATTGGCACTTCCACAAATTATTCGGTAGGTAAGCAGAATACTGGAAAATTGGGTGACTACCGTACCTATCATAGTTTTCCAGTAAGGTTTGACTATGGAGTTCTGCCACGTATGTTTGGTAAAAATATCCTCGGAATAAATGCCTATGCTCGTGCAGGCCTAAATGAACCTGAAACACCCATTAATTTGGGCACGGGTATATTTTTCTCCAAGAACAATGAACCTACCAATGTGGTTGGTGGATTTGGCTGGCAGTTTAATAACGTATTCAACAAAAGTCTAATGGCAAACTCTTCGGTATTTGTGTATATAGGGTATACCATCCAGTAGACAATCATTTTTTTGTTTTAACTCTACTTAGTTGGTAAAGCACTAATAAGTGAGTTCGTAGTTAAACGAATTTTCGAGCCTGTTGTCATAAAAGTCCTGCACTTTTACCAAATCCCCTTTTTCGTTATAGCTAAATACCTTTCTATAAACCATTGTACCTGCAACTACTCCCGCTCGCCATAGCGGCAGTGCATCAGTATGTTTGTAACTGGTAATTGCTCGTTCCTTTCCCACAACGTCATCCTCGCGTATGCGGGGATCTTAAAGCGTTTTTAATTTTTCTTTCTATAGCATTAAGATACCCAATCGAGTTGGGTATGACGATAGCATGGTACGCTCTCGCCCTCTTAGGAAGTTAAACTTCGTCAGTCTAATGCAAGCAAAAAAGAGTACCCTTTAGGTACTCTTTAATTTTCAGTAGATATCCGTTGGCTTAGTATTTGAAAACGACCTCTAGTGCCGACGACATCGATGCGATATGATCTTTCACCGATGTAACCTGTTTTTCCAACCGTCTGTTGGCAATGGTATAGTCAATTACATATTCTTTTTCTAAGATGCTTTGGCCATTCTCTAGCTTAAAAATCTTAAACGACGACGGCAATCTATGTCTGCTAGCCAGGTGCTGAAGAATGGGAAGATTATACAAGGGGGCTAAGGTGCCAATTTCCATTTCCATAAACCAAAGTGGATCGAAGTCGAACTCATCAGAATATTGATCAATTTTGATGAGGCGCTGGTTTCCAAACTGATCTACAATAGTTATTTCCGAAACCAGCGTTGACACATACTGATAATTAGTTGTTGAACGTAAGGTGGCACCAGCAGCATTTTCATTATAAAATTTGAGCGAGGTCAATTGCAAAAAGTTATTGTAGCCGAACCTTTGCGACTGATAAACCCTTGCCGTTTGCGCATCGCCAATAATCCTTTCCATTTTGGCTATTTTACGGGAAGTGGGATCATAATCAAAACTGTTAAAAGCTAGTGATTGCGTGGAGGCGACAAATGCAATACCATTCCATCCATGGCCAAAGCTTCGTTTCTCCGAAATCCCTGGACGCTGGTAAACAATTTCGGCAAGCGTACCGTCGCCATTATAGTTTAATGTGGCGGTATGCCCTAAGGCAGGCCATTCCATTTCCTTTAAGGGTAAGCTTGCTAAAAGGTTGCTTTTTGTTTCTTGGTTGTTGGCCTGTTCTGCCTTTTTACATCCGCCAGCCATCAATAGCAATAGCAGGATGGGATAAGTTAATTTTCTTTTCATTGAGTTACATTTTAGTGCCGTATTTATTTCGCGGCTAGCTATTTTACGTGGCTTTGCTGCTGTACGCTACAAACGTCGACCGAGGTATGGTTTTCGTCGACGAGCGCACCTTGATCCTGCTGCCGATCAATTTTTTTCTCCATAACGGCAATGTCCCTATCTTGGTAAAAAATACGTTTGGTTAACTGCCAATGCTGGTTGCGGTAAAAGGATTCGGCTGTATGGGTAAACAGATGAAGTTTTTCTATTTTGCGTTTCAAGGCTTCTTGTTCTAATTGGGCGCATAATATGGCGCCTATGCCTTTACCACGAAACTCGGGTCTTACATAAACCAATGCCAACCAATAATCATATACCGCAAGGGTAGCATCAATGGCAAACACGCTTACTTTGCGATGGATGCCGCCCGTAGCTACGGGTTCGCCATTGATGGCAAGGAGGCCATGGAAAAGCTCATCATCAAGATGGCTGATCATTTCGGAAACCTTTGCTTCGGGGATCGACCATTGTTCCTCATACCAACTTGCCACCAGTTTAATCAAATGGCTTTCGTTACTGGAAATGATATGAAAATCTAATTCATCTGTTTTGTTCATGGTGCGTCCCAATGGTTAAGTAAATGGTAAAAGGCAACTATTTACATCCAGCTTTGCTGCATTAGCGTACCTTATACCTAAACTCCGCTTCAATCAATACTTCTTTACCCCAACAATAGGTGCCATTGGGTTGCTTTTCACGTGTTCGCATAAACCCTTGTATATCGCCTTTCACCAATCCGTTTTTATTTTCGATGACGACAATATCACCTTTGGTATACAAATCGCCAGCAGGTAAACATTCGGTGTAAGTAGAGGAATAGTAATTACCAAGGTTGTAAGAAAAAGTCACCTGCGTTTCGGGACCAAATACATATTTGCCAAAGGTATTATTTGGTGCTTGGAAACTAATTCGAGTACCATTATGGCTATAAAAGGTCACTTGCATGGGATTTCCAGACGTAATGGCAATACCATTGGTACCGAACGTATTCGTTGGGGGATCACCGTTTATACTGGCATAACAATATGATTCTGCCAGCCTATCTACATAAATGATCAAACTTTGATCACCCAAAAATCCCCCTATGTTCATCACCGCTTCAATCCCCGTCACCCTTTGGTAAGGAGGATAGTTGGCAGGTGCCGTAAAGATACCCGAACCACCAGAACCAGTCACCGTACCACGATCTTCCGTGCCACCAGTACCATATAGTCGCCATTCTTTAACAAAGCTTGCCCCAACCTCTCCAGTAGGTGCCAACAGGTCATCATTATCCTCGCCTGAGGGTGTGGTAGGCCAATGATTGACGGTTAGTGTGGTACTCTCCCCTTTTTCCAGTCTTTTCTTTCCTGTTATTTCGATGTAGTATAATGGAATAGACGACCAGTCGCTAAAATGTTTGGTTTTGACGGTGATGGTTTGTTGACTCATATCCATCGTGGCGTTTTTAACCACATGCCAATAGCCGTGCTTATCTTGATAAATGGGGCGAATGGTTTTGGTAGCATAATAGTTTTCGTAGTTGAAAGGCATCACAATTTGCACCTCTTTTTGGAACTGCACATCCTCTGGCAAAAAGCGGTAAGTGGCGCTTGATACCGCATTAGAAGGTAGCGTGCTTTTAACTTCCTGTACACTAAACTTGGTATCTTTATCTACTGCACCTGGGGGCACAATTAATTTAAGCTGGCTGTTGGGTACCGAAAGTGTACCGCCTGTTGCACCAATCACCAAGGTGTTAGCGGTTCCAACCGTTTCGCCATGTTTTGTTTTTACGGCGCCAGGAATCTCTATCTCCTGATCAGGTACGGGTTCAACTTTCTTTTTTTTACAGGCGTTAAGGCAAAGCCCTATACACAGCAGGGCCAAGTAGTTTTTCATCTTTCTCATATTAATCACTTAAGCGATAAGCTATTTTATCAAGTGCAAATTTGAAAAAGGCCGTACCCGCGTACCATCATCACCGACAGAAACAAGCTATTGATCGACCGATGACAGGAAAGTAAAGGTTAAACGCACCTTGCCTGTCATTACGAGTATAACGAGGACCGCGAAGCAGCTACGAAGTAAATCTCCAGTAGAGGTACCCATGAGATCCTTCGCTCCCGAAGTGTCGGGACAGGTAACGCTCTGGATGCGCCTTATTTGTCATTCCGACGATAGGAGGAATCTCCAAGTAGAGCAGCTACGGAGTAAATCTCCAGTAGAAGTACCCATGAGATCCTTCGCTACCGAAGTGTCGGGACAGGTAACGCTCTGGATGCGCCTTATTTGTCATTCCGACGATAGGAGGAATCTCCAAGTAGAGCAGCTACGGAGTAAATCTCCAGTAGAAGTACCCATGAGATCCTTCGCTACCGAAGTGTCGGGACAGGTAACGCTCTGGATGCGCCTTATTTGTCATTCCGACGATAGGAGGAATCTCCAAATGGAGCAGCTACGAAGTAAATCTTCAATTGCAACAGTCTTAAAACGTTTTTAATTTTTCTTTCTATTGCATTACGATACCCAATCGAGTTGGGGATGACGATAGCATTGCACATTCCTTCCCAAGTACACGCTCGCCCTGTTCTCAGGGTTAAACTTCGTCAGTCTTTATCCTAATAAGTGAGTTCGTAGCTAAACGAATTTTCGAGCCTGTTGTCATAAAAGTCCTGCACTTTTACCAAATCCCCTTTTTCGTTATAGCTAAATACCTTTCTATAAACCATTGTACCTGCAACTACTCCCGCTCGCCATAGGGGCAGTGCATCAGGAAAAAACTCATTTGAATTGAAACGGATCGTAATTTCCTTCAAACGGTCGCCCTCATAAATAAAAGTGGCTTGCTTAAAGGCGGTGTCCAACTTTGCTTGGCAAGTCGCAATTCGGCCTTTGGCATCGTAGCTGTACGAAAAATGGTAGTTCCGCTTTTTGGAAATCTCTTCCCGATAGGTTTTCTCCACCACCTTCCCATTTTTCCATACATACAGCGTGGTTTTCATTAAGGTAGTTTCTTTAGGATTGATAAAGTACTCCTTCGACTCGATCAAATTCCCATCCGCGTCGTAACGATACGCCATTCGCTTTTTCGCTACAGAACCCGCCAATTGGCTGCTCATTTCTACCAGCAATTTCCCCTGGTATCGGTAGTTTCTTTGTATAGACATTCTGCCCACCGAAAAATCCCTTCGTTGCAACAGCTTGCCAGCAGCATCATAATTGAACTGGGCACCTTGGCTACCTACCGTATCGCCATTGGCACGGTAATCCATGTTATCAAACCGCAAGGGTACTCCTGGGGAACGGTAAGTGGTTTTACTGGTCCAAACGGTTTTGTTCTTTAATCGCAACGAACGCCAGCTCCAGGTCTTACCGTCCTTACTGTTCACATAGGTCGTGATCGATTCTGGCTTTCCATTGTCAAAGCCTTTTTGATAAGTCTTACGTCCCTCCCCGTCAAAACGTTCAATGTAGAGGGTGTCGCGACCATTTTTAAAGGTTACCCTTTGCTTCCAAGCCTTATTCACCACGACTTGAGGGTACACCTGTGTAGGGTCAATTTCTAATTTGTCTTCTAGGTTTTGATAGCTTTGCTGCGCTCGAACGGTATAGGATATCATCAACAGCGAGCATACGGAGAGAATCTTCAGCGATTTTAACATCCTCCAAGATAGGGATTATTTGAGAGATTATGCCTTGCACCTTGCCTGTCATTTCGAGGTTACTCCAGGTCCGCTTATTTGTCATTCCGACGATAGGAGGACCGCGAAGCAGCTACGAAGTAAATCTCCAAGTGGAACAGCTACGAAGTAAATCTCCCGCAGAAGCACGAATGAGATCCTTCGCTCCCGAAGTGTCGGGACAGGTAACGCTCTGGATGACAGCGTGCACGCTAGATACGCAACTGAACAGTTAACCAGTTAAACAATTAAACAAATAACCATTAAAGAGATCCCTCGCTCCCGAAGTGTCGGGACAGGTAACGCTCTGGATGACAGGCATGGCGGTTAACCAGTTAACCAATTAAACAAATAACCAATTAAACAAATAACCATTCACGCGCTACACACCCAAGTTGTAAGCAAAAAAAATATCAATAAAACCTTGACAATAAATTACTTAATTAATAAATTAGTTTTAATAATCATTTTACCAAATGAAAAACTCTCAAATCAAACTAACAGCATCAGTAGCTGATGACTGCCCTAAAACCCTAGCTCCCATCAAGGGAATGGATAGGTTCAAACCAGTGCTTTTACCCAAATGCGTCGACTGCTTTAAAATGGTACACCTAGCGTACATTGCCCTAGCCTATTAAAGCGTTGCTTGTTTAAAAATTCACGGCCAATGGTGCCCCCTGTGGAAACCATGGTCGCTCTTCGTTAATATTTAAATCATCTTAAAACTATGGACCCAAGAAAAAGAGTCATCATCCACCCTTACGATTTGCTATACCACTTTTGTGGTTGCGAGAAATCCTGTTATAACCTTTATCACGATATCCGTGAAACATTTAACCTCCCTAAAGACAGGAAGATTACCATTTTCCATATACGAGATTATTATAACATCTCGTTAGAAGATGCTCGCATCGCTATCTTCGGAGATTAAGGTTTATGATCAAAGTACTTTTGCATTGGAGTAAACATTCCTTTGCAAAAGTACTTTTCTTCCTTTCCGAAAGACCTTTTCATATATGACAAAGTACTTTTTCTTCCATTGCGAAGAGCCTTTCCATATATGACAAAGTACTTTTCTTCCGTTGCGAAGGACCTTTCCATATATGACAAAGCACTTTTCTTCCGTTGCAAAGGACCTTTCCATAATATGACAAAGCACTTTTCTTCCTTCCCGAAGGACCTTTCCATATATGACAAAGTACTTTTCTTCCGTTGCGAAGAAGCCTTTCCATATATCACAAAGCACTTTTCTTCCTTTCCGAAGGACCTTTCCATATATGACAAAGTGCCTTTCTTCCTTTGGGAAGGACCTTTCCCCTCTTACAAAGTAATGAATTAAAAGCTTTATCGTGCATATCTATGCACCTCCTATAGCCCTCATGGCTACTGTTAACTTATTCATCCATTTTCCCATTTTCAGTAAAAACTGGCAAGTTTCGGTAATTATTCGTCAAACCTCTAGCATGGTCGCGTAAATTGCCCTCCACCTGGAAAATGGATTTCAGGGCAAAACATTTTTTTTATGAAAACTTTAAAAGCATTGATCGACTACCGCAAACTGTCTGACACTAACTTGAACCAAAAAGCTATTGATGTTAAAAATGGCTTAACCAACAATCCGAATTTTACCCCTGCTCTGCCCAGTTTGGCGAATTTTATCGCCTTACAGGAAGCGTTTGAAGCCGCTTTGGCCATGGTGGCTTCACGCGACCGTATTAAAATTGCGGAAAAAAACCAAGCTCGTTTAGCATTAGTGGATGGGATGTACCAATTAGCCCTCGAAGTGAATGCGGCAGCAAATGGCGATCAGGCTAAATTGTTGTCTAGCGGTTTTGATATTTCCCAAACAGGCGAAAGTAATACTTCCATCACCTCGCCAGCCGAATTTAAAATAGCAGAAGGCATAAATAGTGGCGAATTAAAATTCTCTTGCAAAAAGGTGCTTTATGCCATTTGCTATATATTTGAGTATACCGATGAACTCCCCACCGAAGATACCAAGTGGATTGCCATCCCCTGCTCCACCAGAGAGCTTACCATTAAAGGGCTTCGCAGTGGTACCCGCATTTATGGCCGCATTAAAGCCATAGGCACTAAAGGCCAAGAAGCTTCTTCTGAAATATTATCTAAAATTGTACAGTAATAGGTGGGTGTGGTTAAAAGCGGGCTGGTGAGGGACGGCCCGCTTTTTTTATGTAAAGAGGTTACACTCCATTGTTAATGCATTACGCCAAGCCAAATAAGGTTAAGCTAATTATGCACAAGTCTCCTCAACTAAGCCCAAAACACAAGACTTGCGCTAAGTGGGGATTATTTTAATTATTTAGAAATTTTATAACATCCCCGAATTTGGCGACTAAAGGAATAAATGTATTTTTAAAGAAACCCTCCAATAATTTGTTGGCGGCAAATTCGAGAACAGTTCCACCAATAAATTTAAACCATTTCGATTTGCCAATAACTTGAATACCCTTAGAGTAGTCAAGCTCTTCAATGGTAGTATCAATCAATTTTTCTTCAATTTCAGTAAAAATTATATCTTGACCAGCTTTTAATTCTTTTAATGAATAAATTATTTCATCTATAATTTCATTGTTCCGATAAAGTTCTTCTTTGGTGAAACTCTCTATATCTGTTTCTAAACCAAGATAATCTAATTCAGTATATAAATAATATAAAACATCTTGTGTCATTTGCTCTGCTTGACATGTTGCTACTTTACATTTAAGAATGTGCTTTTTCAACCCTTCAGTAAGATGAGTTATTATAAAAGCGATAAATTGTATTTTGTCTTGAGTTCTAGATATTTCATATAAGGTATCTCTAATACTACTAATATCTTCTTTGGGTCTATAGGCAAATCCATCACGTAGCTCAAGGAGACAAAACCCTTCAGCTTTTCTTTTTATGTAATCGCTAAACTTGAAATCAGGATAAGGGATTTTAATTAATTCTTCCATCTATTTCGATTAAATTAAATCTATAAACAAAAGAAATAAAAAAAGAAAAGCTATAACTCCTCCTACGATTTGCAAAATCATAGTAAACGGACTATGAATAATTTCTTGCCACTGTAAAAAACCACCAGGTATTGGTTGTTGCACATAACGATTAGCAATAAAGTTTGATAAACTAATCATTAGCAATCCTAAACCTAGTGCGAATAAATGCTTTTCGTTTAGAAATTCAATTTTTTTGAAAAATGGAGCTGCACAACACAAAATACCTATATATAACGTTACCCCATACCACTTATCTAATTTTAGCTCTTTTAATAAGTCAACCATAAATATATCTTTTTTGTTACAATCAAATATACCTCATTGATTTATAAACACATAAACATTCTATTCAATGTGGAAAACTCTCTATATATAACTCATCAAATTTTCTATTTCAATCTATAAATTTGAAATAAACACGATAAATAAACACCTAAATGAAAGAGCATATTGAAATTCTATTGAATGACCTTAAACATATGAAATACAGTGATAACACTACTCACGAGCTTAAAACTTCATTTAGACAATATGAATCAGTCGTAAAAGAATTTTATAAATTATTCCCAAATGAAGGCTATAGATTTATTAATGGGCTTATTGATGAGGAATCTTCTCATTTACATAATTTGTCAACCAAAGCTTCTAAAACACGAAGATTTGACAGCTATAAAAACCTAAAATCTAACATGGTAGGTGACTTAGAAGATATGTTGACAATCATTGATATAAAGAACAACGCGTAAACACTGTTGATTAATTTATTTTTTAAAAATGTAATTTGGTGCTTGATATATAAACAACCCTAAATAAAAAAAGCTTCCCCCTAGAGCCACTATTAGCTAAAGCAAGAGTTATAGCGTGACCTATGCAATATAAATAAGATCAAGCAATATGCACAAGTTTCCTAACCTAAGCCCAAAGCATTAGACTTACCCTAGGCGCAGAAAAAAGACTGGTTTTCCAGAAATTTTAATTGTCTCTCACTTTTGTTAAATTCGGGATAGCAAATCCGACTATGGCAAAAAACTTCCTTTTTCTTGACACCAATATTCTCCTCCACTGTAAACCACCGAAGGAAATCAACTGGAAAAATTATGTAAAAGGCTCTTGTGTCATGGTGATTGCTCCTGTTATTATTGATGAAATAGATAAACACAAACGTAACGCCAAAAAAAAGATCGCTGCTAGAGCCAAATCCGTCACAAAGCTTTTCGAACAAATTATTGATCATGGAGATAAGGATTGGATCCTTATTGATAAGAGACCAACTTCCACAATATTTTTAGAAAACAGCCTTGACAAATCCGAACAGGACGATTGCCTGCTGGCAACAATATTAGAGTTTTCTTCTGAAAACCCTGAAGATCAAAAAATATTGGTCAGTGAAGACTTTGGACCTAGGCTTAAAGCAAAAAATCTTGGTATCAAAACGATAAAGCTATCAGATAGCGAATTACTTACAGAAGAGCCAGACGAAAACGAAATCCGATTAAAAAACTTGATGAGGGAGAACAATGAACTGAAAAATCTCGTTCCAAAAGTTGATCTATTTCTTAGAGGAAAAAGCAAGCACATAAATTTCCAAAAGTTTCAGGGAACAATGACGTTCGATCAATATTGTGCTCAGAAGATGGAAGAGCTGAAAAAAAAGTATCCCTACCACAAAATCCCTTTTAAAATGCCGACTCAGAGGGACCTCATATTCCGTAGCGCCATTGAAGAAAGTATGATGCATAACGAAAGCAGAAGGTACAATCAAAATCTGGATCAGTTTTTTGAAGATTATGAGTATGAATATCTCCCTCAGCTTTATAATTGGCATATCAGTAGGCTTTTATCAATCGAGATCGAACTAGAAATCTATAATGAAGGGAACGTTCCAGCAGAGAATATTGATTTACTTCTAAGATTTCCAAAAGGATTCAGCATTGAATTGGCCGACACGTTCAATCCATTTCCACATTCTCCTGTACCGCCAGAGAAACCACTGCCAACTAACGAACTATTAATGAGGTTAAATGAGCTACGCAAAAAAATGCCGCCTCATATACCATCACCAACAACTTTATCAAAACCTTTTATCTCCATTCAAAAAACAGATGGTTTACAAGTAGAAATGAAATGCAGCTACCTAAAGCACCATCAATCCTTTAAGTTTAGTAAACTTGCGATATATTTCCAAACAATGGACAATATGAAAGGCTTTGAATTTGAATATAAGCTGATGATCGCTAATGACCCCAAACTGCCGAATGGCAAGCTACAGGTAAGCTTTGAGCCTACACCAGCTATGGCGCCATCTTTCAGTAAATCTCTTGATAAATTTCTGGATTGGCCTTATCCACTTCCATAAAACATTGATTATTTATACCTTGGCAGCTCACAATACAAACCTTGCGTTTAGTTAATTTATCTATAAGCTACTTTTGAGAAGTTAAATATGAACTCTTCTATTTGATTTGAAATCTGACTAGAATAGATATTCTCAAAATTCATTTTTATTGCAGCATCTTCTTCAAATATACTTTGCATAACATGTGTATATAATTTCAGTTCTAAAGAATTAGGAGAGCAAATATCAATAATCTCTTCAGTCCCTACGATAATAGCTTTTATTCTATTTTCTATAAATTCAATATTTCTAAGAGTTAGAAATATAAGAGGTTCTATCACATGCTCACTACGTCTAATAGCAGTTTTGGCTTCTATCGACATTCCCCAACATACCGAGTACAAATCGTTATCTATATTAAGACAAGCACCCATCCCAATACCATCAATTAAAACTCTACCATTCTTATATTGAATCACCAACGGTATATTTGAAAATTTCGCAAACTTCGCAGACTGCTCTTTTGAATAACTATTCCAAAGAACTGTTCTTTTATCATCTATAAAGAGATAGTTAATCATATTAAGTATCCCTATCATTGGCGGCCTACCTAAGCTGCCTATAAATCCATTTTTTTTTGGGTGAGCATAATAATTTCTTATTTGTCTAATATTATGTAACTGTTTTTCAAATCCCTTTATACTTGAATTATTTGCTAAATAGCTTATCTTATCTATTAAATTTTTTGGCATTTTCGTTTCAACAGCATTTTCTGATATGATTTGTTTCAACTTCAGTTCAATAGCCATTTCAAACATCCACACAATCTTTTTATATGCTTCATCGTACATTTCATAGTGATAATATGAAAATGCCATTAAATGCCTCACAGTCTCATACGCTAATAAAATATCTTTAGGAACGCTGGAAACAAACGGGTTATTTAAAATATATAGATTTTCAAATTCTTCAAAGGTTTTGCACCCAAAAATTTTCCATCTTTCATCTGGAATTAAATATTTTTCCATAAAAACTCTAGGCTTGCCATCTTTTTCTTTTTTCCATTTCCTCTACCAAAAAATCATTTAACATTTTATATAATATACTACTATTATTCATAGGCTTATCTATTGATTTTTTACCAGCATAACCTTGAAGTTCTGTTAAAAACATTAAATCTTCGTCGGTATTATTTCTATACTCGTAATACATAAATTCCAAGAGCCTAAAGATTTGAAGCTTTTTTTTATTGTCAGCTTTACTAAAAAGTCTAAAAAACATAATTGGATTAACATATTTTAAGCTTATTAATTCATATTGACTTAAACTGTTGTAAACTTCTGTTTCTAACTTTGAGAAATTGTTTAATAAATCATATTCAATTTGGCTTGCTTTAGTCCGTTTTCCACGAATTGATGCCTCTTTGTTAATCTCTATTATAGCATCATAAATTGGCTTCAAATAATCATAAAACTTACTCTCTTTACTTATTCTTATATGCTCTTTTAAGCTTGGAATATATTTATGTTCTTTACTTTTTGATTTGATAACAGATAGAATTTTCTTTAATAATGAATCTAGATTGCATTTTAGCACATTGTGATTCCTAGTTATATAGTAGAATATGGACACATAATCTTGTATATCATATTTTCCAGACAAAGCATTTCGTTTCAACTGTGCTGTCAATTGCCTATACTCTTTATCTGAAAGCATTAAATAGTCTTGTCTTATTAACCTTTGATAGATTTTGTATTCTTTTGATATTATTCCTTTTTCGATATTGTATTGTTTGCTTATTTCCAACTCTAATTTAGAGCCTTCAAAGATATCACCACCAGTTAAGTAATTATATACAGATGGATAGTAATGATAATCACCTTTTGGGTAATGCTTATATAATACTTTTGAACGGTAATCATCTCCTTCATTTGGCTTTTTATCATTTATATACATTTCTATAAAGAAACTAATACCATTATCAAGTTCCTTTTTATCATAAAATGAAATCATTCCTTTTTTAAATTCCCCACATATCATTAAACTGAAAATCAATAAGCTATCGATGATTTTGTTCTTTTCGGCTTTTAAATCTTCAATATTAAGATTTAACTGAATATAATTGTAAATATCTCCGAAATATGAAATAAAGTATTTAAGAGTTCTCAGGTTAATTTCATCATTTTCAGTTTTAAAAGCTTCTTTAATCTGTTGCTTTTTATTTATTAAAAAAGCTTTATAATCATTTGATAGAGATAATTTTTCTAAAATTTGATCATATACTTTCTCATAATTCTGAATAAAATGTACTGTATTAGCGATAATCTTTTCCTTTATCGTTCTATATGTATCTGACTTAAATCTATCTTCATCAGCAATCAAGACCACTTTAACATTGCTGTTCTCGACAAGAGAATTAACAAAACCTAATATTTCTTCCATAGATAGTTTTTCCGCAACTACTCTATCAACATCATCAAAACATATAAATAGTTTTTGTAAATTAACTAAACTTAGTTTCTCATTTTTTATTTTTTTGCCCAAATTATTGGCTTCATCCACAAGGCCACTAATTACGCCATTACCATATAGATTTGATATATCTATTGATTTCAACAATGTGGAAATAACAGTTTTCCCAATTTTAACATATTTATTATCGAGTAATGGATAAATCTCGAGAAAAATCCTATTTTTTATTTCATCTATAGAGGTTACACCAAAAAGCGATACCATTATAGGAGAACATTTCAAGCGTTCTTTTAAATCGTCAAAAAAAATTTCTTTTAGATAATATGTTTTGCCTATACCCCATCCCCCTGTTAATAAGATAGCATAATTAGAATCCCTAATTATATAATCACTGAGTAATTTCCCGAGGCTATCATTATTTTTAAGCTCATCATCTTTTAAGTTCGTCATCACGCCAATTTAAAATCTTATTAAAAAAATCTTCTCTTGCTTGTTCAAGAACTCGATTTTTTGTACTTAAATTAAAAAAACTCATCAAGGGATAGTTTTCTAAATCCTTATCCTTGATTTTCTCCCAAATCAATTTACCTACTTTTTTATCTTCAGATAAGGCTGTACCTATACTTTCAATATCTGAAATAGAACCTAATTGCAAGTTATCAGCCTTCCTGTCATAATGTAGTTTTAATTTAGGTAACACTAAAGAATTTAAAATGTAAATATCTTCATAAGAAATCATCATATTAATAACCTTTTTAACATTCAAAAATCTTTCATCTCCTGTCAGGTTATTTTCAATCTTATGTTTAAATTCATCCAACTGAACTATTGCTTTGTTAAAATTTCCCTTTTCTATAAGATTTTGCACCAAATTTTCATCAGCTAATAATTTAGCATCTAAGGTTAATAAAACAGCTTTAACCTCGAATAGAATACAAACGTCTGCTTCTATTAAAGCAAAATCTGGAATTTTTCCTTTTGAAATGTTTTTATAATCTTCATCTAAATCTATTAGATTATCTTTCTCGATAACCTGGGATAATTGACATTTAACATACCCTCTAAAAACTTCTCCAAAATATGTTCTAAATGGATTTTCTTTAGGCTTATTTGCTAATAATGCTAATTCTTTCTCTTTATTAGAAAGTAGATGAAAAACGCCCACTGTTGCCCTATTTAACAAATGTTTTGATTGAGGGACAAGATAAGTGGCATGAGGTAATTGTTTTGATAAATCTGGCTTAATTAACGGTATCTCTGCAAAAGGATCTAAACCATAAATGTCTTTTAAAGGATTAACATCTTTCCAATTATTCCCTCTAATTTTTAATCTATAATCTCTATAACATCCAGAAGAAAGATTAATAAAAATTTTTATACTATCTGTAGAAACAAAATTAGTTAGTCTTTCATCCACTACCTGAAAGTCGCTATAAATATATCCATGATTTTTAAGCCAAAGAGCAAATCCTGCAAGCATCCATTCTAATACCCCCACTCCAAAATATTCTCTCATCTTATCTTCAATAGAATAAGTCTGTTTCTCCGACAATATGAGTGGGATCGTCTGAAACATCAAATAAAACCTACCTATTAAATTAGACCTATTTTCTTGCAAATCAAATTGTTGCTGACTAATCCTTCCCAATATACTATTCGCTACACTAGTCGAAGATTGTAATAATTTATCCTCTAAAGCCTTTTCATAAAGCCCTCCCGCCATATCTAAAGCCTTAGAAAGAGAATTGTCTTCTAAAAGAATATATTTATTTCTGTAATCGTTCGCTCCGCTTAATAACAGATATCTAGCTAATTTACCCGAGCTTAAATATACGTTCAATTTTAGGGACATATTATCTTCCATCCTACCCAACCAACACTTTAAGTTTTCTGGTATCCCATCCCAATTGAAACTGTTAATATCAAGCTTAAAAGCAGCGCTTATTTGAGATAGTATATATAAGCTATCAGAAAGCCTATATTGCTTTAATTCTTTGTAAAGAGCATCTAAATTCATTTTGCAATTTAATCATAGTATCAAAAAGCTAAAACATCAACTAAGTTAACTATCTCAACTTTAGCAAAAGTCTTAAAGAAAAAACTATAACATTACTCGTGCCACACAAAACCAAATAACCCAAACCCTACCACACAAAAAAAGCGAGCTTCCTACTAGAAAGCTCGCTTTTTGCTGATGATCTTATTTCACTAGCAACAATGTCTCACAATCGAGATCAATGGCCTTTTTACCTTTGTACAGCAAGAAGAACTGTGTACGACGGTTCAACTGTTGTTCCGCTTCGGTACAGTTTACGCCATCCTTACAATTGTTCACTAAATCTTGTTCACCAAAGTAACGGATCTTGATGCGATCAGCGGCAATGCCTTTGTTCACCAAGTATTGCTTAGCCGATTGTGACCTTCTCAATGATAGTTTAATGTTATAATCAAAAGAAGCCCTGCTATCGCAATAACTCGAAGCCACCAAATCAAACTGTGGATTTTGCTTTAAGAAAAGCGCCAACTTATCCGCCACTGCGGCCGCATCCTTACGGATGAACGATTTATCCAGATCATAATAAAGAATGAACTGTTTCAACATTTGGCGAATCGAATCACAATCTTTGGTCAACACAGGCACCTTGGCAATCTGTTCAATTTTCTGCAAGGCAATGTTTCTGATCAAGATGGTGTCTGTATCAATGTCGTTGGTCGACACGCTCAATTCCTGTTTGGTATAACCAGGGATATCAAAGCCCAAAGAAGTTAAACTTTGCTTAGGCAGTTCGTAAAGGAAAGCGCCATTGGCATCCGTTTTAATGTTTAACTTTTGCGCCTGATTAGCCACGGCAATATTGATGTTAGGGACAGGCTGTCCAGATGCGGTGACCGTACCTTTTAAAATGATTCGGTAATCGCGGTAGTTGAAAGTATAAATATCATCGTTACCCCTTCTGTTAGAAGTAAAGAATCCTTGCTGCCCATTTTGGTTGCGCACTAAGGAGAAATCATCTACCGAGGAGTTCACAGGAGCGCCCAAGTTGATAGGACTGGCTACAGGGTTGGTCCCATCTAAACCAATTTCAAAAATATCCAATCCGCCTAAACCTGCGTGACCTGTAGACGAAAAGAAAAGCTGGGTGTCTTGGTATAAAGTAGGGAAAAGTTCATCGCCTTCGGTATTGATGGTTTTCCCCATGTTTACGGGCTTGCCCCACTCCTCTTTGACCGAAGCTCGGGTGCAATAGTACAAATCGGTACCACCCAAACCGCCTGGCATGTCCGAAGCAAAAATCAATAGCGTACCTGTGCTGTTTAAAGCAGGGTGCCCTACCGAATATTCGTCGCTGTTATAAGGAAAAGGTTTCACCTCATCCAAACCAGGGGCGGTTGCGGTAAATAGCTTTAATTTAATGATGCCTTCGGCACTCTTCTTCGCTTTACCTTTGAAATAGTTGTTGCGGGTAAACATCAAGGTACCATCAGGCAATAAAGCTGCTGGACCTTCGTGGTATTTCGTATTCACAAAACCTGCAAAAGGTTTCACCAATGCATCCGTGTTTAAAGCTTTGGCCAAGGTATCGTTTAAGGCCACGCTGCTATAACCCACAATTCTGCTGTCGTTACTCGTTCTACGGGTATCGTCATCATTAATGCGGTAAAACTTTTTACCTAAGGAAGCATCTTTACGTGCCGCCTGCATTACGCTATCTACATTTACAGGTTTCACTTTCTCTACACGGTCTACAAAGTAAAGGTCAGAGAAAGGCGTTTGGTCCCAGCCGAAAACGTTTTTGGTCACTCGATCTGTTTTGCGGTTACTCACCAACAAAAGACCGTCTTGATAGTACATCGGCGCATATTCGGCCAAAGTGGTGTTGATATTGGCAAAGCCGATGTTCCACCTCTTTTTGTTTTTCATGAAGGTACCCACGCTTGGATAAGCTTTGGTAAAGGCCATGGCACGGCCATCGTTACCGGCCAGTTCCAAGTACTTTTTGTACCAGTTTTCTGAAGGTACATACGCTTGGTTATTGGCCAATACTTCGGCATAGCGTAAAGCCCACTCTGGTTTAAGGCTGGGTTGTTGCACCAACTTGGCATACCATACTTCTGCTTGGGCATAGTCCTTTGTTCTTCGGTACGAATCGGCCAAAAGCTCAATGGCCTTGGCTTGGTTGGGCTCCGCTTTCAGTACCTTTTCCAATAAAGGAATGGCGTAGGCATATCTTAGGGATGCATATTCCTTTTCTGCTCTTTTTAAAGATTCAGCAACTTGTTTGTTTTGGGCAAAGCCATACACAGAGCATAGCGCAAGTCCAATCAATAGGATTAATCTATTTAGATATCTGTTCATTTTACCGTCTTTTAAAAATACCTTGGGGAAATGGTTCTGCCTCTCTCAAATCCAAACTCGTAGCGCAGCATAATTTCATGACTGCCCGAGTTGAACTGTACCAATTTGGTGGTACTGCGATCGTATGAATAACCTATTCTAAATTGTGGACTGGCTTGTACTTCTAGCATGGCCGCAATGTCGGCACTGGTTCGGTACTGAAAGCCGATAGAGAACACCTGCTTGATCCATAAGTTGGCGTTCAGGTCGGCCTCTATTGGGGCACCCTTTACGCCTTTGATCAAGAAGGAAGGTTTTAAATCGAAATCAGGACTTAGTGGGAATACATAGCCCGAAGCCAAGAACACGTGTAGCGCTTGTCCTCTAAAAACATTGTCGTTAATCACGGTAAAGTTCCGCAATTGGTTGTTTAACAATTGTGGGGTAGATAAACCGATGTAAAAACGATCGCTGTTGTAATAGATCCCAGCGCCTAAGTTCAACAGGCCTTTGTTAATGTCGTCGGCAAAGGCGGCATCGGGCCCACTGAACGAATTCAGGGGCACCGAACTTAAACCTGCACGGTATTGACTATAACCTGCTTGTAAACCAAAGGCCAAGGTTCCTTTTTCCATGCGCAGTCTGTAGGCATAGCTGGCCAAGGCCCCAGCGTTTTGGGTTACCCCAATTTTATCGCTAAATACTTGCAAGCCTAAACCTACTCTTTTGTTATTTACAGGAGCATCTATGGTAAAGGTGAGCGTTTCTGGAGCGCCATCAATGCCTACCCACTGGCTACGGTATAAGGCCGTAGCCGAGGCCACATTTCTGCTGCCTGCATACGCTGGGTTAATGGCCAAGGTATTGAACATGTATTGCGAATACATGGCCTCTTGTTGGGCATTTACTTGTCCAACGAATAAAGAGGCGATAAAGGTGATGATGATATACTTTTTCATTGCTTATCGTTTTAAAGTAATGTGACCAACGAATTTTTCTTTTCCATCTAAGATGACGATGTAGAAGTAGGTACCTTCTGGTAGGTCTTGACCTATCGAAATTCCTTCTGTACATCTTCCATCCCAATCATTTTTGTAGTCATTACTTCTATACACACGGTTACCCCATCTGTTAAACACTTCTAATGACAGACGTTTGAAACCTGTATTCTCGATGACAAAGCGGTCATTGGTGCCGTCGCCATTTGGCGAGAAGCCTCCTGGGATAAACTCCTTAGGTCTTTGCAGATCTACAGGGGTTGGCTCCGATGGACTTACGTTGCCGTCGTGGTTAGGGTCAGGGCTTAAACCATTGGTCGACACGTCGGTGGTTTTAATACCTGTTACCGAAGTACCTTCTGCATTGGCAATGTTCAAGAATTTAGAACCGCCATTGTTTAGGGTTACGTTCACCGTGAATTCAATTTGTTCTTTCTGCCCTACCGCCAAGCTGTTGTTAGCCGCTAAGGTTTCGATATCGGTAGTACCATTGAAAGCCGTATTCACCTGAAGTGCACCTAATGACTTGATGTTCGTCACTCTGATGATGTGTCCCACGAAAGTGGCTCTCAAATCATCTTTGATGCTTACTTGGTTTAATGGTGCCACTCCATAGTTGCCTACCGTTAATCTGTAAGTGATATTGTAAGAACCATTGACCGCTTTGGTAGAAGAAACCAATTGTTTGGCCACCCCTATTTTCGGATTATCCTTAATATCGATGGTGACTTTGGCAATATTGGTTACCGCACCATTGGCATCGGTTACGGTGTAATAGAACTCATCTGGTCCATAGTAATTCAGCGCTGGGGTGTAAGTTACTTTACCCGTTACTGGATCAATGGTTACCGTGCCATGCAATGGTTGGGTGGTGATGGTGACCGTTTGGTTGCGCAATGGCGCACCGCCTGGTACATCATTCGCCAAGATATCAATCACTACTGGCGTGTTTGGTACGGTGGTACCGCTATCGTTATTCGCCATTGGCGGTTTCACTACGGTAACGGTTGCCGTGTTGTTGGCCAAAGTGGTTTCGGTTTCTACCCCACTAATCACTGCTGTATTGACATAATCAGCCGTAGCACCTGTCGTATTTACCCTAGCGGTGAATACCAAGGTTTGGGTTTCGCCTGCACTTAAGTTGCCAATGGTCCAAATGCCTGTAGTAGCATTATAAGTACCCTTGCTTGGGTTATTGCTTACCAAGTTAAATCCAGCTTTGATCAAATCGGCTACTTGTACGCCTGTGGCATTGCTTGGACCTAAGTTTCTCGCGGTAAGCGTCATGGTCACTAAACCATTGTTGCTTGGCGTAGTGGTACTGATGGTTTGCGTAATGGCCAAATCAATGATCTTCACCGGAACTGGTGTTACCGTTGAAGTATTGTTGGTGGTTACTGGATCAGTTTCTAAGCCTGCAATGGTGGCTTGGTTTTGGTAGCTGCCTTGGTTGGCATTTACCATGGCCACAATGGTTAAGGTTTCGGTACTGTTTGGTGCCATTTGACCAAGGTTCCAAACGCCATTGTTAGCGGTGTAAGCTCCTTTGCTGGTGTTGGCACTTACAAAGGTGTAGCCGCTGTTTAACAAGTCGGTTACGGTAACACCGTTGGCTTGGCTTGGGCCTAAGTTCTTCGCCTCAATGGTGAAGGTAATTTGACCGTCAACCAGTGGACTTAACGAGCTGGCTGTTTTGGTTACTGCAAGGTCGGCAATACTTGCTTGGGTATCGGTATCCGTTGCCGTGTTGTTGGCAGGGGTTGGATCGGTAATGCCTCCAGCGGTAGTTGCAGATCCTGTATTTACAAAGTTACCTGTAAAGGTTGCTGGTACGTTCACTACAAAAGTGTAGGTTACCGAACCACCGCTTGGAATATTAGCGGTTTGGTTAATGCTGCCTGTACCGTTGGCCGTGCCTGTAGCACCACCTGCGTATAACGCAGTCCATGTACCTGTAACGCCAGCAGGTAAGTTATTGACAATGCTTGAACCTGGAGCGTCGCTTGGTCCATTATTGGTCACCACAAACGTATAAGTGTTGGTGGTACCTGGGGTATAAGTGGCTTTACCATCGGTATTGGTCACCACAAGGTCAGCAATTCTGTTAGGGGTATCCGTATCGGTTGCCGTGTTGTTAGCAGGGGTTGGATCGGTAATACCCGCAGCGGTTGTTGCCGTACCTGTGTTTACAAAGTTACCAGTGTACGATGATGGTACATTCACCACATAAGTGTAGGTAATGCTACCTCCGCTTGGAATATCAGCCGTTTGGTTGATGCTGCCTGTACCGTTGGCGCTACCTGTAGCACCACCTGCGTATACGGCAGTCCATGTACCTGTTACGCCCGCAGGCAAGGTATTGGTAATGGTAGATCCTGGCGCATCACTTGGCCCGCTGTTGGTCACCACAAAGGTGTAAGTGTTGGTGGTACCTGGGGTGTAAGTGGCTTTGCCATCGGTATTGGTTACCATCAGATCCGCAATGCTATTTTGCGTATCGGTATCTACCGCCGTATTGTTAGCGGTATTCGAATCGGTAATGCCTGTGGCTGGTGTCGCTGTACCTGTGGTCACGATATCGCCTTTAAAGCTAGACGGTACGTTCACTACATAGGTATAAGTAACCGAACCACCACTTGGAATATCTACCGTTTGGTTAATGTTACCAGTGCCGTTAGCGCTACCTGTAGCACCACCTGCATATACAGCCGTCCACGTACCAGTTAAACCAGCAGGTAGGTTATTGACAATGCTTGAACCAGGTGCGTTACTTGGGCCGTTATTGGTTACCGTAAAGGTATAAGTGTTGGTAGTACCTGGCGTGTAGGTAGTTTTACCGTCGGTATTGGTCACGGCTAAATCCACTACGCTCGCTTGGGTA
>NZ_QMHN01000001.1:0-144636 GCF_003313385.1 Pedobacter chitinilyticus | reverse complement strand
GTTTTACCGTCGGTATTGGTCACGGCTAAATCCACTACGCTCGCTTGGGTATCGGTATCCGTTGCCGAGTTATTGGCTGGCGTTGGATCAGTGATGCCTGTAGCGGTGGCCGCAGCACCTGTGTTGATGAAGTCGCCCGTGAACGATGATGGTACGTTTACTACATAAGTATAAGTAATGCTACCACCACTCGGGATGTTTGCGGTTTGGTTAATGCTGCCTGTGCCGTTGGCCGTGCCTGTGGCACCACCTGCGTATACGGCCGTCCAAGTACCCGTTACGCCTGTAGGCAAGGTATTGGTGATCACCGAACCTGGCGCATCACTTGGTCCATCATTGGTTACTACAAAAGTGTAAGTGTTGGTGGTACCTGGGGTATAAGTGGTTTTGCCATCGGTATTGGTCACGATCAAATCCGCCATCCTGTTAGGCGTATCCGTATCGGTTGCCGTGTTGTTGGCAGGGGTTGGATCAGTGATTCCAGCAGCGGTTGTTGCGGTACCAGTGTTCACAAAGTTACCTGTAAACGATGATGGAACATTCACCACATAAGTGTAGGTAATGCTACCACCACTTGGAATATCAGCCGTTTGGCTAATGCTGCCTGTGCCGTTGGCCGTGCCTGTAGCACCACCTGCGTACACCGCAGTCCAAGTACCCGTTACGCCAGCAGGCAAGGTATTGGTGATGGTTGAACCTGGGGCATCACTTGGGCCGCCATTGGTTACGGTAAAGGTATAAGTATTCGTGGTACCTGGGGTATAAGTGGCTTTGCCATCGGTATTGGTCACGATCAGATCCGCAATCCTGTTAGGCGTATCGGTATCCGTTGCCGAGTTGTTGGCAGGCGTTGGATCGGTAATGCCTGTAGCCGTTGCCGCAGCACCTGCACTTACAAAGTTACCCGTGAAGTTTGAAGGGACATCAATCACATAGGTATAGGTAACCGAAGCACCGCTTGGCAAGTCGATGGTTTCATCAATATCGCCGCTGCCATTTGCTGGGCCTGTAGTACCCGTGTACACTGCTGTCCACGTTCCGCCAGTTAAACCTGTAGGTAATGTATTGGTAATTTTTGAACCTGGTGCATTACTAGGTCCGTTATTGGTTACGGTAAAGGTATAGGTGTTAGATGTACCAGGCGTATAAGTGGCTTTGCCATCGGTATACGTTACGGCTAAATCTGCCACACTGTTTTGGGTATCCGTATCGGTTGCCGTGTTGTTGGCCGTGTTCGAATCGGTAATGCCCGTTGCTGGTGCTACCGTACCTGTATTCACAAAGTTACCTGTGAAACCTGCAGGAACATTCACCACATAGGTGTAGGTAATAGAACCACCGCTCGGAATATTAGCCGTTTCGCTAATGCTTCCTGTGCCGTTGGCCGTGCCTGTGGCACCACCTGCGTATACGGCCGTCCATGTACCCGTTACGCCCGCAGGCAAGGTATTGGTAATGGCCGAACCTGGTGCATTACTAGGTCCGCTATTGGTTACCGTAAAGGTATAAGTATTGGTGGTACCTGGCGTGTAAGTGGTTTTACCGTCGGTATTGGTCACGGCTAAATCCACTACGCTCGCTTGGGTATCGGTATCTGTTGCCGAGTTATTGGCTGGCGTTGGATCAGTGATTCCCACCGCAGTTGCCGCAGCTCCTGTGTTGATGAAATCGCCCGTGAACGATGATGGTACATTCACCACATAAGTGTAAGTAATGCTACCACCACTTGGGATGTTCACCGTTTGGTTAATGCTGCCTGTGCCATTGGCTGTACCTGTAGTACCGCCTGCATATACAGCCGTCCAAGTACCCGTTACGCCAGCAGGCAAGGTATTGGTCACTACTGAACCTGGGGCATCACTTGGTCCGCTATTGGTCACCACAAAAGTGTAGGTATTGGTGGTGCCTGGGGTATAAGTGGTTTTGCCATCGGTATTGGTCACAATCAGATCCGCTAATCTGTTAGGCGTATCCGTGTCGGTTGCCGTGTTGTTGGCAGGGGTTGGATCGGTAATGCCCGTAGCCGTAGTTGCCGTACCTGTGTTCACAAAGTTACCCGTGAATGATGATGGTACATCGACTACATAAGTGTAGGTTACTGAACCGCCACTAGGGATATCTGCCGTTTGGCTAATGCTGCCTGTGCCATTGGCGGTACCTGTTGCACCACCTGCGTATACGGCCGTCCAAGTACCTGTTACGCCAGCAGGCAAGGTATTGGTGATGGTGGTGCCTGCTGCGTCACTTGGTCCACCGTTGGTGACTACAAAGGTGTAGGTATTGGTGGTGCCTGGGGTGTACGTGGTTTTGCCATCGGTATTGGTCACGATCAAATCGGCAAGCCTATTAGGGCTATCGGTATCTGTCGCGGTGTTATTTAAAGGAGTTGGATCGGTAATGCCCGTAGCCGTCGTTGCCGTACCCGTGTTCACGAAGTTACCCGTGAATGATGAGGGTACGCTTACGACATAAGTGTAGGTCACCGAACCACCACTTGGAATGTCAGCGGTTTGGCTAATGCTGCCTGTGCCGTTGGCGGTACCTGTGGCACCACCTGCGTAAACGGCAGTCCAAGTACCCGTTACGCCAGCAGGCAAGGTATTGGTGATGGTTGAGCCTGGGGCATCACTTGGCCCATTGTTGGTCACTACAAAAGTATACGTGTTCGTAGTACCTGGGGTATAGGTCGCCTTGCCATCGGTATTGGTCACCACAAGGTCGGCTACCCTATTTTCGGTATCGGTATCCGTTGCCGTGTTATTGGCAGGGGTTGGATCGGTAATACCTGTAGCCACTGCTGAAGTACCCGTATTGACGAAGTTACCCGTAAAATCTGAAGGGACATTGACGATATAGGTATAAGTGATGGTACCGCCACTTGGAATATCAGCGGTTTGGCTAATGCTGCCTGTGCCGTTGGCTGTACCTGTGGCACCGCCTGTATATACCGCCGTCCAAGTACCTGTTACGCCAGCAGGCAAGGTATTGGTAATGGTTGAACCTGGGGCATTACTTGGCCCATTGTTGGTCACTACAAAAGTGTAAGTGTTGGTCGTACCTGGAATATAAGTGGTTTTGCCATCAGTATTGGTCACCACAAGGTCGGCTACCCTATTTTCGGTATCGGTATCGGTTGCGGTATTGTTGGCAGGGGTTGGATCGGTAATACCTGCGCCAACTGCTGCTGTACCTGTATTCACGAAGTTACCTGTAGTCGATGATGGTACGTTCACGACATAAGTGTAAGTGATTGCACCTCCACTTGGAATACTAGCTGTTTGGCTAATGCTTCCTGTGCCATTGGCTGTACCTGTGGCACCGCCTGTATATACCGCCGTCCAAGTACCTGTTACGCCCGCAGGCAAGGTATTGGTAATGGTTGAACCTGGGGCATCACTTGGTCCGTTATTGGTTACCGTGAAAGTATAAGTATTGGTAGTACCTGGGATGTAGGTCGTTTTGCCGTCGGTATTGGTCACGATCAAGTCGGCCAATCTGTTAGGGGTATCCGTATCCGTTGCCGTGTTGTTAGCAGGGGTTGGATCGGTGATGCCTGCAGCCGTTGCCGCAGAAGCAGTATTCACAAAGTTACCCGTGTACGATGAAGGTACATCAACCACATAGGTATAGGTGATGGAACCACCACTTGGAATATCAGCGGTTTGGCTAATGCTTCCAGTGCCGTTTGCCGTGCCAGTCGCACCACCAGCGTACACTGCGGTCCAAGTACCCGTTACGCCCGCAGGCAAGGTATTGGTAATGGTTGAACCTGGGGCATCACTTGGTCCGTTATTGGTGACCACAAAAGTATAAGTGTTGGTGGTACCTGGGGTATAAGTGGCTTTGCCATCGGTATTGGTTACCGCTAGGTCGGCCAATCTGTTAGGGGTATCGGTATCCGTTGCCGTGTTGTTGGCAGGGGTTGGATCGGTAATGCCCGTAGCCGTTGCTGCAGTACCTGTGTTCACAAAGTTGCCTGTAAACGATGATGTTACGCTAACGATATAGGTGTAAGTGATGGTACCGCCACTAGGGATATCAGCCGTTTGGCTAATGCTTCCCGTTCCGTTGGCTGTACCAGTGGCACCGCCTGCGTAAACCGCCGTCCAAGTACCCGTTACGCCCGCAGGCAAGGTATTGGTGATGGTTGAACCTGGGGCATCACTTGGACCAGCGTTGGTGACCACAAAAGTATAAGTGTTGGTGGTACCAGCAGTATATGTCGTTTTACCATCAGTATTGGTTACCACAAGGTCTGCTACCCTATTTTCGGTATCGGTATCTGTCGCTGTGTTGTTGGCAGGCGTTGGATCGGTAATGCCTGCGCCAACTGCTGCAGCACCCGTGTTTACAAAGTTGCCTGTGTATGATGATGGTACGCTTACCACATAAGTGTAAGTGATGGTACCACCACTCGGGATGCTTGCCGTTTGGTTGATGCTGCCCGTTCCGTTAGCTGTACCTGTGGCACCACCTGCGTATACGGCCGTCCAAGTACCTGTTACGCCCGCAGGCAAGGTATTGGTGATGGTTGAACCTGGGGCATCACTTGGTCCAGCGTTAGTCACCACAAAAGTATAGGTATTGGTGGTTCCTGGGGTATAAGTGGTTTTGCCATCGGTGTTGGTCACCGTTAGGTCGGCAATTCGATCAGGGGTATCGGTATCCGCTGCCGTGTTGTTGGCAGGGGTTGGATCGGTAATGCCTGCACCTACTGCTGCTGTACCTGTGTTTGTGAAGTTACCTGTAGTCGATGATGGTACGTTCACTACATAAGTGTAAGTGATAGAACCACCACTTGGGATGCTTGCCGTTTGGCTGATGCTTCCTGTGCCATTGGCTGTACCTGTGGCACCACCTGCGTAAACGGCCGTCCAAGTACCTGTTACGCCCGCAGGCAAGGTATTGGTAATGGTCGATCCTGGGGCATCACTTGGACCAGCGTTGGTTACCGTGAAAGTATAAGTATTGGTGGTACCTGGGGTATAAGTGGTTTTACCGTCGGTATTGGTCACGATCAAGTCGGCCAGTCTGTTAGGTGTATCGGTATCCGTTGCCGAGTTATTGGCAGGGGTTGTATCGGCAATGCCTGAAGCCGTTGCCGCAGCACCCGTATTCACAAAGTTGCCCGTGTATGATGATGGCACATTGACCACGTAGGTATAGGTGATAGAACCACCACTTGGGATATCCGCGGTCTCGCTAATGCTGCCTGTGCCATTGGCGGTACCTGTAGCACCACCTGCGTATACGGCCGTCCAAGTACCTGTTACGCCCGCAGGCAAGGTATTGGTAATGGTCGATCCTGGGGCATCACTTGGTCCATTGTTGGTCACTACAAAAGTATAAGTGTTCGTAGTACCTGGGGTGTAAGTGGTTTTGCCATCGGTATTGGTTACCGCTAGGTCGGCCGTTGGTATTGGCGTTACATCTACAAACTTGCTGTTGTTACTGGTGTTTGAATCGCCCAGGTGATTGGTTGAAGCTGTATTTCTATATTCTGAGGCCAGCTTGTTCCCCAACACTCTAGCCACCACTTGTAAGGTTACCGAAGTGGAATTGGTTAAGTTACCTACCGACCAGTTCCCAGTAGTGTTACTATAGGTCCCCGTTGCGGTGGTATGAGAAACATATTGATAGCCTGCAGGCAGTAAATCGCTAACGATCACACCTGCCGCTGGGCCGCCGTTATTTCTTACCGTAATGGTGAAGGTCACATTGTTACCTGCATTAGGGGTTGCAATGTTAACGGTTTTGCTCACTACTTCAATGTCTGGAGCAGTAAGGGTAATTGGCGTTGGGGTCGAATCATCGAAAGGGGTTCCATTGCCATTGCCATCAGGATCGGTAGTATTGTTTGACACATCCGAAATTGTGACGGCATCATCTCCTCCAGTCGCAGTGACTGTTGCAGTATTGTTGCGTAAACCAAAACTACCATTGGGCACTATATTTAGTGGGATGGTAATGGTTCTGGTCTGCCCTACTGCTAGGTTACTCGCAGACTGCATCAAAACATTGGTATTGGTGCTGCCGTTAAAAGCAGCATTTAGCGTTAATCCTGTTCCACCGCTAATGGTGATACCCGATGCCCTTATCGAAAAGGTCATTGGTGAAGGGAAGGCTGTAGACAATGCTTCTGTTACCTGAACAAACTGAAAAGGTACCTGTCCAAAGTTTTTAATGGTGATGACATAATCTACATTGTAACTGCCATTCGCCTGGAAAACAGGTGTCGTCGCTGTCTTTCCAATACCAATCATCGGGAAATTGATGGTGGTTGGGCTATCGTCTGCCTTGGTGACAGTGGTGCCACTGTTGGAATAATCACTCACCGTTTTTCCAAGTGCCGTACCTCTTGCTGTTGCCGAGTTATTGCCCTTGTAGGTGTTTTGTGAGAAAGCTTGAGAGAAAGCTAAAAACGGGAATATTAATGCAACTACCGCTCCTTTAGCAAACTGTGAAATTCGTGTTTTATTAAAGTTAATCATTGCTGCTAAGGTTAGATGAGTTTAACATTAAGTACAAGCGTAATGGTCTGTTGACTTCCCGCGGCCAACGTTGAAGCGGCGGCATTTAACAAATTCTTATCGCTGTTTCCGTTGAAAGCACTGTTGACCGTTAGCGTTCCAGCCCCACTAGTGATACTGGTTACGGTATAGGTTTTAGGGCTAGGGAAAGTTAAAGTTAGATCGTCTTCGACCTGAACATTTGAAAGCGCTTGGTCACCGTTATTCAATACGTTAAAGGTTAACGTTACGTTATAACTACCGTCCGACTGTAGTACTGGTGTACTTGTAGCTTTCGCAATGGCGATGTCGCAAGATTTTACCGTCACGGTCATGTCGGAAGTGCTATTGGCACAGCTACCGTTGCTGCTGGTCCAACGTAAGGTATAGGTACCTACTACAAATCCGTTTACGGCTGAAGTTGGCGAATTAGCATTTGCAAAAACAGGATCAACTGCGCCACTAGGTTTGCCGACTACCGACCAAGTTCCAATACCTGAAGTAATGGTGTTGGCCGCCATGGTTACAGGTTCAGAAAGACAGATCTCCTGATTTGCTCCCGCTACCGCGGCTGTTGGCTGGTTGGTCACGGCAATGGTCAAATCTGCAGATGAACGGCAGTCTGACGAAGTTTGATTTGAAGTTGGTACAATGGTCCAACGAAGGATATAGGTTCCCTGTGCCAATCCAGAAACGGTAGCCACAGGTGAGTTGATGTCATTAAAGTTGGCCGCGGTAAGGGTTGTTGGTCCACTTACAAAGCTCCAGATTCCTGTTTCAGCAGCAGAAGGAGTATTTCCTGTTAAGGTAGTGCTGGTGGTAGGTGTGCCTGGGAAACCCGTATTACATACCTGTTGATTAGCGCCTACGCTAGCAATGGTGGTAGGTACGCTGGTTACCTCTACGGTCACGTCATCTGTTTTAGAAGTACAGGTAGGCGAACCGTTTGAAATGGTCCAACGGAAAACATAAGTACCGGTAATGGTATTGTTCACTGCCGTTGTTGGTGAGTTGATGGCGCTAAAAGTAGCTGCAGATCCTGCAGGTTGTGAAACAATGCTCCAAGTCCCTATTCCCGCACCCGCTGCTGGTGTATTTCCAGTAAGGATCACGTTACTGGTACATGCCGCATTTTGATCTGGTCCAGCATTGGCATTGGTAGGTTCTGTATAAATATTGATTTTTACGATATCTCTGTTAGAGTTGGCTCCAGTACAGTTTCCACTCACTACAATCCATTCCAACATATAAGTGCCAGGCTTCAAATTACCGAAGCTTGAGGTTGCACTATTTATATCACCAAATGTTGGTGTTGGGCTGCCCGCAGGTTTTTCAATCACATTCCATGAACCTGTACCTGTTACTGGGGTAACGGCAGCCAAAGTCACCGAAGTTACTGGCGTAGCCGTTAAGCTACAGTAATTTTGATCTGGACCAGCGTCGGCAGCAGATGGTAATGCCGAAACCACGATGGTCATGTTATCACTGGTGGAAGTACAAGCCCCTACTGCAGCAATGGTATAGGTAAATTGATACGTTGAGCCGGGTGTAAGGTCACTTACAATGGCGGTATTGGCAGAGATGGTATTGATGGTCGCCGCAGGGCCTCCAGTTTGGGTCCATGTACCTGTACTTTGATTGGTACCTGTTAAGGTTGCCGAAGTTGCCGCACAAAGATTTTGGTCAGCTCCAGCATTGGCAGCACGGGTTACGGTAACCACTACGTCATCTGTAGATGGCGTACAATAGATGCCACCACGAGTGGTCCATCTAAAGGTATATTGACCAAAGACCAAACCCGATACGGTTGCATTGGGCGCATTGGTATCTGAAAACGTAGGAATATTAGGACCGCCTACTACCGACCAGTATCCTGTTCCAACGGTTACAGGCGTTGCACCTAGTACCGTAGAGGCCGCATCACATACTGCGATATCCGCTCCTGCTATAGCCGTAGATGGTGGAGTAGAAACGTTGATGGTTACCTCACTGGTGCTTGAGGTACAAGTACCATTTGAAATGGTCCATCTGAAAATATAACGACCCTCGTTTAAACCTGTTACGGTAGTGTTGCGTAATGACGCATTGGTAATGACCGCCCCACCAGGACCTGCAACCTGTGTCCAGGTACCTGTACCCACCGTAGGTTGGTTACCATTAAGGGTTACTGAGGTACCACAGATATTTTGGTTAGTTCCTGCATTGGCAGTAGTTACTGGTGCCGAGATGGTAATTTTGATACGGGCAGTGGTTGGCGTACATCCGTTACGTGACAATTGCCATTGAAACTCGTAGGTGCCGTCGATTAAATCAGTAACCGTGGTATTATATAATGAGGCATTGGTAATGTTTGGTGTATTAGGGCCACTAATTAACGACCAAGCACCTGCTTCGCCACCTGTAGGCTGGTTACCCGCCATGGTGATGGTACTTGTGCCGCTAGGTAAACAGGTAGTACCTGTAGAGATGGCTGCTGTTGCTTGTTTGGCACCAGCTGTATTTGAAGTTTCGATCACCACATCACTTGAAGAACTACCGCAAGCGTTGTTAATGGTCCATTTAAAGGTATAAGAAGTGCTGGCCAACAAGCCATTTATCACTGCTTTTGGTGAATTGGCATTGGGAGAAAACGTCACTTCGGGTGCGGCCACATTTCCTACGGTTCTTACTACCGTCCACGTGCCCACTTCGTTTAATACAGGTTCGTTACCGTCCAACAATACTGGTGTGCTGTTACACACAGTTTGTGGCATTCCCGCTGCCGAAGTCGTTGGTGCTGGTGCGGCCACCACTACCTCTACATCTGCTTGGGTATTTGTACAAGCACCTTCTCCGCCAGAAACAATCCAACGGAATAAGTAAGTGCCATTGATCATTCCAGTTACAGCAGTTGAGTTTGATAAAGGATTGGCGATATTGGCCGTATTTGGACCACTCACTTGGCTCCATTTACCAATACCTGAAGTTGGTAAGTTACCTGCCAAATTGGTATTGAATACATTACAAGCCAATACTTGCTTGGTACCTGCATTAGAAGCTGTAGGTGCCGCAGAAACCACTACGGTAAGTTCGGCGTAAGCGTCGTCACAACCACCCAAACCACTATCGGTATTTCTACGATAGCGTAACACATAAGTTCCTATTTTATCGAAACCTGTTAAGCTAGTGCCTGAAGGTGAAGCTGTAGTCCAATTGTTTAAACCGCCCATGGTAGTTTGGCGTGTTGAGCCTGCAGGAGCGCTAATTAATGCGTACTGCGTTGCCGTTCCGTTTGAGGTGGTGTAATTAACCGTTAAAGAAGTGGTATTACATGCCAAAAATTGAGGGTTTGCACTTGGTGTGGTGATGGTAATGGTAGGTGCTCCACGAAATTGCACATTATAGTCCCCAGTTGAGGTACATCCTGTAGTTGCATTGGTAATGGTATATCGGAAGAGATAACTGGCGCCTGCTGCCCCTGTTAAGCCAGTCACGATGGTACTGTTTGAGTTGGCATCGGTGAAAGATTGAGTACCAGGACCATTCACTTTTGTCCAAGTAACCACCTCATTGGCATAAAGTGCTTTCGGACCAGTAAGTACTACAGAAGTTCGTCCATCACAGAAAGTTTGTGTATTTCCGCCAGCACCGGTAATACTTTGCGATGCGGGTGCTACCACGACAGCTACGTCATCAGATCCACTGTAGCAGGGACCTGTTACCGTATAACGGAAAATATAAGTTCCCTCTACCAGATTAGATACTGTAGGGTTTCTGGTGGTTGTACTGCTAAAGGTTGGTGTTGAAGGTCCACTCACTAACTGCCATTGCGCAGACTGTCCGTAGGTGGCGCTAGTCCCTGCAAACGAACCGCTAAGTGTAGCACTTGTGGTTACGTTATAACAGCTCCTGGCAATATCGGTACCTGCATTCACGGGCTGAGTACCTAAATTGGTGATCACCACATCGTCAAAAGCCGAACAGGTATTTCCGCCTGTTGTTTTTGAAACCGTCCAACGATAAGTTGCCGATTGTACCGCTGCGTTTGCCGCGAAAGTAATGGTGGCATTAGGGCTATTGATGGTGCCTGCATTGGGATCTGGTCCCGTTCCTGATATTTTTGTCCAGATACCCGTTTCGCCCGTTCCTAGTGGCGAACCCTGCAACACGAATGTTCCAGGGCAAGCATAAGTGTCTGGGCCTGCATTCACAGTACCTAAACTGGAAACCACATACGTTACGTCCTGATATACCAATGAACCATCGGTACACTTGGCCGTTAAACGGAATACATAATTTACATCGGTGGTAAATCCGGATACTGTAGCGGTAACCGCTGTGCCAGCAATTGTACTTGGGCTAATGGTAACGGAAGGACCCGACACCTGCGACCAAACTGCCGTTCCGCCCGAGGCGAAAAGGCCGCTGGCCTGACCATTAAGAACAAAGGGACTTCCAGGACAAACCGTAGTGTTGATTCCCGCATTGACCGTACAGTTTTGGGCTTGGGCATTCATGTAAAAGCCAAGCCACAACGGTACTAATAAAACGTAACGTAGTAGTTTACTCATATGTGATTAATCTGAAAAATTCTTGGTTTAAGAAAGGAGTTGTTTGAACAGCTATAAACTGGACTGGAGAGGGCTAGAGTCATGAGAGAGGGCTAGAGTGGCGATAAGCTAAATGGTTAAACGATAAATTCCTTAAAACTTTCTTGCGTATGCCAACGCTATGCCAGAACATTGCATTTCCTGAATGGCCTTTACGCAAAAGAAGTGTAAGCACCAATTGGCTAACCCAATAGCCACGCAAAAAAGTTTTGAAAAAATATTCTTATCTGCTGATGGCTTTAAGAGAAAAACCCACATCACAATCCCACAGCTTATGTTTTTTCTCAAAATTCCCCAAAATTCCCACCCCATTTTTATTTAGGACAGTTTACTATCGCAGCATAAACCTGCAAAAAACAGCTTCATGATTTCATCATCTCAACCTTGTAGAAATATCTTTGAAATGGCTTGGAGAATGTGCACGGTTTTGATAATGTTCAAAGATTTCTCTGCTCGCTGCACTGCGATCGAAATGACGAAAGTTGGAAAACAAAACTCGATGCGTAATGAAAGGCGATAATACTATGCAAGCATAACATAGTACACTCTTAGTACTCTATCCCTACTTAAACCCTACTTAAGCCCTACTTTAAAGGTAGCTTTGCCAGTATCTCAAGGTCTAGCTGCGTACCACAGAAATTTGTTTTTGATAGTAGGCTATAAATGCCTATTTCAAGTATTTGTTTTATTTTAAAACCGGGGAGTTTGCGATAGTTTATTTACCAATGCAATAAATAGTGATCCTTGCAAACAAACCATGATGACTGAAAAAGAAGAAAACCAGCTGGTATGTGGGTTTGCGCTTGCCATCCAATTATCCTTTTGACTTTTTGTTATCATGCAGATGCACACCTAAATCTGGCGATATCGCTCGAGCAGGCAATGATCAACGTCAGTTTTTAGGAAAGAACAATCGTTGAATTGTCGTATTGATGAGACAAGTTCTTACGTATTAATTGAGGCCGGGAGACTGCTCTTTTGTGATCACACTGGTTGCTGGTTTTTCGGTAAGCTTGACCAGCACCAGTAGGGCTGCAGTGGTCAAACAAAGGAAACAAAGCACAACGATGGCCATGTATTTCTGTGAAATGCCGACACGTACCTTGGTGATAGATTGTCTTGTCCAGATCAGGTCTTCCTTGTACTGCACGTCGGCAAGTGCTTCATCAATATCAGGATTGGCGTTCATCAAACGGGTTCCCGTAGAGGTGTACTGTGTTCCACCGATAAATGCTTCGAGTTTCGTCTGAGTAGGACCCGTCACCCTTGGTTTATAGTACCTGTTGTTTTGGATCTGTTTGGAGAATAGGAAATATACAATGACAATAGTAACGAAAAGGACGGCCAGTAAGGCAACATAATACATGGTGGTCTGCGGGCTTGCAAATAGCCACAGGATGACCATTCCACCACCTAAGATCGCAGTAAAGATACCCTTTATTCCTCCATCCAGCATTTCCAGCGGTATGCCCCATACTGAATCCTTTCGCCATAAAAGCTTCCGGATAGAATATGCTGCTGTTGCGATCGCAATCGCATAACCCACTAGTGGCATAAATGGGCCTAGATCTTCTTTGGTAAAAATCATCATATTATAAGGTTAGTTCAATGTCAAAACTAGGTGGAATAGCAATAGGCAACGGGTGCGTTCTAACTCCGCCAACGGCTGTGCCATCTACCCTAAACCGATATCTTCCAGGCTCGAGATAGCCTGTTACCGGATGCGATGGTGCGCCGAAATATGTCCAGTTTTCGATGTAGTTCGGTGTAGAGGCAATCGTAAGGCCATGATGTTGCGGCGTCTTAACGGTAATGGTTAGGTACTTCGACGCACCTGTATTTCCCTTTTGCATATAGGGCGGGGCGTTAAGTTGAGCAGCGATCACCTTCGCATTTGCCAAAAATTTTTTCATGGTAGCTGAATTACTTATTTCCATTAGTCCTTTCAACCGGAATCGGAGGAAAGCTGACAGACTTCGCTTCATGGCGTCGCGTATGTCGTTCACAGCAAAATTCTCGAATTTTTTGTATCGCAGACTTTCTTTCTTTCTATCGTTAAAATCGGCGCGAAAGTTTTTCATTGCATCGCTGATATCGAGATCGACGTTCAAATTATTATTCATGTAAAAGTCGGTGCCGTTAAAAATATTTACAGGTATAACAGTACCACCACTCAGACTGATGGCAGGAAAACCATTTTGTCCTTTTTCCCTAAGGTAGGAGAATTGATTTCTCAGAATGGTCATGTGATAGTCCACATCGGCAAGGTTCATATATGGACTTCTGACAACAATGGGAGCTGAAGGCGCTTTTTTGCTCGAAGTTGGTAATGCTTGCCCGATATAAAGATTGGTCAGTCTGGTAATCAGATCCGTTGAAGCGTTTCTTTCTTCTGCGTACTGCGGGTCATCAAAAATATTCATTTGGAGCGGTTAGGTGAGTTGAAGTTAGCAATATTTTTTAAACATTCCAATCATCGTTCGAGCTGTTAGTATTATACATTAACTGATTTTATGAAAGGACGTTTGCTTTTCCTTCAACGATGGATAGACAATAAATAAGACAACAATTTTCCACACCTAGGCCATGTCAGATCAGAGTTTGTTCGGACTTAGCCTACGCAGGAATGTTCGATGAACTGCCTTTGCCCATCTCGTATAGGGCGACCATGAGTTCGCGGATAAACACTTCCGACTTTTCAAGAACCTCTTTAGTATATCTATCAATGAGCAGGTCGGTAGATCTAGCACTGAGAGTACCTGAGTTAAGGTTTTCTATCACGTATTCTGTTCCGCTCATCTCAATGTTGATTGAGTAGCCGTGCATGAAGCGGTTGCGTAGCATTGTAATGTGTGTTAGGTACTTTGAAAGGAATGGATCAGAATTGGTAAGGCACGTTGATAAATGATCAGAAGAGCGGTAGCCTAATAACATCAGCTTTCTGTGGAAATCGATATAGTCACGTAAAGGCGTGCTCACTGGCTTGTTCTTTACGAATACGATTACCTTTTTGACGAATACCTCGGACAATGCCACAAGATTTTCATAGAGTGATGCAAGGGTGATGACAAAGGTCTGGAAATTATAGTTGATCATTTCCCTGTACGCTATCGGATTCTCGACACGGAACGAATGTCTGGTGATGATGGTTGCATCCTCAATTTCGCACTCTACAGATAACGGAAGTGCAGTCGTATCATTGCAGAGGATAGAGTGCTGAGCGGTTTCGAAGTACACGAAATATAAGGTCTGGCATCGTTTGAACTTTGCTTCGACCGCAGCAAGCAATCTTTCTACATGAGCGGGTTCCATTTTGATCCTGTCATCGAAATCACTGTTCATACTGGTGATAAGATTGTTTGTTTGCTTATCGCTGATGTGCGTGAACAATTGGTTTCTTTCGGTAGAAAAACTCACTAAAGATCGAGCATGAGTTATGTTAGTAGGTCCCGGTCTCACCATGCTGAGTCCTCCATTTCGCTGTTACGGTCTATTTCCGACTGGACGCTTTTAAGTACTTCGTTTAAAAATTTCTTAGCAGGATCATGATTGCCCAGATTGGAAAGCTGGGATAGCAACAATTCCTTTAGCGCAAGATCCTCGGCAAACGGCTCACCTGGAGTGCCAGTTTTTACTCCTGCTGAAGTCAGTGCAACATAGGCTTCGGACTGGACGTTTCTATAGCTTTCTTCATCTGAATATTGAAGGTCGTTAATGTTGGCAAAGTTTTCGGTGACCAACCTGATCATGCTTTCGTTCTTTTCCTTGAATGTAGACAGCGAAGAATAGATCGCGATCAAATGATCAGGGTCCTCTTCATTGTTCAGCAAGTTGCTGTAAAAAAGGTAGAGTTCATCATTGATCACAGGAACTGGTTGCAGGTAAGAAAGCAGGTCCTTAGCAAAGTACCTTAGCTTGTGATCGACCGTATTAATGTACCAGCCGATTGCCTTGGAAAATAATTCCATAACCTTTTCCGGTCCAGCTTCTTCGGACAAACGTGAGTAGTCGCCCCTTGGAAGAAATTGGTAAGCGTTATATGATTTTGTTCGCTGTATCTCCTTTATGTAACGATCGAATCGCCTAAAAAAATAGTCCATCACATCATCATCAGCGGGGTAGGCCAGTGACTTTGTCAATGCCCTTTCTATTTCATAGGTCAGTTGGAATCTCTCGGTATGTTTAAGGACCAGTTCTGATAACTGTTCGATCGAGACCTCATTATTATCATGAAGTCTTATAAAGAACATCGCAACATTGCCATGTTGGGTAGCACGGTCCAGAAACTGTTTGGCATAGTCCAGTGCGTTCACATGTTTGACCGAGAACAGCAGTTGGATGGCCATCGAAAGAATATGCTCATTGTCGGGATTTTCCTTCTTGAAAATCTCGATTATGGTGTCGATATCCCTCTGTTTGATTACGGTTTTACCAGGAATGCGGGAAGCATAGCCGTCGAGGATGATATTATCTGCATGGGCTTTATCAAGGGTGCGTAGCTGGTCTATTTTTTCCCAGTAGTATTTATCATCGTTGTGGATAAAATAAAGTGCAGACAACATTCGGGAGGCCAAGGTCCCATAACGTTCGAGATGGTCTGCATATAATTTTTCGTAAAGTACCTTGCAGTATTCGGGGAAGGATATCTCAAGCGTCCGCACAAAGTCCCAAAAGAAATGGGCGGGATATTGCTGTTGTCCGAGATACTCGAGAAGCGCTTCAGAAAGTTCATCAGGTTTTTCCTGTTGGATGATCCCGGTTGACTTTTGTCTCACGTAATCATGGATGTCCTTTATTTCATCTATCCTTCTTTCGGAGTTTGAAAAGAGGTAAGATAAACGTTCGACTAAATTTTTGGGTTGAAGTGCCGTTTTGATCTGCTCTATAATAGGTACGAGTTGATGCGAGATTCCCCATCGTTGAAACCAGTGCAATTTTTCCAGGATGTCTTTCTGTTCGTTGAGGTCGAACGCTCCGCATTTGTCTAGCAGTAATTGTAGAATGGCATTGATCTCATCATCATTTACGTATTGCACCTTATTGTGCTTGGTGGCAAAAATCGAACGAGGAATATCAATAAGGAACTTAAGTACATCGGTACGCAATATTGATGGTGCTGGTGCATCGTTAAATATCTGTATAAGCAATTTGATCATGCGCGATCTGAATTCGACTACCCCAAGATTTTTTTCTGTTAGATAATAGGTTGTGATATTTAATTGCGCAAGGTTGGCAGCGCTCATCTGGGAAATATGGAAGTCGAGCACTGAAAAAGTTCTAAGCACGTTCACCGCAAAGCGAAGTTCCAGATCGCTGAGCTTATGCAGCCTGCTACTGAGGTTTTCCAGGAACGCATTCTGCCTGTTCATGTTAAAGTTGTCGATAATGTCCTTACGGTTAAACGAGAAAATTTCGACAAGCCTTTTATCTTCGGTGATCTTGTAAAGTTGAAAGGCACTTCTAATTACAAAATCTAAGTTTTCCCTAAGATCATAAAGCGCCTTAAGGATATTGACCGCCGTGCCCATGATGCTTTCTCCGGAAACGTAATTATATTTCCTGTCTTCCTCTAGCTCCATAGTTGAAGGATGATCGGGTATCTTCAGCGAATGGGTATATACTTTAATGGCGTATTTTGCAGACTCGGGCCTTATCTGGGAAATACGGAGGATCGTGGTCATTATTACCCTAACGGCATCGGGAACGGATGTCATCGGAATAATATCTATAAAGACCTTTAGTACCTCGGTCAGGACGTCGCTTTGTTCTCCTAAAGAATGTTGGGCACTGGCAAGATTTACGATTATATTGGTACTGAACGGTATCAGTTCGAAGATCATATCGGCAGCTTCGCCGGGTTCTAGATCAGCGACAAGGATGTCGCTGTAATAATCCGGCTTGATTGATTGTACATATCTGCCGCTGACATAGGAGTTTTCCTTAAGCTGCTCCAGAGCAAAGCGGACGTTTTCGGTATTGATGCCGGATTTCTCTGAAATGAGTTTGATGGTTTCCTTCGAATTAAAATCGAAGGGCTCGATCAGGGCAATAATCTTGACAAGCTTTCGCAGCTCGAGTATTGGTACACTGGTTATCTCCTGAACCTTGCGACAATAGGCATCAAAATAGTTATTGACGTATGATCTGAAAAAATCTTTTCTTTTTATTTGTTCTATTGGTGCTCCTTCGGAAATGGCCTGTAGAATAGCTACCATTAAGATCGGTTTTCCAGACGAAATCCCAATGAGCTCATTGATGAACTGGGAAAAGGGGCCGCTTTTGATGTAGCGCCTAAAGAAGTTGTCGGTTTCAGATCTTGAAAGTGTAGTGATCTCAATGAGAAGGATTGAATTCTTTTCAGTTTCCTTGATCAGGGCAAGTGCAGAATGGACTTCTATGGTCCTGGATGTAAGGAGAAGTTTTACGTTTGGAAGTTGTTTGGCGATCGAAAGAAGGTCTGCGATAACCTTAGCTTCAAAATTATGTGCGTCATCGACCAAGACAATGTAATTCCCACCACCGAAAAGCGCCTTGTAGATGCGATCAAATTCGAAACTTTTCGCAGTAAGTACCAGTGCAGTCCATCCATCCAAATGGTCAACATATTTTTGAAAGAAGTGAATAGCAAGCCTTGTCTTGCCAATGCCCGCTTCGCCACTGATGAGTGCCATTGGAAGATCTGAGTGTAGAAAACCTTCCAGTGATTTTAGGTCATCTTCCCTCCCTATGAAAACATTACTGAAACTATCGGGAGCAAACTTGTTTGCTATCAGATTTTTTTCAAACTCGAGCTTGTATTCCCGCAGGTCCGATGAGGTAAAACCGAAGTCGAGCCAGAACTGTATGATAGGATATTGGGACGCCAAAGTATTTAGTTTTGCTCCATCCCAAATGAAAACCTTACATGATTTATTGATCAATGAAAGTTCTGCTGCTGCAACCGTCTTAAGCTCATCCTGCTCCTGTGGTAGCATTTCTACATTGGTGACCAGCACATAAAAGTCTTCGTCCAAAATGCTGGTAATCTCAGTCTTCAGCCTATTTTTTAATGTATTTATAGCAGTGGACCTAGCTACTTGATAGAACTTGAACTGGAAGCGCCATTTACCACTGTAATTATCGTAAGTACCCTCGAACTGTCCATCGATTCCGCCATCAGTTCCGGGTGCCGAAAAAGGCACGTACTTCTTACCGAACTCGGAGGTCAGGAGTATGCTGCAGAAATGCTCAAAATCGTTATAGTCAAAATTGGACCAGTTTATTTTCTCCATGGTATTGAAGGTGCGTTAAGTAAGGCGGATAAATATACTGATTTATGTTCACTGGTTTTGTGTTTCAAATGAGTAAAAGCAATTGAATTTTTCTTACGATTAAACGCTATTATTTTTTTGAGAAAAGGTTTGCATGAATACAACGCCCATGAAATTTATTAAATATTTATCTTAGCATCCTACGAACAAGAGGGTGCAGAAAGTATTACTGGAAAATGAATTGTATGAGCGACTGCTCAGTGAAGATTGGTCGATATTGATTGAATTTCTTTATTATAACAGAAAGGACATAGCTAAGGATGACCGTTTAAGCTATATCGCTTCATTAGTGGAAACCGAATTTTTCAGGAAACTCAAAGACTACGGACATGATCGCGATGATATTCTCATAGTGGCAGAAAGTTTTTACCAATTGCATGGCGGTAAATTCTATAAACTGAAGGATGAAAATTTTGAGGCTGTAAAACTTGAACTGTTGTCGCGAAATCCAACACAGTATAGTCATTTCGCTAAGCGTGATTTCGAACAAACAGTCGAGCTTTCGGTAGAAGAATCTCCGTTGAAGAATTTTGAAGAGAACGTACTGCCTGCTAACTGGATCAATATTTATAACAGATTGTTCGAAATCATGGACGTTAGGGAAGATGCCGAAACCTATTTTTCAGGACCAAGGTTCATCAATCTTGTAAGGAAATATGATCGCTACCATCCAGACTACTATCAGTACATCAGGCAGCGTGAACAGCAGAACCTCAGTACGAAAAGAAAGGTATTCTTTGAGGATATTCTGGCTGGCCTGAGCAGTTTAGATAGGAAGAAGGTGATCGATAATATTCTTGGTATCATAAGACCTTATGATGGGCAGCGTGTAAATCAAATCGAGATTTTACTTTACGGAAAAAGAATATCTGTCGAAGAAAGTGAAGGGCAAAAGATGAAGGTGGTTGTTTTTATTTCCTATTCATGGGACAGCGAAGAGCATAAGGGCTGGGTGTTGACCTTGGCCAACAAATTGACTGCGGATGGATTTGAAGTTAAAATCGATAGATACTCAATGCGTCTCGGCACCAGTGCGCCCTATACCATGGAGCAGGGTATTGAACATGCTGACAAAGTTCTCGTGATCTTTACACCTGGCTATAAGAAAAAAGCAGATAACAGGAAAGGTGGTGTTGGCTATGAGTATTCAATCATGAACGTAAAACTGTACGACAACCAAACGGTCAACAGCAGGATCATACCTGTGCTAAGAAGTGGAAGTAAGCAAGAGAGCATTCCGACATTCATGCAACAGTTCATCCATGTCGATATGAGGGATGATGCGAAATTTGAAAGTAATTACAATGACCTTAAACATGACCTGATGACGCTTTAAAGATTATTAGTCCTCAGATCTTTTTGTATGTTTAGTGTTATGTAGCAATAAGATTTATGATGGAAGAAAAAATGGAAATGGAAGAAAAGCCAGGGAGGGTAATGATGTATGTTCGAGAAGACGTGCCAGAAGATTTTTATTCTTTTGTTGCGGACGAACTCAATGTTGAACAAGAACGTTTGCGCATAGAAAAGCGGGAGCACGGGCCCATGGCTGGTATCGAGTGGATGATGCCGACCGCCCTTGTGGTCTGGCTGATGAAGGCATTTTTTGATGCAACGTTGCAGGAAGCGGGCAAAGATTTTTATGAGCTGAGCAAGAAAAGTTTGGGCAGGCTGATCAAAAAAAGCCATGCCGTAAAATCAAGACTTATCTCAGCGGAAATGTCTCCAAAAAAGCTAAGCGAGGGATATGATCAGTCCAATAGCATTTCGGTAAAGGCGACCCTGCATCCGAATCTGACCATAACGGTACTGTTCAGCGAGGTGCTCAGCGAGGAGGATTTTCACGAGGCAGTTGACAATCTGTTTGACTCATTGGTGGTGCTTTATGAAACTATAGACAAAGAGTGCGGTGGAAAGGAATACGAAAGGATCAGCCGCGATGACCTATTCCTTGTAGCAAATCCCGGTACAAGAAGTTGGGAGATCGTGACACGTTCACAAATGTTCGAGCGTTACAAAGGAGGTTAGCTTGAGTTTTGCCAGTCCACCGTGCTTATGTTTAGACCACATGGTTATTCGACGCTAGATCTATGATGAGCAAAGAAGCCGGAGGCGATAGTATTGTATCGCTCTAACTCTAGCGCTCATCGATGATAAAATGATTTATGTCGACCGTAACCTTTGGATAGGTGATAATGAGGTATAGATGCTAGATATTTGGTCCTTTAATCTACAATGCCATGACCAGAAAAATCTTTATGTTGGTTTCAGTTGCCTCCATTTTATTCGATATGAACGGATTGAAGGCTCAGTCGCCTGTTCCTCAAAAAGCCATTGTTTCCAGTGAATTGAACTTTGCAAGTACTGCCGCACAAAGAGGTTTAAAATATGCTTTTGAGCAAAACCTGGATTCATTAGGGATCATTGCCAGCGGGGTTCATTTGGTTAACGGGCTAAAGGCCTATGCCAAGGTAAAGGCAAACACTACTGATTTATTAGTTTGGTATCCATCCTTTGCCTTTACCAATTTGAGTGAAGATTTTGGTTTTACGACAGGTCCTTATCTTTATTATGGTCATCGCGGACAGCAAGCAATAGCCAGCGGCAACTATTTTTCGATCTGGAAAAAGAATAGTGACCAACAATTTAAGTTGCTTTTTGATGGTGGGGTTAACCATACGAGCATCTATCCAGATTACCATCAAGCGGTACAAACTTTAAACACCCAATTAACTGCGTTCAAAAAGTCGACAAAAAAGGCACCCACAGCACCTCCTACGTTAGCCGCTACCAACGAAGCTTTTCATTACCTAGATGAAGAAGTGCTGCTATTAAGGGCTGATGCTCCCATCAGGTTGGGCAAAATGCACTATGCCCCTACTAATGATGAATTACGTTATTTGCCAAAGCAAAATGGCTACGATGAAAGTGGCCGTTTCTATTACGTAGTGGGGAATTTATATGATCGCCATTCCACGATCGACATCAATAAAATCAAAGGTTTTTATGCCCAAGTTTGGCGTTTTAACAAGAAATGGACCATTGTTGCCGATGTTGTTCAATTAGCCAATTAACTTATCATTGTTGGGTGTACTTGCGGTATTGGAGTGGCGTAAGCTTAAAGGTGGCTTTGAATAGTTTGATAAAAGTACTCACCGATTCGAAACCTATCATGATGACAATCTCGTTGATGGTGCATGTCCCTTTTTCTAAATAACTTTTGGCCCTGCTTAGCCTTATCAAGGCTAGGTATTGGTAGGGCGTAATGCCAAACATTTCTTTAAAGGTTCTTAATAAATGGTTTTCGGAAAGGCAGCAATAATTGGCTACGTCGCAGATATGGAACTTTTGGTTATAATTATTGGAGATATATTCCTTAGCCAACAACAGCCTTTTAGCGATGTCGGTTTTAGTGGATAATCTGGTGAATGGCAATCTCTTCTGTTCTGCGCTAAATCTTTTGCAATGACCATTGATGTAGTCTAGCAGAAATTGGGAGATATATTCATTGAGCAAGGCCTCTTGTGTGTTTAAGGCTATTGTTTTTTCCCATAAGTGCCTAAAGTTTTGTTTCATGTCGGTACTCATAGGAATGATGATCGCCTCGGAGAAATCGAAGATCGTTTCCTCATGCCATTGCTTTTGAAGGAGATATTGTTTTTTTAAAAATGTCGCCATGAAATTGGCCGCAAGGGTGATTGCCAAAGAATGCACAGGAGCATCAGCCTCAATGATACATTGGCCATTATATGTTGGTGGGATAATGGCTAGACAGTCGGGAAAAATGGAAAATTTCCTGGTTCCAATCAAGATATCTTGTCTTTCATTAAAAACTATCCTAATATGAAAAGCCTCTGTCGACAAGTGCAAATGCTGCGCCCCCATTTTTTCATATTCTACCACATTGCCATTTGCCAATACCCTACGCACCTTCATATCGGAAGATCAAATTGATAGCTTCGCTCTTCTTTAATGAAATAAATATTGCCCCAAGCATCTTTCATCTTCGAAAACAACCCGCCTTTACTGTAGTAGGGCGCTGCTATGGATAAAAACCCTGCTGACTTAAGCAAGAAGCAAGCTGCAATGCAATCTTTTGTGGCTACGAGAAAAGATTTTGTAGGAGTAGGCTGTAAATGCCCCCTCAACAACGAGCCTTCATTTTCATCAAGATCTTTTACCCAACACATTTCTTCAGCCAAATGCAGCGACAACCAACTGGAGACTTCTCCAAGGGTGATACGCTCGGCTTGTTCCATTGTTCTGTTTGCGGAATTGATCATGATATCAAAGGGTTAAGACCCTAAAGTTGAAATCATTGTGATCAACAAAAAACCAACATCGACAGCCGCCACACATTCTTCTACAGATGCCTTTATTTTAAACATTAATGTAGCTTAAGCAGAAATAGAGCTATCAAACCAGTAAACGGTCGTCTATCTACCAATTAATGCCTTTCGTCTACAAACAGGTCATAACCAAGCGCATAAGTCTGATAATCAAAAACTGTTCGCTATCTTTATGGCGCATATCTCCTATGGGTTTTATCCAAGCCTAGCTCAGCTCATGTTTGTTAAGTTTTGTTTACAACATAAAAGATTACTTCTTCATCTCATTTTTTGGGGTATTTGTCTCACAATATTAACTTTTATGTTCGCCGTGGGCTTACCAGGGTATTTTTTAGCATTTAAGTTGGTATTAATGCTGTTCCCCATACACGTAGCCTATTACTACACGGTTAGTACCGTCATTATCCCCAAGTTTTTGTATCGCAGGCACTTTATTGCGCTAGCCTTATCGTTCATTTTGGCTTGTGCTTTTTTTACCTGTTGCTACCGTTTGATTGAGATTTTATTTGCCGACCCTTATTTGTTTAAGCAATTAAAGCCATTGAACCCTGGCTTTAAATGGAAAAAAATTGAAGGGACAATCTCGGAACAGTTTTTTAATGGGCAGTACATGATCCATGCCTTGGAGCAGAGCAATTCCATTATTTGGGGCGGCTTATTGATCAAGTTTGTAGGGATGTGGTATGACCGCAAACAAATGGCACTCAACTCTGAACTTAATTTCCTGAAGGCACAAATCCATCCACATTTTCTATTCAACACCTTGAATAATCTTTATGCGCTTACTTTAAACAACTCTCCTGCTTCACCAAAGGTAGTTCTGGATTTATCGCAAATTTTGCGCTACATGTTGTATGAATGCAATACCGATTATGTGCCGCTCAAAAAAGATGTGGAAGTGATTAAAAATTACATTGCGCTTGAACAGCTTCGTTATGGGGATAAACTGGATCTTAACCTTAAAATCAAAGGCGAAATTACCGGACAGCAAATTGCGCCCCTACTCATGATTCCGTTGATTGAAAATGCTTTTAAACATGGTGCCAGCGAAATGATTGAAGAGGCTTGGATCAATATTGTTTTGGAGGTGGAACCTAACGCCATCAAATTGAAGGTCTCTAATAGCAAACCTTTGGAAAAGCATCAGGGGCATCGTTCTCATTTTGGGAAGATAGGCTTGGCCAATGTTAGGAAACGCCTTGAGTTGATTTATCCAGAAACGCACCATTTTACGGTGCATGATGAGGAAGATCTATTTGCTGTGATCCTCCACATTGAATCTATCTCTAACGTATCAGCATCCAGTAAAGTAAAAAATACCCCTATCCATTCCTCATTTACCAAATTAACTGTAGAAAATAAAGGTTTATGAAAATTAAGACCCTTATTGTGGACGATGAGCCACATGCCGTAGAGATTATCCAGAAATATATCAGTGACTTTTCGCAGGTGGAGTTGATTGGTACTTGCAACAATGCCGTACACGCTTTCCAACTACTGCAAGATCAAAGCGTGGATTTGATTTTTCTTGACATCAAGATGCCAGGGCTATTGGGGACTGATTTGGTAAGAAGCTTAAAAAGCCCGCCGAAAGTAATCTTCACTACTGCTTACCAAGATTATGCTCTTGATGGTTTTGATTTAAATGCGGTAGATTACCTGTTAAAGCCCATTCCGTTTGACCGTTTTTTGAAGGCCATGGACAAAGTGTTCGACCTTTTTAAGCTTCAGCAACAGAAAGTTGATGTGCCAGTACTTGTAAATGAACAAAAAGTGGAAGATTATCTTTACCTGAGGATAGACCGAAAAAGGGTAAAAATTAATGTGAATGACATTTACTGGATGGAAAGCTTAAAGGACTACATTAAAATTACCTTGAAGGATAGGGTGTTAATTAGTAAACAAAAAATCGGTGTGTTGGAGGAACTGCTACCAGAAGATAAATTCATTAGGATCCATCGGTCTTTTATGGTCTCTATGGATAAGATTGAAAGTTATCACTCCTACGCGATCGAAATCTTGGGCAAGGAGTTACCTATTGGGAGAAATTACAAAGCAGAATGTAAAAAAAGATTGGCCATAGGTGTGTAAGTTATCCGTTTACGAGAGATAAGGTGTTATCTATCTGCCTTATCAAGCTGTTTATCGACAAAGAGAGGATATCTATTCGTCAATTTTCATTTTAGTAACTTAATTAAAGTTTTTAAATGAAAATATTCAAGTTTTTAGGCATTATTCTAGCCATTGTAATTTTTGTAGTTTTAGGAGCTGGCCTTTTCATCAATTTTACTCAACCCAATGTTGGAGAAGCTCCCAAAATTATTGTTAGTAGCGACAGCATTACCGTTGAAAGAGGTAAATACCTGGCTAATCATGTAGCGGTATGTATAGACTGTCATAGTAAGCGCGATTGGAGCCTATTTAGCGGCCCCGTAGTGGCGGGCACCGAAGGTAGCGGAGGCGAAGTGTTTGATGAAAATGCAGGTTTTCCTGGTAAAATCTATTCGTCTAATCTTACGCCCGCAGCCTTCTCTTCGTGGTCTGATGGGGAAATTTATAGGGCTATTACTGCGGGAGTAGGAAAAGATGGGCATGCGCTGTTTCCTTTGATGGCCTACTCACGTTTTGGAAAAATGAGTATCGAAGACATCCAAAGCATCATTGCTTACCTTCGTACGCTCAAACCCATTAAAAATAGCATTCCCAAAACTGCATTAGATTTCCCAGTGAGCTTGCTTAACAAACTTGGTCCAAAAGCTGCCGAGCATCAAGTACTTCCTGAAGCTGCAGACAGTATTAAGTATGGCGCTTATTTGGTAAATGCCGCTGGCTGTGTGGATTGCCATAGCAAACAAGATAAAGGAAAGATTGTGGAAGGCACTGCTTTTGGTGGTGGGATGGAATTTGTTCAACCTGCTGGCATTATTAGGGCACCCAACATTACTAAACATGCTACATCAGGCATTGGTAATTGGACACGTGAAATGTTCATAGCCAAGTTTAAAGCTTTTGAAGGAAATACCATGAAAGTTGAAAAAGGTGAACTGAATACCCCAATGCCTTGGAAAATGTATAGCGGGATGACTGTTCAAGATTTATCAGCCATTTATAGCTACTTGCAAAGTCTTCAGCCTATTGATAACCAGGTGGAAGTTAGGACCTACAAAAAGTAATTCATATACAATGAGAGCCAGGCAATAAATAATTGCCAGAAAGCCTTGCATAGCGCAAGGCTTTTCTTTTTATCGTACGATTCGTCATTTCCCACTTTTACCAGCAATTACCATTGACCATAAATATCCAAACCAAATAGTACCACAGATTATTGAGCGATGGTTTAAATCTTCTTATTCTAGCTTCTTATTATTAAGGGGGGTATTCTGTGAGCTTTTCGACGCCAGCCTTACGCATTCATTTTAGAGCAAACTAAGAACAAAAAAACCGGCAATGTCATTAATGACATGCCGGCCCAACACTACTATGAAAAATAGGCCTAAGGCCCCACAACAATGCGTTACTAAAAAGTATACTTGATCCCAAATCCTCCACTTTCTGCGCCAAAACCACCACCGTTAAAATCAAAAGCAGGCATCCAGTCGGCACTAATTGCAATAGGTGCTTTCGGAAATTTAAATTCTAAACCAGCCATTGCTGCAAGCCCATAGCTTGAGGTTCCTGATGAAGGATATAATGAAGAATAAACGGATTCTTTGTAAGAGAAGTGACTATAGTAAGGACCTGCTCCTACTAACCAATGCAAACCTGCCACTTCGGCAATGGGTTTTTCGTATTGATACAAAGCAGTAATGGCGATATCGTTTCCTAAACCGCTATATCCTCTGTAACGTACAACGGCTTCTATTGCCTGGTCTTTTTTAAAGAAATGCTTTCCAGTAATTGCGATCCCCCACATGAATTTAACACCCAGCGCTGTTTTATAGGGGCTAGCTGATTCTTCTATCTTGGAACTTGTTTCTTTTACTGGGGCTTTAGAAAGTTCATTTGATTGTTTTTCCTTCAGTTCGACTTTGGCAGTAAACAACTTTGGATCGGCAACAGGTGCATCACCAACAGGCTTTTGATCTGCTTTCTTTTGCTGTACATTTGTGCTTTTTTTAACCGTAGCAACTTTTTTCTGTTGAGCGTTAATTTCGGTAGCAGCAAAAATAGCTACCAAACATAAAATGGATTTTAGATTTCTCATTTAATTATAATTATTGATTTTATTGATTTGAAATAGGTGATTTTTCCGTTGACCATCCGTAACGAGGGACACGGTTAGGTAAGCTATCTGCTTAGTTTGATGTTTAAACTTTGCCAATTACTTTTGTGTGCTACGGCCATTTGCGTGGTATATTGAAAGATTGGCGTGAACATTACCGTAGCGGTGGCAGTAGGACCAGACGGCTTTAGCCCCCAGAAAGGAAATGAACCCGCATAGGTGCCTGTCTCTTGCATTTTTAAAACGGTACCATCGGCAAGCTTGGCGCTTATGGCATACTTCCCAACGGGAATATTCAATGCGGTAAGTGCCGCTATGCCAATATTTTTCTTAATGACAAAGGTTTTGTTTTCTCCAAAAATACCTGGTCCATCAGGTGTCAGGGTCACTTCAATAGTTCCGTTTTTTGGTAAATATTCTGGGATGTTTCCGTCCCAATCTATGTTATAGTCGAACGAAATTGCACCACCGTAGTAATTGGTTGAATTACTTGGCTGTGCTGCTACTTCCGATTTTTTGGCGAGTCCATAGGATTGCAATACAAAATTCTTTACCTGGCCATTTTCTGAAGCAAAGCCTGTAGTGTTATCATCTGCAGGAAAAAGGCCCATCACCGCTTTACCTTGTCCATAGTCTTTTTCATATCCTGCCGCATAATAAGTAATCGCTCCGTAGGGCAGCGATATTTCATAATATCCGTTTGCGTTGCTCACTGCATGGGCACCATTGGTGGTTCCTACGGTAGCTCTTATCCCGATATACGCACCTTCTAGGGGCTTTCCTGTCATGTCAGCGACATAACCTCTTAAAAATCCCTTTTTTACCTCAAGGGATGGGAAATTGGGAAGTGCGGGTTTAGCATCGCCCATTACATTCACAAATGGTTCATTAGCAGCAACGTTTAAAGTCACCTGTCCACTAATTGGAATAAGATCTGGTTGTTTACCCCAACCTTGGTTGGGTTCACCTTGAGGCTTTTTTGAGCAGCCTGCAAATATTAGGGCGATAAGTAATAATCTGTTGTACATCATCTGATTTTAAAAAGCACAAAATTGCTATGTTATAATTTTCATCACAACCACCGTCGATAGTTTACTGCATTTAGCCTAAATAAGTCCATAATTAGCGACGAACTGCATTTATTAACCCAAGGCATAACAACCTTTAGTTATAAAAAAAGCCCCAATGAAATTCATTGGAGCCGTCTTAACATATGAAAACTAAACTAATTAAAATCTGGTTGCGCTAAGCTCAAGTTCTACTTCGATGTTGTTTTTGATCTTTTTATCTGCAGGTAGGTTTTCCTGCGATGCGAAGGTCATACCCCATTTGGTTCTGTCAAAGCTAAATTTAGCTTTAACGGTTACCGCAGTATTGGTGATATTGATTTTGGCGGGAATGTCTAAAGCGATTTCTTTTCCAAGCAAACTCATACTCCCTTTGATGAGATAGTTATTGCCTTGCGCATCGACGGTTATTTTCTCAGCTGTGTTTATCTTATACACTACAAAGGGATACACTGCCAGATTAAAGAAATCAGTGGTTTGCAAATGGTGCAATAGTTCAGCTTTTTCCTCTGTACTGAGTTCGTTAGTGATCAAGATTGATGATACGGGAATGCTAATTTTCCCACCAACGATTTTGTCTCCCTCTAAAAAGATATCTTCGCCGCTCAACCCAATGGTCCCCGAGTTAAAATATCCCATTTCTAAATAGCCCTTCCAAGAGGCTTTGGCATCAGTTGTTAATACAAGCTCTTCCCTTGTTTCATTTTTATTGTCTTTTTTGCAAGCTACCCAAAGCGAAATTGCTATCACCACGGCCATTAGCTTCAAACTATTCTTTCTTAATTTATTCATACTAAATGATTGTAAAATTTTATGATTTAATGTTGTTCAACACGATGGTTGAGTTAGTTGTATTGCCATTGAAAATGGTTTTGGTTTCTTGTTTCACCATACCAATTCCATGAGCCATCCAAAGCGTTATCGTTTCGGTACCTGTGGCGTTCATCATTGGCTTTCCGTCTAAATTAGTTTGTTGCTTTTGAGCGGTGGTATATAGAAATTTGCTACATACAAATGTGCCCCCTGGAACGGTAATAGTTTCTACTGCTGTAGCCGTGCCTTCGTTTTGTACAATTTCCTGCAACACCTCGATTTCTACATTATCTCCTGATTGCTTCTGAATGTATTTTAGGTATTGACCTGTTTTTGCGGGCACTTGCCAAGTGAGCTTACTATTTTCTTTCATCGCATTTTCTACGATCATATACCCTGGAAAGCCAATTGCTCTTGCTTCTACCACTTGCACATTAGGTATTTTCCTTAGCCCTTCTACCAAGAGGTACCATGCGTCAGGCATGTTAAAGCTCGTATAGGTTTTTCCGTTGGCTACATACAGGCCGTTATCCAGCGCCATATCGCCCCCCGCTGCGCTCACATTGGTATGTAGGTTATAAACTTGTATTCCAGCTGAGTCTTTTCCACCATCAATCCATTTGGTTGCCGTACCTACGTTCACGTCATCATTGATGATGCTATAGGTATATTTAGTATTCAAGCGAGGCACAAAACTATTTTTGTCTGCTTCTTTTAACACTACTGTGCCCTTTTCCTTTTTACAGGTAACCATTGCTATTCCAAAAACCAGTAACACCAAACTTATTCTGGCTATTTCTTTCCTTTTCATATTTCTTCCGTTGTTATTTATGCAAAATTAAATTGACCAAACAGGCGGGCCAAGAAACGTAGACAAAAGGCATATAAAGATCGACCGAGGGGCTCTAATTCAATCCCGAGAAGTAAAAAGATCTGGTGTTACAAGAACATTTTTGCCGCAAGAGGCCGCTATTTTCAATGTATTTATTCGTTGCTTATCTATACAAAAAGCAGCCTATTATATATAACAGACTGCTTTTGCGAGTTCATGATCCATCTACTAAATGTTATTGCCTGGATCACTTATTATTCAAGATTCGTTTTATTTTTTCCTGTATCTAAATTTAGCGCTAAACGGTATTGCATTCCCAAAACAATAGGCAGTGCCAGCAGTTTTGGGACGCAAGTTGCCTTTAGCATCTCCAGAAACTAATCCATCTTTTGTACCTATCACTACAATATCGCCTTTTTCGTACAATGGTTCAGTCGAATTGCATGCGGTATAGGTAGAAGAAAAATACTGACTCCCCGAGTTGAAAGTAATCAATACTTTCTCTCCAAACACCTTCAATCCAGTATTTTCATCTGGGGCTTCGAAGTGTACTCTGGCCCCACCTGAACTTCCATAAAAATTAACGTACATTCCACCACCACTCCAAACATCTACTTTTTCATCACCAGCCCAACTTGAGCTATTTCCGATTTGATATATGCAATACTCTTCGGAAAGCACCACAATATCGCTAAATCTTAACACCGTTTCCGTTTTTCCTGGTTCAAGCGGAAATAATACGGCCTCTACGTAAATCCTCATCAATGATTTAGGCGCCGCCGCAGGTGCAACATAGGTATTCGAAGCTGCAGCTCCTCCCACTAATTTACCCCTATCAAGTGTGCTAGTTCCCCAAAAACGCCACTCCTTTACCTTTACATCTTCTATTTTTACAGTTGGAGCCAATAAATCATCATTATCGGGACTTTCTTTGGTCGGCATAAAACAAACTTGCAACTCAGTGCTTTCGCCCTTTTCTAAATTTTCTTTACCTGTATTTTTAATGTAAATATCTGAAATGGCTACCCAATCACTAAAATGGCGAGTTTTAACGGTAACCGTTTCCTTGTAATAGTCAACTATCGCATCCTTCGCTTTATGCCAATATCCATTTTTGTCTTGATAAGCTAAACGCAATCTAGAAGGAATCATGTTACTACTACTATAATAAGGCATAGTGATTTGGACATCCTGCTTAAACGTCACATTTTCTGGCAAAAATCTGTAAGTAGTGCCAACCGCTCCGTCAGCCAAAGTTCTGGATACTTCTTGGACACTGAAATTTACATCTCCGTCAATTGCTCCTGCTGGGATCACCAACTTCACCGTGGTGTTGGGCACGGTTACTTCACCACCCGCCGCTCCTATTATTTTTTGTGTAGCTGTACCTACAACTTCGCCATGCTTGGTTTTTACCGCTCCTGGAATTTCAGTATCTGGTAATGGATCATTAGGTTTTTCATTCTTCTTTTTACACGCGGATATTGCTACCACCATCAGCAATATAAAAATCCAGTTTACTCTCTTTTTCATCTTGTCATTCTTTGCTTTATTTTCAAAACATTTACATCAACGTATTTGATCACTGTCTTTTAAAACAGCCTACAAAACTGATGACTATTAAACTCTTGATTCGTAATGGTAGACAGATGGTGCATATAAATAGATAGACAGCTGTTAAAAAGCTACCAGATGCCATAAGGTATTTAATATGTGGACAGTACTTTGTTCACCTCATCATATTTGCTATCTGCCTTCATATTTGGGCTGTATGTCTACAGAAGTGATAAACAGCTTATTGTTCTCCTATCATTACCAGTCTTAATATTCCCAACGTTATGAATAGAACGATTATCAATCCCATTATAAAAGATGAGGTCACCTTTATACAGACTTCAAGTGAGACTAACGGAGAATTTAGTGAACTAGAAGTTAAGCTAATGCCTAAAGGCGGAACGCCCATGCATTACCATCGAAATTTCGATGAACAATTCATTGTGCATCAAGGTGAACTTACTTTATGCCTTCGCAATCAAAAAATCAAACTGAAAGCTGGTGAGCAGTTTGTCGTGAAAAAAGGAAAAGTACATCGATTCATTAATGAGTCCGATCATCCAGTACATTTTACTACAATTATCAAACCTGGGCATGAAGGTTTTGAAAATGCGCTTTCCATTCTTTACGGATTAGCATCAGACGGAAAAACAAATCAAAAAGGTATCCCTCTTAGCCTAGTTGAACTTGCTGTGGTGAGTAAAATGAGTGACATGAACCAAGCGGGTATCTTATCGCTATTATCTCCATTAATGACTTTATTGAACAAAGCTGCCCAATGGAAGGAAATCGACCAACAGCTTATTGAAAAATACTGTATTTTTTAAATCATATCAACAGCAATCATCATTACTTATTACAGGTATGCGTAGTGCCGGCAATAGCCTGCTCAATTACATTACCGTCTATTGATGCCCATTGATTAATGATTTTATCTTCTAGAAATTCAAAAAATCTATAGCCTGTAGTGGATATTTCTAACCCAGTAGCTGGATAATTTCTCCACTCCCCTACATGTTTCAGTTTCATGGTAATTCTGATGAATACTTTATTGTCTTCTGCGATCATATCTTCTACCATTGTTCGGTGCTGAAACGACATACCAGTTGCTTTGATCCACTTTTTAGTACCTTCCATATTGTTAGGAAAGCCTTTGGGCAGTGAGTGATCTACAAAATGGGGACTCAGATAACTTTCCAATTCTTCCACCTTGTTTCTATTCCATACGTTTTCGATAAATGTTAAAACGATTTCTTTTTTATTCATTTCTTTGTGTTAATTAAATTCACCTTTACTAACCAAACTTGGCCAATCCTTTAAAAAAGAAATGACCAAACGCCCACTTAAGAGACTGTTTGGCCATTTACTATATTGATTTTTCTCTTCTAATATCCTTTGTTTGGAACTAACTTAGGGTTCTTCTGCAAGTCATATAAAGGAATCGGTAGTATTACGTAGTCAGAACCGTAAGGTTGTTCGGCAATGATGCTATGTGCAGGAATTCCTCTTCCTGTCCTCAAAAAATCGAATATGCCTTGCCCTTCAAAAGCAAGCTCCAATCTTCTTTCTTTAAGAATAAGCTCAATCAAATCTGCCTTCGTTGTTGGTGCGATGATATCGGCAAGCGACCTACCTCTGATGACGTTCACCAGCGCTACCGCATTAGGATCGACCGTGGTGGCAAGATAAGCCAGCGCTTCCGCTTTAATCAGCAAAATTTCTGCATATCGTAATACAGGCACCCAGCTTTCGGTAGCAGGATATTTAAGTGTCCAATAAGAGCCCGCAACTTGTTGAACAAGATTTTTGAAGCGTAAATCTTTCGTTTGATCTAAAAGGCCTATGTATTCTGCACTGATATTGATATCCCCTCTTTTGGTAGCTCCATAATGTTGACCAAGGGCATTGTTGGTATTGGGATTATCTGATACGCTCATCCCTATTGAAAAGATACTTTCTTTGCTGTTATAGGTTTTGAAAGTAGTCGCTGGATCATCATTTAGCCCATATTTATTGGCGGTTATTACTTTATCGGCAAAGGTTATGGCTTTAGTGTAATCACCTTTATAAAGATACACTCTGGCCAATAATGCTCGTGCTGCCGCTTTGGTTGCTCTGGTGATGTCCGAGAAACTAGGATCTCCGTAATCGTTTGGCAATTGATTTTCGGCAGCTAGCAGGTCATTTTCTATCTGAGTATATACTTCTGCCACCGTAGCGCGAGGCAATTGATTTTCAGCACTAAAGGGATCTTCTACAGATTTGAGTACCAAAGGAACACCTAAGTGTGTGGCATTTGCGGTGAACTTGTAAGGCTGCGCCCATAGGTTCACCAAATAGAAATAACAAAGCGCCCTGATAAACTTGGCTTCTCCAATATATTGTTCAGCCTTATTTGCCGATACTACATTTTTTGCGGCCTCTAAATTTTTCATGAAGAGATTAGCTTCACCGATACTGGCGTAGGCTCCCTGCCAAGCCAATTGTGTATTGGTTTCTGAAGAAGTTACCGAAGTAAACTGTGGAAGGCTTCCGAAGTAGGTTGGCGGATTGACGTCAGTTGCTCTGATATCTGCATAAATTAAAACCCGTCCCCCAAAAAAGTTGGCATTTTGTAGTGCATTGTACATGCCAATGGCTGACTTCTCTACGCGTTCGGCCGTTTCAAAAGCCGCTTGTGGAGACAAACTGTTAATGGGGTCCTCAAAAATTTCCTTTTGACATGAGCTCGTTAAAACCAGTATCCCACAAACTAAACCGAAACCGATTTTTGTGTTAAAATATTTTTTGATCATGATTGTGTTATTAAAGTGTTGCGGATAGATTAATGGTGTAGGTTCTTGGCTGTGGAATACCTCTGTTATCAAAACCTACCGCTAGGTTAGAATTGTTCCTATTATAGTTTACTTCTGGATCTATCCCACTATAGCCGGTGATGATGAATGCGTTGTAGACCTGACCAGATACGCGTATGTTACCAAAGCCCATTTTCTTTACCCACCTGTCTTCTAATTTATAGCCTAATGAAATGGTTCTCATTCTTAAGAAATCTCCTTTCTCCAAAAATCTGGTTGAAGTTTGGTTCGCGGTTTGATCCAACATGTACAAGCGTGGTACATTAGTAATCTGTCCAGGAGCCGTCCAGCGTTCAAGAATTCTGGCATCGTTATTCTGAAAGGTATTGGTCATCATTGAAGAATAAGTGGTGTTGTACAGGTAGTTTCCACCCTGATATACCATGGAAAGCCCCAGATCCCAGTTTTTATAGGTAAAAGTGTTATCAAAACCACCATACCATTTAGGCACTCCTGTTTTTCCTTCCAAATACACTTGATCGGCAGCGCCTAATGAAGTTGTAGTTCCATTCTCAAGCATGTACTTTTGCGTTTGCTGGTTCCATATTTTCTTGGTTTTCCCATCGGCCGCGTACCACATTGGGTAACCTGTTGCTGGATCTACCCCTGCCCACTGGATCATTTTATAAGTTCCCAAGGCTCTGCCAATACTGGCCACTGTTGAAGAAGAAACAATATCGGCATTATTGTTACTAGCTACTAAACCCGTTACCCTGTTTCTGATACCTGTAAAATTGAGCGAAGAGGTCCATGAAAAATTTTCCTTTTTGATATTGGTGGTATTCAATGTAATTTCGATCCCTGAATTTTTCATAGAACCAATATTGGTTACCACTGATGAACCTGGAACACCCGCCGTATGTAATACTGGGGCGGCCAAAATAAGGCCTGAGATATTGGTATTGAAATAATCGACAGTAAGCCCTATCCTACTCGTAATCATATTGGCGTCAAAGCCGATATTGAATTTTTTAGAGGTTTCCCAATGCAAACCTGGGTTACCCACTTGAGCACTTCCAAATCCGTTTAAGCTAGCATAGTTAGCACCACCATATAGTGTTAACGAAGCATAGGAAGGTACACCTCTGGAGTTACCCACTTTTCCGTAGCTACCTCTGATTTTTAAATAATTGATGTACTTACTGTCTTTAAGAAATCCTTCCTGGCTAGCTATCCATCCGAGGGATACACTAGGGAAAGTGCCCCATCTCTTGTCTATGCCAAACTCTGAGAACGCATCTGATCTTACTGCACCTTCCACAAAGTATCTGTCGTTATAGATATATGATAAGCGACCGAAATATGATTCTAATCCGTTTGAAATGATATTACCATCTGACCCTAGATCAGTAGCCGCAAATGTACCTGAGATGATCTCATTGAAAAATGGATCAGCGAAATCTGCGGCGTAGGTATACATCGAACGTTGACGGGTATATTGATATTCTGTACCTGCACCAATGCTAATCCTGTGTTGCCCAGCGATTGTTTTATCGTAGTTTAAGTAGTTTTGCCATACCCACTGGTTAACGGTTAAGTGCACATCCTGTACTAAACCATTAAAGGTAGCACCCAAACCTGCAATTTGTGGGTGAGAATATTGGTCTTCAAAATTACTTTGGTTATCGATACCGAATTTAGAAGTCAATTTAAGTCCGCTGATAGGTTGTACTTCTAAGTAGATGTTACCCGTAATGTTTTCTGGCGTATTTTGATTTCGCTGAAAATCTACCGTAGGAAGCGGATTATACACCCTATTTCCGATGAAACTTACCCCTTGATAAGAAGTGATGTTATTACCCAATCCAAGATAACCTACCACACCAGTAGTGGTAAGATTATAGCCTTTTGGACCATCAGGATTAAAAGGGGAAACTGTTGGCGCGGCATTATATCCAGAAACCGAAAGGCCTGCAAGATACCCGTCTGTTAATACCCCAACGTTTCTTGTTTTGGTATAAGAAAGTTCAATACCCGATTTTAACCAGTTAACAGGCCTAACTTCTACATTTGCTCGTACCGAACCTGTTTGAAGTTTATTACCATATAAAATCCCATTTTGATCTGCATAACGCAACGATGCATAATAGGTCGCTTTTTCACTGCCCCCCGAGATCGCAAGTGAGTTATCAGAAGTTTTTCCAGTTCTAAAAACGTAATCGTTCCAATCTGTTCTATCAGGAATGCCATCTTTATTTACATCACTATCCTTAGCAATAGTACCTACTGCGGCACCATATCTATTAAATGCCTTTTCATTGTTAATGAGATTAAATTGATCGCCATTAGTTAAATTTGGCAGATTTGAAGCTGTGGCAAAACTGTTTTTAGAATTGATGCTTACATGAGATGTACCTGCTTTACCTTTTTTAGTGGTCACTAAAATTACGCCGTTGGCTGCCCTAGAGCCATACAATACCGATGCCCCAGCGTCTTTTAATATTTCAATTGACTCGATATCTGCCGTATTGATTAATGCCAAAGGGTCAAACCTGGTCCCGTTTCCACCGTTCAATACGTTAAGATTCTCTCTTGAATTGGCGGGTATACCATCAATTACCACTAACGGAAGTGAGCTGGTAGAAATAGAGTTTACCCCTCTAATTCGAATAGAAACACCGTCAGCTAGTGTTCCTCCTGTACTTGAAATTTGAACCCCAGCTGTTTTCCCAGATAGGGCCTTATCAAAGCTTTCTACTGGTTGTGAGGCAATATCCGTTCCTTTAACTTTGGAAATGGCACCATTAAAATCTTTTACAGCTTTTGTGCCATAGCCTACCACCATCACTTCTGTTAAACTCTTTACATCAGATTCCAAAGCGACATTCACTACTCCGCTAGCATTAATTGCTTTGGTTTGTCGAACATAGCCAATGGCATAAAATTCTAAGCTTTTTGCTTCAGCATTCACCACCAAAGTAAACTGCCCCTGGGCATCTGTTTGTACCCCAGCAGTGGAGCCTACCACACGCACTGAAGCTCCTGGAAAGGGCTTTCCATCTTCACTTGTAGTCACCCGGCCAGTAATGGTCCGCTGTTGAGCAGACAATAACAGTGCATGAGCGACCATTACCATTAGTAATAGTATTTTTCTTTTCATACTGTTTAATAAATTGAATTAATTGATGATCGAAAGGTAAAGGGATAAATGAATCTAAAATGTTCCTATACCACCTTTTTGAGTAAGGAAAGTCTATTTAGCGCATGCTAATAATGAAGCTATCAAAACACATCATGAAGGATCTTTCAAAAGAAAAGGTCAACTTGCTAAACAAATTGACCTTGTATATGATGGTTGGGGAAAGCCAACCTTGATTGATGTTTCCTGATACCGAAGTCTTATTTTATGCTTTCAATCGTTTCGTCCATTTCTTTTTGAATGGTCCGCGTGACCATCAATCGTGTATTAAAATGATCCGCATTTTTAATCATTTGCACTTGTATTCCTGCGCCTATGGTTTTTATTTTCTTCTCAAACATCAAGGCTGAATGCTGTAATAAATAGTTGTCATTTTCGCCCACATAGATTCTAATTTTTTGATCAACATAGTGCTTGATCTTAGGCCAGTTTTGTTGCACATAAAGTGCAAGATCATAAGGCCGCCAAGAATTAGCAACCATTTTATTGATTTTACCCGTAGTTGGATCAAAAAGGGCTTGTGGCCTTCCATGGTGATCTGGCAAGCCAAACGCTGCTTCGAATGATTGTTGTTGGCCACCATCACCATCTACTTGTTCCTTTACAAAGGTATTCCGCAAGGTAGTTTTGGGCTTTCCGTTAAAGATATCAATGCCTCGCTCCATTTTGTTACGGTCATAGAAATAGTTTTCATCTTGATAGATATCCACGCCTGTAAAACTGCTAAAATCAACAGGATCAGGTGACGTGGCCCAACAGCCGCCAAATTTTTCGGGAAAATGTAAAGCTAACCAAATGGCTCCATAACCACCTGAGCTTTGTCCAGTGATTAATCTATGTTCAGGCGTTTTACTTATTCTAAATTGACTTTCTAAATATGGGATAAGTTCATTGATTAATGCTGAACCCCAAGGTCCGTTCACTCTTGAATCGACAAAAGCATGTAAGCCAAAAGGAGTTTGGGTTTCGGGATTGAGGAATACAAAGATCTTTTCCTGCCCCTCACCTACGCCATAAGCTTGATGTTGAGATTTGCTGTTGGCCTGATGGTGGTTACCCGTCCAACCTGGAATGACATATACCACTGGGAATTTACGTTGTGGTTGACTTTCATAGGAAGCAGGCAAGACTATACCTGCTTTCATAAAAATGGCTTCCTTTCTAAACTTAGTTAACAGCTCTGATTTTAGAACGACTTCTTTGGTCAACGTGCTTTCTACAAACTTTCTCTCTTTGGTGACGTGGGTCAACGTTAGCACTGGTGCTTTAGTTTGGCCACTATCGAGCTTGGCCACTAGTTCAAATTTGGTATATAAGTTCCCAGGAGCACTATAAGACCTTTCTTTAGTATTCGTATCCAAAGTGGCGACCATTTTGTAATAACCCTTTGGAAGTGCATCCATCACCTTAGGATAGCTATCGGATGTCTTATCTAAGACTTGTAGTGTTCCTGTTTTCCAATTTATGACGTTGATGGCATAAGAAGGCCATTCTTCTTTAGATGCGCCAAAAGCCTTACTCGTATCTGACTGTAGATACACGATGAGCCTTCCTGTATATGGTCCTTTTAATGAGGTATCTAATTGTACCTTTATCACATTTTGGGCATATGCATTCGTGGTTATCATAAATACCCATAGCGATATTTTAAGAATCTTAATCATTATATGTGAGTTTACTGATAGAACTCAAATATGAGCATACAAATAGCCGTTAATAAATAGTAAGCGCAGAAAGCAGCAGTTTGTAGACGAACAACATTTTTTCAGCCCAATATTGGTATTTGATTTCCTCGCATCAATATCTTCGGATATGTATATCTAAAATCTGCCTATCATTATCCCTTACTTTTAATCTTCTGAAATGAATTGACTTTAAATTGGAATTTGGTGTTGTAGGAACATTTTAGCTCATTTATAGCTTTTAATTTTGAGAACCTAAAAGTAGAAGTTTAGGATAGTTAATAGTTAATTAAAAAGTCGTCATCATGGATGTGGTGACGACTTCTTTAAATCAAACCATTCCATATGGTACAATAATATCCAAGGATATCAGCAGTTAGTCTATAAATTTGGCTGTCTATGGTGAAACCCCAATTCCATCTACATAAAGTAAGCTTACCATCTAACTTCATATAACCTCTTCGGCTACATCACTTTAATTAGTAAGAGCGTAACAAGCATTGTTTTTTTACTATTTCAAGAGCTTAGTGAAGGCAGAAATCAGCATGTTTAACGAACCTTGGAGTGTTGGATCAATAAGCTGGCCCTGTAGATCAAATTTACCTTTGATCCCCTGAATGAGCAATGTTGTTTCAGGAGTGAACCTTGCCATTGCTGTTTTCATGATTAACTGTAACTGTTCATGAGCAGCTTCTCCCTGAGACGAAGCGGTAATCAATGCTGTTGGCTTTTCAGAAAATATAGTCGTTGAGATGCACCATTCGATAGCATTTTTTAAACCACTGGGAATGCTGAAAATATATTCTGGTGTACAAATGATTAAACCATCGGCGCTTTCAATGTTCTTCCTCAAATCAAGAATGGATTGTGGAGTTTCGTTGATGGTAAGATCGGGATCAAAATGCGGCAGTGTTTTTAAGCTAGTACAAATGGTAAGCTTAAATTTATCCTTAGCCAATAATTCGATTGTTCGAATAAGCTGCTGGTTGGAAGACTGTTCGCTGGCACTACCGTTAATGACAAAGATATTAATCATATCAACAAGAGTTTGCTTGCAAAGTTATTAACTATTTCTCTGCTTCAAATCATTACCTGTTGCAACATTTAGCGCAAAGGATCTCCAAAAACGGTTCACATCATCTAATCAAATCTCTTTTTAAGGTTTTTGGCATTTGCTGTGGGTTAAAGTTGGCAAGATAATGCTTTAGGATATTGCCAGCCATATAGGGATACATATCCACAAAATTACTAAGCACAATAATCGTTAGCTTTTCAGAAGGCACTCTTAAAATGTCTCCCAATCCTGGACCACCACTATGTCCAATTACCTGGTAGCCATTGTTTATTTGGGTAGTCCAACCTAGTTGTGTGAACCCACCTTTTAACAGCGTTTGTTTTGCCATTTCCTTCTGCATCGCTGCTGTAATTAAAGTAGCTGAATCAAGGGAGATCGCCCACTTCATGGCGTCGTGTATAGACAAATGCATCCCACCAGCATTATAGCTTGTTGGCGCATAAAAACCTTTGAATATTAAAGGGCCATTTTTACCAGTCGTAAAATTTTGGGATTTACGTTTCAACGGAAACATGGTCAATATTCTTAAATCACGCTGTTCTACATCATATCCGCTGTCTGTCATTCCAATCGTATCAAATACTTCCTTTTTTAAAACTTGTTCAAAAGGAAGACCTCCTATTTTCTCGATGATATACTGAAGCAGAAAATAATCACCGTTTACATATGCCTGTGTTGATCCAGTTTCAAACTTTAGCGGCTGGGCTTTTAACTTTTCTATGAGCAAAGCCATACTGTCGACCTTAAAAGGTTCGGAAGCGGTGATCCCTATTGTACCGCCCAATGACGCTGGCCAAGGCACCCCGCTTTCGTGAGCCAGCAGATGCCTGATCGTAATTTTCTTCCAAGTCTCAGGGGCATTAGGAATATGGTTTGTCACATAATCATCGAGGGATATCCTCTTCTGCTGTAACCATTTCATCATTAAAGTAGAAGTAAATAATTTTGTTACCGAAGCGATTTGGAAGGATGTGCTCATTGAAACGGGAATATCATACTCTATATTAGCGATGCCGTAAGTGTTAGCATGCAATACTTTTCCATCTTTGATAACCGCTACCGCCATGCCTGGAATGCCTAAGGTCTTCATCTCGCCTTTTATATAGGAGTCGATAAATGGTTGGGTAGGCCATTGTTTTTGGCTATAACTGCTTGTTACCACCGTAAAAAGTAAAAAAATAAATAGGGAATACTTTTTCATCTCATTTTGTTAACTGTTCAAATGTTCTAAACTGATTGGCTGCTAACTGTCTTCCATGTTATTCTTTTCTAATGAATTCAAGCCCTCTCTTTCCATCCATGATTTGCAAGGAAGCCGCATTTTTACTGGTCGACATTTTGAATTGAATGTATACGCCGTTCATTGGAACATAGAACTTATGGTCGCCAATTGGGTTTAAACTCACCGTAGGCTGTCCTTTAATTTTACTTAATAGTCTTCCGTTTTCGATAACAATGCTCATTTCTAATTTACCTTGGAAATCGTAATTTCCTATATAAGCAGCAAGCTGTTCCTGGGGAAGTGTAATTGCACGTCGTTCGGTTGGTATTTGGAAAGGTTCATTAAAGGTGATGGCCTCTAAAGCAGCACATATTTCGGGACCTGGCGTGTTGAAATAGTTCGACAAGAAAATGATTGCGGTTTCTGTTTGCGGAAATAATTGGATATTTGATTTAAATCCGTCGATGGAACCAGAATGAGCATAGCTTAAACGGCTATTGTTTTGGCTAACCTGCCAACCCAGACCGTAATTTTTTAAGTAAGGGCGAAACATTATTGACTTGCTACTGTCGCTAAGTATCGTATTGCCATACATTGCCCTCTCCCACCGCAGCAAATCTTCAGCGGTACTGTACATTGCTCCAGCTCCCGATAGCAGGCCTATGTTGTTATTCGGAGAAATATCATGGTCGCTTAGGAGAGACGCCTCGTGCCCTAAGGCCTTGTTGTCGGATTTCCTTCCGTCACTATCGATTCCAGTATTTTTCATTCCCAATGGCTGGGTAATTTCGTCTCTTAATAGTTGGGATAAGTTCTTTTTAGTAATTTTCTCTGCGATGTAGGCGAGTAAAAGATAGTTGGAGTTGCTATATTGAAAGTTACTACCAGGCGAAAATAGCAGTGGTATTTGCGCAAACGTGCTCATCACTTCTGAAGTACTGGTCATCTCCATTTTTTCCTTCTGGAATTTTTCGATGGATGTAAAACTCTTGATACCTGAAGTATGGTTCAAGAGGTTCCAGATGGTGACCGAATCTCCATAATGGTAGTTTGGCAGATATTTCGAAACCTTTTCATTCAGTGAAAGTTTACCACGTTCATGTAGGCGAAGAATTAGGGCCGCAATAAAAGTTTTTGTGATAGAACCTATACGGAATTGCGTTTCTTTGTCATTAGGTATCCTGGTTTTGGCATTGCTATAGCCGTAAGATTTGGAAAACAGGATTTTGCCTTTTTTGATGATGGAGACATTTCCAGAAAAAAGTCCCTGACGGAAATAGTTAGTCAGCAATGAATCTGCCTGAACTGGGATATTTTGTGCTTTGAGCAAGGTAGGTATGATCAAAAAGATCAATAAAAGATTTTTGTGCATATTATTCATTTACAGAAAAGACTATCAAACTTGGTTCAGGTTACACTTTGTCGACCGAAGCCTACAAATCGTAGACGAAATGCAAGTATGTTAAAGGGAACACCTATTTATTGGAACCTCTTGCATTTTATAATCGACAATTTTAGGTGTTTAAGGTTCTGATATTTATAACGCACTCGATCTCGGCTCCCCATGATATTTAGCAGGCAATCGCGATTTATTACTGCCTCAATCATTGCTTTTGTTAGAAAGATTGTGAGCAAATGGTCAGGTGGTCGATAAAAGAACCAGCGCAGTTAACTTATTTATAGTTTTCATGATTTTTTATGGTTGGTCAATCGCAAAATACCATCGAACATTTAATAATATCTAAATTGGAGCCTACTTACTTAAAGTACTTAACCACTTACTTATCTGTTCGAGTATAAGGGGACTAATCGTTTCATTGATATCTTTTGATTCTTCCATTAATCCCGTGCGTCCGCCCCCTTGTAGCATATGGTTGATGCCCTTTAGTACTACAATCTTTGATTTGCTATTGAAGTTCTTCTGGAGCGAGCTGGCCATCCTCGGACTGTGATAAGCGGCATCCACATTCAGGTCAAGGTCTCCGTTGATAATTAACACTGGCGATTTGATCATCAGCAAATTATCTTTTGGTTCTACTTGGGCAGCCTTGTGAAATTGCTCACTGGCCAAAATATACACTCTGGTGTTTATCCTTTTCTGGAGCTCGTCAGTTTCAAGTTTGCCTAGCTTTGTCAATTCCTCGTCGGCAATTGCCTTGATTGCTTTGTAACGCTGTTCATAATTATTTTCGTTTTTGGTATAATAGATGCTCCTGCTTACAAAACTACTATCCGCACGTTGCCATGAAAGCGGCCAGCCCGCTGCTTTTGCCATCATTTTGCTTTGATGTGCCACCACCATATGCGGATAATTGTTAACATAGCCAGCTAACATGATCGAGAAAACTAATTGCTTGCTTTTGTCGGCCAGTAATGCCAGGCCTTGCCCAGCACCAGCACTATGGCCTATCACCCCTATTTTTTTTGGATCAACTGATGGATGTTTTTTAAGGAAATCGATTCCAGCCGAAGCATCAGCCAAGTAGTCTTCTTCTTGTAATTCGTGAATTTTCTTGCTTCCCAAAGTAGAACTTCCAGCTCCACGATCATCAAAACGCAGTGTAACATATCCAAGTCTGGTAAGAAAATCAGCAAGGACCCACAAAGGTTTGTGATTAAAAAATGGTTGGTCTCTAGAAGTTTGCCCAGATCCTCCAATAATTAAAATAGCTGGAAAAGGACCTTGGTCTTTAGGGATAGTTACTGTGGCGGCCAGCTTTACAGCAGTATCACTGGCTACTTTGTAAAATACCTCTTCTACGTCATAGGGAAAAGGGGCTATTGGAGTTTGAGGTCGTTGTTGTCCCTTAACGGATATAGCAAGCATGACTAAACACGCAATGGTTATCTTTTTAAAGTATTTCACTTTCATCTTTTTCATTTAAAGAAAGATGAAGATGATGGTATATACAATCCATAGCGACGAACGACCTCATTCCATCGATATACTACAAAAAATGCTCACTAACGGTAATTTTGCCTACAACTCCCTTAACAGGGGTTATTTACCGATGCAAAACTTCGTAAAGATATTTTCTAGCAAGTCATCCGTGGTCACCGTACCAGTGATCTCTCCCAAATAATGCAAGGCCTGTTTAATGTCCATCGCCAGAAAGTCGGAAGTTACAGGGTTATGAATGTTTTCTAATACTCGGTTTAAGGAATTTTGCGTTTGCTTTAAAGCCTCCACATGTCGAATGTTGGTTACCAAAGTTTCGCTGGTATTGATATGGCTTAAATTCACTTTTTCTAATAAAGCATTCTCCAACACATCCATTCCCTGCTTGGTTTTGGCAGAAATGAGTAAAGCGCCATGCTCCAAGTAAAATTCCTTTTGTTCGGCCGTTAACAATTCTGCTTTGTTCACGATGAACAGATAAGGTGTTTGTTGTAGCGCTAAATCTTGTAATTGTTTCAACACTTCGGCTTGTTCTTCTTGCGCATCAACCATATAAATGATCAATTTGGCCTGTTTCATTTTCTCTAAGCTGCGCTCCACTCCTTTGGCTTCAATCACGTCAGCGGTTTCGCGGATCCCAGCGGTATCAATAAACCTAAATACTACACCGTTAATGTTAATCTCATCTTCAATGGTATCGCGTGTGGTCCCTGCAATATCACTCACAATGGCACGTTCCTCATTCAATAGCGCATTGAGTAAGGTAGATTTGCCTACGTTAGGTTTTCCTGCAATGACCACTGGAACGCCATTTTTAATCACATTACCTACTTCAAAGGAATGGATGAGCCTTTGCAATACTTTGTTGATGCGGTTGACGAGGTCACGTAACTGATCACGGTTGGCAAATTCTACATCTTCCTCTGCAAAATCGAGTTCGAGTTCAATCATGCTGGCAAAGTGGATCAGCTGTTCGCGTAAATCTTTCAGCTCGTTAGAAAAGCCACCACGCATTTGCTGCATGGCCACTTCATGCGATGCCTTGCTATCTGAAGCAATCAAATCGGCCACGGCTTCTGCTTGGCTTAAATCGAAAGCGCCATTAAGGAAAGCACGTAGGGTGAATTCTCCAGGTTTGGCAGCCCTTGCTCCTTTACGGATCAACAAGCTGATGATTTGTTGAATGATGTAATTGGAACCATGGCAAGAGATTTCAACCACATGCTCTTTGGTGTATGATTTTGGGCCCACAAATAAAGACACCACTACTTCATCAACTACTACCTCGCCATCTTTGATTAAGCCAAAGTGCAAGGTATGGGTAGCCTGCTTAGCTAAATCCTTACCGCTAAACACACTGTTGGTTAAGCTAATGGCCTCAGGTCCGGAAAGACGGATGACGCCTATGGCGCCGCTGCCTGGAGGTGTTGATAAAGCAATAATGGTATCGTTGGTGAACATCATGCCGCAAAAGTACGGATTTTTGGGTTATGGAAATGGGTTGCGAGTTACGGGTTATGAGTTGTGAGTGGAGTAAAGTGAATAAACAACCAATAAGAGATCCTTCGCGTACTCAGGATGACATAATGAGCGGGATGAACAATTAAGCGATTAACAAGTAAACAACACCCCGCCCGTTGGGCACCCCTCTAAAAGAGGGGAATTTTGGGAACTACTCATCTAAATACCAACCACTAGTTCCTAGCCCCAAAGAGCTATTAAACAAATAACCTATAAAGAGATCCTTCGCTCGCTCAGGATGACATAATGAGCGGGATGAACAAGTAAACGATTAACAAGTAAACAACACCCCGCCCGTTGGGCACCCCTCTAAAAGAGGGGAATTTTGGGAACTACTCATCTAAATACCAACCACTAGTTCCTAGCCCCAAAGAGCTATTAAACAAATAACCTATAAAGAGATCCTTCGCGTACTCAGGATGACATAATGAGCGGGGTGAACAATTAAGTGATTAACCCAATAAACAAATGAGCTAATGAACCAATTAACCACCCCTTCATCCAAACAATTTGCCTACTTTAGTGTTAGGGATTAAATTTTATACCATCTTTAATTATGAAAGAACTACCCTTAACCGTAAAGCGTTCTATTGAGTTGCTTGGCCTATGTTTATGTATCGGTATTTTTGCCATTGCCAGCGACATCATCATGCCTGTAATCATGGCGTTTTTCATTAGTATTTTACTATTGCCTATTTATCGTTTTTTAAGGAAATATAAATTTCCAGAAGCACTGGCCATCATCTTGCCCATTTTGTTGGTATTTATTTTTATCGCAGGAATTATCTGGTTTTTTTCGGCCCAGATTGGCATTTTGGTGAACGATTTTCCACAAATTAAATCTAACGTGGCTAAGCATTTGCAGTCGTTACAAGAATGGATCAGCAGCTTTACCGATTTCTCTATTGGCAAACAAAAGAAATTCATTACTGAAAAGAGTGATGATTTGTTAAATATGGCTGGGAAAGCAGCTAGTGGTGCGGCCGTGACCTTGAGTAGTATTTTCGTGTTTTTAGGCCTTATTCCTATCTATATTTACCTGATCCTTTTTTATAAGGATATTTTATTGCGCTTTTTGTTCATGTGGTTCAAGGTCGAACACCATCCGAAGGTGAAAGAGGCTTCTTATGAAGCGGAGGCCATCATCAAAAATTATTTAGTGGGCTTGCTCATCCAAATTACCTACATGACTATTTTACTTGGCGGAACGCTTACGTTGTTTGGCATTAAACATGCTTTGTTGATTGGGGTTATTTTCGCCATCTTAAATCTAATCCCTTATGTGGGGGCCTTAATTGGTAACATTTTGGGTGTGCTGATTACGCTAACCTCTTCTCCAGAATTAGGCCCAGTGATTACCGTTTTGTTGGTAATTGCCGTCGTTCAATTCTTCGATAACAACATCTTAATGCCACGTATTGTAGGTTCTAAAGTAAAAATCAATGCGCTGGTCTCCATTTTGGGTGTCGTCATTGGTGGTGTAGTGGCAGGTATTTCGGGCATGTTTTTGTCAATGCCTATTATTGCAGTACTTAAAGTTATTTTCGATAGAAGTGAAGGCTTTAAACACTGGGGCGTGTTGTTCGGCGATGAACGTCCAGCCAAAAGCCCTATGAGCTTTGCTATTTATAGGAAAAAGGGTACGGTGAAAACCAAATCGGGGACGATAGATAAGAAGTAGTTTTTTAGGAGCTAGGAACTAGTGGTTAGGAATTAGTGGTTAGTTGATTATTCGTTTAATCGGTTAACTGTTTATTTGGCATCAATTATTGTTCAGTCCGTTTCTACTCCATCATCTCGAGACTTTAATGGACAGGACTAATTAATAACCTAACCTTTTATTTGATCTTTGGAAAATTAGATAATGAGCTAATTTTAAGCTACTATTCAAGGAGCCCTTTTCGCAGCCTAAGTGTTGCTCTGGATGACAGGGTGCCGATAATATAATAGTTCATTGGTTATTGGCTCACTTGTTTATAGATGACTAGTGCTACCCATTAACTTCCTAACTAACCACTAGCAACTAACCACTAATTCCTAATTCCTAACCACTAGTTCCTAGTTTTTCAAAAACACATCGTACGCGAAACGCAAAATGGTACCAAATACAACGATCAAGAAAAAGATACGGACGAACTTATTGCCTTTAAGCAAAGCAAGTCTAGCTCCTAAAAAGGAACCTAGCACATTGAAAATAGCCATAGGAATGGCATATTGAAATAATACGTGGCCCGTTGAACTGAAATAAATGAGTGCAGCCAAGTTAGTGCCTACGTTGACAATTTTGGCATTTGCACTGGCGCCTACAAAATCAAAACCCAGGATGCCCACAAAAGCCAGGATCAAGAAAGAACCTGTACCTGGGCCGATCAAGCCATCATAAAAGCCAATCATTAAACCAAACAAACAAGCCAGTAAAATTTGCTTGCCCAAAGTATGGCTTTTGTGTTGCTGCTCTCCAAATTTTTTATTAAAATAAGTATAAAGTGCTACCGCTACAAGCACTGCTAAAATAACGGGTTTAATGTGCTGGTTGTTAATGGTGCTTACCAAGTAGGCCCCGCACAACGAAGCCATAAAAGCAGCTATGGTACATCCTGCTAAAATAGCCGCTTTAAACTTTACTTGTTTAGCATACTTTACCGCCGCAACGGCAGTTCCAGCAAGCGACGGAATTTTTACCGTACCAAACAACGTTGCCACTGGATATTGAGGTAAAATAAGCAAGATCGCTGGTGTTTGCAACAAACCACCTCCACCCACAATGGCATCAATAAAACCTGCCGCAAAAGCCGCCAAACAAAGCAATGCTAAGTCGGTGCTATTGGTAGTGATAAAATGAATGATTTGATCCAATTGAGTTGCAGGTTGGGAGTTGCAGGTTATGAGTTACCAGTTGCGAGGTATAAGCTGTGGGTTATAGGTGGTGAGTTGCGGGTGTAGGTTAAGGCACAATAGCTAAAAACCCGCAACTCATAACAAAATTACATTCTTTCTGGTACCTTAATGCCCAATATGGTCATTCCCGATTTAATCACATCAGCGGTAATTTTACAGATATTTAATCGGTGTTGTTTTACTGATGTATCCTCCTCTTTAATAATTGGAGGAACTTCGTGGTAAAACTTATTGAACAACTTGGCCACTTCGTACAAATAGTTGGCAATAAATGCTGGACTGTAAGCCTTCGCCGCATTCGAAATCTCGGTTGGGTATTTAGCCAACAACATGATCATATCCAACTCTGTTGGAGTTAGCTTAATGCTGGCGTAATCAGCCTGTGCAAATTGGTACGAAGCCCTGCCCAACAACGATTTGATACGAGCGTGGGTATATTGAATAAATGGTCCTGTATTGCCCTGAAAATCTATCGACTCCGCAGGGTCAAATAGCAAACGCTTTTTAGGTTCCACCTTTAGCAAAAAGTATTTTAAAGCACCTAAGCCAATGGTATCATACAATTCTGCCTTTTCTGCTTCGGTAAACTCGTTAGTTTTGCCCAACTCCTCTGTTTTTTGCTTGGCAGTATCTACCATTTCGGCAATCAGGTCATCCGCATCCACTACCGTACCTTCCCTACTTTTCATTTTTCCGCTCGGTAAATCAACCATGCCATACGATAAGTGATACAAACCTTTAGCCCAACTTTTGCCTAGTTTTTCTAAAATCAAGAAAAGCACCTTAAAGTGATAATCTTGCTCGTTGCCCACCACGTAAATAGATTTGTCCATTTTAAAGTCGTCGTACTTCATTTGGGCCGTACCCAAATCTTGGGTAATGTACACCGAAGTACCATCCGAACGTAGTACCAATTTTTGGTCTAAACCATCGGCCGTTAAATCAATCCATACCGAGCCATCTTCCTTTTTAAAGAAAACTCCTTTTGCCAATCCTTCTTCAATGGTATCTTTTCCAAGCAAATAAGTATTGCTTTCGTAATAGTATTTATCAAAATCAACACCCAGCTTTTTGTAGGTCACGTCAAAACCGCTGTATACCCAGCCGTTCATTTTTTCCCATAAACCTACCACTGTAGCATCGCCCTGCTCCCATTGCAAAAGCATTTGTTGTGCTTCTTTAATCAGTGGAGCATTCTTTTTTGCTTCCTCTTCAGTTTGGCCAGTAGCCACCAAAGCATTTATTTCCTTTTTATATTCCTTATCAAAAACCACATAGTAGTTTCCAACCAATTTATCCCCCTTAAGTCCAGTACTTTCAGGAGTTTCGCCGTTGCCCCATTTTTGCCAAGCCAACATTGACTTACAAATATGGATGCCTCTATCGTTCACCAAATTGGTTTTAATCACCTCGTAGCCATCAGCCTTTAACAATTCGGATACCGAGTAGCCCAATAAGTTGTTACGTACGTGGCCTAAGTGCAAAGGCTTATTGGTATTTGGCGACGAATATTCTACCATCACCTTTTGTCCATTTGGCTTAACTACCAAAAAGTCTGATGCCAATAAAGTATCGTTAAACAAGTTTATCCAGTAATTTTCGGTAATGCTCAAGTTCAAAAAACCCTTCACTACGTTAAAACCAACTACTTCGGCTACGTTTTGTTGCAAAAAGCTACCAATGTCGTTACCCGTTTCCTCAGGAGATTTTTTAGAGAACCGCACCACAGGGAATACCACAATGGTTACCTGTCCTTCAAATTCCTTACGTGTTTCCTGTAGGTTAATTACATCTTCGGCAATATCTTGCCCATACAACTCTTTAATGGCCTTAACTGCGCCAGCAACAATAAAATTCATAATCGCAAAAATACACTAATTGTTGGAATGTTTAGTTTTTTAGGAATTAGTAGTTAGTGGTTAGTAATTAGTGATTAGTAGTCATTGGTTTATTTTCCGTTGATTATTGATTTATTGAAAATTGAATATTGTTAATTGCTAATTCATTATTTAGAAAAGCACCTACAGCACTACTATTATCGTCAGCCCCGCTTTCCGTTGCAAGTCCGCACTCGCTTCGCTCCCTTGCGGGCTTTCCACTGCAATCGGGTTTAAAGAACTAAGTGAACAATTGAATAATGAACCAGTCCATCTGTAGAAAAATCAATGCAATCTGCGAGAAAGAACTAAACAGTTAATTGATTAACCAACACTCAAAAGAGATCCTTCGCTACCGAATAGTCGGTACAGGTGCGCTCTGGATGACATGTAAAATAGCATAGCAAAGTCCAAAGATCTCTCCACTACCGAAGTGTCGGTACGGGTGCGGTCGAGATAACATGCTAGGAATGGAGCTGCTAATGAACCAAGCGACCAATTAAAGAGATCCTTTGCCACCGAATAGTCGGTACAGGTGCGCTCTGGATGACATGTAAAATAGCATAGCAAAGTCCAAAGATCTCTCCACTACGGTCGAGATGACGTGCTAGGAATGGAGCTGCTAATGAACCAAGCAACCAATTAAAGAGATCCTTCGCTACCGAATAGTCGGTACAGGTGCGCTCTGGATGACATGTACAGTAGCATAGCAAAATCCAAAGATCTCTCCACTACCGAAGTGTCGGTACGGGTGCGGTCGAGATGACGTGCTAGGAATGGAGCTGCCTAATGAACAAGTGAACCAATGAACCAACTAATCCCTAACCCCTAGCCACTTCCCCTTGTCTCTTTCAAAAAAAAGAATAGCTTTGTGGCAACACCAAAATGATATGAACATGCAGCGAAACGGATTTAAAGTAGGCGTAACTACAGAGATTGGAAGATTAAGGAAGCTACTGGTACATAGCCCTGATAGCGGACTAGGCAAAGTGGTGCCTTCTAAAGCACAAGACTGGTTATTTGAAGATATTGTGCACCTTGACACCATTAGAAAGGACGAATACGATTACTACACCAAACTATTGATGTATTTTTTGGACCCTGATAAAATCAAGGGCAAGCTCGCTGAAATAGATTCTGTGGAAGCTAATCGTGGCTTTTACAAACCCAACCATCCGCAGTTTCACAACTCCGAAAATGTAATAGAACTACAAAATTTGCTTTCGGATATTTTGGCCGATGAGTACATCCGTAAAAAACTAACTGCTGCCGTTTGTGCCATTGAAGGCTGTACCTATCAATTACAATTAAAACTTGCCGCTACCGACCCTAAAGAGCTGGCAGAGATTTTTATATCAGGCACCATGGCTGATGACACCATGATTTTTGCCCCAGTGCCCAACCTCATTTTTACCCGCGATGTGGGCACCACCATCAACAACCATATTTTACTGAACAAACCTGCCAAAAAAGCTCGTGTTCGTGAAACCATGTTGATGCGTTACATCTTCTTTAACCATCCGTTTTTTGAAGCATACCAAAACAATATCATCGAAATTCCTGACCCTACCCAACATTTTTTAAGGCCAGGTGATGAGCCTGCTTTTCGTACAACTTTGGAAGGCGGCGACGTGATGATGGTAAGTCCTAATCATTTGTTAATTGGCGTGAGCGAGCGTACTTCCGAAGAGGGTGCTAACGAAGCCATCAAACTGTTGTTCGAGAACAATGTGCTGGATAAAGTAACCGTGGTAAAAATTCCAGCCAAACGCGACTACATGCACCTAGACACGGTTTTTACGCAAGTAAAACGTGACACTTGGGTAATTTTACACAGTATTGCACACAGCCCAGCTTATGATGCCAATGAACCCATCCATTTTTTAAAAGAGCCTGAAAAACTGGAAGCGACTACGGCTATCCAATTCCACAAGGATAAGCCTGGACAACCTAAATATTATGAGCATGTGGAGGCTTTGTTAGACGATATTAGCAGAAATGATTTGGGCAGCACCACGACTACCAAAGTGATTTATAGCGGTGGCAACACCTTCCCTTACGATAGCCGTGAGCAATGGACGGATTCCTGCAATCTTTTGGCACTTAAAGAGGGTGTAGTTTTAGGCTACGATCGCAACGACAAAACCGTGGAAGCCTTTAAAGCAAGTGGATTTGATGTGGTTAAGGTACAGGATTTGATTCAAGATTTGGAAAGCGGGAAAGTAGATGCGGAAACCTTAAACGATACTTTGGTGTTAATGCCATCGGCGGAACTATCAAGAGCTCGAGGTGGTTTCCATTGTATGAGCCTGCCTATTCTGAGAGATGGATTAGGATAAAGGAGCAAGGAGTAAAGAATAAGGATTTAGCCAATGGTACTAAAAAACCAAACAGCCAAAAAACTAAAAAACCAAAAAATGCAAACAACTTCACACCTATTAATGATACGCCCCGTTGACTTCAAGTTCAACGAGCAAACGGCTGGCGATAATAAATTTCAGGTAGCTGGCGAACAGGAAAATGTGCAGCACCAAGCTTTAGCAGAGTTTGATGGCTTTGTAAACATATTGAGAGAAAATGGCGTAGACGTTACCGTAATTAGCGACACCTTAGACCCAGCAACTCCCGACTCGATATTCCCGAATAACTGGGTGTCTTTTCATGAGGATGGCTCCGTATTTTTATACCCTATGCACTCGCCCAACAGAAGAGAAGAGCGCAGGAAGGACATTATTGATAACCTAGGAAAAACCTTTGAAGTAAGCCACCTCACTGATTTAAGCTTTTTTGAGCAGCAACAGCTATTTCTGGAAGGTACGGGTAGCATGGTTTTAGATAGAACCCATAAAATAGCTTACGCTTGCTTAAGTGTCCGCACGGATAAAGAAGTACTGGAAAATTTTGCCATGTTAAGCGGTTATGAAGTGGTCGCTTTTGACGCGGTAGATGAGCACGGCTTCCCTATTTACCACACCAATGTGATGATGTGCATCGGCGAAAAATTTGCTGTGGTTTGTTTGGATAGCATTAAATACACCGAAGATAAAATTGCCATTTTAGAAAGCTTTAAAGCCACCAAAAAAACAGTAATTGATATTTCCTTTGACCAGATGAACCACTTTGCGGGCAACATGCTCGAAGTAAAAAATAAAGAAGGACACAGCCTATTAGTAATGTCAGAACAAGCATTGAAAGCTTTACATGGTACGCAGATTACAGCCTTATCAGCATTCTCCAAAATTGTAACTGCTCCACTTTACACCATCGAACAAAATGGCGGCGGCAGTGCCAGATGCATGCTCGCAGAAGTGCATTTGCCACTTAAGCCCTAATAAATAAACCTCGAAGGCCTTAAAACCTTCGGGGTCTGTGTTTTCCATCAAGACTTTCCCTAAAACAAAATCGCTATTATTCGTCCCCTTTACGCCTCGTAAAAGCCAAGTTTTTTGCTATTTTTGCAAAAAATTCAATTAATGAGTATAGGATTATCAGAACAGGAATTATTACGCCGCGATTCGTTAAAACAGCTTCGCGAGCTGGGTATTAACCCATATCCTGCAGAGGCTTACGAAATCAATGCTAATGCAGCAGACATTTTAGCTAACTACGAAAAAGATAAAACGGCATACAAGACCATTAAGATTGCAGGCAGAATTATGGGCCGCAACATTATGGGGGCAGCATCTTTCGCTGAACTTCAAGACGCTACTGGTCGTATCCAAATTTATTTGAAGCGTGATGAGCTTTGCCCTGGTGATGATAAGACTTTATACAATACTGTATTTAAGAAATTATTAGATATCGGCGATTTTGTTGGTGTTGAGGGTTATGTTTTTACCACTCAAACTGGTGAAATTTCGGTACACGTCAACAAGTTAACGGTGCTTTCTAAATCCATCCGTCCGTTGCCTATTGTAAAACGCGACGATGAAGGAAACGTTTTTGATGGTTTTACCAATCCCGAGTTACGTTACCGTATGCGTTATGTAGATTTAACGGTAAACCCAGAATACAAACAAATTTTCATTAACCGCAGCAAGGTCATCAACACCATGCGTAACTATTTCGACAGCCAAGGCTGGATGGAAGTAGAAACGCCTATTCTACAAGCGGTTCATGGCGGTGCAGCGGCTCGTCCGTTCGCCACCCACCACAATACCTTAGACATGCCTTTGTTTTTACGTATTGCCAATGAGCTTTACTTAAAAAGGCTAATTGTTGCGGGTTTTGATGGCGTATATGAGTTTGGCAAAATGTTCCGTAACGAAGGAATGGACAGGACCCACAACCCTGAGTTTACCTCGATGGAAATTTATGTAGCCTACAAAGACTACGTATGGATGATGGGTATGGTAGAAGAATGTTTAGAGAAAATTGCGGTAGCTATTCACGGTTCACCTATCGTTAAAGTGGGTGCACACGAAATTGATTTTGCGGGTCCTTACGAGAAATTGACCATGTACGAGTCCATTCAAAAATATACAGGCATTGATGTTTCTGAAATGACCGAAGCCGAATTGGCAAAAACCTGTAAAGATTTAGGCATCGAGATTGACGACAGCATGGGTCGCGGCAAGTTGGTGGACGAGCTTTTCAGTGAGAAAGTAGAAGCCAACCTAATTCAGCCTACTTACATTACCGATTATCCAATTGAGATGACTCCTTTGGCTAAAAAACACCGTAGCAAAGAAGGCTTAGTAGAACGTTTCGAGCTATTTGTAATGGGTAAAGAGATTGGCAATGCTTACTCAGAACTGAATGACCCAATTGACCAAAAAGAGCGTTTCGAAGAGCAATTGAAATTGGCTGCCAGAGGCGATGATGAGGCCATGGCTATGGATGACGATTTTGTGCGTGCTTTGGAATATGGTATGCCTCCTACTTCTGGTTTAGGTATTGGCATTGATCGATTGGTGATGTTAATGACTGACCAATCAACAATTCAGGAAGTATTGTTCTTCCCTCAGATGCGTCCAGAGAAAAAGAAAGTTGAGCTTACCGCCGAAGAAAGTGAATTGTTTGGTTTGGTAAAAGAAGGCGAACAACAGCTATTAAGTGATGTAAGAGCACAATTAGCAGACTGGAGCAATAAAAAATGGGATACCACCCTTAAAGGACTTACTGGCAAAAACATCCTAAAAGTAAGCAAAACCGATGATGGTTTATTCCTAGAGTATAAATAAGACATCTTTTTATTAACATATAAATCCTCATCTATTACAGTTGAGGATTTTTTTTTGCCTACTCTTTTCGTTATTGCTTGAAGGTGAGATAAAGCAACCTTGCAATGACGTGATTATTCTCAAACTTTTCTCTATTTTTAACAAAAGCCAAATCAATGAAAGAAGAAACAAAGCTTAAAGATGGTGACTTTTGTCAAGTTGTAAATGGCACTCACAAAGGTAAAACAGGTACTGCCACAGACTTCAACATCAGTAAAACAGGACACCTAACCATTACTGTTGTACAAGAAAATGGCGATCGTCTTAAAACCTTAGGCAGAAATGCGGTGGCTATTTCAAAATAAAACATTAAGGAATGAAGACAATTAAGACCAGGCCTTATAAAAAATCTTAATGTCCCTTAATCCCTTAATGGTTAAAAAACTAAAATGAACTTAAGGTATCTAAGGTGTTTTAAAAACAAAACATTAAGAAATGAAAGCAATTAAGACCAGGCGTTATAAAAAATCTTAATGCCCCTTAATCCCTTAATCCCTTAATGGTTCAGAAGCTAAAATGAACTTAAGGTATCTAAGGTGTTTTAAAAACAAAACATTAAGAAATGAAGACAATTAAGACTATGTCTCATAAAAAATCTTAATGTCCCTTAATTCCTTAATGGTTCAGAAGCTAAAATGAACTAAGTTGTCTAAGGTGTTTTAAAAACATTTCACCATTCATGCCAAAAAACTAAAATGCTCTAAAATGTCGAAGGTTGTAAAATAAAAACCTTCTTCCTTAACAAAAACATAACAAAAAGTTAAAAGCATGTTACCCTACGCTTAAAAAGGCTTTTCTATTTTAGACCTGTATTAAAATCTAAATAAGATGAATAGTTCAAGTATCGAAATCACAGAAAACGAATACTGCATCAAGTTAAGCAGAGAGACGTTTGATTTATCGCTTATTCGTCAATTAATTAAGCGAATCCAAGCTGAGGAATTGTTTTTCAGCAAGAAAAGAATGGAAGAAGAAGACGACCTGATAAGTAGGACAGATTCAGCATTCGAAGAAAACTTTGATCGCCTTTGCGACAAATAAAAAAGGTCTAGCCGCTGTGAAGCAACCAGACCTTTTTTTATGCCTTTTAAAATCCTATCTATGGCTGTAGCGCACTTGTTGTTGCTTATCTAACATGCCAAGCTGGTCTTTCATTTGTTTAATCTGATCAGCCAATAGTTTATTTTTATCCGCTTTTTTAGCTTCTGCCAAATACATTTGCGCTTCACGTTTGTTGCGTTTAGCCATGGCAATACCCGCCAAACTTAACTTGGCCATTGCTACGTTGTGATCCATATGCAAACCTAAACTCAAAGCATTCTTAAAGTACTTCTCAGATTTCAAAGGTGCTTTTCTCGATTCGATTAGACCCACCAAAAGATGGAAATATCCGTATTGCATTTTGTTCAACTGCTTCTCGTAATTGGTAATTTTCCCCAAAAACACTTCCGCTTTAGGCATATTATCTTTACGCAAATACCATTGTGCAATCAGCATATTCTCATTGTAAAAATACGTGATGAAAATAAATATACTAAACAAAACGGCTGGTATACCCCAACCCCAGTGACCGAAAATAAAAAGTGCAACTGCCGCACCAAGTAAAGCAAAGCCTATAATTAGGCGTACCAAATTTGACATAGTTTTTCAATATTTCTGCAAATATCGGTTTTATATAGCAGAAAATAGCGATTTAATTTATAATTTCAACAAAAATTAGATAACAATGAAGTACTTATTTACAATGGTGCTGGGCCTGTTTTTCATTTCGGCCAATGCACAAGAAATCAATAAAAAACTAGAAGATCAGATTAAACATAAACAAATCATGTTAAACGAGTGCTCAAGAGAAGGTTTGGTGACCTTTCCTGAATTTAAAGCAAGCTACGATGCCAATTATGAGAACTACAAAGTAGACTCAGCTTCAATGGCCCAATTAACCAAACTACTAAAGGATAAAAAAATCAAGGTAGTACTAGGAACTTGGTGTGGCGATAGCAAATTTCAAGTACCAAACTTCCTAAAAGTTGCTGATGCAGCTAAGGTAAAAGAAGACCATGTCGCTTTTATTGCAGTAGACGGTGCCAAGAAAGCAGAAAACGGCCTAATAGATAACCTAAACATCACACGTGTTCCTACCTTCATTGTTACGGATAAAAAAGGTACCGAAATTGGACGCATTACTGAGTTTCCAAAAAAGAGCTTAGAACTGGACCTTATTGAAATATTGACCGCAAAAAAATAATATGGCTATTGATTTGGAACCTGGTTGGTTTGAAGTACTAAAAGACGAGTTTGAAAAACCTTACATGAAGAGTTTAAAAAATTTTCTTCAGCAGGAGAAACAAGCTGGTTTCACTATTTTCCCTAAGGGTTCCGATATTTTCAATGCCTTTAAGCACACGCCTTTTGAAAAAGTAAAAGTGGTGATCTTGGGTCAAGATCCTTATCACGGTGTAGGACAAGCGCATGGTCTTTCCTTCTCTGTGCAAAAAGGAATAGTTCCTCCCCCATCACTTAAAAACATCTATAAAGAACTGGCGGATGAATTCCCTGATTTTAACCCCCCCAGCCACGGAGAACTCACCAGTTGGGCCGATCAAGGCGTAATGCTCTTAAACGCAACATTAACAGTTAGAGCGCATACCGCTGGATCACATCAAAACAAAGGCTGGGAACAATTTACCGACAAAGTCATTTCTGAATTATCTGCAAAAAGAAGCGGATTGGTATTTATCCTATGGGGCAACTACGCCAAACAAAAAGAAAGCTTGATTGATCAGAGCAAGCACTTCATCATTAAGTCTGCACACCCTTCTCCTTTTTCTGCTTACAACGGTTTTTTCGGTTCCAAGCCCTTTTCAAAGACCAATGAAATCCTTAAAAAGGAAGGAAAAGAGCCTATTGATTGGCAAATCGTTTAACTAATAACCACAACAGCATCACATAGCTGAACACTAATACCTAATTTAATTAACCACCTAAGACACCTTAGTACATTTTAGTTTTTTATATATCGTTCTATTAGTATATTTAGATACATCTTCAAAGTATATCTAATGGAAAACGACATAAATAAAAAGCTTATCAGCGCTTTGGAATACGAAGTAACAGGTGCATGCATCGAAATCCATAAAAATCTTGGACCTGGATTATTAGAAAGTGTCTACCACCGTTGCCTAGAAAGAGAATTACAGTTAAGAGATATCTTTTATGTTTCAGAACATATCATTGATATAGAATACAAAGGCGTTAGCATAAACACCGCTTTAAGAGTAGATTTATTGGTAGAGAACTGCTTGATAATGGAATTGAAATCAGTAGAAACTATTCATCCAATCTATGAAGCCCAAATACTCACATATATGAAATTGCTTAATGTCCCTAAGGGATTACTTATAAATTTCAATTGTACAAATATTATTCACAACGGAAAGAAAACTTTCGTTAATGAATTATATAGAGATTTGCTCTAAGATGAACTAAGGTGTCTTAGGTGGTAAAAAGTACTAGTACTCCAACGGCACAATCGGCTCCTTCTTCGTTGTCGACATGATCATCATCGTTTGGAAAGTTTTCACTACAGAAATCTTACTGATTTTATCCATAATCAAACGCTCGTAGGACTTGATGTCGCTTACATAAACTTTGAGTAGAAAATCTGCCTGACCAGTAACGTGGTGGCATTCCGTTACTTCCTTAATTTGGTTCACCTCATCCAAAAAAATCTGGATTGTATTGTTTTTATGGAAGTCTAACTGAATTTGAATGAAAGTCTTGATACCAAGACCTAGTTTTTCTTCATCAACCAAAGCATGATAACTTTTGATATAACCAGACATTTCCAGTTTTCTTACTCGCTCTAAAGTAGGTGCTGGAGAAAGACCAATTTCTTGCGATAACAATAGGTTGGTGATCCTTCCGTTTTCTTGCAACAACTTCAAAATCTTGAAATCTATCTTGTCGAGTTCTAGTGCCATATGTTTTGTTTGAATTACCCAAAGGTATAACAGTAAGGGCAATCCACAAAATTTTATTCTAAAACTAATGTAAAAAATTAGCGAATATTTTATACAATTATTTTTAGATTTGTCTAAATTAAGAATTAGAAAACCAAAAATGCAATCATACACAGAAGAGAACTACCTTAAGGTCATTTATCACCTATCGGAAATAAGCCATCCCGTGCAAACCAATGCCATTGCGGATCGTATTCAAACCAAGGCGGCCTCTGTAACGGATATGATTAAAAAGTTATCGGAGAAAGAATTGGTGCACTATGTAAAGTACCAAGGCGTAACCCTCACCGAAAAAGGAAAGCTAACCGCCATTAACATCGTTAGAAAACATAGGCTTTGGGAAGTATTTTTGGTAGACAAATTAAATTTCAAGTGGGACGAGGTGCATGAAGTAGCCGAAGAATTAGAACACATCCAATCTAACTTACTCATCGAACGCCTAGACGAATTCTTGGATTATCCCAAAGTTGACCCACATGGCGACCCCATTCCCGACAAAAATGGCAATTTCGCTGAAATGACTTTCGTGAAACTAAGTAAGCTTAAAAATGGCGATAAAGGCAACATCACAGGAGTAAGTGAACACTCCTCTCCTTTTTTAAAACATTTAGAAAAACTGGGTCTTACGCTTGGCAAACGAGTAGAAGTAATTGACGTGGTAGAATTTGATGGCTCCGTAGAATTATTATTAGAGCAGGAAAAACTAAATATCAGTAGAGAAGTAGCCAAACACATCCTAATCACGAAGAACTAATGGCCGAAAAACAATCCCTAAGCGAAGTACACCAAAGCGTAGCTACCCATCAAAGAAAAGGTTGGAGAAGAATACTGGCATTTTTAGGTCCCGCCTATCTGGTAAGTGTAGGTTATATGGACCCAGGTAATTGGGCAACGGATATTGCAGGTGGCAGTAAATTTGGCTATCAACTTATCTGGGTGCTCCTCATGTCTAATTTGATTGCACTACTGCTTCAATCATTAAGTGCCCGTTTAGGCATTGTGAGAGGATTGGATTTAGCACAAGCATCCCGAAATACCTACCCCAAATGGGTGAATTTCCCCTTGTTCGTTTTGGCACAAACAGCCATCATCGCCTGCGATTTGGCCGAAATTATTGGGATGGCCATTGGTTTAAACTTACTTTTCGGGCTCCCTTTAATATGGGGAATATCCATCACCATTTTCGATACCGTATTACTACTATTTCTACTCAACAAAGGCATGCGAAAAATGGAAGCGTTTATTGTTTCCATGGTTTTCATCGTTGGGATTTCCTTCTTAGCAGAAATGTTCATCGTTCAGCCTTCCCTAGGTGAAATTGCCAAGGGTTTTGAACCCTCAATGCTTGGTGGAGAGGCACTTTATATTGCCATTGGTATCATTGGCGCTACCGTAATGCCGCATAACCTTTACCTACATTCCTCATTGGTGCAAACCCGAAAATTCGAGAGAGACAGCAAAGGAATTAAAGAAGCCATCAAGTTCAATTTTATAGATACTGCTGTAGCGCTCAACTTGGCTTTTTTTGTCAATGCCGCCATTTTAATTCTGGCCGCAGCAGCTTTCTTTAAAAACGGCTTTCACGAAGTGGCCGAAATACAGGATGCACACGAATTACTGAGTAATATTTTCGGTGATGTGGCCCCTGCCCTCTTCGCCATTGCGCTTATTGCTGCTGGACAAAGCTCTACCGTAACAGGTACCTTAGCTGGTCAAATTGTAATGGAAGGTCACTTAAACCTAAGGATACAACCTTGGCTGCGCCGTCTAATTACTCGCCTTTTAGCTATTGTTCCCGCATTTTTCACCATTCTTTACTTCGGTGATGACGCCCTAGGTGGCTTACTGATTTTAAGTCAGGTAGTATTAAGTTTACAACTAGGCTTTGCCATTATTCCGCTCATTCACCTCAACTCCGATAAAAAAGAAATGAAGGAATTCACCATCAAACTTTGGGTGAAAATTTTGGCTTGGTTAAGTGCAGCGGTCATTGTAGCCTTAAACATCAAATTAGTAATTGAAGAAATTGGGGGCTGGATAAAAGAATCAAACAACGCTTGGTATATCTATGTCATTGTGTTGCCAGTAGCCATCCTTGTTGCCTTGCTATTACTTTATATTTTTGTGTATCCGTTTGTGGGTAAAAAACAGTTGATTAGCAATGTACCTCATGGTGATGCACTTGCCATAGGTCAAATCGAGAAAATCAATTATGAGAAGATTGGCATTACCGTAGATTTTTCAGAGAACGATCGGAAAACCATTCGCCATGCGTTAATTCAAGGCGGAAAAGATGCACACTATTACCTTATCCACGTAGTAGAAACCGCGGCGGCACGCTACCATGGCAAAACCGTTATGGACCATGAGACGCAATCTGATATCGACAATCTCAAAAAATACCAAGAGAACCTGGCTGAATTAGGCTATCAATCTACGCCGCATATTGGTTTTGGTGGTACCGCAAAAGCCATCGCCGAAATTAGCAACACCAACAAATTGGAACTTTTGGTAATGGGTGCACATGGGCACAAAGGCCTTAAAGACCTAATTTTTGGAACTACTGTCGATTCAGTTAGACACAAAGTAGATATCCCAGTGCTCATTGTAAGATAATTAGAAAAGCAATACAACAGCAACTATTTACGGCAGCCCCGCTTTCCACTCCAATCTTTTTGTTGGGCCAATTCCCAAACCTCATAGGTTTATCCACATGATCCAAAGGAAACCTATGAGGTTTTTCCCTGCAACAAAAAGTATTTCCACTACAATCGGGTTTAACAAACAAAAGCTACTGCCCAAAACTTAGCGTGCAATCCCAAATACAACTACCACTATCAACTTTGCGTTCTCTGCTAAACTTCACAAATCTTTACAGTTAGTAAAAGATCTCATAGCTATACAAAGACTGAAATTTAATATTCAATAACTTTCTATTTTTTTAACTTTTTTAACCCACTGCCATAGGGCTGTCACTATCCCATTTTAGCTTTATGCAATAATTAAAATGGAAATGAAAAAATTGCATCAGTTCATGCTCACGGCATTTACAATTTTACCCTTCACTGCTCAATCACAAACAAAAACAATGAAAAAACAAACCATTCAACAATTTTACGTCATCGGAATTTCGGTAAGAACTACCAATCAAAATGGACAATCAGCCCAAGACATTGAAACATTATGGAAGAAGTTCTGGGGAGAAGAGATTCAAAAACAAATTCCTAACAAAGTAAATGACGACATCTACGCCGTATACACTGCTTACGAAACAGACCACACGGGGCCATATACCACCATCATCGGATCACAGGTGAATTCATTAGCCAATATCCCCGAAGGGTTTGTAGGCATAACCATTGAAAAAGCGAACTATCAAAAATTTGTATCAAAAGGAAAAATGCCCGAAGCCGTTTTCAACACATGGATGGAAATATGGCAAAACAAAACCTTAAATAGAGCCTATAAATTTGACTTTACTATCCACGGAAAAAAATATTATCTGGGTGATCAAGCCGAAGTAGAAACTTTTATATCAGTAAAAGAATAACCGACTTTTAAAACAATTCCCAGACTGCTAATTGAGTTTTCATTACTCAATTGCAATCTGGGAAAAACTAATTAATTTTATCGCCTAAACTATTTCAAAGTATATCTTAGTCCGAAAAAACCCCTTATCCCTTGATTTGGCGCATAAACATAACTCGGATCAAAAGTTAAACCATAAGGATTATTTGGCGTGGCCATCGCATTTCCGTTAGCATCAAACTGCACTTGCTTGTCGAAAGAATCATTAGCACGGGCAATAATAAAAGGATTATTTCTGGTAGGCTTAAAATTAAGCAGGTTTTTTACACCCGTATAAACCTCTAAATTTTTAAACCCACGATAAGTAAATTGGATATTCTGTAAACTCCATACTGGTGAAAAAGGCTGACGAGGATCCAAATCATTCAACAAAGGCAATCGCATTGGTCCATAAATATTTCCCGTATAATCAATTCCCAAATTCAGCTTATTGATAAGATAAGAAACCGACCAAGTACCCATCCATTTTTCAGTTAATATTTGCTGTGTTTTGTTCCCGTTCTGTACCAAACCTACATCCTGCAAGGTAATCCCAGCATTCAATTTCAGTCCAAAATTTAACGTGACATCAAAATTTCCAGTTAAACCCCTACTTACCGCATAACCAGTAAGGTTATTGTATCTAATTTGATTAGTATTGGTTTCATAATCAGCTACAATACGGTTGCTGAAACGAGTGTAAAAAGCCGAAACATCAAAAGTGAAAGTATTTCCATTTAAATCATGCAATTTTTTAAGATAGTTAAGGTTCACGTTGTAGCTCTTTTCAGGTTTCAAATTCTCTTCTATCACCACTTCCCTAGCCCCGGTTAACGCCGCATGATCTTCCGTAAAAATATTGACCACCCGAAATCCAGTTCCAGCATTTAATCTTAGGATACTGGTTTCATCAAAATTGATTTTATAAGCAAATCGAGGCGTAAAGATATTTCCGTGTGTAGAATGGTAGTCGTAACGCATGCCCAGCAAAACCGAATGCTTTTGGGTTAATTTAATCTCATCCTGTACAAATACCCCTGGCAAATACACATTTTCAGGGTTGTTTTGATTGGCCAGAATCGTAGCTGGGGTATTGTCATCGTAATAAGTATAACGGAAAGCCGTACCAAAAAGTAGGTCGTGGCTACCTATTTTTTTATCCCAAGTCAACTGCGAAAATGCAATATTCTGTTTGGCAATGTAAGAAGTCTCCCCATACCTGCTATCCTGGTTATGGCTCGTTAAAGAAAAGGCCAAAAACATCTTTTCCTTTAATGGCAATTGGTAGTTCCCCAGCAATTCAAAACGTTTGGTATAGATACTTTCGCCATATACTTCATTCCCTCCCCTATACTGTTTTGTCCAGTTCATTTCTCCACCCCATCTATCTTCATACAAAAACCTTCCCGCTAAAGAAAACAGCCTATTTTCCCGCCTATTAAAGTTCCATTTCTGAAAAATCGAAATCCTATCTTGCAGTGTTACATCCGTAAAGCCATCATGATTATCATCTACCTTGTTTCCATATTTAAAATAATTCACCCCAGTTAAAAAACTTACCTTCGGAGACAAACGGGCTTTAAAACCTAAATCAATATTATGCTCCAAATAGCTAGTGGTCATTAAATCAGCGGTAAATTTGGAGGCCTTACCTACCTCTTTGGTAATGATGTTGATCAACCCACCTACCGCTTCACTACCGTACAAGGAAGATGCAGGGCCTTTCACGATCTCTATTCTTTCCACCAGCGAATTTGGAATGCCTGACAAACCATAAACCGTAGATAAGCTGCTGACAATAGGCATTCCGTCAATCATCACCATGGTATATGGGCCTTCCAAACCGTTGATATGGATATCTCCAGTATTGCAGATATTACAATTAAGCTGTGGACGAACGCCGTTGATATTCTGCAAAGCATCGAAAATACTTGGGGTAGGATTTTTCTGAAAAAACTTGGCGGTATAAATCTCTACGGGCACTGGACTTTCCAAACGATTGACCTCCTTTTGTGTTCCAGTAACCACTACTTCCCGCAAGTTTTCCTTTTGTTCTACCAAATCGAAATGTAATACAGTATCCGACAGTACCTGAACAGTATTTACCTGTGTTTGATAACCTAATGCAGATATTCTGATTTGATATTTACCAGCATTGAGAGCCACAAAACCGAAATTTCCTTCGGCATCCGTCTGTGAAGAGCGCTGTAACTCTAAAATACGCAAGCTGGCCTTTACCACTGGCGAGCCATTGCTTTCCACTTTTCCTTTCAGCACAATATCCTGAGCGTTAGCTTTTGAAAACAACAATAAAACAGCAAGAAAAAGTAAAATATTCTTCATTTTGAAAATGGGTTAGCTATACAAAAATATAATTTTAGACAAATCTAAAAATTAGTTTAGAAAAACAACATAATAAAATTAAAAAAATCTAAAAACAGCTACAAACGCAACACTATTGCAAATATAGGATTAGCATTTAAAAATGCAACACTATTGCATTAAAACAAATATTAAAAGATGCTGTTACTTATAGCCCACAATTGTTGATATTTGCAGTTATGCCTAACGATATACAGATAAAGAATAAGCGAGCATATTTTGACTACCACATTTTAGATAAGTATGTGGCAGGCATTGCTTTGCTTGGCACCGAGATAAAATCAATTAGACAAGGGAAGGCTAATCTAACCGATGCCTTTTGCATGTTCATTAACAATAGCCTTTACATTCGTAACCTCCATATTTCTGAATATAGCCACAGCTCTTTTTATCATCATGATATTAAGCGTGACCGAGTGCTATTACTACAGAAAAAGGAGTTAAGGAAATTAAGACTAAAAGGGGAAGAAAAAGGTTTTACCATTGTCCCTTTGCGCATTTTCATCAATGAACGCGGTTTTGCCAAGATAGAAATAGCTTTAGCTCAAGGTAAAAAGGAATTTGACAAACGCGATACGATTAAGGAAAGAGAAAGTAAACGGGAGTTAGACCGAGCAATGAAGTTTTAATTTGATAATGACTTAATTGGAGCATGCGATGATTTCACCATTCTCTTATTCAATCATTCAAAATTCCATCATCCAGTAATTAAGACAAACATGAAAATAGTTTTTATGGGTACGCCTGATTTTGCAGTAGCCTCTTTAGATGCGCTCAAAAATGCGGGATTTGATATTGTAGGTGTAGTCACAGCAGCCGATAAACCTGCTGGTCGTGGTCAAAAGTTAAGTGAAAGTGCCGTTAAAAAATATGCCATTGAACACGGATTAAAAGTTCTTCAGCCTTTGAAGCTCAAAGACCCCGCATTTATTGAAGAACTACAGGCTTTAAATGCAGATTTGCAGGTGGTAGTAGCTTTTAGAATGCTACCCGAAGTGGTTTGGAATATGCCTAAAAAGGGAACCATTAACCTCCATGGCTCTTTATTGCCTCAATACCGAGGCGCTGCACCAATCAATCATGCCATTATTAACGGAGAAAAAGAAAGCGGGGTCACTACGTTTTTCCTAAAACAAGAAATTGATACGGGTGACGTGATTTTTTCAGAAAGCACACCAATTACAGAGGATGATACGGCTGGCACACTACACGATAAGTTGATGAACATTGGAGCGGGACTGATCGTGAAAACGGTTAAGGCCATTGAAAGCGGCAATTATCAAGAGGTGCCGCAGCCCATGAATACCGAACTGAAAATGGCCCCGAAAATTTTCAAGGATTTTTGTGAGGTCAATTGGAATCAAGATAACCAAACCGTGTTTAATCACATCAGAGGTTTAAGCCCATACCCTACTGCATTTACATTTTTAAACGATAAGACGTTAAAAATTTTCAAGGTGGAAAAGGAAAATGTTACTCCCACCGTAAATGCTGGAGAATATGAAACAGATGGAAAGACTTTCTTGAAATTTGCCAGCAATAATGGATATATCAAATTGTTGGAATTACAACTTGAAGGCAAAAAAAGAATGCTGGTTGACGAATTTTTAAGAGGCGTTAGACTTTAACAATACAATAAGGTGCCCCCAATTATTATAGGGCACCTTAATCCATTTAAGATTTAGTTACGATTATAAGCATCTATCGCTTTTTCTATTTCTCTATTAGCAGAAGCTTGCTTTAGGTAACCTGCTAAACTTAAACCAGCACCTGCCCCAATCAACAAAAGGCTTCCCAAATAGCTTCTTTCAAAACTACTTATGGAAAAATTTTGATTATTGCCTGCAATGGCGAAATTGACCAAACCAGCGACAATTGCTGCACCCGCAGCGACGTAAAAAACGGTTCCCGCTTGCTTGCCTTTTCTATAGCTCTCTAAAAAATCAAGACTTTCGGGATTGTCGGCCATATCCATTTTTAAACTAGCATAACTTACTTTTTTCACATCTGAAAAGCCTTTGTTATAGAACATGCTAGTTGAAATGGCACGTGGCGCTCTGTCTCTAAATCGATGATAGCCCAATTCATAAGGTACAGGATCATAGGCTACCTCTTGGTAAAGGTTAATTTTTCCTTTCACAATCCTTTCCGAAAAAGAGTTGCCAGCAAAAAGGTTGGTCTTTCGAGTATTCGCAAAAAAGCCATCTTCATTGTTAAAGAATTTCACCTGTTCCAGAGGAACCCTTCTGGAATCGGCCCTTAACACCAAAGAACCTCCAAAATCGGTTCGTAATCTGATCCTATCTGCATGAATTACAGAATCGGAATTGAGGTAAATAAAATTTCTGGATTCGTCCGTTTGCGAACGAGCGTTCAGGGCATAGCATGCCATGACGATCATGAGTAGTTTTTTCATATCGATTTACATTTGTGTGTGTAAAAACAAGATACAAAAATTTTACTCTGAAAAATCCACTAAAAAACAAACAATAATGTAATTTATTGGCGATAAAACTAAATGCTATGAAATTTACAGCAAGTTTAATTTGGCGCTCAAGGCTTTGGCGACTTCATTAAAGTAACGTTTTCTGCCATAGCCCATCACCCATCTGATACCGCTAACTGCATTGGTTACAAAAACCTCTTCAGCTTCATTTAATATCTGTGGATTAATTTGTGCTTCTATCAATGGCAATTGGTGTTGTTTAGCCAGTTTCATCACTACATTCCTCATCACACCAGCCACGCAACCTTCAGAAAGTGCGGGAGTATAAATTTGTCCTTGATACACCACAAAAACATTCGAACTGGTGCTTTCGCAAAGGAAACCATTTTGGTTAAGTAACAGAGCTTCATCCAAACTGTAGCGCTTTTGGTATAACCCTGCCATTACATACAACAAGGCATTGGTGGTTTTATAGTTTGAAAGCTTATTGATCGGTTTAGGGATTTCATCATACACATCAATAATCAAACCCTTGGCATTTAACTCATATTCGGCATTGGGTAAGGCTGATGCCTCCAATAAATACCCCACTTTATTGCTTTGTGGGGTATAAAGGCCCTCTCCGTTGCGATATATGGTTAAACGCAGACGAGCATTGCCATTAATTTTATTCTTCTTTGCTAATTCGGTTGCTTTTTGCTTTAAAAAGTACTCGTCCAATAAAGTATAGCCGTCCATTTTGAGCGTCTTCATGCCCGCATGCAGCCTATCCGCATGAAGTTCAGGGAATTTCAATTTTCCACCGCACATCCGCATCGATTCAAACAAGCCATCCCCAAATTTGAAGCCTCTGTTTTGGGCTTGCAAAAGTGGTGCATCACTCTCATAAAACTGGTCGTTAAATAAAATATATTGCGGCATCTACGATTGAGGTTGTACTAGGTAATTACGCCATTTGGTTAAAACCGCATCAAAATCTGCTGGCAAAGGTGCCTCAAACTCCATATATTGTTTCGTAGTCGGATGTATAAAGCCCAAAGTTTTCGCATGTAAAGCCTGACGCGGCATGATGTCGAAACAATTGGTCACAAATTGCTTGTATTTAGAGAACGTAGTTCCTTTTAAAATCTTATCTCCGCCATAATTCGCGTCATTAAAAAGCGGATGACCAATATGCTTCATGTGCGCTCTAATTTGATGTGTACGTCCCGTCTCCAATTGGCAGCTCACCAAAGTAACGTAATTCAATCGCTCCAGTACTTGATAATTCGTTACTGACCACTTGCCTTTTTCTTCATCATCATACACATCTTGAATAATACGATTTTTCATACTACGTCCGATGTACCCTTCTATTCTACCATCATTTTCAATATCTCCCCAAGCCAAAGCAAGGTATTTACGATTAATACTGTGGTCAAAAAACTGTTTCGCCAATTTAGTCATGGTGATTTCGTTTTTACTGATCAACAACAGCCCCGAAGTATCCTTATCTATACGATGTACCAAACCTGGTCGACCATCATTACCAGGTAAAGTAGGTAATTGATCAAAGTGAAAAGCCAATGCGTTTACTAAAGTCCCCGTATAATTATTATAACCTGGGTGCACTACCATACCCGCTGGTTTATTCACTACTAGCAGGTCATCATCCTCATAAACAATATCCAAAGGAATATCCTCTGGGTAAACCTCTGTATCACGAGGTGGCTGAGCATAAACAATGGAAATTTCATCCAGAGGCTTCACTTTATAGCTCGCCTTAATCATTTGCTTATTCACCAATACATTGCCTGCATCAATAGCATTTTGTATCCTATTTCTAGAAGCATGTTCTATGCGGTGCATCAAAAACTTGTCAATTCGTAATAGCGACTGTCCTTTATCAACGACAATATTAAAATGCTCAAACAAATCCTGTTCCTCTTCCTCTTGCCCTATTGCGAAATTTTCCATGCTGCAAAAATAAATTATCAAATCGACATTATTTGAAAACAAATTGGCTTATTTATTGTAGTGTAGGTGTAGAAATTAAGTTGTGCGTATGAAAATCTTTACTCAAAACCTCAGAATTGTAATAAATTTTTTTCCTTATTTAATTAGAAAAATATATTTTCGTGTCTGAAAATCAAACAAATAAACATGGAAAAAAAATTTCGAGCGCTAAGAAACACAATTGTTCTTAGCGCTTTTTTATTGCCTTTTAATTTAATGGCGCAAGATGAGGTTGGTGGCGTTTTTAAAGGAACTCCAGCGGATGCTGGAAAATTAGCTGGTGCTTACCTCTTACCTGCAACTACTGGATTTGGTTTAGGCTTAAATTCAATGTGGTACACTTCTGCAAAAGCAAAAAACTTTTTACGCTTTGATTTAAGGATCACCGCTTCTGGTGCCTTTGTCCCTTCAAGCGACAAGACATTTGATGTGACCAAATTGGGACTTACCAGTATGGCTCCTGTAGCGGGCTCTAATGTAAATACACCTACCATTGCTGGACCAGAGCAAGACGGCACTAGAATGCAAGTAGGCAATAATCCATCTAAACAATTTAACTTACCTGAAGGTATTGGCGTTGGTTTGGTACCAGCTCCTCAAGTTCAATTAACGGTAGGTCTTCCTAAGAACATAGACGTATCTGTGCGCTACACGCCTACCATCGATTTAAGCGATTTTGGAAAAGTTGATCTTTTTGGTGTGGGTGCTAAAGTAGAGGTATTGCCTTTAGTTTTGGGCAAAACAGGAAAAATGCTTCCTTTCGATTTAGCGGTTGCCTTTGGTTACACACAACTCAAATGGAATATCCCATTGGAAGTAGGTCAAAATCCTAACCCTAACCAGAACATTGATGTAAAGTTAAAAGGTGTTAGTGTGGATGCGATCATCTCTAAGAAAATAGCGATGTTCACCCCGTTCTTTAGCCTTGGCTACAACAAATCTAACACCCACATTAGAGCTTTGGGAACTTATAGTTTTGACGATACAGATCCTAGCCAGACTTATACTAATCCTTTTGAGATCAAGAGAACGGATGTTAGCGGTATGAAAGCCTCATTAGGTTTTCAGCTACACTTAGCCTTCTTTAGGTTATATGGGTCGTATACCCAAGCTAAATATGGTTATGTAAATGCAGGTATTGGCTTTGGAATAGGTAATTAAAATTTTCAAAAAAGCATAAAAAAGCTTCTCTTTGGGGAAGCTTTTTTATTTTATGCTATTGCCCAGTCCCATACATCAGGTTTCCTTTCGAGGAAAATCCCTTTTCGTTAAACGAGATGATTTGATAGACCCTTTCGTTTCGGGCAATAAATGGCGAAAGCTAAAATATATCTTGCAAGACGCTGCTGAAAAAAACAAAAAGCACCTCATTACCTTTGGTGGAGCTTATTCCAACCATTTACTAGCTATCGCAGCCGCTACCGCAAAAAATCATTTAAAAGCTACCGCATTTGTTCGTGGTGAAGAGGTAAGTAACCCCATGCTTACACTATGTAAACTCTTTGGCATGCAGCTCCGTTTTATTGACAGACAAAGTTATCAGCACAAAGAAGCTTTATTTGAAGAACACTACGCTAATGACAGCAATGTCTATTTTGTGAACGAAGGCGGCGCAAGTAAAGAAGCTTTGATTGGTTGCGCAGAGATTATTGAGGAGCTGAAAGAGGGTTTTGATCATATATTTTGCGCTGCGGGAACTGGAACTACTGCCGCTGGATTATTAAAAGGAATCAATAAGCTTCAATTACAGACCACTCTCCATGTTATTCCAGTTTTAAAGGGAGGCGAATTTATTAGCGATGAAATAGCGATGTATGAAAGTGATCTCAACAAGTTACAGCTACATACTGATTATCACTTTGGCGGTTATGCCAAAACAACTCCTGAACTTATTAATTTCATTAAAGACTTTACAAGTAGCACAGGTATTCTACTAGATCCAATTTATACTTCTAAAATGTGTTATGCTATCTTTGATTTAATAGAAAAAGGAATAATTAAGAAAGATGCCAAAGTTTTAATGCTTCATACTGGCGGAATCTTCGGAATTTTGGGAAAAATTGACCAGTTCAGCTAAATTTTATCAAAATATTTTTTCCACATTTTTTAATTATTGTTAAAGTTTCAGGCAAAAACTAAGTTTAAACTGTTTAAACCTAGTTTTTAGACTCAGAGTTCAAAAACCGCCTAAATTTGATAATTTGGCCTATTTATCTAAATTTGAGATATACCAAAACTTAAATTTATGTATCAACTAAGCGTTGCTCCTAGTGAGGTTAAACAAGCTCTTAAAAAACATATTCTTGCCGATGGTTACGATCTTACCTATGACATGGAAAAAAGTAACGGAGCCTACATTTACGATTCAAAATATGATCGTAAACTACTAGATTTCTTTACTTGTTTCGCTTCCGTTCCTTTGGGCTACAACCATCCCAAAATGGTGAACGACGAAGCCTTTAAACACAACCTATTTTTAGCGGCCCTGGCCAACCCTTCCAATTCGGATGTTTATACCCAACAATATGCTGAATTTGTAAAAACTTTCTCTCGAGTAGGCATTCCAGATTATTTGCCCCATGCTTTTTTTATTGCTGGTGGAGCCTTAGCCATAGAGAATGCGCTTAAAGTAGCCATGGACTGGAAAGTGCAGAAGAATTTCAAAAAGGGCTATAAAGAAGAAAAAGGTTTTAAAGTACTCCACTTCGAAAAAGCCTTTCACGGTCGTAGTGGTTATACCTTAAGCTTAACCAATACATTACCTGATAAAACCAAATGGTTTGCCAAATTTGATTGGCCTAGGGTAAGCACACCACAAGTTAAATTCCCGCTAAGTGGTGATAATTTAAACGTGGCCCAGGAAACCGAGGCAGCCTCTATTGCTCAAATCAAACAAGCTTTTGCTGACAATAAAGATGACATTTGTGCTATCATTATTGAACCAATTCAGTCCGAAGGTGGCGATAACCATATCAGAGAGGAGTTCTTAATTCAACTTCGCCAACTGGCTGATGAAAACGAGGCTTTCTTGATTTACGACGAAGTACAAACAGGTGTGGGTTTAACTGGAAAATTCTGGTGCCACCAACATTTTAGCGAAAAAGCCAGACCAGATATTGTTGCCTTTGGAAAGAAGATGCAAATCTGTGGTATTTTAGTAGGCAACAAGGTTGATGAGGTAGAAGGAAATGTTTTCAACGTCCCTTCTCGGATCAACTCCACTTGGGGTGGAAACTTGGTTGACATGGTTCGTTCTACACAAATTTTAAATATCGTAGAAGAAGATAAATTATGTGATAATGCTGCTCATTTAGGTGATTATCTCAAAAACCAACTTCAAACACTTGCCAATGAATACGAAAAAATGAGCAATGTACGTGGCAGAGGCTTATTGTGTTCTTTCGATTTCCCCGAAAAAGAGATGCGCAACAAGTTTATCGAAAAAGGGATGGCTAACAACGTGATGTTTTTAGGTTGTGGTAATCAAACGATTCGCTTTAGACCAGCTTTATGCATCGAAAAACATCATATTGATGAAGGAATTGAAGTGATGCGCAAAATACTGCCCCAACTATAGTTACCTCAGATAAAAAATGAACTAGCCGTCATTTCGAGTGACACGTTTGAAATTGAGAAACCAATTTGAGTAGGTTATTAATTTAACCAATCGCTAGATTTAACTCCGTTGATTTTCAATTCTCCTCATTCTTCGTTCGAAATGACGGTTTATTATTTCCTGACTTCCCAACAACAAAACAAGTGCTTATTTGAGCTAATTTCGGAGCATGAAAAAAGTTGGCACTAAGTTTTTTATTGCAGTATTAGTTATTTTCCTTATCGGCTGGATGCTTAAAGATACCTTTACCCAATCGGGTATTGAAGATTTGAAAGGCGGATTTAAAGAAATAGCCAGCTATCGAAATGAAAACAATACAGGTCCTGTACAGCGCATTTACTCGGTTACGGTAAAAGATACCACCGCTGCCCAATTACAAGCTTATGGCGATTTAATGCCACATACCAAATATGGCAACACTAAAGTTTATTATTTTTTAGAAGGTAAAGAAGCGCCTACCAAGCTTTCTCCTGGTGATGTTAATTTTGATGCAGATTTCAATCAAAATTGCTTTGCGCTGTACGAAAAAAGTGCCATGGGAAATGTTGGATTACTCAAATGGCCGTTTAAATAGTTATGTTTTTGAGCTAGCTTAAAGATTGCTTCGAAAGCTCGCAATGACGGCACTATTGCCAGACTTACGAAGTTTTGGAAACTTCGTAAGTCTAAATAAGCCTAAACAAATGCAGAAAAGCCAGTAATCGCTCTACCAACAATCAACGTATTGATTTCTTTGGTGCCTTCATAAGAATAAATGGCTTCAGCATCTGCCACAAAACGGGCCACATTATATTCCAACAGAATTCCGTTACCTCCCATTACTTCTCTTGCTTTACTTACCACATCTCTGGTACGAAGCGAACAAAATACTTTAGCCAAAGAGGCATGCTCATCCTTCAACAAACCTTGATCTTGTAATTGTGATAAACGGAAACAAAGCGTCTGCATAGCGGTTAAATTAGACAGCATTTCAACCAAATGATTTTGTATCAATTGGAAAGAAGCAATTGGCTTCCCAAATTGCTTACGAGTACGCGTGTAATCAAGGGCATTTTCGTAAGCCCCGCGAGCACAACCTACAGCTTGCCAAGCTACTCCCGCCCTAGTCATTTGCAACACCTTAGCTGTATCTTTAAATGAGTTTGCATTTTGTAGTCGATCACTTTCTACAACTTTACAGTTGGTTAAAGTGATTAAACCATTCTGAACAATACGCAGCGCCATTTTATTTTCCATTTTTTCTACGGCAAATCCTGGATTATCCTTTTTTACAATAAATCCTTTCACTTCGCCACTATCTTCGTCACGCGCCCATATGATCAAAATATCGGCAAAGGTTGCATTCCCTATCCATTTCTTCTGACCGTTTAACACCCATTCATCACCAACCTTTTTGCAGGTAGTGGTTAACCCGCCAGCCGCAGCCGAGCCTACTTCGGGCTCTGTTAAACCAAAGGCACCAATCACCTCAAATTTCTGCATTAATGGCAACCATTTTTGCTTCTGTTCTTCAGAACCGCAAATGTAGATAGAGCCCATGGCCAAGCCACTTTGAACACCAAAAAAGGTAGACAACGAGGTATCGATACGAGCCATTTCCATGGCCAAAATCCCTTCCATCAAGTTAGATTTGCCTGGACAGCCATAACCTTTATAAGTTAAGCCACAAATGTTAAGTTCTGCAAGTTTAGGGATGATTTCGAAAGGAAATTCTGCTCTGTTCCAATAATGATTGACAATAGGTTTTACTTCTTTTTCTAGAAAGGTACGTACTTTCAGTTGTAGCGCTCTGTCTTCTTCGTTAAGGGCCTCTTCACCCAACTGATAAAAATCCCCTTCAATTGGTGGTAATTCCTTTTTACGAGAGTTGCCACCCATCATTTTCATCATTCCTTGAAGCTGCTTATCGTCGAGACTAGAAATCGTCTCTACCATTTTTGGCAGGTCCACCTTTTTGGAAAGTGCATCCAATTTTTGAAAATCTACGCTTTTAAAGAGTTGGTAAGCGTTTTTTAAAGAGGAAAATAGATTGGCCATTTTTTTAAGTTTAAAGTAGAAAGTTAAAAAATCAAAAACCATTAATGGCTTTTTCTATACTTCAAACAACAATAAATGGCCAAAATTGTTGGCTATTGCAGCATTTCTATCTTAAATCAAATAAATTATCCACCCCTAAAAGTTTTCTAGAAGTAAAACCTTCACCATACTCCGCACCAATATTTTTACCCATTTCTCTTGCTCGTGCAATCACAGACTGCAGAAACCCTGGGGTTGAAATGTAAGTTTGGGGTTCATCTTCGCCTGGGCTATCAAACTGCGTTTTGAAAGCTCTAATGGCTTCAATCTTTTGCTCCATCTGCTCAGAAATATCTACAATAATATCTGGCTTAATGTAGGTGTCTTGAATATACTGTAAAACCAAACGAGGTCGCCAAGGTTGCTGTTCAACCCCTTCCAAATGAGTTGGTACTTTCCTTAAACCTGAAAGGAAAATCGCATCATTTGCCAATTCAGATGCTCTGCCATGATCAGGGTGACGATCATACAAAGCATTGGTCAAAACAATTTCAGGTTGGTATTTACGAACCATCTTCACCACTTCTAATTGATGCTGTTCATCATTTTTAAAGAAACCATCTCTAATTTGAATATTCTCTCTAGCATGCAATCCCATTATTTTAGAAGAAGCTTCCGCTTCGGCCGCACGAGTTTCAATAGTCCCTCTTGTACCTAACTCGCCCTGCGTAAAATCAATAATGCCTACCTTTTTTCCTTGTGCTATATGTTTAATAATGGTCCCAGAACATCCCAATTCTGCATCGTCGGGGTGCACGGCCAAAACCAATAAATCTAATTTCATATGATTAGTTTTAAATGACTGAATTTTGAATGAGTGAATGACATTTTATAACTCTATCACTTACCTACTCCATCATTTTCTCATTTCTCGTTTAAAAGACGTTGAATTTTTTTCTTCACTTTAGAAGAAGTTGGCTTAGTAAAAGGAAAGAAATACTCCACTACTTCGCCTTTTTTATTGATGAGATATTTGTGGAAATTCCAACGTGGTGTAGACGTCACATTTCCGTTCAGTTTTTTATCAGCCAAAAACTTGAATAAGGGATGAGCTTCCTTACCTCTTACCATGATTTTATCAAATATGGGGAATTGTACGCCGTAATTGACTTCGCAAAACTCATTGATCGCCTTTCCATCCAAAGGCTCCTGCTTTCCAAAATCATTGGAAGGAAACCCTAAAATTTCAAAACCTTGATCGGAAAATTCATCTCTGATTTGCTGTAGATCTTTCAATTGGGGAGTGAAACCACAGCCTGAAGCCGTGTTCACAATCAACAATACTTTACCATCATAGTCGGCCAAGTTTTTTTCTGTTCCGTTGATCAGGCGAGCCTTGAACGGATACACTGTTGGTTTTAAATTCATTTTCTCAAACTTACTGATAGTAGCCGGAGCCTCTAATAATGGATTCGATATCTCTATCTTCTTCAACGCTGTAGGTATTTTTTAAATTGTGACCTACTACTCTTGCAACCAGTTGATATGAAAAAGCTGCAAATTTACCCTTTGTCTGCTTCACAATATCGTAAGTGGTTCTTCCTACTTCTCTATCAATTAATTTAGTTAATATTTGTCCCTGTGTAATGGTTAATTCCTTTATTTCGGTATTAAACATTTTTTTTATTTCGTTATCACATTCTTTGATCAAACGCTTTTGTTCTTTTTTATCACCAACCAGTGCTAAATCCCGCTCTAGTTTTTCGTACCTGCGCTTGGCAAATAAGGCATAAGGCATCACTTTCAGCACATTATATCTCAACCTGTTGTAAGCCATCTGTTCTTGCGGCGACTTCCAAATACGTTGTCCAACAATCACTACTTCGTTTAAGCCAATCCACGGAATCATGTATCCGCCATCGTTGGTAGCAGCTACCCTAATGGTATCATTTTTGCCCAACTTTGGCCAAATAGCTTTTGCCGTGCTGTCTTGAGCCTTTGCGCTAAAACCAGCAATGATGACAATTGAAAGAGCAAAAAAACGATAAAATTTCATAAATTTATGCCTGTTCAAAGTTAAAGCTATTTTTACTCATTCGCTTTAACTACAACCCAATATAGCATTTTATAGTTTAAATACATTATAATTTTACCTAGAAAATACAAATGAAGAACGCATTAGTGATAGATCTAGAAGCCGAGAAAAAAGAAATACTAAAAAGGTATAGGGCATTGCTACGTGCCTGTAAATCAACCCTTCAACGAGGCGACAAAAAGGAAATACGGAAGGCTTTTGACATGGCTTTAGAGAGCCATAAAGACATGCGTCGCAAATCTGGCGAGCCTTACATATACCACCCTATTGCGGTGGCCCAAATTGCTGCAGAAGAAATTGGATTAGGGACCACATCTATTGTGTGTGCACTTTTGCACGATGTAGTGGAGGATACCGACATCACCCTAGAAGATATTGAGCGTGAATTTGGCAAAAAAACAGCTAAAATCATCGATGGATTAACCAAAATATCAGGTGTTTTCGACACCAATAGTTCCTTACAAGCGGAGAATTTCAGAAAGATGCTGCTCACGCTTGCAGACGATGTAAGGGTGATTTTGATCAAATTAGCAGACAGGTTGCACAACATGCGTACGATGGATTTCATGCCTCGTCACAAACAGTTGAAAATTGCTTCCGAAACGATTTATCTGTATGCTCCTTTGGCGCATCGTTTAGGTCTTTATGCCATCAAATCTGAGTTAGAAGACTTATCCATGAAATATTTGGAGCCTGACACTTACAAATACATTGCGACTCAATTGAATGAGAAAAAAGCAGAAAGAAATGCTTTTATCAAATCGTTCGTTGAACCTATCAATGATATTTTAGCTGAACAAGGACTTACTGCAAATGTTTACGGCCGTCCAAAATCGATCCACTCAATATGGAATAAAATGAAGAAAAAGAACATTCCTTTTGAGGAAGTGTATGATCTTTTTGCCATCAGAATTATTTTGGATAGTCCACCAGAAAGCGAAAAAGCCGATTGTTGGAAAGCTTATTCGATTGTAACTGATTTATATCGTCCTAACCCTGATCGTTTACGCGATTGGGTTTCTTCTCCAAAAGGTAATGGATACGAATCCTTACATACCACAGTAATGGGACCAAAAGGACAGTGGGTTGAGGTGCAGATACGTACACAGCGGATGAATGAGATTGCTGAGAAGGGTTTTGCGGCGCACTGGAAATACAAGGAGAGCACTAATGATAATGGTCTCGACCAATGGATCCAAAAGGTGAGGGAAATGCTAAGCAATCCTGAATCGAATGCATTGGATTTCCTGGACGACTTTAAAATGAACCTTTTCTCTGATGAAATTTTCATTTTTACGCCTAAAGGTGCCTTGTTGCAACTTCCATTGGGTGCTACAGCTTTAGATTTTGCGTTCGAGATCCACACCGATATTGGCGCTAAATGTATTGGGGCTAAAGTGAACCACAAATTGGTGCCCTTGTCATACAAACTGCAAAATGGCGATCAGGTAGAAATCATCACTTCGAGCAAGCAAACCCCTAAAGAAGATTGGCTGAGCATTGTAGTTACTGCAAAAGCAAAGTCGAAAATCAAGTCTTCTCTGAAAGAAGAAAAACGCAAAATTGCAGAGGAAGGAAAAGAGTTATTGGAACGTAAGCTTAAATCGCTTAAAATAACTTACAATACCGATAACCTCAACAAAATCAGCTATTTCTTCAAACTACAGTCTACTCAAGATTTGTTCATCGCGGTAGCGCAAGGCAAAATTGAACTTAAAGATTTAAGGGAATACGTAGCCAGCGAAAAAGAAATTGAAAACAGAGGTACCGAAAAAGTTAGCGACAATGAGCGTATAGATGCTTTACTGAAGAAGGTAAAAGGGCCAGAATCTGATATCTTGCTAATCGGCGAAGATCTTCAGAAAATTGACTACACTCTTGCCGCTTGCTGTAACCCAATTCCTGGGGATGACGTTTTTGGTTTTGTAACCGTTAACGAAGGCATTAAAATACACCGTACGAATTGTCCAAACGCAGCACAGCTGATGGCTAATTATGGTTACAGGGTAGTAAAAGCCAAATGGAATCGCCAGCATGAGTTGACCTTCCTTACTGGATTGCACATTGTAGGTATCGATGATGTAGGTTTGATCAACAACATTACCAAAGTAATTTCTAACGATTTTAAAGTAAACATGCGTTCCATTACGGTTGATACCAATGATGGTATTTTCGATGGTTCTATCAAAGTATTTGTGAATGACAAAGAGCATTTGGACAACCTGATTAAAAACCTATTGGAAGTAAAAGGCGTTACGGGAGTGACAAGGTTTGACGCTTAAACAATTGTTAATGGTTAATGATTAGTGATCAATGGCGAAGGAGAATATCGTAAGAGATAAGAGTTTCAAGTTTTCCGTTCGTGTTGTGAAACTCTATCAATATTTACAAGCTCAAAAAAAGGAATTTGTTTTGAGCAAGCAATTGCTGCGTTCGGGAACAAGTGTTGGTGCGATGGTTCGTGAAGCAGAGCACGCCGAAACAAAGGTAGATTTTAAGCATAAAATGGGAATTGCTCAAAAAGAAATTAATGAAACAATCTATTGGCTAGAACTCCTAAAAGAGACCGACTACCTTACCCATGAACAATTTGAAAGTATATGTTTAGATGCAACTGAAATCATAAAACTGTATTACCTCTATCATAAAAACCACCAAAACAAACATCAATCAAAACAATGGCTAATAACGGTTAATGGTCAATGATTAATTGTTAATGACAGACAAGTTTACCAGATGCTTTTCTAAACATTAATCATTCACCATTTACAATTAATCATTTTAAGTCTTTCGTCAAAACAATTTAACAATAACGTAATTTATCAACATAAATCCCTCAAATCGTTTAATGTGTGAAATCAATTAGTTACCTTTGAGTGGAGTTTAAAAACTATGTCTGAACAGAACACAAGCGAGTTGGTAAGAAAGATTTTCGAAGCCTATCTCGAAAACAAAAACTTAAGAAAAACCCCTGAGCGTTTCGCCATTTTAGAAGAAATCTATTCAAGAGACGATCATTTTGATGTGGAGACCCTCTATATCCACATGAAAAACCAAAAATACCGCGTAAGTAGAGCAACTGTTTACAACACATTGGAGTTATTGGTTTCATGTGATTTGGTTACCAAACACCAATTTGGTAAAAACATGGCGCAGTTCGAAAAGTCGTATGGTTACCACCAACATGACCACGTAATTTGTATTGACTGTGGTAAAGTGGTAGAATTTTGCGATCCACGTATTGGTCAAATCCAAAGCATGGTTGGCGACCTTTTGAAATTCGACATCAAACACCATTCTTTAAACCTCTATGGAGTGTGTTTTGATTGCAGTGCTGCTGCAACCATCAAAAACAAAGCACAAACTAATTAATTACATATAACCAATCTTATTCTCTTAATTTAAAATAATGACGCAAGTAGATGTACTACTAGGCCTGCAATGGGGCGATGAAGGTAAAGGAAAAATTGTTGACGTTCTTAGCCCACAATATGATTTAATTGCCCGTTTTCAAGGCGGACCAAATGCTGGACATACGCTAGAATTTGATGGCAAAAAATTCGTTCTAAATACCATCCCTTCTGGGATTTTCAACGACAAAACCATGAACCTTATTGGTAATGGTGTAGTTATTGACCCAATCATTTTAAAAAGAGAATTAGACAACCTAAAAGCTGCTGGTCAAGATCCAGTAGGTGCTGGGAAATTAGTACTAGCTCGTAAAGCTCACTTAATTTTACCTACTCATCAATTATTGGATGCTGCAAATGAGCAGAAAATGGGCGCAGGTAAAATTGGTTCTACCTTAAAAGGCATTGGTCCTACTTATATGGACAAAACTGGCCGTAATGGTATCCGGGTGGGTGATACTACCCTTCCTGATTTCAAGGAAAGATATGAGAAGCTGGTACAAAAACACAAAGAAATCCTTTCTCATTACGAGTTTGAGTACGATTTAACGGAAAAAGAAGCTGCATTTTTTGAAGCTATCGAATTCATCAAATCTATTCCTCACGTAGACAGCGAACATTTTGTAAATGGCTACTTAAAAGAAGGCAAGAAAGTATTGGCAGAAGGTGCTCAAGGCACTTTATTAGATGTTGATTTTGGTTCATACCCATTTGTAACTTCATCTAATACAACCACTGCTGGTGCTTGTACTGGTTTAGGTATTGCTCCTAATAAGGTTGGCGATGTTTACGGAATTTTTAAAGCATATTGCACCAGAGTTGGTGGTGGCCCGTTCCCTACCGAATTGTCTGATGAAACTGGCGAAACTTTACGTGCGGTAGGTCATGAGTTTGGCGCAACTACTGGCAGAGCTCGTCGTTGCGGTTGGATTGATATTCCCGCATTGAAATATGCTATCATGTTAAATGGGGTAACCGAATTAATCATGATGAAAGCTGATGTATTGGATGGTTTTGATACGATTTACGCTTGTACACATTACGAGCACGATGGACAAACCATTGACTACATGCCATATGACATCATCACGGTACAACCAACACCTGTATTAAAAGCGATAGAAGGTTGGAAAACAGATTTGACAAAGATCACTTCTTTAGATCAAATTCCTGCACAATTAAAATCGTACATTGAGTTCTTAGAAAAAGAATTAGAAGTGCCAATCAAATATTTATCAGTTGGCCCAGATAGAACACAAACGTTAACTTTGAAATAAAATAAAGTTGATCTTCATCAAAAAATCCCGTTGCTAATCGCAACGGGATTTTTGGTTTATTCGTCATCCAAAAGGGTTACACAATTCCCTTCCATCGTTTTCAACCGATTAGGCAAACTAGCAATCGATTGTTGATCTTTGATGCTTTTGTAGAGGTTAGTAATAATATTGAGTGTTTCTTCATCTGGTTCACAAGCTTGATACTTTTCCAAATGTGGAAGTGCCTTTAAAACCATTTCTTTGTATTTTGAAAAAGCATTGGCATTTGCCACAGCATCCTTAGCAGCACTAGCCTCATTCATTTGCTTGACGTATGCTTTGGTTTTACTCAAATAGATAAACCCTAAAGCTCTACGCAAAACGGTGTAATTAGCTTCCCCTTTCAGCGATTGTTCATAATACAAAAGGGCGTTTTCAGCATCGCCTATCTCCTCATGCATTCTCCCCAAATGATACTGTACGTTAGTTACCTGCTTAGGACTAAGTTGATCTTGTTGCTGCAACAACGTCTTCATCTTTGCAATACCCTCTGCACTGCCTTTGGTAGTCCTATACACTGTAAAATCATGGTAGCCTTGATTAGTATTTTGAGCTTTTACCACAAACGCAGCTCCCAACAAAACATAGAGCGTTAACATTTTTTTTCTCATAAAATCGATTTAATAATTGATTTGCCAAGATATTAATTTCAAATAATAACCAAGCTTCATTTTACATTTTTAACTTTGCAGCATAAAGATGAATCCTACCCAAATTCAGGTTTTTAAACAGAAAGCACTTCAATACGCCGCTAGTTTTGAAGTTTGCAGTTATTTAGATTCGCACCATTATTCTGATAAATATGGCAAGCACGATTGCTTAATCGCTTTCGGCGTAAAGGAAGAGTTGTTTGCAAGCGTGGGCCAAGCTTTTTCTGCCTTAAAAACTTTTGTAGAGCAACATCAAGATTGGATGTTTGGCTTGCTCAGCTATGATCTAAAAAATGAAGTAGAGGTACTGGAAGATCCAAAAACAGATTTACTGAACTTTCCCGATTTATATTTTTTCGTTCCGCAATACCTTATTTCCATTAAGGACAGTCAAATCAGTGTCCTTAAAGGAGAACAAACTGTTGTAGATGAAATCCTTCAACTTAAAATAGCAGAAGAATCGCTGACTGCACCTGTAAACATCAAAAATAGGTTAAGCAAACAAGCTTACCTAGATAAACTGGAAAGCATCAAGCAGCATATCAAGCGTGGCGATGTTTATGAAATGAATTTTTGCCAAGAATTTTTTGATGACCATGCTGAAATAGACCCTTTATTGGTATACAATAAACTCAAAGCCGTTTCTCCTACCCCATTTTCTGGTTTCCTTAAAATTAGAGACCAATTTGTTTTATCGGCTACGCCAGAACGGTTTTTAGCGAAAAATGGTCGTCAACTCACTTCTCAACCCATTAAAGGAACGGCCAAAAGAAGTGAAAACCCCACGGAAGATCACCAGATCAAAACCGCACTTAGAAACAGCGAAAAGGAACAGGCCGAAAATGTGATGATTGTTGATTTGGTTAGAAATGACCTCACCAAAAGTGCCGTAAAAGGAACCGTAAAAGTTGATGAGCTTTTTGGCATTTATAGTTTCCCGCAAGTACATCAAATGATTTCGAGCATTAGTTGCGAACTTTCAAGTAATTTACATTTTGTAGACGCCATTAAAAATACTTTCCCAATGGGCTCTATGACAGGCGCTCCAAAGTTGCGAGCCATGCAACTCATTGATCAATATGAAGTGAGTAAACGTGGAGTTTATTCAGGCTCGATAGGTTATATTAGTCCTAACGGTGATTTTGATTTTAGTGTAGTGATCAGAAGTATCCTTTATAACGCTACGAACAAGTACCTTTCCTTTCAAGTTGGCGGCGCTATTACTTATCAATCAGAAAGCGAAAAAGAATATGAAGAATGCCTATTGAAGGCATCGGCAATAATGAGCATATTAAAAAATTAGCTAACTAGCCCATCGACCAATTAGCTAATTCAAGGCATTACTTTCCTTTATAGTATTTCATTGCCGCTGGCAAATCTCTTTGTATTTGTGCAATACGAGCTTGATCTGTAGGGTGCGTACTTAAAAAAGCGGGCGGCTTTTGAGAACCTGCACTCGCTTGTGCCATTCTTTGCCAAAAAGCAACAGCATTATTTGGGTTATATCCTGCCATTGCCATAAAAGACAAGCCCATTTTATCTGCTTCTAACTCCTGATTTCTGCCGTAGCTTAAAATAGTAAGCTGTCCACCAATACCATAAGCAGCATTAATATATTGTGAATATTTTGAGTTAGCACTGGCTACGCCTACCGCAGCACCCAAACCTTGTGCAACCGTCATTTGCGACGCTCTTTCTGCAGAGTGTTGTGCAATCGCATGAGCAACCTCATGCCCCATTACGGTAGCTAATCCAGCCTCGTCTTTTGTGACTGGCAAAATACCTGTATAAACCGCAATTTTACCACCAGGCATACACCAAGCATTGATTTCTTTACTATCAATCAAATTATACTCCCATTTGTAGTTTTTAATTTGATCCCCATAACCATTCTGGTTCATGTATTGAGTTACTGCCGCAGCTATCTTTTGCCCAACGCGTTTCACCATTGCTGCATTGGCATTGTTTGAAGTAACGACTTTGGTTTGAGGATCGCTCAACAATTGTGCATAACCAATAGCGGCTTGTTGCTGTAACTGGCTTTCATCTACCAAACTTAATCTACTACGGCCAGTTAAAGGCACTGTAGAGCATGATGAGATGGCAAGTAATGCCGTTGCCACTCCAAAAAGCATTGTTTTTTTCATCTGTTTATATTTTTATTTGGGCAATGAAACCGTGATATCGCAAGGGTTTCACGCATTTGTCTTAACCCAAAGCATAACTATTTAATGGTTGATTTTGTTTTGCTATTTGTGCTAGCCCTGTTTTTTCTTGAAGAGATAGACTTTTGACTCTTTCCCTTTAAGTAAACGCTCTATATTTTTTTGATGCGTCACCAATATCAGTACGCAAACACATATACTATAGAGTACTTCGGCTTTTACAGAGGATTGAAATACAAAAACTGTGCCCAATGGGAAAGTAAATCCAGCACAAATTGAACTTAAGGAAACATATTTAGAAATAAGCAACACGGTGACGAACACACTTACACACAACAATGCTGCCCAAGGATTAACGGCCAAAACCATCCCGAAAAGCGTCGCAACACCTTTCCCGCCTCTAAAACCAGCAAAAATTGGAAAAAGGTGTCCCATTACGGCAATTACGCCGAGTGCTAATTCGTAATTAACAAATTGTGCCGAATATTTTGGTCCAGTAACAGACAAGCCTATCAAATAGGCTAGTTTAGTGGCGGTAAAACCTTTTAAAATATCGATGGTCATTACCACGATACCTGGTTTTTTACCTAGCACCCTAAAAGTGTTGGTTGCACCAGCGTTACCACTTCCGTACTCCCTAACGTCTACACCGTAAAAAGCCTGCCCAAGCCATACCGCTGTAGGAATTGACCCTAAAAGATAGGCTGCAATAAGCGCAGAAATGGAATAGATTGAAATCATTTTTCTACAATGATACTAAAAAAATTGCTTTTGGAATGTTTACAAAATCTCTATGCATTTAAAAAGCCTTTAAACTCAAGTCTAAGCTTTTTACCGAATGCGTTAGGGCGCCCATCGAGATATAATCAACCCCGCAAGCAGCATAATCTGCCACGTTCTCTTCCACAATTCCGCCTGATGCTTCAGTTAAAAACTTTCCGTCGATGATTGCTACCGCTTGTTTAAGTAAAGCTGGTTCAAAATTATCTAGCATAATTCTGTCTACACCACCAATGTCCAACACCTGCTGCAATTCATCCAAATTTCTTACCTCTATTTCTATCTGTAGTTTTTTCCCAGTGGTTTTTAGATAATCGTTGGCTTGAGTAATGGCATTTTTAATTCCTCCCGCATAATCCACGTGGTTGTCTTTAATTAAAATCATATCGTACAATCCTATACGATGATTTACACCCCCACCAATTCTCACTGCCCATTTCTCTAGATACCTTAGTCCAGGAGTGGTTTTTCTGGTATCCAATACCTTTGTTTTGTATCCTTCTAAACGTTTTACAATGCGGTTTGTTTGGGTAGCGATGCCGCTCATTCGCTGCATGCAATTAAGCACCAAGCGCTCGGCCAATAAAATGGAATGTGTGCTGCCACTTACCGTAAAAGCAATATCGCCTGGCTTTATTTTCTCGCCATCATGTAATTTAACTTCTACCTTTAAAGTGTTGTCTATTTGATTGAAGATTTCTAGCGCCAATTCAATGCCTGCTAAAATCCCTTCTTCCTTTACAATTAATTTAGCTTTGCCCTGTGTACCTTGTGGAATAGTAGATAAGGAGGTGTGATCGCCATCTCCAACATCTTCGGCAATTGCATTTTTTATAAATAGATCAGTTAGTTTCTTATCCAATGTGATATGATTTGCCACAAAAATAGCAAAAAAGCATATTAATAAGGAACTATCTCTCGGGTTCTATCCTCAACTCGGTGATTTGAAAAGTGTTAGAAGACTTTTTCATGGTTACCGTTACCCTAAACTTTTCAGTTTTTGTCGTGAGAGACAAAATGGTAAGCCTATAATTTGGGTTGTTGCTGAGTTTATGAATAATGCTGGCTTTACTAGGTGGATTTTTCAGAAAAAAATCTTTAAGAATTTGCTCGGCCTGTGCTCTATTATAGACATCTTCCTGATCGATAATGATGAGTTCAATGGACGACGCAAAGCTCTTGGCAATTTCTTTCGAGTTGCCCTGCTTAAAATTCGTTGCCAATTCATCAGCAATATCGCCTTGCATAGCCTCCTGAGGCTGAAAATGCAAAAACATCACCATGAGCGCAAGTATAGATTTAAACATCATCCTTAAAAACTAAAACATTTGTACCGCCAAAACTATGCCACTAATCCGTTTTTAAATATAAAATATTGGGTTTAGGGCTTAATTTCAAGTATATTTGCAAAACAACGTAAAACATAGGATAAAACAAAACGATAATAAATGGAAGCTAAAAAATTGGTACTGTTAATTCTTGACGGATGGGGCTATGGACGTAAAGATAAATCTGACGCCGCTTATGCCGCCAACACTCCTTTCTTCGATTCGCTACTGCTTAATTACCCTAACTCAAAACTTGAAGCTTCTGGTGAAGCCGTAGGCTTGCCTGCTGGACAAATGGGAAATTCGGAAGTGGGCCATATGAACTTAGGTGCTGGACGTGTCGTTTACCAAGAACTTGGACGTATCAACAAAGCCATTGCCGACAGGAGTTTACACAGTAATGAGACCTTGTTAAATGCTTTCTCTTACGCCAAAACCAACCATAAAGCCGTCCATTTTATTGGGTTAGTTTCTGATGGTGGCGTACATGCTCACATTAACCATTTAATGGCCCTTTGTGATGCTGCACAGGAGAATGGCTTAAAAGATGTTTTTGTTCATGCCTTTTTGGATGGTAGAGATACCGACCCTAACGGAGGTTTAAATTACATTAATACATTAGATAGACATTTAGAAAAATCGACAGGTAAAATTGCCAGTATAGTGGGTAGGTATTACGCTATGGACAGAGATAACCGTTGGGAAAGGGTGAAATTGGCTTACGATGTGATGGTAAATGGTATTGGTGAGAAATTTACCAATCCAGAGTTAGCTGTTCAACATTCCTATGCTGAAGGCATTACCGACGAATTCACCAAACCAATGGTGATTGTGGATGAGCTAGGCAATCCAACAGCGACCATTAAAGAGGGCGATGTAGTGATTTGCTTTAATTACCGTACCGACAGGGGTAGGGAAATTACTCAGGCACTTTGTCAAAAAGATTTCCCAGAGCAAGGCATGCACAAATTACCTTTGTACTACGTAACCATGACTACTTATGATGAGAGTTTTGAAAATGTAAACGTAGTTTTCACCAAAGACGACCTAACTAATACTTTGGGGGAGGTTTTAGCTGCCAATGGCAAAAACCAAATCAGAATAGCAGAAACAGAAAAATATCCTCACGTGACTTTCTTTTTCTCTGGTGGTAGAGAAAAGGAATTTGAAAATGAGAAAAGGATCTTAGTTCCTTCTCCAAAAGTGGCAACTTACGATCTACAACCAGAGATGAGTGCAGCAGGAATTACAGAGGCAATTATTAGGGAACTAGAAAGCAAATGGCCAGATTTTGTTTGTTTAAATTTCGCTAACCCTGACATGGTAGGTCATACTGGTGTTTTCGAAGCAGTAATTAAAGCCGTAGAAACCGTTGACGCTTGTGCACAAGCAGTCATCCAAACAGGCATTGAAAATGGTTATTCATTTATCATTCTTGCCGACCACGGTAACGCTGAGTTTATGCTAAATGAAGATGGTTCGGTAAATACAGCGCACACCACCAATTTGGTTCCTTGTATTTTAATCGACAAGGATTACAAATCAATAGCCGATGGTAAACTGGGTGATATTGGCCCTACGGTATTAAAGATCATGGGCATACCGGCTCCTGAAATTATGACAGGCAATTGTTTGGTATAATGCAACCATCATTTATCAATAGATGAAAAAATACATTTTAAGTGTACTTGTGCTTTGTTTATTCTCTTGTGTAAAACGAGAGCATAAAAGCGCAGGTACACTTTTATATTTTGATTTAAAAGGTTATTTTGAAAAGGAAGTAAATCGCTTGCAAAAAAAGAAGCCTTTAGTAAGTAAACAAGTATTTACCAAAGGAGAAGCCGAGCAGAAAGCTGTCAAAATAACCAATTGGAAAAACGAGTTGGCGGTATTTGAAGCTGCCGATATCAATAAAGCCTCATGGCGTGGTGAGTTTGCTATTAAGCAAATGGACAACGGCGTAGCTTACACCACGGCAAATGAAAAAATCCCTGTAAAAAAGCTTGAGATTTTTAAAGCTGGCAATCAAATCACCAGCATTAAAATCTATAAATCTTCTGAAAACCGACTTTACACTGCAGTAGATACGCTTATTTACTATCCAGACAGTCTTTACATGGTGCAAAGTTCTCAAAAAATAAAGCTACTGGCACCAAAAGTTTACCGAGTAGTAGGTATTTTCAGCAAGTAGCCTTTTCCTCTTACTTCAAACTAGAAATTTGCGCCTTCACATAATCAATCAGTGAAATGACATCCTTTTTAAGTGGCTGCATCGTCAAGATTTTTTGAAAATCGGCGATAGAATTATTGAAAAGTGCTACACAAGCAGCTTTTTCTGCTGACTTTTTAATCTTGTAAGATTTAAAAATACCGTAGTCCTTGTAGGCTACGCCCCTATTCTGCAAAATTTGAACGTCCTCTTCTCCGCTAATTTCCATGGCCTTTGAAAAGTCTTTAATGGCTGCATTATAAAAACTATCACGCATTTGGTTTAAAGCTTCTTTAGGCGCATTGGCAATATTCAATCTGGCTTTTCCGCGATAGTAATAGGCAGAATAATCTGTAGGTTTTACGGCAATTAAACGTGTATAGGCAGCAATCGCATTTTCAAAATCTGCATTTTGGAAATAAGAATAGCCCAACATTTTAAGTACATTAATGTTGCCAGGGTCCTTACTCTCGGCTTTTTCTAATAAAACGACAGCGTTTTTAAAATCGCCTTTCATCCACGCCTGTGTACCCTGTTTCTCGTAATTGCTTTGAGCGTGAACTTGCAGCCCAAATGAAATAGCGAATAATAATAGATAAGATTTTGTAAGGAATTTCATTAAAAATGTTTTAGGTAAATCTACGTACTCAATTGTAAAATTAAAAATGTTGTACCAATTTACTTTTATTGTGCAATAATATCAATAAACGAACAATTATGCTAAATATGATTTTTATTAAATAGATTTATTTCACATGACTTTTTTACCGCTTTTTTTATGACAACTGTTTTGTGACCTTCAAATATGATTTTTGGCACAGGAGTTGAAACTACTAGCCCTGCAATATATTTGATAAATTTAATGTGGCGATGCTGTCATAATGTCGCCCAATTTTAATATACAAACTGAATGAGCAAACAAGACCCGTTTGATTTTAATACTTTACCCATTATAAACGAAGATACCGAGTTTTTCCCGTTAATGTCGCAACAAGATGAAGACGACATGAACAACGAAGATACTCCCGAAATACTTTCTATCCTGCCTTTGAGAAACACTGTTTTGTTTCCTGGCGTGGTAATTCCAATTACAGTTGGTAGAGATAAATCAATAAAACTGATTAAAGAAGCCTACAAAGGTGATAGAGTGATTGGTGTAGTGGCCCAAAAAGATGTTTCTATTGAAGATCCTTCTTTTGACCAGCTCCATAGCGTGGGTACGGTAGCCAACATCATTAAAATGCTGCAAATGCCTGATGGGAATACCACGGTAATTATACAAGGCAAGCAACGTTTCCAACTGGTACAGGAAGTACAAACCGAACCGTTTATTAAAGCGGTGGTGGCTAAGTTTACCGAAACAAAGCATAAAAACGATAAGGAGTTTAAAAATTTGGTAGCGGCCATCAAAGAGATGTCGAGCCAAATTATACAGCTTTCGCCAAATATTCCAAGTGAAGCAGGTATTGCTTTAAAGAATATCGAAAGCACTTCTTTCCTGATCAATTTCATTTCTTCGAACATGAATGCCGAAATGGCCGACAAGCAAAGCATGCTTGAAATGGGCAATTTGCGCAAACGTGCCGAAATGGTAATGGAATTGCTTACGCAAGAGTTGCAGATGCTTGAACTTAAAAATCAGATACAGTCTAAGGTACGTACTGATTTGGATAAGCAGCAACGTGATTATTTCCTTAATCAACAGTTAAAAACCATTCAAGAGGAATTGGGTAATTCTTCTGATTTGGAATTTGAAGCATTACAAGCACGAGGTAAAAAGAAAAAATGGAACGCCAGCGTTACCCAGCATTTCAACAAAGAACTGGAAAAATTAGGTCGCATGAATCCTGCAGCGCCTGATTATTCTATTCAAATGAATTACCTCGAATTACTTTTAGACCTTCCTTGGAATGAGTTCACTAAGGATAATTTCGACTTAAAAAGAGCGCAACGTGTTTTAGATAAGGATCATTTCGGTCTTGAAAAAGTAAAACAACGTATCATCGAATATTTAGCGGTATTAAAGCTAAAACGTGATATGAAAGCGCCAATTTTATGCTTGGTTGGCCCTCCAGGAGTAGGTAAAACCTCTCTGGGTAAATCTATTGCCAAAGCACTTAACCGTAAATATGTTCGTATGGCATTGGGTGGTGTAAGAGATGAGGCGGAAATTCGTGGTCATCGTAAAACCTACATTGGTGCGATGCCTGGACGTATCATTCAGTCTATTAAAAAAGCTGGTGCCGATAACCCTGTGTTTGTATTGGATGAAATTGATAAAGTAGGTTCCGATTTTCGTGGCGACCCTTCATCAGCTTTGCTAGAAGTACTTGACCCAGAACAAAACAGTGCTTTTAACGATCATTACGTAGAGGCAGAATACGACCTTTCTAACGTGCTTTTTATTGCTACCGCAAACTCATTAAGCACTATACAACCTGCTTTATTAGACCGTATGGAAATTATTGAAGTAAACGGCTATACCATTGAAGAGAAAATAGAGATTGCTAAAAAATACTTGTTACCAAAACAAAAAGAGGTACACGGCTTAGAAGCAAAACAAATCACACTTAAAAATTCATTGATTGAAAAGGTGATTGAAGATTATACCAGAGAAAGTGGTGTGCGTGGTTTGGAGAAAAAAATCGGTTCCTTAGTACGTGGTGTGGCCACTAAAATTGCCATGGACGAACCTTATGAACCTAATTTAGATACCGAAGATATTGAACGCATATTGGGCGCTCCTATTTTTGATAAAGATGCCTACGAAGGGAACGAAGTAGCTGGTGTGGTTACTGGTTTAGCGTGGACTCAAGTAGGTGGTGATATCTTATTTATCGAAGCAAGCTTAAGTCCTGGCAAGGGCAAATTGACCTTAACAGGAAATTTGGGTGATGTGATGAAAGAATCTGCGGTAATTGCATTGGCTTACATCAGAGCACATTCTAAACAATTCGGCATTGACCACGACATTTTCGACAATTTCGATATCCATATTCATGTTCCTGCAGGTGCTACGCCAAAAGATGGTCCATCAGCGGGTATTACCATGCTAACGGCCTTAACTTCAGCCCTAACACAACGTAAGGTAAAATCGAACTTGGCAATGACTGGCGAAATTACCTTGAGGGGAAAAGTGCTTCCAGTTGGCGGAATTAAAGAAAAGATACTGGCGGCAAAACGTGCCAACATCAAGGAAATCATTTTATGTAAGTCTAACCGTAAGGACATTTTAGAGATCAAAGAAGATTATATCAAAGATTTAAAATTCCATTATGTGACGGAAATGCAAGAAGTTATTAACTTAGCATTAACCAAAGACAAGGTTAAAAACCCAATTGATTTAAGCATAAAAACTAAACCTAGTACCAACTAAAAAATGTACAAAAAACTCGTTCTGGCTGCCCTTGCTATTTTAGCTACTATTTATGGTTCTTTTGCGCAAGAGTATAAGAACGAGTTTGGTTTTAAAAGTGATAATGATGCCTATTTGTGGTATGGTCAAGACCGTTATTATACCAACGGTCTTTTCGTCTATTTTAGAAGGGCACTTGACCAAGAGAAACTAAAAGGCAACTTAGAAAAAGTTACCTATGAAATTTCTGCAGGTCAAAAAATGTACAATCCCTATTCAGGCTACCGTCCAGATCCAAAAACCCACGACAGACCATTTGCTGGTTATTTATATGGCGGCGTACAAACCAGTCTTTTTTACAAGAAGGAAAGTCTTTTAAAAGTTGGCTTAAATGTGGGCGTAGTTGGTCCAGATGCACTGGGTGAAGAAGCTCAAGATTTGCTACACAGCATTGTCGGATTTTATGAAGTACAGGGCTGGGAATATCAAATTGCCAATGATTTTGCCGCCAATGTCAATGTTCAGTTTGCCAAATTGCTACACCGCAACAGTAGCAACGCTGTAGATTTTACTTTAGACACTTATGCCAACGTAGGAACAACTTATAACGGTGCAGGTGTTGGCATTCTTTTTAGAGCTGGAGACCTTAATCAGCTTTTCAATTCGGCACATTATAATGCAACTATTGCTAATAAAAGCAAAACGGAGAAACTGAAAAAGAAAGAGTTTTACTTTTATGCCAAGCCTCAGTTAAACTACGTTGCTTACGATGCTACCATCAAAGGCAGTTTGTTTAACGACAAAAGCCCTGTAACTTTTGATACTAAGCCTTTAGTGTTTTCACAACAGTTGGGCTTCAATTATAGCAGTCCTCGTTTTACGATAGATTATAGTTTGATCTTTCAATCGAAAGAAATAAAGAGTAGTGCCAAGCCACATCAGTATGGTAGCATTTCGATGTATTATCGATTTAATTAATATTTGAAGTTTTTGATTGGCCACAGATGCACAGATTTGATTTATATAATTTGTGTATCTGTGGCTACTTTAGATCTCAATTGTATTCTATACACGTCATCGCGAGGCACTGGAGAAACTGATTAATCGAAATTAAGCTTTCTTCGCCCCTCTTTCTTTTGTGAAAGTTGCGCTTTATTAGCCAAACGTTTTTCTTTAACGGCTCTAGGAATTTTTGTGGCTTTCCTCGCTTTCTGAACTTCCAATCCCGCTTTTAAAATAGCCATCAATTTGAATATCGTGCGTTGCTTATTCAATAACTGGCTCCTATCTTCTTGAGAAACAACATGCAGCAGCCCCTCGCTATCTAATCTCGCAGCAAGTTTTTCTTTTAACCGTTGTTTTTCATCTTCGGAGAAAAAATAGGCATCATCAATATTAAAAATCAACTCTACTTTGCTGGAAACCTTATTGACATTCTGTCCTCCCTTCCCCCCACTTCTTGATGTTTTAAAGCCAACAACTTTTAGTATTTCTGACTGATCTGGTAACATATCAACAAATGTAGCTTTAATTTCATTAAGTAAACTCAACAGTATTATCTTTGCCAAGTATGAGAAAAAATATGGTAATAGCCATCGACGGCTATTCATCTTGTGGAAAGAGCACGTTGGCAAAGGCCTTAGCTAAAAAATTAGGCTTTATTTATATCGATAGTGGCGCCATGTACAGGGCAATCACCTTGTATTTTTTACGTAACCACGTAGATTTGGAAAACCACGATGCCATTATTGATGCCCTACAACATATTGAGCTAAATTTCCATTCGAAAGATTACGAGTCTCATATTACCCTTAACGGCGAGGAAGTTTCTGAAGAAATTCGATTAATGCCAGTTTCAGAAGCAGTGAGCCCTGTATCGGCCATTAAAGAAGTTCGTCAGGAGATGGTGAAACAGCAACAACGCATGGGCAAATCCAAAAATATTGTGATGGATGGCCGAGATATTGGTACTGCGGTTTTTCCAGATGCACAGGTAAAATTCTTCATGACTGCAGATCCTAAAATCAGGGCAGAACGCAGATACAAAGAAATGGTGGCCAAAGGTGACCAAAACATTACGCTAGAAGAAGTGTTTGAAAATTTGGCACACCGCGATTATGCAGACACGACTAGAGAGGAAAGCCCATTAACCCGTGCAGAAGATGCGATTATTCTTGACAACACCGATATTACGGAAGAAGAACAACTGAACTTTGCATTAGAAAAAGTAACTCCCTTTTTACCACATTAATTTCTTACTGAGATGCTTAAAACGAAAATCTATACGATAGTAATTTTAAGTTTTCTTACACTTACTGCCTGGGCAAGGCAATACACGGTAGCGCAAATTCCAGATCCTAAACAAGAAGGGCAGGATCAATATGTAAGCAATCCTGATGGGATTTTAACCTATAGTGAGGTTGATGAACTGAACCAAATTGCCAGGCGGATAGAAGCCACAGGCAAAGTGGAATATGCCATTGTAGTCATTAGTGATTTTACCGCTCAGGATGATGATTTTAATTTTGCCTATACCCTCTTTAACACTTGGGGCATTGGCAAAAAAGGAGCTAACAACGGCTTATTGCTTTTAGTGGCGAAAGATCGGAGACGATATCGTTTCATTACTGGCTCTGGTATTGAAGGTCTGCTTCCTGATGTTCGCTTAAAACAAATTGGAGAAAGAGCGTTGGTCCCAGATTTTAAAGAAGGGGATTACGGACAAGGGATTATAGCTGCTTCAAAAGTGATTGAGCAAGTATTGAGTAGTCCTGACGGCGTTGCCGAACTGAACTCTATCCTACCTAAATCGCCAACCTTTATTGATCGAAATAGCACAAGTTTAATCGCCATTGCTTTAGTGATTTTAGGATATTTCGGGCTATTTAGGTTTAGCAAACGTATTGTACCCAAGGCAAACAGACCAATCAAAAAAGATGATTTCGAAGCTAAAAGTATTGTTATCGGATGCTTTGTTATCTTTTTTGCAATTTTTGCTAGCATTTTCTTTTTCGTTTCCCTTGAGCTAAATGTGTTTAAGGTATTTGATCTAAAATATCTTCCTTGGACATTAGCTTTGGTTGCCTCACTAATACTTACCATGCGTTTTAACACTGGCAGAAAAGTGATCAAAAGTCAGCATGTAGACGTGGCCAGTTACCTCGAAGCTATGCAGGTCTATCTCAACAAAATGCTTTTTTTTATCCCTTTTGCACCACTTTCACTGATTGGCCTATTGAAGCAATACAATAAAAACAAAGCGCTAAAACAACAATTGATTGCGCCAGAGGGTTTCGAAAATTACCACAGGGTAGACCGCAACAAAAACAGCAATGGTAAACCTTATTTGAGCGAAGGCCAATACAAAGAGGAACTTATAGAGGCCAAAACCTATCAAATTTGGCTTGGCAACAAACCCAATGAAGTAAAAATTGTGGAATGGCCAGGGGAAAAAGCGCTTCACTATATCCGTTGCGAAAAATGCCATTTTACTACACTAGCTGAGCCCGAAGTAAAAACCATTAAAGCGGCTACATATAGCAGTGCTGGCCAAGCAGAACGTGTACAAATCTGTCAGTTTTGCAAGCATAAAATATTTTTAGGTGCCGTAGTCCTCAGTAAACTTGTTCGCAGTACAAGCTCCTCCTCGTCTTCGTCATCATCTTCATCATCTTCGTCCTCTTCATCATCGGGCAGTTGGGGTGGCGGCAGTAGTAGCGGCGGTGGATCTGGCGGCAGCTGGTAAACTAGCTGTTGTAAGTTTAACATCGTTACCTTATCTTAGAAACTTCTGATTTTAAACGTAATTCTAATTAAGATGCTTAGACAATTTCAACTCCCACTCCTTACCTTTTTATTATTCAGTTCATTTCATGGTTTTGCCCAAAAAGGTTGGATCAATCTTTTTAACGGAAAAGATCTTAAAGATTGGAACATTAAAATTGCCAAACATGAATACAATGAGAATTTTGGCAACACTTTTTATGTAGAAAAAGGATTGATGAAGGTGAAATATGATGGTTATGAAAATTTTGATAAGCAATACGGACATATTTTCTACAAAAAGCCCTTCTCCAATTACCTCTTAAAGGTAGAATACAGATTTGTGGGCCAACAAGCAAAAGGCGGTGAAGAATGGGCATTAAGAAACAGTGGTGCGATGCTGCATTCTCAAGATCCTGCAACCATGCTCAAAGAGCAAAATTTTCCCATCTCTATAGAAGGTCAGTTTTTAGGTGGAAATGGCAAAGACGAACGTCCGACGGGGAATGTTTGCACCCCTGGAACTACGATTGAAATTAGAGACAGCTTGTTTACGCCACACTGTTTAAACAGCACTTCAAAAACTTACCATGGCGAACAATGGGTGACTGCCGAGTTTTTGGTATTGGGCGATTCTATCATCAAGCATATCATTAACGGAGATACCGTCCTAACTTATACCCATCCAAAAATTGGCGGTGGTGGCGTGGGTAATTTCGATCCAAAAATAAAACAAGATGGCAAAGCTTTAACTGGCGGATATATTGCGTTACAAAGTGAAAGTCACCCTATTGAATTTAGGGTAGTGAAATTATTTGATTTGCAACCTTATGTTAGTGATAAAAAGAAACTGGAAAAGGTTTTAGAGGAACTAAGAAAATAACTGCTATGATAGCAATACCAATTATCATCTTTCCTTTAACACTAGCATTACTCATTTTCTTTTCATATAAAAATAACCATAAGGATGTTCTAAAACAGCTCACCTTTATTCGTGAAAAATATCATGACAAAATACTCCTCGAAAAAACTGATGTAACTTGTGAAACGAGTACTTCAGGATTAAAAAATGGCAAATACTTATTTACAAAATGTGATTTAATTTTTCTTGAAAACGCCTTAACAATTATAGTTTCTCGTAAAATCGGCAAACAAAAACTGTATTCAAATTTAATCTTCATAGAAAGCAAGATCGCTTTAGGACACGGTGCCATCAAAAGATTCAACCTACATTCTTTTAATGGTGACGTATATATTGAATTTGGAGAATCTGGCTTCACTTCTACTAATGTGACCGTACAATTAAAAAATCTTACACCCGAAGAAAAAAATCTGATTAAAATAGCTTGATTTCTGAGTAAGTTAATACTATTAAGTTTTCTATGTGCCTATGTGGTTCATTTGAAACATAAATTTCAAACCCAACTAAAAGAGCGATGGACTTCAATTCTATCGCTCTTTTTTATCTCTAGAAAAAATCCAAAAACGTCACTCCAAAAAGAGGTAACAAGTTTTTTACAAAAACATTGTTTTTCACGTTTTAATTGATAAAATTTGTAAAGCTGTAAAAACCAGCGTCTAACCAATAATTTATCTATTAAAATCTGGACTTAAGCTATTGAAAAATGGCCAGACATTTTAATTAAACCTGTAAAAAACATGAACACAAACACTACCAATGAACAAAAAATCATTAAAAAACTCCTCGTAGCAAACAGAGGCGAAATTGCGATTAGAGTATTACGTGCCGCTTCAGAGATGGGCATTAGAACGACTGCCATTTACACTTTTGAAGATAGGTATTCCCTACATCGCTACAAGGCAGATGAAGCTTACCAGATTGGGAAGGATAATGAGCCGCTAAAACCTTATCTCGATATTGAAGCTATCATTAATGTTGCAAAAAACAATCATGTAGATGCCATACATCCAGGTTATGGCTTTTTAAGTGAAAATGTAACTTTTGCCAAGCGGTGCAGGGAGGAAGGAATCATCTTTGTAGGACCTAGCCCTGAAGTGATGGAACAACTGGGGGACAAAATTGCAGCAAAAACATTAGCCAGATCCATCAATGTTCCTGTGATTGAAGATGGCATCCTTGATCCAAAGGACGAGCAAAGTGCGTTGAAAAAAGCCGAAGCCATTGGCTTTCCGGTCATTTTAAAGGCCGCTGCTGGTGGCGGAGGTAGAGGTATGCGTGTAGTGAGGGAAAGAGACACCGTGCTTTCCTCATTTAAAGAAGCTTCAAGTGAAGCGCTCAAAGCTTTTGGCGACGGCACTATTTTTATTGAAAAGTTTATTGAAGCGCCCAAACACATCGAGGTACAGTTACTGGCCGATAACTATGGCAATATTGTCCATTTGTTTGAGAGAGATTGCTCGGTGCAACGCCGTTTTCAGAAAGTGGTAGAAATAGCCCCCGCCCCTAACCTGCCCCAAGAAACGAAAGATGAAATTTACGGTTATGCCATTGCTATTGCCAAAGCGGTAAATTATAATAATGCGGGTACCGTGGAGTTTTTAGTTGACCAGGACAACCGTGTATATTTTATAGAGGTCAACCCTCGAATACAAGTAGAACATACTGTAACCGAAGAAATTACGGGGATTGATATTGTAAGAAACCAATTGCTAATTGCTCAAGGCGTATCACTTTCGGACCCGAAAATACGTATTCCCAATCAAGAGAGTGTGCACATCAATGGCTTTGCTATTCAATGCCGTATCACCACAGAAGACCCAGAAAATGGTTTTAAGCCAGATTATGGAACTTTAATCGCCTACAGAAATGCTGGTGGATTTGGAATCAGGTTGGATGAAGGCAGTGCTTACCAAGGCATGAAAATATCCCCTTTCTTTGATTCGATGATTGTAAAGGTCACCGCTAGTGGTAGAACTTTATCCAGCGTAGCCAAAAGGCTTCATCGTTCACTATCTGAATTTAAAATCAGGGGCGTAACTACCAATATCTTATTCCTCCAAAATGTAATTACTCATGAGAAGTTTATCAAAGGCGAATGTACCGTTAACTTCATCGACCAACATCAACAACTTTTTAAAGTCAAAAAACTAAAGGATAGCTCAACCAAGCTCCTTCGCTATTTAGGGAATATCAAAGTTAATGGCCACCCTGATGTGAAAAACTTTGAGCCTAACAAAAAGTTCAGGACACCAATCATACCATCTACAAATTTTACAGGGCAGCATCCAAAAGGATCTAAAGACCTATTGACAGAGATTGGCAGAACCGCTTTCCTACAGAAAATAAGGGAAGGTCAGCAAATTCAATATACTGACACTACTTTTAGGGATGCCCATCAATCGTTGGTGGCTACCCGCATGCGCTCTAAAGATATTTTGGCGGTCGCCGATGGTTTCGCCTTAGAAAATCCAGAAATCTTTTCAGCAGAAGTTTGGGGCGGTGCCACCTTTGATGTTGCCTTACGCTTTTTGCATGAATGTCCTTGGGAACGACTCCAAAAAATAAGAGCAGCCATGCCAAACATTTTGTTACAAATGTTATTTAGAGGCAGTAACGCTGTCGGTTATTCGGCCTACCCGCGTAACATTATCCAACAATTTGTGGCCAAAGCTTGGGAAAACGGCATCGATATTTTCAGGATATTTGATTCACTTAACAACATCGAATCAATGTTGCCTGCCATTAAATATGTTTCAGAAGATACGCAAGCCATCGCCCAAGCATGTTTATGCTATACTGGCGATGTGTTGAGGAAAGACCACAATAAGTACAACCTTAATTACTACGTAGATTTAGCGAAAAGACTGGAAGATGCGGGCGCTCATATGTTGGCCATCAAAGATATGGCAGGTTTATTAAAGCCAAATGCTGCTGAAGTATTGATTCCTGCACTTCGCGAAAATGTAAATATTCCTATTGCGTTGCATACGCACGATACAGCAGGTACTCAAATTGCCACCTATTTAAAAGCGATTGAAGCAGGCATTGATAGTATTGATTGCGCTTTGGCCTCCTTCAGTGGAACAACATCGCAACCAAGCTTAAATTCTATGGCTGCTTTGATGAAAGGAAATGTACGCGAAAACCAATTGAACATTAAAAGCTTAAACGACTACAGTAACTATTGGGAAGCGGTAAGGGAAATGTACTATCCTTTCGAATCTGATTTGAAATCGTCTACAGCAGAAGTTTATGACAACGAAATACCTGGCGGCCAATATTCGAATTTGCGTCAACAGGCGGAAGGTGTTGGTTTAGGGCATCAGATTGCTAAAATTAAAGAGAATTACACCACAGTTAACCAATTGTTTGGTGATATTGTGAAGGTAACGCCTAGTAGCAAAGTGGTTGGTGATATGGCATTATTTATGACTGCAAATAGTTTGAGTGCAGATGATGTGCTTGACGAAAACCAAAATCACTCGTTCCCTGCCTCGGTAGTAGGCTTTTTTAAGGGAGATTTAGGCGTGCCATTTGGCGGATTTCCAGAGAAGCTCAGGAATATTGTGCTACGAAATGAAAAAGAAATACCCGCCCCTAAAGCGCAACTGTTACCTGATGTAGACATTACGGCTTCGAGCAATGGGTTTTATGAAAAATATCCAGAAAGCAGTTTCTTGGATTATCTTTCGTATGAGATGTTTCCAAAGGTATACGATGAATATTACCATCATAAAGAGAATTACGGCGTAGTGACTGAAATTCCTACCCCAGCGTTTTTCTATCCGCTAGAAACTGGACAAGAGTTGCGCATTCAATTGAGGAAAGGTATTGTGATCCATGTGAAGCTTATTTATGTATCTAGTGCTGATGAAGAGGGTTTGCGTACGGTAACATTTGAACTTAACGGCACTAACCGAACCATAAAAATAAAGGACAACTCGATTACTTCGTTAAAGCCGATCCATGAAAAGGCAACTGACCCGAACAAACAAATTGGCGCACCCCTGCAGGGCAGCCTAGCTAGTGTAATGGTTAAAGAAGGAGACGAGGTTAAATCTGGCACGCCATTGTTTGTAATAGAAGCGATGAAAATGGAAAGTACGGTATCTTCGCCTTCTGCGGGCAAGGTGAAGCGAGTAGTGTTAAGCGCGAATACAATGGTGGACCAGAATGATATGGTGATAGAACTGGAGTAAATATGGCTTTTGGAGGAAAACCTCGAAGGCTTGCCCTTTAAACGTTTTGTCATTCTGAGCGTAGTGAAGAATCTCAATATTAAAGCATCACTTAAAAAAGATTTCTCGTTCCTCGGAATGACAGCAAGAAGTTAATAAACCCTCATAGGTTTAATGGGCATGGCGCAAAGGGAAATCTACGGTTCGTAAAACTTATGAGGTTGCAAAGTCTTTGCGTTCTTAGCGGTTCTTTACAAACCTTCGCGGTGATAAAAATAACCGCTAAGAAAAATAAGCGTTACGCTAAGAACGCAAAGTTTGCTTTTTATACAGTCTTGAGTTATTTAAACCCGATAGCAGCGAAAATACTTTTTGTTTTATGTCATTCTGAGCGCACCTGTACCGACTATTCGGTAGCGAAGAATCTACAGACTAAAGCATTACAGAAGTAGATTCCTCGTTCCTCGGAATAACAGCAAAAGCTTGACAAAAAGATTGCAGCGGATAGCGGGGCTGTATTTGCCATTGATTACTAACTTGATTTTCCAAAAAAGAATATATCTTTAAATAAGTTCCAGACGATGGGACACGCAAAAGACCTAAAAACCCTTAAAGCAAATTTTAATCCATTAAATATCAGCCATATTTATTTCAAAATAGTTTTGGTTTTTTAAAAATATCCGTACCTTTGCCGTCCCTAACAGGGAAAAAGGAGATAATTAATTAATGGCTAAAAAACAAGTAGCAGAAAAAGAACTAGAGGCTAAAACAGCCGAATTGCAAGGTGCAGACGCCCGTTTGAACCAAAAAGAAACTATCGAGTCAGAAGCTGATTCGGTATCGATCGAGCAGATCAAATCACAATTGGCAACTCCAGATCAAGATTTTGACTGGGATGCAGACGACAAAGTTTTTGGTAACTACAATGACGAAGACCGTAAAAAGTTTGAAGCAATGTATACCGATACTTTCAATCAAATCAACCAAGGTGAAATCATCTCTGGTACTGTAGTATCTATCAACAACAAAGACGTAGTATTAAACGTAGGTTTCAAATCTGACGGTTTAGTTTCTGCTTCTGAGTTCAGAGATCTACCTGATTTGAAAATTGGCGATAAAGTTGACGTGTTTGTAGAAGCACCTGAAGATGCTAATGGCCAATTAATCTTATCTCGTAAGAGAGCTAAAACCCAACGTTCTTGGGAGCTTATCAACGAAGCACTTGATAACGACACAATCATCAACGGTTTTGTTAAGAGCCGTACTAAAGGTGGTCTTATTGTTGACATCATGGGTGTTGAGGCATTCTTACCTGGTTCTCAAATCGACATCAAACCAATCCGCGATTACGATGTTTACGTAGGTAAAACTATGGAATTCAAAGTGGTTAAAATTAACCATGAGTTCAAAAACGTGGTAGTATCGCACAAAGTATTGATTGAGGACGATCTAGAATCACAAAAATCAGAAATCGTTTCTAAATTAGAAAAAGGACAAGTACTTGAAGGTACTGTTAAAAATATCACTGACTTCGGTGTATTCATCGATCTTGGTGGCGTAGATGGTCTATTACACATTACTGATATTTCTTGGGGCCGCATAGAGCATCCAAAAGAAGTATTGGCATTAGACCAAAAAATCAACGTGGTTGTTTTAGACTTTGACGATGAGAAAAAACGTATCGCTTTAGGCTTGAAACAATTAACTGCTCACCCTTGGGAGAATTTAGATACTGCTATTCAAGTAGGTTCTAAGGTAAAAGGCAAAATTGTAACTGTTGCAGATTACGGTGCTTTCTTAGAAATCATCCCTGGTGTTGAAGGTTTAATCCACGTTTCAGAAATGAGCTGGTCACAAAACTTACGTTCTCCACAAGAGTTCTTGAAAGTTGGTGATGAAATCGAAGCTGAAGTATTAACTTTAGACCGCGATGAGCGCAAAATGAGCTTGGGTATTAAACAATTAACTCAAGATCCTTGGCAAAATGTTGCTGAAAGATATCCAGTTGGAAGCAAACACCAAGCTGTTGTTAAAAACATGACTAACTTTGGTGTATTTGTTGAAATTGAAGAAGGAATTGACGGATTAATTCACATTTCTGATCTTTCTTGGAGCAAAAAAATCAATCACCCTAACGAGTTTACCAAAGTTGGTGATACTTTAGATGTGGTAGTTTTAGAACTTGATGTTGACAACCGCAAATTATCTTTAGGTCACAAACAATTGGAAGAAAACCCTTGGGATACTTTCGAGACAATCTTCACTTTAGATTCAATTCACCAAGGAACTGTAATTAAAGTAACCGATAAAGGTGCTGTAATTGCATTACCATATGGCGTTGAAGGTTTTGTTCCAACAAAACACATGGCTAAAGAAGATGGTACTACTTTGAAAGCTGAAGAAACTGCTGACTTCAAAATCATTGAATTCAACAAAGATGCTAAACGTATCGTAGTTTCTCACGCTCGTATCTGGGAAGAAGCTAAAGCTGAGGTTGTTGCTGAAGAGAGAGCTACTAAGAAAAAAGAAGCTAAAGCAGCTAACACAGCCGTTAAAAAAGTGAAAGATTCAGTAGAGAAATCAACATTAGGTGATCTTGATGTATTGGCTCAATTGAAATCACAAATGGAAGGCGAAGAGAAAAAAGCTAAGGGCTAATTCTTTTAACCAACCTATAAATATAAATCCCGATAGCGAAAGTTATCGGGATTTTTTTTATTCCTAAAAACCTTAAATTCGCAGCTCTCAAATAAAATCATGAAAAAACTATATTTATTTTTAGCCGTACTATTCGTTGCCAATAGTGTAAATGCCCAAAACTGTAATTGTGAAACCAGTTTTCTTTGGATGAAAAAAACTTTCGAAGAAAACGATGCAGGATTTCAGTACATCTTATCTAAAAAAGGAAAAGATCTATATGAACTCCATAATAAATCCTACCTTGAGAAAATCAAAAACCTACCCAGCAATAAAGCCTGCGCGCAACTTTTAAACCAATGGGTAAGGTTTTTTAGACAAGGCCACATTGGGGTGAGCTTTAATGGTACAGACAGCTCAAACATTACTAAAAAAAATAATACAGAGGCTTTAGAAATCGTAAAGGTAGATATTAAACAATTTGAAAAATATCTTAGCACTAAAAAGGAACCAGGCTTTGAAGGGATATGGTTTTCTGAACCCTATAAAATCGGAATAAAGAAAATAGGCGATAAATATGTTGGTTTTATTATTGAAACTACCGCCGACAATTGGAAAATTAAAGAACTAAAAACGAAATTTGACGACAAAGGCGGTATATATTACCTTAAAAATAAAGATGGAGAAAACTTTGCCAATCCAATTTTAGAAGGCCAAAATGGCTTGCAGCTTGGCAGATTTAGTTTCACCAGAACTTTTCCTGTCTTACAAAATGATCCAGACACGGAGCTAAACCTCAAACTACTAAAAACACAAAAACCTCTTCTTGAAAAAATTAATGCAAACACTTTAGTGCTTCGTATCCCCTCTTTTGAAATTAGTGAAAAGAAAGCTATCGATAGTGTAATCAAAACAAACAAGGCGCTTATTTCGAGCACTCGCAATTTAATTATTGATGTAAGAAATAACGGTGGTGGTAGCGATGCCAGCTTTAAAGAAATTCTTCCCTTATTATATACCAACCCAGTACGCAATGTTGGAGTTGAGTTCCTCTCAACCAAACTGAATAATCAAAGGATGCTAGATTTAGCAAACAATCCAGATTTTGATGAGGCCTCAAGAAAGCGCTTTAAAGGATTTTATGATTTGCTAGAGCAATCTTTAGGGAAATTTGTTAGTCTTAACGGACAACCCGTAAGTATCAGCAAGCAAGATAGCGTATACAACTGCCCTCAAAAAGTTGGCATTTTAATCAATGAAGGCAATGGAAGCACTACCGAACAATTCCTACTTACCGCAAAACAAAGTCAAAAAGTAAAATTATTTGGTGTCACTACTTTTGGCATGTTGGATATTTCAAACGTTAACATCATTAAATTCCCTTGTGCAGATTTTGAATTGTACTATGGATTATCTAAAAGCTATCGCATACCAGGAATGGTAGTAGATGATATTGGCCTTCAGCCTGACTATTACATCGATAATACCGTGAAAAGCAACGAATGGATTAAATTCACAGAAAGCGTATTAACTAATAAATAAACATCATATACGGAGTAGCTAACAACTACTCCATTTTTTTGCTGAATATTTCTCTACTAAATCGTTAAATTAAAAATTACGCACAAAACCGCATAAAAACTCAAAAACATTCAGTGTATAATTGGAGACTTATAAATAAATACTATTTTTGAATATGAAGAGAATTGTATTAGCAGGATTAATGTCCTTGATTTCCGTATGCGCAATAGCACAAGTAAACATCATTCCTAAACCAGTATCCTTGAAAGTTGAATCTCAACAAAAAGGTTTTAGTATTAATACCCAAACCAGAATTGTTATCGAGAACGATTCGCTTAGAAGCGCCGCAGTTTTCTTTAATGATTACCTAGAGCAGTATCTGCAATTTAAATTGACCATTACCTCAGTTAAACCTACAGAAAACTATATTTCTTTAAGTGTTAACACCAGCATCAACAAATTTGATGATGCTTATGAATTAGGTGTTTTTTCACAAAACATTTCTCTAACTGGCACATCGAACCGTGGCGTTTTTTATGGGGTTCAAACTTTAATCCAATTATTGCCTGTTACAAAAGCGGCCACTTTAACCATACCAGCTGTAATAGTGACCGATTATCCTCGTTTTGCTTATCGCGGAATGCACTTGGATGTAAGCCGTCATTTTTTTGATATAGATTTCATTAAAAAATACATCGATTATTTGGCTATGCGTAAAATGAACTATTTCCACTGGCATTTAACTGATGACCACGGATGGCGCATAGAAATTAAGAAGTATCCCAAATTGACTGAAATTGGTGCTTGGCGCAATGGAAGCATTATCGGATTGTGGCCTGGAAAGGGAAATGAAAATATTAAATACCAGGTTTTACCTAATGATGTTAAAATTACTCCTGCCAATGCAGTGATTAAAACAGATGGCATCCGTCATGGTGGTTACTATACCCAAGAGGAAATTAAAGAGGTGATTAGGTATGCGGCCGATAGATATGTTACCATTATCCCCGAAATTGAAATGCCAGCACATAGCATGGCTGCATTGGCTGCTTATCCTGAGTTTGGTACTGAACCCAACAAGCCCTACAAAGTGGCTGAAACCTGGGGAATGATGAACAAATACAACAACGTTTTTCAACCTAACGACAAAACATTCTCCTTTTTAGAAGACGTGCTTACTGAAGTGATGAACTTATTCCCTTCTCCCTATATCCATATTGGTGGCGACGAGGCTTCAAAAGTGTGGTGGAAACAATCTGCCGAAACCCAAAAAATCATGAAGGAGAAAGGCTTCAAAGACGAAGTGGCGTTACAAAGTTATTTCATTCACCGTATTGAGAAATTTGTGAACAGCAAAGGCAAAACCATTATTGGCTGGGATGAGATTTTAGATGGGGGCCTAGCTCCAAATGCAGTGGTAATGAGCTGGCGTGGCGAAAAAGGTGGCATTGCCGCAGCAAAAGTTAAACAAAAAGTAGTGATGAGCCCTGAAGAAAAACTATACCTTAATCATAAGCAATTTATGAAAGAGGATAGTTTAGCGGCTAATAAATTCTTACCACTTGAAACCGTTTACAACTACGAGCCTGTGCCAGCAGAGCTTAATGCAGAGCAGGCAAAATACATTTGGGGTGCCCAAGGTAATTTATGGTCGGAATATATTGCCAGCCCTGCCAAAGTTGAATATATGTTGTTCCCTAGAATGGATGCACTAAGCGAAATCCAATGGTCACAAAAAGAGCAAAAGAACTATGCAGACTTTTTAAATAGATTGAAAACTCAGTTTAAACGCTACGATTTAATGGGGATTACTTATAGTAAAAGATACCTTAATCCAGCTGCGAATTAAATCTATTTTTCACCATAACGAAAAATCTTTGCGCTCTTAGCGTTACTCTTCTTTTCTTTGCGAGAAATAAATTTAACCGCAAAGGTTTTGGAAGGTTTCGCAAGGTGACGCAAAGGTTAAAATCTAATACTTAAACTACCTGTTATCGGATTTAGACAACCTTACTACTTTTAGATTTTTTTTCATTCTCTGTAATTTTTCAGTGCTACTGCTTACTAACTGTACAAATTAAACAGTTTAAACATGAGCACAACAGAGAAAAAACCTAGCAAAATTGCTTTAACAGCTTTTCTTATCCTTATTCTGTCAACTACAGAAATGCCACCAATATTGAAGTATCCAATGTTGGCAGTCGCAACTATTTCTTTTATCATTGTAGCAGTTCAACTATACCATGAATTTAAAGCCAATCGAATTTCAAAGGCAAAGAAATAATGACCGAGAAAGCTTATCTCCAAAAGATTGAAGAACATAAAGGAATTATCCTCAAGGTGGTCAACTTATATGCTGACGATTTTGAGGACCGTAAAGACCTTTATCAGGAAATTGTACTGCAAAGTTGGAGTGCTTATTCAAGATTTGAAGGCAAAGCAAAATTTTCAACTTGGCTTTACCGAATTAGCCTAAATGTAGCACTCACCTTTCTGAGCAAGCGTAAAAAAGCCAATCAAATCAAAGAGAGTACCACCCTACAAGAGCATATAGCTTTTGAACTAGCAGAACTCTCGGAAAGAGCTGATTTTTTATATCGTGCCATTAAACAATTGGCAGAAATAGACCGAAGTATCATCATGTTACATCTTGACGGCTTTGACAATACTGAAATCAGCGAAATGATGGGGTTATCCAAAGGCAACACTACCGTTAAACTTCATCGTATTAAACAACAATTGACTACTATTTTAACTCAAAAATAAAATGGATTTACAACAAGAATGGCAACAAATGTCGGCTGAGGTGCTGGCGGCAAAACAAAATGAATTAGTTTCGAAATTCAACTTGGATAGCCAATCGAAAAGTCTTTTACAGGATTTAACTTTTAAACTCAAATGGAAATTGAGATGGATCAGAATCATTGACTTACCCATTTTGGCTTTAGCCCTTTTTGCCGAAAGAGATTTAAAAATTGTATTGATAGGCGTTTTCGTTTTATATGAGATTTTTAGATTTTTTGCAGTACTTCAGTTTCGGAAAATCAAAACCAGCATCGACTTTTCATCGAGCACCAAACAAGTACTGGAAGGTAATTTAAAGGCCATTACCAAAATATTATCAATAGAAAATTTATGGGGCTATGTTACCGCACCAATTGCCGCTCCTATTGGACTATTGTGCTATCAACTTGCTGTTCACAAAACTTTCGACAATGTGATAACCCAATCCAATTTTCTTACCCAAGTTTATATTCTCATTCCAGTAGGTATTTTAATTATCATTTTAGGACGATTGATGAACAGGAGCATTTTCAAAAAACCAATAGCGGATTTAAAAGCAAAAATACAGGAGCTTTCATAAAAAAATAAAATGTTGTAACGTTTTCTGTTTCCTTATACTAATGCAGTATAAACTTTAAAACAGCACATTATGACAACCATAGAAAACAAAGAAAGATTGAGCGTAGTAGTCTTGTTCATCACTGTAATTTGCTTTAACGATGGAGCCGACTGGGTAAAATTTCCATTATTAGCTTTAGGCATCATTTTATTAATCTGGAGTCTTTATGACTACTATAGGAACGAAGAAAACCTTAAAAAAGAAAAAAAATTTTAGTAACGAACTAAATGATTTGTGTGGAGCGTAGCAGTAAATGCTACGCTTTTTTCTTAAAAGCTTAACCTCGACACCATGCTTTGCGACTGAAATGCTCCAGGAGTCATCCCTACTACTTTTTTAAATGTCCTGATGAAATAATTGGCATCACTAAAACCCAGTTCATAGCTAATAGAGGCTATTTTAATTCCAGGTTTTAACAGCATTTCCTTAGCCTTTTTCATCTTCTCCGTCAAGATAAAATCGTTAGGACTGATTCCTAATTCTCTTTTGAACAATCTATAAAAGGTAGCCTTACTCATGCAGGCTTTGTTGCTTAAGCTTTCGATACTGATTTTTTCGTTGAGGTTAGATTTAATATAACCAATCACATAAGCCAATGGGTTATGAGTAGCAGCTTCTCCATTTAAAACATTCAGGTTTTGGGTTTGCATGATCCTCACCAAAAGCTCCTTCAAAGTCAAGTCAGCCAACACATCTTTTTCTCTAGAAGTATCCGAGCAAACCTTGATGATTTTATTGATGAGGTAGGCAATTTCTTCATTGTTGTAGAAATGGTACTCATCATAATTAAGCTGCCATTCCTCATCACTACTTTCTTTAGGAAAATACTCATTCAAATATCTAATGGTTTGTTTGATCTGATGATTATCAATGGCCAAAGCAATACACTGTGTTGGATTAAAATCTGTGGCCTCTGGAAAGTCGATACGCATGGTTTCAGAAGGAGGCACAATCACTGTTTCGCCTGGCAGGTATTCAAATTCCTTCTTTTCATTAAGGTGCATTACCTTTTTGCCACGCAACATGCTGGTAATTACAAAATCATTAAAAGTTAAGGGCACTTTGTACGACTCTGTATAGGTTTCAAAAACACTTAGCTCACATCTTTCCAAACTATACGATGTTCTGTTTTCTACCAATGTTTGCAGCTTTGATTCGCTGCTTAACTTTACCAAATCAAGTTTGTGGTTCATTTTACGCCCCCTTTACTCCAATAACGAGTTATTAGTTCTTTTGTTAAGTAAATATATCATTATTTCAATTCTATTACATTACCTGAAACAATAGTGCTATCGGTTGAAACTATTTTACTATCCTCAAAGAGGCCATGCTCGTAGGTTTGTAATAACCAAATTTTAAAATCATGGAACAAATTGTAAAAAGACCCGAGTTTAAATCGCACTACGACAACTATATCAACGGCCAATTTGTGGCTCCAGTAAATGGAAAATATTTCGATAATATTTCTCCTATTGATGGTAAAGTATTCACCAAAGCGGCACATTCTTCACCAGAAGACCTTGAACTAGCGGTTAACGCTGCTGCTGAAGCCTTCAAAACTTGGAGCAAAACATCATCTACAGAAAGAAGCATTATCCTTAACAAAATTGCCCAACGCATGGAGGACAATTTGGAATACTTGGCTACGGTAGAAACCATTGACAACGGTAAAGCCATTAGGGAAACGCTAAATGCTGACCTACCTTTAGGTGTAGATCATTTTAGATATTTTGCTTCGGTGATTCGTGCGGAAGAAGGTTCCCACACCGAGTTGGATGAGCACACCGTTTCCTTAATTGTTCACGAACCTATTGGCGTAGTGGCGCAAATTATCCCTTGGAACTTCCCTTTATTGATGGGAATATGGAAACTCGCCCCTGCCCTAGCTGCTGGAAATACCGTGGTATTAAAACCTGCGGAAAGCACACCAACATCCATCATGGTACTAATGGAATTGATTGGCGATTTACTACCTCCAGGGGTGGTGAATGTGGTGAATGGCTTTGGTGCCGAACTTGGCCGTCACTTGGTGACTAATCCTAAAGTATCCAAAGCAGCCTTTACAGGCTCAACCCCTACTGGGCGTTTGGTGATGCAATACGCTACCGAAAACATCATTCCCGTAACCTTGGAGTTAGGCGGAAAATCTCCGAATATCTTCTTTAATTCTGTAATGGATGAAGACGATGCCTTTTTGGACAAAGCAGTTGAGGGAGCAGTTTTATTCGCTTTAAATCAAGGAGAAATTTGTACCTGCCCATCAAGATTATTGGTACAGGAAGACATTTATGAGCGATTTATTGCCAAAGTGATTGAGCGTACCAACGCCATTAAAGTAGGCAGTCCGTTAGATAAAACAGTGATGATGGGTGCGCAGGCTTCTAAAATCCAGTTCGAAAAAATTAAAACTTACATAGAGTTAGGAAAACAAGAAGGCGCTGAAGTTTTAGCGGGCGGCGAAGTGAACGAACTTCCTGGTGAATTAGGTGGTGGTTACTACATTAAACCAACCATCTTTAAGGGACATAATAAGATGCGCATTTTCCAAGAAGAGATTTTTGGTCCAGTATTGGCCGTAACTACTTTTAAAACTGTTGAAGAAGCCATTGAAATTGCCAATGATACCTTATACGGTTTAGGTGCTGGTGTTTGGACACGTGATGCTCACGAGCTTTATCAAGTGCCTAGAGCAGTACAAGCTGGTCGTATTTGGGTAAATCAATACCATGCTTATCCTGCGGGCGCACCATTTGGTGGTTACAAGCAATCAGGTGTGGGTAGAGAGAACCATAAAATGATGTTGGGGCACTATCGCCAAGCTAAAAACATGCTGATTTCGTACAACAAAAACAAATTAGGCTTCTTTTAAGAAACTTATTAATAAGCTTTTGAGATTGCTTCGTCATTCTTCCTCGCAAAGACGTCTCATTCAACGTCATTGCGAGCTTAGCGAAGCAATCTCAAAACTATTCCAATAAAAAGGAGAAAAAATGGTTAAGCGATTAGACAGTACCGAGAAAGCCAAAGAATTGATACAAAAACTGAAAGCCAAACACGGCGAATTGATGTTTTATCAGGCGGGCGGTTGTTGTGAAGGCACACAACCACAATGTTTCGAAAAAGGAGGCTTTTACGTGCGCATGCATGATGTATGTATTGGAACGGTAGAAGATTGTGAGTTTTGGGTAGACAAAGACCTTTTCGAATATTGGAAGTACTCGCACTTTACTTTAGATGTATTGGATGGCTTTGGCGTTGGCGGATTTTCGCTGGAAACTCCCCTCGGCAAAACGTTTAAAATACATTACAGGCTGTTCACGGAAGAGGAACTCAATGACCTTGAACCTATTACTACTGCAAAATAATTCTTAGTTTATATTTTGGTTTGATTTGCCAGTAAGCCAATTGGCTTGCTGGCTTTTTTTTACCGATAAGTTTAACAAAACTTATTTAAATCTCATTTTAAACTGATTTATATCAGCTTTGAAAAACAGCAATCTAGCTATTTTTATTCATCAATAATTGTTCACTAAATCATTAAATTATGCTTCCAAACACCATGAAAGCAGCCGTTGTTCGTGAGTTCGGGGCGCCGCTGCAAATCGAAGAAGTTGAGGTAAAAAGACCTGGTAGAAACCAGATTTTGGTAAAAGTGATTGCCAGCGGCGTTTGTCACACCGATTTACATGCCGTTGAAGGCGATTGGCCTGTTAAACCCAAAATGCCATTAATTCCTGGGCATGAAGGCGTAGGCTATGTAGTGGCTGTTGGTCCCGATGTAAACAATGTAAAAGAAGGCGACGCCGTGGGCGTACCTTGGTTGTATAGTGCTTGTGGATGTTGTGACCATTGCATTACGGGATGGGAAACACTTTGCGAAAGCCAGCAAAATGGTGGCTATAGTGTAGATGGTGGTTTCGCTGAATATGTCATTGCCGATGCTCGTTATGTAGGTCATCTACCTGCAAATACCAACTTTTTAGAAATGGCGCCTATCCTTTGTGCTGGTGTAACGGTTTATAAGGGTTTAAAGGAAACAGAGGTTAAACCTGGCGAATGGGTGGCTATTTCTGGCATTGGTGGCTTAGGTCACGTGGCGGTTCAATATGCCAAGGCTATGGGAATGCATGTAGCGGCTATTGATGTAGGTAACGACAAATTGGATTTGGCTAAACGTTTAGGTGCTGATTTAGTAGTAAACGCAAAAGAGCAAAACCCCGGCGAGTTCCTTAAAAAAGAAACTGGTGGCATGCATGGTGCTTTGGTAACTGCCGTATCTCCTATTGCCTTTAAGCAAGGATTGGAAACCTTGCGTCGTAAAGGAACTATGGCTTTAAATGGATTGCCGCCTGGAAATTTCGACTTATCGATATTTGATACGGTATTGAACCGAATCACCATTAGAGGCTCTATTGTGGGAACTCGTAAAGATTTACAGGAAGCCATTGAATTTGCAGTGGAAGGAAAAGTAAAAGCCAATGTAACCGCAGCAAAGCTGGAAGACATCAATGACGTTTTCGACAAAATGAAGAAGGCAGAAATTGAAGGTAGAATGGTACTACAAATTGCAGAATAGTTTCTTTGCCACAGGTACACGAATTTTTTAATTAGCAATCCGTGCATCTGTGGCTTCTTTCATAAGTAGTATTTATGCCTTTCTCATCACTGAAAGAAATATTTTTTTAGCACCAGCTACTTCCATGCACCACCATTTGAATTCATACCACCGGTAGGTAGTAGCATTAATCTGTACCTGTACATTGGTAGTTTCTACTTCAGCCGCACTTGTTGTCCACTGTACAATATCATTTGCGTCAACCTGTACAAAACCGTTAGCGGCAACTGTATTATTTAAAGAAGTCTCATTTTCATTCACCGATGTAGCAAAAGACTGATAGCTGATCAGCTGTGAGGAAGATGCTCTATTATAAATCCTAGGATCGTAAAAGGCAGCACTATTTCCCTGAAGATTAATTTCTAAGCCATCTACCTTCGGTAAAGGGGTAAGGTTGTTTGCAGTAACATAAGTACCCAAATTAAAAGCGCTATTTCCTGCGGTACCAGCAGGTACCGAGTAGATCGCAGTAATTGCTTCGCCAATATTTAATGCTCTGCCAGCACCCACGGTAACTGTACAGCCAGCACCTCCAAACATACTAGGAATAATGAAACTTGCTGTAGCTGGCGAAGAGGCATTTGGCGTACCAGTGATGGTATACGTTAGATAGCCATTGCCGTAAGCTAGTGATCCTGCCTGCAAGGTTGCATTGAGTCCAGTAACACCTGTTGAAGCAATTGGAGATCCTGGTCCGTAGGAGCCGCCGTTACCACCAATGTAAGGCACGGTCAGGGTTCCGTTGTAAGCCTGACCACTAACGTAACTAGCTGGGCTCAGCGTAGCTTCACTACACATTATGGCATTAACACCTGGTTGAATAGAAGTATTACTGGCTATTATTCTCCACTCGTTACCATTCCAATAGTAAAAACCTTGTGGCAGCCCACCGCTTACTCCATCAGGATTGTAAATCAGTAGTCCTTTGGGTTGATTACTGATATTGCCATCTCCGTCAGTATTTAAATCATCTGTTGAGGTAACTAATTCAACTCGAGGAATCAACACGCCAGATTTCGCACCAGATTTAGTAAAGATATCTAAAGAAGTATAAGGATCTGGATTTTTAATATTGATTCCAGATTGAGCAATTGCACTGCTGTAAGCTGCCAATGCTAAAAATAAGATAAAACATGTTTTTTTGATTTTCATGAGTTCGGTTTTTTGTAAATGTCAATCCAAACTTAGCAGTAGTAATTTTGCCGTTCATAAATAGAAACAGCGCAATACAACATTCTGCTGCTAACGAACATCAAACTCATTTACAATGATTTAAAGCAACGATTTACCGAAAAAAACTTCTTTACCTCCAATTAATCAATTTTCCTTGATCAAGCAAAATGCGCTTTTTTCTTAGATTAATTAATTTACTATTATAAAAAATAGATCATGGAACCCATCAACCTATATCGTGACAGACTATTAAAGCATTATATTATTCACCACAATATGATAACAATTTCCATAGTTCTATTCTTTTATACTTGGCTATATGGGTATCATTTTAACTCTCTTTTTTTCTTTTATTATAATCTTACGGCAGGCATATTTAATCTGATAGTTTATTTCTATATATGCCGAATGCCAATGTGCAAAATCAGGCCATTCATTAATCTGTATTTTATATTCTTTGTTTTATATATGCTCGTTTACGCTTTCTGCATGTGGGAAAAAAGCCCAATTATATTCGCCTGGCTTTTTCTGATTCCCTTGGCTTCTGGAAGTCTATTTTCACAAAAAACAACAGTGTCGTGGATTTTTTGCATCGTGGCACTTGCTATTATTACCATGATATGTTCTAAATTTTTATATGTATTTTTTGAAGAAACTACATTTTCTTCGTCTGATATACTCTTGATAAATATTTGCTCACTACTTTTTATTTTTTACTTCCTCATAGCAGGAACCTATTTTAACAGAAGGGTTTATAAGCTAAGCTCATTTCAAGAAAGCAAGGAGACTACTGTTAAACAATATCAAAGCATATTAAATACGTCCAGAGGAATCGTTGAGAATTACAGATTAAAGGAGCAGTTGAAAAAGCTTTATGAAACAATACTTATATATTTTGAAAAAGAGCAACCATTTAAAAACAAAGACTTTTCACTTATCCAATTAGCCGACGCCTTAAATACCAATGTATCTTATGTCTCACGAGCTATAAAACTAAATACGGGCAGTAATTTCAACCATTTAGTAAATACCTATCGGGTGGCACATGTAAAAATGCTAATTAATGAAGATGCACTTAAAAGACATTCTTTGTTGTATGTTTATGACTCTGCAGGTTTTAAGCATCAATCTACTTTCAACAAGGTATTTAAACAAATTGAAGGGGTTACACCTAAAACCTACGCACATAATATGACAAAACATGAATAGGCTTATTTCTTATTCAGATTTAACTGCTAGTATTTCAGAAACGGTGCAAGGCATTCAGACAACCAATATTTTTTGCAAAAAAACAGTTTTTAAATTATCGTCCTTTATTTTGTATATGCATAGTGGTTTATTATCATCTCAATACCTTCTTTTCATTTTTAACCTCGTAAATCGAGCAAAAAAGCGGATATTAGGGCATCAATTCTATTTATTCATATGTTGCGCAAAATCATCGCTTTATTTCTTACCATTGCTGCTGTATGGGCTATTAAGGAAACTTACTTTATTTTCACCACTTCAGATGCTGATATAGCCGCAAAAAGAGGCCAGCTTAAATTAGCAAGTTTAAGCATCACCATTCCTTTGGTAATTGCTAGCTTATGGTTATGGCGCCCAATACCGAAAGGAGAAAAATGAAAAACCACGACGAAGATTTCCTACAACAATTGGCCAAGCAGTTAAGCTGTCCTGCAAATACAGAAGGCATAGAAGTGGCCAATAATATGCATGAAAACAACATCGGCATGACCAGAAAAACCATTGATGGATTAAATATCTCCAAAGGTGATTTGATATTGGAACTTGGTCATGGCAACTGCAAACACCTGCCCGAAATCTTAAGCCGAGCCGAACACACTTCTTATTACGGTTTGGAGATTTCGGAACTGATGCAAAAACAAGCTTCGGTAGCCAACAATGCAGCTATTGAAGCCAACAGAGCATCTTTCCACCTGTACAACGGCAATAATATTCCTTTTTCCGACAATACATTTAGCAAAATACTAACGGTAAACACCATTTATTTTTGGGAAAGCCCCGAAGATTTCATCAAAGAAATTTACCGTGTGCTAAAACCTGGTGGTACTTTTGCCATTGGTTTTGCAGATAAGGATTTTATGGAAAGCCTACCTTTTACCGCCTATGGGTTTGACCTTTACAGCAAAGACAGAATAAATGCCTTGGCAGAGGCTGCCCACTTTAAAATCAAGGAAATTTCTTCGTTCACCGAGAAAATAACCAGCAAGGCAGGTGATGAAGTGGAAAGGCTCTTTTATGTCGCACTTTTAGAGAAATAAGCTAATATCCTTAAAGCCCTAAATTGCTATTCTATCAGTGTGCAAACGGGCCATTTCTTCTAAAAGACTTTTTTTTACTTCAAAATAGTTTTGATACAGTATCTCTTTAAAGGCGTTTGCGGCACCAAAAAGAATGTCCAGTTCATCATCATTATAACTATTACCAGCAAAATAATTTAAGGCGTGTTTGGACAAATAAGCGTCCACTTTTTCCTTTAAGGCAGCGTCAATTTTTACATATGGCAAAGCTAATAGATTGCCCATTTGTATCTTAAGCTGACTTTCTGTTCGTGCAAACTTTAAAAGGTTTTCCCTAATTTCTGCAAACGGCGTAGTAAATTGTATAAAACTCGTTTCATCCGCTACCTTGTTGTAGATAGACAAGGCCTCATCATAAGTTTTATCAAACTCCAAAAAGGTTTGATATTTTTCGGTAAAGTAGTCTTCCGAATTATTTTTAGCAGCTTCTTGCTTAAAGTAATGATAAATACTTTCGTCGTTAACGGCTAAAGCAGCTTTGATATCTAGCAGTTCCTTTTCCAATTTGGGCAGCAACTCGTAAATATCTGTTTTCACATATTTAACGCCATCATATTCAAAAGTTTTGATTTCGGTGTCTCCTTCGTGAATTTGTTTGATGGTCAGGATATCCGTTTCCAAACATACTGCACTATAAATCATGTCTACCTTATCTGCGCCAAAGAGTTCATCAAACGTTAAAATCGTCTCGGTAAGTGTCGACTGTTCCACATCGAACTTACTAGGATTATAATTATTATAGTATGCGTTGAATACCTTAGGGAAACTTCCCGCCTTAAAGTCTTCTTGGTATTCGGCTACAAAACTTTCCATTTCATCAAAAGTTACTTGGCCCTTATATTCCACATTGGCAAACAACAGCTCCGTTACAGAGGCTTGCAATTCGTCCGCTTTTCCAAATAGCACCAACGCAGGTTCGCCATTATCATCCCCTTGTGGGAAATGACCAGCCGTAATGGCTTCTACCCGATCTTCAGTACTCGGGTGACTGGCCCATTGGTTTTTAATCACCAATTTTGATTTATTGTAGTGATTCAGGTATTCTTTGGTCACCTGCGGCATACCATTCACAAAATCTACCCCAGTATCCTGCGCCAAGGTATGCATGATGTGGCGATGCTGAGGATAGATATTTTTAGGTTTGATATTGGCAGAAATCTTCTGTTCGTAGTAGCCAAGAGTTCTGTCAAAAGCATTATTAGCCAAATCTAATCTCATTAATGAGGATACGAAAGGCTGGCTACCTACCACAGTTACCGCAATAGCATCTGCATGAAATTCCATTTCTCTTGAAAGTTCCAAATGTTGGATGTTCACCACATTATAGAGCTTTTTTAACACCCATTGAATACCTTCAATGATTTTAACACCTATAGATACGAAAAAGGCAAAATAGCCACTCACACTCGCAAAGCGGTGAACCGCATTTCCATATCCTTCATTATCATACAGCATGTTAAAGATAATTTGGTTCACCGTATAAACATAACTACCTACTTTCATGGAACGTTGAGAGAAGTGACCAAATTCATGCGCTAAAATGGCTTTTAACTCTGTTCTGGAAGTACTGTTCACCAAGGCCATACCTATTTGCAAATTCTTCTTTACTGGGAAAAACATGCTCAAAAAAGTAGAATCGTAAAACACACAAGCATTCACCTCGTGCGATAAGTATATCTTTTTAGGGAAAGTAGTTTGAACTTTATCTACAATATCTCTTATTTCCTCATAAAGCAAAGGGGCATCCTCTTCTTTTAATTCAATCAAATGAGATCTATCTATTTTATGCTTTTTAAAGACAAACTTCACCAAAAAAACGAAGACAATCACGCCCAGCCCAATCAAGCCAATTCCCAAACCAAGGGTAATCACACTAGGTTTAAGTGCGATCAAACCAACGCCCAATGCGCCACACAAAACCACTAATCCAATAGATAAGGCGAATAGCAGCAAATAAGACAGCATAAAAAATATAATGGCAAAAATAGCCTTTCGAGCGGCTTTTTTAAATTCGTTGCTCGTTAAATCATAGGGGGTATTTTCCTTCATAAAGCGTCATCGTTTGGTCCTATAAAGAAAAAGATAATTAGTTAAATTTCAAACCATCAACTATAAATTTTCAAACTACAAATTGGCTCAAATGAAAGAAGCTTTGCTAGGGTTGGAAGTAATGAAAAATCACGAAATGCTTATTCTCAACTCTCGTTAATCTAAAAATCTACTTTTAAGTTCAGTTGTTGGCACCCAACATTGATTTTGTTTACCAAACCATTGGTAACGATGGCGAGCAACCCATCGGTATATGGCATTTCTCAGAAAGGGGGGCACGATGATAAATACATAAAGCAATGGCCACAAATCAGGTAGTTTTTTGGCAATACGCAGTACGGCGTTTGATTGCTCGTACAATTTTCCATTTTCCAGTAGCACCAAACTATCACCATGAGCTACTTTTAAAGCAGAATTACTCAACGTTTTTTTTGCAAAATCGCTTTGCAAAGAGGCAAATTTAAACGCATCATGACGGTCTCGTTTAATGACAAACTGCACTGCGCCATTACATAAATTACACACTCCATCAAAAAATATGATTGCACTTTTGGCCATTATTTGCAAGTTAGATAATCGGGCGGAATGTATCATTCATTTTGTTCTTTTTTCTAATCTGGTTTCGTTCTTTTATTTTTTATTTCAAACTTTGGTTTCGATACGGTCCTAACCGTTACTTTTGAACTCTAAATAAGAAATATTAAACAAAAAATGGGCAACACCTATACCTACGTTAACGGTCAAATACTTCTGGAAAATGACGCCAAGCTTTTAGTAACCGATTTAGCTGTACAGCGTGGCTATGGTATTTTCGATTTCCTTAAAACCGTAAACGGCAAGCCTGTTTTTATAGAGGATTATTTTAACCGCTTTTTTAATTCGGCAAATGAGATGAACCTTGAAGTTGATTTTGACAGAACAGACCTTTTTACAGCCATCAACTCCCTTCTGAAAAAAAACAACATCGCTAATTCTGGGCTGAAAATAATTTTGACAGGAGGCTATTCGGAAGATGGCTACCAAATTGCAAAACCCAATTTAGTGATTGTACAAACTCCTTTCGAATACAATCCTGCCATTTTCAACAAAGGTTTAAATTTATTATCGCACAATTACCAAAGGCAGCTGGCTTCGGTAAAAACCATCGATTATTTACAAGCCATCCGTCTTCAACCCCTACTGAAATTGAAACAGGCCGATGACCTTTTGTACCACAATCATGGTGAGGTGAGAGAATGTCCAAGGGCCAATATTTTTATGATAAAAAACCAACAGGTTTTTACACCAGCTACAAGCATTTTACGAGGCATTACTCGTGGTAAAATATTGGGTATGCACCTTGAGGGTTTAGAGATTAAAGAGCAAGATTTTACCCTCGACGATTTCGCTAATGCAGACGAAGCGTTCATCAGTAGCTCTACCAAAAATATTTTGCCAGTGCTTAGCCTAGATGGGAAGCCCATTGGTAAAGGAAAACCAGGAAAAATCACTACTGCTTTAAACGAGAAGTTGCTGGAGATGATTAAAAACTATTGATCTCAGTTTGAAGATTAAATTTGTCAAAACAAGCCGTAAAGCTGATCATGAAATAAATTCAGCATGACGAATCGCCCATCTGACGTCACCCTGACCACGAAGTAGCTGCAAAGCAAATTTACTTCAGGGTCGGCAAAACAAAGTTTGTATCATTCGATGAAAAATCAAATAAATAATGATCGAATTCAGGTTACCAAGTTATTACTAAGTAAATTCATTGAGGGACAACCTATCTCTCGCTATCCCTCAATGAACGGTTATTTCTTTTTCTTTACAACAGTCGTTTCCTTTTGCAGCTTTCTTTTTTATAAGCTAACGCCACATAAGAAAGGACAAAACCAACAGCCGTAATGATTAATAGATTCTGAACGTACGGATAAATCAAATCTGTTGGACCATTCTCGATAATTAAAACCCTAAATATGGGTAGAAAATGTGTTAGCGGTATAATGGAAGCAATATATTGAATCCACTCTGGCATTTGACTTAATGGCCAAGTAAAACCTGACAGGATAAAACTTGGCGTAGCAATGACCATTAACACCTCTGTAGCTTTCAATTGGCTAGGAATTAATAAACTCACCAAAATACCAATAAAACAAACCGACAATACAAACAGCCCTGCAGCAAGGGTTAGTGTGCCCAAATTTTCATAAAATGGAATTTTAAACCACCAGGTAAACAACCAATAGATGAGCCAAATACCAAAACTCATAATGAGGTAAGGAATTACCTTAACCATAATGAGCTTAAAGGTAGATGAGGTTTTGTTCACTAAAAACTTAAACGTCCCATTTTCAAACTCAGAGGCAAAAGATAGCGCCAAGCCCAACATCAAAACCTGCTGTAAAACAGTAGCCAATATACCAGGCCACAAAAAGTACATGTAGTTGGTAGAACGATTATTTTTCTTGATGAAAGTGGTTTTGAAAGGTTCGTATTGACTCATCAGCAAATTCTCTGGTACGCCTTGCTTTCTCAACGTTTCCAATTGCACACCCACTTTAAGCGTCCCTAAACATACCTGCAATGCCGTTGAAGCGTAGTTGGCCGTCAGCACATTGGCCGTATTAACAATCGTAGTTATCTCTGGATATTTCTTGGTGAGCACCCCTTTTTCAAATCCTTCAGGAATGATGACCATACATACCGCCTCTTTTTCAAGCGCCGTTCTGGTAAGGTTATCCTCATTGGGCAGCAAAGCGGATATGGTCAATACTTCATTATCTTCCATCATTTGCAGTGCCTTTTTACTCATCTTGCTCTGGTCTTTATCAACCACCACAATAGGTAAATCAGTCACTTTACCTTTATTGTACACATAACCTAGTAGCACGCCATACATAATGGGCGCTCCAATGAAAAGAATGCGCAATACACTGTTGTTCCAAAACAGTGCAAACTCACGTTTTAATAGTTCAAAAAAAACTCTCATTATCGTTTGGTTATGGTCACGGTAGATTTTGTCAATATTTCAGCAGCTTCTGTAGCTTGTTTAGGCAGCACGTTGATTTCGTAAAGTGCATCTTGCATATTATAGTCAGGATAAGCCGTGGCGATGTTTGCATAAGCGCCTATTTGCTTAATGTTCCTAATCACGCAGCTTACTTTTTTATCCTTCAAATAAGGCACAGTCACTTCAATTTCTTCTCCTTTTTTGTACTTGCTTAACTCACTTTCAGGTATTGTAAAACGGAAATAAGTAGTGTTGTTTAACGAACCCGTAAACAAGGTATATCCAGGCAGGGCCAACTCTCCCACTTTTAGCGTAATGGTTTCTAACACCATATCCTGTGGAGCAATTACATATCTTTCTTTTTCGGCGGTTTTCACTTCCTGCAAAGCGCCTAGTGCTCTATCTTTTTGTCCCAAAGCCATGGTTTGCTGCTCCATACGTACACCGTTTTTTACATCAGCAATTTCAGCTTCTACTGCTGTGTACTGTGCCAAAGCACCCTGGTATTTAGCAAACACTTCATCATATTGTTGTTGCGGCACTAACGAATCAACCACCATGGCTTCAATACGTTTCAATGATTTTTTGGCAAACTCATATTGTTCTTTCAAAGCAGTTTTTTTGGCGTTTAGCTGCTTCAATTGATTAGCCGTAGCACCATGTACACTCATGGCATATTGGGCATCGGCAGATTTTACCGCACCCTGTGCTTGAGCTTTCTTAGCCTCCACTTCAGGAATATCCAATAAGGCAAGGGTATCTCCTTCTTTCACCAAATCTCCTTCGTTTACATAAATTTTTGAAATGCGTCCAGCAATTTTGCCTACTACAGCAAGTTCATCTCGCTCTACTTTGCCTTGAATAAGGCTGTCGATATTATTTTTTGGCCTGCATGATACTAGTGCAAGCATTCCCAATAGTATAAAAGTATATTTCTTCATAACTTATTTTACTTGAAGTGAATTTTGTAAGTTTCCTGTAGCCGAGATGGTTTCTAAAGCCAATCTTCTTTGTTCTACAATGCTGTTAATTTTTTGTAGGGAGGTTTGATAAATATCCGTTTCTACGGTTAAACGCTCGGTCACGTTAATCAACCCCGTGTTATATTGCTTTTGGGCAATCAGTAAATTGTTTTTGGCAATTTTTTCTCTTTGTGCTGCAATGTCAATTTGCCTCAGCAAAGTTTCGTATTGTACATTGTTATTCTGTAACTGTAACTGTACTTTCTCTCTCGAATCGGCCAGTTTATTTTCAATTTGCTGGATATTGATTTTGGCTTCATCAATTTTATGCTTTCGTTCGAAACCACTAAAAATGTTCCATTTCAGGGCCACCCCTGCAATAAAATTAGGAGAAAGCTTGGCGCTATTAAGTCCTAAGGCATAGTTGTTATTGGTTACTGGCCCAGTAAAAGTCGTTTTGGCATCAAATACCGAAGCATAGCTGTAACTTCCAAAGGCTCCAACTACGGGCAAGAAACTTCCTTTTTCCTTTTTAAGCAGGTATTGATAAGCTGTTTTGAAATTTTCAAGGGCTTTAATCTCGGCCCTATTGTCGGTATTAAGCGGCTCTAAAAGCACAATAGGTTCCAATTGATACACCACGCTATCGATTTGGGCATTGTTATAGTGGGTGAGCACCTTTAATTTTTGATATAACACTTTGCGCTTGCCTTCCAATTCTATCTTTTTAGAAGCCAATTCTAACACCGCCAGTTTTATCTTATCTCTGTCGTAAGGAATGGCTAAACCATTGGCAATGGCCTTTTCCACTCGCTCCCTTTCTTTATTTAAACGGATTTCGCTTTCGTCTACCAGCTTTTGTGCTTCGGCAAGTAAACGGATTTGGTCGAAAGAATGGATCACATCCCTAATCACCGAATCTTTTTTAGGAGAGGCCAAATATTCAGTTCCTTGTTTCTTTGCCTCGATGGCTTTGGCACCGTTAATGATTTGTCCACCGCTAAAAAGCACCGACTTTGCAGTAAGTCCACCAAAGAAAAGGTTACCTCTATTTTTAAAGTTCTGTTGGCCATCAAATAAAGAAATTCCTGTGATAGGTAAATTCAAAGTTGGGAGGTCAATTCCCAAGGTGTTGTTGAAATAACCATACATAGCCGTAGCATCTACGGTTGGAATATACTTGTTAAGCACCCCTTTGCGTTCGAGGGTTAACTTTTGTATTTCCAAATCGTGATTGGCCAGTCCCTTGTCTTCCGTAATTGCGGCATCAATAGCTCGCTTGAGCGTTTCGGACACATAAAATTGTTGGGCATGTAAACGTGTCAGCCCCGCAATAAGGCAAACCGCTATCCCTAAAAATATTCTTCTCATATTATAATAGGCTTATGTTATGATAGATTTTGTTAAATACGTTTTTCACGGTTTCTATCTCCTGTGGGCTTAGCCCTTTGGTCAATTCGGTTAAAACCTGCTCGGCTACAGGCATCACTTGCTTTTCAACTTCCAGTCCCTTTTTAGTAAGGAATATCAAATTGAGCCTTCTGTCTTTAGCATCCGAGCGTCTTTCAATGTAGCCATCCCTTTCGAGGTTGTCCAGTAGTCTGGTCATGCTGGGCTTGTCTTTTCCAGTGGCATCGGCAATTACTTGTTGCGAAATGCCATCTTTCATCCATAGCTGCATTAATACGGTCCATTGCTCTTTGGTGAGTGATATGCCGTGGAGCTTAAACTTTTGCGTAAGCACCCTGCTTGCGTACATGAACAACCTGCCTCCTAGCAAATTGTACTTATCTTCTAATGAAATCAAATTAGTTATCATAACAATAGTTGCACAAACAACTACAAACACTGTGCAGCTAATTAAATTTAAGCAGATTTTTTGTCTTTCATGACATCATGATGACGGTTTAGCTTAAAACTTATTGATTTAGCGCCGTTGGAAACTTAGAGCTTTCAGACTTACGAAGTTTTAGAAACTTCGTAAGTCTGCTACAAAATTGGAACATAGAAGTACGGATGGTTGTACAATAAACCCGATTGAAATGGAAAGCCCGTAAGCGAGTGTAACGAGTGCGGACTTGGAATGAAAAGCGGGAATACCAATCAACAGGATACTTGATTGATTTTCAACAACAAGGAAATATTTTGAAAACTAGGGCATTTTTGGGCTTTCCCATTTAAAACATTTCCCTATATTTGCGCAATCCTAGTGCAATGCAAAAGAGAACTCTACTCAGCGGCCAAAAACTTCAAATCACAATTAAGCGGCTTTGTCACCAGCTAATTGAGAACCATATTGATTTTAATAATACTGTTTTAATTGGTATACAGCCAAGAGGAACTTTCTTTGCAGACAGGGTTCACCAAGAACTTTCGGAAATTTTAAAAAGCAGCGCCATTAAAAAGGGCCATTTGGACATTACTTTTTTTAGGGACGATTTTAGAAGAAAAGATGGCTTGGTAACCGCAAGCAGCAATACCATTGACTTTATTATTGAAGGTAAGCAGGTGATTTTAATAGATGACGTGCTTTGGACTGGACGCACCATACGTGCAGCAATGGATGCGCTTTTGGCTTATGGCCGACCTGAAAGTGTGGAGCTTATGGTTTTAATTGACCGTAGGTTTTCGAGACACTTGCCGATTGAGGCTAACTACATTGGTATGCAGGTAGACTCGGTTGATTCGCAAAAGGTAAAGGTGAGCTGGAAGGAAAATGAAGGAGAAGACAAAGTAATTTTATTATCAGAAAAGCAATAAAATGGCAGCAGACAAATTATCAACACGACATCTTTTAGGCATCAAAGATATTAACCTGAATGATATTGAATTGATTTTCGAAACTGCTGACAATTTTAAAGAGGTGATTAACAGGCCGATTAAAAAGGTTCCTTCTTTGAGAGATATCACCATTGCGAATATCTTTTTCGAAAACTCAACCCGTACCAAACTTTCTTTCGAACTGGCTGAAAAAAGGCTTTCGGCTGATGTAGTGAATTTCGCTGCTTCGTCTTCGTCGGTAAGCAAGGGCGAAACCCTGATTGATACGGTAAATAATATTTTGGCCATGAAGGTGGATATGGTGGTGATGCGCCATCCTTACGCTGGAGCTGGTCAATTTTTAAGTCGCCACATTGATGCACAAATTGTAAATGCTGGTGATGGAGCACATGAGCACCCTACGCAAGCTTTATTGGATGCTTTCTCGATTAGAGAGAAACTTGGCGATGTAGCTGGCAAAAAAGTGGTGATTGTGGGTGATATTCTGCACTCTCGTGTGGCTATTTCTAACATTCTTTGCTTACAAAAACTAGGTGCCGAAGTAATGGTTTGCGGCCCTACCACTTTAATTCCTAAGCATATTGGTGCGTTGGGCGTTAAAGTAGAACATGATTTAATTAAGGCACTCAATTGGTGCGACGTGGCTAACATGTTGCGCATACAGCTTGAACGTATGGACATCAAATATTTCCCAACTGGGAGAGAATATTCGATGATGTACGGCTTAAACAAGCAAATTCTAGATAATTTAGATAAAGAAATTGTAGTGATGCACCCAGGCCCTATTAATCGTGGGGTAGAAATTACCAGTGATGTGGCTGATAGCAAGCAATCTATCATTTTAAATCAGGTAGAAAATGGCGTAGCCGTTAGAATGGCTGTTCTTTATCTTTTGGCAAGCCAAAAAGATAGCTAATGACCCCCAAAGAGAAGCAATTTGTAGATTATTGGACTGAAAAACGGAAAAAATGGAGCTGGAGAAAACACAGCTACCAAACTTTTATTACCGTTGCTTTACCCCTATCTATTTTAATTGATTTGGTCAACTATTTCATTATTGGAGATACCGAATACGACTTCTTTACCTTTTCTCACTTAGGTACTTTTATCTTCAACCTCATCATCATTTCTGTTGTTATTATTTTTGGTTCGGGCTTTGCCAACTGGAATTATAATGAAGGAAGATATTGGAGTATTTTAAGGAAAAATACCAATAAGCTACAGTAATCTCATTTGTTAAAGATAAGCAGGCCTCGGCAAAAGCGATGATTAAAGCCGTGTTAAAAACTTTTTAACAGCACATACCAAGCTCACAACCATTTCGTTAAATGTCTGTTATCAACACATGTTAATTTCTTATGTTGATAGCTAAGCACATTAATTCTATTTTAGTATCAACCCTAGCTAAAACCATTGCTCAACAAAATGGACAATTGGCCATAGCTAACCAAGTAATGCCGTAAAAAAGCTACTTAAAGAAATACGCAAATGAAAAAAAGATACTTATTGGTTCCACTGTTTATAGCCAGTGGATACGGTTTTGGACATGCCCAAACTAGTCCATTGATAAAACTGAACCAAAATTACCAGAGCGGGTTAGAGCTGCTTAAAAACGAGAAATATGTAGCCGCTGCACAACAATTTAAATTAGTAGAACAATACCGTAGTAAAACAAGCACACAACAACAGAGTAGCGCCGAGCTATCGATTATTAAAGAAAATGCCAAGTTTTATGCTGCCGTTTGTGCCATAGAATTGGGTAATGACGATGCCGAAGCACTTTTCCAAGAATTCATTAGAGAATATCCTTTAAATCCGAATACAAAATTGGCTTATTTCCACATGGGAAAGGCTTATTTTGCCAAAAAGGATTATGCCAAGGCTTTAGAATGGTTTAACCAAGCTGACCCAAGTTCGCTTTCGCAAAAACAACGTGTAGAATATCAGTTTAAACAAGGTTATGCTTATTTTGAGCAAAACGATATTGAAAAGGCTGAACCATTATTTGAAGCTGTAAAAAAAGAGGATTCTCCTTTTCAGGAAAGTGCCACTTACTATTTTGCGTATATCAACTATCTTAATAAAGAATACAAGACCGCACTGGCCAATTTTGAAAAACTGAAAGGCTCTCCTACCTATGAGGCTAGTTATCCATACTACATTACTTCGATGTATTATTTGGATGAGCGTTATGATGATGTGATTGACTATGCCATTCCAGTGATGGCAAAAACCAAGCAAAAATATGAAGCTGAAATGCTGAGCTTGGTAGCTGCTTCTTATTTCTCTAAATCGGAATTTAAAAACGCGGAGAAATATTTTGCCCTTTTCTACGAGAAAGACCAAAATCAGACTAAAAACAACCTTTTTGTTTACCAATATGGTTATGCCCTTTTCCAAAATGGCAAATACAAAGAAGCGGTTACGGTATTAGAAAAACTGAACACCGATGACGTGTACCTGCAGAACGGTATGTTTACCTTGGGTAAATCGGCCCTGAAATTAAATGCAAAGGAAAAAGCTAGAAACGCTTTTTTTAGAGCTTCTAGGCTAGATTTCGATAAAAACCTACAGGAAGAGGCTTGGATTAATTATGCCAAATTAAGCTACGAACTAGAGTTTAACCAACAGGCATTGGATGCGACGCAGAACTTCCTTAAAACATTTCCCGCTTCAAAAAGAATTAACGAGGCAAAAACGCTTTTAGGTGAAATTTTATTGACCAGCAAAAACTACCAAGCGGCCATTGATATCTTAGAACCTATCCCTAATAAAACTCCCGAAGCGAAAGCTGCTTACCAAAAAGTGACCTATTTTAGAGGTTTGGAGTTTTACAACGAAAGAGCTTTTCCTAATGCCCTGTCGATGTTTTTACGTTCGGGCAATTTCCAAGAAGACAGCGAAATTTATGCTTTGAGCATTTATTGGATGGCCGAATCGATGTACGAATTGAGAAAGTACGGCGAATCGGTTAAAACTTTCGAAAAGTTCCTTGCTATGGAAGAGGCTAAGAAAACCGAAGTGTACAACTTTGCGAACTATGCCTTGGGTTATGCGGCTTTTGAAGATGAAAAATACGTTAAGGCAGCCAATTACTTCGAACGCTTTTTAAAAGGAGCAGACAAAGATGCCAAAACAGTAAATGATGCGATGCTTCGTTTAGCGGATTCGTATTTTGTGAACAAAAACTATGGCGACGCCCTTTCTTACTATAACCGTATCATTAGCGGCAAACAAACTGGAGAGGATTACGCTTTGTTTCAACGTGGTATGATTCAAGGTTTGCAGAAACAAGACGATGCCAAAATTGGTACCATGCAAAGCTTGTTGAAACAGTTCCCTACTTCCAACTATGCTGATGATGCAGGTTTTGAAACGGCCTATACTTATTTCAACAAAGGTGATTTCGAAAAATCAAAAACGGATTTGGTTGGTTTAGTAGCCCAATACCCTCGTAGTAGTTATGTGCCAAAAGCGTTGTTAACCATTGGCTTGGTGCAATACAACCAAGACCAAGATGATTCAGCATTAGAGTCGTTCAAAAAAGTAATCAGAGATTATCCAAGTACACCTGAAGCAAAGCAGTCTCTTGAATCGATTAAGAATATTTATGTAGACCGTGGTGATGCTAATGGGTTTATTGCTTACGCCGCCACTACTCCACTGGGCAATTATTCAACCAGCGAGCAGGATAACATCATGTTCCAATCGGCCAATAACATTTACCTACGTGGCGATGCCAAAGGTGCTTATGAGGCCATCAATTCTTATTTAGAGAAGTTCCCTAAACCCATCCACGATAAGGAAGCTAAATTTATCAGGGCTGAATCTTTGGTAAAATTAGGCCGTTCATCTGAAGCTATTCAAGATTACGACTACATCCTTAACGATTGGACCAGTGATTATACCGAACGTTCGTTAATGAGTGTTTCGAAAGTATTAATGGACGAGAAAAAGTACAACGAAGCCATTGTGTATTTAAAACGACTGGAGACTACTGCCGATTACAAGGCTCATCACAGTTATGCCATCAACAATTTGATTAAGGCCTACACCGCTTTGAACATGCCTGATGAAATGATTAAATATGCTGATATTGTTAAAACTTCGGAGAAATCGTCAGAAGAAGAAAAAAATAGCTCTGACCTATTTGCGGGTAAAGCTTATTTGTTAAAAGCTGATACCACGGCAGCCATTAAGTCATTTAACAAAGTAGTTGCAACCACCAAAACATTGGCAGCTGCCGAGGCTAAATACAACATCGCAGCTTTACAATATGCCAAAGGCGATTACAAGACTTCTCAAAAGACTTGTTTTGACCTCATCAATAATATGCCATCGTATGATTATTGGGTAGCGAAATCATTTATTCTTTTGGCCGATAACTACTTGGCTTTAAAAGATAAGATGCAAGCGAAAAGTACTTTACTGAGTATCATCGACAATTACGAAGGCAAGGATGATATTGTTCCTACCGCAAAAGAAAAATTGGCAAAAATCAACTAGAAAGACACACAATGAGATTTAATAAAACCACATACATTACGCTTGGCTTACTTCTAGGGGCATTTGGTCTGCATGCGCAGGACGTAAAACCTCCTGAAAAAACAGAAAAGACGTTAAGCGAAGAAATCGAGATTATACGACCGTACAAACCTGTATTAGCAGAAGCAGTAAAGTTGAGAAGAAGTCCTGATCTGGATAACCTTAAAACTTATAGAGCAAAGTTCAACTACCAACTTACGGACAGAAAGCTTGAACTCAATACGGATATCCAGAAACTACAAGCCCAAAAAGTAGCCGACGAGCGTCAAGCACCTTTGACCAACAATTACGTGAAAGGTGGAGCGGGTAACTTAGGAACCACTTTGGCCGAAGCTTACATCGCCATGGGACAAGACCCTGCCTTGCAAACTGGCGTATTCTTCAGACATTTCAGCAATGAAGGCAAGTTGAATAAACAGAATGAAAACAAGCAACAATTAAGTGTGTTTGCTCGTAGTATTGGCGAAAACAACACCCTAAATGGCAAATTAAACTACCAAAGACACGGTTTGTACTTTTATGGCATTGATGATAACAATCCAACGTTAAATCCAAATCCAGCGAAACAAACCCTTAATTTCTTTGAACTAGAAGGTGAAGCGATTAGCAAATTCACTCCAGACCCTGATGCTTTTAGCTATGCAGCAAAAGTAAATGGTTACTTTTTCAGCGATAAATACAGCGCCAAAGAAAAAGCGCTTACCCTAACGGGATATTTGAACAAACGCATTAGCAGTTTCAATTTAGGTTTAGCGGCATCGGCCGAATTTGGCAATACCAAAGATGTAAATACCAGTGTATCTAACCACCTTTTACGTTTAAATCCTTACATCAAACTACAAGCTGGTGGTGTAAAAATTATTGCAGGAGCTAACATTACACAAGAATTTGGCAGTAATTCAACCACTAGATTTTTCCCTGCAGTAACTGCCGACTTTACCTTAATCCCTGATTTCCTTCAAATCTTCGGTGAAATTAAAGGCGACGTGAACCGTAATACCTTAAAAGACCTTACCGATGAAAACCCATTCTTGAACCAAGACATCTTCATTAAAAACAGTGTAGAGAAATTGAGCATCAGTGGTGGTATTAAAGGTACTGGTGGTCCAGGCTTCGGCTACAAAGCACGTTTCTACAGTAAAGAAATTACCGATATGCCTTTATTTGTGAACAGCTTTGGCTCATTCAACAAATTTGATGTGATTTACGACTTTGGCAAAACCAAAATATTGGGATTAGAAGGTGAATTGACGGTGCAAGTAAGCGATAACTTAAAATGGACAGCTAAACTGAATATGGAAGATTACAAAGCAGGCGCTGAAAAAGAGAGCTATTTTAAACCTCAATTACGTTTAACTTCAAACTTTAGTTACGTATTTAACAAAAAGCTAACGTTTGATGCCTCTGTTGCTGTTCAAGATGATAGCAAAGCAAAAGTATTCATTGCTAATCCATTAAACCCAGATGGCACATACCCTCCTGTTCCTAATTACGACAACGAAACCATTGTAAACATTAAAGGTTTTGTTGATTTGGGAGTGGGCGCTAGCTACAAAATCAACAATAAAGTTTCTGCATTTGCCAGAGCTAATAATATTTTAAATACCAATTACAGTAAATTTTTATATTATCGTCAAAATGGTTTTAATATCTTTGGCGGCTTAACCTATTCGTTTTAATAGGTTAATTTTTATAATTATTTTTACCCAAATGGATATATTGCAATACCTGATAGAGCTTTTAAAAACCCGTAAACAAATAGGAATTGAAGGCGTGGGTACTTTTTACAAAAAGAAAACACCAGGAAGGTACGATGCAGAAACTCATTCGTTTTTGCCTCCTAGCTACGCATTGGAGTTCAGCTCAGATGTTTTGGAGCACACCAACCTATCGCAATATATCCAAACCAAAAGAGGTATTTCCGAAGATTCGGCCAAGTATTTCATCAGTCAATTTGTTGAAGAGGTACATAAAGGCTTACAAAACGGTGAATATAGCTTTGAAAATTTAGGCACACTTCAGCAAACAGGAAACCAATTAACATTTACTGCTAACCAAGATATTAATATTGGTTTCGACTTCTTTGCCCTGCCTACGGTTACGGCAAATGTTCAGCATGTAGAGCCTACGCCTGCTGAACCAGAAGTAGAAAAGCCTAATGAAGCAACGAAAATTCAAGAACCAGCCATTGAACATGTAGAAGTTCCAGAATTTGAACATGAAATGGCCAGACTAGGCGACGAAGCTACTGAAGAAACAGTACAGTCTGTTGAAGATAAAGAGACTACGCCGCAAGAAGACGTTCAAGAAAAGCCTACATTGGAAGAAGCCACAGAACAACCTTTAGTTGAGATTGAGGTGCCTGCGGAAGAAACCATTGTTGAAAGTCAAGATGAACCAGAAAACAATACTGCTTCTATCGAAAATAATGAAGCGACTGACGAAGAAGTACATGAGGAAATAAGGGAAGTTGAAGTACAGGAAGTATCTGAGAACACCACTCCTATCGAAAGTAACGAATCTGCAGAAGAAGAGGTACAAGAAGAAATAACAGAAGCTGAAGATACCACCACTTCTATTGAAAGTAATGAGTCTACAGACGAAGAAGTATATGAAGAAATAGCGGAAGTAAATACCGAAAATCCAACAGGCGAAAGCAATGAAGAGGAAGCAAAGAAAGTAGGTGAAACTTGGAGCTTTGAAGGCGAAAACGTGATTTCTGACAATGACGTATACGAAGAGGAAGATGCTGAACAAAGGGAAAACATTACGCATGCTGGAACAGAAAATGCAGCTGGTAACGATAGTGATTTTATTCCTCGCAATGATTTTAAAACCGAAAAAGACGACTTTAAGCTAACTTCTACTACTCATGAGTGGGATTTTGACAATGTTCGCAACAGAGTTTCAGAAGAGAACACGCTCATTGGCGAATATGATAATGACGAACTAGAAGAGCCTATTGAAGAAGAGAAAAGAACCATGCCGCTTTATCAGAAAGTGAGTATTGGTTTGTTGATTTTGGCAGTAATCATTGCCATCATTTATTTTGTAAAACCTGAATTGTTCCAAAACTTTGGCAAAAGCGGCGTTAATCCAAACGAAAAAATGGTACTACCAATGGAACGCAGTAATCTTCAAACCCAAAAAGACTCATTAGATTTTGCGGATAGCATTATGCAAAATGCAGAAAAAGTAGGATTAGATGTACAACCTGCAAAGGATACCATAAAAGTAACTACTAAAAAGAGCGAAGTAAAGCCAACAGAAACCTATGATATTATTGCAGCAGCCTTTGCTCGAGACTCAGAAGTAGAAGAATATATTGCTTACATGAAAAAGCGTGGTTTTGAAGCGAAAGTAGCTAAAATGCCAGGTAAGCTTTATAAAAAAATCAGTATTGCATCGTACAACAATATCGATTCGGCTCAAAAATACGTTGTTAAATTTCGTAAGCAGTTCAATAGTCCAAAAATGTACGTACAAACCATTAAAAACAATTAGCACACAATGATATTATTACTAACCACTTTACAAGATACTGTACAAAACTTAGCAGATACGGCACAAGCGGTAACTACAACAGCAATAAAACCACAAGAAGACCTTCATTTTATTGACTTACTTTTTAAAGGCGGTTGGGTAATGATTCCGCTAAGCTTATTGGCTTTTTTAGGCTTGGTGATTTTTATTGAAAGATATTTAACCATCCGTAAAGCTTCTAAAAGCGACACTAATTTGTTGTTTCAAGTTAGACAGAATATTAAAGATGGCAGATTGGAGAGTGCTATTGCACTTTGTAAAAACACGGCATCGCCTTTAGCTCGTATGTTAGAGAAAGGATTAAAACGTATTGGTCGTCCTATCAAAGAAATTGAAGGGGCTATTGAAAATACGGGTAAGCTAGAAGTTTCTAAACTAGAAAAGAACATTGGTATCTTGGGAATCATTGCGGGTATTGCGCCTATGCTTGGTTTCGTGGGTACCATCATTGGTGTAATTACCATCTTCCGTGAAGTATCTGCACAGGGAGCCATCGAAATTGGGACCATCTCTGGTGGTTTATATACCAAAATGATTACTTCGGCAACAGGTCTGATCATCGGGATTATGGCTTACGTACTTTATCACATTTTGAATATGATGGTAGAGAAAATCATCCTTAAAATGGAAACCGACGCGATTGATTTTATCGACCTATTAGAAGAACCAGGGAAATAATGAATTTAAAGAACAGAAAAAAGGGCAATGTAGAAGTGCACACCGCTGCCTTAAACGACATTATGTTCTTCTTGATGTTGTTTTTCCTCTTGGCTTCTGCAGTAGTAAACCCTCAGGTGGTAAAATTATTGTTGCCTCGCTCCTCTTCAGGACAACAGGCCAATAACCAAAAATCTATTACGGTAAGCATTGATGAAAATCTCAACTATTTTGTAGACAAACAGCCCGTAAGCCTCGAAGCAATGGAAGGTAAAATCCAAAGCTTTATCCAACAAGACACTGATTTAACCATCGTTTTGTATGTGGCTAGAGGAGTTTCTATTGAAAATACCATGAAGGTTTTTGACGTAGCCAACAAATTGAAATTGAAAGTTGTTCTTGCTGTAGAACAGAAGAAATAAGCATGGCACAAAACCATAAAGAAGAAAATAATTATCCTAAGGCATTAGTCATCTCTACGGTACTGATGGGCTCTTTTATTGCCCTTAGCTTTATCTGGATAATTGGCAAATTCGAACCCAATGAAGAATTGGGAATGGGTGGCATGGTGGTCAACTACGGTACTTCTGTTACAGGGATGGGAACTGATTATACCAGCATGGAAGAGCCTTCTACGGCTCCTGATGCCAATGGTAAAAAACCAGACGAAATTACGCCTAATGTGACGACAAAAAGTACCTCCTCAGAATTTAGCGATAAAAACATTACTACGCAGGACAATGAAGAGGCTGTAAACGTAAATACTAAGGAAACCAAAAGTAACGCCAATCCTAGCAATACTCAAAATAATAAAGACAAGGACTGGAAACCAGATCCTAAAGCACTTTTCCCTGCTAATAAAAAGAGCAATACCACAGGTGGTGGCGATGGAACTGGTTCAACACCTGGCAATCAAGGCGATCCTGATGGGGATCCGCTAGCACCCTTTTATGGTGATGGTGGTTCAGGATTTGGCAATAAACCACTTCCTTTAAGTCATTTTAAAAACTTTGTAAAGCCCGAAGATGACGGACAAGAAACGGGTACCATCATGGTAAAAATAGAGGTAAATAAGTCAGGAAGAATTGTTAGGGCAACTGCTGGAGCTAAAGGAACTACCTTTAAAAACAATGCTTTGGAAGATAAATGCGAGAGAGCCATGCTCCAAGCATCTTTAAATCCTATTACCAAAGGCCCTGAAATCCGTATTTTTTACGTGCCTTTCAAATTTATTGTAAAGTAATCTCTTTCTTAATACTCGTCATTTCGGGGTAGCACAAGCCCAACCTACTTCCGTCATTTCGACCGCAGTAAAACGAGCGGAGAAAATCTTTGGACAAAGATAAGCTACCAGAAATTCTTAATACTTGTTAACACGAACTTTATAAACTAGCACAGCCTCACATCAATTCCGTCATTGCGAGGTATGAATAAACCCTAGAACACTATTATATGCTGGGCTTTAAGATTACGTTTTACCTTGCAATGACGACCTTCTGTATTCCCCCTATACACCAATAAAACCTCTGAGGTTCGAGCCAAAACCATGGCAAAAAATTAAAACTTCACCTATCTTTGAAACATCATGATGAACTACAGCCAAACCGTCGAATATCTCTACAGTCGCTTGCCCATGTTTACCAGAATTGGCGCAGTGGCTTTTAAAAAAGATTTGCATAACACCATTGCCTTCTGCTCGGCCTTAAATAATCCACAAAACCAATACAAGACCATTCATATTGGAGGTACTAATGGAAAAGGCTCTACATCTCACATGTTGGCAGCTATTTTGCAAAAAGCAGATTATAAAACAGGCTTATACACCTCTCCTCACCTTAAAGACTTTAGGGAACGTATACGCATTAACGGCAAAATGATATCCAAAAGCTTTGTAACCAATTTCGTAAAACAACAACAGCCCTTAATAGAAGAAATTGAACCTTCTTTTTTTGAAGTGACGGTAGCTATGGCTTTCTCTTATTTCGCTCAGGAAAAAATAGACGTCGCCATTATTGAAGTAGGTTTAGGGGGGAGACTGGATTCTACAAATATCATCCATCCCGATCTATCTATCATTACAAACATCAGTCTCGACCATACCAACATGCTGGGCAATACTTTTGCGGAAATTGCCTTTGAAAAAGCAGGAATCATTAAGCAAGACACACCTGTAATTATTGGAGAGCACCATCCCGAAACAGATCCAGTTTTTATACAAAAAGCAAAAGAACAAAATGCCCACATAACATTTGCCGAAGACGAATTATTGATTACTAGTGCTGCTAAAAAATCGAACTTCCTGCGATTAAACATCCAAGGAATTAAAGATGGTACCGCTACTGAATTAAGCTTAGATTTGACAGGAAACTACCAACGAAAAAATATCATCACAGTGCTACAATCTGTTAGAGCATTGAGAGCAATTGGCTATAAAATTGAAGACAAAGCTGTTTATGAAGCACTAAAAAGCGTAAAAAAACTCACTGGCTTACAAGGCAGATGGCAAACCTTATCTAAAAATCCTTTGATTATTTGTGATACTGGACATAACAAAGCAGGTATTGCCGAAGTAGTACAAAACATTCAACAAACACCACATGAACAGCTCCATATGGTCATTGGGATGGTGAAAGACAAAGACATTACTGCCGTACTATCTCTATTACCTCAAAAAGCCACTTATTACTTTTGTCAACCAGATTTAGAAAGAGCTTTATCCGCTAAAGAACTTGCCGAACAAGCAGCTAGCTTTAATTTGAGTGGCAAAGTTTTCCATAGCGTGGCAACAGCTTTAGCCGAAGCGAAGTCAAAAGCAAAAGCAAACGACTTGATTTTTGTTGGCGGAAGCACTTTCGTAGTGGCCGAAACGATATAAAATATTCATCATAGTAAATGAGATGAAATATTTACAATACTTCTCCATGAACTTAATAGTCATTTGATACCTTTATAAAAAAATCATCAATGAAAGTAAAATTCCTGTGCTTATCCATTGCTATTCTATTTGCAAGTGGTGCAAGCGCTCAAAAAGCCACTAAATCAACCGCTAAAACTTCTACATCAAACTATCCACAAACCGTTGCCAGACCGAAACTTGTAGTAGGTATGGTGGTAGACCAAATGCGTTGGGATTATCTTTATCGTTTTTATAGCCGCTATGGGCAAGGAGGTTTCAAACGTTTAATTAATGAAGGATTTTCAGCCGAAAACACTCTAATTCCATACACACCTACGCTAACCGCTTGTGGACACTCTTCGGTGTATACAGGTTCAGTGCCAGCCATTAACGGCATTATTGGTAACAACTGGTTCGACCCGCAATTAGGCAGAGACGTTTATTGTGTGGAAGATAAAGACGTAAGCACTGTAGGCAGTACCAGTAAGGAAGGATTAATGTCGCCCAAAAACTTATTGGTAACCACCGTGACCGACGAGTTACGTATGGCTACTAATTTTAGGAGTAAAGTAATCAGTGTATCCATTAAAGACAGAGGTGCTATTTTACCTGGCGGGCACACTGCAAACGGTTCTTATTGGTATGATGACCTGACTGGAAGTTTCATCACCAGTACCCATTACATGCAGCAATTGCCTACTTGGGTAAATGAGTTTAATGCCAGAAAATTACCTAACACCTATTTTGCTAAAGACTGGCATACACTTTACCCAATTGAAACCTATAAAGAAAGTACTGCTGACGACAAACCTTATGAAAGATTATTCAAAGGTGAAAAAACCGCTACTTTCCCGCACTTATTTAAGCAGTATGTAAATAAAAACTATTCCATGATGGCCAGTATACCATATGGTAATACCTTCACCTTAGAGTTTGCCAAAGCCGCTATTCCTGCCGAACAACTTGGACAAACAGGCAACACCGACTTTCTAGCGGTAAGTTTATCTTCAACCGACTATGTGGGGCACCAGTTTGGGCCGAACTCTATTGAGCTAGAAGATACCTACTTAAGATTAGATAAGGATTTAGAAGACTTTTTTGCCTACTTGGATAAAACCATTGGCAAAGGGAATTATTTGTTTTTCTTAACTGCCGACCACGGTGTAACCCACGTACCAGGCTTTTCAAAAGAAAATAAATTGCCTGGTGGAGGACTAAATCCAAAGAAATACAAAACCGAATTAGATAGTTTAATTTTAAAGGAATTCAAGGTGAAAGATGCCATCTTCACTTTAATCAACAATCAACTGATTTTTGATACTGATGCCATTAAAGCAGCAAATGCTGATTATAGCAAAATCAAACAATTAAGTATCGATTACTTGATTAAACAAGAAGGAGTACTTAATGCCGTAGACGTTAAGAATTTGGGCAATGCAAGTCTTCCTCAAGAGCTTAAAAATAAAATCACCAATGGTTACAACGCACGTAGAAGTGGCGATGTTTACATTATACTAGATGCGGGTTGGTACCCAACACTAAACCCTGGTACAGGTCACGCGGCATGGAATCCTTACGACAGCCATATTCCTGCCGTATTTATGGGCTGGGGAATTAAACCAGGCAAAACCAACAAACCATATGCGATGACCGATATTGCCCCTACCATCTCTGCATTACTTCACATCCAACAGCCTAGCGGCAGTATTGGCAATGTGATTATCGAAGCAATGAAATAAGCGATTATTAAATTCATAATATACATCCTCAATTCACTCATCCGAATTGAGGATTTTTATTTTAAGCAAACATTTATTGTCATTTAGACAACAAACAGTAATTACTTTTAAGATAAGCTCAACGGCAACACCTTGCCAAAACCCTTATAAAAATGTACATTTGGTCAGTAATTTCTAACCAATTTTATACTAATCAAAAGCAATTTTCCCCTCTGGGAATTTACATACTATGGAAAAAATTGAAATCTATAAGCCTTCCCATAAAATACGTTTCGTAACCGCTGCAGCGCTTTTCGATGGCCACGATGCCACGATTAATATAATGCGCAGGATTTTACAATCTAGCGGAGCCGAAGTTATTCACTTAGGGCATAATCGTTCGGTAGATGAAGTGGTGAATTGTGCTATTCAAGAAGATGTACAGGGCATTGCTATGACCTCCTACCAAGGTGGGCACATTGAATATTTCAAATACATGTATGATTTACTGCAGGAACGTGGTGCGTCACATATCAAAATATTTGGCGGTGGCGGTGGTGTAATTCTTCCCGATGAGATTAAGGAATTGGAAGCTTACGGAATTTCCAAAATTTATTCTCCAGATGACGGCAGGAAAATGGGCTTGCAAGGCATGATTAACGACATGCTGCGACAAACAGATTTCGCTACCATAGAAAGCTTAAAAGATGAAACAGAAAATCTGCAAGAAAAAGAGAACAGGAAAATTGCCAGGTTAATCTCTTCTGCAGAAAACAACGCCGACGAGTTTGAAATTACACTAAAGAAACTACAAAGCACCGCAAATCCTCCAGTTTTGGGGATTACAGGTACTGGTGGCGCTGGTAAATCTTCCTTGGTTGATGAGCTGGTAAGAAGATTTTTGATTGAAGTAAAAGATAAAACCATTGCCATTATATCTGTTGATCCTTCTAAAAGAAAAACAGGTGGTGCCTTATTAGGCGATAGAATACGCATGAACGCCATCAATAACTCAAGGGTTTACATGCGTTCGTTGGCAACCAGACAAGCTAATTTAGCCTTGTCAAAAAACGTACAAGAGAGTATTGATATCTGTAAAGCAGCTGGATTTGACTTAATTATTGTAGAAACATCGGGTATCGGACAATCGGACACCGAAATCACGCAACATTCAGATGTTTCTTTGTATGTAATGACCCCAGAATTTGGTGCGGCTACACAGCTTGAAAAAATCGACATGCTGGATTTTGCTGATTTAGTGGCTATCAATAAATTCGATAAACGTGGTGCATTAGACGCTTTGCGTGATGTGAGGAAACAATATAAACGCAACCACAACATCTTCGATGCTAGAGATGAAGAAATTCCTGTTTATGGAACCATGGCCTCGCAATTTAATGATCCAGGCATGAACAACCTATTTGTGGCCTTGCTTCAAAAAGTCCACGAAAGAACCGGTGTGGATTTTGCCGCAAAAATGGAAATGACTTCTAGTCAATCTGAAAAGATCTACATCATCCCACCTGAACGTACGCGATATCTATCTGAAATTGCAGAAGCCAGTGAGCAGTACAATGAATGGGTAGAAAAACAAGTTGGTATCGCCCGCAAAATGTATCAGTTAAATGGTGTAATCGATTTGTTAAAAGCAGAGGAAAAATCATCTACACAAGATTTAGAAAAGCTTTATTCTTTATATGAAGAACAATTAGATGGTGAATGCAAACGACTACTAAGAGAGTGGCCTAGTACCAAACACAACTACAAGCAAGACTTTTTTATTTACAAAGTACGAGATAAAGAAATTAAACAGCCACTGTTTTACGAGTCATTATCTAAACTTAAAATCCCAAAAGTGGCGCTTCCGCGCTACGAAGAATGGGGTGATATCTTAAAATGGCTACTGACAGAAAACCTTCCTGGTGAATTCCCTTACGCTGCTGGTGTTTTCCCTCTAAAGCGTGATGGAGAAGACCCAACACGTATGTTTGCAGGAGAGGGCGGACCAGAAAGAACCAATAAACGTTTCCATTATGTGTCATTGGGGCAGCCAGCACATCGATTGTCTACTGCTTTCGATTCGGTAACCTTATATGGCGAAGACCCTCATTTACGCCCAGATATTTACGGAAAAATTGGGAACTCTGGCGTAAGCATTGCTACTTTGGATGATGCTAAAAAGCTATATTCTGGTTTTGATTTATGTGCGCCTAGTACTTCTGTTTCCATGACCATTAATGGCCCTGCTCCTATGCTATTAGGGTTTTTCATGAATGCAGCCATCGACCAACAATGTGAAAAACACATTATCGAAAATGGACTAGAGGAAGAAGTAACCGCCAAAATCAATCAAATTTTCGAAGCAAAAGGCCTTAGCAGACCATCTTACAATGGTTCATTACCAGAAGGTAACAATGGCTTAGGTTTAATGCTTTTAGGCGTAACTGGAGATCAGGTGCTACCTAAAGACATCTATGAACAGATTAGGGCCAAAGCCATAAGTTCAGTACGTGGAACAGTGCAGGCAGATATCTTAAAAGAAGACCAAGCACAAAACACTTGTATTTTCTCTACTGAATTTGCCCTGAGGATGATGGGTGATATCCAACATTATTTCATTACCGAGAAAGTGCGTAACTTTTATTCGGTTTCCATATCTGGATACCACATTGCCGAAGCGGGTGCAAATCCTATTTCGCAATTGGCTTTTACCCTGAGTAATGGCTTTACTTTTGTGGAATATTACTTGAGTAGAGGCATGCATATTGATGATTTTGCACCTAACCTTTCATTCTTCTTTAGCAATGGCATCGACCCAGAATACGCTGTCATTGGCAGAGTGGCTAGAAGAATTTGGGCCAAAGCGATCAAAAACAAATACAAGGGAAATGACCGTTCACAAAAGCTAAAATATCATATCCAAACTTCTGGACGTTCGCTACACGCACAGGAAATAGATTTTAATGACATTAGAACTACGCTACAGGCGCTTTATGCCATCTATGATAATTGCAATTCATTGCACACAAATGCTTATGATGAAGCCATTACCACACCTACAGAGGAGTCTGTTCGTAGAGCAATGGCCATTCAGCTCATTATCAACAGAGAGCTGGGTTTGGCAAAAAATGAAAACCCTTTGCAAGGTGCTTTTATCATTGAAGAACTAACTGATTTGGTAGAGGATGCTGTTTTAGCCGAATTTAAGCGTATTAATGACAGAGGTGGTGTATTAGGTGCGATGGAAACCATGTATCAACGCGGTAAAATACAGGAAGAAAGTTTATACTATGAAACATTAAAACACACTGGTGAATTTCCAATTGTAGGTGTAAATACTTTCCTCAACAAAAATGGTTCACCTACCATTGTTCCAGGAGAAGTTATTCGTGCCACAGAAGAAGAAAAGCAATATCAAATCAATACTTTGGAAGCTTTTCAAAAACGTAATGAGCATAAAGCTACAGCCGCGCTAAAAAATCTACAAAAGGCCGCCATTAATGGTGAAAACATCTTCGATAAATTAATGGACGTATGTAAGATCTGCTCTTTAGGACAAATTAGTAAAGCTTTATACGAAGTAGGTGGGCAGTATAGAAGAAATATGTAAAAATTAGTTCCAAATCAACCAATAAAGAAAAAGCCACGATTACTTCGTGGCTTTTTCTCTATGCTAATATCCATTTGAATTTGTAGTCCATCGTAGGGTTTTTCATCCTTTCGGCCACTCGTAATAATCGGTTAGGTAAGTTCATGATATAATCTCTGGCTTTTTCACCAGCTTCATTCAGCTCTTTTACGCTGTCTATATTCCAGTCAACAATCAATTGTTTTAAAATATCAACGTAATCAATCGCAGTATAAACACCCAAACGCTGTGCTGCGTCCGTAAAGTGTCCAAATACCTGACCAATTGGAAGCCCAACCTCTCTTAAGAAATGAGCTGGCATTACAATTTTCTTGCGCATCATATCGTCAAAAGCAAGCATTGCTTCATTCGCATCAACGGCAAAAATTTGTTTAATAAAATCCTTATACGCTTTTGCGTGTCTAGCTTCGTCAGAAGCAATCACTCCGCACATCTTAGATAGCAATGTATCACCGTCCTTTTTTGCCAAAGAAGCCACACGTCTGTGTGATACATTGGTTGCTAACTCTTGGAAAGAGGTATAAATAAAGTTTCTATATGGATCGTGACCAGTACCAATATCAAAACCATCAGCAATCAGATATTGTGTAGAGATTTCCATTTGGCGCATATCTACACGTCCAGAAAGATATAAGTACTTATTTAATAAATCTCCATGTCTATTTTCTTCAGCAGTCCAATGTCTGTTCCACTTCATCCATCCGCCTTCTTCATCACGACTAACACCGTCAACCATTGCTAACCAAGACTCGTAAGTAGGTAATGCCTCTTCTGTGATGGTATCGCCAATTAATACGGCTACTAAATCATAAGACAGTTCACTTGCACTTTGTTGTAAATCTTTTACACGCTGAAAAAAATCGTCTTTACTTGCGTCAGGCAAAAAATCAGATGGTTGCCAAATTTCGTCAATAGGCTTGAGATATTCAGGCATCATCTCTAGCATATATTTTTCAATATGCTGCATTACTTCCCTTCTTCTTTCAACAAAAAAACTCATTTATGTGTATGTGATTTGTAAGTGACAAAGATAACCAATTTATATGGTTTAGAGGAATTTATTAACGCAATACCCGTAACATTGTTAGTAAACCTGATGCAAATCACATATTCTAATCGAGTATACGCAATAGATAAAAACGTGTGCATAACTAATAATGAGTATGCCAGCAAGGCGATGACGCTATACAGTGGAGGTGATAAGATAGTCATGCTTTTCTTCTGCCCCTGGCTGCCATTTTCGGTCATTGGCCTTATTGTTTGGAAGTGTTGTTCACAAAAAAGCCCCCCGACATTTCTGAAGGGGGGCGTTTAGGGATAGGCAC
>NZ_QMHN01000009.1 GCF_003313385.1 Pedobacter chitinilyticus | reverse complement strand
TGGTCACCGTCTCGTTGCCCTTCACCATATCGGTGATGTTGATCGTCTGGGTAACACCGTTGCCGTCAACATAGGTAAAGTTTTTGTTGGTCGCATCGTAGCTCACGTTGCCGCCGGTGTTCTTCACAATCGTCTCGAAGATGTTTTTCACTTCGGTATTGTTCACAATGTCCTGGAAGTTGTTCTGCACATCGCCAACCACGTTGATCACCGTACCCGGACCGGTAATGTTGCCGTCCTTGTCAATATCCTTCTCGTTATAATAGGTGTACTTGCCCGTGTTTTTCCCATTAACTACCTCGGCAACCACCTTGGTCACCGTCTCGTTGCCCTTCACCATATCGGTGATGTTGATCGTCTGGGAAGTGCCTGTACCGTCAACATAGGTAAAGCTGTTGGTCGTGGCATTGTAGCTCACGTTGCCGCCAGTGTTCTTCACAATCGTCTCGAAGATGTTTTTCACCTCGGTATTGTTCACAATGTCCTGGAAGTTGTTCTGCACATCACCCACCACGTTAATCACCGTGCCAGGACCTACAATATTTCCATTCTTATCAATATCCTTTTCGTTATAGTAGGTGTACTTGCCCGTATTTTTTCCGTTAAGCACCTCGGCAACCACCTTGGTTACTGTTTGCGAGCCTCTTACAATCCCTGCGATGTCTATGGTTACGGCATTTCCACTACCATCTATATAAGAGATGATATTTGTAACAGGGTCATACTTGATATTAGTGGTTTCTCCTTTGCCAACCAGTAACCATTTAGTACCATCATTATAGTAAATGCCAGGTACTACATCATTAATGGTAGCGGTGTTGTAGGCAATCATACCTGCAGTATGTACAGATAATGGTGTTGCCACAGTAGTTGAGCTTAACGCAATTCTACTTACTAACAAAGCTTTGTTTTTGCTTTCCAGTTCAAGGATCGCATCTTTGTTTGGTAATTTGCTGCCAGTAGATGCGTCGCCTATTCGCTGCTGAGCAGAAACAGTTAAAACGGCGCATGAGAATACGAGAAAAAAGGATAGTTGTTTTTTCATTTCATAGTTATTTGTTAGTTTTCCCTAATCAATATTACGGTAGGCAATAGCCTATTTTTATTCTTTAATTAAAGGCAGATCGCTCTCATCCTTTTATTTTAGGAGAGGATAAATCACTTAGCTCCGTTATATTAAGACACAAAGCCCTATATGAGAGGGGGGGATCAGGAAGAAATATTTTTAATTGTGGTGCGGATTGAGCTGAAATCTAATTTTCCGAAGTGCTAGCTTGATATACTCGTGCAAAGTATGAGGAGAAATGTTCATCTTTTCTGCGGCTTCCTTATAGGTTAAGCCTTCTTGATGACAAAGCACATAGGCCCTTCTCTGGTTAGGGGATAATTTTACGAGGGAATGGTTAAGTAAACTCCTAACATCTTTATAGTACAAATCCTGCAAAGTACTATTTTCATAGTTTTTGGTTGAACAAATCAATTCCTGCTTGTATCTTTCTTGCTGAGCAATTCTTCGAAGAATATTAAAGCAATGATTACGTACGACCTGGCTTAGATAGGCATCGAAGTTATCTATTGTTAAAAAAATTTCTCGTTTTAACCAAAGTTTAAAAAAAATCTCTTGTACTAGCTCTTTAGACAGCTCTTCACAGCGAGTTAGTTTTTTTCCAAAAGCAAAAACTTTTTGATGATACTGTTTAAATAAAGTTGCGAATGCAGCTTTATTTCCGCCAGCGATTTCTTTTAGCAAATCGCTATCATTTAACAATTGTTCAATTGCCATAGGTAGATATTTTTCAAGGTTTGTAGCTAAATAATTCAAAAACTATGCCTACATCAGAAAATTACCAAAACCCACTTAAAATATAAAGACAAAGAAATCAGTCGTTTACTATGGTGACTTTTTTTTACTCATTATATCCAATTATGAGCAAGTATGTCCACAATAACCTAAAAAAGGTTTATCAATTTAATAAGACTTTGCATTACCAATCGAATTGATTAACTCAAAAAAGGAGTATTTATTAGTCCTTTTTTTTGAAAATCTGTCTGAGAATCTCGCTTTGCTCATCTTCCGCTAATGCCTGAGGATCAGCTTTTTCAAATAATAAAGCAAGCTCTTCTTTTATTTCACTTTCAAATAAAGGGTCTTGTGCGTAACCTAGTAATTCAAATAGTTGCTGATTAGTTATTTTTTGTTTGAGATACCGCTGAATCAGCTCTTGAAGTCGTTGAGAGGTTTTTTCCATCGAGGTTAGGAATAAAAAGATATGGTGAAGTTATCGGGGCTCAGTCAAAGATAGTAAATATATGAAGTTGGCAAGTAGTTCTTTATATGAAAGGTACTTTACTGCAATAAAAAAGCCCCAACAAAAATTGTTGAGGCTTTCTATATCGACTAAAAGAGATGCTTATTTCTTATCATCGTCTTTTACTTCTTCGTAATCCACATCGGTTACAGTATCGCCACCTTGCTGAGGCTCAGCTTGTGCTGCACCCTCTTGCGGTTGGCCTTCCTGTCCTGCTTTGTACATTTCTTCTGAAGCAGCATTCCATGCATTTTGCAACTCAGCTTGTGCAGCGTCAATCTCTGCAAAGTTACGAGCAGCGTGGGCATCTTTCAGTTTCTTCAAACCATCTTCAATTGGCGCTTTTTTATCCGCAGATAATTTATCGCCAAACTCTTTCAATTGTTTCTCTGTAGAGAAGATCAATGCATCAGCTGCGTTGATTTTATCCGCTTCTTCTTTAGCTTGTTTATCTGCCTCAGCGTTAGCTTCAGCTTCTTGCTTCATTTTTTGGATTTCAGCATCAGTTAAGCCTGAAGAAGCTTCGATACGGATTTTTTGCTCTTTACCAGTTGCTTTATCTTTTGCACTTACATGTAAGATACCGTTAGCATCAATATCAAAAGCTACTTCGATTTGAGGCACGCCACGAGGTGCTGGTGGAATTCCATCTAACATGAAACGACCAATGGTACGGTTTTGAGTGGCCATTGGGCGCTCACCTTGCAAAATGTGGATCTCTACAGAAGGTTGGTTATCAGCCGCAGTAGAGAAAGTTTCCGTTTTCTTAGTTGGAATGGTTGTGTTAGCCTCAATTAATTTAGTCATTACACCACCCATGGTTTCAATACCTAATGATAATGGCGTAACGTCTAATAACAATACATCTTTCACATCACCAGTTAATACACCACCTTGAATAGCAGCACCAATTGCTACCACCTCATCAGGGTTTACACCTTTTGAAGGTTCTTTACCAAAGAAAGCTTTTACAGCATCCTGAATAGCAGGAATACGGGTTGAACCACCTACCAAGATGATCTCGTCAATATCACCTACCGATAAACCAGCATTTTTCAAAGCAGATTTACAAGGTTCAATTGTACGTTTGATCAAATCACCAGCTAGCTGCTCAAATTTAGCACGGCTTAAAGTACGTACTAAGTGTTTAGGGCCACTAGCATCAGCAGTGATATAAGGCAAGTTAATTTCAGTTGATGTAGTGCTAGAAAGTTCGATTTTAGCTTTCTCAGCAGCTTCTTTCAAACGTTGTAACGCCATTGGATCTCTGTGCAAGTCCATACCGTTTTCGTTTTTAAATTCATCAGCCAACCACTCAATCAAAACATGGTCAAAGTCATCACCACCTAAGTGAGTATCACCGTCAGTAGCTTTTACTTCAAATACACCATCACCAAGTTCCAACACAGAAACGTCGTGTGTACCACCACCGCAGTCAAACACTACAATTTTCATGTCCTTGTGAGCTTTATCTAAACCATAAGCCAAAGCCGCCGCAGTAGGTTCGTTAATGATACGTTTTACCTGCAAACCTGCAATTTCACCAGCCTCCTTAGTTGCCTGACGTTGTGCGTCATTAAAGTAAGCAGGTACGGTAATTACAGCTTCAGTTACTTCTTGACCCAAGAAATCTTCAGCGGTTTTTTTCATTTTCTGTAAAACCATTGCCGAAATTTCTTGCGGTGTATATTTCCTATCGTCAATCTCAACACGAGGCGTATTGTTATCCCCCTTGATCACTTTATAAGGCACTCTTCCAACTTCCTTGTCAACTTCATTAAAGCTGCTGCCCATAAAGCGTTTGATAGAATAAATCGTTTTTGTTGGGTTTGTGATTGCCTGACGTTTTGCAGGCTCGCCTACTTTGCGCTCGCCGTTTTCCGTAAAAGCAACAATAGATGGCGTAGTACGTTTACCCTCGCTGTTTGCAATAACCACAGGCTCATTACCCTCCATTACCGCAACACAAGAGTTCGTAGTTCCTAAGTCTATACCAATTATTTTTCCCATTTTAATATATATTTTCTTAATTATTTTTTTCGTTCTATTTCTTATTAACAAGCGATGTGCCAATAGAGTTTTGGCAGAATTTTGTCAAAAAAAGCGGAAAAAATGTAAATAGATCTCTCAAATTATCCTGACAGCTTGGCAGAAAAGTCCACAATTCTATGAAGAGGTTTAGAAAAGCAATGGCTGCATTCCATCGCATTCGATAGTCCTGCTGTCCGCTGCTATCTTTTTGTTTCGCTCCAGTGCTGTCATCCCGAGGAACGAGGGATCTCTACTGATATAGCACTTAGCTCACAGATCCTTCACTAACGTTCAGGATGACAATAAAACAAAAAGGATATCCGCTTCCATCAGGTTTACAGCACAACTGTCTGTACAACAAAGAAAGGTATCCCCTGCAAACGCCGAAACGCTCTCTGCAAGAAAAAACCTCGTAGGTTTAAATTCCATTTTATTATTATTCAATGGTGAAGTTGAGGGCTTCGCCGTTTAAAAACCTAAGGTTTGGAAAAATACAAATCACTATATTTAAGCATGCTAAACCTATTACTGCTTCTCCTACCCTTTTGGTCTTCGTCTACCCATATCAAAGCCGAAAAACTCAGTGAAGCTTACGCCTTTTGCAAGAAAAACAAACTAGACACTACCGTTTGCATCATGGTAGACATGAGCATTCCTTCTGGAAAAAACAGGTTATTTGTTTACGATTTCAAACAAAAGAAAACCATCATCGCTGGCTTATGCGCTCATGGCGTGGGCGGAGGAAGTACTTCAACCAAGCCCGTTTTTAGTAATACCGTAGGTAGCAACTGTACCTCGTTAGGCAAATACAAGGTAAAAAACAGGTCATACAGCAATTGGGGTATCAATATCCATTATAAAATGTACGGATTGGAAAAAACGAACAGCAATGCATTCAAAAGAATCATCGTACTGCATTCGTACACCCCTGTGCCCAACTATGAGATTTATCCGCATGGCCTATTTGGACAAAGTGCGGGCTGTCCTGTTATTGCCGACGACCAAATGACGAAAATAGATCGCTTATTGATCAAAAAGAAAAAACCTGTGTTATTATGGATTTATAATGAATAGCAACTAGATTTCCAGCAAACGCTCCAAATGATGGTAGCCAATCCCGAAATAAGCTTTGGTCTCTTTTATTCTCTGTAGTATCTCGTCTTTGCTCTTTGTTCCCTTATCCTTATTCTTAATCCCTACTACCAGTACATTTTTAGGGGTATGCACATCCGATACAAATTCAAACACTTTAGTTTTGTAGCCAAAATATTCCAACATTAAGGCACGCAATCCATCGGTCACCATCTCCGCCTGACGCTCTAAAAATATTCCATGCTTGGTCAAGAAGTTCAGTTCGTTTTGTGCTTTTCCTTTCTCTATTTCCCTACGGATTTGTTTATGACAGCAAGGAGCCACCACAATTAAATCAGCATTAGCCTTAATCCCTTTATAAATGGCATCATCTGTAGCTGTATCGCAAGCGTGTAGCGCAATTAAGAGGTCAATGGCCTCAGTATCGTAACTTTCAATGGTTCCTTCTACAAAAGAAAGCTGTTCAAATTTCGCATTAACCGCAATTTCATTGCACAAATCCACCAAATCTTTTCTAAACTCCACCCCAACCACATTGGCCTTTTGCTGATGGTTAAGCAAATAATCGTAGAGCGCAAAAGTGAGGTAGCCTTTACCCGAACCCATATCTACCACATTTTTAATGGTACCTTGTGGGAGTTCCTTAATTAACGAGCTTAAAATTTCAATGTACTTGTTAATTTGCTTGTACTTATCCTGTGCATTTTTAAACACTGTTCCTTGCTCATCGGTAAGTCCCAATTCATGAAGGTAAAGGTTGTCTTTTGCCAAAATCAATCGCTTCTTTTCTTTATTATGAGAAAAGTTGGCTTCCTTTTTTTCTTCCAATTGCTTGGTCCTTAATCTAAAGCTTCCTTTAGCACTTCTCTCTAAAATCATTTCCTTGTGGGTAGAAAATAAAGTAGCCACATTGAAATCACCAGCTAAGTACCCTTCGATAAGTGACAACCCTTCCTCTATCTCAAAGTTTTTGAAAATATCTCTTGTTTTATAGCGGTAATTAAAGGCCAATAACTGCTTGTTCTTAATCAATACAGGTTTAACGTACAGCTGTTTCAATCCTTCTTCCGTGCCTTTGTAGTTACCCAAAGCTAACTTTACAAAAGCCGATTCTGTTATCGCTTTTTTGATCTCATTTACAAAGGTTGTTCCGTGCTGATCCATCTTGATTAATACTGAAGTGCAAAAATACGATTATACCAACAATAAATGGTCATAGGAAAAGGGGCTTATTATAAACCTCTCTCTAACTCTCTACTTGGAAAGGAGAGAGAACTGGTAGTGCTATTTGTCTGTATATAACCAGTATTAACATCAGAAACTTTCCTCATTCTTGTCTCTCCCTTTTAGGAAGAGGAGATGGCCTACTTAATTTATAACTCCCAATTAAACACCTTAAACCAAGCATTACTATATTTGACAAGAATTAATTAAAACCTTATGAACATCATTCTTGCTTCTACCTCCACCCTATTTGGCGAAACCTACCTAGCCTACCTCAAACCAGAACTTGTTAAGCTTTATCAAGGCGTAAATGAAATCATCTTTATTCCTTTTGCTCGCCCAGGTGGAATTTCTCATGAGGACTATACTGCAAAAGCTGCTGGTTTCTTTTCAGAGCTGGACATTAAGGTTAAAGGGCTCCACGAATTTGAAGATAAAGCAACAGCCATCGAAAAAGCTCAAGGTTTCTTTACTGGTGGAGGTAACACCTTTCTACTGGTAAAAACATTGCACGAAAATAACTTAATGAATGTTATAAAGGCAAGCGTTGAGAATGGGAAACCGTATTTGGGATGTAGCGCAGGGACCAATATTGGCGGGTTAAATATGAAGACTACTAACGATATGCCTATTGTATATCCTCCAAGTTTCGATTGTATGGGTTTGGTTCCTTTCAATATCAACCCGCACTACCTTGACCCGCAACTAGAATTAAAGCACAACGGAGAAACCAGAGAAACCAGGATATTAGAATTTCTAACCCAAAATAATATTAAAGTAGTTGGTTTAAGAGAAGGAAATTGGATCAGAAGAATTAATGATAAAATTACCGTAGAAGGCAGCTTACCAACCAGAATATTCGAACAGGGCAAAGCTCCTTACGAAATAGAAGCTGGAAGTATTTTGTCATAAGTAAACTAAAAACCCAATATGTTGATCAGAAAAGCAAAACGTGAAGAGTCCAAAATCATTGCCAATTACATCTTCTTGGCGATGGAAGAAATCGCTTATCAATTTATAGGTGAAAATTCCGTGGAAAAGGCTTTGCAATTGCTCAACAGCTTAATTGAAGAAACGAACAATCAATATTCTTATGAAAACTGTTGGTTGGTCGAATTTGAAAATGAAATTGTAGCAGCAGCATTGGTATACGATGGCACCAAATTACATGAGCTAAGGGAACCAGTAGCTCGGAAAATAAAAACAATGTTCAATAGAGCGTTTAATCCAGAAGATGAAACTCAAGCGGGAGAATATTACATTGATTGTGTTGGAGTAAATCCAAACCAGCAAGGCAAAGGCATTGGGTCTAAAATATTTCAATTTCTAATTGATGAATACGTTAACAAAAGAAATGAAACACTTGGTTTATTAGTAGATCAGGATAATCCAAATGCTAAAAGATTGTACTTAAAATTGGGCTTTGAGGTTGTTGGCGAGAAAACACTATTAGGTAAAAGACTGGAACATCTGCAATTTAAAAAGAAACAATAATAACTCGTACTTTTCGTGGTATTTGAATGCAACTTTAGCTTTTAGTAGACCTCGAAGAGGTCAGATCAATATAGAGCTACAATTAATATAGATACTACTCTGTAGGAGTCGTATATCGTAGACTATGCTTATTATAAATTTTAAAATCCTTCGGATTTTAAAAAACAAAAAACCCTTTAGGATTACCTAAAGGGTTTAAGCATAATAAGTTAGTTAGACTACGCTTTTTGCTCTTCTGCATCATCAGCAGCTGGTGCTTCAGGAGCAGCTTCTTCTGCCGCAGGGGCTTCAGCAACTTCTTCCTTAACTTCAGCAACTGGAGCTGCTTCTTCTTTAACTTCTGCAGCAGGAGCATCAGCTTTTTTAGCTTTTGTTCTTCCTCTACGAGTAGTTTTCTTCTCAGCAGCAGCTGTATCTTTTCCGTATACTTCGTTGTAATCTACCAATTCGATTAGCGCCATCTCAGCGTTATCACCTAAACGGTTGTTTAACTTGATGATACGAGTATAACCACCTGGACGGTTAGCAACTTTAGCTGCAACGTCACGGAACAACTCTGTTACTACTTCTTTGTCTTTTAAGTAAGCAAATACTGTACGACGTGAGTGAGTAGTATCGTTTTTAGATTTAGTGATGATTGGCTCTACATAAACACGTAAAGCTTTAGCTTTAGCTAGTGTAGTAGTGATTCTTTTGTGAGTGATCAAAGAAGAAGCCATATTAGCCAACATCGCTTTTCTGTGCGAAGTAGTTCTTCCTAAGTGATTGTGTTTTTTACCGTGTCTCATTTTTTTGTTTATAAAGTGTGTACCGTCTCTTTGAACTTAATCTGAGGGAATTACACACAGTGAATTAATTATTAATTCTTCAAGCTCCAATATTCAATTTCCAAACTGAAAATTGCTTACTGAAAACTGAATTATTCTTCGTCTAACTTGAATTTAGAAAGGTTCATTCCAAACGATAATTGTTTAGATTTTACCAATTCTTGGATTTCAGTTAATGACTTCTTACCGAAGTTTCTGAATTTTAACATGTCAGCAACATCGTAAGATACTAAATCAGCCAAAGTACGAATATCAGCTGCTTTTAAGCAGTTTAATGCACGTACTGAAAGATCTAGATCTACTAATTCCGTTTTAAGGATTTTACGCATGTGTAAGATTTCCTCGTCAACTTCCTTAGTTTCTTCTTTAGCTTGAGATTCCAATACCAAGTTCTCATCAGAGAACAACATGAAGTGTTGGATCAAAATTTTAGCCGCCTCTTTCAAAGCTTCTTCAGGATGGATAGAACCATCTGTAGAAATATCTAAAATCAATTTCTCATAGTCAGTTTTTTGTTCAACACGATAGTTTTCAATCGTGTATTTTACATTTTTCATTGGGGTGAAAATCGAGTCGATTGCGATCACACCAACTACACTATCAGAAACTTTATTCTCCTCTGCTGGTACATAACCACGTCCTTTGTTTACTGTTAATTCAACTTCCAAAGTAACGTTTTTCTCCATGTTACAAACCACCATCTCAGGGTTTAACACCTCGAAATTGTTTGAAAACTTGGTAATATCTCCCGCTAGGAATTGTTCTTGACCATTTACTATGATAAAGATTTTCTCAGAATCACCAGATTCACCTGTTTTCTTAAAGCGAACTTGTTTCAAGTTAAGGATGATCTCTGTTAAATCTTCAACTACACCTTTGATAGTAGAAAACTCATGAGAAACGCCTGAAAAACGAATGCTGGTAATAGCATAGCCTTCCAAAGAAGAAAGTAAAATTCTTCTTAGGGCGTTACCAATTGTTACACCGAAACCGGGCTCTAAAGGACGAAATTCAAATTGACCATCGAAATCGGTTGATTTCTGCATGATTACCTTATCTGGCTTCTGAAATGCTAAAATTGCCATTTATTAATGTTTTTAGATCGTTTATTAATGTTGTATAACGTAAAAACGGTTAAAGCCCATTAGGGCTTTAACCAAATCTATTACTTAGAGTACAACTCTACAATAAGGTTTTCCTTAATGTTTTCAGGGATCTCATCGCGGTTAGGGTATGATAAGAATTTACCTGATAATTCTTTAGCGTTCCAATCTAACCAAGAGTGCTTGTTGATTGCTCTGCCAGCTACTGAATTTGAGATTGCTTCTAGAGATTTTGATTTCTCTCTTACTGCAATTACATCACCAGCTTTTAATTGATATGATGGGATATTTACTAACTCACCGTTTACAGTAATGTGCTTGTGGCTAACCAACTGACGAGCACCTGAACGGCTAGGAGCAATACCTAATCTGTATACTGTATTGTCTAAACGTGCTTCTAACAATTGTAACAAGTTATCACCAGTGATACCTTGACGTGAAGAAGCTTTAGTAAACAAGTTACGGAATTGCTTTTCTAACACACCGTAAGTGTATTTTACTTTTTGCTTTTCCATTAACTGTACTGCGTACTCAGACTGCTTTCCTCTTCTTTTTGAGGCACCGTGTTGCCCTGGAGGATAGTTTTTTCTTTCTAATGCTTTGTCAGGGCCAAAAATTGGCTCTCTGAACTTACGGGCGATTTTGGACTTTGGTCCGGTATATCTTGCCATTTGTTTTTGATTTTAAAGTATCATGCAACCTGTAGCTGCAGACTCTTAGCTTTAAAAATTAATTGATTAAACTCTTCTTTTCTTAGGAGGACGACATCCGTTGTGAGGAAGTGGAGTGATGTCTTTGATAGACAAAACTTCGATCCCTGCTACTTGTAAAGTTCTGATTGCAGATTCACGACCTGAACCAGGACCTTTAACAAAAACCTCAACTTTACGTAAGCCTAAATCATGAGCTACTTTACCGCAATCAGATGCAGCTTGACCAGCAGCATAAGGGGTGTTCTTTTTAGAACCTTTGAAGCCCATTTTACCAGCTGAAGACCATGAAATGGTTTGACCGTTGTTATTTGTTAAAGTAACGATGATGTTGTTGAACGTAGCATTGATGTGCGCTTGGCCAACTGGCTCAATCACAACAAGACGTTTTTTGGTAACTTTTTTACTTTTAGCCATGTTATTTTTTAACGATTTGACTTACGAACTTGAACTAACTCAGTAATCCCCTACCGTAAATCTGTAATCTAATTATTATTTAGATGCTTTTTTCTTGTTAGCAACTGTTTTTCTCTTTCCTTTACGGGTACGAGAGTTGTTTTTAGTACGTTGACCACGAACTGGCAAACCTTTTCTGTGACGAAGACCTCTGTAGCAACCGATATCCATTAAACGTTTGATGTTTAATTGAACTTCTGAACGCAAAGCACCTTCTACTTTGATTTGGTCGTTGATGATGGTACGGATTGCAGACAATTCATCGTCTGACCAATCTTGTACTTTTTTGTTGAAATCGATCCCTGCTTGGGTCAAAATGTCTTGAGCAGTTGATCTACCTACACCATAGATGTAAGTTAGTCCGATCTCGCCTCTCTTGTTTCTTGGTAAATCAATACCTGATATCCTTGCCATATTTGTAAATTGTTTTTAATGAACGACCGAACGGCGGGCCACCGTTGTACGGGATCGATCCAAATGTTTTTAATTAACCTTGACGTTGTTTAAACTTAGGGTTTTTCTTGTTGATTACGTAAAGTTTGCCATTGCGACGAATAACCTTACAATCAGCACTACGTTTTTTAATTGATGACCTAACTTTCATTGCTTTATTTATTTCTCTCTTTAGTAATGAAGCTCTCACAAGCAGTTTTAAAATCGAAGACGGTTGCTTGTGATGGTTTCATTTTATTTGTATCTATAGGTAATTCTACCTTTTGTTAAATCATAAGGTGACATCTCCAATTTTACTTTGTCTCCAGGTAAAATTTTGATGTAGTGCATCCTCATTTTACCTGATATATGTGCAATAATCTCATGTCCATTTTCAAGTTCTACCCTGAACATTGCATTCGATAATGCTTCTTTTATTACTCCGTCTTGCTCAATTGAGGCTTGTTTAGCCATATTCTATTGATTTTTACTTAATTAGCTGTCCACTAAACAGGGTTGCAAAATTAAATATTTTTTTTGAAATTTTTAACTTTTTTCTTTTAAAACTTCTTCTATTACCGAAAAAGTGCTTAAAACGTCTGCTTTACCCTTTTTAATTGCAACAGTGTGTTCAAAATGTGCCGATGGCTTATTGTCTTTTGTTGTTACCGTCCAACCATCTGACCAGAATTTAACTGCTGCTGTTCCGGCGTTGATCATGGGTTCAATGGCTAACACCATTCCTTCTTCCAGTTTCATTCCGCTGCCGCGTTTACCGTAGTTGGGAACTTCTGGTTTTTCGTGAAGCTGAACGCCAACCCCATGTCCTACCAATTCTCTTACCACTCCAAAACCGTTAGCTTCGGCATGGGCTTGTACAGCATGGGCGATATCGCCTATACGCATACCTACCACCGCTTTTTCAATTGCAAAGGCTAAACATTCTTGAGTAACCTTTACCAGTTTCTTACGGTCCTCATTGATTTCGCCAATAGAGAAAGTGTAGGCTGAGTCGCCGAAATAGTTGTTCTTGATTACGCCGCAATCTACCGATATCAAATCACCCTCTTGGATGACATAATCGTTAGGAAAGCCATGAACGACTTGTTCGTTTGGAGAAATGCAAAGAGAATTAGGGAAACCACCGTAATTAAGAAAAGCTGGCACAGCTCCGTGATCTTTGATGAACTCGTATGCCAGCTTATCTAATGATATGGTTGTAATTCCTGGTTTGATTACCTTGGCCACTTCGGCAAGGGTTTTCGAAACCAGTAGTGAACTTTCCCTAATTAGCTCAATTTCTTCTTGAGATTTGTAATGGATCTTAGACATGCAATCTTATCGTCGCTTGCTTATAATGCCGCTCCGCTGGTACTTGTTACAGTTGGAACTCCCGAACGTCCGGTTACTCTTCCTGTTTTCATTAAACCATCGTAGTGACGCATTAATAAATAGCTTTCAATTTGTTGCAAAGTATCTAATACTACCCCTACCAAAATCAACAATGAAGTACCGCCAAAGAAATGGGCAAACTCTTGTTGAATACCAACTTTAACGGCAAGTGACGGAAGAATAGCGATAGCTGCTAAGAACAACGATCCTGGGAAAGTGATCTTAGAAATTACCTCATCAATGAAAGATGATGTAGCCAATCCTGGTTTTACCCCTGGAATGAAGCCACCATTTTTCTTCATGTCGTCAGACATTTGAGTTGGGTTAACGGTAATTGCTGTATAGAAGAATGTGAATGCAATAATTAAAAACGCAAACGTTAAACTATAAGTTAACGAAGTAATATCCGAATATTGGTGTAACCAACTTTCCTGCAAATTAGGGAATAGTCCGATTAATGCGCTTGGAACAAACATCAAAGCCTGCGCAAAGATGATTGGCATTACACCAGCTGCATTTACCTTCAACGGAATGTATTGTCTAACGCCACCTACTTGTTTGTTACCTACAATACGCTTAGCATATTGTACAGGCACTTTACGAACACCTTGTACAATTAGGATTGTGAACATGATGATTGCATACAAAGCTACAATCTCCAATACCAATCTAATTAAACCGCCGTCATTACCTGCAAATACAGAGCTGATTTCTTGGCTGATTGCAACAGGCAAACGAGCGATGATACCTACCATGATGATTAAAGACGTACCATTACCGATACCTTTATCAGTAATTTTTTCGCCTAACCACATCACAAATAAAGTACCTGCTGTAAGCACTACCGCCGACAAGAAATAGAATATGGTATGATCGATCACAATTGCCTCTGGGGTAATTTGTGTTTTCACGTAACCAACTGCTTGTACAATAGTAATAGCCACCGTTAGGTAACGAGTATACTGCGTTAATTTTTTACGTCCGCTTTCACCCTCTTTCTGCATTTTTTGGAACGTAGGTACTGCAATTCCTAATAACTGCACCACAATTGAGGCAGAGATATAAGGCATTACCCCTAACGCAACGATTGACGCTTTAGAGAATGCACCCCCAGCGAACATATCTAATAAACCTAATAGCCCTGATTTTTGTTCATTTGATAATTGCGCAGGATCAACACCTGGCAATACCACTTGACAAACAAGTCTATAGATTACAAGAATCATCAGCGTAAATAAAATACGCCCTTTTAATTCTTCGATTTTCCAAATATTACTTAAAGTAGTAAGTAGCTTCTTCATTTTATAGTTTTACGATTGAGCCTCCAGCAGCTTCGATAGCTTTTTGTGCACTTGCAGAAAAAGCGTGAGCTGTAACTTCCAATTTAGCTTTAACTTCACCACGACCTAAAATTTTTACCAAGTCATTTTTAGAAGCTAAACCATGCTCCTGCAATGTAGCAAAATTTATGGTTGTTAAGCTAAATTTTTCTGCTAATCCTTGTAATACGTCTAAGTTTACACCTACGTATTCGGTACGGTTAATTGGTTTGAAACCAACTTTAGGCACACGACGTTGTAAAGGCATTTGACCACCTTCGAAACCAACCTTAGTTGAGTGACCTGAACGTGAACCAGCTCCTTTGTGACCACGAGTTGATGTACCGCCACGACCAGAACCTTGACCACGACCTATTCTTTTACTAGTTTTTACAGAACCTTTTGCAGGTTTTAGATTACTTAAGTTCATTTTTGAAACTTATTGTGTTGCCCCTTCGCTTTCACTAATCAGGAAACAACGATTAAACAAAAAAATTTGCCTAAGATATCAATCTTAAGCAAATTCCGATAATAATATTATATAGCTTCGATAGCTACTAAGTGATTAACTTTTCTAACCATGCCGATGATTGCAGCATTAGCCTCAACCTCAACACTTTGGTTTAATTTATTCAAACCTAAAGCTTTCATGGTTCTTTTTTGGCGCTCGCTTCTGTCGATAACGCTTTTTACCTGAGTGATTTTAATTTTCGCCATGTTCTTATCCGTTAAAAACTTTGTTTAAATCAACACCACGGTTTTGTGCTACGGTGTAAGCATCACGCATTTTAGTTAATGCATCAACTGTAGCTTTTACCACGTTGTGAGGATTTGATGAACCTTTTGATTTTGCCAATACGTTGTGGATACCAGCACTTTCTAGTACGGCACGCATCGCACCACCAGCAATTACTCCAGTACCTACAGCAGCAGGCTTAATTAATACAAAACCACCAGAGTATTTACCGATTTGCTCGTGAGGTACAGTACCGTTCAAAATAGGAACTTTTACCAAGTTCTTTTTTGCATCGTCTACACCTTTTGCGATAGCTTCAGTTACCTCTTTAGCTTTGCCTAATCCGTAACCTACAACGCCGTTTTCATCACCTACAACTACGATAGCTGAAAAGCTGAAAGTACGACCACCTTTGGTTACTTTAGCAACACGTTGGATGCTCACTAAGCGATCTTTTAATTCAATCTCGCTAGTTTTAACTCTTTTTATATTGATAGTTGACATTATATCTTATTTAATGATTAAAATACTAGACCAGCTTCGCGGGCGCCTTCTGCCAACGATTTTACACGACCATGGTATAGGTAACCATTTCTGTCGAAAACAACTTCTTTAACACCAGCTGCAATTGCTTTTTCGGCAACTAATTTGCCTACTGCAACTGATTGCTCAGATTTGTTTCCTGAAGCATTGAAATCTTTAGATAAAGATGATGCTGCAACTATAGTTTTACCAGTTTCATCGTTAATGATTTGAGCATAAATACCTTTATTGCTTCTATAAACTGATAAACGTGGACGGTTTTCAGATCCAGTAAGTCTTTTTCTGATACCTTTTTTAATACGCTCTCTGCGTGATAATTTTTTTCCTGCCATTTTAATTATTTTTTAGAAGCTGATTTACCTGCTTTTCTTCTTAACACTTCACCTACAAACTTGATACCTTTACCTTTGTAAGGCTCTGGAGCACGTAACGAACGGATTTTCGCTGCTACTTGACCGATCAATTGTTTGTCGATGCTCTCTAAAATAATTTTAGGAGTTTGACCTTTTTCTGATGTGGTCGTTACTTTAATTTCTTGAGGTAATTGGAACACGTAGTGGTGAGAATAACCTAATACTAAATCTAAGGTTTGACCTTGATTTGAAGCACGGTAACCAACACCTACTAATTCTTGCTCTAATTTATAACCTTGTGTTACACCTACCACCATGTTGTTGATCAATGAGCGATACAAACCGTGTAGGGCTCTGTGTCTTTTTTGATCTGTTGGACGTTGTACGGTTAAAACACCTTCTTCTTGTGAGATAGTGATATCTTGATCTACTAACTGGGTTAACTCACCTTTAGGACCTTTTACGGTTACTAAATTGTTGTTATCAACGGTAACGGTTACTCCAGCAGGGATGCTAATTGGGGCTTTTCCTATTCTTGACATTGCGTTATCCTCCTATTAATAAACATGACACAATACCTCACCACCAATGTTCAATTTGGCTGCTTCTTTATCGGTCATTACACCTTTAGAAGTAGATAAGATTGCGATACCTAAACCATTTAATACTCTTGGCATGTTTTCAACGCCTGCATACTGTCTCAAACCTGGCTTGCTGATACGGGTTAACGTACGGATAGCAGGGATTTTAGAGATTGCATTGTATTTCAACGCAATTTTGATTACTCCTTGAGCAGTAGTGTCTTCAAACTTGTAGTTTGCAATGTAACCTTTGTCGAAAAGAACTTTAGTGATTTCTTTTTTTAGGTTAGAAGCGGGAATTTCTACGATTCTGTGATTTGCTTTGATAGCATTTCTTAATCTTGTAAGATAATCCGCTATTGGATCTGTATTCATTCTTATTGAATTGTGATAATGGTTTCCGTACGCGTCACCTGACTTCTGGACCTATTATCGGTTAATATTCTGTTTTTTTCGCAATACGCTAATGAGCCATAAGCTGTAAGGGCTGCAAAAATACAACTTACAACTTATAACTCAAAAACTTATATCACTTAAATAATTACCAGCTAGCTTTTCTAACTCCCGGTATCTTACCTTCTAAAGCCATTTCACGGAAAGTTACCCTTGAAATACCGAAGGTACGCATGTAACCACGAGGACGGCCAGTTAACTTGCAACGGTTGTGTAAACGCACAGCCGAAGAGTTTTTAGGTAATTTATCTAATGCTGCGAAATCGCCGGCTGCTTTCAATGCTGCACGTTTCTCAGCATATTTAGCTACCATTTTCTGGCGTTTAACTTCGCGAGCTTTTACTCCTTCTTTTGCCATTATTGTTCTGCTTTTTGATTTTTAAATGGTAATCCAAACTGTTTTAAAAGTTCCAACGCTTCAACATCGCTACCGGCAGAAGTTACGAAAGTAATGTCCATACCTAAAATCTTGTTGATTTTGTCGATGTTGATCTCTGGGAAAATGATTTGCTCAGTAACACCTAAAGTGTAGTTACCTTTTCCATCAAATCCTTTATCGTTGATCCCTTTGAAATCACGGATACGAGGCAAAGCTACTGAGATCAATCTGTCTAAGAACTCATACATGTTGTTGTCACGCAAAGTTACACGTACACCAACTGGCATACCTTTACGTAATTTGAAGTTTGAGATATCTTTTTTAGACTTAGCACTAACCGCTTGCTGACCAGTAATGGTAGACAATTCAAGGATAGAGCTATCGATGATCTTTTTGTCAGCTACAGAGTAACGACCAACACCTTGGTTGATAGAAATTTTCTGCAACTTAGGAACCTGCATCACAGTTTTGTAGTTGAACTTTTCTTTCAAAGCTCCTACAATTTCCTCTTTATATTTGCTTTTTAATCTTGGTACGTATGCCATTATTTAATTTCCTCCCCTGAAATTTTAGCAACTCTAACTAATTTCCCGTCGGCGTTTAATTTACGGCCAACACGAGTAGTTTTACCAGATTTTGGATCAACCAACTGAACGTTTGAAATATGAAGAGCAGCCTCTTTTTTAATTATACCGCCATTTGGGCTAGCAGCGCTTGGCTTAGTGTGCTTAGATACAAGGTTTACACCTTCTACTACCACTCTGTTTTGAGATACAAGTACTTCTTGTACTTTACCTTGTTGTCCTTTAGAATCGCCAGCAATTACTTTTACCAGGTCACCTTTACGGATCTTTAATTTTGCCGGTTTGTTAACTTTGTTTCCCATTTTATAATACCTCCGGTGCTAATGATACAATTTTCATGAATTGTTTTTCACGCAGTTCTCTTGCTACTGGGCCAAAGATACGTGTGCCACGAGGCTCATCTTGGTTGTTTAACAACACTGCTGCATTGTCGTCAAAACGGATATAAGAACCATCTTTACGACGGATTTCTTTTTTAGTTCTAACTACAACTGCTTTAGAAACAGTTCCTTTTTTAATGTTACCAGAAGGCAATGCGCTTTTTACGGTAACAACAATTTTGTCACCAATAGAAGCGTATCTTTTGCCAGTTCCACCAAGTACACGGATCACCAATACTTGTTTTGCGCCGCTATTGTCGGCTACATTTAATCTTGATTCCTGTTGTACCATCTTATTTAGCTCTTTCTAAAATTTGTACTAATCTCCAGTTCTTGTTTTTGCTCAATGGACGAGTTTCCATGATCAATACTGTATCACCGATACCGCATTCGTTTTTCTCGTCGTGAGCCATAAATTTGGTAGTTTTCTTCACGAACTTACCATAAATCGGGTGTTTCACTTTACGCTCCACTGCAACTACCACAGATTTATCCATTTTGTTGCTTACTACTAACCCGGTTCTTGTTTTTCTTAATTGTCTTTCCATTTCGACTCTAAAGTTATTTAGTTTCAGTAGCTGCTGCTGCTTTTTTAGCAACAGACAATTCAGTGTTTAATCGGGCTATAGTTTTTCTAGCCGCAGTGATGCGGTTAGGATTCTCGATAGCCGAAATTGTGTGCGCAAATTTTAACTTAACTAAGTTTTGTTTTTCTTCTGCGATCTTAGCTACTAGTTCTTCTTGTGAAAGCCCTTTGATTTCTGAGTTTTTCATCTTATTAATTTTTATATGATGGGTCTAGCGGTTATAATAACAAGTTACTTACAACATTGATCCCATCTAAATTTTTATGCTTCTACGTAATCTCTACGTACTACAAATTTGGTTTGAACAGGTAATTTCTGAGCAGCAAGTCTTAATGCTTCTTTAGCGATTGCCAAAGGCACACCTTCTGCTTCGAAAAGGATACGTCCAGGTCTTACTACTGCTACCCAGTATTCAGGAGCACCTTTACCTTTACCCATACGTACCTCAGCTGGCTTTTTCGTTACCGGCTTATCCGGGAAAATTCTGATCCAAACTTGACCTTCACGTTTCATGTAACGAGTTACCGCGATACGTGCTGCCTCGATTTGGCGACTTGTGATCCAAGTAGCTTCTAAAGACTTGATACCAAAAGATCCGAATGATAGCTCAGCACCACGAGTTGCTAAACCCTTCATCCTGCCTTTTTGCATCTTTCTGAACTTGGTTCTTTTTGGCTGTAACATTTTATTTAAATATTATCGTTGAACGATTTGTTAACTATTTGCGTGGACCTCTGTTTTGGCCACCGCCTCTATTATCTCTTCCGCCTTGACCAGGACGACCGCCACCGCGTTTGTCGTTGTTCCTTCTGTCGCCGCCGCCTCTGTTATCTCTTCCGCCATCGCGTCCGCCGAAGTTACCTTCTGGTCTGCCACCTTTACCAGGTGCGTTGTTAGCAGCGCCGATGTTTGGAGAAAGATCACGTTTACCGTATACTTCACCTTTACAGATCCATACTTTGATACCTATTTTACCATAGGTAGTTAAAGCTTCTGCTAAAGCGTAGTCGATATCGGCACGGAAAGTATGCAAAGGAATTCTTCCTTCTTTGTACTGTTCTGTACGAGCCATCTCCGCACCACCTAAACGGCCAGAAGTCATGATTTTGATTCCTTCTGCACCCATTCTCATGGTTGATGCGATTGATGATTTCATTGCTCTACGGAACGAGATCCTAGCTTCTAATTGTTTAGCAACACCTTCTGCTACTAATTGCGCATCAAGTTCTGGACGTTTGATCTCGAAAATGTTGATTTGAATTTCCTTTTTAGTCAATTTCTTCAACTCTTCTTTGATCTTGTCCACTTCTTGGCCAGCTTTACCGATTACAATTCCTGGACGTGCTGTGTGGATAGTTACCGTGATACGTTTTAAGGTACGCTCGATTACTACTTTAGAAACACCGCCTTTTGCAATACGTGCTGAAAGGTATTTTCTGATTTTTTCGTCCTCAACTAATTTATCAGCATAGTTGTTGCCACCGAACCAGTTAGAATCCCAACCTCTGATGATTCCTAACCTGTTACCTATTGGATGTGCTTTTTGTCCCATTTCTGTTAATTAGTTTGAGTTTCAACGTTTTTACTATCTACTACAAGGGTAACGTGGTTTGAACGTTTACGAATTCTATAACCACGGCCTTGAGGTGCTGGTCTTAATCTTTTCAATTGACGACCACCGTCTACCATAATCGATTTAACGAATAATTGGCTTTCTTCAGGGCGAGAACCAGAGTTTTTTTGCTCCCAATTGTTGATGGCAGACAATAAAAGTTTTTCAACTCTTATAGCAGCTTCTTTATTGGTGTACTTCAAAATCTGTAATGCTTTCTCAACACGCTCACCTCTGATAAGATCCACAACTAAACGCATCTTACGCGGTGAAGTTGGGCAATTGTTTAATTTCGCTACTGCTTCCATCTTTTAATTATTTTTTCTTTTCAGAGTGGCCTCTAAAGGTTCTAGTTGGAGCGAACTCCCCTAGCTTGTGGCCAACCATGTTTTCTGTTACGTATACTGGTATAAATTTATTGCCGTTATGCACTGCAAATGTGTGACCAACGAAATCTGGTGAGATCATTGATCTACGTGACCAAGTTTTGATTACAGTCCTTTTGCCTGAATCATTCATAGAGTTTACTTTTCTCTCTACGTTATGGTCAATATAAGGTCCTTTTTTAATTGAACGAGCCATTATTTCTTCCTTTTCTCTATGATGAAACGATTTGAGTATTTTTTCTTAGAACGAGTTTTGAAGCCTTTAGCTAAAACGCCGTTTCTTGAACGTGGGTGACCACCAGATGATCTACCCTCACCACCACCCATTGGGTGATCTACTGGGTTCATCGCTACTGGACGAGTACGAGGACGACGACCGATCCAACGGCTACGGCCTGCTTTACCCAACACTTCGTTTGCATGATCAGAGTTAGAAACTGTACCAATAGTGGCTAAACAAGTAACTAAGATAGATCTTACTTCGCCAGATGGCATTTTGATAGTAGCATATTTACCATCTCTTGCAGCTAACTGTGCATAAGCACCTGCGCTACGTGCCAACTGAGCACCTTTACCAGGGTGAAGCTCTAAGTTGTGGATAATAGAACCTAACGGAATGTTAGCTAATTTTAAAGTATTACCTACTTCTGGAGTAGCTTTGTCACCCGAAAGCACTGTTTGTCCTACTTGCAACCCTTCAGGTGCAATGATATAACGCTTCTCGCCGTCTGCATAGTTTAATAATGCGATACGTGCGGTACGGTTAGGATCGTATTCAATTGTAGCTACAACTGCAGGGATATCAAACTTATCACGTTTAAAGTCAATTAAACGGTAAGATTTTTTATGACCACCGCCCATATAGCGCATCGTCATTTTACCTGTATTGTTACGTCCTCCCGATTTCTTAGAAGATACAACCAATGATTTTTCGGGCTTGGTTGCTGTAATCTCCGTAAAGCTTGCGCCTACCCTAAAACGGGTTCCCGGAGTGACTGGTTTAAATTTTCTTAAGCCCATAGTTATTAATTATTCAATTTTTATATTAAATATTCGCGTAATAATCTATTGTTTCGCCATCTTTCAATGTAACAATAGCTTTTTTGTATTTAGGGCTACGGCCAGTTACTAAACCTGCTTTAGTGTTTCTGGTTTTTGCCTTACCTTGAACTACCATTGTGTTTAGGGCTACGATGGTTACACCGTACATTTGCTCAATGGCTTTCTTAATCTGCAATTTGTTAGCTCTGTGATCTACTTGGAAAGTAAAACGGTTAGCTTTTTCAGTCAATGCAGATGCTTTTTCGGTTAAAATTGGTTTTTGTAAGATTTCCATATTACTTGGCAAATGCCTCCTCCAATGTTTTAAGCGAGTTAGCAGTTAACAAAAGTTTACCAGCGTTCAACACATCATAAGTGTTTAAATCACCAGCAGTAATTACTTTCGTTTTCTGAATATTTCTGCTTGATAAATAAATATTGTTGTTTTGTTCTGGTAACACTAACAAAGTTTTTTCACCTGCTAAGTTTAATGCGTTAACCAAATTGATATAGTTTTTAGTTTTGATGCTATCAAAGTTGAAATCTTCCAAAACAACAATGCTGTTATCCTGAGCTTTATAAGCTAAAGCTGATTTACGAGCCAATGATTTTAGCTTTTTGTTCAATTTAAAACTATAGTCACGAGGTTGAGGACCAAAAACACGACCACCACCATTGAACAATGGAGATTTAATGCTTCCGGCACGTGCACCACCAGTACCTTTTTGTTTGTATAATTTACGGGTAGAACCAGCAATTTCGTTACGTTGCTTAGATTTGTGAGTACCTTGACGTTGGTTAGCCAAATACTGTTTTACATCTAAATAAATCGCGTGATCGTTTGGCGTTACACCAAATACCGACTCAGGAAGTTGCACCTTGGCACCTGTCTCTTTTCCTGAAATGTTTACTACTTTAACTTCCATCTTGCTTACTTATCTAAGATTACGTAAGAACCTTTAGCTCCTGGAATGGAACCACTAACTACCACTAGGTTTTGCTCAGCGTAAACTTTCAATACTTGTAAGTTTTGAACTTTCACTCTATCACCACCTGTTCTACCAGCCATACGCATTCCTTTGAATACACGTGAAGGCCATGAAGAAGCTCCTAATGAACCTGGTGCACGCATTCTGTTATGCTGACCGTGAGTTTGACCACCCACACCAGCGAAACCATGACGTTTCACAACACCTTGGAAACCTTTACCTTTTGAAGTTCCAACCACATCAACGTAGTCACCTTCAGCGAAGATATCTACCGTTACTGTGTCGCCTAAGTTTAAACCATCAAACTCAGTGAACTCAACCAATTTACGTTTTGGGGTAGTGTTTGCTTTAGCGTAATGACCTTTTAAAGGTTGCGTTACGTTTTTTTCTTTTGCTTCATCAAATCCTAACTGGATAGATGAATAACCGTCTTTTTCTTCGGTTTTAACTTGTGTAACTACACAAGGCCCAGCTTCGATTACAGTACAAGGAATGTTTCTTCCTTCTGCATCGAAAATACTGGTCATTCCTACTTTTTTTCCAATAATTCCTGACATTTCTTTAATTAAGTTAACACCCATCGAAGCAGTAGGGCTTCGTTCAAGGTGGATATACAATCCCCGCAAAGGGACGGCAAAGATAGGCAAGAATTATTAATTTTCAAATAGTTAGCTAAAAAAATTTTAAGGTTTTATTAGTAGCATTTTAAGATTGCAGAAAGCAAGTGAATTTTAAAATGCTTTAAAGAGCCAAAAAACCACAACAGATTGAATTTTAAAACCTTACAGGATTGAACATTTGTGAAGAAAATATCATCCTGCAATTAAGGCTTGAAAAAGCAATAACAGCAACATTTAGGTTATGGAAACTCTGCTTTCTACTTTAATTGCCAAGCTATGGTTTGCTTTAAAGACAGGATGCAGCCATGGCGATTAAACGGTCCTAGGAGTTAAGATGTTAAAGAATAGGCAGGTGTTTTCGATACGCAAAATTACTATGCACGCATAACATAGTACACTCATGGTACACTATCCCTACTTAAACCCTACTTAAGCCCTACTTTAAACCTACCTTTGATATCTTTAAAAGCTCACCTTTGGTAAGCTAAATGATCATTAACGATAAGCGTTCGTATTGAAGGGGCGATGTATCTCTTATATTAATGTGCAAAACCACCGCTTAAACTCGCCATGATGATTGAAAGCACGATTAAACCTATTAATACATAGAGGTAATCTTTTTCGATAAAGAAGCTGACTACTGCCATGATTACTCTAGCAATTGGTGTAAAGATTAGCATTAGGAGTCCAAATTGTACAATTGCTACTCCCTTGAAGGTGATTACTTCTTCGAAAATTGCGGCAACGGTTTTAAGCGATACTTTATCTATATCGAATACGGCATAGTCTATTTTTTCACTGCCGTGGTCGAAAAGATAAATGACACCGCCTAGTATTACAATGGCCATAGAAATATAGACTCCAACTCGAAGTAGGTTGCCTACGAGTGATTGAATGTCTTTATCTGTTATATTTTTAGTTTGTTCCATTAATCTTTATTTTGGAGCCAATCTTTTTATCATTAATTGCTTTAAGATCCTGAAATAAATTTACAAGTAGCTTTCCGCTTCGCTACAGGTCAGGATGACGTACGATGAACTAAAGTCCAAGCATCTCGACCTTGTGTATATATTAAAATCCACCGGAAAGTCCTTTATAAATCATTTGTATGGCCAAAATGGTTACTACCACTGCAAATACCATCTTCAATTTATCGGTTTTAGCTTTTACCAGTACTTTAGCGCCAACTGTTGCTCCTATTAATACGCCAATACAAACTGGCATGGCGATTCCTGGATCTATTTGTCCACGGTGCAAATAAACTACCGCACTTGCCGCAGCGGTAACGCCCATCATAAAGTTGCTGGTAGTGGTAGATACTTTGAAGGGTAAACGCATGATATTATCCATTGCAATTACTTTTAAGGCTCCACTGCCAATTCCCAACAATCCTGATAAGGTACCTGCAAACAACATCATGAAAAAGCCACCTGCTACATTTTTTACGGCATAGGGTGTTTCTACGCCTTGGTTTGGATAGGAACCATTCAGTTTGAAAAATTTAGCACCTTTACTACTATAATCTAAGGTTGTGTGATCGACCTTCTTTTTCAAAGTCATCATTGAAGAGAAGATGAGGATACAGCCGAAAATCACAGCAACATAAGCTGCGTTTAAATAAACTGCAATGACCGCTCCCAAAATAGCCCCAACGGTGGTGGCAATTTCGAGGAACATACCAATCCGCATATTGGTCAATCCTTCTTTTACATAAGCCGCAGCCGAACCTGTAGAAGTAGCGATTACGGATATGATAGAGGCTCCAATGGCATAGTGGATATCAACGCCTAAACCTAAAGTTAATAGCGGGATAATGATCACTCCTCCACCAAGACCTGTTAACGAGCCTAAAAAGCCTGCTAAAAAAGCGCCTAAAAGCACAATTATGGTAAAAATTAACACCGACATGGCGGCAAATATAAACCACTTCAATTGGCTTTTCACCATAAAAAAGCAATAAAAGAATGTCTATAGAATACTTAGATTTTATAGGTTAATTGATAAAGGTTGGTTATTTGGTTAATCGAAATTGCACCATTTTCCTATTGGTTAACTGTTTATTTGACCATAAAAACTAGCTACTTCAGGTCATCAATTGCTTAATCATTTCTGAGCTGAGTTCTCTTCCTGCTAAAAGTCTATTGCTAAAAAAGGCTTTAGCGGCTTCGAAATGTGCTTTGTAGCCTTTCATATCTCCGTAGCCAATAATGGAGGCCCACTCATGTACCGCAGTATGAAATTCTAGGTCATCTTTTCTCATCTCTTTATTATAAAGGGCGGCCTGTATGGTTTCTTCTAATAGTTCTTCGTTTTTGAAAAGATATTCGGCAATGCCTAAGCGTAAACGGAAGGGCGGTGTTTGACAAATTAAATTATCGTATGGATTGACATTCATCGCGTGCCAAGCGCAAACCATGCTCAAAATGCTCAAGTGCGAATTTGGTTTTCTTTGGTGGGCTTTATCTGCCAGGCTAAAGGTTTCCATCATTTCACCATTTAACAGCATTGGCTTTTCGTTTTGGCTGAACATAAAATCTTTGGCCGCATAGATCTTCTTTCTAAAGGTCGTTTCGTTCTCCGCTATCATTAAAGCAAAAAGCTCGCTTTCGGTTTTGGCGTATTCTCTAACTTGCGTTTGTGCATAGGGATTTAAAATGGCCAGTCCTGCATAAATGTGCGATTTATAGCTAAAGATGCGAAGGGTGGTTAGTATTTTAATGTTATCGATACCCCCAGCGTACACTGGATTATCCCAAGGATAGAAACCTGCATTTTTCCAGGCAGAGCCCATACTTTCAAAACCCATATGCGTTACCGCTTGCGTATCAGCCACTATTTGATCATGTTGTTGATAGCTGTCCATTTCGATAATGTTAGCACCTAGCGCTTCATAAACGCTCAACGCTTTTTGATAAACCTCATCGGTTGCTTTGTGACGAATGACGACCAGGGTTTGTCCTTGGGTACTAAACCCAGGGCCATGTAGCGAGTGGCTGGTTACAATATGGGCATCTGTAGGGAGATACTTCTCAAAGGCAGCAATTTCAGGATGCTTTACTGAAGTTTGCCCTGCAACGATTGCTCCATACTTGGTAGATTTTGCAAATCGTGAAACTACTTCATCTATTTTTTCGGCCTCTACGGCATAAATGATAAAATCCGATTTTCGAGAAACTTCGTGTCCATCTGCTAGTATTGCTATGTTTTGGGGTAAAAGCTCCTCTTGAAGTTCTTGGAGTCGGTGGGGCATGTCCGTTCCGCAAACTTGGTAACCAGCTTTAGCAAATGTCAATGCGTAAAGCTTTCCCATATCTCCCAATCCTATTATTCCTATCTGCATTTTGCAAATTTATCGTTGCGTAACCATAAAAAAATGACCCGAATCAATTGATTTCTTGATTAAACATCCTAACTTGAGCAAAATTAACGAGACATGCCAAGTTGATTGGCTATACTATTTATCTGTTTATACTGTTTTAGTATAAACGATATTTACTAGATTATGAGACAAACGATACTTTCTATCACTAGCATTTTATCTTTTACGCTTTGTTTTGGCAACGCTTTCGCCCAAACTCAACCTCCTACTACTGCTCAAAAACCAATTGCCCATACTGTAAAGACAGGGACTTGGGAACGCGATTCGGTTAAAAATACTGATCCGAGTTTAAACGGGCAGTACCAATTTATGCTGTCGCGTACCAGGACTTCGCCTGATGGCTATAAAATGGTTGCAAAATATAGATTAGACCAGCTTTGGAAAAATGTAAGTGATACGCTTAGAAAAGAGCGGGCTGAGCTGAAAGCTCTTCAACAAAAACTTACTGACCAAGGCAAAACGGTTAATTATTTAAAAACTGAAATTTCTGGCAAAGATGCGTCGCTGAACGAGAGTACCAATAAGCTAAATGAGATTAGCTTTTTAGGTATTTCTTTTGACAAGGGCACTTATAGTATTATTGTTTGGAGTATTATTGGGGTATTAGTGATTGCCTTAATCATCATTGTTGCTCGTTCTGGAAAAAGTATCAGTGAGGCTAAACATCGTTCGCAACTGTATACTGAGATTTCGGATGAGTATCAAGCTTATAAATCGAAGGCTGTGGAGAAGGAACGTAAATTGGCAAGGGAACTTCAAGATGAGCGCAATAAGCTGGAAGAACTGACGAACGGAAGACGCTAATCTTTAAACCTTACTTATTTTCTGATTGCTTTTGTAATTCGGCCATGAGCACTTCTGCTACTTTGGTTGCTTTTTGCTTGATATATGCTCGTGGTGTATTGTCGCCCACTTCATAAAGTAATTGAAAATTTTATGCCAATAAAAGTGGCCGCTTAAAAAGACCACTTTTCTAATACTATTCAATAAATAAGATTAACGATATACAACTGCAATTATAATGGTTAGCAGCCATGGAAATAGCAGTGCTAAAAAAACCAAAAGACCTTTAAAAACTCTTAAGCTTTTACTTTCATTTTTCCAATGCCGTTTATATTTATTATAATTTTTGTGGTGTTTGCGATAGTTATATGACATTATAGCCACAAAAACTAAAGCCATTACCCATTTTTCTAAAGCTAGCATTTTTCTTGGTTCCTCGTGCGCAAGTTTAGAGACTATGAGATAGGTATTAAGTAACATCACATTTTGTATCATAGTAATTGCTACAATAGCGGTTATGCCTACACGACCATCCCATTTAAAATAAGCTTTGGTCACCCTATAATAGATGTATTCGAAAAAAAAATCCATATCACTTAAATATTCTGTTAGTTAAATTTGTGCTATGCGGCACTGACATAAAAGTGATGGAAGATTTTCAATTTCATTTGCCTAAGAACAATCCGTAATGACTTTGCATGTATTTGATGATTGCATCTGCAATTTTAGCGCCCGAAGCTTTACGTTCCGTTGGGTTGTTCCTTAAGTTAGGTCCATGGGTTTCTAGTTGAATGGCCGAAACTGCCCCACTAGTTTTTGAACCATAGGTTAGCGTACAGTAGCCCCCATTGAAATAGTCATCATTATTAGGCTTTGGGTCTTGCTTACTTGGCACTGCTCTAATTCCTTCGTTCTCCAGTAGGGTTCCAAAAGCGTAATCGCCCCTAATTAGTTGAGAAAAAGGATACGCAGAAATGGTGGAAAGATGGTAAATGCTTGAGGTAGTGGCTAGGCTGTTTAATCCAGCATCTGTACCGTTCAAGTTCGCTTTTGAGACGATATAGCCCACTTCGACACGAGGGACGGTGTGTCCGTGTCCGTGCATATCTAAAAATAAGCCTTTACCTACATTTTTTTGAACCATCTCCTGTGCTCCTTTGAGGAAAGCATGGTATTCGCGCCAAAGTTGGTTTGCTGCTTCTGTTTTATGATAAGCTTCTTCTAAGGCTCTGTTAGGCTCCATTCTAGACCTTGCGACATCATTCACAATCATATGTGGACGCAAACCGGTTCTACTATATAAGGCATTTGATATCTCAGTAGTTAAAGCCGTTACGTATAAATCCCTAACGATTACGGCATCGGGGTTATCTCTTTGCGGCCAACCATCGGGAATAATGGTTCCGTCGTGGGGAGATGCCAAAATAATTGGTGAATTTAAATCTCCTACAATAAACTTTACATAGTTGTTAGTGCCATAAACGGTAGTATTGGGTTTGTAGTCGACGGTTGTTGGCGGCTGTTGATCGTCAGTGTTATTATTGCTACTTTTTTTACAAGATAGGATGAACAGGCAGGTGCTGATGTATAGTAATAGGCTAATCTTTTTCATTGTTTTAAGCTTTTGATTTAAATAAGAGATTTTTTACCCCACGCTGTTAAAATTTCTCCTACAATGTTTCCAACACCATAGGCGGGATCTTCTTTCACCTCTCTTCCCCATTTGAATTCTTTTGGCACTTTATTGTCGTGCCTGTAACCTCTAATGTGCGTAAATTCATGTGCGATGTGACGGGCTAATCGTCGTGCCAACTCTTCTTTTTCTTGCAGCCAATAATCATAAGTGGTAAATTGATGATTACAGACAAAGGAAGCGCCCATTGTTCCTTTTTTGTCGCCGTTGTTTTTCACATTGATTTGGAGCTTTACGTCTTTTTCTTTCAATAGATTTTGATAAACAGATTCTCCACTGATACGCCCTGTTTTTGGATCGTAAATAGTAAAGAAGCAAGCTTTCTTGGTTTTGCTATAGGCGGAGTCGTTATAGCTTTGCTTAAAAAGAGCCTCCTTAAATTCTTTTGAACGGAAAACTTTAGCCAATAAGGTTTGTGCTTTTTTAAGGGTATCGGCAAAACCTGCGGGTACTTTTGCGCCTTCTTCTACCGTAAAGGAAACGCTGAGATTGAAATCAGCAATATCTGTTTGTTTTTTGAAAATGCCTGATGATGGCGTTGCAAAAATATTGATGGCTAATAGCGCCAAAACAATTAACAGCAGCAATCCTATTTTTTTCATTTTCCTTGTATTAAGATTGATTTTTAGGGATTTTCAGCGGAAGGATGAGGCAAAGATCAGGCAATGGAATAACAAGGAGGAGCATTTTACTCCCCCTGTTAAAAACATATTTGACTAAATATTAAAGCGTTATAAAGGATTTTGCACCATGTATGGATTGGCCTGAATCTCTCGTCTCGGAATTAAGAATTGCCAACGCACATTGTCCGCACTTATCGGTGTATTTACCCCCACATTAGCGAGTGTTGCTGTTGACCCAGTTCCACTCCTATCCAGAGATAATTTTAACCTCTTAAGGTCTAGAAATCGAAAGCCTTCGCCCCACAACTCAATTCTTCTTTGCATCATGATCAAACCATTGTTGTCATTTGCTATATCTGAGATGTTATCTGGACGGGTATAATTTGGGTCCCTATTCTTGGCCAAAACATCGATGATATCTGCAGCCTCGTTAAGCAAACCAAGTTTTGCTTTTGCTTCGGCCGCAATTAGATACATTTCTGCTACACGCATGTAAGGAATGTCACCAGCACTTACTGCCGGGTCAGCTACCACAAATTTCTTCTGCATGTAAAGTGCTCTGGTTTGGCCCGTTACTGGTTGCCCAGTAGAAGCATCTATCACTCCTGGAAAATTAATGTAATCGTTAATGTTATCGCAAAATAATTTCCTTCTTATATCTGTATTGGTTAAGGAATTATAAAGAGAAATACTGATTTTTTTAGGATTTGGTCGAGTATGCGAAGAGTTAAAGTTAGAAGACATATAGGCGAAGAAAGAGCCGTAAGCTGGCAACTGTTCTGGCAACTGATGTGCTCCCCACATCCATTCAGAGTTTTTCATGTCACTAAAGCCGTCCAAATACGCTGTGCTCGACATCAACTGGTAACCTTTTAACGCTTCTTGGGCATAATAGGCGGCATCGGTCCAATTTTGTTGAGTTAGCGCTACACGAGCCTTAATCCCCTGAGCAACGCTTTTATCAATATGTGTTCTGTAGAGTCCTCTCGGTGGCGCTCCTTCCAATAAAGTAATCGCTTGATCTAGATCCTTATTAACTTGGATATATACTTCTTCTACAGTATTTCTGGGTTGCGGGTCTAATGAATATTTGGTGACTACTGGCACTCCTAATTGTACTCTCGCTGACGTTGTGTTCTGAGAAGACACATCTGACAATGTTGTTTTATCGTATCTCATCCCGAAAAGTTGCACCAACATGAAATGTGCCCATCCTCTTAATGCCAAACATTCGCCTTTAATTACATTTTTTTGTGCTTCCGTTGCATCTGGCACTCTATCAATACCTTCTAAAAGAATATTGGCATTGGCAATGATGCGATAATAGAGCCTGTAAGAAAAATAAGGCAAGTCATTCAATTCTGAACGATGATCCGTCCATCTGTAAGCACCTCTAAAATATACGGTACCCGTAGCCGTGTGTACAATGTCTTCTCCCATGAAGTCCAAAACAATCATCATAGCTGGGTGGCCATCTTGTTCCTGATCGGAGTATTGCATGTAAGTGGCGCGATAAATCCCGTTAAGGGCAACTTTTACATTGTTAATGTTATCGAAGATTTTGGCAGCATCTATCTGATCAGATGGCGTGGTATCTAAATAGCTCTTTTTGCATGCGCCTAACGTGAGCAAAAAGAAAAGGACGGTTAAAATTGATAAATATCTTTTCATTATTGACAAATTCTATAATGTTATGTTAAGACCAAAACTTACAATACGAGAAGGTGCATAGGTGTATTCGGCATCCCCAGTGTAGGTTTGCGTTGGGTCCATCCCTTTTCTCGCAGAAGTAATGAATAAATTCTCGCCATTTACATAGGCTTTAACGTTGCTAAGTTTTAACCTACTCAATAGTTTTTTAGAGAAATTATAGGTTAATGATACTGTACGTAAATTCAGGTAGTCGGATTTTGTTAACCAACGATCTGTATCTGAAATGGTAGTCGAAGTACTCAAAGCAGGAATGTCGGTCACATCACCTGGCTTTTGCCAACGTTTTAACATGTCTACGTGTAGCGCTCTACCGTTGGTAGTGGTTCCACCCCTAAACATTAAAGAACGATAATCATTATCGAAGGTGTAACCTCCAACTTGATAGATCATTAATGCTTGTAATGACCAGTTTTTATAAGTAAAGGTATTATTGATGCTCCCAAAGAAATCAGGAATAGCACTACCTGCGTAATAATAAGTGGCATTGGTAAGTGATGTGGTGTAAGTTTGACCGTTATAGGTTGCTGGAGATACTGTTTTATCGATAGGCACATACAAATTGCTACCTGTTTGCGGATCAACAGCTACCCAATCTCTCAACCAAAACTCGTATAGTGATTTTCCAGTTTCATATTTTTTGGTACCGCTCACCCTTCCTTCGTAAGATGATGGCAGCGAAAGAATTTTGTTTCTAAAGGTGCTCCAGTTGACATCAACATTCCACTTAAAGGTTTTGGTTTTAATTGGCACCCCGTTTAACTGTACTTCGATCCCCTCGTTGCGCATGCTTCCAAAGTTATCGTTGTAGGTAAGCAAGCCAGAAGTTAAAGGAAGGGTTACGGCAAACAATAGGTTGCTTGACTGACGACGGAAAGCTTCTACGGTACCGCCAAATCTATTTTTAAGTACCGAAAACTCTACTGCTACGTCTGCATTTTGGTTGGCCTCCCAAAGCAAGTTTTGATTTCCTGCCTGAGTAAGTAGTGCTCCAGGTTCGACGCCATTGTTGTAGCCCAAATCATAAAGACGTTGATAGGTAAAGTAACTACCTGTGCGGTCATTACCCACCTCGCCATAGGATGCTCTAATTTTAAGTGTATTTACCCATTTTACTTTGAAGAATGGTTCTCTGTCAATGTTGTAAGCACCACTCACCGACCAGAAGTTACCCCATCTACTTTTTTGAGAAAATCTTGAAGAGCCGTCTCGTCTGAATGATCCAGAGAATAAGTAACGTCCTTTGTAGCTATAATCTACTTTAGAAAGGTAACCTTCGGTTTTATAGTCTCTATCATAAGAGCTTAATGCGGTAGTGGTGGTCATGTTATCCAACACTGGCAATCCCGAAATTCCCTCGCTGCGTCGAGAACCCGAAAGGTAATCGTAATAGTTCAAGTAGTTCTCGTGACCAACCAACACACTAATTTTGTGCTTATCTATGGTTTTACTCCAAGTTAAAAGTTGGTTGAAGTTTAAATAGGTGGTTAAGCTGTTGGTTCTGGTGGTTCTCCCTACACCTACGGCATCGCCCATTACGCTGTTATCGTAAACATTGCTGCGATAGTTCCCAAGGTTAAAGCTAAAGTTAGAGGTAAACTTGAAATCTTTCCAGAAATTAGCTTCTACATTGGCCACGCCATTTAATGAATTTCTTCTTACTTGGTTTACGTTATATAATGTTTCGTAAACCACGTTTCTTCCTGTAAACAGCGGTCTATAATCTCCTGGATCGTAAACTTTATTTCCGTTTCCATCCAAAATATAAGCACCGGTAGTTGCGTCGTGCTTAAAAACTGGATAAATTGGTGCTAGAATAAGGTCAATGTAAAATGGATTTTCGTTAATTCCACTTGCTTCATTTGCCTGATCGGATTTGGTGTAGGTTCCAAATAGATTTAAACCAAATTTCAACCAGTTCATTGGCGTAGAGTTAAGTCTTAGCCTTCCTGAGAAACGTTTAAAATCAGAGCCAATCACGTAACCATTTTCATCTAGGTAATTTAGGGATACATAATGATCCGTTTTGTTTGAGCCGCCGCTCAATGAGAGTGACAAATCGGTCCTCATCCCTACTCTTTGTAGTTCATTTCTAAACCTTACATCGTCTGGATAAAGTAATTTAGCATTGGGGTTGATTAAACCGTTTTGCAATACAATTTCATCGTCTGCCACATTGAATGGATTCCATCCTACGTAGTTTTTCAAATCGGCAGTAGCTGCAGCGGCACTGCCTGAGGTTCCATTTTTTAAGGCTTCCCAAACTACAGGAAAATATTGGTAGGCATCTAGGGTTTCATAATTAGGAAGTCCTCTTTCGGAGAATGCGTGGGTAAGCTTTGCTGTAATGTTACTTTTACCATTGTTTATTCCTTTTTTGGTGGTGATTAATACCACGCCATTAGCTGCTCTAGAGCCATATAAGGCTGTAGCAGAAGCATCTTTTAGGATGGAAATGTTATCAATATCTTCTGGATTGATGTTACTGATTACGCCTTCGTATGGCGCACCATCCAAAATGTAAAGTGGGGCATTATCTCCTGTTACCGAGCCAAACCCTCTGATACGAAGATCTGGACCTTCGCCTGGTTGGCCACTACCTGCAGTGGTTTGAACTCCTGGAGAAGCACCTACAAGCGCCGAGTTAAGGTTACTGATTGGTCTTTGTTCAATATCTTTTGCAGAGATTTTAGTTACTGAGTTGGTCAGTTCATTTCTAGTCGTGGTACCAAAGGCAATTACGACCTCGTCTAACTGCTTGCTATCTTTAGTTAAGGCAACTTCATATTTATTTAAAGCGGTTAAGGTAATTTCCTTGGTTACGTAACCAATGTAACTCAACACTAATACCTTGTCAGCGGCTTTTACATTAATCGAAAAATTACCATCACCATTGGTCATTGTGCCTAACGTAGAGCCTTTCACTCTGATGGAAACACCTAATAATGGCGTTCCGTCTTCGGCATCGGTAATGTTACCGGTAACGACACGGTCTTGTTGTACCGCAACTCCAGTAGATGTTGTTTCACGGCTCTGTATTGATGGTTTCAAAGAGATAATTTTTTCGTCGATGGTATAACTCAACGACATCCCTTTCAATACCGAGCTCAACACCACATCAATGGGTGCATTTGAAAAATTTGCAGAGACTTTCTTGTCGTCAGCTACTTCTTTACTGTTGTAAATAAAGTAGTAGCCAGTTTGCGACCTTAGCTCCTTAAATACTTCTTTTAAGGTGATGTTTTGTTTTTTAATGTTTACGTTTTGGCCTAGGGTTTTGGCACTTACATGTAAACTAAAAACAAACACAATTACGGCAATGATTCTCATAACCAGTAAGGCTTTTTTAAATAGTTGGTTTTGTTTGGTCGAAAAATCGCTGCTAAAAATAGCGCACGACAATCTACAATGTATTTTTTCTTTCATACATTTGTATATAAGGGATTTGAATAAATAGTGTTCGTTCTAGTTTATTATTTGTTTGGCCCGTTGCTTTTCTCGGTTGCCGCCGGGAAAAGCTCTTTTGCCTTTGTTATTTCTATTTCGTCATCTTCTTTTGACAGGTAATTACATTATTTTCTACTCCAAAAACTACGTCACCAGTCAATTCTAATGCTTTTAACACATTTGAAACATTGGCATTTCTTGGAATGACACCTGTGAAAGAAATGTCTGGTTTTTCGCCTTCGTATTTAACCTTTACTTTGTACCACCGCATTAGTTCTTTCATGATTTCATCGATATTGGTGTTGTTGAATACAAACAAATCATTTTTCCAAGCCATTACTTCCTCAATATTCGCCGAACGTTGCTTGGTATCGTCGCTGCTTTCGGTATACAGAATTTGCTTTCCAGGAGTTAGCAGCTCTGAGTGACCGCTTTTACTAAATTGCACCGAGCCTTCTAATAGGGTAAGCTCCGAACGGTATTCATCCGGGTAGGCCATTACGTTGAAATGAGTACCCAAAACTTTTACCTCGGCACTGCCATTTACTACGTAAAATGGTCTTTTTTGGTCTTTCTCAATTTCAAAATAGGCTTCACCCTTGATTTCTACTTTGCGAGCATCTTTGTCAAAAGCTACTGGAAATTTGATGGATGATGAGGCGTTAAGCCATACTTTACTACCATCGGATAAAACCACACTAAACTTCCCGCCTGCTGGTGTTGCCAAAGTGTTGATTTTTTGCATCTCTTCTTCGGCACTGCCTTTTACCAAGTAAACAATTTGGCCTTTGGCATCCTTTTCGATAGAAATATCGCCTTGAGTGGCTAATTTCCCATCCGCACTATTGTCCAAGGTAATGGTAGAACCATCTGCAAGGGTTAATATTGCTTTATCGCCACCAGGCAAAACATCGTTATGATAGGCTAAAGGGGCTTTTTTACCTTCTCCATTTTGGCTAGCATAGTAAAGTGTAAAGCTTCCAACAACAAACAAAGCAGCGGCCGCAGCATACTTCCAAAATGGGGAGCGCTTACGACCATCCAACTTTTTTGGATTGGTAATGTTGGCGTACATGCTATCCCAATCTATTTCATGTACCAAAGCATCAGATTGTACTTTTTTATTGTGTTCATCCATAAAGGCAAGTACTTCCTCTTTGGTTTCTGGATTGTTGATGTAAGCAAACAGTTCCACATACTCTTCCTTTGTAATGCTTTTGTCTACATACTTTTGGAAAAGTTCGTTTAATCTGTTATTTGCTCCTGGTGTCATCTGATGCGTTTGATTGTTCATGTTTACAATTACTGTCGTTAATTTATTTCACAACCAATAATTTCTGCTTTTCTGCATTAGGCTTGCCTTTGTTGATCCACAAGATGTAGGTACCTGCAGGTATATCAGCTAAGTCCAACTTTACATTTCCTTGTGTTGCTGTTTGAGCGTAATTATTGGTTAATAAGTTTTTTCCTGTCAAAGATATTAGATTTAGGGAAGTGATCTCATTTGATGAAGAAGGATCTACCCAAATATAGGCTTTGGCTGGGTTAGGATATATGGTGGTTTTTTCTGGAGTTAGTCCAAAAGTAAGGGCCTCCACCCCTAAAATTGTAGGCGTGCCGTTATGATCGTATTGTGTTAGTCGGTAATAGTTAGTTCCAGCAAGTGGTGTATAGTCTACTACCGAATAGTTTAGGGAAGTAGCGCTATTGCCTGCTCCTACGATTTCTTTAAAGAAGGTAAAATTGCTCGCAGATGTCCCTCTTTCAATTACAAATTTTTGGTTGTTTTGCTCACTAGCCGTATTCCAGGTTAGTAAAGCAGTTGAACCGTTTTTAGTAGCGGTGTATGAAATTAGCGTTACTGGTAAAGTTCCTTGATATTCATAAGCGCCTAAATCGATCTCATTATGTTTAAGACGAAGATTCCCTGCTAAATCTGTATCAGTATTCGCGTCACCTATTTCATTATACAACACTTTGCTCCCTTTTTCTGTCGCTGCTCCTTCTATTAAATTCAGAAAATTCGGATCTGTTGAAACGGTACTAGCGAATAAAGAAGCTGGTGAAGGGTTTACGATATTTCCATCGACACCGTTAGTGCCGTACACTTGGCTAAGTGTATTTTTTATACTGAACGTAACGGTATTTCTAAAGATATCTCCATTTCCAGTTACGGCAGTATTAGCATTAAAAATGCTATTGTATAATTTAACGCTTGATGAGGCAGAGTTTGCCAAATGTAGCGCACCTCCACTTGATCCTGCTTTTACATCATTTGCATAAAAAGTAGCATTTGAAATAGAAAGTATAGACCCAGAGGAATTATAAAAGGCACTTCCTCCTACTGCACCATTCGATTCATTACTTGAAAATATCGAGTTGAGTACTTTAATTTCATTTTGCTCCCCAGCTGTTGTGGATCCAGCTGAAAACACTGCGCCTCCATTGCCCGTTGAGCTATTGTCGTTAAATGTACAGTTAAAAAAGTTTAACCTACTTAAGCTAGAAGCATAAATAGCCCCTCCAGCTGCCCCCGATACATTTTGTGTAAAGGAAACGTTTTTGAATGTGGCACTAACTATTCCTAATGTGGTTGACCCAAAACTATATATTGCACCTCCATTGTTGCTGGCACAGGTATTATTTTTAAATTCTACATTAGTAAACGACAGAGAACCACTATAAAAAAGATATACTGCTCCCGAGCTCTGGTCTGAAGAACTGTTATAGTTATCTTCTATTTTTAAGTTAGAGAATGTCGCATTGTTAGCGTAATACAAAATGATCCCTGCTGCCCGTGAACTAGGAATGCTGCGGGTATTTACAGTTACGGTAACCGCATTATTGGGAGCCGTACTATTAACTCCTGTACCTGTTGCATAGCCTTTTGTAACGGTAAAACCATCCAAAGCTGCTCCAGTCATATCATTTGCAGCGATTACCACGTGGTAAGCATTATCGGTATCAATGGCTGTATTACCGGTGTTACCACTCAATACTGATGGATTTACTGCAAAATCTCTGGCAGCTATTGAAGTTTGACCCACAGCAAAACCGCCGTAAATTTTTACACCAGCTCTCATCACAAACGAATTACGTCGATCATTGAGTGTAATTGTTCCTGTAGCGTCTGCACGACGGGTTGGCACATAAGTACCTGCACTTACCCAAACCTGACGATTAGGGAATGTAGTCTCATCAAGTGCCGCTAACTCATCTATCATTAGCTGCAAATCACCAGAGGCAGTGCCCCAACTTGTACCGTTGCCAGTACCCCCTGCCGTTACATAGCGGATTGTTTGTGCAGAAAGAGAATAATAACTTAATGCAATGAGGAGTAGTAAGTAAAATTTCTTCATAAATTGTTGGTTAGGTTTGTTGTTTGTCCTATATAGACTGCCAACCTTTAACGATGGACCGTTAAAAACCAACTTTTTGAAAAAAAATTATTGAACAGTGTGGTTGATGAACAAAGCAGATCGAAAAAATAAAGAAATTTTAGAAAAATAACTTCCAAAGCAACAGTAGGGATACTACGATATGATGCTTTGAAATATGATATTTGAGGTGCTTAAGTACTTCGACAATTACATTTTTAACGCGACTTTTAGAAAGCCCAACTGCTTGTGCAATCTCTTCATGGCTCATGTGCTGGTTACGGCTCATGTTAAAAATCTCTTGTTTTTGCAGCGAAAGGGTCTGTAAAACTTTATTAATTAAAAAAACGCTTTCTTTAAGATTGATCTGGTCTTCGATATTGTTTAAACTCACCGAAGTATTTATCCATGCGTTGCTAATGGTTTTTTCTGTTCTGCTGACTTTGTTGAGGTAATCGTAGGTTTTATTACGGGCGATGGTGTAAATGTAGTTGCGTGGGTGTTCGATAGATAGTAGTTTTTCACGATTTTGCCAGATGACTAAAAATGTCTCTTGTACAATTTCCTCTGCATCAGCCTTGCTGTGGACAAAGGAATCTACAAAAGCCAAAATTTTGCCACGGTAAAGGCTGAACATTTTGTTAAATGCCAAAGAATTTCCATCATAGATTTCCTTTAACAATAGCTTCTCTGCTGTTAAATCGTACAAGGCCATTAAAGTAAAATATGAACTGATATACTTTGGAAAGTTTATCAGCTAGTTTGTTGGTTTAGGTTATTATAAAATTAGCAATCCTTATTCAGTATCCAAAACATTTTTGTTTTACTTATATAACTTTTTTGATAAAAACGCAAAAAAGCAGACAGATTTATCTGACTACTCAAATTGCTTTTCACAAAAAAAGAGAACCTTGCAAAAACAAGGCTCTCCTACGAGCTTTTATTTAGATAGATTAACTTTTAAACCTAATTCTACACCTCCATAAGTGTATTTTTTTAGGTTATTATTTATTGGCAACGAATATGAAGCCTGCATTTGGTATTTTTTTAATATGTTAAAGCCCATTCCAAAGGAGAAACTGTTACTGCTGTGGTAAAAAGCTAAGAGATTAAATTTATCTTCGGCAAATTGTGCATTAACGCCAACATCTATTACACTGTCATAACCATCAAGACCACGGTAAAGCACTTTAGGTGTTAATTTTATAGGTCCGTCCAAAACTTGGTAGGCTGCAGCAGCATAAAAAGTAGTGTAGTTATAGCCATCATTCACATTTTCTGAATAGATAAGGCTACGCAAATTAGGGGCTACTGCACTTAAGCTTAATTTGCCATCTTCATAATTCACGCCCAAATCTCCATCAAAAATATAGCCTTGCTCATTAAACTCTTGCGGGATGATATCGGTTCCATCACCAATAATATCACTCATGTTTACTTTTAATGATGATACTCCAGCAGATAATCCAAATCTTAAATTACCAGTTTCTGATGTTTTTACGTTGTAGGCATAAGAAGCTGAAAATCTGTTTACGTTTAAAAGTCCATCCTTATCCGTCACTACGGATAGCCCGAAGCCATTTTTCCCTAGGCCATAATCGACAGTAATGGTATTGGCAACACTTTGCCCATTACTTCCTGTTAAGTTGTTTTTATAAGAAAGGCCTACATTTAAACCTTGTCTCTTTCCTGCCGCCGCTGGGTTGTACAGATATTCGTTCAAATAGTACATCGACATTGGCGGGCTTACTTGTGCCTTCAACTCAGACGAGACGAAAAATAAGATGGCAGCAATAATGATATATGTAGTTTGTTTAGTTTTCATTGTTGTTTGGTTAAGCAAATTCCTTAATTCTAAAGCAGCTAATCGTATTATCTTCCTTTCAAAATGGTTAATGTTCCTTTAATTGGCTTTAACCCAGCACCAATATTGATTTCATAATAATAAGTACCTGTATTTAAAGGGCTGCCGTTGTAGCTTCCATCCCAATCATTTTGATAGTTTGCCTTTTTAAATACTGTTTTGCCAGTTTTATCATATACGATTACTTCGTTTTTAGGATACATCAAACTCAAATCAGTGACGATCCATAAATCGTTTTTTCCGTCACCGTTAGGAGTAAGAAGGTTATTGGCTACTACTGAACCGCTATATAACTTAAGGGTCACCGTAGCTTGCGGACTTGGGTTACTGGTACCTAGGCTATTGCTTGCCACTACGTGGAAAGTGTGTTTTCCAGGAGCTAGCTCATCCGTAAAGGTGTAAACCCATTCGCCTTTATCATTAGACATGGCCGTTACTGGATGTTCCTTATTATCTACATAAATGGTAATTACACTCAAAGGCTCTGCTAATCCGCTTAGTTTAGGCCTGAAGCTAGTCAGTACGCCATTTGCTACTTTGGCAATGATCGGTGTTTGAGGGTCTTCCATCAGGTTGTTCAAAGAGATGATTACTCTCATTACCTGGTCGTCGCCTATATCGTTAAATACTTTAACGGTTAGATTGAAGCTTTTTATTTTTTCATAATCTACCTCAGTACTTTTGTTAACGGTAATATTTCCAGTGGTTGCATTAATGGCAAATGCATCATTTACATTACCACTCATGATGGTCCAGTTAGAAAGTACGCCTGATAAACTTGAAACTGGTTTGGCCACGAAAGTTCCATTTGGAGAATTTTCATCTATCGTAACTTGCAATGGTGGTACTGGTGCTGCGCCATCAAACTCGTAGGCACCCAAATCCAAAATAAGATTGTTAACCCTTGCATTTCCAGCCAAGTCTGAAGTTACACCAGCAGGCAATAGGTTGTTTTGTCCAGCATCTATGGCAGGGCTAAAATCTTGCAAGCGTAAAAAATCGGTACTGTTCGGATCTTCGCTTTCAAAAACTGGATCCTGGCCTACTATGTTATCATCTACACCATTAGTACCGTAGGCATCGGTCATCGAAGATCTCACGATTAGGTTTGCAGGTGTTGTTGCCAAGAAATCAACCGTAGTTGCATCTGTAGCTTGGTTTTTATACAAAATACTGTTGTACACCGTAGCTTGTCCTGACGCGGTTAGGTAGATTGCTCCACCCTTAAAAGCAGTCGCTTTATTTGCATAAAATGTAGCATTATGAATCACTGGAGCCGCATTGGTTGAAACATAAATTGCTCCCCCGCCTCCTGAATTGCTTCCTGCTTCGTTGTTATAAAACAAGTTGTTGGTTAATACTGGGCTAGCTAAATTACCCGCTACACCGAATAAATAAATGGCCCCGCCACTAGTAGCAGCTTTATTTCCGATAAACTTATTGTTATTCATTTGTGGGCTATTGGCATTCAAATAAAGTGCGCCCGCTGTAGTGGTGGCTTCGTTATTTAAAAATGTCACGCTATTTAATACTGATGGTAGGGTACTTGTTCCCAAATACATTGCTCCAGATGAGTTGGCTTTATTGGCAGTAAGAGTACTTTCTGTTAAATTAAGGGTGCCTGCTGTAAAATAAATCGCACCTCCTGATCCCGTTGCATTATTATTGCTAAATGTAGATTTACTAATAGTGATGGTAGTGGCTAAAGCATTATTAATTGCCCCTCCATTAGTGGCGGCAGTGTTGTTTATGAAATTACATTCATTAAAAGTCATGCTTGCTGATGCGGAGAACATATGGATAGCTCCACCTGTGGTGGTAGATTTGTTCCCATCAAAAGTACATTTCTCAAAAACAGGAGAAGCTGCTGTTGACGCAACTACGGCACCACCGGCAGTTGACTCGTTACCAATAAATTCAACTTCTGTGAAGATAGGTTTAGAAGGGGTAGCTACTGCACTGAAGATGAAAACTGCACCAGCATTTGTACTTAAAGTTTTGTTATTAATAAACTTCACTTTGGTATAAGTTGGCGAACCATACAGGATGTATATTGCCCCAGCACTTTGATCGGTTGAACCGTTTACGTTGTCTCTGATGATTAAATTCTCGTAAGCTGCACTGCTGTAATAGTTAATGATTCCTGGAGAACGGCTTGGAGGGATTACATTGCCATTTACCGTGATACCGCCTGTAGTACCTGTACCACTGGTGTACCCTTTACTTACTGTAAAACCATCTAACTTGGCAGTTCCCAAATCGCCCGAAGCTACCACTACGTGATAAGCATTGTCGGTATCAATGGCTTCATCCCCAAGGTTACCACTCAAAATGGTCACATTGGTATTGAAATTTCTTTGTAGTCTTGATGTTTCTGTGCCCGCAAAACCACCGTAGATGGCGATATCCTTCTTTAAAACAAAGGCATTATATCTGTCATTAACTGTAATTGTTGCTACTGCATCTGCTTTACGGTTTGGTTTATAGGTACCTGCTGCTACCCATATTTCATTCCCCGCGACTGAAGCGTTAATCACCGCCTGCAAATCTCCTGACGCTGCCGTCCAACTAGAACCATCGCCAGTACCGCCTGGTTTTACATATCTAATCGTTTGTGCTGCTGCATCCATTCCCACTAATAGCGAGAAGAAAATAAGCAATAAGTAAAGTTTTCTCATATGAACTGCTAGTTTGTTAGTTGTTAGGTTGGTTCTAAAAAATTGCTCGTTTTATTTTTCAGCGAGTTTTTTCTTTCAAACTATATGATAGACTGTTACCAAATGCAACAGGACCCTTTTTATATTATTTTTTTTCAGAAGCTATCAAATCGACAAATCGTGCACTAATTTCGGTACCTTTTGAAGCGGTGAAAGTCTATGTTAAAAGCAATAGCTTTTATGACCTACTAAATTTACATCAAATGAGATTTTTTAAACTGAGCTTATTTCTATTATTGATTTCAAGCTTCGCTTATGCGCAAAAATGGGAAGTTGGGAAAACCTACACCGATCAGGAAAAATGGACCGAGTTTACGGTTGGCAATTTACCTTTAATTATTAGCGTACCCCATGGCGGAACCATTACGTTGCCAGATGGCGCCACTCGTGATTGCAAAGGTGCGGTTACGGTTACTGACTCAAAAACAATTGAACTGGCAAAGGAAATTGAAAAAGTGTTTTTAGAAAAGTACAACGCAAGGCCTTTCATTATCCTTTCTAACCTTTCGAGAAAACACTTGGACCAAAATAGGGATATAGACGAAGCTACCTGTGGCAACAAAGACTTAGAAAAAACTTGGCACCAGTTCCATGACTATATTGACACTGCTATTTCAATGGCTACCCAAAAATTTGGCAAGGTTATTTATATTGATCTACATGGTCATGGGCACACCAAACAACGATTGGAACTGGGATACAATTTAACTGCTAATGAGCTAAGGAAAACAGATGCAGAGAAGAACCAATTGGTTGAAAAATCATCTGTAGTTAATCTATTGGCGGCTGATAAAAACCTTGATCTTGTACAATTATTGAATGGCGAAAATGCTTTTGGAACCTTAATTACTTCTGCAGGTTTTGATGCTGTACCTTCTAAGCAAGATGTTGCTCCTCTAGAAGAAGACAAATATTTTAATGGAGGCTATAATACCAGAAGGTACACCTCTACTAAATATCCCAAAGTTTTTGGCTGGCAAATAGAAAGCAACTTTAAGGGTGTGCGTGACGCCGCTGGCCGACCTGCTTTTGCAAAGGCATTTGCTGATGTCATGGCCCAATATTTTAAAGTGTATTTAAGGACATCATTTTGATACTTAAATGCAAAACGCCCCAGCTTTTTGGGGCGTTTGCATTTTGCTAACCTAATTGACCTGAAAATAATTGAAGAATTTCTCTTTGGTACCCATCCTATTGTTCACTCGCACCTCTACTCCGTAGGTTAAATCATCAATATAATTATCGGTAAAAGTTGCTACTAATTGGTTATCTGACCATGTGATTGCTGGTTGCACGTTCAAATAGCTTTTTACACCATTTTGTATCCTATAAACCCTTACCGAACGATTTTGATCTATTGTGCTTCCAAAGCCATCGCCAGTAATGGTAATGGTCCTAACTCCGTTGACTGAAGAATAGTTAAAATCGGCAATATTCACATTTCTTTGAAAAGCTAATATGAAACTGCCCCATTTGTTATTTACCCTAATATCGTATCTGTTTTTAATAAAGGAACTAAATTGTGTAGTGGTAATCACTGCTGCATTACCATTTACTGCTGCTCCATATTTTACGCCGTCAATCAAAAGTTCAAAGTTAGCGTTAGGTGCAGTAGCATTAAAATGATTTCCGTTTACATTAAATATAAAATTATACAAGCCTCCTCCCATTGGTACTATGGAGCAAGTAACAGATGATATAGTTGGCTCTAAATAAGTGAAGGTTAAATTTCCATTCGGATAACTGGCTTCTACATTTTGTAGGAAAACCTTTATTTGTTGGGTGTTTTCTTGAGAAGATACAAAATTAGGTGCCGTGAAAGTAACATTGTCGTCAGTTACCGCTGTCACTTGTGCATTTTGAGTACCAACCATTACCCTGATTTTACTCACATCGGTTCCAAAGCTGCCTCCTTTAATGCTTACGCTTGCTCCGTCAATACCAAATACTGTTCTTAAAATTGGCGAGGTTTGATTTAAACTATTGGCCACTATGTTTCTTAGATAAGTAAACGCAATAGGATTACTGTTAATGCCATCAACGGTTACCATGATATTACCATTGCTTGATGTAGGAACCCGTACATCTATGGTTGTGCTACTTATGGAAACAATCGCCGCATTTACGCCATTGAAAGCAACCAAAGGAGTTGAACCCGCATCAAAATATTTCCCGGTCAAACGCACTACATCACCTTCAAAAGCCATATTCTTGTCAATATTGTCAATTTGCGGTACAAACCTAAATACAGCGCCAATATTAGCAACGCCATTTGCTGTTACTTGAACCGCTCCGTTTTTAGTATAAGGTAATGTAGCTTTGAGCTGTGTAATGCTCGATGCAGTAACGGTAGCTTTGATACCATTGATTGAAACTTCGTTATTAGCTGCCACAGTAGAAAATTTACTACCATTGATGGTAATTTCAGTTCCCTCAATTCCAGTTAAAGGGCTTATGCTTGCAATGATCGGTGCTTCATAATCGTAAGTAAATACTGGTCCAGAAATCACCTTATCTCCTATTTTGAGACTGACGTTTCCAGTACCTGCCTCATTTGGTACCGTAGTTAAAATCACATTGTTGGTTGAATTACCAACAATGGCGCCTTGCTTACTATTGAAGAATACGGTAGCCTGACTATTTATTTCGGGGAAATTACGCCCATAAATTCTAACAGGTGTATTTGCCGTACCTCTTTCTGGACGAATACTGTCAATCACCATTTGATGATCGATCTCTACATCATCATATTTTTTGGCACATTGCATGGCCCCTACTGCAATTAGCAACAAGATAAGGCTTTTGATATGGACAATCTTTTTCATTACTTAATTTCTTCTAATTGATTTCTCCACGCTTGGATTACTTGCTCCAAGCTTATTTTTCACCACTATATGATAGAGATACAGTACGCCCTTTTGCGCAGAAGTATCTAAATAATTATCGGCTTCTACTTCGCCAATTGCTCGATAGCTGGTTTCTGTACTCGATTTCCTATACACCACATTGCTTGCTTTCAGTTCAGCATGTGCTGGCCAACTTACATATATACCTTGAGGTTTGTTTACAAGATATAAATCGGCGGGAGGCGCTAATAACTGTTCGACCGAAATACTGATATTGGTAAGCGGAGAAAGTACACTTTGATTATTGGTGGTGTTAATTGCACTAACTGCATAATTATAAGTATTACCTGCAGTTGCCGTACTATCTTCAAAATAAGCTAGACTGATGATGTCAGGACTTAACAATTTAAATTCCTTTTCGTCTTTCTTCTTCCGGTATAATCGATAGCCAATCAGATTATCATACTTTTCGAGTATGTTGTCCCAATTCAATTTTACCACACCGTCTGCGTAACGAGCACTTATTCCCGATGGATATGGAACGAATGCTATTTTCAAAGGCTTAAATGGAACCGTGGTAGACAACTCACTCATTTTTTGCGAGATATTCATCAGCTTAATTCCATACCAGTAGGTTGTTTCACCATCAAGGTTAGATAAGGAATCTACATAGACGTTAGTCCTTAAACCGCCAGAAATAAGTTGCATGTTATCTTTTGAAGTGCCTCGATATACATAATAGGCAAACTGGTCAACTTCTGGGTTTACATCCCAATACAGCTTTACCTGTGCAGTGCTATCCTGCCAAACCTTTAACCCTTGCGGCGCCATGGGAATCTCATTGGCATTTTTAACTGCAACACTAGCCGTTGCTGGTGATAGCATGGAATATCCTTTTACATTTACCAAAGTGGGCCTGATTTGATAATGATAAACCACATTAGGCAATATCGCTCGGTCAAAATAACTTGTGTCAATAGGTGACAACGTTGCAACTTCCACAAAACCCGCATTGCTTTTCCTCGATTTTAAGATTTGGATGCCAGTGTAAACACCTTCGTTAGGCAAAGCCGACCATGAGAGCCAAGCTCCTTTTAAACTGTCTTTAATTTTAAAATCGGAGATGACTTTTATTTTACTGAAAGACTTACTCAATGCAGTAGCTGTGTCTGATGGTAAGCCTTGATTTCCTGCGAAGTCTTCTGGTATTAAATAGTATTGATACAACTTGCCTGAAGCTACGTTTTCTTGATAATAAGTTTTAGAGCTATCAGCCATATCATAAATCAAGGTAGTGCTTGGCATTAGCTGAAAAGTTTTTTCTGTACTTGCTTTACGATAGACCTTTCCCATAAAAGCTGGTGTGCCTTGTATTTTTGTAGCCCACGAAATCTGTACCACACTATCTGAACTCACCAAATCCTGCAGTTCGTATTTGGCGAAGGGAATACGTGTAATATCTCCCAGCTTTTGCACAAACAAATTAGCCTCCTGATCTTTAGCATCTACGCTTACCACTTTATAGGTGGTGCTAGGCTGGCTGTTTTTAATGTCATTATCCTGCCAAAGCGCACCTATTCCTGTTAGAAAATCTTTGGACAGGAACAAAAAACCTATTTTTTGGGGATCGCCACTTAATAAGCCTCGATAAGCTTCTTCATCGGTTTTGGCATTAAACGCATTTTTAATTTGTTGGGCTGTACCTTCACCCGCCCTTTTTACAAATTCAGAATAAGAGCTTGGAAATGTGAGCGTTTGTATTTTCCTAAAACTACCATTTCCTCTTTCGTCTTTATAAACATCGAAACGCTTAATTGAACCAAGGTACATGTTGAACGAATTTTTATTATTGCCCGTAGCGATAAAACCATACACTGCATTTGGCCCTGGCATTACATTGCCCATTGGTACGCCCAAGCCTTTATTCTCTAACTTGGTTTGAGCACCTGCCGTTAAATAAAAACAGGTTAAAATCATCAATAACGTCTTCATGTCTTATTTCCCCTTGTATTTCTTTTAGAATTGAAAATTTTACGCCTTTTTTAATTACACAATGGCGTACCTCCTACGAACACACCTAAGCTTAGGCCTGACCTTTGTTTATATGAAATGGATGCCCCTCCAGATGCACACAGTTTAAAGCCAGCGCAAAATGGTTTGATTGTCCAACTGTTACAATCTGGATTACAACCACCCACTTTTAGTCGTACTGATCCTGCGGCTTTACCTTCAACAAACCATCCATCTAACTCATTTCGGCCACCCATAAATTCGTAGCAAGCCTTGTAACCAAACCCTACACAGGCAATTCTTGCCACACAGAAATCAAAACCTCCACCAAATCGGCCGCTTAACCCTAATAAGTAATTATTTTCGGCGAAATTGAGCACTAGTTTGGCATTGGCTTCCGTATAGTACCATAAATTTGCACTGGCTATAAAGAAATCAAAACCTATAGCCCTATCTTCAGGAATACCCATTTTTGCGGTGGTATTGATGTATACTCCCGAGAATACATCTCGTATGTAACGACTGTCTACATTCCTGAAATAATAGCTTATCCTGTCGCCGCGATTGGCTGGATTTTTCAATCCTACGGCTAAAGCAAATTCGCCATTAGATTGAATGAGCTTAAATAGGTTGGCTTCTATGCCGCAGCCCAAGAACACAAAACGATCGTCATTTTTTACGCTAACTACCAAATCACCTTGCAACTTAGCTGACGCTAGTCCTTTTATGGGTTCTATTCCAACATCTACGGCTATAGTGAAAACTTGTTGCGGAATATCCAGCTTGATGCTGGCATTGGCCAAATTGAGTGCTGTACCCACTACAACAGCACCGTAACCTTCTATAACTGGACCACTTCGTACCGTTAGACCGATTGGATCTAGTTTCACTACTGCACCCAAATTTGCAATAGAAAGCGCCCCATTAATGTCGACCATGAAATCTTTAGTAGCAGTGTTGTATTGAAACCCTCCGCCTACTCGCTCAATGGTTACAAATCCAATTGGAATAACCACACCCGCACTAAACTTGGCGCCAAAATCTATTCCTCCATTTACTTTAAAATAATGAAAATCAATTGCCGCATTAATGGGTGTCCCTGGAATACCCAATTTCCCTGCTCCTGCAAAACCATTGTCTCTCATTTCTACTTCTACTTCTGTTTTTATCACCGGAATATCTAGTGAGGCTTTGATTTTTCCGACCGACACGCTAACGCCTCCGCCATTATTCTTGAAAGAAATATCAGCCACCGAAAGTGACAGCATTGGCACATCTACAGAAAGTGCACCCTGCACTCCAATAAATGGCGTACCACTGGTATTATCGAACTTAATGGCCTGTACTTTTAATTTTGCAAAAGTTAAGTCGGCGGTGAAATTAGTTGGCGCATCAACCAGAAAACGGCCATTGGTATGTACTTCGAAAACTGGAATATTAATTTCGGAAGTGATGAACTTACTAAACTTAATTTTGGCTGAACCTCCCAGTTTGTAAACATTTGATTGATTAGGTACTTGTCCAAACGAAATGGCTGAACTTCCTCTTTTTAGGTTTACAATATTGAATACATTGATCCCATTGTCAGGAATGCTGAACCTGCCTCCGAAAAATGCATCATTACTAATGGAAAGGTTTGAGAAATCGATAGTAGAGGTACTAGATGCAGGTATTTTTATGACCAAATTACCGCCTATTTTAAAACCATCTTCATTAAATAATAGCGAGGCTATGTTTGCATTCCAATCGGCAATTTTAATTGCCGGCAGGTTGGTTTGTGCCATGCTTACCCTGCGTATTGAAAGGTCGGTTCCAACCAAGAATTCTTCAATTTTAAATGTGGCAGCTCTTATTGGCCCTAAATCTGGCGTTTGCAAACTACCTGTAAAATGTAATCCGTCTTTATCTATATGTGACTGGGCAATGTTGGCTATAAACTTGAATCCGTAAACTTTTCCTTGCCAGTTTTCTTGTGGGCCTTTAATCTGATATTTTGTTACAGTAGTATTGGCTCCACTAGAAGAAAAAGCTGTAATGATGGTACCTGTTAAATTTTCTGGCACCAGTTTTACGGCATCATTTTGCATTAACCAGCCTCGGTTGCCTTGTATCTGGCTCATATTTGCGATGAGTTCCCCCGTAATTTTACCTCCAGTCCCGTCGGCTTCTACCACTAAACCATTACCAGCTTTTAAGGTTACTGGAATGAAGTTCAACAGCTTAAAATTAACTCCAAGCTCATCAGTGGCTATTCTATTTCCATCTGGAATGGCATTCCCCTGCGCATTGAAAGTTACTTTGACATCACTAAATTTTAGCTGAACTCCCTGCGAGGCTTTTAAATCGGCGAAGGATGGCTTTAGGTTTACGAATGCCCCTGAAATCCGATATCCATTTCCTTCAGCGGTCATTTTATCCAATTCTACATCGAAACCTAAGATACTGGAAATGTTTTTACCACCACCATCGCTCAGTTCAAAATCGAGCTGAATAGGCTGGCTAACCGTATTGGCAGCAGCAGTTTTTGAAATATAGCCAGATTTGGAAGCTTTTAGTTGGAAGTTCCCTTTGGGAATAAAGAATGTGTAAGCACCAGTGGCATCGGTTGTTGCAGTGAGATATGGTTTTTCTTCCACTTTAATCTGAACGCCCAGAATAGCCGTTCCATGGCTACGCACAAATCCGCTAACATTGATTCCTTTTTGCAGTTTAATTGTTTTGGGCTGTTCATCGCCAGTTTCGTTGATGAGGAGGCTCTCTTCTACAGTTACGTAGCCACTTCCACTTGGAGGAATTACAGTTACTTTAGCATCACCGCCAAATCCCACATAAAACCACTCGCCTTTATTATCAGTTTGGGCCAATGTATCGAACAGCTTTATGGTAGCGTTTGCTATTGGCCTGTTATTAATTTCATCTATGATTTTAAACCTAATTTTTCCTTGTTTCTTTTTCAGAAAACCGACATCACCTAAATCGATAGAATTGAGGGTGTTTACTCCATAGTTAGAACCTGTAAGCGCATTATTATAAATTTCGGCTGCTCCATTTAGAGCCGTATAATCTGTAATTCTATTACTTGTTGTAAAACTGGCGGAAGAATAGTTTACCATTTGTCCGCCTCCATTTGTAATGCTTGAAATATTAGGACCTGTTTGCGCTGTAAAGTTTGTTAAACCCAATGCATTGATTTTTTGGCTACTTTGTGAGCTTGCTACCCCAAACATCAATGGAGAAAAAGTACTGGTAGTGCTTATCGTATTTTTAACTGTTGGTGTGTTGACCAATTGCAGTGTGAGATCAAGTGTATTGGCTTGTGTATTTTTCACTTCCCTACCTCGTGTATCTTCAAACACATTTACAACTTGAACCAAATGCTGCCCTTGTAACACATTTCCAGGCAATTGTGCTGTACCCGAATTACCAGTTCCACTATTTTTTTCGGGAATAACCACTTGAACGTTTGCTTCTGCATATCCCTCTTTTTTAATCAACAAGCGATGTTTGCCCGCAAAATAAGTTGTAGTAAAGAGGCCATTTTGTCCAGTGGTAAAGAAATCGGTAGAGCCCTGGAAATTTAACCTAGCGTTGTTGATGGGCTGTTTATCTTCTGATACTACCCTACCTACGATTTGTACAAGTTCAGGTTTAATTTTAAACGAAACATCTTTCTGTTCGCCTGGCAAGATCCTGCTGATCACCATCTCATTACCTGGCGTTACTTGTAAGTTTTTAAACTCATTGGGTAATCTCAATAACTTTACGGTGAAGGTTTTACCCTCTTTTAACTTAGGTAAGTTAGGAATGGTATAATAACCTGCACTATCAGTAGTTGCAGAATAAGGTCCATTAATGTACTGCATAACAGGAGGTACATTAACTTCCGTTTGTAAATAACTACCCAACTGTGCACCACCTAAAATGGAGGACGTTAACGGATTCGCATAGTAACTACTTGCTGTAGTATTTATTACACTATTTCCTTGCGCTGAAAAGTTGGCTTGTTGCACGGTATTATTAGCCAACGATATTCCATTCACTAAAGTCATTTGATAGGGGCCGCCCAATGTGCTCTGTGCGGTGCTGGCCACAACCAGTTGTGGTTGCACATCATCTTGGTTAAACTCAATTTTTACCACTGCACCTTTTACACCTGCAAAACCATTTTTGAGCACCAACTGTACTGAGCCCGATATCGAAGGAGGAGCAGCAATTAAATTATAGGTTGGTTTAACATTCACTACATTGGTCATTGTCAAACTCATTTCTGCAACCCGCAAACCACCACTAATTTTATTGGTATTTGTTCCCGAGCTGATTTGCACGGTGTAATTCACTTGGTGAAACAGTTTTCCAAATTTAAATTGTGCGGCACTTTTAACTGTAGTACTATCAACCGCCACCAATACCATATTCTTGCCGTTAATTCGTTCCTTCAGCTTTTTTTCAGGCGATAGGTTTCCATCTTCGTTCAAGAAGGGGTAAGCCACTGCATCAGCTTCTTCGCGATAGATTTTAACAACCACCTTCTTGTTGTCGTTAGCTGCTCCGTCAATACTAGGTAATTCTACTTTTGGCGAGTACCGATAGGTTTGGGCCAAGCAAATAATTTCTCCTAGATCTACATCTGGATTCTCTAACTGAGCTATTGGGATTGTTTTGGTTTGTTCGAGTACCCCTTTGCTGATTACCACTTTTACTTGGCTAAATCGCTTTCCTCCCAAATAATCTGGGTGGGTAAAGTCGATAGCGAAATTTCCTTCACTATCTGTACGCCCTGATGCGATAAGGTTAGGTTCCAACATTGTTGGCGAAAAGTTTGGCAAGGTATTGTTTTGTACCTGAATACCATTTTCTGTGGTACTAGCATTTTTTACCCCTGTTGGTTGCGTTGGTGTGTTCTTAGATGGTTTTGCATTGTTACCTAAGCTTGGGATAAAAGCTCCCAACCAAGATTCTTCATCTTTTTGCTGCTTGTCTTTTTCTTTATTCAAATTCGTATTAAAGCCATTTAAAACCACTTGTGTTTCACTAGGTATACCGATAATTTTAACGATAGCTCCAGCAAATGGCTTTTTATCAGCAGCTGGTGTTGCCGCTGAAGTTTCGTAACCGAAATCAAGTGCTTTTTGTCCCGTTACGAAAATGTAAGACGATAATGGGTTATTTTGCAATATACCCCCAGTTACTGAATTTACATAAGCGTTGTTACCTACAGCAGCAACTAAAGTACGGTCGACGCTCATTGCATTTTGTAAATTTTGAGGATTATCTGTTAATGGATTAAAGGCATTGTAGACGAGTCCTCCAATGATCTGTCCCGTTGCTGGTTTAGGACTTCCAGAATTTGATGGAGCAGGTTGGCTAGTACCTATTCTATTCCCAGCGTTAAGGGTTTGAACTGCTAATCCACCTGTTGGAAAATTGGCGGGCATTTGCGCAACAGTACCCAAAGAATTATTGTTGACCGAATTTACAAGGACACTACCTGGGCCTGCCACATTAATGCTACTAACTCCTAAAGCCCCCCTATAACTTTGTTCACTAGCTCTGAAAGCCCACAAAGCTTTGCCTTTGATACTGTTGGTGGTCATAGGCTTTTTAGATTTCGTTTCTTCCTTCGCTGTTGGATTACCCTTATTTGCAATAGTTTGAGGTACATAGTCAAATGTAACCACTTGGCTAATACCGTTATTTCTAAAAGTGAAACCACTATTGGGATCGAATGCTTGAATGGCTAAAACATATTTGCGGCCAGGAGTTAACTGGGGATCTGCTGGATTATATACGTAAGCATTTCCCATGACTTCCTTCTCAAAAAAGTAAGGTGCTACGGCGCTTAAATAGGCATCGTTTGGATTTCGATTACCTAGTACTTCAATCATTCGGATCTTATATCTTATCGAAGGAGGAGCTCCTGGCGGAGTGGTCCAATTAATAGTGAAAATATTCCCAATGGTCGATTTTAGTTCGTCACCCTCCATTGGTTTAATAATTAACGGTGGCTCCAAACTTGTAATGCTAAATCTATTACTACAACCAATGGGCTCATCGGCACTAAGTGGTGCATTTGTGGCATAGTCAAAAGCCTGCATACACACTTGGTAAGTGCCTTCGGGCAATCCATTACCTCTTATAAACTGATCTTTGGTCATGCCTGTAAAGGTTAATTGGTTATAATCGAACAGCGTAACCAAATCGGCACCATTCAAATTCCGAACCTGACCCGGAGCCAGGGTGATGGGCGTTGGGCTTTTATAATTTCGACCTACTTCTAACCTAATGCCATTATCTCCAACTACCGATGCACGTAGTTGAATCTGCTGCGTACCTGCAGACTGATTGGTTAAAGTAATCAATACCTGCTGTGGCCTTGCTTCATAATCAGTGATGCGATGTGGATAAGGTGGCAAAATCCGAATGGAAACACCTACCTGTGCCATTAGATCCGGCACAAATACAAATATCGCTATTATAGCAAATACTACGGACCAAGCTAATTTCTTCATAACTAAAATTTTAATTGATAAGCTAATTCGCCCCTTAACTCGGTATATTTTTGCTGTAACCCAATTGAGCTGGCTGGCGAGTTGTGCAGAAAATAAAATCCGAAATCTAAATGGTGACCTTTTCTAACCTGATATTTGGCGTTCAAAGAACTATTATAAATCATACTTTTACCTAGTTCCTGTTTGCCGAAGGTAACTGCGTGATTTGTTGACAATCGGAGCAAGGATTTTAATAGCACGGCATCGCCGCCAAACGAAACCCCCGAATAAGTTTGTTTAATGCCCATTCCCCTTAATTGCATGGCATTAAGTCCAACATTCAAGTTCAAACCTTTTTTAAGGAAGCCAATGTTATAATTTGCCATTATCTGTTTTGTATCCATATTGCGGCTAATGGCATTATTTGCAAAAAATTGATTAAAATCATTAAGGTTGCTTAGCGTAGCAGACATGGTAATCATGTGACTATAGTTTTCGGTACTGAAGGTGTACCTTGGCATTAAACTGTACATCTGTGTGGTCTGTACAATTTTTAAACTATCAGCAAAACGTACCGTATTGGGGCTTTGGTTATTGGAGTAGTTACTATAGCTGGCGTCGAGCCCAAACTTATCGTTGAGCTGCAGCGTGGCATTTCCGGCACCAATGAATCTTTTATTAGTTGCATTTTTTTGATTCTGGAGATTATCTTTCTGGATGCCAATGCTTCCGTTAAAACTGATTTTATTTTTCCAAGCTATAACGGACGGAGCAATGGTCCAAGCTTCTAAATCGGAGGTGATAAAATAGGCACCCATTGACTTAAATTCTGGCTCAACACGACGATAGTTCACTTTTAAGCCATATAATTTACTTCGATAGCCGATACCTGCACTAAATGCTGTGTAAAGTTCACTAGTTGCATTTACCGTAGCAAACTTCCTAATCTTTTTAAGAATTGGGTCTTCTAAGGTGTCTGGTATATTGCTGTAAATATTCCGAGTGTATAAACTCACAGCGCCTTCACTTTCTATTATGAAATATTTTAAGAAAGAGATTTGTCCTTTATATCCTAGAACAGAATTTCCAGCTGGGGCTATTGGATTAAATTGCGTATTTAGCTGTCCTGCCGAAAATCCTACACTATCATCTTTGGCTTTTAAATAACTAATATCGAAAAAACTTTTCGTTGTCCCGTACCCCACTTTAACGGCATAACCTTTCCTAGTAAATGCCTGTGGTGCTAAAGATTGGGTTTCGGTATTAATTACAGTAGCTTTATTCAGCCTTCCGTACATAAAACCTAATCGAAATTTTCCAGGATTGAGTTCAACTCCTGCTCCCAAGATGGTATGTCCACCTAAAGTATAGGGCGAAAAGCTAAGATTACGGTAGCCAGCATGTAAGGTAATCCATTTATAAGTTGGGCTAATCCCAAATTGATTGAAAGGTTGTTGGAAGTTTGTTTTTCTATCGGTATAAATAACCGTAAATGGAATGTCCCAACCGTAAAGGCTAAGTGTTGGACTTCCGCTAATGATCAAAGAAAGTGGATTGCGTCTTTGAGGAGCGCCATTCATTTGGTAGCCAATGGTACGAACCTCTAATGCTCCGCTATAGCTAAATGGCTTTTGGTTCTTTAAGTTAGATAAATCCTGAGCATTAGCTATACCTCCACCTAATAGTAATGAGAGCATAAAAACCAACTGTATCTTAATGAGTTTACACATGGGCTTAGCTTTTGATTTTCAAAGCAGTGCAGCTGCTTATCAATTCAAAGAAACGCCATAATTGAACTCTAAAAATCTCTATCGAGCAAATACAGATTTTTAACTAGTAAAATTACTGATTGAGTGAGTGAGTTTCCTTATTCAGTTGTTTGAGCAAAAACCTTTGGAAGTTTCAGCACAGCTGTACAGCCTCCAGTTTCGTTTTCAACCAAATGAAAAACTGCTTTGCCATTTTCAATGATATTGTTCACCATCTCCAATCTATCAGAAATAGACTCTAAACCAATTGATTTTTCTTTAAACGGGTTTACTTTCCGTGTGCTTTTTGAAGCTTCCAAGCCAACTCCATTGTCTTCAACAGTAAAAACAAGCTGACCTTCTAATTCCTCAAGTTTAACACGCAAGATTCCATTTTTTTCTTTCAGGTTACGAAGGCCGTGATGAATAGCATTTTCTATGAGGGGCTGAACTAGCATTGGTGGCACCAGTAAAATATTTGAGTGAGTGATATTACTTTCGAAAGAATAAGTAAATTCATCGTTAAAACGCATAGCTTCCAATTCGGCATATAATTTCAATGCCTTCCATTCTTTATCCAGAGCAACCATACTCTGTGTAGAATTCTCCAAAATCAGCCTACTTAAACCCGCGAATTTTTGGATTAACTTGGCGGCCATAGCAGGTTCACTATCCATGATATAATACTCAATACTATTGAGCACATTAAAAATAAAATGGGGATTCATTTGTGACCTTATGGCTTTTAGTTCGCTTTCGCATAACCTGTTAAGATGTTTTAATTCGTTGGCTCTTCGTTCGGCTTCCTGATTTTCCAAGTAATGCTTCAGTTTCAATCCCCTTAAACGAGACCGGAACAAGAAAACACCAATTAACGCTACTAACAATATAGCTGCAATAGCGAAATATAATTTATAAGCTTTAAACTTTAAAGTATTGAGTTCTATTTGTTTGTCCCTCAAATCCACTTCTCTTTGTGCCTCTAAACGAGCTATTTTATTCTTCATTTGTTGAGAATAAAGTGAATCGTTTAATTCGGAGTATTTCTTGAAATTATCGTAAGCATTTTTGAAATTGCCCCGTTGTTCATCCACTTCGGCTAATGTTCCATAAAAATAACTTTCCCAATCTTTACTTTTTGACTGTATAGAAATGCCCAATCCCTTTCTAATGTCCCTTTCGGCAAGGTCTAATAACTGCATTTTATTTTTCGGCAAATCAGGGTTTTTGGTTTTACCTGCTAAACCATCTCTGGCAATATTTAGATAAGTATAACCGATATTGCCCAAATTCATCATCGAGTTGTAGTGTTTTGGATTAATTTCTTCAAATATTTTCTGAGCCTTTAATTGATAGGAAAGTATTTTTTCATAATCTGGCACATATAGAATTGCCATTTCGGAGAGTCCGATGGCCTGTCCAATTTTGTTTCCATGCTCCTGATAAACCTTAACAGATTGCAAATAGTATTTTTCTGCTTCTTTAGGTTTTCCTTCCATAGCGTAATTATTGGCGATAGCACCCAATGTATTCGCTACTTTTTCGTAGTTATTTATCTTTTTATATATTTTAAGTGCCTGTTGTTGGTATTCATGGGCTTTTGCAAAATTGTTTTGCTTAAAATTGACTAATCCCAAGTTGAGCAGACCCGTGGCAATAAGATTATCTTTTTTGCTCAATTCGGCAGCTTTGAAAGACAATAAATAATTCTCCATTGCATCTACCAAATTGCCTTGATTACTATATAAGGTACCAATGTTATTATAAGCTTGTGCTTCGAGCCCTTTATCTTTTATTCTAAGCGCAATATCAAGTGCTTTCTCGTAGTATTCTAAAATACCTGTCTTATCGGCTTTGTGGCTCATGGCCTCGCCCCTACCAATGTAGCAATAGCCTAAACCATATCTCCAATCTAGTTTTCGGGATAGCTTAATACCTTCGTCAAACAAATTAATCGCCTTCTTATAATCATCATACTGATACTCCATGCCTAAAGCATGCAATATTTTTATCCGATTAGTGTCCTGTTTGGCAGTGCGAAGTTTTGCCTCAAGTGAATCAATTGCTTTGCGGCCGCGTTGCTGTGCCGAGGTACATATGCCTAAGAACAGCAAACCAATAATTAAAGATAACTTACTGTTTAACATAGTTTTAATTTTTATCAAATTAAGAAAAATGATTGATTAAACCCATGTTTTATCACTAAATTAGAGTATCCATTGGCTCATTAAAAGCCCCACTATACTCAATCCGACAAAAAGATATGGGAACTAAGGGGATATTTGCTTGCAAACTGAGATGAAAATGACTGCAGTTATATTAGATGATGAAGTACGTGGAAGCAAGCTTCTACAACAAAAACTATCGGCTTATGCTCATCAGCTTGAGGTGGTGGCAATTTACAACGACCCATTAGAGGCCCTTGGGAAAATCAGAGAAATAAATCCCGATGTACTTTTTCTAGATGTTGAAATGCCTGAATTAGATGGCTTTCAATTTTTGGAAAAACTGGGGTCAATCTCTTTTGAAGTCATTTTCGTAACCGCATACAATTCTTACACACTCAATGCATTACGTATAAACGCCTTAGACTACCTTTTAAAACCAGTGGCTGATGATGAGCTTGCCGCAGCTGTAAAACGCCTTACCACGCAGCTATCACAAAAGCAATTCCTAAAAGCAAGTCCAGCTCGCAGACTTCCTTACAATAATAAAGTGGCACTTTCTACTGCCGAAGGTGTTTATTTAATTAAAAAAGAAGATATTATTAGAGTAGAGGCCATGAGTAATTATAGTGTATTTTTTCTCACGGAGAATAAAAAGATAATGGTATCAAAAACCTTAAAAGAATTTGAAGCCATTTTAGATGATGTTTTCTTTTTAAGGGTAAACCGTTCAGCCATCATCAATCTGGAATATGTAACTAAATATCGTAAAGGTGAGGGTGGTACACTTGAGTTAAGTGACGGTTCTGAAATAGAGGTTTCGGCATCAAGAAAAGAATCAGTGTTAGAGAGGCTGTTTGAGTAAGGTAATAAAAAAGCCCCGATTGAAATTCAATCGGGGCTTTTTTATGGTTGTATTCAAATCATTAAACTTTGATTTCTACTTCAACACCGCTAGGTAATTCAAGCTTCATTAAAGCATCAACTGTTTTTGAGTTTGAGCTATAAATATCTAAAAGACGTTTATAAGCACACAATTGAAACTGCTCACGAGCTTTTTTGTTTACGTGTGGTGAACGCAATACAGTGAAAACTTTTTTCTCTGTTGGCAACGGAATAGGTCCGCTAACTACTGCGCCTGTAGGCTTTACAGTTTTTACGATTTTCTCAGCAGATTTATCTACCAAGTTGTAATCGTAAGATTTTAATTTGATTCTAATTCTTTGGCTCATTTTATTTTTAATTATGACCACTTGTTAGAGCTATTAATAACAAGAGTCGGATTTATTTTTAGTATTTAGTAGTTAGACACGATATCCAACTACTAAATACTAATATCTAAATATTAATCTTCAGACTTAACTCTGCCTTTTGATTTAGCAACGATTTCGTCTTGTACGTTTTTAGGCGCAGCTTCGTAGTGGTCAAATTCCATTGTAGAAGTAGCACGACCTGAAGTAATTGTACGTAACTGGGTTACATAACCAAACATTTCAGAAAGTGGTACTAATGCTTTGATTACTTGAGCACCATTACGAGTATCCATACCTTGTAACTGACCACGACGACGGTTCATGTCACCGATTACATCACCCATGTTTTCTTCAGGGGTTAAGATTTCGATTTTCATGATTGGCTCCATCAAAGTAGGTTTACACTTAGGTAACGCCTCACGATATGCCATACGAGCAGCAAGCTCGAATGATAAAGCATCTGAATCGACTGCGTGGAATGAACCATCAATCAAACGTACTTTCATATCAGGAAGTGGGTAACCAGCTAATACACCATTGCTCATTGCAGAAGCAAAACCTTTCTCTACAGAAGGGATAAACTCACGTGGAATTGAACCACCTGTAATTTCGTTTACGAATTGTAAACCACCTTTTTCGAAATCAGAATCAATTGGAGAGATTACCACTTTGATATCCGCGAATTTACCACGACCACCTGATTGTTTTTTGTAAACCTCACGGTGTTCAGTAGTACCAAAAATTGCTTCTTTGTAAGCTACTTGTGGAGCACCTTGGTTAACCTCTACTTTAAACTCACGTTTTAAACGGTCAATTAAGATATCTAAGTGAAGCTCACCCATACCAGAGATTACAGTTTGACCAGTTTCTTGATCAGTCTCTACTCTAAAGGTTGGATCTTCTTCAGCTAATTTACCTAAAGCGATACCTAATTTATCAACGTCAGCTTGAGTTTTAGGCTCAATAGCTAAACCAATAACTGGGTCAGGGAAGTTCATTGATTCCAAAATGATTGGATTTTTCTCTTCGCAAAGGGTATCTCCAGTTTTGATATCTTTAAAGCCTACTACCGCAGCAATATCACCAGCACCTACGTTAGGAATTGGGTTTTGCTTGTTAGCGTGCATTTGGAAGATACGAGAAATACGCTCTTTATTCTCTGAACGAGCATTGTAAACGTAAGAACCAGCTTCTAAGTTACCCGAATAAACACGGATAAAGCATAAACGGCCTACGAATGGGTCAGTAGCAATTTTAAATGCTAATGCAGAAAAAGGCTCTTTAATATCTGGTTTACGAGTTACCTCTTCGCCAGTTTCTGGGTTTGTACCAGTGATCCCTTCAACATCCATTGGCGATGGCAATAATTCCATCACTAGATCCAACATGGTTTGTACACCTTTGTTTTTGAAAGATGAACCACAAACCATAGGAACAATTTTAGCATCTAAAGTAGCTGCACGTAAAGCATCAAGAATTTCACGCTCAGTAATTGAGTTAGGATCTTCGAAGAATTTCTCCATCAAAGTTTCATCATAATCAGCAACAGCTTCTAATAAATTCTCTCTCCATTGTGCAACTTCATCAAGCATATCATCAGGAATTGGCACTTCAGTAAAGGTCATCCCTTTATCATGCTCATTCCAAACAATACCACGGTTGTTGATCAAATCAACTACCCCTTTAAAGCTATCTTCAGCACCGATAGGTAATTGCAATGGCACAGCGTGGCTACCTAACATTTCCTTAACTTGTTTTACAACTTTAAGGAAATCAGCACCAGAACGGTCCATTTTATTTACGAAACCAATACGAGGAACAGCATAGTTATTAGCTAAGCGCCAGTTAGTCTCAGATTGAGGCTCAACACCATCAACAGCTGAGAATAAGAACACTAAACCATCTAATACACGTAATGAACGGTTTACCTCTACGGTAAAATCCACGTGTCCAGGAGTATCAATAACGTTAACTTGGTATTTGTTACCACGATAAGGCCAGAATACAGTTGTAGCAGCAGAGGTGATGGTTATCCCACGTTCAGCTTCCTGTACCATCCAGTCCATGGTAGATGCGCCTTCGTGAACCTCACCAATTTTGTGGTTAACACCAGCGTAATAAAGAATACGCTCGGTAGTTGTAGTCTTACCAGCATCGATGTGAGCAGCGATACCAATATTTCTAGTAAATTTTAAATCTCTTGACATCTTTAAGTATAATGAATGAATGAAAAAATGATTGAATGAGTGAATGTGCTAATGCCTCACCCAAAATTCAATCATTCAATCATTCAAAATTCAATTATTTGTTTTTAGAATCTGAAGTGAGAGAACGCTTTGTTAGCCTCAGCCATTTTGTGCGTATCCTCTTTTTTCTTAACTGCTGCACCTTCACCTTTAGCTGCTGCTACCATTTCGCCAGCTAATTTTTCTTTCATGGTTTTTTCACCACGCTTACGCGAGTAGTTAATTAACCATTTCATACCTAATGCAGTTTTACGCTCTGGACGCACCTCTGTAGGTACTTGGAAGTTTGCACCACCCACACGACGAGATTTAACCTCTACCGCAGGGCTGATGTTTGCTAATGCACGTTTGAAGATCTCTAATCCGTTCTCACCTGATTTTTTCTCAGCTAATTCTACAGCGTCATAAAAAATAGCGTAAGCGATAGATTTTTTACCGTCAAACATCATGTTGTTTACAAATCTTGTAACCTGAACATCGTTAAATTTAGGATCAGGAAGAATAATTCTCTTTTTCGGTTTTGACTTTCTCATTTCTGTTTCCTCCTAATTATTTCTTTTTACCTTTTGCAGGAGCCGCTGCCGGTTGTCCTGGTTTAGGGCGTTTAGTACCATATTTACTACGACGTTGGTTACGACCAGCTACACCTGATGTATCTAATGCACCACGGATGATGTGGTAACGTACACCTGGTAAATCTTTAACACGACCACCACGGATCAAAACGATTGAGTGCTCTTGTAAGTTGTGACCTTCACCTGGAATGTAGGCATTCACCTCTTTACCATTGGTTAAACGTACACGGGCAACTTTACGCATTGCAGAGTTTGGTTTCTTAGGGGTAGTAGTATATACACGTGTACATACGCCTCTTCGCTGTGGACAGCTGTCCAACGCTGGAGATTTACTCTTAAACTCCAGTGCTACTCTACCTTTTCTAACTAATTGTTGAATGGTTGGCATTTCTTGCTTTTTGTTTCTATTATTTTATTTAATTTCCTTGCCGTTAGCAGTTTACAACTAGCCTACATTAAGGGACTGCAAAAGTAGAACAATTTCTTTTAACTATCAATAGGTTACATCAAAAATTTTCTGATTTAAAAATACCTTAACACAAAATTTGCCTGAACTTAAAATATGTACACCTTTTAGGAGAAACGCAATGGCTGTGGTTCTTTTGTTACAACAGCCCGCTTTACGCTACAATCTTTTTGTTTTCCCTACCATAGACCTCGCAGGTTTTGAAAACCTACGAGGTTTCCTCACGTCGTGACAAAAAAACACCCCGCAAAATTACTGCGAGGTGCTCATTAGTTATCAAATGTGTATGTATCGTTAATTACAATCTTTAAAGCTGTCTTTAATTTCTTTCAGCTTTACTACTAATTCTTTTACTGCGCTTGGTGCCTTTCCGTATTCAAAAGTCACTTTTTTAACTTTACCGTTTATTTTCAGGACAATCCACTCCGCACCACCATCGGCACAATCTGGGCAGCCAATTACGGCTGGTAGTTTTTCAAAATCACTTTGTTTCACCAAAGTTTTCAATCCTTCCAGTTGGCCATCGGTCATTTTCTTGGCACAGGTTTTAGTATCGGGCGTAGCACCATTTTTACTCTTATAGAATTTCACTTCATCCTCACCTAGGGAAATGTTACTGATGCAATAATCAACACACATCCCAAAAGAGGTTCCGTATCCTATTTCCTGCACATTAGCATTATTATTCTTTTTACAAGAATTCAAGTTAAAGGTGGTCGCAACCAAACAAAGGAGCGCAAATTTATTTTTCATTTTTTATGCGTTTAAAACAATACGGTTGATTTATCTCAAACGCTACAAAAGATTTACTCAAACTTTAGGAAGCGAAATACTTACTTTTCATATATTTAGATCATAAACCATAAAACCACTCTACTCTCACGCTCAAATGAATGTTGTAGTAAAATCAACCAAACGTATTATATATAACTATGTCATCTGCATATTTATTTCTATTTCACTCATTGTTGGGCTCAATCATTATGGTCTTAAAGCCATAGATGGCATCAGGGCATTTACTTCTGGGGAGTCTGTTTATATGAAAGCCCAGCAGGAAGCGTCAAGACAGCTCACCAATTATGTGTTCACTTCAAACCCCGAGTATTACGCTAATTTCCTGGCGCAGCTTCAAGTACCTATTAATGACAGCTTAGCCAGAATTTCACTAGATAGCAACCAACATCATACCATTGCCAAAAAACATTTGTTGCTTGGCAAAAACATTCCCGAAGACATCGAAAATATCATTTGGGTATATAAAAACTTTAAATCGCTATCTCAGTTTAAAAAGGCTATTGTCATTTGGAAAGCTGCAGACCAGTTGGTCATCGATTTGGAAAATCAGGGCAAAAAAATTGATGAACGTATTAAACGGCATATTGTTCTTAGTTCAACAGAAAAGGAACAATTAGCCCGCAACATTGATAGGACTTGTAGGTTACTGACACAAAAAGGTAACGAGTTTGATGCAACCCTTACCGAAAACTCAAGACTGGTCAACAAAACGATACTTACCATCAATACGTTAATGGCCTTCATCATTTTCATTTGTATTGTGGGTATTTCTGTAAAGTATATTCACAAACTCTCCGTACTTCAAAAGGATACGATGGCGCAAAACAAAGTCCTACTTCAAACTAATGAGGAAATGGATTTATTTACCCATAGTGTATCACATGACCTTAGGTCGCCTATTACTTCACTAATGGGGATTATTGCGTTGGCTGAAGTTGAAGAAGACCCTAAGCAGCGCAGTGAATATTTTTCTTTGATGAGGCGTATCCTCACCAGACAAGACGATTTTATTTTAAAAATCATTCAGTTTTCCAAAAACAAAAGAACTGATTTGCACATTCAGGAAATACACCTGCCTTCTTTTTTTGAGCATCTTGTTCAAGACCTTGAACACAGCGGCGATATTAAGATAGACCTTAAACTTAACGTTGAAGATGCTACTATTTGTATTGATGCCTTTAGGTTAGATATTATTTGCAGGAACCTTATTTCAAATGCCATTAAATATGCCGATCCTGAGAAAGAAGAGGCTTTTATCAGCATTTCCGTAAAGGTTGCACAGGGGATATTAAGTTTAATATTTGAAGATAATGGCATTGGGATCCACCATAAACATCAATCTAAAATATTCAACATGTTTTACGTGACCACGCATCACAATAAGGGTAGTGGTATTGGGCTTTACCTAGTGAAAGAAATGATCAACAAGCTGGATGGAGAAATAAACGTACACTCTTCTAATGGCGAAGGAAGTACATTTTCTATCAAGATACCTACTTTGGCTTAACTATTTTTTAACGGTAATTACTCGACCTGTAACCAATGTAAAACTGTAAATACGGTACAATCCATCATCAGTCATTTCTATACTTTCTACCAAGCCCGTTTTGCTAAAAGTATCGGTCACCAAGTCGCCCTTTTTTATTTCGTTGAGCGTTTCCAATGGTGTTTCTTCTGTCAATCTAATCATTGCTTTATTTGGTGAACATCAATCCAAAACCAACATAGTCCGCATCAGTTTGATGAATATATCCTTTAGCTTGCAAACCCAGCCAATTATTTAATTTATATCTTACTCCTGCAGTCCAGTAAGTTTTAACGGGCAACAAACTATTGTAGTGTATATAGTAGCCATATTTTGCCATCACCGCCAGTTTGCCCATCCATAAATCTGGTCCTATTGCTGCCCCAACACGCCACCTGTCAAACGAAGATGCCTTTGACTGAAAAGTTTCTAAATTCCGATTAGGGTCATAAATCGTAAAGTAATAAATCGCATCGATACCAGCACCTAAAGCCAAGTAAGAATTTAAACGGTAATTATAGCCACCATAAAGCCCTGTTTTATACAAACCATCTCTACTTTGATATACACCTCGCCTACCCACATTGATACCTAATTCAAAGCTGTGTTTTTTGTAATTTTCACTTTCAAAAGAGGATGGTTTTACTTCCATATTATCATTTAACGCCCTAATTACGCTTAAACCAACGCTAACCATGTTTAATCCATTATTTGGAACACGGGTGCCCCCGTTAGAATAATGCAATATATCAAGATTAGCAGAAACTGCTGTTTTTTCATTCAGAGGGACACTCGCTTTTAGCCCTGCTTTCAGTCCTAAATTAAGTCGACTACCAACTATAGGATTTTGATTGCTAAACCAAGACTCGCCAGCATACAATATTCCTAAGCCAGGTGTAAATGCCAGTTCTACTTTGTTTACATTGAGGATGGGAAAAGTAAGGCCCCCCAACAAGCTGTAGGTATCGCCAAATTCACCTTTTTGCGGAGCAGCAATTCGGGTAACATTAGCCATCCGCTTATAGTTAAAAATAAGGTCAATACTTTTGATGCCCAAATCATTCGACCACTTTTTGGGGTTCCTGTTCACATTGTAATGATAAATTAACTCACCACCATAGGCAGTGCCTTGTAGAAAATTCTTATCGGCGCTAAAATTATCGATTGATCGCTGCAAATTCAATTCTAGACTATGCGCATTATGCTGAGCATAAACAGCAGATGCTGTACTGATAAAAACAAATAGAATAAGTGATTTGACAAAGGCAAAAGAACGGGCAGGCATTATTTAAACGGTTTGATATCCTTCAAAAATATAAATTATTTGCGCATGGTCCACTTAATCCCCATTAAAAGTTGCTGTAAAAATAACTGATCGGTATAAGCTTCTGCGGTATGGCCAAGCCCCGTGTAAAATACCCTACCTCCTTCAAATTCATGGGACCAAACGATGGGATGAAAATCACCCATTTTTCCACCTTTGTAAGAACTTTCATCTACCCTTACCAGTACTTTCACTTTAGGGTTAAATGATTTGAAATTATACCACTCATCAGTATGCAGCCAGCTTTCGGGCATTCCCTTCATTAATTTATCTTTAGGTTTCACGGCAATCAATTTAGCTTGTTGCACCTTTGGGTGATCCGTAAAAAAAGCACCTATCATTTTTCCATACCACTCCCACTCAAAGCAAAAATCCGTAGCGGCATGTATGCCAACCAAGCCCCCGCCTTTATTGATATAGCTTTTAAGTGCTTGCTTTTGCACTTCCGTAAAAACATTTGAGCCGGTTGGATTTAAAAAAATCAATGTTTTATATTTCGACAGGTTTTCCAAGGTGAAGCTGTTTACACTTTCTGTAGTATCCACTTCAAAACCATTATTTGCCCCAAGGGTTTTAATGGCTGCAATTCCTTCCTTAATGGATTTGTGGCGAAAGCTGGTGGTCAATGAAAAGACAAGTACCCGATCTTCTTTTTTGCTTTTAGCGTAAAGTTCCTTTGGCTGAAAAAATAAGGTGATCGCTACCAATGCAGCAAGTACAAATTTCATGTGCTTAGTTTTTAAAAGTGTCTAGATAAAGTTGTTCCACTTGTTGTCGGGCCCATTCTTGTTTACGCAAAAACTTTAGACTGGATTTAACACTAGGATCTTTAATGAAGCAATTGAACCGTAAAAGATAACCAAGCTCCGCCCAACCATAATGTTCGCTTAAGCGGGTAACGATGTGCTCTAGCGTTTTGCCATGCAATGGATTATTCTTTTGTTCAGATTGGCTCATGCACAAAGTTAAAAGGATTGGCCTAAATGCAAAGCTGCTTGACCAATCCTTTTTTACGGCATGTATTTTATCCCACTGTATTTCGAGGATTTGAACGGGTATTGGTGGCACCCGCTCTGGATATTTTATAATTTAACGACAGGTAAAAGTAGCGGGTAACGGTATTGAAACGAACGTCTTCCATACGGCTTGCATTTACGGTTCTGTCAATGTTTGTATTTTGGTTTAAGATATCAAAACCCCTAATGGCCAAAGTAATTTTACGCTTCATTAAGTATTGTTCCAACCCTGCATTTAACAAAAAGACATTGTTATTAAAACCATCGGCCCTGCCTGCGGTACCATTATGCTGCAGCTCGGCATTGATACGCATGTTTTTCACAAATTCCCAACTTAAACTGGCACTATTGAAAAAGCTAAAATATTTGTTATCAATTGCTGCAGGTTGTGAGTTGTTCACTTTACTGTATTGTACACCCAAATAGATGCCTGTGTTCAATTTGTCGTCTATATCATAACTGAAATTGGTATTTGGCCCAATGTTATATCTATTGGTTACATTTTTCTCTTCACTGATAAACGAAGAGGTATGCGACATAAATAGGTTTAGTCCGTAGCCCATTCTTAGCCCCTTAATTTTTGTAGGTTGTCCAAAGAAAGTTCCTGTCCTGATAAAATAGTTCCCATCTACATTTCTAGGTTGTACATACTGCACGCCATTTACATAACTTACATTGTTACCAATATCATCAAAAGCATAATTGATCAAGAAATATCCATTCCAATATTTATTATTATCGGCACTAAATGTATTGAAATTGATGGCCATGCGATGATTTTTAACGGCCTCTAAATTGGGATTACCCGTTCTTTGATACAGCGGATTGGTATTGTTTTGTATAGGTTGCAAATCGTTCACCGATGGTAGATTTACCGATGAATTATAATTTAGCTGTATGGTATGATTGGCTTTGTTCTTGAAATTGATGGAGAATCTTGGTAAGATATTATAATACTTTCGATCGAGATGATCGGTATTTACACCTGCACTATTAAAAGTGGTCGCATCTAAACCTGTTTGCTGCAATCCAAACCCAAAATTATACGTCCATTGTGTGCGCGTATGGATCATTCCAAATCGAGCTGCCTGTAACCAGTTTTTATTATCAATACTATTGGATAAATCAGCGACCACAGTTTCATACCTATCTGTTGCGGCGTTATAATCCAAGGTGAATTGTTGGGCATCTACCCTACTTTGGTTATAGATATAGCCTGCATTGGCACTCCATTTTTTATTCAACTGACGCATGTAATTAATGTTAGCGGTATAAGTTTTAGCTACATTTTCTTGATCGGCCTGTTGGTTGAGTTTCGTAGCAATTGGCGCACCACTGGTATAATCATTAATCAATGATCTATTGATCCAATTTGCATTGTAGGTATTTTGAGTTCCATTTAACCTTAACGAAATAGATCCTTTGCCAAAACGGCGCAATACCGAAAACTCTCCAAAAAGTGCAGGCGTATTATTTTTTTGGTTGAAATACTGGTTGCCATCGTTGCTTTTTCCAGCGGCATCAAATGCGGACCTGAAATCTCTGTTGTTGATGTTGGTGGTGTAGTTGAGAATAACATTTGGCCTGAATGTAATATCCGTCAGCGAATCAGGGTGATATTCCAACTTAAAGTTAAAACGATGAGCCTGATTATCCGAGTTACGATTGGAAACTTCCGAAGTTCGCAACACATCATCCTGATTAATATCCTGAATGCTAGAGAACCTATTGCCTATGCCTTTCGAGAAATAGGTAAAGTAACTGCCGCTAATGGCCAATTTATTATTTTTCCCCCAGCTATTACTGTAATTAAGGCCGCCGCTATGAGTGGTTACTTCTCCTATGGCACTGTTATCAAACACCCCAGAACCACCAATAGTGGTACGGCCATTATTTACATTGATGGAAAAGCTTCCGCCCGCAGGTGGCGCAAAAATATTTCCAATGTTTCCTCCTGTAAAGCTGTTAAGGTCTTCAAATTGAAAACTTGAATTGCTCACATTATTACTCATTCCCAGCACCGCAAACTGTAAGTTTTTATTGAAATGATTGGCGCTCAAATAGCCATTATATCTATCTGTAGTACCTCCATATAAATTCGCATTCCCAAACCAACCTCTCTTTTTATCTTCCTTAATGGTAAGGTTTAGTACTTTTTCGCGTTGTCCATCATCTATGCCAGTTGCTTTAGCTTCCTGAGTTTTACTATCAATCACCTGCACTTTGGCAATGGCATCTGCAGGTAGGTTTTTAGTAGCCGTTTTAGGATCCGTACCAAAAAAGTCCTTTCCATCAACCGTTAACCTAGAAACCTTTTGTCCCTGTACCAAAATATTACCGTCTCTATCTATTTCTACCCCAGGCAACTTTTTTAGCAGTTCTTCAACAGCCGCGTTAGGTTGGGTTTTAAATGCTCCCGCATTATATTCGATCGTATCTGTTTTAACTTTTACATTGGCCTGTTGACCAGTAACGTTCACCTCCTTTAAAGACAAGGCATCTTCGCTCATGGTTAAGGTTCCCAAATCCAAATCCTTAGCTCCAATTTCAACGGACTTAACAATTGCTTTATAGCCCAAGGCTGATATTTTCAACAAGTACTTACCATTCTTCAAGTCCTTCAACAAAAAGTCGCCGTTATGGCTGGTTAATGCACCGTTTCTTTTGGTCGAATCTGACTGCTCGGTTAATAGTACTGCGGCATAGCCAATGGGCTCATTGTTAGCAGCAGATAAAACTTTACCGCTTAAGCGATGGTTTTGTGCGAAGACTTTCGTAGTTAGTAGGCAGCAGAGGATAAAAAATAATACGCTCTTTTTCATTAAAGTTTAAAGTTGTTTTGGTTTATAAAACTATATGGAATATAACTTCAACAACAAGACGCAGAACTAAATAAAATGTGACAGTTTTTGAAAATAAATTTCAAAAACTGTCACATCCAAAAATTATAGCCTGTAAAAAACGTTTTAACGATGTAATTTATTTTTTCTGAGGTACTGAAGCAATTCTTGTGGCCTATCAGTTTGAATCATATTTACGCCTTTGGCAATGATCCAATCCCAACTGTCCTTCAAATTTCCTTCTTCAACTGCTAAGTCATCATGGTGACTGGCATTTAAGCTTGGCCACAAAGTATTTACCCACACTCTAGAACCTGTGTTTTTGATTTGGCTAAACTGGTTGATGATTTTCGAGGTATCACTATTAAACACGAGTTCAAATGCTACGGGTTTCATTTTAGCGGTATAATCGCTAATTATGGTAGCAGCATCAGGCTTATCTAAATTTACTACTGGCATAAAAACTACTTGATTGAAAAAAGCTTTACCTTTTTCTGAGGTCACCTTTTCATAATCACCACCGCTTTTAACTACGGTCTGCTTTAAGGTTCCTGTGCGTTCCAATATTTTGTAAACCTCATCAAAGTGATTATAGCCTTTATCAATGTTTACGAAAATTCTACCTTTTGCTACCAACATGGCTTCTTCTAAAGTAGGTATCCTGTGATGGGTTTCTATCCCGATACCGCTTTTGAGGTACAATTTCTTAATTTCTTCCAAAGTAAAATCGGACACATTGCCTTTTCCATTGGTGGTACGATTTAAGGTTTTGTCGTGCATCAAAACTAACTGTCCGTCTTTGGTTTTTTGGATATCAATCTCCACCATATCAGCTCCCATTTTTATGGTATTTTCAATGGCCCTGATAGAGTTTTCGGGCGCATTTCTCCAATCGCCTCTATGTACGATCACTAACACTTCCTTACTTTTAGGTTCAAAAAGCAATTTCGAAATCGTTTCTATTTCATTACTTATTTGTTGGGCATAGCAAAACTGACTTGCCAACAGCGTTAAAATGCCAATAATTTTAATTCTCATCTCTTTTTATTCGTGGATGCAATACTAAACAAATCTAATCAAGTTCAATAGCAATGATGGTTATGAAATCTTTAACAAAAAAAATCCCGTAAGTAAACTCACGGGATTTAAATATGATTGTTTTGCGGTATTAATTACCTGCAGTCCATTTGTTATTTTCAAAGTTGCTGTCTGGCAAAACCTGCTGAGGATCCAATACCACCTCAACCAATTCTTCGGTAGTTGGGTATCTCACGATCCAGCTGGTGTTTCTCATCCAGACATCTACAGGAACCTTTACGATATCGGTTTTCCCGCTTTTGGTTTTAATCCCCAAAATGATTGGCATTGGCATTTTTTCCAGGTTATCTACCTTAATGGTGTAACCCCTAAAGCTGCTACTATTCACTTGTCTTACTTCGGCTATGCCCTGGTCCATTTTCCAGTTATTAAGGAACCAACTTCTCCAGAACCAGCTCAGGTCTTCGCCAGCTGCGTTTTCCATGGTACGGAAAAAGTCAGAAGGCATTGGATGCTTATAGGCCCAGTTGTGGATGTATTGTCTGAATGCGTAATCAAAACGTTCTTTGCCCAAAATTTGGTCTCTAAGAATATGTAATGCCCAGCTTGGTTTTAAATAAAGGTTAAATCCAATATTGTTTTCTGCCATTCCATCGGGCATTACCATTATGTTTTCAAAATATGGATTTCCTATCACACCAACGCCTATTCCATGCATGTTCACAGGCTGCGGCTTATACTCACCATTGTTAAACTCGGTGCTCGAAAGGTCGTTGATAAATGTATTGAAGCCTTCGTCCATCCATCCAAACTTACGCTCGTTTGATCCCACAATCATTGGGAACCAATTGTGTCCAAACTCATGGTCAATTACTTCCCAAGCATCACCCTTTTTAGCTTTCCATCCGCAAAAAACGATACCAGGATATTCCATTCCAGCAATATTGGCAGCCACATTTACCGCCATTGGATATGGATATTCGTACCACATTTTTGAATAGTGTTCAATAGAGGCCTTTACATATTCAACGCCCCTGCCGTAACCATCAGCTCCGTTGCTTTCCACTGGGTGAGCCGAAACGGCCAGCGATTTTTTGCCACTGGGCAGGTTAATCCTTGCCGCATCCAGCACAAATGCTTTTGATGAGGCCCAGGCGGCATCACGGGTATTGGTCATTTTAAACTTCCAGGTCAATTTATCTTTTGCTGGACGGGATTTAGGATCTGTTACCTCTGCTTCCGAACGGATA